>NZ_BMVE01000049.1 GCF_014650555.1 Streptomyces goshikiensis | reverse complement strand
GGCCAAGTTTTTAAGGGCGCACGGTGGATGCCTTGGCACCAGGAACCGATGAAGGACGTGAGAGGCCGCGATAGGCCCCGGGGAGCTGCCAACTGAGCTTTGATCCGGGGGTGTCCGAATGGGGAAACCCGGCAGTCGTCATGGGCTGTCACCCACTGCTGAACACATAGGCAGTGTGGAGGGAACGAGGGGAAGTGAAACATCTCAGTACCCTCAGGAAGAGAAAACAACCGTGATTCCGGGAGTAGTGGCGAGCGAAACCGGATGAGGCCAAACCGTATGCGTGTGATACCCGGCAGGGGTTGCGCATGCGGGGTTGTGGGAATTCTTTTGATCGGTCTGCCGGCCGGTCGGCGAGTCAGAAACCGTTGATGTAGTCGAAGGACATGCGAAAGGTCCGGCGTAGAGGGTAAGACCCCCGTAGACGAAACATCAGCGGCTTGCTTAAGAATCTCCCAAGTAGCACGGGGCCCGAGAAATCCCGTGTGAATCTGGCGGGACCACCCGCTAAGCCTAAATATTCCCTGGTGACCGATAGCGGATAGTACCGTGAGGGAATGGTGAAAAGTACCGCG
>NZ_BMVE01000048.1 GCF_014650555.1 Streptomyces goshikiensis | reverse complement strand
TGGACCGCAGCTGTCAGCACCGGGTGCGCGCTGGCCTCCACGAACACCGGGAAACCATCCGCGAGCAGCTGCTCGACCGTCTCCTGGAACCGCACCGGCCGACGCAGATTCCCGAACCAGTACCCCGCATCCAACGACGCCGTGTCGATCGCCGCGGCCTCCACCGTCGAGTAGAACGGAATCACACCCGCCCGGGGACGGATACCCGCCAAGACCTCCTCCAGCTCGGCTGCCAGTGTCTCCACATGCGCCGAGTGCGAGGCATAGTCCACCGGCAGACGCCGCGCCCGCACACCCTCCGCCTCACATACGGTCACGAACTCCGCCACCGCATCCGTGTCACCGGCGACCACCGTGGCCGACGGCCCGTTCACCACCGCCACCCCCAGACGCCCAGCCCAGCGCCCCAGGCGCTCCTCCACCACCGCCACCGGCAACGCCACCGACGCCATCCCGCCACGGCCCGCCAGCTCACGCCCGATCAACCGTGCACGCAACACCACCACACGGGCCCCGTCCTCCAACGACAGGCCACCCGCCACCACCGCCGCAGCAATCTCCCCCTGCGAATGCCCCACCACCGCATCCGGCACCACACCCAACGAACGCCA
>NZ_BMVE01000047.1 GCF_014650555.1 Streptomyces goshikiensis | reverse complement strand
TGCTGGATGTCTAACCTCGGTCCGTGATCCGGATCAGGGACAGTGTCTGATGGGTAGTTTAACTGGGGCGGTTGCCTCCCAAAGGGTAACGGAGGCGCCCAAAGGTTCCCTCAGCCTGGTTGGCAATCAGGTGTTGAGTGTAAGTGCACAAGGGAGCTTGACTGTGAGACCGACGGGTCGAGCAGGGACGAAAGTCGGGACTAGTGATCCGGCGGTGGCTTGTGGAAGCGCCGTCGCTCAACGGATAAAAGGTACCCCGGGGATAACAGGCTGATCTTCCCCAAGAGTCCATATCGACGGGATGGTTTGGCACCTCGATGTCGGCTCGTCGCATCCTGGGGCTGGAGTCGGTCCCAAGGGTTGGGCTGTTCGCCCATTAAAGCGGTACGCGAGCTGGGTTTAGAACGTCGTGAGACAGTTCGGTCCCTATCCGCTGTGCGCGTAGGAATATTGAGAAGGGCTGTCCCTAGTACGAGAGGACCGGGACGGACGAACCTCTGGTGTGCCAGTTGTCCTGCCAAGGGCATGGCTGGTTGGCTACGTTCGGGAGGGATAACCGCTGAAAGCATCTAAGCGGGAAGCCTGCTTCAAGATGAGTATTCCCACCTCCTTGAGAGG
>NZ_BMVE01000046.1 GCF_014650555.1 Streptomyces goshikiensis | reverse complement strand
AGGAAGGTAGTCCAGCCCGGGCGGTGGTAGTCCCGGGGTAAGGGTGTAGGCCGAGGGGTAGGCAAATCCGTCCCTCATATAAGGCTGAGACCTGATGCCGAGCCGATTGTGGTGAAGTGGATGATCCTATGCTGTCGAGAAAAGCCTCTAGCGAGTTTCATGGCGGCCCGTACCCTAAACCGACTCAGGTGGTCAGGTAGAGAATACCGAGGCGTTCGGGTGAACTATGGTTAAGGAACTCGGCAAAATGCCCCCGTAACTTCGGGAGAAGGGGGGCCATCACTGGTGATCGGATTTACTCCGTGAGCTGGGGGTGGCCGCAGAGACCAGCGAGAAGCGACTGTTTACTAAAAACACAGGTCCGTGCGAAGCCGTAAGGCGATGTATACGGACTGACGCCTGCCCGGTGCTGGAACGTTAAGGGGACCGGTTAGTGCGCTTTCGGGCGTGCGAAGCTGAGAACTTAAGCGCCAGTAAACGGCGGTGGTAACTATAACCATCCTAAGGTAGCGAAATTCCTTGTCGGGTAAGTTCCGACCTGCACGAATGGCGTAACGACTTCTCGACTGTCTCAACCATAGGCCCGGTGAAATTGCACTACGAGTAAAGATGCTCGTTTCGCGCAGCAGGACGGAAAGACCCCGGGAC
>NZ_BMVE01000045.1 GCF_014650555.1 Streptomyces goshikiensis | reverse complement strand
CATTGCTCGCACCGTCCTGATTCACCGCCGAACCACGCACCACCGCCAAAACCCGATGCCCATGACGCACCGCATCCGACAACCGCTCCACCGCCAGCACACCCACGCCCTCGGCCCAGCCCGTGCCGTCGGCCGAGCCCGAGAACGCCTTGCACCGCCCATCCGACGCCAGACCCCGCTGCCGCGAGAACTCCACGAACACACCCGGCTCCGCCATGACCGTCACCCCACCCGCAAGAGCCAGGTCACACTCACCACTGCGCAAAGCCCGCACCGCCAGATGCAACGCAACCAACGACGACGAACACGCCGTGTCCACCGTCACCGCCGGCCCCTCCAGACCCAGCACATACGAGATACGACCCGAAGCGACACTGCCGGACGTTCCCGTCAGCAGATGGCCTTCGAACTCCGCGGGCGCTTCGTGCAGCCGGGCCGCGTACTCCTGGTGGAACATGCCCGCGTAGACGCCGGTCCTTGAGCCGCGCAGCGAATGCGGATCGATACCCGCCCGCTCCAACGCCTCCCACGACGTCTCCAGCAACAACCGCTGCTGCGGATCCATCGCCAACGCCTCACGCGGCGAAATACCGAAGAACCCCGCGTCGAACTCCCCCGCCCCATGCAGGAACCCACCCTCACGCACATACGTA
>NZ_BMVE01000044.1 GCF_014650555.1 Streptomyces goshikiensis | reverse complement strand
GACTGGCAGAAGAAGGTCGGCCAGGCGGAGATCACCCCCACCTCGATGGCCAACGGTGCTAAGGAGCTCCTCGACGAGGTCGCCACCGGCAAGGTCACCGGCGAGGAAGAGCGCTACTCCCACACCGACCTGGTCGACTTCAAGGGCAACCTCGAAGGCGCGCAGAAGGCGTACGAGCTCCTCAAGCCGACCGCCGAGAAGAACGACCCGGCCCTGGTCAAGCAGCTCGACACCCAGTTCTCCGCGCTCGGCGTCCTGCTGGACAGGTACCGCGCGGACAAGAACGGCTACGACTTCACCTCCTACGACAAGGTCGGCGACGCGGAGCGCAAGGAGCTGTCGGACGGGGTCAACTCCCTGGCCGAGCCGCTGTCCAAGCTCGTCGCCGCCGTCGCCAAGTAACCGCGGTCAGGGAGAGGCGGGAAGCACCATGACCGATCCGGCCAACGAGTCCGACCGGCAGCAGCGGGAGCCCGAGGGCGTCGCGCCCCGGCCATCGCGCCGCGCCCTCCTCGGCTGGGGCGGTGCCGGGCTCGCGCTCGGCGCCGCCGCGGCGGGCGGCACCGTCGCGGCGCTCCGGAGCGGGACCGAGACGGTGCCGGCGGGGATCAGTGGTGCGGCGGTGCCCTTCCACGGGGCGCACCAGGCGGGTATCGCCAGCGCCGTCCA
>NZ_BMVE01000043.1 GCF_014650555.1 Streptomyces goshikiensis | reverse complement strand
GGCCGTGACGGCCGTCGACATCACCGTGGTCGACGTACTGCAGCCATGGCCACCCCCCAGCCCAGAACCACCCACAGCCGGTGACACGTCATGACCACCACCGACACGGCCTCACTCCTCAGCGTCGCGGCCGAGGCGGCCCTCGCGGTTCCAGGTGTGGCCGGCCTGCAACCCCGTCTCGTCCACCGCCTCGCGGCAGCGGCCGCGCCCACCCACCCGGTCACCACACCCCACCCCGCGCCGCCCGAGGCGGGAATCCGCGCCGACCGGGCTCCGGACGGTTCGGGATGGCACATCGAGGTGCGCTGCGTCCTGGCCGAGAGCCATCGCGCCCTGGACACCGCCAGGCATGTCCACGACCGGGTACGCACCGCCGTCACCTCCCACCTCGCCACCCACGGCGTCGCGGAGCCGGTCACCACCACGGTCACGGTGACTCGTATCTTCAGCCGGCACGACACCGCATGAACACCCCGCGGACGCTGGATCTGATCTTTGAAGAGGATCTCTAGGGCGCTGTACACGGACGCGCGCGTGCTCCACCGTCACCGCTGCCGGAAAACCGGCCAGGAGGAGGGATAGCCCCACGGGAGCACCCTCGTCCTCGGAGCGGTGGGCGACAGGCTAATGCGGGACCGGGTGGACATGCCGTATTTGGGCAGCAGGAAGACATGACTGTCCTGAGAAGGCTCGCTCGCCCCATGCTCG
>NZ_BMVE01000041.1 GCF_014650555.1 Streptomyces goshikiensis | reverse complement strand
AAACGCCGCCTCACACCGCGCCATCGACTCCGCGAACACACCCGACTCAGCCCACAGCCGAACCGCCATCCCCACCCACTGCGTCCCCTGACCAGGGAACACGAACACCGACCGGCCACCCTCGACCGACACCACACCCGACACCACACCAGACGACGGCACCCCAGCCGCCACAGCATCCAGACCGGTGTTCAACTCCGTTGCGTTATCCGCCAGCACCACGGACCGGTGCTCGAACACCGACCGCGACACCACCGACGACAACCCCACATCCACCAACCGACCAGACCCAGCCACCTCCCTCACACGGGACGCCAGCTCAGCCACCACACCCACCGAACGACCAGACACCACCACCGGCACCACAGCCAACGGGGCATCCCCGACGAACTCCCCCTCCTCCGGAACAGGCGCCTCCTCCAACACCACATGCGCATTCGTCCCACTGAGCCCGAAGGAGGACACCGCGGCCCTGCGCTGACGCCCCACCTCCGGCCACGGCTCCTGCTCCGTCAGCAGTGCGACGGCCCCCGCGGACCAGTCGACATGGGGAGAGGCCTCATCGACATGCAGAGTCTTCGGCAGGACTCCGTGCCGCATCGCCATGACCATCTTGATCACACCGGCCACACCCGCAGCAGCCTGCGTATGACCCACATTCGACTTCAACGAACCAAGCCGCAAAGGCCGCCCCGCGTCCCGCTGCCCATACGTCGCCAGCAACGCCTGCGCCTCAATCGGATCACCCAGACGCGTCCCCGTCCCATGCGCCTCCACCACATCCACATCACC
>NZ_BMVE01000040.1 GCF_014650555.1 Streptomyces goshikiensis | reverse complement strand
TCGCACTCCCACCACTGAGGCGCGGGGCGCTTCTCCCGAAGTGCGGGCACCTGGCCTCGGCGGCGGTCCGTGCGACGCTGATCGCACTTCGGGCATCCGTCACCCAGGTGCAGAGTCACGCCGTCCTCGCACATCGGATCAGGACAGTCCACGGACGGGCGCACCAGAGCGACCGCGACGCCCACCGCGGAGGTGAGCTGTCCCTCGGCCAGGTCGCGGGCGTAGCCGTGGGCCCACCATCGTCGCTGGATCCGCTCCACCAGCTGGTGTGCTGTGCGCCCGCCGTCCAGGGCTTGCAGGATCGCCTCCCTCAGCACCGCCGGACGGTGGTCTGGCAGGAGAACCGCCAGTTCCCTGGGCCACCCCGCTTCCACCGCGCGGACGGCATCTGCCAGCGCTGGGGGGATGCGCTGGGAAGCCGGCGCCGCCCGGCCGGCTCTCCGGGCCGGCGCGTTGGCGTTTGCGGGCGCGGCGGAGCCGCCGGCCTCGCGCGCGCTACTACCTGCACCTGCCCTGCGGGCGTCATCGGCGCTACGCGCCGCAGGCGCTACGGGGGTTTCAGTCACGGGGAGGGTTAATGGAGAGGGTTGGGGGACTGTCAGTCCCCCCTGCCGGGACACAGAGTCCCCCCTGCCCGGGGACTGGCAGTCCCCCCTCCCGCCGGATTCAGGGTGCTCCACGGGAGGGGACTGGCAGTCCCCTCCCCCAGTGCGCGGCTTTCCCCTGTCGCTGCGCGGGACGCGGGGCGGGGCCGGTGGAAGTGGGGCGCGATTCTCGTTCGTCAAGGGCTGCAGGCCTCGGTTTGCCCGGTCCTGGTTCACCCGGGCCAGGCGCTCCGGGCCGTACCAGG
>NZ_BMVE01000039.1 GCF_014650555.1 Streptomyces goshikiensis | reverse complement strand
CCCGCGGAGCGGGTTCCTGGGGCGCTGCGCGCCCCAGGAGAGAACCGCCTCGCTGCGCTCGGCGAGGCTCGGCTTCGCCGAGCCAAGGGCCGGCCCTTCGGGCCGGTGTCCGTCGCTTCGCTCCGGACGGTTCGGGGTTCCGCTTCGCTCCACTCCGAACGGCCTGCTCTGCAGGCTTGGGTGGGACCCCGTTTCACGGGGTCCGGGCCTTCGGCCCGTTGGGCGGATCCGCTCCGCTCCCCCACCCGGTCCTTACGGCTCCGCCTCCAGGACCAGCCCGCTCAAAAGCGGGCGGCTGGCAGCAGGGGGCGGGTTGTGCACGGCTGGCTCCTGGCCTGCGGAGCTCCCGGGGCTGGCCAGGAGGGGGCTGAAGGCTGCCCTCGGCTCGCCGGTGCTGCTGTAGCGGATGACGAAGTCCACTGTCATCCGCATGCCGATTCCTGTCAGTCGGGTGACGAGCAGCCTGGGGCGGTGCAGCGGCCTCGTGGTTCACGATGAGGTCGGTCAGTCTTGGTGCTTCATTCTTGTAGATGGATTGAGACTGGGCTAGGGGATACCCCGTGTTGGGGCCTGGCTCGCACGACTGGCCCGAGTGGCACACCCGCTGTACGCGGCAGCCCTCACCATCCACGCCATCACCGGAGCCAGCACAGCGCAACTGGCCCTGATACGCGCCACCGACATCGACGACACCCTGAGCGTCCTCAAGACCCATGACAGCCGGGCTCACCGCAGCTGCAAGCTATACGGCACCCGGCTGGGCTCAGCCCCTGCTTTCCGCGGCGAAAACCTACGGCCGGCTACAGCACCGCAACCCGAACAGCCCGCTCCTGCCCCTCATCAATGCCCACCACGGCCAAGAGCTCACCGCACACGCGACCGCGATCCGCTACACGCCCCACTCACACCCGTGACCAGCCGCAACACCAAACCCGCCATACCAACCGGCAACAAACTGTCCAAGCCAACCACCAAAAACGGCAGCATCAAATCGGCATCCATGTCAGCACAAAAACCTCGACAGACCCCAGCTGAACAGCAACTACCCAGCAAC
>NZ_BMVE01000038.1 GCF_014650555.1 Streptomyces goshikiensis | reverse complement strand
ACACCCGACTCAGCCCACAACCGGACCGCCATCCCCACCCACTGCGTCCCCTGACCAGGGAACACGAACACCGACCGGCCACCCTCCCCCGACACCACACCCGACACCACACCAGACGACGGCACCCCAGCCGCCACAGCATCCAGACCGGTGTTCAACTCCGTTGTGTTTTCCGCCAGGACCACGGACCGGTGCTCGAACACCGACCGCGACACCACCGACGACAACCCCACATCCACCAACCGACCAAACCCAGCCACCTCCCTCACACGGGACGCCAGCTCAGCCATCACACCCGCAGAACGACCAGACACCACCACCGGCACCACAGCCAACGGGGCATCCCCGACGAACTCCCCCTCCTCCGGAACAGGCGCCTCCTCCAACACCACATGCGCATTCGTCCCACTCACACCGAACGAGGAGACACCAGCTCGCCGCACACGCTCGCCCCGCGGCCACGGCTCCTGCTCCGTCAGCAGTGCGACGGTTCCCGCCGACCAGTCCACCTCCGCCGTCGGCTCATCCACATGCAGAGTCTTCGGCAGCACACCGTGCCGCATCGCCATCACCATCTTGATCACACCAGCCACACCAGCGGCAGCCTGCGTATGACCCACATTCGACTTCAGCGAACCAAGCCGCAAAGGCCGCCCGACATCCCGCTGCCCATACGTCGCCAACAACGCCTGCGCCTCGATCGGATCACCCAGACGCGTCCCCGTCCCATGCGCCTCCACCACATCCACATCACCCACACCCAACCGCGCATCCGCCAACGCCCGGCGAATCAAACGCGACTGGGCCCGCCCACTGGGCGCCGTCAGTCCGTTGCTCGCACCGTCCTGATTGACCGCCGAACCCCGCACCACCGCCAAAACCCGATGTCCATGACGCACCGCATCCGACAACCGCTCGACGAGCAACACGCCCGCACCCTCGGCCCAGCCCGTGCCGTCGGCCGAGTCCGAGAACGCCTTGCACCGCCCATCGGCGGCCAGCCCCCGCTGCCGCGAGAACTCCACGAACATGCCCGGTTCGGCCATGACCGTCACCCCACCCGCCAGCGCGAGATCACATTCACCGCTGCGCAGCGCCCGCACCGCCAGATGCAACGCGACCAACGACGACGAACACGCCGTGTCCACCGTCACCGCCGGCCCCTCCAGACCCAGCACATACGAGATACGACCCGAAGCGACACTGCTGGAGGATCCGGTCAGTAGATAGCCCTCGTATCCGTCAGCGCTTTCGTGGAGTCGGGGGCCGTACTCCTGGGCCATCACTCCGGCGTAGACGCCGGTCCTTGAGCCGCGCAGCGAATGCGGATCAATACCCGCCCGCTCCAACGCCTCCCACGACGTCTCCAGCAACAACCGCTGCTGCGG
>NZ_BMVE01000037.1 GCF_014650555.1 Streptomyces goshikiensis | reverse complement strand
TTAATGGCCTCAAGGGATCACGCGCCGTGGCGACACGCTTCGACAAGCGCGTCTATTGCTGTGACCGGGAAGGTTCACCGGGTTGGCGGGTCACTCCTGTTCGGAGGCGGCGGCGAGGTGACGACGGCAGAGGTCGGCGGCCGTGAGGTGAGGCTTGTGTAGTGCGTCGCTGTAGAGCCGCATCTCGCGAGCTGCTCGGTCCAAGTGCTGCCAGAAGCTGAGCGGCGGGTTGAGGTCGTCGCCGAGGTCTGTCAGGCAGTCGAAGGCGAGTCCCAGCTCGTTGTGCTCCAGGAACTCCAGCGTCGCTGAGAGATCGAGGCCCGGCAGGCCCGCGAGATGGGCCCGGGCGGCATCGAGATGGCCGCGGGTCTGGTTCCAGCCGGCCTGAAGATCTTCACGATCGAGGGTCATGGCGTCAGTGTTGCCGGTGCCGTCAGTACGGTCACGCGACTTTCTTCCGGCATCCGCCCCAGCGGATTCCCTTCTCGCTGCGAATGCGGGCACGTTCGCGTCGTTGGGCTGCGAGGACGTCGGGGTGGCGGGCGTTCTTGTTGCGCCATAGCAGGTAGGCGTGCAGGGTCCGGGTCTGGACCGTGTGGTTGGGATGGTTCGAGTTGGCCAGGGTGAACTGCGGCAGGGGTCCGAAGTGGGCCTCGATCGGGTTGGCCCAGGACGCGTAGGTCGGCGTGAAACACAGCTCAACTTTGTTCTGGGCCGCCCACCTGCGGATTCTCCAGTTCAAGTGGGCGGAGAGGTTGTCGAGGATCACGTAGATCGGGGCTCCGTCCGGGCGGGCGGCCCGGATCGATCTCAAGGCAGCCCAGGTGTGGTCGATGCCCTTGCGCCTGCGGTTGATGCCCCAGAGCTGGTCGTCTCCGACGGAGTAGCAGCCATGGAAATACGTGACTCCGTGGGTGCGGCGGTAGGTGGCCGGTAGCCGGTCTGGCCGCCCTTGCCTCGCCCAGCAGGAGCCGGCGGTGGGGCGGATGCCCAGCGGTCCGAACTCGTCGAAGGCAAACGTGCGATCAGGCCGCTGATTGATCGCGTACTCGATCCGGGCAAGCTTGGCGTCGAACTTCGGATCCGGGGATCTCCTTCCATGTTTTCGTGCGCTGGAAGGAGATCCCACGGCGGGTCAGTAGGCAGCGCAGTGCCTCCCGGCCGATCCGGACGGGCCGGGTGATGTTGCGCCGCAAGTGATCGGCGAGCTTGCGGATGGACCAGCGGGTGAAGGGCTTGCCCAGCACGGCCGGGCGGGTGGTGGCCGTCTGGACGACGAAGTCCTCGTCGTCACGGTCGAGAAGGCGGGGACGGCCTCCCGCCCAGCGAGGGTCCAGGCATGCGAGCCCGATCTCGTTGAAGTTGTGGATCACGTCGCGGACGGTGTCCTCGTCAGCCTGGACCAGCCGGGCTATGACCGGGACCGTGTTCCCGCCGGCCGAGGCCAGCAGCATCATGGCCCGCCGGAACCGCACCGAACTGGTACTGCCCCGCCGCACGATGTGCTGGAGTTTCTGTCCCTCCTGCTCGGTCAGCCCGCGAACCCGGACCGGTTGCGCCATCCCGCCTCCCCACTGGTCCGGGAAAGCATTACCAACCAGCACGTGGAGCAACCCGGCGAACCTTCCCGGTCACAGCACTATGTCTTCCATGGCACGGTCACTGCCGCAACGATTCGGCTCTGGCTTCGTTGACGAGGCTCAGTCGAGAAGGCGCATCACATGCCCTGAGCCAGCAGCCCGTCCGCGGTGCCGAAAAGCAAAGGACTGTCCTTCCTCCAAGGCGGCAGGCCGTTCAAGCGTGATCGTCACGTCGCCCCGGT
>NZ_BMVE01000036.1 GCF_014650555.1 Streptomyces goshikiensis | reverse complement strand
ACGCCCAGGCACACCAGGCTCCGGATCAAACAGACCCGCCACATCCCAACCCCGATCAGTGGGCATGGGGCCGATGACGTCCCGTTCGTCCATGAGCAACTTCCACAGTTCCTCAGGAGAGTGGGCCTCGCCCGGGTAACGGCAGGCCATACCGACGATCGCGATCGGCTCTTCGGGGGCGATGGCCGGCCGGGCCGTATCGGCCTGGTCGCTCCCGGCGACGTGCTGCGCGGACAGGCCCAGGGCCTCGCCGTACAAGAAGTCCGCCAGGGCGCCGGGGTTCGGGTGGTCGAAGACGACGGTGACGGGAAGGACGACACCGCTCGCGGTACTCAGCCGGTTGCGGAGCTCCAGCGCGGTCAGCGAGTCGAACCCAGCGTCCTTGAAGGACCTACGCGGCGCCAGGAGTTCCGTCGTGTCGTGCCGCAGGACGGCAGCCGCCTCGGCTCGGACCAACTCGACGAGTATCCGGCGCTGTTCGGGCTCCGGCAGCGACGCAATGCGCTCGGCAAATGTGGCGGCCGACTCGGCGGCCCCGGCACCCTCCTGCGCGGCCCCTTCCGACCCCAGCGCACGTCGCGCTTCGGGCAGGTCCGCGAAAAGCCGTCCGCGCCGCAGCGCGGCCGTGCGCGGAGCGAACTCAGACCAGTCCACGTCGACGACGGTGCGGCAGGTCGTGTCCTGGTCGAGCGTCCGTTGCAGCGCCTCGATGCCGGTGGCGGGCTCAAGCGCGCGGATGCCACGGCGGTTGAGGCTCACCTCTCCGTTGCCCTCGGCCATGCCGCCGCCGCCCCAGAGGCCCCAGCTTATGGAGGTCGCCGCAAGTCCGCCGGCACGGCGCTGCTCGGCGAGCGCGTCCAGAGCCGCGTTGGCCATGGCGTACGCGGCCTGGCCGCCGTTACCCCATACGCCGGTGACGGAGGCGAAGAGGACGAAGGCGTCAAGGTCCAGGTGTGCGGTGAGCTCGTGCAGGTGAACGGCGGCCGTCGCCTTGGGGCCCAGGACCCCGTCCAGACGTCCGGGGGTGAGCGTGTCGACCGTCCCGTCGTTCAGCACGCCGGCGGTGTGGAAGACGGCGGTCGGCGGATGCGCGTCGATCAGCGCGGCTAGCGCGGCACGATCGGACACATCGCAGGCCGCGAGCGTGACCTGAACGCCGGACGCCCGCAGCTCTCCGGCCAGCTCGTCGGCGCCGGGTGTCCCGGCACCACGGCGGCCGGTCAGCACCAGGTGCTCGGCTCCGTTCCGGGCCAGCCAGCGGGCCACCCGGGTTCCGATGGCGCCCATTCCCCCGGTGACGAGCACGGTGCCGCGCGGTCGCCATTCCGGCTTCGCGCCCTTGGGCTTCCGGTGGCCTGCCTGAACGACGCGCCGGCCGTAGGCGCCCGAGGGCCGTACCGCCAACTGGTCCTCACCGGCCACGATCCCGGCGGCCAGTGCCCGCAGCGCCAGAGCCGCCGTACGTGTATCGGTGTCCGCCGGGAGATCGATCAGACCACCCCAGCGGTCGGGGAGTTCGAGAGCGGCAACGCGGCCGAGCGCCCACAGCTGCGCACCCGCCGTCTCCGGCACCTCACCAGGCACGACGGACACCGCACCCCGCGTCACCGCCCACACCGGAACACCGAATCCTGCGTCGCCGACGGCCTGCACCAGTGCCAGTGAGGTGGCGATGGCAATCGGTACGGTCGGGCGGTCGACCTGTGCACCCTCGGCCCACCCCAGGAGGGACAGGATTCCCCCAAGGGGTTCCTGCTCTTCGGCCGCGGTGGTGGTGAGCCGCGCCGACAGGTCGGTGCGGTCCGTCGCCGTCACGTCGACCGTGAGGCGGGAGACCGTGGCGCCGTGGGTGGTGAGGGCTTGCTCGACGTCGTGGGCGACACGTGTGCCGTCCGCGTCCAGGTCCTCGGGCACGACGAGCAGCCACCGGCCGTCAAGACGCACCGACTCCGGCAACGACAGACTCTTCCACGTCACCTCGTACGACAGACCGTCCTGCACCCCCGACGGAACAACCGCCGCAGAAGGACGCGACTCAAGCCAGTAACGCTGGTGCTGGAAGGGGTAGGTGGGCAGGTCGATGGTGCGGGCGCCGGTGTCGTCGAAGAGGGCCGGCCAGGTGACGTCGACGCCCTGGACGAACGCTTCCGCCACCGAGGTCAGGAAACGCCGCAGACCCCCCTCGTCACGACGCAGGGAACCGACCGCACACACCTGCCGGCCCACGGACTCCGCCGTCTCCTGCACCGCAGCTGTCAGCACCGGGTGCGCGCTGGCCTCCACGAACACCGGGAAACCATCCGCGAGCAGCTGCTCGACCGTCTCCTGGAACCGCACCCGCCGACGCAGATTCCCGAACCAGTACCCCGCATCCAACGACGCCGTGTCGATCGCCGCGGCCTCCACCGTCGAGTAGAACGGGATCTCGCCGCTCACCGGACGGACGTCGGCCAGGATCTCTTCCAGCTCGGCTGCCAGCGTCTCCACATGCGCCGAGTGCGAGGCATAGTCCACCGGCAGACGCCGCGCCCGCACACCCTCCGCCTCACATACGGTCACGAACTCCGCCACCGCGTCCGTGTCACCGGCGACCACCGTGGCCGACGGCCCATTGACCACCGCCACCCCCAGACGCCCCGCCCACCGTTCCAGACGCTCCTCCACCACCGTCACCGGCAACGCCACCGACGCCATCCCGCCATGGCCCGCCAGCTCACGCCCGATCAACCGTGCACGCAACACCACCACACGGGCCCCGTCCTCCAACGACAGACCACCCGCCACCACCGCGGCAGCAATCTCCCCCTGCGAATGCCCCACCACCGCATCCGGCACCACACCCAACGACCGCCACAACGCGGCAAGCGACACCATCACCGCAAACGAGGCCGGCTGCAGCACCTCCACCCGCTCCAACGCAGCCTCATCATCGAGCACCTGCGACAACCGCCAGT
>NZ_BMVE01000035.1 GCF_014650555.1 Streptomyces goshikiensis | reverse complement strand
CCCGCGGAGCGGGTACCTGAGCGCTGCGCGCTCAGGAGAGAACCGCCTCGCTGCGCTCGACGGGGCTCGGCTTCGCCGAGCCAGAGCCGGCCCTTCGGGCCGGTGTCCTTCGCTTCGCTTCGGACGGTTCGGGACCCCGAACGGCCTGCTTCGCAGCCCTCGGTGACCCCGTTTAATGGGGTCCGGGCCTTCGGCCCGTTGGGTGGGTCCGCTCCGCTCCCCACCCGGGTCCTTCCGGCTCCGCCTCCAGGACTAGCCCGCTCCGCGGGCGGCTGGCAGCGGTGAGGGCACCTGGCCTGAGGAGCTTACGAGGCCGGGGTCTGGCAGCTGACGAAGTCCACTGTCAGCCGGGTGACGGGCAGTCTGGGCCAGGCGCAGCCGTCCAGACACTTTCCGGTGTACTGATGGCCAGATCGTCAGGGAGAACAGGTTCCCAACGCCTGGGCCAGTCGGTCGCTCTGCTCCTGAGTGATGCCATGGGCGAGTTGTACGCCGAACCGTGGACTCCCTGTAACCGTGCACTCAAGGAGCCCCTGCACGAACGCATGCTCTCCTCCGCTGAGAGGGGACCCAGCGCGAAAATCCCATTGAGCCGGCTCCCAGATCGGGTTCCGCAGGATCATCTCCGCCACGCGGGATGCGTTGTCAGCCTGCATACCAGTGCGGGTGAGAGCCAAGGAGACCGTGTTGGCCGCCTCTGGCGGCAGGTCCACGTCACCGAGGATCGGCAGCAGAAGAAGCAAGCGGACGGTGGGGTCGTGGATTCCCGGTGCCGTGAGGTCCGGGTTGGCGGCAATATGGATCAGCTCTCCCCAGGACAAGCCCGGTCCTGCCTGGTGGGGGCTAATGGTGGCGAGATGACCGTGCCAGCCGCCCCATTCCGGGTGGGTGACGAAGTACAGGTTCCCGCAGTCGTCAGGGTCGTTGCGGTGAACCACCACCACTGTGTGCCCGTCACCGAACGGGATCCGGAAGACGGGCCAGCGCTCCTCCTCCATGAGCGCCTCACATGCCGCGTCTACGTCCGCCTCATCCGCGCCGAACCACTCAAACTCCGGCTCGCCACGCTCGTCTCCCGGCCCGCACAACCACATAAGCGAAACAGCCCAGAAGCCCGGAAGCCCAACCAGCTCCTCACCGAAAACCAGTCGGGCATCGTCGTATCCATCAATCAGCACCAGGCAAGTCTGCCGGGCACCACTGACACACCCCTTCGAACGCCACCAGGACCAGCCCACTACCGAAGTCCCAGTGGTGGTAACCAGGCCCGCCCTGCGGGCCAGGAAGCACTGTCAGAGAGGGCTCATAGTCTGGTGTGCTCACTAGACGCCGGAGGTTCCTCTTGCCCAGTCATCCCGCCATACGCGCACTGTCAGACGTGCTCACGCCCTGCAGGCAAAGCAGCGAAGGAGCCCCCCACGACCTGGCCGGAACAGCCGAAGCCGAACACAGACTCGGCATACGACTCCCCTCGGACTACATCGCCTTCATCGAAACCTACGGAGCCGGCGGAATCGACGGAGACGCACTGTGGGTATCCCCCCATACCGTGAAGCCGGAGGCGACAGCGTGGTCGACATGGCCGAACTCTTCTGGGAACAGGCCCCCGAATCCTACTCGCGCTGGCTGCCACCCGAGGTAAGCGCCGACAGGCTCCTCAGATGGGGCTTCGTTGAAGACGGAACCCACCTGTTCTGGCTCATGACCGGCGAGGACAGCGACACCTGGCCCATCGCCGACCTCTACGAAGACGGCGGCCCCTTTACCATCCACAAGGAAGGATTCGCCGCCTACGTACAACGCTGGTGCGCCCCCACACCCGGCCCCACCACAGAACCAATCCAATTCATCCACTGGCGCGAATACGGCCACCTCATGGAACAAGGCCTCAACCCCGCCAGTTGAGCGGGTCCGCTTCGCTCCCCCGCCCTTAACCCTTCCGGCTCCGCCTCCAGGCTCCTGGCTCGCTACCGCGAGCCAGGCTGCCAGCAGGAAGGAGGGCTATGGGGCTGACTGTCCGTCGGTAATAAGTCAGGGATTCGAGCCCTTCCCTATGGGCTTCGGCGGAATGTCCCGGCCCCTGGCCGACCATGCGGCGGAAGGCCTCTTTCTCCTCCATCACCGGACGGCCAGCGGCCGGCCGCATAGTACGCATCCCAGGCGCTCACTTCCACGGTTTCACGCATGCCTCTCCCGCCTCTCGTGGTTGGGGGTCCCGGCGCCACCCCTGGCGCGCCGCCGGACTGCGGCGGGGTACCCGAGCCGGACCGCGGCCTGATCGGCCGTCAAGGACGGCTGCGCGGCCAGGAGGACGGCGATCCGCTCGCTGCGCAGCTCAGACAGAGCGCGCTGCGCCGTCGCGTAGGCCACGCCCAGCGCGGCGCAGACGCCGGCGATCGTGATAGCCGGGTCGGCGTCGAGGAGCGCGGCAACCCGGGCCTGCAGCTCACCGCGCGGTACCGCATTCGCCTTCCCCTTCGGCCGGCCCGTCGCGGCCTGCTTGCCGGGCCGGCCGTCGCAGAAGGCCCGAACTGACCTGCGCGGCCAGTGCTCCACACCGCACACCATCACCATGTGCGGTGCCAGCCGCGGGTCCGACTTGTAGCCGTCCCAGCTCCGCGGGGACACCCCTACCTCGGCGGCCGCCTCCTGTCGGTCCAGCAGATCCTCCGCGCCCGGTGCTGGCAGAGCCTGCACCTCGCCACGCTCGAGGTAGGCGGCCGTCTGCTCGCCGTCCCACAACAAGACCCGGGCACCCTCAGAACTGATGGGCGCTGGGAAGCCCTCGGCCGCGTAAGGCCGCTTGTTCCGGAACGTGCCCATCGCCATGCCCATTTCTTGGGCAAGCTGCTCACGGGTACGAACCAGGTGCTCCCGTCCGCGGCGAATCATCAGCACTCCCTTTCTCACCATCACAGCAGCAGCGCCTCAGCCATTGGCCGACCGGCAGCGCAGGCCGGCGGACGGTACTGAGACAGGCCGCCAGATCAGCCCGTGAAAGTTACTGCACTTCAGTCACTTCGGCAAGGCGGCGCTACATCACCGTCTCAAAATGCATACCAGATAGAGATTGCAAAGACCATGGCCTAAGAACCGCAACCGAACGCCCTCTACCTACCCCGGCACCGCAGTAAAACCGCAGGTCAAAGCAGTTCTGCTGGGTACTACGCCGCATCCCGTTGTCCCAGCCAACTCATCCCAGCGACCCCAACCTCACCGCATCGCGCTATCCCCTAAAAC
>NZ_BMVE01000034.1 GCF_014650555.1 Streptomyces goshikiensis | reverse complement strand
CATTGCTCGCACCGTCCTGATTCACCGCCGAACCACGCACCACCGCCAAAACCCGACGCCCATGACGCACCGCATCCGACAAGCGCTCGACGAGCAGTACGCCCGCACCCTCAGCCGGTCCGAAGCCGTCGGCGGAGGCGGAGAACGCCTTGCAGCGGCCGTCGGCGGCGACTGCTCGCTGCCGGGAGAACTCCACGAGCACCTCCGGCGTCGACATCACTGTCGCACCGCCCGCGAGGGCGAGGTCGCACTCACCACTGCGCAGCGCCCGCACCGCCAGATGCAGCGCGACCAGCGACGACGAACACGCCGTGTCCACCGTCAGCGCCGGCCCCTCCAGGCCGAGGGTGTACGAGATGCGGCCCGACATGACGCTGGCCGAGTTGCCGGTGCCGAGGTAGCCGTCGAAGCTCTCGCTGCCGTTCTGCAGCAGCGGCATGTAGTGCTGGCCGTTGGTTCCCATGAACACGCCGGTACGGCTGCCGCGTCGGCCGGCCGGGTCCAGGCCCGCACGTTCGAACGATTCCCAGGCGAGTTCCAGGATGATTCGCTGTTGTGGGTCCATCGCCAGGGCCTCACGCGGCGAGATGCCGAAGAACCCCGCGTCGAACTCCCCCGCGTCGTGGAGGAAGCCGCCCTCACGGACGTAGGCGCGCCCCGCCGCGTCCGGATCCGGGTCGTACAGGCCCGCCACGTCCCACCCCCGGTTGACGGGCAGGTCCGTAATGGCGTCGCGGCCGGTTTCGAGCAGCTCCCAGAGCTCGTCGGGTGTCCCGACGTCACCGGGGAGGCGGCAGGCCATGCCGATGATGGCGATCGGCTCGTCCTGGCCCGCCGGAGGCGGACCGCTCGGGGTGTTCGGCTCGGAGTCGGTGCGTTCCGCATCGTCCTCGCCCAGTAGTTCCTCGCGCAGATGGTCGGCGAGTGCGCGGGGATGGGGGTGGTCGAAGACGAGGGAGGCCGGAAGGGTGAGCCCGGTGGCCTCCTTGAGCCGGTTGCGCAGTTCCATCGCGGTCATGGAGGTGAAGCCGATGTCCTTGAACGCCCGACTCTGGTCGATCGCGTCGGGAGCGCCCTCACCCAGTACGGCCGCCACATGGGCAGTGACCAGCTCCAGGAGGGCCTTTCGCTGGGCGTTCCGGGGCTTGTCGCGCAGGGAGCGCGCCAGCTCTGTGCCGCCGGGGGCACCGATCCGGGCGGCCTGGTCCGCCATGGCCGCCGCCTCCGCCTGACGGAGACGGCGCACCTCGGGCAGCTCGTCGAAGAGGACGGTGGGACGTACGGAGGTGAAGGACGCCAGGAACTGTTCCCAGTCGACGTCGGCCACCGCGGCGTCGCCCGTGCCGCTGCCCAGCGCCCGGTTCAGCTCCGCGAGCGCCGTCTGGGGCTCCAGCGGAGCGATGCCGTACTGCCGCATCGACTCGGCGGCAGAGCCGTCCGCGATAACGGAACCCGCCCAGGGCGTCCACGCGACGGAGACCGTCGGCAGACCCCGGGCCCGGCGGCGGGCGGCCAGGGCATCGAGGTGAGCGGCGCCGACGGCGTACGCGCCCTGCCGGACACCACCCCAGATCCCCGCGACCGAGGAGATCAGTACCAGTTCCGGTGCGTGTGGCCCGTCGAGCAGTGCGTCGAAGTGCGCGGCGGTAGCGGACTTGGCGGCGACGGCCGCCGCGAGATCGGCCGGGCTCGTGCTCTCGAGCGGAGCGAGCTCCACCGCGGGCGGAACGACGACCACCATGGCAGGGGCGTACTCGGTGACGAGGGCGGCGAGGACCGCACGGTCCGCGAGGTCGGGCGCCGCAGCGGTCGTCACGCGCTGAGCCACGTCCGCGAGCGCGGCCGGGAGTTCGGTCAGGGCGGGATCGGCGAGTACAACGTGGTCCGCGCCGTCCGTGAGCAGCCATCGGACCAGCGGCTCAGCGACGGCATCGAGGTCCCCGGCCAGCAGCACCGTGCCCTGCGGGCGCCAGTCCTTCCGTCCCCGGCGGGCGGTGGCTCGTACGAGACGCCGGCCGTAGGCGCCCGAGGGCCGCACCGCCAGCTGATCCTCACCGGCCGCGATCCCGGCGGCCAGCGCCCGCACCGCCAGACCCACCGACCGCGCATCCGTGTCCGCCGGGAGGTCGATCAGACCACCCCAGCGGTCGGGGAGTTCGAGAGCGGCAACCCGGCCGAGCGCCCACAGTTGCGCACCCGCCGTCTCCGGCACCTCACCAGGCACGACGGACACCGCACCCCGCGTCACCACCCACACCGGAACACCGAACCCAGCCAGGGCTTGGCGCGTCAGCGTCAGCGACGTGGCTACCCCGAGCGGCACCTCCCCGTGCTCCGGGTGCGGGCCCACAGCCAGTCCGAGGAGTGACAGGATGCCCGTGACGTCCGTTGCTTCCTCGAACATCCTGCTGAAACGGCCGTCGAAGTCCGCTGTGGCGGGGTCAAGAGCAAGGGTGTGCACGGTGGCGCCGTGGGTGGTGAGGGCTTGCTCGACGTCGTGGGCGATGCGTGTGCCGTCCGCGTCCAGGTCCTCGGGTACGACGAGCAGCCATCGGCCGTCAAGACGCACCGACTCCGGCAACGACAGACTCTTCCACGTCACCTCGTACGACAGACCGTCCTGCGTCCCCGACGGAACAACCGCCGCAGAAGGACGCGACTCAAGCCAGTAACGCTGGTGCTGGAAGGGGTAGGTGGGCAGGTCGACGAGACGCGCACCGGTGTCGTCGAAGAGGGCGGGCCAGGTGACGTCGACGCCCTGGACGAAGGCTTCCACCACCGAGGTCAGGAAACGACGCAGACCTCCCTCCTCGCGGCGCAGGGAACCGACCGCGCACACTTGCCGGCCCACGGACTCCGCCGTCTCCTGGACCGCAGCTGTCAGCACCGGGTGCGCACCACACTCCACGAACACCGGGAAACCGTCCGCGAGCAGCTGCTCGACCGTCTCCTGGAACCGCACCGGCCGACGCAGATTCCCGAACCAGTACCCCGCATCCAACGACGCCGTGTCGATCGCCGCGGCTTCCACCGTCGAGTAGAACGGGATCTCGCCGGCCCGGGGACGGACGTCGGCCAGGATCACTTCCAGCTCGGCTGCCAGCGTCTCCACATGCGCCGAGTGCGAGGCATAGTCCACCGGCAGACGCCGCGCCCGCACCCCCTCCGTCTCACATCCCGCCACGAACTCCGCCACCGCATCCGTGTCACCGGCGACCACGGTGGCCGACGGGCCGTTGACCACCGCCACACCCAGACGCCCCGCCCACCGCGCCAGGCGCTCCTCCACCACCGCCACTGGCAACGCCACCGACGCCATCCCGCCATGGCCCGCCAGCTCACGCCCGATCAACCGTGCACGTAGCACCACGACACGGGCCCCGTCCTCCAACGACAGGCCACCCGCCACCACCGCCGCAGCGATCTCCCCCTGCGAATGCCCCACCACCGCATCCGGCACCACACCCAACGAACGCCA
>NZ_BMVE01000033.1 GCF_014650555.1 Streptomyces goshikiensis | reverse complement strand
CAATCATTGTGGGAAGCCCCGCACCAGGTAACTGGTGCGGGGCTTTTCTGCGTTTACGGACAGTTTTTCAGGCCGGCTGGGTATCCTGGCCGCGTTCCCCTGGAGGACACGATGACAGCACAGCAGGTGGAAGGCCCCGGCCCCCTCATCCCCCAGCCGGCCATGACGCGCGAAGCGCTGCGGGACGCCGTGCGTCGGATCGACATGGCGAGCCTCGCCGTGCTCGACCGGGAGTGCAACGAAGCGTTCGACCGGGCGGCCGAGACCGGGGCGATCAATCCCCTGCGGTTCTTCCTGATCAAGTGGGCCACGCACGTGGCGATCCACCGGTGGCCGGCGCGGGCCGCGGCGCTGCACGAAGCAGAACGCATCGCGGGTGACCCCCAGGCGACGGAGGAGCAGTTCCGGGCCGCCATGGAGACCAGCAGCCGGATCCTCGCCGAGGCCCAGCGGGAGATCGGTCAGTGGTCCTGAGGGGGGAGGGCGTCGAGAACGACGCCGGCTGGGCCTGGGAGTGCGATCCCAGTCGGGTGTGGGTGCTGGGTGACATGCCGGCGGAGCGGCAGCAGCTCGTCACCGCGGTCATGGACGGCCTGGTCGACCTCGCGTCGATGTCCATCGACCCCAAGGACGGCAGCCTCTACGAGGACCCGCACCCGATGCGGCTGCGTACGTACGAGGACGAACACCTTCTGGCCTGGTACCAGACCATCCCCCACCGCCGCCGGGTCTACCTCAAGCGCGTGAACCTCTGACACGGCCGGCCCCCGGGGGTATGCCCGCCCCTTCGCCTGGAAGCCCGGCAAGGCAGCGACTGCAACAGCCGTCCGCGGAATGGCAGTTGACGGAGGGGAGCGTGCCGACCGGCGTCGGCCGACGGGCTGTGGGAGACGGTCTACGAACGGTTCCGCTGCTGGCCCGCGGATGGAACCTGGGATCGGCTCCTGGCTCGCGTCCAGCAGCACTCGGGCGCGATCGGCGAGGGGGACTGGTCAGTCGTCTGTGTCGACTCGACGATCGTGCGGGTCTACCAGCACGCCTCGGGAGCCAAAAAGGGGCCCTGGACCGGCGAGGCGCTCGGCCGGTCCCGCGGTGGACTGAGCATGAAGATCGACCTCGTCTGTGACGGGCAGGGCCGGCCGCTCGCGTTCATGATCACCGGCGGGAACGTCAACGACTGCACCCAGTTCGAGCCGGTCGTGGCCCGCATCCGCATCACACGGGCCGGGCCCGGCCGGCCCCGCATCCAGCCGCTGCGGGTGGTGGGCGATTAGGGCTACTCGTCCCGCAGTATCCACTCCTACCTACGCACACGCGGTATCGCCCGCACCACCCCCGAACGCGTCGACCACATCAGCGGACACTTGCGGCGGGGCGAGAGTCTGTGCCGCCTTGACCGTGAGGTCTACCGACGCCGCAAGGTCGTCGAACGCTGCTTCAACCGGCTCAAGCAGAACAAGGCCCTCGCCAGGCGCGGCCTCGGCGGCCGTACAGGTCCTGTCGGCGCCGGCCCAGTGGGTCACCGCCCAGACGCATCGTGAGGCCGCTCTTTGGTGGTGGCCGTCTGGAACCCGGTGAACGCACCCAGGGCGACCACTTCCACGGCCTGGCGCCAGGTTGGCTCCTGCGGCGAGAGCCTTTCGACCAAGGCCAGTAGCTGCCTGGACCACATCGTTGGCGGTGCTCCAGTGCGCCGGTGCCGTCAGCCGCCGCAGCGATAGCGGCGCATTGTGACCAGCAGAGTCCCTGACGTGCACAACGGCGGCATCGGCGATCCGGCGGCCGACCGGCAGCGGAGAGCTGGGGAACTGTGCGCCCGGGCTCTTGAGGTCTCGGGCGTGACCGCGGGTTTCGGGGGTGTATCAGGCGCGGTCGTGGAGGGTGATCTGGTAGCCGTCGGGGTCGGCGAAGGTGAAGGTCCGGCCGAAGGGGCCGTCGATCGGTGCGGAGACGATGGTGTGGCCATCGGCGACGAGAGCGTCGTGAATGGCCTGGACGTCTGTGGCGTGGAGCCAGATCGCGGCACCGATGCCGGGCTGAGTAACGGATGCGAGATCGGTGCCGGGAACGACCTCGCGGAGTGCGAACGCGATCGGCTTCGTCTCGAAGACGACGGCGTGCGGAGGTCCGGTCTGCGAGCGGACGAGGCCGAGGTACTGCTCGTAGAACGCCTGTGAGGCGTCGAGGTCGCGCGCTTGGAGTGAGATGAAGTCGGGGCCGGTGACGGGCACGATGACGCTCCTTCATTCGTGTCAGTTTTCTGACACAGGTCAACCTATGTCAGAATCCTGACATGAGTCAAAACGGTGTTGGCGTCGATCTGGAGACGTCACTGGGCTACCTGCTGAAAGAGGCGTCGAGCGCGCTTCGCGCGGCGATGGAGGCGGTGCTGCGGCCGCTCGGGATGAGCGTGACGCACTACTCCTGTCTCGAACTGCTGGCTCAGCGGCCGGGGTTGTCGAACTCCGAGCTCGCGCGGGGCGCATTCGTGACCCGGCAAACGATGAACGTGCTGCTCCAGAACCTGGAGCGAGAGGGCTACGTGACCAGGCCCGCGGAGGCACCCGTCGGGAAGGCCCTTCCCACGCGGCTCACGCCGAGCGGCCGACGGAGCCTTGAGGAGGCGACCGTGGCGGTCCGGTCCGTCGAGCTCAGAATGCTGGCCGGCATGACCGAGACTGAGCGGTCGGCCGCGCTCCGGATCCTGCGGAGCATGGTCCATTCCCTGCGGGACGGCAGCGACGGTGCGCCTCTACAGGAGCGCCGCAAAGCGTGAGACTCCGCCACGGGCGCACTGGGGGTGGCTACTCCTTGCCCAGCAGCGGGGCGAGGGGGTCCTGGGCGAGGGGGACGGGCGTGGCCAGAGCCGCTTCGTAGGCGGGGCGCGGGAAGACGTAGGGGCCCAGGGGCAGCTCTCCCCACTCCGGTCGGTGGAGCTGGTAGAAGCCGGACCAGGTCTGCGTGGCCGTGACGCGGAGCCTGGCGAGCAGGGGCCAGCAGGCGTCGATCCCGCAGGGGCAGCCCAAGAGACACAGAGCGCCGGTATCGCGGTCGCGGAGGTGTGGTGGCGCGTCGCCCAGGAAGTGGGAACGGCCCCGGGTGCCGTCGGCGTCGTCGTCCAGGTGCAGGGGGGCGTGCTGGCGCAGCAGAAACTCCTCGAGCTCCTGAGGCGTGTCGTCGTCCTCGTCGAGCTCCCGGTTCCAGAGCGCGCGGGTCGCCTCCGCGACGAGGACGCGCAGGTCGGTGCCGTCGATCCGGATCCCCCAGGCGGTGAGGTGCGGGAAGCCGGGGTGGGGGTGGTGCAGGAACTCCACACGGTGCGGGGCGGTCGGCTGGTTCATACGCCTCATCCTGTGGCGCTCACCTGACCCGCTCCACTGAGTATCGCCAGTGGCTCCAGGGCCGTGCTGGTCTTCCCTGCCCCCCGGGAGGGGGCGGGGTCGGCTGCTGGGACCAGGTCTCAGCAGCCGACCCCGCCGATTTTGACCTGGCAGGGGCGGTGATGTAGAGTTAAACGGTTGCCTGGAACTGGACAAGTTCGGTAACGAGCCCACAGAGAAGCGAATTCTGAGTGGGCACAGTCGTCTCTTCTTTCGAAGTCCGACACCGGGAAATCCGGTGGAAAACTTCTGATAGAGTCGGACTCGCCGGAAAGGGAAACGCGAAAGCGAAGAACTGGAAAGCGAAACCCGCTTCGACCGGGAATCGGACACGAAAGAGTCTGATAGAGTCGGAAACGCAAGAACGAAGAACGAAAGCCCGGAGGAAAGCCCGAG
>NZ_BMVE01000032.1 GCF_014650555.1 Streptomyces goshikiensis | reverse complement strand
CGATCCGGTCGTCGTACGCCCCCAGCTCAACCCCGGCCGCGCGGAACACGTCCGTGAGGATCTCGGCCTTGCGGGCGGTGTCCGGGTAGACGCCGGGCGCCGGGTAGTCCAGGGGTTCGCGGTCGATGGGGCCGGTCGGGATGCCGGACTCGTTGGTCTGCATGGTGCTGATCCTCTCGGGTGGTCAGGCGGTTGCGGACTCGATCTGCCACTCCCACGGCTCGCCGTCGGCGGCGGCGCGGGCGGCAGCGTCGGCCAGGGCGCGGGCGAGGGCGGACGCCCGCGGCTTCATGTGCCGGGTGCGGGAGACCGCGAGCAGCTGCTCGGAGACGCGGGCGGCGTCGGCGGCCGGGAAGGTGCACGGCTTCGGGAACTCCATCGCGGCGACGAGCGGGGCGACGGCCTTCCGGTCGTTGTACGACACGGAGTTCGTCACCCAGGCCGCGAGGGCGGCGACCTCCTTGAGCAGGTGTCGGTCCTGCCCGAAGAAGTCAGCACCGTGGCTGGTGACCACGCTCGGCTCGGGGTCGTGGATCGCGGGTCGGCGGCTCATGCTGCGGCTCCCATCCGGTTGGCGAGGTGGGCGAGCTGGGTGGCGGCGGCGAGGATCAGCCGGACGTCGGGCTCGGCGTCGATCAGGAGTCGGGTCGCCTCGGGCGCCGGCGGGAACGGCGCGGGGGCCGGGGCCGGGCGGTGGCGCAGGGCCACCGCCAGGACCACAAGGGCGACCACCACGGTGGCGAGGTAGGCGAGGGCGATCACGAGCCCACCGCCTCAGCCGTCGAGACGCGCTTCCAGGCCGCCCGGAGCCGGGTCTCCCCGGCGCTGTGCCCGGCCTTGCGGAACGCGGCAGCGAGGGCGTTGTACGTCATCGGCGGGTTGGTGCTGGCCCGCAGCTCCGAGACGATCCGGTCGATCTCGTCGTCCGTGAGGGTCGGCGCCTCGATGGCCGCCAGCTCCTCGAAGCTGCCCCACACCGGGAGTTGCCAGCGGGGCTGTGACGCGTCCTGTGACGCGGGTGCGACGCGCTCTGTCACGCAGGTCAGAGCCCTGCCGGTGCCGTCGCCCTGCCGGACTCCGTCCAGCTCCGACCAGGCCCCGGAGAGCCGCCGGGCGGCCTTGGCCTGTGCCTCTGCGACGCGCTTCCCGGCGCCCGTGACGGCGTCGAGGCGGGTCTCCTCGGTGCCCGCCTCGGCACGGAGTTCGGCGCGGGCGATGGCCGCCTGGTCGCGGGCGCCCTGCTGGATCGTGGCGATCCGGTCGAGGGCGGCCGGGGTGAGTGCGGTGCGCTCCCAGAGGCCGTGCACGAGCCACAGCGCCTTCGCCGCGAGCGGCAGCCAGGCGACCGCCAGCCACGGGCCGGGCGAGGTCTCACCGAGCGCGTGAGCGACCAGGACGCCGGTCGCCACCGCGCCGAACCCCCAGCCGACGCCGGTGATCACGTTGCTGTGGTCGCCCTGCCGGGCCAGGCGACGCTCGTACGCGAGGGTGGCCAGCCATCCGCCGTCGAGGCCGATGCCGACGACCAGGGCGATGCCCCACGGCATCGAGCCCCCGAGCCACATCACGATCACGGCGAGGGTGAGGACCATGCTCACGGCGGTCATGCCGACCGCCGGGCCCACGGTGAGCAGGCGCTTGAAGTTGGGCTTCGTCATGGTCACTTCCCCTTCCGGATCTCGCGGATGAGCAGGTACGACACGCAGCCGCCGACCGTCACGGCGACGGCGACCAGGGCGACGGCGAGGAACAGCGCGGTGAGGACGCAGGCGCAGGCCGCGCCGCCCGCGATCCACGCGGCGACCTTCCCGGCGGACGATCCGCCGGCCTTCTGCGTCGAGCAGCTGCACGCGGCGTGCGCGGCCGGGGCCGGGGTGGCCGCCTGCACGGCCTGGACCACGGCGAGGATCTGCGCGATCTGCTCGGTGTTGGCCTCCGCCGCGCGGGCGTCGGCCACGGCCTGGGCGATGTTGGCGCTCATGCGGCGACCTCCGTACGGATCGTCGTGCCGTCCTTGGCGAGCAGTCCGCGCTTGACCAGGGCGTCGACCGCGCGGGCGACGGAGCCGGGGTTGATCCCGACCGCCTTGGAGATCTCCGCGTTGGTGGACGTGCCGTCCTGCACCGCCTTGAGCACGGCGACCTGGTTGTCGGTCAGGCCGTCCGGGACGGCAGCCGCGGGCTCGTCGTCCTTCACCAGGCTCAGCGCGGGTGCGGCGGCGGGAGCCGGAACCGCCGGCGCCTTGCCCGCCCGCTGCCAGACCGGCCGGGCCGGGAGCGCGATCACGTCGGCCGGGGAGAAGGCCCGCGTGTTGATCGGGTGCGGTGCCGCCTTCGGGCCGGACCGGAGCATGGCCACGCCCGGCATCGGCAGGTCGTGGGCGTGCCAGCCGCGCTCGGTGGCGTCCTCACCGAACACGACGCGGCTCTCGCCGGACGTGCTCAGCGCGAGCGCCGCGCGGTAGGTGATCTGCGCGCTGATCTGCGGGTCGATGCCGCCCTTGGCGTCCATGGTCGGCTTCTGCGTGGCCCAGATCAGGATGATCTCCGCCGCGCGAGCCATGCGGGCGAGGGTGCCCAGGTTCTCCATGATCCGGGACCAATCCGGGTCGCCCGGCTCCTCCTTGGTGCCCTTGGCCCGCTTCTTGCGCGCCATCGTGATGACCTCGGCACCCTCGTCCACGAACACCGTGATCCGGGGGCGGCGGGCGCTGATCTCGATGGTGTCCCGGCCGCGCGGGATTTCGTGCAGCCGGTCGTGCATCTCGGCAACCAGCTCGTCAGTGACGTCGAGGACGTCTTCGGCGTAGATGGCGACGCGGGCGCGGTGCTCCCAGTTGATGCCCTCCACGCGCTTGGGGTCGATGACGACCAGGCGGTGGTCGGGCGTCTCGGACGCCTCAGCCAGCAGGGCGCGGGTCGACCAGGACTTGCCCGACCCGGAGGTGCCCGCGATCAGCATCCGGCGCCCGAGCGGCACCATGACCGGCTCGCCCGTGATCGTGTCGACGCCCCACGGGTCGCCCGGCTTCCAGCCGGTCAGCTCGATGCCGTCGGCCGCACTGCGGGTCCGCAGCGTGATCGTGGCGCGGTCGCCGTGGGAGCCCGAGCCGATCTCCATGCGCAGGGCGGTGCGGGCCCCGAGCATCGCCCGGATCTCCTCGTGCTTGGCCTTGAACGCCGACGGCTTCCAACGGCCGTCGAGCCGCACGGTGGTGACCAGCCCGGCCGGGGTCAGCTCGGTCGGCGCGGGCACCGTGCCGGACAGGCCGCGCTCGTCGGCGTGCTGGACCCAGTACGACGGGTCGAGGCGCTCAAGGAGGCGACGCTCCTCGGCCGTGGCGTCGTCGTCGGGCGCCAGGCGGACCTGGCGGCGGCCGACCGCGAGCAGTGCGGCGTTGAGGCCGATCAGGCTGAGCGAGGTTCCCGCCGGCCACATCGTCCAGTGCTCCGCCGACGACAGCGCGTACGAGGTGAGCCCGGCCGGGATCGTGTGCGCGGCGTGGACGCGGACCGCGAGCTGCTTGAGCGTCAGCGGGTAGTTCCGGCGGGCCGTCTTGAGGTCGGTGCGTGCGACCTTGGCGTGACCGCGAGCGGCCTTGTCAGCCGTGCGGGCCGCGCGGCGACTGCCGTTGAGCGGGTTGTTGCTCGCCGCCTTCGCGGCCTTCCGCTGGCTCGCGGCGGTCGCGGCCGTCGAGCGCGCCGACGTGTTCGCACGCTGAGCGGCGATCAGCGCCTTCAGGTTCTCCGGGGTGCGGAGCTTGGCCCGGCGGTCCGCCTCGGTGTCCCAGCGGTGCGCGAACGGGGCGCAGGCCGGGGCGGCGGTGTCGAGGGCGCGGCTGGTGGCGGCCGTCGCCTTGTTGATCCGGTCCGTCGAGAACCCGAGGGTCGCTTTGGTGCCGGTGCCGATCTTGTTCCATGCTGCTGCGTAGTCCACGAGTGCGCTCCTAAGTGGTCGTGGATCAGGGCCGGGATTGCCGTTCGCGCGGCGTTCCGGCCCGCCTGATTTGTGGCGGTTTCCCGAACCGCAACCTCCCTTGCGGGCGGTTGCGCCCCCGCAAGCGTGTGACCTGCGGGTTTCGGTGTTGCGGTGGTTTCCGGGGTGGGGCCCCTACGCGTGTGCGCGCGAGGGCCCCG
>NZ_BMVE01000031.1 GCF_014650555.1 Streptomyces goshikiensis | reverse complement strand
CCAGTCGTCACCACACCAGACTGCCGCAAGATCACACCAAACGAAATGGCGTCTTAGGACGCGAGCATCTCCAGACCCATGCGGTTGTCCGGCTCCAGAGACAGACTCCCTGCCCGCCGCCGCGCACGCCTCGGACGACACGTGTACCGAGCGCCTGCCGACCAGGCGGGCATGCGCCGATCTCCTGACCCGTGACGCGTTTCTCGGTACCCACCGCGTCGAGCGCGTCGCGATCCTTGAGCCTGCTGAAAAGGGCCGCTGAACTGCGGTTTTGTTGAGTGTGTATTACATGCGTTACGGGCGATATCTTGACGCATATTCGACGCACGTGACGCACGTCTGACGCACGGACAGCAGGGCTTCTGCTGGGTCATCACGCGCGATTGGTGACCGCTGGGTGGAGTTCTCGACTGTGTGGTCGTGGGCACCTTGAGGTGCCCGGGGAGTGGCTGCGGAGCTGTTGGCTGCCACCGCCTCCCCCCCTTCTTGGTAGTGACGTTCCGTGACGCTGGATGAGGTGTCCGGTGCGTGTTGGGTTAGGGCAGTAAGAGGTCCGTGCCCGAGAAAGGGCCTGAGATCGTTTCAGAGGGTTGAGGCGCTGCTCCGGTCATGCCGCAGGAGATTCGCGGGTTGCGACCCACCTCCGCCTGCGCGGAGAGCCCCACCTGGTGCTGCACCCGGATGGCCGGCATGACGACCCACTTCCGCCTGCGCGGAGAGCCCACCGAGTCCAGCATCAACATGACGCTGAACCACGACCCACCTCCGCCTGCGCGGAGAGCCCGTCTTCTAGCCCCTCGCGGGGATCGTCGATGCCGACCCACCTCCGCCTGCGCGGCGAGCTCTCCATCATCGACTTCGGCAGAGTCTGGGCTGCCGACCCACCTCCGCCTGCGCGGAGAGCTCTTGATGAGGACGGCACGGTTGGCGTCGAGAGTCGACCCACCTCCGCCTGCGCAAAGAGCCCCCAAGAGCGCGGCCGCGGACGCAGTGGACCTCGACCCACCTCCGCCTGCGCGGAGAGCCCCGATGGTGGCCCGCACGGGCCGGCGGATTCGACGACCCACCTCCGCCTGCGCGGCGAGCCCAGCATCGACGGCGCCTGCCTGCTCTCCACGACCGACCCACCTCCGCCTGCGCGGAGAGCCCCCTGCCCTGCACCCGCACCAGTTCCGGCCCACCGACCCACCTCCGCCTGCGCGGAGAGCCCCCGACCGGCTGCTCCGGGTGCTCGGATAGGAGCGACCCACCTCCGCCTGCGCGGAGAGCCCAGAAGGTCGGCGCGGAGCGCCTCCGCCCCGCCCGACCCACCTCCGCCTGCGCGGAGAGCCCGCCGGGACCGGCTGCCCGATCTGCACCAACGACGACCCACCTCCGCCTGGGCGGAGAGCCCCCGCACAGCAGGTCACCGGCCTGGATCTGGGACGACCCACCTCCGCCTGCGCGGAGAGCCCACCAGCCCTGTGGCCGCGATGATCACCGCGACCGGCCCACCTCCGCCTGCGCGGAGAGCCCCAGCCCATCGGGTCCGGGTCCGGGTTCTGCGACGACCCACCTCCGCCTGCGCGGAGAGCCCAGCGAGGGGGAAGCGCCGAGCCCCGGATTAGCCGACCCACCTCCGCCTGCGCGGAGAGCCCGTCCACGGGCGAGCAGCCCATGGACCTGCCAGGGACCCACCTCCGCCTGCGCGGAGAGCCCACCTCGACCAGCCACGCCTCGACCTGCGCCCGCGACCCACCTCCGCCTGCGCGGAGAGCCCCGGAGTCGCGCGTCCAGGAGGCCTTGGCCAACCGACCCACCTCCGCCTGCGCGGAGAGCCCCCGTACCTCGTCTGCGTCGACCTCAACATGAGCGACCCACCTCCGCCTGCGCGGAGAGCCCGGGTTTCGAGCCCGAGAACGCGGCCGTCCCCCGGACCCACCTCCGCCTGCGCGGAGAGCCCACACACATTCTTCGGCCCCGCATCGACGGGGCCGACCCACCTCCGCCTGCGCGGAGAGCCCCCTGCGACGTGCTGCCCGGCGAGACCGAACACCGACCCACCTCCGCCTGCGCGGAGAGCCCTCGCCCTTGCGGACGCCGTCGGCATACACCGCCGACCCACCTCCGCCTGCGCGGAGAGCCCGGCGCGGATGCTGCGGACGCAGCGTCAGGCGGCGACCCACCTCCGCCTGCGCGGAGAGCCCGTCGTAGCAGGCGGTGGTGATCTCGGCGAGGGCGACCCACCTCCGCCTGCGCGGAGAGCCCGCGGCATCGCGCCGCTTCTGTACCAGCGCCACCGACCCACCTCCGCCTGCGCGGAGAGCCCCAGGCGAACGACCGTACGCCGATGGGGATCGCCGACCCACCTCCGCCTGCGCGGAGAGCCCGACGGCACGACAGAGCTGGTGCCGCTCGGCGTCGACCCACCTCCGCCTGCGCGGAGAGCCCCAGGGGAAGTCCGCTGGCCGTGGACTAGGTACCGACCCACCTCCGCCTGCGCGGAGAGCCCGCCAGCTGGAAACGGCGCCCAACGCTGTTGAGCGACCCACCTCCGCCTGCGCGGAGAGCCCATCCTCGTCCTCACCGCGGCCGCCCTGGAGCGCGACCCACCTCCGCCTGCGCGGAGAGCCCCCCGCCGCGCGGGAGCGGAGCTGGAAGCACGACGACCCACCTCCGCCTGCGCGGAGAGCCCACTCCTGGCTCAGGCCAGGCCGAACAGTCGATCGACCCACCTCCGCCTGCGCGGAGAGCCCATCTTCAGCCCTCGGAAGGCGGGGCAGCGGGACGACCCACCTCCGCCTGCGCGGAGAGCCCGCCGCGTTCGCCAGGTCGCCAAGGTTCTGCGCCGACCCACCTCCGCCTGCGCGGAGAGCCCTCATATGACCATCGTTTTCGGCTCCACCACTACGACCCACCTCCGCCTGCGCGGAGAGCCCGCGGCGGCGCGGTCCACCTCGTCCTTCATCACCGACCCACCTCCGCCTGCGCGGAGAGCCCCAGGACACCGCCAAGGTCAGCGCACTGCTGGTCGACCCACCTCCGCCTGCGCGGAGAGCCCGCTGTGGGCGGTCAGGTCATCAAGGCTGGCGACGACCCACCTCCGCCTGCGCGGAGAGCCCCGTCCGGCGCCCCATCCGGAAGACGAAGACCTCGACCCACCTCCGCCTGCGCGGAGAGCCCTGGGCCTTCAACTTCCGCGTGACCTGGACCATCGACCCACCTCCGCCTGCGCGGAGAGCCCTTGAGCTGGGCGTCAGCGAGGGTGTCCAGGTGCGACCCACCTCCGCCTGCGCGGAGAGCCCGCCGAGGCCGTGTTCCAGGGCGTGTCCATCCGCGACCCACCTCCGCCTGCGCGGAGAGCCCCCACGGCGGCATCGGCGCGTTCCTCCTGTTCGCGACCCACCTCCGCCTGCGCGGAGAGCCCCAGCCTTCGCCCGCTCCGACGCCTACAACGATCGACCCACCTCCGCCTGCGCGGAGAGCCCCGATCCGTCTTGTACGGGAATGTCTGCGCCACCGACCCACCTCCGCCTGCGCGGAGAGCCCCTAGAGGGCGTGTTAGAAAGCGGGAGTGCGAGCGACCCACCTCCGCCTGCGCGGAGAGCCCGGACTGGGGTCCCGTGTGACAGTCGGGCCCGACGACCCACCTCCGCCTGCGCGGAGAGCCCTCGCCGGGCACATGGTCACCCCGGTCGACAACCGACCCACCTCCGCCTGCGCGGAGAGCCCGCGGCGACCGTGGACGACGCGAAGGTCTTGATCGACCCACCTCCGCCTGCGCGGAGAGCCCTCTCTTCGGTCCCTAGCCCCGGCCCTGGGCGACGACCCACCTCCGCCTGCGCGGAGAGCCCACGGCCTCGGCCAGCGCGAGGGCAATCCCTGACGACCCACCTCCGCCTGCGCGGAGAGCCCGCTGCCTCCGCAGCCTCAGTTGGAGTAAGTACCGACCCACCTCCGCCTGCGCGGAGAGCCCGTGGAGCTCCAAGGCGTGTTCGTCTTGGTCCACGACCCACCTCCGCCTGCGCGGAGAGCCCACCGACAGTGCCGAGATGCTGCGGGAAGTCGCCGACCCACCTCCGCCTGCGCGGAGAGCCCGACGTCGCCGGACGGGGCCGGTACGTCAACCACGACCCACCTCCGCCTGCGCGGAGAGCCCGGTGAGGGCTGCCGGAGAGCGATGACATTTGCCGACCCACCTCCGCCTGCGCGGAGAGCCCGGTGTGCGTCCTCGAGGAGCGCGCCGCCGGCACGACCCACCTCCGCCTGCGCGGAGAGCCCTCCTCCTGCGCCTTCTCCAGGTCGGCCCGCGCCGACCCACCTCCGCCTGCGCGGAGAGCCCCAGGTCGGCGGCCGGGACCGTGATGCCGGCCTCGACCCACCTCCGCCTGCGCGGAGAGCCCACCTGGTCGCGCTGGTGGGCGTCGCCGACGAACGACCCACCTCCGCCTGCGCGGAGAGCCCG
>NZ_BMVE01000030.1 GCF_014650555.1 Streptomyces goshikiensis | reverse complement strand
GCTAGATCACCGAACCGTTCACCCGCTGAAGGAGCCCGCCATGTCCTCGTTGGAGCGCACGCCCCCGTACCTCCAAGTCGTCGCCGCGCTGAAGTCGAAGATCGTGAGCGGCGAGCTGTCGCACGGCGACGCGCTGCCGTCCGTCCGCGAGCTGGCGGCGGCGTACGGGATCTCGACCGCGACCGCGCAGAAGGTCCACCGCACGCTGAAGGCGGAGGGCCTGGCGGAGGCCCGGCAGGGCGCGGCCACCACGGTCAGCACGCGCCGGACCCTGCACCGCACGGCCGCCGACCGCCTGGAGGCCGCACTCACCACCGGGCGGATCTACGCCGACGGCGAGTACGCGGTCATCACGAACGCCGACCTGACCACCCCGCCCGAGTGGGTCGCGGACCTCCTGGGCGTCGAGGGCGACGGCCCGGCGCTGCGTCGCCAGCGGGTCACGCACAACGCCGACGCCGAACCCGTCAGCGCCAGCACGAGCTGGTTCTCCGCCGACCTCGCGGAGACCGTGCCCGCCCTGCTGTTGCTGGAGCGCATCCCAGGTGGCACCCCGTCCGCCATCGAGGCCGTCACCGGTCGGCGCGCGGTGGCCTCCGAAGAAGCCAGCGCCGCCGACGCCGCCACCCAGGAGCAGGCGGGCCTGCTCGGGGTCGAGCCCGGCTCCCCGGTCCTGCTGAGCCGGAACGTCTACGTCGATGCGCAGGGCGACACGGTCGAGGTCGGGGAGTCCGTGGCTCCCCCCCGCCGCTGGCGCGCGCACCGGAGCTGACCCTGCGCCAGGCAACACCGAAGCCCCCGCCGATCCGAACTCGGCGGGGGCTTCGTCGTGCCAACTCCCGAACGTACCCGCACGAGGGCACCCACGGGGGCGCTGAGCGCCGTTCTCCCGCTCGCGCGACTCTCGGCCCGCCGGAGCCTCCACGGGCCGTCAGAACGCCGCACAGGGACGCGCCGTGACCGTGTGCGGCTCACAGAGCCTCCGGCGGCCCTCCGGGGGGCCACCAGTCCCAGAGGGGCGGGGGATCGCGGGTGCCTGCGGGTCCGTGGGTGGTTCGGCAGGGGTCGCGGGGGTTCCCTCCGGCCTGACCGGCACCGGAGGCCAGCACACCGCACGCCGGGGCGTGAAGGCCAAGCCCTGCCAAGACTTTCGCCCGGTCCGCTTCGCTCCCCGGACGAAACTCCCGTCAGGGTCGCCCGCCCGAGGGGCGGACGAGCCTTCACACCCCGACGCACGGCGCGCTCTGGGGCAAGCCCTGCCGCCCAGACCGGAGGGAACCCCCGCTCAGGCCCCGCCGTGGTGCAGGCGCGCAGAGACCGGCCGCGGCTACTCGCCGTCGGCGGCCTCCGGCTCGAAGAGGGTCGGGGCGTCCGCCGGGGGAGGGGCAAGGCGCCGGCGCTTCTGCGCGGGGGCGGGCGGCGGCGCGGCCTGGCGGGCTTCGAGCTCCCGGAGTTGGGCGTCGACCGTGTCCATCGACCGCACCCACCCGTCGCCCGGGTCGGCGGCCGGGACCGGTGCCCGCATTTCGTCAACTGTCGGAACGGGGTCCCGCCGGGTATCGACAGTTGACGAAACGGGGCGCACGGCGTCGGCCCGGCCGCGCGAGTAGGCGACGAGCTTCACCTCCGCTTCGCGGCGGGCCCGGTACGCGTACTCGCGGTGGGTGCGGGAGCAGTAGTCCCGGCTCCGGCCGACGCCGGACTGCCGGATCTTGCCGCCGCACCACGCGCACAACTTCTCGTCGTCGGTGCCCCTCGGGGTCTCGCGCTTCATGGCGCCCGACCGTACGCGGTGCGGCACGTCTCGTAGGGCAGCGCGTCCCACCGACGAAAGCGCCGGCGCTTCACCGCGGCGACCCCGGCCGCGTTCCTCGAGTACGTCACCGCCCACCCCGGTACGTCTCCGAGATGACGTACGCCGACCACCACCAGGAGCACGAGCCCGACGGCCGTACACCTCTGGCACTTTTGCTCGCCGCGACCGCGCACCTCTGGCACTTCTGCACTCGGCCCCGCCGCACGGACCACCCACCGACCCGAGTTGCAAGAGATGTCACGCCGACCGAACGCCCTCGAACGAATCCCCCACACCTTTGCATCACGACCCAACGGCCGTACAAACCACCCCAGATCACACACCTAGGCATTCCCAACAAGTCGGCCCTTGCGCAATGCGCACACCCTGTGTCAGTCTCTTGGTGTGCACAAAGCGCACGTCACCGATTCGGGGAGGACCCAAGCCATGTCCGTGATCGTTGAGAAGACCGCCGGGAACCGTGCCGAGATCTCGTGGAGCCCGGCGGAGGACGACCCTCGCGGCTACCTCGCCCGCTCGATCGAGGGCGAGCAGCTCGCCTACGCGCTGGAGTCGCTCGGAGCGAGCGAGGCCGGGCTGATGGAGCCGACCGCGAGCGAGGAATACGCCGTGGCGATGGCGACCCACACGGCGGAGGTCGCGCGGCTCCTGGAGCGTCGCGCCGCCGTCCAGGTCGTGAAGCTCCGCGACCACTACGGCCTGTCGTGGCGCCGCATCGCCATCGCGCTGTTCGAGGACGCCGACAAGCAGTCCAGCGTCCGGCGCATGTACGAGTCCGGCCGCCGTCACATCGGCATCTGATCCACCGGGGCGGCCGTCCACTGCCAGGCGCACGGCCGCCCCTCGCTCCCAGACCCGTCACGAGCCAGGAGGAACCCATCATGACCGCCACCACGTTCGCCGCCGTGTTCGTCGCCCTCTACGTCGCCCACTCCGTCGGAGACCACTGGGTGCAGTCCTCGTGCCAGGCCGCGACCAAGGGCCAGCCCGGTTGGACCGGTCGGCTCGCCTGCGGCCGGCACGTCCTCGGCCTGACGCTCACCAAGCTCGTGGTCCTGGTCCCGGTCGTGCTCGTGCTCGGCCTGTCCGTGACCGCCGTCGGTCTCGTGCTCGGCCTCGGCGCGGACGCCGTCTCGCACTACTGGGCTGACCGCCGGACGACGCTCAAGCGGCTCGCCGATCGGTGCGGCAAGGCGGAGTTCTACTCGCTGGGCACCCCGGCGCACCCGGGTCACCCGACGACCGCCAAGGGCGAGTACGCGCCGACGCTCGGCACGGGCGCCTACGCACTCGATCAGAGCTGGCACATGCTGTGGCTGCTGATCGCCGCCCTGATGATCGCCGCTGTCTGACCGACCGGCACCACGAAGGCCCGCACCCACGGTGCGGGCCTTCGTCATGCGTGCACGCGTGCACGAGCACACCCGTGCACGCCGACAAGATCAACCCGGTCACACCTCATGCATTCCAGCAAGATCAACACGGGCACACCTCTTGCATTACGCGCCGGGGGGTCGCCGTAGGGAAGTAGTCGGCGCCGGAACTGCCGTGCTGCCGACCCCTGGTCTCCCTGCTCAGGCCGTATGCCGGAGGCCCTCGTACGACGGCCGCCGATGCGACCAGAGGCGCGACCAGAGGCGCGACGAGAGCCGCGACCAGGAGCGCGACGTGAGGCGCGACCAGAGGCGCGACCTCGATGCGGAGGACCAAGGTATCGGCACTTCCAGCGTCGATACGGACCGTGCAAATGCTGCGCTGGCGCGGCGGCAGACTGCCGTCATGAGCACGATGCGCCGCCCGTTGGGCACCGGTCCGAGCACCACCAGGAGCACGACGTCGACGGACCCGGGCCCGCGGCTGCTGCCCGTCGAGCGAGCCGAGCCGGACGCACTCCTGGGGGAAGTCGAGCACCAGGACGTCGCCGCGCGGAAAGGCCGGCGGATCCTCGGGCCGGGCATCGCCGTGACGCCCGGGGAGGGTGTCGTGGGGAAGTAGTCGGCGCGGCCGGACCCCCTTAACTCGCACGTCGGAGACCGCGTCGGCGTCGGCTCGGGGCAAGTTGTACGGCAAGCCGTAGAGCAAGTTGTAGGGCACGTTGACGGGCAAGTTGTAGGGCCAGTTGTAGAGCAAGCCCGCCCCCGACCGCCCTCGGTCGGGGGACACTCCCCGACTCCACCTTGCTCCGCTCGGGGAAGGGGAGCTTTCGCACCAACTTGCTCGGCTCCGGAACCCGCAGATCGGGGCAGCAAGTTGTGGGTTACTGACCCCAGTAACGCGTCGGCCGGGGACGGCCGGTGGGTGTAAAGCGACCCGTAAACCAGGGTGTGACAGCGCCACCTCACGACCCCCGCCCCGACCTGCACGGACGCCCTTCCATCTCCAAGACCACCCACTCTCCACGTGTTCCGTGTGGGTGGTCTTGGAGTTTCCAGGGGTTCAGGTCGGGGCGGGGGTCGTGAGTTTCGGAGGGAGTTTCGGGTGACGGGGGAGAAGAGTTCGGCAGGGGGATGGGGTGGCGGCGTGAGGGGAGTTCGGCGGCAGTAGGTGGGGTGAGCGAGTTAGTGCTTACTGGGGTCAGTTTCGCGGCGGCCGGGGTGGGCCGGGGTTACTCCTGGGTGGTCGTGGCGGTGGTCTTCCAGACGTGCTGGCGGCGGTCGGCGCGGGCACGGCGGAGGTCGGCCGCCTCCCGCTCCTTGCGCTTCGCCCGCGCGTCCTCGGTCTCGCCCGAGCGACCGGCCGCGTTCTCCGCCGACGCCTGCCACTTCGCCTCGTCCTCGTCGGCCGTGATCGCCCACACGCCCATGCTGTCGATGCCGACCAGGGCGAGCAGCGCGCGCACCGCGATGACGGGGTCCTCGTCGCGCTTCACCGCCTCGCTGGCCGCCTCGTCGACGTCGACCACGATCCGCTTGCGCCCGACCTCCAGTTGGGTGCGGGCGGACATGTGGATGCGGGTCGCGTCGGCCTCGCTGGCGTCTTCGGCGTCCACGGCCTGGCGGTCGGCGGCGTCCTGGTTCTCGTCGGTGCCAATGCCGTACGCGCGCTTGAGGCCCTCGGACCACGCCATGTTCTGGCCGCCCTTGGTGGTCAGCTCGTACTCGGACCACAGCGCGAGCAGCTGCTCGATGGAGCCCCAGCCGGGAAGGTCGTCCGCGACCTGTCCGCCGCGCAGCGCGGCGAGGCGGAACAGGATGTCCATCGCCTTCATGTTGCCGCCGCGCGCCTGCTTCACGTGCGACATGGCCAGCTCCGCGCCCGCCGACCAGTCGGTGGCCACGTCGGTGCCCTGCACCTTGGAGATGTACTTCCCGATCGCCGCCGCGTCCTTGACCGTGTAGACCCGCTTGAAGTCCACGCCGTCGCGGGCCGACGGGCGGAAGTCGGGGTTCGCGGCGGTGACGCCGTCGATCCACGCGGCCTTCCACTCCGCCTCGAAGCGGTCGAGGTCGGCGTCCGCCGGCCGGAAGTACGAGCGCACGGTCGGGTCCCACTTCTCGCCGGACCCGCGCTTGGGCTTCGGGTCCTGGCGGCCACCGAGGAACACGGCGACGTGCAGGTGCGGGTGCCAGCCGTTGACCTGGCCCACGGTCACCTCGATCACGCGGATCGTGCCGACGACCCCGAGCCGGTTGCGGAGGTTCCCCGCGTTCGAGCGGGCCCACTTCCGGCCCTGCAGCAGGCCCTTCCAGACCTCCCGGACCTGAACCCGGATCAGGTCCTCCAGGTCGTGGTTCGACCAGTGCCGCACCGTGAAGGTCACGAAGAGGACCATCCCGCCGTTGCGGACGTGCTCGGTGATCGCGGTGTCCGCGTCCGTGGCCCGCTGGCCCCGGATCACCGCCTCGCACACCGGGCAGGCCCAGACCGACGCGCAGCGGTTCAGGCCCTTGCGGCCGACCTGCTCGCCGTCGGGCGACACGGTCAGGGTGACGCCCGCGCCCTCGTCGCGGGCCGACCGGCGGCAGCCGCGGATCGACTTCAGCTTCGAGTAGTCCCACTGGAAGTAGAGCCCGCTGTAGTTCCGCCGCTTCCGCTCCTTGCGGCGCCGGTCGGCAGCCTCAGCAGCGAGTTCCTGGGGGGTCTTGGGGTCGGGGTCGGGAAACTTCTTTCCCTTCTTACCAAGGTGGACACCTTCGGTGCCCTGTTCCAGCAGGTCAGAGCCCGTTTTCGGGGTGGTTTTGGCGTCCGCTTCTGACGACCGCTTTCGGCAGTTAGGCGTGCAATATGACTGTCCGGGCGTCTTGCGCGTAAAGCGCCGCCCGCATCCCTTCCGGCGGCAGCGAGGGCGCGCGGGGCTGGGGACACGAACGGCCCCGGTCAGCGACGCGTCCGAAGGAGCGGTCGCCACAGGGGCCTGTGGTCCTGCATCATGGGAATGCACTACGTGA
>NZ_BMVE01000029.1 GCF_014650555.1 Streptomyces goshikiensis | reverse complement strand
GGCAAGGACCCGTCCAAGGTGGACCGCTCGGCCGCCTACGCGATGCGCTGGGTCGCCAAGAACGTGGTCGCCGCCGGTCTCGCCTCGCGCTGCGAGGTCCAGGTCGCGTACGCGATCGGCAAGGCCGAGCCGGTGGGCCTGTTCGTCGAGACCTTCGGCACCGAGGAGATCGGCCTCCACCTCATCGAGCAGGCCATCGGCCAGGTCTTCGACCTCCGCCCGGCCGCGATCATCCGCGACCTGGACCTGCTGCGCCCGATCTACGCCCAGACCGCCGCCTACGGCCACTTCGGCCGCGAACTCGCCGACTTCACCTGGGAGCGCACCGACCGCGCCGCCGCCCTGCGCGCGGCCGCCGGCCTCTCCTAGGGGGCGCCCGGCCGGGCGGCAGGAAGCCACCCCGGCCACACCTCGTCCCTCCCACACCACCCAAGGAACCCCTGTGTCCATCACCGCAGTCCAGCCCGCACCCACCCTCTTCCTGGAGCCCGTCGCGACCGACCGGGCCCGCCACCGCGTTCAGGAGCTCGTGGCCGACTTCCGCGCCGGGGCCTGGTTCCCCACCCCGCTGGAGCGACGCGTCGCCGGCATCCTCATCACCGCCACCGCGGCGGACGGGATGCTCACCGCGGGCCGCATCCGGGCCGCCCTGTGGGAGGGCTCCCTGACGATGATCGAGGACAACGGCGGCCGGTTCGCCCACGTCCTCGGCGACCTGGTCCCGGTGCTGGACGAGCCCGAACTGACCGCCCTCGACGTGGTGGACGCCGCGGGCGAACTCGTCGCCGCCATCGCCGGCCCCGCCTGACGCCCACGACAAGGGCCCGGACCAGCGCCTCGCGCCGGTCCGGGCCCCTCCGCTTCCCCTCGCGGGGTCAGGCCGCCCAGGGCGCCAGCGGGTACCAGATCAGGTCGCGGCGCGCGAGCATCCGCACGTCCCAGTAAAGGATCATGAACACGCCCGCGGCGATGAACGCGGCCGCCATCACGGCCGACGCCCTGCTCGGCTTCGCGGTCATCCAGCGGTGCAGCCGGTCGCCCAGCAGGCCGGTGACGAGCAGGAACAGGACCGCCACGATGACGAGGTTGCCGAGGGTCTGCAGGCTGAACACCGCCGCGCCGTACAGCACGTTGTGGCTCTTCGCCGCATCGATGAACAGCTGGCGGAACAGCGCGAACGGGCGGCCGATCAGGAACGCGCCGATCATCGCGCCCATCAGCACCATCGGGGCGTTCGGGTACCGCGCGCTCAGCCGGGCCAGCGGGTCACGGACCGCGCCGAGCGAGGCCAGGCCCAGGTACAGCATGACGACGCCGAGCACTCCGTACACCACCATCGCCTGCACGAGGCGCGGCGCGAAGCCCGGACCACTGGTCGCCTGGAACTGCGGCATACCGGTGCCCACCAGGGCGACGAGGACGCCGTACAGCGCCGAGACCGTGAAGGCCCCGGCCGCCAGGAAGCCGAGCGGCCGCAGCGCGGCGGCCATCCGGCCGCGCCGGGTCGCCGACGTACCGGCCAGCGGCGCGAGCGCGCTGAAGACGGCGACGTTGCAAGCGGTGAAGGTGCCCGCGATCCCGGTCGCGAGCGCGAAGGCGACACCGGCCAGCGTCCCGGTGATCGGGGCGCCCTTGGCCGCGTGGCCGAGCAGTGTGTCCGCGATGTTGTCACCGATCGTCTTGTCGACGAACTGCGCCGACCACACGACGGTCAGCGCGAAGCCGAACAGCGCGCTGAGCAGCAGGACCAGCACCCGCCGGCGCGGCGCGTGGCCGTTGAAGAAGAACGAGGGCGTCCGGGAGGAGGAGCGGCCGGGTTCCGTCGCGGCGCGGGGCGCGGAGGCCGGTCTGTGTGCGACCTGGGTCATGGGAGGGCCTTTCACCGAAGCGTGGGTCGGTGCGACAGGCTAGGGCGGCCACTCGCGGCCGCAGATCCCCGCGCGCCCGACACCGCACGATCGAAGAAGCCGGCGCACCGCCTCGGCACCACACCGGGAAGTAGGGCTCTACCAGGGGCCGTGGGTGAGGTAGCGGCGGTACCCCTCCGCCTCGGCGGCAGCGCCCCGCGCGGGCCGGTCCTCCGGCGGGAGCGCCACGGGATCCGCCTGCCACGACGCACCGCCGACGTCCGGCAGCCCCATGTCGAAGCTCCGCCAGATCCACGCCCACGCGGCGGCGGCGCGGAAGCCGTCGCCCCGGCTGTCGCCGTCGCCCGCCCTCCCGGCCCCTGCCGCGATGCCCGTACCCTCCGGGACCGGGCTCACCGGGCTCACCGGGCCGTTCCGGCGGCGAACCGCTCCGCGCCCCGGCGCGCGTACCGCACCCCGGTCAGATCCTGGGACAGCTCCCACAGCCGGATCCGCGCGAGCTCGTCGCGCGAGGCCCGGCTGGAGCGCGCGGGCACCGCCCCGCCGCGGCATTCCGACAGCCCTGCGGGGCCGAGGTGGCCGCCACCGGGCACGAGCGGATCCGTGGCGGCCCGCAGCGCCGGCAGCGCCGCCTCGGCCGGATCCTGCGCCAGCCGCCGCAGCGCGCCGGCGCTCACGGGCCGCAGCCACACCGGCGCGCCGGCGTGCCACAGCCCGGTCCGGGACAAGCCCGGGTGCGCGGCCACCGAGACCGCGGCCGCTCCGGAATCGGCCAGCCGACGGTGCAGTTCGCGCGCGAACATCAGGTTCGCGAGTTTGGAGCGGCTGTACGCCGCGACCGAGCGGTGACCGCCGTCCGCGTGCGCGTCGCCCGCCCGGGGGGCGCGCGCCGCCAGCCGGTGGGCCAGGCTCGACACCGTCACGACCCGCGCGCCCGGAACGTCCCGCAGGAGCGGCAGCAGCAGGCCGGTCAGCGCGAAGTGCCCCAGGTGGTTGACACCGAAGTGCGGTTCGAAACCGTCCCGCGTGTGCCGGTACGCGGGAAACATGACGCCCGCGTTGTTGACGAGCAGGTCCAGCCGGTCGACCCGGCCCCGTACCCGCTCGGCCGCCTCCCGTACGGAGGCCAGCGAGCCCAGGTCCAGCCGTACCACCTCCGCCATCCCGCCGACGCGCGCCGCCGCGGCGATCCCGCGCTCGACGTCGCGGCAGGCCAGGATGACCCGCGCGCCGCGGCGCGCGAGCACCCGGGCCGTCTCCAGCCCCAGGCCGCCGGAGGCGCCGGTGACCAGAGCGGTCCTGCCCCGTTGGTCGGGTACATCTGCCGTGGACCACACCACGTCACACGCTCCTTGGTCGCTGGATCGGACTCGATGGCACGGGAAGGCCGGCGAGGGATCAGGCGGCGGCGCCGTACCCGTGGTTGACGATCAGGTCGGCGGCGAAGTCGTAGAACGCCGGGTCCGAGGGCACCTCGGTGGCCAGGCCGTTCACATAGCGGTTGAACATCGCGAACGCGGCCGCTATCAGCACCGTGTCGTGGATCTCGGCGTCACCGGCCCCGGCGGCGCGGGCCGCCGCGATCGCCTCGTCGGAGACCGGGCGCGCCGCGGCCTGCACCTCGGCAGCCACCGCCAGCAACGTCTTCAGCAGCGGGCTGACCGGCGCGGACGCCGGGTCGGCGAGGACCGCCGCGACCAGGTCCTTGCCGCCGTCCAGCTGGGCTGCCGCGAAGGCGCTGTGCGAAGCGGAGCAGAACTGCGTGCAGTTGAGCTCCGAGACGTACGCGGCGATCAGCTCCCGCTCACCGCGGGTCAGCGGCGACTCACCGCTGCGCAGCAGGGTCTCCGCCAGCTGAGAGAGCACCGCCCCCGTGTCCGGGCGCTGGGCCATCAGGCCGCTGATACCGGGAAGGTCGTTGTTGATCTCGATGTGCGGCACGTGGACGTCCTTGGCTGTCGACGGGGCTGACGGTTGCGCACATCGTCCACACGCCCGCACGGACCGGCCAACTTCCAGATTGCGCTGTCGAATGCGCACGATCGGAGGCGAGTTCCGCATTCGAGAAGAAGCGCCGGGCCGCCCACTATTCCAAGAATGGGGGCGTGGCAAGAGACACCTCGCCCGACGGCGAGACTTCGGCAGCTGACCGAAGCGTCGCAGGCATCTCCGAGGGTGCTCAGGGCGCTCCGGGGCCCGCCAGTTCCCACCCGGGCAATTCGGCGGAGCGGGCCAGCGCCCGCCGGCACACGGCGCGGCAGCGGGCCACCGCGCTCGCCGCGTCCGGGGCGATCAGGAAGGCCACCCCCCGCGCTCCGGAGCGCGCGGGGTGCACCCGCAGGTGCTCCACGCCGTCGTCGCTCCCGCAGGCCTCCCACAGCGCACGCAGCAACGCGTCCGCGGGCACGTCCGGGGCGCCGCGCGGCTTGGTGAGGGTGAAGGAGACGAGGTGCACACACCGACTATGCCGTAGCCGGGCCGCCGGACCCCAGGGCGCGGCGCCGTCACATCCGTGCCACGGCACGGATGTGACCCCGGCGGCTTTCCGGAGCACGACCACTTCGCACGACACTTCGGGGGAACACTGATGCTGCGCGTACTGGGACTGGACGCCGGGACGGAGTCCGTCTACCGGCTCATGCTGGAACACCCCTCCTGGGGCGTGGACGCCCTCGCCGAGGCGCTGGGCGCGGCCAGAGCGGACGTCCTGACCGCCCTGGACCGGCTCGCGGACCTCGCACTGCTGCGCGCGGCGGCAGACACCGAGCCCGACGCCGGCTCCGACGACGACGCCGGCTTCGAAGGCACCCGCGGCCCCACCACCCTGCGCCTGGTCCCGCCCCAGACCGGCCTCGCGGCGCTCCTCGCCCGGCGCGAGGAGGAATTGCGCCGCACCCAGCTCGAAGTGGACGCCACCCGCGCGGCGGTCGCCGACCTGCTCGCCGACTACACCGCGCAGGGCAGGGAGAGCGCCACCGGCGCGGTGGAACGCTTCACCGGACCCGACGCGGTCCGCCGCTGCCTGGAGCACCTCACCCTGCACGCCGCCGCCGACCTACGCGTCTTCGCCCCGACCGGCACCGGCGAGAACGCCGCGTGGGAGCTCGACGTCCCCCTGTACGAGGACCGGATCGCCCAAGGCGTCCGCGTCCGGGTGCTCCACCTCGACAGCACGGCCGGCTCCCCCGAACGCCGCCGCGCGATGCGCAGGCTGGCGCAGGCGGGAGCCGAGATCCGCACCGTGCCCTCGCTGCCCCTGCACATGAGCATCGCCGACGGGGAGAGCGCCCTCCTGTCGACGTCCGCGCACACCACCCGGCAGGGCGCGGTCCTCATCCGGGAGCCCAGCGCCCTGGTCGGTCTGCACGCCCTGTTCTCCCACCTCTGGGACGAGGGCACGTCGCCCGCCGCAGCGGCGCACGAGGCCGGGGAAGCCGCGGACTACTCGGCCCAGGAGCGCGCCCTGCTGCGCTTCCTGGCCGACGGCCTCACCGACGAGGCGGTCGCCCGCAAGCTCGGCATCTCCCTGCGCAGCGAACGCCGCATGATCTCCGGCCTGTCGGAGCGCTTCGGCGCGCACAGCCGCTTCCAGCTCGGCCTCCAGGCCGCCCAGCGCGGTCTGCTGTGACCGCCCCGCGTGACACGAAAATGCCAGGGGAATTCCATGCCAGCAGAAAGGCATGACAACCGGCTGACAGGCATGCCAAGATCGATTTCAGAACGAACCGGAAAGCAGCGAAAGCCGCTCGAAGGTCTTGCTGAAGCCCCCCTTCGGTAACACCGCTGAATTTCTCTCAGCGCACCTCTCACACAAAGGAATGGTCATCATGGAGAACGAGAAGAACCTGGTCATGGAGATCCTCGAAGACGACAACTTCGACTTCGAGGCCGAGTTCGGCCCGCGCCAGGACGTCGGCCACTGAGGCCAGCTTCGTCACGCGGCCGGTCGTCCGAAAAGACACCGGCCGCGTAGGCCTATTTACCCTGAATTTCCCGGATCGGTGACCTTGATGAGCAGTCAGACCAGTCGGACGACGACCATCGACATACAGAAGTGGAAGGCGTTCGCGGCCGCGCAGGCCCCGGACTTCACCGGCACGTCCTTCCTGTCCGCGCTCGTCACCGACCCCGGCCACGTCAGCCGGCTGATCGACGACAGCCTGCGCACCGCCACCCACAGCGCCCCCGGCGACCTGCGGCTGCGCGCCTTCCGGCCCGGCGCCTTCGACTACATGCTCACCAAGCGGTTCATCGACTCGCCCCTCGCCCCGGACGAGAGCGCCGTCGCCTGGCGCGCCCGCACCGCCGACAGCCGCGAGGCGTGCCTGGCCGTCAACGACATCTCCTCCTGGAGCCTGCCGCTCGCCGAATGGGTCGCCGCCCTCGTACGGGAAATCGTCTCCGAGGGAATCCACGAACTCCCCTCCGGCACCGATGTGTACACGTTCGTCGCCGACTCCGGCTGGACACCGTTCGGGATCCACAAGGACTCGGAACCCTCGCTCATCTTCCACCTCGGCCCCGCGCCCAAGGAAGTATGGGTCTGGCAGGAGAACCCCTTCGACGCCTCCGGGATCACCCCGAGCCCGTCCTTCGGGCACATCACCTTCGACATCGAGCCGCACCTCGCGTCAGCCGAGCACCACCTGCTCCAGCCGGGCGATTTCCTGTGCATACCGAAGGACACGTACCACGTGTTCCGCAACCTCGGCCCCTCCGCTTTCCTCGGCCTCACCCTCTACCCGGTGAAGAGCCGCCCCCTCATCACCGAGGCACTGTGGCGCTCGGCCCCCGCGGGCAACGGACCCGCCCCCGCCGCCTACCCCACCGGCCAGGAGATCGCCGACCGCGCCCACGCCCTCTTCGAGCAGCCGGCCGGCTGCGACGCCCCGCTCGCCGACCGCGTCCGCGACGAACTCACCCTCGGCCAGCTCAGGCTGCGCACCACCGGCTACCTGAGCCGCCCGCACTCAGCGGCCCTGCCCGGCGACGACCCCGCCGACGGAGCCCCGCTGCGCTGGGCCCACCCCGGCGTCGTCGCCGCGACCCGCACCGGCTCCGGCCCGGCCCTCCTCGTACGCGGCCGCTCCCTGCCCGTCCCCGACGGCCTCGACTTCACCGCCGTCGAGCAGGCCACCCACTCCGAGCGGCCGTTCACCCTCGCCGAACTCGGCGAAGCGCTCCCGGACGGCCTCGACGACGCCTCCCGCACCACGCTCGCCCGCAAGCTCCACGCCCTGGGGGCGGTGACGGCGCCATGACCGGCTTCGACGCCTACGCCTACGCGCAGCGCCTGCTGACCGCCCTCGGCGAGCCAGGCACCCTCCCCCCGGCCTCCGGGGTGCGCCTGTACGAGGCGCCCGCAGGGCCGGCGAACTCACCGGCCGGCCAGGCGGACGACCCCGCCGAGACCCTGCTGGCCGGAGTCTGGTCCGCGCTCGCCCGCCCCGGGGCCCTCGCCACCAACTTCCGCCTCGTCGAGTCGGGCCGCCAGGTCGACCGCAGCCGCTGGATGCGCTCGCGCGTCGGCGACGGCGAGGTCCTGCACACCGCGCTCGTCCCCGCGTACCTGCACAGCGCCATCGAGCGCGGTGCCACCCTCGTCATCAGCCACCTCGAAGCCCTCGACGAGCACGTGATGCTCCTGTGCGAGGCCGTCGAGTACCAGCTGCACGCCCGCGCCTGGGTCAACTGCTACATCACCGCGGGCGACACCTCCGCCTTCGACGTCCACTCGGACGACCACGACGCGCTGATCCTGCAACTGCTGGGCCGCAAGCACTGGCAGGTCGACTCCCGCGTCGGCGCCCGCTCCCGCGACCTGGCCCCCGGCAGCCTGGACCACGTCCTGGAGCCCGGCACCTGCCTCTCCGTACCCCGCGACACCGCCCACCGCGTGTCCGGCACCGGCGAGCTCACGGTCCACCTCACCATCGGCTACGAGCCCTTCGCCGACCTGCGCGAAGAGGCCCTCGCCGCCCAGGAACTCCTCGGCACCAGCGCCCCCGCCCCCGACCGCGAGTGGCTCGCCACCCGACTGGCCATGCGGCCCGACCGCCGCGCCGGCGCCTCCCTGCGCAGCGCCCTGACCGGCGAGGTCGGCGACTCCACCCGGATCCGCTGGGCGAGCCGCTTCCCGCCGAAGGTCCGTACCGCGGACGACCACCTCGTCGTCATCACCATGGGCCGCCGCTTCCGCCTCGACGGGCGCCTGGCCGCCACCGTCTCCCTCCTCTCCCGGGGCGGCGCCCTCAGCTGGCCCGACCTCGTCGCCCAGAGCGACCTGCCCGCCCCGGACCTGCACGCCCTGGTCCGCTTCGGCGCGCGCAACGACTTCCTCATCTGCGAAGGGTGACCGTGACCAGCACCATGCGGCTCAAGGACAAGACCGAGATCCTGCGGGAACGGCGCTTCGCGACGTTCTTCGCGGGCAACGTGGTCTCCAAGATCGGCGACGCGGCGGTCCCCGTCGCCTTCGCCCTGGCCGCCTACCAGGTGTCCGGCTCCGCCTCGGGCATCACCTGGGTCCTGCTCTCCCTGTGGGGCGCCCGGTTCCTCATGGTCGCCTCCGGCGGCCGCATCGCCGACCGGTACGACCGCATCAAGGTCATGATCGGCGCGGACGTCCTGCGCATCGTCGCCCAGGGCGCCCTGGCCCTGCTGTTCGCCGGACTGCTGCCCGTACAGAGCTGGCACCTGTGCCTGTCCGCGGCCCTCTACGGCGTCGGCACCGCCCTGTACAACCCGGCCCAGATCGGCCTGACACCCGAACTCGTCCCCGAGGAGCGGCTGCAGGACGCCAACGGCCTCCTGTCCCTCGTCGCCGACGTCGCCTTCCTCCTCGGGCCCGTCCTGGCCGGCGTACTGATGAGCACCGTCGGCTTCAGCTGGGTCCTGTGGATCGACGTCGCCTCCTTCGCCGTCAACCTCGCCCTGCTGCTGCGCCTGGCCCGCATCCACACCCCGGCCCGCCAGACCCGGGCCGCCGCCCCCCAGGACCCGGAGGGCGCCGCGGACGAGGACGCCGGGCCCGAGGACACCCGCTTCCGCGCCGGCTTCGCGATCATGGCCCAGTACCCCTGGTTCGGCGTCGGCATGGCCCTGTGGTTCGTCGTCTCCCTCGGCATCGGGCTGACCGCCGTCGCCGGCCCCGTCATCGCCGTCGAATCCCTCGGTGGCCCCGGCGCCTGGTCCGTCCTCGCGACCTGCCTCGCCGTCGGCTCCCTGCTCGGCTCCGTCACCGTGATCTCGGCGGCGAAACAGCACCCCTGGAAGGCCGCCGCGGTCGTCGTCGCCCTCGGCGCCGTCCTGCAGTTCACCGCCCTGACCATGCGCGACCACCTGCCGACGGCCGTCATCGGGATCTCGTTCGCGGTGTCCGCGCTGACCACCGCCGCTTGCGGCATCGTCTGGGACACCGCCTACCAAAGCGAGATCCCCGAGCGCTACCTCTCGCGCCTCGGCTCCATCGACAACTTCGTCAACGCCATCGGCGTCCCCATCGGCATGCTGCTCGGAGCCCTCTTCACCGCCCACTACGACGTGGTCTTCCTCGGGCTCTCCCTCCTCCTCGTGCTCCTCGGCATCCCCGCCGCCCGCCTCGCCGGCCGCGGCAGGAAGGCGACCGCATGAACCTCGACACCGTCCTCGACGCGCCCGCCAGCGGCCCCCGCACCCACGTCCACTCCCGCGGCGACCGCTTCGTCGTCATCGACGACCTGCTGCCCCCGGCGGACTTCGAGGAGACCACCGCCGCCTTCGCCGCCCTGCGCCCCAAGCCGGTCCTCTCCACCATCGACCCCGTCCACGACGGCTTCGCCTACCGCGGCGGCGAGGACAAACAACCCCTCACCGCCGCCCCCGACGCCCCGCGCTGGCAGCGCGCCGTCAAGGAACAGATCACCGCGCACCTGGACGTCCTCGGCGCCCGAACCGGCGACGACGGCCTCGCCCTCACCCTCAGCGCCTGGACCTACCCCGCCGGCTCCCGGCTGAACTGGCACAACGACGCAGGCGCCGGCCGCATCGGCGCCTACGTCTACTTCGCCCACCAGACCTGGGACGCGAGCTGGGGCGGCGGCCTCGCCCTCATCGACGAGGAGTCCCGCGACGAGGCCACCCACGGCGCCGCCCTCCTCCACACCCCGGTCCACCCCACGCTGATCCTGCCCCGCCCCAACCGCCTCGTCGTCTTCCGCGCCCGCACCATGCACTCCGTCCAACGCGTCGACCCCGCCGCGGGCGACCGGCCGCGCCGCACCTGGACCGGCTTCATCACCGAGGGAAACACCCATGACTGACACGCTCACCCCCCAGGCCGGCCTCGAACGCCTCGGCTGGAGCCCCACGGACGAAGCCGACTGGAACGGGCACGGCGCCCCCGCCCGCGTGATCGTCAACCACGGCTCGATCTGCGAGGTCATGCTCGCCGGCGCCGACGGCCGCCTCGTCCACCACTCCGCGACCACCGCGCCCCACCTGCCCGCCACCCCCGTCGCCGGCGACTGGGTCGAACTCGGCGCCGACGGCCGCGTCCACGCCGTCGCCCCCCGCCGCGCCGTCCTCACCCGGGCCGGCGCCGCCGGCAGCGGACCCCAGGTGATGGCCGCCAACATCGACACCGTCCTGATGGTCGTCCCGCTCGACTCCGGCCTCAACGCCAGAATGGTCGAACGGCTCTCCGTCATGGGCTGGGAGAGCGGCGCCCAGCCCGTACTCGTCCTCTCCAAAGCCGACCGCACCCACGACGAAGGCGCAGACGACACCGCGGCCGCCGAACTCCTCAGCCCCGGCGTCCCCGTCCTCCCCGTCAGCGTCCTGACCGGCCAGGGCCTGGACACCCTGCGCACCTGGCTCGGCCCCGGCACCACCACCGTGATGCTCGGCCCCTCCGGCGCCGGCAAGACCTCACTCCTCAACGCCCTGGAAGGCACCGACGAGGCGGTCACCGCCGTCGGCCGCGCCGGCGGCCGCCACACCACCACGACCCGCCGCCTGCACCTCCTCGCCTCCGGCGGAGTCCTCCTCGACATCCCCGGCATCCGCTCCCTGGAAGTGGCCGCGAGCCGCGGCGCCGTGGACGACGTCTTCGCCGACCTCGCCGCCTTCGCCCAGCTGTGCCAGTACGGCGACTGCGGCCACGACGGCGACGGCGGCTGCGCCGTCGAGGAAGCCGTCCACACCGGCGACCTCCCCCACGCCCGCCTCGTCAACTGGCGCAAACTCCAAGGGGAGATCGCCTACCGCGAGCGCCGCGAGGACCCCACCGCCATGGCCGACATCCGCCGCCAGTGGAAAGCCGTCAGCAAGCAGGCCCGCCGCCCCCGTCGCGGCTGAACGCAACACCGCACGAAAGGAGTTGGCCGCACCACTCCACCCCACCAACGATGGCACCGAATACCACCTCCACCCAGCGAAGGAACAACCCGGTGCCGCACATCACGATTGCCGGCGACCTGCCCGGCATCAGAGGCCTGATGACCGACCACCCCGAGTCGGCCGCCCCGCTGAACGCCATCGCCGACGCGCTGCTGCGCGGCCCCTCCCCGCTGCCGCGCGGCGAGCGCGAGCTGATCGCTACGTACGTCTCCGAGCTCAACCGCACCCGCTTCTGCTCCGACACCCACGGCGCGGCCGCCGCCGCCCAGCTCGACGGCGGGCCCGACCTCGTCAAGGCCGTCCAGCAGGACGCCGACGCGGCGCCCCTGCCCGCGCTGCTGCGCGCCCTCCTGCGCATCGCGGCCGAGGTCCAGGCCGCGGCGCGCCCCGTCGCCGACGAGACCATCGCGGCGGCCCGCGCCGAAGGCGCCACCGACGACCACATCCACGACACCGTGCTCATCGCCGCGGCGTTCTGCATGTACAACCGCTACGTCAGCGGCCTCGCCACCAGCCTGCCCACCGAGCCCGGCTACTACGAGGAAGCGGGCCGCCGCATCACCACCCACGGCTACGCCCGCGCGGTCTGAGAGGCACCCCGACCATGTCCTCCACGTCCCCCAAGACCCGCACCCCCCGCCAGGCCCACCGCCGCGCGGTCACCGCCACCGTCGTCGGCAACTTCGTCGAGTCCTTCGACTGGCTGGGCTACGGACTCTTCGCGCCACTCCTGGCCGCCCGCTTCTTCCCCTCCAGCAACCCGGTCACCTCCCTGATCGGCGCGTTCACCGTCCTCGGCATCGGCGTCCTGGTGCGCCCCCTCGGCGGCATCCTCCTCGGACGCCTCGCCGACCGGCGCGGACGCCGCCCCGCACTGATGATCGCCATCGCCCTGATGACCGCCGGATCGTTCCTCATCGGCGTCACCCCGACCTACGACCAGATCGGCATCCTCGCCCCGCTGATCCTGCTCCTCGCCCGACTGGCCCAGGGCATCTCCTCCGGCGGCGAATGGCCCGCGGCCGCCGCCTACCTCATGGAAATCGCCCCGAAGAAGCGCAAGTCCCTCTACGGCAGCCTCTTCTCCGTCACCACCTGCGCCGGCGCGTTCACCGCCTCCCTCCTCGGCGGCTCCCTGACCGGCGCCCTCGGCGCCGACGCCATGGCCTCCTGGGGCTGGCGCATCCCGTTCCTCGTCGGCGGCCTCTTCGGCGTCATCCTGCTGGTCCTGCGCCGCCAGCTCGCCGAGACCGAGGTCTTCCAGCGCGAGGCCAGCACCCGCGCCTCCCGCGGCTCGCTGCGCGAGGTCCTCGTCACCTACCGGCGCCAGGTGCTGCTGTCCGTCCTGTTCATCTCCGGCATGGCCACCGTCGGCGGTACGTGGACCTCCGTCATCCCCGCGACGGGCCAGCGCATCGCCGCCCCGGGCCTGATGTTCTGGGTGGTCGTCTGCGCCACCTCCATCCTCATGGTGGTCAACGTCCCCATCGGCCTCCTCGCCGACAAGGTCGGCCCCCGGCGCTTCCTGCTCGGCGCGAGCGTCCTCTTCGCGATCACCGGCTCGTACACGTTCCTCACCATCGAGGGCACCTTCACGAGCCTGCTGCTCACCTACCTCAGCGGAACCGTGTACCTCGTGTGCGCGACGACCACGCTCCCCGGCATCCTCTCGGAACTCTTCCCGGCGGAACACCGCGCCCTGGGCCTCGGCCTCCCCAACGCGGTCACCTCGGCCGTACTCGGCGGCATCGCCCCGCCGCTGGCCACCTACCTCGGCGACCACGACGCCTCCGGCTGGTTCGTCGGCGGCGTGATGGTCTCGGTCCTCCTCTCCCTCCCGGCGGTCCTCCTGGCCCTGCGCACCCCACCGCTCCCGGCCCCGGCCCTGAACCAGAACTCCCTGACCCTCACGAAGTAACGAAAGAAGCCCCGCCCAAAACCAGGGCGGGGCTCTTCTCACTCTCATCTCAGGCAGGCCGGCTGCTCTTCCCGTCCAGCCACAGGGTGTCCGACTCGTCCCGGTGCGACCCGGTCGTTCCGACGTGCTTGGAGTCGATCTTCGCCCCGTTCTTGAACACGTGCACCAGCGCCATCCCGTGCCCGCGCCCCAGACCGTATTCCTGCTTGAGCCACTCCAGAACCGGCCCCGCCTTCGTCGCGGGCCCGTCGAACCCCCGCTCCTTCGCCAGCGCGATGAACTCCCGCGGCGTCAGACCGGTCTTGCTCTCGATGGTGTCCAGATAAGCCTGAAAGGACATGTGCTCTCTCCCGCTCCGTGATGGCTCGTCATCGGCTCACCCGTGCTGGAGCACAGTCCGCACCCCGGGCCCTGCCGCAACCACCCTGCCCCACCGCGCCCCCTTCCGCATCTTCCAAATTGCTCTCCCGCCCTGAACCCCAACCGGCCCGACCGGCCTCGCGGCACCTCGAACAGCCAGGGCGTTGGTCGTGCAGACGATCCGGCGGATCTCGGCGTCGAACTGCAGGAACGGGACGAACTCAGCAGAACACAGGGCGGGGCGGGCGGTGGAAGAGTCATCGCGTGATCATCGACGGCATC
>NZ_BMVE01000028.1 GCF_014650555.1 Streptomyces goshikiensis | reverse complement strand
GCCTCGTCGACATACCGCCGAGAAGCTTCGATCTCTTCGACGGCGACGAGCGCGGTCCCACCGAAACCGACGATCTCCACCGCATCACCCTTACGAACCCGCCCGCGCTCGATCAGGCCGGCCAGCATGACCACCCTGCCCTGGTTCTGCCAGAAGAGATCTCCGATATGCATCAGGAACGGCCTGCCCGGTGCTTCCATCTGGGCTCCCTTCCCAACGACCAGCGATCAACGAACTGCCGAGGTTAACAGCGATCACTGCCCACCCTGTGCCCGATCGGTGCTGCGTCCCATCGGACAGGCCCTAGGCCTACCGAGCAGCGGCTCGACCACGAGCAACCGCGGATTCTTTCTGCGCGCTCGTCCCCGGCGAACGTGGTCTCTACGATTTGTCCATGACCTCTGAGTTGAACGTCGCGTTCAGGTCGTTGGACGGCACCGCGCTAAAGGGGACGGTGACGGTGCCGGAACGGATGACGGCTGGTGTGGCCGTCCTCGTGCACGGTGCCGGGGTGACTCGGCAGGAGGGCGGGTTCTTCACCCGGCTCGCCGCTGGGCTCGCCCGTGAGGGTGTGCGGTGCCTCCGGTTTGACCTGCGCGCGCACGGCGCGAGCGGTGGCCGGGCCGAGGAGGTGACGATCGCGGGAGTCGCCAACGACATCCGGGCCGCGAGTGATCATCTGCGTGCCGAGGCAGGTGTGGACCGGCCGGTGCATGTGATCGCAGCCTCGTTCTCCGGAGGGGCCGCAGCGCTCCACGCGGCCTACCGGCCACAGGACGTCGGCCGTCTGGTGCTGCTCAATCCGCGTCTGGACTATCGGGATCGGTACGTCACCAGCCGCCCGTACTTCGACGCCGACTACATCACCGCGTCCGCTGCCCGGGACCTGGACGAGCGTGGTTACACGGAGAAGTCCCCGTGGGAGCTGGGCCGGGCCCTGCACAACGAGGTGTTCTACCTCGACCCGGATGTCTATCTGCGCCAGGTGCGGGCGCCGGCCCTGCTCGTACACGGGACGAAGGACACGTTCGTGCCGGTGGAGTCCTCCCGCCGCTACCTCCCGGTGTTCGGGGGCCCGGCCGAGCTGATGGAGCTGGACGGAGCGCAGCACGGCTTCGCCGTCCATGCGGACCCGCAGTACGCGGATCCGCAGACCCAGGTGTGGCAGGCCGCCGTGATCGAGAAGGTCTGCGGTTTCCTCGGCGGTTAGACCGGCAGGGCGGTGAGGGCCCGGCGGAGTTCGCGGACGGCGGGCCGTCGTGCGTACGGGCGGAGCTCACCGGCGGTGCGGCGTAGTTCGCCGAGTGCCTGGCCGAAGCCGGGGACCGCGGCGAGCTGGAGTGCGGACAGTCCCGTGGCGGCGGCGTCATCGGGCTGTCCGGCGGCGGCCAGGGCCCCGGCGAGATGGGCGGTGAAGAAGGCCCGGTCGCGGGTGGCGAACGCACCTTGCTCCGCCAGGTGCTGGCGGAGCAGGGTGACCGCTTGCTGGGGCTGTCCGGCTTCGCGGTGGCAGATCGCGCTCTGGGCCATGAGCCGGTTCTCGCTGTATCCGGCGCCCAGCGGTCCGGTGCAGGTCGCCGGCTCGGCGGGGTCCGCGGCGGCGAGGGCCTCGTGGGCCTGGCCGAGGGTGCGGGCGACGGACCGGGGCGGGGCGCCGGTGAGTGCGAGAGCGCGGGCTTCTTGCTGGAGGGCTTCGGCGCGGGCGCGCGGTGGCAGTCTCCAGGAGCCTTGGGCGGCGGCGTGGGCGAGGTCGAGCATGCGGGCCGCATCTCCGCGATCGGTGGCCTGGGCTTTGCGGAGCAGGACGTACGCGTGCATCGGGCCGTCGCCCGTGATGCTGGCCCACTCGATGGCCCGGTCGTGGAAGTACAGGGTGACCTGGGGCGGGGCTCCGGCGTCGCGGTGGAGGAACGCGGTGAACTCGGCGGCGCGGGCGCCGACCATGAGTAGCTCGCGGCGGACGGACGAGCGGGTGCCCCGGGCGAGTTCGTCGATGACGGCGAGAAGGTCCAGCGCGGTGGGCAGTGCCTGGCGCGGTCCGGTGCGTCCATCGCTGCGCGCGGCTTCGTCCAGCGCGGAGCGCAGATGGCCGACCAGGGCGTGGTCGCTGTAGCGGCGGGCGTTGGCGAGGGCGGCGGTGAGCCGGCCTTGGCCGGTGGGGTTGAGGAGCGGCGCCGCGCCCACGACGAAGCCGCCGAGGAAGGAACGTCGGCGCATGGACTCCTCCTCCTGGTCGACGGAGTCCTTCCCCGCGGCGGGAGGAATGAAGCCGAGCTCGGCGAGAGGCACCCCGAACATCGACTCCAGGACGCGCCGGGTCATCTTCCGCTTGGGCCAGCCGGGGTCAGCCGACTCCCACCGGCGCACCTGGCGCACGGTGATGGTCGCGGGTTCGCCCAGCAGCGCCGAGTGGGTCTCGTAGGCGTCGGCGACATCGCTCTGGCTGTGCCAGCCCAGGCGCCGACGAGCATCGGCGAACTTGCTGTTTCCCGGTCGGGACATGGCTACCCCCGGTCGCGGACCTCGCGGAGAAGCGGCGGCCGTGAGATCGCGGCCGCTCGGAGTGAGAACTCTGACGTTACTCCCGTCAAATGTCCTGTGGTACGTCCTCGTTGCTTCCCGCGGGCGAACCTACGGTCCTCAGTACGGCCCATCCACTCCAGTGCGACAGCCACCCCAAGGACCACGCCATGAGTCGTCCCGCCTCCCCGCCGCATGTGCCGGGCACCATCAGCAGGATTCCCGGTCCCTGGGACCTGAACATGATCGCGATGCACGGCCCGATCACCGCCGCGGAGCAGCTGTTCGTCGCCGAGCACATGGTCACCGGGGGAGCCGGCCGTACGGCGGTCGAAGTCGGCTGCGGCACCGGACGCTTCGCGCACTGGCTCCACCACGCGCACGGCTACCACGTGACCGGACTCGACCTCCCACCCCACAACCTGCGCCTCGCCAGGCTCCGCGGGCAGGGGACCGGCCTGTCGTACGCGGCCCACGACGCCGAGACGGGCCCGCCCCCCCGGACTCCCCGTCGACGGAGTGGACCTTGTGATAGCCCGCATGACCACCCGCTACCTGCGCGACCCTCTACAGCTGCTGCGCCAGGTCCGCGACCGGTGGCTCCGCCCAGGAGGCTGCCTCTACCTCCAAGTGCTGGCGAAGCCGTTCCCCGACGAACTCCAGGGCTGGGTGGCGCCCGAGAACCTGCCTGCCTATGTGGACGGCTGGGCCAGCCGACAGCGCATGGACGAAGGCCCCCGCGCCCACCCTCGTGCTCCGCACGTCCCCCCGCTGAGCCAGCCACCAAGGACACAGCATGAGCCGCCCCGCCTCGAAGGACCCCCGACCTCTCCGATCGGCGGCCACCCGCCGCGCCATGGCCCACCGTCAGCTCCCTCGCTGGCTCCGCGAGGGCGCGGTGGCCGTCGAAGACGGCGGACGTCGAGGCGTCGTCCAGTTCATCGGCGAGTGGGAGGACCCCGCCACCCGCCGCATCAACCCGTGCGCGATCTTCCTGCGCCCCGAGGGCGGCGGAGTGGAGTGGATCGTCGCAGACCACGTCACCCTCACCCAGGGCTGAACACCCCCAGACCCCCCGCCCCGTTCCGGGGCGGGCGAGCGGACCCGCAGGCGACCAGCCCCAAGGCCCGCTCCACCACCGGTACGGGTGGTTGGCCGCCCGTACCGTCCGCAACCGCAACACATGAAGAAGGAGAAACCCGTGGAGCAGTCCAAGTCCGCAGCCGCCAGTTCCGCGACGCCGGCCGAGGCGATGGAAGAGATCGCCGAAGCCGTGGTAGTCGCCCAGGACGTCTTCGACGAGGAGTAGCCGCCCCTCGAACACCCTGAACCGGGCGCCCCTCCCCTGTCTGTCTCCCCACGGGGCCGGGGGAGGGGCGCCCGTCCTCACCTTTCACACCATTGCCGGCTGGAGGTCCCAAGGTGATTCACGTGTTCGTCGGGCCGACGCTCGCGAAGACCGAGCCGCAGCTCGCCGTCCCCGGTGTTCGGGTCTGTCCACCAGCCCGGCACGGCGACCTCTTCGACGGCGCCCTGCACGCTGGCGACACGGTGGTCCTCGTCGATGGCGTCTACCACCAGGCGCTGGCCCTGCGCCACAAGGAGATCCTGGCCGCCATGGGCCGGGGCATCTCCATGATCGGCGCGGCGAGCATCGGCGCGCTGCGGGCGGCCGAGCTCACGCCGTTCGGGATGCTCGGCGTCGGCACCATCTACACCTCCTACGTGCGCGGAGAGATCGACGGCGACGACGAGGTGGCGGTCGGCCAAGCCCCGGACGGGCAGTGGGACGCGCTGACCTGGCCCGTCGTCAACCTCCGGCACGTCCTGCACCTGGCCCAGGCCGCCCACGTACTCAAACAAGACAGGGCCGCCCACCTGCTGGATGCCCTGCGCGCGGTCTACTACCCGCAGCGCACCGCGGCCGCGGTGTGGGCCGTGTGCCGCCGCCAAGGAGAGACGGACTTCGCCGCGTGGCTGGCTGGGCGCCTCGACCAGAACCGGCACTTCGGCGACCTCAAACGCGCCGACGCCCTTACCGCGCTGCGCACCGCGCTGACCGGATGGGCGCAGCCAGCCGAGACCCGGCCTGCACCGGCCGTCTGGGAGACGACGTACTTCTGCCGCTGGTCCAACACCTTCGCCCGCACCACCGTTGACGGGCTGGAGTTGGCCACGGAAGACCGCTTGGTCTACCAGCAGATCTTCGACCCGCATTTCCGCGAGAGGTGGACGGCCTACCTTGAGCACCGCTCCCTGAACCCGGCCGACGGGCCGGTTCTGCCGCTCGACGTGCGCCTGGCCCAGCTCACGGGCGGGGACGTGCCCGCCCATCAGGTCTTCCACCCGCCGCTCGACCTGAGGGACGAAGCGAGCGTGGCCCTGCTGATGGAGGGCGAGACGGAACAGGACCGCCAGGCGGTCGCCCAGTATGCCGTCGCCCTCGCGCGGATACACCGCAGCCGGCCCGGCTTCTCCACCGACGCGGTGCGCGACGACCTCACCCGCCAGATCCTGCTGCGGGTGTGGCAGTGCACGGAGGCGGACTTCGATGCGGAGGCGTCCGCGCGCGGGCTCGGCTGCGGGGCACGCGCCGTTGAGGCGGCCAAGCGGATCGTCCCCGGCTTCCTAGACGAGAGCAACGAGAGAGCGGAGTTCGGTCATGCGTGCTGACGACCTGGTGGTGCTGCCGGGAACGGTGCGCGCACGGACCCCCGAGGAGACGTGGGCGGCGGTGGCCGGGCTTCTGCCCGAGTTCGGGATCACCCGCCTCGCCGACCTCACCGGCCTGGACTGCATCGGGCTACCGGTCTGGACGGCGATCCGGCCCGCCTCCCTGACCCTGAGCGCCTCCCAGGGCAAGGGCGCCACCGGGCTGCTGGCGAAGCTGTCGGCGGTCATGGAGGCCATCGAGTTGTGGCACCTTGAGCAGCCCCTGCCCATCGCGGCACGCGGCCCGGCCGCCGAGGTCGCCCCCCACTGCCCCGTGGCCGCGCTTCCGATGACCGTCCCCTACCCCGAGCACACCCTGCGCCAGATGGTGTGGGAGTGGACCCAGGGTACGGGCCTGGTGAGCGGACACGACGAACTGCTCCCGGCCGACCTCGTCCGATGCCGGGCACGCAGGCCCGAGTGGAGCCCGGACCTGCTGCGCGCGACCAGCACGGGCCTGGCCTGCGGGAACACACCGGATGAGGCACTGCTGCATGCCCTGTACGAGGTGGTGGAGCGTGACGTGCTCTACCGGGAGGAGGCGGACGGCAGGAGCTGGCGCACCTTCATCGCGCCCGGGACGGTCGAGGACCCGCATGCTCGTGAGGTTCTCGACAAGCTCGCGGCCGCGGGCATGTCGCTGGAGATCGCGATGGTCGACGGCCCGTATGGGCTGCCGGTGTGCGTGGCGTATCTGTGGTCGGAGGACCTCCCCGTGGTCTTCGCAGGCGGCGGCTGTCACAGCGTTCCGGCGATCGCGCTGACCCGGGCGCTGACGGAAGCCGCGCAGTCCCGGCTGACCGCGATCTCCGGGACCCGCGACGACCTCACCAGCGCCCCCAGCAGCACGGGTACCCCGGCTTTCCGCCCCGCACAGACCTCCGGGCTCGTACCGTGGCCGGACGCGACCGGCCACTTCACCCGAGCCGACGGCGGCTTCGCCGACCAGGCCGCCGACCTGGCCGTGGAAATCGCCCACGCCACCGGGCACGAACCCATCGCCCTGGACCTCTCCCACCCGAACAGCCCGGTCCACGCCGTGAAGATCGTCTGCCCCGGCACCCGCTCCCGGATCAGGAGGTCGATGCCCCGATGAACACCACCACTGCTGCGGCGTCCGGCGGGCGCTCCGCCCAGTACGACGCCTTCCACACCGCCCGCGCCCGCACCGACCTCGTCGCCCGCCTCTACGCCACGGCGATGGGGGAGGACTACCCGGCCGAGACCGCGGCCTCCAGCTCCTGCGACTGGCCCCTGCTCGGGCTGATGACCGCACGCCTGCGGATGCGGCCCGGCCAGCTCCTCGTGGACGCCGGATGCGGGACCGGAGGCATCGGCCTGTGGCTGGCCCGCGCCCTCGCGCTGCGCCTGGAGGGCTTCGACCTCTCCCCGGTCGCCGTCGCCCAGGCCTTCGGCCGCCGCACCCACTTCCTCGGCTCCGCCGACCGGGCCGCCTTCCGCGTAGCCGAGCTGGAGCACACCAACCTGCCCGACGGCCATGCCCACGGCATCGTGTGCGTGGACGCTCTCGGCACCGCCACCGACCGGACCGCCGCGGTGCGCGAACTCGGCCGCGTCCTGTCCCCGGGCGGCCGAATGCTCCTGACCCGCTCGACGAGGCGCGGCGCCGAACCCGCATGGCCCGAGCAGGCCCACGTGGCCGGGCTCATGCTGGAGCACGTCGACGAGCGCCCCGCCGAGCCGGCCATGTGGGACCGCCTCTACAAGCTGTGGATCGCCCATGCCGACGACCTGCGGCGCGAAGTCGGCGAAGTCCAGACCGAACGGATGCTCCGCGAGGCGCACCAGATGCTGCCCAAACTTCCCAGCCGCCGCGCCGTCCTGCTGACCCTACGGCGCCCCGCACACGATCCCGCCGCATCCGGCACGGCCGATACGATGACCGCGCCCCGCCTTCACAGCGGCCAGCCCCCGTTCCACGAGGAGATCCCGCAGTGACCCAGCAGCGTTCCCTCCGCGCAGCGGTGCTCTCCGCCGGGTCCTGGGGCACTGCCGTCGCCAAGATCATGGCCGACGCCGGTACCGACGTCATCGTGCACGCTCGTCGCAGCGAGATCGCCGACACGATCAACACGGAGCACCGCAACCCCGGCTACTTCCCGGACATCGAGCTGCCCTTCTCCGTGAAGGCCACCACCGACCCGGCCGTAGCCCTGGACGGCGCGGACTTCCTCGTGCTGTCCATCCCCGCCCAGTCCCTGCGGGCCAGCCTTGCCGCGTGGGCGCCGCACATCGGGCCCGACACGGTGATCGTGTCGCTGATGAAGGGCATCGAGGCCGGGAGCGGGCTGCGGGCGAGCCAGGTCATCACCGACGTGACCGGTGTACCCGATGAACGAGTCGCGGTCCTGTCGGGCCCGAACCTGGCAGCCGAGATCATGGCGGAGCAGCCCGCCGCCGCCACCATCGCCTGCCCCGATGAATCCGCCGCCCGCCGCTTCCAAACGGCCTGCCACACCCCGTACTTCCGGCCCTACACCAGCACCGACGTCATCGGCTGCGAGCTCGGCGGCGCGGTGAAGAACGTCATCGCCCTCGCGGTCGGCATCGCCTCGGGCATGGGCCTCGGCGACAACTCGACCTCCCTGCTCATCACCCGCGGGCTGGCCGAGGCAACCCGCCTGGCCACGGCGATGGGCGCCGAGCCGGCCACCCTCGCGGGCCTGGCCGGAGTGGGCGACCTGGTCGCCACCTGCTCCTCCCCGCTCTCGCGCAACCGCACCTTCGGCACCCACCTCGGCCGCGGCCTGAGCGTCGCGGAGGCGACAGCCGCGACCCGGCAGACCACCGAAGGCGTCAAGAGCGCGGAGGCGATCCTCGCCATGGCCCGCACCCACGGCGTCGAGATGCCGATCACGGACGTCATGGCCGACCTGCTGAACGAGAAGATCACGCTCGACGAGGCCGCCGCCGCGCTGATGCAGCGGCCCGCCAAGCCCGAGCGCTGACCCCCGGCGCCCCGCCCGCGGGGCCGCCCACCGACACCTTCTCCCTCCTGACCCGGAGGTTCGCCATGCCCTCATCCGTGCTGTCCGCTGCCCAGATCGCCGTCACCGTCGCCCTCGTGGCGTGGATGATCTCGGGATTCACCCGTCTGCCCGGCCGCTGGCTGCGCTGGAAGATGTTCTGCCGGGGCAACTTCATCATCGTCACCCTCACCGGCACCACGAAGGACGGCCGCACCGAACCGGTCAGCGCCTACAGCTACCTGACCCCCGGATCCTTCCTCCTGGGTCCGCCCCAGCTCGTCGCGATCGTCAACCATCTCGTCCGCAGCGGCCAGTACGACCGGATCGACGGGCACGGCCGCCTCCTATCCGAGCGGGGCGAGCAGCGTGTGGAAGTGAGGGACAGCCGTGTCGTGGTTCTTTGACGCTCTCTCCTCCGGCTTCCAGCACCCCACCGACCCCGGACACCTCCAGCAGTTCCGCATCGTCTTCGGCACCGTCCTCGCCCTGCGGTTCGCCCTGTCCATCGGCCAGGGCGGCTGGGACCGACTCGCCCCCGGCTCCCTGAGCCTCCACCTGACCCAGAAGCGCTTCGGCCTCACCCGGACCCGTCTCCTCGCCGGCGCCTACCGGCCCATGCTGATCATCCGCACAGCCGCCGCCCTCACCCTGGCTGCCGGTCTCGCATCGAGGGCCTCACTCCTGCTGGTCCTGGCCGGAGCCGCCATGGAAATGCTCTACCTCAAGAGCCCCAACTCGATCCACTACACCCTGCTGACCGGAGCCGCCCTCCTGGCCGCCGGAGACCTCGGCCACGGCCTTCACATCGGACACGCCCCCAGCACCGCCAACACCTGGGCGCAGTGCCTCCTCGTCCTGATCACCACCGACATCTACTGGAACTCCGCCTGGCAGAAGACGCGCTCGCGGCAGTTCCGCACCGGCCTCTACCTAGCCCAATGGATCCACACCTACACCCAGGTCAAAGACCAGCTGCCCTACCGGCACGAGCACGCAATCCCCGGCTTCGTCCGCCGCCACCTGGGCAACCTCACCAACCGCGATATCCGCCTCTGGCGGCTGCTGGCAACCACCGTCATCGCAGCGGAAATCGCGCTACCCGCCGCGCTGCTCTTCCCGAGGACGACGCCGTACGCCGCCGCCGCGGGCATCGCGATGCATATCGCCTTCACCTGCCTCAAGCCCCGGCAGCTCGTCACTTTCTCCGGCCTCACCACCGGCACTTACTTCGCCTTCGCAGCCTGAGAACCACCCCGCAGCGGCACCACGCTCTGGTCGAAGAAGCCAACGGGACGCTGATACTGGACGGCGTTCCGCTGCAGCTGCAAGAACGTGGCCAGGGCTGTGATTTCCGGTTTGCAGCACGGGGGAGTCGCCGCATCGATAGTGTTCTTTTGCTGACGCGCCCTTTTATCAGGGGTTCGCTGACGTGCCCTCCTCGGGGGAGGCATCGGGGTTTCCGCTGCCTTCGGCCGAGGGCGCACGGTGGTGTGCCCGTGAAGAAAGGAGAGGTTCGTCCTCATGAGCGCTACGCAATCCGATGACGGCGGTTCCGACAAGGACCCCAGGTGGCGGCTGTGGGCTGAAGTGATGGCCCTGGCCACGGCGTGCGTCACTCTTGTGACGGCAGTCATCGGTATCCGGTAGCCAGCCAGGGGTGACTCAACCACCCCTGGCCAGCCGTTCCGGAGGTCCGCCACCCACGGGTGGCGGACTTTTTTGTGTCCCGACAGAAGTCTCGAAAGATTTCACGCTATGTACTGGAGCGTCTGGAACCAACTGTGAAGGGTCTATTCGCTGTGCCAACAGTACATCGGGCTATGTACTGATGGAGGAGGACCGAAAGAAAAACTCTGAAACCGGCGGTCAGATCACCCCGGGAAGGGGGGTCAGGCCGTCACAGGGCCGTACAGGTGCCTTCTCGGGCCTCGTCCTTTCGCTCGTGCCCCAAGCCGGGCATCACTCACCCGCGATGGAGCCCCTGCGGGCCTCATTCGAAGATCAAAACGGCGTCAGCGAGCCTCCAGGATCCAGACTTTGCGCTGTCACGTCGCGAGGTCGTAGTTGATGCGGGCGTTAGGGCAGGAGGCCGCGTACCGCAGGAGGGCTTCCCGCTCGGGCTGGTCGACGGCGAGGCCCCAGCGGTGCTTGGTGCCGACCCATTCCCCGAGGTAGCGGCAGTGGACCGCGGGCATGGGCATCCAGGTGGCCGGGTCCTGGTCGGACTTCTGCCGTTCGAGCGGGCGGAGACGCCGACGAGGGTGACGTCGGAGCCGAGGTCGTTGGCGTAGCGGCGGCGGCGTTCGGTGGTCCAGCCGTAGCCGCCGGAGTCGTGGACTTCGGCGAGCGGGATGAGGTGGTCGATGTCGACGCCGGACGGGCCCTGGACGAGGACGTCGTCGTAGTAGGAGTGCCACACCCCTCCGGTGAGGGTGCAGCCGGCGCCGATGGTGGGGGCTTCGATGGCTTCGGCGATCAGGACGTCGTTGCGGGCGGTGCAGCCGTTCTTGTCGTCGTCCTTCCAGTGCGGGTACAGCTCCCGCTTGTAGCCCTCGCGGATCTCCTCGGCGACGGGCAGCGCGGTGATCCCGTCCATGAGCGTGACTTCGTCGGCCTGGGCGGGGGAGGCGGGGGCGAGCACGGCGAAGGCGAGGGCGGTGGCCAGCAGTCCCCGGCGCAAGTTCTTGATCATGAACCTGGTGATACCGGGTCACCCACTGCCGGATCGAGCCGGGTTGGGGACGGCTCACCCCGCTGGGTGAGCCGGTTCACCGCAGAAACGCGCCTGCGCCCTCCGCCTCGCCAGGGTCGAGGTAGCCGCCCTCACCGGCCCCACGATCGACGTCCGCGTGGACGAGAACTTGCACTTCGTCCTTGCCGGGCGTACGTCGGAGCCGGCACGGACCGCTAGACAGGAACAGGTCCGAGATTCGCTGCGCCGCTTTGAGCACGGCCTTCTCGTGGCCCCGGATCTCGATCGTGATCACGCTCTCGTCGTTCATGCCCCAGAAACCCTCGACACCATCGAGGTGTTCCGCACCCAGGTGAGGACTCACACCAACGAGCACCCGGTGCGTTTGCCCCGAACAGCGCGATTCGAGTATGCCGCTCACCTGTATGCGGATCGTCGTACTCGTGGAATGATCGCTGAACCGGTCTGGCTTGGGGGGTGTGATGGCAGACGGGGGAGAACAGTACGAGGCGTCAGCGTCGGCTCTCGGGTATCTGTTCCAGTTCGCCAAGGCTCTGCACATGTGTATCGAGCAGTGGATGAGCGCTGGCGCGGACTGGAGCGTTGCGGTCGAGGCGGCCGACGACATTGAGCAGCACGTGGGCTCCGTGACGGAGCTTGTGCAGCTGAAGCAGCGCGCCGAAGGGGTGCGTTTGACGAACCTTTCGAAGGATTTGTGGAAGACCCTGCGGATCTGGGCGGAAGCTGCCGGGGCGGGTCGAATCGACCTCGACAGCACGAATCTGTACCTGCTCACCACGGCCGAGCTTCCCAAGGACAGCGTGGGCTTCCTGCTTCAGCATCGTGACAGCGGTCACCGCAACGAGGAGCAGGCGCTGAAGCTACTCTGCGCCGCGGCGAAGGCCTCGAAGAGCGAGAGCAAGGCGATGACGGAGTCGTTCGCCGCATTCATGGGACTGGCCAACCGCGAGGTGCCACTCCAGCGTGCGCTGCTCGCGCGGATCGAGGTCATCGGGGGTGCCGACGACATCGACGTCGTGCGCTCGTCCATGCTCGGCCTCGCAGCGGTGGCCGCAGGCCGCGAGGCAGCCAAGTCCTTTCTCCATAGGCTGGAGGGCTGGTTCTACGACCGCGTGATCGAGCAGATGCGCACGCCGGGCGGCAGCCCAGTCACCGGCGTCGAATTCGACGAGGTTTTCAGCGGACTCCAACGACAGTTCAGCTACGACAACCTGCCGATCGACCCGGACATCACCGGCATGACCGGCGCTGTCGACGAGGAGACCGACAAGATCTTCGTTCGGCAGCTCGGGTTGATCGGTGTGGGCTCGGAGCGTATCGGCTACGCGGTGAGGGACTACGTCCGAGCCTTCGCGCAGCGTTCCCGCTGGTTGAACGAGAACCTGCTGCGTCCCGGCGAGATCGGTGAGTACGAGCGCCGGCTCGTGGAGGAGTGGCAGTCGCGCTTCGCGGAGATGGCGGAAGAACTGGGACCCGAGGCCACCGAGGCGGAGAAGAAGAAGGAAGCCAGGAGGATCTACCGGTGGGTCGACCAGGAAGCCCGCTCTCAGATCCGCACCGGATGCGATGAGGTGTTCGTGCCCAAGGGCTCGTACCACATGCTGGCCGACGAGCGCCGGGTCGGTTGGCACCCGGATTTCGCGGCCCGGCTGATGCAGCTTCTTGAGCCGGCCGAGGTCCGCTGATGGACCTGAGTCGTGAGGAGCGAGCTCTGTACAACCCCGCCTTCACCGCGTTGCTGTGCACCCGCGCAGTTCAGGGTCACGAGAAGCAGTACGACGCTGCGTGCCCCTTGCCCGTGGCCGTCGTGGCCGCGGTGATGGCCCTTCAGCCTTCCATCAGGGACGTCCTCCCCGGGACGACGAAGACCGGGCTGATGAAGTGGCTCGACACGAACGAGGCCGTGCGCATCGCCATGGGCCGCAACGCCGCCCCGCTCGCGGCGGTGGTCCGTCCCGGGCTGCTCTTCGCCCTCCAGACCGGATCCCTGCGGGCTACAGGAGAAGGGCTCAGCTTGGCTGCTGGCGCGACGACCAAGACCATCAAGGGCGCCACTCAGCAGACCATCGCCATCCAAAATGCCGCCCTGCTCCTCGGGCGCTGGCTGCCCAGCACGGGCAGCCTCAGCACCGTCCTGACGCTTCTCGGAGTCAAACCGTGACGTTCCAGATCAAAGCGATCACCATTTACGGCAAGCAGCCCGGACAGATCCGCACCGTTCCCTTCAAGACAGGCACCCTCAACATCGTTACGGGCGACTCTCGGCGCGGCAAAAGCGCACTGCTGACGATCATTGACTACTGCCTCGCCAGCACCGACTACCCAGTCAAAGCAGGCAAGGTCCGCGACTACGTCAGCACCTACGCCGTCACCCTCACCAAACCCGGCCAACAACTCTTCGTTGCCCGCCGGGCCCCTGAAGCCAAAGCGGCAGTCAGCACCGTGCTGTGCGTCATCACCCAGGCGCCTGACACCCCGCCCCCGCAGCTGGAAGAGCTGAACTTCACCACCCCGCAGGACACAGCCAAGGACATCCTCAGCAACTTCTGCGGCATCGACAGCACCGTCCGGGTACCTGCCGTCGGCAAGAACACGCTCATAGCGCCGTCCATCCGCCACGCCCTCTTCTTCTGCTTCCAGGCCCAGAACGAGGTTGCCAACCCTGACGTCCTATTCCACTCGCAGGGCGAAGACTGGAAGCCGAACACCATCCGGGGTGTCATCCCATACTTCCTGGGCGCGGTCGACCGCGAGCAGGCTCTGCTCCACAACCGGCTCCGCAACCTGCGCCGGGACCTCGCCGACAACGAAGCCATGCTCGCTGCGTCCACTGACGTCACCCCGGCGAGCGGGCAGGCCCAGGCCCTGCTGGCCGAAGCCGTCGAGGTCGGCCTCGTGCCTCCACGAACCGGCGAGCAACCGGCAGACGAAGTCCTCCGGCACCTACGCAGCGCCATGGTCCACGGCGCCCCGCAGGCAGGCTCGCCCGGCGATGACCCCATCGCCGCTCTCCACACCCAGCGAACTGAACTACGTCGGCTCTTCGCGCAGACCCGGGCGAAGATCGCCGACTTGAAGACGGATCTGGCAGAGAACAATGAATTCAACGATCAAGCCATCGAGCAGCGAGCCCGCCTGGCGTCCCTAGGCCTCTTGAACCGAGACCCCGACACCGCAGACCGAGCACGCTGCCCGGTCTGCGACAGCAGCGTCCCCGCGGCCAACGAGACCGTCGTCGGCCTCATGCGGGACCTCGCCCACCTGGACGGCGATCTGCAAGCGATCGGAAGCGACACCCCAGCCATCCGGCGCCTCATCGCGACTGGCGAAGACCGTCTGCAGACACTGCGCTCCGAGCTCGCCCGCAACCAGGAGGAGATCAACGAACTCACCACAGCACTGCGCACGCTCCACCGAGAGCCAGACGACTTGAGACGAGCCGCCATCGTCCAGGGCCGCATCAGTCTCTTCCTCGACACAGCTGCCCAGCAAGTTGCCGCACCTCGGGTTCACGATCGCCGTGAGGCGCTGCGAGAGCAGATCGCTGGCCTTGAGGAGCAGCTCAGCGGGAGTACCCAGGAGGAGCGACTGACCAGCTTCCTGTCGCTGATCAACCAGGAGATCAAGAAGAAGGCGAAGGCACTCGACCTCGACTTCTCTGGCTCGCCCATCCGCTTGGACATCGGCCGGCTCACCGTGGTCGCTGACACCGTCGACGGCCCTGTGCAGCTAAAGAACATGGGCAGCGCTGAGAATCACCTGGGCTATCACGTCTCCACCCTGCTCAGCCTCCATGAGTGGTTCGCCGAGCACCACGGGCCTGTGCCCCGTGTCCTGATTTTGGATCAGCCCTCGCAGGTCTACTTCCCGGCTGAAGCCACCGGAGAAGTGGAGCTCCAAACCAACGACCGCATGCACCTGCTGAACCTCTTCGAAGCCCTCCACCACACCCTTCAGCAGCTCGACGGCAAGATGCAGATCATCGTCATGGAACATGCCGACCTCGCCGACCCCGGCTTCAGCCAGCACGTAGTCGAGCGCTGGCGCTACGGCAACGACTCAGCCCTGGTGCCTTCCGCATGGATGGACCACGAGGACAGTTGAGAGCGGCTCGTCAGCACAACTGACTACTCAGGAACCGCCGAGACGGAGCGCCTGCGACGGTCTCGCAGACGTTGCACGCGCCTCCCCATGTTCTCGAACCCGGTGGCTAGCGCAGCGCGCGCGGGGTGCCGAAGGTCGACGAGCCGGCCGGGTCGCAGTCCGGAGCGATGCCGTACGGCATGAAGCTGTCCAGGTCGATCGTGGAACCTGCGATGAGCAGCGAGTTGATGGGCGCCTGGCGCCGGCAAGATTCCAGCTCCTCCGGGCTCCACCCGTCCCCGTCGCACCCCAGGGGAGGAAGCGCTGAGCAGCCCGCGTCGCTCACTCCCACGACCCAATCAAGGTAGCCACCGGTTCCCGAAGTAGTGCTGCTCGGCGTAGCCGAAGCGGCGCCCTCCCTTGGCCGGCCACGGGCCGGCGGCATCCGTTTCGGGGGTGGGCAGATTGGCAAGGGGGGTCTTGCCCAAGGTGAGCCGGTGAGGCCCAACAGCGACGCGCGGGCGGAAGAGTCGGCTGTGCCTCGTGAGGGAGTACATCAGCACCTCGTCGTCCTCGTGCGACCACGTGACCAGGAACCCGAGTTCTTCCGCTCAGTGCGCCTGGGAGAGGGCGATGTCCAGGATGGTCTGGTCGTCCTGAAAGGCGTCCTCCCTCGTGCAGTGGAGCGAGTTCTCAAGCAGGGTGGCGACCTGTTCCCGGTCGTCGGCGTCACCACGCAGGACGACTCGTGCGGTGCCCGTCTCGGACGATGGGGGCAGGGCGCTGCCGCCAATGGCGGCCTGCCTTACATCGACCATGAAGCCGTGCTGCGTAGCCGAACCTGGTGGCTCGTTACGATGCGACATCGACGCCGAACACCTCCGTGAAGGTGGAGGTGGTGACCGTTCTGACGGCGGTGTACGCGGCGGGATCGGGATTCTCCGCTCGCACACTCACGTAGCCGGTAGTGGGAATCGACATCACGGCCTCCTCGTCACGGCTGGTGCATCCAAGCATCCGGCCCGTTGACTGATCTGTCGCGCCAATGGGGTGTGGCCACGAGGGCGGTAGCCCGCAGGCGTTGCTTCTGGGCGCGGGGAGTCGGGATCCCGCAGCGATGTCGGGTGACAGGTCGTGTGGCGAGAGAGAGGGCTGCCGCCCTCTCGTGCTCTCCCGCACCATCCCGCCGTGGTCGTGAAGTGGTTATGTGCCGACGTTGCGTGCGACAGGAAAGAACGGTGGTGGCGGAGCTTCAGACGGGGGTGGTCGTCGCTTCTTTGTGTGTGGGTGGGGTGGGGTTGGGGGTGGTGGTGGCGGTGTGGTGGCGTGGCGTGCGGCGGCGGCGGTGGTGGTGGGTGGCGGTGGGTGGTGGTGTGGGGTGTCGGGTCGGGGTGTGGGGTCGTTGGTTTGGGTGATGTCCGGTGTCGGCGCGCCTGGTTTCCCGGCTCGCGGGCGCACGGTTCTGCAACCTTTTTCAGGCATTAGAAATTGGCAGCCAGTTAGACGATGTCCTGATGAGGCAGTGGTTGGTTTTTGCTGGTCAGGCCGGTGTACACG
>NZ_BMVE01000027.1 GCF_014650555.1 Streptomyces goshikiensis | reverse complement strand
CGGCGGGCCCTTCGGGCCCGTGGGCCTGCGCTTCGCTCCGGCGAGGTGGTCCCGCTTCGCGGGACCGACCGGGTCGCTGCGCTCCCCGGTCTTGTGGTGGTCCGCTGCGCTTCCCACCACGGGCGGGTCTCGCTTTGCTCGCCCTGGGGCGGCCGCTGCGCGGCCGTCAGGGCCCGGTCGCTGCGCTCCCCGGCCCAAGGCCCGCTGCGCGGGCGGCTGGCAGCAAGGGGCGGGGGGTGAGTCGGACCTGGACCCAGGGTCCGACCGGGCCAGAGGTGTTCGGTGGGCTTCTGGCCGGGTCGGCGCCTGCCTCAAAATGAGTGTACAGCTAGGGATGGGAATCCTCACTGTCCACCGCTCGGGAGGAGGTTCCGGATATCGGGGCGTCGGGTTTCAGAGCGTCAGTTCCAGTTGGACCGCGCCCGGTTCTACGCGGGAGGTGACTCCGTCCCCGTAGGACACCCTCCATGGGCCTTTTGAGCGATGTGCTCCGGAATCCAGTTGCATCACGACCGGGTCGCTTCCGTCTGACGGGATGACACCCCGCTTGCTGCTGTCGTGGGTCCATCCCGGTGTCCACTGTGTGACGATGCCATTGATGGTGCGGCCCGATTCCGGGTCTTGCCAGATGACCCAACTGCCGGGGGTGTAAGCGCCATTAGCGGCTTTGGGTGCCGTCCCCTTCGCGCGGTCTCGCTTCCAGGCTTTGCGGACCTTGGCCGGGGTGTCGGTAGAGGCGGAGATGGGGACGGTCTTCTTGGGGCGCGGGATGCGGTTCTGAGCGTCTGCGACGATGTCGGCGATCAGTGGGGGCAGGTCGGATGCGAAAGCCGACCTGACGGCCGTGTGGTCGGTTCCGCTGACCGATACGGTGACGGTCCATTCCCCCTGTACGAGGAACACTTTCGTGGACTCCTCCCAGCGGACGGGCCAGAAGCCGGATCCCTCGGCCTCGATCTCCGCGAGCGCTTCGCGGCGCAGCTCGCTGGTCACCCGCGCGTGTGCCTGGTCCGTCGCCTTTCGGCGGGTCTCCCGGATCGTCGCGGCCCGCCACTGCTCTTGCGACTTCCACAGGTGCGCCGAATCGGCCGGCATGGCCTTGGTCTCGATCGCCTTTAGCAACGGTTCCACCCATGCCTTCACGCGCAGCTGCACGATCCGGTCCAGGGACTTCCCCGAGCGGGCCCACAGTTCCGTCCAACGCACGGGGCGGACGGTCTCCGGCAGCGGCGTGATGCGGCCCGACTCCGAGATACGGGCCGACATCGTCAAGGTGCTTACGGTTCGACTTTCCGTCTCGTCCACGTAGGTCATGCGATTCCCTCTCTCCAGGTGTTCACACGGCGCGGCAGGGGTGCCACTCCCCCGCCGCTGGCCGGGGCGCAGCGCTTGTGCTGCGCCCCGGCCAGGGGGTTTCCGGGCGTTACAGCGAGGCGGCAGTGATGCGCGCGTGTGCCTGCGCGGGGCTGAGTTCGTAGTCCCATTCCTGGGGAAGTTCTGACAGGTCGATGTCGTGGTATCGGCGCGTGATGACGACTTCGACCGGTTCCAGGTCATGGGGTCCGACAACGCAGCGGGAGCAGCGCTGGGCGGAGTGGAGGGGGGGCGAGCCGGTTGCCGCGCTCGTCCCGTTTGCCGTGCTCCCGGTCGTGGAGTTCAGCGATGTTCGTGAGCTGCTGGCGGACGTCGTCGCCGGTGCGTAGTACGAGGGGGCCGCGCCGGTGGAGCTGGTAGAAACGGCGGTCGCCGCATTCTGTCGGCTGGGGGGTGGGCTGGCCGTTCCCGGGTAGCTGGTCGAGGGTGATGGGGGTGGAGGTGACCACGGTGTGTTCTTCTTCCAGCCTGACGACGGTCTGGTGGTCGACTCCGTACGCCCAGTACCGCCGGACCGCGTGGACGGGCGAGAGGCGGGAACTGCTGTGGGTCGCGCCTTTGCCCTCGCCGGTGGTCCGGTCTCGCTGCTGGTGGTGAACGCGCCATGCGACGGCCGGGACGACGCACAGCAGCACCACGGCAGCAGGGCTGTAGAGGGCGGTCCAGTTGTCTCCGGTGCTGTGCAGGCGTACGGCCACGGTGTACGGGCTGCGGTTCTCCAGGGCCGTCACGGTCGCGGGGCGGAAGCCATCGAGGATGACGGCGCCTTCATAGAGGTGCCTGACTTCGATCTGCCGCATTGCTGCTCCTTGATGGGGTGGAGGGGCGGGCACGCAGGGGGCGCGGCTGCTGGCGCGCCGTGCGTGCCCGCCGGGGGGGCTGGTCGCTAGATCAGGGGCAGGTGGGGGGCGTCGTCGTAGTACAGGCCCGGTTCCTGCGGGAGGGGAGCGCCGGTCAGCCAATCGGTCGAGTAGACGCGGCAGAGCTCACCGGCGGTGAGGGGGGTGGCGGCGTCGCCGTCGAGGCGCCAGCCCCATACCCGGCTGGTGCCCTCCTCCTCGTTGGTGCGCAGGACGATGCCGCAGGGGCCGCCCACCAGCGTGAGCGACGTGGCCTCGACGACGTCGGCCAGTTCGATGCCCTGGCCGAGGTAGGTCCTGTCTCCCGTGTTGTGGAACGGCACAACGGCCGTGGAGACGCCTGCGCTGGCGGTCATGACGTGACACCCGTCTCCGGCCGCGTCGAACAGGGCGTACAGGAGGTTCTCGGCGCGCTGGGTGGGGAGGGTCGGGGCTTTCATGGGTTTGCCTTTCGTGGGGTGTTTCTCCGGTGGCGGCGGGGGTGCCACTCCCCCGCCGCTGGTGGGCTGGTGATCAGTGCTGCGGGGCACCGTTGTGGCCGCTACCTGAGCGGCCACCAGAGGCCGGGTCAGACAAGTGCGGGCGCGTCCAGGAACGTCACTTCGGGGGACGGGCCCGTGAAGTCGCCCTCGCTGATGCGGTACGCAATGCGGCTCTGCTCGGCCGTGGCGGGGCGCGCGATCAGGTCCCTGACCGCCCAGGACATGAGGGTGACCGTGCCGTCCGGGCCGACCGTGCGCAGGACCGTCATCGCCATGCCGTCCATGGCGGTCCCGGCGAGCAAGAACGCGGTCTGCACCAGCGCTTCGTCCGGGGTGCTCTCGTCCAGCACGGGGCCCGTGAAGGTGCACTCGGCCTGGTCGGCGCCATCAGAGGAGACCAGGACCACGGTCAGGTGGTGGGCGCCTTCACCGGCGGCGCGGGCAATGGACCTCACCAAGCCCACTGAGCGACGGGCCAGGCTGGCCGGGTCGAAGGCGCTGCTGTCGGAGGTCGGGATACAGCTCATGGGTGGGGCCTTTCTCTGAGTGCTGTCCGGTCGGGCTTGTGGGGCCGGGTGCCACTCCCGGCCCCACAGGCGGGTGTCAGTCCTCGTCGGGGCGCATGATGGTGAGTACGGGCTCGGCGTTGTCCCCGGGCCCGCACACGGCCGTCAGACGGGCCGGGCGGGGGATGTTGGAGATGCCGTCACGCGGGATGCGATACAGCTCCACGGTCACCTGCCTCGTGGGGAACTTGGAGGTACGGGCCGCGTACGCCGTCGTGATCAGGACGTCGAAGAGTCGGCCGGTCTCGTCCTGCGGGGTCTGCGCGTCGCTGTCGGCGTCGCTCCATTCGACGCAGTCCGCCCACGCGGCCGCTGTGAGGGCGGTCGGCAGGAGGATCCCGGCGTCGGCGAGGAGTTGCTCCGGGACGGCGATCAGGAAGCCGTCGGCGAGGAGCTGGGCGCGGGTGGCGCCCGTGATGACGTTCATCCCGAACACGTCGGCGAGCGTCTGCCCGGTGTCCTGGGGGCCGTCAGCGGGAGTCGGATTGCCGCTCATGGGGTGGGGCCTTTCTCTGGGTGTCGTCCGGTCGGCGTGTGGGGCCGGGTGCCACTCCCGACCCCGCGCGGGGGGGGGCGGCCGGGTGGGGCCCGGCCGGCCGTTTCGTGGGTCTCAGCGAGTGCGCTGCTGGGGGATCTTCGCGGCGCGGGTGAGGTACTGCTCGATCAGTTCCAGCGCCTGGTCTTCCGTCAGTCCGTGGGCGCTTCGGTCAGCGGCGGTGTCGATGCGGCCGGTGAACAGGACCGGGCCGAAGCACGGGAGTGCCTCGGCTCGGAAGACACGCAGGACCTTGGCGGCCGGGCGGTTGAACGGGAGGCCGCGCGGAACGGCGTCCTCGTCAACCCACATGGTCAGCCGACCGGTCAGAGCGACCGGGCAGACGGCCTGACAGCTCAGGGAGTCGGCTGCCGCCGTCCAGGTGGGGGTCCAGTCGGTGAGTTCGAACCAGCCGTCGGTCTGGATCATCAGCGCGTACGGCGCGGCTGCCTGCGTGGAAGTCATGGTTCTCCCTTGGAATGGGATGGGGTTCATCGGCCGGGTCTTGTCGCTTCCCCTCACCGACAAGACAACTCTACTGCATTTCGAGCGCAATGGCGGGAAAAACGGGCTGCCCGGCCGACTCAAAAGAGTGATGTATTCGCAGGTCACAGGGGTTTTCGGCCCGGTGGGGGGCGGGCATTGGGGGTCCGGTGCCGGCTGGCCCCAGAGCGCGGAGCGCGGAGGGCAAGGGGTGGGGTGGCGGGCTGGAAAGCAGAGGTATTCTGCGCGCGCAGCGCGCACCTCTGGCTTTCCAGCCCGCCTCCCCACCCCGCAGCGCGGACCGCCGAAGAGTGCACGGCCGGCGCAGCGAAGCGGAGCCGGGTGGGCGCTCTACGCAGCGAAGCGGAGTGACGGAGCGCAGCGGAGTGCGGCCCGCGGCCCCGTGGTTGTGGCGGGGACCACGGGCGAGAAGCGTGAGAGCGCGGAGCGCTCGGTCCGGACGCAGCGCAGCGGAGTCCGGCACGCCTTCCGCCCGAGGTCCCCGCCACAACCACGGGCGGGGTGGGCGGCGCAGCGCAGCGGAGCCGCCCACCCCGCCGGCACCGGACCCGCAACGCCCGCCCCCCACCGGGCCGAAATGCCTTGAGGGGCCACAGCCGGACGGCTGTGGCCCCTCAAGGACGAGTTGGCGTCAGGGGGTTTCGTAGAGCTCTTGCGCGGCCCTCAAGGCGGTGCGGCGGACCGCGGGCGGGTAGCCGAGGCGGTCCGCGGCCTGTTCCGCGTCGAGGCTGGGTTCCGCGCGCATCCGCGCGGCGATACGCGCCGCCCGCTCCTGCTGCAGATGCTTCTGCGCGGCCGAGGTGGAGACGCCGAGGAGATCAACCACCTGGGCGGCGGTCACCGCAGGATCTGCGTCAAGGAGCTCGGCGATGCGGCCGGGAAGCAGATCCCTGGGAACCATGTCACCGGATCCCCTCGGCCGGCCCTGCGGGCCGGCCACGCTGCCGCGGGCAGCGTCATAGGCACGCACCGCAGCGCGGGGCCAGTGCTCCGCCCCGCACACCACCACGACGTGGCCGGCCAGGCGCGGATCAGTCTTGTACGTGTCGAAGCTGCGCGGCTGCACGTCGAGCAGGGCGGCCGCCTCGCGGCGGTCGAGCAGGTCCCCGTCATCCTCCCCCTCCGGCAGGGCCGGCTGCGGCCCGCCGTCGCGGTAGGCGGCGACCTGCTCCAGGTCCCACAGCAGCACCTTGCCCTCAGCCGAGCTGACGGGCGCGGGAAACCCCTCCGCGGTATAGGGCTTGGCTCTGCGGAAGGCAGCCCACTTCATGCCCAGGGCGTCGGCAAGTTCTTGCCGGCCCACCGCGGTTCGTCCAGCGCGGATCACGATGCCGACCTCCCGACAAGTAAGGCGCACTGGCGCGCGCCAGGACGTGCGGATTCATCCCGCATGCAAGAAAAATGTACCGCACTATAGGAGCGGCACAGCGTGTTCCTGCACCTGCCCGGGCCCGGCCGCTACAATCGCCACGATGACGCTCACGGGTTCTCTCGTGGTGTGTTCTTCGGTCGGCCGGCGCCCTTGCCACCCGCTCTCAGCGGAAGTGGGCGTCGGCCACATTCATTTCCCCACTGGCACGCTCGCCTTCCCCGTGGCTACCCCGTCCCCTCCACCTCCCACTCCTGTCCCTCTGCCTTTCCCTCTGCCTGTCCCTCCCGCCTCTCCTCCTCCGCCGTTCCTTCCCCGCTCTCTCCTCCCCCCTCCATCCGCCCATCTCCCTCAGCTCTCATCTCCCCCTTTCAAGCGCTCTGCTCCCACACCCGTTCTTCTCACCCCTACCCCCTCCTACCTATAAGTCCGGCTAGTCACCGGCTGCAATTCGGGGCCTGACCAGGCACGATATGGTTGGGACGCGATTAGCGCCTCCCCCCATCTCTCCCCCGATCTCACCCCCCATCTCTCCCCCCTTCTTTCACCCCTTCTTTCACCCCCGTGGTACACGCCCGCCAAGCCCAGCGACATCGCGCTGTACCTCCCGGATCGCGCGGGCGGCCCAGGAACATTTCCGGCGCACGAGGTACCTCTTCGAGCACGCGGCATTCGTCCACCGCGACCGCTGGGAGCCCGCGCCGACGTGAGGGCCGGGCCCAGGTCCCGCGCGCCTACTCGTCGTCCTCCTCGTACTGGTGCGGCCGCCCACCCTGCCATGCAATGACTTCGGAGTCGCCGAGGACGAGCTCGTCCGGTTCGGGGATCTCGATGCGCCGCAGGAACTCGATCAGATCCGCATCGGAGAAGGCCACGCCGAGGACGGTGTCGACACCGCGGATCCGGATCACGACCCGCCGGCCGCCGGTCGGGGAGATCCGGTGCACCAGGATCGGCGCATGCTCCATACCTCCAGCGTGCGACGGGACCGGGCATGCGGCATCCGGGCGCTCCGCTCAGGGTCCACTCGACGCCGATCGGCGCCGTCGCGAGCGCGTCAACCTTTCGGCGCTACGAAGCCGGCTAGCGGCCCTGCACTGGGCGCGTGGTCCACTGCCGGATCCGCGGATCTGCCGATGAGGTCATGCGGGATGAGATCGGGGCCGGCCTATAAGAACTCCTAACGAAATGATCTTCGACGTGGTTGGATCACTTCGGGAGCGTTGATCGGGGTGCGGGGTGGCTCGGCCGAAGCCGTGGGAAGTCGATGACGAGTTGTGGGCGGTGGTCGAGCCGCTGCTGCCCAAGGTTGAGCGTCGGGCCCGGCATCCGGGACGGAAGCGACATCCGGACCGGCTGGTGTTCCAGGGCATCTTGTTCGTTTTGCATACCGGGATGGCCTGGGAACACCTGCCGCAGGAGCTCGGCTTCGGCTCGGACATGACGTGCTGGCGGCGCCTGGCCGAGTGGACCGAGGCGGGCGTGTGGCCCCGGTTCCACGAAGAGCTACTGGCCAAGCTCCGCAGCACGGACGCCCTGGACTTCTCCCTGGCGGCGGTCGACGGCTCCCACATCAGAGCGTTAAAGGGGGCACCAAGACGGGACGAAGCCCTGTCGACCGGGGCAGGACGGGCAGCAAGCACAACCTGATCACCGACGCCACCGGCATCCCGCTCGCCGTCACCCTGACCGGCGGCAACCGCAACGACGTCACCAAGCTCATCCCACTGCTCCAGGCAGTGCCGCCCGTGCGGGGCAAGCGCGGCCGGCCCCGACAGCGCCCCGACGTCGTGCTCGGGGACCGCGGCTACGACCACGACAAGTACCGCCGCCTCGTCCGCCCGCTCGGCGTGAAGCCACTGATTGCGCGACGCGGCACCGAACATGGCTCAGGTCTCGGCACTCAACGCTGGGTTGTCGAGCGCGCTTCGCCCACCTGCACTGGTTCCGCCGGTTGCGGATCCGCTGGGAGATCCGCGACGACATCCACGAAGCCTTCCTCACGCTGGGATGCGCACTCATCTGCTGGCGACGCCTGTCACAACTGGCCCTGGTAGCCGTTACCTGACCGAGGAGCACGGTCAAGGAGCTGGCTGGCTTGCATCCCTATCTTCGCGTGAGGTCACCCTCGGCAGTGGGATGAAGCCGTCGGGAAGCACGTCCAGCAGGCTCAGCACGCGGGGATCCGGGGGTAAGACAGGATGTTCCACAGGGTCAGCCTCACGTAGTGGGTTCCGTTGGGCGCCGCGTGCTGGCGGTGGGAGTTTGCATTACCCGTGATCTGGGGAGGGGTCGTTCGTGCAGATCGGATCCATGAAGCGGCCTGAACGTGTTGCTGTCATCGGAGTGGGCATCCTCGGATCCAGTGTGGGCTGGAACCTGACTCGGCACGGCGTCGAGGTGGTCTTCATCGACGCGGGTCAGCCGGGCGAAGGCGTCACCAACTGGTCTTTCTCGTGGGTCAACGCCAGCAACAAGACTGTGCGCAAGTCCTACTTCGACCTGAACGTCGCGAGCATGGCGGCGTACCAAGAGCTCGCCAGAACCATCGGGCCGGACTCGTGGTGGTATCCCCGCGGCCACCTGCGCTGGGCAGACGATCCCGCAGCGGAGGCGAAGCTCCTGGAAACAGCCGAGCTGCTGACCAGCTGGGACTACCGGGTCGAGGTGCACACGGGGACCGAGGTACGCCGCCGCCTCGAACCTGCTCTCACCGTGCCCGACGATGTTCCGGTCGTGTTCTATCCCGACGAAGCCTGGGTGCACGGACGACATCTCGTCGGCCGCCTGGTCGGCCTGGCCGTCGCAGCCGGCGCCGAGCACCGATTCGGCACTGCGGTCCGTGAGATCGGCACCCGTGCCGACGGAGCCATTCGGACAGTCATTCTGTCCGACGGGAGCCGGCTGGACGTCGACGTCGTCGTGAACGCAGCGGGCCCCAGCGCCTCCCACGTCGCCGGGCTCGTCGGACGGCATCTGCCGATGCGCTGGGAACCAGGGGCTGTCACGCGGATCGAGTGTCCTCAGGTCCCGGTTCACCGCCCCATGCACGCGCCTCACATTGAGATCCGTCCTGACGGAGATGCTTCGATGGCTCTCCACAGCCGCGAGATCGACGCACTCATCGACACCGGCGAAGATCCAGCGGAACTCGCACGGCTACTCCACGAATCGGCGCGACGCGTCATTCCCGAGCTCGGCAACTCCCGCATCACCCAGACACGGGTATCCAACCGGCCTATCCCAGCCGACGGATTCCCCTCGGTGGGAGCCGTACCGTCTGTGCCGGGCTACTACGAGGCCGTTACCCACAGCGGGATCACGCTCGGGCCCGTCATCGGCGGGCTGCTCGCCGCGGAGATCCTGAGCGGGAAGAGAGATGAGATGCTTGCGGACTTCCGCCCGGAGCGGTTCTTCCCGTGACGGCCCGGGCCAACGCTGGGCCGGCCCACTGCCTTGCAAACCGCTGATCACGAGAATGTCCGATCATCCGGCCACGGTGTCGTTGCGACGCCACGCGCTTCGAATCCGTCGTGCTTAGGGGCGATGGGATGCCAGGCAGGATCCAGCGGCTTGTTGCCGCTCGGCAGCGCATGTGTCGGGCGGAGCCTTCGCTGCCGCCGGGCCTCAGGGTGACGGACGAGTCGGCCGTCTTCGGGACACCACTTCCGAGTGGGTGATGGGGACGATTCCGCGTCGCTACGCCCAGATCCTCGGTCGCGGAGCGATCCGACCGCATCGAAGATCATTTCGTTAGGAGTTCTAAGTGGCTTAGGGGTCAGATTCCGGTGTCCGGGCTGGCCGACGCCCTGGCCACCCTCAGCGCACGGCTGGGCCGCCCCTTGTCACCGGCAGACCTGGGCTGGGACCCTGACTCTCGCAGTCAGCACACCGCCGGACCGCTGGACAGCCCCTACGACTGCCGGCGCGCCGCGGATCTCCTCCACGCCGCACAGGGAGCGCCGATGCACCGCCGAATCTTTCTTCTCCTGGGCGGCGCAGCCGTCACGGCACCCGCACTCGAACTCCTCCTCGACAGCTCCCCCGCCTACGCGGGACCCCGATCTGGCGGCACCCTCACCGAAGGCGTCCTCCGCCAGATCGAGGAATCCCTCCGCGACATCCGCACCCTCGACGACACCCAGGGCAGTGAACACGCACTGACCTGGACCGACGGCATGTGGCGCAGCACCGCCGAGATGATCACCAGCACCACAGGACCCGGATCGCTGCGCGCCCGCCTGTACACCGCGTTCATCTCCCTCAGCGAGCAGTACGGCTGGATGCTCTTCGATTCCGACCGACACGAAACCGCCCAGCGCGTCTTCCAGACCGGTCTCTCGCTCGCCCGCGAGGCCGAACACGGCCCGGGCACCGCCGACGCGACCGCCAACCTCCTGGCATCCATGGCCTACCAGTGCTCCCACCTTGGCCAGCACCACGAGGCCCGCACACTGGCGTCGGTCGCCGCCCGCCACGACACCAGCCCCGCAGTCGCCGCCATCCTCGCCGAGCGGCGCATCGTCATCGCCGGCCGCAGCCACGACCCCGACGGCCTCCGCAGCGCCCGCGAGGCCGCCTACGAGGCACTCGCGCGGCGCACCACCGACGACCCCTGGTGGAGCCAATGGCTCTCACCCGCCGCCATCGACGCCGCCACCGGCCGCGCCTGGCTCGCCCTGGAAAATCTCCGCAACGCCCGCGAACACCTCGCCCCCCGCCTGGATACCCGCGACGACGACTACCCCCGCGACCAGCTGCTCGCAGGAATCGACCTCATCGACATCCAACGGCTCGAAGGCGACATCACACGCGCCCTGACCACAGGCGAAGCCGTACTCGCCAACGCCAAAAGAGTCTCCTCCCCCCGCCTCCACCGCCGCCTCACCGGAATCGCAGCCACCCTGACCCGCGAACACCCCAGCATCGCGACCACCACCTTCGCCCAACGCGCCACGGCCGTACTCGCATGACGGACAGGCAGCCCGGTCCGGCCTGCCCAGGTCAGGTCAGGTCAGGTCAGGTCAGGTCAGGTCAGTAGTCACTTCTTCTACACTCCCTCAACGCTCTGCAGGTCCGCAAAGCAGCGACAACGACCTGCGGTGGCGCGTCAGCCGCAGCAATCAGGTCCGATTCCGGACGCCATCGAAGGATCTCCCTTAGTCCGTCGGCGGCGGCCGTTCCGGCCACCCGTTCTTTCGACGGCCCGTCTTCCCTCTCGGGAGGCGGGCCGCCGGCGTCCGAGCCTCCGGGTGCCCCCGATTCATTGAGTCATGGCAGGTCAGGCACCGCGCGGCCAAGCCGCGCCTCACCAGGCGCGGACCGGGGAGCGCCCCCGGGTGCGGGGGTCAGTGCGTACAGCAGCATCAACGCGTTGTCGGAGGGCTGTGTCACAGTGAACTGACGACAAGACCACCAGATCGGCAGCACGCTTGGGGCCTGGCCCTACAGCTGGTCTGCCCATGGCCGTATCCAGCTGGGAGCCCCATGGATTCCGAACTGACCTTCATCAGCGTCTGCCTGATCCTGACCGCCGTGATCGGCGCCGTGATCGCCGTGGTCCTACGCTTCAGCTGACGACGACGCCCGCATGGGAGACCCGGTCCTGAATGTTCGTACCGGTGCCCATCCGCTGATTCCCGGGGATCCAGGATGGACTCCACACGGGCAGCCCCTTCACGGGCACCGTCCGTCGATTCCTGAGCAAACAGGTCACATCACTCCGGAACCGGTCTCGTATTGACGATCATCCGCTGATTCCCGCGCGTGCGGGCCTGACTACCTGGACCATCCCAAGCCGGGAGATCTGATTCGCCGATTCCGGCGCGTGCGTGCCGGACATGGCCTGCGTGATCTCGCCCTGGCTGAATTGCCATCGATTCCCGCGCAGGCGGGCGGGACTCCAAGAACAGGTCCGCCAGGTAGCCGTTCGTCCGTCGATTCCCGCACGTGCGGGCCGAACGGCCGGGGGTTCCGGCCGCCGGTGCGCCAGATCCGCTGATTCCCGCACGTGCGGGCCGAACGTGCTGAGGGCGGCCGCGGCGTACCGGCGCTGCCGCTGATTCCCGCACGTGCGGGGCGAACACTTCGCGGCCTGCGGGTATGGAAGCCGCTTTGCTCGCTCTTGAATTGTGAACAGCAAGCGCGCGGTGGCCTGAGGGCGTGGGATACCCCTACTTAGAGTCCGTCGTGGTGGTGCGCCAGCGTAGCCCTGCAGCCGGTGCCGGACTACGTGCCGCGCCGTCTGCCAGAGGGTGGTGGCTGGGGCGGGGGCCGTGGCTTCGGGCCCCGCCCCTGCCGGGTTCCCTGCCGTGAGGGAGGTGGGAGCTGCAAAGCGGGCAGTCTTCCCGTTGATTCCCGCGGGTGCGGGATGTCACGAAGTTACTGGTGGTTGTGGGCGTCTGCGGCGGGACAGGCCCGTCTGTGGGGTGTAGGTCAGGTGCGCGAGGCGTCCGTCTAGGGGGGAGCCGTCGGGGGTGAGTAGAAGCGTGGGCCGGTCGGTGAGCGCGGGTGCGGGTTCGGGTTTGGTCCACGTGGTGGGGTTGGGGAGGTCGCCGATCCAGTAGTGGGGGACGTGGACGGTGTTGAGGAGGAAGTGGCGCCGTTGGAGGCGGTGGGCTTCCTGGTCCTGATCCGCGTAGGGGTGGTAGCGCCGGAGGTCCGCCGGCTCATGACCGGCTGGGTCCCAGGTGATGCGGTCTGGGTGCTGGTAGAGGCCGATGACGTCGATGGAGGGGGTTCCGAGGCGGGAGCGGGCGGCGAGGTGTGCGGGGTGGTCGGGGTCATCGCCTGCGCCGTGGCTGGGGCCTGAGGCCAGTTCCTCGTAGGTGGTGGGGTTGCCGTTTTGGTCGTAGGGCCACAGTTCGCGTCCTTCGGCGGCCTTGCGTTCGTCTCGGAGGCGCCTTTGCCAGTGTGGGTAGAGGGTGCGGAGCAGGTGGTGAATGGGGGTTTGGCCGTCTGGGGGCGGGGCGCCGTAGAGGGTGTTGAGGATGGGCTGGGTGTCGGTGGGGCTGGTGAGGGTGAGGGGAGCGTGAGCTGGCATGTGCTGGTGGAGGGCGTGCCAGGTCGCGGCGAGGATGTAGGGGTCGTAGACGCCGGGGGTGCCGGGGCGGGGCAGGCAGGGCAGGCCGTCTTCGTTCGGGGTCCACAGGACGTGGGTGAGCGGCGCGAGGTGTTTGTGGCGGGGGCGGTTGAGGGTGTGGCGCCATTGGCGGCCGCGTCGCTGGAGGAGGAGGTCGAAGGGGCAGAGGTCGGTGTAGAGGTGGTCGGTGCAGTAGTCGAGGCTTGCTTCCAGGACCTGGGTGCCGATGAGGAGGAGGCGTTCGGGGCGGTCGGGGTTGGCGGTGGTGGCCCGCGCGGCGGGGTCGGGGTGGGGGCCGAGTTTGGCTTCGAGGGTGGCTTGGTGGTGGGCTCGGTCTCTTTCGAAGAAGCGGCCGTGGAGCAGGAGGATTTCCTCGGGCTTCCAGCCTTGTTTCTCCGCCTGGTCCAGGAGGGCGTCGTGGAGTGCTTCGGCGCGGATGAAGGTGTTGCGGATGACGGTGGTGATGCCGGTGGTGTGCTGGGTGAGGAGGTGGTGGGCGAGGGCTTCGGGTCCTGGGTCGGCCATGAGGCGGATTCGGGTGCGATGCTTTCGGCTGGTTTTGCTGCGGGCGCTGGTCAGGGTTCGGCAGCGGCCTTGGCTGTCCACGATGGTGATGGGGCCGGTCGGGTTTGGGGTGGAGGGCTGGGTTTGCAGGCCGGAGCACCAGGCGGCGAGGAGGGCGTGCCGTTGGTGTTTGGGCAGGGTGGCGGAGAGGATGACGACGCTGGAGCCGGCGTCGGCGAGCCAGGCGATGGCGGCGCCGAGGAGTTGTTGCTGGTAGAGCTCGTAGGCGTGGGCTTCGTCGATGACGACCGTTTTGTTGACCAGGCCGTACAGGCGTAGGAACCAGTGGCGGGATTTTTGGGGGGCGAGGACCAGTTGGTCGATGGTGCCGACGCCGAAGCAGCTGAGGAGGCCGCGGCTGCGTTCCTCGTACCAGGTGTGGAGGACGACTGAGGCCGGCTGGTGGGTGTCGGGGTCGTCGCAGCTGGTGATGTTGATGAGGCTGGGGTCGAGGTTGGCGGAGGACGCTTCCTTGAGTTCGCGGTTGATTTCGCTGATGTGGGCGCTGCCGTGGACGACGGCGAGGTTGGCGGCTTCGCGGCTGCCGAGGATCGCGGTGAGGTAGTCGCGGTAGCGGCGGGCGATCTGGTCGCTGGCGGCGCGAAGGGGTAGTGCGATGTAGGCGCCGTGGTAGCCGCAGGTGAGGGCGAGGCGGTGGGTGAGGTACTGGGCGATCTCGGTTTTCCCGCCGCCGGTGGTGTCTTCGATGATGACCAGGCTCTGGCCGGTGATGCGGGCGTCGATCACGGCTTTCTGGGCGGGGCGGGGCTGAGGGGTGTCGGGCATCTGCTCGGCCCAGGTCATCTCGGTGGGCTGCCAGCGGTGTAGGCGCAGATCACGGATGGCGGCGGCGGCTTCCTCGCGGCTGCTGCGCCACCAGAGGTCGGTATTGGTGCCGGCGGTTTCGGGGGTGCGGTAGGTGAACCGGGACTCGTCGGAGGCGATCCAGTCGCTGTGGACGACGAGGCCGGCGAAGAGCGGCAGGACGCAGGGCCGCTCGGGGCGTACCAGGGCCGGCAGTTCGGTGAGGTCGATGTCCAGGAGGCGGGCGAGCTCGTTCAGGAGCTCTCGTTGCAGGCTCTTCCAGGCAGGGGTGAGGTCGCATTCGGCGGCGCCGATGCAGCTGGAGTTGGGGACGTGGCCGTGGTGGCCTCCGAGGAGTGCGGCGATGGCGTGCAGGCCATGGTGCTCGGGGCCGGTCTCGTCTTCGTCGTCGGTGCAGCAGGTGCAGCCGAGGAGGCCCGGCAGGTAGCGGGCGGTGACGTGGGCGTGCTGCCGGGCCGTGCGATGGGTGCTGTCGAGCGGCAGGCCGTGGCTTTGGGCCTGGGCGAGCCAGTGGCGGGCGTGCGCGAGGAGTTCGGGGTCGCGGCTTTGGAGGAAGCCGAGTTGGAAGCCGGGGATGGCTTTGCCCGGCATGTCGTGCGTGGCGGCCAGGAACATCAAGATCGAGCGGGCCTTGGCTACGTCACCGGCGCCGAACGCGTCGGCGAGGCGGGCTCGGACGGGGGCGGCCAGGTAGTGGTCGAAGAGTGCGCCGCAGACGGCGGCGGTGTCCAGGCAGTGGGCCAGCAGGGTGTTCCAGGGGCTGTTGCCGCGCTTGCGGCTCAGGCCGAACCGGTCGGTCTTCGCCCAGATCCACAGCCAAGCGAGTGAACGCCGCGTGTCGTGTCCGGGGCTGCAGGCGCGCTGGGTCGGAGGCTGTGCACTGCCCACCCCACAAGGAAGAGTGCCCACTTTGGTCACTATCTGCTCCACTTCAGAGTCTGTTGACCGCATTAGCTATGACTTGTGCCGTGAATCTTGCATCACGGCACTGACAATCGGCCCTGACCAGGCAAAACAGCTTGCAGAGCTGACAATCCCCGAGGTCTACGAGCAAGCGGAGGACATCCTCGGGCTGGCTCACATCTCACCGGGCGTACGCATGGCCCTGTACCGGCTGCTGCTGGGCCTGCTGTACATCACCGGCGTCTATCCCCGGACCGAACGGGAAGCCCGGCAGTGGGTACTGCAACGGCACCCGCTGTCCGAGGCCGCGGATGTGCTGCGCTCCAAGTTCAAGGACAAGCTCGACCTGTTTCACCCGGTGCGCCCCTTCGGGCAGAACATCCTGCTCGCCCCGTTCATGGCCGACCACGGCTACGGGCCGGCTCAGCTCGACATCGAGCGGGCCGGGAACGGTGCCCAGTTGGAGGACCACGTCCACCTGCACCACCCCTGGCGCCCCACGCCAGCCGAGGCGCTGGCGGCGATGCTGACCAAGCACCTGTACGACCCGGGCGGCCGGATGATGGCCCAGAACAGCTGGCTCGGCCGGTCCTTCACGTACGGCGCCCTGGGCCAGGGCGCCACACGGGTGCTGAACCTGGCCATGGGTGACAGCCTGGCCGACACCCTGCGCCTGAATCTCGCCCCCGCCAAGCGGGCGGGCACGTTCAACTTCACGTGGACCGAGGGCTGCCCGGACCGGCGCACCTTCACCGGCGATGGAGCGAATCTGCCCCGCCGGCCCGACGGGCCCGCCGATCTCCACAGCTGGCTGGGCCGGTCGATTCTGCTCCAACCGGCCGCTCTCCCAGACGGCACCGTCGTGGTCGACCGGGTCCTCGTGGGCGCCGGCGACCTCATGGAGGAACTGCCTCACGCCCTTCTGCAGGACGCCGTCCTTGTCGGCGGCCGCCCCCAGCAGGCCCGGGCTGAGACCGCTCTGTGGCGCAGCGCGTCTGCCCTGTACGCCGGGGCCGGCAGCCAGGACCCCGGCAACGCTAAGGACGAAGATCTCTTCGCCCGCCTGACGAAGCTGAAGAGGAAGGTGGACATCTGGTCGGTTGGGCTGATCACCTCCCAGCGCACCCTGGTGTCGTGGGTAAGCGACACCTATCCCTTCGTCGGTACGCAGGTGCGCCCGCTGCATCTGGCGGCCGTCGACGGCGCGGCCTGGTGTGCGGCAGCGGAGAAGGCGGTCTGGTCGGGGGCTGCCGCCGCCCGTGACATCGCCTTCCCCAATGCCCGTCCCGAAGAGCGCAAGGTGATCCTGGAGCGGCTCCACCCCGGGCCGGTGCTGTGGGCCCGATTCGAGGGGGTCTTTCACGAGCTCCTTGACGCCATCGCCGCATCCGATGAGCACGCCGCCGAGCAGCAGCCGCTGGTCCATGCGCAGGCGCGGGCCGACTTCGCCCGTTCGGTCGTCGCCGTCAGCCAGGCCGCCTTGGAGGCGGGCCTTCGTTCCCTGCCCGCGTCCGGCCTCGCATTGGAGGCCCTGGTGAAGGCGGAAGCCCGCCTCACGAAGGCGCTGAGCAATCCCCGAGCTTTCCCCGCCGAGTTCCTGGAGGCCACCATGCCGCCAACCCCCGACGTCGACACCCCGCCCAGCGCCGGGCCCGCCCCCTCCTCGGACTCTCCCCTACGGGCAGCAGGCACGGAGACGGAGTCGACGGCCAAGACGAAGGCCGCGCCGAGCGGGGCGTTCGCGCACTGGCTCGTCTCCCTCGTGGAGACCCGCAACCACGGCTTCCTCAAGCCCCTCAAGGAGTCGCTGCCATCGGCGGCCCTGCGCGGTGAGGCCCTGGAGGCCCTGTCCCTCGCTGCCGACTTCGCTCCGCGCGAGGGGCAGCGTTCCGCCTACGAACTCACCGCGCACCTCTTCGCCCGCTACCACGCGGCCATGCCCACCCTGGACCGGGCCCGTCTGTACGGGTCCGGGGACATGGGGGCGGCTTGCAGGAGGATCGGGCTCGGCTTCGCCCGGGGCCCAGCCGATCCCGGAAGTCTGGCCTTGTTCCGGAGGCTAACCGGGGACCGCTCGGTGCCGGCCATGGTCCTCTCCGAGGCAGTTGACCGGCTGCGGGCCGGCGGGAGTGTCCCGCCTCACTGGGCATCGCTGGTCGAAGACCTGGCCGGTTGGCCCCGGCGGCAGGAAAGCGTCCGCAAGGAGTGGGCTCGCAGCTTCTACACCCCCGCCAGCCGCGCCCGCCAGAACCCCAAGGCGGAGCCGCCGGCTCAGCAGCGGCGATCTCCGTCCACCACCGCCAAGACGTCGTGGTGAACGCCCCCGGGGGCGCCCCTCCCGCTCGCCTGCGGGCTTGTGTCGACGCCGTTCTCCGCCTCGTTGCCCTCGATACCAGCCTCGCGCCACGCGCTACGGAGATTGCGGGCTCCTCACCCTGAGCGCCCAGTCCCGACGCCGTGCCCACCGCTCATGCACACCCGGGCGGAAGCCGGCCGCAGCCCCGCACCCAGCGGCACCGGAGACGACGCCAGTTTCCGGAGCACCCCGCCGGTGCGTACAGCGGTCACGGCCCGAACACCGACACCTGCTTCGCCCCGGATCCTCCACCCCGTTCCCCGATCGCAACCGTCAAGGAGAAGCCCGTGAACCGCGTTGAGTACGCCTTCCTCAGCTGCCACAGCCTGAGCACCCACGCCAATGTCCTCCTCGTCCGTGACGCTCTGGGCCGACCCAAGCAGTGCCCTTACGGCGATGCCATCCGCGCCACCCTCAGCCCTCAGACCCAGCGCCGAGCCGACCGCACGCACATGCGCGACCAGGCCAACCTCGGCATCGGTCCGCTGGCCTCCCACGCGTGGGGCCTGCGCACCCGAGAGTGGGCCCTGAGCACCGCCGAGAGCCTCAACAGCGCCCACGACTGGAATCACCAGCGCGCCCTGGACACCGCGCGGGCCGCCCTCAACGGACTCGGCCTCAACTTCGGAACCACGGCCAACACCGCCTACCTCACCAAGGTGATGGTGTTCGCCCCCGAGAACGCCGGACAGGCTCTCGCGAAGATCATCAACGACCACCAGGAGGAACTCGACACCTGGATCGCCGCAGCGGACACGGCGAAGGCCGCGGCCGACGCCGTCAAGGTGAAGGCGAAGAAGAAGCTCAAGGGGAAGACCGAAGCCGACCCGGGCGACGACGAGGAAGCCCCTGCGGCCGAGGCCAAGGCCAAGGCGGACGTGCCCCCCATGCCCTCGAAGATCAAGAAGAAGCTGATCGCCGCTCTCGCCCCCGCCGACGCCATCGACATCGCGCTGTACGGCCGCTTCCTCACCGAGATCGCCACCGGCGGCAACGTCGACGGCGCCATCCAGACCATCACCGCCATCGGGATCGAACCGATCAACATCACCGAGGACTACTTCAGCGCGGCAGACGACAGAAAGATCGCACGCCAACGTCAGGGAACCGACTTCACCAGCGCCCTCGCCCTCCTCAACGCGGTCGACCCCACCCTCTCGTCCGACGCCGAGGACGACCTTCCGCTGGGCGACAACCGCGGCGCCGGAATGACCGGCTACCAGCCCTTCGTCAGCGCGACGTTCTACGCCCACAGTGTCCTGGACCGCAACCTGCTGCGCCGCAACCTGCGCAACTCCGGCACACCCGAAGCAGAGATCGAGCCCGCCGCACGCGCGGCGGAGCAAGCCTTCCTCGACGCCTTCGTCTACGCCGTCCCCAGCGCGAAGAAGAACACCAGCGCCGCCCCCGGCACCCTGCCCAAGCTCGTCCTGGTCCACGAAGGCAAGCGCGCCTACAACTACGCCGCGTGCTTCGAGGAGGCCGTCCAACCCGCCGCCGGCGCCCCCAGCATCCAGGGCGCCAAGCGGCTCCTGCGGCACCACGCGATGATCACCCGGAAGGAGGGCATCAGCCCCGGCGCCGTCCTCACCTACGACCTCGCCATCAGCGAATACATCGACGACCTGCGCCTGACCGGAGAGCTCGGACCCATCGAGGTCCACAGCCCCGAAGAACTCGCCGCCCCCTTCACCGCCATGCAGCCCGCATGAGCACCCCCACCCCCCACACCCTCCTTGTCCGGCTCGAAGCCGTAACCCAGTCCTGGGGAACCCTCTCCGCCTTCAACAACCGAGACAGCCTCCCCCGCCCCACCAAGAGCGGCGTCGTCGGGATCCTCGCCGCCGCCGACGGCCACGACCGCGACGAACAGCGTGAGGAAGGCGACGACTACCTCCCGCTCAGCACCTACGCCACCCTGCGCTTCGGCGTCCGCGCCGACCGTCCCGGCACCCTCTTCAACGACTTCCAGACCACCGGCGGCGGACGCTACCCACTGCGCCCCCGCGACCTCATCACCGACCCCGCCCGCGCAAATCACGCCGCCCCCGAAGTCGAAGCCGCCACCGGCAACCGCGCCTTCGGCCGCATCGACAGCCCCCACCTGAACGACTGGTACTGCGCCCCCAAGAACATCGCCCCCGACCCCGCCACCGGCCACCTCCTCGCCGGCAACACCAGCCGCTACCCCCAACTCTCCGAACGCTGGTACCTCGCGGACGCCGCCTTCCTCGCCGCGTTCGAAAGCCCCGACCGCACCCTCCTGCGCCACCTCGCCCACCGCCTGCAAGAACCCCGCCGCCTGCTGTGGCTCGGCCAGAAGGCCTGCGCACCCACCCAGCCCCTCTACCACGGCATCCGCCCCGGCCCCCTCGAACAAGTCCTCTCCAGCACCCCGCTGCTGCCCCGCTCCCGCCCCGCCCCCACCCCAGCCTGGATCGAAGTCCCCCGCCCCACAGCCAGAGCCCACGACGTACACGACCAGCCCGTCAGCTACGCCTCCCACAGGCGCCTCCGCGCACCCCGCTGGGAAGAACGCGTCAGCCTCCACCCGCCCACGGAGCAACCGTGACCGACACCGCACGCGTCGTCCTCCACCACACCGCCGCCACGCTCGACCTCGACCACCCCGACACCGCCAACGCCCTCCTGGACCAGCAGCACATGCACCGCATGGTCATGCGGCTCTTCCACCACTGGGTCCCCAACGGCGAACCGCACCCCCGCGCGCAGATGGGCATCCTCTTCACCACCGCCGCAGACCTCGCCCAGCGCACCCTCACCCTGATCATCCAGTCCCGCGTCCCCGCGGACTTCGGCGCATGGCCACGCGGCATCCTCGCCGCACCGCCCCAGACCCGCGCCGTGGACCTGACCATCAGAGCCGGCCAGACCTACCGCTTCCGGGTCGTCGTCAACCCGTCCCGCTACCAATTCCGCAACGGCCGCTACACCCGCGACGGCCCCGCAGACTCCTCCCCGCGAGGCACCCTCACCTGGTTCACCCACCGGCTGCAACCCGAGGGAACCCCCGCCTGGAACCGCAGTCCCCTCATCGGCGCCGACGCCCACCCAGACCACCTCACCGCCCGCACCCTGCCCACCCTCACCGTCGAGCGCTCCCCATCCCAGATGGTCATCAGCCGAGGCGAAGTCGCAGGCCAGCTCACCGTGACCGACCCCGAGGCCTTCGCCGAAACCCTCACCCAGGGCCTCGGCCGATTCCGCGCCTACGGATGCGGCCTCCTCCTCGTCGAACCCACCAAGCCCCACCGTGAGGATCCGCATACCCAGCCCGAGCCCACCGCTGACGGAGTGCCCTCCCGTTGGAACAGCACCGAGGACAGCCCGACCCCGCCCGCCCCTTCGAACTCCCCAACCTGTTCACCCAGGACATCGACACCGTCCCCGTCCACTGCGTCCGCCCAGCAGACACCAGCCACCCCACCTGGGCCGTCTACCAGCACACCCGCTACCTCGGAACCGTCCATGCCCGCGCCGGCACATGCTGGTACATCCAGCGCACCCGCGAGCTCCACACCGACTTCGCCAACGCCGTCCGCGCACTTCGCCGCCCACCGAGCTGGCCCCGCGACCGCGCCCAGGCCGTGCACTGGGCACGCCAAACGCTGGGCAACGCGGATCTGCGCATCATCAACATCCAGACCACCGGCCTACACGATCCCCGAGCCCTCCAGATCGCCGTGGCTGACCGCACCGGCATCCTCTTCAACGAACTGATCAACCCCGACCACCCAGTCGACCCCGCCGCCACTCGCCTTCACCAGCACACCCAGCACACCACGCGCGACGCACCCAGCTTCAGCGACGTCCTCCCCCAACTCACCAACGCCCTGCACGGCCGTCACTGCATCGCGTACAACCTGCCCTTCGTCCAACAGGTCCTCCGCTCAGAAATTGCACGCCACCACGGATCCGCCAACCCCCACGCCCCGCTCCCAGCCTCCGCAAGCTGGGAGGACGCCATGATCCCTATCGCCCAATGGACCGGCCTCTGGTCCGTGCAACACCACAACTACCGCTGGCCACGCCTCCCCGGCACCCACGAAGCCACAGCCAAATGCCAGGCAGTCCTCCGCCACCTGACAGACCTCGCCCACAACTAAAGAACGAGCAAGGCCCACCAGAAACCCCAAACCAAAGAGGGTCCCACCCGCAGGCGCGGGAATCAGCGGTCGAAATCGACCACCAGCAGCCGTCCACCCACGTCCCACCCGCAGGCGCGGGAATCAGCGGGCCGCAATCACCAAGGCCGGCGGCACCGTCGGGTCCCACCCGCAGGCGCGGGAATCAGCGGCCGCGGTCGCCGGTCGGTCCGCCGGACTTCTTGTCCCACCCGCAGGCGCGGGAATCAGCGGTGGCTGGCACGGCAGCGCGAGACGTGGGCCGAGTCCCACCCGCAGGCGCGGGAATCAGCGGGAACATCAGGAGCCAATGCTCGACGTCACCCAGTCCCACCCGCAGGCGCGGGAATCAGCGGGTCGTCCGGTACCTGGAGCGCCACGAGCCGGGGTCCCACCCGCAGGCGCGGGAATCAGCGGGTGACCTGCAAGACGCACCCCCGGGGTTGCCTATCCCACCCGCAGGCGCGGGAATCGGCGGCGCACCAGCGATACCGATGAACGCGGGGACGGGTCCCACCCGCAGGCGCGGGAATCAGCGGGCCTTGAACGAGTCGCGCAGGCCGAGGAGCTGGTCCCACCCGCAGGCGCGGGAATCAGCGGCCCTGGAGGACGCCGGCCTCTGAGTGCGTCAGGTCCCACCCGCAGGCGCGGGAATCAGCGGCACCTCGGGCACCGTCAGCTGGTCGCGAAGCGGTCCCACCCGCAGGCGCGGGAATCAGCGGCACAGCATGTTGTTGAGGCACAAGGCGACAGGGTCCCACCCGCAGGCGCGGGAATCAGCGGGTGTTCACCCTTTCGCTCATGGCCCCGTCGGTGTCCCACCCGCAGGCGCGGGAATCAGCGGTTGGTCCGGTCGACCAGTACCGCGCGATCGCCGTCCCACCCGCAGGCGCGGGAATCAGCGGAAGATCGCCGTGCTCATTCCGGTCGCGATGGAGTCCCACCCGCAGGCGCGGGAATCAGCGGTTGGTCCGGTCGACCAGTACCGCGCGA
>NZ_BMVE01000026.1 GCF_014650555.1 Streptomyces goshikiensis | reverse complement strand
TCGCCGTCCCGCCGGGCGTCCGCGACACGGACGACTGGTGGGGCCGGACGCTGTTCGTGTGACCACCGGAAGGAAAACAACGCCGTGTTCGGCAACTACCTGATCGGGCTGCGCGAGGGGCTCGAAGCGAGCCTGGTCGTCTGCATCCTCATCGCCTACCTCGTGAAGACCGGCAACAAGGGCAGGCTCGGCCCGGTCTGGCTGGGCATCGGCCTCGCCGTGGCCCTCTCACTGGGCTTCGGAGCCGCCCTCCAGTTCAGCTCCTCCACCCTGACCTTCGAGGCGCAGGAACTGCTGGGCGGCGGGCTGTCGATCATCTCGGTCGGCCTGGTGACGTGGATGGTCTTCTGGATGAAGCGCACCGCGCGGCACCTGAAGTCCGAGCTCCACGGCAGGCTCGACGCCGCCCTTGCCGTGGGAACCGGAGCCCTGGTCTTCACCGCGTTCCTGGCGGTCGGCCGCGAGGGCCTGGAGACCTCCCTGTTCATCTGGACCGCCGTCCAGGCCACCGGCGACGGCATCCGCCCCCTGATTGGGGCGATGCTCGGGCTGCTCACCGCCGTGGTGCTGGGCTGGCTGTTCTACCGGGGCGCCCTGAAGATCAACCTCGCCAAGTTCTTCACCTGGACCGGCGCCATGCTGGTCGCGGTGGCCGCGGGCGTCCTCGCCTACGGATTCCACGACCTCCAGGAGGCCGGATTCCTCCCCGGCCTGCGCTCCCTGGCGTTCGACATCAGCGACACCATCCCCTCCGACAGCTGGTACGGAACCCTGCTCAAGGGCGTGTTCAACTTCCAGCCCAACCCGACGGTCCTCCAGACCGCGGCGTGGGCCCTCTACGTCGTCCCCGTGATGGCCCTCTTCCTGGCACCATCACGCCGCACCACTGCCTCCGCCGGAACCGCGGCCCCGGCCCCGACGAGGACCTGATCCCTCTCCGGCCCCGGCCCCGGCGCCGCGTCCCTGCCCGACGTCGCTATGTGGCTACGTACTGCCGAGCCGCATGGTGTAGGTGACGCGGGCGCCGACGGTGTCCGTGGAGACTTCCATGCTGTCGGTCATCCGGCGCACGAGCCAGAGGCCGCGTCCCTCCCCGGACGCTCCCAAGTCGGGCAGGGAGCGGGGGACGCTGCCTTCGTCGAAGCCCGGGCCCTCATCGCTGACCTGGCAGCGCAGCGTGTCCCGGCTCTGGTAGAGCCTGAGCGTGCCGGATCCTCCGCCATGGCGTACCGCATTGCAGACCACCTCGTGCATGGCCAGGACGAACTCGGCACGGCGCGGCTGGCCGAGTCCGGCTGTCAAGGCGAGCTCGTCGACCCGGAGGCGCAACTTCCCCAGGTCCACGGCGCGGAAGCGCGTGTCCAGCAGTAGTTCCTCTGCCTCCAGGGCGGGTGTCAGCCGCAAGGTCACCACACGCTCCCTTCGTCCTCGACCAGGAACAGGGTTCCCACCCCGCTCGCTCCGAGGCGGCGGAGCAACTCCGCGTTGAACGGGGAGCAGCGGACCTCCACCCGCCGGGCCGGGCGCGCTTGCTGGACCTGACGCAGCACCTCTGTCCCGCAGGTCACCGAAAGGAAGGACACCGGGGTGAGGTCGATGAGCAGGGGATGATCGGCGGACGGTCCGCCGAGGGCATCTCCCAGCGCGGCGCTCCACTGCGCGCGGGTCGACCAGTCCGCATCCCCCACCATCCGAAGCCCGTGATCGAAGTGAAAGGCGCCCAGCTCTCCCGGGCGTTCCAGGAGCGCCACCGGATGCCCGACGCGCATGGCCTCCACCGTCTCGGGGGTGAACCGGCGGCTGTCGTACGTACAGATCTCCGCGTAAAGGCGGTCGGTGAACAGGGCTTCCGCATGCGTTTCCCGGTGCATGACGCCCTCGACGTCCATACCGAGGTCCTGGACCCACGCCATGTCGATGATCGAACGCAGCCCCGCGTACCCTTCGGACCGAGCCTGCTCGGTCTCCTCGCGTAACCGGCCCATCTGTCGCTCGGCGGTGAAACTCCGGTGCGGATCGATGAGTTCCCGCATGCTGGTGAACCGCAACTGGCCACGGCTCACGGCCGCCTCGGACACCCCGTCCGGGAACAGCCGGCGGAAGGCCTCGTCATGGGGTACGTCCGGATCGGCCATGACGACGACCTTTTCGCCCCGGGCCAGTCCGAGCTGCGCGAAGACCCCCAGCACCCCCCATCTCTGCTCGTCGTCCTCGTAATGCGCGAAAGCGTGATCCCCCAGGCGCATCTGCTCTACCGCCAAGGTGTGGGCATCCACAGGAACGGCCATGCCCCCCTCCCTTCGTCCGACTGCCCCACCGGCTCCAACGGAACCGACACGACCACGATGAAGACAGCGACGCTACAACTCGGCGCGCAGGCGCGGGCCGCCGGAACGATTTTGGATGAAATTTGAACCATACGCGGCGCTTCCTGTCCGTGCGGCCTCTCCGGGGCGGGCGGCGGTGATTCGATGCAGAACCGGTGCGACTTGAAATGGGTAATCCGCTGAGCGCACGCTCATACGGCCGGACGCGATGGGCCCGGTGGCAGCCCGGTCACAGCTGAGCGGGCGCCCGCTCCCGTACCGGCTCAGGCCGGGCAGGAAGAGGAGTCGTCATGAGCGACGGACGTTCGGTTCTTCCTGGCAGGTCGTTGCCCACCGGCTCCCGTGACCCGTCCCGGCCCGGCCCGGCCACCTCGGCGGATCCGACGGACGCGGAGATCGGTGCCGGTCTCGCGAGCGGGGACGAGCGCTGCCTGGAGCTTGCCTTTCGCCGGTGGGGCAGGCTGGTCCACGGGCTGGCGAGCCGGACGCTGGGCGATCCGCTGGAGGCCGAGGACGTCACCCAGCAGGTGTTCCTGGCGGCCTGGCGGGGGCGCGGCTCCTACCGCCCGGACCGGGGCCCGGTCCCCGCATGGCTGGTCGGCATCACCCGGTACAAGATCGCGGATGCGCTCTCCGACCGCACCCGAAGGCTCTCGCTGGTGGTGGAGGCCGCGGCCGGCCCGCAGCCGCAGGCGGCTGCCGACGGGGAACTCGACCGCCTTCTCGACAGGGTCGTGGTCGCGGACGAACTGGAGCGTCTGTCTCCCGCTCAGCGGGACGTCCTGGCACTCGCCTACTTCGCGGATCTGACCCAGCAGCAGATCGCGCAGCGGACCGGAATGCCACTGGGCACCGTGAAGGCCCATTGCCGCCGCGGGCTGCTGCGGATGCGCGTACGCCTCGCTCCCCAGGCCTCCGCCGTGCCGAGGGCACCCGAGGCCGGACCCCGGACAGGCGGACGGGGATCGGGCCCATCCGGGAAGGGGTCGGCACCGAATCAGAACGGAGGACGGGCGCGAAGGGCGCCCGGGGTCCATGGAGTGCGAGGGGGAGGAGATCATGAGCGGGCTTAGCGTCGAGGCGGTGGTGGGGACGGGTGTGGCCGGTCTGCCGGCCGCGTCCGTGCTCTCGCGCGGTCAGGACGTGGTCCTGTACGAGGCGGAAGACCGGCTCGGCGGCCATGCGCACCCCCGTCAGCCGCCACCCCCGCCGGCCCGCGGCGGCGTCGGCGCTCCTGCCGGAGCCCGCAGAACGTACGGCCTGCCCGGCGTCGGAAGCCACCCGCGGACGCCCACCGGGGCGCCGCGCTCTCACGGAGCGGCCCACCACCGGCTTCCCTCCCGCACGGCACGCCCCACGGCGGTGCGGGTCAGCCACGACCCGGACCGCCCTCGCCGGCCCGCCGTGGCCGAGCCGCACCCCGTCATCCCTCACGCGAACGGCCGCGGCGACGGGGGCACCCTCCTCGCCCGCACTGTCCACGAACAGCCCGTCCGCCCCCGACCCGTTCCCGAGACCCGAGAGGGCCTGCTGTGACCATCTCCCCGCCGCCGATCCTGACCGCGTACGCCCGTGGCCACGAGTCCGCCGACGCCGCGCCCGTCGACCCGGCGCGCTGGCCCGACGTCGCCCGCCTTCCCCGCTCCACTGCTCTGCGTACGGCGGTCGCCCGGCGGATCGTGGAACACGCACTCTCCAGGACCCCGGTGCGGATACGGCACGGCGCCCGGCACCACGGCGGGATCCCCGCGCCCGCCGACGGCGGCGGCGGACACCCCACCCTGGTCCTGCACGATCCGGCCGCGTTCCACCGCAGGATCGGCGCGGACGGCCTCATCGGCTTCGGCGAGTCCTACATGGCCGGCGAGTGGGACGCCGACGACCTGGTCGCCGTCCTCACGGCCCTGGCCTCCCACGCCGATGACCTCGTACCCGCGCCCCTGCGCCGGCTCCGAGGCGCCTGGGTCCACCGCCGCCCCGCCGACGACCGCAACAGCCTGGAGGGCGCCGGCGACAACGTCCGCCGCCACTACGACCTCTCGAACGACCTCTTCGCCCTCTTCCTCGACCCCAGCCTGACCTACTCCTCGGCCGTCTTCACCGAGCTGCCCGCCACGCACGGGGACCTCACCGCCGCCCAGCACCGCAAGATCGACCGGCTCCTCGACCTGGCCCGCGTCGGGCCGGGCACGCGCCTGCTGGAGATCGGCACCGGCTGGGGCGAACTCGCCCTGCGCGCCGCCGCCCGCGGCGCCGAGGTCCTGACCGTGACCCTCTCCGCCGAGCAGCGCGACCTCGCCGTACGGCGGATCGCGGCCGCGGGACTGTCCGACCGGGTCACCGTCGAGCTGCGCGACTACCGTCAGGTCCACGGCCACTTCGACGCGGTCGTCAGCGTCGAGATGATCGAGGCGGTCGGCGCCGAGTACTGGCCGGTGTTCTTCGCCGCGCTCCGCCGACTGCTCGCGCCCGGCGGCAGCGTGGCGCTCCAGGGCATCACCATGCGGCACGAAAGCATGCTGAACACGGCCCGCACGCACACCTGGATCAGCAAGTACGTGTTCCCCGGCGGGCTCATCCCCTCCCGGGAGGCCATCGCCGGGGAGAGCGCGGCCGCCGGTCTGCGCATCACCGAGGACACCGGCTACGGCGACCACTACGCCGAAACCCTGAAGCTGTGGCGGGAGGACTTCCTGCGGCAGGCCGAGGCCGTCACCGCCCTCGGCTTCGACCGGGTGTTCCTGCGCATGTGGGAGCTGTACCTGGCCTACTCCGAGGCGGGGTTCCGCTCGCGCTACCTCGACGTACGCCAGCTCCGCCTGGTCGCCGAGGGCCCCGTACCGGGGAGCCCGCGATGAACTGGGGCGCCTTCGCGAGCAATCTGGCCGCCTCGGCCGGCGCGGCCCTCGCGGTGATGCTGGCCACCTTCGCGATCGCCCTCCGGCTGGGGATCCACCGGATCGTGGACATCGCCTGGGGCATCGCGTTCGCCGCCGTCGCCCTCGTCACCTGGGTCCTGTCCGCGGGCTACGGGGACGACCTCCGCAGGCTCCTCGTCCTGGCGGCCACCTGCCTGTGGGGGCTGCGGCTGGCGCTGCACATCGCCCGGCGCGCCCGCGGCCACGGCGAGGACCCCCGCTACGCGGCCATGCTCGCTCGGGCCCCCGGCAGCCCCGCCCGGTACGCGCTGCGCAAGGTCTACCTCCTTCAGGGAGCCCTGGTCTGGCTCGTCTCGCTGCCCGTGCAGGCCGCCGCCTACCTGCCGGGCGGTCCCGACCCCCTCATGGTGCTCGGCCTCGCACTGTGGGCCGCCGGCCTGGGCTTCGAGGCGGTGGGGGACCACCAGCTCGCGACGTTCAAGTCCGACCCCGCCAACCGGGGCCGGATCATGGACCGCGGCCTGTGGGCCTGGACCAGACACCCCAACTACTTCGGCGACTTCCTCGTCTGGTGGGGCCTGTACCTGACGGCGTGTACGACCTGGCAGACAGCGGCCCTCACCCTCGTCTCGCCCCTGACCATGACGGGGCTGCTCGTCTGGGGCAGCGGCAAGCGACTCCTGGAGGCCCATATGGCCGACCGCCCCGGCTATGCCGACTACAAGGCCCGTACGAGCGGATTCCTGCCCCGGCCCCCGCGCCGGACCACTCTCCCGCGGGCGGCCCGATGACCGCCTCCGCGGCCCTCGGCCCGCGATCCCCGCGCGGCCCGGCGGGTGCGCTCCTCGTCCACCGCGCTCCCGCCGTGCCCACGGCGGCCGTGCTCCTGCTCCACGGAGGCAGGGCCGAGGGAATGGAGCCACCGCCCCTGGTCAACCTCCCCGCCCTGCGGATGCGCCCGTTCGTGGCGGCCGCGACCAGCGCGCTCGACGGCAGGAGGGTGCTCGTGGGGGAGGTGCGCTACCGCCGCCGGGGCTGGAACGGGGACCGCCGCGACCCGGCCAAGGACGCCCAAACCGCCCTGGACGTCCTGCGCGAGCGGGCCGGGCCGCTTCCCGTGGTCCTCATCGGCCACTCCATGGGCGGCCGTGCGGCTTTGCGCGCGGGCGGCGACCCGATGGTCCGGGGCGTCATCGCCCTGGCCCCGTGGCTGCCCGCGGGGGAACCCGTGGCGCACCTCGCGGGGCGGAGGATCTACGTCCTGCACGACCCGGCCGACCGCGTCACCGCCGCCTCGGACTCCTGGGCCTTCGTCCACCGCGCCGCCGCGGCAGGCGCCGAGGCCGCCGCGATTCCCATGGCGGTCGGCGGGCACACGATGCTCCGCTCCGCCTCGACCTGGCACCAGCGGGTGGCCCAGCTCACCGCGGGCCTGCTCGCGGACGACTGAGCGAGCCGGCGCGTACACCGCCTCGCGGGGCGGTGTACGCGCCGTGAGGCATCCGTGCGCCCAGCGCCGGACGAGAGGTCAGCCGCCTACCTGGTCCGGAGCGGTCAACGAGGCCGACGCGAGGGCGCAATGCCGGGTGAGGAGGTCCAGCGCCTCGCTCAGGCTGGCCGGACAGAGCATGCCCGGTGCGGCCGTGCGCTTCCCCCAGCCGGGGCCCGCCAGAACCACGAGCGGATGGGTACGGGCCCCCTTGATCCCGAAGCCGGTGTTCGCGACGAGGCGGGCCACGGCGTGGCTCGCCGTGTGGCGGGACTGCGACCACAGGACCACCGCCGACGGTCCCAGCCGCCGCACCGCCGCGTCCAGTGCCTCGGCGGGAACGGCCGCGCCCAGCATCCGCATCGGCAGTCCGCGCTCGGTGAGGCCGGCCGCGAGCGCTTCGAGGGGAAGCGTGTGCGGCTCACCCGGAGCACAGGACAGCAACACCGGCGCCGCGTCAGCGGGCGGGGCGCTGCCGGTGATCCGCCGCAGGGCCGTGGAGATGTGCCAGGACAACAGGTGCTCCACCTCCACGTAGCGGTCGTCCGAGGACTCCCACTTGCGGCCCACCGCGTGCAGGGTGGGTGCCATGACCTCCTCCCAGGCCGTCACCAGCCCGTGCGTGGCCACCAGGTCCGCGAGGAGCTCGTCCAGAACCGGGCCGTCCAGCCGCACCGCCGCGCGGGCCAGTCCCCGGAATTCCTGGCGGACCCCACCGAGCGGCAGACCGTTGCCCGACCCCGGACCGCGGCTTCGCCGTACACCGGGGGTGGGCTGCGGTGGCCCGGCCGTGGCCGGGGGCGCGGCACCGGAGCCGGGAGGGCGCCCGGCCCGGGCAAGAGCGGTGCCGGCCGCCTCCGCCGGGGGCACCCCGGAGGTGGTCAGCCGGCACATCTCCTCCAGCATCGCGATGTCCTCGGGTGCCCAGCGCCGGTGCCGGCCGCCTTCGCGCACCGAGGGCCCGATTCCGTACCGGCGGTCCCAGGACCGCAGTGTGGTGGGGGAGACCCCCAGACGCCGGGCCACCGCCCCTGTGGTGATGCGGTAAGGCGTGTCAGGCATGTCACCAGCCTACGAAGCGAGCGGAGCGCGCGGGCTGGCGCGTGGCCCGGACGGAGTCCGGGTGCCGCCGCTCGGCGTGGGCGGCCAGGGCCGGTGCGACCACGAGGCGGGCCACCGCCTCCTCCGGGTCGCCGCCCGGTCCGAAGGCCGGGGCGCGGCCCACCACCGGGCGCTGGGCGAACCCCGTGTCCAGATGCGGCAGGCGCGCGTCGGTGACGGTGATGTCCCGGCGGCGGGCCTCACGCCCGGCGACTCCCAGCCAGGTGGCCAGAGCCGTCTTCGCCGCCGCGTAGTCGGCCATCCCGAGGGCCGGACGGTCCACGATCTCCCCGGTCACCACGACGGCCGCACCACCCGCGTCAAGGACTTCAAGGGCGCCGCGCACCACCGCGATCGGGGCCAGGGCGTTGACGGTGAACAGATGCTCGCACGCGGGGATCGGTACCTCCGTGACCGGACCGAAGCCCGCCACGCCGACGGCCACCACGACGGCGTCGAGACCCCCCAGCTCGCCCCGCGCCCACCCTGCCAGACCGGCGCACCGGTCGAGGTCGTAGGCGTCGAACACACGCCAGGGGCGCCCTCCGAGCGCCTCGGCCCGTTCCTCCAGCCGGCCCCGGTTCCGCCCGGCGAGCGCGACTCGCGCTCCGTGTCCCGCCAGCTGCCGGGCGGCCACTCCGCCGACCGCGCCGCCGGCTCCGACCACAAGCACCCGCCGGCCCGACTCGCCCATGACCACGCTCCTTTCAGTGAGCCCGCCCCTGCCCCTTCTTCGGGGGCCATGGCCTCGCCGGATGCGGGACGAGCCCCGGTCACCAGCCCAGGGTGCCGGCCCCGCCCTTGAAGGGGCCCGCGACCTCGTCCGTGATCCAGCCGCCGTAGAACCCGCCCGGTTGGGCACGCACCCGCTCCCCGTCGACCGTGCACATCTCCACCCGGTCGGGGTAGAACGCCAGGTGCCCGGTGAGAGCCTCGTACCCCGGCCCCGGCGCTTCGTAGCTCCAGGCGGCATCGGGCACGGGAGGGTGGTCTGCCGCCCCTGGCAAGGTCCAGTACGTGGCCATGCCCTTCCACTCGCAGGCGCTGCGGCGCCCGGAGTCGGACAGCAGCTCGACGCGTACGTCCGCGGGCGGAACGTAGAACACCGGCGGGTGACTGGTCTCCAGTACCCTGAGGCAACGGTGGGAGTCGGCCAGCGTCAGGCCCCGGTGCCGTACCACCACATGGCGCGCGTCGGGTTCGATCCGGGGCGGGCGCGGATAGTCCCACACCGATTCCCTCCGCACACGGTCCTCTCCGCCTGATGCTCCGCTCATGAGGTCATCTCCCGCTCTTCGCGTGGCCCGGCTCCGGTGGTGCATCCGCACGGCCCTCCCGGAGAGAAGGCAGTAGGTCTGTGGAATCTCGATTCGGCCTGACGGGCCGGTAAGGGGTCAGCTGTCGTGATCATGGTGCAGCGGGACATTCTCGTCGGACTTCCCCTCGACGACCTGGTCGCCTACCTGGAGGACTTCTCGCGAACCGAGGAATGGGACCCGGGAACGGTGCGCTGCGTGCAGGTCGGTGAAGGGCCGGTGCAGCAGGGAACCGAGTGGCGCAACACCTCGCGTTTCCGCGGCCGGACCAGCGACCTGCGCTACCGGCTCGCGTCCCGGGAGCCGGCCCGGCTCCTGTTCGTCGGCGAGAACAAGACCGTCACGGCCACCGATGACCTGACCTTCCGGGCCCGGTCGGCCACGACCACGCTCCTCACCTACACGGCGTCCTTGCGGTTCAAGGGCGTGGCTCGGCTGGCCGCGCCCTTCTTGAGGCCCGAGTTCGAGCGGCTGGCGGACGAAGTCGCCGCCACGCTGCCGTCCGCGGCGACCACCCTCCGCGGCTAGCACGGCCGCCGCCGTGAAGTGCCCGAACCGCTCTCGCCGGAGCGCACCAGGAAGACCTCGTCGGCGAAGCACCAGGCCCAGCCCTCGCCGGGATCCAGCGAGAGCGCGAGCGGATGCCCGCTCCGTACGTGGTGCTCGTGGGCGTGCGCGCCCCGAGAGCTGTCGCAGCATCCGACCCGTCCGCACGTCACGCACCGGCGCAGCCGCACCCAGCTCCATCCGCGCGCCAGACAGTCCGGGCAACCGGCCGGCGGGGCGGGCGACGACGTCGCGGCGGGCGCCAGGAGCGCGAGGTGCGCGCAGGCCCGCCCCTCCGGCCGGCCGCCGTCGGCCGCCACCTGCCAACCGAGACCACCCACCATCGACCTCCTCACCGCGTCAGCCCCCTCCGCTCCGGACGGGGAGGCCTTCCGTACTCGATTCCTTCGGCCCGAGGGGCACGGACGGATGCGGCCACGGCCGATTCGCCCGGTCTCGCGCGGTCCGCGGGCCGCACCGACCCGGATGGGACACTGGCTCATGATCTGCACGCACTGGCTCTTCGGCGACCAGCTGGGTCCCGTGTTCACCGCCGCTGACGACGGCGGCCCTCCCGCCGATGCCCCGCTGCTCATGATCGAGTCGCGCTCCGTGTTCCGGCGCAGGAGGTTCCACCGGGCCAAGGCCCATCTGGTGCTCTCGGCGATGCGCCATCGCGCCGCCGAACTCGGCGACCGGGTCAGCTACGTCAAAGCCGACTCCTACCGGGAGGGCCTGCGCAAGGCCGTCGGCCGCAAACCGGTCACCGTTCACCATCCGACGTCACGGGCCGCGGCTGCCCTGGTGACATCGCTCGGCAACGTCACGGTCCTCCCGCCGCGCGGCTTCCTCGTCAGCCGGGAGGAGTTCGCCTCCTGGGCCGACACGCACGGGCACGGCGGGCTCCGCCTTGAGCAGTTCTACCGCCACGTGCGCCGCGAGCACGACCTGCTGATGGACGGGGGAGAGCCGGCGGGAGGCCGGTGGAACCTCGACCACGACAACCGGGAGCCACCGCCCCAGGGCGTACGGAAGCTGGGCGCGCCGGCCCCCTACCGCCCGCGCGAGGACGACATCGACGCCGAGGTGCGCCACGACTTGGACCGCTGGGAGCGCGCGGGCGACGTCTCGTTCGTCGGCCGCGACGGACCGCGGCGCTTCCCGGCCAGCCGCCGGGAGGCACTGGCGGCGCTGCGGCGCTTCGTGGAGTACCGCCTCGCCGGCTTCGGCGCTCACGAGGACGCGATGCTGGCGGCCGACCCCGCCTTGAGCCACAGCCTCCTGTCGGCCCCGCTGAACCTGGGACTGCTCCATCCGGCCGAGTGCGTGGAGCGGGCCGAGGCAGCGTGGCGCGCGGGGGAGGCGCCCCTGAACTCCGTCGAGGGCTTCGTCCGGCAGATCGCCGGATGGCGTGAGTACGTCTGGCACCTGTACTGGTACTTCGGTGAGGAGTACCGGCGGTCGAACGCCCTCCGACACACCGCGCCGCTGCCGTCGTGGTGGGACGAGCTGGACGCGGACGCGGTCACCGCCCGCTGCCTCTCGACCGCCTTGCGGCAGGTGCGCGACACCGGATGGACCCACCACATCCCACGGCTGATGGTCCTCGGCAGCTACGCGCTCCAGCGCGGCTGGGACCCGGAGGCGCTGACCGACTGGTTCCACCGTTCGTTCGTCGACGGCTACGACTGGGTGATGCTGCCCAACGTGGTGGGCATGTCGCAGTACGCGGACGGCGGCCGGATGAGCACCAAGCCCTACACGTCGGGCGGCGCGTACATCGACCGGATGAGCGACCTGTGCGGGGACTGCCGCTACCGCCCCGACCGCCGGGTCGGGGAGGACGCGTGCCCCTTCACCGCCGGCTACTGGAGCTTCCTGCACCGCCACCGCGACCTGCTGCGCGGCAACGTACGGACGGCCGGACCGGTCAGCGGCCTCGACCGTTTGCGTGACCTGCCGGAACTGCTGCGCCAGGAGCACGACCGGGGTGACCGTGCCCCTTGAGGCACGGCCGCCCCCGGCCACGGGACCTTCGGCGGGGCAGCACTGGCCACGCCGCCTGCGACGCCCGTGCCCCCCGCGGAATCAGTCGAGCAGCGCGGTCGCTTCGACCTCGACGAGCACGTCCGGCTCGAAGAGGTAGTCGACACCGATGAGGGAGGCCGGCGGCATGGGGAGCGGGAGCCCGATCTCGTCGGCGACGGCCTCCACACCGGCCATCAGGTCGCCGATCTTCTCCGGGCTCCACCGGGTCACGTAGAACGTCAGGCGCAGCACGTCCGCGAACGAAGCGCCCGCGCCCTTCAGCCCGACGGAGGTGTTGCGCAGCGCCTGAGCGACCTGCCCGGCCAGGTCGCCGGGCGCGACCGGAGTTCCGTCGGCCCGGCGCCCGATCTGCCCGCTGACGTGGACGTGCTTCGTCCCGGTGCCGACCGCCACGTGGTGGTACGGGACCGGCTGAAGCATGCCTTCCGGCGTGAAGTGCTGAACAGTCATGGCTGTTCCTCCTTCGAACTAGGTATTCGTAAGCTACTTAGTGGAAGAAGGACACTTCAACGAGACCAGGTTTCGCCATGGATACCGACGACGAATTCCGCATCGAGCTCCCGCACCGTGAACTGCTCGACCAGATCCTCGACAAGTGGTCGCTCAGCGTCCTCAACGAGCTGTGCGAACGCCCGTGCCGCTTCAACGAACTGCGCCGGGCCGTCCCGCAGGTCACACAGAAGTCATTGACCGCGACACTGAGGCGACTGGAGCGAAACGGCGTGATCGAGCGCGAGGTGGTCTCCACCCGCCCGGTGGCGGTCAGGTACCGGATCACACCACTCGGCAAGACCCTCCGGCCCCCGGTGGACGTGCTCCTGGCGTGGGCCTCGGAGAACATGCCCGCCATCGCACGCGCACGCGAAGCCTTCGACGCACAGGCCGGGAGCGACTGACGGCGCGGCGTTACGCGACGGTGAGCACGATCTTGCCCCGGATGTGCCCTCGGGCGGCGCGTTCGTGCGCCGCGCGGGCGTCCGCGAGCGGGAACGTGCTGGCGAGGGCGACACGCACCGCGCCCGTGTCGAGCAAGTGCCCCAGGTCGGCGAGCTGCGCGCCGTTCGACCGGACCTGGGTGCCCGTGACGGTGATGCCCAGCTCCGCGTTCTCCTCGTCGTCGAACTCGCCGAAGTACACCGGATAGAGGGACCCGCCGCGCTTGACGGTGCGCAGGAAGCGCCTGCTGTGGGGACCCCCTACGGTGTCCAGGACGAGATCGACGTCACGGGCGACTTCCTCGGGCCGTTCCTTGGTGTAGTCGATGAACTCGTCGGCGCCGAGGTCGCGCAGGAACGTCTCGTGGGCGCCGGAGGCCACGGCGATGACCCGGGCCCCCTTCCACTTGGCCAGCTGAAGGGCGAGGTGCCCCACGCCGCCGGCGGCGCCGTTGACGAGCACCGTGGTCCGGCCGTCGATCGCCATCGGGCGGTGGCGGGCTTCCTGGAACGGCGAGGGGTGGTCGTGCCCGAGCTCGATCAAGAACTGCCATGCCGTCAGCCCGGACATGGGCAGGGCGGCGGCGTGCGCGTGGTCGATGGTGGCCGGCTTGCGGGCGAGGTCGGTCGCCGGTGCGGTGACGTACTCGGCGTACGCGTTGCCCTGGAGGGCGGTGGGGAAGCGCAGGAGGCCGATCACCTCGTCTCCGACCGAGAAGCCGTTGGCGTCGGGACCGAGCTCTTCCACGACGCCCGAGATGTCGGTCCCCGGAGTCAGGGGAAGGTGGAAGGGGGGCCTCAGCTCGGGAGGCACGTCGGGCATCCCCTCGCGGGCGTACCAGTCGGGAGGGTTGATGCCGGCCGCGTGCACGCGGACGAGCACCTCACCCGGTCCCGGTTCGGGAACCGGCACCCTCTCGTAACGCAGGACTTCAGGGCCGCCGAAGGTGTGCAGCCGGATCGCCGCCATCGTGCGCGTCGTCATCGTTCTCTCCTGTCCGTGTCACGGGATACGCTTATCCGGATCGGCGATCCATATAAGTGGATCGCTGATCCGAATATATGGACCACTGATCCGGATAGTCAAGGTGTGACAGATGCGGGCCGATGCCAGGAAGAACCGCGACCACCTGCTCGCAGTAGCGGGCGCCGCCATCGCCGAACAAGGCGTCGAGGTGTCGCTGCGCGACATCGCGCGCAGGGCCGAGGTCGGGCTCGCGACGCTGCTGCGGCACTTCCCGACGCGCGAGGCGCTGCTCGAAGCCCTGCTCCGTACGAGCTTCGACGAGCTGACGGGAAGGGCGCGCGAGCTGGAGACGTCGAGTTCTCCCGAAGACGCCCTCGTGCGGTGGCTGCACGACTGCGTCGTGTGGACGACCGAGTACCGGGGCGTGACGGTGCTGATGGCGGCCGCCATCGAGGACACGGAATCCGCGCTCCACGCCTCGTGCGTCACCCTGCGCGCGGCCGGTGCGCGACTGCTCGCCCGCGCCCAGGAGGCGGGCACGGCGCGGAGCGACATCGACGGCGCCGATGTGTTCGCGCTCGTGGCCATGCTTGCCTGGCTCGGCGATCAACCCTCGCTCGCACCGCGCGCCGATCGCCTCTTCGGCGTCGTCGCGAGCGCGATCCTGACGCGCTAGGCCGGCACCCCGCCGGCGTCTACTCCCTCGTCTCCCTCGTCCCGGCGCCCGGGCGGCGCGAAGAGCGCCCGGATGGTTTCCGTGGCCAGGTCGCGCAGCCAGGTGTGGGCGCGGTCGTCGTCGTAGCGCTGGTGCCACAGCAGGTACAGCGAGACGTCGGGCAAGGAGATGGGCAGCGGCAGCGTGACCAGGCCGAGCTGGTCCCGGGCCGCGCGGGTGACCACGTCGGGGATGGTGACCACCAGGTCGCTGCCGAGGGCGAGTTGCAGGGCGAACGCGGCGGTGGGCCCCGAGGCGACGACGCGCCGTTCGAGGCCGAGCGCGCCCAAGGCGCCGTCGAGCGGGTCGTGAAGGTTTCCGCGCCGCGAAACGGTGAGGTGCTCGGCGGCCGCGTAACGCTCGGGGCTCAGTGCCCCCTCGGTGAGCGGGTGGCCCGGTCGGACGGCGACGATCAGCCGGTCCCTGCCGACGAGGCGGTGGCGGATGTCGGGGAGGGCTGGCTGGCTGGAGCTGGATTCGAGGTCCACCTCCCCTCGGCGCAGCCCGGGGTCGTCCGTGCCGGGTTCGGCGGCCAGGCGCAGCCGGACGCCGGGGGCCTGACGGTGGACGGCCGCGGTCAGGGCGGTGCCGCAGGCCGCGGTGAGGGTGTCGTGCCAGCGCACGGTGAACACCCGCTCCAAGGAGGTCAGGTCGATTTCCTGCTGTGCGGACAGAAGGCGGTGGGCGGCCTGTACGAGGGCGTGGACCTCGGCCCGCATGGCCAGCGCGCGGGTGGTGGGGACCATGCTCCGGCCGGTGCGGACCAGGATCTGGTCACCGGTGGCCTTGCGGATGCGGCCGAGGGAGCGGCTCATCGCCGGTGCGGTGACGTGGAGGCGGTCCGCGGCGCCGGCGACGCTGCCCTCTTCCAGCAGTGCGTCCAGGGCTGTGAGCAGATTCAAATCCAATTGCATGCCGGTAACTCTACAAGTGACAAGCATGCAGTTGTTGTTAATGGTTGGCCGGCCTACCTTCGAAGTGCGGGAGCGAGAAGCGCTACCTCGCACCCATCGACTCCAGGGGGCCCACCATGACCACGACCATGCCTTTCCATGCGGATAAGACGCTCCTGTCAGATGTCACAACCGCCGTAAGAACCGCAGGCGTTGCGCTCCGCGACCGCTACACCCCGCACGCCCGGGGCGTGAGCATGAGAGGGATCGCCGAGGAGACCCACGCCAACGACGAAGCGGTGCTGGACCTACTGCGCGCACCACTGCTGCGGGCCCGCCCCGGCTCGCGGTGGGCCGAGGACGAACTGGCCGGCGGACCGCTCCCAGCCGGAGAGTGGTGGGTCGTCGACCCCGCCGAGGGCAACATCAACCACGTGCACGGCATGGAGGACTGGGCCGTCACCGCCACCCTGGTCCGCGACAACCAGCCGGTGCTCACCGTCGTCCACCTGCCGCTGACCGGCGACACCTACACCGCCGTCGCCGGAGGCGGTGCCCACCTCAACGACCGGCCTCTGAAGGTGTCCGCCAAGACGGACCTGGGCGCCGCGCTCACCGGCACCGGCCAGGCCAAGCCCGGCGAGGACGAGCGCACCTTCCGGCGGATCGGCGACTCCGTCACCGCCATGCTGATCCACGGCCTGGTCGTACGGGTCTCCGTGCCCGCCACGACACAGCTCATCCACGTCGCCGCCGGACGCACGGACGCCTTCTGGCAGTTCTCCGACGTCCGCTCCGGCCTGCTCGCCGGCGCCCTCCTGGTCTCCGAGGCCGGAGGCACCGTCACCGACCTGGCGGGCGCCCCCTGGACCACGGGCAGCCCCGACTTCCTGGCCGCCGCCCCCGGCATCCACACCGCCGCCCTCAACGTCCTGTCACCGATCGCCTGACCGGCCGTGCCCTCCCCGGAATCGGCTCGGCGCCCGGGCGTGGCCTCCCCGGGGCTCCCGGGGGCGGACGCTAAGCTCGCCGACGCAGTGGAGTACGCGCACGCCCGTGGCGGGTGCGCCCCCAGCGGATGAGGTGGTGTCGTGGCCGTTCGGGACAAGAGCGAGGTCATCGGGCAGAACGGCCTGGTGGTGCTGCACGTGGCGGTCGGCCACAAGGCCTCGGTCGAGATCCGTGAACCGCGCGACGTGCTCAGCCTCACCCGCAAGGTGAACGGGGTGTCCATCCAGGTGGTCCAGGACCCGAACTTCACCACGCTCAAGACCGCTCAGACCCTCCCGTGGGGAGCGATCCGCGCTCAGGGGCCCGAAGGGACCCAGGTCCGCTACCGCATCCGTACCCGCGGGGACGTGACGGGGACCCCAGAGTTCGACTGACCCGGCCTTGATCTGACCGGCCCCTCGCCCCCCGGCGGCGGCTCAGCGGCGTTCGCGGGCGAGCTGGTCGTTCATTTCGCTCAGGAACCGCACCACGACGTGCAGTTCGTCCGCCTTGAAGAGCGCGCGTGCCGCGTCGGTGGACCGGGCGAGCGGCCGGAAGTACTCGCGTGCCGCTTCGCGGCCGGCCTGGGCGTAGTGGATGTGCACCACGCGCCGGTCGCCCGAATCCCTGACCCTGCGGATGTGGCCCGTCCGCTCCAGCCGGTCCAGGCAGGCCGTCACCGCGCCCGAGGTGAGGTTCATGTGGGCGCCGAGCCTCCCCGGGGTCATGGGGCCGGCCTCCTGATCACGATCGGCGTCCAGCACGGCGATCAGCGCCTGTACGTCGGTCGGGTGCAGACCCTGCGCGTGCGCGAACTCCTGGGCGATCCGGTTGAACTCCGCGTTCATCGCCCGCAGCAGCACGGCAAAGGACTGCAACCCGATCGGGTCGTCGCACGGAAGTACGGGCGGGGGTGTGTCGGCGCTGCGCATCCCCCCAGCATATGATCTCTCAACGATTGAGATACTTGATGCTTGAGTTAAGGGAGGGATGTGCCGGTGAAGAGCTCGTCGTGGTGGATCCGATGGCTGGTGCCCGTGGTCCTGCTGGTGATCTGGCTGGGGATCGGCGGGGCGCTCGGCCCCTACGCGGGAAAGCTCGGTGAAGTCGCGACGAACGACCAGGCCGCGTTCCTGCCCCAGAGCGCGGAATCCACCAAGGTCCTTGAGGCGCGAAGGGCCTTCGAGCGCTCCGAGTCGGTGCCCGCGATCATCGTCTGGCAGGCGCGGGACGGCGGGGACGTCACCACCGCGCAGCAGGAGGAGGCCACCCGAGCCCTCGCCTCCCTGGCCGGGCAGCGGGGCATCAGCGAACCGCCGTCGCCCGCCCTGCGATCGCAGGACGGCCAGGCCCTCCAGGCGGTGGCCCCGCTCGCCCCGGACCTGGGCGACGATCTGCCGGCCGTGCTCGCCGAGGTACGCGCGGCGGCAGACTCCGTATCCGGTCTGAGCGCACAGATCGCCGGACCGGCGGCCACACAGGCGGACCTCGCCGACGCCTTCTCCGGCATCGACGGGATCCTGCTGGGCGTGGCGCTCGGAGCCGTCCTGCTGATCCTGCTGCTGGTCTACCGGAGCCTGCTGCTGCCCCTCGTGATCATCATCAGTGCGGTGTTCGCCCTCGGTCTGGCCTGCGCCGTCGTCTACGCCCTGGCCGACCGCGGCACCGTACGGGTCGACGGCCAGGTCCAGGGCATCCTGTCCATCCTGGTCATCGGCGCGTCGACCGACTACGCACTGCTGCTGGCCGCACGGTTCCGGGAGGAACTCGCCGCGCGCGGCGACCGCACGGCCGCCGCGATCGCCGCCGTCCGGCGCTCGGCGGGCGCGATCATCGCCAGCGGCGCGACCGTGGCGCTGGGCCTGCTCGCGCTGCTCGCCAGCGACCTCACCAACAACAGGGCCCTGGGTCCGGTCGGGGCGATCGGCATCGTCTGCTCCGTCCTGGCCACCCTCACCTTCCTGCCCGCCGTCCTCGCCCTGCTCGGCCGGGCCGCGTTCTGGCCCGCCACGCCCAAGCCCGGCGACGCCACGGCGGAAGGCCACCGGGTGTGGCGGCGCATCGCGTCCCTCATCGACCGGGCCCCGCGCCGGGTCTGGGCATCGACGACGCTGCTCCTGCTCGTCCTGGCCGCGTTCTCGCCGGGCCTGTCGTCCAAGGGCGTTCCCCTGGACGAGATCTTCGTCAAGGACGCCCCCTCCGTCACCGCGCAGCAAGCCCTCGCGCGGCACTTCCCCGGCGGATCCGGCCAGCCCGCGGTGATCATCGCGGACGCCGCCCGGGCAGCCGAGGTACAGGCCGCCGCCACGGCCACGGACGGGGTCGCCTCGGCGGCGCCCGTCACCGCCTCGGGGCGGCCGGGCGGCGGCCCGCCCCTGGTCGTCGACGGCCGCGTCCGCATCGACGCGACCCTCGAAGCCGCCGCCGACAGCGACGCCGCGAAGAACACGGTCGCCGAACTGCGCACGCGCCTCCACGCCGTAGGGGACGCGGACGCGATCGTCGGCGGCTACACCGCCCAGCGGTACGACACCGAGCGGACCGCGGCCCGCGACCGTACGGTCATCGTCCCCGTCGTCCTCGGCATCATCCTGCTCATCCTCGTCATGCTGCTGCGGTCGCTGCTGATCCCGGTGCTGCTCGTGGCCACCGTCGCGCTGAACTTCCTGGCCACGCTGGGCGTTTCCGCGCTCGTCTTCGAGCACCTGCTGGGCTTCAGCGGCACGGACGCCTCCGTTCCCCTCTACGGATTCGTCTTCCTCGTGGCGCTCGGCGTCGACTACAACATCTTCCTGATGTCCCGCGTCCGGGAGGAGTCCCTCGTCCACGGGGTCCGCCAAGGGGTCCTGCGCGGCCTGACCACCACGGGCGGAGTCATCACCTCGGCCGGTGTGGTGCTTGCGGCCACGTTCGCGGCGCTCATGGTCATCCCCCTCGCCTTCCTCGTCCAGATCGCCTTCATCGTGGCCTTCGGTGTCCTCCTCGACACCCTCGTCGTACGCTCCCTCCTGGTGCCGGCGCTGGTGATCGACATCGGCCCGCGCAGCTGGTGGCCCAGCGCCCTGGCCCGCGGCCGGCGCTCGGACGCCCCGGAGGCCCCGGAGGCCCCGGCCGGAGGCTAAGAACCCCTCCGGGCGCCGCGCCGCCCCGCCGTACGTCGTCCACCGGGTGTCGAGCGGGAGTCGGTCAGCGGTTGCCGGGGCTCAGCAGCGCGGCGGCCGCGGCGACGAAGGCGAAGGACGCCTCCTTGGCAGAGTGCCGCCGGGCGTCCAGATCGGTCCGGTCGGTGGCCTTGCGCAGCGCGTAGGTGGCATCTGCGGCCTGCCGGGCGGGGCCGGCGAGTTCGGGGACCAGGACCTGAAGGCGGATGTGGGGCGCGGTGATCGCAGCCCGGGTGTCGTGAGACCTCGTCTCGGCCTCCAGCTGGTGCTCGGTGCCCGCCCCGGCCAGGGCCAGGCGTTCCCGGTGGAACATCGCCGAGCGGTGCGCGTCGAGGGCGGCGGCGAAGTCGGTGACGGCGCCGAGCCGGTCCTGGCGGTGGCTCTCGTCGCGCGCCTCGGTGCGTGCGGCGCGTGCCGAACGGTGCTGGAGGAGTCCGGCGGTCAGGGCGCCGGCGAGGGTGCCGAGAACGGCAACGATCGAAGGCCATATGGACATCAGGTGTGGGGTCCTCTCGGGAGGTCGGTGCGCGGGGTCAGTTCGACGCGCGGGAGTCTGGACGGCTTCACCATGATCACTGAGCACGTTCCGTGAGGGGATCGACCCCGAGCGGCCGTGGACATAGGATCTACTCATGAGTAACTTAATGAATGCGGTCGACCCCGTGGTCACTTTCGTCCTGGTCCACGGAGCGGGCAGCAACGCCTACGGCTGGTCTCCGGTGGTGGCCGAACTGGGACTGCGCGGGTACCGCGCGGTCGCGGTCGACCTGCCCGGCCACGGCCCCGGCGCCTACTTCCCGCTCTCCTATCAAGCGCCGCAGGACCTGGCGCGGCTGCGTACGGAACCCTCCCCGATCGCCGGGACGACCCTGGCGGACTGCGCCGCGCACGTGGCCGCGGTCGTGCGGCGGGCGCACCGGGGCGGCCCGGTGGTCCTGGCCGGCCAGAGCCTCGGCGGCGTCACCCTCAACGCGGCGGCCGACCTGGTGCCCGAGCTGATCTCGCACCTGGTGTACGTCTCCGCCTTCTGCCCGGCGAAGCGGGCCTCGATGAACGAGCTGATGGCGACCCAGGAAGCGGCCGCGAGCCACATCTTCAAGATGCCCCCCGTCCCGACCCCTCCGGAACTCGGAGTCACCCGCGTCAACTGGCGCAGCAGCGACCCCGGCTTCTTGCGGACCGTCAAGGAGGCAATAGCCGCCGACTACTCCGACTCCGAGGTCAGGACCCTGCTCAACATCCTCGAACCCGACGAGTCGGCCGCGCTCGGAGCCTCTGACGGCCGTGGCCTGCCCCACAAGTGGGGCCGCATCCCGCGCACGTACGTGCGGTTCACCGAGGACCGGGCCCTCCCGCCCGCCCTCCAGGACCTGATGATCCGGGAGGCTGACGAGACGACCCCGGACAACCCCTTCCGCGTACGGTCGCTGGCGGCCCCGCACATCGGCCCCCGCGACCCGGCCCTGCTGGCGGACGAGCTGGAGCAGGTGGCCCTGCTCTGCCGCTGAGCCGGAGTCCAGTGCCCGCTCAGGGAGCGGCGTCGCGGTGCGGCCCCGTGGAGCCCGGGGTCTTGCGCAGGGCGGCGGCGACCAGGCCTTCGAGGGCCTCGCGCGGTACGTCGCCGCCGCTCACCAGCCGGTCGAAGACCAGCCCGTCGATGCAGGTCAGCAGGGTGTGGGTGCGATTCTCCACGTCCGTCACGCCGTGCGCGGCGAGGAACAGCCGGACGGCTTCGCGGCCCGCGTTCTCGCGGGGCACGAGGATCGCGCGCAGCTCGGGGTCGCGCACGCTTTCGACGGCGCAGGCGTAGCGGGCGAGCGAGCGGCGGCGGCCCTCGCCGGTGAGCCGCTGCCGGACGAGCAGCGCCATGCCGTCCACGAGCTCCTCGATGGTGCGCAGGGGCGGAAGTGCCTCGGCCGTGAGGTGGAGTTCGCTCTGGTCGAGATGGACCAGCCGGGTGACGAGCGCGGTGAGCAGCGCCGCCCGGGTGCGGAAGTAGGCCGAAGTGGTGCCCGGCGGCATGGCCGCCCGGCGGTCGACCGCGCGGTGGGTCAGGCCGCGGACCCCTTCGTCGGCGAGTACGCCGAGAGCCGCGTCTGCGAGGAGGGTGCGCCGGTCCGAAGCCATACCCCCTTTCTACACCTGTAGAGCTCCGGCTAAAGTTTCTTCTACAGGTGTAGAAGAAGGGGGGCCTCGATATGGACGGCAGTTCGGCAGTGGTGGTCGGAGGGGGCATCGGCGGGCTGGCCGCCGCGATCGGTCTGCACCGCATCGGCTGGCAAGTGACCGTCGTCGAGCGCGCGTCCACGCTTGAGGACGCGGGGGCCGGCATCTCACTGGCCGCCAACGGCCTGCGGGCACTGGACGAACTCGGCGTCGGCGAGGCGGTACGGAATGCCTCGCGCGGCCAGTACAGCGGCGGCACCCGCACCCCACGGGGCGGCTGGCTGGCCCGGATGGACGGCTCGGCGCTGGAGCGGGCGGTGGGTACGCCGATCATGGGCATTCCCCGCTCCACCCTGCACCGACTGCTTCGCGACGCCCTGCCCGCCGAGGCACTGCGGATCGGGGCCGAGGCCGACTCGCTCCAGCAGATCCACCCGGGGACGGTGCGAGTCGGCTGCGGCGACACGGTCCTCGACGCCGATCTGGTGGTGGCGGCCGACGGCATCGGCAGCCCGATGCGCAGCCGTCTCTTCCCGGCCCACCCCGGCCCGGCCTACAGCGGCTCGACGGTGCTGCGCGCCATCACCGAGCACCCCGTCGACCCGGGCACCGACTTCGAGCTGACCTGGGGTCCTGGGGCCGAGTTCGGGCACATCGCCCTCCCCGACGGGCGGGCCGAATGGCATGCCGTCCTCAACCTCCCCGCAGGGACGCGGTTCGCCGACCCACTGGCCGAACTGCGCAGGAGGTTCCGCACCTGGCACGACCCGATCCCCGCCCTCCTCGACGCGACCCGGCCCACCGCCGTACTGCACCACGACGTCCACGAACTCCGTACGCCGCTCCCCTCGTACACGGCCGGCCGGACCGCGCTGCTCGGCGACGCGGCCCACGCGATGACCCCCAACCTCGGACAGGGCGCCTGCCAGGCGCTGGAGGACGCGGTCACACTGGCCGCCGCGCTCGCCACCGCGCCCACCGTCCAGGCCGCGCTCGCCCACTACGACGCGGAGCGCCGACCGCGCGGCCAGGCCGTCGCACGGGCGGCCCGCCAGGCCGGGCGGATGGGCCAGCAGCTCTCCCACCCCGTGGCCATCGCCCTGCGGAACACGGCGATGCGGCTGACACCCTCCCGCGCCGCAACGCGCATGATCCTTCGGCACCACGCCTGGGTCCCCCCGCGGCTGGACTGACCGGGTCCGCGCTACGAGACGGACCGCAGGGCCTCGCGCAAGCGGTCGAGGAACGCCTGGGCCGCCGGGCTCGCGGGTCCGGTGGCCGGCCAGGCGAGGACGATACGGGCACGCACCCCGGGTTCGACGATCCGCAGGGTGCGCAGCGCTCCTCCGAAGTCCGGGCTCTCCTCGCCGAGGGGCAGTACGGCGACGCCCAGGCCTCGGGCGGCGAGTTGCGCGAGGACGTCGGGGGCCGCCGCCTCGAACGCGACGTGAGGGCGGAACCCGGCCTGCGTGCAGGCGCGTTCCAGGGCTGCGCGCACTCCGGTTCCGCGCGGCAGGCAGATCAGCGCACGGCCCCTCAGATCGGCCAGGGGGACGCTGGAGCGGTCCGCGGGGGCGAGGAGGGGATCGTCGGAGGTGACGGCGGCGACGAGCGGAGCGTCGATGACCGTGCGGTGGGAGATGCCGGGCGGGGGCGCTTCCCAGGTGGGCCCGAGGAGGGCGATGTCGATCTCTCCGGACAGGAGCGCGGCCTGCATCCGCGCCGAGGTGTCTTCGGTGAGCGCGATCTCCAGCGCGGGATGGGCGCCGTGGAAGTCCGCGAGGAACGAGGCGATGTCGAAGGCGCGGCTCGTGGCACCGGAGACCAGCCCGAGGGTGACCCGGCCGCGCAGCAGTCCGGTGTGCTCGTCCACGGTCTGTCGCACCGCGTCGGCGGCGGCCAGTGCGGCCCGCGCGTAGGGCAGCACGGCCCGGCCCACCTCGGTCACGGTCACCGACCGGTTGGACCGGTCGAGCAAGGGCTGCCCGAGCTCCTTCTCCAACTGGCCTATCTGGGCGCTGAGGCCGGGCTGGGACAGATGCAGCCGCGCGGCGGCGCGGGTGAAACCGCCTTCCTCGACGACGGCGACGAAGTAACGCAGCTGGCGGAGCTCCATAACCAGCGATTCTAGATCGCAGCGCATCTCTCTATTGGAGTTGTGTCCCGGCTGGCCGCAGGCTTGACCGTATGGAGAACCCGACATCTCGAACGGGCAGGAATGCCGAGCTCAGGGCGTGGATCGCTGCGGAACGCCGGGAGTTGGCCGACCTCCTCGACACCCTGCGGGCCGATCAGTGGGACAGGCCGAGCCTCTGCGCGGGGTGGCGGGTCCGCGAGGTCGCGGCGCACATGTCCCTGGGGTTCCGGCTCTCCCTGCCGGCGACGATGGGAGAACTGGCCAGGGCGCGGGGCAACCTGCACCGGATGACCGACCGCGTCGCACGCAGGGACGCGGCCGCCCATTCCACCAGCGAGCTCGCCGCGTTCCTGCGGGACGGTGCGCACCATCCCTGGACGCCGCCCATCGGAGGATTCCCGGCGGCGCTGGGCCACGACACCGTGCACGGACTGGACATCACCGTCGCTCTCGGCCTCGACCGGCGTGTCCCCGAGGACCGGCTGCGCCTGCTGCTGGGGGAGATCCGGCCGAGCGGCCTGAGGTTCTTCGGCGCAGACATCTCCGGAGTACGGCTGTGTGCCGAGGACCTGGACTGGTCGTACGGCTCCGGCTCTCCCGTGTACGGCGCGGCGCAGGACCTCCTCCTGCTCGCCTTCGGCCGCCGGCTTCCGGGCGGTCGCCTCCGCGGCGAGGCGAGCAGCCGCTTCACCACCGCCTGACCCCGACCACCGCTCACCCTCACAGAGGGCGACGCAGGTGGGCTGTTGGGTGGTGTTGGGCAGCCGGAACGGTCCTGCTGCGGACCGGTACCGAAGTACCGGTGGCCCTGCCCGCAGGGTGGGCCGGGTCACGAGCCGTACTTCCGTGAAGGGTGAACATGCGTACTCGCAGCACCGTCCTCGCCGCCTCCGCCGTCCTCGCCGCACTCTGCGCCGCACCCGCCTTGGCGGCCGCGGGCGCCGACACCGACCCCCCGGACCGGATCCTTCCGGCCATGGACCGCAACGACCTCCGCGCCATCGGGCTGACGGGCGACCAGCGGCTGGTGAAGTTCGAGGTCGACCGGCCCGCCAGGGTCACCTCGATCGGGCAGGTGTCCGGCCTGCTCGGCGACACCAAGCTCATCGGCATCGACTTCCGTGTCCAGAACGGGAAGCTGTACGGCGTCGGCGACCAGGGCGGCATCTACACGCTCAGCACCGCCAACGCCCAGGCGGTCAAGGTATCGCAGCTCAGCGTCGCGCTCTCCGGCGCCCAGTTCGGTATCGACTTCAACCCGGCCGCCAACCGGCTGAGGGTCATCTCCGACACGGGCCAGAACCTGCGCCACAACATCGACGACGCCACCGCGCCGTTCCTGACCACCGTCGACGGCACGCTGACGAACCCCACGACCCCGCCGTCGACCGCGACGGGCGTCACCGATGCCGCCTACACCAACAACGACCTGAACGCGGCGACGGCCACCACGCTGTTCGACCTCGACACGACGGCCGACCGGATCTCGCTCCAGTCCCCGGCCAACGCCGGCACCCTCGCCCCGACCGGGAACCTGGGCGTCAACGCGGCCCCGGACGCCGGTCTCGACATCTACTACAGCCCGAAGGCCGGCACCAACAAGGGCTTCGCGACGATCGACGCCGGTCGGGGCTACGGCCTCTACGAGATCAACGTCCTGACCGGCAAGGCCACCGGCCTGGGCCAGTTCCCGGCCCGCCAGCAGGTCACCGACATCGCCCTGCCGCTCAACCAGAACTGACCCGCCCGGCAAACGAGCAGCCGGGACCGCTTGGGGGCGGTCCCGGCTGCTGTCGTCTCCTGCGCGGGCCGGTCCGGGCCGGGTCGCGAACGGTCCGGGCCGGACCGAAGGCCGTCAGGCGCGGGGCGGGTGGATGGCGGTGTCGAGGTAGAAGGCGTCGATGCTCTGGACGGCCTTCTCGAACTCTTCCAGGTTGACGGGCTTGGCCACGTAGGCGTTCGCGTGGCTGGTGTAGGCGCCGGCGACGTCGTCGGGCGCGGTCGAGGTGGTGAGGACGACCACGGGGATCGTCTGGAGGTCCTCGTCGGTCTTGAGGACCTTGAGGAGGTCGCGGCCGTTCATCCGGGGCATGTTCAGGTCCAGAACGATCAGGTCGGGGCGCACGCTCCCGGGGTTGCGCAGGTGCTCCAGGGCGGCGAGTCCGTCGGTGACCTGGACCAGGTTGCGGGTGCCGCGTTCGGAGAGGGCTTCCTCGATGAGCATGGCATCGGCCATGTCGTCCTCGACGAGGAGGACGTCGAAGGGCCGGGCGGGGGTGGTCATCATCGGATGCTCCATGGGTGCTTCGTCGGAGTGCTGGAAAAGCCCCGGCCAGCGGCGCCGGGCACCTTGGCGGGTCATGCCGCAGGCGGAACCGATCTGCGGGTAGCCGGCGCCCGCGCGGGCGGCGGCCAGGGCCGCGCTCCGCTGGAGGCGTTCGGCAGCCTGCTGGAGCTGGTCCAGCAGGTGCAGCAGGGACAGGGCCGGCGCCGGATCCCCCGTCGGCGCGGGCGGGGCTTCTTCCAGGAGCTGCTGGGCGAGTCGTCTGGCTAGCTGGCCGACTGCCGCGTCCGCGACCGCTGCCGTCTCTTCGGGGGTGGTGCGCAGTGCGAAGTTCTTGCCAGGCATACCTCGCACCTTAGGTGCAGATCCGCCCCCGCGACAACCGGCGTTGTCGGACACCCTCTACAGTATCTCCGGCCGCCTCTCGTGCGGGCGGCGTATCGGCGGAGGGCAGACGGCATGAGCGGGAACACAAAAGCACGGACAAGGCGCTTTTCCACCTGGACGACGCGGCGGTGGCTGCGTGCCGGGGTGGCGGTGTCGCTGACCGTCCTCACCCTGCTCGGAGTGACGGGTGCCTGGGTCCTGGGACGTACGGAGTCGATCAGCGACACCCTCGTCAACACGAAGTCTCCGGCCCTCAGCACGTCGTTCCGCCTGGAATCGGCGCTCCTGAACCAGGAGACCGGCATCCGCGGCTACGGCCTCACCGGGACCTCCGACTTCCTCACCCCCTACCAGCAGGGCCTCACCGATCAGGCGACGCACACCGAGACGCTGACCAGGCTGCTCCACGGGGACGCGGCCCGGCTGCGAGACCTGACAGCCGTGCAGGACGCGGTGGCGACCTGGCAGGAGCGGATCGCCGAGCCGATCGCCTCCTCACCCGCCGGAACGACCTCGCCCCTGATCACCGAGCGCGCCGCCGAAGGCAAGGAAACCTTCGACGCCGTCCGCATCGCCCTGTCCAGCCAGCAAGATCGCCTGCGCGCGGACCGGGCCCGGGCGGTTCAAGACCTCTCGGACACCATGACCCTGCGGAACTGGGTGTTCACCGCGATCGCCCTGGTCATCGCCGCCCTCACCGTGCTGGTCTTCGAAGGGCTGCGCCGCGGGATCACCCGCCCCCTGGAGCAGCTCGGCGCGGACGCCCGCACCATCGCCGCCGGCACCTTCGAGCACCCCATCACCTCCACCGGTCCCGCCGACCTGCGCCGCCTCAGCAGCGAGATCGACTTCATGCGCCGCCGCCTCGTGCGCGAGCTGGCGTTCACCGAGGAGGCCCGCCTCCGCCTGGACGCGCAGGCGGCCGATCTGCAGCGCTCGAACGCCGAGCTGGAGCAGTTCGCGTACGTCGCCTCCCACGACCTGCAAGAGCCCCTGCGCAAGGTCTCCAGCTTCACGCAGCTCCTCCAGCGCCGCTACGGCGGACAGCTCGACCAGCGTGCCGATCAGTACATCGACTACGCGGTCGACGGCGCGAACCGCATGCAGACGCTCATCAACGACCTCCTCGACTTCTCCCGCGTCG
>NZ_BMVE01000025.1 GCF_014650555.1 Streptomyces goshikiensis | reverse complement strand
CCGCGCGGAGCCCGGCCGGCGCGAGTCGTCGGCATACCTTGCCATACGCGGTCAGGTACTCATTGAGGCGCCCCTGACACAGGCCCTTGGGGAGTATCGGAGCGGAATTTAGCGGTAGCCGCTGATCACTCCGCTGACTGTGCGGGGCGGGGCAGAGCCGGCATGCTGTCAGTCTTGTCGAGCGTGATCCGGCCACCTTTCAGCTCGGGTACGTACTTGTAGATCGTGTTGCGGGAGAAGCCAAGGAGCTTGGCGATCGAGGTGACAGTGTTCTCCGGGCGGGTGAGCAAGTCCCCGGCGTGGCGGATCTGTTCCTCGGTCATGGCCGGCGGGCGGCCGAAGCGGGCGCCACGGGCGCGGGCTGCGTCCAGGCCCTCGCTGGTGCCCTGGACGATAAGTTCGCGGATGAACTCCGCGAGCGCGGCGAAGACGTGGAAGACCAGGCGCCCGCCGGGCGTGGTGGTGTCGAGCGCCTCATGGAGCGACGTGAAGCCGATGCCGCGCTTTCGCAGGCCGGAGACGATGGTGATGAGGTCTTGAATAGAGCGGCCGAACCGATCGAGTGAGGGGACGGGCTAGGGCCTGTCCGCAATGTCAGTTGGGGAGCCATAGTCGCAGGCAGGCGAGGGCGACCAGGGCTTGGTAGTGGCGGGCTCGTTTGTCATAGCGGGTGGCGAGGGCTTTGTTCTGCTTGAGCCGGTTGAAGCAGCGTTCGACGACGTTGCGGCGCCGGTAGACGGTGCGGTCGAGTCGGCACAGGCTCTCGCCGCGTCGCAGGCGTCCGCTGATCTGGTCGATGCGTTCGGGGATGGTGCAGGCGATACCGCGTTTACGCAGGTAGGAGCGGATCTTGCGGGAGCTGTAGCCCTTGTCGCCGACCACCCGCCGCGGTCGGGTGCGGGGCCGGCCCGGCCCGCACCGCTTGATGCGGATGCGGGCCATGACCGGCTCGAACTGTGTGCAGTCGTTGACGTTCCCGCCGGTGATCGTGAACGCGAGCGGCCGGCCCCGCCCGTCGCAGGCGAGGTGGATCTTCGTGCTCAGTCCGCCGCGGGACCGGCCGAGTGCCTCGCCGGTCCAGGGCCCCTTTTCGGGCCCCGGCGGCGTGCTGGTGGGCCCGCACGATCGTCGAGTCGACACAGACGACCGACCAGTCGACTTCGCCGATCGCATCCGAGTGCTGCTGGACGTGAGCCAGGAGCCGGTCCCAGGTTCCGTCGGCTGACCAGCGGCGGAACCGTTCATAGACGGTCTTCCACGGTCCGTACCGCTCGGGCAGGTCCCGCCAGGCCGCACCCGTGGACAGCTTCCACAGGATGCCGTTCAGTACCTGTCGCCGGTCCCGGACGGGACGCCCCATCCGGGGCGGAGCCAGCAACGGCCCGATCACTTCCCAGGCCTGATCAGTCAGTTCATGACGACGCACCACGAACGGAGTAACGACCAATCGACATTGCGGACACGCTCTAGGGTGTCGCCTTCGCGGAGGTAGTCGAGGGCCTTACGCAGTTCCTCGCGTTCCGCGTTCTTGCCGGACTTCTTGTCGGCGAAGATCCTGATGCAGCCTGCTTCGGTGAGTGCGTGAATCTGCCGGTCGAGCAATTGCCCCTGGGTCGAAACGCGGGCGTACCCGACGAGCGCGCCCTGCACGGCAGGGACTGGGGCGAGGAGATCGGCGGTGTCGCCGTCCGGAGGCGTCTGCACCCGCCAGATCGCACAGAATACGGTGCCTCTCAAGTTCTTGAGCACACCGACTTTTGACACCGTTTCTCGCGCATGATCGGGCGTCGTCCCAACTGCGAGCCGCCACTTACTGATCTTGCTCAGAAAACGGTCGATTCCCGAACAAGATCAGCAGCGGGCGGTGCTCTTCACAGTTCCCGGTCAGCGTCGGCATGTGGGGCCTCTTGCAAAGGGAAGGTCATCAGGCTCACGCCCACGGGGATCGTTCCGGGCGCGCGTGGCGGGCACGCGGCGTCGTGGAGTTCGGCCGCGATATCGGCGAGCCGCTGCCTGGCCGCTTCCCACACCTCCGGTGCCACCCACAGTTCCGCGTCGACCGTTACTCCCTTGCCGTCTGGAGCCCGGCGTGCGGCACGCTCTTGAAGGGTGTGCGCCAGGGTCGCTGCCAGCATCCGGGCTCCATCGAGGCGGTCGGACAGCGGGGAGCCGTGGACGGTTCGGTAGCGGCGTTCCCGGCCCCCGCGGCGGGTGCGTTCCTCGGCCAGTTCCACCAGATCGGCGGCATCCAGGCTCCGCAGGTGCCGGCTGGCCAGGGCGTGCGAGATGCCCAACTCACGAGCGAGTTCGGCAGCGGACATCGGTCCGGGCCACATGAGCGTGAGCATCCGCAGCCGCACGGGATGGGCGAGTGCTCTCAGGGCAGGGTCTGCGTCGGTCACGCCAGTCAGTAAAGCGCATGCCGCCACCGGGACCCCTACCTCCAACCATTCGGTTGGGGGTAGGGTGCCGAAGCCTGTGGAGCGAGATCACCAAGGGGGGGCCGGGCATGGCCATGGGACTGTTCACGGTGCTGCGGGACCGCAACGCCCGCGTCTACCTGACGGGAGTGATCGTCTCCGGTTTCGGGGACTCGGCGATCCTTCTGGCATCCGGGGTCTGGGTGAAGGAGCTCACCGGTTCCGACAGCCTGGCGGCCCTGGTGGGTTTCTGCGTCTGGGCACCGGCCCTTGCGGGGCCGTTCCTCGGCAACGTGGCCGACCGGATGCGCCGCCGCACGCTCCTGATCGCCACGAGCCTGGTGCTGGCCGCTGTCATGACGGCACCCATCGCTGTGCGCTCTCCTGATGATGTCTGGCTGCTCTTTGCTGTGCTGACCATGGTGGGCACGGGAACCGTGCTGATGGACGCCGCTGAGACCGCATTGATCGCCTCCGCAATACCGGGCGACATACGCGGGGACTTCAACGGCCTGTCCCGGGCCGCGATCGAGAGCACCAGCCTGCTCGGCCCTTTGATCGGCGCTGGCCTGTTCACTGTTCTGGGCGGCCCGACCGTCGCCCTGCTGAACGCGCTGTCCTTCCTGTTGGGCGCAGCCGCCTTCAGTCTGATCCGCGTGCGTGAAGCCACGCCCGCACGTCGGCCACGGCGGAACTGGACCGCCGAGACCGCCGAAGGCGTTCGCTACCTGTGGCGGCACAGGACGCTGCGAGCCCTGGTCGTCGCAGGCGGTTGTGCCATGGTGGCGTCAAGCCTCAGCAGTACGGCGACCTACGCGCTCCTCGATACCGGGCTGCGGCAGCCTGCGGCATTCGCCGGCGTTCTCAGCTCGGTCCAGGGGCTCGGGTCGGTCATCGGCGGTCTGGCGACCGGGGCGCTCATGCGCCGCGTCCCGGCCCGCTTCCTGTCAGTGCTCGGCCTCACGCTCTTCGCCCTCGGGGCGCTGGCCCGGATCACCGGCTTCCTCCCCGTGGTGGTGGCCGGCAGCCTGCTCATCGGTCTGGGCCTGCCCTGGCCGCTCATCAGCGCCCTGACCACGGTCCAGAAGGAGACACCGGACGAACTGCTCGGCCGGGTGGCGGCCACTGCGAACACGCTGGTATTTGCACCGACCGGGCTCGCCATCCTCGCGGGCACAGCACTGGTGGCCACCCTGGACTACAGGGTTCAACTCCTCGCAGCCGGTGTGCTCGGCCTGACGACAGCCGTACTGCTCGTGGTCACAGGCCGCCCCCACGCCGTACCACCCGCCGGGCCGAACACGCATCACCGGCCGCACGAAGCCGACGCTGCGAAGAAGGGATGAACGGTGCAGGACCAATCGAGGGCCGAGGAGCCCTCCGCGCTCCTCCCCTCCCCTCAGGTGGCGGCTCTCCAGGAGTACACGCCCGCCGACCTGCGCGACATCGCTGGGGACGACCGCGATCCATTTGAAGTCTCCGCTCTGGGGCTGACCTGGCGTCCCAAGGAACAGCACTTCGGCATCAGGGCGGAGAGCCGCCTGGTGGCCCATGCCGGCTGGGTCGCCGTACCCGTCTCCGTCGCCGGCACCACTTTGCGGGTGGCCGGCCTAGGGGGCGTGATCGTTGCACCGGAACTGCAAGGCCGCGGCTTGGCGGGACTTGTCGTCTCCGCAGCCATGGCCCAGGCATCGGCACAGGGCCTACAGTTCGGTCTCTTGTTCTGCCGCCCGGATCGTATGCCTGTCTACCGAAAGATGGGGTGGACTCCTCTACCCACCGACGTCACAGTCCAACAACCCGGCGGCAACCTCACCATGCCCCTGCCGGCCATGTGGACCTCCTTTGGCACCGCGGTGCCGTGGCCTCCTGGAGCGGTCCGCCTCCTGTCGCTGCCCATGTGACTCTGACAGGGGAACACCCAAGACCCAGAACATCCCAGCGCAAAGAGCCGTTCCGAGTTCTGCCTCCCCACACAAGGATCCTGTGCCCTATTGCTCGTCGAAGTCCTCATCTGTGGCACGGGGGTCACGCAGAGGGCGCAGGCCCGGCGTCGACGGCCGGGTGAAGGCGTAGCGGCCGAGGAAGCTGATGTGGTCGTACTGGAGTGGGGAGAGCCGGGCTAGGCCGTGTCGTCAAAGGTCGGTAAGGCCTGCGGCCTCCGATGCCACGCATCGTAAGGCGGAGGAGCGCCCGAGTGCTGGACGCACTCGGGCGCTACGGCAACGTTGGGCACCTCCCAGCGGTAGTTGGGGGGCGAGGTGCGGTGCCGGGCACTCTGGGCAGTGCGGTTGGGGCGGACGCCAGTGTTCCGTCGGGTCTGTGTCAGAGCACGAAGCGGAGGGTGGGGCCTCCCCTGTCTCTACTCTCGAGACATGAACGTGTTTGACGGCTGTGACGGCCAGCGCCTGGAGATGACCAACGGCGGCACGGCGGTGTTCGTGGACGTGCTGATGCTCGCCGTGTCCGCGCTGGCCCACAGGCCGTGGGACTTCCGCTTCGCCGCCCTACTGACGCTCCAGGACCAGAACGTGATGGGGCGTGGGGTGGTTGGCTTCGGCCTGGCGGAGCTCGACTGGGGGGACACACCGCAGGAGCGAGCCGCGGCCAAGGACTTCCTGCTGCGCGTCCTCGATCTGGCGCTGTCCCGTCACCGGTGGGAGGAACTGACGTACGAGCCGCCACGGGCCGAGGGGTACCTGCGCACGTACCGAGCAATGGTGGAGGAGTTCGACCCTGCGACCGCGAGGGCCGGCACGGGCGTCCTGCCCAAGCCACGGGAGGCCGCGGTGGCCTCCTGCGTACGCCACCGGGTGCTGGACGCGCTGCCGTTCTGGCAGGCGTGCGTGTTCTGCACGGCCGGGGTCTGAGGGTCTGCGTTCCGCGGTCTGCCGTCAAAGTGATCTTGGATCGCGGATCATGGAGTGGTGATACGCCGCCATGAACTGTCCGATGCCGAGTGGGAACTCAACCAGCCGTTGCTGCCCCGGCCCGTGCTGGGGCGGCCCCGGCTGGACGACCGGATGGTCCTCAACGGGATCGTGTGGAAGTTCCGCACAGGCGCACCTTCCCAGACAGCCAGGTCGTAGCTCATGCCCGGAGGCTCTCACACTGCACCGACAGCCAAGAGACGCAGTGTGGCTGCGTAGGTGGCAGGGGAGAGCACTCAGACGACAGCCGCGGACAACAGCCGCTTGGTCGAGAGCGACGGAATGTTGTCGAGTTTCAGGAGCGTCAGTGCGTCACAGGGGTGGTGACAGGCACTGGCCACGTGCCGAGCGTCATGCGCCCGGTGGGCTGGATGTCGTACCTGGGTTCTAAAGTCCTGCGTATGTCCCGCCGCACACCTGATCGCCCCGTCAACATGGAGAGCCTCTTTCCGGAGTTGCTCCCCTTCCGTCGTGAGTCCGTCCGCCTGCACCCACGTCCTGGGTCTCCGACCTGCAAGGACAGTTCCGTCGGAGGTCCTTTGCTCTGGCCTGCCACCGAGCCGTGGCCGGTGTGCCGGGAAGAGCACTACGACGAGAGCATGAACTCCACCAGCCAGCCGCAGCCCGCTGCACCCATGGTTCCTATCGTGCAGGTCCACCGTGCCGACGCGCCCGGCATACCCTTCCCCGAGGGCACAGACCTGCTACAGGTTCTGTGGTGCCCCTACGCCCACGGCGAGTTCTGCTATCCCCTACCCCAGGTCCACTGGCGGGACTCCAGTGCCGTCGGCGAGGTACTGCCAACCCCGGAGCCGGCGGCCGAGCTCCCCAAGGACTGGTATCCGGGACCGTGTGTGGTTCACCCCGAGCAGGTGACTGAGTACCCGAGCTGGGACCTTCCTGACGAGCTTCGAGACGTGCTCCGAGACCGCTTCGACGCACTGCTCGGTGAAGCCGGCCTGCGGTACTCCTACCATCTCGCGGAGGCGCCAGGCATCAAGCTGGGCGGCTACCCGGGCTGGACACAAGATCCGGTATGGCCCGACTGCGAAGGCTGCGGCAGCAGGATGGAGCACCTCCTGACCGTGTCCAGCTGGGAATTCGACGGTGAGTCCTGGCGTACCTGGCTTCCCGATGAGGACCGAGCAGACAAGAACGAATGGGGCGGTCAGCGATGGGAAGGTGACGCCCACAACCCCGCCGGGCTGTGCCTCGGCGACGCCGGAGGCGTCTACATCTTCGAATGCCGCACCTGCCCTGAACGCCCCATCGGACACTGGTTCGACTGCTCGTGACCGCTGGGCTCCCCCTGCCCGCTGCGCGGCACGAACACACTCCGAAGGGAAGTAGCCAGTCGTTCCCGAGGGCCTTCCCGGCGGGATCCCTGTTCCTCGAACAGGGCGACCGTCTCCGGGCTGCGGATCGCGGCCCACGCCTGTCGTACGGCGTCGTCGGCGGCCCGCCCGGCCCGGAGGATCTCGTGGTACGCCGCACTCTCGAATACGCAACTCCGCAGCATGTCGACCCCGCCGTCATCGCCCGCTGGCTGAGCCACGGCCAGGGATGAGCGTTCGCGCCGCCTGCCAACCAGCGGGCGGCAGCCTCCAGGCGGGGCAACCGGCACACTGCCGACCCCTCGCAGGGAGGGACGCGCCCCGCTCGCCCTCGCGACAGCGCCGACAGGCCGGGTACCGCCGAACTCAACGCCTGCCGTCGCCCGGCGCGAGCAAACTCGCGACCTCGGCGATCGCCTCTGCGGAAGGAGGGAAACAGCGTCGGACGTTCTCCGGCTTCTTGTGACGCGACTTGGCCATGAGCATCAGCAGGCTCGCCCCGCCCCCACCGGGGGCGGGGCGCTCGTCGAGCGAGTCGAGGAAGACGTCGGCCGCCGCGCGGATGCGAAGGACTTCCCGGCGAGGCGAACAGCAGGACCGCCGCGACATTCTCGAGGATGGAAGTGGTCACGTGATTACCGTTTCAACCCCTCGCCCCTGAACGGACAGTCGCGGACAGCCATGAGAAGTTACTTGTAACAGACCTGCGCCACCACTCTCCTGCCTGAGGGTGTACCAAGGTCCGGTGCCCACGGGTACGGCGTGGGGCGGGGCCGGGCGCGCCAAGGTCCGTGGGTGGTGGTGGCGTCTGTTACAAGTAACTTGCTGCGGTCCAGAGCGTCCAGGACATGGCCTCGATGGTGTCGGTCGGTGCTGGTGACCAGGAGGCGGCGGGCATGATCGGCCAGTGCGTCCCGGAACACCCGCGTCCCTCGTGTTCGTCGAAGAAGCGTTCGCAAGCGGCGACGCACTCGTTGTCAGCCTTGTAGGCGCTGTCGCAGAGCCAGCCGGGCAGCTGCACGAGGGGCGGGCGGTTCTGTGATTCTCGGTTGGGGACCTCGTCGCCCGCGGTGATGGCCGGATGGTCGAGGATCGCCGCGACACAGAGCGCCACGGGCACGGTGGCCGGCGGAAGGTGAACGGCACCCGGGCCAGCAAGCCCACCGGCCGACCTGCGGTGCCGTACCCAGGTCAGGGTCATGCCCCCTGCGCGGGTTCACTCTCCAGCGACATCAGTGCTGGTCGAAGATGTAGCCGTGTTCATCTCCGACCGGACAGGCGAAGACCCGGAAGTCGCCCCACCTGCCAACAATGATCTTGGTGGTGAGGTCACTGCCCACGGTGAACAGCAGACCGCACGGGGCGCCACAGGTGAGACACGGGACGTCGTCCGGGTCAGTCAGGCGCCAGGTAGGCCACCCGCCGAACTTGATCCCCGCCACACAGGCGATGACGTCGTCTCCGTCTCCGGTCGCCTCCACGTACTCCAGCACGGACTCGACGAGCTCGGCGTCCGGCAGACCCTGCGGGTAGGGGAAATCGAGGAGGGGCACCGGGGTGAGCGTGCACGGCACCGGGGTGTAGCCGTAGTCGGGGTCCTCCTGCCGTATGGGCAACGGGGGCGAGCCAAGTATTTGCGTGACGTCGGCGCTTTTCCGCCAGCGGATCTCGGCAACCGGGCTGACACCGGCCTGCGGAGCCGGCGGATCCCAGTGCACGTTGGGGCACCACAGAAGCTGAAACACGTCCTTGTCCTCAGGCCACCAGTCACCCGGTGCGTCCCTGCGATACACCTGCACCACCGCCACCATGGCCGTCGCCAGGCTCCCAGAACCGGACTTCTTGTCTGCGACATCGCAGTGCGGCCAAGGCTCATCCGCCGGCCAGAGCAACGGTCCACCCACCGAGCTCTGGTGAACCGTCGGCTCCCCACGCTCGGGGGCCAGCACCACGGCCGCCCGGGGGTACGGCGCGAGTCCGGGCACAGCTGCGATGATCTCCTCCGTAGAGGGCCTGGTGTTGTAGGGCAGATCCATGGCCGGAGATTAATCCGTCCCTCCGACACCGGCCGCGGCAGCGGACGACCTTCGACCAGGGCACCCATCGAACCTGCGCCTCGCACCCTTGCGGGTCTACGCAAACTGACTGGTCACCGTCTGCTCGCGCAACGGCCTCTGGTGGCACTGCGAGGGCGGCGGCTTGGACGGAAGCCGCCCGACTCAGAGCAGAGGCTCAGTACTGCTCGACTTCCGCCATAAGGAGCCGCAGGATCAGGGAGTGCTTTACCGGCGGGAGGGCGTCCAGCGCGGCGCGGGCAGTGCCGACGGCGCAGTGCATCTGAAGGCAGGACGCGAACCGAGGCAGGATCGCGGGCAGACGTTAAGGCGTCAGTAGGGGACGGCGTCGCCGGAGGCTCGTGGGAGCCGATCTGGTCGAAGATGCGCCAGCCCTCGGCCAGCAGTGACCTCATACGTAAGATCAAGAACCCCAGGAATTTTCGGCGGAGGCAAAGGTCACCCGTCTGCATCTCCCCACACGCCTACCACCCCCACAGCGGCCACCCTGGGCTCATGGACCCTCGCATCGTGATCCACGCACCCGGTGAAGACGGCGGCCGGCGCGTGCACGTGGACGGCACGATCCTGGGCATGGCGTACAGCGAGACGGACCTGCGCGAGTTCCTGCGGCGGGTGGAGCTACCCGACTGGGATGCCGTGGACATCGAAGACCGCAGCCTGTTCAAGTGGGTGGGAGGGGGCCCGGAGACCTGGGCCTGAGCGACAATATGTCGAACATCCTGACGAATTGTCAGACCCCCGCATTACCCTTCAACCGACCTCGTCATCACGGCGTTGAAGGGACCTCATGCCTGCAAAGCCCGTATTAATCGGTGACCGCCTGTACCCGCGCAAGAAGGATGCCTTGGTGGCAGTCCAGGCCGTGCGGAACCGCTACAAGCCCGGGGAGCGCGTCAGCGTCCAGGAGGACGAGGCGTTCCTCCACGACCTCCTGGACAGGCACTACGACGCAGACCAGAAGCGCGGCACCGGAATCGACCACTTCCAGGTGCGCAGGACCACGAAGGGCAGCGTGGGGTTCCACATCATCCGGACCGACGGATCAGACACCGACTTCAGCTTCATGGTGTGCCTGGACGGAGAGCCCAGCCAGCGACAGAACCTGCTCGCCACGATGCGGGATGCCGTGAAGTGGCAGGTGATCGCCGTAAAGAACAAGGCGTTCGAGGAGGCCGGCGAGGAGCGGCTGGTGACGTGCGCGCTCACGGGTGATCTGGTGGCCGAGGACGAAGTTCACGTGGACCACTTCGACCCGGACTTCATCGACCTGGCGACGCACTACGTCAATGCGCAGGGCGGGTGGGACGCCTTCCCCCTTCTCAACGGCCTGGACAACACAGTTGGCTCCCTCTTCGCCGATGACACCCAGCGGGAAGAGTGGGAGGCCTACCACCAGGAGCACGCGAACCTCCGCGTGATCTCCATCCAGGCGAACTTGTCCATCCGGCGCCGGGGCGCAAAACGCAAGACCGTCTAGCGCGGCGCGAAAACCTGCCGCTAGGGAGCCGACGGGTGCTGTGGCGTTTCTCCAGGTGAAGCCCAGCACCTGATCGGCTGACGTAGCCCTGCGGGCCTTCCCAAGATCACCTAGCGCCCAGTACAACCAGGGTCCGTGATGATCACTCTGGCCCGCGGGGCTGCCGCCCTCGCCCTGGCCCTCCTGCCTCTCTCCCTGCCCACCACCGCTCACGCGGCGCCCAGCGCCCCGGAGATCCTCCCCATCGGCGTCGCGGTCACCGAGCTCCCCGTCGCCACCGAATCCCGGACCGGCTACCAGCGGGATGCCTTCAAGCACTGGACGTCGGGCGACAATCCCAGCGACGGATGCAGCACGAGGAACGAGGTGCTCCTGGCAGAGGCAGTCATCGCTCCGACCGTCGGCCCACGGTGCGCCCTCACCGGAGGAGCGTGGTTCTCCTACTACGACGAGCGCGCCATCAACGCGGCCGGCTCCCTCGACATCGACCACATGGTTCCGCTGGCCGAAGCCTGGGACAGCAAGTAGGCGGAGTTGGGCTCGACGCATCATTTCACTATTGCGTGCTGACGGCATGAGGCAGGTGGGGATGGGGTTGTCTCTCGTCGAGGTGACGGTGGGTGAGTCCTGACCTGCGGCGGGGCAATCAACGCCACGATGTTGCATCTGATGCAACCCGACAAGGCGTTGAGCAAGACCAACGCTCGGCTGGTGCCCGAAGCCAGCAGCACCTGGAGTCGATATGTACCCGGCGCCACGCGGTGACGGGGCTTCCGCCGCTTCGGAGGAATGCGCGACGCCTCGACGCGCGGGCCTACAGTTGACCCGAAACCCGTCGCAATCGTGTCGCGGCGCTGCCACACTCGCGCGCATGACCGACGACGACGGCACCAAGAGCTTCGATGGGGCCATCGGCACCCACATAATCGCCATCAACTACGAAGTGATGGACTGGGCGACGGAGGCACTGCCGGCGCAGGTACCGGCGGACGACCTGAAGCAGCTGAAGCTGGCCGCGGGCGAGCATCTCGCGGCGATGCTGACGACGGCCTATCTGGGCATCGTGCCGGTCGCCGTAGACGTCCGCGGCGGCGTGGATCTCGTCTACCGCGTGGCAGATTCGGACAGCGGCGTGCTGCCGTCGCTGCTCGGCCGCAAGGGTGTCGAGTTCGCCGACTTCGAGGTGAAGTCGATGCCTGGTGGCTTCCGTGAGCACGACGCAGCGATCTCGCGGGCTCTGAGGGGAGGTGAGGGGCCAGGCACACATTGGGCGACGGTTGTGTCAGCGAACGATGTCGTCGAGGCGGCCCAGTCGATGATCGTCAAGGCCGCGAAGCAGTTGCGGGACAAGTCCTCGCCCGACAGGGCGCGGGTGGTGTTCATCGTGTCCCACTTCTTCGACCGGCCCTACGTGGAATGTCTCGACTTGCTGATCGCGCACACCCTGACTGCCCCCACGCTGCCAGACGAGGTCGACGCCATGTGGGTGTTCCTTGCGCCATCGCACCTGGCGGTCTGGTCAGCTGTCGATCAGCGCTGGACGCAGCTTCTTCTCGGCGACCTGAAGGAGGACGGGACGGCCCCGGAGGTCGACTCCGGCATGGAGCTGCTGCAGCACTACGAGGGGTTGTTCCTGGAGCGGGCGGGGATCGCGCGCCCCTCACCCTTCTACTACGGCCTTGGGGCTGTCGAGATAGAATCCACAGCTAACTCAGAGTGACTACCGTTCGGAACAGGCGACACCTCCAAATGCGGCAGCACCAGTCTTCAGCCCCGAATACCGCTCGCTTCGAATAGCGCCTCCCGCCAGCTGGAGCGGCGGAATGGACCGCCGCCCGGCGCGAGGCGTACGCCAACGACCAGGGTCAGGCGAGTTGCTTGGTTGCCGTCTCGGCTGCCTCGAACCGCGCGAAAGCCGATAGGGACCCGGCCGAATGGCTGCCGCCTTCCTCGAACGCGCTGTGCCGATACTCGTCCGAGTGGACGGCGACGAAACTGCGGTGGGGCCCGGCGGTGGCCGAGGCGGAGAAGGACTCGCTCCTGCACATCTCGGCCGGATGCGGCGGCGACACGGTGACGTACACCCCGGCCGCCTGATCAACGTACGCGTGCTCGGCGTACAAACCCACCGACCTTCGTGCGCCGAGCACCCCACCAGCGGCCTTCTTGCCGCTGCTGCTGGTCACCGAAGCACGGCCGGACTCCACAATGTCGTTCCAGGTGCGGCCCTCGTACTCGCACGCGAGCGTCTCGAAGTCGTGGCCGTGCTGCTCGCGGATGTCCGTGTGACGTCCCAGGCACCAGCGGCAGCTCTGGTACGGCGTGCCGTCGGCCTCGACCTCGATGAGGAAGGCCAGCGAGTGCCCACACATGTCGCAGGCCCCGCCCTCGTTGGCCCCGGTGACGATGACGCCCTGAACCTGCATGGCCTCGCTGGCGGGCCCCTGCCAGTGCGTGCGCTCCCAGACCATGGCGTCCCACGACACGGCCACCTTCAGCGCGACCGACTCGGCGACGGCGTCCCGGGGGGCATGCCGCTTCTCCTGGTGCTCAAGGGCGCAGGCCGCCGCCTCTTCCCGCGTGGCGAAACCGCTCATGATGTAGACCCAGCCGCTGTCACAGCGCTTGCACATCGCCGCCCAGCGGCCCGGGTTGGTCTCCTTGACGCGCAGCGTCTTGGGCAGCTCCACCGTGGGTGCCTGCTTCTCCGCCGCCTCGCGCTTCAGGGCCAGCCGCAGCGAACGGGGCAGGTTCGAGGACTCCTCCGCTACCGGCTGCTGCTCCAGCTGCTCGCCGTCGACCTGGCCGCGCTCCACCGCGTCAGCAAGGATCGCCCGCTTGAGCGCAGGCAGGTTCGGGAAGGAGTCCCCGCCCGTCCGGCAGATGTTCTTCTTGTCCTCCCCGTCGAAGACCAGCCGCGTCCCGTCACCGTGCTCGTGTTGCGCCAAACGTCCCCGCCAGCTTGCGCACCACGTAGCGGTGACCGAGCAGCCCGGCGACGCAGGGGAAGGAGCTCTTGTCGCTGAACACGATGTCTCCGACCCGGACCGCCGTCGACTTCTTCGGCGCCATGCTGCCGCGTCCCACCGTGCTCTCCCCCTGCTCCTGCTTCTTGACCTGCTTGCCCCCGTCCCGCCGACCCATGCCGCGTATTCGACGCACGCGGCCCGCTCGATGTCGCTCAGCGGCAGGCCCTCTCGGTACTCCTCGGGGATGATCCCGGCGAAGGAGGAATGGAAGCCGCCCAGGCAGACGGCCGTCTCGTGACCGGCGATCCGGATGCGTGCCCTCGGCGACTTGCCCCGGCCCCACGCCCATCCGTGCTCGCACGACCCGCAGCGGACCTGTGTCTCCTCGTGCAGCCCGAGGAGTTCGGCGGACCGGATGACCTCGGTGAACGCGCGGCAGTGGATCACGGTGTTGAGCGCGTGATCCCGGGTGATCTCGCACATGTGGTCCGGGCCGTACGAGATGCCGTAGACCTCGACGACGTGCTTGCCCTCGGTGCGCACCCGGAACTCGCTGCCCCACTGCACGACCCGCTCGTAACCGGGCTCCAGTGCGGTGATCTCCTGCTCCGGCGATACGTGGCAGCGGGCCGACCAGCGGCGGGAAGCGGCGCAGCGGCGCGGTACGGAACTCCTTGTACCGGGCGAACACGATGTCCGCCGTCGGCCCCACGGCCCACGCCGCACCGCCCCACGGCATGCGGAGCACGTACTGGTGCTTCTCCCCCTTTGCGGTCAGCTCCTGCCCGAAGAGCTTCCGGACGACGGGCTCCCGCTCCTCGGCCACGAACGGCGCCAGCTCACCGGCCGCCACGGTGACCGTGCTCAGCGACATGACCGGGCTCATTTCGACGTCACCGGCCACGGCCTTGACCGTGCCCAGGCCGTGCACGTCATGCCAGACCCGGTCACCCTCGGCGAACTCCGGCGCGGGCTCATCCTCGATGTCCTCGATGATGTCCAGAGAGAACAGCGGCACGTCGTATCCCTCGGCGATAGTGCGCTGTCCCTGGGCCACGATTTCCGGGTCATCGGACAGGTGCATGTACCCCAGGGCGACCGCTTGCGCCTCGACAACCGGGGCGCCAAATCGGTTCAGTACCGCGCTCATGGTCTCTCGGCATGCGCACTGGAAAAACCCGCACGTCATGCAGGCGCTTTCGGCCGCTTCCCATGCGGACTCGGCCAAGTCCTTGCACGCGTCGGCAGCATTCTCCGCTTCCCCGTACAGCTCCTCGGCGTCCGCTTCGTTCGCCGACGCGGTGGCCCGAATTTCCTCGGCTGTCTCGGAGGACTCACCAGAGATCAGAGCGTCAATGACCTTACGGGCAGCACGCACCCACGTACGGAATTTCTTCGCGTCCTTGAATGCCTTGGCGGAATCCTCGACGCACGAGTCGGCCGTCTCGGGCCGCCCGAATCGCGTCCTCACGCGTGTGAGCCTCCTCGGCCCTTTCCGTCGCTTCCGTGGCCCATGAGTGCTCGCGCTTGGCCGCTTCCACGGCGCTCCGCAGTTCGCCGAGGGCGGTGGCCGACTCCTCCCCGTGGCGACGAATGGCCGCTTCCGGCGACTCCTCTACCGGCGCGGCCGGAGCAACCTCGACGACCGTCTCGGGGGTCTCTTCTGCGATCGCAGAAACCGGCGCCGGAACACCGTTGTACGCATCCAGAGCGGCCCGTCCGGCCGGGGTGGGGCGAACTTGATGACCGTCTCCCCGGGTGAGCATGCCGTCCCGGATGAGCTTTTCGACGGAGTCCTTACGGGACCGCGCCGCGCCGCTCACCCTTGATGCCGGTCAACAGGTGGTTGACCTCATGGGAGTACGAGCGGACGACGTTCACGCCCCTCGCCTCGTACTGGACATGCAGCAATCCCCACGCGGCGCGCTGCATGATCTTGGCCTGCGCCTCACTGAGGTCAGAGCTATCCCCTTGAACCTGTCCCATTTTTGAGAAACCCCTATCGCGAATCGCCACACCGTGTCGCCCGGTACCAGCGGGCAGCCCTTTTGAGCATGGGTCTATTTTCTCAAAATGGCGGGGAGGATAACAGACGCGAGAGGGAATTCCGACGTGATATAAAACACCGACAAAAATGCGAGACGGCAGGGTCGGATCCGAAATAGTGCGGTTGCCTTGAAATTAGGAACACCCGCCATTAAGTGAGAAATGCCCGAAGTCCCCGACCTGACATCTCACACGCGAATTCAGAATGTTCGCGGAGGCAGTGGCCGGCGGTTAGGCAGTGTCCTGGGAAGAAGTTACCACTACATCTTGTGGTCGACCTCCTGTGCTAAGTTGTTATTCGAGAACTCCGCGTCACACCGGATCTCATGCCCTCGTCGGGTACCACCCTCCTTCGCTCGCGAAGGTGCGGCCGGCGGGGGCTTCTTCACGCTCTGCAAGATCATGTGATCCCGTGGCTCAGTTCTCGCTCAAGTCGCCCTTGGGGATGTCGCGTGGCGCTCACCCTTCCCCCATGGAACTCTCCACTCTGCTAGCCGTTGCCGTGCCGTCCGCCACCCTGCTGGGCGGCCTGGGCGGCGCCTTCGTCAACGGCACAGCCACCCGACGAGCCAGCGCCCGCACGGCCGAGATCGCCTCCAGGGCCACCCACGCGAAGGAACAGCTGGAGGCCCTGGCCGCCTACCTGGACGCCGTACGCGACAACCCCCGTCGCCCTACGGACACCGCCCATTACTATCGCGCCGCGCTTCTGGCCCCCACGAAGGCGATCGACGATGCAGTCGAACGTATCCACGACGCGCGCACGGCCTACATGGAGATCCCTTTGGAGCCGCGGCCGGGTTTTGAGGAGAGGTCACAGCTCAGGAGGTGGGCGGCGGCCGAACGAGCCGACGAGGAGGCAGGCCGGCCCTGCGGATTCGAGTATCGCGAGGCTCTGGATGCGGTGTACGAGTTCAACCAGCTTCAAAAGGAGGCCCGCTCGAACAACAAGCCCGAGAAGGACCGCGAGCCTTTGGCGACCTACTTGACGGAGCGGGGCGTGACACCGGACATCGGGTGGGCTCGCCGGCTGGTGCCCACGTGGGAGGAACAGGACCGCTGGGAGGCTGAGGAGGCTGCGCGTCGGCTGCTGCGGCAGAGAGCCTCGGGCGAGGTCTCCCTGGCGGTGCGCGAGCTGGACGACCTGGTGCGCGCGTGGGTCCGAGGCCAGCGGTAACCGGCCCTCAGTCGTTCATGAGGTCTTGGAACTGGGGGCAGTCCACAGCGTGCCACTCACGCACGAGTATCTCGCCCTCCACCAAGACGACCTCGGCGTGCCAGGGCAGTCAGTCGTGACACGGCCAGATCTCGTACGGGGTGCCGTCGCCGTCGACGGCCGGGAGGTCGACGGACCCCACTGGGGCCGAGAGGTCGACTTTCGGTGCGGGGTCGTCTGCCATCGCGTCAGTATCGCGGCACTCCGCTGCGGGCAGTGGCCGCTTGGCATCATCGAGGCAAGGTGCTGCGCCAACAGTGGGCACATAATTTCAACCACTAAATCTGGAAAGTACAGAATTAATCCAGGACTTCCTCTTTCCTCCTGGAGCAGGACGTGGCGCTCAACAAGAAGAAGACCCCCATGAGCATGGGGATGGACTACACATCCGACCGTGACGATTTCTCAGGCCGCACGGAATGACCCCCGCGGACCCCTGCCGAGGTCGACGCGACCGAGCGACCTGGACACCCCCATACGGTTCGGCTCAGGTACCGCCGGCTCCCCAGTGGTACCTCGACGCGGACGGAAATCCTGTCTCGGGCGGCTGGCAGACCTCGCGCGAGGGCTCAACTGGCGGTCCGGCGTGGGCGAGGCCGCTGGCTCCGGCTCGTACAGCGGCACTGACGGGCTCGACCTTGCGGGAATCTCGGGGCACAACCTCTACATGGCCGAGCGGGAAGACCCGCTCCCCACGGAGCCCTCAAGGGTCCTGGGGCCGCGCGTGAACGCCCTCCTGGACGGGCTCAAGGCCAACACCGAGTACCGGATCCAGATCGCCGCGTTCAGCGCCTCAGGGGCCGGTCCCCGCAGCGAGACGCTCACGGTGACGACACAGCCCGCGGCGGCATAGCCCATGCAGAAGCCCCTGATCCGGGCGGCCGGCGGGGGCCCATAAATACCCGTGGATACCTCTGGCGGCCAGACCCCGGCAAACCTACCCTCCCCCGCATGACTGAAGACGAAGAGCTGTACCTGCTGATGGGCAAGATGGTCGTCAACGCCGGGAAGCTGGAGAACCTGATCTTTCACCTCACCACGGTGTCCACCGGCTGGGTGCGGAGCGAGAAGCCGCTGAAGCAGCCCATGGACAAGCTCATGGACGAATGTGTGAGGCGCGCAGCGAGCCGCGGTGAGTCGCTGGAGCGCATCGTGGTCCTGGAGCACATCTTCGCTGGGTGCAAGGCCGCCTTCGGCTACCGTCACCAGTACGTCCACGGGCTATGGGCGCAGGATCGTGACGAGGAAGGAAACGAGCTTCCCACGTTGACGTCGCTGCGCAATCTGCGGAATGAGAACGCGGTGGAGCGGTACCCCGTTCGGGCACCTAACTTGCAGGATCTGGGCGAGTGGATCGCGGTCCTCTGCGGGGAGCTGGCTTCGTGGGGCGGCAGCATGTCGCGGTGACCAAGGCTGCCCTGGCTGCTCGAAGAAGAGAATGCGCTTGGAACACGGTCCGGACCGCTGGACGCCGCTCAAGCCGGGAACCCGCTACAGCGTCCAAGTCGCCGCGGGGGCAGCGCGGGGACCGGTCCGAAGTCGGCCGTATTGCGGGTCGAGACAGGACCAGCCGCGTAACTCGGAAGAGCCATGCGCCCACCGTTCGCGGAGGGGAGAATCTCCGGACAGCTCAGCCGAAGAAGGCTGCGAGCGCTCCGATGGCTCTATCCGTCACTTCGTCAACGCTCCCGTAACCGGAGACGGTAACGAGCCGTCCTCTCGCCCCATATGACGCCACCACCGGATCTGTGTGGACTTCCCAGACCTCCCAACGGTTCTTGACCACCTGCCGCGAGTCGTCAGGGCGAGCCATGAGTGCCCCACCGCATACACGGCAAGCGTCATATCCCTGCGGAGGCGCATAGAGCACATGAAACGCGTGTGAAGAGTCCACCTTGCAGATCCTTCGTCCAGAAATCCGTCTGACTGCCTCGTCTCGGGAAATATCAAGGTGAAGGGCGATGTCGATCTTATGGCCTCGCTCATCGAGCAGGGCATCGAGCCTCTGCGACTGTCCGAGGGTTCGCGGAAGTCCGTCCAAAAGAAAACCGTCAGACACATCCGTCCGACTCAATCGGGTACGCAGCATGTCCATATACACGCCGTCGGGGATCAAATCACCGCGCTCCATGATCTCCTTCGCCTGGAGACCGGGCCCCGTGCCTTGGGAGATGTTCTCCCGCATCAAGTCGCCGACCTGGACCTTGGGAACGCCAAGAATCCTCTTGAGGTACATGCCCTGGGTACCCTTCCCGGCTCCAGGCGGCCCGAGGAGGATGATGCGCATGGATTCTCGCGTCATGAGTCGAGCAACGGCCGGCGAGATCTCGTTGTCCCGTGCGGCTCTCTTCTTCGCAGCCTCTTCGGCCGCACGCAATATCTCGTCCGCCTTAACCTGCGCCTCAAGGAGCAGGCCCTCCGCCTCACCCCGAGCCTGCGCCACGATCTCGGCAGCCTCCCGCAGGGCTGCGCTATGCGGATCAACAGCCGGCTGGTTGACGGACTGCTGAGAGCCGCCCTCGTTCGGTGAGGATTCCTCCGGGCTTATCACCCTGCTTTTAGTCCCTCTGCGTTGCAGTCGACGCACCCGAGTCCACCGCTCCCGCCACGCCTCGCGAACCTGGGGATCATGCCCCGCGATCTGGCGCACAAGTTCCAGTGTGAACTCCATCGATGGCAGACGTACCCCGTTGATTGCCTCGGAGATGGCTGACGAGGAGAGCGCCGTGCGGCCGGCAGCTCGCGCGGCCTGGGAGATCTGTTTGTAGGTCGGGGCTCCGTGGCTGATCCGCAAGTCTGCAAGCGCTGCCGCGAAGTCGGCCAGCGCCCACTCGTACCCCTGATCCGGCCCTGTCGACCCTGACGTTCCGGTCTCCCCTGCGCCCATCCGTCCACTGTAGGGAGCTGCTGTCGAACTTCGCCGAACTTCAGTGAACTACGCCGAACCTCGGTGAACTTCGGGTGTTGCCGAGTCCGATCGCTCCGCTCCCACCAGCGGCGGGTCGACGGCTCTCATTGACGCATCGCCAGGTGCCGCCCTCTTCCAGTCGCGGATTGCCCGGACCTCTCACGTTCGAGAAGGAAACTTCGCCATGCCCTCATGCCCTCGTACCGCCTGTCCCGTCTGCGACCGTCCGACCGCCCTCACCCCCACCAGCCGCACGGGGTACGGCGCTATTGCACAGCACAAGCGGCAACGCGGACAGAAGTCCTTGATCCTGTGCCCAGGCAGCATGGTGCAGCTGCCGTACTCCTCGGCGACCGCCTGGCAGGATCAGATGCCGGAGGACGCCGAACCGCCGGCCGCCGAGGGAGAAGAGGGCACGGAGCACCTGCGGATCTTCTAAGACGGCTACGCGGTCACTCAGCAGCCGCCGTTCAACGGCAGGTACACCGCTCCGTCGTCCGGACCGTCGTCCTCGTCGTCCCCGTCCGCGGCGGCCTCCAGGTCCGGCTCCTCGTCGCCCTCCTCTTCCTCCGGGCAGGAAAACCACTCGTGCCACGCGCCGGCGTAGACGACAAACTCGGCGCGGTCGTTGGCGCGGACGGTACGCGGCGGCGGGGGCGGTGCGGCGGTGGGCTCTGTGTGGCGCGGGGGCGACTGCGGGGCGGAGCGGGTGCCTTCGAGGAAGTCTCGCCTTGAGTCTCGGGTCATATCGCTATTTTTAGGCTGAATAGACCGCTTCCGTTATCGCAGGTGGCGGCGCCAGACCGCCCCGCACGCGAGCTGCCATATGCTCCCCGCCAACCAAATTGAGGGGCGGAAGCAATATGGGAATCCTGGACAGATTCAGCAACGTGGCACGCAGCCAGCGCGCACTCGACCGGAAGATACGCGCCGAGCAGGCCCGGCCGGTCAGCGAGCGGTACGCATCTGCCCGCGTCGCCGAAGAAGAGATGTGGGAGCGGTTCCTGGCGGCAGATGACCAGCGGCAGCTCCTGACCCGCTTCGGGGTGGCCGCGGTGGACATGCTGCCCTCGGCCCGCCCCGACGGATCGCCGCTCACGGAGGAGGCCCTCGACATCTACACCGGCATCTCACGCGGCGCGAAGAAGGCTCTCGACCTCTTCGAGATGGGGGAGCTCACGGACGCGGAGATGAAGGAGGTCGTGATGACCGCCTTCCGCCTGCTGACGGGGCTGGGCACCTGGAACCAGGCGCTCTGCTACACCGCGTTGTCGGTCGTCTGGTCGAACAACGGGATCAAGCTCCTGCGGGAGAAGGGCCAGGAGAAGACCGCCGATGCGTTCCAGCGGGGGCTCGACCTGATCCACTTCTGCCACCAGCAGCTCGGGCACACGATGCTCGAATAGGTACGGTCAGGGACCCCGCTGTACGCCTGCCTGCGCCTCTGCTACTCGAAGAGCTTCGCCCTGGTGCTGACGCGGGCGGCTCGGCCACGGCGCGATTTCGGACCACAAGTGCTGCACTCCAACATCTGCGCTCGTGGGGCGGTGCCGAGCCCCGCCACGTCGGGTAGCCGGGCTCCGGACCGGGCCGCGCCAAACACAGAACCGTCTCACTGCACCCAACGCACACGGGGACGGCGCTAAGGCTCCTCCGGCGGCCGCTGGGGGACCGCAGTGATGCTGCGCTGCCAGGTTCGGTCACCGTGCGCCTCAACACAGGCAAAGTCGAGGACCACATTGACCGGGGTAATGAAGTTGTACTCAAGGGCCGCCCGGAGTTCGCAGGTCGAGCCCTCAGCAGTGTCGGTCCACTCAACAGACCCACGTGTTTCGTCCCCGCGCACAAGGCCAAAGACGTTGTCCGAGGTGCGTGTGCTCACTGTGGCCTTCGACAGTGGCGCACCGGCAGCCTGCTCGACCGTGATACGCGCTTCGGGCTGACCGCGGTAGTCGTCCACGATGACGGCCGACGTCACCTGGAACACGGGCCCGGCTGCGTGATCACGGTCGGCATTCTCGTTGGCCAGCTGCTGCTCCATGATCAGCACCTGCCGCTCCGCCGCCTTCGCCTGCGTCTTCGCGGCGGCGGCTGAAGCCTTGGCTATCCTCGCCTGCCAGATCGCAATCCCAGCAGCAACGCCAGCAACCCCAGCGCTCCCCAGCCCGATCCAGTCGCCCGCGTCCATTCGATCCCCACCCCTTACGTGTACGTGGGCGACACCGTAGGGGACAGCGCTCTCCACGGCAGCCTCCGGGACTCACATCCTGGCCAGCCAGCACAGGGACCTGGGCGCCTACATCGCCGCAAAGACCGCCCGTAACACCGTTGCCAAGCGCGCGGCCCTGCGCGGCGGAGCTTGCGACCCATTTAAGGACAAGCCTCAACCGCTCCGTCGCGTAGCTCCGTCTACCGATCTCGCCGAGGTAACGCAAGAACGCTCAGGGCGTGCGGTGCGGACGTCAGGGCTTCGGCACCGTCTGCTGAATCTTCCCCAAAATGCTAGCGACCGCTGTCGGTGCGAACCCGTATCCTGGCCTGTTCTGCCCAAGTACTCAGGGAGGTTCGGAAGATGAGCGAGACCAATGCACGGTGGCAGCCGACGCAGCACGGCGCCAACATCGGACACACATCGGCGTGGATGGCACACCGCAAGGTCGCGCTCGACGTTCACCGGATGCTCAACGAGGGCGATCCCGACCGCGCGGTGATTGACGCCCCGTACACGGTGATGGCGCTGCGGCACGTGATCCGTGGTGTCCGAATGACGTCCGAGCACCTCAAGACCGGGCCGGCCAAGGAGTTGCTGAAGGAGGCTCTCGCCGACTTCGACAAGGCAGTGCCGGGCGGCAAGAAGGCCCGGGACGTGATCGAGCACTTCGACGAGTACTCGATGGGCATCGGAGACCTTCAGCAGCGTCGCGTGCCCCGGCAGGACAGGCAGCCGGACGACGAGCTGTCCGAGGCGTTCAATCACCGGCTCGACTGGAACGTGATGGGCGACGAGCGCCGGCCCGTCTACGTCGCCGGTCCGTTCCGTATCGACCTTCTGGCAGCCGAGGAAGCCGCCTTCCGGCTGGTCTGCGATACGTACGAGGCCCTGCGGCTGGACGAGGGAAGCCCGGTTCCCCGCGGGTGGACCTATGCGGTCCAGCGCGGCTCTCTGCGGGGGTGAACGGCGAGTTCGAGACGTCCGTAACTCACCAGCTCTCGGACCCCCTCGGCCAGACTCACCAATCCTCACCGTTCCACGGTGACGGAATCTGCGTCTGCGCTCCCATCGTCCCTGCCGCGCCATGCCAGACTCCCCTCAGGCGAACGGAACAAGCCAACTCGCCCGTGCCCCTCCGGAGCACTCTGGCACTACTCTCCCGACACTCTGAATACCGTCTCGCGCACTCTGCCTACACTCTCGCGCAGTCTGACTACGTGCAGGTCATGGCGGCTTTTGGTTGGCGCTACTCGCCACCACGGGGCTCTCGTCCTACTCTCGCTTCACCGGCTCCGATCGGGCCGACGCCACACACCGGATACGCCTCCATGGGAGGGATTTTCGCCATGCCCCAGATCCTGACCATGCAGGCGGGCCGTGACCGACGGCGCGAACTGGCCAAGTTGGCCTCTAATGATCTCGCGGAAGTTAGTCATAGTTAGCCACTGATGGGCACTCATGTCCTCTTGCGATACCTTGCATAGCCTTTCACCTGCGGCAACGCCCCCGTTGCCGGTTTCCGCACTCGGTGCTCGCCAGGCTGCCCGGCCGGTCATACGCTCCACTCACACCTCGACCTCCGAGGACACCCTCCGCTTCGCCCTCACAGAAGGGATGTTCGCCGTGTCCGAAAATACGTTCCCCTGCGGGCCCGACGCGGGCACCTAACGTGATCCGGCCAAGTTCGGGGTCGGTGGCCTAGAGCTTTCTCGATCCTTCTAGAGCTATCTCGACCCGATTCGTCTGTTCCGTTGAGTTTCTTTGAGTGTGACCTGCTGAGATGCAGTGCGCCGGTGCGATTTTAGCCGCCGCTCGCCAGGCTCAGCCGGCGCTCCTACTCTCCAAACACGCCCCGGTTCTCGGGGACGCGACTCCTCAACACACCTTCAACGAAGGAGACTTCGTCATGTCCGCATGGCCTCGCATCACCTGCCCTGCCTGCCGTCGCTCCGTCGCCGTCAGCCCGGACACGCGCCACCTGGCCCGGCACGACCCGCCGGGGCCGCAGAACCGCCGCCACGGGCTCCCCCCGATCAGCTGCATCGCCTCGGGTCGCCTCATCCCGGCAGACTCGGACCTGCTGCTGCCGATGTTCGAGGATGCCGGGCCCGAGCCGGCTGCAAAGGGGCTCGCGCCTTTCTGAACGTCACCGCGTCCGCGGGGCCTTGTGGTTGTCCAGCCGGACATTAAGGCCCCGCACGCACCCCAGCGGACCGAGTCGAAGGTGCTGGGCGGGGGGCCCGGGGAGGGGACGTCGTCTATGCCCTCGGCGGGTCGTCTTCCCCATCACGACCAGCTTCGGACGGTCCGGGTGGCCGATGCCCAGGAACATGACCCTCGTGAGGGCGTCAAGGATCTCGTCGGACTCCTCGTTCGGCATGCGTTCGGGGTGGTGAGAGAACACCTGACGGCCAGCACCTTGGGGTCATCCCCGCGGGGGCGGGGAGCAGGTCATGGTGACGACTCTGGTGAGGGCTCGGCCGGGGTCATCCCCGCGGGTGCGGGGAGCAGCCGGACGGCACGGTCATCGTCAAGCTTCACCAGGGGTCATCCCCGCGGGTGCAGGAAGCAGGCCAGATCGGCTATGCCAAGACCATCGACTCCGGGGTCATCCCCGTGGGTGCGGGGAGCAGGCAGGCCAGACCATTGACCGGGTGGGCGTCTCGGGGTCATCCCCGCGGGTGCGGGAAGCAGAGCCGGCGGGGGCTGGTGAAGCGGATGCTGGGGGGCATCCCCGCGGGTGCGGGGAGCAGTGCCGCCTCGGCCTCCCCGGCCGGTGGGGCCGGGGGTCATCCCCGCGGGTGCGGGGAGCAGGGGAGGATGACGTACCGGCCCAGGGTGGGCACGGGTCATCCCCGCGGATGCGGGGAGCAGCCGACCAGCATGGACGAGCTGGCCGAGTCCCCGGGGTCATCCCCGCGGGTGCGGAGAGCAGTTGAGCCGCGGCCACCTCCAGCCGCCCCAGTAGGGGTCATCCCCGCGGGTGCGGGGAGCAGTCTTCGTGACCTGCGAGTTTCTACGGAATCCGGCTCACTTTGAACCACTTCCCGAGATTCCGACATAGGGTATCAATCGGATCTACCTGTTTCCGAAACGGCGGCGCTTCGACGCCTTGCTCCAGCCCTGGCGGCTCGGCGGCGGTGGAGCGACGCGGTCACTGGGGCGGTGGATCAGCGTGACTCCTTCATGATCAATCGGGCGCCACTTGTGGTCGTGGGCCTCGAAGGCGAAGCCCTGTTCATTGTCGGTGTTGTACGCCAGAAGAGCGCGCCCCATGCCCGCGTATCGCCGAACTTCCTCCCACAGCGCCGCCCTGACACGGGCAGACGGTCCGCCGATGAAGACTCCGGGCGGGATCTCGAAGAGCCAGCGGGTAAGGAATCCGCGGACCGCGGGCATGTCCATGAAGGACCATCTCGCCAGGGTCGCCGAGGAGAAGGAGCACGAGCAGCGGCTCGACACGGCCACGGCCGTCTTCCGGCGCGCCATCGGCGCGCCCGGACTTCTAGAGCGGTTCGACGCCGACTTCGGCGGGCTGCCGCCGTCCACCGCCCACCACACCCCGCGGGCGGCCTGGCCGCCTGACCCCAGTGGAACTGCTCGTCGACTACCGATGGCTCCTGGACCGCCAGGAGGAGAGCCTGCGCTCCGGCCTCACCGTCAACGACCTCTCCGTGCTCGTCGGCACGGCCGCCCGGCACCGCGTCAATACCCCCCGCCTGGACCAGGCCGACGCGGACGCCTTCTGGCGCGCCGCGGTGTTCCTGGAGGAGTGAGTGCGTAGTCCTGCGTCCTCTCCCCGCCCGCAACGAGGCGTACGGGGATACGGCGTCGCCATCGCCTACCTGGAGGCCTCGGGCAGCCGTGGCGCGACCTGGTCGACGACATCCGCGCCCTGAGCCTGGACTCGTACGCCATCGCCGAGCGGCTATCCCAGGACGGGCGAAGCCCCACACCAGCCCGCCGGCCCGAGAGCAGTACTTGGTGGCTCCAGAGGCGCGGCTCAGCCACAGGGCTAACCGCTTCGGGTGGGATTCCTGGTTCTGATGGCGCCAGTTGAGGCCCCATCTCTAGGCTCGAACAACATGAGGGCCCGGCCGTCTGGCCGGCCCATGGCGACCTGGTGCAGGAGAAGTACGTGCTCTACGGCAAGCTGGTACGGGACCGGATTCCTCAGATCATCCGCGCGGACGGAGCCGAGCCGGAGGTCTACGTGGCCGATCCGGCCGAGTACCGCCAGCGCCTCCGCGCGAAGCTGACCGAAGAAGTCGCGGAGTACATGGAGGCGGACGAGACCGACGCCCCCGAAGAGCTCGCGGACGTCCTCGAGGTCGCCTTCGCCCTCGCGGCCGACCTCGGCGTCGATCCGGCTCAGCTGGAGAAGATCCGGGCAGCGAAGGCCGAGCAGCGGGGTGGGTTCGCGGAACGCATCGTCTGGACCGGCAACCGCTGACCTGCGGTGCGGGCCCCGCAACACCACTACACCTCGGGCTTGACCAGCACGACGTGACTCACTCCGGGCAGGGACAGCCCGGCAGACCCCGCCGCGAGGACCAGGCCGGCGTGGCGGGCCAGCGCGGTGGTCTCCGCCGCGCTGATGCCGCGCTGGAACGTCCCCTTCCCCTCGCTCGACCAAAAGCCGTCGTGGTGGGCCGTCCAGGTACCGCCCGCGGCAGCCTTCGTGATCTCCTCAGGGGAGCGGGTGACGACCACGACGTGCCCGCCGGGGCGTACGAACGCGGCCGCGTCCTGCAGCGCGCGGATCCGCGCTCCCGGGTCGGGCAGCACGTTGAGGACGAACATCTGGGTCACCAGGTCATAGCCCTCCCGCTCCGGGCGGGGCCAGCCGAACCCCTCGTGCGGGTCGTACCCGTCCGCGTCCAGCCCGGCAGCCCGGTAGTGGGCTACGTCGGCCCCGCGGCCGCAGCCGTGGTCCAGGACCGTACGGACGCCGAGCGGGCCCGTCAGGTGTCCGGTGACTGCCCGGGCCGCCGGTGAGGCTCCTTGGCGGCTCATCGCGGTCTTGTGGGGCTGGTACGGGCGCGCACCCGCGGCCGCCGGCTGCTTGCCGGTGAGGTCGCTGATCGCGAACAGGACGTCGTCCGGCTCCGCGGCTTCCGGGGTGAGGGGCAGGTCGAGCAGGAGCGCGGAGTGGTCGGTGAACGCCCCCGGTCCCGTACGGACTTCGTCCCGGGTTGTGACCGAGACCCCGGCGGCCAGGTGGTCGCTCAGCAGGGCGAGGTCACAGCGGAAGCGGCTGAGCTTGCCGGTGAAGAGCCGCTCGAACGTGAACTTCGCTTCGTCCTCCCCGTCCGGACGGGTAGTGTCGACGAGCCACGCGCTCTGGAGCAGGTGCTGAAGCGCCTTGCGTTCGGTGTCCGCGGTGAACCCGCTGACCTCCCCGTCGTACAGCCCGTCCTGCGGCCGCGGCGCGAGGTTGAAGTCCCCGCAGATCAGCAGTGGCCGCCCACCCTCGGCCGAGGCCATCGCCGCGAGCTCGCCGAGCTGAGCGGTGCGCGCTCCGCTGGTGTAAGCGTCGAGGTGGACCTGCAGGACGGTGAGCCAGCCCAGCTCGGCCCGCTGTGCCCAGGCGGTCGGCGCCGAGACGGCCGGCGCAGCGATGTCCTCGCGGACCCAGGTGGCGAGGTGGCCGTCTCCGCCCGCGAAGACGTACCCGTGAAGGAGGGGCGGGCGCCGGTCCGCAGGTTTGTAGGGCTCCTGCGCGACGATGACCGCGACGTCGTGCGCGCGCAGCCAGGCGGCGAAGCGTGCCCGGGCGCCGTCCGGTCCGTCCGCGCCGAGTCGCTTGTTGAGGTTGATCGAGGCCAGCAGCATCAGAGGTGCCCTTCGGCGGACGGGATGGTCACAGCGGGAGCGGCCGGCCGGAGGCGGCTTCCTCGCGGAACGCCTCCCACAGCACGTTCAAGGGGTGCGAAGCGTCGTAGGTGTCCCGCTCGCCCTTGCGCGCGAAGACGCCCGAGACGAGCTGGAGCATGGGGGCGAAGTCGTCGGCGAACTCGACCAGGCGGAACCCCTCGCCGCCGGGCAGCCGGCCCGCGACGGCTGCCTCGCCAATGGAGCGGGCGCAGAGCATGCAGCCGCGGGTCATCTCGGAGCGCAGCAGGGCCAGCCCGTAATAGATGTCGTCGATCTCCGCGACGACCTGGAGGTGGGTGCGGAAGTCGGTTCCGTACCAGCGCTCGACGAAGTCGGCGATCACCCCGCGGGAGGGGATGACCAGCGGCAGGTTCCGCAGCCGCTCAACGCCGACCTGGCGGGCGGGCAGCTCGCGGACGGAGAGGTTCGTCAGGAGGGCGAGGCCTTCGCGGTGCCATTCCAGGAAGTCGTACTCGGGGGCGAGCAGGTCGTCGCCGACCGTCGCGGCCAGCCCGCCGCACAGGAGGTCGACCTGGTTGGAGTCCAGGCGCTGCCGGAAGTCGCGGGTACGTACGTGGACGACCTTGAGCTCCACCTCCCGCGCCATCAGTTCGGGCTCGACCCGCTCCCACACCCGTGCCAGGAAGGGAAGCGTGAACTCGGTGGTGCCCACGGTCAGGGTGGAGCCGAGCCGGCGGCGCGAGTTCGCGATGCCCTGGAGCCAGTCGGAGAACGTGGACCGGATTCGGTCCACGACCTCCAGCCCGGTGGGGGTGAACAGCAGATCGCGGCCGCGGCCCTGTTTCACGACCACCAGCTCGCCGGTCAGGGCCTGGAAGTTGCGGTTGAGGATGTCCAGCTGCTTCTGCACGCTGGACTGCTCCCGCCCCAGCAGTCGGGCCGCCGCGAGGGCCGTGCCCTCCTCGTGAACGACGACGAGCGTGCGCATCTGGTCCCACGTCAGGTCCAGCAAGTCCGGTGAGCAAGCGAGCAGATCGCCCCGGAACCCCTCGGGACCAGGCACTTTGAGCGGGCCGGACGGTATCGAAGGCATGCGCTTCCCCTCCCCTGGGCGCCACCCCACCAGCTTGCACTGTCCGAGCGGCCAGGAGTAGTGGACTTCACCGCATTTCACGCCAGGAAAACCTTTAAATGTTCGGGTGGACATGGAGACATGGCGGGCTATCCACGGGAACATTTCCTCAGTCGCCTTCGATCTGGCGACAGTCACCACACCGATGCCTGAATTCCGGGGGTGAGTCATGCTTTCAGCCGCGTCCATCAAGGACCACATCAAGAGCGGCGCCGTGACGTGGGACGGGGAACTGCGCGGGGACAGCCTGCTCCTGAAGCTGGGCAGTCCGATCCAGCCGCTCGTCGATCCCGGCGCCGTCGTGGACCTGGCCGACCAGACCAGCATCGACACCCTGTACGGCCCGCGGATCACCGACTGGAGTACGTACGACCTGGCGCCCGGTCAGATGGTCCTGGCAGCGGCCTCCGAGCCGGTCTCCCTCGGCCCTGACGTCACGGGGCTGATCGGCGGCTTGAGCCACCTGGCCCGCGTCGGCCTGGCCGTCCACGTCACCAGCCCGTTCGTCCTCCCGGGCTGGTCCGGCCACCTGACCCTCGAACTCGTCAACGAGTGCCCGGCCACGCTGCGCCTGCACCACGGCATGCCGCTGGCCCGCCTCGTACTCCAGCTCCGCGGCGGCGGCCACGCCGCGGCCACCCACCCCTTCTACGGCCGGCCAACTGACCTGCAGAGCCGCTACGCCGACGAACTCGGCGACCCGAACAAGAGGTGACCGCCATGGACGACTGCCAGTTCTGCATCGAGTTCACCGAGCGTGCGCCCAGGAGCCGCATCATCACCGAGACCACCGACCGCTGGGTCCTCCTCCCCACCGTCGGCTGCCTCACCCCCGGCTACTCCCTCTACATGCCCCTGGAGCACCTCGACGCGGCCGCCGACGTCGCGCCCGCCGACCTCCCGCAGGTCGCCGCCGGACTGGAGTCGATGCGCACCCTGATCCAGGCCCACTACGGCCCCACCATCGTCGCCGAGCACGGGCCGCGGGACTGCGAGCTCGGCGCCTCCTGCTGCGGCCACGCCCACCTCCACCTCATCCCCGTACCGGACCCGGACGCCGTCCTGGCCGCGTACGAGAAGGTCGGCGGCCCGGGTCGGCGGCTCTCCTCGCTCGTCGACCTGCCGGCGGCCGCGGAGACCTCATACCTGTATCTCTCGACCCGCCCGGGCGAGCACTGCTACTGGCCCGCCGACGGCCGGTTCGCCCGCCAGTTCGTCCGCCGCGTCGTCGCCGACCAGTACGGCATTGGCGAGCAGTACGACTGGCGCGACCACCCCTTCGTGGAGAACCGCGACCAGACGCGCGACACCCTCACCGCGGCCGTCCTGGCAACCGCGACCATCCTGGCCACCGCGACCGCCTGACGACGAACGGGGACACCATGGCGATTCCCTTGCCCCGACCCCTGCACAGCATGAGCGCCGACGAACTCGCGGCGGCGGCGAAGGACCGGCGGTGGCCGAAGTGGCAGACCATGGCGCTGCTGCACTCCCTGCGCCTGCCCACCCTGAACGCGGCCCTGTTACGGCCCGGTCAGAGCGCGGGCGAGATACGCACCGCCGCCCACGCCCTCGCCACTGTGCTCGGCACCGATCGGCTGATGATCCGCTCCGACGGCGGGGTCGAGAAGAAGCAGTACTACCGCGGGGGCAACACCTTCTCCATCGGTGAGATCGCGCACCGGGCTCAGCCCCTGCTGGCCGACGGGCGCGCGGTCATCCTGGCGAGCCCCACCAACCGGTTCACCAACAGGCTCACCGTCATGATCCGGATGGACCGCCCGGGCCCCGGCATCCGCGGCACCTTCACCCTCGAAGCGCTCGGCCCCGGCTACGACGTCGCCGATCTCACCCGCGGCGAACTGCCGCCCCAGGTCACCGCCCAGCTCGACGTCGTCGACTGGGACCGCTACAGCACACCCCGCTGGCACGAGTGGACGTTCACCGGCGACCACTGCCCCGGTGGGGAGGACGCCCGCCTGCGCCGCCGCCTGGAGCGCCTCGCAGCCCAGACCCTGGCCGACGGCGGCCAGCTCGCCGGAGACCCTCAGCCTGAACACGCCGAAACGTGGCTCCGCGAACGCGGCTACCTGCATCTGTTCGGTCCCCAGGACCCACGCCCGGCCCTGATGCGGCGCGCCGCCAAGCTGTTCGAGGACGCCTTCGTCCTCACCCGGGTGCAGCCGAACCGGAACTGGCGGTGCCTGGCCACCGCTTACTCCGTGTTCGCCGAGCCCCGCACCGTCTACTGGGACCTCGTCGACGGCGAACGCAAGTACGCCGCGGCCGCGCCGGCCGTCGACCGGGCCAAGGAGGAGGCAGTGTGACCAGCCGACCGATCTACCTCGACCACCAGGCCACCACCCCGCTCGACCCCCGCGTCCTCGACGAAATGCTGCCGTATCTCACCACCGAGTACGGCAACCCCAACAGCGCCCACGCCTACGGCCGGGCAGCGGCCAAGGCCGTCGCCACCGCCCGCCGGCAGGTCGCCGATCTCGTCGGCGCGAGGAACACCGTCGAGGTGGTGTTCACCTCCGGCGCCACCGAGGCCAACCACCTCGCCATCGTCGGCGGCGCCCTCGCCAAACGCCCGTACGGCGGGCACATCGTCACCACCGCGATCGAGCACAAGGCCGTCCTCGCCGCCGTCCAGCGCCTCGTCGACCACCACGGCTACACCTCCACCCGCGTCGCCGTCGACGAGCACGGACGAGTCCACCCCGACGACATCGCCGCCGCCCTCACCCCGAACACCGTCCTCGTCTCCGTCATGCACGCCAACAACGAGATCGGCACCCTGCAACGGATCGCTGACATCACCCAGCTCACCGCCCCCCGAGGGATCCTCCTGCACACCGACGCCGCGCAGAGTGCCGGATACGGCCTCTTCGACGCCGACGAACTCGGCGTCGACCTCGCCTCCCTCTCCGCCCACAAGCTCTACGGGCCCAAGGGCATCGGCGCCCTCTACGTCCGCGGCGGAACCCTCCTCACCGCCCAGCAGACCGGCGGTGGCCAGGAACGCGGACTACGGGCCGGCACCCTCAACGTCCCCGCCATCGTCGGCCTTGGCGCTGCCGCCCATCTGGTCACCAGCGACACCGCCCCCTCCCCCACGCAGATCCGCGCCCTGCGCGACCGCCTCCAGGACAGGCTCCTCGACGCGCTCCCCGGCGCCACCGTCAACGGGCACCCCAGCCGCCGGATCCCCGGCTCCCTCAGCCTCACCCTCCCGGACGCCGAAGCCGCAGACGTCCTGGACCACCTCCCGGACATCGCCGCGGCCACCGGATCCGCCTGCAACACGGGAACCGGCGAACCCTCCCACGTCCTCACCGCCATCGGCCTCACCCGCACCCAGGCCCGCCGCACCCTGCGCCTGGGCATCGGCCGCAACACCACGGCCGCCGAGGTCGAGCGCGCCGCGGTACTGATCGCGCAGGCCACTGCCAGGCACCGGCCGCCTCGTTCCAGCGCCGCCTGAGGAAGTGCCGCGGAGCCTCCCGCCGGCCCGACGGACTTGACGTAACGAAGCGATGTGCTGCCGCGTCTTCCACAGGAGGAAGACCTTGGAGCGGGCCATAGGTCCTGCAGGGGAGATCATCACGTGACCGAAGAGTCGACGTCCCGTTCCATCAGCACGCCGAAGCACGCGCACACCCCTGGGTCGTCGCGGCCGAGATCGCCGTCGACGACTCCGTGACTCCGTGGCCCGCATCGCCGACCTCCGCTGCTCCTCCGCCGCACAAAGACCGAGCAGCGGATCGACGCGTTGGACACCTACTGCGGGGCCTGCCGACGACCGTACGCCGACGTGGCCGGGCGCGACTGCGCTGCGACCGCTTGAGCATCGCCTGCAGCGGGGCGCGGGCAAGCCGACCAGCCCGCGCCGGAGTCGCTGCGGCGGCCGGCGGCGAGCCAGCCGGGGAAGTACTCGCGAAGGTGGGAGCGGAGCTTGTTGCCGACCTGGTTGCGATCCCAGACGGCGTCTTGCTGGCCCCGGGCGAGGACGGCGACGGCCTGGGCGAGCTCGCTGTCGATGGGCAGCGGCCGGCCGGCATCGGCGTCGGTGCGCAGGATGGCGAGAAGCTGGCGGCCGCGGTCTTTTTCGAGGTCTCGCCGGACCGGGTCAGGGGTAGCGATCCGCCAGCTTCGCCCCCCATTGGGTAACGGGGTGGGGCATCCCCGCGGGTGCGGGGAGCGGCTGGTCCCTCTGGGGCTCCGGGATGGGCGACACGGGGTCATCCCGCGGGTGTGGGGAGCAGGGGTCCTCGTCCAGCCCGTTCTGCAGCATCTCGGGGTCATCCCCGCGGGACGGGGAGCAGCTGACGTGCGACCAGTCGCTGCTGACGCTCCCGGGGTCATCCCCGCGGGTGCGGGGAGCAGCGCTTCGCCGAGCCCGCGATGGAAGGCGAGGCGGGGCCATCCCCGCGGGTGCAGGGAGCAGACAGTCCGACGCATGGTTACGCACAGCGAGAGGGGGTCATCCCCGCGGGTGCGGGGAGCAGAAGTCGTTGCGGCGGGACAGCTCGGCGGTGCGGGGAGCATCCCCGCGGGTGCGGGGAGCAGTCGATCGCGGCGAGTCCGGCCGGGCCGGGCTGGGGAGCATCCCCGCGGGTGCGGGGAGCAGCTTCTCCGGCGCGGACATTGTCGGATTCGACTGGGAGCATCCCCGCGGGTGCGGGGAGCAGGGGTTGGGCAGGCTGGAGAAATCACCGACCGAGGGAGCATCCCCGCGGGTGCGGGGAGCAGCTTCAGCTCCTCGGTGCCGGCCCCGCGGTACAGGGGGTCATCCCCGCGGGTGCGGGGAGCAGGTCCGGCGCCGGTGCGGCCGGACGTAGGACCTGGGGTCATCCCCGCGGGTGCGGGGAGCAGAGGAGTTCAGCCACCTGGGCGCGAAGCTCCTGGGGGTCATCCCCGCGGGTGCGGGGAGCAGGGCGCACGCCCCGGCGCCCCGGCCGCCGTCTCGGGGTCATCCCCGCGGGTGCGGGGAGCAGTCTTCGTGACCTGCGAGTTTCTACGGGATCCAGCTCACTTTGAACCACTTCCCGAAATTCCGACATAGGGTATCAATCGGATCTGCCTGCGCTCCCGTCCTGTCCTGGGCGGTCAGTTGGCCAGAGGCAGGGCGGCCGCTATGACGTGCCGCTCCTTGCGGCTTACCAGCGGGAAGATGATTTTCAGGCCTTGCTCACT
>NZ_BMVE01000024.1 GCF_014650555.1 Streptomyces goshikiensis | reverse complement strand
AACCCGGCCACCCAGATCAAGTGGGGCCTGGACTACATGAACTCCCGCTACGGCAGTCCGGTCGGCGCCTGGAACTTCTGGCAGGCCAACCACTGGTACTAAGCCGCCCCCGCACCCCCACGCGCGGACGCACGCACGCTCGGCCGAGACTCTCCGGCCGGGCGTTTTTGCGTGATCCACACCTCTCGGTTCGGGTTGATCTTGCGATGACCAGATCTCATCCTGCAATATTCTTGATGTGCCGTATGGAATTCGGCATCTGTGTGGATGGGGAGGATCATCATGGCCACCGAGCGACCCGCGCTGTACGAGATGCTCGACGACCGGTTCCGTACCGGTCGGTGTATGAACGGCGACGACGGCCTGGAGGTCCTGTACACGGGCTGTCGCTGGGCCGAGGGGCCGATCTACCTGCCCGCCGCGCGGCAGCTGATCTGGAGCGACATCCCCAATGACCGGATGCTGCGCTGGGACGAGGAGACCGGGGCCGTCAGCCTCTTCCGCCGCTCCGCCGGGCACACCAACGGCAACACCCTCGACCGCGAGGGCCGGCTGATCACCTGCGAGCAGGGCAACCGCCGCGTGACCCGGACCGAACACGACGGCACGGTCACGGTCCTGGCCGACCGCTGGCAGGGCAAGCGTCTGAACAGCCCGAACGACGCCGCGGTCAAGTCCGACGGCTCCATCTGGTTCTCCGACCCGGACTTCGGCATCACCAGCGATTACGAGGGCTATCGCGCGGAGAGCGAGATCGGCTCGAACAACGTCTACCGCGTCGATCCCGCGACCGGTGAGGTGCGGCTGGTCGCCGACTGCTTCGGGGCTCCGAACGGCCTCGTCTTCTCGCCCGACGAGCGGCGGCTCTTCGTCTCCGACACCCGGGCGGGCCTCATCCGGGTCTTCGACGTACGCGAGGACGGCACGCTGTCCGACGGTGAGGTGTTCGCCGAAGCCGGAGCCCGTGGGGCGGCCCGTTTCGACAACCTCCGCTTCGACGACGACGGCCGGCTCTGGGCGGCCGCGATGAGCGACGGGGTGCACTGCTACGACCCCGACGGCACTCTGCTCGGACGGCTGGACGTCCCCGAGGCGGTCTCGAACATCGCCTGGGGCGGACCCAAGCGCAACCGGCTCTTCATCACGGCGGAAACCAGCCTGTACTCGGTGGTCATGGGCGTCACCGGCACGCACCCGACCGGACCGGGGCGCAGGCCCTGGCTGGATCAGGAGTCCCGGTGACTTTCCGGCACGACGGCACGACGACACGGGGGTCGGGCATGGGTGATCATGACCGCATGCAGACCCGTTTCCTCGGCATCCCCGAGCTGGCCGAAGTTCCGCCCGTGGCGGTCGTCGTGGACGTCATGCGTGCCTTCACGGTGGCCCCCTGGGCGTTCGCCCAGGGGGCGGAGAAGATCGTTCTCGCCGAGTCGCTGGATGAGGCACTGGCGCTCAAGGCGCGCCACCCGGACTGGGTGGCCCTCAAGGACGGGGCGCCCGCGCCCGGGTTCGACGCCGTCAACTCACCGGCTCTGCTGCGGTCCGTCGACCTCGCGGGACGGACCGTCGTGCAGAAGACCACGGCGGGGACGGTCGGCGCCCTCGCGGTCAAAGAGGCGTCGCTGGTGCTGTGCGCCGCCTTCGTGGTGGCGGAGGCAACGGCTCGGCTCCTGCGGACGCGCGCGGGTGACGGCGTCACGTTCGTGGTCACCGGCGAGGACGGCCGCGCCGATGAGGACCTGGCGTGCGCCCAGTACATCGCTCAGAGGGCCGCCGGGGCCGGGACGGACGCGGCTGAGTTCCTCCGCCGGGCCGGCGCGTCGCGCGCCGCCTCCGAGCTGGCGCGGGGGGTGCGTCAAGGAGCCCATCCCGATGACGTCGCGCTCTGCCTTGAGCTCGACCGGTTCCCCTTCGCCATGGTGGCTACCTCGGAGGACTCGCTCATGATCCTGCGCCCGTACGCCGTGCCCCCGACCTGAGTCTCCGACCCCTAAGAAGGCATCGCCGCGTGATCGGACTCGCTGCGCAGGACGCAGAATTCATTGCCCTCAGGGTCTCCCAACACTCAGAACTAGAGGTTCTGGAGTGTGTCGGCATGGTGGCATCGGCCCTGGTCAAGGCGGGTAGCGGGAATTTCTCCCTCCCTACAGGAAGCATGGAGAAAGAAGCAGGCGCAACACCTTCGGTCCCTATGCGCGGGGCGAAGAAGGAAGGACGCAGGAAACCTCCGCTCTCCCCAGAGGGGATGGAGACAGCACAGGGAACCGGTAACCCGCTCGCGGGGACGGTCTACACCGAGACCCTTCGGGGTGTGCGGTGTGTCCGTCTGTCGGTGCTCACCGACGAGACCACCAGCCCCGACCGGCAGCGCGAGGCCGACGACCAGGCGGCAGCCGCGCACAACATCAGTTTCGGCGAGGGTGACCAGCTCCGCGAAGCGGTGGACCTTGACGTATCCGCTTCCAAGATCAGTCCGTTTGACCGTCCCGCCCTCGGCGGTTGGCTCGCGCGGCCCGATGAGTTCGATGCGCTGGTGTGGTGGCGGTTCGACCGAGCCATTCGGTCCATGGCGGACATGCACGAGCTTGCGAAGTGGGCCCGCACGCACCGAAAGGTGTTGGTGTTCGCCGGGGGCGGGCGCATGGTGTTCGACTTCCGCAATCCCATGGACCCTATGGCGGAACTCCAACTGACCATGTTCGCCTTTGCCGCTCAGGTAGAGGCGCAGTCCATTTCGGACCGTGTTACCGGGGCTATGGCTGCCATCCGGAACATGGTCCTGCGGTGGCGCGGTTCGCGTCCGCCGTACGGCTATATGCCCGCGCCCATGCCCGAGGCACACGGCGGGGTGGGATGGACGCTCGTCCCCGATCCGGATGCGGTGAAGGTCATTGCCCGTATCGTGCGGGAGCTGTTCGAGGGGAAGAGCATTTCGGCTATCGCCGTGGGGCTCAGTGGGGACAGTGTTCCGAGCCCGCGTGATCACTGGGCTTTGAAGAAGAGACGGAAGACCGGCGGGCGGACCGGCGGAGTCAAGGGGCTCGTTAAGGACGCGTTCCTGTGGAATCCGGCGGTCATTACGCGGATGCTGCGGAACGAAACGCTGCTTGGCTGGAAGATGCACAAGGGCAAGCCCGTGCGCGACGCTGAGGGCAGCCCGATCATGCAGACCGAAACTCCGATCATGACCCGCGAGGAGTTCGACCGCATCGGCGCACTGCTGGACGAGCGCAGCATCGACAACAGCGACAGGAAGGATACGGACGCGCTGCTTTTGCGGGTCATTCACTGCGATTCGTGCGGCGTCCGTATGTACCTGAACAAGCAGGAAAGCAAGAAGAACCAGCACCCCACGTATAAGTGCAACCCGTACTCGCGTGGATTCAAGTGCGAGAAGTCCGCAAACATCAGGGGTGATTGGGCAGACGAGCACGTGACCGCTGAGTTCCTGCGCCTGGTCGGCTCTATCGAGACGACTCATGTCGTGACGATTCCCGGGTACGACCCCGGGCCTGAACTGCGCGCCACCATTGCGGAGTTCGCGGAGCACCAGGAGCAGGAGGGACGCCAGAAGTCCAAGCACGCTGCGACCGAGTGGCAGAAGCGTGCGGACGCGCTCGCCAACCGCATAGCCGATCTGGAGTCCCGCAAGAAGACGGAGCCGCGGCGCGTAGTGACTCCCACGGGACGGACGTTCGCCGACGAGTGGGCCGAGAAAGACACGGCGGGACGGCGTGCACTGCTGATTGAAGCCGGGGTGCGGCTGAACGTCCGGCGCGGGACCCGTGGCGGTTGGCGGACGCTGGACACACGGCGCGTGGACTTCACCATGTCCGGTGATCTGGACCCCGCCGCGGAAGAACTCGACGCAGTAGCAACGGCGCTGGAGTCCGAGACGCGCGGAGACTCCCCGACCCCGGGTGCGCGTGTGCGTCTGGTCGAGACTGCCCGTGAACTGGTCGCCGCATAGCCGCACGTGCCCGCTACGACGCTCAAGAGCCCCGGACGGTCCCCCGTGCACCGCCGGGGATCTGGCGCGCCCGCAGGCGGACCTACGCGGCTTGTGGGCCGGCTCGCCGTCGGTGGACTGCTGGACAGCGGGAGGCGAAAAGGTGTTGGGGGTGTCGAACTTCGACTGTTTTTGGGGAAGCCAAGAAAAACCTAGAGAGAAGAGAGATAAGGGTCCGTCCTGACACCTCACCACCAGCCCGCGAGGGCAAGCGGCCTGGCATGCAGGAATCCTTCGGTCCCTTCTATTGGCGAACCAAGAGATGGGCATGCCCCGTACCGCCGAGCGAGAGTCCTTCACGCCCGCGACTGAAAGCGGGAAACCCCCGCACCTCCTGTAAACCCGGAAGGGGCGACACGGCCCCTGAACCCAGCCGAGAGGAACGATGAACACCACACGACACGTAGAGGTCTGCGCGCTGCTGCGACGCGCTGAGAGCGCCGCACAGGACGCCCTGAACGGCGACCAGGCCGCCGCACGCACAACGCTCGCTCTCGTCGCCGACGCACGGCAGCGAGCCGAGGACACGGGGCCCGGCGCATGCGCCCACCCGAACTGCCCCAACGAACTGCACTACGTCGGGCGGGGCCGCCGTCCGCTGTACTGCTCGGCGGAGTGCCGCACGGACGTCTACCAGGCAACGCAGATGGCTGCGCGTGCGTTGATCAAGAGCCCGGAAAGGGCAACTACCTAGCCCTCTCTCATAACTTCACAGCCTCACTCACGAACCCCTGACGTGCCGTACGCAGGGGCTTTTTCTTACCTAATTACCAGCGCAGGGAGAACGATGAACGACACGCTCGGACGATATAACCACCTGGATGGAAAGTGCGACATGGATCGGAACCGAGCGGAATCTTGGGTCCGAGATGAAGCGATGGAACGCCTTGCGACCCTCCGGGATTCCAACCCTGAGATGTATGACCGAATGGGCCCCATGGTTCGAATGAGCTTGGGTCACTACGAAATCGATAAGAAGATTGCAGCGCAGTATGGACGCGACGTAAACGAGGGCGGTAAGTGACTATGTCTACTGAGATCGAGAAGGTGGCGGCACAGGTTGCCAAGCTGCGAGCACAGGCAGAAAAGGTATCGGGTCCCCTCGCAGACGCCGAAGCCATGCTGAAGGCAGCGGAGGACGCCGAGGCCGTTCGACGTGCTGAGCGTACGACTGACTACAACCGTCGAGTGGTCGAGACGTGGAGGGAGCGCGCTGACACGGCGGCCAGGTCTGGTGACGCTGCCCGGGAACGGTTCCTCGATGCACTGGCCGTTGAGTCGTGGTTCGCTGCCTACGTTCAGTACCGGGCCGCCCGGCATAAGCGCGGGCACGTTCTGACTGAGGCACAGCGGGCACAGTCCGCATTGGGCGAGGTATGCACTGTTCCTGAACAGCGTTGGTATGACGCACGCCTGTTGGAGGACATCGTGTCGCACGCCGCCAAGAAGGCTTCAGAGTTGGCTGACGAGTTCGATCAAGAGATGAGCGGCAAGCGCGACGCTTACATTTCAGGGGCAAGCTGATCATGGCTGTTGACGCGCTAGATCCCGGCCCAAACGGAGATTATCCATATTTCCCCCGAGATGCCATGGGGCGGCCCGCGTGGTCGGATACGGAAACGGATGCACGGACCGTAATGCCGAGGGGAGTTCAGCGAATGTGTCATGCTGGCCGGCTCATGGTTATCGACCTCGCGCCCCGCCACTCAGACGGAACTCCGATTGATCCCCCGGTGATCCCGCCGAATGACCCCCATGCCGCGTAAGCCTTGCCCCCCCCGTGCAGTGTCCCCGGGTGCCCCGAGCTGGACAGCACTTCGGCCCGGTACGGACCTCTCAGGGCCCGTACCGGGGCGCCAGCTCGTCAGCGCGAACAGAGGTAGTCCACCACGGGCGCCAACCGGGTGGTGGCGGATGTGGGCCTAGCCGTGTACGCCGCGAATGCATTCCCGGCGCCATCCACGACCGTAAGCCCTGCCGGAATAGCCGTCCCGCCGCTGACGACGATCACGGGCTGACCCTCGCGGTACTCGATCGACAGGGTGCCAATGTCCTCGGGGTTGACCTGGTCGGCCGGGATGAGCACGGGTTCGGTCGTCTCGGGCTTGTACTGGACCGGAGCCGGTCCCTTGGCGCTCCGCACGGACGTAGTGCCCATCTCGTTGTCGTCGTCGCCTTCCAGCGCCATGCGAGCGTCGGTCTTCTCAGTCGGCAATTGGACCGGGGCCGGTCCCTTGGCGTTGGGCGTGGTTTCAGCCATGACTGTCTCCCGCTGTTGGTGAGGGTGTGGGGTTCGGGCACGAACGGGAAGGTTCAATCGCTCTGCCGTCCGTGTCACCAGGCCGCGATCCGCGAGCGTTAACGAAGGTTGCTTTCGAACCTGTTCTGGACAGCGCTCAAAATGCTCGGGTAGGGCGCGTTGTCTGGGCGCGGCGGATCGTAAAGAGACGCCTGCATCGAAACCGACCCGAAGGCCTGGGCGAGTTCAGCAAGTGCAGCCGATGACTGGCCTTCGGATCGCTCCGCGACGAGCTCGGCTTCGCGAGCAATGGCCGAGAGCAGTGCGTTACGGGTCATGGTGACGATGGGTGCTTGTGTCACGGTGATCTGCGCCGAGATGGTGCTCCCGTCGGGTGCCTCGGACGTTACTTGCTCGTAAGACACGCGTGTCCCCTCTCAGGTCGACCCCTTGCCGACCAGGCCAGAGCGTTGCATCACCAAACGTCACCAGGCAATGACTCATCGCTAAACGGCCGGGAATCGACTTGGTGGCGCGAATGACATCGCCCATGTGGCCCTCGACTCCACTACCCCGCCCCTCGGGAGGTGATCCCCCATGCCGCGACGACCCCGCCCCCCGTGCTCGGTCCCCGGATGCCCTGAGCTGACCCCCCGTGGTGGTCGCTGTGCCGCTCATGAACGTGAGGCGACCGCACAGCGGGTCACACCAGGTACGAGCGCGTACGGGCCTCGCTGGCCCAACATCCGGCGCGCGTACCTGTACCGGAATCCGTGGTGCGTGCTGTGTGGGAAGCCCGCGGCGATTGCGGACCACTTCCCCGAGTCGCGCCGTTCGCTGCTGGCTCGGGGTGTTGCCGATCCGGACACGGCGTCTCGTCTGCGTCCGCTGTGCACGTCGTGCCACAGCAGGGAGATCGCGCGGCATCAACCGGGCGGATTCGCTGCGGAAGCGCGTTCACGGCGCGAGGCGAACGAACGCCCGCCGTTCTGACCAGGGGGGTACTCCCCTCCCCTCCCGCGACTGCACGGCAGGGAGGCAAAAAACTCGCATGGCTCATTGAGGCATTTTCGCGGAGGTGAATACGACCTAACCTAACAGAAACACCCACCCCCGTACCCATCATTCGCTAATGAATGATGGGTACGGGGGCTTTCTTGTTTCGCGCTCAGACCGCAACCGATGGCGGGGTGACGAGGCGCGCGCGCTCGTAGAGACTCCGGGCAGTCTGATTCTTGAGGTGGGGCCGAATCCGAGCTTGCATCGTTGACATGGCCTTATCGCACTGCCCCGATTGAACGTCGGGGTAAATTTCCACGACCTTGACCCATGTGGCACACGCGCTTTCGAGGTGGCCGATTTCTAGCTGACGTTCGGCAAGCATGGACAGGTAACGAATCCGGTTCCTCTTGAATGAGCTATGCCGCAGCTTGTCGGATTCCTCTAGGTCTTTGACTGACCCCCGAATGTCGCCTAGTTCGTACCGAACCTGCCCAGCGTGATAGGTCAGAGAAGACGGGTTGTACGAGCCGAACGTCTTGGTTTGGGATTCGGCTTTCTCCACTGCCACTTCGGCCTCTCGCAAATACGTAAGCGCCTTTGTGCGCTCGCCAAGCTGCGCGGAGGCGTGCGCTTGCTGTCCCGCCAGAAAGGCGCGCATTCGAGGACCAGCCTGCGGAGATGCAGACGCGGCTGCGTCAGCAAGGCGCATCGCAGTCTTCCCGTGGCGTAGATCAACTGCCTGAACGCTCATTCCCCGTAGGGTTGTGCAATACGTGAGGTGGTCTTCCGAGGCGCCTGCTAGCTCTAGCGCTTTCAGGTAATACTGCTGCGCTAGGCCGTGGACCCCCTCGTCTACAGCCATATATCCGGTGAGATAGCAGAGGTCGGAAGCCGCTGACATCATCGCCTTGCGGACCTCCTCTGTCGCGTCGGCTCGAAGGTAGGGGGCTACCGTATTCACGAGGAATGCCGCCGCCATCGGGCGAGCGTGCCGACCTCCGAATTGGTCGTCCAAGTCAGAGACGCGCTCTGTCATGGCGATGACCATGTTTACGTCGGCCATCCCTATGCGTTGCGTCTTTCCCGACTGAACCGCTTCCATGCGTCCCACAACATCCGGCCACCCAGGGACGGTAAGGGCCACGGAGAACAGTCCCGCACTCAGGACGCTTCGGCGTGAGGGGTCCATGTCTTGCCTCCCGAGGTCTACCAGCCCTTCAACGGTAGTCGGGTGACTGTTGGACTCTTCCGGGGGTGCCGGGAATCCTGCGTCGGCGTGCGTGATGGGGCGGAAGAGTCTCCGGGCGAGTGCTTCCAGAATCAGCGGCCGCACAGCCTCTTTCGGCAGGTGGCCACTCAACCACTGGTGCACTGAAGGCTGTTGGTACTTAAGAGGGGTTCCGCGCTCGGTCCCGATGCGGTTGACCTCTTGGGCGAACTGCCGCAGGGTCCACCCGCTCTCGCGGTACAGCCGCTCAAGTCCGGCGTTCGGCTGTCGTGTCGTCACTGGTCCCCAACTCCCGTGCTCTGACTGCTTAACGCTCTTAACTCCTGCCCTCTTCCCAACGGTACCGCTGTGCATGGTCGGGCGGTTGCCTAGTGCGAGCACGGCCACCGCAAGGGATGACGCCGCAGGGAGGGCCCGGACATGGAAAAGCACGCACGAACGGCCACGGGGAACCCCGAGAGGTCCAGTGCGGGAATACCGGTTCGTGCCTACTGGTGCGAAGTGCTCGCGGAGGGAGAGGTGTACGGGACGCGCGAGACAGTCCCGTACGTCCTCGGCACCTTCAAAACGATCTCGCCGAAACTCGCGCTGCGGTGGTTACAGGACCAGGCCGAGCGAATCGCGGACCGGCTCGACCCGGACCCGGAACGCTCGGCGTGGGTCAAGCCGTGGATGCGCGTGGACACCGTGCCAAAGCCCGACTGCCCCACGGAATTTCGGTTCTGGAGTCTCGACCCCGAGGAGCACCAGGCCGCGCGGGTACAGCTCAAGGAAGGTGCCCCGTTCTCCACGGTCATCCCTGACAAGGGGTGCCGCTTCACCTTGACCGTGTGGCCCGTGGTCGTGCCTCCGTCCGAGTCCAGCCCGACACTGCCCGCCGATGACGGACAGTCCACATGCCCCCGCCCTGGTCGCGCGAGCCACAGGAAGCCCCGGCGCTCGTCGGGGTGGCTCGTCCTCATTCTGTGATCAGGGCGGGCCGCTCGGCACCGTATGACGCACACGGCGGAGCCGAGCACCCCGAACCTCAACCGCGCACCATGACCGAAGGAGAAAAGTCGTGAACACCCTTCCCCATGCCGAGCGCACCGCAGAACGCGCACGGGAGATCCTGACGGCCATCGAGGCCGATCCGGAGTTCGCCGCGTTCAGGGCCGCGAGCCTGCGCTATGACGAGGACTGGACGTGCTTTTCCGGTGGTCCGGTCATCAGCGAGTACGACCAGGCCGCCGACGCGGCCCCGCTGTTCACCGAGGGACTGCGAGCGCTCTGCCTCAAGGCCGCAGTGTTCGAGGCGACCGGCGACGAGCGCGCGGCGGAGATCCCCGTTGCCGTGCCCGTGGACGAGATGACGCACGCGATGATCGCTCAGCCGCAGATCCTCGCCCGGATCACGGCTCGGGTCGGCGCGCAGATCATCCACCAGACCGACCAGGAACATACCGACTGGACACGGGACGACTACACCCACCAGGCGTACCGCGCCGCGTGGGGCGAGCCGCCCGCCCGGTACTGGATCACGCACGCGGAGGTTGCTCGCCGGCTCGGCATCCTGCGCGCGAAGTACGAGGCGGCGGGCTTCCGCCGGATGGGCCTCGCGCACAGCATCACGTTCGAGCCCGTCCCCGCGTAACGGCTAGCTGAGTGCCTGCCGCATCACCGTGAGCGGGTCCAGTTCCGGGAAGCGCTGCCGGATCTGCTGCTGTGCCTGAGAGATCAGGTCATCCAGGAGAACCGGGGCCGCGCCGTACAGCACGTCATGCAGGTACGGCACCACCGCGGAAGGGTCGGGCGGTAGTTGCAGCTCGACAGTCAGCGGGGCGTTCTCGCTCTTGTAGCGCCTCGCGGGCAGCCCGACCTTTTCGGGGTGGACACAGACCGGTGTCCCGTCGCTCAAGTACCGGTGCCCGTCTGCCTTGTTGAACGGGCATTCCGGGGTCGGGCGCTCGAACACGTCGAACTCACCAACAGCGTGGACGCGGGACGGACAGATACCGCACGCGCGGTGGTGTACGTCGCCGTTCACGAAAGGCTCGGGCATGACCGGAGCCTAGCTCTCACCAGCACCACAGACGCCCCTTTCCGGCCGCACCGCCCCCTCGCGGGGGACGAGCATCGGGGATGGGTTGCAGGACCCGTTGCGGGGCCGCTGGGCGTGTTCAGCAACGGATGAGGGACCAACCCACGGTGCGCACCGTGCAAGGTTCCGCCCGCCCCGCCCGTGTACTGCCCCCGTAGCACATGGGCGGGGCGCCGACGCTAGACCTGTTCGCCATACCGGAACGGTGGCGCGCACTGGAATGTGCAGCGAGCGGCACGGAACACCCCTACACATACGAGGGTGCCCCGTTCGGAGCCGACGCGTTCGCCGCTGCGGGAGTGTCGGCATGACGGCCGCTCGATTCGTCGCCGCGCTGCTCAGTGCGGAGCCCGCCCCTGAACCGTCCGGAGCGCACTGCGTCCGCTGCAAGCGGTGGACCTGTGCCCCCGTTCCGGTCCGGTACATCGAGCGCGCGAGCGGCCCCGGGGTGACCCTGTACGCGTGCCCGAGTCACGCCGTGGCGTTCGGTGCGGGCCCAACCCCCGAGGATGAGCTACACACCCCGTAGACGAGCGCTCAGACAGCAAAACGCCACGTGCGGCCAAGTGCCGTGCGGGGCTCTGTCGTTGGCGCTGACGTGCGCGTATCCTTAGAACTGGTAGTCAGGAGTGTTGGGGTCGGCGAGGACGGCCCAGCCCGCGCCGTCGGGCTTGCGGTGATCAGTGACGAGGGCGGCTCCGAGGGCCAGCAGCCGCTCGATCTCCTCCTCGCGCGAGCTCGTCGGGCGCAGGCACAAGTGGATCCGGTTCTTGACCGTCTTCGGCTCCGGCACCTGGTTGAAGTACAGGAGCGGGCCCTGCGGAAGCATCACCTGGGTCTCCCGGTCGCCCGGTCTGTTCTGCGGGTGCAGCGGAGAACCGGTCACCTCGCTCCAGAACCGCGCCAGCCCATAGGCATCCGAACAGTCGATCGCCACGTTCTGCACCACCGAAATCATGCGGGTCAGCCTGCCCGAGCACCGCTCAGTCCGCCACCGAGATCGGGCCCGGGCCCGCGCCCGGCGGTGTGTTCCGGGCCGAGTCGGCGAGCCGTGCGGCGAACGCGGTGATGAGCCCGCGCAGTTCGTCCGGCCGCTCGATGACGAACGGTCGGTCGAGGGAGGCGAGTACGGCAGGCAGCCAGTCGAGCCGTTCCACCCTCATCTCGACGCGGGACCAGCGCCCGCCCTCCGGGTCCGGGCCGCCCTCGGGCGGCAGCTCCTCCACGATCGCGAGGCCCGCGGGAAGCCGCGCCCGGACGTAATCGGCCGTCTCCTGGACCCGCGCCGTCACCTCGTGCCGGTACGGAGCGGTGGCGAGGCCCGCGAGGACGCGTGCCGCCGGGTCGAACCCGGTGGGCGGGTCGAACGTGCCGGGCAGGGTCCTCGCGTCGGCGATGCGATCGAGCCGGAAGGTGCGTTCCTCGCCGACCGCGGGATCCCCACCGCTCACGTACCACCTGCCCGAGTGGGCGACGAGCCCGTACGGGTGCAGGGTGCGTTCGCTGTGCCGGCCGTCCGCGGCGGTGTACCGGATCGAAACCGGCCGGTGATGGCGCACCGCGTCCGCGATCGCGAGCAGGACCGCGGTCTCCGGGACCGCCGGCGTACGCGGCGGGGTGGTGAAGGCGAGGGAGTCGAGTACGGCGTCGAGCCTGCGGCCGAGCCGTTCGGGCAGGACCCGCCGGATCTTGGCGGCTGCCGTCTCGCTAGCCGTGCCCGCGGCGCTCATCAGGCCGGCCCGCTGGCCGGCGACCAGGCCGAGCAGCACGGCGAGCGCCTCGTCGTCGCTCAGCATCAGCGGAGGCATGCGGTAGCCGGCGGCGAGCCGGTAGCCGCCGTGGCGGCCGCGCACCGACTCCACGGGTACGTCGAGGTCGAGGAGGTGATCGGCGTACCTCCGCACCGTGCGCTCGTCGACTTCGAGCCGGGCGGCGAGTTCGGCGACGGTCCGGAGGCCGCCCGATTGCAGGAGCTCCAGGAGGGTGAGCACGCGCGCGATGGGTCGGGGCATGTCCGGAAGTCTCTCTCATATACCGGGCGGATCCTGTCCGGTATTCGTTCTAGCGTGAGGTCGTCACCACGACCGACGACCTGACCTGGAGAGATCCCATGGACTTCGTTTCGATCCGCATCATCACGGGCGATGTCGCCCGCCTCGTCGACTTCTACGAGCGCGCCACCGGAGTGGCGGCGAACCGGGCCACCGAAGACTTCGCCGAACTCAGGACCGCCTCGGCCGCCCTGGCCATCGCCGGGACCCGCACCGTGCCCCTGTTCGCGCCCGGCGCCGCCCGGCCGGCCGACAACCACAGCGTCATCATCGAGTTCCTCGTCGACGACGTGGACCGTGTCCACCGGAACCTGAGCGCCTTCGTGGAGGACTTCGTCCAGGCGCCCACCACGATGCCCTGGGGCAACCGCTCGCTCCTCCTGCGGGACCCCGACGGCAACCTCGTCAACTTCTTCACGCCGGTCACCTCGGCCGCCGTCGCCAAGTTCGCCGCCAGGGCCACCCCGTAGCGAGCGCCACCGCCCGGCCCGGGCGGTGGCGCTCGGCGTCGCTACTGGTCCGCGTGAGTGCGCTGGGCCCAGAAGTTCTCGCGGTAGGCGTCGAAGACCGGGCTGTTGGTCACCGGCGCGCGGGGCGTGTCGTCGTACTTGAGGAGGGCCTCGTCGTTGTTGCTGAGGCCCGACAGGGTGTACGGGTGGCTGCCCGTGAAGACGATCTTCTGGTCGGGAAGCCCCTTGTAAGTGCCCTCGATGAGGAGGTACTTGGAGTGGGTGGCGGTGCCGCCCGCGACCGTGTCGTCGTTGAGCTCGTGCAGGCTGATGCCGCCGTAGCGCGTCGGCTTGGCCAGCTGGTCGTGGATCTGCGTGCCGGTGTTGTCGAGTTTGCGGTAGACGATGTCGACGTAGCACCCGGCGTCATCGAGTTCCCAGAGCTTCTTCGCGACCTCGGGCCGGGTGATCTGGTGCATCGCGATGCGGATGACGGTACGGCCGTCGGCGGTACCGTAGCCGGCCGAATTGCCGTGGCAGGCGGGCTGGCCCGCCACCGGGTCGTCGACGGTGTTGAGGATGTTGAGGACCACATCGGCGGAGCGGGGGAAGAAGTACGCCTTCGCCGGTCCCGCCTGGGTGTCGTTCGGCAGGTCGGACACCTGGAGGGCGGGGTTCGCCTGAGCCGCCGCCAGCTGGTTGAAGTAGGAGGCGTAGGCGTCGTGGAGCACCTCGTTCCCGGCGACGGTGAGGGCGTCGTTCCAGGCCTTCTCCCGGTCCCAGGTGGTCTGGTTCGCGGAGGTCTGCACGACGACGTCGTCCACCGGGACGGTGGCCGTGGAGCTGCCGGTGGTCCGGGAGAACAGATAGAACTTGTTGTGGTTGACGCTGGGGAAGGAGTCGTTCGGGTTCGGGTCCTTGGCCAGGCACGCCTGCCCCTGTGCGCACACGCGGACCCACGAGTTGCCCGAGGTCGCGGTCTTGCGGGCCAGCCCGTCGCGGAGCGCGACGTAGGCGGGGCCGCCCGCCTGGCGCGCGGTGCTTTCGCTGTCCAGGATCACCTGGACGTTCACGCCCCGCAGGTGAGCCGCGTTCAGCCGGCCGACCAGCCAGTCCGACTCGAAAACGTAGGAGGAGATCTTGATGTCGGATCCGGGCACGGCGCCGTCGATGAGACGGGAGATGTGGCTGAATATCGTGTTCTGACCGGCCGGGTTGGTGGGGTCGTTGAACAGGGCACCCGTGGTGACCAGCGGCGCCGTCGGCGCGGATGCCGAGGTGGCCGTGGCCGTGGCGGGGGCGGACGCGCCCATGAGGGAGAGTGCGGCTGTCGTGATGGCGATCGTCATCACGTTGATCTTCGTCATGCCGATGACCCTAACCTCGCAGGCCGGGGCATCCCGGATCAGCCCACGAGATCCGGCGCCCGCAGCATGGCGGCGGGGATGCCCCACGCGTCGACGAGGTCGACCGCGAGGGGACGCACCTTGCGGCACAGGTCGTTCACCTCGCGGCTGATCGCCTTGGAGCGCTGGACGGTCAGCCGCCCGTGCTCCATGAACCAGGCCCGGTCCGCCTCGATCGTCGACAGGGCGAACAGGTCGCACAGGAGGGCGAGCGCCGTCTTCTCTCCCCCTTCGGGCAGTCCGCGCACCTTGTCGACGAAGGCCTCGGTCACCAGTCGCTCGACATGTGCCCGCGCGACCGCGATGACGTGGTCCTGCACCTGCGAGAAGACGGCGCCCGGATCGCGCTTCTGGTCGATCCCGCGCTTGATCCGCCGGGCCAGGCCGGCCAGCATGTGCTCCTCTCGGAAGCGGACCATGGCGAGCTGGTACTCCGAGTCGAGCAGGCCGGCTTCCCGGTCCCATTCGTCGCCGCCGGGCAGCAGGTCCCTCACCCGTTCGAGCAGTTTGTGGGCCGAGGTCCGCTCGATGACCGTCTCGACGGCGAGGCCGGTGACGTAGCGGACCATGCCGAGCTGGTCGAGGTCCTCGAACTCGCTCGCGTGATCGGTGAGCAGCCCCTTGCCCACGAGTTGGAGCAGGACGTGGTTGTCGCCCTCGAAGGTGGTGAAGACGTCGCTGTCGCCCTTGAGGGCGGCGAACCGGTTGACGGCGAGATAGCCGGCGCCGCCGCACGCCTCGCGGCACTCCTGGACGACGCCGGTGGCGTGCCAGGTGCCGAGGGCCTTGATGCCCGCGGCCCGCGATTCGAGCCGGCGCCGCGCCTGCGCGTCGTCCTCGATGCCGGAGAAGACCTCGTGCAGCTGCGCGCGCACTTCGTCCTGTGCGAAGTGCAGGGCGTACGTCCGGGCGATGAGCGGGAGCAGGCGTCGCTGGTGCAGGCCGTAGTCGAGGAGCAGTTGCTCCTCGGTGTCCGGGGCCGCCTCGAACTGACGGCGTCGTACGGCGTACTTCGTGGCGATCGACAGCGCGACCTTGGCGACGCTGATCCCGGCGCCCGCGACGCTGACCCGGCCCTGGACCAGGGTGCCGAGCATGGTGAAGAAGCGCCGGTTGGGGTTGTCGATCGCGCTCTCGTAGACGCCTTCGGGGCTCACGTCGGCGAACCTGTTGAGCAGTGCCTCGCGCGGCACGCGCACGCCGTCGAACCAGATGCGGCCGTTGTCCACACCGTTGAGCCCCATCTTGCGGCCGTCGTCCTCGATCCGGACACCGGAGGCCGTTTCGCCGCCGACCCGGATCGGGACGACGAAGGCGTGCACTCCCTGGGAGCGGCCGTCCACCTCCAGCTGGGCGAAGACGACGGCCAGCTGCGCGTGGCGGGCCGCGTTGCCGATGTAGTCCTTGCGCGCGTGGTCGCCGGGCGTGGTGATGACGAACTCGCGGCTCGCGGTGTCGTACCTCGCGATGGTGCCGAGGGCCTGCACGTTGGAGCCGTGCCCCGTCTCGGTCATCGCGAAGCACCCCATGAGCTCCCCGGTGATCAGGTCCGGGAGGTAGGCGGCGTGGTGGCGCCCGGTGCCCAGGTGCAGGATCGCGCCGCCGAAGAGCCCGAACTGCACGCCGACCTTCACCAGGACCGACAGATCGCCGAAAGCCAGCGTCTCGAACGCGGCGATCGAGGCCCCGACGTCCCCGCCCCCGCCGTACTCGGCGGGAAAGCCCATGCCGGTCTGGCCCGTCGCGGCCATCTTGACGACGATGTCGCGCACCCGGTCGCGAAACGCGTCGATGCCGAGCTCATCGGCCTCTTCGAGGACGGAGGCGTACGTCGCCAGGTTGGTACGGACGAGGTCGCGGATCCCCGCGTACTCGCCGTCGAGCACCGAGGTCAGCGAAGGGACGTCGACATCGGGCTGTACGTAGCCGGTCGCGGGGGCGGAAGCGTTCTCGGGAGCCATGCCGCTCCGGTACCCCGCGACGGGACGATCAACCGGTGGTGCCGGCACTCGGTCCATGATCTGTACAAATGTATTGAACAGTTGTCTTGGGCGCGTATACGGCCGTGGAGCGGGAGAGCTGGCTGGACAGCGCCGACATTCAGAGCGCTTTGCCCTTATTGCACGGATATTGTGGGAAGCGTGATCGAGTCCGGACGGCCGAGGCTCCGTCGGCGCTACGGCCCGTGGAGGCTTGTCCGGCTGTCGCCGGTCATTCTGACCGTAGTGATCGCCAGCCTGGCCTATGCCACCCCGCCGGAGATGGCCTTCAGTCGCCTCCTGCCCGCGGCGCCGGCGCTGGCCGCCGCCATGTGGCCGGTACTGCCCACTGTCCTCCTCGGGACGGTCTGCCTCATCCTGATGGTCGGTCTCAGCCTCGTCTTTCCCGACCTGGGCACCTGGTGGACGGTCGCGGGGATCATCGCGGTCACCGTGGCCGCCGCGTACGGGAGCCACGTCCGGCTCCAGCGCGAGCGAACCCTCTTTCACGTACGGCTCGTCGCCGACGCGGCGCAGCAGGTGGTGCTGAGCCCCATGCCGCGCCGCTTCAGGAACATCGAGATCGAGTCGCTGTACCTCGCGGCCGCGGCGGAGGCCCGGATCGGCGGGGACTTCTACGAGGTGGTCGACACGCCGTTCGGGGTCAGGCTGCTCATCGGTGACGTGCGCGGCAAGGGCCTGCCGGCGGTGGGAGCGGCCGCGGCGATCGTCAACGCCTTCAGGGAGGCGGCGTACGGCGAGATCGACATGGTCAACGTCGCGCGCAGGCTGGACGCCAGCAGCATGCGCTACAACGCCGCCTTTCCCCCAGAAGGGCCGATGGAGCGCTTCGCCACCGCCCTTCTCGCCGAGATCCCGCACGGGGGCGGCCGTATCAACATCCTCAACTGCGGACACCCCCCGCCGCTGCTGCTGAACCGCAGGGAACTCCGTGTCCTCGAATCCGTGACCCCCTCCCCGCTGCTCAGCCTCGCGGAGCTGATCGGCGATCACTACAACGTAGACACCTTCGATCTCGCCCCCGGCGACCTGCTGCTCCTCTATACCGACGGGATCGCCGAGGCCCGCGCCCGCGACGGCGAGTTCTTCCCGCTGGCCGCCTGGATGCGCCGGCAGCCCCCGACGCCGCCCCGCGAGCTGCTCGCGGCCCTGCACCGCGACCTCGTCCGCTACAGCAGGGGACGCCTCGACGACGACATCGCGGCGCTCGCCGTACGCCTGCGCGAGCCCTGAACCTAAGGGCGGACCAGGCTCAGGACGGCCGGGGTGTGTCCGGGCCGCCCAGGAGGCGGTCCACGAGGAGATCCGGGTAGCCGGAGGCCGGCGGGTCGATGCCGAAGATGGCCCGCAGGTACACGCGATGAGCTGGTCGAGGATCCGGTCGAGGGGCGGGGGGACCTCGCCGCGGGCAGTGGCGCGGTCGCGGATGCGCTCGATGGCAGCCATGCGGCGCTCGAACTGCCGCGCGCGCTCCCCCTGAGCCGTGGCGCTGCCCGGCATGGACAGGGCGACGGCGCGGATGAGTAGCCGCCCTTCGGGGGTGCGGATGCTCGCGACGCCCGCTTCGGCCCAGGCCCTCAGGTCGCCGCGCAGGGTTCCGGTGTCGGCCAGCGGCGAGTCCCGTTCGAGACGGGTGACGACCACGTCGGCCAGGAGCGCCTCCCGGCCGCCCCAGCGCCGGTAGATGCTCGTGTGGTTCACCCCGGCGCGCTGTGCGACCGCCGGGATGGTGAGGTCCGCGCCCCCGGGATCGGACAACAGGTCGATGACGGCTTGGTGGACGGCCGAGCGGACTTGCCCGGGGCTCTTGCGGAGGCGCTGGGCCGGTTGTTTCGAAGTCACTCCCACACCGTAAGCACATCCATTTGCTTATTGTCGCCTGCGAGGTCTACAGTTGCGGTGTACGCACAGATCTGTGCTTGCGAAGGGCTGGAACGCCCGGCCTTCCGGAACCGTCCTCCATCTCACAACGCACATCTGACATCCCACACCTCAAGAAGCAAGGAATCCCCGATGAACCGCACCGGTATCGAAGCCGCCCTCAACGACCTGCTCTTCAACCGCGACATCACCCTGGAAGAGGCCGCCGAGCGCCACTTCACCTCCGGGTACCGCCAGCGCACGGACGGCGAGTGGGCCGACCGCGCCGAGTTCCTCGACCACATCAGCCACCTGCGGGAGATAGTCGCCGGCGGTACGGTCGAGGTCCACGACGAGCTCTACGACGGTGACAAGTACGCCGACCGGCACACCTGCCACATCACCAAGAACGACGGCAGCACCGTCACCATGGAGGTCTACGTCTTCGCCGACCTCGCCCCCGACGGCCGCTTCCACCGCATCGAGGAAACCACCCTGATGCTGAGCGGCTCCGACGCCGACCGCAACATCGGCAGCGCCCGCTGACGGGCATCCCCGTCAGGTACGGGACGGTCCCCTCGACCCCTTACGACGAGGCGCCGGATCGTACGAGAGGCTCCGGGATCCGCCGCCGGTGCGGCGGCTCGCCCGGGGGCCGGTGCCCGGCGGGGCGGTCCTCGGCCAGCCGGGCGGTGAAGCGGGGCCAGGCGATCAGGACGATGGGGTAGACGGCGTACCCGATGCGGGTGGCCGGGGACAGAGCTATCGCCAGGAGCAGGCCCAGCGCCAGCCGGTCGCCGGCGGCGACGATGCTCCGCGGCGGGCGGACCAGCAGCGACGTCCCCACGCCCACGGCGCTCAGCGCGATGAGCGCCGTGGTCACGGCCTTGCCGTGCGGAAAGAGCAGCACGATCAGGTACCCGAGCAGGGGGCTCTGGGCGGAGGACGCCGTGGGACCGAGGCCCAGCGGGTAGAGGACCACGTTCTGGCAGAAGGCGCCGGGATCGACCAGCACCGCCGGCGTGATGGTCAGCGCGGCGATCCCCGTGGCCACCGCCGCGCAGGTGAACGCGGGGCGCTTCCCGCCGCGTACCGCCAGTACGGCGACGATCACCGGGATGGCCGGCCAGGCGGTCCACTTCAGGGCGGCGGCCACCCCCACGGCCAGGCCCGCACGTCCGGCCCGGCCCCGCTGCGTGAAGGCCAGGGCCAGGCAGAGCAGTCCGATGACCGGCGGGTCCACGCCGCCGATGGCGAGGGGCAGCGCGACGACGGGACAGGCGAGCAGCCACAGGGCGCCCGTCGGCCCGGAGACGCCGCGCGAGATGCCCCTCGTACCGGTACCGAGGTCCCCGCCCCGGGTCAGCACCCGCACGGCTCCCGCCACGGACGCGAGGAAGCCGGCGAGGAACCACAAGCGGGCGCCGGCGAACGGGGTGTCACCGAACATCAGGTGCGGTATCCCGAAGAGGGCCATGCCGGGAAGGTAGGGGTTGAAGTCCCGTACGGCGTGCGGCGCGGAGTGGTAAGGGGTGCCGCTGGAGAACAGCAGATCGGCCGCCCGTTCCACGACGCCCACCTCCATCTGCGCCTTGCCGATCACCGACAGGTACAGCAGGGGCAGGACCGCCGCACCGACGACCGCGACCACGGCGGGGGAGCGGGCCCACGGCGTGGACGACCGCGCCGCGACCAGGGCCGCGCAGGCGTACCCCGCCGCGCCGATCAGGCCCCATGCCTGCTGCGAGGTGTGGGCGGGGGACGCCAGCCCCACCACGAGTGCCGACACCGCGCACACCAGCAGTACCGGCCGGTCCCACCGCCGCCCGCCGGAGGAGGGCTCCTGTTTTCGAGCAGTTTGCGGCATCAGACGGCAACCTTCGAAGAGGAGTTGAGGACGTGAGGGGGTGCGGCGGGAGCGACCCCTGGGCCGGGCCGGACCGGCACTCACACGGCGGTGGTTCGCCCACGGCGCGGGGCGCCGCCGGTACGGCTCCTCAGCACGCGGAACGCGGCGAAGACCAGCAGCGCGCCGATGGCGAGGGTGAGGGCGGTCGCGGTGAGCTGGAGCGGCCAGTAGTGGGAGAGGGGGTGGTAGTCGTGGTAGTAGCCGACCGCGTCGAGCCCGTCGTACGTGGCGCGGCAGTCGGGAAAGACGTCGCCGCCGCAGTAGGGGTCCGGCAGCCGGGCGCCGGTGGAGGTGAGGATTCCCTGTTCGACCGTCAGCCCCCCGCCCGACGGGGCGCCCTGGGTCCGGGTGGTCACGCGGGTGACGCTCGGCCACAGATGCGGCAGTGCCAGGTTGACGAGGGTGAACGCGCCGGCCGTGGCGGCGACGGAGGTGGCGAGGGCGGGCAGGGAGCGGTGCCACAGCAGGCCGACCAGCACTCCGACGACGAGGCCCAGGAGGGCCAGGGCGACGGTGACGATCCCGCCCGCGTAGAAGGTCGGGAAGTCGGACCAGGACTTGGCGGTCCTGATGCGGCCTTCTCCGGCCGACCAGGCGAGGTGGTGCAGAGCGACCAGAAGACCGGTGCCGGCGGCGACCAGGGCGGCCGGGGCGGCGAGCCTGACGGTGAGCCAGCGCACCGGGGACACCGACTGCGTCCAGGTCAGCTGAGCGGTGCCCGTCTCCAGCTCCCTGCTGGTCAGCGTGGCGCCGGCCCAGGCGGCGACGAGGAAGGGCGCGGTGAGGACGGCGAAGGTGGTGACGGAGTAGACGTCCTTGTAGCGAATGATCGACGGCTGGTCGTAGACGCAGGTCGGCGCTTCGCCACAGGCGTTGTACTGCTCCCACGCCGCCCCGGCGGCATCGGTGAGCGGGCCGCCCAGCCACAGCAGAGCGGCCGAGAGGACGATCACGAGTCCCGCCCAGACGTACAGCGCGGGGCGGTGCAGCCGTAGCAGCCACCGGGTCAGACGGGGCGTGGCGGAGGGGTGCCGGGTGTCCGCGGCAGTGGTGGGGGCGAGGGCGGTCATGCGGTCGTCTCCTGGGACATGGCGGAGGCGGAGGTCGCCTCCTGGGGCGAAGCGGAGGCGGGAAGGGCGCCGAGGGTCAGCGGGGGCGCCGCCGGGTTGCGCAGGTGGGCGAGAACCAGGTCCTCCAGGGACAGTTCTCTGGTCTGCCAGCCGGCGGGCAGCGGCCCCTCGGGGCGGACGAGGGCGGTGACCTGACGACCGGTGACACGGGATTCCACCGTGGTGTGCGGGGCCAGGTCGAAGTCGGCGGGGGCGGCGGCTCCGCGCGCGGGGCCGGTGATCAGGGCGTGCGCGGCGAGCAGGTCGTCGGTGTCGCCCGACAGGCGCACACGGCCGTCGCCGATCAGCAGCAGGTGGTCGCAGGAGTCCTCCAGCTCGGCCATCACGTGTGAGGACATCACGATCGTGGTGCCGTACTGCGCGGCCGTGGCCATGAGGGTGCCCATCAGCTCGTGCCGGGCCAGCGGGTCGAGGGCGGCCATCGGCTCGTCCAGCAGCAGCAGTTCGGGCCGCTTGGCGAGGGCGAGGGCGAGCGCCACGCGGGTGCGCTGGCCGCCGGACAGCGAGCGGACCCGCGCTCCGAGGTCCAGCTCGCCGCCCGCCACGACCCGCTCCGCTGTGGCCGCGTCCCAGCTGTCGGGGTTGAGGTCGGCGCCCATGCGGAGCGTCTCGGCGACGGTGAGCTGCGGATGCAGCGGCTTGTCCTGCGAGACGAAACCGACGCGGGGCCGGACATGTGCCGGGTGGCCGCCGAGCACCGTGACCGAGCCCTCGCTGGGGGCGATCAGTCCAGCCGCCAGGGCGAGCAGCGTCGACTTGCCCGCACCGTTGGGCCCCACGAGCGCACAGACACGTCCGGCCGGCAGCTGGAAGGTGCAGTCACGCAGGGCCCACCCTCCGCGTCGCCGGAACGTTTTTGCAAGCCCTGTCGCCTCGATGGCACTGCTCGTCATCGGTTTTCCTGTTCCTTTGCGGTGGAATCGAAGTGCTCGTCGAGTACGGCAGCGAAGAGCGCCGCCACGTCGTCCCGCTCCAGGCCGGCCGCCCGGGCGCGTGCCGCCCACTCGGCGAGCTCTCCCCTGAGCGGAGAGTCGGCCGGCGCGGCTCCGAGCGACCGGCGCACGAAGGTGCCGAGTCCCCGCCGGGCCTCGACCAGGCCCTCCCGCTCCAGTTCCCGGTAGGCCTTGAGCACCGTGTTCGGGTTGACCGCCGTGGCCTCGACGACCTCCCGGGCGGCGGGAAGCTTGTCGCCCGGCTCCAGCAGGCCCATGCGCAGGGCCTGCTTGGTCTGCTGGACGATCTGCACGTAGGTGGCGACCCCGCTGCGCCGGTCGATCCGGTATTCGATCATCCCGGCAAACACCCTTTCACTATTTGATTAGTGAATACTGGATCCAGGGGCGCGCGGATGTCAAGAAGCCCCCCCCGGAGCCCCTTCGGTGGTCGTACGCGCGCTGGCGGCGGGACCGTGGCATCCCGACAGTCAAATGACCTACGAGGGTCGAGTGCACTCCCAGGCAAGATCACTATTGATCGGCAGGTCCTGCACGTGCCCGCTGAGCCGCCGTCCTACGGCGGTGCTCCGCACAGGTGCCCGGCCCCGGTCTCAGCACGGTACGGACAGGCAGGGGAGTTTCATCGTGACGGGTTCGATCCAGCGGGCACGCGGTGCCAGTGATGCCCTACAGGCGCTCGTCGACGCACTCGCGGCGGAGTTGGAGCGGTCGGTGGTGCTCGACGACGACCTCGTCCGGATGATCTGCACGAGCCGTCACTACGGGGACGAGGACCCGGTCCGCATCCGCACCCTGCTGCAAGGTCTTGCGGACGCCGAGGTCATCCGGCACGTCCTGGCGCAGGGCGTGATGCGGTGGCCCCGGCCCGGATTCCTCGCGGGCAGAGACGACCTCGGCCTGCTGCCCCGCTACTGCGTGCCGCTACGCGAGCGCGGCCACCTGCTGGGCGTCCTCATGGTGGTCGCCCCGGACGGGCGGCTGACCGACACCGAGACCGCCGCCATCGAACGGGCCACCCGGGGCGTCGCGGCGCAGATGTACGCCGAGCAGGTGTCGGCAGAAGAGGCCTGCGGCGGCCAGGGCCGGCTGCTGGAGGGACTGCTCGGCTCCGACGGGGTGGAGCGGAGCACGGCGCGGGGGCTGCTGCTGGACCAGGGGCTGCTCCCCGACCGGGCCCACTGCGTCGTCAGTACGGTCCTGGTGGCGGCCCCCTCGATGCCTCCCGGGCAGGTCACGGCGGCGCTGCGCGGCGCACTGGAGGCGCATGCGCACACGCGCACCGCGCGCGGCCTCCTGACGGTCGGGGCGGACCGGGCCGTCCTGCTCCAGACCTTCGAGCGCGAGCCGCGTCCGGAGGAGCTCGCCGTCCAGTCGCGGTGCGTCCTCGGGGCGCTGGCGACCTTCCTCGGCGAGCGCGTGAACGCCGTGGTCGGCATCGGCGGCCGCCGGGCCGGGCTCGCGGCCGCATGGGTCTCCGCCGAGCAGTCACGGGTCGCCGCGCGGGCGGCGAGGCGGCTGCCACATCTGGAGAGGGTGGGCGACTGGGACGCGCTGGGTGAGTTCGCCGTCCTGATGCAGCTCCCCGAGCACGCGCTGACCGAGTCCCTCGTCCCCGGGCCGCTGCGGCGGCTGCTGGACGATCCCGCCACCCAGCGGCTGGAGGAGACGCTGCTCTGCTTCCTGGAGAACGGCGGTTCGGCGCCCAAGACCGCCGAGGCTCTGAACCTGCACCGGACCTCGCTCTACTACCGGTTGCGCCAGATCCAGGAGATCACCGGGCTGGACCTCGACAGCGGGGTCAACCGGCTGCTGCTCCACCTGGGCCTGCGGATCCGCGAGCTGGTGGCCGGCTCCGAACCACTGCGCGTGTCCTGATGCGTACGCTCTGAGCTGCGGCGTTCCCCTCCCGCCCGACGCTTGCTACAGAGTGAGGAAGCGGGCCCGGACAATCCCTACGGCCGTCGGTGGTGCCGCCGGGGGCCCGGCAGCAGACTTCTTCCAGAGGCACACCAGGGCCGCAGCACGCAGCCCGCAGCCCGCGCGACAACAGGCCCCCGCCGGCGCCCGGACGGCCGCATCGCGTTCAAGACCATCGGCCATCGGGGTCGTGTTCCTCGGCCACGTCCCGTCCGGGCCCGCTCGCCCGGCCGCTCTCCCCATCCCCGGATTGGAATCACCGTGATCCAGCTGGACACCACAGCCATGCCCGAAACCGGCCGGCCGGCCGCCCGCGCCCGCTCCCAGGCGGGCGGCGGCCCGGCCCGCATAGACCTCTTGCCGCCGCCCCCCGGAGCCGGCCGCGACGACCACCTGCACGTGGGCGTCTACCGCCAGGGAACCGCGCTCGTCCGGCGCCGTGGCGTGGACACCCCCCTGGAGCCGGGCGACCTGCTGATCAGCAGCGCGCCCCAGCCCTCGAACCTCCTGCACGCCGTGTCCAGCACCTTCCTCTGGTTCCGCGTCCCGCGCTTCTACCTCGCCCCCGCCCGCGGCGAACTCGCCCACCTGGGCGGCCTGCTGGCCCCCGGAAGCACCGGGATCGGCTCGCTGGCTTCCCGGTTCCTGCTGGAACTCGCCACCTGGGAAAGCGCCTCGGGCCTACCGCACCCCCAACTCCCCGCCTTCCGGAACCGGCTCGCCCACAACGCCGCCGACCTGCTCTCCCTCCTCATCACCGACCTCCTGGAGAAGGAGACCGCACCTCACCCGGCCACCCGCGCCGAACTGCTGTCCCGGATCCGCCGCCACATCGACGCGAACCTGATGGACCCCGGCCTGTCACCGCAGGGAGTCGCCCGCGCCCACCACATCTCGGTGCGGTACCTGCACAGGCTGTTCCAGAAGGAGGGCGTGACGGTCGGCCAGTGGGTACGGCGCCGACGGCTGGAGGAGTGCCGCCGCGAACTCGCCCGCACCCCCATCCGTACCAGCACCGTCGCGGCCGTGGCCCACCGATGGGGCTTCATCAGCGCCGCGCACTTCAGCCGGGTGTTCCGCGACGCCTTCGGCATCTCCCCGAGCCAGTGGCAGACCCACGCCTCGCGCCCGGGTCCCCAGGACCTCGCGCCGTGACCGAAGAACCTCCGGACGCCGCCCCGCCTGGAAAGGCCCCGTCAATGCCGACCACCGTCCCGAGCGTCGTCCTCGTCCACGGCGGGTTCACCGACACCAGCAGCTGGATCGGTGTCGTCGCCGAACTCCAGCGCCACCGCGTCCCGGTCCTCGCCGCCGCCACCCCGCTGCGCGGCCTCGCGTACGACGCTGCCTACCTCAGCGCCTTCCTCGACCGGATCGACGGCCCGGTGGTCCTGGTCGGCCACGCCTACGGAGGGGCCGTGATCACCGCGGCAGGGGCGGCGGCCAGGATCCTCGGCCTGGTCTACGTGTCCTCCTACCTCCCCGAGGCCGGGGAAAGCTATACGGACCTCCAGGACCGCTTCGCCCCCGCGCCGGCGGTCGCCTCCCTGCAACGCTCGCCGTGTCCCCGCGCCGACGAGGGCCCGGGCACGGAGCTCACCATCCGCGCCGACGCCTACCCCGAAGTCTTCGCGGCCGACGTCGCAGCGGACCTCGCGCAGGTCCTGGCCGCGATCCAGCGCCCCATCGCCGAGAGCACCCTCACCGACACCGCTCCGGTCGCGGCCTGGCGCAGCAAGCCCACGTGGGCGCTGATCACCGGCGCCGACCGGGCGATGCCCCCCGAGATCCAACGGTTCACCGCTCATCGCGCCGGAGCGTCGGTCCAGGAGGCGGAGACCGCCTCCCACGCGATCACCCTCTCCCAGCCGGGCCTCGTGGCCGACGTCATCATCCGGGCCGTCCACGCGCTCCGCCCGGAGTGAGCGTCGGCGATGCGCCACCCACCCACAGCACCAAGAGGAAGAAGGAAGACCGTGGAGGACTTCACCAGCGGTGACGGGGTCCGTCTCGCCTACCGTGACAGCGGCGGTGAGGGGACGCCCCTGCTCATGCTGCACGGCTGGGGGCAGACCCAGGAGATGTTCCGCCACCAGTTCGAGGAGCTCTCCGCCGGGCGGCGCGTCGTAACGGTGGACCTGCGCGGCCACGGCCGCTCCGCGAAACCCCACCACGGCTACCGCATCGCCCGGCTCTCCCGCGACGTCCTCGAACTGGTCGAGCACCTCGGACTGTCCGCGTTCGACGCACTGGGCTGGTCGATGGGCGCCTCGGTCTGGTGGAGCTTCATCGACCAGTACGGCACCGACCGCATCCGCCGGCTCGTCATCGTGGACCAGCCCGCCGCGGTCGCCGCGGTGCCCTGGATGACCGAGACCGAACAGCGTGAATCCGGTGCGATCTTCGACGTCAGCGGACTGCTCGACCTCGGCGCCGCCCTCTCCGGACCCGACGGCCGCCGGGCCCGGCAGGAGTTCGTGCGCTCGATGTTCACCGGCGACACCACCGACGCCGCCCTGCTCGCCTTCGTCGCCGACGAGATCGAATCCACCCCCGCGTACGCGGGCGTCCCCCTGCTCTTCGACCACTGCGCGCAGGACTGGCGCGACGTACTGCCCCGCATCGACAGGCCCACCCTGGTCCTCGGCTGCGAGGGCAGCCACGTCGACCCGCACTCCCAGAGGTACATTGCCGCACGCATCCCGGCCGCCGAACTCCACGTCTTCCCCAGGGAATCGGCCGCCTCGCACTTCCCGTTCCTGGAGAACCCCGACGAGTTCAACACCGTCCTGGAGAAGTTCCTCACCCGCCCCTGACGGCTCCGCCGGCAAGCGGGCGACCGGCGCACCGAAGCGGCCCCGAGTTGCCGACGCCTGCGCCCCTTGCCATCGTTTGTCCTGAGTGCCAGATCATGGATTCGGGGGTACGGGAGCCGGTTCGATGAGCAGTAGCCGCGATGACGAAGCCGGGCACGACAAGCCGTGGTGCCGGCCGGGACGGGGCCGGTACGCCCTCGGGCGCCTCGCGGGGATGGTGCGGCCGGACATCTCGGTGTACCGCCCGGAGCCGGGCAGGGTGCTCGTCGAGAACGACCGCCCGGTCGTCACCCGGGACGGCACGGTCCTGCGCGTCAACGTCCACCGGCCGCCGGATGGCGCCCCTGTGCCGGTGATCCTCTTCGCCCACCCGTACGGGAAGGACGACCTCCCCGAGTTCACCGCCTCGGGTCGTCCCAAGCTGTCCTTCCGCTACCGGGTCATGCGCCAGACCGGCCCCCTGGTGTTCTCGTCGCTCACGACCTGGGAGGGACCCGACCCGGTGTGGTGGGTCGGGCAGGGCTACGCGGTGGTGAACTGCGACCTCCGGGGCGCGGGCACCTCCGACGGCGTCGGGTCGCTGCTGTCGCCCCAGGAGGGCGAGGACGTCCACGACCTGATCGAGTGGGCCGCGGCCCAGCCGTGGAGCAGCGGGGCCGTCGGGATGCTCGGCGTGTCGTACCTGGCGCTCACGCAGTGGCGGGCGGCGTCCACCCGGCCGCCGTCGCTGAAGGCGATCGCACCGTGGGAGGGGTTCACGAACGCCTACCGAGGGCTGGCGCGCCCCGGCGGCGTGGAGGAGAACGGATTCCTCAGACTGTGGGACCTCGGACTGAAGAAGGTCCGGCAGACCTACTCGTTCCGGCGGGAGAGCGCCCGCCGGCCGGTGATCGACGCCTGGTACCGGTCCCTCGACCCCGACCTGTCCGCGATCGAGGTGCCCGCGCTGGTCTGCGGCAGCTTCTCCGACAACAACCTCCACAGCCGCGGGTCGCTCGCCGGATTCGAGGGGATCTCCTCCGCGGAGCGGCACCTGTACACCCACCGCGGTGGCAAGTGGGCCGTCTTCTACGACCAGGAAGCCCGCGCGGCCCAGCTGCGCTTCTTCGAACGCCACCTGAAGGGGCGGGACGTACCGCCGCTGCCCCGCATCCGGCTGGAGGTCCGGGACCGCGCCGACCACGTGGTGGAGGTGCGTAACGAGGAGTCATGGCCGCTGGAGCGCACCCGGTGGACGCCCGCCTACCTCACCGCCGGGGGCCTCGCCGCCGATCCGCCGCCCGCGCCGGGATCGCTCTCCTTCGACGTCCGCCGGCAAGGCGCCCGGTTCGGCTGGACGGTCAGGGAGGACACGGAACTCACCGGCCCCATGGCGCTGCGGCTGTACGTCGAGCTCCACGACGCCGACGACCTCGATCTCGTCGTGGGCGTCGAGAAATGGAGCGGGGGCCGGTTCGTCCCGTTCGAGGGCTCCTACGGGTACGGCCGCGACCGCGTCGCCACCGGGTGGCAGAACCTCGCCCTGCGGGCGCTCGAGGCCGACCTGTCGCGCCCCTTCGAGCCCGTGCCGGCCTGTCTGGTGCGCGAACCCGTCTCGGCGGGGCAGGTCGTCCCCGTCGACATCGCGCTCGGCGCCTCCTCGACACTGTTCCGCGCGGGGGAGCAGCTCCGGCTGGTCGTCGCCGGCCGCTGGCTGTCCCCGCGCAACCCGCTGACCGGCCAGTTCCCCGCGTCCTACAGGACCCGCACCCGGGGAAGCTGCACCCTGCACTGGGGCCCGGACCGACCCGCCCGCCTCCTGCTCCCCGTCATCCCGCCGAGGCCATAAAGCCGGCCGGCCGCGTGCGCCGGTGTTCCCCCGGCGTCCATCCGTAGGCGCCGCGGAAGGTACGGCTGAAGCCAGCCGCGTCGGTGAAACCCCACCGCCTGCCCACCTCGTGCACGGGCAGGGCCCGGAGTCGCGGATCCACCAGGTCGGCCGAGCAGCGCTCCAGCCGGCGTCGGCGGATCGTCTGTGACACCGTCTCCTTCCGGTCCGCGAAGAGCCGGTGCAGGAGCCGCACCGAGATGTGGTGGCGGTCCGCGATCTGGCGTGGAGAGAGCGCGGGGTCGGCGAGGTTGTCCTCGATGAACAGATCGAGCCTCTTCAAAAGCAGTTGGTGCCGGGTGTGCGGCGGCAACCGGTCCGCGGCGTCGACGTGGTGGGCGACGAACGCGGTCGCCAGGTCCCACGTCATGACGCCGAGGCGCTCCTCGTCCACGGAGGTCAGGGACTGCGCTTCCCGGACCACGGACGTGAGGTGACGGGCGAAGACCGCCGCGACGCCGCTCCCGGAGGGGAGGCCGTGTGCGAGCAGCCGGTCGACCTTGGCTGCGGGCAGGGGGAGGAAGGACCGGGGCAGATGGAGGACCACGGCGCGGGCCGATCCGTCCGGCTCGCCCGCGGACTGGCTGTCGTAGGGGAGCGATGAACTCCACACGTTGAAGTCCCCGGGCCGCAGGAGGGTTTCCTGGCGGGCCTGGGACACTCCCATGGTGCCGCCGAGCAGCAGCGTCAGCTCGTACGTCTCCGGGTCGGACCGGCGGATCAGGCGGGCGGTGCGCTGCGAGCGCAGGCCCGCGTAGGACAGGGTGGCGATCCGCGCAGCCCCCAGCGACAGCACCTCCATGCTCCCGGCGAAGCCGGCCCGGTCCTCGCTCGTCACGTCGGTGGCGCCGGCCCCCTGGCTGACGACCTCCCGCCACCATTCGAACCGGTCCTCGGCCGGCAGGTCCGCCGTGTCGTAAACCGTCAGTCCCATGGAATCCCCCTGGCCTCCGCCGGGCGATGCGGAGGGTCCTCAATCCTGGGGAGGGCGCTGCCTGCCGTCCATGCGGCTCCGCACCGCGCGGCTTGATCCGGATCCTCCCGGTTCGGGCAGGCGGAAGAAGTCCTCGGAGCCGACGGACGTCGGCAGCCGCCCTGCGGGCCACCGGAGCGGAAGGCGTCGTCGGCCTCCGGGGACCGGGGCGGGCCCCGCCGCGTCCGGCGCGTTCTCACCAGGGCGGGTCCGCCACGCGTGCACGGAGGACCAATGGCGCGTGCACCGTACGCCAATGACCGGCACCGGTCCGCGGCGGCAGACTTTCGAATGTCGCGAAGGCGGCAGACCACAAGAAGGCACCGGGGGTGGGGCAGATGTCCAGCGAGGGGGACGTGGTCGGAGGGCCGCCGCAAGCGGCGGCAGGGCCGGACGGGCCAGGAGAACCGCGCGAGCGCCGGGAACCTGGGCCACACCGGGGAGGCCCCCGATACCGGCGGCGGATCCTGCTCGCGGCCGCGGTCCTGGGCGTCGGGGGCATCGTCGGGGCCGGGGCCGCCGCCACGGGGCACGGCGGCGCGGCACCGGTACGGGCCGTGGCCCACCGGACGGCGTCCCCTGCCGGGGAGCCGCTGCGCGAGGTGACGGAGCCGGAGGCGGACCTGCTGCACACGGCCGAGCAGATCCTGCTCCGCGACTGCATGCGGGACCGCGGCTTCGTGTACGAGCCCGTGCCCCGACAGCCGGTACCCGACGCCCGGGACTTCCCGTACGTCGTCGACGACCCGGAATGGGCCCGCCGACACGGCTACGGCAGCGACCTCGACCGCAAGAGGGAGGAGATCAGCACCGAGGGGGTCAACGAGCGGTACTTCCGGAGCCTGCCGCAGGAACGCAGGGCCCCCGCCATCGCGGCGGCCAACGGCTCCCGGCCGGACGGGCTGAGCGCCCGGGCGCCGGACGGGCTGAAGATCAGCCGCAGTCCTGACGGGTGTCAGTCGCAGGCCGAGCGCGGCCTGTACCCCGACCTGGCGGCCTGGTTCCAGGCACGGGTCACCGTCGACTCGCTGCCGCCCCTGCGGGGCGGGCAGGTGATCGCCGACGGCGAATTCCGCGGTGCCACGCGGAAGTGGTCCGTGTGCATGAACGCCGCCGGGTACGCGTTCCAGGACCCGGCAGCCGCACGGGCCGCGCTGCCCCCGCCGGAGCGGCCCTTCCCCCGGGAACGGGAGGTCGCCATGGCGGTGGCCGAAGCCGGCTGCGCCCGGTCCTCGGGCCTCGCGGAGACCGCCGCGCGGCTCGACCGGAAGTACGACACCGAGCTCCGTGAGAAGTACGGCCACGACGTCACCGCCTGGCTCCGGTTCCGGCTCGACGCACTGCCCCGGGCCCGCGCCGTCGTCGAGGCCGACGCCGAGCGGTGAGCCCGACCGCTGCCGCGCAACACCATCGTCCGAACCATCAGCTGAGGGAGAACCATGAAGTCCTTGCGAACGGTCCTCGTCACCGCGGCACTTGCCGCACTGGCCGTCACGGCCACGCCCTTCACCGCCCACGCCGCCGACTCCCCGCCCGCGGAGCAGACGGCCGCCGTGCCCAACCCGCCGACCGGCCGCCTGCACGCGTACTACGACTACTGGTACCAGAACGAGTGCGGATCCTGGTCGGGCAGCGCGGCGTCCTGGGGCGAGTGCAAGAACAACGCCGCCTCGCTCTGGAACCTGCGCTACCCGGGCAGCCTCGACGACGTCTGGGTGTACTACAACAGCAACTACGGCGGCGCCGGGCGCGGGGTCTACAACGGGGCCGGCCTTCCCGACCTGCGGGACTGGAGCTTCGGTCCCGGCGGCTCAGGAGCGGGCAAGTCGCTCTACCACAACATCGCGTCGCACCGTGTGGTCAACCTGCCCTGACCCTGGGCAGACCGGGTGTCACGCCACCGCCGCGGCACACTGGTGTGCCGCGGCGGTGGCGGGCGCGCCGTTGCGCTCGACGTCGGTGCCGGCCTTCCCGCAGGACACTTGGTCGCTGCCTGCCGAGCCGGATTCTCCGTCTCCTTCACCAGCCTCGACGACATGGTCCGACAGCTGAAGGCCACCGCCATCGGACGGGAAGAAAACGCGGCTTGACCTGGTCAGATGCCTCGATGGTCAACCGCGTCGCCAGAACCCGTTGTCCCGGTATCGCCACCAGTACAGCACCGTGAGGTCGTCAGGCCAAGCAGCCACCGAGGCCGCCCAGGACTCGAACCGATCCCTCGACAGATCGATGGGCCGCCAGTTCGGATCCAGCGGCTCATCACCATCAGGCGGTCGCACCTGCTCCAGGAATCGCCCCTCGCATGCGCCGATTGCGATGAAGTCCTGCTGAGCGTCGAGCAACGACGACCTGTTGGCGCCCCCTGCTCTGTCCGGCCAGCGCACATGCACGACGTCGTCCTCCCAGAAACAGACAGGACAGATCTGATGGGAGTCAGGACCGTCGTTCAGCGTCAGGTGGCCGCAGCACACACAGGGGTACCTCAGATGCATGCCTCCCATCTTCAGAGCCAGTCGCGCCCGAACCCAACGAGATTCCAGTAGGGCATTGTCAGCACTCTGAGAAGTACGCGGACAGCGTCCGGCTCTCCGGGCGGGTGAGCTGTGAAGGCAGCCCCGACGCCTTGGTTCCATACGCAGCGATGAAGCTGGTCTGGGCGTCCGGCGGCACGTTCGCGGGGATCACGGGCGAGGAGGTGCTCGCGGGGCGCTCCGCTCTGGGCGAAGGGGCGTGACCCGGACCCGTCTGCCGTGGTCGAGTGGGCTGATGGAGATCTTGGTACTGGGCGGAACGGCATGGGTTGGCCACGAGTTTTCGCGGCAGGCACACGGGCGGGGGCACCAGGTGACCTGCCTTGCCCGCGGGAAGAGCGGAGGGGTGGCCGAGGGCGCGCGTCTGGTGGCCGCCGACCGGCGCGACCCGACGGTGTACGAGGCCGTGGCGGGCCGTGACTGGGACGCCGTGGTGGAGGTGTCCTGGCAACCCGGTTTCGTGCGCAGCGCGCTGGCGGCCCTCGGCGGCCGCGCCCGCCACTGGTCGTACGTGTCGTCGGTCAGCGCGTACGCCGAGCACGCGTGGCCGGGCGCGGATGAGTCGGCCGCACTGCTTCCGGCAGCCGAGCAGGCCGAGACCGGCCGTGAGGTGTACGGGGAGGCGAAGGCGGCCTGCGAGAAGGCCTCCGCGGCCGCGGTAGGGGACCGGCTGCTGATCGCGAGGGCTGGGCTGATCGCCGGTCCCGGCGACGGGAGCGGCCGTACCGGCTACTGGGTGGCTCGCGCTGCCCGCGACCCGCTGACGCCCATGCTGGTCCCGGACTCCCCGGACCTCCTCACGCAGGCGATCGACGTCCGGGACCTTGTGGCGTGGCTGCTGGACAGCGCGGAGAACGGGACGACCGGCACATACGACGCGGTTGGCCCGGTCGTGCCATTCGCCGAATGGGTCGCCCTGTCGCGGGAGGTGGGCGGGCACACCGGGCCGGTCGTGGAGGCCGACCCCGACTGGCTGCTCGCGCAGGGCGTGGAGCGGTTCATGGGGCCGGAATCGCTGGCCATGTGGATGCCCGACCGGGAGTGGGCAGGGTTCGGAGCGCGCAGCGGAGCGGCGGCGGTCGCAGCCGGCCTGCGCCATCGCCCCCGGGTCGAAATGCTCAGGGACATCCTGCATTGGGAGCGGGAGGCGGGCTTGTCCCGGCCGCGCCGGGCGGGCCTGAGCGCCGAGCGCGAGCGCGCCCTCCTGGAGGCCCTCGCTCGGTGAAGCCCCTGGCCCGCCAGACAGAGCGTGGTGTGGTCGGGCACATACATGCCGTCGATGTCCTCGGGGCGCAGCGGCCGACCGAGGAACAGTCGATGGACGGCGTCGCACTGCGATGGCGGTGCGCCCCACCCTTGCCCGCGGCCTCTGTTCCGAAGGCTGCCAGCTTCGATACGACCATTACACCCTGGCTCGACAGCCGCTACGCCGCTCGGCCGAACTTCCCACTCGGCACC
>NZ_BMVE01000023.1 GCF_014650555.1 Streptomyces goshikiensis | reverse complement strand
TTGCCGGGATCTGCAGGTCGTACACCTTGGGGCGGGCCTGCTTGGGAATGTACCGGGCGGTGTCCTGGTCCCCCAGCGCGATCACACCCTGCTCCACGAGGGCGGCCAGGCGCCGCTGGACCGTCTTGACGTCGCAGAGGGCGATCCTGGCCAGAGTGCGGCGTGAGGGGAACGCGTTGCAGCCGTCGGAGTCCGCTTTCTCCGCCAGGCCGGCCAGCAACATCCGATCAGTCGTACTGGCCACGGGACTGTCATGCAGAGCCCACAGAATGGGTTCAAGCCCCACAACACACCGCCAACGGTGCGGTGCGAGGGGCATGATGCGGCGCGCCCAGGGGGATTCCGCGTACGCTCATCATTCAGCACACCTCCAGTTCTTGCGACTAGGTGCTCTTCCCCGCCCAGGCGGACCAGGCCTGGGTCGAGGACTCGCGGGCCCCGCCACTCGTGGCGGGGCCCGTTTAGCGTTTCGGGCAAGGTCATGCCCGACACAACAGGGTGCACGTCACCGAACCGATCACCACGGCGCCCCTACCGGGATCACGACCAGGTGACAGCAGTAGTGGTGACTCACCGGTGAGTTCCCCCGGCGGCTACACCACGCCCCCTGTCAGGGGCAGTTCGTCGTAGTGAAGCCCAACCCGAGCGGCGGCACCCACCACGCGCAGCGCTTCAAGGACGCGTCCGCCACCGCCGCACACCACACGCTCGACGCATAGAACCGTCTCCAAGGTCAGGGCGAGTTGATCCCAGCACCAGCCGACGAGGGAACCGGTGTAGCCGCCTTCGGCCCATACGAGAGGCCGTCCGGCAGCTGTTCGGCGGCCGCGACCAGGTCGGGGAACCAGTCCTGGACCAGGGAGCGCGTCGGGTCTGCAGGAGAAGCCGCCCGCCCGAACTGGCTGGGGGTGAACAGGATCGCGGTGGCCGTCGAACCCTGCCGAGCCACGCTCCGAGCGGCCCTCTGAAGAGCGGCACGATCATGCGCACCCGCCTGCCTGGGTACTCGACATGGTTCGGCGCGTCCAGGACGTGGCCTCAGTGGTGTCGGTCAGGAGCGGCGACGCACTCGTTGTCGGCTCTGCAGGCGCTGCCGCAGAGCCAGGCGAGCAGTTGCACGAAGGGCGGGCGGTCCTGCGATTCCCGGTTGGGACCTCGTCGCCCGCGGTGATGACCGGATGTCGAGGATCACCGCGACGCGGAGCGCCACGGGCACGGTGACCTCGTGGATGCTGTGCGGGGCCACCGGCAGGTGAACGGCACCCGGCCGGCAAGCCCACCGGCCGACCTGCGGTGCCGTACCCAGGTCAGGGTCATGCCCCCCTGCGCGGTATCGCTCTCCAGCGACATCAGTGCTGGTCGAAGATGTAGCCGCGCCCCTCCTCGGCTGGACCGGCGAAGACCCGGAAGTCGCCCCACCTGCCCACCGGGATGGTGCCCAGAGGGAGATCGCCGCGACCTGAAGTGCCGCGGGACATTGCACGGCGAGCTTGTCAGTGATCCACGGGACACCGCCCTGAGGCGTGTCTTACGGATCTTGCCCTCACCATGTCAGGGCGGTGTTTTCGACTTCCTGTGCTGCCAAGAGCCCCGCGTTCTGCCGGTCCTCCAGCCTCAGCTCGCCGGCCCGAGCCCCTCCGGGAGGGCGGCCACCACGAAAGCGACGGCTTCCTCCGGCGTCTCGGTGTGCGCGACCAGCTCGCCGTGGTTCCGCACCCCGTACAGCCCCTCGTCGCACGGGCAGATGCCGTACCCGACCCGCGTCTTCCAGAACTCCACGACGCTGGTGGAGAACCAGAGGTTGAAGTGACTGTTGACCGGCATCAGCTGGCGGAGCACCGGCTGGGCGTACGCCGACGCCAGCACCGCATGGGGGCGCGGGTGCCGGTCGTACGGCGGCATGTGGATGCGGTCGAGCTTGGCGCGCCACGCCAACTCGACCACAGCGAACGGCTCCCGCTCGTGGACGAGGGCCCAGGGCCTGAAGCGGATGAACGGGGCGCGCGCCCTGGTCTCCTCGAGGCCTGCGCCGCCCGTCCACGCCGCTGTCGCCCTGACCACTTCGGCCAGGTCTGCGGTCCACCCAGAGGCCAGGCGTGTGCCGTTGTCCTGGAGGTTCACCTGGAGAGTCCGACGCTCCTCGCCGGGCGGGTACACCATCACGCGCCGACCGCTCTTCGCGTCGACGTACTCTGCGAGGCGACCCCATTTCCCGTCCGACTCGGGCAGATCAAGCCCGAGCCTCTCGGCCGTACGCCCTAGCGCAGCCCGGAGGGCCCCGTCACCGCCCCAGCCACCCTCGCCAAGCCGCACCCCGAAGTTCATCGCAACAGTGTCGCCGAATCACCCCGGCCCGATGACCCTCATTTTCCGATCATGGGATCGTTGCTCCGGTCGTGCCGTTGACCGACTTGCCGCGCAACACCTTGAGCGCTGCATCAACCACCCAAAGAACTGGCGCGGCCAGACACGGTCGAAAGTCTCCCACCGGTCACCCGGCCGGCACCTCCCGCCGCCTACCCGGTTGACGGCGGGCAGGTGGATCAACCGCGGCCTCCTATCGGCAAACGATCGAATGACGACAGGTGCGGCGGACGTCCAATGAACCCGGACTCTTCATGGCCCGGCGGCGCCGCCGATCCACTCAGATCCGATGGCGGATGATGACAGGGTTTGCTGGCAGCTAGGGTCGAATGCGACCACCCAAGACGGGAGTGGCATGGCCAACCTGGTCTACGAGAGAGTGTCGACCGACCAGCAGTCGACCGACAAGCAGAACACCTCGTCCCGGCCACTGGTTCGGCCCCTGGGGGTCATCCCCGCGGGTGCGGGGAGCAGCGCTCGTGGACCTCGACCTTGTAGGCGTTGTGGGGGTCATCCCCGCGGGTGCGGGGAGCGGGAACACCGCTGCACCACCGAGCCGACCACCCTGGGGTCATCCCCGCGGGTGCGGGGAGCGGTGCGCCGAGTGGGCCCTCAACCAGCCCATGGAGGGGTCATCCCCGCGGGTGCGGGGAGCGGCAGGTCACCGCAACTAGCATGCCTGGCGGGGCGGGGTCATCCCCGCGGGTGCGGGGAGCGGGGCCTGTAACGCTGACGGGCTGGCTCGCGAAAGGGGTCATCCCCGCGGGTGCGGGGAGCGGCGAACACCGGCCCGGCCGTGGCCGAGGTCGAGTCGTACGTACCGGGGTCATCCCCGCGGGTGCGGGGAGCGGTCGGTTGCGATCGCGGGCGGCGTCCATCTGCTGGGGTCATCCCCGCGGGTGCGGGGAGCGGTCTTCGTGACCTGCGCGTTTCTACGGGATCCAGCTCACTTTGAACCACTTCCCGAAATTCCGACATAGGGTATCAATCGGTTCTGCCTGCGCTCCCGCCCTGTCCTGGGCCGTCAGTTGGCCAGAGGCAAGGCGGCCGCTATCACGTGCCGCTCCTTGCGGCTTACCAGCGGGAAGATGATTTTCAGGCCTTGCTCACTGTCAGCCGAGGAGATCATGAAGGACGAGTTGAGCACCCGCTCCTTGATCTCCGAGCGGACGAGACCGGCGCGCGGGATCGTCATCAGGTGTTCTTCCGGCCGGGCGAACGTCGGGTTTGCTCGGAAAATGAAGATGCGCTGGTCGGTCATCGCCAGGTACATGGGGGTCGGCACCGGGACCACGGCCATTCCACCGCCGCTCAGGATGGCCGAGGCTGCCGCGAACGCTGCCGTCCGGCGCACGGTGACGGACCTCAGGTTCACGATGGTCGTCACCTCAACCTGCTCCCCGGGCTCGAGCATGGGGTCGATGGCGGCCAAAAGAAGCCGGCGGCGCTTGCCGTTCACGTACGCACTCCTGAAAGGTCGGGCGTGAACCGTACGAGACAGTCCCGTACGGCTGGCGGCTGTCCGGCTCCCCTTGCGCCGCAGGGTCCCGGTGCCCGAACACAGCGGCCGGGGTCCCGCGCGGAGCCCGGCCGGCGCGAGTCGTCGGCATACCTTGCCATACGCGGTCAGGGACTCATTGAGGTGCCCCTGACACATGACTGAGAAAGACGGTGAACGTGGTCGTGGAGTGCGACACGCTGACCGGCAGCTCCTCGTAACGCTGGTCGGCCCCGCCTGATGGTGGACCGACGCGGCAATACCGGCCCGGCCGGCCCCGCGATCACTTTGTTCTCGTTGATAGCCACAACCGACAGCCGACAGCCGACAGCCGACGGTCCACTCTGCACGCCGTCACACTCCGCCTCTCGTTGCTTGAGAGGCACCCCGCACGTCAACCGTGCCGGGGCGTCGATCACCGCGGGCACCACTTGCACTGCCGGCCCCATCGTCGGATCCACGATCTGCCTTTCGACCGACCTCAGCGGTACAGATACCCTCCGCGTCTTGACGACGCGGGCGGCGGGGAGCAGCGCCATCTCGGCGACCTTCCCGACGTGCCGGCGGGGTCATCCCCGCGTGCGCGGGGAGCAGGGGGACTTCCTCGTTGGTGCCGAGGAGCCAGTGGGGCCATCCCCGCTTGCGCGGGGAGCAGTGGACACCGTCGACGCCGATGTTTGCCGAGGCGGGGCCATCCCCGCTTGCGCGGGGAGCAGTCTCAATGACCTGTCACTTTAAGCCAGTTGCGCCTTGTTCTGAACCACTTCCAGAGATACGCGCACATGACTCATACCACCTGAATGCCGTATTCCACTGGATGTCTGTTGGCCTCCCGAGTGGCATCGGCCCATAGCCGGCCCGTGCCCCCGCGCGCTCAAGGGCTCCGCCTCGGAGTCTCCTTGGAGAAGGCCCCAGCCTTCCTCGGCGAGGAGTTCAGACGGGTGGAGGTCGCCGAACTGCCGGGACCATCACGGTCCGCGACCCCGAGCCCGTCATCGCCCACATGGCCTCGTACCGCGCCTGGGCAGACCAGCACGACGTGCCCTTCGACGCGACCATAGACCAGGCCCGCAGCCTCGTCGCCGACGGCATCGCCCGCAATGGCGCGTACGAGATCACTTGCCTTGGCGGCATCCTCGTCTGCCGCCGGTGAGATCAGCCCAGTGGGGGCCAGGGTCCGGCGAGCAGGCGTCCTGCCTCCTTGAGGATCTCTTCCGCCAGGGGTTCTCGGTCGTCGCGTCGGGTTGCTGCCCAGTCGTTGTAGGCGTCGGTCATGTCGACCAGGGGTCTGAGCGACTGCGGCCGGGCCAGTGCGCCCCACCCTTCATACGTGATCAGGTCGCCGCCGGCGCCGGCGTCCAGGCTGCCGTTCACGATCAGCTGGAGCCACCAGCGGACGAGTTCCCAGCGGGCCGCTTCCCACGGGAGGTCGGTGGCGTCGGCCGGGCGGTCCTGGAGCAGGCCGAGTTCGTCCAGCACCTGGTCGAAAAGGGCGTCGGCCTGCTCGTGCTCGGAGCGTGACAGACCGGCGAGGAGGGGGAGGGACTCCGTCTCGACGTCGAGGACCAGGGCCGTGAGGCCGGCCTCGATGAGCTGCGCCGGGTGGGGCCGGCGGCCGATCAGGCGCTCCAGGTCCAGCATCCGGAGGCAGTCGACGGCCTCCTCTGCGCTCGTGGCGTACGGCGTGAAGGGCGTGGGCAAGGTGACGTCGATGCCTGGTCCGCCCTCGACGAAGTACGACCAGAAGTCGACGGTCGTGCGGGTGAGGAGGTTGCTCGATCGGCCGGCGAATTCGTGGTGGATGTAGTCGGCAAGGTCGTTCCCGTACAGGATGATGTCGGTCTGGTAGACGGACAGGACGGGGTGCCCCTGCTCGCCCGCTGTGCCGGGCAGGTAGCGGTGCCCGTAGACCGGGACCAGCTGCGGCACGCTCTCCAGCTCGGTCCTCGCGACGCGCAGTGCCTCCGATGTCTCCGCCGGCCTTGACGGCCAGGCGGGATGCCAGAACCCGTTGTGCTCCACGTCGAAGAGCACGCCCTCCACCGGCCACGCCAGTCGCCCGGCCAGGTCCTCGGGGTCGCCGTTGCGCCAGTCGGGCCACCTCGACGAGCCGTGCGGGAGGCCGGCGGAGAGGAAGACGCGGTGGTCGGTCGCGAAGGTGAAGCCGAACCGTGTCTCGACCGCGTCGAGTTCTCGCTCGGTGAGTCCCGGTCCGATCTCGGTTCGGAGCATGCCCTGAAGGGCACGGGCGGCGTCCAGGGTCAGTCGTGGGGTCGAGGGAGCGTTCACGCCTGCCAGCGTAGTGAGCGGTACGGCTGCGCACACCAGGAGGTTGTGAGCATGCTCTGCCCATGGCTACTGGGTAGCGTCCCTCGGGCGAAACTTCACCTCATTAACGATGTGCCCGACGGCCTGACCCGACGAGCGAGATCTTTTGTCGCCGCGCATGGCGTCAAGGTCGAGGTCCGCCCCGTCGAGGGGCACAGCCAGTGGTGGCTTGAGCGGGACATCCCGGCAGCGGTGATCGATCGAATGGCGGCCTGCCAACCTGGCCATGGCTCGGCTGGGCCGAGGAGACATCGACGGGGCGGCGACTCAGATCCACGCCGTCCTCAGGGTCAGAGCCCGGCGCCGTGCCGAGAGGGTCGACCGCCGGATCGGCCACTTCAGCCGTCGCTAGCAGCGACCAGTTCTCTCTGCGGACGAAGTCCAGCAGCAACCCGTCGCCGCTGCCGTCGTCGTCCACAAGGGGGCGGGTGTTGCTGGTGCGACGCCGTGTGGCGGAGGGACGACTCTCCTGGCAGTTCCCGGCAGGCAAGGCCGAGGCTGGTGAGAGGGGGCAAGCTGCCGCTGTACGGGAGACGAAGGAGGAGACCGGCCTGGATGTAACCGCGGTGACGCTGCCCGGTGAGCGCGTCCACCCCATCACCGGTCGGCTGATGTCATACACGGCGTGCGCGGTGACGAGGGTACGAACGCCGACCTTCGAGGACCATGGTCGTGCGGGAAGACTCGGGGCCGACGGGGACCTTCGTCATTCCAGGGCATTACTACTTTCGTCCCGCCGTCTGCCCAGGCCAGGGTGGGAGCACACCTGAATGGCCCCCCGTCCACGCGCTCGGACCGGGGCTTTCTGCATCCTGAGATCCCTTGGCCGAAGGACTCCGCCAGCCTGCTCCCGGCGGTACCGTCCCGTCAGAAGCTGTCGCTGATCGGGGTGGTGGATGTGAGCGGGTACATCGAGGAGCAGGAGCGGATCGGGCAGCAGGTCCGGCGGCAAAGGCTCTCCGTCGGGATGACCCAGGCCGATCTCGCTGCCGCGCTCGGGCGGACTCAGGGATGGGTGTCCAAGCTGGAGAAGGGCCGGATCGAGCTGGACCGGGCCGGACTCATCAACGCCGTGGCCGCCGCCCTGCACTGCCACCCGAACACCCTGATCGAGCGCCCGTACACGGGCGGTGGCGCCGAGACGAAGTGGCAGGTCTCCGCGGCTTCCATCCTGCGGGAGTTGCGCCGCTACGACCTGGCCCCGGTCTTCGACGGAACCCCGCGCCCGCCCGAAGTGCTCTGGCACGACATGAAGCGCCTGCTGCGCCTGCGCGACGCGGCGGCGAACGGCGCCGTGCTCTCCGAGCTGCCGGACCTGTTGCGCGAAGCCCGCGCCCTCGCCGAGGTGTCCACGGGCCACGAGCGCGAAGAGGCGTACGCGATCTACGCCGTGGCCTGCAAGTTCGCCCACACCGCTGCCCATGCCCTCGGACATCCCGAGCTGGTGGCCATGGCCTGCGAGCGGGCGACGTGGTCGGCGCAGCTCTCCGGTGACCCTGTGATGCCCGCGATGGCGCTGTGGATGCGCATGTGGGACACCTGGGCATCCGCCGACTGGGACGACGCGCTCGCGCTCGGGGACAAGGCCCTCGCCGGCATCGAGGCGGAGTACGAAGCCGGTGACCCCCTCGCCCTGCGGATGTGGGGCGCCCTGCACCTGCGGTCCGCGATCTCGTGCGCGCGGGGTGGGAACGCCGCCGGTTCGGATGAGCGTCTCGCTCTGGCCCGGACAGCCGGGGAGCGGGTCAACGCCTACGTCGGGCCGGAGATCCATGACCGGCACTCGGTCACGTTCAGTCTCGGCAACGTGATCATCCACAGCGTCAGCGCCGCCTTGGAGATGAGTGACCAGACGAAGGCGCTGCGGCTCAACCGCGAGGCGGACCCCGCGCACATCGCGGTCCTGCCGAACTCCCGTCTCGGACACCACCACATGGACCTCGCCCGCGCGTGGCTCTGGGACGGCAACCGCGACCAGGCCCTGACCGAGCTGGAGACCGCCGAGCGCATCGCCCCACAGCTCGTCCGCAACCACCCCGTCGCGCGGGCCACGCTGCGGAAGATCGTCTACGCCGAGCGGGTCGCCACCCGCCAGCGCCTGCGCGGCATGACCGGACGCTTTTCGCTGGACTGATCTGGGGACATTCCGCGGATTCATATTCGTGCGCAGCGGGTTGCATACGGTCCGCTACATGACCTCTACGCGTCGCACTGACCATGACCGCGTACGACAGCAGGCGGACGATCCTGACCCCCGCTGGCCCCTGCGCGGCGACCTCGCGTTCGACACCGCCGCCTCCCGCACGGGCGTGGTCATAGACGTCCCCGGGGAAACAGGGACGACGGTCTACCGCCTGTGCCCCGAGGGCGGGGGCGAAGAGGGCTGGAACGCCGCCTTCGACAACCTCATGCCCCCGGAGGACGCTCCCGCCCCGCTCCCCAGCCGGATCCCCGGCAGCACCGTGCAGCAGGAGCCCGAGTACGCCCCCTGGGAAGACCCCTTCGCCGGCCCCGGCCCCAGCCCCTCCCTGCGGGCCCGCGCCGAGCGCGGCATGCAGCGACTCCTCCGGAACGCCGGCGCGGACGGTGCGCCATGAGCAGGCTGCCCGGCTGGCTCCACGAGGGCGCCCGCGTCCTGGACCCCGAAGACCGCGAGGGAGTCATCCAGTTCATCGGCGAGTGGGAGGACCCCGCTACCAGGCGGATCATCCCCAAGGCTGTCTTCCTGCGCCCCGAGGGCGGCGGCAGGGAGTGGATCGTCCCCGACCACCAGACCCTGCGCGAGGCCGACCCCCGATGACCGACCCCCGATGACCGACCGCAGCCATTTACCACGTGGGTCGAGCGGGTCCAAGCCATGTACGGCGAGGCGGGGATCGCCTTCCGGCCCCGGGACCGGCAGTCCGGCTCCAGCCTCTTCGGGGACTGGGGCGACCTCTACGGAGGCCCGGTTCCCCACCGGCCGGCACCAGAGGAACCACCCGTTCGCCGCCGTCCCCGACTACGTCTCTGCGGCGTACGCCGGCGTCGCCGTCGCCATCAAACCCCAGTGAACGGATCATGCGGGAAAGCGAAACCCACTCTGCCGACGAGCTGACCCGCCGGCGACTGCGCGCACCCCGGCCCACGTTCCGGTCCGGACCGCGGGCCGGACCGGAAGCCCGAACACTGACCACCTGGCCGGGGTGGCTGCCTGGCCACGCTCGCTCGGGGCCGCGCGGCCCGTATCTCGTCGCGGGTGTCCGCCTATGGGTGCCCACCGGCCGCACGTTCTTCGCGTACGGCCTGGTGGAGGAGCAGAACATCCGCGCCGGTCTCAGCCACCTCAGCGCCGGCGTGCCCGGCACGCACTCGGGCCTCCAAGAGCCCCACGGCGGCCGCCCGTGCGCCTTCAAGCACGAGTACCTGCGGCTGTGGCAGGACGATCCGATCACGCTCCGGCAATGGGCGGAGATGAGCCGGCGGGACGGCCCGCGCGAGGGCCTCGGCGAGGTCACCATCGCCGTGCGCACCCTCTCCCGGGAGGGGGCCATGCAGCAGGAGGAGGTCGATGCCCCCGAATGCAACCTCCGCTCCGACATCGCGAGGCTGCTGGAGCGCTTCCCCGGCGCGATCGGCTAGCCGCTGCGGGTGGGGTTTCTGGTTCTGATGGCGCCAGTTGAGGCCCCATCTCTAGGCTCGAACAACATGAGGGCCCGGCCGTCTGGCCGGCCCATGGCGATCTGGTGCAGGAGAAGTACGTGCTCCACGGCAAGCTGGTACGGGACCGGATTCCTCAGATCATCCGCGCGGACGGAGCCGAGCCGGAGGTCTACGTGGCCGATCCGGCCGAGTACCGGCAGCGCCTCCGCGGGAAGCTCGAGGAAGAAGTCGCGGAGTACATGGAGGCGGACGAGACCGACGCCCCCGAAGAGCTCGCGGACGTCCTCGAGGTCGCCTTCGCCCTCGCGGCCGACCTCGGCGTCGATCCGGCTCAGCTGGAGAAGATCCGGGCGTCCAAGGCCGAGCAGCGGGGCGGATTCGCGGAGCGCATCGTCTGGACCGGCAACCGCTGACCTGCGGTGCAGACCCCGCAACACCTCTACATCTGGCGCTTAACCAGCACGACTACCTGGAGGCCGCGGGGTCATCCCCGCGGGTGCGGGGAGCAGTCTCGGCTGTGGCTCGGGAAGCGGTAAATCTCGGGGTCATCCCCGCGGGTGCGGGGAGCAGCGGTCTGACTGTCGCGGTACTGCGTGACGACGGGGGTCATCCCCGCGGGTGCGGGGAGCAGAGACGCCTTGACTCGGGAGGACGTCTTGAGCCGGGGTCATCCCCGCGGGTGCGGGGAGCAGCTCACGGATGAGCGTCAGCCCGGCCAGGATGCTGGGGTCATCCCCGCGGGTGCGGGGAGCAGTCTTCGTGACCTGCGCGTTTCTACGGGATCCGGCTCGCTTTGAACCACTTCCCGAGATTCCGACCATAGGGTATCAATCGGATCTATCTGCTTCCGAAGCGGCGGCGCTTCGATGCCTTGCTCCAGCCTTGGCGGCTCGGCGGAGGTGGAGCAACGCGGTCACTGCACTTCAGTACCTCGGCGCGGCCGAACCCGGACGTTACCCGGAGCGCTGAAGCGTCCCGGGCAACGTGCGCGAGCAGCAGTAGAGGTGCTAGATCACCGGCGGCCGGCCTAGTCGAGTCATGCGCCACACCGTCCGCCACCGTATGGGGTGGCGCGGCGGGCACGCTGTCCGCACGCCCTCGAAGAACCCGGCCCACCACGACTTCAGCCCTGCCAGCGGGGGCCGCTGGACAAAGGTGTACGCCGCCCATGAGCCGAGGTACACCGGGACCAGCACGGCGGGTAGGTTCCGCTTCGCCAGCCAGACTCGGTTGCGTCCGGTGTTCCGGTAATAGACCGCGTGGCGGGACGCCGCGGTTCGGGGATGGGTCAGTACCAGGTCCGCCCGGTAGTCGATCTGCCAGCCGGCGTCGAGCGCGCGCCAGGCGAAGTCGGTCTCCTCGTGGGCGTAGAAGAACTGGGCGGGGAACTCGCCGACTTCGTCGATGACGCGCATACGGATGGCGTGGGCGCCGCCCAGGAAGGTCGTGACCGGTCCGGAGACGAGCGGGTCGGCGCCGGCGAGGCGGGGAACGTGTCTGCGCTGGGAGGTTCCTGCTTCGTCCGCGATGCGGAAGCCCACAACTCCCAGGCGGGGGTTCGCGGTGAATGCCTCCCTGACCAGTCGCAGGGTGTCGGTCTGGGGCAGCAGGCCGTCGTCGTCAAGAACCAGCACGACATCAACGCCGCCGTGTTCGCGCAGCCACTGGACTCCTGCGTTCCGGCCCCCGGGGATGCCCAGGTTCTCCGGCAGTTCGACGGCCGCGACCCCGTCGCGGAGGTCCGGCAGGCTTACCCCCTGACCGAGCACGACGACCGTTGCAGGGGCTCCTTCCTGTGCCGCCACCGACGTGAGGAGGGCCTGGAGTTCCTTCTCCCGGTCTCCCATGGTGAGGATCACGACGCCGACCGTAGGCATGTCGGTACGGTCGCCGTTCACGCGTGGGTCCGCAGCAGCTCGGCAGCGCGCTGGTTCAGGGCTTCGGCCCCGGGGACCCTGCGCCGTCGGTAGCCGGCCGCTGTGGACTGGATCGACCTGATTTCCTTCCGGTTCCGGTCGGAGGCCACGCCGTCCATGAAGTCCAGGGAGCGGGCCCACAGGGCCACGGCCTCTTCGTGCCGGTGCTGGGCGGCGACCGACTTGCCGAGGTTGACCATGGTGAGGCCGTGCACGCGCTGGTACGTGCCCGGCACCCGCCCCCTGAGGGCCGCGCGGTAGTGCTTCTCGGCCGCCTGGTGGTCCTTCATCTCGGTCAGGGTCTTGGCGGTGTGCGAGGCGACCGTGGCCGAGACGGGCCCGGAAGCCGCGGCGTACGAGGGCACCTGATCGTCCCCGGCCAGCATCGCGTCTTCGGCCGACAGCAGCGAGGCCGCCGCCTTCTCGCCCTGTCCGCCGGCTCCGTACGCCCTGGCGCGTGTGACCAGCAGGAGTGCCTCGGTCTGCCGGTCGACCTTGCCCGATGCCCGCCGCAGTGCTTCCTCTGCCAGGCCGATGCACGAGTTGGGGTGGCCGAGGTCAAGGGCCTGGTGGGTCAGGGCACGCATCATCCACGCACCGTGCCCGGCAGGGTCGGACTCGCAAGCCAGCTGGAAGCCGAGCAGGTAGTAGCGCTGGGCCGCACCTTCCCGGCCGAGGTCGTGGTGCTTCCAGCCGACCAGGCACGCCAGCGTGGCCGCCGCTCCGAAGGCGCTTCGGCGTACCGCCTCGGACGGGAATCGTCCCTCCAGCATGGGGACTACCGTGTCCGTGAGGTAGGCGGTCACCGTCGTCAGCCCGTGGCCGCCGCCCAGCCGGTCGTCCGCGCTCCGGAAGGTCTCGGTGAGGTGCGCGACGGTGGCGACCTCCTCGGCGCCGACGCTGCCGCCGCGTTCGGCGGCTCGCAGGGTGCAGGCAACGGCTTCGTGGTCGTAGGCGAGTGGCAGACCGACGGCGGCCGTCGCGAAGGCGGAGTTGAGGAAGTCCCTGCGACGGAGCATCACGAATCTCCCGAGGTCGGTGGCGCTGGCCAACGGATCGGCCCCCAGGGCCTCCCCGATGCCTGCGCAGCCTAGACCGATCTCGGCAGGCGTGACCTTCCGCTTCATCCTTCTGGTGAGGGCCTCGGCGATGTACGAGCGGGTCTGACCGCTTGGGGTACCGCCTGTGACCCAGGAGTGGACGGCCGAGCGGGAGGTGCGCAGTTCTTCCCCGGCCTCGGCGGCAACGGTACGGATCTCCCTGGCCAGGGCCTCGTACGTGCACCCGGCCTCGGCGATGGCGTCCGCCAGTGCGGTGTTCGGATTTCGCCTCTCCGTCAACTCGCACTCCCTGAGCCGATCTTGAACAGATTGAACGGGATGCTGCCTCGTCCACGGTACCCGCGCACAGTGACCGCTGCTTCACTGATTGCAAGGCCGGCCGCCTCTCAGGTTCCACCCGAACGCTGCTTCTGGAGGCATCGTGCACCACCACTCGAACCTCAGCGCCCTGGCCGGCGCCACCGTCCTGGTGACCGGCGGCGCCGGACTCATCGGCTCCCGCCTCACCGCCCGGCTGAGGGACCTCGGCGCCCGCCCGGTCGCCCTGTGCACCATGAACGCCTACCCCGAGTACGTGTACGCCGACCTGTTCGGCGTGCACGCTGAGGATCCGGACGTGGTCCTGGGCGACATCCGGGACACCACGCTGGTGCGCAAGCTGGTCGCGGACTCGGACTACGTGATCCACGCCGCCGCCCTCGCGGATGTCGCCGCCTGCACTCGCGAACCACTGGCCGCCATCGACACCAACGTGGCCGGAACCCAGAACGTCCTGGACGCCGTCGCCGCGGCGGACCGCGTCCGCCGCATGGTGTTCGTCTCCTCCGCCAGCGTCTACGGCGACGGCAACCCGGAGGAGACCGACAGCCCCGAACTCCTGACCATGCGCCAGCTCCTGGAATCCGTGCACGGGCGCATCCCGCCCCAGTTCCACGAGTTCACCCGCATGCGCCCCAAGTCCGTCTACGGCAACACGAAGGCGTGGGGCGAGGAGCAGGCCGCACTCGTCCTCGGCCAGGTCGGCACCTCGTACGCGATCGTCCGCTACTTCTCCGTCTACGGCGAACCGCAGACCATCAAGCAGGGCTCCCACTCCTGGGTCGTGGCCTGGTTCGCCGCGCGGGCCCACCTCGGTCTCCCGCTGCACCTCAACGGCGGTGGCCGGCAGGTGAGGGACATGGTCCACGTGGACGACATCGCCGAGGGCACCTTGCGGGCCCTGGTCAGCCCCCGCGCCCACACCGAGACCGTGAACATCGGCACCGGCGTCCCCACCAGCGTGCGCAAGGTCGCCCAGCTGGTCCAGGCCCACTACCCGAACACGCCGCTCCTGGAGACGCCACTGCCGGCCGGTGACCCGCTCGGCGGGTACGCGGCCACCCGCCGGATGGAGAACATCCTGGGCTGGAAGCCGAAGGTCACCATCACCGAGGGGGTGGCGCGCTACGTGAAGTGGCTCCAGAACACCCCGGCCGCCGCCCCGGACTGGCTCCGGCGAGAGCCCACCGCGGCTTAGATGACCGGGGGCCGGCCCAGCCGGGCCAGTCGCCAGACCGTCCGCCAGCGCATCGGGCGCCGGGGGCCGCCGGACGTCCGGACGCCCTCGGCGAACCCTCCGAGCCAGGCCCGTAGCCCCGCCAAGGACCGGGTGCGAGCCACGGTCAGCGCCACCCACACGCCGAGGTAGACCGGCACCAACGGGGCGGGCAGGTGCCGCTTGGCCAGCCAGACCCGGTTGCGGGCCGTCATGCGGTAGTAGACCGCGTGACGGGCCGGGGACGTCCGCGGATGCTGGAGCACCAGCTGCGGCTCGTACAGGATGTCCCAACCGCGGTCGACCGCCCGCCAGGCCAGGTCGGTCTCCTCGTGTGTGAAGAAGAAGGCGTCCGGCCAGGGACCGGTCTCCTCCAGCATCGGCATAGACAGGGCGTGCCCGCCGCCCAGAAACGTCGTCACCAGGCCGCGCCGCATCGGGTCACCCGCCCGCAGGCGGGGCACGTGCCGCCGCTGCGTCTCACCGGTTTCGTCCGCGATCCGGAACGAGACGATGCCCAGCCGGTCGTCAGCCGCGTAGAGGTCGGAGATCCGCCGGAACACATCCGCCTCGATCAGCAGCCCGTCGTCGTCCAGATCCACCAGGACGTCCACGTCCCCGAAGTCTCTCAGGCGGCGCCAGGCGACGTTCCGGCCGCCGGACACCCCCAGGTTTTCCTCCAGCTCCACCACGGTCACCCACTCGGGCAAACCCGGCAGGGACGTCCCGTTGCCGACCACCACGACCCGGGCCGCCGCCTCGTCCTGCTTGGCCACCGAGGCCAGCAAGGCAAACAGCTCGGGCATCCGGTCGCCCATCGTCAGAACGGCGACACCCACACGCGGCCGGGTCACGACCACCACCACTTCCTTCCGGGGCCAAGTGAACGGCGAGCGTACCCCCGTCGAACCCGGCCCCGGACCATACGAGAGGCAGCGCAATGGAACGGATCAATCTCGGCGACTACGTCACCGCCCCCACCGAAGGCGCCATCGCCACGACCGCGTACGGCGCACTGGAGACGTTCGAGCTGGCCGCGTTCCTGGATCAGTGGAAGGGGCTCCAGCGCGAGGCCCTGGTCATGCTGGGGGAGGATCAGCGCATCCACCCCTCCGCGTTTATCCACCCCACAGCGATCATCGGCGACGACGTGATCATCGGCCCAGGCGTCAAAGTCCATGAGTTCAGCACCGTGAGAAAGGGCAGCGTCTTGTGCGCCGGCGCCCAGGTCGGCTTCAACTGCGAAGTCACCGCCACGTTCGTCGGCGAAGAAGCCGTCCTCGGACACCGGATCGGCGTCAACCGCACGATCCTCGGAGCCCGAGCCCACCTCTCCGCCGGCGTCACCGTGGCCGCGATCAACACGACCACGGACATGCGTACACCCGATCGGGAAGTGATCATCCGCACCATGACCGGCCTCTACCGGTGCGGGACCACACAGTTCGGGGCCCTCATCGGCGACGACACCCAGACCGGCAACAACATCAGCATCGGTCCCGGCGTCACCATCGGCCGCCGCTGCCAGATCACCAGCGGTGTGACCCTGGCCATCCGAACCGTTCCGAAGGACTGCACCGTCACCGCCCCGCACGCCACGGATGCCAGCATTCGCCGTCGCCGCAGCACCTTTGCACGCTGATCCGCTGCTGGTCACCTGACTCCTCTGCGGGCTGCCGGGACAGCGCAGGGCGTCCCGGCATGAGCGGGCGAAGGACAACAGCGGTGTCCTCTTGGACCGAGCAGGGTCTATGGATAGACGCTGGGCGACTGTCATAGAAAGCGACCCCTTCCCGGAGCAAGATCAAGAACGGTCGGCAGGGGTCATCCCCGCGGGCGCGGGGGGCAGTACCACCCGAACCTGCTGCGCAACGTGAGGGCGGGGTCATCCCCGCGGGTGCGGGGAGCAGACCACCGCCCGCCCCCGCCGAGGAGCCACCACGGGGTCATCCCCGCGGGTGCGGGGAGCAGAGCCCGCCGAGCGCGCCCGCCAGCAGCATCAGGGGGTCATCCCCGCAGGTGCGGGGAGCAGGTCTTGAAGAACGCCAAGCGCACCGGCTGGTGGGGGTCATCCCCGCAGGCGCGGGGGAGCAGAGGACTTCGGCCATCTGCCAGGGTGCGTTGACGGGGGCATCCCCGCAGTCGCGGGAAACAGGCTTGCTGTCCGGCCATGGACTCTATGCGACCAGCACGTTGCTTCAGGCCGCTTCGCCTCCGTTGAGCAATCAGGCCGCGACCGCAGGGTTGCTGTGCAGCGCCCCCACACCCAGCCCCAGCGGCACGGCTGCCGCCAGGGCTGTCCTTGTGCGGATGCGGCGTGACCCGGCCTCCCCAACGCCTCAGGCGCTGTCAATTCCCAAGTGCGCGAACGTGATGTCGCGGATCTGGGCGACCGCCTCCGGGGCCAGCTGCGCCAGCACCGGCAGGGCGGTGTGCCAGCCCGGGCCGCTCACGGCCTTGCCTAGGAACGTAGCGGTTGCCGCCACGGTCCCGTCGACGTCCGGGGAGGCCGCCAGTGCCAGGACCCGGAGCGTCTGGGTGAACGGGGCAGGACCTTCGGGGTACCTGGCGGGCGTCAAGCGTGCCGGTACCCGGCCCAGATGCCCAGCCACGGCGGCGAACGCCTCTGCGCGGTCTTCCGGGTCCTCGACGCGCCCCGCCGTCCGCTCCGCCTCGTCGGTCTCGCCGAGCAACGCGTAGAGGACGGCGAGGCCGGCCATGGGGACCTGTCCCGTACGCGCGACCCGCGACTCGCGCTCGAGCCAGTTCAGCCAGGTGGCGACATCCTCACCGTCTCCGATGCGCAGCACCGCGTCCACGAGGACGGTCGCGGGCTGCCACTCCTGAGGGACCGCTGGCGCTTCGGTACGCGCGCTTGCGATGGCCTGGCGGAGCCGAGCCCGGCACGCCTCGTCGGTCTCGGGCGCGGCGGCCGCGAGTTCACCGAGGTCCGCGAGGAGGCGGGCGGCCCGCCCCGGCAGATTCTTCGTCGCTTCCAGGCGCGCCCGGGCCGCGTCGACGATCCTGGCCGCAGCCGCCGGATCGTGAGCGGCGAGCTCTGCCGCGACCACCACGCGGACTCGTCCTGCCTCCTGCCGCCACGAAGTCTTACGCGCCCGCTCAGCCGGCTCCGTCCGGTCAATGAGGTCGTCCGCCGCACCGCCCTCCCCTACGAGGGCCAGTGCCTGCGCCGCGACGGCCCAGGCGCCTCCCCCGGCCTCCGGGCCTTCGACCGCAGCGCGGGCCGCCTCATGGGCCAGCCTGCGCGCGTCGGCCATGCGCCCTGATTCCGCTGACGCCATCGACACTTCGGCCAGGGCACGAGCCCGATTGCCGGAGCCGGCCAGTGCACCGGCGAGCACTTCGGCGTCCTCTTGGGCGCCGGAGCGCGCGAGTGCGCCGGCAAGGGAGGGCAGCCACGGCAGCGCATGCCCGGCACTGGCGTTGGTCTCCGGTAGCAGCGTGAGGGCCTGGTCCAGGCACCGCCTGGCCTCCGCTTCGCGGTCGCGTTCGGCAAGGCCGACGGCTTCCCTCGCCAGCCGCTGGGCCTGCGCCACCACAGGGTCTTCGGAGTCGTCAGCCTCATCCGCACTCTCCGCGATCTCCGCGTGTGTCATCACCGCGTCAGCGAAGTCGGATTTGTCATATCCCTCCCGGAATGCCTCGGGCACGCCCTCCAGCAGTTGCCGGACCTGCTCGCTCGAAACCCCGGTTCCGGTCAGTGCCCGGACCAGCCGTACGAGAGTGAGCCGGAATCCGCATTCGATGTGAGCTCGGTCCTCCACCGACAGCGAAGCTGGGTTCTGGCACACCGACTCGATCCGCTGCCTGGCCAGTCCCGCCAAGGCCACAGCCTCCTCGGGCCGCGAGCCGGCCAGCGTGAAGGCAGCGATCGACAGGACGTCCAGGTCTCGGAGTTCCTGGGACTCGGCCCAGCGGTCCCGGGCGTGGTCGCGCATCCGGTCATGGAGGCGCTCGCGCCGGTCCGGGGCGGCTGCCGCGAGGAGTGCCCAGAGCTGGATCGGGGTGGCGGGATCCTCCGCGGGGTCTTCGGCAGCGCGCTCCGCGAGCTCCTCCGCCTGGTGCTCCAGCTCGTCCAGCAGGTCGGCCGCCCCTGCCGGTTGGCGCGGGGCCAGGATTCCGGCCGCCTGAGCCCACGCCTCGTACCGCGCCGTGTTCGACCCGCGCGTTCCGCGCAGAAGCGCGACGCCGTCCTCCTCCTGCCCGCTGGCGATCAGGGCCAGTGCCGCCTGGGCGACGACGGCCTCGGCTTCCTCATCGCCCGCGATGAGGAGCGGCGCCTGCCGACGCGTGGTGTTCGCCCACGCCGCCGCTTCCCGCGCCGTCTCCTTCGCCTGCTTGTGGCCGATGCCGGCCAGTACGCGGGCCACTTCGGCCAGCGTCGCCGCTTTCGACGACGGGTACGGGGAGGCCAGCGCCAGAGCCCGGGCCCGGCGTGCGTCGCCGAGCCGGGCGAGCGCGCAGGGGATGTCGCGCGGAAGGGTCCGGGTGTGCTGGAGCATGAACGAGCGCGATGCGGCCGCGGCCGCCAGGACGGCCAGACGGTCCGCGGTGTCCCCGGTGGCCGCCTCCGCGGCGAGCTCGATGTCGGCAAGGGCGAGGTCCGACCCGAAGCCGGCCACCTGCCGCTGCTGGCGACGAAAGTCGAAGACGAGGGAGGCCAGCCGGTCAGGGCATCCACTGTGGTGCACCAGGCGGGAGTAGCCGGTCAGGAGGTAGTTCGGCGTGTGCTCAGGCCAGCCCACCTCCCCGTACCGGTCCGCCCAGCCTTGCAGGATCCTCTCGTACTTGGCCAGCCCTGCGCCGAAGTGCTGCTCCGCCACGCGAGGCAGCTCGTCGTGCGCCAGTACGTAGGTACGCAGGGCGGGGTCGTCGCCCCAGTCGGGGCCGCGCAGGGCCAGGTGGTCGCTGTCGTCGGGGCGCATGCCGCGGCCCGTGACGCCGTGGAGCAGCTCCATCACGTCGTACGGCAGGGTGTCCACGCCGATGAGCTCGGCCAGGTCCTCACCGCTCAAGGCTCCCCGGGCCGCGGTGAGCAGCCCAAGCAGGGGGCGACCCACCTCGCGATCCTTGAGCAGGGCGTCCAGGTCGTCCTTCAGCATGTCCCGGATGACGCGCGCCTCCGGAGAGGCGGTCAGCCTGCGGACGATGGCGGGATCGCGCAGCGGGTGGTCGGCGGGCACGTCGCTCGGCAGGGGTGGGTGCCGCCTGCCGGACACAACGACGCGCATGCCCGCCGGAAGCTCCTTCGGCAGCATCGCGGCGATGCTCAAGCCGCCGTCGCTCGGTGCGGCGGCCGCGTCAAGCCCGTCGACGACGAGCAGCAGGGTTCGGCCGAGCGCGCGGCTGGCCTGCGCGGCGGCTTCGTAGAGGTCTTCGAGACGGGAAGGCGCACCTCGGCCCACGACTCTGGCGAGCTGCTCGCGCATCGTCGTACGGAACACGTTCGGATGGTCGGTACCCAGACGCCGGGTGATGAAGTACGGGACGACATCGACACCGGCGGGCACGTACTGGAGCACGAACCAGGCCAGGAGGGCTGACTTCCCCGAGAACGGGTCTGCCTGCCACATCGCGTAGGAGTCGCCCTGAGGGCGCCGGTCGGCGGCAAACGCGGACATTATGTCCAGTTCCTTGAGCCGGCCGGAGAAGTCCCGCGGCTGGTGGTACTGCTTCAGCTCCGCCGCATGGCCGAAGAGACGGACCTTGGAGGTCGCGTTGAACCGGGGGCCACTGCCGCCTTGCCGGGTCTTGCTGGCCTGCTGTGCGGCTTCAAGGTAAGAGACCCACCCTTGGAGGCTGATGCCCTGGTAGTCCGGAGAGCGCTCCGCGGCTTTCCTCCCCAGGTATCGGATCAGAGCCAAGACCAAGTCCTGCTGACCGGCCTTGGGCGCTGCGCCTTTGCGCCAACCACCAAGGGTGGAATCCGGAAGGCAGAACCCCCGCTCCTTCAGATCTTTGACGATCGTCTTGAGGGGGAGCGTGCCTCCGACACCTCCGCCCGCCGCCTTGTAGAGCACCTCCAGCTCCCGCGCGAAGTCCGTTAAGACCGCTTCCTGCTCCACCCTGCCACCCCATCGCCACTTTGCCGGAACTTCTCCGGAAAATTCACTACTGCCCCTCTGACCAGGCTACTTACCGGAGATCCAGCTGTCCTGGCTTCGCCGGAAGACCTCCGGACACGGCATATCTGTGGGACCGAAGCCCGGCGGGCAAGACCGCCGGACGACCCGTCCAAGGGGGATCCACCATGTCCGTCCTGCCGTCCATGCTCCACGACGCGGCCGCGCTGACCGCCGCCACCGGCCTCGCCTACACCGGCGCCGTCGTCACTGTCGCAGCGGCGTCGGTCCTCTCCCGCAGCCCGGAGCGCCGGCGCGACGCCCGAGCGACCCTGACGATCCTCGTGCGGCGCCGCCCGCCGCGGTGACAACGCCCATCGACGCGCGGCAGACCGGCCCGGCATGGGAATGCAGCACGGGCACATCTGAGTTCACTGGCCATGGTGGACTAGGAAGAACGACTGCACTTCCTCCCTGGTGGGCACCACCCCTTCCGCTCCCGGAACGGTGGTGCCCCCACCTGTGGCGCGTTACCCTCAGCTCCAGTGCAGTGCATCCCCACACATGCGGGGATGCACCCAGCAGCTGGCCGTTGGTGAACCGCAGCGCGGCCTGCTCCCCGCGCATGCGGGGATGTCCCCCGTTACGAGCAAAGACAGCCTCGAAGCCCCGCGTGTGCGGGGATCAGGAATGCGCGGCCACTTGTGCAGTCGTCCCATTGGGATCATCCCCGCTAGCGCGGGGAGCAGTGGGCGCTCGTCGCCTCGGGCGGCAGGAACCCAGGGTCATCTCCGCGGATACGGAGCGCACTAGGACGCCTCCCGATTGGTCAGCATCCGCTTGGGCTCATTCCCACATGTCGCGGGAGCTCCTCATCTACGGCAAGCCCAAGACCCTGGCCCTGGAATCATCCCCGCAGAGGGGGGAGCAGATCTCGACGGGAACGTCGAGCAGATCCGAGGGAACTATCCCGTCAGGTGCGGGGAGCAGTTAGGCACGACGCTGTAGTGGTCGATGGCGTAGGGGTCATCCCCGCAGGTGCGGGAAGCAGGCGGGATCCACGGTCAGGGGTCCCACCCGATGGGTGTCTGCCCAGCAAGCCCTTTGCCTCAACAGTGTTGCCAGACAGAGTAGTTGATGTCTCACAAACCCCGTCATACCCGCTCTTGCGCATGCTACGGTCCTGCCACATTCCACCACGGAACCGTTACGAGCAAAGAGAGAATGACGCACCTTGGCTGAATTACACGCTCCACCTCACGGGGCGACGCGCCCCCCGTGGGACCCCCGACGGGAAGCATGCGCCAATGCACTGACATTGACGGGCGATAGGGTCGAGCGGAGCCTCACAGGACTGCTCGAGGACGCCGATGGGCTGCGTGCCGTCGATGACACCACCCCCGGCGCGACGGTCGCTCTCCTCGAGTACCTCCTGGCCATCTGCTACGCGTCGGGCACCTATCCGGTCACGGACGCGGAATGGCAGGACTGGGTGGAGCGCGGGCACTCGCTCGCCAAGGCCGCAAAATGGCTCGCCGAGCAGCCCGACGGGGAATGGGATCTCTTCCACCCCACCGAACCGCTCGGCCAGAACGCACTCCTCGCACCGTTCCTCGACCAGCACGGGGCAGGACCGGCCCAGCTGGTCATCGAGCGCGTGGGCGACTACAACCAGTTCTTCGACCACCACCACCTGGAGCACCCGACCCCGCTGCCCGCGGCCGAGGCTTTCCGGGCCATGCTCACGCAGCACGTGTACGGGCCCGCCGGGCGCGCGAGGATATCCGGCAAGGAAACCCTCGGCCCCACGATCACCAACCTCGCCATCGGCCGCCTCAGCAGCCGTATCCGGGTCGTCGCCCTCGGCTCCACGCTCGGTGAGACCCTCCGGCTCAACCTCACGCCCTGGGCCGACGGCCCGGGAGAGTTCAACCGCTCCTGGACCGCCGGCACGACGGAGCGCCGCGGCTTCCGCACGAAGCCGGACGGCCGGCCCGTCAGCGGTCCGGCGGACCTGCACAGCTACCTCGGCCGATCCATCCTGCTGCGTCCGGCCGCCATGCCCGAGACCGGGGAACCCGCCGTCGACCGGGTACTCGTCGGCGCCGGCGAGCTGCTCGCGCTCCGGCGCCCCCAGCTCCAGGACGTCGTCTACGCCAGCACGGCCGAGGGCAAGACGAAACCGCTGTGGGCATCGAGGTCCCGCGCCTTCTGGCGCGACGCGCACGCCCTGTACGCCGCGGTCAAGGACGCGCGAAAGCCGGACGACGCCCGCCAGAGCGCGAACCTCTACGAGAGGTTGGCCAGGTTCCCCCGCCCGGACGACTCCGCCGGCCCGGACCGCCCGCCCGTAGGTCAGTTCAAACTGTGGGCAGTGGGTCTCGTCGCCAAGCAGACCACGGTCATCAGCTGGGTCACGGGCGTCTACCCGTTCGCCCCGGGCCTGGGCGCGACGCTGCACCGCGCCTCGAAGGACGGGTCACAGATCGCCGAGTACGTCGCGACGAGCCTGGGCAAGGCCGCCTACGCGGCATGGGAGATCGCATACCCGAACCCGAAGCCGTCCGACAAGGCCGCCCAGATCGCGCGCTTCGACGTCCGGTGGCAGCACTGGGAGGCATCCGAGGAACCCTTCAACCTCCTGTTGGCGCAGACGGCCACGGGAGTCCCGGTCGACGAGTGTCTCCTCGACTACGCCTCCACGCTCGCCTCCAACGCCGCTGAGTTCCTCGCCAAGAGCCTCGACTCGCTGCCGAGGAACGCGCGGGGATTCCAGGCCCGCGCCGCGGCGCTCCGGCGGTTCGAGAGCGAGCTGGAGAGCCGCAAGGCCCCGGCCCAATTCCAAGGGGAGGAAGCATGAGCACGGAGACCGCGCCCGACGACGCACTCACCGCCCACCACGCGTGGGAGGAAGCCGAACCCAGCGAGCGCCTGACGGCCTGGCTCACCTCGCTCGTGCGCAACCGGGAGTACGGACAGCTCGCAGACCTGCGCCGGCCCCGTGTACGGACGAACACCCACATCCGGGCCGGCTGGTTCGACCCGGAACAGCGCGAGGTGTTCGAGCAGGTGGCCTTCCTCTTCGCCGTTTACCACCGCGGCACCTCCAAGCCCTCGTACGGTGCCGGCAGTCTCGGTGCGGCAGCACGCAGGATCGGCAGCGATGCTGGCCGCGGTCCCAAGGACCCCGGAGCGGCCCGTCTGATCGACCGGATCGTCTCCAGCCGCCGCATCCCCTGGCGGCATCTCCAGCACGCGGTGGCCCGGCTGCGCTCCTGCGACCAGGCCCCGCCGTCCTGGACACAGCTCGCGGAGGACCTCAGCCGGTGGAACGACCGCAAGGCCGGGATCGCCAACCAGTGGGCCGTGGACTTCCACGCGCCGCCCACACCGCCTCGTACCGCCGGCAAGAGCGCGAAGACCACCGAGACCACCCCGAAAGGCATGACCAAGTGACCACCTCCGCCTCCTTCACCGGCAGCCCCTTCCTCTCCCTCCACCTGCTGGAGACGCTCGTCGCCGTTCTCCCCGTGCGGGACGAGAACGGCTCTCCCAAGTCGATCGTCTACGGCGGCGCCGAACGGCACCTGATCACCAGCCAGGCCCGCCGCCGCGCCGAGCGCGTCCACGCCCGTGACCGGGCCAACGCGGGAGTCGGGCCCCTCGTCGGGCGCACCACCGGCACCCGTACCCGCGAGTGGGCAATGATCACCGCCCGGGCCCTGTCCTCCGAGCACGGCTGGGACATGGCCGAGGCGGTCCCGACCGCCCGCGCGGTCATCGAGGCCACCGGTCTCAAGTTCGGCGACCCCGGCAAGCCGACCGTCGCCAATCTGACGAAGGTCCTCCTCTTCGCCCCGTCCGACGCGGGCGTGCGCATCGCCGCCCACATCGCCGAGCAGGCCGAGGAGATCCGAACCTGGACGGCCACGTACGCGGCGGCGCAGGCGGCCACCGCGAAGCCCAAGCGGGGCGCGAAGAAGGCCGCCGAGTCCGCTGACCCGGAGACGACCGAGACTACGGAAGGCTCGGACGGCGCGAAGTCCCTGCCGCCGCTTCCTGCCGGGACCCGGACCGCCGTGCTCGCCGCCCTCGCCCCCCGCGACGCCATCGACATCGCCCTGTACGGGCGCTTCCTAGCCGAGATCGCCGACTCCCCCAACGTGGACGGCGCCGTGCAGAGCAGCCACGCCTTCACCGTCCACGAGGCGGAACAGATCGACGACTTCTACGCCGCCGCCGACGACGCCAAGCTGGACCGCAAGCGCAACGCCCTGGACTTCCTGGACGCAGCCGACGACGCCGGGGCCGGCATGACCGGCTACCAGTCCCTGATCTCCGGCACCTTCTACCGCCACGCCGTGCTCGACCGCGTCAAGCTGCGCAACAACCTCCGGGCCGCCGGCATGAGCGTGGAAGAGGCGGAGGAAGCGTCCGTCGCCGCCGAGGCAGAGTTCGTCAACGCCTTCGTCGACGCCTTCCCGGAGGCGAAGAAGAACTCCACCGCCTCCACCGGATCACTGCCCGCCCTGGTCCTCGCCTTCGAGGGCGGGCGACCGTACAACTACGCGGCGGCATTCCAGCGCCCCATCGACGAAAGGCCGCCGCACAAGGACGACACGGGCACCAAGGACGACAAGGGCGGCGAAGGCCCGGCCGGCCCCGCAGCGGTCAGGCGGCTGCTCGCCCACCACGTGTTCGTCAGCGACCGCCGCGACGACATCATCTCCGGCCGCGTCCTCACCTACGACCCGCACATCGACGAGCTGCTCGGGGGACTGAAGGAGCTCGGCGCGACGAAGGTGACCTCCATCAAGGGGCTGACGGCGTGACGCACGTCCTGCTCATCCGGCTCGCCGCTCCCCTGCAGTCCTGGGGGGCGGTGTCCCGCTTCTCCCGCCGGGACACCCACAGCCGGCCCACCAAGTCGGCGGTCATCGGGCTGTGCGCGGCAGCCCTCGGCAGGGACCGTACCGCCCCCATCGACGACCTCGCCGCGCTTGAGTACGGGGTGCGTGCGGACCATCCCGGGACCCCCGTACGGGACTACCACTCCGTCGGAGCCGGCCGGTACCCGCTGCGCCCGCGCGACATCATCACCGACCACCGGCGCGCGGCGGCCGTCTCCGCGAGCCTGGACGCGGCGACCGGGGACCACTTCGGCCACCACGAGCTGGCCGGATGGTACGGAGCGCCCAAGAAGATCGCCACCGATCCCGTATCCGGAGCGCTGGTCTCGGGCGAGCTCTCCCGTAGCGCGCTGATCACCGAGCGCTGGTACCTCTCGGACGCCGCGTTCCTGGCCGGGCTCCAGCACACCGATCGGGCATGGCTGGAGGAGATCGCGTACGCCCTGGAGCACCCGAAGCAGCTGCTGTGGCTGGGGCGCAAGTCCTGCCCGCCCTCAGGCACCCTGGCCGCCGACATCCTGCCCGGCCCCCTCGCGGAGGCGTTCACCGCGAAGCGGCTGCTGCCCGACGGGGAGGGCCCGGTGTTGTCCGGGCGCCGCCCGTGGGCCTGGATCCAGGCGGACCCGGCAACCCCCGGGGCCTCCCCCGTCAACGACCAGCCGGTCTCCTTCGACCCGGCACGCCGGGCCCACGGGACACGCTGGGAGACCCGTACCCGAGTCGCCATCTCCGCCGACGCCACCGAATGGGACATCATCCCGTGAACACCCCACGCACGACGGCGGCCCGCTTCGTCGCCACCCACTCCGTCCTGACAATGGACGCCCGCCACCCGTACGTCGCGAAGTCCCTCGTCGACGCCCAGGACATGCACCGCACCGTCATGAACGGGTTCCGCGGCTGGGTCGAGGACGGCGATCCGACCGCCCGCGCCCAGATGGGCGTCCTGTCCACGTGGTCGGTGGACCTCAAGGCGGCGGCCCTCGTCCTGGTCGTGCAGTCGCGGGTGCCGGGCGACTGGAGCCGTATCCCGCGCGCCGCGCTCACCGGCAAGCCGCACGTCATCACCGTCGACCGCACGGTCCGCGCCGGGGACGTCCTCGGCTTCCGTACGGTCGTCAACCCGACCCGCAGCAAGCCGACAGGCAAGCCGGCCTCCGAGAAGTCCCGCGGACAACGGATCCCCCACAGCACCCCCGACCACGTCAAGAACTGGTTCATACGGCGCCTCCAGGCGGAAGACGAACCCGCGACAGGCGAGGGCGGGGTGGCCCGGATCGGCGCCACCGCCGACCCGGCGACCCTCGGCGTCCGGATATTGCCCACTGTCTCCAGTCCCGCACCGCACAAGGGCCTGCGCATCGCCCGCGCGGAGATCCGCGGCTCCCTGACGGTCACCGACCCGGAAACCCTGGTGACGGCCCTCTCCAACGGCCTCGGCCACGCCCGCGCGTACAGCTGCGGGCTGATCCTGACGCGCTGAGGAGCGGAGGAGCCGGGGAGCCGAGAGGCCCCGACTTTTGTCCGCGGACAAAAGTCGGGGCCTCCCGAGGTGGTGTCCCGTCTCAGAAGATCTGGTTCGGCAGGACCGTGTCGAGCCGGTCGAGTTCCTCCCGGCGCCCGACGATCGCAGGGCCGCAGCCTGGTGGCAGACCACCGACGACCAGAGCAATGGCTTCCTCGGCGGTGTCCGCCTCCCCGACGATCTGGGAACGGGACGGCCCAGCGACGAGGTAGCGCCCGCCAGGAAGATGCATGACGAACGGAACATTCCAGGACCAGTCACCAGGGCACCTGCTGAAGTGCAGGTTGTGGTGGCTGCTTGAGGGATGGAGCTGCCGGAGAAGCGGATCAGCATGCGCGGCTCGCACCAGCTCGAAGTCCATGTCCTCGCGATGGAGCAGCCGCTGCCAGGCAACCTCCACGACATCATCCTGACCAGGCTCAGCGCCATCGGAAGCACTCGGCGCATCTATCGATCCCATGCGCTCATTCTGCCGACCCATGCGCCAACAGAGCTTTGCCCGGGCCAGTTCATCGAGATGACTTACGGATCGATCCCGTTCACTTGAGACAGGGACCAGACAGGCCGTGACAGCACAGTGGTGCCCCTTGACAAGGAAGTCAGTCCAGCGCGGCCTCGATCCGGAGCGACCAAGTTGGATGTCAGACGGCGCGTCTTGCCCAGCTCGCCCATGGGTTTGTGCCGGCGTGGTCTGAGGGACCACGCAACGTCGAGAGGGCCCGTGACACCCTGGGGCAATGCTTTTGGGTGATCACGCAAAGAGTGTCGAGCTCTGCCCGCTGCGGTACCAGTTCTCCGAGGTCCGCGGCGACTCCTACGATGACAACTGGCTGGTCGTCGGTGGCACTGCGACGACTCCGGAGGGCATCTGGTCTTTCACCGATCCTTGTCTGCTGACCAATGAGGCCCGTGAGGTGTCCGCTTGGCTGCGCGCGGTGGCTGCGGTGACGGTTAAGGTGACCGGGCCAGATGCCGACTGCTACTTGTCCCCGGACACGTGGTTCGTCGAGCCGGTCCTGGCCTTCAGCCTCGTTAGTCGAAGTGACGACGGTGCAGTGATCCGCGTGCACCCGCCGCAAGCCCGCCGCCGAGCAGGCGCCGCAGGGCGCGTTGAGGCGGGATCAGCTGGCCCGAGGGGTCTCCTCGACAAGGTCAAGGTACGTACGCTGGAGTGGAGGACGCCAAATGAACGCGTCTGCGATCTCGGAACTGAAAGGGTAGGTCTGCCAGTGGCTGGTGATGTCCTGCCAGTGCTCGATCAAGGCGTTGCGGTCGCCTTCCTCCCTCATCCGGTCGTACATGAGGTCGAACCTGTAGACGCGACCCCCGTCCGACAGAACGACACCGGTCTCCGCCTCCGGGCCGTCAGGGAAGAGATAGACGAGGACGGTGGTGGAGATGGTCAACCCGCGCTCGGCGAGCAGCTCTCGTAGACGTGCCCAGAGGCTGAACTGGCTCGCCCGCATCAGCCGGGTGCACTTGACATACATCAGCGATTTTCGGCTGCCAGGCGAGTGCCCGTTGGACAGAGAGGCCAGGGGCCCCCAATCCTCATACAGCTCGGCCGGGATCAGCACCCCACGGTGCGCCTGTCCGCTTGCAGATTCAGGTGCAAAGGCAGCGGAGTCCCGGAAGGACGCAGCCGCTGCCTGGGAGCGGGACTGTCGGCTGTGATGAGACGACTCGTGTTGGAGCCGCCCAGGGGACCTACGAGGCATGGGCCTTTCGGATGATCATGCCTCGTATCTTGCCATGTCCACATCCCCCTTCGGGACAGCCCCAGCCTCAACATCAAATTGACGCCTGGCTTCAAGAGATGTCTGCGGTGAATCCGGACGCCCACACGGGCGAGTTGTCCTTCGAGGCCCTGTCTGGGCGGCTGTCGGGGTCGCTACACCCACCTGTGTGACCAAAGACCTGATGCTGCGCGGTCTGCCCGCGCTCGCCCTCGGCACTCTTGCCCGGCCCACAGGTCTCACGTGATGATCAAGCAGGACCGACTGACGGACGATCGCTGCGATCTCTGACGCTGGGGGGCGTATGGGTGCCTATCGTTTCAATCCGCCACCGAACTGGCTGATGCCGACGGGCTGGACTCCCCCAGAGGACTGGACACCGGACCCATCCTGGCCGCCACCCCCGGACGGCTGGCAGCTGTGGATTCCAGCCCAGCAGAACGGTGAAGGCCCGGGGCGCGCTCCTACAGCAGAGGTTCCGGTGCCTCGCCGGCAGCGCTGGTTCCGCCGCAATCGAGGGGATGGCGGAAGCGAAGCCGAGCAACTGCGCGACTGGATCACGCGAACCCAAGGCTCCGACGCCGCGACGGTGGCGCTGCTGAAGCAGCAGACCCGTCAGGAAGCCGAAGAACTACGCCGGCGGGCAGTGGACGAGGCCGACGAGATCGTGCGCGAGGCACGTCGTACGGCCAAGGACAGTCAGGTAGCCGCCCGCCAGGCCGCGAAGGACACTGAGAAGGCACGGAAGGAGACGGAGAAGCGCCGCGCCGAGGTCTATCAGGCGGAGAACCAGCTGAACGATCTGCGCACGCGGATCGTGACCACCGACGAGACCGTGATGCTCCAGCAGATCGGGATCTACGCCTACCGCCACCCGCTCGACGACGCTGTGGCCTACCGGGCCCGTCTGGACACCATCAAGGCGAAGATCAAGGAACTCGCCCGCTCGCAGCAGGCCGTACTCGGCGCCAGCGGCTGGACCGTAAACGGATCGGCCCGCCAGGGCACCAAGATGATCCGCGACTATTCCAAGCTCATGCTCCGCGCCTACAACGCCGAGGCCGACTACGCCGTTCGCAGCATGCGCCCGCACCGTCTCGCTTCACTGGTCGATCGGCTTTACAAGAGCCGGGAGACGATCGCCAAGCTGGGCGCCACCATGGACATCCGGATCGCTGATGCCTACCACGATGCCCGAGTGGAGGAGCTGCGTCTGACAGCGGACTTCCTGCAGCGCAAGGAAGAGGAGAAGCAGGCCCAGCGCGAGGCCCGTGCCCGCGAGCGGGAAGAGGCAACCGCTCAGCGGGAACTGGATCGCGAGCGGGAGAAGCTGCACAAGGAGATGAGCCACTACCAGAGCGCGCTGGACAGGTTGCGGGCCCAGGGCGATCACGCGGCTGCCGCCGAGATGGCGGCGAGGCTCGCGGAGATCGAGGGTGCCTTGGACGACGTGGAGGCCCGAGCCGCCAACATCCGCACCGGCTACGTGTACGTGATCTCCAACGTCGGGGCCTTCGGCGACAGCATGGTCAAGATCGGGATGACGCGGCGCCTCGAACCGCTGGAGCGAATCTACGAGTTGAGCGGCGCCTCTGTGCCCTTCCGTTTCGATGTCCACGCTCTGATCTTCAGCAAGGACGCAGTCGGCCTCGAAACAAGGTTGCATCAGGAGTTCGCGTCACGCCGGGTCAACCGGGTCAACAGCCGCAAGGAGTTCTTTCGCGTCACGCCCGCAGAGGTCAAGGCCGTCCTCGAACGGAGCGCCGGTGAGCACCTCGTCGAGTTCAAGGAGGTCGCCGAGGCGATCGAATGGCGTAGCAGCAGTACGACGAGCAGCGAAACATCGGCGCCGTGAGATCGAGCCGCGATGGAAGCGATGGGTGCCGCGGTACGCCATTTAGATGATCCGACCGAAAGTTCTGGTCCTCCAGCCGTCTCCCGCAGTTCAGGCCTCGCTAGACGAACGACCGCCGAAATGGGGGATGGAGTCCGCAGTGGGTACACGGTGCCAACACCTAGCTGACGGCCGCCGCAGCCGAACGCGCGCCTAACACGGCGCGTCCCCACAGCCGGGTCCGGGCGCAGCCGCTCGAAGCCCACCAAGTGGCTCGGATGACGCTGCCTCGGCCGCCGCACGGTCAGCGTCTCGGAACCTCGGCCCCTGCTGTCACAGGGCGAGGTGACCGAACCGCCGGCCTCTCCCACGACGGCAAGTCGTACATCCGTGCGGGTGGCAGTTGTCGCGAGTGGAGTAGCGGCCCGCTGTTCCGCTGTCGCGGCGGCCAGGGATGGCGAGGCAGTGCCCCCGTACATGGGTGAGGAGCTGATGTCTGATGCTGGAGCGGACCCGATGCGGAAAGCGCACCGAGATCACGTCCGTCCTGACAGTCGACCCTCCGGTCGGCGAGGTCAGCCGGTCGTGGAACTCGGCGATCAGCCCGTGCTCGCGCCGGCGGCGGAAGAAGTCGTAGACCCGGACCCATGGGGAAGTCCGCGGGCATCGCTCGCCGCGAGATCCCGCCCGCGGTCAAGTAGCGGATCGCGTCCAACAGCTGCCGGTGGCAGTAGCCTTCGGGCCGTCCACCCAGCCCCGGGAAGCAGGCCGGCACCGGCGGCAACGGGCGGACGGCCGCCCACTCCGCGTCCGTCACATCCGACGGATACCGGCGCAGCCGGTCCGGATGGTTGGCCGCGTTGCCGTACACGTGCGCGAGACAATCACACACCATGGCGGGCGAGTTGAAGTCAACATGGCTCGGGCACGTACAACAAGGACAACAGAGCCTCCGGGAAACACTCGGAATGGGATCGCACCCCGAGCTACCTGGAGGCACTGTTTTCACGCGCGGAACCGCCGCAATCATCCGATCGAGACTCCCGTTCGATCGACAGCCTTCGAGGTCGGTACGGGCAACAACCACTTACATGTCGGGATGCTTCGGCAGGGCGAGCCAGTCCGACCAGGAGATCTCTCGGCCGAGGAAGCGCGGCTGCACGAACGGCCAGTCGGCGGCGATCCACTGCGGCACCAGCTCGTCGAGGGCCTGCTCGACCTTGCTGTCCACCAGCTCGTCCACCACCCACCAGGAGATCTCGCCGTCCGCTCCGGCCCTCTCCGGCGGGTCGATGTAGACACAGCCGAGCAGAGCTGTCTCCGCCGCATCGAACAGCGCGTAGTTGAAAGACTGGTGTGCGGCGATCTCGTTCTCGTGCCGCAACAGGTCGGCCTGGTCGGCCTCGTAGGTCATGGTGGCCGCGGGCCAGCCCCAGGCCGGGCCGAAGATGGTCCACAGCCTCTCGCGCGAACCCATCACAGCCGGATAGTCGAGCGGGGTGTCCGCCTCCCGGATCGGCCGCAAGTGGTGGCCACCGCCCGGCAGCGGTACCAGGACGGGATGGACGAAGTCATCGGGAAGCCAGCTCATAGCGCCCGACCGTAGCAGCGCGAGACCGTCCGCTCCTCTAGATTTTCCCCGCTTACCACCAGGCCCTGATCTCATGCCAGGCAGGGCGCGCCCGGCGCGAGCAGGCTGGTGCGCCAAGCGCCTTGATCATGGAGGCCGAGTAGACCATCACCAGACCGAGCACGCGGCCGTGCCCGACGCGGCGGTCTCCGCGACCGCGAGCGTCAACAACTCGCCCGCCAGTAATTGGCGCAACACATGCCACTTGATAGCCAGCAGGCCGGGGGCAGTGGAACGGACTACGGAAGCCTTGCGACCTGCAGCAGGACCGCCAACTCCGACCGCCTGGACACGAGCACTCCGCAGCATCGCCACTCGAACATGGCCAAGTGGGAGGCGGACGTCTTTGATGCGGTCCAATCCGGCCAGGTGGTCCACTACACCGTGACCCCGCTCTACGATGGCCCGCGCGTGGTGCCAGTCGCCTTCCGAATGCAAGCGTCCGGGTATGACCCGAACAGCGGAAATGGCTCCTACTTCGACAAGCTCGTATTCAACGAGATGCACAGCAAGACGGGCCAACAGTGACACAACACGGGCCAATGACCCCCGACCAATTGGGTGAAATGGTGGCCGCAAATGACGCAAAAATTGAGGGCCCTCTGTCGGAACTTCTAGGCCTGGTCGTCCGCAAGGAAGACTCTGCCGGCGACGTCGTCGACTGGGGTCGTGCCAGGGCCGTGAATGGTCACCAGTTCCCCGTCGACTACATGAATTTCATCGAGCGCCTGGGAGGAGGTTCCTTCGAGGAGTCTCTGAACGTTCGGCCGCCTCTAGTCGCGGCTTCGGACGCCGAACACAGAATCCGCGCCATCTCGCCGGAATCCCTGGCCGCCCCCCTGACCCATCGGTGGACCGACCCGGACGCTGCAGCGATCTACAGAGTCGAGGACATGGTGATCTGGGGGGAAACGGCTGGAGCCGACACCTTGTGCTGGATCACAGGTGACGCGGCCCCCGACGCGTGGCCGGTCGCCGTCTACAGTCGCAATGACTTGGCCTGGACGGTCTACCACTGCACACTGACTGAATTCATCCTTCGAACCCTCCGTGCAGAGTTCGATGTGTGCCCACTCAGCGACGCATATCTATTCGGACTGGAATCTCCGCGATTACTTAGCGCACGGGAGGAGGCAGAAATGATGAACCAAGGGAGTGACCCCAAGGATGTAGGGCACCCCAAGGTGCCCTCCGCGTGAGCCGGTCCGATCGATCGGCTCCCCTGGCGCCGCGCCCACATCCGGCGGAGGTATCCCTTACCGCTCTGCGGAGCTGCGCACAATTGCAGCGGCAGGCGCCCATGCCGCCGGCTCAGGCCGTTGATCAGACGGGGCGGGCCATGCAGACAAGCCACGGGGATTCGGGGGACGGCTGGACGGTGCCGATCTCCTCGTCGTAGCCCCATCCCTCGTACAGGCGCATGACCTTTCCGTCGCCGGCGGCCGGGTTCACCATCAGCGTGGCGTGGGCCTCCGGTCGGCCGTCGAGGAGCGCGTCGTGCATGCGGCGGGCGAGGCCGACGCCGCGCCATGCCGGGGCGGCGCCGAGCTCTTTGACTGCGACGGCGTCCCGGGCCGTGTAGCGGCCGGGCGCGGGGATCGTCATGCGCTTCCACCACCGGTCACCGGGGCCGACGGTGTTCCCGTAGGTGTACCCGATGGGCTCGCCCGTCTACTCGTAGGCGATGACGGCCGCCCAGCCCGGTTCGGCGCGGCGTGCCGGTCCAGGCGCTCCAGGCGTTCCAGGAACACGTCGAGGCGGTAGTTGGGGTGGTCGAGCAGGTCGGCACGTACTTGGGCGTACACGTCACCGATCGTCTGCCGTACCGGATCCAGGGCTGTGTACCAGTGCAGGGCAGGGGTGGGGTCGGTCGTCATCGTGCGCTCGCGGTCACTCGGGCCGTGTAGTCGCGCCACACGGCGGCCTGGAGGCTGTGAGGGGGCGTGTCGGTCAGGCGCTGCCCGAATCCGGCGAGCATCCGGGTGACGCGCGGATGCGAGGCCGCGGCCTCGGCGGGACTGATCGACGTGGACGCCGGCTCGTGGGCGGCCCTCGCCGAGGCCGGCGGAGCCTGGACCGTCCGGCAGGGCGGCTCCGACCGCATCTGGGACGCCATCGAGGACCACGTCAACCGCTGGCGCGAGCACGGCGCCCCGGAACTCGACCAGTTCACTGTTACCGCCACCCTCTACGGCCACACGATCACCTGCCCCGGAAACTGACCACCATGACGGCCCCTGCCTCCGGCGCCATCCCCGGAGACAGGGGCCGCCGCCGTCTCCGACCGGTAGGGTGCTGCCCTCGCCGGACGGAGGAGAACGACCATGGACGAACCCCTGGACCGATGGGCGGCCCGCCGCGCAAAGCGACTCCGCCCCGTCGGCGAACGCAAGGCCGTCACCCTCGCACCCGGGGCGCACGGATCCCACGTCCACCCCAACGCCCCTCGCCTCATCCTGGAATGGGACGGCTACCAGTGGACGACACTGGCCACGGTCCCTGACCGCGCGGCAGCCCGCCGCTTCCTCAACCCCCAGACGGCCGACGAAGCGCTGCCAACGCCTCCCGCCCGGTCCCCCATGGCCGCGGGAACGGGAAAGCATCGCAAACCCCGCGCCGACTGAATGCGGAGCACCGAACCCTTCTGTCCCTCCCCCACCACCAATGACGCGGAAACGCCCGCGGCGGCCCCAACCGCGTTCACGGCGTGGCGCCCCACTCCCGTGCCCGGAACAGCCGCTGAATCCCTCGCCGTTGGGACGGACATGAGCACACACTGCATCAACGACCTCGCGGCGGAGATCCCTCTCAGCCCGGCGCGGGGAGGAAAGCAGCTTGGGCCAGGGGTCGATGTCGAAGTCGGGTTGCTCCCCGCAGAGGCGGGGAGCAGGCAGGCGGCGTTGACCTAGCCGCGCTTGCCGCCTCGGCAAGCGCGGAAGGCGGCGAGGACTACACGTATGCTCCGCAGTACTGGAGCAGAGCCGAGCTGCCCAGGGTCCTGGGTACGCCTGATGCCAACGGGGACGGCAACCCCGGCGTCTGGGTCGTCAGCAGCGACGGAAAGCAGTACCTCTTCCCGGGCGAACCGCCACGCTGCCCGGCGCCCCTCCGGTGTGGACGAAGACGCCTGGAACACCTTCCTGGCAATCGGCTAGCCGGAGCGATCCCGCGCAGCATTGCAATGGCGGTGCACGGCCCGGGGTGTTGTCCCCGGGCCGTGCGTCGGCCACTCACCAGTCCGTTCCAGCCCGAGGCTTGCGCCAAAGGCGGTGGAAGAGGGCGTTCGGGACGCCGTGCCGACTCTCGACGGGGACGGTGTGGCCCCGCGCCTCGCTCTGGACAATGCGCACTTGACCACGGTGTTCGCCCTCTTGGCCGTGACCCGTCATGTCGCCGTGTACGGAAAGCAGCAGAACAGGGCGCCCCACCCGGTGCCCCGCGAGGAGGACCGGAATCCGCCCTGGAGGCGGTCCCGGCGAGCGGCTTGTGACGGCTCACCTATGCGGCGTTGACCCCGGTATGGACGAGACACTCGATCTGCTGGACGGAGTGAGCGCGCCATCTGAAACTGATCAGCGCCGGCGAAGGGCGCCCTTTGGCGGTGCTTCTCGGGCTCCTCGACGACGCCGAGCTGCCCGGGGACATCTGCCGGGCCGCGGGCGAGATGCGGTTCCGTCTCGGCTCCCGTGCCGCCTGAACCGCGGGGGCGAAGGTCCCTCACGGGACCGTCGCCCCCGCGCAACTGCCGGTGCTCAGCGCCCGGCCGCCCAGGTGTTCCCTGATGGAGTACGGGGTCGGGCGGAGGCCTCCATGTACCTGGATGCGGAACTGCTGATCAGGCCGGAGCGCGTTCAGAGCCTGCGCTCAAACCAAGGTTCAGCTGTTCCAGGTTTCGGTGTAGGAGTCCGCCACCGTGACCTTCGCCCAGTAGTTGGAGACGTGGCAGCTCCGGAACTGATGAGTGACGTAGACCTGGTATACCCGCTTCTTGATACCGATCTTGTAGGTGACCCGCTTGCGTGCAGGGACCACGATCATCGTGGACTTCCCCTTCGAGATGGACGCACTGGCCTCGACGCTCACCCCGAGCTTGGAGCTGATCTCCGCCGCGGCCAGCTCGAGCTTGCCCCCGATCTCACCCTCGATGCCGCCCTTCAGGCTGGCGCTGATGTCCGCGGTGATGCTCTCGCGCACAGAGGCATCGCCGCGGCGGTTGTCGACGACCCCCGACGCAACCACCTTGTGCCACTGGGACGAGATCTCCGTGTACTTGCGCTTGTAGGCGTCGTCACAGACCTCGCCCGCGGACGCGGGCGTCGCCGAGAGCCCGATCAGCCCGCCGGCGAACACGGCTGACGCGGTGGTGGCCGTGACGAACTTACGCACAGAAGTGCCCATGCTGTTTCCCCTCTTGAGGCTCCACCCTGGTCAGTGGCGGAGCTCCCAGAACCTCTGCCGGCCCATTCGGCCGGTACGCACATAAGAGGCGGGCAGGTCCGAAAAGGATTCACCACCGGCAGCCAGACTCCCGACGACCTCATGAAGGCGCCGGACCGGACGTGACCCAGGCCAAGGACGACGCCCCTCCCACCCTCGTGGCCGCCCGTGAACGCCTCGCGGCCGACCGTACCGATGCCCTCGCGCGGGCGGCCTCGCCGAGAAGCGGCTTCGGTGGATCGTCGCGGCGAACGCCCTGGCCGCCATTGACGGCAAGCACGCTCCCGAGGGAGGCAGCACCGACTTCTGACCCTGATGGCACAGGGCACGCGAGCACCTCGAAGAACTCGACCGCGCACTGGAACGTCTCGAACAGGGACAGCACGGACAGTGCGAAGGCGGCGGGATGATTCCGCCCGAACACCTGGAGAAAAGACGCCCGCACTTTGGCGCCCAGTTATGCGGCGCTGGATGTCGGCACCACAACAGGCCGACGGCCGGTTCTCCGCTGCCGGCGCTGCCGTGGTCGACGAAGGCCAGCAAGGGTGGCGTCCGAAATGTTGGGGGAACGGGCGGGGCCCCGCAGGGGCCCGGGCTCACGCCACGCCGTCCGTATCCCGGTCGGACCGGGGCCATACGTACGGCAGGTCGTCCGGTACACCCGGGAAGCGCTCTCGGTAGAGGGCCGGGGCCTTGCGCACCAGCGCTGACTGATGGCTCCGATGGAGGTCCGGTGCGCCCAGCCACGGTGGCCGGTCCCCATCCGCGGCCAACTGCTCCTGCGTCCGGGGGCGCCCCCCGAATACGACGCCCCGAGTTGCACCGCCGGGTGCCTGCGCCACCCGTAGCCCGGAACGACCAGTCCACGCAGCACCTGCACGGCCTCGACACGCTGCTTGCCGGGCCTTCGCACATCCAGCACAGCTGCCGAGGCGTGGAACGACGAAAACGGAAGGAACGTCTGCACAAGGTCTCCCTCCGAGACAGCGGTGCAACCGGTACTCACGCCGTGTGACGCCGCTGCCCTGCGGGCACGGTGCGAGCCTGGCAGAGGATCCGGAGTAACGCGCCCGCACACATCCCGCCGGTCGATCGGATCCCGGCCTCCCCATGTGGCGCAACGAACGGCACGGGCCGACCTCGCACCGAGAGCTCCTGGTCCGAATTGCGCGAGATGCGGCGTGATCGAGGTACGCGCACCATGACCGTGACATCCCACCGTCGATGGAGGTTCCGCCATGCCCCGAGGCTCCAGCCCCAAGCGCGAGCGTCAGTACGAACACATCAAGGAATCGGGTGAGCACCGCGGTATGTCGGAGAGCCGTGCGAAGGAGATGGCCTCGCGAACGGTGAACAAGGAACGCGCCCGTTCCGGGGAGAGCCAGACGGCGAGCCGCAGCTCCACCCAGGGCACGTCCGCCTCGCAGCGCGGCGGTGAGAAGTCCCGCGGCGGCAGCTCCTCCGAACGTACCAAGGACGACCTCTACCAGGAGGCGAAGAAGCGCGGCGTCGAGGGTCGCTCCACGATGACCAAGCAGCAGCTGAAGAACGCCCTCGACCGCTGACGGCGGGACGCGCCCTCGCGGGCAGGGCAGTCTGCCCCGCCCTGGCTCGGGTGCTGCTCGCGCGATGCGCCCCGTCCATGCCGTTCCGGTAGCAGAAGGAGTCCCCGTGGCCGTCCGTCATCAGCTCATCCGGCGCCCCCCTCGAAGTGTGTGGGCCGTACTCGCCGACCCGACCTTGTACGGGGAGTGGGTGGTGGGCCCATCCGAGTCCACACCGCTCGATCAGCTCTGGCCGGAGGTAGGGTCCCGGCTCCGCTACACCGTGCGGTTGGGCCCCTGGTCAGCCGAAGGAGTGACGACGGTGCGTCACAGGGAACTCGGCAAGGAGCTGGAGCTGGAGGCGTCGTTCAAGTCGCTGGGCACCGCGAGGATCTTCCTCCAGCTCCGGCCGTGGGGCGAGGAGACTCTCGTCGTCTGCGACGAGCATCCCCTGCGCGGCCTGGGCGGGTCCCTGCACAACTCCGTGATCGAGGCGGCCCTGCAGCTGCGGCACCGGGGCATGCTGCCCCGCCTGGCCAGGGTCGTGGAGCAGCAGCCCGGCGAGGTGCTCCGTGCCTGACGCAGTGGTGATCGGCGCCGGCCCCAACGGGTTGGTGGCTGCGAACCTGCTGCTCGACGCCGGGTGGAGCGTGGAGGTCCTGGAGGCGCAGGAGGAGCCCGGAGGCGCCGTCCGCAGTGACCGCGGGGTGCACCCGGACTACGTCTCGGACGTCTTCAGCGCCTTCTACCCGCTGGCCGCCGCCTCCCCGGTCCTCGCCCGGCTCGACCTGGCCGCAGAGGGCTTGCGGTGGAGCCATGCCCCGTCCGTACTGGCCCACCCGCTGCTGGACGGCCGGTGCGCGGTGCTGGAGCGCCGGGTGCAGGACACCTGCGCCGGCCTGGCCGGTTTTGCGGCTGCCGACGCCGACGCCTGGGAGAACTTGTACCGGACGTGGGCCCGGGTGGGGCCGGACCTCGTACAGGCCCTGTTCACGCCCTTCCCCCCGGTCCGCTCCGGGCTCCGGCTGGCTGCGAAACTCCGCACCGCCGGGGGGCTGCGGCTGGCCCGGAAGCTGGCCCTGCCGGTGCGCCGTCTGGGCGAGGAGGAGTTCGCCGGGGACGGGGGCCGGCTCCTGCTGGCCGGGAACGCCCTGCACTCCGACCTGGCCCCGGAGGCGGCGGGCAGCGGTGGTTTCGGCTGGCTGATGGCGATGCTCGGGCAGAGCCACGGCTTCCCGGTCCCCGTCGGCGGGGCCGGCGCCCTGACCGCGGCGCTCGTGAGCCGCCTGCGGCGCAAGGGAGGTGTTTTGCGCTGCGGACAGCGGGTCGCGTCCATCGTCGTACGCGGTGGCACGGCGGTCGGGGTCAGGACCGCGGGCGGGGAGACCGTCGGCGCGCGGCGGGCGGTGCTCGCCGATACGTCGGCGACGGCCCTGTACCGGGACCTCGTGGGCGAGGAGCACTTGCCCTCCCGCCTTCTGCGGGACCTGGAACGCTTTCAGTGGGACTTCTCGACCTTCAAGGTCGACTGGGCACTGACCGGCCCGGTGCCGTGGACGGCGCCGCAGGCCACCGGGGCGGGGACGGTCCACGTGGCCGACGGTGTCGACGGCCTGACCCGGTTCGCCGCGCAGATCGCCATGGGGCAGGTCCCCGACGAGCCGTTCGCCCTGCTCGGCCAGATGACCACGGCGGACCCCAGCCGCTCACCCGCCGGCACGGAATCGGCGTGGGCCTACACCCACCTCCCCCAACGCATCACCGCCGACGCCGGCCCCGACCGCATCACCGGCCGCTGGGACACCCGCGAACAGGAAGCCATGGCCGACCGCCTCGAAGCACAGGTGGAACGCTTCGCACCCGGCTTCCGCGGGCTCATCGGCGCCCGCCGGATCCTGGCCCCCAACACGCTGCAGGCCATGAACGAGAACCTCCACAACGGCGCCATCAACAACGGCACCACCGCCCTCCACCAACAGGCGATCTTCCGCCCCACCCCCGGCACCGGCCGGCCCGAGACGCCCGTCAAGGGCCTCTACCTCGCCTCCGCGGCCGCCCACCCCGGCGGCGGAGTCCACGGCGCGCCCGGGGCGAACGCCGCCCGGGCCGCCCTGCGCGCCCACGGCCTCCACGCCCTGCTCCACCGCGCCCAACGTGTTTGACGCATACGGTCCCGTACGACTACGCACGAGTGGCACCGGGCTGTCGTACGCGCGTCTCGGATGAACAGCATCCGGCCAGCGTTCGCCCACGAGGTACGGCGCTTCCACCCCGCCAGGGGACCGAGCAGCCATTGGTCTCCCGACGTCGACGAGACCACCGGCGGGACAGCCCGAGCGCCCACCGCTCCTTCCACCCCCGAGCAGTACGGCCCCGCCAGGGGCCCCGGCCGGAAACCGCACGGCAGACCCGCGATGAGCATCAGCAGTCGCGGCGAGGACCGGAGCACGGCGGGCAGCGACGACGGCAGGCGTGACTGACCCCCGAGGGCCGCTCGCGGCGCTCCAGCGGCACCAAGGGCGCATCCGCCTCCACTGGCATCGACCCGACGCGGGATCCGCCGGGAAGGCGCAGCGCGGGCGCCCCCGGGCCGTTCGTGCAGCCGCTTCGGCCCGGGAGCGCTACGGCCCTCGGTCAGCTCTCCCGGCGGGCAGTCTTGGCGTTCGCGGCGGCCCGATGCTGCGCATCGCTGCTCGGAGTCGATGCGTCGCCGGCCTCGCCTTCGTGCGTGTCGGGAAGCACCGCTTCCTCCGCTTCCTTTCGGGCCTCCGGGTCTCCGCTTTCGCCGGGAGCCTGCGACGGAGGGGTCGGCGCCGGGTTGTGCTTCCTGATCTTGGTCATCGCGCACTCCGTTCATCGCTCATCACATTCACATCGGTGTGCTCTGCGCCTGCCCCGTTCGGCACTCACATCACATCGGCCACGAACACGGGTCCTGCCCGAGCCGTCGCAGCGCCTCACGGCTTGATCGTCATCCCGCACATCGAGTGACGACGGATGCGAGCTCCCGCCCGTCGGCCTGCAGCCGGCGCGCGGGGCGGTCGCAGTTCATGGGGCGAGGATGAAGAGGTCGCGTGTGCCGGTGATGTCCAGAAGCCTCAGGACCTGCCCGGGGAGTCCGCGCAGTTCCAGCGTTCCTTGCTCGGCTTCGGCGCGGTTGCGGAGGGTGAGGAGCATGTTGAGGCCGCTGGAGTCCATGAAGGTGACGGCCGACAGATCCAGGACGAGAGTGTTTCCGTCGAGGGTGAGGGTGTCGGTGGTCGCGGTGACGCGCGGGCAGGTGTCCATGTCGAGTGCCCCTGTGAGGGTCAGGACGGTCCGGGGCTCGCTGGGCGTGGCCGTGTCGGTGTTCTGGAGGGAATGCATGGTCGTCGGATCCGCCTTCGGGTCGGAGCCCATTACGGTCGGCTCCCGGATTCGGGCGGAAGAGGCCGTCAAGCGCGCGGCCGTCCGGGGCCGCGCAAAGCCGAGCGAGACCACCCGTGCCCTCCACTGGCCATCCGTAGCTGGCCTCTGGCGGCGCGGGGTCTCCCACCAGACCAGGCTGGTTGTTCCCCGAGCGTGTCACGCTCCCGCCGCGAAGGCCAGACCCAACTCGGCCATGCCCTCCGACCAGGGGCAGGGCCGCGCCCGGCGGTCTGCCCATGAGTCTTACCAGGGGGCGTGGGCGCAGATGGTTTTGCCGCCGGCAGGGGTGGGTTCGGTGTGGGTGTGGTTGGTGAGGCGGTCGATGAGGTGCCATCCGTAGCCTCCGCTCCCATTGGTCTGGGGCAGACGACGCTCCGCGGGTTTGGGGCTGGTGTCGGTGACGCGGATCTCGATGTGGTCGTCGTGGAGTTCGAGGTGGAGGGCGGCGGGCCCGTCGGTGTGGCGGAGCGCGTTGGTGACGAGTTCGGTGACGACCAGGAGGACCGCATCGGCGTACTCGGGCCGGGCAGGGGCGCGGACCTGCGCTGCGTGGTGGAGGAAGTCGTCGGTGGCACCCCGTGCTGTCGTCGTGGGCAGGCCGGTGCGTGGCACGGGCCGGTCGAGGATGAGCATGTGCGGGACCACGGAGTCTCCCTCCACACGGGTTGGCTTGCACTGCGCCTGCCCGCCTGTGCGGGTGCCCACCCTTGTTCGGCTCTTCCGTCAGTCGTGCCTGCCCTCGTGGCCAGGTGCTCGTCCGGGTGCTTTCGCTCTCGTTGTGGGGGCCGTGCCAGTCGAGGCAGACGACGGTGGCGTCGTCCTTGGGCGGGCCGCCGTCGTAGGCGTCGCTGACCGCGCCGACCAGGGTGCGCGCGACTTCCCGCGGGTGCTGGGTGGCGGTTTAGGGCAGGAGCGCGGGGAGGTCGACCGTTTCGGCGTCGCGTTCCTGCATGCCGTCGGTATGGAGCAGGAGCCGATCCCCAGGCCGCAGGCTGAGGTCCTGCACCGTGTAGGGGTGCGTGAGCGAGGCGCAGCCGACGGGCGGGTCACGACCAGGCACATCTCTGTGACCGCCCCGTCGCGCAGGAGAAGGGGCCAGGGGTGGCCTGCGTTGACGAGCTGCGCGCTGCTTCCGTCGAGGGCCATGCGCAGGAGCTGGCCGGTTGCCGTGGACTGGCGACCGTGGTCGAGGAGGGCCTGGCGGGCCTGCTCGGCCAGGGTTTCTCCGGCGCGGCGGGCGCCACGGGAGGCATTGACCAGCAGAGTGGCCATCAGGGACGCGTCGACGTCGTGGCCTATGGCGCCGGTGATCGACAAGTGCAGGGTGTGGGTGTCGAGGCTGTGGTCGTAGGTGTCCCCGGCGGTGGAGGAGGCGGGGACCAGTGCGCCGGCGAGGGTGAACTGCGGGGCTTCGCAGGTGGCGGCGACTCCGTAGAGTCACGCAGTTCTGTTGCCCACCCCGAGAAAGCCGACGTGAAGGCGGTCTCACGCCGGGAGGAGGGCGTACCCCAGCGGCCCAGAAGGCGTTGGTGGACGGGATTGTGCTGTGGACGCTCTCGGAACTGGGGGATCTCGACGCGTTCGACGAGCGCTTCGACGCCAAGATGAGCCACAACCGCCTCCCTCAACCCGGTGAGGAGGTGGAGGCGGCGAAGAAGAAGCCTCCGGGCGAGTCGCTTGCCGTCCCGAGCGCCAAGCACTGACTGCGGGCCCGGCCGGCTCGTTCAGCTGAACGCCTCTTCCACGGGGACTATGCGCCCCCTCGCCGCCCGCCCGCGGGCTTGCGGGCGGGCGGGACCGACGACGGCGTCAGAGGTTGGCCGGGAAGCGGTCCCATGCTCGGTGCTCCCCCAGTGCCTGCGTCAGCTCCTCAACCATCGCCCTGCTGGTTTCGCCGACGGCGATGCCCGGCTCATCCGCAGTGATGCCGGCGGATGCCAGTAGCCGCTCCGCGCCGTTCCAGCCGCCGATGGCCTTGCCGTGGCGGTACGCCTCGGTAAGGAGCAGCAGGACGCGCGGGTCGACGGCTTGCGGGGGCTGAGCGGTTCCGGCCTTGGCGTCGCGGGCGCCGTAGGCATCTGCGCCGGCTTGGGGCTCACCAGCCACGAGGAGGGCGTCGAACTCGACGGAGCGGGCGGCGGCGTAAGTCCGCTGGATATGGATCGGGTCGTCGCCGTCGGAGTCGAGGGTCCCGCCGGTGGGTGCGATGACGAGGGGGACCATGCCGGAGTCCAGGATGGCGTGCCGGGCGGTGCGTACGCCGTCCAAGTCGGCCTCCGCGTCGGCGATGATGCCGATCACGCGGCCATCGGTCGGCCAAGTCCCGCCCATCTGGGAGAGAGCCGGGCTGGGGTCGGGCGCGGTGAGCGGCTCGGAGGCCGCAGGAGCAGGCAGGCCGAGTCCGGTGGCGACCTCCTCGCACAGTTCCGTGTCGATGTTCGCGAGGACCTGGAGGGTGCGTTCCTTGATGGCCTGCTCGTAGCACTTGTTCAGTTCGAAGGTGTAGGCGGCGATGATGTGTTCGCGCTCGGGCGGAGTCATGCTGAGCCAGAAGAGCCGCGGTTGGGTGAAGTGGTCCGAGAACGAGGCCGGTGCCTCGCGGACCTTGCTCGCCGCCGGAACCTTCACCGGCGTCTCGATGAAGGCGCTCATGTCGGCGCCGGCGAGGAACGGGCAGCCTCCGTCGAGGCTGTTGGGATGGTAGGGGGCGACGCCGGTGTGGACGGCGGTCTGGTGCATGCCGTCGCGGAGCATGTCGTTGACGGGCGCGTGCGGCCGGTTGATCGGGATCTGGCCGAAGTTCGGGCCGCCGAGCCGGCTGATCTGCGTGTCGAGGTAGGAGAACAGCCGGCCGGCCAGCAGCGGATCGTCGGTGACGTCGATGCCCGGGACCAAGTGTCCGGGGTGGAAGGCAACCTGTTCGGTCTCCGCGAAGTAGTTTTTGGTGTTCGCGTTCAGGGTCATGAGCCCGATGGGCTGGACCGGCGCGAGCTCCTCCGGCACGATCTTCGTCGGGTCGAGGAGGTCGATGCCCTCGAAGGTCTGCTCCGGGGTGTCCGGAAAGACCTGGATGCCCAGCTCCCACTGCGGGAACGCGCCGGACTCGATCGCGTCGGAGAGGTCCCGGCGGTGGAAATCGGGATCCATGCCGTTGATCAGCTGTGCCTCTTCCCAGACCAGGGAGTGCACGCCCAGCTTCGGCTTCCAGTGGAACTTCACCAGCACGCTCTCCTCGGCCGCGTTGACCAGACGGAACGTGTGGACCCCGAAACCCTCCATCATCCGATAGGACCGCGGGATCCCGCGGTCGGACATGTTCCAGAGGGTGTGGTGGGTCGCTTCGGTGTGCAGGGACACGAAGTCCCAGAACGTGTCGTGCGCGCTCTGCGCCTGAGGGATCTCCCGGTCCGGGTGCGGCTTCGCGGCGTGGATCACGTCCGGGAACTTGATCGCGTCCTGGATGAAGAACACCGGGATGTTGTTCCCCACCAGGTCAAAGGTGCCCTCTTCGGTGTAGAACTTCGTCGCGAAGCCACGGGTGTCGCGGACCGTGTCGGCCGAGCCGCGCGAACCGAGGACGGTGGAAAACCTCACGAACACGGGTGTCTCCACGTCCTTGGCGAGGAACGCAGCCTTGGACACTTCGCCCGCCGTGCCGTACCCCTGAAAAACCCCGTGGGCGGCGGCGCCGCGCGCGTGGACGACCCGCTCCGGGATCCGCTCGTGGTCAAAATGTGTGATCTTCTCGCGCAGGTGATGGTCCTGGAGCAGGACGGGGCCGCGCGCTCCGGCCTTCAGGGAGTGATCGGTGTCGGGGAGCCGAGCGCCTTGGGCGGTGGTCAGGTACGCGCCGCTCTGCGCCACGCGCGCCTGGTCCGCTCCCGTGGGCTGCCCGGTGGGGCTCACCGTTTCGGGGCCGTCCTGGTCCTGCTTCGGGGGCAGCGGTTCCCCCGGCTGCATGGGCTCGGCCACGGGCGGGGGTACCGGGCCGGGTTGGCCTGGCAGTTCGTTCCTGGCGGCGTCTCCTGCTGGCTGCTGCTTCTTCGCCATGGTCGTTCTCCTTATGGGCGCCGGTGTGGTGGCGGAGGCAAGGGCGACGCGTGTTTGAGCCCCGTCAGCCCTGCTCTCCAGATCGCGGATGGGGGCCGGTGCGGAACGGGCCTGCGCATGCGAGCCCCGCAGGTTATGGGAGGGGAGTTCCGCCGGTGGCGTTGAGGATCTCCCCCGTGATGTAGCTGGCTTGGGGTGAGGCCAAGAAGACGTAGGCGGGAGCCATCTCGGCCGGCTGGGCCGCTCGGCCCAGGGGTGACTGTTTGCCGAACTCCGTCACGTCGGGCATGGTCGCCGGGATGAGCGGCGTCCAGACCGGCCCGGGGGCGACGGCGTTGACGCGGATGCCGCGCTCGGCGACCATCTGCGCCAGCCCGTGAGTGAAGGAGATGATGGCGGATTTCGTCATCGCGTAGTCCAGCAGGTGCGGGCTGGGCTGGTAGCCCTGCACCGAAGCGGTGTTGATGATCGATCCACCCCGCGGAATGTGGGCGAGGGCCGCGCGGGAGAGCCAGAACATTCCATACAGGTTGGTCTTCATCACCCGGTCGAACTGCTCCGTGGTGATGGCCTCGATCCCGTCGGGCTGGGACATCTGATACGCGGCGTTGTTGACCAGGATGTCGATGCGCCCGAACTCGTTCGTGACGCGGTCGATGAGGGCCTCGCACTGCGCCTCGTCACGAATGTCGCACAGGACGGGGATGGCCTCGCGGCCTGACGCGCCGACCAGACGTGCGGTCTCGGCCGCCTCGTCGGCTTCCTCGGGCAGGTGGGTGAAGACGACGTCCGAGCCCTCACGTGCGAAGGCCAGGCACACAGCTCGGCCGATCCCGGAATCGCCTCCCGTGACCAGCGCGGCGCGGTCCAGGAGCACGCCGTGGCCCTGGTAGGAGTCCTCGCCGTGATCGGGGCGGGGATCCATGTCCTCGGTCGAGCCGGGGTGCTCCTGCTCTTGGCCGGGGAACGGCGGGCGTGGGTGGCGGGTGACGGGGTCGGAAACGCGGGGTGCTTTCCGGGACGACATTTCGTTTCTCCGGTCTCCAGGGCGCGCAAGGGCTGACTGCGGGTCAGTTCGCCGGATAGGAGGCTGCCTTGAGGCGGCGGGCGAGGTGGGCGGTGTTCGCGGCGAGGGTGGCCGTCGTGCCGGCCGTCTTCTCGGGGGTCTGGTCGAGGTCCTGGTAGTCGGTGCCCTGCATGGCTTCGCCGACCCAGTAGGTGACGGCATTGGGGGCGAGGGAGAACCCGACGTCGTTGAGTCCCTGGAAGAGGTCGGCACTGACTTTGTGGGCGCCGTCCTCGTTGCCGACGACGCAGACTGCGGCCACCTTGCCGTAGGTGAGCATGCGGCCCTCATCGTCCGTCTCGGAGATCTCCGCGTTCAGACGCTCCATGACCCGCTGGGCGACGCTGGAGGGGTGGCCGAGCCAGATCGGCGTGGACAGGATCAGGATGTCGCAGCCCAGGATCGTGTCGCGGATCTCCGGCCATGCGTCGCCGTCGCCCATGTCGGTCTTCACACCGGCCTTCACGTCGTGGTCGGCGATCCGGATGGTCTTCCCCGTGACGCCGTGCTCGGCGAGAGCGGCCATGGTCTGCTCCGCCAGCAGCTGGGAGCTGGAGGGCGCGGGCGAGGGCGAGAGGGTGCAGACGAGCGAGACAGCACGGAGCGGCGTGTGATTGTTGGGGTCCATGATGACCGGCTACCCCCACACCCCGCATTGATGTCGCAAGCGGCCCCATTCACCCCCTTTGGTTCACTCGATCAGAGTGCGGGTGGGAATACGAGGGGCCCTGGCCTCGGCCACTGATCGAAGTCGCGGGCCGGGCGTCCGCCAGCGGCGGCGTCTACGGCGCTCAAGGTCTGACGGCCCGTTTCAGCTCCTGCTTGTTCATGTGGGAGCGGCCTTCGATGCCTCGCGCCTACGCTTCTCGGCGTAGTTCCTGCACGGTCGGGTGGGAGGACCCGCCGACGCTGCGACTGCCCCGCTTTGCGGTGGAGGCGCGGCGACTGCGGCCATCGGGGTGGAGAACGACCTTGGTCCAGCCGTCGTCGCGGTTGTCAAAGTGCTCGTAGGCCGCGGACGCCTCGTCGAGGCTGAGTTCGTGGGAGACGAGGAAGCTGGGTTCGGCTTTGCCTCCGGCGATCAGGTCACGCAGGGCCCGGTTGTAGCGCTTGACGGGCGCCTGGCCGGTGCCGATGTGCTGGCCCTTGAACCAGAGCAGGCCGAAGTCGAGCGGTACCTTCCCCTGGGCTTCAAGCCCGCCCTGCGCCTCGTCGCCTCCTGGGTCCTCGGGGAGGAACACGCCGACCACGCCGATGCCACCGGTGAACCGGACGGAGTCGATGAGCCCGTTCATGGTCAGGGTGGCGTCCTCGTTGCCCTGCGGGTCGTGGGCCTGGTAGCCGACGCATTCGCAGCCGTTGTCCGCGCCCAGGCCGAGGGTGGCTTCCTTGACGACCTCGGCCGGATCCTGTTCGGCCGTGTTGATGGCGATGGCGCCGATCTCCTCGGCGAGGCGGAGCCGGTCGGGCTGGTGGTCGGCCACCCATACGCGGCCGGCGCCCCTGAGGATCGCGGAGTAGGCGGCCATCAGGCCGACCGGCCCCGCGCCGTAGACGAGCGTCTGGTCACCTGGCTTCACACCTGCCATTTCGGTGGCGTGGTAGCCGGTGGGGAAGATGTCGGCCAGCATCACGTAGTCGAGCTGCCGCTCGGGGGCGTCCTCGCCGAGGCGCAGGGCGTTGAAGTCGCCGTACGGTACGCGCAACAGTTCCGCCTGGCCGCCCTGGTAGGGGCCCATCTCGGCAAAGCCGTAAGCGGCGCCGGCCATGTCCGGTTGGGGCTGCATGGTGAGGCAGTAGTTGGTCAGACCCTGCTCACACTGCTTGCAGAAGCCGCAGGCGATGTTGAACGGCAGGACCACCCAGTCGCCGACCTTGACCTTGCTGACCGCCTTGCCCACCTCGACGACCTGGCCGAGGTTCTCGTGACCGAGGGTCCGGCCCGTCTCGAAGGAGGTCCGGCCTTCATACATGTGCAGGTCGGAGCCGCAAATATTGGCGGTCGTGATCTTTACCAGGATGTCGCCAGGGTGCTCGACCTTCGCGTCCGGGACGTCCTTGACCGTCACCGTCCGCGGTCCTTCGTACACTGCCGCTTTCATGGTGTTTCCTTGCCGGCGCCACACTTCACCGAACGCTCCACGACGGGTGGCGGCACCTGTGGGAGGGGCGGCGCGGCCGGGCTCGGCGTGCGACTCGACCGCGGGGCGACGTCCGTCTGCCTCGGCTGACGTCTCTCCTATCCCGCCTACCCCTCCACACCATGCGAACCGTGTCCCGATCGATTTCTCAGGTACTGGCGAGACCTCGCAGGCCCGACCGCAGATCGACCAGGAGCCGGCCGGCGTCCGTGAGGAGCGTGCCCTGCAAGGCGTGCACGGCCGGGGAGGCTTCCAGGGTGGTCCGTTCCTGCTGCTGCACCCGATCGAGTTCTGCGGACGCTTCGTCGATCTTCGCACCGAGCAGGTCCGAATCGGTGTGAGACGCCCGGCCGATTTCCTCCGTCGTGGCGGCCACGGCGCGCAGGACTGCGCTGAATCGAGGACGGAAAGCGGCCGGGAGGTTCCCGAGTTCCCCGCTGTCGAGGGCGTAGTCCAGGGTTCGGGTCATGGAGCGAAGGTGGTCCATGCTGCGTTCGGCGACGGAGATCGCCTCCCCAGCGCGGGGAAGTGCCTCGCCGGAGCCGCTGCTGGTGCGGCGTGGGTTCATGCGGCCGTTTTCGATCTCGGCGTCGATGGTGTGGCGGATGCGCTCGCATTCGGCGGACAGTCTGTGCCAGTCGTGGCGCCATTGGCGCAGGTGGCTCCGGTCGGGATCCTCTGCTTCGAGGGTGTCGGCAAGATCGTTGAGGCGCTGGGCCATGGTGGTGTAGAGGTCGGTGACGGCTTGCTGCCGGTGGCCGGTGTGCCGGGCGGGCGCGAGCGCGAGATGGGCGGCGAGACCGCAAAGGGCGCCGATGCCCACGGACGTGATCAGATGACCGATGTAGTCGATCTGTCCTTGGCCGGAGGAGAACGCGAAGAAGCCGACGATGGCCACCTGAGGGCCCTGCTGGCCAAAGCGCCGGATCTTGCCGACGCAGAGGGCGAACAGCGTGAGGAGGCCGAACGTCCATCCGTGGACGCCTGCCACGGCCGCCAGGGTGGCGGCGAGCGTGGCTCCCGCTGCCATCGCCAGAACGTACTGGAGGCAGTCCCGCACCGAGCGGTACACGGTGGCCTGCAGTGCCACCAGCGCGGTGAACGGCGCGAACGTCGAGACGGCAGGCGGCAGCAGGTAACGCGCCAGGACCCACGCCGCCATCGCCGCGACCACGGTCTTGGCACCGAGCAGTAGCTCGTCCCGCTCGCTCCCGGCTCCCTGCGCAGCGCGTCGCAGGTAGCCGGCCCGCTCCGTAGCCGCCAACCAGATCCTTCGTGGCGCATCCACCCGTCTAGGCAAGATCGACCACCTCCGATAGGCGCCTGCCCCGCCGACTGCGCTCGACGCCTGAATCAACGCCACAAGGGCCATCAAAGAGTTGCGACGTGAGGCTCGGACCCTTGACGATCTTGGTCGATCTCCGCTCCTTCGCGATCTCGCGGGTGAGGAAGAAGTTCAGGAGGGTCTGGATCGCGGCGATAGCCGCCAACTGCCCAGCCGGGCCGAGGGCGAGCCACACCGGGACGAGGCCGGTGCCGTACTCCAGAGTGGTGGCGGAACGTCTCTCAGGTGTCGGTGGGCGTCGGCGTGTGGTCTGGATGGTTGCGGGTTCGACGGGCCGTCTTGAGGTGGGCCTCCAGGAGGTGGTCGCGTCCGGCGGCCAGCTCGTCGACGATGTCGCGCTCCATCGCGGCGAAAGGCCGGTAATAGGTGTCGTTGTAGGCCTCGATGATCTGGAAGGTCCAGTGGCCCGGGATGACGTTGCGGCCCACGATCGCGTGCTCCACCCGCGCCGCCTGCTCCTCGTGCCCGGCTTCGCGCAGCAGCCGGACGGCGTCACCGAGCTCGAA
>NZ_BMVE01000022.1 GCF_014650555.1 Streptomyces goshikiensis | reverse complement strand
CGCTACGGCAGCCCGGTCGGCGCCTGGAACTTCTGGCAGGCCAACCACTGGTACTAAGCCGCCCCCGCACCCCCACGCGCGGACGCACGCACGCACGCTCGGCCGAGACTCTCCGGCCGGGCGTTTTTGCGTGGGCGCAGGCTGTTCACCCTCAAGGGCGTACGAGGACGGGACCCGGCGCCGGAGCCGGAGTGCTGTCGACCGCCTCCAGCCGGCCGCTGTAGGCGATGTGTCCGCCCAGGGCCCCGCTCACCGCGACGGCGCCCAGTCCCGCCAGCGACCACAGACGCCCGCGCGCGGACCGCCCCCGCAACCGGTCGGCGAGCGAGATCGTGTAGCAGGCGACGGCGGCCGCATTGGCCGCCGCGTGCGCGACACCGACCCGCGCCTGCCGCGGCGGCAGCTCCGCCCAGTCGGCCCACCCGGCGGCCGCCGCGGGCGCGACCCCGACGAGACCGGCCGCCGTCAGAACCGTGGCAGCCCGGTGCGCCCCGGGTACGGCGTCCAGCAGGGCCGCCGACATCCAGCAGCCCATCGGTACCTCCACCAGCAACGGGTGGGCGGGATGGCCCAGCGGGCCGCCCCGCAGCAGACCGCGGATCCGTCCCAGCGGGAGCGCGCGAATACCCCGCTGTAGCCCTCGGATCACCGGATCAGCCGCCGTCGTCTCCTCGATGCCGGACACGGCGCCGAGCCACCGCTCCGAGGCCCGCTCCAGGGCCGATGCCCGCTCGGGACCGGGCGTGCTGTCGTCGATGTATGAGTTCATGCACGGCGCCTACCCCGCTTCGTCCGCCTTTCCCGTGTCGGCCGCCCTGATCTTGCCGCGCCGCCGCGATGGGCGAGCTGACCCTCCGTGCACCGGCCTACCCGTGCGTGATGGCCGTTCCGGTGCCCACCGTGCCCGTGCCCGTGGCCGCGCGCGCCTCGGCAGTGGGGGCGAAGGCATTGCGGGCGGCCCGCACCCGCAGCTCCTCCAGTACGTCCGCCTGCCGCCGGGCACGGTCCAGGAGCCGGTCCACGGCCGCGCCGTCGAGGCGGGGGTCGGTGTTCGCGACGGTCCTGAGCGACCGCCACAGCGAGGCCTTGCCCTCCACACCGAGCCGCATGACTTCCAGTTCCAGGACGTCACTGAGGGGTGAGCGGCGCACCAGGCGGCCGTTCAGCTTGATCCGGCCCGCCTTCTCCGCCAGCCGGCCCGCCACGACCCTGGACCACTGGGCGGGGACGTCGAGCGCCGTCATGAACTCGCGCAGGCTCTCCCGGTCCGCGGCGATCTGTCCGGCCAGCTCCGCCAGCGCCGGACCCACCGCCCGGCCCCTATGGGTCCGGGCCATGCGGCGGCTCAGGGCCACTCCGCTGCTCGCGCCCGCGAGGTGGTCGTTGAGGTAGATCTCCAGGAGCCGCCTCGGATGCGGCGCGGCGGGGGAGCGGGACTGCGAACCACTACGGGTGTTCATGCGACTCTCCGTTCCTCGCGCCTCACGTGGGCGGCCCGAAGCCGCCGCACTTGTCGTCTCTCCGACCCGCCGCCCTTCAAACCGGCGGCGGCGCCCGGCCGGGATCGCCGCTCCCGGGGCCCGGATCAGTGGGGGAGCAGCGATTCCAGGGGGACCCCGGGGTCGGCCAGGCGGATGGGGTCGATGGGCGCGCGGGAGCGGATGAGGGCCTGGACGGGCTCGGTGACGTCCCAGACGTTGACGTTCATGCCGGCCAGGACGCAGTCGCCGGCGAGCCAGAACGCGATGAACTCACGGGTGGCGGTGCTGCCGCGGAAGACGACCCGGTCGTAGCCGCCGGGTTCGACGTGACCGGTGTACTCCATGCCCAGGTCGTACTGGTCGGTGAAGAAGTACGGCAGCCGGTCGTAGGCGGCGTCCTGGCCGAGCATGGCCCTGGCCGCGGTCTGGGGCTGGTTGAGGGCGTTGGCCCAGTGCTCGACCCGGATGCGGCGCCCCAGGAACGGGTGGTGGGCGTTGGCCACGTCGCCCGCGGCGTAGACGTCGGGCGCGGAGGTGCGCAGGTGGTCGTCGGTGAGGATGCCGTCCTCGACCTCCAGCCCCGCCTCCTCGGCGAGGCCGGTGTTGGGGGTGATGCCGACGCCGACGACGATCGCGTCCGCCGCGAGACGGGTGCCGTCGGCGAGCAGGACGCCGTCGGCCGCGGCGCCGTCGCCGGTGATGGAGGCGATCCGCGCGCCGAAGCGGAGGTCCACGCCGTGGTCCCGGTGCAGGTCGGCGAAGATCTGCGCGACCTCACGGCCCAGTACCCGTAGCAGCGGCAGCTCCGCGCTCTCCAGCACCACCACCCGGCACCCGGCCGCGCGGGCGGCGGCGGCGCTCTCCAGGCCGATCCAGCCCGCGCCGATGACGACGATCGTGGCTCCGGGCCGCAGCGCCGCCTTGAGCCGGTCGCTGTCCTCCAGCCGCCTCAGGTACAGCACCCCGTCCAGGTCCGAGCCCGGGACGGGCAGCCGGCGCGGTGCGGAGCCGGTGGTCAGCAAAAGCTTGGCGTAGTCGACCCGGCCGCCGTCCGCGAGCGTCACCCGGTGGGCCGCGGTGTCGAGCGCGGTGACCGTCGCGCCGAGACGCAGGTCGACGTCGTGCTCGGTGTACCACCGCTCGGGATGTACGTAGGCCTGCTCGCGCTCCTGCGTGCCCAGCAGGTAGCCCTTGGACAGCGGCGGACGCTCGTAGGGGCGTTCACGCTCCGCCCCGATGAGGACGAGCGGCCCGTCGAAGCCCTCCTCGCGCAGGGTCTGGGCGGCTTTCGCCCCGCCCAGTCCTGCTCCGACGATGACGTAGGCGCTGTTCGTGGTCATGGCGGTCGCTTCCCTCGATCGGCGGGCGGTCCGGGTGGAGCCAGATTTCCACGGCCCGGCCCTCGCGCGCGGCTGCGGGGCGGTGGATCCGGCGGCGTGTCGCTCACCGGTTGCGCCGGGCGATGTCGGCGTTCAGCGCGGTCGCGAAGGCGCACCAGGCGACGTACGGGATCAGGGCGCGTCCCGCCGCCGTGTCGATGCGGTGCACCCGGCGCAGCAGCCGGACGTTCGAGGCGTCCAGCAGGAGGGTGCAGGCCAGCCCGGCGCGCGGGCTCCTGCGGGCGAAGAAGAGCCGGCTCCACGCCGCGTTCAGGGCGAGGTTCACCCCCAGGGCGACGGCGAGCCCGCGCCGCTCGGGCCCTTCGGCGCGGTTCAGCGCGCGGCCGGCCGCCCAGGCGATCGCGCCGTACAGGGGGGTCCACACCGCGCCGAAGGCCCAGGGCGGGGGCTGCCAGGGCGGTTTCCGCAGCGACCGGTACCAGCCGGAGTCGGGGTCGACCGCCCAGCCGCCGATGGCCGCGCAGGCGGCGACGGCCGTCGCGCTCGCGGCGTAGCCCTTCCAGCCGGGCCCGCGCTCCCCGGCGTCGTGTACCGAACCGAGCCTCATGCGCGGAGGCCTGCCCCGGGAACGCCACCGTACGCACACCGCCCTGTGACCCTGACGTCTCGACGACTCGGGTATGTGCCGCACCCGGGTACACGTCGTGGCCGACGATCCGTCCGTGTCACGCGTGAGGTGCCGGGGTACGGGTAGGGGCCGGGCACAGACGCTTCCGGAGCCCGCCGGATCACGCCCGAGCCACCCGTGGTGAGGCGGTCGCGGGCCGTCGGGGCGAGGAGGACACCATGTCCGTACACATTCCGGGTTCCGAACCGGTTCCGCGCGGGTCCGCGCCGCGTGCCGTCGGCGGCGTGCCGCCGGGGGAGACGCCGCCGGGCGAGTCGAGTACCGGCTCCGGCACGGGACCGTACCGACCGCTCACGCGCGGCTGGGGCATGGCGCCGCTCGTGGCGATCTGCGCCCTGGCCGTCGTCTGCGCCCTGTTCTTCCTCGCCTACGCCATCGTCCTGCTCGTCTGACCGGGAACGCGGCCTGCGTCACCGCCCGCCGCGCCGTACGAAGGGGTGTGCCATGAAATCCAGAGCTTCGACGCCCCCCGCCGCGGCCGGCTCACGCCCGTACGACTCCCGCGGGGCCGGATCCGGGGCCGCCGTGGCGTGGGCGGTCGGCATGACCATGGCGACCGTGCCCTGCTCGGCGCGTGACGCCGGGCGCCTCCTCGCCGCCGCGGCGGCCCGGGTCGAGATCAGTCTCGCCGAGCTGGCGGCAGCGATGGTCGCCGAGTCCCGGGGAACCCCGCCCCCCGCCCTCATCGGCCGGGCCCTGAGCCAGGCCGTCCAGACGGCGCGGACCTCCCCCGACGCCCGCTCCGGCCGGGCGGTGCCCGGGCTCATGCCGAGCACCGAGGAAGCCGAACACGCCCTCGGCCGGTTCTTCGACGCCCGACTGCGCCTGGTCGCCACACCCGCCGACGAGCCCGCGCGACGCGCGCTGGAAGACGCGATCTACACCCTCTGCGTCCTGATGGCCGAGCCCAGCGCACATGCCGCCGTGGTCGCGGCCGTCCAGTACACGGAGACCTGAACGCCGCACCGCTCCGATCCGGCCGGCGAGTTCGGCGGGATCAGGCCCAGGTGGTGAGGTCGGCCAGGTGGTCGACCACGGCGCGCAGACCGCGACCGCCGGAGCGGTGCAGGGCGGCGCGCTGGCGGGCCGCTCCGGTGCCCTTGCGCAGGAGCGCGCCGAGGAGCCGGTGGACCTCGGCCTCGTCGCCCGCCGCCCGCAGGCCCGGGGCGGCCGCCGCGACGAGGGCGGTGATCAGGGACCGGGCCGGCACGCGCTCGCCGGTGAAGGGGTCGAGGGCGAGGCCCGTGGGGCCGTACTGGGCGGCGTAGCGGTGTGCGTCGCGCAGGCGCGGGACGGGGACGTCGGGGGGCGGTCGCCGCTCTTCGGCCTGAGCGAGCAGCGTGGCGCACAGGCCGCGCAGGAGCAGGGCCACGAGAACGGTGGTGTCGAGGTCGGCGTTGGTGTCCGCGACGCGGAACTCCACGGTCGGGTGGTGCTCGGACGGGCGCGCGAACCAGTAGATCATCCGCCGGTCCATCAGGATCCCGGAGTCGACCAGCGCCGCGGCGGACTCCTCGTACGAGGCGCTGTCCAGCAGCGGGGAAGGCTCCGCGGTGGGCCAGCGTCCGAATTCCACGCAGCGCCAGCTCGCGAAGCCGGTGTCGGCCCCGCCGGCGAACGGCGAGTTGACGGCGAGGGCCTGGAGGGCGGGCAGCCAGGGGCGGACGTGGTTGGCGAGGAACAGGGCCTGCGCGCGGTCGGCGGCGCCGACGTGCACATGGCAGCCGCAGACGATGCCCAGGTTGCCGTCCACGAGGGCGCCGAACTGCCGGGCCATACGGCGGTAGCGCGGGGTGTCGGTCACGGGGACAGGGGCGTCGGGGGGCACCACGGCCGTACCCGAGGCGACGAGCAGGCAGTCCGAAGCGCGCGCCGCCTGGGCGGCCGCTTCCCGGAGCAGGGCGAGCTGGGCCCGTACGTCCGTGGCGGTGGTCGCCGGGCGGGTGCAGACCTCGACCATGCAGCGGTAGAACTCCTCCTGGACCAGATCCCCGAGGAAGTGCGAGGCGGCCTCGATGACCGGGCCGGCGCGCGGCACCGGGGCCCTGGTCAGCCGGTCGACGAGGAGGAACTCCTCCTCGACCCCGAGCGTCGGCACCACCGCCCGGCCGGCGGCGTCGCGCCCCGGGAGCGGGACGGCGTCCGGAAGAACACCCTGCTCGGTGACGGCCATGTCCCTCGTCTACCCCGAATGAGGTCCTGAAACGAGGGGGGGCGAAGGCACGGGCGCCGCCGACGGCCGGGGCCGTGGCCGGGACCGGCCACGATTCCCGCTGGTCAGGGGCGGTGCGGCGAATCCGGTCCGGCTGCCGGGGCGTCCGTGTCCGGGGTCTCCCAGGACGACTGCCGCGCCCGTGCGGCCCGGCTCTGGTCCGCCGGCCGCGCGCCCGGATCCTTGCCGGCCGCGTCGCGGCGGGTGCCGTACCAGAAGGCGGCGATCAACAGCACGGCCACGACCACGCCGGCCAGGATCAACAGGAGGGAGGAGGAACCGGATGCTGCGAGTGGTGCGGGAGTCATCATGGCCCGCGCCTACCCCGCATCCACCGGTTCGCACGCCCCGTGGTTCGCACGCCCCGTGGTTCGTACGCGCCCCGTGGTTCGCACGCTCCGTGGGACGGACCCGGAATTCCGAAGATCGCCCCGTTCCGGTATGGGACTCCCCGCAGCGGGCAGGCGAAGCGTGCCCGGCCCAAGGCCGCACCCGCCGACGCGGCCCCGACCGAACCGGAGGAACGCGTTGACCAGTACCGCTCTCACCCGGGGGGACATCCTGTCCGCCGGCCTGATCGCCCTCCCGGGCGTCTACCGGCCCCAGGCGGACACCCGGCTCCTCGCCGAGGCACTCACCCGCGAGGACTTCGGGTCCCGCCGGGACGTGCTGGAGATCGGCACGGGCACCGGCGCGCTGGCCCTGCACGCCGCCGGCAGGGGAGCCCGGGTCACGGCGGTCGACGTCGCCTGGCCCGCCGTCGTGACGGCCCGGCTGAACGCGCTGCGCCGGCGGGTTCCCCTGCGCGTCCTGCACGGCGACTTCGCGGCCCGCACCGAGGGGCGCCGCTACGACCTGGTCGTGGCGAATCCCCCGTACGTCCCCGCCCCCGCGACCCGGCCCCCCGCGCACGGCCCCGAGCGGGCCTGGGACGCGGGCCCCGACGGGCGCGATGTCATCGACCGGATCTGTGCGCGGGCCCCGGCCCTCCTGCGTCCCGGCGGCGTCCTGCTCATGGTGCACTCGGGGATGTGCGGGGCCGAGGAGACCGTCGACCGGCTGGCCGGGGCGCGGCTGATCGCGGAGGTCACGGCCAGGGCCTCCGTACCGTGGGGGCCCGTCCTGCGCTCGCGGCGGGCCTGGCTGGAGCGGCAGGGCCTGGCGGCCGGAGCCGAGGAACGGGAAGAGCTGGTGGTCATCCGTGCCCAGTACCCCTGACACCACCCCGGGCCGGGGCGGCGCGGCGGCGCCCGCGCGCCGGGTGCGCGTGGATCCCGAAGGCCCGGTCCTGGTCGAGGGGCCGGTCGAGATCGCCCTGGACGACGGGACGGTGGCCCGGTCCGACCGGTTCATGGTCGCGGTCTGCACCTGCCGCCGCAGCCGCGCCTACCCCTGGTGCGACACCAGCCACCGCCGGCGCGAGCGCGCCGCCGCGCCGCCCGAGGAGCCCGAGGCCAAGAAGCCCGGGAAGCCCGGGAAGCCCGAGGAGGGGAACCCGTCATGACACCGCCCACCCCGAGCCCGACCGTGACCGCTGACCGCCGTGCCCGCCCCCACTCCCGCCCCCACCTGGTCGACGGGCGGGGCGAACTGTCCGGCGCCGTGACCCTGGCCCTGCGCTCCGGCTGCCCTCCGCGGTACGCCCCCGAATCCGTCCTGAAGGCCGACCCCTGGGGCGAGGACCTCCAGCTCGCCCTCTACCTCCTGTACGAACCGCACTACCGCGGCTTCGACGGCGTGGACGACGCCCGCGAATGGGACCCGGAACTGCTGCGGCTGCGACAGGCCCTGGAAGCCCGCTTCCTGCACGCCCTGCGCTGCGAACCGTACGACGCGCCCCGATCGGTCGAGGCGGCCTTCGCCCCGCTCCTCGTCGAACCCGTGGACCTCTCCGGCAGCCTCAGCCACCACCTGGAGACCGACGGCGAACTCTGGCAGCTGCGCGAGTACGCCGCCCTGCGCTCCCTCTACCACCTGAAGGAGGCGGACCCGCACGCCTGGGTGATCCCCCGCCTCACCGGCCGCGCCAAGGCCGCCATGGTCGCCATCGAGTACGACGAGTTCGGCGCGGGCCGCGCCGAGCGGATCCACGCGCGGCTCTTCGCCGACCTGATGGCCGACCTCGGCCTCGACCCCACGTACGGCCGCTATCTGGACCACGCCCCGGCCCCCCTGCTCGCGACCGTGAACCTGATGTCCCTCTTCGGACTCCACCGGGCCCTGCGGGGCGCCCTCGTCGGCCACTTCGCCTGCGTCGAGGTCACCTCCTCGCCCGGGTCGAGGCGCCTGGCCAAGGCCATGCGGCGGTGCGGGGCCGGAGCCGCCGCCGAGCACTTCTACACCGAGCACGTCGAGGCCGACGCCGTCCACGAACAGCTCGTACGCCACGAGGTCATCGGCGGTCTCCTCGCCGACGAGCCGGACCTGGAGGGCGACGTCGCCTTCGGCTGCGCGGCGACCGTCCTGCTGGAGGACCGCCTCGCCCGCCACATCCGCGACGCCTGGGACGGCGGACGCAGCGCGCTGCGCACACCCCTGCCCGAGGCGGACGCGCCGCGCCGACGCGGTTGACGTCCCGGCTTCGGGACACAAGCGCGCCGTGCTGAAAATACTTCTCTTCGTCCTGCTCGGAGCGCTCGCGGCGCTGGCCGTACACGACCTCGTACAGCGCCGGCATTCCCTCCTGCGGAACTACCCGCTGCTCGGGCACCTGCGGTTCGCCCTGGAGGCGCTGCGCCCGGAGATCCAGCAGTACTTCATCGAGCGGAACTTCGACGGCCGCCCCTTCGACCGCGACACCCGCAACATCGTCTACCAGCGGGCCAAGGGCACCGACGCCGAGGAGCCCTTCGGCACCGAACTCGACCTCTACCGGGCGGGAAGTGAATACCTCACCCCGTCCATGGCCCCGCGCCCCGTGCGCACCGACCCGCCCCGTGTCCGGATCGGCGGCCCCGACTGCACCCGGCCGTACGACATGGCCCTGCTCAACGTCTCGGCGATGAGCTTCGGCTCGCTGTCCGGCAACGCCGTGCTGGCCCTCAACACCGGAGCCCGGCTGGGCGGCTTCGCGCACGACACCGGCGAGGGCGGCCTCTCCGAGTACCACCTCGGGCCCGGCGGGGACCTCATCTGGGAGATAGGCACCGGCTACTTCGGCTGCCGCACCGACGACGGGGACTTCGACGCCCGCCAGTTCGCCGAGAAGGCTGCGCACGAGCAGGTCAAATGCGTCTCGCTGAAGATCAGTCAGGGCGCCAAGCCGGGCATCGGGGGAGTGCTGCCGGGCGCCAAGGTGAACGCGGAGATCGCGGAGGTCCGCGGTGTCCCACAGGGGCGGACCGTGATCTCGCCGCCCTACCACCGCGTCTACTCCACGCCCCGCGAACTGGTCCGCTTCCTGGCCCGGATGCGCGAGCTGGCCGGCGGAAAGCCCGTCGGTTTCAAGCTGTGCGTCGGCTCCCGCCGTGAGTTCCTCGCCGTGTGCAAGGCCATGCTGGAGGAGAACACCACCCCCGACTTCATCGTCGTCGACGGCGCGGAGGGCGGTACGGGGGCGGCGCCGCTGGAGTTCGCGGACAACGTCGGCCTGCCGCTCGGCGAAGGGCTGATGACCGTGCACAACGCCCTCATGGGCACGGGGCTGCGCGACCGCGTCCGGATCGGGGCCTCCGGCAAGGTCGCCACCGGGAGCGACCTCGTCAAACGCCTGCTCCAGGGCGCCGACTACACCAACGCCGCCCGCGCCATGATGTTCGCGATCGGCTGCATCCAGGCCCAGCGCTGCCACACCAACGCCTGCCCCGTGGGGGTCGCCACCCAGGACGCGCGCCGGGCCCGCGCCGTCGACGTCGACGACAAGTCAAGGCGCGTCGCGCGCTACCAGGAGGCCACGGTCAAGAGCGCCCTGCAGATCATGGCGGCGATGGGCGTCGACGGCCCGACCGGGCTGCGCCCCCACCAGCTGCTCCAGCGGGTGGACCCGCACACCGTGCGCTCGTACGCGGAACTCCACGACTGGCTGACTCCCGGGCAACTGCTCGCATCAGCGCCCGACGGCTGGGCATCCGACTGGCGGGCGGCCGACCCGGACCGCTTCGCCGACTGAGACCGAGGGAAGGGCACTCCTGTGGCACGCACCGTGGCCCGTGTGATCATCGACGCGCTGAAGGACCTGGGCGTCCGGCACGTATTCGGCGTCGTCGGAGACGCCCTGAACCCGCTGACCGACGCGATCCGCACCACCGAGGAGCTGACCTGGGTCGGCTGCCGGCACGAAGAGGCCGCCGCCTTCGCCGCAGGGGCCCAGTCCCAGCTCTCCGGCACCCTCGGGGTGTGCATGGGCACGGTGGGACCCGGCTCCGTACACCTCCTCAACGGGCTGTACGACGCCGCGAAGAGCCGTACGCCCGTCCTCGCCATCTGCGGACAGGTCCCGCTCGCCGAGATCGGCAGCGACTACTTCCAGGAAGTCGACAACGACCTCCTCTTCCGCGACGTGTCCGTCTACCGGGCCACCGTCACCTCCCCGGAGCAGATGCCGCGGATGCTGGAGTCCGCCGTACGCGCCGCCGTCACCCAGGGCGGCGTCGCCGTGCTGACCGTCCCCGGCGACCTCGGCGACCAGGAGCTCCCCGACGACCGCCCGGCGCGCTTCGCCCTCGAACGCGCCGTCACCCGGCCCGACGGCCCCGCCCTCGCCGAGGCCGCCGAACTCCTGAACGCCGCCTCACGCGTCACCCTCCTCGTCGGCCGCGGAGCCCGCGACGCCCGTACCGAGGTCCTGCGGGCCGCCGAACTGCTCTCGGCCCCCATGGTGCTCACCCTGAAGGCGAAGGAGGGCTTCGAGGACGACAACCCCTTCCAGGTCGGCCAGACCGGCCTGATCGGCAACCCCGCCGCCTCCCACGCCCTCGATCACGGCGACACCCTCCTCATGCTGGGCACCGACTTCCCCTACCGGGACTGGTACCCGAAGGACTGCAAGGTGGTCCAGATCGACACCCGTGAGGAGCACCTGGGGCGCCGGGTCCCCGTCGACGTGGGCCTCGCCGGCGACGTGGGCGCCACGCTGCGCGCCCTGCTCCCGCTGCTGAAGGAATCCGAGGCCCCCGACCGCGCGCACCTGGACGACGCCCGGGAGCGGTTCGTGAAGTGGGAGGAGGGCCAGCGGCGCCTGGCCGACCCCGGGCACGAGCACCGCTGGACCGGCAAGCTGCGCGCGGCGCTGGACAACCGTGACCACGAGATCCGGCCCGAGGCGCTGGCCGCCGCGGTCGACGCGTACGCCGCCGAGGACGCCGTGTTCACCTCCGACACCGGCATGGCCACCGTCTGGCTCTCCCGCTTCGTCACCATGCGCGGAAGCAGGCGCCTGATCGGCTCGTACAACCTCGGCTCGATGGCCAACGCCATGCCCCAGGCCCTCGGCGCCCAGCTCTGGGCCCCCGACCGGCAGATCGTCGCCTTCTGCGGTGACGGCGGACTCGGCATGCTCCTCGGCGACCTGATGACCCTGGCGACGTACCGGCTGCCGGTCAAGCTCGTCGTCTTCGACAACCGCCGGCTGGGCATGGTCAAGCTCGAACAGGAGCAGGCGGGCCTGCCCGAATTCGGTACGGAGCTCGACAACCCCGACTTCGCCGCCGTAGCCACGGCGCTCGGCCTCACCGGGATCCGCGTCACCGATCCGGCCGACCTCCACGACAGCGTCCGCCGGGCGTTCGACACCCCGGGCCCGGTCCTGCTGGACGTGCTGACCAACCCCGAGGAAGTGGCCGTACCGGGCAAGCCGACCGTGGCGCAGGGCTGGGGCTTCGCCATCGCCAAGATGAAGGAGATCCTCCCGAGCCGCGAAGGCTGACCCCCGGGAGGGCGAGATGCGAGGCGGTCCGGGGTGGCGCACGATGACCGTGACACCGCCCGTGGACGGAGGGACGTCTTCCATGGCCGTCCGGCACCAGCTGATCCGGCGCTCACCGCACGGCCCCCGGTCGGCCGACGGTATGACCACCGTCCGGCACCGGGGCATGCCGGCCCGCCCGGCCACGTTCGTGGAGCGCGGCGGCGCCGGCGCCTGCCGTGCCTGACGCCGTGGTGATCGGCGCCGGGCCCAACGGCCTGGTGGCCGCGAACGTCCTCGTCGACGCCGGGTGGTCCGTCGAGGTCCTGGAGGCGCAGGAGCAACCCGGAGGCGCCGTCCGCAGCGACCGGGGTGTCCACCCCGACTACGTATCGGACCTCTTCAGCTCCTTCTACCCGCTGGCCGCCGCCTCGCCGGTGCTCGCCCGCCTCGACCTCGCCGCGGAGGGTCTGCGCTGGAGCCAGGCCCCGTCCGTACTCGCCCATCCGCTGCCGGACGGCCGGTGCGCCGTACTGGAGCGCCGCACGGCCGATACGGCCGCCGGGCTGGCGGAGTTCGCCCGCGCCGACGGGGACGCCTGGCAGGACATGTACGAGGTGTGGAGCCGGGTCGGGCCGGAGCTGGTGCGGTCCCTGTTCACCCCCTTCCCCCCGGTCCGTGCCGGACTCCGTCTGGCGGCGAGGCTCCGGGCCGCCGGCGGGCTGCGGCTGGCCCGCAACCTCGCCCTTCCCGTACGCCGTCTGGGCGAGGAGCAGTTCGCGGGGGAGGGCGGCCGGCTGCTGCTCGCCGGCAACGCCCTGCACGCCGACCTCGCCCCCGAGGCGGCGGGCAGCGGCGGCTTCGGCTGGCTGATGTCGATGCTCGGGCAGAGCCACGGCTTCCCCGTCCCCGTCGGCGGCTCCGGAGCGCTGACCGCCGCCCTGGTGAGCCGGTTCCGGCGCCGCGGCGGCGTCCTGCGCTGCGGTCAGCGGGTCGCCTCCGTCGTCGTACGGGGAGGCAGGGCCGTGGGCGTCACGACCGCGGGCGGGGAGGGGATCAGTGCCCGGCGGGCCGTGCTCGCCGATACCTCGGCGACGGCCCTGTACCGGGACCTCGTGGGAGAGGAGCACCTGCCTGGCCGGCTGCTGCGGGACCTGGAGCGCTTCCAGTGGGACTTCGCGACCTTCAAGGTCGACTGGGCGCTGACGGGACCGGTGCCGTGGACGGCGCCGCGAGCGGCCGCCGCGGGCACGGTCCACATCGCCGACGGCATCGACGCCCTGACCCGCTTCTCCGCGCAGATCGCCATGGGGCAGGTCCCCGACGAGCCGTTCGCCCTGCTCGGCCAGATGACAACGGCGGATCCCAGCCGCTCACCCGCCGGCACGGAATCGGCGTGGGCCTACACCCACCTCCCGCAGCGCGTCACCGCCGACGCCGGCCCCGACGGCATCACCGGCCGCTGGGACACCCGTGAACAGGAAGCCATGGCCGACCGCCTCGAAGCGCGAGTGGAACGCTTTGCACCGGGCTTCCGTGCCAGGATCCGCGCCCGCCGGATCCTGGCCCCCACCACCCTCCAGGCGATGAACGAGAACCTCCACAACGGCGCCATCAACAACGGCACCACCGCCCTCCACCAACAGGCGATCTTCCGCCCCACCCCCGGCACCGGCCGGCCCGAGACGCCCGTGAGGGGCCTCTACCTCGCCTCCGCGGCCGCCCACCCCGGTGGCGGAGTCCACGGCGCGCCCGGAGCGAACGCCGCCCGGGCGGCGCTGCGCCGCCGGCACGGCCTCCACGCCCTTCTCCACCACGCGCAACGAGTCTGACGCCTCAACGAGGTGACGGGCCGTCGGCAGCCTCACGAGCCGGCGGCTCTCCGATCCGCCCGCGGCGCATCGCGACGGGTCCGGTACAGCACGCACCGGCGGAGCGGCCCTTCGGGCACGCTCGGATCCTCGAAGTCATCGGCCGGGTCCCGGGTCATGCCGATCCGGCGCATCACCGCCTGCGAACGAACGTTCCCGGCGGTGGTCGTCGCGATGATCTCCGGGAGCCCGAGGACCTCGAAGCCGAAGGCCAGGCAGCTCAGGGCGGCCTCGGTGGCGTAACCGTGGCCCCACGCCGAACGCGTCAGCCGCCATCCGACATCCACCCCGGCGAACGGCATGCCCGCGTCCACCTCGTCCAGGCCGGCCCGGCCGATGAACTCACCGGTCGCCCGTACTTCGAGCGCCCACCATCCGAAGCCCCGCTCCTCGAAATCGGCCCGCATGAGCGCCGCCACCGCGTCGCTCTGCTCCCGCGTCAGCGGTTCGCCGAGGTGCTCGCGGACTTCGGGATCGGCGTTCATCGCCGCCCACGGTTCGAGGTCGGACTCCCGCCACCGGCGGAGCAGGAGACGGTCGGTGCGCAGTTCCGGTTCCGGCATGCCGACCAGCCAACGCCACCGCGTTCGGGGTGTCCAGCGATTATTCCGCACCCTCGGCGGTGCCCGTCGTGCGCCGCGCGCAGTGACGGACGACAGCGGCCAGGTCCCCGTCCGACCGCAGCAGCTCCCGCTGTACGCGCGCGCCGTTGCCGTGCTCCAGGAGGTCCGTGACGCCGGTCCGTACGAGGTGTTCGTCGCCGGAGTCGGCCAGCGCGTCTCCGACGTGCAGAAGGAGCGCTTCGATCGCCGTCTCGGGCGAGGTCTCCCGCAGCGACAGGGGGTGCAGAAGCGGGCCGTCGAGCCCCGAGCGGCCCGCCTGCCAGGACGCGAGCCGCAGCAGACCGGTACTGACCTGCGCGGGCGGTTCGCCGGCCCGCCATTCCCGGGCCGCCGTCTCGACCAGCGCCCGTACGAGGCCGGCCAGCAGGACGGGGGTCGAGGCGTCGAGGCACACGTCCGCCACTCTGATCTCCACCGTGGGGTAGGTGGCGGACAGCCGGGCGTCGAACCAGAGCATTCCCTTGTCGCGGAGCACGCCCGAGTCCACCATGGACCGCACCTCCGCGTGGTAGCGCGCCGGAGAGCCGAACACGTCGAAGGGCCCGGCCGAGGGGAGCCGGTTCCACACCCGGCTCCGGTAGCTGCCGTACAGGGTGTCCTCGCCCTGCCAGAACGGCGAGTTCGCGCTCAGCGCGGTCAGCAGGGGGAGCCAGGGCCGGATGCGGTCCAGCACGCCGACGCCTTCCTCGTCCGACTCGACCGACACGTGCACGTGGCAGCCGCAGGTCAGCTGCTCCTGGGCGGTCATGCCGAACTGCCGCGCCACCCACTCGTAGCGGTGGCCCGGCGAGATGGAGGGCTGGACGGCCAGCGGGGACGTCGCGATCGCCGCCACGACCGCACCGGCCGTCGCGGCGTGCCGGGCGGCCTCGGCTCGCCACCGGACGATCTCCTGGTGCAGCTCGCCCATGTCGGTCACCGGTTTCGTGGCGAACTCGACCTGTTCCTCCTGGAGTTCCGACTCGAACGTGTGGCCGCGCCCCTCGCCGACCCCTTCGCCGGCGGCTTGGGCCCGGTCGGCCGCGGCGAGAACGGCTCCCGCCACGGCCAGCGGCGCACCGCTGTCCGCGTCCGCCAGCAGCAGTTCTTCCTCAACGCCCACGCTCCGCATACGACCGCCCATCGCTTCGTCGACCCTTCTCCAGGTCGGTTGTCCCCGCCTGCCCGGGCCGGCGGTGGGTATGCGGAACCGCGGCCGCCGGGGTCGGCGCACTAGAGGCGGAAGCGGCCGCCCCGTCCGTCGCGGTCGCCGCCCGTTTCGTCGTTGAACCAGTAATCACCGGCGGCCAGATACCGGCGGGAGAGCCCGCTCTCGCCGGGGATCTCGACGGTGGCCGCGAAATCGCCCACCACGGGGACCCGGCCGGGCGCAGCCTCCGCCGGCAGGGCGAAGGCGACCTTGGCGCGCTCCTTGCGCGGGGCAGGTTCCAGCATCAGCAGCTCCTCACAGCGGGGATGGGGTACGGGCTCATCGTCGGCGGCGGACCCGCCGCGCGCATGCCGGCGCCGGTGCCATCACCCGACCGCTACACCTGGTGACCGAAGAGATGCGAACTGCCACCATCCGTGCGAGTTTTGGTGATGGACGGCGCGCGGGAGCCCGAAGAGGGCGGCGCGCGTCCCCCGCACGCAGGGCCCGGTCGGGCCGGTAGTCACCTCGGCCGGGTCCTGTCGCGTCGGCTGGGTCCTGCACCCGGGCCTCGACCGGTCCGGTACGCGGCGGGATGCCGATGGGGGCCCGTGGATGCACGATGGTCACTACAAGAGGGCGTATGTCCCCCGGACACACGGCCACGTGGAGGGACGAATTGAACACTCAGGTGTACCTCGCGTACGACTTCCCGCTGTTGAGCGTCCTGTGGACCATGCTCGTGTTCGCCATCTGGGTCCTGTGGTTCTTCCTGCTCTTCAAGATCATCTTCGATATCTTCCGCGATGACTCCCTCGGCGGCTGGGGCAAGGCCGGCTGGCTCGTGTTCGTCATCGTGCTGCCGTTCCTCGGCGTCTTCGTCTACCTCATCGCCCGCGGCAAGGGCATGGGTCAGCGGGAGGTGGACCAGGCGCGCGCACAGCGCAAGGAGTTCGACTCCTACGTCCGCGAGGCGGCGGCCCCGCCGAGCAGTGCCGAACAGCTCGCCAAGCTGTCCGACCTGCGGGCGCGCGGAGACATCACGGACGAGGAGTTCCGCCAGGCGAAGGCGCTCGCCCTCGGCGGCGCCGTCCCGGAGAGCCACGCCACCTCGATCACCGGCCTCACCGGCGACGAACAGCAGCGCTGAGGAGCGCCCCGCCCGTGTGGGGGCCGTCACAGGTGTGATCTCCGGGTTACGGGACATACGCGTCTTCGGCTGGAGCTGAGCGGTTCCAGTGGGCTGGACCGTGCGCGCCGGCCTGACCGGCGCGCACGGCCCTCACTGAACCCGAGGGCCGCACCGGGAACGTCCGGTTCTGGAAGATCGTTCATCCAGACGCGGGCGAGTATGTGGGCGATACCCGTGCGGAACCGATAGCCTGCGGAGAAGGGCATCGGGCCGAACCCTTCCGGGCCACTGCGTCCAGCCCCCTCATACGCCCTGACCTGTCACCCCCCCCGGCCGGTCAGGGCCCGCCCCGTTCAGCCATCCCCCCCCCGGCTGGACGGGGCCCTTTGCGTTTCCGTCCCCGTACCGTCCCCTTACCGTCCTCGTCCCGCCCGGCGGCGCGCGTACCGTCCGGGGCATCACCGCTGTGTGTGGGGTACACGCAGGGTATGAACCAGTACCAGGAAGAGAGCGGATCGCAGCCCGAAGAGGTGCTGCTCGCGGGTCTGAGCGTGGACGCGACCCGGCCGGAGCAGCCGGTACTGCTCGACGCGTCCGGAGCGCCGATACGGACCTGGCGGGAGAACTACCCGTACGACCGGAAGGTCCGGCGGGTGGAGTACGAGCGGACGAAGCGCATCCTGCAGATCGAGCTGCTGAAGCTCCAGCGCTGGGTCAAGGACACCGGCGCCCGCGTGGTGGTGATCTGCGAGGGCCGGGACGCGGCCGGCAAAGGCGGCACCATCCAGCGATTCACCGAGCGGCTCAACCCGCGGAACGCCCACATCGTGGCCCTGGACAAGCCGAGCGAGCGGGAAGCCGGCCAGTGGTACTTCCAGCGCTACGTTGCCCACCTGCCCGGTCGCGGCGAGATCGTCTTCTTCGACCGCTCCTGGTACAACCGCGCCGGCGTGGAGAAGGTCATGGGGTTCTGCACGGAGGAGGAGTACCAGCGATTCCTGCGCCAGTGTCCGGCCTTCGAAGCGATGCTCGTCGAGGACGGCGTCCTGCTGATCAAGTTCTGGTTCTCGGTCTCCCGCGCCGAACAGCGCACCCGCTTCGCGATCCGCCAGGTCGACCCCGTACGCCAGTGGAAGCTCTCACCCACCGACGTCGCCTCCCTGGACCTGTGGGACGCCTACACCACCGCCAAGGTAGAGATGTTCCGCGCCACCGACACCGACCACGCACCGTGGACGGTGGTCAAGAGCAACGACAAGCGGCGCGGGAGGCTGGAGGCGATGCGCAGCCTGCTGTGCCGCCTGGACTACGCCAGCAAGGACGAGACGGCCGTCGGCCGGCCCGACCCGCTGATCGTCGGTGCCGCCGACACCCTCCTCGAAGCGGGCGAGGAACCGGCGGACCTCTCACCCACACCCCTGGGAGGTCCGCCCACCGGCCCCGGCCACCACCCGGGCCCGCGATTCACCGGCCCGTCGTGACATGAGTCGCGCTGAGATGGACAGCCGCAGGACATGACACACGAACCGAAGCCGGCACCCGGCGACGATCACGACGGCTCGCGAACCGGCCGCGCGAGCGGGGCCGGCCCCGGCCCCGAGGTGGAGGAGCGGGCGCCGGACCGGCTCTCGGACCTTCCCGGGCGGTCGTGGAAGGCCGTGCTGCGCGGCACGCTCAAGGAGTTCAAGGACGACGAGCTCGCCGACCGGGCCGCGGCGCTCACCTACTACGGGGTGCTCGCGCTCTTCCCGGCCCTCCTGGTGCTGGTGTCCCTGATCGGCCTCGCGGGCGAGTCCGCCACGAAGGAGGTCCTGGACAACGTGCAGAAGCTGGCACCCGGGTCCGCCCGCGACGTGGTCACCGATGCGGTGCAGCAGATCCAGGGCCATTCCGGGGTCGGATCCCTGCTGGCGATCGTCGGACTGGTCGTCGCCGTGTGGTCGGCGTCGGGCTACATCGCCGCGTTCATCCGGGCCTCGAACGCCGTCTACGACATGCCGGAGGGCCGGCCGGTGTGGAAGGTCCTGTCGCTGCGCATGGCCCTGACCGTCACGCTGATGGTGCTGGCCTGCGCCAGCGCGCTCATCGTGGTCTTCTCCGGCAACCTGGCCCGGCAGGTCGGCAGCTCCCTGGGGATCGGAGACACCGCCCTGACGGTGTGGTCGATCGTGAAATGGCCCGTCCTGGTCATCCTCGTCACCATCATGATCGCGCTGCTCTACTGGGCCGCGCCGAACGCCAAGGGCCGCGGATTCAAGTGGGTGAGCCCCGGCAGCTTCCTGGCGCTGGCGATCTGGATGGCGGCCTCGGCCGGTTTCGCGTTCTACGTCGCGAACTTCGGCTCCTACAACAAGACGTACGGCACCCTCGCCGGTGTGATCGTCTTCCTCGTCTGGCTGTGGATCACCAACCTGGCGATCCTCCTCGGGCTGGAGTTCGACGCGGAACTGGTCCGCCAGCGCGCGATCGCCGGCGGCCTGCCGGAAGGCGAGGAGCCCTACGTCCAGCCCCGGGACACCCGCGCGTGGAGCGACGAGGAAGCGGCGGAGCGCGGAGCGGTGACCGCGCGTGAACACGGCGAACCCGGGGAACCCGCGAGGAAGGCGGCCGACCCGCAGGTCGGCGCCTCTGATGGACCGAGGAAGGCAAGGTGACCTCGTCATGACCACGATGGAGCGGCCGGCCCGCCACACCGAGGAACCGGTGAGCGTGCTGGTCTCGCGAGCCTCGCAGCAGATCTCGGAGCTGGTCCGGGAGGAAATGCAGCTGGCCCGCGCGGAAATGACCCAGAAGGGCAAGCGCTTCGGGAGGGGCGGCGGCCTGTTCGGCGCCGCGGGGCTGCTCGGCATCCTGGCGGCCCAGGCGTTGGTGGCGGCCTGTATCGCCGCCCTCGCGCTGGTACTGCCGGTGTGGGCGGCAGCCCTCATCACCATGGCGGCGCTGGCGGCGATCGCCGCCGGGGTGGCCCTGGCCGGCAAGAAGCAGATCGACAAGGCAGGCACACCGGCCCCGCAGCAGACCATCGACAGCGTCAAGGCCGACGTGGCCGAGATCAAGGAGAAGGCACACCAATGAACGACGAAGCACGCACCAACATCGGGACCCCCGCCCCCGCCTCCGAGAGCCCCGCGCCCGAAGAACTGCGCGCGCAGATCGAGCGCACCCGCGACGAACTCGGGAAGACCGTCGAGGCGCTGGCGGCCAAGACCGACATCAAGGCCAGGGCGAAGCAGAAGGCGGCCGCCGTGAAGGGACAGGCCGCCGAGAAGGCCACCCTGGTGTCCGACCGGATCCGTACGAAGACCGAACGGGCCGCGCACCTGGTCAAGGACAAGACGGCCGACCCCGACCCGCTGTTCGACCAGGCCGGCCGGGCCGCGACGGCCGCCCGCGCCAACCGCACGCCGCTCCTCGTGGCGGCCGGCGCCGCCCTGGTCGTCGTCCTCCTGGTGCGCCGCAGCCGGGGCCGCCGGTAGCCCGGCGCGGCCCGGCGGCCGCCGCCGCATCTGGCTGATGATCTCCTTCCGGTTGCATTGTTTCCTCACGAATGTGGGCAGTCAGACTGAACTGGCATGGCTACAGAATTCAGGAGACATGACGCAGCGATTCCACGACGAGGACGGCACCCTCCAACACCTCGCCGACCGCCTCGCAGCCGCGTATCCCGATGTCGATGCCCGCATCGTCGAAGCCACGGTCGATGAAGTCAGCCGGGAGTTGAGGGGCGCGAAGCTGAAGACGTTCCTCCCGATCCTCGCCGAACGCAAAGCGCGTCTCGCCCTCGACCGGTATCGCGCCGCCCGGTCAGAGGGCGAGCCGGAAGGCGCCTGACGGGAACCGCCGCGTGCCCGCCGCCGAGAACCGCTGCCGCCTGTGGGGCGTCGGGACGACGGAGCCGGGGCAGACGAGAGCCATGACTGCTACCTCGCCCCCCGGCCCCGCCGACGAACCGGAACGCTACGTCGGTCTCGAAACAGGTGAGGCCGAGCGCCAAGCGCGCTCCCGGGGCTGGCGGATCCTGCGCTCGGTCCCGCCGGGCGCGATGGTGACCATGGAGTTCCGCCCCGGACGCCTCAACTTCGAGGTGGAGGCGGACCGGGTGAAGCGCGCCTGGCAGGGATGAGCGCTGCGGGTCCGGCCGCCCCGGGTCAGGGGGTGAGGTTGTCGCCTCCCTGGTTCTCCCATGCCTGGACGCGGTCGCCCTGGATGACGAGGTAGTCGGCCCGGTTGTCGCCGGTGACGTCTCGGAAGGCCACGGCGGTGTCCGGGTAGAAGGACTCCTTCGCGAAGTACTTGTGCTCGGTCCAGTTGCCGTCGGACATGCCCGTCATGTGGTTGACGTAGGCGTGCACGGCTCCGGTCCTGCCGACGACCAGGTAGTCGGCCTTCCGGTCGCCGTTGACGTCGCCCAGCCGCATGCGGGCGCGGGGCCCGGCCTTGGTGCCGGTGGCGAAGGTGTCGATCTTGGTCCAGGTCATGGTGTTCGGCACGTGGACGTGGGCGTCCATCGATCCCGCGGGGCCCACGACCAGATAGTCGTCCAGGCCGTCGCCGTTGACGTCTTCCAGGCGCACGTCCTCGCGGGTCCAGCCGAGACTGATACCGCTCTCGTCACCCGGCTTCTTCGTGCCGTGGTAGTACGGGAACACCCGGCCCTGCGCCTCCCAGTGGATCTTCCCGTCGCTGCCCGGCCTGTTGAGGAACGACCACAGGGAGCCCTTGGCGCCCAGGACGAGGTAGTCGTCCAGGCCGTCGCCGTTCATGTCGGCGAAGCGCACGGAGTCCCCGGGCTGGCCCACGCCGGGGGCGATGATGCCCTGGTCCACCCAGTGGATCCGGCCGTCCGCCCCCAGGGTGTTCAGCGCGGCCCGCACCGAACCGTCCGGGAAGATCTTCACGTAGTCGGCCCGGTGGTCACCGTTGAGCTGCACCAGGTCGATCCGGCCCGCCGGACCGCCCATCCCGGGGGCGATGACCCCCATCGGCTTCCAGCCCTTGCCCAGATCGGCGGCGGAGTCCACGCCGCAGGTCTTCGGGTCGCCCTCGGCGCCGTCCGGGGTGCGGATCCATCCGCGCTGGTGGGCGGTGGTGATCCCGGTGAAGAAGGCCTTGGCCATCTTCCGGTAGCCCGTGTCGTTCGGGTGGGAGGTCTCGGCCAGGTCGGACGGGGTGACCGCGCCCATGCCGACGAGCAGGACGTGCTTGCCCTGCCCGGCCCGCTGGGCCACCACGCCCGGCAGCGCCGCGTTGAACGCGTCGATCTTCGGCTGCATGCCCGCCTTGACCGACGGGATCAAAGTGGCGACCAGCACCGTCGCGCCGGGTGAGTCCGCGAGCACCTGGTCGATCAGAGCGCCCATCCGCTTGGGCGCTCCCGCGAGGTCGTGGCTCTGGTTCATGTCGTTGGTGCCGATGTGCAGGGTCACCACGTTCGGCTTCGTCCGGGCGACCGTGCAGTGGGCGATGGACGCCACCTGGTCGATGCGCCGTCCCGGGTAGCCCTCGTGGTCGTCGTCGGGCAGGCTCCCCGACTGTTGCGAGCCGACGAAGGCCACGTCATCGGTGTGCGCCTTGAGGGACTTCCACAGGTCGGCCCGGTAACTCGACTTGGTCGAGCTGCCCACCCCGTATGTGATCGAGTCCCCGAGGGGCATCACCCGCAGGTGCGCGCCGGTCGGGCCCGGGGTGCCGCCCGGTTCCCCGCCCGGTTCGTCCGGCTCGGGCGGGAACCCGGGGGAGCCCTCGTCGCGGTCGAAGTCGAACGAGATCAGCGGGACCGGTACTTCGGTGCAGATGACGGTGCCTTCGACGGTCGTCGTGCACTCGCTCTGCGGCGTCGAGATCGAGCCCTTGATGTTCGCCGCGAACTGCGAGTCCATGATGCCGATGGTGGCCTTGCCGAAGTCGTACTCGAACAGGTCGTCGCGCAGTCCGCCCGGAAAGCCGTTGTAGGACACCAGGGTCGAGCGCCGCCACTGGCCGTAGTGGTTCTCGGGCGGTTCGTCGCCCGCCGTCGCGAACCGGAACGCGTGGGTGGCCCCGCCGTCCTTGTGATAGACGATCTTCGGGTGGTTCCCCTCCCAGTGGACCTTGTCGGCGGCCATGACCTTGTACCCGCCGTGCGCCGAGGCGCCCACGTACTCGGCCTTGTCGTTGCGGACCCAGACCGCGATGTGCTCCCAGTCGTGGACGTGCCCGCCGGCGTCGGCGACGTTCTGTACGGCGACGTCCTTCTCGAAGTAGTAGTCGTAGAGGTAGACGCACCAGCCGGAGTTGCAGCGCTGGCGGGAGTAGGCGTTGGTGTTGTCCAGGTCCGACCGGTCGCGGCAGTCGCGTTCACCGGTGGTGTTGTTGTGGCCGAGGCCTTCGGAGATCCGGCCGTCGGGCCCGATGGCCGGGACGTTGTAGCAGCCGTCGGTGTCGTAGTCGAGGGCCGGCTGCCACTTCAGGTCCGCCGCGGTGGCGTTCTGCGGGAGGGCGCGCGGCGGGTCGGCGGCGGCCGCAGCCGCGGGCGGGGCAGGGAGGACGACGAGGCCCAGCAACAGCAGGACGGCGAGAGCGGCGCCGCCGGCGGCGCCGGCGAGCCCTCCGCGCGGACCGCGGTGCGCGCGTCTCGCTCTCTTCGCGGCGACGACCGGTGGGGTCGCCGATATTGCAAGGTGCATGCCAACTCTTTCTGTGGGGAGGCCCGTGAAGCCCGAGCGACCCGCGGTCCTCCGTAACGCAAAGGATCATGCACACCGGTGTCCACAATCCAGTCCGGACAGGAGCGGACTACTGTCCACTCCTGTCCGGCCCGGCACGATCCGAAAGAGGGGCCCTCCTAGCTCTGCGGCACGTCCTTGACGAACACGAGGCCGTCGCTGTTCTCCAGATGGGCCGGGTCGAACGGCGCGTAGCCGAACCAGGGGGACACGCGGCGCCCGAGCGGTGTGCCGCCGAGTGCGGTGGCCAGCCGGGGGGCGTCGATGACGCAGCGGTCCTCCGGGAGCGCGTACAGGGCTCCTTCGACGGTGTCCGGCGCCGGTGTGTCCACCCCCTGGTGCCGGATCGTGCCAAGGGCTGTCGCCACGAAGGCGTACTCCGCGCCGAGTTGGGCGCTGACCAGGGCGCCGGCGCTCCACCACTCCACCGGCCCCTGCCACATCTGCATCGTGCTCTTCTCCCGTTGCAGATGGGAGTTGTGGGCATGGACGAGGGCCGGGCCGCGCGCGGCGACGGCGAGCAGGTTGTGGGCCATCATCGTGTCCCGCGACGCGCACAGCCGCGCCATGCGGGCCGGAGAGGTGTCGGCCATCCCGTGGTGGTAGCGCAGCAAACCGGTCGCGGTGCGCCCGTACAGGCGCGCCCGGTCCCAGTCGTCCCGCCCGGTCGCCGTGATCAGGTGCGGCGTCTGCGCGTCGAGCAGTGCCACGAGCTCGTCGGCGAGCAGCCGCAGCCGGCCGGCCTCGGCCGACCGCCCCACGGACCGGGCCGGGTCCGTCATCGCGGCGGGATCGGTCCACCGTTCGTCCGCGCCGAGCAGACGGTCGAGCGTTTCCGCGGTGCAGGGGAGGAGGTCCGCGTCCACCCCGGCCGAGAGGTAGCCGTGGAGTGCGGTGAGGGCCTGCCGGGGGCTCGCGGCGCCGGAGATCTCCAGCGGGCCGTCGAAGCCGGCGAAGCGGACCCGCTCGGATGCGGGCCGGCCCTCGTTGTGGGCGCGCATCCAGCGCACGAGCTCGCGGTTGGCCGGGAGGGAGCCCCAGGCGTGGCTGAAGCCGCGCTCCACGGCCTCGTCGAGGGTGCCCGTGCCCGAGGTGACGTAGTCGTCGACGACCAGGCCCATGAGGCAGTCGCTCTCGATCGCGATCGTCCGATAGCCCTCCTGTTCGACGAACTGGCGGAAGAGCTCGTTGCGCAAGCGGAGCAGCGCGTCCTCGCCGTGGGTGGGCTCACCCAGGGCCAGCAGCCGGGGCCGGTCCGGGAGCAGCCCCATGACGGCGGCAGCGTCGACGGTACGCACGGCGTCCTTGATGTCAGTAGCCATGCCTTCAACGGTATCGGTGAACTTTCGGTGGAAACTTTTCCCCGATAACGTCGGCCTCATGCGGCAAAACCTTCAAAGCGGTGAGCGGCTCAGGCCGGTCGATCTGGCGCGCGGGCACGGTCTGTCCACACAGGCGGTCAGGAACTACGAGGAGGCCGGGATCCTCCCCGCCGCCGCGCGGACCGCCCACGGCTACCGCACCTACACCTCGGTGCACGCGAGCGCCCTGCGCGCGTTCGTCGCCCTGGTTCCCGGCCACGGCCACCAGACGGCGACGTCGATCATGCGGGCGGTGAACCAGGACGCGGTGGAGGAGGCGTTCCGGCTCATCGACGAGAGCCACGCACAGCTCCTCGACGACCGGCGCACCCTCCGGGCCGTGGAGAACGCGCTGCGCGACCTGGGTCCCACCACGGCGTCCGAGCCCGGCGACACGTTCATCGGGCCGCTGGCCGACCGGCTCGGCATCAGGCCGGCGACGCTGCGCGCATGGGAGCGCGCCGAGCTGGTGCGCCCGCGCCGAGACCCGCGGACCGGGTACCGCGTCTACGACGAGAAGGACGTACGGGACGCCCGGATGGCCCACCAACTCAGGCGGGGCGGTTACCTGCTGGAGCAGATCGCCCCGCTGATCGCCCAAGTGCGGACGGCCGGCGGTCTGGAGCCGCTGGAGGCCGCCCTGGGCGACTGGCACGGCCGGCTGTCCGCCCGCGGGCGGGCGATGCTGGCCGGCGCGGCAGAGCTGGAGGCGTACCTCCGCAAGCGCGGACGGGACGCCGATGCCCACGCCCACCCGTGATGCCCGCGGCGCGGGGCTATCGGGGCTCGTGCGCCGCCGCGCGGCAGGCGCCGTTCGCGGCGCCGCCGGGCACCCCGGCTCCGGTCAGCCCGTTCACACAGCCCTGGAGGTCGCCGTTCACGCCGCGGTGGCAGGCCGCGGTGACCGCTTCGGTGGCGCCCGCCCCCGCCTGGGTGGCCATGCCGGTGCAGGCGGGGATGTCCGCCTGGGCGGCGGGGGCGGCGAGAGCCGCGCCGCCGAGCGCGAGGGTCAGGCCGGTGAGGACACCGGCGACGCGGGTTGACGTGCGCATGGGAGTCGCACCTGCTTTCCGGGATGTCACACGGAGGAAGGACGACGCCCGGCAGGGCTCACGGAGGCGCGCCTCCCGCTGCTTCCACCGTACGACCGGGGGCGCCCCGCCACGAGCGGACCGCGGCGCGCCGCCCCGCCACGCCCGGGCTCCCGGCGCGGGCTCGACGGGCGGCCGTGCGTGCGCGCCGGCCGGGCTCAAGGCGCCGTGTGAGGAGGCACCGTGTGAGGAGGGCTCGGGGTGTAGCGGGGGAGGGGGCCGTAGAGCCAGTTGCCGGGGAGGTCGGGGTCGGTGCCGGTGAAGTACTCGTGGAACGCCTGGGCGAGTTCGTCATGGCTGATGCGACCGTCGCCGTCACGGTCCAGACGGGTGAAGGCGGTGGCGGCGGCGTCGGCGGGCACGCCGTAGGCGGCGAGCCAGCGGGTGAACTCGGCGGCCTGGAGGTGCTGGTCGCCGTCCGTGTCCATCGCGGTCATGACGGCTTCGACGACGGGCAGGACGGCGGTGCCGAAGTCGGTCTCGCGGGAGACGCCGTACCAGGCGGTGGCGAACTCGTCCTCGTCGAGCTCCGCGTCCATCCCGCGCCCGAGCTCGGCGGCCATGCGTGCCCAGCCCGCGTCGTACTCGGCCCGCAGCTTCCGCGCGGTGGCGGAGTCAGGCGCCTGACCTGCGGCTTCCGCCAGGCGTTCGGCGATCGCGTCGTAGTCGGCCTTGGTGACCCGGCCGTCGCCGTCCTGATCGAACAAGCCGAACCGGTTGTGCAGTTTGGCCAAGATGAGCTCGTCCACGGCGTTCCGCCCGCTTCCCTCGATGGTGGTGTCCTGTCCCCGGGGGAACGACCCGTGAGCCCCTTGGGTCACCGCTCCCACCACGTCCCTCGCCCGTCCGGCGGCGTCCGGGAACCACCCGGCCCCCGGGCAGGGGACCCGCGGGCCACGTCGTACCGTGTGGGTCTCAGCACGCGCACCCGGGTTCCATAGCGGCCGCCCGGCGCGCCCGGAACGGCCCGACAGGACGTCACGTGACACAGACCCGGATACGCGCCGGTTCGGACGGTTCGGTGAGGGGACGGCGAGCGGCGCCCCGTCCCGCCACGAAGGCCTCCGGGGCCGCGGCGGGCGGCGCGTGGGCCTCCTTGCGGCGCGCGTGGGCGGCGCTCGTGCTGCACGCCGCCCTGCGGCTGGCGGGTGTCGGCGTACTCGCCGTCTGGGCCCACCGCAAGGGGCTCGGACTCCACGAGGTGCTGGCGACGCGGTGGGACTCCCTCTTCTACCTGAGCATCGCCGAAAACGGCTACACCGGCCCCATGGAGCCGGCCTGTCAGCTCGGCGGCCCCACCTGCAAGCTGGCCTTCTTCCCCGTGTACCCCTGGCTCACCAGGGGCGTGTCCGCGGTGACGGGACTCCCCGTCAGCTGGGCCGCGTGGGCCGTCGCCCTGCTGGCATCGCTGATCGCCGCGTGGGGCGTCTTCGCGGTCGCGGAGAAGCTGCACGGAACGCGGGTCGCCTTCTTCGCCGTGGCCCTGTACGCGATCGTCCCGCACGCTCTGGTGCAGTCGATGGCCTACACCGAGCCGCTGTTCGTGGCCCTTGCCGCCTGGTCCCTGTACGCCGTCCTGTCGCGCTCCTGGCTCACGGCCGGGGTGCTGGCCATGGTCGCCGGAGCCACCCGGCCGTCCGGGTCCGCGGTGGTGGCCGCGGTCGTCCTGTCCGCCCTGTGGACGCTCCTCGCGTCCTTCCGCTCCCGGGGCGGGAGCGCCGGGCGGCGGCACACCGCGCGGCTGTGCGCCGCGGTGGTCCTCGCCCCGCTGGGCTGGACCGCGTTCTTCGTCTGGGTCGGCCACCGGCTGGGCCGGTGGGACGGCTACTTCATCGAGCAGCGTGCCTGGGGGTCCACCTTCGACGGAGGCCGCTACACCCTGGAACAGATCCGGCGCCTGTTCACGGCGCCCGACACCACCCTCAACCAGGTGGTGGTCGCGCTCACGGTGGCCGCCGCCGTCATCCTCCTGATCGTGCTCCTCACCCAGCGTCCGCCGGCCGCGGTGTGGATCTACACCGCGGTGCTGGTCCTGATAGCCGTGGGCGGCGCAGGCTTCTTCCACTCCAAGGCGCGCTTCCTGCTGCCGGCGTTCCCGCTGCTCTTTCCCCTGGCCGCGGCGCTCGCCCGGGCACGGCGCACCACGGTCGTATGGGTCCTGGCCTCGGCGACCGCGCTGTCGGCCCTCTACGGCGGCTACCTCGTCCTGGTCTGGCACCGCTCACCCTGACACGGGAACTCAGACGCCCCGCTCTCGCCCGAGAGCCTCGCGCAGACCGGCGTCGGCTCCGTCGCCGAAGGTCGTGCCGAGGTGGTGGAGCTGGGCGCGCCGTTGCGCGTCGCCCCGCCCGACCAGGTCCGTGGCCCACGCGGCCTTCCGCTCGCCGGTGACTCCGGCCGCCTCGTGGAACAGCGCGTACAGGGCGTACCAGCGCACGGAGCCGTCGTCGTCCTCGGCCAGCCGCAGGAGGGCCTCGACGACCCGGTCCTGCGCGCGCTCGGGGTCGGCCAGGCAGGGCAGCGCGGCGGCGACCGCGAAACGTACCGGCTGCGCCGCGTGGGCCTGATGGCCGAGGACCAGATCGAGGGTCTCGTGGGCGTTGTGGTAGCCGAGGACGGAGATCAGCCATCCGAGGACCCAGGCGTCCGGCTCGCTGGGGATCTCCGTTAGGACGGCCTCGACCGTCTCCGCGGTGAACGGCCGACGGCCCTCCTCGTCATGGGCACCCAGCTCGCGCAGAACCCGCGCCCCCAGCTCCCGCTGCGCCGGCTCCCCGTGCCCCAGCAGGGACGCCGCACGCTCGAAGACGTGCTGGGTGGGCCGCCCGTGCAAGGCGACCAGGCAGGGGACGGGACCGTCATCCTCCCGGCGGATCTCATCCAGGGCGCCCACGAACAAGCCGTCCGTGTCCGCACCGACTTCATCGATCCCCATGCCGCTCTCTCTCGCGCGCGATGTTCCGATCATCAGTATCGGCTCCGCGGCTCCCACGCCCTCACCGCCGACCGTCAGGACGGGCGGCGGGCCGCCAAGGAGGCCTCGGGGTCGTCGGCGGAGGAGAGTTCGGGTTCCAGGCCCTCGCCGACCGCCGTACGACGGCGCCCGGTGTCGGCCCGCCAGGCCTCGAAGACCAGGGTGGTCGCGGTGACCACGGCGATGCCGAGCAGCCAGCCCCCCACGACGTCGCTCACCCAGTGCACCCCGAGGGCGACCCGGGTGTAGCCCACCCCCAGGACCGCCGTCACCGCGAACGCCCAGGGCACCGCCCGCCAGGCGCGCGGCACCAGCGGGAGCAGGACCAGGAGGAGGACGGCGCAGGAGGTCGTCGCCGTCATGGCGTGACCGGAGGGGAAGGAGAAGCCGGGCGCGTGGGCGACGGGCTCCGGCAGGTGCGGACGGGCCCGCTCCACGGCGTTCTTGACCAGGAGCCCGATCAGGGCGCTGGACGTCGCCGTGACGCCGGCCCAGGTCGCCAGCCGCCAGGCCCGTCGGCTCAGGAGCCACACCACCAGGGCCGCCACCAGCAGGCGCATCGTCACCGGGTCCCACACCACACCGGTGAGGAAGTCCAGGAAGCGCACCCAGGCCGGGTGTTCGAGGGCGGTGCGGTGCAGCCGCTCCGCGGTGGTCCGGTCGAGGCGGTGCAGCGGCGCCCACTGGGACTCGACGAGCACCAGGGCCAGGGCGAACGGCACCGCGACGACGGCCGTCGCCGTCACCGTCAGCACGAGTCTGCGGCCGAACGCCGCGTCGGGCCCGGAGTGCCGGGAGATCAGTGCTCGGACGGTGTCGAGCCGTCGGGTTCGTGCGGTGCGCTGTGCCATGGGGGCGCAGTCTCCCTTCAGGAGTGGGAAAACGGCCGGGTGGGTGTGAGTGTGGGTGTGTGTGGCGTGGTGTCAGACACCCGGGTCCCGGGTGACCGGCTCCTTCGTCCCGGCGCGCACGGCTTCCAGCTGCGCCGCGAAGGACAGGCCGAGGAACAGCGCCAGGGACGTGAGGTAGGACCACAGCAGCAGGGACATGATCGCGCTGAGGGGCCCGTAGACGCTGGTGAAGGAGCTGCTCGCGCCGACGTACAGGCTCAGGGCCCCGGTGGCGACGAGCCACAGCACCAGGTAGACGACGGCGCCGAAGGCGAGCCAGGTGTAGCCGGGCTGGGCGCGGCGCGGCGAGAGGCGGAAGATCGCGCTGGTGGCCAGCACCGCCAGCAGCACGCCGACCGGCCAGCGCAGGAGGTCCCAGGCGCGGGTGGTGGCCGGGGTGAAGTGGTAGACCTCGGCGAACGCGTGCGTCAGGTGGGAGCCGAGGACCGTGAGGACGAAGCTGAGCCCCAGGGGGAGCCCCGCCAGGGCGGCCATGACCAGGCCGCGCGAGTACTTGAGCAGGAACGGCCGGTCGCGTTCGTTGCCGTAGATGCGGTTGGCGCCGCGCTCTACCTGGCACAGGCTCGTGGTGACGTTGACGAGGGAGAACAACAGGCCCAGCCAGAGGGCCGCCTGGCCGCCGTCGCCGGCGTGCCGGCGGCTCTCGCGCAGGGCCTCGTCGACCATCTCCTGACTGGGGCCGCTGGTGATCCGGCTGATCGTGAGCTCGGCCACGCGCCCCACGCCCTCGGTGTGCAGGACGCTGGAGAGGCCGATCGCGGCGATGGCCAGCGGCACGATCGACAGGACGGTCTGGAGGGCGAGGGCGCGGGAGTGGCTGAAGCCGTCCGCGTAGCGGAAGCGTATGAAGGAGTCCCTGGCCAGGCTCCAGCTCCCGTAGCGGCGGAGGGCGGCCCATGCCTCGTCGCCCGACAGCTCGTCGCCCTGCACGTCGCGTCGCTGTGGTACCCGGGTGGCGGTTCCCATCGTCTCGTCATCCTGACTGTGTGTGCTCCGGCGCGGTGGGCGCCGGAGCGGTTCAGTGGTGCGCGGTGTGCGGGGTGTGCTGGGTCTGCGAGCCGTGGCCGGGGGCGTGGGGGAGTGCGGTGGCGCCGGGAGCGCGGGGCAGTCGCATCCGCAGGGCGCCCGGTTCGATGCCGGCGGTCAGCAAGGCGCCCTCGCTCATGCTGTCGCCGTCGACCTCGCGGGCCTGGGCGCGCGCGAAGCGGACCTCGATCCGGGTGGCGCTGAAGTACTCCAGGGAGCCCCCGGCGACGACATCCGCCCCGTTCGCCCCGTTCGCCCCGTTCGCCCCGTCCGGATCGCCGGGGGTGGGGGCCGGGGCGGGCCTGCGTACGACGCGGGCGGCCAGGTGCGTGGCCGCGGCGAGCCAGCCGGCCGCTCCCCGGGGGTCGAACAGTACGATCTCCAGCCGGCCGCTGTCCGGACGCGCCCTCGGCAGCAGTTCCAGGCCGCCCTGGAGCGTGCCGACGTTGCCGATGACGACCATCCGGGCCCGGCGCCGGATCCGGCGCCCCCCGTCGAGGCGGATGTTCAGCCGCATCCGGGGGTCCCGCAGGTGCCGGGCCGCCGACAGGGTGTAGGCGACCCAGCCCAGGCGGGCCTTGAGCGCGGGGGAGGCGTCGCGGACCATGGCGGCGTCGAAGCCGGCGCCCGTCATGACGGCGAACCGGGTCGGCGGGAGGCCGTCGCCCTCGACCCGGCCGACGTCGATCCCGAAGTCCACGCCGTCCAGGGCCTCTTCGAGTGCCGTCGCCGGGTCGGCCGGGAGGTCCAGGTTGCGGGCCAGGAGGTTGCCCGTGCCGCAGGGTACGAGCGCCAGCGGGATGCCGGTGCCGGCCACCACGTCGGCGCAGGCGCGCACGGTGCCGTCGCCGCCGCAGGCTACGACGAGATCCACGTCGCCCGCGGCGCACTCTTCGGCGAGGCCCCCACCGGGCCGTTCCACCGTGGTCGAGGTCCACCGCTGGTCGGTGAATCCGTGCCGTCCCAGCCGGGTGCGCACCTGGGCCGCCAGCTCGTCCGGGCAGTTGTGCGGGTGGCGTACGACGACGACCCGGCGGCCGGTCGGCCGGCCGTCCGTGCGGGCGAGCCGGCCGGGCTGAGCGGGTACCTCTTCGGCCCCGCCGCGCGGAACTCCGTACGCTGTCCGCTCGCTCGCGGAGTCGCGGTCACGGTCGCGGCCGTACAGGAACACGAGGCCCATGACGAGCAGCGTCGCGCCCCCGTTGAGCAGGCCGCCCGCCACATCGGAGGGGTGGTGCATTCCCCGGTACACCCGGGACAGTCCGACCGCCGGCGGAACGAGCAGCAGTACCCCGGCCGTGAGGTACCGCCAGGGGCCGCGCGTACGGCTCAGTACGAGGGTGGCGAGCCCTCCGTACAGGGCGACGGACGCGCCGACGTGCCCCGACGGGAAACTCGACGTGGGCGGCGCTCCGTCCAGTTGGGGCACCTCGGGGCGGGGCCGCTCCACGAAGATGGTGACGAGGAGGAACACGGCGGACTGGACGGCGACCGACGCGCCCAGGAACCCGGCTTCCGTCCACCGCGGGGCGCGCGGCAGCACCAGCAGCGCGGCGACGCAGACCAGCGTCACGCCGACGATGCCCTCCGTGCTGGCCATGAGGGACAGCCCCGCGGAGAGGCCGTTGCCGAGGGGGCTGCGGTGCTCGGCGAACGCCCGGGGGAGCCGGTCCTCCAGGGTGAGCGGCCAATGGCCGTCCGCCACCCGGGTCACGAAGAATCCCAGGAGGATCATCAAGGTGGCCTGGGCCGCCACGAGCCACACATGCCGGAGCCGTCTCGCGGGCCCGCCGTTCTCGGTCGTCATGGAGCCCTTGTTGCCCGTCACGGCCCGATGATGCGCCCGTATCCCCTGGTCATGCGTCGCAGGCGTGGCTAGAACTCATGGTCCCGGGCCAGTTCCTCCCAGGGGATGCCGCGGAGCGCAGGATCGGCGTTCTCGCCTGACGGGACGTCCGGGAGGGGCTGGAACCAGGCGATGACGAGGACGGAGTGGTGCAGGACCGGGTCGAGGCCGGGATCGACCGCTGTCGAGCTGAAGGCACCGACGCAGGCCACGGACGGCAGCACCTCGACGGGCCCGAACGCGCCCCCGCTCTGATCCGGGTACTCGCGTGCGGGGGAAACGAGATGGACGGGCAGGGAGGGGAAGGCGCGTTCGGCCCGGTGCAGAAGACCGCTGACCTTCCAGTCGTTGATGCGCTTGCACGGGTAGCCCTCCAGCATCCCGCCGTAGGTCGAGGACATCCGTAGCTCGGAGAGCTCGATCGAACGACCGGAGGAGAGGGCTATGTGGCTCAGCGACATCCCCACGCCCTAGGCACGAGATCCCGTGGCGCTCCATCCGTTCTCAAGGAGATCGAAAGCGGCGTCGAGGGCTTGCTCGGCATCGGCGGCGGCGCGCGCGAAGGCGGAGGCCTCCAGCGCGAAGCGGGCCAGCGCGGCGCTGCGCAGGTCATCGGACGGGGCGCCGGTGTCTTCCGCGATGGCGCGGGCGAGGGCGTCCTGGCGGCGCATCCACATGCGGTGGCCGTAGTCGCTGAGGGCGGGGGTGCCGGCCACCAGATCGAAGAAGTCGCCGTAGCCGGTGTCGGTTTCGGAGTGGGCGTCGGGATCGGCGGGGCGGATGCGGACGCGTTTGACGTGCGCGCGCAGGGCCTGGGGGATGGTCGTGCCGGGGGTGCGGTCGCGGACGGCGGAGACGAGTGCGGCCTCTTGGTCTGCCTCTTCGTCGAAGACGAGGGCCTCTTTGCTCGGGAAGTACTTGAGGAGCGTGGTGGTCGACACGTCGGCCGCCTCGGCGACGTCGTGCAGGGTCACGGCGTCGTAGCCGTGCTCGATGAAGAGGCGCAGGGCGGCGTCGGCGAGCGCTTTGCGGGTGGCGGCCTTCTTGCGTTCGCGCCGTCCCATGGTGGTCGTCATTCTTGCATCGTACTCGATCTTGCCTGATGAAAAAACTTGTATCGTTGAACTTATTGGGTCGTTGTGCTTTTGTGGAACCACCGCCGTCGATCTGACCGGCCCAACAAGGAGAACGCCCGTGACCCGTAATCCCACCCGCACGCCCGCCCGTATCGCCGTGGTCGGCGCCGGCCCCGGAGGTCTGATCTGCGCCCGCATACTCCAGCGCCACGGCATCGACGTCACCGTCTACGACCTCGACGCCTCCGCGACGGCCCGTGACCAGGGCGGCTCCCTCGACATGCACCCCGACACCGGCCGGCACGCCCTGTGCGCCGCCGGCTTGTGGGACGACTTCGCAGTCCTGGCCCGTCCCGAGGGCGAACAGTGGCGTCTGGCCGGGCGCGACGGGCGGATGACGTTCGACGCGGCTCCGCCCCAAGGCGGCCAGGGGAATCCCGAGATCGACCGCGGGCAGTTGCGCGATCTCCTCCTCGGCTCCCTCGCGCCCGGCACCGTCCGGTGGGGCCACAGGCTGGACCACGTCGAACCGCTCGGCGACGGCCGCCACCGCCTGCACTTCGCCCACGCCCACACCACCGAAGCCGACTTGGTCATCGGGGCGGACGGCGCCTGGTCGCGAGTGCGCCCGTTGGTGTCCGATGCCGTGCCCGTCTATACGGGAGTCACCTTCGTGGAAACCGGCCTGAACGACGCCGACACCCGCCACCCGGCGCTGGCCGCCCTCACCGGCGCCGGCACGATGATGGCTCTCGACGACAACCTCGGCATCGTCGCCCAGCGCAACAGCGGTGGCCACATCCGCATCTACGTCGGCATGCGCACGCCCGAGGACTGGCACCGGCGGGCCGGCGTCGACCTGGCCGACCCCCGCGCCGTCCGCGACGCCCTACTGGAACGCTTCGCCGACTGGAGCCCGGCCCTGCGGGGCTTCATCACCGACACGGACACCGGTTACGTCAACCGCCCCCTGTTCGCCCTTCCCGTCCCCCACACCTGGGACCGCACCGACGGCGTCACCCTGCTGGGCGACGCCGCTCACCTGATGTCCCCGTTCTCCGGCATGGGCGCCAACCTCGCCATGCGGGACGGCGCGGACCTCGCCCGCGCCCTCGTCGACCACGCGGCCCTCGACGACGCCGTCACCGCCTACGAGAAGCTCCTCCTGCCCCGCTCCATCGAGGCGGCCGAGGGCGCGGCCGATGCCCTCGACAGTGCCTTCGCCCCCGACAGCGCCGAACAGATCCTCACGCACATGACCGCCCACCACTGACCGCACGCCCGGCCGGTACGCGTTGAAAGCCGATGCCGGCCACGCCCGCGAAGGCGTGGCCGGCATGCGGATGTCCGGTCCGGCCGCCGCGCGGCGCATCCGGTGGCGGTCCGGCCCGGGGTGTCAGTCGTCCTCCGCGTCCTCGGCCTCCCAGCGCAGCAGGTCGCCCGGCTGGCATTCGAGTACGTCGCACAGCGCGGCGAGCGTCGCGAAGCGCACCGCCTTGGCGCGGCCGTTCTTGAGTACCGCCAGGTTGGCGGGCGTGATCCCCACGCGGTCCGCGAGCTCGCCCACGGACATCTTCCGCCTGGCCAGCATCACGTCGATGTCGACGGCGATCGGCATCAGATGACCTCGTCCAGCTCGGCCTGCATCTGCGTGGCTTCGACGTCACGCGCGACGGCCTGGGCGAGCAGCATCCGCAGTACGAGCACGATGAGCGCGACCCCCAGGATGGCCAGGCCGATCCCGCCCATGATGACGGTGACGCCCGGGTCCTCCCGCTGGCCCGGCGCGTTGACGATCGTGACCGCGAACCACAGGAGGGAGGCGGCCACGATCGCGCCGATCACGACGTCCACGTACCGGAAGGCGGCGTGGGAGAACACGGTGCCGCGCCGCACCATCGTCACCAGCCGCCACACGCAGACCAGGGCGGCCTGGGCCGCCAGCATGCCCAGGATCGTGATCACGCGCAGCGGGGTCAGCGGAAGCGTCTCGTCCTCCGGGTCGGTGAACAACACCCACACCATCGATGCCTGTACGAACACGGTGCCGGTGAGCACCACCGCGAGCACGGCGCGCAACGCGGCCACTGCCAGCTTTCCCATAACCCCATCCCTCCATCGACTTACGATGGGAATCTATCGAATCTCGATAGGTGAGGCAAGGGGCGGAGGGGTGGGCGAGCGGCGGCCGCAGCCATCGACTCGATGTCCGGCTTGGCGTCACATGCCCGCCATCACCCCCTTTCTCTGATTGGCTACCGGGGTGACGTGCGCCGTGGGGCGCGCCCTGGCGATCGAGAGGCCCGGTGTCGGCGGCTGTGGATCAGGCGGAAGAGCGCGCGAGCGCGGCGGCGCGGATGGGCTTCGTGTCGGGGCAGGTAGTCCAGGAGATCGGCCACGGCGGTGACGTGGACGAGGAACTCCGCGAGGGGATCGCCTCGCTGACCGGGAAGCCGCTGGAGGGGGAGGAGCTCGACGACGTCGCCGACGCGGTCCTGCTCTGGTTCCGCCTTGACGACGGCGATCTCACGGACGCCCTGGTGGACTCCCTCACCTACCTGGAAGCGGACGGCGAGCTCTGGCTGTGCACCCCGAAGCCCGGACGCGCGGGGTTCGTGGAAGCGGGCGACATCGGCGAGGCGGTGGCGACGGCCGGGCTGTCCCGGACCAAGGCCATCAGCATCGCCGGGGACTGGACCGGCGTCCGCCTCTCCCGGGCGAGGCACTAGGCGCGTCACCCGCGAGCCGGGTCCGCCCCGGCCCCACACCCCACACCGGATACCGGCCCTGGGCTCACGGCAGGACGCCCCATAGGGTGGGCGCGTGGCGGACAACCTGAAGAACACAGACGACAGCGCGCGCGGGGACGCCGCGGGCGACCGGGTGCTGTACGGCTGCATGGGCCTCGGCGGGAGCTGGGAACCGGACCCGTACGGACCGGATGACATCGACGTGGCCGAGGCCGCCGTCGAAGCGGCCCTCGACAGCGGCATCACCACCTTCGACCACGCCGACATCTACCGCCACGGCAAGGCCGAGGCCGTGTTCGGCGAAGTGCTCGCGCGCACACCCGGCCTGCGCGAGCGGATCACCCTGCAGACCAAGTGCGGCATCCGCCTCGGCGGGGAGGACGGCCCCGGCCGGTACGACTTGCGCGGCCCGAGCATCGTCCGGCGCGTCGAGGAGAGCCTGACGCGGCTGCGCACGGACGTGATCGACGTACTGCTGCTGCACCGCCCCGACCCGCTCGCGGACCCGGACGAGACCGCGGGGGCGCTGATGTCCCTCCACCGGCAGGGCCTCGTCCGCTCCTTCGGGGTGTCCAACATGGGCGCCCCGCAGATCACGGCCCTCCAGGCGCGGCTCGACGTACCGCTCGTCGCCAACCAGCTGGAGATGAGCCTGCACAGCCGCGACTGGGTCGAGGCCGGTGTCCTGCTCAACACCCCCGCGTACGCCTCCAACGGCTTCCCCTTCGGCACGCTGGAACACTGCCGCGACCACGGCATCCGCCTCCAGGCCTGGGGCGCTCTGGCGCAGGGGCGCTTCACCGGCCGTCAGAGCACGGCCGCCGAGCACGCCACCGCGGAACTCCTGGCCGACCTCGCCCGCAAGAAGGACACGACCCCCGAAACGATCCTGCTGTGGTGGCTGGCCCGTCATCCCGCGGGCATCGCCCCGGTCATCGGCAGCGCCCGCCCGGACCGCATCCGCGCCTGCCGGGACGCGGCCGTGCGCGAGCCCGACCTCACGCACGAGGAGTGGTACGAACTCTGGATCACTGCCCGGGCCGTCCCGCTGCCCTGACCGGTCCCGCCGGACGGGGATGTCCGGAGCGCCGGGGAAACCGCTGGGCGGGAGCCGTTCAGCCGTTGTCGGTGCAGCGCTTGCTGCCCAGGGCCGTCGCAGCGCCCTTGTCGTAGCCGGACTGCCAGTTCGGGTCCGGGGCGAGGTTCTTCGGCGGGTTCTTCTCACAGGTCGCCAGGGTGTCCCTCAGGCCCTGCTGGTAACCCGTCCGGAACTGCTCCTGCGCCTTGGCCTGGTCGCCTTCCCCCTCGGCCTCCGCCGCCGCACCGTTCCCGGTGCAGGTGACGGAGGGGCCGCCGGCCGGAGTCGCCGTGTAGATGCCGGGCTTCTCACCGCCGGAGTAGTGGAGGTCAGTTCCGAAGCCGGTCAGGGTCGTGGACGTTCCGGCGTCCTTGTTCGTGAGGACGAACGGTCCGTTGAAGCCCTGGAAGTCGAACACGACCGTGCCGGGCGCCGACTTGTTCGCGACGACCTGGCAGGACGCCGCCGGCACGGCGTCCGGGGCTGAACGCGCGAAGGCGGCCGGCCCGATGGCGAGCGAGGAGATGACCAGGGGAGGAGTCGCCACCAGGCACCTGAGTCGGTAGCTGCGCATGTCTTCGTTCCTTCCGCGATCGGTCCGGGTCGGGAGCGCGGGGAAACGTACGCGAGGAGGGCGCCCCCTTCGCGTGGCCAAGGGGTACACGCGGTTCCGGCCCCGAACGGCGGACACGGCAGTTCCCCGCGTACCTTCCATCGTCCTGCCGCCCCGCGACCCTGTCGACCGCAGTATGGCGCCGCTCGACACCGGGGGCGAGCGGCGCGATCGTGGGAGGGAGATCGCGCGGACGCGGCGACGGGGGAGCCGGCGCGGCATACCCGCGCCCAACGGCTCGTTCACCCGCGCCTCCCTGCCCGACCACGTCTACACGGCGGAGTCCGCGCAGGATCCTGCCGTGGGCTGCGCCAGGGCCGCGGCGCCGCAGAGCCCGCCGCCCAGCCCGCAGACGAGCCCCCCGCCCGCGAACGAGCAGTACCGGACGGGTTACCAGCAGGGCCTGAAGGACACCCTGGCGACCTGCGAGAAGAACCCGCCGAAGAACCTCGCCCCGGACCCGAACTGGCAGTCCGGCTACGACAAGGGCGCCGAGGCGGCCCTGGGCAGCAAGCACTGCACGGGCTCCTGAGCACCCCGCGGCCCTGCGCCTCGGCGGTGGCGGTGTTGCTCCCCGTGCCGAACGGTGGGTGGCCGCCTCACTCGTCCTTGAGGAGGGCGCAGGCGAACTCCTCCTGGACGGTGCGCAGTCGCGCGAGCAGGGCGGGCTTGTTGCTCGCGCTGGTCTGGGTGTTGATGGAGAACGTCAGGGAGCGGGTGCCGTCGGGCGTGGTGGCGGCGAGCTGGGTGTAGCCGGCGGTGTTCCCGGTGTGGCCGTAGAGCACGCCGCATCGGGTGGTGTACCGGAAGATGGCCAGCCCGGCGGCGTTCGTGCCGGGTCCCGGGGGCTCGGAGGAGTCGCCCGGGCGGAATTCGAGCTGCGCCTCGCGGGTCCGGTCCGAGAGCAGCGCGGGACCGCCGTAGGCGCGGATGAAGGTGCCCAGCTCCCTGGGGGTGGAGACGATACCGCCCGAGGCCCAGGCTCCGGAGGCGCCGAAGGCCTCGCTCACATCCTCGGGCGCGGCCGGCGGGGCGACCGCGTAGCCGTGCAGGAAGGGCCGCGGGAGCCGGTAGCCCAGCGGGAGGCTGGTGCGGTGCAGGCCCAGCGGCCGGTACACGAGCTCGCGGAGGAGGTCCTCGTACGGGCGGCCGGTCGCGGCCTCCGCCATCAGCGCGATCGCGATGTTGTCGGAGTTGGAGTACTCGTACAGGGAGCCGGGGCGGAAGCGCAGCGGCTCGTCGGCGACGAAGTCGAGGAGCCGGCGCGGGTCGAAGACGTGGCGGGGGTCGGCGGTGAGGACGGCCACGAACTCGGGGTCGGCGGAGTAGTCGGGCAGGCCGCTGGTGTGCGCCAGGAGCTGGCGCAGCGTCACCGCGCCCCAGGCAGCCGGCTGTCCGGGCAGCCGGTCGGCGATGGTGTCGTCGAGGGACAGCCGGCCCTGGTCGACGAGCCGGAGGGCGACGGCGCCGCTGAACGCCTTGGCGACGCTGGCGATCCGCATGTGGTCGTCAGGGCGCGGCGGACGGCCGGTGGCGATGTCGCCGACGCCGGCGGTGTACACCTGCGTACGGTCGCCCCTCGTGAGCAGGGCGATCACCCCGGGCGGGCCGTCGTCCTGGGCGACGAGCCCGTCGAGCTGGCGCTGCAGGCGCTGGTCGTGCCGCGGCGGGCCGCCGTCGGCAGCCTGCGCGGGCTGGAGCAGCGTCGAGCCGAGCACGGCGGAGGTGAGGGCGATGGCGGACAGCGCGGTGCGCAGGCGGTGGCCGCGGGTGCGGATGGGCACGTGCGGATCTCCCTGGGTGCGGTGGGCGGGTGCGGTGGGGGACGGGCGGAGGGCCGGCGCCCCGGCCCTGGGCCCGGGCCGGGAGACCCGGCCGCGGCACCTGCCTGCCTAGCAGGCCAGGAGCGGCAACCGGCCGCGGCACGCCCCGGCCAGGGCCGGTCGGCGGATGCGGCTCACCGGTACGTGCGCCTCTCCGCCGGGACTTCCGGCAATGATCGTCAGGGATTCCGTCGAGCGGGGCCCACGCTATTTCCCGTCCGCGCCGATAAGAAACAGATAAATTTCGAACGCATGGCTGTGGAGTGCCCGGGCACATGACTGCTCGGAGGTTGATAACTATGGTTCCCCTGCTTCTCGTTCTTCTGCTGGTTCTGCTTCTTTTCGGTGCCGGTTTCGCGGTCAAGATCCTTTGGTGGATCGCGATCGCGGTGCTGGTCATCTGGCTGCTGGGTTTCGTCGCCCGTCCGAAGGGCGGCAGCGGCCGCTGGTACCGCTGGTAGTGGGCAACACTGCCCACCAGGTGTGATGTGGGGCCCGTACCGTCCAGGTACGGGCCCCACACCTGTCTCCCGCGCCACGGTGGCCGCACTGACGAAACCCCGGTCCGATTCGGATGCGTGGTCCGGTCTTTCCAGGGCAGGCGTGATTCCGACGGCGCCGCTCTTTCCCGGTTCTGATGGATCGTGGGTATGAAGTGGCCTTTGGTACCGAGCATTTTGGAGGGACTTTCATATGACTGCCAATGTGTGGGGCTACCGCGAGACGTCCGGCCGTACGGCCGGTTCCGACCTGACGGGCTACAAGGTCGAGGCGACGGACGGCTCCATCGGCAAGGTCGACAAGCACTCCGACGACGTCAACTCCGCGTACATCGTGGTCGACACCGGTCCGTGGATCTTCGGCAAGGAGGTCCTCCTGCCGGCGGGCACGATCGAGCGGATCGACGCGCAGGAGGAGAAGATCTACGTGGGCCAGACCAAGGAACAGATCAAGGCGGCTCCGGAGTTCGACAAGGATGCCCACCTGGGCAACCAGGACTACCACCGCCAGGTCGGCGGCTACTACGGAGACCTGTCCAACCGCCTCTGACGGCAGGGCACGGCGCGGCGCGGCAGGGTACCGCGGACCCTCAGGCAGCCCGTTCCGGCATCGATGCGAGCGCTGCGCGCAGTGCCGTGTTGAAGCGTTCGGGCTGGTCCTGCTGGGACATGTGGCCCGCGCCCTCGATCACGGTGAGTCCGGCCCCCGGGATGAGCGCCGCGCACTCCCGGGGCACCTTGAGGGGGACCTCGGTGTCCAGCTCGCCGTGGAGGAAGTGGACGGGCACCCGGAGCCCGCCCAGGCGGGGGCGGGGGTCGTAGTCCGCCTGGTCGGCCACGAGGCGGTCGATCAGGCAGGTGGAGTCCAGGAGCTGTCGCACCGTCCGGTCGATCACGGCTCTGTCGGCCCCCGGCCGATACCAGTGCGGCACGAGGTCGGCCAGAGTGCCGGCACGGTCCGCCCGCAGGTCGGCCAGCAGCCCGGCCATCGCCTCCCGCATGCCGGCCGAGAAGTGGTGCACCCCCGCGTCCACCGGGATCACCGCGCCGATCCGCCGGGGCGCGGCCAGCGCCGCCTCCAGCACGAACGCCCCCGCGATCGACGAGCCGATCAGCACGGGTGCCTTGAGCTCCAGCGCGTCCAGGAACCCCAGGGTGTCGTGGGTGACATCGGCGATGGTGTAGCCGGTCGCGGCTCGCTCCGACCGGCCGCAGCCGCGCCAGTCGACGGTGATCACGTGGTGGTCGCGGCTCAGGTCGGCGGCCTGCGCGTCCCACACTCGGCCACTGGTGCCCCAGCCGTGCAGGAAGACCAGCGCACGGCCCGCGCCGTGCGCCTCGTAGTAGAGGCTGGTCCCGTTGACGTTCGCGACTCCCATGGCGGTCCCTCTCCGTTGTGCGGCCCGGTGTTCCTGCGCCGCGTGCTACGCAGGAGGTCATTCCAGCCGAGGAAGGCCCTCCGTCCAACGCGCGATCCGCGCATAGACTCATCGATGATCATGATGAATCCAGCGGGGGGCGGGAGGCGCTCGTGGAGCTGTGCCAGGTCCGGTACTTCGTCGTGGTGGCCGAGGAACTGCACTTCGGGCGCGCCGCCGGTCGGCTGCACATCGGTCAGCCGACCGTCAGCCAGCAGATCCGCAGGCTGGAGCGGGAGTTCGGCTCGCAGCTCTTCGACCGCACGACGCGGACGGTCACGCTGACACACGCCGGGCGGGTGTTCCTGCCGTACGCACGCGCCCTGCTGGACGCCGAACGGGCCGCATCCGAGGTGTTGACGGGGCTGCGCCGGGAGCGGGACGCCACGCTGCGGCTGGGTACCAGCACCGGCCTGGGCCGTCGGCTGGCGAAGACGCTCTCCGCCCTTGCCGAGCACGCGCCCGCGCTGATGGTGGAGCTGGTCGGCGTGCCCCTGGCCACGCGGTTGCGGCACGTCCGGGACGGGGAGCTGGACGCGGCGTTCGTCCGGGGCGTGGACTCCCTGCCCGGCTTGGAAGTGCTGCCGCTGTGGGAGGAGGAGCTGGTCGCCGCCCTTCCCGCGCGTCATCCCCTGGCCGCGGACCCCGAGGTGGCCGCGGCGGACCTGGCCGGGCTGCCCCTGCGGATCGCCACGCACGAGGAGAACCCGCCGCTGGTGAAGGCCGTCACCGCGGCCTGCCGGGCGGCGGGCTTCGAGCTGAACCCGGGACCGGCGTTCACCAACGACCAGGACACCCTGGCCGCCATCGCCGCGGGCCGCCCCGCATGGACCGTCTACTACGCCGCCCAGGCCGCGATCCAGCCGGCCCCCGGCGTCGTCTTCCGCCCCTTCGCCGCGCCCGCACCGACCGTCGCGACCTCCCTCGCCGTCAGACCCCACCCGCCGTCCCGCGACCTCGCCGCTCTTCTGGAGGCCTGCCGCGGCCTCGACGCGGACAACCGCCGGCAGTTCTGACGGCACGGTCGCTCAGGATCCCTCCCGGACCTGACGGCGGTGGGCGGCGTCCTGGCGGGCGCCGCCCACCGCCTACTGGCTGCTGCCGGGCCGGTGGCGGCGCGGCGTCACTTCAGGTGGCGGTCGTAGAAACGGTTTCCGTCCTCCACCTCGAACCACGGGGTACCGGTGTGTCCGCCCAGGTTGGCGTGGAGCGTCTTCTCCTTGCTGCCGAAGGCGTCGAACAGGTCGAGGGCCCGCTGCCGGGGGTTCCCCTCGTCGTCCCACTGCAACAGGAACAGCAGCGGAACGGTCACCTGCCGGGCCTCCTCGCGCTGGGCGCGGGGTACGTAACCCCCGGCGAAGAAGCCGGCGGCCGTGATGCGCGGGTCGACCGCCGCGAGGTGGATGCCGACGGCGGTCCACCCCGAGTACCCGACGGGGCCGCCGATCTCCGGCAGCGCGAGGAGGGCGTCCAGGGTGGTCCGCCATTCCGGGACCGCCTTTTCGACCAGCGGGCCGATGAAGGACTCGAAGATCGCGTCGACCGGCTCGCCGGCCTGCATCGCCCGGCGGAGGTCGGCGCGCGCCTGCTCGTCGGCGGCGGAACGGGGCCGGTCGCCGCACCCGGCGGCGTCGATGGTCGCCACCGCGTAGCCGTGCGCCGCACACTGCCGGGCCCGGGCCACCAGCCGGGCCGCCCCCTTGGGCAGGCCGTTGTTGTGGGCCATCAGGATCAGCGGGACTGGTGCGGCGGATTCGGGGGTCCACAGGGTGCCGGGGATCTCGCCGAGGGTGAATTCGCGTACGAGGACGCCGTCGTCGAGGCGCTGCTCGGAAGTGAAGTGCATGGTCGTGCCTTTCGGGAGTGCTCGTGATCGGCGCTCCCGGACGACCTGCCTATCGTCCGACCGTGACCCCGGAGGGGAGCACCCATGTCGATACAGCGTTCACGGGTACCACCTCCTCGTTCTTTCGCACGGCCTCGGGAAAAGTAGCAGTGGTCGCCGTGGTCCGCCAACCGCTTTCCGCGTGGGTTCGCTAACGGTTCGCTGGTGGGGCTACGGGACGTCGTGGCCCGTACCGCCTCGGGGGCTGAAGCGGACGGGAGCCTCGAAGCGGGCCTTGCGGGCCGCGCGGCGGAAGACGGTGAGGACCGCAGGCCCGGCCAGGCAGATGCAGACGAAGTTCGTGACGGCGCGACCGGTGTCCCAGCCGAGCGACGTGGCCAGGTCGAAGGCCAGGTAGCGCTGGAACTGCTCGGTGAAGGGCAGTCCCGGCAGGTAGGCGATGGAGCTGTTGGGGTCCAGGGAGAAGGGCCAGAAGGAGAGGTTGAGGAGGAAGCCGAAGAGGTAGCCGGAGACCGATCCGTAGACGGCGAGCAGGCCGACCTCGCGGCGGCCGCCGGCCTTGGGGAGGAAACCGGCGAGCATGCCGACGAAGGCGCAGCCGAACATCTGGTACGGCATCCAGGGCCCGACCCCGCCCGTGATCAGGGCGGAGGCGAAGAGCGAGGTGCAGCCGAGGGTGAAGCCGAAGCCCGGGCCGTAGACCCGGCCGGCGAGGACGAGGATGAAGAACACGGTCTCGATGCCCGCCGTGCCCGCGCCGAGGGGGCGGATGGCGGCGTTCACCGCGGACAGGACGCCCAGCATGGCCAGCGCCTTGGAGTTGATGCCGCCCTCGGCGATCTCCGAGATCACGACGCACAGGACGATGACCAGCAGGACGCCGAAGATCAGGGGCGGGGCGTAGTTCGAGCCGAACTTCCCCGGGGCGACGAGGAACGGCCAGAAGAAGGCGACGATTCCGAGGAAGGCCGCCATGGCGATGACGATGCCGGCGCGCGCGTTGATCCGGATCGCGGCGGTGCGTGCGGTGGCCGAGGCGGTGGCGGCGGCGGGCGCGGTCATGGGGCGGGGTCCGTTCCGTCGTCGGGGAGGGCGGAGGCCACCTGGGCGACCGTGAGGTAGGGGAGGGGGGAGAGGATCTTCGCGGTCTGCGGGGCGAAGACGGGGGAGGCGACGATGACCTCGGTGGTGGGCCCGTCGGCGACGATGTCGCCCTCGGCCATCACCACGACGCGGTCGGCCGCGCGGGCGACGAACTCGACGTCGTGGGTGGAGATGACGACGGCGCGGCCCTCGGCCGCCAGGTCGTCGACGATGCGGATCAGCTCGTTCTTCGCCTGGTAGTCGAGGCCGCGGGTGGGCTCGTCCAGGAGCAGCACACGGGGCGCCGCCGAGAGCTGGATGGCGAGGACCAGGGCCAGCTTCTGGCCCTCGGAGAGGTCGCGGGGGTGCGTGCCGTCGGGAATGCCCGGAGTCAGGCGGTCCAGGAGGGCGCGGGCGCGGACCCGGCCCGGACCGCTCACCCCCGATTCGCTGTCCGCCTGGTCGAGTTCCTGCTTGACGCTCTCCAGGTAGAGGAGGTCGGTGGGGGTCTGCGGGACCAGACCGACGAGCCGGCGGGCCTCGGCCGCGGACAGCTTCTGCGGATCCGCGTCCTTCCCGCCGTCGGCAGTGGGTACGGCGACGGAGCCCGCCTTGCGGGGACCGGAGCCCTGGAGCGCCCACAGCAGGGAGGACTTGCCCGAGCCGTTGCGGCCCATGAGGGCGGTGATCTCCCCGCCGCGCAGGTCGAGGCCGACCTGGCGCACGGCCGGGACGCCCTGGTACGTGACGGTCACCCCGCGGGCCTTCAGCAGCGTGACGGGGTCCGCGGCGGGCGCCGGGCGCACGGGTACGGGCGTCGTGTCGGCCAGCCGTGCCCGCAGGGGTGCGGCGGCGCGGCGCGCGTCGCGGATCGAGAGCTGCAGCGGGGACCATCCGGCGGTGCGGCCGAGCTCCACGATGGGCGGTGCGATGGAAGACGTACGGAAGACCTCGGCGGGCGGCCCGGAGACGACACGCCCGTCGCCGGGGAGGTGGATGACGCGGTCGGCGTACTGGACCACGCGCTCCAGGCGGTGTTCGGCGAGCAGTACGGTGACGCCGAGGTCGTGGACGAGGCGGGTGACGGCGGCGAGGACCTCCTCCGCGGCCGTGGGGTCGAGGGCGGAGGTCGGTTCGTCCAGGACGAGTACGCGCGGGTGGGCGGTGAGGACGGAGCCGATGGCGACCCGCTGCTGCTGGCCGCCGGAGAGCTCGTGCAGGGCGCGGTGGCGCAGGTCCGCGAGGCCGAGGAGGTCCAGGGTCTCCTCGACGCGCTTGCGCATGGTGGCGGGTGGCACCGCCAACTGCTCCATTGCGTAAGCGAGTTCCTCCTCGACGGTGTCGGTGACGAAGCCGTCGAGCGGGTCCTGCCCGACGACCCCGACCACGTCGGCGAGTTCGCGGGGCGGGTGTGCGGCGGTGTCGCGTCCGTCGACGGTGACGCGGCCGTAGAGGGTGCCGCCGGTGAAGTGCGGTACGAGTCCGTTGACGGCGCCGAGGAGGGTGGACTTGCCGACGCCGGTGTGGCCGACGACGAGGCACAGCTCGCCCTCCTCGACGGTGAGGTCCACCTCGCGCAGGACCGGTTCGGCCGCGTCGTCGTACTGGACGGTGACCTGGTCGAAGTGGATCACTTGGCTTCCTCGTTGCGCTGTACGGGTACGGGTACGGGTGCCGGAGCGGGTACCGGGGCTGTCGGGGGCGGGGCGAGGAAGCCGGCGGCGCCGGCGAGCAGGATCGCCGCCGCCGGCACGAGCGGCAGGGTCGGCCAACTCAGCGGGTAGATCGAGGGGTTGAGCTCGGCGGCGTTGAAACCGGCATTGCTGAACAGCAGGACGGCCGACACCACCCCGCACCCGGCGACGGCCCACTCCGCGGCCCGCCACGGGTCGGGCCGGTAGGTCGTACGGGTGATGCGGCGCCCGCCGAGCCGGAGTCCGGCGAAGCACAGCACCGCGCCCGCTCCCATCGCGGGGAGCCCGAGCAGTTTCGGCGCGGTCGCGTCGAGGAGCCCGTACGCGCCCGCGCACAGCCCGCACATGCCGAGCAGCATCAGCGCACCGGTCAGCCGCCGGGAACGGCGGGTGGCGGTCCCGGCGCGGCCGTAGCCACGGGAGTCCATGGCGGCCGCGAGCCGCAGCGAACGCTCCAGGGCGTCCTCCAGAACGGGGACGATGATGCCGCGCAGGGCGCGCGGGCCCTTGGGGCGGCCGGCGCGCAGTCTGCGGGCGCGGTGCACGCGCTGGACGCTCGCCACCAGCTGGGGCGCGACGCTGATGGAGACGGTGACCGCGACGCCCAGCTCGTACAGCGCGCCGGGCAGGACCCGCAGGGCGCGTTTGGGGTTGGCGAGGGTGTTGGCCGCCCCGATGCAGCACAGCATGCAGGCGAGCCGCAGTCCGTCGGTGGCCGCGGAGAGCAGCGCTTCGAGGGAGACCGGACCGCCGAGCTGGATGCCCGCGTACCAGTCGGGGGTGGGGATGTGGGGGAGGGAGAAGAGGAAGTGGTCCCGCGGGGTGATGCCGGTGGCGAAGACCGCCCGGAAGGCCACCCGGATCGCGACGACGGTGAGGGCCAGGTAGAGGTAGTACTTGAAGCCGCGGGCCCAGGGGGCTTCGGTACGCCGCATGGTGATGACGTAACCGAGGACCGCGAGGACGAGGAACAGCAGCAGCGGGTTGTTGGTGCGGCTGACGGCGGTGGCCAGGGCGAGCGCCCAGATCCACCAGGCGACCGGGTGCAGGGTGCGGGGCAGACGGCGGCCGCCCGGGTCCGGCGCGGTGCCGGACACGGGCGGCGCGGCCGCGGCCGTGGTGGTGCGTGACACGCGGCTACTCCGTACGACGGCGGCGCTTGGCCGCGAACACGGCGGCGGCGCCGATCAGCAGCACCAGCGCCCCGGTGGCGACGGCGGGCAGGTACGAGCCCGTGTCGTGTTCGGCATCGGCGGCCGGCGCCGCCTCGACCACCTGGGGCCCGGGGGCCTGAGCGGCGACCGCTCCCGTACCGGTCGACGGCGACGGTGACGCCGGGGGCGACACCGAGGACGAGGGGGAGGGGGAGGCGCTCTCGGTGGGCTGGGCCGAGGGGGATGCGGGGGACGCGGGGGTGGACGGGACGGGGGGCGCCGCGCCCTGCGCGGGCGGGGCCGCCGTAGGGGGTGTGCGGTCGGCCGGCGGCGGGTTCTCCGGCCTGGGACCCGTGTTGACGTCGGGCGGCAGGGGAGCCGCCGTACGGGTGTCCTTCGGAGCCGGAGCCCCCGCGGGCCGGGTGTTGTGGGCCCGCAGCTGGTCGGGGGTGACGGTGGGCTTGCCCTCGGTGCCCTCGATGTTGGTCCCACCGAAGATCCACAGATCGACACTGCCCGGCTTCGGCTTGTAGAGCATCGCGCCGAGCTGGCTGTACTCCCAGGTGTTCTGCCCCGGGTTCGCGTGCCAGTACGACCAGTACGCGGAGGCCGGCGGGGTCAGAACGCAGTCGTCCTGCTGCGGGGTCGGGTACTGCTTGCCGCCCTGGTGGCCGCTGTAGCCGATGCGGCAGATGAAGGCGGGGCCGTCGTGGCCGGTACCGGTGGTGGCCCAGCCGCCCTGGTTGAGGAGCTCGTAGCCCGTGGTGGGCGTGGTGCCGCAGGAGCGGTAGACGGGCCCTCCCCAGTGGCTGAAGTCCACGGCGAGCACGACTCCGGAGGAGGTGGTGCACTGGCCCATCGCCTGGGGCGCGGCCCCGGCCGGGGCGACGGTGGCGGCGAGGGCCGCCACCGTCAGCCCGAGGGCCGCCGTCAGGCGGGCCACGGCGCGTGTGACGCGCGAGCTCATCGGTCCTCCTCCGCCGGGTTGCGGCGCGTACGGGCCATGACGACGAGCCGCCATCCGGCCAGGGTCAGTACCGCCGCGGCGCCGGCCAGCGCACCGGCCTGGACGCCGGTGGAGGCCAGGCCGCCGCCCGAACCGCCGGTCACGACGGCGCTGTTGCCGCCGGTGGTGCCGGTGCCGCCGGATGCGCCCGAACCGCTGCTGGAGCTGCCGGAGCTGCCGGAGTTGCCGCCGGCGGAACCGGCGCCGCTGGAAGAGCTCGGGCTTTCGCCAGGGGTGATGATGACGGGAGTGCCGCCTGTGCCGTTGGTGCCGCCGGATCCGGTGGTCCCGCCCGTGCCGCTGGTGCCGCCTGTGGTGTTGCCCGTCCCACTGGTGCCACCGGTGCCGCCCGTCCCCCCAGTTCCGCCCGTCCCGCCCGTTCCCGTCGAGGTGCTGGGAATGGGTTCGGGGGTGGTGCCCTCCAGGCTGCGGGTCAGGGTGGCGAAGGAGATACCGGTGGCGCCGCCGACCGCCTGGGTGGAGGCGCGGACGTCGGAACCGGGCTGGCCGCCCTTGGCGACGTTGAAGCCGCCGTCGGTGTTCTGCTGGGTCACCAGGAACTTACGGGCCTTGCCGATCTGGGCACCGTACTTCGGCGCGTCCAGCGACATCCCCTGGATGGCGAGGGCGGCGGAGTTGACGGAGTTGCCCGACGCCCCGGGGAAGCCGCCGTCGTCCTTCTGCTGGGTGGCCAGCCAGGCCAGCGCCTTGTCCACGGCCGCCTGCGCCTTGGCGTCCGGGAGCAGGTCGAGGGCCATGGCGGCCATCGCGGTGGAGTCGACCTCGGCCCCGCTGGGCGTCCCGATCAGGCTGGGCCAGGCACCCGAGGACTCCTGGAGGCTCTCCAGGTACGCGATCGGCTCGGCCGCCGCCGCGCCGTCACCGGCGCGGACCTGGGCGATGATGCCGAGGGACTGGGAGAACACGGACGGGGCGTTGGTGTAAGCGCCCTTGGCGGCGCAGCTCCGGTCGGGCGCGGTGCTCGGGGCCGGGCAGACGGCCTTGGCGAGGGCGGCGATCAGGTCCTGTCCGCCGAAGGCGCGCGGGTTGCGGCCGACGGCCTCCGCGAGGACGGCGGTCTTGCCGATGGAACCCCCGCCGGCGTGCTTGGTGCCGATCAGGGTCCAGTCGTGGACGCCGCGCCCCTTGCCGTCCTTGCCGCCCTTGTCGAGGAAGTCGACGACGTTGCGCAGGGTGGCGTTGTCCTGGCCGGTGGCGGCCAGGGCATAGGCGCCGTCGATGGTCAGGCCGTAGTCGGCGAAGCCGCTGCCGGGCGCGTTCTCGTAGTAACGGCCCTGGATCAGACGGGACTTGTCGGTGAGGTAGGCCGTGCCCTTCTTCGCGTCGGGCCCCTCGCCCGGCGGAATCGTCGGCGGAACGGCCGGCGGGGTGGTCAGCGTCACCAGGTCGCTCTTGGCGGCGGCGAGCACCACCGGCGCGGCGGCGAACACCCGCGCGTCGGTCTCGCCCTCCTCGAAGCCGAAGCCGCCCGAGGGGAGTTGCTGCTTGGAGAGCCAGAAGAGGCCCGCGTCCGCGTAGGGCGTGTCACCGAGGGCGCGCAGCGCCTGGGCGGCCCGGGCGGTGGCGGCCGGGGCGCCGGTCGTCATGTACGAGGCGGAGGGCCAAGCCCCGGTCGCCAGCTGGGACTTCCTCAGGTAGGCCCGGGCCTTCGCGACCGCCGCGTCGTGGCCGCCGGCCCGCTTGAGGGCCAGGGTGATGAGCCCCGTGGAGCCGGCGTCGCTGTCGCACCATCCGCCGGAGCGGATGAGGATGCCGGTGAATCCGCCGTCCTCGCACTGGAGGCCGGTCAGCCGGTTCACGGCGTCGGCCGGGGGCGTCACGCCGCCGTTCAGCAGGGCGATGACGGCCAGGGCCTGGGCGTCCGACTGGCCGGTGGTGCGGAAATCGCCCTTGGTGAGGCAGCCGTCGATCGTCTCGCCGTCGCCGATGTCCCGCGGGCAGACGTACTTGACCAGGTCTGCGAGCAGGTCGTGCCCGCCGAAGGCGCGCGGATCCCTGCCGGTGGCCTCGGCGACGAGCGCGAGGCGCGCCGCGGCGGTGGCGTCGGGGATCCCGTCCTTTCCGGCCGGGTAGGCGTACGCGTCCGTCTGCGCGGGCGTGGCGAGGAAGTCGGCGGCCTTGCGGGCCGTCGCGCTCTTGGGGTCGGCGCCCGCGAGCGCGTAGACGGCCTCGGTCGTGAGGAAGTGGTTCGCCGTCGTGGCGCCCTCGTCGACGACCCTTTCACCGTCGGTCAGTTGCCCACTGAGCCACCGGGTGGCGGCGGGCAGGTCGACGGTGCCCGGCGGCACGGTGGGCGGGCCCGTGGGCCCGGTCGGGTCCGGGCTGGGGCTGCCGCCGCCCGCGGCGCGTACGTCGTCGGGGGAGAAGGTGGGCTTGCCGGAGGTCCCGCCGATGTCCGTACCGCCGAACACCCAGGCGTCCACGTCGCCGTCCTTCGGCGTGCGGGTCATCGCGCCGAGGGGGCTGTAGGTCCAGTTCTTCTGGCCGGGCGAGGCGATCCAGTACGACCAGTAGGCGGTCGCCTGCGGGGTGAGGACGCAGGCCTCCTTGTCCGGAGTCGGGTACTGCGTACCGGAGTTGAAGGAGGCGTTGCCGATGCGGCAGATGAAGGCGGGGCCGTCGTGGACGGTGCCCTCGGTGGTGAAACCGGCGTCCCGGAGCAGTTCGTAGCCCGTGGTGGGCGTGGTGTCGCAGCCGCGCTCCACCTTGCCGCCGAACGGGCCGAAGTCGACGGCGACGACTGCGCCGGTCGTGGCGGTGCACCCCTCGATCGGGTCGGCCGCCGCGGGCGTCGTCCCGGTGACGAAGACCGCGCTCGCGCCGAACGTCAGCAGCGCCGCCGACATCAGCGACACCAGCCTCATTCTTCCCGTGCGTCGCTCTGCTAGCTCTGCGGTCCCCACCACGGCCCCTCGTGTCAGCCGGGCGGACCAGTGCGTGGCAAAGGGCTTCCCGCACGCACGGAGCGCGGTGCGCCGTGCACACTGCGCCGTGCACACTGCGCGATGCGCAGGGCGCGGAAGAAGCCTTCGAACCACGCCGTAGTCCGCGACGGCGTTTCTCGCTGCAAAATCTGGCTCCAGGCATTCCGGCTCGCCCGGCGATGCCGGGCCTACGGTTGCGGGTCAGCGCCGGATTCAGACCGGCTTCCCCTGGAGCTGAGTGCTTATCAGTCGGAGTGGAACACGCTGATAAAGGCAGCGTCAAGGTGTCCTGCATCTCATCCGGGAGCGCTCACGGCGGGTCCGGGCGGCGCGTCTCACGATGGCTGGCGGACCCTTGATCACTCGGGTAGCGTCCTGGGCTGCCAGATGGGGGAATCCGGTGGGAAGCCGGAGCTGACGCGCAGCGGTGTGGGACGGCGGGGGCCGTCTCCGAGCCCGAATGCCCATACGGCGATGCAGTACAGGAAGCCGTACCACGCGTTCCGGGCGGCGGCCCTCCGGCATGCCCGCCCGTGCGTCCGCACGCCGGCGCAGCGCCGGATGAGGTCGGCGTCCGCCGATTCCAGGAGCAGGCCATGTCCCGTCCCCGTCCCCGCACTTCCCGCCGCCTCGCGCTCGTGGTGCCCGCAGCGCTCGGCGCCTTCGCGCTCACCGCGCTCCCCGCGTCCGCGACCTCGTCGCCCGCCCAGATCGCCACCTCCAAGACCAACGGCGTGGCGTACCTCAAGTCCCTCCAGGCGGCGGACGGTTCGTACGCCGGCTCCGGTCTGTCAAACGAGTGGGCGTTCAGTACCTTCGCGGCGGCGGGCACGGCCGTCGTCGACGTCTACCCGGGTGGCGACACCACGAAGAACGCTCGCACCGTCTACCGCAACCTGCTGTCGACGGCGGGCTGGCCGCAGGCCTCCCCGGTGGTCACGGACTACGAGCGCGGCACCCTCAACGCGTACGCCGCCGGCATCGACCCGGCCCGCGTGTCCGCCTCCCGCAACCTCGTCGCGAGCATCTACTCCTACTGGCAGACCGCGGAAGCAGGGTACTTCGGCCCCTCGGGCAACTTCAACGGCACGGTCTTCGCGGCCCTTTCGCTGGGCGGCGCCAAGACCCAGGCCGGCGGCGCCCGCGTCCCGCAAGCGCTGACGGACTCGATGGTCGCCCGCATCCGCGCCAACCAGCACGTGGACGGCGGCTGGACCTACCAGAAGGGCGAGGGCAACCCGACCGTTCTGAACTCCGCGGGCGACGTCGACATGACCGGCGCCGCCATGGCCGCCCTGTGTGTGTCCGGCGTACCGAACACCGACACGGACGTCGTCCAGGCGAAGAACTTCCTGAAGAGCACGCTGGTTTCCGGCAGCGGTGCCTTCAACTCCTTGTACGGGGTGAACACCAGCTCCAACGGCTGGGGTGTCGCCGGCCTCAACGCCTGCGGGTTCAACCCGCAGACCGGGGACTTCCTCACCGGCAGCGGTAAGACCCCGATCGACTTCCTGATCGCCAATCAGTACAACCCGGCGGGCGGCTTCAAGTACAAGCCGTCCGACACCGTGCCCTCCGCCTACTCCTCCATCGACGCGCTGCGGGCCGTCGCGGGCGGCGGCTTCACCACGGCCCCGCCCGTTCCGGTCACCCCCGGGGCCCCGCAGTGGGTCGCCCAGTCCGCCTTCACCGCCGGTACGGCCACCCAGCTGGCGCTGACCGTCGACGACGGGGCCGGCAGCCTCAAGGTGTGCTCGGTCGCCTTCACCCCGACCGGTACGACCACCACCCTCGGGGACGTTCTGAACGCGGCGACCACCGCCGCGACGCCTTCCGGCTGCGTGACGAGCGTGACCCCCTCGTCGGGCACCGGTACCGTCACGGCCGTCAACGGCAAGGCCAACAGCGGCTCCAACACCTGGAAGGTCAGTGTCGACGGCTCCGCCTTCGCCGGCGCCGCCCGCAACAAGGTCGTGGGCGTGGGCGACACCATCGCCCTGCGCTGGGGCGCCTGACCTGCGGACGCCGGCCGGTGCCGCGGGCCTTCGGGGCCGCGGCACCGGCCGGGCGGACGGGCCGTACTAGAAGGCCGTCCAGGTGAAGGACACCTGGTCACCGGCGTTGATCTTGAACTGGCAGCCGCCCACCGGGGTGGGGGTGCCGTTGACGGCGATGCTCCAGTAGGCGGAACCCCCGCCGCTGACGCTCTTTATGGTGTCGACCGAGAAGTCGTCGAAGGACGCGTACCAGGTGCCGTCCCAGGTGAAGCCCTTCTTGTGGGCGGCGTCATCGAGGGCGGCGGTCGGGGTGGGGACCTTGGAAGGGTTGGCGCCGCCGTTGGTGCCGTCGCACTTGTGGGTGCCGCCGGTGGCCGTGGTGACGTCGTGGCCCTTGGTCTTGACCTTGCCCTTGAACAGCAGCCCGTCGGGCCCCTGGACGGTGAGGTTCACCTTGACGGTGGCGTTGGTGTTCAGCTTCGGCTTGGCCTCGGCCACCGTCGGAGCGGCGACGAGGGCGAGCCCGAGGGCGACCGTGGTGATCACGGAACGGCGGGCGAGGATCTGGCGCATGGAGTGCCTTCCTGAGGGATCTCCGGGTCTGCTGACGCGAACCCGCCGACCCGCACTCGCGCACACCCCGGACGTGCGCCCTCGGGGAGGGCGCACGGGGGTGCCGAGTCAGGCTGGGGCTTCGAACTGCAGACCGTGACAGTGGGAAGCGGTGCACATCGCACCCCGGGTTCTCCGACTCACGGCGCGGACAGCGCCGTTCACGGTTGCAGGTCAGCGCCGGATTCCCACCGGCTTCCCCCAGTTGTGCATGCATTCGGTTGTGGGCTCAGGCCGGTTGGGGCCGGAGCAGAACGCATCGTACGGCCTGAGCGGGTCTCCCGGAAGCGATAGCCTGCGGACGCCATGAAGTCGCGGCACGAGGAGCCGTGCGAAGGGAGAACGATGGCGCTTCGATTTGACTGTTCGGCCGGGCCCGGACGAGCCGAGGGCCTGCGCGAGGCCGCGGACGCGGTGCGCCGGGGTGAGCTGGTGGTGCTGCCCACGGACACGGTGTACGGGGTGGGCGCTGACGCCTTCAGCCCTGACGCGGTCGGTCGTGTGCTGCGGGCCAAGGGCCGGGGCCGGCAGATGCCCTCACCGGTACTGGTCGGTTCCCCGGACGCCCTGGACGGCCTGGTCATCGACCTGTCGGTGCAGGCGCGAGAGCTCATCGACGCCTTCTGGCCTGGCGGCCTGACCCTGGTCGCCCGTCACGAGCCGTCGATCAAGTGGGACTTGGGCGAAACCCACGGCACGGTGGCGATCCGGATGCCCGCCCATCCCGTCGCCCTCAGCCTCCTCGACCAGACGGGACCGCTCGCGGTCTCCAGCGCCAACCTGACCGGCCGGCCCTCCCCGCAGGACTGCGACGCGGCGCTGGCCATGCTGGGCGACACGGTTGCCGTCTACCTCGACGCGGGCCCGACCCCGGCGGACGTCCCGTCATCGATCGTCGACGTCACCGCCAAGACCCCCGTCCTGCTGCGGGAAGGCGCACTGAGCGCCGCACGGCTCCGAGAGGTCACACCGGACCTGCGGGAACGCTGAACACCGGCCGGCAGTGCTCCGTGCGGCGCCCCTGCGTCACGAGGCCTGGGCGGCGGGTACGGGAAGGCCGTGCGCGGCGACCAGCTGCGCGCTGCCGTCGGCCAGCCGGTAGGACAGGCCGGCCACGGCGAGCCGGCCGGAGGCCACGCGCTCGGCGAGGACGCGGGAGCGTTCCAGCATCAGATCGACGGTGTGCCGGATGTGGTGGTGAAGGATCTCATCGGCCGAGTCACGCCCGGCGGCGCGGGCCGCCAGCACGCTCGGGGTGACCCGCTCGACGACGTCACGCACGAAACCGGCCGGCACCTGGCCGCCGTCGGCGGCGTCGCGGGCCGCCGCGATGGCCCCGCAGGAGTCATGGCCGAGCACCACGACCAGCGGGCAGTCCAGCACGCTCACCCCGTACTCGATGCTGCCCAGCACCTCCGCCCCCACGACGTGACCCGCGGTGCGCACCACGAAGAGGTCGCCGAGCCCCTGGTCAAAGATGATCTCCGCGGCCAGGCGGGAGTCGGAGCACCCGAACATCACCGCGAACGGCTGCTGTGCCGGGGCGGTCTCGGTGCGGCGCGCGGCGTCCTGGTTGGGGTGCTCCGGCGAGCCGGCGACGAACCGCAGGTTGCCGGACAGCAGCATGTCGAAGGCCTCGGCGGGCGTGGGCATCGATATCTCAGTCATGGCCGCAGGCTACGGCCCGGCGCCGCGCGACGCACACCCAGGCCTCACCGCCGCGCGGAGCCCGCCCGCCCGGGACCGGCCGGACGGGGCGGGGTGTCACCGGGGGACTGCGACGGGCCGGGCGGGGAGCGGTGTCAGCGAGGCGTACTCCAGGGGTGCGGACGGGTCGATGGACACGTTCAGCGGGGCGGGCTCCGCGCCGGAGCGGACCAGCAGGTCGCCGACGGCCGCGATCATGGCTCCGTTGTCCGTGCACAGGGTCATGGGCGGAACGCGCAGTTCGATGCCGGCGGAGGCGCATCGCCGCTCCGCCAGCGCCCTGACCCGCGAGTTCGCGGCCACGCCGCCTACCACGATCAGCGTCTTCACGTCGTAGGCGCGGCAGGCCGCGAGAGCCTTGCGGGTCAGCACGTCCGCGACGGCCTCCTGGAGCGCGGCTGCCCCGTCGGCGACCGGCGGCTCCTCCCCGCGCTGGCGGTGCTTCTCGGCCCAGCGGGCCGCGGCCGTCTTCAGGCCGGAGAAGGAGAAGGCGTACGGGTCGTCCCCGGGCCGGGTCAGCGGGCGCGGGAAGGCCACGGCCTTCGGGTCGCCGTCGCGGGCGGCCCGGTCGATGGCGGGCCCGCCCGGGTACGGCAGGCCCAGGATCCGGGCGACCTTGTCGAAGCACTCGCCCGCCGCGTCGTCGAGGGTGTCCCCGAGGTGCAGGATCGGCTCGCGGACCAGATCCCGGACCAGGAGGAGCGAGGTGTGGCCGCCGGAGACGATCAGCACCACGCACGGGTCGGGCAGCGGGCCGTGTTCCAGGGTGTCGGCGGCGACGTGCCCGGCCAGGTGATGGACGCCGTACAGCGGCACCCCGGCCGCGTACGCGAGCGTCTTCGCCCCGGCCAGACCCACCTGGAGCGCGCCCGACAGGCCGGGCCCGGTGGTGACGGCGACCGCGTCGATCTGGCCGAGCCGCAGTCCGGCCTGGTCCAGGGCCTCCCGGACGACCGGGTTGAAGGCGTGCAGGTGCGCGCGGGCGGCGATCTCGGGCACGACGCCGCCGAAGCGGGCGTGCTCGTCCATGCTCGACGCCACCACGTGCGCGAGCAGCTTGCCGTCCTTCACGATCCCCGCGCCGGTCTCGTCACACGACGACTCGATCCCGAGCACCACCGGAGAGCTCACCACAGCACCCCTCTTCCTGCCTGAGTGGCGTTATTGCAACTAGGTCGCAATAAGGATAGGGCTACGGGTGAGGCCCGACCGCACCAGGCGGCGCCGCACGAGGAAGGTCGTCCGCCCGTGGTCACCGCATCCGGCCCCAAGGACCGTCTCCGTCGCGTTCGCCGCTCCCTGAACCGCAAGGAATGGGCCCGCCTGGGCGGGATGGCGGCCTTCATCCTGTCGCTCCACTTCATCGGCTGGTTCACGCTCGTCGCGATCGTGACCCCGGAGCACCACAGCATCGGCGCCCAGACCTTCGGCATCGGCATCGGCATCGGCGTCACCGCGTACACCCTCGGGATGCGCCACGCGTTCGACGCCGACCACATCGCGGCGATCGACAACACCACCCGCAAGCTCATGAACGACGGGCAGCGCCCGCTCTCGGTGGGCTTCTGGTTCTCCCTCGGCCACTCCACGATCGTCTTCGGCCTGGCCGTCCTGCTCTCCCTCGGGATCAAGGCACTGGCCGGGCCGGTCCGCGACGACGATTCCGAGCTCCACAACGTCACCGGGCTGATCGGAACCAGTGTCTCGGCGGCGTTCCTCTACGTGATCGCCGCGATCAACCTCGTCATCCTGTCCGGCATCTGGAAGGTCTTCCGTCAGATGCGTTCCGGCGCGTACGACGAGGCCGCCCTGGAGAGGCACCTGGACAACCGTGGCTTCATGAACCGGCTCCTCGGCCGCACCATGAAGTCGATCACCAAGCCCTGGCAGATGTACCCGCTCGGACTCCTCTTCGGCCTCGGCTTCGACACCGCCACCGAGATCGCCCTGCTCGTCCTCGCCGGCTCCGGCGCGGCATCGGGACTGCCCTGGTACGCGATCCTCTGCCTGCCCGTCCTCTTCGCGGCGGGCATGTCCCTGCTCGACACGATCGACGGCTCGTTCATGAACTTCGCCTACGGCTGGGCCTTCTCCAAGCCGGTCCGCAAGGTCTACTACAACCTCACCGTCACCGGGCTCTCGGTGGCCGTGGCCCTCGTCATCGGCACCGTGGAGGTCCTCGGCCTCCTGGCCGAGAAGCTCGACCTCCACGGCACCTTCTGGGACTGGGCCGGCGGCCTGGACCTCAACGCCATCGGCTTCGTCGTCGTCGGCCTGTTCTTCGTCACCTGGATCCTGGCGCTGGTGCTGTGGAAGTACGGCCGCATCGAGGAGAAGTGGACCGCCCACCTGCAACCCGCCGGAGAAACACCCCGGCAGGGGCAGGCCGATCAGGGCGGTCCGGACACGCGGGCTACGAGATGACGCACCACCAGGCGCTCTCGGGGAGCCGCCAGCCGGCGCCGACCTTGGCGTCCGCGCGGTTGCCGTAGGTCGCGCGGCAATAGCTGTAGATCCTGTGCTTGTCCAGGGTGCCGATCCACGTGATGGCGGCCGGGAAGGACAGGCCGTAGCAGTACAGGCCGTCCGGCGACCACTTGTAGTGGCTGGCACCGAACACGCCGCCGCCGTACTGCTGCTGGCAGGCGCGGGTCGGATTCACCTGGTAGGAAACCGATGCCTGAGCCGGTGTGGCGGCCATGACGGACGTGACCAGCGCCGCGGCCGTCATGAGGGAGAACAGGGCCTTCTTCAAGTAGACCTCCGAGTTTCCGGATGCGCGCCGTTGCTCGTCCGCGTCGACGCGCCTGAAGTCTGCTCGCTCGGTCGGATGATCTGACCCCAAGGCGAAAAATATATGAAAGTATCAAATCTCTGGTCGAAATCCATTCTTTGGATGACCTGTTTCATCGCCTTTCTGTCCGTTCCAGGGAGCCGCGCCCGCTGTCCGACTATCCGAAGGTGAAGGCGAAGGCCTGGATCCCGGGGGCGGGGCGGATCTCCAGCCGGCCCTTGCGCGGGTGGTCGTCGTCGGTGAGGCGGTAGAGGGTGGGGGCGCCGTGGACCTGGATGGTCTTGGTCTTCTTGCCGTCCAGGAAGACGGTGACGCGGCCCTCGCCGGCGAGGACGAGGTTGGCGTTCTTGGCGCGGTAGGTGATCGCGAGCCGGGCGTTGTCGCCGGCGGTGAACTGCTCGTAGGCGGCGGTCCAGGTCCCGTCGAGGGAGAGCCCGTTCAGCGGGATGGCCGCCGGGAAGCGGTAGGCGGCCGGCCGGCCGAGCGTGAGGGGGGTGCCGGTGTAGCCGCGCAGGCGCAGGGTGCTCAGGTACGTCTCGGGGGTGCGGCCGGCCGTGAGGCGGTCGTTCCCCCGGCCGGTCCTGGGCGGCAGTTTGACGCCGGGGTCGGCCTGCCGCAGCAGGGTGCGGATCAGGTCCTCGGTCTGGTCGTAGCGGCCCTCGCCGAAAGTGAAGTAGCGGACGGTGCCGTTGGCGTCGATGAGGTACTTGGCGGGCCAGAAGCGGTTGCGGTAGGCGTTCCAGGTGTCGAGCCGGTTGTCGAGGGCCACCGGGTAGCGGACGCCGAGCTTGCGGGTCTGGTCGGCGACGTTCCCGGGGTCCTTCTCGAAGGCGAACTCGGGCGAGTGGACGCCGATGACCTGGAAGCCGCTGCTCTTGTAGACGCGGTCCCAGTCCTTGACGTGCGGCAGGCTGCGCTGGCAGTTGATGCAGGAGTAGGTCCAGAAGTCGATCAGAACCACCTTGCCCCGGAGCGCGGTGAGGTCGACGGGCTGCCCGTCCGGCGTGTTGAGCCACTTGGCGATGCCGGTGACGGGCGGGGCCTGCCCGCAGGAGCGGAGCTCGTTCACGCCGTCCTCGCAGGCGGAGAGCTCCTTGTTCGAGTCGTCGTAGAGGCCGGACAGCTGCTGGCGGGCGCCGTCGCTGTCCTCGACCTCCTTCTGCGCGGCGGCCGTGTAGTTCGGCAGCGCCCGCTGGAGGGCGGTGGTCGCGTCGAAGGCGAGGGCGAACGCGAGCACGATCATCAGGGTGCCGGCGGCGATCCGCAGTCCGCGGGCACGGGTGCGGAAGGCGGCGACCCGCGCACTGACCCGGCGCCCGGCGAGAGCGAACACCAGCAGCGGGATGGCGGTGCCGAGGGCGAAGGACAGGGTCAGGGCGACGATGCCGGAGCTGATCTCGCCGCGCGCACCGGCCACCGTGATCGCGGCCAGGACCGGGCCCGCGCAGGGAACGTAGAGGAGGCCGAGCCCGAGACCGAGGACGAAGGCGCTGCCCTCCTTGTTCACCTGGCGCTGCGGGATGCGCGCGAAGGGCTTCTCCAGCAGGCGCTCGACGGGCGGGAGGATCAGACCGAGGCCGATCATGACCAGCAGGCCCAGTCCGAGATAGCGGAGGATGTCCTGCGGCAGGCCGAGCGCCGAGATGATGGTGACGCCCAGCAGGGTGAAGAAGCTGAAGCTGACCACGAGCCCGGCGACGACGGCGTAGGGGCGCCGGTTGCGGCGCGGGCGGGGTGGCTGGACCGGGGGATCGTCGACCAGTACGGCGCTGTCCTCGTCGGGGGCCGGCCCCGCGAGGTCCCGGTCGCGCGCCGCCGAGGGCGGGCCCGCTCCGGGTGGGGGCCCCGCATCGCCTCCGCCGGCGAGGAACACGACCGGCAGGACCGGCAGGATGCACGGGGACACCGCGGTGATGAGGCCGCCGAGCAATCCGATGAGGACCAGGGTGAGCATGGGGACCGCCTCCTCCAGCGGGAGGGCCGGTCGGTCCGTCCTCCTCAGCGGGTGATTCGTAGCTCCGTCACTCTCGGATTGGCATCCGGTCCCCTCCCGCGCCGCCGCGCGCGGATGCGCGCGACACGCGGAAGGGGACCGGAAAACGGGGTCACACGGGGTCACATGGGGTCGCGGGATCACATCGGGGTGAGCACCGTGTCGATGATGTTGACCGTGGCGTTGGAGGTGTGGACATCGCCGCAGACGATCTTCGCCTTGTCGTTGACGGTGAAGGAACCGCCGGATCGCGCCGTGGTGAGGGAGCCGCCTTCGAGCGTCTTGAACGGGCCCGAGGTGAGCTGCTTCGGCGTGATCCTCTCGCCCACCACGTGGTAGGTGAGGATCTTGGTCAGTTCGGTCTTGTCGGCCAGGATCCTGGCGAGGTCGGCCTTCGGGATCTTCGCGAACGCCTCGTTGGTCGGCGCGAAGACGGTGATGTCCTTGGCGTTGTTCAGGGTGTCGACGAGGCCCGCCCGCTTGACGGCCGTGACCAGCGTGGACAGTGCGGGGTTGTTGGAAGCCGCGGTCGCCACGGGGTCCTTGGCCATGCCCGCGAGGCTGCCGGCACCCTCTTTGGGGACTGACGCGCAGGCCGGGCCGTAGGGTCCGCTCTGCTGGCTGTCGGCGAAGGCCGGGGCTGCCAGGCCCAGGACGAAGGGCAGTGTGAACGCGGCTGCGCCGAGTACGGCGGAGCGGCGCGTGCGATGAGTGGTCATTCGTTCCTCCTGCTGGAGGCGGGCCCGACGGGTCGCCCCGTCACGGGGTCCGCTCGTTCCCCGAGTCGGCGGTTCGCGGGGGGAGGGACCGCGGCCGGTCCGATCACTCAAGTGCGGACGCGGAGTCCTCACCCTCGATGAGTCATTCGTTGCCCCGGGGCGGGCGGACTGGTGGAGGAAGGTCCGAAGCGACCGGGATCCGCGTATCACTGCATTTCAGAGGACTTGCGCCGAAAGGTTATTTCTGCGGCTTTCCCATCCTTCTGCGCGGTGGCGACGAATAGGGGACATGGCGTACGGCCGCCGCCCGCGCCGGGGGAAGCTCTCCGAGGGAGCCCACAGTGACCAGAGGACCGGTAGACCATCCATCTCCCGTCCCCCGGGAGCGTGTGACGGGCGTGGACACCGCCGATGCGGCGCCCGCCCGCGCGGAGGGCGTCCTCGCGGGCATCCTCGCCGACGTCACAGGGTGCGACCGGGTGTCCGTCGACAGCCACTTCTTCGACGACCTGGGCGCCGACTCCATGGTGATGGCCCGGTTCTGCGCACGCGCCAGAAAGGCCGGGGGCCTGCCGGCGGTGTCGATGAAGGACGTCTACCGTCACCCGACCATCGGGAGACTCGCCGCGGCGCTCGCGGTGCCCGCCTCCGCGAGCGCCGCCGGCCCCGTCGCCGAGGCACCGCCACTGCCGGAGCCCGCCGGGGGAGCCCCGCACTACGTGCTCTGCGGTGCGCTGCAACTTCTGGCGTTCCTCACGTACTCCTACCTCATCGCGCTCGTGGGCGTCCGCGGTTACGACTGGATCTCCGCCGGATCGGGTCCCGGCGGCGTGTACCTGCGGTCGGTGGTGTTCGGTGCGGCCGTCCTGCTGTGGCTGTGCGCTTTCCCGGTGCTGCTGAAGTGGGTGCTGATAGGCCGGTGGCAGCCCTGCCAGATCCGCGTCTGGAGCATCGCGTACCTCCGGTTCTGGGTGGTCAAGACCCTCGTCCGGTCCGCGCCGCCGGCGCTGCTCGTCGGTTCACCGCTGTACGTGCTCTACCTCAGGGCGCTGGGAGCGCGGATCGGCCGGGGCGCCGCCATCTTCTCCCGCAACGTACCGGTCTGTACCGACCTGCTCACCATCGGGGCCGGCACGGTGATCCGCAAGGACTCCTACGTCAACTGCTACCGCGCCCATGCCGGCCTGATCCAGACGGGCCCGGTCTCCGTCGGGAGCGACGCGGTCGTCGGCGAGGCCACCGTCCTCGACATCGGAACCTCGCTCGGGAACCGCGCGCGGCTCGGCCACGCCTCCTCCCTGCACCGGGGGCAGGCCGTGCCGGACGGGGAGCACTGGCACGGCTCGCCCGCGTCGCGGGCCGACGCCGCATACCCGCGGCTCGCCCCGGCCCGCTGCGGCGAGCTGCGTCGGGCGGCGCACGGCGCCTGGCAGATCCTGGCCGTCCTGCTCGTCTACCTGCCCCTGTGCTTCGGCGGTGTCGGCCTCCTGCTCGCCGAGGCACCGCAACTGGCCGCCGTCCTGGAACCGGGGCCGACGGCCCTGACGACGTGGACGTTCTACGCCGAGGCCCTGGCGGCTTCGCTGGTCCTCTTCTTCGGCGCCATCGCCCTGGGGCTGGCGGCGGTCGCCACGGTTCCCCGGCTGCTCGGCAGGGCCATCACCCCGGGCAGGGTGTACCCCCTGTACGGCTTCCGGTACGGGGCGCAGCGGGCGATCACCCTGATCACCAACCAGCGTTTCCTGACCCGTCTGTTCGGTGACAGCTCCGCCGTCGTGCACTACCTGCGCTACCTCGGCTACGACCTCTCCCGCGTCGAGCAGACCGGTTCGAACTTCGGCACGGAGGTCAAGCACGACTCCCCGTACCTGAGTTCCGTCGGCAGCGCGACGATGGTCGCGGACGGCCTGTCGATCAACAACGCCGAGTTCTCCAGCACGTCCTTCCGGGTGTCCCGTGTGACCATCGGGCCGCGGAACTTCCTCGGCAACCGGATCGCCTACCCCCCGGGCGGCAGGACGGGCGACAACTGCCTCCTCGCGACCAAGGTGATGGTGCCCGTAGACGGGAAGGTCCGCGAGGGCGTGGGGCTGCTGGGGTCGCCCAGCTTCGAGATTCCCCGGTCGGTCCGGCGGGACGCCGGCGTCGACCGGCTGACCGGCGGCCGGCCGCCACACGGCCTGCTGCGCGCCAAGAACCGCCACAACGCCCTCACCATGGCCTGGTACCTGCTGGTCCGGTGGCTCTACTTCTTCCTGATCAGCCTGCTGTTCGCGGTCGCCGCCGAGCTCTACGACGTGCTGGACGCGGCCGTGGTGGCGCTGGCCAACGTACTGGCCCTGCTCGTCACCGTCCTCTACTTCGCCGCCGTCGAACGCGTCGTCATCTCCCGCCGCCCGCCCGGTCCGCTGTTCTGCTCGATCTACGACCTCCGCTTCTGGGAGCGCGAACGCTTCTGGAAGGTGCCGTCGGAAACCTATCTGCGGCTCTTCAACGGCACGCCGTTCAAGAACGCGATCTGGCGGCTGCTCGGCGTCCGGCTCGGCCGCAGGGTCTTCGACGACGGCTGCTACCTGACCGAGCGGACGATGGTCACCCTCGGCGACCGCTGCACGCTGGGCGCCGGCAGCGTCGTCCAGTGCCACTCGCAGGAGGACGGCGCCTTCAAGTCCGACCCCAGCACCGTCGGAGCCGACTGCACGCTCGGCACCGGCGCCCTCGTCCACTACGGGGTCACCCTCGGCGACGGCGCCGTGCTCGCCCCCGACTCCTTCCTCATGAAAGGCGAGACCGTTCCCCGGAACGCGCACTGGGGAGGGAACCCGGCCCGACAGACCGGCCGGGCGGACAGCACCTGACCAAGAAGAGGTGGGAGTCATGGGAACACCAGTGAAGCCCGACGCGGAACGCCGCGAACGCGCCTCCGCTGACGGCGGGTTCACCGCCGTACCGCGCTGGAGCCGCGCACCGGAGCCGGGGACGGCCGAGTACGAGACACCGGTCCCCGCCGGCCTCATCGCTTCGCTGGGCCGACTGGCGGACGCACTGGGCGTGACATCCACCTCGGTGCTGCTGGCCGCACATCTCAAGGTCCTCAGCGCGCTGTCCGGGGAACCCGACGTCGGTTGCGGCTACGTCGCCGTGCCGGGCGGTTCCCCGCTGCCCTGCCGGATGACGGCCGACTCCCGCTCCTGGCGGACCCTGCTGCGCGAAGCGGACCGGGCCGAGGCACGGCTGGTGGCCGCGCACCGTTTCCCGGTCGATGCCCCGCGCGCCGAGCCGCGCCTCCCCAACGCCCCGCCCGAAGTCGTCTTCGATCCGCGTGGTGACGGCGCCGCCCGAGCCGCCGATGCCCCCGCGCTCCACGTTTCGGTGGCGGACCGGGACGGCCGACGCGTGCTGCGGCTGCGGTACCGCACCGACGTGCTCGACGCCGACCTCGCCGCCAGGATCGCCGGCTACCACCTCACCGCGCTGGCACTGATCGTCGCCGGCCCGGATGCCGCACCGGGGCCGCAGAGCCTGGTGGGCGCCGTAGAACTGCACCGTCAGCTCACCGAACTCGCCGGCCCGCGCCGCCGCGACCTGCCGGACCTGCGGGTCCACGAGCTGTTCGAGCAGCGGGCGCGCACCCACCCGGACGCCGTGGTGGCCGTGCGGGGCGAGCGGCACTGGACCCGCCGCGAACTGAACGTCCGTGCCAACCGGCTGGCCCGCGCCCTTCTCCGGCTGGGGCTGCGCCGGGAGGACGCCGTCGCCGTGGTGAGCGAGCGCGGTCTGGGCTGGATGGCAGCCGTCCTGGCCGTCCTCAAGGCGGGCGGAGCGTACGTGCCGATCGATCCGCGCTTCCCCGCCGACCGCATCACCACCATGCTGACGCGCGCCTCGTGCCGCTTCGCGCTGACCGAGTCCGCCACCAGCCTGCTCGACCGGGCCCTGGACGCGCTGCCCGAGGTCCGGCTGTTGCCCATCGAGACGGCGTACGACGAGAGCCGCGGCGGCGAAGACCCGCGGGTCCCCGTCCCGGCGGACTCCCTCGCCTACATCTACTTCACCTCGGGCTCCACCGGCGAGCCCAAGGGCGTGATGTGCGAGCACGAGGGAATGCTGAACCACCTCTACGCGAAGATCGACGACCTCGGGATCCGCGAGGGAGACGTCGTCGCCCAGACGGCGCCGCAGTGCTTCGACATCTCCCTGTGGCAGCTGCTCGCCGGGCCGCTCGCCGGCGGGCGGACCCTGCTCGTCGAGCAGGACCGCGTCCTGGACATCGAGCGGTTCCTCGACACCGTCACCGCCGGGGGAGCCAGCGTGCTCCAAGTCGTGCCGTCCTACCTCGACGCGATGCTCGCCTGTCTGCGACGCCGCCCCCGCGACCTGCCCGACCTGCGCTGCGTGTCCGTGACCGGCGAGGCGGTGAGCAAGGAACTCGTCGAGCGCTGGTTCGCCCGCGAGCCCGGCATCCGGCTGGTCAACGCCTACGGGCTCACCGAGACCTGCGACGACACCAACCACGAGGTCATGGACCGGCCCCCGGACGGCGAACGCGTCCCGCTCGGCCGGCCCGTCGCCAACGTGCGCGCCTACGTCCTCGGCGCCGCCCTGGAGCCGGTGCCCCTCGGCGCGCCCGGGGAGATAGTCCTCTCCGGCGTCTGCGTCGGCCGCGGGTACGCGGGCGACCCCGAACGGACCCGCCTCGCGTTCACGACCGACCCCTACCGTCCGGCGAGCCGCCTCTACCGCAGCGGGGACCACGGCCGGTGGCTCCCCGACGGGAAGCTCGAGTTCCTCGGCCGCCGCGACACACAAGTCAAGATCCACGGACTCCGGATCGAGCTCGCGGAGATCGACAGCGCCATGCTGCGTCTGCCCGGAGTCCACGACGCGGCCGTGGTCGCCGTACGACGCGCGGGCCGCGGACCACATCTGGCGGCCTTCTACACCAGTACGACGGGGTGCGAACCGAAGCGCCTGTGGGACCTCCTGAGCGCCGAACTGCCGGCGTACATGGTCCCGTCGTCCTTCCACCGGCTCCACCGGCTCCCGGTGACCGCCAACGGCAAGACCGACAGGAAGGCCCTGGGCGCCCTCGCCGCGGACCGGGGCGTCCCGCGGGAGGACCGGCACCCTCCCGGCACACCGGCCGAACAACGCCTCGCCGCGGCCTGGTCACAGGCCCTCGGCATCCCCCTGGACCGCATCGGCCGACAGGACCGGTTCTTCGACCTGGGAGGGACCTCCCTGTCGGCCATGCGGGTCGTGGTCACCCTGAACCGGGACGTGTCACTCAAGGACATCACCCTCCATCCCCGGCTCGCCGACCTCGCCCGCCTGATCGAAACGAGAACCCGATGACCACCCCCATCCCCACCCCCGTCCCGGGTCCCGTCGCCTTCCCCGACCCACGGCCGGACCCCACCCCGCTGCTGCGCGCCGACGGCCCCGCCGACCCGGCCAACTGGGCCGCGGCGCACCGCGAGGCCCTGCGCGCCGCCCTCGTCGAGCACGGCGCCGTGCGGGTCCGCGGCCTCGGCATCGGTGATCCGGCGATGGCCGGCGAGCTCCTGCGCGGCCTCGGCGCCCCGGCGGTCACGGAGAAGGAGGCCTTCGCACCCCGCCAGAGACACGCGGCGGGCGTCTACTCCTCGTCGAGATGGCCCCCGAACCAGCCGATGTGCATGCACCACGAACTCAGCTACGCCCTTGAGTTCCCCTCCCTCCTGCTGTTCGCCTGCCTCAGCGCACCCACCGCCGGCGGAGCCACGGTGACCGCGGATTCCGCAGCCGTGCTCGACGCACTGCCGTCCACCGTGTCCGAGCGCTTCATCCGCGAAGGCTGGCAGCTCGCCCGCTCCTACGGGAACGGCATCGGAGCCTCCGTGGCGGAGGCCTTCGGCACCGACGACCGGGAACGCGTCGAGACCTACTGCCGGGCCAACGCGATCGCCTTCGCCTGGCGGCCCGACGGCACCCTCCACACCCGGCAGCGACGCAGCGCCGTGCTGCGGCATCCGGTCACCGGACACCGCTGCTGGTTCAACCAGATCGCGTTCCTGAACGAATGGACCCTCGACCCCGAGATACGCGAGTACCTCCTCGCCGAGTACGGCGCGGACGGCCTGCCGTTCAACACCTACTACGGCGATGGCGACCCCGTCACCGAGGAGACCGTCCGGCTCGTCAACGCCGTCTACGAGGCCCACACCGTCCGCCGGCCGTGGCGGGCGGGCGATCTCCTCCTGGTGGACAACCTCCGTACCGCCCACGGCCGGGAAGCCTTCGAGGGACCCCGCGAAGTGGTCGTGGCCATGGGCGGGCCACCGCATCCGGACGACCGCTCCCGTCAGCGAGGTGACCTCCCATGACCACCGCCGGCGGAGCCGCGGCGAACCCGTCACAGAACCGGCTGCGCGTGCCACCGTTCGCGGTGATCCCCGGAGCCCAGGTCCACAGCGCCCTGCGGGGACGCGAAAGGCACATCGTGCGGGTCGTCGAGGAGACGTACCGCCTGCACGGGGTCGGGCGGACCGTCAATCCGCCGTCCTCGTTCCTCAGGCTCCCGGACCGCGGAAGCGCGCGCATCATCGCGCTGCCCGCGTCCATCGGCGGACCGGCACCCGTGGACGGGCTGAAATGGATCTCCAGCTTCCCGCAGAACGTGGCGCGCGAAGTACCCAGGGCCTCGGCCGTTCTCATCCTCAACGACCCGGCCACCGGCTACCCCTTCGCCTGCCTGGAAAGCTCGATCATCAGCGCCAGCAGAACCGCCGCGTCCGCGGCCCTGGCGGCGGACCGGCTCAGCCGGAGCCGCCCCCGCCCCACCCGCGTCGGATTCTTCGGTACGGGCCTGATCGCCCGCTACGTCCACACGTTCCTGGCCGCCACCGGATGGACCTTCGACGAGATCGGGGTGCACGACCTGTCACCCAGCAGCGCGTCCGGATTCCGCATGTGCCTGGAGCAGTCGGGAGCAACCGGCCACATCACCATCCACGACAGCCCGGAGGCGCTCGTCCGGGTCAGTGACCTGGTGGTCTTCGCCACCGTCGCCGCCAGGCCCCATGTGGTCGACCCGGCGTGGTTCGGCCACCATCCGCTGGTCCTGCACCTGTCCTTGCGCGACCTCGCCCCACAGGTCCTGCTCGGCTCGACCAACATCGTCGACGACATCGACCACTGCCTCAGGGCCGACACCTCACCCCACCTCACCGAACAGCTCACCGGCAGCCGCCGGTTCCTCGCGGGCACCCTGGACGACGTGATGGCCGGGCGGGTGACCGTACCGGCGGGCAGGACCACGGTGTTCTCACCGTTCGGACTCGGGGTGCTCGACCTCGCCCTCGGCAAGTACGTCTACGACGAGGTGGTGCGCTCCCGTGAACTGCGGACCGTAGACGACTTCTTCCACGAACTGACCCGCTACGGATGACCCGGACGGCACGGTTCGCGCTGACCTGAGGAGATCATCGTGCGTTTCATATCCGTTCCCTACGCCTTCAACGAAGAGGAACTCTTCGTCGACCTCCGCCCGAGTCTCGATTGCCCACTGTTCCTCAAGTGCGAGGGATTCAACTTCGCCGGGTCCGTCAAGCTGAAGGCCGCCACGGAAATGGTGGAGGCCGCCGAGCAGGACGGCACCCTGACACCGGGCTCCGTCCTGGTCGAATCCTCCTCCGGGAACCTCGGGGTCGCCCTCAGCGTGATCGCGGCCAGCAAGGGGTACCGCTTCATCTGCGTGACGGACCCCCGCTGCAACCTGGCGACCCGGCTCATGATGGAGGCCCTGGGCAGTACCGTCCACGTCATCACCGACCGACACGTCCCCGGTGGTTTCCTCGCCGCACGTCTCGCCTACGTACAGGGGCTGTGCGAAGCCGACGACCGTTGCGTGTGGCTCAGCCAGTACACCAATCCGGGCAACTGGAAGGCCCACTACCGAAACACCGCGCCCGCCATCGCCAGGGGATTTCCGGCACTGGACGTCCTGTTCGTCGGGGCGGGCACCACCGGGACCCTCATGGGGTGCGCCCGCTACTTCCGGCACTGGCACCGGCCCGTGAAGATCATCGCCGTGGACAGCGCCGGTTCGGTGACCTTCGGCGGTGCGCCGGGGCGACGGATGCTTCCGGGCCTGGGCATGAGCGTGCCCCCTCCGCTGCTCGACAGGTCCCTGGTGGACGAGGCGGTGATCGTCGAGGAGTCGGACTCCATCCGCACCTGCCGGAGCCTCGCCCGACGCGGCTTCCTCTTCGGCGGTTCGACCGGCACCGTCGTCAGCGGGGCGAAGGACTGGCTGGCGCGCCATCAGGATCCCGGTCTCACCGCCGTCGCCATCGCCCCCGATCTGGGGGAGCGCTACCTCGACACTGTCTACCAGGCGAACTGGGTGCAGGCGCTCTACGGCGATGACGCCGGACCGCAGCGCCCCGGTCGCGGCCCCGGACGTCCTGACCTGCTCACGGATCCGTGAGCATTCGGCCGTATGGCCGGAGCCGTCATCCGTTGGAGGGAAGCAGCCGTCCGCGGCCAAGCCGGAGCGGGCCCGGGCGACGAAGGGGGGACGCGGGCCTGATCCAGGGCCGTGCGCATCGCCCCCCACAGGGGGCGGCGCTGAGAGTTCATCAAGGGAGACATCGTCATGTCGCGTGTTCTGAAGAGTGCAGCCCTCGCCCTGGCCGCCGGCGCCGTGGTGGTGGGCGGTGCCTCGATGGCTTCGGCCGACGCGGGCGCGCAGGGTGCGGCCATCGGCTCCCCGGGCGTGCTGTCGGGGAACCTGATCCAGGTCCCGATCCACATCCCGGTCAACGCGTGCGGGAACTCGGTCAGCGTGATCGGGCTGCTCAACCCGGCCTTCGGCAACACCTGCGTCAACGCCTGACGGTAGGCCGGAGCCCGGCCCTCCCCGGGAGCGGGGAGGGCCCGGCTCGTCAACACAACAAGAGATATTCACTCGATCGTATGAGAGACCCATCCGGTGTGCTCGGGGCGCCGAATACAGGTCGTGAGGGGCACCGGATCTGGTCACCCCGTATCGCACATCTGCACCGCCGCCGCATCCGGTCCGCAGGTTCCGCTTCTTTCGTCACCACACACTGACACCCCATGGAGAACACAGTGCACACGCTTCGCTTCCGTCGTACCGCCGTCGCCGTTGCAGCCGCCGCCGTGCTGCCCTTCGCGCTGACCGCATGCTCCGGGGACAGCGACTCTCCCGCCGCGGGTTCCGCCGCCTCGGCGAGCACGGACGGATCCGCTTCGGGTGCCGCCTCCGAGCCGGCGATGGCGATGGACAAGCCGTTCGGTTCGGCGTGTGCGGGCGTCCCGAAGGAGGGTGCGGGCTCCTTCGACGGGATGGCCAAGGACCCGGTCGCCACCGCCGCCTCGAACAACCCCGCCCTGTCGACGCTGGTCGCCGCCGTGAAGAAGGCCGGCCTCGTGGACACCCTGAACAACGCCAAGGACATCACCGTCTTCGCGCCCACCAACGACGCCTTCGCCAAGATCCCGAAGGCCGACCTCGACAAGGTCCTCGCCGACAAGGCCATGCTCACCAAGATCCTCACCTACCACGTCGTGGGCCAGAAGCTCACCCCGAAGCAGCTGGAGAACGGCTCCTACGACACCCTGGAGAAGACCAAGCTCACCACCAGCGGTTCCGGTGAGTCCTACAAGGTCAACGACACCTCCAACGTCGTCTGCGGCAACGTCCCCACCGCCAACGCGACCGTCTACATCGTCGACACGGTCCTGATGCCCAAGTAACCCTACGGTCAGGGCATCCGTACGACAGAGCGCCGGGTGGGCCGGTCACCGCACGCGGTGACCGGCCCACCCCGTTCGTCGTCGCTGGGCGGGGCCGTTGCGCCGACCGGGGGAGCAGGGCGGTTCCGCGTGTCATGTGCGCGGTTCGGCGAGCGGGTGCGGAGCGCGGTGGGCCGGGCACGGTCGGCGGGGCCGCCTCCGGGCCCCACGCGTCCGGGTTTCTGGCGCAGCCCTCTGCGCGGGCCGTGGCTGACCGCAGTGTTCGGGCTGGTCCTGCTGGCCGGGGTCACGGTGCTGTTCGTGACGGGCCTGCTGTCGTACGCCGCCTACAACCCCGACCTCGCCCCCCGCAACGACCAGACGCCGGACAAGGGCTGGCTCGGCTTCTACCTGTTCACCTGGCCCACCTCCCCGTCTGGACGGTACGGACCTGGCTGCGCCTGCGACCGGAACGCAACGGGGCAAGGGCTCAGACACACGCCCGCAAGGCCACGAAGTGACGTGTCCCGGGCACGGTCCACTCCTCGACGGGAGACCAGCCCGACAGCCGGGCGTACCGGACCACCGCACCGGATCCCGCTCGGGCCCAGGCGAAGACGGTGCTGATCGCCGCCTGCCCGGAATGGATCCGTACCCGTCGCCTCTCGTCCACCTCCGAGGGCGCGGCCTCCACGATCAGGAGCCCTCCCGGGTGTACGAGGTCGTGGACGCGCCGCAGCAGGTGGAGCGGGTCGCCCCCGATGCCGATGTTGCCGTCCATCAGGAGCGCCGTGTCCCACGTGCCCTCGTCCGGTACCGGGCTGAAGACCGTACCGCTGCGCGCGGGACCGCCCCGGCACACCGTGGAGATGACGGCGACCGGGGAGACGTCGATGCCCAGGACGGTGTGGCCCCGCGAAGCGAGTGCCTCAACGAGGCGTCCGGCCCCGCACCCGAGGTCCAGGACCCGCCCGGCACAGCGCTCCAGGACCGTCCGGTCCGTCGGGTCCACCCGCTGTGACCAGCGGCCGACCTCCAACGGGAAGGTCCAGCCCTCGCAGTCCCGCAGCGTGATGTCGCCGGCGGGAGCGAACATCGCCTCCGCGTACGGGCCGCGGCTCCATGGCTCCGGTGATCCGATCAGCTGCCGTTCGGAGATGCTCACACGGGCTCCCTGAGAATCGTGTACCTGGCAAGAGCCGCCACCCGCGCCCCGGGCATCGGGCCCGGCCGCTCCTCCGCCCCGCCGACACCGGAGCGGACTCGCACGAGGCTAGGACGCCTGGTCCCGCCCCGCCCAGCGGGAGCGGCAGACGGGCGATCCGCGCCGTCCGGGGTGTGAGCCGACCGCGCGGGAGCCGTGAATGCCCCGGCGCAGCGCCGGGCGCGTTGGGCCTCTGGGCTGAATAGGTGATCTTCGTGGTCCTGGTGTGGCTCCTCGGCGGTCCGGATACGCAGAATGCTTTTGCCGCTTGTCCTGGGTGTGCGTCTCAGCATGAGGTCCTGTAGTCGGAGGTAGACCGCCCATGGCGGCGAACGGAAGCCCCACCATCAGAAGGCGGCGCCTGGGTGCGGAACTCCGCCGCCTGCGCCGTGCCGCAGGTATGACGGCCCAAGAGGTGGCCGGGCGGCTTCTGGTGTCCCAGTCCAAGATCAGCCTGTTGGAGACGGGGCGTCGCGCCATCAACCCCCGTGACGTACGGGACGTGTGTGAGCTCTACGAGGTCACCGACCAGTCGTTCGTCGCCGCGCTGATGCGGATGGCGAGCGAGTCCGGCCGGCAGGGCTGGTGGGTCGCCTACGGCGACGTCCCGTACAGCGTGTTCGTCGGGATGGAGACCGAGGCCGCCTCCATCCACTCGTACGAGCCACTGGTGATCCCCGGCCTGCTGCAGACCCCCGCCTATGCCGCCGCGGTCATCAGGGAAACGAACCCTCACATCACGGCCGAGGAGGTCGCCACCCGTCTTGAGGTGCGGTTACGGCGCCAGCACCGCGCCCACCATCCGGCCCGTTCCCTCCGGTTGTGGGTCGTCCTGGACGAATCGGTGCTGCACCGCGCCGTCGGTACCGCCGGGATCATGCGCGAGCAGCTCGAACACCTGCACCTCCTCAGCGCCCAGCCGCACGTCACGACGCAGGTCCTCGCACACGGCGCGGGAGCGCACCCCGGAGTCTCGGGGCAGTTCTCCATCCTGACGTTTCCCGACAGCGACGGGGGAGCCGTGTACCTGGAGCGCTTCACCAGCGACCTCTACCTGGAGAAGCCGGCGGACCGCCGGCCCTACCAGTTCATGTACGACCACCTCCAGGCGCAGGCCCTCGGCCCCGAACAGAGCCGCGAGTTCATCCACGACGCCCTCCGGATCCACACCTGACCCCCGTGAGCCGCAGGCGGTGTCCGTACTCAGCCGGCGACACCACCTCCCGGTCCGGACAGCGCTCCACAGGCGGCGCAGGTGGTCGCGCCCACGGGTTCTCGTACCGGCACGGCAGCCAGCGGCACTTCCGGGTAGGAGGGCCAGGTGGCTTGCACGTTCCTGTCCAGAACGTGCCTGAAGCGTTGCTGGCGCCTCAGTTCGAGGATGTCCCCGTGCCGCATCCGGCCCACCCCCGACGATGCCAACGCGCCCCAGAACGCTCCCAGTACGGCGCAGACCAGCACAACCTTCAACAACACGTCTGCCACGGCAAGTCCTTTCCGCTGGCGGACTGGTTCAGGGGCTCGCGGTCGAACCCTCGCCAACAGTTCGTCATAACGCTTCGGCATATGCAGAGTTATGCCCCGTCTTCTTGTTGCAGCCATAAGCAGCACCTGTCGGATTACCGTTACTTCCGACTTCCATCAGGCGGCCCGGGCGCCTCGGCGGGGCCGGTCGGGAACGCGACGGCCTGGCCATTCGCCGGGGATCGGGCGGCCCCGCCCGGGCGGTGCCAGGTCTCGCGAGAGCCGTGCGAGCCGGGAGCGCGCTCCCCTGCGCCGCGCCGGTCGCCGCCCCGCCCTCACCGTCCTGAGCTGCGACGACGTGCTGTGGGAGGGCGCGCGAAGCGAAACCCGACAGGTCAACCTGGATACGCTCCGCCATCATCACCCGCATGGCGCATGCCCTGTCCGAGGCCGGGAGCGTTAGTTGGACTATGACAACGGCAAACCTTGATGCAATCCTTCATCGGTATACGGCGGGGGAGGTTCCCTCCATCGGTTCCGAGGTTCCCCGGATGGGCAAATGGGCATTCATGCCGGCCTCATCGGACCGCGCCCAGAGCGAACACGCGACCCTGTGCCACGAGGGTGGGGAAATCGAGCTGAGATACTCGTCCGCGGTGTTCGAGGACTTCCTCAAGGCGATGGAAGTGATCCATCACGATTTCGATCGACGGTCGCAGGACCTGGACGCGTCCCGGATGTGCGCCGACGATCAAGTGAGGCTCCGCGCCCGTGTATGAACCCTACGGTCATCACGGCAGGAACGGCTTTCCCGTCCAGCCGGATCCCCACACGTTCCGGCAAGTACCGGATCCCGAAGAGGACATCGCCGCGATGCACGCGGCGTTCGGGCTGAGCCAGCAGAACGGCGGATGGGATCCGGCGGAGGAGCTCGCCTGTCTTCTTCAGGGGAGCATGGCCGCCGGCCAGGGGGAGACCCTCGACCGCATCGTCTTCGACGATGAAGGCGACACGATGCGTACCACCGGTCTGGTGGGCGGACCGTCGGACACCATCGGAATGCCCCGGACACACGTGTCCGGCGGGCACCGCCGGACCGCGACGGCGAAGAGGTCGACGGCGCCGTTGATGCGGACGGGCAGCTTCTGCACCGCGGTACTGGTGGCGATCATCGCCGCCGTCGTGAGCATCCTCAGCGGCCTCGCCCTCTGCGACGCCCTCCGGCACAGTGCCACGCCCCACACCGCACACGAAGTGGTCAGTTGGTGGCCGCTGCTGATCTACGGGCCCTGGATGGTCGGCTCCCTGTCCATCCTCAGGGCGGCCCTGCACCAGCGCCGAGCCGCCCACTCCTGGTCCATCGTCCTGTTGTTCTCCTTGCTGGCCACGCTCCTGTGCGTGTCTCAAGCGCCGAGAACGTTCGCCGCCCAGGCATCGGCGACCCTCCCCGCCATCGCCGCGCTCGCCTGCTTCCAGCAGCTCGTCCGCACGATCACGCTCACCCGACCCCCTCGCCAGCCGACGCCACGACACCGTAATTCCAGGCCCTCCCCCGCCTCGAAGCTCCATCACCGGGGCTGACGGTCACCTCCGCGAAGGCCCCGGCGGGAAGCGGTCCGCCGCGTGCGCGGTGGGTCTGTGCTCGGAGGGCGGTCGCCCGGGTGCGTCGAGAGCGGTGAAGACCGTGACGACGCCCGGGCGGAGCGGGGCCACCACGGCCATCGACGGACACGCGACAAGCGCCAGCCACATGGAGAGCGGAGTCCTTCCCCGAGCCGAAGTGATGATCTTCACCTGGGGAACGACAATCGGATCCAATAAGTCACGGGCGATCCGCGATCTCGGCACCCCCCAACACCTGCAAGAGGAGAGCGACCATGCCCTACGACACTTCCTACGCCGAGCGGATCCAGTACAAACAGCTTCAGGACGCCGCCTACCAGGCAGGCCTGGACGCCGTCACCAACCTTGAGGCAGCCCTCGCGCTCGCGGGGCTGTCCCTCCCCTCCCTGGCCAACGACGGGCCCTTGGGCTCCCGCGGGTTCGTCCGGCTCGGCGGATGCAGCGTCGACCTCGCCAACCAGCTCGCCGAGGTGATCGCCGCGGGTGCCCACGTCCTGCAGGAGCACCGGACATGAGCCGGCGCCCTCCCACCACACCTTCCCCCACCACCAACCGGACTCCCGGAGGTCCTGGCATGAACACGTGGCGAGTTCCCCCACAGGCGCCGAAGACACCGGAGGAGCTCGACCCCTACCGCTTCCCCGGTCTGCGGGGATTCGAGCGCAACAAGGACAGGTGCTTCCAGAACTCCCCGCCGAACGCGAACCCGAGCCAGGAGCAGCAGGAGTCCGTCAGCCGGATCAGCGCGACGGACCACCGGCGCCTCGACCTGCACGCCGCGTTGACCGCCGCCGGAATCCCGCCGCGCGCCGGGGACCTGCGCGCCATCGAAGCCGTCTCCGCACTCGACGACGCCGTCAACGCGGCCATCCAGCGATGGATCACCGGCGCCCGATGACCGACCGCACCCGAGCGGAGGCCCGGGCCCCGTCCCCGGGCCTCGCCCGGACGAGTCGACGGCAGGCCCCGGTCCCGGCCCTCGGCTGAGTCCCGCATCTCCTCAGAGGGCGGGCTGGGGGTCCTCGTCCGGCCGGAGGGCGGTGCGGACGCCGGTGAGGACCACGGTGATCAGGCAGAGGGCGATGAGGGTCTCGGCCCACAGGAAGGCGAACCAGTCCAGCACGCACCCGATCGGGGGTGTGCCGGGAGCCGTGTTGCGGAACGCCGCGAGGGCGAACAGGGTGGCGGCCATCCAGGCGAGCGCGGGCCAGACCAGTCCCTCGACGCGGGTCGTCAGGTACCAGGTCCCCAGGAGCACGGAGGCCGCGAGCGCCCACATCACGACCATCATGAAGACCGCGAAGACGAGCACGCTGCCCGACCGGGACAGCCTCAGCGCCACGACGGCCGACTGCCGGGAGGCCGCTTGGTTCGCGGAGGCCGAGAAGAGCGTGTCCTTGTTGGAGAAGTGCAAGCGCACCGGCACCTGCTCGTCCCCGAGCTGCGCCTGGAAGCCGATGGCGGTCGCGTAGCTGTCGAACGGGTAGTCGCTGACCGATCCGCCGGTGAGCGCGACCTGCACGTCCCTGGTCTCAAGCCGCTCGTGGGCCTTGAACATCAGATCGCCCAGGGTGGCCCCGGAGGTCCTGAGTCTGAGATCGGCCACGGGTGCGGTCCCCTCCGCTTCGCCGAGGGTTCCGCGTGGAGTGACCCAGACGCGCAGCACCAGCTCTCTGCCCGTGGCGTCGACGTTCTGGATGACGGCGTCCACGTCCACCCGGTCGGCGGCCGAGGCGCCGACGGTGTGCACGGTGTCGACCGCCTGCCGCTCGGTGAACTGCAGCCACGAGCCCACACCCACCGCCACCACGATCAGGACCGCGATGGGCAGCAGCACCGGCAGGATCGACCCGCCGGAGCCGCGTGGGCGAGGCGGGTCCGGCGGCGGGCCGGGCGGTGGGGTCACGGTGACTCCGACGAGGTGGGTAGGGGGTGCCCCATCGTGTCGGACGGCCGGTGGGTACGGGTCGTGACCACTCCGCGTGCACCCGAACGCTTCACCCGGTAGCGTCGAAAGCGCATGTTCGGCCCACAACGTTCCCGCAAACCGCTGCGGCCCGGTCCCGTCGGAGGCCGCCGCCGATGTCGGCAAAGGAACGAGATCACATGCCCAAGCACACGATCCGCGCCGTGGCCGCCGCGGCGGCTGTGGCCTGCCTGGCCGCGTTCGGCCCCGCACCGGTCAGCGCCTCGACGGCATCCGACGGCGCCGCCTGGCCCGGTGCGACGCCCGGTGCGACGCCCGGCGTGACGCCCACCCCGGCAGCCCCCCGGTTCGTGCCCGGAACCTGTCCGAAGACGCCCGAGCCCATGGAAGCGCTGGCCAAGGCGCGGTGCGGCTTCCTGGAGGTCCCCGAGAACCGCTCCCGCCCCGGCGGCCGGACCGTCAGGCTGGCCGTGGCGGTCATCGCGGCCGCCACGGCGAAGCCCGCCGCGGACCCGGTGGTGTTCATGGCGGGCGGCCCCGGCGCCGACACGTTCGACGACATACCGTTCCTCATCGACTCCGGCCTGAACAAGGACCGCGACCTGATCGTCATGGCTCAGCGCGGCAACCTGTACGACCAGCCGAACCTCGCCTGCCCGGAGGTCGACCGGTTCAACGAGCGGGCCGTGGGCCTGGGCTACGACGCCCCGCAGGCCGAACAGCTCATGCTCAAGGCGGTGAAGGACTGCCGCGCCCGCCTCACGGCCGACGGCGTCGACCTGAGCGCCTACAACACCACCGAGAACGCGGCGGACTTCGCCGACCTGCGCAAGGCGCTGGCCATACCCCGGTGGAACGTCTACGGCTACTCCTACGGCAGCAACCTGGCCCTCACGTACCTGCGCCTGCACCCCGAGGGGATCCGGTCGGTGGCGATCGACTCGGTCACACCTCCCCGGGACGTGACCCTGCCGTGGACCTGGGGCAGCACCGCCGAGGGAATCCACAACATCTTCGCGGCGTGCGCGGCGCAGCCGGCCTGCAAGGACCGCTACCCGGACCTCCCCCGCACGCTGACGGAGCAGGTGCGCAAGCTGGAGGCCCACCCCCTCACGCTGTACGTCAAGCCGCCGAGCGGAGGGAAGCCGGTCAAGACCGTCCTCGACGGGGGCGCGCTGCTGAACCTGATCGTCGCCTTCACCCCCCGGCCCAAGGACATCCCGGCGGCGCTCGACGAGCTCAGCCGCGGAAACCCGCAGCGCTTCGCGCAGGCCCGCGCCGCCGGCTCGGTCCAGCCGGTCGGCATGTTCGCGCACGGCCTGACGAACTCGATAGCGTGCGGCGAGTGGGCTCCGGGCTACTCGGAGTCCGACGTGCTGAAGGCGGGGCGCAAGGCCTTCCCCGGGTGGCCGGACACGGTCCTGGCCCAAGTGCCGCAACTGCCCTTCCAGTACCCGGTGTGCGGTCTCTGGAACGTCGCGGACCGAGCGAAGGTCCAGCGGCTGGCGACGGTCAGCTCTGTGCCCGCGCTGCTGGTCTCCGGCACGTTCGACGTGAAGACCGGGGCGAGCTGGGCGAAGGGCGTCGCCCGCGACCTGTCCCGCTCGACCTCCGTACAGGTCCCCGGAATCGGCCACTGGGTGGTCCCACAGTCGCCCTGCGCGCAGCGCGTGCTGGCGTCGTTCCTCGCCCGCCCGACCGCGCCCGACACCTCGTGCGTGGACGGTCTCGAACCCACACCGTTCACGATCATCCCGAAGTAGCGGGGAGGCCAGATGACACGCCACCACGCGCCCCGTCGGCGGAGCGTCGTACGACGACTGCGGGCCACGTCGGCCGGCCTGGCGACGGGGCTCCTCGTCACCGGCCTGCTCGTGGCGCCCGCCCAGGCGCGCTCTCGCACCGACAGCAGCACCGGCCCCGGGGCGCCGATCGGCACCACCGCCCGCACGGTGGGCGACGCCCGCTACGAACCGGGCCCCTGCCCCAGGACGCCGGAACCGGTCGAGGCGCTCAAGGGAGCCCGCTGCGGAACCCTCACCGTCCCCGAGAACCGTGCCAGGCCGACCGGCAAAACGATCAGGCTCGGCGTCGCGATCGTGCCCGCCGAGTCCCCCACACCGAAACCCGACCCCGTCGTGTGGCTCGCGGGCGGACCCGGCGACGACGCGGTCGGGGAGGCGAAGATGGCGATCGACGGCGGCCTGAACCGCGACCGCGACGTGGTCTTCATGTCCCAGCGCGGCACGTACTCGGCCGAGCCGAACCTCCTGTGCCCCAACATCGACGAGTTCAACGCCCGCGCCGTCGGCCTCGTCTACGACGCGCCCTCCACCGAGCGGCTGCACGTCAAGGCCACGAAGGCCTGCCGCGACCGGCTCGCGGCCCGGGGCATCGACCTCAGCGCCTACAACGACACCGAGAGCGCCGCCGACTACGACGACCTGCGCACCGCGCTCGGCATCAAGCAGTGGAACCTGTACGCCATCTCCTACGGCACCCACCTGGCACTGGTCTACATGCGCCTGCACCCCGGCGGGCTCCGCTCGGTGGCCCTCGACGGCATACTGCCGCCGTCCAAGGGCGGCTCGGCCCTGACCTGGAGCAGCGCCCGGCAGGGCTTCGACGGCCTGTTCAAGGCCTGCGCGGACCAGCCCGCCTGCGCGAAGCGCTACCCGGACCTGCCGGCCACCTTCGACAAGCTCGTCCGCGACCTCGAAGCCAAGCCGGTCACGACCACCGTCACCCTTCCCGGGAGCGACAAGCCGGTGAAGGTCGTACTGGACGGCGGGGCCCTGGTGAACTGGATGACCTCCGCCACCCACGTCGCACCCCAAGTCCCCATCGCCCTCGACGAGCTGGCGCACGGCAAGCCCCAGCGGATCGCCACGCAATGGGCCGGCGGCAAGCTCAGCCCCGCGGCCGTGGGCAGGGTCGCGCACGGTCTCAGCTACGGGGTCTTCTGCAGCGCGTGGACTCCGTACGAGAGCGAGGAAGCGGCACTCCGAGGCGGACAGGCGGCGTTCCCGTCCTTCCCCCGCTCGGTGCAGGCCCAGGCTCCGCAGCTCACGTTCCTGCATCCGGACTGCGCCGCCTGGAACGTCCCCGCGGCGGCGCCCTCGATCCGGGACGCCACGCGCGGGGACATCCCCACCCTCGCCCTGTCGGGCGGCTTCGACTCCCAGACCGGCGCGGACAACGGGCCGTACGTCGCCCGTACGCTGAGCAAGGCCAAGGTCGTCACGGTCCCCTACGAGCCGCACGTGGTGTTCGCCACCTCGAAGTGCGCCCAGGAGATCGCCACCTCCTTCTTCGACACCCCGGCCGCGCCGAAGACCGGATGCCTGAAGGGCCTCGAACCGCCCGAGTTCGAGATCGGTCCCTGAGCCGGCGCGGAGGTACGGACCGACTTCAACGAGCCCCGTCCAGGCTGACCGGCCGGCCCGCTCCTCTAGATCCGGAAACCCCGTTGCGCCCCACCGGACCGGGCGGCTGTCGCGCACACCCGGCGCAGCAGGTAGTGGAGCTGCGCGCGCTCACCCTTCGTGAGGGACGCCAGGAGGACGTCCTGTACGCCGTTCACGTGGTCGAGCGCGGTCGCCCGGGCCGCGGCACCCGCCGCGGTGAGCGTCAGGACCTCCTGCCGGCCACCCACGTTGACCACCAACGCCTGGATCAGACCCTGGCTCTGGAGGTCGTCCATGACCCGTGAGGCCACGGCCGCCGGGGCGTCCACCTGCGCTGCGAGGTCGCGCCGCGCGTGCGGGCCGAGATCGGCCAGCACCTTGAGGATCGATTGGTGGAGCACGCTCGACGCGCGCGCCTCCAGGCTCTCGGCCATCAGCGTCTCGACGGATCTGCCCGCGGCTGCCAGGAGTTCCACGGTCGTCCCGGAGGGATTCGATGACCCGTTCCCCCTGTCGTACACGTCGCATCCAATCACTCGGGCGTGCCGAGGTAGATGCGGCAAGTCCAGGCTCACCATACTTAAACCCAGGGTGATTGGTCTACATCAAAGTCGACGCTCAGGGGCCTCGACGGCCGCCGGCTCAGCCGCTCAGCAGGGCCCGCGCGGTGAACTCCACGTACTCGTGCAGCCCGTACGCCAGGCCCAGTGCCAGTACCGCCGATACCGCCACCGCGGTCGCCAGGCCCACCGCGGCGGCCTGTGCCCCGCGTGCCCGCGGCCGGACCGGCGCCGGCCGCAGCAGGGCTTCCACCCGTTGCGGGACCGGCCCGCTGCCCACCGACCGGAGGGGGCCGTGGCCCTTGCCGGGCTGCCCGGTGGAGGCGGCGGCCAGCGCCGCACGCGCGATGGCGGTCGCCGCCAGCCGCCGGTTGCCCACCGAGGAGGCCGCCGTCTCGTCCGCCCACCGTTCGAGGTGCAGGTCCAGGGCGGGGCGCAGGGACCGCAGGGCCGGGTGCACCGCGGCGGCGAGATAGGCGGTGACGGACAACAGGTGGTGGCGGCCCGCGAGATGGGCCCGCTCGTGGCCGAAGAGCACCTCGCGCTCCGCCGGGTCAAGAGCCCGGATCATGCCCGTCGTCACCACGATCCGCCCACTGCGCCCCCGCCACCCCGGCAGCGCGAACGCCTGCGGGTCGGGGCCCGGTACCACCAGCAGGTCACCGTCGGGCACCGCGTCGCCCGTGGCGGACCAGGCGCGCGCGAGCACGGAGCGGTGTTCGTGCCAGCGGCGGACCACCAGCACCGTCTGGAGGGCCAGTGCCGCTCCGGCCGCGGCGGCGACCGGCACGGTAGCCGGCCATTCGGCGGCCGCGCGGGGGAGGGGGACCTGTTCGAGGGCGGCGAGGAAGGGGACGTGGAACAAGCCGATCAACGCCGCCACGGTGCCCCCGGCCAGCAGCAGGGCCGCCCCGGTCAAGGCCGCGCAGGCCTCTCGCGGCGGCAGCAGCGCCGCCAGCCGGCGGGCGGCGGCCGCCGCGCCCCACGGCAGTACGAGCGCCAGCGCCACCAGGGCCAGCACCAGGGTCATTCGCCGTCCTCGGACTCCAGGAGCAGGCGCCGCAGCGCCTCCTCGTCATCCCCGGACAGTGAGGACACGAACCGCTTCAGTACGAGGTCGCGCTGCGGCTCCCGGTCCAGCTCCCGCCGCATGCGGCCGGCCGCCAGGCCGGCGGCGTCGTCCGCCGCCGCGTAGGCGAAGCCCCGGCCGGAGCGGGTCCGTACGAGCGTGCCCTTCTCGTGGAGCCGGGTCAGGATCGTCGTGACCGTCGTCCGGGCCAGGTCCCGGCCGAGCGCGCCGTTGATCTGCTGCGGCGTCAAAGGCCCTTCGGCCGCCCACAAGACCGCCAGCACGTCCGCGACGAGCTCGCCGTGCGGACGCCTCGCGTCCCGACCGTCCTCCACCATCCCGCTACCGCCCTGCTGCTGTACCGGACCGATGCGCCCGGACGCTGATACGTAGGTTTGCCTTGGCTCACTCTACGGGGCGCGGATCAGGCCGGGCCCAGGCCGTACCGCCATGGCCGACCGGGCCCGGAGGGCCGGCGCGAAGCGGCCCCGTACTCCTCGGAGTACCACCTCAGGGGGATTCGCCCTGGGCGATCTCGATGCCGTCGTGCAGCTCGTCGGCCGCGTGGAGGGACGCCCCGGCGGACAGGACCACGCAGGACAGCAGCGCGAGCGCCGCCGCCCGGCGGACGAGGGGCCGCATCGCCCTGCCGGAGCCGGGGTCGGGGACGCCCAGCAGAGCGGCGACGCGCTTCGGAACGGGACCCGCGGTCGCCGCGAGGGCCGGTCCCGGGCGCGGGGTCGCGGCGGCGGACGCGGCGCGGGCAGCGAGAGCGGCCCGCGCGATGGCCCGGGCCGTCAGACCGCGGTCTCCGACGGCCGCGGCCGCGGACTCGTCGGCGCTGCGTTCCACCGCGTAGGCCAGGGGTTCGCGCAGTGCGCGAAGGCCCGGGTGGCACAGGCCGGCCAGGTCGACCACCGCGGTGAAGAGGTGGTGGCGGTCCTTGAGGTGGGCCCGCTCGTGGGCGAGCAGGGCCTCGCGCTCGGGCGCGGAGAGCGCACGGATCATGCCCGTGGTGACCACGATGCGGCCGGGGCGGCCGGGAAGCGCATAGGCATCGGGGTGGTGGTCGGCCAGGACGACGAGCTCGCCCTCCGACCGGGCCGCCAGAGCCCGTGCCCGCCGCAGCCGCCGCTGTCGCCGCCCGGCTCCCCGGACCAGCAGGGTGGTGCAGCAGACCAGGAGGGCCGCCGCCACGGCGGCGACGGCGACGACGGCATCCGGCGCCCCGGACGCGAGCGGTACGAGCAGGTGCCCCACGGCGGCCACGACGGGCAGGTGGGTGGCGCCGGGGACGACGAGCAGGGCCAGGGCGCACGTGCTCGCACCGGCGAGGCCGATCGCCGCCAGGGCCAGCACGAGGACGGCGCGCCGCGGCGGCAGGCTCGCGGGAAGCCGCCGGGCCGCCGGACCGGCGAGGAACGGCAGGACCAGGGGCAGCCACACGGTGTAGATCACGAAGGGCGTCCGTCCCCGTCGAGCAGCGAGCGCAACAGGCGCTCGTCCTCGTCGCCCAGCTGCGAGACGAACCGGCTCAGCACCGCGCCCCGGTCCTCGTCCTTCGCCAGTTCCGCGTGCATCCGCCGGGCGGTGAGTCCCGAGGCGTCCTCGGTCGGGAGGTAGGCGAAGCCGCGGCCGGACCGTTCCCGGCTCACGGTCCCCTTCTCGTACAAGCGGGTCAGGATCGTCGTCACCGTCGTGCGGGCGAGCGCACCGCCGAGGGCCTCCTGTACCCGTCCCGGCGTCAACGGCCGTCCGGCGGCCCAGAGCGCGGCCAGGACCCCCGCCTCCAGTTCGCCGGCGGGACGCCGCTCCCCGTGTGTGTCGCCCATGCGCTCGCTCCTTTCCTCACCGGTCGTCTACAGTAACGTAGACCGTCTACAGAGTTGTAGTCGTAGGTGGCGGGGCGTGGCCCGGCCCCTGTTCCTCTCACCTCACGGGAGCTGCTCGGCATGCCCCTGCACATCCTCGCGGCAGCGTCGCGGACGCTCGGTCCACAGGCCGTCAACCTGCTCGACGCCGGCTCGCTCCTGTCGGCCTTCGGCGCTCTCGGCGTCGCGGTCGTCCTCTTCGTCGAGACGGGTCTCCTCGTCGGCTTCTTCCTCCCCGGCGACTCCCTCCTCTTCACCGCAGGCCTGCTGTGCGTGCGCGGAAACCACGGGCCGGTGCACCTCTCCCTCCCGCACGTCTTGTGCGCGGCGGTGGCCGGCGCCCTCCTCGGCGCCCAGACCGGCTATCTCATCGGCCGCCGGGGCGGAGGCGCCCTGCTCGCTCGAAGCCGCAGCCGCAAACTCCACGAGGGAGCCGAACGGGCCGAGGGATTCCTCGACCGCTACGGACACGCCAAAGCCATCCTCCTGGCCCGCTTCGTCCCGATCGTGCGCACCGTCGCGAACCCGATGGCCGGCGCCCTGGGCGTCCCCGCGCGCGTCTTCACCCTCTGGCAGGTCGTCGGCGGCCTCGTGTGGACCGTCGGCCTGGTTCTCGCCGGCTACGGGCTCGGCTCCTCGGTTCCCGATGTCGACCGCTACCTGCTGCCGATCGTCGCCCTCGTCGTCCTCGTATCCCTGACCCCGCTGGCGGTGGAGATGATCCGCCGCCACAGCGACCGCACCTCGAACGGAAGCCCGCATTGAGCCCGATCGCCCTGGACGGACCCGCCGTCGACGGAAACCTGTACACCTGGCTCACGGGAGTCGCCCGGCAGGCCCCCTCCTGGCTGGACGGCCTGATCTCCGCCTGGTCCACCTACGGCCTCGCCCTCTTCGCGGCCTTGATGCTGCTCGGCTGGTGGCGCGCGAGGAAGGCCGGCGATCCGCACGTAACGGCGACGGCGCTGGCCGCGCCCCTCGTGGTCACCACGGCCTTCCTGGCCGATACGGGCATCAAGTCCCTCGTCCGGGAACAGCGGCCCTGCCAGACCCTGCACACGCTGACGCTGGAGGCCTGTCCGCCCCTGGGCGACTGGTCCTTCCCCAGCAACCACGCCGCGATCGCGGCCGCCGCCGCGACGGCCCTGTGGCTCCTCGATCGCCGGCTCGCGGCCATCGCGGTCCCCGCCGCGCTGCTCATGGCCCTGTCCCGCGTCTGGGTGGGCGCGCACTACCCCCACGACGTACTTCTCGGCCTCGCCGTCGGCGTGTGCGTCGCCTGGCCGCTCACCCGTGCCGCCCGCCGCGCAGCCCCGCTCGTGAAGCGGCTGGACTCCACCGCGCTGCGACCCCTGGTCGCCCCCCGGTGAACCCGGGCGCGGTCTCCCTCCCGACTCGCTGGGCGCTGGTCTCGGCCCTGTCCGCCGCCCTGTTCGGGCTCCTGGCCCTCCTCGTGACCGCCCGTCACGGAACCCCCTGGGCCCTGGACCGGAGCCTGTACCTGTGGTCGGTACGGCACCGCCCCCCGGTCCTCTTGGCCGTCGCCCGCGCGATCACCGCGACGGGTACCGGTCCCGTTCCCTACCTCTGTGCCGTCACCGCGGGTCTCGTCGTGGGTGTGGGCGTGGGCCGGGGCGCGTGGGGCCGGTTGTCGCCGGTCGCGGGAGCCCTGGGGTTCCTGCTGCTGGTCCAGGGCATGCGGTACGCCGTCCTGTTCGCGGTGTCCCGGCCCCGCCCGCCGGCCGGGGGCTGGGCCACCCATGCCCACGGGTTCGCCTTTCCCTCCGGCCACACCAGTACGTCGGCCACGGCGGCGGGGCTGCTGGCATGGGCCCTGTGGCGGACGGCGACTCCGGCCGCCGCCCGGGCCGGCTGGTGCGTGCTGGCCTGCTGGGCCGTCGCGGTCGGCCTGACCCGCGGCTACCTCGGCGTGCACTGGCCCAGCGATGTGCTGGGCGGCTGGCTCTACGCCCTGACCTGGCTCGCCGCCGCGGCCGCGTGGGCCGCGAGGACGTACCGCACCGACCGGCCGGCGCCGCCCGGCCCACGATCGTCTACAGTTCCGTAGACGAAAGGGCAGCCTTGCCTTACCGTGATCCATCGAAGTCCATCCGCTCCGCCCTGCCTGGGAGTACGCATGTCCACCACTGTCCGTTCGGCGCTCCTCGCGACCACCGGTCTCGCGATAGCCGTCGCCGCCGCCACGGGGTGCGCCCAGAAGAGCGGCGCCGATGGCGACGGCGCGATCAAGGTGGCGGCCTCTGACACGGCGTGCGAGGTCTCGAAGAAGGACTTCCCGGCGGGCAAGGCGACCATCGAGGTCGAGAACAAGGGCGCCAAGGTCACCGAGCTGTACGTCCTCTTCCCGGACGGCCGCATCGTCGCCGAGCGCGAGAACATCGGCCCCGGCACCAAGGCCACCATCACCGCCGAGATCAAGGCGGGCGACTACGAGTTCGCCTGCAAGCCGGGCATGAAGGGCGACGGCATCCGCACCAAGGTCAAGGCCACCGGCAAGGGCGGCGAGAAGCGCAGCCCCGAGCTGGATGCCGCGGTCGCCGCCTACCGCGCGTACGCGCAGGAGCAGGCCGACGAGACCTTGCCGAAGGCGCAGGCCTTCGCCGATGCCGTCAAGGCCGGGGACGTCGAGGCGGCGAAGAAGGCGTACGCGCCCTCGCGCCTGGGCTGGGAGCGCACCGAGCCGGTCGCCGAGTTCTTCGGTGACATCGACCCGAAGGTCGACGTCCGTGAGGACGGCCTGGAGGCCGGCC
>NZ_BMVE01000021.1 GCF_014650555.1 Streptomyces goshikiensis | reverse complement strand
GGCCGTGACGGCCGTCGACATCACCGTGGTCGACGTACTGCAGCCATGGCCACCCCACAGCCCAGAACCACCCACAGCCGGTGACACGTCATGACCACCACCGAAACGGCCTCACTCCTCAGCGTCGCGGCCGAGGCGGCCCTCGCGGTTCCAGGTGTGGCCGGCCTGCAACCCCGTCTCGTCCACCGCCTCGCGGCAGCGGCCGCGCCCGCCCACCCGGTCACCACACCCCACCCCACGCCGCCCGAGGCGGGCATCCGCGCCGACCGGGCTCCGGACGGTTCGGGATGGCACATCGAGGTGCGCTGCGTCCTGGCCGAGAGCCATCGCGCCCTGGACACCGCCAGGCATGTCCACGACCGGGTACGCACCGCCGTCACCTCCCACCTCGCCACCCACGGCGTCGCGGAGCCGGTCACCACCACGGTCACGGTGACTCGTATCTTCGGCCGGCACGGCACCGCAAAAACGCTCTGAGCACACCGACGATGCCGCCGCCCACCTGGCGGCCGACCGCGTGGTCGACGCATGCGTCCGGGACGAGGTGCCGCAGGTGGGTTCGAGCACGCAGGAGCCACTTCCCCAGCGCCAGGTCCGGCCCGTCCTTCAGGTAGTCGGTTGTCGCCCAAAGTGACGTCGCGGGGGTGTCCAGGTTGTCGTCCCGCATGACCTCGCCCTGGCGTGCAGACCACAGACGGCTCCGATGAGCACCTACGGCGTCACTCAGAGGTCGCCCATTCCTCGCGGAGCATCCCGAAAAGAACACGGTCGTAGCGCTTTCCGTCCACCAGCACGGCCGACCGGCGGCGGCCCTCCTCGCGGAAGCCCAGCCTGGTGAAGGCGCGCACGGCGCGCTCGTTGCCGCTCCAGGTGTCCAGTTCCAGCCGGCTCAGGCAATACGCGCCGAACAGATGGTCCACGAGCAGCCGCAGTGCCTCACTGCCGTGCCCGCGGCCCCAGAACTCCCGCTCGCCGATGGTGATTCCCAGCGTGGCCACTCCGGCGTACGGATCCAGGTCCCGGTAGTCGGCCATGCCGATGACCCTTCCGCCTGCCAGTTCCTCGACCGTGAACACGGCCGACTCCCTCGGGCTCAGGCGCAGCATGGTGTCGAAGCCGCGACCGATCGCCTCTGCCGTGACCGGACCGAAGCACGGATCACCGGCCGCGGCCCAGCGCACCACCTTCGGGTCGTTGCGCCACCGCAAGTGATGCTCCACGTCTTCTGAGCGCAGCGCACGCAGCCTTACTGACTTTCCTTCGAACATCACGCAACTCTATTGGATCGTAGGTAGAACCGTTCAAGGCTGGAGGTTCACCCACTGGCGCCCTCAAGGCGTCTGCGTCAACCGGTAGGCGATAGTTGGGGTGGCTGGCATCAACCGTTGTGCCGGGGTGGTTCCGGATTCGCCGGTGATCTCCTTGTAGGTGGCGCCGGGGAAGTCGACGAGTTCGTCGATGGTGTAACCGCCCCGGCGGGCGGTGGCCTGCGGTGGGGACGATAGTGGGCTGGGTCAGCGCCGACACCGGTGTCGAAGAGGAGCAGTCCCTCGTCGCGCTGCACGAGATGAGCGAGGACGGGTCAACTCGCGCCTGCGGGCCACCGGTTTCCGATGCCGGCCGGACGAAGTAGTCCAGGTCAAGTCGACGTACTGGCGTCTGCTTGCTCATCGCGTCACGCTGGCAGGCCGCCGTGTTCTTCTTGGGGCTTTTGCCGACAGCGGACTGAGCTCAACCTGCCAGCGAGTTATCAGCTTCCCGGATCAGTGATCGTAGGCGGTCAGCGAGCGCAGGACCGACCGGCTGGTGTGCCCGTTGTGCCAGATCGCGGCGGTCAGCGCGAGGATGCCGTCTTCAGGACGCGGACGACCACACCGCTGGGGGTGCGCCCGCGGTGGTGTTCGAGGTCGAGCTGATTCTTGAAGCTCTCGTTGACCGACTCGATGACCCGCCGCAACAGCTTGAACAGCCGGGCCTCGAAGCCCCTGCCGGGTAGTGCTTGGCGCCGATCAGCGTCTGCCCGGGCCGGCTGGCGAGGAGGCTCGGTTCGGCCGCGAACAGCTCCAGCAGGGTCTCCCCTCGTCGGCCTTCGATCTGGTCAGGGCGAAGGAGACAGGCAGGCCCTGAAGGGTGCACACCAAGTGCAGCCGAAGGTCCCAGACGAAGCGGCTGCGGATGGCGCAGTACCCATAATCAACCCATCCGGCCAGGGAGCACGGGCGTGACGGAGCCGCCGAGCTCGGATTGGAATCGATCATCTAGAGCGTGTCTCTTGGAAGTGCGGTGCGCATGCTGCTGCATGCCGGATCGAAATCCTGTGGCAGCAGCGCTCGCCCCGCAGCGGCTGATCGAGCGGGGTCGTGGGCCTCGACGAGGCGGCAGCACTGCCGTCTGGCTCCGACCGGGCCTCCCCCGGCCGGGATGACGATGATCGATCCGCTCCACGGCCCAATCCACGGCGGACGCGGCCAGGGCGAGGGCGTGGCGTGGCGTCGGGATTTGTGCGGGTTGTCGGGTGATGATGGCGCAGTGCGACTTGATCACGTGTCCTATGCGGTGGCCCGCGACAGCTTCGTCTCGACTGTGCAGTGGATCGGATCGGCCCTCGGCGCCGGGTTCATCGACGGGGGCGTTCACCCGAGATTCGGCACCCGCAATTTCATTCTCCCGCTGAGCGGCGGCACCTACGTCGAGGTCGTCACCACACTCGACCATCCCGCCGCCGACCGCGCACCTTTCGGCCAGGCGGTCGCGCGCCGCGCCGCCGAGGGCGGCGGCTGGCTCGGCTGGGTGGTCTCCGTCGACGACATCGCCCCGGTCGAGGCCCGCCTCGGCCGCACCTCGGCCGCGGGCCACCGTGTCCGCCCCGACGGATTCGACCTGAGGTGGAAGCAGATCGGTCTGCTGGAACTGCTGGAGGACCCGCAACTGCCTTACTTCCTGCAGTGGTTGGTCCCCATCGAGGAGCGCCCGAGCGCCGACCCGCGCACCTCCACCACCATCCACGGGGTCTCCATCGCCGGCGACGCCTCCTCCATCGCCGAATTCCTCGGCGAACCGGCCGACCACCCCCTCGACCAGATCGACGTCACCTGGGTCGATGATGAGGAACCGGGCCTGGTCTCGGTCGAGTTCGCCACCGCCCACGGCCCGGTCACGATCTGACCAGAGCCCGGCTGCCACGCGGGCGCGGCCCGGCTGGGGTCTCCTGGCTAGCGCGTGTCTCTTTGACGGGTCGGTCAGTTGATCGGACGTGTCGGCCCGATTAGTGATCACTGATGCGATGTGGGGCCGGAACGAGCCGCTGATGCCGGCAGATCCTGGTCCGTGGACGGCGGTGGGCTGATCACCGCCGAACGCTCGAATCCATCGCTCGCGCTGGCGGGAGCTACCCGAGGAGCTCGACCCGTTCCAGGCAACCCACAGAGATACGCGGGACTGCCCAACCCGATGTTCCACAGCCTTGACCGCGTTGTCAGGGACCGCCTGCTTGCTGCGCGGCCCGGACGCGGTCGGCTTCCCTGCGACAAGAAGCACATCGTCCGAACTGCGGTCCTGCCCTATTCACCCGTGGTTGCGGATCTCGCTCGAAACCAGGAGGTTGCGCAGTCAACGACAGCGTCGCCGCTGGCCACCGGGGCTTTGCTCAGCGGCAGCACGATCTGGGAGGCGGCCGAATTCGGCAGGCGTCAGCCACCCCTCCTGCCCAGCTGCCCGCACCCCGCTGCACACGCCCTGCACACTGACCACGCGATGCACCTAGGCTTGAAGGGCACGACGCAGGACCACGGGGGAACACATCGCGCTCCGTACAGCGCGGAAGGAGGCAGAAGGAGAGAGCTTCTTCCCTCCTCCAGAAGGCAGGCCACATCATGGCTAAGCAAGAGAAACCGTCCCAGCCCCGACATGGCGAAGGCCCGAGCCCGCACAAGGGCACCAAACAGCATGGCTGGTCTCCCGACGTCGACGAGACCCGCCAGCAGGACAATCCCAGCGCCCACCGCTCCTTCCACCCCGACCAGTACGCCCCCGCCAAGGGCGCCGGCCGCGAGGTTTCCAAAGAAGAAGCCGGAAATCCGCATGGCAGACCCACGAAAAGCATGAGCCGCCGTGGGGAGGACCAAAGCAAGGCCGGCAGCGACCAGGACGGCATGCACGACACAGGCCCCAGGGGCCACTCCAAACGCCCCAGCGGAACCAGGGACGCATCCGCCGTTACTGGCATCGACCCGCAGGATCCGCCTGCAACCCGCAAGGCCAGGTGATCGTCCAGGCTTTCGCATAGCCCCTCGGCCCGCCCCTGCCGACGCCGCTTGAACGGCTTCTCGACCGCAGCACGATCCCGTCCACAGGTGCCTCCTAGGCTGCGCCGTGCTGGGCGCCGCGGCCGGCCGCCCCGACGGCGCACACCCGGTGCACGGGCGTCCCGCTCGTACGGGACCGGCGGTTGTCCCGTATCGGTGAGGCGTCTACGCCGTCCGCCCGCGCGGCGGCGGAGCCGCCAGGGGGCGCGGCAAGACCACCAGGGACGGGCCCCGGGCCCGGGGGCTGAGAAGCAGGGCGGCCGTCCAACGGACGGCCGCTCCGGGCGAGGTACGGCGCCCCGTCGATAGAGTTGTTCGTACGAGCTCTGCCGGGAGGGCAGGCTTCCGCGTGAGGGGCAGACGTTGAACCGGTTCGCGCGCCTGGCCACCCGTCTGCTGGGCACGCCCAGGGCGCTGGTGTGGGTGGCCGCCGAGGGTTCCGCCGTGGTCGAGAGCTGGCCGGTGGGCTCCGTCGACGCCGAGGCCTCGGCGCTGTGCCGTCGCGTGGCGGAGCTCGGCGCGCCCTTGGCCCTGGCGGGGGACGCCGGCGGTGTGCTCGCCTTCGCGGGTGTCCCCCTGGTCGGCCCCTCAGGAGAGCTCCTCGGCGTACTGGCCGCCACCGACACCGGGCCGCGCGCGTGGAGCGAGGAGGACCTACGGGATCTCGGCGACCTCGGCGCGGCGTGCAGCGCCCAGATGCGGCTACGCCTGCGCTCGGACGAGGTGCAGCGCGCCGGAGAGGCGGCGGGCGAGGCAGCCTCGCTCGCGGAGGCCGAGGCGGACCGGATGGAGACCCTGCTCAGCCGTGCGCAGTTGCTGCTGCGGGCCGCGGAGGATCTCGGTGACACCAGTGGGCTGAAGGAGGTCTGGGCCCGGGTGAGCGGGCTGGCGGGAGGGGAACTGAAGCCTTCCCATGTAGGCCTGGACCTGATGGGTGAGGACGGCTTGCTGCGACAGGTGGCCGGCGCCGAGGCGGGACAGGCGCCCTGGACCGGGCCGGGAGAGGGGTACGGGGCCGATTCGGGCTGGCCCGGCGCCCGCGCGGTACGCGAGGGGCGGACGGTGGTCGTCACCGACCGGCAGAAGCTGACGCGCGGGTACACGTCCGAGGCCGTGGCGGGCTTCGACGCGCTGGGGCTGCACACCCTGGCGTGCGTGCCGTTGTCCGGCGCCGAGGGCGTGTTTGGCGTGCTGGCGCTCGGCTGGGACGTTCCGCACGTGGTGGATTCGGCCGAGCGCGCGGTGCTCGTCGTCTTGGCCGACTACACCGCCCGCGCCGTGGAGCGTGCCGCCTACCTGGACGAGCGCGTCTCCGTCGCCCTGCGGCTGCAGCAGGCCATGCTCACCGATCTCGTGCCGGTACCGGGACTGGAGACCGCCGCCTTGTACCGGCCGGCCGCACGGCAGGACATGGTCGGCGGCGACTGGTACGACCTCCACCCACTGCTCGGACCGCACGGTGCGTGGGCCGTGACGGTCGGGGACATCACCGGGCACGACCTGGGCGCCGCGACCCTGATGGGGCAGGTCCGCAGCATGCTCCGGCAGGCCGACATCGATCATCCGGACAGGCCCCCGCACCAGGCTGTCGAGGCACTCGTCCGGGCATGTCAGACGCTGGGCCTCCCGGCCGGCGGCACCCTGGTCCACGCCCACCTCACCCCCCGGCCCGCCGGCCACTGGCAGTTCGCGTGGACGAACGCGGGCCACCCTCCCCCACTGCTCACCCACCCCGGCGTACCGGGCGAGCCCGCCGAAGAGCTCGGGGCCCACGACATCCTCATACATCCCGGCCTGCCGCCCGGACCTCGAACGACCCATACCCGCCTCCTGGCCCCGGGCAGCACGCTGTTGCTCTACACCGACGGACTCGTCGAACACCGCGAGCAGGACCTCGACGCCGCCACGGGTGAGGCTGCACGCCGCCTGGCCGCGGCGAGCACCGACACCCCCTTGGGTGATGTCCTGGAGCACCTTGCCGGTACCGTCGCCCCCGCCCACCCGGAGGACGACATGGTGCTCCTCGCCATCCGCATCGCACCTCACAACCCGTCGGCCTGTTGACGGCTGGGGGCGCCGTAGTCACGTCGACCCCGTCTCCCGGCGTCCTCGGGCGGATGGCTGGTATCGGTCGACTCGACCGCCGTCCGGGCCCATCGGCCTGCGGCCGGGCCCGGAAAAGGAGCTCCGGAGTCAGGATTCCCCGGCTCATGGTGCGGGTTCTGTTTCCGTCATCCGCTTCATGGCGGGGCCCCGAGGTCAGTGACCTCGGAGGTAGTGGATTTGACTACGAACTGCCGCCACGCCCATCCCGCAAGGTTCGCGAGATCGCCTGACTGGCGGCACATCTCCATGTGCGGGGGTTGAATTTAATTGGGTAAGTGTGCGGTATTGCCTCTTGCGAGTTAATCGAGCTCTACCCATTCGGAGGAATGTCGGGATGATCGACAATGCGAGTTCGATACCTTAATCGTAAATTCGACCACGGAATGTGTTTGTATTAATCCCCCTCCGCGCCTTATTCATGATTGCCGCGTGAAAATTCCTGCGTAATATGCGGCGGCGACACACCAAGGCTTTCCGGGCGAACGGCAGGACCCGGGAGGCCACCGCATCCACAGGAAATGGCCTCTTGATGAAGCTGAAGTTCCAAGCGGCTCAGCGTCGCACCCTCTCCGGCTGGCTGGCCACGGCCGTCGCCGGAACGGTTGTCGCTGTGATGGTCGCCGGATTGCCCACCCCGGCACTGGCCATCGCGACACCCGTGCCGCTGGCCACAGCCGCCAGCTATTCCGTTCTGGCAGGTCAGGGGGTGACCAACACCGGACCCTCCGTGATCGGTCACGACCTCGGGACGCACCCGAACCCGGCCATCTCCGGATTCCCGCCCGGCTTGGTGCTCGGCGCCGTGCACGCCGCGGACGCCGTGGCGCTTCAGGCCAAGTCCGACCTGGTCCAGGCGTACAACAACGCTGCTGGCCAGGCCACGGACTTCGCGCTTCCGGCGGGAATCGGCGCCGGCCAGACACTGCTTCCGGGCGTCCACACCGCTGTCGCCGGTGTCGGACTCACCGGCGACCTGATCCTGGACGCCGGAGGAGACCCCAACGCCGTCTGGGTGTTCCAGATCCCTGAAGCCCTGACGACGGCGTCCAACAGCCGGGTGCTCCTCACGAACGGCGCTTCGGCGTGCAACGTGTACTGGCAGATCGGGAGTTCGGCCACCCTCGGCACCACCTCCACCTTCGTGGGCACCATCATGGCTCTGACCTCGATCAGCGTCACCACGGGGACGAACATCGAGGGTCGGGCGTTGGCCCGCAACGGTGCAGTGTCGCTCGACACCAACAGGATCTTCCTCGGCGGGTGCGCCACCGGCGGAACGACGGCCGGCACGACCACCGGCACGACCACGGGCACCACCACGGGCACGACGACCGGCACGACCACGGGCACCACCGGAACTCCGACCGCCGGCACGACGACCGGCACGACGACCGGCACGACCGTGGGTCTGATCGGTGGTGGCCTCCTGGGCGGACCGGTCGTTGGCCTCGTGTCCGGCGGCACCTCGGGCAACATCGCCGGAAACACCTCCGGTAACACCTCGGGCAACACGGCCGGGAACAGCACCGGTGGCAACACGACCGGTGGTAACACGACCGGCGGGACCATCACCGGGGGCAACGTCACCGGCGGTCACGGTGGTTACCCCGGCGGCCCGGACAATGGCGGCCCGGACCACGGAGGCCAGGAGCACCACGGGCTGGAGCACGGCGGGCCGGACCACGGGCACGACGAGGGACCCGGTAAGCCGGACCACGACCACGGCCACGACGGGAAGCCCGGCGACCACTTCGGCTACGGCAACAAGCCCGCGGGCCACGAGGGTCACGAAAGCCACGAAGATCACGAAGGCCACGAGGGCTAGGCAGCAGGCGGCACGAAGCCCGTTCATCGGATGACGGCGCGCGGCGGAATCCTCATCGGATCCGCCGCGCGCCGCGGGTGCGGGTCGCGGAGACCCCAGGCGAACAGCAGACATGAGAAAGACCGGGTGGGAAGTGTCGAGCGGAATTGAATCTGCGGACGTGAAGGAATTTCAGGCGTCCGATTCCGGTCCGGCCCCCCGGGAGTGCCCCGATGACGTGGTCAGACCGGGTAAGCCGCCCATGGGTGTCCGTACGCTGAAGGCAGGGCTGTACATCGCTGTAGCCCTCTGTCTGGTGACGGCCCTGGTCCACGTCGTCCTGGTGTTCCTTCATGTGGCCCCCGCCAATCCTGTGTCGAAGCGGTACAGCTCACAGGTCAACGGATGGGTGTACCCGCTCTTCGAACAGAACTGGCGGCTCTTCGCCCCGGACCCCGACTCCTTCAACCGGAACATCCTGGCCAGAACCGCACACACCGACCCCAAGGGATCGGTGCAGGTGACCCCCTGGTTCGACCTGGCTGCCGTGGACCATTCCGCGGTCGACCACAATGTATTCCCGAGCCATACGTCCCAGAACCTCCTGCGCCGTGCCTGGACCTCCTACGTCGAGACACACGGAGGAAGCGACACGGCACGATCGGAACGGGCCGTGATGTTGCAGACGTACCTGCGGAACATCGCCGCGGACCGCATCGCCGCTCACAACAAGGGCCGCGCTTTCGAGTTCATTCAGCTCCGGGTCATCACGCTGCCCGTCGCTGCGCCCGGCACAGCGGCCGGGACCCGCCAGCCGGCACCCACCGAGGACCGGCTCCTGCCCTGGTGGAAGGTGACCTCCCATGGCAAATGAGCAGCTCCCCCAGCCCCCGTCCACGGCAGCCACGCCTCACCGACCCGTGGTCCAGGAGGCTTCGATCGCCGACATGGCCCACCGGTGGCTCCACGACCTGATCGGCACCCTTTGGTCGCTTCTGACCGACCGCCCGGTCTCCCTGTACGCCGCGTCGGTTCTGCGCATCGGCTACGGGCTGCTCTATCTGGTCTTTCTCGTGCGCGAGTTCCCGCACCGTGACGAGATCTGGGGCCCCGGCTCCCCCTGGACCCCGGCGCTGGCGCAGCAGCTCTTCGACCAGACGGGCTGGAACAGCATCCTGCTCCTGTCCGACAGCCGCGCCTACTTCGAACTCTGCTACGTGATGGCCCTCCTCACGTCCGCGCTGTTCATGCTGGGCTGGCGGACCCGCGCCATGTCGGTCCTCTTCGCCGTCGTGGTGACCTCGTTCCATGCCAGATCGATCTTCATGACGGACGGGGGCGACAACCTGATCCTGCTGATGACCCTCTACCTCGTCCTCACCGCGTGCGGTCGGCGCTGGTCCCTGGACGCACGCCGAGAGCGGCTCAGAACGGCTCGCGCGGACAACGCGCCGGTTCCGGTGCGGAGCTTCTACGCACAGCAACTCCAGGACGCCCGCATCACCTTGACCACGGTGGTGCACAACTGCGGCATCCTCGTCATCGCGGCACAGGTCTGCTTCCTCTACGGATCGGCCGGCCTGTACAAGATCCAGGGCCCGACCTGGGGCGGCGGCACCGCTCTCCACTACGCGCTGAACCTCGAACTGTTCCAGCCCTGGCCCGCGCTCTCCCACCTCGTGGACGAGTACCCGATGGTGATCGCGATCGCCGGCTACCTGACGGTGCTCTTGCAGGTCGCCTTCCCCTTCGTACTCTTCGGCAGGCTCAAGTACCCCGTACTGACCGTGCTGCTGGGCATGCACATCGGCATCGCGGTACTTCTGGGACTGCCACTCTTCTCCGGCGCAATGATCGTCGCGGACGCCGTGTTCCTTCCCGACCGCTTCTACGCCTTCCTGCCTCACCTGTGGCGACGCGCAACCCGGCGCACGGGAATGCGGCGCCCGGCACCTGCCCGAGCAGTGGGCTCCGCATCCGTACCTCCGCAGGGCAGGCCCGTCGAACCTGGCTCGAAGCATCGAGCCCCGGCAGGGCAGCAGGGCACTGCGCCGGGCTGACCAGCAAGCCCGGCACGACCAGTGGCGGGCATCAGAAGGCGTACCGGATACGCAGCCACGGTGCGTGGCGGGCCACGAGCGTGCGCATCGTCTCGACGGCCCCGGACTTCACCCCGCTCCGGTAACGGACGTTCCAGCTGCCGTTCTCGGAGCGCTTGGGCTCCTGGAGGGCGGGGCGCCAGAGGGCTTCCTCCGCGCGCGGATGCCAGCCGAGGTTGAGTTCGTGCAGGTCCTCGTTGTGCGTCAGCATGATCACCTCCGCGGCAGCCTGGTCCTTCACCGCAGTCGGCAGGACATCGTCCATCTGCCGCAGGAGGAGGGCCCAGTCCGATTCCCAGCCCGGGCGCAGTACGACGGGCGAGAGGTTGAAGTGGACCTCGTAGCCCGCTTCCAGGAAGTCCCCGGCGGCGGCGATCCGGCTCTCCACGGGGCTGGTGCGGATGTCGAGCAGCTTGGAGTCCTCCTGCGGCATCACGGAGAAGCGCACACGGGTCCGTCCGCGCGGGTCCAGTAGGAGGAGGTCCGGGTTGACGAACTTGGTGGCGAACGAGGCCTTGGCGGAAGGCCACCGGGCGAAGGCCCGGACGATGTCGGCGACGTTGTCGCTGATCAGCGCATCGACGGAGCAGTCGCTGTTCTCTCCGACGTCGTACACCCACGCGGTCGGGTCGCACTGGTTGGCCACGGTCTTGGAGCCGAGGCGAGCGACGTGCCGTGAGATGTGGGCGATGATGCGCTCGATGTTGGTGAAGACGGTGATCGGGTTGGCGTACCCCTTGCGGCGCGGTACATAGCAGTAGGCGCAAGCCATCGCGCAGCCGTTCGCGGGGCCGGGCGCGATCCAGTCCGCGGAGCGCCCGTTGGGACGGGTGGTGAGCGTCTTCTTCTCGCCCAGGACCAGGACCTCGCTCTTGATGCGCACCCATCGGTCGACGTTCCCCGCGTTGCCGTGCAGGTCCGGGATCCCCCAGTGCGAGTCCACGGGGACGATCTCGGCGTCCGGGAAGCGGGCAAGGACCTGCCTGCCGCGCGGGGAGGCCGCAGCGGCGGGCTCGGCACGGATCTCCCGTACGGAAAGCAGCCGACGGGCGGCCGGGGAGTCGCGGAACAGCGGGCCGGCGTCCGCCGGGACGTGCGCTCCTTGCCCCGTGTCGATGTCCTCGAAGCCGAAGAGGGCGTCCGCGTGTGCGTCGTCCGGTCGGCCTCGGCGGGGCTGGGCGCCCATGTGCGGCTCCTGCGATATCTCGGCCCCTGAAGGGCTGTGCCGTGAGGGGGAAAGCCCGGGCGCAGCGCTTCCCGACCTTAACTCTAGGCGGCGGCTCGTCTGTGCGCCGGTGCGGCACCACCCGCTCGGTGCGGCCCGCCCTGCTGCCGAGCAGGGCTCTGAGAGGTGCGGGGCCGTCGCCGTGACCTGCCGTGCCGGGCGAACCCCGGTGACCGTGCGGCGCGGGACGAGCGCCCCCGAGCGGCCGGCCTTCCTGGCCCGCCGCCTCAAGGCCCGACCGTCATCTCCGCGCACCTGGTGACGATGGCCGCCAGGGTCTGCCCCTCGGCGTGCAAGCCGCGCTGGATGCGCGCGCCGTTGCCTCGCTCGTGCAGGTGGGCGATGGCCTCCCGGACCCGCTCGTCGTCGCCGTGGTCGTTCAGCGCCTCACGCACGTGCTGGTACAGGGCTTCGACCGCCTGCTCGGCGGATGTCTCCCGCATGGTCCCGGGGTGCAGCAGAGGTCCGTCCAGGCCCGAGCGGCCCGCGCGCCAGGAGGCCAGTCGCAGCAGACTCGTGCCGATCCTGGCCGGGGGCTGCCCGTCCTGCCAGGCGCGTGCCGCGGTCTCGACCAGGCCGCGGCTGAGAGCGGCGAGCAGGACGGGCGTGGCGGCGTCGAGGCAGACGTCGGCCACCCGGACCTCCACCGTGGGATAGGTGGCCGACAGCCGGGCGTCGAAGTAGATCATCCCCTCGTCGCGCAGCACCCCGGTGTCGATCATGGTGCGGACCTGCTCGTGGTAGCGGTCGGCGGAGCCGAAGACCTCGACCGGACCGGCGGAGGGCCACCGGTTCCACACCCGGCTCCGGTAGCTTCCGTACCCACTGTCCTCGCCCTGCCAAAAGGGCGAGTTCGCGCTCAGCGCCATCAGCACGGCCAGCCAGGGCCTGATGCGGTCAAGAACCGCGACGCCCTCCTCGTCGGAGGCGACCGACACGTGAACGTGACAGCCGCACGTCAGCTGCTCCTGCGCCGTCAGCCCGAACTGCTCCCCCATCCAGCGGTAGCGCGGGCTCACGTTCAGCGACGGCTGCACCGGCAGCGGCGACGTCGCCACCGCGGCCACCACGGCGCCCGCGCTCGCCGCGTGACGGGCCGCCCCGCCGCGGATGCGGACGATCTCCTGCTGGAGCTCACCCATCTCCGTGACCGGTTTGGTGGCGAACTCCAACTGCTCCTTCTGGAGTTCCTTCTCGAACTCGTGGTCCGGCAGGCCGATCGCACCCGGGCGCTGCCAGGCCGAACGGTCCGCAGCCGCCAGGACCGCCCCCGAGACGGCCAGCGGGGCACCGCTTCGCGCGTCCACGAGCAGCAGCTCTTCCTCCACGCCTACGCTTCGCATGTCGCCGCCTGTGGATCGAACCATCAGATGCCCCGCATCTGCCCCGCCCGCCCCCGACCATGTCGCAGCAGGCCCCGCACGTTTGTACTCGCCGTACGGGGCAGGGGGACCCGGGAAGGTAATGCGTCGTTCCGAGGCGGCCCAGCGCACCGGGGGGAACACCGGGACGAGCGACGTCGGCGGCCGTGCGGGCCGTCGCGTACGCGTACGCGTGGCGCGGCGTGCGGCCCCGGGCGGCTCGCGCGCCAGGGCGCGCTCTGCGGACTCGCCGCACGCCTCCTGGCCGATCGCCGCGCGGGCCGACAGGATCTCAGCGACGACATGGCTCCACCCGGCTCTTCGCCGCCTGCGAGCACTCCTACGATGACGGGATCGCGTGATGTCACGAGACTCTCCGCCGGAACACACCTCGGACGGACACTACGTCGTCATCGACGGCAGGCGCTGGCGGGCCACCGACCCGGACCTTCCCGCCGATGCCGCCGCGCGCCTGCGCACGCACCTGATGGCGGCCCGGCGCGCCGTCGGTGCTGCCTTGCGGGCGCACGACGAGGAGGGAGAACGCGAAGCCCGGCGCCGTGTGCACACGGCGAAGGTCGCCCTCGGCGAACGCGGCGCCCCGTGGTGGGACCAGACCGATGCGGAACGCCGGGCACGCTGGCTGGACGGACTCGCGACGCTGGACGGGGAACTCTGACGCGGAGCGGCGGCTACGTCGATGCCGTGGATCGGTGCCTCCGCCGCGGCGGGCGGCGCGGTCGAACAGGTCCCGGACGAACGGCTCGGCCGGAAGAGATCAAAGTCGGGCATCAGCGCACTCCTCATGACACGAAGCCGCCATCCCGAGAGCCACCGAAACGTATCTCCTGAAGGCACTCCCGGGAAATGCAAAGCAAACCCCTTGCCACCTGGAATGACTAGAGCGCGATAAACGTAGACAGGCGGGCAATAGAGGCGCCACGTCACGCATATCCTGTGTGCCGCGAGGCCCTGAGCAGGGCAGTCGGGCGCCGGCGGGCTGCTCCGGCTATCCGCGCGCATGGAATGTCGTACAGGCAGACAAATTCTCGCAACCGCGCTGATCCCCTGAGGGTACGCGCGTCTGCCGAATCCGTTGCCGTCTGGTGGCGATTCAGGACCTGAACGCCAGTTCGGCAAGATTGTTCAGAATAGGACATGAAATGATTACCGAACACTCCGATACGCCTCTGGCGGCACTGCCGGCCAACGACGACTACCGGTTGGGTACCGGCGCCTACAGCGACGAGCAGCGGATCGCGGTCCTCGCCAAGCTGGAGGGGTACCTCGGCGAGCGGAGCGGGCGCCTGCTCGGGTACCAGGTCAACCTGTCGCTCGACGGTCACGCCGCCCTCGGGCGTTTCCTCGGCTACCACATCAACAACATCGGGGACCCGTTCGTCGACAGCAACTACAGCCTGCACTCGCGGTGGCTGGAGCGCGCCGTCCTGGAGCACTACGCCCGCCTGTGGCACGCCCCCCTGCCCCACGACCCGGCTGACCCCGCGAACGAGGACGGGTGGGGGTACGTGCTGTCCATGGGCAGCACCGAGGGCAACCTGTACGCGATGTGGAACGCGCGTGACTACCTCGACGGCAATGCCCTGGTGCGTGACGAGGTCTCCGGCGAGGCCAGCTGCCGGACCAGCTACCTGCGGGCCAAGCACCCCGACGACAACCCCAACGCCTACTCCCCGGTGGCGTTCTTCTCGCAGGAGACGCACTACTCGCACATCAAGGCGATGCGGGTGCTGGACATCCCGACCTTCTACGACCTGGGCGGAAGCCTCTACCCGGGCGAGTGCCCCATCGACGTGGCCGGTACCGGCACGCAGACCTACAACGGCTGGCCGCTCGGCGGAGTTCCGACCAACGGCGGCGACGAGGGGCCCGGCACGGTCGACGTCAACGCCCTGGTCGCCCTGGTGGACTTCTTCGCCGCCAAGGGCCACCCGGTCCTGGTGAACTTCAACGTCGGCAGCGTCTTCAAGGGCGCCTACGACGACGTCCAGACCGCCTGCGAGCGACTGCGACCGGTCTTCGAGAAGCACGGCCTCGTCGACCGCGCCGTGCGCTTCGACCCCGACGACCCGGAGCGGGTCAGCGTCCGCAACGGCTACTGGATCCACGTCGACGGAGCCCTCGGCGGCGCCTACGCCCCGTACCTGGAGAAGGCCCGCGACAACGGGCTCATCGACAGCGCGCCCCCGGTGTTCGACTTCCGGATCCCCGAGGTGTCCTCGATCGTCACCAGCGGCCACAAGTACCCCGGTGCGCCCGTCCCCACCGGGATCTACATGTCCCGTGCGGGATCCAAGCTGCGGCCGCCGTCCGACCCCGCGGTGGTCTCCTCCCCGGACAGCACGTTCGCCGGCTCCCGCAGCGGATTCGCCTCCCTGGCCATGTGGAACCATCTCGCGCAGTTCAGTGAGGAGCAGCAGGTACGGCAGGCCGCCGAGGTCCTGCGGATCGCCGAGTACACGGCGGAACGCCTCAGGAACCTCAGCGTGCGGTTGCGGGAACGCGGCGAGCCCTGGGCCGAGGACGGCATCGAGGTCGGCCACGGCGAGCACGCGCTCAGCGTCTGGTTCCAGCAGCCCCGTGCCGAGATCGCGCGGAAGTACTCGCTCGCCTGCGTACCGCTCAACCTCGGTGGCCGCCGGCACGACTACAGCCACGTCTACGTGATGCCGCACGTCACGCAGGAGCTCATCGACGAGCTCCTTGACGACCTCTCCCGCCCCGGAGCATTCGACCGCTCCGCCGAACAGGACGCCGAACGACCCCCGCTCCCCCGCCAGCGCTGACCCGAGGGCGGGCAGCCGGACCGCGACCGGCCGCCCGCCTCCTGGCTCTTTTGCCCCGCGCACCCCCGCACACGGGTCGCCCGTCCGCCGTCAGGCGACCAGCTCGTAGATGCTCCGCGCCATCAGCCACAGGCCGACGAGGAGCGACAAGGTGATGATCAGCTGCTCCTGATGCTGCCCGAGCCAGGTCCGCAGGGCGTTCAATTTGGCGCCTGCGGCCGCCGGTGCCCAAACGCCGTACATCTCCATGACGATGAGGCTGAGCGTGGCCAGTAGGCAGTAGCCGGCCAGCGAGAGCCAGTCGGCGAGTGAGGAGAGGTTCGCGGCGACGACCGTCGCGGCGCCGGCACCGACGAGCGCCCAAGGCTGTAGCAGCCAAGCGAGCCCGGCGGCCGTGACCAAGGAGGCGTCGTCCACGCGGGCGGCCCAGCGCGGGGGGCCGTGCGGGCGCGGCGGCCGCCGACGCCGGTGCGCACCGTAGAGCACCAGCCCCGCGCCAAGGGCGAGCTTCACACACGCCACGCCGGTCGACGGCGCCGTGTGGCGGGCCGGGGACTCGCCGCCGGTCAGCAGGAGTACGCAAGCGATCACCGCGACCAGGTTGGCGAGCCACGACAGGAGGAAGGCCAGTCCCTTGCGTACGCCGCGTGGCGCGGAGAGAAGCAGGATGAAGGCACTGTTGTGCAGGGGCCCCAGGGTGATGGCCGTACCGATCACGACCAGGTCGAGGAGCATCAGCGCAGTCACTCCTGGAGGTCGAGGCCGTCTGTCGTCTGGGTGGGTGAACAGGTGCGGCGGCGCTGTTACGGCGCCGCGTCCCGACTCTGCGGGCGACGGCCTGACCGGTCAAGGAAGCCACGCGCACCCACCCGAAAGCAGCACGCCATCGTGGGGAATCCACCGCCAATGTGGTGCCCCACACCTCCCCAGTCAGTCAGCAAAAGCCGGGGCTGGCCCGCGGCGTGCCACGCGGATCCCACCGCGCGTGGTATCGCGTGGCGGCGTCGATGTTGGGGTTGGTGTCGACATCGAACCGTCGGCGAGCCCCTCAGCGACTCGGCCACCTCACCACGCGCAGAGGAAACGGTCCAAGTCCCGCGCCGTGTATGAAGATTTCATGAATGAAACAACCACGTCCGCAGTCTGATCATCCTCTCGGCTGAGTCCGTCACCACCCCCGAAGTGACGGCTCTCGATCGAGGAGGTCCGCATCCTCTATGAGGCTGCCCCGCAAACGCCGTGCGGACCGCACCGGCAATACGGACGACACCTGTGGCCCGGAGCAACGGGAAGGAGGCGAGCGCAGACGGCGCGCTACAGGCCGAGCAATGAGCCGCAAGAGAGCCGGCAGGAGAGTCGACAGGAAGGCGCGTCGCCGCCTCATCGACTTTCCCCGGCGCGGCCGGCGGGGCTGGCGGCGCTGGACGCCCTCCTGGAAGCTGATCTCCGGCCTGTTCCTGCTCTTCGCCGGCTCCCTCGCCGGCCTCTTCACCGCCGTCTACATGCGGGTTGAGATCCCGAATCCGCACGACTCCGCGAGCCGGCAGGCGACCGTCTACTACTGGGCGGACGGCAGCCGGATGGTGAGCGTCGGCGATGTGAACCGGCAGGACGTGGCGCTCTCCCAGGTGCCCGACTCCGTCCAGCGAGCGGTCGTCGCGGCGGAGAACGCCGACTTCTACAGCGACTCGGGCGTCTCGGTGACGGGCATCGGCCGCGCCGCCGTGAACATCGTCAAGGGCAAGGAGACCCAGGGCGGCTCGACGATCACTCAGCAGTACGTGAAGAACACCTACCTGAGCCAGGACCAGACCGTCGAGCGCAAGATCAAGGAACTCTTCCTCTCCCTGAAGGTCAGCAGGCAGCAGCCCAAGACGGAGATTCTTGAGGGCTACCTCAACACCTCGTGGTTCGGCCGTGACGCGTACGGCGTCCAGGCGGCCTCGTACGCGTACTACGGCATCCCCGCCAAGGAGCTGAACCCCAGTCAGGGCGCCCTGCTGGCGGCCGTGCTCAAAGGCGCGGAGAGCTTCGACCCGTCCCTCAGCGCCGACAACCACCAACGCGCGGAGGACCGCTGGAGCTGGATTCTCGACCGCCAGGTCGACACGGGCTCGATGAGCGCCGAGGAACGCGCGAAGTACACGAAGTTCCCCGAGCCGAAGCCTCCCGTCAAGCCGACCAGCCAGGCCGGGCAGACCGGCTACCTCGTCGACATCGCCAACAAGTACCTCAAGAGCCGCAGCGGGATCACGGACAAGGATCTGGCCGGTGGGGGCTACAGCGTCCACACCACCTTCGAGAAGGACAAGGTGCTCGCGCTGTCCAAGGCCGTCGAGAAGGTACGCGCGGAGCGGCTCGACCCGGAAAAGCGCACGGAGGACCAATACGTTGAAGTCGGCGCTGCCTCGATACGCCCCAAGGACGGAGCGATCGTCGCGGTCTACGGCGGCTCAGACGCGATCGAGCACTTCGCCAACAACGCGGACACCTCCGGCGTGCCTGCGGCCTCGGCGTTCAAACCCTTCGTCTACGCCGCCGCTCTGGAGGAGGAGCTCGAAGGCAAGGAACGCTTCGCCGAGGACTCTGACCCCGACCCCCGGAAGCCCAAGGCGACAAAGCCCCCGATGGCGCCCATGGACCTCCAGTCGGCTCTGGTGAATTCCGACCACACGCCCTTCGTGGAAACCGGCAAGAAGATCGGGCTGAAGAAGGTCAAGGATCTCGCGGTCGCGTCGGGACTGCGCGAGGAGAGCATGGCCAAGCTGGAGCCGACGTTCTCCATCGGCACCTCCACCCCCAGCGCCGTCCGGCTGGCCAGCGCCTATACGGCCTTCGTCAACGAGGGCCGGGCCACCGAACCGTACTCGGTGGCCAAGCTCGAACGGAACGGCGTCGCGGTAAGTGGCTTCGGCCCGGCCAAACCGCGGCGGGCAATGAGCGCGGAGGCGGCATCGACCGTCGGCGCGGCGCTGAGCCAGGTGAGCTGGGGCGCCGTTGGACCACCGAAGGGCCAGACGACCTACTCTCCGTACCGGGCAGGCAAGACCGGGCCGAACGACCGTATGAACTCGGCCTGGTACATCGGCGTGACGCAGGAACTGAGCACCTCGGTCGCGATGTTCCGTACGAAGCCCGACGTCCCGCCACTGCTGCCCATGCAGGGTGTGGGCGGCCCCGATTCCGAGCGGGGCAGCGCCTTCCCGCCGCTGATCTGGAAGGCCTACAACGAGGTGGCGACCCGCCCGTAACGGTCTTGAGGCGCGGCGCGTTTCCCGCGCGCCGGCCCGGGGCGCGATCGCGATCGCGCCCCGGGCCCCGGGCCGGACGGGACACCGGACATCTGCTAGAAATCGGCCGGGTGGAGCGGCTGGTCAATCCTGAAGCATGCGGACTGAAGCTCGTCGGGGGTCACCACCGGCTCGGCGAAGAGTTCGAAGTTCCTGTGCCGGATGAGTCGATCCGGAAACTTCACGGAGCGGAACGAGGCCTGGTTCGGGTCGATTTCCGCCTGTTCTAGGACGTAGGTCGACTCTTCGATCACCTGGGCCTTGACCTGGGGATCCGTGATGCCGGTGAAGAATTTGCTGTGTATCCGGAAGTTGTCGAACGTCGCGATGAGCAGACAGAACCCCGGCGGGGCAACTGCCCGTACCAGCATTCCCCTTTCGCCAAAGTTCAGGCTGGGGCCGGTCCACTGGAACGTGGCGTTACGACGGTCCTCTTCGGTTTCGATCTTGGCGATGTCGGCAAGCCCGCCGTGATCGATGATGAAGAAGTCAGGAAGATTGTTCGAAAAGAGTGAAAGCTTGAGCACGGCCACAGCGTCCCTCCTTCCGTGTTGTGCCCACTTGTTGAGCGGTGGAGTAGTGGACTACTCGCTTCGGCATCAACCACGCCGACTGTTGGGGACGGGCGCGAGAGCCGCGAAGGCTGTCGCTCTCCAGCGTCCATGCGGGTGGGAGCACTACTTCCAGCATGCGCCGCCCTGGGCCTGAACGCCAGCGTTGCACACCGTGCCAGAGGCGTGGCTGATCCCCTTGTCCCGAACCGGCGTCGCGTTCCCGTGGCGGCCAAACCCAGCCGTCGTCGCCTGGGGTACGAGCAGGCGCGTCACCCCTCGCCAGAGCCGGGCGCGGCGTCGACACCAGCTCGCAGCCGCACCTCCGTCCCGGCCGGCATGCTGCCTGCCGGCACGGCGCCGCCCGGATCAAGCATCCGGTAGCCGGGGTCGCCCGGTATCCGGTACTCCCAAGCCACCTCGCGCGTCACCACACCCGTGACCGCATGGTCTCGGTAGAACCGCACCCAATCCGCCCACAGCCAGGTCCGCGCCTCGCCGGCCAGCGCGCCCAGCCGCCGTCGCTCCTCCGCGACGGCCTTGCCGATGTCCTGTGCGTAGCGCCGGACCAGGTCCACGCTGTCGGCCCGCATCGGCGTCTTGTACCCGGTCGGGGAACGGAACGGGGCCACCGTGCGGGTGAGGTGTTTCCCGTCGGACCAGTCGACGGTGACCTGCCCGGTGGCGTGCAGGGTGATAACCGCGTCCACCGAGGCGTTCCACCACAGCACCCCGCTCCCGATCCAGCCGACGGTCAGCGTCCCGTCCCGCTCCAGCCCGTGCCGCGGCACGGTGCGCTCGGCCTGTTCGTGCGCGGGGACATCACGCCGCGCCGCGGCCTTCTTCACGGCCTTCACCAGCGCCGTCCGCGAGTGCACGGCTCGGGTGACGTCGTAGTGCAGGGCCCACAGTTCCTCCATCACGTCCGGGCCGGGCAGATCACCGAGCGCGTTGAAGGCGGCGCCCGCGATGTTGTCGTCCACACGGTGGTACGTGGGCATGGCCTGAGCGTTCTTGCGGGCAACGGCTGCGAGGTCGGCGCTGAGCCCGTCCGCGTCCCGGCGGAGCCAGCCGGCGGCGAGGAGGAAGCCGATCGCGAGACTGCGTGCCCGGGACACAGGCCTCGTCCCGAGTTCACGGATCGCCCGCTCGGGGTCGTCGACGTCGTGGAACGAGCCGCCCCGAGCCAGCTCCCGCACCGCGTACCGCACCAGCTCGTCGGCGCCGCCCGCCTCGAGCAGCGCCTGCGCCCGGCGCTTCCAGGCGGTGTCGACCTTGTACCGCCAGGTCCAGAACCCGTCGGACGCCCCCAGGTGCGCGACCAGCTCGCCCAACTCGGGCGTCAGCGCGGTGAACCGCTCGCGCGTACGAGTACTCCAGCCGTTGCCGGGATCGAACAGGTCTGCCGCCACAAGATCACTCATACCGTGATCCTGCCAAACGCCACTGACACCAGCCGCCGGCCGCTGTACCGCTTCTGGGTCAGCTCGCTCGTACGGAGGCCCAGAGGCTGACGCTCCACACGTCCCCGTGCCCCACCTGGTAGTCCCTTTCCTCCTCTTCGTCCACGACGATTACGGAGACGCAGGACTTCTCCGCCCGGTACTCCAGGAAGCCGCCCTGGTCGCTGACGGTGAACTCCGGGACCTGAGGGGTCTTGGAGAGAGCCTCCCGTACCTCGACCCACGCGGTGTACGGGTCGAACTCGACGCCCGTGCCCGCGGCCCACCGGGCCGCCAGTTCGGGGGCGTTCGCGAGACGGTGCAGCTCGATCGAGCCGCCGGACATCACCCACTCCTCCCCCGGGTTGAAGTAGAACTCGACGAACCCGTAGTCGCGGCGCAGCGAGACGCCGCCCCCGCCGACGACATCCACGCAGCGGTGCGGCAGGGCCCGGTCGACCTCGGCGAGGGTGGAGCCGATGCCGATGCCGTGCAGGCGCCCGGTCGTGATGAAGGAGGTGAGGAATTCGACGCCGGTCACGGCCAGTTCTCCAGTCTGTCGATCAGGACCCGCATCTCCGCGGCCTGCTGGACTCTTTTGTCCCCATAGCAACAGCCAGCCCCCTGTGGGGACCCGATCGGGTCCCCACAGGGGGCTCACTGCCGTAGGCCGGTCGGCCGGGTCAGGCCGTGGTGGGCTCTGCCGCCTCGGAGGTCTCGGCGAGGGCCGGGGCCCCGGTTCCGGCGTCAGGGTGGGGAATGCGGTGCAGTCCCCTGCGGTCGTAGACGCGGGTGACGGCGAAGCCGAAGACCAGCGCGGCGACGAAGGCGACGCCCATCGAGGCCCATGCCCGGGCCAGGCCCGCGTCGGCCTGGGCGCCGTAGTAGAGCAGGGAGCGCAGCCCCTCGGTGAGCTGGCGCAGCGGCTCGAACTCGGCGAGGGCGCGGAAGAACCCGGGCAGTGCCTGCACGGGAACGGTGGCTCCGGAGGAGGGGACGGCCATGGCGACGAAGACGATCGTGGCCAGCAGCATGCCGGGGGTGCCGAAGGCGGCGAAGAGGGCCAGGCTGCCGATGCCGACGACGGCGATGGTGGCGACCGAGTAGAGCCACAGCAGGCCGAGGTGGGAGGCGTCCATGTCGAGGATGCCGACCGTGGCGACCTCGACCAGGGTGCCCATGACCAGGGACAGGCCGAGCATGAGCGCCATGCCGATGGCCAGGGTGCGGACGCGGCTGGTGTGCTGGACGGGCTCGCGCTTGCGGATGGGGCCGTAGTCGGTGTGCAGGTAGCCGAGCGCGGTGTCGACCTGGGAGTTGACCACGTTGGCGCCGAGCATGCCGCAGACGACCAGGACCAGCGCGTAGTAGAAGGCGCTCAGGCCCATGGCACTGCGGGAGCCGAGGGGGTGACCGTCGGCGACGTTCACGGTGACCGGGTCGGCCAGCTTGAGCTGGGCGGCCGTCGGCAGCGGGGTCTTCTGGGCGCCGGCCTGCTTGAGGAGTTCCTGCCCGAGCTGGGCGGAGGCGGCGTGGGCGGCCTTCTGGGCGGCCTGGGAGGACATGGAAGAGCCGATGCTGCCGGCTGCCTGGTTGGTCAGCACGGTCAGGGTCGGCGGGGTGGCCTTGCCCTGCGCCGCGGGCTGCGGGGCGGTGAGCCCGGTCACCGTGGCGGAGAAGTCCTTGGGTATGACGAGGGCACCGAAGACCTTGCCGCGGCCGAGGCGCTTGTCGGCCTCCTCGCGGCTGACGAGCTGCCAGTCGATGCTCTTGTCGCCCTTGGCCGCCTTCTGGATGCCCGAAACGATCTGCTCGCCCAGGTTGACGTGGCGGCCGCCCGCGTCGGCGCCGCTGTCGGCGTTGACCAGGGCCACGGGCAGGTCGCGCAGGTTGCCCTTGGGGTTGACGTTGCCCCCGACATAGAGCAGGGCGAACAGGATCGACACCACTGCGGCGATGAGGCCCGTTGCGATCCACAACCGGGGTCGGCGGAGCACGGAGGGGGGCGTGGGTTGAGGCATCGATTCTCCGGGGCGGCTGGGTTGTCCAGTACTGGATACTTGAGGTATCCAGTACTGGATAGTGGCAGTATCTTGTTGAGGTGTCCAATCGCCGATGCCTGATGCGAGTCGGACGCGAGACCAGCAGGGAAGCCGTATGAAGATCTCGGAGCTCAGCCGGCGGACCGGCGTGCCGGTCGCCAGCATCAAGTACTTCCTGCGGCAGGAGCTGCTCCCCGCAGGACGGGCGACCGCCGCGACCCTTGCCGAGTACGGGGACGAGCACGTGCAGCGGCTGCGGCTGATCAAGGCGCTGACCGCGCTCGGCGGGCTGTCCATCGCCGCCACCCGCAACGTGCTGGCGGCCATCGACCAGGCCGACAGCTCGGAGGGCGCCCTGGGAGCGGTCAGCTACGCCCTCCCGGTGCCGATGGCGGCCCAGAGCGCCGCGGGCGACGAGGAGGAAGCCGAGGCCGACGCGACCGCCGGGGCCGAGGTGGCGGAGCTGCTCGCGGCCCTGAACTGGCAGGCGCCGGGCACGTCACCGCACGTGCAGGGGCTGACGTCGGCGCTGAAGGAACTGCGGAGGCTGGACGCGCGCTACGCCCCGGGCGAGCTCGCCGCGTACGCGAGGCTGGCCGAGTCGGTGGCCCGGCTGGACCTGGAGCGTGCCGCCGGCGTCGACGACCCGGTGGCGCTGGCCGAGCGGGCGGTCATCGTCTTCGCGATCTGCGCGCCGGTGTTCGAGCTGCTGCGGCGTCTCGCCCAGGAGGACCAGGTCCGGCGCCGGGCAGCGGGCGACGGCGCCGAGGCCGCGTCGCCCCGGTAGCGCCCGCGGGGAGGACAGCGGGGACCGGGGCCGGGCACCGCACGGCCCGCCTGCCCGGCGGTAGGGGCCGGCTTCCGCGGTCCTTCCCGCAGGGTGTTCCTCCAGGCGGCAACGCGCGGTCCGTCCCAGTCGCTCGACACGAGGGTGGGAGACGGCGGCGTGCAGGTGTGCGGGGCGTCCACAGGACCGCGGCGGCATTGCGTACCAGGCTGAGCGCGCCGAGCCGGCCCCCGCCCAGGGACCCGACCGAACCGGGCACCGGATGTCGGGTACGGCACCCTGGACCCTCCGTAGCGTGGCGCTCGTAAGGGAAGGAGATCGGGGATGCTGGAGGGTCTGAACCAGGCCATGGAGCACATCGAGGCGCACCTCGATCAGCCGCTGGACGTGGCCGACCTCGCGCGCATCGCGATGACGTCCGAGTACCACCTGCGTCGGCTGTTCTCGGCGCTGGCGGGGCTGCCGCTGTCGGAGTACGTCCGGCGCAGGCGGCTGACCGTCGCGGGCGCCGAAGTCCTGGCCGGTGAGCGGACCCTGCTGGACATCGCGACCCGCTATGGCTACGGATCGGGCGAGGCCTTCGCCCGCGCGTTCCGCGTCGTGCACGGCGTCGGGCCGGGTGAGGCGCGGCGGAGCGGCGCCGTGCTCAGCTCCCAGCCCCGGATGTCCTTCCGACTCGTCGTCGAAGGGAGCAGCAGCATGCGGTACCGCATCACGGACAAAGAGGAGTTCCGGGTGGCCGGGAAAAAGGCCCGTGTCCCCCTCGTGCATGAGGGGCCCAACCCGGCCATCGCGGCTTTCATCCGGAGCATCGGCCCGGAGACGCTGCGGCGCGTACAGGCACTGTCCGACCAGGAGCCCGCAGGGATCGTCGCGGTGAGCGACCAGCTCGACCCGAGCCGGGCGGAGGGTACCGAACTCGACTACTACCACGCTGCGGTGACGGGGGCCGAGGTCCCGCCGGACCTGGATGTCCTCACCGTCCCGGCGGGGAGCTGGGCCGTCTTCGAGAGCTCGGGGCCGTTCCCGCAGACGCTCCAGTTCCTGTGGCGGGACGTGTTCACGCAGTGGTTCCCGTCGAACCCGTACCTGAGCAGGCCCGGACCGGAGATCCTGCGGGTAGGCCTGTCACCGGACGGCGCGTCGGCGGACGCCGAGCTGTGGATCCCGGTGGAGCGCGCTGCCGGGTGAGGGTGGCACCAAGCCGAATCTCACATGCCGCTGATTGCCCTGCCTGCCGGCCGGTAGCGTGTCGGTCCCAGCAGCACCGCATCGACGGGGGCAGGCATGGAGTACACGCAGATCTTCGCCGACGGCGAGGTGAGGGAGGAGTTCCTCGACCGCTTCGAGGAGATCAGGAACGCGGTCGCGGCGTCGGGGGGTCTGGAGAGCGTCGGGGCCCTGGAAGGCCTGCTGGACGTCGACCGGGCCGCCGACGGCGTCAAGGCGATGGCCGAGGGGACCTGGCAGGGCGATGAGAGCGGCTTGGAGGCCATCGTCAGGCAGTTCGGCAGGCCCGTCTACCTGGTGCGGCGCAACACCTTCGCCACCGCGGCCGACGCCCCCGACAACGACGCCGAGAGCCTCGTGGTCGCCGCCAGGGTGAAGGCCGCTCGTCGACTCCTTGAGGGCGTCATTCCCAGCGTGGGACGGGTCGATCTGCGCAACCACGACCTGGAGTGGGTGGGAACCGCGTGGGTGGTGGCCGAAGGTCTCGCCGTCACCAACCGCCACGTGGCACAGAACTTCGCGACGAGGGGTCGCGGCGGCTTCAGGTTCCGCGCGAACCCCCTGGCCCAGGTGCACGCCTACATCGACTGGCGCCATGAGCACGGCAGGACGCAGGAATCACGGTTCAAGGTGACGGAGGTGGTATGGATCGAGCCAGACTCCTCTCCCTGTGATGCCGCGTTGCTCAGGCTCGCCCCGACCAGTGAGAGCGGTGAGTCCCTGCCGCCGCCGATCGAGCTGGCGAAGGGCAAGGAGGGTCTCACCGTGGGCCGTTGGGTGGGGGTGATCGGCTACCCCTACATCGGGCAGCACGACGACCCGGAGGACCGCAAGCGCATCTTCAACAACATCTTCGAGTGCAAGCGGCTCGCTCCGGGGCAGGTCATCTCCTTCGACGGCAACCAGTGGATCCATCACGACGCGACGACACTCGGCGGCAACTCCGGTTCCGTCGTCGTGGACCTGGACACCGGCCGGGCGCTCGGCCTCCATTTCCAGGGCCTGGCGGGGAAACGCAACTACGCCGTACCCGCCGCGGACGTAGCCCGTCTCGTCCGGCAGCGCGCCTCGTGACGACGCAGGCTCCGGATCCGGGTTCCGCGCTTCAGGCGGTCACCAGCGCCCGCGCCGGAATGCACTCGACCCAGGACGTCAGGGCGAGGGTCGCCGAGGCCGAGTCGCGGGTCGCCCGTCTGGAGCGCGGCGGCAGCCAGGTGGCCACCGGTTTCCTGGTCGGGCCGGCCCTGCTGCTCACCGCAGGTCACGCCGTCCGGTTGGCACTCGGCGCGTCCGGTGTCGGACCGGTGGCCGGGATGGTGGCCGTGTTCCCCTCCCACCACGACCCGGGGCATGCCGCCGCGCAGGACGCCGTACGGATTCCCCTCACCGAGCTCCTCGACTCCAGCCCACCCTCCCCGGACGACCCGGTGCCTCGCGGCATGCAGACCGCCGAGGACGGCCTGGACTTCGCCCTCGTCCGCCTCGCCGGCCACCCGCCCGCTCTGGTGGAGCCGAACGGCCTCCTGCGTCCCAGGGGTTACTACAAGCCGTTCGAGGAGGACTACGCCTTCGGCAGCGGGCCGCTGAGCCTCTTCCACTACCCCCTGCGGCTCCTGCTGGACTACAGCAAGACCGAGAAGGTCCTGCGCTCCGGCGAGAGCCGTGTCCGCTACCGGGGCGCGAACACCTTGGACGGCTCGTCGGGCGGCCCCCTCGTCACCGAGGACGGCTCTGTGGTGGCGATGCACCACGGCCATCGCGACGGCATGAACCAGGGCATCCCCACCTCTCTCATCGTCTCCCGAATCCTGGCGGGACCCCACACCGAGCTGATGCGCGACGCCCTTGCCCGCCCGCTCCCGCCCGCCCGGACTCGGGAGGGTTCGGGGGTGACGCGGCGGAGCGGGGACGCCGAGACGCCGGGCGACGGCGCACGGGCCATCGGAGCGGCCATGAGCGCCCTGCTCGGCTCCCGTCCCCCTGGTGCCACGGTGCTGGGCCCGGACGGTCAGCCCTTCAGGGTGACCAACGCCCGGCAGGTGGCCGAATGCTTCCGGACCGCCGACCCCCGAGCGGTCCCCGGCATCGACCCGGTCGTCGAGGCCGCCCGCGCGATGGACGCGGCATCCGGGGACGGAGCCCTGACCGCGGCGGTCCTCGCCGCAGCCCTGATCGGGGAGGCGGCCGACCAGCGCTCCGGGGGTAGCGGATCCCGAGAGCTGCTCCGGGAATCCGGCGAGGCGCTGGACCTCGCTCGCGCCGCCCTGGCCGATCTGGCGGCTCCGTGTTCCCGTCCGGACGCGGTCGCCCGCGGTGCGACGGCCGACCCGGAGGTGGCCGAAGCGGTCTCGGCCGCGGCACTGCTCGCGGGCCCGTACGGCGTCCTGATCTGCGAACGCGGCGCGACCCGGGCCATCGAGGGGCCGACCGTATGCCAAGGCCTTCGCGTGCCCGCCGGGCACGCCTTCCCGTACGCCGCCGACGCCCCCGGAACCGACGCCTGGACCCGCCGGATCCGGCTCGTGGAGCCTTACGTGCTGCTGCTCGACTCGGTGACGGGCGACGGCGAGGCCTTCCGCAGACTGCGCGGCCGTCTCGGCGCGGAGGGCAGCCCCCTCCTGGTCCTCACCACCGCGGACGACTGCGATCCACGGGGCGGCCTGCTGCGGGCCCTGTGCGATCCGGCGGACGGACCGGTGCCGACGGTGGTACGTGTCCCCGCCGGGTGGCAAGGGCACCAGCGGCTGCGGTCCTTGGCCCTGCTGACCGGCGCCACGGCGCTGACGGAGAGCTCCGGTGTGCTCCCGGGCACCGCCTGGTTCGACGTCCTGGGCCGCGTCGGCCTGGCGGTCGTCTCCGCGTCGGAGACGGTACTGGTGGGCGGCGATCACGATCCGCGCATGCTGGACCGGTGGATCGCCTCCGCCGGCGCGCTGTTGGAGCTGGCGGACTCTGACGACGAACGATCGGCGTTGGAGGAACAGGTCGCCTGGTTGACCTCCCGCGCCGTGTACCTGACCGTCGGCGCGGAAACGGAAGCGGCGATCGCCGCCCGCACCGAGTCAGCCGAACGGGCCGCGCACACGGCGCAGGCCGCGTTGCGGTCCGGCACCGTGCCCGGCGGCGGTCTCGCACTGCTCCGTGCCCGGGCCGCCCTCTCGGACGGCGCCGGGGGTCCCGGGACCCATGTGGTGCGCACGGCGCTGGCCGCGCCGTTCCGCGCGCTGGCGTCGACGGCGGGACTGACTCCGGACGACGTCGAGCGGTGGTGTGCCGCCGGCGATCCGGACGCGCTCGACCGTGGGCCGTCGACCAACCTGTTCGCGGAACTGCCCGAGGATGCCGCCGAGATCGTGCTGCTCGCGCTCGACACGGCGAAGGCCGCGCTGACCGGCTTCCTCACAGGCTCCTGACGCCCAGACGGCTAAAACCGCGTACTCGTGTCGGCGGGTGACCCGCTCAGGTACTCCTGCACGTCTTTGTGGCGGAACTGGTAGACGCCGCCCACCTGCCGCAACGCCGACACCTTGTGGGCGTGTTCCAGGAACCCCATGAGGTCGTGCGGAAGATCGCCGCGGAGCCACAGCCAGGATCGCGCCACGACGTACCGCGGCCAGGGCCGGACGGCGATGGGCCCCCACAGGGCCAGGACGATGAGGAGCACGCTGGCCTCGGCGACCTGCCCGCGGCCGGTCGAGGAGTTCGCCATGATCCAGGCCATGGCGAGCCCGGCCAGCCCGGCAATCATCAGGGTCCACCCGGCGACCAGCCTCCGGTCGCCGCGCAGCAGGACCCGCGGGGACGTGGAGTCGTCCGCCGGCGCGGGTGTCTGAAGCCAGCGCAGGAAACCTGACAGCATCCCCAGGACCATGCCGACAAGGGCGAACAGGAGGGCGGCGGCCAGCGCGTAGCTGGGCCGGTCCATCTGCTCGGCGTCGGCCCAGGGAACGCTGCGCTGGGCCCACCAGATGAGAAGCCCCAGGGCCGCCCCGGCGGCGAACCCCACGCCCGCTCCGCCTGCGACGCGACGCAGGAAGCCGGTGCCGCGGCGGAACCAGCGCGGTCCCCGTACCGGGCCGCCCGCACCGAGGAGACCGGCGGGAATGCCGAACAGCAGGCCGCCCAAGATCCCGATGAGCAGCCCGACGGCGGGGCCGTTCGGGAGCGCACCGAGAAATCCCATGATTCCCCCCATGGGCAGCCCGACAGCGAGAGCGGTCGACGTCCGGCCGAGGCGCGGGTCCCCCGCGCGGCTGCCCGACGGTGCCTCCGTCTCCGGGTTCTCCCGGAGCGGTCGACGCGCCGCGGACCTCCGGAGCAGGAACTCGTCCAGCCACGAGGCCACTCGGTCCGGCCCCCACCACGACACGAGCATCCCGGTGCCCAGTGCCGCCGAACCCAGCTGCAACGCCGCCAACGCGCCTTGCCCCCCGTCGACCGCGGATGCCGTGGTGATGCCGCCGGCCACGGCCGCGAGCAGTCCCAGCAGGCCGCCGTAGAGGCCGTGGTGCAGCGCACCGCTCAGCTCCCACCAGGCGAGGTCGGTTCGGTCGATGCGCTCCAGGTGGCGGGCCAGGAAGGACAGGTGGCGCCGCGCGTCAGGCCAGTCGTCCGGGTTCAGACGGTGGTCGAAGAGGACGCGCACCGCGTTCTCCAGGATCGCGGCCCGGACCGCGTCGGGGGCGGCACGCGCCAGACGCTGGAACGGCGTCTGGTCGCTGGCGTCCGCGTAGCCGTACAGATCGGCGAAGAGGCTTGCCGTCAGGGGCGAAGTCAGTGCCGCGCCGAGGGCCGCGAGCAGTTGGGGGGTCACCTCGTGTGCCGGGCCGCCGCGGGCTGCCACCGCTTCCGCCTGAACCATCCACCGCTGGACCAGCCATGAGTCCTCGGACCGACCGCCGGCCGGTGCCAGCGAGGACCAACTCGGCGGGGACATCGGCGCACCACGCCTGCGTGCCGCGGCCACCTCGTCTTCCAGCGCTCCCCAGCCGTGTTCGAGGCGGCCGAACAGATCCGCCCATTCCTTGTGGCTGGGGCCGCCTTCTCCGAGACTGTCACGCAGGTACTGCATCACGTGCGGGAAGGCCAGCTCGCGTGCCTCGGTGACCGAGGCGCCGTGCAGCACCGGTCCCAGGGCCAGGGCCCGCTCGTACTCCTCCGTGCGGCATGCGAGGATCACCGGTCGTGCGGTGGCGAACTCCCTGCGGATGCGGTCCAGCACCCTGACAACGCGCTGCTTGGGGATTTCGTCGAGCCCGTCGAGACAAGGCAGTACGTCGCCCCGGTGGAGAAGGTCCCTCGCGGAAGCCGCCGACCCCACCTCGGGGTACTCGGCCGCCAGCCGCCCGGCCAGCCAGTCCAGCAGCCCGTGGCGCCTTGGATCGTAGGAACTGAGGGAGAACAGGACGGGCACGGGAGGCGGGGTGCCTGCGCCCTGTGCCCGAGGATCCCGTTCGGCCAGGTCGATCTCGCGTGTCCGGCACAGTTCGAGCAGGAACAGCAGGAGCAGGGTCGACTTGCCCGAACCGGCCGGGCCGATGATCACAAGCCGCTGTGGCACGAGCGCGGTGAAGGACTCGACGAGCCCGGACATGTCCGCGGTGGTGCCGGTGAGGCCGCGCGTGCGGCCGTCGGTCAGCCCCGGTGGCGCGGGCGCCCACTGCGTGTGGAGCAGCCTCGGTCGCAGGAGGTTCGGGGTGAGGCCGCGCTTGTCGGCCTCCTCGGACCAGCCGCGCCGCACGGACGCCTGGAGCCGGTCCAGGGCCTGCGCCCGCTGGGGCCCGGCGAGCAGATCGTCCTTACCCGGGCGCAGTCTGCGTAGAAGCAGCACGCAGCCGACGGCGACAACCGGCAGGACGATCCAAACTTCCATGTCTGCCGGCGCCTCCCGCTCCACCCCTGCGGCCTGGTCCGCACGAGCGCGTCCCGCACCCTACTGGCGCAATTGCGTTGCTGTCCGTCCCTCTGATCTCCGCAGGGCTACCCGGTACGGCAGTTGCATGACGCGTGGTACGACAACTCGGCCAGGGCCACCGGTCAGCTGTCCTCGGAGGGCGTTTCATCTTGCCGTCTCACCCCGGGTCGAAGGCCCGGTGGGAGCGGATGACGGCCCGGTGCTGGAGGAAGCTGAGGACCAAGAAGACCGGCAGGACGCTGCCGATGGCCTCCGCCCAGTCCCGGTGTTCCGCCCCGAGGAGCAGCGAGACGACCAGGCCGACCGGCAGCAGCACCGAAAGGGCCAGCCAGATCACGACGAGGCCGAACACGCCGAGCCGGGCGGCGACTTCGAACACGGCGTACTGGCCGACCGAGAAGCAGCCGAAGCCCGCCGTCGCGGCCAGCGCCAGCACCGCGCTCACCCCGGTGGCCACAGAGGCGAAGAGGGCGAGCGGTCCGCCCCACAGCTGCGCGGCGACCGTCGCCGCCACCAGCGCGGCGGTGAACGCCGCGTGGCCGCGGGCCGCCGCGTGCCACCGGACGTCGTCGTACGGGTCGTGCGGGCGGCGGTCCGGATCGGGGATGCCCAGCCAGGCCCGGCGGGCGCCGTACGCGGCCGCCGCGGCGGAGGCCGGGTCACCCGCCTTCCGGAAGGCGGCGCAGGCGCGCAGGTACGCCCGTCTGGCCGCGCGCCCGCGCCCCAGCTTCTCCAGGGTCTGCCCCAGGTTGCCCCGGGCGGTGCCCAGGTCGTGCAGGTGGCCGGATTCCTCGGCGGCGGCGATGTCCTGGCGGTGCACGGTGAGGGCTTCGTCGTACCGGCCCGCACCACGAAGGGCTTGGGCCAGCGGGCCCAGGGCGAGGCTTTCGGCCCTGGGCTTGCCGATCCGCCGGGCGGTGGCCACCGACTCGGTGAGGACGTCCACTGCCTCCGCGAAGCGGCGCGCGGCGACCAGCGCGGAGCCGAGGTTGGACATCCCGATGGCGAGGAAGTGCTCGTCCCCGACCCTCCGGAAGTGGGCGACGACCAGGTGCTGGGTCTCGATCGCCTCCTCCGCACGCCCGAGCGCCTGCAGCGTCACGCCGAGGTCGGTCAGGGCCAGGTGCTCGTCGTGATGCTCCCCGGCCAGGCGGAGCAGCTCGGCTGCCCGGGTGAGCACCTCGACGGCCTCCGCGAGTTCACGCGTCTGCTGGAGGGCGTTGCCGAGGTTGAGCAGCGTCGCGCCCTCCAGTCCGGCGTCGCTGCCGCCACGGCGGAGCTCCGCCGCGCGCCGGAGGGCCTCGGCGGCCCCGTCGAACCGCCGGGTGATGAAGAGCAACTCGCCCAGCTCGGCCAGGGCGGCGCTCTCCCCCGGCCCGTCCCCGGTAGCCCGACACAGCCCGGCGGATTCGCGGAACGCTGCCTCGGCCCGGTCCGACCGGCCCAGCGCGAGCTGCTCCCGGCCGGCCTGCAGCCGGTCGGCGCCTTCGGTGTCACTGCCGGTGCCCGCCCGCCTGTCCGCTGACTGGTCCTTCCCGGCCTCGCTGTCGTCCATCCCGGCCCCCCGGTGGCGTTGCCCGCTGGACTGACACCCTACTGAGCAGAATGAATAACTGACGGCGAATCAGGCGAAGTCGATGTGCGGCCGGACACCGGTCCGGGCGCCCAGGCAGACCGGGACTGGGCGAGGACCTGCGAGCCCCCTGCAGGGGCAGCCGTCCGTCTACATCCGGATCTCGGGCCGGTAGACGTCCAGCCAGATCGCGGTGTCCAGGGAGCGCTCCAGGCCGTTGCGGGCGGCCGGGGTCAGGCTCTCGGGGTCGGCGGTCACGGTCTCGGCCAGCCAGTCCTTGCTGACGATCTGGAAAACGGGGCCGTCTTCGCCCAGCAGGTCCTTGGCGCTCCGCTGGAGCGCCTCGGCGTAGCGCCAGTCCTGGATGACCGGGTAGGGGCTCTTGCGCCGTTCGATCACGGACTGCGGCAGTAGCTGCTTCGTGGCGCCGCGCAGCAGGCTCTTCTCATGGCCGTCGTACGTCTTCATCGCCCAGGGCGTGTTGTAGACGTACTCCACGAGGCGGTGGTCGCAGAAGGGCACGCGGACCTCCAGGCCGACGGCCATGCTCATACGGTCCTTGCGGTCGAGCATCATCCGCAGGAAGCGGGTCAGGTGCAGGTACGACATGACGCGCATCCGCCGCTCTTCCGGGCTCTCGGAGTCGACGCGGCCGACCTCGGCGACGGCGGTCGCGTAGTTCTCGGCGACGGCCTCCATCGGGTTGAGCGCGATCAGCGTGTCGAGGTCGTACATCTCCACGGGCTGGGTGTTGGGGGTTGCTCCGATCAGGCCCGCGGTGATCCAGGGGAAGGTGTCCCGCGCCTGGACGACGGGGTTGTGGAGCCAGCCGTAGCCCCCGAAGACCTCGTCGGCGGCCTCACCGGACAGGGCGACGGTGGACCGTTCCCGGATCGCCTTGAACAGCAGGTAGAGGGAGACGTCCATGTCGCCGAGGCCCGCCGGGCTGTCCCGGGCGATGACGACCTGACGGCGGATCTCGGGGTCTGCGACGGCGGCGGGGCCGAGCACGATGTCGGTGTGCTCGGTGCCGGCATGGCGAGCCATCGCGACGGCGAAGTCGCCGTCGCGGCTGTTGTGCACGCCGGTGGGTACGAAGTGGGTGGACTCGCCGGTGAAGTCCACGGCGAAGGTGTGCAGCGGCAGGCCCTCGGCGGCGCGGCGCCGGGCGGCGAGTCCGGTGATGGCGCTGGAGTCGAGGCCGCCGGAGAGCAGTACGCAGGTGGGGACGTCCGCGACGAGTTGGCGGCCGACGGTGTCGTCGAGGAGGTCGTGCACCCGCTCGACGGTGGTGTCGAGGTCATTGGTGTGCTCGTGGCTCTCCAGTCTCCAGTAGGTGTGGCTACGGATGCCGCCCCGGCCGACGGTGACGACGGTGCCGGGGACGACCTCGGCCACGCCGTCCCAAATGGTCTCGCCGGGCGGCCGGTTGAAGGCGACGAACTCGCGCAGACCACGGGCGCTGACCACCGGCTTGGCAAGCGGATGGGCGAAGAGCGCCTTGGGTTCGGAGGCGAAGAGCACGCCGTCTGCGGTGGGGTGGTAGAAGAGCGGCTTGACACCCATCCGGTCGCGGATCATGACCAGTTGGCGTATGCGGGCATCCCAGACGGCGAAGGCGTACATGCCGTTGAGCCGGGGCGCCATCGCCTCGCCCCACTCCAGGTAGGCGTTGAGTACGACCTCGGTGTCGCTGGAGGTGCGGAAGTGGTGCCCGCGTCCGCGCAACTCCTCACGCAGTTCGACGTAGTTGTACACCTCGCCGCTGTAGGTCAGCGCGACCCGGCCGTCCGGGGTGCTGGCCTGCATCGGCTGGACCCCGCCGGCCAGGTCGATCACGGCGAGCCTGCGGTGGCCGAGAGCGGCGGGCCCGTCGATCCACCGGCCTCCGGAGTCGGGCCCCCGCCCGGTCAGCGTCCGAACCATGCGGTCCAGGGTGGTGACCTCCTGCGTGAGGTCCCGGTCGTAGGCGATCCAGCCGGCGATGCCGCACATTCGATGCTCCTCTTGCTCGCGCGCTTCCTGGGGGCTTGATGCGTACGACCCGTACGGCTCCCCGCCCGCTCGGGCACGGCTTCCGACACCCGGCGGGGACTTCGACGCCCGGCGGGTGTGCTTGTCGGCTCCGACGCTAGTTCCGGCCATCGACGGCCACACCCCTTAGAACCCCCTATCGCAAAGAAGGGGTCAGGTGATGGCAAAGGAAAGGTAAGGTCAGGCGGGTCTTGATAATGAAAAGCTAAAGACAAGGCCGGTGATCCGCCAAGACGGTAGGGGAATCCAAAAGCAGAGGGGCGGCCGCTGAGGGTGCCTTGTCGGCCAGGGCGGACCAGCCAGCCGGCCACCCCCGGGGCCCGCGCGGCGAGATCGTGAGGACCAGGGGGCTGGGCTCCTGAGCCGAGGCGGGTCCGTGGCGGGGTGCCGGCGAGTACCCGGCTGCCGCTGACCGTCCTCGTCGCCGCGGATAGCAGCTAGGCCAACGTCGGCCTCATGCAAGTGCTTTGCAGCATCGCCACCGATCGCCTGGACGTGGCAGCCGATGAGTTGAAATGATCTCGGTCCTCACCTCTCCCATTTGCGTAAGGGCCAGAGCATGTTGACGTCACATCAAGCACCGTTGTCCCGGCGCGCCGGCTGGGTCGCCGCGCTCGCGGCAGCGGTCCTCGCCATACCCCTGCTCGATACCCCTGCGGGTGCGGCGACGCCTGGCGACCCGGCCACCGCGTCTTCCTTCAACCTCAAGTCCGGGCCGAGTCTGAGCAGTCAAGTGGCCGACCTTAAGGCCGCCCTGCCCACGCAGGGCGTCCAGGACCTGCTCGACCAGGGCAACCGATTCGCGAAGACCGGCACCTCCTGCGCCGCGGACCCGTTCGGCAGCGGCGACAACGGTGCCGTACTGGCTCCGGACAAGAAGCTCTGCTGGGACGCGGGCGACGCCGACACCGAGGAGTGGATCCCCCAGGGCATCACGGGCGTGTCGGATGCCCAGGCCGACGAACTCTGGGGCACGCGCAAGCCCCTGGTCACCGCCTGGTACGACAAGGCGAGCACGAGCCTGTGCTCGGCGGACCCCGGCACCTGCTCCGACAAGGGCGTCCGGCTGTCGTTCCTCGACCCGCAGACGCCGGTGGCCGGTAGCCCCGATCAGCGCCGGTACCGTCACGTGCTGCTCGTGGAGCCGTACTACAACTCGAACGGGAACGCCTCCTACAAGGCGGTCGACCTCCACGCCGGAGGCATCGCCTGGTACAAGAACTACCTCTACGTCGCGGACACGATGAACGGTCTGCGGGTCTTCGACATGCGCTCCATCCTGGATCTCAACCCGGACCAGAACGCCGCGGTGGACGACACCACACTCAACGGCCTGAAGAGCAACGTCAGGGACGAGAGCAAGATCGGCCGGCAGAGCAACGTCTACTACAGCCACACCTACCGGTACGTGATGCCGCAGGTCGCCTCGTACAAGTTCGTCGCCGCACAGGGCAACTCCTCGGCGGGGACCTGCGTTGCCACCGGGGCGCCCAAGGCGTCCTACATCTCCATCGACCGCAGCAACACCGCGTCCCCCGCTCTGATCATGGGCGAGTACTGCGACTCCGACGACACGCACCCCGAGAAGGGGCGGGTCGGGGCCCTTCCCATCGACGACACCACAGGCTTGCTGCAGGCGACGGGCGGGGTGGTCACCGCGACATCCGCGTACTACCTGCCGCGCGACCTCACCCAGGGCGCCGCCCGCTACAACGGCACGTACTACTTCAACCGCAGCTGGCTCGACCACAGCGGAAGCCTGCGCCGGGCCACGGTCACCGGCGGCCGCCTGGTGGACTACGGCGGCAACATCACCAACGCCGTGGGGCCCGAGGACCTGTACATCGAGCACGGCCAGAGCCTGCCCGGTGGCGGCACCCAGTACCTCTGGTCGCTGACGGAGCACCGCGCGGACGGCACGGCCGGCTGCACCGACGCCGGCTCCCCGTGCGGCCGGGTGATCTACGCGCACCGGCTGAGCGACGTCCTGGCCCGTCCGTAACCGCCCTCAAGCGCCCGTAAGCGCCCCTTCCGGTCGCCGGGCAGGCAGAAGGCCGCCATCCACAGTTCGGGACGGCGGCCTTCCGGGCCGGGCAGGGCTACTCCAGCAGCCTCCGGCCGATCAGCTCCATCACTTCAGCGCGGCTGCGCTTGCCGTTGTCGGCTGCGTTGAAGTGGTTGCCGATGCGCACCGAGACGGCGAGCAGGCTGCGGACCTCGACCTCGTCCTCGTCGGGACAGAAGGCGGAGAACAGGGAACGCAGGTAGTCCATACGGCGGTTGTCGACGCGGCGCAGGCGCTCGGCGACGGCAGCGTCGCGGCGGGCCCAGTCGCGGATCGCGATGTCGGCGGTGGTGCCTCGCACCGGGCCGTCGGTACCGGCGGCGACGATGTCGAACAGCCGCTTCAGCCTGGCCCTCGCCTCTCCCCCGCCGCTTTCCACCTGTTCGATGACACCTTCCGCGACCTCGTACTCCCAGGTGTCGAGCATCTCGGTGAGCAGCGCGTCCCGGTTGCGGAAGTAGCCGTAGAAGCCGCCTTTGCTGACACCGAGCGCCTGTGCCAGCGCCTCGATCCGCACGGCTTCGGGACCGCCGGCGACGAGGGCCCGCAGGCCTTCCTCGATCCACTTTCCCCGGGGTGTGCGGGTCGCGCCCATCTTGTGTGCCTCCTCACGTCATGCCGAGTATACGGGGGCGTATAGATATGCCTACACTCGTTCTATACGCCACCGTATAGACAGGGGTGCGGCCATGCGACTTCCCCGGACCGACCACACCGACCGCCCATGGCGGATCCACGAGATCGCCGACGACTTCACCGTCGAGGACGTGTGGGCGCTGCCCACTCCCGGCGGGCCCGATGACCTCGCGCTGCTGGTGGGCCAGTTCGCCGAGGGCATCAAGGGCGGGGTGGAGGGAAACGGCGTCGTCTCCCGACTGCTCTTCTCCGTCCGCCGGAAGCTCGGGGCGGTGTTCGGCTGGGACAAGCCGGACCCCGACACCGCTGTCCGGCGGCCTTGCCTGCGCGACCACTTGCCGGCGGACCTTCGCGACGGCCCACGGGGCCCCGACCTCGGCTCGTCCCAGTTCACCTCGCTCTACCAGCTGAAGGAGGAATGGGCCGCCGAAACGGCCAACAAGACCGTGCAGGCGGTGATGCACATCGGCTGGGTACCGGACGGGTCCGGCGGCTACCGCGGCCAGATGGCCGTCCTGGTGAAGCCGAACGGACTGTTCGGCTCCCTCTACATGGCCGCCATCAAGCCCTTCCGGTACCTCGCGGTGTACCCGGCGCTGATCCGCTCGATCGGCCGCGAGTGGGAGGCGAACGCCGCTCGACGGAGCGTGAGCTGACCCGAGGGCCGGGCCGGGCGCCTTGCCGGTGACGAGCGCCCCTGCGGGAACAACGCGGCGATTCAGCGGAAGGAGTCGGCGTTCTCGGAAGCCCACTGCCGGAACGGGCGGGCCGGCGTTCCGGTGATCCATGAAACCGTGTCACGCACCATCAGCAGCTCGTCGTTCACGTCTCCGCCCGTGACATCGAGCACCGCGTCCGCGGCCTCCGCCCCGAAGACCCCGGCCATCCGTGCGCGGGCCTGACCGCGGCTGATCTCGGCGAAGGGAACCTCCCGGCCCAGTGCTGCCGCGATGGCCTCGACCTGCTGCCGGGCGGTCACCGGCTCCGGACCGGTCAAGGCGTACGTGCGTCCCTGGTGGCCGGGCTCGGTCAGTGCCACCCGCGCCACCGATGCGATGTCCGCAGGGTGGATGGTGGGCAGCGCGGTCTCGGCGTACGGCGCGCGGACGGTCTCGTGCTCACGGATGGAAGCCGCCCACATCAGGGTGTTCGAGGCGAACTGCGTCGGCCGCAGGATCGTCCAGGCCATGCCGCTCGCCTTGAGCAGTCGCTCCACCGCCAGGTTCTCGCCGGCGGGGCCGAGGTGCGGATGGGTCTGGACGGTGATGGACGACACCAGCACGACGTGCTCCACACCCGCCTGCCGGGCGGCTTGGAGGACGCCGGCGTCCGAACCCAGACGCGATACGAGAAACAGCGAGCGCACCCCTTCCAGCGCGGGCCTCAGCGACGTCGGCTCGACGAGGTCGCCCTCCACGGCCTCGACCCCTTCGGGGAAGACGGCCCGCGCGGCATCACGGGTGAGCCCCCGCAGCGGCCCGACACCGTGTGCGTGCAGCTCCTTCAGCAGAGCGCTGCCTATGTTTCCGGTGGCTCCGGTCACGAGGATCATGGGCGTCTTCCCGTCGTCAGATGATCAAGTAGGCGACACGCTAGAACCTCAATCAATATTCAGGTCAAGGAAGCACCTGGCCGTTCCAGCGGGACCCGTCGGCCCGAGGGGCCGATGTGCGCCTCCCCCGCACATCGGCCGATGATGGGAGTACGGCCGAACACGCGGAGCTGACCATGACGGGTTGGCGTGTCAGGGACTACACCCAGGACGATCTCGAAGCGGTGATCCGAGTCGACGCGGAGAGCGGCACGGCCGAGGAGCCGCCCCTCTTCCCCCTCTCGGACGCCGTGGCCGCCCTTCAGGCTCTGAACCCGGCGGTGGTGGCCACAGCTGACGAGGTGGTGGTCGGCGCCGCGGTGAGCCGGGTGGAGGGCGACAGGGCGTGGATCCTTCGCATCAGCATGGCGCCTGCCTGGCGGCACCAAGGGCTGGGCAGCGACCTGATCACGGCCCTGGAGCACCGGCTGTTCGCCGGTGGTGTCCGCGCGGTGCACGCGGTCCTGCCCGCCAGCGAGACCGGCGCCACCGCCCTGCACAACTGCGGCTTCGGCGCCCGTCCGGGCCTGGTCTTCTTCGAGAAGCGCGGGCAAGTGACCCCTCAGGCGGTCAGCATGCTCGCGTCGCTGGGAGCGGAGCTACCGCCGGGTGGACTGTGGCAGAAGGTCGCGGGCATGCAGAGGGAGAAGGAGCTCATCGAGCGGCGCCTGGTCCTGCCGCTGGCCCATCCCGAAATGGCCGCCCAGCACGGAGTGGAGCTGCCGCGGGCGGTCATGCTGTTCGGTCCGCCCGGGACGGGGAAGAGCACGTTCGCGCACGCGATCGCCAGCCGTCTGGGATGGCCCTTCCTCGAACTGTTCCCCGCCCGGCTGGCCGCCGAGTACGGACTGGCGAGCGGGCTGAACCGGCGCTTCGACGAGATCGCCCGGCTGGACCACGTCCTGGTCTTCATCGACGAGGTCGAGGAGATCGCGGGGACCCGGAGCGGCGCGGACGCGACCGCGGTCGGTGTCGTCAACGAACTGCTCAAGGCGGTCGTCCGGTTCCGGGGCCAGGACGGACGGCTGCTCATCTGCGCCACGAACGACGTGACGTCGCTCGACTCCGCGTTCCTGCGGCACGGCCGTTTCGACTACGTGCTGCCGATCGGCCCGCCCGACCACCGCGCGAGGACCGCGTTGTGGGAGAGCTACCTGGCCCGAGCGGGTGCGGAGGCCGACAGTGCGGCGCTGGCGACCGCCAGCGAGGGGTTCACCCCCGCCGACGTCGCCCATGTGGCGCGTACCGTCTCCCAGGTCCAGTTCGAGCGCACCTTCGACACCGGAGCCCGGGCCCGCCCCACGACCGATGACTATCTGGGCACCATCGGGGACACGAAGCCCACGGTCAGCGCGGCCATGGCCCAGGAGTTCGCCCACCAGACCGAGAGATTCGCCCGCGTCTAGGCCATGCGTCCCGGGAACCGTGCCCCTGAAGCCGTGCTGTCGGATCAGGGTCGTGCCTTTGGATCAGGCCGGGCCCGTGGCTGCCTTTTCCTCCTCGGCCTCCATGCGCCGGATTCCCTCATGGGTGAGGGTGGCCATCGCCGGGGTGTTGCCGGGTTCCCAGTCGACGGTGATCAGGCCCTCGCCCGCCAGGTAGGTGCAGGCGGCGGCGAGGTCCTGTTCAGGTACGTGGAGGTCGCGTCGCAGCTGTGCTCCGGTGATGCCGAGGAGGCGGTTGCCTTCGACGGCTTCGTACAGGACCCGGAGCACCTGGTCGCGGTAAGTCTTGCGTTCGCGCAGTGTGGCCATGACCGCGTCCTTTCGTATGGGGAGGGGGCTCCGGGGCTCTTCGGGGCTCTCAGATCTCGTCGGAGTGGGCGCCGGTACCGACGGGGGTCCGGGTGGCGGCCAGCCAGGAGCGGGCGGGGCCGGCGGGTGTTGCCGTGTCCACGGTGAGGTGGAGGCGGGTGCCGCCGTCAAGGCCGGGGTAGCTGCGCTGTTCCGTGCCCGCGAAGCAGTGGCGCAGCGCTTCCGCGACCGCTCGGGCGGCTTCGGGGGTCTGCGCGATGATCCGTACCTCGGCGTGTCCTAGCGACGGCAGTACATGGGTGTCGATGTATTTCACGTGGGCGTGTTCCCTTTCGGAGTGTGCGAGAAGCCGACGGGCCGGGGCGCCGTGGCGCCCCGGCCGCTGCCCCCGGTCAGAGGAAGGTCTGTTTCCTCACCGGTCGGCACCATGGCGGTGGGCTCGACGACCGGTGTCGTCCGGCAGGCCGGGAGGTCTCGGCAGGGGGTCGCTGAAGTGGTAGGCCGCGATCCGAGCGTCGTGCTGGGCGTTCAGCAGGTGGATCCAGCGCATTCCGATACCGGTCGCCAGAATGATCAGGGCTATGAGGACGATGGTCTCCATGTCGCTCACCTCCAGCCGCTTGCGGGCTGAGAGAGGTTCCCGAAGGGGGACATGCAGGCCCCGCCTTCGCTCTCCCAGGTGGCTTCCCGGCGTCGAGCGTCGCGGACGCCGCGCCCGATGGCGGCTTCGTTGGCCATCAGGACGCCGGCGGTCAGGACGCTGCCCGGGATCGCGGCGGCGGCCATGAGGCGGGCCGCGGCTGCGGGTTCGGTCTCGGGAGGGATGACGAGGAGGTCCCAGCGGCCGACGGTGTGGGAGAGCAGGATCAGCTTGTCGGGGTCCTGTTCGGTGAACCAGCCCACGTGCATTACGCGTCCGGCCATGGGAACCGTGTGCGGGATGACGCGCCAGCGGATGGGGTTCACGGTGACGCGGGTGATGCGCCCCCAGGGTTCGTCCAGGGCGGCAGCCAAGGCAGGGAGTTCGTCTTCGAGGTCGCGGGAGCGGGGCCACCAGGCACCGTCCAGCTGACCTGCGAGGGTGGTCTTCGGGGTGAGGGACAAGCGTGCCGGGAGCTCTGCGGCGAGTTCGCGGGGCGCGGTCCGGTCGATGGTGCTGGTCATGATGCGGACCTGCCCCCGGACTGCCCGTCGGCAGTCCGGCTTTTAGGCGATCGCCGGAAATGACACCTGCGTGAAAGCGAGTGCTCGAAGTACTTCCGGTGCTTTCACTGTACGCCTGTTCGATGAGTTATGGCTGGTGTGGCCAGGTATTTTCCCCGGCCATTTGGCACGGCGTGCCTGCGAGGGCGCATGGGATCCGACGCACACAATGCCCCTAAATATCAGAGTCATAAGAAAAATCCATGCCGAGTTCATGACACAGGAGTGCGTGCCCATGGATCTGGAGCTCACCGACAAAGTCGCTGTTGTCACCGGTGCCAGCAAGGGCATCGGCCTGGCCATCACCGAGTCGTTCTTGCGCGAGGGCGGGCGTGTGGTCGCCGGCAGCCGTTCCGAGACCCGTGAGCTGGCCGCGTTGCGCGAAACGTATGACGTGACCTTCGTCGCCGGCGATCTGGCTGCCGTCGAAGGCGTGGATGCACTGATCCAGGCGGCGATGGAACGCCATGGCAGGATCGACGTCCTGGTCAACAACGTCGGAGCCACCGAACCCCGCACCGATTTCCTCACCATCGACGACGCACAGTGGCAGCGGGGCTTCGAGCTGAATTTCTTCAGCGCCGTCCGCGCCAGCCGCGCCGCGCTGCCGCACCTCCTCGCGGACGGCGGAGGCGCGGTCGTCAACATCAGTTCCCTCAACGCCCGGCTGCCCTTCCCCTCGGTGGTGGACTACTCGGCGGCCAAGGCCGCGCTGACCAGCCTCACCAAGGCGCTGTCGGAGGAGTTCGCGCCGCGCGGCGTACGGGTGAACGCCATCGCTCCGGGACCGGTCCGCACCCCGTTCTGGACCGCCCCCGGCGGCTTCGCCGAGACCGTGGCGGCCGGCGCGGGCACCACTGCCCAAGAGGCCATGGACGTGGTGGTGCCCCAGCAGATGGGCATCAGCACGGGACGGTTCACCGAGCCTCAGGAGGTCGCCGACCTCGCGCTCTTCCTGGCCTCGCCCCGCGCCGCGAACATCACGGGCGCCGAATTCCTCATCGACGGCGGCCAGACCAAGACGACCTGAGCCCTGGCGCGGCCAGGCTCCAGGCGCCAGCGGATGCCCTTCCCGCCCCAGCGAACCTCTGCGGCCACGGCGCTAGCATGAAAGGCAAGGCTTCATTCCAGGCCAGGCCCGGCCCCGCAGCAGCAGGGAGGCCCGTATGGCGTTCGACACGACTGGTTTCGGGCAGGCGGACGGCGGTCGTTACGTCCCGATCTCCGAGCACGGCCTGATCGGCGATCTCCGTACGACCGCCCTGGTCGGCACGAACGGCACCATCGACTGGTACTGCTGCCCGCGCTTCGATGCGCCGAGCGTCTTCGGGTCCATCCTCGACGCCGACCGGGGCGGGTCGTTCGCGTTGGCCGCCGAGGTCCCGACCCGCACCAGGCAGTTCTACTTCCCCGACACGAACGTGCTGATCACGCGGTTCTTCGCCGCGGACGGGGTGGCGGAGATCCAGGACTTCATGCCGGTGGTCGACGAGTCGCGCGAGGCGGACCGGCACCGGCTGATCCGGCGCGTGATATGTGTCCGCGGAACCCTCCCGTTCGGGGCGCGGATCGCTCCCCGCTTCGGCTACGGCACGCAATCGCACACCACGCACCTCGAAGGCCACACGGCGGTGTTCCGCTCCCCGTCACTGACGCTCGCGCTGACCGCCACCGCACCCCTGGAAACCGACGGCCAGGACGTGTGGTCGCACTTCAAGCTCCTGGAGGGCGAGTCCCACGTGTTCGCCCTCGACCAGATCGGCGACGACGTACCGCCCCGGGCCTGCCCGCGCGCCGAGGCGCAGGAACAGGCCGACGCGACCGTCCGGTTCTGGCGCCACTGGCTGGCCGGGTCGCGCTACCACGGGCGGTGGCGGGAGATGGTGAACCGCTCGGCGCTGCTGCTGAAGCTGCTCACCTACGCGCCGACCGGTGCGATCGTCGCCGCCCCCACCACGAGCCTGCCCGAGCAGATCGGCGGCGAGCGCAACTGGGACTACCGCTACGTCTGGGTCCGCGACGCCGCCTTCTGCGTCTACGCGATGCTGCGCCTGGGGTTCACCTCGGAGGCCGAGGCGTTCATGGGGTTCATCTCCGAGCGGGGCATCCTGCGGGGCATGGGCGAGAGCGGCCCGTTGCAGATCATGTACGGCATCGACGGGCGTACCGAGCTGCCCGAATACGAGCTCCCGCACCTGGAGGGGTACCTCGGCTCCGGGCCGGTCCGGGTCGGCAACGCCGCCACCGGCCAGCTCCAGCTGGACATCTACGGTGCGCTGATCGACTCGATCTACCTCTACGACAAGTGGGGGCAGCCGATCAGCAGCGACCGCTGGGACGAGGTCGGTGCCGTCGTGGACTGGCTGTGCGAGCACTGGGACCAGCCCGACGAGGGCGTGTGGGAGACCAGGGCGGGCCGGCGGGACTTCGTGTACTCGCGGCTGATGTGCTGGGTGGCGCTGGAGCGCGCGATGCGCATGGCGAACCGCCGCGGTCTGCCGGCGGACCTGCCCCGCTGGCGGGAGTCCCGGGACGCGATCTACCGGCAGATCATGCGGCGCGGCTGGTCGGCCGAGCGAGGGGCGTTCGTTCAGGCACTGGACGGCCACGTGCTGGACGCCTCGCTGCTGATGATGCCGATGGCGAAGTTCATCTCTCCCACCGACCCCAAGTGGCTCGCCACCCTGGACGCGCTCACCACGGACCTGGTCTCCGACTCGCTGGTGTACCGCTACGACCCGACCGCCAGCCCGGACGGTCTGCACGGGCCCGAGGGCACCTTCTCGATCTGCTCCTTCTGGTACGTGGAGGCGCTGGCCCGCGCGGGCCGGCTGGAGGAGGCCAGGCTCGCCTTCGAGAAGATGCTCACCTACGCCAACCACCTCGGTCTCTTCGCGGAGGAGATCGGCCCGACCGGAGAACAACTGGGCAACTTCCCCCAGGCCTTCACCCACCTCTCGCTGATCAGCGCCGCCTTCAACCTCGACCGCGCGCTGGGCTGACGCGGCGTCACCAGCCGTCTGCCTGAGCCGCGCCGCCTTCAGTCGAGAACCGCGAGGTGGTCGGCGGCGCCGCCGCGCCATTCGATCATGAAGAGGGTGGCGTCGTCGCTGGTGTGCCCGCCCCGTTCCCTCTTCAGCGTGTGGGAGAGCCGGCGCAGATCTGCCCGCATCCCCTCCGACGGTCCTTCCCCGAGGTGGTTGACGCAGCGGACGAGGCGTTCCTCGCCGAACAACTCCCCGCCGGCGATGTGCTCTTCGATGATGCCGTCGGTGTAGCACAGCACGCGGTCGCCTCGCTGGAGCGTGTGCTCCCTGATCCGGGGCTCCTCGCCGCCGAAGCCGACGGGCAGCGTCGTCGCGCTCTCCAGCTGCCGTACGACCTTGCCGTCTCGGATCAGCAGCGGCGCGGGGTGGCCCGCGTTGACCAGCTCCAGCTCACCGGTGGTGAGGTTCAGGTGCATCAGCTGGGCGGTGACGAAGTGGTCGGGACCGAACTGCCGGGAGATGGCGTCGTCCATGTACGTGTACTTCTCGGCCAGGCTGACGAACACGCGCCGGGCATGCCGGTAGGCGCCGATGGCCACGGTCGCCATCACGGCGGCGTCCAGGCCGTGGCCCATCGCGTCGATCACGGCCATGTGCAGGATGTTGTCGTTCAGGGCGTAGTCGAAGCTGTCTCCGGCGACGCGGTAGGCCGGCTCCAGGATGCCGGCCACCGCGACCTGCGGCACTGTCATCGTCAGCGGCGGCAGCAGGCCCCACTGGATCTCCGCGGACACGCTCATCGGTTCCCGGCGCCGGGCCAGGAAGAACTGGTCGGTGTAGGCGTTCTTGGTGACCAGCAGGTCGGCGACCAGGCCGGCGAGCCGGCGCAGCAGGCGCCGGTCGTCCTCGCCGACGTCGTCCAGGGTGAGGACCATCACGCCCACCGTGTCACTGCCGTCCAGCAGCGGCAGGTACATCCGGACGCCGCCGCGGGCCAGCGGCAGCTCGACGACCTCCCCACGCAGGAAGGCCCGGCCGGCAGCGGAGTCGATCACCGGCTCGGGCTGACTGACGTGCAGCTTCTTGCCCGGCAGCGGTACCAGCAGCTCCTGCGCGTAGTCCTGGAGCAGGATGGAGACGTCACGGCCCCCGACCCTGCCCACCTCCTCCGCGATCAGCGGGGCGATCAGCTGCGGCGGCAAATGCGGTGCCCGGTCCAGCAGCAGGCCGAGCAGCCGCTCACCGAAACCTTCCGACCGGTCCACGCTCTCCTCGTCCATGACCCGGTTCGCCCTCGTTCCTGCCCGCCCACGCCGATTACCGCCTCCGCACAAAGTGACCTGGGAAGCCGCCGGAGCGGCCCATTGCGCCATACGCAGCATGTCGGCCCACGCTGAGGATTGCCGGTAGCGTGATCGTCTGCTGCATGGAGTGTCCATGCGTCCGGCGGAGAGCGATGGGTCTGACCGCGATGAGCGAACTGACGAAGCCCGAGATCGATGTTCCAGAGGGTGACGCGCCCACCGAGCTGACGACGCGGGACCTCGTGATCGGGGACGGGGACGAAGCGAAGCCGGGCCGGGTCGTCCAGGTTCACTACGTCGGGGTCACGTTCGAGACCGGGAGGGAGTTCGACTCCTCCTGGGACCGGGACCAGCCGTACAAGTTCGCTGTGGGCGGGGGCAAGGTCATCAAGGGCTGGGACCGGGGCGTGAGGGGAATGAAGGTCGGCGGCCGGCGCGAGATCACCATTCCCCCGCGTCTCGCCTACGGGAAGCAGTCCCCCTCCCCCTTGATCCCGGCGGGCTCGACGCTGATCTTCGTCGTGGACCTGCTCACCGTCTGGGGCGGGCCCACCAGTAGGACGCCCGGATCGACTCGTTCGGTCTGACCGAACCCCGGTCCGCGGAGCCGCTGACCTTTCGCCGTCGCAAGTACCGGCGGTCAGGTCCCTGTCGCGGACTCGGCGTCGGGGTGGAGCGGGAAGATCTGGTCCAGTCCGACGACGCGCAGGACGCGCAGCGTACTGGCCGGGACCGCGGCGAGTGCGACGTCGGCTCCGGCCGACTGGGCGTGGTTGCGGGCGACGATCAGGGTGCTGATGCCGCTGGAGTCACAGAACTCCATGCGGGCGAGGTCGAGAACGAGGCGCTGGCCCGGCTTGAGGGGGAGGGCGGCGAGGAGGTCGCGCAGGTCTGCGGAGGTGTCGTAGTCGAGTTCCCCCTTGACTTCCACTACCGGGCCGGTCGGGGCGTCTCGGACGGCAAGGTTCAGCGGGCTCATGTGGGTGTCCCGGTCGTGGGGCGGGCGGCGGGAACGCCGAGGGCGAGAAGGGCGGTGTCGTCGTCGAGGCCGTCACCGAAGCCGTCCAGCAGGCCGGTCAGCGCCTCCATGACCGCGCTCGGGGGCCGGCCGGCGTGGTCGGTGGCGAAGGCGCGCAGGGCTTCGTCTCCGTACAGGGCGCTGCGGCCTTCGCCGGTGCGGGCTTCGGTGAGGCCGTCGGTGTAGAGCAGGAGGGTGTCGCCGGGGCCCAAGGTGGTGGTGGCGGGGGCGAAGGGTGCGTTGGGCAGGATGCCGATGAGGAGTCCGCCGGGGGTGGGCAGGAAGTCGGCCGTGCCGTCGGCGCGCAGGACCAGGGCCGGCGGATGGCCGCCCGACGCGAGGCGGACCGTGACCTGCCCGGTGCCCGGGTCGGGTTCGAGGGTGCCGAAGATGGCGGTGCAGTACCGCGGGTCGCCGCCGCTGTAGCGCTCGTGAACGGCTCTGTTCAGGGTGGAGAGGGCGGAGACGGGGTCGGGGTCGTGGAGGGCGGCGGCGCGCAGGGTGTAGCGGGTCAGCGAGGTGACCGCGGCGGCTTGCGGGCCCTTGCCGCACACGTCGCCTAGGAAGAAGGCGAAGCGAGTGGCGTCGATGGGGAAGACGTCGTAGAAGTCCCCGCCGAGCCGGTCGGGCGAGGCGGTGCGGTAGTGGGCGGCGGTCTCCATGCCGGGTATGCGAGGCAGGATGTCGGGCAGCAGCGATGACTGGAGTACGGCGAGGGCGTCCTGGAGGCGGGCCCGGTCGGCTTCGGCCTGCCGGTGTGCTTCCTCGGCGGCTTTGCGGGCCCGTAGGAGTTCCTCTTCGTAGGCGCGGCGGTCGCGGGCGTCGAAGAAGGTGGTGCGGATCAGCAGCGGCTCGCCCGTTGCCCCGTGCTTGACCACGGAGGAGACGAGCACCGGCATCCGGACGCCGTCGGCCTTTCTGATCTCCAGGGCGACGCCGCCGAGCTCGCCCTGCATCCGCAGCAGCGGCGCGAAGTGCGTCTCGTGGTAGAGCTTGCCGCCCATGGTCAGCAGGTCGGTGAACCGCATCCGGCCCACCACCGCTTCACGTTCCAGGCCCAGCCAGTCCAGCAGCGTCTTGTTGATCTTCGCGATGGTGCCGTCCATCAGCGTGGACAGGTACCCGCACGGAGCGCACTCGTACAGCTCCTCCGTGCTGTCCTCCAGCAGGGCGGCGAACGCCGCATCCGAGGTCTTCTCCCCGCCGGCGTCGTGCGGGTCGGACTGCTGGCCGGTGCGGCACATCAACGCAGGCCGGCCAGGAAGCCGGTGATCGCATCGTTGGTGGCTTCGGGTGCGGACATGTGCGGGCAGTGCCCGGTCGCGTCCAGGGTGAGCAGTGTCGAGCCGGGGATGGACTGGTGGACGAAGGCGCCGACCTCGCGCGGGGCGATGGCGTCCTGGGTGCAGTCCAGCACCAGCGTGGGCACGCTGACCGCCTTGAGTTCCTCCCGCGAGTCGGACAGGAAGGTGGTGCGGGCGAAGACGCGTGCCATCGCGGGGTCGGTGGCGCAGAAGCTGTTCGTCAGCTCCTCACCGAGCTCGGGCCGCTCCGCGTTCCCCATGATCACCGGCGCCATCGCCGCCGACCAGCCCAGATAGTTCGACTCCAGCGAATCGAGCAGCTCATCGATGTCCTCGGCGGTGAAGCCGCCCCGGTAGCCCTCGTCGTCGATGTACCGGGGAGAGGGCGCCACCATCACGAGCGCCCCGATCCGCTCCGGAGCCATCCCGGCGGCCAGCACACCGATCATCGAGGAGACCGAATGGCCCACGAACACCGCGCCTCGAAGATCGAGCGCTTCGCACACGTCCACCACGTCCTGGGCGTAGCCGCTCAGGGACGCGTAGCGGGCCTCGGAGAAGGCGGAGAGATCCGACCGGCCCGAACCCACGTAGTCGAACAGCACCACCCGGTAGTCCTCGACCAGGGCGGGGACGGTGAGGCGCCACATGTTCTGGTCACAGCCGAACCCGTGCGCAAGGACCACCGTCCGGCCGTGGGGGTTCCCTGTGACCGTGACATTGTTTCTGCGCTCGATTTCCATACCGAGCAGTCTCTCAGGCTCCACCCACCACTCCGGCACCCCGGGGCACATCGAACACCGCGCTCAGTGGCCGGGTCAGGCGGGGGCGGGCTCCGGCCGGCGCAGTTCGGCCTGGCCGAAGAGGAGGGCGTAGCCGTCGGGGAGTCGGCGCAGGATGCGGGCGAGGAGGTCGGGTCCGGCGAGGCGGGCGACGGTGGCGAGGACGGCGCCGGTGTCCCATCGGGCGGTGGCGGGGGTGGCGCCGGTGCGTGCGGCCAGGTCCTTGACGAAGCCCCAGCCGGTGAGGTGTCGGGTGTCGGGGATCTGTGCGGTCAGGGTGAGGGCCGCCTCGACGGGCAGGCACTGGGCGAGGTCGGCTCGTTCGTCTCCGGTGAGCTGGCGGCCGAGGGCGGCCAGGACGTGGTGGACGGCTTCCGCGGCGCGTTCGCGGGTGGGGTAGGCGCCTTCGTAGCGCACGCGTTCCAGCATCCGGTCGAACGTCATGGCCGTCGTGGACGCGTTCGCGCGAGGCTGGTCGTACATGGCTGCGGTTGCCCTTTCTCTGCGAGGGATCCGGTTTTCGGGCTTGGTGGTCAGGTGGGCTGGGGGTGGCCGAAGAGGAGGTCGTAGCCGTGCGGGAGTTGGAGGAGGACCTCGCTGGTGAGGGCATCGCCCGCGGCGGCGGCCACGGTCGAGAGCACCGCGCCGATGTCCCACAGGGCCGTCTTCTCGGTGGCGCCCTCGATCCAGGCCGCGGCCGCGCGGACGAACCGGTCCGGCGAGAGCGGCTCCGCGGCCTGCAACGGGTTCAGGAGGATGAGGGCGTACGTCTCGGGGAGGCGGCCGGCGAGCTCGGCCCGCACGCTGCCGACCAGATGTGCGCCCAGCAGGGCGAGGACGACGCGGGCAACGCGATCGGCCTCTTCCCTGGTCTCGTACTCGCCGCGTTCCTGGACGTGGGCAAGGAACGACTCCCTGCGCATCGACATCACGTCACCTCCGGAGAGAGAAGGGGTGCGGAGGGCGGGGCGCCGGAGGGGGGTCGGCTCGTGCCGCCCTCCGCGGCCGGCTGGTGCGGGAGGACTCAGCCGGAGATCTGCTTGCGGCCGCCGGTGCTGCCGATGCTGATCTTGCGGGGCTTGGCGCGCTCGGCGATCGGGATCCGCAGGGTCAGGACACCCGCTTCGTAGTCGGCTTCGATGCGTTCGGTGTCGAGGGTGTCGGCCAGCATGACCTGGCGGGAGAAGACACCGAGGGGCCGCTCGGAAAGCTCCATCTGCACGGTGTCGTTCTTCGCCGCAGGGCGCCGCTCCGCCTTCACGGTCAGCATGTTCCGCTCGACGTCGATGTCGATCGCCTCCGGCGTCACGCCGGGGAGATCGAAGGCGATCACGTACTCCTCGCCCTCGCGATAGGCGTCCATCGGCATGACGGACGGCTTCGACCAGGTCCCGGACGTACCCGACAGCTGCTGGACGATCCGGTCCATCTCGCGAAACGGGTCAGTGCGCATCAACATCGCGAAACACCTCCAGTTGGCTCAGGCAGAAACTGCCAATGCGCTTCAACGTGCATCCGTTGTAGCATGTCATCGAAACGATGACAACCACGATGTCACCTAAACGCTGACATGGGAGATGTCATCCGGAACATGACACAGCCCAGACACCGCCCTTACCGCCGCCGCAGCGGCTCTGGAGGCTCTCCGTGAACGCCTGAACGAGGCCGCGCTCGCGGCCCTGCTGTGCCTACGACAGACCCGTGAGGAGCCCTCGGGCTGGGAGAGCGGCCTGATCGAAACCGCCCGGGATGCCGCGGCGAGCTGGGCCGACCGCGACCAACGCGGCACCTGACGTCTTGACCTCAGCCTTGAGTCAGGATCGGTCCGACTGTTCGCGGCCGGCGGCGGCATCCTGGGTCCCGCCGTCCCGGAGCTGGCGCCAGTGCGTCCGGTACAGCACGACGTACATGGCCCCGAACAGAGCGCACACTTGCATGCCGATGCCGAACCACAGGAAGGTCTTCTCGCTCGCCAAGTGGTTGCTGAGGTAGGTGAAGTTCATGCCGAAGAAGCCCGTCAGGAACGACAGCGGCAAGAAGATGACGGAGGCGACCGCGAGTTTGTTGATCACGAGGTTCTGCTGCTCGGCGACGAGGGAGGAGTAGGTGTCGGCGGCCCGTCTGGTCTCGTCCCGCAGGGAGTTGATTTCCATCATCACCAGCTGCACGGTGCTCTCGTGTGTACGGTTCAGCACCCGCCGTTCCTCCGAGATGCCGGGGTTCGCCATCCTGCGGTGGGTGAGGAACTCCTGCGCGACCGCGGCGTAGGGAAGGAACGCACGGTGCAGCTGGGACGCGCGCCGTCGCAGGTGGGCCAGTTGTTGGACGTGCTGCGATGTCCGCCCCTCGAACATCGCCTCCTCAACCTCCCCCACGTCCAGGAGCGCTTGGGCGGTGGCCCTGCGAAAGGCCTCCAATACACCGTGCAGAAAGAGGAAGACCGCCGTCGTCCCGTCGGAGGGCATGTCCTCAGGCAGCCGTCCGATGAAGTCCTCGATCAGCCCGACGGGCCCGTGGTGGATCGTGACGAGGTGGCGTTCGCTGGCGTAGACGTGGATGTGTTTGATGTGACTGCCGTCGATCACCGGCACGACACACCCGACAGCTCCCGCGTGGTAGTCGGCCCGTACCGGCTCGTACTGCCTGCCGAGCCAATCCCACGTCTTGTCATCCAGTCCCAGCAGACGGGCGAGCGGTTGCTCGTCGGACGGGGGGTCGTCTCCTTCGTCGATGTCCACGATCACGAAGTCGGGGGCTGCTAGACGCTCCCTGGCCTCGGGCAACGCTGCCCGAGCGACGACACCCTCCGGCATCGACACCACCGATACGATCATCGCCCCTCACCCAAGATGACAGTGCTACCCGGAAGGCGGGCCACCACGGCTTCCCGCTTGCCGCCCGGGCCGAGTTACGCGGGCAACGCAATGCGGCTCAACCGCTGCGACGTCTGCAAGCAGCCCACCGGCCGCACGCTACCGTTCGATGCCGCGTAGGCAGTGGTCCTGGCCGCCAGGCTCGCGGGCACACGGGCGAAGTCACCCAGTTCCCCTACCTCAGGCCGGTCGGGGCGCCGCAGCAGGTCACCCCTCGGTCTGTCCCCCGCCCGGCAGCGGCTTGACGATCGTGTGGGTGATGACCTGCCCCTTGATGGTCTTCTTGCCGAGAGTCTGGTGGCCCTGCCGGCCCGCCTTGGCGGCTGCCTGCTGGGTGTCGGCCTCGTCGACGGTGGGCTCGGTGGGCTGGTCGTCGGACACGAGGGTCTCCTTCTGTCGTGCTCGGATCGGGCGTAGTCGATCTTCCCCACCGACGACCAGGAGTAACCAATCGATTACCGGCCAGGGCCCCGGCGGTGTCCCCGAGCTGGTGTCCCCGGAGGGACGAGCGGGAATACTCCATGTAGGCGACGCGGTGGTACCAGCGGCGGCGGGATCGAGACGGTCGAGCGAGAAGACGACAAGGCGGCCTCGAAGAGACCCGGCAGGCCGGTCACGGAGTCTGCCTGACAGTCGAGGAGAAGGACCATGGCAGCGAAACGGACCGTCTACCACGTCTCACCGTCCAGCGAGCACGCGGCGGCCGCGGGCGTGAAGTGGCAGGTCGAGGGCAGAGAAGGACGTCGGCTCCTGCACGAGCCGCACCGGACGCAGAAGGATGCGATCGACGGCGCACGACGCCACGCCAAGGAGCACCAGCCCGCGCAGGTCATCGTCCACGCCCGCGACGGGCACATCCGCAGCGCGTACACCTACGGAGCCACCCCCGCGGCGCCCCCCGACGAGCGTGGCCGCAAGGCAGGGGAACCCGGAGGGGTCTTCTAGAACGGGTGGCCTGCGCGATCAGCGGCGACGGCGCCACGGCCGATGCCTCGCAGGCCAGGACCACGCCCGCGGTGATGCCGGGAAGGATCAGGAACATGCCGCCGTGCGCGGCCCCACCTATGCCGACCGTACGGAACGCCAACCCCGCAGCGGCGACCGCCGTACGCAGGAGGGGGGCCGCGGACGACGGGAGCGCCCCCGGGAACGTCACGACCTGAGGCTTCGACACCTCCCCGGGCAACGACCGACTACCGCATCCCGAGGGCGATCATCGGGCCGACCAGGAGGCGGAACGGCAGGGACAACCAGCCGTAGAGCGGCCCGAGTTCGACGTCCCCATGCATTCGCGCCCCCCACGTGGCGCGCCATCCGCCGCGCGCGCAACGGCGAATCCGGGCTGCTCACCAGCATCATTCCACTTCAGGCAATGATTCCGTGCCGAAGTTTCCATTGTGGCAGCACTGGGTTCCTCCGCAGGATGAGGGCGTACCGACCAGCACGACCTGCGAGGTTTTCGTGATCGTCATTACCGCTCCCACGGGGAACATCGGCCGTTCCCTGCTCTCCCGGCTCCTCAAGTCCGCCCCCGCCGCGGGCGAGGAACTGCGCGTGATCGTGCGCGACCCGGCCCGGCTGCCGGAGGCGGCGCGCGGACGCGTCGAGGTGATCACCGGCTCACACGGCGACGCCGAGGTCCTCGACCGGGCCTTCGAGGGTGCCGACGCCGTCTTCTGGCTCGTCCCCCCGGACGCCTCGCTGCCCCCGGAGGACGCCTTCAGCGGTTTCACCCGTCCCGCCGCAAAGGCGTGCGCCGCCCACGGCGTCGGCCATGTCGTCGGCGTCTCCGCGCTCGGCCGCGGCACCCCGCTCGCCGACCGCGCCGGCCTGGTCAGCGCCTCCCTCGCCATGGACGACCTCATCGCCGCTTCCGGCGTCGCCTACCGGGCCCTGGCCAACCCGTCCTTCTTCGAGAACCTCCTGGAGGAAGCCGACTCGATCCGCGACAAGGGCGTCTTCACCGACGTAGTCGACGCCGACCGCAAGGCCCCCCTCGTCGCCGTCGCCGACATCGCGGCCATCGCCGCCGGCCTGCTGCTGGACCGCTCGTGGACCGGCATCGACGACGTCCCGGTCCTCGGGCCTCGGGACGTGTCCCCCAACGACCTGGCACGCATCATGACCGAGCAGTTCGGCCGCCCGGTCCGCTACGAACGCCAGCCGTTCGACGAGATGTACACCACCCTCGTCGGCTACGGCCTCAACGAGGCTTTCGTCCAGGGAATCGTCGACATGAAGCGCGCCAAAGACCAGGGCCTGGACGCCGGCGTCGCCCGCACCCCGGACACCGCCTCCCCCACCGGCTTCGAGCAGTGGTGCGCCGAGACCCTCAAGCCCGCCGTCCTCTCCTGAAGCGCACCATCCGCCGCCGGAACGCACAGCGGTCCGGCGCACCAAAACCACCTGCCAGTTTGGAGACACCCTGATGTCCGCTGAACACACCACACCTCCGGTCACGGCGTTCATACTCGTCAAGACCACGCCCGAGTGGCTCGCCATGACCGTCCAACAGCGCGTCGACGCCTTCACCACCCAGGTCCTGCCCGCCATCGAGGCCAAGACCACCGGCGTCCGGTCGCGCTTCTACGACACCGAGTTCTACTCCGCGCGCGTCACCGACGTCTGGGTGTGGGAGGCCGACGACCACCGGGCCTACCAGCTCCTCATCGACGCACTGCGCGAAACCCCTTTCTGGGACCGCTACTTCGAGGTCGTCGACCTCATCGTCGGCACCGAGAACGGCTACGCCCGCACCTACGGCCTCGAACCCGTCGCCACCATCACCACCTGACACACCTCTCCCCCGAGCGACCGGTCAGATGTCCCCCGGCCACAACCGGCCGGAGGGCATCTGAGCCGGACAGCCCTGGGCAAGCCCCTCGCACAGCCGCCCGGGCGTTGGGCGGGGCCTCTGGGCGACACAACCGCTTCGGGGCACTCCTCCACGTATTGGGCATGGCCGCGTGCTAGGTATAGCAGGCAAGGATGCCCGAAATAGGAGGTATGTAACGATGAGCACAACTCTTCGTCGCGTGACGGCCGCGCTCGGTGCCGCGGGGCTGCTGGCTGTCTGCGGCGCCACCGCGGCCAGCGCCCACGACATGGGGCCGGGCCCGTCCGTGGGCAGCTCGGGCTTCGGGAACTCGGGCGTCGGCAACGCGGGCGCGCTCAACGACGGAGTCGGCAACGCGGGCGCCCTGAACGACGGCATCGGCAACGCGGGCGTGCTCAACGACGGCGTCGGCAACGCGGGCATCGCCAACTGGGGTCTGGGCAACGCGGGCATCGCGAACACGGGCATCGGCAGCCACGGCATCGGAAACTCCGGCATCGGCAGCTCCGGTATCGGCAACTGAGGCGAGCTCACCGCCCCGCACCACCGAGTCGCACGACATACCCGGCTGACGTCGGCCGGTCCACCCGGGTCACCCGCTCCACGAGCGGCAGGCCCGGGTTTCTGGCGTGGAGCAGCCGGCCCGGACCGCAAGAGCGGAATCGGCCTCCGCGGGACGCGCGGGTTCGCGAAGGATTCGGGACCGGGCCGTTTCGGTGTGCGCGGGTCAGGCGAGGGCGAGGAAGAGCTTTTCGAGTTCTTCCTCGGTCATGGGCGCCTGGTTCTCGTCGGCGTTGGCCATGCACTGACGCATGCCGCTGGCCACGATCTTGAAGCCGGCGCGGTCCAGGGCTTTGGAGACGGCGGCGAGCTGGGTGACGACGTCCTTGCAGTCGCGTCCGGCTTCGATCATGGCGATGACGCCCGCGAGCTGCCCCTGGGCGCGGCGCAGGCGGTTGAGGACTGACTTGACTGCGTCGTCGTCGACTTTCACTGCTGCCTCCTGGCCTCGTCCGCGGTCACCCTCATGGTACCCCAGGGGGTATCTGATCGGCGCGGGTCAGTGGCCGCGGAGGGCGGCGAGGGTGGCTTCGAGGTCGCCTTGGCGGGGGCGGTTGTGCGGGAGTCTGGCGAGGAGGGGCGCCATACCGCAGGTGTTGGCGAGCGCGGAGAAGACCAGCCCGCCGGCGATGCCCGCCGAGGCGAGACGGAAGGCGGGGCGCAGGCGGCCGAGGGCGAGGCCGGTCAGGACCACGGCGCCGGCGGTGAAGCGGACCTGGCGCTCCATGCTCCAGGTGGTGGGGCGGTGGTGGTCGGGGTGGTGGAGGGCGTGGCCGCCGTCGGTCCAGGCTCCGGTGCCTCCGGCGAGGGCGGCGGTGGTGATGCCGTGGTCGGCGAGGGTTGTGCAGGCGGCCTCGGAGCGGGTGCCGGAGGCGCAGACGACGAGGATGTCGCCTCGGGCGGCGGCCTCGCGGATGTCGGGCAGGGCGCGGGTGAGGTGGTCGAGGGGGACGTTGAGGGCGCCGGGGAGGTGTCCGGTCGCGTATTCGGCGGGGGTGCGGACGTCCAGGACGATCAGTTCGTGCAGGCGGCTGTGGACCTGGCGGGCGTCGAGGGTGTGGGGGTAGGGGTGGGTCATGGTGCTGTGTTCCGTCCTTGTGGGAGGGGATCCGCTGCACGGGATCCCTGGGTGTGGGGTGGAGGGGGTCAGTGGAGGGCGTCGGTGACCATGAGGGCGGCGACGGCCAACAGGACGCTCGCGAAGGCCCGTTGGAGGGCGGGGCCGGAGATTTTGGCGGCGAGGCGTTTGCCGTCCCAGGCTCCCAGGATCGCCGCGCCGGTGAAGGGGGCGATGACCGCCCAGTTCAGGGGGGTGTGGGTGCCGGCGCGGGCGACGAGCGCGGCGAGGGAGTTGACGGTGATGACCAGGAGGCTGGTGCCGACCGCAGCGCGCATGCGCAGGCCCAGCACGGAGACCAGGGCGGGGACGGCGAGGAAGCCGCCGCCGACGCCGAGGAAGCCGGTGACCGCGCCGAGTCCTACGCCCGCTCCCGCCGCCCGCGCGGGCCGGACGGCTCTGGGTTGCCGGTCGGGGGTCGGGGCCTTGAACAGGGCGAGCGCGGCGAGGAGGGCGATGGCGGCGAACGCGGCGGTCAGCAGCGCCTCGGGCACGCGGCTGGCGAGCGCGGCTGCGGCGATGGCGGGTGGGATGCCGACAGCGGCGAACAGGGCGCCGGTCTTCCAGCGGACGTTGCCGGAGGTGGCGTGGGCGTAGAGGGCGGTGGCCGAGGTGGCGGTGACGATGATCAGGGATGCGGTGGTCGCGGCGGCCGGTGTGAAGCCGAGGAGGTAGATCAGGGCGGGGACGGCCAAGACGCTGCCGCCGCCGCCCAACGCCCCGAGGGCCAGTCCGATGACGGCGCCGGCGGCCAGGGCGAGGATGAGCGTGCTCACGCTATCCGGCCGCTGCTTCCGCGTTCATCGACGACCGGCAGCCCGGCCGTCACCCAGGCGTTCATACCGCCCTTGACGTCGACTGCCTCGGCTCCGCGGCCGGTCAGGAGCCCCGCGGCCCGCTGGGAGCGGTGCCCGGAACGGCAGATCACCACGAGCGGCCGGTCCTGCGCGGCCGTGGGCAGGGCAGTGCCGATGAGGAGGCGGGACAGCGGGGCGTGGACGGCGCCGGGAGCGTGTCCGGCGCTCCACTCGGCGAGCTCGCGCACGTCGAGGAGGACGGCGTCACCGTCGGTGGTGCGCTGGCGGGCCTGGGCGGGGGTGACGCGGGCTGCGCCGCGACGGAAGAGGAACATCGGGCTTCCTTCCAGTTCTTCGGGGAGGGGGGTGGTCAGCTGCCGTCGGTGAGGGGCAGGCCGGCCCGGGAGGCGGCGTCGAAGGAGTCGTCGACGGCGACCACGTCACGTCCGGCGGCGTCCAGGAGGGAGGCGGCGATGCCCGCGCGCATTCCTCCGGCGCAGTGCACCCACACCGTTCCGGGCGGAACCTCGGCCAGGCGCCGGTGCAGGTCGTGGACGGGTATGTGGACGGAGCCGGTGATCCAGCCCTTGGCGCGCTCGGAGTTCCGGCGTACGTCCAACACCACCGCTTCGGAGCCGGATGCCCGTGCGGCGAGGTCGGCGAAGGTGGCGCGGGGGAAGGAGCGCGGGGCGTGGCCGTCGGCCAGCCAGTCGCGGGGGGTGCCGGTGGCCGCGGCGGCTGGGCGGTCGATGCCGACGCGGACCAGTTCGCGCTGGGCGGCGGCGAGCTGGGCGGGTGAGTCGGCGAGGAGGGTGAGGGGCTTGCCCCGGGGGATCATCCAGGCGAGGTAGGTGGCGATCTTCCCGTCGGCCTCGAAGTTGAAGGAACCCGCGACGTGTCCGTCGGCGAACGCGATCCGGTTGCGCAGGTCGACCACCCACTCCCCGGCGGCCAGCCGCTCGGCGATGTCGGCCGCGTCGGTCAGGGGTGGTGCGCCGAGGTCCACCGGGGCGGGGCCGGCGGCGTTGGCCGGGCCCATGTGGGCGTAGTAGGCGGGCACGTCCTCCAGGCCGGCCAGCAGTCCGGCGACGAAGGAGTCGACGTCCTTGGTCAAAGCGTCGTTGACGTTCTTCTCCTTGCCGATGGTGGTGGCGTCACCCTCGGACTGGGAGGAGGAGCAGAAGCTGCCGAAACCGTGGGTGGGCAGCACCGGTGTCTCGTCGGGGAGCTCGGCGGCCAGGCGGTGGGCAGAGGCGTACTGGGCGCGGGCCAGCTCCTCGGTCAGGCGCGGCTCGACCAGGTCGGGGCGGCCCACCGAGCCGATCAGCAGCGATCCGCCGGTGAAGACCGCCGCCACCCGGGCGCCTTCCTCCAGGACGTAGGAGGTGTGGTGGGGGGTGTGGCCTGGGGTGGCCAGCGCCCGCAGCGTGATGCCGTCGTCGACGGCCACCGTGTCGCCGTCGGCCACCGGAGTCCGGGCGAAGGAGACCCGGGCGGCGGCCGGCACCAGGTAGGCGGCGCCGGTCAGGCGGGCCAGGTCCGGGCCGCCGGTGACGTAGTCGTTGTGGATGTGGGTCTCCACCACGTGGGAGATCCGCACCCCGCGTACGGCTGCCGCCGCGAGGACCCGGTCGATGTCGCGGGGCGGGTCGAGCGCCACCGCGGCAGCGGCGCCGCCCGCCAGGTAGCTGCGGTTTCCCAGGCCCTCGGTCTCGATGGTGTCAATGAAGAACACGCACTTGCTCCTTTCGACTGGCATTTACCCCCGGGGGTATATTTCGAGCGTAGCACGGGTACCCCCGGGGGTATTTTTGGCGGCACGGAGCGGTCACGCGGCATCAATGTCAAGGAATTCTTGACAAGTCGGCAGTGTCAAGGTTTTCTTGACGCATGTCGATCTTGAACTTGAAGGCCCGGCACCGGGACGCCCCTCTCCCCGCCGACGCATCCTTGGCCGCCGTGCTGCCGCTCGCCGTGAGCCTGCCGGCCGTGACCGTGATGTTCGGCGGCCGGTTCGGAACCCTCGCCACCGTCGCCCTGATCGTCGTGAGCCTCGCGCTCATCGCATGCACGGCCGCTCTGGCCGCCCGGGCGGCCCGCGGATCCGCCGCTCAGGCGCTCCGCGACGAGGCGGTCCTCGACGCCCTCGAACCGCTTGTCGGACTGCGCCGATGAGCGACGGACCGCTGCTCCACCCGGTGGAGATGGACCGGATCCGGGAAGGCATCGCCGCAGCCGTCCTCGGCTCCCCCGACGGGCTGGCCGAGTCGCTGGAGCATGACGCCCATGGGTACCTGCGCCTGCTGGACGCCTCGCGCGTCGGCGCCGAGGAGGCGAGCCGGCTGCTGCGCGAAGCCGTACAGGGGGCCAGGGCCGCCGGCCACAGCTGGGACACGGTGGGCCGCGTCCTGGGAGTGAGCCGCCAGGCCGCCCAGCAGCGCTTCGCGGACAAGACCGCAGGAGCGGGTTCGGCGGCACCGCTCGCCGGGGGGCCGGACGCCCCGAAGCGCCGCACCCTCGGCGGACTGACCGCGTTCAACGAGATGGCCGCGTTGGAGGAAGCCGGCCGCGACGGCTGGCACGTGGTCGGCTACGGCCCCTTCTTCCACGAGGTCGAGGCCTCCGACCACCCCTGGGAGCACTGCCGGATCGCACTCCCCTCCGGCCCGCGCCACCGACGGATGGAATCGGAAGGGTGGATCCCGGTCGGCGCCGGATGGTTCCCGTGGCGGTACTACAAACGGCCCGTCAACCCCGGCGCCTAGCTCCTTGCTGGGGGCCTGCGGGACCAGGGGCCGGGCGGCATCGAGCGCGGCTGCCCGGCCGTCATCAACTCCCTTTGCTGCATGGTGTGGTGCCGACTCCGGTGAGTGCGTCGAGGAGTTGGCCCACGCGAGCAGGGGTGGTCGCCGTGGTCGAGGCGATACGGCAACAGATGGTCGTCAGCCACCGGTGGGATTTGCGGACACTCTGCCCCGGGGCGGCAGGTGAGCCGCCATCGCCGCCCCGGTCGCCGCCCTCGGCCCCCGGACATACGCTGGCCGTAGGGGAAGCGGCCCTGCGCCGCCCCGACCAGAACACCGCGTTGCCGATGGTTCAAGTCACCCATCGCGCCCGCCGGCCGTGTCACCCGTCCCATGACGGTTGACGGTCGTGAAACGCGCCGGTTCTCACCGCTGTTTCCGTGCGACCGGGAGTCGCAATGAGAAATACTTCTCGCACACGCCGTCGGACCGTGGCCATCGCGGCAACGCTGATGGTCGGAGGACTCGTGTGGGGGGCGGGCCCATCGGCCTTCGCCGACGTCTCCGCCGGCCTCCCAGCCGAGGTCAGTCCCGCCGACCAGGCGGCACTGCTCGGCGACACCAATGCGATACGCCAGAAGGAAGGCGCGCCGCCCATCTCCTGGGACGAGGGTCTCGCCTCCGGCTCGCAGTCGTGGGCCGACAACCCCGGTTCCCACGCCGGTGGCCTCAAGCACGACTTGGGCTTCAACGACGGCGCCGAGAACATGTCGAGCGCCGGGCCTTCCCAGTCCGTGTCTCAATGGGCCGGAGAAAAGGCCGCCTACGACGCGGCCGGCCCGAACTGGAACACGGACGACCCCAGCTACAGGTACTGGGGCCACTACTGGAACATGGTCCAGAAGAACTACACGAGGATGGGATGCGGTGCCGCGGACGGCGTCACGGTCTGCCGCTACGCCTGACGGAGCGACACCGACCCGCCCATTACGCCCCTGCCTGCGCTGAGGTGGGGACGTTGCCCAGCGTTCCGCTTGGGGGTGGGGCTGGTTCCCGCCCGGCGCAGTTGGTCTCCTCACGTTGGATGACCCTGGCGGTGTGGGCCGGTGGGCGGGCAGGATCGGCGCCATGAACGTGACCTTGGCGCCTTCCCGGATGATGGTTCCCGCCGCGTTATCGGTGGGTGTGGTGGTCGGAGTGATGGGCCCGCTGTTGACCCGGCAGGCGGCGGACGGGGGCCGGGAGACCGTCGGTGGGCCGGTCGGGCACGTCGTTCACCTGATATCGAGTGCCGGCTGGTCCTGGGCGGCGCTCGCGTTCGCCGTCGGTTGGGTGTGCCGGTCCGGGCGTCGGGCGGTGTGGCTGGCGCCGGCGACGCTGATGGTGGCCGTCGCCGCGTACTACCTCGTCAAACTCGGCCAGGGTGGGTTCCGTGCGTACCCCCTCGACCCGCGCGACTTCGGCGACGGGGCGGCTCCCCTGCCGATCGACTGGGGCAGCATGGCGGGCAGCATGACCGTGTGGTGGATCGGAGCCCTGGTCTTCGGCCCCCTCCTCGGCTTGGCCGGTGCCCACGCCCGTGATCCCCGACCGTACGGCTGGCTGCTCCACCTGCTGGTACCGGCGATCGCGATCGCCGACATGAGCCTGCGCCTGCCCGGGAACCCCGAACTGGACGGACAACTCACGCTCGACACCTGGAACGTCGTACGCGTCGCCGCCCTGCTCGCCGCGGCCGCCGTGACGGTCCTCGCGGCCCGGGCCGCGCTCATCTCCCGGCGTACCTGACCGGCGCAGAACATCCCGGCCGAGCGACGTCGGTGCCCGGCTCGTCCACCCCTCGCCCTCGCCCTGAACTGCCCGGCGGGTTACCCGGGGTCGACGCCGGTCAGGTCGCGGCTGGCGTCCCACAGGCGCGCCGCGACGGAGCCGTCGGCGAGGTGGTCCCACACCGGTTCGCGTCGCGGCTCGCCGCGCAGGCCGAAGGCGCGCGGGCCCCACAGCTGGCCGCCGCGTACGGACGGGTCGAGCACCGCACGTACGGCGGGCCACGCGCCGGCGTGCTTGCCCTGGAGGAGGAGGCCGGCGGGTGCCGCGCTCAGCCGCGCGCCGGTCGTCCGTACATGGACCGGCGGCCGTGACGGGGTGAGGGAGTCCAGCGCGCCGCCAGGGTGTGCCACCACGCTCGCCACCGAGCTGCCGGCCGCCCGCAGACGACGGTCGAGTTCGACGCCGAAGTACATCTGCGCCAGCTTGGAGCGCCCGTAGGCGCGCTTGGGCCGGTAGTCCTGCAAGGACTGGAGGTCGTCGAGGTCGAGCCGCTCCGACTTCGCCGCGAAGCTGCCCGTGGTCACCACGCGCGCCGCCGGAGCGGCCGCCAGCAGCGGCATCAGCCACCCGGTCAGCGCGAAGTGCCCGAGGTGGTTCGTGCCGAACATCAGCTCGTGACCGCCCCCGGTCTCCTCGCGCGGCGGGTCGTCGAGAGCGACGCCGGCGTTGTGGACCACCGCATCGAGGCGTTCCACCTCCAGGGATTCGGCAACCGTCCGCAGCGACGGGAGATCGGCGAGGTCCAGTCGTACGGCCCGCACCCGCGCCCCCGCGACATGTGCTCGTATCGAGGTGGCGGCGGCCTCGGCCTTCGCGGGGTTGCGGCTGCCGAGCACGACGGTCGCCGACAGCTGCTCGGCGACGAAGTACCCGATGCCAGCGTTTGCGCCGGTGACCAGGAAGACGCGTCCATCGGCGCGCGGCAGTCGGTGGACGCTCCACGGCGGGGTGGGGGGTGCGGACGACATCGTGACGGGGCTCCCTTGCCGGCGATGAGGGCTACGGCCGTTCGCCGGGCACCTCATCGGCCACGGTGCCAACGGCCACCGACACATCGCCCACAGACCACCGACAGCCCTGCCGGACGTTGCCTGACGTCGCCCGGCAGTCGTCCGGCCGGCGGGCCGTTCGCCGATGACGTCGGCCGGTGTGTGCCCGGCCCGCCTGCACCGGAGGCCATTACGGTCCCGCTTCCGGAGGGAGACGAGTTCATCTACCGGTTGGTGACCGTCGGCTCGTGGTCCGCGCCGGAGGACCCGATTGCCCTCTACAACGACACGGGCCCCGTGCCCCAGCCGCCTCTGTCGGAGCTTGAGAAGTCCTGGCTCAGTCGCCGTGCCGCTCGGCGGGCTGAATCCGTCGAGGTGTCGCGCCCGCAGCCAGCCGGCTCGTGACGCCGCAGTCACGGCGCCCAGGAAGACGTCTAGTCGCCGTCGCCGTCGCCCCCGGAGGTGCCGCGGAGGCCGCGGCGGCGGCGTTTTTGGGCACCGCGGATCAGGTCGGCCGCGGCGAGGGTGGCGGTGGCCACGGCGCGGGACCAGGGGGGACCACCGCGGGACGCCCACACCACGCACGCGCAGCCGCCGATGGCGAGTGCCAGGACTCCGAGCAGCAGGGCCAAGACCACTTCCGCGCCTCCTTGTTCGTCCCCGTCCCCCGATTCTCGCAGGGCGCCTGGGAACACGGGCGTTTGCCGTCGGAATGGCGCCAGCCGTGCGGGAGTTGGCCGAAGAGGGCCGCCGGAGCTCCGCTCGGGCAGCACTGAACCACGTAACGCGTCGGGAGCCTGCCTCTCGTGTGCGCGAGACCGGCCGGCGCGTCTGGTGGTGCGATCAAGGCGGAACGGAGGTGCGATGGAACAGCCCCCGCAGGTCATCCTCCCGGAAAGTGGCGGTGATCCTCGTGACCGTACGCGCCCTGGCCGAAGGACGGCGCAGCGACCGCCGCCCGCGCGATGTGAGGTGGAGGGTAGCGGCCGCTGCCGCTGTCTGTGCGCTCTGCGTCGCCTTCGCCCCGCCGGCGCGGGCCGGCCTCGCCCCGGCCGAGCCGTGCCCCTCCGGCTGGGTGTGCGGCTGGACCGGCCCCGACTACACGGGGGTGGCGAGCTTCGTCTCGCAGGACATGCCGAGCTATCCGGAAACGACCGCGTACGTCGGCTTCAACGGTGGCGCATCGGTGTGGAGCAGCGCCGGAACCTGGCGCCGCGACGGCCGGCTGTGGGGTCGGTGCGTCACCGTGTACAGCGGTACGGAGTACCGGGGGCAGAGTCGGACCATCCGCCCTGACCAGGGCATCGCCCGGCTCCCCGCGTCGTTCGGGAACGTCCGCTCCAACCGGTTCCACACGTGCCGGCTGTCCTGACGTCCCCGCCCCGCCCCGAAGCACGGATCAGTCGCTCAGGCGGCCTGTGTGGCGTTCGTGGGCGCCGAGGGCGGGGTAGTCGGTGTAGCCCTCCGCGCCGTGTACGTGCATCAGGAACTCCGGACGGACCTCGCCCAGCGGCGCGCCCGTACGCAGCCGCTCCACGAAGTCGGGGTTGGCGAGGAAGCCCCGGCCGAGCGCCACGAGATCGGCGCCCTCGGACAGCAGGCGCTCGCCCCGCCGCTTGCCGCCGTCGGCCGCGACCTCCTCGCGGGAGAGGGCCGGGTTGGCGATCAGGGTGCCGGGCCAGTCCCGGCGGATCTGCGCGTAGGCGGGCTGGTCGGGGTCGGCGTGGACCTGGTGCAGGTAGACCGGCGCGAGGTCTGCCAGGGCCTTGACCAGCGCCGGGTAGATGTCCTCGGTGTCGCCCTCCTCGATCCCGTTGACGTCCCGTCCGGGCGAGATGCGTACGCCGACCCGCTCCGGGCCGATGGCTTCGGCGACGGCCCGGACCACCTCGACGGGGAACCGGATGCGGTTCAGGGCGGAGCCGCCCCACTCGTCGGTACGGCGGTTGGTGTTGCGGGCCAGGAACTGGTGCAGCAGGTGGCCGTTGGCGGAGTGCACCTCCACTCCGGCGAACCCCGCCTCGACGGCGCCGCGGGCGGCGCTCGCGAAGTCGGCCACCGTGGTCCGTATGTCCTCGGCGGTCATCGCGCGCGGTACGACGCCGTCCCGGAGGCCGCCGGGGGTGTGCAGCCGCTCGGGGAACCTGACCGCGGACGGGGCGAGCGGCACCTGCCCGCTGGTCTCGGGGTGGCCGACCCGGCCGCCGTGCTGGAGCTGAAGGAACATCCCCCCGCCGCCGGCGGCCCGCACGGCCTCGGTGACCCGGTGCCAGCCTGCGATCTGCGCCGGTGTGTGGATGCCGGGGATGTGGGGGTAGCTCTGCCCGACGGCGTTCGGGGTGCTGGCTTCGGCGATGATCAGGCCGGCCGAGGCGCGCTGCGCGTAGTACTTGGCCATGAGTTCGCCGGGGACGCCGTCGGCCCCGGCGCGGTTGCGCGTCAGCGGGGCCATCACCAGGCGGTTGGGCAGGTCCAGGCTGCCGAGGCGGGCGGGTTCGAAGAGGCGGGAGGCGGCGGGAGCGTGCTGTGTCTGCGTCATGCCGGTACCGTAGAAGTTGACACCGGTGTCAGGTTCAAGAGCTGGGGTGGGGCATGCGGATCGGTGAACTGGCGGCGCGCACCGGGGTCGGTCAGCGTTCGCTGCGCTACTACGAGCAGCAGGGCCTGCTCGTGTCGGACCGGACGCCCGGCGGCCACCGGGACTTCCCCGAGCGGGCGGTCGACCGGGTCATCCGGATCCAAGAGCTCTATGCGGCCGGCCTCAACAGCACGAAGATCGCGCAGATCCTGCCCTGTATGCGGGACGAGGACGGCGGCCCGTCGGTGCGCGCCACTCCGGCGCTGGTGGCCGAACTGGCCGCGGAGCGGGGGCGGATCGACCGGATGATCGGCGATCTGGTGCGCTCCCGCGAGGTGCTGGACGAGGTCATCGAGGCGGCGGCGGGCCGTACGACGGCCGCTTGAGCGAGTACGGGAGTCGTTCGCAGGCGGCTCCGGGCCGCGCCTCACCGCTCCCCCGCCGTGGTCAATGCGGGTCCGGGCCCCGCAGGGCGCTGGTCAGCGGGGCCAGTACCCGCCATCCTGTCGTCTCGTACAGGGCGCGGCCCTCTGGTGTCGCGCCCAGTACGCCTGCCGTGGCCCCCTGCGCCGCGGCGGCCTCGGTGAGCCCGTGCATCACCAGGCGCCCCAGGCCGCGGCGCTGGTGGGCCCGGTCGGTCTCCACCTGGTCGACGACGGCGCTGTGGCCGGTGACGGCGATCTGGCCGCGCGCGGCGAAGGCGCCGTCGGTGGTGCGCACCAGGGCGCGGGTGACGCCGTCACGCGTCCAGGTGTCCATCCGGTAGCCCTCGGGGACGGAGCCCGGGGCCCGGGTGGTGGCGACGGGCAGGGGGGCGGACATCAGGTAGCCGGCTCCGCCGGCGAGGTGCCAGCCAGGGGCGAGCCAGGGTTCGAGCGTTTCCGGTGGAAGGAAGGCCTTCAGCCAGACGCCGGGCGCGGTGGTGTGCTCGGTGATCTTGCGGACGGTCGCCTCGTCCGCAGCGTGCAGGACGTGGCGCATGACGTGTCCGGACAGGCCCACGTCGATGGTGAACCCCCAGGCGGAAGGTGCGGGTTCGGCTGCGCCGCGCGAAGCGGACCAACCGTGGACCCATGCGTGTACGGCCTCGGCCGTGTGCGCGAAAGGCAAGACTTCTCCCTCGTGGGTAATGGGTGAACTCATGCAGCGATTATTACATCAGGAGTCGCGGCGGATCACGGAGGACGCCCGGCCCCGGCAGACCCCCGCCTGGCGGCGGCCGCCACCACCAGCCCTGGTGCCGGTGAGCCGGTGATCACCGGGATAGTCTCCGGGAGCTGTCGCGCGGCCCCGTCGGGCCCGAGCGGGGTGGTCCGTACACGGGAAGTCGGGGGTGGGTCGTGCGGGGGCGGTACGCGGAGCGGGAGCGGATCGAGCGGTTGCTCGCGGATGCCCGCCGGGGGGCGAGTGGTGTCCTGCTGGTGCACGGTGAGGCCGGGATCGGGAAGACCGCGCTGCTCGACCATGCCGCGCAGCAGGCGCACGGCGTGCGGGTGTTGCGGGTCGAGGGCATCGAGTCCGAGATGGAGATGGCCTTCGGTGGGCTGCACCAGCTCTTCCTGCCGGTGATGGACCTGGTCGACGCGTTGCCGGAGCCCCAGGCGGCTGCGTTGCGGTCGGCGTTCGGCCTGAGCGGTGAAGGCGTGCGCGATCGCTTCAGCGTCGGGCTCGCGGTTCTCACGCTCCTGTCGGAGGCCGCGGCCGACGGCCCGCTGCTGTGCCTGGTCGACGATGCCCAGTGGCTCGACCAGCCTTCGGTGGACATGCTGGCCTTCGCCGCGCGCCGGCTCCGGGCCGAGGGCGTGGTGATGCTCTTCGCGGTCCGCGACGGGGCGCCCGGCGCCGCCGTGAAGGGGCTGCCCCGGCTGCTGGTAGAGGGGCTGGACCGGGGGGATGCGGCCGAGTTGGTGGCGGGCCTGCCGCCGTACGTCGTGGACCGCGTCATCGAGGAGGCCCGCGGCAACCCGCTGGCCCTGATCGAACTGTCGGCGGCGCTCACCCCGGCCCAGCGCGCCGGGCGGCTCGGGCCGTCCGTACTGCCCGACGCGGCGGCCGGGTTGCCGAGCCGGCTCCAGGACGGCTTCCTGGAACAGATCCGCCGGCTTCCCGAAGCCGCCCAGCTGGTGCTGCTGGTGGCCGCCGCCGACGACACGGGCGACCTCACCGTGGTGCTGCGCGCGGCGGGCGGGCTCGGCGCGGCGGTCGAGGACCTGGAGCCGGCCGAGCGCGCCGGGTTCGTCCTGCTCTCCGGTGAGGCCCTGCGGTTCCGGCACCCGCTGGTGCGGTACGCCGCGTACCAGGGCGCCCCGCTCGCCCGGCGGATCGCCGCGCACCGGGCGCTGGCCGGGGCGCTGGGTGAGGCCGGTCAGGCGCACCGGCGGGCCTGGCACCTGGCCGCCGCGTCGACGGGACCGGACGAGACGGTCGCCGAGGAACTGGAACGCGTCGCCGAGTGGGCGGACAGCCGGCAGGCGATGGCGTCGGCGTCCGCCGCGTACGAGCGTGCCGCCCGGCTCACCGCGGATCCGCGGTCGCGGGCGCGGCGGCTGGTGTCGGCGGCGCAGCGGGCCGCGGATGCCGGACAGGACGAGCGGTGCGGCGCGCTGGCCGACCAGGTGCCGCTGCCGCTGGAGGACGCGGGCGTCGCGGCGAGCTTCGCGCGCGCCCGGGCCGTGGTCGAGCTGGGGTACCGCAGGCCGCGGGCGGCGGCTCGGATCCTGGTCGACAGCGCGGACCTGACGGGCGTCGAGCGGCCGGACATGACGGCCTCGCTGCTGACCGATGCGGTCCACGCGGCGTTCTGCGCCGGGGACGCCGCGCTGATCGGGGAGATCGCGCTCCGCTCCCCCGCCCTGCCGGTGCTGGCCGTACCGGCCGGGCTGTTCGGCGGTGACGTGCCCGGCGGGCTGGAGGCACTGCGTGCACTCGCGAATGCCCCGGCCGATGGCGTGATGGATCGTCTGATGACCGGGATCTACTTGCAGTTGACGGGCGATCACCCGGCGGCCCGGGATGCCGCCGCCGCGGTCGTCGCGCACTGCCGCGACCAGGGCGTCAGCGGCTGGCTGCCCACCGCGCTGCATCTGCTGGTCCAGACGGAGCTGTCTCTGGGCCACCATGAGGAGGCGTCGGCGCGGGCCGCCGAGGCGCTCCAGCTGGCCGAGTACTACGACCTGGCTCACCGGGCCGCTCATCTGCGTGCCGCCCTGGCGATGCCGGCCGCCGTCCGGGGCGAGGAGGAGCGGGTCCGTACGCTCACCGGCGAAGCGTTGGAGTACACCCGGCCGCGCGGGGTGGGCCGGGGCACGGCGGACGCCCTGTGGGCGCTGGGCGTGCTCGAACTCGGCCTGGGACGGGCGGATACGGCTCTGGAGCGGTTGGAGGCGGCGGCTGAGGAGGTGGGCCACCCGCTGCTCCGTCTGCTCCTGCTGCCGGATGTGGTCGAGGCCGCGGTACGGGCCGGCCGCCCTGAGCGGGCGTCGGAGGCGGCCCGGGCGCTCGGGGAGTGGGCGACCGCGCTGGGACAGGACGCCCTCGCCGCCTCGGCACGCCGCTGCCTGGCGCTGACCGGCCCGGACGGTGAGGCCGAGGGGCACTTCATCGCGGCGCTGGCCCTGCACGAGGGCGGCAGCGACTACGACCGGGCCCGTACGGCGCTGCTGTACGGGGAGTGGCTGCGTCGCCTGCGCCGCCAGATCGATGCCCGGGACCAGTTGCGCGCCGCTCTTGACGCTTTCGAACGGCTGGGGGCGCGGCCCTGGGCCGACCGGGCCCGGACGGAACTCGGCGCCGCGGGTGGGGAGACGGGGCTGACCGTGCACGAGGACGGGCCGATCAGTCTGCTGAGCCCGCAGGAGCGCGAGGTGGTTCGGCTGGCGGCGGCCGGTGCCAGCAACCGGGAGATCGGTGCCCAGCTGTTCCTGAGCCCGCGCACGGTCGGGCACCACCTCTACCGCGCCTTCCCGAAGCTGGGCGTCACTTCCCGCACCGAGCTCGCCGACCTGCTGGCCTCGTGAGGCGGGCGGCTTCATGAGGCACACGGCTTCATGGAGCGGCCGGCCTCATGAAGCGGGGCCCGGCTCCGGCGCCGACCAGATCAGCCGGGTCTGGGTGGTCCGGTAGCCGGCCCGGGCGAACGCCGCGGCCATCGGCGCGTTGTCGGTGTCGGTGGTGGCGGTGATCAGCTCGGCCCCCGCCTCCACCTGCACCCGGGTGATCTCGGCGAGCACGTCGTCGACGTATCCCTGTCCGCGCAGTTCGGGGACGACGCCCAGGTAGCCGACGTTGCGGGAGTACGGCGTCGCCGAGGGCAGGGCCAGCCCGGCGACCTTCCCGTCGGGGGTGCGGGCAAGGCGCCACCACGACCGCTCCCCCGGGCAGCTGAGGTAGAAGTCCACTTCCTCGCGGGCGGTGGCTTCCGCGCCCATCTCCACCAGGTTTCGGCGGGTCTCCCCGTCCAGGCTGCCCACGGCGATCCGCCGGAAGACGTCCAGGAACTCCTCGTCCGTGCCCTCGGTGAAGACGAGGCGCCCCCTGGATGCGGGGAGCCCGGCCTCGGGCGTCCATTCCAGGCGCAGCCGCTCGACCACGTCGGTCAGTCCGGCTCCCAGCGCGGCGTCCCGCCGCCAGTCGGCGGCCGCGACGGTGGCGGGGTCCTCGCGCCAGCCGTTGGGCAGGGTCAGGTTGTAGAGCGGGAGCTTGGCCGCGCCCTGCTCGGCGAAGGCCCGCAGGCCCGCGCTGATCAGCCTGGACCCGAGGGCGGCGCGGTCGGCGACCGAGGGGTCGACGTACAGGCAGTCCAGCGCGACCGGGTGCTCGCTGGTCGCCCGGCCCCACCACAGGGCCCGGGCCACGACCCGGCCGTCCTGCTCGGCGATCCAGGTCCACTCGGGGCGGTACATGCCCTCCTTGAGTTCCTCCAGGTACCGGTCGGCGGGGATCCAGCCGACCGGTTCATCGACCGTCACGGCGGTGACACGGTCGAGGTCGGCCTCGGTCGTGGGGCGGAGCAGTATCGGGATGCTCGTCTCCTTCGCGTAGGTGGTGATGGCGGCGCCGGTGTTGAAGACCCGGGAGTCGGTCAGCTTGAAGCCGGCCGGACGGAACGGTGCGTCGAAGAGCGGTATGCCGGAGCCGATGACGACGGGGTAGCGCTTGATGATCAACTCGTCGATCTCCTCCAGTAGTTGTCCGGCCAGATTCGCCCCGCCACACAGCCAGATGCCCTCCCCGTCCTGCTTCTTGAGGTCGCGGACGAACGCCACCGGGTCGGTGGGGACGACCTCCACGGCGGGGTCGAGCTGAGCCAGGGTGCGGGAGAAGACGTACTGCTTCAGGTGGGGGTAGGGGCTGGTGACCCCGGCCGCGAGACCCGGCTCGTAGGTGACACGGCCCATCAGCACCGTGTCGAAACGCTTGTTGGCGACCCCGTCGAGGCCCAGCGGCCCCCGGCCGTGGGCGGGGATCGTCTCGGGATACTCCGCCAGCAGCGCGGCGGCGAGATCGCCCTCGAAGGGGAAGAAGTCGAACTGACCGTCGGGGCCCGCGATGAATCCGTCGAGGGTGGTGCCGACGTAGTAGGTGAGCTTGCGCACGCGTCCTGCTTTCGTTGTCCGGCGCCTGGTGATGTCACTGACGCTAAGGCGCCGGCCTTGCCGCAGGCATCAGTCACCTCGACGTAACGTGGCCAGTCGCCCAGGCGCCAAGGACGGTCACCCTCGACGGGCACCGCCGACGTGAACCGGATGGCCCTTCGGGCTCGCCTCCCCAGGCCGTTGAAGTAAACATACGGTCGTGCGTACACTCATCTCGCCGGGCCGTCATGTCCAGCACGGAGCGGAAAGACGAGAAGGGGACGCGTTCGTGACGAATGCCGAAGCAGAAGCCGTCGCTGCGGGGCCGCAAGCCGCTCCCGCGGTGCCATGGCCCGCCGTGTCGGTCGTGATGGTGGGCATGTTCATGGCCATCCTCGACTCGTTCATCGTCGTGGTCGCGGGCCCCGCCATCCAGGCCGACCTGGACGCTTCCGTCGGCCAGTTGCAGTGGATCCTCGCCGGCTACCAGCTGAGCTACGCCGTGTTCATGATCACCGGCGGACGCCTCGCGGACCTGTACGGCCGCAAGCGGGTGTTCATCACCGGCACCGCCGTCTTCACCCTGGCCTCACTGGCCTGCGCTCTCGCCCAGGACCCGGGCGCCCTCATCGGGGCCCGCATCGTCCAGGGCGTGGGCGCGGCCCTGATGGTGCCCCAGGTCTTCGCCGTCATCACCCTCATCGTCCCCGAGAACGCGCGGCACCGGGTGTTCGGCACCCTGGGCATCGTGATCGGCCTGGCGACCATGGGCGGACAGCTCGTCGGCGGTCTGCTGATCGGCGCCGACCTGTTCGGCACCGGCTGGCGGTCGGTGTTCTGGGTCAACGTCCCGATCGGCGTCGTGACGATCGTCTGCGCGGCGAGGTGCGTACCGGAGTCCCGGGCGCCGGGCACCCGCAAGCTCGACGTGCCGGGCGTACTCGCCCTGAGCTCCGCCCTCCTGCTGCTCACGTTCCCGCTCATCCAGGGGCGCGAGGCGGGCTGGCCCTGGTGGACCTGGGCCTGCTTCGCCGCGAGCCTCGCCGCCTTCGCGCTGTTCGTGGCACTGGAGCGCGGGATCGACCGGCGCGGCGGGGACCCGCTGATGAGGCTGAGCCTGTTCTCGCAGCGTTCGTTCTCGCTCGGCATCGTCCTGGTGCTGGCCGTGTACGCGCTGCTGACCTCCTACTACCTGGCCCTGTCCATCTCGCTGCAGGAGGGACTCGGAATGTCGGCGCTCGGCGCGGGACTGGTGTACACCCCGGCCGCGGTGACCTTCTTCGTCTTCAGCAAGGCCGCGGGCCGGCTGGTGCCGAAGTACGGCCGGCGCGTGCTGGAGGTCGGTGCGGTGGTGCTCGCGGCCGGGTACCTGGCCACCGCGGTCGTCCTGCTCTCCGGGCCGCGGCTGACGCCCCTGCTGGTCATCCCCACCCTGATGTTCCAGAGCGTCGGCGGCGGACTGCTGATCACGCCGCTGCTGAACACGGTCCTGAGCCGGATCGCCCCCGAGACGGTGGGCATGGCGTCCGGGGTGCTGTCGACCGCGCAGCAGATCGGTGGCGCGCTGGGCGTCGCCGTGATCGGAGCGGTCTTCTTCGACTCCTTCCACCCCGAAGCCGACGGCAGGGCCGAGGCCGCGGGCCACGCCTTCGCGATGTCGTCGCTGACCACCTGCTCCATCGCGGTACTGGCGGCCGTACTCGTCTTCCTGCTCCCGGCCAGGAAGACCCCGGCGGCCGGCTGAGGGCCGCGCCGGGAGGGGTCCACTCCGGCGCCGGCGAGTTGACATCCTCGGCGCGTGCGAATTAACTTCAAATGCTTGATGACATAAACCATCTACACCATGAAGTATCCGTGCGGCCCGAGACGGCATCACCGGAGGAAGGGCACATCCAATGAACCCCGCCCAGCACGGAGCGGCCGTCGCGGCCGAGACGGCCGAATTCGTCGCCACGGTCACGGCGGCCGATCTCTCCACCCCGGTGCCGACCTGCCCCGGCTGGTCTCTCGCGGACCTCACACGGCACGTCGGCAGCGTGCACCGCTGGTTCACCGAGCTGCTCCGCCAGCGCATCCAGCACCCGCCGACCAGCCGTGTCGTGGACCTGCGGCTGCCGGAGCACACCGACGCCCTCCCGGACTGGCTGGCCATGAGCGCAGCGGAGGCCGCAGAGGTGTTCGCCGCCACCGACCTGGACGCACCGATGTGGGCCTGGGGAGTCGACCAACACGCCCGGTTCTGGGTCCGGCGCATGCTCTTCGAGACCCTCGTCCACCGGGTCGACGCCCAACTCGCACTCGGGCTGTCCCCTCGGATCGACCGCGCACTGGCGGTCGACGGCATCGACGAGTTCCTCACCAACCTTCCGCATGCCGCCTCGTTCGCACCGCTGACCGCCCAGCTGCGCGCCCCCGACCGGACCGTTCGCTTCAGCTGCACGGACGCGGACGCGGACGGCGACTGGCTGGTCGAGCTGCTCCCCGACGGCTTCGCCCTGGTGGCCGAGGCGGCCGACCACTGCGAGCCCCGCCCGGCGGACGCCACGGTCCGGGGAACCGCCGCCGACCTCCTGTTGCTCCTCTACGGGCGCCTGGACCACCGGAGCGACGCCTTCCAGCTGCTCGGCGACACGAGCCTGCTCGCCCACTGGTTCAGCCACTCGGCCTTCTAGGGGCTCGGGCTTCTAGGGGCTCGGGTCACCAACACGTCGAGGCCGCGCCCCGGCCGCGCTCACTCCGGGGGCGGCGCGGCGGTGACCCGGCGGGTGGCGGAGCGCAGCGCGAAGGCCATCACCACTTCGAACACGCCGAGCAGGACGAGCCACAGTCCCAACAGCCGCGTCAGGGCCACGGCGGAGTCGACCGGGAAGCAGAGCACGATGATTCCGGCGACGGCGCCGAGGACGCCCAGGCCGAAGTGCAGGCCTCGATGCACGAGCGCGCGGTCGGCGATCGAGACGTACGCCGTGAGCACTCCGGTCAGCAGCCAGAAGACTCCGACGATCAGGGACAGCGCTCCGATCGTCTGCATGGGGTGGCGCAGCACCAGCACGCCGGCCAGGAACGCGAGCACGGCGATGAGGACGCCCGCCAGCCTGCTGCCGCCGCGGTCGCTGCTGTGCGAGAAGGCCCTGACGAAGCCGAAGCCGCCCGCCACCAGGAGTTGCAGGCCGATGATCACGGCCAGGATGTGCAGCGTCTCGTCGGGCCATACGAGGATCAGGATGCCTGGGATCAGGGTCACGAGGCCGAGGCCGAGGCCCCAGCGCCATGAGCTTCCGAGCTTGTTGAGTACGTCCTCTGGGTCGGTGTCCGCGTACTGCGCTGCTACGTCACGGGTCATCACGCCTCCTGGGCCAGCCGAGCGGCCCGCGGGGGCACCTCGAAGCCGCCGGACATGCCTCATTTGTCCTTCGGGCTCATTTTAGGCCGCAGTGGTGCCGCCCGCTGATCCGCCGGGTGCGCCCGCCCACCCGTGGGTCACTGCTGCGGCTGTCGCCGGGCGCCGTCGTGCGCTTACCTCGCACCCGCCGACACCGCCCCGGCCGGAGCCGGCTCGGTCGTGACGGGCGGTGCCGCGCTCGCGGGGGCGAGCCGGGCCTCCATGTCGTCGAGGGCGCTGCGCACCGCCGCGATCCTCAGGAGGAGGTCGTCGGCGTCCTGCGTCGCGACCCGCCCCGGGTCCGGGGCGGCCGGCCGGGCATCCGGAGCGGCCCGCTCGGCCCGATGGGCTTCCTTCTCCATCTCGCGCGCCTCCTCCAGAGCGTTGAGGACGACGCCGATCAGTACGTTGACCAGGACGAAGGAGGCGAGGAGCACGTAGGAGGCGTAGTAGATGATGCTGAACGGGGAGACCGCGAGTCCGGCATGGACGGCGTCGCCCAATCCTTCCAGCGTCATCAGCAGGAACAGGGTCAGTCCGGCCCGGCCGAGGGAGCCGTAGTGCGCCGGGTCGTGGTCGGCGAAGGAGATCCAGCCGATCACCGCGTACACGTAGAGGATCAGGGCGCCGACGAACAGGAAACTGACCGTTCCGGGCAGGGATCGGCCGACGGCGACGAGCAGGACCCGCAGCTGCGGCATGAACCGCGCGGTGCGCAGGACGCGCGCCAGGCGCAGCAGCCGTAGCAGGGTGGCGTTCTCCCTCAGGAGCGGGATGAAGGCCGAAGAGACCACCAGCAGGTCGAACACGTTCCACGGATCACGGAAGAAGGCCTTCGGCCGGTCGGCGTGCGCGCCGAGGCGGATCAGCATCTCCACGCTGAAGGCCGCGACGCAGAACCGTTCGGCCGCATGCAGGGGGACGGCGTACGCGAGCGAGAGTCCGCTGTAGGTCTCGACACCCAGCAGTACGGCATTGAGGAGGATCACCGAGATGACGGCCACCGAAAACACGGGCGCCTCGCATACGCCTCGGCAGCGCGCGGCGAGTCTCGCGCGGCCGCTGTGCGTCTCGATGAGGTCTGACATTCAAGCTCCCTTGCCGGCCGCCGGCACCCCGGTCGCACGCTGGTCGCGCCCCGACCGGATGCCGACACTTTGATCAAGCTCCAGTCGTGTAACGCCGCACGGCCGAATTCGAGACGCCTGGGCCCGGCACATCGCCCGATCGAGGAGCGACATCGGCCGGTCACATGGGAGTACAAACGCCCTGCGTCCGGTGGAGGTCGAGATGGCCCTCTCCCGGGAAACGGCGAGCGGCCGCCCACCTCATCCCTGGGGGCGGCCGCTGCCTCAACGAGTCGTCAGTTCCGTATCAGGGCCGCCTTCCGTTCGTGATGCGATTTCGATGACCGGTGCGCTTGGACATCGCATTCGGTCCTGGTCCGTGGACCCCCGGGAACGGAACCTTCCTGTCGATTGGCGCCCGGGGAAGAATTTTCAGGCGGCTGCCGCAGTCTCCAGTCGACCGCCGGTCATCCAGATGCGCGACATCACATCGGCCAGGGCGGGATATCGGGCGGCCTCGCAAATCATTTCCGAGAGCACGAGCATTCCGTGTGCGGTGCACTTCGGATCGCGGTTGCGGTGCAGCCAGGTGACCGCGATGCCCAGAGGCCGGCGCCCCAGGAAGATCCCCAAGCGCCGCACGGCGGCTGCTGATTCCAGGTCGGAGCGGCTTCCGCCGAACGGCAGGACTTCGGTTCGGCGGATCCCCGGTGGCGCGATGGAGTCCTGCACGTGGCGGACGCACTCTTCCGACGGGGCCTCTCCGCTCTCGAAGGCGTTGCGAAATCCGACGATACGCATTCCCGCGTCCTGGAGGCGGAGCTCGATGTAGAGCTCGATGGACAGATCCCGCACCTGGACTTGCAGGGGGAGGTAGGCCATTTCCCCCGGCTGTCGAGATTCCCCGCCGAAAAAGCCCTGGGCATCCTCTGCTCTCGACCGGATGGTCGCCGTCAGCAGCTGGTAGTCGTCCGCGGATGCGTGCACGGGGGAAAAAGACACCGGATTCAGCATGGCCGCCCCCATCAGGAGAAGCCTCCGTAAAACGACCTTCCTTGCAGTAATCTCACGGCGATCGGTTCGATCCTGCTGTATTCACGCATGCGCAGCCACCGCCTTCGACATCATCCCATCGCAGGGTTCGGATCGGTCCGATCCTTTGTAGTCGCGATGGTGACGGCCGGGCGAATAGTTGGCCTCTGATGCTAAGAAATCGGCGGGTAGCCCCGGACATGAACCGGTCGACCCCCGATTCGGTGCGACGACGAGTCCGGCGGCGTCGAAACTCGACGGCCCGGCCCCCGCAAGCCGGTGCTCGCGGGGGCCGGGCCGTCGCCGGGGACCGTCAGCCGTTGGCCTTGGCGGCCGCCGGAGCGAAGTGGAGGGGGTGGGACACCGAGTGCGGGCCGCGGACCCGCGTCCCGAGCACGACCACCTCGCAGCCCGGCGCGACGCGGCAGTCGACCGCGCGCCCGTCGCCGGTGGTGAAGGTCGCCGACAGCTCGACCGTCTCGTCCAGCCACCCCTTGTCGGTGGTGGCGGGCGGGCGGCTCCGGGAGCGGCAGCCGGTGGCCTCCGTGGAGCCCGCGACGCACTCCAGGACCACCGGGTGGTACTGCGGCTCGTATCCGCGCCCGGTGACGTGCACGGACTGACCGTCCACCAGTTCCTCGGACGGATCCACCCGTACGGTGGGAGCCGCTTCCAGCGCACCGCGCGGCTGGAAGCGCAGCGGGACGGTGTCGAGGACGGCGCCGGTGTTGTCCGTCAGGGCCAGCCGGCACGGGTGCGCCGCGGTGGCGGTACGGCAGTCGAAGGTGCCCGCGCCGGTGGCGAGTTGCGCGTAGAGCTTCTTCGGCGACAGCGGCAAGGTGCCGTCCGGCAGTACGCGGAACTGTCGCCCGGTGTCCTCGTCACAGGCCGCCGCCACCGTGTCCGGGGCGCACACCTCGACCCACACGTACGCCTTGGGCGGCCCGCCCTTGACCGAGAACTGCGTTATGTCCCCGTCGAGCAGCCCACTGGTCCGCTTCACCACCAACTGCGGAGCAACGGACCCCGCTTCGGCCGCCCCGCCCGCGGCCAGCCCGGCCCCGGCCAGGGCCACCACGAGCCCGGCTCTCCCGAGAACCCCCCACAACCCCATCACTGCCACCTCTCCGTCGCGTCTGTCCGGTCGAAGGGATCCTCCTGTCCCCCGGCCGCCCCCACAAGGACGCGATCAGGCCGCACCCAAAGAGCCACTGTGCGGATCGCAAGACGCTCGGTTCCGCCGGTGTGCCGGTGCGCCGGTTCGCCGGTTCGCCGGTGGAGGGGGGCTCGCCCCCGGTCACGTCACGGACCGGGGGCGAGCGGGAGTCAGTTGTCGAAGTTCCAGCCGGCACCGTTGTCGATACGGGGGCCGAACTTGCCGTCTCCGGTGCCCGGGTAGACGTACAGCCTTCCGTCGTTCTGGCGGGCCACGATGTCGTTCTTGCCGTCCCCCGTGTAGTCGCCGGACCCGCTGACGCTGGACATCACGCCCCAGCCGGTGCCCGCCTCGATGCGCGCTCCGAGCTTCCCGTCGCCCAGGCCCGGATAGACCAGGAGCTTCCCGGATTCCTCCTCGACCGCCACGACGTCGTTGCGCCCGTCGCCGGTCAGGTCGCCCGCGCCGACGGCCACGCTCATCGAGTCCCAGTTGGTTCCGATCTGGACGCGCTCACCGAAGTGGCCGTTGGACAGGCCCGGATAGAGGTACAGGTTCCCGGTCTCGGTCTCCATCGCCAGCAGGTCGCCCTTGCCGTCGCCGTTCAGGTCCTGCGCACCGGAGATGCGCATGCTGTTCCAGCCGACCCCGTTGTCGACACGGGCGCCCAGGTGGCCGTCGGTCTGCCCGGGGTACACCCACAACTTGCCGGAGGACTTCTCCACGGCGAGGACGTCGGATCGGCCGTCGCCGGTGATGTCACCCACGCCGGACACCTGGTTGATGGATCCCCATCCACCGTTGTCGATCCGGTCGCCGAACTTGCCGTTGCCCAGCCCCGGGTAGAGCCACAGGGTCTTGGCCCCGGTGCTCGCACGGGCCAGCAGGTCGGGCTTGCCGTCGCCGGTCAGGTCGCCGACCGAGGAGACGGGGGCGGGCGAAGCGGGCTCGGGGGAACCGCAGTTGTTGCTGGTGATGTTGCGGTCGGAATAGGAGTACGCCGTCCCGTCGAAGACCGCGGGCTGCCCGACGCCGTTCAGCGTCTGCTCGAAGTGCAGGTGCGAGCCCGTGGAGTTCCCGGTGTTGCCGACCCGGCCGATCATCTGGCCCGCTGCGACGGTGGCGCCGGGGGTCACCGCCGTGCTGGACAGGTGGGCGTAGTGGGTGGTCCAGCCACCGCCGTGGTCTATGCGGACGTGCGTGCCCGCCCAGCCTCCGGCTGAGTCCGCGACGGTCACGGTGCCCGCCGCGCTCGCCACGACCGGACGGCCGGTGTCCTCCGGGTAGTAGTTCAGGTCCACCGAGTAGGCCGGTTGGTGCTTCGGGTACGTGCTGGCGCCCCAGGTCTCGCCGCACGGGGCGGGCAGCTGGAAGTCGGGCCGGCCGGCGGCCTGTGCGGTCGGAAGACAGACCACGGAGGCGACGACGGCGGCAGCCGCGGCAACGGTGGCGAAGGGAAGGGTGCGCTTGGGCATGGCGGAGTTCCTTGGGAGTCTGCGACGGGAAGGTCAGGGGCGGCAGGCCGCATGCCGGTGATGGTCCGGGCAGGGGCGTGCGGTGGATCGGCTCGCGTGGACGGCTGCCCTGCAGGAACAGCGGTCGGACGGTGGGGCCTTGGGGCGGTGCGAACCAGTGCTGTGACAGGGCCGGCCTCGTGGAGCCGGGTGGGACCGCCCCGCCGGTCAGGCGGGTCGTGGCGCGCCGCTGGGCGCGGAGGTCACGGTGTGCGGGGCCGGCGTCCTGCCGAGGCCGCCCGGGTGGCGGTGCCGTGGTTTGTTCAGGACCAGCGCGTGGTGTCCTCGGCGGCGATGACAGGAGCCCCGATGGGCACCGCCGAGGCGGCCGGGGCCGGGATGGCGGCGCGGGCGTGGGCGAGACGGATGCGAGACATGAACGCGTGCCCTTTCCTGACGTGCGGTTGGTGTCCTTGGCTTGTCCTCAGCCGGCCTGCGCCCCACATCGGGGCCGCCCGGTTCCTCGTCCGCCGGGCAGTTCTCCCTGCGGACAAGAACCACTCTCTCCGCTGGTCAGGTGGGGTGGAAGGGCAGACACCTGGACGCAACTGGCCTTGTCCGCTTCCGTCCGCGGGCACCTGGAGGCGGCCACACCTCAGGAGGCCGCCGGGCTCGTCGCCGCGCACCTCCCGAGTGACTGCGCGCGCAGTAGGAGAGGCGGCGCTCCTGGCTCGATGCCGCCCAGCGTGGTGGCGACCTCTTCGTGGACGGGCCATCAGCTCCCTCGCAGCCCCTGTCCCCGAGGCTAGGTCGGCTGCCCACTGGGTAACCACCAGGCACGGCGGAACCCAACGCACCACCCGCCACCCGCCACACACCGCAGGGAGACCTCATGACCGTGTCCGACCGCTACCGCACCGCTTGGGACGGCTTCTGGGAGCAGAGCTCCGGCGAACCGGGCGAAGCCTTCTGGGACGCGGACCCGGCCCTGACGGCGCGGCGCGACCTCGATCACCTCGCCCCGTACGCCGATCACTCCCTCCCGGTCGCCGACCTCGGGTGCGGCAACGGCACCCAGACCCGCTTCCTCGCCACCCGCTTCACCCGCGCCGTCGGCGTCGACCTCTCGGCCGCCGCCGTCGCCCACGCCCGCCGCGCCGACCCGGACGGCGCCGCCGCGTACGAACAGCTCAACCTCGCCGACCCGGTCCAGGCCGGCGCCCTGCACGAGCGCCTCGGCGATACGAACGTCTACATGCGGGCCGTCCTCCACCAGAGCGACCCCGAGGACCGCCCCGCGGTGGCCGCCGCAGTCGCCCGGCTGGTCGGCGCGCACGGTCGCGCGCTCGTCCTGGAACCGACCGGCGAGGCCAAGGAGGTCATCGCCGCCATCGCCGCGCAGCCCGGCGGCCCCTCCCCCAAGCTGCGCCGCGTCAAGGAACACGACCTGCGCCCCGGCGAAGTCGCCGAGGGGGAAGTCGCCGCCCTGCTGCGCGCGGCCGGCCTCACCGTCCTCGACGAGGGCACGACCGCCCTCGCCATGAGCGAGACCCGCCCCGACGGCTCCCCGGTGGAACTCCCGGCCCGCTGGTTCGTCGCCGGCCGCCCCTGACCCGATGGCCGAGTCCTGGTGGAGACGGGCTCCTGCGGGTCGGTGAATCGCGCCCCGGCCCCCGAGAGGGGGCAGGGGCTCCCCAACCGCACCTGGGCGGGACGACGTAACGGATCATGCGCAAGAGGTCCACGAGGCGGGTCAGGCCGGCCGGATCGAGACCGAGTGCCCGGGCCGCGCGGTCACGTCGCGCATCGAGATCGGGCACGTCCTCCCGGTACTCGTCGGCGACCGCCCGCAGTTCCTCGGCCGTTCACCCGCGAGCCTCCCGCCACCACAGGGCCACCAGACACAGCCGCACGACCTCCGCCAGCCCCGGCCCGGCCTCGCCGTCCAGGCTCACGTACACCACCGGCCGTTCCTCTCCGCCCCCTCCGACGAAGCAGAGCGCATCACTGCTCCAGCCGTGCCCCGGAGGCGAGGCGGACCCCGCCGTCCAGCTCGGGGGAGGACGGGGCCGTCGCGTCGAGCTCCGCCGAGCGCCTGCCGGATCACTTCCCCGACGGGGTCGCTGGCAGCCAATCGGCAAACGCGGCCGCCAGTCGGTCGCGCGCCCCGACGCTGGCGGCGAAGACGTCCGCACCGCCGTCGTAGGGGTGGAAGATCCATGCACAGGTCGCGTCGGTCAGGATGACGCCGTCCGTCATGTCATCGGCCACGCACAACAGGAGCTGGTCGAGCGCGGGATCGTCCAGATGGGTGCGGGAGACGTAGTGGTGCTGCCACGAGTGGAAGCCGGGATCCGTCGCGAGGTCGTCACTTCGCCAGTGCACCGCTTCGGAGACGGCGGCGGTGACCGCCGTGTCCCGCGGTGTCGGTGACGGGGTAGCGGACCAGGCGCAGGTGATCGCCTTCAGCGTTCGGTCCGCTGACGGGCGGTCGTCGAGCAGGGCCGCCAGGAGCGCACGGTGGCGGCGCAGGATCTCCGCGTGTTCGGCCGGTGAGGTGGCGTAGCGTTTGGCCCCCGGGAGGCTGTGGAAGCGGACCCACCGCTCTGCGTATCGGCGGCGAACCAGGTTCGCGACGGGTGGGCAGTCCGGCCATGAACTGCCCCAGGCCCCTTCGAATACCGCGATGTCCACGGGCTGTTTCACACCTCTCATGGCATCGCAACGTAGTCGATCTTGGTCTTGGCGAAAACCGCAATACTCGGCTCGTCGCCTGCCCTCCGCCCCTGCGGGCATCAGACCGATGAAGGTGTCTCTGTTCCGGCTGCCGGTGACGTCGGTTCCGCGGCGGCCTCTCGGTGCGGCTCGGAGTCGCTCGCAGCCGAGGACGGGCCGGTGGCGCGGACCCGTTGCCGCCTGAAGGCCGGGACGCCCAGCAACCCGAAGCCAAGGGCCGCTGCCACGAGATGGCCGATCGTGATGAAGTCCGGCAGCGGCCCGTTCCACTCGACACCGCCGAGGGGCCAGGCGAGGACGAAGGCGGCCCAGGGGAGGCGGCCCCGGCGCGGCAGGGCGAGCGTGCCGAGAGCCAGCACGGTCTGGGCTCCGTAGCTGACCCCGTAGTCCAAGGCGTGCCGCACGGCCGCCGGATACCAGCCGTGCCGCAGCGCGACGGTGATGACGACAGCGGTGAGCAGGGTGGCCACGACATGCCCGCCGAGGAACACGGCGGCGGCACGCCGCTTCCCCCACCGGCGCTCCGCCCAAGCGAGGAAGCAGCAGACACCGAGGCCCAGGGTGATCAAGGTACCCACGAACTCGACCGAGGTGACGTCCGTGAGCGTGCCGTCGAAGAACAGCACGCTTCCGAGCAGCGCGGACAACGGATGGTCGTGGAGGTTGTCCAGGTTGGTGCTGAGGTACCCCAGCACGTCGGCCGCCCGATCGGCGGAGAGGCCGTGGCCGACCCAGGCGTGGCTGACCAGGAGCAGGCAGACATAGGCGAGGGTCAGCGGCGACCGGCGCGGGTAGTCCCGCACGGCGCGGAACGATCTGTCCAAAGGAGCCCACAGCGAAGGAGAGTTCATAGCCTGGCATTCTCCCGGTCGACCCGACGGCGGGGACGGCCGGGCCTGGTGTCGAGGTCGCCGCGGAACTAGGCGAGGACCCGAGCGACGGGCGTTGGCATGGCTGGCCAGTGATGCGGACCACAGGCAACGCGGTCACTCGGTGCGAACGGCAGTCCGCTGTGGAACGCAGTCTGATGGCAGCCAGCTACGATCACGCCCGGACGCGCCACAACCACTGCGCAGCCCCTTCGAGGCGTCCCGACATCAGGTCCTCCTCAGGTCGTTTGGCCGCGGGGTCCCAATGGTGCGCCAGCATCACTGCCGGCCAGGCCGGGGCGGTAACGGGGCCTCGGGGCCCCATCTGTTCGAAGTAGGGCGAGATCGTAGGTCGGGGTTCCATTCACAGCGTCGAGGTCGGTGACGTGCAGGTCCCTGTCGTCGACTCTGAGCAGCCGGGGAAACGCCAGTCAGCGAGATCTAACTGGCCGCAGAAGGTCACTCTGGGCTGACACTCACCGGGCAGGCGGGACGCGTACGGAGCCAGTACGAATAGGCCCCTATGGTCAGGGCGATGCCGTAGACGGCGAAGGCGACCATCCCGATCCATCCGACCAGCAGCGCGTCGCCCGAGGAGTCGAAGTCGCCGCGCCGGATCGTGACCACGCCTGCTGTGGCCAGGGTCAGGTATCCGCCCCCCACGACGCCGTACGGGGCGAGCGTGGCGGCGCCGAGCAGGGCCGGGGCGAGCGGCAGCCAGCGTGGCACCCGGCGGCCGCGCAGGAACAGCGTCCAGCGCGGGAAGACCTGCCCCCATGGGCGTACCAGGCCCCACAGCAGGAAGACGCCGAGCGCGGCCAGCAGCGCGGTGGGGTCCAGGCCCCAGGACTCCAGAGCGAGGAAGATCCCAGAGGCGCCGTTCCGCTCCGAGGCCGCGAGCATCTCCTGGCCCGTGATCCCCGCGAACGTGCCGCCAGACGCCCAGACCAGCTTCATCGCCGCGTATGGGACAAAGGCCAGCGTCCCTGTCCAGGCGGCGCGCTGGACGAGCCGTGGAGCAGCGGACGGCTCGCGTACGGCAGTCCCGCCGGGCCGGCGGTCGGAGCGGGCCGTGGCCGCGAGCAGGACCGCCCCGACCGCCGCCAGGGCCTTGTTCACAGCAGAAGCCCAACTGTCCACCCCCTGGCCGAGCGTCAGCGTGATCACATCCATCAGCAGACTGAACGCGGTGATCGCCGCCAGCCCACAGACCGCCCAGAGCAGTACCCGTAGCGCCGGCGGCAGCCCGTACTGGACCACCGCTGCGCTGACCACCATCGCCAGCGCACCCACCGCCACGACTGCCCAACCCAGCCCGGAGGCACCTGAGTCACCACCCTGGTAGAGCAAGGAAGTCCCACTCAGCGCACACACCAGGCCGAAGCCGGCATACAACACCGCCCACAGCACCGCTGCCCGGGCCACCCAGCACGGCCATCGCCGCCACCAGGCACTCCAGCGCGCCTCCATCGTCCGTTCAACACCGGTCATGCCCTGAACGTCGCATCGACCGCGACCGGACGGCATCGGCCGCCGAAACGATCCCCCTCCCCCAACCGGGTGAGTGACCCCTGAGGCCAAGGTATGAGGCACAGAGAATGACGTCTCAACTGGCCGTCCATGGGGACTCTGGACTGGCCGCTGTCACTCGGCATGCGGGATCAGCCGGCTGGGCAGCAGTGTGCAGGGCGTGTTGCTTTCTGGGGCCCGGGGCAGCGTGCCTCGTACCCGCGCCGGAATCGTCAGGCCAGGACGGTGCCCGCAGGCTCCGCCGCCTCCGGAGAGGGAAAGAGGCTGTAGTGATCACCACGGACGTCCAGCACTGCGGTCGCTCGGTTTTGTTCAGTGCCAACGGGCAACTCGACGGGAACTCGGGGCGCACGCTAGAGCAGGTGATGGATGACCTCAGCGCCGACGTGCGGGGCCTGATGGTCGTCGTCGGCTGGCAGCTCCAGACCCAGCGGTTCATGGCCGAGGTCGCCGGCATCCCCGGGCCCGGCTCGGCCACCGGGGAGCGGTGCGCGCTGGTGGGCTTTCGCCGGCTGATCGGGCAACGTGCTCAGGCTGCCCGTGACCTCGCGGATTTCGATGCCGACTGGCTGCCTCGCGTCTAGCGCGGACGTGAGCCGCCGCTCCGCCTCCTCCTGGCTGCCGGTACGGTCGAGTGCCCGTGACGAGGGCCGTCACCGTCCAAGGTTGGTCTCTCCTCGCTCGGCTGACTGCGGAGTCGAAAGCGGGGCAGGCGCAAAAGAAGGACGGCCGGCAACACCCTCGCTGGCGCCGCCGGCCGTCTCCGCCCCAGCCCGTGCGCAAGGAGAGCCGTCATGCACAACGCCCCACCAGAGCCTGAACTTCCGGCACGCGTGCCGGAGAAGCGCGACGCCCATACCCCTGACCTGCCGCCACTTGGCCCGGACGCACCCGACATCCCGGGCTCCGCAGTCGAACAGCCCCGGCCCGAGGGCACAGCGAAGAGCGGAAGCAAGGAGGGCGAGCAGCCCGCAACCGGCCCGGGCAACGCCAAACCCCAGGAGCCGACCGACTGATCAGCGCCCGATATGCACCCGCCGAGCCGCCCCGGCACCGGCACCGGTGCCGGCACCGGCACCTGACTGTCCTGCGAGTCCTGGACCGATGCGGAGGGTGCGCCCCGCAAAGGACAACGTCTCCTCAGCCCGCCTGCACCGCCGCCTGCATCGCCACGACCCTCAGCCGGTCGCAGCCTCGCCACCCCAGCGGTCTGGCCATGGGATTGAGGCCCCTGTGGATTATCCGACCCCCGCCATAGAAGCGGCCAGTACTACTGCCCGCCTGCACCGATAAGAAACACCTAAATTCCATGCGCATGTTCGGAACACGGTCGGGCAGATGATGCTTCGGAGGTTGATAACTATGGTTCCCCTGCTTCTCGTTCTTCTACTGGCTCTGATCCTTTTCGGCGCGGGTTTCGCGGTGAAAATTCTTTGGTGGGTCGCTATCGCGGTCCTGGTTCTGTGGCTCATCGGATTCGTCGCCCGCCCGAAGGGCGGGAGCGGCCGCTGGTACCGCTGGTAGACAGCCGGACCTGACACAGCTCAGGCACGGTCCGACGGTGGCCTGCCACCCCCGGTCGAGGGGGGTGGCAGGCCACCGTCATGTTGCATTTTCCGGGTGGAATCGGCGGCCGTCCCGGCCCTAATCTGATCTCGGCTGTGTAGCGGCATGAATGTGGGGCATGCGAAGGTCAGAACGGAACGCAAGTTCCGCCTTGCATGCAATACGGAAAAAGGGAAGGCCGGCGGGGGGATTCAATTCCCTTCTGCATTCCTGTTTACCGAAGGAGTTGTTTCGCATGACTGCAAATGTGTGGGGTTACCGTGAGACGTCCGGCCATCTGGCCGGTGCGGATCTGACCGGGTACAAGGTCGAGGCGACAGACGGCTCCATCGGCAAGGTCGACAAGCACTCCGACGACGTCGGCTCCGCGTACATCGTGGTCGACACCGGCCCGTGGATCTTCGGCAAGGAAGTACTCCTGCCGGCCGGCACGGTCAGCCGCGTCGACCCCGACGACAAAAAGATCTTCGTGGACCGGACGAAGGAGCAGATCAAGAACGCTCCCGAGTTCGACAAGGACAAGCACCTCGGCAACGCCGAATACCACAACCAGGTCGGCGGCTACTACGGCGGCCAGCACCGCGCCTGAACACACGCGGACAACAGCACCCCGGGGCGGGCCGGCAGCCACATGGCTGTCGGCCCGCCCCCGTTGCTGTGTCCTTGAGCTGGCCTTCGCCGTTCGTCCTGCGGGAAGTTCCCGGGCGTGCTCCGGCGGGCCCGGCCGGTCAGCAGCGCGGTACATCGACGCCGCCGCCCTCCCGCTCCGTGCGGAGGGCCACGAGATCCGCGACGAGGACGTGGCCCGGCTGTCCCCGCTCAAGCACCGCAACCTCAACGTCTTGAGCCGTTACAACTTCACCGCCACCCAGCCGGTCGAGGGCTTGCGGGCCCGGGCGACGTGGGGACCGATGTGGGCTTCGTGGAGGTGCCCCGGGATGGCGCGGTCACCTTCGACGCCCATGGCAGGCAGGCCGATGAGATGGGAAGGGCACTCAGCCCGGATAGGGGTCGTAGCAGTCCTCGACGGGGTAGTAGAGGGCGTTCCACGTGTTGGGGCCGATGATGCCGTCCTTGGTGAGGCCGTGACAGCCCTGGATCCACTTGATCTTCGTGAGGGTGTTCGAACCGAAGATGCCGTCCACGGTGAGCTTGGGGATGCCACCCCAGACGTTGGTCAGGCACTGGGCCTGCTTGACGGCGGCGCCGGTGGAGCCGTGGCTCAGCACCGGCCTGTAGCTGGAGGAGGCGTAGGAGCAGCCGCCCGGGACGGCTGCGGCAGCACCCTGAGGCGCGACAAAGCCAGCCAGGCTCAGCGCGAGGGTGGCGGCCAGAGTGGCGGCGGCAGTTCGACGCCTCACGGGGGAATCCTTTCGTCGGCGGGCCACGACAACCTGTCGTTGAACATGTAGACGGAACCTTAGGGATCGCACTCTTCCCGGGGCAGGGCGCACAGGGAGCGCTGACCGGCGCGCAGGGCGTCGCCGGCCCGGAGAGGCTGGCCGACTTGGGCTCCTCTCCTCGCGTGCACAGGGCCATTCAGTGGCCCAACGCCCGCTCTAGCTCTGCCTTGTCCATTTTCGAACGGCGCCCGATGCCCTTCTGTTTCGCCTCGTTGTACAACTGCTCCTTCCGTGGGGCCTTGAGGCTCGCTGCCTCCGGGGGCGTAGGCGACGGCCGGACACAATGACGGTCATGGCGGCCTCCCCACGTTCTGGGGCTATTGCTGCTTCCTAGCAGCATCGTCGGCACCCGCATGACCTACGGCAACAGAAACGCGAAAAACAGGACGTATATACAAAGTGGAGGCAAACTGGAGACACGGGCTGAGCCCAGAGTCACGGCGGAGCGTCCCTCAGGTGTCGGTGGGCGTCGGCGTGTGGTCTGGGTGATGGCTGGTTCGGCGGGCCGTCTTGAGTGTGGCCTCCAAGAGGTGGTCGCGTCCATCGGCCAGCTCGTCGACGATGTCGCGCTCCATCGCGGCGAAGGGCCGGTAATAGGTGTCGTTGTAGGCCTCGATGATCTGGAAGGTCCAGTGGCCCGGGATGACGTTGCGGCCCACGATCGCGTGCTCCACCCGCGCTGCCTGCTCCTCGTGCCCGGCTTCGCGCAGCAGCCGGACGGCGTCACCGAGCTCGAA
>NZ_BMVE01000020.1 GCF_014650555.1 Streptomyces goshikiensis | reverse complement strand
GTCGTCGGGATGCCGAGGCATCCTCCCTGCCAGGAGCGGCTGTTGACGCCCACCAGCTCACCGGCCGCGTTCAGGAGCGGGCCACCGGTGTCACCCTTGCAGATCGCGTCAGTGCCCTTGCCCGTGATCGCAAGCGACGTCGCGGCCGAGGAGTCGACCGTGAACGCACCGACGTGGGGCTTCTCCGGAACCCACTCCGTCTTCGTACGCCCGAACCCCACCGCCGTAAGAGCGGCACCGGCAGCCGGAGCAGCGGCCGCACGCTTGACACCCGCGACACCCTTGGCAGGCTCAGCAAGACGGGCAAGGACCAGGTCACGGTCGGTGCGGGGCGCCAGGTCCACCACCTCGACCGTCTTCCCGTCACCGAAGGTCACGACGCTCTTCAGAGCCGGCTTCCCGGCCGGAACCTGCTGACCCGGCGTCGCCGCGAAACAGCTCCCCGCCGTCGCAACCCACGATTCGTCAACCAGAACGGCAGTGCAGCCACGCGAGTTGGCCTCATCACCGACACTCAGCTTCACCACCGACGCGAACTGACCCGCAGCAGCCTCCGGACCAGTCACCGCCACGGCGGGAGCAGGCAGAATCAGACCCGCCGAAACCGCGGTAGCCGAAACCAGGAGACCCGTCATCCGCGCCGAACGCGGACGGTGTGCAAGCATGCTTCTTCCTTCAGTTGAACAAGTGTGCCGAAAAGCGAACGAGGGCGCTGCCGCGATTTCTCCTCCCGGGGCGGTCCGGCGCCTCAGGGGAGGCGAACAGACCGGATCCGGCTCAGCGAATCCGTTTGCAAGACATCTGGGATTCAGAGTTGATGACTCCGCACCGGGAAAGGAGCGCTGGCCATAAAGGGTGTTACTTGGCGGTCCTGATTTCCATGAGCATGAAATCACGACCCTGCTCGTCCGCGGTCTCACCGACCGGAGTCCAGTCGTTCTTCGTGATGTCGAACGACTTCTGCAGGGAACCAGCCGACATGTCCACCTTGGCGGCGTAGCTGTTCCCCTTGATGAAGTAGACCGCCGGAATCTCCAGGGCCAGGTAGCCGCTGTTGCCGGTCACCTTGAAGCAGGTCTTCTCGTTCTTGCGGCCATAGACCTCAAGCAGGTCGGTCGCGCTCGCGCAGTCGGCGAGGAGGATGTGGCCATCGCCGCGCTTCAGCGTGATGTGCTGCTCCGCCAGGATCTTGTCGGCGTTCGGGTAGGCGAAGTCCTCGACGGCGTAGCCAGGGCCTTCGTCGGCGATCGCCTTCATGGAGGCGGTGTCCGCGACGGGTGCGCCCGTCGCGCCGCCCGCAATCGCGAACCATGCCAAGGCGCCCGCGCCCATGGCCGCGCCAACAGTTCGCACAATTGCCTTACGTGCCTTCATCGCTGTCCTAGTCGTCGGTTTCGAGGAAGTCCCGAAACATGAGTCAACGCTGGATTGAAGGACGTCATTTGACCAACGGGAAACGACTCGTCCACGAGTCCGTCCCCCACTGGAAGCCCCCCACTCCCAGCCGGATCGTAACTGCTCGCCCAGAGTTCCGTAAACCCAGGCCGGAGACAGGGGTGTGAGGGAACGACAGGGTGAGCACGCACCCCGCGGCTCCCGTATGGAAACACTCCACCTCGGTGTCTGTCCAACGATATTCGGAGTGCAAATCGGGATAAACCACGCAAGGGCTGTGGGGAATTTTCGCCACGCCGTATGTTTTTCGTCAAGAAGTGGAAGTTCCACTTCCGAATTCCCTGACTGGAGCGCGAGATTCCAGATTTGACTGTGCTTCAGATCATTCGCTCTCGTGCGCGTCGCGGGTTTTCAATACGCTGATCGCCGCATAAGGTCGCGATGAACATCCGTCGTATCCCCGCCCGATTTCCTTACGTGCCGGGGCACATGGGCGCGGCCAAAACAATTCTCTGCATGGCGAAACGCCACCGTCTGTGCGTCGATCGCCAGGCGCTATCCCGAAGGACCGTTTTGGACACCACCTATTGGAGCCGGCGGCGTGTTCTCGCCGCCGTCGCTGCCACCACGGCTGTCGTCACCACCTCCAGCCTCGTTCTCAACCCCGCCGCCGCATGGGCCGACACCCCGCCGCCGGAAGGCGACGGCAGCGACCCGTTCGGGCTGCCCAACACCCCCCGCGCCAAGGTCGTCAAGGCGTGGCTGCTGGGCGGCAAGGGTGTCCGCGCCGCCGCGGAAGCAGCGCTGACAGGTTCCGACGCCGACATCCAGACCTTCCTGACCGTCACGCTCCCCGCGGAGACCGCGGTGGACAACCGCGTCGCCGTCGCCACCTCCATGGCGCGGGGCGGCAAGGGCATCCGGCGTGAGGCCAGCGCCGCGATGAACGGCGGCGACGCCGCCATCACCGCCTACCTCGCGGGCGGCTTCAAGGCCGCCATCACGGAGGACCTGCGGGTGGCCACCGGCATCGTGATGGCCAACGGCGGAAAGGGCGTGAACCGCGCCGGGAACGAGGCCCTGAACGCCGGCACCCAGGCCGCGCTGGAGACGTTCCTCACCGACGGGCAGTACACCGCCCGCCTGGAGGACATGCGCGTCGAGGTCGGCAAGCTCTCCTTCCAGGCCGGTCCGGAGGTGAAGAAGTACGCCTCCCGTGCCATGTCCGGTACCGCCTCGGACATCGAGTGGTTCCTGGAGACGGGCCAGCACATCGCGCGAGCCCGCGACCAGGAGGCCACCAAGATCGAGGAACTCGTCGCGGTCGTCGAGCGCGAGGGCAAGAAGGCCGACTCGATGACGAAGCAGGCGGAGGAGGCCTCCGCCCGCGCCATCGACGCCGCCCAGAAGGCCAAGGACGCGGCGGAGAAGGCCGCGTACGAGGCCCAGCAGGCCCAGAACGACGTGGCTAGGTCGGGCAAGGCGGCCCGCAGCGCCGCCGAGGCTGCGAGGGGTGCGGCCGACGCCGCGCGTGTCGCGACCAATGCTTCCCATGCCGCCGTTCAGGCTTCCCGCCGCGCCGCGTACGCCGCCGCCGGCGCGAGCCAGGCTGCGGCCACCGCCGGCTCCGCCGCGGCTCGGGCGTACGGCGCCGCCATCGCGGCGTCCAAGGACGCCTCCCAGTCGGCCGCCGCCAAGGACGCCGCCGTCGCCGCCCGCAACGCCGCGGCCAAGGCCCGTAATGCGGCGACCGCCGCCAACTTCGCCGCCGATGCCGCGTCACACGCCGCGGGCGCCGGAGCATCCGCCGCGTCGGCCGCACGCAACGCCGCCAGCGCCGCCAACTCCTCGGCCGTGGCGGCCGAGGCTGCGGGCATCGCCCAGGCGGACGCCGCGGAAGCCCGGCGCGAGGCGCAGATCGCCAGCACCAACGCCACGATCGCCACCAACGCCGCCGGAATGGCACAGACCCTCGCGAACACGGCGGCGGCCGCCGCCCGCACAGCACGCGACGCGGCGAACGACGCGGCCGACCACGCCGACAGGGCCGCCGCGGCCGCCGACTGGGCCGTCCAGTACGCGGGCCAGGCGCTGGAGTACGCGACCAAGTCGACCGAGTTCGCCAACGAGGCCAGCAAGGCCGCGAAGACCGCCACCGAAGCCGTCGGCAAGGCGGTCGAGGTGGAGAAGGCCGCGCGCGAGGCCGAGTGGCAGCGCCTCGACCAGGACGCCCAGCAGTCGGTCGCGGAGACCCGCCTCCTCAAGCAGATCGAGGATCGGGAGCGGGCCGAGCTCGCCGAGAAGCGCACCCAGGCCGCGCAGGACGAGCAGGCCCACAAGGACCTCATAGTCCGGGCCGAGTCGGCGCTCCGAGCAGGTGACACGAACCTCGCCGCCGCGCTCGGACGCAAGGCGGCCGTCACCTCGATGCGCTCCAAGGGCACCTGGTCCCTGGAGGCCGCACGGTTCGCCCTGGCCGGCACGGACTCCGACATCCACGTCTGGATCGACACCGACCGGCAGATCGCCCAGCGGCAGGACGACCGGGAGACCAGCCTCTACCTCGCCCGGACCTGCGCCCCGGACATCGCCGATGCCGCAGCCAAGGCAGTGGCCAGCAGCGACCCGGAAGCCGCCACGAAGTTCCTCGTCACCGGCGCGATCCAGGCAGCCGCTACGGACAACCGCGTCCAGGTCGGCCGCGTCCTGGCCGGCAACCCCGGCAAGGCGGTGAAGCAGGCGGCGACCGAGGCACTGAACGCCGGAACCCCTCAGGCCCTGTACGAGTTCATCAACATCAAGCACGAGGCGGCGCAGCGGGAGGACGACTCCGTCGCCACCGCGGCCCTCATCGCCACGGGTGGCCGGTACACCAAGGCTCACGCCCAGGCCGCGCTGGAGGGCCCGGCGTGGATTCGCCGCAACTTCATCGCCTCGGTCCAGTACAAGACCGCTCTGCTCGACTTCGACTCCGCCACCCACATCGCCGCCATGCAGGGCGCGATCGCGGCCGCCGCGAAGATCGCGTACCAGGCGGAGGAGAACGCCCACCGCGCCCAGCAGGCCGCCGCGAACGCCCGTGACGCCGCCACCGATGCACAGCGGTGGGCGGACAAGGCGATCGAGTCGGCGAGGCAGGCCGAGACCTCCCGCCAGCAGGCGAACACGTTCGCGAACGACGCCGAGAAGTCGGCGGCGTCCGCGCAGGCCTCGGCAGACCGGGCCAAGCAGGCGGCCGCCGCCGCGCGCACCGCCGCGCGCTCGGCGAACTACTCCGCCAGCCGTGCCCTGGACTCCGCGCGCAGCGCGGTCGCCTCCGCCAACTCCGCCCAGTCGTCGGCCGCTTCCGCCCACGCCTCCGCCCTTCAGGCCGGCAAGAACGCGAGGGAGGCGTCGGCCGCCGCGAGCCAGGCGCACCAGATCGCCCAGGACAAGCGGACGGCTGAGATCACGGCGGCGGCGAAGCAAGCGGCAGAGGAGGCGCGCACCGCCAAGGGGCTCGGGAAGAGCCCGGCCGACACGGCCGACAACGACACCGTCAAGACCGACGTTCCCTGGTACAAGGACGTCAAGTGGTGGGCGAACGCCACCAACTACGTCAGCATCGGCTATGGATTCATCTCCGCCGGTCTGGGCATCGCGGGCATCTTCTTCCCACCCCTGGAGGCCGTCGCCCTCGGGTTCGGCATCGCCTCGGTGGGGATGTCCGCCATCAGCACCGTACTCAACGGATTCGCCTACGGATGGACGAGCAGCGAGTTCCAGGCGTCCCTCGGGGGCACCGCCCTGGGCCTCATCACCTTCGGCCAGTCCCAGTGGATCGGCGCGCTCGGCAAGGTCGGCGGCAAGGTGGTGGCTCCCGTGGCCACGAAGATCACACAGTTCGGCCACGACCTCATCTCGCCGGTCACCAGCCTCCTGAGCCTCTTCTAAAGGAGTAGAGGCAGACACCGCCGCCAGGGCCGGAGGCCGTTGCGCCGCCGGCCCTGGCCATGTGATCGGATGAGCCCATGACGGATACGCGTACGGCCTTGGGGCCACTCGAACGGGCCGGAGACATCTGGGTGGTCGGAGACTCCGGCCGTTCCGACGGATCGTGGCTCGAATTCCGTGCGGAGGGGTTGTACCGGCGGGCGTCCGACGGGGACGGCGAGTTGATCCCGTGGTCCCGGATCATGCTCGGGATCGGCGTCTACATCGGGCGCGGGCACCCGCGTACAGGGCAGTACACGCTGGCGGGGATGCTCGGCAACCTGCCCGGCCCCTTCCGGGGCCGTGGTGGTGGGCACCTCGACATGACGCTCCGCCACCCCTACGAGGACCGCAAGCTGACCTTCGACCGGCATGCGCGCCCCTACCCGCTCCTCGACACCTTCCTCCTGGAGGAGTTGCTGTCGCAGATCGTCGCCGCGGACGAAACACCCCGGCTCGGCGACCCCGACGGGCTGACCCGGGCGGTCGGCCGCCTGACGCAGCTGAGCCCCCGGATGACGCGCCGCCGGCTCAGCGCGGCGGTGGAGGAAGCCTGGCGGGGCTGAAGCACGTAGTACGGGACCGGCAGGGGGCGTACCCCCTGCCGGTCCCTTCTGTCCGCGGAGTCCTTCCTTTGCAGTCGACGCGCTGGTCAACTGGCAACAGGGGAAGGGCTGTCGATGCTGCGCAGGTATTCATCGACCAGGGCGAAGACGGCTTCGGGCTGCTCGATGTGCGGTAGGTGCCCGGCTTCGGGAATGACGTGGAGGCGGGCATTGTCGAAGGCGGCTGCGTAGGCGGCGCCGTAGGCCGGGGTCACGATCCGATCGCCGGCTCCCCACAGCAGCAGGGCCGGGGTGCGTACGCGCCCGAGGCGACCCCGCAGTTTGGGGTCGTGCATGTAGGGGTCGCCCGCGAGGGCGCGCAGGGCAGCCATGTTGGATTGCTGGGCGGCGAGTTGCGTGGCGGTCAGCGTTGCGGGGTCGACGAAGTACCGGTCCGAGTCGTGCCAGGCATGGTCGGCGACGCCGCGGGCGCCGAGGGCGAAGAAGTCGCGGATCGGTTCGCCTTCGACGTGCACGCCCACCGCGTCGATCAGGACGAGGCCGGAGATGAGGCCTGCCGTATCCCGCACGGCCATCTCCGCGGCGACCCAGCCGCCGAGGGAGGTGCCGACGACCACTACGTCGCGCAGCCCGTGATCGTGAAGGAGGTGGAGGTAGGTGAGTGCGAGGTCGTCAACGCCGGTGAACCAAGCGGGACGCGGGGTGCCTTGCCAGCCGGGGTGTACGGGCGCGATGACCCGGGCGCTCCGTGCGAAGTGTCCGACGAGCCCGGCGACGGTGGCCGGCCCTCCGCCGCCGTGGAGGACCAGGACAGGCCTGCCGTGGTCGACGCCCGCCTCGGTCAGGGTGAGCGGCAGGTCGGGCTGCAAGGAGATGGTGCGTGTGGTTGTCATGCCGGACAGCATAACTAAACATGTTGATATAAACTAGCTTGGTTATCGAGGTAGGCTGGATCCATGTACAGCGAACTGCAGACCCTCGGCAGGGCGGTCAAACAGGCCCAGTACCGTCAGCACCGCGCCCTGGAAAGCGGGTTGACGGCGATCGGCACCACGCTCGCCCAGTGGGACGCCCTGCGGGCGATCAGCAACGCGACCGGGGCCTCTGCTCGTGAGCTGGCAGCCGCCACGTTCCAGAGCGAGCAGGCGTTCGGTACGCTCGCCTCCCGCCTGGTCGCGCAGGGCCTCGTCGAGCGTCGGCCCGGGCGCGGCCGTCGCATCGAGCACCACCTCACACCCGATGGCGAGCGCATCCTGAGCGAAGGGCACCTCGTCGCCACTGGGGTGCTGACCTCATGCTTCTCGCCACTGTCCGCGGCCGAGCGCACCACCCTCCTCGCACTGTTGCAGCGCCTCACCCTCGGCGAGGAGGCGTAGCCCGCACCGGCATCGCGGGCAGCGCGACAGCCGTCACCGAGCGCTGCCCTTGCGGACATCGGTGGCGTGGCTTTGTTCACCAGACATGCAGGTGGTCACTTGGGGTCGTGGCCGGCCCGCATGCTGGTTGCGGTGCAGATGAGTAGCGTCGCGGTCAGGGCGGCCAGCGGAGCCGTCCAGGCGCCGGTCGCGCTGTGCAGGGCTGAGGCGAGGACGGGGCCGGTGGCGGCGAGGAGGAAGCCGCCGGTCTGGGCCATGGTGGACAGGGCGGTCACGTGGTCGTGGTTGCTCCCCCGGTGGGCGTAGAGCACGCCGGGCAGGGCTTGTCCGGCGCCGAGTCCGATGCCGAGGACGACGACCCAGAGCATCGCGGTGCCGGTCGGGGCGAGCAGGAGCCCGGTGAAGCCGGCTGCGCAGATCAGGATGGTGGCCAGGATGTGCGGGCGCTGGTCGGTTCGTTTGGCGGCGAGGACCGGGGCTGCGAAGCCGCCGGCGGCGACGCCGCAGATGAGCAGGGCCTGGCCGGTACCGGCGGCGCCACGGTCCAGACCGGCTTGGACGAGGATCGAGGGCAGCCAGGCGAGCGTGGTGTAGAAGGCGAGGGTCTGGACTCCGAAGAAGGCGGTCAGGCTCCAGGCGAGTCCGGTACGGGCCACGTGCGGGCGTCCCGAACGCTCGGTGCCGGCCGCCACCGGGGCGGGGCGCGCGGGGCGGTGTCGTAGCTGCGGGGTCAGGCCGGCGGCCGCGAGGACGGCGGGGACGATGGCCAGGCCGATGGCCGGCTGCCAGGACCCTGCGGCCTGGGCGACGGGGACGACCATGGCCGCGACGAGCGCCGAGCCGGCGCCCATCGACAGGGCGTAGAGACCCATCATCGCGCCGACGCGCTCACGCGGGAACCGCTTGCGGACCAGGACCGGGATGAGCACGTTGACCACGGCGGTGGCCGCACTGACGACGACGGTGCCCGCGAACAGGCCGGGCATGCTCAGCATGCGCAGCACCGCGCCGGCCACCAGGACCAGGCTCGCCCACCACAGCCCGCGCTCCTCGCCGAGTCGGCGCCGCACCACGGCTGCCAGCGGGGCGAAGGCGCCCATGCACAGCGGCGGCAGCAGCCCCAGCAGGGAGACCGTGGCGGGGCTGAAGCCCGCGACCGGAGCCAGCGGCCCGATCTGGCCGAAGGCGACGCGGGTGTTCAGGCTCATCAGCACGAAGCCGACGACGAGCAGCGCGCCCGCTCCGGCGGCAGGTGGCACGCCGCGGTGACCGGGGACGGCGGCAGTCGCCGTCGGTGAAGCCGGGGATGCGGCCATGGAAGGACCCTCCAGGGAACTCGATGGTTAGGCTGGCCTCAACCCTGCGCGCTCAAGTCCACTTGAGCGCAAGTGCCCGCGCATGGAGGACCCGATGGAACGGCTGTACTCGATCAGCGAGGTCGCCCGCGCCTTCGGGGTGACGGTGGCGACGCTGCGCTACTACGAGGAATGCGGGCTGTTCCAGCCCGTCGCGCGGCGTGGTCGGGTGCGCCAGTACGACCGCGCTGCCCTGGAACGGCTCGCCTATGCCCAGCTGTGGCATCACGACGGCCTGATGCCCCTCGCCGACACCGCCGCCGTGATGACCACCGCGCACGCGCCCGAACGCCACGCCCTCATCACCGCCCAGCACGACGCCATGCAGGAGCGGATCGACAGGCTCACGCGCGCCGCCGCCGTGTTGCGGCACATGCTGCGGTGTCCGGCCGACCACCCGCTCAACTGCCCCGTCACCGGTGCCTACATCCGCGCCCGCGTCGACGCCGCCCTCACCGGCGAGGAGCTCCCCGAGCCGACCTTCCCCGAGCGCCCGCACAGCCCCTGAACGCCTGACGGGCCGGACCGGACCTGGCCAGGGAGGACCTCGTGGCTAGGAGCGCTCCAGTACCCGTGCGAGGAAGCGCTGGGTGGCCTGTTCCCGTGGCGCGGTGAGCACGTCCTGCGCGCTTCCCTGTTCCACGATCACGCCGTTCTCCAGGAAGCAGACCTGGTCCGCGACGTGCCGGGCGAAGCCCATCTCGTGGGTGGCCATCAGAATGGTCAGGCCGCCCTGCTTGAGGTCCTCGACGACGTCCAGTACCTCGCCCACCAGTTCGGGGTCGAGGGCAGAGGTGATCTCGTCGAAGAGCAGCAGTTCCGGTCGGGTGGCCAGCGCGCGGGCGATCGCGGCCCGCTGCTGTTGTCCGCCGGACAGCCGGTCGGGGTGTTCCTTCGCCTTGTCGGCGAGCCCGAACCGGGACAGCAGTTCCCGGGCCTCCTCCTCGGCCCGTTTGCGTGGAACACCGTGGGCCCGGCGCGGCGCGAGGGTGATGTTGTCCAGAACGCTCAGGTGTGGGAACAGGTTGTAGGCCTGGAAGACGATGCCGATCCGCCTGCGGGCGGTGTCGGGGTCCAGGCGGGGGTCGGTCAGTTCGCTGTCGCCCAGGTGGATGGTGCCGTCGTCGACGACCTCCAGCAGGTCCACGCAGCGCAGCAGGGTGGACTTGCCGGAGCCGGAACCGCCGATGAGGCACACGACCTGGTGCTCGGCGACATCGAGGTCGATCGAGCGCAGGACCAGGCGCGAGCCGTACTGTTTGCGGACGCCGCGGATGCGCAGCAGGGGCTGGTTCATCGGCCCGTCTCCGCCCAGGTGCGCTGCGCCGCCCGCCGCTGGAGCCGGTCGGCGAAGCGGGTCAACGGGATGGTCACGGCGATGAACAAGAGAGCGGCTCCCAGGTAGGGGGTGTAGTTGAAGTCGTAGTCCGCCTTGATCTGCGCGGCTCGCAGCGCCTCCAGCGGGCCGAGAACGGCCACGAGCGCCGTGTCCTTCTGAAGTGCGATGAAGTCGTTGAGCAGAGGGGGCAGGACGTTGCGTACGGCTTGTGGCAGCACCACGTAGCGCAGGGTCTGCCGTTCGCCGAGTCCCAGCGCCCGTGCGGCGTTGCGCTGCGCCGGATGTACGGAGTTCAGTCCCGCGCGCAGCACCTCGCCGACGTAGGCGGCGTAGGAGAGGACCAGAGCGATGACTCCGAGCACCCAGGGCTGGGACGGGGTGCCTTGCAGTCGCAGGGCCGGCAGCCCGAATCCGACGAGGAAGACCAGGAGCAGAGTCGGCACGCCGCGGAAGACGTCCACGTAGACGGTCGCGGCCAGCCGCAGCGGCTGCAGGCCGGGCGCGCGGGTCACGCGGATCAGGGCGATCAGCAACCCCAGGACGAGGATCAGTACTTCGGCGATCAGGAACATCTGGATGTTGAGCCAGAAGCCGCGCAGGAGGTCGGGGAGCGCCGCCCGGAACTCGGCGCCGTCCAGGAACAGGCTGTCCACGCGCTCCCAGCCCGGCGAGGCGACTGCGGCCGTGCCGAGCGCCACCAGGCCGAGCAGGGTGCACAGGGAGGAGATCCAGGTGTGGCGGCGTTTGCGGGCGCGGCGGAACCGTTTGCGCGCCTGTTCATGGTCGCTGGAATGGTAGGTGTCGTCCGGCGATGTGTGCGTCGGTGGGGGCGGCATGGCCGCCTTCGCGGTGTCCATCGTCGCCTTCGCGGTGTCCGCCGTCGTCTTCCCTAGGTCCACGGCCGGCCCTCTACTGCTTCAGCTCGGGGACGTTCGCCGACGCGGACAGCCACTTCGAGGTGAGCTCGGCCAGTGTGCCGTCGGCCTTGAGGGCGTCCAGGGCCTTGTTGACGCAGGAGGTGTAGCCGCTGCCCTTCGGCAGGAGCAGTCCGAACTCCTCGGGAGTACCTCCCGCGTAGCCGAACTGCCCCACGATCTTTGCCTCGTTGATCTCCGAGCCGGCCAGGTAGAACACGGTCGGCAGGTCGGTGACGATCGCGTCGATCTGGCCGTTCTTCAGGGCGTTGACCTCGTCGTTGGTGGTGTTGAAGACGCTCGGCCGCTGTGCGGGCTTGAGCTGGTCGAGCACGGCCTGGTAGCTGGTGGTGGCGACCTGTACGCCGATCCTGGCGCCCTTGAAGGCCTCCAGTGACGCCGCGTTCGCGAATTTCGAGTTGTCCAGAGTCAGGATGGCCTGGTTGGCCTTGTAATAGCTGGTGGAGAAATCGACGGCCTGCGCGCGCTGCGGGGTGATGGATATCTGATTGACATCGAAGTCGAAGTTCTTCGCGCCGGGCGCGTAGGAATGGGCGAATGGTTCGACGACCCACTTCACCTGGTCCCGGCCGAAGCCCAGCTTGCCGGCCACCGCATAGGCAACCGCGCTCTCGAAGCCCTTTCCGTTGGACGGATTGTTGTCTTCGAACCACGGCGCATAGGCCGGTGAGTCGGTCGCGACCGTCAGCTCTCCGCGCCGATGGAGGGCGGGGCTGTTGGCTGCGCAGTCGGGGCTGCCGGAGTCGGCGCTGCCGGCGGTGTTCTCCGGCTGGGGTGCGCAGGCGGCGGCTGTGATCAGCACGGCGGCGGCGGAGACCGCGATGGCTATGCGGGTGCGGGACATCAAAGGGTCCTTCGAAAGAGAATCCGGGAAAGGGGTACGAAAACAGGCCGACGCTGTGCGTTCAGCAACACAGATCGGCGGCGCAGCGCACGTTGTCCACGTGTCGGCGGCGTACCAGCAGGAGAATCCCGAACATGAGTTCAGCATTCCGCGTCGTGGAGACCGGTGTCAATCCCGACAGCCGCCGTGGGGTAACGCGTTGATAACATGTCAGCTGGTGAGATGAAGTACCTGGTCACCCTGGCGCAGGCCGAACAGTTCGGCTGCGGAGCCACCACGGACCACCAGTTCGGCGAAGCCGATCCCGGAACTTCCGACCGTGATTCCGGGCTCGCCCAGCGGGACGTCCGGGAGCCTGTCGTAACAACGGACCCGGACGCGGCGGCCCTCACGCCGGTTGTGGACGGCCAGACTCCGCGCGCTGTCGTACCCGGGCAGGTCGACGGCGGGCCGATCCAGTTTGCAGTTGCCGAAGTTGTCCACCACAGCAACCCGTACGTGCTGCGCGGCGGGAGGATGTACCGCCATCGGCTGCGCGGGGACCGGGCGGCCGTCCGTCAGCCAGCGGGCCAGCAGGGGCACGTACCAGAGGCTGCGGAACTGGGTCCGCACCACTTCCTCGACCTGGGCCGGCGTCAGGTCGGCCCATCCGGCGGCAGCCGCCTCCAGCACCTCGCGGACATCGGTGACCTGAACCTCCGCCAGGCCCAGGTAGCTCGCCAGCGGGGCGAGGACCCGGGGGTTGACCGTGCTGACGACCAGGTGCTCCCCGTGGCGGAAGTAGCAGAACGGCACGCCGTTGGGCCAGTGCCCGTCCCGCGGAGCGATGTTGACCAGCACCAGCAAGGGCTGCGTCGGGCCGCCGATCAGGTCCGTGGAGCGAAGCAGGTCGAGAAGGGTGAGGGCAGCGGCACCCTCCGGGTCCGGCCCGGACAGCGGCACGACGGTGGGTGTGGCGCCGAAGAGAGTGGCGATCCGTGCGGACTGCCGGGCGAGCGCGTTGGGGTCCGCGCAGTCGGTGAGGGAAACAACCGGTAGGGGGGTCATGGCGGGATCTTGGCCTTCTGTCGGGGTCTGCTGACGATCGGGACTCGGGACTGCCGGGCGCGGCTGGGCCCGGTGGTGGGCGGTGCCGGGCGGTGCCGAGGGACAAAAAAAGGACCCTCCGAGATCGGAGGGTCCGTCGCATCCTGTGCGCACACGGCTTCGCTAGCGAAGGGCCTCCGGGGTTCGGGGCATCATTCGCATCATGGCGAGCGTGGCGGTGTGCTGCATGGGGGCGACGTTAGCACCGCGGGCGCGCGCCGCGGAGGTCTGTCCACAGAGTGGGCAACCTGGGTCCTGCCACCTCGTGAGACACGCCCGTCGAGGGCGGACAGACAGAGCCTGACAACGTCGAGTAGCCAGGGCGAATCCGGCGAGCATCTCCGTCACAGGGTTCGCCGGGCGACCGGACTCGGATCGGGAGGCGGATCGGGAGGCGGGCATTCGGCGGGGCCGCGCGGACATGGGGCGGGGAGTCCGGCCGCGCGGCCGGCCGTACCAACGGTCAGCTCGTCGCGCGTACCGCTTCGCGGATCAGGTCGGCAACCTCCTTCGGCCGGGAGACGGCGACCGCGTGCGACGCGCCCTCGGCCTCGACGACGGTCGCCCCCGCCCGCTTCGCGGCGAAGCGCTCCACCTCCGGGTTGATCGCGTTGTCCGCGCCGGCCACCAGAGCCCAGGACGGCTTGGTCTTCCACGCGGCGGCGGTGGCCCTCTCCTCGAAGGCCGCGGCGGCCAGCGGTCGCTGCGCCGCGGCGAGGACCTTCGTGACCTCCGCGGGCACGTCGGCGGCGAAGACCGACGGGAAGGCGCCCTCTGCGATGGTGACCTCGACGGCGGGGTCACCGCCCGTGACGGGGTACGTCCACTGCTTGAGGTTGCTCACCAGCGGGGACGCGGGGAAGCGGCCCTGCAGCTCGCCGAGGCTCTCCCCCTCCTCCAGGACGTAGGCGGCCACGTAGACGAGCCCGACGACGTTCTCCGTGGCACCGGCCACGGTGATCAGCGCACCGCCGTACGAGTGGCCGACCAGCACGACCGGACCGTCGATCTGGGCGGCCACGGAGGCGACGTACGCGGCGTCGGTCGCCAGGCCACGGAGCGGGTTGGGCGGGGCGATCACGGGGATGCCGTGACCCTGCAGCTCCGCGATGACCCCGGACCAGCTGGTCGCGTCGGCGAACGCGCCGTGGACGAGAAGCACCGTGGGAGTGGCGGTGGAAGTGGGAGCGGACGTGGTCATGTCTGTGCTGTCTCCTCGGTCTCAGGCGGTATGCGGGGCCGCGCGCGGGGTGCGGGGTGCGGACGGCCACCGTGATGGCGGCCTCCCCCGGCCGCGTGCAGAGCACTCCGGCGCAGGTGGTCGTCACCGTAGGTCCGTCGTGTGCGCAGGAGTTGTCCGCCGGCGCGCGTCCGATGTCCCGGTAGCGCACGGACCCTCCGGGCTCGGCGACAGCGTGGAGAGCTTCTTCGACCGGGCAGGATCTGTGCCCCGCCTCGTACGACCACGCCGCCGCCGCGCTCGTCGCCGCCGAAACCGGATGCACGTCCTGGGGCGCCCTTCCCCGAAGGCGCCCCGTCCCTCGCCCGATCAACCCGTCAGGGCGCCCATGGCACGAGCATGTCCTTCATCGTGTCCGTCATCGCGAACTGCAGCAGCGGGCCGTAGGTGATCCTGCCGACGCCGAGGCGGCGGAAGCGCTCAAGATCGTGCTTGACGGGATGAGCCGTGGAGTTCACGGGAATGGCGACGGCGGCGATCACCTTCGTGAGCAGGGCGTCGTTGTCCTGAATGCCCACCGGGTAGAGGCTGTCGGCGCCGGCCTGTTCCAGGGCTCGCAGTCGCTCGATCGCCTCGTCGAGGACACCGGCGGCGTCCTCCGCATGCAGGAAGAGGTCGGTGCGCCCGTTGACCCAGACCGGGATGCCGGCGTTGTCCGCCGCCGCGCGCAGGCCGGCGATGTAGGCCGCGTGCTCCTGCGTGCTGCGCACGCGTCCGCCATCCGAGTGGACGGTGTCCTCGATGTTGAGACCGACGCCGCCGACCTCGGTGAGTCCGGCGATGAGATCCGCGGGCTGCTGCCCGTACCCGGCCTCCAGGTCCACGGACACGGGGACGTCGACCGCCGCGATGATCGGCCGGACGGCGGCGAGTACCTCCTCGAAGGTCTGGCCCTCGTGGTCCTCGGCCCCGCGGGAGTCGGCGAGCGGATGACTGCCGATCGTCAGCGCGGGGAACCCGGCGTCGGCTGCCGTCCGCGCGGACCAGACGTCCCAGACGGTCGGCAGCACGAGCGGCTTGTACTCGGCGTGCAGCTGCTTGAGGCGTTGAGCGCGCTCAACTGTGGTGCGAAAGTCCATGTCGAGGACGCTACCCCCGGATCGCCACGAACAACGTGCAGGCGGGGCGCCTCCGGGTGACGGAAAGGTGCAGCCTGGTTCCATGCCGGGCCGGGGGCGCTCGGCTGCCGGCGGCGTGGGGCAGCGACCCGCTTCCGGCTTTACGGACACCGCGCCCGCGCCCGCCGGGTCCGGCAGGCAGTTGCAGGTTTACGAGCAGAGATGGAGAGCAGACGAGCGGTCACGACCAATCCGGTACAACACGAGGAGGTCCCGATGTCGGGCACGGAGAAGAGCAAGGCGCACATCGAGCAGGCCAAGGGCAAGGCCAAGGAGGCCATGGGCCGCATGGCCGGCAACGAGCGGATGACCGCCGAGGGCCGCGCCGACCAGGCCAAGGGCAACGCCCGCCACGCCAAGGAAGACATCAAGGACACCTTCCGCCACTAGGCGTTCGGACGCGTTCGCGTCCTCCCTGCTGAGCCCCGACCTCGTCCCCCTGGGTCGGGGCTCAGCCATGTGGCGCGAGGCGAGCGGAGAGCACTTTGTACAGCTCAGCGCCGGTGTGGCCGACAGGATGGCGGCCCCGCAGCTCAGCCGCGATCTGATCCTCGCGCTCGCGATGACCGCCCGTAAGCATGTGGCGCAGGGCCCGACGTCGCCGGCGGATCAGACGCCGGGGCCACGCAGCTCCTGATGATCACGCGGCGGCTGCTCGTGTTGTCGGCTGGGGTCACCACTACATCGAAGGGTGCCCAGCTCACTGCACCCGGGCGAGGAAGAGGTCGCTGAGGTGGTCCATGTCGATGCCGCCGCCGTGTGCGTCCAGGACCTGGGCCGTTTCTGTCAGGACCCGCTCGCGCCGGTCGGCGGGCAGGACGCGATATGCCGACAGCGAGGCAAGCAACCCCAGGTAGCGGTCGGTGTCGTAGTACTGGTCCTGCCGGTACCGGACGGCACGCAGGTCGGTGAACCGACCGTCGCGGCGGCACTCAGCCTCCGGCCAGCCGTCCGGCCCGAGCGAGCTTCCGGCCACGTCGCCGTAGGAGGACGCCAACTCGCTGTGCGGCGTGTTGGTCATCCCATGACGGCCGTCGACCTCCGCCAGCGCGGTCTGCAGCTCTGCGTCAAGAACCCCGTGCGGGTTCCAGAACAGTGCCACCGCACCTCCGGGCGCGAGGGCGTCGTGGACCAGGTCCCAGCGCCGGTCCGGGGCCACCCAGTGCCAGGACGAGGCGGCGAGGAGGAGCCCGAAGCGTCGCCCGCCCGGCTGCCAGCTCTCGAAGCCGTCGACCTCGACCTGGACCCCGGAATAGCGCTCCGTATTGCGGCGCAGAACCTCGGCCATGCGCGGGTCGGGCTCAAGGCACACGAGTGGAGTGCCCAGCTCGGCGAACGGCACCGTGGCCTTCCCGGTACCCGCGCCGATCTCCACCGCCGCGCGGTCCCCCAGAGCCGCGTACGCCAGCACGTCCGCGACCAGCTCGTTCGAGTACCCGGGGCGGGCTGCGTCGTAGAGCTCGGCCACCTCGCCGAACACCTGACTGCGTGCCATGTCGACCTGTCCCTCTGCGGTCATGCGCATCCCCTCGACTCCCCCATCGGCAAGCGGTCACCCTACCGACCAAGTCGGCGCCGAAGCCCACCGTCCGCCTCGGGCAGACGTCAACCACGCGTGCCTGATCGGTTCAGCCGCCCGGGGCGATACCACGCAGGCAGAGGAAGGACCCAAGGGTGTGGTTCGTGAGCGTGCTCGAGCCTGAAGGCGGACGGAATGGCTTGAACCGGCCGTGGGTGGTACCCGGGTCGACCGCTGCCTGGTGGAGTTCACCCCTTCGGACGCGAAGGGGCGCCAATGCGCAGGGTGCGCCAGAGGCTACGTTCAGAGGGCCCCTGGCGGGAGCGGGGCAGCCGTACGGGCGACCGGAGGAGCAGAGCGGTGACGGAGACGGGCCCGATCGTCGTGTTCGCGAACTTCCTCTCGGACTTGGCGGTGGATCTCAACGAAGGGCAGATCCTGACGCAGTGGGCCCAGCAGGCGCCGCGAAAGGCGTGGCTGCTCCGGCCCGGGGACATGTTCGTCACTCCCGTGCCACTGAGCCGGGAGTTCCTGCGGTACGTGTACGACCTGACCGGGGTGCCCCCGGAGTCGGTGGCTGTCATCGAGGTGCCTCCCGCCGGCTCCGTGCCGCTGGCTCGGGCGGTGCGCGAGGCCGGCCTCGTCGAGCACGTCCGGGCTCTCGCCGGTGACCGGGGTGCGGCGCTGCTGCCGACGGCGCTGGACGCGTCGGCGATCGCGTTCGCCCGGGACATCGGTGTCGCCGTCCATCCGTACCCCACGGTCGAGGCTGCCGAGGCCGCGCTGCGGATGACCATGCTGCTCAACACGAAGACCGGGTTCCGCGAGACGGCCGAGCAGTTGGGCATGCGGCTGCCTGCGGGGCGGATGTGCCGACGCCCGGAGACCGAAGGCGTGGCCCGCGAGCTCCTGCGGGACCACGAGTGCGTCGTGGTGAAGCCTGACCGTTCGGCCGGAGGGCACGGGATGCGCTTCGTGTCCCGCGACGATCTGAGGGGCGGGGCGAGCATGCCCCTCGATACGGTCGGTGGGCCCGACGGCCTGTGGGTGGTGGAGGAACGCCTCGACGTGGCCGAGTCGGTCAGTATCCAGCTGGAAGTCGCCGCTTCCGGGACACACGCGCTCTTCAGCGGTGCGATGCGTACGGTTCAGGGCGCCTTCACTGGATACGCCTCTCCGCTGCCGCCGTCCTGCGCGCACGTCGCCGAAGAGCTGGAGGAGTGGGGGGCGGCCCTGGGCAGGCATCTGGCCGGCCACGGCTACGCCGGGCCCTTCGGGCTCGACGGGCTGGTCGACGCGGACGGCGTCGCGTACGCGAGTGAGAGCAACATCCGCCGTACGGCCACCACCACACCCCACACCATGGTCACCCGGCTGACCGCGGGATCGGCCGAACCCCGCCCGGCCTGGTCGGTGGCGAAGGGCTGGACGCGGAGCCCCATGGACTTCGACGGAGCCCTCGCCCGGCTGCGCGCATCGCGCCTCGCGTTCGACCCGGATCGCGGCGAGGGCGTGGTTCTCTACGCGGACGCGCCGCCCGACGGCCGTTCCTGGCGGTACGCGGTGATTGCGGGGAGCGCCGGCGACGTGGAGGAGCAGGAGCACGCGTTGGCCGAGGTCTTCGAATTCGAGGGCGGGTGACCCGCACGACGCCGGTCCCGACACCCAGGAGGGTGTCGGGACCGGCGTCGTGCGGGAACGCGATCAGGCGGGTCGGCCGCCGAAGGGGGCGCCGGCACCGTAGTAGGTGCCCAGCTCTTCCCGGTAGCCGGTGTCGCCGAGGTGCTTGTCCCGGTGGAACTCGGGGGCGCTCTTGATCTGTTCCTTGGTGCGGTCGACGAAGATCTTCTTGTCCTCCGGGTCGATCCTGACGACGGTGCTGGCCGGCAGCAGGACCTCCTTGCCGAAGATCCATACGCCGGTGTCCACGACCAGGTAGGCGTCACCGACCTCGTCGGAGTGCTTGTCGACCTTGCCGATGCTGCCGTCGGTCGCCTCGACCTTGTAGCCGGTCAGGTCCGTACCGGCCAGGTGGCCCGCGGTCGGCTGGTAACTCCACACATGCTCAGTCACGCGAAAAACAACTCCTCCGGTCAACGGGGGACGGCGGAAGAATGAATTCTCCACCGATCCTCCCTGTTCCGTACGTCGTGCTCGGCGGTAGTGCTGCGTTCCGCCTGGACTTCACCTGCCCCGCCTTTTCGGCTTCACGCACCCGGATCGAAATGCGGGGCCGGGGCGGCCGTCGATCATTGGAGGTGAGCAGGTCCCCTGCTGTGTCACGGCGACCACCCCGGCTGCCCTTCGGATGCCCCCGAGATGCGCCTTTATCCGCACCTTTATCCGTTCCGTGTCTGTCGACGGCCTGCCGACAACGACATGGCGGTGTCCGGTCCCCCCTAGGAAGGGGTGACCGGCCACCGCCATGCAGTGTCAGAACTGCGTCTTGCCGTACGGCTACCAGCGATACCAGCGGCCGCTACCGCCCTTGGGTCGGGCGACGAAACCGATCAGCCACAGGATCAGGACTGCGATAGCCACCCACCAAAGAATCTTCACCGCGAAACCAGCGCCGAAGAGAAGAAGGACCAGCAGAAGAACGAGAAGCAGGGGAACCATAGTTATCAACCTCCGAAGCACCGTGTGCCCTGCCGCATCCAGGAAATGCATTCGATTCTCACTTGCTTCTTATCCCGGCGGCTGGGCAGAAGACCTCGCCTGAAATCCGCGACGGCGCCGCGCCGGAGTCGTGTCGAGGCCGATACATCTGGGGAGACCTTCTCGCCCTGCTTGGAGCCCACCAGCTCCTCCAGGGCGTCCTCGCTTCCCCACTCGGAGGTGGACTCGATGTCCTGGGATGTCCCGCGAGGGAGCACGGCCGGCCCGCGGGCCGGGGTTCGGGGGGTCGTGATCCGTGCCGTAGAGCCGGCCATGCAGGGACTCGTCATCCCCGTCCATTCCTCCCATCGCCCCCACCCAGGTCTGCGATCAGGTGTACTCCGCGGGCGACCCGTGCGTCTGGCCGGGCGGGAGCCGGTCACGTCCTAGCGTGGCTCCGGAACCGTTCCGGGCGGACCGCCGCCGGGACCCAGGACCTACGGAGGCACCTTGACCACGTCGCCCGCCCTCACCGAGCTCACCGGGGACTACGTCCTCGACCCCGCCCACACCAGGATCGGGTTCATCGCCCGCCACGCCATGGTCACCAAGGTCCGCGGCGCGTTCCACCAGTTCGAGGGCACCGCCCACCTGGACGGAGCCGATCCGGCCCGATCCACCGCCCAAGTGGTGATGAAGACCGAGAGCATCGACACCGGTGTCGAACAGCGCGACCAACATCTGCGCACCAACGACTTCCTGGACGCTCCCAACTTCCCCGACATCACCTTCCGCACCACCTCGGTCGAGGCGCAATCCGACACCGAGTACCGCGTCACCGGCGACCTGACCATCAAGGACACCACCCGGCCGGTCACCATCGACTTCGAGTACACCGGCCATGCCGTCGACCCCTACGGCAACCTGCGGGTCGGCCTGGAAGGATCGGTGACCATCTCCCGCAAGGAGTACGGCGTGACCTGGAACGCCGCCCTGGAAGGCGGCGGAGTCCTGGTCGGCGACAAGGTCGTCCTGGAGTTCGACATCTCCGCGATCAAGCAGGGCTAGAGCCGGTATCCGGAAGCCGTCCGGACAGCCGGTCCGAGGAAGACGCCCCGTGACATCGGTCCGCCGACGTCACGGAGCGTCCGCGCTCCGGTCAAAGATCTCCGGGACGGGGACACCTTTGTTCCGCGGCGCGATGGAGAAGGTGATCATGTCGTCGTCGATGGCCCTCGGCCGCCTCGCGCCGGGTGATGCCCGCGTCCGTACCGCGCGAAGCTGCGCCTTCCAGCACCGGGGCGCGGTTGCCTTGCAGCCTTGGTCGCGGCCGCCCATGGCTCCCACCGCCGGTCAGCCACCCGGCCCTCACACGCCGTCAGCAACCCGCGGGGTAATCGGGAGGCACCTGGGCCGAATGGGCGGGCTTGGCCATTCTCAGACGGTTTTCAGCTGCGCACGCTCATTTCCCCGGAAGGCGTCGGGCCGGAACATAGCGTCGCCGCAGCGGTGCGGACAGCGATATCCGCCCACGCGAGCGAAGGAGAAGCTGTGGCACTGGACGAGAGCACGACGGCCGGGAACCCGGACAGCGTCCTGGACGATCCGCGATTGGAGAGGCTGCGGCAGATCCTGACCGGTGGGCACCCGTCCCCGTTGGTGCGGCCCCAGGCTCGCGAGGGGACGCGGGCGAACCTGATGCTCGCCGTGGCGCTGCGCGCCGCTGCCCGCACGGAGCAGGGGCATCAGCTCGGAGACCTTGAGAACCGCCTGGTCCAGGCCATGCTCACCGCGATGCCGCAAGCGCACCTCATCGGCCTGGGGAAGCTGTACCTGTTCCTGGTCACGTACAGCACCGGCCTGCCGTTCCCGGTGTCCGTCACCGGCCGGCCCCTCGGGCAGGCCTACGACTGGGCGCAGTACCAGCAGGACTGGCAGGCGATGGCCCGCGAGACGATGGCTCAGCCGAACACCGCGTTGGTCAGCCGGGAAGGGTTCGCTCTAGGAGAGGGGGTGGACGGTCCTGAGTTCGTCGATGCTCTGCGTACCTGGCGGGCCGGTACCTCGGCCATGCCCGGAGCCGTTGTCGTCTCCCCCGACACGCTCGCCGTCGCGCCGGATGGCGAGGGCACTCTGGCGGCCGAGGGTTCAGCGGCGGGGGTGAGCGGGTTCGATCCGGTTCGGGTGCGTCTGGAGCTGGAGAGCTTCCATGTACTGCGGGCTCAAGGCGACCAGGGCGGCACCAAGGACGAGACCTACTGGTGCGCGTCGTCCGGCAGTGACAAAGCAGCCGGCCCCGCCTACCGGTCGGAGGAGTTCGGCAGCGTCAAAAAGGGTGACACCCGCACCTTCGGTTCCAACCGCGTCATCTTCGACGGGCAGGTCGCAGGCCATCTGATCCTGCAGGTCTTCTGCTTCGAAGCCGACCAGAGCTCCAGCGAGTGGTACGACGCCCTGCACGCACGCCTGCGGCAGCTGTCGCAGAGCATCTTCGACACCCCCTGGTTCCAGGTCGGCGCCAACCTGCCCGGGGGCGGCATCGCCGGCATCCTGGCCGACATCAACACCCTGGGCGTCATCCTGATGAGCCATTTGCGCAACGAGGACGACCTGTCCTGCGCTCGCGCGATCTACCTCGACCGCCACGACCTCGCGCTGCTGTCGGAGCGAGGCAGCGTCGACCTGCACTTCAACGGCGACGGGCACCACGTCCTGAAGCTCAAGTACGCCAGCCCCGAGAAGGTCCCCTTCCCCGTCGGTACCCTCCAGTACCTCGTCCAGGAACAGGGCAACCGCTGGACCACCCCCATCCCTCTGCCCTGGCAGTCGATCACACCCCCCGCCATCGCCTTCTACCGGAACCGGCTCCACGTCCTGTTCAACCGCGCCGACCGTGCGCTGATGTGGACCACCCACGCCGACGGCGTCTGGAGCACCCCGCGACAGATCAACGAGGAGTACTCCGACATCGCACCCGCCCTCGCCGTCTGGCGGGACAAACTCTGGTGTGCCCACACCGGCACCGACGACACGGTCGGCTACTTCACCTTCGACGGCAGCTCCTGGACCCGCCGAGAGCGGATCTTCGGCTTTGGGTCCCGCATCGCCCCGGCGCTGGCCGTCCACGACGACCGGCTGTGGCTCACCCACATCGGCGGGGCCGGCGATCCCCACACCAACTGCCATGACGGCAACCGCTGGATCGAACCCAAGCTCGACAACCTGGGCTGGAAGCTGGACAGTCCGGTGAGCATGGCCAGCAACAGCGGGAAGCTGTGGCGGGTCGCACGCGGCATGGACAACGGGTTCCACGCCAGCAACGCCTCCACCTCGGGGAACAATGTGAGCTGGACCCGCATCGCGGGCATCAGCCACCCCAACTACGCCCACGGCCCGACCCTGCTCTCCCACAGCGGCGGGCTGGAGGTCTTCCTCCACAATCGGGGCGATCTCTACCAGATGCACTGGCTCCCGTCCCAGAACATGTGGGCCGGCGGCAACTTCCCCGGCGGCCGGACCATCCACCCCATGGACGAAATCTCCTGCGCCATGCAAGACGGGCGGGTCTACGTCATGTACCGCACCGACCCGCTCACCGTCAGCTCCGCAGCCAACGCCACATAGCCGGGCTTCAAGACCGGGCACAGCCTGCCCGTTCCCGCCCACGGGGCTCGCCCCGGCGGGCGGGAACGGGTCGGAGTTGAGAGACCGACCCCGGCCCTGGCGCTCGGCATCGTCGACCGCGAGGGCCCAGCGCGCGGCTTCGTCTCCGTCCACTGGGCGGCGTACTCGCAGTGGGAGCCGCCGGCCTGTGGAAGCCGGTCTTGGACCGGTTCGACTTCGCGGTCACCGCGCTCAGCGTGAGCCGGAACGCCTGGTCGTTGGCGTGCACCTCACGCCGGACCGCGTCCCACGCGAAACCGCCGGCTGACGGGAAGCACTCTGGGGAACCTGCGGTATGCGAGGCCCGGGTCAATGCCCCGCATGGAGGGTCTGGTCGTCGTGCCGCTGGCCGTGGGTGACTTACTGGAAGAGTTATGCGGTGGCCGGGTGGGTGCAGGCGATTCCCCGGCCCGCGCGGTGGGCGGCAAGGGTGTCCATCGACAGCCGTTGCGGAGCCTGGGTGACCAGACGAAGCACCTTTTCCCAGCTGCCGCCGGGCGGGATCACGGACGGCCCGGTCGTAGTCGTTTCGCAGGCGGGCGTGTCCGGTCTTGCGGGTCCTGCCCAGGTCGCCGAGGAACGTCTTCGTCCGTTCGGCGCGTTCGGCCCGGATGAGCCGGTGGCAGGGGTGGTGGGTGGCCTGTGGGCAGCGGGCGGAGTCCCACATCCCGACCAGTGGCCGGTCGGCGGTGGGGGTGCCGGCGAGTTTGAGGCAGAGCGCGCGGGAGGGGTCGGTAGACCAGCAGAAGTTTCGCCGGGCCAATGTGCGGGGTCTTGGCGCGTTGGGTCAGCAGGTTCAACACGTCCCGGTCACTGCGCTGGGTCCTGGGCGCCAGCGCTGCGGTCGGTTCGAGCTGCTGGTCGACGCTGGCCTGCTGCACCTCCCCGGCCAGTGCGACGGCGTGCGGGCCCAGGGTGGAAACCAGGTAGAGGGCGGCGGCGAGCATCGGCTGCGAGATCTGGTCCTGGACCGGCTGGGTCCTGTTCTCGGTCCTGCCACTGGGCTTCTCGGCGACCGCCGAGGCGGTGGCGCCGCCCCAGGGCCGCAGATCTGCGGGAACACGGTCGACGCCGAACAGTTCGGTGTAGCTGACCAGGTCGACGGCGACCTGGGCGGCCGCGCGCCGGGTGCCTGGGCTGTTCCCGCCGACCACCGTGCCGTGTTCGTCGCGAACGTAGCGGCGGTGGGCCAGGTATGCCTCGCGGATCTGGGTGTCAACCTGCTGCAGGCTTGGACGCGTTTGCCGAGCCAATGGAAGAACCGGGTGAGCTCGTCCAACCGTCCAGCGCAACTGCGCTGGTGAAGGGCTGTGCGGTGGGCACCCGGCAGCGGGGCCACCGCCGGACGCCCCGGGGCGAACATCGCAAGGATGCTCGTGTGCTGGCCCACGTCGTCGCCGCGAACCGGGCGGGCCTCGGCCAGCCCGGCCGCCCGGTGCTCGGCATACCGGCTCAAGCCCGCCTTCAGCCGCTCCCGTGAGTCGAACGGCCCCGCCCAGTGCTCGGCCAGGAAGTCCGTCCACGCTTTGAGCGCCCTCGCGTAGCTCTCCCACGAGCTCGGCGCCGGTGCCCGGCTCGCCGGTAGCTCACGTAACGAGCGGTCCACCACCGCTGAGGGGCGCGGCGCGGCCCGGCCGTCCTCGAAGAGCAAGGTCCGTCGTCGACGAGCACGGGCATCCCCTCGGGGATCAAGGACCGGTGCTCGATGTCCCAGGACTGCCAGCCGTGGGACGAGAAGAAGGTCAGGATCAATGTGCCGCAGGCAGTGCAGGTCGGGTGCCCCGCCCCGGCGAACCGGGGGGCGGGGCGCCCGCTGCATGGCGGGTGTCCTACAGCAGGGCGATCGAACTCGCCCGGTCGTTCATCGCGTCCCCGACGTACGAGGTCGACTGCTGGTACTCCTGGTGGATACCGGAGGCGTTGGGTGCATCCCACAGCTCCAGCCAGCAGGACAGCGTGGTCAGCGAGCTGACGGAGTTGTTCCAGATCCCGTCGAGGTTGATCTGGGCGTCCCGGCCGTTGCCGCTCTGGCAGCCGCTGCCGCCGGTTAAGACCAGGGCGGAGCCGCCATAATTCGAGTCCGTGTAGATGACGCCGAGCTGCACGGCCTCCGCCTGAGTGGTGCCCGAGGAGCCCTTGAGACGGTTGGCCAGCTTCTGGTCGATGTACTTCGCCGACAGCGGTGCGTCGGTGATCCGTCCGTTGGTGGAAGCGGTGACGGCCTCCTGGAACGTGTCGTAGCACTGCATGCTGCCTGAATCGATGTTGAGCACGCAGTTCCTCGGGACGGGCGCTGCGTTCGCGCTCACGGCGGCCGCACCCAGGGCGAGGACGGTGGCAGCTGCTGCCATGGCGATACGTGACGTGCGAGCAAACACGGGTCACTCCTGTCTCGTGGACGTTCAACCGACAGCGTGGATGCTTCCGTCTCCATCCCGCATGAGCCAGAGGCACATTCGGCCAGAGTCGATGTATATGGCATGTGTTGCTGCGAGCCGGAGAGCGACGCGTCGCACCATGCGCGCTTCATGACCTGCCGTGACACGTTGAGCAGGTCGTCGGCAGCAGCCGGAAGGAGGCGCCGAAGAACCGGCGCGAACTGTTCGAAACCGCGGCGGCCAAACTGCCCGGCAGTCAGACGACCTCCGTGTGACCGGCGGGCTCGGCAAGGGTGTCGGTGACTGCTGACGACCGGGTCGGGACTCGTGCCCCTCAGCCGGGCCGGCGCGTGCCAGATGTAGTCGCCCAGCCCGCCTGTACGACCAGGCAGCAGCAACCTCGGTGTCCCGCCGGGTGGCTCGACGGCTGCCCGCCATCCTGGTCGGGCCCTCCACGGCCGGGGCGGCCGTGTTCGTCAGCGACGCGGAGCCTGTAACGGAGGCCGAAGCGCCGACGGCGCTGATGGCCGCGTCGCGTACCAGTTTCGCGCGGCAGGCCCGGAAGGCGGGGCGGTCGGAGAGCGCGTCTCGGTCAGGCTGATCCTGACGACTTCGGTGTATCGGCGGCGACGGCACAGCAGAGCCGACCAGTGGCGGCTGTCAGTGAAGACAATGGACAGCACGAGAATGACCACCACCGAGGCGATCACGGCGGCCGAGGTCTACCCGATGACGGAGCCGATGGCCGTGCCGGCGACCGCGCACCCGGGCGCGAGGAGAGCCGACGCCACTACGACGCGCGGTGCGCCCGGGTAGCTGATCGACACGCCCGTGTCCCGACTGTCGAGGATCGCCTGCGTCAACTACCTTCGGCCAACCCCCGTCTGCCGCAGCCGGCCGAAGTCATCACCCAGGCCGCGTCCTTCCCGGACAGCAACCAAACGTGTAGTTGTTGGACTACGGTGTGTCATGAGAGGCTCCGGTCAGGTAGTCATCGAGCCTGCACGTGAGGAGTCGTCGTGTCCGAGACCAGGCCCAACTCAAAGGGCCCCGCCAAGGTTCAGTTGTCCCCGGAACGGGCCGCGAGCCTTGGGCTGACTCCCGCACCCGGAGCCACAACGCCCGTGGTGCCGACCGCGCTCCTGGAGAAGAGGGTCGATGTCCGTTCGCCCTCCGCCGCGCTCGATTTCATCAGGACAACCGAGGGCCACCTCAATGAACTGACCAACGTTCTGCAGCGGGCGCGGGTGCTGTCGATCCAGTCGGCGAACGGCACGTACAGCGAGGAAGACCGCTCGGCGATCCAGATCGAGGTCGACCAGCTGACCGATGAGATCGCCCGCATCGCCGACCAGGCCGACTTCAACAAGATGAAGCTGCTCGCCGACGCCTCTGCCGAGGCGAACGTGAAGTCCGCTGACGAGCTGGGCATGACACCCGCGAAGATCAACACTCCTGCGTCGCTGGCCAACGCCCAGGCGTCCTGGACGCTGCGTACGCACGTGGGCGCGAACACCAACGAGGCGCTGGCGGTGAACATCTTCGCTGCCGATATCCAGCACCTCTTCGCCGGTGAGGCAGCCGCCCCGGCGGATCAGCAGAGCGGCGCCGGTGCCCAGGGCGGGGCGGCCGTGGCGGGCCCGGTGAATGTCATGACGGCGATCGACGCCAATTCGTCCATCGCGAAGATCGACGTTGCGATCAAGACCGTCACGGATCAGCGATCGAACCTGGGGGCGTTCTCCAACCGCCTGGAGTCGGCCATCCGCAGCGGGGACTACGCGGTGGAGAACTTGACGGCCAGCGACACGGGCACCGAAAGGGCTTGATACCGCCGTCCCGCACGACCGCACGAGCAGCGCCGGACGGTCTCCCGCCGGCCACGTCCACACGGGATGCCGACCCCTCGCCGTCAGACCAGGACTCGGCCGGCGCGGCCCGCGGCGCCGTACCCACCCCGCGCCCTGCGCCGCCTCGGGCGTCCCCGCGCACGGCCTACCTCCTTGCCGGCCTGCCCGTCGAGGTGCTGGGTCGGGTGCGGTCGGACTCGGTGATGCGCAATCCCATGCCCCGCCTGTGGATCTACCCGCCCCGGAACGGGCGTCCCCCGAAGCACGGCAAGGAGTTCCGTTTCGCCAGGCCGGAGAGCTGGGGTGAGCCGGACGCGGCGACGGTCCCAGGCCCGGGGGGGGGGAACCTCCGGGTTCACTCGCCCTGTCCGGCCCGTGCGCCGAGACCGTCGCGCCCTGGACCAGGCCGGCCACTTGGCTCGAAGAACAAGCAGCCCGCCACCGCTACGAAGTGGGCAAGACCGCCAAACGCCCAGAGAGCCTGGTCGAACGGCACCGAACCTGACCCTGACAAGGGTCGTGGGAAACCCCGAGTCCGTTTCAGCCCCGGTGGTCAGATCGCGGTGGGGATGTAGGGCGCTGCTGCGACCTGGGCCATCGTCCGAAGTCTCGCAAAGTAGGAGGCGCAGTACTCCTCGTTGATCAGGGGCACGATCTTGTCGAGGGCGGCGATGCAGTTCCACAGGTAGGCGATACCGCTGTCGTCGAGTCCGTCTTTCAGCTCCCTCTGTACGAGGCCGGCGACATCGGCGTCCAGGAGGACCAGGTCCACGCCGTCGAAGTCCACCCCGCGGAAGCCGTCGGGGAACAGGGCGCGCAGGTGGTCCTCCCACAGCCCGGCGAGTCCGCCTTCGGGCTGTGCTCCGCCCACGTCGGCGGCCGTTGCCTCTGCCGCGGACGCTGGGCGAAGGAGCAGGGAGACGGCATCGAAGACGGCACGCACCATTTCGACCGCCCGGAGCGGGCGGAGGGCGGCACTTGACTCGGCGCCCTGTGTGAGCTTGTCGCGCAGCAGTCGGCTGCGGTCGAGTTCCACAGCGAGTCCGGCCGTGATGAGCCCTGCGTCGGTGGCTCGCTCGATGAGGACGTGGAGCGGTTCGTTCGTACCCAGGCGCTCGGCGAGGACGTGCTCCAGGGCGAACAGGGAATGCGTGACGGCGACGGTGGCGAACTCGTAGCGGTAGTAGGAGTGCCGGATGAGCTCACGGGAGGTTTCCATCGCGCTCATGACGTACATCGAGGCGTCACTGGGCAGAACCAGGTCGGCAATCAGGGCGTGCATGTCCGCATAGTCGAGAACGAGGTGGCGGGCGCGCGGATCCCGTACCGGCAGGAGGAGCGGGTCAGACGGCGGAAGGGTGTTCACCAGTACAGTCTTGTCGCCCGAGAGCTGTCGGTGCCATCGGATTTGCTCGGGGCGGTTGCCGAGCCGTCTGCCGCACGTCGCCGCTGGCCCGAGCCGACCTCAAGGAACAGGTTTGGCTTGTGCTTCAGCATCCGCGCCCCTCACTTCAACAGGGCAGCCGTGAACTTGGCGAGTGTGGATGCACCGGCCGGCCGAGGGCACTTCACTCGTAAGTTCCTGAACACGCGCCGGACTCGGGTGGGCGTGATCTTGTTCCCTTCGGTGGGTCTCCCCCCCAGGGCCGCCGCAGGGCCGCAGGTCGGCATCGACAGGGCGGGCGATTCGAAGTGCGGGGGCGCATCCTGCCGTGGCACCCGACCGACTTCATCGTGGCGGATGCATCGTGGCACAGCCTTGCTCACCACACGCACAACGGCGTGCCCGACTCGGACCGGTCCAGCATCCATGGGGAGTACGGGACGCTCCGGCGCCCGCCGTTACGCTCTTCACGCACGTGATGGACGACCCCATGCGGATCTCCATGGCCTGGCTCGCGCTGCTCAGCACCAACATCCAGCCCAGCGCGACGCTCTACCGCCGCCGCTCCGCTGCCGGGCAGTCCCTTCCCGGCGCGATGTGCCTCCTGGTCGCGGCGGTGGCCACGTCCATCCTCTTCCTCACCGACCAAGCACTCGTGGTGTACCTGTCCGCCACAGCGTTCTGCGCCTGCACCGCACACATCGCACTGGTCAGTGCCAGGCAGCTCCTCATCGGGGCCGGGCGGGCGCGTCGCGCCGCCCCTCTCGTGCCTGCGCCTGCCTCGCGGCGTCGAGTGCGTCCGCGAGCGCATCGACGAGCGGGTCGGTGACACCTGCCAGCCGGGCGGTGACGACACAGCTCGGCGGATGGCCGCCGACGGGGACGAAAGCGATGCCGGGCCGCGCGTGCCGCAGCGCGGCCCCGGCCGGGAGGAGGCCGACCGCGCCCTCCCACAGGACGGCGTGCAGGCACTCCTCGACCGACGCCACCACCGGGCCTGGCGCCTCCTCCTCGGCAGCGAGCCAGTAGGCCCGCCACCGGGCATCGGTTCCCGGGGGCAGGCGGAACCGAGGGCGGTCGGCCAGCTCCGTGACGTGCAGGCGCGGGCGGCCCGCCAGCGGATCGTCCGCGGGGACGGCCGCGACCAGCGGCTCCTCGCCGAGCGGCCGGACCGTCAGGCCGGCGGTGTCGAAGGGCAGGCGGGTCAGCGCGAGGTCCACCCGGCCCTCGCGCAGGCCGGCCGTCGGATCGGTGACCGCCGCCTCACGCAGCCGTACCCGCACCCCCGGCCGCATGCGCCGCAAAGCTGCCAGAGCTGCCGGGCCGACCTCCAAGCCCGCGCCCGCGACCATGCCCAGGACGAGCACCCGGTCGGCCACCGTGCCGCGCACCCGCTCGCGGGCGCGCTCGGCACGCTCCAAGAGATCCCGCGCCTCCGGCAGCAGCACCTCGCCCGCGGGGGTGAGCCGCGCCCCGGTGGGGATCCGTTCGAACAGCCGGCACCCGAGGTCGGCCTCCAGCTCCCGTATGCGGCGGCTCAGCGGCGGCTGAGCCAGACGCAGACGTACGGCGGCGCGGCCGAAGTTGCCCTCTTCGGCCACGGCGACGAAACAGTGCAATGCCCGCAAGTCCATGACCAGCCACGATACCGAGAACGAACCTGCGCCTTCGAAACCGGTCTTGGACAGCACCGCAGCGCCCGAGGTGAAGTGGTGCCAGGACGCCGGGCAACAGGCCCGCCGCGCCGACCCCCGCCCAACGCTTCAGGAGCCCGCACATGTACGCACACCCCGACGACCTCCACCGCGCCCGCTCCGTCGGCGCCAACGCCCCGGCGGAGTTCGCCGCGTGGGTCGCCTTCCAGAAGGCCGTCGACCGGGAGGACGGGGCGGTGCCGCGCCGCTACCGCGAGCTGATCTCCGTGGCGGTCGCGCTCGTCACCCAGTGCTCCTACTGCCTGGACGTACACACGGCCGCCGCCCGCCGCCACGGCGTAACCCCCGAGGAACTGGCCGAAGCCGCCTTCGTGACCGCCTCCGTACGCGCGGGCGGCACACTCGCACACGCTTTGCTCGCCGACCGTCTCTACGAACAGCACACCCACTCCTCGGCCCCCGCCCACGGCTAGGCCGATGGCGGCGTCACCGCGCCGACCAGGCCATTTGTCAGGTGCGCCGGGGAACCGTCCGACTCTCCCGATCGTCGGTTACGGACGTGACTGAAGTGACGCCCATGCTTCCTGCCGACCACCGCCAACTGATCTCCGACCTGTGCGGGATCGTCAGCGACTACCGCTACGTCGATCCCGAATCGGCCCTCTCCCTCCTCGCCGACGACGCGGCTGAGGCGGCCCTCGGCCGCGACGCCGGCCCGGAGGGCCGCCGGGAGCGGACCGGGTACACGATCCTCCTGCATGCCACCTGCTGGTACGTCTGCGCACGCGTCTTCAGCAAGTCCCTGTTCGCGTCGTACATACAGGCCCTGGACGGGTTCCGTGCGCAGTTGGACCGGGCCTCCTGCACCTGCCCGGCCGACGCCCACCCCGCGCAGCTGGACTCGGAGTACCAGGTCGAGGCGGGGGTGAGCATGCTGACCGAGGCCGGACGGGCCGCGTTCGCCGAGGACGGCGATCTCGACGAGGAGGAGTCGGCGGTGTTCGACTGCGAGGGCTTCCTCGCGGACCTCGCCGACGAGGCCCTGGGCCGCTTGCGCGAGGCGCACCAGGAGCTCTTCGGCAGCGTCGACGTCTCCCATCTGGACGCGCGGTTCATCCTCGACGACGGCCGCCTCGACCTCGTCGCCATGCAGGAGGCGATCAGCCGTAGCTGGGAGGACAACACCGGCCCGGTCGCCCTGTGGTCCGCCCGGCGCTGGCTCACCGGACAGCTGCGGGACGAGGAGCGGATCGGCCTGTTCCTGTGCCTGTGGATGGGCATCGCCCAGACGTACGAGGGTCTGCCGCCCTCGTACACCCGCGACTTGGCCACAGCGCTCGCCACCATCGACCTGGACGTCTCCTGCGGCCATCCGCAGCACCCCTGGTCCACCGCCGAATCCACCGTGCAGTCCCGCTACCGCGCGGTGGTCCACCTGTACGCGCCGCAGGACCACCCCGACACCCCCGTGCCCGCCGAACTCGCGGCCCGCGAGCTGTGGGAGTGCCCGGTGCAGTACGCCCAGTTGGCGCGGACGGCGCTGGAAGACCTGGAGGGATGGCGCACCATGCGCGGCGGCAACGACGAGGACTGGGAGGACTGAGCGGTCCGGGCCGCTTCGGCGCCCGTACGTTCCGCGGCCGGTTAGTCTCGGGGTATGCGGATCTCCGTTTCCTCGGACATGGACGAACCCGTGGCTCGCGCGCTCCTCGGGCAGCTGCGCGACCGCGGACACGACGTGGTGGCGTACGGGGCGCTGAGCCCCGGCGACGATCCGCAGTGGGCGGCCTGCTCGGAGGCGGCGGCCCGCGAGGTCGCCGCCGGAAACGCCGACCAGGCCGTCGTGTGCTGCTGGACCGGTACGGGCGCGTCGATCGCGGCGAACAAGGTCCCCGGGGTACGCGCGGCCCTGTGCACGGACGCCTACACGGCGGACGGTGCGCGCCGCTGGAATGACGCCAACGTGCTTGCGCTCAGCCTGCGCCTGACCTCGGAGCCCCTGCTCAAGGAGATCCTCGACGCGTGGTTCGCCGCCGAGGCGAGCGCGGACGCCGAGGACCGGGAGAACGTGGCACGCGTCGAACGGCTCGACAACACCAGAACCACATCCTGAGCGCAGACAGTGGCGTCGGTGGGGTGGGGTGGGGTGGCTCGCTTCCGGCACCGCGCCCGGGTCCGCTCACGGCCCCCGTCGCCGGAGTGCCGTCGGCGAGCGGTAGCACTGTCAATGCCTATGGGTTCGGGGAGCCGGCGGCCGGGCTGATCGTTTCTTCCTACTCCGCACGGATGACGTCATGTGTCCACGCCCGGACCCCCGGGGAGTAACGGGCCGACGAGATGAGGTGCGGCATCGTGTGGGAACGGATGCGCCCGCCGCGGGTCCGCGGCGTCCGGGAGCGGGCTGCACGCGCCGCGGCAGGGGCGGCCCCCGGCGTGTGGCAGCCGGCCTCGGACCTGCCGTACGCGGGGTTCTGGGCGCAGCCGGCCGATGCGGCGGCCGTACTCGGCAACGACGACGTGCTGATCGCGGGCGGCGAGGACGGGCGGCGGCTGCCGACCGACAGGAGCGCGCTCCTCACCCCGTCGACCGGAGTCTGGACGTCCACGCCGCCGCTCGGACAGGCCCGCCGGCTGCACACCGTGACGCGTCTCGTGAACGGCCAGGTGCTGGTGGTCGGCGGGCTCGGCGCGGGCCCCGGAGCGCCGCCGGCGGGGCTTGCCTCGGCCGAGCTGTACGACCCCGGAAGTGGTGGCTGGACCCCCGTCGGCGGACTCGGCGAGGGGAGGTTCTCGCACTCGGCGACGGCCCTGACGGACGGCCGCGTTCTCGTCGCGGGCGGCTGTACGGCCCGCGACGACCACTCCCTGCGCACCCTGCGTTCCGCCGAGTTGTACGACCCCGACAGCCGGCGGTGGACGCAGGTGCGCGCGCCGATGACGGACGCCCGGTTCGGGCACCCGGCAGTGCGGCTCGCGGACGACCGGGTGCTCCTGGTCGGCGGGGCGCTCGCCGTGGGGCAGGGAAGCTACACGGCGCTCGGGCACTGCGAGCTGTTCCACCCCTCCGACGCGACCTGGACGCCCACCGGCACTCTGGCCACGGCTCGCAAGGGTCACCAGGCCACCCTGCTCCTGGACGGCGGCGTGCTCGTCACGGGCGGCGACATGCAGGGTTTCCGGGACGAGGACTGGGCTTACGACCCGTACAGCCAGTGGACCACCGAGCGCTACGACCCGGCCGCGGGCACCTGGAGCGCCGACGCCCACATGCCGTGGGGACGCAGCCACCACCGGGCGGTGCGGCTGAAGTCCGGCGCCGTGCTCGTGCTCGGCGGCACGGACGACTCCTCGCTCGCCGTCGGCTTCCAGAACGCCGTGCTGTACGACCCGGGCGCCCGTGCCTGGTCGGCCGAGTTCCCGATGGTCGAGGGGCGCTGGGCTCCGGCCGCGGTCTCCCTGGCCGACGGGCGGGTCCTGGTCATGGGCGGTCTCACCCACTCCGGCGCGGCGGCGCCGGTGCCGGGCGAGGACCGGATCACCGCCACCACCGAGACGTACACGCCCTGACCGGCCGCCACGGCCGACGCACGCTGCGAGAGGAGCCGAATTGCGCGACCTGCTGGCCGGCGGAGCAGGCACTACGAGGGATCCGGCACGGCGTGCCCTCGCCGTACGGGCCGCCGCGGGCGGCTGGACGGCCGCCGGGGAACTGCCGGTGCGCCTGGTCTACTGGCACGGCCAGTACGAGGGGCCGGTCACGCTCAAGGACGGCCGGGCCCTCGCCGCGGGTGGCGCGGGGACCCTGCTCCTCTCCCTGGACGATTCCGTCGCATACGACCCCGGCCCTGGCACGTGGACGGCGACGGGCCGCCTGCTCCAGGGCCGGCGCCTGCACTCCCTCACCGCCCTTCGCGACGGCCGCGCGCTGGCCGCCGGGGGCGTTCCCGGGCGGCAGGCCTTTCCCCAGCCGACGATCGACCACGCCGAGTTGCTCGACCCCGCCAGCGGGACCTGGCGGGCCACGACGCGGATGACCGAGGCACGGGGCGGGCACTCGGCGACGGTGCTCGGTGACGGACGGGTGCTCGTGGCGGGCGGTCAGCGCCCGCGTTCCCGCCAGGGCATGCTCACCCTCGCCACTGCCGAGGTCTTCGACCCGGTCCACGAGACCTGGTCGGCGACGGGCTCCATGACCGCGGCCCGGTGGGACCACGTCGCGGTCCCGCTCCCCGGCGGCCGCGTCCTCGTCGTGGGCGGGCTGGTCAGCACCACGCGGTACGGCGCCGGCGCGGCGCTCGGCCTGTGTGAGGTCTACGACCCGGCGAGCGGGACCTGGGAGCCGACCGGCTCGCTCCGTGCCGCCCGCGCCGTGCACCAGGCCGTGCCCCTCCCGGACGGCTCCGTGCTCGCGATCGGGGGCGAACCCGGCCGTGCCGCGGACGATGCCCGCCTCCACCCTTACAGTCTGGCGAGCACGGAGATCTACAGCGTCACGACCGGCGTGTGGCGCCCGGGTCCGCCCCTGCCCTGGGGGCGTGCCCTTCATCGGGCGGTGCCGACCGCGGACGGGGTGCTGGTTTTCGGCGGAACCGACAGCGCCTGTCTGGACGTCGGGTTCGCGAGCACGCTGCTCTGTGCGGACGGTGCCCGACACTGGGCGCCCGCCGCTCCCCTGGTCACCGGCCGCTGGGCGTTCGGGGCGACCGTGCTCGGCGACGGACGGGTCCTCGCGGCGGGCGGCGTCTCCCGAGCGGGCGCGGCCGCTCCCAGAACCGACGAGGACGTCCCGGCCCGCACGGCGGAGGTGTTCACGCCATGAGCCGGGGACAATGGGCCCCGGCCGGCGAACTGCCCTGGGAGCGGAACCTGTTCGGCGCGGTGAGCCCCGCCGTACGGCTCGCGGACGGCCGCGTCCTGATCGCAGGCGGGGCCGACGGCCGGCTCGCCGCCCAGGACGGGACCGCGCTCTTCGACCCGCGCGACGGCGTGTGGACCGGGGCCGCGCCGCTGCGGGAGACCCGGCAGATGCACACGACCACGGTGCTCGCCGACGGGCGCGTGCTGGTCGCCGGCGGCTGCGGGGGTCCGGTCAGCTTCCCGGCCCGGGCGCTGGACAGCGCCGAGGTGTACGACCCGGTCCGGAGGAGCTGGTCCGACGCGGGGCGGATGGGGCAGGCGCGGTGCGGACATTCCTCGACCCGGTTACCGGACGGCCGGGTGCTGGTGGCAGGCGGCACCGCGGCCCGTTCCCGCGACAGCGAGCGCTCCCTCACCTCGGCCGAGGTCTTCGACCCGGTGTCGGGGCACTGGACGCCGACCGGCCCGATGCTCGACGCCCGCTCGCTCCACCCGGCGGTCGCACTGCCCGGCGGCGGTGTGCTCGTCGCGGGCGGCTGGGCGGCGACGCGCCGCGACTGGCGGGGCGGCGCCGGACTCGCGTACTGCGAACGGTACGACCCCACGAGCGGCCGCTGGACCCCGACGGGCGGCTTCTTTGCGGCACGCGCGGGACACCGGCTGACGGTCCTGGCCGACGGAACGGTACTCGCCACCGGCGGGGGCGACCCGGACGCCGGCTCCCAGGGCCGATTGGACCCGTACAGCCGCGCGACCACCGAGCGCTACGACCCCGCGACCGGGGCGTGGAGCCGGGAGGCAGACATGCCCTGCGGCCGTGCACTGCACCAGGCCGTGCGCCTGCCGGCCGGCGACGTGCTGGTCATGGGCGGCACCAACGACGTGCTCGGGGAGGCCGGTTACCGCAGCGCCGCGCGCTACGACCCGCGCTTCGGGACCTGGTCCGAGGAGCCGGGGCTGGCGGTGGGGCGGCTCAGTTTCGCCGCGGCCGTCCTCGCCGACGGCCGGGTCCTGGTCGCGGGCGGGGCCGAGCGGACCGGACCCGCCACGGCCTCGGGCGGCTACTTCCAGCTCACCCGCACCAGCGAGCTGTTCACCCCGTAGTTCGTCACCGTCCCCACCGCACGGAGGAGTTCCGCCATGACCGAAGCGACCGCCGGCCCGCCCGATTCCGCCCCGCCACCGGTGCGGCGCCTGGTCACCGGCACCGTCACCGACGAGGGGCGGCCGGCCACCGCCGGGACCCGGGTCGAGCTCGTCTCCCGGCGGGTGCGGTCCACGAACCGGCTCGGGGAGACCCGGACGGGCAGCGACGGCCGCTATCGGCTGGAGTACGAGCCGCCGGCCGAACCCGCCGGACTGGTGGTGCGGATCTCGTCCCCCTGCGGCAGGTCGGCCGAGGTCTCCTGCCCGGCGCCCCGCGCCGAGGAGGTCCTGGACGCCGTCCTGCCCGCCGACCCGCGCAGCGAGTACGCCCGGCTCCTCGCAGCGGTGACGCCGCTGCTCGACGGCGCCGATCCTGCCGAACTCACCTCCGAGGAGGCGGGGTTCCTCGGCCACGCCGCCGGCACCGATCCGGAGTACGTCCGCCACCTCGCCTCGGCCGCCCGGCTCGCCGCCGCCACCGGCCGGTCGCCCCAGCTGTTCTACGGTCTGCTGCGCCGGGGCCTGCCGGAGGATCTCGGTGAGCTCGCCCTGCGGCGTACCAGTGCCGTACGGGACGCGCTCGCGGCGGCCGTCGAGGCCCGCCTCATCGATGCGGTGGAGGGGGCCGAGGCGCTGGTCGCCGCCCTACGCGCCCGCCATCTCGGCGCCGACGGCTTCGAGGGCGCCGACGGCTTCGGCGGCGAGGCGCCGCCACCCGCCCTGGCCCGCCTCTTCTCGATCACGATCACGGATCCGGAGGTACGGCAGCGGCTGTTCTCCGCCCACCTCGACCACGACGGCCCCGAGGACACCGCCCACCAGGCCCTCCTCGCCGTCGACGCGCCGACCGTGGCGACCGAACGCATGTGCCTGGCACTTGAGTTGAGCCGGGTGGCCGACGGGCATCCCGAGCTGGTGGGCGCGCTCCTGGACCGCTTCGACAGCGGAGAGCTCTCCCATCCGCGCGAGCTCGTACGGCTCGACGGGCATTGGGAGGGCCTCGTGGCGGAGGCCGGCGGCCCGCCCCACGCCAGTCCGGCGGCCTTCTCACCCGCGGAGTACGCCGACGAACTGCGCTCCCGGGTCGAGCGGATCCACCCGACCGCGTACGTGGCCCACCGGCTCGCCACCGCCCCGGAGCCGGACAACGCCGCCGCCCGTTTCCTCGCCGTGAACCCGGACTTCGACCTGGTGAGCACCCCGGTCGACGCCCGCAGTGTGCCCGATGAGGAGGCGCGGCCCGAACTGGCCGCCATCCAGCGGGTGTACCGGGTGGCCCCGCGCTTCGAGGCGATGCGGGCGCTGCGCGACCAGGGGTTCTCCTCCGCCGCCGTCATCGCGGGGCTGGCCCGGGACACCTTCACCGCGCGGATGGCCGAGCACCTCGATGAGGGAGAGGCGCACGCGGTGCACACGCGGGCGCTGCGGGTGCACGCCGCCGCCGTCAACCTGGTGGCGGACCTGCGGACCGCCGGACAGTTCGAGGTGCCGTGGCTGCCCCGGGTGGAGGAGCGGACCGATCTGGTCCCGGACTGGGTCGAGCTGTTCGGCTCCGCCGACCAGTGCGCGTGCCAGGAGTGCCGCACGCTCTACAGCCAGCCCGCCTACCTGGTGGACCTGCTGTACTTCCTCAAGCGGGCTCCCAGCTCGGGCACGATGGGCGAGCTGGGCGAGAGCCCGATGGCGGACACGCTGTACTCCCGGCGGCCGGACCTGTGGCACCTGAAACTCAGCTGCGACAACACCAACCTCATGCTCCCGTACGTCGACCTCGTCAATGAGGTACTCGAGAACGCCATCTTCCCGGACCCCGCCACCGGGGACGCGCTGCGGCAGAGCAGCGGCGACTCCGCCCACCTGCGGATCCAGCCGCAGTGGACCAATCACATCGCCTACAACCGACTGGCCAGCGCCTCGTACCCGTGGACGCTGCCGTACGACCTCTGGGCCGACCGCGCCCGAACCTACCTCGGGCTGCTCGGGGTGCCGCGCGCGGAGCTCATGGCCACGCTGCACCCGGCCGGCGCCGAATCCGTCGAGGTGGTCGCGGAGAGCCTGGGCATCACCATGGCCGGCCTGCGGATGATCACGCGCGAGACCACCGGGCCTTATTACACCCTGGCCTCCTTCTACGGCAAGCCCTCCGGTATGCCCCCGGCCCAGCTCCTGGAGTCGGTGTCGACGGTGCGGGCCATGCTCGACACCGCTCAACTCGACTACCCGGAGCTTGAGTCGGTGCTCGACACCCGCTTCGTCGACCCGGACCGCACCCTGGTGATCGAGCCGACCGACCCCGACCACCCCTGCGACACACGCCTGCTGCGGATCAACGGGCTGACCGCGGACACCCTCGACCGGCTGCACCGGTTCGAGCGCCTGCGCAGGGTGCTCGGCTGGCCGGCGCGCCGGCTCGACCGGGTCATCGCCACCTGTACACCGGGCGAGCTGACGGCCGCCACGCTGTCCTGCGTGGTCGCCGTCCGGCGCCTCTCCGACCGGCTCGGCCTGCCGGTGGAGCGGCTGCTGTGCCTGTACGGCCCGCTGGACACCCATCGGTACCGCACGGGCGACGACCTTCCGCTGTACGACCGCCTGTTCCTCGACGACACCGTGATCGCCGCTTTGCCGGACGGCCGCAACCCGTTCACGCTGAACGCGTTGCGCACCGAGGTCGAGGCCGCGGGCGATCTGCGGTCCTATCCCGTATCGGCCGCCCTGCTCGGGAGCCTGGAGGTCACGGACACCGAACTGAACGCCCTCGTCTCAGGGCCGAGGGCCGTCGTCGCGGACACGCGCCTGACCCGCGCCAACCTCTCCTCGCTCGTGCGTACGGTGACGCTGGCCCGCGCCGTCCGGCTGCCGGTCGCCGACCTGCTGCGACTGTTCGAGCTGCGCGGCGGCAGTCCGCTGCGGCCCGGCGGACAGCCGGCGGACGGCGACGGGACGGCGCGCGGCAGCGGCGAGACGGAACTGCCCGCCGGCCGGCCCGTACGGCTGAGCCCGTCACCGGTCGGGGACCCCGGGCGCAAGGAGTCGTCGGTGGGCGCCGGGGGTGCCGTGGGCGAGCCGCCGGCGGCCGGGGACCCCGCGGCGTCGGTGCGCGCCTCGCTCGCGGAGACGGCCCGGTTCGCCGACGAGGTGGAGTCGATCCTGGCCGGCGGCCTGACCGTCGCCGAGGCCGACGCGGTACTGACCGCGACGACCGGCCCCGAGGGCTCGCTCGTACCGTCCGATGCCACCCTGGGCTCGGTGCTCAGCGCACTGCGCTCGGCCCTGCGGGCCGTGTACGAGCAGACCGCGCAGACCGCAGACGACAAGGGTGCGCTGACGGGCCGGCACCTCTCCCTGCTGGGCTGGGAGCCAGCCCGGGTGGAGGAGGCGGTCGCCACCTTGCTCGGCACCGCCGTGTACTGCGCCCCGGTCGCCAACGACGTGGGTTCCCGCCCGTATCCCCCGGGTCTTCCGGTGCGCTTCGAGCCCGGTCCGGACGGGCAGGGTACGCTCCGGTTCACCGGGCCGATGACGCTCGACCAGAAGGAGCGGATGTACGCCCTGGGCTCCGGCGAGTTGTGGGGGATCACCGTACGGACGCTGTTCTCGGCCCCCCGGCAGTTCGTGGCCACGCAGATGAATGCCTTCCGGATCCCGGTATACCGCACCCCTCTCACGGCCATGCCCGCTGATCTCGTCCTGCCGCCGGGGCTGGTCGGCAAGGTGTTCCACGACCCCTCGGCCCTGACGCTGTGCTCCCGTGGCCACCGCAGCCAGGACGAGATCGAGGCGCTGGCCGCCGCGTCCGGCGAGGAGGACTTCCAGCGGGCGGCGCGCCTGCTGCAGGGTGCACAGAGCGAACCGGTCGAGCAGGAGAACCGGTTCCTGGACGAGTCGCACGCCGGCGCCCTGTTCGACCACCCGCTGGCCCCCTCCGACCGCTTCCCCCTCGTCCTGTCGGTCCTTCTGCCGGAGCTGCGCCGACGGCTCAGCGAGACGACCGTGAAGCTCCAGCTCGGCCAGGCGGCCGGTCTCGACGCCATCGCGGCGGACGCCCTGCTCGGAACGTGGCTGCGGTCCCTGTCCGGAACGGGACCGCTCGTCCTCGACTTCCTCGCGCCCTGGTACGTCGGCAGCGACGAGGCGGTGTCCGTCACCCGCACCGGCTTCCCGGTCCAGTTCACGGCCCTGGCGCTGCTGCACCGGGTCGCGCTGGCCCTGTCGCGGCTGCGGGTCACGGGAGAGGAGCTGGCCTGGGTGATCGGACACGCGGCGGGCGCCGGCTGGCTGGATCTGGCGGCGCTGCCCCCGTCGCGGGTCGAGGGCGCCCCCCCGCTGTACCGGCCGTTCGTCCGGCTGCTCGATCTGCTCGCCCTGCGCGACGCCCTACCCGGCGGCTCGGCCACGCTCGGGGCCGTACTCGCCGCGGGACGCGGCCCGGGAGCGTCCGGGTACCGGGTGTTCGACGCGCTGAGCGAGCGCACCGGCTGGAACCGGGACGACCTCGAAGTGCTGTGCGCGGGCGGCATGCTGGAGATCACCGTGCCGGGCGAGCTCGCGGACGAGCGGGGCCTCGGCAAGCTGCGGGCGGGCGTCGCACTGCTGCACAGGCTGGGGGTGTCGGCGGCTCGTGCGGGCGCCTGGATTCCGTCGGTGCTGGCGATGGACATCGTGCAGTCGACGATGATGGCTGCGAGGGCGCGGTTCTCGCCCGAGGACTGGCTGACCGCCGCCGTTCCGGTGGCGGACGCGCTGCGCGAGCGGCAGCGGGCCGCGCTGGTGTCCTACCTCGTCGCGTACCCGCTGACCACCAGTGTCGGATTCCCCTATTGGAACGACGTCAACGGCCTGTTCGACCACTTCCTGCTCGACGTCGAAATGGGCAGCTGCCGGCTCACGACCCGGATGGCGCAGGCGATCTACACGGTCCAGCTGTTCGTCCAGCGGGTGCTGCTCGGCCTGGAGGTCCGGGTGCGCCCCGGTGACGACGACACCTGGGAGCAGTGGGAGTGGATGAAGCGCTACCGGCTGTGGGAGGCGAACCAGAAGGTCTTCCTGTATCCGGAGAACTACTTCCAGCCCGATCTGCGCGCCGACGCCTCCCCGTTCTTCACCGGCCTGCGCAACGAGCTGACGCAGAAGGAGGTGGTCGGCGACAACATGGAGGAGGTCTACCGCAACTACGTCGACCGGCTCGACTCGGTGGCCCGGCTCCACCCCTGCGGCATCCTCCACGACCTGTCGACCGGCACGGAGGTGGCCCATCTGTTCGCGTGCACGGATTCGGTACCGCGCACCTTCCACCACCGCCGCTGGATCAAGAACAGGACCACCTGGACGCCCTGGGAGAAGATCGAGCTCGACATCGACACCCCGGCGCTGGTCCCCGTGGTGTGGAACAAGCGCCTTCTCCTGATGTGGCCGACGTTCGTCAAGGTGGGGGACCACAAGGCGATCACGACGCTGCCCGTCGAGGGCAAGAACGAGACGGCGATCGACGCGCCGGACCCCTACTGGAAGATCCAGCTCAACTGGACCCAGTACGCCAACGGCACCTGGCAGCCGAAGCGGATCACACAGGACACGATCACGACGCTCAAGTGGCCGCAGCGTCTCGCGGAGGACGAGGCCAACCCCTTCCACACCACGGGCCCCTACCGCTTCTACCCGCAGATCGACCCCGTGGGCGGGGAGCTGACGGTGTGGAGCGTCCACAACTTCGCCAGTTACGTCAACCCCGATCCCGAGAGGGGAACCGTCTCCGGGGCCTTCCGGTTCGGCCCGCGCACCGGCGCGGTGGACACCGTGCCGACGCTCTTCGTCCACGAGGGCGACCCCCGGCACGACAGCCGGGGCCAGAGGTTCATCGCGCCGACGGACACGCAGAACATCAACAACGAGTTCGTCCAGAACCACCCCGCGAACCTGCCGCCCGACTACCGCGACCGGGTCCACCTCCCCGAGCTGTTCGAGTTCAAGGGCAGCGTCCCGGTCCTTGAGAACCCGCTCGGCACCGCGCGTTTCCGGCTACAGCTGCCGGTGGCCTACGCCTCACCCCTGGGGTGGCTCTACGACTCGGTCGCCTTCACCGACGGGGCGCGCACCTACCACGTCGCTCCGGACCTCCGGCCGGGTCCGACCGTGCTGAGGTTCGCCCCGATGTACCACCCCCACATCGACCTCTTCCAAAGCCTGCTCAACCGCGACGGTACGCGTGCCCTGCTCGACCGGTCCGTCCAGCTCGCCCCAGGCGCGCAGTGGCCCCTGTTCGACTTCCGGTCCTACGCCCCCACGAGTCTGGTGTCCTCGGACTACCCGTCCGAGACCGAGGTGGACTTCACCCCGGGGGGCACGTACGCCGACTACAACTGGGAGCTGTTCTTCCATATCCCGCTGCTCATGGCGCAGCGGCTGAGCGCCAACCAGCGCTTCGCCGAGGCGCAGCAGTGGTTCCACAAGATCTTCGACCCGACCTCGCGGTCCGGCGGAGAGTCGCCTGCGCGTTACTGGATCACCAAGCCGTTCTACCTGCAGAAGGACTACCAGCGGCAGCGCATCGAAGAGATCCTCACCGCCCTCGCACGAGGTGACGAGGGCGAGCGGCGCCGCGTCGAGGAGTGGCTGGCGCATCCGTTCCAGCCGGACGTGGTCGCCAAGTTCCGCACGACCGCCTACCAGAAGGCGGTGGTGATGCGGTATCTGGACAATCTGATCTCCTGGGGCGACCAGCTCTTCCGCGAGGGAACCCTGGAATCCGCGAACGTCGCGGCACAGATGTACGTGCTCGCCGCCGAACTCCTCGGGCCGCGGCCCGTGACCGTACCCCCGCCGAACGAGCCCGCGCCGCTCAGCTACGCCGAACTGCGCGCACGCGGTGCGGCGGCGCCCGATCCGGTGACGGCGGCCGAGCACCTGATCCCTCCCGGCGGGACCGAGCCGCCGCCGACGAGGATCTCGCCCGGTCTCGGCCTCGGCTGGCTGGCCTACTTCCGCATCCCGCCCAACGAGAAGCTGCTCGGCTACTGGGACACGGTCGAGGACCGGCTGTACAAGATCCGGCACTGCCAGGACATCGAGGGCGTCCAGCGCGCGTTCGAGCTGTTCGGCGCCCCGATCGACCCCGGCCTGCTCGTCGGCGCCCTGGCAACGGGGGCCGACCTGGAATCCGTGGCACAGGACCTCGGCGGGCCCCTCCCCCACTACCGGTTCACCACCATGGTCGCGAAGGCCCGGGAGTACACCGCCGAGGTCAAGTCCTTCGGCGCGCTGCTGCTCGCCGCGCTGGAGAAGCGGGACGCGGAGGCGCTGGCCCGGCTGCGCTCCAGCCACGAGACCGCGCTGCTCGACGCGGTACGGGAAGTGCGCAGCGTCCAGGTCACGGAGGCGGCCCACACCGTGGCAGCGCTCCGGCAGGCCCGCACCGGGGCAAAGAAGAGGCAGGACTACTACGCGACGCGCCGGAAGATGAACGCCGGGGAGAAGACTCATGAGGTCCTCAGCGGCCTGGGCATCGGCACCCAGTCCATCGCCGCGGCCATCGACATGACGGTGAGCGTCATGCGCCTGCTTCCCGAGCTGAAGCTCGGCTCGCCGACGACGATCGGCGCGACCTGGGGCGGCACCAACCTCGGCGAGGCGCTCAAGGGACTGTCGGGCTCGCTCTCCCAGATCGCCGGCACCTTCCACTCCGGGGCCGCGCTGGCCGCCACGCTCGCCGGCTACGAGCGGCGCTCGGAGGAATGGGAGTTCCAGAAGGGCCAGGCCGACTCGGAGATCGCGAACCACGACGCCCAGATCGAGGCCGCGGTCCTGCGCCACGAGATCGCCCGGCGGGAGCTCGCCAACCACGACCTCCAGGCCGCCCACACCAGGGAGGCGGACCGCTTCCTCCACGACAAGTACACCGGCCAGGAGCTGTACGACTGGATGGTCGGTCAGCTGTCCACCTCGTACTTCCAGGCGTACCAGCTCGCGTACGAGACGGCCAAGCGGGCCGAGCGGGCCATGCGGTACGAGCTGGGCGCCGACGGCCCGCCTCTCGTGCGCTTCGGGCACTGGGACACGCTGCGCAAGGGCCTCCTCGCGGGCGAGCGGCTAGGGAGCGACCTGAACCGGCTCGACGCCGCGTACCTCGCCGCGAACGCCCGCGAGTTCGAGCTGTCGAAGTCGGTGTCTCTCGCCCAGATCGACCCGAACGCCCTGCTCACGCTCAAGGAGACCGGCAGCTGCTACGTATCGCTTCCGGAGGCTCTGTTCGACCTGGACACGCCCGGCCACTACCTGCGGCGGATCAGGACGGTGAGCTTCACCGTGCCGTGCGTCAGCGGCCCGTACACCAGCGTCAACCTGACGGCCACCCTGATGCGCAGCAGTGTGCGGACCGACCCCCGGCTCCCCGGGAACCGCTATGCGCGGCAGACGCCCGACGCCCGGTTCCGGGACTACTCGGGGCCGGTCCAGTCGGTCGTGACCAGCACCGGCCAGGACGACAGCGGACTGTTCGAGACGAATCTGCGCGACGAGCGCTTCCTCCCGTTCGAAGGGGCGGGCGTCATCAGCGAGTGGAGGCTCTCTCTGCCGCAGGAATTCCGGCAGTTCGACTACGAGTCGATCGCCGACGCGATCATGCACCTGAGGTACACGGCCCGGGACGGCGGGTCCGGCTTCGCCGACCGGGCCACCCTCGAACTCCGCGACGGCCTCAACGGCTGGCTCCACGCGCACGGCGGCAAGGGCCTGATGCGAACGTTCAGCGCCCGGCGCGAGCTCGGCGACCAGTGGTACCGGTTCGTGAGCGGAACCACCCCGCAGCTGCGGTTCGCGGTGTCCAAGCGCTGGTTCCCCCGCCTGTTCGGCGGCGGCGACATCAGCCTCGCCGACCCGCAGATCGTCCTCGTCCTCTCCACGGATCTCGTCCCCGACGGGAGCAAGCGGTACGTGGACTGCTACCCGGACGGGGCCGGCGACCTGACCGTGACGCTGGCACTCCCCGCGGGGGACACCGTCCCGGCCCCGCTCACCGCCGACCCTCAGCTGAACGGACAGCCGCGGGCGGTCTTCGACACCGAAGGGCGGGTCGCCGAGCACGACGAGGACTGGGTGGTGACGATGCCGCTGGAAAACCTCGACCCCCGGCTGCGGAGGGACGGCGGGCTGAATCCGGACGCGGTGGTGGACCTGCTGCTGGTGTGGCAGTACGGGGTGACGCGGGCGTCGTAACGGATGGCGGGCCGGGGCCGCGCTTCGGGGCGGCCCCGGCCCGCTATTTGCGTCGGGTGACGATCTTGTTGAGGTCGGAGGCCTCGTCCAGCACCTCCAGCTTGAGCCTGTGCATTTCGCCGGTCAGGGCGTCCCGGTACTCCTGAGAGTGGGGAGCCTTGCCTTCCAGGGCCTTCTCCAGCGCGTCAAGCACCGGCTGGTGGTACTCCTCGCCGTGCTTCCCCCTGTGACCGGGGACCGAGACGATGTTCTCGTCGCTCTGCAGCGTCAGGTCCTCCCGTCCGGGCATGCTCGCCGCCTTGAGGATCTCCTCGAACTTCGCTTTGAATTCAGGGTCCTTGTCCGTCAGGAGATGATGGTCCTGAGGTTTCAGCACGGGCTTCGTGGGCTCGCGGCCGGAGTCGAAGTACTCCTTCTGGGCCGCCTTGTTCGCCTCCCTCTTCTTCGCGTCGGCCCGGGCACGTTCCTCGATCCAGTTGTTGGACGGGGACGGCGCGCTCTTGCGCGGCGCCGCTCCTGCGTGTTCCTTGGTCGCCGTGCCGCCCTTCTGCGGCGGCTTGCCCGCTCCCCCGGCGGAGGTCTTGGGCTGCGCCGGGTCAGGGTCCTTCGGAACGGCGGGAACGAACTTCCCGTCGACCCAGCGGCCTTCGATCCGCTCGACCTTGGGGTCGGGGTCGGGGTCGGTGCGCGGCGGCGGGACGACCGCGGGCGGCTGCGGCTTCGCCTCGTGTGTGGCGTACACGTACGCGCCGTAGGCGACGGCGGCGACGACGAGGGCGACCGCCGCCAACTTGAAGTAGCCCGGGGCGGCCCTGGCCACCACCCCCGCCGCCTCCAGGGTGGGTGCGGCAGCGGCGGCCGCGGCGGCGAACTTCCCGCTCTCGTCGACCAGTCGCCCGTCCGGATCGTGGAACCGTACCGGCCCGCACCGCGCGTACGCGTAGCGGCACGGTCCGTCCGCGAGGCCCGCCGGGTCACAGCTCGCCCAACGGCCCAGCCAGGGGGCGTAGTAGCGGGCGCCGTAGTACGACAGCCCGCTCTCGTCGTCACGCTCCTTGCCGGTGTAGCGGTACCGCTTGAGGCCGGTCTCGGCGGCGCCGCGTCCGCTCTGGAAGGCGGTCGTTCCGTAGGGGTGGTACTCCTCGTACCCCACCAGGGCGCCGTTCTCGTCCAGTTCGACGCAGGCGGACTCCTGGTGGTCGGCGTACCGGTAGCGGATCGCGGGCCGGCCCGCGGGGAGCGTCGCCGTCTCGACGAGGGCCACGCGCTCGCCGGCGTCGCCGATGTGCAGGGTCTCGCGTTCGAGGGCCCCGCCGCCCGTGCCGTACTCGCGGTAGAGCTCGAAGCCGCCCAGGTAGCGGCGCTCGTTCTTGAGGGCCCCGCTCGCGGTGAAGGTCACCTTGCGGACCCGTTCGCCGGCGGAGTCGTACACGTAGTACGTCGTCTCGGGCGTGCCCTCGTTCACCACCTGCTGTGCGGTGGCGGCCAGCCGGTCGCCGTGGTCCCACCGCATCAGCGGCAGGTGCGGCATCCGCGTGATGTTGCCGTGCGCGTCGTGGCCGTACCGGGCGCCGTAGCCGCCCTCCGTCGCGTAGTCGGGCAGGCCGCCGGTGTCGCCGGGCAGACTGGTGGCGAGCATCCGGTTGCTGTCGAGGGCGTACTGGTGGTGGCGCCGCCACAGGGTGGGGCCGGGTGCCTCGACGTCGGTGCCCTCGTGATGGGCGAGGTGCATGAGGTTGCCGACCGCGTCGTAGCGGTAGCGCTCCACATAGCCGCGCAGTCCTTGGAGGTCGTTCGGGTGGACGCGGGCACCGGCGAAGGGGTAGTCCCGGCGGCCGGCGTCGGGCGGGTCCGGCAGGAAGCCGGTCTGGCCGGCGTGCTCGCGGCCGCTCGCGGCGACGAGCCGGTAGGACGCGTCATGGCTGTGGTCGCGCGCGGCGGCGACCCCGGCGATCGTGGCGAGCGAGGCGTCCTCGATGCGGGTGATGTTGCCGACCGGGTCGTAGGTGTAGTGGAGGTCCTGTACCACGGAGGCGTTCGCGAACAGCGGTGAGGCGGAGGTGTCCGGGCCGACCGGCCGGGTCGTGCGCACGCCGGTCAGGCGGAAGGTGAACGGATCGTAGGTGTAAGCGGTGCGGGCGCCGTTGCCGTGGGCGACGCGGGTGCGCCGGCCGTGGGCGTCGTAGTCCACACCGGTGACGAACGCGGTGGCCGCCGCAGCGCCCCGCTGGTTCACCTCCACGCGCTCGGGCAGGCCCGCCTCGTTGTACGACCTGCGGGTGACGCTGCCGTCGGGTGTGGTGACCTCGACCGGGCGGCCGAGGGCGTCGTACGTCGTGCTGATGGTCAGCGGCGGGCCCGGTTCGAGCAGGGGTGCGGCGGCCTCGGTGAGCCGGTCCGGGTCGGTGAGGGAGGCCAGGGGGGACCAGTCCGGTGTGCCGGTGTGGTCACGGGCGAAGCCGCGGGCGGCCTCGGTCAGGTTGCCCTTGAAGTCGTAGCGCTCGCTGGTCGCCACACCGGCGCCGTCGTAGACCCGGAAGGCCCGGCCGCGCAGGTTCCGGTCCGGGTCGGGGTGCGTCTCGCCGTAGACGCGGTACTCGGCCAGCGCCTCGGGGGCCTCCGGTCGCGCCGGGTCGCGCGGAGCCCCGGAGGGGGTCGTGTCGCCGGTCGCGGTGACGTAGGTTCCGACCGGACGACGCAGGGCGTCGTACGTCGTACGGGTCCGAAATCCCCGGCCGTTCCAGGTGAACAGCGGCCCGTCCGCCGCGTCCCGGAGGGTCCAGCGCTCGCCGGAGTCCGGGCTGTGCTCGAACAGCGCGTGCCCGGTCAGGTCGTAGCCGGGGCTGAACCCGCGCGGGGACAGGTTCTGCGGGTCGTCGAGGGGGTGGACGCCGGGCGGCAGGGGCGGGACGGCGTGCTGGAGCACCCGGTTGCCGCGCGGGTCCCGGATCCAGAGCGGATTGCCCTCCACGTCCCGTCGGGTGAAGCTGACGTGCTTCTCGTCGACGCCGTCCAGCCTGTTGTGGCCGATCGTCATGGCGGTGTGCCCGAGGCCGTCGAGCAGGGCGCGTCCGGGGGTGCCGGCGTGGGCGGCTGCCTGGCGCGCCGCACGGCGTTCGGCGGGCAGGGCCGAGGTGCTCATCCGCGCGTACCAGCCGTTGCCGGGTTCCAGGACCGTGTCGTTGCGGTCGTGGTCGGTGACGTCCCAGGGCGAGAAGTCGACGCGGTGGTGGCTGCCGTCGGGGAAGTCGGTGCGGATCAGCCGCCCGATCGCGTCGTAGAAGTACAGCGGGGTGACGCCGTGCTCGCCCGGCTCCTCGAATCGGTGGCCGCTGCCGGGCGGCCCGAAGTACGCCTCGTACCGTTTGACCGGATTGCCCTTGTTGTTGACCACGGTCTTGCCGCTGGCGACCCAGCGCAGGGGGCCGCCCGGCTCGTCGGGTTCGGCCTGGACCTTGCTGACCAGGGCGTTGCCGAGGCCGTCCGCGTAGAGGAAGGCGGCCTGCAAGGGGCTTTCGGCCGGCTCGTGGGCATGCCGTTCACGACTGAGCGCGGCCGTGGAGGGCGGGTGCTGGGCCCACACGACCTCGCCGTCGCGCAGTTCCTCGCCGAAGTGGAAGAGCCACCGCTGGCTCGCGTCGAGGAGCAGTGGCCGGGCGTGCGCCGGGTCGTAGTCGTCGGTGGCGAAGAACCGTGTGAGGGCGGCGATTCCGGGGTTGAGCGCGGCCGCGTCGAACCCGGCGAGGTGGTCGCCCGTGCCGTCCTTCGCGCTGAGCGCGGTGGCGGCCGGGAGGCCGAGGGCGTCGAAGCGCGCCTCGGTGTGGTTGCCGTTGATGTCGCGGATCCTGCGGGGTGCCATCACGCGGTAGTCGTGGGCGAGCACCTCGGTGCGATTGCCGAGGGGGTCAGTGCTCGCCTTCAGACAGAGGCCGTACGGGTCGTGTTCGAGGCGGGTGGTGTTTGCGAAGGCGTCGGCCCACCCGGAGGGCAGGAAGAACCGGTGCGGCGCGTCGGGGTCGTACTCCGCGCCTCCCGAGCAGCGCCAGTACCGACCGGCGGCGTCCGCGCCGAGGAGCCGCACGGCGGCCGGGCCCGCGAGGTGGCCACTGACGGCCCGGTCCGCCACTGCGGCCCTGACCTCGGGCGTCGCCTTGTCACCCAGGACCGCCGTCAGCATCGGGTCGGTCCAGGCGAGGGTGTACCTCCCGTAGGGCAGGGCGCGGGCGGTCAGGCCGGCCAGGGGCATCGGCCCGTCGAGCGCCTCGTCGTAGTAGAGCGTGCGGACCAGTTGGAGGAGCCGCTTCTGGGGGGTCACCCGGTCGGGCAGTTGGTGGTGGTCGAGTTCGGCCACCGGTGTCCCGCCGCTCTGGTGCCGCTCGCCGAGCCGGTACCGGCGCAGCCCCTCCGGAGTGAGCCGGCGCCCGTCGCCTGCCTCGTCGGGTCCGACACCGGTCAGCTCGTACGTGCGCACCTCGCAGGGCAGCGGAAGGCGGTGCCGGTCGGGGTCGGGCGGGAGCGGATCGGTGGTGCGGCTCTCGGTGTAGACGACGTGGAGCTCGCCCTGCACGGCGGCGACGAGGGTCTCGGTGGCGGGCGGCAGGAGCGGGTCGGCGAGGGGGGCCGGCCGCGTGCGCGGGTATGCGACGGCGACGGATTGGAGGACGGTTCCGTAGGTGTCCACGGTGATGTTGAGCGTGTGGAGGATCCTCGGATCGGGCGCGGGCTGCGGTGCGGGTACGGAGGACGTGGTGCGCAGGTCGAGCTCGTAGTGGTGGGCGACGGTCTCGCTCTCGAAGGTGTGGAAGACGGCGTGGTGTTGGCCGGAGCGGGGCTGGAGGAGGCGGATGCGGTGGGCGTGCGAGGTGGCCGCGAGGATGCGGACCGCAACCGGCGGCCGTTCGCCGCCCGTCGCGGCGGTGAGGTCGAGTTCGTACGTCTCCTCGCGCAGGAGGGCGCCTTTGAACGCCCTTACGGCTTCGCGTCGTTCGCCGGGACCGAGCGGCAGGGTACCGAGGTCCTGGCCCGGCGGCGCGTACTCCTCGGACGCGCGGAAGTATTCGTGCCGGAAGGGGTGCAGCGGGTCCCGGCCCTCGACGGGCACCCCGGTGTGCCGCCAGGTGACCGTTCGTACGGGCGGCTGGTAGAGCCGGTGGTCGGCGGTGACATAGGGACTGTCCGCGTTGGCCGCCGCGAACGTGCCGTAGTCCTCGACGTCGGTCCGCTCCACGCGCGCGAAGCCGCGGAACTCGCGCTCGGCCCCGTCGAAGCAGCCGTGGTGGTAGCTGTAGCGGCTCGTGAAGGCCGTGCCGCGCCACTTGTCGCGGGCGGTCGTCCGCTCGACCACATGGACGGGGAAGGCCAGCTTCGTCTCCCAGGGCGTACCGGCCCGCCGGTCGCTCAGGGAGAAGGCGGTGGACGGCGCGTACGCGATCTCGGTCTCCGCGCCGAGGTTGTTGCGCACCCGGGTGAGCAGATGGGGCTTCACTGCGCCCATCAGGTCGAGGTAGCGCAGGGGGCGGCGGGCGTCCGCCGGCAGGGGTGAGGACCACACCAGACAGGCCGTGCCGTTGCCGAGCAGGTCGACGGCGTGGACGTGGGTGAGGTCGTCCGCCGGGGGCAGTGACGGCAGCGGTACGGGCGGCGCGAAGTCGTTGCCGGACCGGTTGAAGTGGATCCGTGTGCCGTCGGCGCGCAGGTGGAGCACGTCGGTGGTACCGGAGCCGTCGACATCGGCGAGAAGGATGCGCCGCTGGTCGAAGCGGTCGGGGTGGTCGGAGGGGGCCCCGGTCATCACGACCTTCGAGCCGAAGCGGCCGTGGCCCAGGTTCGGCCAGTAGCAGAGCTCGCCGTTGCGGATGCGGACGAGATCGGTGAGACCGTCCCCGCTCATGTCCGCCAGGTGCACCGACTGGTCGGTGTCGGCGAAGACGAGCACCGGCCCGCGTTCCTCGTCACGGGCGCGGGTCTCGCGCCGCTCGGGTCCGAAGCCCGCCTCGCCGAGCGAGGGGTGCCAGACCAGGGCATCGTCCTCGGTGACGAGGACGTCGGCGAGTCCGTCGCCGTCGAGGTCGACGAACCGCAGGTTCGGATCCGCCCAGTCGCGGTCGGGCAGCGAGAGGAAGGGGGTGTACGGCTCCCACGTCCCGTCGGAGGCGTGTTCCTGGAATCCGGGGTCGAGCCCGGTGAAGCGGACGAGGTCTACGCGCCCGTCCCCCGCGAGGTCGAGGAACTGGGCCCCGGTGGCCAGGGCTAGCGAGGGGCGGGACGAGATGGTCTCGGCCGGCCCGAACCGGGCCCGTGTGGAGGTGAGCGGGCTGAGGTTGCGTTTGTAGAACCATCCGCCGCCCTGTTCGGTGAGGATGCCCGGCAGTCCCTCGCCGTCCAGGTCGACCCACTGGTACCGGGCTCCGCCGTCCAGGCCGGCGGGCAGTCCGTCCAGGCTCTCCTCGTCGAGCTCGCGGAGGGTGTGGTCGACGACCGCCTCGGAGTAGGTGAACTCGACCGGGGGCAGGGAGCGGGCGCGAAAACCCCCGCTGTCGCGCTGATAGCCCTGGTGGGTGACCGCTGTCAGGGTCGCGTGCACCCCGTGGGCGTACCGGAAGTCCGTCGAGCGGACGAGACAGTCGGCACCGACCTCCGGCTCGTCGGGGAAGTGGTGGAACATCAGGACGCGGCGGCAGAGCCGGTGGGTCCGAACCTCGAACCCGGAGCGGAACGACGAGAAGGGGTCGGCGCGGGCGCTCCAGGCGCCCGCGGCGTTCGGGGTGGGAGCGGCCGGATCGTGCTCTCCGTAGTCGAGGACGAGTTCGAAGTGCCACTGGTCGTCGGTGGGCAGCGGCCGCCGGCCGGTGGCGGTGTCGAAGGAGGAGATCCAGGGTGTGTGGTTGCCGTAGCGGATCCGCTTGAGGTAGCGGTTGGCGGCGCGCTGCCGGTGGCGTTCGTGGCCGGCGGTCGTGTCCACGCCCTCGTCGTCCTCGGGCTTGTAGCCGTACGCGACGAGATTGCCCCGGTCGTCGTGGCTCTCGGAGATCAGCCAGCCGAACACGCGCGAGGCGTCGGCCGGGTCGGTGATCCGGGACTCCGGGGTGTGCCCGTACCAGGTGGTGATGTCGTCGCGGGAGATCGAGCGCCAGAAGACGTCCGCGGGGTCCCCGGTGTTCGTCCAGCGCTCGACGCGGGCGAAGAGGCCCTCGACACGAGGCCGGTAGCCCCGCACGGTGTAGCGGGCGCCGCCGATCGTGCGCGGCGGCAGCACTTCCGGCACCCAGCGGTCGCCCTCGGGGACCAGTACGGGTACGAGGTCCTCGGCGCCGGAGAGGATGAACACGTCGGAATCGGCCGCGTCGTCGTACCGGGGCACGCCCTTGTCGGTCCTGCGGGTGATCGCGGGCAGCCCGAGGCTCCAGCCGAGCCCGAAGGGGCCGTTGCCCGCGCCCGAGTCGTAACCGAGCGCCGGGTCCGGGCCGAAGCCCGACCGGCCGGGGGTGGCCGCGACCGGCACGGTCATGGCGCCGGCGCCGGTCACCGGATTGGCCGCGAACTTCTCGCCGATGCCCTTGATCGCCCCGCCGCCCTTCGGCAGGCTCACGGCGGGCGGACGGTGCGGCGCGGATGCGGGTGTGCTCGTCATGCCGGGCCCGCCGCCACCGCCGGCTGCGCTTGTCGCGGATTCGCTGTCGACGGCCACCACAACCCCCACGCGATCATCAACCAGGTACGTGGAAGCTAGTACACCGATCCCGTATGCCGCATGCGCGACATACGCGCCGTTCGAAGCACGCCTCTGGCCCCGCGCGCCGAAGCGCGCCGCACGCGCCCCGTCGGCGGCCCGGCGCGGCACGAGGCCGGGAAAGGGCCGGCCGACTGAACAGACGGTCTCCACCGTCACCGCGGGTCCGACCGTGCCGAGGACTTGGGCCGGGCGGTCGGAGATCGTGCTGACGGTGACCGCCCTCCAACCTTCCTGGGCGGACTCCGCAAGCTTGAACACCACGAACTGGCACGACAGCCCGGCGGCCGACGCCGCGGGCGGCCTCCGTGCAGATCAGGCGCCCGAAGTGCCCTGACTGGTACCGAGCGCGCAACCTACCCGGTCGGCACGGCGGCTGAGCCAGGACTTCTCCATCTCCGACAGAGGCGGCTCGTGCACTGGTCCGCTCTCGTTGTAGACGGCTATCGGATCATCCGGCGCCGACCACGAGCCGCCCGATTTCAGGGCCCGTCGGACAACTCCTCAACGTGGCCAGGGCCACCGGCCCTGCCAGCGGCTGTCCACCAGGAGACCACTCGGGCCGCCATCGCTTCCGGCCGCAGCCCCAGCGGGTCGAGACCGAAGTGATCCTCCAGCTCATGCCTTAGGAAATCACCGATATCCGACTGACCGGCGCCACCACGGAGCCGCTGCAGCAGAGGCGCGAGCATGCAGTCGTACTCGTCCTTCACAACGTCAGCGACGCCGATCGGATCCCACTCGTTGAGCAGATGCCGCAGGCCGTTCTCGGTGGCGCCGGTTCCACGTTCCATCGCTCCAGGATGCCAGCCAGGAACGGGTCACGACGGCACACGGACTCGATCTGCTCGGCGCAGCTCCCCGGCCGCCAAGACGACGTATGCGGCGCCGACGAACAGCAACCCCGGGATCGCGAACACGCTGCGCTCATCGCTCTCCAGAACAGCCTGGTACTGACTCTGGGAGACCTCGACCGTGCCACGCGCGGGCGGCGTGGTGTCGAAAGCGAAGTACCGACCTTCCCTCAGCTCCGCGGACTGGAGGTTCCCTTGGCCCGCCGTACTCAAGACCATCATCACAACGCCCCACAGGACCAAGGCCGCAAGCCCCATCCGGGCCTTTCGAGGAAGGCACCGGAAAGCCAGCCAAACCGAGCGCCGGTCCGCGCGCGTCAGGAACACACGCACCAGGGCAGATATGAAGACCGGGAAGAGCAACACGACAATCGCCGCCAGCAGCCAGCTCGACCCTGTCAGCGGCAAGGTCCCAGGCAACCAGGTGAGCGCTGTCAGCGCCAGCAGCGCGATCCCCAGCACGGTCGCGATACCGCCGTGCACTTTGAATGTCCACCCCATGCTCCGCAGCCTGACACAAGAACGGTTCCACATCGACGCCGCACACCAAAGCCTCATGGCCTCGGGCTAAGGACCGGACACGGGTGCCTCGGGCAGGCGGCGCAAGAAGGACGGTGGCTGTCATGGCCAGGTTGATGCGTGCCGTGTCCGGGTCCCTGGTCCGGATTCGGCCCGTGTGGCCCGGCGATGCGCAACCGCGGTCAGCAGCCTCCGGGCGTCAGCGTGGCCGGGGCAGCGCAGCAGCCTCCCGCGCTGGCCTCCTCGGCGGCAGGCTGGTCGAAGAGGCCCGCGCCGCCGCAGACACCGGTCTCCGGGAGCGTGAGCTCGACGCGTTCGGCGGCCTCGTGGTCGCCGGCGAGGTGGGCGGCGATGGAGCGGACCTGCTCGTAGCCGGTCATCGCGAGGAAGGTCGGGGCGCGGCCGTACGACTTCATGCCGACGAGGTAGAGGCCCCTCTCGGGGTGGGACAGCTCGCCCGCGCCGTGCGGGTAGACGGTGCCGCACGAGTGCTGGTTGGGGTCGATCAGCGGCGCGAGCGCGATGGGCGCCTGGAGGCGCTCGTCGAGGCCGAGACGGAGCTCTTCGAGGAAGGTGAGGTCGGGGCGCAGGCCGGTGAGGGCGACGACCTCGTCGACCGCAGCGAGGCGGCGGTTGTCCTCACCGATCAGGACCAGGCGGCCGTCCCCGTCGCGTTCGACGGCGTCGGTGCGGAAGCCGGTGATCGCGTCGGCGTAGCCGTCTTCGACGGCGGCCTTCGCGGCAAGACCGAGGGCGCCGCGGGCAGGCAGCTGGTCGGCCTCGCCGCCGCCGAAGGTCGAGCCGGAGATCCCCCGGCGCAGGATCCACGTCGCGTGCGTGCCGGCGCCGTCGTCGGACGTGGCGAGGTCGGCCAGGCAGGCGAGCGCGGTGAAGGCGGAGGCGCCGGAACCGATGACGGCGGTGCGCTTCCCGGCGTACCGGGCGCGGACGGCCGGGTTCTTGAGGTCCGGGATCCGGTAGGAGATCCGGTCGGCCGCGGCCTTCTCGCCGATTGCGGGCAGGCCGCTGCCGCCGGCCGGGCCGGGGGTGGACCACGTGCCGGAGGCGTCGATCACGGCGCGGGCGTGGATCCGCCCCTCCGCGCCGTCCGGGCCGCTGTAGTGGATGACGAAGGGCTGGGTGTCGCGGTCGGCGTCGACGATGCGGTCGCGGCCGGCACGGGAGACGCCGGTGACGGTGGTGTCGTAGCGGACCTTCTCACCCAGGACGTCGGCCAGCGGCTGGAGATAGAGGCCGGCCCAGTCGGCCCCGGACGGGTAGGCGGAGCCGTTGGGCCGGACCCAGCCGCTGGGGGCCAGGAGCTTCTCGGCGGCCGGGTCGACGACCTCGGACCAGGGGGAGAACAGCCGCACGTGCGACCAGGCGCGGACCGCCGTCGCCGCGGCGGGTCCGGCCTCCAGCACCAGGGGCTGGATGTCCCGCTCGATGAGCCGGGCGGCGGCCGCCAGGCCGATGGGGCCGGCACCGATCACGACAACGGGAAGGACCGCGGCTGTGGCTGTGGCTGTGGCTGTGGTGGATGCGTTCACGACGGGGCCCCCATTGATTCGACAGTTGTCGATGTCCTGGGTTTCAGCGTGCACCTCACATCGAGGTTCGTCAATATAGACATTCATCAAAGTTGTGGGGATGATGGGGCCATGACCACGAACGCATTGCCGCTGCTGGAGCCCGAGAGCGCGGCACCGTGCTGCCCACCGCTGTCGGAACGACCGCTGACGGCCGAGGAGGCCGAGCGGACCGCGGTCATGTTCAAGGCCCTCGGTGACCCGGTGCGGCTGCGCCTGTTCTCCCTGGTCGCGTCCCACGAGGGCGGGGAGGCGTGCGTGTGCGACATCTCCGACGTCGGCGTCTCCCAGCCCACCGTCTCCCACCACCTGAAGAAGCTCCGCGAGGCCGGTCTGCTGTCCTCGGAGCGGCGCGGCACCTGGGTGTACTACAAGGTCGAGCCGTCCGTGCTCGCCGCCATGGGCCGGCTCCTCACCCGCGCGGCCACCGCATGACCGAGGGCGCTGGAGCGCCGCAACCCCCGCCTCAGCTGAGCTCGGCGTCTCCAGGGGCGGCGGCCGGTCCGGTCCCCATGAAGATGACGGCCACCAGCGCCAGGCCCACCACGGCGCCGACGAGCTGCACGGCGATGAAGCCGGGCACGGAGGCCGGGGCGATGCCCGCGAACGTGTCCGTGAACGCGCGGCCGATGGTGACCGCGGGGTTGGCGAAGGAGGTGGAGGAGGTGAACCAGTACGCGGCGCCGATGTAGGAGGCGACCGCGACGGGGGCGAAGCGGAGGCGGTCGGTGCGGGCCAGGCCGAAGATCAGCAGGATCAGGCCCGCGGTGGCGACGGCCTCGCCGAGCAGGAGGTGGCCGGCGGAGCGGTCGTGCTGCGACCACTTGACCAGCGGCCGGCCGAACATCGCGTCGGCCAGGATCGCCCCGCATATGGCGCCGGCGATCTGTGAGGGCACGTAGACGGCGAGCTCTCGGGCGGTGACGCCGGGCCCTCCGCGGCGGCCGGTCCACCACTCGGCCAGGGTCACGACCGGGTTGAAGTGGGCGCCGGAGACCGGTCCGAGGAGCGTGATCAGGACGCCGAGGCCGAAGACGGTGGCGGTGGAGTTGGCCAGCAGTTGCAGGGCGATGTCGTCGGTGAGCGCGGTGGCCTGGATGCCGGAGCCGACCACGACCGCGACCAGGGCGGCGGTGCCGACCAGTTCGGCGGCCGTGCGGGCGATCAGCGGGGTGCGGGGCGGGGTCGCGCCGGGCGCGGGCCGCGACGCCGTGGCAACGGCTACGACCTCGCCCGCGGCGGGCTCTGTGGCGGTCAAGGCAGGTTCTCCTCGGGCAGGTGAGGCAGAGCTCGGCAGGCTACGGGCAGGACCGCTTGCGGTTCGCTTCGGCCGTGGCACGCGCGCTCTGGGCGAGGTCGGTGAACTGACCGGCGAGGGCTTCGAGGACCTCCGGGCGCAGCCGGTAGTAGACGTACCTTCCGCAGGGCTCCGTATCCACGACCCCCGCCTCCCTGAGCACCTTCATGTGGTTGGAGAGGTTGGTCTGCTTGGCGCCGGTCTCCTCCACGAGGTGGGTGGTGCAGAGCGTCTCACGGGCGAGGAGGGTCACGATCCGGAGCCGGAGCGGGTCGGCCAGAACCCGGATCAGATCAGTGTCGACTGACGTCATCATGGGCTGATACTTTCACATCAGCAGCCACTGACACCAGCTTCTGCTGATGTCGACGCCGCGCCGTTGCCTTGCTGTTCGCCGAGAAGAGACCCCATGTCTGACGCCAAGCCGTCCGTGCTGTTCGTCTGCGTCCACAACGCCGGCCGCTCCCAAATGGCCGCCGCCTGGCTCAGCCACCTCGCGGGCGACCGCGTGGAGGTCCGCTCCGCGGGCTCCGCACCCGCGGGCAGCATCAACCCGGCCGCGGTCGAGGCGATGCGCGAGGTCGGCATCGACATGTCCGCCCGGACCCCGAAGATCCTGACCGTCGAGGCGGTCCAGGCGTCGGATGTGTGCATCACCATGGGCTGCGGTGACACCTGCCCCGTCTTCCCCGGCAAGCGCTACCTCGACTGGACGCTGGAAGACCCCGCAGGCCAGGGCGTCGACGCCGTACGCCGGATCCGCGATGAGATCGAGACCCGCGTCCGCGGCCTCGTCAGCGAACTCCTCCCCGGCTGATTCCGATGGGCGGGGGTGGGGGTGGGGGTCCGATGAAACAGCGTCTGGGCGTGCCGGACGCGGTGGTGATCGGCATGGGCTCCATGATCGGGGCGGGGATCTTCGCCGCGCTCGGCCCGGCGGCCGGCGCCGCCGGTTCCGGGCTGCTGATCGCCCTGGCCTCGGCGGCGGTCGTGGCGTACTGCAACGCGATGTCCTCGGCACGGCTGGCAGCCTTGTACCCGCGGTCCGGGGGCACCTACGTCTACGGCCGTGAGCGGCTGGGCGAGTTCTGGGGCTACCTGGCAGGGTGGGCGTTCGTCGTCGGCAAGACCGCATCCTGCGCGGCGATGGCCCTCACCGTCGGTTCCTACCTGTGGCCCGGACAGGCCCACGCGGTGGCCGTCGCCGCGGTGGTGGCACTGACCGCGGTGAACTACGCCGGGGTGCAGAAGTCCGCGTTCGTGACCCGGGTCATCGTCGCGGTCGTCCTGGCCGTGCTCGCCGCGGTGGTGGTCACCTGCCTGACCTCTGCCGGTGCGGATGCCTCCCGGCTGGACATCGGCTCGGACGCCACCGTCGGCGGAGTGCTCCAGGCCTCGGGGCTGCTGTTCTTCGCCTTCGCCGGGTACGCCCGCATCGCCACGCTCGGCGAGGAGGTTCGCGACCCCGCCCGCACCATCCCGCGCGCCATCCCGACCGCGCTCGGCATCACGCTCGCCGTCTATGCCCTCGTCGCCATCGCCGTCCTGACGGTGCTCGGCCCGGACGGCCTCGCGCACGCCGCTGCGCCGTTGTCGGACGCGGTCCGGGCCGCGGGCGCCGAACGGCTGGTGCCCGTCGTCCGTGCCGGCGGCGCGGTCGCCGCGCTCGGCTCGCTCCTCGCGCTGATCCTGGGGGTCTCGCGCACCACCTTGGCGATGGCCCGGGACCGGCACCTGCCTCACGGCCTGTCGGCCGTCCACCCGCGCTCGGGTGTTCCGCACCGCGCAGAGCTCGCCGTCGGAGCCGTCGTCTCCCTGCTCGCCGCGACCACCGACCTGCGCGGGGCGATCGGCTTCTCCTCCTTCGGGGTGCTGGCCTACTACGCCATCGCCAACGCCTGCGCCTTCACCCTCGGCCGGGACGAGGGCGGGCCCCACCGGATCGTCCCCGTCCTGGGTCTGGCCGGCTGCGTGCTGCTCGGCTTCTCCCTGCCCCTGAGCAGCGTGGTCTGCGGGGCCGTGGTCCTCGCTGTCGGCGCCGCCGTCCACGGACTGCGCAGGGCGCGCGGCAGCAGGTGACGTCCGTGCGCCGGACGGGCCGGCCGGAGCGCTGATCGCGTACCGGGACCGCCGCTCCAGTTGCTGTGCGGCCCCTCTTCTCCCGTGCTTCGCCGCTCATTACGCCTCGAAACCTGCCTCGCGGCTCCATGCCCGATAGGCCTCCAGGGCTGTGGGCAGGGTCGGGTAGATGCGGTCGGCTCCCACCGAGGCGGTCAGGCCGTACGCGTCCAGGTCCTCCCGGAGTTCCTGCTTGACCCTGGCCAGTGCGAGGACGATGTCTCGGTCCGCGAGTTCCTGGCGCAGTGCCTCCACGGCGTCCAGCGCCGTGATGTCCACCTCCACGTTCGCCTCGGTGTTGAGGACGAACCATCGCGTCGGAGGGCTCTGCTCGTCGACCGCTGCCAGGGCACGGCGGCGGAAGTCCTCCGCGTTGGCGAAGAACAGCGGCGAGTCGTAGCGGTAGATCACCAGCCCCGGAACCGTCCGCGCCGTCGGGTAGTCGTCCACGTCGTGCATGCCGGCGAGCCCGGGCACCATGCCTTCCACGGCGTCGTGCGGGCGGGCCACACGGGCCAGCAGCTCGACCACGGACAGGGCCACGGCGACGAGGACGCCGCGCAGGATGCCGAGGGTCAGAACGCCCAGGAGGCATCCGAGTGCCAGAAGCAGTTCGCGTCGGCGGAAGGCCGCGAGGCGCCGGAACTCACCGACTTCGACGAGCCGGACGGCGGCGTAGACGACGATGGCGCCGAGGACGGCGCTCGGGGTGTGGGCCAGGAGCGGCCCCAGGAAGAGGAGCACCATCAGTACCGCGAGGGCGGCGAACAGGGAGTAGCCCTGGCTCCGTGCCTTCGCGGACCGGGCCAACGCGGTGCGGCTGGCGCTGCTGCTGACGGGGAACCCGTGCATGAAGCCCGCCCCCAGGTTCGCCGCCCCCAGGGCGAGCAGTTCGCGATTGGGGTCCAGCGGGAGCGGATCACCCCGGTCGGCGAAGGCCCGGGCGGTGAGGATCACGTCCGAGTAGCCGACGAGAAGCACGCCCAGCGCCGGGATCACCAGCTGCGGAAGGTCACCGGGGGACGGCAGCGCGGGCACTGGCAGCCCGGAGGGTACGGATCCGATCACGGCGACCCCGTACCGCTCGTCCAACCCGAATGCCGCCACCGCGGCCGTCGCGACGACGAGGGCGAGCAGCGGACGCGGAACCAGGCGCCAGTACTTCGGTGCCACCAGGAGCAGGACGAGCACGGCGGCGGCCAGGACGACGGTCGGCCAGTGAACGTGCGAGACGTTGAGGGCGAAGGCGTACAGCTGTGAGAAGAAGCCGGAGCCGGTGGACCGTACCCCGGTGAGCCGGGGCAGCTGGTCGACGACCATGATCAGGGCGACGCCCGCGAGGTAGCCGACGAGAACGGGCCGCGAGAGCAGGTCGGCGAGGAACCCGAGGCGTACGGCCCAGGCCGCCAGTGACGCGAGGCCGACGACGACGGCGAGGGCCGCCGCGAGCACCGCGTACCGGCCCGGGTCTCCTCCTGCGAGCGGCCCCACGGCGACTGCCGTCATCAGCGCGGTGGTCGACTCGGGTCCCACCGACAGCAGCCGTGAGGAACCGGTCAAGGCGTAGAGCACCATGGCCGGCAGCGCGGCCCAGAGCCCCACGACCGGAGGCAGCCCGGCCACCCCCGCATAGGCCATGACCTGCGGCACCAGATACGCGGCGACGGTGATTCCGGCCAAGGCGTCACCGCCGAGCCACGACCGGCGGTACCTCCGGAGGCCGGGAGGCAGCAGGGACGGCCTTCCAGGTGCGGACATGGCGCTCCTCGCTGACGGTGCACTCGGCGGCCCCTCGTCGGCATCCGCCCCGCTTCAGTGGTTCCCGAGCGTGGACGCATGGTCGGGGACGGCGTTCTGGAGGTCCTTGGGAGGTCGCTGGTATCCCGTGGAAGGAGGACGGGGCGGCAGGGTGAGCGAGGGCAGGGCGACGTCCTCGTAGGGAAGCGAGGACAGCAGGTGGGCGATCATGTTGAGTCTCGCGCTGCGCTTGTCGTCGCTCTCGACCACGTACCAGGGGGTGTCCTCGGTGTCGGTGTGGACGAGCATTTCGTCCTTGGCCCGGGAGTACGCCTCCCAGCGCGTGAGCGACTCCAGGTCCATCGGGGAGAGCTTCCAGCGCCGCAGGGGGTCCTCCGCCCGGGCGCGGAACCGCTCTTCCTGCACCGCGTCGCTGACGGAGAACCAGTATTTGCGGAGCAGGATCCCGTCCTCGACGAGCATGCGCTCGAAGGCGGGGCACTGGCGCAGGAAGAGCCGGTGTTCCGCCGGTGTGCAGAAGCCCATGACGTGCTCGACACCGGCGCGGTTGTACCAGCTGCGGTCGAACAGGACGATCTCGCCGGCGGCGGGCAGGTGCTCGACGTAGCGCTGGAAGTACCACTGGGTGCGCTCCCGTTCCGTCGGCGTGGGCAGGGCGGCGATGCGTGCGACACGTGGGTTGAGGTGCTCCGCGACGCGCTTGATCGTGCCGCCCTTGCCCGCGGCGTCGCGGCCCTCGAAGACGACCACGAGCCGGGCACCCTCCACGCGCACCCACTCCTGAAGTTTGATCAGCTCCGTCTGGAGCCGCAGCAGCTCGCCCTCGTAGACCGCCTTCTTCAGAGCCATGGTGCATCCTCCCCGTCGTCGTCCGGTGCTTCGATCAAGTCAGTCACGGCGGGCATCCGCGCGCAACGACACACATCGGGCCCGGGCGTGTCGATACGCTGACCGTGGGTAGTGCAACCGAGCGGGCCGTCGGAGGGGAAGCGCGTGGGTGTGGGGGATCCGTTGACCCGGGTACCGCGGATGCGGCTGGACGAGTTGCTGGACGAACTCCAGGTGCGCATCGACGAAGTGCGCGGCACCCGCGACCGGGTACACAGCCTGCTGGAGGCCGTGGTGTCGGTGGGGCGGGAGCTGGATCTCGCCCAGGTGCTCCGGCGGATCGTGGAGGCGGGCGCCCTGCTCGTCGACGCGGAGTACGGCGCGCTGGGGGTGATCGGTCCCGACGGCCGCACGCTCTCGCAGTTCCTGACCGTGGGGCTGACGGATGAGGAGATCACCGAGATCGGTCCCCTGCCGGCCGGCCACGGCCTGCTCGGGGAGGTCATCCGCCACCCGGAACCCCTGCGCCTGACCGACCTCGGCGCGCACTCCTCCTCCCACGGCTTTCCGGCCCATCACCCGCCCATGCGTACCTTCCTCGGCGTGCCGATCCGGGTCCGCGACGAAGTGTTCGGCAACCTCTACCTCACCGACAAGCGCGGCGGAATCGACTTCGACACCGAGGACGAGACGGTGATCTCCACCCTCTCCGTGGCGGCGGGTGTGGCGATCGACAACGCGCGGCTCTACGAGGGCTCGCAGCGCCAGCAGCGATGGCTGAAGGCCAATGCGGAGATCACCGAAAGCCTGCTGTCCGGCGCCTCCCGCCCGGCGGTGCTGGAGCTCATCGCCCGCCGCGCACGAGAGATCACCACGGCACGCCTCGCGGACATCGCCATGCCCGTGGCCGGTGTCGACGGCCTGGTCGTGGAGTTCTCGGTCGGTCCGGAGGCACGCGCGCGGCAGGGCCTCGTCGTCCCCTTCTCCGGCACGCTCTCCGGAGCCGCGCACCGGGCCGGCAAGCCCGTGACGGCCGTGCCGGCCTCGGCCGACGACCACTACCCGGCCGAGGCCCAGGTACAGGACGGGCTGGGGCCAGCCGTGGCCGTCCCGCTGGGCACCTCGGGCGGGGAGAGCAGGGGCGTCCTGCTGCTCGCGCGCGCGGCGGGAGAGCCGGCGTTCGGCGAGGGAGAGCTGGAGCCCCTCGTCGCCTTCGCGGGTCAGGCCACCATCGCCCTGGAGCTGGCGGAGCGGCGCCGGGACGCCGAGCAGATAGCACTGCTGGAGGAGCGCGACCGGATCGCCCGCGACCTGCACGACCTGGCCATTCAGCGGCTCTTCGCCACCGGCATGACCTTGCAGAGTGCCGCTCGGCTCGTCGAGCACGAAGGCGCCGCCGAAAGGGTCGGGCGGGCGGTCGACGACCTGGACGAAACGATCAAGATCATCCGGTCGACGATCTTCGGGCTGCGCACCAAGGACCGCGAGAGCGGACCCGGTCTGCGGGCACGCGCCGCCCGTGCCGTCGGCGACGCGGCCACCACCCTCGGCCATCCGCCGCGCCTGAGCATGGAGGGCCTGCTCGACACCGACGTACCGCCGCAGATCGCCGACCACGTGATGGCGGTACTGGGCGAACTCCTCAGCAACGCCGCCCGCCACGCGCAGGCGAACCGGGTCGGAGTGACCCTCAAGGCCGGCCGTGGCGAGGTCGTACTGACCGTCTCGGACGACGGGAAGGGCATTCCGGCACAGGGGGCACAGGAGCGCAGAAGCGGTCTGCGCAACCTCGCCGAGCGGGCGCAGGGCCTGGGCGGGTCCTTCACCCACGAGAGGCCCGACGAGGGCGGCACCCGGCTCGTCTGGCGGGCGCCCCTCCCCACCGGGAACTGAGGACCGGGGCAAGGGCCTCAGCTCCGGCCCGCCGGCAGGGGCCGCGTCGGCTCCGCCTCCAGCCGGAACCCGGTGACGAGATCGGGGCGGATCCGCAACGTGCTGGTCATCGGGCGGGCCACCCAGGGGCGCAGGAGGGACGCGTACCGGTCCACCTCGTCGGTGTCGGCCACCACCCTGGCGTAACCGGTGACGACAACGCTCCAGCCGAGGTGCGTGACGGGATCGATGACGTCCGCTTCGTAGGCCACCACCACGCCGGGGACGTCGCCGGGCGCCACCAGAGAGCCCAGTGCCCCGTCCTCATGGATCCGGACGATGACGTCCTCGCCCACGACGAGATGGTTCACCGGACGGACGGCGGGCAGGGCGTGCCGCGTGAAGACGATGCGCCCCAGGGACACCGTCGAGAGCAGCCGCAGGGCCTCGGACCTGTCCAGATCCCGCATGTGCCGGGCGGCCGTCATCCCACCGAACCGGCCGGCGGGTCGCCGCGTGGCTTCCTGATCCATGGTGTGCACCTCACGAGACGACGAACTGCAGGTCGCGGTCTGCGGCGAGCACCCGCATGGACTTGACGACCAGGGGCGGCACATCGCAGAGCAGAAGCCGGGTTCCCTCCGCACGGCAACGGCGGTGCAGACGGATGAAGAGATCGATGCCCGCGCTGTCACAGAAGGAGAGACCGCACAGGTCCAAAACGATGTCCCGGTGGCCGAATCGGGCGAGTTCACGCAGGCGCGGCCCCACTTGCTCCGCCGTGTAGAGGTCGAGCTCCCCGGCCAGGGAGACTCTCAGGCCCCGGGCGTCCCGGGCCACGGTCTTCAGGTCGATCAAGGCGGTCTTCATGACGTCCTCCGCGCTGCGTGCGGCTCCGTCGAGTCGCGCCGTTCCCCGTGCGCCATCAGTTCATCCGGTTCCGGGTGCGCTCGGAAAGGCCCGGCAGGCCCTCCGGACAGGGCCGAAGGTCCCTTTCCCGGAGCCCGGCCCAGCCTGGCCGGAGCCCGCCGCGCGGGCGGCCCCACCGATGGGGGCCGACCGGCCCTGTCCGTCCGGCCCGTGGAGAAGGCAGGATGCCGGTGTCCGTGCGCCCCGAACGAACCCAGGCCAAGGAGTCGCGTCATGACCGGCAGCAGTGCCCCCTCCCCCGCGACGGAGCCCATCAGCGTCTTCCTGCTCGACGACCACGAAGTCGTGCGCCGCGGGGTACACGACCTGCTGGACGCCGAGCCCGACCTCACCGTGGTCGGTGAAGCGGGCACGGCGGAACAGGCGCTGATCCGCATCCCCGCGCTGCGCCCCCGGGTCGCGATCCTGGACGTACGGCTCCAGGACGGCGACGGGGTGAGCGTCTGCCGGGAGCTGCGCTCGCGGATGCCCGAGCTGGCCTGCCTGATGCTGACGTCGTTCGACGACGAGGAGGCGCTGCTGGACGCCGTGATGGCCGGGGCCTCCGGCTACGTCCTGAAGCAGATCACCGGCACCGACCTGGTGACCGCCGTCCGGACGGTGGCCGCCGGCCAGTCGATGCTCGATCCCGGCGCCACCACGCGGCTGATGGCCCGTATGCGCGGCGACGTACCCAAGGAGGAACAGGCCTCGGGGCTTCCCGGTTTCACGGACCGGGAGAAGGAGATCCTCCTCATGGTCAGTGAGGGTCTCACCAACCGGGAGATCGGCAAGCGGCTGCACCTCGCGGAGAAGACCGTCAAGAACATCATCTCGCGGCTCTTCGTCAAGCTCGGCGTGGAGCGGCGCGTCCAGGCCGCGGTGATCGCCAGCCATGCGCTGACGCCGCCCGGCCGGCGGCCGGCGCCGGCCGGGGAATAGGGGAATAGGAGCCGCCCGCCGGAAGGGCCGGGCAGCACTCCGTACGACGGTGTGCCCGGCTTCGTCGTCCGCCCGCCGTCGGCTCGCTCGGTCGTCAGTGGTGCGGGACGACGGCGACGGGGCAGGCCGAGTGGTGGAGCACGGCATGGGCCACCGACCCGATCCGCGTGCCCACCGGCGACTCACCGACCCGGCGGCCGACGACGACCAGCTGGGCGTCCGACGCCTCCGACAGCAGCACGTGGCCGGCGCTGCCCCGCTCCACGTGCGCGACGACCTCCACCTCGGGGAACCTCGGCCGCCATGGCTCCAGCGCCTGGTCCAGCGCCGCCTTCTCGAACGGCTCCAGCCCGCCGAACTGCTCGGCGATCCACATCGAGCCGGGGCTGTAGCCGTAGACCGGGGGCAGGCTCCAGGCCCGGACCGCCCGGAGCGGGACCCCGCGCACCGCGGCCGCCTCGAAGGCGAAGCCCAGTACCCGGGCGGACTCCTCCACACCGCCCTGCTGCCCGACGACGACCTCGCCCTCGGCGCCCCCGAGCACCGGCTTGCCGCCCCGGGCCCGGACGGAGACGACGGGGCACTCGGCGGAGGCGATCAGCTGCTGTCCGTACGAGCCCAGCAGGAAGCCTGCCAGCGCGCCGTGCCCGCGGGTGCCGAGCACCAGCATCTCCGCGTCCTTGGCGGCGCGCAGCAGGGCCGGTACGGGGACGTCCGCCACCACTTCCACGGAGAGCGAGAGCTGCGGGTGGCGGTGGCCGAGCTCGGCCTCCGTCTCCTGAAGGATCTCCCGGGCCCGGCGGTCCTCGGTCTCCCGGTCCTGGACGACCGCGACGGCGAGCGGCTGCCACAGCCAGGCATGGACCACGTGCACGTGCATGTCGCGGCGCACGGCTTCCCGCGCGGCCCAGTCGGCAGCGGCCCGGCTCTCGGGGGAACCGTCCACTCCGACGACGAGGGTGCGCTTCACAGGTCTGTCCTCCGTAATGATGCGCGGGGCATCGGGGTCGGCGGCGCGGATGGGTGGCGCCGGCCGAGGGAGGGCCGGGCACCACCGGGATTCACCTTCCCCGGGCCGGGCAGGTGCGGGAAAGGGCCGACCGTCCCTCCCCGAGGGCCGGTTCTCCCCTGCCGGTCACGCCCTGGCGGAGCGCAGGGTGTGGGTATCGGCTCAGCCGACGAACGTCCCGGACCCTCGCACGCAGGAGCGGACATGACCGCGTTGACCGCGTATTCGATCCCGGAGCTGGACGCCCACTGGCGCGCCGCCAACTACCTGGCGGTCGGCCAGATCTACCTCATGGGCAACCCCCTGCTCGCCGAGCCGCTTCGGCCGGAGCACATCAAGCCGCGGCTGCTCGGCCACTGGGGCACCTCGCCCGGCCTGAACCTGGTGTACACGCACCTCAACCGCGTGATCAGGGAACGCGCGCCGGAGACCCTGTGCATCTGGGGCCCGGGCCACGGCGGCCCCGCCGTCCTCGCCAACTCCTGGCTGGAGGGCACGTACAGCGAGACCTACCCGGACGTGAGCCGCGACGCCGACGGCATGGCCGAACTGTTCCGGCAGTTCTCCTTCCCCGGCGGGGTGCCGAGCCACGTGGCGCCGGAGACCCCCGGTTCCGTCCACGAAGGCGGGGAGCTGGGATACGCCCTCTCCCACGCCTACGGAGCCGCCTTCGACCACCCCGGCCTGCTGGTCGCCTGCGTCATCGGCGACGGCGAGGCGGAGACCGGACCGCTGGCCGCTTCCTGGCATTCGAACAAGTTCCTCGACCCCGTCCACGACGGCGCGGTCCTGCCGATCCTGCACCTGAACGGCTACAAGATCGCCAACCCGACGGTGCTGTCCCGGATCCCCGAGGCCGAACTCGACGCGCTGCTGCGCGGCTACGGGCACGACCCGCTGTACGTGACCGGCAGCGACCCGGCCCAGGTCCATCCGGCCATGGCCCGCGCGCTGGACCACGCGCTGGACCGGATCGCCCTGATCCAGCAGGAGGCACGGAAGGCGGGCACCGACCCGGGACGGGAATACGCACGCTGGCCGATGATCGTTCTGCGCACGCCCAAGGGCTGGACCGGCCCGGTGACCGTCGACGGCGACCCGGTCGAGGGCACGTGGCGCGCCCACCAGGTCCCGCTCGCGGGGGTGCGCGAGAACCCCGCGCACCTGAAGCAGCTGGAGGACTGGCTGCGCTCGTACCGGCCGGAGGAGCTCTTCGACGCCGGCGGCCGCCCGACGGCGCGGGTCCTGGCCTGCGTCCCGGAAGGCGAGCGCCGGCTGGGCGCGGTGCCGTACGCGAACGGAGGGCGGCTGCTGAGGCCCCTGCCGCTGCCCGCGCTCGACGCGCATGCCGTCCCCGTCGACAAGCCCGGCCGCACCCTCCACGAACCGACCCGGGTCCTCGGGCAGTTCCTCACCCAGGTCATGCGGGAGACGGCCGGACGGCGGGACTTCAGGGTCGTCGGACCGGACGAGACCGCCTCCAACCGGCTGGACGACCTCTACCAGGCCACCGGCAAGGCCTGGCAGGGCATCACGGAGGCCACGGACCGCAATCTGGCGCGCGACGGCCGGGTCATGGAGATCCTGTCCGAACACGTCTGCCAGGGCTGGCTGGAGGGATATCTCCTCACCGGCCGCCACGGTCTCTTCTCCACCTACGAGGCCTTCGCGCACATCGTCGACTCCATGGTCGGCCAGCACATCAAGTGGCTGAAGACCTCGCGCGAGCTGTCCTGGCGCGCGCCGATCGCCTCCCTCAACTACCTGCTCACCTCGCACGTCTGGCGCCAGGACAACAACGGCTTCTCCCACCAGGACCCCGGATTCGTCGACCACGTCCTCAACAAGAGCCCCGAGGTCGTACGGGTCTACCTGCCGCCGGACGCCAACACCCTGCTCGCCGTGGCCGATCACGCCCTGCGCAGCCGCGACCAGGTCAATGTGATCGTCGCCGGCAAACAGCCCTGCTTCGACTGGCTGCCGATCGAGGAGGCCCGCACCCACGTGGCGCGCGGCGCCGGAGTCTGGGAGTGGGCGGGCACCGACCACGGCTACGGCTCCCGCGAACCGGACGTCGTGCTCGCCTGCGCCGGCGACGTGCCCACCATGGAGGTGCTGGCCGCCGCGGCCCTGCTGCGCGAGCACCTCCCCTCGCTGGCCGTCCGCGTCGTCAACGTCGTCGACATCGCCCGGCTGATGCCCCACGACGAACACCCGCACGGCATGACGAAGGCCGAGTACGACGCGCTCTTCACCACCGACAGGCCGGTCATTTTCGCCTACCACGGCTACCCGTGGCTCATCCACCGCCTCGCCTACCGCCGGACCGGCCACTCCCAGCTGCACGTCCGCGGCTACAAGGAGTCCGGCACCACGACGACCCCGTTCGACATGGTCGTGCGCAACGACATGGACCGCTACCGGCTCGTCATGGACGTCATCGACCGCGTTACCGGCCTCGCGAGCCGCGCCGAGGGACTGCGCCAGGCCATGGCCGACCAGCGCATCCGCCACCACGACTGGATCCGCGAGCACGGCACCGACCTGCCGGAGGTGGCGGACTGGTCCTGGCCGTACTGAGCCCGCACCGAGACGGGGACCGACCGGCCCGGCGCCGGGGCCGGTCGGTCCCCGTCTCGGCCCGCAGGGGCCCTGGCTAAGCACATGTCCACACGCCGACGCTGGACGTGTCGAGACCCTACCGATCGACCACGGCGAAGGAGCCGGTCATGCCCGTCTCTCAGTCCACCGTCAGTGACGTCATGACGCACACCGCCATCGCCATTGGCCGTGAGGCGTCCTACAAGGAGATCGTCGAACTGTTGCACGAATGGAAAGTCAGCGCGGTCCCCGTCCTGGAGGGCGAGGGTCGCGTCGTCGGGGTCGTTTCCGAAGCGGACCTCCTGCTCAAGGAGGGGTTCCGCCGCGAGGAGGCCGTCATGCCGGACCAGCTGGACGAAGCCTCCAAGGCCGGCGGTGTGCTTGCCGAGGACCTGATGTCGAGCCCGGCCGTGACCGTCCATCCCCGCGCCACCGTCACCGAGGCCGCCCGCATCATGGCCCGCAAGGGCGTCAAACGTCTTCCAGTGGTGAACGAGGTCGGCCTGCTGGAGGGTGTCGTCAGCCGCGGCGACCTCTTGAAGGTGTTCCTGCGTCCCGACGAGGAGCTGGGGCAGGAGATCCGCGAGGCCGTGCTCGCCGAGCTGGCACCGGGGACGGCCTTGGACTTCTCCGTACAGGACGGTGTCGTCGTCCTGCGGGGACCGGTGCGGGACCGGGCCCTCGTCCCGCTCCTCGCCCGGGCGATCCGCGCCGTCGAGGGCGTCGTCGACGTCCGGATGGAGCTCGACGGGGCCGTCGCACCGGCTTAGCGGGTGCGCAGGACCCTCGTCCTGAGACAATCCGAGTGGAAGCAAGCGCGGTGTCATCCGGATCAGGTGACGAACATGTCCGACGTACCGGGCGCCTCTGCGGAGGCCCCCATCAGGGTGTTCCTCCTCGACGATCACGAGGTGGTCCGGCGCGGGCTGCGGGACCTGCTCGATGCCCCGGCGGACATCACCGTGGTGGGCGAGGCGGGCACCGCGGACCAGGCCCTGGCCCGCGGGCCGGCGCTCCGCCCGGACGTCGCCGTCCTCGACGTACGGCTGCCCGACGGCGACGGAATCACCGTCTGCCGGGAGCTGCGCTCCCGGATGCCGGATCTGGCCTGCCTGATGCTGACGTCGTTCGACGACGAGGACGCCCTGCTGGACGCGATCATGGCAGGGGCCGCGGGGTACGTGCTGAAGCAGATCAAGGGGTCCGACCTGGTCTCCGCCATTCGCACGGTCGCCACGGGACAGTCGATGCTCGATCCGGCCACGACCGCTCGCTTGATGCACCGCCTGCGCGAACCCGAAGCCGCGAAGGCGCCCGAGGACACCCGCCTCGCCGCCCTCTCCGAGCGGGAGCGTGCCGTACTCGAACTGATCGGCGACGGCCTCACCAACCGCCAGATCGCCAAACGGCTCTACCTGTCGGAGAAGACCGTCAAGAACCACATCTCCCGGCTGCTGGGCAAACTGGGGGTCGAACGGCGGGTCCAGGCCGCCGTCATCGCCGCCCAGGTCCACGATCAAGGACACACGCGTGACGGAGCGCCTCCCCCGAGGCACCAGCCGCGGATCACCTCGTAGGCACCGCCGGCGAGGCGAGCGGCACCCACCACTCAAGGCGGGTGCCCGACGCATCGGCCACCCGTGAGCTCACCTTCATGCTGCCGCCGAACTTGTCGGCGCGTTCCGCGAGATTGCTCAGGCCGCTGCGTCGGCCGCCTTCGCGCAGGCCTACGCCGTTGTCGGCCACGGTGACGGTGAGGACCCCGTCGGCCGCGACGATCGAGACGTCCGCACGGGTGGCCTCGGCGTGGCGGGCGACATTCGTCAGGGCCTCTCCGAGCACGGCGAGGACCTCGTCGGCGACCGCGGACGGTACGTCGGTGTCGATGAGCCCCTCCATCCGCAGCGCCGGTGCGAATCCGAGGGCCGCGGCGGCCTCGTCCACGGCCTGGACCGTGCGGGAGCGCAGCTTGGGTGTCGCGCCGGGTGCCTCGTGATCGCGGAGCCCGAAGATGGTCGAACGGATGATCTTGATGGTGGCGTCCAGGTCGTCGATGGCGCGGGCGAGGCGTTCTGATGCCTGGGGGTGGTCGACGAAGCGCTGGGCACTCTGGAGGGTCATGCCGGTGGCGAAGAGGCGCTGGATGGCCAGGTCGTGGAGGTCGCGGGCGATGCGGTCGTGGTCTTCGAGCAAGCTCATCTGCTCGGCGTCGCGCCGCCGCTGCGCCAGTTCGAGGGCGAGGGCCGCCTGGCTCGCGAATCCGGGCAGGGCGGCGACCTCGGCGGTGGTGAACCCCGCGCGACCGTGGCGCCGGGCAAGGACCAGGATGCCGCTGAGTTTTTCCCGGGTGCCGACGGTGACGGCGACGGCCGGGCCGAATCCCGTCCACCGCTCCGGCCGGACGGTGACGCGCGGGTCGGTCGCCACGTCCGCGACCGTGATCAGCCCGTCGTTCGCCACGGCGGCCTCGGCGAGGGTCCCGGCGGTGCTCGGCAAGGCGATGCCCCGGTGTCCTTCGGCGCCGTCCCCCAGAGCCAGGGAGCCGCGCAGTTCTCCGGACGGTCCGAGCAGGTAGAGGACACCCAGGTCGGCCCTGGTGATGTCCCTGGCCCGCTCCAGCATGCCTTCGAGGACGTCGTCCTGGGGGGCGCCGGAGAGGAGCGCGCTGGTGATGTCCGATCCGGCGGCCAGCCAGCGCTCGCGCAGGCGGACTTCCTCGAAGAGGCGGGCGTTCTCGATGGCGATGCCGGCGGCGACGGCGAGGGTGGACAGGACCGCCTCGTCCTCCTCGTCGAAGGCGACGCCGCCGCGCTTCTCGGTGAGGTAGAGGTTGCCGAAGACGTCGTCGCGTACGCGGATGGGAACGCCGAGAAAGGAGTGCATCGGCGGGTGATGGGCCGGGAATCCGTAGGAGGCGGGGTGCTCGGACAGCTCGGACAGCCGCAAGGCCTCCGGGTGCCGGATCAGCTCGCCGAGGATGCCGTGGCCGGAGGGCAGGTCGCCGATCTGTGCGCGGAGGTCGTCCGTGATGCCCACGGGCAGGAATTCCGCCAGCTTCCGGTCGTTGCCGATGACGCCGAGGGCGCCGTACTCGGCATCCACGAGGACGACCGCGGCCTCGACGATGCCGCGCAGGACTTGGGGCAGGTCCAGCTCGCGGCCGACCGACATGACGGCCTCCAGCAGGCCGTTCAGTCGGTCGCGGGTGCCCCGGACCTCTTCCATGCGTACTTGGAGCTCGTCGAGCAGCTCGTCCAGCCGCAGCCGTGGAACGCCCCGCTGGGCGGGCCGGCCGTCTGCGCACATGTCACACCTCCGGCCGACAGGAACCATGGCGCGCACCACCTCCTTCACCGTAGTCCCGGCAGGAGCGGAACTCCCTCACCCGAGGGTGCTACTGCTGCATACGGGGGGACATGTTCGACCCGGCGTGCAGGTGACGGACGCGGGCGTCGGGGCCAGGGAAGAACCCGGTGGTGCGGCCGGTGTCGGACCTGGCCGGATCGATTCCGACGCCGGCGTCACGCCCTCGGCCGGTCATGACCGGCTGCCGAGATCGCTGCCGGTCCGGGGGATGAGGAGGACGGGGCAGTGCGCGTGGTGCAGCACGCTGTGCGTGGCCCTGCCCAGGTTGCGGGCGAGGCCGAGGGCGCTGGGAACACGGCGGCCGCCCATGACGAGCAGGTCGGCGTGGCGGGAAGCCTCGACCAGGACGCCGGCGACGGAGATGCTCTTCTCGGCGTCGGCCCGCACGTCAAGACCGGGGAACTCATCGCGGACCACATCCGTGACGGCCCTCAGGGCATCGGCGTGCGCGCCTGCGATCTCGTCGACGCCGTCGAGCATGCTGACCACCTCGCCGACGGATTCCAGCACGTTCCACACGTGCAGGAGCCTGAGGGACGCCTTGCGCAGTTGGGCCTCGCGCGCGGCGTACCGGGCGTGCACGAGGTCGTGCTCGTCGCGGACGGCGGCGAGCACGGTGCCGGTCTCCTGCGCCCCGTCGATGCCGCGGACGACGATGACCGGGGACTTGGCGGCAGCAGCGACGTCCATGCCCACCGAGCCGAGCATCAGGGAACTGAAGCCGCCCAGACCGCGGTTGCCCACCACGATCGTGCCGTGCAGGGCACCGGCCTGGTGCAGGCTGTGGGCGGCGTCCGCCCGGCTGAACTCCGTGCTCACGTGCAGACCGGGGTACGCGTCCGTCGCAGCCTTCGCCGTGTCGTCCAGGAGTTGCCGGCCGTTGGCGCGGATCCGTTCGGTGGTCTTCGCCGACAGGTACAGCGCCCTGCCGTCGGTGTCGGCCCCGTAGACGATGTGCAGGGGCTGGTCGCGGCGTACGGCCTCCCCCGCTGCCCACATGGCGGCGGCGCGGGCTGTGTCCGAGCCGTCCACGCCTACGACCACCGTGCTCGTGTCCGGGGTGCGGAATGTGTTTTCCACGGTTCCTCCCAACCGAGAAGCCGATGCGGACACCACCCACGCTGGCACCGGCAGCGCCCGGTGTGGAGGGCCGTACGGGACCACGACCGGAACCGATGGTCCCCACCGCCCGACGCCACCCCGTCCCCGTTCCTCCGGCCCGCCCGGCCCCCACGTCCCCCGGGCGGGGCCGTCCGGCCCTCGATCGTCCACGGTCTGGGGCGGGATGGTGGGGGCACACCCGGCTCAGGCACCGGCCTCGCGTGACACAGCGGAGCTGGAAGGGCATCGTGCGGCTACCCGTCGTGGACGAGGAGGACCGGCTGGTCGGCATCGTCACGCGCAGGGACCTACTGCACCTGTTCGTCCGCCCCGACTCCGAGATACGCCGGCGGGTCACCGACGAGGTCCTCACGGAGGTACTCGGCGTGCCGGCCGGTGACGTCGACGTCCACGTGGTGGACGGCAGCGTCACGCTGAACGGCCGCGTCGAGCGCCGGAGTCAACTGCCCGTGCTGCTCGGCCTCGTCGGGCAACTCGATGGAGTCGTCGCCGTGGCATCGCATGTCAGAGCCCGTACCGACGACACAAGCCGACCTGCTCCGTCGGCTGCCGGTCGTCGACACGGCCGGCCGGTTGGCCCGGGTGGGCCGTTCGGTCCCCGGGTAGGGCCGCTCGGGCCCTACCCGGAGCACGGCGAACGGCGGAGCCTGTAAGAGCCGATCAGCCACAGGAGGAACGCCATGTCGCACCGGATCACGGTAGCGTCCGCCGGCGCGGCACTCATCGTGGCCGGCAGGCGCATACGCCGCTCGGCTCTCGGCGGCGCCCGCGTCGGCCCCATCACCCACGCGGTGATCCATCACGCCCGCTCACCAGTCGCCGTCGCGCACACGACTAAGGCCGCACAGACAGGAACAGTCCCGTGACCGCAACGACCCTTGCCCCCGGCACCGTCGCCGAGCTCGTCGGCGACGCCGTCACCGCCCCGTCCATGCACAACGCGCAGCCGTGGAGGTTCGTGTTCAGGCCTGAGGCCAACGTCGTCGAACTGCACGGCGATCCGGACCGCGCCATGACGCGGACCGATCCCAGTCACCGGGCTCTGCACCTCGGCTGTGCGGCCGCCCTGTTCAACCTGCGAGTGTCGGCCGTTCACCACGGATTCCAGGCTCGCGTGCGGTTGCTGCCCGACGGCTCCCGGCCGTGGCTGCTGGCGACGGCAGCCCTCAAGGCACTCTCCGACGAGGACCACGAGCTCGCCGCCCTGCACCCCGCTCTCCGGCGCCGGCACACCAGCCGCTTCCCGTTCGCCGATGAGCCGGTGCCGGACGCCCTCATGGACGGGTTGAAGAGCGCCGCCCGCCTGGAGGGTTGCCGGCTGACCGTCCCCGGCGACTGGCACGTCGAGACCGTGCTCGGGTTGGTGCGCGACGCGGAGCAGCGGGAGGACATCGATCCGCTCGTCCGGGCCGAGACCTCCGCCTGGGCCGCCGAAACACGTACCTCGACCGGAACACGCCGTGACGGCATTCCCACCGCCGCGTTCGGTCCGCGCAGTTCCCGGGGCCCCTCCCCCGTACGGGACTTCGGGCGGGACCGTCCTGCGACGGATCGCGGCTGGGCCGTGTTCGAGCGGCGGCCGCAGCTGGCTCTGCTCGGCACCCCGGCGGACACGCCAGCCGACTGGATGCGGGCCGGACAAGCGCTGGAGCGTGTCCTCCTCCAGGCCACCGCCGACGGCCTGGCCACCTCGATGACCTCACAGCCCCTCGAATGGCCGGAACTGCGGTGGACGGCCCGCGACCCGCTGGAGGACATGGGCCACGTCCAGATGGTCCTGCGCTTGGGCTACGGGCCCCCCGGGCCCGAAACGCCCCGCCGCCCCGTCACCGACGTTCTGGAGGTCCAGCAGTAGGCTGCCGGAACAGGCGGACCACCTCTCCTGACCTGCTGAGACGCGGAGGCCGGTGCCTCGGAAAGCGGCACCGGGTCGATGTGTCGAGGCTGCTCTTCGCGGGGTCGCCCCAGGGCGGTCGAGCGAGGTGCACAGGGCTGCGGTCTTGACGACCACCGCCGGCTCCGCGGGACTGATCGGCAGGACGAACGTCTGCCGGAACCGCGGTGGCCGTACACACCTTCCCGACGGGTGCCGGAGGCCGTGCCCGTGGGTGACGCCCAGGCGGCGGCCTTCGGTGTCGTGGAAGAGCATGCGGCGGGTGAGCGTTCCCGCCTGCGGGTCCAGCGTGACGCGACAGTGGCGCAGGGGCGGGTGATCAGGGGTGAGCCAGTCGCCGGGTGGTGCGTCGTCGGGCAGGCAGCGGTAGCGCAGGGCCGTCGCCCGCGGCACTCTCGGGAGCTGATCCCCGCGTGGCGAAGCGACCGTTGCCGAGGGTGCACAGGGACTCGACCAGCCGCTCGGTCTTCAAGGGCGGTGTGCCACGTGACCGCGTGGCACACCGCCGTGGCGAGGAGCGCGCCATCGGTGTCGAAGACGACCGCGTCCACCTCGTTCATGACTCGTGGGCCACGCGTCGGCCGGTGAGCCGGACAGGGGTGAGTTTCATCCAGTGGGTGCGGGGGCCGCCCGCCCAGGGCTGGGAGCGGGCCATGGCCGTCAGGTGCCGGATCTCCTCGGGCTCTGTGACGGCTTCCAGCTCGCCCACGGCCAGGACGCTCCAGCCTCCGGCGGTGACGTCGTCGATGTTGTCGATCTCAAAGGCGACCTGTGTGCCCTCCGCTCTGGCCGCCAGGGCCTCCACGGCGGTGCGGAACGCGATGTCGGGGCCCGCGATCAGGTAGTTGACCGGGAGGACGGCCGGGCCTTCGGGAGTGAAGACGGCGATGCGTCCCACTCCGTGCGTGCCCAGCAGGCTTCGGCACTCGGCCTCCTCCAGCGGCGCCAGCGCGGTGTCGCGGCGGGCGGTGGAACGGCCGCGGACGCGGTCGGCGTTCGCGCCGGTCAGATCGTCGACCGTGACACCGAGTACGTCGGCCATGCGGACGAGGGTGCCGATGGCGGGAGCGGCGGCGTGTTCCTCCAGGTAGGTGATGTAGTTGCCGTCGGCTCCGCACTTCCGGCCCAGTTCTTCACGGCTGAGACCGAGGGCGGTGCGGCGGGCCGCGATTCGGCGGCCGAGGTCGGTGCGTCCGGCCGTCTCGCCGGCGTCCTGCGGGTGGGCACTCGACGTGCTCTTCACCGTACTCACCGCTCCTGGGGCTGTACGGCGACCGTGTCGTGCTGCGGGCCGCCGAGCACGACCTTGAGGGCGCCGGTTTCGCCGGCGTGGGAGAAGACGTCGTACGCCTCTTCCATCTGGTCCAGCTCGAAGCGGTGGGTGACCATCGCGGCCCCGGGGAGGCGGCCCGCGGCCATCATGCGCAGCAGCATGGGCGTCGAGTAGGTGTCGACGAGACCGGTGGTGATGGTGACGTCCTTGATCCAGAGGTCTTCCAGGTGCAGGGTGGCGGGCTTTCCGTGGACGCCTATGTTGGCGACGCGTCCGCCGGGGCGGACCATGCGCGTGCACATCTCGAACGCCTCGGGCACGCCCACGGCCTCGATGACCACGTCCGCACCGAGCCCGTCGGTCAGGTCCTCCACCAGCCGCTCGGGCTCCTCGTCCGCGTTCGCGGTGGCGTCGGCGCCGAGGTCCCGCGCGGCGGTGAGCCGGGACGCGGCCAGGTCGACGGCGATGATCCGCCCAGGGCTGTAGAGCCCCGCGGTGGCGACGGCGGCCAGACCGATGGGACCGGCGCCGACCACGACGACCGTGTCCCCGGGGCGCACGTTTCCGTTCAGCACGCCCACCTCGTAGGAGGTCGGGAAGATGTCGGCGAGCAGTACGGCGTCGTGGCTGCTCACGGCGCTGGGGAGCGGGTGGACGGAGAGGTCGGCGAACGGGACGCGTACGTATTCCGCCTGGGTTCCGTCGATGGTGTGGCCCAGGACCCAGCCGCCGCCCCCGCGGCACTGACCGTAGTGGCCCTCGCGGCAGAACCGGCAGCGGCCGCAGGAGGAGATGCACGAGATCAGCACGCGATCGCCGGGACGCGCGTTGCGCACGTCGCCGCCGGTTTCGACGACGGTTCCGACGGCCTCGTGGCCCAGGATCCGGCCGGGGGTCACTTCGGGTACGTCGCCCTTGATGATGTGCAGGTCGGTGCCACAGATGGTGACGGCGTCGACCCGGATGATCGCGTCGGCAGCGTCCTTGATCGCGGGGTCCGGGGCGTCCTGCCAGGAGGTCTGCCCGGGACCTTCGAAGACGAGTGCCTTCATGACTGCGGCCTCTCTGTGCTGCGCGGGAAGGTGTCACCGCCAGGCTGTGCCCACGGGCCCCCGTCCCGCATGGGCCGGTCGGTCCCCGCGAGGGGACCAGTGGGCTCTCGCTGTCGCGTCGTGGTTCAGGCGACGGTGGAATCCGGCGCCCGTCCGCGAAAGGAGGGTCACTGCCATGTCCCGGTCGGCCCCACCTCCCGGCTCCCGCCCGGCGTTGCTGAGGTTCCTCGGCGGTGTCCGGACGGTCACCGGCAGCAAGTTCCTGATCGAGAGCGACCACGCCCGGATCCTCGTCGACTGCGGCCTCTTCCAGGGTGTCGCGGACCTGCGCCGCCGCAACTGGGACAAGCTGCCCTGCGACGCCCGCGACATCCACGCCGTCGTCGTCACGCACGCCCACCTGGACCACTGCGGGTACCTCCCCCGCTTGGTACGGCACGGCTTCCGCGGCCCGATCCTGACCAGCGCGGCCACCGCCCGCCTCGCCGAGATCGTCCTTCGTGACAGCGCCCGCCTGCAGATGGAAGCCGCCGAGCACGCCAATCACCACGGCTGGTCCAAGCACCGGCCCGCCCGACCGCTCTACGACGATGACGACGTCGACCGCACCGTCGAGTTCTTCGACCCCGTACCGGTCGGCAGCGAGATCGAGATCATGGCCGGCACCGGGCTCGCCCTCCACCACGGCGGCCACATCCTCGGTTCCGCCTGGGCCCGCCTCACACTGGAGGACGGCCACTCCCTCGCCGTCAGCGGCGATCTCGGCCGCCCTGGACACCCGCTCCTGCTGCCACCCGAACCGTTCTCCGGGGCCGATGTCCTGCTGGTGGAATCGACGTACGGCAACCGCCGGCACGACCACGAGAGCGCGCGGCGCGCATTCGCCTCCGTGCTCGCGCGGGCACTGTCCCGCGGCGGCACCGTCGTCATCCCCGCCTTCGCGATCGACCGCACCGAGGTGGTCCTTCACGAGCTCGCCGGCCTGCGCGGCGACGGCACGCTGCCCCGCCACGTTCCCGTCTACGTCGACAGCCCCATGGCTCTGGCCGCGCTGGACGTGTACCGCGACGCCCTGCGCAGCCGCTCCCCGGAGCTACGGCCCGAGATCGCGGCAGGAGGCGAGGCGGCGATCAGCCCGGAGCCCTTCCTGGCGGCGCGGACCGTCCAGGAGTCGATCGACATCAACCACAGCACCGGGCCCGCCGTCATCGTGTCCTCCGCGGGCATGGCCACCGGAGGCCGCGTCCTGCACCACCTCCACCGGATCCTGCCCGACCCCCGCAATGCCGTTGTGATCGTTGGTTTCGCCGCCGAGGGCACCCGCGCCCGCGACCTGGTCGACGGCGCCCGCACGCTGAAGATGTTCGGCGAGTACGTCCCCGTGCGCGCCGAGGTGGCCGACGTACCGCATTTCTCGGCACACGCGGATGCCGACCAGATCATCGACTGGCTGCGCGCAGCCCCGCCCCCGCACACCACCTACCTCGTCCACGGCGAGGAGACCGCGGCCGAGACCCTGCGGGAGCGCATCGACCACGAGCTGGGATGGACGGCCGTCGTACCCAGGTCCGGCGAGGCCGTCCTGGTCCGCTGACCGGGGCCGGACGGCCCCTCGGTCCGGCCCTCGCGGCCCTCCTGGTGCCGTACCCGGCGAGGCAGGGTGAGGACGAGGGATCGGCGGCACGCCATGAGCGGCAGGCACGGCGTCCTCGCGGCGAGGGCGGGGCAGGGCCGTCGAGGTCCTCGGCCTGTTCGCCCCTTACGACAGCGGCATCCCCGCTCCTCCACGCACCCTGAGGACTCGCCATGACCTCCACCCCGTACACCGTCGCAGACGTGATGAGCAGCAGAGTCATCGCGGTCACCCCCTCGACCGGCTTCAAGGACATCGCCGCCGCAATGAAGCAGTGGAAGGTCACCGCCCTCCCCGTCATCGAGGGCGAGGGCCGCGTCGTCGGCGTGGTCTCCGAGGCCGACCTCCTCCCCAAGGAGGAGTTCCACGAGCACGGCCCCGGACTGGTCGAGCAGATGCGCCGCCTCGGCGACACCACCAAGGCCGGCTCCACGCGGGCCGAGGAGCTGATGACGGCCCCCGCGGTCACGATCCGCCCGGACGCCACCCTGCCCCGGGCCGCTCGCCTCATGGCGGACCGTCACGTCAAGCGGCTCCCGGTGGTCGACGCCGACGGCACGCTCCAGGGCATGGTCAGCCGCGCCGATCTCCTCAAGGTCTTCCTCCGCACCGACGAGGAACTGACGGCCGAGATCCGGCACGAGGTCGTCGAGCGCCTCTTCCCCCTGTCCCACAAGACCGTGCGCGTCACCGTCTCCCAGGGCATCGCCACCCTGACTGGTCAGGTCCGCGACCGCGACGTGATCCCGATGGCCGAACATCTCACCCGGTCGGTCGAAGGAATCGTCGATGTGCACTGCCGGCTCCAGGCGTCCCGGGAACACCAGCCGGACGTGATACCGCTTCCGCCCTGCTGACGATCCCGGCGCTCCGCCTTCAGGTCAGTTCACGCAGCCTGTAGGAATGACGGGACTGCCCTGGCAGTTGGTCGGCGTGTTGTTGCTGATCTGCGAACGCCGGATGTCCCACTGCGTGTCGGTCCACACACCTCCCGGAGCGACGGCGGCGGAGTTTCCGGTGATCCGCGCGTTCGACAGGGTGACGTTCCCGCCCTGGTTGTAGACGCCCCCGCCCTTGGCCGCACCACCGGTGACCGTGTTGTTGCTGACGGATGCCTCCCCGAGGAAGAGCGGACCGTAGTTGAAGATGCCTCCGCCTCCCGGCTGGTTCGACGTGACGCCGGCGGTGTTGCGGTCGACGGTAGAGCCGATGACTTTCAGATCGGCGCCGCTGTAGATACCGCCGCCGCCGTCACCCAACGTCGCGGTGTTGTCATCGACGTGGCTGTCCCTGACGGTGGCGGTGCCTTCGCCGAACTCCAGGCCGCCGCCGTCGAAGCTCGCCACGTTGAACCGGACCGAGGACTTGGTGATCGTGGTCTGGGCCGTGCTGCCGAACTGGACCAGGCCGGCGCCGAACGTCGCCGTGTTGTTGACCAGTTCGGAGTTGTTGATGGTGGCGGTACCGAACACGGCCACCCCGCCGCCGTTCCGCTCGGAGGAGTTCTGGCTCACCCGGCTGTTCTCCAGCTTCAGACGGCCACCGAGTTGAACTCGGATCCCCGCGCCGAACTCGGGCTGCCCGGTGATCGCCCCGCCCTTGACGGTCAGCTTGTGCACTTCCAGGTTCCCGCCCGAGGCCACGTCGAGGATCCGGAACGAGCCGGATGCCGACGGGTCACGCTGGATGGTGGCGCCGTTGCCCAGGACGGTGATCCGTTTGGTGATGGCCGGCAGACCGTCCTGGCCGGCGTAGGCGCTGGTCAGGTGATAGGTGCAGTGCGAGGCCAGGATCAGCCGGCTGTCGTTGCCGCCGTTCGCGGTCTGGATCGCGGAGATCAGGGAGGGCGTACTGCACGGCACTCGTACGTCGCCGGCGTGGGGGCCGGATGCCGTGGCCGCGGAAGCGTGCGGACCGGCGAGGGAGAGAACGAGGGCGGCTCCACCGAGGCAACAGGCGGCCTGCTGGGTGACGGCGGCTCGATTGGGCATCGGGGTCTTCCTTCCGGCGTGGGCGTGGGGAGCATCGAGGCGCGGGACGCGCAGTCGCCCACCTTCCTTGAGAGCCGACGCCCCGGTGTGCGGCCACGCCCGGCCCCGGCTGCCTGTCCCCCTCCAGCAGGACGGATGCCGGCTAGGGGTTACTCCACCCAGCGGAAGCGATTCGCCAGGTGCCATGGCGTACGTCGAGAGTCGCCGTCAGGTCGGCCCGCTTCGGGAAGGGGACGCCCAGCCGCCACGGCTCTGGCAGGGCGGCCAGCTCGATTGTCACCAACTCCTCGCTGACCCCGCCCAGGACGCCGATCCAGTGAGGTGCCGTGGCGATCAGCCGCTCGGCCAGCCACGACCCGGGCTCGGGAACGCGGGAGGTGGGGGCCTTCGTGAGTTCGCCGAGGGCGGAGCCCGCCAGCAGGGCCAGCAGCCGCGCCAGGACTGCGGCGGGCAGTGCGGGGTCTCGGGTTTCCAGCAGCACGTAGCAGTCGTCGTGACCCGAGAACCAGACCTCGGAGCCTTCCAGTCGGTTCAGGAGCGGCTCGTCGAAACCGGTCGTGCCCAGCACGAGAGCGAGTTCGTCGAGCTGCTCCGGGGTCGCGTCGGAGGGCAGGTCGATGAGCGTCAGCTCGTACGGTGACAAGGTGTCGTCGAGGAGACGGGGCAGCTGGTCGCGGTCCATCAGCACGAGTTCCTCCCCGAGGCCGTAGGTGCCGGACGCCCAGGATCCGAGGGGGTGAACCCTGCACGGCACGCCGAGCTCGGCAGCGATCAGCGACGGCTGCTGCGTCCGCCACTCCTCGTCCAGGTAGGAGTTGCTCTCCAGCGACACCACCGCGACCGCATCGTTCGCCACGGCCACGAGCAGGTCGGCCACCTCGCACGCTTGGGCCGCGCCCGCGGCCACCTTCCACACCCCTTCGACCTCGCGGAGGCTGAAGCTCAACGGGAACGGCCTGCACTCCAAGCCGACGCCGTTCACACTGAACGCGCCGTGCTGCATGACCTCGATCACTGCCCCAACCCCGACAAGCCGGGCGTCGTCGGTCGATCCCAGGGCTTCGCCGCCCGACTCGGCGATCAGCCCCTCGTGCCGCGTGGCCACGGTGGAGCAGAGGTCCGTGGGCGGGGAGTCGTCGTCGGGACAGCGTTCCCCATAGACCTCGTCGGCATCGAACGGTTCCATCCCGCCCTCGGCCCGCAAGTGCCTCGTATCCAGCCTTTCCTCCAGCGACGCCGCGTCCGGTATCAGCGGTGTGTCATCGTTCTGCAACTGCTTGGCTCCCCTGGCGTTCGCCGGCCGCATCGTTCGATCAGTGCGGGCACAGTCAATCGCATGGCCGGCCGACGATCACGCGGACCTCTTCCGCCCGCGGCCCTGCGAACCGCCCGAGTGCGAGTCAGGTCCGTCGCCGTGCCAGTCCAACCACGCTACCGGCAGCGGGAGTTCTGATCCCGCGTTCCATTCGTGCCACTTCGCGACACCCTGTCGAGTCCGCAGCGGCGACCGCCCCCACAGTCTTGTCGGAAGATCACAAGTTCTGCGATGGCCGGGCGGCTCCGGGTTACGCTCCGCCTGCCCACGCCTCCCCCCTCCTCCGTCGGCACCGTGCCCGTGGCCGGCCCGGCCCCAACCCCACCTCGCACGCCCACTGACGGAAAGCCCCGCCCTGTTGACCCTGGCCGATCACCCGCCTGCCACTGCCTCGCCGACCGCCACATACGGCGCCGTGCTGGGCAGCCGACACGTCGTCCGCCTGCTCGCCGGCACCCTGACCGGGCGCCTGCCCAACAGCATGGTTCCCGTGGGACTCGTCCTGTGGATCACCGGCGGCGGCGGGTCGCTCGCCTTCGCCGGAATGCTCGCAGCGCTGTACGGGCTGGCGTCCGGGCTCTCCCAGCCGGTCAAGGGAAGGCTGATGGACCGCCATGGCCAGGCCCGCGTGTCGGCGCCGGCGGTACTGGTCAACGCCGGTTGCCTGGCCTCGCTCCCCCTGATCGGGGCGGGCGGCCAGCCGACGGTGGTGACCGCCGTGGTGGGGTTCGCGGGTCTGTTCACACCGCCGCTGGAAGCAGGGCTACGAGCGCTCTGGCCGACGGTCCTGCCCGACCTCGGGCGGCGCCGGGTCGTCCAGGCCCTCGACACCGGCTCACAGGGGCTCCTCTACATCGTCGGCCCCCTGCTCGCCTCGTGGCTTGCGACCGCGCACGGGCCCGACAGCGCCTTGACCACGACCGCTGCCCTCGGGCTCGTGGGCACGGCGGTCGTCCTGACCTCCGCACCGTCGCAGGCCTGGCGTTCCCCCGCCGCCGAGGGGGCGGCCGGGAGTGGACGGCTGATGAGCACCGGCCTGATCCAGCTGTTCACCGCGTTGGCGGGAACGGGGTTCGCGTTCGGAGCGATGAACGTGTGGGCTGCGGGCATGGCCGGCACCCACGGGCTGGCCATGTTCTCCGGAGTGCTCCCCGCCGCGTTCTCCACCGGCAGCCTCCTGGGCAGCCTGATCTACGCCCGCCGAGCGCGGCCCGGTACGCCCGCCACCCAGCTCATCACGACCAGCGCCCTGTTCCTCCTGGGCTGGATGCCCCTGCTGACCCAGCCCGACCCCAGTACGGCCATCGTCTTCACGGCGATCCCGGGGCTGTTCTTCACCTTGATCATTACCAACGGCTTCCACACCGTGGACGTCCTCGCTCCCCCTTCTCGTACCACCGAGGCGTACGCCTGGCTGATCCTGTCCGTCGGCACCGGCCAGGCCGCCGGGACCGCGCTCGCCGCAGCCCTCGCCACGCGCCTCTACGTGCTCGCCGCGCTCCCCGCCGCCGGCGCCGCCACCGCGCTGACCATCCTCACCCTCGCCCGCCGCAACCTTGGAACCACCAGCCCCCGCGGCCGCCACCGGCGCACGAGACAGCACCGGAAGCACCACGTCAGTCTCCCTCCGCACGAAAGAGACACCTACGCGCCCGTTGTTGGCGGCCCCGGCCGTCAGGCGGTCCGGAATACGTCTCCGGCGGGTGCGCCAGCCGCAGCGAAAGAAGAGTGGCTCGCCGCGGCGCGAGGCCAGGAGCAACGGGCGGCGCGCGCCCGGGCGGAATGGTTCGGGATGTCGCCGCTGGAGGGCACCCGAGCGCAGGCGGCGCCCCAATGGCGGCCGACCTCCCGGATTCGACCGAGAGCAGCGGCGCAGGACGCAAGCGGCGGCTCGTCGCCCGCCGGTACTTCGGGGCAGCAGCTCAAAACGCCGTGACCTGAGCAGCTGGTCACGGCGCTCGTCGCCTGATCAATTCCTGAAGGCCAATCGGCCGTGTCGGGAACAGCTGATCGGGCCGGCGCGGTTGCATCGACTGGGGGACCCGCGCCGTACAGGTGGGGAACGCGGAGGCCACGAGGTCGTCCGTACCACCAGGATCAGGCCCCAGGATCGCGGTACGCCCGCCGCACACTTGGACCAAGACGTATTTCCGCAGGAGGACTGTTTCATGACTGACCGTCGCTTGACGCTCATGGCAGTACACGCCCACCCCGACGACGAGGCCACCGGAACGGGCGGGGTCCTCGCTCGGTACGCGGCGGAAGGCATCCGCACGGTTCTCGTGACGTGTACCGACGGCCGTTGCGGTGACGGACCGGGGGGTGTCAAGCCGGGCGATCCCGGGCACGATTCGGCGACCGTCGCCTCGATGCGCCGTCAAGAACTCGAAGCGAGCTGTGACGTCCTCAAGATCAGCGATCTGGAAACGCTGGACTACGCGGACTCCGGGATGATGGGCTGGCCGAGCAACGACGCGCCCGGATCCTTCTGGCAGACCTCCGTGGAGGAAGGCGCCGCCCGGCTTGCCGAACTCATGCGGCACTACAGGCCCGATGTGGTCGTCACCTATGACGAGAACGGCTTCTACGGCCACCCCGACCACATCCAGGCCCACCGGATCACGATGGCGGCGCTGGAGATGACCGCGCTGACGCCGAAGGTGTACTGGACGACGATGCCCCGTTCGGCGATGCAGCGGTTCGGGGAGATCCTGCGCGAGTTCCATGAGGACATGCCCGAGCCGGATCCCGCCGAGGCCGCCGCGATGGCCGAGATCGGCCTCCCCGACGATGAGATCACCACGTGGGTGGACACCACCGCGTTCAGCGGTCAGAAGTTCGATGCGCTGGCCGCGCACGCCAGTCAGGGCGAGAACATCTTCTTCCTCAAGATGGGCAAGGAGAGGTTCGGCGAGTTGATGGGCATGGAGACCTTCGTACGTGTCAAGGACTCCACCGGCGCGGCCGTGCCCGAGAACGATCTGTTCGCCGGCCTGCGCTGACCCGCTTGTCCGACGGGTACCCGGGTTGCCGTGGCTCTCCGGAATGGGGGGCGGGACGGTGACGAGGCGTAGTGGGGCCCGGTGCCGGGACGTTCGCGCACCGGGCCCCACCCCCCGCCTACGCCGCCGTGCTCATCCCGTCACTTCCGCGGCAATGCCCGGCTGGGGCCGGGTCCGCATGCCCCAGCGGGCAAGAGGCGGCCCGGCAGCGCCCAGCGCCGCGAAGAAGCCCGCCAGGAGCAGCCAGCCCGCCGTGCCGAGGCCGAACACCACCGTGGTGAGGATCGCGGGGGCAAGGGCCTGGCCCGTGCTGAAGCCGAGGCCGAGCACACCTTGGTACTGGCCCTGGGCGTGGTCGGGGGCCAGACCGAAGCCCAGGGCGAAGCACGCCGAGGACTCCCAGACCTCTGCCAGGCTGTGGACGAAGATCGCTGCCAGGACCAGTCCCACTGCGGCCCAGACCGGGGTGTACGCCGCCAGTGCCATCATCGGGCAGCTGACGAGGAAGAGCAGCCCGGCGATACGAAATGCCCTGCCGCCGTCGTGCGGGGTTTCGATACGGGACCCGATCCTGGTCTGCAGCAGTACGCAGAAGGCGGCATTGACGGCGAACAGCGCGGCTACCGTCCAGCGCGGCGCTTCGGTGTGTTGGGAGATCCAGATCGGCAGGAGCAGGGAGACCACCTGGTACTGAAGTCCCATGGCCCCGTAGAGAGCGGTGAACGTCAGGAACGGGCGGTCCGCGAAAGCGACCCAGCGACTCTGCTGCGGCGGCGCTGCCAGCACCGGATAGCGGGGCAGCAGGAGCAACAGCACCGCGCACAGGGCGAAGCTCGCGGCGTTGCCGAGGATCAGCGTGACATAGGCACCACGGGTGTCCGCGGCCAGCGCCAGCCCGGCACCCACCGTTCCGAGAACGACGCCCAGGTTGACGAAGGTGCGCAACTTCGCCCGGAAGCGGGCCGGGCGATCACCCCCGACCCGGACCACCAAGGCGCCCCAGGCCGCGCCACCGGCCGCCGCGGCGATCTGGTCGACCGTCGCGATGACCGTAAGCGCGGTCCAGCTCTCGACGAGGACGAGGGCGGCCATCGACATCGCCTGGACCGCGAGGGCCAGCATCATGATCGTGCGCGCCCCGCGCCGGTCGGCGAGATGCCCGCCGGGGATCCCCGCGCATAAGCCGATCACTCCGGCGATGGTGAGCGCCGCACCGACCTGCGCTGCGGGCAGGCCCACGACCAAGGTGAAATAGAGCGCCGACGCCGCGTTGAACAGGCCGTTGCCGACCCGGTTGACGAAACTGGCGGCGATCAGCACGCGCTCCGGCCTGCTGTCCCCCACCATGCTGCCTATCCGGCCTGTCGGAGTGTCTTTGATCATGGACGGCAGGCTAACAGCGGTCGCAGAGCAACTCGGCAGTCACCGGTGGGTGGTTGAGAGGACCGCGTCCTTGGCGAAATGAACCGGCGCGACGCGGTCGCCATACCGCAGCCGGCCACCGCCGGCACCGACAGGGGAACCTCTTCCCCCGGCTACTCCGTGGGAAGAGGTGTCATTTTCCGGAAGGAGCTTGCCCACGGCGGCTGACCTGCCCAAAAGGAACAGCTGGATCGTCAGATGACACCGTCTCGACGCGAGCGTGCGCGGGTATCCCCCGATCAGCGGCGGCCTGTGGCCAGGAGGACAAGGAACTGGCCTCCGCCCGCCTGGATGTCGGCGGTCACCGGCAGCCCCGGCACCAGTCGGGAGAACCGGTCCACCAGCCAATCCGCCGCCTCTTGGGCGTCCCGCTTCGTCGGACAACGGCCCACCATCTCGCGGCCCCCCTTGCGCTCCAGCCTGTCGGCAACGGCGATCAGCGGCGCGGGTTCGACCACGTACAGGTGCTCCGGCCAGGCGATGACCACCTTGACCGCGCCCTTGCGGGTGTTGCACCCGCGGTGCGCGAGCCGCTCGGCGACCTTCGCTTTCCGGTCGGCGGTCCGGCTGTCGACGCTGGGCCCCCGCGGGTCGTTCACCGACTCGTCGGGATCGACCGGTTCATCACATACCCAGCACCGCCAGCCGTCGCGCTCGGCCACATCATCAAGGAGACTCATCCCAGCAAACTAGCCTGCCCGGCCACCACCCGCGCACCAGGGCCCCGGCAACGTCTCCACAGCCAGCCAACAGCGCCGCGGCGGCGCGGGATCCGGGCGGCGATCCGCAGCCGGCCGACCAGTCCACCTCGCCGCCATCTTCGTCGAAGCGATCCGAAGGAGACGGCCTCGCACCCATGACGGGGCGGGTTCTGCGCTGGCTTAGGGTTCTCTGGTGAACTCCCAAGTCGACGATTTCGATGAGCAGCCGTGCGTGACCATCCGCTGCCAGGACAACGTGTCCGTAGGAGTCAGCTTCCGTGACCGCCACAGCTCCGACGACTACTGCGTGCACTACTCGGTCGAGGTTCAGGCGCCCGGGATGACCGCTCGCCTCGACAAGGCCGTGGCCTGGATCGGGAACAGCAGCGATCTTGCGCCGTTCCTGGTGAAGCTCGCCGGGGACTTCACCGGCTGGGACGGCGAGCAGTGCTGGGAGACCGACGACCACGACTTCGCCGTGTCCGCAGTCTTCCGGCCCGGTGGCTACGTCAATTTGACCTGGACACTGCGCCCTTGGCGGACGGCCGCGGGCGGTTGGAGTGCTTCGGTGACCACGCAGCTGGAAGCCGGCGAACAGATGGCATCCTTCGCCGCCGAAATCCGTCACTTCCTCGAAGGCCAGGCCAGCTGACTCCGGGGAGATGACCAGAGGGCGCCGAGCCAGCGGTTCGTGCTCAGCGAGATCGCCCCCGGGCACGGTGGGGGTGGGTGATCAGCTCAGCCATGCGGATCAGCCTGGCGACCTACGTGGCGTCGTGGCCGGTCAGTCCAGGAAGGATGGCTTCGAGGTCCGTAGCGCACTCGGTCAGGATGCGATGGCGCTGCGGATCGAGTACGCCCTGTCCGGCGAGGTAGGCGTTGACGCAACCGGCCGCGTAGAAGTCGAGGGCGGGAACTGGGGCGCCGCTGGGTGCGTCGACCCAACGCAGCCCGTCGGGGAAAGACTCGCCCGTATGAGCTGCCCACAAAGTGGTCACACGGGTGAAGGCCAGGCTGTCGCCTGATGGTTCGTCGCCGCTCACTGCGGTCCTCCCGCGATCGAGGTGGTGGAGAAGCGTGAGTCGCCTGTCCTGCCGGTCTCAGAAATTCCCCGTCCCCGGCGGTGTGCGCGGCCGGCTCAGTCGGACGGGCCTGCGGCGGAGTCGTCGTGGATGGTCAATGCTCCCGCGAGGTCGAGGTCGGCGACAGTGCCGTGCGCCCCGGCGCGGACGAGCAGCACGGCGCCGAGCGCGGTGCTCCAGAACGTCCGGGTCTCCACGCTGAGCGGCCGACGGGTCCTCCAGCCGCGCCTGTCGGTGAGCTGACTCACGAAGCGCTCGGATTGCCGGAACAGCAACTGGAGGTGCCGGTCGACCACGGGGGCGAGTTCGGGCTTGGAGATCCCGGCGGCGAGTGCTCGCGCGACCGAGGGGAGCGAGGGCATGGCCAGTACGGCGCGGGCGACGTTGCGTCGAAATGCCGCCGCATCGGGGGCCTGGCGACCGATGCGCTCGATCCGTCGGGCGTCGTGCAGCAAGCCGAGAAAGGCGGCGTGCACGAGCAGCGAGTCCTTGGAGCCGAAGTGGTAGGTGACCTGATTGGGGAAGACACCTGCCGCGTTCGCGATCTCCGCGACGCTCACCTCAGCTCCGGGCCGCTCCTTGCAGAGCCGGGCGGTTTCCTCAATGAGCCGGCGCCTCGTCGCGCGACCGCGGTCACGCGACCGGGGCGACGTTGATCCAGCTTCGGTTCGCTTCTTCTCCACGCCCGAATTGTATGTGATACAACAGGGCTCGTTCACTTGTATCGCATACAAGAAAGACCCAAGGACATGCACCGGACTGAAGTCGTCGTGACCGGACTCGGCGCGATCACCCCACTCGGTGGAGACGTCGAGTCCACCTGGGACGCCCTGCTTGCCGGCAAGTCCGGCATCCGTGGCGGGGTCCTGCCCGGCCACGTAGGCGCCGGTCTTCCCGACATCGTCGCGGGGACCATGGCGATCGACCCCGCCGAGTCGCTGCTGCCGGTACAGGCCAGGCGGCTCGACCGCTCACAGCAGGCTGCCTTCACCGCGGCGGCCGAGGCCTGGGCCGATGCCGGTGCCCCACGGGTGGACCCGGACCGGCTCGCCTCGGCGATCGGCACGGGCATCGGGGGCATACGGACGCTGCTGAAGGAAGACGACGCGCTGGAGGCGGCCGGGACACGGCGCGTCTCGCCACGCACGGTCCCCATGCTCATGCCCAATGCGGCGGCAGCGCTGATCAGCATCGAATACGGCGCGCGGGCCGGGGCCTACACGCCCGTCTCGGCGTGCTCTTCCGGTGCCGAGGCGATCGCCCTGGGGGCCAGGCTCATCCGTGCCGGCGAGGCGGACGTGGTCATCGCGGGTGGAACCGAGGCCGCTATCACCCCGATCACCGTCGCCGGCTTCGCCCAGGCGCAAGCACTGTCGCGACACACCGCCGAACCCGCCTCGGCCTCCCGGCCGTTCGCCGCGGACCGCAGCGGTTTCGTCCTCAGTGAAGGCGCGGCCGTCGTAGTGCTCGAAAGCGCCGAACACGCCAGTGCCCGGGGCGCGCGTGTCCACGCGGTACTCGCGGGCGCCGGCATCGCCGCCGACGCTCACCACATCACGGCCCCTGCTCCCGACGGCTCCGGTCAGATCTCGGCCATGCGGAAGGCCCTCGCACAAGCCGGTCTGACTCCCGAGCAGATCAGCCACATCAACGCCCACGCCACCGGAACCCAAGCCGGCGACGTCGCCGAGGCGCACGCAATCGGAGAGGTCTTCGGCCGCGCCACCGTGACAGCCCCCAAGGCGGCGCTCGGCCATCTCTTTGGCGCCGCCGGCGCGATCGAGGCTCTCATCGCCGTCCTCAGCGTGAAGCACGGCGTCATCCCGCCGACCCGCAACCTCACCGCGGCCGGCGTCGATCCCGGCATCGACCTCGATGTCGTCGCGGAGCGACGCGACGTCCCCCAGGAAGCCGTGCTCAGCAACTCCTTCGGCTTCGGCGGGCAGAACGTCTCACTCATCGTCACCGGCGCACGGCAACACGCCTCCCGTACGGCGTCGACCGCGTAGTTGGGCCCGCAGGGCCCGCTGCTGGGTTACGGAGGGGCTCCTCCGGCGGCGGTCGTCAGCCCCACAGGTTTCACGTGCCTCTGAGCGGTCGGCCTTGCGGCCCTTGGCACCTGCGGTGGGGGTGGCGGGGTGGACCGCTTCGGCGGGGCTCCGGTGGCGCAGAGGATTGCAGTCGGCGTCACGGTTGCTGGAGCACCTCCTGGAGGCCCAGGCCGACGGCTAAGGCCGCGTGTGGGTGATGCGGCCGCGTACGAGGACGGCTGCCGCGCCGGCCGTCACGGTCAGGGCCCCGGCGGCCATGAAGCCGCCGCGAGACCGCCAGGAGAGTACGGACCAGCGGGACTGTGCGGACAGCACCGAGCCCGTACTCAGCCAGGAGCCGGCGGAGACGAGCGAGAGGGAAGACCCGATCGAGGCGGCCGACAGGACACTGCCGACCGAGCCGATGGAGAGGGCCGACCCGACGGAACCGATGGACAGCACGGAGCCGACCGAGCCGATGGACAGGACCGAATCCTTCGACCAGAGCGAGAGGAACGATCCGTCGGTGCGGTTCCGGAGGAGAGACAACGCGGTCGATGCAGCCATGGGGCCATCCTTGCACGGGGTGCGGGCCGGGCCCGCTTGAACGGCTCGTATTCGGCATGAGCGTAGTAGCCACCGCCCGCGAGGCACTCGGCCTCTGACCTGGCGAGTGAGCGCGGGCATCCCGCCCCCACTGTCGTGGCAGGTTTCGGTATTACCTCGAACCCGTCGTGACCATCCGGGTACGGGCCGCTACGGTGCGGGATCCGCATGGCGATGCGCGGCGAGGGCGGTGAAAATGAGACTGGCCGGACGAGAGCTCGCGGTATCCCTGCGGGTGCAGGCAGGAACACAGGTGATCGCTCATGTGCCGATGGCTCGCTTACTCGGGAACGCCCATACTGCTCGACACCATCCTCTACAAACCGGCCCACTCGCTGATCGATCAGAGCCTGCACTCCAAGTTGGGTGTCGAGACGACGAACGGCGACGGGTTCGGTGTCGGGTGGTACCCGGAGGGCAGTGACGGCACTCCCGCGCTCATGCGGGACGTCGGCCCGGCCTGGAACAACCGCAATCTGAGGGAGCTCGCGGACCACGTGACCTCTCCGCTGTTCTTCGCCCACATCCGGGCGTCGACGGGCACGGCGGTGCAGCAGACGAACTGTCATCCGTTCCGGCACGGCCGCTGGATGTGGATGCACAACGGCTCCATCGCCGGCTTCCACGCCATGCGGCGGGACCTCACGATGCTCGTGGACCCCGCGCTGTACTCCGAGATCGAGGGGACGACGGACTCGGAGGTCATGTTCTACCTCGCGCTCACCTTCGGCCTGGAGGAGGACCCGCCGGCCGCCGTCGCGAAGATGGTGGGGCTGGTGGAGCGCGTCGGCCGCGAGCACGGTGTGGAGTACCCGATGCAGATGACGGTCGCCGTCACCGACGGGACGACCCTGTGGGCCTTCCGGTATTCCAGCCAGGGCACCTCACGGTCGCTCTTCTACAGCAGCCGGGTGGACTCGCTGCGCAAGCTCCACCCCGACATGCTCTTCCTCCAGGAGGTGTCCGACGAGACCCGCCTGGTGGTGTCCGAACCCCTCGGCGATCTGCCGGGTGCCTGGCACGAGGTGCCCGAGAGCAGCTACGGCGTGGTGCGTGTCGGGGCCGACGCCTTGTGTCCCTTCACCCCCGAAGCGGCATGACGCGGCCGTGACGGCTGCGGCTGCCGAGCTGCGAACACCACGCGCCCGGTGTGGTTTTGGCTAGCGGGGGACGTCCATGTGCAGGCGGACCGTCGTGCCCTGGTCACGGGTGGAGCGGATCTCGACGAGGTCGCAGAGCTGGTGCGCGAGCCAGAGGCCCCGGCCACCGATCTGGTGGGTGTCGGGGCGGCTGCGGCCCGCCATCGCGTCGGCGATGAACCCCGAGTCGCGGAACTCGCACAGGAACGTCGTGTCCTGGGTCCAGGTGCGCAGGGTGCCTTGGCCCCCGGCGTGCCGGATGCTGTTCGTCGCGATCTCCGTGACGGCGACGGCCAGCCTCGCCAGCTTGGTCTCGGAGACGCCCGCGTCGGAGGCGCACTGGGAGACCTTCGCGCGGATCGCGGCCAGGTCGCCTTGCGTGAAGCTCAATTCCTGGAACGGGTCACAGGGCGCGGACAGGACGTCGAAGGCGTACTCGTTCCCGCCGAGGTACTCCTCGTTGGTCGCGTACTGCCCGTCCCGGCGGATCAGGGGGTGGCAGCGCGACAGCGACCGCAGAGCGTCCTGGTCCTCATCGGCCGCGTCGTAGGGACACAGCATCGACCAGGTGGGGCTGTGGGCGAAGGCCCGGTTCAACAGCCATTCGTGGTAACGCAGTTCGGAGAGGTGGGCGGCGCTGCGCGCCTGGTGCCACGCGGTTTCGCCGATACCGCGTACGGGCCGGTCACCCTCGCCCCGCTCCTTCATCCAGGCCGACCACGCGGCGACGAGCCGGCCGGGGTTCGGGCCGGCCGTCGTCACGTCGACGAAGGCGACCGCGGGCTCGTCGGAGAGTTCGGCGCGCAGCAGCGAGGTCTTGTCCGAGGGCACGGCGACGACCACCGCCTCACCGCCCTCCAGGGCCTCCTGGATGAAGCCCAGCGTCCCGGACAGGAACTGCGCGTCGCCCCGGTAGGGGTACAGCTCGTGGCGGAAGGGGCTCTCGGGCCCGCCGGGTGCCTTAGAGGGCACGGTCTCGGTCATGCGGCCATCACCACCGGTACGCCGTCGTTCGCGTAGCCCGCGAGTTCCCAGCACAGGCGGACGGTGTCGTTGGCTCCCTCGACGTGGATCCGACGATCGGGCAGGTGACGGGCCGCGTCGACGAGCGCGTGCATGCCGGCGGCGTCGATCATCTCCAGGGTGTCGAACCGCAGCCGCACCTTGGCGGCGTGGCCCATGGCAGCCCGTAGAGCGGCGTTGAACGCCGAGGCGCACTCCGAGTCGATCACTCCGTCAACGCTCCACCTGTCAGTGCCGGTGCTGAACATCCGGAAGGCCGGACGTGGTGCCCTCGTGCCCGTTTCCTGCGGATGCATACATGCCGCCCGCTCAAGCGTCGGCGCGTCCCACAACGACGGCCGGAAGGCGCACACCACGATGGCGCCGCTCTCCGAGGCGAACTCGTCGAGTTTCAGTTCCTGGGCCAGCAGCTCCTCGGCCTCGCCGGGCGCGGTCGCGGGGATCCGCTCGGTGAGCACGCGGACCGAACGGAAGCCCTGGCGGGCGGCCGTACGGGCTTCCCGGCGCACGGCGGCCAGGACCGATTCGGTGTTCGCGGAATCCGGCAGGTCCAGAACCACCGAGGCAGGGGGCAGGCCCTCGGGCACGGTCCGGGGCAGGCCGGAGGCGTTGCGGGCGGGGGCGACGAACACGAGCTTGTCCCCGTAGAGGGCGCCGTCGGCCACGTACGCGCGCGCGTCCGCGAAGAAGGTCGCGGACGGGTCCATCCGCCAGCAGACGTGGTCACCGAGCTCGACCTCGTCCAGTGTCGCCAACGCGCGTGCGGCTCTCACCTCGCCCCCTTCCGGCCTTCTGGCCCCTCGACCAGCTTACCCGCCCGACCACACTGCGGACTCGGGCCGGGGCCTGTGGAGGCGGAGGGGCGGACCGGAGCGCGGGGCAGGGGACAGGGTGCCATTGCCCGGTCAGCGGGGGCCCAATCAGAGGGAGCCCGATCAGTTCGAGCCCCGCCGCCGGTCTCCTCCGTTCAGTGGGTGCGGGTGCGCCTTTCGAGGCGGGTGCCGTGGCGAAGGGTGATCGACATCAGGTCACTGGGGGCGTTCAGCTCCAGGCGGTGCCAGCGGCCGCGGGGGACGATCACGGCAGTGCCCGCGCTCAGCTGCACCATGTCCTCGGCTCCGCCGGGCGTGGTGGGACGGAAGTAGAGGCGGACGCCTCCCGTGAGACAGCACACCGCCTCTTCCGCCTCCGGGTGCATCTCCCAGTGGTCGGCGTGCACCTCGGCGTCGGTCTCCACGTGGAACGTCGCGATCTGCCAGGTGCCCGAGTCGCTGCTCGTCATCCGTCGTTCGGCGACTCGGACATCGCCGTCGGGGCGGAACTGCAGCGCGGAGGCGAAGAGGTCGATGACGGGCGTCGTCATGACGGTGTTCCTTCCAGTCGGTTCTCTGCGGGTACGGCGGGTACGGCAGTTGCGGCCGGTCGCGGGGCAGGCGGGCCGGCAGCACGATGGCGCGGCAGTACGACGATCGCCACCACCGCCGCGACGACGAAGAGGCCGGCGGAGACGGCGAGGCTCAGGGCATAGCCGGCGTTGAGCGCGGTGGGGTCGGTGGCCGGTCCGGTGCGCAGGGCGGCGATGGTCGCCAGGGCGGCCAGGCCGACGCAGCCGCCGAGTTGGCGGGAGCTGTTGAAGAGGCCGGAGGCCATTCCGGCCTCGCGGGAGGCGACGCCGGTGGTCGCGGCGGCGGCGACCGGGGCGAGGACCAGTCCGACGCCGACGCCGGTGACGGCGCAGGGGCCGAGCACGTCGGTGAGGAAGCCGCCATGAGGGCTGACGCAGGCACACCAGGCCAGGCCCGCGGCGGCCAGCAGAGCGCCGGGCACCAGGGCCGCTCGGGGGGTCCGTGTCGCGGTGACGCGGGTCGCGATGACGGTACCCGCGACCAGACTCACGGAGAACGGCAGGAAGGCGGTACCGGTCGCCGCGGCGCCCATGCCCAGGACCTGCTGCATGTACAGGGACATGAAGTAGAACGCCGCGAACTGCCCGGCCGCGGCCAGGAACACCAGCACGTTGGCGCCCGCCACCCAGCGGCTGCGCAGCAGGCCGAGGCGCAGCAGTGGCGCGGAGGCCCTGGATTCGGCGTAGACGAAGGCGGCCAGGAGCGCGACCGCCGCGGCGAGGGTCGCCACCGTGGCCGGGGATCCCCAGCCCCGGGTGTCGGTGCGGACGACGCCCAACACCAGCAGCCCTACTCCCCCGGTCGCCAGGACCGCGCCGAGTACGTCCGGCCTCTCGCGCCGGTCGGGCAGCCCTCCGGCCGGCACGCCCGCCAGAACCAGCGCGAGGGCCGCCGCCACGATGGGCAGGTTGACGAGCATCACCCAGCGCCAATCGACGTACTCGGTCAGCAGGCCGCCCGCCATCACCCCCAGTGCTCCTCCGGCGGCGTTCACCGCGCTCCACACCCCGAGCGCCCTGACACGCCGAGGGCCTTCGGGGAAGGCGGTCGTGAGCATCCCCAGTGCGGCTGGGGCGGCCGCGGCCGCGCCCAGCCCCTGGCCGGCGCGGGCCGCGATCAGTTGCCAGGGCGCCTGGACGAGGCCGCCCGCCAGCGAGCACAGCCCGAAGACGGCCAGGCCGCCCACGAGCAGGCGGCGGTGACCGTACAGGTCGCAAGCGCGGCCGCCCAGCAGCAGGAGTCCGCCGAAGGTGAGCGCGTAGATGTGTACGACCCACGACAGATCGAGCGGCGCGAATCCCAGCGCGGTGCGGATCGCGGGCAGTGCGACGTTGACCACCGACATGTCCAGGGCGAAGACGAACTGGGCGACGGCAGCGGCCGCCAGCACCACTCCGGGCCGCCCGGCTAAGTTTTTGTACATGTATAGAAACTAGCGCCAGGGATCACCGATGTCGATACCTGGGGAATGATGGGGGCCATGCCCCAGCCGTCCGCACCGCGCAAGTCCCCTGGCCGACCTCCCCGCATCTCCCGCGAGGAGGTCATCGGGACGGCCCGCCGGATCGTGACCGAGGAGGGTGTGGACCGGCTGACGATGCGGCGGCTGGCCGCGGAGATCGGCAGCACGCCGATGGCGCTCTACCACCACGTCCGCAACAAGGAAGAACTGCTCGTCCTGCTGCTGGACGACTACGCCGCGCGGGCGCTGCGCCGACCCGAACCGGCCGCCGATCCTCGCGAGCGGGTCGTCGTCGCCGCCGCCGCGATCCACGAAGCGCTCGCGGCCTGCCCCTGGATCGTGGAGGTGCTGACCGCCGATGACCTGATGTCAGCGTCCGCGCTGTGGTTCGTCGAGCAGATCGTCGACGGCCTGGTCGAATGCGGGCTGCCCCCCGAGCAGGCCGTGCACGGTTACCGCGCGATCTGGTACTACACCGCTGGAGAGATCGTGGTACGGGCGACAGCGGCCCGGCGGCGCGCGGACGACGACCGTACGACCTACCGGGAGCAGGTCTTCGGCAATCTCGACCCGGCCGAAGTCCCCCGATTGGCGCAAGTGGCGGACCGTTGGACGCCGCTGACCGGCGAGGACACCTACCTGGACGGGCTCCGGGCGCTGGTGACCGGCCTCCTTGCCGCCCACTGACGGCCCACCGCCGGCGCCGGCGTCGGGGGCCTTCGGACCCCGCGCCAGGTGACGCGGGGACCCGCGCCCCCGTCCGTACGAACCTGGTGACGCACGCCTCCGTCCTCGAAGAGGCCGGCGACTGCCAGGCGCGGACGTCTCAACTCTGCCGAAATTCCGTCATGTTGATGACGGAATAGCCGGCCTATCCGAGCCGGTTGCGGGCTGCGGCGGGCGCCGATGCCGCCCGGCCTCCCCGCGCCCGGCGGCCAGGCCGAGGACGCCGCACCGGACCGTCCAGCCCCGCCGCGCGCCGGGCCCACTGGGCGGCGACCTCCTGGGGCACGCCCATCACCCGCACCGACTCCTGCGCGCTGCTCCGGCAGGCCGGCAGTGAGCAGTGCACCTCACTGGCCTCAACACCCGCCTCCGGATACGTCATCGACTCCGGCGGCAGATACTGCACGGCACACCCCAGACAGACAAAGACCGTCCGCATGCTCTCCTCCTACTGGTAAGTGACACCGCTCCCGCCGCACGCGCCACACGGCCCCGTCCACTGGCGGATCACGGGCCGCTGGTTGCCGCTCTCATCCGTCTCGACGGCGTGCTCCGTGTGCTCAGTGACCCGAAGACCACCGCACGGCTGACAAGGCCTCTCCTCCATCCAGGCAGCATCCCGCATCCGGACGCCGAGCGGTACGGGAACACGGAAAGCCCCACTCGCACGGTTCGCGGCCCAGGGCTGGTGACAGCGGGGGTGCCAGGTCCGAGGGGGTGCTCCCCCGTCTGCCGGTACGTCGACCATCTCCGTGAAAGTGGCGCCCTGATGGGTCAGTTGCACGCGGGTGACGTGGGAATTTCGTCCGCAGCGACGCGGTTGTTCGCACTGCGTCGGCGTTCCGAACTGACGAACACGAGCACGACACAGCACGAAGGAACAGACATGGCTACGACGTACCTCCTCCAGGTCGACTTCCCGAGCAACGGACCCTTCGGGGAACAGATGGCGACCGAGTACCAGCAGCTGGCCGAGAGCATCAACCACGAGCCGGGGATGATCTGGAAGATCTGGACCGAGAACAGCGAGGCCGGCGAAGCGGGCGGCGTCTACCTCTTCGAATCCGAGGCCACTGCGCAGAAGTACCTGACCATGCACACCGAACGGCTGCAGTCCTGGGGCATCACCGATATCCGTGGCCGGGTCTTTGCGGTGAACGGTCCGCTGTCGGCGATCAACAGGGCTCCGCTCGCTCCCACCACCGCCTGATCGCCGACGCGGCAGCGGCATCCGGGTCGGCTGCGGGGCGCGGGTCAGGCTAGGCCCGCTGCGATGGCGCGGCGGACGGCGTCCGCGCGGTCGCGGATCCCCGCCTTGGCGAACAGGTTGTTGATGTGCGTCTTGACCGTGGCCTCGCTGACGAAGAGCCGTTGCGCGATGGCCCGGTTGGGCAGGCCCTGGCCGATCAGTGCGAGGACCTCGCGTTCGCGGGGCGTGAGGTCCTCGGGCAGGGGCCGGGCGGGCGCGGGCGCCGTGGTCCTGACGGTGGCGAGCAGGCGGTCTTGGACCTCGCGGTCGAGGACGGACTGGCCGGCGGCCGCGGCCCGGATCGCTCGGGCGATGTCCTGGCGTCCCGCGTTCTTGGTCAGGTAGCCGCGGGCTCCCGCGCCCAGGGCGCCCAGGATGGATTCGTCGTCGGCGAAGGTGGTCAGGACGACCACCGCCACCTCTGGGTGCTCCTCGGCCAGTCGGCGCGTCGTCTCGGTGCCGTCCATCACCGTCATCCTCAGGTCCATCAGCACCACGTCCACCGGACCGGCCGCGACGGCGGCCAGCACCTCGGTGCCGTTGGCGGCGGCCGCGACGACGTCGAGGTCCTCGGCCAGGGCGAGCACCGCGGCGAGGGGCTCGCGGACGGCGGCCTGGTCGTCCGCGACGACCACCCTCAACCGCTTTTGCTCTGCTGCCGGTTCGGTCATTGCGGAATCACTGCCTCCACTTGCCAGTCCCCCTGGTGCGGGCCCTCGGCTACCGGACCCGCGGTGAGCGTTCCGCCCAGCAGGGCGACGCGCTCGCGCATACCGATCAACCCCATCCCGCTGCCTGCGCCCGCGCGCACCTCACCGGTGGCGGGACGGTTCCTGATCCTCAGTGTGGTCGATGCCGCGACGAACGTCAGCTCCACGTCGACGGCTCCCCCGGGCGCGTGCCGGGCCGCGTTGGTCAAGGCCTCCTGAGCGATCCGCAGCAGGTTCTGGACCACCTTCGCCGGGAGGCGGCGTTCGGTCCCGGTGACGGTGAGCGCGTCCCGGTGGCCCGAGGACGCGAGCATCGCCGCCAGGCTCTGCGGCAGCGGCAAGGTGTCCTCGCGCAGCGCGTGCACGGTCCACTGCGCCTGCCTCAGACTCTCCTTGACCAGGTCGTGGGCCTTCTCGTGCGCCTCTCGCACCTTGTTCAAGTCGCCGGTGTCGATCAGCGCGTCCGCCAGTTCCAGCTGCATGTTGATCCCGGCGAGCGAGTGCGCCAGTACGTCGTGCACGTCCCGGGCGATCCGGCCGCGCTCGGTCAGTACGGCTGTACGGGCCTCGGCGCGGGCGGCGCGTTCGGCCGACCCCGCCGCCTCGATCGCCGCCCGCACGGCCCGGCGCTGCGTCCGGTTGACGATGCCGATCAGGACCGGGATGCCGGTGGCGAGCCCGAACGTCCACGCAAGCGGGTCCTGCTCCGGCCCGAGGCTCAGGTAGAGGACGGCACCGCAGAGCAGGCTGCACAGCCCGGCGAGGACCAGGGCCGGCCGGGTCTCCAGCCGGTACCCGATGTGGCCGGCGAGGAAGAAGGCGAAGAGGTAGCTCGTCCCGCTGCTGCTGACGCCGATCAGGGCGGCCGCCGCGAAGACGCCGAGTGTGAGCCAGACGAGGGCGAGGCGCGGCGGGACCCTGTGCTCGGGCAGGCGCCGGGCCAGGAGGGAGGCGGCGTTGACCACGAAGAGCACGGCCACGGCCAGACCCTGGCCGCTGAGGCCCATGGGCCGGATCGTCAGGGCTCCCGCGACGATGACCGCGAGCGTCGCCGCCCACTGCACGCGCGGGTCCTGCTCGGGGACGGGACGCTCCCCCGTCGCCTCTCCGGTGTCCGCCCCGGGGTGCGGGGCGCTCTGGTCTGCGGGCACGGGCCGAAGATACGGCACGGTCAGGCCGTACGGCCGAGGGCGGCGGCAGGGCGGGCCACGGCGAGCCTGTGGCCGCGGCTCCGGACGTAGATCGTGGCCACCCGGGTGACGACTTCGGTGAGGGCCATCAGCACGAAGGCCGCGACCCAGGCCTGCTGGCTGGTGATGTGGTGCGCGAGGCTGAACCGGGCGACGGGCTCGGCGCCGCCACCGTGCTCGACCCACGTCTGGAAGCCCATGCGCGCCCCCATGCCCACGATCCACAGGACCGCCGATACGGCTCCCGCCTTGATCAGGAGGTTGCCGTCGAGGGCGCGGATGCGGGTGTACACGCCCCCGGCGACGCCGAGTGCGGCGCCCACGGCGGTCAGGGCCGCGATCAGGACGAGGTCGTTGCCGTCGGTGGGGACGGAGTCCAGGTATGTGTACGCCACGAAGGCCACGATCCCCAGCGGGAGCAGGAAGGTCTTGCGGTCGAGCCGGCCTTCCCGCAGCTGCCGGAAGACGATCAGGATGAGGGCGATGTCGGTGATCCACTCGGTTGCTGTCATGCCCTCCAGACTGCTGCGGCGCGGCTCGCGGCACCTGGACCCCAGGGTGGAGACGGGGGTGGAGATCGGCCGGCCGGAGCGCTCAGGGGGCAGGGTCGCCGCAGCACCTGAGCGCGTCCGGTGTCAGAGTCCGCGCGTCCCGACGACGGCCGAGGACGTCATGAGGAGCTCACGAGGGTGTCAGCCGCCGGAGTCTGGGCTCCGCTCAGCCGGCGGCGCTTGACGAGCAGGACAGCCGTGCGCGCGAGGACCGCGGCCAGGGCCATGAAGACGAAGGCGTTCGAGTAGACGTCTTGGCCGCTCAGCTTGTTGTTGATGCTGAACATGATGACGTCCTCGGTGAACCAGTGCTCGGAACCGTAGGCGAAGAGCACGCGGGAGGCGGACATCAAGGTCCAGACGATCGCATAGGCGATGCCGCCCTTGGTGTAGATGTCGCCGTCGGTACCCCGGTGGGCGGGCAGCAGGGCCGCGGCGAGCAGGCCGCACACGGCTCCCGTGCCGATGCCCACCAGCTGGAGCCAGGGGTCGTTCCCGCCCAGGGGGAGCGTGTGGACGAAGAGCGCGATCACGATCACGATGGCGATGATCGAGCGCAGCAACCGCATGTTGGTGATCTTGCGGGTCCCCAGGTCGGTGGACAGGATGATGATCAGGATCACCCCGCTGGCGATCAATGCGGTCAAGAACGGGCTCATGGGCGAGTCACCCCTCATCTCGATGAGTACGGAGGCGCTCTACGGCCCTCCCGCACCTTCCACCCTCAACGCTAGGGAGCGGGAGCGGGGACCGGGACAACCGACCGACGGACCCGGCTGTCAACCGACCGGTGGACAGCGGTGAATGGCCTGTCCGGGCCTTGTACATCATCATCGAGAGGGGCGGCGCCCGCACCAGTGGGGGGCCGTACGCGGGCGAAGGCGCTGCGGCGGTGTCACACGCCTCTCCCCCGCCTGTAGTGCATCGCAGTGGACGCGGTGCCGTCAACCGTCAACGGTCAACCGGCAAGCGAGCCGGGGCGCCGGCGTACGGCGTACGGCGTCGCTCACCGGGTGACGGTGGAAGGACTTTCAGCCCGCGCGGCTTCATCGGTCTTCTGGGTGATCATGTCGGTCAGGGCCTGGGCCGTGTTGTGTTCGGTGTCCATCCCCACAGCCCCGCCACCTTCAGAAGTGGCGGCTTCGGCGCTGCGAGGGAACATGGCCTGCTCGTACGCGGTGAGCGCGGCCTCGATGTCGTCGGGGTGCGCGGCGAGGGCCTGGCCGAGTTCGGCTCCGTCGAGCATGGCGAGGTTGGCGCCCTCGCCGTTCGGGGGCGAGAGGTGGGCGGCGTCACCGATCAGGGTCACCCCCGGCACGCGGTCCCATCGGTGCTCGGCGGGCAGGGCGTACTGGGGGCGCAGGACCGGCGCGGTGTCGCCCTCGGTGATCAGGGCGGTGAGTTCCGGCGCCCAGCCGTCGAATTCCCGCGCGATGCGCGCGGCGGCCGCTGCGGGATCGGTGAAGTCGATGGCGGCGAACCAGTCCTGCGGCCTGGCCAGCATCACGTACGTGTGCAGGGTGTCGCCGCTTTCCCGGTGAGCGAAGATCTCCTTGCCCGGCGCGGGCGCCATCAGCATCCCGCCGCCGACCGTCCTCGCGGCAGTGGGGTGCCGGGTCTCGGCGTCGAACAGGTACGTCTCGACGGACGACGTGCCGGCGTACTCGGGTGTGGCGGTGCTGAGCAGCGGCCGGATCCGCGACCATGCGCCGTCCGCGCCGACCAGCAGGCTGGTGACGACGGTGCTGCCGTCGGCGAACGTCACCTCGTGGCGGCCCTCGCCGAGGGCGCGGGCGCTTCCGGCCTTGTGCCCCCACCGGACGGTGCCCGCCGGGAGCGAGTCGAGCAGGATCTGCCGCAGTTCGCCGCGCTGCACCTCGGGGCGTCCGCCCCTGCCATCGTCGGCCTTGTCGAGCAGGACGGTCCCGTCCCGGTCGAGGATCCGCAGGGCTTCGCGGCCCTTCATGACGATGGCGTGGAACTCGTCCATCAGGCCGGCTGCCTTGAGGGCGAGCTGCCCGTTGTAGTCGTGGATGTCGAGCATTCCGCCCTGCGTGCGTACGGTCGGGGAGGACTCCGCCTCGTAGACCGTGACCGGGATGTCGTGGACGTGCAGGACGCGGGCCAGCGTGAGTCCGCCGAGTCCTGCGCCGATGATCGTGACGGGGACGCGCATGGTGGCTCCTCGGGATCGGGGCCGTCCAGTGGGCTCTGGCCGGCCGTCTCTCGAAGGCTGCCGGACCTCGCCGACAAGCCACCGACACGGAACCCACAGCCGGCTCCGGACCCGATCGGCCGGACAAGCCCTGGGCGCCCCGGGCAAGGCCATCAGGGAAGCGCGGATCAGCAGGCATGTGGATGCGGATACGGAGGTTTCCGCCCCGCAAAAGAACTTCGCGGACGTGCCGTTCAACCGCCCCAAGTTCCAGCAACTGCTCCAGAAGATCATCCAGCAGCCCCAGCGGTGGAGGTAGCCCCGCTGGCCGAGACCGCCGGCAGGGCTGGGCCAGCGCAGGTTCTCCTCCGCCGGCCGGGGCTGGACGGTCCTCCGCAGGACAGCGGCCACTCGTCGACGGTCTGCTGGGCTGCCTCGTGGCACGAGAACGGTGCGACGCGGTTCAAGAACTCCCGGCGCAGCGTCTTGTGAAAGCGCTCGATCTTGCCGGTCGGCGCGGGCGACCGCGGCTCCCGTCCGCGGGCATGGTGCGCGGCGCCGCTCGTTCCCTCCCCAGGGCCGGCGGTACGTCGGCGCCAGGCATGCGGATGCGGAGCGTGTCGGTCACGCCGCCGTTTTCCCCGCCGACTAGCCTGGCGTCCAAGATCCCTGCGCAGCGAGCGGGAACGGTCGCACGCCTTCACCTACGAGGAGCCGCAGATGAACGCGACATCAAGGGCGACCGTCGCCGCGGTCTCCGGGCGTCTCCCGCTGCACGACACCCCCGCGGACCGGGTGCCCGTCGAGCACAGCCCCGGACGTCGGGTGACGGACTGCGCCGTCTGAGCCCGGGCAGCAGACGGCCGTGACCGGACACGACTCCTCCGCTACGAACCGTACGAGCCATCCGCACGAGCCGGAGCCACAGCCCGCGGTGCGCGCCGAGACCCGCTGGCCGATGGCCGCAGCGGTCGTCGCCTCGGCGGTTCTGACCTTGCTCCTGCCCGACGACTTGCGCTTGGGACCCCGGTGGGCACTCCCCCTCGCGGAAGGTCTCCTCCTGGTGGCGCTGATCTCGGGCGACCCCATCCGGATCAGCCGGCGCTCGGCGGCCCTGCGCGGGGTATCGATCGCCCTGGTCAGCGTGATGGCGTGCGGCGCCATTTGGTCAACCGTCCGGCTCATCGACGACCTCATCCACGGCGGGAGCGAGACCAACTCGGCCACGACCCTCCTGCTGGTCGGGGGCAGCGTCTGGGCCTCCACCGTCATCACGTTCTCCCTGCTGTACTTCGAACTGGACAGCGGCGGGCCGGCCGCCCGGGCCCACCACATGCCCGCCGCTCCCGCACTCGCCTTTCCCCAACACCTCAACCCCGAACTGAACGCCTCGCACTGGCGTCCCCGCTACATCGACTACCTCTACCTCGGATTCACCAATTCCACGGCCTTCAGCCCTACCGACGTCATGCCACTCACCCCCTGGGCCAAGAGCGTCATGACCCTCCAGTCCATCGTCTCGCTCGTCATCCTGGGACTGGTCATCGCCCGAGCCGTCAACGTCCTCGCCTGACGAACTGCCGATCCTCCGCACAGCGAGAGCACCACGGCCGTTGGTTCGGTACGGCCTGGGCATCGATGATCGGGGCGTGCTGGTCAACGAGGACGGCCTGATCACGCTTGGCGCGCGATGGCGGGTTTCGACGTGGAGCCCATTGCGTCCCTTCCCCTGACGGGGGAGCTCTCAGGGGTCCACCAGCTGTGGCTCGACCATGCCCGTCAGGCCGGTGTGGTCGGCGGAGACGGGAGGTTCCTCCTCACGGCGGTCGTGACCGGCAGCTCTGCGGTCGGCTGGGTCCGTGTGCGCTTGACCGACACGGCCGACGTATCCCGCCTCGTCGATGACCAGGGACGCATCGAATTCATCGCCTGCTCTTCGCGCGGCGACCGTATCTGCGGTGTCACCGCAGAGGAGTACGACTACTGGGTGGTCAGCCTCGACCTATGACGGGGCCGTGTCGGGATGCCGCCGCTTGGTTGGCCACCTCCTCGCGGCTCGGGCCGATCGACGCAGCGTCCCCCTCGTGCTGGACGGACACCTGCCGGGGACCGTCCAGTCCCGGCTGGCGGAAGGACAATCTGCGCCGGCTCAGCATGCGCGGAGCACGTCGGCCGGTCCTTGCCCAGATGGCGCCGCACTGCTACGGCTACGGTCGACGGCGAAGTCTTCCGCATCATCACCAGACATACCGGCCAGACGATCACACTGCGACTGGCCGGGCACTTCATGCATGCGGTCGCCGACCAACCCCTGGCCAGAACCTGGCCTTGCCCAGTAAGCAGCGGCCAGCTCGCAGGATGCGGGATAGGCCTCCCAGGGCGAAGAGCACACCGTCAAGGAACGCAGAGACCCTGGACCTCGACCGTGCGTTCATCCTTTCGAAACACGAGGACAGCCAGAGGCAATCGAGCGTCCCCTGAGTCAGAATGACCGCCATGACGACTTGAGGAGCACCGGGCGGGGGCCGGAAGTCCTGGCGCAAGAGAGGGAGCGGCTGGTCCGTCTTCGATGGTGACCGCTGGATCTGCGTTGTCTGCCACGAGCCTGTCCGCTCCTACCAGTACCACTGCCATCCGCCCAAGTCCTCCGGCTTCGAGCGCTGCATCGGTTTGGCCTGGTGCTCGGGATGCCGGATCTGCTCAAGCAACACGGTCTACGTTCCTCGCGAGCGGGTCCTGGTCGACGCACTCGCATCGCTACCCGCCGATGACCGCGACCGGTTGCACCGGACGGAGGCTGCGCTGCTCGACTGCCTCGACAGCCGAGGCCTCGGTCAGCGATAGGCCGAGCACCACGCTGAGCTGTCCCCAGGAGTAGGAGCTTGGGATCGAAAAGTAGGCAAAGATCGGCTTTTGGGTGGTCGTTGACGTCCTCCATCGATCAGATCGTCACCCTGGTTGTTCTGCTGGTGCAGATGTCCTGATCACCGCCGGCGCAGGTGGTTGTGTCAGCAGTTCTTCGTAGCGGAGGGGCGTGCGGATGGGATGGCAGGACGCTTCGTCACCCGTAGCCCGGCAGTTACCCCGTTCGAGGGAATCCGGAGATGCCGGCCCAACCTGCGGGTCAGCGGTGGCGAAGGCACGGGTGAGGGAGCCGCAAGGGTTACGTGGCTTCCTCACCGGTTGGGCGGAACCTTCGCCCGACACAGGCATCACCATGGGAGGTATTTCAGATGGTTCGTGTGCGACGAGGTCTCACGGTAGCGCTGGCGGCCGGTGCGGTCGTAGTGGGCGGCGCGTCGATGGCAGCGGCCGACGCCGGGCCCCAGGGGGTGGCCGCGGGCTCGCCGGGGGTGGGCTCGGGCAACCTGATCCAGGTGCCCATCCACATCCCCGTCAACGCGTGCGGCAACACCGTCAGCGTCATCGGACTACTGAACCCGTCCTTCGGCAACACCTGCGTCAACACCTGATCCGGCACCACGGTGAGAACTCCGGTCCGCGCCGACACGACGGGGTGGCGCGGACCGGTGACCCGCCCGGCGGAGGGCACACGACAGGGCTCTCGGGACCCTTCGTGCCCCCGGAAGAACCGCCGGTCGGGTCAGCTGCGGGTGGCTGGCGACACAGCCACCCGCAGTACCCTCCAGCCCTCTGCGCTCACACCAGGCGAGGAGCGCGATACCTGCTTGCCCACCCTCTTGGCTCAGGTGCACCGCTCGTAGCCGCCCTAACGGACTTGCCGGTGGTCCCGATCGCCGGTGAGGTCAGCGAATCGCACCTGAAGATCAGCCCGGGCACCACCGGCGGCATGAGAGGCACCTCGTGGTGAAGAACTTCAACCGGGCATGGTCGGTCCCCCTGCTCGCGCTGTGGCTGCTGCTGGCTCTGGTCACCAGCCCCTTCACGGTCCGCCTGGGTGAGGCCGCCCATGCAAGCTCGAACCTGCAACTGCCGGGTGAGGCGGAGTCCGCCCGGGTGGACCGACTCCTCAATCCCACCGGCGCGGACCAGCCGCTGCCTCTGGCCGTGATCTGGCTCTCCCGCACGGAGGGCGAGCAGATCACGAGCCGCCAGTTCGAGACGGCGCGGCAGGTCAGCGCCGGCTTCTCCGGGGTGGGCGCCAGCGGGGTTCCCGTGCTCTCCCGGGAGGGCCGGGCCCTGACCGCGGTCATCGCCGCAGGTCCTACCGGGTTGCCCGCCCAGCTCGCCGCCGTTCGTGAGGCGGCGGCCGCGGTCGGCGGTACGAGCGTGTACCTGGCAGGTGCTGCGGCAGCGCAGGCCGACCTCGATGGCGCCTTCGCTGCGACCGACGGCGCGCTGCTGGCCTTCGCTCTGGGCGGCGTTCTACTGATCCTGTTGCTGGTCTACCGCAGCGTGTTGATGCCGCTGTTGGTGATGGTGGGCGCGCTGGTGGCCCTGGCCGTCTCGTGCGCCGCGTTGTACGCCCTTGTTCGCGCGGGCATTCTGCAGATCGACGGCCAGAGTCAGGGCATCGTGTTCGTCCTGGTCGTCGGCGCCAGCACTGACTATGCGCTGCTTTTGGCTGCCCGATACCGGGAAGAACTCAGCGAACAGCATGACACGGCCCGGGCGATGGCTCCGGCGGTCCGGGCCACGACCCCGCCCGTGCTGGCCAGCGCCGCTACCATCGCCTGCGCCATGCTGACGCTGCTATTCAGCGCCCTGCCCTCCGAGAGGGCGCTTGGCCCTGCCGTGATGATCGCCATGGTCTGTTGTGCCGCCGTGTCACTGACCTTCCTGCCGGCAGCTCTGACGCTGTGCCACCGGCACACACTGCGGCCCCACGCTGGTGCTGGACCGCACCGAGGGTGGGCTCGGCCGACGCGTACTGTCGAGCACCGACCGCGACGGGTATGGCTCGCCTGCCTCACCTTGCTCGCCGCCGGAGCGGTGGCCGCGCCGCTGCTCACGCAGTCCGGTATCCCGCTCCACCAGGCCCTCCCGGCCAAGGCGTCTTCCGCAGTCGGGCAACGCGTCCTCGCCCGCCACTTCCCGGCCGGCACCGCAAGCCCTCTGGTCATCGTCGCCCCCACCGCCCGGGCATCCGAGGCACGCAGCCGGGTCGCCGCAACTGCGGGCGTGGCCGCCGTATCAGCGCCCCCGGCCCGGCCCGGCGGGACAGCACTGGTCCTGGCGACGCTGACGGACGCCCCAGACAGCGCACAGGCGCGGCAGACCGTCGCCCGGCTTCGCGCCTCGCTGGCCGGGACCAGTGCACTGGTCGGAGGCCAGAGCGCGCAGCTCGCCGACCTTCACGAGGCGTCCCGGCGCAGCCACAGGCTGATCATGCCTTTGGTGCTGGCAGTGGTCCTGGCCGTCCTGATCGTCCTGCTCCGCTGCCTGCTTCTGCCGCTGCTACTGGTAGCGACCGCCTGGGTGAGCCTGTTCACCGCTTTCGGTACCGCTGCCGTGACCTTTCGCATGGTGTTCGGCAGCGCCGCCACCGAGCCGGCCGTGGTGCTGTTCTCCTTCGTGTTCCTCGTCGCGCTCGGAGTGGACTACAACATCTTCCTCGTCCACCGGATCCGCGGCGAAGCTGTCGTACGGGGCACCACGGCCGGGGTACGGCAGGGGCTGGCCACCACGAGCGGCGTCATCAGCGCAGCCGGACTCATCCTGGCCACCACTTTCGCCTCACTGGCTGTGATGCCCCTGCTCTACCTGGCCCAGATCGGCTGCATCGTCGCGATCGGCGTCCTGATCGACACCCTCCTCGTACGGCTCTTCCTCGTCCCCGCCCTCATCCTCGACCTCGGACACCACACCTGGTGGCCCGCGCGCCTACCTGGCGACCGGCTCACCGCCGACAGCACACTCGTACCCGCCCCGCCCGTCGGCAGCCATGCCAGTCCTTCCCCATCCAGGGCCGCGCCGTAATCCGCCGGTCGGGCCTCGCCGAATGGCGGGTGTGAGCAGCTTCTGCAGCGCCCTCTCCGCGCTGCACTCGGCGCCACGGCCGGACTCCTGGCCGCGTTCACGGCGCTCGCCATCATCGACCTGCCGGCCGGAGACGCAGTGCGCTCGCGGACCGTCCTCGACGGAGCGAGCGGCTGGCACAGGGTTGTCGCCTCCGTCCCTGGCTCCTTCGACGGGATGGCCAAGGACCCGGTCGCCACCGCCGCCTCGAACAACCCCGCCCTGTCGACGCTGGTCGCCGCCGTGAAGAAGGCCGGCCTCGTGGACACCCTGAACAACGCCAAGGACATCACCGTCTTCGCCCCGACCAACGACGCCTTCGCCAAGATCCCGAAGGCCGACCTCGACAAGGTCCTCGCCGACAAGGCGATGCTCACCAAGATCCTCACCTACCACGTCGTGGGCCAGAAGCTCACCCCGAAGCAGCTGGAGAACGGCTCCTTCGAAACCCTGCAGAAGGGCATGGTCACCGCCAAGGGCTCCGGTGAGGCCTACAAGGTCAACGACA
>NZ_BMVE01000019.1 GCF_014650555.1 Streptomyces goshikiensis | reverse complement strand
GTGAACCACTCACACGGGTGGAGAGGGGATCCGCGGGCTCCGGGTGAAACACCCGTGCCGCCCGGCGACATCACCCAGTTAGCCAGCCGACCGCTGCCCTGGCAACGACCCCCGTTACTAGCCGACATCGGAGCAGGGGGCCGGGAGACCCGAGTCCGGTCCGCCCTCGGGCGCCGTTACGGGCGGAACGGGGGCTACTAGACCTGCTCGTATGTGACGTGGGTCCTATGGGACGCCTCACCCGCAGGAGGCCCGGATCTCACCTTCCGTGGCCGAACATGTGCGCTCGCGCGACGGCTCCGGGCGCGTTGAACGTTCGTTTATCCCGCTGCGACACCCTGTGGAGCCAGGGGTACGGCGAGGGATTCGGCCGTGTGGGGCGGTCGCGCGGTACGCCGGGACTGAGAGGGGTGCGCATGACCACGCCCGCGTATGTGAACAGGGCGAGCCTGCGGTACTCGATCGCCTTCATCGGGTACCCGGACCTCGAAGGGGAGGTCGAGAGCGTCTCACACCGGGCGCTGCGCGGGGACAACCACTACCAGGACCTGCCCGAACCGGCGGAGTGGACCGGCGCCCTGAAGGGGATCCAGCACCGCAAGGACGCCGAGCGGCAGGTCGTGAACCTCCTCGCGGACGAGATCTACCGCCACTTGGGGTGCCGGAGCACCGCGCAGTACCGGGCGCGGATCCGTGCCGTGCGCAGGGGGACGGTCGACCTGTACTCCGACATGGGGCCGTGCCACTCCTGCCGGTCGGTGATCAAGGACTTCCGGGTGGACTTCCCGACCCTCGCCGTCCAGGTCCGCTACCGCAACGCCCTGCGCGGCGGCGGTTCGGCGGCCCTGATCCCGGCCGGTGACGGCCTGTACGGGAACTACGGCATCGGTGACGCCGCGCAGCGCGGGGACGGCCAGTGGGTGAAGGCCTACCCCGGCGATCCGGTGGCGGCGGCCACCGCGACCTTCGACGTCAAGGTCGCCGGGCCGGACGGCGACCGGTTCCGCGGGACGGCGACCGCGATCGACCAGCAGCCCCACGCCCCGTACCTGTACCCGGCGCCGAAGGTCACCGCGGTACCGCTCGACGAGGTGGCCGCCGCGCTGGACACGGTGGCGCGTTCCATCAGCGACCAGTTGGCCCCCGGCCAGCGGATGCGTCCGCAGTCGTTCCGGCGCTGGATCCAGGGCATCGACCAGGGCACCGTGGCGCTCAGCTGTGAGCGGGGTCCCGGGCAGGCCGGCCGGGCGGCGGTCGCGGCGTTCGTCGCGGACTTCCCGAAGGTACGGGTCGAGGTGGCCTACCCGGCCGCGGCCGCGCACGCCGCCGGTCACGGGTACGCCGATGCCACCGGGCAGCCGGGCGGCGGCTGGCTGAAGGTCTTCGCCGCGAGCCGCTGACGCGGGCTCGGGGGCCGCGCGGGGCGTTGGACGGAGCGCCGTTAGCCGGGCGTTAGGGGGCCGTTGGCCAGGGGTGGGAGGTTGGTGGGCAAGCCGACCACCCGAAAGGAAGCTCGTGCGTAGTTCACCGTTACCCCAGCTCACAGCGCTGCCCTCCGCGCCGTCTCCCCGCCGCCCCCGGCGGCCCGTGGCCTACGGGGCGGTGGCGGTCCTCGTCGCGGCGGCGGCCTTCGTGGCCGGCCCGCAGGCCTCCGCCCGCTCCACCGGTCCGGCGCCCTCCCCCGCGGCCCCCGCAGGCTCGCCGCCCGCGGGGTTCGCGTCCTGGGGCGAGCTGGCCGCCGCTCAGCTGCCCCTGAGCGAGGCTGCCGGCGCCATCGAGGGCGCGCTCGGCGATTCGCCGGCCTTCACCTCCCTGACCGTGTCCGTCGAGGACCGGTCGGTGACCCTGTACCACAAGGGCGGCGAGGAGCAGGTCGAGGCGGCCGTGGCGCCCCAGCGGGCCAAGGGCGTACGGGTGGAGCTGCGCTCCGCGCCGTACAACAGGAGCGAGCTGAGGGAGGCGGCGGCCAGTCTCATGGGGCGGTCGCTGACCATCGACGGGCAGCTGACCAGCGTGCACTCGGCCGGTGCCCGGTCCGACGGATCGGGGCTCCTGGTCGAGGGCGAGCCGCTGCGCGCGAACGACACGAACAGCGGGAACGGGCGGGCCCGGACCGCCGAGCCGCCGGTGCCGTGGACCGGCACGGTGACCGGGGCTCCGGCCCCGCTGGAGTCCCGCGAGCAGGACGCGCCCCTGCATTCCGGCGGGATGCTGCTGCGGCAGCGCTACAAGGGCGGGCCGATCTGCACGTCGGGCTTCGTCGTCACCTGGCCCCAGCGGGGTCTGGACTACCTGATGACGGCCGCGCACTGCAGCGAGGCCGGCAAGACGTGGTACGCCGGCGACCAGGACATCAAGCTGGGCCCGGTGTCGGACCGTTCGGAGAGGTACGACACCGAGCTGATCCCCACGCACGGCGGATTCCTGCACAACTACACGATCTGGTCCGGCCAGCCGGTCTACCGCCAGTCCCAGCAGCTGCTGAACGTGAACCGCGCGGCCCACTCCTACGTGGGCGAGTACCTGTGCGTCTCGGGGTCCCTCTCGGGCGAGGTCTGCAACCTCAAGGTCGCCGAGGGCAAGCACTTCACCCGGTACAAGGAGTTCAGCACCGGCACCGAGGTCTACACCCTGAAGAACACGGGTGGCGGCTTCACCGCCATGAAGGGTGACAGCGGCGGTCCCGTCTTCAGCCGCAACCTGGACGGCAGCGTGGTGGCCAGGGGCCTCATCAGTGCCGGGGTCATCGGGGCGAAGACCGAGACCTGCAGCAACCCGGCGGCGAACAACTCCCCGGTGGAGTGTTACCGCCACATCTACGTCACCGACGTGCCCGACGTGCTGAACCAGCATCCCGGCATGCGGATCGCCAACTGATCAGGAGATCCAGATGAAGAAGACGACCGGCCTCATCGGACTGCTCGCCCTCGCCTGCGCGACCGCGGTGGCGGTACCCGCCTCTGCGTCCGCCGCTCCCGCGGGGCGCGGCGCCGTCGCGCTCAGGAACGTACAGACCGGGCTGTGCCTCGACGGCGACTTCGGCGGCAAGATCTACACGAAGGGCTGCGGCTCGGACAACCCGTACCAGCACTGGTACCTCCACGAGGGCCCCATGGGCGTGATGCTGCAGAGCAGCAAGACGGGTCTGTGTATCACGGGCAAGGGGGTGGGCAACGACAGTGTTGCCGCCGTCGCCTGCAACTCGGGGGACGTCAAGCAGTGGTGGGAGCAGTGGAACGTGAACGGCAACGCCTACACGCTGCTGAACCACCAGAACAGGAAGGCCCTCGACTCCGACGCCAAGGGCAACGCGTACGTGCACCAGTACGGGGACACCAACCCCTACCAGCACTGGAGCATGTGACGCCGGAAACCCCGGGACCACTGTGACCGGGGCGAGGCTCCCGGGGCGTGCCCCGGGAGCCTCGTCACACGATGGGGTCGCGGGTCAGGCGACCGTGATGTTCTCCGCCTGCGGGCCCTTCTGGCCCTGGGTGACGTCGAAGGTCACCGCCTGGCCCTCCTGCAGCTCGCGGTACCCCGTGGAGTTGATGTTGGAGTAGTGCGCGAAGACGTCGGGACCGCCGCCGTCCTGCTGGATGAAGCCGAAGCCCTTTTCGGAGTTGAACCACTTCACGATTCCGCTGGCCATGTCCGTGCCTCTCAGTCGATGTCAGGGCCGCACCGCGCGGCCCCGGAGGTGATCGTCCTGGTCCGGCACCACACAGCAGAACGCCCACGCCAGGGCGCGGGCAGGGACTGCGAACCACGACAGCTGACGCTGACGCTACACGCCGGGACGGCCCGTCACCAGAGAGCGACGATCACTGATTTTCGGGTGGTCAGGCGGATGGCGGTGGCAGGGCGTGATCCTGGAGCAGCGCCCGCCCCATCGGAGTCAGTGCGTGGCGGACGCCGGACCCGTCCCGTTCGGTGGTGAGCAGGCCCGCGGCGCGCAGGACCGACGCGTGGTGGCTCGCGGTGGCCGGGGAGGTGCCGGTGCGGCGCGCGAGCTCGGCCGTACCGGCCGGCACCGCCGCGGCCTGGAGCGTACGGGCGCGGGTGGTGCCCAGCAGCGCGGCGAGCGCGCCGTCCGGCCCGGTGGGCGCGGCCGCCGCCCAGACGGACCGGTAGGTGGCGAGGTCGCGGGCGAGGGGGTAGCGCAGTACGAGCGGCCGTTCCGGTTCGGCGTTGTCGAGCAGCGCCAGGGGCCGCGGCCAGAAGAAGGTCGGTACGAGGTCCAGCCCGCGGCCCGCGGGCTCCAGATCCGTGTCGAACGCGCAGGGCACGGACAGTACCGGCGGATCCCAGCGGATCTCGGGGTGCAGCGAGGCGAGCAGCCCGCCGGTCCCGGTGTCGGCCGCGGCCAGCGCCCGCCGGGTGCGGTCGGCGTGGGCGGCGGCCAGCAGCTGGGACCAGTACGGGGCCACGGCCACGGCGTGGTAGCGCTCGACCGCGCTGTGGACGATCCCGCTCCACTCCCGCTCCCCCGCGTGGAGCCGGCGGATCCAGTCGGGGGCATCGGGCCGCAGCACCTCGGTGGCGTGCAGGTCGGCCGTCCACTGGCGGCGTGCCAGGGACCAGGTGTGGTCGAGGCTGTCCGCGAGGGTGGCCGTCACGGCGTGCAGGAACGCCTCGGGCACGTACTCGTCCGGCCGGGCCGGGGCAAGTTCGAGCACGGGGCGCATCCCGGGCAGGAGCGCCCTGCGGGTGCGTTCACGCCAGCCGTCCAGTCCTGCGCCGCCCCGATCGCGGCTCTGGAGGACGGGCAGGCTGAGGATCGTCTCGGCGAGCGGGTCGGGGGCCGGTGCGATGCGCACGCGGGCCAGGTCGTCAGGGGTGAGGTGGATCCGCAGCACCGTCGTTCTCCCGGGGTCGGCCGCGCCGCACGCTAGTCGGCGGGCGGGACGCGGTGGCCCGGCGGCGGAACTTCTGGCCGGATGGCACCGCGCGGGCGGTGCGGATGTCCGGATTCGAGGGACGTCGAAGGGCTTCGACCCCGATCGCGGCGCCCCGGAAGACTGACGGCCGAAGCCGGAACGCACACCGCGGCCGCCCGTCCCCCGGACGGCGCGCCGTCCGGCCGCCCGATCACCAGGTGAGGAGAACACCCGACCATGCGATCCCCGCGCTCGTCCGCCGTCCGTGCCGCAGTCGTCGCCGCCGCGGTCCTGTCGGCCGCCACCGTGCTGGCCGCGCCCGCCCAGGCGAAGCCCGCCGAATCCCCCGATACCGCCGCCACCGGAGCCGTCACCATGACGGCGTACAGGTTCCAGTACGCCAACGTCGCCACCGGCAAGTGCCTCGACATCCGCGGCGCCTCCCGCTACGAGTACGGCCTGCTCCAGCAGTTCAACTGCAAGGAGGAGCTCCACCAGGAGTTCTGGAGCGACACCGTCCTCGGTGACCCCTCGGTCGACCTGAAGCCGGCGCACGTCTCGAACCTGTGCCTGGAACCGTCCGGCCTGGAAGCGGGGGCCACCATCGTCCAGCGGGTCTGCAACTACTCCCAGGGCCAGCGCTGGGACTTCGGCTGGAACGGCTCCAGTGCCACCGTCAAGAACCGTGTGTCCGGCCTGTGCCTGGAGGACGCGGGCATGCCGTCCGGCAGCCGCCGCGAGGTGCGCCAGATGCCCTGCACGGGGGCGCCCGGCCAGCTCTGGTCCAACCGCTGACCAGCCCGGCGCCGGGGCCGGGCCGGGAGCGGTCCGGCCCGGAAGTCCGGCCGTCCGGCCGTCCGGCCTCATGGCCTCCTGAGGTCGGCGAGGAGCTCGCGGGCGGTCCGGGTCCCCGAAGCCATCGCCCCCTGTACGGAGCCGGTGGCCCGGTGGTCGCCGCACACGTAGACGCCGGAGGCGGTGCGGCCGGTCCGGCTCAGCGGCCACGGCGGGACCATGGCGGGCAGCGCCCCGGCGACCGTGGTCGTGCCCACGCGTTCCCAGTCCCGCGTGCCGGTCGCGTAGAGCTCGGCGAGGACCTCGCGCAGGGCGGCCTCGCGTCCCGGCGCGTCCGTTCCGAGGACGGAGGTGGAGATCAGCGCGCGGCCGTCGGCGGAGTAGGTCGGCGCGACCTCCGTCAGGACGCAGGTGTTCAGGATCCGCCGTCGCGCGTCGAGCAGGAGCGTCGGCTCGCGCAGTGGGGAGCGGGTGGCGGCGTGGTGGTACGTGGTGACCGTGCGGGTCGCCACGGCCGGCAGTCCGGGTACGAGGGAGCGGGCGGCCGCCGCGTCCGTGGCGACGACCACCGCGCGGGCCTCGGCCGCGCTGCCGTCGGCGAAGGTCACCCCGGCCGCGGAGAGCGCCGCCACCGGGCTCGCGCGTTCCACGCAGCCGGGCGGGAGGTCCTCGGCGAGCTGCCGGGGCACCGCGCCCATGCCGTCGGCGGGCAGCGTGAGGGTTCCGCGCAGCATGCTGCGCCAGGTCAGGTGGAACATCCTGCTGGAGGTGTCCAGGTCGTCCTCCAGGAACACCCCGGCCAGGAAGGGGCGCAGGAAGCCGTCCACGACGCGGTCGGGCACCCGCCAGCGGGCGAGTTCCTCGCGGGTGGTGAGCTCGGGCAGCCGCTTGAGGAGCCGGGGCGGGGCGAGGAGGTCGAGGGCGCACAGCGGTCCCAGGGCGGCCAGCGCGAGCGGCCCGGGACCCTGCCCCTGCCCCGGCCCCGGCCCCGGCCCCCGATCCTGCTTGCCGGTCAGGAGCGCGAGGGCGTCCGAGGGGCGCCGGGTCGGGTCGGTGAACCTGAGCCGGCCTCCCTCCGCCGTGTGGATCAGGACGCCGGGCGTGAAGGGTCTCAGCCTCAGCCGGGCCAGCTCGATGCGGCGCTTGACCTGGGGGTAGGAGGTGTTGAAGACCTGGAACCCGCGGTCCAGCAGGAAGCCGTCGCGGCGGTCGGTGCGCACCCGGCCCCCCACCTCGTCGGCCGCCTCCAGGACCCGCACCGGCAGCCCCGCCCGGACCAGGTCCAGTGCGCAGGTCAGCCCGGCGAGTCCGGCTCCCACCACGATCACCGGGCTCTGCGCGTCCGCGCCGTTCATGAAGGCCTCCGCAGGGGTCGACGTCGTGTCTCACCCCCTCCTTCGGAGGGTACGGGCGCCGGGGATGCACCGCGGGCCCCGTACGCCGTTCGGCTCAGCGGGCGGCGACCGACTGGCTGGCGACGAGGGCCCGGTAGGGGACGCAGCGTCGCAGCAGGGTGGGGTGGTCCCCCGCGTCGAGGACCGCGCCGTCGCTCATCATGATGACGTGGCGGGCCTCCTGCACCGTGGACAGCCTGTGGGCGACGACGATGACCGCCCGGGTGGCCGCCAGGTCCGAGACGACGGCGCGGAACCGCTGCTCGTTGAGGCCGTCGAGCTGGCTGGTCGGTTCGTCGAGGAGGACGATGTCGGCGTCCGAGAGCAGGGCGCGGGCCAGGGCCATCCGCTGGCGCTGCCCGCCGGAGAGGTCGGATTCCCGGCCGAGCGGCGTGTCGAGGCCCTGCGGGAGCCGTGTGATGTCCTCGGCGAGGCCGACCGCGTCGAGGGCCGCCGCCAGTTCGGCGTCGCTGGCCCGTCCGTCCCGGCCGAGCTGGAGGTTCTCCCGGGCGGTCGCCTCCAGCAGGGTGAACTCCTGGTCCACGTAGGCGATCCGGGCCCGCAGGGCGTCCAGGGGCCAGTGGCGGGTGTCGTGGCCGAGGACGGTGATGGAGCCGGACGAGGGCCGGATGAACCGGTCGATCAGGGAGAGCGTGGTGCTCTTCCCCGCGCCGGAGGGGCCCACGACCGCGGTCAGCCCGGTGCGCGCGGTGCTGAAGGAGATGCCGCGCAGGGCGGCTTCGTCCGCGCCGGGGTGGGTGTAGGACACGGACCGGAAGATCACGGACGGTGCGTCCGGCAGCGGGGTCGGCGGGTCCAGTGCGGCGCCCGCCGGGTCGGTCTCCGGTGCCAGCAGCAGCAGTTCGTTGCACCGGTCCCGGGCGGCCAGGCCGGCTTGCAGCCGGCCGAAGCCGGTGGCGAGGGTGCTCACGTAGGGGATGGTCTGGAGGAGGTACAGGAGGAAGGCCGTGAAGGCGGCGATGCTCAGGTCCCCGGCGGCGAGCCGGGCCCCGCCGGTCAGGATCACCGCGATCATCGCGAACTGGTTCCCCAGGGACAGCACGGCCGGGATCATCGCGCCGAGCCGGGCGCCTTCCAGGGACACGGCCCGCAGCCGCTCCGCGTCGGCGGCGAGGGCTCCGGCCGCCAGGGCCTCGGCCCGGTACGCCTTGATGGTGGTGAGCGCGTCCAGGTTCGCGGTGAAGCGCTGGGCGATCTGCCCGATGGCGACCTGCTGTCCGCTGACGTTGTCCTTCATCCGCCGCAGGATCAGCAGGATGAGCACGGTCAGCACGGCCAGTGCGCCGACCGTGACGAGGGTGAGCACCCAGTCGATCCACACCATGACCGCCAGGGTCGCCGCCACGGTCAGCGCGGCCAGGGGCAACTGGGTGGCGATGTCGACGACTTGGCGCAGCAGGAGCGCGTCCGAGGTGACGCGGGCGGCGAGATCGCCGGTGCCCTGGGCCTTCACCACCCCCAGGGGCAGGCGCAGGCTGTACTCCATGATGCGGATGCGCACGCGGCAGGCCAGGCGTTCGCCGACACGGGCGAGCAGGAAACCGGAGAGCGCCTGGGTCACGGCTCCGCCCACGGCGGCGGCGCACATCATGACGACGTGGGCGCGCGGGGGGCGGCTGCCGGAGAGGTCCGTGATCACTTCTTGTACGAACAGGGGCAGGGCGAGGGTGGCCCCGGTGGCGACGAGGGCGAACAGGATCGCGGCCGACAACCGGCCCGGTTCCGCGCCGAGTTCGTGGCGCAGCCGTACCGTGGCCGGTGCGGTGCGGCTGGTGTCGTGGCCGCGTGCCGGACGTACGGTGCCTGCGGTCTGGTCGGCCACGAAGAACCCTCCTGCTGGTGCGGGCGAACGGTGGGGCGAACGGTGGTGGCCCGTGGCACGAGCCCGGGCCGGAGCGGCGTGCGCTCCGGCCCGGAGGGCCGGCCGGGCCCTGGTACGGCTGTGGCCCGGCCGGTTTCGTGCGGTGCGGCGGTGCTACCGCCCCCTCAGGGGCGGCGGGGCGGCGGTCAGAGGCAGACGAGCGTGCTGACCGTGCTGGTGCCGCAGTTGAGGACGCTCAGCGAGCTGGTGCTCGCCAGGGTGTCGTCGATCGGGTGCGCCTCGGTCTCGGGGAGCTCCAGGGTCTGCAGGTCGAGGATCGCCATGACTGATCTCCTTCGGTGAGCGGTGGAGAACCCGGCCGGCGGCCGGGGGTATGTGGGGGCGCGAGAAGCGCCTGTCACCCTGTCCAGGGCAGGAAGGGGGTGCCGCCCAGGGCCGTGCCGAGGGCCAGCAGTACCCCGGCGGCGCCGGTCGCCAGGTCTGCGGAGAGCCGCAGCAACTGGTCTCCCGGGAAGGCGAGGTGCCCCTGGTAGGTGATCTGGTGGAGGGCCAGCAGGGCGCGGTGGCGGTCCAGGAGGGCCGCGGTGTGCCCGGGCCCGGTGTGCCGCGCGTCCGCGCGGGCCGCGGTGAGGGCCAGGTAGCCGATCAGGCCGGCGCGCCCGTTGAAGAGTCCGGGCTGGATGATGAACTCCGGTTCGGCGGCCCGGCGGATGCTCGGCTCGTACGACACCGCCGGGCTGTCGGGGAGGTGCGCGAGGAGCGCGTTCAGGACGAGGCCGATGCCCGCGCTGCCGGTTTCGACGTACGGGAGCACGCGCCGGCCGTCGACGACCTGGGTGGTGCCGTCCGCGACGGTGAGGCAGCGGTCGAGGTCGAGTTCCAGCAGGGTGCGGGCGCGCTCCAGCAGGGCGCCGTCGCCGGTGTGCTCGTACAGGCGGATCAGGGCGAGGGCCGCTCCCGAGGCTCCGGCCAGGAGGCCGGCGGGCCGGCGTCCGTCGGTGCGGCCGTTCTTCTCCAGGGTGTCGGCGGCTCCCTGGGCGAGGGCGAGTGCCTCGTCCAGCAGCCGTGCCTCGCCCGTGACGGAGGCGAAGTGCAGGAGCGTCAGGCTGATGCCGGGGGCGCCGGTGGCCAGGGACGGGCCGGTGGACTCCTCCCGTACCGCCTCCAGGCTCCGCAGCAGGGCGAGGGCCGCCTCGCGTTCGCCCAGCAGGTCCAGGACGTGGGCCACGCCGTGTCCGCCGAAGTACAGGCCGGGGGCGGTGATCCGGGTGCGGGAGGCGTCCACGAGCCAGCGGACGTGTTCCTCGCGCACCTCGGCGCCCGTGGTGTGCAGGGCGTAGAGCACGCCGGCCGCTCCGTGGGCGATGCCGAGGCCGCCGTGCCGGAACTGGGCGACGTCCCCGGGGAAGAGACGGTCCGTCCGGTCCGGGGTGGCCATCGCCGTGATGCCCTCGGCCAGCGAGTCGCGCAGCCGCGGCCAGTCGGCCGGGGTGGCGGTGAGCAGGGCGTGGGCCGCTTCCCGGCCGTGGCCGATGCCGGGGCGGGCGGTCCGGGTGGCGGGCGGGGCGGGGGCGGGCGGGGCGGCGATCATCCGGCGGATGGGCTCCGTGTAGCCGGAGGGCACTGGGAAGCGGCGCTCGATGACGTCCGCGAGCTCGTCCGCCTTGGCCGGATCCAGGGCGGTGAGCTGGACCAGAGGGAGGAACAGCCAGAGCCGGATGGCGGACAGGCCGTAGTGGTCGATGTCGGAGCCGCTGTAGCCGGCCGGTGCGGTGAAGCCCGCCGCGCCGAGGGCCGGCCGGACGAAGGCGTCCGCGGGACTGGCGAGTTCGAAGTCGATGAAACATATCTCGCCGTCCGGCCGGACGATGAGGTTGCGGGGATGGAGGTCCCCGAAGACTATGCCGCGGGCGTGGATGGCGGCCAGCGTCCTTTCTATTCGCTCCACCAGCCCCAGGGCCTCCTGGGTGTACTCGGCGACGGTCTGGGGGTCGGGGTCGGGGTGGATCAACGGGTAGTGGCCGGTCAGCCACTGGCTGAGGGACTGCCCGTCGATGTGTTCCTGCGCGAGGAACTCGTGTTCCCACACGCTGAACAGGCTCTGCTCGCCGGGAACGGCCGGGTCGCCGCCGGGGAGCGCGGGGACGCCGGGGATGCCCGCCAGCCGGGTCAGCACCTCGTGCTCGTGGCGCAGCCGGGTGACGGCGTCCACTCCGCGCTGGTCCAGGCCCGCGTAGGGCCGCGCCTCCTTCAGTACGACCGGCGGATCGCCCTCCGCGCGCCGGGCGAGGTAGACGCCGCCCGCGTTGGAGAAGTGCAGGACGCGCTCCACCGTGTACGGCAGGTCCGGTCCGCGGGTGGCGCGGCGGGCCGCGACGGCGGGAGCGATGCAGTCGGGCACCGGCGCCCAGTCGGGCACGGAGAACCCCGCCCCGCGTACGTCCGGCACCAGAGCGCCGTCTGGTCCGGCGAGGGCGAGGACGCGCTCACCGGCGGCGTCGCGGCAATGGCGTTCGACGAAGCCGCCGTAACGGAGGTAGAGGGGGCCTTGTTCCCAGCGCGCGTCGCTGAGGATGTACGGTCCGCGCCGGCCCGCGAGCAGGGTGCCCAGGCCGTCGAGACATCGCTCCAGTTCCGCGTCGTCGACGGGGTAGACCGTACAGAACTTGCCGCTGGAGCCGCGCGGGGCGTATTTGGAGTTCTGTACTTGGAGGATGGGCAGGCCGCGCAGGAACTTGAAGGTGATGCGTTCGCTCAGGCAGTAGGCGTGGAGCGCCTCCAGCACGGCTTCGGCGTCCGCCGCGCACGAGGACACGTGGATCTTCCATCCCTGGTCCGGCAGGACGACGCCCGCGGGGCGCACCACGGACCACATCTCCAGGTCGCCGCGTTCCCAGCCTGCCGGCAGGGGGCGGGTGGCGGCCTCGAACTCCTCCTGTGCACCCCAGCGTCGCGGGGATTCGTAGAAGAGCGGATCGGCGAAGGTGTAGGCCTCGTACTGGTTGTCCATCGAAGACTCCTGGACGCGGGGACATACACGGAGACGGACAGGCGGCGAGCAGCGAGCAGCGAGCGGCAGCAGCCAGACGTCAGACGTCAGCGAGAAGAAGGGGAAAGAGAAGAAGAAGGAGAGAGCTGTGCACGATCGGCGGCCTGGGGGTCACCCCCCTCTCGGCGGGCGCCGTGCGACAAACCAGAGTTTCAGGGCCTCCCTCGCCCCACGCAACGGCGCGCGCACGGCAGTTGCGCAACGCGAACGCTCCCCGGCAGGCGTACGGGCCGGTAGGCGTGACGGCCCGCGCCGTGGCGCGCCGGTGGCGCGCGGCAGGCGCGCGCAGGCCCTCGCGGATCGGCCGTGTCCCCTGCCGGCGCCGGGGGATCGTCGGCGTTCCGACCGGGATGGATCACTGGGACCGGGGCCGCCGCGTCCGGCGGCGCCGGCACGGATGGGGAGCGTGTGCAAGGGGAACACACCGGCAGCCCCGGCAGTCGCTCCGTCACCACCCTCCCTCCGGCCGGCCGTCCCCGTCGATCCGCGCCGCGGAGGGCCTCGGGGCGGTGGGGCGCGATCGCGCCGAGAGCGGCCCGGAACGCCCCCACGATCGACGCACGGATGGATGTCCGAAGAAATCCGCAGAACGGTCCGCCCCGGAGGGGTGACAGAACGGGCTCGTACCGAATGCCGCAAAGGTGATGGAGCACCCCAAAGGTGATACTGGTCGGGGCCTGAAGAAACAGTGAGGTGGCCGCAGTGACGCAAGCTCCGACGGAGGGGCCGGACAGCGAGAGCGCCGTCGAGGCGGGAGGGTACCGACAGGAGCTGAAGCGCACCCTGGGCTCCTTCCAGGTGTTCGCGATCTCCTTCGCCTTCATCTCGGTCGCGGTCGGGATCTTCGCGACCTTCGACGAGGTGCTGGTGACGGCGGGGCCGGTCGGGATCTGGCTGTGGCTCGTCGCAGCGGTGGGACAGAGCCTGGTGGCGCTGGTGGTCGCGCAGTTCGCGGCCCGCATCCCGCTCAGCGGGTCCTCGTACCAGTGGGCCTCACGGCTGGGCGATCCCAAGGTGGGCTGGTGGTTCGGCTGGCTCACCTTCTGCTACCTGGCGATCGCGGTGGTCGCGATCGACAACGCCCTCGCCAGTCAGGCGTTCATGCCCCTCGCCGGCATCGCGGCGGACGAGGACACCGCGCGCGTCATCACCCTGGTGGTGCTGCTCGTCCAAGCCGTGCTGGCCATCGCCTCCACGCGTCTGGTCGGCTGGATCAACTCGGCTGCCGTCGGACTCGAACTCGCCCTCGTCGTGGTGGTGGCGATCGCCCTCGTGATCGTCGTCGCCGTCACCGGCAACGGCTCCACGGCCAACCTCACCTCCCGGGGGATCACCGAGCACGCTCCCGGCTACTTCGCCGTCGGCGGCGGGCTGATGCTCGCCATGATCATGGGCCTCGCCACGCTCGTCGGCTTCGACTCGGCCGCCAACCTGGCCGAGGAGGCCAAGGACCCCTACCGCAGCGTCCCGCGCGCGATCGTGGGGTCGGTGGTGGCGGCCGGGGTCCTGGGCATGCTCTTCCTCATCACCCTCACCCTCGCGATCGAGGACGTCCCCCGCATCAGCCACGAGGCCTCACCGGTCGCCGCGATCATGCGGGACCGCTTCGGTGCGGTGGCGGAGAGGACGCTGCTGGTCGCCATCACCTTCGCCTTCTTCGGCGCCGGGATCGTGGTGATGACCGCCTGCTCCCGGCTCGTCTACGCGATGTCGCGCGATTCCCGGTTCCCCGCGCACCGCACGATGCGCCGGGTCAGCCCCCGTACCCGGACGCCCGTCCCGGCGACGCTGCTCGTCCTCGGGATCGGGGTCGTCCTGATGATCGCGCTGCCGGGCGCCGCCCTTCTGGAGCTGATCACGGCCTCCACGATCCTCCCGGCCCTCATCTACGGTGCGACGATCGTCCTCTACCTGACGGTCCGTCGGCATCTGGCCCGTCAGAAGGGCGCGTTCGACCTCGGCCGCCTCGAACTGCCGGTCGCGGTCTGCGCGCTGGCGTGGACGCTCATCGCTCTGTTCGTCCTCGTGACGCCCGCGGAGGCGCTCACCGCCGTCGTGATCGTCGGCGGGCTGCTCCTGCTGGGAGGACTGTTCTTCCTCGGCATGCTGACGTTCGACCGCGAGGTGCTGGAGTCCGAGCCGGGGGACGAGAGCGCCTTCCGTCACTGACGGGGCGCGGGATGCGCACGGGACGCCTGGGGCCAACGCCTGTTCGTCGTACGGCATGTCGCAAAAAGCATTCTTCTGCGTCCTACGTGCCCTGAGCTGTCCGTGAGGGCTGACGCGACGCCCACGAGGTGCCACGATGATCCGTGCTTCAACAGAATGCCGGTGCGCGCCGGGCGAGAGCGGCTACGCCTGCCCGGGAACCGGCCCTGGCCCGGAGGGACGGACACCACGTGAGCGTCACACCATTCGTATCGTCCTTAGGAAGCGACCGGGGCGAGAGCGACGAGGAGCGGGTGCGGCTCTACTACAGCCGCAAGACGGGCGACATCCTCCAGAAGTACGGCCCCGGCCCCCGCGTCCACTTCCATGTGGGGCTGTTCACCGCCGACGCCACCCCGCACGTCACGGTTTCCCAGAGAACGCTGGGACGCCGCCTGGTCGACGCGCAGGAGCGAATAGTCGAGCACGCGGCCCGTTCCTGGAAGGCGTACGAGGCGCCGCCCGGCCGGGTGCTCGACATCGGCTGCGGTCTCGGGGGCGCCGCCCTGTACTGGGCGCAGGAACACGGTGCCTCGGTCACGGGGCTCACGGTCGCGGCGGAGCACGTGCCGATCATCCAGGGCTTCGCGCGGCGGGCGGGCGTCGAGGACAAGGTCGATGCCGTCCCGGGGAACGTGCACGACCTGGACGCCACCCGGGTCTACGACGCCGCGTACGCCAACGAGAGCAGCGGCTACACCGACCGGGCCCGGCTCTTCGAGGTCGTCGCGAAGGCGCTGAAGCCCGGCGGGTGGTTCGGCATCCAGGAGCACTTCGTGTGTCGGCCCGAGTGGCGCGACTTCGTCGACGGCTACTACAGAACCCGGCTCGGCACCCGTACGGAGTACCTGGCGGCGGCGGAGGCGGCCGGCTTCGGGCTGGAGCGGGACGAGGACGTCACCGACGCGGTGGCGGAGTTCTGGTTGCAGTCCATGGCCTGGAACACCGCCGAACTCGACCGGCTGCGCGCGGGCGGCCGGGGCGGCTCCTGGTCCCGGGAGCGGCTCGGCGAGTCGACGATCGCGCACAGCAAGCTCTTCCGCCTCTGGCGCGATCACGCCCTGGAGACGCGGCTCCTGCTCTTCCGGCTCGGGGGGAGCTGATGGCCACGGCACACCGCCCGCGGCCCTCCCGCCTCGGCCCGCGACTGCCCGCCTTCTACTGCCCGCTGCCGCAGGGCCTCGTACATCCCGAGGCGAAGCAGGTGGAGGCCCGCGCGGTCGAATGGCTGGACGCCTTCGGCCTGTACCGGGACCCGGTGGAGCGGGCGTGGGGGCTCGCCACGCACAGCGCCGACTTCTCCTGCCGCCTCATTCCCGAGGGGGACGTGGAGGCCCTGCTGCTGTTCACCGAGTGGAACTACTGGGCCAACGCCATTGACGACTGGCAGGACTCGGGCGCCGCCGAGGTACGGACCGCGGCCGTCGTCGACCACGGCGCGCGACTGGTCCGCACCCTCCAGGATCCGGGCGCGGCCCTGCTCCCCGACAGTGCCGTGACACGCGCTCTGGCAGACCTCGTACGCCGTACCCACGCGCTCCTGACCCCCTTCCAGCTGCGCAGGTTCGTCGAGGGGACGCGTGACTGGCTGCTCGGGGCGGCCTGGCAGGCGGCGGGGGCGGAGAGCGGGGTGATGCCGACCCTGAACGACTTCGCGGCCCTGGGGTCCCTGGCGAACGGCACCCGCTTCTCGCTGACCTGGTCGGATGTAGCGCGGGACATCCGGTTGCCGGCGGACGTGCTCTACTCCCCCGCGCTGGAGGCGCTGACCGACGCGGCGGGTTTCGTCGTCAGCGCCGACAACGACCTCTTCTCGTACGACAAGGACGACCACCTGGTGCCGAGGGAGGTGAATCTGATCAACGTCATCGCCCACCAGGAGAACTGTCCGCCCGCCGGGGCGGTACCGGCGGCGGTGGCCCTGCGCGATCGGGTGATGGTCCTCTTCCTCGCGCTCCGGGCGCAGTTGGCGGCCGGGGCGGACGCCCCGCTGCGGCGCCGGCTGGAGGCGCTGGAGCACTACGTGGCCGGGTGCATCACCTGGCAGAGCCGGGCGCCTCGGTATGCAAGCCCGCGCAACCGCCACCACCTGCCCCTGGAGCACGCGCGGTTCGCGGTCCGGTACTCCGATCTGCCCGCCGACCCCGGGACGGGGCCACCGGATCTGCCGGCCCTCGCCTCGTGGTGGACCCACCTGCGCTCCTGAGAGGAACCGCGGGGGCCCGGCCCGTGCCGGGCGGGCCCCCGGGGCGAAGCGCGCCCGCGTCAGCGGCGGCCGAGGAGCCGGTGCCACCAGCCGCCCTTGCGGCGGTGGCCGGCCGGCGCGGGCGCGACCGCCGGCTGCGGCGGGACCAACGGGGCCGGCAGAGCCGATGGGACCGGCGGGTGGGCCGCGGGCTGCTCCTGGTACGGATGCGGCTGCGGCTGGGCGTCCTTGACGGGGCGCGGGGCGAACCGTACCGGCAGTGACAGCAGGTGGCGCGACATGAGGGTGCCGTGCCACCTCAGTTCACTCGCGTCGATCGCCAGCCGTACGTCGGGGAGGCGGTCGAGCAGCACCTCGATGCCGGTGTCGGCGATCGCGCGGCCGATGTCCTGGCCGGGGCACTCGTGCGGGCCGCTGCTGAACGCGAGGTGCGAACGGTTGCCCCGCACGGAGGCGTTCGCGTCGGGCCTGATCTGGGGGTCGGCGTTGCCCGCGGCGAGCCCGAGCAGGACCATGTCGCCGGCCTTCACCTGCCGGCCGCCGAGGACGGTGTCCCCGGTGGCCCAGCGCCCGATGATCGTGTTGATCGGCGGCTCGTCCCAGAGGACCTGCTCTAGGGCGTCCGGCAGGGTCATGTGGCCGCCGGAGAGGCTGGCTCGGAAGCGCTGGTCGGTCAGCACGGTCCGCAGCGTGTTGGCGATCAGGTTCGCGGTGGTCTCGTACGCCGCGATCAGCACGACGCGCAGGTGCATGAGCACCTCGGTGTCGCTCAGGTTGGCCGGGTGTTCCAGCAGCCACGAGGCGAGGTCCCGGGCGGGTTGGGCCTTCCGGTCCGCGACCAGCTGCTCCAGCGTGACGGTGACGTAGCGGTCGCTCTGCAGGGCCGTCTCCGTGCCCTGGAGCATGTCGCGGGCCGCGTTGACCAGCAGGGGTCCGTGTTCGTCGGGGGCTCCGACGAGTTGCGTCATCACCAGCATGGGGAGCTGGTCGGAGAAGGCGGCCACCAGGTCGGCGTGCCCGTCCCCGGCGATCCTGTCGACGAGCTGGTTGGCGAAGCGCGTCACGTAGCGGCGGATGCCGCGCTTGTCGAAGCGCTCCAGGGACTCCACGACGGCGCCGCGCAGCCGCTCCTGGACGGGGCCGTCCGTGAAGTTGCACACCGGCACCCAGGTCACCATCGGACCCAGCGGGGTGTCCGCCGGGACCCTGCCCTCCCGCATGTCCCGCCAGCCCCGCGGGTCGCGGGCGAACCGCGACGGGGTGCGCGCCACGTCCAGGTTCTCGCGGTGGCCGAGGACCAGCCAGGCCGGAAGGTCCCCGCTGACCAGTACGGGGGCCACCGGACCGTACTCGGCACGGAGTTTCTCGTACAGCCCCATCGGGTCGGCTTCCGCCTCCGGTCCGTGCAGCCGGTGCAGGCCGCCCGCGGCGCCGGGGGCGTGGGCCGGGCACTCCGGCGGCGGGGTGGGACGGGTACTCACATTGCCTCCTGGGTTGCCGCCTGCGAGTACAGGTAGCGCATGAGGGTCAGCAGGACATCGCGGGACGAGTCCCGCCTTCTGGCGTCGCACACGAGGATCGGGACCGCCGGCGGCAGGTCGAGGGCCTCGCGCAGTTCTTCGACCGGGTGCTCCGGGGCACCGGGGAAGGAGTTGACGGCCACGACGAAGGGCACGCCCCGCTCCTCCAGCCGGCCGATCACGTCGAAGCTGATCTCCAGCCGGCGGGTGTCGAGGAGCACGATGGCGCCGAGCGCGCCTTCGAAGAGACCCCGCCACAGGAACCAGAAGCGCTCCTGGCCCGGGGTCCCGAACAGGTAGAGCACGAGTTCGTCGTTGATGCTGATGCGGCCGAAGTCCATGGCGACGGTCGTCGTGGTCTTGCGGGTCACGCCGCGGGTGTCGTCCACGCCTATGCCCGCGCGGGTCATGGTCTCCTCGGTCGTGAGCGGTTTGATCTCGCTGACCGCTCCCACCATCGTCGTCTTGCCGACGCCGAAGCCGCCGACGACGACCACCTTGACGGCGGCGGCCGCCGTCTGCGGGAGCACGTCCGCGCCGCGGGGCCCGGCGGGTGCGTCAGAGTCTCTGAAGTCCATCGATCACTGCCTCGATCAGAGCAAGGTCGGGTAGCTGGGCGGCGGGAACGGGTGGCCGGACGTGTACGTGCTGGGCGGCCAGCAGGTCCGCGACGAGCACGATGACCGCGCTCACCGGCAGACCCGCGTGGGCGGCGATCTCGGCAACGGCCAGGGGTGCCTGGCACATCCGCAGGATCGCCGCCTGCTCGGGCTGCATCTCGGGCCGGACGGCCGCCCTGGCGACCACCAGGCTCACGAGGTCGAGCCGGGTCGCGATGGACGGTTCGCTGCGCCCACCCGTGATGACGTAGAGCCGTTCGGGTCCGCCGTCCTCCCAGCTTCCGGGCGGCTCGGTCACTCGGGTTGCCCGTCATGTCGGGGCGGAGTGCTCAGGTGGTCGCCCAGACGGGTCACCAGATTGCGCATCTGCGCGCCCATCAGTCCGGCGTCGACGCCCTCGTCGGCGAGGACGGCCAGGTAGGAGCCGTCACCGGCGGCCATGAGGTAGAAGAAGCCCCCGTCCATCTCGATGACGACCAGCCGCATCCGGCCCTTGGAGTGGGGCAGTTCCGCGGCGACGGCGCCGGCCAGGCTCTGCAGGCCGGCGCAGGCCGCCGCCAGCCGGTCGGCGGTGTCGGTCTCGGCCCCGTACTGGGCCACGCACAGGCCGTCCGCGGACAGCACGATGACGTGCCGGGTCTGCGGCACTCCCACGGCCAGGTCCTTGAGCATCCAGTCCATGCTGCTGCTTCGCTGTGTGATCACTGTGTTACGCCCCTTCGGTCGCTGAACCCGACACGCCCTCGCCGTCCTGGCCGGGCGCGCCGGACAGTCCGCTGTGGAACGCCTCCAGCCACATGCCGGGGCCTGCGTCCGCCGTCGGGAGCGGCGCTGTGGCGGGAGAGACGTCGGAGGTGATGGCACGGTCCTTCCGCCGCCGTTGCGGCAGACCGGTGGCGGTGCGCGAGGTGACCGGCGTGCCTTCGCCGGTGACGGTCGGCTCCGGAAGCGGTGTCGGCATGGTCGTCGGCATGGGCGTCGGCATCGGCCCTGCCACCGGCGGCGCCGCCGGCCGGCTCACGGGCGTACCGGGCCAGGTCGACGGGCGGGCCGAGGCGGGGGCACCGAACGCTCCGGGCGCGCCGGACGCCATGTGGTCGGCGGGGTGTTCGCGCGCGGTGGGCGACACCACCCGGGGCCCCGAGGAGGAACCGATGCCGTGGGCGAGGCCGGTGGCGGCGGAGGCCGTGGTGATCAGGTGCTGCGGGACGATCACGACGGCGCGGACGCCGCCGTACGCGGAGGAACGCAGGGAGACCTGGAAGCCGTACGCCTGCGCCAGGCGCCCCACCACCGCCAGCCCGAGCCTCGGCGTCTCGCCGAGGTCGTTGAGGTCGATGCCGGACTGTGCCTGCGCGAGCAGCCGCTCGGCCCGGCGGCGGGCCTCGTCGCTCATGCTGAGGCCGCCGTCCTCGATCTCCACGGCGATTCCCGACTGCACCTCGACGGCCGTGAGGTGGACCCGGGTGTGCGGCGGCGAGTACCGCGTGGCGTTGTCCAGCAGTTCGGCCAGGGCGTGGATCAGCGGTTCGACGACGGGCCCCACGACGGCGACCTCGGAGACCGAGTGGAGCTCGACCCGCTGGTAGTCGATGATCCTCGACATCGCGCCCCTCATGACGCTGTACAGCGTGACGGCCCTGCTCCACTGGCGGCCGGGGCGGGCCCCGCCCAGGACCGAGATGGAATCCGCCAGCCGGCCGACGAGGGCGGTGCCGTGGTCGAGGCGCAGGAGGTCGCCGAACACGTCGGGATTGCGGCCGTGCCGCTCCTCCATCTCCCGCATTTCGTGCGCCTGCTGATGGACGATCGCCTGTACGCGCCGGGCGATGTTCACGAACGCCCGCTGGGCCGAGTCGCGCAGGCTCTCCTCGTTGTCGACGGCGTCGACCACCCGGGCCAGTACGGTCCGCAGAGCGGTCCGGAAGCGCGGCGTCAGGGCTCCGTCCGAGCCCCAGCGGGCGCTGCGCCCCGCGCGACCGGCCACGGAGTTCAGCACCTCCTCGGGCAACTCCCCCTTGCGCAGGCGGGCGATGGCCTCGGTCAGCACCACCTCGGAGAGGCGGACGGCCTCGTCCTCCTGCCTGGACAGGGCGTGCCGGAGTTCGGCGACGCGGGCGCGCCCGTCCGCCGCGGCGCGGCCGCGCCGCATGGCCTCGACGAGCGCCGCGGCGGTGCAGGAGGCGCCCAGGGCCGTCCAGACGAAGACGACCGGTTCCGAGGAGGAAAACAGCGTTCCGGCCACGCAGGCGGCGGTGACGGCCGCGATCACCAGCAGCGGCCAGTGGGCCGGAGCCTCCGGGCGGCGGACTTCAGGTGGAATGTTTTCTTGCGCCATCGACTTCCTCGAACCATGGATTGAGGGATCTTCTGACCGGTGGGCGGGAGCCTAACTACGGCCAACTGACCTGAAGGGCGATTTCGTTGTAGTTCATCGGACCGGAGGATGCATTACGCGCCATTGAAAGGGCGGCGAGGGGCCGCCGAATCGAACCGGCGCAGGGCGAACAACGGTTCAGGCGGAGGTCGGAGACGTGCGGACCCTTACACCCTCATCGAAATTCGCACAGAATTCCGATGCGATTTCGGCCGCGCTCCTTTCTGCCGGGGTGGTATTCCCCGTGGAATTTCGATATAGCGCCGCGCGCCCGTCTCCCGGCGTTCCCCGGCACCTCCGGCGACCGATCGGCGATAGGGTGCGGCCCGTGTCCGAGCACCAGCGCGACCTCGTCGGTTACGGCGCCGAGCCGCCGCACGCCGCCTGGCCCGGCGGCGCCCGCGTCGCCGTGAGCCTCGTCCTCAACTACGAGGAGGGCGGCGAGCAGAACGTCCTGGAGGGCGACCCCGCCTCCGAGGGCTTCCTCCACGAGCTCGTCGGCGCGCCGCCCGTGGTCGGCGGGCGCGACCTGAACGTCGAGTCGATGTTCGCCTACGGATCGCGCGCCGGTTTCTGGCGCGTCCACCGCACGCTCTTGGCGCACGGCGCGCCGCTGACCGTCTACGCGGTGGCGCGGGCCCTGGAGCGCAACCCGGACGCGGCACGGGCGATGGGGGCGGCCGGCTGGGAGGTGGCGAGCCACGGCCGGCGCTGGATCGACTACCGCCACGTACCGCAGGACACCGAGCGCGAGGACATCGCGTACTCGATCGCGACGATCGAGCGGCTCGTCGGCCGCCGGCCCGTCGGCTGGTACACCGGCCGGACGAGCCCCCACACCCGGCGGCTGGTCGCGGCGGAAGGCGGCTTCCTCTACGACTCCGACGACTACTCGGACGACCTGCCGTTCTACGTCGAGTCGGCCGGGCGCCCGCATCTCGTGGTGCCGTACAGCCTCGACGCGAACGACTGCAAGTTCCTGCTGGTGCACGGCTTCACGACCGCCGACGACATGCTCGCCTACCTCATCGACACCTTCGACGCGCTCCACGCCGAGGGCGGTGACCGCCCCCGCATGATGAGCGTCGGCCTGCACTGCCGGATCATCGGCCGGCCGGGCCGGATCCGCGCGCTCGACGGCTTCCTGAAGCACGTCGCGCGGCGCGGCGGAGCCTGGATCGCCACGCGCGAACAGATCGCGCGCCACTGGCTGGCCACCCACCCGCCGCGAGGCTGAACACCCCGGCAGGGGCCCACCGACGGCACCGGCTGCTACCGAAGCGGAGGCCGAGGCCGTCTGGTACCCCTTGCGCCGCCTGCCGCCTGCCACCTGCCGCCGCGAACGGAACCTGTGCCGCCATTCGCTCATCCTGTAGCGCGGGTGAGCCTCCCGGCTTCCCCGGCTCTTGCTCCTTCCTGAGAGGTCTTCCTCGCCATGCCCCAGGTCACCCCCCGTTTCAGCGTCCTGTCCGAGGACTTCTCCGCCGACCCGTACCGCCACTTCGCACAGCTGCGGGAGCGGGCTCCGGTGCACTACGAGCCGGCGATCGACAGCTACTTCCTCTCCCGCCACGAGGACGTCAAGCGGGTGCTGACCGATCACGAGGCGTTCACGACCGAGACGCTTCAGGTGCGCGCCGAGCCGGTGATGCGCGGGCCGGTCCTCGCGCAGATGACCGGGGCCGAGCACACCGCCAAGCGGGGGATCGTCGTCCGGGCCTTCACCGGCCAGGCCCTCCAGGACCAGATACGCGCCATCCACGCCAACGCCGAGGAGATCATGGCCCCTTTCCTCGCCCGGGGCCGGATGGACCTGGTCAACGACTTCGGCAAGCCCTTCGCCGTCAACGTGACGCTCGACGTCCTCGGCCTGGACAGACGGGACGCGCGGCGGGTGGCCGCCTGGCACAGCGGGGTCGCCGAGTTCATCACCAGTCTCGACCTCACCCCCGAGCGCCGCCGGCACTGCCTGGAGTGCGCCGAACAACTGGAGGCGTACCTCCTCCCCGTCATCGAAGACCGGCGCCGCCACCCCGGCGAGGACCTGATATCGAAGCTGTGCACCGCCGAGTTCGACGGCATCGCCATGAGCAATCGCGATGTCACCGCCCTGATCATCAACGTCCTGGCTGCCGCCACCGAGCCCGCGGACAAGACCCTCGGCCTGCTCTTCAAGCACCTGATCGACCACCCCGGGCAGCTGGCCGAGGTCCGTGAGGACCCCGAGCTGCTGACCGCCGCGATCGCCGAGACCCTGCGCTACACCCCGCCGGTCCAGCTGATTCCCCGCCAGGCGGAGGAGGACACCGTGTTCGCCGGCGCGACCGTCCCGGCGGGCGCCACCGTCTTCTGCGTGATCGGCGCGGCCAACCGCGACCCCGCCGCCTTCGGCGCCCCGGACGCCTTCGACATCCACCGCCCGGACCTGGGCACCGCCCGCTCCTTCACCGCGGCCGCGCAGCACCTCTCGTTCGGCAGCGGACTCCACCAGTGCGTCGGCGCGGCCTTCGCGCGCGCCGAGATCGAGACCGTGGCCGCGATGCTCCTGCCCCGGCTCGACCGGGTCCGCTTCAGCCCCGGCTTCCGCTACCGGGAGGCCGGTCTGTACACCCGGGGCCCCGTCTCGCTGTCGCTGGACTTCACCCCCGTACGCTGACGCGGCGCCGGTCGCGGCCCACGGAACGACACAACCGGCCTGCCCGCAGGCTCCGTTAGGATCACCGACGAAGTAGCGGCCCCGGAGGCGGAATCGGGCTGGAACAAGGGGATGGGAGCCGCCATGGTGTCCGTGGGGGAAAGACTCAGCAGAGCGCGCGTACGGGCCTTCGTGGGTCGGGACGAGGAACTCGGCCGCTTCGGTGCCGCGTTGGCGGGCGATCCGCGGGCGCCGTTCGCGTTCTACGCGTACGGGCCGGGCGGCATAGGGAAGTCGACCCTGCTGCGGCGCCTGGCGGACCACGCCCGCGCGGCGGGCCGGCTGCTCGTCGAACTCGACGGCCGGTTCGTCAGCCGGGACCCGGTGGACTTCGAGCAGGCCGCCGGCCCCTTCCTGGACGTTCCGGGCACGGTCCTGTTCGTGGACTCCTTCGAACACTGCCAGTGGCTGGAGAGCTGGCTGTGGCACCACTTCCTGCCCCGCGCCGCGGACGACACCCTGGTCGTCCTCGCCGGGCGGCGCGCTCCGCAGCCGCAGTGGACCGCGGATCCCGCCTGGGCCCGTCTCCTGCACGTGAGCGAGCTGGAGCCGTTCTCCGAGGAGCAGGCCCGGAGTCTGCTGGTGGCGGCGGAGATCCGGCCCGAACTACGGGACCGGGTGCTCCGCTTCGCCGGCGGCAATCCGCTGGCCCTGTCCCTCGCGGCCGCCGCGGGATCGGAGGGCTGCGGCAGGCAGGAGATCTGGGCTCCCACGGCGGACGTCCTGCGCACCCTGCTGGCGGGGCTGATCGGGGAGGTGCCCACGGCGGCCCACCGGCGCGCCCTGGAGGTGGCGTCGCAGGCGCACTCGACGTCGGAGGAGCTCCTCGCCGCGGTGCTGCCCGGGGAGGACGCCCATCAGCTCTTCTCCTGGCTGCGGGACCTGCCCTTCATCGAGTCCACCCACCGCGGGCTCCACCCGCACGACGCCGCGCGCGAGACGCTCGCCGCCGACCTGCGCTGGCGGGCGCCCAACGCCTTCGAGGCGATGCGCCGGCGCCTGGCGGACGAGTACCTGCGCCTCCTGCGCGAGGCCCCCGAGGAGCGGGTGTGGACCGTCACCGACGAGCTCTTCTACCTCTTCCGGGAGGGCGCGACGCTGTCGCGGCTGCGCTCCTGGTCCCGTGAGGACGAGGTCCACGACCGTCCCCTCCAGCCGGCTGACATCGATGTCGTACTGCGCATGACGGAGGAGACCGAGGGGGCGGCGTCCGCGGAACTCGTCCGCTACTGGGCGCGGCGCCAGCCGCAGGCCTTCAGCGTCTACCGGCTCGTGAGTACGGGCCGGATCGTGGCGTTCACGGCGCGGCTGGTCCTGCCGGCCCCCGCCGACCCCCAGGACCTGGCCACCGACCCCGTGGTGGCCGCCGCGTGGCGGTACACCGATGCCACCGCGCCGGTGAGTCCCGGCGAGCACATCGGCGTCAGCCGCTTCTCGGTGTACCCCGAGCGGTACCAGGTTCCCTCGCGCGTCATCGACCTGAGCAGTTCGCGGGCGCAGGCGGAGGCGGCCCGCGCCCGCGGCCGCGCCTACGGGTTCGCGGTCTACCAGGACGCCGAGACCTGGGCCGGGCGGGTCCGGGGCACCCTCCACGACACGGGGGCGCGCCCGCGGGTGGGTGAGCACACCTACGGGGTGTTCGGCGTCGACTGGCGCGAGGTGCCCGTGGAGGCCTGGCTCCAGCGCTTCATATCGGCCACCGAGGTGACCGTCCCGCCGCCCGGGCCGTCGCCCGTCTCGCGCACCGCGTTCGACCAGGCGGTGCGCGAAGCGCTGGCGCACTGGCGCGACGCGGACGCCTTCGCCGCCTGCGCGCTGATGCGCAGCCGGCTCGCGGCCGATTTCGAGGACCCCGCCGGGGAGTTGCGGGCCCTGCTGCGGGGGGCCGTGGACGACCTGGCTCGTGACCCGCGCGGAGTGCGCGCCCGCGAGGCGCTGACGGCGGGCCACTTCTCCGGTGCGCCGACCCAGGAGGCCGCCGCCCGCCGCCTCGGGCTGCCGTACGGCACCTACCGCCGCCACCTGCGCCAGGGGCTGGACATGCTGTGCGAGGCCTTGTGGCAGCGGGAGCTGCGGCCCCGGTAGGGGTGGCTGCCGTACGCCTTCGGCGGGGCCGGGTGGACAGGGGCGGACAGGAGTGGACAGCGCCCGTCCCCGCCGGGCCTGGATAGTGGACACCGCCCGGTACGAGTCTGTGCGCCATGAACGCAGCACGCACACAGACGGGCCCGGCAGCGAGACGGGGCCCCCGCCCGGGAGCGGTCCTCGCGGCGCTCGCCGCGGCCCAGTTCACGGTCATGCTCGCCACCTCGATCGTCAACGTCGCGCTCCCCCAGATCCGTGCCGGGGCCGGCCTCTCGGACGGCGGAACCACCTGGGTCGTCAACGCCTACGGCCTGGCGTTCGGGGCGCTGCTCCTGGCGGGCGGGCGGCTGGCCGACCTCTTCGGCCGCCGCCGGGTGCTGATCGCCGGGCTCGCCCTGTTCGCGCTGGCCTCGCTGGTGGCGGGGCTGGCCACCTCCGCCGGGGTACTGATCGCGGCCCGGGCCCTCCAGGGCCTCGGCGCCGCAGCCATCGCGCCGGCCGCGCTGGCCCTGGCGATGGACCGGTTCCCCTCCGGCCCGGGGCGCGGCAGGGCGCTGGGCGTGTGGGGGGCGGTCTCGGGTGCGGGCGGAGCCGGCGGCGTCCTGCTGGGCGGTGTGCTCACCCAGGCGTGGGGCTGGCCCTGGATCTTCCACTCGGTCGCGCTCGGATCGGCGCTCGTCGCGGCGGCCGTGGCCGTCCTCGTACCGAGGGATGCCGGGCAGCGGGCCGGGCGGTTCGACCTGCTGGGCACCGCCACCGTCACCCTCGCCCTGACCTGCCTGGTCTACGGCCTGACCACCGCGCGGGGCGCCGGGTGGACCGACCCGTGGGTGCTGGGAACGCTCGGCGCCGCCGCCGTGCTCCTCGCGGCCTTCGCCGTGATCGAGCTCCGCAGGCCCCACGCGCTGGTTCCGCCGCGCCTGTTCGCCGCCGGCCGGGTCGCCGCGGGCAACCTGCTGATGGCCCTGCTGGGCTCCGTGTGGATCGCGCTGTTCTTCTTCCTGCCGCTCTACCAGCAACAGGTCCTCGGGGCGAGCCCCTTGGTCACCGGGGCGGGGCAACTTCCCTTCGCCGCGGCCAATATGTTCGGCGCCGCCCTCGCCCCGCTGGTCGCCCGGCGCGTCGGCGCCACCGCGGCGTTGACCGGGGCCCTGCTCACCGAGGCCGCCGGACTGCTGTGGCTGTCCCGGATCAGCGCCGACGGCAGCTACCTCGCCGACCTCCTCGGCCCGACCGTCCTGATCGGTCTGGGCCTCAGCATCGCCTTCGTCCAGCTGACCGCGCTCGGGGTGGACGGCGTCCCCCGGGAGGACGCTGGTCTCGCCGGCGGGCTGGTGAACACCACCCGGCAGGTCGGCGGGGCGATCGGCCTCGCGGCCCTGGCGACCCTCGCCGGCTCGGTCACCGCCCACGCCTCCGCCCATCAGGCCCCGCTGGAAGCCCTCACCGCCGGCTACCGCACCGCCTTCTCGGTATCGGCCGCGGTCCTGGCCGTAACGGCCCTCCTCGCACTGCTCCTCACCCGCCGCACCGGGGCGGGCGCCCCCTCCGCCGCCCCCACTGCCACCCCTCGTACTCCCCTCAAGGCCCGGGCCGAACGGGCCGCCTGACCGAGCACCACCTCCACGCACGTCCACGAGAAGGAAGTCCTGCGATGACCACCACCAAGAAGCCGTACCTGACCGGCCACTACACCCCGCTCACCGACGAGGTCACCGCCGTCGGCCTCACCGTCGAGGGCTCCCTGCCGCCCGAGCTGACCGGCCGGCTGCTGCGCAACGGACACAACCCCAAACCCGGCGTGACCCCGACCCACTGGTTCAAGGGCAGCGGAATGGTCCACGGCATCCGCCTGCGCGCGGGCCGCGCCGAGTGGTACCGCAACCGCTGGGTGCACACCCCCGCCCTCGACGGCGCGCCGTACATGACCGAGCGCGGCCCCGACCTGACCGCCAGCACCGCCGGCACCCACGTCATCGAACACGGCGGCCGCCTCCTGGCCCTGTGCGAGGCGAACCTGCCCTTCGAACTCACCCCGGAGCTGGAGACCGTCGGCGCCCACGACTTCGACGGGAAGCTGACCTCGGCGATGACCGCGCATCCCAAGGAGGACCCGGTGACCGGGGAGCTCCACTTCTTCGGGTCCTCGCCGTTCCCGCCGTTCCTCACCTACTACGTCGCCGACGCCAAGGGCGAGGTCGTCCACAGCGCCGAGGTTCCGGGAGCGACCGCCTCGCTCAAGCACGACTTCGCCCTCACCCGCCGCCACGTGGTGTTCGTCGAGGGCAACGTCACCTTCGACCCCGCCGAACACTCCGGCATCCCCTACAGCTGGAGTGACCGGCAGCCCGCCCGTATCGGTGTCATGCCGCGCGGAGGCGACGGCGCCGGACAGATCCGCTGGTTCTCCATCGAACCGGGCAACATGCTCCACGTCGCCAACGCCTACGAGGACGGCCAGGGCCGCATCGTCCTGGAAGGCCCCACCGTGGACCGCGAGGGCTTCCGGCTCTCCTGGAACTGGTGGGTCGGCGCGCCCGGGCGCGGCAGCGAGCCCGGCTCCCGCTCCTACACCCGGCGCTGGGTCATCGACATGACCGAGGGCACGGTGGGCGAGCAGATCATCGACGACCTGCCGGTGGAGTTCCCGACCCTCAACGAGGACTACCTGGGCGCCGAGAACCGCTACCAGTACGCCATCTCCTTCCCCGACGAGAAGGGCTTCGGCGGCTACGGCGTCGTCAAGTACGACCGCACCACCGGCGCCCGCCGCATCCACCAGGTGGGCGACGCCCGGATGCCCAGCGAAGCGGTATTCGTCCCCGCCGCCCGGGCCACCTGCGAGGACGACGGCTATCTGCTGACCGTGGTCTCCGACCTCAAGCAGGACGCCTCGCAGCTGCTGGTCCTCGACGCCTCCGGCCTCGAACGGATCGCCACCGTCCACCTGCCCCACCGGGTGACCGCCGGAATCCACGGCTCCTGGGTCCCCGACAGCGCCCTTGCGGGCACCGCGGGCTGATCCCGGCACCCGCCGCCGTTCCCCACCCCCCACCACCAGCGCCGCCCCGGCGCATACACAATCAAGGAACACCGCCATGACAAGATTCCGCACGCGCGCCGGCTGGACCGCCGTCGCCCTCGGCGTGCTCGCGACCACCCTCGCCGCCCCGGCGCTCGCCCGGGCCGAGCCGGAAAACCGCCCGGCTTCCGCGAGCGGCATCGACTGGCACGCCTGTGCCGACGCCGACTTCAAGGGCATGCAGTGCGGATCGCTGCGGGTACCCATCGACTGGTCCCGTCCGGGTTCCGGCAGCCTCTCCCTCTCCCTCTCCCTGGTCCGCCGGCCGGCCGATGACCAGGCACACCGCCAGGGCACCCTGCTGCTCAACGACGGTGCGGGCGGTTCTTCGATCGAGCAGCTGCGGCTGGCCATGCGCAGCCACCTCCCGCAGTTCGCCGGGGACATGACCGGGAAGTTCGACGTCGTCGCCGTGGACCCGCGCGGGGTGGGGCACAGTACGCCGATCGTGTGCGGGGAGGAGCCGGGGCCCGCCGGGATCAGCCACTTCCCGCAGGACAAGGCCGCCTTCGACGCACTCGTCTCCCACAACCGGGCGTTCGCCGAGGACTGCCTGCGCCGCAACGGCCCCCTCGCCGCCCACGTCGACCTGACCAGCACCGCACGGGACTTCGAGGCGGTCCGGACCGGGCTGGGCGAACGGCAGCTGAACTGGTACGGCATCCACTACAGCACCCTGCTGGGGCGCACGTACGCCGACCTGTACCCGGGCAGGCTGCGCACCATGGTCCTCGACACCGCCCTGGACGACACCGGCTCCCCGCTGCGGCGGACCGTCGAGGAGGCCGCCACCGCCGAGACGGCCTTCAACCGCTTCACCGCCTGGTGTGCCGCGTCCGAGGACTGCGCCTTGCACGGCAAGGACGCGGCGGCCGAGTACGACGCCCTCGTCGCCCGGGCGGACCGCGAGCCGATCCGCACCGGGGGCACGGCCCACCGGCCGCTGACCGGTGAGGACATCCGCGAGGCGACGCAGGACTACCTGACCATGTCGGGTCTGTTCTGGCCCGAGCTGGCGAAGGCCGTCGCCCTGGCCCAGCAGGGTGACGCGGTCGACTTCACCCGCGACCCGGACAACACCCTCGACCCCGTGCAGGTCCAGGTGCCCGCGTGCCTGGACAACGCCCGCCCGGTGCGTACGCTGGCCCAGCTCACCGATCTGCGGAAGGAACTCGTCCGCGTGTCCCCGCACTTGGGCGGCGCGGTGCGGTCCTACAAGGCGCTCGCCGGCTGCCTCGGCTGGCCCGAGCCCGCCGTGCCCGTCAAGGCCGGCGCCCGGGTGACCGGCGCTCCGCCCGCACTGATCCTGCAGTCCACCCACCAGGCCCTCGCCCCGTACCAGGCGGGCCCGGCGATGGCCGCCCAGCTGCCCGGCAGTGTCGTCCTCGCCCGGGAAGGCGACGACTACAGCATGTTCCTGGTCTCCCGGTGCGCCAGGGAGGCCACGAACCGCTACCTGACCACCCGCGCACTGCCCGCCCCCGGCACCACCTGCACCAACTGAGCTACGCCGCGACCGTGGCCGGACTCGCGGATCCGTCCGGTCCCGGTTGCGGGGGCGCCCCGAACCGCGCCAGACAGTGCCACACCTTCTTGACCGCCTGTGGGTCGTGGTCGCCGGTCAGGGCGGCCTCTCCGAGGACACGGGGGTCCAGCACGCCGTCGACGGCGATCCGGGCGCCCAACTCGACGTACTCCCGGCCGCGGTAGTCGGGGTGGCGGCGCAGTTCGCCGACGGTGAGCCGGAACCCGGGGTGCCATTCCACGGGGCAGGTCAGCCGCCGGGCCGCCGCCTCGACGGCGGTGCCCCGGTAACAGGGGTCCAGGACCACTGCCTCCACATGGCGGTCCAGCCGGACCGGCCCGTGCACCTGCGCCTCGATGTAGTCGTCGAGGGCGTCCTGGCGGTCGGCCTCGGCGAGTTCGATCAGCCGCATGCGCGCGGCGACGCCGAAGTCCGAGGGTTCGAGGAAGCTGTCCGGGTAGCAGAAGGTGGTCCGCGTCAGCGTCCGGGCGGTCAGCCGGAAGTGCGCGGAGCCGAACCGCGGAGCCGCGCCGACCGGCTTGCGGCGGAAGTTCAGCGCTCCGTAGGCGGGTCGTTCATGAGCGGGCGCGTCGTCGTACGCCGCGTCGAAGATCCGGCTCTCCCAGCGCCACCGGTCCCCGCCGGGATGTGCGGTCAGGCCGCCGTTGCTCGTTCCGGTGACGAACTGCGAGCGGTAGACGCCTTCGTCGGCCAGTGCCTCCAGGACCGGCCGGCCGTGGGCCTCGCGGTCCGGATGGAAGTTGAGGGTCACCCGTAGCACCGGATCCACCGGAGGGCCCGACGACAGCTCGCGGACATGACGGATGGCTCGCTGTTGCCGCGTTGGGGAGGCTGCCGGACTCATGCGCGCAGTGTCCACCAGGCCGGTCCCCCGGTGCACCTCGATTGTCGCGCCGGGTCAGGTACGGGCGATCAGCGCGTACCTCTCGTCGGTGACGGGTCCGCCCCACAGCTCGGCTTCGCCGCTGAGCGGTTCGACGTGCAGGGTGGAGACGAGGGGCCCTACGGCGGCGGCCAGGTCCCCGGCGGTGACACCGCCCTGCCAGGGAAGCGACTCGGCTCCGGCGACGTACGGCGCGCCGGCCTCTCCCGTTGCGCGCCACCGTCCCTCGACCAGGACCAGCCTGCCTCCCGGGTTGAGGCGCGCGACCCACTCCCGGAGCGCGGCGTGGGGGTCGGGCAGTGTCCACAGCAGGTGCCGGGAGAGGACGGCGTCGTACCGCCCCTGCCCGGTCGGCGGGGCGGCGGCGTCGCCGACGAGGAAGCGCCCTGCCCGTCCCGCGGCGGCGAGCTTGGCCTCGGCCCGTTCCACCATGTGGGGCGCGAGGTCCACGCCGGTGATCCGGTGCCCGGCTTCGGCCAGCAGCAGGGACAGCGAGCCGGTGCCGCAGCCGGCGTCGAGCACGTCGGCCGGCGCGTCGGGGAGCCACGATCTCAGGAGCCGGGCCCACGCGGCGCGGGTGTGCTCCTGGCGCAGCCCGTGGTCCGGTTCGTCGTCGAACGAGGCGGCGGCGTCGTCCCAGTACGCGGTGATGGCAGCGGTGGCATCAGACATGTCAGTGAGCATGGCAGCCGGCACTGACAGTGCACCGCGACCGGGATGGTGGAGCGGGCGCCCGGCTCAGAGACCGCCGAGGTCCGCCGACAGCCAGTGGTCGGGGCGCATCCGGATCGTCAGCTGGGCGCCGTGTTCCCGGGCCGCGAAGTCCAGGAAGGGTTGCACCGCTTCGGGCGGGAGGTAGCGGGCGGCCATGTCCCGCGACTCCTTCTCGGTGGTCGGCTCGGTCGACACCACCGTGCCCTCGACGGACACGTAGCGCACGGTCGGCTCGACCCGCTCGACGAGCAGGGAGAACCGGCCCGCGTGGGCCAGGGCCAGCGCCTTGGCGGATTCGCGGCCGGTGGTGATCCACAGTTCGCCGCCCGGTTCGTACCCGTACCAGATCGGGACGGCCAGGGGCGCGCGTCCGGGCTCGGGCCGGGTGACGGCGAGCGCCCCGATGTGGGGCTCGGCGAGGAAGGATTGACGCTCGGCTTCGGACAGGGGCATGTCGTCTCCAAGGCTTCCGTGGGCGGGGCCGGGCCGTTCGATCCTCTCGTCTTCCCCGCCCGGTGCCTTCCAAGCGGCGGGCACGACACGCCCGCGCGGGCGCCACGGGCGGCCGAACGGGTGGCGCCGCGCCGGGGGCCGTCGTTACGGGGCGCCGAGCTCGGCGTTCGCCCGGGCGGCGACATGGGCGAGCGCGCGGGCGGCGATCTCGCGCTCGGCCGCCGGAAGACCGCCGTACAGCCGCTCGGTCAGGCCGGACACGGCGTCCGTGAACCCGCGCTGGATCCTGGCGCCCTCGTCCGTGAGGGCCGTGCCGGCGCCGTCGAGCAGCCCGGCGGCGGTGAGTTCGTCGAGCAGGGCGTGCGCCCGCGGCCCGTCGATCTTGAGAGTGGCGCTCACGCGGTCGGCGGCGCCGGCGCGGTCGAGCCCGTCGGCCACGGCCTTGAGCGCCACGGACTGGTGGAAGGTCAGGCCGGAGGCGGCGAGGAGACGGTCCCGCACGGCGGCGATCGCGTGGTACGCGATGCCGATGGACTGACCGTTGAGAGGTGGGACGGCGGAGGTGGCGCTCATGGCGTGAATCCCCTTGGGTTCGAGGTGCGTTGACCGGGAAGCAGCCTAAGCGGAGGTCTCTCCGGTTTTCAAGAGGAAACGGAGAGGCCTCCGCTAAGCTGCTCCGCATGACCGCCCCCACCGAGCGCGCCGACGCCGCCCGCAACCGCATCCGCATCCTCGACGCCGCTCGGCGCCTGCTCGCGGCGGACGGCTTCGCCGAACTGTCGCTGGACGCGGTCGCCAAGGAGGCCGGAGTCGGGGTCGGCACGGTCTACCGGCGCTTCCAGCACCGACCGGGGCTGGTCTACGCGCTGATCGAGGACAACGAGGCCCGCTTCCAGGCGTCGTTCGCGCGGTACTGCGCGACGGACGGGGCGCCCTCGGCGCGCGACCGGCTGCGCGCCTTCCTGCACGGCATGGCGGACCTCGTCGAGGACAACCGGGAACTGCTGCTCCTGGCAGAGGCGAGCGCCCCGGCTGGGCGCTACCGCAGCGCCCCGTTCCGCCGCCACCACGAGCAGATCCTCGGCATGGTCGCGGAGCTCGCCCCCGGCGTGGACGCCGCCTACCTGGCGGATCTGCTCCTCATGCCCTACACGCCGGGCCTGTTCGACTTCCAGCGCACCGAACGCGGCTGGGACGTGGCCCGCATCAAGCGCGGCCTGGACACGCTGATCGCCGGCATCGGGGCGACCGCGGAACGCTGACCCGTCCCGCCGATGAGCCCGGCGGCCATTGTCAGTGCCCCACGAGAGGATCACTCTCATGACGACACTTACCGCCGCCCAGGCGCTGTCCAGCACGTCCGGCACGTCCGGCCCCGCCGCCCTGACCGGCCGCAGCGAGTACGAGGCCGCGCTCCGGCGCCTGCGCGAGGCCTCGCAGGCGTACTACGGCGACGGTGACAGCGCCATGGACGACGCCTCGTACGACCGGCTCCGGCTGGCCCTCCTGGCCTGGGAGACGGAGAACCCCGCCGAGGTCGCGCCCGGCTCCCCCACCACCCTGGTCGCCGACGGGGCGGCGCCGGCCGGCGATGTCGCGCACACCACCCGCCTGTTGAGCCTGGACAACGTCTTCGACGCCGAGGGCCTGGTGGCGTGGGGCGCCTCCGTCGAGCGGCGGCTGGGGCGCGCCCCGGCCGGCGGGTACACCGTCGAGCCCAAGATCGACGGCGCGGCGGTGGCCGCCCGCTACCGCGGCGGCCGCCTCGTGCGGATCGTCACCCGCGGCGACGGCAGTCAGGGCGAGGACATCAGCCACGTCATAGGCCAGATCGACGGCCTCCCCGAGCGGTTGGCCGGGGAGGCCACCGTCGAGGTGCGCGGCGAGGTGGCCTTCACCCAGGAGCAGTTCGAGGTGGCGAACGCGGTCCGGGTCGCCCACGGCGCACCGGTCTTCGCCAACCCCCGCAACGGCACGGCGGGCACACTGCGGGCGAAGGACCGGCCGTACCGGCTCCGGATGACGTTCTGGGCCTACGGCGCGGTGGAGCTGGAGGGCGTACCTTTCCTGCCCGCCGGGGCCACGCAGGCCGAGGCCCTGGCCGCCGTGGCCGCGGCCGGGGTGCGGACGACCGCGGCCGCCGGCGCCGGACTCCACATCGTCGACGACCTCGCCGGGGCGCAGCAGGCAGTCGACGTGATGGCGGCGATGCGCGCGGAACTGCCCGTCGGCATCGACGGCGTGGTCATCAAGCTGAACGACACGGCCGAGCAGGAGGCCATCGGCTCCGGTACGCGGTTCCCGTACTGGGCCATCGCGGTCAAGCTGCCCGCGGTCGAGCGGCAGACGGTCCTGGAGGACGTGGTGTGGGAGGTCGGCCGCACCGGCGTCCTGGCCCCGACCGCGGTGCTCGCCCCGGTCGAGATCGACGGCTCCACCGTCACCCGGGCCACGCTGCACAACCCCGCGGACATCCGCCGCCGCGACCTCCACATCGGTGACACGGTGACGGTGTACAAGGCCGGCGACATCATCCCGCGCGTCCAGGCGGCCGTGGCCCTGCTCCGACCGGCCGGGGCGAAGCCGGTACCGCTGCCCGAGGCGTGCCCCCGCTGCGGTGGCGAGATCAACACCGCTCAGGAGCGGTGGCGGTGCGCGAAGGGCACCTCGTGCGCGCTCCCGGCGCTGATCGAGTACGCCGCCGGGCGCGAGATGCTCGACATAGACGGCCTCGGGAAGACGTATGTGGCGGCCCTGGTCGATTCCGGGGACGTCACCGACGTCGCCGACCTCTTCACCCTCACCCTGGAGCAGCTCACCGCGGCGTCCGGCAGCTCCAGGCGGGCCGCCAAGCTCGCCGAGCAGATCGAGGCGGCCAAGGCCCGCCCGCTGAGCCGCGTCTTCTGCGCCCTGGGGGTGCTCGGCACCGGGCGCAGCATGTCCCGTCGTATCGCGCGGCACTTCGTCACGATGGAGGCGATCCGCCGGGCCGACGCGGCCGAGATGCAGGACGTGGAGGGCATCGGCCCGGAGAAGGCCCCGGTCATCGTCGAGCAGGTCGCCGCCCTGGCCCCCGTCATCGACAAGCTGATCGCGGCGGGCGTCACCCTGCACGAGCCCGAGACTTCCGCGACGGCGTCCGCCGGGGGCCCGCTGGACGGCAAGGTCGTCGTGGTCACCGGCAAGATGGCCGGGCCTCTGGAGGGCTTCGGCCGGACCGAGATGAACGCCCTGATCGAGAAGGCGGGCGGGCGCGCGGGCAGCGGCGTCAGTGCCCGGACGTCCGTCCTCGTCTGCGCGCCGTCCGCGAGCGGCAAGCCGAGCTCGAAGGCGGTCAAGGCCGCCGAGCTCGGTGTCGAGGTCCTCACGCCGGAGGCCTTCGCCGAGCTGGTCGCCGACTACCTGCCCTGACCCCGGGCATCGTCCGGGGCCTCCCATGGCCGCGCGCTCGCCGGCGGGAAGGCCAGGCCCGTCGGCGTGTTCAGCCCGGTGAAGGGAAGCGTGACCTGCCCGCCGCCCGTTTCCCGTAGGCGCACCACCCGGTTGTTGAACCCGTCGGCCACGTAGAGGCTGCCGGAGCCGTCGAGCGCCAGCCCCAGCGGGTCACTGAGACCGGTGGTGGGCACCGTGCTCTGGCCGCCGCCGCCCGCGGGCACCTTCACCACGCGGTTGTTACCGCTGTCGGCGATGTAGAGGTCCCCGGCCGCGTTCAGCGCCAGCCCGGTCGGCTGGGAGAGGCCGACGGTGGGCACGGTGGACTGGCCGCTCCCGTCGGCTGCCACCTTGACGACCCGGTCGTTGACGAAGTCGGAGACGTACAGGTCCCCGTCGGGCTCCAGCGCCAGCCCCCAGGGGTGCAGCAGCCCGGTGGTGGGGACGGTCGTCTGGCCCCCGCCGGCCGCGGAGACCTTCACCACGCGGTCGTTGAAGCTGTCGGCGATGTAGAGGTCCCCGGTGCGGCCGACGGCGAGCCCCAGCGGACGCGACAGGCCGACGGTGGGCACAACGGACTGCTCCCCGCCGTCCGGGGGCAGGACGACCACCCGGTTGTTGCCGGTATCGGAGACGTAGAGCCGCCCCGCGGCGTCCCAGGCCATACCGGTCGGCCGCACGAGGCCGTCGAACGGGACGGTCGTCTGGTCGCCGCCGTCGGAGGGCAGGGCGACCACGCGGTTGTTGCCGTAGTCGGACACGTACAGCGGCGGGCCGCCGACGGGTGACCGGGGGTCACCGGACTGCGCCGCGCCCGCGGCTCCCACGGGGAGCGCGGCCAGCAACAGCAGCCCCGCCGCCAGCGCCTGCCACCGGGCCCGCCGCCCGCGCTTCGTTCGACCGGCGCCGGCCGGGGTACCGAGCGTGCCCGGCCTGGCCGTCATGCGTTCCACGACTTACCCACCTGATCTGAACCGGCGGGCCCGCTGCCGCGCCTGCGCCGACCCTAGGAAGCCGCCCCGGCCGCCCCGGTAGACACGCCACCGACCCGCCCCCGCGCCACTCCAATGCCCCACGCCCGGGTGCGGCCGCACACGTGGACGCCCGGCGCCACGGGCTTCGCCGGCCGGCGGCGGAACCTCAGGCACCGGGCGTCAGGGAGCCGCACCCCGGAGCACACCGGGAAACGAACTTCGGAGCCCGCCTAGATCCTCGGGGGCTCGTCCTTCGGCTTGTCGGAGCCGAGCTGCTCGTTGATCTTCTGCTGAGCCGTGTCCACCTGGCTCTGGTACTTGTTCCCGGTCTTCGCGTCGAACGCGTCGCCAGCCTTCTCGGTCCCCTGCTGGACCTGGTCCTCGTGCCCCTTGAGGAGGCCTTTGAGCTTGTCGAGCATCGACATGGCGGAACTCCTTTCAGATGCTGCTATATCCCCCATGATCTCCGAATCCGGGCGAGCCAGCACCTCAGGCGGGGCAGCCGCGGTCAGACGTGCGTGCTCCGGGCGAGGACGTGGCTCAGGCTCTTGACCATCTCCGTCGCCATCACCGCCTGCCCCGAGGCGGCGAAGTGGATGCGGTCCTCGCTCAGCAGGCCGTCCCGGGCGTTGACGGGGTGGTCCCACATGTCGACCACGACGGCCCCGTACTCGGCGGCCAGTCCCCGGGTGAGGTCGTTGCACCGGGCCACCCGCGCGCTCCAATCCGGGAAGACGGGAACGACGTACGCCTTGCCGAGAGTGAACGTCGTCAGCAGGGCATCGCTTTCCGATGCCAGCTCGTACATGCGCCGCAGCCGCTGCCCGATCTCGGCGAAGTCCGGCTCGCGCCGCAGGAGGTCGTTGGCGCCGCACGGCAGGTGGAGGAGGTCGGGTTCGAATTCCAGCGCGCGCCCGATCTGACTGTCGAGGGTCCGCGCGGTCGTCGCTCCGTCCTCGGCCGTGCTCAGGTACTCCAGATCCGGACGCACGGCGCGCAGGACGTCCGCGAGTCTGTCGGACCACCCCCGGTGCCGGTAGCCGGGGCTGGGGCCCCCGGTGCCCGCGGACAGGCTGTCGCCGATCACGGCGAACCGGCGCCACGGGGCGGCGAACAGCAGGGCCGCGGCATCCAGCGGCGGCAGGCAGAAAGGGTCGGAATCCTCGGTGAGGGGCGTCATGGCATCCATGAAGAGCAACAATACGGTCGACCGTACGTAGAAACAAGGGCTGTACGATCGGCCGTATGGACAGTGCGAAGGATCCGGAGATCACGGACAAGCGCCTCCTGCGCGGCGCCCGTACGCGCGGGATCGTGCTCCGCCAGGCCGTCGACGTCGCCTCGCTGGACGGTCTCGGCAACGTGAGCTTCGGCCGGCTCGCCCTCGATACCGGGCTCAGCAAGGCGGGGATCCAGACCCTGTTCAAGACGAAGGAGAACCTGCAGCTCGCGGCCGTCGAGTTCGCGCGCGGGATGTTCGTCGACGCCGTCGTCCGCCCGGCCGCCACGGCGCCCCACGGCGCCGCCCGGCTGCGCGCGCTCCTCGACCACTGGACCGTGTACGCCGAGACCCCGCTCTTCGCCGGCGGGTGCTTCCGCGTCGCGAACCTCGCGGAGTTCGACAGCCACCCCGGTCCGGTCCGCGACGCCCTCTTCCGCGACCAGGAGGAGTGGCGCGCCTGCCTCGCGACCGAGTTGCGGCACGCGCTGGACACCGGTGAGATCGCCGCGCTGGACGTGGAACTCGCCGTCTTCCAGATCGACGCCCTGCTGTGCGCCGCGAACACGGCCCTGCAGGCGGGAGACACCGGCGCGACGGGCAAGGCGCGCCGCGCCATCGAGGGCCTGCTCGGCGATCGATGAGCCCGGTGCATGTTTGTCACCGCATCCATCGCCGTACAGGATGCGTCCATGGAGCTCCAGCAGATGCGTTACGTGGTCGCCGTCGCCGAGACGAACAGCTTTACCCGGGCCGCCGAGCGGTGTCTTGTCGTCCAGTCCGCCCTCAGTCACCAGATAGCGCGCCTGGAACGGGAGCTGGGCGCGCGGCTGTTCGAGCGCACCAGCCGCCGGGTGCGGCTGACCTCGGCCGGTGCGGCGTTCCTGCCCGCCGCCCGTCAGTGCCTGGACGCGGCGGAGCGTGCGGCCGCCGAGGTGGCGGCGGCGGTCGGTGAGGTGCGCGGCCGCCTCGCCGTGGGCCTGATCCCCTCCGTCGCCGCGGTCGACATCCCGGGCGCCCTGCGCGAGTTCCACGAGCAGTACCCGTCCGTGCGCGTCAGCCTGCGCGTGGGCGCGAGCGACGAACTCGTCGAGCAGGTCAGACAAGGGGCCATCGAGGTGGCCTTCCTGGATCTACCCACCACGGCCCGCCCCGAGGGGGTGGAGGCCCGGGAACTCGCCCGTGACTGCCTGGTCGCCGTGGTCGCGCCGGACCACCCCCTCGCCGGTGAACCGGCGGTCGACCTCGGCCGGCTCTCCCGCGAGGTGTTCGTGGACCTGCCGGCCCAGACCGCCGGGCGGGCCCAGTCCGACCAGGCCTTCACCGACGCCGGCTTCAGCCGCGACGTCGCCTTCGAGGTGACCAACACGGACTATCTGTCCCGGCTGGTGGCCCAGGGCCTCGGCGTCGCCCTGCTCCCCTCCACTTACGTGCACCAGCTCACCGGCGTACGGACCATCGAGGTCACCGACGCGCCCGTCCGGGTCGAGTACGTCGTCTGGAGCCGCGCCGACCGCACGCCCGCGGCGGCCGCCTTCCTCGCCGTCCTCGACATACCGGCGCAGTCCCCGCCCGTCACGGACTGACCCCGGTACGGCCGTCAGCGGCGCGAGCCGGACGTGGGCCAGCGGCGGATCGCGCCCCGGGCCGGGTCGAGTGCGAGGAGATGGCCCGCGAGCGCGTCGTGGTGGGTGGGGACGAAACCGGGGACCGAGCCGGTGCGGGCGCCTGCGACCGGGTCCCAGATGTCCAGACCGTCCGCGCCGGCGGAGAACAGCAGACCGTCCGCGCTGAAGAAGGCGCCCTCGGGACCTCCGAACGTGGCCACCTCGACCGGGTTCCGGTGACCCCACTGGTCGGTTTCGACGCGGCTGACGTCGAAGACGCGGGCGCCGGGGACGATCTCCTCCTCGTCCTCGCCGAGGCCACCGATCACGATGCGGTCCTCGTCGAACCATGCCATGGGCCGGTTCCAGTAGTACTCGCACGGGGGCAGCGCCGCCCAGCCGTTGCCGGTCCTCCAGGCCCCTTCGCCCTCGGTCAGCCATTGGCCGAGGTTCCAGGCGACGGGCCGGCCGGCGGGGTGCCAGCACCAGGCGTCCGACGCGATCCGGGTGCCGCCGGGGCTCAGGTGCAGGGCGCCCTGGAAGTACCCGGACCAGTCGGTGCTCTCCTCTTCGACCGGCATGGCGGCCAGGACCTCGCCCGTCGCGGGGTCGACGGCCTCGATGAGGCTCCACTGCCTGCGGTGCAGCAGCACGTTCCGTCCGTCGTGCTCGGTGAAGGCGAGCGAGAACGGGACGGTGTCGCTGTGGTACCCGTCGTTCTCCAGGGTGAGGGTCACCGCGCCCGAGGAGAGGTCGTACACCTCGCCGTGGCGGCCGTAGTCGATGACGACGGCGGCGAACGCGCCGTCCCGGGAAGCGTGCAGACGGCGCGTCTGCTCGCGCCCGCACCACGGCTCGCTGCCGTCGGGCACGGTCACCGAACCGCGGGCCAGTTCCCGGCAGGTCCGCGCCCCGGTCTCCCAGAGCAGGATCCGGCCCTCCTCGCTCAGCAGCAACAGACCGCCGCGCGTCGGCGCCACGTCGATGACGCGGCCCGCGCCCGACGGCAGGTCCGTCGTCTCGACCTCGCCGCCCACGGGACGGGGCGCCTCCAGCGTCTCCGGCAGACCCACGACGCCCGCGGGAGCTCCCTCGGCGGCGTCGAAGCACTCCTCGCACACCGGCGAGGCGGTCACGGTCTCCTCGTTCCGGCACGGACCGCATATCCGGTACCGCTCCACTCCCTCGCCCACGTAGTAGGTGTGGTGGTCGAGCGGCGACCCGGTCGCCGTCGCCGCCCGGAGGTGCTCGCACAGGGGTAGTCCGTAGGCGGGGGCGTCGTGGCCGCAGATGAGGGGCATGGTCGTAGAACTCCTCGTGGAGGGGGCAGGGTTGTCGCGGTCGCTCCATACTGCTGGTCAGGGAGCTGCCCGGGCTGCGGAAACTGCGTAGCTACCGCGTCTGGGGTGCCGGTATCGTCCGGTTTCCCGACCCGCCACACCAGCGGCTCACGTACAGAGAGCGATGCACATGACCAGCCGGCGAGCAACGACGATCCTGTGGCGCCCCACCGGCCCCAAGGAGCTGGATCTGGTCCGGGAGCTGAACTGGCGTGCATGGCCGCCCCGGCTGCCCGAGCAGCCGATCTTCTACCCGGTCCTCAACGAGGACTACGCGATCAGGATCGCCCGGGACTGGAACGTGAAGCACGACGGCGCGGGCTTCGTCACTCGTTTCGAGGTCGAGACGGAGTTCTTGAGCCGGTATCCCGTCCAGCAGGCCGGCGGGCAGACGATCCTCGAACTCTGGGTTCCGGCCGAGGAGCTGGACGAGTTCAACGCCCACATCGTCGGCGAGATCCAGGTGGTCCACGAGTTCCGCTGAGGCGGTAGCCCCGTTCAGAGGGCTGAGTCCACCGTGCTGCGGCGCCGGGGCGGTCTTCAGCTGAGGGAATCGCGCGTGGCGGACGCCATGGTGGTGGAGACGAGCAGGCTGCTGGCGATCATGAAGACGAGGGTGATCGTCGCCGGGATGGTGCCCGGGGCATCGGGGCGGGGGCCGAGGCGGGGTGGGACGCGGGCGTCCGGGTCGCGGGTTGTCCGTACGGACTCGCCGATCTGGGGGGCGTGGGCGCCCCCCAGCTGGAGGCGGGCGGCGGCGCCGGTCGGGAAGGTCACGTCGATGGCCGTGACCTCGTCGTCGACCCCGGCGAACGGGTCCGAGGTGCGGATCCACCCCGTCACCACGGCCTGTTCGGTGACGCCCCGGTCGTGCATCGCCTGGTCGTCCCGCATGTCGACCCGGAGGTAGACGAGCAGCATCCAGGACAGGTTCAGGACCAGCACGGCCAGCGCCGGGCCCGCGCCGGCGTTCTTGGCGGCCCACCAGAACCCCACGCCGTGGAGCACCACGACGGCGATGAGGAGCAGCGCCGCCCATGGGCTGGGGCGCCCCTCCCAGACGGTGCGCGCGGCGAGGTACATCCCTGCCGGGACACCCAGCAGTACCGCACCCGCCGCGACGAAGCCCGCGCCGCTCGACGCCATGAGCCCCCTGCCCCCATAGACGTGTCGTGGTGCACCCCTACCCCGCCGGGGCAGGGGGGAAGCGTCAGTGTTCGAGGAGCCAGGCGGTCAGGGCGCGTACCGCGCCGGATACGGCTCCGGCGGCGATCCGGCCGAGCAGGGTGAGGGCGTGCTCGCGGTCGGTCCGGTCGGCTGGGCGGAGCTTGCGGGGCGTGCGGGGCATGTCGGCTCCCTGGGGTCCGTACCGGCCACTGGTGCGGCCGGCGCTGGCTCCATGGAGCGCTTTCCGGAGGGTTTCCGGCGAACGGGACCGGACGGGGCCGCCTCCAACTAGCCTGGCGGGAAGGGGTATTACGGGTTTTCCGGGAGCCTTGCCGACCGGAAGTCCACGCTCGGCGAGGTGGGGAGACGGCGATGACGACGGTGCCGGGACGGCACGCGAACCGGTTGTGGTCGGAGCTGAAGGCGGTGCACGTGGCCGCCGGGAAGCCGACCCTGAGCCGGCTGGTCGCGGTCGCCGGCGAGCAGAGGCCCCCGCTGACGGTGTCCGACGCGACGGTCAGCGACTGGCTGGGCGGGAAGAGCCTGCCCGGCAAGGGCAACACCCGGCTCTTCCTGGTGCTGGTGCGATTCCTGGGCAGTGAGGCGGCGAAGAAGAAGGGCACGACGTACGCCGCCCCCTCGCAGGCGCAGTGGAGCCAGCTGCTGCGACTGGCCCGCGAGGAGCGGGCGTTCATGCCACCCGCCCCTTCCAAGCCGTCCGCCCGTACCGGGCCCGTGACGCTGCCGCCGCTGACGGGCGGGTTCACCGGCCGGGCCGGGGAGCTGCGCGACATCCTCGGCCGGCTCGACCCGGCAGCGCACAGCCCCCGGCCCGCCGGGGCGTCCGAGGGCGCCCCGGCGACGGTCGTCGTCTCGGCGGTGATGGGCATGGGCGGGGTCGGCAAGACCGCGCTCGCCCTGCGGGCCGCCCACCAGGCCCGGCAGCGCGGCTGGTTCCCCGGCGGGGTCCTCTTCGCGAACCTCTACGGCTACAGCCCCCACCGGGAGCGGACCCCGGGCGAGGTCGTGGACCAGTTCCTCGGTGCGCTGGGCGTACGGAGCGCGGACATCCCGGTGACGCTCCAGGGCAAGCTGGACACCTGGCGCATCACCCTGGACCACCTGGCGGCCGAGGACCTTCCGCTGCTCGTGGTGCTGGACAACGTCCGGAGCGCCGGAGAGGTCGCGGCGCTGCTTCCGCAGCCCCCGCACCGCGGGCTGGTGACCTCCCGGCAGTCCCTCGCCCTGCTGCAGGCGCACCGCGTGGACGTGCCTCCCCTCACACCGCCGGAGGCCGTGGACCTCATCGGGCAGGTGCTGGACGCCGGCGGGGTCCGCGACGGCCGGGTCGCCGCGGAGCCCGGGGCGGCGGCGCGGCTCGCGCAGCTGTGCGGGTGTCTGCCCCTGGCCCTGGAGATCATCGCGGCCCTGCTGCGCGAGGAACCCGGCCGGAGCCTGGAGAGCCAGGCCGAGGAGCTGACCGCCGCCCGGACCAGGCTGGGCCTCATCGAGATCGAGGAGACCGACGCGGAGAGCCGCCCCATGGCGGTACGGGCCTCCTTCGAGCTCTCGTACCGGCATCTGACGGAGCCCCAGGCCACCGCGTTCCGGCTGCTGGCCGCCGCTCCGGGGCCGGACATCTCCACCACCGCCGCCGCGGCTCTGCTCGGGACTGCCGGCAGCCGGCGGCTGCTGGCCGAGTTGTCCCGCGCGCACCTCCTGACGGGGGCGGACGAGCGCTGGTCGATGCACGACCTCATCCGCCTGTACGCGGCGGAGCAGTCCGACGCGCACGCGGACGCCGACGGGCGCGACGCCGCCCTCACCCGGCTGCTGGAGCACTACGTGACCACCGCGGCGCAGGCCGACACCCATCTGATCAGCAGGCCCGGCAACCGCTCCCCCCGCTTCGACGGGCGCCGCCAGGCCCTGCGTTGGCTCGACGGGGAACGGGCGAACCTGGTGGCCTCCGCCACCGCGGCGCCGCGGCTCGGCCACCCGGCCGTCGCCTTCTCCCTGGCCTTCTCGCTCGCCCGCTACCTCGAACACCGCCGCCGCTTCGACGAGTGGATCACCCTGAGCACCCTCGCCCGCGACATCGGCCGTGCGAACGGAGACCGTTCCGGCGAGGGCACGGCGCTCGTCAACCTCGGTTTCGCCCTGGGGTACTTGCGGGCGTTCGACGGGGCCGTCGCCGCACACACCGAGGCCGCCGGGATCTTCCGGCAGCTGGGCGACCGGGGTGGTGAGGCACTGGCGGTGAACCGCCTCGGCATCGCCTTGCAGGAGGCGGGCCGGGCCGAGGAGGCCATCGACGCCTTCCACCGGGCCGCCGGGGTCCTCGAACTCCTCCGCCACGATCCGCACCTGGCGGCCTCGATCGCCGGCAACCTCGGCGTGGCGCTACGGCAGGCGGGCCGGTACGAGGAGGCCGTCGGCGCCCACAGCCGTGCCGCTGAGCTCTTCCACCGGATCGACGACCAGCGGGAAGAGGGGTCGGCCCTCACCGGGCTCGGCGCCGCCCTGCAGTGCGCGGGCAGGTACGAGGAGGCCATCGAGGCCCACATCCGGGCCGCCCGGATCCACGCGCGCCTCGACGATCCGGCGCGCGAGGCCTCGGCCCTGGCCAACCTCGGCGGCGCCTGGCAGTTGTCGGGCCGTACGGAGAAGGCGGTCGCCCCCCACACCCGGGCAGCCGGAGTCTTCCGCGAACTCGGCGACGGGTACCGGGAGGCCTCGGTCCTGACCAACCTCGGGGACACGCTCCACCAGACGGGCCGGACCGAGGAGTCCGTCGCCGCCTACGCGCGGGCCGCAGCCCTGTTCCGGGAGGCCGGCTCCGGACCGTACGAGGCGAGGGCCGTCAACAGCCTCGGGGAGGCCCTGCTGGAGCTCGGCGAATACGGCGAGGCCGTCGATGCCTTGACCCGCGCCGCCGAGCTCCACGGCGGGCTCGGTGACCACGAGCTCGAAGGCTCGGCCCTGCTGCGGCTGGGCGCCGCCCTGGAGGCTCTGGACCTGCCGGACGAGGCCGCGACCGGCTACGCGCGGGCGGCCACCGCGTTCGAGCTGGCCGGCAGCTCCGGCACCGGCTGGGCGCTGGCCGACCTCACGGCCGCGCTGGTGCGGGCCGACCGGGCGGAGGAGGCACTCCCGGCGGCGGAGTCCGCGGTGGAGCACAACCGGCGCGCCGCAGCGGAAGACCCCGCCGGGCACTCCGGCGTCCTGGCCCGGTCCCTCCTACTTCTCGTGATGCTGCGCGTGGAGCTGCGCCAAGACCTCCCCGGGGGTCTCACGGCCGCGCAGGAGGCGGCCGAGCTCTTCACCCCGCTGGCCGTGGCGCGGCCCGAGGTGCACGCCGCGTCCCTGCGGCTGGCGCTGGAGCAGTGGGCGGGCGTACTGGACCTGCTGAACCGGACGCGGGAGGCGGAGGAGGTACGCCGCCGGCTGGCGGAGGCGGGCCTCGACCAGGCCTGAGCCGGGGGCGTACGGGGCGGTCGTACGGGGGCGGTCGTCGCGGTCAGTCTCCGGCGGGCCGGGGCGGCCCCTGTACGAGGGAGCGCGCGGCGGCGTATTCGGCGCGGGACGCCTGCTCGTCCAGGTCCAGGTACCCGTACGCGTCGTCACCGACCGGGATCCGCAAGGGCGTGGGGGCGTCGGCCGAGACGATGTCGAGGACGCGCGCCGCGAAGTCCTCGGGGCGGCCGGTCCCGGGGTTGTCGGCCAGGCCTCGGGCGCCTTCGAGCATCTCCCGGTTGATCCCGTCGTAGGCGGGTACCCGGTGGCGCGCCTCGGCCATGGAGGTGCCGTAGCGGGTGGCGAACATGCCCGGTTCGAGCACGGTGACGCGGATGCCGTGCGGAGCGGCCTCCACCGCCAGGGCCTGGCTCATGCCTTCGAGGGCGTGCTTCCCGGCGACGTAGGCGGCGAGGCCCGGGAAGGCCATCCTGCCGACGATCGAGGAAACGTTGACGATGTGGCCGTGCCCTTGGGCCCGCATCAGCGGCAGGACGAGGCGGGTGAGCCGCCAGGGCCCCACGAGCAGGGTCTCCAGCTGGTCGCGCAGCTCGGCGTCCGAGACCTCCTCGACCGCGCCGAACAGGCCGACGGCGGCGTTGTTGACGAGGACGTCGATGCCGCCGAGGCGGTCGGCCGCGGTGCGGACGGCCTCCTCGCAGGAGGCGGCGTCGCGCAGTTCGAGCGGGACCGGGATGATGCGGCCGGGCCAGGCGGCGGCCAGTTCCTCCAGGTCGGCGGTCTTGCGTGCGGTGACCGCGAGTTCGTCCCCGGCCCGGGCGGCGGCGGTGGCCAGCGCGTGCCCGAGGCCGGAGGAGCATCCCGTGACCAGCCAGCGTCGTCCCATCGTTCCCCCTTGATGACAGTGATGCGCGTGATGACCGTGGTGGTGGGTGGTGGCGGCAGTTCATCGTCGGGGCGGTTCCGGCCCTCGGCCATCCCTCCGGCGGGGGCGTGCGGAGGCGCGGGGGCGCACGTCCGGGCGCGGTTCCGGCGACGCCGCAGGTCAGGTCAAGGGGTGTAGCGGCCGCTCTTCACGCTCTTCCAGACGCCGCCCGTTACCGCGTGCACCGTGAGCTCGCGGTTGGTCGTGTCCCCGTACTGGTCGAAGGCGACCCGCCCGGTGATGCCGTCGAACGCCAGCCCTGCCACGGCCTTGGGCATCTTGGCCCGGGCGTTCAGGGGCAGGGTGCCCCCGTTGGCCGCGGTGAGGGCCTTCACCGCCTCGATGACGGCCCAGGTGGCGTCGTACGCGTACGCGCCGTACGAACCGGCCTGCTCCGGGTACGCCGCCGCCTGGTACTGCGAGAGGAAGGTCGGGCCGCCGGGCAGGTCCTCGGCGGGCGCTCCGATGCCGGTGGCCAGATCGCCCTCGGCCTTGTCGTTGGTGGTGATGAACTGCGCGTCGAAGACGCCGTCGCCGCCCATGAAGGTGACGTTCACGCCCGCCTGCTTGAGCTGCTTCGAGAGCGGCGCCGCGGTGGTGTAGTAGCCGCCGAAGTACACGGCGTCCGCGCCCGAGGCCCGGACCCGGGCGGCGAGGGTGGCGAAGTCGCCGCCGGTGGGGGCGACGTGGTCCGCGCCGACGATGCTCCCGCCGAGCTTGCTGAACTCGTTCCTGAAGCCGGTGGTGAGGCCGGTGCCGTAGTCGCTGCTGTCGTCGATGACGAAGAGCTTGGTCTTCTTGGCCTCGCCGTGGAGGTAGCGGGCGGCGAACGGTCCCTGGTCCGCGTCCGTGGCGACGGTACGGAAGTAGGTCTGGTACGGGCGGGACTTGGCGCCCTTGACCCAGTCGGGACCGTACGTCAGGGCGGGGTTGGTGTTGGCGGGCGAGACATTGACCAGGTTCGCCTGCTCGAACGGCCTCAGCATCGCCGCCGCGACGCTGGAGTTGAGGGGGCCGACCACGCCGAGCACCTTGTCGTCGGCGATGAGCTGGGTGGCGTTCTCCTGGCCCTTGCCGGCCTGGGCCTGGTCGTCCAGGGCCTTGATCTCGAAGTTCACGCCGGGCACGTGCCGGGTCCGGTTGGCGTTCCTGACGGCGAGGTCGGCGGAGTTCTTGATGCCGGCGCCGAAGACGGACAGGTCGCCGCTGAGCGGTGCGTCCACACCGATCACCACCGTGACCGAGGGCGCCGCGGAGCCGCCCTTGTCGTCGGGCGAGTCGTCGCCGCTCAGGGTCCAGGTCAGGACGCCGGCGACGGCGAGCGTGGCCAGTGCCACGGCCAGTACCGTGGACCGCCGGGTCAGGGCGCCGCGCCGGGCGGTCGCCACCTCGCCGCTCCCCCGGTGCTCCACCTCGCCGAGCGAGCCGGGTTCCTCGGCCGTGGGCGTCGGAGGAACCGGCTCCGGTTCCGGCTCCGCCGGGGCGGGGCCGGCCTCGGTCACCGCTTCCGGTACGGGAACGGGCGCGGGAGCGGGCTCCGGTACGGGAACGGGCTCCGGTACGGGAACGGGCGCGGGCTCCGGTGCCCGGACGGGCCGGGGCGGAACCCCCTCGGCGGTCGGCGCCCCCGCCCCGGTGCCCCGCAGGACCGACTCCAGGAGTGCGGCGGCCTCGGCGGCGTTCGCGCGCAGTGCCGGGTCCTTGGTGAGGAGCGCGTCCAGTACGGGGGCCAGCGCACCGGCCTGGGTCGGCGGCCGGTGGGGGCGGGTGAACACGGCGATGGCGAGCGCGTGGAGCCCCTCGGCGTCGAACGGCGGACGCCCCTCGACGGCGTGGTAGAGGGTGGCGCCGAGGGCCCAGAGGTCGTTGGCCGGTGTCGGGCGCTTGCCCTCCAGCTGCTCCGGCGGCATGTACTGCGGGGTGCCGATGACCATGCCGCTGTGGCTGAGCTTGGTGGTGACGTCCGCGAGGTGGGCGATGCCGAAGTCGGTGAGGACGACGCGGTCCTTGCTCAGGAGCACGTTGTCCGGCTTGATGTCGCGGTGGACGATCCGCGCCTCGTGGGCTTCGGCGAGCGCGTCGAGCATGGCGGAGCCGATCTCGGCCACCCGCCGCACGGGCAGTCGGCCCTGTTCGCGGATCGCCGCCGCGAGGGACTGCCCGCGGATGAACTCCATGACGATGACGGGGGCGCCGTTGTGCTCCACGATGTCGTGGACGGTGATGATCCCGGGGTGGCTGAGGGTGACCGCCGCGCGGGCCTCGCCGGTGAAGCGCCGGAGCAGCGTCACGCGGTCGGCTTCCTCCAGCCCCGGAGGGAAGAGGATCTCCTTGATGGCGACCTCGCGCCCGAAGAGCTGCTGGTCGAGGCCCCTCCAGACCCGGCCCATGCCGCCCTGGCCGATCCGTTCGACCAACTGGTAGCGGCCGGCGATGAGTTCGGGGTTCTCCTGTGTCACTCGTCACACTCTAGGACCTGTTCGGCCCGATCATGTGACGATCCCGGACATGCCCGTGGGCCCCGGCGAGAGGGGGCGGACTCACGCGGGGTCGGCCCCGTGGACACTGCGCCGCTGGACCCGGAGCCTCGCGGCCCTCTGATGCCGCTCTCCCGAGGGGACGCCACCCGCCCCGCACACCCCCCGTCCCACCCGCCCCGCCCCGTACCGGGCAAACTACCTGTTGCCGGGCCGGGGCCGTTGCATGCGAACGACCTCGCCCGCAAGCCCGCCCAGCGCCGCGCCAAGCCCTTCACCTACCGCCTCGTGCGCACCGAATCCACCGCCGCCGCGCCCGAATCCGGCTGAGCCCGCCGTCACGCACCGCCCCTGGCCGGCGCCAATTCCATGGCGGGTCCGGGCCCTGGCGGGTGATCATGGCAGGCATGACCGATCAACCCGAGCGATGGACCCAGGCGACCACCTACCCCGACATGTGGGCGGACCCGGCCGACGACCCCCGCGACCGCGAGGGCGTCAGCCCCGACGGCGAGCTCGCCACGCTCCAGGGCTTCCTGACGGACTACCGCATGACCCTGCGGATGAAGTGTGAGGGTCTGGACGCGGAGCAGCTGGCCCGCCGGTCGGTTCCGCCGTCGACCATGTCGCTGCTCGGCCTGGTGCGGCACCTCGTCGAGGTGGAGCGGGACTGGCACAACTGGATCGGCGACGGCGATCCGCTGCCGAAGCTGTACGGAGCGCGGGACGCCGACTTCGACGGAGTCGTCGCCGAGCAGGCGGCGGTCGACGCCGCGTTCGCGGATCTGGCGCGCGAGCAGGCCGCGACCGACGCCGCGCTGGCCAAGCACCCGGATCTGGGCGAGCGTCTGGGGAAGGACGGGATCGCGGTCCGGGAGCTGATGGTGCACCGGATCGAGGAGTACGCCCGTCACTGCGGGCACGCCGACCTGCTGCGCGAGTGCGTAGACGGCAGGGTGGGCCAGTGACCCGGCCCGTCCCCGTGCGGCGTCACGCCCCGCCGGGAGGGCGTGCGCGATCGGGTCCGGGTATGGCCGATTTCCTGCCCTGACCGGTCCGCGCCCCTACCGTGGACGGACGAGGCCGCCGACGCGCGCGACGAGGCGCGGCGCGGCCGGAGTGAGCGAGGGGGCGCGGCATGTCCACGTGGAACGGCATCGGAACCAAGTACCTCGGCTTCAGCCGGCGGCAGCCGGACGGCAGTCATCACGCGACCGAGTGGTTCGTGATCAGCTACATGCCGGTCGTCCCGCTGCGCCGGTACCGGCTGGTGGTGGGGACCACGGAGTACACCCCGGGCGCGGTGGGCGGCAGTACGTCGACCACCGCCTACCGCGTCCTGGGGCGTTCGCCGGTCCGCGTGCTCGACGTCCTCGCCACCTACCTGGCCTGGTGGATCGTCGGCCCCGCCCTGGTGCTGGGCCCGTTCTTCCTGATGGCCCGGGCCGCCCCGGACTTCGGCCGGGGGTCGGGGTTCTGGAGCGGAGTGATCGTCATCGGCGGGCTGGTCTGGATCGTGGGCCTGCCCCTGCTGCTCGTCTCCCGGTCCCGCCGGTGGCGCGACCTGCCGTGAGTGACCGGCGGGGCGGGGCGGGGCGGAGCCGGGCGTCAGCGGCCCTGGAGGGTTTTGACGTTGTTGCCGAAGGTCCAGTTCCTCGCGCCGTCCCAGTTGACCGACCAGGTCATCAGACCCTTCAGACCGCCCGCGTAGCGGTTCCAGGCCTGCGCGACCAGGGCGGGGGTCATGTGGCCGCCGCCCGCGCCGGGCTGGGCGGGCAGGCCGGGGACCTGCTTGTCGTACGGGACCCGGATGGTGGTGCCCTGGATGACGAGGCCCTGGTTCAGGCAGTCCGTCTGCGCGGTGAAGCCCTGGACCGTACCCGCCGCGTAGGAGTCGCCGGAGCAGCCGTACATGCTGCCGTTGTAGTACTGCATGTTCAGCCACCACAGGCGCCCGTTGTCCGCGTACTTCTTGATGACCGGCAGGTACGCGCCCCAGATCGAGCCGTACGTGACGCTGCCGCCGGTGACGTAGGCGGTCTCCGGGGCCATCGTCAGGCCGAAGCCCGCCGGCATCTGGGCGAGGATGCCGTCGATGATGCGGATCAGGTTGGTCTGCGAGAGCGAGAGGCGGGTGATGGTTCCGCTGCCGACGAGTCCGGTCTCGATGTCGATGTCGATGCCGTCGAAGTTGTACTTCTTCAGGATCGGTACGAGGGTCGCCACGAACCGGTCGGCGACCGCCGCCGAGTTGAGGTCGATGCCGGCGGCCGCGCCGCCGATGGACATCAGGATCGTCGCCCCGGCCGCCTTGGCCTGGCACATCTCGGCCGGGGTCGCGACCTTGACGGTGGCGTCCATGCCGTCCTGCCACAGGGCGGTGCCGTCGGAGAGGATGACGGGGAAGGCCGCGTTGATGACGTTGTAGCCGTGGTCCCGGATGCGGCTGTCGGTGATCGGGGTCCAGCCGAAGGGCGGGTGCACGCCGGCCGCGGCGCCGTCCCAGTTCTCCCAATACCCCTGGAGCACCTTGCCGGTGGGCCTCGGCTTGACGGGGCAGGTGTCGGCCGCGGGCGCCTGCGGCGCGGTGGCCGCCCCGGCCGGCGGCTGGAGGGTGAGGGCCAGGGCGAGGGCGAGGCCGGCTGTGGCGACGCGTAAGACGTGACGTAGGACCATGCGGGGCTCCTGGGCGGTGGGTGTGGGGGGCCTGGAACGGGCTGCGCCGCACCTCACGCTAGGAAGGTCCAGACCAATCGTCAAGACATGCGGTACCTGCGCCCCGACTCCGCCGGACGGTACGCGCCGCGGTGCGAGCGATGCCGGGAGGTCGGGCCGGTGGGCCCTCCGTGTCACGCGGGCCGGCCGAGCGGGTCGGCCCGGCGGGTGCGGTGCTCGCCACCGACATCGACGTCTCCTGGACCCGGGACATCGCGGGCGGTGCGATCGAGGTGCTCCGCCACGACGTCGCGGCCGAACCGGCTGCGGTCCGGACGCGTACTTCCCGATCACCTCCCCTGCGTGTGCGCTGCTGGAGGACGCGACGGTGCGCCAGATCCGCGGGCGCCTGGCGGCCGGGGGCCTCGATCTGGCCACGGCCCCCATGATCTCCGCGTGGGGCCGCCGCCCGGCGACGGCGGCGGCGCAGGCATGAGCCCCGGCTATGTCAGGCCCGGCGCGCTCGGGCCTGGAAGTGCCTGCGGGCCGCGGGCAGGAACATAGGGACGACGGCGGCCGCGGTGACCAGGTCGGGGAGGCAGGCCAGGAGCGGCCAGGCGGCAGGCCCCGTACCGCTCATGCTGAAGTCGGTGGCCGCGGCGACCAGGCAGAGGGCGCCGGCGACGCCGAGGACCGCTCGGGCCCAGCCCCGGCCCGCCCGCATCTTCACGGCCACGGCCAGCCAGCCGGCCAGGACCACGGCCAGGCCCCCTCCCGACAGGGCGAGTTGGCGAGCGGCGGCGTCGGCTCCGGAGACGGAGGTCATGTCGCCCAGGCCGGTGGGGTCGACCACGAACGCGCCCAGCACCCAGACCACGGCCTGCCCGACGACGGCAGCCAGCGTGAGCAGCCACGCGGCCTCTATTTCCTTCGGGCGCGCGCCCGTTGTGCTGCTGCCCGCGGTACCCGTCATGCGCTTCTCCTTCGCGTCCACCCTCTCAGAGGAGGAACGAACCCACCCGGTTCCCCGCCGAGACCGGCAGGCCCGGCGGGAGTCCGGGCGTCAGCCGTTGCCGTCCGAGGGAGTCCCGGGTTTCGCGTGGAGTATTTCGCGCGCCTGCTCCGCGGCGCGGGTGATGCTCTCGGAGACGAAGTCCATGAAGCGGGCGATGTTCTCCAGGCGGACGGCGGCCGGGGTATGGGAGCCGAGGACGCCTACGCCCTGCCGGGCGGTCTCCACCAGGTGGGCGGTGGAGCGGGCGCTGGCGATCATGGACTGGTACCAGACGTCGTTGTCGACGGCGTAGCGCTCGCGGCGGCCTTCGTCGCGTTCCCGGCGGACGAGGCCCTGGCCGTCGAGGAACGCGATCGCCTTGGAGACGGACGCCGGGCTGACCTGGAGGCGCTCGACGAGTTCGGACGCCGTGAGGCTGCCCGCGTCGGTGGTGATGAGACAGGCGAGGACCCGGGCCGTCATCCTGGGCATGCCCGACTGGATGAGAACGGTGGTGAAGGTCTCCTCGTACTCGCGGACCGCCTCGGGGTCGCGCCCGTGGGGCTGCGGCGCCGCCTTCGGGTCCCGGGGGACGGGCTGCTTCCGGCGGTGGGCGCGCTGTTCGGTGGCGCGGTGCGCGAGGTCGGCGCGGTAGGCGGTGGGGCCCCCGTTGCGCAGCACCTCGCGCGTGACCGTGGAGGTCGGACGGTCGAGACGTCTGGCGATCTCCGCGTAGGCGAGGCCGTCGGCCAGCCCCGACGCGATCTGCTGGCGCTCGGCCTGGGTGAGTCTGCCTCCCGGCATCGCGGTCCCCTTCGTGATCTTCACGGCGTTCGGAGGGGCCACCGTAACGCTCGCTTCAGCCCATTGCAACAACGCACCGAGCTGAGGTCATTGCAACCAGTGCACCCTCCCACGCCACACACCGCTCACCCCGCACGCGAACGCAACATAGCGTTTGCGCATTCAGAAATTCCGTACGAACACCCTCAGCGGCCCCAGCGCAGCGCGGGCGTCTCCACCGGGGCGTCCCACAGGCGCAGCATCTCGTCATCGGCCCGGCACAGCGTCACCGAGCATCCCGCCATGTCGAGCGAGGTGACGTAGTTCCCGACCAGCGTGCGCGCCACCGGTACGCCCCGGGCCGCCAGTACCCGCACGACCTCCGCGTGGAACCCGTACAGCTCCAGCAGCGGTGTCGCGCCCATCCCGTTGACCAGCGCCAGCACCGGGCCATCGGCCGGAGCCACCTGTTCCAGATCGTCCAGTACGGCACACACCGCGAAGTCGGCGATCTCCCGCGAGGCCATCATCGCGCGCCGCTCGCGGCCCGGCTCGCCGTGGATCCCGACGCCGAGCTCCAGCTCTCCGTCCGGCAGGTCGAAGGTCGGGCTGCCCTTCGCGGGGGTGGAGCAGGCGCTGAGCGCGACGCCGAAGCTCCGCGAGGAGTCGTTGACGCGCCGGGCGAGCTCCGCGACCCGCTCCAGGGGAGCCCCCGCCTCGGCGGCCGCCCCGGCGATCTTCTCCACGAAGAGCGTGGCCCCGGTGCCGCGGCGTCCGGCGGTGTACAGGCTGTCCGTGACGGCGACGTCGTCGTTGACCAGCACGCGCTCGACCCGGATGCCGTCCTCCCCGGCGAGCTCGGCCGCCATGTCGAAGTTGAGCACGTCCCCGGTGTAGTTCTTGACGACGAACAGCACTCCCTGCCCGCCGTTGACGGCCGCCGCCGCCCGCGTCATCTGATCCGGCACCGGCGAGGTGAATACCTCACCGGGGCACGCGGCCGACAGCATCCCGTACCCCACGAACCCCGCGTGTAGCGGTTCGTGCCCGGATCCGCCACCCGACACCAGGCCGACGCGACCGCCTTCCCGGGCGCCCCGCCGTACGACCAACCGGCGCTCCACGTCCACGTCGAGCTCGGGGTGGGCGGCGGCCATGCCCCGCAGGGCGTCCGCGACCACCGTTTCCGCACTGTTGATCAGCATGTTCATCAGGTACCTCCCGGGTGGTCGGTGGCGGGTGGCTGCGTTCGCCCGCCGTATCCCCAAGTGTGCCGCCGCACCCAGCACATCGGCGAGCATGCCGCGCCCTGGCGGCGGCCGTCGCGCACGAGATCGATTCGGTGCATATGCTCCCTATAAAGGGGAAAGTGTTCAGTATTGAGCTGTTTTGCCAACCGTGCGAGACGGTCGACGCCGGTCCCCGGGCCGGCGAGAAGGAGGCCTCCATGGCCAAGCGACTCAAGGCATCCGGACTCGTCGGCGAGCTCTCGGCAGAATTCGCCGGCACCATGATCCTCATCATCTTCGGTTGCGGCGTGGTGGCCCAGGTGGTCGCCGGCGGGGCCCTCACCGACCCGGCGGGCGGCCTCGGCAACCACGACAGCATCGCCTGGGCATGGGGCCTCGGCGTCACCCTGGGCGTCTACGTCGCGGCGAGGCTGAGCGGTGCTCACCTCAACCCCGCGGTCACCCTCGCCCTGGCGACGTTCAAGGGCTTTCCGTGGCGCAGGGTGGCCCCGTACATGGCGGCGCAGGTCGCCGGCGCCTTCGTCGCGGCCCTGATCATCCGGTGGAACTACTCCGAAGCGCTGGCCAAGGCCGACCCCGGTCACACCATCAAGACCCAGGGCGTGTTCTCCACGCTGCCGGCCAACGGGAACCCGAACCTGCCGGTCACCGAGTGGGGCGCGCTGCGCGACCAGATCATCGGCACGGCGATCCTGCTGCTGCTGATCCTGGCGGTCACTGACCTCCTCAACACACCCCCCGGCGCCAACCTGGCCCCGTTCATCGTCGGCCTGATCGTGGTCGCGATCGGCATGGCCATGGGCACCAACGCCGGCTACGCGATCAACCCGGCGCGTGACTTCGGCCCCCGGCTGGCCAGCTTCCTCACCGGCTACGGAGGGGCGTGGCGCGATCAGTACGGGAATTTCTACTTCTGGGTCCCGATCATCGGCCCGTTCATCGGAGGCGTGCTGGGAGCAGCTCTGTACAAGTTCTTCATCGGCCGGTTCCTGCCGACCGCCGAGCCGGAGCCTGCCGGCCGGATCCCGGCACCGGAGTCGTGACCGGACAGACGTGCCGGAGCGACGTGACCGAGCCAAGAGAGGCGGCAACCCATGGCTGACTTCGTCGGCGCAGTGGACCAGGGGACGACCAGTACCCGTTTCATGATCTTCGACCACGCGGGCAACGAGGTGGCGAAGCACCAGCTGGAGCACTCCCAGATCCTCCCCCGTTCGGGGTGGGTCGAGCACGACCCGGTCGAGATCTGGGAACGCACCAACTCGGTGATACAGAACGCCCTCCGGCACGGAAACCTCTCGGCTTCCGACCTGGCGGCCATCGGGGTCACCAACCAGCGGGAGACGACAGTCGTCTGGGATCCCCGCACCGGCCGCCCCTACTACAACGCCATCGTCTGGCAGGACACCCGTACGGACTCCATCGCGGCGGCACTGGAGCGCTCGGGCCAGGGAGACGTCATCCGCCGCAAGGCCGGCCTGCCACCGGCCACCTACTTCTCCGGCGGCAAGATCCAGTGGATCCTGGAGAACGTCGACGGGGTCCGGGAGGCCGCCGAGCAGGGCCACGCCCTCTTCGGCAACACGGACTGCTGGGTGCTGTGGAACCTCACCGGCGGACCCGACGGCGGCATCCACGCCACCGACGTGACCAACGCCAGCCGCACCATGCTGATGAACCTGGAGACCCTCGACTGGGACGAGGAGCTCCTGGGCTTCTTCGGTGTGCCCCGGGCGATGCTGCCCTCCATCAACCCGTCCTCCCACGCGGAGGCGTTCGGGCACACCCGTACCTCCCGGCCGCTGCGGGAGGCCATTCCCATCACCGGCGTCCTCGGCGACCAGCAGGCGGCCACCGTCGGACAGGTCTGCTACGCGCCCGGCGAGGCCAAGAACACCTACGGCACGGGCAACTTCCTCGTCCTGAACACCGGGACCGAACTGGTCCGTTCCCAGCACGGACTGCTCACCACCGTCGCCTACCAGTTCGGCGACGAACCCGCCGTGTACGCGCTGGAGGGTTCCATCGCCGTCACGGGATCGGCGATCCAGTGGCTGCGCGACCAGTTGAAGATCATCAAGGACGCGGCGGAGAGCGAACGCCTGGCCCGCACCGTCGAGGACAGCGGCGGCATCTACTTCGTCCCCGCCTTCTCGGGCCTGTTCGCACCGTACTGGCGCTCCGACGCCCGCGGCGCCATCGTCGGGCTCGCCCGCTACCACGACAACGGCCACCTGGCCCGCGCCGCCCTGGAAGCCATCTGCTACCAGAGCCGCGACGTCGTGGAGGCCATGGAACAGGACTCCGGCGTCCACCTGGACGTGCTGAAGGTCGACGGCGGTGTCACCGCCAACGACCTGTGCATGCAGATCCAGGCCGACGTCCTCGGCGTACCGGTCAGCCGCCCGGTCGTCGCCGAGACGACCGCGCTGGGCGCCGCCTACGCCGCCGGTCTGGCCACCGGCTTCTGGCGGAGCACGGACGAACTGCGCACGCACTGGCAGGAGTCCAAGCGCTGGGAGCCCCAGTGGAGCGAGGAGCAGCGCGCGGAGGGTTACGAGGGCTGGAAGAAGGCGGTGGAGCGCACGCTCGACTGGGCCAAGGTCGAATAGCCCGGCCCGCATCGAACGGGCCGGGCCGCACGGGCAGGACGCGGAGGGGAGGAGAGAAGAGGAGAAGACCATGGCCGATCCGGCGGCCCTCTCGGCCGAAGCCCGCACCCGGGCCCTCGCCCGCATGGCGGAGGGCGAACTGGACGTCCTCGTCGTCGGAGGCGGTGTCGTCGGCGCCGGGGCCGCCCTGGACGCCGCCACCCGGGGCCTTCGGGTCGGCCTCGTCGAAGCCCGCGACTGGGCCTCGGGTACGTCCAGCCGGTCCAGCAAGCTCATCCACGGCGGCCTGCGCTACCTGGAGATGCTCGACTTCCGGCTCGTCGCCGAGGCCCTCAAGGAACGCGGCCTCCTGCTGCGCTCCCTCGCCCCGCACCTGGTGCGCCCGGTCCCGTTCCTCTACCCCCTGCAACACCGGCTCTGGGAGCGCCCTTACGTGGGCGCGGGCGTGCTGATGTACGACGCCATGGCGGCGGCCTCCGGCACCTCCAGCGGGCTGCCCCACCACCGCCACCTGCTCAAACGGCACGCCCTGCACGAGGCGCCCGCATTGCGCTCCGACGCCCTGGTCGGCGCCATCCAGTACTGGGACGCCCAGGTCGACGACGCCCGGCACACCATGTTCCTGACCCGTACGGCGGTGGCCTACGGGGCGCTGGCCGCCAACCGCGCCCGCGTCAGCCGCTTCCTGCGGCAGGGCGAGCGGGTGGTGGGGGCGGTCGTCACCGATCTGGAGACCGGCGACGAGCGGCCGGTACGGGCCAAGCAGGTCATCAACGCGACCGGGGTGTGGACCGACGACACCCAGGCCCTGGCAGGCACCCGCGGCCAGTTCCACGTCCGCGCCTCCAAGGGGGTGCACCTGCTCGTCCCCCGCGACCGGATCAACTCCCGTACCGGGCTGATCCTGCGCACGGAGAAGAGCGTGCTCTTCGTGATCCCCTGGGGCCGGCACTGGATCATCGGGACCACCGACACGGACTGGACCCTGGACAAGGCGCACCCCGCCCTCAGCTCCCAGGACGTCACGTACCTGCTGGACCACGTCAACAGCGTCCTGGCCACGCCGCTCGCCCCCGAGGACGTCGAGGGCGTCTACGCCGGCCTGCGCCCGCTGCTGTCCGGCGAGGCCGCCGAGACCAGCAAGCTGTCCCGGGAGCACCTGGTCGCCCATCCGGTACCCGGCCTGGTCGTGGTGGCCGGCGGCAAGTACACCACCTACCGGGTGATGGCCAAGGACGCGGTGGACGAGGCGGTCCGGGGCCTGGACGAGAAGGTGCCCGAGAGCACCACGCACCGCGTCCCGCTGCTCGGCGCCGACGGCTACCCGGCCCTGTGGAACTCCCGGCACCGTCTCGCCGAGGCTTCCGGACTGCACGTGGCCCGCATCGAGCACCTGCTGAACCGCTACGGCTCGCTGATCCACCAGCTGCTCGACATGGTGGCGGCCGACCCCTCGCTCGGGGAGCCGCTGCCCAGCTCCGACGACTACCTGCGGGTCGAGGCCGTCTACGCGGTGACCCACGAGGGAGCCCGCCACCTGGAGGACGTACTCGCCCGGCGCACCCGGATCTCCATCGAGTCGTGGGACCGCGGGGTGGACGCGGCGCGGACCGTCGCTGAACTGATGGCACCGCACCTGGGCTGGGACCAGTCGCACCAGGACCGCGAGGTGGACCACTACACGAAGCGGGTCGCGGCCGAACGCGAGGCCCAGGAGCAGCCGGACGACCGGACCGCCGACGCGGTCCGCCTCGGCGCCCCCGACATCATCCCCGTGTACTGAACCCCGGGCCCGCTCTGCGTGTTTCGTGGCCGTACGGCCCGCATTGCGCAACCATACGGACGCCGACACAGGCACAGACATCGGCGTCGTGCGTGAGGAAGAGTTCTCGCCGGCCGAAACACCGCGACAGGAAGAAGGGCAGACGTGTCCGGCAGCGACAGCGAGAACCCGGCAATCCCCTCCCCCACTCCCACCCCGGGACCGGCCCGGCCCCAGACGAACCGGGACTGGTGGCCGAACCAGCTGGACCTCCAGGTCCTGCACCAGCACTCGCCCATGGCCGATCCGATGGGTGCGGACTTCGACTACGCGCAGGAGTTCGCCGGCCTCGACGTCGAGGCACTGAAGCGGGACGTCTTCGAGGTGATGACGACGTCACAGGACTGGTGGCCCGCCGACTACGGCCACTACGGTCCGCTCTTCATCCGGATGAGCTGGCACGCCGCGGGAACGTACCGCATCGCCGACGGCCGGGGCGGTGGCGGCAGCGGCGCACAGCGCTTCGCCCCCCTCAACAGCTGGCCGGACAACGCCAGCCTCGACAAGGCTCGTCGTCTGCTGTGGCCCGTCAAGCAGAAGTACGGTCGGAAGATCTCCTGGGCCGACCTGCTGGTCTTCGCCGGCAACTGCGCGATGGAATCGATGGGGTTCAAGACCTTCGGGTTCGGCTTCGGCCGGGAGGACATCTGGGAGCCCGAGGAGATCTTCTGGGGGCCCGAGGACACCTGGCTCGGAGACCAGCGCTACTCCGGCGACCGGGAACTCACCGGCCCGTTCGGCGCCGTGCAGATGGGGCTGATCTACGTCAATCCGGAGGGGCCCAACGGCAACCCGGATCCGGTGGCCGCCGCCCGGGACATCCGCGATACGTTCGCGCGCATGGCGATGAACGACGAGGAGACGCTCGCGCTCATCGTCGGCGGCCACACGTTCGGCAAGTGCCACGGCGCGGTCGATCCCGAGTACATCGGCCCGGAGCCGGAGGCCTGCCCCGTCGAGCAGCAGGGCATCGGCTGGATGAACAGGTACGGCAGCGGCAAGGGCGTGGACGCGCTCACGAGCGGGCTGGAGGGTGCGTGGACCACCGAGCCGACGAAGTGGGACAACGGGTACCTGGACAACCTGTTCCGCTACGAGTGGGAGCTGACGACGAGCCCCGCGGGCGCCAAGCAGTGGACTCCCACGGATCCCGCGGCCCGCGACACCGTGCCGGACGCCCATGACCCGGCGAAGCGGCACGCGCCCATGATGCTGACGACGGACCTCGCGCTGCGGGTGGATCCCGTCTACGCGCCGATCGCGAAGAGCTTCCACGAGAACCCCGACAAGCTCGCGGAGGCGTTCGGCAAGGCCTGGTACAAGCTGCTGCACCGTGACATGGGGCCGCTCTCGCGGTACCTCGGGCCGTGGATCCCCGAGCCGCAGCTGTGGCAGGACCCGGTCCCGGCGGTCGACCACCCGTTGGTCACGGACGAGGACGTCGCCACCCTCAAGCGCTGGATCCTCGGCGCGGGCGTGTCGGTGTCCCAGCTGGTCACCACCGCGTGGGCGGCGGCGGCGAGCTTCCGCGGCACCGACAAGCGCGGCGGGGCCAACGGGGCCCGGATCCGGCTCGCGCCGCAACGGGACTGGGAGGTCAACGACCTGCCCGAGGTCGCCCAGGTGGTGCAGAAGCTGGAGCAGCTCCAGCGCGACTTCAACCGGGACGGCGCGACGAGGATCTCGCTGGCCGACATGATCGTCCTGGGCGGCTGCGCGGCTGTCGAGCAGGCGGCGCGGGACGCCGGGCACGACATCACGGTGCCGTTCTCGCCGGGGCGCACGGACGCCTCGCAGGAGCAGACCGACGTGGACTCCTTCGCCGTGCTCGAACTCACGGCGGACGCGTTCCGCAACTACCTCCAGGAGGGTGAGAAGCTTCCGCCGGAGACCCTGCTGCTGGACCGGGCCAACCTGCTCACGCTCACCGCTCCCGAGATGACGGTGCTGATCGGCGGCATGCGGGCCCTGAACACCGGCTTCAAGGGTTCCTCCCACGGCGTGTTCACCGACCGGCCCGAGACGCTGACGACGGACTTCTTCGTCAACCTGCTCGACATGGGCACGGAGTGGAAGGCGTCCGAGTCGGCCGAGAACGTGTACGAGGGCCGGGACCGCGCCACCGGCGAGACCAAGTGGACGGCCACCGCCGTCGACCTCGTCTTCGGTTCGCACTCCCAGCTCCGCGCCCTCTCGGAGGTGTACGCGGCCGCCGACGCGGGCGAGAAGTTCGTACGCGATTTCGTGGCCGCCTGGGACAAGGTGATGAACCTGGACCGGTTCGACCTGGCCCGAGCCTGAGCTGAGCCCGGCCCGGGCTTGGGAGTGGTGTCCCGGCCGGCCGCGGATCGGCCGGCCGGGACACCACCGGGACGCGCGGCCGGTGGAGCGGGCGGGCGGAAGCCGCCGCGCCCCACCGCTTCAGGCGCCGGCGATCCCCGTGATCACGGGGTCTCCCAGCGGCGCGGCATCGGCGGACAGCCCGACCTTGCGCAGGGCCCCGGTGGCCAGGTCCCGGGCCTGGGCCTCCGCCGCGGCCGTGTCGGCGGCCTCCACCTCCAGCCGCAGGCTGAAGGCTGACGAGTCCGGATAGAAGGTGAGGAGGTCCAGGTCCTCGGCGGCGCCCAGCTCCGTCTCCCGTGGATCGGATCCGCGCAGCGCGCGGACGAGTTCCGTGCGCGCCTCGGGCGTGAGCCCGCTGAGAAGGGTGCCGGGGATGGTGACGACGTAAAGGGTCATGAAACACAGGTGCCCCGACACCGCCGGGAAATTCTCCCCCGTCGCCCCATCCCGGCGTTCGGCCGAACCCCGGCGCGCCGCGAGCGGTGCGCGAGGGGGGCGTGCGCGCGTCCGCGGCCCTGCCCTCCTGGCCCGTCCGGGTGAACCGGATCCGCTCCGACCGCGCGCGGGGTCTCCCCCTTCGCCCGGAGTGCCACGGTTTCCGCAAGCCGTTGCCGCCGCCCGTCCCCCGGGGGCGGCCGAGGAAAGGAACCCGACCGTGCCCGCTGAGCTCTCCGACGACCTGAGGAAACTCATCGACGACACCCCGGTCTTCGCCTCCATCGCCACCATCCAGCCCGACGGCAGCCCCCAGGTGTCCGTCACCTGGCTCGCCCGCGACGGCAACGACCTGCTCTTCTCCACCACCGTCGGACGCCGCAAGGAGAAGAACCTGAGCCGCGACCCGCGCGTCACCGTGCTCATCAACCCGCACAACGCCCCCTACACCTACGCCGAGGTCCGCGGTACGGCGCATCTCACCACCGAGGGGGGCCAGGACCTGATCAACCAGCTCTCCCGCAAGTACACCGGCAAGGAGTACGCCGACTTCAACCCCTCGTCCGCCAACGACAACGAGCGCGTCGTCGTCCGCATCACCCCCCGCAAGGTCGTCGGCTCCCTCTGATCCGACGCCCGCTCAGTTCTCCTCGCCCGGGCACGTTTACGTACGTTCCTTCGGGTCACACGCGAGGTACCGGAAAGCCCGGCGTCTGGAAAGCGGGCCTTCCGAGCGGGTCCAGGCCGTGACGCCCCTCCCCCCGGCGCCCTCCGGCAGGACCCGCCCGCATCACGGGCTGCCGCCCGGATCCACCGGACCCCGCGGCCGTCCCGCGCCCCGGCGCTCCCTCCGGCCGGGCGCGGACGACCCGGGCAAGCCCCCGGCGACGGTACTTCAGCTGCCGCCCCCGGGCCCTGGATCCGCCGGCGGCGCCCCGAGCGGTGTACGACGGGCACGCCGCGCGCCCGCGCCCCGTCCCGGCACGTGGCCGGACGGGGCGCGGGCGGCGCATAACACGCGGGGGGGGCGGGTTGGCCCAGGGCTACCTGTGCTTGTCGCGCATGGAGTCCTTGGCGTCCCGGCCACGCTCCGCGGCGTCGGACATGGCCTCCTTGGCCTTGCCCTTGGCCTGGTCCATCTTGCCCTCGGCCTTCATGCGGTCGTTGTCGGCGACCTTGCCGACCGCTTCCTTCGCCTTGCCCTTCGCCTGGTCCATCTTGCCCTTGTCAGCCATGGTGAACTCCTGTCGCTCGTGGGATGGGAACCGCTGCGCCGGTACGCCGCCGCTGGCGGCGGTGGACCGGCTCGGCCCCGATTGCGATCCTGCCCGCGGTGGCGGTGGTCCGCATCCGGAGCTGCGCCAGTCGACTCAGGCCGGCGCTAGGCCGTTCCGGGGGCTTGCCGGACCCGCGGGGATGTCCCGCCGCTGCGTCGGCGTGCGCGGCGGCGGCCCCCGGGCCAGGATGTGCCCGGTCTGTACATCGCGACAGGAGGCTCCCGTGCTCGAACGCAAGCGCCGCAAGGACCGTACCGAGATCACCTTCGTGCTCCCGGCCGACGTCCCGCCCGGACCGGTCAGCGTCGTAGGCGACTTCAACGACTGGCAGCCCGGCGCCCACGAACTGAAGGAGCGCAAGGACGGCAGCCGTGCCGTCACCGTCGCGCTGCCCCGGGAGCGCGCCCACGCCTTCCGCTACCTCGCGGCGGGCGACTACTGGTTCAACGACGACAACGCCGACGGGCACGACGGCCACAACAGCCGTCTCCACACCTGACCGGCGAAGCGGCTCCGGTCACCGGTCCCCGCGCGGCCTGACGGCCGTCCACCCGGTCGGCCGAGTTTGTGGTGCGGCGGCCCGGGCAGACGCCGGAGCATGCCGGAACGCACCGAGACGCACTCACGGACCGTCACCACCAAGGTGCCGGCGCGGCTGGACCGACTGCCCTGGTCCCGGTGGCATTGGATGATCGTCATCGGGCTGGGCACCGTCTGGATCCTCGACGGTCTCGAAGTCACCGTCGTCGGAAGCATCGCGAGCCGTATCTCCGAGGACGGCAGCGGGCTTTCCATCACCGACGCCCAGGTGACCGGGGTCGCCGCCGCCCTGTACGTGGCCGGTGCCTGCTCCGGCGCGCTGGTCTTCGGCCGGCTCACCGACCTGTACGGGCGCAAGAAGCTGTTCCTGGTCACCCTCGGCGTCTATCTGGCGGCGACCGCTCTGACGGCGGTGTCCTTCTCGGCCTGGTGGTTCTTCCTGTTCCGGTTCCTCACCGGTTTCGGTATCGGCGGCGAATACGCGGCCATCAACTCCGCGATCGACGAGCTGATCCCCAGCAAGTACCGCGGCCGGGTCGACCTGATCATCAACGGCAGCTTCTGGATCGGCGCCGTCGCCGGCGCCCTCCTCTCGGTCCTGGCCCTGAACACCGAGATCTTCCCGGCGTCGGTGGGCTGGAGGCTCACCTTCGCCCTCGGGGTCGTGCTCGGACTGGTCATCCTGCTGGTGCGGCGTCACGTACCGGAAAGCCCGCGCTGGATGATGGTCCACGGGCGCACCGAGGAGGCCGAGGCGCTGGTGTCGGACGTGGAGCGGCGGGTGGAAGCGGAGAAGGGCGTACGCCTTCCCGATCCGGAGGAGGCCATCAGCGTCACCCGGCGCAAGGACATCGGCTTCGGTGAGATCGCGAGGACGGTCTTCCGCTCCTATCCGCGGCGCGCCGTGCTCGGCCTGTCCCTCTTCGTCGGCCAGGCCTTCCTGTACAACGCGATCACCTTCGGCTTCGGTTCCATCCTCGTCACGTTCTTCGGCGTGTCCAGCGGGGTGACCGGCTACTACTTCGCCGTCGTCGCCTTCCTGAACTTCCTCGGCCCGCTCCTGCTGGGGCGCCTCTTCGACACGGTCGGGCGCCGGCCGATGATCTCGGGCACGTACATCCTGTCCGGGCTGCTCCTCTTCGGCACGGCCTGGCTGTTCGGCGCCGGCCGGCTCACGGCCGTGACGATGACCGCGTGCTGGTGCGTGGTGCTCTTCTTCGCCTCGGCCGGGGCCAGTTCCGCCTATCTGACGGTCAGCGAGATCTTCCCGATGGAGACCCGCGCGATGGCGATCGCCTTCTTCTACGCCGTCGGCACGGCGGCGGGCGGCATCTCCGGCCCGCTGCTCTTCGCCGGACTGACCTCCAGCGGGGTGGTGTCCGACGCCGTGATCGCCTTCTGTGTCGGGGCCGCGCTGATGGTGGCCGCCGGCCTGGTGGCCGTCTTCTACGCGGTCGCCGCGGAGGGCCGCTCCCTGGAGCAGATCGCCGCCCCGCTCTCCACCGCCGAGCCGGCCCCGGCCAAGACGGTCTGAGGGGACCGCCCTCCGGTTACCTCCCGCCGTCCTAGCCGCTGTTCGCGGAGAAGTGCTGGTAGTCCGGGTTGCCCCAACGCCCTCCCCAGTACCAGCCGGCGGTGCGGAACGCGGTCACGAACGCCCCGCCGTCCTCGATCATCCCGGGCCGGGACCTGTCGCGCCGCAGGAACTCCCGGCCCGTCGGCGGGTGCACCACTCCGCGCACGTCGACGTACGGGTTCTCGACGGGGTTGATGTCCACGGCGTCGCCCCACGCGTGCCGCGACAGCTTCGCGGGGTCCCCCACCACCTGGCGGCAGTTGTACGCGGAGGTGTTGCCGTCCGCCATCGCCTTGAGGTCGTCGCCGCCGTACTCGGCCATCACCCGCATCCGCCGGATCGGGAACCGGTCCTCGAAGGCCCGGCCGAAAGCGTGCAGCAGCGGTTCCACGGCATCGCGGTGCGCTATCAGCTCACCCCGGTGCACCTTGCCGTCGAAGCCCCAGTGGTTCATCCGGATCAGCCGCAGGTGCTCCGCCGCGACGGGACAGCCGGGCCGGTGGCTCGCGCCGAGCTTCGCCCCGGGCACGTCCGTGACCGCCGCCGCGAACGGGGGCCGCGGCGCGGGCGGCTGGGCCGCGCCGCACGTCGTACTCACGCAGAGGGCGGCGGCCGCGGCCAGCAGGACGGGCGGATGGCGCACGCTTCACGGTACGTCCGGCCCTCCTCCCCGCAGACCTGGAGTACGCCCGAACGGGTGAGGTGCACGCCTTCGTCCGGGCTCGTCGTAGAGTCCCGGGGTGATACGAGACAACACCCCTGACACCCGTGGCCACGGCGGCGAGAGCGCGGAGGAACTCCTGCGCGGCACGCACGCACGGCTGCTGCCCCTCGCCTCGCTGACGCCGGACATCGCCGACGGGATGCGCTACGCCCGCCTGGCAGCCGACGGGCTCGTCTTCGCCTACGCCCTCGACGGCCCCACCAGCGTGCGGATCCTCACCGACGCGGACGTGGAGCGCGCCGGACTCGAAGCACTGGGGCGGGCGGCGTACGCCAACCTGATGCGCGTGCCCGTCGAGCACGAGGAAGTGACCGTGGCGGGGCGGGCGAGGCTGCACTCCCTCTACGGCGACTCCCACTTCGTCGCGAGCAAGGCGCTGTTCCTGTCGGAGGCGGCCCGGCAGGTGACCGGGACCGCGTTGCCGGAGGGCGGCGCCCTCGTCGTCGTACCCACCCGGCACCTGCTGGCGTACCACCCGATCACCGACGGCTCGGTCGTCGATGCCCTCAACGGGCTGGCCTCGTACGCCCTCGGCGCTCACGAGGACGGGCCGGGGGCGCTGTCCCCGCGGGTCTACTGGTGGCACCAGGGCGGGCTGACCTCGCTCACGGTCATCGACGAGGACACCCGGACCTTCTCCCTTCGGCCGCCGCCGCGGCTGCTCGGCCTGATGAAGGGCCTGGTCCGCCTCGACCGGGCCGGGCGGATCGACACGGCCGCCGCGGCCGACGTCCCGGAGGTCACCGCTCTCACGCACGCCGTCGCCGAGTCGATCGGCCGCCTCGCGCAGGACCCGGCCGCTCTGGCCGATGCCTTCGCCTCCGCCGTCTCCCTCGCGCACGCCCACTGCGCCGCCGACTCCGGCGTCGCGCGCATCGACACCTGGGACGCGTGGGCCACCGCCGTGCAACTCGGCTCCGCGCTGTTCACCGGCGCGCCCCCGCAGGAGTGCCACCTCGGCGAAGACCTCGTCCTGAAGCTGCCGGCCGTGCCCGCGGAGCCGCCGGCCGACGCCCGGGCCTGGCTCGACGCCCTCTACCTGGCGATCGCGTGCCGCCAGAAGGACCGGATCGGCCGTCTGTGCGCCGTACCGCTCGCGACGCTCCGGCAGGACGACACCGTCGACGCGTACGTACTGCACTGGGTCGACACCCTGCGGACCTACTTCTCCGACCGCCCCGTCGACGACGTCGTACCGAAGCTGGTCGCCACCATCGAGACGTCCGCGCCCGAGTCCGTGACCCACGCGCCGACGGACTTCGTGAACCGCGTCGACTACCACCCCGTGGCCCTCTTCCACCGCCTGGTGGCGGGCGATCACGCCGCGTTCGCCGAGGCGCTCGCCGAAGCCCTCGCCGATCACGCCGGCTACTGGGGCGACTCGGCCGCTCCACGCGCCCGGGCGGCGCTGGGCCCCCTCGCGATCGCCTGCCTCGCCTACGACCACGGCTTCCCGGTGGACCCGCGGCAGCCCCACCTGCCGACCCACCTCCTCAACCGCGAACGGATCGAGGACATCCCCTAAGAAAACGCTTGGACGGCGCGGATGCGGGCGCGAGACACTGCGGGTTCCGTTCTGACACGACATCACAGGGTTGCGATGGAATCGTCTGCATCACGAGGAATTCCACCCCGCAAGGGCCCCGTGGCCCTCGCGCTCCGCTACTACGGCAGGGAGCTGGCCCGGCTGCGCTGGCTCACCGCGCCCGCCATGCTGTTGCCTGCCATCGGCAACATCGGTATCAACTACATCGCCCCGCTGGTCATCGCGAAGCTCGTCGCCCGCATCGCCGGCGGCTCCGCTGCCCTCACCCTCGGCGCGGCGTTACCGTACGTCCTCGGGTTCGCCGGTGTGCTGCTGCTCTCCGAGGCGGCGTGGCGCGGCGGTCTGCACTGCCTGAACCGGCTCGACGCCCTCGGCATCGAGCGCCTGTACGTGATCGGCATGGACGAGCTGTTCGCGAAGGACGCCGCCTTCTTCCACGACAACTTCGCCGGGTCGCTCACCAAGCGGGTCCTGAGCTTCGCCTCCCGCTTCGAGGAGTTCGTGGACGCGCTGGCCTTCTCGGTCGTGGGCCGGTTCGTGCCGCTGCTGTTCGGGTCGGTGGTGCTCTGGTTCTACGAACCGCTGCTGGTCGTGGCGCTGCTGGTCATGATCACGGTGACGGGGGTGTGCGTACTGCCCCTGATCCGGCGCCGTCAGGCGCTCGTCGGCCGGCGGGAGGAGGCCATCGCCCGGGTGTCGGGGCACGTCTCCGACAGCCTGATGAACATGGACACGGTCCGTGCCTTCGCCGCGGAGGAGCGCGAGGCCGTCGAGCACCGGTCCCGGGTGGCGCGCTCGCGGGAGCTCACGCTGCGGTCGTGGGACTACGGCAATCTGCGCATCGACACCTTCGTCGCGCCGATGTCCGTACTGACCAACGCGCTGGGGCTGTTGCTCGCCGTCACGATCGCCGGGACCGGGCACGGCGTGGAGGCGGTCGTGGTGGCGTTCACGTACTACTCCAGCGCCACGCGGATCATGTTCGAGTTCAACTGGATCGGACGGCGCAGCGAGCCTATCGCACGCCCGCCAGGGAGGCGAGCGGAGCGACTTGGTACAGCAAGACCAACGGCCGATTCAGCCTTCCGCATGGGGCGCCAGAGCTGTTCCCAACCTCCCCGCATGGTATGGGTAATGGGCTGTTCACCTAGGATGACGAGGTCGAATGTGAGTTGACCCCGGCAAGGAGTCGTCCATTCCGCTTCTTGCATCGTCCGACTGTCGCTGCCTCCTCTGGAGGTACTTGTGGATCTCGCCGTTGAGTCTCATATGGATCAGGCTGCGACCGGGTCTGCTCGGACGAATGCTGACCCTTCACTGACTTTACTGACCAGTAGTCACATGAGTCGGCGTGAGACGCCCTACCTCCATGCACCCCACCGAGGGACTCCGCCGCTGCCCCTTTCGGCAGCATTCGACGGTCCCCTTCCGAGGACGTGCCGGGCGTCATCACGGCAGGGTCCGCGGGAGGTCGCAGTTGTGGAGAGTGGACAAGCAGTACGTGGCCATCCTCGGTTAGCTGGAGCAGATCGACTGATCGGAGCGCAAGGCCATGAGTGTCGGGTGGAGGCTGCTCGCCGCTTTCCACTTGCCCTGCCGGCACGGCAAGCGGGTTCGTCTCACCTAAGCGGCGGCAGGTCCCCTCGACGCTTGCGCACGGCATCAGCTGGGAGGGACGGCGGGCCGAGTGTCGCGGACACCGCGGAACCTAGGCGGCGAGCATGCCGCTGCGCAGGCGGGTCAGGATCCGGGTGAGCAGGCGGGACACCTGCATCTGCGAGATGCCGATTTCGGCACCGATCTCGGCCTGGGTCATCTCACGGGCGAAACGCATCCGAAGGATCCGCAGGTCGCGCTCGTCGAGTTCGCGCAGAAGTGGCGCGAGGGTGTGGACGTCCTCGAAGAGGACCATCGCCGGATCGATGTCGCCGACCGTGTCCGCAAGCGTCCTGCCCTCGCTAAGGGCGGCCGGGCGGTCGGTGGTGCCGGCGGTCGAGTCCAGGGAGGCGCTGCTGTAGCCGTTTGCGGCCACCAGTCCCTCGATGACTTCATCCTCGGAGAGTTCGAGGTGCTCGGCGAGCTCTTTGACGCTCGGTGCGCGTCCGAGAACCTCGGTGAGGGTCTCCTGGCACTTGGCGAGTTGGACGCGCAGTTCCTGGAGGCGGCGGGGGACGTGCACGGCCCAGGTGGTGTCGCGGAAGTACCGCTTGATCTCGCCGGTGATGTAAGGGAGAGCGAGAGTGGAGAACTCGACCTCGCGGTCGGGGTCGAAGCGGTCGATGGCTTTGATCAGGCCGATCGTGCCGACCTGGATGACGTCGTCGAGCTCAACACCGGCGTTGATGCGGGCCGTGAAGCCGCGGGCGGCGAAGCGGACGAGCGAGATGTTCATCTCGATCAGGGTGTTGCGCGCGTACTGGTAGTCACGCGTCCCCTCTTCCAGCTCCCGCAACCGCACCAGGAACAGGCGCGAAAGCTCCCGCGCGTCCGCGGGAGCTACCTCGCGGGCGTTGTCGATCTGCGGCAGGGGCCCCGTGAGCTGCCCGGTGGCGGCTGCGGGTTCAGCGCGGGTGAAGGCGTCCGGGGCTGTCTCCCGGGCGGGAATGGGGGCTGTGGCGACGTGAGACATGAAAGCGTTCCTCCCATGCACGGATGGCTTGCGCGAACGTGTGCCCGCCCAAGCGGAATCCCAATCAGACGGACTTCACGTCGTGGGCCTGATCCCAGCATCACCGGCCCGCGTGCTTCAAGCGGAGGCCGGACCGAACTGCGGCCCGGCCACGCGGTGCATCCGGGCGTTGTATCAAGTCCTCAGGCGGCTGCGGCGCGCAGCTGGGGCTGGCGCAGTTCTGCGTGGCCGAAGAGGAGGGCGTAGCCGTCGGGGAGCCGACGCAGGCTGGCGAGGAGGTCGGATCCGGCGAGGGAGTGACAGTGGCGAGGACGAGATCGGTATCTCAGCGGGCGGCAGCCGGGCTCACGCCGGTGCGTGCGGCGAGGACTTGCCGGACAATCACTGCCCTGAATGACCTCCCCGACGGCAAACCGAACTGGGCTCTCGCCGATAATGACGCCGCCGCCTCGTCAAGCCCCTGACCGCCACCCGGCCCCACCTGAGACCCCAGGACGCCGAACGAACGCATCGACACCCTGGCCAGGCATACCGGACAACTCCGCCAGGACACCCACGGCCAGCGAAGCACCTGACCCGTATCCGACTACCACGCCGCCGCAGCGGCATGCGCGCGGTCGCGGCGCGCCAGGCTCCGGTAGCCCGGTCCAGCCGCTCCGGCAGGACTCCCGATACTGCCGAGTCCAAAGCCCGTCGATCAACGACTGAACTTGAACTCGTGATGTCGGTCGACTCGTGGTGGCGGCGTCAGGGTCCGAGACGCCGGCTGTTACCGGCTCGGGTTCAGGACGATGGCTGTAGCCAGCGCCGCGCCGCGGCGAGATTCACCTCGACGTCATCGCGCCAAGAGCAGACCTCCAGCCATGAGAGGTAGCCGCCTTGCGCGAAGACGAGGACCTCGCCAGGGCACTCGCCGGTTTCGGTGAACAGCTGTACGTCGGCAGCCACGACGGTGCCGGAGCCCGTTGGCGCGGGCTCCACCGCGTCGGCGTCAAGGTCGAAGTAGGCAGTGCCGCACCCACACTTGCAGCGGGATTGCACTCTGAGTCGGGGCACCTGCCGTCGGAGGGCGGCATGAACAGGCTCGTCCGGGTTCAGGACGAGGTCAAGCGCGTCGGCTACGTCCTCGGGCAGACTTTCAGTCATGCCGCCACCGTAGCTGACCAACAGGTTTGGGCTTCGACCAATTTCGGGTCCGTCGACCCGACGCTCACAGGGCCAGGTCGGTGCCAACGGGGCGGCCGTCGGTGACCTCCGGCCGGTACTGCAGCATCTTCAGTCTGCGCTTCACGGCTCGGGTGACCTGGCCGAGGTCGACCGCAGCAAGGTTGCCGATGTCACGCTTGACCAGCGACCAGACGCCCTCGGTCGGATGAGGTCCGGGGCATAAGGTGGGCAGCTGGAACACGGTGAGCCACTCGGCGTTCGCATCGATGAACTCGCGCATGCCAGCCGTCAGGTGCAGGCGGATTTTGTCGCAGGCCAGCACGGGTCCGTCGAGCTGGATGCGTGCGCGGACGATCAGGTCGCGGAAGCCGCGCCAGCCGAAGCCCTTCGGCTCGTCCTTGCGGCCTCGATACTGGCGGATCGCGTAGATCAGCCGGGACCGCTGGCCCGGCTTGTAGCAGGCCATACCCGCCATCGACACGCGCCCCGGCCCCTCACCCTCACGGCCGGGGTCTGGCCGATCCGGCCCCAGGTCCTGGCGCACGGCGGAGTCATCAACTGCCCGGCCTCATCCTCGAAGACGATCCAGGCCCCGCGCTCCGCCGCGGTGCTCTTACCCGCGGCCAGGTCTCCTTCTCCCACATCTCGACCGCGTCGTCATCGCGCTCGATCGCAAACCTGGCGGGCTGCTGCCAGCGTGACCTTGAGCCGCTTACCTGCTGAGGGCCGGTGTGGGGGGCAGGTTCACCGCGAGCTCACGGGTACGAAGCCGGGACCAGCTCGCCGGTCAGGGGCGCCATGCTGCCGCGGCTGGCCACGGTAGGGCGCCCATTCGGGGGTCATAGACTGCGCCGGCGTGGGCAGCAGCACGGGGCGGGGCATCCATGATGCCTGTCCCCCCGCACCGCTGTTTCGCGCTGGTGTGGCCGTACGAAGTGAAGGGCGCTCACGTGTCACAGGTAGAAGAGTCCATCGAGGTCGACGTTCCCGTCCGCACCGCCTACAACCAATGGACGCAGTTCGAAACGTTCCCGCAGTTCATGGACGGGGTGGAGAAGATCACCCAGGTCAACGACACCCTGACCCACTGGAAGGCCAAGGTGGGCGGTGTTGAGCGGGAGTTCGACGCCAAGATCACCGAGCAGATCCCCGACGAGCGCGTCGCCTGGACCACCGTCGGCGGTGAGACCCGGCAGGCCGGTGTCGTCACCTTCCACCGCCTGGCCGAGAACAAGACCAAGGTCATGCTCCAGCTCGACTACGACCCCGAGGGCTTCGCCGAGAACCTCGGTGACAAGCTCGGCTTCGTCAAGCGGCAGGTCACCGGCGACCTTAAGAACTTCAAGAAGTACATGGAGTCCCGCGGGGCGGAATCCGGTTCCTGGCGCGGCGAAGTCTGACCCCGGCAGGCGTACTCTCCCCCCTCGGACATCTTGACGCGGGCACTTTGCCGCCGCTGATGCGACGGTGGTCGCCGCATCGGCCAGGGCCCGACCCGAGCCGCACCCTCGGAACGGTCGGGCCCTGCCCGTCGCCCCCTGCCGGAGGCACACCCGGCAGGGGTCAGGTGTGCCCGAGGAGCTCGTCGGCGCGCTCGTACTGGGCCAGAGCTTGCCCAAGGCCGAACCAGGTCGCCGGCCAGGTGGCGATGAAGATGCCCCACCGGTCCGCCCTGTCGATGCCTGCCGGTTCCACCTTCATCGACGTCACCCACGAGGCGACGGACAGACCGATGGTCAGGCAGGCGATGGTGTTCGCGTGCTCGCTTCGCAGGCCCTTGTCGTGCAGCAACTTGACGATCATGGCGCTCCTCGCGGATCGACGGCTGAGCTTCCACCGTCACCCACCCACCGGCCGCCCGCATCCGGGGCATCGGCCTCACTCTCCCGTCCCGGGTATGGACGGCGGTTTTCCATAAGTCGGCGCGAGGGACACCGGACAGCGGTCACATACGGCAAGGCGATACCCGGCGCGCGGGCTACCGTCCGGCTTCTGCCGCCTCGACGGCGGACTTGATGCCCTCCAGCGCCTCCGTGAGCCCGTCGTCGACCTGGGCGCCTTCGACGCGCTCGGTGTGCAGTTCCACCGAGAGGCGGGAGTGCTCCGGGTCGTCGTCGGCGGCGACGTGCAGCCGGCCGCGGTAGTCGTGCGGGCCCGGCGCGCCCCACTCCAGGGACTTGCCTTCCTCCAGCACGCGTATCCACGCCTCGCTCGTGACGTCCTGCTCCGGCTCGCCCGGCGGCTCGACATGGGCGGTGACGGTGACCTTGTCGCCGTCGTGCGGGTTGGCGGAGGTCAGCCTAGGCATGTAGGCGGGGAGGTTCCGTACGTCGGCGAGGTAACCGAACAGCGTGGGCGGGGAAACCGCCACGGTAGTCGAAGTGTCGTAGTCACCCATGGGCATCCCGTTTCCCCGCACCACGCGAAGCAAAACGGACGAACCGTACCGGCGATGCGGCAACCACGACCGGCGGCACCGCACCCAGCCTGGCTCCAGGGGTGTGGCGCGGCCAGGCCGGCAGGAATAGCGGGGCAGCGAAGTCGACCCGTCTGGCGCACTCCCGCGGAGTCCTGTGGCCGGGGCGAGCATGCAGTTCCCGGGCCTGACTGACGGCCCCGCCGCCGGGCGCGGTGGCGGGACCGTCACACGGAGGCCGGCCCAGGATGGACGGGCGGGCGAGCAACGTGTCGTCGCTCTCAACGCCTGCGCAGGCCACAGGTCACGCCGGTTGGGCCGTTCAGGTGCGCACGCGGCTGTTGGGTCCGTCGTGATCAGCGGCGCTTTCGTCGTTGAACCAGTAGTCACCGGCGGCCAGGTAGCGGAAGGAGTGCGTGCTCGCGGCGGGCAGCGCGACCGTGACGGCCCGCTTGCCGTCCTGGCGCGGCTCAAGGGTATGGACACCGGGCTGCCAGTCGTTGAAGTCGCCCACCACACTGACCGGCCCGGGCGGGGTGTCGGCGGGCAGGACGAAGGTGACCTCGGTGCGGTCCTTGCGCGGCTTGCGCTCCAGCATGGGAATCGGCTCCTGACGGCGCGGGTCGGGCGGGTCCGCCCATCTTGCGTACCGGGAGGTCCGCCCGCATTCCGACGCAGCGGGAAGGTACTCACGCACCACCCTCTCGCCACGCTTCGCATCCGAGGTGATGCGATCTGTCATGGTTCGTGTCAGGTTGATGTGCGAGGCACCCCGTACCCCACGCATCGAGGAGTCACCCGTCATGGGCGGTATGAAGGACAAGCGCCAAGAGCCGGGCAAGGGCCGCGAGGAGCAGCAGCGCCCGCAGCGCCCCGGCCAGGACCCGGTCCACCCCGAGCCCCGCACCCCCTCCCGCGGCGGCCAGCGGCCCGAGGAGACGGAGCGGCGCCGAGAGGAAGACCGCCTGCGCGAGGAGCGCGAGCGCGACGACGACTTCTAGAGCGCAAGGCCCACGCACGCAGCGCCCGGCCGGGTCCGTAGTCACCCCGGCCGGGCGCTGTCACGTGCAGACGCCCCGGGCAGACTCGCGTCGGCACCGCACAGTGCGGCCCCCGGGCAGGACAATCCGGGGGCCGCACTCAGCCGACCCGCGCCTCGGGATGCTGAGGGAATACGCGGACAGGATGCCAACGGCCGCGCCCCAAGGCCAGGGGGCACGCCGTAAGGCAATCCGCTCCGCACGTACCCCCTGTCAACGCTTTTGACATGACAGCGGTGGCCGGGGGCATGGTGGAGGAATGAGCAATGACGCGAGGATCAGGCACCTGACAGCGGACGTGGCTCGGTTTTGCGCGGAGAGTGCCGATCTGGCGCCCGGGCAGCGGCTGCGACAGCTCACCCGGCTACGGACCTCCCTGGAGGATGTGACCGGGCAGGCCCTGGACGAAGGAATGAAGGCGGCCAGGAACGAGAACTGGGGGCTCCGGCGCATCGGCGAAGCGGCCGACCTGTCCCACGAGACGGTCCGCCACCGGCTTGCACGGACAAGCCTGCTGGACGGAGCCGCCTGATGACCGCCGAGGAGTTCCGGACCGAGATGTGCGCGACGCACGGCGAAGCGGTGGTCACCGTCACCGGCGAGGTAGACGTGACGACCAGCCCGATCCTTTATGCCGCCCTCGAAGAAGCCATGGTGAGCTGCCCTCATCACCTCGAAGTCGACTTCACCCACGTGACCTTCTGTGACTGCTCCGGGCTCAACACCCTTCTGAGGGCCCGGGCCGCGGCACGGCAGGCCGGAGCCGACTTCGTGTTGGTCCACGTGCACGACCCAACCGTGATTCGGCTGCTCGACCTGACCGACGCCGGGCCCCTCTTCGGACTGGGGCGCGCCGCGGCCTGACCCGCTTAGTCAAACGTGGGGAGAGCTGGCCTGCGGCTGCTCGCCCACGGGGCCGCCTGAGCCGTTGGCCGTAGCCTTCCTTCCGCAGGCCGTACACCGCCACCCCCAGGACCAGGACGCCGACACCGGTGATGACGGCAGTCGCCGACAGCGCGAAGGCGACGGCCGCGCAGCCGGCCGGACCCAGTAGAAGCACCAGCCGGTCGGGGCGGCCCTCTTCACGGGTGACGGTTCACGCCGAGGCGCTGGCGATGGCGTAGCAGGCCAAGGTGCCGAAGGAAGAGAAGCCGATCACCCCGCGGACCTCGGTGGTCGCCGTGAGGGCGGCCACGCGGTCGACCTCGCACGGAGACAGCCGCCACAGCGCCGCGCCGTTCCCGGGTTACTGCCGACCGTCAGGGTTCGGGGAGCCAGTATGGTGCCCAAGTGACTACAGATTCCGCGCTCCAGCGTTCCTTCCGGCTGCTCGTAACGGGAGGAGGGACGGGCGGTCATACCTACCCTGCCCTGACCGCCATTCGCGCTATGCAGGCCCGTCTGGCGGCTGCGGACAGATCGCTGGAGGTGCTGTGGATCGGGACGGCGGATGGCCTGGAGGCACGTGTTGCTCCGGCGGAGGGCATCGCTTTCAGGACGGTCGCCACGGGGAAGATCCGCCGGTCGGCGAATCCGCTGAAGATGCTGTCCGCGGCGAACGTGAAGGACATGGCGCGGGTGCCTCTAGGCGTGGCGCAGGCCCGTTCGATCGTGGCGGAGTTCCAGCCGGACGTGGTCCTGGCCACCGGCGGGTACGTCGCGGTCCCGGCCGGTCTCGCGGCGCGGCTGTGCCGTCGCCCGCTGGTCCTGCATGAGCAGACCGTCCGGCTGGGCCTGGCCAACCGGAAACTCGCGGGATCGGCCACCCGGATCGCGGTGTCCTCCGATTCGTCGCTGCCCCTCCTGCCCGCCGAACTGCGGAGGCTGGCGGTCGTCACCGGCAACCCGGTGCGGCCGGAGGTCCTGTCCGGACAAGCCGACAAGGCTGTGCAAGCGCTGAACCTGGCGGGGTTCGACCGGCGCCTGCCCACGGTCTACGTCACCGGCGGGGCCCAGGGAGCGCAGCAGATCAACGGTGTCGTCCGTGACGTCCTCCCTTGGCTGCTGGGCCACGCGAACGTGATCCACCAGTGCGGGCCGGCGAACACGGAGGAGCTGCGTGCGGCTGCCGCCGGTTTGGATCCGGTACTCGTCGGCCGGTATCACCTGACCGGCTTCCTCGGAGCGGAGCTGCCGGACGTCTTGGCGTTGGCCGACCTGGTGATCTCCCGGAGCGGGGCCGGGACGGTTGCGGAGCTGACGGCGCTGGGCAAGCCCGCGGTGTTCGTGCCGCTGGCCACCTCGGCGGGGAATGAACAAGCGCACAACGCCCGGCATCTGGCTGATGCTGGCGCGGCGCTGGCGCTGCTGGGTGAGGTCACGCCGCAGGCCCTGCAAAATGCGGTGGGCCCGCTCCTGAGTGATCCCGCCTTGCGGGCGGCGATGGTGGAGCGGGCCCGGGCGTATGGGCGGCCGGACGCCGCAGAGCGGCTCGTGGACGTTCTCCTCACCGCGGCGGCCGGCTGAGCGGTCCTGGTCAGTTGCTGGGCAGATGCGCCGCGGCTGCGTGCTCGACGACCTCGGCGAACGCCCTTGCGTCCTTGCCGTACGGGTCGGGGACGTCCCGGTCTGCGAGGTACCGGCGGATCTTCCGGCGGGTTTCCTCATCGGGAGCAAGTTCTTCGAGGGTGTCCAGGACGCTGGTGTCCATGGCGAGGACGGAATCGGCCCAGATCAGCGACTCCGGGGTGACCTGGGCGGCACGGTGGCCGGCCAGGTCGCAGCCCCGTGCCGCCGCGGCGGCGACCATCTGCGGGTGGGCGGGCCCTCCGGCCCACTTGTCGCGCAGACCGGCCGACCGGACCTCTACGTCCGCCCCGCCCTGCTGGGCGAGGACGGCGGCGGCCAGGGGCGAGCAGCAGATGTTGCCGAGGCAGACCGTGCCGAGGCAGACCGTGAGGATGCGGCACGGACGGTTCACCGGGCCGCCCGCGCCTGGCCGAGAGCCGTGTCGAGGGCGGAGACGACCCGGCGAGCTTCAGCGTCCGTCACATGCTGGTGAAACGGCAGCGTCAGGAGCTCCGCACCTGCGGCCTCGGGGACGGGCAGGTCCCGGCGCCAGGCCGCGAAGGCCGGTTGCAGGTGGTTGGGCGGGTAGTGCGCCCCAACGCCGACGCCCTGGCGGCGCAGCGCACGGAAGACGTGGTCGCGGTCGCGGGCGGCGACGAGGACGACACACAGGTGGGGCACAGAGCGGTCCACGTCGACGTCGATGAGGGTCGCGCCATCGATGCCGGCGAGGGCATCGGCGTAGGTCCGCCACAGGGCCTTGCGCTTGTTCTGCGCCTGGTCGAAGTGGGCGAGCTGAGCGAGGCCCACCGCCGCGTTCCGGCGGCCGGGCTCCCGGCCGACATCAACGTCCCTGCACACATGCTTCCGCTCCTGCCGACAGGAGAAGGCCATTTGGAGGCTCACTGAGGTCTACGACCTCAAGACCGAAGAAACCCCACAGTCAGGCGAAAGCCGAGCGCATCGAAAAATTGGGGCGGATGTCCTTCAGCGAGTACGTTGCCGAGTGGCGGACAGGGCAGCGCCATCTGGCCGAGTCTTCGGTCAGGCAACTCGACTCCCTGCTGGAGAACCACCTTCTACCGAACCTCAGAAGCAGGCGTATGAACAGCTTCGACCACAAAGTGGTCGAAGACTTTGTACGCAATATGGAGACTGCCGGCGTCGGCGTGGCCACACAATCGAATGCCTTCGATAAACTTGCTTCCATCCTGCTTGACGCACATCGCATGGGCATCTTCGACGAGAACCCGATCCGAGGCGTCAAACCTCCCCAGTACACGCCGAGTCGTAGCATCATCCCAACTCCAAGCCAGCTTGCGGGGATACCTTCCAGCGGCGACGACTCCTTCCAACTGCTCGTCGGTCTGATCAGTGGCTGCGGGATGCGCAATGGCGAAGCCGCCGCGGACAACATCCGCAACATCGTCGCCGATGATGTCTACCGGGTCACCGAACAGGTCAACCAGACCACCAAGAGGTACGGCCCGCTCAAACACCGAAATCCTGGCGAGTACCGCGACGTCCCCCTTCCTCTGCGCATCAGGGACGCCATCGAGCAGTACACCCACAAGCACGGAAGCACCGACGGCTACCTCCTTCGGCACCCCACGGACACCACCCGCCCGTTCCAGCCGTACCTCCTGCAGAACCAATGGCAGCGGCTCATGCGGCTCGGAGAACTCGGCATTCCCGACGGCGTGGTCATCTGCAGTCTCCGCCACTCCTTCGCCTCGAACTGTCTTAGCCATGGCATCCCCATCACCGACGTTGCCGACTGGATGGGGCACAAGAGCATCGATGTCACGTTCAAGACCTACCGCCACCTCACGCCCGGGACGCTCGGGAAGGCAGCCAGGGTCCTGGACCTGGGGCTGGCCGCCTGAACTCAGCACCTCACGCGGCCGATCGGCTTGCCCTGCTCTGGACCAACCGAGGTCGGGACACGCCAACAGGTCCTGCGAGCGATGCCTCCCCGGTCGTCTCGTGGACCATGACCATCCGCCCAGAGGAGCCGGCTCGATCCTCCCGGGGTTCGTAGACCACGCAAGGACCACAGAAATTGAACTACTGAGGAAGAACCGGCCATCCGCAACCGCTGCGCAGCAGCCCTTCGAGGCATCCCGACATCAGGGCCTACTCAGGTCGTTTGGCCGCGGGGTCCCAATAGTGCGCCAGCATCACTGCCGGCCAGGCCGGGGCGGTAACGGGGCCTCGGGGCCCCATCTGTTCGAAGTAGGGGCCGAGATCGTAGATCGGGGTTCCATTCACAGCGTCGAGGTCGGTGACGTGCAGGTCCCTGCCGTCGACCTTGAGCAGTCGGGGAAACGACGTCGCCATGCGGTTGGGTCGCCGGTGGTTTCGGTGCACGAAGGTGCCGGTGGGCCCCCAGTCCGGGTTGTTCCGTGGACTGCGGGCTCCGAGGTGGAGGTCGGCGTCGGAGCCCAGGTGGAAGCGCCAGGTGACGATCAAGTGGGAGAATTCGTCAAGGCCTTGCAGGGTGTCCAGAGGAAACTCCGGACGCAGGCGGATGATCGATTCGACTCCGCCTTGGTAGTCATCAGCCGGCTTCTCGTGGCCGCCTACGACATGGCCGATGGCCTCCAGCGTGATCGTGTCCTGCACGCAATCCTCCCCTACGAATACCGCCCCGGCCTGGCCCCTGCTCCAGAACGGACCGATTCTGTGATGGCGCGGTCAGCGTACCCGGCCGATCACCGTACGGGCACGGTCGTCCAGCCGCGCCAGCGTCGTACCCCCGCGGCCGCGGTAAGGGGACAGGGAGCGGCGCATCTGGATCACGGTGTCCAGCGCCCTGCCGGACTGGACTCCCTGCATGGCATCCAGGGCTTGGGACCATGTGGCGCAGGCCGATTCGACGGCTCCTCGCTGGATCTGCACCGCACCCAGGAGGCCGAGGGTGACCGCGTGGGTGCGGGCGAAGGGTTGGGCTCGGCGGGTGCGGACACTGCGCTGGAACTCGCGCTCGGCTCCACGGAGGTCTCCGAGGACCTGCAGCGTGCGGGCCGTTTCGTGAGCGAGAGATGCTTCGGAGAAGAAGAAGACCCGGGCGGGCTCGTCGTCCCCGAGCTCAGCGTGGCGCAGGTCGTCCTCGGCCCTCAGCAGGGCGGCGATGGCTTGCTGCTTGTGGCCGGCAGCCGCCAGGCTGCGCGCGTGAACGACCCCGAGGAGGGAGCGTTCACGCGGGCTCGCATCGGTGTATCGGCGCTGAGCGACGGAAATCTCGGCCAGTCGTAGGGCCTGGACAGGGTGCCCGAGGTCGAGGGTCTGGTGTGCCTGGGCCCGGAGGATGTGGCCGGCAAGGGGAGCATCGTCGGCCTCGGCGGACAGCCGTAGGGCCACGTCGAGCCACTTCTGGGCAAGGGCGTGCTCGGAGGAGTCGAAGGCCGTCCAGCCTGCCAGGTATGCCAATTCGCCGGCAGCGGTGAACATCTCCTGTCGCGTGCGCTGGTTGGGGAATCGGGCGCTGAGGTAGCTGGCGACGTCGGTGCGCAGGTATGCCACGAGGGCGGACCGGCCGTCCGCGCCGCCACGGCGCTGTTCGCGCTGGGAGAGCAGCTGTGTCATTTCCCGGAGGGCAGCGACGTCGTCCGGGCCGACCTGCCAGCTGGCGGACGTCCTGCGTGTGTGAGCTGCAGTGGCCGTGTCCTGCCACCAGTGATCGGACGGCAGGAACATGCCCGCGAGGGAGAAGGCTGCGCCCTTGAGGGTGCGGCGGCGCTCCGGGTCCAAGTCGGTCCCCCCGAGATCGACGAGTTGTGCGATTGGGTCAATGTCCCGCAGGGCCGAACCTGCCTGATCATCGGGATCCTTGAGCCCAATGTCGGCGGCAGTGACGACCTGAGGGATTCCTCGGCCGCTCAGTCCTCGCGACAGCGTTTCGCACAAGATACGGGTCGCCGGGCCCGCCGGGTGCGCCCCGCGGACCCACTGGTTGACGTGCGAGGCCGACACCGCCTTCAGTTCCTCCGCACCGGCCTCGACTGCCACTCGCTGCAGATGCCGGGCGGTGGTGGCCTGCGACCAGCCCAGTTGCTGCAGCACGCCCTCCAGCAAGGTGTTGCGCTCACGCGGCACCGGAAGCTCCCGTCCACGAAACGATCTTTACGCGTCTTACGCGGCACCGTGCCGTCCATGGGATACCCACGCCTGGTAAATCACGGTTCGCTGAGCGTAACGGTAGTCCCAAGGACCGTGGCCCTGGCTGCACTTCAGCCATCGGCTTTGTCCACCGGTCCGCAGGAGCGTCCACGACCGCGTAAAGGAAAGAGGTGAAGCGATGAACTCCCACCGGATCACGCGCGGCGACCTGCTTGAGGCACTGGCCTCGCCGACCGCTGTCTCGGCTTGTCTGTCGCTGCCCAGCAGGCCTGAATCCGTTAGGGCAGCCCGGGACTTCGTCGCGGACCAGCTGGCCCGGTGGGGTCATCCGGACCTGGAGGGCTCCGCGACTCTCGTCTGCAGTGAGCTGGTCACCAATGCCGTCACGCATCCCGCGCCGGGCCTCTCAGCGGGCGGATGCTTGGTCGCGCTCACCCTGGTCCCCGGGGAAGCGTTGATCGCCCAAGTCTCGGACCACGATCCTTCACCCCCGGTTCCGCGGATCACCGTTTCCGGCGCTCTGACGGAAGGCGGCCGCGGACTGTCCATCGTCGCGCAGTTGTCTGCCCATTGGAGTGCCTCCCCCAGACCTGATGGGAAGGGCAAAGTCATCAGCGCCTATCTGCTGACCGGGCACGACACCAGCTGTCCGAGCGAGACCGCAGCCGTGGAACCTTGCCTGCCGCTCTGCGCACCGTCCGCCGCCCTACCTGCGCCAGCCCCCTCGGTTCCCGCACTCCCTTCTGAGTACGAACCCGAGTTGCCGATGCTCGACCGTGCCGACCCCCATCCCGTCACCAGGACCCGGCAACCGGGATAACGCCTGGCTCATGGCCTTGTGGCAGCGACTGAGCGGTACCGCGAGGCATCGGCGCGACGAGAGGCAATCGTCCGCCGGGACATAACGAACCTTCATCTCCGCCCAGATCGGCGCCCTCGCCGTTGTCACCCGCCCTCCCCAGGAGAGTCCTGAGCTCGTCTCGGACGGCGAGGGCGTCATTCAGAAGAGAGATCTTGACGATGTGCAAGCAGGACCCGGACTCCTCCGGCACGCCTTGCCTGGATGGCCAGGCCGTCCGTTCGGTCGAGAACACCGGATGCCCCACGCCCGCCGCCGAAGTCGTCGACCCGCAGCGATCAGGCGCCCCGGTCGACGATGACGTCCTCCCCACGGCCGACAAGCCTGCGCCGGCTCCCGGCACCTCGAACATCTCGCGGCCTTGGCCGCCGCGGGTATACGACTTCCTCACGTGGGGATCCGATCACTACGCCGCCGACGCGGAGTTCGGGCGGCAGCTCTTCGAGGCGGCCCCATGGCTGCAGGCCTCGATGTGGATCAACAAAGTCCATCGGACGAAGGCGGCTCTGATCCTTGCCCAGGAGCTGGGCATCACGCAGTTCATCGACCTGGGCTGCGGCTACCCCTCCCACTGGGGCACCACCGGCGGCTCCGGCCTGCAGAGGGGCCGCGAATACATCCCCCCGCACACGTTCGACGTGGTCCGTACTGTCCACGAGAACGCCCGGGTCATGTACGCGGACATCGACGGCTCCGTGTTCGGACACGCGAAAACCACGTTGGACGAACACCCGGGCACGAGGGCGATGCAGGCGGACGCACGGGACATTCCCGCTCTGCTGGCCAGGGACGAGATCATTGAGTTCCTTGACCTCGGCCAACCCCTCGGCGTCATCCTGCACGACGTCCTGCCCTGGCTCACGGACGACGAAGCCGTCCTCACCATGCGGCACCTGCACGAGCTACTTCCCGCCAGCAGCGCCGTCTCCCTCACCCACGCCACCGGTGACGATGACCCCAAGGCCATGGCCGCCCTTGTCCAGCGGTACGCCGAGGCGGGCGTCGGATATCGGCCCCGAACCCTGGCCGAGGTCGCCGATCTGCTCGGGCCGTGGAACGTGCTGGACCCCGGCATCCAGCAGACTGCCCGGTGGCGCGATGGCCAGCCCCCGCACATCCCGCAGCGCCTGCGGACTACCTGGCGTCTCCCGCCGAGCGACTCCCACGCGTACGCAGCCGTGACAGCGCCCAAGATGACGTCCTCCGAGACCGCTACCATCATCGACCTCCTGCGCACGGAGCCCCCTCGCACACCCGGAAATCTCCTGGTCGGTGCCGCGCTGAAGGCGCTCCGGGAGAAGAAGGGCATCTCCACCGACTCCCTCGCCGAGAGCCTGGTCACGACGTCTCGCGCGATCGGATTGTGGGAGGCCGGCAGTCACCAACTGGCTCAGCACGTCAGCCGAATTCTCCGCGGACTCGGCCTAGACGATCACGAGTCACAGCTCCTGCTGGAGCGCTTGCTGCCGACCACGGACCAGCCGTGGGACCGAGAGCACGTCAGCGACACGTACCCCGGGAACATGGATCGAGCGTTCGCGGTACTGCGAGCCTCGACAGGCGTCCGAGCCTACGTCCTCGACAAAATCCCCGACCCCTTCCACACCCCTGCCTATGCCGAGCTGTTCCCGCCCGGCCATCTCATTGAGCTCGAACCTGGTCTCCTGCCGCCCGTTGCCGCTCCACGCGCGGAGGATGCTGACGGCTGCACCTGGGATCTCGTCCTGGACGAAGTGCTCCTCGAACGCGACTTCGGTCATCCCCACATCCTGGCCGAGCAGCTCACCCACCTGCTCTACCTGGATACCCTCCCCCACATCACCGTCCGTGTGCTGCGGCTCGACAGCCCCTTCCCCATGCCGGTCTCCAGCCTCACCGAGCACGTTCTCCACGGCGCGATGCTGTGGCGGTCGGGAGGATTCACCTACAACGGACTCGGCATGGGCACGCGATACCAGCTGATGCTGGACGGTGCCATCCAGCACGCCGCACCGGTTGCCGAGAGCCGGGCCCTGCTCGAAGAAGCCCGCGACCGCATGCACGCCACGGAACAGACGCCGCTGGTCAGGCAGACCATCGCGCCGCACCGTCCCCTGATCGGCCGCACGGCGCACGGAAGCGGGGCTCACGGATGACTGCCCGCTTATCTCCAGGCGCACGCTGGCTGGCACATCAGGCTGGTTACACACGCCCGACCGCTACTCGCCATCCGTGGTCGCAGGGGCCTCTCGCAAGTATCCCGATCGGTATCGACTTCGCGGTAGTGCGGGTGCCGGAGGCTGCCGCATCCCGGGCGGCCGACCATTTGGCCCAGCAAGGCGCACTGGGGCCCGTATTAAGCCTCGGCCACGTCCGCGCGTTCCTCGTGGAGCCGACCCTTCATGACGGTCGCCAGATTCCTGGCGGTGTGCTTCTGACCGGTGCTCTGGAGGAGGTGCTGCGGTGCCCGATGCCCGGGCGACCGGCGAAACTACCCCGCTTCTGGTCGGTTCCCCCGGATGGCTCCGGTGAACTGCTGGACCCGTACCGACTCGCCGAGGCACTGCGCATCACCTGGACGCCCCCTCCGGGACCACTGGCTCAAGCCCCCACGGACGTCGAGGACGAACGGCTCCCGGCTGATGCCGGCGCGGCTCTTGAACACGCCCTCGACCACCTGACGGCCAACGCCCCTTCACCTGTTCCCTTCCCTTCCGTGAGGAATGACATGGCTCTCTTACAGGAAGCGCCGCTGGTCCTGGCGCCGACCGGCCTGGCCGCTGCCGGCGCCGCATCAGCTGCGGCTTGGTATTTCAGGCGGGCTGCCCTCCGAGCCAACCATGCCCTCCAGGAGGGACTGGCCCGGGTCAAGATCCGCGACGAGGAAGTCCTGCACCTCGCCACGCGACGCCTGCCCGCCCTCGCGGCCTCCCCCACCCCTGCCGACCCAACGCAGGCCGGCTCGCTTCTGCACCCGCAACTGGGCGTCACCCCGTTCGGAATGGCCCTGCAGGGATTGGTAAGGCAAACAGCCGCTTTAGTCGGCGATGTTCAACACCGCGCGGAGACCGCAGCGCACGATCAGGTCCAATCCCTCCTGCAACCGCTGGTGGCGATGGTCAACCGCCTGCAGAGCGCGATGGTCCAGGCGCTTGGGCCCACAGCAGACGAAAACGTGCTCGCTCACGCCTTCGTAGTCGACCACATGGGCACCCTGCTCGCCCAGCGGATGGATCTCATCCGCGTCCTGCTCGGCGAAGACGTAACCAGCGAGCACCCCGACCTCCCTCTGACGACCGTGCTGGCCGGAGCACAGTCCCGCGTACGGGAATACCGCCGTATGCAGATCGCCCCCAGCAGGCAGGACTTCGTCCGAGGGCGGGTGGCCAGACCTCTCACCGTCGCCTTGGGTGAGCTCGCGGAGAACGGTGCCCGCCACTCCACCCCGAAGACGCCGGTCGCGGTACAGGTCATGGACGTAGAGGGCGGCCTCTGTGTGGTGATCGACAGCACCGGCCCCATGCTGCGCAAGGACGAATACCAGCGGGCGGCTGCTCTGCTTCCCGGGCAGTCCCGGCCTCGCCTCACTGGGCTCGGCGGACGGCTGGGCTTTGCCGCCGTTGGCGTCCTGGCCCGCCGGCACGGATTCCAGGTGTGGCTGGACCCGAACTGGAGCAGCGGCGTCCGCGCGGTGCTCTACCTCCCCGAGCACCTTCTCGTCCGCCCGCCCGTCGCGGACGAACCACAGCAGCACGGATCCGCCATTGATGGGGCGGGGACCAGTGCCGTTCGGGCAAACGCCGGACAGCGGCTCGCGGAGTTCAGTCGCGCTGTACGCACCGCCGGACAGGCTCCGCCCCAGCCGGGCAAACCGCCGGCGAGGCCACGGACACAGCTTGACGGATGGGCTCCCGCTGGTCGGGAGGTCCGATGAGGACCCTTCGCGGCATAGAGATGACACCGGGTGACCGTTTGCCGACGCTCGCCGCTTCCCGCTACCACCTGCAGGAAGCGGTGGTGCTGGCAGAGCGCGCGGACAAACTGCTGGTGCTGGCGTTCGAGCACATCAGCCCGGATCTGGGTGATTACGGCGGTCAGTTGCATCAGGTCCGGTTGTACGACAGGCCCGGATGGGCCGCCGTAGACCGCGCTCTCTCCACCGGAACCATCTGTGGTGTCGTCGTCGGAGCCGCGGCCCAGCTCGCCCCATCGGCAAAGGAGTTCGCCGCGCTCCGCAGTTATCTGCGCGATCAGGGCCAGACCCGCATTCCTCGCGCCGACGCCCGGCGGGACTGCACGTGAGCACCCGTGCACGGCGAAGCCGCCGCCACTTCGGCAGACCTGCGAAGCCCGATCCGGAGGCAGTCGCCGGGCTCCTGATGATCGCCGCGAACCTGCTGGGGCTCACCCTGACCGCCTGGTCGGCGACGACCGGAGCCACCCCAGCCGCGGCCGACGTACACACGGCTCTCGCGTTACCCGACCTGCCTCCGGCCGCCACCGCCGCAACTCCCCCTTGGAGGAACCCGTGAACGCCTCGGCCCCTCTCACCCGCGCCTCGCGTGACATCGGGTGCACCCCGGTCGCCGACCCCGTGGGCGGTCACGTGGTGGTCCTCGTCCACGAGGGCATGTACGGCGCGGTCTCCGGTAGCGGGTTCAGCAATCGGACCTTCCTGATCGCGCTCGCCGGGATCGTCCCGCACGGGCGACTCGTGGTGGTGCCCGTCCTCCTGCCCGCGGACCATCCCGGCTATGACCCGGGCTGGGCCGCCAACATGGAGGGAATACTGCAGCGGGCCGGCGCCCGGGTGCTTCCCGTCCACGGTGCCTCGCTGCTCACCGGCCCCGTCGACCGCGAGGCCCTCTGCTACATGGCGGTACGACGCGCGGTCCCCTACTTGGGCACCGGGAGCCTGCTCGTCGGCTGCGACGTGCCGTTCCTCGCAGTGGGCTCCTACGCCCCCGAGGGCACGGCCGTACTGCTCGTGCCGCGGTCCACCGCCTTGCTCTCAGGCTCGACGTCCCAGGAGCAGGCCGAGTGGGAGCGTCGCGGCCTGGCTGGCGCGGCCCGCCGTGGTGGCCGGATCGCGGCGATCTCCGACCATATGCGGGAGCACCTGTGTGAGGAATACGGGCTGCCGGAATGCGCTGTGGTCGACATGCCGAACGGCCTGCTGATGGGCGAGGAGTTCTCCGGGCATCGGAAGGCGCCACCGCTGCCGCCCGCCGCGAGGGCGGGCTTCATCCTGGCCATGGGCAGAGCCGAGGCGTCCAAGGGGTTCGAGGATCTTCTGCACGCGGTGCGGTTGCTGGCCGATGCCGCGGTCGCCGTTCCGCACCTCGTACTGGTCGCGGGCAGTTCCGCCGGCGTGCTGAACGCCTGCCAGCGGCGCCTGAAGATCCTCGTGGGCTCCCTCGGGGTCAACGCCACGCTGCTGACCCGGTTCGATCCGGCTGCTCGGGGATGGCTGCGCGACCCGTCCCTGCACGCAGTGGTCGTACCCTCGCGAGAGGAGCCCTTCGGCCGGATCCCGCTGGAGGCGTTCGCGGCCGGGGCCGGGCCTGTCGTGGCGACGACCGCCGGGGGGCTCGCCCAGACCGTGCGGGACGGCGAGACCGGGTACTCGGCGTCTCCTCACGCTCCCCAGGAACTCGCTATTGCCCTGCGGCGGGCCCTGGAGGCGGCGCCCGGCGAGCGGAGGCGTCTTGCCCGGGCGGGGGCTCGGCTGGTGGCCCGGCATCACGACTACGCGGTCACCATCCGCACTGTGGTGGGCCAGTGCGCTCCGTGGACGCTCACGACTGGTGACGGGGGTCCCAGGTGATCGGGCCCGTGGTCATCTCGCTGAACTCGCCGCACAGCTTTTGGTCCCTGGGTGAGAGCCATCTCGCCCGGCTCCGCTCGGAGTTCCCCGGTCTCGATGTTCGAGCTGTCGCAGATGACGAACTGCCCGGAGCCCTTGCCGACGCGGAGGTGTACTTCGGGTGGCGGTTCGAGCCGCACTGGCTCCCCCAGGCGCCCCGCCTGAAGTGGATCGCCACCCCGGCGGCAGGCACCGACCACCTGCCGGTGGAGGAGGTCACACGGTGCGGGACCATCCTCACGCGCTCGTACGGCTTCCACAGACAGCCCATGGCCGAGCACGCCATGGGCATGATCCTCACCTTCTCCCGTGGGCTGCTCCTCAGCTCCCGTCTCCAGCGCACGCGGCGATGGTGGAAAGGCGAACTCGCTGCCGAGTTCTTTGATCTTGCCGGTGCCACGATGCTGATCGTGGGGTGCGGCAGCGTCGGCACCCACCTCGCCGCCATGGGCCGGACGTTCGGCATGAACGTCATCGGTGTCCGCCGGACCCTGCCCACGGGACCTCGTGCGGGAATCGACTGGGTGCCGGCCACCCGCTGGAGGCACGCGCTGCCCGTTGCCGACGTGGTGGTCAACCTGCTCCCCGCCACAGCCGAGACGGCCCACTTGTTCGACGCGTCCTCCTTTGCCTCCTTCAAGGCGGGCTCTGTGTTCGTCAACCTCGGACGGGGCGCCACGGTCGACCATGCCGCGCTGCTTGCCGCCCTGGACAGCGGACGCCTGCGCGGGGCCGGCCTTGATGTCACCGACCCCAGGCCGCTTCCCCGGCGCCACCCGCTCCGGAAGCACCCCCGGGTCCTGCTCACACCGAAAACTGGCGTGTTCTCGCACAGCTACATGGACTGCGCGGTGCGGTTCTTCGCCGACAACATGCACAGCTACCTGGCCGGCCTCCCCCTGCGGGGCACGGCCGAAGCCGTCCATCTCATCCCGACGGAAGGACCCAGCTGATGGCGCTCGCCGCCGAGCACCACGACCTCCTCGACCGGTTCAGGCTATCCGGCCGCAATCACCCGTACTTGACGTTCACCCTGAACTCGATCTGCGACCGGGACTGCGTGTTCTGCAAGCCGCGCTGCATGCCGGACTACGGACACAAGGACAAGACTCTCTCCGTCCCGCAGTATGCGCAGATCGCCCGGACCGCAGGCCGCTGGGGGGTGCGAAAAGCCCACTGCAGCGGCGGGGAGCCGACCCTGCGCAAGGACGTCCTCGGCGTGATCGGCTCCCTCGCCCAAGGGCTCGGGGGCGGCGCGCAGATCGGCATGACCAGCCACGGCAACTTCCGCAAGGGTCTGTCGGTCAAGGGCTTCGCGGAAGCGGGCCTGACCTATCTGAACCTGAGCCTGCACAGCCTCGATCCCGGCCGGTCCACGGAGATCATGGGCGGCGGGGACCCGCAGGTGACGCTCGACGCCGCGCGCGAAGCCCTCGCCCTGGGGCTCAAAGTCAAGATCAACTGTGTGCTCATGCGGTCCTATGTCCAGGACGCGTTCGCGGTCGCTTCCCTGGCCCGGAGCCTTCCGGTCGCGGTGCGGCTGATCGAGCTGCAGAACATCGGCCCGGCCAAGGAGATGTTCGACGCGGAATTCATCCCCGAAGCGGAGGTCCAGGCTCTTCTGAGCGACTGGTTCACCGGGGCAGGAGAGGTCTCCCGTGCCGGTCTGGGGGTGCGCAGTCCCGGCCGCTACCTCCAGCCGGAGGGCTGGGCGGGTTCGATCGGGTTCATCTCCAACTCCTCGTGCGCGACGTGCTCGGACGCCAACCGGATCAAGATCACCCCTTCCGGGGTCGCCCGGCCGTGCATCCTGCACAACCGGGACATCCAGCTCCCGCCGCACGTGGAGGCCGGGACGCTGGACGCCGCGTTCGCCCACCTGTTCACGGCCATGCTGGAGCGCAACGGCAACCCTGCCTGGGGCGGGTTCCACTACGTCGACTACGACCTTCGGTGGGACCGGATGGAACGGCCCCAGGGGGCACCAGTCTTCCTGCCGGTCATCGGCACCGGGGACGACGGCGGCTGCGCGGTGCGGCAGGCCACGCACGGGGCGGACCAGTGAGCAGCCTGTACGAGGAGACGGGAAGGCTCTACCGGGCGGAGCTCGCGCGCGCCGGCATCGGTCGGGTGGGCATCGTCCACAAGTGGGGGCGCCCGGACCTCATCGCCCCGTACTCGGACCTCGACCTGCGGCTCATCCTCGACACCGCTCCGACATCGTGGAGCGGGGTCGACGAGCGTCTCGCGGCGGCGCACCACGCTTCGGTGGAGGCAGATTCCACCTACGCCCGGGTGCTGGAACATCCTCCCGGCTTCGTCTTCACCAGGGCGGAACTCGACTCCGCCCTCGTGCAGCCGGCGGAGGTCGCCACCTGGACGCTGACCCACGGCGAGCAGGAGACGCTACAGATGTGGCGAAAGCACGCCGTGGACGAACCCTGGACTGCCTCCGACGCCCGCTTCTACCGCTCTCTCCTGGAGGGCAGGGTCGGAGGCCGCTACCGGCTGACCGCCGACGCCATCGACAACGTGCACCACGACATCGCCGGATACCGGCGGCACTGCGTGGCCTGGCACTACGTCGCCCCCTGCTGGTTCGCCGCCGCCTGCCTGGCCACGCGCAGCCGCTTTCCGGGGAAGCTCGACGCCCTGACCCTGTGGCGACCTGGCGCCACCGGCCCCCACGCGGAACGGTTTGCCGCGCATGCTGGCCCGGAGAACGCCGACGGCGGCGTCGCGCTGCACGAACTACTGCGACTCGCCCGTATCGCCGTGGACGCCGCACTGCGGCACACCAGCAGCGCTTCCGGCGGCATACCGCCAGCAGACGACGCCTGGCGGGCACGCGCGTGGACCATGACCGCGGGCATGCTGCGGGCGAAGCCCGCACGATGGCTCTACTACCTAGACCCCCCGGCCGGCGTCGCCACCGGCTATCTGATCGCCCGGGAGGCGAAGGAGCTGCGTTCCGCCGTTCTGGTGCTGGAGCAGCTGGCCCGGGGAGGCCCAGTGGAGGAGCGCCGGTCGGCCGCGGCGATGGCCGCGCTCCTGCCCCCCGCAGGAGCGCACACCACCCCCCAGGTTCTCCGGGCGCTCCTGGAGCGATGGACTGCGGCCGGACCGGCCGTCGAAGCCTTCCTGACCGGCCCCTACCAGGAGAGTGGGAGATCACGAACGTGACCAGCACGCTCCCACCCCCGCGGATCCTGAAGACCGCGAAGGTGAAGATCACCACGAAGTGCAACAGGTCGTGCGGCTTCTGCATCTTCGCCGACGGCGCCAACGGCGAGAACATGAGCCTGGAGGTGTTCGCCAAGGTCCTGGACCGGCTCCAGGGCATCCCGTTCCGGCAACTGCACATCAACGGCGGCGAGCCGACCGTGCACCGCGACTTCCCCGCGCTGTCCCGGCTGGCCCGCGCCCGGCTGCCCGAGGCCGTGATGGTGCTGGGCACCAACGCCATCACGCTCGCCCGCAACCAGCGGCTCCTCGACGTGACCTGCGAGCTGTATGACCAGGTCCTCATCGGCTGCGACGACGAGCACGGAAACTACGACGAAGTCCAGTTCGTCGTGCCGGCCCTTCGCGCCGCAGGCAAGACCGTGGTTCTCAACAGCGTCCTCGAAGGCATCAGCAGCGAGCGTCTGGCCCAGGTCGCCGCCCTGTGCGCGTCCACCGGGGCAATCCACGTCACCAACCACGTCCACCACATCGATGTGGGTCAGCCCGACAATCCGCTCGGCGGCCTGTGCGCCCGCTACCTCGATCAGCACCTCATGATCGAGACCGATGGCTCCTGCTACCGCTGCTTCAACGCGATGGCCAAGGAAGACAGCGAGTTCAGCGTCTGGGACACCGACTTCGCGCAGCGGGTGTTCGCCAGCCGGGCAGCCCACTACCGGTTCTGCCTCAAGTGTCACGAGTACACCGATTCCGGGCACGCCGTTGTGCCCCCGCTCCCCCGAGGTGCCTGATGGCCGTCGCCCTGGGCCTGAACTTCCACCACGACACGTCCGCAGCGCTACTCGTCGACGGCCGTCTTTACGCCGCCGAGGAGGAACGCTGGTCCGGCCTCAAGCACCACCGCCCGCACGGCCGACACAAGGGGCTTCTCACCCTGCCCGCCGCCTCGCTGGACTGGTGTCTGAACGCCGCGGGTATCGACCCTCACCAGGTTGACAGCGTCTGGGCCGCCGGCATGCGCCCGACTCCTTCCGGCGGCGAGTGGCTGGCCACCGAGCACCAGGAGCTCGCCGCCCTGCTGCCGGACCCGCTCGGACGCCGCCTGAGGCTGATGTCCCACCACACCGCGCACGTCCTCTCCGGGTATCTGATCTCCGGCCTTGATCACGCGGCCGGGCTGGTCATCGATGCCGGCGGCTCCTCGCTGGGCCTCGAATTCGGCACCGGCAGGGAGAGGGTGACCGGGTTCGACCTACGGCCCGGCCACATCGAACGCGTTCATCAGGCAATGCCCGACCTGACCCCCGGCCCGGGGGGCATCGAGCGCATCCACCACTCCCTCGGGCACTTTTACCGGAACATGGCCCACCGCGTGATCCCTCCGGGGGACGAGGCGGAGGGAAGCATGATGGCGCTGGCCGCGTACGGGGATCCGGCCCGCTACCGGCACTCCATCGGCGAGCTGATCCGCCACGGTGACGACGGCACGATCCGGATCACCGCCCCCTACGGATCGGCTGACACCCGCACGCCCCTGCCCCTGGGCAGCCGGACCTGGACGCAGGAAAGCGCCGGGACAGTCCCGCTTGCCGAGCGCGCCGACCTGGCCGCCAGCGTGCAGGAGGCCTTCGCGGCTGCCGTCGTGCACATCGCCCGTCATCTGCGGCAGCTGACCGGAGCACGCGCCCTCGTCTTCTCCGGCGGGTGCGCCCTGAACTCTCATCTCAACGGCCGCCTCGCCGAAGCGGCCGGCTTCGACGAGGTGTTCATCGCCCCCGCACCGCACGACGCCGGGACCGCGGTCGGGGCCGCGCTGTACGGATGGCACCACCATCTAGGCCACGACCCCCTGCCCGCGCCCACGGACGCCGGATGGGGGCCGCTGCCGGGAGAGGTGTCGCACGGCGACCTGCCCGAGGGCTGGCACATGCTGCCCAACCTCGACCGGCAGTTCACGCCCGCCGTGGCCGGGCTGCTCTCGGAAGGCCGAATCCTCGGCTGGGTGCAGGGCCCGATGGAGTTCGGGCCCCGCGCACTCGGACACCGTTCCATCCTGGCCCACCCTGGGCGCGCCGAGACCCGCGACCGGCTGAACCGGATCAAGCAGCGCGCCGGCTACCGCCCGTTCGCGCCCGCCGTCCTGGCCACGCACGCACCCTCCTGGTTCACCGGCAACGGCGACCCGTTCATGAACCGCGTGACCCCCGTCCGAAGCGACCGCGCCGCAGAGGTACCGGCGATCGTCCACCACGACGGAACGGCACGGGCCCAGATCGTGCACACGGGCCACACCGGCCTGGAGCCCCTCCTCCAGGCCTTCCACCAGCGGACAGGAGTGCCGATGCTGCTGAACACCAGCTTCAACCTCAAGGGGACACCCATCCTCCGCACCGCCGCCCAGGCCGCCCATTCCGCCGCCGTACTCGGCCTCGACGCCCTCGCCGTCGGCACGACCCTGCTGATCTCGGACTCCCTCGCCCCCAGCGAGCCCGCCCTGGAACGGTCGGCATGACCCGGACCGCCCTCATGGTCTGGGACTCCCTCGGCGCCAACGCCTGGAACCCGGACCAGCAGAAGACGGCCACCATCTGCGTGGCCGTCGCCCTCGCCGTCTACGGCGATCACACCCGTGACCAGGGCACCCCCTACATCCACCACCCCGTGGCCGTCGTGGCGATCCTGCGCGACGAGCTCGGCATCACCTGCCCCACTGCGCTGATGACCGGCCTCCTCCACGACGCACTGGAGATCGATCCCGGCGCCGCCGAGACGATCAGCAGCCAGCTCGGCGACAAGTTCACCTCCCGCCTCGCCGCGATCACGCCCGACCACCGGCTCGCCGACAGGCCCAAACAGCCCGGCGACAAGGAGGCGTGGCACCGTAAGACCGAGCAGATGCCGCCGGTCTCCCTCACGATCCGGCTGGCCGACCGCATCCACAACCTGCGGGACCTCGCGAACTCCCCTGACACCGGGCGCCGGGCACGGTTCGTCGCCGACCTGGCCGAGTTCCACCTTCCGCTCGCCGAGGCACGTCGGGGGCTCGACCCCCACCTCGCGGCAGCCCATGCGCTGCTGCTCTCCGAGTACGACCGCTACCAGCAGGAGGAACGCTGTGGCGAAGGCCGTGTACTCCATGGAGCCGATCGGACGGACCGGCGGCAGGGTCTACCTCCGCATGGTCCACAGTGTGACGGCTGAGCACGTCCGCTGGCACACGGTGCCCGATCACAAGCGCGTCGACCCCGTACGGCGGTGGCGCAAGATCAGGCACCTCCAACAGCTCACCCCCGTCCTACGGACGCTGGACCGCCCTGGGGCATGCTTCGTGTGGGACGACCTGAGCCTGTTGCTGTTCAGCCCCGCGATGCGGGCCAGGACCGTCTTCATCCTCCACCACTACGAGCCGCTTCAACACGACTCGGCGCCCCTGGAGGCCGTGCTGTGGCAGCAGCTGTTCGCGGTCCTGCCGGAGTGCGCGGCCGTGGTGTGCGTCGCCCCCTACTGGGCCGACTTCCTCCAGAGGCGCGGGGTGGACAACGTCCATGTCATCTACAACGCGTTCGACCTTGACGAGATGAACCACGCCCAGGGTCTGGACCGGGACGCGTGCAGAGACGAGTTCGGCATCACGCCCGGGACAGTCGCGGTCTACGCCGGGAAGGCCGTCCACTGGAAGGGCACCGAGCGCGTGGCGTGCGAGCTCGCCGAAGCACCGCAGCTGCGGGTCATCGCCACCGGCAACAACACGATCGGGTTCACCGGCACCCATCTCAACCTGCCCCGCGACCGGTACCTTCGGCTCCTGCGGGCCTGCGACGTCGGCGTCTTCGTACCGCGCATGCATGAAGGCTGGAGCAGGTGTGCCGCCGAGGCGGTCCTTGTCGGAATGCCCTGCCTCATCGAACCCGTCGCCGGCCTCAGAGACCTGGCAGCCCTGTCCGGACAACCCGCCCCGGACATCCCGCGGCTGGCGCAGCAGGTACGTGAGCGCGCCACCACACCGCCGGAAGAGGCCAGGGCCGCGGCAGCAGCCCTGGCCCAGTTCGACACCAACTACTTCGCCGACGCCTGGAACACCCTTCTGAACAAGATCACCTGACCACGTCAGCCGACACCTGGTCCGCCAGCGCCGCCTTCACGGCGTCGAGGCGGGCCAGCGTCCGTTCCCGACCGAGGATCTCGACGGACTCGAACAGCGGAAGCCCGACCGTGCGACCGGTGACCGCCACCCGTACCGGCGCCTGTGCCTTGCCGAGCTTCAGGCCCAGACCGGTGGCGACCTCCTCCAGACTCGTGTGCAGGCCTTCGGCCGTCCAAGTCTCCAGAGCCGCCCACCGCTCCCGGGCAGCGGCAACGACGGCGTCGGCGCCCGGCTTCATCGCCTTGGCCCAGGACGCCTCGTCGCGGGCCGGGACATCGAGGAACAGCCAGTCCACGTAGTTCGTGATCTCCGACAGCACTGTGATGCGAGTCTGCGCGTAGGGCGCGACCATCTTCCAGACGCTCTCGTCGAAAGCGTCCGGATCCCACGGAGCGACATCGCCCGAGAGCCACGGCTGGCAGGCGAGGGCGAAGTCCTCCTCGGAAAGCGCCCGCACGTAATCCCCGTTGAACGACGACAGCTTCTTGACGTCGAAGAACGCGGACGCCTTGTTCACATCCTCCAGCCGGAACAACTTCTCCAGCTCGGCGAAGGGCCGCACTTCCACATCGTCGGAGGGGCCCCAGCCCAGGAGCATCAGGTAGTTCACGAGGGCCTCTGGAAGATAGCCCTCGGCAAGGTAGTCCTCCAAGGCCACCTTGTCGCGTCGCTTCGACAGCTTCTGCCGCTTCTCGTTGACAATCACGGGCAGATGGGCCCAGACCGGCGGCGGAGTTCCAAGCGCCTCCCACAGCAGCTGCTGCTTCGGGGTGTTCGACAGGTGCTCCTCTCCCCGGACGACGTGGGTAATGCCCTCCCGGATGTCGTCCACCGCGTTCGCGAGGATGAAGACCGGGCTCCCGTTCCCGCGGGCGATCACGAAGTCCTCCAGCGCGCTGTTCGGGAACTCCGTGTGGCCCCGCACCACGTCATCGACGACTGTCGCGCCCTCGTCAGGGGTCTCGAACCGAAGCGCCCGGCCCTCAGCATGCTCCAGACCCCGCCGTCGGCAGTGCCCGTCATAGCCCAGGTGCTGGGACCCCGTACGGGCGACGAGTTCCTCGCGGGTGCAGTCGCAGTAGTACGCCTTCCCCTCGCCGTGCAGGCGCAGCGCGGCCGCGCGCTGTGCCTCGGCGTTCGCCGACTGGAAGTAGGGGCCTTCGAACGCGCGATCGGAGGTGCTGATGCCGATCGCGGCCAGCGCGCTGATGATGCCCTCCACCCACTCGGGGCGGTTCCGGGCCTCGTCGGTGTCCTCGATCCGCAGGACGAAAATGCCCTCCTGCTGTCGAGCGATGACCCAGTTGAACAACGCGGAGCGGGCTCCGCCGACGTGGAACATGCCTGTGGGCGAAGGGGCGAAACGAACGCGGATCGGGTTCATCCACCAAGCCTAGCCGCCTCGACAGACCGTCAGAAACGCCGAATTCATGTCCTCCTACTGGATGGAACACGCGCCGCGCCGACCCGGTAGGCATCATCGCTGGTGAGGCCCGATGTAGAGAGCTGCGTGACCTCATTCGCCAGCGCCGCCCCGTACTACGCGCGTTTTCGTCCGCCCTACCCCGACGCTCTTTTCACCCTGCTCCGAGACCGCTTCTTCCTTGATGGAACGCAGCACGTGCTGGATCTCGGCTGCGGGCCAGGGACAATCGCCATCCCCCTCGCTCCGTTCGCAGCCGTGGTACACGCGGTGGACTCGGAGCCGGCCATGCTGGCCGAGGGCATCCGACTCGCTGCCGCGAGCAGAACGGCCAACGTCGCCTGGCAGGTCGCGGACGCCGCCGAGCTGCCGACGCTGGGGCTCCCGCCGATCAGCGTGGCCACCCTGGGCAAGTCGTTCAACCGCATGGACCTCCGCAGACTTCTCGCGGATCTCGACCGGCTGATCCTTCCCCAAGGAGGAGTCGTGTTCGTCTCCACTGTCTCCGCCTCCGAGCCTCCACCGTGGCTGCCCGTCATCGAGGACGTTGCAGCCTCACACCTCGGCGCGGACTACCGGAACCCGCAAGGAGTGTCCGTAGGCCGAGCCGGGGCCCTGCGCGACCAGATGGGCGCGTCGGCGTTCGGCAGCGTTTACACCGTCCTGCTCGACCAGCCTGTGCAGTTCACCCTGGAGGAGCTGATCGGATTCCAGCTCTCCCTCTCCTACACGAGCCCAGCCGTACTGGGGGCACGCCAGGACGCCTTTACGGCAGACCTCCGCACGGCACTCGCCGGATTGGATACCTCAGGCGTATTTCGCGACGCCCGTCAGGTCGAGTGCATGATCGCTGTCCGTCGCGTCAGGGCATAGACGGATCGCAGCGCTGCGTGTGCCACCTTCTCCTGCACCGGCTGCAGCCGCGGCATATCCCGCTCCAGACATTGCCCCAGTCAGCAACGGCCAGCGGTGGCCAGGTAAACCGGGGGCAGGGACATCCCGATCATCTCGTTGGTTGTGCCCAGCCGGACATGGGCGTCCACCCTGGCCGAGATGCTGGCCCAGCGGCCCAAGAGACACCCAGGAAGGTTCGGTCAAGGATCGGATGGTCGCCCTGCGCGACTGCTTGCCGGACCACGGCGACAGGTACCCGGGTTGCTCAGCAAGCCGGGCCAGACTCCACAGCCCCGGATCCCTCCGCCGCTGGCACCGGATCACCGCCCTCTTGGAGAGGTCGGACAGGCCGTCGTAGTCGCGGGGTTCGAGGATGACGGCGAGGAAGGCCACAGGGTGCTCCCGTTACGTGGCGTGCGCGGACCGACCGTCGCACCCGCCCTGATCCGGGCAGGCGGGACGGCACACATGTCGATGCGAGCCTCAGATACCAAACCCGGCACCTTCCATGCCCAGGACACCAGGGCGGGGTATCAAGTAAACAGGCCTGGGTCTGCCACACCGGGGCACGCCACAGGGATCGCATCACCGGGCCTTGACAGAACATCCGTCATTGGGAATGCGCTTGAGAGGACCAGCAGGAACCCTGCTCGGCGTCCGGTGCACTCGACAACCTGCCGATGAGTGACCTTGATGGCGAGCCAGGACCTCTCCTAATCGCCCTTCAACACGAGTTCACACGCGACGGTTCCCACGCACGCGCCCTGCCCGGGAAGGGATACCCCATCCAGGACCCCATCAGCGATGAACCGATTGCACGACCAAGTGGTCCCAGAAGCCTGGGGATTCACCGACTGCCGCTACGGATCACACCGCACCATGAGCTCTGAAACCCAGCGCCCGGCAGGAGAGTTGCGGAATCCGTATGGGAATTTAGGCATGCGGCCTTCGCCCGAAGAGAGAGTCCAGGCAACTTCACGGACGGGATGGGACCTCCAACACACCCATGGCACGCACAGGTGTTATCTCGACCAGTACGCGCTCAGGGTCTGGGGCGGGGCGGCGACCATAGCGATCCGCATAGCGATCGACAGCGTTTGAGATTTCATCGCCTGCGGTTCGAACCTCTGCCACACCCTCGATGGTCAACCACCTTGGGCCCGCCACCTGCGATATCGCGACTCGCGCGCCGCCCGGGAGGGCCGCAAGGATGTTGGCGATCTTTACGCTGCTTTTTCGCGTGATGACACGCGCGACGCCCGCCTCATGGTCGTAAGTCACGCCAACTGGCACCACATGCGGAGTTCCGTCGGGACGCAACGTAGTCAGCGTAGCCAAGTGGTATTCGGACCAGAAGCTCGCGAAGGCTTCGGTTTCTGTGATCGCGGTAGCCATGACGTCAGGCTAATTCACTTCGACATTCACCTGAATGCGACCTATGTCACGCAAATCAAGATCATTAAGAATGGTTCCGATATGCCCGAATCGCACCACTCCGGCAGCATGCCCCACGGGTGGTTTATTTCGGATTCATAACAGATCTACCGGCGAGCATTTTCCGCGAACCTGTCAACCACGTAAGCGGATAGCGGCAGGTCAGACGGGGTTCATGGCAATGCATGCCACGAAAGTCGTTGATCGCTAAGGCATTTTCGATCTTGAACAGCTTTTCGCGCCCCATCGGCCCGTCCAATGCCCGTGATCAACCCACTCCGGGGATGGCGTACGGTTCGATCAAGCAGGCGGAATTAGGGGTTCAGCAGGGATTCCCTTCGCGACCCTTCCGCCGGCCAGGCCATGCGGGGGCGCCTGCCCCGAGCATGAGCCCAGCGGAGTCGCCGGGTAGCGACGACTCGCGGGGTGCAGGGGCACCGCTTGATGGGTGGCGAGCCCCACCCGCCGGACAGCAGAACAAACCGAGCCGTATCTCCAGCGCTCTGGCATCCGTCTCGCATATCGAACACACGAACGATTTCGCCGATGGTCGTCCGTCATCTCCCGCAGGGCGTGCCGGATGGCCGCAGGCTGACGAGGGACCTATGTGGTGGCGAATCGGGGACACGGGTCCCCACAGCAACACCGAGCGCCGGGCACGCCCTTGGCCGCTCCGCCGACCGGGAGCCTTCACCCCTGCAGCGCGGGCGGCACGCATAGCCGACCGGCAGCTTCGTAGGCGTATCCGCCTAGAGCTCCAGGAACTGGGCGTCCAACCCCCTCTGCGCATCGACGAGCTCCGGCTCGCACTTGAGATCCAGCGCGATCGGCGCATCCTGATTCGCCGCGCGCCGCTACCGATGCCGGGGCCCGTGGGGTTCTGGCTCGATCTTCCGGACGCCGACGTCATCTTCGTCCAGGAGCGCACGACCCGGCTCCACCAAGACCACATCATCCTGCACGAGCTGTGTCATCTGAAGGCCGACGGCCCGCATGGCCCCGGGCGGGCAAACTTCGCGTCGGGAGTTGGAACGGAGGGCGGACAGCGATGCTCGTACCTCGACAAGGAGGAGTGTCAGGTGGAGAAGGCCGCCACAATCATCATGGAGTGGGCGTCCGTCCTGGAGCGGGCAGGACCTCCGCCGGCCGCCGATCCGGCCGTGCGTAGCGTGAATCTGGCCCTGGGCGACCGGCAGGGGTGGCTGTGATGACGGTCCTGTTCCTCCTCGTCCTGGCTGCTGCCGTGGCGTGGAAGGTCTACCAGCTCACGAAGGCGCCCCGGGACGGCGCCCTCCGCTCCGTCACCTTGTGCCTCGTGTGTGCGGCCCTGTCGTATCCGATGGCCATGCCGGGCGGGGCCAGCGGCGTGGACACGGTTGCCGGCCACGGCACGGCCAAGCTCGTGCAGAACATCCTGCTGCTCGGCACGGTGTACTTCCTGATGTGCTTCTACCTCTTTTCATCTGCCGACCGGGCAACGAGTACGCGACGCGCGCGTCGCGAGGCCATCCTCGTTCTCTTCGTCGCAGCCGTTCTGGTCGTCTCGGCCACGACGGTGCCGCACGATGTGTTCGCCGGGTCCTTCTCGTCGGCGGATATGACGATCACGCAGCTCGCCGCGTTCTACGGCGTCGCCGGCCTTTACCTGACCTACACGCTGGGTGCTGCCGGCATCTGGACGGTCCGCTACGCCCGGCTTTCGCCGCGCCCGCACTCCACCGGTCTCTGGATCACAGCGGTCGGGCTACTGGCCATGGCCGCGGCTTGTGCGGTCCGGGCGGTCTTCGTGGCAACCCGGTGGCAGGGCGGCACCGTGTCGAAGGGCCTGATGTCCGCCGTCGCGATGTTGCTGGTCCTGTCCATTCTCCTCTTCGTCGTCGGCGTCTCCTACTCCGGCGCCCGTAGCCGCCTGTCCGCTCTGCGGGTGTGGCGGCAGCACCGCTGCGGATACCTCCGCCTCGAACCACTCTGGGTTCTGCTGTCCGACCGGTTCCCCGAGACCGTCCTCGCTTCTCAGCCGACCGTGCTCGAAACCTGGGGTGTGCGTGGCGTGCACCACCTCTACCACCGCCGCGTGGTCGAGTGTCGGGACGGCCTGGTCCGCATCAGCCCGCTCATGGGCGACCTGACCACGGAGGAGCTGCTGTCCATGGACACGGCCGTCTTGGCCAACCGGCTCCGCTCGGCAGCCGCTTCCGACGTGCATGCACCCGAGGAGGCTCAGCCGGTCATTCCCCTGGCTGTACCCAAGATCGACAGCGCGAGCGCTGACGCCGCCCATCTGATTGCCCTCTCCGACGCCCTCCGCGCCGCCTGACCAACCTTCACGAAAGAGAGCCCTGATGCTGATCACAGCTGGTCGCGTCCTCACCGGAAACGCCGACCTAACCGACGGTGCCGTACTCGTACGGGACGGCATCATCGCGGCCGTCGGCCCGCGCCCCGACATCGAAGCCCAGACAAGCAGCGGCGAAACCCGCCAGGGCTTCCCGGACTCGACCCTGCTGCCCGGCCTGATCGACGCCCACGTCCACCTCGTCTTCGACGCCGGCGCCGACCCCGTGGCAACCATGCAGGAAGCCAGCGACGAGGACCTGTTGGAGGGGATGCGTAAGCGCGCCGACCAGCTGCTGGCCACCGGTGTGACCACAGTCCGCGACCTCGGCGACCGAGGAGGCCTCGGGCTGCGCCTCGCCCGGGAGATCACCGCCGGTGCCGCGACGGGCCCACGCATCATCGGAGCCGGGGCCCCCGTCACGCCGCCCGGCGGACACTGCTGGTTCCTCGGAGGCGAGGTCTCCAACGCCGACGAGGCACGCACCCTCGTACGCCGCAACACGACCGACGGTGCCAAGGTCATCAAGGTCATGGCCGGCGGCGGCGGCCTCACCAAGGGCGGAGCACCCAGCTGGAAGAGCCAGTTCGGCGCGGAGGAGCTCGCCGTCGTCGTCGAGGAGGCTCACCAGGCCGGCCTGAAGGTGGCCGCGCACGCGCACGGCACCGACGCCATCACCGACGCGGTGACCGCCGGGGTCGATACCATCGAGCACTGCACCTGGATGACCGAGGACGGCTTCGACCTCCGCGAGGACGTCCTGACGCAGATCGTCGAGAAGGGCATCTACGTCTGCCCGGCGGTCAGTCCGCACTGGCGGATGCTGCCCCGCTTCTTCGGCGAGGAGAAGGCCGCCGCCATGTTCGCGCTCGTGCAGCGGATGACCGAGTCCGGAGCCCGCCTCATCGCCGGCACCGATGCCGGTGTCCAGCGCGCCGGGTTCGACGGGATCGTCGGCGCCCTCAGCTTCTACGAACACCTCGGGGTCTCGCGCGACCGGATCCTGGCCATGGCCACCACTGAAGCAGCAGCAGCCCTCGGCGTAGGCGACCAGATAGGCCGTATCGCCCCCGGCCACAGCGCCGACCTGCTCCTGGTCGACGGCAACCCGCTCGAAGACCTGTCCGCCCTGAGCGCCGTACGCGCTGTCTTCACCAACGGCCGCCAGCACCAGGCCGCATAGACACCGAAGCGACCAAGCGGGGCTTCGCCCGGCGCCGTCAGGCGGTGGGCAGGCCCCGCTCTTCGATCTCCGCAACCATGTTGTTGATCAGGGCCATGACCTCGGTGGGCAACCCCTCGGGCCCTATCTGCCTGCCCTTCAGCCCGCGGATCTTCCCGGCCTGCACATTCGCGAGCAAAGTCAGCCCCTCGGCGACCTGCCTCTTGACCACGTCGCGGCTGCGAAAGAAGAGGGCGCTGACACCGAAGGCAGCCGACAGCCCCTCCAGCACCGGCGGAGACGCTTCGGTTACCTCGCCCTTCCGCAGGTCCGCGACACCAGCCGCGGAGATCACCTGGGCGCCGACGTAAGCATTCACCGCACGGGCGATCTCCGCATCCGAGGGCGGCACGCTGTCGCCGTCCGGGTTCTCCAGGAGATACCGCATCTTGTCGGCGAGGCTCGTGGGCACCTCGGGGTGAGGCTCCGGAACCTCGATCCCAAATGACCTTTCCTGTGCTGCCAGCAGCTGCTCGACGCTCACGCCGTACGCCTTGGCCAGCGGCTCGACATAGACGCCCGAGAGCCGCCGCTTGGCCCGCTCCGCGTTCGCCACCGGCCCGGCGGATTTGGTGCCCAGGAGTCCCGGGACCTCGTTCTGGAAGAACCCGGCGTCGGCCCGCAGGTCCGCCAGAGTGGGAAGACCACGCCGGGGGAACAGGTCATCAAGGGGATGCCCAAGCGCGCGGGCGAGAGCGGGAAGCCGCTCCAGATCCGGGTGACTGCTGCCCTTCTCCCACGCAGTCACGCTGCTCGCGTGGACTCCCACGACGGTGGCCACGGCCTCCTGCGTCAGCTCGGCGGAGCGACGGAGCTCGCGCACAAGCTGTCCATCGAAGATACGTGCCGGCATGCCCCTCCTCCTCCGTCTTGGGTTCACTGTATTCAGGAAACCTGATTTTAGCCACTTGCGCGGTTCGCCGAACGCAGATAACTTCGACTCGACGAACGAAACCAGCCGCCAGCAAGGTCGTGTAGCCCCGTGACAGTCTTGCCACCCGAGGGATCTGAGCTGGTCAGGGTGCGTGTCGCGACCTGTGAGGAGTTCCAGAGCGATGTCTAGGTATTCCAGCACGGTGTGCATATGTTCGTCATCGCCTGCCGGTCACTAGGCCCGGCGGAAGACTCGGAGGGGGGCTGGATGCGCAGCAGATGGACCTTACGGACTGGCTGAGCCAGAAAACAGCGACGGCGCCCGAGAGCGGGAACTCTCAGGCGCCGGACGCTTCTGGCAGCACGACCGCCCACGAATGAGCGGACAGCCACCCAACATCGCCGAACCGGACCTTCTCACGGGCACCCCGGTACGGCGGGTCACACCAGAGGAGAGTGTCGCATGGCAACCGCCCCGCGCGAAAGAGCGGAGCATAAGGCCGACCCCGCAACCCGCAGTCAGGGGGGTGTCGCCTGATGGCCCGCATCCGCACGATCAAGCCCGAGATGTTCTGGTCGGAGGACCTCGCTGCATGCGATGTCACCGCGATGGTGACCTTCCAGGGGCTGCTCACACAGGCCGATGACAGCGGGCGGTTCCTTGGGCACCCGGCGATCATCGCCGGGCTCGTGTGGCCGCTGCGTATCGAGCACACTCCGGCCCATGTGGCCAGGGACCTCGACCAGCTGGCCGCCACCGGCATCATCTGCCGCTACACCGGGTGCGACGACAAGGACTACTTGCACGTCGTGAAGTGGGAGAAGCACCAGAAGATCGACCGACCCTCCGCTTCGCGCATGCCGCGGTGCCCCGTGCACCAGGCGCAGCGCCTGTGCAGCGAGTGCGGCAGCACGGCCTGCCCCACCCCCTCCTTGCCCGCCACCTCCTCGGCGCCGGCCACGGCCAGGCTTACCCGTGGCGCCTCGCAGGATTCGACGAACACTCGTCGAGTACTAGATCAGCCGGTTTCGCCCGATTCTGCCTCTGCGGCCCATCCGGACCCCGCAGCCGTCGGCATCGGTACGGCCCCTCGATCCGCGTCGAAGGCCCTTCAGGAGCCGGTTTCCGACCTGCCCGGAGAAACCGCAGGTCAGGAGGAATTCGATGAGGCCTCGACACGAATACGCGAGGGCTCGTCGTCTGGATCTAGGATCTTGGATCCTGGATCTGTACCTACGGGGCGCCAGGCGCCAGCATCTCGCAGCGCCTCGGAGAAGGTGTCCGCCAAGGATCTGGTGGCCGAGTACGTAAAGGGCTGTGGGCAGAAGCCTCCGAGCGATACACGCGGGCTGCTGGGCCGGAAGATCAAGATGCTCCTCGACGAGGACTTCGCGCCCAGCGACATCCGAGTCGCCATGGGACTGCTGCGGGACAAGGGCCTGCATCCGAGCGTCCTGCCCAGCCTGGTGAACCAGGTTGTCAACGCCTCGCCACAGGCAAGCTCTCCGCCGTCCTCCGCCTCCGGCGCGGGGCCATGGGCCAGCACCGGATCCGCCTACTCGCCCTACTTCAACCCGGCCGCATCCGAGCCGACCACCTTCGGAGGCAGCCTGTGACCCGCACCCGCCTCGCCGACCCGCAGCCCGCCGTCTCCGACCGTCTGCGCAACCGCCTGCAGGCCCAGCTCGTCGCCCGGGGCGTCGACCCGGCTGCCACCGTGCCGGACACCCCGGAGCCGATCCCGGCCCTGGAGGCCGCCCAGCGGCGGATCCCGTACGCCTACCGCAACGCGGTCCCCCAGCACCCGGCGGTCGCTGCCTGGGTGCGGACCATCAGGGACGCTGCGGTCTCCCCGAACGCCGAGGACCGCCATGCCCAGTGGGGCTCAAGCGGCCGCCGACGGATCGCCCACGGCCCCTCACTGCTGCTCTGGGGCAACACCGGGACCGGAAAGACCCACGAGGCGTACGGGGCCATCCGGGCCCTGACCGCCGCTGGGTGCGGGGTCGACTGGCAGGCGATCACCGCCGCCGACCTTTACGCCCAGACCCGCCCGCGCCCCGGTGTGGACCTGGAGTTCATGCTCCGGCGGATCGTGCGCGCGCCCCTGCTTCTCTTGGACGACCTCGGCGCCCCCAAGTCCAGCGAGTGGAACGAGGAGATCAACTTCCGGCTGCTGAACTGGCGGGCGGAGAACCAGCTCCCGACCATCATCACCAGCAACTTGCCGCCCGTACGCACCGAGAGCATGGACCGACGTCAGCTTGTGCTGCGCGACAAGGTCGGTGACAGGATCCTCTCCCGCCTGTCCGGGATGTGCACATCTGTCGAGTTCGACGGCCCGGACCGCCGCTTCCAGCGCGCCTGACCGACCTTCCCCACCCCTCCCACTTCGGCGCGGTGCCGCAACCGCTCCCCCTGCCCTGCCTCGCCGCCGAGCTGCACCTACACCGCTTCACTGCCGGTGTGCTGCGCTGCCCGCCCGCCGGCCCATCAGGCGTACCCGGAGATCATCCCCATGCGCTACATCACCACCAACACCCCGCCCACCACCCTCCACGGGGTCGCGGATATCAGCTGGCACTCCCGAGCCGCCTGCAACGGAGTCGACCCCTCCACCGCAGACGAGCTGTTCTTCCACACGCCCAACGACGACTACGCCATCGCGGAGGCGAAGGAGATCTGCAGCTGGTGTCCGGTCCGCCGCGAATGCTTCAACTACGCCTTGGACAACGAAGTCAAGGAGGGCGTCTGGGGCGGCCTGAGCGAGGCCGAGCGCCTGACCTGGCACGACCAAGTCGAGAACCGGCTGGACTACAGCCGGGTGAAGGCGGCCCTTGAAGGCCGGGACGTCCAGCTGAGCCGGCTGGAGCGCAGAACCCTCACCCGCTACGCGAGCGCCCGGGGCTGGAGCCCGAACCGACTCGCCCACACACTCCAAATCGGCGTCGAGTGGGCCCGCGACCTGCTCCGGGTGGAGGCCCGAGCCATCGAGAACCGCGATAACCACAACCTCGCCTCGGACCCCAATCCGGCAGAGACCGCCCGGCAGGCCATCCTCGACGGGCACCAGCCCCCGCGCTCCGGCCAGGTCCACGACGGTGACGGCCCCGAACGCAACCGCAGCCTTCCCCGCAAGGACAGGCGGGGCAAGGTCGTGCTCCAGAAGCCGAAGCCGGTGGCTCGTCATGTGCAGACCCAGGCACTGATCGACAGCCTCCGGAAGGCAGTATGAGCACCGGCGCGGACCCTAGGGCCGCGAAGAGCACCAAGTCCGCCGAGCGGTTCACCCTCGGCGCCGCCGGGGCCGTGATCGCGGCCCTCACCGCCGCCGCGTTCTGGCTGTCGTACGCGCACCTGGCCGAGGTCGCCGGGCAGCACGGCCTGGCCAAGTCGCCCGAGCGTCAGTGGGCCTGGCCGGGCACCTTGGATGCCTTCATCGTCATCGGTGAGCTGCTGATGCTGCGGGCGGGACTGCGCAAGGTCACCGACTGGTGGGCCGTGGCCCTGACCGCCATCGGATCGGTGGGGTCGATCGCGCTCAACGTGGCTGGCGTCAGCGGGACCGGCGCCGGCCCAGTTCCCGTGCTGGACTACGTGGTCGCCGCCGTCCCGCCGACCGCCGCCTTGTTGGCTTTCGGTGTGCTGATGCGCCAGATTCACCAGCACGTAGCCACCCCCGCCGGCCAAGTTCCGCTCCCCACGGAGGGCCTCCCCGGAGGCGAGATGGCCGTCGAAACGACCACTGGGGACCAGGCCTCCGCGCAGTCAGGGGACGGCGACGGGAGCGCGGTCCCCACCGGCGGGGACCGTCATGCGGGGGCACGTGCGGGCGGGGACCGGACGAGCACGGTCCCCGAGCAGGGGCACAGCCCCCACACGGTCCCCGACCTGTTGGTCCCCGCTGACGCCGACACGCTAAGACCATCGGGGACCGCCCCCGACCTGGGGGCCGGGGGCCACCACAACGGGGACCGGACCGACACGGTCCCCACACCGAACCCCGGTCCCCCCACGGTCCCCGTCCCGCCCGGGGACCGTCCCGAGGGGACCCACGGTCCCCAGCACGGAGACCGTCCCGGGACCGCGATCTCTGCGGGGACCGGCAACGATCTCCGTATGGTCCCCGACCTGGTCCCCAACACCAAGGCAGCAGGCGGGGACCGACCGGGACACGCGCCCGCAATGGTGCGGAGCAACGGCATCGGTGGGGACCGTCCGCGCCACGACCGTCCTTCCTCGGTCTCGGGGACCGGGGACCGTGAAGGGACGGTCCCCGGGACCGAACCGGACGGTCCCCGTCCCCACCCCGCCCCGGACGGGGACCAGGACAATGCCGGGGACCGGGCCAGCGCTGACCCCGAGGATCCGCCGGTGAACCCGCGCCGGGGACCGGTCCCCAACCCGAAGCGGGGAACAGGGAAGAACGTGCTGAGCCGGTCCCGCACCGGACGGGAAGCGCGGTCCCGTCCCCGCCTCACCGAGGACGAGATCGTCGACCGACTACGTCCCCACGTCCGGCACGCACTTGACCGGGACGGCAACGAAGCGATCACCCGCGTGCAGCTGCGCGCCATCATGCGGGCCCAGCAGATCCCCATCCGCAACGACCGCCTCACCCCGGTCCTCGCCCGACTGCGCGACAACAACACCAAGACGAGGAGCCACCGATGAAGACCTGCCCCCGCTTCACCCGCATTCGCGCCGACTTCGAGCGGGACATCCGCTACCTCGGTAACCACGCCAGCCGCCACGCGGGCACCGTCCCGGCAAAAGTCAGCGCCCGCACCGCGCTCGGCACCAAGCAGCGCATGGCCAGAGCCCTCACACGGCACTACGAGCGCTGCGTCGAATGCGGCTGAACCACCTGTAACGGCAGACGGAGCGCCCCCTGAGACGCTCCACAGGGCGGCCCGGGCTCCTTTCCGGGCCCCCTGCCACATTTCCACCGCCCCAGACCGCACCAGCTCCACGAGGAACCGGACCCGATGACGAACCCTCCGAACAGCGCAACCACCGACCAGAATCAGCTGGACGACAACTCGCTCTCGCGGGGAGCAAGTTGGGACGGAAGCGTAGCTTCCGTCACACCCGCCCCCGACGGGGCGAGCGAGGACCCGCACCAGGGGGCGCAGGTCCATCAGGCTTCGACCGGGGGCGGATCGAAGCCAGAGCAGGAGGAGAAGCCTTCCGAGCGCCGTGACCGCGCTGACCGCGCCCGACAGCGCCCGCGACAGCCCCGCGAGAAGAAGCGTCTGCATCAGCCCAATGCCCGTTTCAACGAGGACGAGTTCGCCCTGATCAAGTCCGCTGCCACCCGCTGTCAGCTGTCCGTCGCCGGCTTTCTCGCCCGAGCCGCCCTCGCCGCCGCCCGCGATCTCGACCGCACCAGCGCCGAAATCGCCGACGAGCGCGAAGTGATCACCGCTCTGTTCGAGAGCCGGCGCAGGCTCGGCTGGGCCGGCAGCAACCTCAACCAGGTCTCCAAAGTCCTGAACTCCGGTGCTGACGCCCCGCAGCTCGACGCCGCGGTCGCCGCCGTCCACCGGGCCGCCAGGACAGTTCACGACGCTGCCTCGCGGCTGATCGCGCAGCGCACTTCGTGATTCCCAGCGTCAACGCACCCGGATCGCGGACCATCGGCCTGCTCGCCTACCTGTACGGGCCGGGCAAACACGAGGAACACACCGACCCGCACCTCGTCGCATCCTTCGACAGCATGGCCCCCGACCCCGGCCGGGACCCGAACGCCACCTTGAAGGACCTCCAGCAGCTCCTCGACCAGACCGTCGAGGCCCTGCCCGAACACGCCCGCCCCGCCAAGCACGTGTGGCACACCTCCGTACGTGCCACCGCGGACGACCGGCCCCTGTCCGACGAGGAGTGGGGCGAGATCGCCCGGCGAATTGTGGCCGCCACCGGCATCGACCCCGGCGGCGATGAGCCAGCCTGCCGCTGGGCAGCGGTACGGCACGCTGACGACCACATCCACATCATCGCCACCCTGGTGTGCGAGGACGGCAGCCGCCCCGACGACTTCCGCTCCGGCAAGCGCGCCCAGGCCGAGTGTCGCCTCATCGAGAAGGAACTCGGCCTGCACCAGGTCGCTCCCGGGGACGGCACCGGCGCCCAGCGCCCCACCAGCGCCGAACGACACAAGGCTGAGCGCCAGGGCCGCAAGCGCACTGCCCGGGAAGAACTGCGCGAGACCGTACGCCGCGCGGTGGCCGGTACGAACAGCGAAGCGGAGTTCTTTGACCGGCTGGCCGCCGCCGGCCTACTCGTCCGCAAGCGGGTAGCCCCGTCCGGTGCCCTCCTCGGGTACAAGGTCGCCCTCCCCGACGACCGCAACAAGGACGACGAGCCGGTCTTCTACCCCGGTGCGCGGCTCGCCCCGGATCTGTCCCTGCCGCGCATCCGAGAACGCTGGACCTCCGCGACCCCGTCCGACCCGGTGGCCGAAACCACCGCGGATGACGCTCCGCTGCGGGCCGCGCCCGGGCCCGCTTCCGCACGGCGGGCCGCCACCACAGCTGCCTGGCAGGCGGTCGTGGTACTCGACGACGGTGACGACGGCACCATCGCCGCGCACATCGCGGCGGCCGGTGAAGTGCTCGACGCGCTCGCCAAGACCTCCGCCGCCCACACCCGCAAGCAACTCGGCAAGGCCGCCTCCGCATTTGAGCGGGCCTCGCGCTCCCACGTCCGGGCCGTCCGCGGGCACGACCGCGCCCTGCGCCAGGCCGCCCGCGACCTCGTCCACAGCGGACCAGCCCTCGGTCGCGGGGAGGACGGGGCCAGCACCGCGATGCTGATCGACATGGTGTTCTTCCTCGTCACCGCCGCGGCGGCCTGGCACGGACGGAAGGAGCACGCGCAGCAGGCCGCCGCCGCCCTGCAGGCAGCCGAACACCTGCGCGCCGCCTACCAGGCCGCGGCCGACCGCCCCATGGCCGTACTCCGCGAGCGGGGCCGCCTCCTGCCGTCTGCCCTCCACCGGCGACATGCCACCGTCCTACACGCAGCGATGCCCGAGCTCGCCGGGCAGATCCTGGCCGAGGCCGGGTGGCCTGCGCTCGCCTCCACCCTCGCCGACGCCGAAGCGGCCGGCCACGATCCCGCTGGACTCCTCGTTCAGGCAGCTGGCCGAAGGGAGTTGGACACCGCGTCCTCCGTCAGCGACGTGCTGGTGTGGCGGCTGCGCCGTCTGGCCGGCCTGCCCGCCGACGCGTCCGCAATGCCGACCCACAGGACTGCCACCGACAGGCCGTCGCGTTCGCACACGAACGGCCCCGCCGGTACCCGCCAGGACAGCCGTAACCAGGCCCGTGGGCATTGAGAGATTCGAGAGTAGAACGACGACAGGGGCATGGCGCACGATCTATGGTGCCCGGCAGGACAAGGGCGAGGAGGGACTACATGTTCGGACGCAATCGAGAACGAAGAGAACGACTCGAAGCCCAGCAGCGGTGGGAAGCATGGAGTGCGGGATACGTTGAGCCGCCGCTGGGACCGAACCATCAGGAGCCGGCGACCATGCCGGTCGTCGAGGACTTCCTGCCCGCCGACCTGCGCCTGCCGACGCGCGAGGAGCTGGCCGGAATCCTGATGGCCCACGACAGTCCGCTCGTCCTGGACGGAGAGGTCCGTGCCTGCTGCGATTGCGGCGCGTACCGGAAGTGGGTAATTGCGAGCACCAAAGAGGGTGTGTGGTTGCGATGCCCGGCCGGGCACGAGCAGGTAGAGCCCCGGCTGGACGCCGCCTGGTTCAACCGCACCAGCGGGCCCTTCACCGGCCAGCACACCACGTACGACGAATGCCTGCGCTTCCTCGGCCGCTGACGCCCGCCACCCATAACGCCGGAGGAGAGGCCCACGGGGGTCCGGCCGTCAGACTCGATCGACCAGCCCTGGGGTTCACATGCTTATGCGCACCATCGGCGCCTGCTTGACCGTCGCCTCCTCCCTCGCTCTGTCCGGGTGCTCCGGCAGCGCCCCCCGCCCATCCGCATCGCCCCTCGGGGAAATATCGGGGCAGCGCAAGTCCGGCGTCCCCCGCTCCGTTCCTCTGTCCTCCTCCGCGCTCGCCGGGCGGCTCCTCACCGAGGCCGATCTCGGCCAGGACTACACCCGGAAGCCTGAGACACCTCCCATCACGATGACGTGACGGTGATCGCCTGCCCGGCCCTGGAGTAGATCGGCGGTGACGCAGCCGCCGGCGGGACCCTGAACTTCCCGAACAAGGCGAAGTACTGGTGAAGAGGCATTGTTGAGTAATGCGGTATTCCGACCGAGCCGCTTCATCTCGTACACGGTGAAGGTGACCCGGCAGTGCGGGGCGTGGGCCTTGATCTCCCGGGCACTGGCGAGGCCGTACTCGAACTTCGGGCGGTTCGGTACCCGGGTACTGGTCTTCGCGGCGAAGAACTTGTGGCGGGGGATGCCTGTGGTGCGTCCCGGCGACCAGGCCGGAGTGGTGATCTGAGCTGGCCGTGCAGCGCGGCGGCTGGTGGGGGCCGGCAGAGCCTAGCCGCGCGGTTTTTGGATAGTGGCCAGAAACCGCGTCATCACTGTCTGTAGATGATATGACGCGTATCGCGCTCGCCGTGGGATCATATATCCGTTTTGCGCGGATACTTCTTCGATAGGGTTGTCGATGACTGTCACGGTGTTTTCCCGGCAGGAGCGCCTTGAGCATCTGCGGGAGCAGCTGCGAGGCACGGCCAAGTCCGGCAGGGCGAAGTCCTCGAAGGGGGCGCGGCTGCTGTACGGGGTGGCGTTGCACGGGGCAGCACGCCAGGCGCAGGGTCTGGAGCTGACGGACCTGGAGGCAGAGCTGGTCCAGGCTCTGGGGACTGTCCTTGAGGTGGACGAGGTGGGTGACTTCGGCCGTGTCTACGCCGAGGAGAAGGGCGGGCTCGCTGCGGTGTTCCCGCCGTGTCTGGCGGGGCGTGAGATCAGCGAGGGGTACTCGAAGGCGGACCTGGAGAGCGACCTGCCCGCTCTGGCGGGAGAGATAGCGGCCCAGGCGAACGTACGCGTCATTGATCTCGACGCCGCCGAGGGCGCACAGTACCCCGGGGTGCGGACCGAGGAGGACTACACACGCGGAGCGGCGGCTCACGGGTGCGGCGCGACGGTGGTGACCGCTTCGGCGCAGGAACAGGTTCCGAACGGTGCGGCGACGGTCCACGCCACCCTGAACCTGACGAAGTTCCACTGCAATCGCGAGTCCAATGAGTGGAGCGGCTCGGACGAGTTCTTCTGGGCGGCCTGCACCGCGGCGGACAAGGGCGCGAAACGCGCCATGGCGACGCGCACCTTCGGGGACGTCGACAAGCACGAGACACACAACTTCGACGCGGACACCACGGTCTTCGAAGGGCCGGTCAAAGGCGCGCTGGTCGTGCACCTGGAGTGCTGGGAGAAGGACCAGGGCAGCCAGGCCACCATTCAGCGCATGCTCAACGAGATGACCACCTCCCTGCGCACCACCGCAGAGAAGCTGGCTCTGCTACCTCTGGGTGAATGGCAGTCCTCCGAGGCGTATTCCGCGATGGCCGGCATGCTCGCCGACCTCGCCCACGCGCTCATCCAGGCATCTGCGGACGACTGGGTCGCCGGGCATGTCTTCACCTACGACCGCGCCGCGCTGAACCGTCTGTCCGGCCCCGAGTTCAAAGTGGGGCTCTTCGAAGACCCCTCGAAGCAGGAGGGCTCCTGCGACCTGTATGCACGTATCAGCGTCACCGAAATGGAGAACCGCGGGCTCACCCTGAGCCCCGGCGAGCACGGTCGGCTGTCCGTCAGGCCGTATCTCGGCGACCCCTATCAGCAGTTCTACGCCATTGACCAGGCCGACGGCTCGGTCGGATTCCGCGGCATGCGCTACGGAGGGGCATTGCAGCTGACGCCTGACGGACAGGTGACGCTACGCCCCTACGACGGAAACCCGTCCCAGAGCCTGCGCCTGGTCCCGCAGGCGGATGGCTCCACAGGAGTCCGCAGCATGTACAAAGATGTCGCCCTGACCCTGGACCCGGGGTCCGGAGACCTGTCCGCAAGGCCATACGACGGCCGCCCGGCCCAAAGCTTCACCATCGTTCCCCAGGTCGGTGGACCCGTCGTGATCAGTGCCAAGTACCTGGAGTAAGCGGCCCCCCAGGAATGCAACGTGAAACTCAGTCCTCGACGCCGTCCTCGGCGTCGAGGACAGCTGCGACCGGTCGCACAGCGGGCGCACACCGCCGTCGGCCGGGACCGCAGCACGGATGCCGTAGCGGCCCAGCACGCTGAGGTTCGCGTGCTTGAGCGGAGAGAGGCGGGCGACGTCCTCGTCCAGGACGTCGCCTCTGATGGTCATCCACACCACACCGGGCACCCTCGATCTGCCGCCCTAGGCGCAGGTACCCGCCGGTGCCGTGGCGGGCTCGGCATCGGCGTGGTCGCGGCGATCATGGATGTCGCCGACGGCGAGCTGCTGACTCCCACGATGGTGCTGCCGTTCGGGGAGAACATCAAAACGGGTGGCGTTCGCCCGCTACGGCCGCGACGGCAGCTTTGCCGTCCTCGGTGCGAACCGCCGCTTCGCTCTGGTCCTGGCCACTGTCACTCGGCATGAGGGATCAGCCCGCTGGGCAGCAGTGTCCTCAGGAGCGTGCAGGGCGTGTTGCTTCCTGGGCCCCGGTCAGCGTGCCTCGTACCAGCGCCGAACTAGTCAGGCCAGGATGGTGGCCCGCAGGCTCCAATGCCTCCGGAGAGGGAAGGAGGCCGTATTGATCACCACGGACGTCCAGCACTGCGGTCGGTCGGTTTTGGTCAGTGCCAACGGGCAACTCGACGGGAACTCGGGGCGCGCGCTAGAGCAGGTGATGGATGACCTCAGCGCCGACGTGCGGGTCCTGATGGTCGACCTGCACGGCGTGGAGCACATGGACGGCGAAGGGCTGCTCCAGCTCTTGGAGCTGCATCGGCGGGCGGAGTGCCTGGGGCTGCGGGTCCTGGTCGTCGGCTGGCAGCCCCAGCCCCAGCGGTTCATGGCCGAGGTCGCCGGCATCCCCGGGCCCGGCTCGGCCACCGGGGAGCGGTTCGCGCTGGTGGGCTTTCGCCGGCTGATCGAGCAACGTGCTCAGGCTGCCCGTGACCTCGCGGACTTCAATGCCAGCTGGCTGCCTCGCGTCTAGCGCGAACGTAAGCCGGCGCTCGTCCCGCAGGGCATGCCTTCCCCGGCCCGCGCTCCGGCGGAATGCGGCATATTCCCGCAGGCTGCGGCGCAGGATGCGGGTGGGTGCGCAGCGCGGCTTTCCATGCCGCGCCAGTCGAGGCGGTGGGCGAATTCAAGAAGGGCGCGCAGGCCGGTGACGTCGATGAACCTCACGTGCCGCATGTCGCAGGCCACCAGGGCGACGCGATCGTCGAGGGCGGCCTGCGTCTGGTCGAGGGCGGATCAGGTGCTGGGGTCGAGCTCACCGGCCGGGGTGAGGTGAGCGGTCGGCCCGTAGCGCCGCACCACCAAGCGGAAGTCCATACCGTCTCACCCCGCCATGATCGGCTGGCTTGAGGCACGCTCGCCCGGATCTGGGCGAGCACTGACCCACATCGATCATCTCGCTGCGCCGACACCGTCCGCGAGCCGGGTGCCGGGCGTACGCGGCGCCGGGATGTGACAGTGAGCCGGCCCGGCCAGCCCCTGTGTGCGTGGGGTGCCGCCTGATTCAGGAGTCTTCCTCGCGCAGGTCACGCTCGTCGCGGACCGGGTCCTCCTCGCGGCGCCGCTTGCGCTCCGAGGCCTCGCCGCTCCTGTATCGGGACGGCTGGGCGGTTTCGGGGTGGACCGGGTCCTGCCCGGGGCGGCGCAAACGCTGCTGCTCCTCGCGGCCCTTGCCGGGTTCCTGGCGCTTGTCCTCTATACCGCCCATGACAGGTGACTCTTCAGTGTGTGGGGTTCCTTCGTCCACGCTCACACGGTCTGTCACCGATTGCATCATTTCCGTAGCGGACCGCGGCGGGCGAGTTAACACGCGCAGAGGAACGGTACGCCTCGAAAGGCGCCGTTCGGGAGGGACCACGAGGATGGGTGCCACACCGTCTGTACCGCCGTGAGGAGTTCCTGCCATGCTGGAGCGCAAGCCGCGCAAGGACCGCACCGAGGTCACCTTCGTCCTGCCCGCCGACGCACCGCCCGGGCCGGTCAGCGTGGTGGGTGACTTCAACGAGTGGCAACCCGGCGCCCATCCCCTCATGCCCCGCCGGGACGACACCCGCGCGGTGACCCTCGCCCTGCCCGGAGGCGTCGAGCACTCCTTCCGGTACCTGGCCGCGGGTGACTACTGGTTCAACGAGGAGAGCGCGGACGGCCACGACGGCGTCAACAGCCGCCTGCGCACCTGAACGGCCGAACCCGGCGTGACCGGCAGCCGGGTACGGGCGTTGGGGGTACCGACACGCGCCCCCGGCCCCACCATCTGGAGCCGGAACCGTGTGACGGCCCCTGCTACCGCGCCCGGCGGCGGGGGCCGCCGTCCGCTCCAGGCCCGGCGAGTCCGCAGCGGATTCGGTGCCAAAGCGGTCACGAGCCGCCACATCGGCCGCCCGGGCATCGTTGGCCCGGCATGGAGCAGGAAACCGTTTCGCCTCCGTAGCCAGCCGCGACCTTCAGACCTTTGTTGGGGGGCCAGGAACATCACCGACACGCCCATCTATGACGCCGTCGAGCGCGAGTGGCTGGCCCGAGGCCGCGCAGTGCCCCGCGCCCCGGAGTCCTGGAGCATGCGGGGCGCAGCGAGCACCGACGACCTGTTGCTCCGGGCGTAGGGCGCACCCCTCCGGTCACCGTGGTACGTACAGCCGCTCGCGCAGGTACAGCAGGACGTCGGTGTCCGCGACGGCGGCCAGGTCGGCCATCAGCGCGCGGATGCGGACGCCGTCACCGACACGGACCGCATGCAGGATCTACTCGGTGCCGGCCTTGCCTGCGGTGCGGCGGCACCGGGATCACTCGACGTCTCCATGCTCCTGCTGAGCGCGCGACGACTCCATCACCTCGTCACTCGCCGGGTCGAGCACCTGCCGGGTGAGCCGCTCCATCAGCTCCGGGTCGGTGCCGCTGCCACAACGCGCGGTCGGGGCCACGGTCGGGCGGGACGGGATCTCCAATTCCTCGCGGAGCACGGGGAGAGGACGAAGCGCACCAGAGGCTCGGTCTGGCGTACACAGGCGAGTCCAGGCGCAGGTCCAACCGCCCCGGCTCCTCCTTATGGCCGGTACGGTCGAGTGCCCCCGGCGAGGGCCGTCCTCGTGGACTCACCGAGCTCCGTCACCGTCCAAGGTTGGTTTCTCCTCGCTCGACTGACTGCGGTGTCGAAAGCGGGGCAGGCGCAAATGAAGGACGGCAGGCAACACCCTCGCTGGCGCCGCCGGCCGTCTCCGTCCCAGCCCGTGCGCAAGGAGACCCGTCATGCACAACGCCCCACCAGAGCCTGAACTTCCGGCACGCGTGCCGGAGAAGCGCGACGCCCATACCCCTGACCTGCCGCCACTTGGCCCGGACGCACCCGACGTCCCGGGCTCCGCAGGCGAACAGCCGCGGCGCGAGGGCTCAGCGATGGGCGGAAGTAAGGAGGGCGAGCAGCCCGCATCCGGCCCGGGAAACGCCAAACCCCAGGAGCCGACCGACTGATCAGCGCCCCATATGCATCCGCCGAGCCGTCCCGCCACCGGCTTCTGACTGTCCTGCGAGTCCTGGACCGATGCGGAGGGGTGCGCCCCGCAAAGTACTGCGCGCTGGCAACGTCACCACCGCGCTGACCCGACGGCGAGAACGTCGTCGCCACCGCGAAGAGCGTCTTCTCAGCCCGCCTGCACCGCCGTCTGCCCAGCATCGCCACGGCCCTCAGCCGGAACATCACAGCCTGGCGACCCCAGCGGTCTGGCCATGGGATCAAGGCCCCTGTGAATGATCCAGCTCCCGCCATAGAAGCGGCCAGCACTGCTGCCCGCCTGCACCGATAAGAAACACCTAAATTCCATGCGCATGTTCGGAACGCGGTCGGGCAGATGGTGCGTCGGAGGTTGATAACTATGGTTCCCCTGCTTCTCGTTCTTCTGCTGGTTCTGATCCTTTTCGGCGCGGGTTTCGCGGTGAAAATTCTGTGGTGGGTCGCTACCGCGGTCCTGGTTCTGTGGCTCATCGGATTCGTCGCCCGTCCGAAGGGCGGGAGCGGCCGCTGGTACCGCTGGTAGACAGCCGGACCTGACGCAGCTCAGGCACGGTCCGACGGTGGCCTGCCACCCCCGGTCGCGGGGGTGGCAGGCCACCGTCATGTCGCGTTTTTCGGGTGAAATCGGCTACCGGGGGTACCCGCAGGGTGCCGGGGTGGCTGCCGTGACGCAGCAGGGGACCTGCTCACCTCCAAGATCGGCGGCCATCCCGGCCCGAATCCGATCTCGGCTGTGTAGCGGCATAAATGTGGGGCACGCGGAGGTCAGAACGGAACGCAAGTTCCACCATGTACGCAATACGGAAAACGGAAGACCAGCGGGGAACCTGAATTCCCGCTGCGTTCCTGCTTTACCGAAGGAGTTGTTTTCGCATGACTGTAAATGTGTGGGGTTACCGTGAGACGTCCGGCCATCTGGCCGGTGCGGATCTGACCGGGTACAAGGTCGAGGCGACAGACGGCTCCATCGGCAAGGTCGACAAGCACTCCGACGACGTCGGCTCCGCGTACATCGTGGTCGACACCGGGCCCTGGATCTTCGGCAAGGAAGTACTCCTGCCCGCCGGCACCGTCAGCCGCGTCGACCCCGACGACAAGAAGATCTTCGTGGACCGGACCAAGGAGCAAATCAAGAACGCTCCCGAGTTCGACAAGGACAAGCACCTCGGCAACGCCGAATACCACAACCAGGTCGGCGGCTACTACGGCGGCCAGCACCGCGCCTGAACACACGCGGACAACAGCACCCCGGGGTGGGCCGGCAGCCATGTGGCTGCCGGCCCACCCCGTTGCTGTGCCTTTGAGCTGGTCTTCGCCATTCATCTGAAGGATCAGCCCGTCCTGCCGACAGCGGGCTCCTCACCTTGCACACAGCCACTGGCGACACCTCCGGCGTCAGCTAGGCAGTTGCTGGCCTGAGGGATGGGCATAGCGGGGCGCCCCCTGGGGAGCACACACCAGGGCCGGCACCGCGCCCCCCGGCGTGCCCCCCAGGGACAGGCGGGCGCCTGCCCGCTGCGGTACCCGCGTGTGTCTGTTTCAGCCCCTGCTGTTGGAGGTCAGTATCGAGCGCGGGGCACAGGATGCTGCGGCGGCCTTGAGGACACGGTCGATGAGGAGTAAAGCGTCCGCTGCCACGTGCCCCGTCCCTCCCGTCGTGCTTGGGGCCCAGCCCAGGTGCGCCCAGAAGATGCAGGGATGATCTTGAAGCGCCCCGTCCTCGGCACCCGGATATGGGCGGTCGTTGGACTCCACCACGCGCCGATGCGATCGGACACGCCTGTACGCGGCGAGGGGGATGAGGAATACGCGGGGCCGGGGCGGGTCCGGTCTGCTGCTTCAGGGTGTTGGAGTGCGGATGGCGATGAGGGTGATGTCGTCGCGGGTGTCGCCGAGTTCGGTGGCCAGTTGTGCGCACAGGCGGGGAAGCGGCAGGTGCTGGTGGGTGTCGAGGTGCTGGCGTAGGCGGGTCATGCCAGTGTCCATGCTCTGGGTCCGGGATTCGATCAGCCCGTCGGTGTAGAGGACGAGGGTGGCTCCGGCGGGCAGGGGGATGCGGGCAGTGGGCCGGTCGATGGTGGGCCGTACTCCCAGAAGCAGGGCGTGGGGTCCTTCGAGGTAGGTGCTGGTGTGTCCGGTGGCCAGCAGGAGGGGTGGGGGGTGGCCAGCCACTGACCAGGACAGTTCCCAGCTGCCGTCGGGCTGGGGGTGCAGGCGGGCGAGGATGACGGTCGGAATCGGTAAGGGTGAGGCGGGCCTGTGCGGTGTCCAGGCGCTTGAGGATCTGGCCAGGGGTCTCCTCGGGGCGGTCTACCGCGAGGGCGCGGAGCATGTTGCGCAGTTCGCTCATGCGGGAGGCGGCCTGGATGTCGTGGCCGGTGACGTCCCCGATGACGAGTGCAAGGTCTCCGCCGGGGAGGGTGAAGGCGTCGTACCAGTCGCCTCCGATCTCGGCGGCCCGCTGGGCCGGCTGGTAGTGGGCGGCCAGCTCCACACCGTGCACGCTCGGCAGGGCGGTGAGCAGGGCGCGCTGGAGGGTGGCGGCGATGTCGGCCTGGGCGGCATGGAGGTGGGTGTTCTCCAGCCCGAGCGCGGTACGACGGGCAACTTCTTCGGCCAGGACCCGGTCGCCCTCGTTGAACGGGGGGCTGCCCGCTGTCCGGATCAGAGTGAGGGCGCCCAGCGTGCTGGCACATAGCCGCAGGGGCACGACCAAAACGTCCTCGGCCTCCACCAGACTCAGCAGATCCGGTCCCGTTCCGGCGGCGGGCGTGGGCAGATGGCGCATTGCGGCGCCTCGCCGGATCTGCCCCAGCGCCTCGCGGTGCGCGGTGTTGTCCGGGACGTGGGTGTACTCGGGGGAAACCGGCAGTATGCCGGGCAGATGGTGCGCCCAGGCGGCCCGGCGCATGGCGTGGCCCTCGGCGAGATCGATGACGGCGGTGTCCGCGAGACGCGGGACCAGTTGGCGCACCAGGCGCCCCAAGGCCTGCTGGGCGTCGAGGGTGCTGACCATGGCCAGGGTGATCTCGCCGAGCCAGGTGATTTCCGCGAGGTCGTACTCGGCCTGCTCGCGCATAGTCTCGCTGTGCGCGTAGCGGTCCGCCCGCCGGTTCGCACGCTCACGCTGCGCGGACGCGTCGTGGAAGACGACCACCGCGCCGATACCGTGCCCGGACTCGGGCGGCAGAGGGGCCGCTGACCACCACACCGGCAGCGCGGTGCCGTCGGCGCGGAGCAGTACGGCGCGATCGCCGCTGATCCGTTTACCCTGGGCGACGTCGGTGAGGATCGGCCGCTGCTCACGCAGTCCGGCCGTGTTCGCGACCTGGGGGTTGAGGGCGTGGTGGGCGTTGACCCCGATTAAGGTTCCCGGTTGGTAGCCAAGCAGCTGCTCCGCCCATCGGTTGCAGGCGATCACAGCGCCCTGGGCGTCCACGGCGTAGACGCCGGCGCCCGCGGCGTCGAAAAGCGTGGACATCAGCGCGTCACCAGCCAGCGGGACAGCGGGGATGTCCTTGTCAAGGAAGCTCTCCACCCGCCGTATTCTGCCCAATCCGGGACCATGGCTGCCAGGAGGGACCGGCAACCCTTCACGCGGGCGCCTGCTCCGCCGCGGACGCGACATCGGGATACCGCTCGACCACCGCGTCCAACCCAGTCAGCTCCAGCAGTCGGCATACCTGCACGTGCGCTCCCGCCAGCCGCACCCGGCCCTGCCGGGCTTCCACCGACCGCGTCGTGTAGACCAGAACTCCCAGCCCGGCGGAGTCCATGAAGCTCACGTCCGCCAGGTCCCACACCAGGTTCACCCGTCCCTCGGCGACGAGCTCGTCAACTGCCTCGCGGACCTGCGGCACCACATCCAGGTCGATCTCCCCGGACAAGGTCAGCACCGCCCATACCCCGGCATCGGAGGAACGCTCCACACCTGACACCGGAACCAGCATGGTGGCCCCTCCTTACCTGAATATCCCGATCATCCCACCCATCCAGCACGGCGAGTACCAGTGCCATGCAGGACCTGCACCTGCTCGGCTTCCGGACGGGGCTGGGTTGGCGGGGCAGGGCCTGCCCATGCGGACGCACAGGGCGAACAGGGAGCCTTCGAACGCACGGCGTACCTTCGGGTCCGCAGGAGCTGCCGTCAGGCGCAGGCGGGCCTCGAAGAACCGGCCGAGCGCCTTCTCGGCGTCCTCCTGCACTGGCAGCAGGTACGGACCCAAAGACGGGGCGTGATCCGAGGTGCGCACTGTGCGGACGGCTTGGCGCAGTGCCCGCTCAGCACGGGCCAGGACGGGTATGCCGCGGGAGGCGGCGGCCAGGACAGTCTCGGGCAGGCCGGTCCGTAAGGTCGCTGTGGAGAGCATGCGCTCGGCCTCGCGGGCCGTAGCCGGGGGCGTCGCCATCAGCCTACCCACCGCCGACAGCACTACCCGATCGGACGGCACCTGTGCGGTGCCGGTCGCGGCGGTGCGGTGGCTGGCTTGGTCGCCCCCGGCAAGGGAGACGGACGCAGTCATGAGGATCACCTGCTTTCAGCACACGTCTTCACACGAAGAGGGAGCGGGTGGCCGTGAGGTTCAAGAGCCGCTCCACCTGGCGGCCGGCCCCGTGACGCGCAGGCCGCGGCCAGCCCGCAGGGACGCGTGGCGGGCGGCCTGTTGAGGCCGGCGCAGTCACAGAAGGTCACACGCTCCAGATCCACGAGGAGCATGGCGCGATGGGAGACAAGCGCGGTCAGGAGAACCTCACTCAGGGACGCGGGGTTGTCGAAGTCGATCTCGCCACTCACCACCACCCGGACCGTCCCGGGCCGGGAGCCGAGGACCACCCCGGCCTCTAGGTTCGCTGCCTCCGGGGGGCGTAGGCGACGGCCGACACAATGACGGTCATGGCGGCCTCCCCACGTTCTGGGGCTATCGCTGCTGCCTAGCAGCATCGTCGACACCCACATGACCTACGTCAACAAAAACGCGAAAAACAGGATGTATATACAAAGTGGAGGCAAACAGAAGACATGGGGTGAGCCCAAAGTCACGGCGGAGCGTCCCTCAGGTGTCGGTGGGCGTCGGCGTGTGGTCTGGGTGATGGCTGGTTCGGCGGGCCGTCTTGAGTGCGGCCTCCAAGAGGTGGTCGCGTCCATCGGCCAGCTCGTCGACGATGTCACGCTCCATCGCGGCGAAAGGCCGGTAGTAGGTGTCGTTGTAGGCCTCGATGATCTGGAAGGTCCAGTGGCCCGGGATGACGTTGCGGCCCACGATCTCGTACTCCACCCGCGCCGCCTGCTCCTCGTGCCCGGCTTCGCGCAGCAGCCGGACCGCGTCACCGAGCTCGAAGTCCGCCGTCCCGGTCAGCTGGTGGAAGCCGTAGAGGTG
>NZ_BMVE01000018.1 GCF_014650555.1 Streptomyces goshikiensis | reverse complement strand
CGTGTACACCGGCCTGACCAGCAAAAACCAACCACTGCCTCATCAGGACATCGTCTGCGGCCTCATGGACAACCAGGCACGGCGTCGCAACTACGGGGCCGCCCCTGGGCGGCCCCGTCGCATCTCGCCTGGTCGCCGGGCTACCGGTTCGTGTGCTTGCGCCCCACACACCAGCTGGCAACAGCGGTCAGAACCACGGTTACCCCCCACTGGATGGCTCCGTCGTAGACAGAGCTGGCGAACATCTCGACCGTGCTGGTGAACGCCACGGGATCCGTTACATAGATCCCGGCGAGGAAGCCCACGGCCAGGAGCACAAGCGCCGTCGCCGCTCGCGAAGGCCCCTCCTCGCGTTCCGCGGTGCCATGCTGGATAATCGATCCCACTAGAACCTCCTACAGAGTGATCTGACATGTCAGTGATCTTGGACCGGTGGTTCCTCCGCCAGCCTCTGGACGCGCCCTAGACAAGCTCCCCAGAGGTCGGCGGAGTTCTTTATCAGGTGAAGAGGTCACGCTCCTTCTCAGCCATGAGTCGCTCGACCGCCTCTTCCAATGCGGCGACCCGCGCTTCAAGACTCGATCCCCTACGCCCTTGGGATATCAGCGGGATACGCGAGTCTGACCTCGCACGATCCGGTCCGGTTAGGGCTTCAAAGGTCGCTGCACCGACGTCGTGGGACTCCTGGAGCAACCTCGCGATGTTCGCTCGGTCCAGCGGGTCCTCTGAAGGGTCCCTGTCGACCTGACAGGCGTCACGCGCAAGGCTGGCAGCAATGCCCCAGTCCGGCGGATCGGAATGCATCGCCCGAAACTTGCGAATGAGCGTATGCCGTGCGGCCAGCTCGGTTTCCGACTTCTCGGCGACCGAGGCCGTGGCGTGCGACAGGCGGGACAGTTCGCGCTGCCGCTCCAGCAGCAGGTCGATCTCGGCGTACGCACCCTGAAGCTGCACGTCCACAACAGCGAACTGCTCCTCGGGAGCGCCGGGGTGCTCTTCTTCCCACGACCTGACCGCGTGGGCGTACCGATTGTGGACCGCAGCACGGGACAGGCCTCCATGTGCCTGCCCGATCGCCTCCCACGGAACACCGCGAATACGCTCCGCAATCACTGACAGCCGCTGCAGGTCCGCGGAGATCTCCGCCAGCCGGCGCGCGGTAGCAACGTACTCGCCAGCGGGCACACGGCCCGCCAGCCCCGCAGCGGCCGGGGGCGACGTCACTCTGTCAGAAGGGTTCATGACTCCATGATGATGACTTAACCGACACTCCGTCAAGCTTCATTTGACGATACGTACATGAAACATGACGCAACCGCTCAGGATCATGACACTGACCTGCGTCTATACCGAGAGCGCCCACGGGCCTCCAACGGAGAGTCCCAACCCGGTCAGAACAGACCTGGTGCACCAACAAGCAGAGAATCCAATCCAATTGGTGAAGAACCCGCGGCTTCTTCACGCGACAGGGCGCCCTCGACACAGCTCTCCGCAACCGACTCCGCCCCAACAAGCCTCAATCGCGGCCGACCCCGCACCGGCCGTTCACACCGCGTCGCGCTGTCCCCCTGCCCCCCATCAGGACAGCCTCTTCAGTCGCATGGACAACCGGGCGCGGCATAGCACCAACGATGTGGGTAGGGGCGACGCAGCCCGCGCCGATATGGCGTGCGCGGGTGAGGCCTGGTGCACAGAATCTGGGGCAGTACCGCCGTGCCGCCCCAACCTTCCTCGCGTGCAGACGACTATGCTTCGGCGGCTTGCCGCTGCCTGGCCCCCCGGCGAAGCGTGCCAAGGATCGTTCGGAGGGTCGTGCACCCGCGCTGCGGTCTCGGGCCCTGATCGTGCGGCCCGCCAGGCGACGAACACCGGATCGATCAAGGCCCAGCGGGCATCCGAAACGTCACTGCGATACGCACGCCGAGTACTCATACCCCAGGCAACAACCACCCGACGCGTGCAGTCACAAGAGCATCCCGAAACACCAACTACCTAGATCAGATGCCCTCTTACACGCGTACGCCGGCCCCGGGCCGACGTACACAACCCCGTGACGGACCACACCGCCCCGCGACCCCTGCGAGAGAGCGCCTCGCAGGCCCACCGGCCAGAACAGTGTCACCTACCACCCCCACCAACCCTCTCAGCCGCTACCTCGACCAGCCCACGCCTCCTCCTCTCCCCCGCCTCGTCCCCTCCTTCCCTTCTCCGTCTTCGCAACCGTCCTCACGTCCCCCCTTTCAAACCGCTCCGTTCCCTCAGCCGTTCTTCACTCCCCTACCCCCTCCCACCTATAAGTCTGGCTAGTCACCGGCTGCGTTTCAGGGTCTGACCAGGCACGATGCGGTAAGGACACGGAGACCGGCTCCCCCCATCTCTCCCCCCATCTCACCCCTGATCTCACCCCCCATCTCTCCCCCCTTCTTTCACCCCCGTGGTGCGCACGCGCACAGCCCAGCGACACCGCACCACGGCGGCCCGGGGCCGTCGCGCCTACTCGTATTGGTGTGGCCGCCCGCCCTGCCAGGCGATGACTTCGGAATCGCCGAGGACGAGCTCATCCGGGTCGGGGATCTCGATGCGCCGCAGGAACTCGATCAGATCCGCATCGGAGAACGCCACCCCCAGGACCGTGTCAACGCCACGGATCCGGATCACCACCCGCCGACCGCCAGCCGGGGAGATCCGTTGCACGAGGATCGGCGCATGCTCCATGCCCCCAGCGTGCAACGGGACGAGGCACGCGGCATCCGGGCGATCCGGTTCAGCCTGGCGCGCGCCTTCTCCGAGACCACGGGCAGGGAGCGGAGCTCGCCATCGTCGTCGACGGCGGTGAACGTACTCGTGCTCCCGCTCGGGAAGGCAGGCGGCAATCTGGTCGCTGCGCCAGGCGGTCGGGCCGATCAGCGCGTGCGGCACCCAGGAGAGCTCCATAACCGGTAGGCGCCCGGCGGTGACGATGCGCGGCTCGGCTGCGGCCGCCACCTTCACGCCTCGCAGACCCCGGACACGGTCTCGTTGCAGGCCGCAGCCGACGCTCCACCTCCTGTGGTCGCTGGCGTCCATCGCCCGGCACGGGACACCGGCTTCCGTGCGAAGAGCGGCCCATCAGCGGTACGTCCCGCCAGGCGGGAGCAGCGGCCCGACTCTCTTTCCCAGTGCCCGTCAGGCGGGAGGCGGCCCCGCGTCGGAAGCGAATGTCACCGCTCTCCGGGCCACGCACCGGTGACTCACCGGTTCGGTCACCACTCACCAGCCCTTACGCACCGGTGAGTCACCAATTCACTCACCACCCACAGAGCCGCACTCACCAATTCACTCACCGCCACCGGACGCCGAGCACGATCCAGCCCACCGGTGACCCGAGTTCACCGCACACGCCCTTCCGTACCCCGCCCTCCGGCCCGCGCCGGAGGGCTTCGTGCTACCTGGAGGAGACCAGCATGCCAACCTTCGAGACACTCCCCCGCTTCACCACCGACCTCCAGCACCTCACCCCCGCCCCACGCCGGCGCTTCCGCCGGGTCGTCCTGGGCGCTTTCGTGCCCGACCTACGCTCAGCCGGCTGCCAGTTCCGCCCCGGGTTACGGGTCAAGCGCGTCCAGCGGGCATCCGGCATCTACGAGCTCACCTGGTCCATGGGCTGCTGCCCCCAGGACGCGCAACCTGGGAATACGGGCCCGCGCGCCGACCCGGCACGCAGCACATCATCTGGCGCCGCATCGGCACCCACGACATCCTCACCGGCCCCTGACCGGCTTCGAGGTGCGGCCTGAATGCCTTCCCGGAACTCACGCCGAGCTCGCAGCCAGCTCACACCGGCCCGGCCGCGCAGTCTTCGGCTGGTCCACCAGACGACTTTCGCTCCCCCCGATCTGGAGGATTTCCGTGGCCATCAGCATGCCCGCGTGCGCCGTCCCGGCCGTCGGTGTCGCCTCCCGCACCGGTACCGACGGAACGAACGCCGACGCCGCCCACGCCTTTCACGCATCGAACGGGGCGGTCGGCGCCGCCGTCATCGACGGGATCGGCCACTCCGAACAGCCTCGGACAGCCGACGCACCTCCGGGGCAGTGGTCGCAGGCAGTCACGCGGATGTGGGGACGGTACGAGTCAGGCGGCATTCGCCGGCTTCGCGAGGGGACTGAACCGCTACACGCAGCGAAGCCGAAAGGGGCCGACGGTGCCTCCGCCGCCGGGACACCATCGGCGGGGCCGTGACGCCCTCGGCGGTTCTACCTCCTCACGCGCCGGTAGCCCAGGCAACGACTGCCTCCTGTTACAGGAGACAGCACTCGCAGCGGCGGCGGTCTCCCTGAGTGGCTGCATGCCTGTTCGGAGCGGAACGGGAACCCCCGCCGCGCGGCGGGCTTCTACTGGTGCTGCTCCCACTTGGCTCGGGTGAGTTCGTACTCAACTTCGCCGTGCTCGGAGCCTTCGATCGCCTCCGGCCAGTCCCCGGTGAAGTTGCGGAGAAACGACAGGCCCGCCTTCTCCATCACACGCCGGGACGCCGCGTTGACCGTCATGGTGTTCGCGGTCACCCGCTGTACCCCGAGAGCCATGAAGCCCTTACGGATCAGGGCCCGTGACCCCTCGGTGGCGTAGCCGCTGCCCCAGGCGGCCTTGTGCAGCCGGTAGCCGAGTTCCGCCACGGCGGAGTTGTGGTCGTCCAGGGGGCGGAATTCGAACCAGCCCAGGAAGAGGCCGGAGTCCTTCTCCTCTGCGGCCCAGTAGCCGCGAGTGCCGAAGCACGGGTAGTCGTGGAGGAGCCTGGGCAGGGTCTGTTCCTGGATCACCTCGCGGCTTGTGGGCCGACCGCCGTTGATGAAGCGCATGACGTCGGGGTCGTTGTCCAGTGCGAGCAAGTGGGCCGCGTCTGCACCGGTGAACGCGCGGAGCGCGAGGCGATCGGTCTCCAGGAAAGTGTTCATGCCGCGATCTTCATCACCGGCAGCTGCGCCCGCCACCGGGTATTCGCAGTAGGCGAGCGAGGGAGCGGTTGTTCATGCCGTGAAGGCCTCTGGGCGCTCGACGAGGTGACCTGAAGGAGTCCAGCGTGCCCGCCTCCGAGACCTGTCCCTGCTTCGCCGCCGACTACCAGCAGCTCACTCCCACCCAGCGCCGGCGGCGACATCGAGCACACGGCCCTCTGCGCCGAAGCCGGTCCCCACCACCAGCTTCGCTAACGCCCGCACCCACACCTGGCCAGGGCACTCCAGCCCCGACCGCATGCTGATCCTGCGCACCCAACCGGCCCCACCCCGTCACACCCGCCGCCGATCGCGTGAACCCGTGATCCTGGGAGGCAACTTCCGTCGCGCCACCGCGGTGGTGTGGCCGTAGCTCGAACTGCACCCTTGCTCGGGCTGGCGCGCCGCTCCTCAGGTGGGAAGTGAGGGAAAGACGTGCATGCCCGCCGGGCGTCACTCTCACGGTGCGCCTTAGGCCAACACCAGGTCTATCCCACATACACGGCTGGGGTGCTAACGGCGTTAGCACCCCAGCCATGGGAGAGCCCGCGCAGTGGGATCACTGCGCGGGCTCATGCCGTTTCCGTTTTGGTTAGTCGCTGCCTTGGGCGGCCAGAAGACGTTCCAGGAGTACCTCTCGCTGTGAGGCTGACATCTTCTCGAAGACGAGGTCGGCGACCTTGTTGCCGTCGTCCCACGGCGACTGGGCCTGCGGACTGGCGGGCTGGAGGGCACGTGGTACATCGGAGGCGGCGCTGCTGGCGTCGGATGTAGGTGGCAGGATCCGCGCAGGCGTGGATACCTGCTCGGGTACGTCGACGCCGGTATCCGTAGGCGGGGTGCTAACGGCGTTAGCACCCTTGGCGGTCTGGGCTCGCTTGCGCTCCTTGGTCTGAGCCCGCTTCTCCAAGGCCTCCTGGACAGCTTCCTTTTGCTGCTGCGCGGGTAGCTGTCCGACGTTCCGCGCGATCTCCACGGGAAGGCTGCGGTCCTCGACGGCTGCCTGAAGCTCGGGGGTCAGTTTCAGCAGGGCGATGCGCTGGGTCACCCAGGGGCTGGACTTGCCCAGGGCGCGCGCAACGGCGCGCTGGGATCCGTGTACCTCGACGAGACGTGCAAGGGCCTTCGCCTCGTCCAGCGGGTCCAGGCTCTCGTGTTGAACGGCTGCGGTGAGGGCTGTTTCCAGGAGGATGTCGGCGCTCTCGGCGAGGGAATCGTCCACGTGCACCGGCACGTCGTCCAGGCCTGCGAGGCGCGCGGCGGCTAGCCGTCTGTTGCCGTCCACGACGACGAACGCGGCGCGTCCCAGTTCCGACTGGCCAGGGTGGGCGTCGAGGAAGGCCAGCCTGGTGACGACGGTGAGGGGCTGGATGATTCCGCGCGAGGCCACGCTGTCCGCGAGTTCGTCGATGGACCGAAGCTCTACACGGGGGTTGAAGGGATTGTGTGCCAGCCCTTCCACGGGCATGCGGAGCGTCTCTTGTCGGCCTGCGGCCGGCTCGGTTTCCTGCCCCGAGAACCTGGCGAAGCTGGCAGCGCGGCTGCTCATCGGCTGTGCGACCGCGTCGAAGGTGGGGGAGTCCCCCAGCATGTCTGCCTTGCTCATGCGAGCTTCACCCCTCGGGCGATCTGCCTCATCTGGTGTGACTGCTCACAGTCGGGGGCGTAGTCCAGCAGGGCCTGCTGCTTGCGGACTGCTTCGCGCTGTTCCTTGACGTCTGGGATGACAGCGAGGACGGGGGGAGTGCCGAGGCTCTTCCACTTGTCCAGGGAGGAAGTGGCGATGTAGCCGCGCCGGCTGTCGAACTTGTTGACGACGAGGCCGAGCTGCTCAATGGCGATGTCGAAGTCCCTGGAGAGGGAGTCGATCTGCTGGATCAGCATCCCGTACGCCTGGGCGGAGGTGTCTTCGGCTTCCACGGGGATGATGAGGCCAGAGGCGCCGGGCTTCTCGTCGTCGCGCTGGCGCCCGTAGGTGAGGGCGGCGTCCATGGCGAGACCGAGGCTGGGCGGGGAATCCAGGACGATGGCGTCGAAGTCGTCTTCGAGGGGGGCGAGGGCCCGCTCGAGGGCGGCCTGGCGCGGTCCTCGAAAGACGGTGAGGCCGGAGTCGAGGAGGAAGGCGTCGAACGCGGCGGGCAGGATGCGCAGTCGGCCACCGAAGCGATCGCCGTCTATGGCAACGGTCAGGTCCAGCAGCGGCTGCTTGGCCTGGTCGCGGTGGAGCATGTGCGTGATGAGGCTTTCCTCACCGGCGGGGATCGCAGTGAGTCCGAGCTGGTGGGTGAGGTGGCCCTGGGGGTCGTAGTCAACCAGGAGGACTCGCAGGCCGCCTTCGGCAAGTGCTTGGGCGAGGCCGGCGGATACAGCCGTCTTGCCGACGCCGCCCTTCTGGTTGCAGACAATGAAGCGGCGGGTGACCTGCTGGGCTTCGGCCGGGTTGTCGTGCAGCCAGAGCGCGACGGCCTGCGCGAGGCCCTGGATGTAGGAGACACCGCGGTCGCGGCAGTCGGCCTTGAAGTCCTCGTAGAGGCCTTCGGGCAGGTAGGTCCCGAAGGAGTCGGCCTTGGCGGTGTTGACGGTGGGGAGCTCGTCGGTGCAGGCACGCCAGGCCTGGATGCCGGCGGCTACGGCGTCCTGCATGTCGGTCTGGAGCTGTGCTGCACGGATCTTGAGGGCCTGCTGGAGGTGAGCGGGCATTTTGGAGACGAGCTTCTCCCGCTCCTCTCCCGGGTTCGGAGATGACATGGACGGCAGCATACTGCCGCAGGCGGCGAATCACGTGATCCAATAGGCGCGTTTTGCCGATTTCCTACGGCAGTTCCTGCCTGGGGTGCTAACGGCGTTAGCACCCCAGGCGGTGCTAACGCCGTTAGCACCGCCTCCACGCACTTGGTGAAGTCGGCCCGGGTGACCCGTCTCATCGAAGCTTGATCAGTCTCATCGAAGTTTGACCGGCCCTGCAGCTGAGCAGCGGCTCAGCCGACAGGGCTGTCCGGCTGGGGCCAAGGCCCTTCGAAGGCCGGCCCACAGCCCTCGGGCAGATGGGCCACCACCAACGCGGCCGCCTCCTGCGGCGTAAGCGACTCGCCCAGCATGCCGCCCACGCGCAGCGGCGCGTAGACGATGCACGATTGCGCGTCGCCCACGATGTACGGCAGGTCGTTGCTCCACGGGAAATGCGTGTTCCGGTGAAAGCTGAGCGCCCCATGGCTCGGGAACGGGTACAGGGCCCGCAGCCGAGGTTCGGCGTAGGCGGCCGCTATGACCGCAGGCTCCCCCCGCCGCGCCTCAGGATGCCGCTCCAGTATTCCGCGCCAGGTCTTCTCGACGACCGTCTCATCAGCCATCTCGTGATCATGACGTCCGGGCTTGGCCACGACAACCCGCTCTGCCCCGGCGGTCAAACTTCGATGAGACTGATCAAGCTTCGATGAGACGGGTCACCGGGAAAACGGGCCGGTCGAGAGACCGGAACCGCGCCCCGGGCCGACTTCACCAAAGGCCCGTACCCCGTGCTGGGATTGGGTGGCGGATATCTACCCGGTAAACGTACGCACACCTCGAAGTAGCCCGCGGCTGCGGCCCCGACTCGACGCCAGAACCCTCCTGGAACCCAAAAAAGCCCTGCCCCCAGCTGTGCCGGGGACAGGGCTTTGGTGGTGGAGCGCTGTGAGGTCAGAGTGCCCAGGTCGCGGACACCGACCCACTGTCGGGGCTGGCGCTCATCCCCGCGAGAGCGTCGGCCAGGAGCGCAGCGACGTCGACGTCGTACGGGTCGGCGTAGTTGTCGTGGTCGCTGACGTTGAACGGGACGTCCCTCGCTGTGACGGTGCAACCGGGGATAACGGCGGCCGCTTGGCCCGCGAGTTCGGTGTTGAGGCGGTCGGCGTCGCGGGAGGCGAGCCAGGTCTGGGTATAGGGCCCCAGGCGCAGCAGCGTGTGACCGGTGCCGTCGGTGCGGCGGGCTTCGACGTGGACGCCGTAGTGGGCGGGTTCCAGGCCGACGTCGTCGGGGAGGGGCAGGTTCGCGGCGGCGTGGGTGAGCATCGCGTAGGCCGGCTGCCAGGCGCCGAGGATCGCAGCCGTCTCGCAGCGCAGCCAGCCGCGGTCGGTGTAGCCGAGCTGGCGGCCGTGGAAGTATGCGGCCGCGTGTGGGGTGTCGGGGTGGACCAGGGCGACGGCGATCATGTCGGGTCCGCGGTCGTCGCCGGGCCGGGTGTGTGGGCCCGTTCGACGCACGGGCCGACGCGCACGACGATGTCCCGTGCGCTGCCGGGCGCCACCGACCGCGACATCACCGAGCTGCAACAGGAACTCGTCCAGCTGCAAGCAGACGCCGCGGACCCACTGGCGCCCCAGCCGCGTCGGGATCGGGCTGCCGCCCAGGCCGCTCAGCACCTGAGCATCATCGAGCGCCACCGCGACAGTGCGACGGAAGACGGAAGGGGCAACGCATGAAGAATCGACGCGTTCGAGACCGGGAAGCCGAGCGGGCAGCGTTGCGGAGTGCCGCAAACCGTCTCCTTGCCGGCACCCCACTGCGGTCGGAAACCGGGCGGCTCACGGCCACCGAGCACGCCCGGGAGCAACTTGAACAGTCAGGGACCGTCACCCGTCTTCCCGCCGCACGTCGGCGGAACCGGTCCGGATGGGGTCCGCTCCGGGAGGGCTGGCACGTGTTCCGGCCTCGGGGAACATCTGTACAGCGGGGTCGCCGCAGCCCAGGTGGTATGCCCGGCCAACACCCTCCCATAAGCCTATGGTGGCTTCGCCGTAGCGGTGCGTCGGGTCCGGAAGGCGGCGCGCGGCGGGGCTGTCCTACTCGGTCGGCAGACGGAGCATCGGTTCGAAGGTCGCGTCCTCCTCGCCCTCGACCGAAGGGAGGAAGCCGTCCGGGACGGTGCGGGCGGCCGTGGTGAGGAGGCGGGCCAGAACCTCGGGTTCGGTGGCCGGGGGGAGGCGGAGGGCGGCGAGGAGGCGGTCGCGGACCTCGGGGTGGTCCGGGTTGTCCTCAAGGTAGTCGGCGTTGAGCGCGGGGGGACGGAAGCCGGCCAGGGCGTCGTGCCAGGAGGGGAGGACGATGGCCAGGGTCAGGGCCTCGGCGAGGGACTCCGCGATGAGGGAAGCCTGGCCCTCGGAGTCGGTGTAGAGGACGGGGCGGACGCGGTCGGAGCCGGCCGGGCCGCAGAGGTAGTGGGTGCCTCCCGCGTTGCAGCCGGCCACGGGCTCCACCGGGAGACCGGCGGGCAGGGCGATCGACTCGATGGGGTCGGTCCGCGTGAGGTCGAACTCGCCGTCGCAGGCGAGGTACGCCTCGATTTCGGGGTCGGCGGCGATCCGGCGGAGCAGGGCCTCGTCGGAGAGGGCAGCCGGGTTGAGGCCGCGGGCGGCTTCGGGGGTCAGGGGGTGGCCCGCGAGGACGTGGCGGACGGTGTCGAGGGGGACGGGCCGCCCGTAGTCCTCCTCGAAGTGCGCCTGGACGGCCTCGGGGGAGCGGTCGGTGAGGAGGCGGAAGAGGTGCCCGGAGCCGTCCGGGTCCGGGCTGCCCGTGGGGAACTCGATGCCCGAGCCGGTGCGCCAGGCGCTGCCGCCGGTCTCCCACCACAGGCAGGCGGTGACCCGCGGGGCGCCGAGGCCCTCGTCGACGAAGGCCGGGTCGTCCAGGAGCGGGCGCAGCGCGGCGGGCACCTCGTCGATGACACCGGGCCAGACCTGTTCGTCGTCCGTGGCGTACGAGCTCATCTCCGACTCGTGGTCGAAGCCGCGGACGAGCACACCGGCCGGGGTGAAGAGGACGGAGAAGTCGTCACCCGAGCCGTTGTCCATCAGGGCCGCCTCCGTCCCAGGCCCCCAGGTGGTGGAGAAGGAGTAGCGGGAGAACCGCGGGTCGCGGCAGATCGCCTGGTCCAGCACGGCCAGCGCGCGCAGGTGCGCGCGGAGCTCGGCGGGGTCCGGGAGGAGAGCGGCGGTCGCGTGCACGGTGTCCATGGGCTCATGTAAGCAGCCGCCACTGACATCCACGGCGGCGGTTCGGTCACACCCGCTCTCTCACTCAGGGAACGAAAAGCCCAGCTCACGCAGGCGGGGCAAGCACACTGCGAGGCATTGCTCCACAGACGCGGCATCGGTTCGCACAAGGACGTCCTCGCGCAACGGCGCTCCACTGGCGACGAAGGTCCAAGGCTTGCCCCTCTCTGCCATCCGCTCAGCGTCGGCCTTGAACAGCACCGTTACGCCCTGTTCAGCCAGTGCTTCCATAATCGCGACGACGTCCACCGGCACTCTCCCCTCCCGAAGCGCTTCGAACGCGCCATCGGACGAACATACTCACTCCGGGCCGGACCCTGGACACAGCCCGCATGACCCAAAGTGACCGACCGGGGCGCTCTGAGCTGGAATACGCGACACCTCAACACGCGAGCTCACCAGTCCCGAGGTTGTGCAGGACGGCCAATTCACCTCAACACGCTGAACTTGACAGAGAAGTCGTCGCTCACCTTCTCGCGCAGCGCGTCGAGGAAGAGGACCTGCGAGGCGGGCCAGGTCCTGGCGAGTGTCGACTTGCATGCTCCGCTGGCCCCGATCAAGACGACCAGGCAGCTGTCCGGCATGTACGGGAAGGTCGAGGACGACATGGAGCTCCTTGGGCTTGGGTGCGGACGGGAGGCGCGTGCGAGACAGGCGGGTCACCGGGTGGTCGCGCTGGTGGTGGCGATGAGCGCGGCGACGGTCTCGCAGCCATGGTGAAAGGCGCCGTCGAGGTGGAACGCGCCGTTGATGCCGTGCGAGTCGAGGCGGTAGAAGCCGCCCTTGCCGGTCTTGTCGGCGAGCTTCTCCAGCAGCCCCTTGCCCGGGACGCGGCGGTCGGCGGCGTAGTGGGTGCCGAACGAGACCGCGAGCGCGGCGGCGGCCGCAGCGGGGTGAACCCGGGGAAGGGTGGGGAGTGGTCGGTATCTCGCGCGGCAACACGCTCGTTCTCGGTACCGAAGATCGCCGGAGCCATGTATGTTTTCAGGAATGGTTCTCGATGGTGGAGGTTTCGATGTCCGATCCGCTGAGGCGAATTGACGCCCTGGTGGAGGAAGACACCCTCCCCACGCCCCAGGTCCGACAGCAGCTTCGTCTCGCCGCTGGCCTCACCCAGACCGAAGTCGCCGACGCCATCGGCGTCAAGCGTCTCGCGGTCGCGCAGTGGGAGGCTGGGCGCGCCCAGCCTCACCGCGGGAACCGTCGCGCGTACGCGCATCTCCTACGGAAGCTGGCCGCGAAGCATCCGGACGCCGCTGCTGAAGGGGCGTCCGATGAGGGATGACTTCATGGCCCCGGCCGTTTCCGGGGTCGCCGACTCCACCTTCGGTATCGAGGGGGTCGGGATGACCTAACGGCCATCGGCCGCGCGCGCCAAGAAGCGGACTAACCTCCCGCTGGCCTCGCGCGGCCCGTCTTGCTCAGGTTTCCAGTTGGAGCTGGTCCTGAGCTGCGGCTTATCAGGCCGCTCATTGCATTCGGCCCCTTATCAGGGCCACACCACCGGGCCACTTACCACGGCCACCACAGCTGTAGCAGTACCTCCGCCTTACCCGCGGGCCCCCACCACAGGGGCTTCGCGGTTCAGCAGTACCGGGAGGGGCGGAGAAATCTCCCCCACCCGATCAGTGTCTGCCCCGCTTCTCACGAAGGGGGGCTTACCCGTCACATCCACACATCCGGTCGTCCAGCCCCGAGGGGCGCGGTCGTCCAGCCCATATGGAGAGCAGGTCGTCTCTCATAGTGCACGACGTGATGTCCCCTTGTCAGCCTGACCCTGTCCGTTTCACCCCGGTTCAGGCGCGGCGACCTTCCCGCGTGACGGGATCGACATACGGTTCATGCCCCCTTTTCCGGTTCGTACCGGAAGTCGTTCCCGCACGAAGCTGCAAGAGCGCCGGGGCGTCGGGCGTGGTCGCGGCATCTGCCGCCTCGCTCATGCACCCTGTCTCGGAGGTCGGCGACGACTCCTTCGACGGTGGTGTCGTTCCGCGTGGCGGGATGAATTCCAAGATTGTTGCCCGCCGTGCGGGAGCGCCGGGGGTGATCGGGGCTCGCCGGGCTCTGTCCACAGGCTGCCTGCGCAAGGCTGCCGAGATGATCTCTATCTGCTCCATCCGGGCGGGCCGGTGAGCTCTGTGGCGGCGCCGGCCGCCGTGATGATCCCCGCTCCTCGCTCGTCCATGTCTGCTGCCGTGGCCGCGTCGGTGCCGGTACGTCGGCAGCGGGTGAAGGTACCAATGCGGCTGGTGTCCTCGCCGTTGTACGCGGATGTCGCACTGTCGGTGTACGTGAAGGTGAAGGCGCTCGCGTCGCGGCCGGAGGGCTGCCAGGCGCGGACGGAGACGATCGCGTCGTACCTGGGGCTGTCGGGCTCTTCGGTGGAGCGGGGGATGAAGCAGCTGCGTCGTCCGGGCCCGGACGGTGTGGTGGAGCTGTTCACGCAGCGGCGGACGCTGCCGGGCGGGGCGGGGCAGTCGGCGGTGCGCACGGTGCGGTCGATGTCGCGGATGGAGGCGTTCGTGTGGCTGCCGGTGGCGGCCGCGGAGAACCTGACGCCGCGGCAGCTGCGAGTGTTCGCGCTGGTGGCGTACGCGCAGGCGCGGGGGATCGCGCTGACGGAGGCGGAGATCGCTTCCTGCCTGCTGCACCACTCGGGTGAGAAGGCCGGCCAGGCGCTGTCGGTGACGGCGGCGTCGGCTGTGGTGGACGAGGTGGAGGCGGCGCGCTGGATTACGGTGCAGCGGCGGTTGGGGGCGCGGGGCCGGAACGTGTACATCGCGCACGACCTTGCTCCGGAGGCCCGCGCGGATACCCCGGCTGACGTATGCGGGGCTGCTGCGGGCGTCGCTGAGACGGCTGTGGACAGCGGTTCTGAGGGGCCGGCCAGTTCCCAAGTTGGTGAGGGATCGGGTTCCCCGGTTGGTGAGGGATCCCTCGTGAATAGGGAATCACCTAGGACTGACTCACCTGATGACGGGCGCGCACCCATCTCACCCGCCGTAGGCGAGGTACAGGTGGTGGAGGCCGCTGAGGCTGTGGAAAACCCGACTGCCGCAGAGGCACCTTCGGAAGGCGAGGGTGGTGTCGCGCTGCGCGCGGGTGAGGTCAGCCAGCCCTGCTCGAAGCGGGACGGCGAAAAGCGCAGCAGCAAGGGTGGGGGATCGTTCCGGTCGTCGTACACCGGACCGCGGCTGGCCCTGAGCGCGGAAATCTATACCGTGCTGGAGCCGGTCCACGTGCTGCTGGAACAGATCACCAGCGACTTCGTCGTCCGGAAGATCGCCCGTGAGGTGGGCAGGCAGCTGCGTGAGGGCACTGCCGCCGACCGTCTTCAGCACCGGCTGACGGCTCGTCTGGCCAAGGTGGCGCTGTCGGAGATCCGTGACCCGGGCCGGTGGCTGCTCGGGGTGGCCCTGCCCCGCTGGAGTTGCGGCCACCAGGACTGCGAGGCCGGGATCATCTGGCGGACCGGGGCGGCCTGCGAGCTGTGTGCCGAAACCGTTCAGGACCGGTTCGCCGCCCGCCAGCGCGAGCAGCGCCTGGAGCAGGGCTTGTGCGTCTGGCACGGCACCCGGCCCGGTCCGTCCGGGCACTGCGCCGACTGCGAGTTGGAGGCCGCCATCCAGCACCCGGCGAGGTTCCCGATGGCCCGGGAGCCCGAAGGTCCGCAGCGCTCCTCGTGCGGCGGCTGTGGATGCTTGATCTTCCTGACCGGCAGGGCCGTTGACACCGGCCTGTGCAGGCTCTGTCGCGAGGAGACCGACGCCCTGGCCTCCGTCGAGCCCGCTGCTCCAGCCGCGCAGTCGGGGCCTCAACCCTGCTCCGCCTACGACGGTGCAGGGCCCTGTCCCCGCAGGGCTCTGCCGACCCGCAGCGTCTGCCTCACCCACCGCTCCCGGGAGCTCGCCGGGGTGGTGGCGTGATGGGCCTGCCCCCTCAGCCCAGCGGCGTGGACCTGGCCCGCGTCGCGCTGCGAGCCGCACGTGAGGCCGCCAAGAAGAACGGCGCCCGCACGGCGAAGAGCAAGCCGCAGCCGGCCCGGACGCTCCGGCGCGACGGCCGCGCGCCCATGGGCCTCGGCGAGGCGCTCACCGCGCTCATGGCCGAACACGGCTGGAACCTCCCGACGGCCGGCGCCGACCTGTGCGAACGGTGGACGGCCCTCGCCCCCGACCTCGCCGACCACGTCGCAGCGGTCCGCTACGACGCCGAGCGCGGGGAGCTGACGCTGCGCCCGGATTCCACGACCTGGGCGACGAAGGCCCGACTGGAGGCGTCACGGATCATCGCCGACGCCAACCGGTCCACGCGCACCGACGGGGTCCGTACCGTCCGCGTGCTGTCACCCGGCCCTCTGTCCGCGCCCAGCACGGCCGCGGACCCGGACGCGGTGGGAACCCCGGTCCAGGAGGGGCCGGTGCGTACTCGGGAGACAGCAGCAACCGGCTACCACCGCGCACTCGCAGCCCACCAGCAGGCTCACACGCGGCGGCAGCCGGACCCGGCCATCGCGGCGGCAGTGGAGCGCCAGAACCAGGCCCTTCGGGACGCCAGCCGCCGCGCGTTCCCGGAACCGGAGGAGGCCTGCAACGATCAGCCGGCACTGATCGATGCACCCCTCGCTCAGCGGCGCCGTGACGCCGAAGCCGTCCGGCGGAGCGCCCTGCACCGGGCCCGAGCCGAGAGGACGGGACTCGCCCAGCTGCCCGTCCGGATCCCGACCGGCGCTCACCCGTTGGGGCAGACCGGATGAGCAGCCCGGCCGTGAAGAAGGGTGCCAGGGGGATCGAGAGCGTTGCAATGATGCTGTGTGAGGCCAAGGCACACGAGGCCGCCGAGAAACAGCTCGCCGACACCCTGCTCAAGACCTACCAGGAGCCCGGACACCAGTAGTTCTCCCCGAGACAGACCCAGCAGCTATCTCGCTGGGCGTCACCTGTTCTTCGAACGTCTGGCCTGCCCATTCCGGCCAGCACATCGCATTGGCGCCATTCCCCGGCAACCAGGCCACAGGGCCTGTGCCCTCCCGCTACACAGGATGCCGGGGGCTGCTGTCCGTTGCCCCGGAACAGTTTCGACAGGGGGCAGGGCCGTTGCTGACGATCAACGTGGCGGTGCTGCTGGCGATCATCGTGCTATTCCGGCTGCGGCGGCGCACCGAGGCCCGGAGCCGGTTCGACGAGAAGATGACCGTGGTCATCGTCCTGGCCCTGGGCATCATGCTCGCTCCCACCGATGTCGGCCAGGGCATCGCAGGATTCCTTGGCCAACTCTTCAACGGCGTCTCCAAGGCCAGTCAGTGACCGCGCCCGGCCGCCCCCTCCTTCCCGGCGGGCAACACACCGCGTGTACCAGCACCGGCGGCGTCCCACGGCCGGGGAGGGTCCGGTGAGCGGGCCGGCGGCCCCGGCGGCGGAAGAATCAGCACCTGGAGCAGCTGGCCCTGGCCGTAGCCGGAGCGGCGGTCGTGCTCAGCCTGGCGGCCTCCGCGCTGCGGTGGCTGGCCGCTCACACGGGGACCGTGGCGGCGATCATGCTGATGGCCGCCGCCGGGACCGGGGCGTGGGTGTGGCAGCGCAGGGAGAACGCGCGGCGGGAGCAGGTCCGCGCGAGCGGGCTGCGCTACGCCCTCGGACAGCTTGACGGTCTCCATTACCGGGCGTTCGAGTTCGCGGTGCGGGACCTAATGCGCCGCGACGGCTGCAGGGACGCCCGGCAGGTCGGCGGCTGCGGCGACAACGGTGCCAACGTCAAGGCCACCGACCCTTATGGCCGGCGCTGGGTAATTCAGTGCAAACACAGGCGCAACGGCCTCGCCGGGTCCGCCGTGGGCACACCGGACCTCCAAGTCCTCAACGGCACGGCCCGCCAAGTCCACGGGGCCGACATCGCGGTGATCGTGACCAACGGCCGGGTGACCGCGCCGGCCGTGGCCTTCGCAAGGCAACAGCGCCTTCACGTGATCGACCGCCACACCCTCGGAGAGTGGGCGTCCGGCTCACGCCCTCTGTGGGAGCTCCTCCGGTCCGTCCCCCCGCCCCGCAGGCCGACCGCCCTGTCCTGAGCGGCCAACCGCAGGTCACGAAGCCGTCCGGTCGCTTCTACGACGCGCCAGGGAGGACCGGCGTGCGGGAGCAGCGCCCGCTGGTGAGAGCGGCGTGACGCGACCGGAGGAGGTTCAGGGGCGGTGGGCAAGGACGTCGTCGATGCGCGACGCGGCGGCGACCCAAGCCGCGGCGGCGGGCGCTATGAAGCCGAGCACGGTCTGGATGTCGTCACGGCGGGCTTCGAGCGGCAGGTGCCAGATGCCTTCGTGGTGGGCGATGCGGTTGCGGAACTTGTGCAGTCGCCTGACCGGGTCCTCCACCGTGGTCAGGGCCCGGTTGGGAGCGTGGGGGAAGGCACCCGCAAGGTCGGGCCAGAGGGTGGTCTTGTACTGGCGGGCCAGCAGGAAGCGCCAGAACCCGAAGCTCAGCTCCGCGATGATCTTTCCGCGCGGGGTGGCCGTGCCGCCCCGGCCTGCACGCTGCTGCGCCTGGACGATGTCGGCGTGGGCCTTGCCGCTGAGCGGGACGGCCGTGTCGGCGTACCATTCCGCGGGGCGGCCCCTGCGCTGCTGGCGGGCCACGAGCCGGGCGTCGACGGCGTTGCGCAGCATGATCTCCAGGTGTCCCAGCGGTTCGAAGAAAGCCGCTGCGAGATCGCTGTTCCACCGGTAGAGCGCGAGCGCGGCGCCGGCATCACCGGCGCAGACGCCCAGATAGGGGTTCAGCCTGTCGGGGGTGATCAGCTCGATGACGGCCTGGTCGGCGGTCGGCTTAATGAGGGTGAGCGGCGTGCTGTGCATGGTGGGGTCATCTTAGGTACACTGGGCGACGAAGACCCTGGAATCGTCCCTGGTAGCCCCCTAACGAGGGCAGGCCATACCCCCAGGGTTCAGACTTTGAGGGCCCCATCAATTGGTGGGGCCCTTAGTTTTTGTTGCTGTACCTCGGGCGCTGTCCTCCAGGGATGCGGCGCCGCCCGTTTCGGTGATCTCCGGCTTGGCAGCGGCGGTGTGGCCGACGCCAGACAGATTCCACCGCTTCCGGCTTGCCCGTGTCCACAAGATCGCGTCCCGTGCCCTTGGTCGGCAACATCGCGGCGCTGCGGGCCCCCATTTTGGAGAACCCTGTGATGAGGGGACGGCGGATGGCGGGATCCGGTGCGCGGGGGATCGCGGTCATGTCCGATGGGCAGGAACTGCGGGGGTCGGGGTCACCGTCTGGGGGGCACGGGCGGGATGCCGCCCGGATCCTGTCGAGCACCGGGTGTGGCTGGGCGCCGCACGTGCGTCCCCCTGAGGGCGGTGACTACAGCAGGGTTCCGACCCGGCCGGCCAGCACGTCCGGCCGTCGTCGGCGGCTGGCATGCGTGGCCGGTGCAGTAGCTGCCCCACCGGCCCGGCCACCCCGGCGCGACCCTGATCCACGTCATCGGATGCCAGCCTGGCGGAACACCCCTGGACCTCGACCGGACCTCGACGCCCTTAGAACTGCTATCGGAATGACTTCAGGCGTCGCCAGCAGATGAGTGAGCAGGCGAGGCTGAGGAAGGCTTCGTGGATGTCGTCGCGTACTTCCCAGCGGATCCGCAGGCGGCGGAACCAGTGGAGGTGGGCGAAGGTCCGTTCGACGACCCAGCGGTCGGTGCCGAGGCCGGAGCCGTGCGGGACACCGCGTCGGGCGATGACAGGCTTGACGCCCAGGGCCCAGGCGAGGCGCCGGTACTTGTCGTGGTCGTAGCCTAGGTCACCGACCACCGTGTCGGGCCGCTGGCGCGGTCGGCCGCGCTTGCCACGGACCGGCGGGACGGCCTGGAGGAGCGGGATGAACTGCGTGACATCGTTGCGGTTCCCACCCGTGAGAGTGGCGGCAAGCGGAATGCCGGTGGCGTCGGTGATCAGGTGGTGCTTGCTGCCGTTCCTGCCCCGGTCAACGGGGCTCCGTCCGGTTTTGAAGCCCCCTTTAACGCGCGTATGTGGGAACCGTCGACCACAGCCCGCGAGAAGTCCAGAGCGTCGGCCCCGCGGAGCCGGGCCAGAAGGGTCTCGTGCAGCCGCGGCCACACGCCGGCATCGGTCCACTCCGCCAGACGTCGCCAGCAGGTCATGCCCGAACCGAACCCCAGCTCCTGCGGGAGGTGTTCCCACGCGATACCGGTGTGCAGGACGAACAAGATGCCCTGGAATACCAGCCTGTCCGGGTGACGCCTCCGACCAGGATGACGAGTACGTCGCTCCACCCTCGGCAGGAGCGGTTCGATCACCGCCCAGAGTTCATCGTCCACTTCCCACGGCTTCCGCCGAGCCACCCGCACCCCCCAGATCCACATCCTCAGAGCCATCCAACCAGCACGAAGATCATTTCGTTAGGGGTTGTTAAGCAGCCCGCGCCATCACCTGCCGCGAATGCAACGCCGCCTCCTGCCTTCCCAGACGCCCGATCCGGCAGGCGCCACTGCCGGGCGGGGAGTGCGGGCCTCGGCATCCCCACGGATGCCGAGGCCCGGATGCGGTCCGGCTGTACCCAGAGCGCGGGAAACCGGTCCTGGCCCACGCACCCATACCGGCGCGAACTGATCATGAACCTAGCGGGGCCAGTGCCTCGCTGTATCCCAAAGGTGAAACCAGAGTCGACGGCGGTTCCTGACGGCCAGACGGCGCCGATCAACGTGGCCGGTACCAAACACAGAGATGGGCGCGGAAGCCAGAAGAACACGCCGATGCAGCGACGGACCCCGTCTCACAAGGAGTTGGCCAGGACTGCAGCCAGTTTCCGCGCATGCATCGGCGCCGCCGCGCTGCGCCGGGCCCGCGCTACACGGGCGGGACGGCTGGTGCCGGCCGCCGCTCCCGTCCTGCGCCAGGTCGGATGAACGCTTTCGGGGCATCCTCTACGCTCCCCAGCCGTTCTGCCTCCCAGTCTCGCCGGCCTGGTCGTCGCCGTCGGTGGCCTGGTCGGGAGTGACGCGGTCGTCGAGAGTAATGGTGACGCGCTCGCCCTCGCCGAGGCTGAGGCGGGTCAGACGCTGGTTGATCCGGTCGTAGACCGTCGCGGCGAGTTCGTGGTCGCCGCTGTTGTCGGACGGAGCGCTGGTGATGGCGTGCAGGCTGATCAGCAAGGCGATCAGGGAGCGGCCGGACAGCGGGGCGAAGATGCCTTCGCCGGGTTCCTCGGTGACGCGGGGCGGGACGCGGAAGTGGGGGTGGCCGGCGGTACGGGCTGTGATGAACTCCCAGGTGTCGCGGTGGCAGTACAGGTCGGCGGAGGAGATCCGGGCCGCGGACCGCAGCAGGGCGGTGTGCTCCTTAGCCACCGGTACCGGCTCGGAGGTTTCGGCGGTGCCGGCCTGGAGTTGGTCGACGACCATACGCAGTTCGGCAAGCTCCTGCGTCAGGGCGGTCAAGCCGGCGCGGGCCTCCTCCAGCGCGGTGACGAGTTCTTCCCTGACCTGGTGGGCGACCTCGCGGACCGTCTCGCGCAGCTGCTCGGCGACGGCGCCGTCCCGCTGCTTGTCGGTAGTGAGCTGCTCGACGAGGGGAGCGAGCTCCTGGGCAAAGACCTCGCGCACGGCTTGACGCACGGACTCCTGCGACCGCGTCGGATCCTCCGTCTCCGGCGCGGTCTCGGTTGCCGGGTCCGCCCCGGCCGGGCCGTCGCCCAGCTCCTGCGCCCCGGCCGCGGGGACGGTCTGCGACCCGGTTTCCTGCCCATCGCCGGTCCCCGGCCCGGACGTGGGCGCAGGTACGGAGTAGGAGCCGAGGGTGGGGTCTTCTTGGTCGGAGCGGCGTTGGGCGGGGATCGCCGGCTGAAGGGGCGTGATCGGCCCGTCGGGGCCGGTGAAGGCGGCGGGAGCACCGGGTGCGGCGGGAGGAGTCGGGGTGAGGGCGTTGAGGTGGTTGAGGTGGTTGAGGGTGGTGCGCAGCTCGGTCAGCTCGGCGCGCAGCAGGCCGGTGACCTCCTCGGTCTTGCTGGTGAAGAGGTCGCCGGAGGCGGGCTTGAGGGTCCTGTTGACCTCTTTGCGCAGCTGGTTGACCTCGTCGAAGACTCGGGTGAGCCCGTCCGTGACGGCCCGGGAGGTCGCCTCCTGAGCGGTGCGACCGGAGCCGTCGACCTTCTCGAAGCTCTCGGTGAGGGCGTCCCGCAGGCTCTGGTCCCCGTGCAGGACAGCAGTGTGCAGCATGGACACCATCTCGGCGATGTCCGGCTTCCGGGCCATCTCTCCCCCAAATGTTGCTTTAAGTAGTTGATCGCTTCCGCTGCGTATAGTGCCCGAGAGGCGAGACCGTCCGGGCTGAAATCTGACCAACTGCCCTCTAGAGAGGAGGGATTGGCTACTCCGGCACTGCGAACTGGCCAGTTCCTTGCTCTCCGGCGCGACCGAACCTGGACCTGGTAGCGCTCCACCGTCGAAATCCCACGACCGGGAGAACCCGCAGAGCGCCGGTCGTACGAACGCCCGCCTCACGAAGACCCCGGCGGGGATGTGGCCGATCCGCACCGGTTTCCTCGGAAGGGCGTGATATCCGGGATCGGGTGCCCGTACGGTAGGAGACACAGGATTTACATGCCCGGGGCCGCCACCTCGGGTGACCGCCACAGGCTCCCGGGCCTCTTGTTCTCCACCCGCCAGGAGACCGTCATGAGCACACCCGCTCCGCACCCCGGCCGCCGCGAGCTGCGCGTCACCGTCACCGACGAGGTCTACGAGCAGCTCCAGGCGCTCGCCGCCGACAGCCGCGTCCCGGCCGAGGAGTACGCTGCGCGGATGCTCACCGACGACGTCGCCCGCGCCAGGTTCCTCGCCGGCGCCGAGCACTTCGTCGCCGAGCACGCCCTCGGCTTCGCCGAGCACTTCGGCCACCACCCCGCCGCGGGAGACCAGGCCGCGTGAACCTGACCGTCGACCTGATCTGGCTTCTTGAGGTCGCCCAGGAGAAGCTTCCGGGCGATCCCGACGTGGTCGATTTCGGCGCCCTGGAGGCCGCCCGGGCACGCCACTGCGCGGTCGTCATGGGCACCACCGTGTACCCAGAGCCGCACCACCGGGCCGCCGCCCTCCTGCAGTCCCTCGTCCGGCTGCCCGCGCTGGAACACTCCAACGAGCTGTACGCGGCCGTCATCGCCGCGGCCTTCCTCAACGCCAGCGGCCGCACCGTGAAGGTGAGCACCGACCAGGCCGTCGACCTGGTCAAGCAGACCGCGAACGGACTGGACGTCCGCGACATCGCAGCCGCCCTGACCACCTGGACCCCCTGAACGGCCCCCGTCGGCAGTGTCCCCGGAGCCCCGCACGACGTTGGGGACGGCGCCGCTTCCGCATCGAGTGGACGACGAACACCGCGCTATGCACTCACGGGTCAGGCGGCCTGGCCGAGGCTGGCAGCGGTCAGGCCCTGCGCTCCAGCGAGACGTCTCTGATGATGACAGCGACCTTGTCATCCAAGTCACAGCGGACTGCGCCCAACTCCGCCGTCAGTGACGGAAGCGGGGTCGGTATCCGGCGCAGGATAGAGCAGCATGTTCCTGCTGCGCAGCCGATCCCGTAGGCGCCGCTCCAGCAGCGTTTTCCCACAGGCGCACCAGGTGGTGGCCTCAGCCGGCGGTCAGGACGTAACGGCGGGCTCCGCTTCGTCGCCTGCGTCCCGCAGGGCATCTTCCAGGTCGGTGAGGGTGATGTCGGCGGGGGTGCCGATGGCCTGCAGGGAGAGGATGCTGGTGCCGCAGTAGGTGGTCAGAGCGAGCAGGAGGTCGAGGAAGCGGGTCTGGTCCTGCGCGAGGGTGCGGCCCATAATCTCGACGCCCTGGTCGTCGAGCATGCCCCGGATCGTCTCGACCATGAGCTTGTGCACCTCGTCGTCGCCGGCCTGCTCCAGGCCGGCGAGGAACTCGTCGAGCGTCTTCTCTCCTCGTGAGGCAACCTCCGCGCTGAGGCCGAGCGCTGCGAGGGCGAGACCGCCGGCGAGGTCGGCCAGGCGGCCGGCGCCGCTGTCGTCAGCGTCCGCGTGGGCCGCGGCGGCGATCAGGCGCCCGGTCAGAAGGTCTAGCTTCGAGACGACGTCCTTGCGGTGGCTCGCCGGATCGATCGAGGCACGAAGGAGTTCCATGACGGGCACGTGCGTGAGTTCACTCATCACGCCATCCTGCCTACCGGGCCGCGCGCTCCGGGCCGGAATCGGCATTGAGAATCGCAGTTCGCAGCAGATAGTTTGCGGAGGACAGAGAGAAGAGTTCGCATGGACCCCCGGATCCCCCGCATCCGACGCAAGCTCGCCAAGGTCCCCTATGCCGCGCCGCGAAGCTACTCCTTCGGTGAAGAGAAACACGGGTTCCGCCTCGAACGCCCGTTGCCGAACGAAAAGGTCGCCGAGTTCGAGGCTGACCACCACATCGAACTGCCCGATCCCTACCGCAGCTTCCTGACCACGCTGGGCGGGGGCGGTACATCGCCTTTCTACGGCCTGCTGCCGTTGCAGTCATGTCGGCTGTTCACGATGGACCCCCAAGGCGAGCCCGGCCGCCCTCGGGGGTTCACGTTCGCCGACGGCCCGACTCACCGAGGTGACCTGTTCCTGCACATCATCGAGGCGGGATGCACCGACCTGGTGCTTCTCGGCATCACAGGTCCCCTGGCTGGCCGCGTCCTCACCGGAAACGCCGACGGCTTCTGGGGCCCCAATGTCTCGTCAGCCACGGATTTCCTGGCCTGGTACGAGCGCTGGCTCGACCACATGCTCGACGGCCGCGACAACCGCGACCTGGAGCTGACCTCGCCAGCCCTGCGAGCGCCGGTTGACCGCATCCTGAGGCAGCACCGCGATCGCGAGCATCTGTCACAGCCCTGAAGATCCGGAGCCACGTCATCCGTTTGAGAACAGCTTGAAGCGGCTGTTCACGTGCTCAGCTCGTCGGCTTCGCTGAGGACGTCGCGCTGAAGCGGCCGGTAGTCGGGGTCCTCGGGGTGGCGCCACAGGTCGGGGTGGAGCCGGTTCATCTGCCGGTCGGTGAGGACGGCCGAGGGTGAAGTGAGCTGAGGCAGCCCGGCGCAGGGCGTAGGGGCCCCCGAGATCGGGATGGGCCCAGGCATGTTCAAGGGCACCGGCCACGCGGCCGGTGCCCCAGCCGAGGGACTCTGCGAGGAAGTCCGCGCTGAGCGGGCGGCCAGCGTGGGCGAGGGCGTTGAGGACCACGACAGCGTCCTGCTCCTTGTCGCTGTCGTCGGGTGGATTCTGGGTGTCGGTGTAGCGGGGGTGGGCGTAGGCGTCTTCGGCGTACGGGGCGAGGTCAGCCGTGTGGAGGTCCAGACGCCGGGCGAGTACCGGACGCTGTCCGCGTACGACGAAGCCACCGCCATCACCGGCCGTGGGTGACCGCCCGCTACGCCGCCATCAAGATGACTCCGTACGGCTGAACGTCCCCATTGGCGAACCCAGTGCCGGAACCCTGGTGATGGAGACGCCTCTCTAGCCTCGTAGGGCCACGCCAGGGCGCAGCCTCAGATGCTGAGGGCGTCTGCTTTGATCAGCCCTATGACGGAGTGGTCCCAGCTCACCCATGCGTACGGAACTGCCGAAGACGTGCCTGGCCTCCTGGAGGTAGCCGGGCCCGACCCGGAGAGTCCCGCGTGGGACGAGCTCTGGTCCCGCCTGTGTCACCAGGGGACGGTCTACCCCGCGAGCTACGCTGCCCTGCCGGTGCTGGTCGGCAAGGCGCGCCAGTTGACGGCGACAGACCGAACCATGCCCCTGCTCTTGGCCGCTTCCATCGTCGCCAGCACCGACCGGCCCTGCGGGATACCTGATCCCAAAGATGCCTACGCCGCGGAGACCTCTGAGCTGATCGAGCTGGCGGAGGAGGCTCTGCGCCATCCGTCACTGGCCGACAGTCCTGAGCGCTATGTGGAACTCCTGGAAGCCCTGCTCGCTTTCGAGGGGGTCGAGGTGTGGGGGGAGGAGCTGCACGGTCTCAGCGGTGAGGAGTTCGAGGTTCCCTGCCCCGCGTGCGAGGCGGAGAACTTCGTCGTGTTCGGCGAATACGGCTACTTTTCTACGACCGACAGCCTGTACATGAACGAGGCCACTGGGCACCGCAAGGAGTTGCAGCCTGCAGCCATCTCTTCCCTGGAAGGGCTGGCCAAGCGGCTCCACGTGCGGGCTCTCACCGACGGTCAGCACAAGGTCGCGGACGCATTGACCTACATCTTCGGAAGCGCGTACTGCGCCGAGTGCGACGCACTCTTCCTGACATCTACTCTGCGCCCGACACGGAGGCTGGCCGGCGGGGGATCAGCGGGGTCGCCAGATCGACAGCGCACCCCCCTGCCGCAGAGCTGGCACACACCCCGGCCGTACACGGGCGGAATGCTCCTCGGCGTAGAAGAGGTCCATCAGCACGCGTGAGCGGCCGGAGAATCGCTGGGGGAAGCCGGATCGCGTACGCGTTCTCCTCGATGTCGACGGCGTCCCCGGCGGCCCGGGCCCCGGCGGTGACGGTGAGGGTAAGGGTGACGTCCACGGTCACGGCGGCCGGTCCGGGCGGGACGGCATCGGTGACGGCGGTGGGCGGGAGCAGGAGAAGCCGCCAATCCGCCAGACCGCCGTGGACATCGTGGCCGGGCAGGCAGCTGAAAGTGTTGACCAGCCACCTGGAGCCCCTCGGCGAGGTGGGCGCCGGCGATCCCGGGGTCGCTGTGGAGAGCAGGGTGGTGCCTTCCGCGGGTTCGGGAGGCTGCGTAATCACGCAGCCGTCCCCTCGCCTATGACATCCCTGACGACCCGCACCCCGAGCGGTTCGACGCCTCCCGTCAGGCGGGCAGTGACCTTGGATCCGTCCCGCCTGACGAACTCGCCCTGCACGCGCACCGGTGGGCGGGGGCGGAGACGTGGTGCTCGCCTCCCGCGCCGCCCCAGACCAACACGCGAACCGCCTGTGATGCAGGTCACTCTGAGGCTTGCTCACGCCGGAGGCGCCGCCAGGAGTGGTTCTTGCAGAAAGCCTTGGTGTTCCCCCTTTGAGGAGAAGCCAGGGTGCTGGTGTCGACACCTCGGGGAAGGCCAGAACGTGCGTGATCGCGGTTCCTACCAGCGGGTCCTGGGGGACCCACCCTCTGACCTCACACCGGAGGCCCTGAGCCAGTGGCTCAAGGCCGACCGGCGCATGCCCAGCTACCACCGGACCGTCGAGGCGATGGTGGGCCCGACCCACGTCGACGACGTCTTGTCGAAGGCCCGGGAGAACCTCTACCGGCACCTGCAGGTCCATGGACCGGTCGCCAAGGTGATCCCGTACTTCGGCACGATCTGCCAGAACGCGGCGCTGGACCACATTAAGAAGATCGCCAAGTTGGCCGAGCAGTTCGTCGGGGACAACACGTCGTCGCTGGAGGACGCGGCTCAGCGGATCCGGATTGTCGGCGCGGACGGCATGACCGTCGTCGAGTTCTCCGACCAGGTCTCCCGTGCCGTCAAGGAGCTGAAGAAGCACTTCTCCGCGCACGAGCTGGCCGTCTGGCTCTTGGTCGAGATGTACGACCTGGACTCCGCCACCATCGCGATGATCCTCGGCGGCTCCTCGGGCGCCGTCCGCCAGACGGTCCGGCGGGCGCGCTCCAAGCTCGCCGACCCCGAGCTGCAGCGCAAGCTGCGCGAGTGGACGCTCGCTCCCGAGTAGTCCCTGCCCACGGCGTTCGGTCGGGCCACACCCCCGTCGGCCGGCCCGAGCGCCCAAGGGAGGGACTGCCCAGCCCGCTGCAACGGGCGAGCAGTCAGCACCTCCATCCGCCATGGGGGAGAGGACGACCGGCCCAGGGTGAAGGGGACCGGTCGTGGGGCCTCTCAGAAACAGGAGAAGACTGTGTTGTTCGAATCGTCACGACCCCCACGGACCGCTGCAGGTCTGTGGATCATGTCTGTCGTTGTGCTGACCGTCAGTCTCTTCCGGCGGCTGCTCGATCGCGTGCTCATGTCCCTGCCGGCTTCGCCCGAGCGGAAGGGCGGCGGCCTGCCCGTTCGGCGGTTGCTCCCCCGCTCGTCGGCCGGTCTGAGCGGAGTCTCTCCACGATCCTGATGAAGCGGGTGTGAGTAACGCCACGTAGACCGGGCCGGGGTTCTTCCTCACTGGAAGAGCCCCGGCCCAGGTGTTTCTTGATACCGGTTCAGACGGCCGGTCTCACCGCTCGACCATGGCGACCAACCACGAGCGGGAGCCCTTCGGCATCAAGGACACGCTGATGAACAGCTTGCCGTCCAACAGCTCCGCCAACGACGGTAGCGCCGAGATCAACGAGACGTACGCGGAGGTGCTCGACCAGATCGAGGCCGCGCCCGTGCCGCTGGCCAACTCCGGCACCCTCGACGGGATGAACACCACCTACGCGGAGATGCTCGACGACATCGAAGCCGAGATCGCGCTGCTGCAGGGGAGCGTGAAGCGCCGCCGTCGCGCCCTGCGGCGACAGGCCCGCCGACAGGCCATGGACCGCGTCGCTTTGTACCGCCGGTCCGCCCTGGTCATGCTGGGCGTCTCCTTCTTCGTCGTCGGCGTCGTCATGCTGCTCACCGGCCAGCCCCACGCGCTCGACATGTTCGACCGCGCGATGACCGCCTGGGCCACCGCGTTCGCCGTACCCCCGAAGAGCTGATCGGCCGCAGTGCCGGAAACGCAGGAAGGCCCCTTCCCACCGGACCATCCGGGGGGGAAGGGGCCTTCGCGGAAGGTGCGGATGGCACCCCTCACATCGGGGGAGGGTCGCTGTCTCCCAGTCGGTCGGCCCAGCGCCAAGGCGGCGAGCACCGAGGACGTCGCCGACCAGCTGGCCAAGTCGATCCGGGTGATGCTCGACGACGCACAGACCGGGGAGACACTGAGCGAGGCTGCCGACCACTCGTACGCCGCGGTGTTGCGTTCCCGCGCCTGGGCCGAGGGAACGCACGGTGTTCTTGCAGCGGCAGGCCCCTCGAACCGGAGCCGGCCGCACGTACCCTTGAGCCCCGCCACCCGTGAATCGAGCGGCGGGCGGGGGATCCCGCGATGCCCGCCCAGGGGCGCCAAGGAATCTGATGGCCTACATACGGTCGAGGCCAAACATGCGGTTCACCGCCTCCTTGATGGTGAGACCAGCTCGTTCTCGCTGGGCGGGAACCGCTGTAGCGGGTGGGAGTTCCACCGCGAGGCCTTCGACGCGCTGGCCGGGGGCGGCCTGGGCAGCGATGCGGCTGCGTTCGCGCTCGGAGGCGGCGAAGAGGACAAGCGGGGCCAGGCCGCGGCGCAGGGTGGGGACGCGGCTGGCCACAGGGCAGATGACCGCATACGGCTTGCCGCGGACGTACACGGGCACTCCCATGGCGAACTCGGGGATCCCGTCGCGACCGACGGTCGGGTAGGCGCCGGCCTCGTGGACGACGAACTCCACCACCGGCTTGACCAACGCCTTCTGGCGCTGGAGCAGGGCCTCGATCGCCGCCATGTGGTCCTGCTCCGCTGCCTGCCTGGCCTCCCGCTGGCGCCGCTGGACGGTCGCCAGGCGGTCGATCACTTGGTTTCGCCGGGCTCTTCGGTCGCTGCCCAGAACGTCAGCGACCGAAGGCGAGCGACCGTGGAGAAGTTCAGTCGCTGGCTTCAGTCGCTGATGAAACTGCAGGTCAGAGCAGTCTCTCTCGTCAGGCAGCGACTGAAGCGACTCAACTTCCGGTATATGAGGACATTCATGTGTGCGCGTGTGCGTCATATATAGGAGGTTTCAGTCGCTTCAGTCGCTGTTTCCTATCCACCAGTCTCTTGACCAGCTGTTTTTCTAGAAGCGACTCAAGCGACCGAAGTCGACTCGGTCGCTGTGTCACGGAGTTCAGTCGCTCCATGGGCCCCCGGGCCCCGGAGCGCGACACGCCGATCGAGGTACGTGCGACACACTGCGCACGGTCTCTGGCAGGTTTCGCTAGTCTGTGTTCATTGTTGAGTCGCTTCAGTCGCTGTGAGGGGAAGTACATGCCCGCTGAGCTGCGGTTTTCTCGCAGCGACTCAGGGCAGCCCACCCCTGAGCGTTCAGTCGCTGCCCTGAGACTGGCCCGCTGGTGCGCCAGCAACGGCTGGCCGGTCCACCCACTGGCCCCGGGTCGGAAGACACCTGCTGCCAACTGCCGCGAATGCTCCCAGACCGGGCACACCCGCACTGGATGCCCCTGCCACGCCGCCGGCCGCTGGTGCCACGGCTTCCATGCAGCGACCCTGGACTACGAGCGCATTGAGCAGTGGTGGGGTAACACCCCATCACTCGGCGTCGCTGTAGCCTGCGGCCCCGCGGGCCTCGTCGTCATCGACATCGACGCGCACCAGAGCGAGCCCCCACACCGTGACAAAGTACTTCCGGGCATCCCCATCGGTGAGCACATCGACCTCTCCGGCATGACCACCGGCTACCACTCCCTCGCCGTACTCGCGGCCCTCCGAGGCGAACCCAGCCCTGCCGAGGACACCTCCACCCTGCGAGTCCGCACTCCCTCAGGCGGCCTGCACGTCTGGTACCGCGCCACCGATGGCCGCCGCTGGCAGTGCTCCACCGGGTCCGGCAAGCGAGCCCTGGCCTGGCAGGTCGACGTCCGCGCTCACGGCGGCTACATCATCGCCCCCGGAACCACCACGACCGCGGGTACCTACACCCCCGTCGGCCCTGAGCGCAGGCCCGCTCCGCTGCCCGCCTGGCTAGCCCAGGAACTGCAGCGCACCGGACACTCTCCCGCCTCGCACGTCCCCGCCCCGCGGCCGGTCCCACCCCGAGCCCGCCAGGCAGTCCTCGCGGCAGGCGGAGGCCACACCCAGACATCCCGCCTGCTGACCGCGCTCCTCGCGGACGTCGCGGCGTGCGCCCAAGTCACCGAAGGCGCCGGCTTCACAGAGAAACTGAACCGGGCGGCCTACACTCTCGGCGGACTCGCCGCAGCCGGCCACCTCTCCGTCACCGACGCCGAAACAGCCCTCCAGGAAACCGCGGAAGCGGTCCGCCCGGGACAAAAGCAGCGCTCCGGTCAGATCATCCGCAGCGGCATGACCGCCGGCGCCAAGCGCCCCCTGCACCTCGGAGGCCGACGGTGAGCACCCCACCCGAAACCGATGGTTTCCTCTTCAACTTCGACCCCGAGGCCATCGCCGCACAGATCCTCGCCCAGCCCGCCCCGCCCCCGGTCCCCGCACAAGGAGGGGAACAGGCGCACCTGCACCACGCGACGGTCGCAGGCCTCATCCCCGACACCCTCAGCGACCGCGGCAACGCCAAGCTGTTCGTGCGCCTGTACGCCGGGGACTACCGGCACGTCCCCGGACTCGGCTGGTACCGATGGGACACCACCCGCTGGCAAGTCGACGAGGATGACACCGTCGTCTGGGCCGCCGGAGACCTCGCCGAAGCCATCGCCACCACCGACCCCCGCGGTATCCACAGCAACCAAGCCCTGCAAAAGCACCGCCGCCGCGCCTTGAGCACCTCCGGCATGAACGCCATGCTCACCCAGGCCAAGGCCGCCCCCGGCATGGTCCTGCGAGCAGAGCTCCTCGATGCCGACCCCTATGCCCTGTGCACCCCCGCGGGCATCGTCGACCTTCACACAGGCCTCATCCGTACCCCCGAGCCGGACAAGGACTTCCACTCCCGCTCGACATCCACTGCCCCCAAGTCGCAGCCCACCCCGCGCTGGAACCGCTTCCTGGCCGACACCTTCGGAGACGACGCCGAAGGCCGGGAGATGACCGACTTCCTGCACCTGATGCTCGGCTATTCCATTACCGGAGACGTCGGAGCCCAGGTCATGCCCTTCCTCTTCGGATCCGGCAAGAACGGCAAGAGCGTCCTCCTGGACGTCCTGATGAAACTCCTGGGTGACTACGCCGACGCCGCTCCACCCGGCTTCCTCATGGCCCGCACCTTCGAAGGACACCCCACCGAACTCGCCGAACTCCACGGCCGGCGCGTCATCGTCTGCTCCGAGGTCAAGCCCGGCGACAAGTTCGACGAAGCCCGCGTCAAGCTCCTTACCGGCGGCGACCGCATCAAAGCCCGCCGGATGCGACAGGACTTCTTCTCCTTCGCCCCCACCCACAAACTGTGGCTCATCGGCAACCACCGCCCCGAGGTCGGCACCGGCGGCTTCGCTTTCTGGCGCCGCATGCGCCTGGTCCCCTTCGAGAAAGTCGTCTCCGACGACCGGAAGATCGACAACCTCGCCGACATCCTCGTCACCGAAGAAGGCCCCGGCATCCTCGCCTGGCTGATCGACGGAGCCCGCCGCTACCTCGCCGGCGAGAAAGACCTCACCGGCCCCGCCCCGGTCCGCATCGCCACCACCGCCTACGCGGAAACCGAAGACCACACCGGCCGCTTCTTCGAAGAATGCTGCACCTTTGACCCCGACCACCGCGCGGAACAAGCCCGCCTCTACAACGTCTACCGCACCTGGTGCCAGAATGAAGGCGCGCCCACCGTCTCCTCCCGCGCCTTCGCGTCGCGGGCACGCGAGCTCGTAGGCCTTGCCTCACCCAAAGAAATGATCTTGTCCAACTCGAAGAAGTACTACCCCGGCATCGGACTGCTCGCAGAAGAGGAGAACGCATGAGCTCCCTCATCTCCGACGACGAGCTCCACCACGAAATCGACCTCATCTGGCTCGAAGACGTCTCCGAACTCGACTACGTCCGCCAGTCCCTCGACCGCCTCCCCACCCGCCGAGGCAAACCCGCCTACCACCGAGACGGCCGTCTCGTCGGCTACGCCCAGCTCGGCCCCCAGGCCAAGCCCTCGCGCTCCAGCGGTACCTTCCGCCGCCGAGTCTTCTGGCTCCTGCCGCACGACCGCGACACCGTCCCCGACGGCCTCTACGCCACCGGCGCCCCTGCGGAAGCCGTCGACCCGACCACGCTCACCGCCGGCAGCAGAGGCCGCAAGACGGAACGCTCGGAAAGGCCAGCACAGGCTGCGGACGCCTGACGGGATGGTTCTGCGGCAGACGCCTTGCTTTCTGTACGTGATTGTTTGAAGTTCGGTCGCTTCAGTCGCTAGCCATCTGGCGTCATGTCATCTGACCTGCATCTTTGTGTGCAGCGACTCAACCAGCGGACATCCGTCTCTACTCATCTGCATCCCGCGGCCGGCATCGCTGAGGACAGGGTCGGGTTCAGCTCGTGCCGGCTTGGGTGCACGGGTCAGGCCCGGTGCCCAGAGCGCTCTGGGGTCAGTACCACCGGGCACTGCCGACCGAGCCGATGGACAGGACCGAATCCTTCGACCAGAGCGAGAGGAACGATCCGTCGGTGCGGTTCCGGAGGAGCGACAACACGGTCGAGGCGGTCATGGGGCCATCCTGACACGGGGCGGGTCCGGGCCAGCCGGGCGGACCGAGCGCGTGACGGGGGCGTACTCCGCACGGGAGAAGTAGCCGCTCCGGGAGGCTGCTCCCTACCGTGAGAGCCGACAACGGGCGACTGCCTGGCCCGGGTTGGCCAGGGTGGAAGTCGCCCGTGCCGGAACGCCTCCGGTCGCCGTCGCTACTGAGGAGCCAGAATGAACCATCCTCCCGGCATGCCTGGCATGCCCGGAATGGCAGGCATGGGCGGGCCCGTGTCCACCCTGGACACCGTGACCGCGGTGCTGTTCATCCTGTGGGCCGTCTCCATGTGGTTGGCGGTGGGCGTCCTCGCGTACGCCAACCGCGGTCCCGTCAAGCCGTGGCTCTACAAGACCTCCGTGGGTCTGATCGGCCTCGGGGTGATCGGGCAGATCGGCCACTTCCAGGAGCACGTGTCGCAGGCCGTGTACTGGATCGCCCACCCGACCTCGCCGGCCTGGATGACCCCGTGGGCCAACAGCCTGTCGCGCGGCATGGGCCAGGTGGACACGACCAAGCCCTCGCTGGGCATGGAGATCCTCCACCTCACCGGCAACTTCATCTTCCTCGCCGGCCTGGTCGGCATCGTGCTGATCACCAAGCGCGTCGCCGGACAGCTCCAGTCCCGCAAGTGGGCCAAGATGGGCGTCTGGATGCAGGGCATCCACGGCCTGGAGCACGTCGTCCTGACCGCTTCCGTCGCCCTCGGCGCCAAGCGCGCGATCGGCCTCTCCACCTGGTTCGGCACGATCGACCCGGGCCCCGCGCTGACCACCTACCGCGTGTGGTGGCACTTCGTCGCCAACCTCATCGGTACGGGCATCCTCGCGCTGTCGCTGTACCACCTGTGGCGGGAGAAGCGGAGCGTCAAGGCCGGCTTCGGCGAGCGGACGGGCGACGAGGCCTCCCAGACTCCCGGTGACGGCGAGACCCCCGCACACGGTGAGCCGTGCCCCACTTGCCACACCACCACGGGGACTTCCTCCACCGCCGGTTCTGCCGCCGACTCCGAGTTGGTGGGGGCAGGACGCGCGACCTAGGCGAGCGGATCCGTCCCTCCGTGGACCCCGGTCACTTCAGCCGGTACTCGCCCAGGGGCGGGTGCCGGCTGAAGTCATGAGCGGGAGTCTGGGCGGGGGCTCCGTCTCCGAGGCCGCCGGTACGGGCTCCCGCTCGGCGAGTTCTTCCGTACGGCAGCGCCAGCACAGGCCGCTCGGCGCGGGGCGTCCGCAGTGCGCCCCGCGCCGTCCCGGGCAGGGCTGTGCCACCCAGAGCTCGGGCGGGAGCGCCGTGGGGCACTGGGAGCACTGCGCGCACTCCCCGGACTGCCCCGGGCGCAGCGGCCGCTCGCAGACGGGGCAGCAGTGCAGCTCGGCAGCGGGGGCGCCGGTGCCCGTACGCCCGGCCCGGCGGTCGGCGCGGAACTCCTGGCACGCCCGGCACTCTTCGCCGGTCGACCACAGGACGCCGGTCTCGCAGTCGGGGTTCGCGCAGCCCCACCGGGGGAGGGCCACGCCGAGCAGCCAGCGGCCGGGGTCGCGGATCTCGTCGATGAACGTGCCGGCGAGGCGGGAGGTGAGGCGGGCCCGCAGCCGGTCGGTGTTCGTCCCGTTGTCGAGCTGGTGGCCGATCTCGCGGCCGATGCGGCGCAGCACGTAGCGGTTCACGCCGCCGAGCAGCATGCGGACGGGGTCCAAGACCCCGTCGATGCGGGGGCTGAAGGTCAGCTGGGATCTCTTGTCCGCGGGGGTGGCGGGCCGGGCGCTGTCGGTGCGGTTCGGGGGAGAGGGGATCTTGTGGCCCGCGCGCAGCGCGACGTGCGCCTGGCGCACCGCGACCGGCGGGCGACCGGGAGACCGATCGGTTTCCCTACCTTCCGGAAGTTCGCCTGCGGCGGGTGGGACGAGCGCGCGCTCGTCATCGGGTCGGTCAGTCTTGGGGTCTTCCTTGTACGCGAGCGATCCGGCATGAGCGTCCGGACCTGACCCGTCATCAGTGGCAGGTGTGGAAATGGCCGTCGGCGGGGCGTCGGGACCGGCCGAGGAGCTGTGCACGAGGAAGAGGTGCCGACCGCGGACGCCCGCCCTCCGCTCGACCGTGAGCCAGCCCGAGGCGGCCAGCCGGTCGATGATCCGCCCTGCGGCCTCCACCGTGATCGGGTGCCCGGCGCGGTGGCCCGTGTGGTGGCGCAGGAGGCGGGCGAGGTCGCCTTCGGAGAGCGGGATCCGCTGGACCACGGCATGGGAGATCACCGCGTACGCCCTGAGCAGGCGGGGCGGGAGGGACTCGCTGGCGTGCACCGGGAGCCAGATGAAACGCTCGGTGGCGGTCATGGGGCGGACCCGGCGCAGCGCCGTGGTGCCGCGGCCGCCGGGCAGTGAGCGGCGCCGGTTTTCGGGCAGTTCCACGATGCCGTCCGGGGCGGTGTCGGACCGCAGCTGGGCCATGGCCCGCTCGACCGTCGAGACGGACAGTCCGAGGTACGAGGCGAGGGTGGCGACGCCCGCGGTGCACCCCTCGGGGCGCTGCCCCAGCGCTTTGATCTTCATGTACACGCTGAGCGTGGCGTCCGAGTAGTACGCCGACTCCACGAGGCGCATGGGCACCTTGACGCGTCGGCGGAAGCGCGGCGCCAAGTCGGCCTCGGGGGTGCCCAGTTGAATCGGCTCAGACGAAGCGGCGGACGTGGAGTCCTTTTCCGGACAACCTTTATGAAGGGAGTACTGGAAAAGCCCCGGGTTTTGGTCCATGATATGGAAATCTCCGTGCGGTTGAGGCATGGCGAAGCCCTTCATTCGGGCTGTTGGTTCTGGCAGAACCTGTAACGAGCGTTCGGGGTGGCACCCGCAACGTGTGATTCGCCCGCCGAGTTGGCGCTCGACGGGCGATCGAATGACGTCGGGTTCCCGGTGGTGGCACACCGGGATCGGCGACTTGGCTCGGTGGAGCCCGGTGGACGGCTGCCGACGGCAGCATCTCGCGTCCGGATCAGATAGAGCTCACGTCCGTCATCTCCGCGCAGGCGGTGAAGGCGAAGGCGCCGCCCTGGAGGGCGTTGACGCGTACGGTACGGCGTGCGGCGGACACCTCGCCGGCCAGCGGTTCCGCTTCGATCCAGCAGGCGTCGTCGAACTCGACGTAGCGGTTGAAGCTGACGTCCATCGATGTCGGGATCATCGGGCTCCAGGACGGCTGCAGAGCGTGGCCGGCCTGCCGTACGGACTCCAGGAGGAGCATCCCCGGGACGTGGTCGAGCGGGTGGTCGAAGAGGACCGGGTGGTTGGTGTCCACGCGCAACTGCCAGCGCCACCGCTCCGAGGTGGGGGCCAGCACGATGTCCTGGGTGCGACTGCGGCCGACCGCGTACCGCGAGACCGCAGCGGGGGGCGTCGGCACGTTCTTGAACGTCTGCGCGACGTTCCGGCCGGATCTCAGTCGCTGGTACATGGCGGGGGAGTGGCCGCAGAAGCCGATGCTGGCCGCAGCGAGCAGCGTGCCGTTGCGGACCGCCTCGATGTGCATCGTCATGGTGACCGCCTGGGAGTGGCGGTAGCGGACGTCCGAACAGGTCACGTGCAGTTCGATCTCGGCAGGGGTGTGCTCGATGCGCAGCGCCTGCGGGTTGACGGCGTACTGCAGGCGGGACCAGCTGATCGAGTGGTCGAACGGCACCTGGTACCCGACGTGCGTCAGCAGCAGGCCGCACTGGCGGAGTGTCTCGCAGAGCATGAGCGGGTCGTGGAACCCCTGCTCGGACGTGTAGAAGCTGTGACTGCGCGGCCACTGGGCGGTGACGGTGAACGCGTCGGTGCCCACTTTCTCCCATCCGGTCAGGAACACTTCCGACAGGGCCGCCCGGTGAACGTACTCCCTGGCCACGGTCGTGGTCAGCGACCTACCTGCGATTTCGGGCCGTTCCGTCGTGATGGACATACCTCTCCCCCCTGGAGCATGCGTATGTGGTCCCCTCGGTCCTACCGGTTCGAGGGGCAGACCTGTAAAATAAGGGTGTTCGTTTTTTTTGTCGAGAGAGACCGAGAACCCCGATGGCCGAACCGAAGCAAGAACGGGCGGTGAAGACGCGGGAAGCGATCCTTTTCGCCGCTGCTGAAGTCTTCGACGAGTGCGGGTACAGCGGTGCCAGCATCAGCAAGATCATGCAACGCGCGGACGTGACCCAGGGTGGGATGTACTTCCACTTCAAGTCGAAGAGAGGGCTCGCGCTGGCCGTCCTGCAGCATCAGCAGGAGTTCGTGCACTTCCCCGACGGCGGCGCCGGGTTGCAGCGGCTGGTGGACCTCACCTTCTTCATCGCCCACGAGCTGCAGACCAATGTGCTGTTCCGGGCGAGCGTCAGACTCGCCGTCGAGCAGGGCGACTTCGGCGTGCAGGACGACACGGCCTACCAGGAGTGGGTCGAGCAGCTGTACACGCACCTGTGCGAGGCACGTGAGCTCGGCCAGCTGCTTCCCGAGGTCGACGAGCGGGAATGCGCCAACGTGCTCGTCGGCGCGTACAGCGGTACCCAGGTGTTCTCGAACATCGCCAGTGGTCGGGTGGACCTCGCCGATCGCCTCGTCTCGATGTGGCGCTACGTGCTTCCGGGGATCGCCACCCCGAAGGCGCTGGCAGGGGTCGCGATGCCCAGGGGCACGCGAAGACTGGCCGCATGAGGCCCTTACGCGTGGTGCTCACCGGCGCGACGGGCTTCATCGGAGCGACCGTGCTGCGCGAGCTCGCCGGGTACCGGGAGACCCCCGGCGCCGGTGGGCTCGCGCACCTGCGCGTGGTGGGCCGGCGGATGCCCGAGGAGGCGGCGGACGCCGTGGACGAGTGGGTACCCGCCGACCTCGCCGAGCCGGGCACGCTGCGCCGGGTGTGCGAGGACGCGGACGTGCTGCTGCACCTCGCCGCGCTGATCGGACCCGACGAGGCACGGTGCGCGGCCGTCAACGTCGACGGGACCGCGGCCCTGATGGACGAGGCGCTCCGGGCCGGGGTGCGACGGATCGTCCACCTCTCGACGACGGCCGTCTACGGGCCGGGCCCCCACCGGGGCATCGCCGTCGACGGCGTCGTCCCGGCGCCCGCCTCCCCGGCGAGCCGTACCCGGCTCGCCGGGGAGGCGTACGCCCTGGCGGCCGGGGCGGCCGTGCTGCGCCCGGGCCTGGTGCTGGGGCGGGGAGACCGCTGGGTCGTGCCCGTGCTGGCCGAACTCCTGGACGCGGTACCGGCGTTGTGGGACGGCGGACGCGGGATGCTCTCCGCCGTGGCGGTCGACGACCTCGCCCGCCTCATCGCCCGCCTGGGGCTCGCCGGCGGGCTCACGGGCCGGGTGTTGCACGCCAGCCACCCCGACCCGGTGAGCACCGGCGAGCTGCTCGGCGCCCTCGCCCACCACCGGGTCCTTCCCGCGGTGTCGCGGGAGCTGTCGTGGGAGGAGTGCCTGGAGCGGCTGCGCGCGCGGCCGACGCGGGTGAGCGAACGCCAGTTCGCCCTCGTCGCCCGGGACCACTGGTACGACAGCCGCGAGGTGTGGACCGCCGCCGGCTGTCCGCCGGGACCCGGCCCGCTGCAGAGGCTGGCCGGGTCGGCGTCCTGGTACCGGTCCCGGCTCGCGGCCCCCGCGTGACGGCGAGGGCCGGGCGAGCCGGGGTTCAGCTGTCCCGCGTACCGCGCGGGCCGGGTAGCGGGGTCGCCCCGGGGGAGCCGTCCGCGGACACCCCGGCCAGCGCCAGATGCCATACGCGCTTGAGCTGGGCGACCGCGCTCTCGAATTCCGCTTCCGTGCCGATCCGGCTGCGCATGTACGCCTCGGCCCCGCTCGTCAGGTACTCGACGAGGGTCGTGACGTCCGCCGGGAGCGCGTTCTCGCGAAGTTGGCCGGATTCGTACGCACGGTCCAGCAACTCCCGTACGGCCGGCAGCCAGACGTCCGACCAGGAGCCCGTGCCCGGCCGTTCCCGGGACAGCCGGATGGCCGCGCGCACCGCGGGCTCCTCGTCCATGAGACGGGCCAGTTCCAGGGTGAGGTCGACGACCATGCGCAGAGCCGGCAGGTTCTCGGCGGACCTGCTGCTCAGCGCCGCCTCCGTCACGGCCCGGCCTTCCTCCTGGACCGCGTCGGCCAGCTCCGTCTTGGACGGGAAGTGGAAGGTGACCGCCCCGATGGACATGCCGGCCGCGCCGCTGATCCGGGAGAGCGAGGTGCCGTCGTAGCCGGCGGTGTCGAACTCAGAGGCAGCCGCTCTGATCAGGGCGATGCGCGTGCGCAAGGCCCGCTCCTGCTTCACCACGCTGCCTCCTCAGGAGCGTTCCGAGCCGCTGGGGCAGCGAGGTAGGGGGTGCCGGGCCGACGGCTCGCCGCCGGGTTGTCCCGGATCGAGCCCATGTGGAGATGAGGGGACCACCTTCCAGGCCCGCGAACACGTTCCGCAAGTCCGACTTGCTGAAGATGTCGTGGATTGCCCGGAGCGGGCTCCGGGGCTTCCAGGACAGCTTTGACGGCGCTCCGGCGCGCGGCGAGGTGCTGCGGGGAGTGGCGGTCACGGACCGGTGCGGAAGCTTGCCGCAGGTGCCTGTCGGAGCCCGACTTGGCGAAGTGCATCAGGCAACTCTCCTGAGTCGCAAAAAAAAGAGGGTGTTCGCTATTATTCTAGCGTGGTCAGCAGCCGCGGGCCGATACAGGGGAGGGAACACGCCATGGTCACGCATGTTTTGACGAGCAATCGAGCCTCGGTGCCGGTGTTCGCGGACCGGGTCTTCGAAGGGCTGCCGCGGACCGACCAGCGCCGCTGGGCCCAGGCATACGTGGAGAGCCTGCTCACCACGCCGGGCAAGAAGACGGTCCGCCGGCTGGCCGCGCAGATATCCGATTCGCCGACCGCGTCCCAGTCGCTGCACCAGTTCGTGAACGCGAGCCCGTGGGACTGGAACCCGGTCCGCGCGGAGCTGAGCCGGTGGGCGGAGCAGGAGATGACCCCGCAGGCGTGGGTGGTCGGCCAGGCGGTGCTGCGCAAGCGGGGCGAGCACTCCTGCGGGGTGCACCGGCGCTACGTTCCCGCGACCGGACGGTCGGTCACCTGCCAGCTGGGCGTGGGGGCGTTCCTGGCGTCGGCCGACAAGGCGGTGCCCGTCGACTGGCGCCTGATGCTTCCCGGCTCCTGGTCCAAGGACCCGGAGCGCCGCCAGCGCACCCGCATTCCCGACGAGGCCGTGTCGAGGACGGTCGAGCAGCACGCCCTCGACCTGGTCGACTCCCTCGTGGCCGCCAGCGGCACGGCGCCGCTCCCGGTGGTGTGCGACCTGGAATCGGCCACGGGCACGGCGGCCCTGGTGCGCGGACTCGCCCTGCGCGGGCGTGACTTCGTCGTCGCCGTCCCCAGCGGCATGCAGGTCATGGTGGGGCGCCACCTGAGGGTCCAGCGGCCGCAGGCGGGCGGTCCCGAGGGTCCGGCCATGGCGGTGTCCGCCGGCAGCCTGTTCGAGTTCGACGCGGGCATGCTGACCCGGATGGAGACGGTGGCCTCGCTCGATGGCCGGGGCCGGCACACGACGGTCATGACGAGCTACGTGCGCCTGCCGGAGCCGGGTACCGCCGGCGCCCAGACGTACCGCACCTACCGGCTCTTCGCCGTCCGGCCCGAGGACGGCCGCCGCCCGGTCCAGCTGTGGCTGACCAGCCTGATGCACGCCCGGATGGAGTCGGTGCTGGCGCTGACCCGGTTGCTGCCCCGCGCGACGGAGGCGGTGCGAGAGATGGCGGAGGACTTCGGGCTCGTCGACTTCGAAGGCCGCTCCTACCCGGGCTGGCACCACCACATGACGCTGGTGTCCGCCGCCTACGCCTACAGCCGCCTCGACCGCCGTCCCGTCAGGACCCCGGAGCCGATGCTCGCGGCCGCGTAGGACGGCGCCGGCGACACGTCACGGAACGACGACACGGACGGGACGCCGGGACGCCGCGCGGCGTCCCGGGCGCGCGCCGCGGGCCGGAACCGACGGCGGCTTCGCCACATCGGTCCTTTGAAGAGACTCGTCCCGCACCTAGAGTGAGCGAATGCTGAGACACACGTACGAGGGGCAGGACTGCAATCTCGCCCGGTCGCTGGAGGTCATCGGCGAACGCTGGACGCTCTTGATCATCCGTTCGGCCCTGCTCGGCACCAAGCGCTTCGACGGGTTCCTCGGCAGCCTGCAGATCGCCCGGAACGTCCTGACCAACCGGCTGGCCCGGCTGGTCGAACACGGGATCATGGAGCGGGTCCCGTACCAGGAGCGGCCCGTGCGCTACGAGTACCGGCTCACCCCCACCGGCCGCGACCTGACCCGGGCCGTCATCGCGCTGATGCAGTGGGGCGACCGGAACCTGCCGCAGGAGCTCGGCCCGCCCCGCCGCGCCGAGCACATCGGCTGCGACGGACCGCTCCACGTCGAACTGCACTGCTCCGGCTGCGGCCGCCAGGTGCACGACGAGGAAGTGGACGTCCGCAGCATCCGCTGAACACGGTTGCGCACACGAGGAGATGCCACCTCGCGCGAGGTTTCCCACGATGGGGCCCTCCGCCGCCGACAGGGCGGCCGCACGAGGAGGCGTGATGGCACCCGTACTGGGAGCGCTGCGCAGGCTGGCCATGGCACCGTCACTGGCCGAAGTGAGCTTCGCCGGACGCGGGTTCCCCGTGGAACCGTCGGCGCGGACCCGCAAGCTGGAGGCCGTGCCGCAGGCGGTGGTCTGCGGATTCGAGTGGGGCATCGAGGACCGCGACCTCGCGACCACCGAGCGCCGCCTGTCCATGGTCGAGCCGGAGGTCAAGGGCTTCGCCTACGAGGGCGCCACGATGGCCTGCGCCATCCGCGACGTCATGGGGCCGCAGGGCCACCGCACGCGTGACCTGCTCCAGGGCGGGGGCAAGCCGCACATCTTCCTGAACTACATCGGCATCGGCTTCGCCATGGCCCGGCTGCCGCGGCCGCTGTGGAAGAAGCTCGTACCCGACCTGGACGGCGCCGAGTACTACCCGGCGATGAGCTGGCTCGCCGTGGACGGCTACGGCTTCGACCGGGCCTACTTCGACACCGCCCGCTGGGTCGACGAGCAGCGCCTGGACACCCCGTACGCCTGGGAAGGCGACGCCGACTACTTCCAGCGCGCCGTCGACCAGGGCATCGGGCGGGCGCTGTGGTTCATCAACGGCGGTCACACCGCGCAGGTCAGCGCCGCCGTGCGCAGGTTCGCGGGCGACCGCCGCCCCGACCTGTGGAGCGGGGTGGGCCTGGCCGCGACCTTCGCCGGGGGCGCCACCGCCGCGGAGCTGGCCACGCTGGTGGAGGAGGCGGGCGAGAGCCGCGACCACCTCGGTCAGGGCTCGGTGTTCGCCGCGAAGGCCCGCCACCACGCCGGCTTCGTCCCCGAGCACACCCGAACGGCCGTCCACGCGTTCACCGGGCTTGAGGTCGACGCCGTCGCGCGCCTCGCGGACGACTGCGCCGCCACCGAGGCGGACCCCGAAGTGGGGCCGGCCTACGAGGTGTGGCGCAAGGGGGTCCGCGAGCAGCTCCTCGCGCACGCTGTTTGAGCACACGGGAAGTAGACGACCCTCCTGGGCCTCTGGATAGATTCGATTCGCTGCGGGAAATTCAGGGATCCAAGAGGGGCGGTTCAATCCGGTGTCCACATTCTTTGGCGCGATCCGGCGCCGAGTTCTCACACCTCCCACCTCCGAGACGACAATGGAGGTGCGCGGTTTCCACGTGAAGAACGAGGAAGCCAAGGCGCGACTTGAGAACATCGGCGAGATTTTTCTCCGGGGATATGCATACGCCGTCGAGGCGGGCTCCGCCGCCGAGGCCGAGGAAATGCTGGAGACCGTCCCGCTGGACATGCGCGGATTCGCGTACGAGGGCGCCGGCATGGGCGCCGCGGTGTACGACTCGCTGCCGGGGCACAGCGGCCGGCTCTCCGGCCTGCTGGCCGGCAAGGGCCGTGACCACGACTACATGATCTACGTCGGAGTCGGCTGGGCGATGGCCCGCCTGCCGCGGATCCTGTGGCCGGACATCCGCAAGACGGACCCGCTGCTGCGCTGGCTGGCTCTGGACGGGTACGGCTTCCACCAGGCTTACTTCCGCACCGACTCCTACGTGCGCGACCCGCACGCGCGGCACTCCTTCCGCTGGAACGGCGGACACAACGACTACACCCCCAACGCCATCGACCAGGGGATCGGTCGTGCGCTGTGGTTCGTCGGCGGCACCGACCCCGACGTCGTCACCGAGCTGATCCGCTCGTACCCCGAGAGCCGCCACAGCGACCTGTACGCGGGCGCGGGACTGGCCTCGACGTACGCGGGCGGCGTGACGGAGGAGGAGCTGACCCGGTTCGCCGAGGGCGCCGGGGAGCACCGCTTCTCCCTCGCCCAGGGCTCGGCCTTCGCCATCGAGGCCCGCATCAAGGCCGGCACGATCATCGACCACACCCACCTCGCGGCCCGCGTCCTGTGCAACGCGACGGCCGAGCAGGCGGCCCGGGTGTGCACCGACCTCAGGCCCGCCGCAGCCGGCCCCGAGAATTCGCCGGCCTATGAGACCTGGCGGCTCGACGTCGCCGCCGAACTCGCTTCTCTCTCGCTCTCCCGGAAAGGTGCCGACCTGTGACGGACAAAAAGAACTGGCTGCGTAGGAATTCGCCGGGAATTGTCGCTCTTGCCCTCATGGTAAGCACGTTCTACGCGGTCCGGCTGCCCGAGTCCTCCGCCGCTGAGATTTCGGCCGTGGCCAAGGAGTTCGGCTTCGAGCCGATGTCCATCGCCATGCCCGCCGGGTACAAGAAGCAGGAATTCCGACAGGTCAACAAGGCGTACCGGCACATCGAGGGGTGGGTCTCCTCGGTCGGCGCCGGCATCGCCATGAACGACCTCGACGGCGACGGTCTGCCCAACGACCTGTGCGTCAACGACCCGAAGATCGACCAGGCGGTCATCACGCCGGCACCGAACCGCACTCCGGTCCCGTACCAGCCCTTCGCGCTCGAACTGGGATCGCTGCCGAGCAGCGACACCCTGGCCCCGATGGGCTGTGTCCCCGGCGACTACAACGAGGACGGCAGGATCGACGTCCTCGTCTACTACTGGGGCCGTACGCCGGTCATCTTCACCAACAAGGGGGAGAAGGGGAAGCCGCTGACGGCCGCCTCCTTCGAGCCCACCGAGCTGCTGCCCGGCAAGCCGGGCAAGAAGTACACCGGCCCGCTGTGGAACAGCAACGCCGCGGCGGTCGCCGACTTCGACGGTGACGGCCACGACGACATCTACATCGGCAACTACTTCCCCGACAGCCCCGTCCTGGACCCGTCCAAGGACGGCGGCGTGGTGATGAACGAGTCCCTCTCCCACGCCCAGAACGGCGGCGGCGGCCACTTCTTCCGCTGGACCAAGGACGGCTACGAGAAGACCGACGACGCCATCCCGCAGAGCCTGAACAAGGGCTGGTCGCTCGGCGCGTCGGCGGCGGACCTCGACGGCGACCACCTGCCGGAGCTCTTCCTCGCCCACGACTTCGGCACCTCCGGGCTGCTGTACAACAAGTCCACCCCCGGCAAGATCGAGTTCGCCGAGGTCAAGCAGGTCCACAGCGGCACCGTCCCGAAGTCCAAGGAGCTGGGACGCAGCTCCTTCAAGGGCATGGGCGTCGACTTCGGCGACCTGGACAACGACGGCCTGTACGACATGTTCGTCAGCAACATCACCACGTCGTTCGGCATCCAGGAGTCGAACTTCGCCTTCATCGACCAGGCCAACAGCAAGGCCGAGGTGCAGGGCCGCTTCAAGGACGGCGAGGCGCCGTTCAAGGACAAGAGCGCCGATCTGGGCGTCGCGTGGTCCGGCTGGGGCTGGGACGTGAAGACCGGCGACTTCAACAACGACGGCAACCTGGAGATCACCCAGGCGCTCGGCTTCGTCAAGGGCAAGACCAACCGCTGGCCCCAGCTCCAGGAGCTGGCCACGGCCAACGACGCCCTGACCTCCAACCCGCTGTGGTGGCCCAACGTCCGGCACGGTGACGACCTCGCCGGCAGCCAGACCATGCGCTTCTTCGCCAAGGGCGACAACGGCAAGTACGTGAACCTCTCCCCGTCCCTCGGCATCGCCGAGCCCATCCCGACCCGTGGCCTGTCCACCGCCGACGTCGACGGTGACGGCCGCCTCGACCTGGCGGTCGCCCGCCAGTGGGGCGAGCCGATCTTCTACCGGAACGTCGCCGAGAACACCGGCTCGTACCTCGGCCTCAAGCTCGAACGCGAGGACGGCTCGCCCGCCGTCGGCGCCGAGGTCTGCGTCGAACTGCCCGACGGCACCAAGCGCATCGCCCGTGTGGACGGCGGCGGCGGCCACTCCGGCAAGCGCAGCACCGACGTGCACATCGGCCTGGGCAAGGGCGTCAAGGGACCGCTCCCGGCCATGATCACGTGGCGCGACCGCAGCGGGACCGTCCACGAAGAGCAGCTGAAGCTGACGCCCGGCTGGCACGGCGTCCAGCTCGGAACCCAGGCGAAGGAGAAGTGACCATGTCCGAGCAGAAGACCCCGCCACGCCACAATCCGAAGGTCACCACCGCACTGCGCCGGTTCGCGATCTCGATTTCCGTGCTCAACGTCTTCGGCTACACGGTGCTCGGCTTCGAACAGCCCTGGACCTGGCCGTTCATCGCGCTGGCCACCTCGTACACGCTCGAAATCGTGCTGGAGGTGCTCGGCGCCCGCTCCGAGAAGCGCGAGCCGCGCTTCCGCGGCGGCGGCTTCAAGGGCCTGGTGGAGTTCCTCTTCCCGGCCCACATCACCGCCCTCGCGGTGAACATGCTGACCTACGTCAACGACCGCGTCTGGGTCATGGTCTTCGGCGTCATCGTCGCCGTCGGCACCAAGTGGGTGCTGCGCGCCCCGGTCAAGGGCCGTATGCGGCACTTCATGAACCCGTCGAACTTCGGCATCGCGGTCATCCTGGTGCTCTTCCCGTGGGCCTCGATCGCGCCCCCGTACCACTTCACCGAGTACCTCGACGGCGGCTTCGACTGGCTGGTCCCGGCGATCATCATCTCGCTCGGCACGCTGCTCAACGCGAAGCTCACCGAGCGCATGTGGCTCATCCTGGCCTGGGTCGGCGGCTACGCCCTCCAGGCGATCGTCCGCGGTCTGATCTTCGACACCTCCATCCCCGCGGCCCTCGCGATGATGACCGGCGTGGCGTTCGTGCTCTTCACGAACTACATGATCACCGACCCGGGTACGACGCCCTCCTCCAAGTGGGGCCAGATCGCCTTCGGCGGCGGCGTCGCCACCATGTACGGCGTCCTGACCGCCCTGCACGTCGTGTACGGCATCTTCTTCGCCACCGCCCTCGTCTGCGCCATCCGCGGCGCCTTCCTGTGGACCGCCGACGTGGTCACCAAGCGCCGCGCCGCCGAGGTCGCCGCCATGGCCGCCCTGGAGCAGTCCGTCGCCGGCGCCGAGAGCTGCCCGAACGGCTGCCCCGCCGGCGCCTGCGCCTGCCCCGCCGACACCCTCGTCGCCCAGGTCTGCCCGAACGGCTGCCCGGCCGGTGCCTGCGGCTGCGCCGCGGATTCCGCCTGCTCCTGCCCGGCCGGCGCCTGCGCCTGCCCCGCCGGCGGCGAGGCCGTCACGCAGAAGATCGCGGTCGCCGTATGACCAGAATCGCCATCGTCGGGATGGCCTGCCGCTATCCCGACGCCACCAGCCCCGGTGAGCTGTGGGAGAACGCCGTCGCGGGACGCCGTGCCTTCCGCCGCCTGCCCAGTGTCCGGATGAACCTGGACGACTACTGGGACGCCGATCCCACCGTCCCGGACACCTTCTACGCCCGCAACGCCGCGGTGCTGGAGGGCTACGAGTTCGACCGCATCGCCCACAAGATCTCCGGCGGCACCTACCGCTCCACCGACCTCACGCACTGGCTCGCCCTGGACACCGCCGGGCGCGCGCTCGCCGACGCCGGATTCCCGGGCGGCGAGGGCCTGCCCCGCGAACGCACCGGCGTGGTCGTCGGCAACACCCTCACCGGCGAGTTCTCCCGCGCCAACGTGATGCGGCTGCGCTGGCCGTACGTACGGCGCGTGATGGCCGAGGCCCTCGGCGACCAGCCGGACTGGGACGAGGACCGCGTCGACGAGTTCCTCGACGACGTGGAGGCCGCGTACAAGCAGCCGTTCCCGGACATCAACGAGGACACCCTCGCCGGCGGCCTCGCCAACACGATCGCCGGCCGGATCTGCAACCAGTTCGACCTGGGCGGCGGCGGCTACACCGTCGACGGCGCGTGCTCCTCCTCGCTGCTGTCGGTCACCACCGCCGGCACCTCGCTCGTCAACGGCGACATCGACGTCGCCGTCGCGGGCGGCGTGGACCTGTCCATCGACCCGTTCGAGATCATCGGATTCGCCAAGACGGGCGCCCTCGCCAAGGGCGAGATGAAGCTCTACGACCGCGGCTCCAACGGCTTCTGGCCCGGCGAGGGCTGCGGAATGATCGTCATGATGCGCGAGGAGGACGCCCTCGCGGGCAACCACCGCATCTACGCGACGATCGCGGGCTGGGGCGTCTCCTCCGACGGCCAGGGCGGCATCACCCGCCCCGAGGTCAGCGGCTACCAGCTGGCCCTCAAGCGCGCCTACGACCGCGCCGGGTTCGGCATCGACACGGTCGCCCTCTTCGAAGGCCACGGCACCGGAACGGCCGTCGGCGACGCCACCGAGCTCACCGCCCTCATGGGCGCGCGGGCCGCGGCCGACCCGGACGCCCCCGTCGCCGCCATCACCTCCATCAAGGGCATGATCGGCCACACCAAGGCCGCCGCCGGCGTGGCGGGCCTGATCAAGGCGGCCATGGCCGTCGATAACCAGACCCTGCCCCCGGCCATCGGCACCGTCGATCCGCACGAGCTGCTCACCGCCACCGACGCCAACCTCAAGGCGCTGCGCAGGGCCGAGGCCTGGCCCCAGGGCACGCCCCGCCGCGCCGGCATCACCGCCATGGGCTTCGGCGGCATCAACACGCACGTCGTCCTCGACGAGCCCGCCACCCGGCGGCGCGCCCCGGGCCGCGGCCGGGGCGCGGCCCTCGCCCACTCGCTGCAGGACGCCGAACTGCTGCTGCTGGACGCCGAGTCGCCCCGCGAGCTGCGCGCCCGGATCACCGAGGTCGCCGACTTCGTCGAGCAGGTCTCGTACGGCCAGGTCTCGGACCTGGCCGCCACGCTCCAGCGCGAACTGCGCGGACTGCCCCACCGCGCCGCCGTCATCGTCTCCTCCCCGGAGGACGCCGAACGCCGGCTGCGCCACCTCGCCGGGCTCCTGGAGACCGGCGAGAGCGAGCACACCGCCGCCGACGGCCGAAGCCACCTCGGCAAGGCCACCGGCCGAGGCCGCATCGGCTTCCTCTTCCCGGGCCAGGGCTCGGGCCAGGGCACCGGCGGGGGCGCGCTGCGCCGCCGCTTCCCCGAGGCCGCCGAGGTCTTCGACCGGGCGGGGCTGCCGACGTCCGGCGACATGGTCGCCACCGACGTGGCGCAGCCGCGCATCGCCACCGGCTCCGCCGCAGGCCTGCGCGTCCTGGACTCCCTGCGGCTGGAGGCGTCCGTCGCCGTCGGCCACAGCCTCGGCGAGCTCTCCGCCCTGCACTGGGCCGGGGCGATCGACGAGGAGACGCTGCTGGAGGCCGCGCGGGTGCGCGGCCGGGCCATGGCCGAGCACGCCGACTGCGGCACGATGGCCTCGCTCGCCGCCGCGCCGGAGCGGGCCGAGCAGCTCATCGAGGGCCTGCCCGTCGTCATCGCCGGCTACAACGGTCCCGAACAGACGGTCGTCGCCGGCCCCGTCGACGCGATCGAGGAGGTCCAGCGCCGGGCCGGGCGCGCCGAGCTGGGCTGCACCCGCCTCGCCGTCTCGCACGCCTTCCACTCGCCGCTCGTCGCACCCGCCGCCGCCTCGTTCGGCGCCTGGCTCGACGGAGCGGCGTTCGCCCCCGTCTCCGGCCGGGTCCTCTCCACCGTCACCGGGGCCGAACTGGCCCTCGACACCGACGTGCCCGAACTGCTGCGGCGGCAGATCACCGACCCCGTCCGCTTCACCCAGGCGGTCCGGGCGGCCGCCGCCGACGTCGACCTGTTCGTCGAGGTGGGTCCGGGCCGCGTGCTCAGCGGCCTGGCCCGGGCGGCGACCGGGATCCCGGCCGTCGCGCTGAACACCGACGACGAATCGCTGCGGGCCGTCCTCCAGGTGGCCGGCGCCGCGTTCGTCGCGGGCGCGCCGCTCGCCCTCGAACGGCTCTTCCAGGACCGGCTGATCCGGCCGCTGGAGGTCGGACAGCGCTTCTCCTTCCTGGCCAGCCCCTGCGAGGAGGTGCCGCAGGACGACGCGCCGACGGCCCGGCCGCTCCCCGCGGCCGCCGCCCCCGCGCGGCCCGCGCGGGTCCGCACCAAGAAGAAGGCCAAGGCACAGCCGGCGCCCGAGGCGGCGGCCCAGGCCCCCGCCGGTCAGGCCGCCGGCGCCGAGGACGCGGCGGCCGAGGGCGCCGCGGCGCTCGACGTCCTGGTCGCCCTGGTCGCCGAACGCGCCGAGCTCCCCGCGGAGCTGGTGGAGCCCGGGACCCGGCTCCTGGACGACCTGCACATGAGCTCGATCACCGTCGGACAGATCGTCAACCAGGCGGCGTCCCGCCTCGGGATCGCCGCCGCCCAGGTGCCGACCAACTTCGCCACCGCCACCCTGGGCGAACTGGCCGAGGCCCTCGACACGCTGGTCAGCACCGGCGGCGCGGCGCCCGACGAGGCCGCCGCCCCGGTGGTCACGGGCTCCGCGGCCTGGTCCCGGCCCTTCTCCGTGGACCTCGACGAGGTGGCCCGGCCCCGCGCCGGCGCCGAGGAGAGCGACGGCGACTGGGACCTGTTCGCCCCGGCGGGCTCCGCGTTCGGCGCGGAGCTCAAGGCGGCGCTCGCCCACGCCAAGGTGGGCTCCGGCGTCCTGGCCGTCCTGCCCAAGGGCTCCGCCCAGGAGCAGACCGACCACGTCCTCGAAGCGGCCCGCAAGGCCCTCGCGGGCGGCTCCGGACAGCGGTTCGTCCTGGTCCAGGACGGCCGCGGCGCGGCCGGGCTGGCCAAGACCCTGTACCAGGAGGCGCCGCACCTGCGCACCACCATCGTCCACACCCCGGTGACGGACGACGCGGTACGACGGGTCGTGGCCGAGGTCGCGGCGACCACGCGGTTCGCCGAGGTCCACTACGACGAGGCCGGAGTGCGCCGCGTACCGACCCTGCGGGCGCTGCCCGTGGAGCCGCTGCGCTCCGACGCCCCGCTCGACGCCTCCGACGTCCTGCTCGTGACGGGCGGCGGCAAGGGCATCTCCGCGGAGTGCGCCCTCGCCGTGGCCCTGGAGACCGGAGCGAAGCTGGCCGTACTGGGCCGCTCCGACCCGCAGGCGGACCGGGAACTCGCCGAGAACCTCGCCCGGATGGCCGACAGCGGCGTCACCGTGCACTACGCGCGCGCCGACGTCACCGTCCCGGAGCAGGTCGGCGCGGCCGTCGCCGAGCTGGAGCGGGAACTGGGCAAGATCACCGGTCTGCTGCACGGCGCCGGGCGCAACGAGCCCCGGCCGCTGACCCAGCTCGAACCGGCGGACTTCCGCAAGACGTTCGCCCCCAAGGTCGACGGCCTGCGCCACGTCCTCGACGCGGTGGGCGCCGGCGAGCTGAAGCTGCTGGTCACCTTCGGCAGCATCATCGGACGGGCCGGCCTGCGCGGCGAGGGCCACTACGCCACCGCCAACGAGTGGCTGGCCGACCTCACCGAGGACGTCGCCCGTACCCACCCGCAGGTCCGCGCCCGGTGCATGGAATGGTCGGTGTGGTCCGGCGTCGGCATGGGCGAGAAGCTCTCTGTCGTCGAGTCCCTCGCCCGCGAGGGCATCACCCCGGTCTCCCCGGACCAGGGCGTGGAGATCCTGCTGCGCCTGATCTCCGACCCGGACGCCCCCGTCGTCACCGTCATCAGCGGCCGTACGGAGGGCATCGACACGGTACGCCGCGACCTGCCCCCGCTGCCGCTGCTGAGGTTCACCGGCAACCCGCTGATCCGCTACCACGGCGTCGAACTGGTCACCGAGGTCGAGCTGAACGCCGGCACCGACCCCTACCTGGCCGACCACCTCCTCGACGGGAACCTGCTGATGCCGGCGGTGCTCGGCATGGAGGCGATGGTCCAGGTCGGCGCCGCCGCCACCGGCCGCAGCACCACTCCGGTCATCGAGGGCGCGCGCTTCCTGCGGCCCATCGTCGTCCCCCCGAACGGCAGCATGCGCATCCGCGTCGCCGCCACCGTCACCGGCGCCGACACCGTCGACGTCGCCATCCACGCCGAGGACACCGGCTTCGTCGCCGAGCACTTCCGGGCCCGCCTGGTCTACTCCGGGGTCCCGGTCCCGGACGGCCCGCCGCTCCAGGTCCCCGCGGACACCCCGGTGGTCCCGCTGGACCCGGCGAACGACCTGTACGGCGGCATCCTCTTCCAGGGCGCCCGCTTCCAGCGGCTGCGGCGCTTCCACCGCGCCGCCGCCCGGCACGTCGACGCCGACGTCGCCGTGGAGCGCGAGCCGGACGGCTGGTTCGCCGGCTTCCTGCCGGGCGGACTGCTCCTCGCCGACCCGGGCATGCGCGACTCCCTCATGCACGGCAACCAGGTGTGCGTACCCGACGCGACCCTGCTGCCGTCGGGCGTCGAGCGGATCCACCCGCTGGGCACCGGAGACCACGTACCGGACCGGCTGCGGTACACCGCAGTCGAGCGCAGCCGCGACGGCGACACGTACGTGTACGACATCGCGGTCCGCACCGAGGACGGCACCGTCGTCGAGCGCTGGGAGGGCCTGACCCTGCACGCGGTGCGCAAGACGGACGGGTCCGGCCCCTGGGTCACCCCGCTGCTCGGCCCGTACCTGGAGCGCAGCCTGGAGGACGTGCTCGGCGCCCGCATCGCGGTCGCCGTCGAACCGCACGGCGACGCGCCGGCCGGTTCGATCTCGCAGCGCCGCGGCTTCACCGCGGACGCGGCGGCACGGGCGATGGGCAGCCCGGTGACGGTCCACCACCGTCCCGACGGCCGACCGGAAATCGGGGCGAGCCGGCACGTGTCGATGTCGGCGGCCCACGGGCTGGGCGTCACCGTCAGCGCCGTCTCCGACACCGAGGTGGCCTGCGACATCGAGGCGGTCAGCATGCGGCCGACCGCCGAATGGCACGGGCTGCTCGCCGAGCACGCGCCCGTCGCGCAGCTGGTCGCCAAGGAGACGGGAGAGGCGCCCGACACCGCGGCCACGCGGGTGTGGAGCGCCGTGGAATGCCTGAAGAAGGCCGGGATCATGGCGGGCGCGCCGCTGACGGTGCTGCCGCGCCGCAAGGACGCCTGGGTGGTCTTCGCCGCCGGCGACCTGCGGATCGCGACCTTCGTCACCGGGCTGCGCGACGCCCTGGAGCCCGCCGTCTTCGCCTTCCTCACGCATGCACCGGATCACATCGAAGGGCGGTCCTAGATCATGGCGGAAGACTATTTCGAGATGCGGCACCTGGTCGGTTTCGAGGAGACCAACCTGGTCGGCAACGTGTACTACGTGAACTACCTGCGCTGGCAGGGCCGGTGCCGCGAGCTGTTCCTGCAGCAGAAGGCGCCGGACGTGCTGGCCGAGGTGCAGGACGACCTCAAGCTGTTCACGCTGAAGGTGGACTGCGAGTTCTTCGCCGAGATCACCGCCTTCGACGAGCTGTCCATCCGGATGCGGCTGTCGGAGCTGGGCCAGACACAGCTGGAGTTCACCTTCGACTACGTCAAGGTGACCGACGGGGCCGAGGTGCTGATCGCCCGCGGCCGGCAGCGGATCGCGTGCATGCGCGGCCCGAACACCAACACCGTGCCCTCCCTCATCCCCGAGGGACTGGCGCGCGCCCTGGAGCCGTACTCGGCCGCCGGCCGCGCCCTGTCGGGGCGGGCCGCATGAGCACCCTGACCGCCGCGCCGCCGCGGGACCTCGCCACCGGCGACCCCGCGCGGCTGCGTCGGGCCTTCGGGGCCTTCGCCACCGGGGTGACCGTCGTCACCGTCGGCGGCGAGGCGCCCCGGGGCATGACCGCCAACTCCTTCACCTCGGTCTCGCTGGACCCGGCCCTCGTGCTGCTGTGCGTGGGCAAGGAGGCGGTCATGCACCGCACCCTCGCGGAGGCCGACACCTTCTCGGTCTCCGTGCTCGGAGCCGGCCAGGAGGCCGTGGCCCGGCACTTCGCCGACCGCTCGCGGCCCGCCGGCGCCCGCCAGTTCGACGCCGTCGACTGGCTGCCGGGCAGCGCCACCGACGCCCCCCTGATCGCGGGGGCGGCCGCGCACTTCGAATGCGCCAAGTGGCGCGCGTACGACGGCGGAGACCACACCGTGTACCTGGGGCAGGTGCTCAGCCTCGACGAACTGCCCGACCGCGAGCCGCTGGTCTTCCACCGCGGCCGGTTCCGCCGGCTGGACGCGCCGGCGCAGGGAGGAGCGGCATGAGCGTCCACCCGCCGGGCCCACCCGTCTGGGCGCTGCCCGGACTGCTGCGCAAACTGGCCGTCGACCGGCTCGCCATGATGCGCGACGCGGCCGAGCTCTCCGACGCCGTCCGCGTCTCGATGGGCCCGAAGAAGATGTACATCTTCAACCGCCCCGACTACGCCAAGCACGTCCTGGCCGACAACGCGGCCAACTACCACAAGGGCATAGGGCTCGTGGAGTCCCGCAAGGTGCTCGGCGACGGCCTCCTCACCAGCGAGGGCGACCTGTGGAAGGCCCAGCGCCGCAACGTCCAGCCCGCCTTCAAGCCGGGCCGGATCGCCGCGCAGGCGGGCGTCGTGGCCGAGGAGTCCGGACGCCTGCTGGAACTGCTGCGCTCGCGCGCGGACGGCGGCGCCGTCGACGTGCTCCACGAGGTCACCGGGCTCACCCTCGGGGTGCTCGGCCGGACCCTGATGGACACGGACATGGACGGGCACGGCGGCATCGCCCACGCCTTCGAGGCCGTACAGGACCAGGCCATGTTCGACATGGTCACCCAGGGCCTGATGCCGACCTGGCTGCCCTTCGCGACCCAGCGCAACTTCCGCCGGGCCCGCGCCGAACTCACGGCCACCGTCGACGTGCTCGTCGCCGACCGCAGCGCCCGGATGTCCGACGGCGACGGCGCCGACGACGCCTTCTCCCGGATGATCCTCGCCGCCCGCAAGGAGAGCGACCCGGCCCTCGGCCGCAAGCGCCTTCAGGACGAACTCGTCACCCTGCTGCTCGCCGGGCACGAGACGACCGCGAGCACGCTGGGCTGGACCCTGCTGCTGCTCGCCCGCCACCCGCACGTACGGGACCTGGTGCGCGAGGAGGCCCGCGCCGTGCTGGCCGGCGGGCGGCTGCCCGAGGTCGACGACCTCCACAAGCTCTCGTACACGATGCAGGTCGTCCAGGAGGCCATGCGGCTGTACCCGCCGGTGTGGATCCTGCCGCGGATCGCCCAGCGGGCCGACGAGGTCGGGGGGTTCTCCGTACCCGCCAAGGCGGACGTACTGGTGTGCCCGTACACCCTGCACCGCCACCCGGACCTGTGGGAGGACCCGGAGCGCTTCGACCCGAGCCGCTTCGAGCCGTCACGGGTCGCCAAGCGGCCCCGGTACGCGTACATCCCCTTCGGCGCGGGACCCAGGTTCTGCATCGGCAGCAACCTCGGGATGATGGAGGCGGTCTTCGTCACCGCGCTGCTCACCCGGGACCTCGACCTGGACGTCGTGCCCGGGCACGCGGGGATCGCCGAGCCGATGATGTCCCTGCGGATGCGCGGGGGACTGCCCATGACGATCCGTCCGGCGCACTGACCGGGCGGCTCTCGGGGGACACGAAGAAGAGGCCGGCCGCGGCATCCACCGCGGCCGGCCTCTTCTTCGTGTCCCCCGCGGATCCCCCCCGCCTCAGCTGGCGACGGCCTCCATGGCATGGGTGCGCAGGTCCAGCAGGGCCATCAGCACCGGCGGTTCCGTGGCGTCCAGGGGTCGCAGCGTGATCTCGGCGGGCATGAGCAGGGTGTCCGCGTGCGCGGTCACCGGCCCGTAGCGCCCGACGGAAACGGTGTCGTCATCGCCGGTGCCGGACGGCAGGTGCTCGGAGCCGTACGGGACGGAGTGCACGAGGACGTACCAGGTGCCGACCGGGACGTCACGCAGCTCGAAGGCGCCGGGGCCCTCCAGGACGGTGCAGCGGACCGGCTGGCCCTGCGGAACGGGCGTGGGGAAGAGGCCGACGAAGCAGTAGCCGGACGAGCGGCCCTCGGTCATCTGCACACGGCCGCGCAGGGTGGAGCGGATTCCGGGCACGCTCGGGGAGGGAAGCGGGCCGGAAACGATTTCGGGAGTGAATCCGCCCTTGTCGCGGAACATGCTCGGAGAAACGCCGACGCACGCCTTGAAACGCGAGCTGAAGGTGCCCACGCTGCTGTAGCCGACCTGGCTGCTGATGTCCGCGACACTGAATTTGGTTTCGATGAGGAGACGCTTGGCCTCCTGAAGGCGGAGTACGGAGAGAAAGCGTCCGGGAGACGTACCGGTCACATCGCGGAAAACCCGGGTGAAATGGAACTTGCTGAACATGGCGGTGCGCGCCATGTCGTCGATCGTCAGTTCCTGGCCGAGATTTGTGTGCATGTCGCCGATTACCCGGAGGACAGCAGCCTCAATGGCGGTGGTGGTCACCGTGTCTCCCTGTCGTGTAGTAACGCTCAATGCCGTGAATCGGAGGCCGCGCGCCATTCGGGTGCGGATGCCATGTCGGTCAGGCGCCGCCGGGACAGGTCCTCGGCGAAGCGCTGCCAGGTGCGCGAGCACTGGAGCGCCAGTTCCGCGACGGCGTCGGTGCAGTGCGGCGGTACGGCGTCGGCCTGTTGCCGCCAGGCGTCGTCCACCACGAAGTGGGTGTTGAGCCAGCGAAGGAACTGCCGCCCGGATTCGGAGTGGCGCAGCGAAGGGTCGCGGACCAGCCGGCCGAGGGCCTCCAGCGAGGCCCGGCTGCGGCCCGACAGGCCCTGGGCGGCGTACGGACCCTGGGCGCGCGCGGGGTCCGGCGGGTACGCGCGGACGGGGTCCGGGGGAGGCGGCGCGGGTCTCGCGGCCGCCACCGCGGGCGGGCGCGGGCCGAGCGGCGCGGCGGCGCTCGCGTCGGGTCTCCCGGCGCCGCTTGCGGGTGCGCTTGCCGGTGTGCTTCCGGCGGCCCGGCGCCCCCGGGGGATCGGCTCCTCGCCGCGCAGCAGCCGCTGACGCACGTCGTGCGCGGTGCCCAGGGAGATCCCGGTCTCCTTGACGATGGCCCGCAGCGGCAGATCGGGGCGGCGGGTCATGAGCTCGGCGGCGCGCAGGCGTTCCGCGGTCCGGTCCAGCGGGTGTGCCCGGCCGTCCATGCCGACCCGGAGGTTCGACTGCGGATTTTCCTCGGTTGAACCCCGGCGGATCGCGGCGACCGTCTTGGGGTCGACGCCGACGTGGGCGGCGACCGCCCGGTCGGACAGCTCCGGGTGCGAGCCGAGGATGCGCGCGGCGGCGGCCTTGCGGTCGGCGACCGTCAGCGGCAGTCCGTGGGCGACGTTGGCGGACACGGAGCGCAGGAAGCCCTCTTCCGGCGTGCCGTCGAAGTACCGGACCTCGACCGACCGCAGGCCGAGGGCGCGCGCGGCGGCCAGCCGGTGCATTCCGTCCACGACGCGCAGCGTGGTCCGGTGGACCAAGAGCGGCGGCAGCGCCGGGAACATCCCCGCGAGCCGTCGCACGTGCTGTTCGTTCATTCCGTCCAGGCGCGGCGAATCCGCCGCCAGCAGCGAGTCGATGCGGACCTCGAACGCGCGGTGGGACAAAGACGCCTCGGGCGCACTGTTCGCTTTCAACTCTCCCCCTTGAGTCCGCACGCCCGCGCACCCCACCTGCCCGCAGAACCCCCGTTCAGCAGCCGGGAGGAATACCTCCTCCAGAAGCATATAGATCGACCGGTTTTTTTTCTGAGCCGGGTACGGCGATGCGGCGACTCCGGTTAGTTCATTGAAAGGACCCACTTCGTGAAATGAACGGCCGGACTCAGTTGCTCGAAAAGACTCTGCAGTTCTACGTTCCTCTCACGCCCCAGAAATACCCAGACCACCTGAGTGGAGGCCGAGTTGCAGGCTGTGGAAGAAGGCACGGAACGGAGGGTCGAGATCGGCGCCGACCAGGCGCTCACCCTTGAGGCCTACGCCGACACGATCGTGCCGGGAGAGAAGCGCTGGCCCGGGGACCGCGCGGTCGCCGGAGTCAGCTCGGGCGGCGGAGCGGTCGCCGCCGGCGCCCTGGAGCTGCTGCGCTGGGACGCCACCGGCATCCACGACGGCCTGGAGGACCTGGCGGATCTGGTCAACGGCCACGCCGGGACCTACGCGGCGGACGCGGGCCTGACCCTCGACGGGGCGGTGCCGCCCTTCGTGGCCCTCGCCTACGAGGACCGGGTGGCGCTGATCCAGGAGCTGACCACCCCGGGCCACCCGGAGAAGGACTTCTGGGTCCTGCTCTCCCTCTTCTGCAACATGGCCTTCGACTCGGCGGCGCACCTGCACACCGCGCAGGCCATCGAGGACGGCCACCCGGGCCTGGAGGCCATGGGCATCACCAAGCCCGACGCCGACGGCCTCTGGCGATTCCAGGACTTCGGCTACGGCCGACAGCTCGCCGACCTCCACCCCGCCACCACCCTCTCCGGGAGCCCAGCATGAGCAGCACCATCGAGAAGACGGACGTCCTGGTCATCGGGAGCGGCTTCGGTGGCGCCATCGCCGCCTACCACCTCGCCGCCGGCGGCGCGAAGGTCACCGTGCTGGAGCGCGGGCCCTGGCTGGAGAGCAAGGACTTCGAGCACGACTACAAGCTCGGCTCCTCCTACACGCGGGCCTTCGACTTCGTGGTCGGCGACGGGATGAGCGTCCTGGGCGGCAACTGCGTCGGCGGCGGCAGCGTCGTCTACTTCGCGGCCATGCCGCGGGCGCCCAGGTTCGTCTTCGACCGCAAGGGCAGCATCGGCCGCCGGATGTGGCCGAAGGCCGTCAGCCGCGAGACCCTCGACCCCTGGTACGACCGGATCGAGGAGTCCCTCTCCGTCAGCAAGCAGGAGTGGAGCGACGTCTCCTACGCCGGAGGCCTGTGGGCCGCCGCGTGCAACCACTCGGGACGCACCGCCAACCCGCTGGCCGTGGCGATCGACAACTCCAAGTGCACGAACTGCAACTTCATGATGGCGGGATGCCGTTTCGAGGCGAAGCAGTCGCTCACCGTCAACTACCTCCCGGCCGCGCTCGCCCACGGCGCCGAGATCCGCCCGCTGCACGAGGTGCAGTACCTGGAGCGGACCCCCGAGGGCGACTACCGGGTCCACTACAACATCGTGCACGACGAGGACTACCGCCTCCAGAACGGCTCCGGCGTGATCGAGGCCAAGATCGTCGTGATGGCGGCCGGCGCCGCCGCGACCCCCGTCATCCTCCAGCGCAGCGAGGCACACCTCGGCACGATGCCGCACGCCGTGGGCCGCTACTTCTCCGGCAACGGCGAGCGCCTCAACACCGCGATCCTCAACGAGGACAAGGTCGCCGAGATCCTCGGCCTGAGCCGCGGCGACGGCGAGCTGCCCTACGGCGCCAACGCGATCGGCAAGGGCCCGACCGTCGCCAGCTGGGACAGGCTCGACGGCTCCCTGCCCGAGTACTCCCGCTACTCCCTTGAGCAGCTCTACTTCCCGCCGGGCCTGGGCACGATCCTCGCCCAGGTGCCCGACGCCTCGGGCCCGACCTGGTTCGGGAAGGAGAAGAAGGAGATCCTCAAGAACTGGAAGTCCTGGCTCACCATCTTCTCGATGACCGAGGACGACAACGAGGGGGTCTTCGGGCCGCCGCCGGCCACCGGGAACGCGATGCGCATCTCCCAGCAGATGCTCGGCCGCGGCAACCTCTCCTACAAGCCGACGAAGAACACCTGGCACGGCTGGAACCAGTCCGACGCCGAGGTGAAGGAGATCATGGAGAAGGACGGCCTCGCCAAGGTGATGCCGTGGACCAACGACCTCGTCGGCGCCTACACGGTGCACCCGCTGGCCTCCGTACGGATGGGCGACGACCCCCGCACCTCGGCGCTGGACGACACCAACGAACTGCGCGGCCACTCCGGCATCTTCGTCACCGACGGCTCCGCCGTCCCCGGCGCGCTCACCGTCAACCCGGCGATGACCATCGCGGCGATCGCCGAGCGCGCGGTGCCGGGCATCGTCGCGGCGGCCCAGCGCAGGGGTGTCGCGGTGACCTACGGGGCCCCGTCCCCGACCGGTTACAAGAGCGGACGCAAGGCGGTCCTGCCGCTGCTGCGCCAGAAGCGGCTCGTCACCGTCTGACGGCTCCGGACGGCTTTTCGCCGACCAGTGAGTTGCTTCACACAACCCATGTGCGTGACCAGTGGGTTGCTTCAAAAGACCAGCTATCGCATCGGAACAGGAGGCGGCGGTGAGACCGCTCGTCAGAGGAATCCTGAAGGGCTCCCTCAAGCAGATCCGGCACGTCACGGCCGTCCCGCACGCCGACGCCGAGGGCCTCGTGGCCCAGGTCTACGACCAGGCCCGCCGGGAGTTCGGCGTCGTGGCGCCGCCGCTGGCCCTCCACTCGCCGGCCCCCGTCGCGCTGGCCGCCTCCTGGCTGATGCTCAGGGAGACGCTGCTCGTCGACGGCCGGACGAGCCGGGCCGCCAAGGAGGCCGTGGCCACCGGGGTCTCCGAGGCCAACGAGTGCCCGTACTGCGTCGAGGTCCACCGGGCCAAGCTCGACACCCTGCCGGGCGGCCGCGACGACCGGGCCCTGGGCCCGATCGCCGACTGGGCCCGTACGAGCGCTGCCGCGGCCCCGACCGACTCCGCCGATCCGGCCGGCTCCGCGGACCCGAGGCTTCCCGCCGACGCGGCCGGCATCGCCGAGCTGTACGGCGTCGCCGTCACCTTCCACTACCTCAACCGGATGGTCCGGCTCTTCCTGCCGGACTCCCCGGTCCCCGACGCGGCCCCGGCCGCCGGGCGCGGGCCCGTCATGCGGATGGTCGCCCGGGCCATGCGGCCCGACTCCGGCGCCCCCGTCGCCGCCGGTGCCTCGCTCGGCCTGCTGCCCGCCGCGCCGCTGCCGGCCGGACTGGCCTGGGCCGGGGCCGCCCCGGCCGTGGCCGAGGCACTCGCCCGGTCCGTCGCCTCCGTGGACGCGGCGGCCGAGCGCTGGATCCCCGAGGCCGTCCGCGAGCGCCTGCACGTCGAACTCGCCCTCCACCAGGGCGTCGTCCCCGGTCCGGGCCGCGCCTGGCTCGCCGCCTCCGGCGACGGCCTGGACCCCGCGGACCTGCCGACGGTCCGCCTCGCGCTGCTCGTCGCCCTCGCCCCGTACCAGATCACCGACGCGGACCTCGCCGAGTTCCGCGCCGCACACCCCGGAGACCGGGAACTCGTCGAGCTCGCCTCATGGGCGGCGCTCACCGCGGCCGTCCACATCGGCGGCCGGTTCCCGAACCCGGTCCGCCCCACGACATCCGCCGCCCGCTGACCGGACGGCACCGCCCGCACCCCACCACTTCGCAGCACCTCTCACCCAGGAGACACACCATGACCGCGCAGAACCCCCTCAACGACGTTCTGAAGGACCTGGCCATCGAGATCGAGGAGACCGCCCGTCTCGTCGAGGGCCTCGACGATTCCGGCTGGGCCGCCGCGACCCCCGCCCCGGGCTGGAGCGTCGCCGACCAGATCGCCCACCTGACCTTCATCTTCCACCTGGCCGGCACCGCCGCCTCCGACGGCGAGGCCTTCGCGAAGATCGCCGCCGGCGCCTCCGACGACTTCGACGGCGCGGTCAACTCCGCCCTGCGCCAGTTCAACCAGTTCCCGCCGGCCCAGCTGCTGGGCCGCTTCCGGGCGCTGGGTCAGTCCTCCGTCGAGTCCCTCGCGGCCGTTCCGGCGGGCCAGGTCGTGCCGTGGCTGGTCAACCCGCTGCCGCCGACCGTGCTGGCCGCCGCCGGAATCATGGAGATCTTCGGCCACGGCCAGGACATCGCCGACGCCCTCGGGGTCCGGCGCGAGCCCACCGACCGCCTCCGCCACCTGGCCTTCTTCGCCTTCCTCACCCGTGACTTCGGCTACCTCTCGCGCGGCCTGACCCCGCCGGCCGAGCCGTTCCGCATCGAGGTGACCTCCCCGGCCGGTGAGGTGTGGGCCTTCGGTCCCGAGGACGCCGCGAACAAGATCACCGGCCCGGCCGAGGACTTCTGCCTGCTCGTCACCCGCCGCCGGCACCGCGACGACCTCGCCCTCGTCGCCACCGGCGAGGAGGCGGACCGCTGGCTGGACATCGCCCAGGCCTACCGCGGTCCCGCCGGCGAGGGCCGTACCCCCGGCCAGTTCCCCCACCACGACTGCGACCACTGAGCCGGCCGTGACCATGCCGCCGTCCTCCGCCCGGAGCCCACCAACCCCGCCCGCGGCCGCAGTCCGCAGCCGCAGTGCGCAGCCGCAGTGCGCGCCCGCCCCCAGCCCGCCGCCCGCCGCCCGTCACCAGGAGAGCCAGCCCCATGACCGCCACCCCGCTCCGCACCGCAGTCGTCATAGGCTGCGGCGCCACCGGCACCTCCGTGGCCCTCGCCCTCACCGGCGCGGGCGTCGAGGTCGCCCTGATCGACCAGGACCCGCGGGCGGCGGCGGACGCGGCGGCCCTCGGCGCCGGAACCCCGTGGCGCCCCGCGCTCCCGCCGGCCGATCTCGTCGTCGTCGCCACCCCGCCGTCGGCCGTCGTCGACGTCCTCTACACGGCGCAGGCCAGGGGACTGGGCCGGGTCTACACCGACACGGCCGGTACGAAGGACATCATCTGCGCCGACGCGGAACTGCGCGGCTGCGACCTCAAGGGGTACGTCCCCGGGCACCCGTCGGCCGGGCCCGACGCCCCGGGCCGGGCCACCGCCGACGCCGGCCGGTTCGCCGGACGTCCCTGGGTCCTGTGCCCGTACGAGACCACCCCCGCCTGGGCACTGGAGGCCGTGGACGCCCTGATCGCGCTGTGCGGCGCGGCCCGCCGGGACATGACCCCGGACGCGCACGACCGGGCCGTCGCCGCCGTCTCCCACGTGCCGTACCTGGTCGCGGCGGTGCTCGCCGCGGGCCTCGCCGACGCCGACGGCGAGCAGCTCTCCCTCACCGGGGACGAACTGGCCGCGCTGGCGGGCATCGCGGCCGCCGACCCGGTGCTCGGCAGCGACCTGCTGACCCACAACGCGGGTCCGGTCGCCGACGTGATCGACCGGGCCGTCCGCGACCTCGGGGCGGTGGCCCGGGTCCTGCACGAGGGAGCGGACACCGCGCCCGTCGAGCTCGGCCTGCTGTTGGAGCGGGGCGGGCGCGGCGCGGCCGCGGTGACCGGCGCTCGCCAGGCGCTTCGCACGCCGGGAGATGCGGGGCACGGCGGGCGGATGTGACGTTCGGGAGGCGGCCGGGCATGTCCGTGCGCGGCCGCCGGAGTCCTTTCCCCGACGAGAATCAGGAACCCGTGACCATCACATCGCCGTCCTCCACGCAGTTCCTCCCCGACCGGCCCGGCGGCCCCGCCGTACGGGCCCTCGCCCTCACGACGCGCGGTCTGCGTTTCGCCTACCGGTCCCTCGTCTGCTTCGGCTGGCTGTGGATCGGCCCGATGCCGCCCGACGAGTTCGCGCCCGTACTCGACGCACCCCCGCTCGGACACCCGGAGCGGCTGTGCCGGGCCCCGCTCACCGAGGCGGAACGCGCCCTGGACCGGCAGCTGAGGGGCTGAGCGCCCGCCGAGCTCAGCCGGCGGCCAGCCCCGGCAGCCGCTCCACCACGGTCCGCCACGCGGTCCCGGCGGGGTCGAGCACGTCGAAGTGGCCGCCGCCGGGCAGCTCGACGAGTTCCACCCGGTCGCCCGCCGCCCGCGCGGCCCGGGCGTAGCCGCGGCTGACACCGACCGGGACGAACGCGTCGGCCGTGCCGTGGACGAGCAGCTGGGTGGCGCCGGACGGCAGCAGCTCCGCGGGATCCGCCGCCCCGTACCGGCCGGGCACCTCCTCGGGGCCGCCGCCGAGCAGCGCGGCCACGGCCCCCACCCGCATCAACGGCAGCACCTCCCGGGCGAGGTGACGCCGCCCCGGCACCGGGGCGTCCGGCGGCGGCGCGGCCGTCCGGTCCGCGAGCACCGCCCCCACCCGGTGGGTGTGTCCGGCCCGCAGGTCCACCACGCCCGCCACCGACACGGCCGCGCGCACGCGCACCCGCGGCCCCGCGCCGACGGCGCCGGCGGGAAGCCGCCCGCGCGCGGCCGACCAGCACGCCAGGTGCCCTCCGGCCGAGTGGCCGACGGCCACGACCCGCTCCAGGTCCAGGCCGTACGGGGCGAGGTCCGCCAGGGCGTCAACGGCGGCGGCGGTGTCGAGCAGCGTCCCCGGCCAGCCCCCGCCCGGCTCGCCGACGCCCCGGTAGCCGATGTTCCACACGGCGTACCCCTGCCCGGCCAGGTGCTCGGCGAGCGGGGCCGTTTGCGTCCGGTCGAAGATCGCCGCCCAGAAGCCGCCGTGAACCAGCACCACCACGGGGTGCGGCCCGCCGCCGGGCGGCAGGTACAGCTCGCCCGCCTGGACGGACGCCGTTCCGTAGGAGTGGCGGAGGGTACGGGGGCCCGTCCGGGGCCCTGGGGTCGTGCGCATGGCTGGGGCTCCTCACCTGGCCAGGGCACCCGGACGGGTGCGCCGCGCGCCCGGTGCGGCGCGCCCCGGGAGCGTAACCGCGAGGCGACGAACCCGAGCAGCCCCGCACGCGGTTGGGCAATTCGGAAGATGAGCCGGGCGGGGAGCGGACAGCACGATGAACCGACCCAACCGCGTACGAGAGCGAGGAGAACACCGTGTCAGGTGAGGACGGGACGGGCGCCGCGCTGTGGGCGATGGCGCATCTGGCCACTCCCATGGCGCTGCGTGTGGCGGCCACTTTGAGGGTCGCCGACCACATCGCGGCCGGAGTGCGCACCGCTCCCGAGATCGCCCGCGAGGCGAAGGCCGATCCGGACGCGCTGGCGCGACTGCTGCGCTACCTCGCCGCACGGGGTGTGCTGCGCCGCGACGCCGCGGGCGGCTACGAGCTGACCGCGCTCGGCGAACCCCTGCGCGACGACCACCCCGACGGGATGCGGGCCAAGCTCGACATCGAGGGCACGGTCGGGCGGGCCGAACTCTGCTTCGTCCACCTGCTGCACACCATCCGCACCGGCGAGGCCGCCTACCCCCTCCAGTACGGGCTGCAGTTCTGGGACGACCTCGACCAGCACCCCGAGCGCGGGGCCTCGTTCGACACCTGGATGAGCTCCAGCGCCCCCGACCGCGCCCAGGCGATCATCGCCGGCTACGCCTGGGGCGACCTGGGCGACCTGGTCGACGTCGGTGGCGGCAACGGTTCGCTGCTGGTGGCGCTGCTGCGGGCCTTCCCGCAGCTGAACGGCACCCTCGTGGACATGTCGGAACCCGCGGCCACCGCCCAGCGGGCGCTGGAGGCGGCGGGCCTGACCGACCGCGGCCGGGCCGTCGTGGGCAGCTTCTTCGATCCCCTGCCCAAGGGCGCCAAGGGCTACCTGCTCTCGCTGATCATCCACGACTGGGGTGACGCGGAGGCCGTGGAGATCCTGGCGCGCTGCGCGGAAGCGGCCGGCGCGGACGGCTCCGTCTTCGTGGTGGAGAACCTGGGCGCCGACGGCGAGACCCCGCCGGCCGGCATGGACCTGAGGATGCTCGCCTTCTCCGGGGGCAAGGAGCGGGGCCTGGCAGAACTCGCCGGGCTCGCAGAGCGGGCCGGTCTGCGCATCGTGGCCCGCCACGGCGCGGGCACCCTGTCGATCGTCGAAATGGCCGCCGCGACCCTCGCCTGACGGCCCATCCATCCGCGACCGCCGCGCCGCCGCCCCCACCGGGCCGGCTGCGCGGCGGCACCGCCTTGCACCAGGAGGTCCGTATCCCATGCCGGTACTCGAAATGACGCCGGACGCGGCGCTCGCGGCCATGGTGTCCCCCGAGGGACGCCAGAACCCCTACCCCTTCTACGAGGCGATCCGCAGCCACGGCAACGTCGTGGAGGTCAGGCCCGGCCTGATGGCGGCCGTCGGCTACGACGAATGCGTCAAGGCGCTGCGCGAGCCCAGGATGCGGGTCCAGGACGCGGCGGCCTTCGACCGGACCTTCCCCGGCTGGCGCGACCACTCCTCGCTGCGCCACTTCACCAACTCGATGCTCTACACCAACCCGCCCGCCCACATCCCCATGCGGCGCATGGTGACGGAGGCGTTCACCGTGCCCCGGATCGCGGCGCTGCGCTCGACGGTGGAGCGGATGACCGACGAACTCCTGGAGCGGTTCGCCGGGCTGGGCGCCGCCGGCGCCCCCGTCGACTTCATGACGGAGTTCGCCTTCCGGCTCCCGGTCGCGGTGATCAGCCACATGCTCGGCGTCCCCGAGAGCGACCAGGTGTGGTTCCGGGAGATCGCCGCGGACATCATGATCGCCTTGGAGGGCATCAGCGACGCCAAGGAACTGGAGCCCGCGAACGCCGCCACCGACCAGCTCGCCGAATACTTCGCCCCGCTCATCGCCGAGCGGCGCCGCACCCCCGGCGACGACGTGATCGGCACGCTGGTACGGGTCCACGAGGAGGACTCCGACCGGTTCAACGCGCACGAACTGATCGGCAACCTGCTGCTCCTGTTGTCGGCGGGCTTCGACACCACCACACACCTGCTGGGCCACGGCCTGCTCCAGGCGCTGCGGCGCCCGGTGCTCGCCGACCGGCTGCGCCTGGAGCCGGAGCTCGCCGCCGGCTACGTGGAGGAGACGCTGCGCGTCGAACCGCCGGTGCAGGCCACCACGCGCTGGGCAACTCAGGACATCGACCTGCTGGGCCACCGGATACCGGCCGGCACCAAGCTGCTGGTGATCCTCGCCGCGGGCAACCGCGACCCGCGCCGCTACGAGCGGCCGGAGCTGTTCGACCCGGACCGCCGCGACATCCGGCCGCTGAGCTTCGCCGGCGGGGTGCACATCTGCGTGGGGGCGCCGCTGGCCCGCCTGGAGGCGCAGATCGCGCTGCCGCGGGTGCTGACCCGCTTCCCCCGGCTGGCCCTCGGCGGCACGCCCACCTACCGGCCGCGCTGGCTGGCTCGCGGCAACGACTGGCTGCCGGTCACCACGGGCTGACGCCCGCGCCGACATCCCCCCGGGGCGCCGCGAGGGGCGACGCGGGAGCGTCGCCGGGGGGACAGAGCAACGTCAGAGATGCCCTGTTCCCGGCCCCCTCCAAGCATGGAGGCGAGGGTGACAGAACTCGTGAACGGTTCCGATGATGAGGTGCTGAGCAGTGACTGTTGACATCGCACAGAGCAAGGCGCGTGGCATCGCGTCGATCTACAACTCCGCCGTCGCGGCGTGGGCGATCGCCGCGCTGTGGGAGATCGGCGCGCTGGACGAACTGCACCGCAACCGGACGCTGGACGCGGCTGACTTCGCCCGCTGCGGCGGACTCGACGTGCAGTCGACCACCGGCCTCTTCCGCGCCCTGTCGGCGGTCGGGCTGGTCCTGCGGCAGGACACCGTCGTCACACCGCTCGACGGCTTCGACGAGATGTACCGCGACAAGTCCTTCTTCCACTGGCTGGGCCGGGGCAGCGCCGAGCTGTTCCAGCAGATCCCCGCCGTGCTGCGGACCGAGAACCGCACGGGCGACCACTACCGCCGCGACCCCGCCGCCATCGCCTACGCCTGCCGCGAGATCGACCAGGTCACCTACGCCCCGACGTTCCGGGCCGCGCTGGACCGGGTGGACTTCCCGTTCACCCGCGTCGCCGACCTCGGCTGCGGCAGCGGCGCCCGGCTGATGCAGATCCTCGACCGCTACCCGGGAACCACGGGCATCGGCGTCGACATCGCCCAGCCCTCCATCGACGTGGCGGTGAAGGAAGCGGCCGAGGCCGGGTTCGCCGAGCGTGCCGAGTTCCTCCAGGGCGACGTCCTGCGGCTGGAGCGCCGGCCCGAGTACGACGACATCGAGCTGCTCACCTGCTTCATGATGGGCCACGACTTCTGGCCCCGGGAGAACTGCGTCGCCACCCTGCGCCGGCTGCGCGAGGTCTTCCCCGCCGCCCGGCGCCTGCTGATCGGCGATGCCACCCGCACCTCCCTGCCCGACACCGAACTCCCCGTCTTCACGCTCGGGTTCGAGCTCGGCCACGACCTGATGGGCACCTTCCTGCCCACCATCGAGGACTGGCAGTCCGTCTTCGAGGAGGGCGGCTGGGAGCTCGTGCGCACCAACCGCATCGAGATGACCGTCGGAGAGGTCATCTTCGAGCTCGCCTAGCCGGACCTCGGGAGCCACCAGCCATGACGACACTCTCCTCGGCCGTCGGACGGGCCCTCGCCGCCTGCGGCATCAGGCACGCCTTCGGCGTGGTGGGAGGCGGCAACATCCTCGCGACCGCGGCCCTGACCGCGTCCGGGGTGCGCTACACCGCCGCGCGCCACGAGGGCGGCGCCATGGCGATGGCCGACGCCTACTACCGGGCGACCGGAGAGGTGGCCGTCTGCACCACGACCCACGGCCCCGGCCTCGCCAACACCGCGACACCGCTCGCCGAAGCCGTGAAGAACCGCAGCGGCGTGGTCCTGCTGTGCGGTGACGCGCCGCTCGCGGGACCCCGCCCGCACGACATCGACCAGAGCGCCTTCGCGGCGTCGCTCGGCGTGCCGGTGGTACGCCTGAGCGACCCGGCGACCGCCCGGCGGGAGATCGCCGGGGCGGTACGGACCGCCCGCGCGCGGCAGTGCCCCGTCGCGGTGTTCATCCCAGGGGACCTGGCGGGCGCCGTGGTGCCCGCCGACGAGTCGGAGACGGCTGCGCGGACGGGCACGGCGCTGGACACCGCGCCGGACCCGGCGGCGGATCCGGTCGCCCCGGCGTACTCCGCCGCGGCCGGACCGGCCGGCGCCGCCCCGCCCCACGACCTCGCCCGGGCCGTCGCCGCCCTGGCCGGGGCCCGCCGACCGCTCCTCCTCGCCGGCCTCGGGGCCTGGCGCTCGGGCGCCGGCAAGATCCTGCTGGAACTCGGCGACCGCATCGGCGCGCTGTACACGACCACCGTCATGGCCAGCGGCCTCTTCCACGACAGCCCCTGGTCGCTGGGCGTGTGCGGAGGCTTCGCCGACCCGGCGGCGGCCGCCCTGGCGGGCGAGGCCGACGTGATCGTCGCCTTCGGCGCCCGCCTGGACACCTTCACCCTGCACGGCGGCCGCATCCTCGACCCCGCCGCCACGGTCGTCCAGGTCGACCTCACGGCCGGACCGACCGCCGAACGCGTCGACGTACACGTACGCGGGGACGCCGCCGTGGTGGCCGCCCAGTTGCTCGACGCGCTCGCCGCCCCCGCCCCGCCGCCGCCCGGGTGGCGCACCGGAGCCACCGCGCGGGCGCTGCCCGCCGGCTGGGCGGCCCGGCCGTACGAGGACGCGAGCGCCGGGGGCCGGATCGACCCCCGTACCCTCACCTCGGCACTGGCCCCTCTGCTGCCGGCGCAGCGCACCGTGGTCCTGGACGGCGGGCACTTCATCGGCTGGCCCGCGATGTACTGGCGGATCCCCGATCCGGCCGGGCTCGTGTTCACCGGCGCGGCCTTCCAGAGCATCGGCCTCGGCCTCGCGGGCGCCGTCGGCGCAGCCGTCGGCCGGCCCGACCGCACCGTGGTGGCGGCGGTGGGGGACGGCGGCGCCCTGATGGGCCTGTCCGAACTCGACACCCTGATCCGCTCGGGCCGTCCGGCGCTCGTCGTGGTCTACGACGACGCCGCCTACGGCTTCGAGGAGCACATGTACGCGCCCCAGGGCGCCGACTCGGCCACCATGACCTTCGCCGACACCGACTTCGCCGGCGTGGCACGGGCGCTCGGAGCCGCCGCCGCCACCGTGCGCACCGTCGACGACCTCGACGCCGTGCGGAGCTGGCGGGACCGGGGCAGCCCCGGCACGCTGCTGCTCGACTGCAAGGTGGTCTCCGGCGTGGTGGCGCCCTACCTGGCCGACCTGATCGCCCCGCACAGCGCGGGCTGACCGGGCCGGCCCGGTCCGGGCTGCCGGCCCGTCGGCCGGGCCCGGGCCTCAGCCGCCGAGCAGGCCCTGGCGGGCGTCCCGCAGACCCTCGAACGAGTTGAGGTCGGGGACGGTCCAGCCGTCGAGGTCGTACTCCGACAGGCACTCGTCCACGAACGCCTTGTAGCCGTCGAGCTGGCCCGACGCCGTCTGGGCGAACAGCAGCTCGGCCCTGGTGGCCTCGTGGTTGCCCGAGTAGTTGCGCTCGTAGAGCTCGTGGCGGCCGCCGAACTCGGTGCCGACCGCGTCCCACAGCAGCTTGAGGACCTTCACCCGCTCGACGGCGTCGACACCGCCCGAACCGCGCACGTACTTGTCGAGGTAGGGCCTGATCTCGGGGTTCTTGAAGTCCTCGGCGCTGGAGTTGAGGTAGATCAGCCCGCTGGCCACGTCCTGCTGGACGATCTCCTTGATCCGCGGGTAGCCGACCTGCATGAACCACCGGTACGCCATCCCGTAGTCGGCGTTCGGCAGCACCGCGCCGCCCCGCCACTTCTTCGGGTTGCGGGCGGCCGCGTCGGACAGTCCCCAGAAGAGGTTGCGCCACGCCAGTACCTCGCCCAGCCGGGTCTGCACCCCGCGGAAGTCGGAGGTCCCGGTGATCTCCAGCGCCTTGGCCAGCAGGCCCGCTATGAACTCCAGCTTCACCGCCAGCCGCGTCATGCCGTGGAAGGTGAAGCGCTCCATGAACCCGGACTGCCCCGAGAACATCTGGATCTTGGCCATGTCGCCGTAGATGAAGACGTTCTCCCAGGGGATGAGGACCTTGTCCATGACGAGGATGGTGTCGTTCTCGTCGAGCCGGGAGGACAGCGGGTAGTCGAAGGGGCTGCCCATCACCGCGGACATCGCGCTGTACGACGGGCGGCAGATCAGCTTCACGCCCTTCGCGCCGGTCGGCACGGTGGCGACCAGCGCGAACTCCTTCTTCTTCACCGGCAGCCCGTAGTGCGCGATGAAGTTGTGGTGGGTCAGCGCCGAACCCGTCGCCACGACCTTGGCACCGCTGACCACCAGGCCCGCGTCCGTCTCCTTCTCGACGTGGACGAAGACGTCGGACACCTGGTCCGGCGGCAGCGAGCGGTCCACCGGCGGGTGCACGATCGCGTGGTTCCAGTAGAGGACCTTCTCCTGCGTCTCCCGGTACCACCGGCGCGCGTTGTCGGCGAACGGCTCGTAGAACTCGGCGTTGGCGCCCAGCGTGCCGAGGAACGCCGCCTTGTAGTCGGGACTGCGGCCCATCCAGCCGTAGCTCATCCGCGACCAGCGCGCGATGGCCTGCTGGTCGGCGACCAGGTCCTCGACGCTGCGCGGAGTGGTGAAGAAGCGGTGGGTGTAGCCGTTCCCGGAGTCCGTCCGCGTGGTCAGTACGTCCTGGTGGGCCGGGTCGTGGAGCGCGTCGTACAGGCGGGCCGTCATCCGCACCGGGTTGGCGAACGCCGGGTGCGTGGTGACGTCCTTGACGCGCTCGCCGTAGAGGAAGACCTCGCGGTCGTCCCGCAGGCTCTCCACGTACTCGTCGCCCGTCAGAGGCCTCGTCTGCGGCGCCTGCGGCCCGCCCGCCGAGGCGGCATCGTCCTTGGAGGTCATGAACACCATCGTGTCAGCCGGCCCCCGCCCGGGGCTTCTTCCCGTGTGCGATAGCGGCGCCCGCACCGGCCCGGACCTGCCCAGGTCGCAGCGTGGCCGCTACTTCGCAATCCGGAAGGTGCTCAGGCGGCCCCGAGCGGTGTGAGGTCGGCTCAGAACGGCCTGGCCCTACGACTGTTACGTCCCCGGGAGGACTTACGATGCTCACCGCCGAGATTCCCACGCGTGCGCAGCTGGTACGGCGCGCGGCCGACCTCGTGCCGCTGCTGCGGAAGAACGCCGCGCAGGCCGAGGAGGAGGGGCGTCTCCAGGACGAGACCATCGAGGCGCTCGCCGAGGCCGGCATCTTCAAGCTGCGCGTGCCCAAGCGGTACGGCGGCTACGAGGCCGACACCCGCACCCTCGTCGAGGTCGCCGCCGAGCTCGGCCGCGGTGACGGCGCCGCCGCCTGGACCGCGTCGGTGTACTGGATCCCGACCTTCATGGCCTGTCTCTTCCCCGACTCCGTCCAGGACGAGGTCTTCGCCACCCCCGACGTGCGCATCTGCGGCACGCTGAGCCCCTCCGCGCTCGCTGCGCCCGCCGACGGCGGCATCACCGTCAGCGGCAAGTGGGGCTTCGTCAGCGGTGCCCGCCACGCCCACTGGCAGGAGATCATCGCCGTCCTGCCGACCCCGGACGGCCAGCACCTCCCGGTCATGGCGCTCGTCCCGATGGAGCAGCTCCAGATCGTCGACGACTGGGACACCTCCGGCCTGCGCGGCACCGGCAGCGTCAGCACGGTCGCCCAGGACGTGTTCATCCCGCACGAGCGGGTCATCCCGCTCCCCGCCATCCTCATGGGCCAGTACGCCTCCGAGCTCAACGCCGCCTCCGCGATCTACCGCGCCCCGCTGCTCCCGGTCGCCTCCGCCTCGTCGGTCGGCACCGTGCTCGGCCTGGCCCGCGCCGCGCGCGACACCTTCTTCGACCGGCTGCCCGGCCGCACCCTCACGTACACGGCGTACGAGACCCAGGCCGAGGCCCCGCTGACCCACCACCAGGTGGCCGAGGCGGTCCTGACGACCGACCAGGCCGAGTTCCATGCGTACCGCCTGGCCGACCTCGTCGACTCCAAGGGCGAGTCCGGCGCCGAGTGGACCCTGGAGGAGCGCGCCCGCGCCCGCGCCGACATGGGCGCCGTCGTGCGGCTGGCCAAGAAGGCCGTCGACATCTTCGCCTCCGCCTCCGGCGGCTCCTCGATCTACCGCGACGTGCCGATCCAGCGGATCACCCGCGACATCCAGGCGGTCAGCCTGCACGCCCTGATGAACCCGAACACCAACACCGAGCTGTACGGCCGGGTGCTGTGCGGGCTCGAACCCAACACGCTCTACATCTGAGCCCGGCCCGCCCCGCCACACCTCCCGCCCCACCCCCCGACCCACCTTCCACGGAGCAGACATGACCACGCAGACCACCGCCCCCGCCGTAGAGATCTCCGACGAGGACAAGGCCGCCGTCGCCGCCCTGCCGCAGCGCATCGTCGAGGCCTGGGCGGCGCACGACGCCGACGCCTTCGCCGACGTCTTCACCCCCGACGGCACGATGATCCTTCCCGGCAACTTCCAGAAGGGCCGCGACGCCGTCCGCGCCTTCATGTCCGCGGCCTTCGCCGGCCCGTACAAGGGCACCCGCGTCACCGGCACCCCGATCGACATCCGCTTCGCCAACGCGGAGTCCGGCGTCCTGATCACCCGCGGCGGCGTCCTCGCCCCGGGCGAGACCGAGCCCGCCCCCGAGCGCGCCGTGCACGCCTCCTGGGTCGTCGTGAAGCAGCAGGGCCGCTGGTTCCTCGCCGCCTACCAGAACAGCCCGCGCCACGCCGCCTGATCCGCGGCCCACGACGTTTCGAGAGGAATGAACGCGATGACCCGCACTCAGGGCGCCCGCGCGGTCGTGCTCGGCGGCAGCATGTCCGGCCTCCTGGCCGCCCGTGTCCTGGCCGATGCCTACGACGAGGTACTGATCATCGAGCGCGACACGGTGTCGGGCTCGACCACCGCCCGCAAGGGGGTCGGCCAGGGCCGCCACGTCCACGGGCTGCTCGCCCGCGGCCAGCAGATCCTGGAGGAGCTGTTCCCCGGCTTCACCCAGGGCGCGATCGACGCCGGGATCCCCACCGGTGACCTCGGCGAGCTGCGCTGGTTCTTCAACGGCCGCCGGCTGAGCCCCGGCACCACCGGGCTGATCTGCGTGTCGGCCACCCGCCCCGTCCTGGAGGGCCGGGTGCGCGAGCGGGTGTCGGAGCTGGCCAACGTGACGCTCGTCGAGGGCCACGACATCATCGGCCTGATCACGGACGCCGGGCACGACACCGTCACCGGTGTGCGGATCCAGGCCCACGGCACGGACGGCGAGGCCCGCGCGATCGACGCCGACCTCGTCGTCGACGCCACCGGCCGCGGCTCGCGGACCCCGGTGTGGCTGGAGGAGTTCGGCTACGAGCGCCCCTCCGAGGAGCGCATCAAGGTCGACCTGACCTACACCACCCGCAAGTTCCGGCTGCGCGACGACTCGGTCCTGCGCGGCGACCTGTCGATCAACCCGGTCTCCTCGCCGAGCCACCGCCGCGGCGCCTTCCTCTCGCGCATCGAGGACGGCCTGGTCGCGGTCTCCCTGACCGGCGTCCTTGGCGACAGCGCGCCCGCCGACCTCGACGGCTACCTGGAGTGGACCCGCAGCCTGCCGGTCTCCGACATCCACGACGTCCTCAAGGACGCCGAGCCCGTCGACGACGGCGCCGTGTTCCGCTACCCGGCCAGCGTCCGGCGCCGCTACGACCGGCTGGAGCGCTTCCCGGCCCGCTACCTCGTGGTCGGCGACGCGGCGTGCAGCTTCAACCCCGTCTACGGACAGGGCATGACCGTCGCCGCGCTGGAGGCCCTGGTGCTGCGCGACCACCTGGCCAAGGAGAGCGTCGACCCGCTGGCCTTCCTCGGGGACATCTCCAACGTCATCGAGTTCCCGTGGCAGTTCTCCGCGGGCGCCGACCTCGGCTACCCCGAGGTCGAGGGCGAGCGCACCCCCGAGTGGGAGCAGGGCGGTGCCTACATGGCCCGGCTGCACGCGGCCGCCGTCGTCGACGGGGAGATCACGGCCACCTTCATGCGCGTGGCCGGGCTGGTCGAGTCGCCTGCGGCGCTCATGAGCCCGGACATGCTCGAACGCGTCGAACGAGGGTCCCGGCAGACCGAGGCCCTCGCGGCCTAGGACCCCCTCCCGGGACGAGCCCGCCGTACACCCCCCCCCAGGTGCGGCGGGCTCTGCGCGTTCCGGGCCGTGACGCGTGCGGCCCCCCCCGTACGGCGGACAGCGCGAAGGGCCGCCCCGCGGACGCGGGACGGCCCTTCGGCCGCACGTGGCCGGACGTACGGGCGTGGCCGGCTCAGCCGGCGACGGAGGCCAGCGCCGGCACGGTCAGCCGGACCGGCAGGCTGCGGTGGCCGTTCATGATGAAGGTCGGCAGCGGCTCCAGCTCGTCCTTCGTGACGGCCAGCGACAGGTCCGGGAAGCGCTCGAACAGCCGCGACAGGCCGGTCCTCGCCACCAGGCGGGCGACACCGACACCGAGGCAGTAGTGCGGTCCGAAACCGAACGACAGGTGCTCCTTGTCGGCGCGGGCCAGGTCGAAGGCGTCCGGGCGATCCGGGTGCAGCTGCGGGTCGCGGCCCACGGCGCTGTAGTTGACGAGGATCGGGTCACCCTTGGGGATGGTCACCCCGTCGAGCTCGATCTCCTCGGCGGCGTAGCGCAGCGGCAGGTGCGCCAGCGGCGACTCCACGCGCAGGGTCTCGTCGATGACGTCGTCCCAGTCGGCCTGGCCCGATCGGACCAGCTCCAGCTGCGCCGGGTCCGACAGCAGCGCCGTGATGGCGTTGTCGAAGAAGTTGATGGTGGTCTCGGAACCGGCGCCGAGGATCGCGAAGATCGTGTCGGTGAGCTCGTCCTCGGACAGCCGCGAGCCGTCCTCGTCGCGGGCCGCGACCAGGTCGCTGGTGATGTCCTCGCCCGGCTCGCGCCGCTTGTCGGCGATGAGGTCGGCCATCGCGCCGCGCCAGCCGGCCAGCACGGCCTGGGCCTGCTCGGGCGTGATGGTGGTGTCCACCATCGCGTCGATGACCTTGGCGGTCTTGGCGCGGGCCTCCTCCGGCATACCGATCAGGTCGGCGACCAGACGGGCCGGCAGCGGGTACGCGAACCGCTCGCGCAGGTCGACGACCTCGCCCGGTGCGCTCTGCTCCAGCGCGTCCAGGAGCTGGTCGGTGAGCTCCTCCACGCGCGGGCGGAAGGCCTCGGTGCGGCGCGGGCTGAACGCCTTGCCGGTCAGCTTGCGCAGCCGCACGTGGTTCTTCCCGTACGCCGTGACCATGTTGTCCATGGCCACCCAGCTGATGAGCTCCCAGTCCGGCGGGACCTCGCCGCTCATGAAGGCGGGCCAGTGGTTGCGGGCGCTCTTGGTCACCCGCGGGTCTCCGAGCACCTTCTTGATCACGTCATGCCCGTTGAGCGACCAGGCGAGGACCCCGCCGGGCAGCTTCACCTGGGTCGCGGGACCCTGAGCACGCAGTACCGCTGCTTCGCCGTGGATGTCGCGCCCGGTGGTGTCGAGCGCGAAGGGGCAGCCTTGCTCCATGGAACTATCCCGATCTGTCTGAGTGAGGTCGAAGGAGGACGGCCCGCACGGGCCGCGAAGTCACCTGCCGCGGATCACTGACCGGTGCCGAAGTGGGCACGGGCCAGTTCGCGGTTGGCGTGGGTGGCCAGGAAGATGCCGTTGCCGGCGTGGCTGTGCAGGGTCGACAGGTCGCGCCAGACCCGCTCGATGCGGTGGCCCGCCCGGACGGAGCTGGAGCCGGCCGTCGGGAAGAGCTGCCCCTCGACGGCCCGCCAGCACAGCCGGACCGCCTCGCGGCTGATGGTGGCCAGCCGCAGCTCCTCCTCGCGGGTGAAGGCGGCGGCCTCCTTCAGACAGAGCTCCTGCCACTGGCGCACGGCGTCGTTCATGGCCGCCTCGGCGGCCGCGATCAGACCGGTGGCCTCACCGAAGCGGAACTGGAAGTCCGGGTCCTCGGTGCGCGCCACGATCGGGAAGAACGCCGTCGTACGGGAGCGCATCAGCTCCTCGTAGGCGTCGAGGCCGCCCTTGGCGATGCCGACGGCCAGCGCGCCCAGTTCGAGCAGCATGAAGCTGAGCGGACCGCCTCCGTACTCGGGGCCGTGCAGGAGCCGGCCCGGGGTCTCCTCGGTGACCGGGATCTGGCTCAGGTGCCCGATCAGCGCGTGGTGGGCCGGGATCCGGGCCTGCTCGATCCGGATGCTGTGCGAGCCGCTGCCCTTGAGCCCGAGCTGGTCGCCCCAGTCCTCCAGGCGCTCGAACTTCTCGCGCGGCGCGATGAACAGCAGCGGCGCCGGCGGCTGGTCCGGGTCCGAGAAGACCAGGCTGTGGCCGATGAAGTGGGTGGCGTAGGGGGCGCCCGAGCAGTAGTTCCAGGTGCCGTCCAGCAGCCAGCCGTCGCCGGTGCGCGTCGCCGTGCCGGCCGGGGCGACCGTCGCCGGGCAGATGAAGTCGCCGCCGGCGAACAGCTCGGCCTGGGTCCGTTCGTCGAACAGGGTGCCGACGACCAGCGCGTGGGCCGCGCCGAACAGGTACATCCAGCCCGTGGACGGGCAGCCGCGGGCCAGCGCCGTCGCGACCTTCAGGAAGGTCGCGGGGCCGAACTCGTAGCCGCCGTACTGGCGGGGGACGAGGATGCGGTAGAAACCGGCGCGGGAGAACGCCTCGTGGGTGTCCTCGGCGTAGTAGCCGCGCCGCTCGGTCTCCGCCTGGCGCTCGACCAGGGTCGACGCCAGCTCCTCGGCGCGGGCGACGATCTCGTCGGGGGTCAGGTCCGGCTCCGGCGGGGCCACGGGACCGGTGAAGGTCTCCGGCAGGGTCGTTGTCATCGTGGACGGTCCTCTTGCGTCGATGGGAGCGGCACCGGGCCGGCGGATCAGGCGTGCGTCAGCGGGGTCTGCGGGGCGTCGGCCAGAGCCGTCAGCAGCCGGCGGAAGCCGGCGACCAGCTCGATCGCCGTCGCCTCGTCGAAGCGGTTGTGGTCGAACTTGAGGCTGCCCGCGAGCTCACCGGTCGGCAGGATGTCCATGGCCCACAGGCCGCCGTCCGGGATGGCCGAACTGAGCCGCTGGGACCGGGTGCGGCGGCGGATCTCGGTGAACACCAGGCCGCCCGCCGCGTCCCCGTCCAGCGGGAACGGCGACTGGAGCACCTCGAAGGCGACGACCGCGAGGAAACCGTTCGCGAACGGCGCGAGCAGCGCCGGGCTGTCCTCGGCGATCCGCGCGAAGGGGATCTCGTGCTGGTAGGCGCCGATGCACGCGGCCCGGGCCTGGTCGAGCACGTCGCCCAGGGTGGCCGATCCGGTGGTGTCGATGCGGATCGGCACGAAGTTGAAGAACGGGCCGACCGCGTCCATGAACCGCTCCTCGTAGCGGCCGGAGGAGAAGGTCGGGAAGACCACGTCCGTGGTGCCGGTGCGCTCGCGCAGCAGCGCGGAGTACGCGGCGGCCATCACCATGAACGGGGTGCTGCGGGTGACCCGCGCGCGCTCCACGACCGCCTTGGACAGCTCCGCCTCGAAGACGAAGCGGTGCACGCCGTACGCGCTCGCCAGGCTGTCCTCGCGCGGCCGGTCGGAGGTGATGCCGGTGATCTCGGCGCCGGCGAGCCGCTCGCGCCAGTAGGCGCGGTTCTGGTCCATCCGGCTGCTGCCGGCGCTCTCGTGCTGCCAGCGGGCGAACTCCTGGTACTGCGGCGCCGCGGCGGCGTCGGCGGGCGCCCCGCCGAGCCCGGCCTCGTACGCCTCGACCAGGTCGCGCATGATGACCTGGAGCGACCAGGCATCGGTGGACGTGTGGTGCGTCGCCAGCACCAGCACGGCGTCGGTGGCGTCGAAACGGCCCAGGTGGCCGCGCAGGTGCGGCAGCTCCCGCACGGGGTACGGGGCCGCGTCCACCGTGTTCAGGAACTCCTCGGCCAGCGCGTCGCGCGCCTGCCCGGGGGCGGAGGCCAGCTCGGACACCTCCAGCGTCACGGCCGTCGCCGGGTGCACGACCTGGTGGCCGCCCTCCTCGTCGCCGAGGATCTCGGTGCGCAGCACCTCGTGGCGGGCCACGACCGCGTCGAGCGCCCGCTGGAGGACGGCCGTGTCGATCTCCCCGGAGACCCGCCAGCCGCACACCAGGGTGTGGCGGTGGCCGAAGGCACCGTCGGTCTCGCCCTTGTCGAACGCGCGGAGGAACTCCTGGTTGTACGCGAGCGGGATGCGCTGGGCTCGGCCGTTCGCCTCCGGCGGTGCGGCGGTGATGCTCAAAGTGACCAGTCCTTTCTGGGGCGGCCCCGGGGTCCGGGCCGCAGGGTTCGTGCCGTGAGGTTCGTGCCGTGCGGGTTCGTGCCGTGAGGTTCAGGCGGCGGCGGGCAGCGCGGTGGTGAGGCGGTGCGGGCTCGGGCGGCGGCTGATGAAGTCCATGCACTCCGCGCGCCGGGCCGGACCGAGCGCGACGGGCCAGCCGGCGGGCGTCTCCAGGTGGGCCGGCCACAGCGAGTGCTGGCCGATCGTGTTGACGAGCACGAGGAACGCCTTGCGCGCGGGGTCCGCGCCGTCGCTGTCGAACGGGTTCGTCATCGCCTTGCCTCCGTCAGTTCCTTCGGTGCCGTCAGTTCCAGTTCCCGCAGGTGGCGGTCGAGTTCGGCGACCGTCGGGTGGTTGAGCACGTCGCCGACCGTCGTCTCGACGCCCAGTTCGGACTCGATGCGGCTGACGAGGCGCATGGCCTGGAGCGACTCGCCGCCCAGGTCGAAGAAGCTGTCGTCGACGCCCACCGCCGGGATGCCCAGGGCCCGGGAGAACATCGCGCACAGGAGGACCTGGCGTTCGTCGCGCGCCGGGGCGGGCGCCGCGGCACGCTGCGGGGCGACCGCGGGCAGCGCCGCGCGGTCCAGCTTCCCGTTGGCCGTCAGGGGCAGGGCGTCGAGTTCGACGAACGCGGTGGGCACCATGTAGTCGGGCAGCAGCCCCGCGGCCTCCGCCTTGAGCCTCGTCAGGTCGAGGCCGGGGACGGCGGGCACGACGTAGGCGACGAGGCGCTTCTCGCCGGCCCCGTCCCCCTCCTGCCGCACGGCGACCACGGCGGCGTGCACCACGCCCGGCTGCCGGGCCAGCACGTGCTCCACCTCGCCAGGCTCGACGCGGTAGCCGCGGATCTTCACCTGGTCACCGGCGCGGCCGGCGAACTCCAGGAGCCCCTGCGGGCCGCGGCGCATGAGGTCTCCGGTGCGGTACATCCGCGTGCCCGGGGCTCCGTACGGGTCGGCGACGAAGCGCTCGGCGGTGAGCTCGGGCCGGTCGTGGTACCCGCGGGCCAGCCGCTCGCCCGCGATGTACAGCTCGCCGACCTCGCCGTCCGCCACGGGACGCAGCCGCTCGTCGAGCAGCCGCGCGTCGATCGTGTCCATCGGACGGCCGACGGGAATCGCCGCCGTCGGCTCGTACGGCGCGGTGATCTCGGCGTACGCGGCGAACGAGGACACCTCGGTGGATCCGTACATCGCCCGCACGACGACGCCGGGGCAGGCGTCCAGGACGCGCCGCACGGCCGTCGGGGCGATCACGTCGCCGCCGGTGAGCACCTCGCGCACGGTGGCGAAGCTTTCCGGGGCCTCCTGCGCGAACAGCCGGAACAGGCCCGCGGTCACGTGCAGCGCGGTGACGCGCTCGCGCGCGATGAGCCCGCGTACGGTGCGCACGTCGAGGTCGCCGGGGGGCGCCAGGACGATGTGCCCGCCGCGCAGCAGCGGCACCCACAGCTCGTACGTGGACACGCCGAAGGCGTAAGGGGCGAGCGAGAGGACCCGCCGGTGGCCCTCGCCGTCCCAGCAGGAGTCCGCGACCAGGCCGAGCACGCCGCGGTGCGTGACCGCGACGCCCTTGGGCTCGCCGGTCGACCCCGAGGTGTGGATGACGTACGCCAGGCTGTCCGGGCCGGCTGCGGGGTCCGGGGCCGGGGCCGAGGAGGGCATCGAGCCCGTGGCGGCGTCGGTCGCGGGGACGATGACCCTGCTGGTGCGCGGCAGGCCGCGCCCGCTCATCACCCGGTCGGTCAGCAGTACGGGGGAGGAGGCGCGGTCCATGATCTGCTGCATCCGCTCCAGCGGATAGGCGCTGTGGAGCGGCAGGTAGAAGGCTCCGGCCTTGAGCGCGGCGAGGATCGCCACCACCGTGTCGGGCGAGCGCTCCATCAGCACGGCGACCGGGTCCTGGGGGCCCACGCCCGACCGCAGCAGGCGGTGCGCGAGCCGGTTCGCCCGCTCGTCCAGCTCCCGGTAGGTCAGGGCGACCTCGTCCGACGACACCGCGACCGCGTCGGGCGTACGGCGTGCCTGGGCGGCGAAGCCCTCCTGAATCGATGTGGAGACCATGGTGTTGTCCAATCAGTCCGTTTGACCGCGGCTGCCCGTGCGGGCGCACGCCCGGGTCTTCCGGAACGGTCACACAGGCCGATTACGCGCTGCATCTCCTGGATTGCCGTACCAGGAAGGCCTCGTGCTGGCGCACCACACGGCGCCACAACAGGTCCCGTTCGGCCTTCGACAGGTCCCCCAGCGGCAGGCCGAAGACCTCGTCGAGGGCGGCGAACCAGTCCTCGCGCCGCTCCAGGGTCTGGCGCACGGTGGTCCGGGCCTGGCGGGTGAGGGTCAGGGCGCGCAGTACGTCGGAGCCCGCCGCGTGGCGCCGCATCACGGTGCACAGCTGGCGGAAGTGGGTGTCGGAGGAGGTGCTGAAGTACGCGTGGCGCCGCTCGAAGTCCGCCATGGAGGCCGGGGCGGGATCGAAGTCCATGCCGGTGAAACCGCTGCCGTCCGGGTGGCGCAGCTGCCAGGCCCCGGCCCGTACCTCGGAGGCGTCCAGTTCGAAGCGGAACCGGGCCTGGAGGATGCCGCCCTGGACGAAGCGGCCCCGCCGCAGCGGCAGCGGGGCGTAGAAGCCGTCGCCGAGACCGACGTCGACCAGCCAGCGCCCCCCGGGGTCGTCGGGCAGGGAGTCGACGGTCAGCGTCAGGTGGCTGCCGTCGATGGCGGGCCGGCCCTTGGGCGGGCGGTGCACACCGCCCTGGTGCAGGGTGACCCGGTAGCCGAGCGAGCGCAGCAGCACGGCGAACGCGCCGTTGAGCTGGAAGCAGTAACCGCCCCGGCGCAGCCGCACGATGCGGTCGACGGAGACGAGGGGATCGATGCCGGTGCGGCGGCCGAGCTGGATGTCGAGCGTCTCGTACGGCACGTGCTCCAAGAACGCGCCGTGCAGCCGGTGCAGCGCCGCCACGCTCGGCGGCCCGGCGGCCACGCCGCCCAGCCGGTCGAGGAACGCGGCGGTCTCGGACCGGCTCAGCGCGGTCGTGGCGGTCGTGGCGGACATGCGGTCTCCTCGGCGACAGATCCTGCGGCCGTCTCCCCGGGCCGGATGGGGCCCTCACACTCCGTCACGGCCTGTGCGGCCCGCATCTTCAGCATTGCGGCGCCGTTCCGGAGAACTGCGCAATGCAGGAGATGCCTTCAGGTCGCGCTGGCTTGATTCTGATCGGGCCGTCGAACTAGAGGAGAACAAGCCGTGGCGACAGCTGCACAGGGGGCCCGGCCGGGGGCCCGCACATCCCCGCGTGTCCCCAGACTCGAAGGAATTCGCGCGCTGTGCGCGTTCGGAGTGCTGGCCGTCCACACCTCGTTCAGCGCCGGGGTCATGGGGGCCTACGACCTCGCGCCGGGCAACGAGGTCGGCGCCGTCCTGCTCGGCGGCGTGAAGGGCATCATCCTCGGACCGTTCTTCGTGCTGTCCGGCATGCTGCTGTACCGCCCGTTCGCGCGCTGGACCCTCACCGGCAGCGCGCGTCCGGCCATCGGCCCCTTCCTGATCAAGCGCGTGGCCCGGCTGTGGCCGGCCTACGCGCTGCTGACGGTGGCCTGTCTGCTGCTGATCAACTACAACTCCATCCACAGCGTCTGGTACGTGCTGCGGCCCATCCTGATGCTCCAGGTCTACGACTTCACCCCGTACGCCGGCATGGACCCGACCTGGACCGTCCCGGCCGAGCTGCAGTACTACATCGCGCTGCCGCTGCTCGCCGCGGCGATGCACTGGCTGGCGCGCGGCGTGGCGGAGCCGGAGCGCAAGGCCCGGCGGATGATGATCCCGCCGGTGCTGCTCACCCTGGTCGGCTTCGGCTGGACCCTCTACATCCACCAGCCGTCGATGGGCATCTTCCCCGAGCAGTACTGGTGGCCGATCGCCATGGCGGGCGGCTTCGCCCTCGGCATGGCCATGGCGGTCCAGGGCGTGCTGGCGGAGATCAAGCCGGACCGCAAGCCGGTCCTGCACCGCTGGGCGGGCGCCCACCCCAACCTGTTCTGGCTCGGCGGCCTGGCAATCTACGCCATCAACTGCGCTCAGCCGTACGGCCGTCCGGGATACGGCGACTACGAGTCGCTCGGCAACGCCGTCGTCCAGTTCTTCCTCATCCTGATCTTCTCCTTCCTCGCCGTGATGCCGCTGACGGTCCCCGAGGCCCGCTCGCGCCTGATCGACGCGGTGCTGAGCAACCCGGTCTCGCGCTACCTGGGCCGGATCTCCTTCGGCATCTACCTCTGGCACTTCGCGATCATGTACTTCTGGTTCCGCAGCGGCAGCGTCTTCGGCGGTGACCCGCAGCCGCTGATGATGCTGCGCGGCACGATCGGCTTCCCCGAGCTGATGACGGCGGTCGTCCTCGGCAGCATCGCCGCCGCGGCCCTGAGCTACCACCTCGTCGAGCGTCCCGTCCTGAACGCGGTGGACCGCTGGGTCGCCAAGCGGTCCGCCGGCGCCGCCACGGCCGTCGCCGGCCCGGCCGACACCTCCGGCCGCTCCCGGCAGGCGGACGACTACATCAAGGCGGGTCCCTCGGCCTGAGCCCGAGCCCGCCGGACCCGCGAAGGGGGTGTCCCCGGCCGTCACGACGGCCGGGGACACCCCCTTCCGGCTGCCCGCGCCCGCCCCGCCGGAAGCGGAATGCCAGGAAGGGCGAGGCAACCTCGAAGATGCGCCCGGCGGTCCGGGCGGCGGATGCTGGTGCCCGCGGGACCAGAAGGGCTGATTCCGCGGAGCCGACCAGCGGCATCACAGTAGGAGATCCATGAGCACAGTTCAGTCGAGCGACGGCACGAACATCGCCTTCGACCGTTCCGGTGAGGGTGCGCCGCTCATTCTCGTGGGCGGTGCGTTCAGCGAGCGTGCCCACCCGGTCATGGCCCAGCTCGCCGAGCAGATGGCCCCGCACTTCACCGTCTACAACTACGACCGCCGCGGCCGTGGTGACTCCGGCGACGTCGAGACCTACGACATCGAGCGCGAGATCGACGACCTGGAGGCGCTGATCGCCGAGGCCGGCGGCAGCGTACGGATCTTCGGCATGTCCTCCGGCGGCAACCTGGCCTTCGCGGCCGCCGCCCGGGGTCTGGACATCACCCAGATCGCCGCGTACGACCCGCCGTTCATGGTCGACGAGAGCCGTCCGCGGCCGCCGGCGGACTTCGCCGAGCAGCTCGCCGCCCTCGCCGCCGAGGACCGCCGCGGCGACGCGGTGGAGCTCTTCATGGTGACGGGCATGGGCGTGCCCGCCGAGATCGTCGCCCAGATGCGGCCCGCGCCGTTCTGGCAGGGGCTGGAGTCGCTGGCGCACACCCTCGCCTACGACTCGGTCCTCATGGGCGACTTCACGCTGCCGACCGAGCGCCTGCGCGCCATCTCGGTGCCGGTCCTCGTCATGGACGGCGAGAAGACGGCTCCTTGGCTGCGCACCGCCGCCCGGACGGCCGCCGAGACGCTGCCGGCCGGTCAGCACCGGTCGCTGCCCGACCAGGACGCGGCGGTCGACCCGGCCGTCCTCGCGATCGAGCTGAAGAACTTCCTCGTCGCCTGAGCGCGGCGGTGAAAACCGGAAGTCCTCCCCGAAGGAACGTTCCTTCGGGGAGGACTTCCGCGTGTGCGGGACGTGGTGCGGGGGCGGCCCCCTGTGCTCCGCCCCCGCACCCGCCCCACCCCACGCCGGGTCAGTCGCGCGAAGCGCCCTTGACCGCGTTCTCCAACTGGGCGCCGGTGTAGACCTCGGCGTCCCGGAAGTACTCCACGCGCAGGCTCTGCGGGGAACGCACCCCGTTCTCGACGCGGTCCGCCTCGTACGCGTCGAGCAGCTCCTGGGCCTCGGCCGTCGCCTCGGCGAACCGCTCGGCCGGGTCGTCACCGCGCAGCAGCACGTCCGCCATCGCCCGCGTCATGACGTCCTGGGCGCCGGCGAAGTCGCCGAACTGCGCCCCGCGGCACGGCGGCACGCCCTCGCCGTCGGTGTACGAGCCCAGCTGTGCGCTCGCGAGCCGGTGGAAGGGGTGCGCCTCGAACCAGCCCTCGTCCTCCAGCAGCCGGTACGAGGACCGGGTGACGGGCACGAAGCTGCTCGCGATGTGCCGGTCGGCGGCGTTGCGGGGGTTGTTGAGGAACTGCATGAAGGCGAGCGCGCCGTCCTGCGTCACCTCGTCGAGCCCGTCGGCCAGCCACAGCGACGTACCGGCGATGATGTTGCCGCCGTACGGCTCGCCGGCGCGGCCCGGGAAGCGGCCCACCGTCATCTCGAAGCCGGCGTTCTCCGCCGCCATGCCCATGTAGTTCAGGTCGTTCGACGAGGTGATGCGCAGCGCCACGTCCTGGTCGGCGAACGCCTTGAGGTTGCCCTCCCAGTCCGGGATCTTGCCCGTGTACAGGTAGTGGCCCTTCCGGTGCAGGCCCTGCCACCACTCGGCCCAGGTGAGCATCTCCCGCGACGACAGCTCCAGGCGGGTCGCGCGGCCGGCGCGGCCGTTGTCGTTGTCGGCGAGCCGCCCGCCCTGGACGGCGAGCGCCTGCTGGAAGAAGAGGCCCTGGTTGGACCAGGTCACGCCGTACTCCGGGCCGTCCTTGAGCGCGGCGACGGCCTCGCACGCGGCCTCGATCTCGTCCCACGTCGTCGGCAGCCGCTCGACGCCCGCCGCCTTCAGGACCGTCTCGTTGCCGTAGATCAGCATCGCCGTGGCGACGGCCGGCATCGAGGCGAGGTCGCCCCCGAGCGAGTAGTGCTCGCGGACCGCCGGCAGCAGGTCGTCGATGACGACCGGCTCGCCGAGGATCTCCGTACGGTCGCCGATCGCCTGCTGCACGGAGGTGAACAGCGGCTTGCCGTCACGGGTGCGCGAGTCGCGGGCCGCCTGCGTGACGGCGAAGTAGTACTCCGCGACGGCCGGCTGACGGCCCTGGTCGGCGGCCTCCGCGATCTCCTGCGACAGCGTGCGGAAGTCGCGTCCCTCGATGTTGACCCGGTACTCGGGGTGCGCCGTCTCGAACTCGGCGCCCAGCTTGTGCAGCCGGTCCATGTAGCCGGGGAACGTCAGGTCGGCCACCCAGACGTCGATCACGGTAGGGGCGGTCATGTGATGCCTCTTCTCTCGGTGCGGAAGGTGGAGGGCCGGCTCAGGCGGCGACGGGGGCGGACACCAGGGCGCGGACGAACGACCGGATGTCGCCGGTCAGCGCGGCGGGCTGCTCCAGGGCCGCGAAGTGGCCGCCCCGCTCGAACTCCGTCCAGTGCGTGATGGTCGGGATGTCGCGGTCGGCCCAGCTGCGGATCGGCACGAAGATGTCGTCGGGGAAGACGGCGACGCCCACCGGAACGGTCAGCGCGGGCGGCACGGCGCCGGCGGCCGCCGCCCGGACGCCCTCGGCGCCCTCGAAGTAGAACTGCGCGGACGAGCCGGCGGTGGCCGTCAGCCAGTAGATCGACACGATGGTCAGCAGCAGGTCGCGGTCGACGGCCTCCTCGGGACGCTCCTGGGCGGCGGTCCAGTCCAGGAACTTCTCCGTGATCCAGGCGAGCTGGCCCACCGGGGAGTCGGTCAGCGCGTACGCCAGCGTCTGCGGGCGGGTCTGCTGGAGCTTCATGTAGCCCGACAGCTCGGCGTCGAAGCGCCCCAGCTTGCCCAGGCGCGCCTGGTCCTGCTCGCTCAGACCCGCGAACTCGGCCGGGTCACCGGACGGGAAGGTCATCAGCATGTTCACGTGGACGCCGATGACGTGCTCGGGGTCGACACGGCCCAGCTCCAGCGAGATCACCGCGCCGGCGTCGCCGCCCTGGGCGACGTAGCGGTCGTAGCCCAGCCGCGCCATCAGCTCGGCCCAGGCACGGGCGATGCGCGGCGTGTCCCAGCCCTTCTCCGGCAGCGGGTTGGAGAACCCGTAGCCCGGGATGGACGGGATCACCAGGTGGAAGGCTTCCGCCGGGTCGCCGCCGTGGGCGCGCGGGTCGGACAGCGGGCCGATCACGTCGAGGAACTCGGCCACCGAGCCGGGCCAGCCGTGCGTGAGCAGCAGCGGGGTGGCGTCCGGCTCCGGCGAGGTGACGTGCAGGAAGTGCACCGGGGCGCCGTCGATCTCCTCGACGAACTGCGGGTGCGCGTTCAGCCGGGCCTCCGCGGCGCGCCAGTCGAACGAGGTGCGCCAGTACTCGGCGAGCTCCTTCAGGTAGTCCAGCGGCACCCCGCGGCCCCAGCCGACGCCGGGCAGTTCGTCCGGCCAGCGGGTCGCCTCCAGGCGGCGGCGCAGGTCGTCCAGCTGCTCCTGGGGAATGTCGATACGGAAGGGATGCATGAGGGCACTCCGGAAGGCTCGGGCCGAGGTCGTCGAGGTCATCGAGGTCGATGGAGACAGAGAGCGCCCACCGGCGGCCGGTGTCCCGGATCCGCCTGGTGCGCCCAGCCGTATCGTGCGCCGCCGCGGCGACCCGCTGCATCTTGAGGATTGCTCCATGACCGGACGAAGGAGGGCAGCCCTGAAGATGCGGCTGGGCCGCACGCGTTGAAAGGCTCCGATCCCGGGCCACGGCACGGCCGCGCGCGCCGACCGCGCCGCGTCCCACGAGCGGCGCGGGCCCCACCGCACCGACCCGAGAGGACGCGTACATGTCCGTTCCCACCGCCCACGCCGCCGCAGGCCTCGTCGACGCATTCGTCGACGCGTTCGCAGACGCCGCCCCGGAGCGCCGCGCGGCCGAATACCGCGCGCTGGTGGACGCCCTCTGGTCCGACGGGGAACTCTCCCCGCAGGCCCTGTCCGCGGTGCCCGCGCTGGTCGCCGGGCTGGACCGGGCGCACCCCGGCGCCCGAGGCCACCTCGCCGTCCTGCTGGGGTTGCTGGCGGAGGCCGAGTACCCCACGACGGCGGGCCCGGTGACCCGTGAGGTCCGCGCCCACCTGGGCCTCTACCTGGAACTGGTGCGCACCGAGGGCATCGGGACGCCCCTCACGCTCGCCCTCCTCTACCTGCTCTCGCACTTCCCGGCCGACCGCGACGAGATCCTCGCCGCCGTGCTGGAGCTGGGCCTGGAGCCCGAGGACCTGTCGCGGCTCGACCGCAGCCTGAGCGAGCTCGACCCCGAGCGCCCCGACCTCGGCCGGGTGTGGCCCTCCCCGTCGGCCTGGACCCTCAACGAGGACGAGCGGGCCTTCGACCGGTCCTGGATCGCGGCGCTCACCCCCCGGCAGATCGCGGCGGCCTGGGAGAACGACACCCGTACGGTCCTCGGCTGCACCGGAGCCCGCGCCTACTGGGCCGTCTGCAACGGCGACCCCGAGAACCTGCCCGCGGCGACCGTGCCCGACCGCAGCCACGCCGCCGCCCCGGCCGCGGACACCTCGCTGTTCGCCCCGCACGCCGCGGCCCTGCGCTGCCCGGCCTGCCACGGCGCCCTCGAACCGGCCGGCGCCTCCTTCGTCGCGTGCTCCGGCTGCGCCGCGCGCTACCCGGCAGCCAACGGCATCCTCGACCTGACCGCCCCCGCGGCGGGGGACGGCGCCGTCGACGACTTCCTGGAGAAGCTCTCCCAGGTGCCCAGCATGGGCCTGTTCTACGAGGCCGTGGCCCGCCCGGCCTTCCTGCGCGTCTCCGGCGCCAACTGGGGCGGCGCCGTCGCCCCCGCCGACGAGGACCGCTACATCGCCGAGCACGTACGGCCCGTCGACGGCCCCGTCGTCGACCTGGCCGCCGGCGCCGGCCGGTGGACCGCCGTCATCGCCGAGGCCGTCGGCGCCGACCGCCTGGTGGCCGTCGACAGCTCGCTGCCGATGCTCAACGTCCTGCGCGACCGGCTGCCGGAGGTGCCCTCGGTCCTCGCCGGAGCCGCCGACCTGCCCTTCGCCGACGCCTCCGTCGGCGCGGTCGTGTGCTGGAACGCCCTGCAGGCCTTCTACCACGAGGCTGAGGCCGCGATCACCGAGGTGGGACGAGTCCTGCGCCCCGGCGGCACGTTCACGCTGATGACCTTCCGCCGCTCCGAGGACCCGGTCTACCGCTACTTCCAGTCCGCCCACCGCTTCCCGCAGCACGACGGCGGGCTCCAGCTCTTCGAGCTCGACGACCTGCGCCGTTGGCTGGCCGACGCCGGCCTGACGGTGCGTGAGGAGAGCGGCCCGGGGACGTTCGTGTTCGTGACGGCCGTGCGCGAGCACTGACCCAGACCGCGAACACCGACGCAGACAAGGACACACCGCTCCCATGCACCAGTACGACGTTGAACCGAAGACGACGGCCTTCGCCGCACCCGGCACCCCGGACTACGAGGAGGCCACGCGCGTCTTCAACCTCGCCGCCCCGCCGCGGCCCGACGCGGCCGTGACCGTCCGGACCGTCGAGGAGGTCCGCGCCGCCGTGCGCGAGGCGGCCGGACGCGGCCTGCCCGTGCGAGTGCACACCACCGGCCACGCCGCCGGCGCGCGCCGCGCGGTGGAGGGCGGCGTGCTCCTGCGCACCCGCCTGGAAGGCGGCGTCGAGATCGACGCCGGACGCCGCGTCGCCCGGGTCCCGGCCGGTACGACGTGGGGCGAGGTCGTCGAGGCGGCGGCCGCGCACGGTCTGGCCGCCCCGCACGGCTCGGCGGCCCACGTCGGCGTCGTCGGCTACCTGCTGGGCGGCGGCGTCAGCTTCTACGGCCGCCACACCGGGCTCGCCGCGAACAGCCTGCGCGCGGCCGAAATCGTCACCGCCGACGGCGAGCTGGTGCGCGCGGACGCCGACCGTGACCCCGAGCTGCTGTGGGCGCTGCGCGGGGCGGGCGCCGGCCTCGGCGTCGTCACCGCCGTGGAGATCGGGCTGTTCCCGGCGGCGAAGGTGGTCACCGGAGCCACGTACTGGTCCGCGGCGCACGCCCCGGCCCTGCTGGCGGCCTGGCTCCGCTGGAGCCGCGAGGCGCCCCGCGAGGCGACGACCTCCCTGCGGGTGATGAACCTGCCGCCGGTCCCCGGGGTGCCGCCCGAGCTCGCCGCGGGCCCGGTGCTGTGCGTGGACGGGGCGGTGCTGGCCGAGACCGAGAGCGACGTCGCGGCCGCCGAGCGGTACGCGGAGGAACTCCTGGCCCCGCTGCGCGAGATCGCGCCCCCGCTCCTGGACACCTGGGCGCTCACCGACCCCGCCGGGGTGCTGCACGCGCACATGGATCCGGCCGACCCCGTGCCGTTCGTCGGCGACCACCTGCTGCTGCGCGAGCTCGGGGAGGAAGGCGCCGCGGCGTTCGCGCGCGTCACCGGCGAGGGATCCGGCTCGCCGCTGGTCGTCGCCACGCTCCGTCAGCTCGGCGGGGCCTTCGCGGAGCCCGGCCCCGGCGCTCTGGGGCAGGTGGACGCGGCGTACGCGTACATGGGTTCGGGCCCGCCGTTCGGCCCGGTCACGGTGGAGGCCCTGGAGGCCCACTGCACCACCGTGCGCGAGGCGCTGGAGCCGTGGGACACCGGCCGCACCGTCCCCTCGCTCGTCGAGAGCGCCGGCCGGCCGGGACGCCGGCTCGACGCGGCGGCGGCCGAACGCGTGGCCCGGGTCCGGGACCGCCTCGACCCGCGGGGCGTGTTCGCCGGGGACGCGGCGGCTCTCTGAGGCGCCGTCCGAGGTCCGTCCGCAGGGGAGGGCCCGTCCGTCCCCGCCCGCGTAGCGCGCCGGAGCCCCCGGCAAGCGGCTCGAGGCCGGCTTGTCGGGGGCTCCCGGAGCATGCCCGCTCGGGCACGCGGACCAGCGGACTACTTGAACGAGATCAGCTGGCCGCCGCCCTCGCCCGCGTCGCTGCCCAGACCGACCTGGGTCGGGGTGGCCTTGGCGTCGACCGTGCCCCACGGGGTGGAGGAGGCGCCGACGACGGCGGAGAAGGAGACGTGGACCCGCAGCTGCGCGGTGACCTTGCCCTGGGCGTCGGCGACGACGTCCAGGGAGGTGGTCTTGTCGCACCCGAAGGTGTTCGGGGCCACGACGGCGCACTGGCCGACGTGGTACACGGTCCCCGGCGTCAGGCCGGTGCCGGTGACGGTGACCTGCTGGTTGTCCGACAGCCCGGTGGCCGGCGTCACCGTGACGGCCGCCGCGGCGGGGGCGGCCATCGCGGCCGGCTGGACCGCGACGGCCAGGCCGGTGGCGATGGCGGCGACGGCGCCGAGACGGGTGATCGCGGCGAGGGTGTTCTTGACGGTCATGCGGAAACTCCATCAGTAGAGGGGACTGGGCCATTCCGAATGCGGCCCTGAGATGAAATTAGTGATCTTGGAAGGGGCCCCGCATCTTCGAGGTTGCTTCACGCAACCCACTGCCCGGGGTGCCCCTCCCGCCCCTCGGAGCCTCTCCTTCCGCCCGGCGGACCCGTTCCTTCCGCCAGGGCCCGCCGGCCCACCGCCCGCCGGCCCGCGCCCGCCGGCCCGCTCAGGCCGCGCGCAGGGCGCGCCGGTCCACCTTCCCGGCCGCCGTCCTGGGCAGCTCCGTGACGAAGCGGTACTCCCGCGGGTACTTGTGCGGCGACAGCCCTGCGCGGACGAACTCCGTCAGCTGCGTCCCGGTCACCTCCGAGCGGGCCACGACGTACGCCCGCGGTTTCGTCAGGCCCTCGCTCTCCACACCCACCACGGCGCAGTCCACGACCTCGGGATGGGTCAGCAGGCAGTCCTCGATCTCCGCGGGGGCGATCCACACGCCGCCGACCTTCAGCAGGTCGTCCTTGCGCCCCCGGTAGTGGAAGAAGCCGTCCGCGTCCCGCACCGCCAGGTCCCCGGAGCGGACCGTGTGCGGGGCGGGGAAGGCGGCGGCGCTCTTGGCGGGCTCCTGCCAGTACTCCAGCGCCGCCGTCGCGCCGGTCACCTCCAGCACACCCGTCTCGCCGTCCGGCAGTTCCTCGCCGTCCTCGCCCACCACCTTGACCCGGTAGCCGGGCACCTCCTGACCCAGCGTCCCCACCCGGGCGGCGCCCGGCCGGTTCGACAGGAAGATGTGGTACGTCTCGGAGGAGCCCAGGCCGTCGGCCACCTCCACGCCGAACGTGTCCAGCCACGCCCGGTGCAGGTCCGGCGGCAGCGCCTCGCCCGCCGACGTGCACAGCCGCAGGCAGCTCAGGTCCTGCTCGCGCGCCAGCGGGTGCGCGACCATCGCGCGCATCATGGTCGGCACGTTGACCAGAACGGTCGGGCGGTGCGCGGCGATCAGCTCGAACACGCGCTCCACCGTGCTGCGTTCCGGGAAGATGATCCCGGCCGCCCCCACCCCGAAGGGGAACAGCGCCGCCAGATCGCGGGAGTAGCCGAAGAAGAGCTTGGGGACCGGCAGCACCACGTCATCGGGCCGCAGGTCCAGCACCCCCCGGGCGTACCAGTCGAAACTCAGGCGCGGACTGCGGGCCGGCAGCACGCACGCCTTCGGCGCCCCCGTGCTCCCCGTGGTGAACTTCCAGATCGCTGGCGCGTCCCGGTGGGTCGGCGCCGGGTCCAGCTCGTCCGGCTGTCCGGCGACCAGCGAGTCGAAATGGTGCTCACCGGCGCGCAGCGCATCCGCCGGCACCCCGGCGACCAGCAGGTTCCGGACTCCCGCGGCCCGCAGCCGCTCCAGCGTGCCCGCGTCGGCCACGACCACCCGCGGGGCCACGTACCGCTCGTAGTAGCGGTACTCCTTCGCGTGCAGGAAGCTGTAGACCTCGGCGGTGACCGCGCCGATCTTCTGCGCGCCGTACCAGGCCGCCACGAACTCGACGCCGTCACTCATGGCGATCAGCACCCGATCCTGCGGCCGCACCCCGAGGGCGCGCAGCGCGTGTCCCACCCGGTTGGCCAGGCCCCGCAGCCGCGCGTAACTCGTGCGCCGTCCGTCACCGCCGATCAGCGCCGTACGGTCGCCGTCGGCCCCGTCGAGGAAGTGGGCAGCGACGTTGAAGTTCTCCGGAACATCCGTGTGCCCCATGGGGGTCCTGTGGTCGATCTGCATGCCGTCATGCTCAGTCGGAGCACTTGGCCGCGCATCTCTCTCCATGCCGACCTCGCCCCTTCTCCCAACGTGCTGACCTCGGACGGGGCACCTTCGAGCGCTGTCGGCGGCCCGTGTCGATCTCCTAGCCTGACGACGCAGTAGCAGAGGCGAAGGAGGTGCAAAGCTGTGGCGGTCGGCTCTTCGACCGGGCTCACGTATTCCGGGTACCTGGCGTTGGACGAGGTACTCGCGGCTCAGAGGCCGGTTTCGGACGTGCACGACGAACTGCTCTTCATCGTCGTGCACCAGGTCCACGAACTGTGGTTCAAACAGATGCTCCACGAACTCGGCCAGGCCCAGGCCCGCCTGGTCGCGGGCGAGACGGAGCGGGCGCTGCGCAGCCTGCAACGGCTGCGGACCGTACTGGAGGCCACCACGGTCCCCATCGGTGTGATGGAGACCATGACGCCGCAGGAGTTCGCGCTCTTCCGCGACCGGCTCGGGACGAGCAGCGGATTCCAGTCCGTGCAGTTCCGCGAGGTCGAGGCCGTGCTCGGCGGACGCCGACGCCAGGCGATCGCGCACCTGGAGCGCGACAGCGAGGAACGCAGGCGCGTCGAGGCGGCCATGAACAGGCCCTCCCTCCTCGACTCGGCCCTCGTGTGCCTGGCCCTGCACGGCTATCCGGTACCGCTGGAGATCCTCCAGCGCGACACATCCCAGCCGCTCGCCCCTCACGAGGAACTGCGCCACGCCCTCACCGCCGTCCGGGACGAGGACGGCCCCGAGGCCCGTATGTGCGAGGAACTCCTCGCCGTCGACCGCGGCCTGCGGGAATGGCGCCGGCGCCACGTGGAGATGGTCGAACGGATGATCGGCGCCCAGCCGGGCACGGCGGGCTCGGCCGGCGCCGCCTACCTCCGTACGACGCTCGCCACCCCCTACTTCCCCGACCTGTGGGAGGTGTGGAGCCGATGAGCGACCTGTCCGCCCGGCTGGCCCCGCACTACTCGGCCTTCCGCGTCGCCGAACGGCTGCTGCTCACCGGCCACTCCCACCAGGCGTGGCCCGACGTCGCGCTCCAGGGCCAGATCGCCGCGTTCCAGGACGCCGCGCTCGCCGCCGACGAGAAGTGGGGCCGCGCCTTCGAACAGGCGGACCGGGTCCGCGCGGGCTTCCGGCTCTTCCTCGACGACCCCGGCGCCGAACTGGCCCTCGGCGCGAGCACGCACGACCTCGTCCTGCGCTTCCTGTCCGCCCTGGACCTGTCGCGCAGGCCCCGCCTGGTCACCTCCGACGGCGAGTTCCACACGCTGCGGCGCCAGCTGACGCGCCTCGCCGAGAGCGGCGTCGAACTCGTCAGGGTCCCCGCGGAGCCCGCCGCCACCCTCGCCGAACGGCTGGCCGCCGAGGTGGACGACCGCACCGCGGCCGTCCTGGTCTCCACGGTGCTCTTCGAGACCGCCCGGCTCGTGCCCGGCCTCGCCGGCCTCGCCGAGGCGTGCCGGAGCCGGGGCACGGAACTGCTCGTGGACGCCTACCACGCGCTGGGCGCCGTACCGTTCGACACGGAGGGCCTCGAAGAGGCCTGGGTGGTCGGCGGCGGCTACAAGTACCTCCAGCTCGGCGAGGGCAACTGCTTCCTGCGCGTCCCCGGCCACGCCGACACCCTGCGGCCCGTCATCACCGGCTGGTTCTCGGAGTTCTCCCGGCTCTCGGGCCGGACCCTGCCCGACACCGTCGGCTATCCGGCGGGTGCCGCCCGCTTCGCCGGCGCCACCTACGACCCCACCAGCCACTACCGGGCCGCCCGCGTCTTCGGCTTCCTCGCCGCCGAGAGGCTCACGCCCGCGCTGCTGCGCCGGGTTTCGCTGCGCCAGGTCGCCCTGCTGGCCCGGCACTTCGACGCGCTCGGGGCTCCCGACGAACTCGTCACCCGCGACCGCACCGGGTCGCCGCACGAGTTCGGCGGCTTCCTGGCCCTGCGCACCCCGTACGCCGCCCAGCTCCAGCAGGGCCTCGCGCGCCGGGGCGTGCTGACCGACAGCCGGGGCGCCTTCCTGCGCTTCGGCCCCGCCCCCTACCTGTCCGACGCCCAGCTGGCCGCCGCCATGGACGCGCTCGCGGCGGAACTCGCCGCGCTGTCCGCACCCGGCCTCGCCGCCGCGGCCTGAGCGGGCCCGGGCCGGGCCCGGACGGCCGGCGGGAACTGAGCATTCCGTGAGATGCGCCCACAGGGGCCCGGCGGCGAACCTCCTGAGGGCGCCCGGTGCCATCGGCACGAGGCGACCAGACCCCCCAAGCCCCCCAAGACGACGACGGGAAGTAGAAGCATGACTGCAGGCGGTGCTCCCAAGGCCGGGCGGAAGGAGTGGATCGGGCTGGGAATCCTCGCCCTTCCCACCCTCCTCGTGGCCCTCGACGTGTTCGTGCTGCTCCTGGCATTGCCGCACCTGAGCGCGGACCTCGACGCCAACAGCAACCAGCAGCTGTGGATCATGGACATCTACGGCTTCATGGTCGCCGGATTCCTGGTGCCCATGGGCACCCTCGGCGACCGCATCGGCCGCCGCAAGCTGCTGATGATCGGGGGCACCGCCTTCGGCGCGGCCTCGCTGCTCGCGGCCTTCTCCACCAGCCCCGGCATGCTCATCGCCGCCCGTGTCCTGCTGGGCATCGCCGGCGCCGCCATCAGCCCGTCCACGCTGGCGCTGATCGCCACCATGTTCCAGGACGCCAAGCAGCGGGCCGCCGCCATCGGCATGTGGGCCAGCTGCTTCACCATCGGCGCCATCGTCGGCCCGATGCTCGGCGGCGTCATGCTGGAGCACTTCTGGTGGGGCTCGCTCTTCCTCCTCGGCGTCCCGGCCATCGTGCTGCTGCTCGTCGTCGGCCCCAAGGTGCTCCCCGAGTTCAGCAACCCCGACGCCGGCCGCCTCGACCTGCCGAGCGTCGCCCTGAACCTGGGCACCACCATCCCGGTCATCTACGGCGTCAAGGAGCTCGCCCGCAGCGGCTGGCACCCGCTGCCCGCCGCGTCCATCGTCGTCGGCGTGGCCCTCGGTGTCCTCTTCGTCCGCCGCCAGCGCACCCTCAGCAACCCGCTGCTCGACGTGAGCCTGTTCCGCCACGGCCGTTTCAGCGCGTCCCTGCTCGGCCTGCTCGCCTACAGCCTCATCGGAGGCACGGTCATGCTCTTCATGACCCAGTACTTCGCGGCCGCCCAGGGCATGTCGCCGATCCAGTCCGGCCTCGGCCTGCTGCCCGGCATGGCCGCCGCGACCGTCTCCTTCATGATCTGCCCGATCATCGCCCGCAAGATCCGCCCCGCGTACATCATCGGCGCGGGCCTGGTCGGCGTCGTCGCGGTCCTGCTCACCTTCTCGCAGCTCGACGCGGACTCCGGTACCGCCACCCTCATCGTGGGCTTCGCCGTCTTCTCCTTCTGCGGCGCCCCCCTGGTGGCGCTCGGCACCAACATGGTCGTCGGCACCGTCCCGCCGGAGAAGGCCGGTTCGGCCGGCGCGCTGTCCCAGATCAGCAACGAGTTCGGCGCCGCCCTCGGCGTGGCCACGCTCGGCACCCTCGGGCTCGCCGTCTACCGCGACACCGTGGACAGCACCGTCCCGGCCACCGTCCCGGCCGAGGCGGCCGACGCCGCGCGCGACAGCGTCTCCGGCGCGGCGGCCGCCGCCCAGGGCCTGCCCGAGCAGCTCGCCGACGCGCTGATGGAGCCGGTCCGCGTCGCCTTCACCGGCGGCCTGCACACGGTCGCCGCCGTCAGCGCGGTCCTGATCGCGGTGGCAGGCGTCTTCTTCGTCACCGTGATGCGCCACATCCCGCCGATCGGCCAGGAAACCCCGGCCGACGCCGAAACCCCGGCGGACCAGACCCTCGCGGCCTGACCCACCCCGCCCCACGCACGAGCGCCCCGCCCGATCACCGGGCGGGGCGCTCGCGCGTGCGGGTCCGGGTCAGCGCAGCTCGACGTCGGTGTGCCGGCCGAGCGCGGCGAGGAACTCGCCGCGGGAGAGGGCGGCCGCGACGAGCTCGATGTCGTCGGCCATGTAACGGTCCACGTCCAGCGCGGGCACCAGGGCGCGCACCGCGTCGTACGTGGCCCGGGAGGCGGGGCTCAGGCCCTCGTAGCGGTCCGAGACGTCGACGGCCTGGGCGGCGGCGAGGAACTCGACCGCGAGGATGCGGTTGTTGTTGGCGAGGACACGGCGGGCGTTGCGGGCCGCGATCAGGCCCATGCTGACCACGTCCTGGTTGTCACCGTTCGAGGGCACCGACTGGGTGCTCGCCGGACCGATGGTGCGGTTCTCCGCCACCAGCGCGGTCGCCGGGTACTGGGCGCCGGCGAACCCGCAGTTCAGGCCCGGGTTCGAGGCCACCAGGAACTCCGGCAGACCGTAGCTCAGGTGGCGGTTCAGGAGGCGGTTGAGCTGCCGTTCGGCGAGGACACCGAGCTGGGTGAGGGCGATGGTCACGAAGTCCATGGCGAACGCGATCGGCTGGCCGTGGAAGTTCGCGCCATGGAAGATCTCCTCGCCCTCGAAGAAGAGCGGGTTGTCGTTCGCCGAGTTGAGCTCGATCTCCAGCTTGTCCTGCGCGTGGTACAGGGTGTCGCGCACCGCGCCGAGGATCTGCGGGACGGCACGCAGCGTGTAGGCCTTCTGCAGATAGGTCTCGGTGCGCTGGACGTCCTTGCCGTCCTGCGTGCCGTCCTCCTTGGCGTCCTGCACCTGACGGCGTATCTCCGAGTGATCGGCCGTCAGCTTGCTGCCGGCCAGCAGGGCCCGCATGTTGGCGGCCGAGTCGATCTGACCGCGGTGCGGCCGGGCGATGTCGTGCCCCTCGGCGAGGAAAGGGCTCGTGGAACCGCGGAGCACGTCGTTGAGGAGCGCCGAGACGAGCTCGGCCTGCCGCGCCTGCGTCAGGGCGCGCTCCACGACCAGCGAGCCGAGGCCCGTCATCGCCGACGTGCCGTTGATCAGCGCGAGGCCCTCCTTGAAGCGCAGCTCAAGCGGCTCGATGCCCAGCTCGCGCAGGACGGTGGCGGTCTCCACCCGCTTGCCGTCGCGCAGGACGTAGCCCTCGCCGATGAGCGTGCTCGCGATGTGCGAGAGCGGGACGAGGTCACCGCTGGCGCCGAGCGAGCCGATCTCCGGGATGGCCGGGATGACGTCCTGGTTCAGGTAGAGGGCCAGGCGCTCCAGGATCTCCGGACGCACCGCGGAGTGACCCTTGGCGAGGGTGTTGAGACGGGCGGCCACGATGGCCCGCGCCTCGTCCTCGGCGAACAGGGGACCCACGCCGGCGCTGTGGCTGCGCACGAGGTTGGTCTGCAGCCGGACCTCGTTCGACTTGTCCACCTGCATGTAGATCATCTCACCGTAGCCGGTGGTGACGCCGTAGATCGGGATGTTCTGCTCCGCCAGCTCCTCCAGCATCGCCCTGCTGCGCAGGGTCTTGGCGACGGCCTCGGGGGCGACACGCGCCGGTGCGCCTTCCTCGGCGACGCGCCGGACCGCGTCGATGGTGAGGGTCTGGCCGTCGAAGGCGACGGGGACGGTGCCGGTCTCAACTGAGGTCAACGCTCTCACTCCAGGCGTAGGTGTTGTGCGGGAAGAATGCGGAAGGGAAAAGGGCGCCTGACATCAGCGCAGGGAGTCCTCGGCGGCGAGCGCGCGGATGGTGCGGCGCAGCAGCTTGCCGGTCGGATTGCGCGGCAGACGCGCGACGAAGGTGATGTCGTGCGGCACCTTGTACCAGGTGAGGGAGTCCGCGGCGGCGAGCAGCAGCTCGCCCCGCAGCGCTTCGGCGGCCGCCGAGTCGAGCGGGTCGCGCAGGACGGCGTAGGCGCGCAGCACGGAGATGCCCGTGTCCTGCCGCACGGCGCACACCGCGGCCTCCTCGACGGCGGGGTGGGCCATCAGCCGGTCCTCGATCTCGGTCGGATGGACGTTCACCCCTCCGACGATCTCGACGTCGTCCAGCCGGCCGTGGACGCGTACGAACCCGTCGGCGTCCATGGTCGCGGCGTCACTGGTGCTGTACCACTGGTCGGCCGCGAGCCGGACCGGGGCGGCGTCGCCGTGCGGCACGCCGAGGCCGATCGTCGGGCCCGACACCTCAAGGCGTCCCTCGACGCCCGGCGCGGCCGCCTCGCCGTCGTCACCGACGACGCGCAGCCGGTACGGGGGCAGCACCCGGCCGAGGGTGAACTCGCGCATCTCGCCCGGACCGTTGGCGAGCAGGGCGTGCCCGATCTCCGTCGTCCCGTAGACGTTCAGCAGCCGGGGCCCCAGGATGCCGCGCAGCGTGCGCTCCAGGGACTCGGGCAGTACCTCTCCGGCCACGACCGCCACCCGCAGCCCGCCCAGGATCCGTGCGGCGTCCGGGTGGCCGAGCATGTGGGCGAAGAAGGTCGGCTGGCTGTAGAAGACGCTCACGCCGTACCTCTCCAGGACGGCCAGGGAGTCCCCGGGCGCCAGCCGCCGGGGGGTGAGCACGGTGGAGCCGCCGGACAGCAGTGAGAAGAAGAGCGAGTTGCCCAGGCCGTACGCGAAGTTCATGCGCGGCACCGAATAGCTGACGTCGTCGGGGCCGACGCCGACGGCGGCGCCGGCGGCCCGGCTCAGGATCTCCGGGTCGCCGTGCGTGTGGAAACAGAGCTTGGGCCCACCGGTCGTGCCGGACGTGAACGCGGCGAACGCGGGCGTGTCCGTCGTGCAGGGGGCGTACGCCGGCACCGGGCCGTCGCAGTCGAGCACGTCCGGCGTGAGGACGGGAACGGCGAACCGCTCCGCGAACTCGGGGACCGAGACCACGACGGCGGGCCGCGCGATGTCCGCGGCACGGCGCATCTCGTCGGGGTGGAGCATGGAGTTGACCGGGACCGCCACGGCACCGATGTGCAGGGCCCCGAGGAACGCCCGGACGAACTCGATGCCGTCCGGCAGGGCCAGCAGGATCCGCGCGCCGGGCCCCAGACCACGGGAGGCGTAGGCGGCGGCGGCCCGTGCCGCGCCCGCGTACACGTCCTCGTAGCGGTGGACGTCCTCGTCCACGAAGTAGGCGGGACGCTCCATCCAGCCCCGGTCGGCGGCGGTGTCCACCAGGCGTCGCACCAGGTTGGTCATCGGCAGATCCCCTCGATCTCCACGAGCAGGTCGGGCCGGCACACGTCGACGTTGAAGAAGGCGATGTCGACGTCGGTGCGGAGCACCTCGGCGCACCGGGCGCGGACCACGGGCAGGTGCTCGGCGTCGCGGACGTAGACCTTGACGCGGTCGAGGTCATCGAGGCGGAAGCCGCCGGCCAGGCCGTGCCGGCGCAGGTTCTCGTGGCTGACCAGCGTCTCGATGTTGGCCAGGGTGACGGTGCACTGTGCCTCGACGTCGTCGGGGTGGACCGTGTCGTCGCCGATGATGCTCGCGGTCCCCGACACGAAGAGGGCCGGAACGGAGCCGGCCGCCGACTCCAGGACGGTGGCGCGGGCGAAGCTCGGCGATTTGGGGCCGTACTGGCGCGGGTACTGGTGGGCCGGGGTCTGGCGCGGGTTCTCCAGGTGCGTGGCGATGCCGCTGCGGGAGGCCAGGAAGTACAGGTCGATGCCGGGGCGCAGGGATCCGATGCCGGTGGCGGCGGGCATGCCGGCGATCCGGTCGGACCAAGCTTCGAACACCTGGGCACGGCCCACGCAGAAGTCCCGGTAGTTCTCCGTACCCTCGCCGTTCGACTCGGTGATCGCACCGACGAGGTTCCACATGCGCACCAGCCGGGTGTAGCCGAGCCGCCACATCAGCGTGAACGCCGACTCGTACACGGCCCGCACCGCGTCGCGGTAGACGTCCCTCTCGTCGATGCGGACGGCGCAGAAGAAGTGCTCGCCGTCCTCCGCGTACACCAGGTCGTCCTGGCGGCCCGCGCGCACCTGACGGTCGGTGGTCCACACTTCGGTGACCGGCCGGTCGGCGGGGGCCGCCATCGCGACCTCCAGCCGAGGTACGCCGTGCAGCAGCCCGGGAGGGCGGCCGCCGTGCCCGTAGGTCACGCTGCCGAGCACGTTCCGCCCCGCGACGCGGGCTCGTTCGTCTTCGCCGGGCCACACGAAAACGCAGTCCAGGGCGGTCGTCAGGGTCGGTGTGCCGGGGTGGGTGACTGTCACGATTTCCTTCCCCGCGCGTCGGGCGGCGCGGCAATGGGCTGGGCCGCCCGAAGGGCGGGCGGTTGCGCGGGCCGCGCCGGGCCACCCCGCGGCGAGACGCCGCCTGACGGGCACCTGTGCGGTGTCGGTCACCGCGGGTCGGCCTCGCAGCGAGTGTGGGAGGCCGGGGTGAAACGTGTCCACGCCGAGTTGGCTAAGCCTGACCGGCGCTTTCGGCCGGGGAAGACTTAGCCAAGTGCACTTGCCGCCGTCGCGGACAGCTCGTGGGATGTCCGCAGGACACTGGCGAGAGGACAACGGCACATGGCGGATCAGCTCGTAGGCGCGGGGACCGGGGGGCGGCTGCGTCCGCGGCGGGACGACGCCGCGCCGGGCACGGGAACACCGCTCAACCCGCGGCGCCGGCAGGCGCTGGCCCTGCTGCTGGTCGGGCCGTTCCTCTCGCTGTTCGACCAGTTCTGCGTCAATCTCGCCGCCCCGTCGATCAACCAGTCCTTCCGGCTCTCCCCCTTCGAGTTCCAGGCGGTCGTCGGTGGCTACGGGCTGGTCTACGGACTCGGCCTGATCACCGGCGGACGGCTCGGGGACCTGTACGGCCGACGGCGCACGTACCGGGCGGGGATCGCCCTCTTCGCGGTGACCTCACTGGCCTGCGCGCTCGCGTGGTCCCCCGGGTCGCTCATCGTGGCCCGGCTTGCCCAGGGCGCCGCCGCGGCGATCCTGCAGCCCCAGGTGCTGGCCCTGATCCGGGTGCAGTTCCCGCCGACGGAGGGGCAGAAGGCGCTGTCGTGGTTCGCCGTGTCGATGAGCCTCGGCATGGTGTGCGGCCAGATCCTCGGCGGAGCCCTGCCCGCCTGGGACCTGCTGGGACTCGGATGGCGCCCGGTCTTCCTCGTGGCCGTACCGCTGTGCGCGCTCGTGTTCCTCGCGCTGCCCGCCACGATGGAAGCCGACCGGCCGGCGCACGCGGGGCGGGGGGCCGATGTCACCGGCGCCGTCCTCAGCGCCCTGGCGGTGGCTTTCGTCCTGCTGCCGCTGGCCGCGGTGCGGGAGTGGCCGTTCCTCCCCCTCGGCCTGGCGGTGTGCCTCGCCGGATGCCTGCTCGCGGCCGTCTTCGTCAGGCAGCAGCGGTCCCGGAGCCGCCGGGGCGGCCTGGCCCTGCTTCCCCTGGGTCTGTTCGCCGTGCCCGTCTTCGTGCGCGGCGTCCTTCTCAACTTCCTGCTCTACATGGCCAGCGTCCCGTTCGCCATCGTGCTCGCCCTCTACCTCCAGGACGAGGCGGGCATGAGCTCGGCGCGAGCCGGGCTGGTCTTCGTCCCCGCCGCCCTGGCCATCGCCGTCGGTTCGCGCATCGCCCTGCCGTCGCGCGGGCGGTTCGGAGAGGGAGTGCTCGTCGCGTCGGCCGCCCTGATCGCCCTGGGCCTTGCCGGCGCACTCGCGGCCGTCACGCTCGGGGGAGACGGCGCCGCCCTGGTGCTGCTGCTGGTGGCGCTCGCCGTCTACGGAGTGGGCAACGGCATGATCGTTCCGCTGCTGACCGGCGCCGTGATGAGCCGGGTTCCGCCCCAGGACGCGGGCGCGGGCTCCGGCGTGCTGTCCACGACGCAGCAACTCGCGGCAGCGCTGGGCATCGCGGTGGTCGGGATCTTCCTCTACCCGCGGTCGGCCGGCGCGCCGCTGCACTACTCGGCGGCAATGGGCGTGGAGGTCGCCCTCGCGGCGCTCGCCGTCCTGGCCTGCGCCCACCTGGTCGCCGCGACCCGGGGCCGCCGCGCCGGCGCCCCCGGAAAGCCGTAGAACGGACCTCCGCGCGGCCCGGCCGGCGGCCGTCCGGGCAGGTCAGCCGATGTCGAGGCCCGACGTGAACCAGGTCTCCACGGCGCGGATGCGGGACTCGCAGTCGGCGCGGTCCGCGCCCGTGATGACGAAGGCGGCCAGGAAGTCGCCCGAGTGGGAGGCGTCCGGGACCGTCTCGCCGACCTCGGCGTACGTCGTGTACTTGACGACCCCCTCCGGCATCAGCGCCGGGTCCGGCAGGGCGCGCAGGACGCCCGGACGCTTGGTGAACAGCAGCTGGCCCGCGATCAGCGCGGGGTCCCGGCGCGGCCCGGGCTCCGCCGGCAGGCCGAGCTGGCGGCGTACCGGGTACTCCATCGGGTCGAAGCCGAACAGGGCCCGCTGGACGTCCCGCACCCCGGCGCCGCCGGCCCGCGAGGCGGCCTCGCACAGGACCAGGTCACCGTCGGCGGTGACGAACACCTCGATGTGGAACGCGAAGTGCTCCGGCCCGCCGAACGCGGCAAGCACCTTCTCGCCGAACGCGGCCAGACGCCGCGCCAGCGGGTCCGCGGTGTCGAGCGCGATGTCCACCCGGCCGCCCCGGTCCCGGAAGTCGGCCAGCGCGTACAGGTACCGCGACGGCCACAGCGTCGCGATGCGCCCGTCCAGCACCGTGCCGTCGACGTGGCACATGGAGCCCTCGACGAACGCCTCGGCCAGCCACTCGGGCTCGCCGTCGGCCCCGGTCAGCTCTGTCGCCGCCCGCCAGCCGGCCAGTTCCGCGGCCGTGCGCAGGATGGACACCCCGATGGAGAGCACCCCGCGCCTCGGCTTCACGACGACCGGCAGCCCGTGCCGCTCCGCGAACGCGTCGAGGTCGGCGCCGGTCCGCAGCAGGACGTGGTCGGCGACCGGGATGCCCGCCCGCACGGCCGCCCGCTTCATCTCCCACTTGTCGCGGTAGACGACCGCGGAGTCGGGCCGCTGCCCCGGCAGGCCGAAGCGTTCCCGCAGCAGCGCCGCCCGCAGGATGTCGTACTCCTGGCAGGCGACGACGTCCGTGACGGCGAACTCCTCGACGAGTTCCGCGGCCCGCTCCAGCACCCGCTCGCCCGTGTCGTAGCCGGGCAGCACCTCGGCGTGCAGGTACGGGGCGCCGGTGGGCAGTTCCTCGCCGAACAGGGCCAGCTGCTCCGCGGAGCCCAGCAGGACGATCTTCTCGTCGTGGTCGGCGAGCCACCGCTCGTACGGGTTGGCGCGCAGCGAGCCGCGGTGCAGGATCAGGGTGGTCATGAGGAGACTCCTTCGTTGAAGATGCTCACGTACCGCTCGCCGGTGTCGGGCAGGATCGTGACGATGGTCTTGCCGGCGTACTCGGGCAGCCGGGCCAGGGCGGCGGCGCCGTGGACGGCGGCGCCGGAGGAGACGCCCGCGAAGATGCCCTGCTCCCGGGTGAGGGCGCGGGCCGTGGCCAGCGCGGCCTCGTCCGGGCAGGTGAGGACGCGGTCGATGAGGGCGACGTCGGTGGTGGGGGAGACGAAGCCGCCGTTGAGGCCCGGGATGCGGTGGGTCCCCGCGTAACCGCGCGAGAGCACGGGGGAGTTCTCCGGCTCCACGGCGACGATCTCCAGGTCCGGGTTGCGTTCGCGCAGGTAGCGCCCGGCCCCCGTCAGAGTGCCCCCGGTGCCCACGCCCGCGACGAGCACGTCGACACGGCCCGCGGTGTCGCGCCAGATCTCCGGGCCCGTGGCCTCGTAGTGGGCGCGCACGTTGTCGTCGTTCTCGTGCTGGCGGACGTACCAGGACCCGGGCGTGGCCGCCTGGATCTCCTCGGCCTTGGCGATGGCGCCGGCGAACCGCTCGGCGCTCGGGGTCTGGACGACCTCCGCGCCCAGGGCCGCCAGCAGCCCCATCCGCTCGGGCGTCGCGCTGTCGGGCAGCACGACGACGCAGCGGTAGCCCCGTACGGCGCACAGCGCGGCCAGGGCGATGCCGGTGTTGCCCGAGGTGGACTCCACCACGGTCGATCCGGGGCGGATGTCGCCGCGCCGCTCGGCGCCCCGCAGCATGGCCAGGGCGGCCCGGTCCTTGCTGCTGGCGAACGGGTTCGCGGACTCCAGCTTGCCCAGCACCTCGGTACCGGGCGCGGCGTCCGCCACGGAGATGCGGACCAGAGGGGTGTTGCCGATGAGTTCTTCCAGGCCGGCGGCGATCCTGCGCGCCGGCGGGGCGATGGCGGTGGTCACAGAAGGCCTCCGGGGATGACGGTACGGGGAACGGATACGGAGAGGGGTACGGGTACGAGTGCGGGCGCGGGGGGCCGCACCGGCCGGCTCACCACGAGCCGGCCGAGGCGAGCAGACGTACCGGATCGAGAGCGGTGGCGTCGTCCGGGACGGCCGGCGCCTCCCCGGGCGCGGGCAGGACCACGGATCGCGGAGCGTAGACCCGCGCGCCCGGCCCGATGTCCTCGGTGACGGTCGCCATGGCGCCGATCAGCGCCCGGTCGCCGACCGTGACGGGCCCGAGCACGGTGGCGTTGGCCCCCAGGACCACGCCGTTGCCGATCGCGGGGTGGCGCCGCTCGCCCGGCGGACGGGCGTTGTCGGCCCACCAGCCCACCGCCCCGAGCGTGACCTGCTGGTAGATCGTCACGTCGTCGCCGACGGTGGCGGTCTGGCCGACGACCACGGCCGCGCCGTGGTCGATGAACACGCGGCGCCCCAGCACCGCGCCGGGATGGATCTCGACGCCCGTACGGCGGCGCGCGACGCGCGCCATCGTCCGGGCCGCGGTCCGCATCCCGCCCCGGTGGAGACGGTGCGCGACCCGGTGGGCCCACAGGGCGGACAGGCCGGAGTGCCCCAGCGCCTCCCAGCGGCTGGCCACGGAGGGGTCCCGCGCGAGGACGACGTCGAGGTCCTCGCGCAGCACGAGCAGAAGTGAGATGGGTGCGGTCGGTGCGGACAACGGTCAACTCCTCGGTTCGGGCGGCGGGCCGCCGTGGCTCAGGCGGCCACGGGCCGCGCCGCGGACGGCTCCGCCGGCTCGACGTCGATGCGGATGGCGCTCTGCGTCAGGTGTTCGCACAGCTCGACGGCTCCGTCGGTGTCCGCGGCGCGTACGACGACACAGCCGAGCCGGTCCCAGTTGTCGCGCAGCGGCCGGACGGTGTCACCGGGCCGCACGGACACCTGGGCGGCGATCACGTCGGGCCGCGCCGCGACCTCCGCCACGCCGGACACGGCGGTGACGGTGCCGGGCTCGCGCAGGACGAAACGGGTCGCGGCGCCGGCCAGGGGCGCGGGGGAGGCGTCGAGGGGCTCGGTCAGACCCAGTGGCCAGGCCGCCCCGTAGGCGATCATGTCGATTCCGTAGGCGGCCTCGACGAGTTCGACGATGTGGTCGCCGCCGAGCCGGTTGTGGGACTCGATGACCACGGGACCGCGCCCGCTGAGGCGGATCTCCGTGTGGCTGGGGCCGTCGGTGACGCCCATGGCGGTCAGGAACGCCTCGACCGCACCGGTCAGCCGCTCGCGGTCGCCCTCGTCGAGGCGGGCCGGCACGGCGTGGCCGAGCTCCGCGAAGTGCGCCTCGTCCACGAGCTTCTCGGTGACGGCGACCACCACGTGGCGGCCGGCGAAGCTGAGTGCCTCGACGCTGAACTCGGGACCGTCGATGTAGGACTCCATCAGGAATCCGTCGACGGTGAACATGGTGGAGCCGCGGTCGGTGCGCCCGCCGTCGAGCTCCTGGATCCGCGCCCACACCCGGTCGAGGTCGCCGGGGTCCTCGGCGCGGAGCAGGCCGAAGCCGGCGGTCGTGGAGAGGGGCTTGAGGATGAAGGGGTACCCGGCCCGCTCCCCGAAGGCGTCCAGCGAGGCGCGGCCCTCGACCAGCGCGGCGTGCGGGACCGGCAGCCCCTGCTCGGCGAGGTGGCGGCGCATCAGCCACTTGTCGCGCATCCGGCGGCTGACCTCGTAGCGGCGGCCGTCGGAGAGGCCGAACAGGTCGCTGAGCCGGCTGGCCGGGTTCAGGCCGGGCTCGGTCAGCGACACGACCGCGTCGACCCCGTACACGGAGCGGGCCGCCTCGGCGAACGGCAGCACGGTGTCCCAGTCGGTGTAGTCGACGACGAGCAGGACGTCGGCGGTGCCGGCCTGGAACGCGGTGACCTTGTCAGGATGCTGGATCAGGACGACCTTCGCACCGAGCGCGGCGAAGCGCTCCAGGTGGGCGTCGACTCCGCCGATCAGCAGGACGGTGGGGGCAGGGCTCAACGGAGGGTTCCCTTCGGGGAGGCGGCGGCCGCTTCGCGGACGACGGGGCGCAGGAGTTCCCGTACGGCGGCGATCCGGTCGGCGGCCTGGGCGGGCGAGCCGGCATCGACGACGACGTAGCCGTGACGGGTGAACGAGTCGATGGTGCGCGGCAGTTCGGCCCCGGGTTCGAAGGGGAAGTGCAGCGCGCGGACGTAGGGCAGGGCCCGGATGGCGTCGAGGTCCCCGGTGGCCTCCAGGCGCCCCGGCGGCAGCAGGAAGAACCCGACGGACGCCGTCCGCCGGGGGACGGGCGGGGCGACGGGCTCGCCCGCCAGGGTGCGGAAGATCGCGGCCTCGATGTCGTAGCCGGAGGCCGTCTCGATCAGCAGCGGGATGCGGTCGCCGCCCAGCCGCGTCTGCGACTCCACGATCCGCGGGCCGCGGGCGGTGAGGATCACCTCGGTGTGCGCGGGCCCGAAGGCGTGACCGGCGAGGTCGAGCAGGCCCGTGACCACCGCCTGGATCGCGCGCTCGTCGGCGGGGTCCAGCGGGGCGGGATGGACGTGCGCCGTCTCGACGAAGCCGGGTGCGCCGGTGGTCTGCTTGGCGGTGACGCCGATGACGTGGTGCACCCCGCCGGCCGTGAGGGTCTCGACGCTGTACTCGGCCCCGTCCAGGTACTCCTCGACGAGGAACGGGCCACTCACCCCGCCCTCCTCGACGCGCCGCGTCCACTCCTGGAGGTCCGCGCCGTCGCGGATCAGGCCGACCCCCCGGCTGCCCGAGGACCGGGCCGGCTTGGCCACGACCGGCAGCGGCAGCCGCCCGGCGGCCGCCGCGACGGCCGCGGTGTCCGCGGCCGGCTCGGACCGGACGGCGGACAGCCCGTGCCGGGCGAGCAGCTCCCGCATGGCGGCCTTGTCGTTGAGCAGCCCCACGGCCGCCGCCGGGTTGGGGGACAGGCCCAGCGCCTCGGCCTCGGCGACGGCCGGAGCCATGCTGTCCTCGGCGCCCAGGTGCAGGACGACGTCGATGGCGTGGGCGCGCGCGGTCTCCCGGATCAGGGCGCGCAGGCCCGCCTCGTCGGAGAAGTCGGTCAGCAGCAGTTCGCGCGCGTGCTCGGCGACCTCGTCGAGGTAGGCCCGCTCGCGCAGGGAGGGGTCCCAGATCGCCCAGACCTCGAAGCCCGCCTCGGCGGCCTTGCGGACGAACTGGCTGTAGGGCATCACCATCAGCAGCCGTTTCCTCGGCTCGCCGGTGTGCGTCATGGCAGGCGTCTTCCTCTCGTACGCGGGGGACTTCACGAAGAAGCAGTGAGGGGCCGGCGTTGGCTGCCGGAAAAAGAGGGGGATCGCTATCGTTCCTGGGGACGTGGGGGACAGGACTCGGTCGGGAGTCCCGCCCCTGTCAGCGGTCCGCTCGTGTCATGCGGTCTGCTTGACGTAGTGCGTGAGCGCGCGTTCGCCCTGGATGGCGAGGACGCGGTGCAGGCCCTCTTGGTCGCGGAGTTCCGCCGTGTCCATGGTGATCCAGGCCCGGGCGGCGCCGAGGGCGCGCAGGTCCGCGAGGGCCGCGGTGGTCAGGGCGAGCCCGATGCCCAGGCCCCGGGACGCCGGAGCGACCGCGAGCTCGACGACGCGTCCCTCTCCGTCGCCCGCCTGGGCGAGGACGTATCCGGCCGGCCGGCCGGCCACTTCCAGCACCAGGGCGACGCCGCCGGCCGCGCGCAGGCGGTTCAGCAGCGTACGGAAGAGCTCCGGGCTGTGGGTCTTGGGGCCCTTCGAGAGGTTGCGCAGGTGCAGGCCGTGGACGGCCTCCACGTCCGCGTCCGACGAGACCGGCCGGACCAGCCCGTTCTCGGGCAGCGCGGGAGGCAGCGGCGGCTCCGTCAGATCGACGGAGTACTGGCCGAGCGTCACCCCGCGCACGAAACCGCCCCGCTCCAGGACCCGCGGGACCACGGTGTCCCCGCTGAGCACGCCGCGGACACTGACGCCGTAGTGGGTGTCCTGCTCCTCCCCGAGTTCACCGGCCCGGTTCAGCAGGCGGTGCAGGAGGCAGCGGGCGGCGGCCTCGCCGTGCTCGCCGGGCAGCGCCGTGAGCGCGGCGTCGACCGTGTCACCGCCCCGCACCGTCAGCGCGGCCCAGGCCACCACCTCGTCTGCGGCGTCCGTCAGGCACCAGCTGTTGTCCCGGTAGCCGGGTATCCCGGTCTCCTGCAGGATGTCCTCGCGGCTGTAGGTGGACGCGCCGGTGATGTTCTCCTCGTAGGTGCGGACGAACCGGATCAGGCTGTCCAGCGGGACGTCGGCGGGGTTCTTCAGCGTGAGGTGGTCGGGCAGGTTCATCGTTGTTCGTGCCCCCTTTCAGGTGCGTCGGGTCCTGGGCCGGCGCCGGGTCGGCGGCGCCGGTCCGTCGGTCTCTGCGTGAGCTGAGCCGGGTTGAGCTGTGAGGCGGTGCGGGCGGTGCGCGGTCGGGCGCGGCCCGCGGACGGTCAGGCCAGGGCCGGCGCGGCCTCCTCGTGGTGTACGGGCAGGCCGGTGCAGGCGCCCTCCCGGAAGTGGGCGATCGTGCGCCGCAGGCCCTCGTCCAAGGCGGTGCGCGGCTCCCAGCCCAGCTCCCGCACGGCGGCCGTGATGTCCGGCCGGCGCAGCTGCGGGTCGTCCTGCGGCCGCGGGATCAGGGTGAGTTCGCTGCTCGACCCGCACAGGCCGCGCACGGTCAGGGCGAGCTCGCGCATCGTCACCTCGACGGGGTTGCCGAGGTTCAGCGGCCCGGAGTGGCCCGAGGCCAGCGCCCGCACGATGCCGTCGACCGTGTCGTCGACGTAGCACAGCGAACGGGTCTGGCTTCCGTCGCCCGTGACCGTCAGGGCCCGGCCCGCGAGGGCCTGGGTGATGAACGCGGGCACCGCCCGGCCGTCGTCGCTCCGCAGCCGCGGACCGTACGTGTTGAAGAGGCGCACGATGGTCGTGCGCACCCCGTGGCTGCGGCGGTAGGCCATGGTGATGGCCTCGCCGAAGCGCTTGGCCTCGTCGTACACGGACCGCGGCCCGATCGGGTTGACGTTGCCCCAGTAGCTCTCGGGCTGGGGGTGCACTTCCGGGCTGCCGTACACCTCGGAGGTCGAGGTCAGCAGGAAGCCCGCGTCGTGGCGCCGGGCGAGTTCGAGCGCGTTGCGGGTGCCGTACGAGCCGACGAGCAGGGTTTCGAGCGGGAGCCGGAGGTAGTCGGCGGGAGAGGCGGGCGACGCCAGGTGGTAGACCGCGTCGACCCGGCCGGGCACGTCGAGGCCCTCGGTGACGTCCAGGAGCAGGAAACGGAATCCAGGGTGGTCCAGCAGGTGGGTGATGTTCTCGGCCCGCCCGGTGGAGAGGTTGTCCACGCAGACGACCTCCTGCCCCTCGGCCAGGAGCCGCTCGCACAGGTGCGATCCCACGAAACCGGCGCCGCCTGTGACCACTGCTCGCACGTTGATTCCCCCTCTTCTGTGGATCGTTCGATCCGGTTCTGCTGTCTCGGGTCCCGGCTCCCGGGCGCCCTGTACTAGGGCCCCGAGGTGACCGCGACGGGCAGGCCCGCCAGGTCCGGGAGCCGGCTCCCGGCGGTCAGGACGTACTCGCCCGGCGCGCCGTCCGCGCCCGGATCGAAACCGGCGTCCGGGAACAGCTCCCGGGCCGGGGTGTTGCGGTCGGTGGATACGAAACGGCCGCGCACCCCGGCGAGACCGGGGCCGTCCGGGCCGTCCTGGAGCGCCCCGTCGCGCAGCGCCGCGGCCAGGAACGGCACGGCGATGTCGAGGCCGATCACACGGCAGCTGAGGACGAAGGCCGTCACGGTGCGTCCCTGGACCAGGCAGGCACCGGTCAGGCCGTAGTCGGCGAACCGGTCGGAGGCGAAGGCCAGGTGCAACCGGGTGTCCGGCGCCGCGAGCAGCCGCCGCAACTCCTCGGGCGTGGTGCGCCAGGCCGTCGTGGTGAACTGGTTGGTCCGGTTGAACAGTTCGCTCGCGCGGGCCAGGTGCTCCTCGCCGGCCCGCGCCACGCGCAGGCCGATCCCGAGGGAGCGCAGGAACTCCTCGCGGTCCATGGTGGCGCCCAGCTCCTGGCGCCGCAGCATGGCCCGGGTGGTGTGGGTGCGCTGCGCCGCCTCCCGGGTGCGCCGGCCCGATTCCAGGGCCGGGCTGGAAAGCAGCTGCTCGCGGAAGGTGTGCACCGGCCCCTCGGCGATGCGCAGCCCGGGCAGCGCCGCGGCGACCTCGGCCCGCTCCACCGGGTTGTCGTCGAGGAACAGTACCTGCTCGGGCGCGAAACCCAGCCGGGTGCACAGCTCGGCGATGCCGGCCGATTTGGGACGCCAGTTGATGCTGTGCAGCACGAAGTCGTCGGGGCCCAGCAGCGGCCGGCCGCTGCCACCGTGGCCCTTCCAGGCGCCGAGCGTCGCCTCGGCGTCGCCCTTGCTGGAGGTCGCGAGCAGCACGCCGCGCGAGGCGAGTACGGAGAGCGCCTGGTGCAGCCCCGCGTGGACCCAGCGGCTGGTGGCGTCTCCGTCGAGCCAGTCGAAGCCGTCGTCGGCGGCGATGCCGGGCCACAGGGTCCCGTCGAGGTCGGTGACGACCAGCTTGATCTGGCCGGCGGCGCGGTGCGCGCGGTGGCAGGCCAGGTACTCGCCGGCCAGGGCCTCCCCGAGGGCGGGCAGCTGGTGCGGACGCTCGTCGGCCGGGTCCAGGGAGCCGCCGTGGTGGCCGAACGGGAAGACGAGGTCGTCGAAGAGGGTCGCGGCGCCGTACCGGGCCACCAGCCGCTCCTCGTCGACCACCATCAGGTTCGGGTGGCGCCGTACACAGTGGTCCACGTGGGCGTTGAGCTCCGCGACGACGCGCCGGAAGCCGTACTCCTCGGCGAAGTCGAAGCGTCCGAACGGGGACAGGGCCGGCGGCCCGAAGTTGTGGACCAGGCCCAGCCTGCCGTCGAGGGCGTCGGCGAGGGCCGTGATGTTGATCGACAGGGCGCTCTTCATCAGCGACAGGGTGCGCCCGCGCTCCTCGGAGTCCTGGGTGTGCGCGCCGTCCCACAGGGCCGACAGGAAGGGCTGGACGCCGGCCTGGTAGACCGTCACGTCGGGCCGCACCCGCGCGACCGCGCGGGACATGTCCCGGGTGGAGCCCGGCCAGAGGTGCTCGGTCCGCACGTCGAGCCCCTGCTCCCGGCCCAGCGAGACCAGCGGCTCCTCGGTGAACTGGGTGACGCACCCGCCCAGCAGGAGGTACGTCAGCGGCTCGGCGGCGCCGGACGAGCCGGGCCGCGGCCGCGCGGTGGACAGGTGCTGCGGCAGCCCGTACCGGGTCGTGGGCCAGGAGCCCCGCGCCGTTCCGGCCGCTCCGCGCCCCGCCGCCTCGGGCCGGTCCGCGAGCAGCGCCCGCAGGCCGCCCTCCTCGTCGGTCCCCTCGCGCACCACCAGGTCGCGGTCGAGCAGCGCGCGCAGCACGTCCGCGGCGGCGTCCGGGTCCGGGGCCAGGGCGCCGAACCCGGCGGCCGTGAAAGAGGTTCCCAGGAGCGCGCGCACGGGCCGCGCCCACTCGGAATCCAGCACCAGGCGCTGCATGCGCGGGCCATTGGCGAGCAGGATTCCGGATTCCAGATCGACCGCGGAGAGGAATGCGCTGAAACGGAATTCATCCGGCGTCACGGCATCTCCTCATCTCCTCGGCGGGCGGCGCATCGGTCTGATGTGCCGCAGACGTAGTCCCGGATGCTACGGGTCGCCGCGCCGCGGAGATTCTCCGAGAATGCTGAATCGGCTCGAAGGCGCCCGAAGGCGTGCGAAGAGAGCACGCCGTGAGATGCGCCGGTGCCCGCCACCAGGGCAGGCTCCTGCCTGGGCCCGAGGTCACGGGCACGGGCAAGGGGGTACACGCATGCACAGCGCCGTCATCGATGTGGAGCCGGAGACCGTATTCGCCGAGGGTGGCGCCACGGCGCCGGCGCACCCGGAGGGATTGGTTCCCGCCGAGGTGGAGCGCATCGTCCCCGCCCTCGTGGAAACCCTTCTGGAGAACCGGGAGGAATTGCTTTCCGTGCTCACCCGGGTCGCCACCCGGCAGGCCGCCGTCGACGAATTCTTCCGTTCGCTGCGCGCCCTGTCCGGCGCCCCCTGGGAACTGCTGCGCAATTCCCCCGGAAAGCTCGGCCGGCTGGCCACCTTCCTGCCGTCGAACAACCTGCTCTACTCCTACGTACTCTTCGGCGTCATCCCCTCGCTCTACACCGACGAGGTGCGGCTGCGCCCCTCGGCCCGCGTGGCTCCCGCCGCCATGGCCGTACACGACATCATCGGGCCGCGCGTGCGCGCGGCGGTGGGCGGCCGCTTCGAGATGGCGCCCGTCTCGCAGCGGGAGTTCCTCGACGCGTGCGCGCACTCCGACGCGGTCGTCTTCACCGGCCAGCCCGACAACGCCGGGACGGTGGCCGCGCGGATCCCGCACGACGCCTTGTTCCTCGGCTTCGGCTCCGGCCCCAACCCGCTGGTCGTGGGCCCCGAGGCGGACCTCGACACGGCCTGCCGCAGCGTGCTCGCCGCCCGCCTCTACAACTCGGGCCAGGACTGCCTGTGCACCGACATCGTCTTCGTACACCGCTCGGTCGCCCGCGAGCTCACCACCCGCCTGGCCGACGCCCTGTCCGCCGTCCGCGTCGGCGACCGGCGCGAGGCCGACACGCTCGTCGCCCCGCTGGTCTACCCCGACGCGGTGGAGGGCGCGGCCGAGTTCCTCGCCGGCCACCAGGAGTTCGTCGTCCGCGGCGGCCGCGCCGACCTCGCCCGCAACATCGTGGAACCCTCCCTGCTCACCCTGCCGTGGCGCCCCGGCTTCCACCCGCCGGAGTTCTTCTCCCCGGTCGTGCTGACGATGGAGTACGACGACCCGCGCCGGATCGAGCAGTGGCTGAGGTCCCCCGAGGAGACCGAGCGCGGCATGTACGTCCAGGTGTTCGGCGAGCCCGGACTGCGCGGCCCGCGCATCGGCACCAGCGTGGTCTGCGACGGTCGCGTCACCTTCGACGTGGAGGACGGCAACCGGCCGTTCGGCGGCTACGGCCTCCGGGCCGGGCACGTCCGCCGCGGCGGCGCCGTCACCGCCCGGCCGCTGCTGCTCTCCGCCGAAGCCGGCCGCCGGGCCCGCTCGTGACCCTCGTACTTGACCCTCCCGCCGTCCGCGGGCGCGTCGCGCTCGACCCCCCGGCGATCCGGGGCCGGGCCGCCGGCGACCCCCCGGCCCGCCCCGCCACCGGAGCCCGCCGCCTGGTCGCCGACCCCGAGGCCGTCGACGCGGTGTGCGGTGCGCTGTCCGACCACTACACCGCCGACGTGCCCGACGCGCCGGTGATCCTCGTCGCCACCGACTACTGCGTGTACGCCGCCGACCAGTTCGCCGCCCGCTGCGCCGACCCGGACCGGCGTCTGCGGCCCTCCGACTCCGTCGCCCTCGAACCCTCCGGGCTCCTCCAGCGGTTCATCGCCGCCACCGGCTGGCGGGGCCCCGGCTACGCGCTCGGCGACCCGGCCGGGGACGGCGGCGCCGCCCTGCGGCTCGCCACCGGCCTCGTCGCGTCGGGACGGGCGGGCACCGTCTACGTCTGCGAGGTGCTGCGCCGCGCGGACACCGGCGCCTTCACGGCCGTGGCCACCCGGCTGCGGCCGGCCGGGGCGGAGCCGTCCCGAGCCGTGGTGGACCGGCCCGCGTGGCTGGACGACGCCACCTGGGAGCGCAGCGCGATCGTGCGGGAGTACCTGCGGGCCCGGGCGGACCGCCTCCCCGCGCGCACCGGCCGCGCCGCCTGACCCCTTTCCTCCGACGAACCCGCCTTGGAGCAGCCGTGACCACCGAGAACCACCCCTGGAACCTCGTCGCCGCCACCCTCGCCGACGCGGGGTGCGACAGCGTCTTCGGCCTGCCCTCCGACGAGCCCGGACTGATGGACGCGGCCGGCGGTCACCCGGGACTGCGGGTCGTCGGCGTCCGTGACCAGCGCGTCGGCGCCTGCGCCGCGATCGGCCACGCGGCGGTCACCGGCCGCCCCGCGGTGCTCGCCGTCAACTCCGGCCCCAGTTTCACCAACACCCTGACCGGACTGCTGGAGGCCTCCTCGCTTGGCGCCCCGGTCGTCGTCGTCACCACCCGGGTGCCGGTCGCCGGGATCGGCCGCGGCGGCTTCCAGTACACCGACCAAGCCGCCGTCATCGGCCCGCTCGCCAAGTGGACCTTCCTGGTGGAGAGCCCGCTCCAGCTGACCTGGGCGCTGCGCCGGGCGGTCCACCTCGCCGTCAACGGCAGCCCCGGCGTGGTGCTGGTGGAGATCGCCGACGAGGTGCTGCGCGCCCCGGCGCCCGAGGCGGCGTCCGCCCTCCCGGTGCGCCGCACCCGCGGCGGCGCGGCCGCCGAGGACGTGGACCGCGCGGTCGCGCTGCTCACCACCGCGCGGCTGCCGCTCGTCGTCGCGGGCGGCGGCTGCAAGCCGGCGGGCGCCGGCGCCGCCGTACGCCGGCTCGCCGAGACGCTCGCCGCCCCGGTGTTCACCACCGCCGCCGGACGCGGCACCCTCGACGAGGAACACCCCCTGGCCTGCGGGCTGGTGGGCCTCTACGCCACACCGCCCGCCGACACCCTCCTCGCCGAGGCGGACGTGGTGCTGGTGGTGGGCTCCCGGCTGGAGGAGACCGCCCGGATGGGCTGGGACAGCCTCCAGGACAAGCGGCTCATCCACGTCGACATCGACCCCGACGTCTTCCTGACCGCTGTGGAGCCCGAGGTCGCGCTGCTCGGCGACGCCGCCGTCGTGGCGGACCAGCTCACCGACGCGCTGGCCGCGGCCCCGCCGGCCGCCACGGAGGAAGGCGCCCGGCGCCGCGCCGAAGTGGCCGCCGTACGGGCCACCCTGCACGCCCGGTACGGCACGACGGCCGGCTCCGAAGCACCCGGCGGCAGCCGCCCCGGCCACGGCGGCCCCGGCACCCCGCTCACCGCCCCGGCCGCGTTGCGCCTGCTCCAGGAGTCCGTCACGCGCGAGGCCACCCTCGTCCAGGAGAACGGCCTGCACGACATGTGGGGCTACCACTACCCGGTCGTCTCCGTCAGCGACCGGGCCCGCGTCATCACCCCCGGCGAGCAGACCATGGTCGGCTTCGGCCTGCCCGCCGCACTCGGCGCCGCGCTGGCCGACCCCACCCGCCGCACCGTCCTCGTCTGCGGCGACGGCGCCTTCGAGATGAGCCTGGCCGCCCTGCCCACGGCCGCCGAACACGGGGCCGGCATCACCGCCCTGGTCCTGGACAACGGCGGTTACGGCTGGCCGCGCTTCGTCCGCAGCGACGAGGGGGCACCCGACACGCTGACCCGCTTCACCGCCCCCTCCCACTCGGAGGCCGCCGTCCGCGCCGGCGGCGGCTGGACCGCCCGCTGCGCCACCGAGGGCGAACTCGCCGCAGCCCTGGAGACGGCGGCCAAGGTCACCGCCGAGGGACGCACCGCGGTGATCACCGTCCCCGTCCGCGACGACGACGTTCCGGTCGGCGTGCGCGGCCTGTTCGGCGGCAGCCCCACCGCCCACGGCGACGTCCAGGGGGCGGCGGCATGAGCGGGCCCGCACCGCACGCCCTGCCCCGGCTGACCGTCGACGGCGAGCACATCGACCCCGCGCGGCTGGCCCGCCTGGTCGCCCGTACCGCCCGCGCGCTCGACACGGCCGGGGCGCGCCCCGGCCGCGGCGTCTCCCTGGCCTGCGACCACCCGCTGACCGCGGTCGTCACCGCGCTCGCCGCCGCCGAGACCGGCGCCCCGCTGCTCCTCGACGGCTCCGCGCCGGTCCGCCGGATCGCACCCGCCGCCGTCGTGCGCGCCGCAGGCGACGGCGAGCCCGTGGTCGGGCCCGGCCCGCTGCAGGGCGCCCTGGAACTCCCCGACCGGACCGCGGCCGTCTTCTGGACCTCCGGCAGCTCCGGCGACCCCAAGGCCGTCGCCGCCCCCCACGCCGCCCTCGCCCACCAGGGCACGGCCACCGCCGACCGGATGGCGGTCACGGCCGCCGACGGACTGCTGCTCCCGCTGCCGCTGCGCCACGCCTACGGGTTCAGCGTCCTCCAGGTCTGGCGCGCCACCGGCGCACACCTGTTCGCCGAATCCGGCTTCCACCAGCGGCGCGTCCTCACGCTCCTGGCCCGCGAGCGGATCACCTCGCTGGACGGCGTGCCCACCATGTACCGGATGCTCGCCTCCGAGGCCGCCAAGGACCCGGAGGCCGCCCGCCTGCTGCGCGAACTGCGCATCCGCGGCTGCGGCGGCGACGTGCTGACACCCGCCCTGTACGAGGACTTCCGCGCCGCCGTCGGCGCGCCGCTGCACGACGGCTACGGGCTGAGCGAAGCCGGCCCCAACGTCGCCCTGAACGCCCCCGGCGACCTGCACCCGGGCACGGTCGGCCGGCTCCTGGACGGCGTCCGCGCCCGCCGTGCCGGCGCCGCCGGGGAGATCCAGATCGACAGCCCCGCCCTGATGCTCGGCTACCTCGACCCGGCCTCCGGCGCCCTGTCCCGGGCCGCCTTCACCGAGGACGGCTGGCTGCGCACCGGCGACACCGGATCCGTATCGCCCGACGGGGTGCTCGGTATCACCGGCCGGATCAAGGAGGTCCTCGTCGTGCACGGGGAAACGGTGGCGCCCACCGTCGTCGAGGACGCCGTACGGGCCGCGGCCGGCGTCGTCGACGCCGCGGTGATCGGGATCCGCCGGGGCGATCGCGGCGACACCGTATGGGCGTTCGTGGAGAGCGAGGACGGCGACCGGGCGGCGGTGGCCGGCCGGGTCGCCGCCGCGTGCCGCCGCAGCCTGCCCCCGCACGTACGGCCCCGCGCGGTCCGCGTCGTCACCGAGCTGCCGCGCACCGGCAGCGGCAAGCACGACCGGGTCCGGCTGCGGGCCTGGGCGGCGGGGGAGCAGGCCGCATGAACGCCGTGGCACTGGCCGGCACCGGCCTGATCACCGCGCTGGGCAGCGGGCCGCACGCCTTCTGGGGCGGCCTGCTCCGCGGCGAGCGGGCCTTCGGCGAACTCACCGCCTTCGAGGGCGATTTCCGCAGCCGCACGGTGGCCGCGGTACCCCCCTCGGCGTTCCCCGCCGCCCCCGACCGCACCACCCCGGGCCGGCGCAAGCACACGATGGCCCTGGCGGCCGCCGCCCAGGCGCTGCGCGCGGCCGGCCTGCCCGGACTGCCGGCCGGCGCCCTCGTCGTCCTCGTCTCCCAGGCCCCCGGCACCGCCGACGGCACCGCCCGCGAGTTCACCGGGCCCGACCCGGCCGCCCTCCTCGTCGCGCTGGGAAGCTCCCCCGGCCAGGCGGCCGTCGTCCACCTCTCGCACGCCTGCGCCTCCGCCGCCTTCGCCGCGTCCTTCGCCCGGGACTGGCTGCTGTCCGGACTCGGCGACACCGCGCTGGTGGTCGGCGCCAGCGCCCTCAACCCGTACGAGTACGCCAGCATGGACGTCGTCAGGACCCTGAGTCCCGGCGGGGCCCGGCCCTTCGACACCACCCGCGACGGCATCACCGTCGGCGAGGGCGGCGGCGCCTTCGTCCTGGAGACCGCGGCCCGGGCGAACCGCCGCGGCCACCGCCCCAAGGCCTGGCTGTCCGGGGCCGCCTGCCTGGTCGACAGCACCCAGGCGGTCGCCTCCGAGCCGGCCGCGATCCGGGCGGCCATGCGCGGCGCGCTGGAGGACGCCGGCGTCGGGCGCGTCGACTACGTCCACGCCCACGCCACCGGCACCGCCCAGGGCGACGCCGCCGAGGTCGAGGCCGTCGGGGAGCTGGCCCGCGAACTCGGCCCGCACCCGGTGCCCGTCAGCTCCCACAAGGGCGCCGTCGGACACCTGCTGCACGCCTCCGCCTTCCCCGCCCTGGTGGCGGCCGTCGGCTTCCTGCGCGAGGCGCGGCTGCCCGGCACACCCGGTCTGCGCGCCCCCCTGGAGGTCCCCGACGGCGTCGTGACCGTACGGGAGTCCACCGCGGCGGTCCGCGCGGAGCACGTGCTGGTCAACAGCTTCGGCTTCAGCGGCAACAACGCCTCCCTCGTCCTGTCGGCCGCCGGCCGCTGAGCAGCCCACAAGGAGTCCCCATGTCCGATCCCCTGGTCACCGTCGTCACCCTGACCAAGGGCCGCCCCCAGGCCCTGGTCGAGCGGGCCCTGACCTCGGTGGCCCGCTCCGAGGGCGTGCGCGTCCAACACGTCGTCGTCGGCGACGACTGCCCGTTCCTGGCCGAGGAGACCAACCGGCGCGAGCTCGCCGAACGGTTCCCGCACGCCGAGTTCGCGCACGTGGCGCCCGAGGACCACCCCGCCATCCCCGCCCCCTACCTGCCCGCCCGCCTGTCCTACCTGCGCAACCTCGGGATCTCCCGGGCCCGCGGCGCGTACATCGCCCACCTCGACGACGACAACGCCTGTCACCCCGACCACCTGCGCAGCCTGGTGGGCGCCCTGGAGGCCGCACCGGAGGCGGGCGTCGCGTACAGCTGGCGCCGGCTGCGCAACCCCGACGGCGGCCCGTTCGTGCCCGACGGCGAGGACCCCTGGCACCCGATTCCGGCGCGGCGGGCGCCCTCGTACGAGGCGCTGCGCGCCCAGGGCGTGTTCGTGCCCGGGTCGGACGTGGTGCGCGACGTGATGCGCGTCGTCGACGGGAAACTGCTGAGCCGGGTCGACACCAACGAGCTGATGGTGCGCCGCGAGACGCACGCCCGGATCCCGTTCCCCACCGAGTTCACGCTGTGGCAGCGGGTGCTGGAGACCACCGAGGACATGGCCTTCTGCCAGCGGCTGCTGGAACTGGGCGTCCCGTCCGTGTGCACCGGGCGGGCCACGGTCGACTACTACATGGGCGGCTTCTCCAACGCGGCGGCCCTCGCCTAGAACGCGGACCCGCCCCGGCGCAGACCCGCCAGGCCCTCCACCGCGCGCGCGTCCGCGTCGTACAGCTCGCGGACGCGCCGCCGGCACAGCTCCAGCGTCTCGGCGCTCCACGAGGCCCCGAGCAGGAACACGGCGCGGGCGAGGTCGAGCACCGCGTCGGAGGAGGCCTGGAGCAGCACGGCCGTCTCCGCCGCCAGCGCCGCCGTGCGCGGGCCGCCGGAGCGCAGCAGCCGGTCCCCGGCCAGCACCCGGGCGAGCACGTGCCGGTCACCCGAGACCTGCCGCTGCAGCGGGCCCGACACCCGCATCTGGAGCAGCCTGCGGCGCCCCGGGAGACCGGAGAGCTCATCGAGCACCCCGGGCAGGGCCCGCAGCCCCGCGAGTCCCGCCTGCGGCGCGCCGGGCTCGGTCATCTGCCGTACGGAACGGTCCAGAAGCAGCCCGAGCTCGCTTTCCCAGTCGGCGCGCGGCTCGTGCGCGTCCCAGACCAGCACCGGGGCCCCGGCCATGCCGGCGCGCAGTTCCCCGGCCGGGACGGTGCCCCGGTTGTCCTCGAAGGCGGCGGACTTGCGGGTGTTGCGGTCGGCGACGTACGCGACGCCGGGCTCCAGCCGGTGCACGAGGAAGGTGTGCGGGTAGCCGAAGAAGGGGACGCGGTAGAACTCGGAGTGGCGCATTCCCTCCAGCCGCGGTGAGACGGGCACCGCATGGCCGCGGGCGAGTTCGCGGCGTACGAGGTCCAGCGCCGCGTCGGGCCGGTCCGGATCGTCCGGCGAGGTCTCCCAGCGGGCGGTGACGCCCCGCTGGAAGCGCGGGGCGTGGTAGTCGGTGTCCAGACCCCCGTAGAGGGTGAGCAGCTCACCCTCCGGGGTGCGTTCGACGACGAAGTTCACCGGCTGGGCCAGCGCCCGCGCCGTGTCGCGGAAACCCGTGGCGTACAGGGCGTCGCGCAGGCAGTGCACCCAGCAGGACAGGCGCGGGTGCTTGACGTCCTCGACGGCGTCGAGCTCCTTGCCGAGGTAGGGGAACGGCGTCGCGGGGGCGAGTGTCACGAGAGCACCCCGCCGGCGACCGCGGGGGCGGCCGAAGCGGCGGGCAGCCGCTTCTCGGGGACCAGCCGGGAGACCAGCAGCAGCACGGGCACGGCCATCGCCAGGCCGACGAGGGCAGCGGACCAGCCGATCCCGGCCACGCCGACGAGCAGGCCGCCGGCCACCGTGCCCCCGACGAGGAAGACGTCGGAGAGCGGGACGAGCGTGGCGTAGTACTTGCCGGTGAGCTGAGTCGGGAGGCGCTTTTGCACCTCCGCGAAGTACACGACCGAGGCGATCGACTCGAACACGCCGGCGACGAAGAGCAGGGCGAGCGCGACGACCCAGCTGCCGGTCCAGATCAGGGCGATCCAGCAGACGCCTTCGAGGGCGTTGCCGAGGATGTACACCCAGCCCTGGTTCCAGCCCCGCAGGCGGGCCGTGAGCAGCGCCCCGCAGGCGCCGCCGAGTCCCATCGCGGCGAGCAGGTAGCCCAGCATGGCCGGGACGCCCTCGAACTCCTCCAGCGAGTACGCCGCGAGGAAGGTACGGCCCAGGCCCAGCGCGACCATGTACGTGAACGCGGTGATGGTCAGCGAGGACAGCCGCCCGTCGTCCTTGACCATGTGCACCAGCTCCCGGGCGCCCCCCGCCAGCGCGCGGGCCCAGGCGGCGACCCAGCGCAGCCCGGCCGGGCCGGAGCGGCCGGCGCCGGCCGCGGGCGCGGCGGGCGCGGACGGCGCCTCGGCGGCGGGCCGTTCGAGCAGTGGGAGGCGCAGCAGGAGGGCGGCCGCGGCGACGGCGGTGGCCGCCTCCGCGCAGAAGAGCCATCCGATGCCGAGGCCCGCCGCGATCGGCCCGGCGAGGGCCGGGCCGATGAGCTTCGGGACGCGCTCGGCCGTCACGATCAGCCCGTTGCCCTCCAGTTCGCTGCCCTCGGGGATCACCTGGGGGCGCAGCGCCATCGTGGCGGGGAAACTGAACATGTAGCCGACGCCGATGGCGAGGGCCAGCAGCTGGATCTGCCACATCGCGGTGGTCAGAGGGAAGAGCGCCACGACCAGGCCGCTGCCGAGCGCGGCGAACATCGCCACGCGGCGCGGGTCGTAACGGTCGACGATCTGCCCGGCGAGGGCGCCCAGCAGGATGTTCGGCAGGAACCGGGCGGCCAGGGTGAATCCGACCTCCAGGCCGAGTCCGTACCGCTGCATCACCAGCAGCGGCAGGCCGACCGTCGTCATCGCGGAACCCAGCTCCAGGATGAAGAGCGACCCGACCAGGCGCAGAGCCGCGGGTTTGCGCAGGAGACCCGCGAACTTCCCGCCGGCCCCGCGCGTGGCCGTGCTGTTGTCCGTCTCGTTCGCCATGTCCCCTACCTGTCCTGGGCGGTGGCCGCTGTGGATGCGTGCAGGACGGCCTCCTGGGCCGTCCTGCACCTGCCGAGTACGTGCTCGGCGAAGTCGCGTGGGAGATCGAGCTGGCGCAATCGCACCGCGATCGTGGCCAGCAGGTCGTTCGCGGACCGGGCCGAGGCAGCGGCCCGCCCGGGCGTGGCGCCGGGACCGACGGGGGCGACGCCGACGACGGCGGCGAGCGGCATCCCGGTCTCGATCATGTCGTGGACGGCCTCGGAGAAGCCTTCGCGGGCACCGCGGCGCAGCGCGTGCAGGCCGAAGCTGACGTGCCGCGACTCGTCGCGCGTCATGGCGGTGAAGCCCGCGCGCAGACCGGGCAGCAGGGGGACGCGCTGCAGGCCGCGGACCAGGCCCCGCTGCCCGTGAAGGGCGAGGACGCCCTCGGTGACGAGGTGGAAGAACGCGACGGCGCGCAGCCACTGCGCGTAGTCGTGCGGGGATTCGGCGAGATCGCGCAGCAGCGCGTTCTCCAGGCAGTGCACGGCCCGGTGGGCGGGGGTGAGGACGGACCAGGACTCGATGACCTGCCGGCGCAGCGACGCGTCCATCCCGAGGACCTGCTCGGCGACCTGGCTGACGAACACCGTGTGCCGGGACTCGTCGGCGGCCTGCGTCCCCAGGTAGACGAGGTACTCCTCGTCGGGGCAGGCGGCCAGGATCGGGCTCATCAGGTCGAGTCCGGTGTACTCCCCGACCAGGAAGCTCTTGATGAAGTACGCGAGGTTGTCCCGGGCACCCGGGCTCAGCAGGGTGTCCCAGTGCTTGCGGTCGCGTTCGAGGTCGATGTCGGAGGCCAGCCAGTGCTGGCGCTCCCAGCGCCGGTAGAGGTCACGGGGGTCGAAGCGCCGCTCCAGCGTGTCGCCGGCGGCGCCGAGCAGGGCGTCCGCGTCCAAGCGCGAGAGTTCGTCCAGGTCCGCCTCGTCGAACAGCAGCGTGGTCCAGCGCAACGGCCGGTTCCTTCCCCTCGTACGCGTCCTGCCGCGGGGGCGCGGCCCCCGCGTGTCCCCCGCACATGACGGGGTTCCCCCTGACGACCGTCGGCCGACCCGCGGGGAAGCACCCCCGCGCGTCGGCCGACCGGATCACACGTGAGTCGACAGACTCACGCCATCTTGTTGCCCATGAGCGACTCGATCTCGGTGGCGACACCGGCGAAGAGGTCCGAGTGGGACTCCTGGACGCCGTCCAGCCAGGCCTCGAACGCCACGGCGTCGTCGGTGCTCGGAGCGGCGGAGCCGGTCTCCGCGACGATGCGCTGCTGGATCTCCGTGCTGAGTGCGGTAGCCATTCCAGCACTCCTTTCTCGTCGAGCGGGCCTGAGCCCGCACAGGGTTGTAGAGACCCGTGAGTGCCTCTGCTGAACCGATCGTTTCAAGGGGCGGACCACTCACGCATCTTCTGAACTGCTCTTATGCGACCGGACAACCAGCCGGGCTCAGGCGGCGGTGGCGGACTCCGCCAGCACGGCCGCCACCGTCTCCGGCTCGAAGTTGACGGCGCTGGACCAGCCGCCGATGGCCAGCCGGAACCATACGGAACTGGTGATGACACCGCCGTGGTGCTCGCCCTCGACGACCTCGTCGCCGAACGACCACCCCTCGGCCTCGTAGCCGACGGCCGCGTCCGGCAGCAGCAGCCGGATGACGGGGCTCTCCAGCGAAGGGCCGGAGCGGACGTTCGCGTCACGCCACACGGGGCCGAGCCGGCTCGGCCCGGCGGTGAACTCCTCGTGGGATCGCGGCATGGGTGTGCTTCCTCTCTTCGGATGCGGTCCCTCGATGCGGGACCCGGGTACGGGGTACGGGCCGGTGTTCAGGCGGCCGGCGCGGCGCCGACGAGGGCCGGCCGCGCGGGCGCGGCCGCGGCTCGCGCGCCGGCCAGCCACATCACCTGCGACACCATCTGGACGAGCCGCTCGCCCTCCGGCGAGAGAGCCCCGTCCGCGGCCGGCGGCGCCGGAACCCCGGCCACCGCCACCCCCACCGGCGTCGGCCAGCCGCGCAGCGCGTGACCGATGGTGCGCAGCGTCGTCAGGGTCGAGACCGCGCCCTGGGCGCCCGCGCCGACCGCGACCGTCCCGATCGGGCGGCCGTCCAGGTAGGGGAGCGGACCGTCGATGTCGTTGACGAAGTCGAGGGCGTTCTTCAGCAGCCCCGAGACGGTGGCGTGGTAGGTCGGGGACACCAGGACGACACCGTCGGCCCGGCGCAGTTCGTCCAGGAACCCCGCGACCTTCCCGTTCGTCGCCGCGAGCCCCGGCCGGTACGCCGGAAAGTCGATCTCCGCGCCCGTGAAGACGCGTACGGTCGCCCCCCGCGCGGCGCACTCCCGGGCGCACCAGTCGGCCACCCGGTCCGACGTCGACCCCGTTCGCAGCGACCCGCTGACCAGGACCACGTGCGGTGTTCCCATTGTTGCCACACCTTCCTTCGTGCGATCCGCCGCGCGGGGTTCCGGCGGCCGGGGAGCGCTCGGGCGCCCGGCCCGAGGGCGCCAGCCGACCACGGCGCCGAGCTCGGAGTCCTTGCGTCCGGAGGAGCTCATACGGGCGTTGCGCCGCGATTCGGCCGCCTTGCCGGCCCCCTGGTCGAGGGAGCCCTGGCGGCGCGACTGGAGTACGACGGCGGCGGCCCGCTCCGCGCGCTCACGCGCGTATGCCTCCAGGGCCGCCGGCACGGACGGGGCGCCGGCCATGGCCTCGCCGAGGACGACCGCGTCCTCCAGCGCCATGTTGGCGCCCTGGCCGAGCGCCGGGACCATCGGGTGCGCGGCGTCGCCGAGCAGCACGACCCGGCCGTCGGTCCAGCGGGGCGCCGGGTCACGGTCGTGGATGTCGGTGACGACGAGGTCGTCGGGGTCGGCGTCCCGTACGAGGTCGACGACCGGCGCGTACCAGCCCTCCAGGGCCTCGACCAGGGCGCGCCGGGCACCCAGGGGGCCCAGGGCGGGCCAGACACCGGGCGGTGAGGTGATCTTCGCGGTCCAGTAGAGGGTGTCCCCGCCGACCGGCGCGATGAACAGCTGGATGCCGCGCCCGTTGACCACGTGGCTGCGCTGTCCGAGCACCGAGCCCGAGGTCCGGCCGCGCACCGAGGTGTAACCGCGGTACTGGGGCGGCCCGTCGCCGAGCATCCGCCGGCGCACCGCCGAGTTGATGCCGTCGGCGCCCACCAGAGCGTCGCAGTCCAGCGTGGCGCCGTCGCAGAGCAGGACGCGGACCTGCTCCCCCGCGGCGAGGTAGTCCTCCACCGCTGTGCCCAGCCGCAGGGCCGTCCCCGCGGCGAGCGCGTCGTCGAGCAGCGCGCGGTGCAGGTCCCGGCGCAGCAGCGGAATCTGCGGGGCGCCGAGTTCCCGGCCCGCGGCGCCGATCGGCTCCTCGGCGAGGACCACACCGGAGGCGTCCATCAGCACCCGCACCTCGTCGTCGGCGGTGACGTGGCCCGCCGCCCGGACGCGTTCGCCGACCAGACCCCCGAGGGCGTCGGCCGCCCGCACCCCGTTGGGATACAGCACGAGCCCGGAGCCCCCCGAGTCGATCCGGCCGGCCCGTTCGACGACGGTCACGTCGAACCCGTGGCCGGCCAGCGCGGCGGCCGTCGCCAGCCCCCCGATCCCGCCGCCCGCCACCACCACGGACTGTCGCTTCCCCATGGATCAGGCCTCCTGTCCGGCCGCGGTGGCCGTGTCGTGCGTACCGGTGGCCCCCAGCGGGCGCCCGTCGTACCTGCCGAAGGACCCGTCGGCCCGGTTCCACACCGTGCGGCCGGCGCGCAGCGTGCGCTCGACGCGGCCGGTGAACGTCCAGCCCTCGTACGCGGACCAGCCGCACTTGCTCTCCACGTCGTGCGCGGAGAACATCCAGGGCTCGTCGGGCGCGAAGAGGACGAGATCGGCGTCGGCGCCCGCCTCCAGACGCCCCTTGCCGGGCAGCCGGAACAGCGCCGCCGGCGCCGCGGCCAGGTGGTGCGCCAGGCGGGCGATCGCCGTGTCCGGGTCCTCCTGCGGCCGGCGCCGGCGCATGCCGGTCCACACGGCCACGGCCAGCTCCTGGACGCCGGGCAGCCCGGGCGGCGACTGGGCGGGTGTCCGGGTCTTCTCCGCGACGGTGTGCGGGGCGTGGTCGCTTCCCACCGTGGTGGCCTGGCCCGCCCACACCGCCTGCCACAGCCGGTCCTGGTCGCCGCGGGCGCGGATCGAGGGCGACAGTCGGGTCCGGGCGCCCAGGCGCCGGGTGTCCTCGTCGGTGAACGACAGGTGGTGACCGGTGACTTCGAAGGTGACCGGGAGCCCCGCGGCCCTGGCCGCGCACACCAGGTCGGCCTCCTCCGCGCTGGACAGGTGCAGGATGTGCGCCCGGGTGCCGTACCGCCGCACCAGCTCGATGACCTTCGCGACGGCCACGATGCCCCCGGTGCGCGGGCGGCGCGCCTCGTACTCCAGATAGCTGCCGGGCTCCCCCCACCAGGCGTCGAGCAGCGCGAACAGCCCGTCGTCCTCGGCGTGCAGGACCAGCTGGACACCGCCCTCGGCGGCGGCGACGAAGGCCTTCTCCAGCTGGGCGGGCTCGCGCACCACGGTGGGCGCGGTGTGGTGGCCCGCCATGAAGATCTTGGCGCTGGTGGCGACGGCCGGGTCCAGGTCCGACAGGAGCTCGGGGCGGTCCGGGTCCAGGCCGATGTGGAAGCCGTGGTCCACGAGCGAATGGCCCGCCACCAGGGCGCGCTTGGCCAGCACCGCCTCGGCGGTCAGCGTCGGCGGCACCGTGTTCGGCATGTCCATCACCGTGGTGACCCCGCCACGGACGGCGGCGCGGCTGCCGTGCTCCCAGTCCTCCTTGTACGTCAGGCCCGGGGTGCGGAAGTGCACGTGGGAGTCGATGAGACCGGGCAGGACGTAGTGGTCGCCCGCGTCGATCCGCTCGGCTCCGGCGGGCGCCGTGTCGGTGTCCGCGACCGCCGTGATCCGGCCGCCCCGGATCAGCAGGTGCCCGGAGCGCACGCCCCCCGGCGTCACCAGCCGACGGCCGCTGACGACGAGTTCGGCGGCCGGCGATCCGGCGGCGGGGCTCAGTCGGTCCATGACAGCGCCACCAGCTCCCGGCAGAGGTCGTTGGTCGGCCCCATCAGGCCCACCCCGCGGGCGTCCGCCAGCAGCCGGTCCGCGCCGCCGCCCGCCCCGTACCCGGCCGAGCCGAGCATCCGCGCGACATCGAGGCAGATCTCCTCGGCGGCGGCGGTGGCGTGCAGTTTGCTGTGCAGGGTGGCCAGCCCCGGATCGGGAGCCGTGCGGGCGCCGGCCCGCTCCACCGTCGCGCGCGCCGCCTCCAGCCGGGTCGCCAGACCGACGAGCCGGTGGCGCACCGTCGGCAGGGCCAGCAGCCCGCGGCCGCGCGCGTGCGAGACGGCGAGGTCGAAGGCCGCCTCGGCGATGCCGACCGAGACCGCGCCGAGCGAGGCCCCGCTCTCGCGGACGCCCGCGATGATCGAGGCCGCATACCCCTCGGGGCCGAGCCGGTCCGCGTCGGCCACCACACAGCCGTCGAGCGTGACCAGCCCCGTCGCCGAGCCCCGCATCCCGGCCAGGTCCAGGCCCAGGTCCGGGACGAGACCGGGATTGTCGGCCCCGACCAGGAAGAACGTCTGCCCGGCGGCCCCGTACGCGGCCTCCCCGCCGCTACCGTCCGCACCGGTCCGCACCAGCACCAGGTACAGGTCGGCGACCGCGGCGCCCGTCGTGAACGTCTTGGCGCCGCTCAGCACCCAGCCGCCCTCCGGGCGGCGCACGCCCGTACTGGACAGGTTCTGCTTCGCCGCGCCGGCGCCGTTCTCGCTCCACGACGAGGCGGCCAGCACACTGCCGTCCGCCAGGCCCGGCAGCAGCCGCGCCTTCTGCTCCGTGCTACCCCACTCGGCGATCCGGGCGCTCACCGCGAAGTGCTGGAACGCGATGATCGCCACCGACGGATTGGCGGCCGCGATCTCGGCGACGACCCGGTTGACGTCGGCGGCGTCGCCGCCCGCGCCCGCGTGGTCACGGGGCACGGCGGTGGCCAGCAGCCCGCTGGCGCGCAGCGCCGACAGCACCTCACGGTCCGGCTCACCGGCCGTCGCGGCCCGCTGAGCGGACGCGTACAGCCGCTCGCGCAGCTCGGGTCCCAGCTGGGGCCTCATGCGGCTCCCGACAGCGCCAGGCATTGGGCGACCTCCTCGAATTGCAGATGACTCAGGGGTGTCAGGACGAAGGAGCCCAGGAAGGTGACGCGCTTGTGCGCGACGCTCGCCCACAGCAGCTCGCCGTCCTCCCCGCTCCCGCCGGGCACCGCGGTGACGGCGGCGACCGCCGTGCGGGCGCCACTGGTCTCGATGTCCACCAGGCCATCCCCGGCGCCCAGTTCACGGGCGATGCGCCAGGGCACCGTCCCCGGCACGCGCACGGCCGTACCCAGGCACACGGCCCCGGTCAGCGCGATCGTCGGATGCCAGCCCGGCACGGTCACCGCACGCGCGGAGATGGCGCCGTCCGCTCCCGGAAGGATCGCGGCGATCTTGGGGAAGGCTCCGTCGGGACGCCACCCCAGCAGCCCGGCGGCGGCGCCGCGGATCAGCTCCAGACGGGCCAGCAGATCCTTCCCGGCGCCGAACAGGGCGGCGGTGTCCGGGACACCGAGGGTCCGCGCGTCGACGAAGGCGTACGTGTTGGCGCTCGCCACCATCGACACCTCGTGGCGCTCCCCGGCCACGTCGAGCACGGTACGCGGCGCACCCGTGGGCAGCAGCCGCGCGAACGGCACCGGCCGGGGCTGGACGAAGGTGACCGTGAAGCGGACCTCGCCGCGCTCGACCCGGTCGACCTCGCAGACCACGCCGTCGCCGTTGTTCAGGACGTGCACGCGGATCCGTACGCCCGGCACGAGCCGCTCCAGCATCCCGGACCGGGCCGCGGCGACGACCGCCGACAGGATCGAGTGGCCGCAGGAGCCCCGCAGGTCGAACCGGTCGGGCGCACCCGGCAGCGCCTGCACGAATCGGTAGTCGAGATCGAACATCGGGTGCGCCGACGGCTCCACCAGCGCGATCTTCAGGACGTGCGCGCCACCGGCCGACACCAGATAGCGGCGGGCCTCGGTCAGGTGGTCGAGCAGGGCCGTCTCCTCGCGCGGCAGTCGGCCCGCGTCGAGGACGAACGTCGGGCAGGGACTGCCCGCGGCGTAGGCCAGGTGCCCGATCACACCGCCACCGCCACCGGTGCCGGCGCGGCCGCCGACGGCGTCGCGCCGGCGAGGCCCGGCCGGAACTGCTCGCGCCACACCTCGTGCGTGAGCAGCGACCACAGGGCCAGCGCCGTGGCGTCGCCGGGCCGTTCGGCCTGGGCCGCGAACAGCGCCTGGACGGCGGCGGCGTCGAGCCGGCCGTCCGCGTCGAGCCGGGCGGGGGTGAGCAGGTCCCGCGCGTAGGACCACATCGGCGCCCCGGGGCGCAGCATCGCGGTGATCGGAAGGGTGAACGGCTGCTTGGGACGGGTGAGCACGCTGTCGGGCAGCAGGCCCGCGGCCGCCGCGTACAGGGTCCGCTTGACCTGCCCGTCGTACAGCCGCAGCCGGTCGGGCAGCGACCGGCCGAGGTCCACCACGGAGCTCTGGCAGAACGGCAGCCGCACCTCGATCGACCCGGCCATGCTCAAGTGGTCGACCCGGCGCAGGTGGTAGGCGGGCAGCCGGTACCCCAGCTCGAAACGGGTGACGCGCTCCAGCACCGTGCCCGGCCCGCGGCGCAGATCGTGCTCCGCGTCGGCCGGCAGCGCCGGGATCCCGCGCAGCGCGTCGCGGAAGTCGTCGGTGTACAGGTACCGGCGCACGGCGGCCGGGACGGCCGACAGCGCGTCGAGGTAGCCGGCCGCCCAGTCGCCGCCGGCCGCGGCCGTCTCCGCCGCGTGCCGCATCCGCTCGTACCCGCCGAACACCTCGTCGGCGGCGTCACCGGTCAGCGCGACGGTGAACCCGGCCGCGCGGACCGCCTGGAACAGGGCGTACGTACTGAGCGCGATGGGATCGGCGTTGGGCTGGCCCAGATGCCATACGGTCCGCTCCAGCAGCGCCGGGAAGTCCGCCGGGTCGATCTCCACCTGGTGGTACGCGGCCCGCGCGCGCTCGGCGGCCTGCCGGGCGAAATGCCGCTCGTCGAAGGGCCAGTCGCCCTTGTAGGCGATGTTGAAGGAGTGCACCGGGCCGTGCTCGGCCGCCAGCGCGGTCACCAGACTGGAATCGAGCCCGCCGGAGGTGATCAGCGCGACGGGCACGTCGGCGACCAGCAGCCGCCCGACCTCCTCGCGCAGCGCGCGCCGGACCCGCACCGCGGTCGCCGCCCCGTCACCGGGGCCCGGCCGCTGCACGTCCGCCACGGGCCGGCGGCGGCTGCGCGGGACACCGCCCAGGACGCACACCAGGGTCGTCGCCGGCGCCATCACCTCGACGTCCTCGAACATCGTCTGCCCGCCGAACGGCGTCCGCGTGGCCAGGTAGGCGTCGAGCGCCGTCTCCCGCACCCGCGCCACGGCACCGCCGAAGCCGAACAGGGCCGGGATCTCGGAGGAGAAGTGCAGCGAGCGGGCCGCCGCGTCCCACCGGTAGTAGAGCGGCTTCATGCCGATCCCGTCGGTGGCCAGCAGCAGCCGCGGCCGCTCCCCGCGCAGGTCGACCAGCGCGATCGAGTACATCCCGTCGAGGTGCTCGGTGAAGTCGTCCCCGTACTCCAGGTACAGGGCCGGGATGACGTTGCCGTCGCAGTGGTCGTCGAAGGTGTGCCCGAGGGCTTCGAGGCGGTGGCGCAGCGCCCCGTGGTTGTAGATCTCGCCGTTGAAGACGACCCGGAGCAGGCCGCCCTCGCCGTAGGGCTGCCGGCCGCCGTCAAGGTCGACGACGGCGAGCCGGTTGTTGCCCAGCCCCCAGCCGTCCGCCTGGTGGATGCCGGTTGCGTCGGGGCCGCCGTGGTGCTGGAGGGCCGCCACGGTGCGCATCTCGTGCGGTGAGGCGACCGCGTTGAAGTAGCCGTAGATCCGGCACATGTCTGCTGCCTGTCTTTCCGTGAGGAGACGACGGGTCAGCCGCGTGCCATGGACAGGTAGCGCTCCCCGCTGTCGGGGAAGACCGTGACCACCGTCGCACCCGCCCAGCGTGGATCCGCGGTGACGCTGCGGGCGGCCCAGGCGGCGGCTCCCGAGGAGACGCCGACCGGCAGACCGGTGGCTCGGGTGATCTCGCGGGCGGTGGTGGCCGCGGCCTCGTCCGGCACGGCGACGACCTCGTCGACGAGGGTGAGGTCGGTGATGTCCGAGACGTAGCCGGCCCCGATGCCCGGGATGCCGTGCGGGCCCGCCTCGCCGCCGGACAGGACGGCGGAGCGCGCCGGTTCGACGGCGACGACGTGCACGTCCCGGCGTTCCTTGAGGTAGCGGGCGGTACCGCTGAGGGTGCCGCCGGTGCCGACCCCGCACACGAGCACGTCGACCGCGCCCGCGGTGGCGGCCCAGATCTCCGGGCCGGTGCCGTCGTAGTGGGCGCGCGCGTTGGCCGGGTTGCGGTCCTGGTGCGGCACCCACGAGCCGGGTGTGGCCCGCTGGAGTTCCTCCGCGTGCGCCCAGGCGGCCATCAGCCCGTCCCGGTGCGGTACGAGGACCACCTCGGCCCCCAGCGCCGCCAGGATGAGGCGGCGCTCCTCGGTGGCGTTGTCGGGCATGACGATGACGCAGCGGTGGCCGCGCCGGGCGCACAGCGCCGCGAGCGAGATCCCGGTGCTGCCGGAGGAGCACTCGATGACGGTGCCGCCGGACAGGGGCAGCAGCCCCCGCTCCTCGGCGTCGCGCAGCATCGCGAGCGCGGCCCGGTCCTTGACGCTGAACAGCGGGTTGAACATCTCCAGCTTGGCCAGCAGCCGCACCGAGGCCGCCAGCCCCGGCAGGCCGACCTCCAGCAGCGGGGTGTTGCCCACCAGGTCGTCCAGCGACCGGGCGGGCGCTCTGCCGGCCGCCGTGGCGGACCACGGCTCGGTCTGCGTCGTCACTGCTCCCCCAAGAAGTGTCATGGCCGGTCAGGCGGCGGCAGCGGCCAGGTGTGCCGCCGCGACCTGCTGAAGGTGGGTGATGTCACTGGAGACGGTGGCGAAGGTGAAGCCCTCCGTCAGCCGCTTGGCGGCGCTCTCCCCGTCCAGGCAGTGGATGCCGCAGGCGATCTTGGCCGCGCGCGCCGTGTCCGTGACGCGCCGCAGTGCCGCTTCGAGGGCGTCCGCCGCGGCGGGGTCCCCGAAGTAGCGGGCGCCGAGCGCGGCGGACAGGTCCGCCGGGCCGACGTAGACGGCGTCGAGACCGGGTGTGGCACAGATGGCGTCGAGGTTCTCCAGGGCGGCGGCCGTCTCGATCATCACGACGCAGGCGATCTCGTCGTCGATGTCGGCCGGCACCGAGCCCAGCCGCAGCTCGGCGCGGACCGGCCCGGCGAGGCTGCGGGTCCCGGCCGGATGGTGGCGGCAGGCCCGTACGGCCGTGCGGGCCTGCTCGGCGGTGTCGACCATCGGGACGATGACCCCGCGCGCCCCGGTGTCGAGCGCGACCCCGATGGCGACCGGGTCTGCCGACGGCACGCGGATGATCCCGGCGGACCGCCGCCGGGAGTCGATCGCGAGCATGGCCGCCTGCCAGCCGGGCTGGTGCATCACGCCGTGCTGCCCGTCCACGCCGATGTAGTCGTAGCCGAGGCCGGCGACGCGTTCGGTGCCGGCCGGGTTGTCACAGGCGATCCAGTAGCCGACGAGCCGCTCGCGCCCGCGCAGCCGCCGGGCGAAGCCGGCCGGGCCGGGGGCGCTCACTCGCCCTCCTTGAGGGCGTAGCTCGGCCGCCCGTCGAGGCCGACGGGCACCTCGCCGTTGACGGAGACGCGGTGCAGCACCCGCTTGTGGGTGCCGTAGTCGTTGACGGCGTAGTGCTGCGTGCTGCGGTTGTCGAAGACCAGCACGTCTCCCGGGCGCCAGGTCCAGCGCGCGGTGTTCTCCGGCCGGCGCACGTACGACTGCAGGACGTCGATGATCGGGCGGGACTCGCGGACCTCCATGCCCACCAGCCACTGGGCGAAGCCGCCCAGGAACAGGCTCGGCTCCCCCGACTCGGGGTGCACCCGCACCACGGGGTGGGCGGTCTCGAACCGGCGGGACAGGAAGGCCTCGCGGACCTTGTCACCGCGCTCGGTGCCCAGCCGCGGCTGCTCGGCGTGGTTGGTGTGCACCGCCCACAGCCGGTCGGCGATCTTCCGCAGCTCGGCCGGCAGGTCCCGGTACCCCGCGGCGGCGTTGGCCACCAGGGTGTCGCCGCCGTACGGCGGGAGCACCACGGAGCGCAGCGTCGTACCGAGCGAAGGGGAGGTGGTGAAGCTGATGTCGGTGTGCCAGTGATCGGCGCGCTGGTCCTCGCCGTCCACGGCGAGCACGTGCGGCGCAGCCGTGTCGACGGCACGCATCATCGGGTGTTTCCGCGTGAGCGGACCGAACCGCCCGGCGAATGCGAGCTGCTGCTCGTCGGTGATGTCCTGATTCCGGAAGAAGAGCACCTTGTGCTCAAGGAATGCCTCGTTGATCTGCCCGAAAACAGAATCCGAAAGTCCGGCGGAAAGGTCGACGCCCGTTACCTCCGCGCCGATTCGGCCGCCGATCTTTCGTATGTCGAACGTGGACACCGGTTTCCTTCCGAGATCGCCAGGAGTCCTGTGTCTCCCGGGCCGGCGCACAGTGCCCCCCACGAGCTGAAAGCGCGAATCCCGGCCACGGGAGAAACGATCCAGCAGGACGGACGGGACCGGCCGGACAGGACGGCACCGAGCAAACCACGGGGTGGTTGACGGGGCAACAGGTCATCGCGAGGCGCCGCGACTTGAGCAACTTGGCCAAGTGGTCCCGCGACACCGGAGATTCTTGGCCAAAGAGCTCCGGCATGTTCCCCTCGGTATACCTGGAATCACTCTGCCGCCATCCCGGAAATTCTCCGGAATCTGCCCCGCCGAGAAAAGGAAAGCCGATATGCCGGTGATCACCGTCAACTGGTGGAAGGGCAACGACCGCGCCGCGCGCGGCGATCTGGTGGCAGGCATCACCGACGTCGTCACGCGCGTGTCCGGCTGTCCGCGGGAGTCCGTCACGGTGATCGTCCGGGACGTCGAGCTCGGCCACTGGGGCAAGGGCGGCCGGCTCGCCGACGACCGCGGCCCGGCCGGCCCCCGGAGCTCGCAGTGAACTTCCGAGACCTGCACCCCAACATCCGGCTGCGGATCTGCGTCGGATTCGTCCAGCGCCTGCTCTCCGTCATGCTGATGCCCCTGCTGATCATCCACCTGGCGGCGCTCTACGGAGCGGCGACGGCCGGCGCCCTGACCCTCGCCGTGGCCGCCGCAGGCATCGCGAGCAACTTCATCGGCGGCCACCTCGCCGACGTGTACGGGCGACGGCCCCTGCTCGTGGCCGGTGAGCTCGGCGCGACCGTCTGCTTCGCGCTGCTCGCGCTCGCCAACTCGCCCTGGTGGTCCTCCGGCGTGGCGACGTTCCTGCTCTTCCTCGCCAACACCTGCGCCGCGCAGCTGGCCACCCCCGCCGCCGACGCGATGATGGTCGACGTCTCCACCCCCGAGAGTCGCCCTCTCGTCTACACGATCAACTACTGGTCGATCAACGTCGCCTTCACCGTCGGCGCCCTGATCGGCGGCTTCCTCTACGACGGGCACTTCACGCAGCTGCTCACCGGCGCGGCCGCGGCCTGCGCGCTGACCACCCTCGTGATCTGGCGCTGGATCAGCGAGACCGCGCCCGCCACCGGCAAGGACGTCGCGACCGGCCCCCGTGCGATGCTGCGCGGCTACCTCGCGGTCGGCCGCGACCGGCTCTTCCTGCGGCAGCTGACCGCGGCCGCCCTGATCGCCGCCGTCGAGATGCAGATCGGCTACTACATCGCGGTGCGTCTCGCCGACGAGTTCCCGCGCCAGACCCTCGCCACCATCGGCTCCTGGACGCCGGCGGTCGACGGCGTCGCGATCCTCGGCATCCTGCGCGCCGTCAACGCCGCCCTCGTGGTGGCCCTGGTCCTGGCAGCGAAGACCCTCCTCGGCCGGGCCTCCGAGCGGACCCGGCTCTACGCCGGGATCGCCGCGTTCACCGCCGGCTACATGGTCTGGGCCGTCAGCAACGACGCCTGGGTGCTGATCGGCGCCGCCGTGCTGCTGACCCTCGGCGAGATCGCCAGCATCCCCGTCCGCCAGACCCTGCTGGCCGACCTGGTGCCCGCCCAGGCCCGTACGAAGTACATGGCCGCCTACGCCCTCAACGCCCGCGCCGGACTGCTCATCGCGGCCCTGTGCGTGACCGTCGGCGCCTTCGTCCCCGCCCTCGGCATGAGCCTGCTGTACGGGACCGCCGGCCTCGCCGCGATCCTGCTGTACCGCTCCCTGCTACGGGCACGGGAGCGGGCGGCGGACCGCACCGGGACGGCTCAGGTCCTCGACCGTGCCGCCTGACCTGCCCAAGCGTGCGCCGGCCGGGAGCCGTGCGGTGACTCAGCCAAGTCCGATTGCGGGCTGCGGGGAGCCGACGTTCTCATGCGCGACATGACAAAACGGCTCTTCACCTCCGAGTCGGTGACCGAGGGTCACCCCGACAAGATCGCTGACCAGATCAGCGACACCATCCTCGACGCACTGCTGCGCGCGGATCCGGCCTCCCGCGTCGCGGTCGAGACGCTCATCACCACCGGTCTCGTGCACATCGCGGGCGAGGTGACGACGAAGGCGTACGC
>NZ_BMVE01000017.1 GCF_014650555.1 Streptomyces goshikiensis | reverse complement strand
GATGAGGACGAGCTCGACAAGCAGGGCGCGGGCGACCAGGGCCTGATGTTCGGGTATGCGTGCGACGAGACCCCCGAGCTGATGCCGCTCCCGATCCACATCGCGCACCGGCTCTCGCGCCGGCTGTCCGAGGTCCGCAAGAACGGGACGATCCCGTACCTGCGCCCCGACGGCAAGACGCAGGTCACCATCGAGTACGACGGTGACAAGGCCGTCCGCCTCGACACGGTCGTCGTCTCCTCGCAGCACGCGGCGGACATCGACCTGGACTCGCTGCTGGCTCCGGACATCCGTGAGTTCGTCGTCGAGCACGTCCTGGCGCAGCTGGTCGAGGACGGCATCAAGCTGGAGACCGAGGGCTACCGCCTGCTGGTCAACCCGACCGGGCGTTTCGAGATCGGCGGCCCGATGGGTGACGCGGGTCTGACCGGCCGCAAGATCATCATCGACACCTACGGCGGCATGGCCCGTCACGGTGGCGGCGCGTTCTCCGGCAAGGACCCGTCCAAGGTGGACCGCTCGGCCGCCTACGCGATGCGCTGGGTCGCGAAGAACGTGGTCGCCGCCGGTCTCGCCTCGCGCTGCGAGGTCCAGGTGGCGTACGCGATCGGCAAGGCCGAGCCGGTGGGCCTGTTCGTCGAGACCTTCGGCACCGCCAAGGTCGAGGTCCAGAAGATCGAGGACGCCATCGGCCAGGTCTTCGACCTCCGCCCGGCCGCGATCATCCGCGACCTCGACCTGCTGCGCCCGATCTACGCCCAGACCGCCGCCTACGGCCACTTCGGCCGCGAGCTGCCGGACTTCACCTGGGAGCGCACCGACCGCGTGGACGCCCTGCGCCAGGCCGCCGGTCTGTAAGACCTCACCACGTACGGCCCCGGACCCTCGCGGTCCGGGGCCGTACGCGTTCCGTCCCGGACCCGCCCGTTGTCGGTGGGGTTTGGTAAGAATGCGGGTGTGAGCAGCGCGAACGAGTCCGAACAGCGGGGCGGGGACCAGGGTCCCGGCGGCCCGCCGGAGCAGCTCGCGCTCATGCGGGAGATGGTCGCCGGCGCGAAGGCCAAGGCCCCCAAGGCCAAGCCGCGCACCTGGCGGGGCGCGGCGCTCGCCGAAGAGCTCCCCGTCGCCCGGATCCTCGTCAACAAGGGCGTCCTCCACCTCGACCAGCTCTGGGACTACGCCGTCCCCGCCGAGCTCTCCGAGGCCGCACAGCCCGGAGTCCGCGTCCGGGTCCGCTTCGGAGCCGGCTCCCACCAGGTGCACGGCGGCCGCCGGGAGGGCGGCGGTCTCATCGACGGCTTCATCGTCGAGCGCCGCGCCGAATCCGACTACGGCGGGGCGCTGGCCGCCCTCGCACAGGTCGTCTCGCCCGAGGTGGTCCTCAGCCCCCGCATGCTGGCCCTCGCCCGGGCCGTCGCCGAGCGCTACGCGGGCAGCCTGGCCGATGTCCTCCAGCTCGCCCTGCCCCCGCGCAACGCCCGCGCCGAGTCCAAGCCGTCCCCCGAGCCGCTGCCCGCGCCCGCCGTCCCCGAACCCGGCGGCTGGGCGCGGTACGGCGCCGGCCCCGCCTTCCTGCGCGCCCTCGCCACCGGCGCCGCCCCCCGCGCCGTGTGGACCGCGCTGCCCGGCCCCGGCTGGGCCGACGAACTGGCCCGGGCCATGGCGGCCACCCTCGCCTCCGGCCGCGGCGCCCTCGCCGTCCTGCCCGACGGGCGCACCGCCGCCCGGGTCGACGCGGCGCTCACCGCCCTGCTCGGCGAGGGACGGCACGCGCTGCTGACCGCAGAGTCCGGACCGGAGAAGCGCTACCGCCAGTGGCTCGCCGTGCACCGAGGCTCGGTGCGCGCCGTCATCGGCACCCGGGCCGCGATGTTCGCCCCGGTGCGGGACCTCGGCCTGGTGGCGATCTGGGATGACGGGGACTCCAGCCACAGCGATGACCACGCCCCGTTCCCGCACGTCCGGGAGGTGCTGGAACTGCGCGCCGTCAGCGACGGCTGCGGATTCCTCGCCGGGAGCACCAGCTGCACCGTGGAGGCCGCCCAGCTCGTCGAATCCGGCTGGGCGCGACCGCTGGTCGCCGCCCGCGAGACGGTACGGACCTGCGCGCCCCGGATCCGGACCGTCGGGGACGAGCTCCTCGCCCGGGACGGGGCGGCGCGCGCCGCCCGGCTGCCCAGCCTGGCCTGGGAGACCGTACGGGAAGGGCTGAAGACCGGGCCCGTACTGGTACAGGTGCCGCGGCGGGGCTACGTACCGCGGCTGGCCTGCGAGCGGTGCCGGACACCGGCGCGGTGCACGGTCTGCGCGGGACCGCTGGAAGCCCCCGACGAGCGGGACCTGCGGTGCGGCTGGTGCGGGAGGGACGAGCCGTCCTGGCACTGCGAGGAGTGCGGCTCCTTCCGGCTGCGCGCCCAGGTGGTCGGCGCCCGGCGGACCGCCGAGGAACTGGGGCGGGCCTTCCCCGCCGTGCCCGTACGGACCTCCGGGCGCGACCACGTCCTGGACGAGGTGCCGGACCGGCCGGCGCTGGTGGTGTGCACCCCCGGCGCCGAACCCGTCGCCGCGGGCGAGGGGTACGCGGCCGCGCTGCTGCTGGACGGCTGGGCCATGCTGACCCGGCCCGACCTGCGCGCCGGGGAGGACGCCCTGCGGCGCTGGATCGGCGCGGCCTCGCTGGTGCGGGGGGCCGGGCAGGTCGTCGTGGTCGCCGAGCCGACGCTACGGCCTGTCCAGGCGCTGGTGCGGTGGGACCCGGTGGGCCACGCGGTACGGGAACTCGCCGAGCGGGCCCAGCTGGGGTTCCCGCCGGTGTCCCGGATGGCCGCCGTGGCCGGGCGGGCCGAGGCGGTCGAAGCCTTCCTCGCCGCCGCCGAACTGCCGCCGGACGCCGAGATCCTGGGCCCGGTACCGCTGCCGGGCCGGCGCGGCGAACCCTCGCCCGGGGAGCGGGCCCTGGTCCGGGTACCGCCGGGCAGCGGGGCGGCGCTGGCCGCCGCGCTCAAGGCGGCCCAGGCGGCCCGGCTGGCGCGCGGGGTCTCGGCGGCCGAATCGGTCCGGGTCCGGATCGACCCGCCCGACATCGGCTGAACGCCGAACGCCCCCGGCGGAGCGCCGCCCTCCCGGCGGGGGCCGGGGGAGGGGGCGCCCGCCGGGGGCGGGTCGGTGGGTGGGGCGGAGCCGTCGGGGGTCGGCGTCCCGGCGGCCGGGAGTGCGTCAACCGCCCCGCGGGCCCGGGAAGGCCGGGGAGCGGGTGGCGGCGCTCGCGCCCGCCGCGCTCTGGGACTCCTCGCGCACCGGCTGCGGCGGCGCCGAGCGGGCGGCGGGGACCGTGGGGAGCGGCCCGAGCGTCCGGGTGGTCGCCCCCTCGGCCGGCTGCTGCTCGGCGGTGGACTCGGCGGCCTGCGCCCGGCGGGCCCCGTAACGGCGGTGTACGGCCTGCTTGGTGACGCCGAGGGCCGAACCGACCGCGTCCCACGAGAAGCCGAGCGAGCGGTCGAAGTCCACAGCGGCGGTGACCAGGGTCTCGACGCTGTCGCGCAGCTCCTGCGCGAGACGGACGGTGGGCGCGGGCGCCCTCCCGTACACGACGAAGCCCGTGGAGGGACCGGAGCGGCGCGGGCGGTACACGTTGCCGAGCTGGGCGGTGAGCGTACGCAGAGCATCCACCTGCCGGCGAACCCGCTCGATGTCCCGCACCAACAGGTGCAGGCTGGCCCGTGCTTGGGCGTCGTGGGTGGCGTGGTCGGCCATTGAAGAAGCCTCTCGAACCGGTGCTGAAGAGCGGATAGGGCCGCAGACACCGTTCTCGTCGGCGGCCCGGTTTCGGTCAATCTCTCTTGACCAACGCGCCACCCGGCGCCCAGGTCACGCTAGGGGGGCGTGTCGGCATATGCGAAGGGCGCGTGAGTGCGTGTACGCCCCCTCAACCGCGCAGGTGGGCCGCCCGGCGGACACCCCATAGACTGGTGTGCTGCTGACAGCCGAGATAGCGAGGTAGGACCCCAGTGAAGCTCGTCTTCGCAGGCACCCCCGAGGTTGCCGTGCCCGCCCTGGACACCCTCATCGCCTCCGGGCGGCACGAGGTCGCGGCCGTCATCACCCGGCCCGACGCACCGGCCGGCCGCGGCCGCCGTCTCGTCGCCAGCCCCGTCGCCGAACGCGCCGAGGAGGCCGGGATCGAGGTCCTCAAGCCGGCCCGGCCGCGCGACCCCGACTTCCAGGCCCGGCTGCGCGAGATCGACCCGGACTGCTGCCCGGTCGTCGCCTACGGCGCGCTGCTCCCGAAGAGCGCCCTGGAGATCCCCCGCCACGGATGGGTCAACCTGCACTTCTCGCTGCTGCCCGCCTGGCGCGGGGCCGCGCCCGTCCAGCACTCGATCATGGCCGGCGACCAGGTCACCGGCGCCTCCACCTTCCTCATCGAGGAGGGGCTGGACTCCGGGCCCGTCTACGGACACCTGACCGAGGAGATCCGCGCCACCGACACCAGCGGCGACCTGCTCACCCGCCTCGCCTTCGCGGGAGCCGGACTGCTGGCCGCCACCATGGACGGCATCGAGGACGGCACGCTCCGCGCCGTGGCGCAGCCGGCCGACGGGCTCTCGCTCGCGCCGAAGATCACCGTCGAGGACGCCCGGATCGACTGGAAGGCCCCGGCGATGCGGGCCGACCGCGTCGTACGCGGCTGCACGCCCGCGCCGGGCGCGTGGACCGTCTTCCGCGGCGAGCGGCTCAAGCTGATCTCCCTCGGGCTGGTCACCGACCGCACGGACCTGGCGCCGGGCGAGCTGGCCCCGGCGAAGAACAGCGTCTGCGTCGGCACCGGCTCGCACGCCGTGGAACTGCTCTGGGTGCAGCCGCAGGGCAAGAAGCCGATGAAGGGCGCCGACTGGGCCCGCGGGGTGCGGATCGCTCCCGGCGAGCGACTCGGCGGGGCCGACGTAGGCTGATCCCAGTCGTACTACCTGCCGTACCGGCGGCTTCCCCCGTCCACGGCCTTCGTACCGGCCTTCCGTACCGGCCTTCCGCATCAGCAGCGCCTCGTAACCCCGGAGCACCTTTCACGTGAGCGAACAGCCTCGTCAGCCTCGTCGTCGACCCGCCGCGGGCGGGGGTGGCAAGCCGTCCGGCCAGTCGGGCAACCGGGGCGGCCAGCCGGGCAAGCCGTACCGCCGGCCGCAGAAGGACCCCGTCCGGATGCTCGCCTTCGAGGTGCTGCGGGCGGTGGACGAGCGTGACGCCTACGCGAACCTCGTCCTGCCGCCGCTGCTGCGCAAGGCCCGCCAGGACGAGAACTTCGAGGCGCGGGACGCGGCCCTGGCCACCGAACTCGTCTACGGCACCCTGCGCCGCCAGGGGACGTACGACGCGGTGATCGCCGCCTGCGTCGACCGGCCGCTGCGCGAGGTCGACCCGCCGGTCCTCGACGTCCTCTCCCTGGGCGCCCACCAGCTCCTCGGCACCCGCATCCCCAGCCACGCGGCGGTCTCGGCGAGCGTCGAGCTGGCCCGGGTGGTGCTCGGCGACGGGCGCGCCAAGTTCGTCAACGCCGTCCTGCGGAAGATCGCCGCGCACGACCTCGACGCCTGGCTGGAGAAGGTCGCGCCGCCCTACGAGGACGACGCCGAGGAACACCTCGCCGTCTACCACTCGCACCCGCGCTGGGTCGTCAGCGCCCTGTGGGACGCGCTGGGCGGCGGCCGCGCCGGGATCGAGGACCTGCTGGAGGCCGACAACGAGCGGCCCGAGGTCACGCTGGTCGCGCGGCCCGGCCGGTCCACGACCGGGGAACTGCTCGACGCCGTCGGCGAGGACTCGGCGCTGCCGGGGCGCTGGTCCCCGTACGCCGTCCGGATGGCCGAGGGCGGCGAGCCGGGCGCGCTGGAGGCGGTGCGCGAAGGCCGCGCCGGAGTCCAGGACGAGGGCAGCCAGCTCGTGGCGATGGCCCTGGCGGCCGTGCCCGTGGACGGCCGCGACGAGCGCTGGCTCGACGGCTGCGCGGGACCGGGCGGCAAGGCGGCCCTGCTGGCGGCGCTCGCCGCCGAGCGCGGGGCGTTCCTGCTGGCCTCCGAGAAGCAGCCGCACCGCGCGCGCCTGGTGGAGAAGGCGCTGGCCGGCAATCCGGGCCCGTATCAGGTCATCACCGCGGACGGCACTCGGCCGCCGTGGCGTCCGGGATCCTTCGACCGCGTGCTGATGGACGTGCCCTGCTCCGGCCTGGGCGCGCTGCGCCGCCGCCCGGAGGCGCGCTGGCGCCGCCGCCCCCAGGACCTGGAGGGCTTCGCGCCGCTCCAGCGGGGGCTGCTGCGGGAGGCGCTGTCGGCGGTACGGATCGGCGGGGTCGTGGGCTACGCCACCTGCTCCCCGCACCTGGCGGAGACCCGGGTGGTCGTGGACGACGTCCTCAAGGGACGCGGCGCGGGAGCGGCGCCGGTGTCGGCCGAACTGATCGACGCCCGCCCGTTCATGCAGGGCGTCCCGGCGCTCGGCGACGGCCCGGACGTCCAGCTGTGGCCGCACCTGCACGGCACCGATGCGATGTACCTCGCCCTGCTGCGGCGGACGGCGTAGCGGAGCGGTAGCTCCCGGGGCGGGGTCGAACCGTGCTGGGGGCTTCCCGCCAGTCTCACTGTCCTTCCGGTTCGGTCCGGCCCGTCAAGGGCGCTCACTGCGTTCGCGTCGCTTCGCGATGGCCTTCGGCCACCCTTGACAGCCCGGCCCGCCCCGGAATGCCAAAGACTGTCGGGAACCCCCCAAAGAACGGTCAGGGGGACCATGGCCACCGAGCCATCGCGAGACGCCCGGCCGGAGCCCTGGCTTGGCGGAAACGCCGCCCTCCGGGCGGAAACCCTCCCGAACCTGCACTCCACGGTGTCCAGATCAACCAGGTCAGCGGTCAGGCGCATCAGATCGCTACCCGCCTGCCACTCGGCTCAGCGGCTGCGGACCGGCCGTGGCTGGACATAAGCCGCCCACGCTCGCCACGGGCATCTCGCCTCACGCGGCTGCGGCTTGTCTGTGGCTTCTTGTAGTCAGAAGACGAAGAGATCGGCCTGGATTGCAGTCAGGGAGACCAGACAGCCCACACCCACCCACCAAACCACCCCAATTCAGACAGGATTGGGGTGGGATTGGGGTCTCTGGAGGTCCGATGGCCTCCAACCTGCATGAAATGACGCATCCGACCGTCTCAGGCCGCACCATCCGACTACCTGTGGTCGCCGGCCGGTCCGCACTGTGTTCTGGTCGTGGGCGGCTTGTGTCTAGCCCAAGACGGGTGGCAGCCGCCAAGCCGAGAGGCAGGCGGGTAGCGATCGTGGGCGGCTTGTGTCCAGCCCAAGACGGGCCGCAGCCGCCAAGCCGAGAAGCAGGCGGGTAGCGATCTGGGGCGCCTGACCGCTGGCTTGGTCAATCTGGACAGCATCTGGTGCAGGTTCGGGAGGGTTTCCGCCCGGAGGGCGGCGGTCTCCGCTGGGCAGGGCGCCCGCTCAGGCGTCTCAGTGCGGCTCGGTGGTCATGTTTCCCCCTGACCGTTTCTTTGGGGGGTTCCCGGCAGGCTTATTGGCGTTCCGGGGCGGGCCGGGCTGTCAAGGGTGGCCGAAGGCCATCGCGAAGCGACGCGACCGGAGGGAGCGCCCTTGACAGGGCGGACCGACACGGAAGGACAGTGAGACTGGCGGGAAGCCCCCAGCGCTGTCTGGTCCCGCCCCGGTGGCTTCTGTTCCTCACACGCCCTCCGCCCTTTTCCGTACCGGGGAGAGCGCGAGGGGGATCCAGGCCAGGGCCGTGATGGTTGCGCCCGTCCAGAGGGTGGTGTCCAGGGTCGTGAGCTCCGTCAGGAGGCCCGAGGTGGCGGCGCCCAGGGCCAGGGCGCCGGTGAGCATGAAGCGGAAAGTGGCGTTCATGCGGCCCAGGAGGGGGTCCGGGGTGAGGTGTTGGCGGAGGCTGACGCCCAGGACGTTGTTCGCGCCGATCGTCATCATCGCCAGCATCCACCCCGCCCCCGCCAGCCAGAGCCACGGGCCGCGGTCCAGCAGGGGCACCAGCAGGGTGGCCGGGGTGAGGCTCAGCACCAGGGCGCGGCCGTAGCCGACGCGGGCCGCGAAGGGGCGGGCCAGGCGGGCGCCGAGGAGCAGGCCGATGCCGCCCGCCGCCCAGAACAGGCCGAGGGAGGCCGGGGAGAGCCCGAGCTCCCGTACGAACAGCACCGGCAGCATGGTGTTGATGATCGCCCCGCCCAGGTTGCTCAGCGTGGAGTTGAGCGCCAGGGCGCGTAGCTCCGGGTGGCCCAGGACGTGCCGCAGCCCCTCCCGGATCCGGGTCGTCAGCCGGGTGCGGTCGTCGGCCGGCGGGGCAGGGGTGGCGCCGATGCGGGTCAGGCGCAGCGCGGAGGCGAGGTAGGCGGCCGAGGCGCACGCGAGGGCGAAGGGCGCGGTGAGGGTGGCGACCAGGGCTCCGCCGGCGCCGCGGCCCGCGATGTTGGCGACGGCCATGAGGGTCACGATGGCCGCGTTGGCCCGGACCAGGCCGTCGCGGCCGATCAGCCGGGGCAGCACGCTCTGCGAGCCGACGTCGCAGAAGACGGTGGCGCAGCCCCCGAGCAGGACGACGGCGTACAGCTGCGCGAGCGTGAGCGCGTCGAGCCACTGGGCGACGGGCAGCGAGGCGTAGAGGGCGGCGCGGGCGAGGTCGGAGGCGATCAGGACACGGCGGGTGCGCAGCCGGTCGACCCAGGCGCCGGCGGGCAGGCCGATCAGCAGGAACGCGAGGGTGGAGAGCGTGGCGAGGGCGCCGACCTGTGCGGCCGTGGCGTCGAGGGCGGTGAGGGCGAGCAGCGGGACGGCCACCTGGCCGGTGTTGGTGGCGAGCTGGTTGAGGGTGGAGGCGGTGAAGAGGGTGCGGAAGTCCTTGTTGCGCCAGGGGGTGGCGCCGGCGGTCGTGATGTCCGGGGCGACGGGCACGCCGGTGGGCTGCGTTGTCATGAGCAGTACCGTGCCGGAGGTGACTCCGAAGGACAATTGAAATGTTCCCCATGATCATTTAAGCGGTGCTGCGGTAGTCCCGAGATTCGGGGTCATGGCCGGAACCGTGCGAGGGCATGGCAGGCTTGGGGCATGGCCGTTCAGATCAATCCCAGCATCCTGTCCGCGGACTTCGCCCGGCTCGCCGAGGAGGCGAAGGCAGTCGAGGGCTCGGACTGGCTGCATGTCGACGTCATGGACAACCATTTCGTCCCGAACCTCACCCTCGGAATGCCGATCGTGGAGTCCCTCAGCCGGGCCACGGACATTCCGCTCGACCTGCACCTCATGATCGAGGACCCCGACCGCTGGGCTCCGCAGTACGTGGAGGCCGGGGCCGGATCCGTGACGTTCCACGCCGAGGCCGCCGCGGCGCCCGTGCGGCTGGCGCGGGAGATCCGGGCCAAGGGGGCCCGGGCGGCCATGGCGCTGAAGCCGGGCACCCCGATCGAGCAGTACGAGGACCTGCTGCCCGAGCTCGACATGGTGCTGATCATGACCGTCGAGCCCGGCTTCGGCGGGCAGTCCTTCCTCGACATCATGCTGCCCAAGATCCGCCGTACCCGGGAGATGATCGCCAAGCACGGGCTCGACCTGTGGCTGCAGGTCGACGGCGGGGTCTCCGCGACGACCATCGAGCGCGCGGCCGAGGCCGGAGCCGACGTGTTCGTCGCGGGCAGCGCCGTATACGGGGCCGTCGATCCGGCCGCCGCGGTGCGGACGCTGCGCGAGCAGGCGGGCGCGGCGATCGCCGCCGCGCCGTGGGGCTGCGACCACTAGGGACGTCCCTGGGCGAGGGTTCGTGAACAGCTTGGTGAACGGGAGCTGTCCGGGCTGATCAGGGGCCGTTGGATCTGACAGGATGAACGACGAGTCGAGAGTGTGAACACGAGAGTGTGAACAGCAGTGAGGAGAACGCGGTGTCTGCTATGTCGGCGGGACGGTCAGCCCTGCGGATGGGACCCGCGGAGCTGGTGCAGGCGGCGGCCATGGCGCGCCGCTTCTACCTGGAGGGCAAGTCCAAGATCCAGATCGCCGAGGAGTTCGGCGTGAGCCGCTTCAAGGTGGCCCGGGTCCTGGAGACCGCCCTCGAACGTGACCTCGTGCGCATCGAGATCCGGGTTCCGGCCGAGCTCGACGCGGAGCGCTCCGACGCGCTGCGGGCCCGGTACGGGCTGCGGCACGCCGTCGTGGTGGAGTCCCCGGCCGATGCGACCGAGGACGCCCCGGATCCGGAGAACCTGGGCGCGGTCGCGGCCGACCTGCTGGGCGAGCTCGTGAACGAGGGCGACGTACTGGGCCTCGCGTGGGGGCGGTCGACCATCCACATGGCCGCCTCCCTGCACCGTCTGCCGCCCTGCACGGTGGTGCAGCTGACCGGCGTGTACGACGCCGGGACCGCCGAGCGCGGCTCCGTCGAGGCCGTGCGGCGGGCCGCGCAGGTCTCCGGCGGGGACGCGCACCCGATCTACGCGCCGATGCTGCTGCCCGATCCCGCGACCGCCTCCGCGCTGCGGTCCCAGACGGGGATCGCCCGGGCGTTCGAGTACTTCGACAAGGTGACCGTCGCGGCCGTCTCGATCGGCTCGTGGGAGCCGGGGATCTCGACCGTCCACGACATGCTGAGCGACGAGGAGCGGGCGCACTACGCCTCGCTGGGCGTCGCGGCCGAGATGTCGGCGCACCTGTTCGACGCCGAGGGGCGCCGGGTCGGCCGGGACCTCGGCGAGCGGTGCATCACCGTGGAGGCGGACCGGCTGCGGCGGATCCCGGAGGTCGTGGCGATCGCGGGCGGGCTGCGGAAGGCATCGGCCATCGGGGCGGTGCTGCGGTCGGGGCTGGTGACCAGCCTGGTCACGGACACGGCGGTCGCGGACTACCTGCTCACCGAATCGGCCCCGGGGCTGCGGCCGGCGCTGGACCGGGCCGACCCGGACGACTGATCCGGCGTCGGATCCGGCCTCCGCAAGGTGTGTGGTGCGGATGGTGCTGGAATTGAGATCCGAACGGCGGACCGCGAGGCGGCCTGCGGGGCGCATACTGGTCTCAATGACAAAGTCAGCAGTACCTCGCCGCCATTTGCCGTCCAGCCCGTTCAAGGCCCCCGTCGAACCGCCGCTCCGGCAGTTCAGCGTCGGCGACCGGGTTACTCACGATGAGCACGGTCTCGGCCGTGTCGTCGGTATCGAGGAGGGGATCGCTGTCCTCGTCGACTTCGGATCGGTCCAGAAAAGGATCCTGAGTCCCTACACCAAGATGGCCGCGCTCTGAACTGAGGAGCGCAGGGCCGGTTCGCGCGCGATTCGCGGGCGAATCGGATATTTGGCACGATCGGTGCATGATCTTTCGGAACGTGCCCCGATCGCTGCTGCGCGTGCTGGGGGCGTTGTTCCTCTGTGCCGCGCTGATCGGTGCGGTGGGGTGCGGCGCCGGTGCCGGTGAGACCGCGCCGCCGTCACCGCCGTCCGGTGGGGTGGGCACGCCCGCCGTGCCCGGGTGGGCCAGGGGGATGGCGACCGTACGGGCCTCCGCGCTGCCGCAGCAGGCGCGTGACGTGCTCGCGCTGATCGACCGGGGCGGGCCGTACCCGTACCGGCAGGACGGGACCGTCTTCGGGAACTTCGAGAAGGCGCTGCCGAAGCAGGGCCGCGGTTATTACCACGAGTTCACCGTGAGGACGCCGGGAGAACGGGACCGCGGGGCCCGGCGGATCGTGACGGGCGCGGGTGGGGAGTTCTACTACACGGACGACCACTACAACACGTTCAAGGCGGTTCTCCGATGAGCCTGGATCCGCGACCGCTCGAAGCGATCGACGCCGCGCTGGCCGATGCCGAGGCGGCGGGGTGGGTGACGGTGCGGCTGGACCTGGCCGGGGTGCGGGGCAAGGCCGCTTTGATGCGGCGCTGCGGGGACGCGTTGCGGGTGCCGGGGTGGTTCGGCGGGAACTGGGACGCGTTGGCGGACGCCCTGATCGATCTGTCGTGGTTGCCGGCGGGCGCGGATGCGCCGGATGCGCCGGAGGTGCCGTATGCGCCGGGGCGGCTGGTGGCCGTGACCGGGTGGCGGGAGTTCGCCCGGGCCCGGGCGGGGGAGTGGGAGACGTTCACGGAGGTGCTGGAGTCCGCCGTGGAGTTCTGGCGGGACGGTGGGGGCGCGCCGTTGGTGGTGCTGCTCGGCGATGCCGGTCCCTCCGGGGGGACGGTGCGGGGCGGGGAGTGAGGTTCTCTCCCCGCCCCGCACCTTCTGCGTTCGAAGCGCCCGACGGGCTGGAAGGGCCGGCGGGCCGGGTCGGGTCAGGTCTTCGGGATCCAGGGTGGCGTTTGGCCCCAGGACCAGACGGGGATCTTGGCCGCGTCCACCGGGGGCGGGTTGGGGCCCGAGTAGATCAGGGCCATGCGGGTGCCCCACTCGATGTAGTAGGTGAACACCGCGCGGAACTCCGGGTCCGTCGGGAGTTCGACCTCGTCGGCCGTGTCCATGAGCAGGTCCACCCAGCGGCGGCGCTGCTTCTCGGTGATGCCGCGGCCGAGGTGCTTGGTGGCCATGTGCTGGTGGCCGCCGTGGTGGGCCGTGTAGTCGGACGGGCCTCCGAAGACCTCGGAGAGCCAGACCGCGACGTGCTGGGGGTGCTCGGCGTCCATGCCCGCGAAGACGGGGGCGAGGATCTCGTCCTGGAGGGCGTGGGCGTAGAAGGCGTCCGTGAGGCGCCGCATCGCCTCGTCGCCGCCCATCCATTCGTAGATCGTGGGCGTGTTGGGCGTGGTGCTCATGAGTCCGTGCTGGCCTTTCCCGTTCCGACCACCGCGGTCGGGAGGTAGTGCTGCATCTCCTCGATGGCCGTCACGTACGGGCGGATGGCGGTGAAGAACGCCGGGAAGTGCTCACCCTTGCGGAAGCCGTTCAGGTGCGCGTCGATCGAGGTCCAGCGGATCCGGAGGATGTAGCGCTCGGCCTCCTCCGAGCAGCGGGTCAGCTCGTAGTCGATGCACTCGGGCGAGGCGGCCAGGGCCTCCGCGGCCCTGGTGTACGCGTCCTCGAAGGCCTGCTGGTCGTCCAATGCGATCCGGTAGCGGATGTATTCGACGGTCGTGGTCATGGTGTGCGTGCCTCTCCCTGGGTTCAGGTGGTCCCGGCTACCCTCCCGGGATCATGGCGGTCCTCGCGACGGTTTTACCTATTCGTCCCCTGACTTCATGGAGTCGGTGGCGGATTCCTTGACGTCCGGGCCCTGGGCGCGGACCTGCTGGACCTTGTCGAGCGACTCCCGCAGGTCGCCGAGCCATTCGTCCGTGTTGCTCCCGACGAGGCGGACGCACCAGGCGAGGGCGTCGGCCCGGCTGCGCGCGACGCCGCCCGCGACCAGGGTGTCGAGGACCTGGCGTTCGGACTGGCGCAGCCGGGTCATGACGGGGACCGCGAGGTGCGTGAAGAGGTGGCGCTCGGTGCCCGCCTGGACGCCCCAGGCGACCTTGCGGCGGTAGAGCTCCTCCGCCTCGCGGGCCACCTCGATGCGCTGTTCGCGGGTGCGTTCGCGGAACTCCTTCACCGATTCGGTCGCCGGGATGGCCCCGACGACCGTGATCTCCTCGCGGTCGACCGTGACCGAGACGAGGGACTCGAAGACGTCCACCGGCAGGCGCTCGGCGAACCACGTGCGGAGCTGTTCGCTCTGTTCGGCTGTAATCATGTAATCAACGTTGCATCCGCTCGCGCCGTGATCGCAAGCGGCCGGGCCGCCTGTTCGCTCTCAGCCCATTGAGCGGTAGCGGTGGATCAGCGAGACCGCCATGGCGCCCTCGCCCACGCCGGAAGCCACCCGTTTGACCGAGTGGGCCCGTACGTCACCGGCCGCGAAGACTCCGGGGACGCTCGTCTCCAGCGGGTAGGGGGCCCGTTCGAGGCTCCACTCGGCCGGGAGCTCGCCGCCGTTGGAGATCAGGTCGGAGCCGGTCAGGACGAAGCCGTACTCGTCGCGCTCCACGACGCCCGACAGCCAGTCCGTGTGCGGACGGGCGCCGATGAAGGTGAACATGAAGCGGGCCGGGACCTCGGTGTCCTCGCCCGTGTCGGCGTTGTGGAGGGTGAGCTTCTCCAGGTGTTCGTCACCGTCCAGCCGCACCACCGTCGTACGGACCCTGACCTCGATGTTGGGGGTGCGGTCGATCTCGTCGATCAGGTAGCGGGACATGCTCGCGTCCAGCGACTGCGCGCGGACCAGGATCGTCACGCGGGCCGCGTACTTGGCGAAGTGCACCGCCGCCTGACCGGCCGAGTTGGCGCCGCCGACGATGAACACGTGCTGCGAGATGCAGGCCGAGCTCTCGGTGGTGGCCGCCCCGTAGTAGAGCCCCGCCCCCTCGAAGCGGTCCGCGCCCGGGGCCTCCAGCCGGTTGTACGAGACGCCCGTGGCCAGCAGGACCGTCTCCGCGCTGATCTCCGTGCCGTCCGCCAGCGTCAGGATCTTGGCGGGGTCGTCCCGGGTCAGTGAGGTCACCTCCACCGGGTGCAGGATCTCGGCGCCGAACCGGGACGCCTGGATCGTGGCCCGGCGGGTGAGGTCCCCGCCCGAGAGGCCCGACGGGAACCCGAGGTAGTTCTCGATCAGGCTGGACGTGCCGGCCTGGCCGCCCGGGGCGCGGGAGTCCAGCATGAGGGTGGAGAGGCCCTCGGACGCCGAGTAGACGCCGGCCGCGAGGCCCGCGGGTCCCGCTCCGACGATGACGCACTCGTAGTGCGGGCGGGAGGCGGTCGTGGCCAGGCCCAGCCGCTGGGCGAGCTGGGTGTCGGTCGGGGCGGAGAGCACCGCGCCGTCCGGGAAGCGGACGAGCGGGAGCGCCGCGTCGGGCTGGGCGGCGATCAGGGTCAGCGCCTCGGGGTCCCGCTCGACGTTGAGGAAGCGGAACGGCTGGCCGTTGCGGGTGAAGAAGTCCCGGACGGCGTGGGTGCCGGGGGAGACCAGGTGGCCGGCGACGATGATCCCGTCGTACGCGGGGCGGTAGGTGGCCAGCCAGTCCGACAGCAGGTCGTCCAGGACGGGGAAGAGCCGCTCGTGCGGCGGGTCCCACGGCTTGAGCAGGTAGTAGTCCAGGCGGACCCGGTTGATGGCCGTGATCGCCGCGTCCGTCTCCGCGTAGGCGGTCAGGAGCACCCGGCGGGCGTCCGGGAAGCGGCTGACGGCTTCGAGCAGGAACTCGACGCCGGTGACGTCGGGCATCCGCTGGTCGACGAGGAACAGGGCGGGGTCGTGGCCGCGTTCGTCGAGCGAGTCCAGGATCTTCAGGGCGTCGGCGGCCGAGGAGGCGCCGAGCACCCGGTAGCGGTCGCCGTAGGCGCTGCGCAGGTCGCGGCGGACGGCGCGCAGCACCTGCGGGTCGTCGTCCACGGCGAGTATGACGGGCTTGCGGCTCTCGGCCCGCTCGGCGGCCGCCGTGGCGGCGGCCGGGCCGGCGGTCTTGGCGGCGGCGGTCTTGGTCGCGGTCTTGGTGGCCGGAGCGTTCTCCGGGGCCGCGCTCACGCCGGGTCCAGCATCAGCTTGTCGGCGTAGCACCAGGCCCAGTCCTCACCGGGCTCGTGCGAGGCCGCGATGGGGTGGTCGGTGCTGCCGTAGTGCCGGGTGGCGTGACGGTTCTTCGACGAGTCGCAGCATCCGACGTGCCCGCAGCTGAGGCACATCCGCAGGTGCACCCAGCTGTCCCCGAGGGCCAGGCATTCCTCGCAGCCCTCGGTTCCGGGCTTCACCGGACGTATCTGATCGATGTGTGTGCACAACAGGTCCATCGTCATCGTCCCCGTCCCTCTCCTCATGCACTCTTGCCCCTCGCGTCAGTGATTCACGACGCGTCCAGACCATAGGGCGGGACGCGCGGGATGGTTCACCGATTCGGCCGAAGTCAGGAAGTCCTGAGCCGACTTCCTCAGGTCCGCGGACTACTACCTGAGGTGTCAGGGTGACCTGGGTTCCTACCTCACGAAGTCGCGTACGGGCGCTTTGACGCAGGCCTTGGCCTCACGCAGTGTGGGGAACGCCAACGACAACAGGCGGCGCCTGGAGGAATCTGTGAGCAGAAAGATTCTGGTCATTGTCTCCGAACACGGTTACTGGGCCGAAGAACTGATAGGCCCGGTATCCAAGTTCGATGAGCGGGGCTATGAAGTCGTATTCGCCACACCGACCGGAAAGCGTGCGCACGCTCTTCCGCCGAGCCTCGACGCGAGCTACGTCGACCCCCCGCTGGGCCGCTCCGTCACCACCGAGGAGAACGCCCGGCTGGGCCGGGAGTTCGAGCAGTCGAGCCGGCTGGACTCGCCGCTCGACATCGAGGCGTGGGTCCCCGAGCGTCCGTACACGAGCGACGAGAGCTATCTGCCCAGGCTGGAGCAGTACCACCGCGATCTGGACAAGCTGGAGTCCGACATCGCCGGCTACGACGCGATCCTGATCGTCGGCGGCAGCGGGCCCATCGTCGACCTCGCGAACAACGAGCGCGTGCACGCCCTGATCCTGGCCTTCAAGAAGGCCGGCAAGGTCGTGGCGGCCGAGTGCTACGGCGTGGCCTGCCTGGCCTTCGCCCGTGACTGGGGCGACCGCAAGAGCATCATCTGGGGTAAGCACGTCACCGGGCACTGCAAGGAGTACGACTACAAGGACGGCACCGGATTCCTCGGCACCGACTTCAACATGGGCCCGCCGCCGTATCCGCTGGAGTACATCCTGCGCGATGCCACCGGGCCGCGCGGCGCATATCACGGGAATTTCGGTCACCCCCTTTCGGTGATCGTCGACTTCCCGTTCGTGACCGGCCGTTCCACCCCTGATTCATATCTGACGGGGCAGAAGATCGTGGAAGTCCTGGAGGACGGTCTCACCCGTTACGGGTGGTAGGGGGAATCATGGAAGCCACTCCCGGACGGGAAAGGCTGATCGAGCAGTTCAAGGCCGACGGCCTGAAGGTGATGTTCGGAAATCCGGGGACCGTGGAACAGGGATTCCTCGACGCGGTCGACGCGGCGCGGGACTTCTCGTACATCCTCGCCCTCCAGGAGACCGTGGCCGCCGGCATCGCCGACGGCTACGCCCGGGCCACCGGCGGCGCGGCCCTGCTCCAACTGCACTCCGGAGTGGGGCTGGGCAACGGCATCGGCATGCTCTACCAGTCGCTGCGCGGGCACACCCCGCTCGTCGTCGTCGCCGGCGACGCCGGGGTGCGCTACGACGCGATGGACGCGCAGATGGCGTCCGACCTGGTGGCGATGGCCAGGCCGGTGACCAAGTACGCGACCCGGGTCACCGACCGGAACTCCGTACTGCGCACCATCCGCCGGGCGGTGAAGATCGCCCTGACCCCGCCGCGCGGCCCGGTGTTCGTGGCCCTGCCGATGGACGTGCTGGACGAGCTCAACTCCGAGCCGGTCCTGCCCGCCGCGGTGCCGCTCACGGACGTGGCGCCCTCGCCGGCCTCGGTGGGACGGGCGGCCGAGCTCCTCGCGTCCGCCGAGCGGCCGATCGTCCTCGTCGGTGACGGGGTCTCGCTCTCCGGCGCGCAGCGCGAACTCGTCGCCGTCGCCGAGCTGCTGGGCGCGGACGTGTACGAGGTGGACTCCTCCGAGGTGAACATCGCGGCCTCGCACCCGCTGCGCCGGGGCCAGACGGGCCACATGTTCGGCCCGCACAGCAAGGAGCTCGTGGGCGCCGCCGACGGGGTGCTGATCGTCGGCACCTATGTCTTCCCGGAGGTGTTCCCCGAGCTGGAGAGCCCCTTCCGGGCGGACGCGAAGGTCGTCCACATCGACCTCAACGCGTACGAGATCGCCAAGAACCACCCGGTGGACCTGGGGCTCGCCGCCGACCCCAAGCAGGCGCTGCGCGCGCTGGCCGGCGTACTGGAGCGCCGGCTGACGGCGCCCCGGCGGGCGGCCGCGGCCGCCCGGCTGGACGCGCGGACCCGGGAGCGGGCACTGGCCCTGCGCTCCGGGGAGGACGAGCAGGACGGTACGCCGATGGCGGTCTTCCTGCGGACCCTGGCCGAGCGGACCGGGGGCGACCTGATCGTCTTCGACGAGGCGCTGACCACCTCGCCGCTGGTCACGAAGTACCTGCCGCCCGAGCGGCCCGGCGACTACCACCTGACCCGGGGCGGCTCGCTGGGCGTGGGCTTCCCGGGCGCGGTCGGCGCCCAGCTGGCGCATCCGGACCGGCTCGTCGTGGGGTTCGCGGGCGACGGCGGCTCGATGTACACCTACCAGGCGCTGTGGACCGCGGTCCGGCACGGGATCAACGCCAAGTTCGTGGTCTGCAACAACCGCAAGTACCGGCTGCTCGACGACAACATCGCCCAGTACTGGCGCGAGCGGGAGATCCCGGAGCACGGCTTCCCGGGCTCCTTCGACCTCTCCCACCCCGAGATCGACTTCGCCGGGCTGGCCCGGTCGCTGGGCGCCGACGGGGTCCGCGTGGAGAAGCCGGACGAGGCGGTCGCCGCCGTGGGCCGGATGCTGGCCCACCCCGGACCGTTCCTCGTGGACGTCCAGATCTGACGCACAGCCTCACCGCCCCGCACACCACATCCGTACGGACAGGAGGAGACCGCATGCCCGCCGAACGGCTGACCGAGGACGCGATCCGCAGCTTCGCCGAGAACTGGTACGTGGCCCTGGACCAGCACCTGCCGCTGGACCGGGTGCTCGCCCTCATCACCGAGGACCTGGAGTTCAAGGTCCCCGAGGACACCTTCCTCGGACACCAGGGCTTCGGCCGCTGGTACGCGGCCGTGACCAGCCGGTTCTTCGACGAGGTGCACACGGTCACGAAGGTGGAGCCCGTCATCGAGGGCGACCGGGCCATCGTCCGGGTGATCGTCAACTGGCAGGCCAAGATCTGGGACCCGCCGGCCGCCCGCAGCGAGTGGCTCGGCTTCGACGCCGACCAGACCTGGACGGTGGTGGCCGGCCCCGACGGGCCGCTGATCAAGCAGTACACCGTCAACGACCTGGCGCCGATGCCCGGTTCCGGCTCGCTCTGAGCGGCCGCGAAGGCGAAGGAGAAGCCACGATGACCGAAGTGACGCGCGAGCGCGTCCAGGCCGCCTACGCCGCCCTCGGCTCCGGCGACCGGGCCCGCATCCTGGAGTACTACTCCGAGGACCTGCGCTGGCTGGTGCCGGGCAGCCACCCGCTGGCCGGCTGGTACGAGAGCCTGGACGCCTTCCTGGAGCTGATGGGCCAGACCCACAAGCTCACGGGCGGCACCTTCCGGATGGACATCCAGGCGGTCCTGATCGGCGAGGACTGCAGCGCCGACGTGTGCCGCAACGTAGCCCTTCGGGACGGCGCGGACCGCGAGAGCCGGTCCCCGTACGAGCGGATGGACTACCCGGTATTCCACTTCATGCGGTGGCGGGACGGCCGGATCGTCGAGGGCCGTGACGGTCTCTTCGGGGACACGGCGACCGCCTTCAGCCAGTTCTGGGCGCCGTTCGCGCCCGACGGAACCCGCCGGGACCGATAGGGGGAGGAGCGCGATGAGCGCTGTGGACGCACGACAGATCCTTGAGAAGTACTACGAATACGCCAACGCCGGGGACTGGGACCGCTGGTGCGACCTGTTCGCCGACGACCAGGTCATGGACGAGCAGCTGGCCGGCCACATCGAGGGCCTGGAGGTGCTGCGCTCGATGATGAAGGGCATGGGGACCATGTACCGGGTCTTCCGGAACGAGCCCGCGCACTTCATCGTCGACGGCGAGAAGGCCGCGGCCGTCTCCCACCTCAGCGCCGTCAGCGCCTCCGGCGAGGCGATCGAGGCCGAGGTCATGAACTTCTTCCGGATCGTGGACGGAAAGATCGCGTACATGGCGAACTACCACGACACCGTTCCCTTCCAGGTGCTGAGCCAGGACTGAGGGGGGAAGCGATCGTGGCCGTCAACGGCACAGACGAGTACGACTACGTCATCGTGGGATCCGGCACCGCCGGCAGCGTCCTGGCGAACCGCCTCTCCGAGGACCCGGACGTCTCCGTCCTGGTCCTGGAGGCCGGCGGCTCCCGGATCCCGCCCGAGGTGGACGACCCGTCCTCCTGGTACAAGCTGCTCGGCGGGCCCGTCGACTGGGGCTACACCAGCGTCCCGCAGCCCGGCCTCGACGGGCGCCGTACGTACGAACCGCGCGGCAAGGCCCCCGGCGGCAGCAGCAACCTCTACATCATGATGCACATCCGGGGCCACGCCTCGGACTTCGACAACTGGGCCTACCAGGGCGCGGCCGGCTGGGCGTACGAGGACGTCCTGCCCTACTTCGCCCTGCTGGAGGGCCAGGAGGACGCGACCGCCGCCACCACCGGCACCCGCGGCCCGCAGCGCATCACGCACGCCGGACGGCACGGCCCGAACCCGGTCTCCCGCGCCTTCATCGACGCGGCCGTCGAGCTCGGCCACGAGGAGATCGAGGACTTCAACACCGACGGCCCGCGGCGCGGGCTCTTCGGCACCGGCTGGCACCACATCGACGTGGCCGACGGCCGCCGCCAGGGCACCCTCGCCGCCTACCTGGAGCCGGCCCTGGAGCGCTCCAACCTGACCCTGCGCACCAGCGCGCAGACCACCCGGCTGCTCTTCGACGGCGACACCTGCACGGGCGTCGAGTACGCCCAGCTGGCGCCGCCCGCCGGGTTCCCGGGCCGGACCGTCGGCGACACGGCCGGCGAGCCCGGGCAGCACACCGTACGGGCCCGCCGGGAGGTGATCGTGGCCGCCGGGGCGATCGAGTCCCCGAAGCTGCTGCTGCTCTCCGGCATCGGGCAGCCGGCGCAGCTGCGCGAGCACGGCATCGAGCTGACCGCGGCGCTGCCCGGGGTCGGCGAGAACTTCCACAACCACGTCCTGACCGGGCTGATGGCGGAGGTCACGCAGGAGCTGCCGCCACCGGCGCAGAACCTGTCCGAGAGCGCTCTATTCCTGTCCTCCCGGCCCGGCCTGCCCGCTCCCGACCTGCAGATCGCCTTCGTGCACGTGCCGTTCGACGTGATCGTCGGCCAGGACCACCCCAACACGGTGAGCATCCTGCCCGGTGTCGTACGTCCCGTCTCGCGCGGCTGGATCAGGCTGGCGAGCGCCGATCCGCTGGCCCACCCGCTGATCCACCCGAACTACCTGGGCGACCGGTGGGACCTGGAGCGGATGGTGCAGGGCGTCAAGACCGCCCGGGAGCTCTTCGCGACCTCGGCGTTCTCGCCCTGGTACAAGCAGGAGCTCCAGCCGGGCCCGGGCCACGTCACGGACGACGAGCTGCGGACCTTCGTGAAGCAGAAGTCGGAGAGCTACCACCACCAGTCCGGCTCCTGCCGCATGGGCATCGACGACCTCTCCGTCGTCGACCCCGAGCTGCGGGTGCACGGCGTACGGAACCTGCGCGTCGTCGACGCCAGCGTGATGCCCGCCGTCCCGTCGGGCAACTGCCACACCGCCATCGCGATGATCGCCGAGCGCGCGGCGGACTTCCTGAGGGGGACCTCCCGTGCCTGACGCCGTACTGCGCGAGGGCGCGCTGTCCGGGACCCGGATCGCGGTCCTGGTCGAGAGCGACTTCTACGAGCCGGAGATCTTCTACTACCAGCACCGGTTCGCCGAGGAGGGCGCCGAGGTCGACTTCCTGACCCGGCTGTGGGGCAACGACTCCATCACCTTCTCGGGGCACGAGTACCGGGCGCCGTTCACCGCCAGCCGGTCCCTGGAGGGGCTGAGCGACGAGGAGCTGCGCCGGTACGCGGCGATCATCGTGCCCTCGGGCATGGTGGCCGACCGGCTGCGCTACACGGAGGACGTGGACGTCCTCGCGCCGGCGACGGAGTTGCTGCGCCGGGCGTTCGAGGAGCCGACGGTCCTCAAGGGGATCATCTGCCACGGCATGTGGCTGGCCGCCTCGATCCCGGGGAAGGTGCGCGGCCGCAAGGTGGTGTGCCACAACAACCTCATCGGTGACGTCCGCAACATGGGAGCCCAGTACGTCGACGAGGACGTGGTGGTCGACGGTGACCTGGTCACCGGCCGCACCGGCGCGCACCACCACCTGTTCGCCCGCCGCATCATCGAGCTGATCGCGGCGGGCCGGGGCCGGGGGACCGGCTGATGCCCGGCGCCGGGGAGCAGGTGATGGTCTGGTCGCACGTGGGCCTGAACTGCACGGACCAGAAGACCACCGAGGACTTCTACACCCGGTACTTCGGCTTCACCCGGGCCCGGGTGGTCGATCTCGGGGAGTCGCGGATCGTGTTCCTGCGCAAGGGGGACGCGTACCTGGAGCTCTTCGCGGCCGACACCGCCCCCGCGGGCGCGGCGCACGAGGACGGGCCGCAGGCGCCCGGCCGGATGCGGCACCTGGCCTTTCAGACCGACAGCGTGGACGCGTTCCTGGCATCGCTCGGTGACGCGGCCGAAGTGACCCTGGGACCTCTGGACTTCGACGACTTCATCTGCGGGTGGCGGACCGTGTGGGTCCGCGATCCCGACGGGGTGATCGTCGAGGTCAGCCAGGGATTCGAGGACGACCGCACGCCTTCAGAGAACAAGGACGGTGCATGACATGGCGGACGCCGTGAGCTTCTCCTTCTCCGACACCATCGCGGGCTATGTCGTCCGCTTCGACTCCGGCACCCGGCTGCTGCGGCTGAGGACCTCGGACGGCCGCGAGTTCGACGTCTCGCTGGCCGGCGACCCGAGCGCCGAGCTGGTCCGCAACCTGGACGAGCCGTACATCGACGCCTCCGGGCACATCGACGAGATGCTCTCGCCGGGCCGGTTCCTCTTCGTCTACGGGATCCACTACCCGGAGCACGGCGGCCGTTTCGACGCCAAGCGCCTGGTGTTCCTGGGCCGCGGGGCGGAGGACTACCGCTTCGAGGAGGGCAGCTGGTGGGTCAAGCAGATCGAGTCGCTGGCCGACTTCTACATCCGGGCGCAGTTCGGCGACGGGCCGGTGGACTTCACCGAGTACCGCACCGAGGTCCGGCTCGGCGGTGACAAGACCGCCAGTCATGTCCAGGAGACCGACACGATCTCCCGCCTGGTCTACGGCATGGCCTCGGCCTACCTGCTGACCGGCAAGGACGAGTACCTGGAGGTCGCCGAGCGCGGCACCGAGTACCTGCGCAAGCACATGCGGGTCGTGGACAGCGAGGAGGACGTGGTCTTCTGGTACCACGGCATCAGCGTGGACGGGGACTCCGAACGCAAGCTGTTCACCTCGGAGTTCTCCGACGACTACGACGCGATCCCGATGTACGAGCAGATCTACGCGCTCGCCGGCCCCATCCAGACGTACCGCGTCACCGGTGACATCCGGATCAAGAACGACGCGGACGCCACGATCCGGCTGTTCGACAAGTTCTTCAAGGACCCGGAGCAGGGCGGCTACTACTCGCACATCGACCCGATCCTGTTCAGCGCGGACCACGAGTCCCTCGGCGAGAACGCCGAGCGCAAGAACTGGAACTCGGTCGGCGACCACGCCCCCGCGTACCTCATCAACCTGTACCTGGCGACCGGCGACCAGAGCTACGCCGACTTCCTGGAGTACACCTTCGACACCATCGCGGACAGGTTCCCGGACTACAAGAACAGCCCCTTCGTCCAGGAGCGCTTCTTCCGCGACTGGTCGCACGACACCGCGCACAGCTGGCAGCAGAACCGCGCGGTGGTCGGGCACAACCTGAAGATCGCCTGGAACCTGATGCGGATGAACTCGCTGAAGCCCAAGCCGGCGTACGAGGACCTCGCCAAGAAGATCGGCGAGATCATGCCGGCCGTCGGCAGCGACGTACAGCGCGGCGGCTGGTACGACGTCGTCGAGCGGATCAAGCAGGGCGACCAGGAGGCGTACCGTTTCGCCTGGCACGACCGCAAGGCCTGGTGGCAGCAGGAGCAGGCGATCCTCGCCTACCTCATCCTGAACGGCACCGTCGGCGGCGACGACTTCCTGCGCGAGGCCCGGCAGGCGCAGTCCTTCTACAACACCTTCTTCCTCGACCACGACGAGGGTGCCGTCTACTTCAACGTGCTCGCCAGCGGTACGCCGTACCTGCTCGGCACCGAGCGGCTCAAGGGCAGCCACTCGATGTCCATGTACCACTCGGCGGAGCTCTGCTACCTCTCCGCCGTCTACAACAACCTGCTCATCAACGGCCGGGAGATGGACTTCCACTTCCAGCCCGACCCGACCAACCTGCCCGACCGCGTGCTGCGCGTCTCGCCCGACCTGCTTCCCGCGGGCTCGGTCGAGGTCGCGTCCGTCGAGATCGACGAGAAGCCGTGGACCGACTTCGACGCGAAGGGCCTCACGGTCCGGCTGCCCGACGTCCAGGGACGGGTCAAGGTCAAGGTCCGGCTGCGGCCGGTGACCAAGTAAGGCCCAACGGGGGGCGCCCCGAGAAGAGGGGAACATCATGACTCTCAACCTGAAGCAGCGCCGGAACAAGGCGAGCACCGTGCTCGTCGCCACCGGCGAGATCAACAGCGAGACCTCCGGATCGATGCTGCAGGCACTGCTGCCGCTCGTGCGCGAGGGCCGGCCGCTGCGCATCGACCTCACGGCCGTCACCTACGTCTCCAGCGCGGGGCTGCGCACCCTGCTCGTCGTCTACCGCGAGGCCCAGCACGCCGGGGTCTCCGTCACCCTCTACGGGGTGAGCGAGGAAGTCCGGTTCGTCATGTCGGCCACCGGGTTCCTCGACTTCTTCGAGGCGGGCGAGGCGGCGGCGGCCGAGGCCAAGGTCCAGGCGGGGACCGTGCGATGACCGAGGCCCAGTCCGAGCTGGTGCTGCGCGTCGACGCGTACCCGACCCACGAGGTGGGCGGGTACCGCGTCCGCGCCGGCAAGCCCTTCCCCTTCGGGGCCAACGTGGTCCCCGGCGGGGTCAGTTTCTCCGTCTTCTCCGACCAGGCCACCTCCATGTCCCTGGTCATCTACAAGCGCGGAGAGCCCGAGCCGATGGCCGAGCTGGAATTCCCCGAGGAATTCCGCACCGGCAGCGTCTTCGCCATGACGGTCTTCGGCCTCGACCACGAGAACATCGAGTACGGCTACCGGGCCGACGGCCCCTTCGACCCGGCCTCCGGCCACCGCTTCGACGCCCGGCAGGTCCTGTCCGACCCGTACGCGCGGCTCATCGCGGGCCGCGACGTGTGGGGCGTGGAACCGGACCGCAGCCGCGGCTACCAGTACCGCTCCCGGGTCTGCCTCCAGGACTTCGACTGGGGCGACGACACCCCGCTGGGCATCCGTGCCGAGGACCTCGTGGTCTACGAGACCCACGTGCGCGGCTTCACCCGGCACCCCTCCTCGGGCGTCACCGCGCCCGGCACCTTCGCGGGGCTGCGGGAGAAGATCCCGTACCTGAAGGAACTCGGTGTGAACTGCGTCGAGCTCCTGCCGGTGTTCGAGTTCGACGAGTGCGACAACCCGCGCAGCAACCCGGAGACCGGCGAGAAGCTCTACGACTACTGGGGCTACAACACCGTCTCCTTCTTCGCGCCCAAGGCCGGCTACGCGGCCACCGGACGCTACGGCATGCAGGGCGACGAGTTCCGCACCCTGATCAAGGACCTGCACGCGGCGGGCATCGAGGTCATCCTCGACGTCGTCTTCAACCACACCGCCGAGGGCAACGAGCAGGGCCCGACGATCTCCTTCAAGGGGCTCGACAACGCCACGTACTACATGCTCACGCCCGAGGGGTACTACTTCAACTTCAGCGGCACGGGCAACACGGTCAACTGCAACCACCCCGTCGTGCGCAACTACGTGCTCGACTGCCTGCGCCACTGGGTCGCCGACTACCACATCGACGGCTTCCGCTTCGACCTCGCCGCCATCCTCGGCCGGTCCGCGGACGGCACCCCGCTGCCCAACCCGCCACTGCTGGAACTGCTCGCCTACGACCCGGTGCTGCGGCACACCAAGCTCATCGCCGAGGCGTGGGACGCGGGCGGCCTCTACGAGGTCGGCAACTTCCCGGCGTACGGCCGCTGGGCGGAGTGGAACGGCAAGTACCGCGACACCGTGCGCAGCTTCCTCAAGGGCGACCCCGGGATCACCGGGGAGCTCGCCACCCGCATCGCCGGCTCGCCGGACCTGTACTCCAGCCGCGGCACCTCGGCGTCGGTCAACTTCCTGACCGCGCACGACGGATTCACCCTGGCCGACCTGGTCTCGTACAACGACAAGCACAACGAGGCCAACGGCGAGGGCAACAACGACGGCGGGAACGACAACGCCAGCTGGAACTGCGGGGCGGAGGGGCCGACCGACGACCCCGGGATCAACGCGCTGCGGCTGCGGCAGATGAAGAACGCCCTCGCCATCCTCTTCACCAGCCAGGGCATTCCGATGCTGCTGGCCGGGGACGAGGTCGCGCGGACCCAGCAGGGCAACAACAACACGTACTGCCAGGACAACGAGCTGTCCTGGTTCGACTGGGACCAGGTCGACGACAACGCCGAACTGCTCCGCTTCACCCGGCAGATGATCGCCTTCCGTAAGCGCCACCGCGAGCTGCGCTCCACCTCGCACCCCACCGGAGCGCTCCGGGACAGCCTCGGGCTGCCCGACATCAGCTGGCACGGGGAGCGGGCCTGGCAGCCCGACTGGTCGCCGGAGAGCCGGCTGCTGGCGGTGGCCCGCTGCGGCACCGGGGACGACGACGTGGTGTACGTGGCCATGAACTCGCACTGGGAGTCGCACGACCTGGAACTGCCCGCCCTCCCGGGCGGACGGAGCTGGCACCTGTTCGCCGACACCGGGGCCGAAGCGCCGTACGACATCCGCACCCCCGGGGCGGAGCAGGAGCTGGACAACGCCGGCAAGTACCTCATCGGCCCCCGCTCCGTCGTGATCCTGGTGGGCCGCACGAACGATCCCGAGACGACCGGGACGCCCTGACCGAAGGAGACCTGACATGCCGCTTTCCGTGTCCCTGAGCATCGAGGGCGACACCACCGTGATCGAGCTGACGGGCGAGCTGGACGCCAAGACCGCGCCGGACTTCCATCAGACGATCGAGAAGGCCGCCGGGCACGGCACGAGCACCGTGGAGATCCGGATGGCCGGCGTCGGCTACATGGCCAGCGCCGGACTGCGCTCCCTGGTCTTCGCCCAGCAGAAGGTGGCGGACCACGTGACCATCAAGGTGGTCGGCGCCATCGAGCCCGTGTCCCGGACCATCCGGACGGCCGGGCTGGACCGCAGCATCCTGCTCTCCGACGACTGACACCGGTGAGTGAGATGGTCGAACTGGCGAGGACGCCCGCCGCGCTGGAGGTGCCCGCCACGGTGGGGGCACTGGGCGACATCGCCGCGTTCGTCCTGCGGCTGGCCGAGGGGGCGGCCCTCGACAAGGGCGCCGCGTACCGGATCCGGCTGGCCGTGGACGAGCTGGCCACGAACATCGTGATGCACGGGTACCGGGGCGGCGACGGACGGATCACCGTCCGGGGCCGCTCCGGTCCCGGCGGGGTGCGGATCACGATCGAGGACACCGCACCCGCCTTCGACCCCGTCGAGGGCTGCCTGCCCCCCGTCCCCGGGCTCCCCCCGGAGCGGCGCAGGGTCGGCGGTCTCGGCATCCACCTGGCGCTGACCAGCGTGGACGAATTCAGCTACACCCGCAGGGACGGCCGCAACATCAGCACGCTGACTGTGAAGGCTGAGGGGACGGACCCATGCCCTCCACGACCGTGATCATCCTCGACGAGTACCCGCCCCCTCCGCCGCAGCTGTACGACGCGCTGCGGACGATGGACGCGGAACTCGTCACCCGCACCCTGCCCGACCTGATGTACGGCGATACGGAGGAGCTGCCCGTCGCCGACGTGCTGCTCGTCCCCGCCGAGTCCGACGGCGAGTCGGTCCGCACGGCCGTGCGCCGGCTGCGCCGCCGGGCCGGGGCACCCATCGTGGTCGTCTGGACCGTGGCCGGGTTCGCCGCCCTGGAGGAGCACGTCCGCCTCGGCCACGACTACCTCGTACCGCCCTTCCTGCCCGCCCTGGTCGGGGCCCGGCTGCACAGCTGCTCGGAGCGCGCCGGACTCGGCCGCACCCTGCGGGAGGCCGACGCCCGGGCCGAGCTCATGGGGTACGAGAAGGAACTGGAGATCGGCCGGGAGATCCAGGCCGGTTTCCTGCCCGAATCGCTGCCGGTCCCGGAGGGGTGGGAGATCGACGTACGCTTCCGGCCGGCCCGGCAGGTCGCCGGGGACTTCTACGACGTCTTCGAGATCTCCCGCGGCCGGCGGCTCGCGGTCGTCGTCGCCGACGTCTGCGACAAGGGGGTCGGAGCGGCGCTGTTCATGGCGCTCATCCGCTCCCTGCTGCGGCACACCGCCGAGAACAGCGGCCTCCAGCACCTGATGGCGGCCGGCCGGGCCGGCGGCGGCCGGCGCACTCCGGTCGTCGGCGCCACCCCGCTGCTCAACGCGGTCACCGCGACCAACGGCTACCTCACCCGCAACCACCTGCGGCAGGGCTACTTCGCCACCCTGTTCTTCGGGGTGCTCGACCCGGTCACCGGCAGCCTCGTCTACATCAACGGCGGCCACAACCCGCCGCTGCTGTTGCGCGCCGACGGCAGCGACCCGGTCCCGCTGGACGTCACCGGCCCGGCCGTGGGGGTCCTGCCCGACTGCGTCTACACCCTCGGCTACGCCCAGCTCGATCCCGGGGACACCCTCTTCGTGTTCACGGACGGGGTCCCCGAGGCCCGCTGCCCGGGCGGCAGCTTCCTCGGCGACGAACGGATGCTGGACCTGCTCGCCGGCCCCCCGGTGAGCGGAAAGGACGTGGTCGACCGGATCGACCTGGCGGTGCGCGAGCACACCGGCACCGCCGAACAGCACGACGACGTCACCATGCTGGCCCTGCACCGGCCACGCGCGGCGCGGGGGCCGCGCGCGGACGGCGCGGGCCACCGGGTGGTGGCGTAGATGACCCGGACCATCGTGGTGCACTCGCACCGCGGCGGCACCGGGAAGTCCTCGGTGCTGGCGAACCTCGCGCTGCTGATCGCGGCCGGGGGGCGCCGGGTGGGGGTGGTCGACACCGACATCCACTCACCCACCCTGGACCTGCTGTTCCGGCTGGAGCCGGGCTTCTCGCTGGCCGACTACCTGCTCGGCCGCTGCGAGATCGAGGCGGCGGCCCAGCAGGCCGGCGCGCCCGGGCTGTACGTCGTACCGGCCCGGACCGGGACGGCCGCCCTGCGCGAGCTCATGTCCACCGGGTACGACGTGGGGCTGCTGCCGGAGGGGTTCGACCGGCTGTCGCGGCACCTCGCGCTCGACGTGCTGCTGCTGGACACGCACGCCGGGCTCAACAACGAGTCGGTGACGGCCATGGCCAGCGCCGACGTCCTGATGATCCTGGCGCGGGCGGACCGCATCGACCTCTGCGGGGTCGAGGAGACGCTCGCCCTGGCCGGGCGGCTGCCCTGCCGGCGCGCCCTGGTCATGAGCATGGCCCCGGCAGGGGTCGACCGGGACGAGGTCGGCCGGCGCGCCGAGGCGGCCTACGACGCACCCCTGGCCGGAATCCTCCCCTACGCGCCGGAAATGGCCGCTCTGTACGGCGAGCGCATATTCGCCGAAGCCCATCCCGACCACCCCCTGGTCGGTGAATTCCGCACCATCATCTCCGCGTTGGATGCACGTGACGAAGTATCACGCGCCTGACGCTCCCCCCTTACGCCCCTCGCGGGCGGCGTGTTGAATCGGCAGCGATTCCAGAACAAGGAGAACAGTCATGAAGATTCTCGTCGTCATGACGGCCAAGGCAACGCTCCATCTCTTGGACGGGGAACAGCACCCCTCGGGATTCTGGGCCGAGGAATTCGTGGTTCCTTTCACCCTCTTCAAGGCCGCGGGACACACCGTGGACCTGGCGACGATCGGGGGGCGGGCGCCCACGGTCGACCAGACCAGCATCGACCCCCAGTTCCTCCAGTGGGTCCGTCCCCAGGGCTCGCCGAACGAGGACGAGGCCAACGCGGCCGAGTACGTCCGCGTCATCGCGGACAGCCCCGAGCTGCGGAACCCGATCGCCCTGGAGAGCCTGGGCGAGAAGGAGATCGCCGACTACGACGGCATCTACGTCAGCGGTGGCCACGGCGCCATCGGCGACCTGCCCAAATCCGACGAGCTCGCCCAGATCCTGCGGTGGGCCATCGCCCAGGACAAGCCGCTGGCCACCGTATGCCACGGGCACACCTCGCTCCTCGCGCTCCGCGACGGTGAGGGCCGGTGGCCGTTCGAGGGCTACAGGATGACCGCCTTCTCCCACGCCGAGGAGCTGGTCACCAACATGGCCGGCCGCCTCCCGCTGATCCTGGAGGCCGAGCTCACCCGGCTCGGTGCCCGGTACGAGAAGGCCGAAGCGATCTGGGACTCGCACGTGGTGGTGGACCGCAGGCTCACCACCGGCCAGAACCCGTACTCCTCCAAGGCCCTCGCCGAGACCTTCTTGACGCAGCTCGCGAAGGGCTAGCACCACCGCGCCCCCGCACCCGACACCGGAAGGCAGCCATGACCAAGCGTGAGCTGAGCGGTCCGCCCCTCGCCAACCCCGGCAAGCTGTTCATCGGCGGCAAATGGGTCGCCTCCCAGGACGGGAGGACCGAGCCGGACATCAGCCCCGTGGACGGACAGGAGATCGTGCCGGTGGCCCAGGCCACCGCCGCCGACGCGGACGCGGCCGTGGCCGCCGCCCGCGCGGCGTACGAGGAGGGGCCGTGGAGCAGACTGTCCGCCCAGGAGCGCGCGCTGAGGCTGAACCGGGTCGGTGAGCTGATCGAACGCGACCTGGAGGAGATAGCCCTGCTGGAGACGGTGGACATGGGCAAGCCGTTCGCCTTCTCCAGCACGGTCGACGCCCCCATGGCCGCGCAGCTCATGCACTACTACGCCGGGGCGGTGACCCGCGTCGACGGCTCCTCGCGGGCCCCGGCCGGCGGGCAGCTGGCGTACACCCTGCGCGAACCGCTGGGCGTGGTCTGCGCGATCACCCCGTTCAACTTCCCGCTGCTGCTGTCGATGACGAAGATCGCACCGGCGCTCGCGGCGGGGAACACGGTGGTCCACAAGCCCTCCCCGGCGACCCCGCTCACCGCGCTGAAGATCGCCGAGCTCTTCCAGGAGGCGGAGATCCCGGACGGGGTGCTGAACGTGGTCACCGGTCCCGGCGTGGAGCTGGGCCAGACCCTCAGCGACCACCCCGGCATCGACAAGATCGCCTTCACCGGCTCCACCGTCGTGGGCCAGTCGATCATCCGCAAGTCGGCCGGCACCCTGAAGAAGGTGACGATGGAGCTCGGCGGGAAGTCCGCCAACATCGTCTTCGCCGACGCCGACCTCGACGCCGCCGAGGAGCTCGCGTTCTTCGGCATCTACTACAACAAGGGCGAGATCTGCACCGCCGGCTCCCGGCTGCTGCTCCAGCGCCCCGTCCACGACGAGATGGTCGAGCGCCTGGTGCGCCGGGCCGCCGCCCTGAAGCCCGGCGACCCGCGCGACCCCGCCACCCTGTTCGGCCCGCTGGCCCACCGCGGCCAGTTCGACAAGGTGAGCTCGTACATCGAGATCGGCGAGAAGGAAGGCGCCGTCCTGCGCACCGGCGGCACCGGCTGGACCCCCGAGGGCGCCTCCTCCGAAGGCCTGTACTTCCTGCCGACCGTCTTCACCGGCGTCGACAACGGGATGCGGATCGCCCAGGAGGAGATCTTCGGCCCGGTCCTGTCGATCATCCCCTTCGACACCGAGGAGGACGCCGTGCGCATCGCCAACGACAGCGCGTACGGCCTCGCCGCCGGCGTCCACACCAAGGACCTGCGGCGCGCCCACCGGGTCGCCTCGCAGATCAAGGCCGGCACCGTCTGGGTGAACTGCTACAACCAGTACGACCCCTCCGTCCCCTACGGCGGCTACAAGGCCTCCGGATTCGGCCGCGAGTGCGGGCCCGAATCCCTGGAGAGCTACACCCAGACCAAGTCGGTCTGGATCGGCATGGACTGAGCACCTCCCGAGCACCTCCCGAGCACCCTCCCGAAGGAGCGGCAATGCGACTGGGCATCATCGGCACCGGGCGGATCGGCTCCACGCTCGCAAGGATCCTGGTGGCGGCGGACCACGAGGTGGTACTCGCCAACTCCCGGGGCCCCCGGAGCATCGGACCGCTGCTGGCCGAACTGGGCCCGGCCGCTTCGGCGGCGCACCCCGCCGAAGCGGCCGACCGCAGCGAACTCCTGGTGCTGATGGTGCCGTTCGACGGCGTCCGGGGCCTGCTGCCCCCCGGCGCCGTCCGCGACAGCGTGATCGTCGACGCGACGAACGCCTTCAGCGGCCCCGGCGCACCCCGGGAGCCGGACGGGCGCGGCTCCAGCGAACTCGTCGCCGAGTGGTATCCCGGCGCGCGGATCGTGAAATCCCTGAACACCATGCATTTCGAGACACTCGCCGTCGCCGGCACCGAACCGGGCCGAGAGGGGTCACGGCGCCTGGCCCATTTCGTGGCCGGCGACGACGGGAAAGCCAAGGAAATCGTCGCGGGAGTCGTCACGGATCTCGGATTCGCTCCCGTGGACACCGGTCCGCTGCACTCCGGGGGAATTCTCCAGCAGCCCGGCGGGCCCCTCTTCAACCGGTCGCTCACGGAAGCGCAGGCGCTCGCATGGATCTCACACTGAATGTCAACGGAAGACCCGAGAAATTCGCGGCGGCGCCGAACGAACTGCTCGTGGAGCGGCTCCGCGACGGCCTCGGGCTGACCGGCACCAAGGTCGGCTGCGACACCGGCCAGTGCGGGTCCTGCGTCGTGCGGCTCGACGACAAGTCCGTCAAGAGCTGCCTGGTCCTCACCGTGGCGGCCGCCGGCTCCGAGGTCACCACCATCGAGGGCATCACCACCACCGGCGGTGAACTCACCGGTCTCCAGGAGGCCCTGCGCCAGGAACACGGCACCCAGTGCGGGTTCTGCACGCCCGGCATGGTCATGGCGCTCGGCGAGCTCGTCGAGGCCACCGCCGACGGCGAGGCCCCCACCGAGCCCGAGATCCGCGAGTGGCTCACCGGCAACCTGTGCCGCTGCACCGGCTACCACAGCGTCGTGCGCGGGGTGCAGCGCGCCTGCGCGGCCTCCCGGGCCGAGGCGCCCGCCGACTCCGCGGCGTCCACCGCCGTCGCACAGGAGGTGTGAGGGAGATGACCACAGTGACGGGGGAGACCAAGGAGGTCACGGAGGCCGTGGAGACCACTGAGACCGCAGGGACCACTGAGGCTGCGGAGGCCACTGAGGCCGCGGAGATCGCCGAGACCGCGCCCTACGGCAACGGGGTGCTCGGCCAGCCGCTCGACAGCCGCGAGGACCCGCAACTGCTGCGCGGCGAGGCCACGTACGTCGCCGACATCAACCTGCCCGGCACCGCCCACATGGCCATCCTCGGCAGCCCGGTGGCCCACGCGAAGATCCTCTCCATCGACACCAAGGCCGCCGAACAACTGCCCGGCGTGCTCAAGGTGGCCACCGCGGCCGACTTCACCGACGTCATGCCGCTGCCCTGCATCTGGATACCCGGCGGGGTCGAGAGCCACTTCCCGCCCCACCCCTACGGACTTCCCGGCGCCCGCCCCGTCCTGACCGGTGACGCCGTCCGGCACGTCGGCGACCCCATCGCCGTCGTCGTCGCCGAGACCCCGCGCCAGGCCGCCGCCGCGCTCGCCGCCATCGAGGTCGCCTACGAGCCGCTGCCCGTGGTCACGCTGGCCGACGAGGCCCTCAAGGAGGGCGCGCCCCAGCTGCACGAGGCCGTCCCCGGCAACCTGAACGCGTACTGGACCTGCGGCGACAAGGACCGCACCGACGCGGCCATCGCCGTCGCCGAGGTCACCGTGGAGCTCGACCTGGTCAACCAGCGCACCATCAACAGCCCCATCGAACCCCGCGGGGCGGTCGGCGACTACAACGCCGCCACCGGCGAGTACACCCTCTACGCCTCCACCCAGGGCCCGCACAACCACCGCTTCCTGCTCTCCGCCCTGGTCCTCGGCATCCCCTTCAACAAGCTCCGCGTGATCGCCCCGACCGTCGGCGGCAGCTTCGGCACCAAGGGCTACCTGTACCCGGACATGGCGCTGGTCCTGCTGCTCTCCAAGGCCCTCGGCCGGCCCGTGAAGTGGGTGGACACCCGGACCGGACTGATGAACTCCACCGTCCAGGGCCGCGACCACCGCCAGCACGTGGTGCTCGCCGGCACCCGCGACGGCCGGATCACCGCCGTGCGCGCCACCAGCTACGCCAACCTCGGCGCCTACCCCTCCACGATCGGCCCCGGTGTCGCCACTGCCCTGATGGGACGCTCCATCAGCGGCATGTACGACATCGACGCGGCCTTCTGCGAGGTGTACGCCGCCTTCACCAACACCGTCTCGCTCGGCGCCCAGCGCGGCAGCGGGCGCGCCGAGGCCGCGTTCCTGATGGAGCGCCTGGTCGACCGGTACGCCTCGGAGATCGGCATGGACCCGGCGGCCGTGCGCCGCAAGAACCTGGTGCCGAAGGAGAAGTTCCCGTACGACAACGGCCTCGGCTGGACGTACGACTCCGGGAACTACCAGCTCAACTTCGACCGGGCCATGGAGCTGTCGGACTACGCCGGGATGCCCGCCCGCAAGGCCGAGGCCCGCGCCCGCGGCAAGCGGCTCGGCGTCGGCATCGCCAGCTACGTCGCCATCTGCGGCGTCGGCCCCTCCACCCGGATGTCCAAGGAGGGCATGCTCGGCGGCACCTGGGAGAGCGCGAACATCCGCGTCCACCCGACCGGCGAGGTCACCGTCACCGTCGGCTCCGCCTCCACCGGCCAGAGCCACGGCACCGTCTTCGCGCAGGTCGCCGCCGACGAGCTCGGCATCGACCCCGCGCAGGTCCAGGTGTACGAGGGCGACACGCTCAAGGCCCCGTACGGGCAGGGCACCTACGGCTCGCGCTCCTACAGCATGGCCGCGCCCGCCGTCGCCCTCACCGCCCGCAAGCTCAAGGCGAAGCTGGTCAAGGCCGGCGCCGTGTTCCTCGGCGTCCCCGAGGACAAGGTGGTCTACGAGGGCGGCAAGGTCCACGAGGACGGCAACCCGGAGAACACCAAGACCTTCGCCGAGCTGGCCATGGCCATGTGGTACGGCTGGGGGCTGCCGCCGGAGATCGAGCCGGCCCTCGACGAGACCACCCACTTCGACCCGCCGGACTTCAACTACCCCTTCGGGACCCATGTCGCGGTCGTCGAGATCGACGAACTCACCGGCGAGACCGAGGTGGTGGCCTACACCGCCGTCGACGACGCCGGGAACATCGGCAACCCGAAGGTGGTCCTGGGGCAGATCGAGGGCAGCATCATGCACGGCCTCGGCCAGGCGCTGATGGAGCACGCCGTGTACGACGAGAACGGGCTGCTCGAAAGCTCCGACCTCACCCGCTACGCGCTGCCGCGCGCCTTCGACGCGCCGTTCTTCACCCTCGGCAAGACCACCACGCCCTCCCCGCACAACCCGCTCGGAGCCAAGGGCGCCGGTGAGATCGCCACCGTGCCGCCCGCCGCGGCCGTCGTCAACGCCGTCGTCGACGCCCTCAGCGATCTGGGCGTCCAGCACATCGACATGCCCGTCACCCCCGAGAAGGTCTGGCGCCGCCTGAGAGGGGAAGCCCAGTGATCCTCACCGACTTCGACTACGTCCGGCCCGCCGGCCTCGACGAGGCCCTGACCCTGCTGTCCGGCACCCGGGGCGCCCGGCTGCTGGCCGGCGGCCAGACCCTGCTGCCCGCGCTGCGCACCGGCGAGATCGCCCTCGACCCGGCCGGCGGCCCGCTGCTGGTGGACATCCGGCACGTGGACGAGCTGCGCGGCATCGAGGACGGGCCCGGCGGCGGACTGCGCATCGGCGCCCTGACCACCCTCGCCGAACTCGCCGCGCACCCCCGGGTGCTCGCCGGGGCCCCGGAGCTGGCCGCCGCTGCCCGCGCCAACGGCGACCCGCAGGTCCGCAACCTCGGCACCGTCGGCGGGAACCTGGCCGCCGCCGGGCGGGCCACCGACCTGCCGGTCGCGGCCGTCGCCGCCGACGCGCTGGTCGAACTGGCCGGCCCCGGCGGGCGGTCGACCGTACCGGCCGAGGAGTTCGCCGCCACCGGCGCGCCCGCCGGCTCGGTCGTCACCGCGCTCCTCGCGCCGGCCGGGGGGCCGGCCGCCGCCTTCGAGAAGACCGCCGACCGGGCCACCCGCTACCCGGTCTGCGCCACCGCCGTACGCATCACCTCCGGCGGGCCGCGGATCGCCGTCACCGGCGCCACCCCGCGCGCGCTGCGCCTGCGCGGGGTCGAGGACCGCCTCGGCGGGGGCCCGTACACGACCGACGCCGTCCTCGCGGCGTTCCGCGCCGAGCCCAGGGAACTGTTCGTCCCCGGGCGCGGCACCTCGGCCGAATACCTCGGCCACCTCGCGGGGGTACTGACCGCCCGCGCGCTCGCGAGGGCGGTCCAGGCAGTCGCCTGACCGCCCACCACGGGGGAGTTGCAGTGGAACCGGACCAGACGTCCACGCCGACCACGCCGACCACGCCGACGACGCTGACCACGTCGATCGCGCCGACCGCGCCGACCACGGGGGTGACCTTGAACCCAGCCGCCCGCACGGTCGGCGCACCGAGAGGCTCGGGCTTCTGGGTGGTGGGCGCCGTCCTGGTCCTGCTGATGCTCTCCTCCTCCGTACCCTCCGCCCTCTACGTGCTCTACCAGCAGGAGTGGGGCCTGTCCTCCGGCACCATCACGGTGGTCTTCGCCCTCTACGCCGTCACCGTCCTGGCGGGGCTCCTGCTGTTCGGCTCCCTGTCGGACACCCTGGGCCGGCGCCCCGTACTCGGCGCCGGCCTGGTCCTGGCCATCGTCTCCATGGGGCTGTTCGCCGGCTCCCAGGGCCTCGGGATGCTGCTCGCCGCCCGCGCCGTCCAGGGACTCGCCGTGGGCCTCGCCACCGGGGCGATGGGCGCGGCCCTGCTGGAACTCACCCCGCGCTCGCGGCCCGCGCTCGGCGCGCAGGTCAACAGCGCCGGGCCGACCGTCGGCATCGGGCTCGGCGGGATCGGGGCCGGGCTGCTCGTCCAGTACGCGCCCGCGCCGACCGCGCTCAGCTACCTGCTGCTGATCGGGGCGTTCGCGCTCTCCCTGGCGGGAGTCGCCCGGATGCCCGAGAGCGCTCCCGGCGCGGGCGGCGGCTTCCGCGTCGTACCGCGCCGGATCCGGATCCCGGCGGCCGTGCGCGGCCGGTTCGCCGTCCTCGTACTGACCATCGTCGCCGTCTGGTCCGTGGGCGGCTTCTACCTCTCGCTCGGCCCGCACCTCGCCCTGTCCCTGCTCCAGAGCACCAACTACCTCGTCGGCGGCGCCACCGTGGCCCTGCTCGCCGGCGCCGCCACCGCGGCGCAGCTGCTGCTGGGCGCCACGGAGGCGCTGCGCACCGCCGTCATCGGGCTGCTCGGGCTGCTCGCCGGGCTGGGTCTGGTGCTGCTCTCGCTCGGCACCGGATCAGCCGCCCTGTTCCTGGTGGCCACCGCCGTCCTAGGCAGCGGCTGGGGCGCCGCGTTCCTCGGCTCCTTCCGCGCGCTGAGCGCCCTCGCAGAACCGGAACACCGGGGCGAACTGACCGCCGCCGTCTACGTGTTCGCGTACCTGGCGATGAGCGTGCCGGCGGTGCTCGCCGGCATGCTGACCAACATCCACGGTCTGCACCGCACCTCGGTCGGCTTCATGGCCGCCGTCGCCGCCGTGTGCGCGCTGGCCCTGCTGGTGACCCTGCGACTGGCCGCCCGTACCCGGGCCGAGGGAAGGACGGCATGACCGAGCCGGAGCTGCGCACGGCCCTGAGCGGGCTGGAGATCTTCGAAGGGCTCACCGAGGACCAGCTGGACTGGCTGGTCTCGGTCTCCGAGCCCCGTGTCCTCGGCGACGGGGAGGTCCTCTTCCGGGACGGCGAGGAGGCCACCGGCTTCCACGTGCTGCTCGCAGGGGGCCTCGTCGTCACCAAGGTGGTCGACGGCCGCGAGGAGGTGCTCACCCGGCATTCCACCGAGGAGGAGAGCGCGGCCGCCGAGGAGCACGACGGCAAGCCCTCCGCCGCGCACCGCTTCACCGGGGAGCTGCCCCTGCTGACGGACGGCTCGTACGTGGCCACCGCCGCCGCGAGCGGGCCGGCCACGACCGTCGTCGCGTACCCGAAGCCGGTGTTCTTCGAGATGCTGACCCGCTGCCACGGGGTGGCCGCGGTGCTCATCCCGGTGCTGGCCTGGCGGATCAAGTCCTCCGAGGTACAGGCTCGCAAGCGGGCCACCGTGGAGGCGCTCGGCACGCTCGCCGCCGGGCTGGCCCACGAGCTGAACAACCCGGCCGCCGCCGTGGCCCGGGCCGCGCAGGAACTGGCGCCCGCCCTGGAGCGGCTGACCCGGACCGCGTACGCCTGGGGCGCGGCCGCCTCGGGCGCGGAGCGCTCCGTACTGGAACGGCTGGCGGAGGAGCTCGACAAGCTGCCGCCGCCGGAGATCACCGACCCGCTGGCCCAGGCCGATGCCGAGGAGGAGATCGCCGACTGGGCGCAGGAGGCGGGCACCGAGCGCGCCGGGCTGCTCGGTTCGGGGATCTCGGACCTCGGGCTGGAGCTGGGCTGGCTGCTGGAGCGGCTGGAGGGCGTCGGCGAGCCGGCCCTGCCCGCCGCCCTGGACCATCTGGCGGCGCTGCTGGAGACCCGCTCGCTGGCCGCCGAGCTCCGGGCGGCGGGTCCGCGGATCTCCCAACTCGTGGCGGCGACCCGCGATTACGCCAATCTCGACCGCGCCCCCGAGCAGACCTTCTCGGTGACCGACGGTCTGGAGAACACGCTGGTCGTACTGCGTGCGAAGCTCGCGGGCATCAGCATCGTACGGAAGTACGAGCCGGATCTGCCCGAACTGACGGGCTATCCAAGCGAGTTGAACCAGGTGTGGACCAACCTGGTCGACAACGCCGCCGAGGCCATGGAGGGCTCCGGCGTACTCACGCTACGCGTCCGGGCCGAGGGCGTCTGCATGGTCGTGGAGATCACCGACACGGGCCGGGGCATCCCGGAGGACTCCCTGCCGCGGATCTTCGAACCCTTCTACACCACCAAGGACGTCGGGAAGGGCACGGGCCTGGGGCTGCACCTCAGCTACCGCATCGTGACCCAGCGACACCACGGGTCGATCGCCGCCCGCTCCCGGCCCGGGGAGACCCGGATGGTCATCCGGCTGCCCTTCGCGGGGAACGCGCCGGCCTGCGCCGTGGTCGACGACGTCCCTGGTCAGAGCGCCGGCGAGGCGCCCGGCGCCGGCGCCACCAGCTCCACCGTCCGCACCACCGACCGCTCCACCAGCAGCTCCACCACGTGAAGGAACGGAGTCGACATGGCCGAGTACGACATCTCGAAACTGCACCCGGTGTTCGTCCGCCAGATGGACGCCCTGGCCGCCCTGGACATCGAGGCGGTGATGAAGAACTACACCGACGACGCCGTACTGCTCCGCTTCGAGGGGGCGTCCGTCGGCATCGAAGCCGTCCGTGAGACGTTCACCGGCTACCTCACGGTGAAGCCGACCCTGGTCGAACTCCAGGAGTACATCGAAACCGAAGACACCATCTTCTACCGGGCGATCATGAACCTCAACGGCGAACCGGAGCACGCGTTCGGGACGCTCGTCGTCCGCGATGGCCGGATCTGGCGCCAGACCGCCGGCTTCGGCGGCTGAGGCCCGAAACCTGGGTAGCGTGTGCGGGGAGGGCGGGGGAACGCCCTCCCCGTATGTGCAGGGCAAAGGCAAAGGGGAGGTCATGGAACGCGAAACCGGGCGGGTCGAGGCATTCAGTGACGGCGTATTCGCCATCATCATCACGATTCTCGTGCTGGAGTTAAAGGTTCCGGAAGAAACCGGATCCCACTTCTGGCAGGGCGTCCGGGAGCAATGGCCGCATTACGCCGCCTACGTGGTGAGTTTCCTCATCATCGGTGTCATGTGGGTGAATCACCACACCATCTTCAGCCATCTCAGGCGGGTGGACCGACCGCTGTTGTTCCTGAATCTCCTGGTGCTGATGGTGGTATCGGTGATTCCTTACACGACCAATGTCCTCGCCGAACACCTCATGGAAGAGGGCGGCTCCGCCAATGCGGCCGCGGTCCTCTACAGCGGCGTCACCGTCGCCTATGCCCTGGCCTTCCTGGGCTTCTGGTGGTACGTCACGCGGGTCGGCCACCTCTTCAACGAAAAGGTGGACAAGGAAGGCGCCCGCGCCACCCGGGTCCGCTTCGGCCTCGGCGCCATCGCCTACCCGCTCACGGTCCTCCTGGCCTTCGTCTCCGCACCGCTCACTCTTGTCGCACACTTCCTGATCGCGATCTACTATGCGGCGAACCAGATCCCCATCCCCCTCGTGGTAGAGGAAGAGCGGCTCGAAACTGCCAGCGACCTCAGGAAGTAGCCGCCGGGGCCTACGGCCGTTCTCCGCGGTCAAGTAGGGTATTGGATCTAGCTGGTCGCGGGGGAGGCACCAGATGGCTCGCTTAGTCCTGCCGGAGGATTCCACCAAGGAAATCTCCGAATTGATCGACGTACTGATCTCGCTCTTCTTCGAGTCCTTACCCCGGCGGGACCAGCGCAACTGGGCCCGCGTATATCTGAACGGTCTGGTGGGAACGGCCGGGAAGAAAACAATCCGAAACATTGCCGGAACCGGGGCCAGTTCCGTCGAGCAGAGCCTCCAGCAGTTCATCAGCAAGTCCCCGTGGGACTGGACCCCCGTACGCCGGTCCCTCGCCCAGCACCTCGAACGCACCGCGCAGCGGCCACTCGCCTGGGTGATCCAGCCCATGGTCGTCGAGAAGGCCGGAGACCGCTCGGTCGGAGTCGGCCGGCAGTTCGTCCCCCAGCTCGGCCGCACCGCCAACTGCCAGCAGGCCAGCGGGATCTGGCTCGCCTCCAGCGAGGCCAGCTTCCCGGTCGAATGGACCCTCACCCTCCCCGGGCCCTGGACCAGCGAGCTGCTGCGCCGGCGGCGGGCCGGCATCCCCGACACCGCCCGCTCCCTGACCCCCGCCCAGGACGCGGTGCACGCCGTCCAGCGCATGGCCGCGAGCTGGCAACTCCAGCGCCGGCCCGTGGTGATGGAGGTCGCCAACAGCGATCTCCCGCACTGCATCGAGTCGTTCGCGCTCCAGGACATCCCCTTCGTCTTCAAGGTCGACGGCACCCTGCCCGTCTCCTTCGGCGGCGCCGGCCGCCACAAGCCCGGGCCGCACACCGCGCCGGCCCGCGAGCTCATCGACTCCCTGCGCTCACAGCGCCGCGTCGTCGAATGGACCCGGCACGGCCGCGCCGAGGGCTCGGTGACCCTGCTGACCTCCGCCGCCATCCTCGCCACCCCCTGCGAGGACCGGCCGGTCCCCGCCCCGCCGACCCCGCTGCTCCTGGTGGGCGCCTGGACCGAGGCCGCGATGCTGCCGTCCGAGTTCTGGATCACCAACATCGGTGACCGGCCCCTCGCCCAGCTCTTCCTGCTCGCCAAACTCACCGACCGGGTGTCCCTCGACTTCTCCGACACCTGCGAACCCGTGGGGATCCGCGACTTCGAGGGCCGTTCCTTCCGTGGCTGGCACCACCACGCCACCCTCGCCAGCGTGGCCCACGCCGCCATGCTGCTCGGCGCCCGAGGACACCGCCCCGCCCCCGGCCCCCTCGCCTACCCGGGCCCCTCCGCCCGGCCCGGCGAGCAGACCGTGCTGCCGCCGAGGCCACCCAGACCGCTCATACCCGGACAGACCCCCCGACTGCCCGGACAGACCCCGCGCCGCGAGTACATCCGCTGATGCTCGACATCGCCGGAGAGCTACGGGCGTGGTGCGCCGCCCAGCGGGAGTTCGCCCTGGCCACCGTGGTCGCCGTCAGCGGCAGCGCACCGCGCGGGCCGGGCGCCTCGCTGGCCGTCGACGCCGGCGGCACCGCGCTCGGCTCCCTGTCCGGGGGCTGCGTGGAGTCCGCCGTGCACGAGATCTGCCTCGACGCGATCGCCTCCGGCGAGAGCGGCGTCCACCGCTTCGGATACAGCGACGACGACGCCTTCGCCGTCGGGCTGACCTGCGGAGGAGTCCTCGACGTCCTGGTCACCCCGGTCCGCGGGCAGGACCCGGTACGGCCCGTGCTCGGCTCGGTGCTCGACGCCGCGCTCGGCGGGGACCGGGCCGCCTTCGCCCGGGTCGTCACCGGGCCGCCGCGGCAGCTCGGCCGCGCCCTCGCCGTCCACGCCGACGGCTCCTACGAGGGCGGCCTGGGCGGCGGCGCGGAGCTCGACCGGGCTGCCGCCCGGCAGGCCCGCGCGCTGCTGCTGGCCGGCCGGACCGGCACCGCCGAGCTGGGCACCGCCGGCGGGCTCTGCGGGCAGCCGCTGACCCTGCTGGTCGAATCCGCCGCCGAACCGCCCCGGCTGATCGTCTACGGGGCCATCGACTTCGCCTCCGCCCTGGCGCGCATCGGGGCCTTCCTCGGACACCGGGTCACCGTGTGCGACGCCCGGCCCGTGTTCACCACGCCGGCCCGCTTCCCCGAGGCCGACGAGGTGATCGTGGACTGGCCGCACCGGCACCTGGCCGCCGAGTGGGAGGCGGGCCGGCTGGACTCCCGTACCGCCGTCTGCGTGCTCACCCACGACGCCAAGTTCGACGTACCGCTGCTGGCCCTGGCGCTGCGGCTGCCGCTCGGCTACATAGGAGCCATGGGATCGCGGCGCACCCACGGGGAACGGGCCGCGCGGCTGCGCGGCGAGGGGATCACCGAGCGGGAGCTGGCCCGGCTGCGCTCGCCCATCGGCCTGGACCTGGGCGGCGGCACCCCCGAGGAGACGGCCCTCGCCATCGCCGCCGAACTCACGGCCGTCCGCAACGGCGGCTCCGTCCTTCCGCTGGCCGGGCTCGCGGGCCCCGTACACCGGCGGGTCGGCGCCCCTTTCGGGACCAAAGTCCCGTAGGAAAGAACCACCCGGGGCACCGGGTCCTGGACGATCCACCCGGGCCTGGTGAACGCCGGGACGTGGGAGAATGAAGTACGTGCGTTTTCCTCGGCTGCCCCGCTGGGTATGACGGGATCCTCCGACTCGACTGGGATGTTCTGCACGTGCGTTTCCTCAATGACCTGAAGCCGCCGTACGACCTGACGTACGACGATGTGTTCATGGTGCCGAGCCGCTCCGCGGTGGGTTCCCGTCAGGGTGTCGACCTCTCCTCGCCCGACGGCACCGGCACCACCATTCCGCTCGTCGTGGCGAACATGACCGCCATCGCGGGCCGCCGGATGGCCGAGACCGTCGCCCGCCGCGGCGGCATCGTCGTCATCCCCCAGGACATCCCGATCGAGGTCGTCACCGACGTCATCTCCTGGGTGAAGACCCGCCATCACGTGCTCGACACCCCGATCACGCTGGCGCCCACCCAGACCGTCGCCGACGCCCTGTCCCTGCTGCCCAAGCGCGCGCACGGCGCCGGTGTCGTCGTCGACGCCGAGAACCGGCCCGTCGGTGTCGTCACCGACCACGACCTGACCGGCGTGGACCGCTTCACCCAGCTCTCCGAGGTCATGTCGAAGGAGCTGCTGCTCATCGACGCCGACATCGACCCGCGCCAGGCGTTCAACCAGCTCGACGCCGGCCACCGCAAGCTGGCCCCCGCCGTCGACAAGGACGGCCGGCTCGTCGGCATCCTGACCCGCAAGGGCGCGCTGCGCGCGACCCTGTACGCGCCGGCCGTGGACGCCAAGGGCGGGCTGCGGATCGCGGCCGCCGTCGGCATCAACGGCGACTTCGTGGGCAAGGCCAAGCAGCTGCTCGACGCGGGCGTGGACACGATCGTCATCGATACCGCGCACGGCCACCAGGAATCGATGATCAACGCGATCAAGGCCGTCCGCGCGCTGGACCCGCAGGTCCCGATCGTGGCGGGCAACATCGTCGCGGCCGAGGGCGTCAAGGACCTGATCGACGCCGGCGCGGACATCATCAAGGTCGGTGTCGGCCCCGGCGCGATGTGCACCACCCGCATGATGACCGGCGTGGGCCGCCCGCAGTTCTCCGCGGTGCTGGAGTGCGCGGCCGAGGCCAAGAAGTACGGCAAGCACGTGTGGGCCGACGGCGGCGTCCGTCACCCGCGCGACGTGGCGATGGCCCTCGCGGCCGGCGCCTCCAACGTCATGATCGGCTCCTGGTTCGCGGGCACGTACGAGTCCCCGGGCGACCTCCAGCAGAGCGCCGACGGCCGCTTCTACAAGGAGTCCTTCGGCATGGCGTCCGCGCGCGCGGTGCAGAACCGGACGTCGGAGGAGTCGGCGTACGACCGGGCCCGCAAGGGGCTGTTCGAGGAGGGCATCTCCACCTCGCGGATGTTCCTGGACCCCGCGCGTCCGGGCGTCGAGGACCTCATCGACTCGATCATCGCGGGCGTCCGTTCCTCCTGCACCTACGCCGGTGCCGGCTCCCTCGCGGAGTTCGAGGAGAAGGCCGTCGTCGGCATCCAGTCCGCGGCGGGCTACGCCGAGGGCAAGCCGCTCCACGCCAGCTGGAGCTAGGCCGTCCCCCTCCCCGGTACCCGTCCCAACACCGCGGCCCCAGCCCGTCCCTCGCGGACGCGCCGGGGCCGCGGCGCGTCCACCGAAGGGGTCAGGAGGGGGGCTGGCGCCCTCCCGGAGGGGACGTGTGGACGCCCGCGCGGTACTTGGGGATCCGGAGGGTGATCTTCATCCCGGCGCCGGGGCCCGTCTCCAGCACCATGCCGTACGCGTCGCCGTAGACCTGGCGGATCCGCTCGTCCACGTTCGGCAGCCCGATGCCGGAGGAGGAGCCCGTCCGCTCCCCGGCCAGGATGCGGCGCAGCAGGGCCGGATCCATGCCGACGCCGTTGTCCTCGATGGTGATCACCGCCTCCGCGCCCGCGTCCCGGGCGGCGATGGTGATCCGGCACTCCTCGGTCGAGTCCTCCAGCCCGTGCTTGACGGCGTTCTCCACCAGCGGCTGCAGGCACAGGAACGGCAGCGCCACCGGCAGCACCTCCGGCGCCACCTGCAAGGTCACCTTCAGCCGGTCCCCGAACCGGGCCCCGGCCAGTGCCAGGTACTGCTCGATGGAGCGCAACTCCTCCGCCAGCGTGGTGAATTCGCCGTGCCTCCGGAAGGAGTAGCGGGTGAAGTCCGCGAACTCCAGCAGCAGCTCCCGGGCCCGCTCCGGATCGGTCCGCACGAACGAGGCGATCGCGGCGAGGGAGTTGAAGATGAAGTGCGGGGAGATCTGCGCCCGCAGCGCCTTGATCTCCGCCTCCATCAGCCGGGTCCGCGACCGGTCCAGCTCCGAGAGCTCCAGCTGTACGGAGACCCAGCGGGCCACCTCCGTCGCGGCCCGCACCAGCACCGCCGACTCCCGCGACCCGTACGCCACCAGCGCGCCCAGCATCCCGTCCTCGCCGGTGAGCGGGGCGAACACGGCCCACTTCAGCGGGCAGCCGGGGCGCTGGCACTCGGTGCGCACGCTCTGGCTGCGCCCGGACTCCAGCATCAGCGTCACCCGGGCCATCGCCCGCCGCTGGTGGTGGTCGGCGCCCGGGCCGTCCCAGGCCAGCACCGCCTCCCGGTCCGTGAGGCACAGCGCCTCGGTGCCCAGCAGCGACCGCAGGCGCCGGGCCGCCTTGCGGGCGGCGTCCTCGGTCAGGCCGGCGCGCAGCGGGGGCGCGGCCAGCGAGGCGGTGTGCAGGGTGTGGAAGGTGGCCCGCTCCACGGGCGTCCCGAGATCCGGGCCGGCCGCCCGCTCGCCGCGCCGGGCCTGCCACCGGCCGGCGGCCCAGCCGGTCCCGAGCAGCAGGGCGGCGCCCGCGACGGCCAGTACCGAGAGCACCGCCGCGGTCATGGAGCACCGCCCGTACGGGCGGCGTCGCCGGGGCCGGGACCGGTTGTAGGGCCGGCCGCACGACCGGGGCCGCGGCCGGCCGCACGACCGGGGCCGCGGCCGGCCGTACGACCGGGGCCGCGGCCGGGGCCCGGATCCGACGGGTACAGCGCCTCCGGCAGGTGCAGCCGGGCCAGCGTCGCCGCCGTCCCGGCCGGAATCCGCGACCGGGTCGCCAGCGACACCAGCACCATCGTCAGGAACCCCAGCGGCACCGACCACACCGCCGGCCACGCCAGCAGCGTGTGCGGCCAGCCCGTCGGGGCCAGCCCCGCCCGCGTCGCCAGCACCGCGCTCAGCGCCGCCCCGCCCCCGGTGACCAGCCCGGCCACCGCCCCGGGTGGCGTCAGCCCGCGCCACCAGATCCCGAGGACCAGCAGCGGGCAGAACGACGAGGCCGACACGGCGAACGCCAGCGCCACCGCGTCCGCCACCGGCACGTCCGTCGCCGCCACGCTCCCGCCCAGCGGTACGAGCATCGCCAGCAGCGCCGCGACCCGGAAGCTGCGCACCCCCCGCGTCGGCAGCACGTCCTGGTGCAGCACCCCGGCCACCGCCATCGTCAGCCCCGAGGCCGTCGACAGGAACGCCGCGAAGGCGCCCCCCGCCAGCAGCGCCCCCAGCAGGTCGCCGAGCACCCCGCCCACCACCCGCTCCGGCAGCACCAGCACCGCCGCGTCCGCCGTCCCGGTCAGCGCCAGCTCGGGGGCGTAGATCCGGCCGAGCGCCCCGTAGACCGGCGGCAGCAGGTAGAAGACGCCGACCAGCCCCAGCACCACCAGCGTGGTGCGCCGCGCGGCCCGCCCGTTCGGGCTCGTGTAGAACCGCACCGCCACGTGCGGGAGACCCATGGTGCCGAGGAAGGTGGCCAGGATCAGCCCGTACGTCGCGTACAGCCGGAACTCCGGCCGGTTCCCGGACAGCGGCTCGGACCAGCTGGACACGCCCAGCCCCGCCTCCGCCCGGGCCTCGGGGACGGCGCTGCCCGGGGTGAACTCCAGCCGCGCGCGGGCCCGTACCGCGTGCCGCCCGGCGGCCAGGGTCAGCGGCTCGCCCGCGTAGGACCGGCCGTCCACCTGCCCCGTCACCGTCAGCGTGAGCGGCTCGTCGAAGGTCAGCCGTACGTCGTCGGCGAGGGTGACGACGGTGTGCTCGCGGAAGACGGCCGGGGCGTCGAAGCGGGCGCGCGGCCCGCCGTCCCCGGCCCAGGCCGCGATCAGGAAGAAGGCCGGCACCAGCAGGGCGGTGAGCTTCAGCCAGTACTGGAAGGCCTGCACGAAGGTGATGGAGCGCATCCCGCCGGCGGCCACGGCCACCGTCACCACCACCGCGACCACCACCCCGCCCACCCAGTGCGGGGCCCCGGTCAGGATCTGCAACGTCAGCCCGGCGCCCTGGAGTTGCGGCAGCAGGTAGAGCCAGCCGACGCCGATCACGAACAGCACCGCGATCCGCCGCACCGCCAGTGACTCCAGCCGCGCCTCGGCGAAGTCCGGCAGCGTGTACGCGCCCGAGCGCCGCAGCGGAGCCGCCACCAGCACCAGCAGCACCAGGTATCCGGCCGTGTAGCCGACCGGGTACCAGAGCATCTCCGGCCCCTGGAGCAGCACCAGCCCCGCGATGCCGAGGAAGGAGGCCGCGGAGAGGTACTCCCCGCTGATGGCGGCCGCGTTCAGGCGCGGGCCGACGGTGCGCGAGGCGACGTAGAAGTCGGAGGTGGTCCGGGATATCCGCAGGCCGAGTGCCCCGACCAGCACGGTGACCAGGACGACGACGGTGACCGCGGTCAGCGCGTACGTCTGGTTCACGGGGGCCGGTTCCTTCGGGGCGGGGCAGCGGGGTGACCGGAGTCTACGCAGGGCCCGGACCGGGCGACAGGCGTGATCCGGCACGTCTGAGGCGGCACTGGCCGGGCGGGTCTCAGATCGCGGGGTCGCGGTGCTCCGCGCAGTCGCGCAGCGCGATCTCCAGCTCCACGTACGACTCCTCCGCGCGCCGGAAGGCCAGCGTCAGGGCCGCCTCGGCGCGGGGCGGCAGCTCCTGGCGGACCCCCTCGTGCGCCTCGTAGAGCACGTCGGCCCAGCGGGCGGCCGCGCTGCGCAGCCGGGCCAGCAGCGCCTCGGTCTCCGCGGGTCCGGCGGGGCGGGTCCGGGGAAGTCCGCTCAGGGCGTCGAGCAGCGCCTGGATCTCGGACATCACACCCCCTGCTTCCGGGCCGGAAGATCCACGATACGCGCGGGGCGGGGCGGTGGTGGATCGCCCGGCAGCCGCTGCGGCCGACGGCAGGGCCGGATCGCCGTACGTCCCTCCCGGCGCGACGAACGGCAGCCGCCGCACGCCGGACGGTCGGCCCCGGCGGTGTCCGGCCGTTCTCCGAAAACTTAGGTTAGCCTTGCCTTAATTCACTTAGGATGCGGGCATGAAGAAGATCATCCGCGCGCTGACGGCCGTGGCCGCCGGTCTGACCCTCGCCGCGCCCGGCACCCTCGCGACCCCCGCCGCCGCAGCCGGCCCCGCCCCGGCCGGACAGGCCACGAGACTCGAACTCCCGCGCCCCACCGGTACGTTGGCGGTGGGCCGCGACACCCTGCACCTCGTGGACCGGGACCGCAAGGACCCCTGGGTCCCCACGGCCGACCGGGAGTTGCTGCTCTCGCTCTACTACCCCGCGCTCGCGCACACCGGAACTCCCGCCCCCTACATGGCTGTTCCCGAGGCCAAGGCGCTGCTCACCGACCGGGGCCGGCTCGGCGAGTACGTCACCCCCGAGCGCCTCGCGGCCACCCGCACCCACGCCCGGGACGGCGCCCTGCCCCGGCCCGCCGCGCAGCGCTACCCGCTGATCGTGCTCTCGCCCGGCTTCACCATGCCCCGCTCCACGCTGACCACCCTGGCCGAGGACCTCGCCAGCCGCGGCTACGTCGTGGCCGCCGTGGACCACGCGTACGAGTCGGACGGCACCCTCTTCCCCGGCGGCCGGATGCTCTCCTGCAAGGCCTGCGAGCAGGTGTTCCCCGACGGGTCGCTGCACCGGGTCACCGAAGGCCGGGCCCGTGACGTCTCCTTCGCCCTGGACCGGCTCACCGGCCCCCGCCCCGCGTGGCGCCACTCCCGGCTGATCGACGCCCGGCACATCGGCATGGCCGGGCACTCCATCGGCGGGGCCGCGGCCTCGGCCACCATGGCCGCCGACCCGCGCGTGGACGCCGGGGTCAACATGGACGGCACGTTCTTCACCCCGGTCCCCGAAAGCGGCCTCGGCGGACGCCCGTTCCTGATGCTCGCCGGGGACCCCGCCCTCCTGCCGCCCGACTTCCCCGACACCTCCTGGGAGGACTCCTGGCCCCGCCTGGACGGCTGGAAGCGCTGGCTGACCGTCACGGGAGCGGGCCACCCCGGCTTCACCGACTGGCCGGTGCTCGGCGACCAGGTGGGCTACGACCACCCGGAGACCCCGCTCTCCGGCACCCGCTCCCAGCAGATCACCCGGGCCTACGTCGGCGACTTCTTCGGCCTGCACCTGCGCGGGACACCGGCGCCGCGCCTGGACGGCCCGGCGGCGGCCGACCCGGAAGTCGTGTTCCACCGCAGCAGCTGAACCGACCCGAGGAGCTCACCCCATGTCGAACACGTCCACGCCGGACGCTCCCGGCAGCGGCGGCCCGGCCCACGGCCTCAGCGGTGTGGCCATGACCCTGCTGACCCCGCTCTACGGCCGCGCCCACGCCGCCGAACTCCTTCCCGGCACCGCCTTCCGCGATCCCGCGGCCGCCTCCGTTCTGGCCGCCACCGGCTACCGGGCGCCGGAGGTGCTGACCGACCGCGGCAACGCGCTCGGCTCCGTCCACCGGGCCATCGTCTTCGACGAGCTGACCGCCGCCTTCTGCCGGGAACACCCCGACGCGGTGGTCGTCTCGGCGGGCATCGGGCTCGACACCCGCGCCGAGCGGCTCGCGGGCGCCCTGCCGGCCACCGTCACCTGGCTCGGCGTCGACGTGCCCGACGTCGTCGAACTGCGCGCCCGGCTGCTGCCCGGCGACCTGACCCGGGTGTTCCCCGCCTCGATCACCGAGCCGGACTGGGCGCAGCGGCTGCTGCCCCTGGTCGGGGAGCGGCGCAACGTCCTGGTCCTCACCGAGGGCGTCCTGATGTACCTGGACCCGGCCGGACTGCGGTCCTTCCTGGTCTCCTGCCGGACCGCGTTCCCCGCCGCGGAGCTGGTGGCGGACCACTTCCACCCGAGGATCGCCCTCAGCGGGCTGCACCCGATCGTCAGGGCGACCGGGGCGCGGTTCCGTTCCGGCGCCCGCGGCGGCCGCGGACTGGCGGCCGCCGCGCCCGGCTGGGAGAAGGTGAGCGATCACCGGGTCATGGAGCGCATCAGCCTCGGCCACCGGGCGGCCGGCGGCCTGTTCCGGCTGCTCGCCCTCGGCGCGCCGGCGTACTCCGTGGCCCGGCTGCGGGCCGCGCCGACGGCCGGCTGACGCGAGGGGCAGCAGGCCGGCCGGGCGGTCAGCCCGTCGCGTGCCGCATCAGCAGGTCCCGCAGCTCCCGGGCGTGGCGCCGGCTGACCTGGAGCTCCGCCGCCCCGACCCGGACGCTGGTGGTGCCCGCGTCCAGCCGGAGCTCGTCGATCCGGCCCAGCGCCACCAGGTGGCGGCGGTGGATCCGGACGAACCCGCGCGCCGCCCAGCGCTGCTCCAGCGTGGACAGCGGGATCCGCACCAGGTGGCTGCCCCCGTCGGTGTGGAGGCGGGCGTAGTCGCCCTGGGCCTCGACGTACGCGATGTCGGCGATCGCCACGAAGCGGGTGACCCCGCCCAGCTCGACGGCGATCTGGTCGGCGGCCCGGTCGGCGACGGTGACCTCGGGAACGGCGCGGTGTGGCGACAGGGGCGGCTGCGGCGGCTGCGGCGCGGGCCGGGCGCCCGCGGCCGCCTGGCTCCGTACCGGCGCCCCGGCCGGCCCGCCCAGCTGTGCGCAGGCCCGCCGGACGGCCTCGGCCAGCCGCTCCGGGCGCACCGGCTTGAGTACGTAGTCCACGGCCTTGAGGTCGAAGGCCTGTACGGCGAAACCCTCGTGGGCGGTGACGAACACGATCAGCGGCGGCCGCGCGAACCCGGCCAGCAGCCGGGCGATGTCCAGCCCGGTCAGCCCGGCCATGTGGATGTCGAGGAAGACCACGTCGATGCGGTCGGGGCCCTCGGGGCCGCTCTCCAGCGCCCGGGTGACCCGGCGCAGCGCCTCGGTGGCGTCCGAGGCCCCCTCGGCACTGTGCACCCGGGGGTCGGAGCGCAGCAGGTAGAGGAGTTCCTCCAGGAGCGGCTTCTCGTCGTCGACGGCCAGTACGCGCAGCATGGGGGGAGTGTAGGCAGTGGCCCGCCGCGGCGGAACGGTGCGCGGCCCCCGCCCCGGGGGAGGTAGGGCGAGGGCCGCGCGATCGGGCGTGGGGGGCGGGCCCGGCGGGTGACCGGGCGGGCGGGGGAAGTCCGGGAGGCCGGCCGGAAGGGGGGCCGGCCGGCCCCGCGGACGGCTACTTGACGGTGATGGGCTTGCCGTCGGGGGCAACGGCGTACCAGGTGCCGCCGACACCCTGGCCGTTGGTGTCGCCCGGCTTCTTGTCACCGCTGAAGGTGTAGACGGGCCAGCAGTTGACCGTCTGCTGCTTCTTGCCGTCCGGGCGGTCGAGCACCAGGTAGTTCTTCTCGATGATGCCCTCGCCCTTCTCCGCCGGGGCCACCGCCGGCCACTTGACCAGGCAGTCGCCGGTGCACTTGGAGACCATCGGCCAGGCGGTGTCCGGCTTGAACCGGTAGACGGTCATGCCCTTGCCGTCGACGATGTGGTCGCCGAGCTTCGGGTCCTTGGCGACGCTCAGCCGTCCGTCCTGGCCCTCGGCGGGCGCCTCCGGGGTGGCCGATGCGGACGGGGCCGCCGACGCGGACGGGGCGGCCGACGCGGACGGGGCTGCCGATGCGGACGGGGCCGCCTTGGAGGCCTTCTTGCCGTCGGGGGCGAACGCGAACCAGACGCCGCCGACGCCCTGGCCGTTGACGTCGCCCGCCTTGGCGTCCTTGCTGTAGCGGTACGCGGGCCAGCCGGCGATCGTCAGCTGCTTGGTGCCGTCGCCGCGGACGACCTCGCCGAGCAGCGACGGGTCCATGCCGGCGGCGGCGGTGGCGTCGCCGGCCACGACCACGGGCCAGGTCTTCTCGCAGTCGCCCTCGCAGTTGGACTTCGGGGGCTTGGCGGTGTCCTTGTCGAAGCGGTAGAGGGTGCGCCCGGAGCTGTCGGCGAGGAAGGAGCCGATCTTCTCGTTGTCGGCGACCGCCAGCTGCCCGGCGGCGGACTTGGCGCCGACGCCCGCGGCGCTGCTCGCCGGGGTCTCGTAGCCGTAGTCCCCTGACTTCGACTGGTTCGACTGGGGAGAGGCGGCCGCGACGGGCTGGGCGGCGTCCGCCGCCTTGTAGTCGTCCCCGCCACAGGCCGTCGCCGTGAGGGCGACGACCGCTGCCACGGCCGCCAGGGTGGTTCCGCGCTTGATGCCCATCGTGTTCTCCCGTGTGCTGTCTCTCGTGCCGCGACCGGGGCCGCGCCGACTTCGTGCAGAACACGGGGTGAGGGGGCCGGGGTGTTCAGCGCGGGCGCTGTGCGCTGTCTCACTCACGTTCCGTCGAACCCGGACCGCCGCAGGGCCGTGGCCACAGCGAGGCCGAGGACCTGGTGTCCGGAGTCGTTGGGGTGCAGTCCGTCGGCGAGGTGCTCGGGTCCCAGCAGGTCACGCCCCGGAAGCAGGGCGAGGAAGGAGTCCCCGGCGGCCGTCCGGTCGCGGACGGCGCGCTCCATGGCGTCCCGCAGGGCGCCCAGGGTGGCGCCGAGCTTGTTCGGGGTGCGTTCGGCGTCGGGGCGCAGTACGGGGGAGACGAGCAGCACCGGGGTCCTGGGGTGGCCCTGGCGCAGCAGGTCGAGGAACGCGCGCGTGGTCTCGTACAGCAGGGGCGCCGAATGGGGCACGCGGGACCAGCAGTTGGTGCCGAAGGCGAGCGTCAGGACGTCGGCGGGGAGTCCGGCGAGCTGCTCGGCGGTGGCGAGCTCCCCGCGCGCGGCGCCCGCGTACCCGAGGTTGACGGTGTCCCAGCCGAGCGCCCGGCCGGTGACGGCGGGCCAGCCGTGCGCGGGGCGGGTGGACCACCAGCCCTCGGTGATGGAGTCCCCGTGCACCACCCAGCGCGGGGCGGCCGGGGCGGGGGAGAGGGAGCCGCCGATGCCGCGCAGGCCGAGGATCAGCGGGCCCTGGCTCTCGGGCGGGTGGACGGTGAACGGGCCGTGCCGGGGCGGGAGTCCGATGCGCACGACGGACTCGGCGGCCGGTTCGGTGTACACCTCGTCGAGGCGGCCGTGCCGGTTCCACAGGGCGAAGCCGTGCGCGAGGTCGCGCAGTGCGTCGGTGGGGCCGGGGACGGTGGCCCGGTAGTGGATCTCCACGGCCCGGGCCGTCCCGGCGGTGAATTCCAGCCGGACGCCGATGGGCAGGGTGGCCCGCTCGCCGGTGTCCCAGGGCAGTCGCATGGTGTCGGCCGGGTCGGCCCGGACGGGACGCCCGCCGTCGAGCCAGGCGACCCCGCGCAGGAACGGCCCGGGGTCCTGCCACGGGTCCTCCGCGCCGCTCAGTGGTCTCACGCATCGCCTCCGCTCGTCGGGTACGGCTGCCGTGCCGCTCCCGGGCCGCCCGGTTCTTCCGTACCCCGCCCGGAGCCGGTTCGACCGCCGGGGGCGCCGCGGTGCGCCGCGGCCGGCGGGCGTCAGGAAAAGGGAGCCGAGAGTGACCGCGCAGTGATCGATCATCCGCGCGCAACAAAGGGCCATCTGGGACAGATCCGCGCAACGATCGTTCGGCAATGTGCAAGGATGGTGCATTACGGGCGCTATCACTCAGCTCGTAGGCTCACTCGCTGTACGTGGAGTGGCGTGGACCGCCTGCTCGGCGGTCCCCCATGCCCAGGCGCGCTTCGCGCACGCCTGCTCCTGCTCAGGACCGCTGCGGTCGATGCCTTATCCCCACCCGCAGTGTCAAAGGAGACCCCCCGTGCTCGAAACCGGCCAGGCGCCACCGCTCACCTCCGAGCCCCGCAAGCCTGTGAACCCTTTGCTGCGCCGCAAGCCGGTCGAGCAGATGGTCGCCGAGGGTGGCCAGGGTGAGGGCGGCTCGCTGCGCCGCTCGCTCACCATGTGGCAGCTGACCATGATCAGCATCGGCGCCACCCTGGGCACCGGCATCTTCGTCGTCCTCGGCACCGCCACCCCCAAGGCCGGCCCCGCCGTGACGATCTCCTTCATCCTCGCGGGCCTGACCGCCCTGTTCTCGGCGCTCTCCTACGCCGAGCTGGCCGGTTCCGTCCCGGTCTCCGGCTCCTCGTACTCGTACGCGTACGCCACCATGGGCGAGCTCATCGCCTGGATCTGCGGCTGGTGCCTGGTCCTGGAGTACGCCGTCTCCGTGGCGGCCGTCGCCGTCGGCTGGGGCCAGTACCTCAACGAGCTCCTCGACGGCACCATAGGCGTCACCGTCCCCGAGGCGGTCTCCGCGCCGCTGGGCGAGGGCGGGTTCATCAACCTGCCGGCCCTGGTCGTCGTCCTGCTCTCCATGGTCTTCCTGATGCGCGGCGCCAAGGAGAGCGCCACGGTCAACTCGATCATGGTCGGGGTGAAGATCGTCACCCTGCTGCTCTTCATCGGCATCGGTGTCATGGGCATCAAGTCCGGCAACTACACCCCGCTGGCCCCGCTGGGCGTCACCGGCATCAGCGCCGCCGCCTCCACCCTCTTCTTCTCCTACATCGGCTTCGACGCCGCCTCCACCGCCGGTGAGGAAGCCAAGAACCCGAAGAAGGACCTGCCGCGCGCGATCATGCTCTCGCTGGCGATCGTCACCGCCCTCTACGTGCTCGTCGCCTTCGTCGCCGTCGGCGCCATGCCGTGGAAGGACTTCGAGGGCACCGAGGCCGCGCTCGCCCAGATCATGACCGACGTGACCGGCAACAGCGTCTGGGGCGTCGTCCTCGCCGCCGGCGCCGTCGTCGCGATCTTCTCCGTCGTCTTCGCCGTCCTCTACGGCCAGACCCGCATCCTCTTCGCGATGTCCCGCGACGGTCTGGTGCCCAAGGTCTTCGCCAAGGTCGACGAGAAGACCGGCGCCCCGCGCACCAACGTCGTGATCGTCTCCCTGTTCTGCGGCACCCTCGCGGCCTTCATCCCGCTGGGCAAGCTCGCCGACGCCACCAGCATCGGCACCCTGTTCGCCTTCGGTCTGGTCAACGTCGCCGTCATCATCCTGCGCCGGACGCGCCCGGACATGCCGCGCACCTTCAAGGTGGCGCTCTTCCCCGTCACCCCGATCCTGGGCGCCATCGCCTGCGCCTACATGATGTTCGAGCTGGATTCGGCCACGTGGATGGTCTTCGGTGGCTGGATGATCGTGGGCCTCGTGTTCTACTTCCTGTACGGCATCCGCCGCTCCGGACTGGCCACGGCAGAAGTGGTCACAGCAGAAAAGTGATCGACCCGCAGTGCGACTGAACGATCTCGACGAACGCATCGTGCACGCCCTCGCCGAGGACGCCCGCCGCTCCTATGCGGACATCGGCTCCGAGGTCGGGCTCTCGGCCCCCGCCGTGAAGCGACGCGTGGACCGGCTGAGGGCCGAGGGAGCCATCACCGGCTTCACCGTCCGCGTCGACCCCGCCGCGATGGGCTGGGAGACCGAGGGCTTCATCGAGATCTACTGTCGCCACAACACCTCGCCCGACGACATCCGGCGAGGGTTGGAGCGGTACCCCGAGGTGGTGTCCGCGTCGACCGTCACAGGCGACGCGGACGCCCTCGTCCAGATCTTCGCCTCCGACATGAGGCACTTCGAGCGGGTCCTGGAGCGGATCGCCGGCGAGCCCTTCGTGGAGCGCACCAAGTCGGTCCTGGTCCTCTCCCCGCTGCTGCGCCGCTTCACCTCGGGCGCCCCCGCCTGAGCGGCACCGCCTGAACGGCCCCGCTCCTGGGCCCCGCCCCCCAACACCCCGCCGCCCGCAGCCGATTCGTCCGGCTGCGGGCGGCGGTGTCACGACAGCCCTAGCGCCGGCCTGCGGGTTCGGGGCGGCGGCGGCGGGAGGCCCGGGTCAGGAGCGTGCGCCGCTCCTCCTCCGTCAGGCCGCCCCAGACGCCGAAGGACTCCCGGGTGCGCAGCGCGTGTTCCAGACAGGCCGTCCGCACCGGGCAGCCGGCGCAGACCCGCTTCGCGGCCTCGTCCCGTTCGTCACGGTCCTCGCCCCGCTCACCGGCGGGGTGGAAGAACGGCTCCGGTCCCAGGTTCCGGCACGCCGCGCGCAACTGCCACTGCCAGTGGTGCGCGGCAGGTCCGGGCAGGCGGGTGTCGTCGGTCATGGCAGGTCCCTTCCTCGGGAAGCGGCGGTCACTCCTGCGCGTGTGACCACTCACCGCCCGCCGAAACCCGCCCGGACGCACCGCCGTCGCTGCCGCTACTGCCTGCGCGCCCACTCCCGCGCCAGCAGCCGGTACGAGCGCACCCGGTCGGCGTGGCCGTGCGTGATCGTCGTGACCAGCAGCTCGTCCGCCCCGGTGGCGTCCCGCAGCCGCTCCAGGTGGTCGGCGACCGTCCCCGGCGAGCCGACGAACCGGGTCTCCACCCGGTCCGCGACCAGCGCGTGGTCCGCCGCCGTCCACGACCGGGTCAGCGCCCGCGCCTCGGCCGGCGTGGGGAACGGCATCGCGCCCTCGGCCGTACGGATGCCGTGCACCCACGGCGCGTACCCGGTGGCCAGCTCCCGCGCCTGCGCCTCGTCCGGCGCCACCACCACGTCGGCCGACACCGTCAGATACGGCCGGTCCAGCCCGGCCGACGGCTTGAACGCCGCCCGGTAGCCCTCCGCCGCCTCCAGCACGCTCGCCGGGCTCACGTGGTAGTTCGCCGCGAACCGCAGCCCGTTCTCCCCGGCCGTCTGCGCGCTCACCCCGCCGCTGCTGCCGAGGATCCACACCTGTACGTCGGCGCCCTCGCCGGGGACGGCGTGCGCCGCCACCCCCTCCTGCGACCGGTACTCCCCGCGCAGCAGGGCCAGTACGTCGCCCACCTGCTCGGCGTAGTCCTGCGGGTGGGCCCCGGGCAGGTTCAGCAACCGCTCCTGGAGGGCGACCCGGGGGTGACCCAGCAGGTGGGAGAAGGAGAACGGCGGCGGGATGCGCAGGCCGTTCTCCGTCGTGTACCCGCCCGCCGGCGCGGGCCTCGGCGGCGGTCCGGTGCGCTGCGGCGGCCGGCCCGCCGAGCGGCCCAGGCCCAGGTCCAGCCGCCCCGGGTGCAGGGCGTCGATCAGCCCGAACTCCTCGACGGTGGACAGCGCCGTACGGTGCCCCAGCTGGACCGCGCCGGAGCCGAGCCGGATCGTGGAGGTGGCCGAGGCGGTCAGCGCCAGCACCACGGCCGGGGAGGTCCCGGCGACACCCGGGTTCAGATGGTGCTCGGCGAACCAATAACGGGCGTAGCCGAACCGCTCGGCCTGCCGGGCGAGGTCGATGCTCGCGCGCAGCGCGTCGGCGGCGGTGGAACCGGAGGCGATCGGTACGAGGTCCAGGACCCCGAGCGGTGTACCGGGCATGGTCGGGACGCTCCTCAGCGGTGGGCGGCAGTGCGGCCGGACGCGGTCAGGGCACCCGGGGCGGCGGGCCCGGGGGCTTCGCGCAGCCCGAGGTGGTCGCGCAGGGTGCGCCCCGTGTACTCGCGGCGGAACACCCCGCGCTCCTGGAGCAGCGGGACGACGGTGTCCGCGAAGGCGTCCAGCCCGCCGGGCGTGAGGTGCGGGACGAGGATGAACCCGTCGGCCGCGTCCTCCTGGACCAGGTGGTCGATGGAGTCCGCGACGGTCGCCGGGGAGCCGATGAAGGACTGCCGGCCGGTGGTCTCGATCACCAGCTCCCGGATCGACAGGTTCCGGGCGGCGGCCAGCTCCCGCCACTCCTTGGCCACCGCGAACGGGTCGCGGAACTGCCGCACGCTGGCCCTCCCCAGGGCGATGGTGTTCTCCCCGGGGTCGGGGTCGACCTCCGGCAGCGGCCCGTCCGGGTCGTAGCCGGACAGGTCACGGTTCCAGACGTGCTCCAGGTACGCGATCGCGGTGGCCCCGCTGACCTGCTTCAGCCGCACCTCCCGGGCCAGCTCCCGCGCCTCGGCGTCGGTGTCGCCGAGTACGAAGGTGGCCGCGGGCAGGATCTTCAGCTCGTCCGGGGTGCGGCCGTAGCGGGCGAGCCGGCCCTTGACGTCGGCGTAGAAGGCCCGGCCCGCCTCCAGCGAGGCGAACCGGCTGAAGACGGCGTCCGCGTCGGCCGCGGCGAACTCCCGGCCCTCCTCGGAATCGCCCGCCTGGAAGATCACCGGCCGCCCCTGGGGGCTCCGCGGCACGTTGAAGTGCCCCGAGATGTCGAAGTGCGGGCCCCGGTGCGCGAAGGCGCCCGCGCCCGCGTCCCGCAGGAACACCCCGGAATCCTGGTCGGCCAGGATCTCCCCGCCGTCCCACGAGTCGAACAGCTCGTGCGCGGTCGCCAGGAACTCCCGGGCCCGCGCGTACCGCTCGTCGCGCGGCAGGAAGCCGCCGCGCCGGAAGTTCTCGCCGGTGAAGGCGTCCCAGGAGGTGACCACGTTCCAGGCGGCCCGGCCCCCCGAGAGGTGATCGAGGCTGGCGAACTGCCGGGCCACCTCGTACGGCTCGTTGAAGGTGGAGCTGATGGTGCCGGTCAGCCCGAGGTGTTCGGTGACGGCGGCCAGGGCGGCCAGCACGGTGAAGGTGTCGGGCCTTCCGACCACGTCCAAGTCGTGGATCCGCCCGCCCTGTTCGCGCAGCCGCAGGCCCTCGGCGAGGAAGAGGAAGTCGAACTTCGCCCGCTCGGCGGTGCGCGCGAAGTGGGTGAACGAGGCGAACTCGATGTGGCTCCCGGCGGCCGGGTCGCTCCACACGGTGGTGTTGTTGACCCCGGGGAAGTGCGCCGCGAGGTGGATCTGCTTGAGCGGCCTGTTCATCGTGACCGGTCCTTCCGGATCAGGCGCGGGCGGCGCGGGCGGGGACGGGGGCTGCGGCGGGCGTGGCGTACCGGTTGGCGGGGCGGGCGAGTCCCAGTAGGCCGCGCAGCGAGGAGGCCTCGTACGACCGCCGGAAGGCGCGCCGCCGCTGGAGCTCCGGGACCAGGCCCCGGGTGATCGCCGGGAGGTCGTGCGCGAGCACCCCGGGCCGCAGCCGGAACCCGGACAGCCCGGCCGCCCGCCACTCCAGCAGCAGGTCCGCGAGGTGCACCGGCGTGCCCGTGAACACCGCGGCGTCGCTCGTGTACGCCGACCCGTGCGCGGCGTCCAGCCGCTGGAGCCGGCGCACCGCGGCCGCCCGGGTGTCACCGAGGAACACCGTCAGCTCCCCGAAGAGGTGCGCCGGCCGGCCGGGGTCCCCGCCGGCCGCCTCCCGGGCGCCCCGGACGCCCGCGACGGCGACACGGACCTCGTCGGTGTCCCGCGGGGTCACGTACCCGATGTCGGTGGCGCGCGCGAGGAGCGGGTACGCGGCGCTGTCGGCGGCGAGGGCGCTGACCGGGGGCTGCCCCTGCGGCGGCCGCGGCGTGATCGAGGGCCCCTTGACGCTGAAGCGGCGCCCCTCGAAGCCGATGTAATGGAGCTTGTCGCGGTCGATGAACCGCCCGGTGGCCACGTCCCGGATCTCGGCGTCGTCCTCCCAGCTGTCCCACAGGCGCCGGACCACCTCGATGTGGTCGGCCGCCTCGTCGAGCAGCACGGCGCGGCCCTCGTCGGGCGAGCGGCGGCCGAAGTGCCGTGCCTCGTCGGCCCGCCCGGAGATCCGGACGCGCAGCCCGGCGCGCCCGCCGCTGACGTGGTCGAGGGTGGCCACGGCCTTGGAGACGTGGAACGGCTCGGTGTGCGTGGCGATCACGCTCGGCACCAGCCCGACGTGCCGCGTCAGCGGCGCCACCCGGGCGGCGAGGAGCACGGCGTCGAGCCGGCCCCGTACCTGGTCGGTACGGCCGTCGGACTCCGTGGGATGCGCCGACTGGAGGGCGAGGGAGTCCTCGAAGGTGACGAAGTCCAGCAGGCCGGCCTCGGCCTCGGCGACGAGCGACGCCCAGTGGGCGGCGGTGAACAACCGCGTGGGCTCGGCGCCCGGTTCGCGCCAGGCGGCCGGGTGCCAGCCGGCGCCGTCGAGGGCGACGGCCAGGTGCAGGGCGGGGGAGGGAGAGAGGGAGAAGGGGCGGGAGGGGGAGGGCATGGCGGAGCGGCCTTTCCCGAGCAGGCGTGGAGGACCGCCGGCGTCGGGAGGACGCGGCGGCGCGGACGCGAGAGCAGGTCAGGAAGGACAGAGCGAGGCGGCGACCCGTACGAGGTCGATGTGCGCCCGCGAGAACAGCCGGACCGGGTGCAGGACGGGGCGTACGGCACTGCCGCGCGACGCGATCACGACCACCGCCCCCTCTCCGCCTCCGCTGTTCCTCGCCTCGACGCTACCGCCCGGCGACGAACGCCGTGTTACGGCTTCTTGTCAGGCGTGCGCAGCCCGAGGAAGTCCGGGCGGCGGCGCAGCGTGAACCCCATCGACTCGTACAGCGCTATGGCGCGGGTGTTGTCCGCGGCGGCGTGCAGGAACGGGCTGTCGCCGCGCTCCCGGACGGCGGCCGCGACCGCGCGTATCAGCCGGCCGGCCAGCCCCTGGCCGCGGTGGTCGGGGTGGGTGCACACGGCGCTGATCTCCGACCAGCCGGCCGGCCGCATCCGCTCCCCGGCCATCGCGACGAGCCGTCCCTCGTGCCGGATCCCGAGGTACGTGCCGAGCTCGACGGTGCGCGCCAGGAACGGGCCGGGCTTGGCCAGTTCGACCAGCTCCGTCATCTCCGGCACGTCGGCGGGGCCGAGGACGACGGCGTCCGGCGCGGCCACGGCCCGTACGGCCCGGCCGTCGAGCTGGACGCCGGGAATGGTGGCGACGGTGTCCCAGCCCGGCGGCGGCTTCAGCAGCCCGGTGACCCAGACGGGCATCCCGGGACCGGCCAGCGCGGCCAGATCCGCCCAGGCCAGGGGGTCTTCGGGGTCGGCGAGCGCGGCGAACGGGGTGGTGTCGCCCTGGTAGCGGGCGGCGCGCCCGGACACCTCCGCGAAGGCGGCGTGCGGGCCGGTCAGCGCGGCCCAGACCGGGTTGTCGAGGGCTGCGTCTTCGGGGGACATGGCGCGGATCTCCTTCCGTCGGGGCGTACGGCCGACCGCCACCGCCTTCTTGACGGCCCGGCGCGCCGCCACGAGACTGCGGGGGACGGCGGCCACGCGTTCAAGTGCCCGCCGTGATCAGCGTATCCACCGGTGCGCTGGCCGCTGCGGAGGGATGGGGCGGACCGATGAGCACGGCCCGTACGGCCCGTACGCCGCACTGCCCCGAAGGGGATGCGGCGGGACCGCCGCTGCGCCGCTGCTGGCTCACCCGCCGCCTGCACATAGACCTCCTCCGCGTCTGCAGCGCCACCCCGACCCCCTCTTAACCCGGCCCGACCCGAGGCCGCCCCCGGCCCTCGGCCCGAGGCCGCCACGAGCCCCGGGCCGCCCCGGCCTCAAGGCCACCACGAGTCCCGTTCCGGCCCGCCCGCGAGTCCGTCACCGACCCTCGGCCCGAGGCGGCCACGGGCCGAGAGCTGGCGAGGCGAGGTCGCCACCCGGTCTCGGCCATGGGTCCCGGGCTGGTCCGGCCGAGTGGTAGCCACCTGGTCCTCGGCCTGGAGGTCGCCATGAGGCTCGGGCTGGTCCGGCCGCGAGGTCGCTACCTGGTTCTCGGCTCTGCGGCCCGGCCGTACCGAGGCGTCGCCTGGATCCGGCCTGCTTCCGGCCGGTCCGGCTACCGTCGCCCAGGCCGAGCCGGGCCAAGGGGCCGGGGCGGGTGCCGTGCGGCCCGCAACGGCTGCCGGGCGTAGTCGCGCCCGGGCCGGCCCGCGGCGCCTGCCGGGGTAGCGGCCCTCGCCGGTCTCGGGGCGGGTGTCGCGACGCCCCACGGGCGGGATGGCCATCTGAGCCGGGTTCGTACGCGGTCCGCGCGGCCTCCGCAACGCCCCCAGGCGCTGTCCCGGGCCGCCCGGTCCGCGGGCGGTGCCGCAGGGGGTGGCCAGCGCCCGCGGGCGCTGCCCCAGCCTTCCGTGCCCCGGGCGGTGCCGCGAGGCCGGGTATGCCGGGGCGCGGGCGCGACCGGGCTGGTCGGGCCAGGCCAGGTACGGCCTGCCCGGCCCAGCCCGGCGCGGCCCGGCCCAGCCCGGCGCGGCCCGGCCCAGCCCGGCGCGGCCCAGCCCGGCGCGGCCCGGCCCGGCCCGGCCAGGCCCGGCGCGGCCCGGTACGGCCGGCCAGGCCAGGCACGGCCGGGGATCCGGCTCGGTGTCGGGGCGGTGTCCGACGGGCCGGTCGCGGCGCGGGCGGGCCGCGGCTTCGTCGGGGGCGCGGTCGTGGGCCGCGCGGTCGGCCCGGCTTGCCGCGCCCATCGCACCGGGGCGCGGCGAGCGGGGTCGACGGCCCGCCGTCGGCGGGAGGGGTACATGGCGCTCGCGGGGTGCGGGCGTGGACGGATACGTACGCAGGAGGAGAGCCATGCTTCAGATGTCACTGCCCCGGACCGGTTCGGGGCCCGCGTTGCGGGGGCGGATCGGGGCCGGGTTCTCGCCCGCCCCGCACCGGTACCACCTCTACCTCCGCGCCGGCTGTCGGGATTCGCTGCGGGTCCGGATCGCCCTCGCCCTCCTCGGGCTGGAGGGCGACGTCTCCACGACCACCCTCACCCCCGACGCCCCCGACCACGCCGGGCTCCGCCGCGCCTACGAGGCCACCCGGCACCATCACACCGGTTCCCTCACCGTCCCCGCCCTCTGTGACACCTGGAGCGGCCGCGTCGTCAGCGATCACACCCCGGACATCCTCGACGACCTCGCCCTCCGGCTCGCCGGCCGGCCCGAGCTGAGCCCGCCCGTCCCCGCGGCCCACGCCGACGCCGTCCGCGCGCTCCTCGACCCCGCCGCCCCGCGCGCCGAGCGGTCCGCCGCCCTGGCATCCGTCGAGCACCGGCTCGCGGCGCACCCGTACGCCCTCCCCGGCGACCGGCCGACCATCGCCGACGCCGACCTCTGGGTCGCCCTCCGCCACCCCGCCACCGCGCCCGCGCCCGGCCCGCACGTACGCTCGTACCTGCGAGGTCTCGCCGCGCACCCCGCCTTCCGGCTCCCCGCGTAGCGCCCCGCGCAAACGCCCCCGCGCAACGAATCGCCGCTCCGCGTCCGGAAGACGCAACGAATCGATGCGCAGAGCGCAACAGTCATGGCTTGTCGCGGTCGAACGCGCAAACGTACCTTCGTATGACACACCCACCCCACCTGTCACAGACTCACAGAGGTACGCCCATGCCCCCGCTGCGCACCGCCCTCCTCCAGAGCTCCGGCCGGCTCGGCGACACCGCCGAGAACCTCAAGGCGCTCGAAGAGGCGGCGGAGCGTGCCGCGCGGGGCGGGGCCGGGCTCCTCGTGACCTCGGAGATGTTCCTGACCGGCTACGCGCTGGACCTCCAGGACATCCCCGGCATCGCCGAACCGGCCGACGGCATGTCCGCCCGCGCCATCGGCGAGATCGCCCGCCGCCACGGGATCGCCGTCCTGTACGGCTACCCGGAGCGCGCCGGCGACGCCGTGTACAACTCGGCGCAGCTCATCGGCCCCGACGGCGCCCCGCTCGCGAACTACCGCAAGACGCACCTCTTCGGCTGCTTCGAGCAGGACGCCTTCACCCCGGGCGACACCCCCGTCGTCCAGGCGGAGCTGAACGGCCTCCGCATCGGCATCATGATCTGCTACGACGTGGAGTTCCCCGAGAACGTCCGCGCCCACGCGCTCGCCGGGACCGACCTCCTCCTGGTCCCGACGGCGCAGATGCACCCGTTCCAGTTCGTCGCCGAGCAGCTGGTCCCCGTACGGGCCTTCGAGAACCAGATGTACATCGCGTACGTCAACCGCACCGGCCCCGAGGGCGAGTTCGAGTTCGTCGGCCTCAGCTGCCTCGCCAGCCCCGACGGAGTCACCCGCACCCGGGCCGGCCGCGGCGAGGAGACGGTGGTCGGCGAGGTCGACCCGGAGCTGCTGCGGGCCTCCCGCGAGGCCAACCCCTACCTGCGCGACCGGCGGCCCGGGCTCTACGCCTCCCTGGTCTGAGCCCGCCCGAGCCTTCCCCCCTGCCCCACCCTGCAAGGAGCCGTACCCCATGACGTCCACGGTGCCCACCACCGCCGTCCCGCACAGCGACGGTCAGCCGCCGATCACCATGTTCGGCCCGGACTTCCCGTACGCGTACGACGACTTCCTCGCCCACCCGGCGGGTCTGGGTCAGGTTCCGGCGACCGAGCTCGGCACCGAGGTCGCCGTCATCGGCGGCGGGCTGTCCGGCATCATCTCCGCCTACGAGCTGATGAAGATGGGCCTCAAGCCCGTCGTCTACGAGGCGGACCAGATCGGCGGCCGGCTGCGCACCGTCGGCTTCGAGGGCACCGGCACCGAGGGCCTGACCGCGGAGATGGGCGCGATGCGCTTCCCGCCGTCCTCCACCGCGCTCCAGCACTACATCGACCTGGTCGGCCTGGTCACCGAGCCCTTCCCGAACCCGCTCGCCGAGGCCACCCCCTCGACGGTCGTGGACCTCAAGGGCGAGACCCACTACGCCGAGACGATCGCCGACCTCCCGCAGGTCTACCGCGACGTCGCCGACGCGTGGAACGCCTGCCTCGACGAGGGCGCCGACTTCTCCGACATGAACACCGCGATGCGCGAGCGGGACGTCCCGCGCATCCGGGAGATCTGGGCCAAGCTCGTCGAGAAGCTCGACGACGAGACCTTCTACGGCTTCCTCTGCAAGTCCGAGGCCTTCCAGTCCTTCCGCAAGCGCGAGATCTTCGGCCAGGTCGGCTTCGGCACGGGCGGCTGGGACACCGACTTCCCGAACTCCATCCTGGAGATCCTCCGCGTCGTCTACACCGAGGCGGACGACCACCACCGCGGCATCGTCGGCGGCTCGCAGCAGCTGCCGCTGCGCCTGTGGGAGCGCGAGCCCGAGAAGATCGTCCACTGGGCCCAGGGCACCTCGCTGTCCTCCCTGCACGAGGGCACCCCGCGCCCCGCGGTGACCCGTCTGCACCGCACGGCCGGCAACCGCATCACGGTCACCGACGCCTCCGGCGACATCCGCACGTACCGTGCGGCGATCTTCACCGCGCAGTCGTGGATGCTGCTGTCCAAGATCGCGTGCGACGACTCGCTGTTCCCGATCGACCACTGGACGGCGATGGAGCGCACCCACTACATGGAGAGCTCCAAGCTCTTCATCCCGGTGGACCGCCCGTTCTGGCTGGACAAGGACGAGCAGACCGGCCGCGACGTCATGTCGATGACGCTGACGGACCGGATGACCCGCGGCACGTACCTGCTGGACAACGGCCCGGACCAGCCCGCCGTCATCTGCCTCTCGTACACGTGGTGCGACGACAGCCTGAAGTGGCTGCCGCTGTCCGCGAACGAGCGGATGGAGGTCATGCTGAAGTCCCTCGGCGAGATCTACCCGAACGTCGACATCCGCCGTCACATCATCGGCAACCCGGTGACCGTGTCCTGGGAGAACGAGCCCTACTTCATGGGCGCGTTCAAGGCGAACCTGCCCGGTCACTACCGCTACCAGCGCCGTCTGTTCACCCACTTCATGCAGGACCGCCTGCCCGAGGACAAGCGGGGCATCTTCCTCGCGGGTGACGACATCTCCTGGACGGCCGGCTGGGCCGAGGGCGCCGTGCAGACCGCCCTGAACGCGGTGTGGGGCGTCATGCACCACCTCGGCGGTTCCACCGACTCCACCAACCCGGGCCCGGGCGACGTGTACGACGAGATCGCCCCGGTCGAGCTCCCGGAGGACTGACCTCCCCGAGCCACCGCCGCCGCAGGCACCCCACCGGTCCCTCCGGCCCCGTGACCACGGGCCGCCCCCGCGCAAACATCGCGGCGGCGGCCCGTTTTCAATGCCTCAGCCCCGGGGGGTCAGGAGGCAGCGGCCCACGAGGCCGACGCCGGCGTCCAGCGACTGGGTGAACTCGGCGGTGAGTTCGGGCGAGCGGCGCAGCGCCCACAGCAGCCGGGCCGCGGCCCAGGCCCCGGCGCGGGCCCGCTCCAGGCTCCAGGAGCCGACCAGGTGCGTCAGCGGGTCCGCGATCTCCAGCAGGTCCGGACCCGGCATCAGGTCCTCCCGGATGTGCTCCTCCAGGGAGACCAGGGTGTCGCCCACCCGGTCGAAGTCCGCTTCGAGCGCCGCCGGTTCGCAGCCCAGGTGCCGGCACGTGGCCACCACCGCCAGCGCCAGGTCATGGCCGATGTGCGCGTTGATCCCGGCCAGCGCGTGCTGGAGCGGCCGTACCCCGGGGTGCCGGCGGTACTGGAGCAGCGGCCGCCAGCAGGCCGGCGGCCGCTCGGCCTCCACCGCCGTCAGGTAGTGCTCCGCGAACCGGGCGCTGAGGGCCGTCGCCCGCCGGGGCACGGGGAACGCCCCGTGGGAGATGCGCTCGTGCAGGGTCTCCGTCACCGTCAGGTAGACCCGGTTGAAGACGGCGACGCCGTCCCGCTGGGGGAGCCGCTGATCCAGGGCGCGCATCCGCGCGAGCACCGCTTCCATGGGACGCAGCGTCGCAGCCGCCGGCGCGGATCCGGGGAACTTGGCCGTACGCTTCGCCGGTTCGGGCGAAGCCGCGTCAACTCGGCTTGTCCCCCGAGTCCCCCGAGCCTCCTAAGCCCCCCGAGCCGCTTCAGCCCCCGGCGCCCCGGGCGCCCCCGCCGTCCCGGGCGCCCCCGCCGTCCCGGACGTCCCCGGCCGGCCCCTCGTCGTAGGCGGAGGTGCCCCCGTCGAGCAGCGGCTCCTCCCGCTTCATGTGCGCCGGGGCGAAGTACCGCAGCGTGTGGTAGCCCGTGATCACCACGATCGTGCCGAGCGCGATCCCGCCCAGCTCGAAGCTGTCGGTGAACCGCAGCGTCACGCCGCCGATGCCGATGATGATGCCCGCCGCGGCCGGCACCAGGTTCAGCGGATTGCGCAGGTCCACCCGGCCGGTGATCCAGATCTGCGCGCCGAGCAGGCCGATCATGCCGTACAGGATGACGGTGATCCCGCCGAGCACCCCGCCGGGGATCGCGGCGACGACCGCCCCGAACTTCGGGCACAGCCCGAACAGCAGGGCGAAGCAGGCGGCCGCCCAGTAGGCCGCCGTCGAGTAGACGCGGGTCGCGGCCATGACGCCGATGTTCTCGGAGTACGTGGTGTTCGGCGGGCCGCCCACCGCCGTGGACAGCATGGACGCCGCGCCGTCGGCGGCGATCGCGGTGCCGAGCTCGTCGTCCAGCGGGTCGCCGGTCATCTCGCCGACCGCCTTGATGTGCCCGGCGTTCTCCGCGATCAGGGCGATCACCACCGGCAGCGCGATCAGGATCGCCGACCACTCGAACGCCGGGGCGTGGAAGGACGGCAGCCCGATCCAGTCGGCCTCGCCGACCCCGGAGAGGTCCAGGCGCCAGTGGTCCACGGCGGCGGTCCCGCCCGCCGGGGAGTGGATCTTGCCGAAGACCAGGTCGAGGACCCAGGAGAGCGCGTACCCGAAGAGCAGCCCGAGGAAGATCGCGATGCGCGACCAGAAGCCGCGCAGGCAGACCACCGCCATCCCCGTGAACAGCATGGTCGCCAGCGCCGTCCACTGGTCCTGCGGCCAGTACGTCGAGGCCGTCACCGGCGCCAGGTTGAAGCCGATCAGCATCACCACCGCGCCCGTCACCACCGGCGGCATCGCGGTGTGGATGACCCGCGCCCCGAACCGGCGCACGGCGAGTCCGGCCAGGAACAGCACCCCGCCGACCACGAAGACCGCGCCGGTGACCACCGCACTGTCCCCGCCGCCCGCCCGGATCGCGGCGGCGACGCCCACGAAGGCGAGCGAACAGCCGAGGTAGGAGGGGATCCGGCCGCGCGTCGCGAGCAGGAAGATCGCCGTCGCGACGCCGGACATCATGATGGCCAGGTTCGGGTCCAGGCCCATGAGCACCGGTGCCACGAAGCTCGCCCCGAACATCGCCACGACGTGCTGGGCGCCGAGCCCGGCGGTCCTCGGCCACGACAGCCGCTCGTCCGGCCGTACCACCGCGCCGGGGGCGGGGGTCCGCCCGTCTCCGTGCAGGGTCCAGCCCACGCCGAGGCCCATGTTCCACCACTTCCGTTCCGCCGGGGTCACGCGATCCGGCCGCAGGGCGGCCAGCGACATATTACGGCCGGATACTGGCCGGTTCGTCCCTGCCCGCCGTCCGGGAGTCCGCCACGGCCGGCTTCGGCCGCAGCACGGAGGCTCCCACGACCAGCCCGAACGCCAGCAGCGTGACCAGCCCGAACGACACCACGAGCGAGGTCGCGTCCGCGACCGCCCCGATCGCGGACGGGGCGATCAGGCCGGAGGTGTAGGTGATCGTCGCGACACCGGCGATGGCCTGCGCCGGGGCCGGCCCGCTGCGTCCCGCGGCCGCGAAGGCCAGCGGGACCACCACCGCGATCCCCAGGCCGATCAGCGCGAACCCGGCCAGGGCCGCCGCCGGATGAGCGGCCGTCACCACCAGCACTCCGCCCCCGGTGGCCAGTACTCCGCCCGCCCGTACGGTGCGCACCGGGCCGAACCGGTCCACCACCCGGTCCCCGGCGAGCCGCGCCACGGCCATGGTCAGCGCGAAGGCGGTGGTGGAGGCGGCGGCGAGGCCCGCGTCGGTGTCCAGCACGTCCCGCAGGTAGACCGCCGACCAGTCCAGGCTCGCGCCCTCCGCGAAGACCGCCGCGAAGCCGATCGCGCCGATCAGCAGCGCCGACTTGGGAGGCGGCGCGAAGTGCGGCGGAGCATCGTCGTCCGCGCCGCTGCGCAGGTCCAGCACCCCCCGTACGGCGATCAGCCCGACGACGGTCAGCGCGAGCGCCGCGATCAGGTGGTGCGTCCGCGCGTCGGTCCCGGCGTGCGCGGCGACCGTACCGGCGGCCGAGCCGATCAGGGCGCCCACGCTCCACATGCCGTGCAGCGAGGACATGATCGAGCGCCCGAGCCGGTTCTCGGTCTCCACGCCGAGGGCGTTCATGGCCACGTCCGACATCCCGGCGGTGGCCCCGTAGACGAGGAGCACGAGGCAGAGCGCCGGCAGGTTCGGGGCCAGGCTCGGGAGGATCAGGGCCAGGGTCCACAGCGCCAGCAGCCCGCGCAGCGCGGCGCGGGCGCCGAAGCGGTGGTTGATCCGGCCCGCGAGCGGCATCGCGAACGCGGCGCCCAGGGCGGGGAAGGCGAGGGCCAGGCCCAGGGTGCCCGCGCTGAGCTGCGCGTTCTCCTGGATCCACGGGATGCGGGTGGCGAAGGAGCCGGTCACCGCGCCGTGGGCGCAGAAGACGGCGGCGATGGCGTGGCGGGCACGGCGCAGCCGCGCCGGGCTGAGGGTGCTGTCGGTGTCCCCGGTCATGACCAGTAAACTATCAGGGAACCTGCCTGATAGTTATGCCGGAACTCCTAGGATGAGCGCCGTGACTCCTGCCAAGGCCCTGACCCCCGCTCCGTCGCCCGCCTCCCCGAGCACGGCCCGGGCCCTCAACGACCGGCTGGCGCTGGGACTCCTCCAGGAGGAGGGCCCCCTGACGGCCACCCAGCTCAAGGAGATGACGGGGCTCTCCCGCCCCTCCGTCGCCGACCTCGTCGAGCGGCTGACCGAGGCCGGGCTGATCGAGGTCGTCGGCGAGTCCGGGGCGCAGCGCCGCGGCCCCAACGCCCGGCTGTACGGGATCGTCGCCGCCCGCGCCTACCTGGCGGCCCTCGACGTACGGACGGACAGCGCGACGGCGGTGATCGCGGACCTGCTCGGGCGGCCCCTGGCCCGGGCGGCCCTGCCCGTGGACGCGGTGGAGGAAGCGGTGGACCGGCTGGAGGCGCTCGCCCGGGAGGCCGGCGCGGACCGGCTGCACACGGTGGTGGTCGGCGCCCCGGGCATGGTCGCCCCCGACAGCGGCGTACTGGAGGACACCAGCGGGCTGCCGGCCTGGCACCGGGACCTGGTGGCGGCCCTGCGGCGGCGGCTGCCTGCCGAGGTGGTGGTGGAGAACGAGACCAACCTGGCGGCGCTGGCCGAGCAGCGCGTCGGGGTGGCGCGGGAGCTGGACTCCTTCGTGCTGCTCTGGCTGGGCGCCGGGGTCGGCGCGGCCGTGGTCCTGGACGGGCGGCTGCGGCGGGGCGCGTCCGGCGGGGCGGGCGAGATCGGCTTCCTCCCGGTGCCGGGTACGGCCGGGCTGCCGTCCGCCACGGACTGCGGAGGCGGCTTCCACGCCCTGGCCGGCCGGGCGGCGGTGGCCGCGCTCGCCGCGGAACACGGCTACGGGGGACCGGTGGAGGAGGCCGTGGCGGGCGCCGCCGGGGAGGCGTTCCTCGACGCGCTGGCGCGGCGGCTGGCGCTGGGCGCGGCGGCCGTCGCGGCGGTGCTGGACCCGGGGTGCGTGGTGCTCGCGGGCGGACTCGGCCGCGCGGGCGGGCCGGAGCTCGCCGCGCGCGTCGCCGCCCGGCTGGCCGAGCTGACCCCGGTGACGACGGCGGTCCTCGCCACCACCCTCGGGGATCCGGCGGTCCTGACGGGCGCCCGCCTCGCCGCCCGCGAAGCCGCCCAGGCCACCCTCTTCGCCCCCTGACGACAGCCGCCCGGCGGTCCCGGCCCGCCTCCCGGCGCGGGAGCCGGCCCTCGTGGTCCCCACCCCGGTCATCGCCGAACGCGTCGCGGAGGAGCGCGCCCCCGACCATCCGCTCCCGCTCGGTGACTGAACCCGGGCCTCAAGAGGAACGGGCAGCGCGTTCCGCGAGGAAGTCGGCGAAGGTCCGGCGCCCCACCGCGTGACTGGGGGCGAGGTGGCCGCCGCGCACGAAGGCCCGGTACGCCTTGCCGGCCAGCGGCACCGCGAGGATCCGCCGGCGGCGCCCCGTCGCCGCCAGGTACGAGCGGCCCAGGTCCGCCAGCGTACGGATCTCCGGGCCGCCCATGTCCGGGACCCGGCCCGCCGGCTCCGGCACCGCCAGCTCGGCCAGCCGCGCCGCCACCTCCTCGACCGCGACCGGCTGCACCCGTACGCCCTTGGGGAGCGGCAGCGGCAGCGGCGCCGGGACCTTCGCCAGCGCGTCCACGGACATCGCCACCAGGTCGTGGAACTGCGTCGTCCGCAGGATCGTCACGCCCAGCCCGGACTCCTCCAGCAGCCGCTCCACCTGGTACTTCACCGTGTAATAGCCGAACGGGACCACATCGACGCCGACGATCGAGATGTAGACGACGTTCGTGACCGTCCCGGCCCGCCGGGCCGCCTCGATCAGGTGTCCGGCGGCCCGGTCGTCGCCCCCGCGCGGACTGCTCGCGCAGTGCACGACGACCTCCGCGCCCGCCATCGCTGCGTCCAGCCCGCTCCCGTCGGTCAGGTCGACCGGGTACTCCTTCGAGTGCCGGCTCAGGGCGCGGACCTCGTGGCCCGCGTCCCGCAGCCGGGTGACGACCAGCGCGCCGAGGTTTCCGGTGCCTCCGGTGACCAGGATGGTGCTCATCGTGTGCGTCCCTTCCCTGCGTGAGATGCGTTCACCGGTACGGACGGGCCGGCCCGGGAGAACGTTCGGTCGTGGCCGGAGAAGTCTCGGCCCTTCCGGGGCCGCCCGCGTCCCCACACGCGGGAGGACCCGGTGGCCGCCGGGCCACCGGGTCCTCACCACGCCGTCACCCGCGGGGTGTCAGCAGGCGCCCTGGTCCTTCCAGACGCCCCAGTCACCGGTGGTGCCGGGCTCCTCGTTCTGCGTCCACCACTGGGCCTTCCAGTTGTGGCCCTTGTGCGAGACGAGGCTGCCGCTGTTGTAGACCGTCCCCGCGGCGTACGCCGGGTTCGCGCAGGTCCCGCCGGGCGGCGTGGTCGGCGGCGTGGTCGGGGGAGTGGTCGGCGGGGTCGTGGGCGGGGTGGTCGGCGGCGTGGTCGGGGGCTGGCTGCCGCCCGGCTCCGTGACCGTCGTACCGCGCGCCAGGTCCCCGGCGAGGGCGTAGGTGGTGCCGGAGATGTTCACCGTCCAGTTGGAGGGCGTCGAGACCGGCAGGTAGTAGTTGAACGCCAGGTCCACCGAGGCGCCGGGGGCCAGCGTCTGCCAGGCCGGGAGCTTCAGCGAGACCCGCTGGAAGTCGCCCTTCAGGCCGCCGACGTTGCTCCCGCTGTGGCCGACGGCGATCACCTTGGTGCCGAAGCCGGACTGGTCGGAGGCGTTCGCCGGGGCCGAGGTCCCGTAGTCGAACTGGAACTCGGTGCCGCCGGGCAGCGTGGCCCTGGTGTTGTTGGTGATCTTGAGCTTCGGGGTGATCGGGTAGTTGGAGTCGCCCAGCTTGAACTCGGTGAACTCCGTCTTGATGTCCACGGCCTGGGCCGGCAGCGCGCCGCCGGCCTTCTTCGCGCCGTAGGGGGCGGCCGCCTTGAACTTGTCGTACATCAGGGAGGTGAGCGTGTCGCCCCGCTCGTACTGGCCCTTGGCGGAGTTGTAGGAGTAGTCGCCCGCCAACTCCCAGACCATCGTGCCGCCGATGCCCTTGCTGACCACGTAGTCGGCCTTGGCGGCGACGGACTGCTCGTCCTCGGTCGACAGGAAGACCTTCTTCTGCGCGTTCCACAGCCACGGCGCCACCAGAGTGGAGTCGTACTTGCGGGCGTAGGTGCCGGTCAGCGTGGTGTTCGCGGGGAAGCCGTACGCGGTGACGTAGTCACCGACGACGCCCTTCTCCAGGTTCTTGGCGTGCCACATCGGGTTGGAGCCCGCCGGGGACTCGACCCCGTTGGTGTCCTTGTCGTGCCACAGGTTGTCGATGCCGACCGCGCCGTCACCGCACTTGGTCAGGCCCGCGCCGGCCGGGCAGGTGGTCGTGGGGGCCTTGCCCCACAGGCCGTCCGTGCCGCCCTGCACGTTCTTGAAGCCGCGGGTGTAGTACGGCAGGCCGATGTTGATGCGGCCGCCGGGCATGGAGCCGCGGAAGTAGTGGTAGGCCCAGTCGGTGTTGAGGTAGCCGACACCGCCGTACTGGGAGGTGGAGTAGACGCCCGCGGCGGCCAGTTCGGCGTCCTTGCCGTCGTCGAAGAGCGAGGCGTTGGGGCCGACGTACTCGTTCCAGGCGCCGTGCAGGTCGTAGGACATGATGTTGACGTAGTCCAGGTACTGCTGCACCTGGAACGTCTCCATGCCCCGCAGCAGGTAGCCGGAGGAGGGGGCGGCGACGGAGAGCAGGTAGTGCTTGCCGTCGGCGGCGCCCGCGCGGTCGAGCTTCTCGCGCAGCGACTTCATCAGGGCCGCGTAGCCCTTGACCAGGCCGGCGCGGCGGGCGTTGGACAGCTGCCAGTCCAGCGGGTTGCCCGCGTCCTTCATGGTGGTCGGGTACTCGTAGTCGATGTCGACGCCGTTGAACCCGTACGTGCGGATGAACTCGACCGAGGAGTTCGCGAAGGTGTCGATGCCGGCCTGGTTGACGGAGCCGTCGGCGTTGGTGGCCATCGAGTAGAAGCCGCCGGAGGCGACCCGGTTGCCGTCGTCACCGAAGTAGCCGCCGGTCTCGGCCCAGCCGCCCACCGAGATCAGGGTCTTCACGTTCGGGTACTGCTTCTTGAATTTGGTCAGCTGGTTGAAGTGGCCCTTGTAGGGGAGCGCGGGGTCCATCTCGGCGCCCGCGACGCCCGGCCAGGTCATCCCGGTGGCCGCGTTGTTCGCGTTGTCCGCGCCGACCGAGATCTTGTTGTCGGCGCCGACGTGCGCGAAGGCGTAGTTCAGATGGGTGACCTTGGACCACGGGATGTTGTTGGCGAGGTAGGCGGGCGTGCCGTCCTTGCCGGTGCGCCAGCCGGTGAAATAGCCGATGACCCGGCGCTGGTGGTCGGGGCCCATCTTCTCGCGGCCCTCGGAGTCGTAGACCGAGCAGTACGGGACGTCGGCGCCGGCCGTCTTGTACAGACCGTCGGGGCGACAGCCCTCGTTGTCGGCGGCGTGGGAGACGCCGGCCGAGAGCCCGCCCGCCAGCAGTCCGGCGATCGCCGCGCCGGATGCCAGCAGCATCGCTCTCGTACGGGTGGGGGACGGCATCGTGCCTCCTGGGGAGGGGAGGGTGTCAGGACACGGACTCAACTTGCGGACGGGTGGCGCTCGTTGGCCCGTGATGTGCGCACATCTGACGGGCTGTCTCCCGGGGAGGATGAAGGGAACGTTAAAAGGACTAGACCAACCCGTCAATAGGTCTGGACCAAAGTGGGGGAGGGGTGGTGGTCCGGCCCGGGCGGCCCGTCGGGCCGGTCCGGTACCGACCGCCGGATCGGCGCGACGCCGACTTGACAAGGCCGGTGCGAAACCCCCCGCTGTGAGTCAGGCCACAGGTCCTCACTCGCATGGCCGCCGATCACCCGTGGCACACTGGCCCTAGTACCAGTAGCAGCGCACTCCGGGGTCGGTGTAATTCCGAACCGGCGGTTATAGTCCGCGACCCGTCCGCAGCCAGCGGCCGGTTGACCAGGTGAAATTCCTGGACCGACGGTTAAAGTCCGGATGGGAGGCAGTGCGCGGCGGGCCAATCACCGGTACGCCGCCGTCGGCGGTTCATCGGCACACCCTTCGGGGGAGTGCCCGATCGGACCGTTCTTCCGGCCTCGGCGTCCCCGCGTGTGGTGTCCCGCTTCACTGTCGTATCCCGACAGGCCCCGGAGTCCGTGCCCGATGAGGCAGGAGGACCCGGTGGCGACCCACGCCGCGCACGCAGCAACCGACACCCGTGCCACCGCCATGCGCCGAGCCATCGAGCTCGCGGCCCGCGGACTCGGCTCCACCAGCCCCAACCCGGTCGTCGGCTGCGTCATCACCGACGCCCGCGGCGCCGTCGTCGGCGAGGGCTGGCACCAGCGGGCCGGCGGCCCGCACGCCGAGGTCCACGCCCTGCGCGCGGCGGGCACGGCGGCCCGCGGCGGCACCGCCTACGTCACCCTGGAGCCCTGCAACCACACCGGCCGTACGGGCCCCTGCGCCCAAGCCCTCATCGAGGCCGGCGTCACCCGTGTGGTCTACGCGGTCTCCGACCCGAACCCGCAGGCCAGCGGCGGCGGCGCCACCCTGCGCGCCGCCGGGATCGCCACCGAGGCCGGGCTGCTGGAGCAGGAGGCCGAGGAGGGCAACGCCGCCTGGCTCACCTCCGTACGGCGCGGGCGCCCCCACGTCCTGTGGAAGTACGCCGCCACCCTCGACGGCCGGATCGCCGCCGCCGACGGCACCAGCCGCTGGATCAGCTCCCCGGAGTCCCGCGCCGACGTCCACCGGCTGCGCGCCGAGGCCGACGCCGTCGTCGTCGGCTCCGGCACCCTGCACGCCGACGACCCGCACCTCGCGGTCCGCGGCCGCCCCGGCACGGACCCCGCCGACCAGCCGCTGCGGGTGGTCCTCGACACCCGCGCCACCGTCCGGCCCGGCGCCCGCGTCCTGGACGACGCCGCCCCCACCCTCATCGCCGTCGCCGAGGACGCCGACACCGGGCACCTGCCCGGCGTGGACCTGGTCCGGCTCCCGGCCGACGAGAACGGGATCTCCGTCCACGCCCTGCTCGCCGAGCTGCACCGGCGCGGAGTCCGCTCCGTCCTCCTCGAAGGCGGCCCCACCCTGGCCGGCGCCTTCGTCGCCGCCGGAGCCGTCGACAAGGTCGTCGGCTACCTCGCCCCCGTCCTCCTCGGCGCCGGCCGCACCGCCCTCGGCGACGCCGGCATCGACACGATCGCCGACGCGCTCCGGCTCCGGATCACCGAGACCGTCCGCATCGGCCCCGATCTCCGCGTCACCGCAGTCCCCGAAGCCGTCCCCACCGCCCCCAAGGAGCACTGAGTGTTCACCGGAATCGTCGAAGAACTGGGCGAGGTCACCGCCGTCGAGCAGCTCGCCGAGGCCTCCCGCTTCCGCCTGCGCGGCCCCGTCGTCACCGAGGGCGCCAAGCACGGCGACTCCATCGCCGTCAACGGCGTGTGCCTGACCGTCGTGGAGACCGCCGACGGCGAGTTCACCGCCGACGTCATGCAGGAGACCCTGAACCGCTCCAGCCTCGGCACCCTGGGACAGGGCTCCCGGGTCAACCTGGAGCGCCCCATGGCCCTCGGCGGCCGGCTCGGCGGCCACCTGGTCCAAGGGCACGTGGACGGCACCGGCGAGATCCTCTCCCGCACCCCCTCGGAGCACTGGGAGCTCGTCAAGGTCGCGCTGCCCGCGCACCTGGCGCGGTACGTCGTGGAGAAGGGCTCCATCACGGTCGACGGCGTCAGCCTCACCGTGGTCGAGGCCGCGGCCGACCACTTCACCATCAGCCTGATCCCCACCACCCTCGCTCTGACCACGCTCGGCATCAAGCAGCCCGGCGACCCGGTCAACCTGGAGGTCGACGTCCTCGCCAAGTACGTCGAGCGCCTGCTCGCCGCCGGCGTCGACCCGCTCTCCGCCAAGGCCGGGGAGGAGCGGTCGTGAACGCCCTGAACTGGCTCGGCACCACCGAGGCGTTCACGCTCTTCGGCCAGCACATCCTGTGGTCCGACATGGTCGGCAACACGATGGGCCTCATCGCCCTCGCCCTCGGCTGGCGCCGCTCCATCTGGACCTGGCCCGCCCAGCTCCTGTCCGGGGCGATCCTCTTCCTCACCTTCGCCGCCGGCCACCTCTCGGGCAACGCGGGCAAGCAGCTCGTCGTCGTCATCGTCGCCCTGTGGGGCTGGCGGCAGTGGAGCCTCGGCAGGCAGCGGGCCCAGGACGGCACGCTCGCCGTCCGGTTCGCCACCTGGCGCGAGCGGGGGTACCTCCTCGGCGCGGCAGCCCTCGGCACCCTCGCCGTCGGCGGACTCTTCACCCTGTTCCCCAGCCTGTCCTGGAACCCGTGGCCCGACGCCTACATCTTCGTCGGCACGATCGTCGCCATGTACGCCCAGGCGCGCGGCATGGTCGAGTTCTGGTTCGCCTGGCTGCTGGTCGACGCGGTGGGCGTCCCCCTCGCCTACACGAGCGGCTACGCCTTCTCCGCCTTCGTCTACGTCATCTACGGCGCGCTCGTCCTGTGGGGCGCCTACGACTGGTACCAGCGCTCGCGCACCAACCCCGCCACGGCCCTGGAAGGAGCAACGGCATGACCCTCAAGCCCGTGCCCAGCGAGACCGAGACCTTCCGCCTCGACCCCGTCGAGCAGGCCATCCGTGACATCGCGGCCGGCCGCCCGGTCGTCGTCGTCGACGACGAGGACCGCGAGAACGAGGGCGACCTCGTCATCGCGGCCGAGAAGGCCACCCCCGAGATCATCGCGTTCATGATGAGCGAGTGCCGCGGCCTGATCTGCGCGCCGATGGAGGGCCCCGAGCTGGAGAGGCTCGAACTCCCCCAGATGGTCCAGCACAACACCGAGTCGATGAAGACCGCCTTCACCGTCTCCGTCGACGCGAGCGCCGCCCACGGCGTCAGCACCGGCATCTCGGCCGCCGACCGCGCCACCACCCTGCGGCTGCTCGCCGACGGCGTCTCCCAGCCCGCCGACTTCGTCCGGCCCGGCCACATCTTCCCGCTGCGCGCCAAGCCCGGCGGGGTCCTGGTCCGCAACGGTCACACCGAGGCGGCCGTCGACCTCGCCCGCCTCGCGGGCCTGCGCCCGGCCGGCGCCATCGTGGAGATCGCCGGCGAGGACGGCGTCATGCTGCGGCTGCCCGAGCTGATCCCGTTCGCCCGCAAGCACGGCCTGACGATCATCTCCATCGAGGACCTGATCGCCTACCGCCGCTCCGCCGAGCCGACCGTGCGCCGCGAGGCCGAGGTCAGCCTCCCGACCGCCCACGGAGACTTCACGGCGTACGGGTACCGCTCCACCGTCGACGGGGTCGAGCACGTCGCCCTCGTCCACGGCGAGATCGGCGACGGCGAGGACATCCTGGTCCGGATGCACTCCGAGTGCCTGACCGGCGACATCTTCCACTCCCTGCGCTGCGACTGCGGCCCCCAGCTGCACGCCTCCATGGCCCGCATCAAGGCCGAGGGCCGCGGCGTGGTCGTCTACCTGCGCGGCCACGAGGGACGCGGCATCGGACTGCTGTCCAAGCTGCGCGCGTACGAACTCCAGGAGCGCGGCCGCGACACGCTGGACGCCAACCTGGAACTCGGCCTGCCCGCCGACGCCCGCGACTACGGGGCCGGCGCGCAGATCCTCGCCGACCTCGGGGTGCGCAGCGTCCGGCTGCTGACCAACAACCCCGAGAAGTCCGCGGCGCTGGTCCGCCACGGCATCACCGTCGCCGGCCGGGAACCGATGCCGGTCGAGGCGGGCGAGCACAATCTGCGGTACCTGCGCACCAAGCGGGACCGGATGGGCCACGACCTGCCCTGGCTGGACGGGGCCGTGACCACGGCCGCCTGCGGCAACCAGTAGCCACGCACCACCCGCAACACCCGCACCACCCGACCGAACCACACCACGTACGTAACGCACCGAGGAGCAGAGCTGTGAGCGGCAAGGGCGCACCCGAACTGAGCGTGAAGAACTGCGGCGACCTCCGGGTGGCCGTGATCGCGGCCCAGTGGCACGAGAAGGTCATGGACGGTCTGGTCGACGGCGCCCTGCGCGCCCTGCACGAGCTGGGCATCGACGAGCCCACCCTGCTGCGCGTCCCGGGCAGCTTCGAACTGCCGGTGGTGGCGAAGGTACTCGCCGGTCGCGGTTACGATGCCATCGTCGCGCTCGGAGTGGTCATCCGCGGCGGCACCCCGCACTTCGACTACGTCTGCCAGGGCGTCACCCAAGGCCTGGTACAGGTGTCGATCGACACCGGAGTCCCCGTCGGCTTCGGCGTCCTGACCTGCGACAACGACGAGCAGGCGCTGGACCGCGCCGGGCTTGAGGGGTCGAACGAGGACAAGGGGCACGAAGCGGTCACCGCCGCCGTCTCCACCGCCATGACCCTGCGGACCGTCAGCGAACCCTGGCGCTGAGTGGCGGCGGGGGACCCCTTATTCTGAGGACCATCATGGCGAACGAACCCTCCAAGAGCTTCGAAGAGCTCTTCACCGAGCTCCAGCTCAAGGCCGCCAACGGCGACCCCAGCACCTCCCGTACCGCCGAGCTCGTGGGCAAGGGCGTCCATGCGATCGGCAAGAAGATCGTCGAGGAGGCCGCCGAGGTCTGGATGGCCGCCGAGCACGAGGGCAAGGAAGCCGCCGCCGAAGAGATCTCCCAGCTGCTCTACCACGTCCAGGTGATGATGGTGGCGCGCGGGATCTCCCTCGACGACGTCTACGCGCACCTCTAGGCCCGAGCTCCTCCCGCGGGCCCCCCGCCCGCCACAGCCGACATTTCGCAACCTACGCACCAAAGGAAACCCCATGCTGCGCATCGCCGTCCCCAACAAGGGCTCACTCTCCGGAGCGGCGTCGGCGATGCTCCATGAGGCCGGCTACCGGCAGCGCAAGGAGTCCAAGGAGCTCGTGGTCCTCGACCCCGAGAACGGGGTGGAGTTCTTCTACCTCCGCCCCAAGGACATCGCGATCTACGTGGCCTCCGGCAAGCTCGACATCGGCATCACCGGCCGGGACCTGCTGCTCGACTCCGGCGCCAGCGCCGAGGAGATCCTGCCGCTGAACTTCGGCCGGTCCACCTTCCGCTACGCCACCCGGCCCGGCACCGCGAAGGGCCCGGAGGACTTCACGGGGATGACGATCGCGACCTCGTACGAGGGAATCGTCGCCAAGCACCTCGCCGAGCAGGGCATCGACGCCTCCGTCGTCCACCTCGACGGCGCGGTCGAGACCGCCATCCAGCTCGGCGTCGCCCAGATCATCGCGGACGTCGTCGAGACCGGCACCTCCCTGCGCAACGCCGGCCTGGAGGTCATCGGCGAGCCGATCATGACCTCCGAGGCGGTCGTCATCCGCGGCCGTGCCACCGACGCCGAGGACCCGCGCGCCCAGCAGTTCCTGCGCCGCCTCCAGGGCGTCCTGGTGGCCCGCAGCTACGTGATGATGGACTACGACTGCCGCGCCGAGCACCTGGAGCGCGCGGTCGCCCTCACCCCGGGCCTGGAGTCGCCGACCGTCTCCCCGCTGCACAACGAGGGCTGGGTCGCCGTCCGCGCGATGGTCCCCGCCAAGGAAGCCCAGCGGATCATGGACGACCTGTACGAGCTCGGCGCGCGCGCGATCCTCACCACCTCGATCCACGCCTGCCGTCTCTGACCCGTACGCACGCGGTCACCCGATCCGTACACCCCCTCCAGAAGGCATCACCAGCATCATGGCCGAGTCCGCCGCCCAGCCCGCACCGCCCGCCCTGCCGGTCACCTTCCGGCCGACCCGCACCCGGGCCGTCCTGCTGGGTGTCGGGCTCGCCATGTTCGCCACCATCACGGCGATCGCCGTACTCCTGGAGAACCTCAGCCCGGGCGAGCGGATCAGTTTCGTCTTCACCGCCGTCCTGCTGACCTCCGTGCTCGTCCTGCTCAGCCGCCCCAAGGTGGTCGCGGACGAGACCGGGGTCACCGTCGTCAACCTGACGACCACCCGGCGCCTGGAGTGGGCCCAGATCCTCCGGGTGAACCTGCGCCCCGGCGACCCGTGGGTGTTCCTCGACCTGAGCGACGGCACCAGCCTGCCGGCCCTCGGCATCCAGCCCGGTGTGGCCAAGGCCCAGGCCATCGGCGATGCCCGCGCCCTGCGGGCCCTAGCCGAGAACCGGGGAACCGGCTCGAACGGCCGCTGAGCCGAGCCGCCCTTGTCGCTGCGTCCCATTGCGGCAGCGATCTCAATGACTACCCTGGTGGCGGGGCACGACCGTGTGCCCTCCCACCGGCCCCGGGACCCCGTGGCCCGCGGGCAACTGCTACTTGAGGAGTGACTCCTTCCAGCAATGGACGGATCGTCCGGTTATACCCGCGCCGCCCTCCCCCCGGAGGCGGCGGCATGATCATCCCGCTACTTCTGCTCGTGGCGGCCTTCGCGCTGATCCTCGCCAACGGTTTCTTCGTGGCAGCCGAATTCGGCCTCGTCACGGTGGAGAGACCCGAGGCCGAACGCGCCGCAGCCGACGGTGACCGCCGTGCCCGTACGGTGGTCGAGGCCCTGCGGGAGCTGTCCTTCCAGCTCTCCGGCACCCAGCTCGGCATCACCATCACCTCCCTCGTCGTCGGCATGCTGGCCGAACCGGCCCTCGCCGGACTGCTCTCCGGCCCCCTCGCCGCGACCGGCCTCCCCAAGGGAGCCGTATCCGGCGTCGCCGTGGTCATCGGCATGCTGCTCGCCTCAGCCGTCCAGATGGTCGTCGGAGAACTCGTCCCGAAGAACTGGGCCGTCTCCCGGCCGCTCCAGGTCGCCCGGGTCGTCGCCGGCCCCCAGCAGGTCTTCTCCCGCGCCTTCCGGCCGGTTATCGCCGGCCTGAACGCCGTCGCCAACCGGCTCGTCCGGGCGCTCGGCGTGGAGCCGACCGAGGAGATGGCCTCGGCCCGCACCCCCGGCGAACTGGTCTCCCTGGTCCGCCATTCGGCCCAGGCCGGCGCCCTCGAACAGGACACCGCCGACCTCTTCGTACGCACCCTCTCGCTGGGCGAGCTCACGGCCCAGCACGTCATGACCCCGCGGGTGAAGGTCAGCGCCCTGATGCACACGGCCACCGCGGCCGACGTGCTCAACCTGACCCGGGCCACCGGCCTGTCCCGCTTCCCCGTCTACCGCGACCGCATCGACGAGGTCACCGGCGTCGTCCACCTCAAGGACGCCCTCGCCGTGCCCGAGGCCGAGCGGGCCCGCACCTCCGTGGCGCGGATCTGCGTCGCCCCGCTGCTGGTGCCCGGCTCCCTGCCGGTGCAGCCGCTGCTGGAGCGGCTGCGCAGCGAACAGCCGATGGCCGTCGTCGTCGACGAGTACGGCGGCACCGCCGGCGTGGTCACCCTGGAGGACATCGTGGAGGAACTCGTCGGCGAGGTCCGCGACGAGCACGACCTGGCCGAGGACGAGAGCCCCGAACTGGCCCCCGTACCCGCCGAGGACGGCCGCCCCTCCTGGGAGGCCGACGGCAGCTGCCGCGTCCAGACCCTGCGCCGGATAGGCCTCGAAGTGCCCGAAGGCCCCTACGAGACCGTCGCCGGGCTCGTCGCCGACCTGCTCGGCCGGATCCCCGCCCCCGGGGACCGCGCGGAACTGCCCGGCTGGAAGCTGTCCGTCCGCCAGGTCGGCCGCTACCGCGCCGAACGGGTCCGGCTGGTCCGCACCGCCCCGGCGGCCGACTCCGTGCCCGTCGCCGCGGTGCCCGCGCCCGCCCGGCTGGAAGCGGTGGGCCGGTGAACGCCCTCCAGCTCCTGTTCGCCCTGCTCCTGGTCCTGGCCAACGGCTTCTTCGTCGGCGCCGAGTTCGCCCTCGTCTCCGTCCGCCGCAGCCAGATCGAGCCCCTCGCGGCCGAATCCAAGCGGGCCCGCCAGGTGCTCCACGGCCTGGAGAACCTGCCCCGGATGATGGCCGCCGCCCAGTTCGGCATCACCGTCTGCTCGCTCACCCTGGGCGCGGTCGCCGAACCCACCGTGGCCCGGCTGCTGGAGCCCGTCTTCCACGCCGTCCACGTTCCCGAGGGCCTGATCCACCCCCTCGGCTACGCGTTCGCGCTGGCCGCCGTGGTCTTCCTGCACCTGGTCATCGGCGAGATGGTCCCCAAGAACCTCGCCATGGCCGCCCCCGAGAAGACCGCCCTCTGGTTCAGCCCCGGCCTGGTCGCCTTCGCCCGCCTCTGCGGACCGATCACGACCGCGCTCGGCGCCTGCGCCACCTGGGTGCTCCGCCTCTTCAAGGTCGAGCCCAAGGACGAGGTCGAGGCCGTCTACACCAGCGCCCAGCTCGGCCGGCTGCTCAAGGACTCCCGGCAGGCCGGGCTCCTGGAAGCCGTCGAACAGGAGCGCCTGGAAGACGCCCTGGAACTGGGCAGCCGCCGGGTCACCGACGTCCTCCTCGCCCGGGACCGGCTGGTCACCGTCGGCCCCTCGGCCACCCCGCGGCAGATCGAGCAGCTCACCGTCCGCACCGGGTACTCCCGCTTCCCCGTCCGCTCCGACGGCGGCGCCTTCATGGGCTACCTGCACGTGAAGGACGTACTCGACCTGGAGGACCGGGAGCGCGCCGTGCCCCAGCGGGTCTGGCGCCGGATGACCACCCTGTGCTCCACCCTGCCGCTGGACGACGCCCTCAGCGTCATGCGCCGGGACGCCACCCATCTGGCCCAGGTCGCCGACCCGGCCGGACGGATCCTGGGCCTGGTCGCCATGGAGGACGTCCTGGAGATGCTCGTCGGCGAGGTACGGGACCCCGCGCACCGGACCGCCCCGGCGGCCCGCCGCGAGCCCGGCCGGGCCGTGTCCGCACGCTCCGGGGAAGCGCTGGCGGTCTGACCCGCCGGGCGTTCCCCGGACCGCACCGGCCCCGGAGCCGCCGCCGACGCACTACATCGGCGGCGGCTCCGGGCGATCGCGGTCCTGCGGCCCACGGCCCGACAGGACCTCCCCGTACGCCTGCATCAGGTCCGCCAGCCGCAGCGTCGCCAGATCGTCCCGCGAGGGCTCCCCGGCGAAACCCGCCAGCCGCAGGTCCCGGTAGGCGCAGCTCTTCTCGTACAGGGTGCGCAGGAAGCGCCCGTTGCCCAGCTCGTCGATCCAGCCCTGCTCGACCACGTGCCCGCTGATGCTGCGCAGCTCGTCGAGGGCCTCCTCGTCCCAGCGGTCCCCGTTGGCGTCCGCGAGCACCCCGCCGATCGCCGTGAGCTCCAGCGGCCGGTAGCTCGGGAAGTCCACGCGGGTCGTGAACCGCGAGGACAGCCCCGGGTTGGTGGCCAGCAGCCGGTCCATCCCGGCCGGATAGCCCGCCAGGATCACCACCAGGTGGTCCCGGTTGTCCTCCGCCCGCTTCAGCAGCACCTGGAGGGCCTCGTCCCCGTACGCGTCGCCCTTGCTGTAGCCGGAGTTGGACAGGCTGTACGCCTCGTCCACGAACAGCACCCCGCCGATCGCGGAATCGATCAGCTCGTTCGCCTTCACGGCCGTCTGTCCCAGGAACTCGCCCACCAGGTCCGCCCGCTGCGCCTCCACCAGGTGGTCCCCGCCCAGCAGCCCCAGCGCGTAGAACACCCGGCCCAGGATCCGGGCCACCGTGGTCTTGCCCGTGCCGGAGGGCCCCGAGAACACGAAGTGGCGCTTCGGCGGCTGCACCGGCAGCCCCTGACCGGCGCGCAGCCGGGCCATGTGCAGTTGCGCGGACAACGCCTTCACCTGCCGCTTCACCGGCTCCAGGCCGACCATCCGCTCCAGCTCCGCGAGCGCCTCGGCCAGGGCCCGCGGATCGGCCGGCCCGGGCGGCAGCCCCACCGGGGCGCCCTGCGGCGGTACGGACGCCTTGCGCCGTACGCCCTGCGTCCGGCCCGCGTCCGACGGCGGCGCGAACCGCTGGCCGGGCGGCTCCGGCGCGGCCGGCGGATCGCCGTCCAGCTGGCCGTCCGCCGCGATGTCCTGCACGGGACCGCCGCCCCCGCCCAGCGCCACCGCCGCGAAGTCCCCGCCGAGCGGGGACAGGCCGTGACCGGCGACCCCTCCGGCCACGTGCCCGCCGAAGCCCGCGTAGCCGTCCGCGCCGTCGACGTAGTCGCTGTCCTCGATCGCCGTCAGCCGCGCCGCCGTGTCCATGAACGCCGGATCCACCCGGTGCACGGCCCGGTACAGCGGCAGCGCCGCCGCACTGCGCCCGGTGCCCTCGTGCGCCCGCGCCAGCCAGTAGCGCAGCTCCTTGCGCTGAGGCTGCTCGCTGCGGCAGCGCATCAGCGCCGTCGACAGCAGCGGCTCGGCCTGCCCGTACATCTCCAGCCGGACCCGGGCCATCCCGCCGAACAGCCCCGCCTCGATGCCCAGCAGCGGATCGTCCACCAGCGGCTCGGTGTGCCGGACCAACTGCTCCCAGTCCTTGACCAGATACGCCCGGCAGGCGTGCAGGAACCGCACCTGCGGATCGGTGTCCACCGGCGGCAGGGCGGCCAGCGCCTGGTCCAGCTCCGGTACGTGGCGGCCGTCCAGCCAGTGCGAGGCGTGGGCGAGCAGCAGGTCCCGGGGGCTCTCCAGCACCGGCTGCACCCACCAGCCCAGCCAGTACCAGGAGTTCAGCGTCCGCCGGTGCCGGGCCCGCTGCTCCCCGAACCGGTCCCGGTGGGCGTACATGCGCAATAAGGCGTTGGTGGTGTCCACCCGGAGGGCGTGCAGGCCCAGCCAGGCGTCGGCCATCGCCGGATCGAGCCGTACGGCGGCCCGGAACTCCTCCTCGGCCTGCGGGTACGCGCCCATGGTGCAGGCGTCGACCCCGCGCAGCCAGGCGAGTTCGGCCGGGGCGTGCGTGCTGCCCGGAGTGCCGAAGTCCATCACATCCCCCACAAGCCTGCCCCCGTGGTGCGCGGCAACCCCCGCGCGGCACGCGTGAGTTGTTCCTGCGCCGATGAAATCAGGGCTGCATCGTACCTGCGGTTACGCACCTTACGTAGGGTGCGGCGGCCACCGGTGGCGCCGGTGCGCCGAGGGCGCACGGTGACTCAGGGTGAACGATCGGGGCGGTACGGGGGCGGTACGGGGGCGCGGAGCGGCGGTGCGGAGCGGGCCGCGGACAGAACGAAGCCCCCGATCACGGGGGAACAATCGGGGGCTTCGCGTCCGCCGCGGCCTTCGCAGGCCGTGCACGGAGAACGTACGGCGGCCGCGGGCCCCCGGTCAAGCGCGTCGGAGCGGGCCCGCGCGGGCGGATTTCCGGGGCGGCTCAGGCCTGGGGGAGCCCGTCACCATCAGTGACAGAAGGGGAGGTTCCTGAGGTCGCACCCGTCCCGGAAGACCACTCGTATCCCGTACCGCTCTGGCGTACCAGGGTGTCGGCGAAGGGGCGCGAAGGGTCATCCGAGAAGTGCGCGAGCTCCGCGCGCTCCCATCCGTCCCAGAAGTCGGAGAGTTCACGCCCGTCCCGGTTTCGCCCGCGCCCCCAGGACCGCGCGCGCGGCGTCTCCATCCACAGCAGCCGCGCCAGGTGCGGCCGCAGCGCCCGCCGGCCGGCCCCCACCCCCTCGACGAGCAGCAGCGGCACCGGGTCGAGCACCCGCTCCGGTCCGAAGCGGCGCCGGACCCAGTCGTACGGGGCCCAGTGCGCGGGCCGCCCGGCGGCGAGCGGCTCCAGCACCTGCGCGCGCAGCCGTTCCTGCCAGCCGAAGAGCTCCTCGTGGGTGGCGATGTCGTCGAGGTGCAGCACCGGCACCCCGCCGAGCGCCTCGGCGAGCCGCCCCGCGAAGGTGCTCTTGCCGGAACCGGCGTGCCCGTCGATGCCGATCAGGCGCACGGGGCCGAGCGAGGGGGGCAGCCCGGCGAGCTCGCGCGCCAGGGATTCGAGTGACTCATGTGACTCGTCAGACTGATGTGACCTGCGTGGCTCCACCCGGCCAGCCTAGAGGGCGGGGTACCGGCACCAGGGCGCCCGGGATGTCACCCCGACGCGGAGTCGTGGCTTCGGCACCCGGGCACCGGGAACTGGAAGGGTGGAGCAGCCGACCCACCAGACCGACCCCAGGGGGGCCACGCCGATGACCGCAGCCACACCACGCCGGGCCCTGCTGGCCGTCGCCCTCGCGGCCGCCGCCACGGCCACCGTCCCCGGCGGCCGCTCCTCGGCCGCCGGAGCCGCCCGTGGCGCCCGTACCGGGGGAGCGGCCACCCCGGCGACGGTCGACAACCGGTTCTGGTACGCGCACGCCCACTGGCTGGCCGGCACCCACCACGGCACCGCCGCCGCCGAGGGCGACCGGCCAGCCCTGCGCATCGACACCCCCGTCGGCCGCACCGAGTACCAGGACCCGTACACCGGGAAGAAGACCACCTGGGAGTACGCCACCTGGACCTCCCCGGTCCACCGCCCCGCCGTACCCGCCACCGAGGCCATCGCCTCCTGGAACGCCCGCACCCCGGCCGGCACCTGGATCCAGATCGAGCTGCGCCCCACCTACACCGACGGAGCCACCGGCCCCTGGTACGTGATGGGCCGCTGGGCCGCCGGGGACGGCGACATCCGCCGCACCTCCGTGGACGGCCAGACCGACGGCAAGAGCACCGTCTGGACCGACACCCTCGCCGTCGACCACCCGCAGAGCGGGCTGCGGATCAGGGACTGGCAGCTGCGGCTGACCCTCCACCGCAGGCCCGGCGCCGACGGCGGACCGCTGGTCTGGCTGGCCGGCGCCATGGTCTCCGACGTCCCGGACCGGTTCACCGTCCCCGCCTCCGCCCCCTCCTCCGGCGGGGCGCACGAACTGACGGTCCCGCGCTACTCGCAGGAGACCCACAAGGGCCAGTACCCCGAGTACGACAACGGCGGCGAGGCCTGGTGCAGCCCCACCTCCTCGCAGATGATCATCGAGTACTGGGGCGGCAGGGCCAGCGCCGGCGCCCTGGCCTGGGTCGACCGCGCCTACAAGGACCCGCAGGTCTGCCACGCGGCCCGCTCCACCTACGACGCCGCCTACAAGGGCTGCGGCAACTGGCCCTTCAACGCCGCGTACGCCGCCACCTACCGCGGGCTCGGCGGCGTCGTCACCCGGCTGGGCTCCCTCGCCGACCTGGAGACCCTGGTCCGAGCCGGCATCCCCGCGATCACCTCCCAGTCCTTCCGCCCCGAGGAGCTCACCGGGGCGGGCTACGGCACGGCCGGCCACCTGATGACCGTCATCGGCTTCACCGCAGCCGGAGACGTGATCGCCAACGACCCGAACTCGGCCGACAACGCGGCCGTCCGCCGCGTCTACAAGCGCGCCGAATGGGAGACCATCTGGCTGCGCACCAAGCGCCACAACACGGCCGGCAAGGTCGTCTCGGGGAGCGGGGGCATCTGCTACCTCTACGGCCCGGCCCGGCCGAACCCGGCCCAGATCGCGGCGCTGAGGGCGGTCGGGGTGCTGTGAGAGCGGGGCCGGAAAGAGGCCGGACATACCGTCGCCGCAACCGTTGACCGCGAGGTATGACAAGCGCAATATGGGGCATAAAGGGCGTATAAACGTTTCTACGCGGAGGCGGCCCACCATGACCACTCACAGCATCGAACACCACCCGGACCTCGCCGAGATGAGGACGCGGTTCGAGCGGGTCACCAGTACCCCCGCCGCGCAGGCCGTGGAGGCGCTGGCCCTGATCACGGGCCTGTACCTGGCGGCCTCCCCGTGGATCGCGGGGTTCAGCGTCCTGGGCGCGCTGGCCGTCAACAACCTGATCACCGGCCTGGCCTACTGCGTGTGCATGAGCGGGCTCGGCTCCGCCTACGAGCGCACCCACGCGATGGCCTGGACGGCGGTCGGCCTCGGAGCCTGGACGATCGTGGCTCCCTGGGTCATCGCCGGCAATGTCGACACGACCCGCACCGTGGTCAACAACGTCATCACCGGCGCCGTCGCCCTGTGCCTCGCCCTGGTCATGGCCGGAATGGCGGGCCGCGAACGCACCGCCTGACCCCGAGCACGCCGGGCCCCGGTCGCGATCCGGCCGGGGCTCGACGATGTCCGGGGCGGGGGAGGGGGAGCGGGAGCGGAGGTCGGGGAGGACCGGCGCCGGCGGCGTGACGTGCGCCACGAGTGACCAGCATCATCTACCGCGAAAGCCGCGAACGCTGGCACATTGGACGCCATGACCGCGACCGCAGACCCCACCGCCACCGCTGCCACGGATCTCACCGCCCGCGCCCGGAACCTCCTGCGCACCGGCGGCCCCGAGGACGGTTCCTCCTGGCTGGAGCACGTGCTCGGCTGGACGCTGGTGGTCGTCGTCGCCATGTTCGTCACCCAGGTCGGCTGGCTCTGACGCCCTCCTCCCGGCCCGGGTCCACCCTCCAGGGCGGCTCTGCGATACTTCCGGCATCCTGAGGCAGTTCGAGGCTGGGGCCGGATTTGAACAATAGTCAACAGCGTGGCTCGACCCTGCGCTCGCAGACCCGCAGAGCGGAACTCATCGCGATCGGGCGGCGGTTGTTCGCCGACACCTCGTACGACGCGCTCTCCATGGACGACATCGCCAAGCAGGCGGGCGTCGCCAAGGGGCTGATCTACTACTACTTCACGAGCAAGCGCGGCTACTACCTCGCCATCGTCGAGGACTCCGTCGCCGAACTCGTCGCCCGCGCCAGCGGGGACACCGACCTCCCGGGCGTCGAGCGGGTGCGCCGCACCATCGAGGGCTACCTCGCCTACGCCGAGCACCACCAGGCCGCGTACCGCACCATCGTCACCGGCGGCGTCGGCTCCGACGCCGAGGTGCTCGCCATCCGGGACGCCGTCCGCGAGGAGCTGGTGGCCGCCATCGCCGAGGGTGCGTACGGGCGGCGCGAGATCCCGCCGATCGCCCGGCTCGCGCTGGTGGGATGGCTCGCCGCGGTCGAGGGGACGACGCTGGAGTGGATCGCCGCACCGGCCGACGGCGCCGACGGCGCCGACGGGGTCGACGGGCGGCCGGACCGGGACCGGCTCGGCGCCCTCCTGGTGCGCCAGCTGCGCGCCACGCTCACCGTCATCGGGGAGTTCGTCCCGGAGTGTCCCCCGCCGCCCCTTCCCGAAGGACCGTTCGGTCAGGCCGATGATCTTGCCCCGGTGACGGGACGCGCCTGATCGGGCATACTCAAGCCGCCGCAGCCACTGATCAGCCCCTTTCGTGATCCGAAAGGGCAGCATCGGCTGTGAGAGCACCGAGATCCGGCGTCGCGTCCCACACCTTCACGCGCCGCCGCCGTGCCCGACCAGGGAGGAGAGCGCCGCCATGACAGACCGCGCCCCGCAGCCGGTGGACCGTCAGCTGCCCACCGAGGAGTCCCGGGACCTCCTCGCCCTCGTACGTGAGATCGCCCAGCGGGAGATCCGTCCCCGGGCCGCCGAGGAGGAGGACTCCGGGCGCTTCCCCCGCGAGGTCTTCACCCTGCTCTCCGAGGCCGGGCTGCTCGGTCTTCCGTACGACGGCAGCTTCGGCGGCGGTGAGCAGCCGTACGAGGTCTACCTCCAGGTCCTGGAGGAACTCGCGGCGGCCCGCCTGACCGTCGGCCTCGGCGTCAGCGTGCACTCGCTGGCCTGCCACGGCCTGGCCGGCTACGGCTCCAAGGAGCAGCAGTCCGCCCACCTGCCCGCGATGCTCGGCGGCGGGCTGCTCGGCGCGTACTGCCTGTCCGAGCCGGCCGCCGGTTCCGACGCGGCCTCGCTGACCACCAAGGCGGTGCGCGACGGCGACGAGTGGGTCATCACCGGCACCAAGGCCTGGATCACCCACGGCGGCGTCGCCGACTTCTACACCGTGCTGGCCCGCACCGGCGCGCCCGGCCCGAAGGGCATCACGGCGTTCCTGGTCCCGGGCGACGTGGAGGGCCTGACGGCGGCCGTCCCCGAGAAGAAGATGGGCATGAAGGGCTCGCCCACCGCCCAGCTGCACTTCGACGGGGTCCGCGTCCCGGACTCGCGCCGCATCGGCGAGGAGGGCCAGGGCTTCACCATCGCGCTGGCCGCGCTGGACGCCGGCCGCCTCGGCATTGCGGCCTGCGCCGTCGGCGTCGCCCAGGCGGCGCTGGACGAGGCCGTGACCTACGCGCTGGACCGCAAGCAGTTCGGCCACCCCATCGCGGACTTCCAGGGCCTGCGGTTCATGCTGGCCGACATGGCGACGAAGATCGAGGCGGGCCGCGCGCTGTACCTCGCGGCGGCGCGGCTGCGGGACGCGCGTAAGCCGTTCTCCCGGCAGGCGGCGATGGCCAAGCTGTTCTGTACGGACGCGGCGATGTCCGTCACGACGGACGCGGTCCAGATCCTCGGCGGCTACGGCTACACGGCGGACTTCCCGGTGGAGCGGCTGATGCGCGAGGCGAAGGTGCTCCAGATCGTGGAGGGCACCAACCAGATCCAGCGCATGGTCATCGCCCGCCACCTGGCAGGCCCCGAAACCCGCTGACCAAACCCGCCCACGCCGCTCCCGACCCCCACCCCGCCCCGCGCGACGGTACCCGGGCGCGTCTGGAGCGGTCAGCCGCCGAGACGGCCCCCGGCCCGGCAACCCGGGGCCCGGCGGCCGCGCGTCGGCTACGAGCCGAGCGTTGGCGGGCGCCGCGCGTTGGCCACGTGCCGCGCGTCGAGTCCCGCCCCGCGCGGCGGGACTCGGGGTGTGCCGGGAGCGGTCGGCCGCCGAGCCGGCCCGAGGTACGGCGGCCGCGCGTCGGTCATGTGCCGAGCGTTGACCACGAGCCGCGCGTGGCGGCTACGAGCTGAGCGTCGGCCACGAGTCGCGCGTCGAGTCCCGCCCTGCGCGGCGGGACTCGGGGTGTGTCTGGAGCGGTCGGCCGCCGAGGCGGCCCGGGGCGTGGCGGCCACGAGCCGCACGTTGCCGAGCGTCGGCCACGCGGCCACAGGCTGCGCGTCGAGTTCCGCCCCGCGCAGCGGCGCGTGCCGCGCCCGGCGCGGGGGCGGTCAGCTGCCGAAGAGCGGGCCGCTCGGCCAGATCGGCGAGGTGATGACCTGGGACCACTCCGGGTCGCCGTGACCCGGCAGGGTCCGGCCGTCGTCGGACCAGCGGGCCAGCAGGTCGCGGTAGATGGGCGGATCGGGGTGCCGATGCTGAACCGATTCTTCGTAGCCGGGCGGCATCGGCCGCCGACGGCGCCCCGTCCGTGGCGTGGCAGTCTCAAGCGTCGTCATACCGGGCCAACGCGCCATCGCACCCCCGGTAACCGCCCCCACCCCACGCCCATCCGTTCGACGTGTCCCCACCCCTCCCACAGGCGGCAGGGCTTCACCGCCGAGCGCGTCCGCGTGGTCGCGACCGGGAGGGGCAAGGCAGCGGTCGCGTGCCGCTGTCGGCCGCCTTCCCCGCCGAAGGGGAGCCCGACGGCCGGATGAACGCGCCTGCCGGCCGCCGTGGCGCTCTCGGACCGCTGAGCCCGGAGCCGTGCGCGCGGACCGGCTAGCCGCGAACCTCCTCGCCCCGCCCCGTCGGCCGCCGCGGCGCCCTCGAAACGCTGAGCCCGGAGCAGCGCGGACCGGCTCGCCACGCACCTCGTCGCCCCTGCCCAGCCGGCCGCGGCGGAGCCCTCGGTGCGCTGAGCCCGGAGTCGTGCGCGGGCCGGTTCGCCGCGCACCTCGTCGCCCCCGGCCTGCCGGCTGCCGCGGCGCCTCGGAGCGCTGAGCCCGGAGCCGCGGGGACCGGCTCGGCGTGAGCCTCGTCGCCCCCGGCCGCCGCGCGGCCCTCGGGTCGGGGCCCGCCGGTGGCGCGGGGGCGGGGCGGCGCGCCCGGCGCCCCCCGTAAAGCCGCGGCCAGCGGAGCGGCATGGAATGACGGGGTGTCAGTACATGCCATAACTCTGGCCCCCGGCGCGCCTTCTGACGTACCGTCATATCCGCCGCTCCGCCCGACCCCGCGCCCAGGAGGTTTGCCGTGCCCGCGGACCGTCCCGTACCGCTCGACGAATACCCCATCCACCAGGCCCCGTTGTCGATGCGCCACCTCGTCAGCGGCGACCGGAACGCCTACGACCGCTGCATCTTCCACGTCTTCGACCACGCCGGCCGCGCCGTCCTCATCCTCGGCCTCGGCGTCTACCCCAACGCCGGGGTCATCGACGCCTACGCCACCCTCCGCGTCGGTGACGAACTCCTCGCCGTCCGCGCCTCCGACGCCCTCTCCGACGACCGCATGAACCTCTCCGTCGGCCCGCTCCGGATCATCGTCGACGAACCCCTCAAGCGGATCACCCTCCAGTGCGACGCCGACCCCGCCGACCCGGAAGGGCTCTCCTACGACGTCACCTGGACCGCCGAGTTCCCCGCCGTCTGGGAGCCCCACCACGTCCAGCGCCGCGGCGACCGCCTGATGCTCGAAGGCCGCCGCTTCGTCCAGGCCGGCCACGTCACCGGCACCCTCCGCGCCAAGGGCGAGGAGTACGCCCTCACCCCCCACGAGTGGACCGGCACCCGCGACCGCAGCTGGGGCGTGCGCCCCCTCCCCGGCGAGGACGGCGGCCGCGCCGCCGAGGAGTACCGCCCCGAGGGCTTCCACTGGCTCTGGATCCCCGTCCGCTTCGAGGACCGGTTCCTCATGGTCATCACCCAGGAGGACGCCGACGGCCACCGCACCCTCAGCGAAGCCGTCCAGGTCTTCCCCGAGGGCGCGGGCCGGGGCGACGTCCAGCTCGGCTGGCCCCACACCGAGATCCGCTACCGCCCCGGCACCCGCCACCCCGAGAGCGCCGTCGTGCACCTCACCGACCCGGCCCGCAAACCCCTCGAACTCGGCGTGGAGATCCTGGCCTCCTCCCCGCTCGCCGTCGGCGCCGGATACCCGCCCGCCGCCGACTGGCAGCACGGCACCTGGCAGGGCCGCGGCTGGAGCGACCGCCGCGTCTACGACCTCTCCGACCCCGCCGCCCACCCCACGGCCGCCTTCGGGGTCACCGACCACTCCGCCCGCTTCACCCTCGACGGCCGGACCGGCTTCGGCGTCTTCGAGCACGGCAGCTTCGGCCGCCACGACCCCAGCGGCTTCGCCGACTACGGCTCCGTCGCCCAGTGACCCCCGCCGAAGCGGCACGCCGCATCCCGTACGCGGGCACGCGGCAGGACAGGAAGGGCACCCCATGACGGCCGCGGCATCCGCACCACGTCCCCGCACCACCACCCGCGAGCCCGGGGAACTCGGCCGGCGCCTCGCCGCCTGGCTCGACACCCGGCTGCCCGGCGCGAAGGTCACCGGCGCCCGGGTCCCCGGCTCCAACGGCATGTCCAGCGAGACCCTGCTCTTCGACCTCGAACACCCCGACGCCCCGGTCCGCACCTGCGCACTGCGCCTCGCCGCCGACCCGGCCGCCTACACCGTGTTCCCCACGTACGACATGCCCCGCCAGCACCGTGTGATGAGCCTGGTCGCCGAGCACACCGACCTGCCCGTCCCGCGCACGCTGTGGCTGGAAGAAGACCCCCGCCCGCTCGGCGCCCCCTTCTTCGTCATGGCCCGCGCCGAAGGCCGCGTACCGCCCGACGTCATGCCCTACACCTACGAGGGCAACTGGCTGCACGCCGCGACCGACGCCGAACGCGCCGCGCTCCAGGAGGCGAGCATCTCCCTGCTCGCCCGCCTGCACGACCAGTTCCCCGCCAAGGAGGCCGAGTTCCTCCTCCCGCCCGGGCCGGGCAGCCCGCTGCGCCGCCACGTCGACGCCCAACGCGCCTACTACGACTGGGTGGTGGCCGGTCTCGCGCCCTCCCCGCTACTGGAGCGCGCCTTTCGCAGGCTGGAGGAACTCTGGCCCGCCGACGAGGGCCCCGCCGTCCTCAACTGGGGGGACGCCCGCATCGGCAACGTCGTCTACGAGCCCGGGGGCTTCGCCCCCGTGGCCGTCCTCGACTGGGAGATGGCGGCCCTCGCCCCGCGCGAGGTGGACCTCGGCTGGACCGTCTACCTGCACCGCTTCTTCCAGGACCTGACGGTGAGTTTCGGCCAGAGCGGCCTGCCCGACTTCCTGCGCCGCGAGGACCTGGAGCGCCGCTACGCCGACCTCACCGGACACGCTCCGCGCGACATGGAGTTCCACACCCTGTACGCCGCGCTGCGGCACGGGATCGTGATGCTGCGCATCGCCTACCGGCAGGCGCACTTCGGGGAGATCGAGATCCCGGCCGACCCGGACGGCCTGATCCTGCACCACGCCAGCCTCGCCGCCATGGTGCAGGGCACGTACTGGTGACCCCGGCCCGGTGAGCCCGGCCCGGTGAGCCCGGCCGGCTCAGGCCGCCTGCGCGTGCTGCCGCATCTGCGGCGGCAGCGCCGCCGCCGGCACCCGCACGGGACGCGAGCCCGGGCCGCCGACGTGCGAGAACGGCTGCGTCCGCCAGTCCAGCCCCTGCGGCAGGGTCAGCAGCACGACGGGCTCCAGCTCCGGCTCCTGCGCCTCGCCCTCCCCGTGCAGCGTGCCCACGGTCGGCAGCGCGTCGGAGACCGGCCGGCCCGTACCCGCGCACACCGTCAGCCCGAACGGGTTCCACGGGGTCAGGCAGAGCGCGTGCTGCGGGAGGTGCTCCTCGTCCGCCACGAGCGCGATCGACTGGCCGCAGTCGGGGCAGATCGCGTGGTGGATCTCGAAGCCCTCGGCGTCTTCGAGGTAGTCGTCGTCCTCGGAGTCGACGAGGAGTTCGAGGGGCTCCGGTTCGGTGCGACCGGCGCGCTTGGTGTTCAGCATGGATGTACTCCCCCTTGGGTGGGCCGGGCGGGCAGGTTCTTCGGCCACGGCCACAGCAAGCACTTCCCGTAGCCCGGCACGAGTAACCAACAACGGACCGGCATACGCCCTCTCACTCCTGTGGCCTTGGTCACATGCCCGGCGCAGGTGCCGGTTCATCCATGGACACCGCTGGGCGCGGAGCGGTGTTGGGCCGTAGGTTGTGCGGCTATGAGCGCAATGGAGGAGCTGGACCGCCAGATCGTAGACCTGCTCGTGCGGGACGGGCGGATGAGCTACACGGATCTGGGCAAGGCCACGGGACTGTCCACGTCGGCGGTCCACCAGCGGGTACGCCGCCTGGAGCAGCGCGGCGTGATCCGCGGCTACGCCGCCGTCGTCGACCCCGAGGCCGTCGGGCTGCCCCTGACCGCCTTCATCTCGGTCAAGCCCTTCGACCCGAGCGCCCCGGACGACATCGCCGAGCGACTCGCCGGCGTCCCGGAGATCGAGGCCTGCCACAGCGTCGCGGGCGACGAGAACTACATCCTCAAGGTCCGCGTCGCCACCCCGCTGGAGCTGGAGGACCTGCTCGGCCGGCTGCGCGCCCTCGCCCACGTCTCCACCCGCACCACCGTGGTCCTCTCCACCCCCTACGAGGCCCGCCCGCCCCGCGTGTGACCGCAGGGCGCCGCCCGCCCGGGGGGCCGCGGTCGGAGCGCCCGTACGGACCCGCGAGACTGGTCCGCATGACTGACCGCACCGCCGACTCCGCCACCGCCGCCGGAGCAACAGCACCGCACCGAACCGTCCTGCTGCGCCGCGGCGAAGTGCACAGCCCCGCCGACCCCTTCGCCACCGCGATGGTCGTCGAGCGCGGCCACATCGCCTGGGTGGGCTCCGAGGGCGCAGCCGACGCCTTCGTCCAGGGCGTCGACGAGGTCGTCGACCTCGACGGGGCGCTCGTCACCCCCGCCTTCACCGACGCCCACGTCCACACCACCTCCGCCGGCCTGGCCCTGACCGGGCTGGACCTCTCCACGGCCCGCTCCCTCGCCGACGCCCTCGACCGGGTGCGCGCGTACGCCGACGCCCGCCCCGCCGACCGGGTGCTCCTCGGCCACGGCTGGGACGCCGCCCGCTGGCCCGAGCGGCGCGCCCCGCGCCGCGAGGAACTCGACCAGGCGACCGGCGGCCGCCCGCTCTACCTGAGCCGCATCGACGTGCACTCCGCCGTCGTCACCACCGCCCTGCTCGACCTCGTCCCCGGCGTCCGCACGCGCGACGACGAACCGCTGACCCGGGACGACCACCACGCCGTACGGGCCGCCGCGCTCGACGCCGTCACCCCGGCCCAGCGCGCCGAGGCCCAGCAGGCCGCCCTGGACCGCGCCGCCTCCCTCGGCATCGGCTCCGTGCACGAGTGCGGCGGCCCCGGCATCTCCTCCGCCGAGGACTTCACCGCCCTCCTGGAGCTGGCTGCGAGCCGCCCCGGACCGCGCGTCTTCGGCTACTGGGCCGACCGCGACCTCGACCGCGCCAAGGCCCTCGGCGCGGTCGGCGCCGCCGGCGACCTCTTCGTTGACGGCGCCCTCGGCTCCCACACCGCCTGCCTGCACGCCCCGTACGCCGACGCCGGCCACACCGGCACCGGCTACCTCGACGCGCCGGCCGTCGCCGAACACATCGCCGCCTGTACGGAGGCGGGCCTCCAGGCCGGCTTCCACGCCATCGGCGACGCCGCCATCACCGCCGTCGTCGAGGGCGCCCGGGCCGCCGCCGCCAAGGTCGGCCTGGACCGCGTCCGCGCCGCCCGGCACCGCGTCGAGCACGCCGAGATGATGACCCCCGACACCATCGCCGCGTTCGCGGAACTCGGCCTCACCGCCTCCGTGCAGCCCGCATTCGACGCCGCCTGGGGCGGCGCGGACGGCATGTACGCTGACCGCCTCGGCGCCGACCGCGCCCGGACGCTCAACCCCTTCGCCGCCCTGCTCAAGGCCGGTGTGCCGCTCGCCTTCGGCTCCGACGCGCCCGTCACCCCGCTCGACCCGTGGGGCACCGTCCGCGCCGCAGCCTTTCACAAGACGCCCGAGCACCGGATCTCCGTACGGGCCGCGTTCACGGCCCACACCCGGGGCGGCTGGCGGGCGCTGGGCCGCGACGACGCGGGCGTCCTGGTGCCCGGCGCCCCCGCCGACTACGCGGTCTGGCAGACCGGGGAACTGGTGGTCCAGGCCCCCGACGACCGGGTCGCCCGCTGGTCCACCGACCCCCGTTCCGGCACCCCCGGACTGCCCGACCTGAGCCCCGGCCGGGACCTTCCGGTGTGCCTCGCCACGGTCGTGGGCGGCCGGGAGGTATTCGTACGCCCACAGGGGTGATCCGGCGGGCCCCGGTTCGGTACGGGCGGCCGGACCCGGATAGGTTCGGCCGGGTCCACCATCAGGACGTCCGTACCGGAAGGATCCGTGAGCTCAGCGCGCCCGCGCCTCGGGGGCGAGGGAAGGTTTCGCCGGGCGGCGGTGGCCCCGGATCGGAGCCCGGAGGTCCAGTAGACAACGGTCCCGGGGGCCCGCAGCCAGCGGGAACCGGACCGGCCCGAAGGACCGCGGGCTCCGATCGCTGTTCTAAAATCATCCTCCTGTGACGTGATGTCGGACGAGAACACACAAGGGGACCCAGTGAGCGACGGCGGACCACGGAGCTACGGCCCACTCGGCACGGCTCTGGTGATCATTCCGACCTACAACGAGGCCGAGAACATCGGGCTGATCGTCGGGCGCGTCCGCGCGGCGGTGCCCGCCGCCCACGTCCTGGTGGCCGACGACAACAGCCCCGACGGCACCGGGAAGCTCGCCGACGAGCTGGCCGCCTCCGACGACCACGTCCACGTCCTGCACCGCAAGGGCAAGGAGGGCCTCGGCGCCGCCTACCTCGCGGGCTTCTCGTGGGCCCTGGAGCGCGACTACGGGGTCGTCGTCGAGATGGACGCCGACGGCTCCCACCAGCCGGAGGAGCTGCCCCGGCTGCTCACCGCCCTCGCCGGCGCCGACCTGGTGCTCGGCTCCCGCTGGGTCCCCGGCGGCCGGGTCGTCAACTGGCCCAAGAGCCGCGAGGTGCTCTCCCGAGGCGGCTCCACGTACTCGCGGCTGCTCCTGGACGTCCCGATCCGGGACGTGACCGGCGGCTACCGCGCCTTCCGCCGCGAGACCCTGGAGGGCCTGGGCCTGGAGGACGTGGCCTCGGCGGGCTACTGCTTCCAGGTGGACCTGGCCCGCCGGGCGGTGCGCGAGGGCTTCCACGTGGTGGAGGTGCCCATCACGTTCGTCGAGCGCGAGTTCGGCGACAGCAAGATGAGCAAGGACATCGTCGTCGAGGCGCTCTGGAGGGTCACCCAGTGGGGCCTGAAGGCCCGCACCGCCAAGCTGACCGACCTGGCCCTCGGCAAGAGCGACCCGAAGGCCGAGGCGAAGGCCGAGCCGGAGCCCAAGACGGAGCCCAAGGCAGATCCCAAGACGGAGTCCAAGGAGGGCTGACCCCGCCCGCGGGCCCCTAGGGGATGTCCGGTACCTCCGACTGAGGCCGCTTTTACACCGACCCAGGCACACTGGACGGTATGACGACCGGCATTTCGACGGCCCCCCGACGGCGCTCGCCCGTCCGTACGTTCCTCCCCCTGGCGGTAGCCGCCTGGCTGATCCTGGAGATCTGGCTGCTCAGCCTGGTCGCGAGCCAGGCCGGCGGGCTGGCCGTCGCCGCGCTGCTCGCGGGCGCGATGGTGCTGGGCGTGGTGGTCATCAAGCGCGCCGGGCGGCGTGCCTTCAAGAACCTGACGGAAACCTTCCAGCAGGCTCAGCAGGGCGTGCCGCCCACGCCGCAGCAGCCGGGCGGCGGCAACGGGCTCACCATGCTGGCCGGCCTGCTCCTGATCATGCCGGGTCTGCTGTCCGATGCCGCGGGGCTGCTCCTGCTGCTCCCGCCCGTCCGCGCCCTGGTCAGCCGCCGGGCCGCGCGCTCCCTGGAGCGCAAGATGGCCTCGGCGCCCGCCGGGTCCTTCGGGGACGCCTTCCAGCAGGCCCGCATCCACTACCCGGACGGCAAGGTGGTTCCGGGTGAGGTCATCCAGGGCGAGGTCGTCCGTGAGGACCGGCAGCAGGGCCCCGACACCGGGTACCGGCCGCCGCTGACCCCCTGATCCCGGCGCTCCACGCCCTGACCGGCGTGGAGCGCGAACGGCGCAGCGGAAAACCGAGGGGCCCCCACCACATCGGATGTGGTGGGGGCCCCTCGGCTTTGTCGCTCGTGCTCAGTCCGGCTGTCAGGCGGACTTGCGGCTGTCCCGCGGATGCACGGCAATGTTCATGGCGCCGGAACGAAGGACCGCCAGCCTCTCGGCCAGCACTTCCTCCAGCTCCTCGCGGGTGCGTCGCTCCATGAGCATGTCCCAGTGCGTTCGCGCAGGCTTGCCCTTCTTCTCTTCGGGCCCGTCCCCGTCCACCAGGAGTGCCATGGCGCCGCACGCCTTGCACTCCCACTCCGGCGGAATTTCTGCCTCAACCGAGAACGGCATCTCAAATCGATGTCCGTTCTGGCATGCGTACTCCACCGCCTGGCGCGGGGCCAGATCGATGCCGCGGTCCGTCTCGTAGCTGGTAACCACGAGCCGCGTACCGCGGAGAGCTCGCTCACTCATGAATCGTGCCTCCCGGGCTTGTCGCCCACAGGACAGGTGTCGCTGTCGTCGTCATCCGGTCAACGTCCGGTCGGCGGTATAGATTCCCGCTCCGGGTCATGCGTCGCCCGTCGTGCCGCCCCTTGTTGTACCCACCAGTGCCCGTTTTGTCACATCTGGCAGCAGATGTCACCCAACGTCTTCACTTCTTTAGCGCGCAGTAACGGTCCGCCTGGCAGGCCAAAGGCGTACACTACCGGCCCTTGGCTTCAACGTCGAAATCCGTTCGGAATTCGCCAGAGAATTCGGTCACACCGTCACTCCCGCATACCCTCGGATCCCTCTCAGATCCGCTCGGGAACAGGATTCCCCGCCGCCCGCACCGCGCGCCGCACCGGCACCCTGGCGAGGAGCACGAAACCCAGTGCGAAGAAGAACACCAACGAGATGATCGCGTCCCGGTAGCTGCCCGTGACCTGATAGGTCAGGCCGAACACCAACGGCCCCACCCAGCTCAGCCCGCGGTCGCTCATCTCGTACGCGGAAAAGTACTCGGCTTCCTTGCCCGCCGGCACCAGATGCGAGAACAGCGAGCGCGACAGCGCCTGGCTGCCGCCCAGCACCAGCCCGATCATCGCCGCGAGCGCGAAGAACCACACCGGCGTCCGGGCCGGCAGGAAGTAGCCCGCCGCCAGGGTCAGCCCCCACGCGGCCAGCGACCCCAGGATCGTCCGCTTGGCGCCGTACACCCGCGCCAGCCGCCCCATCCCCAGCGCCCCGACCACCGCCAGGACCTGCACCAGCAGCACCGCCACGATCAGCGTGGACTGCTCCAGCTCCAGCTCCTCCGAGCCGTAGACCGAGGCCTGGGAGATCACCGTCTGGACGCCGTCGTTGTAGATCAGGTACGCGAGCAGGAACGACAGGGTCAGCGGATAGCGCCGCATGTCCTTCAGCGTCGCGACGAGCTGGCGCCATCCGCTGACCGCCGGCCCCGCCCCCGGCTCCCGCACGACCGCCCGGTCCCGCAGCCTGCGCAGCGGGATCAGCGCGAAGGCCCCCCACCACAGGCCCGCCGAGGCCAGGCAGATCCGCACCGCCTCGCCCTCGGAGAGGCCGAAGGAGTCGTGCCCCTGGTAGAGGACGAGGTTCAGCAGGAGGACGAGCGCGCCCGAGGTGTACCCGAAGGCCCAGCCCCGTGAGGAGACGGTGTCCCGCTCGTCGGGCGTCGAGATCTGCGGCAGGAAGGCGTTGTAGAGCACCATCGACACCGCCAGCGCCGCGTTGGCCACGACCAGCAGCAGCCCGCCCAGCAGATAGCGGTCGCCGTCCAGGAAGAACATCCCGGCCGTCGCCGCCGCACCCGTGTACGCCGTCACCGCCAGCAGCGGCTTCTTGCGCCCGGTGCGGTCCGCGACCGCCCCCACCAGCGGCATGATCAGCACGGCCACGATCACCGAGACCGACACCGTGTACGCGAAGTACGAACCGGCCCGGACCGGAATGCCCAGCGGGTGGACGTACCCCTCGGAGTCCGCGGCGGCCTTCGCCACCGCCGTCAGGTACGGCCCCAGGAACACGGTGAGCACGCTCGTCGAGTAGACCGAGCACGCGAAGTCGTAGAAGTACCAGCCGTGCTGTTCGCGCTTGCGCGCCGCGGCGCCGGCTCTGCCGTCCTCGGCCCCCGGTTCCGCTTCTTCCGTCGTGCGCACACTCACCTGGTGTCCCCTCGCTGGTCCCCGCCACCGCCCCGACGCCGGGCCGCGGGCGGGCGCGGGCATCGTCAGGCCCAGGCCCCGCGCTGCTCCAGCACCGTGCGCAGGATGTCGATCCGGTCGGTCATGATGCCATCGACACCCAGATCGAGCAGCGCCCGCATGCGTTCCGGTTCGTTCACGGTCCAGACGTGCACCTGGAGTCCCCGCGCGTGCGCGGTGCGTACGAAGCGCTCGTCGACCACCCGGACACCGCCCTGGGTCTCCGGAACCTGCGCCGCCACCGCACCCACCCGCAGCGCGAACGGGATCGCCAGCGAGCGCAGCCGCAGGCCCAGCACCCCGCGCACCCCGTACGAGGTCGCCAGCCGTGGGCCGGCGATCTTCTGCGCCCGGGCCACCCGGCCCTCCGAGAACGAGCCCACGCACACCCGGTCCCAGACGCCGGCCCGCGCGATCAGGTTGACGAGGGGGTGCACCGCCGACTCCGCCTTGACGTCGATGTTCCAGCGGGAGTCCGGGAACTCCTCCAGGAGCTCCTCCAGCAGCGGCAGCGGCTCGCTGCCGCCGACCCTGGCCTCCCGCAGCCGGCTCCAGGGCATCTCGGAGATCCGGCCCCGCAGGTCCGTGACCCGGTCCAGGGTGGAGTCGTGGAAGGCGACCAGCTTCCCGTCCAGCGTGGCGTGCACGTCGGTCTCGAAATACCGGTAGCCCGCGTCGGCCGCGCGGCGGAACGCGGCGGTGGTGTTCTCCAGCCCGTCGGCGGCCCCGCCGCGGTGCGCGAAGGGGATCGGACCCGAGTGGTCCAGATACGGGTGGCGGGGGCGTCGTTGCGTCACGGCGGCAGTATGCCCCCTGTGCGGCGCCCCGCCCGAACGACCCCTCGGCCGGTTCCGTGCCGATCCCGGCCGGGCCCCCTGGCCCCGCCGGAGCCACGCGTGACAGTCTGGGCCACGGAAGCAATCCAATACCGGTCGCACCTGGGGCCGGTCGGGGCCAATTCGACGAAGGTGGACCGGACAGCATGGCTCAGTGGACCTCGGCGGTCGGTGCCGCACAGCTCGCCCGCCTCATCGGCTCCCAGCAGCGGCCGACGGCCGTGGCCGGCGCCCGCAAGCCGCCCGCGTACCGCACCCTCGCCGACGGCATCCGGCTGCTCGTCCTCGAAGGCCGCGTCCCCGTAGCCGCCCGGCTGCCCGCCGAGCGGGAACTCGCCGTCGCCCTCGGCCTCAGCCGCACCACCGTCGCCGCCGCCTACGAGGCGCTGCGCGGCGAGGGGTTCCTGGAATCCCGCCGGGGCGCCGGCAGCTGGACCTCCGTACCCGCGGGGAACCCGCTGCCCGCGCGCGGCCTGGAACCCCTGCCGCCCGAGTCCCTCGGCTCCATGATCGACCTGGGCTGCGCCGCCCTCCCGGCCCCCGAGCCCTGGCTCACCAAGGCCGTCCAGGGCGCCCTGGAGGAACTCCCGCCGTACGCGCACACCCACGGGGACTACCCGGCCGGGCTGCCCGCGCTGCGCCGGATGCTCGCCGACCGCTACACCGAGCGCGGCATCCCGACCATGCCCGAGCAGATCATGGTCACCACCGGAGCGATGGGCGCCATCGACGCCATCTGCAGCCTCTTCGCCGGGCGCGGGGAGCGGATCGCCGTCGAATCCCCCTCCTACGCCAACATCCTCCAGCTGATGCGCGCCGCCGGCGTCCGCCTCGTACCGGTCGCCATGGGCGACGGGCTCGGCGGCTGGGACATGACCGTGTGGCGGCAGGTGCTGCGCGACGCCGCGCCCCGCCTCGCCTACGTCGTCGCCGACTTCCACAACCCGACGGGCGCCCTGGCCTCCGAGGACCAGCGCCGCGCGATGGTCGAGGCCGCCCGCTCGGCCGGCACCGTGCTCGTCGTGGACGAGACCATGGCCGAACTGAAGCTGGATCCGGAGGTGGCCATGCCGCGCCGGGTGTGCTCCTTCGACCCGGCCGGGTCCACCGTGATCACCGTCGGCTCCGCCAGCAAGGCCTTCTGGGCCGGGATGCGGATCGGCTGGGTCCGCGCCGCGCCCGACGTCATCCGGAGCCTGGTCGCCGCGCGCGCCTACGCCGACCTGGGCACTCCGGTGCTGGAGCAGCTCGCGGTGAACTGGCTGATGCGGACCGGGGGCTGGGAGGAGGCCGTCGGGATCCGCCGCGACCAGGCCCGCGAGAACCGGGACGCGCTGGTCGCGGCCGTCCGCCGGGAACTGCCGGACTGGGAGTTCGAGGTGCCGAGGGGCGGGCTGACCCTGTGGGCCCGCGCGGGCGGGCTGTCCGGCTCACGGCTGGCCGAGGTGGGGGAGCGGGTCGGCGTACGGGTCCCCTCGGGCCCCCGGTTCGGCGTGGACGGGGCGTTCGAGGGGTACGTCCGGCTCCCGTTCACCGTCGGCGGCCCCGTGGCCGAGGAGGCCGCCGCCCGGCTCGCGGCGGCGGCCCGGCTGGTCGGCACGGGCGCGGGCGGCAGCGGAGCCGAGCCGCCGCGCACCTTCGTGGCGTAGCGGCCCCGCCGGACCGGGCCCGCGGGCGCGGGTTCTCGGGGCGGGCCCTCAGGGCGTCTCGGCGGGTACCTCGGGGATCTCCGGGGCGTCGGTCTCCGGGGCCTGCGCCTGCGCCGGGGGCTGGTGCCCCTGGAGCGGCTTGCCCAGCGTGAGGTGGTGACCGGCCACGGCCGGCTTGCGGGCGGGCAGCAGCTCAAGGACCGCCTGGCGGTGCGCCGCGTGCGCGCCGTCGTCGTACGGGTCCGGGGTGGCCGGGACCTGGAGCCGGTGCACCGGACCCGTGCCGAGCCGCGCGTACCCGCGGCCGGGCGGGACCTGCGCGGTCGGGGTGGTGTGCGGCGGCAGCCCCAGGACGTCGGCGGTCTGCTGGATCGAGGCGGGCCCGAGCACGATCCGCGCCCGGGTGTGCTGCCAGATGGCGTCGTTCAGCAGCTCCAGGTGGTCGAAGTGCTCGGCCACCACCACCGTGACGTGCGCGGCCCGGCCGTGCCGCAGCGGCACCTGGAGCCGGCCGAGCGGATCGGGGTGCCCCTCGGAGACGGCGAGGTGGGCCAGCACGCTCGGCTGGTCCAGCAGGATCCACAGCGGGCGCCGGATGTCCTCGGGCGCCGGCCGGCCCGCCTCGCGGGCCCGGTGGCCGGCGATCAGCCGCCGCTCGGTCTCGTGCGCGGCCCACTCCAGCGTCGCCAGCGCCCCCGTCGGGCCGCATTCCACGGCCAGGACGCCCGTACGGCCGGACAGGCAGGCGAACTCGCCGGTGTCCCCGCCCTCGACGATCAGTACGTCGCCCCCGTGCCGGAGGGCCTGAAGGGCGATCGAGCGCAGCAGGGTGGAGGTGCCGCTGCCGGGCTGGCCGACGGCCAGCAGGTGCGGCTCGGTGGAGCGCGGGCCGGTGCGCCAGATCACCGGCGGCACGTCGCGCGGCTCGTCGCCCTCCAGGACGGGCAGGGTGCGCCGCACGCTGCCGGCGTCGGTGAATCCGAGCACGGTCTCGCCGGGGGAGGTGACGAACGGCTGGGCGGCGATGCCCGTCGGCAGCGCCGCCAGCACGCTCAGGTCGAGCTGGTTGCCCTCCTCGTCCCAGTCGAAGCGGTACTCCCGTCCGCGCCCGGACTTGGCGTGCAGCAGCGCCTCGATCCGGGCCCGCGAGGCGGCCTCGCCGTCGGTGAAGTAGGCCGGGTAGCGGATGCGCAGCCGGGTGACGCGGCCCGCCTCGTCGAACTCGTGGCCGCTGAAGGCCTGGTCCCAGCTGCCGCCGTGGGCGAAGAGCGGGTTCGGGTCCTCGGGGATGGAGAAGTACGGCACGAGGGCTTCGTAGAGGGAGCCGAGCCGCTCGGTCTCGGCCTCGCTGGGACCGGTCTTCACCGGGGTGCGGGCCCGTCCCTGCCAGGCTGCCGCCGCCATGAGGGTGATCAGGGCGAGCAGCGGACCGTAGGGGACGAGCGCGACCACGAGGACGCAGGCCGCTCCCAGGAACAGCGCGGGACCCCGCTTGTCCTTGGGGGTCCCGGCCCACTTGCGCCGCCCGGCCGAGGCCAGGACGCGCAGGCCGCGGCCGATGACGAGGAGCGGATGGAGGACGTCCGTGGCACTGTCGGCGGCCGTGCGCGCGAAGTCGCGGCCCCGGGCCAGCGACGCGGTGCCGCTGATGAGGATGCGGGGAAGTGGGCGCCGGGCCACGGGCGTCTCCTGGAGTTGTCGGTGTGGCGGGTGCTTCGGGTGTGGCGTGGTGTTCTCGGGACCACTCGCTCGGCGGTGGCCTAGAGCTTGATCCCGCCGAGGAGGCTCGCGAGGCTCGCGGTGCTCGCCGTGATGCTGGGGGCGATGGCGGAGCCGGCCAGGAAGAAGCCGAAGAGCGCGCACACGAACGCGTGCGACAGCTTCATCCCGTCCTTCTTGAAGAACAGGAAGCAGATGATGCCGAGTAGGACGACACCTGAGATCGACAAGACCATGGGAGGTTCTCCTGGTAGTGGGGGCAGTCACCATCAGTTGTTCCAGGCTCACAGGAAGTATCAATGCGACAAAAGGTGCATCCGAGTGAATCCCGAGGTTTTTCACTTGACCGGCCCTTCCCGGCTTGCGCGACCGGGGCGAAGGGGGTTCAAGCGGGTCAAGAGTGATCTTTGCCTCAGTCGGACCCCGACATGTGCGGGCCCGGGCGCTACCCTGGCGATTCACCCGTACGGACGCGGCGCCGTACGCCCCCATGCCCGCCCGGCCTGGGGAAACTCACCCAGCAGCGAGTGAAAGGCGGTACGGACGATGAGCGAGAACATCCCCGGCGGCACCGGATCCAACGGATCCACCGGATCCCACGACGCCCCCGACGAGGACGTCATCGAACTGGCCACCAAGATCTTCGACCTGGCCCGCCAGGGCGAGACCGTCACGCTCACCGCGTACCTCGACGCCGGGGTCCCCGCGAACCTCACCAACGACCGCGGCGACACCCTCGTGATGCTCGCCGCCTACCACGGCCACGCCGCCACCGTCACGGCCCTGCTGACCCGCGGCGCCGAGGCCGACCGCGCCAACGACCGCGGCCAGACCCCGCTCGCCGGCGCCGTCTTCAAGGGCGAGGAGGCCGTCATCCGCGCGCTGCTCGCCGGCGGCGCCGACCCGGCCGCCGGAACGCCCTCCGCCGTGGACACCGCCCGCATGTTCGCCAAGGACGACCTGCTGGAACTCTTCGGAGCCAAGTAGTCCGCTTTTGGCCGCCACCTGGGCGCCGATCGACCGATACCTACCTCACAGGTTGATCACGGCGGCCGTAAATGTGGTCGCGGTGCACAAACCGGCTGAGTCATCATGGCGTCGGATTCGATTCGCGAACATGACGGACGGGCAGGAGCGGGCTGGACACGAAGGGTGTCCCGGCCCATCACCTGCCACACCGGCCGCCCTGGCCGCGAAGCACCGACGAGAGTGAGAAGGCAATGGTCTACATCGAGCGGAACATGACGGCGGACGTCCTCACATGCTGTTACGCGGCCCTGTGAATCCCGATTCCCGGTTGCGTCCCCAGCTTGATTTGAGGCCATTCCCATGTTCGAACCAGTCATAGCGCCAAGCGGCACCCTGCTCGGGCTCCTCCAGCGGGGTCGCGGCGACGGCACGCTGCACGCCCTGGCCGCACCCAGGGCCGAGGCCCTCGCGGCACTCAACCAGTGTGTGCTCCGCGACCCGCGCCAGGACTGGCAGGTCGAGAACCGCTCCCTGTACTACGCCAGGCTCTACCTGGACCTCGACGGCCCCCTCGGCGAGATCGAGACCCACCTCTTCAGCGCCGACGACCTCGTCGACGAGGACGACCACCGGACCGGCCTCGCCCTGTCCGTACTCGGTCACCTCGCCTCCTACGGCCGCGACGACGCGCTCATGCTGCTGCGCCGGTACGCCGCCCGCGGCGCCAACTGGTCCTGGGCTCTCGACGAACTCGCCCTGCGCGACGACGACGAGGGACTGCGCGGCCTCGCCACGCCCGTCCTCGCCAGATTCCCGGCCACGGCCGACGGCGAGGCGCGGCTGGCCGCCGCCGTCCGCGACGCGTACGAGCCGAGGCCCTGGTTCCTCTGGGAAGAGACGCCCGCATTCGGCGATCGGTTGCGCGCCGCCCGCCAGCAGGGCTCCTTCGACCGCTGGCAGCGCCAGCTGACACCCAGCGGGCCCCGCCCCGGCTGGGGAGTCCAGGCCGTCTTCGACTGGGCCGCCGACGGACTGCGCCGCGGCACCCCGCTGCACGTCCCCGCCGCCCGCTGTCTCGCCGCGGTGGCCGCGCCCGAGGACCGCTCCGCGATCCTCGCGGCCGCCGCCGGAGCCGCCGGCGAGGCCGCCCGCGCCACCGCCCTGCACCACCTGGTCGTCGCCGAACCGGAGAACCCGGCCGTCCTCGACCTCATCGAAGCCGCCGGGGACGAGCCCGCCGTAGCCGCCTACCAGCGCATGTACGGCCCCGCCGCCATCGACCGCGCCCGGCTCTGGGCCCACCGCCCCGACGCCCTCGGCGCGGCCGCGGCCGCCCTCCTCGCCACCCGCGGCGGAGCCGAGGACACCGGCCTCGTCCTCGGAGCCCTCCGCTCCACGGTCCGCGGCGCCGGCCCGGACAGCCTCGGGCTGTTCCCGCTGGTGGACGGAGCCGGCCGGCTCTCCATCGGCTGCGCGGCGCCCGTGCTGCGCCACATCTACCGCGAGACGTCCTCGTCCCACCTGCGCGGCCGCGCCGCCCGCGCCCTCGCCAGCACGGACCCCTCCTTCGCGGCGGGCTTCGCGGTCGAGTGCCTGTGGGACTGCGAGGAGACCACCCGCGAGGTGGCGGCCCTCCACGCGGAAACGGCGGACGCCCGCGTCGCCCCCCGGCTGCGCCACCTGGCGGCGGACCCCGCCGAGGAAGAGGACGTGCAGTCGGCGGTCCGGAGCCGGATAGCACCGGAGTCGGCGGTGTAGCACCCCGGCCGCCACCGGAACCCGGCCGGGCGGGATCGAACCGTGCTGGGGGCTTCCCGTCAGTCTCACTGTCCTTCCGTGTCGGTCCGGCCCGTCAAGGGCGCTCACTGCGTTCGCGTCGCTTCGCGATGGCCTTCGGCCACCCTTGACAGCCCGGCCCGCCCCGGAATGCCAAAGACTGTCGGGAAACCCCCAAAGAACGGTCAGGGGGGACCATGACCACCGAGCCGCACTGAGACGCCCGACCGGGACCCGTGCAGAGCGGACACGCCGCCCTCCGGGCGGAAAACCCGCCGAACCTGCACTCCACGGTGTCCAGATCAACCAAGCCAACGCTCAGGCGCATCAGATCGCTACCCGCCTGCCACTCGGCTCAGCGGCTGCGGACCGGCCGTGGCTGAGGTCAGCTGAGCTCGTAGTCGAACCACACCCGGTGCGTCCCGTCGGCATCGACGGTCAGCCCACCCGATCCGGCGATACCGGTCAGCTGACCGGTGCCACTCGACGGCACGATCACGAAGAACTCGTTGGCACGGTCGCTCCCGTGCGTCGTGGCGGAATGCGCGAAGTTGAACGTGCCCTCGCGGTCGTTCAGTGCCCCTTCGAAGGACTCCATGGCCAGGTAGGTGCCCACGCCCTTCGCCTGGTCGAAGGCAGAGGTGAACAGGGTCGCCGAATGGCCGACGATTTCCCCCTCGAAGTGCTTTTCCATCGTCATCACCCCCACCGCAACTCCGGTGGTCACGGCGGGAGTAGGCGCCACGTCGGCCGGGTCGAAGCCTTTGACGCTGAACGTTCCGGAAGCTCTCATGGCCCGATCGTAATGACGCCCTCTGACAACGGCCCTGACCAGCCACAACGGCTCGCGCCGCGTAGTGAGGGCGGGCGCCCAGCCTCGGCCGGTCCGCAGTCGCGTGGGGCGAGAAGCACATGGCGAGTGTGGGCGGCTTGTGTCCAGCCACGGCCGGTCCGCAGCCGCTGAGCCGAGTGGCAGGCGGGTAGCGATCTGATGCGCGGTAGGCCCCCTTCGCTGCGCTCGGGGCCCTCTGGGGCGCCGCCCCAGACCCCGCGCCTCAAACGCCGGCGAGGCTGGAACGCGGGGCGGCGTTTCCCGCCGAGCGGGAGCCCCGCCCAGGCGTCTTGCGATGGCTGGGTGGTCATGGTCCCCCCTGACCGTTCTTTGGGGGTTTCCCGACAGTCTTTGGCATTCCGGGGCGGGCCGGGCTGTCAAGGGTGGCCGAAGGCCATCGCGAAGCGACGCGACGACGAGGAACGAGGAGGAGCGCCCTTGACGGGCCGGACCGAACCGGAAGGACAGTGAGACTGGCGGGAAACCCCCAGCACTGTTCAATTCCGCCCGGCCCGCACGAACCTGACCCCCGTCCCCGGCCGGGCCTGGGCCGTCGCGTCCAGGGGCGGGCCCTCGGGGATGACGCCGATCACCGGGTAGCCCCCCGTCACCGGGTGGTCGGCCAGGAACACCACCGGCAGGCCGTCCGGGGGCACCTGGACCGCGCCCAAGACCATGCCCTCGCTCGGCAGTTCGCCGCCCCGCGCCCGTCGCAGCGGCGGGCCCGCCTCCGTGCGCAGCCCGATGCGGTTGGACAGGGCCGACACCCGGTACCCGGACCGCCACAGCCCCGCGATCGACTCCGCCGTGAACCAGTCCGCCCTCGGCCCCAGCCGCAACGGCAGCACCAGTTCCGACCCCGCCGCCCCGGCCCCGGCCGACCCCGCCGCCCCCGCCCCCGCCCCCGCCCCGTCCGCCCCACGGGCCGGGTCCCGTCCCGGTGGGCCCACCGGGAGCAGCGTGCCCGCCGCGAGCACCGGCGGGCCCAGCCCCGACAGCAGGTCCGTCGCCCGGCTGCCGAGGACCGCCGGTACGCCGAAGCCGCCCCGCACCGCGACGTAGCTCCGCAGTCCCGACTCCGCCCGGCCCACTTCCAGTTCGGCCCCGCCCGGCAGCCACACCGGCTCGCCCCAGGCGACCGGGCGACCTGATGCCCGTACCGCGCACGGCGCCCCCGTGACCGCGACGGTCACCGGGGCCAGTGCCCGCAGGGCCACGCCGTCCAGGGTGGTCTCCAGGGTCGCGGCGTCCACCGGGTTGCCCACGAGCCGGTTGGCCAGCGCGTGCGCCCCCGCGTCGAGCGCGCCCGAGCGGGGCACCCCGAGGTGCGCCCATCCGGGCCGTCCCCGGTCCTGGACGGTCGTGAGCGCCCCGGCCCGCAGTACCAGCAGCCCGCGCGGCCCGCTCATGTCCCGGCCTCCTCGAACCGCACCCGTACCCCCGGCGCGAACAGCGCCGCCGGGTCCCGCTCCGGGTCCCACAGCACCGCGTCCGTCGTCCCGATCAGCTGCCAGCCGCCGGGGGAGGAGCGCGGGTACACCCCCGCGTACTCGCCCGCCAGCGCCAGCGAGCCGGCCGGGACGGCCGCGCGGGGCGTGGCCCGGCGCGGCAGGTGCAGCCGCTCGGGCAGCCCCGTCAGGTACCCGAAGCCGGGCGCGAACCCGCAGAAGGCCACCCGGAACACGAGCGAGCCGACGACCCCGGCCACCTCCCGTTCCGTCACGTCCCACAGCAGGGCCACCTCGGCGAGGTCCGGCCCGTCGTACCGCACGGGGACGGTGATGAGCGGCCCCTCGGTCCCGGCCAGCGGCGGCACCTCCCAGAGGGCGATCCGCTCCGCGAGCGCGCGGGGTTCGCGCACCCCGTCCAGCAGTACGGTCCGGGCGGCGGGCACGATGTCGCGCACGGGGCCGAGTTCCGCCCGGCGCCGCAGCAGCTCGGCGTGGAGCGCGGCCACCTGCGCCGCGGAGTCCACTTCGAGCAGCAGGCCCTCGGAGCCCGCCACCAGCGCCCTCACGCGAACGCCTCCACCCGGACCCCGGCGGTGCGCAGCGCCTCCCGGACCCGCAGCGCCAGGCCCGCCGCCCCCGGGGTGTCCCCGTGCAGGCACAGCGAGCGCGCGGCTACCGGCACCGGGGCCGTCCCGTCGGCCGGGGTCACGGCGCCCTCGGCGGCCATCCGTACCGCCCGCGCGACCACCGCGTCCGGATCGTGCAGCACGGCCCCGGGCTCCCCGCGCGGTACGAGGGTCCCGGCGGAGGTGTAGGCCCGGTCGGCGAAGGCCTCCGGTACGGGGGGCAGCCCGGCCTCCGAGGCCGCCGCGAGCAGCAGTGACCCGGGCAGTCCGAGGACGGGGAGCCCGCGCGCGCCCGCCGCCAGCCGGATCCCGGCGACGACCGCGCCCGCCTGGCCCGCGTCGTGGACGGTGCGGTTGTAGAGCGCGCCGTGCGGTTTCACGTACGACACCTTGGACCCGGCCGCCCGTGCGAAGACCTCCAGAGCCCCGATCTGGTACGCCACCTCGTCCGCCAGCTCATCCGGCGGCACGTCCATGGCGCGCCGCCCGAAGCCCGCGAGGTCCCGGTAGGAGACCTGCGCCCCGATGCGCACCCCCCGCTCCGCCGCCTGCTCGCAGACCCGCCGCATGATCGACGGGTCCCCGGCGTGGAAGCCGCACGCCACGTTGGCGGAGGTGACGACGGAGAGCAGCGCCTCGTCGTCGGTCAGCGTCCAGCGCCCGAAGCCCTCGCCGAGGTCGGCGTTCAGGTCGATCAGGGGAGCGATCCGGGGTGCGATCATGGAAGCCATGCGGTGAGCGTAGAACAGCACCCGCGCGGCCGTGCCACGTTCTCCGCGCGGCCGTCCCGCGTTCCCCGTGCGGCCGTCCCGCGTTCCCCGCCGCCCCGGGACCGATCCGGCCGAACCATGCCGTTTGGGATGTTGTCAGCAACAGCGCCTAGTCTTTGTCCGTGACTCTCCCCGCCCAGGCGTTGCCCCTCTCGTCCCCGGCACCGGGCCCGGCCGCCGACGAAGGCCTGGCCCGGCGGCTGCGCGCCCTCGCCTGCACCGCCCCGCTGCACGACCTCGACGTACGCAAGGCCAATCTGGCGGGCGAGTACGGGGGCTACGCGATGGCGGAGGTCGCGCTCGCCGCCATCGACCTGGTCACGCTCAACATGGACTTCGACACCGGCGCCGACCACGAGCAGATAGTGGCCAGGCTGCTGCCCCGCGTCGCCGCCCAGGCCCCTGACCGCCCGGCCGCCGAGCACGAGCGGGTGGCCCGCTGGGTGCTGGAGAACCTGATCAACGTCGGCAGCGTCGACCGGGGCTTCCGCGCGATCTACGGAACCTTCGGCCCCGACGGCGTCTACGTACGCCGCGACTACGACTTCAAACTCATCGAGGAAGTCCCCGGCTACGGCGGCGCCGTCTACCTGCGCACCACCGACGAGGCCGTCAACGTGCTGGTCGGCGCCCTCGACACGGACGTCACCAGCGCGCAGATCGCAGCCGAGGTCAAGCTGGAGGTCCTGATCAGCCGGGGCCGCCTCGCCGACGCGCAGCTCGCCGCCGAACAGGCCCGCTACCGCACCGTCCAGTACGCGGAGACCCTGCGCCGCACCCTCGACGCGACGCGGCGCAACGTGCGCGCCGTGGACTGGCTCCAGGCCGTCCCCGACATGATCGCCGAGGCCCTGGACCACGTCGCCGACCGGTACCGCCACGAGAACGCGATCCTCACGAACATCCGCAAGGCCCGCGACGAGGCCGACGCCGTGCTCGACTCCAAGACGGCGGAGAACAAGCGGCGCGCCGCCGAGCTGGTCGACATCGTCAAGGACTGCATCCGGCGCCACACCCAGCTCCAGTCCCGCCTCCTGGACGCCGGCCCGCTGTTCCGCGCCGAGCAGGACCGCCAGGCCTTCGCCGCCCCCGCGCCGCGCTCCGGCATCGACCTGTACGGGCAGCTCGTGGCGCCCGTCCTGCCGCTCCCGGTGGAGCAGGCCCGCCGGGTCACCGACGCCTTCTTCGCGGCCGGCACCGGTCTGCGCACCCCCGTCTCCGTCCGCGTCGCCGACCTCGTCGAGATACTGCTGACCCCGCCCGTGGAGCGGGAGCACCTCGGCGTGGAGATGCCCGAGCCCGACCTCATCGCGACCCCGGACGACAGCCGCTTCAGCGAGGAGCAGCTCGCCCGCGCCATGGAGCTCCTGGACCTGCCGCACGACGCTCCGCGCCGCCTCTCCGGGCTGCTCGCGCAGGCCCGCCGCGCCGACCCGGACCTCCCGTACCTGGTGGCGCTGCTGGCCGTGCACGCCGCGAGCCCGGCGGTCGGCACCGCCTACCGGCAGGGCGAGGAGCGGCTGCTCTTCGCCGTGGACGACGGCACCGAGCTGGACGACCCGGAGTTCGGCGGCGCCGACCTGATCGTCGGCACCGCCCTCCTCGACGCCGCCGGCATGGCCGCGGCCCGCTCGGAGGCCTCGTGACCACCCCGGAGCCGCCCGGCCCGTACCGGCCGCCCACCGCACCCCCCGAGCCGGGATCCGCCGAGCCCGCATCCCCCGTACCGGCACCCCCCGGGCCCGGCCGTCCCGCATCGCACCGCCCCGAGCCCGCACCGCACCGCCCCGAGCCTTCACCGCACCACCCCGCACCGCACCCCACCGAGGAGACCCACCCGTGAGCGACCACCACGCCGAGCACCCCGCGTGGAGCGAGCGGCACCCCGCGTGGAGCGAGGCCGACACCCCCTCGGCCCCCGTCGCGCCCGCCCCCGGAGGGACCGTCACGCCCGCCGACGCCGCGGACGCGGCCCGGCTCGTCGCCTTCGGGCTCCAGCCCAAGCTGCTCCCCGCGCGCGACGCCGAGTACGCCGAACTGCTGCGCCGCTACCGCGAGGACCCCGCCTTCGGCCGCCTCGCCGACGCCGTGGCCACCGGCCTCGGCCTCGTCGTCCTGGAGGTGTCGGCGCGCGCCGGGATGGCCGTCGCCGCCGACGAGGACTCCGTCTTCGCCGTCCGGATGGGCGACTACGCCCGCCGTACCGCCGCCGACTCCGCCGACCGGTTCCTGCACGGCCTCGCGCACCTGGCCGTCGCCGCCCTCGCCTTCCCCCGGCCCGAGGACCTCGCCGACGACGGCTACATCGGCCGGATCACCGTCAACGGGGTCGACGCGTTCGTCCGCCAGACCTGCCGCCGCCTGGAGGAGCGCGCCGAGGAACTCGGCGAGAACACCGACCCGGCCTCCGACGCCCCCGGCCTGGAGGCCGCCTGGCGCGTCTACGCCCGCCGCAGCTCGACCGGCGCCACCAAGGACGCCCGCCGCCTCGCCGGATCCACCACCGGCATCGTCGGCAAGGCCGCCGCCTTCCTCACCGACTCCGGGTTCCTCCAGCGCACCGGCGACGACTCCGGAGGCACCTACCGCACCACCCCCCGCTACCAGCTCCAGGTCCGCGACATGGCGGGCAGCTCGGCCATGGCCGAACTCCTGGAACTCGGCGTGGTCCCCGTCAGCGACGGCTCCGCCACCCTCCTGCCGCCGCCCGAGGGCGACGACCTGGAACTCGCGGCCGACGCCGGCCTGCCGTTCCACGCCTGAGCCACCTGCCCTCCGTACCCCTCCGTACCGAGAATTCACGAGAGTCCGCCGCCATGTACGAGCTGTCCCGGATCCGCCTCTACTCCATCGGGCCCGCCGGTGCGCGCTACGCCGACACCGTGCTCGACCTGCGCGGAGTCGGCGAGCCGGTGCCCCACCCGGCACCCACCCAGGCGGAGTTCTTCGAGGACGAGCCCACCGGCCCGCCCCGGCGCCCCGCGCCCGCCGGCGTGCTCTTCCTGGAGAACGGCGGCGGCAAGTCCGTCCTGCTCAAGCTGATCTTCTCGGTGATGCTCCCCGGCCACCGCAACACCCTCGGCGGCGCCAGCTCCGGTGTCCTGCGCAAGTTCCTGCTCGCCGACGACTGCGGTCACGTGGCCCTGGAATGGCAGCACACCCAGACCGGCGAGTGCGTGGTCGTCGGCAAGGTCAGCGAATGGCGCGGCCGCCAGGTGTCGGGCGACCCGCGCAAGTTCGCCGAGGCCTGGTACTCCTTCCGCCCCGGCCCGGGCCTGAGCCTCGACAACCTCCCCGTCGCCGAGGCCACCGCCGTGCGCCCGCCCGTCGAAGGCGCCTCCGGCGCCCAGGGCCGCCGCCGCACCATGAAGGGCTTCCGCGACGCCCTCACCGACGCCGGCAAGGCGTACCCGCACCTGGAGGTGGTCTGGGAGGAGATCCACGACCGCTGGAACGAGCACCTCACCGAACTCGGCCTCGACCCCGAACTCTTCCGCTACCAGCGCGAGATGAACGCCGACGAGGGCGAGGCCGCCGGTCTCTTCGCGGTCAAGAAGGACTCCGACTTCACCGACCTGCTGCTGCGCGCCGTCACCGACACCCGCGACACCGACGGCCTCGCCGACCTGGTCCACGGCTTCGGCAACAAGCTCGGCCGGCGCGGCGAGCTGATGGCCGAACGGGAGTTCACCGCGGGCTCCGTGGACCTCCTCACCAAGATCGTCGAGGCGGCCGGGACCCGCTCCCGGCTGCGCGACGTCCACGCGGGCGCCGAACGCCGCACCCGCACCCTCGCCCGGCGGCTGTCCGCCCGCGCCGGCGAGGAACGCGGCCGCGCCGCCGACCTCGCCCAGCGGGTCACCGGCGCCGCCCACGCCGTCACCTCCGCCGAGTCCGCGCGCGACCGCAGCGCCGCCGTCTCCGCCGAACTCGCCTACCGGCACGCCTCGCTGGCCCTGACCGTCGCCGACAAGGCCGCCGCCGCCCAGCGCCGCGAGCTCCTCGAAGCCCGCACCCTGCACTCCGCCTGGCAGGCCGCCGAGACCGTGCTGCGCCACCGCGCCGCCGCCGACCGCTCCGCGCGCGTCGCCGCCGCGATCCTGGAGGCCGAGCGGGACGCCGCCCCGGCGCTCGCCGCGCGCGCCACGGCCGCCGCCGCACTCGTACGGGCCCTGCACACCGCCGCCGAACACGGCGAGCGGGTCGCGAACGAGGAGGAGGAGCGCTCCGCCGCCCTCCAGGACGTCGGCGAGACCGCCCACCGGGACGCCACCGCCGCCGCCACCGCCGCCCAGCGGGCCCGCAGCGAGGCCGAACACCTGCGCTCGCGCCTCGGAGAGGTCGAGCAGGAGACCGCCGAGGCCGTACGGGCCGGCTGGCTCGACGACACCGCCCCCGACGCCGACCCGGCCCGCGCCGCCCTGGCCGCCGCCGACGCGGAGAAGTCCGCCGTGGCCGCCTGGGACGAGTCCCGCGACGCTTCCCGCGCCGCCGCCGAGGCCGCCCGCGAAGCCGCCGCCGCGGAATCCCGCGCCGAACTCACCGCCGCCCGCGCGGCGGACGCCGCCGACGCCGCCGAGGCCGCGCACGACGCCGAACACCGGGCGGCCGCCTCCCTCGCCGCCGCCCCGCGCCTGGCGGAGCTGCTGGGCCTCCCGTCGACCCCCGACACCTTCCTCCCGCACCCGCGCACGGGCACGCCGGGCGCCCCCGCGGCATCCGGCACACCGACCGCGGCCGCCGGCTCCGCGCCCGCAGCCGGCGGGCTCACGGTCTCGGACCTCGACCGCAACGCCGACGAGCTGCGCGAACTGCTCACCCGCGGCGTCGCCACCGCCGAACGGCAGCTGTTCGACCTGCGCACCGCCGCCGCCGACGACGCCCGGATCCTCGGCGCCCTCGGCGACGGCGGCCTGCTGCCGCCCGGCCCCGACGTCCTGGCCACCGTCGAGTACCTCGGCGAACACGGCATCCCCGCCCTGCCCGGCTGGCGCTACCTCGCCCAGTCCGTGGACCCCGCCGACCACGCCGCCGTCCTCGCGGCCCGCCCGGAACTCGTCGACGGCGTCGTCATCACCGACCCCGACACCCACCACCGGGCCCGCGAGGTGCTCTCCGGCGCGGCCCTGCTGCCCCGCTCCACCGTGGCCGTCGGCACCGCCGCCGCCCTGCTGGCGCCCGTGCCGCCCGCCGACCACTCCGACACCGGGGTGTTCCTCGTACCGCCGAACCCGGCCATGCACGACGAGCACGCCGCCGACGAGGAGCGCCAGGCGCTGCGCACCCGCGCCACCGCCCGCGACACCGAGATCCGCGACCTCGCCGCCCGGCTCTCCGGCGACCGCGAGCTCGCCGCCCGCCTCGGCTCCTGGCGCACCGGCTGCCCGCCCGGCCGCCTCGCCGAGCTGGCCGGACAGGCCGCGGCCGCCCGCACCTTCGCCGAGGAGGCCGACGCCGAGCTCGCGGAGGCCCGTACCGTACGCGCCGAGGCCGAGGACACCGCCGCCGACGCCGCCCGCGTCCGCGACGAGCGCCAGGACACCGCCCAGCGCGCCCGCCGCGTCGCCGATGCCCTCGCCGGGCTCGCCTTCCGGCTGCGCGAGCGGGCCGGCTGGCAGGTCAAGGTCCGCGAACTCGCCGACGACGCCGCCGAGTCCGAGGCCCGCGCCGAGGTCTGCCTGGACCGCGCCCGCGCCGCCGACGAGGACCGCCGCGCCGCCCAGCGCGCCGCCGACGACGCCCGCCGCACCGCCCGCGCCCTGCGCGCCGAACGCGCCGAGATCGCCGGCGCCCCCGAGGCCCTCCCCGAGGACGACGGCGCGCCCAAGGCCCCGCTGCCCGACCTCCGCGAGGCCTACCGCGCCGCCTCCCAGCTCTACGAGAAGGTCGGCGTCGGCGCCGACCTGCGCGCCGAACAGGCCCGCGCCGAGGGCGACGAGAGCGCCGCGCTCGCCGAACTCGACCGCCTCACCAACAAGGTCCGCACCCGCGCCGCCCAGCTCCTCGAAGGCACCGACGGCGCCGACGGCCCCTCCCGGCAGGCGGCCGCCGCCCGCGCCGAGTCCCTCGTCCAGATGCTGGAGACCCGCGCCTCCACCGCGAGCGAGCAGCTCGGCCGGCTGCGCGGCGAGGCCGAACGGCACGCCCCCACCGACGGCGAGGCGCACACCGAGCTGCCCGAGGAGATGATCCCCGGGGACGTCGAACAGGCCCAGGGCCTGCTGCGCACCGCCACCGCCCAGCTCGCCGCCCACACCGCGGCCGTGGAGAGCGCCCGGGCCGCGCACGCCGATCTGCTGCGCTCCCACCGCACCGCCGAGGACGGCGCCGGCGGCTTCGAGGAGACCGCCGCCCAGCTGCGGGACCTGCTGCGCGACCACGGGCACGACGAGGACGAGCAGTCGCCCGCGCCGCACCCGGGCACGCTGGAGGAGGCCCGCCAGTCCGCCACCGAGGCCCGCCGCTCGCTGCGCGGCTGCGCCGCCGACCTCTCGGCCGCCGAGTCGGCGGTCCGGGAGGCGAGCGACATCCTCGTCCGGCACGCCAACGCCAACCGCTACGAGCAGGTACGCACCCCCGCGCGCCAGCAGATCCGCGAACTGCCCGCCTCCGCCCTGCCCGAGCACGCCGCGGCCTGGGCGGCGGCCTTCGCCCCCCGGCTGCGCGTCCTCACCGACGAGCTGGCGCAGCTGGAGCGCAACCGCGACAGCATCGTCGACCGGCTCCGCGGGCTGGTGGAGTCCTCCCTGGCCACGCTGCGCTCCGCCCAGCGGCTCTCCCAGCTCCCCGAGGGCCTGGGGGAGTGGTCGGGCCAGGAGTTCCTGCGGATCCGCTTCGAGGAACCCGACCAGGCCACGCTCACCGAGCGGCTCGGCGAGGTCATCGACGAGGCGACCCGCGCCGCCGTCAAGAAGAACAGCACCGCCTCCTTCGGCGAGGGCCGCCGCGACGGCATGTCGCTGCTGCTGCGCGGCGTCCAGGCGGCGCTGGAACCCAAGGGCATCTCCGTCGAGATCCTGAAGCCGGACGCGGTGCTGCGCGCCGAGCGGGTCCCCGTCGGCCAGATGGGCGACGTCTTCTCCGGCGGGCAGCTGCTGACCGCCGCGATCGCGCTGTACTGCACGATGGCGGCGCTGCGCAGCAACGACCGGGGCCGCGACAAGCACCGGCACGCCGGCACGCTGTTCCTCGACAACCCGATCGGCCGCGCGAACGCGACGTACCTGCTGGAGCTCCAGCGGGCCGTGTCCGACGCGCTCGGCGTCCAGCTGCTCTACACGACGGGCCTGTTCGACACCACGGCCCTCGCCGAGTTCCCGCTGGTCATCCGGCTGCGCAACGACGCGGACCTGCGCGCGGGCCTGAAGTACATCAGCGTCGAGGAGCACCTGCGCCCGGGCCTGCCGCAGCAGTCCCCGGACGAGGAGACGATCCACGGCGAGATCACGGCGACCCGTATGTTCCGCCGCTCCACGGTCGGCGCCTGACCCGCCCGGGGCCGTACGGGCTTGTACGGCCCCGGGCGGGGTCAGCTCCGGCCGGCGCCCGGCTGGTAGCGCCGGTCCCCGGCCGCCGCCTGCCAGGCGGCGGCCCGGCCGGCCGCCTCCGCCTGCTGCTGCCGTATTCGCCCGCCCCGGGCGGGCACCGACGCGCGGGCCTCCCGGCGGCGGGCCCGCGCCGTACTGCTCGGCTGTGACACCACCCCGTGCCGCTGGTTCCACATCTGCCGGGTGATCAGCACGTCCAGCACGGCCCAGGTGGCCACGACGGTCCCGGCTATCCCGCAGAGCGCCATCGGGAACGCCAGCCAGGAGCCCGTCACCATGAGGAGGAACGCGATCGTCGCCTCCGTCAGCGTGACGGCCACGATCAGCACCGCCCGCACCGCCGAATCCCGCACCGGGTCCGGCAGCCTGCGCCGCGGCGACTCCTCCTCCACCCACAGCGACCGCCCCGCCCTGCCCGCGCCGCCGTCCTCGTACTTCCGCATGGTCCGCTCCCTCCCTCCACGCGGCCCGTCATACCGCAGTGGTTCCGGGTAAGTCCGACTTACCCGCCCCACTCGGATAGACGCTCGGGACGGCCGAGAGATTCCCGGAGCACGGACACCCCACCCGTGCCCGAACAACGCGGAACGAAGAATTCCAGCCATCCATCACGTAGCGGGAACTGACACCCCACCAAGTGTCATCTGCCACATATCGGTCCGCTCGTGACCGGAATGACCGGACAACTTGTGATCTCCGTCCCCGGGCCCGGCCGAAAACGTCCGGACACGCCTTCGAACCCGCTGCGTGGCAGTAGTAGGCTCACGCCGTTTAAATGACGGAACACCGACCCCCGCCAATGGGGTTGAGCTGGGGGAGGCTGGGGAGGCCATGCGCTTTCGCGGGAAGTCCATCCGCCGGAAGATCGTGGCGTTGCTCCTTGTGCCGCTCGTCTCCCTGACCGCCCTCTGGGGCTTCGCGACAGTCATCACCGGCCGCCAGGCCGTCCAGCTCCTCGACGTCGCCTACGTCATAGACAAGGTCGGCTACCCCATCGAGGACGTCGTCCGCGTCATCCAGAAGGAACGCCGCCAGACCCTCGTCGTCGTCGGCGACCCCCGCTCCTCCGTCGCCACCGCCGAACTCGCCAAGAGCCGCGCCGCCACCGACGCCGCCGTCGAGAGCATCAGCGCCAACGCCAAGGACCCCGAGGTCCTCGACGAGCTCAGCGAGGGCACCACCCAGCGGCTGGACTCCATCCTCGAAGCCTTCCGCGGCATCGCCGCGCTGCGCCGCTCCATCGACCAGAACAGCCTCGACCCCAGCCAGGCCCTGGAGCTCTACAGCCGGCTCGTCGACCCCTGCTACGAGTTCCTCCTCAATCTCCACGCCCTGGAGAACGTGGAGCTGGACAAGCAGGGCCGCGCCCTCGTCGGCATCACCCGCGCCCGCGAGACGCTCTCCCGCGAGGACGCCGTCATCGCCTCGGCCCTCGTCGCCCGCAACGTCAGCGCCGCCGACATCCGGCACGTCTCCGACTTCGCCGCCAACCGCCGCCTGCTGTACGAGTTCAACCTGGCGATCCTGCCGAGCGAGGACCGCGACCGCTTCGAGTCGTACTGGATGGGCCCCCAGACCACGCCCCTGCGCGACGCGGAGGAACGGTTCATCAGCGCGGGCGCCACCAAGACCCCGCGCGCCGTCACCGCGGCCCAGTGGGACGAGGCCGCCACCAAGGCCCTCGACGACCTCGCCACCATGGGCACCGCCGCCGGCGACGCCTACCAAAAGCGCGTCGAACCCGCCGCCATGAACGTCCTGATCCAGGCCGCCATCGCCGGCATCCTCGGCTTCATCGCCCTCGTCGTCTCCGTCGTCCTCTCCGTCCGCATCGGCCGCGACCTGGTCCGCGACCTGTCCCGGCTCCGCAAGGACGCCCACGAGGCCTCCGGCGTCCGGCTGCCCAGCGTCATGCGCCGTCTCGCCGCGGGCGAGAGCGTCGACGTCGAGACCGAGGCGCCCCGCCTGGAATTCGAGAAGGACGAGGTCGGCCAGGTCGCCCTCGCCCTCAACAGCCTCCAGCGCGCCGCCGTCGAGGCCGCCGTCAAACAGGCCGAACTGCGCCGCGGAGTCTCCGAGGTCTTCGTCAACCTGGCCCGCCGCAACCAGGTGCTCCTGCACCGCCAGCTGACCCTCCTCGACACCATGGAACGGCGCACCGAGGACACCGAGGAACTCGCCGACCTGTTCCGCCTCGACCACATGACCACGCGCATGCGCCGCCACGCCGAGGGCCTGGTGATCCTCTCCGGCGCCGCGCCCTCCCGCCAGTGGCGCAAGCCCGTCCAGCTGATGGACGTCGTCCGCGCCGCCGTCGCCGAGGTGGAGGACTACGAGCGCATCGAGGTACGCCGCCTCCCGCGCCTGGGCATCGAGGGCCCGGCCGTCGCCGACGTCACCCACCTCGTCGCCGAACTCCTGGAGAACGCCACCGTGTTCTCCCCTCCGCACACCGCCGTCCAGGTCCACGGCGAACGCGTCGCCAACGGCTTCACCCTGGAGATCCACGACCGCGGCCTCGGCATGAACCCGGAAGCGCTGCTCGACGCCAACCTCCGGCTCGCCGAGACCGCCGAGTTCGAACTCTCCGACACCGACCGGCTGGGCCTGTTCGTCGTCAGCCGCCTCGCCCATCGCCACGGCGTCAAGGTCGTCCTCCAGCACAGCCCCTACGGAGGCACCACCGCGGTCGTCTTCCTCCCGGCGGACCTGCTCACCGAGGCCCCCGAGACCAACGGCACCGGTATCCGCCTCACTGACGGCAAGCGCTCCCCGCGGCCCGCGCAGGCCGCCGTCGAGCGCGCCCGGCCCGGCCGCGCCGCCTCCGGCCGCCCGCTGCCCGCCGGGGTGCTGCACGGGCCGGTGGAGCTGGAAGCCCCGCTCAGCGTCCTCGGGCTGGACGGCATCGACCGTACCGAGGCCCCCGCCGGCCTCGCGGGCCTCGACGAGGTCACCGGGATCGCCGGGCGCGGCGGCAGCGGCCGCCCGCCCATGGCCACCCTGGACGACGAGACCCCGCCGAACGGCACCCCCCGCAGCTCCCTGCTGGGGCTCCCGCAGCGCGCCGGCGGCTGGAAGAACGACCGCAACGGCGCGGACCGCAACGGAGTGGACCGCAACGCCGCCGACCGGAACGGGGCCGACCGCAGCGCCGCGGACCGCAACGCCGCCGAGCGGCCCGACGGCGAGCGGTTCGGCGAGCAGTTCGGCGAACGCGACCGGGACCGGGACCGCCGGCGGGAGCCGCTGCCGCCCACCGGCCCGGTCCGCCTGGACCACTCCCGGGTGGACAGCGCCCGCCCCGACAGCGCCCGCCCCGAAGGCCCCCGCGCCGGCGGCGCGGTGCCGCTCCCGCGCCGCAGGCCGACCCCGACCCTGGTCGCCGAGCACGGCCGCCGCGTCGAGCCCCGCCCGGTGTCCATGGTCCGCCGGTCCCCGTCCACCGCCACGCCTCCGACGGCGGCCGCGCCCCAGCCGGCGCCCGCCGGAACCGACCCCGGCGGCGCCCGGCCCCAGCCCGCCCCGGGCCCCGGCGGGCTGCCCCGCCGGGTCCGCCAGGCCAACCTGGCCCCCCAGCTCAAGAACGCCCCGTCCGCCGGTTCCGCCGAAGCCGCCGCCGAGCCGCTGGAGGACCGCGACGCGGACGACGTGCGCAACCGCATGTCGGCGCTCCAGCGGGGCTGGACCGCGGGCCGCGAACAGCACGCCGCCCAGCAGCGCCGCGCGGCACGGCAGCAGGACGTACAGCAACAGGACGCACAGCAGCAGCCGGAGGCCGGGGCAGGCACGTCCGCCGCCACCGGTCCCGCGACCGAGAACGAGAACGAGGGGGACGGTCGATGACCGCACCGCAGACCGGCAACGACACCAGGGGCCGCGGCTCCGGCCCGCTCAACTGGCTCCTCGACGAACTCGTCGACAAGGTCGGCAGCATCCGCAAGGCGGTGGTCCTCTCCGGCGACGGCCTGCCCACGGGCAGCTCCGCGGACCTGACCCGGGAGGACAGCGAGCACCTGGCCGCCGTGGCCTCCGGCTTCCACAGCCTGGCCAAGGGCGTCGGCCGCCACTTCGAGTCCGGCCGGGTCCGCCAGACCGTCGTCGAGCTCGACGAGGCGTTCCTGTTCGTCATGGCCGCCGGGGACGGCAGCTGCCTCGCCGTGCTCTCCGACGCCGACTCCGATGTCGGTCAGGTCGCGTACGAGATGACCCTGATGGTCAAGCGAGTCGGTGACCACCTGGCGACCGCCCCGCGGACCGGGCTGCCAGCCGGAGGGTGAGTCGGACGGCATGAGCGATTCAGGCCAGGACCGCCCCACCCCAGCCCACCCGCACTGGTTCGACGACGAGGCGGGCCCCGTGGTCCGTCCGTACGCGATGACCCGCGGCCGGACCAGCCACCCGGGCCAGCACCGGCTCGACCTGATCGCGCTCGTCGTCGCCGAAACGGCGGCCGACGACCCGGTCTGGGACATGACCCTGTCCCCGGAACACGCCCACATCCTGGGGCTGTGCCGGGGACGCCCCCAGTCGGTCGCGGAACTCGCGGTCGAGCTCGACCTCGCGATCGGGGTGGTCCGAGTCCTGATCGGAGACCTCGTCGACGAAGAACTGGTCCATGTGACCCGGCCGGTACCGCCGGCCGAACTGCCCGATGAATCCATTTTGCGTGAGGTGATCGATGGCCTTCGGGCGCTCTAGCCGCACCGGCGCGATGCATGCCGTGTCGCCGGTCGAGCCGCTGACCCTGAAGATCCTGGTCGCGGGCGGCTTCGGGGTGGGAAAGACCACCCTGGTCAGTGCGGTGAGTGAGATCAGACCGCTGCGGACCGAGGAACTCCTCTCGGAACCCGGCATAGGAATCGACGACACCGGGGGAGTGGAGGGCAAGAACACCACGACCGTGGCCATGGACTTCGGGCGCATCACGCTGCGCGAGGACCTGGTGCTGTACCTGTTCGGCACGCCCGGCCAGGACCGGTTCTGGTTCCTGTGGGACGAGCTGTCCCAGGGCTCGCTCGGCGCGGTCGTCCTCGCCGACACCCGCCGCCTCGCCGACTGCTTCGCCGCCATCGACTACTTCGAGCGGCGACAGCTCCCCTTCGTGGTCGCGGTCAACTGCTTCGACGGCGCCGACCACCATCCGGTGGTGACCGTACGGGAGGCCCTGGACCTCGACCCCGAGGTGCCGGTGCTGCTGTGCGACGCGCGCGACCGGGAGTCCGTCAAGGACGTGCTGGTGGGGGTCGTGGAACACGCGATGTCCCTGGCGCGGGCCCGCAGACAGAGCCTGACGGCGGGCACCTGACCGCCCGGCACGGAGGCGGCCCGTACCCCCGCCGACTGGGGTACGGGCCGCTGCTCTCATGGGGGGATCGAGGCTCTCGCCGGCGGCGCGAGACTGTGGGGAGAGTGTGAACCCGCCACCAGGGGCCGTCAAGCATTCGCGCGGCACGCCCGGCCGGGAGATTTCCGGCAGGGCGCCCCGGCCACCCCGGCCGGGCTTCTGAGCTGCCCTAACGGACGGCGATCACGGCCGAGCCGTGCCCGAACAGCCCCTGGTTCGCGGTGATCCCGGCCCGGGCCCCCGGAACCTGCCGCTCCGCGGCCGTTCCGCGCAACTGCCAGGTCAGCTCGCAGACCTGGGCGATCGCCTGCGCCGGCACCGCCTCCCCGAACGAGGCCAGCCCGCCGCTGGTGTTGACGGGCACCCGCCCGCCGAGCGCGGTCGCCCCCTCCCGCAAGAGCTTCGCGCCCTCGCCCTCGGCGCACAGCCCGATGTCCTCGTACCACTCCAGTTCCAGGGCCGTGGACAGGTCGTAGACCTCCGCGAGCGAGAGGTCGTCCGGGCCGAGACCGGCCTCCTCGTAGGCGGCGCGGGCGATCGACGCCCGGAACGAGCCGGCCGCCGGCCGCACCGCCGTCACCGAGTCGGTGGCGATGTCCGGCAGGTCCAGCACCGTCCGCGGATACGTCGGCGTGACGGTCGACACCGCCCGGATCCGCACCGGATCGGTCACCCCCCGGGCCCGCGCGAAGTCCATGCTGCTCAGCACCAGCGCCGCGCCCCCGTCGGAGGTCGCGCAGATGTCCAGCAGCCGCAGCGGGTCGGCGACCACGGCCGAGGCGGCCACCTCCTGCGCGGTCACCGGCTTGCGGTAGCGGGCGTTCGGGTTGAGCGCCCCGGCCGCCGCGTTCTTCACCTTCACCTGGGCGAAGTCCTCGGCGGTGTCCCCGTACAGGGCCATCCGGCGCCGCGCGTACAGCGCGAAGTACGCCGGGTTGGTGGCCCCCAGCACGCGGAACCGCAGCCAGTCCGGGTCATCCGGCCGGTCCCCGCCCGCCGGGGCGAAGAACCCCTTGGGCGCCGCGTCCGCACCCACCACGAGGACGACGTCGGCCAGCCCGCCCAGGATCTGCGCCCGCGCCGCGCCGATCGCCTGGGCGCCCGAGGCGCAGGCCGCGTACACGCTGGTCACCCGCGCGCCCTGCCAGCCGAGCGCCTGGGCGAAGGTCGCGCCGGCGACGTAGCCGGGATAGCCCGAGCGCACGGTGTCGGCGCCGACGATGGATCCGACGTCGGTCCAGTCGAGCCCGGCGTCGGCGAGGGCGGCCCGGGCCGCGGCCCGCCCGTACGTGACGAAACTCCGGCCCCACTTGCCCCAGGGGTGCATCCCGGCTCCGAGGACGGCGATGTCGGCGGTCACGGCCGCGCCTCCCCGTCGGCCCCGTCCCCGCCGTCCCCGCCGGCCACGTCGGTCACGGGCCGGAACCGCCAGGTGGTCCAGGTCGTCTCGGTGGTCTCGTCCAGCACGCCGCCCACCACCTCGACCTCCATCCCGATGGCCAGGTCGGCGACGCCCACCCCGGGCACCGCCTGCCCCAGCACCACCATCCCCTCGGCCTCCAGCTCCACCGCGACCAGCGTGTACGGCTCCCAGGGCACCTCCGGGTCCGACACGTAGGGGGCGGGCGGCCGGTAGCGCCCGTCGGTGTAGGACCAGACCCGCCCGCGCGGGGACAGCGGGACCTCGGCGAGCTCACCGTCACCCGCGCAGTGCGGATTGCGGCAGTACGCGTCCTCGCGCGGGAAGAACACCGCGGCGCAGGCCGAGCAGCGGGTGCCGAGCAGCCGGAACCCGCCCTCCGCGCCGCTGTCGCCGAACCACCCGCTCACGACGGGCGTACGTGTACGTGTGCGTTCCAAAACCCCTCCCGGAGGCAGCGCGAGGCATCACGATCTGACGAATCGTCAGAAGTCTGCCACGGGAGGGTCGCCGGGTCACCGGTTCTCGGTGAGCCACTTCTCCGCGATCACGGCCAGCTCCCCGTCCCGCCCGGCCAGCATCATCCGGATCATCCGCGCGTCCCCGCGCAGCGACCACACCGGATGCCCGAACGTGGCCGGATTGTTCCCCTCTATCAGGAAATGAGCCGGCCAAGCGGTCCCGTACCCGATCAGCGGCAGGGCCGCGAGATAGCGCTTCCGGCCGCGCGCCAGCCCGTAGGCCGTCACGGCGAGCCCGGTCAGCGACCCGGTGAGGTGCACCCAGCGGGTGGCGGAGCGGGAGTGCATGGCGACGTAGTAGGGCCAGAATTCCTCGTACGAACGGAAAGTCATGCCGGGCACGGTACTCAGGGGCGGACGGCCCCGACAGACACCGGGAAGTCGAAATAGCGGTCCGGGAAGGCCTCGGGCCGGTACGTGAAGTGCCACCACTCCTCGGGCAGGTTCACGAAACCCTGCCGCCCCAGCACCCCCGTCAGCCGCCGCCGGTTCTCCCGCGCCACCGCACCCACCCGCGGATCGTCCGTGTGCGAGAGCGGATCGAAGAAGTCGAACGGGGTCCCCATGTCCAGCTCCCGGCGCGCGGGCAGCCGTACGAGCGTCACATCGAGGGTGCTGCCCCGGCTGTGCCCCGACCGCTCGGCGATGTACCCGTCGGGGATCAGCCGGCTCTTCGCCACCCCCGGATAGAACTCCGCCTTGGTCGACTGGTCCGCCTCGTCCCGGGCCCACCGCACGAACCGGTCCACCGCGCGCTGCGGCCGGTAGCAGTCGTACACCTTCAGCGCGTACCCGCTGCGCAACAGCTCCCTCTGCGCCCGCCGCAGCGCCTCGGCGGCCGGGCGGGCGAGGAGGCACACCGGCTCCTCGTAACCCGGCACCCGCGCGCCGGTGAAGTTGTGCGCACCCGCGTACCGCACGTCCTGCCCGATGGTGGGATCCACCTCCGCCAGCGCCACGAACCCGGGCGCCGCCGACCCGGCGACCAGCCCCGCCAGCAGGGTCACAACAGCCAGCATCCTCATACCCCTTGGCATACCATCGCCGCATGCCGGCACAGCTGAGGGACTCGCACTGCTCCACCTGCGGAGCCCCGTTCGACACGTCCACCTGGCCCCGGACCTGCCCCGCGTGCGGCGCCGTCCACTACCGCAACCCGCTCCCCGTCGCCGTCACCCTCCTCCCGGTCCGGGACGAGGACGGCACCGGGCTGGTGGTCATCACCCGTACGACGGAACCCGCGCTCGGCGGCATCGCCCTGCCCGGCGGGTTCATGGAATGCGGCGAGGACTGGCGCGAGGCCGTGGTCCGCGAACTGCGCGAGGAGACCGGCATCGAGGCCCCGGCCTCGGAGGTCGTCCTCGCCGACGCCATGAGCTCCCCGGCCGGTCACCTGCTGCTCTTCGGCCTCCTCCCGCCCCGCCCGGCCGCAGCCCTCCCGCCGTCCGTCGCGACCGATGAAACGACGGGCTGGCACATCCTCCGCGGCCCGGCGGACCTGGCCTTCCCCCTCCACACCCGCGCCGCGACCGCCTGGTTCGAGGGGAGCTACACCCCCGCCGGCCGCTGACGCCGGCCCGCGGCGCCCACGCCGTCCACAAGGCACCGCCGCCACCCCGGTCGGTCCCGTCCCGGCTCCCGTCCCGGCCCCGGTCTCGGCTCCGCCCCAGCCTTGGCTCCGCTCCGGCTCCGCCCCGGTCCCGCCCCGGGCCCGGTCCCGCCCTGGCCTCGGGGCCACTGCCCGGGGGCTGATGGCTCCCGTCGCCCCGCCCCGCCCCGCCGCCGCGGCGCCCGCGTTCAGAGCCCGCGCACGGTGACGTCCTCCGCCGGGGCTCCGGCCTCCGTTTCCACCAGCACCGCGTCACCGGCCCACCGCACCGCGTACCGCTCGACCTCGCCCGCCCCGAACCCCGGCCCCGGATCCCGGATGACCACCCCGCCGCCCGTCCGCCCCCGGGCCGGGGCCCACACCTCCAGCCCCACCCCGCCGCCGGAACGCACCGGCAGCACCGAGCCGGCCCGCGCCAGCACCGGGATCCGCCCCCGGGGCGCGTCCAGCAGCACCTGGCCCGGCCCCTCGTACGCCACCTCCGTCACCGTGTCGTACCACCGCCCACGCGGCAGCCGGATCGCCCGCCGGTCCGCGCCGCACTCCAGCACCGGGGCCACCAACAGCGCGTCCCCCAGCAGGAACGCGTCCTCGCAGTCCCGCAGCGCCCGGTCCTCCGGAGCCCCCCACCACAGCGGCCGCACGTACGGCGCCCCCGTCCGCCGCGCCAGATGCGCCAGCGTCACGAAGTACGGCCGCAGCCGCTCCCGCTCCGCCAGCACCGCCCGCGCGTGCTCCGCCACCTCCGGACCGAACTCCCACGGCTCCCGCCGCCCCGCCCAGATCGCCGAGTGCGTCCGGAACAACGGCAGGTACGAACCCAGTTGCAGCCACCGCAGGTACAGCTCCGGCGACGGGGACCCGCCGAAACCGCCGACGTCCGGGCCCGAGTACGGCACCCCGCACAGACCCAGCCCCAGCACCAGCGCGAGCGAGGCCCGCAGCCCCTCCCAGCCCGTCTCCACGTCCCCCGACCACGTTCCCCCGTACCTCTGCATCCCCGCCCACCCCGACCGCGAGAACAGGAACGGCCGCTCGTCCGGGCGCAGCCGCACCAGCCCCTCCCAGCCCGCCCGCGCCATCCCGAGCGCGTACACGTTGTGCGCGGCCCGGTGGTCCCCGCCCGCCCCCTCCAGCGCGTGCCGCGCCGAACGGGGCAGCGTCGCGTCCCCGAACGGGGCGAAGGACACCGGCTCGTTCATGTCGTGCCACACCCCGGAGAACCCGCGCGCGAGCCGCTCCCCGTACAGCCCGCCCCACCACTCCCGTACCGCCGGATCCGTGAAGTCCGGGTACGCGCACTCCCCGGGCCACACCTCGCCCCGTACCTCCCGGCCCCGCGCGTCCCGTACGAACGCCCCCTGCGCGCCGACCTCCAGCCCCGCCGCGTGCAGCGGGTCACCCGCCTTCACCGCCGGGTCGACGATCGAGACGAGCCGCACCCCCTGCCCCCGCAACTCCTCCGCGAGACCCGGCAGATCGGGGAACTTCTCCTCGTCCACCGTGAACACCCGGTGCCCGTCGTAGTGGTCGATGTCCAGGTGCACGGCCGACAGCGCGAGCCCGCGCTCCCGGTAGCCGGACACCACCCGGCGCACCTCCGCCGCGCTCCCGAACCCCCACCGCGCGTGCTGGTAGCCCAGCGCCCACTCCGGCGGCACCGTGGCCGCGCCCGTCAGACCCGACCAGCCCTGCAGCACCCGCGCCGGTGTCCCCACCAGCACCCAGCACCGCAACGGGCCGCCCTCCATCCGCAGTTCGCTCGTCCCCGGCCGGTCCGGCCCGGAGCCCGCGCCCTCCTCGCCCTCGCGCAGCACCACCCGCCCGTCCCAGGTGTTGTCGTGGAACACCAGGTGCGTTCCCGCGTCCGCGACCACCATCTGCACCGGCATCGTGATGTACAGCGGATCGTCCCCCGGCCCGAAACCGCCCTTCGGGTCCGTGTTCCACAGCCGGTACGCGCCGTCCCGCAGCCGGGGCCCCGCGGCGCGGCCGCCGAGCCCGAAGAACCGTGCGTCGGCCGGCACCTCGGCCCGCGACAACCACCGCGCCTCACGCCCCCCGGCCCCCTCGCCCCCGCCGGCCCCGGCCCGGCTGCCTCCGGCCGCCCCGGCCCGGTCGCCCGAGTCGGCCCCGGCCGGCCCACCGGCCGAGTCCGTCTCCGTCTCCGGATCCGGACCCACCGGCTCCCACCAGCGCGGCGGCAGCTCCCGGCGCAGCACCGTCCCGCCCGGAGTCCGTACCTCCACCGCCCCGAGCCGGGACACCGCGACCGTCACCCGCTCCGACACCACCCGCCAGCCGCCCCCGGTGTCCGCCTCCAGCGCCGCGCGCGGATCCGGCTCGGGCCCGCCGCCCGTCACGGCGTACGAGGGCGTCGGCTCCGCCCCGTCCCAGCTCCAGAACACCGCCCCGCCCACGGTCACCCGTACCAGCAGCTCGGAGCGCGCGAACCGCAGCACGCCCCCGCCCGGACGCGGCTCCGTCCCCGTCAGCGGCCCCGGGACCCGCGCCCGCTCCGCGCCCCGGCGCGGGAGCGCCACCGCGTCCGCACGCCGGTGGCGCCAGGCCGAGCGCCAGGCGCCCCGCCCCCGCGCCGTACCGAGCTCCGCCACCGCACGCACCAGATCACGACCGTCCATGCCGCTCACCCTGCCACCGGCCCCCGCCCGAGCGGGCCGCGTTCAACTTCCGTTCACCGACAAATGGATCAAGAGTGACCGCCCCCGACAGCTCTGGTGCGGATGTCGATCACATGGCATCGTCCCTGTGAGCCGCCACGCGCACACCCACCGCGCGATGGCACCGTACGCACACGAAGCGCGAGCCGCAGACTTGACCGGGAGCCGACCCATGACCTCAGCCAGCACGCCGCAGCCCCTCTGGTCCCCCGGCCCCGACCGGATCGCCGCGGCCCGGATCACGGCCTTCCAGGCCTGGGCCGCCGAACGCTTCGGCGCCCCTGCGGCCGGCGGCTACCCGGCCCTGCACCGCTGGTCCGTCGACGAGCTCGACACCTTCTGGCAGGCCGTCGCCGAATGGTTCGACGTCCGCTTCACCACCCCGTACGAGTCCGTCCTCGCCGACCGCGCCATGCCGGGCGCCCGCTGGTTCACCGGCGCCACCCTCAACTACGCCGAGCACGCCCTGCGCGCCGCCGAGGACCCGGCCCGCGCCGACGAGGCCGCCCTCCTCCACGTCGACGAGACCCACGAGGCCGTCCCCGTCACCTGGGCCGAGCTCCGCCGCCAGGTCGGCGCGCTCTCCGCCGAACTGCGCGCCCTCGGCGTACGCCCCGGCGACCGGGTGAGCGGCTACCTCCCCAACATCCCCGAGGCCGTCACCGCCCTCCTCGCCACCGCCGCCGTCGGCGCGGTCTGGACCTCCTGCGCCCCCGACTTCGGCGCCCGCAGCGTCCTGGACCGCTTCCAGCAGGTCGAGCCCGTCGTCCTGTTCACCGTCGACGGCTACCGCTACGGCGGCAAGGAGCACGACCGCCGCGACACCGTCGCCGAGCTGCGCGCCGAGCTGCCCTCGCTGCGCGCCGTCGTCCACATCCCGCTGCTGGGCACCGACGCCCCCGAGGGCACCCTGGCCTGGTCGGAGCTGACCGCCGCGGCCACCGAGCCCGTCTTCGAGGCCGTCCCCTTCGACCACCCCCTCTGGGTCCTCTACTCCTCCGGTACGACCGGCCTCCCCAAGGCCATCGTCCAGTCCCAGGGCGGCATCCTCCTCGAACACCTCAAGCAGCTCGGCCTGCACTGCGACCTCGGCCCCGAGGACCGGTTCTTCTGGTACACCTCCACCGGCTGGATGATGTGGAACTTCCTCGTCTCCGGCCTGCTCACCGGCACCACGGTCGTCCTCTACGACGGCAGCCCCGGCTACCCCGACACCGGCGCCCAGTGGCGGATCGCCGAACGGACGAAGGCCACCCTCTACGGGACCTCCGCCGCGTACGTGATGGCCTGCCGCAAGGCGGAGGTCCACCCCGGCCGGGACTTCGACCTCTCCTCCGTGAAGTGCGTGGCCACCACCGGCTCCCCGCTGCCGCCCGACGGCTTCCGCTGGCTGCACGACGAGGTCGCCGAAGACCTCTGGATCGCCTCCGTCAGTGGTGGCACCGACGTCTGCAGCTGCTTCGCCGGCGCCGTCCCCACCCTTCCCGTCCACATCGGCGAGCTCCAGGCCGCCTGCCTCGGCACGGACCTCCAGGCCTGGGACCCGTCCGGCAAGCCGCTCGTCGGCGAGGTCGGCGAACTCGTCGTCACCAACCCCATGCCGTCCATGCCGATCCACTTCTGGAACGACCCCGACGGCAGCCGCTACCGCGACAGCTACTTCGAGATGTTCCCCGGCGCCTGGCGGCACGGGGACTGGATCACCATCACGGACCACGGCTCGGTCGTCATCCACGGCCGCTCCGACTCCACCCTCAACCGCCAGGGCGTCCGGATGGGCTCGGCCGACATCTACGAGGCCGTCGAACGCCTCCCCGAGATCAAGGAATCCCTGGTCATCGGCCTGGAGGAGCCGAACGGCGGCTACTGGATGCCGCTCTTCGTCCACCTCGCCCCCGGAGCCACCCTCGACGACGACCTCCGCGCCCGGGTCAAGACGACCATCCGGGAGCAGCTGTCCCCGCGCCACGTCCCCGACGAGATCATCGAGGTCCCGGCCATCCCGCACACCCTCACCGGCAAGCGGATCGAAGTCCCGGTCAAGCGCCTCCTCCAGGGCACGCCCCTGGCCAAGGCGGTCAACGCGGGCTCGGTCGACAACATCGACCTGCTGCCCTTCTACGAGGAGCTCGGCCGCACCCGCGCCCAGGGCTGAGGCCACTGTCAGTGGGCATGGTTACTGTGAGTGAGCAAGTGATTGCGCCACTCAGGGGGAGCCATGCCACCGACCGACAAGACCACGCACGAGACACCGCAGCAGCAGGGCCGGCCCGGCGGCCGGAGCGGTAAGAGGAGCGGCGGCGCCGGCCGCAGCAGCGGGCGCCGCACCCTGCGCCGCGAAGCCCCCAGCACCGTCGGCCTCCTGGCCGACGCCGGGGACTTCGCGGCCATGCGCGACTACCGCAGCTTCACCTTCGAGGACCACCAGGACTACCTCCGCCAGGTCGACGGACTGCTCCGGTCCCTCGCCGCCCAGGGCATCCACACCACCGTCGCCCTCTTCGACCCCGAGGAGTACGCCGTGTTCTGCCGGGAACACGGCCTCGACCCGGACACCGCCCACAACCGCACCCGCTTCACCGCCGAGCTCGCCGGCAGCAGCGGAGGGCTGGCCTACACCGGCCAGCCCATCGAGGAACTCGTCCCGCTCCTCCTCGACGAAGCCGTCCGCCAGACCATGTGGGAGTACGCGAGCACGCTCCTGGCCGCCGTCGGCAGCTGCGCCGACTGCGGCGAGGACATCGGCCACGCCTCCTTCGAGCGCGCCGCCGACGCGCTAAAACGCCTGGTGGCCGGCGCCGGCCCCGGCCACCACCACCTGGTGTGCAGCATCCCGACCGAAGAGGAACAGCTCGTCGCCGTCCTCCACGCCGACGCCGTCACCGACGATCCCGACGCCCCACCACGCATCGAGGGCCGCGACGGCCTCGACTTCGTGACCGTACTCGCCGCCGGCATCGCCCTGGGCGGCCCCGGGGGACTGGTGCTCCGCAGCACGGCCGAAGGCCGCGACCGGGTCCACGGCTGGCGCCTGGACCGCGGCCGGCTGGTCCCCCTCTCCGCTGCGTCCGTGTTCAACGCCTACTGCACGGACGCCGACACCGGAGACCCCGTCGCCCCCGAACCGGGCGTCGAATACTGCCCCGGCTACGAGGTGGACGAACCACACCCGCACCACTGAGCGAGGGAGCCCGCTGAAAACGGCCGAGGGGCCCTCGCCACCGGCGAAGGCCCCTCGACAACACACCAATCCGTCCTGCTACTCGCCGGACAGCACCGCCTGCGCGGCCACCCGGGCCTCTTCGGCGCTGTCCGCGGCGCGCGCGGCGGCAGCCGCGCGCTCGCACTGCGCGAGCGTGTGCTTGGCCAGCGTCGCCCGTACATAAGGAATGGACGCGGCACCCATCGACAGAGAGGTGACACCCAGACCGGTCAGCACACAGGCGAGCAGCGGATCCGAAGCGGCCTCGCCACACACGCCACAGCTCTTGCCCTCCGCCCTGGCGGCATCCGCCGACATGGCGATCAGGTCGAGCAGCGCCGGCTGCCACGGATCCTGCAGCCGCGACACCGCACCGACCTGACGGTCGGCGGCGAAGGCATACTGCGCCAGGTCATTGGTACCCAGCGACAGGAACTCGACCTCCTGGAGGATCGAGCGCGCCCGCAGCGCGGCGGAGGGGATCTCCACCATCGCGCCGAACTTCGCCCGCAGCCCGGCCTCGCGGCAGGCGTCCGCGAACGCCTTCGCGTCGGCCCGGTCGGCCACCATCGGGGCCATGACCTCCAGATAGACCGGCAGACCCTCGGCGGCCTTCGCCAGCGCGGTCAGCTGCGTGCGCAGCACGTCCGGGTGATCCAGCAGCGAGCGCAGACCGCGAACGCCCAGCGCCGGGTTCGGCTCGTCGGCCGGCGTCAGGAAGTCCAGCGGCTTGTCCGCACCGGCGTCCAGCACACGGACGACGACACGACCCTGGGGGAAGGCTTCGAGCACCTTGCGGTACGACTCGACCTGCTTCTCCTCGGAGGGCGCCTTCTTGCTGTCGTCCAGGAACAGGAACTCGGTGCGGAACAGGCCCACACCCTCGGCCCCCGCCTCCACGGCCGCCGGCACGTCCGCCGGACCGCCGACGTTGGCGAGCAGCGGCACCTTGTGCCCGTCGGAGGTGGCACCCGGACCGGACGAAGCGGCCAGAGCGGCCTTGCGCTCCGCGGCCGCCGCCTCCAGCTCGGCCCGCTTCTCGGCCGACGGGTCAACGAACAGGTCGCCCGTGCTGCCGTCCACCGCGATCAGAGTGCCCTCGGCGATCTCGCCCGCACCCGGCAGCGCCACGATGGCCGGTACGCCCAGCGCCCGCGCGAGGATCGCGCTGTGGCTGGTCGGCCCGCCCTCCTCGGTCACGAAGCCGAGCACCAGCGCCGGGTCCAGCAGAGCCGTGTCGGCGGGGGCGAGATCCCGCGCGATCAGTACGTACGGCTCGTCGCTGTCCGGCACACCCGGCATCGGCACGCCCAGCAGGCGCGCCACGATCCGGTTGCGCACGTCGTCCAGGTCGGCCACCCGGCCGGCCATGTACTCGCCGGCCCCCGCGAGCAGCTCGCGGTAGGCGGCGAACGCGTCGTACACGCCGCGCTCGGCGGTGCTGCCGACCGCGATGCGGCGGTCGACGTCCGCGATGAGCTCGGGGTCCTCGGCGATCATGGCCTGAGCCTCAAGCACGTGCTGGGCCTCGCCGCCGGCCAGCTGGCCGCGCGCGATCAGGTCGGCCGCGACCGCGCTGACGGCCTGACGGGCGCGCCCCTGCTCGCGCTCCGCCTCCGCCGCGGCGATCTGCTTGGCCGGCGGTTCGAGAACCGCCGTGCCCATGTGCCGGACCTCGCCGATCGCCACACCGTGGCTCACGCCGACGCCTCGCAGCGTTGTCTCCATTTCACCCGTCTCCGATAGAGCGGCGAGCCCAGCCGCCGCGGTGGTCGTCCGGCCCGCCTGTGCGGGCGGACAAGGTCAGTGCCAGCCGAAGAGGGCGTCGTCGGTCTTCACGTCTCCGGACTCGACGACGTCGGAGAGGGAGTCCGCGGTGGCCTCCAGCGCCACGACGGGGCAGATCGCAGACTTGCCGGCCGCTTCGACAGCCTGCGGGTTCCAGCGGATGACGGCCTGACCACGGGTCACGGTGTCGCCCTTGTTGACGAGGAGCTCGAAGCCCTCGCCGTTGAGCTGGACCGTGTCGATCCCGAGGTGCGTGAGCACGCCGTGCCCCTGGCTGTCGACGACCACGTACGCGTGCGGGTGAAGGGAGACGACCACACCGTCGACGGGGGCCACCGCCTCCGAAGGCTCACGGACGGGGTCGATAGCGGTGCCCGGTCCCACCATCGCGCCGGAGAAGACCGGATCGGGCACTGCCGCGAGTCCGATCGCACGCCCGGCAAGTGGGGACGTCACGCTGGTCATGGGGGCCTCCCAGGGGGTGGGGCTTCTTCATGTCACCGTCACAATCTGTCCTGGACGGCATACTTTCAGAAGGGTAAGTCATTAGATGTCCCGGTTCCGCCCGAAGTGCACCTCTCGTACGAGGTCACGACGCGCTCCCGCGACACAGTAGTGGACTAGACCATACGCCTGAATCGATTTGCTTGGGCACCGGCAGGCCTGTACTGTCGAGTCTCCCGCCAGGACGCACCGCGTGAACACCTCGCGAACTGCCGATGGACGGGACTCCTCCTCTTAAGTGCCGATCTTGATCTCGACTTCTGCCTGCCTGTCTGCCATTCGGCAAAACGGCGAGTGGTCAGAGCGAAGGAAAAGCACTGATAGAGTCGGAACCGCCGGAAAGGGAAAACGCGAAAGCGAATCACCTGGAAAGCGAGCGGGACTGACTC
>NZ_BMVE01000016.1 GCF_014650555.1 Streptomyces goshikiensis | reverse complement strand
CGCAGCACTGACATCACGCTGCCGCACCACCACCGACAAAAACCCGCAGATCATCAGCTTCGCTCCGGACTGGTTCGGGGTTCCGCTGCGCTCCACCCCGACCCGGCTGCGGAGCAGCCGGGTCTGACCCCGTTTCACGGAGTCCGGGCCTTCGGCCCATTGGGTGGGTCCGCTTCGCTCCCCCACCCTGGCCCTCCAGGGCCAGACTTTCAGACTCAACGACTACAGGGTGTCCCGTGACGTGTCCGGCTGCCAAGTGCTGGAGGCGATACCTAAATCCTTCCGCATCTCGTCCCTGGCCGCAGTCAACCGATCCCACAACTCGCCCCTGCGTATTTCCAGCTCTTGCAAAGCAGCCTCCCGATCCGAGGTACCCCTACGTAGTCCCTGCACAAGGCCGTACATCTGTCGAAGGGAGCCCTTGACCGCTCCCAGCGCAACTAGCACCTCATCGGACACACTCATCTGCGCTTCCGCATGCTGCGCAACATAAGCCGCCCAGACGCTGTCCATCGCAGCACCGGTCTCCGGCTCGACACTCCCCGAATCCCGGAATTCGATGCTCCACGACACCACCGCATCCCTGGCACTGCGAGCAGCAGCGTTGATCCTGGCGTAAGACGCTCGTCGCACCTCAAGGACCTGGGTGTCCCAAGCGTGCTTCCGATCCTCCAACCGATGCTGGTCCAAACGTTCCCGGTCTTCCCTCCGAAGCCGCTCTGCCCCCCGTTGCGTCAACAGCACTGAAATGAGCGTAATCAGACCCCCCAGAGCAGCAGCCCCAAGAGTAAGTAACGCCGGCCCCATCGAACCCCCTCCGTCGACTCCCCGGCCGTACCCGCAACCCCCTTACATCAACCCGGGCAACCCCCTCCCTTTCGCGGGGGCCTGACCCACGGCCCGTGGGGGTGAGCCCGCTCCGCGGGCCGCCAGCAGCACGGCAGGAGCCACAGCCCCAAAAACCATCCGCCCCCAACGCCGGTGCGCAGCCTGAGTGGGCTGGCACTCTGTGTGTCAGGCCAGCTACAGATTGGTCACCGCTACGAGACCCAGCCAGCCGCACCCTGCGATTTTCGCCAAAATCCTGAGCATGGCTACCCCCACCCAACAGACCGAGGTTCGCGCGGTGTACGGCGCCTGCCGACTCGGCAAAAGCGAACTCAACCGCCTGTTCAGCCTGGCCCCCGAAGGCATCCCCGCCGTGTCCGTGGCCATATCCACTCAACGCGACAGCACCCGATACAGCGCCGGCACTCTTACAGGCCTCATCGAACATATCCGCGACGCCAACGCAAGCGGAAACCTCGACTCCTGGGACAACCTCAACCTCGAAGCCGCAGACAACACCGGCGACCGCAAGATCACCATCAAGATCGACACCGGCCGCGTGGAAGTACAGGTCGCCGGCGGCGACGCCACATGGGTCCACGGTCAAGCAGCACGGATCGACCTCCTACTGAAAGGCGCCGGAGGAAGGAATCACGCTGCAGAAGCCGATCGGGCAGCAGCCGCCTCGAAAGATGCCCTAACAGCCTCCATCGCAGTGATACTGCTGGCCGGAGGCCTACTGCTCGGCTGGAAAGTGACCGACGTCGGACGCGCACGCGGGATGGAGCTATTCGCGGATATGGCCATGGGCACCCTGATCGGCGCAGGGCCCGTTGCGCTCGCAGGACTTGCAGCCTTCTTCTTCGCCCGCCGCACAAACCGCGCCCGCCTCACACCGACAGCTGAAGTCCCACACGGCCATTGGTGGCACCGAGCCTCCACCACAGACAAAATCGCTCTATGCGCCCTGACCGTAGCGATCCTGACATTCCTCGCGACTCTCACCATGAACATCATAAACACCGAAGAACACATCGCAGTACCCGAAAAGCAGGCTCAACAAGCAAGATAGCCACGAACCTCAAAGCCACTCCCACCCAGCCCCTCGGAAGCGGCCGGGGAACCGCTCCGGGCAATCGCGATCAGGGGCCAGGTAGTGAAGGCTTCAGCTATCTCGACGTCGAACAAACCGCAACGGCGATCAGGGCCCGATCGCCACGCGGACCAACCGGCAACAGGAAAAAGGGCAGAGGCCCGAGCCGGCTCCTGGCCACCGAAGCCGGCCCGGGCTAGGAAACCAGGTACTCCACGGGCGGGAACCTCAATGCTTCAAACAAAACTACGGATAGAAAATGGACCTTCGGCCTCCGGCCCTACCGCACCAGATTGGGCGTGGATGTCGAGGATCGCTAGAACTGCGCAGTTGCACTGACCGCCGACAAGTGGAGTCGCGTGTCCCTGGCTGACCTTCATACCTGTCATGCGCCGAGTCCCTTGGCTGTACCGGATGACGGGCGGTGCTGTCAGTCGTATGCCGATACAGGTCAGTTGGGTGCCGAAGGGCTGGGATACATGGAATCGGGGCGGCCGGCTGTGCTGTCCAGTGCTCGGCGGGGAGAGGGGCAGCGCGTGCTGGAAAGTGGTGAGGATCCTGTGAGCGGCCCTGCGGCCGTGTTCCTGCCCCGGGCCGGACGGGCGGCTGCCATGCCCCGCCTGCTGGACCTCGATGAGCGCGGCGAGCTGACATCTGCTCACGTAGGCCTGGTCGCCCAGGCGCTGGGGAAGTCGGAGCGGACCGTGTGGCGGTGGCTGGCCGCAGCCAAGGAAGACCTCCTGCCCCGCGCGCTCTGCCCCGGCGCAGAGCCCACCGCGGCGGTCGCCTACGCAGCAGAACCCGAACACGGGGACGACCGCTCGCCGACCGCGGTGCTCGCCGCACGACTGGCCCGAGTGGCAGACCCGCTGTACGCGGCAGCCCTCACCATCCACGCCATCACCGGAGCCAGCACAGTCGCTGAACCACTCAATCAAACTGCGCAACCCCAGGCCAGAAGGCTGACGACTACTCACCTTCGCTGACCGGCGAAAGGAATCTTGGGCACGTGTCCCATCTCCGATGGCTCACATTCGAGTGGCAGAGAGGTCGGAACGGTTCACTTCGCGGCGACCGGGCCGCGCATCCGGTCGCTCATCCACTTCAGGTCACCGTTGAACAGGGTGTCCGTGTACTTGTAGCCGTCGTGGCCGCCCTCGAAGGAGGTCACCTTGGTCTCGATCGGGCCCTTGGTGATCTCCTGGCGGAGCTTGTCGAGCGCCGCGACCTCCGCCTTGGGCTCCTTCGTGCCCATCAGGAAGGAGATCGACACCTTGTGGCCGTTGGTGGGACCGGTCGCCGCCGAGGGCGAGGGGCTGTTCTTGGGCTTGGGGCTGGCCTTCGCGTCGGCCTTGGCGCTGCTGGAAGGGCTGCTCGAGGGACCGCCCGCGCCGCCGCTCTTCTTGATCAGCTGCTCGGCCAGCCAGGCCGGGCTGTTCTCCTGCTTCTCCTTCGGGTGGCCGTTCCACAGCGGGGAGTCGGGGGCCGCATCGGGCCCGCCGGCGATCGCCACGCTGAACCGCTCGGGGTACTGGAGCACCATCTTCATGCCCACGTAGCCGCCGGAGGAGGAGCCGAAGAAGCCCCAGCCCTTCGGGTCGGCGTAGGTGCGGAAGTTCTCCCGCACCAGGTCCGGGACGTCGTCCGAGATCCAGGTGCCCATCTTGGGCTGCCCCGGTATGTCGCTGCCGTCGTAGTAGGTGTCCTTGTTGGCGTTCAGGACCGGCATAATCACGATGAAGGGCAGGCTCTCGCCCTTGTCGGCGGCCTCCCCTATCCGCTCCTGAAGGCGGAACTCCTTGGAGAAGAAATAGTTCGTCGGGTAGCCCACGGCACCTGGCAGCGCCATCAGGACCGGGAAGGCGCTGTTCTTGTACTCGGGCCGGTAGTACTGTTTCGGGACCCAGGCCCACACCCGGCCGGTGAAGCCGGACTTCGCCCCCTTCAGGTCGACGTGCACCACCTGCGTCCCGTCCGCCAGCGTCCTCTGCGGGTCCCACGTCCGCGGGTTGGTCGGCATCCGTACGTCACTGGCGGCCTGAGTCTCCCCCGGCTTCGCCGACTCCTTCGGGGCGAAGGAGACTGGATCTCCGTCGCTGGAGCAGCCGGACAGCGCGGTGACGGCGGACAGGACGAAGGCCGCGCAGAGCGTGGCGGAACGGTGTTTCACTCGGACTCCGGCGCAGACTGAAGGATCTCGAACACGGTCTCGAACGGACCTCGCAGGTATAGATCGATACGGCCACATTTTGGTTCCATCGAAGCGCCACGAGGTTCGTCAGGGCGCGACCCGTTGCAGAACGGTGCGGGTGGCTGGGCCATAGGGGCCCGGGGGATCGGCGGCGACGGCCGCCGCGACGGTGGACCGGCCGGGAGGAGGACCTCGTACCGGCCCGTGCGGCGACGATGATGCGGCTCTCGAAATTTGGCTGCGGCGGATATTTCGTGAAGCACGTGATGGCGGTGGGGCCGACAGCTGGGTCATGCTTGATCGCTAGCGCCGGAGCGCGGGGTCCGGCGTGGCTCTTGGGGGTCCGCGGTGGTGGTCGGTGAGCTGGTGCGCGCAGAACTGCGACGGGTCGATTGGGCTTCGTTGAAGTGCGGCTGCGGCGATTCTGCGGAGCATGTGCCCCTTCTGTTCGAGGCGATCATCACTGCTGAGACGCCCCGGGACATGATCGGGTACACCCTTGATGATCACGTCGAGGGAGACACCGTCATCTTCGAGTGCACACCGTCCGCGGTTGGCGTGATCATGGCCGCGCTGGCGGGCGACCTCTCGGCACTGGCCCGAGACGTGCTGCTGCAGACCTTGTTGTTCGTGGCCGCGGGTTCCGGCGACTATGAACTGGATACAGAAGGCGCGGGTCTGGGCGACAGATGCAGGCACCACGCTCAAGAGGGGTTCTGGGGGCTCGTCCAGATCGGGCTCACGGGCACTGCGGAAGACGCCGAAACGGTCGCCGACATCTGTGAGTACTTCAAGCTGGGCGGTGACAAAGCCGCCTTCTACCAGGCCGAGCTTAGCGACCGCGTGCGCGAGAAGACCAAGCGCGGGCGACGCGTCTGAAGCTGTGAGGGTCATGGTGGCTGTGCGAGGACGAGGGTTCGCAAGAGGGAGAAGGACGCTCGGCCGTATGACCGGCGTTTGTTCAGTTTGATGCGGTGTGACCTGGCCCTCGACGGCGCCTGAGCTCCAGCGGAGCGTGAGGCCGTTGACGACGGCGGCCCAGTCGTTCTGGAGGAACGCGGCCGTGCGCTGGTACCGCATGGCCGCCACCGCCGCCGACCAGTCCGAGACCCGGGTACACGGGTGTGGGTACGCGGACGGGCGGCGATCGCCCTCGGGTACGAGGGCGCCTCGCTCGGCGTCGCGGACGTCTTCGCCGACCAAGCCCTCGCTCGGTCTACTGAACGATCTACGGCAAAGCCCACGCCGCAGCCCTCCGAGGCGACCGCACCACCGCCCTCGACCTCGACGCGCAAGGCCGGCGCATCTACGACACGGCGGGTTCGTACGAGCAGACCTCGGACTACGCCGTGCCGTAGTGGCGGCTCAACATGTTCCGCTCCCTGCTCCTGGCCCGCCTCGGCGAAGAAACACGCCGCAACCGACGCGCAGGACCAAGCGCTCGCCGAGCTCCCCCAATGGTTTTCGATCTATTTCGTCGCAAAGGTGAGGCCAAGGCTTCGGCGTAGTCGCGTGCTGTCCGGTTCACGTGGATTTGCCACGTGGCCTCGAACGAGTTTGTTGGCTCCACGGGAACGACTGGTCGGGGGTCGTTCACAAACAAAGTGCTCCTCGAAGAAGATCACTTCCTTCTCTTCGGCCTGGTCCCAGCCAAAGAGGATGTGCGTCACCGAGCGGAATCCTGCGTACGTGTTGACGATCACTCCTTGAGGCGTCGCAGCGCGGCACGTATCTCCCCGGCTCTCCTGCTGCCGAGCAGGTCGAGCACCGCCTCCACGACCTGCACCCCCTGCGCGGCGAGCACGACGGCGGCCTGATCCGCCGGAAGTGGATCGACCTGCCCGGCCAGCCGCTCGGCGAGGTCCGTCTCACCACGAGGTGAAGGTAGTTGAGCACGCTCGGGTCGACGGGTAAGCGCAGCGGGAGCCACGGCCGGGGGTTCAGGAGTGGGGAGTTCGGGGGTCGCGAACCCCGGCAGTGTATGTCCGGGAGGCCACGTGCTGCGGTGCGCCATCGCCGACGCGACGACGCACAGCCACGGAGCCCACGCACCCGAGAAGAGCAGAGGCGGTCCTCCGGCGAAGGCGAAGTTCACCGCGCGTCCGTCGGGTGACGGCGTGAGCGACAGCAGCCGCTCCATCTCGTACACCTCGGCTCCTGTCCCGAAGAACCCGATGAGCCGCTGGTCGGTGAGCACCAGCCGGATCTCCCCTTCCCACCGCCACTGGAGCGCAGCCATCCGCTCGGCCTGCCGCCGCACCTTCGCGTTGTGCATCTCCCCTGTGACGATGCCGAACGCGAGGAAGAGCGGACTCCCTTGGACGGCGTACCCGCTTGCGTACTCGACCCCCGTGCCGTAGAAGGCATGACACCCCACCACGATGTCCGTGTACTGGTGCTCCCCCTGCCGTGTCACGACGGTCGGTTCCACCGGCGCGAGCACCTCCCCCGCGGTCAGCCTCCCCACCAGCTCCCGCACGGCGTCGTCCGGGGACCGCTCTCCCCGCCGCCTCCTCAGCCACCCCATGGCCTTACCCCCGTCCGATATGCCCGGCCACGTCCGCCACTCATAGTGCCGCAATGCACCCCGCAGCCGCAGGGGGATGCTCCGGAAGGCGATCCGTTTCACGCGTCGACGCGGGGGCGTAGCAGGAGCCTGGGGACGAAGCGAGCGGCACCGAACCCCGGATACGGCCCGACCGAGGCCGCCTCCGGGACGACGGGGGACGACGGGGGACGACGGGGGACGACGGTATGGCGCGGGACGACAGTCTGGAGGGGGAAGACCGCACGGTCATCGACTGGCGTCCGGTGAACGGACCGTTGGACGCCGGACTGCGGCCGGCGCAGGTCGTGGCGCGGCGCGGCGCAGCAGACAGGTACGGCTGCCTCCGGCGCTGGAGGCGTCGCGGGAGGCGTCCGCGCTGCGCGAGCGGCTCGTGGCCGCCGAGACGGGAGACCCCGGCGCGCTGCTCAGCGCGGACGCGCGCATGGAATGGACCGGACTGCGGTTACGCCACCCTGCAGCGGAGACGGACCCCGGCGGTCTGCCGCTGGTGGTGATGGCCTTGTGGTGCCGGGTGCTGGCCGGTGAGCAGACCGATTTCGAGCGGTTCCGGCGGGAGGAGTCCCTCACGCGCGCGCAGCGTCTGCTGGAGCGGGTGCGGCGAGAAGCGGGAGGAGGCGGTCCGCACACGTTCGCCGCCAGTGTCGAACTCGTCCAGGTGCTCGCCGTGCGCTTCGACCACACAGGGGAGGCGCTCGCGCTGGAGCGTGCAGCCGTGGTGCTGGCGGACCTGGAGCGCGGATCGTCACCGCCGGAGCGCGCGGCCGTGACCGAACTCGGCTGCCTGGTACACCGGTTGCGGTACGAGCTGCACGGTGACCCGGCCGACCTCGACCGCGCGGTCGACGCCGGCGCGGAGTCCCTGCGGCTGACCGGCGCGCCGTCCGTGCGCAACAACCTGGCGCTCGCGCAGTGGCAGCGGTTCGTGGTCCGGGGTGAGCGCGGCGACCTCGACGACGCGATCCGGGGACAGTCGGAGCTGCTCGCCGCGACTGCCCCCGAGGCGTCCGCATGGCCGGGGAGAGCGGCGAACCTGGCGGCGATGCTGCACCGTGCGCGCCGCCGCCGGTCGGGCGGACCCCTGCCGGTCGCGCCCTCGGCGGCTTCCGGTCCCACCTAGCCGTCATGCTGAGGGACCGCTTCGTCGCGCAGGGTGCCGACGAGGACCTGCTGTTGGCGCTGGAACAGTTGCGGCAGGCGGTCGCCGCGACCCCGGCCGGCAACAGGCACCGCGCCGGGTACTTGGCCAGCCTCGGTGCCACGCACGCGCTGCGGCATCGCGCGTTCGGGAGCGTCGCCGACCTCGACGCGGCCGTGCAGGCGCTGTTCCGGGCCGCTGACTCCGGAGTCGCGGGAAGCGTGCACCACTCGGCACGCATGGCCGACCTCGCGGAGGCGCTGCGCACCAAGGCCAGTCAGTCGGACTCGGCCGTCCTGCTGTACCAGGCCGTCGAGACCGAATCTGGAAGGTGATTTCTGGCGACCCCTTGTGTCAGTGCGCTGCGGCGGCCAGTCCGGCGCGGTGGATGCGGGTGTGCTCGGCGACGCGCCGGCCGAGGTGGCGGGCGGTGTTCAGGTCCGCGTCGTGGACCGCCGGGGTGTCGTTGAAGCTCTGGGCGCCGGCACCGAGGTAGAAGCCGAGGCGGTTGTCGTCCTGGGGGCTGGAGGTGGTGGTGTTCCAGCCCGGCAGAAGGTTCAGGCTCACCCAGAGCATTCCGTGCTGGGCCGCCAGGAGCGAGAGGTACTGCAGGGTGTGCAGCTTGTCGCCGCTCATGGAGCCGGAGTTGGTGAATCCCGCCGCGAGCTTGTCGCTCCAGGCGCGGGTCATCCAGCGCTTGCTGCTGGCCTCGGCGAAGGCGTGGAACGCCCCGGACGCGGTGCCCATGTAGGTGGGAGTGCCGAAGATGATGGCGTCCGCGGCGTCCATCAGTTCCCAGTCAGCGTCACTGAGGGAGGCGACGTCCACGGGTTGGACCTGTGTCCCGGCGATGGAGCGCGCGCCGTCCGCGACGGCTGTGGCGATCTGCGCGGTGTGGCCGTAGCCGGAATGCGACGCGATGACGATCGAGATGTCGGACATGGGATGTTCCTCTCCTGCCGTGATGGCGGGTGTTCGGTGGTGGTCCGGCGGACGACGCGTTGCCCGCTGTGGCGGTCGGCCGCACGGCTCCACGAGTGCACCGGCCGGGGTGCGGCGCGTGCCCGGATGTCGCGGGTCGGCGCCGACCACCATCAGTGGGTATCGCTGTTCCGGTTACAACCGTAGCACCGATAAGGCGCTGATTCGCAAAATGCGATATCGTTGTTCCATGAACGAGGGACGACGCGCCGCGCGGCGCCAGGTGCTGCAGGTGGCCGCCAAGCTCTTGGAGGAGGGCGGCAGCGAGGCGGTCTCCACCCGCGCTGTCGCCGCAGCCGCGGGCATCACGGCCCCCGCGCTGTACCGGATGTTCGTCGACAAGGACGGACTCCTGGCCGAGCTGGCCGCCTACGGGTTCGAGATGTACCTGGCCGAGAAACGCGAGGCACTGGCGCTGACCCCCGACGACCCGGTGGCCGACCTCTACCGCGGCTGGGACCTGCACGTCGACTTCGGAGTGCGGCACCCCGCGTTCTACATGCTCATGTACGGCACAGTGCAGCCCGGGCGGCGACCCCCGGCCGCGGACGAGGCGCACGCCCTGCTGGTGACACTGCTGGGCCGGGCGGCCGAGGCCGGGCGCCTTCGGGTTCCGGTGGCGCAGGCGACCCACGTCATCCACGCGGCGACAACGGGCGCCACGCTGGCACTGATCGGCGAAGAGCCCTCGGAGCGGGACCTGACCACGTCGGCACGATTGCGGGACACCGTCATCGCCTCGATCACCACGGACCCGCCCGCCTCATCCGGGTCGGACCTGGCCTCGCGCGCACTCGCCCTCGACGCCGCACTGGAAACCGCGCTCACCACCAAACCTGCGGCTGCCGACGCGGGGTTGACTCTGCGAGACACCGAGACGGCGCTGCTCCGCGAATGGCTTCAGCAGCTGGCAGGCTGAACCGGGCCGCCTCGGTGGGCGTTCAGTCACGGAGGTCCGCTGCAAGGCCCTCCAGCAGTTAGCTGCTGTGGCTGCTGCCCCGCCCCGTTGCCGTGTCCTTGGGCTGGTCTCTCCGCTCGTCCGCTCGTCTGGCGGGCTTCGCCCGCCCGGGCCGGCTCTGACTCAGGAAGCCAGGACGGGCAGCAGTCTCAGGAGTGGCCTCCTGCGGCGAGCCCGACCGGTCAGTAGCCCGGGCTCGTCCGGTTCAACGTCGGCCGGGCGGCCTTCCGAGGCGGACCGGACCGACACCAAGACCGGCCTGCTCCTGGCCGGAACACCCCCGCGTCGGCGGGGAGCACTTCACACCCGTCTCACTGCCCGTCGAGCGCCGCTTTGCGGAGCCGACCTGCTCTGCCGGGCGGCGAATCGGATGATGCCTGGTTGGCCTACCCGCCCTGCTGGATAGCGGTAGAGACGTCGGAGATGTCGTATCCGGTCTCCAGTACGGCGTGGGTGAGCGCGATCAGGGCGAGGGTCTGTGCATGAACCCCCGGGTCGGTCACATTTCAAGGGCCTGCTCGGCGCGCTCGGCATAGGCCTTCGCTACGGAGTAGTGATTCTCCCTGGGCATTTCTCCCCCCTCCTGTTGGCACTGGGGGTCAATGCCCGAAAACGCCGACAGAGGTCACCTGCTGACCGGCTCCGGGTACCGCTCCCGCCGGCGGCCCTGGGCTCCGATGCGCTTGCCCTGCAACTTGCCCTAGGCCTCCCGGGGTTGGGATGGGTGGCCATGCCGGACCCAGTCTGTGGGGTGCCGCCCGGGGCTCCGTCCCGGGCGGCCGTACCCGCACCCACTTGCACCGTGGTGGTCTGTGGGCCCGTCAGTACGTGGGGCAGAGGTTGGTCTGTACGGCGGCGAGGATGAAGGCGGCCTTGGTGGGGCCGAAGCCGTCCGGATGGTTGGGGCTGATGAAGCGCCGGTTCGTGGACTCGACACGCTTGGTCGGGTCCTTCTGGTCCTTCATGGACTGGCACTGGCTCAGCCCGCGGCTGATGGCCTTGTCGTCCTTGCCGTTGACGATCTCGGGGTCGATCTTGTTGAGCGCGGCGAGGTAGATGGTGCGCTGCTCGGGGGCGGGGCTGGGCGGGATGCCGGCGGCTGCGGCTGCGGAGCTGAGCGCCTCGGGGGCGGTGCTCGACTGCGGTGCGGACGTCGGGGCGCCGACCTTGGCGTCGGGCTTGGGCTTGCTGGTGACGGCCTCGGAGCAGCCGGTGAGGGCGAGGAGGCCGGCGGCCGCGAGGAGGGTGATGTGGTGTGTGCGCATCGCGTCATGGTGTCGGCGCCTGGGCCGGTATGGGTGGGCTGTGACTGATCCGTGACGCATTTATTTGCAGGGGTCTGACGAGCCGTCCGAGGAGGACGGCTACATCGGGCGCGGGTCAGGGATCGCGTAGGTGATTCCGATATCTCCGGCGGAGATCGCGGCGAGCGCCACGACTTTCCAGATCGCGGCGGGAACGCCAGGCCTGGGCCCGTCGAATGTGTCGTTCAGTAGATCCACGGTCAACCCCACGGACTTGCCGTCCGGCCCCTTGGCCGAGAACTTGACTTTGTTCGCTGTCCACGGTCCATCGTGGACAGCGACGAACTCCACCGAGGCCTGGTAGCCCTCGAAGTCCTTGCCGTTCTGGGTGAGGGTGAGGCTGCCCTGCTGAAGATGGATGCCGACGTCAACCTTGGTCTCGTCCTGCACGGTGACGGGTTCGCCTTTGGCGCTCAGGCCCATGGTGTTCTCCAAGGAAGAGGGGGTTGGGGACTGAAGGTGCGCCCGATCAACGATCGCCCCCTGCGCGCCTGGGCTACACGCAGCACGCCGGTCTCGGTGACGAGGACCGTTACTAGCCTGCTGGTGACGAGTGGCTCAGCCGGAATCCCACCACGGTCGTCGGCATCGGAGCCTCCCCACTCACTGCCCGGAACGGCTCACACGACGTTAGCCGGGGCGTCCGCTGCGGCGTGGGTGAATCCCGTATCGGCTTCGGGCAGCGCCGCACTTGGCCCGACGGACACCGGTCAGCGATCTGCCGCCGTCCACCGGTCCTCGCTCTCGGACCAGCGCGGTCGGTCCGGATCCCGGTTCCCCAGCTGACACAGGGCATGCGCGCTCCAGACGGCCCGGGCCGCGAGGGCAACCGGGCGACAACGGCTTCGCCGCCGTTTAGTGCCGATCATCGCTCGATATGCATGGTGGCGTTCGCGATCCCCGCTGGGGTCCCCGTGCTACGAGAAGAGGAAATCGGATGAAAGTTGGCTGGCTCGGAGCGTGCGCGCTGGCGGGTTCCCTCGCGTCCGGCGCGCTCATGGGCTGGGCGGCCCCGCAGGCGCAGGCGCTGGAGCAGGCGGCACCGTCCTCACGGCAGTCGGCGCCACCGCAGCCGTGCCACGACGGGCCCCACGGGTCCGACGGGGAGTGCGGCGGCGGGCAGCCCGGCCCGCCCGGACCTGCCGGACCCGCGGGGCCTGCCGGTCCCGCCGGGGCGGCGGGACCGGCGGGACCGGCGGGAGCAGCCGGGGCGGCAGGTGCCGCAGGGGCGGCGGGTGCGGCCGGGGCCGCCGGTGCACAGGGCCCCGCAGGGCCTGCCGGACCCGCCGGACCCGCCGGGCCGCCCCTCACCCTCCAGCAGGTGCTCGGGCCCGAGGTGACCATCGCTCCCGGCACCGCGGTCGGCAGCACCGCGCAGTGCCCGGCAGGGCAGAAGGCGATCTCCGGAGGCTTCCGCTCGTCGTTCGGGGTCACCGTGAACGTGTCCCAGCAAGCCAGCGTCAGTGGCCCGGCCGCGGGAGACGCGTGGATGGTCCAGGCTTACAACCCCACGGAGTCCACCAACGCCGTGGTCCAGGCGTACGCCTACTGCGCTCCCGTGACGCTCGCCTGACGGACACCGTCGCGACGGGCGCGACGAGGCCGTCTCCGTCAGCGGGCGCACCGCGCCTGCGGACGGGGACGGCCCGCAGCCTTGTGCGGGGCCGGTGCGCCGCCGACCCGGAGCTGTACCCGGCCACGGTCTGGGTGGCCGGTCTCGCTCGCGGGCTTCCCGCTGGGGCAGTGGGCCGCCGACGCCCGCCGGTTCTACGCCCGCGGTGAGATGGACGCGGACCGCGTCGCGCAGTTGGAAAAGCTCGGGATGGTCTGGTCGCACTTCGATGTCGCGTGGGAGGAGGGCCTGGCCGCCGCCGCGCGCGGGTGGGCTGCCGAGAACTGCCACCTCCTGGCGCCGCTGGACGCCACCTTCCAGGGCGCGGCGGTGGCATCTGGCTGAAGAACGCACGAGCCGCCGTAAAACGGGGTGAGCCGCCCGCACAGGCTGCCGCTTCGAGCAGTCCCCCAGCACGGCGGGCAAGGAGCGGCCCTCGCCGCCCGGATGGAGGCCCGGACTGCGAGGGCCACTTCGTGTGCTCAGGTACTCAGGTCGGTGCCGGGCGGGAGGTCCCGCCCGGCGAGGGCGTGGGTGAGGAGTCGGTACGGGCTCGTCCGTTCGCCGTGGATTCGGGCCTGGGCGCAGTGGAGGGTGCCGGTGAGGGCGGTCCGGGTGTCGGGGTGGATGAGGACCGGGGCGAGGGGGCGGTGTCCGGCTGCTGTTCGGGGAGCGGGCGTCCGCGTTCCGGGCCGCGCTCGTCGATCCGTACGGCAACATCGCCGCGGCGGGTCCAGGGGGCCGGACTCTGCCGGGCGGCGAGCATGGCGGTGAACTCCGCGACGGCCTTCCGGTCGCCGAGGTGCCGGGGGCCGGTGCCGTGTCCGCAGCGGCGGTAGCGGGCCGTCACGTGCGCAGCGTGCGGCGGCCCGCGCTCGCGGCGAACGGGCCATCGCCGCCCTCAAGACCCGGAGAATCCTGGTCAAGCTGCGCTGCTGCCCGCGCCGGGCCACCGCAATCGTGCAGGCCGTCCTCGTCCTGCACCACGTCGAGTCACCGCGCTGCGAAGGATGAAACGGCTCACTGGATGCCGGCTCGTTTGCGATCGATGTGCCGGCGCGGTCGCCGGTGCCCGGCAGGGCCTTGGCGAGCCGGCCTGCGAGTGCGCTCACCGGGCATCGACCGGGTGAGGACGCCGAGTGTGAGCAGAGCGAGCGCCGGCAGCACGGCGACGATGATTCCCATCGGCAAGGCGTCGGTGGCGCCACCCGCGCCGGCCAGCGGAGCGAGTGCCGCGCCGAACATGAACTGGCTGAAGCCGAGCAGAGCGGCGGCCGACCCGGCGTGTCCGCCGTGGTCGGCCAGGGCCTGGGCCGCGGCGTTCGGCATGACCAGGCCCACGCTGGAGACCAGGACGAACAGGCCGGTCAGGAGCACGGGCAGGGGTGCCCGTGTCAGCACCGCGCCCAGGACCGTGGTGCCACCGGCTGTCGCGCCCAGCAGACCGGCGAGCAGCAGCACGCGGGCGCCGGCCCGGGCCACCAGCCGTCCGCTGATCTGGGCGGCCGCAATGAGTCCGGCGGCGTTGACGGCGAACACGGCGCTGTACTGCTGCGGTGACAGGCCGTGGATTTCCTGCAGGACGAAGGGCGAGCCGGAGATGTAGGCGAACATCGCCGCGAAGACCAGGCCGTTTGCCAGGACGTACCCGGTGAAGACCCGGTCGCTGAGCAGCTGCCCGACGACAGCCGGCAGCGGCTGGCGTGACGCGGAGGGCCGGGTCTCCGGCAGTCCTGCGGCGGAGGCCGCCAGCATCACGGCGCCGAGTACGGCCAGGGCCACGAAGATTCCAGGCCAGGCCGTGACGCGCAGTAGCTGGCCGCCGAGGACCGGCGCGAACACCGGCGCCAGGCCGGTGATCAAGGTCAGTGCGGAGAAGAGACGTGCGGTGTGGGTTCCGGAGGTGCGGTCGCGGACCATGGCGTTGGCGATGACGATGCCGAACGCCCCGCCGATGCCCTGGACCAGACGTAGGCCGACGAGGGTCCGGACGTCGGGTGCCACCGCGCAGAGCGCGCTGGCGATCGTGTAGAGGGCGAGGCCCGCCAGCAACGGACGCCGCCGGCCGTAGGTGTCGCTCAGCGGCCCGGCGATCAGCTGCCCGACGGCCAGCCCGGCCAGACAGGCGGTGATGGTGAGCTGGGTGGCCGCGGCGCTGGCGCGCAGGTCGCCGGCGAGGTCCGGCAGTCCGGGCAGGTAGCCGTCGATGGACAGTGGTCCCAGGGCCACGAGCGCTGCGAGCAGGACGATGAATCGGGTGTGCAGGCCGGCGGCGTCGTTGCTCATGGCTCAGTACGCCACGGTGATGCGGCGGCGGATCGCGGTGCCGCTCTCGATCGTGTCGGCCAAGGCGATCGCGTAGTCGGCGTACGAGATGCGGCTGTTGCCGTCGTCGTCGGTGAGCAGGGTGTCCCCGGCGCTGCGGTAGGCCCCGGTCCGCTCGCCCGCTCCGATGACCGCGGCGGGCGACACGTACGTCCAGTCGAGGTCGTGCACGCCGCGGTAGAGGTCGAGCGCTTCGGACTGGGCCTCGGCATTGGCCTTCCACAGCGCGGGGAAGTCCGGGTCGTCCATGACCCGGGCGCCGGTCGGCGTGCGCAGGCTGCCGGCACCGCCGATGGTGACCAGGCGGGTGACGCCGGCTCGGCGGAGTCCGTCGATCAGCGCACGGGCGGCACCGACGATCGTGGCGCGGTCGCTTTCCTGGCCGATCCGGGGGCCGACGGCCGAGAGCACGGCGTCGTGGGAGGCGGCGAGGCCGGCGACCGCCGCGGGGTCGGTGACGTCACCGGTGGTCACGGTCAGGGCCTTGTGCTCCAGGCCGTCGACGTGGCCGGCTCGGGTGACCGCGGTGACGGTGTGGCCGCGCCGCAGCAGTTCCTCGGTGGTGGGCCGGCCTATGTTGCCGCTGGCACCGAACAGGACGATCTTCATGTGTTGCTCCTTGTTTCTGATGGTCAGAGGACGGGCTGGCCGTCGGCGATGATGGCCGCGGTGATGCCCCGCTCGTCGGCGGCGTGCTGAAAGCGCTGCTCGATGTCGGGTTGTTCGGTGTAGAACGGCGGGTTGTGGAACAGGCCGTAGTGCATGGCGCAGACGGTGTCGGCGCCGAGTACGACGGCGGCCTCGACGCCCTGCTCGGGGGTCATGGTCGCCGGGACGTTGGCCGCGTAGCCCTCGAAGTGGGCGATGACGCCGTTGACCGGGACGAACGCGACGTCGAACGGGCCGTGGTCGCGGGCGATCTGCCACCAGCTGCCGTGCCACTGGGTGTCGCCGCAGTGGATGACCCGCCGGCCGGCGCCTTCGACGACCCAGGCGACCTGGTCACAGTCGTTGCCGCGCCAGTCCAGCGAGGTAACCGGGGTGACGGTCAGCTTTCCGATGCGCCGTGACTGGCCCAGGTCCTGGGCAACGGGGGTGATGCCCGCCTCGCGCAGCCCGGCCGCGCTCGGGGTGTGGCAGCCGATCGTGCCGGTGGCCGCGATCCGGGCGATCAGGTCGTGGTCGTAGTGGTCGGGGTGCAGGTGCGTGATGAGGGCGTGGGTGCCGGGCGGGGTGTCGACCGGGTCGACCGGCCGGTGCGGCGGCCCCATCACCGGCGCCAGCGGAGCCACGTTCTCAAGGGGGTCGATCAGCAGGCGGGTGTCGCCGAGACGGATCTCGACGCCGGCCCAGGCCAGCCGACGTACGGAAAGGGTGGTGGTCATGGGCAGCGACGCTAGACCGACGTTGTTGAGAAAGTCAACAAGAGAGTTTTGAATCTCAACATCGCGATGTAGGGTGGTGGCATGCGCACCTACGGGCAGTACTGCGGCATCGCGAAAGCACTGGACACCATCGGCGACCGATGGACCCTGCTGATCATCCGCGAACTGCTCGCCCTGGGTCCTTGCCGGCACACCGACCTGCGCAACGGGCTGCCCGGGATCGCCAGCAACCTGCTGGTCGACCGGCTCCGCGAACTCGAGGAAGCCGGCCTGATCCACCGCAAGGCCGCCCCGCCACCGGTGGCCACCACCCTGTTCTCCCTCACCGAGCGTGGCCGCGCGCTGGAGCCGGTGCTGCAGGAACTGAGCCGATGGGGAATTCCGCTGTTGCGTGAGCCGGCCGGCAGCGACACCTTCCGCACCCACTGGCTGGACGTGCCCGCCCGGGCACTGACCGACCACCGCCCCGACCAGCCGGCAATCGCCCTGCAACTGCACGCCGACGGCAACGAAGACCTGGTCATCGAAGTCAAGGACGGCTCGGTGCACACCCACGCCGGCCGGGTCGACCACCCCACCGCTTCCCTGACCGGACCGCCGCACCTGCTGGCCGCGACCCTGCTCGGCGAGCTCGATCTGAGCGCCGCAGTACAGCAAGGCCTGCGGCTCAGCGGCGAATACGAGGCAGTACTGCGCATCCTGCCCCGCTGAACGACCGGCCGCTCGCGAGACTGCGACCTCAAGCTCTACCGAGTCTGCGCCGGTCTCGAAAACGGTCCATTGAGCGTTTTCCAACTGGCTTTGGGCAGCTGAGGGCGCGTATCGGGGTAGAGCGCGCGGTCGGTTGAGGCTCCCGGTAAGACAAGCAACCGACCAAGAAAGATGCCCCTCCCGGGAGCCTCGTTGCTGTCCTACCCTGCCGCGACCGCTGTCCACCCGATCGCTGAACCACCTCGCCGACCTGATCCGCACCCGTCGCCAGTAACACCGATCACACTGGCGCCGCCTCAAACCCGGCCGTCAAGCGCTCTTGGCGCTGGCCCACCTTCACAACGGCGACACGTTCACCCGGCTGGCAGCCGGCTTCCAGATCGGGGTGGCCACCGCCTGGCGCTACGTCCGCGAAGCGATCACCCTGCTCGCGGCGACCGCCGAGCACCGCAGACAGCCATGACCCGGATTCGCCTCCTGGCCTACGCGATCCTCGGCGGCACCCTTCCCGATCGACCGTGTCCACCATCGCTCGCCTTGTGGGCCTCCATCCGCACGTTCTCCGCGTTCGCTGCCCTGGGCGACCCGGCATCGCGGATCTACTACGACAAGAAGATCGCCCAGGGCAAGCACCACGCCCAAGCCCTGCTCTGCCTCCCCCGACGACGAGCCGACGTCCTCTTCGCCATGCTCAGAGACGGAACCTTCTACGAACCGCAGCCCGTTAGGTCCGTCGCCCTGCAGATCTAGACCATGGTCAGGAGGTGGTCCGTGGGGCCGTAGTCGATCTTCCAGTCGGCATAGACCCCCGCGGCGCCGTCCTTCTGGCACCGCAGCCCAACGGTCACCCAGCGGACCGATCCGTCGTCGGCCAGGGAGAACGCGACCGCGGTCTCGAACTCCCCGCTCCCGCACGGGCAGCAGGCCTCGCCCGGATCCGCGTCCTCCCAGAACTCCTCGCTATCCGCGATGAACGCGCGGACGCCGCAACCAGCGCACACTCGCTCGGCTCCGCCCTCGACATCGTCGACGAGCACGAAGAACACGCGCCCGCCACACCCGCCGCAGACGGAAGGAACGATCTTCACCGGACGGCCGTCGGCGGCGTTCCGGAGACACACCGCGAGCTCCGCAGAGACACCCTCGCCAACCTGATCATCAGCATGCACGGGCACATCGTTCCAGACGCCCGAACCAGCACCCGTCCACCTTGACCAAAGTGATAGGGCCCCCCGCAGAGAAGCCGTCAGCCCTGCTGCCGCTACGGCGTCGGAGCAAACTCGCTTTCTCTCGGGGCGGACCAGTTGTGGTGTGACTTCGCCGCTGCCAGTCCCACCCCCACAGCGCGAGGAACTCCGGGTCCAGAGCCCGAAGGATCTCCTCCATCCGCCCGTTGCCGTTCGCAGCTGGCAGACATTAGGGATGCCCAGCTGTGGTCGACGATGATGCGGGGATGACTGGTCAGGGCTCTGCCGCAATTCCGGCGCTGCTATTCGATGAGGACCACGTATCCGCGCTCATCGGTGGCTCGGCGATCGCCGGACCGTTCATCGTGGGGGGCGCCAGCATTGTCATAGGCAACGCGGGCACGGTGATCGTCGTCGAATCGAGTGACGCACCCACCATGAGCGGCGTGTGGAGCGCTGAAGAGGTCCGTCTGATCGGGCCCGCACCTGCCCCGGTCACCGAGCGACTGGTGGGGTCGCCTTGGGGCACGGACGAGAGCTCGTTGCCGATCCACATCGCGGTCCGCCTCGGAGAAGAGATCCTGCACCTGGGCACTGCCAAGCTGAGCCAGGCCAGCACATCCAACGGCGTCCTTACCCACTGTGAACTGCGGTTTGAAGCATCCTTGAGTCGCCAACGCCTCAACCGGGTACGCCCGCTACGTTTCCCGGAGGACCTGCCGGGCCTCGAGTGGCTAAGGAATGTGAACGGTGACCGTGCGGCAGCGCTGGAACAGTTCGTCAGCGGCTGGTACACCGCCGAAGGCGCCACCGAACCACCTGCCGCCTGCTCTCCCTCACGCTTGCCTGCTGGACTGAGGCAGCTGTACCGCCTTGCGAAGCAGCGGCCGGGCGCCCTCGGGACCCAGAACAGCATCTTGCCCGAGCCCGACCTGCATACCGACCACCTGGGCGAGATGCTCGTCTTCGGCGTTGAGAACCAAGGAGGCTTCTTCTGGTCACTCCTGTGGACGCTCGACGGAGCCGAGGCCGATCCGACCGTCTGGTTCCGGGAATTCGACGAGGAACCGATCGCAGAGCAGGAACCGCTCAGCGGCTTCTTGATCCAGTTCTCCCTCTTCGAAGCCTCCATGAGTGCCGACTACCTGGCGCTGCCGCGCACACTTACGGTTGCACAGGTCGCTCGGCTAACCGAAGCGCTGCACCTTGTGCCCCTGGGTCCCTTCTGGCCGTGGGCACCCACTCACTTCTACGTGGCCCCTGGCCTCGTCGTGCATGTCAGCAGCGAGGACGGCGAAGAGTTCGATGTCTGGGCCGGCGCCAGCCACCGAAGCGCCCTGGCCCCGCTGGCCGACCTGCCCGTCGACTGGATCCGCTTCGACGGCTGACGTCACAAGATCAGCGACAGAGTCGGGAGCCACAGCCCAAGCCAGCGCGTCCGGAGCCTGCAGCAGCAGAAGCTTCGTGGTGGCAAGAAGTGCCCCTTCAGGTCAATCCAGGGGACGTGCTGCCGGCAGCCATTCGACTTCGTCGTCGCCGCGTCGGAGATCTCTCCTGAACGTCAGCGCCTCACGCCCGATGCCCAGCGCATCGAGCAGGATGTCGATGGCTGCTTCGTCGTCGTCCGTTTCGTTGATGACGGACACGAGGGTGTCCGTCATCGGGCTGTACTCCATGCGGTGGCGCCCCTGAGCCCTCGGTTCGGGGTGGAAGGCCGCCCTCGCGGGTGGCTTGCCCAGCCTTCCCTGAGGCTTGCCCTCGGCTCGCGGGGCCTGGCCTCACCGTGTGTTCGGCAGTGCGTCCAGAGTGCGCGTTCCTCGCCGTGGACCGGTGCAGCAGCGGCACCAGGGCCTCTGCGTCGGCGCCGCGGTCCGCTTCGGCCCGCGCCCGTTCCCGTTCCCGTTCCCGCAAGACCACCGGCCAGGACTAATCAGCAGGCTCGATGGCCGGGCGCTCACCCACCGGCGCGGCCAGCTCCGGGGCGTAGAGCGTGGCCAACGGCTCCGGACCGGCGTACCGGCAACACGGGCAGCGCCGAGCAGCCTCATCCGCACCGGCATCCACCGCCGGCACCGACGCGTAACACAGTGTGTCCCGCACGAACTCGACGACCAGCCGTTCACAAGCCCGCTCTGCTCAAATAAGGTCGCCCCTGGCTGAGGCAGCCCCACCCGAGCTGGGCCCCGTTTCCGGGCTCATATTCTCCAGAGCCGTGCCCGTCTGCGGCCGCCCCCATCCACCGATCCGTGACTCAGTGTGGCCAGTGCACAGAATCTGAGCCAAAATGCGAAGTCATGAAGCAACGGCTTAGCGCCGATGGCCAAGGTGACTGTCAAAACGCTGCTCTTCGACGGGCGCAAAGCCAGTTCCGACCCCCAACCCCATTGGCCGCACGGCACCGCCCCCTGCCGCGCCCTCTGTCAGGAGCCGGCCGCTGCCTGGTCCACCTCCTGCGCCCACTCCTCAAGACCGCGGGCGGTACGCCGGATCTGCTCCGCGAAGCCGACTAGAGCAGAGCTGCCGGGACGCGGCACCGCCTCATCAACGGAGACCGCATCGAGGAGTATCCTCCGCACCCGCTCCTCAATGACGTTCCTGGCCGTATCCGGCAAGACCTGGAAGGTCACGTGGAGCGAGGCGGTGTCCATGGTGGAAGAGGCGTGCAACCAGCCGCGTGGAATGTACAGCAGATCGCCGGGGCGCAGGTCCACGGTCACGACGTCCCTCTCGTCGGCAGGGTGTCCGGCGGGGGGATGCCCGCCGGACACCGGGAGCCGGTCGGACAGCGGGGGGCTCAGAACCCAGTGCTTGGTCCCTTCCAACTGGAGTAGGAAGTTGTCCTCGCCGTCGAAGTGCCGGGCCAGCCCTCCAATGTGTGGTGGGGTCAGGAAGGCATGGGCCTCTGTGCGGCGTCCTACGTCCGCTGACAGCCGCTGTCCCAGCTCCGCGACGGAACGGTCCAGCAGTTGGAGGCCTGCGAGGATCACGGTGGCGCCGCTATCCAGATGCTGGGCGATGGAGGCTGGGTCGACCAAGTCATCGTGGACCCGCCCTCCCACCTCTTCCTCTCGGCAGAGCAGCTCGTCTGGAACGGGCCGTCCGCCGTTGATCACGGTGACAAATCCGCTGCGCAACGCCCCATACTGGAGCAGCCCATCGAAGGACTCACGTGTGAACACCGACTCAAAGGCGGTGGGATCGGCGTCGCGCAGAAGTACAGGACCCTTCTCCCAGTGGCGGGCGTAGAAGTCATCCGTGAGCTGGATCGTGGGCGGCCAAGTGTCGTACTTCACAGGCTGGCCCTGCGTTCGTGAACCCGGGCGTCGAACTCTTCACGCCGGATCAGGCAGACGGTGAGGAGCACCGTGAGGGCGGCATCACGGGGCATGCCGATCTCCGTGGCGACGGCGGTTCCGAAGCGGATCAGATTTTCCCGGGGTGCGCCGTTGCGGCGGATGCCGGTCAGACCTGCTCCAACGAAGCGAGGCTGCATCTCCTCCCACAGGTCCAGGCCTGCCTCGACAGCCTCGTCCCAGCTGATGGACCATCCATCGGTGTGAGCGGCTCGCTCGACGGCGATCATGAGGTGGGGAACCCGGTGGGTGTGCAGGGCGATTCCCAATGCGGCCAGGATCCGTTCAGTGGGTTGGCCCAGCACGATGCTCTGCGGTTCGAGTGCCGCTTCCTCGGGGGTGTACTGAGTGACGATCATGCGCTCCTCCGGGCTAGCTGTGCGGATTCCGGGGTGGTGGCAATCGGGCGGGAGTCCGATGCCTGAAACTGTTCCCGTAGGGCGTCGGCGATGCGGGCGGCGGCGACCCGGTGTCCGTCGATGTTGCGGGTGGCCGGGCCGAGAGCGAGAGAGCCGAGGGCTCCGATGGCGTAGAGGCCGGGCACTCCGGAAACCTGGAGGGTGTGCTCGTCCATGAGGGGCATGCCCTCATGGAAGGTGAGCTTCGCCCCCGACACCTGTGCCGTGAAGACGGTGTTGGTACCGAGCGCCAGATGGACCTGGTCGACGCTCAGTGGCGCGCCGCCCGCGATGGCGAGGTGGGCTCCTTCGCCGTCGGTTTGCAGGTCCGTAATCTCCGCGCCGCGATGCACGGTGAGCAGGCCGGACTCTTCCCAGGCCTGAAGCCGGGGCCGGAATTCGAACATGATCGAGGGGCGGCGTTCGACGGACAGCATGCTGCGGCGCTGCTCCAAGGAGTCCTGATGGAACATCGCGCGGCCCTCAGGGCGGAAAAATGCCGCGTTGACGTCGGCGCACTGGTAGTGCTCGGTCCCCCGGAACACCCAGTCGACCGGAAGGCCGCGGTTGCAGAGGTCGTGGACGATGTGTGCGGAGCTGAGTCCGGCTCCGATCACCGCGTGCCGCCCGCCGGCCGGGCGCTCGCAGTGTTGGTCCCAGTAGCGGACGTGAGTGGAGGTGGTGTCCCAGTGCTCCGGAGCAGGCCTGCGAACTTCTCCGACGGCGAGGACAACGGCTTCGGCGCGTACCTCTCCCCGGTCGGTCAGGACCCGCCAGCCGGCGCCGTCCGCAACAACCTCCCTCACGTCCGCCCTGCGGGCCTGCCCGGTGACGCCATGGGTGGCGGCGACGTGCGAGCAGTAGCCCTCGAAGACATCGAGGGGGGCGACAGCACGCTGCCCGGACTGGGCCATCCGGACTTCGTTCTGCTCGGTCGCGGTGAGGTGCTCCCAGTTCAGACGGGCGAAGTCGAGCATCTCGCAGTCGCGGTGGCCCTCGGCTCCCGGGTGGTGCTCGTAGGGGCTTCGCAGAATGAGCTGGCCGACGGCCGCGACGCGTTCGAAGAACTGGCCACCCAGGCGGGTGCCGCGTTCGAGAATCAGGTAGTCGCGGATGCCGTGGTGCCAGAGACGCGCCGCGAGAGTGAGCGAGGCCAGTCCGCCACCGACGATGACGACGGGGGCCGAGGCCGGCAGGGCGGGTAGGTCGGGTACGACCAGGGCCGCCGGGGTGGCACCTGCAAGACGGCGTCCGCGTGGGCTGTCGAGGATTTCCGGCGCTGGGATGAACGTGTGAGTCATGGCTGTCTCTCCCGTAGAGGGCGGGGTTCAGCACCCGCTGTCAGCGGGAGCGGATGAACGCTTCAGTGGGGTCCGGGGTCAGGAGGAGGCTGAGGGAGCTGCCTCTGCGGGCTCCGCCGTCCCACTGGCGCGGTTCATGGAGACTCGGGCGACCCGTGCCAGCAGCAGCGGCGTCGCGGCGGCAATCCCGCAGAACCCGAGGGCCAGCAAGGCTTTGCGGGCGCCGAAGGCCAGCACAAAGGCTCCGCCGCCGGCCGCTCCGAGCGTGCGCACGGCACCGTTGACGATGCCGGTGGCGGCTGTGAGCCTCCCGATCCTGTCGGCCGGGGTGAAGATCTGGCGGGCCGAACCGGCTGTGATGAAGGCGAGGGCGGAGCAGCCGTCCATAAGCAGGACCGCGACGAAGGCGCCGCCGAACGATCCAGTGACAGCGAGCCAGATACAGGTCAGCGCGATGCCCAGGAGGGACATGCCCAGCAGCGGACCCCAGGGGGCCCGTTCTACGACACGGGCGACAAGGAAGCCGACAGCGAGGCCTCCAATGCCCGCTCCCGAAAGCACCAGTCCCACCTGGAGTTTACTCAGGTGGAGCTCCTGCACCGCCAGGCTGATGATCGTGACCCCTGCGGCGCCGGCCGCCAGGTACAGGTAGGCGCCGCCTATCTGGAGCAGGCGCTGGGTCGGGTCCTTGATGAGGAGTCTCACGCCGGCCAGCATCTCGGTGCGTCCGAGGCGCTGTGGGGCGGCATCCTCACCGGTTTCCGTTTCCCGGGCCTCAGTCTTCTCGCCCGGGCGGGAGTCGGGCAGCCTCAGTAGTAGAAGGGCGGAGGCCAGGAACGAGGCTGCGTTCATGGCAATGGCAGCTGAGCCGGAGAGACGCGTGAGAACGGCTCCCGCGACGGCGGGACCGGCGAGAGTGGCGGCGGCGTCGCCTGTCTCCAGGACGGTGTTGGCGCGCATGATGCGGGTCGAGGGGACCAGAGCCGGGAGGTAGGACTGGGCGGAGACGTTGAACAGGACGTCGCCGCAGCCGAGCAGGAAAGAGATCAGGACGAGGATCAGTGCGGAAGGGTTCGGGCCGAACAGTGCTACGGCGAGGCCGACGGAGAGGACCGCGCGCCAGAGGTCGGCGGAGATCATCAGGCGCCGTCGTTCCCGCAGGTCCACCCAGTGCCCGATGGGGAGGGAGAGAAGGAAGGTTGGTGCCACGTTGGCCGCTGTCACGAGCCCTGCGAGCAGGGCGTCTCCGGTCGCCAGGAGGATGACGATCGGCAGGACGGTCTCTGCCAGCCGGTCGCCCAGAATCGAGACGGTGCGCGCCGTCACGAATCGCCCGAGTCCCTTGTTCTTCATGTCGGTTCTCACTTGCTTCTCTGTGCTTCCATCCTGCCTGCGGACATGCCCGTACTCAGGGGCGGCCGCTTGATACGGCCGCCCCTGAATGCTGCGGACGTCAGCCGGTGATCAGCGTGACCGGGATGAACAGCTCGATGGCGGGCCGCGGCGGCATGCCATTCTCCACCGAGGAACGGATCTGCTCGGCGAGACGCTGCTTGACCGGCTGCGTCGGCTTCTGGGGCTGCTGCGGGCTGGTGCCGGGAACCTCCGCCGGCGGCGGCACGAAGCGGGCGTGGCTGATGACCGTGCGCTTGCTGGAGGCTTCGATGGTGAACATCTTCAGCACGGCCTCGCCGGGACGCACCTCACCGTCGTAGAAGGTGATGCGGTCCTGGTCCGGCGTCATGAAGGTCTGCGCGAACTGGCGAGAGACGATCTGGGCGTCGGCGTCGGCGACGAAGCGGGTGTTCTCGTCACAGGTCATCTGCCAGGTCAGCCAGGGCAAGTCGGTCAGGTTCGACTCGCTCTTGATGACCTGCCAGCGACCGGGCTCCGGAAGTTCGAACGTCACCACGATGTCGTGGCTGTTCACGTCGATGGCGCCGCTGATGAGCAGGGTGCGCCTGCTGAGGTCGGCGGTGGCTGCCATCTGGATGTCCTTGGCGCGCAGCGTCCCGATGTCGATCCCGGACTCATGAGTGATTGTCACAGGGTTCCTCTCGTTGCTCCGTTGCTGGAGTGATCACCATCCTTGACGTTTGCAATCAAGAGCGTCAAGAGTTCATCCGGACATCCTGGGTCAGGGAACCAGCACGTTTCTTGAATCCAGCCTTGCGGCGCCCTACCGAGAGACCGGTCATTTGCGACATGAACACCTCAGCTATCGCCCGTTTTTCGCTTACTAACGGCCTGCGCGTGATTCTGGATCCGCACGATGCCCATGGCCTGGTTGGAATCTCCGTGCACTACGACGTCGGATTTCGGACAGAACCGATCGACAAGAACGGGGTGGCTCATCTCTGCGAACACCTCCTCTGCGACGGCGCGGACACCGCGCTCACAGGGGCGGTACTGGAGGCGGGAGGCCTGCTCAACGCGACCACTCAAGCTGACTACACCGAGTACTACGGCGTTCTGCCCGCTGAGGGTGCCGAGTCGCTGCTCCGCCTGGAGGCCGACCGCATGGCCACACGGAGGGTGGCCGAAAGCGCCTTGCGTGAGCAGGTGCGCGTGGTCAAGGATGAGATCCGGGCCAACATCGACGGCCAGCCGTTCGGTGGATTCCCCTGGATGTGGCTCGGCAAGGCTGCCTACACACTTCCCTCTCACAGCCATAACGGCTATGGGGCCCAGCGGGTGGAGACCCTTTCTCGCGCGGACGTCGAGCAATTCATCGCCGACCACTACGCGCCAGGATCGGCAATCCTGACCGTAAGCGGATCTTTTTATTCCGACCACATGAAACGACTGGTCGAGAAAATCTTCGGAGGAATTGGAGGGTCCGATTCCAGAACGGAGACCGATCGCAGAATTGCAATCACACAGAGTAAATCAGCTCACTCGGTCCCGGCCGAGGAACCCCCGCTCCCCTCAGACCGCACCCTGGTGCGGCACGACGCACACGCCCCGCACCCAGCCACCGCAGTCGTCTTCCGGGCTCCCGCCGACCGCGGCCTGACCCACGAGCTGCTGGCTGCCGTCGTACTTGCCGACATCTTGGCCGACCATCCGCTGGGACGTCTCGATCGCATGACCGCCGCTCGTGGAGACATCAGCGAGGTCGGCAGTTACCTTGGCCTGTTCGGCAACCCCCTCGACGGCCGCGCACCGTTGCCGTTCGTCGTCGAGATGTTCCACGGACAGGAACTCAACGCCCCTGCCGTCCTCGCCATGGTCCGACGGGCACTGGCAGACATCGCTGCGGACGGAGTTGGGCAGGAGGAGGTGACGCGCACGGCACACCGGATCGCCGCCCAACTGTGGCGAACCCAGGACCAGCTGATGGGCCGCACCCTGATGCTCGGTTCGATCGAACTGATCCACTCGGACGCGGCCTCGGCCCTCAGCCTCCCCCGCACCCTGCTGGACGTGACCGCGGCCGAAGTACGCGCCGTCGCGGCCGCACTGCTCGACCAGAACGCTGCAGTACTCGCCCTGGAGGTAGACCAGTGACTCTCGGAGCACCCGCGCTGCCCCGGCAGGTGGTCGCCGCCGCGGATGGACAGTACTCTCCCGGCACCCTCGCGGTGCGCTACGGAGAAGTGCCACTCGTGGAGATCAGCGGCTACACCCCCCTGCGCACGGAACTGACCGGCTCGACCCCACACGCCCGGGCCTTGCTCACCCTGCTCGCCGACTACCTACCCGGCGCCGGAACCGAGGAAGTGGCAGACGGCACGGAACAAGACGAGGAGCGCAGCCTGGAGCTCCTCGCCGCATACCGCGGGGCACAGGCCGACATCACCGTCTACGGGACCGGCTTGCTGTGGAGCCTCTCACTCACCGCCGCGGAGTGGCAGGACTTCCTCGGCCGCGCTGCAGACCTCCTCGCTACGGCAGGGGACAGCACGAGCGGCCTCACGGCGGTACGCGAAGCGGCGGAAGCGCGGGAGAACGTGGCCCTGCTCGACCACCACTACGTCGCGTCGGCGCACATACGTGACCTGCTCGGCTTCGGACACCCCTCTCCGGCCTCAAAGGACAGCAGGCCCGGCCCCGGACCCGCCGAACTACGGGCGGCCGAAGCGCTCCTCACGAGCCGCCGGGCACTGAGTTGCCTGGATCTGGAGGCCGCCCACTTCACGGCAGTGGCCGGGATCGATGCCGACGAACTCGGCCAAGGCCTCGCGGTGTTCATGACATCGCTACGCACAGCTGCAGCCGATGCTCGCACCACCGCGCCACTGCCCGTCTGGCCCCCACAAGCCGGTTCGAAGCCCCCCTCACCGGCTGTAGTCGATGCTCCCACCTCGCCCGCGACCGAGAGAGATCGGAGCCGAACCCTCACCGCAGGCGGCGGCGACACCGCCTGCCTGCGCGTGGCCTGGCCCGCTCTACGTCGCGACCACCCCGACTACCCTGCCTTCTTCGTCGCCCAGCACGCACTCGGCGGGGGATACCGATCCCGGCTGATGCGGATCTTCCGCAACGAGGCTGGCTGGAGCTACTCACCCTGGAGCGTCATCAGGCACGAACCCGGTTTCTCCTACGTGGAGTTAAACATCGAGGTTCCTGTCGAGCACTGTGAGGCCGCTGAGACCGCCCTGCTCACAGCCGTCGCCGGCCTGTCACGGGAATCACTGCCCGAGGACGAACTGCGCCGGGTCATCGGGATGGCTCAAGGGACCGCAGCCGCCGCCCTCGCGCCGCAGCGGGGGCTCGCCGCCACACTGACCCACATCCGCGCCCTCGATCTTTCCCCGGACTGGCTCTGGCAATGGCCCGAGACTCTGGCTCGGGTACAGCCGGAGGACGTTCTCGAAGCCGCCCGGCGCCATCTGCGTGTCCAAGAGGCCCTGAGTGTGACCGTACGCCCGACCCGCACACCGGCGCCCGCCTACAGGACAAGCAGCCCTGCGCAAGGAGCATCAGCATGAGACAGCCGCAGATACCCGGGATGATCCCCCGCCCATGGCTCTTCTGGACCGGAGTCGGTCTGAGCTCGCTCGGGATCGCCCTCCACGTGCAGATGCTCTTCGACATCTCTCCCTCGGGCGGTGCCGCAAGCCACAGCGGGCACACGGGCCACAGCAGTGTTGTGATGTGGCTTGCCGTAGCCGCCATCGTCGAGGGCGTTGTCCTCGCGGGCATCGGCCTGGTTCCCAAGCGCCGTACTTCGGAATCCGCGACGGCGGTGACCGAGGATCCCGCACCGATTGCCCCGGAGCGCCGGGCGACGCTGCGCACCCGACTCGTCGTGGTACTCGCCTTCGCTCTGATGGTCGACCAGATGAAGCCCGCGACGCTGGCCTTCATCCTGCCCGGCGCCCGTGCCGAATACGGCCTGACGGCGGCCGAGGTGTCGATGCTCCCGCTCGGTGCGCTGTGCGGCACCGTCGTGGGCTCGCTCGTGTGGGGCCGGCTCGCTGACGTGATCGGCCGCCGCGCGGCCGTGCTCCTCGCGGCACTGCTGTTCGTGGCCACCACCGTATGCGGGGCGATGCCTACCTTTGAGGGCAACGTGATCATGTGCATCATCATGGGAATGCCGGCAGGAGGGATGCTGCCCATCGTCTACACCCTGCTACTCGAACTCCTCCCGAACCGCAGCGCAATGATGGTGCTGACGGCAGGACTCACATCCGTGGGCGGGTACCTCGCCGCCAGTGGCCTGGCCGCCGTATTCGTCCCCATGCTCGGCTGGCGGAGCCTGTGGTTCCTCCAGTTGCCTCTCGCCCTTGCCCTCCTGGGACTGAACCGTTGGATCCCCGAGTCTCCGAGTTTCCTGGCGGCGCAGGGCCGCCACGCCGAAGCACGCCGCACCGCGCTTTGCTTCGGCTTGCCTCAGCCCGTGCCCGAGCCCCGCACCCCCGGTGGGGTGCGCCCACTCTTCAGCGCGGCCTACCGCCGACAGAGCACGCTGATCTGCGCCTTCGCACTCTCGTGGGGACTGGTGTATTGGGGGTTCATGACGTTCCTGCCCACGGTGCTCAGCCAGGCGGGACTGCCGGTAACCGCACCGGAGATCCTTTTCTACTCCGCGCTCCTGTCGATCCCAGGAACGGCAGCGGCCGCATGGCTCTACAGCCGGTGGTCGACCCGGCGGACGATGACCCTCTACGGAGCCCTGTCGGCTCTGGGCCTGCTGACCCTCACGACGGTCCCACTCGGCGAAGCTGCCCTGGCCATCCCTGCCCTCATCGGCCTGCTGACAGGCACCAGCGGAGTGGTGGCGGTCCTGGGACCGTATACCGCCCAGACCTACCCGACCGCATTCCGAGGCATGGGGAACGGACTGTCCGCTGCCTGTACGAAATCGGGCGGAATCATCGGGCCGCCGCTGATCGGATCCATGCTCTCCGTCATGCCGCTGGGACGCGTCGCCATGCTGGTCGCCGTACCGATCGCGCTGTCCACCGCAGCTGTCTCCTGCTGGGGCCGCGAGACGGGTGTTGCGCCGGCATCGAGTGTGGACCCAGTGAAAACGGAGCACGCACACACACCGGAGGCGGCGGGCGCCCGGCCCTAACATGCTCGATGCCACCGTCAGAGCCCGTGTGGGCACCGACACTGACCTCGCGCCCGTCACGCGCCCGCGTACGGAACCCTCGCGGTGCGGCGGCCCGGTCGTCCTGGCCGTAGTCACCGACCGGGAGGGCCGCTGGTGGCAGGTCACGAAGTGCTGCTCCTGATGCGTGGCAGCCGTCCATGAGTGGTCGCGGTCAGCGACGCGGAGGGATCTGCAGCGCGGCGATCCAGGCCCCGAAGGCGAACTGCAGCAGCTGGGAGGCGATGCCCGCCTGACCGAGAGGGAAGCACACCGTCGCCGTGCTGAAGGCGGTGGCGCCGCTCCAGAAGAGGCCGGCGCGGGTGTACGTGCGGCAGATCCGGGCGGCTTCGGCCCGCTGGGCGCGGCGCCGGTCGTGACGAAGCCGCTTCACTCGGCGGCGCTGCGTGAGGAGCCGGCGCTTCTCGGCCTCGATGAGGGTGTCGAGGGCCGTGATGGTCACGGGGATGTTCTCACCCTGGGGTCCGGGCTGGGCGATGCTGGTCATGGGGCTGTTTCCTCGATGTCGCAGTTCCCGCTGCTCGTGGTGTGGAGCCGGTCGAGCAGACGGTGCAGAGACACCCGTGTGTCCCTGTGCGAACACCAGTAGGGCCGGACCTCCAGGCGTTTGCTCCTGGGTGTCCGGCCCTGTGTGAAGGTCTACGGCTTACGGCCTCGGCGCGCCCTGGCCTGCCCGATCAACGAACCAGGATCCAGCGGCGCTGGCCAACAGCGCGATCATGCCCAGCCCTGCACCACGGATTGGATCAGCCGAACGGGTTCGGGAAGGGAGCAGCCCCTTGATCGAGAGCAGGGCGATGAGGAACGAGTCCCAGATCCGCGAGACCTTGTAGTGAAGCAGCGCGACGATGGTCCGCATCGCCAACCTGCAATCCTTGTTGATCATTTTACTCCCAATCCTTCCGAGCCTCGCTCGGATCCCCCCGGGCCAACCGCGTTCGAATATTGCGTCGCAACTTCGACGGTGAGTGCCTCCAAGCAGCCCACCTGCGGTGTGCGCGGACCGCGGCATGCCGCGTGCCGTGCACACCGCAGGAGAGGATGCTTGAGTGTCACGGCCGCCTGCGTCGAGGTGTAGCCGTCGAACTTCACGAGCAAGAGCGCAACGAGCTCCGCCGGCTGCAGTTCCGCGGTGAGCATCTTGCGGTAGTGCTCCATCTCCAGGCGTTCCTCCACGGAGGCCGCGACGGAGTCCCGGTCAAACTCCACCGGGTACCCCGCAACCGGCATCGGGGATTCCTCCAGCACCCAGGCGTCGTCGCCGATGAGCAGCTCACGCTTGCGCTGTCGGGCCAGCGCGATGTTGAACGTCCGCACCGCGTTGCCGAACGACTTCCACGCGTAGTCCTTGATTTCCTTCACCGGCCCTCCCTTGAGCCGGGTGTGCAGGCCCTGGAACGTCTTGTCGGATACGTCGCCTTCGTGCACCTCCCCCACGTTCACGAGGACGTGGCGGCGGAACGAGGGTTCGTTGGCCTCGACATATCCCCACTGCGACCGCGAGTCCGAGGGCAGCAGCTCCTCGGGGCACAACAGGGGGAGGATGCTGTCGCGCTGACCAGGCATCAGCCTGAGCTTCTTCACGTCGCTTGGTCCTTCTTCTGGCTTCCAGCAGGTCCACGGGCTCCCCGCCGAGCGCCCGCTGGTAGTTCCAGTCCGCGTGGCGCCCGATCCGTTTGACTCGACCGATGTGACCTGCGCCACACGGTTGGAGGTCCGGGATGGCACGCCGATCCAAATCGGACGCTCTGCCTCCCTGCCCTCTTGGCGCAGCACGGTTTCATCTGTGCGGGCCCCGTGAACGCCCGGCCGCGCGATGCAAGACGCCCCCGCACCCTTTCGCCGAGGACCGGCCAGAAGCATCACCATGGGGTGTGACCGAGATACGTGCCAAAGGGGCAACGGGATGATCTTGAAGCCCTGATCCGCCGGATCTACGTGCGGCGACGTGTAGCGGGTCGCGTTCGGCGACGTGCCGAGCGACCGAGTCGACGCCAGGTCGTGCGTATCGCTCCAGGGAACGGACGGAGGCGTGGCGGGAGCGAGCCAGCAGCATCGGGGTGGAGGTGCCGTCTTCCGCGTCGTGCGTGAGGGCACTGTGCCGTAGCCGGTGAAGCGTCCAGCCGTCCAGATCCTCGATGTCGTCGGGCGAGGCGAGGGGGTTGGCCAGCAGCCGGGTGTTCTCCTCGAAGATCTCCTCAGCCCGGCGGTACGAGAGCCGGGCCCGCCCTGTCTCCGGGCACACGTCCAGCGTCGGCGTCCCTGCCGGTGCCTTGCGGCCGGTGAGAAACAGCGGGCCGCGGGTGCGGCCCGCGATCAGACGGGGCAGCAGCTGGGCGGTGCCGGACTGCCAGTGAATCCACTCGGTCACCCCGCCCTTGCCGGTGATCTTCCCGCGCTTGTCCTGCGGGTACAAGTCTTCCACGTTCAGGCACAGCACCTCGTCGGCCCGTGCGGCGGACTCGTAGAGCATCTTCCACTGCGTCTTCTCCCGCAGCGCGACGTCGAGGCGCCACAGGGCGGCGATCTGGTTCTCCGCGAGAGCCTTGGTGCGGTCCGGCGGCGCCGGCCGCCGCTCGATGCCGATCGTCGGATCGCCTTCGATCCAGCCCTGGCGCTGCCACCAGCCGAGCGCCTTGCGTGCGATGGACAGTTCCCGGTTGACGGTGTCGGCGCCCATCTCGTCCGCCCGCGCCGCCGCCAGCTCGGCCAGCACCTCCGGCAGCACCGGGTCGTCGATCGCGGCGACGGGGAAGACGGGCGGCTTCGCGCCGCGGCGAGCCGGTCCGGTCGGCGCGGGTTCGCCGGCGAACATCCATCCCCACGTCGTGAGCGAGATCCGTTAGATCCGCGCGGAGGACTTCGCGATGCCGGCGCCGGTGAGGTACCGCTCGACCGCCGCGGTGTACGTGGCCGGAGGGGCGGACATGGGCACGAAGCGGGCACGCGGCAACCGCAACGCGCCCCCGCCCTTGAGCTCGTTCACTGGTTCGACTGACACGCCCGCCCCGTCCTTCCGGTACTGCCGCAGTAAATGCGTACACCTCGCCCCTGCGGCCGGAAGGTCCCGCCGCAGGTCGCGATGATCACGGCAGAGGCTCCGCCGCAGTAATCCGGCATTTACTGCGGATGCCGCACTGTGCCGCCGGGGTCTTTGCGGCGGGGGCCCAGCGAATCGGCTCGCGTTTCGGAAGGTTGGCGCTGGTGCTCGGCAGCCTCGGCTCGATCGAGTTGCTCCAGGGCCCAATGGCCCCACTGCTGTTGCGCCTGATACTGGTGGACGCCGTACTCGATGGCCAGCCGGCCGAACCGCAAACGGCCACGAGGGTGGGACTCGGTATCGGCGGCGTCGGCGAGAGCGCGTAGTTCGGCCGCCACCTGGTCGGCTTCTTCGAGGTGGCGGAGCACCAATTCGCGCGCCTGCGGGATGTCCAGTGCGGACAGCAGGGACATGCGCAGTACGTGTTCGTCGCGGACGGCCCGGGGCCTGGGTGGGGACAGCAGCCAGTCGCGCAGCTCGGCGCGGCCCGCGTCGGTGATCGCGTAGGTGCGGCGTCCGCGCGCGCCTTCCTCGGTGACGGCGATCAAGTCGCTGTCGGCGAGTCGCTTCAGCTCTGGATAGATGTGGCTCTGCCGGGCGGTCCATGCGTATTTCTGCAGCGAGCGTTCGAAGCGCGCGGTCAGGTCGTAGCCGCTGGCAGGCCCATCTTCCAGCAGGCCGAGAAGGGCGTGGCGCAGGGACATCGTGTCCATCCTCCGAAGACAGGTACCAATTGACAGGTCCAATTGTAGGTATCAGAGTGAGTGAGGGCCAGAGGTCGACCGGACATGGCCTGCGCTGCCGGGAGGGACGGGGTAATGAACGACGTTGATGTACTGATTGCGGGGGCCGGGCCGACCGGATTGACTCTGGCCTGTGACCTGGCCCGCAGGGGAATCGGATGCCGAGTGATCGAACAGACCCCCGGTCCCACGAAGGGTTCGCGGGGATTCACCCTCAAGCCGCGCAGCCTGGAGATCTTTGACGACCTCGGCATCGCCGACCGCATTGTCGCGGCTGCTGACATCCAGTCAAGAACCCGCTTTCACCTCGGTACTCCGTTGCTGTTTGACATGCGAATGCCGCCCGCGCCGCCCACTGCCTCGCGCCCCTACCCGAACTCTGTGGCGCTGCCCCAGTGGCGAACCGAGTCGATCCTGCGCGATCGGCTGGCCGAGCTGGGCGGAAAGGTGGAGTTCGGCCGCCGTCTGACCGGCTTCACGGCCGATGGCGACGGCGTGACCGCCACCGTCGAAAACACGGATGGGGCCGGGACGGAGACCGTTCGGGCCGGCTACCTGGTCGGGGCCGACGGCGGACGCAGTCCGGTACGCCGCACACTTGCTCTGCCGTTCTCCGGGTCCACCGACGAGGACACCAGAGCACTCATCGCCGACGTGCGCATCGACGGGCTGCCCGACCGCGACGCAGTACATCTGTGGATGGCGACCAGCGGCCACATCCTGGTCGCCCGCCCCACCCCTCACGCCGAAACCTGGCAAGTCGTGGCCTCGCTCCAGCAGGACCCCAGCGGCCAGTGGCCGCAGCCGTCGCTCGATACGCTCCAGCGCGCGGTTATCGAGCGGACCGGACGCCGCGACATACGCCTGGCGGACCCGGCCTGGTTGTCGGTGTGGCGCTACAACCTACGCATGGTCGACACCTACCGGGCCGGACGCGTGCTGCTGGCCGGTGATGCCGCCCACGTGCACAGCCCCTTCGGTGCGCACGGCATGAACACCGGCATCCAGGATGCCTACAACCTCGCGTGGAAATTGGCTCTGGTCCTTCAAGGCATCTGCGCTGACAGCTTGCTGGACACCTATGAGGACGAACGGTTGCCGGTTGCCCGCGCGGTGCTGGCCGACAGCCACCGGCGATTCTCAGCGGCCACCCCACCCCAGGCAGTCCGTCCGGTGGTGCGGTTCGCCATCAAGTCGTTCCTCGCCCGGCAGCAACGCCGCGACCGCAACGACCACCCCACCTACCGAACCGGCCCGCTGACCACCCACCTCGCCGGTCGGCGCAGCTCTCTGCGCGCTGGTGATGTCGCCCCCGACGGCCCTGTGCAGACCGTCAACGCTGCGGCACGGCTATTCGACATCCTCCGCGGCCCCCAGTTCACCCTCCTCGCCTTCGGCGCCAGGCCCGCCCCAGAGATCTACCGGGAAATCAGCGGACTCGAAGACCACCTGCACGCCTACAGCGTTGTCCCGGCGCTGGACTACGGCACAGCTGCCGGTCCGACGGTGCTGATCGACCGGACGAGCCGTCTCTTCCGTGTCTACGGTGCACGCGAAGGCACGCTTGTGGTCATCCGTCCCGACGGCTATATCGGGCTGATCGCCCATCGCCCGACCGCCTCCACACTTCGCGCCTACCTTCATCGGATGGGCATCCAGCTCCCGCAGGCAGAAGGTGATGCCGCTCCTTGAAAACGGCGCACGACCAGGACCTCACCGGCGTCACCGCCAAGACCGTCCTCGGCGGCTCCCACCTTGCCGGCCGCCCTGGCCTTCCGCCTCATGGTCGCCGCCCGGCGCTACTCGCCCCCACCCGCGCCTGACTCCGCAGCACGAGACAAGCAGCGCCCCAAGCCATAAGAGGTGGCTTCGGGCGCCGCTTCGACTGCTCGGGCATTACCCACACGAGGAAGATTCTGGGCCGGACGGTCAAGCGGCCTGGCCGAGGCCGGCGGCGGTCAGATCCTGCTCGCGCAGCGGGGTGAAGTCGACGTCGAGCTTCGTGTCGTACGCGTCGGGCTGGATGCCGAGCTCATGCGTGGAGTACTCGCCGAACCGGTTGATGTGCTCGGTCAGGTACGGCGAGATGCGCGCCAGGTCCTCCGGGTCCCGAGACCTCGGTCCCGTCGTTGGCGATGGCGTATTCGCGGGCTTCCAGCCGGTAGTGGTGCCGGCCGGTCTTCGGCGGGTTGTTGCAGTACACCGCGAAGGTGGTGTCGTTGTACTGGCTGCTGGTGCGGGGCCCGACCATGGAGCCGGTGACCCGGTGCCAGCCGCCGTTGTCCTCGGCGAACTGGGCGTTGGTCCACTGGGTGCGGAAACCGCCCGAACAGTCGTCGCTCGTGCCGCCCTTGATGCCGTCCGCGAAGACTTCGCCGACCCACAGGGTGCACAGGAACGAGGTACCGCTCGCGATCTGGCTGCCCGAACTCCGGGCTTCACTGACCAGCACCTTGGGAAGCCAGTTCGCCGCGTCGTTGGCCTTCGGGTCCGCGGCGTCCAGCACAGGGCTCGTGTACGTCTTCTTGCCGTCGTAGCCGAAGTGCATCACCGACGCGTGCTGGCGGTGCACCGGCCGACACCGAGCCCGACTGCGTCGGCCCCGGCTGCGCCGTGGCGGTGGTGATGGACAGAACGGTCGCGGCCGCCGCGGCGGCCGCTGCGGCCAGAGTCCTCGTGAAACGCACAGGTTTCCCCTCCCCGTTGAAGGCCCGGCCCGTCGGTCCGGGCCAGAGGGGAATCGTTGTGCGAATAGAGGCTGCCGGGAGCTCTTGTGAGGACGTTGGCGCGATCAGCGCCTGGTGGATTTCTGCCGTTCACCGGACCGGAGGTGAAACCACAACCTCCCCATGACCGCTCACAAGGAGACGGACAGCTGAGAAGCAGCGAGGTGAGAGAAGCCGGGGCCGGTTCGCCGGGAGCCGCCGACGCAACTTCTAACCAGAAACCCCTCCACCGCATTCAGGCCAGCGGGACGGCGAAGGGCACGACCCCCGCGACCACCGACACCCGGCTGTGGGACATCGCCGCCGCCATGCGCCGCCGAGGCTGGCTGTTCGCAGCTTCCGAACGGTAGGTGGTGCCCTGATGCCCGCCCTCGATGACCGAAGCCGCCCGGGGCCGTTGCCGTTACCCGTCGAGAAGGCCGAGCTCGCTGTCGGGCCGGCACTGTGGGCAGGCGATGGCCGACGGTACGGTCCGCAGCACCTCCAGCACCCATTCCCGGGTAGCTGGCTTTCCCCGGTTGGTGATCCTGCAGGCGCCGGTGTGGACGCGGTCGGGCCGACGAGAGACACCGATGCCGTACTCGACCCACCACCACGGTGGCTCCAGTGGCGGCCGGCGGTGAGCCCGCTCTTCCTCGGCGGCCCGAACGACGCCGATTCTCTCGTCGACGCGGGCGAGGGTCAGCTCCAGCCAGCGCCGTATCACCAGGAGCTGGTCCAGTGCCGGAGGCAGGGGCAGAAGGGAGTCAGCCATGGCTGGCCACGCCGCCTCAGTCACGTCGCCGGGCTCCATCGGACGGGTCTGCTTCGGCTTGATCTCGCGGTAGGCGCTGAGCCCGATTCGCTCCACCTCGGCGAGTGACCGTACATCCTCGGTTTGACCACCGTGTCGAGGAATGCCGTGAAGAGTACTGTCCTGGCCTGCTGCGCCGGGTAGTTGGGTTACGACTTGGCCTCGCGGTAGGCACTCAGCGCGCTCCGATCCACTTCGGCGAGCAGAGCCTGCCGAGTGGACTCGTCAGTGTTCCGTGCCTGGGTCCATGTGCGGGCGATGTCGACTCCTTGGGTGCGGAGGCGGTTGGCCAGTTCAGCCTCCGGCGTGTTCCTGAGGCCTTGAAGCCATGTCGCCGTGAGGTAGGCGGCAGGGTCCTCCTGGTAGCTGCCCTGGGTGGTCGGCTCACGCAGCATGCGGTCGCGTACAGCGGTCCGCCACGCTTGATCACGGGCGAACGTGTCAGCGACGCCGTCCAGGATGCCGAGTGCTCGGGCGTTCTTCGTTGGAGTCAGGGAGAGGGCGCCTTCCGTCGCGTCGCCCGGGATGGCTGCGAGCTGCTGCGCCCCGTACCGGGTCTCTGCCAAACGCAGGATCGCGTACGCCTGTGGATCCCCGGAGACGGCGTGCACGACGTTGCGGAAGACGAGGTTGTCGACTGCCAGGTGATAGGTGCCTGAGGTCTCCCACGGGCCGTCGTCCGGGTCCCCCTTGACGACGTACTGGGAGTCGAGTCCCGCGAGCAGCTCATGCGTGTCGTCCGCGAAGTCCGCGAGCACGGTGGCCAGTGGCACCCGCAGAGCGGCATCGATCCGAAGATTCTTCGTGTATCCGAGCCCGGGAGAGAAGAACACATCCTTCACGGCCTGCGCCTGCGCCTGTGAATGCCTGCCCTGCTCGGCGGCCGTGGCCTTCACGATGGCCTGACCGAGCACGGCACAGCTCATACCGGGATGCACGTCCGCCCCCACGGACTTCTGTACCCGCCCGTCCTCGGGCAGGCCGTTGCAGGGAGCGGCCGTATCGCGCCCGAAGGTGAGCCATGCGCCGAGCGCCCCCACCAGGGCCAGACCCGCCAGCAGCACGGACCATATCTTGAGCGGCGCCGTACGGCGGGTCGTCTTCCCCGTCATGGCTGGCCCCATTCCTCTTCGTCGTCCGGCTCAGTTGGCCGTGTCGGTCAGGTACTTCTGCGCGGTCTCGGTCCCGCGTACCCGGCCGTCAAGCACGTTGCGGGTGTAGTTCTGGACGTCGGCCTCGGGGATGTCAGGCCGCTCCGTCGCCCATTCACCGACCATGATGGGTACCTGCTTGTTGATGGAGAGGTAGGTGTCGGCAATCTCGGGATTGGCCTTGGCGTCGACCGCAGCCTTCATGCGGTTGTCCCATTCCCAGGCCCAGGTGTCGACGCCACGCTGGAGCGAGTCGCCGAAGGCGACGGACATGGTGGCGCCGGCAGCACCGATGGGTGTGGTGAAGTACAGCGGGGTCACGGCGCCACCGATGACGTGGTAGGCGACCTTGGCCTTCCAGTCCGCTGCGCTGTAGCCCGCCATCCGACCGTCGTTGATCACGTCCTCCCTGATGGAGCCCAACGCGCCGAGGGCCGTGCCTGCCTTGTTGAGGGGGTTGGTCATCTCCGATCCATGCGCTCCGTGGGGAATCTGTTCCAGTGAGATGTCGATGTATCGGGACTCCGCCTTGTGGAGCGTTCCGTAAGCCTCAGGGTCCTCCGAGAGCCCGCGCATGAACTGCACCAGGTCCTTGGCGTCTGCCGACATGTGCGTGGAACCGCCGTCCTGGAAGAGTCCGGTGTCGGCTGCGGAGACGTATCGGCGGTCGAGGCCGGCCAGGATCTCGTGGGTGTCCGCCGTGTACGAGCCAAGTGCGCGGGCCAGCGGTTCGCGCAGGTTCGCGTCCACGCTCTGGGCGGGGCCGAGCTGCTCGATGACGCTGTGCATGAGCCGGGCCTGCGGGTCGGTGTGGTTGACGGCGGGCCAGGGGTCCTGGCCGGTCCCCAGCGGCGGGTAGCCGGTGGCGCCCGCTTCGATGGCCGCGCCCAGGCCGGTCCGGTTGCCGGCGTCGACCGTGTCGTCGCCGTGTATTTCGATGTTGCCGCGCCAGCTCGTGGTGTTGGTGATCTCCCAGTCCCGCTCCTCGAGCAGGTAGTGGAGGTTGTCGTTCTTCCCGTCCGGACCCGGATCGAGGTACGAGGTGGAGGCGGCGGGGTCGCGGCTCATGATGCCGAGGAGGCCGTCGAGGGGGTCGTGGGCGAACCAGGCCTTGTCCGTGCCGCCGTAGTTTCCGTACCGGTCCCAGATATCCGGATTGCCGCCCTGTTTCTTGTCCTCTGCCTTGCGGATGTCGTCCGCCATGTCGTGCAGGAACGGGGCCGAGTAGCCGTCGCCCTGCTGCATCAGGGTGACCAGGCTCTGGTAGCCGCGGACTTTCTCGCTGTGCCCCGGGGCCACCGTGCTGACGTCCTTGCCTGCCCCCTTGAGGTCGTACGAGGCGAGCCCGGCGTCGTTGAGCTGCGTGCGGAAGTTCTTGTAGAAGTCGGACTTGGGGTCCTGCATGGCGTTCGACAGTGAGTTGGCGAGTCCCTTCTGCAGGTCCAGGTACTTCTGACGGCCCGCCTTGTCATCGACGTAGGCCAGGTCGCTGAGCCTGTTGGTGAACTTCAGGGTGTTCTGTGCGCCCATCCCGTTCAGGAACGTCTGGGTGAACTCGGGGCGCGAGGAGTTGTCGCGGAAGGAACGGTCGAGTTCCGCGTAGTCGGCGGCCGAGACGTTCCCGCCGCTGTTGACGCGGGTGGCGATCTCCTCGGCGTTGCGGGCTTCGTAGACCTCGATGTCGCCCTGTGCGCCGGCGTTGAACCCGTCGAGGGTCCCGTCGTTGCCCTTGCCGAAGGCGTCCTTGTTGCTGTCGACGCCCACCGCGTCGAGGGCGATCTTGACGCCCTGGTCGGCTTCGGACACAGCCTTCACGCAGTCGTTGATGTGCTGTTGCCACTTGGCAACCGCATCGCGGATGGTGGTTTCACCGTCCGGGTCATGGTGGATCGCGCTGCGTTCCTGCGCGGTGAGCTTCGCGTAGTCGTAGGCGACGTTCCCCTGCTCCGAGACGGTCATGCCGGCCTTTATCGCATCGTCTCGCGCACTCTCGACCCTCTTCTTGAGGTCGGTGAACTGGCTGTGCGCGTCGCGCAGCAGGCTGGCGACAGCCTTGGCCTGGATCTGCGCGGCGGAGTACTCGTAGCGGGTGGCTGCGAAGCTCGTGTGGGCTACCCCGACACTGATACCGGTCCAGCTCTGACCCATGGTGATCTTCTGGACGCTGTCGCCGTAGCGGGTTTCGACCTTCTTCAGTTCACCGGCCATCGAATCCCACTTGCCTGCCGCCGTCGTCAGTAGGCCGAGGTCCGTGGTCATCACTTCGTGGTACGTCAGCACCGCTTCCCCCTACAGCCCGTTGAGCTTCGACTGGGCGCCGATCGGCCGGAACTGGTCACCCAGACCGATGTCATTGCGCACGAACAGACCCGAGGCGCCCCGCAGGGAGCTCTTCTCGGAGCCGAGGCGGCCCATCAGGACCTTGACCTGCTTGTCCCACGTGTCCGCGACCTTCTTCAGGCCCGGGGCGGTGTCCCAGCCCTCGAAGCCCTTCACGGCAGTGTTGGTCGCCTCGTCCGCGTGCTCTGTAGCCGTCTTCGTGTTCGGCTGCAGCTCGGTCTCGATCGCGTTCGCCGCCGCCGTCTTCTCGGCCGGCGTGGACCCGAAGCTGCCCGACCCCCCGGGCACTAACGGCCCTGCGGGGGTGCCCGTACCGTTCAATCGCGTGTCCACCTGCTCGTCGGCCGCGCCAGCGCGCGACCGAGCCCACTTCCGATCGAAATCCCCCACCATGCGCCTCTCGTCGGCATTTCTTGATCATAGACATGGCAACTGCACACATGCCAAGCCCCCAGGCGCGCCCGGCCGAGGCCCGTGGCCGCACGATCGAAGAGCAGTCCCACCCGGCGATGCGGCCCCGGATGGGCGGCGGCTTCGGCGCCGGAAACGGCCCAGTTCAGTCTGAATATCGCTGAACACCCGACCCGACGGCTGAGCTTTTGCTTGCCGGCCACACAGGGCGGCGCCCGGGGGCGACGATGAACAACATCAAATCACCGGGTGGGTGGCCTGGGGGGTCCTGCGGGAAATCACCCACTACCTGCTGCTGTCGGACTGGGGGTAGCCGGGCCAGGGCTCCGGTGGGGAACGGCTCGGACGAGCCAGCCCCACCGGAGCCGAATGGAGACGCCAGGATTGCCATTCACCGGCTTGCCACTCAGCTGGCCTCACTGCTCTTGGCGATACCGAAGCCTACGGCTGTCGCCCTGCTGTGCGGGCTACTGAACGAAATCAAGCAAGACACACCCATGGCGTTGGCCTCTGCGAAATGATCTGACTTGTGACTCCAGATCCACGCGACCGTCGCCGGCCCGCGCCACGGACCCCAGCCAAACCACAGGTCCGCATCCGCCCCTCCAGCGACGACGCGCACGAGGTCGTCTACTTTCAACGTCATCCCGATGATGACCCCTTACAGACCGCGCCAGGGCGTGCGTTCATGCGCGATATATGCCCACTAAAGGTGCGCGCCACCATGAGCGTGGTGCTCGCCGAGGTTGCCGCTGCCCCGCCGAAGCGCTTCGCCGGCGGTGGGTACTGGGAAGCGATGAAGGGAGACATGGGTGGTTGGTACGAGGTTCGCGTAAACGGACCCGGCCGTCATCACTACCGCTTGTTCTGCTTGCTCGACTACGAAGCGGCAGGACGCGAAAAGCCGCTGCTGGTCGTAGTTGCCGGGCTGGACAAGCCCTTCCGTACCGTCCTGTCGGACAGTGACTACCGATCGGTGCGGGAGCTGGGCGAGGAGTACCGGAAGCGCAACCCTCGCTCGACTCAGTGACCGGATGTCTGGCTAGGCGGCGGCACTCGAGCGGGACTTGGAACGCCTCAGATCACTGAGGTGCTTCGCGAGCCCATGAGGATCCGCCACACGACCCTCGAGTAGCGGCTCGGTGACCGCCTTGCGTTCAGCTTCTGGCAACGGCTCGAGGGTGATCCGCATCCCCAGTGCCGCTGCCACTTCAGCCAAAGTGCCCAGCGTCGGATTGACATGCCCCGCCGAAAACAGTCGTCGCACGACAGCGGGCTCCGCACTGATCGCTCGGGCCAACGCAGCCTTCGAGAGGTCTGCCGCGCCACGTGCCTCATCCAGCTCGTTCACGATCCGGTCGATCGTGGCGATACGCATGGACTCAACGACGTAATGGCGCAGGAACTCAGGGTCCTGCAAGTCCTCGGCAAGGTCATCCCAGAAAGCGCCATGCTCGGTGGTCATCGCTGCCTTCCTCTCCCTTTGCCGGTCACCGTGGAGCGTATCAAATAAGTTACACATGTACTAGGCCCATCATGCTCCCTTTTCGTCGGCCCCGCATCCGGCAAGGCCCTGAGCAGGGCTTTCGTCTCCCCCTACCTGCGGCTCGTAGGTGGCGGGCCTCCCCCACGGCCACACCGTGGGTCTCAGCGACCGGCACCGGACGTACCCGCAACCGCGCGTGGAGACCCGAGCCGGTCTCCTGGCGCACCACGTCCGCGGCGCCGTCCTCCTGGAGCCGCTTGAGCACCTTCGCCCCAGCCGCCGCCGTGCAGCCCAGCAGCCGCGCGACCGCCGCCGGACGCCCGCGCCCGGTATCCACCGCCCCCGGGCGCAGCTGCATCCAGCCCGCCGAACCCGCCGTCAGCACCATCAGCAGCAATCCGAGCAGATCCGTCGCCGCACCCCGGCCCGTACGACCGGCAAGCAGCCCGGCAGGGACCGGCACCTTCTCCCTCGGCGCCCACCCCGGACCGAACAGCACCTCGATCAGACTGAGCAGCACCGCCAGCTCCGAACGAGACAGCGCCAGCGCACGCATGGCGGCGAGCAGCCCGCATCGTCTTCGTCCGCCGGAGCGGATCAGCCTGGCGCAGGCAGCCTGTGGACAGAGTCCGGGCACTGGCGAGAGCCCGGTTCCCTCCCACCCTGTGGGCAGAAACTTCGGATCGCGTCCCGCCCCACGGGACGACGGCCTTGCGGAGATCGTCGATGGAGGTGTCGCTGACCTCCGAGAGCGTGTGAACGCCTGAGGCGGTAGACGCCGCGGCCGCGGTGATCGAGCCCGCTCCGAAGTACACGTCGAAGCACCAGGCACCGACCGGATCCTTGCCGACCGCCAACCACAGGTCGTCAACGGGCAGACCGGGGTAATGACTGCCGCGCCAGCCGAACCGAAGCCCTGTCTCATCGTGTTTGTTGGACACCGTCTCGCCTTCTCTCGCCCTGATCTCCGGGTCCTGACCGAACGCGAGGAGAAGAACGGCGTCGCCATCGCCTCCAACGAGGGCTTCTCCAAAGTGCTGGACGGTACCCAGGTCAGGACGCTGGAGGATTTCTGGCATGTCGTTGGCGAGAGCGTCGGCTGCGGGGGTTACTTCGGCCGGAACCTCGATGCCTTCGCTGACTGCCTCCGCGGTGGCTTCGGAACGCCGGATGACGGTGACTATCTGATCGAGTGGCGTGATCACGCGGTCTCCCGTCAGAATCTCGGACATCCCGAGACTGCGCGTCAGCTTGAGCTCATGCTCGGGCGATGTCATCCGACGCACAAGGCCAGCGTGGGCGTCAGGCTTGCAGAGGCGCGTGCCGGACGTGGCCCGACCGTCTTTGATTGGCTGGTCGAGATCATCGAAGAAGAGCTCCCGGGCGGGCTGCGTCTTCGCTAGCCCGGCCACTCGGTCACCGGGTCGGCAGCCGGCCCTTCGTCGACGCGGTCGGCGAGATGGATCAGCGCGGCCTGCTTGGCGTCCAAGGCGTTCACCAGGTCGACGAGACGGGTGCTGTGAATTATCCGGGGCGGGGATTCCTCGCACCTGAACGGTGAAGGCAACACCTTGAGTAGCCGGGTGTCACCGCGGGAATCAACGAGGACCGGCAGGGGCGGATACGGCGAGGCGGCAGCGGAAACTCTATGAGGGACAAGCGCCAGCCCCAGATGGCTGGGCCAAGACCTTCACCGACCCCCGCATCTGGGCGGCCGTCGTCGGACCGCGACGCGGGCGACAGGGTCCGCCACGGCCTGGGACGTGATCAGCGACAGTCGTTGAGCCAGCCTCCCTCAATCAGCCCAGCCCTCGATGTTCGAGCATGACTCGAAGGAGTAGCGCGTGTCGCGGTCCCACTCCTCCCCAGTGATGCGTTTGTATGCCCGGTCCGGTGTGTAGAGCAGGAGTTCGGCCCATGTGGGGTCGGTGGCGTAAGGAGTGAAGACCGTAGGGTCTTGGAGGACGCTGTCGAATACGGTGCGGCCGGCGGCGACGACCGCGGCTCGGGTGTAGAGGAAGGCGTCATCGGACAGGTTGTGTCCGTACTCCTTGCGGTCCAGCCGGTAGAGCGCCCGTGACAGTTGCTCGGCGAACCCGATAACCAGCGACAACGGGGACTTGGCAAGGCCTTGAGGCAGTTGATGTGGAGTCGGACGCCGGCTTCGACGGCGGTGCCGGGGATCTACCAGAGGGGGAGGCGGTCGGCCACGTGGATCGTATGCGGGGCGCCGGTTCGGGCGCCGTCGGCCTGGAATCCAGGCTGTACGTGTGGCGTGGGGTGGTTCTAGTGCCACCCTCATTACGGGTGACAGTGGGATCGCCCCAGGCTTCCCGTGCGGGGAGGATCGGAGCGAAGGTCTGGAACATCCAACGGGGAGCACACGGCATGCACTTGTTCAGGAAACCGGCACGATGGGCCGCGGTTACGGCCGCCGCGGGCGTGGTCCTTGCCGTGGCGGCATTGCCGGCCGGCGCCACACCGGTCGGCGCACCTCCCGTGCCGGACCGCTACCGCAGTCAGCAGCTCGACTGGCGGCCGTGTACGGGCACCGCGTCGCTGGAGTGCGCCGCGATGTCGGTCCCGCGCGACTGGTACCACCCCGACGAGGCAGCGAGCCTCACCGTCGAGGTGTCCCGGCACCGGGCCACGGACCCCGCGGCGCGGCGCGGCGTCCTGATGATGGCGGCCGGCGGGCCCGGTGCCTCGGGCCTGCCGCGGCCCGCGCGGCTGGCCACGTACTCGCACAAGCTGGCGGCGGCGTACGACATCGTGAGCTTCGACCAGCGCGGTGTAGGTGCCAGTACGAACGTGGTCTGCGCGGACCAGGACGAGGTCGACGCCCTGTTCGGCAGCGGCGATCTGCGCGACCGGTCCGAGCAGGCGGTCCGTCAGACCTTGGAGCGGACAAGGGACTTCGTACGGGACTGCAAGCGCAACTCGGGCGATCTGCTGCCGTACATCACCACCGACCAGGCCGTGCACGACATGGACCTGTACCGCTCGCTGCTCGGAGCGGAGAAGGTCTCCTACTACGGCCCGTCGTACGCGTCCTTCCTCGGCGCCTACTACGCGACCGAGTTCCCGGGCCGGGTCGACCGGGTCGTCCTCGACAGCAATGTGGACTTCACCGGCAGCTGGCAGTCGTTCCTGACCGGCCAGCCGCTGAGCTTCCAGCGGCGGTTCGAGCAGGACTTCCTGCCGTGGCTCGCGAAGAACGACGCCACCTACCACCAGGGCAGCACCCCGGAGGAGGCCAAGGTGAGCTACGAGCGGCTGCGCGGCCGGCTCCACGACCGCCCGCTGAACCTCGACGGGACCGTCATCACGCCCAACCACCTCGACGCCGCCACGACCAGCTTGATCTACAGCGGCAAGAGCTTCCCCGACCTCGCGATGGCCCTGGGCGTCCTGGAACACCCGGACAGCGCGCCGCCGGCCGCCCGTGAGGCCATCGCGCAGAACCTCAAGCACCCGATGGCTGCCGGATTCGCCGCCGACTTCTTCTCCGTCACCTGCTCGGACACGCCGTGGACCCGCGACACCGGGTACTGGGTGAGGAAGAGCGCCACGGACACCCGTACGAACCCGATGGCCGGAGCGCGGGAGCTGACGTTCGCATCAATCTGCGCGCAGTGGCCGAAGTCCAGGGCGCCGCACGTCAACGTCACGGGTGAGGGGCTGCCGCCCGTCCTGATGCTCAACTCGACGCACGACCCGGCGACGCATTACGAGGGTGCGGTGCGGGCCCACCGGGGGCTCAAGGGATCGCGCCTGATCACCGTCCACGGCGGGGACCACGGCCAGTACCAGGCCGGCAACGCGTGCGTGGACGCCTATGTGGACGGCTTCCTCGTCGACGGCCGGATGCCGGCGGCGGACGCCGAGTGCGAGGGGAACCCGCTGCCTGCCGGACCCGGCGGCGCCGCGAGCTGACTGGTCGGACACCCGTGGCGTTTGGTGTCCGGAGCCTTCCTGGACACGCTGGCCGCGCTGAAGGCGATCCGCGCCGCCGGCGTCCCACCGGTCGGGGGTGGGGCGCCGGGTGTGGCGTCGCCGAGACGACGACCGTGATCCAGTGCTCGGCCGGCCGGTGAACCAATCCGGTCGTCCGTGCGCCACGAATCACCTGTGAAGGGTTGAGGAGGTGTGCTCGATGACTGACGAAGAATTTGAAGTGCTCATGGCGCAGGCACGGGCAGAAGCACGCCGGATCATATTCTCGGCACCGCCCTCGGATGACGACGCGGAATACGCCTTCCACCCCCAGCACGCGGAATTCGGAGCGCCCGCCCACTGAGGACCGTACGGCTGTACCTGCGGTCGGAGTCGAAGAGCTGCAGGTAGGGGCAGCCGCTCTGCTTCACCGTGTCGTTGGCCTTTGGGCCGCTGCCTGTAAGACCAGCCCCCGTACGGGCGAAGCCGGCAACGTCAGTTGTCGTAGGTGAGGCGCAAGATGACCGGGTCGCTGGAGTCCCGGGTGGTGAACCTCGCCTGTCCTGTCACCAGGACGCCGCCCTTGGCCTTGAGCTTGAAGCCCAGGGTCCAGTCCTTGTCGGCCCGTGACGCCGAGGTGATCTCCAGCGTCGACGGGATGGCCGGCCCGTTCCGCGAGACGGCACGCAACACCGTGTCGGTATCGGCCTTCGACAGTTCCCGATGGTGCACCCGGGCGGTCCCGTCGAACCGGTCGATGCCGCCAGGGTCCGTGATGGGCGAGAGGGGGGTGTAGGTGAAGCCGTCCAGTTCCCAGGCACCACCGGGGAACCAGCGCTCCGCTCCCGGGTGGCCCGGATCACCGGCCAACGTCAGGAAGGAGACAAGCTGCTCACGCAAGGCCGCGGCCTCGGGTGGCAGTGACGCCATCGCCCGCGGGGTAGCGGTTGAAGCCGGGACACCCACGAGCGGCAACGGCGGCTGCGCCGGTGCGAAGGCAGTCTTACCGACGACAAACAGGCCAAAAGCGCCCAAGGCGCAGCCGAAGAGGGTTCCCACGGCTTTTCCGCCACGCTTCATTTCGTGCCTACGCCCCCGGCTCACCCAGCCACCCGGAACACACTCGATCCCCGGCCGGGAACACACATAACTTGCGCAGCCTATAGACAGCTGTGAAGAGCCGCTACCGGCCGGGGCGGCCTACCGCCCGCCGCCTTACGCGCCTGGTGGAGGTGGGACCCCGATCGGTGGTCGAGTACGCGCTCAGCCAGAGCGCGGGACCGGGGAGCACGCGCCGAACCACTGCTGGGCGCCGAACTCCTCGAACCGCTCGATCTCGGTGAAGCCCAGTTTCTCCGCGACACGGACCGAGCGGTCGTTGGCCACCTGGGTGCAGAGCACCACCGGCTCGCCGAGAAAGGCGGCGGCGAACCAGCCGAGCGCCGCCGCGCATGCCTCATGGGCGTACCCGCGTCCCCATGCCTCCGGCAGGAGCATCTAGCTGAGCTCGGCTTCCCCGGCATCGGGGCGGATGTGCCCCGGACGCTGCGCGTCCCGGCGGTCGAGCGTGACGATGCCGATCATTGCCCCGTCGCGATCGACCGCCAGCGCCTTCAACACTGAGGGGCGCTTTGGCTTTCAGGACGCGGGGGGGGCGCATCTGTGTCGGTTGTCGACGCGGCCGCGAAGGTGGGAGCGCGCATTGCGGGCCTCGGCGGGGGTCTGCTTCGGGGAGGAGGGGTTCCATGGTGAACAGGGCCTCGCCCGTGGGGCAGGTCGCCTCTCGATCACCGAAGGCTCATGCGCACCGTCCCGTACGACGCTGCCTAAGCTTGTGAGTGGCGCGGGCGGGGTGTTCACCGGTCCCGTACGCCGTGGATCGATGGGGGAAACGTGGGACTGCGTCGGGGTACGCCCGTTTGTGTGGCGGCGGTTGCGCTGCTGGTGCTCGTCACGGGCTGCGGCGGAGGGCATGGCGATGCCGGCAGCGGGAGGGCGAGCACGCCGCCCGCCGAGTCGGCGGCGCGGCCGTTGCCCCTGGGGACCGAGGCGCGCCGGGCGACATGGGAGAAGCGGCCGGTTCAGATCACGCCCAAGGGCCTGTTGTCCGGTTCGCGAGGCGATCTCGCCGGTATCCGGCTCGACGACGAGCTCCAGGGCATGGATCCGTACTTCCTGACGGTCGAGTTCTCCAACACCGGCGAGCTCGCGATGGACCGGCCGAACCTGGCGGACACCCTGTCCGTGGTCGGGACGAACGGTGTGTCCGGCAAGGACGTCATGATCGTCAACATGGCCTTGGCGACGGCTCCGGCCCTCCCGGAGCACTGCCGCAAGGGCAATCCGGCGACCGTCCCCGCCGGGGGTACGGCGGAGGTGTGCGTACTGGTGATGCTGGCCAAGGGGCAGGAGCCGGCGACCGTCGCATACTCCGCGGAGGGGAGCGACACCGTCGTCTGGAAGGTCGGTGACGGGCTCGGCGGCGGGGGCGGCGGGGTACTGCCGGCGGGCACGCCCGCCGAAGCCGCCGTCGACGACGGCAAGGGCCACCTGGTTCCGGTCAAGGCCACCCCCACGACCGTACGCGCCGGGGATCCGGCGGATCTGAGCCGCTCCAAGGCGGGCGACGGCGGGCAGGACCTCGTGCCGTACTACGTCACCGTCGAGTACCTCAACACCGGTCGGTACGACGTCTATCCGGGCATGCAGGACCATGTGTGGCTCCAGAGCGCGGGCGGGAAGCAGGTGCGGCCCGTGATCCTGCTGGATCTGGGCGGGCCCGGAGTGGCGCAGTGCCCGAGGACGGTGCCGGACACGATGGTCAAGCCGAACGCCACGGTGCGGCAGTGCTCGATCCACATGCTTCCGAAGGGGGACGAGCCGGCGACCGTCAGCTACAAGGGCGATGGCCCCGACGCGAAGTGGATCACCTGGCGGGCGTCCTAGAGCTACGCGGCGATCGGGGAGGAGTCGTCCAGGTGGGCCGCCGCGGTCCGCCAGGCGTTGGTGACCGCGGTCCGGGCCCGCGCCGTGCGCGCCTGGCAGTCCCCGGTCAGCCGTAGCGGGGTGCCCACGTGCACGTGCAGGTCCGGGCGGCGCAGGGGTGCGGTGGCCAGACCTGCGAGCTGCTTGCCGAGGCCTCCCGAGGTGACGCGGCGGGCGCCGGCGTGGCCCACGGGTACGACGGGAGCGCCGGTGCGTTCGGCAAGGCGGGCGAGGCCGCTGCGGAAGGGGCCGGGGGCGGCTTCGGCGGCGTCCTTGCGGCGGGGCAGACCGCCTTCGGCGTAGATGAGGATCAGTCGGCCCTTTTCGAGGGCTTCGGCGGCGGTGTCGAGCGCGGCGGCGGCCCGCCGGTCGCCGCGGAGCACCGGAATGTGTCCCCCGCCGGCGAGGACTCGGCCCAGGAGCGGGACGCGCCACAGTCCGGCGGCCGCCATCACGACCGGCTCGACGCCGAGCCTGCGCAAGGCGGCGAGCACGATGGCCGGGTCGGCCAGTGAGGTGTGGTTCGCGGCGATGATGCTGCCAGGAGCGAGAGCGGTGTCGGCGTCGGCGTCGGTGGTCACCGACAGGCGTCCGACGGCGGGAACCAGGACGTCGGCGATGCGGCTGAGCATGAGTGGGCTCCCGGTCTCGGCGGTGGTGGTACTCATCGTCGGTGACGGGCGCCGCTGAGGCCTGAGTCCTCGTACTCATCTTGCGGTTCGCGAGGCGGACGGGCGCGGGTGCCGACTCGGCTCGGCACCGGGCATCGTCCGGTGCGGTGAACGTGCCCCCACACCTCAGCCAGCCACGCCGTCCTTGGACAACACCGGCCCCGAGGGACCACAAGCTCCCCGGTCGTGACCCACGTACATCACGTTCCCCCTGGTTGCCGGCGGCTAGGGCAGGCCCACCAGGCCCCAGCCGTGTCGGGCGGCCTCCGTCGTAACGTCGCCCCATTCGCGCAGAAGCGCGATGAAGGCCTCGAAGGTGTCGGGGCGGCCTGCCCAGCCCTCACACTCGGCGGCGAACGGCCCGCGCAGCTTGCCCAGGCACGGCTCCAGCCGCTCCCAGGCTCGGGCCTTGCCGTGTACCGCCGCCGGCGGGCACGCCAGGAGGGCGTGTGGGATCCAGCGGTCCGTGGCGGGCGGGACGCGCCCCCCGCCGCCGGCCACGGCTAGATCGTCGGCCGGATCCGCGTCCCAGATCAGACGGTCGAGGAACGTGTCCATCGCCTCACGAACGGACGCTTCGACGAGCAGACGCATGTCAGCCCATGCGGTGCCCGCGCGGAGATGCGGCCAATAGGCGCCACTGGTGGTGAAGAAGACGTACTCGGCGCACCATGCCCGCTCGGGGCCCGGGGGCCAGAGCCAGCCGGCGGGCCACTCGCGGCCGAGGTCGCACAAGTCGTCTAGCCACCATGGCCAGGCCTTGTCGCCCAGCACCTCGATCCGGTCCTGGGCGGGGAAGGTGCGCAACTGCTCCCAGTCCACCATGAACAACGTGAGATCCCGGCCCATGGCGGCAGCATAGGAGCTTGGGAGAGAGGCGAAGTGCAGAGGGTCGCCGCTTCCATGGCGCGGGGGCTGTTCGGTGAATCCTTTTACCAGTACGACTGATCCCGCCGCACGGGTGATCCGTCCGCCGGACCGTGGCTCGGCCGATGAGCGGCGCCCCTATAAACGGGGTGCTCCTCCGTTTTCCGAGAACGCATTCGACTGATGGGTCGTCGTAGCATGCTGAAGGCCACTCTGCGGGTCCTTGCCTCCACCTTCCTTCTCTCCCTCGTCATTCACCCCGACCGCCACCGCGGCGCCGGCGGCGGCCGACGACACCACCGCGCCCTGCGGCCCGGTCGTCGAGTACCGGGCCACGGACTGGTGGCGCACCACGACGATCGCGCGGATCGCCCGCACCGTCGCGGCCACCGCCTCCAGCGAGCGCTGGCAGTGGCGCGAGGACGTCAACACCCTGTGGCGCGGCGACACGAGGGAGAACGTCGAGGAGATCTTCCGGACCGGTTTCACCCCGCGCGGTGACCAGCTCACGCCCCTCGCCGAGTACATCGTCAAGGGCGGCGGCCAGCTCAGCGCGCACCTCAGCACCAGCTGCGACCAGTCGGTGGCCAAGAGGTTCGCGACGTACGGCGAGGAGAAGACCGGCTGGGTGTACGAGATCTACGCGCCCGGCGGCATCGACGTCAATGCGACGGCCCGGGTGAACAACTACCAGTCGCCGTACCTGTGGAACAAGGAGATCGACTTCCCTGGCGGGGTGCAGGGCAACTTCATCAAGGGCGCGTGCAAGTACCGGCTGACGCACACCGACCCGGTCACCAACGACAAGACCTGGGAGCAGCTCGGCTGCAAGGACAACACCGGCTTCGCCCCCTACAAGACGGAACCGGCCGCTTACGCCCTCACGCACTGAACGGATCCGGCCCGGCTCTGGCGGGGCGGGGGCGCGGCTGAGGGGCCCGCCGGGTGCGGGGGCCCCTCTTCGGAGCTGGTCACTCGCCTGTCCGGGGGACCGGGGAGGAGAATCGTTTCGGCGGTGGGGGGGGACGGCCGGACGGGCCGTTGGCGGGGTGGGTGGATTCGTCCGGGTAAGTCCGGGCTGGATCCGGTGCGTTCTTCGGCTGAACGGCCATCTGATTGACGGCGGTTGATTCGGATGCGTGATGATGTGACGTGCAGCCGTAGGTAGTTGGGTGAGTTGTCTCGGGGGACAGTCGATGAACGATGCCGTGGAGTTGGCGGACATGATCGCGCAGCTGCGGGCGGAACTGAGCCGCGCCATGTCGGCCGGTGAGGATTCCGATCTCCGGTTCCGGGCAGAGCGCGTGGAACTGGAACTCACGGTGGGGGTGGAGCGCACGAACGAGCCGGGGGTCAAGGTCCGGTTCTGGGTGTTCGATGCCAGTGCCTCCGCGAAGCGGTCCTCGACCGTCACCCAGCGGCTCTCCCTGACCCTCCAGCCCGTGCTCGCGGATGCGCCCGAGCAGGTGGCCCTGATCTCCGGGGACGAACTGCTCGGTGAGAACTGACGGGGCGGCGGTGGCCACCGGGCTCGACCCGCGCCGCATAGCCGAGGTCATCGTCACCGCCGGGAAGGGCGGCCGTCGCGGTTCGGGCTACCGGGTCGGAAACACGGTGGTGCTCACCGCGTTCCACGTGGTGAGCGGTGCGGCCGGCGTGCAGGTGCGTTTCGAGGCGGACCGCCCGGGCCAGTGGTCCGCGCCGGCCGAGGTGGTGTGGTCGGACGGGGCGACGGACGTGGCGGTGCTGGCGTTCACGCCTCCGGCCGGCGCCGAGCCGGTCGGGCCGGCGCCCTTCGGACGGATCGGTGACGACCGTCATGCCGTGGTCGACGTACACGCCGCCGGATTCCCGCTGTGGAAGCGCCGACGGGACGCCGAGGGCAGGCAGTTCCGCGAGTTGCACCAGGCGGACGGAACGGTTGCCGCCCTGTCCAATCTCAGGACGGGGACCTTGGAGGTCACCGTCTCGGTGGCCGCCGCCGACCCCGATCCGCAGGTGTCGCCCTGGTCGGGCATGTCGGGCTCCGCCCTGTGGGCGGGATCCCGCATCGTCGGGGTGATCGCCGAACATCACCGGTGGGAGGGGCCGGGGCGGCTGACCGCGGCCCGCCTCGACCACACGCTGCGGCGCGTCGGCGAACCGCTGCGGACCCGCCTCGCCGAGCTGCTGGGCATCGGGGATCCGCTGGCGCTGCCCGACGCCCGCTCGGAGACGGGGCCGGGGCCCGGGCCGGGGCGGGGGCCGCAGCGGGCGTCTTCCCTGAGGGTCATCGGGTTGCCGGTGACGCACGGTCTGGAGCTGTTCAAGGACCGCATCGAGGCACGCGAGCTGGTGGGCCGTCATCTCGCGGATCCCGCCGTCCGCATGGTGACCGTCACCGGGCGGCGGGGCATGGGCAAGAGCGCGCTGTCCGCCAAGGTCCTGGAGATGCTGGAGCAGGGCCAGTGGCCGGGACAGACGCGGGCGCCGCTGCCGTCCGCGATCGTCAATCTGAGCACCCGTACGTCGGGGGTCACCCTGGAGCGCCTGTACTTCGACTGCGCCCGCGCCCTGGGCCCGGAGACCGAGGCGCGGCTGCTCGGCGTATGGGCGGCGAACCGCCCGGTGCACGACAAGGTCGGCGAGCTGTTCAACGCGATGGGAGACGAGCTCGTCGTCATCCTGGTGGACAACCTGGAGGACCTGCTCCTGGACGACGGCCGGCTTGAGGACGCCGAGCTCGGGGTCTTCTTCGACTGCCTCTTCCGCAACCGTCACACTCCGCGCCTCTTGGTGACGTCGCAGATTCCGCTGCGGCTGGCACCGGAGCTGCGGCGCTTCGCCGTGGAGGTCGAACTCTCCGAGGGGCTGCCCGCGGCCGAGTCGATCGCGCTCCTGCGCGAACTCGACCAGGACGGCAGCCTCGGCGTCGCACAGCTGTCCGACGAGGAGTTGCTGCGGGCGGCGGTTCGCGTCCACGGGGTGCCGCGTGCGCTGGAGCTGCTGATGGGTGCGATGGCGGACGACGTGCTGGAGCTGCCGACCCTGCGGGACGTGCTGGAGGACTTCACCCTGCGCGAGGACGTGGTCAGCGGTCTCGCCCAGGACCGCTACCGGCGGCTGGGCCCGGAAACCCGCGTCGTGGTGGACGTACTCTCCGTTCTGCGCACGCCCGCCTCCCGGGAGGCGATCGACTGGATCGTGGGTGCCCTCGCGCCCGGTCTTGACGTCGCGGGCGTGATGTCGCAACTGCTGCGCATCCGGATGCTCTCGGTGGACCGGCCCAATCGCACCTACGCCCTGCATCCGCTGGACGCCGACCTCGCGTACGGCGCGCTGCCCCGGGACGGGGCGCTCGGGCGCCGGGCCCTGGAGCGGCAGGCGGCGGACTGGTACGCGCACACCGCCCCGGCGCGCGAGCGGTGGCGCGGCCTGGAGGATGTGCGCGCCCACCGCCGCGCATTCGAACACCGTCGGCGGGCAGGGGACATGAACGAGGCCGCGCTGGTACTGGGGGCGATCGGACCCTGGATGACCCGGCACGGCTCCGCCCTCGCGGCGATCGCCATGCACCTGACACTGGAGGACAAGTTGACCGACGACGCGGCACGTCTCGCCCATCTGATCAGTTACGGGCACGCCCGGTTGAGCGGAGGTCCGCTGGCACACGCGGTGACGCTCTTCACGGAAGCGGCGGAGGTGGCCGAGCGCCTGGGAGACCGGCAGGCCTTGCAGGACGCCCTGTTCGGCCTGGGCGACGCGCACCGCCAACTCGGCAGCCTTGAGGACGGGGCGGCGGCGTTGTCGCGGGCGGCGGTCCTGGCCGGCGACAACGGCGACACCGAGGCCGAGGCCCATGCGGTACTGAGCCTCAGCCTCGCCCACAGCACCCTGGGGCACGGGCCGGAGGCTCTGGCCGGCGCCGAGCGGCTGAACGCCATCGCTGCCGAGTCGCGCGACCCGCTGACCGAGGCACGGGCCTGGAACGCCCGGTTCACGGCCTTGCTGACCATGGGCAGCTGGGAAGAGACCATCGCCGCGAGCGACCGTGCCGTCGACGCCTATCAGGTGGCGGGGGTGCGGGAGGCGACGGACTACGCGCTCAACGCCAAGGGCGTGGCCCAGCTCGCTCTGGGCCGGCATGCCGAGGCGGTCGCATCGCTGGAGGCCGCGTTCCAGGCGGCATCGGCCATGGAGAACCCGCGCACCGAAGGCGTCTGCCTCTACAACCTGGCGTGGACGCACTGGACCGGCGACCGGTACGAGGAGGCGGCCGGGACGGCGGACCGCTCCGCGGCTTCCTTCCAGCGCGCCGGATCCCCGGAAGGCGCGGCGGCCCAGGCACTCGCGGACGCCGCTCGCGCGCGGGCCGCCGGAGACCTGGCGGTGGCGGCCGAGGCCCTGGAGCGCGCGGCCGCAGGCGTCGGCCGCAATGTCGAGACGGTCCGCCCGGCATGGCTCACCCGGGAGGCCCGGACCCTGCGCGACACGGCCTGAGGTTTCCCCGCCCGGGTACCGCTGCCCGCCGGCTCCGTCGGCTGCCCTATCTCGCGCCGGTGCCGGGCGGGGGCCACGGGAGCTGGTCGAGGACGAGCAGGGCCGACCAGGCGATGTGGAGCAGGGGGGCCGCGATGCGGGCCGGCAGCTTCCGCACCGTGGTGGCCCTGAGGCTGCCGTACAGGACGGGAAGGCAGAGCACGGTCGCGGGGATGACCGCCCAGCCCCCGATCCTGCTGAAGGCCGCCTCCTGGCAGGCCCAGTACAGGAACCCCGTGACGCCCAGCAGCGGGAAGGGCAGTACGAGCCGACGCCAGGCCAGGGTCTGCCCGAGACGCCGGTCACCGCTGGTGGCGGGCTTGTCCAACGCGGGACTGGACAACGGTTGGACAGGATCGGCGGGTGGGGGCCGGAGGTGCTGGAGGTCTTCCTCGATCAGCGCCGCGTCCTCCAGGCCTTCGGCGGTGATGTGTTCCAGCCGGGCCTCGAAGTCGGCATCGTCGACGGCGTCCGGGGCCTCCGGGGCCTCCGCGGCGTCCCGGCCGACGGGTTCGCGGGGTCGGGGCGGGACGGTCACCAGGTCGCGCACCTCGCGCTCCAGGCGGCTGATCTCCTCCTGAGCGCTGAGCACCTCGGCCATCCAGAACTCCTGCTGTTCCTCCGCCGTCATCCGGCGGCGGCGGGCGAGCTCCTGCTGGACCCGCACCCGGCCCAGCCGCTCCCTGGCCTGTCCGAGCCGGCGCTCCGCCCGGGCCCGCTCCCGCTCGTCGCCGAGTCTCAGCCGGAGCTCGGCATGCTCCAGCCGGCTCTGCGTGTGGGCGAGCATCGGCCTCAGCTCCGCGAGGTGGTTCTCCGCGTTCGCCGCGACCGCCCGGTACTTGACGACCTGCTGGAGGGCGTCATCGCGCCGTTGGCGCCCCCGCACCAGCTCCCCGCCGGCGGACGGTGACCGGCCCGCGCGGCGCTCGGCTTCAGCCGCCTTCCACAGCTCCAGCCCACGGACCGCCTTGGTGTTCCGCGTACTGCCGGGCGGGGTGAAGGACTCCACCAGCCTTCCGACGAGCTGTCTGGGGATGAGTGTGGAGCCGTTGAGGTAGTTGCCCCAGGTGGAACTGCTCCGCCCGAACCGGTCGGACAGCTCGCGCACCGGCGTCTGCCTGGTCAGCTCGACCAGGAACACGGCCAGCTGACCGCCCGCCGTGCCCTCGTCGATCCCGCGCTGCGGAGCCAACGCGCCCCTCCCCCGCCGTGCCGTCCATCCCTGACCAGCCGATGTCCAGCCGGACATGCCCTGCGACCAGGCCCAACGCACCGGGGCCGCCCTTGGACAGGCGATGAGCGGAGAACCTCTCCCCCACCGCATCAGGCCTGCTGCCAAGGGAGAGCCCCATGAGCCCGTCGACGCTGTACGCCTTCCTCAGCCATGACCTCCTCGGCAACATGCTCGCGACCGTCATCGTCACCGGGGTCGGATACACAGCCAAAAGGATCCGGGCCAGGCTCCGCAACCGGAACGACCAAACCCACCACACGGGCCAGTAGCGCGGTGCGCCGGGGCCGGGTCGGGTCGGGTCGGGTCGAGTGGGAGTCAGGGACGGCCCAGCAGTGCCACGCCCGCGGCGGTGTCGGCGCGGGCGGTGAAGAAGTCGGTGAACGCCGCGACGAACTCCTCCTCGCTGACCCGGCCGTCACCGTCCCCGTCCAGCTGGCGGAAGGCGTCGTTCAGCTCGGCGGGGTGGACGCGCGGGCCCCCGAACAGGACGCGGTACTCGTCCGCGCACAGATATCCGCTGCCGTCGGTGTCGGCGGTCCGGAACAGGGCGCGCACCGCCGGCCCCAGGCCCCGGTCGAGGTAGTGCGGATCCCGGTCGATGCCCCCAGCATCGCGGACACGAACTCGGCGCACTCCACCGCGCCGTCGCCGTCCGCGTCCATGGCCTCGCGCAGTTGCTCCCACCAGGACTCGAAGGCGGCGTAGAGCCGGTCCTCGCGCTCGACGGGGAGTTCCAGCTGCCAGCACACGTTGTGGACCATCGCCTGGAGGTCGGCGGAGTCCACCCGCCCGTCACCGGTCTGGTCGAGCACCTGCCGGAAGAACGCCTCCAGGCGTGCGGGGCGGGAGTCGAAGGTGCGGGGCCGGGGCAGCGGCGCGGGCGCCGTGGGCCGCCGGGCAGCAGATCGCTGCCGGCCTTCCTCACCGGACGAGTGGCGGTAGCGCAGGCGGTCCGGCAGACGGGTCATCACCTGGCGCATGCCGCGGTGCAGCGTCCAGGACAGGGCGGCGGCGGTACGGGTGCGGGGCATGGCGAACCGCTCGTGCCAGGCCCTCGGCAGGTCGGCGACGGTCAGGCTGGTCAGCACGCTCGCGGCGACGGCGCGCAGCAGCGGCCAGGCGGGCCGGAGGCGGCCGAGCCGGCGGGGGGCGGGTGCCTCGCGCAGCATCTCGAAGAGCAGGTAGCGGACCTGGTCGCCGCATTCGAGGACCTCGCGGACGGTCCGGTCGACGTACGCGGGTACGTCGGCGGCGGTCGCCGGGAGGACCTCGTCGGGGATGCCGAGGGCCGCGCAGACCTCCTTGAACTCCGCGTACAGCGCGTCGAGATCGGCCGGTTCGAGCGGATCGCCGGAGAGCTCGCGCATGGCGATCATGGCCTCGTACAGCGTCAGCATCACCCAGGCGCGTACCTCCGGGTCCTCGGCGGTGTAGGGGCGGCCGGCGTCGTCGGTGCCGCGGATCCGGCGGTGCGCGCGCTCCAGCCGGGCGATCTCGCGCCGTCGCTCCTCGGGCCCGGCGAAGAACAGCCGGCTGCCGCTGTCCATGGTGTGCTCGATCCGCCGCCAGGGGTGGGCCCGGTAGGTGGAGTAGCGGGCGGTGCCGGCCGCGACGGCCGGGTGCGCGGTCTGCAGGACGAGCAGCCGCCAGGCCACCAGCCCGATGCGCCATTCACCGAGGGTCTGGCGCAACAGGCCGTCGGTGGCGGGTGGAGAGGTAGGCGTCACGCGGTACTCCTGAAGATCGGGGCCAACAGGAGCACAACGCCGCACACACGGGGGAGGTTGCGAAGGGCCGGCGCCGGGTCGGGCCTGACGCCGGGTGGCGCACGGGGTTGATCGTCGCCCGGTGGTCAGTGGCGCGGGGGCTGGGTGGTGGGGTGTTCGCGGATGGCCCAGGGGGAGCCGTAGGCGGTGAGGAGGTCGAGGAAGGGGGTGGGCGGGAGGGCTTCGGGGCCCAGGACGCCGGGCTGGGACCAGACGCCCGTGGCGAGGAGTTCGAGGGCGACCACCGGGTTGACGGCGGTCTGCCAGACGACGGCCTGGGAGCCGTACTCGCGCATGGACCACTGGTTGTCGACCACGTGGTAGAGGTAGACCTCGCGGGGCAGGCCGTCCTTGGTGCCCTTGACCCAGGTGCCGGCGCAGGTCTTGCCGGTCATGCGGTCCCCGAGCGTCGCCGGGTCGGGCAGGCAGGCGGCGACCACGTCGCGGGGCGAGACGCGGACCTCGCGGCCGTCCTCGCCGCGGACGGCGACCCGGTCGGTGGAGTCGAGGCCGAGGGCGTGGAGCGTCTTGAGCTTGCCGATGAAGTCGTCGCCGAGGCCGTACTTGAAGGTGACCCGGCGGGCCCCGACCCAGCGCGGGACGAGGAGGACCTCCTCGTGTTCCACGTTGACGCACTCGACGGGGCCGATGCCCTCGGGGAAGTCGAAGACCTCCGGCTCGCTGAACGGTTCGGTGGTGAACCAGCCGCGCTCGCGCTCGTAGACCACGGGAGGGTTCAGGCACTCCTCGATCGTGGTCCAGATGTTGAAGGACGGGGCGAAGTCGTGGCCCTCGACGGTCAGGTTGGCGCCGTCGCGGATGCCGATCTCCTCGATCTCGTCGAAGAGGTGGTCGGCGGCGTAGCGGGCGAAGACGTCCGAGAGGCCGGGCTCGACTCCCATGCCGACGAGGGCGAGGCGGCCCGACTTCTCCCACTCCGCGGCCCGTTCGAACTGCTCGTCGCCGAGCTTCACGCCGCACTCGCGGTGCGGGTGGTCGGGGTGCGGGCGGGAGAGGGACATCGCCATGTCGAGGTAGTGGCTGCCCGCCGCCAGCGCGGCGTTGAACAGGGGCATCACGAACCGCGGGTCGGTGGCGTTCATCAGGACGTCGCAGCCGCGCTCGCTGAGCAGCCGGGTGACGGCCGTCTCGTCGGAGGCGTCGACGCGGCAGGCGCTGAAGCGGCGCTCCTCGTCGCCGAGGGCGGCGACGGCGGCCTCGGCGCGGGTCAGGTCGTAGTCGGCGACGACGAAGTGGTCGAAGAAGTCGCGGCGGGCGGCGATCTTGGTGATCGCGCTACCCACACCGCCGGCACCCACGAGCAGAACACGCATGGCGAGGTCCTTTCTCTGTGAGGCGTGTGCCTCAGGGGACTGATGGAACCGGGTGCTCCGGATTAAGGTCAATGGTGTTGACATAAGGACGGGAGCGGGTGGATGGCGAAGGACGTGGTTCCGGAGGAGCGCCGCAGACGGCGGCGGCCGACGCGGCGGGGGACGGTGCTCTCCGAGCGGCTGATCGTCGAGACGGCCCTGCGGATGGTGCGCGAGCACGGCAGCGCGGGCCTGTCCGCCCGGCGGCTGGGCGCCGCCCTGGGGGCGGATCCGAGCACCCTGTACCGGTACTTCGACGGCATGGACGGCCTGACCCTGGCCATCGGCGAGGAGCTGATCGGCCGGGCGCTCGCCGGCTGGGCCCCGACCGGGCGGTGGCGCGAGGACCTGCGCTCGCTCGGGCTGCGCATCCACGGGGCGTACCTCGCGCACCCGCAGGCCGCGCTGCTGACCGCGAGCCGGGTGACCGGCCGGCCGCGCGAGATCGCCGCCGACGAGGCGATCCTCGCCAGCCTGCGGGGGGCGGGGTTCGGGGACGTGGACGCCGTACGGATCTACCACGCGTACATCGACCAGTGCCTGGCCTTCGCGGCGCTCGACGCGGGGGCGCTGGCGCTGTCGGAGAAGGCGCGCGACTCGGACGAGGAGCGGTGGGAGTCGACGTACGCCCGGCTGCCGGCGCGGGAGTACCCGAACATCGCGGCGACGGCCGGGCTGCTGGCCGCGCGCATGCCGCACAGTGCCTATCCGGTCGCGCTGGAGATGCTGCTGGATGCCGCCGAGCGGGAACTGGGCGGGGGTGAGCCGCGCGGGTGAGGGGCGCGGGTGAGCCGCGGGGGTGAGCGGAGCGGGTGAGCCGCGCGGGTGAGCGGCGCGGCCCTCACCCGGGCGGCCCAGGCCCGCGGGCCGGATCTCGCCGGTCCGTGCGTTCCTGAAAGGGCCGCTGCACCCCCTTCGCGTTGCGCGTGGCGGTCGTGCGGGCATGAGTCAGGAACGGAGAGGGGGTAAGTCGTGTCCGAACGAGACAACGCGCCCGCGGTGGAAACCTCGCTGTGGTCGGCCGTCACCCTGCTGGACGAACGGGGGCCGGCCGCGGCCCGGGCGGCCGTCGAGGAGGTCCTGTCCGCGCTTCCCGGCCGCCGGGGGCGGGACTGGACGGCCCCGCAAGAGGCCCGGATCCGGGCCCTGGTGAAGGGGATGGACGCTCTGCGCACCCTCGACCGGGCGCCGGAGGGCTGGTGGGGCCGGCGCAGGGCGCGGCGCGCTCGCCGGCGGCTGGCGGTCCTGATGCGGGTGGCGGGTCCGAAGCTGGTGGACGAGGCCGCGCTGCGGTGCTGGAAGTCCGCGCGGGTCCTTGAGGTCCTGAAGGCGTTCGCCGCCGGCCGCAGGGACCGGGCGGAGGTCGCCGAAGTCCTCGACCGGCTGCGCGTGGTGCAGCGGGCGACGTACCTGGACCTGGGGCAGGCCGCCTAGTCAGTCGGCCACGCTCAGGATGCTTGCGGCTGCAGATTGACCGGAATCCGTTCCGCAATCATGGGGCGGCCGTCCCGGAATTGTCCCGACCCGGCGTGCGGCGTGGCCTCGCGAGCGGAGTTCGGGTCGGGAGTCGGCAGCGTGAGAACGGCTGGGCGGGTAGGCGGGGGATGCCGTGGCCGGCGCGGCATCCCCCGCCCGGGGTCAGGAGTCCGAGCGGAACGCGCCGTGGACCCGCAGGTCTCCCTGGATCGAGACCTGCTCTCCCTTGGCGTGCACCAGCCATCCCGCGTGCTCGTTGCGCACCGCGAGCCCGCCGTTGGCGTTCGCCTGCTCGCGGAAGAGCGACTCGCCCTCCACGATGAGCTTGAACTGCTCGTGGTTGGTCCGCAGCTTGCCCCGGACCGTCAGGTCGCTCGCCACGACCGCGCCGGCGATCTCGGCGCTCTGCGAGGCCCGCAGCTCGCCGTTGACGCTCAGCTCACCTCCGATGGAGGCGTTCTGAGCGGCGCTCAGCTCGCCCTCGGCGTCCAGCCGGCCGTGGACGATCAGCCGGGACGGCCCGCTCTGTGTCTCCAGTACGTCCGTGACCGTCAACCCGCCGTCCAGGGTGAGCCGGTCCTTGACCCGTGCCCGGTCGGTGACGAGGTCGTTGAGGTCGGCCTTGTCGGCCGCCACGGTCCCCCACTGCCGGTCCCCCTCGCCCCGGAAGACGTTGACCCCGGCGGCCGGGAACTCGATCCACCCGGCGGCGGCGTCCCGGCCCTGCACCCAGGCGGTGTTGATGCCGTTCAGGTCGGCCTTGTCGGCGGCGACGGTCCCCCACTTACGGTCGCCCTCGCCGCGGAACACGTTCAGCCCGGCGGCGGGGAACTCGATCCAGCCGGCGGCGGCGTCGCGGCCCCGCACCCACCGTGTGGTCACGCCCTCCACGTCGGCCTTCCCGGCCGAGACCAGGCCCGGTTCGCCGTCGGCGGCGAGGACCTCGACGCCGTCCTCGGTCAGGACGATCACGCCCTTGTCCGTGGTGCCCTCGATCCGGGGCGCGAAGAGGCCCTGGGTGGCGGTGACGGCCTCGAACTCGGGCCTGCGCACGGCGACGGTGGTCGTGAGGAAGTAGCCGGGCTGCCGTCCGTCCGGGGAGGTGGCCACCAGGGTGTAGGTGGCGTCCCGCAGGGGTGCGTCGTCCGGGCCGGGCGACCACCGCCAGTCGGGCCCGGAGCGTTGCGGGACGGGTACGGAGAGGCCGTCCGGGCCCTCGATCGTGTAGGTCAGGGTGTCGGGGCCGTCCCACACCAGGACCACGTTCTCGCCCCCGTCCACCAGGGCTTCCTCCGGGCGGAAGTTGCGCGGTGCCTTCGGCGCGCGCTTCAGCAGGCTCAGGGTCAGGGGGTGGGTGCGCACCCCGTCCCCCGGGTCCCCGCCCGAGATCTCGTTCACCGTGAGGCGGACCAGGCCCTCCTTGTCGGAGACGGGGAACCCGTCCAGCGACAGGACCATCGAATCGCCCGGGGTGAACAGCCCGCCGAGGGCGGCGGAGACCGTGAAGGTGCGGGTGCCCGCGTCCCACTCGTCCTTCGGTACGTCCCCGAACCGGACCGCGTAGGGCTCGATCCCGGTCTTGATCATGTCCGGCCGGTCCGTCAGGTCCCCGGCCTCCTTCCCGCAGGGCAGGACCACCTCGATCTGGTACCAGGGCACCCAGTCCGTCGTCGGATTGGAGACGACGATGTACACCGTGCCCGCCACGGACGTCTGGGCGTCGTCCGACCCGGACGTCTGGAGCGGAACCGGGTCGGTAAGGATCTCGTAGCTCAGAGCAGCCATCGCTCAAAACCCCCTTGTTCGACTGGCGGGCGCTCGCCCCCCACGGACGCGGTCCCCGCCGCACGGAGCGCTGTCCATCCGGACCCCGCGAAAACCCCGATACGCCATGACCGGCGCGAAACAGGTGGGCAATGGCCAGAACGGGACCGAATCCGGCACGGCACGCAGGTGATCCGAAATCGCCCCCGTTCGAAAGGCGGCTCCCGCTCGTCAGGCCCCGAGCGCGCCCAGCAGGGCGCGGGCGCCGGATTCGAGGGCCGCGGGGTCGGCCCGGGAGGGGCTGACGGCCTCCATGTGGGCGTACACAGGCTCGTCGCTCGTCGAGGTACCGGTGCGGTTCCCGGCGAATTTGGTATAGGCGTCGACGATGAGGTAGGGCAGCCCCTCGTCGAAGCCGATGACCGCCTGCACCTGGTTGCGGGTGTCGTTGTACAGGGTGAAGAAGTCGGATTCGCCGGCCCCGGCCGAGAGGGTGTCGAGGATGCCGCGGGCGAAGTTCCGCAGGTCCTCGGCTCTCGCCGTACCGAGCAGGTACGGGGTGATCTCCACCAGCCAGGTGCCCTCCGGCCCGGCGCCGCGCAGGACCGCGAACCGGACCGGGCGTCCCCCGCTGTTCTCCAGCGCGCCGAACTCCGCCACGACCACGCTGTCTTCCCGCATGGCGCGCACTTCCGCGGTCACTCCCCTGCCCATGTCCCCGTTCACGGGACGACGGTACCTGGGCGGGCCGGGCCCCGGCGCTGACAGGGGCTGACAGGGGCTGACAGGGCTCGGCGGGGGTTGTCAGCGGGGTGGCCGGGGGGTGTCAGGGAGGGGCGGCAGGGTCTGGGGCGTCGAGAACGAGGAACTGACGAGGAGTTGTCGAGCATGGCGTACGCGATCCGGGCCGAGGGGCTGGTCAAGAAGTACGGGGACTTCACCGCGCTGGACGGTGTCGATCTGGAGGTGCCGGCCGGGAAGGTCGTCGGCGTCCTCGGGCCCAACGGGGCGGGCAAGACCACCACCGTGCGCATCCTGGCCACGCTGATGCGGCCCGACGGCGGGCACGCCACCATCGGCGGGCACGACGTCGTGAAGGACCCGGTCAAGGTGCGGCAGCTGATCGGGCTGACCGGGCAGTACGCCTCCGTGGACGAGAGCCTGTCCGGCGTCGAGAACCTGGTGCTCATCGGGCGGCTGCTCGGTCTGTCGCGGCGCGGTGCGAAGGTGCGGGCGGCGCAGCTGCTGGAGGACTTCTCGCTCACCGAGGCGGCCCGCAAGCCGATCGCCACCTTCTCCGGCGGCATGCGGCGGCGCCTCGACCTGGCGGCCTCCCTGGTCGGCAGGCCGCAGGTGCTCTTCCTGGACGAGCCCACCACCGGTCTGGACCCGCACGCCCGGCAGGAGGTGTGGGACGTCGTACGGCGGCTGGTCGCCGACGGCTCCACGGTGCTGCTCACCACCCAGTACCTGGAGGAGGCCGACCAGCTCGCCGACTCCATCACCGTCTTCGACAAGGGGCGCAAGGTCGCCGAGGGCCGGCCCGGTGAGCTCAAGCGCCGTGTCGGCGGCCAGATCCTCCAGGTCCGGCCCACCGTGGCCGCCGACGTGCCGCAGGTCGCCGGGATGCTCGCCGAGCTGACCGGGCACGTCCCCGCCCAGGAGTCCGGCGTACTCACCGTGCCGGCCGATGACCCGCTGGTCGTCGCCGCGGTCGCCCGCCGCCTGGACGGTGCCGGGATCACCGCCGACGAGCTCGGCCTGCGGCTGCCCAGCCTGGACGAGGTCTTCCTCGCCCTGACCGGGCACGCGCCCGCCACCGAGGGTCAGGCCGTCGGCGTCTGAGCGGTCGTCGTGCCAGTCCGCCCCCTTCCGCTTCCCCCTCCCCCTCTCCCCGAAAGGCATTCGTCATGAGCATCCAGTTCCCCGCCGGCCACGCCGGGCCCGCCGGCCGCGTCGGCCTGGCGCAGACCGCCCGCCACAGCCTCGCCCTCGCCGGCCGCGGGGTCACCAGGTTCATGAAGTCGCCGATGCAGCTGGTCGACGTGGTCCTCACTCCGATCATCAGCCTGCTGATGTTCATCTACCTCTTCGGTGACGCCATGTCCGGCGGCGACACCGACGGATACCTGCAGCTCGTCGCCCCCGGCGTCATGGTCATGGCCGTCTTCCAGGCGAGCATCGGCGTCGGCGCCTCGCTGGCCGCGGACGCCAGCACCGGGATCTTCGACCGCTTCCGCAGCATGCCGATCGCCCGCTCCAGCCCCCTGATCGGCGCCGTCCTGGCCGACATCGTGCGCTACGTCGTCTGCCTGGGCGCCCTGGTCCTCCTCGCCCTCGTCATGGGCTACCGGGTCCAGAGCGGTCCGCTCGCCTCCCTCGCCGCGCTCGCCCTCCTCATCGGTTTCGCGCTCAGCTTCTCCTGGATCTCGGTGTACCTCGGGATGCTGATCAAGAACCCGGCCTCCGTGCAGGGCCTGATGACCATCCTGATCCTGCCGCTCACCTTCGCCAGCAACGTCTTCATCCCCCGGGAGGGCATGGCCGGCTGGCTCCGGGCCTGGTCCGACGTCAACCCCGTCTCCCTGGTCGCCGAGACGGTCCGCGGCCTGCTGGGCGGCGGACCGGTCGCCGGTTCCCTCTTCGGCACCCTCGCCTGGATGGCCGGCGTGATCGTGGTCTTCTTCCCGCTGGCCCTGCACGCCTACCGCAAGAACGCCGTCTGAGACCCGTCAGGTGCTCCGCAGGGTCTCCGCCTCCAGCCACCGCAGGGCGTCGTCACGGGAGTACGCGGCGCCCCGCGCGTACTCCGTCTCGAAGCCGCGGCGGCCCAGCGCCGCCACGATGCGCTCGATGAGCTCGCGCCACTCCGGCTCGCCGTGGTCGAAGGCCCCGCGCATCACCTGGCTCATGCCGAGCGATCTGGCGCCCTCCTCGGGAGCGCCCTCCACCGTACGGATCCCGCCGAGCAGTTCGGCCACCCAGGCGAGCCCGGCTCCCGCTCCCTGGCCGAACAGGGCGCCGGCCGCCTCGGGCAGCAGGGCCCTGGCCCGTACGGCGTCCCCGGCGGCGAGGCGGTTCTCGATGCGGGTGCTGACGATCAGGTCGCGAGCCAGCCCCTTGAGGGCGGGGCGCCGCGCGCCCAGCGCCTCCAGGCGGTCCAGGGTGGCGTCCGACTGGGCCAGGTCACCGGCTCTGCGGTGCACATTGGCCAGGCCCACCAGGATGTTGGCCTCCAGGCGCAGCTGTCCGCGCTCGCGGGCCTGGCGGTGCGCGGCGTACAGGTCGCGGAAGGCGCCCTCCAGGTCGCCGCTGCGCCGGCGTTCGCGGGCGAGCCTGGCCTTGCTGAGGTAGAGGTAGTCCTCGGTGCCGAGTTCGGAGCTGAGCGCCACGCAGCGTTCGAAGGTGGCGATGGCCTCGGGGTACTCGCCGCGCAGCGAGTGGTCGCGGCCGATGGGCAGGAGGCTCATCACGAGGCCCCAGCGGTCGCCCACCGCCTCGAAGCCGCGCAGGGCCAGGGCGCGGGACGCGGCGCCGGTGACCAGGTCGCCCTGTTCGGTGAGCGCGAAGTCCCGTGCCAGGTGGGCGCCGGCCCGTACCCAGGGGTCGGGCGAGTCGAGGGGGTCCTCCCGGTCGGCGGCCGTGCCCGGTCCCGGTCCCGGGGCGCCGGTGGGCGGGGCGACGCGGGACATGCGCAGGAGCAGCGCGGCCGGGTGGAACTCGCGCGCGGTGGCCGTACCTCCTTCGGCGGCCGGGTGGGCGTCGAGGGCGGAGCCGAGGTGGGCGTCGAGGTGGGCGTCCATCCCCCTGATCCCCCAGTACCAGAACATCGCCCCCGCGAAGCGTGCCGCCGTGTCCGCGTCCCCGGCGTCCGCGACCGAGCGGAGAGCGAGGACGAGGTTGTCGTGTTCGGCGTCGAAGACCTCGATCGCCCGCAGCTGTTCGCGGGTGCGCAGGCGGGGTTCGTGTTCCTCGGCGAGCGCCAGGAAGTACGCGCCGTACCGCCGGGTGACGGCGTCGCCGGGCTCGGCCTCGGCGAGGCGCCGCGCCGCGTACGCCCGTACCGTCTCCAGCATCCGGTAGCGCGGCCCGCCCGTCGCCGCCACCACGGTGACCAGCGATTTCTCGACCAGGGCGTCCAGGACGTACGGGATGTCACCGGCCGGGAGCGAGGGGTCCGCGCAGACCGCTTCGAGCGCGGATACGGTCGCGCCGCCCGGGAACACCGACAGCCGGCGGGCGAGGATCCGCTCGGGCTCGTCGAGCAGGTCCCAGCTCCACTCGACGAGCGCGAGCAGGGTGCGCTGGCGCGGCAGGGCGGTGCGGCTGCCCGAGGCGAGGAGGCGGAACCGGTCGTCGAGGCGGCGCGCGACCTGCTCGACGCTCATCGAGCGGAGCTTCGCCGCGGCCAGTTCGAGGGCGAGCGGCATCCCGTCGAGGCGCCGGCAGACCTCGACCACGGCGTCGAGGGTGCGGTCGTCGAGCGCGAAGTCCGGCCGGACGCCGGTGGCCCGGTCGACGAAGAGGCGTACGGCCGGGGACTGCGCGGCCTCGGCGGGCTCCGGTGAGCCCGTCGGCACGTCGAGGGGGCCGAGGTGGCACAGGGCCTCGCCGGTGATGGCGAGGGCCTCCCGGCTGGTGGCGAGGATCCGCAACTCGGGCAGCTGGTCAAGGAGTTCGGCGGCGAGCTCGGCGGCGGCCTCGACGAGGTGCTCGCAGTTGTCGAGCAGGAGCAGGGCGTCGCCGCTGCCGAAGAGCCCGGCCATGCGCTCGACCGGGGTGGCCCGCTGCCCCTGGGCGGCGTCGTAGAGCCCGCCGTCGGTGGAGCTGAGGGCGCCGAGCACGGCGTCGGCCAGCTGGTCCGGCGCGCTGACGCCGGCGAGCGGTACGAACCAGACCCGGCCGCGCGCGTGGGCGCGGTCGCGGGTGGCCGCTTCGCAGGAGAGCCTGGTCTTGCCGGCGCCGCCGGGGCCGACGATGGTGACGAGCCGGCCGCGGTCGAGCTGGCGGGCGAGCCCGCCGAGTTCCGCGTCGCGGCCGACGAAGCTGGTGAGGCGGGCGGGCAGCGGGCCGGGGGCGGCCTTGCCTCGCCCGGCGGGCGTCTCCAGCCGGCCCCGGAGCAGGGCGAGGTGGACTTCGCGCAGTTCGGCCGAAGGGTCGACGCCGAGTTCGTCGCCGAGCCGCTCCCGTATCGCCTCGTAGACGGCGAGGGCCTCGGACTGCCGTCCGGCGGCGGCCAGCGCCCGCATCCGCAGACCGGCGACCCGCTCGCTCAGCGGCCGCGCGGCGCCCGCCGCCTCCAGGTCGGACAGCACCTCCCCGTGCCGTCCGAGCCGCAGCTCGGCCTCGGCGCGGTCCTCGGCGGCGGCGGTGCGCAGCGCGTCGAGCCGGGTCGCGGCGGGCCGCGCGAAGGGGGCGTCGAGTACGTCGCCGAGCGCCTCGCCCCGCCACAGTTCGAGGGCCGTCCCGAGGAGCGAGGCAGCCTCGCCGGGGCGGCCGGCCGCGAGTTCGCGCCGGCCGCGGGCGGCCAGGTCCTCGAAGCGGTGGACGTCCACGTCCTCGGGGCGCACCGGGAGCCGGTAGCCGCCGGGGGCGGACTCCACCGTCGCGGCCCCGCGCAGCGACCTGCGCAGCCGGGACACCAGTGCCTGCAGGGCGTTGGCCGCGTCGGCGGGCGGTGCCTGCCCCCACAGGCCGTCGACGAGCGAGTCGGTGCTCACCGTGCGGCCCTCACCGAGCGCGAGGCGGGCGAGGAGCATCCGCAGCCGCGGGCCGCCCACCTCGACCGGCGCCTGCCCGGCCCCGGCCCCGGCCCCGTCGTCGGCGTACACCCGTACCGGTCCCAGCAGCTCTACGCGCACCACGGCGGTCTCCCCCTCCGGACCGACCGGGTCCCCCGTGTCGATCATCCTCCAACGCCGGGTCAGCATCGTCTACGCGGGGGCCGCGGTAAAGGCGGGCGGCGCCGCGGCCGCAGGCGGTTTCCCGCCACTCCGTGGCTGCCTTCCACCAGGTCCATTCATCATGCATTTATCGCGTGCCAGCATGTGCGGGACCAGAACAAATGTCCGATCAGGACACCGATATGACGGGGAGTTTTCTTGACCACTCACCTCAGGCGTGCTGCCGGTTCACGGGTGCGGGCGCTCTTGGCGCTGATGGCGGCCCTGTGCGCGGTCATCGGTACCACCGCGCTCACGACGACCCCGGCGGCAGCGGCCGATCAGCGTCACCCGATCTACGCCATCGCGCACCGCGTCGACACCCTGGCCGGTGTGGACGCGGCCCTCAAGCACGGCGCCAACAGCATCGAGATAGACGTCTGTGCCTGGTGGAACCCGAACGAATGGCGGGCCTACCACGACTGTTCCTCGGCCGGTGACAACCGGCTGGGCCCCAGCTTCGACAGCATGATCGACCGCATTCTGTCCAACGCCAACGCGGGGCGCCGGCTGTCGCTGGTCTGGCTGGACATCAAGGACCCGAACTACTGCGGGGAGCGGGAGAACCGCGGGTGCAGCGTCGCCGGACTGCGCGACAAGGCGCAGCGGCTGACGGCCGCCGGGATCCAGGTGCTGTACGGGTTCTACGAGTACCACGGCGGCAACACCCCGGACGTGGGCGGCCGGGGCTGGCAGAGCCTGGAGGGCCGGCTCGGCAGCCTGGAGGGGATCACCTCGACCGGTACCCGCGACCAGGTCCAGGGTGCCTTCAACCGGTCCGGTTCCGGGTTCCCGGCCGGCCGCCGGGCGATGGACTACGGCGACAGCGACATCACCAAGGGGTTCGGCAACTGCACGGAGGCCACCTACAACACCTGTGCGGAGCTGAAGAAGGGCGCCGGGGACCGTGACGCCGGACGGCTCGCGGCCACGCTGTCCTGGACGACCACCTACAACGACCCGTGGTACGTGGACAAGCTGCTGGGCGACGGGCGCGTGGACGGCATCATCGCGGGCTACGGGGCCTTCACCGGGGTGCGCGAGTACGACGACAGCTGGCAGTGCGCCAACTCGATCGGCCTCATCCGTGACTGGGTGAACCGCCACGGCGGCACGCATCGCATGGCCGGCCCCGGGGACCGCCTGTTCCGCTAGGCACGGGCCCGTCCCCCGCGATGTCGTGCGCTTCCCCGCGCGAGCGCACGACATCGCGTCAGCGTGACGCCGACGGGCGAGCGGGCGAACAGCGGGGCCCCGGCCCCGGCCTCCGGCCCCTTGATCGCCCGGCTCAGCGGCGGCTGGCTCATGTGGTCCCGCGACCTGCGGGACGGGCTCGGCGACGGCCTGCGAACGCTGACGCCGCAGGCCGCCATCGACACCATGAGCCGCTACGCGACCGGGCCCGCCGCCGGCCTCATCCGGGAGTGAATTCACCTGAAGGAGAATTCACCGGCATTTCCGTTTATTCGTCCTTGAGGTAACCGCCCACGAAGCCGCGGTAGTCGGCCCAGACCCGCTCCCGCTTGTCCCATTCGCTACCCCAGCACGATGCCGACCAAATGGTCTCGCTCTGGGCATTGTCGGCCGGCGCGGAGGAAATCCATTCCTTCACCGGGCTGTGGGAGAAAGAGCATCCCGGCACGGAAAGGGAATGGGTCGCACTGCCCGGGTACACCTTCGTGGTGTCCTTGCCCTTTACCTGGTAGTTGGTCCGCACCGTGACCCGCGAGACCTTGACGCCCATGACCCTGTCGGTGATCGAGTACGAGGCCCACATGTCCCGGTAGCCGGAGGCCCTGAGCGCCACGGAGCTGTGGGGCGAGGCCTCGTCGACGCCGCTGAGGGACTCGTGCTGCACCACGACGTCGCCGCCGGCCAGCACCTGCTGCGACGAGCCCACGAGCGCGGACGGGGCCTCGGCCGGGTCGAAGACCTTGCGCATCACCGCGTGGTCCTCGATCAGGTCGAGGAAGCGGGTCTTGTCGGCTTTCGACAGGGCGGCGAATCCCTGGGCGGTCTCCTCGGCCTGCGTGTCCCCCTGGGCCGACTGCGACGCGAGGTAGGCCGTGTACTTGGCGATCCGTACGGTCGAGGTCCAGGAGTCGTCGGCCTGGGCCGAGCCCGGCAGCATGGCCAGGGTCACTCCGGCGAGAGCGACGCCGGCGGCCGTGGTGACACCTCTTCTGAAAGTGGAGCGCATAACTTTCTTTCCCCTTAGGTCCATACCACTCGAAGCCGTTCGAGCAGGAAAGGGAAAAGGGCATGAATGTACACCCTGCAAATCCCCCGTTCCCCCCGTGTTGCGCGCACCCGGCTCTTTCATTCCCCTGGGCCGGGCCGCGCTTCGCAAAGACTGCACGGGGAGGACGCGACGCGTCAATCGATCTTCCGGGATTTGAGGTAGACCTGAGTTAAGACGAACGCCATGGCAAAGGCTTCGCAATATACGGAATTGGCGAATCCGAATAACCGGCCGCGAAGCCCGATTTCTCCCGCTCGGTCGCGGTCAGGCGCCTTCTTCCACCGGGCCGACGAGGGTGCCGGGGGCGACCATCAGCGCGCCCTCGGCGAAGGAGGCGCCGGGGATCGGCCCGTCCGGGCCCCGGAGCGTGAAGGACGCCTCGTCCGCGCGGACCTGACGGGCGTCGCCCGGGACCTGGATGTCGAAGTGCACCGGGCGGCCGGGGCCGAAGGTGACCACGGCACTCTGGTCGCCGTAGCGGCTGGCGGTGACCGGGGTGTGCGAGCCGTGGTCGGAGAACCGCACGTCGGTCGGCGAACCGGCCAGCGCGCAGGGGTCGTAGCCGCGCGGCGCGGTCAGGGTGACGCGGTAGTGGTGGTGCCCCGCACTGGCCGGCGCCGAGGTGATCTTCGCGGTGTGGTTGGCCGGACGGCACGCCGAGGGGGCGGCGCCGCGTCCCGCCGCCGGGGCGGCCTGCGCGACGGCCGGGGCCGCGGCGGTCAGCAGCGCGGCGGCGAGGGCGATGGCGGTCTTGTGGTGGGTGCGCACGGAGCACTCCTTGCCTTGCACGTCGGCCCCGCGGGTGTGCTCTGCCGGGGCCCTGGTCGGTATGACCTGTTCCCCGGCGTGCTGTCAGAGAATGTCCCGAGATCGTCACGGCTCTGACCGCCCCCGAATTGACCCATGATTCCGGGCCTTCAATGCACCCTTCCGTGGGTCTTTCCGGAGACTAGATTCAGTGGTGTCGCCGGGAGGGACCGGTCGGCGGAACCACTGAAACCAAGGAGTGCCCATGACGTTCACCAGCGCCGCGAAGCCCGTCCTCGTCCGCGCGGCCGAGGCCGAGACGCTTCAGGACGGGGCGACCAGCCTGATCACGCTGCTCGCCGACGCGAACGCCACCGGCGGTGCGCTGACCGCCAACCGGGCGACGCTGCACAAGGGTTCGCCCGGTGCTCCCGCGCACTTCCACACCCGGGCGACCGAGATGTTCTACGTACTGGGCGGGTCCATGCGGATCCTCCTCGACGACCAGGTCCTCACGCTCGGCCAGGGCGACTTCCTGACCGTGCCGCCGACCGTGCCGCACGCCTTCGCGCCGGCCCCGGACAGCGAGGCCGAGATGCTCGTCGTCTTCACCCCGGGGATGGACCGGTTCGACTACTACCGGCTGCTGGAGCGGGTGTACCAGGGCGAGGCCTCGGTGCAGGACATCCGTGACAGCTCCGAGCAGTTCGACAACCACTACTTCGAGAGCCCGGTCTGGCAGCGGGAACTCGCCCGTCGCTGAACGGGGGGCAGGATCGTGCAGAGCGCGTCCAGGGCGGCGGCGTACGCGTGGTCCGGCGGGGCCGCGTAGCCGACGACCAGCCCGTCGAACAGGGCCTCGGCGGTGTCGGGATGCCGGAAGCCGGCGAGCCCGTCGAGTCCGAGGCCGAGCAGGGAAGCGGCGTCCACGGCCGCGGTCTCGGTGCCCGGGGGCAGCCGCAGCACCGCGTGCAGCCCCGCCGCGATCCCGGTGACCTCGATGTGCGGCGCGTGCTCGGCGAGCGCGGCGACCAGGCGGCCCCGGCGGTCTCGGTAGCGCTGGCGCATCTGCCGGACGTGCCGATCGTAGGCGCCGGAGGCGATCAGGTCCGCGAAGGTGAGCTGGTCCACGACGCCCGTCCAGCGCTCGCGCAGGCCCTTCGCCGCGAGGATCGGAGCCACCAGCCGCTCCGGCAGCACCATCCAGCCCAGCCTCAGCGCGGGCGACACGCTCTTGGCGGCCGAACCGACGTACAGGACGTGGTCGGGGTCCAGCGCCTGGACCGCGCCGATCGGTTCGCGGTCGTACCTGAACTCCCCGTCGTAGTCGTCCTCGATCACCACGCCGCCCCGGGCACGCGCCCAGTCGACCGCCGCGCCCCGCCGCGCCGCGGAGAGCGGCCCGCCCACGGGGAACTGGTGGGCCGGGGTGAGCAGCACCGAGCGCACGTCGCGGCGCCCCCGCAGTTCCTCCGTTCTCGTGCCGAGCCCGTCCATGCCGAGCGGCACCGTCCGTACGCCCTCGGCGCCCAGCAGGGCGCGGTGGAAGGCCAGGCCGTACGCCTCGACGGCGAGCGGGCCGCGCAGCACACCGCCGCCGAACAGCAGCCGCAGCGCGTCGGAGAAGCCCGCGCAGATCACGATGCGCTCCGGGGAGGTCCGTACGCCCCTCACCCGGGCGAGGTAGTCCGCGAGCGCGGTGCGCAGCTCGATGCGGCCCTGCGGATCGCCCGGCCCGAAGGCGTCGTGCGGCGCGGCGGTGAGCGCCCGGCGGGCCGAGGTCGCCCAGGCGGTCCTGGGGAACGACGAGGCGTCCGGGCGGCCCTGCGCCAGGTTGTGCGCGGGCGCGGCGGGTCCCGTCGGGGTCCCGACCGGCGCGCGCACCGCCCTGGCGGGTGCGGCGCGCTCGGCGACGCGGGTGCCCGAACCCTGCCGGGCGGTCAGCCAGCCCTCGGCGACCAGTTCCGCGTAGGCGTCGGCGGCCGTGTTCCGGGCGATGCCGAGGTCGGCGGCGAGCGACCGGTAGGGCGGCAGCCGGACCCCGGCCGCCAGCCGCCCTTCCTGGATGGCCTCGCGCAGGGCCTGGGCGAGGGCGGCCCGGCGCGAGCCCGTCCCGGCCAGCACCAGGTGCAGGTCGGCGCCGATACGTTCGGCCGAATTGACCCATGATCGCGACACGGGGAGGCACCTTTCCGGGGGTCAGCGGGTTCCCCAGATTAGTGATCATGAGGAACCCCACCGCGCCCGAGGGGCACCGCGGCGTCCTCAGGCGAACAGCTCGGCGAGCAGTTCGGGGCCGATGGCGATGGGGGCCGGGCGGTAGGCGGGCGGCTGCGTCCCCATCAGCTCGCGCACGAGGAAGTCCCAGCAGCGTTTGCGGACGTAGGCGAGGCAGTCGATGAACGTGTGCTCGGCCCCGGGCACGATGAGCAGCTCGAAGTCCTTGTCGGCGGCGATGAGCCGGTCGGCCAGGCGGAGCGTGTGGTCCGGGTGGACCTGGTCGTCCATCGCGCCGTGGACGAGCAGCAGCCGGCCCGTCAGCTGGTGGGCCAGGTCGGTGTTCGAGGTGCGGGCCCAGGTGCCGGGGCTGTCCGCGCCGTCGTAGGCCTCCACGAAGCCCGGGTTGAAGTGGCGGGCGTCGTGGGAGCCGGAGAGGGCGACCGCGGCCTTGTACGTCCGGGGGTGGTCCAGCACCGCCCGGGCCGCGGCGAAGCCGCCTCCGGAGTGCCCGAGGGCGCCCACCCGGTCCAGGTCCATCCAGGGCCGGGTACGGGCCAGCTGCGGCAGCGCGGCAACGTGGTCGGCGAGGCAGCCGGCATCGGCGAGGTGGCCGTACGAGGCGTCGTGGAAGGACTTGCTCCGGCCCGGGGTGCCCCGTCCGTCCAGGGCCACCACCACGAAGCCCAGCGCGGCGAGGGGTTCGGCGTCGAGGCCCGTCCCGCCGGGGTCGAAGGACGGCGAGACCCGGGCCACCTGCGGGCCGGGGTAGAGGTTGTCCACCACCGGGTAGCGCCGGGCGGGGTCGAAGCCCCGCGGCCGGTACAGGACCCCGTAGACGTCGGTGACGCCGTCGGCCGCCTTGACGCGGAACCGTTCCGGCGGCGTCCAGCCGGTGGCGGTCAGCCCGCCGGTGTCGGCGCGCTCCAGCTCGACGAGGACGCGGCCGGTCCAGTCGCGGACGCGGGTCACCGGCGGGGTGTCGACGGTGGAGGCGGAGTCGACGAAGTACTCCTGGCCGCCGCCCGGCAGGGTCACGACGTGGTCCAGGGCGTCGTCCGTGACCTTGGCGAAGCCGGAGCCGTCCAGGCCGATCCGGCACACCGTGCGGCGGTACGGGTCCTCCTCGACCAGCCCGGAAGCGGTGAAGTAGACCACCCGCCGGGCCTCGTCGACGCGCAGGATCTGCCGCACCGCCCACGGCCCGGAGGTGACCTGCCCGAGGGGTGCGCCGGTGCGCAGGTCGTAGCGGTACAGGTGGCCCCAGCCGTCCCGCTGCGAGTACCACAGGACCTCGTCGGCCAGCACCCGCACGATCGGAGGCTCGTACGCCCACTGGTTGGGCTCCACGCGGGTGGCCCCGCTCTCGCTCAGTACGGTGGTCACCTCGCCGGTGACCGGGTCGAGCCGGTGCAGGGTGAGGGTGCGCTGGTCGCGGGGGCGGGCGAGGTAGTACACCGCCGAGCCGTCCGGGGCCCACCACGCCCACCGGGCGGTGATCGGCGACAGCAGGGGCATCGGCAGCGGCTCGGCCCGCGCCCGGACCACCGTGCCCGCGGCGACGTCCAGCACGACCAGCTCGGCCAGCGGCAGGTGCTCGTCCCCGGCGTAGGCGTACCGCTGGGTGTGCGGGAGGGGCGCGCCGCCGTCGGCGGGCCTGGCTTCCACGAGGTGGGTCCGGCGGACGTGGCGCTCGTCGGTCCGGTGGGCCAGCACCTTCGTCGAGTCGGGCGACCAGGCCACCGCGGGCGGCAGGTACGGCAGGCCGATCTTGCGCAGCAGGGTGGCGTTGGCGGTGGAGTCCGGGCCGGGGCCGTACTGGTGGTCGGGCGCGCCGTCGGTGGTCAGCGCCCACTCGCGGCCGTCGGACAGCGAGCGCGCCCACAGGTCGTGCCCCCGCCGGGACACCGCGACCGTCCCGTCGGGGGACGGCACCTCCAGCGGGCTGCCGGGCGGCGTGAACTCGGCGGGTTCGCAGACGTAGCCGTCGAGGCGGCAGCGCCAGTACGCGCCGAACGCGGCGAACTCCACGGCGTTCCCGGCCTGTTCGAACGCCGTGAACGGCAGGGCCCCGGGGTCGACCCGCTGCCCGGAGGCGGCGGCCAGCGCGGCGGCGAGGAGGGTGTGGTCGAAGGCCGGCTCGCGGGTGCCCGCGGCCGGGTCGACCAGCACGAACCGTCTGCCGGCGCCGTTGCTCACCGCGTACTGGAAGCGGGCGCCGCCCTCGATCCACTGCGGCCTGACCTTGTCGCCCACGACGAGCTCGCCGGGGCGGGCGGGACGGCGCAGGAGCCGCTCCGCGGCCTGGTAGTTCTCGGTGGTGCTCATGTTTTCCGGCCTTCCTCGGTGTCGATGCGTGGGGGCGTGCCGCTTCAGAGGGTGCGGGCGGTGATGTCGCCGGCGGCGGTGGTGGCCCGGATGGTGAGGGTGGCGGTGGCGCCTTCGGCGGTGGTGAGGGCGTTGTGGATCCGGCCGTAGGTGGTGCCGGCGTCGAGGGAGGCGCGGACGCCGCGGGCGGCGCCGACCGTGATGTCACCGGCGCTGGTGCTCAGTTCGAGCGCGCCGCGCAGGGCCTCGGTGACGGTCAGGTCGCCCTGCTGGGTGCTGATCTGCGCGGGGCCGCCGAGGCGGCCGACGGTGATGTCGCCGGCCTGGAGGGTGAGGTGGGCGCTCGCGGTCTCGTCCAGCTTGACGGTGCCCTGCGCGCCCTCGAAGGCGACGTCACCGAGCCGCCCGACGCCCCGGAACTCGGCGGCGGCCGCCTTCGCCTCGACGCGGGAGCCGGAAGGCAGCTGGACGGTCACCTCGACCGCGCCGGAGTTGATGCCCAGCAGCCGGTTCTTCGGCGCGGCGGCCCCGATCCGCAGGACGCCGTCGGCGTACTCGACCGTGACCAGCTCGGCGGCCTTCACGTCGCGGCCCTTCGAGGGGTCCGCGGGCAGCACCTCGACCGTGGTGTCGGCCCGGTCGGCGGCGATCAGCAGGATCCGGCCCGCGGGGACCTCCAGGACGGCGGCGACGGGGGCGGGGGTGGCGAACTTGTGCATCGTGCTCTCCTTCGTGGGAAGCGGGCGCTCTGTCGGCCCGCTGTTTCCGATGATGGAAAAGCTACGTTGCGTTCATGGATTCGGCAATCAATTCATTGCGCTCAACTGCCATATATGCAGGTCAAGTCGGGGAAATTGTTGCAATGAAATGGACGGTAATGCAACAATCTTCGCTTCGATCGTTGCAATGAATTGGAAGTGAACGCTCTCCCGGCGACGGTTCCTCCGGAGAGCTCCGTGTGGCGCGACGGAGAGGGGGCAGACGGGGTGCGGATGAGAAGTCCACCCCCGGAGGCCGTGTTGCAGTCCTGTGTGTCCGCCCTGATCGCCGTCCATCTCCAGCCGGTCGCCGGGGGTGGCGTGCCCCTCTTCGGGCAGTTCTCCTACGACAGCGCCGACCCGTACGCGGTGCGGGCGCAGTTCCTCACCCGGGACACGGTGCTGACCACCTGGTGCTTCGACCGCCAGATGCTGGCCGAGGGCCTCCACCGCCCCGTGGGCGAAGGGGACGTCACCTTCCGGCCGCAGTGGGCGGACGACGGCGAGTTCGTCCGCGTCGAGCTGAGCGACAGCGAGGGCGGGGAGGGAGCGGTGCTCCTCATCGCGGCGTCGGCGCTCTCCGCCTTCCTCGACGAGACGTACGCCGTCGTCACGCCCGGGGACGAGACCTTCGACGCCGACGGTTTCCTCGCGGAGCTCCTGGCCCGCCGGTACCCCTGATCCCGGCCCGGCCCTCCCCCAGGGCGGGATGCGGCCCCCGTCGCGGCCATGAGGGCCAAGGCCGCACCCCGCACCGGGCCCCTACCCGGTCCGGCGCCCCCGAAGCGGCCCGCCGGTGGTGGCGGCCGTCACGCTGACGTGCGCGGATGGCAGTAGTTCGAATTTGAACTGTATGGTGTGGCCGTCCACGTGGCCGGCCGCGTCGCGCCCGCCACCGCCCCAGCCAACCGGGAGCCCCCCCGCATGTCTGTCCGCCGTCTGAACCACGCCGTGCTCTGGATCCGCGAGGTCGAGCGCTCCGTCGCCTTCTACACCGAGGTCTTCGGCTTCCAGGTGGACCACCTGATCCCCGGCCGGGCCGCCTTCCTGAGCGCCCCGGGCAGCCTCAACGACCACGACCTCGGGCTGTTCGCGATCGGCTCCGACGCCCCCGGGCCCGAACAGGGCCGGGTCGGCCTCTACCACCTGGCCTGGGAGGTCGGCACCCTCGGGGAGCTGGCGGAGCTGGGCCGCGAGCTGACCGAGCGCGGCGCGCTGGTCGGCGCGACCGACCACCTGGTCTCCAAGTCCTTCTACGCCAAGGACCCGGACGGCAACGAGTTCGAGCTGATGTGGCGCGTCCCCCGGGAGGACTGGCCCGCCGCCGACTCCGACCTGCGCTCCGGCCCGCTCGACCTGCCCGCCGCGATCGCGCGCTGGGGCACGGAGCTCGCGACCGGTTCGGCGGCGGGCGACGCCAGCTGAGCCTGCGGCCCCGTCCGCCGGGAGTCCCGGAGCGGCGAGGGGCCGCGCGCCCGTGGGCGGACCGGGGTGTTCCGTAGTGGGACAACGGGCAACCTGCCGGATATGACCGGGATGTTGATGTTCTCGTGACGAGGCAGGGGCTCTGGACGCTGCTGAGCGTCCACCTGTGTCTCGGGTCGTGGGGTGCGCTGGCCCTGATCGTGCTGGCCCCCAGGCTCCAGGCGACTCAGGACTCCCTGAGCGGCGCGGCCATGCTGGCGATGGTCGTGGCTCCGGTGGCCGTCTCCATCCTGCTCGCCTGGCTCATGGACGGGGGCTCCGGCGGAAGCGGGGGCGGCGGGGGCGGCAGCTGGTCCGGGAGCGACGGCGGGGCCGGGCCCGGGGGCTGTGCCGCGGGAGGCGGCTGCGCGGGCTGTGGAGGCTGCGGAGGCGGGCTCTGAGCCCCTCCCGGGGCGCGGCCGGGAATCGGGTGCCCGGAGCTCCCTCCAGTCCCTGAGCGGTCCGTGGAGCCTCCTCCCCTCCCTCGGTACCCCCTCCCCTGGACAGGTACTGAACGCCGGTTCAGCCCCTTCGGTCCCTGTCCCTTCAGTCACTGCACAAACCTGCTGGTCAGGGGCCTGCACCCCGGTGGACAGGGACTAAAGGGACTCAACTTTCCAGTTATGAGCCACTCAGACACATAGCAAGATCTACTTACGTACGCGCATACACACACCCGCATGAGAGCTGGAAGTACCAACTTTGAGTCCCTTCAGTCCCTGACAGTCCAATCAAACCGCTCTGACCTGCTGTTTTCCCCAGGGACTGAACCGCGAGGGACTGAACGCCCTTCAGTCCACTTCAGTACCTGACCACCCTCCGGCAGGGGTGCGGAGCCGGAAAACGGCCCGGGCGAGGTCCGCCCGGGGGTGAGGGACTGAAAGGGACTGAGGGTCCGAGTCCACCGCACGAGAGGGACGGACAGGGACCGGAAGGCAGACGTCCGCAACTCACGACCGGGGCGCGACACGCCCGGGCGCAGACCCGGTTCCGGGGACGAACTTTCAGGGACGAACCTGGTGGGAACTTTAGGGACTGAGGGACTGAAGGGACTGAACTCTCGATACTGCGGAATTTGATCCCGACTCGCCGCGGACTCTGCGGTAACCTCCGCGATAGTGAATCTTCAGTCCCTCTGGTCCCTGAGGTGCAGGTGAACACGCACGTCAGGGACCGGTCGGGGAACCGGAACCGCCGCCCCTCACATCGCGTCAAGGAAGAGCCAGTGCCCGTCCATTCCGAGAACCTGCCACCGGGCGTGAGCGGCGGGACGGCACTGGACGTGGCGAGCTGGCTGGCGGGACGGGGCTACCCCGTGCACCCGCTGGCCCCCGGCACCAAGACGCCCGCGCCGAACTGCCCCGACTGCCGGGGCGGCGGCCACCCCGCGCAGGACTGCCCGTGCCACGCCCTGGGCCGCTGGTGCCACGGTTTCCACGCCGCGACCACGGACCTTCGTACCCTGCGCGCGTGGTGGGAGACCGAGCCGGGCTTCGGGATCGGCGTCGCCTGTGGACCCGCCGGGCTGGTGGTCATCGACGTCGACGCGCACGCGGAACAGCTGCCCGACCGGCAACGGCTGTTGCCGGGCATCCCCATCGACGACCGTGTCGACCTGACCGGACTCCAGAGCGGATTCGACACCTTGGCCCTCCTGGCCGCCTACCGGTCCCGGCCCAACCCCTGCGAGGACACCTCGACCCTGCGGGTCCGCACGCCGTCCGGAGGAATGCACATCTGGTACCGGGCGCCCCGGGGCGGTCCGCGCCTGCGCTGTTCCAGCGGGTCCAGCCCGAAGGTCGCGCTCGCCTGGCAGGTGGACGTCCGTGCCGTCGGCGGATACATCGTGGCCCCGACGACGCGCACCGCCGCCGGGGTCTACGAGCCGCTGCCCGGCGCCCGGGTCCCCGCGGCCCTGCCGCTGTGGCTCATCGCCGAACTCGCCCGCACCGGCCACACCGTAGAGGCCCCTGTGGCGCCGTCAGACGCCCCCGTGACCCCCTCGCGGCCCCGGGGGGCCAAGACCGCCCCCAAGGGCGGCCAGCGGCTCCTCACGGGCCTCCTGGACGAGGTGCGCGCCTGCGGGGCCAGTCCCTCCGGAACGGCCTTCAGCGAGAAGCTCAACCGGGCGGCCTTCACCGCCGGCGGACTCGCCGCCGCGGGCCACCTCACCGGACCGGAGGCCCGGCGACTGCTCCTCGAAGCCGCCGACCACGCCCGACCCCACCAGCCGCGCCGAAACGTCCTCATCGTCGAAGCGGGGCTCCGCGCCGGAAGCGACCGACCGATCCACCCCAAGGAACGCCCATGAGCAGCGCCGGAAGCACGGGGTTCAACGCCCAGGCAGCGGCGGAACAGCTCGCCGCGTTCACCGCGGAGGCCACGCCCGCCACCACCGCGAAGGGCCGGCGGCTGCCCGCCCAGCAGAACGGAGTGCCCGCGGCCTCCTCGGCCTCCGACTTCATCCAGACCGGTCTGCTGCACAACCTCACCGACCGCGGCAACGCCAAACTCTTCGCCCACCTCCACCACGACCGGTTCCGGCACGTGGAGGGACTGGGCTGGTACGTCTGGGACGAGTACCGGTGGAAGCGCACCGGCGGCGAGAAGGCCGCGATCTGGGCCGCCGGGGACATGGCGGAGGACCTGCCCGCCCACGACCCGCGCGGGGTCTTCACCGACCGGGAGCTCGCCCAGCACCGCAAGCGGACCATGTCCACCTCGGGCGTCAAGGCGATGCTGACCCAGGCCAAGGCCTCCCCCGAGCTCGCCCTGGACCCCGACACGCTGGACGGCGACAAGTACGCCCTGTGCACCCCGGCCGGGGTCGTGGACCTGCGGACCGGCGACCTCCACAAGCCCGACCCCACCCGGGACCTGCATTCGCGCGCCACCCACCTGGCGCCCGAGGCCATGCCCACACCCCGGTTCCACTGCTTCCTCAAGCAGACGTTCGGGGACGATGACAAGGGCAAGGAGATGATCCACTTCCTTCATCTCCTGCTCGGCTACTCCATCACCGGAGACGTCGGCGGCCAGGTCCTGCCCTTCCTCTACGGCGTCGGCGCCAACGGCAAGTCGGCCCTCCTCGACGTCGTCATCAAGATCCTCGGCGACTACGCGGACGTGGCCCCGCCCGGCTTCCTGATGGAGCGCGGCAAGTTCAACGAGCACTCCACCGAGCTGACCGAACTCCACGGCCGGCGCCTGTTCGTCTGCAGCGAGCTCAAGCCGCACGACAAGTTCGACGAGGCCCGCGTCAAGCTGCTCACCGGCGGCGACCGCCTCAAGGCCCGCCGGATGCGACAGGACTTCTTCAGCTTCGAGCCCACGCACAAGCTGTGGCTCCTGGGCAACCACCGCCCCGAGGTCGGCACCGGCGGCCACGCGTTCTGGCGCCGTATCCGGCTCATCCCCTTCGAGAAGGTCGTCCCCGACCACCGCAAGATCGACAACCTGGCGGAGACCCTCGTCCAGGAGGAGGGCCCCGGCATCCTCCACTGGATGATCCAGGGCGCCAAGGCCTACCTCGCGAGCAAGCCGCCCCTGACCGGGCCGAGCGTCGTGCGCACCGCCACCCAGGCCTACGCCACCACCGAGGACCACATCGGGCGGTTTCTCGCCGAATGCTGCACCACCGGCGCGGAACTGCCCGACCCCCGCGACCTCAAGGTCGAGCAGGGAGCGCTCTACCGCGCGTACAGTGCCTGGTGCCTCGACGGCGAGGGTCTGCGACCCGCCACCACCCGCGCGTTCGCCACGCGCATCCGCGCCGAGGTGGGAGTCGCCTCCCCCAACGAGATGCTGCGGTCGAACGGGCAGAAGTTCTACCCAGGACTGGCCCTGTTGGCCGACGAAGAGCAGACTCCGCGTGACGCGAACAGGGCAAGCTCGACGTGACCGGCCGACGCGTGCTGCCGCCCCGGGACGGGCACGCCTACGATGGACAAGGACGATGAACAGACCCACCAGCCGGCGGGGCCCCTCGGGTCCCTGCCGCATATCCGCATCGGCGCCGCTCGCGGCGCGGCGCGACCAGGGGCCCGCGAGGGCCGACGTGAACGAGGAAGGATCCCGGCCATGAGCTCGCTACTGACAGCAAGCGATCTCGCCCACGAGGTCAAAGTGGTGTGGCTGGAGGACCCCGAGGAACTCGACTACGTCCGGCAGGCCCTGGACAAGACCCCCCGGCGGCGGGGCAAACCGCGCTACCACCGTGACGGGCGCATGATCGGCTTCACCGAGCTCGGGGACACCGCGGAGGCGGACCCGGACAGCGGTCTGCAGAAGCGGCGCGTCTTCTACCTGCTGCCGCACGACCGGGACGCCGAGCCGGACGGGCTCTACCGGGAGGGCGCGCCGGGCGAGGCCGTCGACCCGCGCACGATCGAGCCGCGGCACGTCGGCCGCAAGACCGAGCGCTCACAGCGGGGGCTGTCCACGCCCACAGTTGCCTGACTCGGTCCCTTCGGTCCCTTCCTCGGGGACCGGGAGGCTGTGACCTGCGCGTTCGTGCAGGGACTGGGAGGGCCCGGCCGCGCCGGGCCCAGTGACTGAAACGTTTCTTGAGGGAATGGCGAAAATCAGTCCCTTCAGTCCCTTCGGTCTCTCCAGTCCCTTGCCGTCCCCGCTCCCGGGCTCAGAAGGCGAAGTCGACGTAGTCGATGTCGGTGAACTCGACCAGGAGGCTCTGGGCGCGGGCGCCGTTGTCCTTGAAGTAGATCTCCTGGAGTCCCTCCGCGGCGATGGCGCGCAGCTGTGCCTCGGTGGCGCCGGACTCCTGGGCGTCGAAGAGGCGGCCCGCGTACTCCGGCGGCAGGTGCTGCGTGATGCGGCGCATGCGGCCGTCGTCCGTGGTGCCGGGGGCGGCGGTGAAACCGAACCGGGCGCGGGTCTCGATGACCAGGCCGGTGGTACGGGCGGCCCGCGCGCGGGCGCGCTTGCGGACGAGGGGCTGCCAGTGGCGGCGGACCTCGTCCTCCAGGCGGGCGGCGAGCGCCGGCTTGGGCTGCCTGATCTGGTCCTTGACGTAGCGCTCCACCGTGCGCTGGGAGACGCCGAGCCGACGCGCCGCCTCCCGCGTGGACTTGAGCTGCTTGACGAGGAAACGCATCTGCGCGCCCGCGGACTTGGGGATCGGGCGGGTGAAGTTCTGTTCGTCCGCACGGGTCAGGCTGTCGTCGATCTGGGTCATGGGTGCTTATTCTCCGTCGGCTGCCGCGTCGTGGCCCTTGATGTGGCGGGCGGGGTTGAGGCCTTCGTCCAGCATCTGGACGGCCCACAGGAGGGACTGGGTGCCCTCGTGCTTGACCATGCCCGGGCTGACGCCGAGGCGGAAGCCGCCGGGGAGCGGCTTGCCCTCGGGGGTGTGCGGGAGGAAGTCCAGGGGGCTCGGGCCGTCGGAGAGGTAGACCGCGCAGTCGGAGAGCACGGCGATGGGGTACTCCCCCGCCGCCGTGGCGATCTTGAGCATCTTGCGGTGCATGTTCACGCGGGCCGTCGAGATGACGGCGGCCCGGATGTCGGGGCGCCAGGTGGGGCGTTCGAGGGCGGGCCAGGGCTCGCCGTGCCGGTAGCCGGCGCCCTGGGGGCGCTCGCGGAGCTTGCCGATGCCGCCCTTGACGGTGGACTTGATGGCCGACAGCACCTGCTTGTTCCCGCTCGGCAGGGCGGCCATGGCGGTGAGGAACTCGGGCTCGGAGAGCGCCGGGGTGACACCGAGGTCCGCCATCGTGGCCACGTAGGCGTCACGGAGGCGGGTGTACCAGGCGTCGAGGTACGGGCCGTTGTCCGGGCGGAGCCAGGCCTCGGCGGGTTCGACGGGGTGGCCGAGCTCCAGGGCGTAGGCCAGGGTCGGGGTCGCGTACCAGGCGGGCCCGGTGGGCCGCCGGCCGTGCGGGGTGAACGGGCTGGGCAGGCGCGGGTCGAGGTCGAGCGCGGAGAGGTCCGCGAGCCAGCAGCCGGGGGTCTTCGGGTCGAAGCGGGGGCGCGAGGCGTGGACCGCCGGACCCAGGCCGACCACGAGGCGGTTCGCGGCGGCGGCGAAGGCCATGTTCACGTCGATGCCGACGGCGTGGGTCCGGGTGCACTCGGCGTCCGAGAGGAGCTCCGGGTCGCGGATCCAGTCGTACGCCTCCTCGTCGAGGACCTGGTCCGGGGTGCGCTGGTGGGCGCGGGGGTACAGGGCGGCCACGACCGGGTGCTCGTCGGGGGCCTCGGGCGGGGCCGGGTCGACGGGGCGGACGAGGGACCCGGCGACGGGGGCGGACTCCCAGGTGTTGGTCTGGGGGTTGCGGGCCGCGCGGGTGGGCGGGCGCAGGGCCGTCATCAGTTCCAGACCGGTGACGGCGGTGGAGCCGCGGGGGGTCAGGACGCGGGCGGCGTAGGTGGTGAGGAGCTCGGCCAGTTCCGGGGCCGGGAGCTCGGAGGTGTCCTCGCCCCAGGCGCGGGGGTCGAGGGCGCCCCAGGGGAGGACCGCGAGCTGCACGCACTGGCGGCCGGTGGTGGGGGTGGCGGGGCGGTAGACACGGGGCCAGGGGCCGAAGCCACGGCGGGTGAGCTGCCACTTGCCCTTGGCGAGCTGCTTGAGGGCGGGGTGGTTGTCCGGGAGGCGGAGGGCGCGGCGGTCCTCCAGGACGAGGGGGAGTCCGAGGGCCTCGGTGGCGGCGGCGGTGAGGACGAGGAGGGGGTCGCCGTCCTTGCCGTTGCGGTGGAGGCGGGGGGAGCGGAGGTCGGCGTCGGGGCCGAGTGCCCAGGCGATGAGGGCGGGGAGGGTGGTGGTGGGGTGGTCGAGGACCAGGCCGCCGGCGGCGTGGGCGTGGCCGGTGCCGTCGAGGACGACGAGCGGGCCGTTGCCTTCCAGGGGGGTGGGGTGGCGTTTGGCGTTAACGGCGTTAACGCCGTTAACGGTCGGCGTCGGTTTCCGCGTGGGGGCTGCCGGTGTCGGTGCCGCCTGGGCGGGGGTGGGGCCCTGCGGGGCTGTTCCCCTACCCGCCCCTTCCCGAAACTGGGGCTCCGCCCCAGACCCCGGGGGGGTGGGCGCGGCGCCTTCGGCGCGCGGGGCGTTAACGCCGTTAACGGTGGGCGCGGGGGAGGGTGCGGCGTTAACGCCGTTAACAGGCGGGGCCGGGGGCTCCTGGGCGTTGACCGTCGGGGCGGGGGAGGGCGTGGCGTTAACGGCGTTAACGGTGGGGGCCGGAGGCGGGGTGTTAACGGCGTTAACGGGGTGGAGCGTGGCGAGGCCCTCCAGGAGGCGGGCGTAGGCCGCGCGCTTGGGAGGGCGGGGGGCGGTGCGGCCGGTTTCCCAGGACGTGACCGTTTCCCGGCGGACCGAGAGGGCCTTCGCGATCTGGTCCTGGCTCAGTCCGGCCGCCTCGCGCAGGCGCTTGCGCTCGTCCGGGTGGGGGAGCGGGTCCTGCGCGGCCGCTTCTTCGAGCAGGGCGTCTACGGCCGCGAAGAGCGACTGCTGTTCGTTTTCCATGGGTGCCTCCATGGCGCAGCCTATGCGAACCGCACCTCTGAACGCACATGAAACGCACGTGGGGGCGTTGCGGCGTTAACGGCGTTAACGCCCCCGGCCGTGGTGTCTGCCTCAGATGCGGGTGACCAGGAGTTCCGTGACGGCCTTCAGATCGTCAGGCGTGAGGTGGGCGGTCAGGGCGTCGGCGATCGTTTCCGGGGAGTCCGTGGCGATCGTGATCCGGGGGGTGGGGGCGGGGGTGGGAACGGGGGTGGGATCCGGGGGCGCGGCGTTAACGGCGTTAACGCCGTTAACGGTGGGCGCGGGGCGGGTGCGTTGGCGCGGGGGGTTAACGGCGTTAATGCTCTCGGACGCCGCCGACTCCTGTTCCTCCTGCGGGAGACGGCCGATCCGGCGGGCCGGTTCGACCTTGAGCTCGCCCGTCTCCACCTTCTCCTGGAGGGTGGGGGTCAGGTTCAGCAGGGCCAGCCGCTGGGAGACCCAGGCCGGCGTCTTCCCGAGCCGCTTCGCGACCTGGGCCTGCGAGCCGTGGACGTCGACGAGCTCCTGAATCGCGCGGGCCTGGTCCAGCGGGGCGACGTCGACCCGGTGGACGTTGGCGATCAGGGCGGATTCGAGGATGTCGGCGGCGCTGGCGGCCAGGGCGTCGTTGACGTGGATGTGCATGGTCTTCAGGCCGGCCAGCTGGGCCGCCGCGAGGCGCCGGTTGCCGTCGATCACCACGTACGGGGCGCGGCCCAGTCCGTCGGTCTGCCCGGGGTGGGCCTCCATGAAGGCCATCCGCGTGGCCACCGCGAGGGGCTGGAGCTGACCCCGGACGATCAGGGACTGCGCGAGCTCATCGAGGTCCGTGAGGTCCTCGCGGAGGTTCAACGGGTTGTGCGCGAGGGCCTCGATGGGCACCTCGGACGGGGGGAGCACCCCGGAGGTGGGGGCCCCGGTGGCTTCCGCGATCGCCGCGCGGCGGGAGCTGACGCCGACGGGCTGGGCCCGCGCGAAGGACGCCGAGACTCCGAGTTTGTCGGCCTTGCTCATGAGATCTCCCTTGCGAGGGCGCGCAGTGCGACGGCCTGGTCGCCCTTGGGCGCGTACACGAACAGCGGCTGCTTCACGCGGACCGCTTCGCGCTGTTCCTTGAGGTCGGGGACGATGGCGACGACCCGCGGATCCTTTATGTCCATCCAGGCCTGGAGCGAGGAGGTCGCGATGTAGCCGCGCCGGCCGTCGTAGAGGTTCACGACGAGGCCGAGGTAGTCGATGTCGAGGCTGAGGTCGTCGCGGAGGTCGTTGATCTGGGAGGTGAGGAGGTCGTAGGCGTCGGCCGACGAGTCCTCCGCCTGTACGACGATCAGCGCGCCGGAGGCGCCCGGCTGTTCGGTGTCGCGGCGGCGCCCGTAGTAGATCGCCGCGTCCATGCTGAGGCCGAGGCTCGGGGGGCAGTCGATCAGGATGACGTCGTAGTCGGACTCGACCGGAGCCAGCGCGCGTTCGAGGGCGGCCTCGCGGGCGCGGACGGTGGAGAGGCGGACGTCGAGGAGGAAGGCGTCGGTGCACGCGGGGAGGATGTGGAGGCGGTCGCCGAACCGGTCGTCCGGGACGGGGACGATCAGGTCGGAGAGGGGTCCCTTGGCCTCGCCGGCCATGTGACAGGTGAGGCTGTCGCCGCCGATGGGGAGCGGCTGCTGGCCGAGCTGCTTGGTGAGGTGGCCCTGGGGGTCGAAGTCGATGAGCAGGACGCGCATCCCGAGGCCCGGGAGGTCCTCAAGGTCCAGCGGGGTCGTCCCCTCGTGGTGGAGCTGCTGGCCCTCCTCGCCCTGCGAGGTGCGGGCCAGCTGACGGGCGATGCGGACCGGGTGGAGGGACTCCGGGTCCTCCGCGAGGGCCTCGGCGGTGCCGGCGGTGATGGCGGTCTTGCCCACGCCGCCCTTCTGGTTGCACACCACGATGCGGCGTACGACGGAGGGCCGCTTGACGGTCGGGGCCGGGTTCATCTCCAGCCAGAGGCGGACGGCTTGGGCCAGTCCCTGGATGAGGGAGACACCACGGCCCTTGGCGTCGGCGCGGAAGGACTCCCACTGGCCGGCGGGCAGCCAGGTGGAGAACGACTCGGCGCCGGAGGTGTCGACGGGGGAGGGGGCGGAGGCGAGGGCGCTCCAGTGGGAGATGCCCTGGTGGACGGCGTCCTGGATGTCGACCCGCAGTTGGGCGGTGCGGATCTTCAACTCCTGGCGCAGCCACGGGGGGAGCTTGGAGACGACCTTCTCCCGGTCGTTCTGAGGTGAGGGTGAAGTCATGAGAGGGACTTTACTAACGTTCCAGGGGTGATGTGGGCACCACGCTTGGGTTTTGCTAACGAAGTGGGAGCGATAGTGGCGTTGGCGGCGCCGGGGGGACCGTTAACGGCGTTAACGCCGTTAACGCCGGGAAGTGGAGCGAGGTGTTCCGATTGTTAACGGCGTTAATGCCGCCGCGCCGTTAACGCCGCGACGCCGTTAACGCCGTTAACGCCTCGGGGCCGGGTCGGGCTGACGCGGGAGGTTCTTCAGGGCGGCCGTCTTCTGGCCCTGCTTCAGCATCCAGGCCATGCCGCGCGGGTGGCCGAACGTGGCGTTGCGCAGGCGCAGGCCGAGGGCGGTGGCGGGGGCGAGGAAGGGGCCGGTACGGTCGCCGCCCTTCTGGCACCTCCGGGCGTAGGGGCGGAGCAGGGACTCGTAGCGGGCGAAGGCGGCCCGGTGGTCCCCGGGGGAGCGGGCGAGTTCGGTGGCCAGGACGTACGCCGCGACGATGCCCGTTCCGGTGCCCATCCCGCCGATGGTCGCGCCGCAGGCGGCGTCGCCGACGAGGGCGATCCGGCCGGTGGACCAGGCGGGGACGTCGGCGCGGCTGATGGAGTCGAAGTAGAGGTCCTGGGCGGCGGGGAGGGTGTCGAGGAGTTCCCGGACCCGCCAGGGGAGGCCGGCGAAGGCGGCTTCCAGGAGGGCCTTCTGGGCGTCGGGGTCGTGGCGGTCGTAGGTGAGCTCGGGCGAGGCGAAGAGGAAGAAGGCCCCGGCGCGGGCGGGGTTGGCGTGGCCGGTGCCCACGCTGGCGAGACGGCCGGGGGCGTTGTAGCCGACGGAGCCGGGGCGGGGGTCCGGGTGCGGGTGGTGGGGGAGGCTCCAGGTGGCGGCGTAGTAGCCGAGGTGGGTGACGTGCCGTTCCTCCGGGCCGAAGGCGAGCCGGCGGATGTGGGAGTGGATGCCGTCGGCGCCGATGACGAGGTCGAAGGTACGGGGAGGGGAGCGGCGGAAGGTGACGTCCACGCCGTCCGGGGTTTCGGTGAGGCCGGTCACGGAGTCGCCGAAGACGTACTCGGTGGTGGGTAGGGAGGCCTCGTGGAGCGTGCGGGAGAGGTCGCCGCGCAGGACCTCGATGTCGCCGCCCGCGAAGGCGGCGGGGAGGTGGAGGAGGGGAGCGTCGTCCTGGTCGACGAAGGTCATCGGGCTGCCGCCGGTCTGGAGGCGGCGGAGTTCGTCGAGGAGGCCCATGCGGCGCAGGACGGTGAGGTGGGTGTCGCCGCGGAAGTCGACGGCGTGGCCGCCTTCGCGCAGGGCGGGGGAGAGTTCGACGACGGTGGGGCGGAAGCCGTGGTGGCCGAGGCGGTGGGCGAGGGCCGGGCCGGCGATGCTCGCGCCGGAGATGAGGATGGTGGGGGAGGGCGGTGTGGGCACGGATTGGGCTCCGGGGTGGCGAGGGACCAGAACTGCGTCCAGCGGATACAGAAGCGATTCCGTGTACGGTAGACGCAGTTTTGGTACGAGTGCAAGGGGATCCCCATGACGAGTGAGCAGTGGAGCGCGGCGGTGCGGCTGTTGTGGGGGCCGCCGGCCAAGCCCGCGCGGGGGCCGAAGCGGGGGCTCACTCTGGAGGGCATCGCCCTGGCCGGGGTCGGGATCGCCGATGCGGAGGGACTGGGCGGCGTATCGATGCAGCGGGTGGCCGCGGAGCTGGCGGTCACGAAGATGGCGCTCTACCGGTACGTGCCGGGGAAGGCGGAGCTCGTCGCGCTGATGGTGGAGGCGGCGCTGCCGGACCCTGCGGGGCTGGACGCGCGGCTGGCGGCCGCGGCCGCGAGGGCGGAGTCGGCGGGCGGGGGATGGCGGGAGCAGCTCGGGGTGTGGGCGCGGGGGCTGTACGAGGGGTTCCGGGCGCACCCGTGGCTGCTGGAGGCGACGGTCGGGGCGCGGGTCATGGGGCCGCGGGAACTCGGCTGGATGGAACGGGCGCTCGCGGCGCTGGACGGGTGCGGGCTGAGCGGAGCCGAGGCGATGGACTCGGTGGTGCTGGTGGCGGGGCACGTGCGGGGGATCGCCGAGCAGGAGCGGGCCATGGCCGGCGGGGGTGGTGGGGCCGGGGGCGAAGGGCCCGATGCGCAGCTTGTCGTGATGCTGGGCGAGGTGTTGAGGGCGCGCGGGGACGATTACCCGGCGCTGGCGGCGGCGTTGGGATCGGTCGCGGAGCAAGGGGGGCAGGAACAGGCGCTGTTGTACGGGCTGGAGCGGATCCTGGACGGGCTGGGGCTGTTGGTGGAGCGGCGGGGGCGTTAACGGCGTTAACGCCGTTAACGCTGCGGGGGCCTTCCCTGCGGATGCCGCCCCGGCGTTAACGCCGTTAACGCCGCGCGCGGGCGGGCCGCCTAGGATCGCGGGCATGGGTGATCTCGGGGAGTGGGCGCAGCCGTTTCGGCTTCAGGTGGGGGAGCCGGAGCTGGAGGATCTCCGGGAGCGGCTGGACCGGGCGCGGTGGCCCGATGAGCTGCCCGGGGTGGGCCGGTCGTACGGGATGCCGCTCGGGGAGGTCCGGGAGCTCGCGCGGTACTGGAGCACCGCGTACGACTGGCGGGCGGCCGAGGCGAGGCTCAACGAGTGGCCGCAGTACGTGACGACCGTCGACGGGGCGCGGGTGCACTTCGCGCACATCCGGTCGCCCGAGCCCGGGGCGACGCCGCTGCTGATGACCCACGGCTGGCCCGGGTCCTTCGTGGAGTTCCAGCGGGTCGCCGGCCCGCTGACGGATCCGCGGGCGCACGGCGGGGATCCCGCCGACGCGTTCCACCTCGTCCTGCCGCACATCCCCGGCTTTGCCCTGTCCGGGCCCACCCGGGACACCGGCTGGGAGTTCAAGCGGGTCGCGCGGGCCTTCGGGGTGCTGATGGAGCGGCTCGGGTACGGCACGTACGGGGTCCAGGGCGGCGACTGGGGCGCCGCCGTTTCGCGGGAGCTCGGCAGGATCCGGCCCGGGAACGTACTCGGGGTGCACCTGAACCTGCTGCCCGGCGGAGGGGCGACCGCGGAGCCGCAGCCCGAGGAGCTGGCCGCGCTCAGCGCGGGGGAGCGGAAGCGGACGCTGGCCTCGTGGGAGCGGTACCGGGTCTGGGCGCGCGAGCGGCAGGGGTACGCCGACATCCAGTCGACCCGGCCGCAGACCCTCGCGTACGGGCTGAACGACTCGCCCGTCGGGCTGCTCGCCTGGATCGGGGAGAAGTTCGCCGAGTGGGCGGATCCGCGGTGCCCGGTCGACCGGGACCAGATGCTGACCAACGTGATGCTGTACTGGCTGACCGGCACGGCGGGGTCCGCCGCCCGGATCTACTACGAGCGGGCGCACGCCGACTACGCCGGTCAGCCGCCCGAGGCGTCGGCCACGCCGACCGCGCTCGCCGACTTCCCCCGCGACAACTTCATCCCGCTGCGGCACGTCGCCGCGCGGACCGACACGGTCGTGCGCTGGACCTCGTACGACCGCGGTGGGCACTTCGCGGCGATGGAGGTTCCGGATCTGCTGGTGGGGGACGTCCGGGCGTTCTTCCGGGAGCTGTCCGCGCAGTGAATCCCGGTGACGCGGCCGACCGTGCGCCCGTGATGACCGTACGCCTGTGATGATCGCCCCATGAACGAGGAACAGCGGACCCCGCCCGTGCTGGTCGGGGACGAACGCGCCACCCTGACCAGCGTCCTGCAGGGGCAGCGGGACACCCTGATGGTGAAGTGCGCGGGCCTGACGCCCGAGCAGCTGCGGCGGAAGGCCGTCCCGCCGTCGGGGCTGTCCCTGCTCGGGCTGGTACGGCACCTGGCGGAGGTGGAGCGGGGCTGGTTCCGCAATGTCCTCGGCGGCGAGGACGTCCCGATCCACTTCCCGCGGAACGCGGCGGGGGAGCGGACGGAGTTCCACGTCGAGGACGCGGACCCGGCGGAGTCGTTCGGGATCTGGGAGGACGCCTGCGCGCGGTCGCGGGCGATCGTGGAGGCCGCCGAGTCCCTGGACGTGAAGGGGCGCCACGGCGATCAGGAGTACTCCCTGCACTACGTCCTGGCCCACATGATCGAGGAGTACGCCCGGCACAACGGGCACGCGGACCTGCTGCGCGAGGCGATCGACGGGGTGACCGGGGAGTAGCGGGCCGCCTGCCGGCCCCGGTCCCGCGCGCGCCCGGTCCCGCGCGGGCCCGGTCCGTCAGGCCTGGGCCGTGCCCGCCCGGTCCACCGCGTCCAGGGCGGCCTGCCACGGGAAGTGCGCCGGGCCGTCCTGGCCGGCCGGGCCGGGGACGAAGCCGCCCTCGCCGTAGAGCAGTTCGACGCCGGCGCCGCGCAGGACCGCGAGGGACTGGTCGAACTGGGGGTGCGCGGCGAGCGCGGTGTTGGTGCAGGGCATGGCGACCACGGGGATGCCCTTGCCGAGCGCCTCGGCCGCGACCCCGTGGGTGAACCGGTCGGTGAGGCCGAGGGCCCAGGCGTTGAGCGAGTTGAAGGTGGCCGGGGCGAAGAGCAGGGCGTCGGCCACCGGCCAGACGTCAGGCTCCCCGGGCAGCTTGTACTCCCAGCGCACCGGGTGGCCGGTCAGTGCGGCGAGTCCGTCGAGGCTCAACGACAGCCAGCGCGCCGCCGTCGGGGTGAGCCCCAGGCAGACGTTCCAGCCCCGCGACTGGGCGTCCTCGATCACGTGCGCCACGTCGAAGACGGGCTGGGCGGCGGAGCAGAACAAGTAGAGATTCCTCGTCATGTCGCCATGTGATCATATTTATTGACCTCAACCATAGGTGAGGGAGCATCCTCACTCACATGACTACAGAAAACGAGGCGGTCGCCGAGGTCGTCGCCGCCGTCGAACGCACCCAGCGGGCCAAGGACGCCGAAGGTTTCCTCGCCCTCTTCCACCCCGAGGCGCTGTGGACCACGGCCCACGGCAAGGTCCTCATCGGCCTCGACGCGATAGCCGAGTTCACCCGCGCGGTGCTGCCCGCCGCGCAGTGGGACGGGGAGGTGAGCTACGAGGTGGTCCACACCCGGTTCCTGCGGCCCGACGTGGCGGCGGTCAAGGTCCGTCAGGTCTACCACTCCGCGGAGGGGGACACCGAGGGCAGCCCGCTGTACGTGATGACCCGTGCCGAGGACGGGCGGTGGCTGCTGACGGCCTGCCAGAACACCGAGGTGCGGGCCGGCGGCTGAGTGCGGGGCGCCTTGGACGCTCGCTTATGGAGGTGAGCTTTTCGGCTATGTCCCGTCTCGCGCGGCGGCGGTTGACTGAAGGCATGACGAACTCATCGAACGCATCGAGCAACGCGAGCAACGCCAGCAACGCGAAGGACACCGGGGACGCCGTCACCCTCGTCATCGGGGGCACCGGCAAGACCGGTCGGCGCGTCGCCGAGAAGCTCCTCCTGCGGGGGCGCCGGGTCCGCGTCGGATCACGCGCCGCCGACCCCGCCTTCGACTGGAACCTGCCCGCCACCTGGGGGCCGGCGCTGGACGGGGTGGACCGGGTGTACGTGACCTACTACCCGGACCTCGCCTTCCCCGGCGCCCCCGAGCAGATCGGCGCCTTCGCGGACGCGGCCGTCGCCGCCGGGGCGGGCCGGCTCGTGCTCCTCTCGGGGCGCGGCGAGGACGCGGCGCGGGCGGCCGAGGACCGGATGAAGGAGTCCGGCGCGGACTGGACCGTCGTCCGGGCCAGCTGGTTCAACCAGAACTTCGACGAGGGCTTCTTCCGGGAACCGGTCCTGGCCGGGCAGATCGCCCTGCCCACCGGGCACGCCGTCGAGCCCTTCGTGGACACCGACGACATCGCCGACGTGGTCGTGGCCGCGCTGACGGACGACCGCCACATCGGCCGGACGTACGAACTGTCCGGGCCGCGGCTGCTCAGCTTCGCCGATGCCGCCGCCGAGCTGTCGAAGGCGACCGGGCGGGAGATCTCGTACCTCCCCGTCTCGACCGAGGACTACCGGGCGGTGCTCCGCGAGAACGGCCTGCCGGAGGAACTCGCCGACCTGTTCACGCTCATCCTGGACGGGCGCAACGCGCACCTGGTGCACGGGGTGGAGGAGGTGCTCGGCCGGCGACCCAGGGACTTCGCCGACTTCGCCCGCGAGGCGGCGGCCACCGGTGTCTGGGACGCCTGAGTTTGCGTCAGACGGGTTCGGGCGGAGGGAGGATGAGCCCATGGACACGCTGACCGGCCTCCTCGAAGGCCCCAAGGCCCGGGGTGCCTTCCTCCTCAAGGCCGTCTACAACCCGCCCTGGGCGGTACGGATCGAGGACCGGGCCCCGCTGTCGGTGGCCACGATGGTGCACGGCTCCAGCTGGGTGCTCCCCGACGGCGGCGAGCCGGTGCGGATCAGCCCCGGGGACGTGGCCGTCATACGGGGGCCCGAGCCCTACACGATCGGCGACGCGCCGGACACCCCGGTGCAGATCACGGTGGACCCCGAGCAGCGGTGTACCACCGGGGCGGGCGAGGACGTCAGCGAGAGCATGGCGCTGGGCGTGCGCACCTGGGGCGCGGAGTTCCAGGACGCGGGGTCGGCGGTGATGCTGAGCGGCACCTACCAGGCGCCGAGCGAGATCGGCCGCCGGCTGCTGAGCGCGCTGCCGACGGTCCTGGTACGGCCCGCCGCGGCCGCCGACGCCACGCTGATCGGGCTGCTCGCCTCGGAGATCTCCCGGGACGAGCCGGGGCAGGAGATCGTCCTGGACCGGCTGCTGGACCTGTTGCTCATCGGGGTCCTGCGCACCTGGCTCGCTGACCCCGGCTCGGGGGCCCCGGCCTGGTACCGGGCGCAGGGCGACCCGGTGGTCGGCCCGGCGCTGCGGATGCTCCACGAGAACCCGGCCCACGGCTGGACGGTGGAGGAGCTCGGGGTCAAGGCCGGGGTCTCCCGGGCCTCGCTGGCACGCCGGTTCACCGAGCTGGTCGGGGAGCCGCCGATGGCGTACCTGACGGGCTGGAGGCTCGCGCTCGCCGCGGATCTGCTGCGGGAGCCGGACGCGACGGTGGCGACGGTGGCCCGGCGGGTGGGCTACGGATCGGCGTTCGCGCTGTCGACGGCCTTCAAGCGGGTCCGGGGCGTCAGTCCGCAGGAGTTCCGGACGGGCGCCGGTGCCCAGCCCGTCCCACCGCTGATGCCGGGGGCGGCGCGGACGGTCGTACTGCCCGGAGCCTAGCGGGCGTCCACCGCGTCGTACTGCCCGGCGGCCAGGGGCAGTACGGCGACGGACTGGCCGCCGCTCCGCTCGCCGGTGGAGCGGAATCCGAGGCCGAGGTAGAAGGGCTTGGGCGTACCGGGGCCCGGTTCCCAGGTGACGTACGCGCGGTCGGCGCCCCGGCGGCGGAGTTCGGCGGTGACGGCCTCGACCGCGAAGCGGCCGTAGCCCTTGCCCTGGCGGTCGGCGCTGATGTTCAGGCGCCAGATGCCGGAGCGGATGTCGCCGGGGTCCGCGGCCGGGTTCCAGGCGATGTCGATGAAGGCCATCACGAAGCCGACGACCTCGTCGCCGTCGACGATGGCGCGCGGCCAGGCGCAGTCGCCGTTGACATAGGCCTCGGCCAGGGACTTGACCACGGGTGAGACGAGATGTGCCTGGTCGGGGCGGACCTGTATCGCGCACACCGTGTCGAAGTTCGCCACGGTGACCGGCTCCAGGCGCAGTGGGGAGGTGCTCATGACGGCACCCTACTGGCAAGCGCGGCGGGCCCGTTGGCCCGTTCCGATCACGGTCACGGACCCCGGCGGACCCGCCCGCGGGTGGTCTGCGGCTGGTCTTCCGGTCTGCCGCTGGTCATGCGCAGGTCATCTAATCGTCAAGGCTGTTGGTCTTATGAGTAGGAAAGCTTCCTGCCGGGTGTGATCGATGAGGATGTTTCCGGCCGGGGCATCGCGCGGTAGCCTCCCGTTTGGGAACCGCGATACGGAAGAACGTTTCCGCAGCCCGGAAGCACGGAACCACGGAACCCCTGGAGGGACACACGTGAAGGATCAGAAGGACAGGCTGGAAGCACTGCGGGCAGACATCGAGCGGCGCAACCCGGCGCAGCCCGAGTTCCACCAGGCGGTACGGGAAGTACTGGAGACCCTGGCCCCCGTGTTCGCCGCCCGCCCCGAGTACGCCGACCCGGCCGTGGCGCTGGTGGAGCGGCTCACCGAGCCCGAGCGGCAGATCCTCTTCCGCGTCCCGTGGCAGGACGACCGGGGCCGAGTCCACGTCAACCGCGGCTACCGGGTCGAGTTCAACAGCGCGCTCGGCCCGTACAAGGGCGGCCTGCGCTTCCACCCGTCGGTGGACATCGGCGTGGTGAAGTTCCTCGGCTTCGAGCAGATCTTCAAGAACGCCCTGACCGGCCTCGGGATCGGCGGCGGCAAGGGCGGCAGCGACTTCGACCCGCACGGCAAGTCCGACGCCGAGGTCATGCGCTTCTGTCAGTCCTTCATGACCGAACTGCACCGCCACATCGGCGAGCACACCGACGTGCCCGCCGGGGACATCGGTGTCGGCGGCCGGGAGATCGGCTACCTCTTCGGCCAGTACCGGCGCATCACCAACCGCTGGGAAGCCGGCGTGCTCACCGGCAAGGGCCAGGGCTGGGGCGGCTCCGCGATCCGCCCGCAGGCCACCGGCTACGGCAGCGTGCTCTTCGCCGCCGAGATGCTCGCCGTCCGGGGCGAGGCGCTGGACGGCCTGAGCGCGGTCGTCTCCGGCTCCGGCAACGTCGCCCTCTACACCATCGAGAAGCTCCAGCGGCTCGGCGCCAACCCGCTGACCTGCTCGGACTCCGAGGGCTACGTCGTCGACGACAAGGGCATCGACCTCGCCCTGCTGAAGCAGATCAAGGAGGTCGAGCGCGGCCGCGTCAGCGAGTACGCGGCGCGGCGCGGGTCCTCGGCCCGCTTCGTGTCCGGGGGCCGGGTCTGGGACGTCCCGGCGGACGTCGCGTTCCCCTCCGCCACGCAGAACGAGCTGGAGGCGCGGGACGCCCGCGCCCTCGTCGCGGGCGGGGTCAAGGCGGTCTCCGAGGGCGCCAACATGCCCACCACCCCCGAGGCCGTACGGATCCTGCAGGAGGCCGGGGTCGCGTTCGGGCCCGGCAAGGCCGCCAACGCGGGCGGGGTCGCGGTGAGCGCGCTGGAGATGGCCCAGAACGCGGGGCGGGTCGCCTGGAGCGAGCAGCGCGTCGAGGACGAACTGGCCGGGATCATGCGGTCCATCCACACCGTCGCGCACGAGACCGCCGAGCGGTACGGGGCGCCGGGGGACTACGTCGTCGGCGCGAACATCGCCGGCTTCGAGCGGGTCGCGGACGCGATGCTGGCGCAGGGCGTCATCTGATCGCGCGCCGGCGGCGCTCCGCCGACGCGCGGCCGGCACGGCCGAAGCACGGCTGACGCACGGCTGAAGTGCCGGACGGCCCGGGGAGAAGGTGCCCGGGCCGTCCGGGTGTGCGACCGGCGCCGTAGCCTGGGCTCCTGTGTTGCCGGAGTGACCGAGGAGGCTTCGCGTGCTGACCGCGCTGGATGGGGTGTACGGAGACCGGAAGGACGCGCTCAGCGTCGCCGGACGGACCGCCTCCTACGAGGAACTGCTGGGCGCGGCGCGCGCGGTGGCCGCCGACGTGGCCGGGGCCCCCGCCTTCGCGGTGACGGCGACGGCCTCGCTGGAGACCGTCGCGGCGGCCGTCGGGGGGCTGCTGGCCGGGGTGCCCTTCGTACCGCTGCCGCCCGATGCCGGGCCCGCCGAGCGGGAGCACATCCTGCGGGACTCCGGGGCGGTGCTGACCGACGTGGACTTCGACCGGCGCTCCTCCGGTTCGGCGGGGCCGGGGGCCGGGGCGGCGGCCGCTCCTGGGGCCGCTCCCGAGGATCCGGCGCTCGTGCTGTACACCTCCGGTACCACCGGCGCGCCCAAGGGGGTGGTGCTGACCGGTGCGGCGATCGCCGCCGACCTGGACGCGCTGGCCGAGGCCTGGCAGTGGAGCGCCGAGGACACCCTGGTGCACGGGCTGCCGCTGTTCCACGTCCACGGGCTGGTGCTCGGCGTGCTCGGGGCGCTGCGCAGCGGCAGCCGTCTCGTGCACACCGGGCGGCCGACCCCGCAGGCCTACGCGGAGGCGGGCGGGAGCCTGTACTTCGGAGTGCCCACCGTGTGGTCCCGGATCGCCGCCGACGCGCCGGCCGCCGAGGCGCTCGGCGGGGCGCGGCTGCTGGTCTCGGGGAGCGCGGCCCTGCCCGCGCCGGTGTTCCGGGACCTGGAACGGCTGACCGGGCTGCGGCCCGTGGAGCGCTACGGGATGACGGAGACGCTGATCACCGTCAGCGGCCGCGCGGGCGGCGAGGTCCGGCCGGGCACGGTCGGCACCCCGCTGCCCGGCATCCGTACCCGGATCGCGGCCGAGACGGGTGCCGAGATCGGGGAACTCCAGCTCACCGGGCCGACGTTGTTCTCGGGGTACCTGGGCCGCCCGGAGGCGACCGCCGCCGCGTACACGCAGGACGGCTGGTTCCGTACGGGGGACATCGCGGCCGTGGACCCGGCGGACGGGGTGCACCGCATCGTGGGCCGGGCCTCCATCGACATGATCAAGTCGGGTGGCTACCGGATCGGCGCGGGCGAGATCGAGAACGCGCTGCTGGACCACCCCCGGGTCAGCGAGGCCGCGGTGGTGGGCGTTCCGGACGCGGACCTGGGGCAGCGGATCGTGGCCTTCGTCGTCGCCGAGGGGGTGACGGGCGCCGAGCTCACGGAGTTTGTCGCCGCGCACCTCTCCGTCCACAAGCGGCCGCGCGAGGTGCGCTTCGTGGCGGCGGTGCCGCGCAACGCGATGGGCAAGCCGCAGAAGAAGCTGCTGCTGACGGGGGAGTTCGGGCCGCAGGCGGGCTGAGGGGCGGGCTGGGGGCGTCTCTGGAAGCGGGGGGTCAGTGGGACAGGCGGCCGCCGTCGACGGCCAGCGTCGTACCGGTGACGTACGAGGACCGGTCGGCGCACAGCCAGACCGCCGCCTCCGCGATCTCCTCGGTCTCCGCGAGCCGCCTCAGCATCGCCTTCTGGGCCATCGCGGGCTCACGCGCCGGGTCCTCGGCCATCCAGCCGGTGATCATCTCGCTGCGGGTGGCGCCCGTGGCGAGCGCGTTGACCCGGATGCGGTGCTGCGCGTACTCCTTCGCGGCCGCCTTGGTCAGGCCGATCACCGCGTGCTTCGACGCGATGTACGGGGAGCCGGCCGCCGTGGCGACGAGCCCCGCGGTGCTGCTGTTGTTGACGATGGCGCCGCCGCCGGACTCCAGCATCGCGGTCAGCTCGGCGCGCATGCAGTTCCACACCCCGCGCACGTTGACGTCCATGACCTCGTCGTAGACCTTGTCGTCCTGGAGGTGCATGGGGCCCGGGAGGGCGCCGAGGCCCGCGTTGTTGAAGGCCACGTCGAGACGGTCGTAGGCCTCGACGGCGGCGGCGACCGCGCGGACCGCGTCCCCGGCCCGGGTGACATCGGCGAGGACGTACTGCGCCTGATGTCCGGCGGCGGTCAACTCAGCCGTCAGGGCAGCGAGTTCGGGCTCCCGGCGGGCCACCAGGGTGACCCGGGCGCCCTCCCGGCAGAACACCCGGGCGGCGGCCGCCCCGATGCCCGAACTCGCCCCCGTGATCAGGGCCGACTTGCCGGCGAGCACCCCCGAGCTGTTCCCCGCGACGGGGAGTGACGCTCGCACAGCCAACCTCCAGATGATCGTGTCGGGCCCCGCCGGCCCGGGGCGAGGCCCGGCCGCGCCGGGTCAGAGAACGGGGACTGCGCCCGTGACGGTCGACTCGAACACCGTGCGCCCGTCCTGGTGTCCGGTCACGCGCACCCTGCGGACCGCCGGGTCGTCGGTGGGGACGAGCTCGGTGTCGATCCAGCAGGGGGCGTCGAACTCGGCGTAGCTGCGGAAGGCGGTCTCGATGCCCGTCGGGGTGAAGGCGGCGCCGGCCAGCGTGGCGTACGCGGCCTGGCGGGCGGCCTCGACCAGGACCATGCCCGGGTGGTGGTCGTTGGCGTGCTCGAAGAGGATCGGGTGGCCGAGGTCGGGGCTCAGCAGCCAGCGGCCGGGCCGGTCGGCGGGCGCGAGGACGACGTCGGCGGCGAGCAGCCGGCCGGCCTCGGCGGTGGGGACGGGAGTCTGGCGCGGCAGCGGCCGCAGCGCGGACTCGAAACCGGCCTCACCGCGCAGGCGGCGGTAGACGGCCGAGGAGACACAGCTGAACGTCGCGGTCCCGGAGGCCGCGTCCCTGCCGTCGCAGCGGATGGTGACTTCGAGGACGCCGGAGAACTTGCTGCCCTTCCAGACGAAATCCCTGCAGGTCGCGAGGATTTCGAGTTCGGTGGGGCTGGTCCCGATGCGCAGCTGCGAGGGATCGGCCGTGAAATCCAGGGTCCACAGAAGCATCTTGTGCTTCAGTGGAACTCCATATTCCGAATGGCACAGCAGGAGACCGGCCTGACGGAGGGTCTCGGCGGCCTGGACCGGGTCGTGGCTCCTGCCGTCGACGCCGGTGAAGAAGGTGTGGGCCCGCGGCCACTGACCGCCGATCAGGAAAACGTTGTCGTCGATGCGCTTGTAACCGGTCAGGAAGACTTCGGCGACGGAGCTGCGGTGCACGTACTCTCGGGGCACGGTACTCGTCAGCTGCGGGAGCTCTGCGGGGCTCGTCCACGGCTCGCCGGCTTCCTGGGCTAACGCCGGGGCATAGTTCTCAGACGTGAACAGGGTCATTGACCTCTCCACACAGTCGTTCGACGGATGGGACAGCACTCCTCGTAAGATATGTACTTTCCGGTTTTGTTTACAAGGCGATTCCGGTGTCAAGACTTGTCGTTCTTGTTGATAAAATACGGACCTGCTGGTTCCTTTTAATGGGTGCACTCGGACCCGCGAAGCACTCGAAGTACTCGAAGCACTCGAACACTCGGAGGCAATGTGGCTCGGCAGGAGCGTGCGGTTCGTACGCGGCGCGCGATCTTGGAAGCGGCCGCGGCGGTCTTCGACGAGCGCGGGTACGAAGCCGCGACGATCGCGGACATCCTCGCCAGGGCGGGCGTCACCAAGGGGGCGCTGTACTTCCACTTCTGCTCCAAGCAGGAGCTGGCCCAGGGCGTGCTCGACGAGCAGTTCGTCGAGGGGGGAGTCCCGCCCCGGGAGAGCAAGCTCCAGGAGCTCTTCGACGTGGCGATGGTCCTCGCGCACCGGATGCGGCGCCAGCCCCTGCTGAGCGCGGGCGCACGGCTGTCGCTGGAGCCCGAGATGCGGGAGATCTTCGGCGGCGGCTCGGTGCCCGGCTGGATCGGCGTCGTGGAGGAACTGCTGGCCCAGGCCAAGGCGCAGGGGGAGTTGCTGCCGCACGTGAACCCCGCCGAGACGGCGTGGATCATGTCCGCCTCCTGGACCGGCGTCCAGGTCTACTCGCAGACGCTCAGCGCCCGCGAGGACATGGAGCGCTGGGTCTCGGCGCTCTACCAGCACCTCTACCCGGGCATCGCGACGCCCGCCGTCCTCGCGCGCCTGGACATGGCGGCGGACCGCGGCGACCGGGTCGTCGAGGAGATCAAGCTCCTGGAAGCCCGGGCCCAGGAGGACTGCGAGGACGAGGCCGAAATCGGGGCCGAAGCCGGGGCCGAAACCGGGGCCGGGGCGGTGGCCGGGGCCGGGGAGGAGCCGGCGCGGGACGCCGCGGCGGTGTAGGCGGGTACCGGCCCGGGGTGCGGGCCGGCGCACCGTTCGTTCGAATCGTGGGCCCTGGGCGTACCGCCCGGGGCCCTTTCGTATGGTTCGCGCTGGAAGAAAGGGCTTCTAGTAAAAGACCGGACGGTCTGTTTATTTCTGCCCGTCTGGTGGTCCGTCCGCCGGAAAAACCGGTGGCGCTGTTTGTGTTCGCCCGTCGGCCCGGTCGTCGTGCGTACGGTCAGGACCGGGACATCACGCCGAGGCGGCCGCCCGTGGGATCCAGCTCGCACAGGGCCTCGGGGGTGGCCAGGGAGGGCAGGATCAGCCGCCAGAAACTGGTGAGCGAATGCGCCGACACCCACTCCCGCTCGCCCTGCCCGAGCACCTCGAAGCCCACGGTGGCCGCGACGACCATCGCCGCCATCTGCCGGTGCGACAGGCCCGGTTGCAGGGTGTTCTGCTCGGCGGCCCTGGCCAGCAGCCGGTGGACGTACCGCTCCCAGTCTTTGTGCAGGTCGAGCGAGCTGACGTAGGCCGCCTCACGGCCGAGCTGGAAGCCGGCCCGCACCACCACGTCGGTGGTGAAGGCCCGGGCGAGCGCGTGGGAGGTGTCGGCCAGTGCCTGGAGCGCGGATCCCTGCCGCATGTACACGTGGGTGGCGACCATGCAAAGGGTGTCGGCGGCTTCGAGTTCGACCGCCGCGGCGATGGCGGCCTTGTTCTCGAAGTGGAAGTGGAGGGCGCCCGGGCTCACTCCCGCACCGTTGCTGATCAGGCTCAGTGTGGCTGCGGCGTATCCGCGCTGATCGAACGCTGCGGCTGCCGACCTGAGCAGTGCGTGGCGGGTGCGTACGGCCCGTTCCTGTTTGGTCACGGGGAGCTCCTGAGGAAGATTTACAGGGAATATTAAACCGCATCGTTGGTATTATCTTCACTCGAAGTGGATCAGATTCACGCCCGTGGCTGGATCGGTCACCCCTCCCCGGCGCCTCCGCGAGGCCTCCGCGTGCCGGTCGCCGCACGCGTCGAGGTCGCCGTGACAGCCTCGCACTGCCCCCGCGAAACAGTCCACTTGGTTGGCTTCAACCTGTTCATATGGGGGTTACGGGAGGGTCAATTCCTCACCCACCGTGAAGCGGGCTCGTCGGGGCGTGTCCGGTATTTACCCGCATCCCCGGTTATTTCTCCTGGCATAAAGGGCATGGAGGGCATCGATGCTCACGTTCCGTGCCCGATATCGACCCCGATGAGCCTTTGACAAACCGGCGGCACGGTTTGTAGATTCGGCGGCGCTGGCGAAGAAAGAGCTGAGCAGGGGGACTTATGAACCGGCCCACGTGTGTGAGTGAACCCGATCTGCCCTCCGTGGGTCCGCCGGTCCGGACTCCGGGCCGGCTCGGGTGTCCCCGAGTCCGTACCTGAACCGCGCACGGAGAACAGAACAAGACCCCTCGGTCTGCATTTGGTCAGGATCTTCACCGCGAATGGGCCGGAGAAGCTGTCCATAATCTCGACGCCCGGGGTTCACGTTCTTGTATTTCCGCTGCTCAGAGCCGCTGTTAAGGCGCCGCTGAGCCAATACCGGTAGCTGATTGAAAACCGGGATGAAGGTATGGTTCTATGGCCGGGCGGTGCAAGTCCGCCATGGAGCACCAGAGGTGACCGGCCAACAGAGCACAGCACCCAGGTGCAGGAAGGCGCCCACTAGCGATGGCTGTCGGGATTGACTCGTGGTTCGACTACGGATGCCCGTCCAGTATGATCACCCGTCACTTCCTGACCGAGGAGCTCGCGGGCTCCGGTGTTCAGGTGCGGTGGCATCCCCATGAAAGCCGGCGCGGAGCCTGGGACCCGGTGTGGTCGGCCCAGCGCTGGGACCGCGGTCTGCGTCCGCTCGCCGACCGGCTGGGGGTACGGGTGAGCCCGGTCGCCCCCGCGAACACGTCCAGCCGCCTCGCCCTCCAGGGCTACCAGTACGCGGCGGACCACGGGCGCGGCGACGCGTACAGCGACCAGGTCTTCTCCGCGCGCTTCACGGAGGGTCAGGACATCGCGGACCTCGCGGTGCTGGCCGAGGCCGCCCGGCGCGCCGGGCTCGACCCGGAGCGCTTCCGCGCGGCGGTGCGCTCGCCCTACTACGTACGAAGGCACCAGGAAGCGGTGACCCCGCGGCGGTCCGTACGGATCGCCCCGACGGTCGTGGCCGACGGGTACCGCGTCGAGGGGGTTCCCACCGGGGCGCAGATGGCCAAGCTCATCGCCCTGTCCAGGTCCTCCCCGCGCGCGTCCACGGCGGCCGCCCCGGCCGCGGCGGCGTCCCCGCCCGGGGTGAAGGCCCTTCGGCGGGCCCCGGGCGAACGGACCGCCGCCGGCCGGCAGAAGGCGCGGCGGGCCAGGCTAGCGGCCTGCGCCGTCGTCGAGGTGGCCGAGGGCGATCTCCAGGAGTTCGTCGAGCGCGACGGCGATGCCGCCGGGCAACCGGTCGAGGAGCCGGGCGTGCGCCGCTGTGGCTGATTCCAGAACCGAGGACGCGAGTGCCTCTCCCTCCATGGTGAGTTGCACCCAGGTGCTGCGGCCGTCGTACGCGTCGGCTTCCCGGTTCACGTATCCGGCCTGCATCAGCCGGAGGATGACATTGCTCGTGCCGCCCGAGGAGAGGTTGCACGCGGTGGACAGCGCGGTGGGCCGGAGCCGGTGCTCCGGCGCGCCGTACAGGGCCAGGAGTACGTCCGTATCCGCATGAGTGAGGCCGGCCGAGGCCGAGGCCGCCCGGGTGGCCGCGTTCACGAGCTGCGCCAGCCGGGTCGCCTGGCGGGCCAGCCGGTCCAGTGGGATCGCGTTGCCGGCCGGAGCTCTGTCGTTCATGTTTCGCCTCCCGCGCGGCGGTTCGGTGTGCCGCGCCTGCCGCGCCTTGCCAGGGCCTGGTTCTGACGCGCATCTCATCAAAGGTCGGTCCGGGTGGCCAACCTCATGGGGGCATCTGTCCGATTTTCCACCCCAGGACACACGGTCCAAGGCCCGGTCGTCGGTTGATGAACCCCGCACCAGAAGCTAGCATCTCGCAAGAAAGCTTTATTGAAAGCTATTTCGAAAGGGTGATGGCATGTCTTTCTCAGAGCGCCTGCGCGAGCTCGACGGGCATGCGCAGGCAGAACTCGTGCGCACCGGCGAGCTGTCGCGCGGCGATCTGCTGCGCGCCGCCATCGAGCGCATCGAAAGGCTCGACGGGTCACTGGGGTCCGTCGCCGTCACCTCCTTCGACCGGGCGCTGGCCCAGGCGGACGAGCCCGATGGCCCGCACCCCGAGGAGCGGGGGCCCCTGCACGGCGTGCCCTTCCTGCTCAAGGACTTAGGCCCGACCGTCGCCGGTATGGAGGCGACGATGGGATCGAGGTTCCTGAAGGGGTTCGTGCCGGCGCAGGGCAGTGAGCTGACCGACCGCTTCGAGGCCGCCGGGCTGCGGGTGCTGGGCAAGGCGCGTACCGCGGAGTTCGGGGTGCTGCCCACCACCGAGAACACGGCCCAGGGCGCCACCGTGAACCCCTGGGACCACGCCCGCAGCGCGGGCGGCTCCAGCGGCGGCTCCGCCGCGGCCGTCGCGGCCGGCCTGGTCCCCGTCGCGCACGCCAACGACGCGGGCGGCTCCATCCGCATCCCGGCCTCCAACTGCGGGGTGTTCGGGCTCAAGCCCACCCGGGCGCGGACACCGCTGGGCCCCGCCGTCGGCGACCTGATGAACGGCCTCGCGGCCGAGCACGTCGTCAGCCGCTCGGTCCGCGACAGCGCCGCCGTGCTCGACGCGATCTCCGGCCCCGCGCCGGGCGACCCGTACTGGGCGCCGCCGGTGGCCGCAGGAACGTTTGCGCGGGCCGTTGCCGAAGGCCCCGGACGCCGCCTGCGGATCGCCTTCAGCACCCGCGCCGGCAGCGGCGGCCGCCTCGACCCCGCCTGCGCGACCGCGGTGCGCGAGGCTGCGGCCCTCTGCGCCGAGCTCGGACACGAGGTCGTCGAGGCCGAACCGGCCGTGGCCTTCACCGACCTCGTCGAACCGTTCCTGGTGCTGTGGGCCGCCGGGGTCTCCTCCGCGATCAGCTCGTTCGCGCTGCTCAGCGGCCGTACCCCGGAGCCCGGCCAGTTCGAGGAACTGACCTGGGAGCTGTACGAGCAGGGGCGGACCCTGAGCGCCGCCGGCTACCTGCTGGCCGTCTCCACCCTCCAGCGGGCCGCCCGGGGCCTCGCCGGCTTCTACGAGGGCGAGGGCGAGCGCCAGGGCCGGGGCAGCCGCCGGGGCTACGACGTGCTCCTCGGCCCGGTCACCTCCGAGCCGGCCCCGCCGCTCGGCACCTTCTCCGTCGGCACTCCCCGGCAGCAGCTCACGCGTGCCGTCGAGTTCTGCCACGAGACTCCGCTGGCGAACCTCACGGGCCAGCCCGCCATGTCGGTCCCCCTGCACTGGACCGAAGCGGGCCTCCCCGTCGGCGTTCACGCCACCGGGCGATTCGGTGACGAGGCGACCCTGTTCGCCCTCGCCGCCCAGCTTGAACAGGCTCGTCCTTGGGCGCACCGCCTCCCTGGCCCGGGACATCCGCGAATGGAGACTCGGTCTTGCTGAAGATATCCCTGGCGCTACGGGACACAAGTGCCTGGCACGAGGCGGGCGACCTCGCCCGCACCACCTACGCCGCGGTCCACGCGGCGAAGATCCAGCCGGACCCCGACTCCTTCATCGTGGCCGTCCGGCAGGACGAGGGCGGCGAGCCCGTCATGGTGGGATGCGCCGGCTGCACCCACGTCTCGGACGAGCCGTTCTTCTCGGAGCGCTACCTCGACACCACCGTCGAGAAGGCGATCGCCGAGCGCACCGGCACCCCGGTGGACCGCGCCAACGTCATCGAGATCGGCGCGCTCGCCAGCGTGCCCGGCTCCGGTCAGGAACTGGTCCGGCTGATCCCGATCATCTCCTGGTGCATGGGCATGGAGTACATCCTGTGCACCGTCACCGCCCCGCTGCGCCAGTCGCTGCGGCGCGCCGGCATCGGGTTCACGGTCCTGGGCGACGCCGACCAGGACCGGCTCGACCCGCAGGAGCGGGGCAGCTGGGGGACGTACTACGACCACCTGCCCCAGGTCGGCTTCATCGAACTGCGCAAGCTGGCCGACCTGTTCGCCAACGCCACCGGCCGGTACACCTTCCTGGAGCCGATGGTCGAGCTGCTCACCGACACCAGGGCCACCGCTCCCGCGCAGGAGGCGGTCAGCCGTGCGAGCCGTTGAGAGCGCCCTGGAGCGCTACGCCGAAACGGACCGCACCCTGGTCCGGGTCCTGGACGGAGCGGGCGGCTTCGCCGCCGAGTACACCTACCGGCAGATCACCCGCGCCGCACGGGCGCTGAGCGAGGAGCTGGCGCCCCTCGTCACGGCGGCCGGCCGCACCGGCGTGCTGTGCGGCAACACCGCGGAGTTCGTCGTCGCGGACCTGGCGCTGCTGGCCGCCCGGGCCACGGAGGTCCCCGTCCCGCTCGCCTTCACCCGGGAGCAGGCCGCCAGCCTCCTGGAGGAGGCGGAGGTCTGCGTCGTGGACTCCCTCGGGGCCGCCCGGCTCGCCGAGTGGGGGCGAGAGGGCGTACTGCCGCCCGGCTGCCGCGTCGTCGAGGTGTCCCTGGACGCGCTCGGCGCGGCCGCGGAGCCGTACGCCGTGCCCGCCGCGGACGAGAACTGGATCTGCAAGATCATCCACACCTCGGGGACCACCTCGCGCCCCAAGGGCGTACGGATCCGCTCCGGCGGCATCGGCGCGCTCATCGACTCGCTGCACGCGGCGATGCCCGCGGACGCCTTCGCCCGCTACCTGTCCGTCGTCCCGTTCAGCCTGCTCATCGAGCAGGTCACCGGGCTGTACCTGGTGCTCCTGGACGGCGGCTGCGTCACCCTGCTGCCGCCCGACGCCCCGCTCGTGGGCACCAGCGGATCGGCCGTCGAGGCCACCCTGCCCCACCTGGTCACCGCGCGCACGAGCGCCGTCGTCGCCACCCCGGCCCTGGTCACGGCCCTCGCCGAAGCAGCGCGCCGGGCGAAGGAGGCCGGCGGCGACGTCAACCAGGCCCTGTTCGGCACCGACCGGGCCCCCCTGATCTGCTGCGGCGGCGCGCCCGTCCACCCGGACACCCTGCGCGAACTGGACGGCTTCGGGATCCCCGTCTACGAGGGGTACGGGCTCTCCGAGAACAGCTCCGTCGTCAGCTGGAACACCCCCGGCGCCCGCCGGATCGGCACCGTGGGACGGCCGCTGCGCCACGTCAGCGTCCGCCTCAGCGAGGAGGGCGAGGTCCTCGTCAGCAGCCCCTCGCTGTTCGACGGGTACACCCGGCCCGACCCCTCGGCCTGCGCCGTCGTCGACGGCTGGCTGCACACCGGTGACCTGGCCACCATCGACGAGGACGGGTTCCTGCGGATCACCGGCCGCAAGAAGAACGTCATCATCACCGCCGCCGGGCGCAACGTGGCGCCCGAATGGGTCGAGGCCCAGTACGCGCGGCTCCCGTTCGTCCGGGCCGCGGCCGTCGTCGGCAACGACCTGCCCGCCCTGAACGGCCTGTTCGTCATCGACCCCGCCATCGACCGGCAGGAGGCGGAGCGGGAGATCGCCGCCTTCGGAGCCGAACACCTCTCGCAGGTGGAACGCGTCGAGGTGGTGCACCTGCTGAGCGCCGACGACGAGGCGTACCGACGGCTCTTCACCGTCACCGGCCGCCCGGTGCGCACGGCGATAGCCGAGTCACTGCTCTCCCATCAACCGCGATGAGTTAAGAGGTCACACATGTCTCACAGTCAGCCGGACGTCCAGTCCCTCGGAGCGGGAACGGGCAAGCTCGTCCTGGCCAGCGAAGGCTGTCCCACCCTGGGCGACCTGGAACCCCGTGACACCGTCGCCCTGCTCGCGGAGGCGGGCTTCGTGGTCCTGCGCGGGTTCCGCCCCTCCGTCGAGGACTTCTCCCTCTTCGTCAAGGCGCACTCCGACCGCGTGACCCTGGACCCCGCGCGCACCTTTCACGGAGGCGCCGTGGCGCAGAAGGTCGATGCCGGTACGGACGAGGTCGGACTCCACCTGGAGAACGGCAACAGCCCCTTCGGACCCGACCTGACCTGGTTCTTCTGCGAGACGGCCGCCTCCAGCGGCTCGCAGACCACGGTGTGCGACGGCTACCGGGTGTGGGACGCGACCCCCGCCGAGGACCAGGCCGCGTTCGCCCAGGACATCTCCTACGCCCGCCGGGTCGAGGAAGCCAAGTGGAAGCAGTTCGTCCTGCACCAGTCCGGCGGTGACAAGAAGGTCGAGGACATCACCTTCGACGACTTCCTCGCCCTGGTCCAGGACCGCGAGGGCACCACCCTCGTCCTCCAGGAGGACGGCTCCGCCCACTACACGTACCGCACCCCGGCGGCCCGGACCACCCTGTTCGGCGACCGCCCCTCCTGGGCCAACAGCATCTTCGGCCCCTCCTACAACTACGAGAAGCCGGTCATCGGCTACGCCGACGGCACCGGCTTCCCCGATGGCCTGATCAGCCGGATGAAGACCCTCACCGACGAGCTCACCGAGGACATCCACTGGCAGGACGGCGACATCGCCCTCATCGACAACACCCGTGTCATGCACGGCCGCCGGGCGATCCTCGACACCCGCCGAACCATCTACAACGCCCTGAGCTACATACGCCGCGACCTGCTCGAAGGCGTCACGGCCTGACGGCCGGCCTGCGGGCTCGAATGTTAACGGGAGAAAATCTTGTCTGTCCTGCCTGTACGACAGGGCTCCTCAGGGCTCGATGAGCCTGCGGTGCGCGCCGTTCTCAACCGGCTGTACTCCATGGCCGAACGTGACGACAAGGGCGTCATGGAGCGCGCCTACGCGAGCGCCGCCGGATTATCGGCCCCGCCCACCCCCGCGGAGGCCAGCGCCCTGTGCGCCGAGGCCCTGCTCCCGGTCGATCCGAAGATCGGCCGGCTGCTCCACCTGCTGGTCCGCACCCTGCGGCCGCGCAACCCCGTCGAGTTCGGGGCGTCCTACGGCGCCTCGGCCATCCAGATCGCCGCCGCCCTGCGGGACAACGGCAGCGGACACCTCACCACCAGCGAGCTCGACGGCGGCAAGGTCCGCAAGACGCGGGAGAACCTGGCCGAGGCCGGACTCGCCGACCTCGTCACCGTGCTGGAGGGCGACGCCCGCGACACGCTCGGCGCGCTCACCGAGCCCGTCGACTTCATCCTCCTGGACGGCTGGAAAGAGCTCTACCTGCCGGTCCTGAAGGTCCTGGAGCCCCTGATGGCGCCCGGCGCCGTGATCGTCTCCGACAACCTGTCCATGCTTCCCGCCGACTACCTGGAACGGATCCGGGACGGGCGGCTGGGCTACGTCTCCCTCGACCTCCCGCTCGGGGACGGCGTCGAGGTCACCACCTGGACGGGAATCCGCGATGAGTGAGAAGCGCCGGCAGTTCTTCGCCATCATCGGCGCCGGCCCGCGCGGCCTGTCCGTACTGGAGCGGTTCTGCGCCCAGTTCGCCCGGACCGTGCCGGACACCCCGGTCACCGTCCACGTCGTGGACCCCCACCCGGCGGGCGCCGGCGCCGTGTGGCGCACCGACCAGAGCCGCAACCTGCTGATGAACACGGTGTCCTCCCAGGTCACCGTCTTCACCGACGACTCGGTCGTCATGGCGGGCCCGGTCGTCGAGGGACCCAGCCTGTACGAGTGGGCCCGGTTCCTCACCCTGATGGGACCCTTCGACGACTTCGCCGAGCCGGAGCTCGCCGAGGCGGTCCTCGCCGAGGCGCGCGTCCTGGGCCCCGACGACTACCCGACCCGCTCCCTGTACGGGCACTACCTGCGCTGGGCGTTCCGCCGGGTCGTCAGGACCGCCCCGGTGGGCATCACGGTCCGCGTCCACCAGTCGCGTGCCGTGGCCCTGGAAGACCGCGACGGCGGGCAGCTCCTGCGGCTCGCCGACGGCACCGCCCTGCCCGACCTGGGCGCGGTCGTGCTCGCCCTCGGCCACACCGACTCCCGGCCCGACCGGGGCGAGGCCGCGCTCACGGCGTTCGCGCGGGAGCACAAGCTGGCGTACGTCCCGCCCGCCAATCCGGCCGACCTGGACCTGTCCTTCGTCGAACCCGGCGAGACGGTGCTGCTGCGCGGGCTCGGCCTCAACTTCTTCGACCACATGGCGCTGTTCACCCGGGGCCGCGGCGGGGCGTTCGAGCGGGTCGACGGCACGCTCGTCTACCGCCCCTCGGGCCAGGAGCCGCACCTGGTGGCGGGCTCCCGCCGGGGGATCCCCTACCACTCGCGCGGCGCGAACGAGAAGGGCCCGTTCGGCCGCTACTACCCGCGCCTGCTGACGGCCGACCACGTCGCCGTCCTGCGCGAGCGGGCCACGTCCGGCGAACGCGTGGACTTCCTGGCCGAGCTGTGGCCGCTGGTCTCCCGCGAGGTCGAGAGCGTCTACTACGACGTGCTGCTGCGCGGCGCGGGCCGCATCGAGGACGCCAGGAAGCTGTGCGACGACTACCTGGCGGCCGAGACCGACGAGGCCCGCGGCGCGGTCCTCGACCGGTTCGGCATCGCCGCCGCCGACCGCTGGAGCTGGGACCGGATCAACGACCCCGCCGAGGGCCGCCGGTTCGCCTCCCTCGACGAGTTCCGCAGCTGGCTGCTGGACTACCTCGGCCGGGACCTGGCCGAGGCCCGCCGGGGCAACGTCAGCGGCCCGTTCAAGACGGCCCTCGACGTCCTGCGCGACCTGCGCAACGAGATCCGCCTCGCGGTCGACCACTCCGGCCTCACCGGCGCCTCGCACCGCGAGCACCTGGACGGCTGGTACACCCCGCTCAACGCGTTCCTCTCGATCGGCCCGCCCGCCTCGCGCATCGAGGAGATGATCGCGCTGATCCGGGCCGGGGTGCTCGACGTCCTGGGGCCGGACCTGCGGATCACCCCGCACTCCGGCGACGGCGTGTTCACCGCCGAGTCGGCGGTGACCGGCGGCCGCACCATCACCGCGCGCGTGCTGATCGACGCCCGGCTGCCCGTCCCCGACGTGCGGCGCACCGCCGATCCGCTGCTCGCGTACCTGCTGGAGACGGGGCAGGTCCGCCCGCACACCGTCCCCGGCGCCGGTGGCGCGGACGGCTACGAGACCGGGGCCGTCGCGGTCACCGAGCGGCCGTGCCGCGTCATCGACGCCCAGGGCCGCCCGCACCCGCGCCGCTTCGCCTACGGAGTTCCGACGGAAGCGGTCCACTGGGCCACCGCCGCCGGCATCCGCCCCGGCGTGGACTCGGTGACCCTGGGCGACTCCGACGCCATCGCGTCCGCGCTGATGACCGTGGTGCACGAGGACACCCGGCTCGTCCCGGCACCCGTCCCGGAGCGGCACACCCTCTCCGGGGTGAAGCCGTGAGCACGGACCCCCGCGCGGCCGGGTTCCCGGCCGCGGCCGCCGGACCGGACACGGGGCTGCTGTCCCCGGTCCGGGCCGGCACCCCGGTCGAGGCCGCCGTCGGCGACCTGGCGTGGCTCCAGGCCATGCTGGACGCCGAGGCGGCCCTGGCCCGGGCCCAGGCCCGGCTCGGCACCATGCCGAAGGAGGCCGCCCGGGCCATCACGGAGGCGGCCCGCGCGGAGCACATCGACGCGCTGGCCGTCGCCCGGGGCAGCCGGGAGACCGCCAACCCGGTGGTGGGCCTGGTCCGCGCGCTCACCGACCTGGTGGCCGAACGGGACCCGGAGGCCGCCGAGTACGTCCACCGCGGCTCCACCAGCCAGGACATCTTCGACACCGGCGCGATGCTCGTCGCGCGCCGCGCGCTGCTCCTCATCACCGCCGACCTGGAGCGCGCCGCCGAGGCCCTGGGCGCGCTTGCGGCCAGGCACCGCGACACCGCCATGGCCGGGCGCACCCTCGCCCTTCAGGCCGTGCCCACCACCTTTGGGCTGAAGGCGGCGGGCTGGCGGCAGCTGCTGCTCGACTCCTCGGCGCGGCTGCGCCGGCTGCTCGACGGCGGCCTGCCGGTCTCGCTCGGCGGCGCCGCGGGCACCCTCGCCGGCTACCTGGAGTACGCCGCCCCCGAGGGCGCCGCTCCCGTCGAACCCGGCGCCTACGTACGGCGGCTGACCGAGGCCTTCGCCGAGGAGACCGGGCTCGCCGAGGCGGCGCTGCCCTGGCACGCCCTGCGGACCCCGATCGCCGACCTCGCGGGCGCGCTGGCCCTCACGGCCGGGGCGCTCGGGAAGATCGCCGTGGACGTGCAGTCGCTGACCCGGACCGAGGTCGGCGAGGTCACCGAACCCGGCCGGGCCGGCCGGGGCGTCTCCTCGGCGATGCCCCACAAGCGCAACCCGGTGCTGGCCACGCTGATCCGCTCCGCCGCCCTCCAGGTGCCGGTGCTGGCGGCGGGACTGACCCAGTGCCTGCTGGCCGAGGACGAACGGTCGGGCGGCGCCTGGCACGCCGAGTGGCTGCTGCTGCGCGAATGCCTGCGACTGGCCGGCGGCGCCGCGCACACCGCGGTGGAGCTGGCCGAGGGCCTCCAGGTCAACGAGGACCGCATGCGGGCCAACCTGGCGCTGACCGGCAGCCAGGTCGTCTCCGAGCGGATCTCCGCCGTCCTCGCCCCGCTGCTGGGCCGCGCCCCGGCCAAGGCCCTGCTCACCGAGGCCTCGGAGCGGGCCGGGCGCACCGGCCGGCCGCTGGGGGAGGTCCTCGCGGACCTCCCCGAGGTCTCGGAGCACCTCGGCGCCGACCGGCTCCGCGAACTCCTCGACCCGGTCCGCTACACGGGGGCCGCGCCGGCCCTCGTCGACCGGGCCCTGGCCTGCGACGACACCCACTGATCCACCGCTTCCCCGCCCCACCCTCCGGAGACCCCATGCCTTCCCTGTTCGACCCCCTCACCGCGGGCGCGCTGACGCTCCCCCACCGCGTGGTCATGGCGCCCATGACGCGCAACCGCGCCGACGCCGCGGGTGTCCCCGGCGCCCTGATGGCCGAGTACTACGCCCAGCGCGCCTCCGCCGGGCTGATCATCACCGAAGGCGTGCGCGTCAGCGCCGCCGGGCACGGGCCGGTCGGCCAGCCCGGACTGCACACCGCCGAGCAGATCGCGGGCTGGAAGCGGGTGACCGAGGCCGTGCACGCGGCCGGCGGGCGGATCGTGGCGCAGCTGTCCCACCACGGCCGGATCGCCCACCCCGACCTGCTCCCGGCCGGGGTCCGCCCGCTGGCGCCCTCCGCCGTGACCGCGCTCAGCGACGCCCGCACGGCGCCCGGGGTGCTGGTGGACACGGTGGAGCCGCGCGAGATGACCCCCGCCGACATCGCCGCGACCGTCCGGGACTTCGCCGCCGCCGCCACCGCCGCGATCGGGGCGGGCTTCGACGGGGTCGAGCTCCAGGGCGCCAACGGCTACCTGCTCCACCAGTTCCTCTCCGACAACTCCAACCTGCGCGAGGACTCCTACGGCGGTGACGCCGCCGGCCGCGTCCGCTTCGTCTCCGAGGTCGTCGCCGCGGTCGCCGCCGCCGTCGGGGCCGGCCGTACGGGCCTGCGCCTCTCGCCCGCCAGCGGCTACAACGACACCGTCGAGAAGGACCCCGCGACCACGTACGGCCTGCTCGCGGACGCCCTCAACGCCCAGGCGATCGCCTACCTGCACATCGTCGAGGGCCCGGACCCGGAGCTGCCGGCGCTGCTGCGCGAGCGCTGGGCGGGCGCCGTCATCACCAATCCGTTCACCGGCGACGACCCCACCGACCCGGCCACCGCCGCCGCCCGGCTCGACGCGGACCTCGCCGACGCCGTGAGCTTCGCGCGGTACTTCTCCGCCAACCCCGACCTGCCCGAGCGGATCCGCAGCGGCGCCCCGCTCACCGAGCCCGACCCGGACACCTTCCACGACGGAGCGGCCGCGGGTTACACCGACCTCGCCGCCCACCGCCCCGCGAACGTCTGACGCCGCCGCACCCAAGGGAGTACGCACATGACCGAGCAGAACGACCAGTACGCGGTGATCGGCGACCGTTACTCGGACTTCAAGGACACGGCCCCGCTGGCCGGTCCCGAAGCTCACAACGTCCTCAAGCACCTCGGCGACCTGACCGGCGCCCGGGTCCTCGACCTCGCCTGCGGGCACGGCCACTACACCCGCCTGATCAAGTCCGCGGGCGCGGCCGAGGTCGTCGGCGTGGACCTCTCGCCCGTCATGGTCGAGCTGGCCCGCGAGACGGAGCAGAAGGACCCCCAGGGCATCACCTACCACGCGGCCGACGCCGTGAACCTTCCCCGGCTGGGCGAGTTCGACCTGGTCAGCGCGGTCTGGCTGCTCAACTACGCCACCACGAAGGACGAGCTGACCTCGATGCTGCGCGGCATCCACGACAACCTGGTGCCCGGCGGCACCTTCGTCGCGCTCACCGTGTGGCCCGAGTTCGACCCGTTCGGCCCCGAGTGGGACGCCTACGGCCTGCGGGTGGTTTCCGAGACGCCCGCCGAGGACCGGGGCGTGCTCGTCACCGACCTCATCGGCACCGAGACCTCCACCATCACCACCTCGCGCTGGTCGTACGAGGCCTTCGCCGAGTGCCTGGCCGCCGCCGGCTTCGCCACCTACTCCTGGCACGTGCCGGAGGTGCCCGCCGAGTCGGTCGAGCGCTTCGGCGACGCCTTCTGGGACAACTACCGGGCCAACCCGATCCCCGGCCTGCTCATCGGCACCCGCACCGCGACCCCGGGCGGCACCCCGGCCGAACTGCGCGCCGTCGTCGAGGGCCTGGACGCCGACCTGTCGGCGGGGGACTGGGCGCCGACCGAGCTGGAGCGGGTGCTCGCCGCGAAGCTGCTCACCGGTGTCCCGGAGGGCGGCCTGCCCACCGTCGACGCGGTGCGCGCCGTGTTCTGGGAGGGATCGGAGGCCTTCCTGCGCGAGAACGGCGGCCGGCCGGCCCTCCTCCTCGGGGCGCTGCTGCCGGTGCTCGAAGCCGGCGGCGAGGAAGCCTCGGCCGCGGCCGGAGCAGCGGTCACGCTGCTGCGCCGCTTCAGCTGACACGACCCCGCCGGGGGTGGGCAACCGTGCGAAGCGCACGGTTGCCCACCCCCGGCGGGCTGTTACCACCGCACCACTCGGAAAGGGCGCAGGCGATGACCACTGCCAGGGCGGGGAGCCCCGTCAACCACGAGAGCCCGGAGCCGTCGCGCCCGCAGCGGCTCACCTCGGTGCACCTGGTGCCCATCTCCGCGCTCCAGCCCGCCGATTCCCCGCGCGCCCTCACCGAGCACGCGGAGCACCTGCGGGCCCTGGCCGTCTCGGAGAACCGGCTGCCGCCGATCGTCGTGCACCGGCCCTCGATGCGGGTCGTCGACGGGATGCACCGCCTCAGGGCCGCGCTGCTGCGCGGCCGTACGGAGATCGAGGTCCAGTTCCTCGACGGCAGCGCGGAGGACGCCTTCGTGTACTCCGTGCAGTCCAACACCCGGCACGGGCTGCCGCTGACCCTGTCCGAGCGGACGGCCGCGGCGGTACGGATCCTCCAGACGCACGGCCACTGGGCGGACCGGGCCATCGCCTCGGTCGCGGGGCTGTCCGCGCACACGGTGGCCGCGCTGCGGCGCGGCGTACCCGGCGCGGTGCAGGCGCCCGCCGAGGGCCGGCTCGGCCGCGACGGGAAGGTCCGGCCGCTGAGCACCGCGCAGGGCCGGCGGGAGGCGCAGCGGCTGCTGGCCGACCCGGCCCGGGTCTCGCTGCGGGAGATCGCCAAGCGGACGGGGCTGTCCCCGGCCACCGTCCGGGACGTGCGCCAGCGGATGCAGCGCGGCGAGGACCCGGTGCCGGAGCGCCAGCGGGTCGGAGAGCGCAAGCAGCGCCAGCAGCGTCAGCAGCAGCACCAGAAGCAGCAGGAACAGCAGCAGCAACTGCAACAGCAGCGGCCCGCCGCGCCGAAGCGGGGCCACGTGCGCCTCGTACCGCCGCCGGAGCGGGAACTGACGGTGGCCTACCAGAAGCTGTGCCAGGACCCCACGCTGCGGCACAGTGAGACGGGGCGGACGCTGCTGCGGCTGCTGAGCGCCCTGACCCTGCCGGCCGGCGACTGGCGCACCATGGCCGAGGGGGTGCCCGCGCACCGCGCCGAGACGGTGGCGGAGCTCGCGACGGAGTACGCCCGCTTCTGGCGGGAGTTCGCCGACCTGGCGCGCGCGAACGCGATCTGAGCCGCGAGCGGCAGAGCACGGCAAGCCCGACGGCCCCGTATCCGATGAACCGGATACGGGGCCGTTCGCCGTGCGGAGGAGCTCGCCGGGCGGGCTCTCAGTAGGTCAGTTTGCGGATGCGGGGCCCGTACGGCGCCGCGTCCAGCCAGTGGCCGGCCTTCGGCCACAGCGGCGAGAGCGCGGCGGCGGCCCACTGCCGGCCGCGCTGCGCCGGCCGGACGGCGAGCAGGTGGTCCAGGGCGGCCCCGGCGGCGCGGATGTTGCCCTCGGCGGCCTCCTGCCGGGCGCGGGCGTAGTCCGCGACGGTGCCCTCCCGTACGGCGGTGGCCGCGGCCACGGCGTCGCTGATCCCGGAGTTCATGCCGCGCGCACCGAACGGCGGCAGCAGATGGGCCGCCTCGCCCGCCAGCAGGACCCGGCCGCTCGCGTCGGCGAAGCGGTCGGCGAGGCGCTGCTGGAAGCGGTACACCGACGACCAGGTGATCTCGGGGTCGGGTACCTGCGGCAGCACCCGCGGCAGCCACCGGGGCGCGTTCGCGACCAGGCGGGCGGCGTCGTCGCCGGGCCGGCACTGGACGTCCACGCGCCAGCCGCCCCGGAAGGGGACCAGCAGCACGTTGCGCCCGGCGACCCCGGGATGGCGGTAGTGGAAGATCCGCTCGGCGGGGGCCCGTACGGGACCGTCGGCGACGTCGATGACGACGAACTCGGTCTCGGAGGTGCTGCCCCGCAGGGCGATGCCCACCCGCTCGCGCACCGTCGACCGGGAGCCGTCGGCGGCGATGACGTGGCCGGCCTCGTACACGCCGCCGGAGCGGGTGCGTAGCCGCACCCCGGCCGCGCCGCTGTCCACGTCGGCGACGGGATCGCCCCACACGGAGCGGATGCCCGCCTCGTCACAGGCGCGGCGCAGCACGTCCTCGACGACGGTCTGCGGAAGGCTGCTGAAGGGCGCGGTGGCCGCGGTGGTCGGGTAGGTGCGCAGGTGCACCTGACGGCCGGCCCACAGGGTGCGCTTGGTGTCCCACACCAGGCCCTGGCCGGAGATCTCCGCGCTCAGGCCCGGGCGGATCCGCTCCAGGCGGTCGAGGGTGGCGCGGTGGATGAAGATGGCGCGGCTGCCGGGCCGCCGGGCGGTGCGCGCCCCGGCCTCCAGCAGGACCGGCTCCAGGCCGAGGGAGTGGGCGGCGAGCGCGGCGGCGAGGCCGACCGGCCCGGCGCCGACCACGGCGACCGAGTCGCTCATGAGGCCCGCCCGAGGGCCGTGGTGACGGCGGGGACCGCTCGTACGGCGCTCACCGGCGCCGCCGTGCCCGTCCCCGTGCCCGTCCCGCGCCGCCAGGGCGGGGCGACGGCGGGGTTGAAGGTCTCCGCGACGTACAGCGGGGCCTCGTCGTCCAGGTGCAGCAGGTAGCCGCGGGACACGGCGGGCACGGTGCGCCCGGTGCCCTGCCAGGTGGTGAGGCCGGCGCTCAGCAGGGTCCGCCGCTGCGGGATGCCGCGCAGGTTGACGGACCGGCCGAGGGCCACGGAGTGGTGGGTGACGACTTGGGTGACCTCGTCGGACCGGGGGAGCAGGCCGATCACCAGGTTCCGGGAGACGGCCGTCCCCTCGGGGGACACGAGTTCGGTGCGCCGGACCAGGCAGGGGGTCTGCGGGGTGACGCCGAGCATGTCGAGCAGGCGGCCGTCGCGGAGGTGAAGGGGCGCCAGCGTCTGCTCCACGACGCGCAGTCCGAGCCGGCAGCGGCCGCGGCGCTCCAGGAGCTCGGTGGTCGAGCCCTCGTTGAGCAGCAGGCGGCGGGTGAAGGGATCGGTGAAGTCCTGCGCGCGGATGCCGGGCCGGGGCAGCGGGCTGACCGGGGTTCTGTGGGTGCCAGGCATGGGGGAGTTTTCTGGGTCGGGACACGGAGCCGCCGCGACCGCCTCGCGGAGGGGCGGGCGGACGCGGCGGAGGCGGGTCAGGCAGAGGGCTTGTAGTTGCCCGGGGTGAGACGGGGGGTGATGGCGACGCGGTTGTAGCTGTTGATCACGACGATGATCCACAGCAGGGCGGCCAGCTGCTCCTCGCCGAAGACCTTCACGGTGCGCTCGTAGACGTCGTCCGGGACGTGACCGGTGTGGACGAGGGTCACCGACTCGGTGAACTCCAGCGCGGCGCGCTCGCGCTCGGTGAAGAAGGGGGCCTCCTCCCAGGCGTTCAGGGCGTAGAGGCGCTGCTCGGCCTCACCGGCGGACCGGGCGTCGATGGTGTGCATGTCGATGCAGAAGGCGCAGCCGTTGATCTGGGAGGCACGGATGCGCACCAGCTCGACCAGGGGGCCTTCCAGGCCCGCGTCGGTGGCGGCCTGGGCGGCCGTGGTGGCGAGACGGTGCATGGCGGAGTACGTGCGCGCCGAGTGGGTGTTGAGGTCGAGGCGCTCGCTGTTACGGGTGGTCATGGGCAGTGACGATAGGAGCCGGCCCGGGCCATGACCAGTGAGCAGCCCAGCAGTTGAACAGGAACGGAGTGCGAACGGCCGTGTTTGCGGCCGCGTCGCACGCCACCGCGTACGTGGGACCCGTACGAGACCGTGTCACGTTGCGCATCGCGCTTGACAGCCAAGGTGTCTCGCGGAAAAGGTAAATGGCGAACAGGGCAGCGGGACCCAAGGAGGTCCGCGCATCCCGGGCCACCCCGATCGGCGGTCCCCTGTGCTGCCCGGCCCCGGCCGCGCGGCCGTCGCTGCACACGCACTCCCGCACTCCCGCACCTCCGCACTCCCGCTCCTCAATCCGGCGCCGGGGCGTGCCCAGAACCTGAACATCCGGTGCCCGGTGGCACTGCCCGAAGAAACGGTTGGATCTACATGACTGAGCTGGTAAACGACGTGCTGGGAGCCGACGACCCGAACGCCGTCTCGAAGCACCTGCGCGAGATGATGCGCTGGCACTTCGACCCCGCGACGGGATCCCCGTTCTGGCTGCGCAAGGCACCGGGCCTCGGCTTCGACCCGCTCACCGACATCGTCGAGATCGCGGACCTGCGCCGCTTCCCGGACGTCAGCGGTGAACTGCGTACCGTACCCGTCGAGGACCTGGTTCCGGAGGGAAGCGCCGGCAACAGCTTCGACGTCTTCGAGTCCGGCGGCACCGTCGGCGCCCCCAAGCGCGTCGTCGACAGCGAATCGCGCGGCCAGAACGTGGAGTGGGTCAGCGAGGTCCTCACCGACCACGGCTTCCCCTCCCAGGGGCACTGGCTGCACGTCGGCCCCACCGGCCCGCACGTCGTCGGCCGCACCGTGCGCCACCTCGCGCAGCTGCGCGGCTCCATGTGCTTCACCCTCGACTTCGACCCGCGCTGGGTCAAGCGGCTCATCGGCTCGGGCCGCCCGGAGCTCGCCGCGGAGTACCGCGAGTACCTGCTCGACCAGATCGAGCTCGTGGTCAACTCCCAGAACATCAAGGTCCTGTTCATCACCCCGCCGGTGCTGGAGGCGGTCTGCGCCCGCCCCGCCCTCTACGACGCGCTCGGCGCCTCCCTCGAAGGCATCCTGTGGGCCGGCACCAGCATCAGCCCCGAGTCCCTGCACCAGATCGAGGAAACGTTCTTCCCGCGGGCCCGGGTCGCCGCCATCTACGGCAACACCCTGATGGGCATCGCCCCGCAGCGGGTCCGCGAGGCCGGCGACAGCCACCCCGCCGTCTTCCGCCCGTACTTCCCGCAGTCGATCGTCGAACTCCTGCACCCCGAGACCGGCGAGCCCGTCGAGTACGGCGAGCGCGGCCAGGTCCTGGTGCACCAGCTCAGCAAGGACATGTTCCTGCCCAACGTGCTGGAGCGCGACACCGCGATCCGCGTCCGCCCCGCCAAGGGCGACCACATCGACGGCCTCGCCGACATCGGCCCGCTCACCACCAAGGACGCCCCGGCCGTGATCGAGGGTGTCTACTGATGGCCGCCCCCCACGGCGCGAACGCCCACGACAGCGGCGCGTTACCCGCGATCAACCCCGTCATCGGTGGCAAGGACGTCGAGAGCCGCGACCGCTCCGAGCTCACCGCCCTCGACGGCACCCCGCTCGTCTCCGTCGGCCTGGCCCCCCGGCTGCTCGCCCAGGCCGCCCTCAACCGGCTGCGAGGCGGCGCCGACGCCCCCGCCCCGCCCGCCGAGCTGTTCGCGGCCGCCGGAGAACTCTTCGCGACGGCCGAACTGAACGGGGAGAGCCCCGAGGAGTACCGCCGCCGGGTCGTCCTCGCCACCGGCACCCCGGGCGCCGCCATCACCCGGGCGATCGAGGGCATCCACACCCAGCTCGGCATCATCGAGCGCATCAACGGCGCCGAGACCCCCGCCCCGTACGAGACCCGCGGCTACCGCACCGTCATGGTCCCCCGGGGCCGGATCCTCGCCGCGATCGTCCCCAACAACCACCCCGAGCCGAACGTCACCTGGGTCCGCGCCCTGGCGATGGGCGCCCGCGTCGTGGTGCGCCCCGGCAGCAAGGACCCCTTCACCCCACGCCGGCTCGTCGCCGCGCTGCTCGCCGCCGGACTCGACCCGGACACCGTGGCCTTCCTGCCCGGCGGCCACGACGTCGGCGAACACCTGCTCCAGCAGGCCGACCTGGGCCTGGTCTACGGCGGCCCGGACGCCGCCGCCCGGTTCGCGCACCGCGGCGACGTCCTGGTCCGCGGCCCCGGCCGCAGCAAGGTGCTCGTCGGCCCCGGAGCCGAGACCGACAAGGAACTGCTCGACGACCTCGTCCAGTGGATCTCCGAGGACGGCGGCGTCCGCTGCAACAACATCTCGCTGGTGCTCACCAGCGGGCCGGTCGCCGCCCTCGCCGACGCGCTCGCCGAACGCCTCGCGGACCTGCCCGTACGCCCCGTGCTCGACGAGCTCGCCACCCTGCCGGCCACCAGCCCCGCCAATGGCGAGGCCCTGGCCGGCCATCTCACCGGCCTGACCGCCGGGGCGCGCGACCACAGCACCCACCGCTACGGCGGCTCCGTCCTCGCCGACCCGGGCGACGGCACCACGGTGCTGCGGCCGCTGGTCGTCTCCGTGGACCGCGCCGACCACGCGCTGGCCGGCACCGAACTGGGCTTCCCCTTCATCGTGGTGGCCCCCTGGCAGCCCTCCGACGGCACCCGCCCGCTGCGCGAGTCCCTGGTGGTGAGCCTGCCCGGCGACCACGCCGGACTCGCCGGGGCGGTCCTGCGCGAACCCTCCGTACGCAAGGTGGTCACCGGCCGGGTCAAGCCCTGGGCCGGTGTCCCCGAGACCCCCCACGACGGCAGCCTCGCCCAGTTCCTCTTGGAGCCCAAGGGGCTGGTCACCGCCGAATTCGAAGGCTGACAGGCCGCCCATCCATGGTCCTCAATGCCCCCTTGCCGCCACACCGACGGAAGAGATGAGCAGTGACCTTCGCCGATTACCTGCCGGCCGTACCGGTGCCCGCCGGGCTGCCGCTCCCCACGACCGAGTGGCGCAACCTGCCGGCCGACCAGCAGCCCACGTGGCCCGACCCCTCCAAGGCCGCCCACGTCCAGGACCAGCTGGCCCTGGCCCCCGCCCTCACCGCGGCCGCCGACGTGCGCCGGCTGGGCTCCGCCCTGACGCACGTCGCGGCCGGCCGGGCCTTCCTGCTCCAGGCGGGCGACTGTGCCGAACCCGTCGGCGCCGCCGGTCTCGCCGCGGTCCGCGGCAAGCACCGCGTCATCGGGGAGATGGCCGAGATCATCAGCGGCGCCGGCGACCTGCCGACCGTCACCGTCGGCCGGATCGCCGGCCAGTACGCCAAGCCGCGCTCCAAGCCCGAGGAGACCGTCGGCGACCAGGTCCTGCCGGTCTACCGGGGCGACATGGTCAACGAGTCCGCCCCCGAGGCGGCCGCGCGGATCCCCGACCCGTACCGGATGCTCACCGCCTACGGCACCGCCCGTGCCGTCCTCAACGAGCTGCACCTGATGGCCCACGAATCCGCCTCCGCGATCCACCCGTGGGACGCGCGGGGCGGCGAGGGCCGCCAGATCCTGCCCACCCGCACCTGGGACGGCAGCCTGCGGTCCGTGCTCAAGGAGTACGGCCAGACCAGCAAGCTGGGCGGCACCTGGCGCCGTACCGGCCTGTGGACCAGCCACGAGGCACTCGTACTGGACTACGAACAGTCCCTGGTCCGGCGCGACTCCCACACCGGGGAGCACTACCTGCTCTCCACCCACCTGCCCTGGATCGGCGAGCGCACCCGGCGCCTGGACGGCGCCCACGTCGCCTTCCTCGCCCAGGTCGCCAACCCGGTGGCCTGCAAGGTCGGCCCGGGCACCAGCCCCGAGGCCCTCGTCGAACTCTGCGCCCGCCTGGACCGGCACCGCCGGCCCGGCCGCCTCACCCTGATCGGACGCTTCGGCGCCGGCCGGGTCCGCGAGGTCCTGCCCGGCCTGGTCAAGGCCGTCCGCGCGGCGGGCCACGACGTGGCCTGGGTCTGCGACCCGATGCACGGCAACACCATCACCACCCCCGGCGGGCTCAAGGCCCGGCGGATGGGCGACATCCACGACGAGATCACCGGCTTCTTCGAGGTGCTGTTCGGCGCGGACCAGTGGCCGGGCGGCGTGCACCTGGAGATCGCCGGCGACCGCGTGACCGAGTGCCTCGGCGCCGGCGGCCCCAAGGACGAGGCGGGCCTGCGGCGCGCTTACCGCACCCTGTGCGACCCGCGCCTCAACGACGACCAGGCACTGCTCACCGCTCGGACCGTCTCCGAGCTCATTTCCCGAGGCTGACCGGATCACCGCCGTGCTGCCGTTCGCCCGCGACTCCCGAGAAAGCCGCGTGATGAGAACCCTGTTGATCGACAACTACGACTCGTACACCTACAACCTGTTCCAGCTGATAGCCGAGGTCAACGGAGTCGAACCGGTCGTCGTGACCAACGACGACCCCGCCGCCGCCGGCATCGACCTGGCCGCCTTCGACAACGTCGTGATCTCCCCCGGACCCGGCCACCCGGCCCGGCCCCGCGACTTCGGCGTCTCCGCGCACATCCTGGAGACCTCCCCCGTGCCCGTGCTCGGCGTGTGCCTGGGCCACCAGGGCATCGGCCAGGGCGAGGGCGCCGAGATCGTGCCCGCCCCCGAGCCGCGGCACGGCTTCCTCAGCCCCATCACCCATGACGAGCGCGACATCTTCGCCGGTCTGCCGCAGGGCTTCACCGCCGTGCGCTACCACTCGCTGAGCGTCGCCGAGCCCCTCCCGGACTCCCTTGAGGCCACCGCCTGGTCGGAGGACGGGGTCATCATGGGCCTGCGCCACCGCACCCGCCCGGTCTGGGGCGTCCAGTTCCACCCCGAGTCCGTCTCCACCGAGCACGGCCGCGGCATGATGGCGAACTTCCGGGACCTCACCCAGGCCCACTGGAACGCCCACCCCCGCCCCACCGCCCCCGAGCGGGAGACCGCCGGGGCCGCCAAGGCCGTCGGCGCGAAGGCGCCGGTGCAGGCCACCACCGAGGAGCCGGCCGCCGGCTACCGGGTCCACCTGCGCACCATCGAGACGGCCATCGACACCGAGGCCGCCTTCACCCACCTGTACGCGGGCTCCGGCGCCCCGGCCTTCTGGCTGGACAGCGCCCACGTCGAGCCCGGCCGCTCCCGGTTCTCCTACCTGGGCGACTCCACCGGCCCGCTCGCCGAGACCGTCACCTACCACCTGACCGACGGGGAGGTGGAGGTCGTCCGTACCGGCCGGCTGCCGCAGCGCGTCCCCGGCTCGGTCTTCGACTACCTCCAGGCGCAGTTGCGCCGGCGCCGCCTCGACGTGCCCGACCTGCCCTTCGACTTCACGGGCGGCTACGTCGGCTACTTCGGCTACGAGCTCAAGGGCGACCTCGGCTCGGTGAACAAGCACGTCTCGCCGACCCCCGACGCCGTCTGGATCTTCGCCGACCGGGTCATCGTCGTCGACCACCAGGAGGGCGCCACCTACCTGCTGGCCCTCAGCGACACCGAGCCGGGCACCGAGTCCGCCGCCCTGCGGTGGCTCGACACGACCGCCGCGACCCTCCTCTCGCTCCGCCCGGCGCAGCCCGTCGAGGCCGGCGAGGGCGTGGACCCCGAGCCCTGGCTCACCCACGGCCGCGAGGAGTACCGGGCCCGGATCGACGAGATCCAGCGCAACCTGCGCTCCGGCGAGAGCTACGAGGTCTGCCTCACCACCTCCGCCTGGCTGCCCGCCGAGGGCGAGGGCTACGACTACTACCGGGCGCTGCGCAGGTCCAACCCCGCGCCGTACGCCGCGTACCTGCGCCTGGGTGACCTGGAGATCGCCAGCTCCTCCCCGGAGCGGTTCCTCTCCATCGACCGGTCCGGGGTCGTGGAGACCAAGCCCATCAAGGGCACCGTCCCGCGCAGCGCCGACCCGGTGGAGGACGAGGCCCTGCGCGCCTCGCTCGCCGCCAGCCCCAAGACCCGCGCCGAGAACCTGATGATCGTGGACCTGCTCCGCAACGACCTCGGGCGCGTCTGCGAGGTCGGAACCGTCCACGTGCCGCGGCTAATGGTCACCGAGTCCTACACCACGGTGCACCAGCTGGTGTCGACCATCCGCGGCAAGATCCGTACCGGAACCGACGCCGTCGACGTGGTGCGGGCCTGCTTCCCCGGCGGCTCGATGACCGGAGCCCCCAAGCTCCGCACGATGGAGATCATCGACGAGCTGGAGAACGAGGCCCGCGGGGTCTACTCCGGATCGATCGGGCTGCTCTCCACCAACGGCACCGCGGACCTGAACATCGTCATCCGCACCGCCGTGAAGGTCGGCGACCAGTGGCGGGTGGGCGCCGGCGGCGCGATCATCCTCGACTCGGACGCCGACGAGGAGTTCGACGAGATGGTCCTCAAGGCCTCCGCCCCGCTGCGCGCGATCCGCGTCAAGAAGCCGCTCGCTGCCTGACCGGCCGCCCGGCCCCGCCGCCCGGCCGGTCACCCCCGCGGGCCGGGCGGCGGCCCCCCACACCACCACCCCCCCCACACCACACCCCACACCCCACGTTCCGCCACGAGTCGACCACAGGAGTCACACGCTATGAACATGGCCGCAGCTCTCGGAGAGGAAGCGCTCCGGAGCGGGTGGACGGACCGGATCGCCTATTACGAGGGAGACCGGACCGTCACGCACGGAGAGGTGCACAGCCTCGCCGCCCGCGCCGCCTCCGTACTCGCCGGGCACGGCGTCGGCCAGGGAAGCAGCGTTCTGATCACCCTGCCCGACGGCATCGCCTGGGTCGTCGCCTTCCTCGCCTCGGCCCGCCTCGGCGCGGTGGCGGTGCTCGCCAACCCCGGACTCACCGCCGACCGCCACGCCTACGTCGCCAAGGACAGCGAAGCCGTTCTGGTCGTCTCCGAGGCCGGCCTCGCCGAACGGTTCCCGGGCCTGGCGCACCTGACGGGCGCCCAGCTCGTCGAGCGCGCCGCCGAGGAGGACCCGGCCCCCGCGGCCCGGCTCGGCCCCGACCACCCGCTCTACATCCAGTACACCTCCGGCACGACCGGCCTGCCCAAGGGCGTCGTCCACCGCCACGAGGACATGGAGATCTACTACAGCGGCGCCGGCAAGCAGGTCATCGGCTTCGGCCGGGACGACATCGCCCTGTCGGTCTCCAAGCTGTTCTTCGCCTACGGGCTGGGCAACGCCCTGGCGTTCCCGCTCTGGTCGGGCGGCGCCGCCGTCCTGGAACCCGGACCCCCCAGGCCCGCCAGGATCGCCGAGCTCGTCGCCCGGCACCGGGTCACCTACCTCTACGCCGTGCCCTCCGCGTACGCCAACATCCTCGCGGAGACCGACCCCGCGGACTTCGCCACCGTACGGGCGGCCGTCTCCGCCGGGGAACGGCTCACCGACGAACTGCGCGAGCGCGCCGCCGCCTTCCTCGGGGCCCCGCTCTACGACCAGCTGGGCTCCACCGAGGCGGGCCACGCCATCGCCACCAACGGCGACTTCTTCCACGAGCCCGGCACCGTCGGCCGGCCCGTCCCCGGCTTCGAGGCCGAGGTCCGCGACCGCGACGGCACACCCGTACCGGACGGGGTCGCCGGCGAACTGTGGGTCCGCGGGCCCACGGTCACCCGCGGCTACCTCGGGCTCCCCGAGGAAACCGCCCGCACCCTCGTCGAGGGCTGGCTCAACACCCGTGACCGGGTGGTGCGGGGCGAGGACGGCACCCTCACGCACAGCGGCCGCACCGACGACCTCGAAATGGTCGGCGGCATCACCTTCTCGCCCCTGGAGATCGAGCAGGTACTGGCCCGCCACCCGGCCGTCCGCGACATCGCGGTCGCGTGCGTCCCCAACGACCGGGGCGCCTCCAAACTGCGCGCCTTCGTCGTCCTGCGGCCGGACGCCCACGACACGGCGGAGCTGGAGCCCGAACTCGTCGGGCTGGCCCGCGCGGTCCTGGAGCCGTACAAGGTGCCGCGCGCCGTGCAGGTCGTCGAGAGCCTGCCGCGCACCGCAACCGGAAAACTTCAGCGCTTCCTCATCCGGCAAGGCAGCTGGTGAACCTCCCCACCCCCTCCACCCACCAAGAAAGCAGCAGGTCCATGTTCTCTCTCCCGAAGTTCGCCAACCCGCTGCCCGAGCAGGCCTTCTACCTGGGCCAGTTGTGGGAGAAGGCCGCCGCCAAGTTCCCGGGCACCCCGGTCACCCTCGACCAGCCCCTCGCGACCTTCCCCGATCTCGGCACGAACTTCTCCTACGCCTCCCTGGCCGACGTGGTCGACGACCTCGCGGCCCGCCTGTGGGCGATAGGCATCCGGCCGACCGAGCGCGTCGCCGTCCACAAGGACGACAACTTCGACATCCACCTGCTGGCCTGCGCCGTGGCCCGCGTCGGCGCCGTCCCCGTGATGGTGTCCTCCGCGCTGCCCGGCGAGATCGTGGCCCAGCTGCTGGCCCGCCTCGACCAGCCCTGGCTGATCTCCGACGCCACGAAGCTGACCGGCCCGCTGGACGGCGTGGCCGTCAAGGAGCTGACGCACGAGACCGTACTGGCCGGCACCGCCGAGTTCGGCGGCCTGCGCCGGATCGCGGACTTCACGGACGTCTCCAGGCGCCCCGCCGTCCAGCTGCACGCGACGCAGCCCGCGCTCATCACGCACACCTCGGGCACCACGGGCGTCTCCAAGCTGATGGTCCACAACGCGCGCGGCCTGTTCCACCGCCTGCTGCCGCAGCAGATGATCGCCTGGCCGATCCGCAAGAAGGAGACCGTCGCGCTGTGCATGTCCTTCGTGCACTCGCGCTTCTTCCACTCCCTCGGCGTGTTCCTCAACTACGGCAACCCGATGGTCATCCTGAACGACCCGGACCCGGACAAGATCGCCCCGATCTTCGTGCGCCACCGCCCGGGCCTGGTCGAGACCCACCCGAACAACTTCATCCAGTGGGAGGACCTGGCCGACGCCCCCGGCGCCCCGCTGTCCAGCGTCCGCTACTACAGCAGCACCTTCGACGCCATCCACCCGCGCACCATCCAGCGCCTGCTCAAGGCCTCCACGCGGCCCCGCCCGCTGCTGGTCCAGCTGTACGGGCAGAGCGAGACCGGCCCGATCTCCGGCGCCTGGTACACCGAGAAGAGCGCCGAGAAGAACGACGGCCGCGACGTCGGCTACGTCCTGCCCGGCTTCATCAAGCTGCGGGTTGTCGACGAGTCCGGCCACCCGGTGGCCAAGGGCAAGCCCGGACACCTCGAACTGCGCGGCCGCAGCACGATCATGACGTACCTCGGCGAGCACAACCGCTACCTGAAGAACATCAACGAGGGCTGGTGGCGGCTCGGCGACATGGGCTACCTCGGCCGCTTCGGCAAGCTCCACCTGATCGACCGCGAGATCGACCAGATCGAGGCGATCGACAGCAGCCTCGAAGTCGAGGACGTCCTGATGTCGCGCCTGGAGGAGCTGCTGGAGGCGATCATCGTCATCGGCCCCGAGGGCGAGCCCGTCCCCGTCATCTGCACCCGCCGCGACGCCCCCCTCGACCCCGAGCGCTGGGCCCGCGCCACCGCCGACCTGCCGGCCCTGGCCGCCCCCCTGCACTGGCCGTTCAACGAGGTGCCGCGCACCTCGACCTGGAAGGTCCGCCGGGTGGAGATCACCAAGATGCTCCGCGAGAACACCGCGCCCACCGTCGGCACGGCCGGCTGATCCGCCCGGAACTGCGGACCCGAACCCCGAAGAGCGGAAGAGCGGAAGAGCTGTCAATGTCCCAGAACCCCAACGGGCCCGGACCGATCCCGGCCCTGGTCGTCGGCGCCGGCCCGGTCGGGCTCACCGCGGCCCTCGCCCTGCGCAGCCACGGCCTGCCGGTCACCGTCCTGGAAGCCGAACCGGAGGACCGGGTGCGCCCCGGCAGCCGGGCCCTGTTCGTCCACCGGGAATCGCTGAACCTGCTCGGCAGGATCAGCCCGGGGCTGGACCGCACCCTGGTGAACAACGGAGTCGTGTGGCCCACCCGGCGCACCATCTACCGCGACAAGGAGGTCTTCGCGCGCAGCTACCCGCCGCAGCCGCCGCGCGCCGACTTCATCCCGCCCTTCACCAGCCTGCGCCAGATCGAGACCGAGCGGCACCTGCTGGCCGCCTGCCTCGACGCCGGCGTCACCTTCCGATGGGGCGCGGCCGTCACCGGCGTGGAGACCTACCAGGACAGCGCCCGCCTCTACACCGAGGACGGCACCGTCTGGGAGGCCGAGTACGTGATCGGCGCGGACGGCGCCCGCTCCCAGGTCCGCCGCTCGCAGGGGATCGACATGGTGGGCGAGCGCTCCGAGGCCTTCCACGTCGTCGTCGACATCGAGGAGGACCCCGAGGACCCGATGCCGCTGGAGCGGGTGTTCGTCTACGAGCACCCCGCGCTCGGCGGGCGCAGCGTGATGCGGGTGCCGTTCGCCGGCGGCTTCCAGCTCGACCTCCAGTGCAAGGACGGCGACGACCCCGCCGAGTGGGCCGACGAGGAGGCCGCACGCCGCTGGGTGACCAAGGTCGTCGGCCAGAAGTACGCCGACCGGCTGCTGTGGGTCTCGCGCTACAAGTTCCTGCACGTCGTCGCGGACTCCTTTACGGACCCGCGGCACCGGGTCCTGCTGGTCGGCGAGGCCTCCCACCTCTTCCCGCCCTTCGGCGCCCGCGGCATGAACAGCGGCATCGCCGACTCGGCGGCGGCCGCCGACGCGGTGGCCAAGGCCCTGGCCAACCCGGCCGACCGGGTCAGCTCCATCGCCGCGTTCAACTCCGAGCGCAAGCAGGCCGCGCAGTTCAACAGCGAGGCCGCCCGCACCGCGCTGGCCCACCTGCGCCCCAAGAGCGAGTTCACCCGGTTCAAGCAGGCGCTCGGCGCCGCGCTCTCGCCGGTGGTGCCCTCCCTGGGCGAGTGGCTGGAGCGCGCCCCGTACGGACCGCGAACGGGAGCGCCGACCAACAGCAGCAAGGGGAAGTACTGACATGACGGACGCAGCCGCCGAAGGCCGGCTCCTGTGGGACAGCGTCACGGGTTTCGCCCCCGCCCCCGACCGGCAGGACGGCCTCCTCGCGGCCGACTCCTGGCTGGTGGAGGACGGACGGGTCCGCGGCATCGAGCACCATGTGAGCCGGTTCTCCGGTGCCTGCGTCCAACTCGGGCTGAGCCCGGCCACCCTGGAGCGGTTCTGGCAGGGCGCCCTCGCCGAACTGCCCCGGACCGGGTCCTGGTTCCCCCGTACCGAACTGCGCGAGGACGCGAGCCTCGCGCTGTGGATCCGGCGGGCGCCCCGGCTGCTCGGCGGCGTCCGGATCCTCACCTGGCCGCACGCGGACCCCCGCGCGCAGCCCCGCCGCAAAGGACCCGACCTCGGGGTGCTCGCCGAGATCAAGGCGATGGCCCAGGCGGCCGGCGCGGACGACGCCCTGTTCACCACCCGGGACGGCCTGGCCACGGAATCCACCACGGCCAGCCTCCTGTGGTGGGAGGGGTACGAACTGTGCCTGCCGGACACCGACGACCACCTGCTGCCCGGGGTCACCCGGGCCCTGCTGGTCCGTCAGGCCCTGGAGAGCGGCGTCGTCGTACGCCGTTCCAGGGCCACCCCGCAGGACCTGTACGACCGAGAGGTCTGGCTGGTCAACGCGCTGCACGGCATCCGTCCCGTCACCGAGTGGGTGGGGACCGGACGGGAGGCGGGCCCGGCCGGGCGCGCCCCGCGCTGGCAGCGCCTCCTGAGGGCCCGGGCCCGGGCCCTCGCCGACCGGCCCACGAGCCAACTGCCATGGCATGCCATACGTACTACAGAAGGATCTTCCTCATGATCAACCGTAGGACTCTGCTCGCGGCCGGCGCCGGCATCACCGCCACCGCCGCCACGGTCGGCATGGCGAGCGCCAGCCCGCGCCGCCGCCGTGCCACGGGTGCCTGGGAACGCCTCGGTGCCTCGCTCACCGGCGACCTCGTACTGCCGGGCGACGCCCAGTACGAGCGCGCCCGCCAGCTGGCCAACGCGCAGTTCGACAACATCTACCCCCAGGCGGTCGTCTACGCCGAGACCCCCGGCGACGTCCGCACCGCGATGCGCTTCGCCCAGGACCAGGGCATCCACACCGCCGTGCGCAGCGGCGGCCACAACTACGGCGGCTGGTCCACCACCGAGGGCCTGGTCATCAACCTCACCCGGATCAAGCACGTCCGCGCGGGCGCGGACACCGTAAGCGTGGGCCCCGGTGTCCAGGCCGTCGACGTCGTGCCCCAGCTGAGCCCGCACGGCATCACCGTCCCGGCCGGTTTCTGCCCGACGGTCAGCCCCGGCGGCTTCATCACCGGCGGCGGCACCGGCTGGCAGTACCGCAAGTACGGCCCCGCCTCCGACCGCCTGGTCTCGGCGCAGGTGGTGCTGGCCGACGGCCGGATCGTCACCGCCTCCAAGGACAACCACCCCGACCTGCTGTGGGCGCTGCGCGGTGGCGGCGGCGGCAACTTCGGCGTGGTCACCGACTTCCGGGTGGCCCCCACCAAGATCACCCGGGTCGGCCACTACACCCTGACCTGGACCTGGGCCAACGCGCAGCGCGCCGTCTCCGGTTACCTCGACTGGTCCGCCCAGGCGTCGGCCGACCTCGCCTGCGGCGGGCTGATCCGGCTGCCCAACGCGGCGCCGGGCAACCTCCCGACGATCATCGTCTCGGGCGTGCACTTCGGCTCGATGGAGCAGCTGGAGGCCGAACTGGCCCTGCTGACCTCGCTGGTCGGCACCGCCCCGGCCACCCGCGTGGTCCAGGAGCTGTCGTACGACAAGGCGATGATGCGGGTCTTCGGCTGTGAGGACAAGACGGCCGACGCCTGCCACATCACCGGCAGCAACCCCGAGGCCGCGCTGCCGCGCCAGGCCTGGGTCAAGAACCGCGGCCGCATGTTCAACCGCGTCATGCCGCAGACGGGCGTGGACCAGCTCCTGACCGCCTTCGACGCGGACCGGCGGGCCGGGCAGACCCGCATCGTGAGCCTGCTCGGGCTCGGCAAGAACGCCAACAAGCCGGCGGTCGACTCCACGGCCTGGCTGCACCGCGACGCGCTCTACAGCGCGACGGCGACCGTCAGCCTGGCCTCCTCCACGCCGGCCGCCGAGGACGAGGCCGCCGCGTCGGGCTGGCTGAACGGCCTGTTCAACGCGTTCGACCCGTACTCCAACGGGCACTCGTACGTGAACTTCCCCGACACGGAACTCACCAACTACGCGGACGCGTACTACGGCTCCAACCTGGCGCGGCTGAGCCGGGTCAAGAACAAGTACGACGTCTACGGGTTCTTCACCTTCCCGCAGGCGGTCCCGGCGTAGTCGCCCGGTGCGCCCCCGCGGCGCGGAGCGGCCCGGCCGCGCCGCGGGGAGCACCCCTCGCCAAACGAACGTCAGGGCAGCGCGGACGTCCTGGAAAGCAGAATTCGCTATTCCGGCGCGTCTCTTTGTCATGCAATTTTCCGGCCCGCTCGGGAATTAATTCCCCTTGCATGTGCGGCTGGCAAACTCATAGGGTTGGGCACATGCAGGAAAATGCGAGCGAAGAGATTCCCGGCGCGATTTCTCCGGGGCGGTTTCTGCGGAATTGGCACGGCGGCCCGATCGCCGTCCCGCAGCACCTCAAGGGCTTCGGCGGGCTGCACGGCGGGCTGGCGCTCGCCCTGCTGACCGCGGCCATGCAGGAGAAGGCGCCGGGGGCCGAACTCGTCAGCGTCACAGGGCGGTTCGGCCGTACGATCGACGCTCCGCTGCGGATCACCACCGAGCTGACGCACGCCGGCCGCTCCAGCACGATCGTGTCCGGGCGGGCCGAGTCGGACCGCGGTCCGCTGCTCGATTCCTGGGCGGTGTTCGCCCCGTCCGGCGGCGATGTCTCCTGGCCGGAGGTGTCAATTCCGATCCCCGAGGTGCCGGGTCCCGAGGAATGCGAGCCATTCGCGATCCCAAAGGAATTCGTACCGATCACCACGAGCATGGAGATCCGCCCGGTCGGGTCGTCGCGGCCCTACGCCGGAGGCGAGGAGGCCGAGCTGGTGGCCTGGGTCCGCCTCGTGGAGGACGACAGCCCGCCCGACGTCCTGCGCATCGTCTTCCTGATGGACGCGCTGGCTCCCTCCTACGCCGCGGTGCTCTCGACGCTGGCGCTGGTGCCGACCGTGGAGCTCACGGTCCGGCCCGGGGCGGGGCTCGCCAAGGCCTCCTCGCCCTGGCTGCTGCTGAGGGCCACGACCCGCCACGCCGCCACCTCCGGCTGGTCGGTGGAATGGATCGACGCCTGGGACGCCGCCGGCGCCCACCTGGGCTCCGCCCAGCAGCTCCGCATGGTCCGCACCGGCTGACCACCCCCGGCCCGCCACCCGGCCCGCGCCCGGATCGCGGCAAGGGCCCCCGCACGGGGGTCGCACGGAAGGGCCCCGCACGGGCCGATCGACCAGACCGAGCAGAAAGGCCGCTCTCTGATGGCACCATCCCCCATCCCCCTCGACGGATCCTCGCTCCCGGAGATCCTCAGGGCCCGGGCGCAGGAGCAACCGGAAGCCCTCGCCTTCCGGTTCCTGCCGGACGGCACGACGGACCACCCGGTGGACTGGACCTACCGGGACCTGGACCTGCGTTCGCGCACGGTGGCCCGTGAACTCACCCGGCGCGGCCTGGAGGGCAGCCGGGTGGTCCTGGCGCTCGACCCCGGACTCGACTACGTGGCCGGCCTGTTCGGCATCCTGCGCGCCGGCTGCACCGCCGTCCCCTCCTTCCCGCCCTTCGGCCGCCGCGCCACCGAGCGGTTCCTCGGCATCGTGCTGGACTGCGAGCCGCAGGCCGTGCTCACCGACGGCCGCTTCGGCCCGCACGTGGAGGCCTTCGAGGCCCAGTACCCCGAGGGCACCGGGAAGGTCCAGTGGATCTTCCCGGACGAGGCGCTGTTCCAGGAGGACGACGACACCGAGGTGCCCGTACGGCTCGCGGAGCCGGCGCTGCTCCAGTACAGCTCCGGGTCGACGGGCGAGCCCAAGGGCATCGTGCTGACCCACGAGAACCTGGTCAGCAACTGCCGGGTGCTGGAGGCCCACACCGGCATGGAGCCCGACCGGGTCGGCTGCTCGTGGCTGCCGCCGTACCACGACATGGGCCTGATGGGCACGATCATGCTCGCCGTCCACGGCGGCTGGCCGCTGGTCATGATGTCGCCGGTGCACTTCGTACAGGACCCCTACCGCTGGCTGCAGGCGCTGACCGAGTACAAGGTCACGATCACCGTCGGCCCGAACTTCGCCTTCGACCTGGCGGTCACCTCCGTCCCCGACGAGGCCCTGGACACCCTCGACCTCTCCTCGCTGCGCCAGGTGTTCTGCGGCAGCGAGCCCGTGTCCGCCGCGACGCTGGAGCGCTTCCGCGAGCGGTTCGCGCCCCGGGGCTACGACCCGGCGTCGATCATCCCCTGCTACGGCCTGGCCGAGGCGACCCTGTTCGTCACCGGCAAGCCCGCCTCCGGCGGCCAGATCCGGCGCGAGCGCCTCGACAAGGCGGCGCTCGCCACCGGCACGGCGCTGCGGGCCCCGGCCGGCGCCGACGCGGCCGACACCGTCGAGGCCGTCAGCTGCGGAGTCGTCGCGGTGGGCCACCGGGTCCGGGTGGTCGACCCGCACACCGAGGCCGAGGTACCGGACGGCCGCGTCGGCGAGGTGTGGGTGACCGGCCCCAACGTGGCCACCGGCTACTGGCGCAGGCCGGAGCTCAGCGCCGCCTCCTTCGGGGTCCGTCCCGCCGGCTCGGACCCGGCGGAGCCCTCCTACCTGCGCACCGGCGACCTGGGCTTCGTACTCGACGGGGAGCTGTTCGTCACCGGACGGCTCAAGGACGTCATCGTCGTCAGCGGCCGCAACCTCTACCCGCAGGACATCGAGGTCTCGGTGGAGCGCTGCGCCGGCGAACTGCGCCGCTCCGCGGTGTTCTCGGTGCCCGGCGACGGGATCGAGGGGGCCTCCGGGTCGGAGGACGAGCAGGTGATCGTCGTCGCCGAGTACCGCGGCACCTCCTCGGAGTTCGCCTCCGTGGAGAAGGCACTGCGCGCCGAGGTGACGGCGGCGGTCACCGCCGACCACGGCGTGCGCCCGGCGGCGCTGCACTTCGGGCCGCCCGGCACGGTGCTGATGACCACGAGCGGGAAGGTCCGCCGCAAGGCGACCCGCGCGGCGTACCTGGACGGGTCGCTGAAGACCTTCAAGGCCCTGGCCGGCAGCGGAGCGGTGTGATGAGCGACCGCGACAGCGCCATGCGCACCGTCAGACGCCCCTCCGAGTCCGGCGCCGGCGAGGCCGTGCCGGGCGAGGGCGAGATCGACGTCGCGGCCCGCCGGCTGGCGTACGTCACCGTGGGGGTACCCACCCTCGGTGTGGTCGCCGCGGTGGTCTTCGCGATGAACTTCGGCTTCTCCTGGGTCGACTTCGGCCTCCTCGCCGGGATGTACGTGATCACCTCGCTCGGCGTCGAGGGCGGCTTCCACCGCTTCTTCTCGCACCACTCCTTCGCCGCGAAGCCGGTGATGACCTCGCTGTGGGGCATCGCGGGCAGCATGGCCGCGCAGGGACCGATTCTGTTCTGGGTGGCCACGCACCGCCAGCACCACGCCTTCACCGACCGCGACGGGGACCCCCACTCCCCGCGGCCGCTGGGCACCGGCCGGTACGCCCGGATCCGGGGCCTGTGGCACGGCCACGTGGGCTGGCTGTTCCGGGTGCGCCGCCAGAACTGGGCCAAGCGCGTCCCCGACCTGGTGCGCAACCGCCTGGTGATGCGCCTGAACCAGCACTACTTCACCTGGGTCCTGCTGGGCCTCGCGCTGCCCGCGCTGCTGGGCTGGGCGCTGACGGGCACCGCCCGGGGAGCCGTCGGCGGCTTCCTGTGGGGCGGCCTGGTCCGGATCTTCCTCCTCGACCACGTGACCTGGTCCGTCAACTCCATCGGCCACACGCTGGGCAACCGGCCGTACACCACGCGGGACGGCAGCCGCAACGTGCCCTCGCTGGTGCCCATCTCGGTCGGCGGGGCCTGGCACAACAACCACCACGCCCGGCCGTCGCTCGCGCACAACCGGCACGGGTTCTGGCAGTTCGACCCGACCGGGACCGTCATCCGCGCCATGGACGCGCTGGGGCTGGTGTCCGAGGTCCGGTATCCGGACCGCAAGCAGTTAAGCAGAAAGGGAGTCACCTGATGGCCACGGCCAACCCCGCGGCGGTCGCCCACCCCGGCATCGTCCGGCTCGATCCGATCAGCCTGCGGACCAAGCGGCTGTCCGCGCTGAGCACCATGACCCTCCCGCTGATCGGCACCGCGGCGGCGACCTGGTTCCTGTTCACCGGGAACTTCACGGCGACGGACATCTGGCTGTTCGCCGGCATGTACTTCGTCCACATGTTCGGCATCACGGTGGGCTTCCACCGCTACCTGGCCCACAAGGCCTTCAAGAGCGGCCCCGTGTTCGAGGCGATCATGATGATCACCGCCTCGATGGGCGCCCAGGGCCCCGTCATGTGGTGGGTCACCACCCACCGCCGCCACCACCGCTTCAGCGACCAGGAGGGCGACCCGCACTCCCCGAACCTGCACGGGCGGACCTTCAAGCAGCGCATGCACGGCCTGTGGTACGCCCACATGCCCTGGATGCTCAGCGACGAGAACTCCAAGTGGTCGGTCTTCGCGCCGGACGTCCTGCGCGACCGCCGGCTCATGTACTTCCACCGCACCTACTTCACCTGGGTCGCCAGCGGCGTCATCCTTCCCGGCCTGATCGGCCTCGCGGTCGAGCAGACCTGGATGTCCTTCGTCACCGGTGTCGCCTTCGGCGGGCTGGCCCGCATCTTCCTCGCCAACCAGGCCGCCTGGATGGTCGGTTCGGTCTGCCACGCCATCGGCGGCCGGCCCTTCGAGAACGAGGACAAGAGCGCCAACAACTGGCCCGTCGCCCTGCTCACCTTCGGTGAGGGGCTGCAGAACAACCACCACGCCTTCCCCGGTTCCTACCGGCACGGCGTGACCTGGCGGGAGCCGGACCTCAGCGGATGGATCATCGCGGGTCTCGGCAAGATCGGCGTCGTGCGGGAGCTGCGCGAGCCGACCAAGGAACAGATCCAGAAGAAGCGGGACCAGGCTGCCGCCATGGCCGGCGCCGGTCGTTCCGCCACCACGAGAACGGAGTAGCCGAGCGTGTTCAGGAAGAAGGCAGTGAAGCCGAGCGGCCCGCTGACGCAGGAGGTCCTGCGTGACTGGCTGATGGGCTATCTCGCCGATCACCTCAAGATCGCCAAGGCCGACATAGACACCGGTACCACCTTCGAGTCCTACGGGCTCGACTCCCGGGTCGCCGTCCAGGTCTCCGGCGCGCTGGAGAAGGTCGTGGAGCGCCGGCTCTCCCCGGGTCTGCTGTACGAGCACCAGACCATCGACGATCTGAGCGGATACCTGGCCAAGGAGCTCCGGCTCCCGGAGCAGGCAGTCTAGGAGGGTGCGACATGGGTGCATTTGATTTCCCGACCGCGCCTGACGCGCAGTTCGAGAAATTCCTTGAGCAGTCCGCTGCGATCGAGGGTGAACGGCTCCAGGCGGCGGTTCCGAAGGACTACTTCGAGCCGCGGGTCTGGCGCGGGGTGCTCGGGTTCGCGGTGAGCTGGCTCGTCTACGCCGGCGCGATCGTCGGCGTGGCCTACTCCCCGCACTGGGCGCTCTACCTGCCGCTGTGGATCGTGGCCGGTCTGGGGGGCTGGGGCCTGCACTGCATCGCGCACGACGCGGGGCACGGCTCCTTCTCCCGCAACCGGAAGCTGAACACGGCGATCGGACACCTGTCCCTGCTGCCGCTGGCCTACCCGTTCCACGCGTGGCGCCACGTTCACAACATGCACCACTCCAGCACCAACCACCTGGAGCTGGACACCGACTGGCGTCCCCTGCCGGCCGGCATGTACGCGCGGATGCCGCTGCGCCAGAAGGCCGTCTACCTGGCCACCCGTACCTGGGCCTTCTGGGGCGGCACCGTGAACTACTGGCTGGAGTCGGCCTTCCGGCCCGGCTTCTACCCCAAGGAGGGCCACCGCCGCGACGTGAAGCGTTCCATCGCCTTCGTGCTCGCGGTGACCCTCCCGTACCTGGCCGCGCTCGTCTACTTCACCGGCTGGTCGGGGATCCTGCTGTACTTCGCGATGCCGTGGCTCGCCACGCACGCCTGGTTCAGCGCGACGACGCTGATGCACCACAGCGCCAGCGACATCCCGTACCTGACGGCGGAGCACTGGACGCGCAATGCCAGCCGGCTCCTGGTGACGACGGACTACGTCTACCCCAAGTGGCTCCTGTTCCTCACGCACAACATCTCGATCCACACGGCCCACCACGTGGCACCGGTCATCCCCTTCTACAACCTGCCCAAGGCCCAGCAGGCCCTGAAGCAGAAGTACCCGGGGATGGTGCGCGAGGAGGTGTTCTCCTTCCGTCAGATGTGGCAGATCGTCCGCCATCTGCACTTCTACGACACGGAGTCCGGCTTCTACAGTGACGCCTCCGGCAGCAAGGTGCCGCCGAAGCCGTCCGACCCGAAGCTCACCGAGGCCGTGCGGTGACAGGGCGCCGAGCCGTGCGCCGGGCGGCACACAGTGCCCTGAGCCTCATCGCTCCGGGCGCCGGGGCCCGCTGGGCCACCGACGCGTTCAGCGACACCCGCCGGCTGGGCCGCAAACCCGACAACGTGCTCCCCCTGGGAGCGCGCCGGTTCGCGGTGCACGGCTCACCGGACATCTCGGGGGGCTACCTCTGGGGTGATCCGGCCGACGGAGCGCCGATCGCACTGCTGGTGCACGGCTGGGCGACCGACAGCAGCAGCATGCACTCCTTCGTGGAACCGATGCGGCGGCTCGGCTTCACCGTCGCCGCGTTCGACGCGCCGGCCCACGGGGTGTGGGACGGCTCCCAGGCCACGATGACCCAGTATACCCAGGCCGTCGCGGCCGTACTGGACAGCCTGGAAGGCCGGGTCCGCGTGATCGTCACCCACTCCCTGGGCACGATCGCCTCGCTCAGCGGACTGGCCCTGCGCGGGGCCGACCTCGACGCCATGGTGCTCCTCGCACCGGCCTGCACCCTGGGCGGCGTCCTGGACCGGTGGGACGGCGCGGGCATGCGCGTCCCCGCGCAGACGGTGCGGCGCGTCTACGACGAACTGCACCGGCGCAACGGGGTCCCGGTCAGCCACTGGGACGCCGTCCGGCGCGGCGCCGGCCTCAGCTGGCCGGTGCTGTCCCTGCACGACCCGGCCGACGACTGGGTGCCGTACGCGGACTCCGAGACCATCGCCCGGGAACTCCCCGGAGTCCGGCTCGTGCCGGCCCCGGGCGTCGGTCACATCGGGATCCTCAGCTCCCGGGAGGTGAGCGCCACCGTCACGGCGTTCGTCTCCGCGCACACCAGCCGCCCCGCGCCGGCGATTCCCTGATCCACAGCCGCGCCGCCCCGAAGGCCCGTCCGCCTTCGGCGGCGGGCGCGGTACCAGCGACGAAGAAGTGATCCCGTGAACGAACCGAGTGTCGTGACCGCCAAACGAGCGTGGATGTGCCTGCTCTGCGGATGGGTCTACTACGAGGAACTGGGGGCCCCGGAGGACGGCATCCCCCCGGGCACCCGCTGGGAGGACGTCCCGGAGGACTGGGAGTGCCCCGAATGCGGCGCCGCGAAGATCGACTTCGTGATGGAACAGCTGTGAGCGGCGACGGCCGCGCCCTGTGAACGATGAGCCACCAGGAGCAGAAGTGACCGAGACCCAGGCCCTGACCGAACCGCTGGACACGATGATCCGGCTGCTGTCGTTCGAGGGCAAGCAGAACCCGTACCCGCTCTACGAGGAGCTGCGCGCCCACGGCGGCCTGGTCCGCCTCGGCGACAAACACTGGCTCGCCGTCGGTTACGAGGAGTGCGCCCGCGCCCTGCGCGCCCCCGGGCTGCTGCAGACCGACGCGGCCATGCAGGACCTGCGGATGCCCGGCTGGCGCGAGCACTCCTCCTGGCAGTGGCTCACCAAGAACATGCTGTTCAGCAACGAGCCCGACCACGACCGGATGCGCCGGTTCTTCTCCAGCGCCTTCTCCGCCCACAGCGTCTCGGCGTTCGGCCCCATGGTGGAGCGGCTCGCCGACGAGGCCGTCGCCCACCTGGAGAAGGCCGCCGCCGAAGGAGCCCCCGAAGGCGTCGACCTCGTCGAGGAACTGACGTACCGGCTGCCGATCGCCGTCCTCGGCGAGCTGCTCTCCATACCCCCCGAGGACCAGCCGGGGATGCACCCCCTGATCAAGGCCATCACCACCTCGATGGACCCGGTCGGCGACCTCAGCCAGCTCAACCCCGGCGACGCGGCGATGGACAAGCTCGCCGAGTACGTCGCCGACCTCGTCGACCGGCGCCGCGCCGCGCCCGGCACCGACCTCACCAGCGCCTTCGTCAAGGCCCGCGACGCCGGCAGCGACCTCACCGAGGAAGACCTCGTCGCCAACCTGATGGCGGTCATCGTCGCCGGCAGCGAGGCCCCGCAGGACCTCCTCGGCAACTCGATCCGGATCGCCGCCCAACACCCCGAGTACGCCGAACGGATCCGCGAGGACGCCGAGTTCACCGCCCGGTTCCTGGAAGAGGTGCTCCGCTTCGACCCGCCCGTGCACGCCCTGAACCGGGTCGCGGGGGAGGACCAGGAGTTCTTCGGCGAGACCGTCACCCGCGGCAGCGCCGTCACCCTGCTGATCGCCTCCGGCAACCGCGACCCCCGCCGCTTCACCGAGCCCGACCGCTTCGACCCCGACCGCCCGGGCAACCAGAAGCAGCTCACCTTCAGCGCCGGCGCGCACTACTGCCTCGGCGCGGCCCTGGCCCGGATGACCGCCGAGACCCTGCTGCCCAAGCTGTTCCGGCGCTTCCCGGACCTCGCCGTCGTCGGCACCCCCGGCTTCCGCGACCAGATCGTCCAGCGCGGCCACGACCGGCTGCCCGTCACCCTCGGCTGACCCGAAACCCGCAGCCACTACCGGAGACGACTCCCATGGCAACAACAACCACCGGGCAGGCCACCAGGTTCGGCGTGGTCCTCGGGGTGATATCGGCCGGCGTGGCGATGTCGAACCTCGACGTCTTCATCGTCAACGTCGCCCTGCCCGACGTCGGCGCGCACTACGACGGGGCCTCCCTGGCCTCGCTGTCGTGGATCCTCAACGCCTACGCGGTGATCTTCGCGGCCTCCCTGATCCCGGCCGGCGGACTGGCCGACCGGATCGGGCCGCGCCGGGCCTACCTGGCCGGACTGGTGGTCTTCACGCTCGCCTCCGTGGCCTGCGCGCTGGCCCCCACCGTGTGGGTGCTCGTCGGCGCCCGCGTCGTACAGGCCGTCGGGGCGGGGCTACTCATCCCGTCCTCCCTGGGCATCCTGCTCACCGTGGCGCCGCCGGAACGGCGGATCCCCTCGATCCGTACGTGGAGCGCCATCAGCGGGCTCGCGGCGGCCTTCGGGCCGCTGGCCGGCGGTCTGCTCACCGAACTCGACTGGCGCCTGATCTTCCTGGTCAACGTGCCGATCGGGCTCGTCGCCTGGATCGTGGGCCTGCGCGCGATCCCGGCCACCCCCGGGCGGACCGCCGCCGCCCGCGCCGACCTGCTGGGCGTCGGCCTGCTCACCGCCGGCATCGCCCTCCTCTCGCTCGGCGTGGTCCGCAGCGAGGACTGGGGCTGGTCCTCGTACGAGGTGCTCGGCTGCCTGGGCGGCTCGGTCGTGATCCTGGTGCTGTTCGTCCTGCGCTCCGCGCGCCACCCCGCGCCGGTGCTGCCGCTGGGCCTGCTGAAGCTGCCCGGGATGTCCTCCGCGACGCTCGCCAACCTGGTCTTCGCGGTGGCCTTCGCGATGATGCTGCTGTCCGCGGTGCTCTGGTCCCAGGACGTCTGGCACTGGACCCCGCTGCAGACCGGACTGGCCATCGCCCCCGGCCCGTCGATGGTGCCGATCCTCGCGATGGGCGCCGGGCCGCTCACCAAACGCTGGGGCGCCGGCGCGGTCTCCGCCTTCGGCTGCCTGGTCTTCGCCGCCGGCATCGGCTGGTGGCTGGCGGCGCTCGGCACCCGGCCCGAGTACGTCACCGGGCTGCTGCCCGGCATGCTGCTCACCGGCGTCGGCGTCGGGCTGACCGTGCCGACGCTGGTCGGCGCCGGGGTGGCCGCGCTGCCGCCGGGCACCTTCTCCACCGGCTCGGCGGTCGTCACGATGGCCCGTCAGATCGGCTCGGTCCTCGGGGTCGCCGTGCTGATCGCCGTGCTCGCAGGCACCGCGGGCGCCGGCCGGGTCGCCGCCTTCGACCGCGGCTGGTGGCTGACCCTCGGCATCGGCCTGGCCGCGGGCGTCGTCTGCCTGACCATCGCCCGGCCCCGGGCGGCGGAGCCGGCCCGGTGATCAGCGTCAGCCCCGCCGTATGGCGTTCGGCTGCGCCCGGCCGGCGGCGGGCCGTGGTCATCGCCGCCGAACCGTACGCCGGGATGCTGCGGATCGAGCCGACCGGCCGGCACGCCGGGCGGCGCGTGCTGGCCGCCCGGCAAGGGACCTCGCCGGCCGCGCTGCTGGCCGAGGCGGGGCCCGACGCCGACGTACTGGTGCTGTCCTCGGACGAGGCGCTGCTGACCGCCGGGCCCCGGGACCTCGGCCCCGGGACCGCGGTCGCCACCGCCCGGCTGGACGCCGGCGCGGACCACGCCGAGGGCATCCGCCGCCTGCTCCGGGCCCTCGCCCAGAGCCGGCCGGCCGAACAGCGGCTGCTGGACGCCCTGGACGCCGCCGGGAGGCTCACCCTCACCGAGGCGCTGACCGGCGCGCGGGCCGAGCTGCGCGGGCCGGGCGGGGAGCGGCTGTTCACCCCGGGCGCGGTGCGGCCCGTACCGGCCCTGTGGCCGGCGCTGGACACCGCCGCCTCGCTCGGGGTGCCCGACGGCCGGGTGACGGTCAAGGGAGCCCCGGTCGTCGTCGGCGCGGACCCGGCGGCCCGCGCCGCGTTGCGGCGCCGGCTGGCGCCGCTCACCAGCTACCCGCTGGTGCTGGCGGTACGGGAGGGGCGGGCCGCCCCGGTCCTGGCCGTGAAGGGCGGCTCCAACCTGGCCGCGGCGGCCCTGGCGGAGCTCTTCGCGGACCGCCCCGGCCTCTGCGCCGTCACCGGGGCGGCGTACGGGGCCGACACCGCGGCCGCCGGGGCCGATCCGGCGCTGCACCTGCTGTTCGGCGGCCCGGGGCACCGGCTCCGGTTCGCCCTGCCGTGCGCCACCACCACCGTGCGCTCGGTCGCCGGCGGGCCCGTCCTGGCGGGGCCGGCGCCGCGGCCGGCGCGCGGCCGGCACGGGCCCGGGCCGGTGGTCCCCCGGGTTCGGCCGAAGCGGCCCGCGTACCCCCGGACCCATTGAAAACTGTTGTCCCCACTCGATTCAGGAGATGTCAATATGACCGCACTTACGGGCAAGACCGCACTGGTGACCGGCGCGAGCAAGGGCATCGGCCGCGCCGTCGCCGAGCGGCTGGCCGCGGACGGCGCCCGCGTGGGCGTCCACTACAACAGCAGTGACGGCGCCGCCAAGGAGGTCGTCGCCGCCATCGAGGCCGCGGGCGGCCAGGCCTTCCTCGTCCAGGCCGAACTGGGCGTGGCCGGCGACGCGGCCGCGCTCTGGGCCGAGTTCGACCGGCACGCCGACGGCCTGGACATCCTGGTCAACAACGCCGGCGCCGGCCTGCTCGGCCCGATCGAGGGCGTGCAGGAGGAGGCCTTCGACAAGCTGATCGCCGTCAACGTCAAGTCCCTGTTCTTCGTCATCCAGCAGGGCCTGACGCGGCTGCGGGACGGCGGCCGGATCATCAACGTCTCCAGCGCCACCACCCGTATCGCCATGCCCAACGTCGTCGCGTACTCGCTGAGCAAGGGCGCGGCCAACACCCTGACCCTGACCCTCGCCGAGGCGCTCGCGCCCCGGGGGATCACCGTCAACGCGATCGCCCCCGGCATCATCGACACCGACTTCAACCCCTGGCTGGCGTACCCGCAGATGCGGGCCGCGGCCGAGAGCTGGTCGGCGTTCGGCCGCACCGGCACCCCGGCGGACGTGGCGGGCATCGCCGCGTTCCTCGCGTCCGGCGAGGCCGGCTGGGTCTCCGGCCAGGTCATCGACGCCAGCGGCGCCTCGTCGCTGGGCAACGGCCCGGCCCCCAAGGGCTAGCCGCCCCGGCCCCCGGCCACCGGGGGCCCCGGCGGTCCTTTCCCGTTCCCGACGTCCCGCATCCGACTCCTACCCCGGACGGGCCCCCGGCAGCAGCCGGGGGCCCCTCCCACACACCGTCACATCCAAGGGGGAAACCAGCATGGCCAACATCGCCAGACGGGCGCTCTTCAGAGGCGCCGCCGCCACCGTCTCCGCCGTCGCCGGCAGCGCGGCGCTCGGCGCCGTCACCGCCGCCCCGGCCGTCGCCGACGAGGTCGTGGGCGAGGGCCAGGACGCCATGGGGGCGCGTACGACGGCGCCGACCGGGGCCACGATCACCCCGAACGACCCGCGGTACGCGCAGCTCACCACCGGCAACAACCAGCGGTACGTCGCCGCGCCCTCGTACGTGAAGATGATCAAGTCGGCGCCCGACGCGGCCGCCGCCATCACCGCCGCGTACCGGGCCGGCAAGCGGGTCTCGGTGCGCAGCGGCGGCCACTGCTTCAGCAACTTCGTCTGCAACCCGGACGTCCAGGTCATCCTCGACTGCTCCGAGATGACGTACGTGGGCTACGACCCGGCCATGCGGGCCTTCGCCGTCGAGCCCGGCGCCCGTCTCCTCAACGTCTACGAGGCCCTGTACAAGGGCTGGGGCGTCACCCTCCCCGGCGGCGTTTGCTACGGCGTCGGCGCGGGCGGCCACATCGCCGGCGGCGGCTACGGTCTCCTCTCCCGCCGCAACGGCCTGGTCGTCGACCACCTCTACGCCGTCGAGGTCGTCACCGTCGACGCCTCCGGCACCGCCCGCATCGTGCGGGCCACCCGCGAGCCGAACGACCCCAACCGGGACCTGTGGTGGGCGCACACGGGCGGCGGCGGCGGCAACTTCGGCGTGGTCACGCGCTACTGGCTGCGCTCCCCGAACGCCCCCGGCGGCTCCGCGGCCACCCCGGAGAACCAGCTCGTCTCCCCGCCCTCCCACGTCCTGATGCACATCCAGGGCATTCCCTGGAGCCAGCTGGACGAGGCCAAGTTCAGCCGGCTCGTGAAGAACTTCGGCGCCTGGCACGAGGCGAACAGCGCCCCCAACTCGCCGCTGCGCAACCTGAGCAGCATCCTGAACGTCTACTCCAAGGCCAGCGGGATGCTGAACCTGGTCACCCAGGTGGACGCCGGCGTCCCCGACGCGGCCGCGATGCTCGACACCTACCTCAACCAGATCCTCGACGGGGTCACCACCGCGCGCGCCGCGAGCCGCAAACTGCCGTGGCTCCAGGCCGCCAGCCTCATCGGCACCATCAACACCACGCTCAACGACCCCACGCTGCGCGGGGCCCACAAGTCGGCGTACATGCGCACCAACTTCACGGACGCGCAGCTCGCCTCGCTGTACGCGTCGATGACGGCGGCGGACTACACGAACCCGCGCGCCATGCTGATCCTGTTCTCCTTCGGCGGCCAGGTGAACGCGGTCGCGCCCGACGCCACGGCGATCCCGCAGCGCAGCTCGGCCTTCAAGATGCTCTACCAGACGTTCTGGAACAGCGCGGCCGAGGACAGCACGCACGTCGCCTGGCTGCGCACCCTGTACGCGAACATGCACGCGGCGACGGGCGGGGTCCCGGGCCTCGACGGCCAGACCGACGGCTGCTACATCAACTACCCGGACACCGACATGGCCGATCCGGCGCAGAACACCTCCGGCGTGCCGTGGCAGCGGCTGTACTACAAGGGCAACTACGCGCGGCTGCAGCAGGTCAAGGCCAGGTGGGACCCCTCCGACTACTTCCGGCACTCGATGTCCGTGAAGCAGGTCTGACCGGCCGGAGTGCTCCCGCGTCGGCCGGTGAGGGAAGGTCACGGCGCCGGCCGACGCCGTCATAACGAACAGACTTGTCTGGTTGTTACTGAATCAGTCTGCGCGAAATCAGCGAATACCAAGCATCCGGGGAGGTCAAAGGGGCTGTAAAGGGGCTCTCGTTGGGCGAGGGGTTTCAAAAAACAGGCAGGGTTGTATGATTCGGTGTAGTGCCGACGGCCCGGCGGTCCCCCGCGCTTCTGTGTGCCGTGAAGAGAGAGATGCAGGTGCCGCGCCATGCAGAAGCGTTCCGAACAGACCCGCCAGGCCCTGGTCTCCGCCGCGGCGAGGATCATCGCGGACGGCCGGCCCGCCGACGCCGGGCTGGTGAACATCTGCCGCACCGCCGGAGTGAGCCGCGGAGCGCTCTACCACCACTTCTCCTCCACCACGGAGCTGACCGCCGCCGTGTACAGCCAGGCCTTCGAGCGGGCCACGACCCTGGCGGAGGAGGCCTTCGAAGGCCCCGCCGAGTCGGCCGCCGCCCGGTTCTGTTCCTCGCTGTGCACCGCGCTGCGCGACGAGGAACTCGTACGGGCGGGCACGCAGCTGGCGGCGGACGGCAGCGCCGGGCCGCCGCGGCTGCGGGACGACGCCCTGGACCTGGTCCGCCGTCACCTGGTCTCGGCCGGCGGGGAACTGGCCGAACTGGCCGACCTCGCCGTGGTGGTCACCGCCGGGCTGGAGTCGTTGGGGCGCACCGACGGCACGTGGTGGGAACCGCGCACCTCGGAGCGGATCTGGGACCTGCTGCGCCCCCTGTTCGGCCCCCGGGGGCCGGCGCGGGGAGGAAGCCCCCTGGGGGCGGCGGGCCGTCAGGACTGACGGGGCGCGCGGGGGCTACGGCGCGGTCTGCGGCGCGGCTTGCGGTGCGGTCTGCGGCAGCGGCGCCGTGCGCAGCCGGGCGAGCATGCCGGGCGTGGCCAGTCCGGGCAGCAGGAACCGCCACAGCGCGCAGACCCGGTCCGGCAGGTCCTGCCGGTTGCTGTACACCTGCGACATCACCTGGAGGCCGGTGAAGGCCCCCACGATCGTGGACGTGGCCTCCTGGAGGTCCACGCCGGGCAGCACCTCACCCTGTTCCCGCGCCTGGCGCAGCAGGTCGAGGATGGTCGCGTTCGACTGCTCGTACGGGGTCTGCGCCGGGCGCGAGAAGGAGGTCTGCTCCACCGCCAGCCGTACGCTCGCCCGCAGCACCGGGTCGTGCTGGAGCCGGCGCGCGAACTCCAGCGTGAGGTCGATGACGGCCTGGAGCTTGACGGGCTGGTCGGGCACCACCAGCGCCTCGCTCTGCGCGGCCACCAGCGCGGAGGCGATCGCCTCCTTCGAGGGGAAGTGGTGGTAGAGCGCCCCCCTGGTCAGACCGGTGCTCGCGAGGATCTCGTTCGTGCTCGCGGCGTCGTACCCGCGCTCGTCGAAGACGCGCGCGGCGGCCTCCAGGATCGACCGCCTCGACCGGTTGCCGCGTTCTTGCTGTGCCATGCTACGTCCTTGCGTTACTGACTGGAACCAAACCGACCTGTCGGAATCGTATCGGTCTGCGGAACGAGGGGCCCCGGGCGGCCCCTCCCGGGCGCCCGGGAGGGGCTACGGCCGGCCGAGGCGGAACCCGACGCCGCGCACCGTGACGATCCAGCCGCTCGCCCCGAGCTTGCCGCGCAGGCTGCTGACGTGGGTGTCGATGGTGCGGCCGCGGTGCGACCAGGTGTCGTCCCACACCTGCGTCATCAGCTGGCGGCGGGAGATGACCGCCTCCGGCTGCGAGGCGAGCAGATGGAGCAGGTCGAACTCCTTGCGCGTCAGCTCCACCGGCCGGCCGGCCAGCAGGACCTCGCGGGTGCCGGCGTCGATGCGCAGCGGCCCGTGCGTGATGACCCGGCTGGCCTGCGGCCGGGGGCGGGCCCGGCGCATCACCGCCTCCATCCGCGCGAGCAGTTCGCGGAAACCGTACGGCTTGACGAGGTAGTCGTCCGCCCCGGCCTGGAGCCCGAGCACCCGGTCGAGCTCGCTGCCGCGCGCGGTGACCGCGATCAGCGGGGTGTCGCCGACGGCGCGGATGGCGCGGCAGACCTCCAGGCCGTCGAGGTCGGGCAGGTCGAGGTCGAGGAGGATCAGGTCGGCGTCGCCGTGCGCCTGGAGGGCGAGGGCGCCGGTGGCCACGCTCTCGGCCAGGTAGCCGTGCCGGCGCAGCCCCACCACCAGGGTGTCGGCCGCGCGCGCCTCGTTCTCGACGACGAGGACCCGCAGGGCCGGTTCGGCCGCGGCGGCGGGCCGCTCCACCCGCGGCGGCGGGAAGTGGCCCGGCTGGGAAAGCAGGGTGCGCTGGGGGCGGATCTGCTCCGAGCGGGGTTCGAGGACATCCGCGGCCTGCCGATTCATCTGCTCCTCCTGAGGCGCAGTCGCGCCATCGGACTGCTGAACGCTCGTGCTGAATGAAGATACCAAACAGACTTGTCTGATTGTCAACGGGAGCGCGGGCTCCGCGCGTTGGTGTTGGTCGGGTCGCCGGGAGGCCTCTCTGAACAGCAAGTATCGTGAAAATAGGGTGTTTTGGGTCATCGGTTTGGTCGTTTTCCGTGATCGGAGATGAGGTGCGGCGACCCGCGTTGCGGGCGCGTAAACCCGGCAGTGCTGTCTGTTCCAGTGGAGTTGGGGCCGGAGTCAAGGGTTCCGGCGGCGCTCGCGCGGGAGGAACCGACCTCTTGGCGGGATTCCGTCGGTCCGGGTCAGCGGTTGTTACGGAAAACTCGAAGATTTCCTTAAGAAAAGAACCGACCTGTCTGTATCTTAGAGGTCTGCAAGCGATCACAGCGGGGGGCTGCCGACGTGTGCGTGGCTCACCCCTGCTCTTCAAGCAGAACAGGAGTACAGCGCATGTCGTCCCTCACCGCTCTCCGTATCCCCGCCCACCACAGCGCTCCGGCGGCGAACTGCCTGCTCACCACCACGGTGCCCCGGGAGTACGTGCACCGCGCGGCCGTCAGCGAAGTACTGCTGACCGGCTGGGGACCCGACCCGCTCGCCGGCCGCGACCAGAGCGACTCCTACGTCGTGCGGGCGCAGTGGCCGCGCGGCCACTCCCTCTTCGCCCCGGCCGGCGGCTACCAGGACCCGCTGCTGCTGATCGAGTCGGTCCGCCAGACCGGGGCCTTACTCGCGCACTCCGAGTACGGGGTCCCCTTCGGGCACCAGTTCCTGATGTGGGACATGTCCTTCATAGCCACCCCCGAGGCGCTCGTGGCGAGCCCCGTGCCCACCGAGGTCGAACTGCGCACCGTGTGCCGCGACGTCGTCCGCCGCGGCCGCACCATCGCGAGCATGCGCTACGAGGTCTCGGTGTGGCGCGACGGAGTGCCGCTCGCCACCGCCTCCGCCGCCTTCAGCTGCACCAGCCCGGCCGTGCACCGGCGGCTGCGCGGCGAGCGCCCCACCACCTCGGACCGCACCCCGCCGCCGGCCGTCGACCCGGCCGTGGTCGGCAGGTCCTCCGCCCCCGGCAACGTCGTCCTCGCCCCCGCCCCGGCGGGTCCGGGCGACCGGTGGGAGCTCCGGGTCGACACCGAGCACCCGATCTTCTTCGACCACCCCGTCGACCACGTCCCCGGCATGGTGCTGCTGGAGTCGGCCCGCCAGGCCGCCCACGCCGTCACCGGACTGCCGGACGCCCTCGTCCTCGGCATGGCGAGCACCTTCGAGCGGTACGCCGAACTCGACGCCCCCTGCTGGATCGAGGCCCGCGCCGAACGCCCCGACGCGGCGGGGGACATCGCCGTCCACGTCGTCGGCACCCAGCAGGACCGGCCGGTCTTCACCGCCGACCTCACCCTGCGCCCCAGCGCGGGCTGAGCCCGCCATCACCACCACCGGGAGAGCGCGCGTGCCCACCATCATGATCACGGGAGCGGCCGGATTCATCGGCGGACACGTCGCCCGCGAGGCCGAGCGCCGGGGCGGCCTGTCCCTGCGGCTGATGTCCCACCGAAGACCGCCGGCCGGCGCGGCCGCGGCCGGCCCCGCCACGGCCGGCCCTGACCCCGCCACGGCCGGCCCCGGCTCTGGCTCCGGCTTTGGCCACGGCCACGGCCCCGGCGCCGTGGTCCCCGGCCACCGGACCGTGCGCGCCGACCTCTCGGACCCCGGCTCGCTGCGGGGCGTCTGCGAGGGGGTCGACGTACTGCTGCACTGCGCCTCGCAGATCGGCGGCACCCCCGAGGCCAACGAGGCCGTCAACGCCCGCGGTACGGCCGCCCTGATGGCCGAGGCCCGGCGCGCCGGGGTCTCCCGCGTCGTCTACCTCAGCACCGCCTCCGTGTACGGCCGCGGCGCCTTCCGCGCCGCCCGGCCCGAGGACCTCGTCCGCAACCCGGGCTCGCCCACCTCGGGCTCGCGCGCCCACGCCGAGGACGCCGTCCTCGCGGCGGGCGGGGTCGTCCTGCGCCCGCACCTCGTCCTCGGCGACGGCGACCGCTGGGTGGTCCCGGGCCTGGCCCGGATCCTGCGGGCCCTGCCGGGCACCGTCGAGGGCTGGGCCGCCCGTACGTCCGTCATCACCGCGCAGGACCTGGCCCGGCTCCTGCTCGGCGCCGGCCTCGCCCCGGCCGGGGACCTGACGGCGTCCGTCTACCACGCCGCCCACCCCGTGCCCGTCACCGTACGCACCCTGCTCGGCGCGGTCGCCGCCGTCGCGGGCCCGGCGGCGGACCCGGCCGCCGAGGACCTCACGGCGGTGCGCGCCCGCGAGCTGCTCGCCGCCCGGGGCATCGCGGCCCAGGGGCTCGACATGCTGACGAGCGATCACTGGTTCGACAGCGACCCGGTCTGGCGGGACCTGCGGTGTACGCCCGGCCCGGATTTCGAGGCCGCGTTCAAGGAACTCGCCGAGGGCTACCGCCGCGCCCTGCTCGACATCTGACATTCCCCTGGACTTCTCCTGAACTGAACCCGACACGTATGCAATGGCCTTACGGAAACCTGACCGAGTTCTGCACGGCCCCGTATTGAACCGCGGCCCGTGACGGAACACGCTGTACATCGTGCTCCGGCATTCTTTTCGCGGTGGGTCAAAGGAGAGGGAAGGTATGCACGGCACGCTGACAGTGGTCCGGACGGACCCCCCACCGGCAATCGGTGCCGTGAAACCCTTCACCGGATCGCGGCGTCCCGCCGACCGCGAATCCGCCCACTCCCGGCCCGGAACGCGATCCCGCTTACGGCCCGCCGGACGTTCGCGCCCGGCCTTCCACCACGGCCCCGGCTGCCGGCGACGGCTGGGCCGGATCCCCCTGTGCCACCCGGCCGCCGCGTCCCGGGCGGAACGCGGCACGGCCACCTCGGTGGTCGTGACCGGCCTGGGCGTCGCCGCCCCCAACGGACTCGGCGCGGACGGCTTCTGGGCCGCGACCCGCACCGGTACGAACGGCATCGGCCGGATCACCGGCTTCGACCCCTCCCCGTACCCGGTGACCCTCGCCGGCCAGGTCCCCGGCCTCGCCGCCGAGGGGCGGCCGCCGAGCCGGGTACTGCCGAGCCGGCTGCTGGCGCAGAGCGGCCGGATGCCCCGGATCACGCTCGTCGCCGCAGGCTGGGCGCTCGCCGACGCGGGCGTGGACCCCGAGGAGCTCGGCGCGCTCGACCTCGGCGGGCTGGACGCCGGCGGCGCCGCGGTCTGCGCGGCGAGCGGGCTCGACGCCGTCGCGCAGGCCCGCCGCCGCATCCGTGAGGGCGCCGGCCTGGTCGTCTCCGGCGCCGTGGACGCCTCGCTCAGCCCCTGGGGCTGGGGCGTCCAGCTCGTCAGCGGCCGGCTGAGCGGCAGCGCGGAGCCCACCCGCGCCTACCTCCCCTTCGACGCCGAGGCAGCCGGACACGTCCCCGGTGAGGGCGGCGCGATCTTGATCCTGGAGTCCGCCGCGGCGGCCCGGGCGCGCGGCGCCCGCGTCTACGGGGAGATCTCCGGCTACGGAGCGGCGTCCGACCCCCGGCCCGGCAGCGGGCGCGAGCCGGGCCTGCGCCGGGCGATCGAGCTGGCCCTGGCCGACGCGGGAGCCGTACCCGGCGACGTGGACGTGGTCTTCGCCGACGCGGCCGCCATCCCCGAGCTGGACCGGATCGAGGCCGAGGCCATCACCGCGGTGTTCGGCCCCTGCGGCGTCGCGGTCACCGCGCCCAAGACGATGACGGGCCGGCTGTGTTCGGGCGCCGCCCCGCTCGACCTGGCGGCCGCGCTGCTGGCCATCGAGGAGGGCCTGATCCCGCCCACGGTCAACGTGAGGCTGTCCGACGCGTACCAGCTGGACCTGATCGGACCCCGGCCGCGCACCGCCGAGGTGCGCACCGCGCTGGTCCTGGCGCGCGGTCACGGCGGCTTCAACTCGGCCGTGGTGGTCCGCGCCGTGGACTGACGGTATTCGACGTTCTTTCACATTGAGCGGCCCTCTCGTTGAACAGGAGCTTTTCCATGGCCTCGCTGCCAACCCTTTCCGGTGACAGCCGGAACCGCTCCAATGCCCTCCGTGAGGCGCTCGCGACCCGTGTGGTGGTCGCCGACGGCGCCATGGGCACCATGCTCCAGGCGCAGGACCCCACCCTCGATGATTTCCAGAACCTCGAAGGCTGCAACGAGATTCTGAACGTCACCCGCCCCGATATCGTCCGGACGGTCCACGAGGCGTATTTCTCCGTCGGCGTGGACTGCGTCGAGACCAATACCTTCGGCGCGAACTTCGCCGCCCTCGCCGAGTACGACATCGCGGAGCGCAACTTCGAGCTGTCGGAGGCGGGCGCGCGGATTGCCCGCGAGGCCGCGGACGAGTTCACCGCCGCCACCGGGCAGCAGCGCTGGGTCCTCGGCTCGATGGGCCCCGGCACCAAGCTCCCCACCCTCGGCCACATCGACTACGCGACGATCCGCGACGCCTACCAGGCGAACGCGGAGGGGCTCCTGACGGGCGGCGCGGACGCGCTGCTGGTGGAGACCACCCAGGACCTCCTCCAGACCAAGTCCTCCGTCATCGGCGCCCGGCGGGCGATGGAGGCCCTCGGCCTCTCGGTCCCGCTGATCTGCTCGGTCACCGTCGAGACCACCGGCACCATGCTGCTGGGCTCCGAGATCGGCGCGGCCCTCACCGCCCTCGAACCCCTCGGCATCGACATGATCGGGCTGAACTGCGCCACCGGCCCCGCGGAGATGAGCGAGCACCTGCGCTACCTCGCCCGCAACTCCCGGATCCCGCTGTCCTGCATGCCGAACGCCGGCCTGCCGGTGCTGACGAAGGACGGCGCGCACTACCCGCTGTCGGCGAGCGAGCTCGCCGACGCCCAGGAGTCCTTCGTCCGCGAGTACGGTCTCTCCCTGGTCGGCGGCTGCTGCGGCACCACCCCGGAGCACCTGCGCCAGGTCGTCGAGCGGGTCCGCGGGCTGGCCCCGGCGGTGCGCGAACCGAGCCCGGAGCCCGGTGCGGCCTCGCTGTACCAGACGGTCCCGTTCCGGCAGGACACCTCGTACATGGCGATCGGCGAGCGGACGAACGCCAACGGGTCGAAGCAGTTCCGCGAGGCCATGCTGGAGGCCCGCTGGGACGACTGCGTGGAGATGGTCCGGGACCAGATCAGCGAGGGCGCGCACATGCTGGACCTGTGCGTGGACTACGTCGGGCGGGACGGCGTCGCCGACATGGCGGAACTCGCCGGCCGGTTCGCCACCGCCTCCACGCTGCCGATCGTCCTGGACTCCACCGAGGTTCCCGTCATCCAGGCGGGCCTGGAGAAGCTCGGCGGCCGCGCCGTCATCAACTCCGTCAACTACGAGGACGGCGACGGCCCTGACTCGCGCTTCGCCAAGGTCACCCGGCTGGCGCGGGAGCACGGCGCCGCGCTGATCGCGCTGACCATCGACGAGGAGGGACAGGCCCGTACCGTCGAGCACAAGGTGGAGATCGCGGAGCGGCTGATCGAGGACCTCACCGAGAACTGGGGCATCCTCGAATCCGACATCCTCATCGACACGCTCACCTTCACCATCTGCACCGGCCAGGAGGAGTCGCGGGGCGACGGCATCGCCACGATCGGGGCGATCCGCGAGCTCAAGCGCCGCCACCCGGACGTCCAGACCACCCTCGGCCTCTCGAACATCTCCTTCGGCCTCAACCCGGCCGCCCGTATCCTCCTCAACTCCGTCTTCCTCGACGAGTGCGTCAAGGCCGGCCTGGACTCCGCGATCGTCCACGCCAGCAAGATCCTCCCCATCGCCCGCTTCGACGAGGAGCAGGTGGGCACCGCCCTCGACCTGATCTACGACCGGCGGGCGGAGGGCTACGACCCCCTCCAGAAGCTTATGGCCCTCTTCGAGGGTGTCAACACCAAGTCACTGAAGGCCGGCCGCGCCGAGGAACTGATGGCGCTGCCCCTGGAGGAACGCCTGCGCCGCCGGATCATCGACGGGGAGAAGAACGGCCTGGAGGCCGACCTCGACGAGGCGCTCCAGACCCGCCCGGCCCTCGACATCGTCAACGACACCCTCCTGGAGGGCATGAAGGTCGTCGGCGAGCTCTTCGGCTCCGGCCAGATGCAGCTCCCCTTCGTCCTCCAGTCGGCGGAGGTCATGAAGACGGCCGTCGCCCACCTCGAACCGCACATGGAGAAGACCGACGCGGACGGCAAGGGCACGATCGTGCTCGCCACCGTCCGCGGCGACGTCCACGACATCGGCAAGAACCTCGTCGACATCATCCTGTCCAACAACGGCTACAACGTCGCCAACATCGGCATCAAACAGCCCGTCTCCGCGATCCTCGAAGCCGCCGAACAGCACAAGGCCGACGTCATCGGCATGTCGGGGCTGCTCGTGAAGTCGACCGTGATCATGAAGGAGAACCTGGAGGAGCTCAACACCCGGGGACTGGCCGAGCGCTACCCGGTGATCCTCGGCGGCGCCGCCCTGACCCGCGCCTACGTCGAACAGGACCTCCACGAGATCTACCAGGGCGAGGTCCGCTACGCCCGCGACGCCTTCGAGGGCCTGCGCCTGATGGACACCCTGATGGCCGTCAAACGCGGTGTACCCGGCGCCGAACTCCCGCCCCTCAAACAGCGCCGCGTCGCCCGGCGGTCCGTACCCCTCCCGGACCTCCCCGAGCAGGACGTACCGGCGCGCTCCGACGTCTCCGTCGACAACCCGGTCCCCACCCCGCCGTTCTGGGGCACCCGCGTCGTCAAGGGCATCCCGCTCAAGGACTACGCCTCCTGGCTCGACGAGGCCGCCCTCTTCAAGGGCCAGTGGGGCCTGGGCCGCGAGACGATCGAGACCGAGGGCCGGCCGCGGCTGCGGATGTGGCTGGACCGGATGCGGACCGAGAACCTCCTGGAGGCCGCCGTCGTCCACGGCTACTTCCGCTGCGTGTCCAAGGGCGAGGACCTGATCGTCCTCGACGAGAACGGCTCCGAGCGGACCCGCTTCACCTTCCCCCGCCAGGAGCGCACCCGGCGGCTCTGCCTCGCCGACTACTTCCGCTCCGCGGACTCCGGCGAGAGCGACGTCATCGGCTTCCAGGTCGTCACCGTCGGAAACCGCATCGGCGAGGCCACCGCCAAGCTCTTCGAGGCCGACTCCTACCGCGACTACCTGGAGCTGCACGGCCTGTCCGTCCAGCTCGCCGAGGCGCTCGCCGAGTACTGGCACGCCCGGGTCCGCGCCGAACTCGGCATCGGCTCCGACGACCCCGCCGACCTGGGCGGCATGCTCCGCACCGAATACCAGGGCCGGCGCTACTCCTTCGGCTACCCCGCCTGCCCCGACCTGGAGGACCGGGCGAAGATCGCCGACCTGCTCCGGCCGGAGCGGATCGGGGTCCAGCTCTCCGAGGAGTTCCAGCTCCACCCCGAGCAGTCCACGGACGCCATGGTCGTCCACCACCCCGAGGCCACGTACTTCAACACGGGAGTCAGACGATGAGCGGCCTGCGCGAACTGCTGGCGAGCGGACAGCGATCGTTCTCCTTCGAGTTCTTCCCGCCCAAGACGGACGCCGGCGAGCGCGTCCTGTGGAACGCCATCCGCCGGATCGAGGCGATGGCTCCGTCGTTCGTCTCCGTCACCTACGGGGCCGGCGGTTCCTCGCGCGACCGGACCGTCGAGGTGACCAAGCGGATGGTCGCCGAGACCACCCTGCTGCCCGTGGCGCACCTGACGGCCGTCGGGCACTCGGTGGCCGAGCTGCGCCACATCATCGGCCAGTACGCGGACGCCGGCGTGCGCGACGTACTCGCCCTGCGCGGCGATCCGCCGGGCAACCCGAACGCCACCTGGACGGCGCACCCCCAGGGCCTGCGCCATGCAGACGAACTGGTCTCCCTGGTCCGGGCCTCGGGCGACTTCAGCGTCGGGGTCGCCGCCTTCCCCGAGATGCACCCGCGCTCGCCCGACTGGGACACCGACATCCGGCACTTCGTCGCCAAGTGCCGGGCGGGCGCCGACTACGCCATCACCCAGATGTTCTTCCACGTCGAGGACTACCTGCGGCTGCGCGACCGGGTGGCCGCCGCCGGCTGCGACACCCCGATCATCCCGGAGATCATGCCCGCCACCGACGCCCGCCAGATCGGCCGCTTCGCCGAACTCAGCGGCGCGGCCTTCCCCGAAGAGCTGGCCGGACGGCTCGAAGCCGCGAAGGACAACCCGGCCGACGGGCACCGCATCGGCGTCGAGTACGCCACGGCGATGGCCGACCGGCTCCTCGCCGAAGGCGCACCGGGCCTGCACTACATCACCCTCAACCGCTCGACCGCCACGCTAGAGATCCACCAGAACATCATCGAATCAAGGAGCGCACATGCCCTCGCCCACGGCTGAGTTCACCGACTTCAAGGTCGCCGACCTGGCCCTCGCGGAGTTCGGCCGCAAGGAGATCACCCTCGCCGAGCACGAGATGCCGGGTCTGATGTCGATCCGCCGGGAGTACGCGGCGGCCCAGCCGCTGGCCGGCGCCCGCATCACCGGCTCCCTGCACATGACCGTGCAGACGGCGGTGCTGATCGAGACCCTGGTCGCGCTGGGCGCGCAGGTGCGGTGGGTGTCGTGCAACATCTACTCCACCCAGGACCACGCCGCGGCCGCGATAGCCGCGGCCGGCATCCCCGTCTTCGCCTGGAAGGGCGAGACGCTGGAGGAGTACTGGTGGTGCACCGAGCAGGCGCTGACCTGGCCCGGGCACTCCGGCCCGAACATGATCCTCGACGACGGCGGTGACGCCACCCTCCTCGTCCACAAGGGCGCCGAGTACGCCAAGGCCGGCTCCGTCCCGGACCCGTCGACCGCCGACAACGAGGAGATGGCCCTGGTCCTGGCCCTCCTGCGGGACTCCTCCCTCGACTGGACGGCCCTGGCCGCCGAGATCCGCGGCGTGACCGAGGAGACCACCACCGGTGTGCACCGTCTCTACGAGATGATGTCCGAGGGCACCCTGCTGTTCCCGGCGATCAACGTGAACGACGCGGTGACGAAGTCGAAGTTCGACAACAAGTACGGCTGCCGTCACTCGCTGATCGACGGCATCAACCGTGCGACCGATGTTCTGATCGGTGGCAAGGTGGCGGTGGTGTTCGGTTACGGCGATGTCGGCAAGGGCTGTGCGGAGTCGCTGCGCGGTCAGGGTGCCCGGGTCATCGTGACGGAGATCGACCCGATCTGCGCGCTCCAGGCGGCGATGGACGGGTACCAGGTCGCGACGCTGGACGATGTGGTGGAGACGGCGGACATCTTCATCACGACGAC
>NZ_BMVE01000015.1 GCF_014650555.1 Streptomyces goshikiensis | reverse complement strand
CCTTCGGGCACCTGGTGTGCCGGGTCCATTTCTCGATTGCTGTCCATGAGGACTCATTGCCCGGGAAAGGCGGTGCCGAGTGGGAAGTTCAGCCGAGCGGCGTAGCGGCCGTCGAGCCGGGGTATCCCGGTCCCGATCGACACGCGCCCGGCGGCGGCCGGTCGAAGCCTCCGCTTCTTCCTTGGACACCGTCCGACCAGGCCCCTTGCCGGGGGCGTACTCCTCCGGGTGGAAGGAGCGGTGAGCGCTGGGGTTGTCCTGCCGCTTGGTCTCGTCCACGTCCGGCGACCAGCCGTGTTGCTCGGACCCCTTGAACCGGCTCGCCCCCTCACCCTGCGAGGGCTCAGCCGGCTTCGGATGCTTGGCCGTGATCAGACCCGCCGACTTCCGCTGGCTTGGCAGGGCGCACGCAGACAGGCTGATGCGGGACCGGGTGGACATGCCGCATTTGGGCAGCAGGAAGACATGACTGTCCTGAGAAGGCTCGCTCGCCCCATGCTCGCCGCCCCGCTCGTCACCGGCGGGCTACGCACCCTGCGCCGCCCCGAGGCCGCTGCCGAGGCTGCCGGCCCCGTCGTCCGGGCGGTCGGGAAGCGGCTTCCCGTCCTCGCCGGAGATCCGCTACAGCTGGTACGCGTCACAGGCGCGATCCAGGCCACTGCGGGCCTCCTGCTCGCAACGGGGCGTGCCCCACGCCTGGCAGCGCTCACGCTCGCTGCCACGCTGGTGCCGACCTCCCTCGCCACGCACGCGTTCTGGAAGGTTGAGGACCCGGAAGAGCGCGCGCGGCAGCGCGCTCATTTCCTGACCGACCTCTCCGCACTGGGAGGTCTCCTTATCGCCTCCGCGGACACCCACGGCAAACCCTCACTCGCCTACCGCTCCCGGCACGCACTCGACCACCGGCACCCGGTCAGGGCCGTCCGCCGCCCCGTGGAAGCGGCCGCAGCAAGGACGGCGCATCACGCCAAGGCCGTGACGGCCCCCCTCACTGGCTCCCGCTGAGCAAGGCTCGGCCACCGTAGGAGTCCACTCCAGTTCCTGGGTGGGCACACGCCCTGTGACCCCATGGGTTCGCGAGACACGGCTGCGGCCTGCCACGACGGTCTCCACGGCGTACGGCTCAGCCCCGTCGCCATTCTGGGCTATCCCGTTTCACCGGTCCGTCAGATACACCTCTCAGCGGGTAACAGGGCTGCGGGGCGACACTCGTCGCCCCGCAGCGCCGATGTTGAGGAAGTGCTGTGGACGGGATCGTGCTGCTCAAGGAAGACCACAAGACCGTGGAGAAGCTTTTCAAGCGGTTCGAGAAAGCCGGCGAAAGCGCCCACGCGGAGAAGCGGAAGATCGCCGACGCCGTGATCGAGGAACTCACCACTCACACCTGGATCGAGGAAAAGATCTTCTACCCCGCTGCCCGCGAGGCAGCCCCGGACACCAAGGACCACGTGCTGGAGAGCATCGAGGAGCACCACGTCGTCCTGTGGATGCTTTCCGAGCTCAAGGGACTCGACCCGTTCGACGAGCGGTTCGACGCCAAGATGGCCGTGCTCATGGAGAACGTGCGCCACCACGTCGAGGAAGAAGAGAAGGAGTGGTTCCCCGACGTACGCAAAGCCATGGGCCGTAACCGCCTCAGCGAACTGGGTGAGCAGATGGTGGCGGCCAAGAAGAAGTCCCCCGCCGATCCCCTCGCAGTTCCCAGCGCCCAGCAGTAGACGGGGCGTGGCGCAGGGGTCTGCCACGGCTCCGCGGTCGGCCGTGCCCGATGCGAACCGAGGCCGCAGCCCCGTACCTCTGGAGCCTAGGGGTGGTACCGCGCGAGACGGAGGCTGTGGTCACGCACGGTCACCGGTCCCACCGCTCGTGGGGGCGGAGGCAGGCCGGTGACCGCCCGGGCGCGGTGCGCGGCGGGTGTCGTCGATGCTGTCGTGGGCTGCCGCGGCGATGGCCTGCGGGGTGATACCGAACTCGGCGTAGAGCCGTTCGTAGTCGGCGGAGGCGCCGTAGTGTTCCAGGCTGACGATGCGGCCCGCATCGCCGACGACGTCGCGCCAGCCTTGGCCGACGGCGGCCTCCACGCTGACGCGGGCTCGCACGGTCGGCGGCAGCACCTGGACCTGGTACTCCAAGGGCTGGGCGGCGAACCACTCCCGGCAGGGCATGGACACCACGCGCGCGGCGAGGCCGTCGGCCGCCAGCAGGGTGCGGGCCTCCAGAGCGAGGTGCACCTCGGAGCCGGTCGCGATCAGGATGACATCCGGTACGGCATTGCCCCCCATGGAATCGACGAGGACATATCCGCCGCGGGATGCTTCCCGCGCGGGCGCGTAGTCCGCGCCGTCGCGGTCGAGGACGGGCAGCTTCTGCCGGCTCAGGATCAGGCCGGCGGGGCGGTCGTGGTGTTCGAGGATGGCGTGCCAGCAGGCGGTGGTCTCGTTCGCGTCGGCAGGGCGCACCACGTCGAGGCCGGGGATGGCCCGCAGGGCGGCGAGGTGTTCGACTGGCTGGTGGGTGGGGCCGTCCTCGCCCAGGCCGATGGAATCGTGGGTCCATACGTAGGTGGCCGGAAGTTTCATCAGGGCGGCCAGGCGTACGGCGGGGCGCATGTAGTCGGAGAAGGTCAGGAAGGTGCCGCCGTAGGGGCGGGTGAGGCTCTGCAGTGCGATGCCGTTGAGGACCGCGCCCATGGCGTGCTCGCGGATGCCGAAGTGCAGGGTGCGTCCGTAGGGGCCGCCTTTCCATTCTTTGGTCTGGTGGTCGGCCGGCACGAAGGACGGCTCTCCGTCCATCGTGGTGTTGTTGCTTCCGGCGAGGTCGGCGGAGCCGCCCCACAGCTCCGGAAGGACGGACGCGAGGGCGCTGAGGACCTTGCCCGAGGCGGCACGGGTCGCCATCCCGGTGTCGTCGGCGGGGAAGACAGGCAGGGCATCGGCCCAGCCGTCGGGCAGCCGCTGGGACTTCAGGCGGTCCAGTAGTGCGGCGTTTTGCGGATTCGCGGTGCGCCAGAGCGCGTAGTCCTCGTCCCACGCCTGGCGCACCTCGCGGCCGCGGTCGCGGGCCTCGCGGGTGCGGGCCAGGACATCGTCCTCGATGGTGAAGTGCTGCCCGGGGTCGAAACCGAGCAGCTGTTTCGTCGCGGCGATCTCGTCCTCGCCGAGGGCGGAGCCGTGGGCCTTGCCGGTGTTCTGTTTGGTGGGAGCCGGCCAGCCGATGAGGGTGCGCAGCATGATCAGTGAGGGGCGGCCGGTCTCGTCGCGTGCGGCGCGGATCGCGCCCAGGAGTGCGTCGACGTCCTCGACGTATGCGCCGGTGACGGTCCAGTCGACGGTCTGCACGTGCCAGCCGTAGGCGGCGTAGCGAGCCGGGACGTCCTCGCTGAAGGAGACGTCGGTATCGTCCTCGATCGAGATGTGGTTCGAGTCGTAGAACACGGTGATGTTGCCGAGTTCCTGGTGCCCGGCCAGGGAGGCGGCCTCGGCGGTGACGCCCTCCATCATGTCGCCGTCGGAGGCGATGACGTAGACGTGGTGGTCGAACGGGCTGGTGCCCGGTTCGGCATCGGGATCGAGGAGTCCGCGTTCGCGGCGGGCGGCCATCGCCATCCCCACCGCGCTGGCCAGGCCCTGTCCCAGCGGCCCGGTGGTGATCTCCACACCGTGGGTGTGCCGGTGCTCCGGGTGGCCTGGGGTGGCCGAACCCCACGTCCGGTACGCCTTCAGGTCGGACAGGTCCAGGCCGTAGCCGGCCAGGTAGAGCTGGATGTAGAGGGTGAGGCTGGAGTGACCGCAGGAGAGCACGAAGCGGTCCCGCCCCAGCCACTGGTCGTCGCCCGGGTCGTGCCGCATGACGTTCTGGAACAACAGGTACGCCAATGGGGCCAGGCTCATTGCCGTCCCCGGATGCCCGTTGCCGACCTTCTGAACCGCGTCGGCCGCCAGCAGCCGCGCGGTATCCACCGCGCGGACGTCCACCTCGTCCCATCCGGCCTGGTCCGCCACGGGGCTTGTCAGGGAGCGGTCGCGCCGCACGGTCCCCTCGGATCGCTCGTTCGTCATGCCTTGGTCCCTTCGTCGAACGGACGGGCCGGCCCTACAGGGCAGCCCCGGCGGATCCAGCCTGGCATTCCTTGCCAGCGCAGGCTGATACACGAACATCATTGATCAGGGGACGAGACCAGCCTCGGAGCGCGGCACCGGCGCGGCGAGCAGACGAAGTCGGGAAGCCCCGAGCCCTGCCATAGCAGCGAGCGGGGCTTCCGCAGCTGTACGAGGAGGCTGAGGAAGGACGAGTCGGCGACCGACGCCCCGGCGACATCAAGAACCAGGAGCTGCGCGACGGCCGCGTCCCGGTCACCGGCCTTCCTGCACACCTCCGCGGTAGCCAGGGCGAACTCACCGGAGCAGGCGAGCACCCACACTTCGTCCGCCTCTGCCTGACCACAACCCGCGGTGACTCCGCGCTGCCTCCCGGCCTTCACTCACGCATCCATGCCCGAGCGACTCCACGGGCTGCCGACGCAAGCCGGTGCCCCACCCCTACGTACCCGTGTACGGAAAGCGCGAAAGCATCACGATGAACGTGTCCAGCCCCGGTCCGAAGGCGTGGACCCTTGGCTAAGGCTCGGCGGGCCGTCTCGCATGCCTGCACACAACTGACACCTGGCTGCCAGGGTGGTTCGCCGCGCGAAGACTCCTGCCCGCTTATCGGCACGCCGAAGGAGCCACCACTTTCGGGGACACTGCCGGGCCTGCACCGTCGGTCGTCGTCGGACCCCGGTGGCTTTGGACGGCGCATTGTCAACTTCCCGGCCTCGAACGACGTTCGGCTCACCCGCGCCGAAGAGACCGTCATTGCCCCCTCTCGGCCCCGGCTGCTCCGGGAACTGGGCGCCAAGGACATGCGCCCCTCGCTGCGCCGACGCCCCCGGCGGGCCGGGTGCCGCCCGCTATGGCCGGACAGCGCATCGGACACCTGTGTGAGCAGCCGCACCCCGAAGGTGCATAGAACCGCAAAGCCCGGGCAGAAGGGGCGAACAGCCGTCAGTCAACAGGGAGGGAGCGGTCGTCATGTCTCACACGACCACCGTGATCGGCCTCATTCAGGCAAAAGAGGCGCAGGTTACGGGTACTCCAGACACGACGGCGCAGGACCTGCAGCACGTCCGAGTGGAGAACGCCCGGGAGATGGCGCCGAGCGACGCCCGTGAGCTGTCGCGCGTCTTCTTCCGGAGGCTGCGCACGCTGGAGGAAGGGACGCGCGAGTACCAGTACACGCGCAACACCCTGATCGAGATGAGCCTCTCCCTCGTGCAGTTCGCCGCCCGGCGCTTCCGCGCCCGCGTGCTCGGCGGCGGGCTTGACATGGACGACATCATCCAGGTGGGAACCATTGGTCTGATCAAGGCCATCGACCGCTTCGACCCTGAGCGCGAGGTCGAGTTCTCCACCCTCGCCCTTCCCTACATCGTCGGTGAGATAAAGCGGCACTTCCGCGACACCACCTGGTCCGTGCACGTCCCCCGCCGCCTCCAGGAACTGCGTAGCGAGCTCGCCAAGGCTCAGGAGGCCCTGACCGACGTCCTGGGGCGGGCCCCGACGGTCAAGGAGGTCGCCGAGCACCTGGAGCTGACCGAGGAACAGGTCGTCGACGGACTCATCGCAGCAAACGGATACACGAGTGGCTCCCTCGACGCGGCTGCCGGAGAGAGCGACGCGTCCCCCTCGACCGGCCGGTCCACCCGGCCACTGGCAGACCTGGTCGGCGACGTGGACCCCGCCATGGAGCTCTTCGAGGACTTGCACACCCTTGCGCCCCTGCTGCGACAACTGGATGAACGCGACCGGCTGATCCTGCAGATGCGCTTCGGCCAGGACAGGACTCAGGCCGAGATCGGCTCTGAACTGGGCATCTCACAGATGCAGGTCTCCCGTCTCCTGTCCCGAACTCTCGCCCGGTTGCGCACCGGCATGCTCACGGCATAGGGGCGAGCCATGACGCCTCCCCCGAGAAACCCGGCACCGGGAACTGAGATCGGCCCATCCGCCCTGCGATCTGGTCCACTCTCTCGCCGCCGGAAGCAGCTCCATGCTGCGGCTGCCCAAGGGATCACGCCGAAACGAGAGGCCCTTCACACTGTCACGACCGTGCCCGGCCCTCCGGCGCCACCCGGGTGCGGTCGGGCCCCAGACGCCAGTAGCGGCCGTGTCGCGGTGCCGGTAGCAGAGCCCAAGGGCGGACACGGGGTTGGGCACACAGTGGAGAACAGAGAACCAGAGGCTGACGGTCCATCGAGGGCTGACCTGGCCCCCAGGAGGCAGCGTCGCCGGCTCGCCCTGGCAGGCGTCCCCGGGCACGTGGCCAAGGGCCGCGCTTTCACACGCCAAGCGCTCCGGGACTGGGGCTGGGGCGAGACCGAGACCTCCGAGGACACCCTCCTGCTCGTGTCCGAACTGCTGACCAACGCGTCACTGCACGCACACGGCTGCCACGAGCTCGCCCTGACCGCCGACGAGACGGCCCTGCGCATCGAGGTGCATGACGGCACGACAGCCCTTCCCGTCCGTCACCCGGCACCACGGCCCGGCATCCCGGGCGGCCGCGGCCTGTACATAGTGGAGCGCCTCTCCGATCGCTGGGGCACTCACGCGTATGAGTCCGGGAAGGCCGTGTGGGCCGAGGTCGAGGCGTCCCGGCTGGAGTACGGCGTGACAGTGCAACACTGACCGCCCCGGTCTCCAACTGCTCAGGCCGGCCCAGTGCGCGCCGAGGACATCAAGACACGACCTCGGCGACTCCCGGGAGATCGTGGATGTGTCTCTTGGCGGAGGCGGTGCGCCGCGGGTCGAGGTCCAGCTCAGCGACGACCCGCTGAAGGCACCGCCCACCGCCGGCCAGATCGAGGCGGCCAGCGCCCCGCCCAGACGTTCCCGTCGCCGAGCGACTTGCCGTCGAAGTGGGCGGTCATCAGTTCGTTGACGAGCGCGCTGAAGCCGCTGGCAAGGGCGTTGCGCACCGGGGCGGCGGCGGGCGCGCCGGCATTGGTCGGGGCCAGGCACCCGGCCCCGACCAGGACCCAGACGCCGAACGCGGCCGCGCCGGCGAAGAACTTCTCCCAGAAGCCGGCGTCGAGGCCTGTGGCGTCCATCGGGGTGATGATCACGAGGCTGTCGTCGACGGCCTGGATGGTGCCCCGGAAGTCGGCGCTTCCCCGCTTGCAGTGGGTAGATCCCGACGCTGTGCTGCCGGGTGCGCTCGGTGAGCGCGGCGCCCTGGCTCATGCCGGCGGCCTGGTCGGCGTGGATCCGGGCGACCAGCTCCGCAATGAGGGCGCGCACATCCTGGCGTCGCTCGGCGATCCCGAAGTCCACGGCCATGACCAGGTCGTTGTCGTTCGCGGCGAGCGAGCGCAGACCGCCGGCGTCCTTGGCGCAGCCCAGCCGCACCGTCATCGGCGACTCCTGATCGCCCGTGCTGGCGAAGGACGTGGCGTGGGTGCCGCACAAGGGGGTGGCCCAGGCGGTGGAACCCCGCGCCGCGGCGTGCTCGACGAGGGCGCCGAGCAGCAGCGCGCGGGAGACCCGGAGCGCGGACCGGTCGTAATCAGTTCCCCCATATACCTCTGTCCATACCCATGACGATGTGCGCTCCTTCGGGGGCGAGGTGTCCAGACCAGCAGCGTTGGTCATGTCGTACGGGAGGAACGGCGACCACGGGGCGACAGGGCCGTCGCAGGTGGCGGGCGGCGCCAGGCCGTATCTTTCGGATCTTGCCGCCGCCCGCACCGCCCGGCACCGCGCCTGACTGCGTTGCCGGGGGCACGCCAGTGCGTCCAGCGCAGGGCGAGTTCTCCACCGTGCGATGCACGGCACCGGACGGCGCGGGATCGGCCGACAAGATCCGAAAGAGACGATCTAGAGGCGGCAGCTGATCTCCATTCCGTCCTCCACCGGGAAAGTGACGCTCTGGTAGCCGTTCCGGGGGTCGCGGACGTAGTCGAGGTAGGGCGCGAGGCTCTCCAGGTAGACGTCGTCGGCGACGACGAGGGTGCCGGGCGCGAGGCGTGGTTCGAGGAGTCGCAGCACGGGCAGGCACAGGTCCTTCCAGCCGTCAAGGAGGACGAAGTCCGCGGAGCCGGCGACGGCGGCGAGGGTGTCGCGGGCATCTCCTTCGAGGACGGTGACCAGGTCGTCCAGCCCCGTCTCGGCGAACGTCCGGCGGGCGGCCGCGGCCTTTGTGGCGCTCAGTTCCGTACTGATCACCCGCCCCGTCCCGTTGTCGCGCACCGCGGCGGCGAGATAGAGCGTGGAGACGCCGTAGGACGTGCCGAACTCGACGACGGTGGCGGGGCGGGTCGCCCGGATCAGGTTGTAGAGGAGGCGGCCGCCCTGGGCGGAAATCGGCATGTAGACCTCGGCGTTGGCGTCGGCCTGCTCCTGCGGGCCGAGGGGCGCGGAACCCTGGGGCCGCGCCGCTCGGATCCGCCCCCTGATCGCCTCGTCCTGCTCGGCGCGCCCGAACATCCGGTCGAGGGCGGAGGCGACGCGGGGGTCTTCGAGGGTGTTGGTGGCTGTCATAAATCTAGACTAGACGCACCGTTGCGTACCGTCTAGAGGTTTTGGCCTAACCTGGCCCCAGGAGGCAGAGACATGGGACGAGCAAATTCGGCCGCGGCGGCGGCCGGGCCGGAGCCGGCGGAACGCCACCACGGCAACAGGCATGGCCGCAGCGAACAGGCCCGGCAGGCGGTGCTGGAGGCGGCCGACGACCTCTTGGTCGAGAAGGGCTTCACCGGCGTCACCATCGAGGGCATCGCCGCCCGGGCGGGCGTCGCCAAGCAGACCGTCTACCGCTGGTGGAAGACCAAGACCGATGTCCTCCTGGACGCCTTCCTCCAGGACGCGGCCAAAGCCCTGAACCCGCCGGACCACGGCGACCTGGGCCCGGACCTGCGCGCCCACCTGCGTCAATTGGCCCTGTTCCTCACCCGGTCCGACGCGGGCGCCGTCTTCAAAGCCCTCATTGGGTACGCCCAGCACGACCCCGCGTTCGCCGCCGCCCTGCGGGCCGGGTACCTCGACGAACAGCGCCGACGCGACCTGCTCCCGCTGGAACGCGCGGTGGAACGCGGCCAACTCCCCGCCGGCCTCGACATGGCGGCGGAGATCGACCAACTCGTCGGACCGGTCTACCACCGCGTCCTGATGACGGCGGAACCCGTCGACCAGGCTTTCACCGACCGCCTCGTCGAGGTGTTCCTGCACCGCGCGGACGTAGCGGACGCAGGGGAGATGGGGAGCAGATGACTCTGAAGGCAGGCAGTGAACGGTGCAGGCAGCGGACACCCGGCTGACCGATTCGGCCGAGGTGTCGGGGGCGTCGTCGGGCTCCCGTCTCTGGTGGCAGGCGCCGGCGGGTCCGTCGAGTAGGTGGTCGGCCACCAGGCCGAGAGCGACGGCATGCGCGAAGGCGAGCGGCTGCAGGAAGCGCCTTTCCGATCATCGGATCGTTGCTCAGACCGCCATTCGGGAGGCGTGAGCTTGTCGTCCACCTCGCGCGGCAGCAGCGGCTTGACGCCCGCCTTCTGCCGGGCCGGCGCCGGGAGGGCGTTCCTCGAACAGCGCCTTCGCCGCCCGCGCGAGCGTGCGCGACGCCTTCCCCAACTGCGGCAGCGTGGACAGCCGCTCCTTATCTGCCTTCCGCTTCGCCACATTCCGCAGCCGGATGGCCATCAGGATCTGGAACAGGTCCAAGGCCCCATCGATCGCCTTCGCCTCCAAGTGCCGAATCACTGCGGCGAGCATCGCCGTACGCTTCGTCTCCGCAGCCCGCTCCAGCAGCGGCGCCTTCAACCCCAGGGAGTACCGGCCAGCGCCGCCAGCCGATTCGGCGGGCCCCGCGACGGCTTCATCCGCCCTAACCGGCAGACGCCGATCTCATCCACCCACTCCAGCGCGCGGGCGAACGCAGTCCCCGTCGGCGGCCGACGCAGCCGCTCCGACTCCGAGAACCGCGAGCCGTCCCGCGTCTTCAGCGTCGCTGCCATGTCACCGGGCAGCGGGGACCACCACCCCTTGCCCAGACATCCCTCACTACAGTTTCAGCTGCGGGTGGCTAGTTCCTGGGCCAGTTCCGCGCAGCGAACCCGGGCCGGGGAGAAGTCGTGGGGCAGCTTGGTGACCGCCTCGAACGCGCTCATGCCGCCGTCCTTGGCATCCGGCTCCAGGGTGTCTTCGGTGCCCTCGGGGTGAGCGATGTCCAGGGCGTCGAGGAGGGCTGCTTCCTCCTCCGCGACCCCTGACTCTTCGATCACCGTCATCAGGATCTCCTCGAAGGCATGGCGTTGGGCGGCCGTCTCGGCAACGCGCGGGTCGTCGACGGCGACGGTGTCGTCGAGCGCTTCCTCGGCGGCGTCCAGGCGGTCGGCCTCGGCCCGAATCTCGGGATGGGTGGCCAGCGCGATGAACCGGGATGCCTGTACGGCCGCGCCGAGAGGGCCGAAGATCCGCTCGGTGACGAGCAGGGCGTCCAGGTCCGCCTGGCGCAGAGAGCCCTCGGGAAGGTTCTTTAGACGGCCGGTGACTGCCTCGGAGAGCAGGCCCATCCGGCTGCCCTCGGCACGCATCCGTTGGACGCGGGCCCGCTGGCGGGCAAGCTTCGCCTCCTGGGCGGCGAGGGTCTCCTCCAGCCGGGCCAGGGCGGCCTCTATGCCGTCCCCTTCGCTCTTGCCGGTTTGGACCACTGCCACGGCGGTGGTGGTGAAGGCGTCACGGATGTCGTCCAGAGCGATTCCAGCATCGGCCATCTTCCGGATCCACAGCAGCCGGACCACGTCCTGGAAGCCGTAGCGGCGGCGGCCGTCGCCGCCCCGTCTGGGCTCGTGGATCAGGCCCATGTCGTGGTAGTGCCGGATCGCCCGCGGTGTCGTACCCACGAGGGCCGCCACGTCACCGATCCTGGCCTGACGCGACACGAAGAAGGACATGGGCATCGAGGAAGGACCTTTCATAAGCGAACGAGAACAGCTCCACCTGACCACATGACGCTACGGAAGGTGCAAACCCGTCCCTGTCTCGCCGATGAGTCCTGTATGCCTGCCTTGGTCACTGGTGGGACAATTCCACGGCCGTGTTTCAAGAAGCGCGGACGGCCAGCCACTTGGTGAGGTCCCCCGCGATGGGGTCGGGGCTGGTCTCGACTGTGAATGGGCGGGTGGGTGGCACTGGGTGGGCGTCAGCCAGGTTGAGGCGGTTATGCCTGGTCTTGCCCTGCATCGGTGCTGATCTTGGCTGTCATGGGGTTGCCCGTTCCTGTGTGCGGCCGGCCAAGGCCGGGCTGTGCCGGTGGGTACGGGTGAGGACGGCCGGTTGGCGCGGGGTGTGGTGGTCCGTCGGTTGTTGGCGGTGGACCAGGGCCCGGGGTCGGTGTCGTCGCTTCATGTGCGCGTGATGGCGGAGGCTGCCGGTTTGACGGAGCGGACGGTATGGAAGCGGATGGCGGAGCCGTGTGAGGGCCGTCTGGAGCCTGTGGTGCGGCCAACGCCTCAGCGCCTGTGGCTCCGTCGAGCAGGGACGTCAGGTGGAGGGCGAGGACCTTGGGGTCGGCCGGGTCAGCCTCCTGCCGTTGACTATTCCCGCGGACCAACCCAAGCCCTAGACTGCGACCGCTTCAGGACTTGGCGATCATCGGGAGGGCGTGCGAGATGAAACGGGCACTGATCAGCACATTCGCGGCCGTGGCGTTAGTCGTGTCCGGGGGGAGTGTCGCCACCGCTTCCGAGAGTGCTCCGCCGCGCACGACGCACGGCCCTTGCCAGTACACGCAGACCCCGGACGAGCCGCCGGCTCGCCCTGTTCCGCTGCCGCCCGACCCGCGGCGCACCCCCAGCCGTGGCACGGTTGACCTGGCTGTTCCGACCAGCCAGGGCTCCCTCCCGCTGCACTTGGACCGGGCCAAGGCACCGTGCACGGTCCAGAGTTTCCTGCACCTGGCACGGCATGGCTTCTACGACCGTACGGTGTGCCACCGTCTGACGGCGTACCCGACGCTGAAGGTCCTGCAGTGCGGCGACCCGACCGGTACCGGTGAGGGCGGGCCCGGGTACAAGTACAAGGACGAGCTGCCGGTGGACCTGCCGCCGGCACCGACCGACCCGACCGGCGCGCGCCGCCTCTACGGGCGCGGCCTGCTGGCGATGGCCAACGCCGGTCCGGACACGAACGGTTCACAGTTCTTCGTCGTTTACGGCGACTCGGCGCTGCGACCGAACTACACGGTGTTCGGCACGGTCGGCGCCGACGGCCTGACGACACTCGACAAAGTCGCCGCCCGAGGCATCGAACCGACCGCGGAGGACCCGGCACCGGTCGACGGCACACCCGTGCTGCGAACCGAGCTGCTCCGCGTCCGGCCATCCTGCCGAGATTGACGCACCGCGGGGTGGCCACGTGCTCGATGAGCGTGCCTGGCGCCCGTGGCCGCCCCAGGCCGGTGAAGCATCTGAGTGCGGAAGCGGAGCGATCCGGGCCTTCGCCGGCTGTCGCGTCGGCGCGCAGCGCTCTGGTCCGGCGGAGATCTCCACCCTCGAATGGTGAGTGCCCCTGAGGACATGCCCGGGGCCCGAGCAGCCGTCCCCCGGTTCTCGGGCCCGCGCAGACCTGTTCGGGCAGCCCCCGGATCTTGCCCCACGGGCTTCGCCCCGGGTACCGGAACCGGTCCTCCGTGTGATCGCGTGCGGGCCCATGGCCGCCGCCTACCGTGCAGTGGCCGCCTGCCCGGCTGGCAGGCCGGGAAGGAGGAGGGACGTCCGGTGCTCCTGGCACCCGCCAATGACTCCCCCGTGCCGTACGGCCTGCCGCATCCGCCATTCCGGGGTGGTTCGGACTGGCGGATTCGGCCCATCAGTCGAGTACAACGTGCGACCGCCATCCCGAAGCCCGGGAAGCAGTCGCACGTGTCCGCGGCGCGGCGCTGACCCTGTGGTCATTGCCGCTGCGCGGAGGCCGGCACTGTGGAACTGGTCGAGCAAGGTGTTCAAGGAGTCGCCTTGACGAACCCCGTTCGACTCCGGACCGAAAACGTCAAAGGCCGAGAGCGTGACACGCGGTGTACGCGTCAGGCCCTCGGCTTTGCTGCCGTGTTCGCCACGTTATGGTCCGGGCCCGGGATGACTGATCTTGATCGGGGACCGAGACCCACCCGCGCTCGGCCGGTTTCGGGGCGCGCGGCGCTTCCACGGGGACGTCGAGGCGGGGCGTGGCGGAGGGGGTACCCGCGCCGCCCGCATCAGTGCCGGTTGGGCGCAGTGGAGGGCGGCGCGCCGAAGCAGCCGCTGTGCCCCTGTCCCTTCGCGTGAGCAGGGACGGACCGAGGCTCGATCAGCGGTCTGTCCGGGTGGCTGCGATGCCCCGGACGGAGGGATTCCGCCTCCGTCGTGTGGTGGCCCCAGAGGCTGTGGGCATCGTGACATGCGTCCGGACCGAGTCCGGTGACGCATCCCGCCGTCGCAGCCTCCAGGCCGGCGGAAAGACGCCATCCGTGTTCCTGCGGGAGACGGAAGAAGCTAGGAGACTCCATGGTGAACTACCGCCGACCCGTCCTGCGACGGGTGCTGACGAGTGCGGCTATCGGCCTCGTCCTGGCCGTCACGGGTCCCGCCGGGCTCGCGCAGGCCAGCGGGGGTGCGGCTTCGGCCTCCACCGGTACCGCCGCCTCCAAGGCGCGCGCGGTATGCCCGCCCACGACACTGTGGGCGAACACCGGTGGAACTGCCCGGAACCTCATCCAGTACGACACCACGGGCAGCACGCTCAGCACCGCTCCGCTCGTCCGCGACTACGGTGACATCGCGTTCAGCCCGAACGGATCGACCCTGTACGGAGTCGACTTCCCCGGAGCCGCGGGCTCGACCACGCTTTACACGATCAACCCGGTCACCGGTGCGGAGACGGCGAGCACGCCGATCACCGGGCCCCTCGCCGCGGTCACCCCGACGCCCGCCGTCAACGGCCTGACCGCCCGCGCGGACGGAACGCTGATCGCCGGCTCGTTCAGTACGAGCCAGATCTTCCTGATCGACCCCGCCACCGGCGGCTCCACGCTGTTCCCCGTCTCCTTCCCGGCCGGCATCGTCTCGGCGGGCGACTTCATCACCCTGGACGACGGCGACATCCTGGCCTTCGGCGCCCCGGACACGACGAGCCCGTCCCCGGTCTTCCGGATCCGTCCCGACAACACCATCATCCAGATCGGTACGGTCCCCCAGACCTTCGGCGCTGCCAAGTCCGCCGGACAGGTCTACGCGTTCACCTCCAACGGCGACATCAACCAACTGAACAGTCTTCCCACCACCGCCTCCACGGCCGCGCTGCCGGTCACGACCGTCGAGGCGACCGGCCTCGGCTTCTACGGGGCCACCTCCACCCAGGACGCCGGCACCTGCGTCACGCCCGCCTACACGATCGCCAAGACGGCGACGCCGGCACGGAAGGCCAACGAGGGCGACACCATCACCTACCGGGTCACCGTCCGCAACACCGGCGCCACCGCCGCGACCGGCGACTTCACCGACGACCTCAGCGACGTCCTCGACGACGCCACCCTCGTCCCCGGCTCGGTCACCTCCACCACCGGCACCGCGAGCGTCACCGGGGACACCCTCACCTGGACAGGCACCCTCGCACCCGGCGCCACCGCGACCGTGACCTACCAGGTCACGGTCAACACGCCCGACACTGGCGACCGCACCCTGACCAACACCGCCGTGCCCACCGCCCCGGGCGGAACCTGCGCCACTTCCCGCGCCTGCACCGTCACCATCAGGGTCGAAAAGACCAAGGACTGCGACAAGCCCGGCCACGGCAAGCCCGGGCACCACCCCGGTGACAAGCCCGGTCACGGCCACGATCACGATCACGGCGACGCTGGTTACAACCACGACAGCGAGGAAGGCGTGGGGAAGTAGCAGGCTCCCCTCCCCGTCCTGACCGCCGCACGCCGCGGCCAGGGGCGACACACCATGCTCCCCACCACCGCGGCAACCTGAGGGCAGCCGGCGTGTGACAGGACAAACACGAGGAAGTCAGGGCCGTCTCCGCCACCCCCGTGGGCGAGACGGCCCTGACGTCCTCCAGGCAACGGCGGCGGTTCGCCGCGAAGCCGGACAGCTGGAACACAGCCTTCAAGGTCCCCTGTGGGCTCCTCGCAAGCGCACGCCCCCACAGCCCGCGGCAGCGGCACGGACTCTTCCCGCTGCTCGGCGCCGCGGCGGTCCCACTGGGCCCCGTGTTTCCCGGTGCTTCATCGCGGTCGGGGTGTCGGTCCGGCGGCGAGCGCCGCCGAGGCCATGGCCGGGGCGTCGTCGGGTGTCGCGGCGGTGCCCGGCGAGCGGCTCAGGAGGGCGAAGGTGGAGTCCAGGCAGGCTGCGGCGCGGGCCGGGTCGGGGTCGACCTTGCGCATGATCTGCAGGCCCTGGACCAGGTTGAGCAGCAGTCGCGCGCCCTCCCGCGGGGTGATGGCGGGGGCGAGCTCCCCGTCCCGCGAGGCTCGCTCCAGCTGCGCCGTGAACGCCTCCTCGGCGTACTGGAGGTTTCGTCGGGCCAGCTTCGCGACCTCCTCGTCGTGCGGCAGCAGCTCGGCGATGCTGTTGACGCTGAAGCATCCGGCGGTTCCGGAGGCCGCGTCGGCTGCGAGCAGCCGGCCCAGGACGTCCCGCAGCTGGGCGAGCGCCGGCCCTTCGTCGTCGAGCGCGGTGCCGAGCAGCCTGGTCTGGTGGTCCAGGTAGCGGCCGAGGGCCCGGATGAACAGCTGGTGCTTGTCCCCGAACGCCGCGTAGATCGAGCCGCGGCCCAGCCCCAGCTCCCCGACGAGGTCGCTCATTGCGGTCGCCTCGTAGCCCTTGCGCCAGAACAGGATCATCGCCCGGTCCAGGATCGCTTCTTCGTCGAACGTGCGTGGTCTTGCCATGCGTCCCACGGTAGCGAAGGTCGGCGGCCGGGGCAGCATGTATTTGACCGTTCGTTCCAGAATGGTTTAAGTTATGGAACGAGCGGTCCGGAATTCCTGATGCGGAAGCCGGGCCCACCCGTGAGACAGACCCGTCAGGAGCGAGCGTCGTGAAGGTCGAGATCTATTCGGACCTGGTGTGTCCTTGGTGCTACATCGGCAAGCGCCGCTTCGAGGAGGCCCTGGCCGCCTTCCCGGACGCGGCCGACGTCGACGTCGTCTACCGGCCGTTCCAGCTCAACCCCGCGGCCTCCGAGACGGCGGAGCCCTCCGCACACGTCCACGAGCGCAAGTTCGGTCGCCCCGCCGCGACCATCTTCGGCCCGCTGACCAGGGCCGCGGCCGCTGAGGGCATCACGTTCCGGATGGACGACGCCCTGGCCACCAACACCTTCCAGGCGCACCGGCTGCTCTGGTTCGCCCGGCGGCACGGACGCCAGGCCGAGGTGAAGGAGCGCCTGCTGGCGCACTACTTCACCGACGGCGGAGACCTCGGCGACCGCGAGGCGCTCGCGGGGCTCGCCGAGGCGGCCGGCCTCGACCGCGCCGCGACGCTGGCCTTCCTCGCCTCGTCCGACGGGGCTGACGAAGTCCGCGCCGAACTCGCCGAAGCCGCCGCGCTCGGCGTCACCGCGGTCCCCACCTTCATCATCGACGGCGCGCTGCGTCTCCAGGGAGCCCAGAGCCCCGAGGTCCTCCTCGAAGCCCTGGAGCGGGCCGCGGCCGACCGCAGCCCCGCCGGCGCAGCCGGCACCGCCTGATCCCACCGCACCCGGGCGCGGCAGCGCGCCGGCACGCGTGCGTCGCACACCCCCCTTCCCCTCCCCCACCCCTCGCACTCGGCCCGGCCGCTCGGCGGGCCGGCACAGACTTGATCAAGGAGTTCAACCATGAAGGCAGCAGTCATCAACCAGTACGGCCAGGTCCGCGACGTCGTGCGGGTCACCGACGTGCCCGTTCCCGCCGTCGGCCCCCGCGACGTGCTCATCGAGGTCCGCGCGGCCGGGGTCAACCCGGTGGACCACCTGATCGTCAAGGGCTTCCTGAGCACGGGCGAACCGTCCCGGCCCCTGGTCATCGGCAACGAACTCGCCGGTGTGGTGACCCAGGTCGGCGCCGAGGCCAGCCGGTTCGCCGTGGGCGACGAGGTCTTCTCCCGCGTCGACCCCCGCGTGGGCGGCGCCTTCGCCGAGTACGTCGCCGTGGACGAGTCGCTCGTCGCCGCGAAGCCGTCCCGCCTGACCTTCGAGGAAGCTGCCTCGCTGCCCCTGGTCGCGCTCACCGCTCTGCAGGCCCTGACCGAGCAGGCCGACGTACGGTCCGGCACCCGCGTGCTCATCCACGGCGGGGCCGGCGGGGTGGGCTCCGCCGCCGTCCAGATCGCCAAGCAGCTCGGCGCCGAGGTCGTGGCCACCGCCGGCTCGGGCAGTGTGGAACTGGTGCGCGAGCTCGGTGCCGATCGAGTGATCGACTACCGGACGGAGAAGTTCGAAGAGGTCGTCTCCGACGTCGACGTCGTCCTGGACACCATCGGCGGCGAGACCCAGGAGCGCTCGTTCGGCGTACTCAAGAGCGGTGGCACGCTGGTCTCGATCGTCGCTATCCCGGACGCCGAGGCCAAGAAGGCCCGGTGGAACGTCGAGGCCCGCAGCTTCTTCATGCGCCCGCAGGGAGAGCAGCTGGCCCACCTCGCCGGCCTGGTGGAGTCGGGGCAGCTCCGGCCCATCGTCGAGACGGTCTTCCCGCTCGACGAGGCCTCCGAGGCCCTGCAGAAGGTGGAGCGCGGCGGCGCCCGCGGCAAGACCGTCATCAGCGTCCGCCGCTGACCGCGCCCCCGCCCGCCGAGGCCGCCGACCACCCCACGGTCGGCGGCCTCCGTGTCGTGCCGGCCCCTGCGACGGCCGGACCCGCACGGCCGCATCGGCGCACCGCTGCACCTTCCCGGCCCACTGCCGAAGGCCACCCCGCACATATTTTCCCGCCGGAGGGCGGGTGCGAGGGCGGGCTCCAGGCCCTGTGGGCGGCCGTGCCGGTGGTCAGCGGCTCTCCCACGTCTCCCACCCGCACCGTCTGACCCGGTCATTGATCGGCTTGGGCCCGAAAAGAGGGGGTAAGAGTCCGGCGATCAACCACGGCGTACCAGGAGAGTGACCCACGATGACGGATGACGCGTACTTGTTCCTCGTGATGACCGAGGCCGGCTGGCAGGGGACCCCGCTGGCCCTCGTCGGAGAGCTGGAGTGCCTGGACACCCCCGCCGTACAGGCCTGGTTCACGGCCCACGGCGTGAACCCCGCGTCCCCGGCCGTCCGCGTGGCTCCTCCGGAGCAGACCGGAATGATTCCCAAGGAGGCCGAGCGGCTCCCGGTCCCTCTGAGCGAGGAGGAACTGGAAAGGATCCGCCGCGCCACGGCCACGGACAGCGTAGCGAGCGTCGAGGAGGATCTGCTCGCGTTCCGCGACAGCGAGGACAACCGTGACGACCTGCTGCGTCGAGCACTCGCCGCCGGTGTACCGGCACACCGGATCGTCGCGCTCTCCGGGGTCGACCCCACCACGTTGTCGTCGGCCTCCCAGGACTGAGCGCGACGGCTGCTCCGTTCGCCGGTGGTACGCAGACGCCCCGCGCCGCGCCGGACGGGTGACGCGGGCAAGACCTAGTTGAACGGTTCCAGCGTCATGTACGCCTCTTGCGGGTTGCCGTCGTGCACCAACGACTCGTGGGCACCGACGTCGTCGAAGGCGAAGCCGTACGCCTTACCGTCGGCCATCTGTTCGTGGATGATCCGCGAGTAGTGATTCGTGACGGAGTCACGGTAGAAGTTGGCGCCGTTCGCATCGGGCTGGTTCGGGTTGGTCAGGAGGGTCGATCTGTTGAAGCCGGCGCACAGGGTGCGGGAAATCGGGCCCCGGACCGCGTCGTTGGGTGCGTCCAGGAGCTTGTAGCAGCCGAAGACGCTGTCGGAATCCGGCTTCTGGAAGCTGGTGACCACCGCTCCCGAGCCGTTGGTGAAGTTCATGACGCTGCCCGAGACCCGGCCGTAGTACTTGGTGTTGGGCTGGTTCGCGAACGGTGTCACGGTGAGCGTGGAGGAGCTGTACTTGCTCCAGACCCGTTGGATGTAGTCGTTCATGACGCCGGACGGGATTCCGCCCGCTTCGATGCCGTGACCGGGCGAGAGCGCTCGCAGCGGCGTGCCGTCGGAGCGGTTCTGGATCAACCCGCCCCAGCCGGCCGAGCGCAGCCGGCTGAAGACGGCGCCGTAACCGCCGGGCCGCAGCCGACCGGTGTTCCTGACCGTGCCGTCCGCCGCCTTCACACCCACCGCATAGGGAGCCGAGAACATGTCGACCTGGGTGCTGTTGATCCACAGACCGGCGTCGTTGAGCGTGTACTCGGACCAGTTGAACAGGATGTTCCGGTTGGGGTCGGAGGGGTTCTGCACGGCGGGCTGCACCAAGCCGCCCGGGGTGAGCTTGAAGGTGATCTTCTGACCGATGGAGAAGTAGACGCGTCCGGAGAACTTGGGCATCCGGATCGTCTTGGTCTGCCCGGTGGCCGGACCCGCGATCGACGCGTCGGGGGCGGGAACGGGAGGATTGCCTCCCACCGGCCAGGGGTGGAAGCCGCCGTTGGCGTCGGCCCAGCCCTGCTGGCCCGTGGCGAGCAGGGTGCCCAAGTTGTAGACGTAGACCGGCTCGGCGCGTCCCGAGCTGTTCTTGATCGTGAGCGGGATGGTCGCCGGTACGGCCTCGGCGGATGGTGTCGGACCGAGGGCGATCAGGCAGGCGGCGACAGCCGACGCCGAGAGTCCGAACGCAAGCGCATTCGATAATCGAGACACACTCTTCCTCCTTGTGGGGGCCGGGCGGTGGGGGTGCGGCGGCGTTCCCACGCCCGGGGGCGAAGAAGGGGCGGACGCCCCGGGTTGCATGCATGCATGGGCGAATGAGAGCGCTCTCAGCGTTGCGCCGCGTTCAGTTCCTGTCAATGAATCTGACGCGGCCAAGGGCAGGGGGAAGGACTCGGAACGCTCGCGGAGGCGTTCGGGCACGAGGCGCGCAACTGCAGCGCACGGAGGCTGGATCGGCACGAGCGGCGCACCACCGTCCGCGAACCCCTGCGGCCTTCCGTCGCCCGGCTCGCGGAACGTGGACGCCCTGGCATACGTCCGTCGGGGGCTCCCCTTGGCGTCGCGCGCGGCGTCCCCGGCTTCTGCGCGCCGAGGCCGCGGTCGACGGCTCGCCGGGGCTCTGGCGCATGCCCGGTCGGGTCGAGGACGTGAACCGTCGGAAGTATGCTCGAAAGGCGACGGGAAAAGAGCGTCCAGGCGGAAGGGCGATCATCATGGGCCGACGCGTTGCCAAAGCCCTGGCCGTGGTCGCCGTAGTGGCAGCGACGGCACTGCCCACGACGCCGGCGGGCGCGGCAACGGTCTCCGCCCGCGTCCCGGCCACGGCTCATCACGCGGTCGGCCTGAGTTCCGTGACCGACGCGAACTTCCAACGGGCCGTTCTGAAGAGCAAGAAGCCGGTAGTGGTGCTCTTCACCGCGGACTGGTGTGGACCGTGCCGGCAGGTGGCGCCCCGTCTCGAAGGCATTGCGCAGCAGCATCCTGAGCTGCTCGGCGCGAAGCTCAACGTCGACGAGAACCCTGCGACCGCCGCCAAGTACGGCATCCGGTCCCTTCCGACGATGGTGGTCTTCCAGAACGGCAAGGTCGCGAAGACGATCACCGGCGTGAAATCGACGACCGCGCTGGAGAAGGAACTGGTCAAGTTCATGACGCAGGCGTGGTAGCCGGGGCGACCGTGTCCCCCGTGGTGGCCCCGGCCGAAGTCGCCGGGGAGCACTGCGGCGACGGTACGGTCAGGCTCCGGCTGGAGTACGCGTAGCCGGCCGGTCGCCTTCGGGAAGGTGCAGGCCCTCCGTGCGGATGGGGCAGGTCACCGAACGCCGCACGCTCCGAAGGGCGACGGGGGTCAAATCCGCGCGACGGCTGTCGGCTGGTGATGCGAGACTCGGCTCATGAAGCCCAATGACCCCAAAGACGACCTGCACCGTTACCTCAAAGCAGCGCGCGCAGCCGTCGTCTGGAAGCTGGACGGATTGTCCGAGTACGACATCCGCCGCCCCCTGACGCGGACCGGAACCAACCTGCTCGGCCTCGTCAAGCACCTCGCCGGCGTCGAGCTCGGGTACTTCGGACCGACCTTCGGCCGTCCGCACGGCGAATCGCTGCCCTGGGAGGAGGAGGGCGCCGAACCCAACGCGGACATGTGGGCACCCACCGACGAGTCGCGCGAGGACATTCTCAACCTCTATCGCCGCGCCTGGGCGCACACGGACGCGACGATCGAGGCGCTGCCGCTCGACGCGATGGGCCACGTCCCGTGGTGGGGCGACATCGGGGAGGTGACGCTTCAGCGGATCATGCTGCACATGACGGCCGAGACGCACCGGCACGCCGGCCACGCCGACATCGTCCGCGAGCTGATCGACGGCGCGGTCGGCATGCGGGAGGACAACAGCAACATGGAGGGCGGTGACGAGGCTTGGTATGGGGAGTACTGGAGCCGGCTGGAGGCGTCCGCGAAGAAGGCTCAGGCCGGGCAGAGCTGATGAGGTTCGGGGAGGCATTCACCCTGGTGGCTCGTTGATGCCGGCGTCCCCGCTCCCCCGCGCAAGGGCCGTCGGTTCCGGACACATCCCCATGAGCGGGCCGCCGCCGCCGCGTGTCAGCCGAGGGAGGGCGCGAGCACCATCGTGGCGCCCATGCCCGCCCCGCAGACGGCGAGCGCGAGGCCGGCGGTTGCCTCCTCAGCAGCAGGGTCTCCCGGAACGGGCGTAGCGCGCGGGGGTGGTGCCGACAACTCGCTTGAAGTGCCGTGTGAAATGGGGCTGGTCGTGGAATCCCGCCTCGACCGCAACCTCGGCGGCCGGGCGGCCATCGAGGAGCAGCCGGCGGGCCAGGGCGACCCGGCGCGAGATGAGGTACTGGTGCGGGGCGATGCCGAAGGCGGCGCTGAACGTGCGCACCAGATGGGCCGGGTGGGCTTGGAGCAGACCGGCCGCTTCCGACAGGGAGAGGCCTGCGGCCACCCGCTCGTCGAGGAGTTCCCGCAGGCTTCCCGCGGTGCCGTGGGGGACGCTGACACGGTGCGACGCGGTGTGGTCGCCGGGGAGTTCGAGGCGCGGCTGGAGCAGCGCGTGCAGCCGTTCGCCGATCAGTGCGAGCCGGCTCTCCGCCTCGAATTCGTCACCGGGAGAGGTCAGGGCCCTGTGGAGCTGCCCGACGCGCCGCCGTAGGACCGGGTCGGCGAGGTCCGGACCGTCTACGGCGGCGCCGATGAAGCGCTCGTCCAGCAGGGTCGTGTCGAGGTAGACGACGCGCTTGCGGAACCCGTGCGAGGTGGCGGCGGAGCCGTTGTGCGGGACCTGGGGCGGGAGCAGGCTCACGGTGCCGTCCGGCGTGCCGCGCCGGTGGCGGTCCAGGTCGTAGCGGACCGCGCCGTCGTCGACGATCAGCAGGGTCCACTCGTCGTGGACGTGCATGGGGTACGCGTGAGCGGTGAAGCGGGCGTGGAAGACCTCGACGACCCCCGCGACCCGCGGGCGCCAGGCCGAGACTTCTTGCTGGAGGTGCACGCAAAGAACGTACAAGACCGCGCGTGGGCGTGCCCGGCAGTCTCGGTCCATGAGCGACGAGACGAAGAACGAGAACGACGAGCAGGTCGAAGCGGGTGGCGCGGACGTGCCCGTGCGCTTCGACACCAAGATCGCGGTGCTGCTGCGCGACGACCTGGAGACGTGGCAGCGGCTGAATGTCACCGCGTTCCTCGTCAGCGGGCTCGGAACGGTCCTCCCCGAGCTGGTCGGCGAGCCGTACGAGGACGCGGACGGCACGCCCTACCTGCCGATGTTCCGCCAGCCCGTCCTGGTGTTCGAGGGCGGGAAAGAAGCGGTGACGGCGGCGCACGAGCGGGCGTCGCGCCGCGGACTGCCGACCGCGGTGTTCACGTCGGACCTGTTCGACACCGGCCACGACCGGGCGAACCGGGCAGCGGTGGCGGCGGTGGGCAAGGACCAGCTCGACCTGGTTGGGATCGCCGTTCACGGACCTCGCAACTCCGTGGACAAGGTCCTCAAGGGCGCCCGCATGCACAGGTGAGCCGCGCACCGCTCCACGACGTCGGAGTCGCATCACTCCTGGTGCGCGACGAACCGTACTCGACCACGTGCACGGGCCGTCCCACCGTACGGGTCGCGGGTCTACCCGGGGCCGCCGACCGCTGCAAGAGATTCCGGCCCAGGGGGAGCATGGTCCGCGCTGCCCGTGTGCCGGTGCTACTCGCCGGGTGCTTCCGCGACCAGTGCGGCGTCGATCGCGGCGAGCGCCCGGGCCTGGAGATCACCGGCCAGGAGGTCGGTGACGGCCGTGCGGACGTGGTCGGCGGTGATGGTGGTGGCGTCGCTCTTCGCAGCCGCCTCGCCCGCCGTGTCGGCGACCTGGTTGACGGCCTCAAGGACGAAAGCCGACAGGGCAACGACCAAGGGCGCGGTGAGCGCCACGTTGCCGTGGGCGCGGGCGGTGCGCTTCACCAGCGACCTGAACGGGTTGACCTTCACATGGCCGTCCAGGCGTGCGGCCCGGGCCGCACGCCGTGCCTCCTTGGCCGTACCGCCCGAACTTCCGTCCGCCGCCCTGGCCGTGGTCTTCGTGAAGAAGGGGGAAGAACGGAACTCGGCGGACTGGACGGCCCGGCCGATGTGCCACGGCAGGATCCGCGCCGCGCCACCGCGCCGCGCTTCCTCCGCCGCGCGGCTGACCAGGGCCACCAACAGCGTCTGTGCCGCCTCGGCGATCGCGATGCACGCAGCCTTGTCCGCCCTGCGCCGTGTGCGCTCTTGCACCACCTGCTTGACCTGGGACACCGCGGGCCGGACCCGTGCTTGCGAGGTTGATGCGAGCGCACTGTTTGCCACCGGAATTCCTCATCCCCTCAGCGGCGCCCCGGTACAACCACGACACCAAGACCAACAGCAGGGAGAGGACCTACCCCACCCACGACCGGTCCATGCCCCACCACCCCACCCCCGCAGGAGAAGCGGAGCACAGGTTCAGGCGCCGACAGCGCCCAGGGCAGCAGCGGCCCCGAGGAACCCATGGGCCGGGGACGCCTCTTCGCCCCCTGGGCCGAAGCGTGGTGGGAGGGCCGCCGGGAGCCCGCCGGGGGTGCGCGGGGTGTCGACGACGCGCCGGCGCGTACCGTGCCGTCCGGCCCGGCGGTGATCAGGCCGCCGGGCCGGACGGCACTCGTACATACGCGCTGCCGGTCAGGTCGCCCCGCCGGTCCGCGGACCGTTCTCGTGGCCGCGGCCGCGCCGGCCCTCGGAGGTGGTGGTGACGGTGTCGGCCGGGCCGAGGCTGTCAGCGGCGGGCGCGTTGGCCTTCACCCGGTGGGCGAGTCAGCCGCGGCGGCCTTCGCGGGCGAGGGCGGTCACGAAGCGGGTCGCGTCGAGGGTGCCGACGCCGGTGGCCATGTCGTAGCCGTTCACCGCGGTGTAGCCGGTGACCCCCTGGTAGCTGTTGTTCGTGCCGTCCTTGACGTCGACGATGCCGGTGGAGCGGTCGTACGCGGAACGCCCGTACAGGCGGTACAGCGCCTCGTGGATGTCGCCCAGGCGCTTGCCCGCGGCCTGGTCGGCCAGCGCCACGATGCCGGAGAACAGCGGGCTGGACTCGCTGGTGCCGCCCGAGACCTCCCAGCCCGTGGCCGCCGGGTCGTAGCTGGAGTACAGCCACGCGCCGCCGTCGACCGCCGCGGCCATCGAGATGTCCGGGGTGCCTCGCCGCCCGCCGACGACGTTCTTGACGCCGTCCTGGAAGGCCGGGCGGGCGAAGACGTGGGACTGGCCCCCGCCGCCCGCGCCGTTGTCGTTGTAGACGCTCTCGGGGGCGGTCCGCCTGCCCGCTTCGTCCAGGTGGAGCTGGGTGCCGCCGACGGAGGTCACCAGCGGATCGGAGGAGGGCCAGGAGTTGACGCGCTCGTGGTAGTAGCCCGTGCCGTCGGCCGTGTTGTCGGTGGCGCCGCCGTCGCCGGACGAGGCGAGCACGGTGACGTGGTTGCGGGCGGCGGCCTCGAAGGCGTAGCGCAGTTTCCGGATGCTGGAGAAGTCGCCCTTGTCGAAGCCGGGGAAGGTGTTCTCGGTCGCGCCGAAGCTCTGCGTGATCACATCGCCGATGCCCCGGTCGATCAGGGCCTTCTCTGCGTCCATCATCTCCGGCAGCCCGGTGGTGCCTTCGGTCTCCGCGACCCCGGTCTCCACGAGGACGATCTTCGCGTCCGGTGCCACCGCGTGTGCCATCTCCACGTCAAGGGTGGTCTCGCCGGCCCAGCCCAGCATGTCGTCGTTCTTCGGGTCCCACTTCGGGACGTTCCCCCACTTGACCACCTGCACCTTGGTGCTGGGTATCCCGAACTGCCTGCTGTAGACGTCCAGGTCGTGCTGGACGGTCGGCGAGCCGAAGGAGTCCACGATGACGATCGTGCGGCCCTTGCCGGTGATGCCCGCCTTGTACAGCGGGTTGAGGTCGTACGCCTGGCGGTACTGCAGCGGGGTGTAGCACGCGATCTTCCACTTGGTCCGGCATTCCTCGGTGGAGAGCGGGCTTCCCACGGCGCGGATCAGCTGGTGCCCGGCGATGGCCGGACGGGCCGCGGTGCGCGGGAGCGCGGAGGTGTGCGCGGAGGCGCTCACGGTCGCGGTCACCGGCGCGGCCGCCACCGCGGTGAGCGCGAGGCCTGCGGCGGCGGCCGAAGTGGCCGCGGCGCGCGGCCACGTACGACGAACTGAATGCATTGCGGACTCCCTTGGGGGGTGGCGCCGCTCGAAGCGGCTTCCGTGATCTCACCCGCCAAGGCATGTGCAGGACAAGGCTGTTTGACGCTTGATGCCGAACGCTTTACCTGAATGCGCAAGACGCCCGGAAGCATCGCGTCCGGAGCAAGTTACATCCTAAATCAGCTGTGTTGGGTGCATGTGAACCGATCGGCTCCACCCCGGACGTCCGCTGACCGGACGCCATGCGGTGAAAACCGGACACCTTTTGGCCAATTGTTGGCGTGTCCATGGCGATCATGGAGATCGCTGGCAACCTCTCCCCCATCCCCACTGGCACCACCCGCACCACACGCTCCACCCGGCCGCCCCCATCACGGCTGCCGGTTCCATCCCCCACACCCAGATGGAGTCCGCGTGAAGTCCACGCACCGGCGGAACGCCACCGCCACGAGCGCCCTGCTGACCGCAGCCGCCCTGCTCACCGTAGGAGTCCAGGCCGGCAGCGCCAGCGCGCAGCCCGAGGAGTCGAACACGACCGCCTCCCAGGGCCGGTCCGTCCCCAACCCGGGCGCGCTGCCCGCCCAGCTCTCCCCCTCCCAGCGCGCCGAGCTCATAGCCAAGGCGCAGGGCACCACGGCCGCCACGGCCCAGGAGCTCGGCCTCAGCCCCCAGGAGAAGCTCCTCGTCCACGACGTGGTCAAGGACCAGGACGGTACCACCCACACCCGGTACGAGCGTACGTACGAGGGACTCCCCGTCCTCGGCGGCGACCTGGTCGTCAACCGCACGGCCGCCGACCGGACGCAGAGCGTCGCCAAGGCATCCGCCGCCGAGCTGCAGGGCGTCTCCGTCTCCGCCCCGGCCGACGCTCCGGCGGCCGCCTCCGCGAAGGCCCTCGACGCCGCGAAGGCGATCGGCTCCAAGGCCGACAAGGCCGAGGCCGCGCCCCGCAAGATCGTGTGGATGGCGAAGGGCGTGCCGACCCTGGCCTACGAGACCGTCATCGGCGGTCTCCAGGACGACGGCACCCCCAACCAGCTCCACGTGATCACCGACGCCAAGACGGGCGCCAAGCTCCACCAGTGGCAGGGCATCGAGACCGGTGTCGGCAACACCCACTACAGCGGCCAGGTCACCCTCGGCACGTCGACGTCCGGTTCGAACTTCACGCTAAACGACGCGGGCCGCGGCGGGCACAAGACGTACAACCTGAACCGCGGTACGTCCGGCACGGGTTCGCTCTTCAGCCAGTCCAACGACACCTGGGGCAACGGCGCCAACTCCAACGCCGCCACCGCGGGCGCCGACGCCGCCTACGGCGCCGGGGTCACCTGGGACTTCTACAAGAACGTCCTCGGCCGCTCCGGGATCCGCGGCGACGGCGTCGCCGCCTACTCCCGGGTCCACTACGGCAACGCGTACGTCAACGCGTTCTGGGACGACGGCTGCTTCTGCATGACCTACGGCGACGGAACGGGCAACAACGACCCGCTGACCTCGCTGGACGTCGCCGGTCACGAGATGACCCACGGCGTCACCGCCGCCACCGCCGGGCTTGAGTACAGCGACGAGTCGGGCGGCCTGAACGAGGCGACCTCGGACATCATGGGCACGTCCGTCGAGTTCTACGCGAACAACCCCAGCGCGCGCGGCAACTACCTCATCGGCGAGCAGATCGACATCAACGGCGACGGCACCCCGCTGCGCTACATGGACAAGCCGAGCAAGGACGGCGGCTCCAAGGACGCGTGGTACGCCGGGATCGGCAACCTCGACGTCCACTACTCCTCGGGCCCGGCCAACCACTGGTTCTACCTGGCCTCCGAGGGCTCGGGCGCCAAGACGGTGAACGGGGTCAGCTACGACTCGCCGACCTCCGACGGCCTGCCCGTCACCGGTATCGGCCGGGACAAGGCGCAGCTCATCTGGTACAAGGCGCTCACGACCAAGTTCAACTCCAGCACGGACTACGCGGGTGCGCGTGCCGGCACGATCGCCGCGGCGACCGAGCTGTACGGGGCCGGCAGCGCCGAGGTCAAGACCGTCACCGACGCCTGGGCCGCCGTGAACGTGGGCACCCGCTCGACCGGCACCACCACCCCGGGGAAGGTCTTCGAGAGCACGTCCCGGGTGGCCATCCCGGACTCCCCGGGCCCCGCGGTCACTTCGTCGGTCACCGTCAGCGGTGTCACCGGTAACGCGCCGAGCGCCCTCAAGGTCGGTGTGAAGATCACCCACACCTACATCGGCGACCTCCAGATCGACCTCGTGGCCCCCAACGGGACCTCGTTCCGCCTGCAGAACTCCTCGTCCGACTCCAAGGCGAACCTGGACAAGACGTACACGGTGAACGCCGCGGCCGCCGCGGCCAACGGCACCTGGAAGCTGAAGGTCCAGGACAAGGGAGCCGGCGACGTCGGCACGATCACCGACTTCAAGCTCACGTTCTGACCGGCCGACCGGCCGATCGGCCATGACCTGAAGCGCGGTGCCCGGAGCCTCGAAGGCTCCGGGCACCGCCCGCTCACCGTCAGGGATGCGGCAAGCACACGGGTTCGGGCCGGGCAGAGTCCGTGGATCCGGATGCGGCCGGAGCGCCGAACCAACGGCTCGCGGCCCGCGCGAACTCCTCCCGGTCAGGGTGCTGGTCCCCCGCCCAGGCGACCACCCCGTCGGGCCGCACCAGCACGGCACCCGACCCGAGGTCATCCCTCGCCGCGCCGGCCGCGTAGCGTATCCGGCCCTCCCAGCCCGCCGCCGAAGCGTGCAGGCGTCGGTCGATGCTGAAATCGAGCAGCACCCCCCGTCCGTCCTCCATGAGTTCACCGAGGCGGGCGCCGTCCTCCAGACAGAAGTCGGGGGCGCTGCGGCCCACCAGTGGATGCTCGCTGCCGAGGTCGTACCGGATCCACGATCCCGACAGCTTCCCGACCACGTAGGTCGCTCCGTCACGGGTCCCGATGAGATCGCGGACCACTGCCTGGATCGCCTGGGCGTACGGGTCCGGCCGCATGGTCGCCACCTGGGCGCGCGACCAGTCCAGCACCGCCGCACCGATCGGATGGCGCTCGCCGGCATAGGTGTCGAGGAGCCCGTCCGGCGCGTGCCCGCGCACGGTCGCCGCGAGCTTCCACCCCAGGTTCACCGCGTCGCCGAGGCCGGTGTTCAGCCCCTGGCCCCCCAGGGGGGAGTGGATGTGGGCGGCGTCGCCCGCGAGCAGGACGCGCCCGCGCCGGTAGGCCGTCGTCTGCATCGCCCGATCGGTGAAACTGGAGACGATGTGGACCTCGCGGATGGTCACGTCGGTGCCGGACACGCGGCGCAGCACCGCCTGGAGGTGGTCGCGGGTCGGCGGCCGCGAGCGATCGAACGCGCCGCCGTCGAAGTCCATCATGGCGACGTGCCCGTCGGCGGGCATCCTGATGTACATGCCCGTCGGCGTCAGGTTGAACCCGAGGCTCAGCTTCTCGGGATCCGCGAGGGTGACTCGCATGGTGTAGCCGGTGAACTGCGGCTCAGTGCCTGTGAATTCGAAGCCCGCGAGCCTTCGCACCGTACTGCGGCCGCCGTCGCAGCCGACGAGCCAGCGCGCCTCGTACGCGTCCGCGCCGGCCCGGGCGACGACGCTCTCCCCGTTCTGGGAGACGGCCGAGACCTGGACGCCGCGCCTGACGTCCACGCCGAGCTTGGACGCCTGCTCGGACAGCACCGTCTCGACCGCTTCGAGGTCCGTCATCACGGATTCGAGCGCCGGGCTGGGAAGCCGGAACGGCATGGCGGCTACATCGACCCGGGACCCGTCGAGCATCATGCCGGCGAAGTGGCCGGCGAGCCGGGGACGTGACGGCGCGCCCGCTTCGGGGACAGCGCCGAACACGTCTTGGGCGCCGGACGCCGACAGCAGCGGTTCCAGCATTCCGCGCCGGTAGAACGCCTCGACCGAGGCGGCGGACAGCCCCCGCCTCCCGAGCGGGGCAGCCCGTAACGGGGAGCCGGGCCCCGGCTCCTGTTCGAGCACCAGCACGGAACAGCCCGCGAGGCCGAGCTCGCAGGCGAGGGCCAGACCGACCGGACCGGCTCCCACGATCATTACGTCATGCACGAGAGATCCCCTCCTGGAAGTCCACGCCGGATGGGTACCGGCAGGACCTCTCGAACGGTGTCAACTCCCACCGACATCTCACCGACAGCACCGATGAGCCACCGACGAGGCGCCGACAGATCTACTCCGGCTGGCGGTCGGTCGCGGCGCGGGAACGGGTGCCGCGCTTCACTCCCCCGCCTCGGCGCCGGTCCCGGCTTCGGCTTCGGCTTCGGCCCACTGATCCGTCTGTTCCGTCAACCGCCGCAGCAGCGCCCGCAGGGTCGCGAGATCGGCCTGCGCAATCCCCTCCCCCATCACCCGGTGCGCCGCCTCGGCGCGGGTAGTGATCGCCTCCAGAGCCCGTCGGCCGCTGGGGGTCAGGGCGAGCAGGGAGGAGGTCCGGTGGTCGGGATTGTCCCGGAATTCCGCCAGGCCGTCGCGGACGAGTTCGTTGGCGATGCGCTGCACGCCCTGGCGTGCGACTCCGAGCCGACGCGCGGCCCGCGCCACCGGGAGGGATTCCTCGCTCACCACGCTCATCAGCTGCCAGCGGGCCTGTGTCTGGCCTTCCGCCCCCGCCAGCGCCTCCCCCGCGCGGCGCAGCGCGCCCGCGGCCTCGAAAACGTCGGCCACAAGAAGGGCCAGTTCCTCCGCCATGTGTGACTCCTCCCTCGCATGCATTCGACAACATGTTGTCGCTATGTCACCATCATGTCATATCGAAGCGAACCCCATCGAGAAGCCCCACCGGGGCATCAGGGAGACACCATGACCACCATCGACGCGATCGGTCAGCTGCGGGCCGCCTTGGAGCGCGGCGCCGCCGTCCGCCCCCAGGTCGGCGGCTTCCCCTACCTGGCCGAGAGCCTGCGCCAGGCCGGCGTGACCCGTTGCCGGATGGCCGTCCCGGCCAACGCGTTCCTCTACCTGACCGAGCACGGCGACGTCGTCGTGCAGGGCGAACCGCTGGTCACCGGCTTCGCAACGGCTCCGCCGTTCGACCGGGCGGCCCTGGTCGAGGCCCTGCGCGCGGACCAGGCCGGGCGGACGACGTTCCCCGAGTTCGTCCGCGGCTGCTGGGACGCCGGCATCGCCTGGTACGACGTCGACACCACAGCGCGTACCTGCACCTACTACGGCACCGCCGGCGACTCCTACACCGAGGACTACCCTGCCGTCACCCTGCCCTGAGCACCGGGCCGCCGGGCCGGTGTGGTCAGTGCGGGACGGGCCAGGACCTGAGGAGTCCGCGAGCGGCTCCGCTGTGGCCGAGTGGGTAGACGGCGACGGCGGCCGGGCGGATGTGGAAGGCGCCGAACGGCTCGGCCTCAAGGGACGCGAGGTCGTCGAGGGTGGCGAATCCGAGGGTGACGTAGGCCGTGCACCTTTCCCGGGCCGATCTGGGCGGGGACGTACCCCTCGACCCAATGGCGAGTGCTCTGGCCGATGCCCTCACCCGGGTCGGTGACGTACGCCGCGGCCGTGCCACCGGATTCGGTGAAGGGGGTGACGGCGAGTCCCTGGCCGGGCACCCCGAAGTCGGCGTGCTTGATCGCCGCCGCCCGGTAGGCGAACAGAGGTATGCGCGTGCAAGCGGTACGCCTGCGGCCCGCTCGCCGCGATCATGAACCCTCGTCGGTGACGCATTCCTCCAAGGGTTCTCGCTCCACCACTCCAACGACGTCGCAATCGACACCGTGTCCATCCGCCGCTACAGCCGCTCACGCATGCAGATCAACGCAGATCAGCGGCGTCCGCGACTGCGGCCAGATCGAATGGATGGGCTCACGCTCGATCTAGGGGGAGCCTTCCGGCACCATTGCTGGTGAGGGTGCTGAGGCAGCCAGAAGCTTTTGCCGATCTTGGAGGGCTGAAAGCAGATGACTCAGAATCCCGCCCATGTGGCGCCGCCGAATAGCCCCATGAATGGGCCTGCTCTCTCCCGCCAGGAGTTCGAGGTGCTCTTTGACAGGGTCCGCGCGTGGGGGCGCTGGACCCCGGCTGACCGTGGCGCCTGGGCCAGGGTGACTCCGGATCATGTATTGCGGGCCAAGGCCCTGGTCCGGGTTGGAACTGTCGTTCCGATGGCGCTGCCCTGGAATACCGTGCCCGCCGCGGACAATGGCAAGCCCGCACTGCATTACATGTCCGGCCTGGGAGATGGAGAGGCCGGCGAACCTTCCGCCTACACGGACTTCATCGCCGCTGACTTCCACGGCAAGGCGGTCAGCCATCTGGATGCTCTGTCCCACATCGCGTACCGGGGGAAGCTGTACGGCGGTCGCAGTGCGAGTGAGGTCGTGGACAGCAGGGGCGCCTGGTTCGGGGCGGTCTCGGCTCTCGGTGCCCTCGTCACCAAAGGCGTGCTCCTTGACCTTCCCACCAGTCTGGGGATCGACTGGCTAGAACCCGGGCAGGCTGTGCACGCCGGGGACGTCATCTGTGCCGAGGAGACACTCGGAGTGACGATCGACGAGGGCGATGCGGTATTGCTGCGTACCGGACATGTCCGTCGACGCCGCGAACTCGGCGCGTGGAATCCGGACACTGCGAGCGCGGGCTTCCATGTGAGCGCCGTGCCGTTGCTGGCCGAACGCGGCATCGCCCTGCTCGGCGGCGACGGCGACAGCGATGTGCGGCCCTCGCCGGTCGAAGGTCTGCACTCTCCTGTCCATGCACTGGCCGTCAACGCCATGGGGGTCCCCCTGCTGGACAACCTCGACCTCGAAGCGCTCTCCGCCGCCTGCGCCGAGGAAGGCCGCTACGAGTTCCTTTTGGTCGTGGCACCGCTCAACATTCCCGGCGGTACTGGCTCACCCGTCACGCCTGTCGCCATCCTCTGACAGTGGCCACCGAAGTCACCCGGAGCGAGACTGCGCACCCTTTTTACTTCGATGCGCGCCAGGCGCTCTCGCATCAGATGAGCGGCGGGCATTGAGCATGGTCTAACGAAGGGTGCCATAGCTATTCGCAAGGCGGGGGCGCAAGCCGCACCGAGCCGAGATCCAGCACGGACTCGATGCTGGCTTTCACCTTCCGTGACAGTCTGCGTAATTGCGGCTTACAAGCATTCCCGATCGACGGATCTTCTGGAGTTGCTCTTCGAGACGGCTCACATCATTCCCGTCCATGGGCAGTGGTCCTAGTATGGGGAGAGGTGCTTCCAAAGGATCATCGAGGTAGTGTCGTGGCACGTTCCGTGAAAGAAATGGTCGAGCGGGGGGTGGACGGGGACAATTGCGGCCCCACGGGTGCCCGTGAACGGTTCCTCGTGGGTGAGCGTGTCGATGACGGCGTGCGTGGCCCGATTTTGAACTCGTGGGAGCGCTGTCACCTGATGGGGGTTTCGCCGGACAGCTCCGACCCCCCGTTCTGGGAAGACCTGGACTTGACGATCCCTCTCGTCGGTGCTGCTGAGCCGGTGCTCGACGAGTTGGAAGCGGTGTTCTCGGGGAGTCACATGAATGTGGGACTCGCCGACCGACGCGGCGCGGTGTTGTTGCGCCGTTTTGGTGACTCGTCGCTCATGCATCATCTGCCTGCGTCCCACAGCAGGCCCGGTTTCGTCTTCTCCGAGCAGTTTGCCGGGACCAACGGCATCGCCCTTGCGCTCGCGGAAAGGCGGTTCTGCCAGGTCTACGGTGCTGAGCACTTCTCCGAGCGCTCCCAGGCGAACGCTTGCTGGGGTATGCCAATCCGCGATCCGCTCAGCGGCCATATCGAGGGCGTTCTGGCTTTTGGCTGTCCACGTCTTGAGGCGGACCTGGCGATGGGGACGGTGATGCGCAATGCCGCTCGAGCCATCGAGCATCGGCTGCTGGAGCGCAGCACCGAACGCGAGCGGTCTCTTCTGCAAGCCTACTTCGATGCCCGGCGCAGGGTGGGTCTCGACGGGCCGTTCGGGGGCCGGTACCTGATCGGTGGGGATGATCTGGCCCAGAGCGGGCTGGGCTGGCGTGACCAGGTGATCCTGCAGGCGAAGGCTGCCGAACTGATCTCTTCGGCCCAGCGGGCCGCCGCTGTGGTGCTCCTGTCCCACGGCCGACGAGCGACCCTCCTGAGCCGTCCGCTGACGAGCTCCACGGGCGTGGCAGGTTCTGTCGTCGAGGTCGTCCTGCCGCTCGATTCGCCATGGCGGCGTCACATCCTCCCGCCCCGCTTCCGTGCATCCATCGCTTCCCTGCCTGCGCACACGCCTGCACTGCTTTCCTTCGCGCGGCCTGGGTCTCATCCTGTACCGGGGCTACTGCCCGGCCAGGCTGACCGCCTGCTGGGAGGCGAGCCGACTGTGGGGCGGCTGGCCGTCGCGGCGCGACGCCGTCTGGAGCTGCTGGCCGAGGCCAGCAGCCGCATCGGCACCACACTGGATGTGAACCGCACCGCGTGGGAGCTGGCCGAGGTGGCGGTTCCCCGTCTGGCGGACTTCGTCACCATTGACCTCTCCGAGGCCGTACTGCGCGGGGAAGAGTCGCTCACTCCACGTGCCAACCTGTACCGCGCGGTGGTCCACGGCATCCGTGAGGACTGTTCCTTCTACCCGGTCGGCGAGCGGGTGGACCTTCAGCCGAGCACACCCCATCTGCGATGTCTGGACAGCATGCAGGCGGTTCTGGAGCCCGATCTGAAGACCGCCGCCGGTTGGCGCGCTCAGGACTTCGAGCACACCAACACGCTGCTCGCCCAGAATGTGCACTCCCTCATCAGTACCCCGCTGCTCGCCCGCGGCGTGGTCCTGGGCGTTGCCACCTTCTACCGCTCCGAGGCCTCTCCCTTCGGCGACGACGACCTCTCCATGGCTCAGGAACTCACCGCGCGTGCGGCGCTTTGTATCGACAACGCCTGCCGCTACACCCGCGAACACGCCACAGTCCTGGCGCTTCAGCGCAGTCTGCTTCCTCACTCCTTGCCCGAGCACAGCTGTGTCGAGCTTGCCCACCGCTATCTGCCCGCTGAATCCAGCGTGGGGGGCGACTGGTTCGACGTCATCCCGCTCACCGGCACCCGTGTCGCCCTGCTCGTCGGCGACGTCGTCGGGCACGGGCTGCACGCCGCCGCCACCATGGGGCAGCTGCGCACCGCCGCCCGCAACTTCGCCGAGCTCGATCTTCCCCCCGACGAAGTCCTCACTCACCTCGACAACCTCGTGGGACGCCTTGACGGGGCGGACTGCGACCGCGAGCCCCTCATCGGGGCGACCTGCCTGTACGCCATATACGACCCCACCACACAGTTGTGCACCATGGCACGCGCCGGCCACCCCCCACCGGCAGTGGTGGGCCCGGACGGCAACGTGACCTTCCCGGACCTCCCCGCAGGTCAGCCGCTCGGCCTGGGCGGTCTCCCCTTCGAAACAGCGGAGATCCATCTCCCGAAGAACAGCAGCCTGGTCCTCTACACCGACGGGCTCCTTGAGGACCGTCATCGCGACATCGACGAGGCCCTCGAACTGCTGCGAAGCACGCTGGCCCACCCCGGTCGCGCGCCGGAGGACACCTGCGCAGCCGTCATGGACACCGTGGCACCCCAGCACCCGGGCGACGACATAGCCCTGCTGGTCGCCCGGACACGAGCCCTACCAGCCGACCGGGTCGCCAGCTGGGACGTGCCGGCAGACCCATCCCGCGTCTCCGACGTCCGTGCCGCCGCCATGCGCCAGCTAGCCGACTGGAACCTGGAGGGAACCGCGTTCGCAGCCGAACTACTGCTGAGCGAGCTGGTCACCAACGCCATCCGCTACGGCCGGGAACCCATCCGAGTACGCCTCATCTTCGACAAGTCCCTGATTTGCGAGGTCTACGACGGCAGCAGCACCGCGCCACGCCTGCGGCAGGCGGCCTCCACCGACGAGGGCGGCCGCGGTCTCTTCCTCGTCGCGCAACTCGCACAAGCCTGGGGCACCCGCTACACCACTGAGGGAAAAGTCATCTGGGCCGAGTTCACCTTCGAGTAACCCGTCGGCGAACACGCCACAGGCCGCAGGGCACTGTCTACACCGCGTGGCCCATCTGCCGCGCCGAACCGCACGCTGAGGTAGGCGAAGGTGACACTGACAAGAGCGCTCTGAACAACCCGTGACAGAGGAATGCAATTGGTAACTGATCGGTACGTGGAAAGGCTCGGCCCGCGCCTCACCTCCGTTCCCCGTCGCTCCGGCGCGTCGCACTGTGTCGATCACAACGAGCTGTGGCCAGCCATGGCCGGGCAGGAGCCCATCGCCCCGCCGTGCGATAGTGACCGAACGGGCAGCACCGCCAGTGAATGTGCATCAACCTGTACGGCATACACGCGGTCCTCGCATGACGGACGATCTGCCGCAACTGTAATTTGCGGTGGTGTCGAGAGTAGCCGCCTTGAGCCCCCGGGACTGATCTCGCGCCCTCATCAAGGACATCGCCCATGCACACCCTCTGTAAAAGACCCCTCACGGCGGCCGCAGCCCTCCTCGCTCTCGCCACCGTCACGACCGGCTGCGATCAAGGCTCCAACGCCACAGGACCGTCGAACGCCGGCTGCCCAGCCACCCTCACAAGGGCCAAGGGCAACGTCGAACAGGCCATGAACACTCCCAGTTCCTGGAACGGCCCTACAACCGGTCCTAAAGCCGCCTCACGCAGAACCATCGTCTTCGTCGCCCAGGCCATGATCAACCCCGGGGTAGCGGGCGTCGCACGGGGCGTGAGAGAAGCTGCGAAGGTCATCGGCTGGGACGTCAAGGTCATCGACGGTCAGGGCACGCCGGCCGGGATCCAGGCCGCATTCAGCCAGGCGATCAACCTCAAGCCCGCGGGCATCGTCATCAGCGGCTTCGACCCCGCAGTAACCTCACGGCAGATTGCGCAGGCCCATGCTCAGCACATTTCGCTCATCGGATGGCACTCAGTTCGTTCTCCAGGGCCAAGCGAGCATCCCAGACTCTTCACCAACATCACGACCAGGGTCGAGGATGTCGCGACAATCAGCGCTGACTGGATCATCGCGCACTCCGGAGGCAAGGCCGGAGCCGTCATCTTCACCGACGCCTCGGCGCCCTTCGCCAGGAACAAATCCGAACTAATCCGGAGGGAACTCTCCACCTGCTCCGGCGTGAGTCTCCTGGCCTACGAGAACATCCCCATCACGGACTCGGCCATCCGCGTCCCCCAGACGGTCTCCTCCCTCCTGGCCCGCTTCCGGAACAACTGGACCCACTCCGCCGCCATCAACGACCTTTACTTCGCGGACGCCGCCCCCGCTCTGCAAGCCGGGGGAAGGCAAGGCGACGGTCCGCCCTTCAACGTCGGCGCGGGCGACGGCGACCCCTCTGCCTTCCAGCGCATCAATCATCAGCACTATCAAGCAGCCACCGTGCCAGAGCCGCTCTCCCAACAGGGCTGGCAGATCATCGACGAATTCAATCGCGCCTTTGCCGACAAACCCGCCAGCGGATACGTCGCGCCCGTCCACCTGTCCACCGCCCTGAACAGCAAGAACGCCACATCCTGGGATCCAGCGGGCTACCGGGAGGCATACCGAAAGATCTGGGGCAGGTGACATCGTCCCGCTCCCATCCCCCAGCGGCACAGGGCCCGTCGAGCGGCTGCTCAGCAGCGCCGACGCCTCAGGAGCTGTTCTGGAGCGGGCCCTGGAAGCCGAGATGAGTGAACACCTCGGCTACGAGGTGGAGGTTCCGCAGGTCACAGGTCGGGGAACTCCCGCAGCGGGACGTCACCCAAGACCGTCCTGACCGACGACGGCGCGGTCACGCGATCACCGGGCGTCGAGCCGTTCGCGGTCACGCGGCGCCTTCGGTCCCAAGCCGGCCACGCACTGCTGCCGGCCGGCAGGCAGCGGGTGGGATCCGCCCGCCGGACCCTCGGGGCGCGATGGGCCCGGGCGGGGCCGGAGGGCGGGTCCGGCCCCTGGCGGGTTGGTCGCCGGGGAGTTGTTGCCGGTGGTGGGGGAAGTTCCCGGCGTCGGGGGTCAGCGGGCGCTGCCGAGGGTGCGGTCGGCGTCGGACCCCTTGAGCATCAGGGTGGTCTCCTCGATGCGCCGGAAGCGGCCGTCGGGGGCCATGTCGGCGAACACGTAGACCTCCATGCTCACGGTCGTGCCGTCCTTCTTGACGATGTGGCAGGTGTGCCGATCGGCGTACTTGTCACCGTCGTGGAGCTCTTCGTGGACCTCGACCTCGCCCGTGGCGACGAGCGTGCGCAGGTGGGCGATGTGGTCGAGGAACTGGGATCGGTCGGCCCACTCGCCGTCGGTGCGCTGGCGGTAGTCGGGGGTGAAGTGGCGGTCGGCGGCTTCGGCCAGGGTGAGCTCCTCGTTCAGGAGCAGGTCGGTGAGGGCGGCCTTGATGCCAGTGCGGGTCATGTGCGGTCCTTCGGGCGGGTTCGGGCTGACGGGGTGCTGTGCGGGCCGGGGCTCAGGGGCGGGGGGCGGCGAGGGTCTCGTCGAGCCAGTCGTAGATGCGGGCGTTGGCGTGGCGCGTGGCGCCGGGGTGGCAGTGGGCGCCGGCGCCTTCCTCGGCGGTGAAGAGCATGAGGGTCTTGGGGCAGGTGAGGTGTGCGTAGAGCTGCTCGGGCTGCCCCTTGAAGAACTCGTCCTCCTCCGCGTCGCAGACGAGGGTGGGGCACTGGATCTTTTCGGCGATCCCGCCGGCGAGGGTGTAGTCGAGGTAGGAGGCGTTGAAGGCGCGGGGCGAGTCGCCCCCCATGACGTACATGCCGTGGTTGAGCGCCCAGCGGGCGATCGGGTCCTGGGTCATGATCCGTTCGAGAGCAGCGTCGAGTTCCGGGGCGGACTCGGCCCTCAGGAGGCGTTCGGCTTCCTGCCGGTCGCCGGGGATGTTGCGGACGGACGTCTCACCGAGGTCGTACAGGCCGTCGAGGGCTATCAGCGCGGCCAGCCGGTGCTCGAACGCGGCCGCCCGGGGGGCGAGCAGTCCGCCCATGCTCAGGCCGAGCAGTGCGATGCGGCTGTTGTCGACCTCCGGGATCGACTCGGCGAAGTCGATCACCGGGGTGATGACGTTCTCCCAGTCGGGGCGGAAGACCAGGCCCTGGTGGTGCCGCGGCCCGGGCATTCCGGGACCGTCGAACACCAGCACGGTGTAGCCCCGCTCGACTCCGGCGAGCGCGCCGAAGAAGTGCATCTCCTCCGCGGTGCCGTCGAAGCCGTTGTGCATGATCAGCGTCGGCCGGGGGGTGCCCGAGTCGTCGGCCCGGTAGAGGTAGCCGGGGAGCGTGGTGTCCTCGTAGGGGATCCGGACCGGCTCGATGCGCGGGGTGGTGTAGAGGGAGGCGGCGCTCTGGAAGCACTCCACCGAGCGGTCGTAGGCGTGGTCGTGGCGCGGGTCGCAGTCCTTGCCGTGCAGGAAGAACTCCGCGGAACGGTAGTAGTTCGAGGCCCGCAGGAAGCCGTCGCGGGCGCTGATCCGGTGACCGGCCGCCAGAGCCTTCTCGGCCTCCGACGACACTCGGCCGGCGGTGGCGTACCACTCGGTGTACCAGCTGTCGTAGTCGCCCTCGGTGATCCGCGCGGCGGTGGAGACGACCTCGCCGAAGTCGGCGCCGCCGTAGGCGATGTGGCTCATCGAGCGCAGGGTCTCGTACCAGAACTGGGTGTTGTTCGGGAACAGCAGCTGCTTCATAGCGATCTCCTTCTGCGGCGCTGCAAGCACACATTTGTGCTTGCTGGGTCGACTGTAGACCTTCATTCGCTCGGAAGCAAATATCCGTGCTTATGATGGAGGCGTGACTCAGAAACAGCCCGCCCCGCGCATCCGCAGGAGCCCTGAACAGGTCCGCGCGGCCGTCCACCAAGCAGTCGTCGACCTTCTCTCGGAGCCGGATGGCGAGGACCTGAACATCCCCGCGATCGCGCAACGCGCCGGCGTCAACCACACCAGCGTCTACCGGCGCTGGGGCACCCTGGACACCCTGCTGGCCGACACGGTCACCACCCGCCTTGAGCGGGACTCGCCCCTGAACGACACCGGCAGCCTGCGCGGTGACCTCACCGCCTGGGCCGAAGCCAGCGTCGCGAGCCTGCGCACGCCCGAGGGGCGCGCCCTCGTACGCGCCGTCGTCCTGTCCATCCCGAGCAGCGCCCAGCCACCGGCCGAGCGCGCCCGGCAATTCCAGCGCCGCATGCGCTCCATCGAGCAGATCCGCGAGCGGGCCACCGCCCGGGGCGAGGACCCGCCACCACTGGAGCAGATCCTCGACCAGCTGGTCGCGCCCTTCTACATCCGGACGATCTTCGGCATCGGCCTGCCGGACACCGGCTACCCGCAACTCCTCGTGGACAGACTCCTCGGCAGCGCGGGCGAGCCGCCCTCGGCCACGGCCTCGGCCTGAGGAACGCGCTCCGGAACCGCCGCCATGGCCAGGGCGGCGGGGACGCGGGCGTCAGCCCCGACGGGAGCAGGGCCACCGCCACAAGAGCGGGGGCGGGCGGCCGCGGGCAACGAGGGCTCCAGCGGGCCGGCGCCCGGCAGATCGCCTGGGCGCACTCCGCGGAACCGACAGCCGTACCGCCCCGGCGGGGGCGAGCGAGCGTCAGCTGGACGAGGTCCTTCGCTCCAGTGCCGGTGATCATGGCGGAGGATGTCTGGACCGAGGTCTGTCCGGACTTCGGGTCGGTGGCGAGAACCTTGTCGCCGACCTTGACCTCGGAGATGAGCCTCTTCCACCTGCCAGCCATGAGGACCGTCGCCCCGGGACGAAGCTGGACCCGCCCGATGTCCTCACCCGAGTAATCGAAGTCGCCGACCACGAGAGGAACGCCGCCGCGCGGGCCGGCGGGGACGCGGTGGTGGACGGCGCCTGCGTACGACTGGGAGCTGCGGCCGCGGACCACGATCGCCGGAATGCCCGCGTCGACGGCCCGGCCGGTCAGCTGCCGACGCAGGGTCTACAGGTGCAGGTGAAAGCGGTGTTCATCGTCCCGGTCGAGGAAGGCACTTTCACACTGCGCCCCAGCAGCCACCGCACCCAGGCGAAACGGCGAGGTTAGCTCCGGGCACGCAAGGCGTGCGAAAGCGCACTCATGCTGATGTCGATGACGGTGCGGAGCTGCTTCTGGCTCGCCCCGGTCTTGCTCATCACGGCCAGCGACTGATTGACCGCCGTCATGTGAACGGCGAAGTCGTCGGCATCACCTTCAGCCAACTGCGCGGCGGTCAAGGCGTTCCGCAGCCGCGCACGCTGGAGGTCCAGCGCTTCGATCGCGCGCGCGGCGATGGTGGGGCTGAGCGTCGGCGCCGCCATCGCGGTCTGGGCGATCAGGCATCCCTCAGGTACGTCAGGGTCGGCGATGCGCTGCAGGGTGACCTCGAAGAACGCCCGTACCGCCTGGAGCGGTTCCTCGGAGGCACATGAGAGCGCCTGGTCGTACCTGTTTCCGTACCGCGCGGCGTAGCGGTCCAGGCAGCGCAGGTAGAGCGAGTCTTTGTCGCCGAACGAGGAGTAGATGGAACTGCGGTTCAATCCGGTCGTCCTGGAGAGGTCGTCGAGAGAGGTGTCGGCGTATCCGGCCCGCCAGAACTGGATCATCGCCGCGTCGAGCGCGATGCCCACGTCGAACTGCTTCTTCCCGGCCATCACGCATGCACCTCGTTCTTGTACCAGCCGTTGTGGCCCTGCCCATCTTATCTTGAACTGACCAGTTCAAGATGCAGTAGGCTTCAAACATGACCGACGACGCCATGGCCCCGAACCGCTCCTGCGACCAGAACCCGGTCCCCGGGTTGCCGCTGTACGACCTTGCGGGTTTCACTCACCGCTGGGTCGACGCGGAAGGAATCCGACTTCACGCCGTGGAGGGCGGCCGGCCGGCCGGTCCCACCGTCGTCCTGCTCGCCGGATTCCCGCAGACCTGGTGGGCCTGGCGAAAGGTGATGCCAGGTCTTTCCGAGCGATTCCGCGTGATCGCGATCGACCTGCCGGGGCAGGGCCACTCCGACCGCCCTCAAGGGGGCTACGACACGCACACGGTCGCTTCGCGTGTCCAGGCCGCGCTGACCGCGCTCAATGTGCCGAAGTACTGGCTCGTCGCCCACGACATCGGGGCCTGGGTTGCCTTCTCGCTGGCCCTGAAGTACGAAGAGCGCCTGCATGGTGTCGCCCTGCTTGACGCCGGCATTCCCGGAATCACCCTCCCGGGCTCCATCCCGACGGACCCCGACCGGGCCTGGAAGACCTGGCACTTCGCCTTCCACTTGGTGCCCGAACTGCCCGAGACACTGCTCATCGGCCGCGAGCGTGACTACGTCGAGTGGTTCTTGAAGGTCAAAGCCCTCTCCCCGAACACCTTCGACGGCGCCGAGGTCGACCACTACGCCGCTGCCATCGCGGCCGAGGGAGGGCTTTCAGCGTCTCTCGCCTACTACCGCGACGCCGCGGAATCAGCGCGTAGGAATCATGAGGCTCTCGAACGGGGGCACTTGACCATCCCGGTCCTGGGAATCTCCAGCTCCCATGGCTCGATCCCAGACATGGCCGCCTCGGTCAGTCCGTGGGCAGAGAACGTGACCGGCGTCGTCATCCCGCAAGCCGGACACTTCATTCCCGACGAGCAGCCCGACGCAACTGTGGACGCGTTGACCGCGTTCATCGATCACCAGCGTGTCGAGTAGTTCGCGACACACTGGTCGGTCCGGTGACGTCGGCGAGATCAGCCAGCAGGCGCGCCCAGGTCAACTGAATCGGGTGGGTTAGACCACCACCCTTGGAGGTTGCAGGAGAGCTGCGGGGTGACGGATGAGGCGAGGAGATGTTCGCGCCTGTCTCATCCCAGGATGCCCGGCTATCGCTACTGGGCGCGCCCACCAAGCGGACCGTCACGGCAGCCTGAGACGGTAAGCCTGGTGGGGCAGCCGAGGCGCCAGGATTCTTGATGAGCCAACGTGGCCACCGAAAGCGACGAATCGTTTTACCAGCCCCTGATGGAACGGATTCTTGCAGGCGAAACGTTTCCAACGGGGCTTTTCTCGTCCGGCAGGACAACTGCCCAACCTCACAGACAGGCTGGAAAGGCTCACCGAAGACACAAGGGTGGACAGGCCGTGTTCACGCGAATACAGTGAGTTCGGGGCCTGCGAGAGCAGAAAATGGGGCGGGGTGACATGAATGGCGGCCGCAGTCTGCCTTGCCTAGAATTCGGCAGGCTTCCTTTCTGCGGGAAGCTACCCATGGTCCCGATGAGGCCTCGACTCATCCCGATGCAATCCTCCATCTCGGCATCCAGCGCCGCAAAGACTGCCGCCATCGATGCTGAATTCGACTCACCCAAGAGACACTCAAACCGAAGGAGAGGCGATCATGCCTTTATCGGCAGCTGATCTCGGAAAGCTGGGGAACACGCCCATCACAATCCAGTCGACGTTCTTCCCGAATATCTACCTGCGCATGGACGGGACCGGCGTGACCTCCTTCACCGGCTCCGGCGGCGGGACGGTCAACTGCCAGTACGGTACCGGTCCCTGGACGGGATTCAAGGTCTGGGCGCAGGCAGATGGGTCGTACGCCTTCGAGTCGGCGGCCTTCCCGAACGTGTTCCTGCGCATGGACGGCACCGAAGTCCCTGCCACCATGGCTGGCGGAGGGCAGGCCAACTGTCAATACGGCGCCCACCCCTACGAAAAATACCGCCTTCGCGCCCAGGCGGATGGTTCGTTCTCCTTCGAGTCGGCGGCCTTCCCGGGTATTTACCTGCGCATGGTGACCGGCAGTGGGGTGACCACCGCCACCGGCCCCGGCGGAACGGTGAACTGCCAGGTGAACGCCAACGGTGGCGAGCACGAGAAGTTCTATCTCGACAGGGCCTAATGGCCGGGTCGTCCGAGAATTCCACGCCTGATTCTCGCGCGGTTTCTCGCGAAATCGTACGTGTCATGGGGTAGACGACCCCTGAAACGCGAAAGCGCCTTCTCCACCGGGAAGCGGAGAAGGCGCTTTCTGTCAGTTCCTTTCCCCGCGGCCCTTCGCACGGGCCGTGGAGGTGCTGGCCTTCTCGCCGGTGGCCTTGGGGCCGAAGGTGATCGAGGTCGCGCCGGTCAGGTCCCTGCCGGTGATGGTGACCTGACTGCCGCCGGCGGCCGTTCCCGACACCGGGCTGATGCCGGTTGCCTGCGGGATGCGGTAGTGGGTGTAGGTGACGTTCTCCTCCCAGGAGTTGCCCGTGTCGTTCACCGCGATCATCGGCTGTGGCTGGCAGGCGTACTTGCCTGCGGGCGTCGTGCCGGTACAGGAGGTCGCCGTGCACACCACATTGGTGGCGTAGTTCTCGAATTCGAAGAGGATCTTCGCGCCGAGCAGGTTGGTGCTGGCCACGGGGAACTGCTGCCCGTCGGCAGCCGGACGACCGTCAGCCGCTCTGCGGCGGCACCCGCAGCGCCGGCGGACACAGGTGCGGCGGCCAGCACAGCGAAGGCCGTGACACCAGCGGCGGCCGGGGCCGTGGCCCTGACACGCCACCAGCCCCGCGGAGTAAGGACGAGGGCTGTGGAGGTCATGCGGCCGTTGGGCAACGCTCAGTGCGCAGGCTCCCGCTGGGACTACCGGGCCTCGCGCCGCCGACGCGCGCGCTCGAACTCGGCGACATCCGACATCCAGGGGCCGTGCTGTTCGAGTGCGGCGTAGCCGCCGCGGACGAAGGCGCTCACCAGGTTCCGGTACCCGCCGATCCCGTCGACCAGGCTGTACTCGACCCGGTACTCCGGATCAGACCCGCCTTCCCCCTCGCGCAGCGTCATGATCCGGGCGATGGAGTCCGCGTAGAAGTGGAGCTGGATCCCTTCGCCCCTCTCCTCGTCCTCAATGGTGAACACTTCGTTGTCCGCGGCAGAGCGATCGCCGACGAACTCCCAGAACTCCGCGGCGGCGGTGCGGGGACTGTCCCGTAGCCACTTCTTCTCGACGCCTTTGTCGTCGGTGAACGACAGGGCCGTCTTCCTCGCACTCCCGCCGAAGTCGGCGCGGTGGCCGGCAGCCTCCATGGGTGTGCGCCTGGAGCGGTCCGCGGCCTCCGAGCACATCAGGAAGCTCACGGTACGCACCGCCTCATCGACGCGCTCAGGGTGTGAACGGCGCACGGCCGCTTCGACCGTCGTCGCCATCCGATCCCAGTCGCGCCTGTCCGTGGCGCGGTTTCCCCGCCGCGGATCGCGGCCGATCCGCATCCCAGCGCACGCCTGCTCCGCAGTGGCGATCACCCGCATGACCTCGGGCAGCAGCTCGGGGGCGACTGCGTCGGGCGTCCGCCTCGGAACCGTCGCGCCGTGCAGGTACTGGCCCGTGTACCTCAGAATCGCGGCGTCGAGTGGACCGAGTACTGCTCCACGCTCGGCGCGACGGCGGCCCGCGTGGTATTCCTGAGCGCGTTTCCCGTTTGAGGTCTCTGTCGCCGCGCGCATCGCCGCGCATACCTGACCGCGCTCAAGGAGACCGATGTCGGCCCCGTGGGAGACGAGCCGACTCCTGTCCCATCGGATGCGCTGGAAGAGTGCGTCGGCGTCGGCGGGCGTGGCAAGGAGGATCGGGTCCAGGAGCGCGACGGCAGCATTCTCGTCGAGCCGGCCCCGGGTTCCGGCGTCGTCGCACAAAGGAAGGACCGCACTCCACAGCAGCAGGTGTCTGGCCAGGTCCTCGCGGATCACCGCAAGATGGGCTTCGCTGATCGAGAACGTGAACGTGCGAGGTTCGTGGTTGGCGTCAGCCCCGGCACCGAGCATCAGCTTCAGCTCGCCGTCCTCGCGGATCACGTTCGGGATCCAGCCGCTGTTGCGAGTAAAAACTATCTCTCTCATGGACTCAGTCTTCCCCCGGAACGGCACCGCCCGGCATCACGGAAATATTGCAGCCCTACACCGCACCATCTGCTCACGACCACCGTGCACATTCGACGTCGAGGCGTGTGTCGGTGCGCACCCAGACTTCGCCCCCGGCGGCATTGACCGGGGCGTCGACTCGTTCGATACCGAGGAACTCGATCAACTTGAGCAGTTCGGCTCGTTCGGCTCGGTCATCGTCGACACCATGCGAGTCGAAGAAGACGTAGTACTGGTCGCTCGGGTCCACGCAGCCCGAAGTCGCCCAGATCCGGGCGACTTCTTCGATCGCCTCTGCTTCCGTCGTGAACGTGGCGGCACGGGCGGCACCGCGAGTCTCCGGTGATGCGTCGAGGTCGGTGAGGCCGGAGAACCACTGGCCGAAGCGGTCGAGGCCGGAATATCCGTTCTCGAAGAACAGCATCGCGCTCGGAAGGTAGCGATTGCCCCGGTCGACCCGAAGGTGTTCCGACCGGAGTTGGTCCGCATCTTTGATACGGGAAATAACACCCTGACCGGGCATGAGTACCAAACTCTGCTCCGACGATTCATCCTTGATGGTGTAGATGTCGGATTCTCGATCACGGAAGAACGCGGAGAACGCTACATAGGCTTCCTGAGGGTCACCGACGGAGACCTGTTGGTCGTTGCCATCACCCACAGCGAAGACGAACTGTTTCGGTCCGGGGCTGTAGGGGCGAGCCATATGCGTCCTTCGTTCACGTGCGATAGCTCCACCAGCGTAGCCGAATCAGAGGGGACGGGACCTGCCGCCGACGACCAGCCAGGAGAACTGGCAGATCGACCAGCCCCCGCACCCCGTCAGCCGTCGCGCCCCGTTAGACCCGCCTCGTAGCCGCGCCCCGATCTCCTTCGAGGTAGAGCTGGTTCACAGGCTGCACTAGAGGGGGGCGGCCTTAAATTCCGGACCAAAGTTACTGAAAGGGGCTGTTGCCGGCGGTTCAGGCCAGTTGGCTAAGCGGAGCGAGGCTTAGGAGGGGCGCCGCCCTCTTCCGCCAACTCGGCCCTCTGCTAACGGCAGGGCCTTCGCCCTGTGTGTCGCCGCCTACTACGGCATCTGTAGACCGTGATCGGATCGAGGGTCCGGCCGCAACTGTTCCGACAGCAATCCACCGCCCTGGCGCCCGACGATGTGGAAGCCGTCCGGGCGGCCGGCCCGCATGTTCGGGTCCTCGTGTTCGTCGGCACCGTGCCGGACGGTCCCCCGTACGGGCGGCTCGACGTGCGCCCGACGCCGGACGGCCGGAGGATCAGTGCGGGAACACGCGACGGGAGCCGACCAAGGATGCCGAACACCGCCGGTCGCCCGAAGAGGGCGCGCATCGTCCTGTCAGGCGTGCTGGTACTCGCCGGTGTCGTCGTAACCGGGTGCGGCGGCGGCGTCCGCGACGCCGGGCAGGGGCCCGGAGCAGGACCTCGCCCCCAGACGGCGCGTTCCGGCAGGGTCACCGTCGTCTACGAGGCCCAGACGGTCAAACCGGAGGACCGGCAGGCCGTGGCGCTGATCCGGAAGTCCCGTGTGCTGGAGCGGACGGCCGAATGGGTGAACAGATCTCTGACCCTCCCGCACGACATGGTCGTGAAGGTCACCGCCGCCGTGCCGCCCGGCGTCACCGACGCCGTCACCCAACCCGACGGCAGGACGATTTTCGTCCCGCCGTCGTTCCTGACGGCCATCGAAAAGGCCCTCGCCGACGTCGTGAAGACCGTCGAACGGCCTGCCCCCCTCCCCGCGTCCGAGTACAACACCGACGATCTCACCGTGCTGTCGACCGAGTTCATCTTCGGCCACGAGATGGGCCACGCCCTGCAACGCCAGCTCCTCCTGGCCAACCTCGGCCTCGAAGAGGACGCGGCTGACGGCTTCGCGTCCTTCTACACCGTCAACGAGGTCGGGCCGGGCCCCTCCCTGGCCGCCGCGGTCCTCTTCGACGAGCTCGCCCGCAAGGAAGGCCATCCGACCCTGGAAGGCCTGGCGAGCGACCACCCCGTCACCCAGCAACGAGCCTTCAACTTCCTGTGCTACCTGGAGGGCAGCGACCCGAAGAACTACCAGAAATCCCTGGTCGACAGCGGCTACCTCCCCAAAACCCGCGCCCCCCTCTGCCCACAGGCGTGGGCGATGCTGGACTACGGCTGGTGGACCCAGCTCCAACCCCACTTCAGCGCGGCGTTCAGGGACCAGGGCGATGCGGAGCAGAAGAAGGCGCATGCGCGGCTGATCGCGGAGACGGAGGCCCTGGCGCGGCGCATCGACGAGATCCGCGGCAGTCAATGAGCCCGTCCCGCGCGGGCCGGGCTGCCGGCGGTCAAGCCCCCCACGAACCGTAAGCGGCTCGGCCGCCGTGGCGGCAGGCCCCACCCGCCTTCGACCGCGCGGTCGACAAGGGGCGGAACACCGTCGAACGCTGCATCAACCGGCCATCTTCATCTGGGTGATCCGATGGAAACGGCCCAGGCGGACTGTTCCCGGCACTGGGCTGACGCCGCCCGAAACCCCCGTCCTCGGGCGGCGTCAGCTCAGTGCCGGGACAGCGAGAGGCCCCGGTCGTCGGCGGGGGCTCCGGTTTCCCGTCCCCTCACCGACCCTCTGGCGCCTACTCTGCCAAGCCCTGGAGCACCGCGCATTGGCCTCGCGTGCACAGTGTCTTGACGGAGAGTCGCCCCGCCGCCCGCACCCCGGGGCCCGGCTCTTGTTGCGCGGGCCGCCACGGCCGGTGTAAACCCGTGATCATGCTGCCCGAGAGAGCGTTCCGCAGCGCGGAACTAGCGCCCGCCGACCGTTTCGAGAGCTGGCGGGCCCTGATGTCGGAAACGCATGCGCCCATGGAGATGCGCAGTGAGCACGCCGCCGACTTCTGGGTGAACCAGCGCGTCATCTCGCTCGGCGGGATCGCGGTCTATCCGATGGAATGCCGTCCCCTGACCTTCCAGCGCACACCGAAGCTGATAGCGAGGTCGGACCCCGAGGCGTTCCACCTCTCGCTGATCAAACGCGGGGCGGGAGCGGTGACGCTGGGCAAGGACACCGTGGTGCACGGTGTGTCCGACATCCACACCAGTGACACGTCACGGCCGTTCGAGATCAGTTCCGGCCCGCATTGCGTCGAGATCATCGGGGTCGAGGTACCCAAGGCGCTGCTGCCGCTGCCCCCGCACATCGCCGGCCGGGTCATCGGCAAGCGCATCTCGGCTCGGGAGGGAATGGGGGCCCTGGTGGCCACCTTCCTCGACCAGGTGACCAAGGACAGCCGGTCCTATCGGGAAGCGGAGGGCCCGCGCCTGAGCGGCGTACTGGCCGATCTCGTAGCCTCGCTCTTCGCCGGCGTCCTCGAAGCGGACCGGTCCTTGACCCCGGAGACGCACCGTCGCGCACTGGCGCTCCGCGTGATGGCCTTCATCCGGGACAACGCCGACGATCCGCTGCTGGACGTCCCCGCGATCGCCGCCGCCCACCACATCTCCGTCAGCTACCTCCACCGGGTGTTCCAGCAGGAGGGGGACGGGGTGACGGTCGCGGCCTTCCTTCAGGGCCAGCGGCTCGCGCGGGCACGCCAGGACCTGGCGGACCCGCTGCACCAGGAGGTGCCCGTGCACGTCATCGGCGCCCGGCGGGGCTTCCGGCACGCGTCCGCGTTCAGCCGGGCGTTCCGCGAGGCTTACGGCGTGCCGCCCGCGGCCTTCCGCGGGCAGGCCCGGGCGGAAGACCTGGCCGGGGCGGACGCCTTCTAGAGCGTCTCCAGCCTCGGTTGCGCGTGCCTCAGGCCACGAGGGCTGGTGCGGCAGGTGCGGCAGGCGCTGACCAGTATGCGTCCACCCACGCTTCCAGGGACGTCAGCCCGGGGTGCTGTGCACGCAGCGTCGCCAGGTCGGCCTTGAAGCCGACCGTGTTGAACCAGTCGAACATGGCGGCCAGCTCCTCGCTGTGGGCGCGTACCTGCTCGATCGGCTGGGAGGTGAAGTGCACCGGACGGGCGGCGGCGCGAGCGAAGGCTTCGGCCAGCTGTGGGCCGGTCAGCTCGTCCGCGGCGATCTCGACGGTGCGCCCCAGGTAGTCGCCCGGGGTGTCGAATGCATCGGCGGCGATGCTTCCGATGTCGCCCGGAGTGATCATCTGTAGCTTCGTGTCCGGGGCCAGCGCCATCGTCAGCGTGAGCTCGCCGTCCACCCACTGGGGGCCCAAGTGCTCGAAGTTGGTGATGAAGAAGGTTGGCCGCAGGATCGTCGCGGGCAGACCGAGCGTCATGATGTGCCGCTCGACTTCACCTTTGCTGGCGAAGTGCCGCACCTGGCCGGGGCGGTCGGCGCCATCGACCGAGCTGTAGACGAAGTGCGCGACACCCGCGCGGGCGGCCGCCTCCGCAACGGCCTTGCCCTGCCGGATCTCGCCGGCGAAGCCGTCCGGTCCAGCGAAGGTCTGCACGCTGAACACCCCGTACGCGCCGCGCAGGGCTGTGTCCAGTGATGCCACGTCGTCCAGGTTGCCGCGGACCAGGACGGCGCCGGCCTCCTTCAGCGCCAGCGCCTCGGGCTTGTTCGGGTCACGGACCAGTGCGTGCACGGTCCAGCCGCGAGAGAGCAGTGCGCGTGCGGTGGCACCGCCCTGCCGTCCGGTCGCACCAGTCACCACAATGACACGGCTGTCAGACATCAAAGGCTCCTTGATAGGCAGGTCCTGGGCCACCCTGCGGGGCGCCCCTGCTGCACAGAACCCTGCTCCCTCAACCAAGGCTGAGGTCCAGCCCCTGTGATCCACATCACGGTCGCCCCCGCCCGTGCGGCAGCCGCCTTGCCCCCGTCACTTCCGCCTCTCGCCGCGGGAGGGGTGCAGCACTGCCGCGGCGATATCCCGCACGCGGTCCTGGGTGATCCCCGTGCGCTGTTCAACGGCGAGAGGGTGGTCGGTGGGTTCGAGCTCGATGAGGGGACGCTGGCCGATCGGGCGGGTGTGGACGTGGGTCTTGAGGTTGAGGGTCGTGGGCGAGTAGACGAGCAGGTCGGTTGTGAGCCAGCCGAAGTACGGCTCTTCGGACTCCCGGCCTGGCGTGTCCCACAGGTCCGCCGCGCGGGAGAAGTTCTCGCGACTGAGAGACACCCACGCACCCCAGGAGAACACCTCGTCGCTACCGATCACCGGTATCTCGATCAGGCCTTTGACGAAGTAGTGCTCCGCCTGGATCACGCACTGGTCTGACGAGAGCAGGCAGTCGTCGGCGTCGGCGAAGGCCGGATCCCAGACGAATGGGGCCTCGGCCGTGTAGTTCATGGGCAGCTCAGGGTGGTGCGCGCCGCAGCACGAGCAGCTGAATCCGAGATCACTGGTCATGGCGGGAGCCTAGTGATCGGCTTCGGTGCAACCGGTCGGCACCCACCTGCTGGTCTGCCTTGCTGTGCAGCGCCTGGAGCTCAGGCGACCCCACTGAGGCGCTCAGCTCGATGCCGAGCGGAGCGGGCGTTGCCGTCGTCGGCTTGACGGGTGGGGTCCACGTCGTCCCTGGTCAGGAAGCGAGGAGCCATCTCAACGATCACCGCGCAAGCCTGCCAGGTCCACCCGGTGCCCCAAAGTGGTTTTCCCCGCTCAGGAGCGCGACGGCGCCCTTGCCGCGACCACTGACGCAAGGCCTCCCCCGCCATCTCAAGCGCTCGTCCGCCAATTGGGGCGCGTATCGAAAGTGGATCTTCGTGATCCGCTCGCCTTACGTTCGAGGTAATGGTCTCGGCGTGCCCGTGCTGGCAGGGTTGGTGATCTCTCCGCGTCGGAGGACGCGGACCAGGACGGAGGAGCCAGCCATGTCCATAGCCACACCATCGAACACGCGCACTGTGGTGGAGGAGTTGCTGCGCAGGATTGGCGAGGGCAACCCCGAGCGCATCGCCGAGCTGTACGCCGAGCAGGGTGACTGGAAGCTCGACTGGCCGGAGGCCGAGCACGGCCGTACTGCCACACCGTGGATCCGTCACCGGTCCACCCGGGCTGACGCGGCCGCCCACTATCGCGAGCTTGCCGAGTACCACGTGCCGGAGCACGTGGCGACCGAGGTCGAGCGCATCCTTGTCGACGGAAGCGACGCGGTCGTGCTGGGCGAGATTCGTCAGACCGCCCGGCCCACCGGACGTGCCTACAAGGCGCGGTTCGCTCTGCATCTCACCGTCACAGACGGCCTTGTCACCCGGCACCATGTCTACGAGGACAGCCTGGCCGTCGCCCAGGCATTCGAAGCGAAGGATCAGTGAAAGACCACCGGCCGAAATGGGCTTCTGGCCCTGCTCGACGGCCAGGTGCAGTCTGGTCTCAGTAGGTGCAGGAGGTCAGCGACAGGGCACTCACCGCGGACCGGACGGGTCGCCGTGGTCCTGGGCCGTGAGCCTGAGGACGAGCCGCTGGACGAGTTCTTGGACGGGTTCCCGATCGGTCAAGAGCAGTTCGTGGACCAGATCCTCTCCAGGTGTCCGTGGAGCATCGCGGCGGCGCATGCGGACCGTCACGCGTGGGGGATCCGTGCGCTCGGGTGTGATGGAGAGCACCGCGTGCTCTCCGGCCTCCGGGCCCGTGTGGTCGGCGAGTTCCTGGGCCAGCAGCCGGGCCGCGGTGTCCACGGGTCCCTCCCAGCTGACATCCGAGCCTGCCCTGGCCAGTTCGGCGTCGTACTGGGCCGCGTCGAAGTGCAGGTCAGCGGGAAGGGGATCCCGGTTGTCCTCCGTGTTCTCCCAGACGTCCAGAGCACGCGGTCGCCCTGGCGTCGGATGGTGACGAAGATGCCCCCGCAACAGCTGGTGACGCAGTCGTTGTTGGACAGCTCGACCCGGCGCGGTTCGTCCAAGGCCGCGAAGGGCCATCCCCTGACAGGGCCGATCAAATGCCGGCTTGAGCAGCTTGACGTGCCGTCCGGGTGGATCTCCGCCAGCAGGTCCCGGCCGTCGGCGAGCGGACGCACCTCCGCCCACTGCTCCATCGCGTGAGGGCGCTGCGGTACGGCGAACCGCAGTCCGAAACTGCTGAGAGGCACGGGATGGTCCATGAAGTCAATGATCGCCCTTCGGATCTCCCCTCATGCGGCTGTTCGGTCTGAGCGGCGGCGCCGCCATGCGCTGCGTCACCGCCGCACAGCCTGAGTCCACCACCAGGCTGTCCCGGTGAGCCGCAGTGTCGAAGGTCAGCGCGCGGCGGGGCCCGGTGTCGGCGCGATGTTGTGGTTGTGGGCACGGAAGACGTTCCGCGGGTCGTACTGCTGCTTGATGCGCTGCAGGCGGGCCAGGACGTCCGGGGCGAACACGTCGGAAGCGACGGCCTCCCGGGACGTGAAGTTCTGGTACAGGCGCCCGGTGGACCAGGGAGTGAGGTCCTTGAGCAGCGTGTTCATGTCCCCGGTTCCGGCTTCGACCACCTCCGGCGGACCCACCGTCGCACCCCACACCATGAAGGCGGCGTCCCGTGCGCCCGCGGCGCTGGGCAGGCCTGCTTCCCGGCTCAGGGCGCCGGCCAGGTGCCGGATCTCCAGCACGGTGACCACACTGCCGGAGGCCGGTCCGACCCGTTCCAGCACCGCCGCGACCACCTCGGGGGTCAGCTCCGTCAGCAGCACGCTGCGGTCCTCGTACGGAGCCGGGTCCGTCGGGTCCTGGTGCACCTCGGCGAACGTGTCGTAGCCGCGCCGGCCGACCGTGTCCGCCAGCGGGGCGCCGACCGCGCGCAACGGTGCGATGAGCGCCTCCGCCTCGGTGTCCGAGCCGAGGTAGGCCACCCGGACGTGAACGGTGAACCGGCCGCGCAGCAGCTCCGGGACCTCTGGGATCGGCGGGAAGTTCAGCAGGGCGACCGAGACCGTCAGCTCGTCGGGAGCGTTCTCCACGACCTGCCGGTAGGCGTGCAGCACGGCCTCGGCGTGCTCCGCCGGGTGGAAGATGCCGCCGCCGTAGAAGGTGGTGACCGGGAACAGGTCGAACTCCAGGGACGTCACGATGCCCAGGTTGCTGCCGCCTCCGCGAAGTCCCCAGAACAAGGCGGGGTCCGACTGCTCGGTGACGTGGCGCAGTTCGCCGTCGGCCGTGACGACGTCGATGGCGCGGACGTGATCGGCGGCCCAGCCGTAGGCACGGCCCAGGACCGGGCTGAGGCCGCCGCCGAGCGTGTATCCGACGACACCCACACCGGCGCTGGAGCCGTTCAGCGGGGCCAGTCCGTAGCGCTGGGCCGGCCCGACCACGTCACTCCACAGCGCCCCGGCCCCGACGCGGGCGCTCGCCGTTGCCGCGTCGATCCGTACGGTCCGCATGGTGCGGGTGGTGATCAGGACGGCTCCGTGGCTCGTCTGCGGCGGGAAGGCGTGGTGCCCGGTCGACAGGACGCCCACCGCGAGCCCGTGGGCGGCGGCGAACCGGACCGCGATCTGCACGTCTTCGGGCGTCTCGGCGGCGACCACGAACGCGGGGCGGATCTGCGAGCGCAGGTTGAACGCGGACACTTCCCGCGCGTAGTGGGGGTCGCCGGGGGTGCAGACCCTCCCCGAGACATTCGCTTTGAGCTGCTCCAGCTCTTCGACGGCCTGCTGGATCAGGGTGTGCGTGGATTCCTGGCTCATGTGCTGTGCCGTCCTTCGTTGGCGAGGTGACCGGTGGGGGTGGGCGGGTCCGCGATGACGGTGTCGTCGCGCTGCGGCCTGCCCTGGGAGCATCGAAAGGCCGGTTGCTGTCCCGGCGCTTTCCCGGCACTGTCCGCACGCTGACGGACACCCGTGGTGGCTCGCCTCCCCGGGCAGCTCCGCGGTCCGCTCCTTCCGGGCCGGTGCTCCCCGGGCTACAAGGCGTCAGAACCTTTCCGGGGTGAGGTCCGTAGCAGGGGTGGTGCCACCGCCCCGGACGGGTGGTGTCATCGCCCCGGAGGAGCCGGGGCCGCCAACCAGGCCACCGTCACCAGGAGTTCTGATGTTCCGTACCGCTCGTGCCACTTCGCTCGCTGCCCTCTCGACCGCCGCAATCCTCCTGCTCTCCGCCTGCGAGGGGACGGACGGCAGCGGCGGGGCCGCCGCCCGTGCAAGCGGGGACGCCGGGGCGGCGGCCTCCCCGAGCGCCGCCGCAGCCGGCGCTGCGGGCCTGTCCCTCCTGAGCGGCACCGCCCGCCAGAACGGCGCCGACCCGAACAGCGGCGACCTCGCGGAGGCCGCGGCCCCCGCCGTGGCCGCGGCCGCGAAGAAGCCGGTGGCCCGCGCGTGGGTGCAGCTGTCCTCCGGCAAGGCCGGTGCGCTCGACCCCGTGGTGCTCAACGGGGCCGGGTTCACGCTGTACCGCTTCGACAAGGACACGGCGAACCCTTCGAAGTCCAACTGCTCCGGTGCGTGCGCCGACACCTGGCCGCCGTACCTGGTCGCCAACGGCGGCAAGGTCTTCATCGACGGGATCCAGCCCTCGGCCATCGGTTTTATCCCGCGCGACGGCGCCTTGCAGGTGACGATCGGCGGCTGGCCCGTCTACCTGTTCAGCAAGGACACCAAGCCCGGCGACACCAACGGGCAGGGCGTGGGCGGCACCTGGTTCGGGGTGACGCCGGACGGAAAGAAGGCCGGGCAGCCCGGTGGCACCGGCACCCCTCCTGTCACCTCCACGACTGCGCCGGCGGCGCCCGCGCGGAACGCCACGTTCTTCGACTCGGCGGACTTCGCCGACCCGGCCGAGGGGATCACCGGACCTGACTGCAAGCCGGTCCGCTTCTCCGGCTCGCTCCGGATAGGCGGCGCGGCCAAGATCTGGGACGGCCCGAACTGCACGGGCAAGTCCCTCCTCGTCCAGGGTGATGTGCGGGACCTGGCCGCCGTCGGGTTCCCGGCCGTGAAGTCCATCCGCTTCCTCGGCTGACGCAACCTCCGGGGCGGACGGGCGCCAACCCGCCCGGCGGGCGGCAGCGCGCCCGTCCGCCCCGACCGGCAGACCGTTTGAGACCGCAGGGCCGGTGCTCCGCGCACCGGTCCCGCCCACCACCACGCAAGAGCCGGTGCGGGTACGGCCGGCTCACCCCTCCTGGCACGGGATACTCACGTATGCACTTTCGCCTGCTCGGACGCCTCGACGTGACTGCCTCCGACGGATCCCCGATCGCCCTCTCGGGTTCCCTCGCCAGGGCGATCGTCGCCCGCCTGACGCTGGCCGGCGGACGGCCCGTCCCACGCGATGCCCTCATCGACGAGCTGTGGAGCGAGCGCGGGGCCAGGAACCCCGTCAACGCGCTCCAGGTGCAGATGACCAAGCTGCGCACCGCGTTCGCCGAACGGGGCGAGGCGGGCCGTCTGGCGATGCTGGCCGGCGGCTACCGGCTCGCCCTGGACGACGAGGACCACGTCGATGTCACCGTCTTCGAAACCAGCGTCCGCCGGGGCCGGGAACGCCTGCGGGCCGGAGCCCACGAGGAGGCAGAGGAGCTTCTGCGAAGCGGCCTGGACCTGTGGCGGGGGCGGGCGCTGGAGGATCTGACCGGCATGGTGTTCGAGGGCGAGCGCCGCCGGCTGGACGAACTGCGGCTCACCGCCCTGGAGGACGCGGCCCATGTGGGACTCGAACGGGGCCGGGCCCAGGAGCTGATATCCGAACTCACCACCCTGCTGGCGGATCATCCCTTCCGGGAGAAGCTGCGTGGCCAGCTGATGCTGGCCCTCTACCGCAGCGGCCGGCATGCCGAAGCACTCGACCTGTTCCACCACGGGCGCGTGCTGCTGGACGCCGAGCTCGGCCTGGCGCCCTCACCCGAGTTGCGCGCCCTGCAGAGCGCGATCCTCGAACACGACCCTGCCCTGATGACTTCCAACGTCGTCCGAAGCGAGGCGGCGGAGCGCCCGCCGGCCTCCGCGCGCTCCGGCTCCGGGAAGACGGAGGGCAACCTGAGCCGGTCCCCGGGGCCGTACGTCGGCCGGCGCGGCGCCCTGCGGGCCCTGCGGGAGACGATCATCCGGGAGCGCCTGGTGACGCTGCTGGGTCCCGGCGGGGTCGGCAAGACCCGGCTCGCGCTGGAGGCACTCTCCCGGCCGGACTCCCCCGTGGAGGCCCTCTGGTGGATCGACCTGGCCGTCACCGGTGAGGACGGCGTCCTCGCGGCGCTGGCCACCACGCTCGGGCTGTCGGACGCGTCGGTGGCCACCGACCAGCGCCCCCTGGACTTCCTGCGGCGCGTCGTCTCCTCGTTGGAGAACCGCACGACGATCGTGGCGTTCGACAACTGCGAGCACGTCCTGGACGCGGTCGCGCCCCTGGTCAAGACGCTTCTCGACGCCTGCCCGCAACTCACCGTGGTGGCCACCAGCAGGGAGCCGCTGGGCATCGCGTACGAGGCCCACTTCACGGTGGAGCCGATGACCGCCGAGGAGGCCGGGGAACTGTTCACCCTGCGCGCCGCCAAGATCAACCCTTCGTTCGCGGCGGGGCCGGACGCGCGCCAGGACGTGCTGACCCTGTGCCGTCGTCTCGACGGACTCCCGCTCGCCGTCGAGCTCGCCGCCGCCCACGTCCGGATGCTCTCCGTGGCGGAGATCGACCGCAGGCTGGATGACCGCTTCGCCCTCCTGGTGAAGGGAGAGCGCACGGCGCCCGCCCGGCACCGCACGCTGCGGGCGGTCCTCGATTGGAGTTACGCGCTGCTCGGCGGCGCCGAGCAGGAGGTCCTGAGCGAACTCGCCCTGCGGGTGGGCGGAACCGCGCTCGACGACGCCGAGCGGACCGGCCCGCCCGGCCCGGAGACGACCGGGACCCCCACCGCCGGCCACGGCGGCGGCCTGCTGCCGATCCTCACCCAACTGGTCGACAAATCAATGCTGTTCACCGTACCCGGCGCGCAGGGCACCCGTTTCCAGATGCTGGAGACGGTGCGCGAGTACGCCCTTGCCCGCCTGCGGACCGAAGGCCGTCTGCAGCAGGCCGAGGAGCGCTTCGTCTCCTGGGCACTCGACTTCGCCGCCGAACACTCGGCGGCCCTCCACTCACGCGAACAGAGCGCCCACTGCCTGCACATCGCCGAGGAGACGGCCAATCTCAGGGCCGGCTCCGAACTGCTGGTCCGGCAGGGCCGCGCAGCCGAAGCCCTGTTCCTCGAATCCTCCCTCGGCTACTTCTGGTACGTCTCGGGCCGTGAGGAGGAGGGCATCGACCGGCTCGCCCGGACCCTGGACGCCTACGACAGCGAACCGGGCACCTCGGACCCCGAACGCCCGCCCGGCCCGCGGGAGGAGTGGGCGCTCACTTACACGTTCGCGTGGCTCGCCTGGCTCAACCACGTCGCCGGGCGGCACGAGAGCGCGCTCGGCTACGAGGAGCGCTACCGGGCCGCCTGGCGGCAGGCCCGCAACCCCGACGTGGCGGTGATCGGCCCGGTCTACGAGGCGTTGTACGCGCGGCTCACTGCCGACGAGGACCGCGGCGACCTGTTCGCGCGGGCCGAGGCCGGCATCGCCGGCACCGCGTTCCAGTGGGACCGGGCCGTGCTGCAGTACAACTGGTCGACCTACTGCCTGCACAACGGGGACCCGGACGCGGCGGGCGAGCACGCGCTGTACGGCATCGAGGCGGCCCGCGCCGCCGACGACCCCTTCGCCCTCGCGATCTGCCTCACCGCCCGCGGCGACGCGCAGGAGAGCGCCGGCCGGCGGGAGGAGGCCCGCAGCCTGTGGAGCGAGGCGAGCGAGATCCTGCGGACCATGGACGCCCGATCGCGCTGGGCCTACCGCGCGCTGCGGCTGGCCTACCTGGACATCGGGGAGGGGGACCACGACCGCGCCGACCGCCGCATCGCCGAGGTGGAGCGGATCGCCGCCGAAGTCATCTCCTACGACCTCGCCTACGCGGGGGCGAACCTGCGCGCGGTGGTCCTCGCCGCCCGCTCCCGGTTCACCGAGGCGGCGGCGGCCCTCAGGGAGGTGGCGAGCGCGGAAGCCGCCCCGCGCCACCGCCGGGCCGTCGCCTCCCTCGCCCTCACGGTCTGCGGCGACGGCGGGCCGGCTGACGGTGAGCGGCTCGCCGATGGGCGCCGCGAGGCCGCCGCGATCATCGAGCCGCTGGCCCGGGACGCGGTCGGCCTGCTGCTGACCGAGGCCACCGAGCGGGGCAGCACCGAACCGGGACGGCGCTACGCACTGCACGAGCGTCTCGCCCGCTCGCCGTCGGTGCGGGCGGCCTTCTGCTGACGGGCTCCGGCGCCCGGTGGGCGCCCGGCGGCCGGCGGCCGGCACGTATCCGCGTCTGAGCAGGGCCCCTTCGAGGGCGCGCAGAGCGGCATGGGTGCGGGACTTCACGGTGCCGGGGGCTATGCCCAGGGCCAGGGCGGTCTCGGCGACCGACTTGTCGAGGTAGCGCGTGTACAGCAGGATCTGGCGGTGCGGTTCACTGAGCTCCCCCAGGGCCTCGCGGACCACGAGGCGGTCGGTCGCGCGGTCCTCGTGGCCCGGTGAGGCAGGCTCCACCACGTCGAGGTCGCCACTTTCGTACGGGCGGGCCCGGCGGGCGCGGTGGCTGTCGATGGCCAGGTTGCGGACAACGGTGACGAGCCAGCCGCGGATGCCCTCTCCGGCCCGGTCCAGGAGCGGGGCGTGGTGCCAGGCGCGGAGGATCGCCTCCTGGACGATGTCCTCGGCGCGGTGCACGTCGCCGCCCAGCGAGCGGGCGGCGACGTGCCGGAGCATGGCGCCGTGCTTGTCGTACACGGCGCGGACGAAACACTCGTCGTCGGCTTCGGTGCGTCGAGCTGCGGCGGGTGACACGGCTGGTGTGGGTGAGGCTGCCTGTGTGGGCGAAGTGGTCATCACCCGGCCAGCGTTCGCCGCGGCGCTTGCCGGCCGCTTACAGCACGCTTTCCCTGCCTGTCCGGAGACTGTCGCAGCCTCCGGACAGGCAGGATCCGACGGGGCCGGCGGGGCCGGCCGGTTACACCATGCCGCCGTCCACGGTCAGGTTCACTCGGTTCACGGCCGGGTTGTGCATCAGGAAGACCGTGGCGCCGACGATGTCGGCCATGGTGGCGAGCCGGCCGGTGGGCGTACGTAAGCGGACCGACTCCAGAACGTCCGCCTGCCCGCTCCACGACGGCGTGTCGCTGACGATCCCGGGGTGTACGGCATTGACCCTCACCGGTGCGAGCTCCGTAGACAGGGTCCGCACCATGGAGACCACGGCGCCGTTGACCGCCGTGACGGTCGTGGAGCCTGGGTAGGGCGCGTCCTTCGCGACGCCCCCGAACAGGACGACCGACGCGGTCGGCGCCAGCACCTCTCGCAGGGCCGCGACGGCGGCGGTGTATCCGACCACCTTGAGCGTGGCCAGGCGCACCGCCCGGTCCACCGAGTAGTCCCGCACGCTGTTCACGTCTCGTTCCACGGCCGTGATCACCAGGTGGTCGACCGGGCCGGTCCCCGACAGTGCCCGGGCGATCTCGTGCGGCTCAGCGAGGTCCAGGGCGATGCCCCGCACGTGGTGGCGCCCCTTCCCCACCTCCCGCGCCACCTGTCGCGCGCGCTCCGCGTCCCGGCCGGTCAGCACCACGCTGTCGCCCTGCCCCGCGAGGTGCCCGGCCAGCTCCCTTCCAATGCCGCTGGTCCCGCCGATGATCACGATGTTCGCCATGCGCGTCTCTCCTCATCCGTGTGGTGAATCCGGGGCACCCCACCGGCGGTGCCCGATCCGCTCTACGGGGCGGGGGCACCACCGGTTCCGGGACCGGGCCTACGACCGGGCCGGGCGGTGATGTGCCGGTGCTGCGCGAACCGATCCCGCCCGGTGTCCGTAGGGCGGGCACAGATTCGACGACTTCAAGAAGATGAGGTGACGACATGTCCGACACGGACACGTTCGGCAACGGGCGCCCGGTACTCCTGCGGGGCGGCACGGTGCTGCCGATGGACGACCCCCGCCGGGTACTCACCAACACGGACGTCCTGGTCCAGGGAGACCGCATCACCGCGATCGGACCCGACCTCGCCGTGCCTCCGGGCAGCGCCGTCATCGACGCCAGCAGCGGAATCGTCATACCCGGCATGATCGACACACACCGCCACATGTGGCAGACCGCGCTGCGCGGCTACGGCGCGGACTGGACCCTGAGCCAGTACTTCGTGTGGTTCTTCATCGACCACGGCAAGCACTTCCGGCCCCAGGACATCCACGCCGGCAACCTGCTCGCCGCCGCCGAGGCCCTGGACGCCGGGGTGACCACGACCGTCGACTGGTCACACGGGCTGGCCACCACCGACCACGCCCACGCCGCGGTCGACGCGCTCCAGGCGGTGCCGGGGCGCTTCGTCCTCGCCTACGGCAACCTCCACCGGCCCGCCGCCGAGTGGGCCACCGACCCCGCCTTCCGTGCCTTCCTCGACCAGCGCGTCCCCCGTGACGGCATGCTGGACCTGCAACTGGCCATCGACCTGGGCGGCGACCCCTCGTTCCCCGAGAAGCCGGCCTTCGAAGCCGCCCGCGACCTGGGCGTCGCCGTGACCACCCACGCCGGGGTCTGGGGCACCGCTCTGGACCGGAGCATGACCATGCTCCACCAGCACGGATGCATGCGCCCGGGCACCGTCTACGTCCACGGCTCGTCCCTGGGCGACGACTCCTACCGCCGCATCGCGGACACCGGCGGGTACCTGTCGATCTCTGCCGAGAGCGAGCAGCACGCCGGGCAGGGATACCCTCCCACCCACGCCGCCCGTGCCCACGGCATCCCCGTGTCCCTGTCGATGGACACCAGCGTGTGGTGGAGCGCCGACCTCTTCTCCGCGATGCGCGCCACTCTGGCCGCCGACCGCTCCCGCGAACACGCTGAAGGCCATGCCCGGGGCGAGAGCGTCACCCACACGACACTGCGCGCCCACGACGTGCTGAGCTGGGCGACCCGCGGCGGCGCGGCCGCCCTCGGCCGCTCCCACGACCTGGGCACCATCGAGGTCGGCAAGAAGGCCGACCTGGTCCTGCTCAAGAACGACGACTCCCCCGTCTCCTTCCCGCTCCTGAACCCGCACGGGCACGTCGTGCTCCAGGCGCAGCGATCCGACGTCCACACCGTCCTGGTCAACGGCCACGTCGCCAAGTACCGCCACCGGCTCCGGGGAATCGACCTCCGGGCGCTGCGCGACCACGTCGAGAACACCGTCGAGCACCTGCGCGGCCGGCTCGGCGAGAGCGAATGGCACAAGGGGATGAACCCGGAGGTTCCCCGCGCGAAGACCATCGAACAGAGCCGGTTCGGCACCGAGCAGCCGCCGACCGGCCAGTGACCGGCGGACGGTCTCCCGCGCGGGAAGGCCAGCGGACGACAGTCGCGGCCATCAGCCGGCCGCTGCACCCCTGCGGGAAGCGGCACTGATCTACGGGCGTTCCTGTGGACGGACGGCTGATGCGATTGGCCGGCGCGTCGGCCCAGCCGGGGCATGTGGCCGGAGAAGTTCTGGGCTGTGCCCGCCGATGCTCAGGGCGAGGCCGGTGGGCAACTCGCCCGGCAGGCCTCGGCCGGCCAGGGCCCCTTGCACGGGGCCGGGTCCATAGGGTCGGCCCCTCGCGTGATGGTGCGGTCGCACCAGTCGCACAGCACTGCCGCACGGGCGCCCGCGTCCTCAAGGAGCCGGGCCGCCTCATCTGCGACTTCGAGCCAGTTGGGGCCTGTGACCACTACGGGCGCGCTGTCGAGCAGAAGTTTGCTGTTCCAGAGACTGAGGCCGGTGACCGTCCGGACCGCACGGACCGCCTCCATCTTCCGGTCACCTGCCTCCCTCAGCAGTACACGGAACCCCGGCTCTTCCACACGCCCTCCCCGGCCACCCCGAACTGTCTGGCAAGTGAACCATCACCGCAACTGCTGATTGTCATGAGGGGCGCTGTCACAGCTAGTTGGAGGGTGTCTCACGTGGCATGTTTCGCGAGCTTCCAGTAGCAGGTCAGGGTGGCGGCCAGGCCGAGGAAGGCCAGGAAGTGCGAGCCCTTTCGTTCGTATCCCACGACGAGGGATGGGTCCTGGCGTGCTCCGAGACCTAACCGGGGCCGGCCTCATCACAACCGCCGGTCGCGCGCCTGCTGTCCTCCTCCGTTAGCCGGCGGTGTCGTCGCAGATGGGCTTTGGGGGCGCCGTAGCGATCACGTTCCGCCAGTAGTCGGCCTCCCCGGCCGGGCCGCGGCGGGCGGGCTGGATGAAGGTGGCGAATGTCGTCGTTCCCGGCCGGGCCTTCAGGTCGCCGGGGCCGATCGCGACCACGTAGCGCTCCCCCGGCTTCATGATCACTTCTCGGTTCGAGGTGGCCAGCTCGAAGGAGCCGGGGGCCCCGCCGGGTTCAACCCGCTGCGACACCCCGATACTCGGGGCGAAGTCTCCCTTCATCGTCGCCACGACCCGTACCGGAGTGGTGACGAGCTCGGGGTTCTCGGCGCCGACGGCCCGCGGGTCGTGTGCCGCCGCGCCGACGGCCTCCACCACGGCAATGCCCTGCGCGCTGGTCGCCACCTCGGCGTCCGTGCCACCCGACGGCGTCCCGCACAGGCTCTCCGTATGCGGGGCGCTGCCGCGCTCCCAGGAGTACCAGCCACCGCCTAGGAGCACCGCGGCCGCGGTCCCGGCCGCCGCCCACGTCTTCACGTTCATGATCAGCCCCACAGCTTGGAGTAGTTGGCCCGGTCGACGTCCTGAGGGAGATCGAAGTATTCGTGGGCGGTCGGCCACATCAGCGACCGCACATAGCCCGGCCCGCCGGCGTCCGACTTGTGGCACAGCCCCAGGGCGTGGCCCAGCTCGTGTGCCGCGATCTGCCGGCGCTTGGTCCGGCTCGCGTTCTTCATCGCCGCGGTGTTGAAGCGGATGTAGTCGGTCTGGCCGGGGCCACTCCGGTAGTTCCACTTCGCGGCGGCGTGGTCCTGCGGGTCGTTGTAGTCCGTGAACTCCAGGTCGTTGACCGTGGTCGCCGAATCCGGCGCCAATCTGATCTTGTGGCCGCCGTACTGCCATGCCTTGAGCGCGTGCTTGTACGCGTCCGCGTAGGCCGTGTTCGCGGTCCATCTGATCTCGCCGTCATCCACCGAGCTGCGCAGCCTCGACTCCGACTCGCCCCTGACACACGGCGCGGCCGCAGCGACTGCCGCCGGCGGCGGAGCGGTCAGGAGCAGGGCTGCGGCCGCCGATAAGCCGGCTGACAGGCGCTTCATCCACTCCACGGTAGGGCGCCCCGTGCCGGGGACGATCGTTTCCTCTCCCCCGGGCGGTGAAGTTCCCCGGACTCGGCAGATCCGACGCCCGAACACGTTCGACACCGTGCCGGTGGGCGCGCACGGTCGTACGACTCCGAGAGGAGTCCGGGAGCCGCTCGGGCGGAGGTTCCGAGCGGGCCGGGGGCGTGGGTGGTCAGGGCGAGGTCACTGGTGGGGCAGTTCGGCCAGCCAGTCGTGGACGGTGCGGGCGGTGGAGCGGGCGTGTCCCTCCAGAAGGGTGAAGTGGTCGCCTGGGACGGTGATTTCGGTGTGGGGAAGGGGCCAGGCGGGGGCCGGTGCGGTGCCGGGCAGCGGTTCCCCGGCCCGGACGAAGAGGGTCGGGGCCGCCGGCCGTTCGGGCCGCCAGCCGGAGTACAGGGAGAAGTAGCCGGCCATGGCGGTCAGCCGGTCGGGGTCGTGGGAGGCGAACCGGGCCGCTTGGCGCAGCATGTCGGCCGTCATCGGGGCGAGGGCTTCGTCGCGGTCTGCGCGGGCGGCGGGATAGGTGTCCAGGAGGACGACGGCGACCGGGGCGGCGTCCTCGTCCGCCAGCCGCTGTGCCACGGCCTGGGCCGCCCACCCGCCCGCCGAGCGCCCGAGGAGGGCGAACGGTTCACCGTCCGCGGCTGCGAGGACGGCGGCTGCCTGGGCGGTGACGAAGGCGTCCAGAGTGGCCGGAAGCCGTTCCGCGCGCTGGAACCCGGGATGCGGCAGGGCCGTGACCGGCCGCAGGCCGGCCAGTCCCCGGGCGAGGCGGGCGTACTCCTGCGGTCCGGAGAGCGCGCTGAGCGCCGGGAAACAGAGCAGGTGCGGTCCCGTTCCGCCGGAGGCGAGCGGGACGGCCGCCGGCACCGCGCCCGGCGCTTCGGCGCGGTCGAAGACCGGGCGCAGGCGCGCGGTGATGGTGAGCAGCCCCATCGCCTCCATGGTCCGCCCTCGCTCACAGGCGGTACGGAAGAGGCCGGCCAGTGAATCGGGCAGTTCTTCGGCGGCCGCCGACGCGGCGGCGACCGGGGCCGGGTGCGTCGGGTGGGGTACGTACTGCTGCGCCAGGTGAGTGGCGACCGCGCGCGGGGTCGGGAAGTCGAACAACAGGGTGGGCGGGAGCACGGTGTCCGTCGCGGTCGCGAGGCGGTTGCGCAGCTCGACCGCGGCCAGGGAGTCGAGTCCCCAGTCCGCCAGCAGGTCGTCCGGGTCGATCGTCTCGTCGTGCTCGGTGTGGCCGAGGACCTCGGCAGCCAGCGCGCCCACCTCGGCGAGCAGCAGGGCGCCGCGCTCGCCCGGGGTCGCGGCGGCAAGCCGCCGGACGAGCGGGTCCGCGGCCGGCGCACCGGACGGCCCGCTCGCGGCGGCCGGTCCGGTCCCGGCCGGTGGGGTGACGGCCCTACGGGAGGACCCGCCCGGCGCGAGGGACGGATCGAGGCGGGCCGCCACCGGGGCCGGGTCGGCGCCACGGACAGCCGCGTCGAACAGCGCGAGGCCCTCGTCCGGTGTGAGCGGGGCGAATCCGGCGCGGGCCATCCGCCGCAGGTCCAGCTCCGTGAGGTGCGCCATCATGCCGCCGCTCTGCCGCCAAGGCCCCCAGGCGATCGATGTGCCCGGCAGGGCGAGCCGTCGGCGCTCTCGGGCCAGGGCGTCCAGGACGCAGTTGGCAGCCGCGTAGCCCGCCTGACCGGCGGAGCCGAACACCCCGGCCACCGAGGAGAAGAGGACGAACAGCGCAAGTTCACGGTCCGCGGTCAGCTCGTGCAGGGCGAGGGCGGCGTCCGCCTTGGGGCGCAGCACACGGTCGAGCCGTGCATCGTCGAGCGCGGCGACGATGCCGTCGTCGAGAACCCCCGCGGTGTGCACCACGCCGGTCAGCGGGTGCTCCGCCGGTACCTCGCCGAGCAGGGCGGCGAGTGCCCGCCGGTCGGCGACGTCGCACGCCCGCACCGTGACCCGGGCGCCCAAGTCCGCCAGTTCGGAGCACAGTTCGGTCATCCCGGGCGCATCGGAGCCGCGTCGGGCGGCGAGCAGCAGATGGCGGACGCCGTACGCGGTGACGAGGTGGCGGGCCGCCATCATGCCCAGCGAGCCGGTCGCACCAGTGACCAGGACGGTGCCCTCCGGGTCGAGCCGGCGTACGGGAAGCGGCGCGTTCGCCGCGGGCCCGGGTACGCGGACGATTTCCGGTACGTGAGCCACTCCCCGCCGTACCGCCGTCTCGGGTCGCGCGCCCGACAGGAGCGCGGGCAGCGCGGCCGCGGAATCGGGGCCGCCGTCCAGGTCGATCAGGGCGAAGCGGCCCGGGTTCTCGCGCTGCGCCGAGCGGATCAGTCCCCACACGGCCGCCTGGGCGGTGCTGATACCGGCACCGGTGTCGGCGGTGCCGGAGTCGGCGGTGCCGGAGTCGACGGCGTGGGTGGTGACGACGACGAGGCGTGAGCCGGCCAGCCGGGGCTCCGCGAGCCACGCCTGCACCAGGGCGAGGGCCCATCGCGCCGTCCGGTGCACCTGCCCGGCCGGCTCCACGTCGCCGTCGGCCGCCGGGAGCCCCGGGCAGGGGGCGACGACGACCTCCGGTGCGGCGGCGGCCGCCGCCGCGAGGTCGGTGTACACCGGGATGTCCTGGCTCGCGGGCGCCAGGACATCCTGTGGCCCGGCGTCGGCTCCGGCCAGCACGCCCCACGTCGGCACCGGAGAGGCCGCGAGCGGCTGCGGCGAACGCGTCCAGTCCACCCGGAAGAGCGAGGCGGCGGGGGTTCGCACCGCGCCGGAGCCGGTACGCGGCAAGGGGCGCAGGAACAGCCGGCGGATCGTGGCCACGGGCGCGCCCGTCTCGTCGGCCAGTTCCAGGCCGATCCCACCCTCGGTGCCGGAAACCGCTCGGCCGGGCTGCGCGTCCGCCGTCTCGCCGCGCCCGGCCGCGGCGGCCGGCGTCATGCGTACCCGCAGCCGCCGCGCACCGCAGGAGTACAGACGTACCCCGGCGAAGGAGAACGGCAGGGCCGCGGCTCCCCCGTCCAGTGCGTCCTCGGGCGGAGCCTTGTCCTCTCCCGGCGGCTGGTCCTGTGCCGGCGGGAGCCCGGCGAGCGCCACCGTGTGCAGCGCCGCGTCGAACAGCGCCGGGTGCAGGGCGAAGCCCGCCGCACCCTCCCCCGGCGCGGGGGCCTCGGCGGCCTCGGGGAGGGTCACCTCGGCGTACACCTCGTCACCGAGGCGCCAGGCGGCGCGCAGCCCCCGGAAGGCGGGCCCGTAGTGGAGTCCGGCGCGGGCCAGGCGTGCGTACGCGCCGCCCGGCGGCCGCGCCTCCGGGGGCCCGTCGAGGTCGAGCGGGACCGCGCCCGGCGGGGGCCAGGGGTGGTCCGCCGCCGGGGTGACGGACGGCTCCTGGGCCGGTTGGTCTCCTGCCGCTACGAGGGTCGCCGTGGCGTGCCGGCGCCAGGGGCCGGGAGCCGCCTCGGCGTCGTGGAGGCGGGCGTGGACGGTGAGGGCACGCCGGCCCACGCCGTCCGCTCCCGCCACCTTCATCTGGAGCTCGACGCTCCCGTCCGGGGGCAGCGGCAGGGGTGCGGTCAGGGTGAGTTCGTCGACGACCGGCGTCCCCGCCTGCTCGCCCGCGTACAGGGCCATCTCCACGAACGCGGTCCCGGGCAGCAGGACGTCCCCCGCGACGGTGTGGTCGGCCAGCCAGGGATGGTCGCGCGGCGAGAGGAGGCCGCCGAGCAACAGGCCGTCGTCGTCGGCCGTGACCGTCCGGGAGCGCAGGAACGAGTGGGGCGGACCGGCCGGCGCGGGCCCGGACGCAGATGCGGGTACGGGTACGAGCGCGGGCTGCTGCGGCGGGTCGGCGTCCAGCCAGTACCGGCGGCGCTGGAAGGCGTACGTGGGCAGCGCGGTGCGGCGCGCGCCGCGCCCGGTGAAGACGGCTCGCCAGTCGACCGGGACGCCGTGCGCGTGCAGCGCGGCCACGGTGTCGAGCAACGCGCCCGCCTCCGGCCGCGCGCCGCGCAGCGTCGGGAGGATCAGCGGCGCGGGCGCGTCGGCGGCAGGCGCGCCGGCCTCGGGTGCGTCGGCGGTTGCGGGCGGCGCCGGGGGCGGGGTCGTCCGGGGTGCCGGGGCCGTCGCAGGCAGCGGCTCCGGTGTGGTGAGGCAGGTGCGCGCCAGGCCGGTGAGTACGCCGTCCGGGCCCACTTCCACGAAGTGGGCCGCCCCCCGCGCGCGGAGGTGGGCCAGCGAGTCGGCGAACCGGACCGGTCGGCGCACGTGGTCCACCCAGAACTCCGGGGCGCGCAGCTCCTCATCGGTGGCCGCACGCCCCGCCACGGCGGTGACCAGCGCAATCGCGGGGTCGGTGAAGGACAGGCCCCTCACCACCTCGGCGAACTCGGCCAGCATGGGCTCCATGTGAACCGAGTGGAAGGCGTGGCTCACGCGCAACGGCGCCGTGGCCCGGCCCCGATCGCGGAAGTACGCGACGGTCTCGCGCACCGCGGCTTCGTCACCGGAGACGACCACCGCGGCGGGCCCGTTGACGGCGGCGATCTCCACTGCCCCTCGCGCCTGCGCCAGATGGGCGGCGACCTCGTCCTCACCGGCCGCCACGGCAGCCATCGCGCCGCCCGGCAGCGCGTCCATCAGCCGCCCCCGGGCCGCCACCAGGGTGCATGCGTCCGCGAGGGACAGCACTCCGGCGGCATGGGCCGCGGCCACCTCTCCGATCGAGTGCCCGGCCACCAGATCGGGGCGCACATCCCAGGACTCCAGCAGCCGGAACAGGGCCGTTTCCAGGGCGAAGAGCGCCGGTTGCGCGAACCGGGTCGTCCACAGGAGGGCGCCGGCCTCGCTGTCCTCGTGGGCGAACACCACGTCCCGCAAGGGCCTCGGCAGCAGTGGGTCGAACAGTGCGCAGGACTCGTCGAAGGAACGGGCGAAGGCGGGATGCAGCGACCGCTGTCCGTACAACTGCGCCCCCATCCCGAGGCGCTGACTCCCCTGCCCGGTGAAGAGGAAGGCCAGGGGGCCGGGCCGGCGGGCCGCGCCGGTGTGTGTGCCCGGTCGGCGCCCTCCGCCGCCGGCCAGTGCCCGCAGCGAAGCGAGCAGTTCCGCGCGGTCCCGGGCCACGGCCACGGCCCGGTGTTCGAAGGCCGAGCGGGTGGTGGCGAGGGAGTAGCCGATGTCGACCGGCTCCACGTCCGGGGCGGCGGACACGTGCTCGTACAGCCGCCGGGCCTGGTCCCGGAGTCCGGCCCGGGTCCGGGCCGACAGGACGAACGGCACCGGGACCGGGGTTGCCGGAGGTGTGGGGCCGGGGGCCTGGGCGCGGTCCTGGGGCGGGGGTTCTTCCAGGACCACGTGCGCGTTGGTGCCGCTGATGCCGAACGAGGAGACCCCGGCCCGGCGCGGGCGGTCCGCCTCGGGCCACGGCTCCGGCCGGGTCAGCAGCGCCACCTGCCCGGACGGCCAGTCCACGGCCGGATTCGGCTCGTCCGCGTGCAGTGTGCGCGGGAGCACGCCGTGCGCCATCGCCTGCACCGTCTTGATCACGCCGGCCACCCCGGAGGCGGCCTGCGTGTGGCCGATGTTCGACTTGACCGAGCCCAGCCAGAGCGGGCGTTGCCGCGACTCCCGCCCGTAGACGGCCAGGAACGCCTCCGCCTCGATGACGTCCCCGAGCCGGGTGCCGGTGCCGTGCGCCTCGACCGCGTCGACGTCGGCGGGCGCCAGCCCGGCGTCGGCCAGGGCCTGGCGGATCACCCGCTGCTGCGCCGGGCCGTGCGGGGCGGTCAGCCCGTTGCTCGCGCCGTCCTGGTTCACCGCCGAGCCGCGAACCACGGCCAGGACCTCAAGTCCCGTACGGCGCGCGTGCGACAGCCGGCTCAGCAGCAGCATCCCGGCGCCCTCGGCCCAGCCCGTGCCGTCGGCGCCCGCCCCGAACGCCTTGCAGCGGCCGTCCGGCGACAGCGCCCGCTGCCGGCTGAACTCCACGAACGACGCGGGCGAGGACATCACCGTGACCCCGCCGGCCAGCGCGAGGGCGCACTCGCCGCGGCGCAGCGCCTGGGCCGCGAGGTGCAGGGCCACCAGGGACGAGGAGCAGGCCGTGTCCACGGTGATCGCCGGCCCCTCCAGGCCGAAGGTGTACGCGATGCGGCCGGAGGCGACGCTGCCGGCGTTGCCGATGCCGAGGTAGCCCTCCACCTGCGCGGGTGTCACCGCGAAGCGGGCGGCGTAGTCGCTGTACATCAGCCCGGCGTACACCCCGGTCGTCGAGCCGCGCAGGGCCCGGGGGTCGACTCCGGCCCGTTCGAAGGCCTCCCAGGCCACTTCCAGCAGCAGCCGGTGCTGCGGGTCCATCGCCAGCGCCTCGCGGGGTGAGATGCCGAAGAAGCCCGGATCGAAGCGGTCCGCGCCCCGGAGGAAGCCGCCCTCGCGCACGTACGTCCGGCCGGGGCGGCCGGGGTCGGGGTCGTAGAGCCCTTCGGTGTCCCACCCCCGGTCGGCGGGGAACGGGCCGATGGCGTCCGTGCCGTCGGCCACCAGCCGCCACAGCTCCTCCGGGGTGCTCACCCCGCCGGGGTAACGGCAGGCCATCCCGACGATGACCACCGGGTCATCGTCATGGTGGCCATCGTCGCCGTCGGAGCGGGCCTTGGCCGGGTCCGGGCCAGGTTCCAGTGGCGCCGGCCCGGCGGCGCCCAGCGTGCCGAGGTGGGCGGCGAGCGCGGCGACCGTCGGGAAGTCGAAGGCGACGGCCTCGGAGAGCGGGAGGCCGGTCGCCGCGGACAGCCGCTCGCGCAGCACCGTAGCCGTCAGCGAGTCCATGCCCAGGTCCCGCAGCGCGGTCCCGGACTCCACTTCCCCGGGCGCGCAGCCCAGTACGTCCGCCACGGCGCGCCGTACCAGGGCCAGTACGTCCGCCCCCGCTTCCGCGGCCGGCGCCGTGCCGTCCAGCAGCCGTCCGGGCAGGTCGGCGAGCGCGTGCCGCCGTACCTTTCCGGAGGCGGTACGGGGGATGCCCTCCACCTCGTACAGGGCGGCGGGCACCTTGAAGAGGGAGAGTTCCCGGCGGCAGGCGGCGAGGAGGGCGGCGCGGTCGAGTACCCGGCCGCGCTCGGGGACCAGATAGCCGACCGGTACTTCGCCGAAGGCGGGGTGCGGGCGGCCGGCCACGGCGGCGTCCGCCACCCCGGGCAGGTGCCGCAGCACCGCCTCCACTTCCGAGGGGTGGATGTTCGCCCCGCCGCGGATGATCAGATCACTGGCCCGGCCTGTGATCACGAGTTCCCCGCCGGCGTCGACCCGGGCCAGGTCGCCGGTGCGGAACCAGCCGTCGCGCAGCACCTCGGCGGTGGCCTGCGCGCTGCCGTGGTACCCGGGCGTCACGCCGGGCCCGCTCACCCACAACTCGCCCTCGCCCACGTCCTGTCCATCCGCTCCGCCGCCGACCCGGACCCGGGTGCCGGGCAGGACCCGGCCGCACGACTCGGCCGCCGTGGTGTCGCCCGGCGCGGCCATGGTGACCGGGCCCGCCTCAGTGCTGCCGTAGTGCTCCAGGTAGGGGACGCCGCAGACCTCCTCGAACGACCGGCGGAACGCGGGCCCGGCCGAGGCGCCGCCGCTGACGCACCCGTGCAGGGCCGGCGCGCCCAGACCCGGGCCAGCGCCCGGGCCCATGTCGCCGTCGCCTTGGCCAGGGTGGCGAGCCGCTTCGGCGCGTACCTCGTCGAGCAGGGCGGAGTACGTGGTCGGCACCCCGCCGAGGAGGGTGTACGGGGCGTCCGTACGGCGCAGTTGGGCGAGCACCTCCGCCACCGTGAAGCGGGGCGGGATCATGGCGCTCGCCCCGGTGGCGGCCACCCCCACCACGCAGACCACGTGGCTCATGGCGTGGTGCAGCGGCAGCGGCCACAGCAGCCGGTCCTGCCGGGACATCCCGAGGACGCCGACGAGACCGGCGGCCACCGGCGCGAGGCGGTTGCGCTGGGTGAGCAGCACGCCCTTGGGGGTGCCGGAGGAGCCGGAGGTGTAGAGCAGCCAGGCCACCTCGTCCAGCCCGAGGTCGTCCGGGGCGGGCGTGCGCGGTTCCGTGCCCACCAGGTCCTCGTAGCGCAGCTGGACGGTTTCCGCGCTCCCCGGCTGCGGGTGCCCGTCCGGCTCCCCGTCCGGGTCGGCGCCCGGCGGTTCCTCCACCTCCTCGATCTCCTCGGCCTCCTCGACCACCAGCACCGTCAGCCCGGGGCGCGCCGCCAAGAGCGGGCGCAGCCGGGACAGCCGGGCGGGATCGGTGACGATCACACGGGCTCCGCTGTCGTCCAGCAGGTGGGCCAGCTCCGGCCCGGAGCCGCCGGGATCCAGCGGCACGCCCACCGCGCTCGCCCGGGTGACGGCCAGCAGGCTCTCGACGGCCTCGACGCGGTTGCCGAGCAGGATCGCCACCCGCTCCCCGCGCGCCGGGCTCAGCCCCGCGAGATGACCCGCCAGGCGCCGAGTTCTGCGTTCCAGGTCCCGGTAGGTCAGCCGGGTACGGCGGTCCTCGAAGGCGACCTGCTCCCCGATGCTCCGGGCATGCTCCCGCAGCAGCACCGGGAGTGGCCTGACGATGTCCGCGTCTGTACCCACCTGAACACTCACCTGTGCGAAACCTCCTGTGTGGACTCGTGGTTGAGGATGTCCGCACGGCCCGAAGGGTTGCGTCAGCGGCCCGGCTCCTCGGCAGGCCGGGCAGACGGCGAGGGGCTTGAGGCCGTGCCGCCGCGCGCGGCCGGAGCGCGCGACAGCCGGATCTGCCGGGCAGAGCCCCGACAGCCGTCTTTTCGTCCTCTTGACGATATGAACACTTCTCGTTATCGTCGCGCTGACGAAATGAAGGGGGTTCGCCATGGCCGACATCACCCGGCGCTTCGGCTGGCGCCATCTGCGATCCGCGCCCACCGCGCACATCCGCCACCACAAGCGCGGCCAGCTCGTCCACGACGGGCCGGGGCTCAGTTTCTGGTACCGGTCGCTCTCGGCGGCACTGTCCGAAGTACCGGTCGAAGACCGGGAGCTGGCCATGGCGTTCCACGCGCGCACGTCCGACTTCCAGGACGTCTCCGTGCAGGCCTCCGTCACCTACCGGATCAGCGACCCGGCCGAAGCCGCGGCCCGGCTCGACTTCTCCGTAGACCCGGACACCGGGAGCTGGCGCGGAGCCCCCTTGGAGCAGATCGCCACTCTCCTCACCGAGACCGCGCAGCAGCACACGCTGGACGTACTGGCCCGGACCCCGCTGGCCGTCGCCCTGGTTGACGGCGTCGCATCCGTACGGGGGAGCGTCACCGCCGGTCTCGCCGCCGAGCCCAGGCTCCCGGCCACCGGCATAGACGTGGTGGCCGTACGGGTCGTGGCGATCCGCCCCGAGGCCGAAGTGGAGCGCGCCCTGCGCACCCCGGCCCGCGAGCAGATCCAGCAGGAGGCGGACCGGGCCACCTACGAACGGCGGGCCGTCGCCGTCGAGCGCGAGCGCGCCATCGCCGAGAACGAGCTGGCCAGCCAGATCGAACTCGCCCGGCGCGAGGAGCAGTTGATCGACCAGCGCGGCACCAACGCCCGCCGCGAGGCCGAGGAGAAGGCGGCGGCGGACGGCATCCGGACCGAGACCGAAGCGGCCCGCAAGGTCCGCCTGGCCCGCGCGGACGCCGAGGCGGCGCGCGAGACGGGCGCGGCGCGCGCAGAGGCTCAGGCCGCCTGGCTGCGGGTGCACGACGAGGCCGGCCCGAGGACGCTGCACGCCCTGGCGGCGACCCGGCTGGCGGAGAACCTGCCGCGGATCGACAGCATCACTCTGTCTCCTGACGTCCTCACCGGGCTCCTCGCCCGGCTCGGACGTCCGGAAGGCGGCGCGGACGCGTGAGCCTGGCCCCGCGGGCGGTGCTCGTGCACCGCAGGACCGAGTACGAGGAACTGCTCGCCCGGTACGGCACGCACGGGCAGGCCGCGTTCCTCCTGTCCCGCCGGGGCCGGTCGATCGACGAGGTGGTCCACCGCCACGAACGCACGCGGCAGGCACTGCGCGAGGTGGCGGCGGCGGTGCCGCTCACCTGGCGCAGCTCCAGCGTGGAGCGGGCGGACCTGGACCGCTTCCCGTTCGCCCCGGAGGACGTGGTGGTCGTGGTCGGCCAGGACGGCCTGGTCGCCAACACCGCCAAGTACCTGCGCGGACAGCCGGTCGTGGGCATCGACACCGACCCGGGACGGAACCCGGGGGTCCTGGTCCGTCACCGCTGCGCCGACACGGCCGCGTTGCTGCGTGCCGCCATCGCCGCCGGGAGCCGGGCGGAGGAGCTGACCATGGTCGAGGCCGTCGCCGACGACACCCAGCGCCTTCTCGCCCTGAACGAGATCTACCTGGGCTCGCCCGGTCACCAGACGGCCCGCTACCGCCTGGGCGGCGAGGGCGACCAGGGCCCGGAGGAGGCCCAGGCGTCCTCCGGGGTGCTGGTGGGCACCGGTACGGGCGCCACCGGCTGGCTGCGTTCCCTGTGGCTGGAGCGCGGCAGCTCCGCGGGGCTGCCCTCACCCTGCGAGCGGCGGCTCCTGTGGTTCGTGCGGGAGGCCTGGCCCTCTCCGGCGACCGGAACGACAAGGGTCGCCGGTGAGCTGGGGCAGGGCCAGGGGCTTCGGCTGACCGTGGAGTCGGACCGGATCGTAGTGTTCGGCGACGGGATGGAGGGCGACGCCCTGGAGCTGACCTGGGGTCAGAGCGTACGGCTGGGCATCGCCGGAACGTCGCTGCGCCTGGTGACCTGAGCGGGCTGCCGGACGGCTCGACCCCGCGGACCACCCCGAGCGGCCCTGGGGAAGCGCCCGCGTCCCGCTGACCACCGCCACCGAGGAACCGCAGGCGGCGCCGCCCCGGCCTGGAGGTCCGGCCTACCCGCCGCGGGACCGGCCGGGCTCCCCGCTGCGGTGCTCGCACGGGACCAGCCGGTGCAGGCCGCGGGGGTCTGCCACCCGGGCGGGGCGTCGCCTCGCTAGACCGCGTACCGGTCCGGCGCGAAGAGGGACTGGTTCGCCGCGATCCAGGCCGAGGTGTGGCGCAACCCCTCCTCCAGGCCGACCCGGGGGCGCCAGCCGGCCCACTCCCGGGCCCGCGAGTTGTCCGACAGCAGGCGCTGGACCTCGCTGCCCGAGGGGCGCAGCCGGGTCGGGTCCACGACCACCTTCGCTTCACGGCCGGAGGCCGCGATCAGGGCCTCGGCCAGGGCGCCGACGGAGATCTCCTCACCGGTGCCGAGGTTGACCACCTCCCCCAGCGCCCGGTCGCACTCCGCCACCGCGAGGAAGCCCTCCGCCGTGTCGGTGACGTACGTGAAGTCCCGGGTCGGCGTGAGCGAGCCGAGGCGGATCTCCCGCGAGCCGGCGTGCAGTTGGGCCAGGATGGTCGGGATGACCGCGCGCGCCGACTGGCGCGGCCCGTAGGTGTTGAAGGGGCGTACCACCGTCACCGGGAGTTCGAAGGCGTGGTGGAAGGAGAGTGCCATCATGTCCGCGCCGATCTTCGACGCGGAGTACGGGGACTGCGGCTGCAGCGGGTGACTCTCGGAGATCGGGGCGGTCAGCGCCGTCCCGTAGACCTCGCTGGTCGAGGTGTGCACCAGGCGCCGAACGCCGTGCCGCCGGCAGGCCTCCGCCACGTTCTGCGTGCCCGTGACGTTCGTCTGCACGTACGCGCCGGGCGAGGCGTAGCTGTAAGGAATCCCGATGAGAGCCGCCAGGTGGAAGACGGTGTCGCAGCCGGCCACCGCGTCGCTGACCCGGCCCGCGTCACGGACGTCGCCCGTCCACATCTCCACCGGGCCGTCCGGGTCGGCCAGGTAGCGCGCCAGGTGGCCCTTCTCGGCGTACGGCTTGTAGTGGACGAAGGCACGCACCCGCGCGCCCCGTGACACCAGCAGGTCCACCAGCGTCGAGCCGATGAAGCCCTCCGCGCCGGTGACGAGGACGGTGCGGTCGGTCCAGCTGTTCATATGCGCTCCAGGTGAGGGGTGGGGACGAAACCGGCGACGCGGAGTACTTCGGCGGCCAGCAGTTCGGCGGCTCGCGCGTGCGGGCCGGGGTCGGCGGCGCCGGCCATCGCCGACAGCCGGGCCGGGTCGGCCAGCAGCGGCCCGATGAGGTGGGCGAGGCGCTCGGCGGTGGTCTCCGCGTCGGGCAGCAGTACTCCGGCGCCCGCGTCGGACAGGACCCGCGCGTTGTGCGTCTGGTGGTCGCCGGGGGCGTACGGGTAGGGCACCAGTACCGCCGGGACGCCGGTCGCCGCCAGTTCGGCGATGGTCGCGGAGCCCGCGCGGCACACCACCAGGTCGGCGGCCGCGTAGACGAGGTCCATGCGGTCCAGGTACGGCACGGCCCGCGCGATGCGCTGGCCGCCGGACGTGGCGAGTTCGGTCACCGTGTCCGGCAGTTCGGCCGGTCCGGTCTTGATCAGGAGCTGTACGTCGTCCCGGTACTGCCACAGGCCGGCCAGCGCGGCGGCCGCCCGGGTGAGGCGGACGGCGCCCAGGCTGCCGCCGTTGAACACGATCAGCCGGCGCCCCGGGGGAACCCCGAGCGCGTACCGGGCCTCGGCGCGCAGCGCCACCCGGTCCGCTCCGGGCAGCTCCGCGAGGCCGGACAGGGCGGCGGAGATCGGCATCCCGGTGGTCAGCGCCCGCTCACCGCCGGAGAGGTGGGCGCGGCTGCGGTCGAAGGCGACGGCGACGTGCGGGGTGAGCCGGGCCGCGAACTGGTTGGCACGGCCGGGCACGGCATTGGACTCGTGGATCACGGCCGGCAGGCCCGCGAGCCGGGCGCCGAGGACGGCGGGGGCGCTCGGGTATCCGCCCATGCCCACGACGGCGTGGGCACCCTGCGCCCGGATCACCGAGCGCGCCTGGTGCGCCGAGCGCAGCAGCGCCGCGGGCAGCAGGTACCGCTTCGCACCCAGGGAGGGATCGAAGGGGATCATGTCAACGGTGTGCAGGCGGTAGCCTGCGCCGGGGATCAGCTCGGTCTCCAGGCCCCGCTCGGTCCCGATGAACGAGACCACGGCTCCGGGCACGGCGGCACGCAGCGCCTCGGCGAGGGCGAGGCCGGGGTAGATGTGCCCGCCGGTGCCGCCCGCACCGATCACGACGGACAGTGTCGTAGGTGTGTGTGGTGTGGTGGTGGTCATGTGCGCACACTCCCGGTGCGCCCTAAGAACGTTCTAAGAGGTTTTCTCAGATGCCTTTGGCAGTCTTTGCCCCATGAGTTCCCAGGACACCACGGGCAGTACAGGCAGTGCGGGCGGGCAGCGCATCCTCGTCGTCGACGACGAGCCGGAGGTGCGGGCAGCCGTCGAGGACGGACTCGCGGTCGAGGGGTACGAGGTGCGGGGCGCGGCGGACGGACTCGCGGGCCTCTCCCAGGTGGCGGCCTGGGAGCCGGACGCGGTCGTCCTCGACGTCATGATGCCCGTCCTCGACGGCCTCGGCGTCTGCCGGCAGCTGCGCGCGATGGGCGACCGTACGCCCATCCTCGTCCTGACCGCGCTCGACTCCGTCAGCGAGCGCGTCGACGGCCTGGAGGCGGGCGCCGACGACTACCTCGTCAAGCCGTTCGCCCTGGACGAGCTGGTCGCGCGGGTACGCGCGCTGCTGCGGCGGGCGTCGCCCGCACCCGGCGGCGCCGCCGCGCTCGGCGTCGCCGACCTCGTGCTCGACCCGGCGACCCGGACCGGGCGCCGCGGGAGCCGCCCGCTGGAGTTCAGCCGTACCGAAGCGGCCCTGCTCGAACTCCTCGTGCGTCACGCCGGCCAGGTACTCCCCCGCGAGCTGATCCTCGAACTGGTGTGGGGACAGGACTTCGGGCCGGACTCCAACTCCCTCGCCGTCTACATCGGCTACCTGCGCCGGAAGCTGGAGGCCGGCGGCGAGCCCCGGCTGGTGCACACCGTGCACGGAGTCGGCTACCGGCTGGACGCGGCGTGAGCGGCGGCCGCCGGCGGCTCGGCCGGGTCTGGCGCCGGCGCGGCCCCCTGCGGGTCCGGCTGGCGATGTCGGTCACGGCCGCCGTGGCCCTGGTGGCGCTCGGGGTGTGCGCGGCGGCGTTCCTGGTGGTCAGGGCCGCGCTCTACGAGCAGCTCGACCTCACCCTCACGCAGTCCGCGCGGCTCGCCGCCCAGCGCGAACCGGGGGCCGGGCCGGGTGTCCTGGCAGGGGAATGCCGGTTCCTGGCCGCACCCGCGTGTGCGGAGGTCGTGTCCGCCGACCCCGCCAAGAAACCCACGGAGCCGGGGCGGCTGCCCGTGGCCCCGGCCGCGCGGGAGGTCGCCGAGGGGAAGCGGGCCCCCTACTACACCAACATCACGGTGGCCGGGTATCCCGCCCGGATGCTCACCACCGACTACGCCAAGGGGCGCGCGCTGCAGGTGGCCCTGCGGGCCGACACGGTCGAAGACGGCATCGAGGAGGCCGCCCGCTGGCTGGTGCTGACGGCGGTGGTCGGCGTACTGCTGGCCGCCCTTCTCGGCCACTGGGTTTCACGGACCGGCCTGGCCCCGGTCGCCCGCCTCACCGCGACGGCCGAGCGGATCGCCGCCACTCGTGACGCACGGCACCGCATCGAACTGCCGCCACCGGGGCGGGAGGACGAGATCACCCGGCTGGCCACGAGCTTCAACACCATGCTGGGCGAGCTGGAGCAGTCGGTGGCCGCACAACGCCAACTGGTCGCGGACGCCTCCCATGAACTGCGCACCCCCCTGACCGCACTGCGGACCAACGCCGAACTGCTGGCCCGGGCCGACCGGCTCACGCCCGAACAGCGCGAGCGCGCCTCGGCCGCGCTGGGCCGGCAGCTGCGGGAGGTGACGGGGCTCGTCAACGATCTGATCGAGCTGGCACGCGACGAGGAGCCGCAGCCGCTGGTGGAAGAGGTCTCGCTGGGCGCGCTGGTGGAGCACTGCGTGCAGAGCGCTCGGGCGCATTGGCCGGCCGTGCCCTTCCACCTACGGGCACCGGCCGAGCCCGTCGTGGTGCCCGGGGTGCCCGCGCGCCTCAGCCGCCTGCTGGGGAACCTGCTCGACAACGCGGCCAAGTTCAGCAGGGACGGACTGCCCGTCGAGGTCGACCTGGTAGCGGGCGGCCAGGGCCGGGGACCGGAGCTGTCGGTCCGTGACCACGGGCCGGGAATCGCGCCGGAGGACCTGCCGCACGTCTTCGACCGGTTCTACCGGGCCGGGGCGGCCCGCGCCCTGCCGGGATCCGGGCTCGGCCTGGCCATGGCCCGGCAGATCGCGCGGGCGCACTCCGCGGAGCTCACGGCGGAGGCCGCCCCGGGCGGGGGCGCACTGTTCCGGCTGACGTTCTGACTACGCCCCGGCCCAGGCGCCGGCCTCCGCGGGCCGCTACCCCGCCTGCTTGACGCAAGTCCGGTCCCTCACCGGCAGCTTGCCGGTGGCCAGGTACCGGTTGACCTGGTCGTCCACGCACGCGTTGCCGTAGCGCCCGAAAAGGGCGTGCCGGTTGGCGCCCTCAAGGGTGACCAGCCTGGAGCTCGGCAGCTGCTCGTGCAGCTCGACGCTTCCCTTGTACGTCGTACGCGGGTCACCGGTGGCGGCGACGATCAGTGCAGGGGCATCGCGCCGCACCCGGGTGGGCTCTTCGCGCGGCGAGTCCCAGAAGGCGCACGGGTTGATGTTGTTGGTCAGAGCACCGAACAGCGGGTGCGCGGTGCGGTTGCGCTCGATGTCCCGCCAGTAGAGCTCGGGATCGCGCGCGGCGGCCACGTCCCCGCAGATGACGGCGGACTGCGCGCCGGTGGGCTCGCCCTCACCGCGCAGCACGTACCGCAGCTCCGGGACCAGCATCGGCGGCACCGTCGTCGGCCGGCCCTCCGCGGCTTTGGCCAGTACGGAAAGCAGCTCGCCGAACGACGCCCGCGCCGGGGCGGTGTCGTCCGCGATGCCCGAGAAGAGGAGGAGCGGCACCTGGCTGTCGTCTATCCGGAAGGCATCGGCGCCGGCGCCGATGGTCAGCGGAGCGCGCGCGGCCGCCGCGACGATGCGGTCGACGGCGGCGAGCACTCCGGCGCGGCTGCGGCCGAGGCCGTAGGTGTCGTGGTGCTCCGCGGCCCAGGCGGCCCAGTCGGACAGCGCCTTCTCGTTCTCGCGCTCGGTGCCCTTCAGCAGCCGGGGGCGGTAGTCGCTCGGGTTGATCGCCCCGTCCAGCACCATCCGGTCGTGGCGGCCGGGGAACATCTGCGTGTAGACCGTGCCCAGGTAGGTGCCGTACGAGTAGCCCAGGAAGGAGATCTTCCGCTCGCCGAGCGAGGCGCGGATGACGTCCATGTCGCGGGCCGTGTTGCGGGTGGTGATGTGCGGGAGCACCGCGGCATCGGTGGCCCGGCACTTGTCGGCCAGGCTCTTCTGCAGGGCGACCTGGCGGTCGAAGCCCGCCCGGCCGGCGCCGGCGGACAGCCAGGTCATGCCGACGGGCAAGCCGCAGTCCAGCGCGGTGCTGCGCCCGATGAAACGCGGGTCGAAGCCGACGATGTCGTAGCGCGAGCCGACCTCCTTCATCGACGCGCGGGCCTGCGGCGGGGACTGGAGCGCGGGACCTCCCGGACCGCCGTTGTTGAGGAGGATCGCGCCGATGCGGTGGCGGGTGTCGGTGGCTTTGAGCCGGGAGATCGCCACGGTGATCGTGCGCCCCCGGGGGTCGGCGTAGTCCAGGGGCACGGTCACCTCCGCGCACTGCACGCCCGCCTGGTCCAGATCGCGGCCCGTGGTGTCGTCGGGGCCCTTGATGCAGCTGCCCCAGCCGAGGTGCTGGCGGTAGTACCGGTCCAGTCCGGCCCCGGCGCTGTCCTGGGCGGGGGCCTCGGCGGCCGTGGCCAGGACGGGGGAAGACGTGAGGCAGGCGGCGAGGGCGAGGCCCACGGCCAAGGCGCGGCGTGCGGCGGGGCTGACCGTGGTCACGGGGTCTCCTTGAGCATCGTCCGCTTCGTGTGATCGCATGCCCCGAGGCTAGGAACCCGCCCTGGTACGGCACATCGCCCAAGGGCACGAGGACCCCGGTCCCGTCCGCCCCCGGGCCCGGGACCTGCGGCCCGGTCCGGCCTCCTCCTCCGGGAGGAGACCGTCGGCGGGGCTGCGTTGAGGCCCGCCCCGGCCATGCCCCTGCCGTATGGGGAGATCGCCGCACTGGCATGCTGTCAGGAGTTCTTCGGCTCCAGAATCGAGACGACCCCTGTGTCTGCTTCCCAGATCCTCCTGCTCCTCGCATCGGTGTTCACCACCGCGGGGTCGGTCATCGGCGTCGTCGCCTCCCTCAAGATCCGACGCGTCCGGTTCCTGCTGAGGGAGGGCAGTACCGCGCGGGGTGTGGTGACCCGTCTTGAGGAGACCCGGATCGCGCCGGCCTCGGATTCCGGCAGCACCAGCCGGAGCGTCGGAACCACCGTGTACTACCCGGTCATCGCTTGGAGCACGGGCGACGGCCGCGCAATGGAAACCAGGACGAGCATCGCTCGGCCCAAGGACAGGACCCTTCCCGTCGGTACCCGCGTCGAGGTCCGGTACGACCAGGCAGACCCGTCACGCTGGACCCTCCCGGCCGAAGGCACCGCCTTCTGGTGGCTGTTCAGCGCAATGGGCGCGTTGTTCGTGGCGATAGGGCTGGGGTTCGCCCTGGGGGTCCTGTTGTAAGGGGCCTTGACGTGCGAAACGGAAAGGTGCGGGTCGGCCCGGCGGTCACTCTGGCTGGTCGGCACCGCGGGTGGTGTCGCTCAGGTGCTCACGTCGGCTGTGGTGGCGAGCGAGTACCCGCCGGTTCCTGACGTGTGCGATGCCGTACTCGACGCGGGTGCGGACGCGGATCTTCCACGACTGCGGGGCGATCAGTCCACCGGTGGGGCCAGGACGCCGGGGTGGGTGCGGTGACGTCGGTGCCGGGACCGCACCCGACCAGCGACCCACTACGAGAGCCGTGATACCCGGCGACTCGACCCGACGCAATCGGGTCTGCGGGCCAGCCGCTACAGCTACGTCGAGGGTTCCCCGCTCAACGGCACCGTCCGAGGCGGAGTGGGCCCTTCTCCAGGGCAGCAGGAGCCAGTTGACATGGAGTGCGCTCCAACACCTAGCGTCCTGGACAGATGATCTCGGCACAAGGAGGCAACGGCATGACCACCAACGTCCCCACCCGGCACCTCGGCAGCCTGGCGGTTTCCGCTCAGGGCCTGGGGTGCATGGGCATGAGCCACGGCTACGGCGCCAGCGACGACGCGCAGTCGATCGCGACCCTGCACCACGCCCTCGACCGCGGGGTGACCCTCCTCGACACCGCCGACTTCTACGGCGCCGGGCACAACGAGGAGCTGATCGGGCGGGCTGTCGCCGGGCGCCGCGACGAGGTGGTGCTGGCCACCAAGTTCGGCTTCGCCAACCGCCTCGGCGAGCCCACCCTGGTCCGCGGCGACGCCGCCTACGTACGGCAGGCCTGCGAGGCGTCGTTGCGCCGGCTCGGCGTCGACCACATCGACCTCTACTACCAGCACCGCGTCGATCCGCAGGTCCCCATCGAGGAGACCGTCGGCGCCATGGCCGAACTGGTACAGGCCGGGAAGGTCCGCCACCTCGGGCTCTCCGAGGCCGGCGCGAGCACCATCCGGCGGGCACACGCGGTGCACCCGATCACAGCGCTGCAGAGCGAGTGGTCGCTGTGGACCCGCGATCTGGAGGCCGAGATCGCCCCGGTCTGCCGCGAGCTCGGCATCGGCCTGGTCCCGTTCTCCCCGCTCGGACGCGGCTTCCTCACCGGCCGGTACAGCTCGGTCGACGGGCTGGCCGAGACCGACGTACGGCGCAGCCAGCCGCGCTTCGCCGACGGCAACCTCGAACGGAACCTGGCGATCGTCGCGCGGATCGACGAGCTGGCCGCGGCCAAGGGCGTCACCACCGGCCAGCTCGCCCTGGCCTGGGTGCAGCACCGGGGCGACGACGTGGTGCCGATCCCCGGCACCCGGCGCCGGCAGTACCTGGAGGAGAACCTCGCGGCCCTGGCCGTCGAGCTGTCCCCCGGGGACTTGGCCGCCATCGAGGCCGCCGCGCCGTCCGAGCAGATCGCGGGCACCCGCTACGACGCGACCAGCCTCACGTTCGTCAACAACTGAACCGCCCGCTGTGCAGGTGAAGGGCCGGCGTACGTACAAGGGGGCGGGCCCGGAGAGACCTCCGGGCCCGCCCCCTTGTGTGAGCCGTGAGGGAACCAGCTGGTGACGCCCTTCACGGAAGCGGGCCGGTGTGCCCCGGAATCCTGCTGCTTCGGTGAAGATCCGGCTGAGCCTCGGTCAGTCGGTGCCTTCGATGATGCGGAAGTCGCGCTCGACGCCGTCGGAGAGGGCGGCCAGCGCCTCCTGGTAGGCCGCGCTCTCGTGCGCCGCGACGGCCTGTTCGAAGCTGTCGAACTCGATCAGGATGGTGCGCTCGGCGATTCCGGCTTCATGCGCCACGATCCGACCGTCACGGGCGAGGACCCGGCCGCCCCCGGCCTTGACGGCCGCAGGGGCCAGCTTGTTGTAGGCAGCCAGCTTCTCAGGGTCTGAAATGGTGCGGTAGGCGCTGACCCAGTAGCCCTTGGGCATGGAACCTCCAGTGTGGGGATGAGTGCATCTGACTTACGGGTTGGTCTCGGACGAGCGTCGGCGGGCGAGAGCGAGGCTTGTCAGCGTCGTGATCGCCATGGCGCCGATGCCGACCAGCGCCGCGGTGGTGTAGGCGCTGTCGTCGGGGAAGAGGTGGCCGGGGCCGGTACCCGCGGTGAGGATCAGGCCGCCGATGGCGCTGCCCAGGGAGTACCCGACGCTGCGGACGACGTAGTTGAAGCTCATGGCGCTCGACGTCTCGCTCTTGGGGGTGACGGCCAGGATGACGCCGGGCATGGCGGCCGAGAAGCCTCCGACGCCGAAGCCGAGTACGCCCATCGCCGCGAACAGTTCGGCCAGGTCCGACCGGGCCGCCGCGAACAGGGCGAACCCGCCGCCGACCACGACGGCGCTGCCGGCCAGGAGCAGGGGGTCGGCGATCCGCGTCCGGATCCGCGGTGTGAGCTTGCCGGCGACGAACCCCAGCACCGAGAACGGGATGAGGACCAGCCCGGCGACGAAGGTCGTCAGCCCGAAGCCGTAGCCGGCGCCGTGCGGCGTCTGCGCGTAGCGGGTGATGAGCGTGAGCAGGAGGTACATGCCGATCCCGCCGACGAACATGGCGAGGTTCGCCCCGGCGACCGCCGGGTGCCGCACCGCCCGCACATCGACCAGGGGCGTCGTGCTGCGCAGCTCGATGACGGCCCAGACGCAGAGCAGCACCAGCGCGACGACGGCGAGGCCCGCCGCCACGGCGAGGTGCCGGCTCCACAGGTTCCGTTCGCCGGCGAGGAACAGCACCAGGAGCAGCGCGGCGGCCAGGACGACCGCGCCTGCCACGTCCACGTGGGTGGAGCGGCCTTCGGGGGCTTCGGGCATGAAGCGCCACGCGGTCAGGAGGGCGGCGGCGGTGACGACGAGGCCGAGGCCGTAGGCGGCCCGTACCCCGCCGAGCTCGGCCAGCAGTGCGGCCAGCGGGTAGCCGACGCCGGCCCCTATGATCGAGACCACCGAGATCAGGGCGATCACGGCCGCGCCGCGCTCCTCGGGGAGGTGGTCCCGGGCCACGCCCATCATCAGCGCCGTCAGCCCGAGCCCGACGCCTTGGGCCGCCCTGCCGGCCAGCAGCCACGCGAACGGCAGCGGGAGCACGGTGAGGGCGCTGCCGGCGACGACGACCGCGAGGGTGGCGAGGATCGTGGCCCGCCGGTGCGGGCCTGCTCCGAGCCGGCCCAGGAGCGGCGTGGCGACGGCGCCGCTGAGCAGTGCGATGGTCAGCGTCCACTGCGCGCTGCCGAGCGAGACGTGGAACGAGGTCGCCGCGCTGGTGATGAGCGGCGTCCCGAGGCTGGCGACCGCCGCCACGACCAGCGCGATGAACGTCAGGGCGGGGACCAGCAGCCTCGCCTCGGAGCGCGCCGCCGGGAACGCGTCCACCGCGACCCCGCCGACCGGCCGCCCGGTCACCGCTTCGGCTCCTCGCGGTCCTGGCTTTCGAGCTCGGCCAGATGCTTCAGCGCGGGAAGGGCCGACACCAGCGCGTCGACCTCGTCGCCGGTGAGCTCGCCGATCAACCGCTCGAACGCGTGGACGCCCGCCTGGCGCCGCGTCCGGACATAGGAGGCGCCGGCCTCGGTCAGGCACACCAGCGTGACCCGCTTGTCGGACGCGTCGCCCTGCCGCTCGACCAGGCCGGACTCCTCCAACACCCGGACCAGGGCGGTCATCGCGGGCTGGGTGACGCCCTCGACCGCGGCCAGATCGGTGATGCGCCGCGGGCCGGTCCGGTCCAGGGTGGCCAGGGTGGCGGCGGACGTCAGGCTCATGTCCCGGGGCAGGCGTCTCGCGGCCCTGGTGGCCAGGCCGTAGAGGGCTGCCCCGATGGCAGCGGACGCGCCAGTGGCGGTGTCTTGACGACTCATGCCAGAACCATAGCATTTTTATATTCACAGTCTATGTAAATGGTTCGACCGGCGCGGGCGGCGCACCCCTTGAGCAGGCCGGCCCGCCGGATCCGGGTCGGCGCCACGGCCGAGGAGGCGCCTTGACAGCCAAAGTGATTAGCCGCCATATTATGTGCATGACGAGGGATGACACCGACGGCGAGGCACCCACGCTGGACCAGGCCAGACGGCAGGTCGAGCACTACGGCCTGGAGGTCGACCCGCAGGCGGTGCTGGTCGCGGTGCGGCTGATCTCGGCGGGCGCGAGGGTCGGCCGGGCGGCCGAGGCGCACTTCGCCAAGTTCGGCTTGTCGACGGGGCGCTACCGCCTGCTCGCCGACCTCGAAGACCACGGCGGGGAGAAATCCCCCTCACGCCTCGCGCTCGACCTCGGCGTCTCCAGGGCCACGGTCACCGGCCTGCTGGACGGCCTTGAGCGAGCGGGCCTGATCGCCCGCCGCCCGTCCACGGAGGACGGCCGGGGCACCGTGGCCATCCTGACCGCGCGCGGTGCGCAGCTCCTGCGCGACATGGCGTCCGAGCATTTCGGGCGGCTGGAGGCGATGGTGAGCGGGCTCTCCGTCGAGGAGCGCGCGGTGTTCCTGGATCTGCTCGCCCGCGTGGTGCGCGGCAGCGCGGCTCTGACCGCCGACTGACCCGGCTCTCAGCCTGCTTGGCCCCGCCCTCCGGGCAGGGCCCTTTTTACGAGGTAATAGTTAGCTGCCTAATCACATTGGCGGAGTAAGCCTGCCGCCCCCACCGCAACCTTCGCTTCCCTCACACGAACGAGAAAGAGGCCAACATGCCCGCAACGAAGGACAGAACCAGCCGAAACCGGGCATCCTCCCGGCCGTTCATCCTCTGGCGCGAGGTACTGACCGCCTACGCCGCCCCCGCGCTGATGGCCGGTACCGCCGGAGTCGTCACCGGGCAGCGGGACTTGGCCGTGGCCGCCTGCACCTCCATCGCCGGCACCTCCGCCGTGGTGGCGTTCCTGGTCGGCACCTGGCTGCGGCACGGCGGCCGGCCCCGACGGTGGACCACCACCACGCCTCGCGTCGTCCTGACCGCGGCACTCGTCATCGCCACCGTCGGCGCGGCAGCCCTGCTGGGATGGCTCACCTCCCAATGGCTGCCCGCCCACACCCCGATCCCCGCCACCCCGTGGCTGGAGCGCCTGCGCATCGACCTGCCCGTCTCCGCGGCCCTCGCCACCACCATCGTCACCCTGCGCTGGCGCAGCACCGCCGCAGCATCCCCGGCATAGCCCACCCGGCACCGGGCCTACCCACCCCACGAGCCCAAGCCCGACCGAGCCCATCTCCGGTAGCACCCGCCGCCGGGAAGTCACCAAGGAATGAGCACACGATGATCGTTGTCATGGGAGCGACCGGAGCAACCGGGAACGCCCTGCTCCGCAGCCTCCTCGCACTCGGTACACCCGTCCGCGCACTGACCCGCACCCCGCACAGGCCGATCCCCGGCACAACCGGCGCACACCAACCGCCCGTCGAGGTCCAGTACGCCGACGCCGCCGACCCCCACTCGCTGCGCACCGCCTTCAAGGGCGCCGGCCAGCTCTTCCTCGCCATGGCCAACAGCCCCGCACAGGTCGAACTCGAAACCCGCGTCATCGACATCGCCGCCCACACGGGCATCGGACACATCGTCAAGATCTCCGCACCCGCCGCCGAACCCGACTCCCCGGTCGCCATCTCCCGCGGACACCACGCCGTCGAGGAACACCTGCGCGCCAGCGGCCTCACCCACACCGTCTTGCGCCCCTACGCGTTCATGCAGAACCTCCTGCGTCTGGCCCCCACCGTCGCCCAGGGCGTCATCGTCGGCACGATGGGCGACGCGCCCTGCAACTACATCGACTGCCGCGACATCGGCGACGTCGCCGCCGCTGCCCTCACCAGGCCCGACATCGCCGGCGGCACCTACGCCCTGACCGGGCCCGAAGCCGTCGCCTACCCCGAACTCGCTTCACGTCTGTCCACCCTGACCGGCAACCAGATCCGCTACGTCAACCTCACCCCGGACGAGCTGCGCGCCAACCTCATCCACCACGCCCGTATGCCCACCTGGCTCGCCCAGCACGTGACGGAGATCCAGCAACTCGCCATCGCCCGACCCGAAACTCCCACCACGACCGTCACCGACATCCTCGGCCGCCGGCCCCGCACCCTCGACGCCTTCCTGCACGAACAGCACGCCCACTTCCGCCGATGAGACGCCGCTCACGTAGGTGATCCGACAGCGCTGCCGCGCTGTTCTGCCAGCGGCAGAACAGCGGCCGTACCGGGCTCGACGATCACTACAGTCAAGTCTCATGACGACGATTACGACGCGTACGGTCGAGTACCCGGCCGACGGTTTGACGATGATCGGGCACCTCGCGCTCCCGGCCGGCGTCGACCGTCGGCCCGCGGTGCTCCTCGGACCCGAGGGCATGGGGCTCAGCGACGTCGAGCGCCAACGGGCCGATGCTCTCGCCGAACTGGGATACGTGGCGCTGGCCTTCGACCTTCACGGCGGGCGCTATCTGGGCGACCCCGAGGAGATGCTGGCCCGTTGCCTGCCGCTGCTCGCCGATCCGGACCGGATGCGGGGCATCGGCCATGCGGCGCTCGACGTGTTGCGCACCGAACCGCGGACCGACCCCGACCGGATCGCCGCCGTCGGCTACGGCACCGGGGGCGCCGTCGGGCTGGAACTCGGGCGCGGCGGCGTCAGCCTGCGCGCGATCGGGACGGTCAACGCAACTACCACGGGCCGACCGGGCGAGTCGGCGCGCATTGGCTGCCCGGTGTGGGCCGGGGTCGGGTCGGAAGACCCCATCATGCCGCCCGCGCAACGGAACGCGTTCACCGCTGAGATGCAGGCCGCGGGCGTCGACTGGCGCCTCACGGTCTACGGCGGCGCCTTGCACGCCTTCCACCACCCGCCGGTCGACCACCCCGTGGTCCCCGGCGTCGGCTACCACCCACGGCACGCGCAGCGGGCCTGGCGCGACGTCGTCGACCTGCTCGCCGAGTGCCTGCCCGTGACGGAGGACCTGGGGCATGACCCAGGCGAGCATGCCGACCCCGGGCACTGACAGCCCCCTCCCCTCAAGTCCGCACAGCAGAAGCCCATTCGGGCGGTTACTCGATCGCGGAGACGTAAATGGAAAGCGGGGCGACCGAGCGGCTCCACTGGCAGTCCGGCACCGCCCAGCTCCTGCCCCGCCTCAGGCTGACGGACCCCAGCCCCGGCTGCCCCGCACTTCGTGGACGGCCTGCTCTGCCGTCGCCGGCCGCCGATGTTTCGTGATCATGTCACCAGTCTGTGACAGCAGTGTCGTGGAGCGAGAACACTGGGGTCCTCTCGGTCTCGGCTCCCTCATAGTGATCAAGCAAGCGCCGAGGAACCGAACCAGTTCGGCCTCACCCACTGACCACCAAGGGGATCCTTCATGTCCGGCAACCGTCGCAAGGCCTTTCTCGTCTCGGCAGCCCTCATCGGTGGCGCCATGCTGATGACGGCGTGCCAGGACTCGGACGCGACCACGGACACCGGCGCCGCCCCGGGCTCTTCCGCCTCAGCTCCGGCCGGCAAGGCGGGCGCCCCGTCCGGCTCACCGGCCCCGGCGAGCAAGCAGGGCAACGCCAAGGGCGCCGACGCGACGGGCAAGGGAACCGCGGCCGGCTCCGGCGCCGCCACCGGCAACAGCGGGCAGAAGCCGGTCGGGCAGGTCTGCGGCGCCGGCGACATCGCGTGGAGCACCAAGTCCGAGAGCCAGGCCGGCGGATACATCCTGATCACCGCGAAGGCGAAGCCCGGAATCACCTGCTACCTGCCCGCCGCGCTGCCGACCGTCGCGTTCGGCTCCGACGGCACCGAGGCGGGCCCCGCGGAGCAGTCCGTCGGCAAGCAGATCAAGCTGAGCGGGAGCACCGCCGCCTACGCCGGGGTGAACCCGAAGACCACCAAGGAGAACGGCGGCAAGGAGCTGGACAGCATCATCGTCGCCGTCGGCAACAACGACCCCGACCCGGTTTCCCTGCCGGTCGGCACCATCACGGTCGACCGCCCGGTCGTCACCAACTGGCACACCTCCCCGAAGGACGCCGTCCCCGTCAGGTGAGCCCGTGATCCGCGCCGCCACCGGCGGTGTGCGCGGCTGGGTCAGGGGAGGGTGGGGCCGGTGGTGCAGTTGAGGGCGGTGATGTTGCCGGTGACGGTCCCGTTGTTGCCCAGGCCGGCGACTCCGCCAGGGCGTCCGGGGCCGCCGTTGCCTCCCCGAAGATGGTGTCGTTCCCGGCCCCGGCCTCGATGGAAACGCCGCGGGCGACGCCTTCGTAGCAGCGGATCGTGTCGTCACCGCTGGTGCCGCTGATCGTCGACCCCGACACCGCGACGGAGTTGACGATGCAGCTGATCTCGGCGGCCGACGCCTGGCCGGGTAACGCGATGACCATGCCGCATGCGGCAGCCAGGGCAGACTCAGCCGCCCAGGTGGGCGAGGATCAGGTTGGGGTCCTTGGCGGTGAGGTAGGCCGCGCTCATGACGTGGACGGTGTCGCCGCGTAGCGCGATGGAGGTCGGGCCCTGGAGGCCGTCGGCCGCGGTCAGGACGGTGGTGTGGAGGCCGTCGGGCTGGATCAGGGCGACCTGGTTGACGGTGTTGAGGGCGGCGATGATCTGGTCGCCGTGGCCGGTGAATGCGAAGTCGTCGATCCCGGGTAGGCCGGTGGCGGTGACTCGGGCGGTGCCGGCGCGCCCGTCGGCGAGGATCGGGATGCGCAGGACGGTGCCCTTGTCGAGGTTGGTTGCCCAAAGCGCTCCGTTGTGGATTTTCAGGCCGTTGGCCCCGAGGAACCCGGTGGGTGCCAGCGCCGGGTCGGTGGACCAGGTGGTGGCGGTGCCACCGGAGGCGGGCACGCGCCAGACGGTGCCGAGGACGGAATCGGTGATGTACAGGGTGTGGGTGCGGGCTTCCAGGGCCAGGCCGTTGGGCAGGCCGGTGGCGGGCAGTGCGGCGATGCGCTGCGGGCGGCCGCCCGGGCGCAGGCGCCATACGCCGGTCAGGTCCGCGGTGCCGGTGGCGTAGAGGAAGTACAGGGTGCCGTCGTGGGCACGGACGATGCCGGTGGTCAGGGGGAAGCCCAGGGCCGGGGTGTGGACGCCGCCGTCGGCGGGTTCGGGGAGGGTGGCCAGGATCCGTACGCTGCCACCGCGGGAGACCGCGGCGATCTGGCGGGCCTTGGCGAGGGTGACGTACGCGGTGCCGTCGGGAGCCAGGGTGACGTTCTCCGGTGTCTGGCCCTTGGCCAGGTCGAAGTGCACTGCGGTACGCGCGCACTTGAGCGGGGCGGAGACGGCTGACGCCGGGGCCGCGGTGGCCATCGCGACTGCGGCGGAGGCCAGGACGGCGGCTGACACAGCGGCCTTGGAGAACTTGGTGAACACGGGGATCCTTTACTGCTTTCGGGCATGCGGCAGCGACACGCCGACGCATGAGGGTGGAGGGTGGAGGGACGCCCGGCCGGGTACCTGCACACGCGGGTACGGGCCGACCGGAGGAAGGGGTGGTGTGGGGAAGTCAGCCGGTGCTGAGCCGACTGTCCGGACGGGCAGGGGCGGTACGGGCGACGGCCTGGGCGAGGAGATCCAGGGCGGCTCGCGAGGGTGAGCCAGCCGCAGTGGTGGCGACCACGATGCCGGGGCCCGGCCCCTGGCTCAGGGTCTGCTGCATGACGGTCAGTGAGCCGACCAGCGGGTGCCTCATCTCGTAGTCGGCGACCGCGCAGGCCTTGACCCGGTGGTCGGCCCACATGGACGCGAAGTCCTCGCTCTTCGCGCTCAGCTCACCCAGCAGCGTGTGCAGTGCACTGTCCTGCGGGTACTGGCCCGCCACCAGGCGCAGATTCCCCACCACCGCCTTGGCCTTGCCCGGCCAGTCCGCGTACAGGTCGCGGGTGTGGGCGTCGAGGAACACCAGCCTGGCCATGTTGGGGCGCTCCGCCGGTACCTCCGGGGCACCGGGGTCGAGGTGTCCGGCGAACAGCGCGTGGCCCATTCGGTTCCACGCCAGGACGTCACTACGCCGGCCGATCACGATCGCGGGGATGTCCCCGAGCGCGTCCAACAGTTGGGCGGTGGGCTCTGTCACCAGCTCTGGCGCGGGGCGCCGCCGGCTGCGGGGCTTGGCCGATCGGGCCAGGTCGTGCAGGTGCCGGCGCTCGGACTCGTCCAGCCGAAGGGCCTGGGCGATCGCCTCCAGTACCTCCGGCGAGGCGCCCAGCGAGTGCCCCTGCTCCAGGCGGGCGTAGTAGGAGGCGCTCACTCCCGCCAGCATCGCCAGCTCCTCACGGCGAAGGCCTGGCACGCGCCGGCGCTCCCCGTAGGTGGGTACCCCGGCCTCGTCGGGCCGCAGCTGGGAGCGCCGCGACCGCAGGAAGTCCCCGAGTTGTGATGTCCCGTTCATGGCTCCGAGTATGGGGAGAGCCGCGGCGCACAGCCTCACCCTGCCGGGGATAGGCATCCGCGGGTCTGGCTCTCTGACCCGCGCGGCGATGAGGTGGGCCTCACCCCCCATCCCGCACTGGTCCAGGAGGACGCTTTGAGTACCGCAACCCGCGAACACGACCCCTTCGAGACCCTGGACGCGGCGGATTTCGCCTTCACCAGGCGCGCCTGGGTCGACGCCGCCTCCACTCGGGTATACGACCTGGTCAGCGACGTGTCCGCGATCCGCCGGTGGAGCCCGAACGCCACTGACGTCGCCTTCGACCAGGGCGATGGACCCCGAGTCGGCGCCTGGTTCAGCGGCCGCAACCACAGGGACGGCAAGCAGTGGACCACGCGCTCCCAGATCACGCAGGCCGACCCCGGCACCGCGTTCACCTTCGTCGTCGGCGGTGCCGAGGACGGCATCGTGCGATGGAGCTGGACTTTCCAGCCTCAGGGACGAGGCACCCTCGTCCGGCAGCGCTGGCAGCTCCTGCGCCTGGACCCGGTGCTGGGCACCAGCCGAGGCGACCTCGGCGCACTGCGCGACTACATGGCGGACAGCGCCGAAACCACCCTGGTAGCCCTCGCCCGATGGATCGCGGAAGAACGCCACCCGGACACCACCCGCAGCCCGTGCCGGATCTCCAGCTGATCGGCTGGTGGGGCTGGCCGACGTTCCACGTCGGAAGACGAGCATCCCTGTCCCCGGAACCCAAGGCGCTCAACGCGCTCGCGCCGGCGCCGCCGATACCGGGACCGGCCCCGATCGATCCGCTGCGCTGACCCTGCGGGCGAGTCCACCTCGCCCGGGGCGGTAGTCCTCGACGAAATGCTTTAGAGTTCAACCGCCACCCCGTGCGGCCTGTTTTCGAACGGCCGAGCCGTCCCCGGGCCCCACACACCACGGCCGCCGACGCACCGCCCCGTCCGGCGGCCCTCCATCGGGGGCTGGCGCGACCACCCCCCGTGCGCGCCAGCCCCCGCACCACTCCAACGAGACCCTGACCGCAAGCCCGTCAGCACGGTTCCTAGGTCCGGACGGACCAAGCCAGGGCGCGCGCGTTCGGCCGATAACGGCGACAGCTTCGACCTCGACCAGATGTTCGAGTACGTCATGCGTCGCGACGCCCAGCAGCGAGGTCTCCCGCCACCGCTTCGACACCAGAAGCGTGACGCACTCGCACGAGAAGCCCCGGGCCGCCCTCACTCAGGCGAGCCGACGAGGGCCGTCATCGGCCAAGGCCTTCAGCGGGAGGCGTAGCGGATCCAGGCGTCCGTGAGGTCCTGCAGTGCCGTTCGAGTGGCGCCGCCGCGCTCCAGGTGATCCGTGAAGGTCTGCAACCGGTCCGGGCCTTCGGGCCAACCCGGATCAGCGGCAGCCTTCCTGGCAAGCTCACCGGTCGAGCCCTGATCCGTCGCATGTTGGAGTAGCCACGCCGTGAACCCGTCCATCGGGCCATCCCTGTCTCCGAAGTCACCGGCCTCGGCGCAGGCTACCCGGTCTCCCAGATCCACGGGGCCCGCGATCACCTTCCACCCGGCCTTCGGTCGCGGCGATGGTCGCTTCAGGCTGTCGGGCCCCACGGTTCACCGGTCCGGTGCGGGTGGTTCCAGCCGTGGGCCCTGCTGATGGCCGCGTAGAGCGGCGGAAGATCGACTTCCGGGGGTACAGCCACTCCGGGAGACTGAGGAGTGTCGGTCCCCGAGGGAAGACTGAGGTGCGTGGTGGCGGAGTCGGAGGATGTCCTGACCATCAGCCATGTCACGGAGCGGCTGATGAAGGCCCACCCCGAGCTGGACGCCGGACTGGTGGAACGCTCAGTACGGACGGCCTATGACGAGCTCAGGTACGCGCGAGTGCGTACCTACCTGCCGGTCCTGATGGAACGCAGGGCCAAGGACCTGCTGCCCTCCGACGGGCAGACCGATCGCCCTACCTGACGGTCGGCGGCGTGAACGACTTCCCCAGAGCGCCGGTGTGCTGCGCCGGCCTGAGGCGCGGCACGGAGGGGCTCCGGCGGGCGGTGCACGCGATCTTCGCCGCCATCTCGGTGGCGGCCTTCTGCTCCTGGCAGGCGGCGCGCGGCGTGTCGTCGTCGCCCCAGTCGCGGCGGCGGTCGGTCTGCTCTAAGCGCTTGTCGGCGAACTTCCCGCCACAGCCGTGGACGACCTGGCCCACAGGCTCCGGCGCTGCACGTCCTTCTTCGAGCGCCTCGCGCTGGGCGTGGAAGCGGAGGCGATCAGGCCGGTCCCGGACCACAGGGCCGGCCCCCCCCACACACGGCAGAGGGGGGTTATCCCTCGGCCATGGCGTACGGGCTCGGAAGACAGCAGGATGGCCGTGTGACGACTGATCCGACCGAGTCCCGCTGGCGGCGCCTGCGCCGGAGTCTGAGTGCCCCCGCCGTGCCCGCTACCGACAGGACGGGTGCCTTCCCCGCTTGGCCCCCGCAGGCCGTCTTTCATCGTACGGGCACAAGCGTCTTCCCCTATGCGGCCCTGGTCGATGGGCGCTGGTGGATTCTTCGGCTCAACGACTTCCCCGAACATCCCCTCTACACCTTGTTCGTCGACTCCCGAAGCGTCACCGACCTGAGGGACGATCCGGCCGACTGGCGACGCATGTCGGAGGCCTGGGCGACAGCCCCCGTTCTCGACGCGGCCGCACGCGCCGAGGTCCTCCGGCTCATGACAGGCCTCGGCCCCTACGGTGCCGAGTACGGCACTCCGTGCACCGACAACGACTACTGCACCTGCACGGTCCTCACCGACGCCTACGCGGCCAGGGAAGAGTGAAGGCCCTGGGCCAGGAACGAACGCGTTCCGCCCACTACCGAGATGCATGACGGCTCCACGTCACGATCCGTCGGCGTGCCCGCGGGGCAACCGCGGTGGGGACTGGTCAAGACCGGATTGTTCTTGCCGAGTCTGGGGGGCTCCAGGTCACGTGGCGGTCGTCAGCCCCGCCAGGGCTTCTGCCCGGGCCTCCCCCGCGCGGGGGAGGCGGATCACTCTCCAGTGCGAAGACCTGACGTGCGTGGAGGCGTGATCGTGGGCGCATGACGAGCTGTCCTGATCTGAGCCAGGTGCCGGGCGCATGAATCCGATAGCAGCGGTACACGCCGCCACCCGGCGATGGCGGCCGGCGCGCCGCCCAGAGGCGGTGCCCCTGAAGTGGGCCTGGCCCGCGTACCTGTCCGCCGTCGACCAACTGATCTACGCGGCGGGGAAGGGCTACTACGCGACCCAAGGGCGCCTGGGCGTTCCCGGCGGCCCAGCGGTCACCGCCTCGCAGTACAGCGACACTCCCAACGTCGCGCTCGCGCAGTGGGTGCTGGCCTCATTGGGCGTGTTCTCCGTCGCCATGGCGCTCGCCGCCGTACGTCCATGGGGCGGCCTGATACCGCGCCCGCTACTGCTCCTCGGGTTGTGGGGAACGGCCGCCCTGGCAGCCGTCAGCCAGATCCACGTGGCGCGGGAAGCCCTTCTCGACTCCGGGACCCCTGGCTGGTCGGGACGGGCCGCGGTGCAGGGCCTCGTGGGCCTGTGCCTGTGGCTGGCCATGGCCTGGCTCTTCACTCGCCGACGAGGACAGAACGCCACAGCCGCGGTGAAGACGGCGCGAGGCGCGGAATGAAAGAGGTGACGGACGGCCGGCGCCCCACGCGCCGCGCCCGGCCAGTACGCCGATGGGCCGCCTACGCGACGTGTGCCTGGACCCTCGCCGGCTACGGAACGCTGAAACTCTACTGGGCGCTGGGTGGCACGGCGCTCACCTCCAGCGCTCCTCTGCCCCGGTCGGGCCGTGAGGAGCTTGTCGCGCAGACCCCCGGCACGATGGCCGGGCACTGGATATCGGTCGGCCTGGTCCTCTTGGGCGCCTTGGCGGCGCTCGCCACGGTCCGGCCCTGGGGGCAAGTGCTGCCGCGCCGGCTTCTGACCGTGCCGATGTGGATCACCGGCGCCCTCATGGTGTTGCGAGCCTGCGGCGCGCTGGGCTTCGGCTTCGTCGGCGACGCCATGGTGCTGACGGGCGTCCTTCACGTGGACCCGCCCGACGCCGAGATCGCGCGCCATCTCTCCCGCGTGGACCTGCTGCTCTGGTCACCCTACTTCCTGGTCTGGGGCCTGCTGTGGGGCGCGACCGCCTGGGCCACACCGAGGCGACCGGCCCGCTAGCGCGGGCAGGACCCTGCGATCGGCCGCCCTGGCCAACCGCGGGCTCGGATCCCACCACACGCCTCGCAGCCTCAGCGTTGGCACAGACCGCGGCGGCCGGCAGCGGGCGTGCCTGTGGCCACGTCAGACATCGGCGCTGGTAAGTGGGTTGGGGCAGGTGACAGCAGGGTCTCTCGGCACTCAGCGGTGATCTGTCGCAGCAGCTGGTGGAGTTGGCCCGGGCCCGGCGACGATCACTGTTGTCAGACCCCCTTGTTACTGTCGCGGACACCTCGTGAACCTCGCGAACCTCGCGCACCCGAAGGGACGGATGATCTTGATGAGCGACAACGATGTGCGGCAGTTCGGCATCCACATGTACGACCAGTGGACTGCGATGTGGAACGGTGACCTGGACCTCGCCGAGAAGATCATGGCGCCGGAATTCGTCCTGCGTTATGCCCAGGCAGGCACCGAGGCCTTCGACGATGTCCGCACTCCACAGCAACTCGCCGACATCATCGCGGCCTGGCACCAAGGGCGCCGCGGGCTTCGCTTCGTGACCGAAGGCTCGGCCGTCGTGGACCTCGCGCTTGTCGATGGCACACCGACCGGCCTCGTTGCCCGCCCCTATCTCGCTACCGTCCCGGACGAGGACGGCCGGCCCGTCGCCAGGAGCGGGACGGACACCCTGAGGATCACCGGCGGCTTGATCAGCGAGGTGTGGTCCGTGTCCTCCGGCGCCGCTGGCCGAACCTTCTACCGCTAGCGCACTCGTGCATGGTTGGCGGTGCGGCGGTGGATCTTGATCCCCGATGATGTTCTCGTGGTGGGGCATGGGACTCGTGCGGCGTCAGTGGTGGTTGGATGCGCAAACTCGACCGCGCCCCCCGAAACCGCCTGCCCCCCTCGGCCGGTGCCTCGACCGAAACCAGCACACGAACGGATGAGCAGACCGATGCCCCAGCACGAGCAAGCCATGCGCCGCCATTTCCACCAGGCCGCGGCGCGGTGCGGGTTCTCGGTCGCCCCGGCGCAGGAGGCCGCCGTCGAGCGCTTGGCCCACCTTGCGGCCGAACTCGCCCGCCCGGCCTGGACGTTCCCCAGGCCACCCCGCGACCTGTACGTCTGGGGCCCGGTGGGTCGGGGGAAGAGCTGGCTGGTGGACACCTTCTACGAAGGACTGCCGGCCGGGCGTAAACGCCGTCTGCACTTTCACGACTTCTTCCGGCGGCTGCACGACGGAGTGTCCCGACCGAGCGCCCGCCACGACGGGCAGAGCGCTGTCGACAGCGCTCTCGACGAGCTGATCGGGGACAGCCGGGTCCTGGTGTTCGACGAGTTCCATGCACACGACGCGGGCGATGCGATGCTGATCGCCCGCCTCTTCAAGACGCTCCTCGACCGCCGGATCACCCTGGTCACCACCTCCAACTACCCGCCCGCCGGACTGATGCCGGATCCGCTCTACCACCACTTGTTCGAGCCCACCATCAAGCTCATACAGGATCGGATGGACGTCCTGGACGTCTCGGGGCCGGTGGACTTCCGCCGGCTGGCGGCGCCTCAGCCGGAGCCCGGTGGCCGCCGGTTCGCGACGGGCCTGTGCCTGCCCCCAGGGGACGCCGCCCTGGAGGCACTGGGCTTCGCCGTCCCGGCGCCCGCGGAGGCCACTCCTGTCCTGACCCATCTGCGGGAGCTCCCGGCCCGCGCGGTCCGCGGCGAACTCGTGTGGTTCAGCTTCGACGCGCTGTGCGAGACCGCGACGGCGGTGCCCGACTACCTGGCCCTCACCGAACGGTTCGACACCCTGGTCCTGGACGGCGTCCCCCCGCTGGCCGAAGCCTCCGCAGACGGACGGCAGCGGTTCGCGAACCTCGTGGACGTTGCCTGCGACCGCGACGCCCGGCTGATCCTCATCGGCTCCGACCCGCTGACCTCCCTCCCCGACGGCCAAGCCCTGACACGCGACCTGGACCGCACGACGAGCCGGCTCGCGATGCTCCGGCGCACGAAGTGAGCCCGGCCACCAGGGCGCCCGGGCCCGGGTTTGCGAGTCGACGCCCCCGGCCCAGAATCGTGGCGCGGGCGGTCAAGCACGTAGGGGCCCCTCCCCGCCTCTCACCGTTCCGGAATCAATCGAGCCACCGGGAAGCCAGCCCGGCGAGGTAGGAGAGGGACAACGCCGTCGCGGTGATCTGGAATCCGGTTGTCCCTCCGACCCAGTGGGCGAACAGGGCGGTGGCGGAAGCCACCCAAATGCTCGAACACCAGCTGCAGCCGACCAGGCTGGCGGGTTTGGAATCGTCACCGAAGCGTCCGGCCACCCAGGAACGGAATCCCGCCGCCAGCGTGTCCTTCGTGAGGAATCTGGTGATGCGGCACGTCGTGCCGAGGCAAAGGAGAAACTCCACAAGGCTCATGAGATCCACCCCGTCACCGTGAATGCACCCGGCTGGTCGTCGTTACTGATTGATGACGAGGATGGTGCCGAGGCCGCCCACGCGCTGGTTGGCCGCGTCGGCCTCCTGCCAGGTGTGGTACTGGCGCACGGAGCCGTCGGGCAGGTTCAGCTGGTAGATGATGACGGTCGGGCGGGTAGCGCCACCGCAATTGCAGGCCATGTTCTGCTCCTTCTGTGACTTCCTGCGGTGAGGGGCGGCGGCCCGGTCGGCATACCGCCGTACCGCCGTACCGCACGGCTTATCCTTGTGCTCCGGCAGTCGTCCCCCGTACTTGCACTACGGGGGACGACTGTTCTTTCGACTGGCTCCTCAACTCCCCTGTCGAACGCACTGGTTCAGGTGAGCTGCGGTACGTCTCCGGCCGCGGTGCGCGAGCCGGTGCCGGGCCTCAGGGGAGGCAGATGGACAGGGTGCTGGACGAGGAGACGCCGCCGCTGGTCGCGGTGTAGCCGGCGAACAGCACCTGCGTGATGGTGAGGGTGGCCGTGCAACTGGCGTTGCCGCTCGCGTTCGCGACGGCGGTGCACACCACCGGGCCGGCGGGGCCGTCCAGGTGGAAGGTGACCGTAGCGCCGGGAGTCGCGCCACTCGCGCTGAAGGTGGCGGTGGCGAAGGCCCAGGGCAGCGGGGGGACGTTGAGCCGGTAGCAGGCGGGGTGTGCCGTGAGCCCGGTCGGCGCGCCCACGGTCACGGTCCCGGTCCCGGAGGTGCCGGCGCAGGAGCAGGTGCCGGTAGCGGTGAGCACAGTGGCGGTGACGGTGGTGCTGCCGACGGGCAGCGTGCTGCTGGTGACGGTCGCCTGCCCCGCCGCATTCGTGATGCCGATGCCGAGCGGACCACTGGCGGTGCTGAACAGGACGGTCGCGCCCAGGACCGGGGCGCCGCCGCAGGTGACGGTGGCGGTGACGGTCACCGGCTGGCCCGCGGCCGGGGTGGCGGGCGTGGACGTCACGGTGACGGCGCAGCTCGGAGCGGCGGTGACGGTGACGGTTGCGGTGGCGGCGACGCCGATGCAGGTGCAGGTGGTGGTGGCGGCGATCACGGTGGCCGTGACGACGTTGACCCCGGCCGGCAGCAGGCTGGTGGTGAGGGTGGCCTGGCCCGCCGCTGTGGTGACCCCGATGCCGAGCGGACCGCTGGTGGTGGCGAAGAGCACGGTCGCGCCCGGGACGGGGACTCCACCGCAGGTGACGGTGGCGGTGAGGGTCACCGGCTGGCCCGCGGTCGGGTTGGCCGGTGCGGAGGTGAGGGTGACGGCGCAGCTCTGTGCGGCGGTGACGGTCACGGTTGCGGTGACCGCTACGCCGATACAGGTGCAGGTGGTGGTGGCCGCGATCACGGTGGCCGTGACGACGCTGGCGCCGACCGGCAGCAGGCTGGTGGTGACGGTGGCCTGACCCGCCGCAGTAGTGACGCCGACACCCAGGGAGCCGCTGGTAGTGGCGAAGACCACGGTCGCGCCCGGGACGGGGACTCCACCGCAGGTGACGGTGGCGGTGAGGGTCACCGGCTGGCCCGCGGTCGGGTTGGCCGGTACGGAGGTCAGCGTGACCACGCAGTTCTGCGGCGCGGTGACGTCCACGGTTGCCGTCGCACTGATGCCGATGCAGATGCAGGTGGTGGTGGCGGCGATCACGGTGGCCGTGACCACGTTGGCGCCGACCGGCAGCAGGCTGGTGGTGACGGTGGCCTCGCCCGCCGCGGTGGTGATGCCAACGCCCAGGGAGCCGCTGGCCGTGGCGAAGACCACGGTCGCCCCGGAGACGGGTACACCGTCACAGGTGACGGTGGCGGTGAAGGTCACCGGCTGGCCCGCGGTCGGGTTGGCCGGCGCGGACGACAGGGTGACCACACAGTCCGATGCGACCGTGATCGTCAGGGTCGCCGTGGCGGCGCCACTCGTGGCACCGGCAGCAACTACCGTGCCCGGCTCGGTTGCTGTGAAAGTGACGCTCGCATTGCCGAGGGCGTCGGCAATTGCCGTCTGCGGGGTCACCGTGTCGTAGGTGAAGGTGATCAATTCTGCCGGTGCGGCACCGGTGACGGCAGCTGTGAAGGCCTGGCCCACCGCGACGGTTGCCGGGGTGAGAGTGAGAGCGAGTGCCATGTTGGACAGCCCCTTTCGAAGGCTCCGTAAAGGAGGCGGGGAGCTGCTGCACACGGGAGGGCAGGGAGCCATCCATGCGCACACCTGTCGGGGGTGCCCTGAAGAACACGGCGAGCCGCATCACGCCGGCAGCCGCCCATGGTCCCCGACAGGGGATGGGCACCCCACCGTTCGTCAGCACCGATTGAAGGGAACGGCGGGACGCCCCGCTACGGCTGACGACCGGGTTAACCCGGATGGCGCAGCGTGCGTCGGCGGCGCGTACAGCCCCCGGCCCCCATGCGACGCCCCCGGCGTACAGGTATCGGGCCCGTGCACGGTTGGCTGTGAAGCGTCGAAAGGTGCAGGTCGGCCCGGGGCCGCCTTTACCGACGCTCCGGGCCTGGCGCACCCGACAGCCTCCCCCGCCAGACGTATATGGCGCGTGAATACGACCAGAGGGCCCTGCCGAGTCAGGCTCCGGGGTGGACCGGCTTCTCGCTGTGACTCCACGAAGGTGCCGTGGATGCCGGTGACTGGGCGGCCCTCGGGAGAGGCCCGGGTCGCCTGTTCGGCGTATCCGTGAGTGCCGTTGGGCCGGGCGGAGCGTCCACTGGGGAGGATGGGGACCGCTTTCCGAGCCGGAGGTGGCGATGTCTGCCGCTGTGACAGCTGTGCGTGGCCCGTTCATCTCGTTCGTGGACGATCCGTTCCTCACCGATCGGGAGGATGCCTTCGTCTACGAGAGCGACGGCCTGCTGATCTGCGAGGACGGTGTCATCATCGCGGCCGGCGACTACGGCGCACTGCGTGAGCGACTTCCCCAGGGCGTCGAGCCTGTTCACTACCCGGATCACGTGATCAGTGCGGGGTTCGTCGATACGCACATCCACTACGTGCAGACGGGGATCATCGCGGCCTTCGGCTCGCAGCTGATCGACTGGCTGAATCACTACACCTTCGTCGAGGAGCAGCGGTTCTCTGATCCCGGGTACGCGCGGCAGATGGCGTCGTCGTTCTGCGACGAGTTGCTGCGCAACGGCACGACGACGGCCTTGACGTTCTGTGCGGTGTATCCGGAGTCGGTGGACGCGTTGTTCGAGGCTGCCTCGGCGCGGAACATGCGGATGGCTGCGGGCAAGGTGCTGATGGACCGCAACGCCCCCGATGCCCTGCTGGACACGGCCCAGTCGGGCTACGAGGACTCCAAGGTGCTGTTGGAGCGTTGGCACGGCAGGGGGCGCAATCTCTACGCCATCACTCCGCGTTTCGCGCCGACGAGCACGCCGGGGCAGCTGGAGGCCGCCGGCGCGCTCCGTCGTGAGCACCCGGAGGCGTTGATGCACACCCACGTCTCGGAGAACACCGGGGAGATCTCCTGGGTGCGTTCACTGTTCCCCGAGCGGCGCGGCTACCTCGACGTCTACGACCACTACGGTCTCCTCGGCCCGGGAACCGTCCTCGCGCACGGGGTGCACCTGACCGGCTACGAGCGCGGCCGCTGCGCCGAGACCGGTGCCGCGGTGTCACACTGCCCGACATCGAACCTGTTCCTGGGCAGCGGGCTGTTCCACGTCCACGACGCCAAGGACCCCAAGCGGCCCATGCACGTCGGGCTGGGCACAGACATCGGCGCCGGCACCAGCTTCTCCCTGCTCGCCACGATGAACGAGGCGTACAAGGTGGCCGAGCTCAGCAACTACCCGCTGGACTCGATCAAGGCCTTCTACCTCGCCACCCTCGGCAGCGCACAGGCCATGGGCATCGCGGACAAGATCGGCTCCCTCCAACCCGGTCGGGAGGCGGACTTCGTCGTCCTCGACCCGAAGGCGACCCCGCTGCTCGCCCAGCGCACCGCACGCGTGAACGACATCGAGGAACTCCTCTTCGTCCTGGCCGTCATGGGAGACGACCGCACCGTGCGCGCCACCTACGTGGCCGGCTCGCTCGCCCACGACCGCGACGCCACCACCGGCTGACAGGAGACCTCGTCATGGCACGCACCGCTCCTGCCGCCCCCGGCGGCGATACCGAGTACCGCAAACACCCCGGCGCGCGGATCCTGCACGGCCCGCACCGTACGATCGGCGGCGTCGAAGCCTGGATCATCTGGAGCCTGGCCACCGTATTCGTCGTCTGGCTGTTCTCCATCCAGACCGGATACGCCGTCGTCTCCCCGGAGATCCAGAAGACCGCCGCCCTCACCGTGGCCCAGATCAGCCTCGCGGGCTCCATCTACACCTGGGCCTTCGCCCTGTGCCAGTTCTTCTCCGGCGCCCTCCTGGACCGCTTCGGCTCACGCCCGCTCCTCACGATCGCGGTCGCTTTCGTCACCGCCGGCGCATTCCTCTACGCCCAGACCACCAGCATGGCCACCCTCATCGCCGCACAGGTCGTACTAGCCATCGGCTCAGCGTTCGGCTTCGTAGGTGCCGGCTATCTGGGCGGCCAGTGGTTTCCCGCCGCCCGCTACGGCCTGATGTTCGGCCTGGTCCAGTGCCTTGCCTCCCTGGGCTCGGCCTTCGGCCAGCCCATCATCTCCTGGCAGCTCACCCAGGTCAGCTGGCAGCAACTCCTCAACGGATTCGGCGCCGCCGGCGTCCTGCTGATCGTGCTGTTCGCCCTGCTGGTCCGCAATCCGTCTCCGGGCCCCGAAACCCTCGCGCAGACCACCGCGGCCAAGGCCGCGCGGCCACCTCTCGTCCCAAGCATCTTCCGCGACCTCGGCGCCTGCTTCCGCAACCGCAATGTCGTCCTCTCCGCGGCCCTCGCCGGAGTCTCCTTCGGCTCGATGCTCGCCATGGGCGTTCTCTGGGGGCCCCGGATCATGGAGGCCCGCGGCGCCGAAACCTCACTCGCCGCCATCCTGACCGCCATGTCCTGGCTCGGCCTCGCCGTCGGCGCACCCCTGTTCAACGTGCTCTCCGACCACTGGAACAACCGCCGGATCCCCGCCGTGGTCGGCGTCCTCCTCCAGGCGGTCGCGGTCGCCCTGCTGATCTACCTGCCCAGCGAGACCAACAGCGTCTCCGTCGTCACCATGTTCTGCGTCGGCCTCTTCGCCGGCGCCCACATGCTCGGCTTCACCGTCGCCGGAGAATCCGTCCCCGGCAGACTCGTCGGCAGCTCCGCCGCCATCGTCAACGGCATCTGCTTCATCATCGGCGGGCTCCTCCAGGCCGTCCCCGGCAAACTCCTCCCCCAGAACCCGGCCCTCGCCGACTACGGCCACGCCCTCCTCATCATGCCGATCCTCCTCGTCCTCGGCGCCCTGGCAGGCCTCTTCATCAAGGACACCGGCACCAGAACAGCCTGAGTGAGCGCGGCCGGGCGGATCGCTGCGAGAACGGCGTGAGGTGCTCTCCCACTGGCCCCGGGCGGTCGCGAGGTCCCCGCTTCGTGGAGGCCGCGCCCCCGTACGCCGCGGAGGTGGGTCGCCGGGCAGCCGAGCATTCGAGAATGCGGCCGGTACGGCGCGGCCGTCAGTCGTCCGTCGGTGTGGGCGCTGCGGAGTTCTGGGCCGAGGCCCGGGACAGGGCCGCGCGGGTCGCTGCGACGGACGGGTGGTCAGCTCCGAGGGCTTCGATCTGCTCGGGCAGGAGCGCGTACAGCTCGGCCGTCGCACGGCCGTACTCCCCCGCGTCGGTCAGCCAGCGCGCCACGTCCAGCCGGGTGGCCAGGGTGTGCGGGTGTTCCGGGCCCAGTACCCGCAGCCGGTCGGTGAGTACACCCTCCAGCAGGGCCGCCGCCCGACGCGGGTTCCCGCGCCGGGCGGTCCACTCCGCGATGCCGGCCCGGGTGGCGAGCGTGTCCGGGCTGTCGGGGTCGTCCTCCAGTTGGACGGCCAGCAGGTCGTTCAGCGCCTCCAAGGCTCCGGCGATGTCCCCGAGCTCGCCGCGGTGCCGCATCGCCACCGAGCGGGCGCGGAGTACGTCCCGGTGGCCCGGGTGCCGCCGCTCCAGAGCCTCCTGCCAAGCCTCCTCGTGCAAGGCGAAGGCGCCCTCGTGATCACCGGACGCGGCAAGGAAGTTGGCCAGGTGGTTGCGATTGCTGACGGTGTCGCGGTGGGCCGCACCCATCACCCGGATCCGCAGCTCGTACAGCGATCGCAGCTCCGCCGCCGCGCCCGCCGGGTCCCCGGCCGCGCCCCGCCACACGGCGGCGCTCTGCCTGGTCTGGAGCAAGTCCGGGTGTTCGGGCGCGAGGAGCCGTGCCTGGTCCTCGGCAAGGGCCTTGAAGGCCGCGGCCGCGCCCGCCTGGTCACCCGACTTGGCCTGCCACCAGGCGAGGTGACCGCGGGCGCCCAGGCTGATCGCGTCATCGGGATCGAACCGCTCGGCGACGGTCCGCTCCAGCCACCGGAAGTGCCGTAACGCGGCCGTCGCCTGGCCCGAGTCGCCGAGGCTGTGGCCCATGCGGAAGAGCACCTCGTGCGGCGCGGGGGCGAGCAGGTCCGGTCCGGCTTGGCGCAGCAGGGCGAAGGCGTTGGAGCGTAGTTCCCGGTCGAGGCGAGCCGGGGGGTCCGCGATGCCCCAGCCTTCCAGGAGCGCCTGCGCGGCGGCCGCTACCGCGTCCTCCCGCTCGGGGGCGCTGAGCAGGTCCCGCGTGGCGCGCTGCGTCATCACGTGGACCCGGACCGACGCCCCGCCCGTAAGCGCGCCGGGCCCGCTTCCGTCGGCCGGGGTCGAGCTCCGGTCGATGTGGAGGAGGCTGTAGCGGCGCAGGTTGTGCACCGCGTCGTGGACGGTGTCCTGGGCCGCAGCCTTGGGTCCGGCCCCGGGTCCGGCAGCGGCTGCGGTGCCGCCGGCCACCAGGGCCAGCACGGCGGGGGTGGAGAACAGTTCGCCCGGTACGCCGGTGCCGTCGAGCAGGCTGAGGACGTGCATGACCGGACGGGCCGCGCCTTGGGGACGCAAGGCGTCCGAGGCCTCCACGGACAGGGACCAGGCGACGGACAGCGGCCTGCGGTACTCGATCAGACCCTCGCCCTCCTCGGGGACGAGGTCCGCAAGCTTGGCGTCGCGCCGGACGAACCGGTCCCTGTATTCCCTGCAGGACCGGCCGGTGTTCCCCATGTACGCCGCCACCTGCGCGAGAGCCAGCGGCAGGTGTCCGAGGTCGTCGGCGAGGGCGTTCAGTTCCGCGTCCGTGCCGGCCGACGGGTCGATGACACCCCGGAGATAGGCCAGTGACTCCTGCGGGCTGAACGGGATGACCTCCACGACCGTGCAGCGGCGGTCGAGTGCGTCGATCCGGCGCCGGGTGGTGATCAGGGTGCTGCCGTGTTCGGTGGTGGGTGGCCAGAGGCCGTGCAGGTCGCCGGGAGAGGACAGATCGTCCAGGACCACGCACCAACGGCGGCGGGCCTTGGCCAACCAGGACGGGAGCTGGGTCGCGGCTTCCTCCGCCCGCAGGTGGGGCCGGGCGCCGACCAGCTCCGCCGCGGCCTCCACGAAGCCGGACACGACGGTGTCGCGCGTGGAGGCGTTGACCCAGATCAGCAGGTCGAGATCGCGCTGCGCCAGCCGCGAGCGGGCGTACGCTGCGGCCGCCTGCGTCTTGCCGACGCCCCCGTTGCCCGTCAGCAGGAACCGGCCCGGTCCGTCGGGCAGGTGGAGCCTCGGCCGCTCCAGGAACGCCGCGGCCGGCTCGGGCAGGGCGCCGAACTGCCTTGGCCATGACCGCCCTTGGTTCCGGACGAGGGCGTCGGAGGCCGAGCGCTGTCCGATCCGCCCTTCGGCGAGGAGGTCGTCGAGGCGCTGGTATCGCCGCTGCCAGGGCGTGAGTTCCGGCTTGCCGGGGCTGCCGGAGTACCGGTGAGCCGCGACCACGACGGCCTCGATGGTGGCCCAGCTGGGAGTGCTACGGCCTCCCAGCACGTCGCTCAGCGTCGATTTGGGCTGGTGCATCCCGACGGCGCGGGTTTCACGTTCCAGCGCGCGCAGGGACAGTGAGCCGTGTTCGGCGACGTACGCGCCGAGCAGCCCGGCGAACCAGGCGCGGGCGGCTCGCGCGGTTTCCACAGGGTCTCCCGGCTCCCTGTCGGAAGACGGGCGTTCGTCTCATCGGTCACCGCACGATGGTAGGAAACGGGGGTGCGGGCCGCAGGATTTCAGCCGATCCGGCCCTGAGGCGGGCCGGTTCAGGCCGTCGGGTTCAGATCTGGCGCGCTCCCGGCCCGGACGTCGGCGGGCGGCCGGACCGCCGACGGGCCAGGGCCCTGCGAGCCGCTCGTACCGCGCGGTGGACCATGACGGTCGCGCTTCCGGCGGACACCACCGCCTGGAGGTACGGAACGGCGTCGATGACGTGCTCAAGAGTTCGGACTACCAGGTCGTTGATGTGCATGGGGCTCCTCCCCGGGCCGCTGCCGCTCCGGGTGACGCCCCGGAACGTGCTCCCAGGCTGCGGCCGGCAGGGGTGTCCGGCGCTGAACCCGGACACGCCCGGACAAGCGGCATGCCCCCGAGGACTCGATCGGCTAGCACCGGAGGGACGCCTGGCATCGGGCTTTCCGGCCCGCACGTGGTGGAGGGTTAGATGCGATGACATTGGGGGCGAGCTCCGAAAGGGTTCGCATAGAAATAGAAAGCCGCGACAAGCACGGAATCACCTCCGGGTTGACCGTGAGGCCAAGAGGCAAACGATCCTGCTGCCGGCGGCGTCACCGCCACTCGCCTGGTACCTGTGCGCTCTGCCGATCCCGCGGTCTTGGGAGCGCAACGCCCATCTGGCCGCCGAGCACGCCCCGGGCCAGACATGGGAGAGGGACTCGCTCGAATCCGGTCTAGGGGTGCGGCTCCAGAACGCGCGACCGATCATCGGGTGGAGTGAGAATTCCATCCCGGCCGATGCCGAAATGCGTCAGGCCAGACTGTACCGAACGTGCCGGAGCTGGCAGTTTGGATGGTGGCTGCGACAGCACAGGAAAACTCCAGACGCGCCGCCGACTCGGCACAAACGGGGGATATCAAGGACAGTCACCCCTGGACAGCTCAGCTTCGAGTAGCCGGAGACGATTGATTCAAGCCACCGACTTGATCTAACCCTTGCACGTCAACCTGGCGGCCCGTAAATTTCTACGGCCGCCAGGTTCTTGCTTGGCTGCATAAAGCGCCAGAGCAAAACCGAGGAGCAGGGATGAGCCGGCACCTAATGTGCCGCTGACTCGCAGACGCGGGCCAGCGGGCATTGGATCACTTGGTCGCACCTCGTCAGTGAGGGGCACCGCCCAGGGAGACCTATGCCCTCGGCCGGACACCAAGTGGCCCGCTCGCGCTTCGAGGAGATCCCACCTTGTTCGACCGCCTTGTCGACGTTCTCACCCAGGCCAAGACGCTCCGGCTCGTCATCGACTTCTTCACCGTCGTCGTGCGCATCATCCCCGCCCTGCTCGTCGTGATCGCGCTCGTCCCCTCCTTCGCCTCCTTCGCGTTCCTCTCCCCCGGCCCCCGGCGCTCCCTCCTGGAGATCGTGGACCGCCTCAGGAAGTGGACCCTGGCCCAGAACTAGCGCACCGCCCCGGGCCGGGCACACTCCCGGCCCGGGGCACGTTTCCCCGGCCCCAGCACAGGCATCACCCCCGCTACAGGATCATGGAGGGGGGCGCGGGGCCCAGGGAGACGTTCGTGGGCGGCCGACCCACCCGGGCGCAGCGTGCAGCGATCACGCAACGCCGAAGCGACGCGATCGATTTGAAGTTCGCCGGTATCGACTGGCTGACGATCAGCCGTAGCTCGCCGCCGATCCGTCGGTCAACTCCGGCGGTATCGCCTACCCGCAGGGGTTGGGCATCGAGGCGTACCGCAAGGGGCTGGCGCCGCGCACCGACGGCCGCCTGATCGAACTGGCCTGCAAGGACGTGTCCAAGGCCCTTTCCGAGCGCGGCACCGCCCTGGATGAGAGCACGGACGAGCTCCGCAAACTCATGAGGAACGCCTGGAGCGGCTGTTCTTCGGCGTATACCGGGCCGCGATCCGGACCGGCGATCTTCAGGCGGTCGAGCGGGCCGTTCGCATCATCGAGCGCAGCAGTCACCTTCTCGGGCTGAACCGGCCTGTGCGCACGGAGGTCTCCGGTCCGGACGGCGGCGCCGTCCAGCTGGCGCCCGCAGGAAGGCGGAGTCTGGGACTGAGCGTGGATCACCGACAACCGGATCAGCGCCGCGCAGCTGCGCGGCATCGATCTCATCTGACTCGAATGTGGCGGCCGGCGAGCAGATTCGCCGGCTTCCCCGGCGCAGGGCGACGGACTTCCGGCCGCCCAGCAAGCCGTGCCCCGGGGTTGGCCGAGCCGCCGCATCCTTCATCCGGTCCCCGTGAGGAGGCTGGTCAGCTCCTGAGATGCGTCAAGGCCGATGATCCGCCGAAGATCCGGTCCAACGCCCGGTCGGGCATCAGCCTGGACAGCACTCGGCTGCCTGCTGCGTCTCGGCCGACGGTGTAGCGGGTTTTGGGCCGCTGGGCGACCAGTGCGCGGAAGACCACCCGGGCGACGCCGTCGGGGGTCGTACTGCTGGCCCCGGCCGAGGTCTCGTTGTCCTTCATGAACTGCTGGAACGGGTGGCGGTAGAGCTCCTGCACCGGCCCCGGGACGCTGTCGAGTACCCGGTTGCCCTCCTCTGCCATCTTGCCCCAGAGCGGGGTCAGGACGGCACCCGGCTGGATCACCACGACGGGGATCGCCTGCGGGGCGAGTTCGCGGCGCAGCGTGTCGCTGATCGCCTCCTTGGCGAACTGAGAGGCGGCGTAGGCACCGAGGAAGGGGAGGGCGACGTTCCCGAGGCCGGAGGAAATGTTGACGATCCGCCCGGCGCCGGCGCGCAGCAGCGGCAGGAACCCCTGGGTCACCTGCAATTGACCGATCACGTTGATGTCGAGCTGTCGGTGCATCAGCTCCATGGGTACGCACTCCAGTGGAGCCGTGACCGCGATGCCCGCGTTGTTGACCAGAGCCCACAGCCCTGCCGCACCGGTCAGCTCGGTGACCTCGTGCACGGCCGCTTGGACCGACTTCTCGTCCGTCACGTCCATGATCACCGGGGTGAGCCGTCCGGTGGCGGCTCGTTGCAGCCGTTCTCCGTCCTCGGGCCGGCGGACTCCGGCGATGACGTGGAAGCCGACCCGGGACATGTGCAGCGCGCAGGCTTCCCCCAGTCCGGAGGAGGTTCCGGTGATGAGCACGGACCGGCCTGCGGGTGACATCGGACCCGACGATTTCGACACTTGTTCACTCCAGTTCAGGACGTGGAGGCAGACAGGACCGCGCCGGCCATCCGTCGGCGAATCACCGTGTCTGCCGCGCCGCGATAACCCCCATGACAACCGAACGGTTTCGGCGCACTCCGACTGTAGTCGGCAAGGGCCGTCCCTCAGCCGAAGGAGTCGCCGGAAAGGCTCGGAATTTCGGTGCGTACGTACTGCCGAGCGGGCCGGGGATGCCGGGCCGCCACAGAAAATTCGCTCCACCGGCGAATGCGTTGCGCAGGAGAATGCGTCCGAACGGATGAAATGGAAGAAGAGGAACCTTTCGTCAAGTGACCCCGCTTCACGGGTCAAGAGATGGTGATCACGACCTTCCCCCTTCATCCTCAAGGAGGACACGTGACCGCTGCGGCGCCGGACGTCATCACCATCAAGCTGGAACGCACGTTCGAGACCATGGACGCCAACCAGGACGGGTACCTGGATTGGACGGACTATCAGCAGCTCGCCGACCGCTACATCAAGGCGTACAAGCTCGCCAAGGACGACCGCCGGGCCAGGGCACTCCAGACCTTCTGCCAGATCTACTGGCTGGAGCTCCTCCGTCACGCGGGCGTCGACGGGGACCGGCTCACGAAGGACCAGTTCATCACGGCCAACCGCCTCGCGGTGATCGACACCAGCCGCCTCAACGTGACTGAGGGTGGCGGCCACGCGATCTTCGACGTCATCGACGTCGACGGCGACAACGAGATCAGCAAGGACGAGTTCGCTCGGTTCCTGAGGGACGTGTGGAAGAGCGACGCGCCCGACGCGATGGACATGTTCACCAAGCTGGACACCGACGGAGACGGCTCGATCTCGCGCCACGAGTTCATCCGTGCGGTGCGCGAGCACTTCCTCTCGAACGACCCGGAGGCACCGGGCAGCCTGTTCTTCGGGCGCGTGTGAGCGGATCCGCTTGATCTGGTGCTGCAATCGCGCTCTCGGAAAGTGCGGTTGCAGTACCACCTTGACATTCAACCGCTCTGCCTTACTCATTTCACATACTTACCCCTAATTCATTCTGTGAAGGGCCATTTCATGCTGACGCAAAACCCTCCCACCTCCGGCGAAGTGGGAACCTTCTACAACCGCCACACGGATGTGTACGACCACGCGCTCGGCGGAAACATCCACGTCGGCTACTGGGACGACGAAGCGGACGACAGCCCCATGCACGTGGCGACCGACCGGCTGACGGACCTCGTCGCCGCACGCCTCGCCCCCGAGGACGGCCAGCACCTGCTCGACGTTGGCTGTGGACACGGGAGTACGGCGATGCGCATCGTCGCGCACCACGCCGTGCGGATCACCGGTGTCAGTGTCAGCGACTACCAGGTCGAACTGGCCAACAGCCGGCCGCTGCCGCCGGACCTTCGCGGACAGGCTACGTTCCAGCTGGCCGATGCCATGGAACTGTCCTTCCCGGACGCGTCGTTCGACGGTGCGTACGCCATCGAGTCATTGATGCACATGAAGGACAAGGTGGCGGCCATCGGCCACGTCGCACGGGTCCTGCGTCCTGGTGGGCGGCTGGTCATCGCCGAGCACAGCCTCGAAGGCGAGCTGACCGCCCCGGACACCGCGCGCATGGCCGACGCGTACGCGTTCTTCAAGTTCTCGCTGAGCACCGACGGATACCGGACGCTGCTGCGGGAGGCCGGCCTGGAGGTGGTGGACTACACCGACACCACCGAGAACGTCCGGCGCTGCTACGACAGCATGATCGACGGCTGGCGGAAGGCGGCACGCGAGCTCGACGGCCAGGAGGCGCGCGAAATGGAAACCGCGGCCGACCTCGGCGAGTGGTTCTTCGGTGCGGTCCCCCAGCTGCGGTACGGACTCCTGACCGCCGTTCGCCCTTGAGTCCCGACCGGCGCCTCCGAGGTCGTACGCCCATGTCCTCCGTTTCCTCCCCGAACCGCTGCCCCTACCGCCTGGACGGCGGCGCCGCGGACATCCACGGCGAGGCCGCGGCGCTGCGTGCGCTGGGGCCCGCCACCCGGGTCGAGCTGCCCGGTGGTGTACCGGCATGGTCGGTCACCGACCCGGGGCTCGTCCGGCGGCTGTTGATCCACCCCCGCGTCTCCAAGGACGCCCACCGGCACTGGCCCGCCTTCCTGAGCGGTGACCTTCCCGCCGACTGGCCGCTGCGGATCTGGGTCGACATCCGCACCGTCCAGACCGCCTACGGGCCCGACCACAGCCGACTGCGCCATCCCCTGGTCCCCGCGTTCACCGCCCGCCGCGTGCGGGCGCTCGCACCGTGGATCGAGAAGACCACCGCCGTGCTGCTGGACGATCTCGCGGATGCGGCCGCCGCCGCTCCCGGCGGAGTGGTGGACCTGCGCGAGCACTTCGCCTCACGGCTGCCCTGGCTGACGGTCACCACACTGGTCGGCCTGCCGGAGGTGATGCACGACAGGTTCCAGACCGTCAACGACACGGTCTTCACCACGGATCTGACCGTCGAGCAGGCCGACGCCACGGCAGCCGAGGCCGCGCGGCTCCTCGCGGACCTACTCGTGATCAAGACCGAACGTCCCGGCGACGACATCGCCAGTGCCTTGGTCGACGCCCACCGCCAGGGCCGTCTCAGTGAGCGGGAGGTGGCCGACAACATCTGGATGGTGCTCGGCGCCGGCTACGGGACCACGGCGAACCTGCTGGACCACGCCGTGGTCAACCTGCTCACGCGCCCGGCCCAGCTGGACCTGGCCTTGTCGGGCCGTGTCGGCTGGGACCAGGTCGTGGAGGAAACCCTGCGCCACCAGGCTCCGGTGGCCAACTTCATGATGCGCTTCCCCACCGAGGACCTGTACGACGAAGCGACCGGGCTGACGTTCTCGCGGGGCGAGGCCCTCGTCATCAACTACGCCGCGGTCGGCCGCGACCCCGGGGTCCACGGCGAGGACGCCGACCTCTTCGACATCACCCGCGCCACCGCCCGTGAACACCTGGCGTTCAGCCACGGCCCGACCTACTGCCTGGGCGCCGAACTCGCCCGTCTCGAAGGCCGCATCGGGTTGTCCGCGCTCTTCTCCCGGTTCCCCGCCCTCGAACTGGCCGTCGGACCCGACTGTCTGTCTCCGCTGCCTTCCCTCATCTTCAACGGGCACCGAGAGATCCCTGTACGGCTCGAAGGAAACCTCAACAGTTGAACATGAACCACCACATGCCGTATCCCCTGACGGCATATCAGCGTGACGTATGGTCCGTCGGCTCCCAGGCTCCGGAGTCACCACAGTTCAACTGCGTTCTCCACGAGCGTCTGGACGGGGGCGTCGACCACGAGCGGCTCGCCGTCTGCGCGGAGCGCGTGCTGCACCGCCATGACGCGTTCCGGCTGCGGCTCGCCGAGCGCGCCGGCGTCCCCTTCCAACGGGTGGCCGAGGACCGTGTTCCCGTCCCGGTGATCGACCTCTCCCACGAGCCCGTGCCGGACGCCGCCTGTGCGGAGTGGATGCGCGGGTCCTTGGCGGGCGCCCTGTCGCTCGGCAGCGGCCCCCTCGTGGAAGCCGTACTCCTCGTGGAGAGCCCCGATGTCACGCATCTGCACATCAAGGCGCACCACATCGTCGCCGACGGCTGGACCCTCGACCGGCTGAGCCACGAGATCCTCCGGGAGTACGCCCGGGCGCCGCACGGCGATCCGCAGGCGAGCGCCCGGACAGCGCCTTCCTACCTGACGTTCGTCGAGGAGGACGCCGCCTACCGCAGCGGGACGGACGGCGACCGCGACCGTGCGTTCTACCGCGAGTACCTCGGTGGCGTGGCACCCGCGCTCTTCACCCGTGGGAAGGACGGCGGTCCGGGCGGCCGCGGCCGTCACTCGTTCGTCATCGACGGCGCCCTCATCGGCCGGGTCCGCGCCGCGGGCTACTGGCCGTTCACGTACGTCGCGGCCATGTTCGGTGCGTACCTGACACGCCTGCACAGGAGCGAGGAGGTGGTCCTCGGCGTCCCCTTCCTCAACCGTCCGACGGGGCGGCACAGGGACGTGCTCGGTCAGTTCGCCAACACCCTGCCGCTACGGGTCGCGGCTCCCGGCACGCTGACCGTTCGCGAACTGCTCACCGCGGTCCAGGGCACGACGCGCGCACTCCGGCGTCATGAGCGACTCGCTCTCGGAGACATCCTGCGGGAAGCGCCCGCGGCGACGCAGGGACCACGGCAACTCTTCGACGTGACGCTCTCCTACCTGAACTGGTCCCGGCCGCAGGTCCCGGGAGTGGTGCGGCGGGGCACCCTGATGGCTCCCTCGCACGACCAGGACGCGCTGGGCGTCCTGGTCACCGCCTTCGACGACACGGCCGATGTCCGTGTCGACCTGGACTACGCGCGTGACGTCTTCGACGAGGACCTTCCCATCGCCTCCGTGGCGGGACACCTCACGACGCTCCTGGAGCACGGTCTGGACCTGTTGGACCGGCCCGTGTCCGACGTCCCCATGCTCTCCCCCGCCGAGTACCAGGACCTCACCGCCGGGCGTGCCCTCGGCCGGCAGGTGCCCTACGCGGATCGGGCCACCCTCCACGCGCTGTTCGAGGCGCAGGCCGCCCTGCGGCCGGACCGGACCGCCGTCATCGCGGCGGCCGGGGACACGCTGACCTACGCCGAACTCGACGAGCGGGCCAACCGGGTCGCGCGTGCCCTGCGCGCGGAGGGAGTCGGCCCGGACGACCGGGTCGCGGTGATGATGGAGCGGGGGCCGCGGCTGCTGGTCGCGCTGCTCGGCGTCCTGAAGTCCGGCGGCGCCTACGTACCGGTGGACCCCGGCTACCCGGCCGAGCGGGTGCGGTTCCTGCTGCGCGACAGCCGTGCCAAGGTGGTGATCGTCGATGACGACGCTCCCGCCGGCCTTCCCGGGGATACGGCGGTGCGGCGCGTCGGCGGCCTGCTGACCGGCAGCGGTGCCCCGGTCGAGCCGCTCGCCACCTCCCGTGACGTCGCGTACGTCATCTACACCTCCGGCTCGACCGGACAGCCCAAGGGCGTCATGGTCGAGCACCACAGCGTGGTGAACCGCCTCGCGTGGATGCAGCGCAGCTACCCGCTCGGAGAACGGGACGTCCTCCTGCAGAAGACGCCGGTCTCCTTCGACGTCTCCGTATGGGAGTTGTTCTGGTGGGCCGTCGAGGGCGCGGCCGTGGCCCTGCTGCCGCCCGGCGCCCAGAGGGACCCGCGCGAGGTCCTGCGGGCGATCGGCGAGCACCGGGTCACCGCCGTGCATTTCGTACCCTCCATGCTCGGCCCGTTCCTCGACCTGTTGGAGGAGGATCCGGCGCCGGCCCGCGAGGCCATCCGGACCCTGCGGCACGTCTTCTGCAGCGGTGAGGCCCTGCCCGTCGCCCGCGTGGAGCAGTTCAACCGCCTGGTCGAGCGGTGCCTCCGTGGGAGCGGCGCGGAGCCGCCCGTACGGCTCGTGAACCTGTACGGCCCGACCGAGGCCACGGTCGACGTCTCGTCCTACGAGTGCCCGGACGACCCCGCCCACACCATCACGCGGGTGCCCATCGGCCGGCCGATCGACAACATCAGGCTGTACGTACTGGGCGCCGGCGACCTGCCGCAGCCCGTCGGTGTCGCCGGGGAGCTGTGCATCGGCGGAGTAGGCCTCGCCCGCGGGTATCTCGACCGCCCGGAGCTGACCGCCGAGAAGTTCGCCGCCGACCCGTTCGTGCCGGGCGGCCGGCTCTACCGCAGCGGGGACCTGGCGCGGTGGCTCGCCGACGGCACCCTGGAGTACCTCGGACGGATCGACGGCCAGGTCAAGATCCGGGGCAACCGCGTCGAACCCGCCGAGGTGGCCACCGCCCTGCGTGCCGTCCCCGGCGTACGGGACGCCATCGTGGTGGGCCGTACCACCCCCGACCGTGGAGCCGTCCTGGCCGGCTACTACGTCGCCGAGGCCCCGATCGACACGGCGCTGTTGCGCGAACGGCTCGGTCGGACGCTGCCGGCGTTCATGGTTCCGGCCTCCTTCACCCGGATCGACGGCGTTCCACTGACCGCCAACGGCAAGGCCGACCACGACGCGCTGCCACCACCGCACGACGCCCCGGAGGCCATCGCGGGCGGGCAGCCGCGCAACCGGACCGAGACCGTACTGGCCGAGGTCTGGGCCCGTGTCCTGGGCCATGACGTCGTAGGGATCCACGACGACTACGCCGCGCTCGGCGGCGACTCGATCACGATGCTCAAGGTGCGTGCCGAAGCGGAGGCCCGGGGCCTGCGCTTCTCGCTCACCGACCTCCTGCGCAACCCCACGGTGGCCGGCCTCGCCACCCGCACCGAGGAGTGCGACGCGTCCGGGACCGGGGCCGGGGCCGCCCTCGCCCCGTTCGCCCTGGTGGCCGATGTCGACCGGGCCCGCCTGCGGGATGCCGAGGACGCCTACCCGCTGACCCGGATCCAGCTCGGCTTGCTGTACCACAGCCGCAGGCACGAAACGTCGGCCAGGTACCGGGACGTCTTCCGGTACACCCTGGAGATGCCCTGGGACGAGGAGCGGTTCCGTCGTGCCTTCAACCGGCTGACAGCGCGGCATCCGGCGCTGCGCACGGCCTTCGAGCTGGCGGGCGCGGACCCGTTGCAGGTCGTTCACCCCAGGGTGCAAGGCGGCCTGGAGGTCGTCGACCTGCGTCCGCTCGACAGCGCGGCGGCCGAGGCCGAGGTACGCGCGCACGTAGAGGAACGGCGTCTCCACCCCTACGTGTTCGAGCGGCCGCCGCTGTATCTGTTCCGCGCCCATGTGCGGCCCGCCACCGTCGATCTGATCCTCAGCTTCCATCACGCGCTCCTCGACGGCGGCAGCGTCGCCACCCTCCTCCAGGAGCTGCTCCAGGACTACGCCCACGGCCTCGGCCTGGACATCGGCCCCGTCGAGGACACGGCGCCTCCGTCACCGGCGGCCCACGTACGGCTGGAGCGGAGCGCCCTGCGTTCCCCGGAGGCCAAGCGCTATTGGCGGGAGAAGCTGGCCGGCTGCGGCCCTCTGCCCATCGAGGCGTTCTCGCCCCACCTGCCCGGTACCCGCCACCAGCCGGCCTCGCGCCGGGTCGACCTGCCCGGACACCTCGTCGAGCGGGTCCGGCGCCTGGCGTCCGAACACTCCCTTCCCGTGAAGTCCGTACTCTTCGCGGCGCACGCCCTGACGCTGGCCATGCTCGCCGGCACCCGTGAGGTGACCACCGGCCTGATCACCCACGTCCGGCCCGAACTGGCCGGAGCCGAGCGCAGCGCCGGACTGTTCCTGAACACCGTGCCGGTACGCCTGGACACCGCACAGGACAGCTGGCTGGAGGTGGCGCGCGAAGGCTTCCGCCAGGAGCAGGACGGCCACCCCCACCGCCGCTACCCGCTGAGCGCCATTCAGGAGGACCGCGGTGGGGCCGTCCTGGACACGGCCTTCAACTACGTGCACTTCCACCAGCTCTCCCACGTCCTCGGGCTCCCCGGTCTGCGCCTCAAGGAGTTCCGCAGCTGGGAGGAGAACGATTTCCGGCTCATGGTGAACGCCGTCACCGAACCGGACGGCTCCGGCATGTGGCTGCGGATCGACTGCGACGGTGCGTCGTTCCCGGCGGAGCAGGGCGACCTCTTCGCGGCCGGCTACCTGAGCATCCTGCGCCGCATGGTGGAACAGCCACACGAGGCGGCCGACTTCGCGTTCCTCGCCCCCCGTCCCGTCCCGGCCGTGCCCGCGCAGTGCCCTACGGTCGTGGCGCGCTTCGTCGAGCAGGCCGCGCGCACCCCGGACGCGATCGCCGTGGTGATGGGCGAGGAGCGGTGGAGCTACGCCCGGCTCGCCGAGGCCGTTGAGAACGTGGCGGGGCGGCTGGGCGCGCTCGGCGCCCCGGCGAACGCCCGGATCGGGATCGCGATGAACCGGTCCCCGCTGACCATGGCGGTGCTGCTGGGTGTCATGCGGGCCGGTTGCGCGGTCGTCCCGATGGACGTCAGCTACCCCCCTTCCCGGCTGGCCACGATGGTCGAGCAGGCCCGGCCCTTCCGCGTGGTGGCCGAAGCCGCGTACGCCCACCTCGCCGGTGACCCCGCGCTGCTGCTGCCCGCCGAGTCGGTGGCCGCGCCGGGGCCGGTGTGCCGGGCGAGGGGCGGGACGGACGGGGAGAGCACCGCGTACGTCCTCTTCACCTCGGGCTCCACCGGGACCCCCAAGGGCGTCGCCATGCCGCACCGCACCCTGGCCGCCCTGGTGGCCTGGCAGGCCGGGGCGCCCAGCGCGGCGCCGGGCGGGGTCACGCTCCAGTACGCACCGTTGAGCTTCGACATCTCCTTCCAGGAGATCTTCTCCACGCTGTCCTTCGGCGGCACCCTGTGCCTGGTCGGCGACGCGGAGCGGCGCGACATGGCCGCGCTGCTGCGCCTGCTCGACCACGAGCGCGTGGAGCAGGCCTTCCTCCCCCCGGTGGCCCTTCACCAGCTGGCCGAAGCCTCAGGCACGCTGGGCATCACCCCGCGGGCCCTGAGGGTGGTGATCACCTGCGGTGAGCAGTTGCGCGTCACTCCCGAGATCCGCGCGCTGTGCGCCAGAGTCCCGGGAGCGGTGCTGGAGAACCAGTACGGTCCGACGGAGACCCACGTGGTCACCGCGTACACCATGACCGGTGACCCCGCTGCCTTCCCCGCGCTGCCGCCGATCGGCCGCGCGATCGACGGGGCCGAGGTGCACGTCCTGGACAAGCGGATGCGTCCGGTGCCGGCCGGGGCGCGGGGCGATGTCTACCTGGGCGGTGGCTGCCTGGCCGACGGCTACGAGGGGCGCCCGGACCTGACCAAGGAGCGTTTCGTCCCCCATCCCTTCGCGGACGGGGACCACAGGCTCTACTACACCGGCGACGTCGGCATGGTGCTTCCCGGTGGAGACGTGGTCTTCCTCGGACGCGACGACGCGCAGGTCAAGGTACGGGGCTTTCGCGTGGAGCCGGCCGAGGTGGAGCTGGCCGTCACCGGCCTGGCCGAGCGTTACCCGGGCCTGCGCGACGCCGCGGTCGTGGCGCGTCGGCGCACGGACGGCGAGGTGTTCCTCGCCGCGTTCCTCCTCGGCGAGGGCACGGACGAGGACCTGGCCGGGGTCCGTGAGCGGTTGCGCGCCACCTTGCCCGACTACATGGTCCCCTCACACCTGCAATGGGTCGCCCAGTGGCCTCTGACCCCCAGTGGCAAACGCGACGACGCCGCACTGCGCGGCGCCCCGCTGGCCTCCCCCGGCCGCGCCCCGGCCGCCGCGCCGCGCGACGCCTACGAGCGGACGCTGACCGAGATGCTGGCGGACGTCCTGGGCCTGGACTCGGTGGGAGCGCACGACAGCCTCTTCGACCTCGGCGGCACCTCTTTGACCGTGATGCGGCTGGTGGTCCGGATCGAACAGCGCTACCGGGTGCACATCCCCCTGTCGGAGTTCATCGCGACGCCCACCCCCGCCGGACTCGCGGCCCGGCTGCGCGAGGGCGGGGCGCGAGCCGCGTTCGACCCCTTGGTCCCGATCCGCCCGCAGGGCACTCGCCCGCCGCTGTTCATGGTCCACCCGATGGGCGGCAACGTGCTCTGCTACGTCGGGTTCGCCCGGCATCTCCCGGACGACCAGCCCCTGTACGCGCTCCAGGCCGCCGGAGCGGAGCCCGGCACCACGGCGCTGCGCACGGTGGAGGACCTGGCGGACAGCTACCTCACCGCGCTGCGGACGGCTCAGCCACACGGCCCTTATACGATCGGCGGATGGTCCTTCGGCGGCTTCGTCGCCTTCGAGATCGCCCGTCGGCTGCGGGCGGCGGGCGAGCAGGCGGCCCTGCTGGTGCTGGACACCACCGCCCTGGACCAGGGGCCGCGCGTCGTGCACGACGACGACGGGCTGCTGGACTGGTTCTTCCACGAGTTGCTCTGGCTGCGGGACGGCGGCGCGTCACCCGCGCGGGGTCTGCCTGACGGACTCGGCTCGCCGGAGGAGAAGTTCGCGTTCATGGCCCGCGTCGCGAGCGAGCGGGGCGTCCTGCCGGCCGGCAGCTCGGGGGCCGTCATCCGCCGTCTCTTCGGCGTCTACCGGGCGAACTGGCAGGCGACGCTGGCCTACCGGCCCCCGCGCGAGGATCAGGACCTCACGCTGATCCGCGCCGCGGAGCCGCTGCCCGTCGCGCTGTCCGCCATGCACCGTGCCGCCCGAACCCGTCATCAGGACGCTTGCAACGGATGGAGCGCCATGACCAGCGGGCAGATCCGGATCATCCGTGTCGCCGGAGACCACCTGACGATCATGGAAGATCCGCATGTGGCCCACCTGGCGGCTACCGTCGCGGAGCTGATCGGCGCCGGCTTCACCCGAACCGGCCGGGAGGGCTGACGTCATGTCATCGGGACGGCGAATGAAAGCCCTGGTCATCGGTGCCGGCATCGGCGGCCTGACGTGCGCGGTCGCACTGCGGCGCGTCGGCGTCGACGTCGAGGTGTATGAGCGCGCCACCGAGCTGCGCGACGTCGGCTCCGGTCTGTCGGTCATGAGCAACGCGGTCACCGCCCTGGCCGGTTTCGGCATCGACCTGGGACTGGACAAGCGCGGTCAGGCCGTGGAGTCGTTCAGGATCATGGACCGGCGAGGCCGGCGGATCAGAGACCTCCCCTTCCAGGACACCCGCGGCCAGGTGGGCGCGCCGAGCTACTGCCTCAGCCGCGCGGACCTCCAGGAGGCTCTGCTGGCGGAGATCGGGGACTGCCCGGTCCACCTGGGGTCGACCGCCATCGGCTTCGAGACCGCCGGCATGGGGGTCACCGCCCGCTTCGAGGACGGCCGTTCGGCGAGCGGCGACATCCTGATCGGCGCCGACGGCTTCAACTCGTCCGTACGGCGTCACCTCGTCGGCCCCGAGCAGGCCAAGGACAGCGGCTACCTCTTCCGGCTCGGCATCGTCCCCTTCCGCCACCGGCACCTCACCACGGGCGCGGTGCGCCACTACTGGGGCAGCGGACAACGTTTCGGCCTCATCGACATCGGAAAGGGCCGCTGCTACTGGTGGGCGGCCATGAGCACACCCGAGGACGCGCCCGCGCCGAGCCGCGTCAAGGAACTCCTGCGACGGGCATACGGGGACTGGGCCGACGAGGTGCGGGCCGTGATCGACGCCACCCCGCAGGCGGACATCCTCACCGTGCCGTCGCGGGACCGGGCCTTCCTGGAGCGGTGGGGCGACGGCCCCGTCACCCTGCTCGGCGACGCCGCCCACCCCATGCTGACCACCCTCGCCCAGGGAGCCGGCATGGCCATGGAGGACGCCGTCGTACTGGCACGGACGCTGGCCGAGCCGATGACGGGTGACGACCCGGTGCGGGCTCTGCGGGCCTACGAGGAGCGGCGCCGCGACCGCACCAGGGCGATGGTGGCCGGTTCCCGCAGGATGAGCGAACTGACGCAGGGGGCCACCCCCCGAAGTCGCCTGGTCCGTAACGCCTACTTCCGCTTCGTACCCCGGCGCGTCCTCGTCCGGCAGACCGCCCAGGCCCTCACCTACCCCGAAGATTCGGCCACCGGATCCGGCTGCGTCCAGCGCGAGCTGAGCCCCTTGGAGCGCCTGTACTGGATCGCGGACCGGACCTCACCCCTCAACGTCATCGCCCGCGCCCGTGTCCACGGACACCTGCCCCCGTCGCTGCACCGCCGCGCACTGGACCTCCTCCAGCTCCGGCACCCCTTGCTGCGCGTCGCGATCACCGACGACGGCACCGGGGCACACCCCGCGTTCGTCCCGCTCGACGCGCGTCAGATCCCGCTGAGGCACGTCCACGTACCGCCGGACGATCCCACGGTCGACACGCGGTGGGAGCGCGAGGTGAACGACCGGGAGCTCGTGGAAAGCGTGGACTGGCGCGCCGGTCCGCTGCTGCGCGCTGTGGTGATCACCTCGGAAGGAACAGACGGCGAGAACGCCGGGGACTTCCATGACCTGCTGCTGACGGCCTCGCACATCATCGCCGACGGCAAGACGTGCCTGTCCCTGGTCCGGGAGTGGATCAACCTCACCGCGCAGCTGGACCGCGGCACACAGCCTCGGGTCACCCCGCTACGGGCACTGCCCGCGACGGACGACCTGCTCCCCCGCCGCCACCGTGGCGCCGCGGGTGTCGCCGGGTTCAAGGCCCTGATGCGACGGGAGGAGCAGGCGGCCCGACGGCACCCCGCGCAGCGGGTCCTCCCCAGCCACCAGGTGCCGTTCGAGCAGCGGCGCACCCGGATGGTGCACAGGTCCCTGCCCGCCGAGCAGTTGGATCTGCTGGTGACCGCGGCCAAACGGCACGGCACCACGGTCCACGGCGTGCTGGCCGCCGCGATGGTGACGGCGGTCGCCCGGGACGCGGGGACGTCGACGACGGCACACTTCTCGATCGGCTCGCCGGTCGACTTCCGCGATGACCTCGAACCGGCTGTGGCACCCGACGAGGCCGGCACCTACGTGGCCACGGTTCCCTCCCGCGTCCGTTACGAGCCCGGCCGACCGCTGTGGCTGATGGCCCGGGCCATCAGCCAGGACCTGGTGCGGCGCCGGGGGCGCCAGGAGCACCTGTCCACGATCAGCCTGCCGCGCTGGGCAGGACCGAAGTCACTGGCGGACAGCGAGTCGTTCATGCGGTTCATGGACGAGGAGGGGCCGATCAACCTGTGCCTGTCCAACGTCGGCCGCTACGAGTTCCCCGACCAGGCGGGCCCGTGGCGGGTGGGCGAGGCCCAGTTCCTCACGGGCGTCTCGGTGATGGGCTCCATCGTGGCGACCGCGACGACCAGCCACGCCCAACTCGCCTGGAACTTCAGCTATGTCGAGGGCCTCGTCCCGGCGCCGCGCGCACGGCGCATCGCTGACGACTCCGTCCGCACCGTGCTGTCCGTCCTCACCGAGTGACGGACCGATCGAGCCCAGTACGTTCCGGATCTCATGGATCCCCGTGGCTCCCGCTCCGCCGACCCCCGGCTGCCTGCTGCTTGCCTTCCATCGAAAGGTTCCGCCCCGATGACCCATGCTCCGGTCCCGACGCAGACGCGGCGTCGTGTTCTGCCCGCAGGCGAGAACGGCTCGCTGTGGGAGGCTCGGCCCTCGTGCGGGATCTTCGAGTTCCGCGGGATGCGTCTGCGGCTCACGGTGGAGGACCCCGCGGAGGTCCTGTTCCCGACCGACTGCGGGCTGAGCCTAATCGCCGCTCTCAACGCTGACCTGGTTCCTGACCTGGCGGGTGTCAACGCCTTGGACATCGGTGCCGGTTCCGGTCTCTACAGCGTCGCCCTGCTCGCGGCCGGCGCCGAGCGGGTGACCGCTCTGGACATCAACCCCGCCTCGGCCACCCAGACCGCGGTGAACGTGATGGCCAATGGTCTCGATTCCACGCGGCTGACCTGTGTCACTTCGCCGCTGGAGGAGTACACACCGGACGAGCGGTTCGATCTGGTGATCACCAATCCACCACACCTGCCCTACGACCCGAGTTACGCAAGGAAGGACGGGCTGGAAACGGCTCTTGTCGCCCGGAGGGGCGGGCGCGCGGTGTACGACTCCGTCGTCGAGCGCGTGGACACGCTCCTCGCGCCGGGCGGCACGCTGCTCATGGCGCACTCCTCACTCGCCGACATTCCCCGGACCGTAACGGAGCTCACCAGGGGCGGCTTCGAGGCCGAGACGCTTGAGGTCTTCGAGATGGACATCCCGCTCCTGGCGTACGCGGAGCACAAGGAGACCATGCTGACCCTGCTGAGAGAACGGCGAGCAGAGGGCCGGGCGGAGTTCGACGGGGCGCGCTTCACGGTGCACGCCCTGATGTTCCGGCGCCCCGGGAACGCCACCGGCAGCTGACATCCTGCCGGTGGTCGTGCGTACCGCCCCAAGGGGCTTCGATCTTCAGACCGGCACGTCTTGCTTGTCCTGCATCAACTGCGCGATCTCGGCCAGGGTGCTCGCTCCCGCGAGTTCGTCAAAGCTGATCTGCAATCCGGGGTCGCCCTCCAGCACGAGGGCCAGTTCGACCGCGAACAGTGAGTCCAGGCCGAGGACCGTCGGTGTGGCCTCGGGGGAGATCAGCCCGGGCCGCACCTGGAACTTGTCGGTCAGGATGCTGACCAGGATGTCGTACATGGCGCTTCTCCAAGTGAGTCGGTGTGTGCGGGCGAGGTCGGGCGGGCGAGGTCGGGCCACACGAGGGTGGTGGCACCCCAGGCCAAGCCGCCGCCGAAGGCCGCCAGCAGGACCCGGTGTCCGGGCTTCAGGCTCCCCGCGCGGTCGGCGTGATCAAGGAGGATCGGGATCGAGGCGGCCGAGGTGTTGCCGACCTGCTCGATGTTGGACAGTGCGCTCTCCGCCGTGATGCCCAACCGCTCCGCGAGCATGGAGGTGATCCGTCCGTTCGCTTGGTGGGGAACGACCCGGTCCACGTCCTGCGGCTTCCAGTTCGCGGCATCCAGGGCGGCTCGGGAGGCAGAAGTCATGTGCTGCACCGCTCGCCAGAAGACTTCTTGCCCCTCCAGACGCAGATACGAGTCCGCCGGGATGTCTCCGCGCAACGAGCGTTCCTCGGATCCGCCGCCGCGTACGGTGATCAGGTCGCGGCCACCGCCATCGCTGCCCAGCACGCAAGGCCCCAGGGCGCCGGGTTCCTCGCGGTGACCCGAACGCAGGACGACGGCTCCGGCTCCATCGCCGAAGAGCATGCTCGTGGGGTCGTCCGGGGCGACGCTCAGCGACAGCACATCCGTGCCGATCACCAGGACACTGTCCGACGTACCCGCGGCGATCAGGCCCTGCGCGACCCCCAGTCCGTAGACGAACCCGGCGCACACGGCCTGGACGTCCAGGGCGGTCACCCCGGTCATGCCCAGCCGTGAGGCGACGCTCGGGGCGGTGCCGGGGCACGGCCTGTCCGGCGACGAGGTGGCGACGACCACCGCCGCGACATCGCCGACCGCGGAACGGGCCAGAGCCTCTCGGCCGGCCGCGACCGCCAGGTCACCGCTGCTGGTACCCGGCTCAACGACGTGCCGGAACCGGATGCCCGAGCGCTGAAACATCCACTCGGACGACCGGCCCAGTCGCTCCACGAGCTCCTCATTGGCCACCCGGCGCGGCGGCAGGCACGATCCGACACCTGCCAGGACGGACGCCGGCGCCCTTTGATCCCTCACTCTTCCACCCTCGACTTCGGAGACGGACGGGGAGCCCGGCCGGGCAACCGAAGCAGAACGCCCTACCTGCCCGCGAGGAGACACTACTCCAAGTAGCCATGCGCATACGCACTGTCTCCCGGGGCGAAACTGGTCGAGCACGGCCGGACGGTGCCGTAGGGTGGTGTTCACCGACGCGGGGTGGAGCAGCTCGGTAGCTCGCTGGGCTCATAACCCAGAGGTCGCAGGTTCAAATCCTGTCCCCGCTACTACACCGGAAGGGCCCGGATCCTTTATGGATCCGGGCCCTTCTGCCGTGCTGAAGCAGCCCTTCGCGCGAAGGTCGGGGCGGCGCACCGGCGGCCGGACCGGCTGCGACTACTCGACCCTCAGCGCCGCCAGCCGCTGCTCGAACGGCACCACCGCGAACCCGCCCACCGGTTCCACCGACGTGATCGCGCCCGTCAGCGAGCGGGGTGCGACCGCGGCGGCGGTGTCGACGTCGGGCGCGGCTTCCCCACCGGCGGGCGCCATGGCGCGCGCCAGCTCCGCGCCCGCACGGGCGATCCGCTGCTCCAGCCCCTCCTCACCCCAGTCCTCCGAGGCCGCGTACACGGCGGTCGGCAGGACGACAGCGCGCAGGTAGGTGAACAACGGCCGCAGAGCGTGCTCGGTGACCAGGGAGTGCCGGGCCGTGCCGCCGGTCGCACCGAGGAGCACCGGCTTCGCGGTGAGGGCATCCTTGTCGATGAGGTCGAAGAAGGACTTGAACAGGCCGCTGTACGAAGCCGCGAACACCGGCGTGACGGCGATCAGGCCGTCCGCGGCGGCCACCGCGTCGAGCGCGGCGGCAAGACGGGCGGGCGGGAACCCGGTGACGAAGTGCCGGCCGATCTCCGTCGCCAGCTCCCTCAGCTCGATCACTTCGAGGTCGGCGTCCACGTGCCCCAGCGTCGCCGCCGCGAGCCGGTCGGCGAGCAGCCGCGTCGAGGAGGGCGAGCTGAGCCCCGCCGATACGACGATGAGCTTCATCCCTGCGTCTCCTCCTTCGGGGCCTCCTGGGCCGCCGCCACGCGGGCGGAGTGCGTCGGCGCGTCCGGCACACCGGCCGGGCGCAGGTTCGCGAACTCCTTGCGCAGCACCGGCACGACCTCCTCGCCGAGCAGGTCGAGCTGCTCCAGGACGGTCTTCAGGGGCAGGCCCGCGTGGTCCACCAGGAAGAGTTGCCGCTGGTAGTCGCCGGCGTAGTCCCGGAAGGACAGCGTCCGCTCGATGACCTGCTGCGGCGAGCCGACGGTCAGCGGGGTCTGGGTGGTGAACTCCTCCAGGGACGGCCCGTGGCCGTACACCGGCGCGTTGTCGAAGTACGGGCGGAACTCGCGCACCGCGTCCTGCGAGTTCCTGTTCATGAACACCTGGCCTCCGAGCCCGACGATGGCCTGCTCGGGTGTGCCGTGCCCGTAGTGGGCGTAGCGCTGCCGGTACAGGTTCACCATCTGCTCGGTGTGGGAAGTCGGCCAGAAGATGTTGTTGTGGAAGAAACCGTCTCCGTAGTAGGCGGCCTGCTCGGCGATCTCCGGCGAGCGGATGGAGCCGTGCCAGACGAAGGGCGCGACACCGTCCAGCGGACGCGGGGTCGAGGTGAAGGACTGCAGCGGCGTGCGGAACTTACCCTTCCAGGTGACGACTTCCTCGTCCCACAGGCGGCGCAGCAGCGCGTAGTTCTCGATGGCGAGGTCGATGCCGTCGCGAATGTCCTTGCCGAACCAGGGATAGACCGGACCGGTGTTGCCGCGGCCCATCATCACGTCCACACGGCCGTCCGCGACGTGCTGGAGCATCGCGAAGTCCTCGGCGATCTTCACCGGGTCGTTGGTGGTGATCAGCGTCGTCGACGTGGAGAGGATCAGGTTCTCGGTGCGCGCGGCGATGTAGCCGAGCATCGTCGTCGGCGAGGAGGGGACGAACGGCGGGTTGTGGTGCTCGCCGGTGGCGAAGACGTCGAGGCCGACCTCCTCGGCCTTCTGCGCGATGGCGAGCATCGCCTTGATGCGCTCGTGCTCGCTGGGCGCGCGTCCGGTCGTCGGATCGGTTGTGACATCGCCGACGGTGAAGATCCCGAACTGCATGGCTCCCCTTCCCTCCAAGATTGTTTACGATTCAACCATACCCCAGAACGAGGGGTGCGCCCGAGGTATTCCCGGCGCAGCACGAGGGCACGAGGCGCGTAGGGAGCGGCGGAACACAGGGCCACGCAGCGGCTTGGTGGGGCGGACGGGGCGGACGGGACAGCAATCGAAGGGGGGCCGCTGCCCCCCTACGGGACCGCGGTCACGCACACGCCTGGCGAAAGACATGGGGACACCCCCCAACGAGGGCAGCAATGGGGGGCATCGTGCCTGCGCCGACGAGCCGGTGGCAGAGTGGCGTGCCCCGGGGGCCGGATCGTCCAAAACCGCGGTCGGCCCGGACGGGCCGCGCCGCTGCGGCCCCCGGGCATCACCTGCCGTCTTGTCCCGGCGGCCTTTCGAAACTGTTGCTCAAGCGCGAGGAGAAGCAGCGCTCACTTCTTGCAGGGGAACGTCACCTGCTGACTGCGGACGCTCTTCTTCTGGTCCGGCAGGTGGAGCGTGACGTACCCGGTCACCGCCTTGGCGTTCTTGGGCGCCGGCATGTCCACGACCTGAAGGGCGACCTTGGTGGAGGTGCCCGCGCCGAAGGCGAAGGATCCCGGGGAGACCCGGGCGCGGCTGGCGTTCACGGTCCAGTGGTAACGGACCGTGCCCGGCCCGGTCGCCGTGATCTTTCCGTCGAAGGCCATGGCCACGGGAGTGCCGTTGCACACGACGGTCTCCCCCGGCTTCAGCAGGGTGACCACTTCGACTTTGGTGACCTTCACCGCCTGCACCGCCTGCTTGGCCCCGCTCGTCCCGGCGCTTCCGGCCGGCGCCGCGTGGGCGGGGGCGAGGGCCACCGAGGAGGCGAGGAGCGGGGCTGCGAGAAGCATGAGGTATCGACGCCGCATGGTGCTGCCTTCCGGATGAGGAAAGCCCCCGATCTCGGTTCCAGGATATCGGCAGCCCGCCCGCGCGGCCCGGCAGCCGACGGTCAGCCCTGCGAAGGGATCGGAGCTCCCGGCACGGACCATGTGTTGCAGACGGGTGGGCGTGGGCAGGGCGTGTCCTCCCCCTGGCCACGAGCGGCTCGGGCGTCGGCGGTACGCCACGTGCTCGGCGACTGTCCGGTGCCGCGTTGGAAGAAGGTGGTGAAGTTCGCGGCGTCCCGGAAGCCGAGGCGCTGTGCGCACCTGCCGACCGGCAGGTCGGTGTGGGCGAGAAGCCGTTTGGCCTCCAACAGGGTTCGCTGGTCCAGGAATTCCTTGGCGCCGACACCGGCGGCGGCGCGGGTGGCCCGGGTCAGCGTGCGCCGGTCGTAGCCCGTCAACCGAGTGTAATCGGCGACCTGGTGCCACTCGGTGAAGTGCTCCTCGACCGCGGCCCGGTAGCGAAGGAAGACATCGTGGCAACGCCCGCCGCCGCCGGCGGTGGGGGTGGCGGCCTCGGCCGGCCGTACGCGCAGGACCAGCGCTGCCAGGAGGTGCGAGAGCAGCGCGGGAGAGGCCAGCCGCGGCATCCGCACCGCCAGGTCGTGCTCGCCTCGCAGATGATCGGCTGCCAGCAGGGCGAGCGGTCGCAGCGGCTGGTCCAGGTGCCAGGTGGCGGGCGCGGAGAGGTCCCAGGCCGGGGTGGGGCCCAGGTCGGGCAGGAAGCCGGGCCGGAAGAGGATCAGGGGCCCGTCGACGCCGTTGACGTCGCTCCAGCGGTGCACCATGCCCGGCCGGATCCACACCACGCTCCCCGCTCGCAGCTGGTACGTCTCGAAGTCCGCCACGTGGCCGCCCCTGCCGGAGGCGACCAGGGCGAGCACGTGGAAATCCGGCCGCTGCGGCCGGGTACGGGCACCCGCGCCGTCCATCTCGCGGAGCCGCGCGAAGCTGAGGACCTCCACCCCGTACGCCGCACCGAGGGCGGGCAGGTAGTGCAGTTGCCGCACCGTGCGGTGTCCGTTTTCCACAAGAGATGTGTCTCTTTCTACCGGGGAACGCGTGCGGGACGACAGTAGCTTCGACAGCGCCACCTGCAGATCAGAGCGGATGGTGCTTGCACACTCGCGGCGGATGCGGCAACTCCTCCGCCGCGCACCACGTCGAGGAAGAGCACGGGAATGATGGAAAGCACAAGAGCCGTACGAGTGGCGGGCGGCACTGTCGAGGTGCGCTCGAAGGGGTGCACCGGGCCGGCGCTGGTGTTCGTCCACTACTGGGGTGGCTCTGCCGCCACCTGGGACGGGGTCGTCGGACGACTTCCGGCCGAACAGGCCACGCTCCGCTACGACCAGCGCGGCTGGGGCACATCACGGGCACTGCCCGGCCCCTACACCCTGGACCAGCTCGCCGACGACCTCTCGTGCGTGGTCGAGGCCTTGCGGCTCGGGCCGTTCGTGCTGGTCGGCCATTCGATGGGAGGGAAGGTCAGCCAGCTCGTCGCAGCGCGCCGGCCCACGGAACTGGCGGGCCTGGTCCTGGTCGCGCCCGCGCCGCCGCGGCCGCCCGCCGCGGTGACCCCCGAGTTCCGGGAGGGGCTCTCCCACGCCTACGACTCGCCGGAGTCCGCCGAACAGGCGCTTGACCATGTGCTGACCGCCGTCCCGTTGCCGGACGCGCTGCGCGCCGCCGCCGTACGCGACAACCTCGCCGTGCACCCAGAGGCCCTCCGGGAGTGGCCATTGCGTGGGATTGCAGCGGACATCACGGACACCGTCCGGGCGATCGACGTCCCCGTGACGGTCCTGGCCGGGGAGAACGACGCGGTGGAACCACCCCACGTGCTCCGAGAACACCTGCTGCCACACATCCCGCACGCCCAGCTGCACACAGTCCCCGGCATCGGCCACCTCCTGCCCTTGGAAGCACCCGACGCCCTCGCGGCGGAACTGCGCAGCCTCTCCACCCGCCCCGGCAGCTGACTGCCCGCTGCCGAAGCCTGGAGGCCATCGCGTGGAAGCACCGCGCAGGCTCGCCTTGACGTGACCTGCCGGGCGAGCTGGGACCGTTCCGAGACCGTGTCGGTGGACCCCACCGTTTGCCCAGGCGGAACCCGACCACCATGCGCTCGGACGCTCCCGCGGCAGCCGTCCGCGTGCCGCGAAAGGGACCCGGAAGAACAAGAAACCCCGTCCCGATCCGGTCCTGGCCGACCGAGCATGTTCGTCTCGCGCGATCCGAAGTCCCCTTCGCCAGCGCGCAATTCACGCCGTCACGCCCCAGCGGGAACTTTGTGATCATCGTGAGACAGTGCCCCGAATGGCTACTTTCAGCGACAAGTTGATCGCAATCCGTGATGCTGCGTATACGGTCGAGATGGAATCGTCACCCCCACCCTGGAGATGTCGTGGCACGCTTCCGTACCCGTCTCGCCCTGCTCGGCTCGGCCGCAGCCCTCACCGCCGTCCAACTCGCCGGCGCCCAGCCCGCCGCTGCCGCAGAGAACCAGTGGGTCGCCCTGGGTGACTCATACACCGCAGGGGTCATCCACGCCGCGGGCAACACCTTCGAAGTCCCGCGCGACGGATGTGAGCGCACCGACCGGTCCTACCCGCAGGTCATCGACCGCGATCTCGGCGGCCTGTTCGAGCTGACCAACGTCAGCTGCGGCGCCGCCACCATCGAGAACGTCACCGACACACCCCAGCACCCGATCGGCCGTCACCTGCCGCCCATCTCCGAGGACCCGGACTACCCCTTCCCGCCGGTTCCCGCTCAGTCCGAGGCGGTCGGCGCGGACACCGACGTCATCACCGTCGGCGTGGGCGGCAACTCCCTCGGCTTCGCCGACTTCCTCACCAAGTGCGCGCAGTTGGGCGGAGAGAGCAGCGGCAAGGGCACCCCGTGCAAGGACGCGCTGGCCGCCGACGTCCCGAACCGACTGAAGACCGTGCGCCATCAATACGACCGGATGCTCGCCGTGCTCCACAAGCGCGCCCCAAAGGCGAAGATCCTGGCCGTCGGCTACCCCACGGTCATCCCCAAGGACGCCTCCAAGTGCAGTTTCGGCGACCTGACACAGTTCGGCACGATCACCTCCGGGGACCTGGCCTGGCTGCGCACCGACGTCCTGGAACCCCTCAACAAGGCCATCGACGACTCCACCGGCACACAGGACGCCGCCAGCTTCATCGACCTCTACACCTCCTCCCGGGATCACAGCGTCTGCGACGAGCGCAAGTGGGTCGAAGGCTTCGTCACTCTCCCTGACCAGCTGTCCATCGTGCACCCCAACGCCCTCGGCCACCGCAACGCCGCCGACCACATCGAAGAGGCGATGCTGAACACTCTCAGCTGACCCCGGAGCCGGCACCCGGCCGACGAACCCGAACCGGCCCCGGCACCAGCCGGAGGCCGGTCGTACGTACCAGGCCCATCTGTCGGGCGTGTGTAATGTCGGCACAGCTTGCCGGCTGGGCTGGACCGCAGAACAGAAGCCGGCAATTGGCGTCAGTGAGGACCATGGCCTCAACGGCGTTCTGCTTCTTCTTGCCGGAGATGAACTCCTCCCGGTCGTTTCGGCCGACGGCTGGCCTGCGAACCCGGACCTCGGTGCCGTCGATGATCCCGGTCTGCCCGCTGGCGCCGGTTCGGGTGATCGTGGAGCGATCGACTTCGAACAGGCAGGCCAGCACGTCATGAGTGGCACCGTGGCGAAGGTGAACCAGCGTGGCCAAGAGCCGGTCGATGAAGACCAGCCAGCGTCGCACCGCCAACCATGCACGAACTCGTTGGACCGTGCCTTTCGGATCAGACCGGGCCTGCGACGTCTGGCACCGCGCCGCGATCTCGTCGGTCGCCAACGCTCCGCGTCGCCGCCCTTCTCGGCCTTGCGATGCAAGGCACCAGACACCACTCCCTGACCAGACTTGATCCGAAAGACACTGCCTGAGCGGCTCCGGGACCTGCGAACCGGTCCCGGACACCCGGCTGTCAGTGCCCTTTGGCAGCATGAACCCATGAGCAAGGTAGTGAACTACAGCATGGCGAACCGCGGCGAGATCGCGCGCTTCCTGCCAGCCCTGGACCTGAGCGCCGACGAATCACGACGCCTGGACAACATGCGCGTCAGGGCGAAGGCACGTCAGGATAGCCTCGACCATCAGGACGTGGACTGGGGGCTGTCGGTCCCGGACGCGCTGGAGGAGCTGATCTCCGGCCGGGCCGACTCCCCCGCCGATTACGCCGGTTGCGCCTACTACGCGGCGCTCCAGATCATCATCGACCACAACGCGAGCGACAGCTCGACCCTGGCGAGCTACCGGAGCCCCGTCACCTACTTCTCCGCCCTGGACGACGCCCTCAGCTCGGCGGGCGTCCCGGCCGACCTGCTGCCCTACCAGTACGTCTTCAGTGGCCCGCCCTCGGAGATCGGGTTCCGCATACCCAGTCCCCTGGAGGGCTCACCGGAGATCGGCTGCTGGCCCCTCGCGAAGGCCGGCCCCGCGGTGGCGGCCTACCGCGCAGTGCTGGACCGCGTGGATGCCGATCTCCGGTACGACCTCGGGGAGCTCATCGAGGCGCTCGACGGCTGGGCCTCGGAATGGAACGAGGGCGAGGGCGCCTGGTGGTGGGCCGAGGACGGCTCGATCTTCTTCTCGATCACCGGCTGACCCACTGAGGAAGCGGCCGCCCCCTCCGGGTCAGGCCCAGCCTCGTTCGGTGTAGGGGCGGCCGGCACCGTGCATCCGAGAACGGCACGGCGCAACAGCTGCAGGCCAGCCGGCGAGCCGCGCGTTCAGCGGCCTACCGCGCTTCGCGGGCCCGGTCGGCGAGCGACGCGGCGCCGGGCCTTGCCGGCAACGCCCGTGCCCGTAGGTTCTGGCCTGCGGAAACGTCACTTGTAGGGCGGCATGTTGTAGGTCGGACTTCCGGGACTCCAGTCCATGTGAGATACCAGGACGGTCAGGAGGAGCACCACCACGACCACGACGAGCACCCCCACCCAGAAACTGTCCGCAGGTCCCGGACGGTGCGGCTCCGGCGAGCTGTCCGGCCGGTCACCGCCACCCTCACCAGCACGGTCCTCGGCGTCACTGTCCCCATCGGGCGCCACGGCCCCTCCTTCGATCAGGGCCATGGCACCGCACCGCACGGCAGGCGTCAAGACAGCCAGCAACCGCTGGTTTCCTCAATCCTGTTGATGGTGCAAGCGGCGGGAGATCATGGAGCGTGCGATGCCGTACAGCTCGGTTGGCGCGGCGTGCGGGAACCCATCGCGCAAACGCTGCCGGCGAAGCACAGGCCCGAGCATCAGGGCCTCATCAGTCCGCCCACCCACCAGTCGTGCGGCCGGCCATCGTTGGCGATGCCGCGATTGCGCAGCGTCCCTTCGACGGTGAAGCCGAGTTTCTCGGCGACGGCCCGCGAGCCGGTGTTCCCGGCCATGGCCCACCACTCGATGCGGTGGACGTCGAGGCTGGCCCAGCCCCAGTCGCACAGGGCCCGAGCGGCCTCGACCGAGTACCCCCGCCCGCGCTGCTCCTTGACCGCCCAGTAACCGAGCTCCCAGACGCCGCGGCTGATGAGGGTCAGGCAGTACGAGCCGACCAGGGCGCCGGTGTCCTTGCGGAACGCGCCGAGGGTGTAGTCCTTGTCCTCGGCCCACTGAGCGGGCAGCTTCTCCCCGACGAGCGTCTCCGCGTCCGCACGCCGGTACGGCACCGGCACCGGGGTGTAGAACTGGATGTCCTCGTCCTGGCAGGCCTCGTACACGGCATCCACGTCGGTAGGAGTGAAGGCCCGCAACACCAGACGGTCGGTCTCAAGACGCACTGGATCCATCCCGGCAGTATGGCCGTTGTCAACAAGCGGCGACCAGCGAATATCCCGACCGAGCACCGCCCTTCACAACACCCCGGGCTGGTCAACCGCCGCCCCGACGCCGCAGATCAGCCACCCCCGGGGCAGAGCTACACCCACATCAATCGCAGACAGAGCCGTTGGCTCGCGAGGCCCGGCTCATCGGCGCGGGCTGCCAGCCGAAGGCAGCCGTGTCGGACAACGATCTGGTTCGGTTCTCGCACACCACCTGCTCCGGGAGGACCAGGCACTCATGTCGCCGGGCTCCAGAGTGGCCGTGGCTGCCGTGACGCAGGCATGGGCCGTTGATGAGATGACGATCAGCTGGACAGACCGTCGAGAAATCGCCACCCGCGCCAACGTCGCCGCACTCGACCGGACGCCCAACCAACTCGACCCACAGGCTGGCTTGTTACCGGTCTCGCGTCGCCGCGAGGGGCGCAACCGTATCCAGGGCTCGCTGATTGCCGTCTCAGGGACCTTGCGGCCCGGTGGAAACGCTTCTGCACGCGGGCGGCGCAGCCGTGAAACGTCCGTACGCGTACGTAGTTCGCGAACCCTCTTTCGGCCAAGTTCGTCGCGCAGAGTGATTGTCCGTACTCTATCCGTGGCCTGTCTGGCTAGGCTCCCCGCAGCGGACACACCAGTCCCTCGCCGGTAGCTGGGGGTGCTTCCGCCTTCCCCTTTTTCTCACGAATCGAGGGCGGGATCGCTGTGACAGCACGCGTGGAGGACGTTCGTAAGCTTCTCGAGCGGGCGGCGGACGGGACGGTTGAGATCCCGGTGTCCGTGTTCGCCGACCCCGACGCCGCAGCGCTCGTCTTTCCGGGCAGCATCGTGCGTATCGACGGCGCGGTGTGTGATGAGCGGGCCCTGTCGGTCGGCGGGCAGGCCACCGTCACCGCGTCCTCGGCGCCGGTGGACGTCGCGTTCACCGCGGAAGACGGTGAGTGGCTGACCGGAACGGTGGTCGGTCGATCTCGGCGAGGGCCGCAGTCTCGTCCTGGTCGACGGCGCTCCGGAGGGTACGTCACTGCCTGCCGGGGCCTGGGCGCTGACGGACGGCCGGGCCCTGCGGCTGACCAGGCGCACGCCCGCGCCGCCCACCGATCCCGAGCGCCTGGACGGTCTGGGACGGGCCCTGCCCGACCTGAAACACCGCGACGGAGCCGCCCTCGACCGCACCCCCCGGGCGCTGGTCACCGAGCACGGCATCCTCACCCCGCGCCCCGGCCCGCGCCGCCGCAAGGGCATGCGGGTCCTGGAGGCTCCGTCGGTACGCGGCTGGTCGCCGATCGGCACGCCGGGTGGCGACAACGGGCTGAGCGTCGACTACTACAGTCCGCCGCTTCGGATCGCCGGCGCGCTGACCGCGCTGCCGGCCTCCCCGCCGTACAAGACGGTGGTCGGCGGTGTGCTGCTGGTGGACACCGGCGCGTTCAACGGTTCGGCGATGGGCGCCTACGTCGTCCCGGACGGTTCCGGCGCCGACCCGTCGTTGTTCGCCTACGGCTCCCTCGGCAGCCAGACCGGCTTCGGGCCGCCTTTGTTCCAGGTGCGCGGAATCTCGGCCGGGTTCGGCTGGAACAGCCGCGTACGGGTGCCCGCAGCCGACGCGCTGGGCAGCTTCCCGTTCCTGATGGCCCTGGACAATCCGGGCGCGATCGGCGCCGACGACGAGGAAGTCGACCCGCTGAAAGTCCTCTCGGCGCTGATCGGCGGCGGAAATCCGTGGGTGCGTCCGCAGGAGGGTGATCTGTGGTTCGCGGCGGGCTTGGCCTTCGACTGCTTCGAGACGTTCAGCGGCCGCGCCATGGCGCTGGTGCAGACCGGCTCCGACCTGACCATCAGTCTGCTGGGCGCGGCCGGGATGCAGCTGCCCACCAAGAGCGACAAGAAGATCGCCCGGGTGGAGATCGGCATCGAAGCGACCCTGCGGCCGACGGCTGGGGAGCTGAGCATCGGTGCGGCGTTCACCGAGAAGACGTTCCTCATCGACCCGAACTGCAAGTTGCGCGGTGGGGTCGGCATGAAGTTCTGGTTCGGCAATCACCCGCAGGCCGGCGACTTCGCATTCATGCTCGGCGCGATCCCCGCAGGCCGGGAGCTGCCCGCCCGCTACCCCCGCCAGCAGCCTGCCGGCCTGACCTGGGGCGTCGGGTCGACCGTCAACATCACCGGTAACGCCTACGCCGCGTTCACCCCCAAGTCCCTCATGGCGGGCGGCTCCCTGGACGTCGTCTTCCAGTCCGGCATGCTGCGCGCCTGGCTCACCGCCCGGGTGGACGCCCTGCTGGAGTGGAACCCCTTCTACTTCGACGTCGGTATGGGTATTCGGGTCGGGGTCTCGGCGACCATCAAGGTCTGGTTCATCAAGATCAGGATCTCGATCGAGGTCGGCGTCAGCGTCCGGATTTGGGGCCCCGCGGTCGGCGGCGAGGCCACCGTCCACCTGTGGTTCATCTCCTTCACCATCGGTTTCGGCGCCGACCGCCGCAGCCAGGCCCCGGCTCTGGACTGGGGCGGCTTCCAGGGCATGCTGCCCCCGCCGGAGAACATGGTCCGCACCACGGCGGTCGCCGGTTACACCGGTGAGGGCGCGCCGGCCATCCGCGGCGATGTCAAGCCGTGGCTGGTCAGCAACGGCGGCTTCACCTTCACCGCCGACACCCGGGCCCCGGTCAGCAAGGTCTACTTGAACCAGGGCACCGACACCGTCGAGGCCGCCACCGACACCGTCGTGGACATCCTGCCCATGCACGTGCGGGGCAAGGGCAGCGAGCTGCGCATCTGGCTCACCTACAACGGCCTGTCCGGCGCGCTGGGGCTCTGGGGCCGATCCGTCCAGCGCGGCAACGTGCCCAACGGCCTGTGGGGGCAGCAGCCTGACGCGCCGAACGACGGGATCATCCCCGACCGGATCCTCGGAATGCGCCTGACGTCGCCGCCGGTGGACCACGGCACCGACACCGGATTCATCAACGAGGAGGCCATCTCCTTCGACCCGATCAACCCCGACGGCAACCAGCCGCTCTCCGGCGAGCCCGCCACGGGCCCTGTACCGGCCCGTCCCGGCGGGGTCATCGCCGCGATCCGGGACGGCATCGACACCACCGCCACTCGGAACAACCGCGCCGCCCTGGCCCAGGCCCTCACCGGCCTCGGCGCGAACCTCGGCACCCTCGACACCGACCTGAGCGCCTACGCCCGGGCAGCGGGCACCGCCTTCACCGCCGAACCGATGCTGATCGCGGCCGGCTGACCCCCGCGCACGCCACCGCAGGCCGCCGCCCAGGCCGTGCCCGGGCCGGCCCGTGGAGCCGTGCGCCCCGAGTCCGCCGCCCCGCCCTCACCCGCCCGCCGCCGCCGTGTCCTGTCGAAAGGCCACCCCGTGACCACCACACCCGACTCCGCATCCCGCCCGCGCACCAGCGAGCCGGGCACCGAACACCGCACCCGGTTCTTCGACCACCGCATCCCGTCTCTGTACGCCGGCCGGTACCGGATCGACAACCGGCAGACCCTCAGGGACGTCGGCGGTCAGGACCGCGTCATCGACGCCACCCCGCAGCCCTTCGACGTCGTGCAGCCGCGCTTCAGCTTCGACCTGACCGGCATCAGCGCGCGGTTCCCCGTGCCGGACGCCGTCGGCACCTACAGCCAGACCCTGCCTCACATCAACCTCGATGCTCCCGGCCTGCCTTGGAACCGTCCCCTGGGTCCCGGCCAGCCGGCCGCCGTCCCGTGGATGGCCCTGCTGGTGTTCCGCGAGGACGAGCTGCCCGAGGACCCGGACGCGGTGGGCCTGGTCAAGGCCGGAACGGTGCGCCGGCTCCTGGACGGCGGCCTCGGCACCGGCAAGCCCCCCGCTCTGGCGCAGGAGAGCCTGCGCCCCGAGGAGTACGACGAGCAGTGCGCCACCGTCCTCGTCCCCAACGCCCTGTTCGACGCGGTGAAGCCGCTGCCCGTGGAGATGGGCTATCTCGCACACCTACGCGAGGGCGGGCGCCCCGACGCGACCCGCGCCGGTGATGCCCCTGAACCCGACGAGGGCGAACTCAACGCCGTCGTCGTCGCCAACCGCTTCCCCGCCGCCGCGGGCGGTCGCCACGTCGCCCACCTGGTCTCCCTGGAAGGCTTCGACCCATACCTGACCACCCCCGCGCCCACCGGAGGCGTGCGCCTGGTCTCCCTCGCCTCCTGGTCCTTCACCACCGAACCCGACTCCGGTGTCGGATTCGGTGACCTCGCCCAGCACCTGGCCACTGCAGACGGCATCACGCCGCGCCCCGCAGACGGGCTGCGCCTGCGTGTGCCAACCGCCGGACCTGCCAGCCCGGGCGGCCCGGAGAAGGAAGCCCTGGACCGGCTGGCGGGCGGCGCCGTGGCCCTGCCGCAGCGCCTGGCGAGCGGCGAGCGCACCTTCGCCTTCTACCGCGGCCCGCTCACCGCCCAGCCCGCCCAGGAGCTTCCCGCGCCCGCCTCCACCCGCCTGGACTCCCCGGGTGAGGCACTGGTCTACGTGCAGCAGTACGGCGTCTTCGACACCGCCTACGCCGCCGCCTTCACCGCCGGGCGCACCCTCGCCCTCGCGGATGCCGAGTTCCGCAGCGCCCTGCTGGAGTTCCGCTCCGCCGCCCGCGCCGCGGCCCGCCGCCTGGCCTCCCACCCCGAGCTCGCCGCCCGAGCCACGACGGCTCTGACCGGCCGCCAGCTCACCGCACCCCTCGCCTTCGAGGCCTTCGACCGCCTCCTGGTCGACGGCGACGCCCGCTCCGGCGGTGCCCGCCTCGTCCAGGCTCTCGACCAGGCCGGCCCGCAGCTGCGCGACGGCCGCCGCCGTACCGCGGCCCGCAGCCGCCGCACCATCGGCGACGCGCGCACCGTACTCGCTCAGCCCGGTGTCGCGGACCTGCTCGCCCAGGCCGCCCCCGACCCGTTCGCGAAGGTCACCGCCTGGCTGGACGCGCTGCGCCGCCTGGAGCTGCTGAGCCTGTCCCACCTGGTCCCCGACCCGAGCGCGCTGCCGGCCGAAAGCATCCGCTTCGCCTACATCGACGCCGAGTGGGCGCGGGCGGCCGTGGACGGTGCGCTGAGCGTCGGCGTCGGCCACACCCTGGACGCCGACCTCAACAAGCTCGCCATCGGTGGCGGGCAGGTCCCCAAGTGCGCGGTCCTGATCAACTCCGGCCTGGTGCCGAACTGGCCGAACGCCATCTTCACCGGCTACCAAGGTTCCGACGCGGTGGAACCGGTACGCGACGCGGTGTTCGGCACCGAGATTCGCCTGCTGCTCTACCCCGAGGTGATCGACCGCTTCGAGCTGGCGGAGCCCCCGCGCGGCCTGTGCTTCGGTCTCAGCGACATCGGCACCATCGAGCTGCGCCAGATCACCGGGGACCGGATCGGCCACCCCATGGGAGAGTTCCCGCCACCGCCCCCCGCAGACGACAGCCGCTTCCGCCGCTTCCTGCGTCCCGGCGATCGCGACGTCCTCAACGTCGACGGTACCGGTGACGCCCTGGTGCCCGCCCTGTCCACCGCCCACGGGCTCACCGGAGGCCGGCGGATCTCCTCCGCCCAGTTCGCCCTGCAGATGATTGACGCCCCGCAGGCGCAGACATTCTCCCGGCCCTGAGCCCTCCCCCGTTTCCGCGCCGTACCGCCAAGCGCTGACCGAAAGGACCCCGGGCCATGTCCGTGGACACCACCCTCATCGTGCCGGTCGAGGTCGCGGCCCTCGCCGTCAACCGGGCCACCCGCGACACCGCGACCCCGCACGTGTTCCACCGATGGATCACCAATTTCAAGAACATCGACGAAGGCGTCCCCCCGGAACCCGCCCCGTTCTCCAGCCCCGAGGAGTGGACCGGCCGTGAGGACCGCCTCGGGGTCTACCTCCAGTGGGAACTGCCCGCCGCCCTCACCCGCGGCCGCCACGACGAGGAGGAAGGCATCGGCGACTTCCCCCTGGTGCCCAACCGGTGGCTCGTCGTCCGACACACCGACAGCACCCGCCGTCTGAAGGCCTGGATCGTCGAGAGCGACTACCTCGACCCCATGAACGGCAGCGTCTCCTTCCAGGATCCGGACAGCGAAGAGCCTGCCGCGACTCTGATCGGCAAGTCCCACGAGCTCACCGGCCCCTGGCAGGAACCGGCCGGCGCGCACGCGCCATTCCTCACCGCGATCGGCCCCGGCCTCCCGACCTTTTCGGTCTACCAGCCCTACAACAGCAACGTCTTCTCCCTCCACGACACGCTCCTCGACGAACCGGGCAGCGAGCTGCCCGCGCGGGAGCGGCTGAGCTACTTCGTCGCGGGCTGGTACGCGGACCCCGCCAGCGACATCCTCGCCGGTACCGACGATCTCGCCGCGCTGCTGGAGCGTCTGCAGTGGAGGCCGCCGGTCGGTTCCGGCAGCGGCATCCGATCCTCCGTCTACTCCGGCACGGTCCTGGGGCTGGACTGGGACCTGACCGGCCCCGTCCCCGACTCACCCTGCCCGGCTCCCGCCGACGTCACCCCGATCGTCTCCAACAGCATCGCCGAAGCCGTCGCCGAACTCGGTGCCCAGGCCGGGGGCGAAGGCGCGCTGTCGGGGGACGAGGCCGACCTGTTCCGGGCTTTCCTGCTCGGCGGCATCGACGCCCTGGAAGAGCGTGACCGGCCCGAGGCCGACATCCTCACCGACCGCCGCGCCCACGACAGCGCCTTCGGGCCCGTCCACGGCGGATACCGCTGGTTCATCGGTGAACGCGGCGAGGAAACCGGCCGCACCACCTCCCACGCGGCCCGCGCCGCGGAGGCCGACACCGTCGCCGACCTCAACCGCCGCCAGGCCACCCACGACGCCACCGAAGCAGAACTCGACGCCGCCCGCGAGCACCTCTACCACCTGTGGTGGCTCAGCCACCTGCGCAAGAAGTCCGAGGACTTCACCGACCGGATCGACGACGAACTCGACCCAGGCAACGCGGACGACGCAGCCGGACGGGTCGTCGCCCTCGCCCGCGACCTGACCGAGCAGCGCGCCACACTGCCCTGGGGCAAAAGCGAAGCGGACCTGGCGGCCAGCATCGACGCCCTGTACCCGGCCTACGGCGCCAGGGCCGCCCGCCGCCTGATCCGGGTTCCGGCCGACGACTTCGAGTACAGCGCCGACCCGGTCCTCACTCTCCAGGGCGCCAACCTCCACGCCCCCCTCACCCGCGACACCGCTCTGCCCTGCCGCACACCCGAACGAATCGTCACCCGCGCTTCCGGCACCACCACCACCGACGTCGCCGACACCGCCGCCCAGATCGACCTCACCGGGCAGCAGCCGCCCTGCTTCCCGGCCCTGCTCAGCGAGTTCCTCATCCTCGACCGCGCCCTGCGCAGCGGCGCGATCCGTGACGTCACCGGCACCCTGCCCGAATACGGCACCACACCGTGGGCCATGCCCTGGCAGCCGCTGTTCCTGCTGTGGAAGGCCGAGTACTTCCCCCTGCCGATGCACGACGGCGACACGGCCCACTGGGAGTTCGTCGACGGCTCCCGCTACCAGTGGAAGGGCACTGGGGAACCCGGCACCCCGTTGGTCGTCTCCGGCCGCCAGATGCTCGCACCCTCCGCCGGCCACATCATCGACGGCACCCTCCAGAGCTATGCCCGCGTGCGCGACCGGCTGCCGGCCGACGCCCTGCGGCAAGTGCGCTCCCGGGCCCGCGAGGCGAACTACCTCTCCCAGACCCTCGACGGCTTCGGCGCCGCCATCGCCCAACGCCAGCCCCTGGCCGGCCTCCAGCCCACCGGCGACCTAGGCGCCCTCATCGGCAACGGCGACTACCCCCCGCCGGACCCCGGCGGTTTCCCAGGGGACTGGGACGACAACTGGCCCGAATCCACCTTCCAGGACTTGCGCGCCGGCCAGCTCGCCTTCCTCGACCTGGCCGTCGTCGACCGCTTCGGACGCTCCGTCAACCTCATCACCAACCCCACCCACTTCGCGCCCGAGATGCCGGACACCATGCGCCCGGCGCACCCCGTCAGCGGTTATGACCCTGACCGGCTGGTCGAACTGGCACCTCGCCTGCTCCAGCCCGCGCGCCTGCGCTTCAACTTCCTCGCCGCCACCACCGACGAGGACACCGACCTCACCCCCGGGGCCAACCCCATCTGCGCGTGGCTGCTGCACAACCGCCTCGACCAGTCCCTCGTCGTCCACGCCCCCGACGGCGCCGCACTCGGCGAACTGCGCGTCACCCTGAACGCCTCCGGGCAGCGCGAAGTTTCCTGGGACGCCCTCCCGGGCTCCGAGGTGACCCGCTTCGAGCAGCTGCAAACAGTGGCTCCCCATCCCTACCGGCTGCTCAACGGTGTAAAGACCCGCGGCCCCCAGACCTTCGATGCCTTCCGCGCCACGCTCGATCGCACCCTGGAGACCATCGACCCGGACGGCCCGGCCGACCCCGGCCTCGGCTTCCTCCTCGGCCGGCCCCTCGCCCTGGTCCGCACCCGCCTCACCATGAACCTACGCGGCCTCCTGCGCACCGACGTCAGCTGGCAGAACCTGTTCAAGCCCTCGCCCTCCCAGCTGCCCGGCTACCCGTGGGCGATCCGCCTCGGCGAGGCACAGCAGAGTGACGACGGCCTGGTCGGGTACGTTCTCGGCGACGACTACGAGCACTTCGAGACGGTCGTCGATCCGGCTGCCGGCGGCGGGGAGTACCTGCGGCCGATCGGCGACCGGCCCAGCCTGGAGCTGGACTTCGGTGACAACAACACCACGGTCGCCACCGTGCTGCTGGACCCGCGCGCCGCCGTGCACGCCACGACCGACATCCTCGCCACCAAGAAGGTCTTCGTCCCGCAGGAATTCACCGATCCGGCGATCGCGCGGATGGCGGTCAACTTCCGCACCGGTCCGCTCCTGGCCGCCACCACCGCCCTGCGCGGACCGCAGGGCGAGAGCGAAGAGACCGCCCTCATGCCGACCCCGGCCGGCGTCATCGGCACCTGGACCTGGTCCGAGAACCGCGGCGGCACCTGGGAGAAGCTGCCGATCCTCAGCCAGGACCAGTACGACCTCCCCCTCGGCGAACCCGAGATCCGCTCCGGCTTCCTCACCGTCGAAGACGCGGCCGCCCACAGCCGCGCCGACCGCTGAGAACCCTGGCCACTCCGCCGTCCCCGCCCCACACCGGGGCGGGGACGGCCTTCAAACCGAAGGAGCCCCGTGACCGTTGTCATGCAGACCCAGGACACTGACACCTCCGCAGCCAATGACCCGCTGCTGTCGTACCAGATCACCACCACCCCGAGCCCGCTCAAGGCATCGCCGGAGAACCCGCAGGCCCCCGAGGAGATCGGGGAAGTGGTCATCTCCGTTGCCCGGCAGAGCGGTACGCAGGCCGACGTCGAGTGGATCAGGGTGAAAGTCCCGGCCGGAACGATGGCACCCGACCTCGCCACCGACCTGACCAAGATCAGCCCCCGGATCAGTCTCACCGACTGGACCGTGCGTCTGGACGCGGCCACCAAGGAGTTCGTCTGCGCACCCACCGGCAGCCACGCGCCGATCGGCCCCGATACCGGATTCACCATCCAGCTGTCCGACATCCCCATCAGCCGCAAGGTCGGCACCGCCCCGATCACCGTCACCGAAAGCTCCCGCACGGGCAGCTCCGCGTTCCAGGACCGGCTCACCGTCTTCAACCTCGGCAAGTTCCCAGCCGACTTCTACCTGCGCAACTTCCTGTGCGAGCCGTCCATCATCAACAACGGCGGTGACGTCAAGCTCACCTGGGAACGCTCCGCCAACGCCACCTACGAACTCCTCTACGGCGGCATCAACCGCGACGTCACCAACCGCACCAGCCTCGACATCGAAGGCATCAAATCCGACACCACCTTCTACCTCCGCGCCACCACGGGCGACCCCACCAACCCCGTCGTCCGCATCCTCAGCACCCAGGTAACCGTCCTGCGACCCGACCTGGAAGTCGGCAGCCTCACCGTCCACGGGGACACGGTCCTCAACGGACTCCTCGCCGCCCACGGCCCCGTCGACCTATCCCAGGGCAAAGCGCTGAAGCTGTTCAGTGAACTGCACCTCGAATACACCAGCAGCATCAAGCCCGGCACTCCCTGGACCTATGACTTCCCCTGCGACGGAATTGCCCGCATGGAGCACACAGGTACCAGCCACCGCATTCTCCGAACCAATGACTCCGGCCAATGGGTCCCTGTCATCGACACGAACGAGGAGGTCCCGCACCCGGTCCGGAAGGGCTGGCGCGTGGAGATTACGACCAGCTTCAGCGGCCATGCGTATGTGTATTTCTTCCCCTTCGGGGCCCGCTCCTGATCGTGCGCCAACGGAGCAGGCTCCATACCCGCCGTGCTCCCCGGGGGCGGCGAGTCACCGCCCCTGGCAGGCCCGCGTAGCCCACCGCCATCCGACCGTCCAGGCCTTCCGGCTCTCAGTGCGACGCCGCAGGATCCACGATGCACTGAACTTTCGGCGGCCTCACTACTACGCGCCCTTGGCGCCCCGGGTCGGCGCCGGGTCGAGGGAGTCGACGTCCTCCATGAAGGACAGCATCCGGGCGTTGACCACGTCCGGGTGGTCGATCTGCGGGCCGTGCCCGGTCGCGGTGATGATCTCGGCGCGGGCCCCGGATATCAGGCGCGGTACGCGCTCCAGCTGCCGCTTCGGGTGTACGAGCAGGCTGTGCTTGCCCATGATGACGTAGAGCGGGGTCCGGATGGACCGCAGCGCGTCCTCGGCGAGCGGCAGGGGTGCGGGGCGGCGGATTCGGTATGCGCGGGCGCCGAGTTGGATCCACTTGCGCATCTCGGGGACGGCGATGACCGGCTGGTCCAGCCACTTGGCGAGCCGGGGGCGCAGGGCCTTGGGGGCGAAGGTGGCGAAGAGGCTGATGAAGACCCAGGCGAAGAAGCGCAGGCCGACCTTCTCCAGGCCGCCGGGGTCGAGCGCGGTGACGGAGGCGAGTCGTTCGGGCCGGCGGTGGGCCTGGTTGAGGACGAGCCAGCCGCCGTAGGAGGAGCCGACGACGTGGACCTTGTCGAGGCCGAGCGCGTCGAGGGCTTCGTCCATCCACTGCGCGGCGCGCTCGGGCTGCCACATGGGCTCGCGGTGGACGCTGCGGCCCGCGTCACCGGGGGTGTCGAGCGCGTAGACGGGGCGGTCGAGGCTGAGCCCGGGGGTGTTGGGGTACCACATGGCCGAGCTGTAGCCGGCGCCGTGGATCAGGACGATGGGGGTACGGGATTCGGCTGCGGGGTCGGTGGGGCCGTACCGGTAGACGTGGGTGGTGCCGAAGCTCGTCTCGACATCCGTCTCGGAGCGTGCGGGTGCTCCCATCGCGTAGAGCACATCGCCCGCGGCGAAGTAGCGGTCGCGGAGTTTGTCGTTGACGTAGCGGCCGACGTCGCGGCGCACTCGGGTCGTGTTCTCGGGCACGGGGCACCTCCAGGAAGATCCGTTCTTCGTGATACGACCGTACCATGTTGTTGGTACAGCGGTACCATGAAGGCGTCCGGAACGGCCGGACACGAACTCACCACCGACAGGCGGAGGCACGGCACATGCCGAAGCGCGTGGACCACGAGGAACGGCGCACCCAGATCGCCGAGGCACTCATCCAGGTCGCCGGGCGGCGCGGACTGCACGCCGTCGGCATGCGCGACGTCGCAGCCGAGGCGGGTGTATCCCTGCGGCTCGTCCAGTACTACTTCCAGACCAAGGAGAGACTGCTCTTCCACGGCGTCCAGCACCTGACCGGCCGCTTCACCGCGCGCGTGGGCGCCCGCCTCGCCGCCGCCGGACCGAACCCGGGTCCACGAGCGACCATCGAGGCGCTGCTCCTGGCCTCCCTCCCCACCGACGAGGAGAGCCGGACCTTCCACCTCCTCTACAGCTCCTACTCCATCCTCTCCGTCACCGACGAGGCACTCGCCGCCCAGCCCTTCATCGACAACCCCGACGCCGCCGAGAACGCCCTGACCGAACTGCTCAAGCAGGCACAGGCGACCGGCCTGGCCGATGCCCACATCGACGCGGACACGGAGGCGATCAGCCTGCTCGCCATGACCGCGACCATGGGCACCAGCATCCTCGTCGGCCAGCGGACGCCGGAGTCGGCCATCGCGGTACTCCACCACCACCTCGACCGAATCTTCAACGGCGGCCAGACCCCGCTACCCACGTGATTCCGACGGCGCCGCCGGACACCGGCTCTGGCGCCGGGGCTCTCTCCGCTCTCAGCCCGCGTGTACGCCGCCCTGGGTGTGAGAGGCGCCCTCGGTCGCGGACATGTCCTGCGTGCCGATGACGCCGAGCAGCTCAAGCTGAGCGGCGCCCTCGGTGCCGGGCGGGGCCGTGAACCACAGCAGGCGCTGGCGGCCGTCCTCGCTGAACAGGCTGTGACAGTCCAACTCGATGACGCCCAGCGTGGGGTGGACGATGCGTTTGTGATCGGTGCGGCGCAGGCCGACGTCGTAGGTGTCCCACAGGGCGCCGAACTCCGCGCTGCGCCGTCGCAGGGCGGCAGTCATCGCGGCGACCTCGTTGTCGCGGCCGCGGCGGGCGGCAACTGCCTGTAGGTCGGCGACGAAGACCCGTGAGTGGTGCGGGTGGTCCTCGGGCGGATAGAGCGCGCGGGCGGCGGGATCGGTGAACCAGCGGTACGCGAAGCCGGCGGCGGGCCCCCGCGGCTCCGGAGCACGGCCGAGCAGTGCCGCGGCCAGCTCGTTCTGGAGGAGGGTCTCGTGCAGGTCGGTGATGACCTGGGCCGGAGTCGTGGCCAGCCGGTCCAGCAGCCCGAGCAGGGCGGGCTGGACCTGCCGCGCGCCTACGCCGTGCGCCGATGCGGGCAGCGGCCGGTCGGCGAGATGGAAGAGGTGGTCACGCTGATCGCCACCCAGCCGCAGCGCCCGGGCGAGGGCGGCCAGAGTCTGGGACGACGGCTGAGCGCCCCGGCCGCGCTCCAGCTCGGTGTAGTAGTCGGCTGACAGGCCCGCCAGTTGCGCGACCTCCTCACGCCGCAGCCCCGGCACCCGCCGCCGGGGCCCGGCGGGCAGGCCCACGTCGGCAGGCCGGATCCGATCACGCCGGGATCTGAGGAACGCCGCAAGTTCGGGAAGGTTCACCCGCTCATCGTCGCCTCTCCGGCGGGGTCCGAGCCAGGGGCTGATGACCCCTGGGTGGGCTCAGCCCTGGCCCGAGCAGGCAACTCGGACGGATGGTTGCCCCATCGGGGTCGACCTCCTGCTCGTCGTGAGCAGCTCCGGCACCCCGCGTACGAAGAGAGATCACCATGCCATTCGCGAACTTCAAGGTCCCCGCCGGCACCCTCACCGCAGAACAGAAGGAGCAGATCATCACGCGTACCACCGACCTCTACGCCGAAATCTTCGGCGACCGCGCCCGGGCCACCACCCTCGTACTGGTGGAGGAGGTCGCCGACGCCGGATGGGGCATCGGCGGTGGAGTCCTGACGCTCGCCAAGGTCGGGCAGGTCGGGCAGGTCGCGCAGAACTGAGGGCGGCCTGTCGTCCCGCGGCGGCGGGGTGGAAACGCGCGTGAGCGCGGCCGACCGGGGAGGAATCCGGGGCCACGCTCACGTGTCACACGGGGAAACCGGCAAGGCCCCCGGTGCGCTGCTGGGGCCTGATCAGGCGTTGACGCAGGTGTTGCCGAAAGCCGGGTTGAGCAGCCCGACGATGCTGATGGCGTTGCCGCAGACGTTGACGGGAACGTGGACCGGGACCTGGACGAGGTTCCCGGAGGCGACACCCGGCGATCCGATGGCCGCACCCTGGGCGCCGGCATCGGCGGAGGCGATGCCCGCCGCGCCGAGCAGGATGGCGCCGGTGGCGGTGATAACGGCCGTGGTCTTCTTCACAGGGTCTCCTTCAGGATGTGCTTCAAACGGTGTACGAGATCAAGCGGCGGCGGCCGTAGGCCGGACAGCCAGGCCCATGCCGGGCGCTTGTCCTCTCCAACTGGTCAATGGGGTAAACGGACACGGTGATCGACCCGTTCGGGTGCCCCGCGACCACGAGCGGGGCCCGGTTGGCTGCCCAGCCGGGCCCCGCACGACAGCCGACGCCAAGGTCTGCGGTTGAGAGATCGTGCCCCGAAGCACTGTGTTTGCTGGGTACACGGACCAGGTCGTCTGAGTACGTGCACCCATGCGCACGGGGGCCCGGGCCGGTGCAATGGGCCCATGAACGCGACTTCCCCCCCGAAGCCTCCAGCCGCATGGCTCCTCGCCCCGCCGGCCCCCTTGGCTGCCACGGCGTGGCCGGCCCTGCCGTACGTCGTTCCGGCGGCACTGGTGGCAGCGCCGTGAGACGGCCTGCCGCCTCGTCGCGGAGACCGGCGGCCCCGCACAGGCGAGAATGGAAAGGAACAGGGGCAACGGACATGGAATACCTGATAGCCGCGGGAATCGGTCTCGCCTGGGGGCTCTTCCAGCTCTGGCGCGGCGGCGCGTTCGGCGGCAGGTCATCGCAGCCCCAGGGACGCTCCCGGTCATGGAAGAACGACGGCGTCAGTTTCTCCTGCGGGGACGGTGCGTCCGGCAGCGGAGACTCCTCCTGTGGTGGCGGCTCCTCTTGCGGTGGCGGCGGAGGCGACTGATCCCTCGACTCCCATCGCGGGCGGGGACACCCGCGCCCGCTCCATGACCGACCGAACCGGAAGTCAGATGAAGCCCCTCGACAGCAGTACCTGGGACGTCGCGTTGGTGCGCCTCCTCGACGACGTCTACACCTTCGCGATGACCGGGCCACGTCTGCACGACGACTGGGCACAAGACGTCCTGGCCGTCATGCACCGGGTGGTCGCCGACCCCCGGGGCTGGCGGGTGATGCAGTGGCAGATCGGCAAGGAGTGGCGCGAGAACGGCCACCCTTCCTACCCGTTCCTGCCTCTTACGGCCGAGGAGGTGCGTGAGTGGACCCACCCCGTCACGGTCGGCGCCGCCGGTGAGCTGCTCGCCTCGCTGGCCCAGGAGTGGTTCTTCGAGCCCTCCCCTGTCCGGTCTCGGGCGAACCGGGACGAGGTGCTGGCCGACGCGCGGACGGTGCTCGGCCGGTTCGGTCCCGACGCCGTCTTCCGGACCTCCTCCGACCTGGCCCGGACCTCCGACTCGCCGGACTTCCTGGCCGGTGAACTCGCCGGCGGCCGCGCCTTCACCGGCTACATGATGGACCTCGGCCTGATCGCGGTGAGCGCGGACGAGGTCGGGGTCTTCTGGTCGTTCAACGCGCTCTGAGCAGCGCCGCGTCCGGCCATGGTGACGTACGGGCGTGGGCGAGCGTTGATTCCTGCATGGACGAGACTCTCGATCTGCTCGACACCTTGCTCGATGGAGTGAGCGAGCCACGCCTGAAACTGATCAGCGCCGACGAAGGGCGGGCGTTGATGGTGCTCCTCGGGCTCCTCGACGACGCCGGGCTGCCCGAGGACATCCGCCGGGCCGCCGGCGAGATGCGATCCCGGCTCGGCTCCCGTCTCGGTGTCCGCCTCGCCTGAACGACGGGGCGAAAGCAACAGCACGCAGGTCAGCGGGTCCGGCCATCAGGGGTGTTGAGGGAGCGCGGAACTTCCGAGTCCTGTTCCCTGAGGTGGGTGTCCAGGGTGGTGTTCAGGTCGGCCATGAACGCTTCGAACTGGTCCAGGAGCTGGGGCGGGTAGTTCGACATCGCCGCGTCGAGGCGGTGGGCGACCGGGTCGAAGAACTCCTCCGCTCGTTCCTGGATGTGTCCTCCGCCGCGCAGGGTGACGATGCGCCGGTCGGTGTGCTCGCGGGCGCGGGTGATGTGTCCGGCGGCTTCGAGGCGGTTCAGCAGTGCGGTGGTCGCTCCCGTGGACAGGGAGATCCGCTCGCTGAGCCGTGCCGGTGACAGGGGGGTTCCGCGCTCCTCGGCGGCGGTGATCTGGAGCACCGCGATGGCGTCGGTGGAGTGCAGGCCGAGCCAGGCGGCGAAGCGGCGGCCGAGCTCTGTGTAGTGGGCGCCGTAGACCCTCAGCGCTTCCGTCAGCCGCTCGCGCTGTTCCGCGACATCGTCGCGCTTGGCCTCTGCCTCTTCCACGGGACCTCCACCCTTGTCGTCCGCAGCGCGGTCACATCGGCATTCCAGGTTGACAACCTACCCCCACCATTTTACCTTCACGATGGAATTACTTCACCATGGAGGTATCTACTCGTGTCCGCCCCCTCCCCCATCCCCGAACCCACCCCCGACACCACCGCCGAGCCGATCCGATGGAGGTGGCTGATCCTGGCGGTCATGATCACGGCCGAGATCATGGACCTCCTGGACGCCTCGATCGTCAACGTCGCCGGCCCGGACCTGGAGAAATCCCTCGGCGCCGGCCCCGTAGGACTGCAATGGGTCATCGGCGGTTACGCCCTCACCCTGGGCGCCGGTCTGGTCCTCGGAGGCCGGCTCGGCGACCGGTACGGCCGACGCCGGATGTTCCTGATCGGCCTGGCCGCCTTCACCGCGAGCTCACTGCTGTGCGCGATCGCGCCGAACATCGAGTCGCTGATCGCCTTCCGTCTGCTGCAGGGCACCGCCGGGGCGATGCTGCTGCCCCAGGGCCTGGGCCTGCTGCGGGAGAACTTCTCCGGCCCCGAGCTCACCAGAGTCTTCGCGATCTTCGGGCCCGTCCTGGGCCTCGGCGGCATCATCGGCCCGGTTTTGGGCGGCTTCCTCATCGAGGGCGACTTCTTCGGCCTGGGCTGGCGGTCGGTGTTCCTGATCAACCTGCCGATCGGCATCGCGGCCCTGATCGTCGCCGCGAAGTTCGTACCCGACAGGGCGGGCAGCCGCACGGTACGGGTCGACATCACCGGCGCGACCCTGATCGTGGCCTCGTGCGCCCTGCTCGTGCTGCCCCTGAACCAGGGCCAAGAGGACGGCTGGCCGCTGTGGACGTGGCTCAGCATGGCCGCCTCCGCGATCGGCTTCGCCCTGTTCGCCCTTCAGCAGCGACGAACGGCCGCCGCGGGCCGCGAACCGCTGGTGGCCCCCGCCCTGCTCCGCAAGCCCGCCTTCACCGTCGGGCTCGGCGGCATCGCCCTGTTCTTCGGCGGGCTGATCGGCACCCAGCTCGTCCTGACCCTCTACCTCCAGATCGGCCGCCAGTTCACCGCCGGGGAGGCGGGGCTCGGCAACCTGCCCCTCGCGGTGGGCACCGCCATCGGCGGCGCCGTCAGCGGCGCCTTCCTCGCGAACAGGATCGGCCGCGGCGTGCTCCAGATCGGACCGCTGGGCCAGCTCGCCGGTGCGGCCGTGCTGTGGTTCGAACTCGACGGCCTCGACTCCGCCACCTTCTCGATCTGGGACATCGTTCCCGGCATGACGCTCGCGGGCATCGGCGCCGGCATGGTGATCGCCGCCCTGTTCAGCTTCATTCTCGCCGCCGTCGACGACCACGAGATCGGCTCCGCGTCCGGAGTCCTGACCGCGGTCCAGGCCGTCGGCGGCTCCGTTGGCGTCGCGGTCTTCGGCTCGGTCTTCTTCGACCAGGCCAAGGCCGGTGACTTCACCACCGGCTTCCACCACGCGCTGATCGTTCAGGCAGGCCTGCTCATGGCATTCCTCGCCATCACCTTCCTCCTGCCCAAGAAGTCCCGCCCCGACGACGAGCAGCACGGCATCACCCCCGAGGCCTCCCTCGACTCCGACGCAGAACACCTCACCGTCTGACACCGCGCCGGGAGGTGGGTCGGCTCCGTAGCTCCTTCGGGGGTGACGTGAGGTCAGGCGGAGGCGGCTTGAAGGAGGGTCTCGGCCGCGGCGGTGCGGGCGTAGAGGACGGAGCGGCCGGCGCGGTGCGCGCTGACCAGGCCCGCGTTGCGCAGCGCGGTCAGGTACTGGGATACCCCTGCGGGAGAGAGCCCGGTGCGGTGGGCCAGCTGTGTGGTGGAGGCCGGCATGTCCAACTCGGTCAGCAGTAGAGTCCGTGAGCGCCCCAGTACGGCGCAGAGGGAGTCGGCCCGGGTTGCGGGGCGCGGCTCCCACAGCGTGCCGGTACCGCGCGCCGGATAGGCGAGTTGGGGTGGGTCCGCCGGCGTCGTTCGGGTGCGCAGTCCCGGTCCGGTGAAGGCCGAGGGGATCAGCAGCAGTCCTGTTCCTGCCGTCGTACGGGTCAGCGGCTGCTTTCGGCGGGCCATCCGTAGCGCGCTGCCGTCCCAGCTCAAGGACGTGTGCAGGTCGTTGAGGAGGTGGCCGGCGCCGTGCTCGGCGGCCATGCGGGCCCGGTAGAGGACGTCTGCGTCCAGGACTGCCCGGATGCGTGCCCAGTAGGGGGCGAGTGCCAGCTCCCAGTACGTTTCGAGCTCGTCTGTGACCTTGGCCAGGAGCCCCTGTGGGTCGTTGTGCAGTGCCCGCAGCCGGGGGCCCAGGTCACCTTGGTGTCGGGCGAGGTGGTCGAGGTCCCGGCGTACCCGGTCGGCGGGCGAGGCCCGGATCGCGTCCCGCTCCGCCGCCGGGGTGGGGGCGGGTCCGGCGGGGGGCGGGTTGAGGAAGTCGGGAACGTAGCCGCCGGTGGGCGGGATCAGCTCGCGGAGCCAGCCCTGGTCCAGCCCGGCGGCCAGCATGCGCGGGCGTACCTGGTCGGCCCATGGCCGGTGGACCGGATGCGTGGTGCCGGACCTGAGCAGCCGAAAACTGGGTGCGACCTCCCACATCGGTGAGACGGCGAACCGCACCTGCGCCAGATCGCTCGTCGAGAACGCCAGCTCTGCCAGGACAATCACTCCTCAATGGATTCAGGCATGTCTGAATCATTGGCGGGCCAGCCTACCGTGCGGAGATCATCCCGCCATGACCTCACAGACGATCACCGCGGCGGCATCGGGCACCTGGAAGCTCGGCGACCGCACGGTCAACCGCATCGGATTCGGCGCGATGCGCCTGCCCCAGCACGGCGAGGCCTTCGCGGCCGATGCCGTCCCGCGCGACCGCGACCAGGCGATCGGCGTGCTGCGCCGCGCGGTCGAGCTCGGCGTGAACCACATCGACACCGCCGAGTTCTACTTCTCACCGTTGCGCTCCGCCAATGAGCTGATCAACCAGGCGCTGGCCCCCTACCCGGACGACCTCGTCATCACCACCAAGGTCGGGCCGGGCCGCGCCCCCTCCGGCCAGTGGCTGCCGCATGCCACCCCCGGGCAACTGCGCGGCCAGGTCGAGGAGAACCTGCGCCGGCTCGGCCGCGACCACCTCGACGTGGTGAACCTGCGCATAGTCGGCACCGGCTCCATCGCCGAACGCTTCGGCGCGCTCGCCGAACTGCGCGAGGCCGGACTCATCCGTCACCTGGGCCTGTCCAACGTCCGCCCCCACCACCTCGTCGAGGCCGAGAGCATCGCACCGGTGGTCTGTGTCCAGAACATGTACGGTCTCGGCGCATCGCGCGAGCAGAGGGACTTCCTGCGCATCTGCGGTGAACAACACATCGCGTTCGTGCCGTTCTACTCGATCGCCGGCACCGGGCGCACCGCCGGCGCGACCACCGGCCACAGCCCGGAGGTGCACGCCGTCGCCCGCGCCCACGGTGTGAGCGCGGCCCAGATCCGGCTGGCGTGGACACTCCACCAGGGCCCCCACGTACTGGCCATCCCCGGCACCGGCGACCTCGACCACCTCGCCCAGAACGTGGCCGTCGGCTCCCTACGCCTGTCGGAGGAAGAACTCGCCGTCCTGGACCCCCTCCACCACAAGACGGCATGAACAGGACCCCCGTCGCGCCGTGGTCCACTTCTTACGTCTCGACTGCCTCCGGGCGCGCCCTACAAGCGCCTGCGTGGTCGTCACAGCGGCAGGATCTCGTCGAAGTAGCCGGGCCCGGTGCTGGGCAGCAGGACCGGGGCGGTGGTGTAGCGGCGGGTCTGGGTCTGCCAGGCGTGGTAGCCGCTCATCCAGGCCCCCATGATCTCCACATACGTGTCCACCGCGGCTCGTTCCGGGCCGGCGAGGCCGAGCTGGAGGCACAGCGCGGGTACCTGGGGGGCGAGTTCCCGGAAGCGGTCGACGCGCTGGTCGACTTCCCCGCGTGCGGCGGTGAGGGCTTGGTCTCGGGTGCACGTCCGGGTGTGCTGGAGGACCAGGACCAGGTTGTCCATGTCGCCGCGGGCTTCTTCCTTCTCCAGCGAGTAGACGTCGTTGCACATGAAGGTGACGTCGATGGCGGCCTGGCGCATGATGCGCAGCTGCGGGCTGTGGAAGGCGGCCTCGGGTACGTGGATGCCCGCTGCGCGTTCGCCGAGGGACAGGGGCAGATCGGTTCCGGCGATGCCCCTGCGGACCTGGAGGTAGGTTTCCATGTCGGCGGGGGTGCCGCGCAGGCGGCCGATCGCCTCGTGGGCCTGGGTGGCGAGGTAGTACTCCCACTCGTGGGCGGTACGGGCCACCCAGCCGGGAGGGGCGCCGGCGAGGCTGCGGGCCCAGAGATCGGCGAACGCCACCGAGCACGCGTCGGCGTCCTGGGGCGGGGCGGCACCGTGGACGATGTCGATCAGCTGCTGACAGACAGCCGCGGCCCTGGCGGGATCCCGCCCGAGGGGGCCGTCGAACTGGTCGTCGAAGACGAAGAAGAACGCCATGGCGTCCGTGCACAGATCCAGCGACGGCCCTTGGGCGTAGGGAAAGCCGTAGGCGGCCAGGCGGGGCATGTCCCATGAGGCGTACCACTGAAGCGATCTGCCATCCCCGACCAGGCCCGTACGTTGCACCCATTCCAGATTCCGGCGCCGCGCGCCCTCCAAGTCGGGGCTGAGGGCGAGGGGGAAGGGCAGGTCGAACTCGAAGTCCTGCGGCATGTGTCCTCCGGGGAAGTGCGGGGCACAGCCGGATGGGCTCGCCGGCTTCTTCCGATACCGAGCGCACGGTCAGGCGCTGACCGGAGTTACTGACCGGCGGGAACGGCCCCAGCCGTTCCCACTCGGTATCATTCAGATCGCCCCACCCCATGTCCACATCAACGGCCCAGAAGGCTTTAGATCGGGTTGGCGCTCACATAGGTGAGTTCGAGCGTTTCTTCCACCGCCGAGGAGTCGCCCGCCGACAGGTCCGGGGCGCTCCAGCTCGAAGGTCGGGCGCCCTCGAACTGAAAGCGCCTCACGACCTCGTTCCGCTCGTTCACGTAGGCCAGGACGATGGTCTGGGAACTGGATTCCGCCTTGGCCGGATCCCTGGATTCCGAGATCCACTGAGTGAACCTCTCGCTCTTGTCCAGGCCCCGCGTGAGGGTCAGCGTCCCGAAGAACTCCGGTGCGCCCAGGACAAGGTCGGGGACCGGCTTTCCGTCCGGCGAGTTCTGCAGCAGCTGGATGTACTCCTGTTTGAACGAGATCCCGGAGACGCTCTTGAGCGTCTCCACCCGACGCTCCCCCAGCTCGATCTGCCACTGGTGCTTGACGACATTGTCTTCCATGAACACTCCGTCTCCGTGGGCCCACGAAGGGCAATCCAACAGCCCGGTGATCATGCCCATCCATGCTTGATCGATACCTGCACGCTTCCGCATCCGCGCGCTTGACCGCCCGGACAGGTCCTGGCAGCCCTTCCTCCCTCGTCCTCTCCGGCGCCCCCGGGCCCGTGCCGTCCGCGCAGAGCGCGGGCACGTGCGGGACTGCCGAGCCCTGCCCCCCACGTTGTCAGTGGCAAGCCGGAGACCTGCGCGAGCCGGCTTTTTCCGTAGCTGGTCCGCGCCACATGCAAGGCCGGCCGGGGGCCGGTGACGTTGGGGCGGCCCGGTGGTACTGCCGCCCCCAGAGCGCGGTCCCGCCGGGTTGCCGGAGTCGCTCAGAGGTACCTGACGGTGAGGGTCACCGAGCCGTCGATCGCCACCTCATCATTCAGAGTCAGGCTGCTGGCCGGCGCGATCCCGGGATGGATTTGCAGGTCCGAGGTGAGGTCTTGGACAGGGACCGGGGCCCAGCGGACCTGGAAACCGGGGAACCCGCCTCCGGTGTCCGAAGCGCTCTGGCCGTCGGGCACCGCGCTGTCGACGAGTTCGGGGAGTCGGGAGGCGAGATCGGCGGCCAGGTCCTCGGGCTCCCATCCCAGGCTCTCGGCGGCCTGGGCGAGCCGGTCCTCACCGACAGCCGCGACGATCTGGCCGGCGGTGATCGCCTCGTTGGGGCCGTCGCCGATCCACGACCGCACCTGCGGCTCCAGGCCGGCAGCGGCCAGGCTCTGCGACGAGATCGTCAAGGACGTCGGCTGCTGGTTCGCACCGTCTTCGTTGGTCACAGAGTCATCCATTCGGAAAATCCCTCTCGCTGATCCACGCGATACGAGGTTCCTGCCTTTGGAGCGGGTACCTCTCAAGGCTCACGTACGGCAGCTGCTGCTGCCTCCAAGGCAGATCATCCATCCGCACGTGCACGGTTCGGCGGTTTTCGGCTCCACGACACCTCGATCCGCCGTGTGGCAGGACCGGGGTGCCGTCCGAACTGGCGCGTCAGCCAGGGCCCCGCACTCGCCGTCAACCAGGCAACGGGCGCCCTGAGCACCCTGATGCGGGGCACCAGCGGGCCCTTATGGGCGGCCGACTACGCCAACGGCTCCCGGCAAGGAGCCCTCACCATCCCCGGAGCCGCCCGGCGGAACGCACCGGCCCCGCCACGTCACCATTCTCGGCGCACCAAGCGACTGGCAGGTCTGCAGGAATTCCCTTCGCAGGCGCGTATGCAGGTGTGATGATGCTGATCATGGCTATCGATTCAGTGGTCGCGCGACAGCGTGTCGAGGATCTCGATGCGGCTGTGCCCTTCTACGAGAAGTTGACCGGAAGCACCGCAACGCGGTTCGCCTTTGCCGGGGTCAACCTGGCAAGCGTCGGGCCTTTCCTTCTGTTCGCCGGGCCTGATGAGGCGGTGCAGCGCGTCGCGGGCGTGGCGGCGACTCTCGCCGTCTCCAACCTGGACACCGCAGTCGAGGAGGCGGAAGCGGGAGGAGCCGAAATCGTGATGCCCATTCAGCCCACCCCGAACGGCCGCCGTGCAGTCCTGCGGCACCCGCACGGCGGCGTCTTCGAGTACGTCGGCCCCTGACACCTGCCTTGGTGTTCAGCTCGTCGCCTCATCCCGCGCCGCGTGCCGGCCCGGGTGTGGTTCTCGGACCCGAGCAGCGAGCCGAGCACCTGCTTGAACAGGCGGCGAGAGGTGTGCTCCACGTCGAAGCGGCGAACGAACGCTGGCGTCGATGCCGGACCACCACAGCCACGGCCCTCCGCTGAGGCAGCGACCCAGCCGGAGATCAAGCCGCGTACTGGTGGGCCGGATAGGTCAGGAATCCCGTATCGCCGCCCTGGAAGTACGTCGCCTCGTCGACCGGGGTGAGGGGAAGTCCGCCCCGTAGCCGCTCGACGAGGTCGGGGTTGGCGAGGAAGGCCCGGCCGAAGCTGATGAGGTCGGCACCCAGGCCGAGCCAGTGGTCGGCGTCGTCCCTACCTGTCTGCTTCGCGCCCATCGGAAAGACCGGGTTCATCACGAGGGTGCCCGGCCACGCGCGGCGCAGGGCGACGAGCGTGGCCTCCTCCGCGGTGGCTTCGAGGTGCACGTATGCCAATCCGAGCGGTGCCAGTTCGGTCAGCAACGCGGTGTAGAGGTCGCGGACCTCGCTCTCCTCCACTCCCCAGAACGTCCCGCCCGGTGAGAGCCGGATGCCGGTCCTCTCCCCACCGACGGCCTCGACGGTGGCGGCGACGGCCTCGACGACGAACCTGATGCGGTTGGCGATCGGGCCCCCGTAGCGGTCGGTGCGCAGATTGGCGTTGGACGACAGGAACTGGGAGATCAGGTATCCGTTGGCACCGTGCAGTTCCACTCCGTCGAAGTCCGCCTCCACGGCGCGCTGGGCGGCCCGGGCGTAGGACCGCGCGTGTTCGGGTACTTCGGTGGTGCTCAAGGCGCGCGGCATCGGGGCGGGCTGCGGCCCGGTGGGGGTGAAGACGTCGCCGACGGCGGGGACCGCCGAGGGCCCGACCGGCTGTAGGCCGGTGGTGTCGGGGTGCGAGACCCGGCCGCCGTGCATGAGCTGGGCGAAGATCCGTCCTCCGTTGGCGTGGACGGCGGCGGTCACGGGGCGCCACGCCTCGACCTGCTCGTCGGTGAACAGTCCGGGTGTGCCCGGGTTGGACTGCCCGATCAGGCTCGGCTGCACCCCTTCGCTCACGATCAGGCCGGCCGTGGCCCTCTGGGCGTAGTACGTCGCCATGGAAGGGGTCGCCAGGCCGCCGGCCGCGGCCCGGGCTCGGGTCATCGGGGCCATGACCATCCGGTTGGGCAGGGTGAGACCGCCAAGTTGGTAACTGGTGAACAGACTCGTCATGTCCGGGCTCCTTCGTAACTGCCGTGCCCGCGTTTCGGGGGCACAGCGGCTACGCTAAAACCTGACATCGACGTCAGAGGCAAGGGTCTACGACGCTCAACTTCGCCAGGAGGTCCTATGCGGATCGGGGAGCTCGCATCGCGCGCCGGAGTCAGCGTCCGGTCCGTGCGCTACTACGAGGAACAAGGACTGCTCACCAGCACCCGCAGCCCCAGCGGACAACGGCACTACACGGACAGTGAGGTCGAACGGGTCGCGTTCATCCAGCGGATGTACACCGCTGGCCTGTCCAGCCGGACCATCGTCGAGCTGATGCCCTGCATCGACTCGCCCAGCGAAGAGACCTCCGATGCCGCGCTGGAGCGGATGGCACTGGAGCGTGAGCGGCTCTCCGCGCACATCGCCGACCTCCTGCGGACCCGAGACACCCTGGACGCGTTGATGGCCACGGCCCGGGCGCACCAGCACCGGATGAGGTCCGCCGGTGCAGACTCTGACTGGCAGCCCCCGGCTTCCTGCCGTCCGCAGCCCCTTTCCGCTGCTGATCGATCCGGTCGGTCCGATGGGCAAGGAGTACGAACCCCGTGGTGACAGGTTCACGGCCTACCGGGTGAGCGCGCGAGCCGCAGGCGTGGGGCCGGCGGCAGTGGCGCGCGCCCTCCCGCCGTCGAGAGGGTGTACGAGATCCATGCGGGCGTGTGTCGAAGATGGCTGGTGAGGATGGCGGTGGGCCTATGTTGTGATCCAGAATCACTGGATGGTCACGCTTGAGACTCCCCGTTTGATCCTGCGTCGCTGGCGCGAGGAAGACGTTGCGCCCATGGCTGCCATCAATGCCGATCCCGAGGTCATGCGGTGGATCCGTCACGGCAGCGTCCGGGACGAACAGCAGACTCGCAGTGGTATCCAGGCATGGGAGAGCGAGTGGGAGTCACAGGGCTTCGGTCTGTTCGCCGTGGAGATCCGGTCCACTGGCGAACTGGCCGGTTTCACCGGGCTTTCGGTGCCCGCCTTCCTGCCGGAGGTACTGCCGGCGGTTGAGGTCGGCTGGCGGCTGGGACGTTCCCACTGGGGGCAGGGCTTGGCCACCGAAGCCGCTGCGGCCGCTGTGCGGTTCGGCTTCGAAGAGCGAGGGCTGGAGCGGATCGTCAGCATCACTCAAGTGGGCAACGACGCCTCCGAACGGATCATGACCAAACTGGGGATGCATCCGGCCCGTGAGACCGTCAATCCCACCGGCGGTCGGCGAGTACGGGTGTTCGAGCTGTCGTCGACCCAGTACGTCACAACCACTCGTTGATGGCATCAGTGGAAGGACTCGGTGAGGATCCGGGCCGACCGGTGGGCCCGCCCTACCAAGTGGGGCTGGCCGGCGGAGCCTGCTGATAGAGCGCCACCAACACGCCATGTACGGGCTGGTCTTCCGGCTCCTCCTCGGCCTCATCGACCCCCTCGACCAGTTGGGCGAGGGCCTCGCCGAGTTCTCTTGCCTTCCCGGGGCTCAGACGCAGGTGGCGCAGTGTCAGGAGGGGCTCGGCGGGCGAGAGGTCCAGCTCCTGGGCGACCGCGGCCAGCATCGCGGCGGTGCCTGCCGCTTGAGGTTCGGCGACGACCATCTGGCGGGCCGTGCGCTGGTAGTACTGCTCGGTGCCACCGCGGACCTGGCGCGTCTCGGCGATGTGGACCAGCCCGGCCTCGCGGAGCACCTTGAGGTGGTGGGCCACGTTGCCCTTCTTCGCGTCGAGTTGCGCGGCGAGCTGGCTGGTGGTGGCAGGCCGGTGGCCCAGGGCGAAGAGCAGCCGCTGGCGCAACGGGTGGGCGAGCGCCGCGAATTGCTCAGGCGCAACGATCTCCAGGACGTCCTCAGGAGGCGGCGAACCTGGAGGCGGCGAGCAGGGAGGCTGATCACGCATAGCTAAAGTGTCCAAACCCTTTGACGCTTTCGCAAGGGCAGTGCTCTACTCCCAGCCATGACGACTCCAACGAAGCTTGCACCAGCCCCTGTTATCGACGAGATGGCCCGGCTGCTGACCGAGCACTACGTTTTCCCCGAGATAGCCGAGCAGTTGGTCGACCTGCTGCAACAACGCCTCATCGAGGGCGCCTACGACGTCGACGACGCCGAGGAGCTCGGCCGCCTGGTCACCGCGGACCTGCAGTCCGTCAACGGCGACCGGCACCTGAGACTCAAGCACCACGCCGACCCGGTCTCCCCCAAGCGGGGGGCGGCCACCCTGGACGCCATGCGCCGGGACTTCGATGCCTCTCTGGGCGGCGCACCCCGGGTGCAGTTGCTCGACGGAGGGGTCGCCGTGGTGGAGCTGGCACCGATGCTGTTCCCGCTGGAGTGGGCCGCCGAGCCGCTGGGCGCCGCGCTCACCCTGGCCTCCCGCGCCGAGGCGCTGATCGTGGACCTGCGGGCCAACCGGGGCGGCGACCCGGACACCGTCGCGTTCGTCTGCAGCTACCTGCTCGACGAGCGCACCCACCTCAACACCATGTACTGGCGCGGCGGCGAGCGCAGCGAGCAGTCCTGGAGCCTGCCGCACGTTCCCGGCGCGCGCTTCGGCGGCAGCAAGCCGCTGTACGTGCTGTCAAGCGAGAGCACCTTCTCTGCCTCTGAGGAACTGGCATACGACCTCCAGCAGCTCGGCCGCGCCGTGGTAGTCGGCGAGCCCACCCGCGGCGGCGCGCACCCGTGCCAGGGCTGGACCCTGCACCCGCACCTGGAAGCCACCGTCCCCGTCGGCCGCGCCATCAACCCCGTCTCCGGCACGAACTGGGAGGGCACCGGTGTGCAGCCGGACGTCCCCTGCGCCGCCGCCGACTCCCTCGACCGCGCACACGCCCTGGCCCTCACCCGACTGGCAGGCTGACCCGGTCCAGCTCATCGACAGCACTGCGCACAGCACCTCCCCACCCGCGCCGGCGACGTGGACTCCTCTGCCACTGGTGGCAGCGTGAGGGTGTCTGGTCTGCCCGCCGCGAGCGGGCGCGGGTGAGCAGGGCCGGGGGGAACTGTGCCGCAGGCCGTCAGGTGTTGGCGGAAGTCCGGGTGAACTTCACGGCGCCGTCGCCGCCGGCCTTTCCGTCCTTGTCATCGGGCACGGGACCGCCGTTCCCTCCGTAGCCGCTCTCCCCTCCGGCGCCGCCTTGTCCGTAGGCGGGGGTGTCGGTCGAGGAGCTCGCTGGTCTGGACGTTCCCGCCGGTGCCGTCGGCGCCGACGGGTGTGTACACCTCCTCGCCGTACGGCACGGGGTCCCCGGGCCCGTCCCGTTGGTCCCGCTGCGTGCGGAGCTGAAGCCACCCGCGCCACCCTCGCCGCCCTTGCCGGGGGTGCGTACGGCCGCCCCGCTGTGACCGCCGTCGCACGAGCATCTGGCCCCTGACGTATCCACCGCCGGCGTCGTCGTCGCGGCCGAGGACGAGGGGCTGCCGGCTCGCGGATCGACCGACCTCCCCGCCGACGAGGGTCCGAAGCGTCGCAGGATCCCGGGTTGACCCTCTCCCTACGTCAGGCTTGAGGCTGTTGCCGAACGAAAGGGCAGGTCCATGGGCTACACCGTGGGTCAGGTCTCGGCCTTCGCCGGGGTGACCGTACGCACACTGCACCACTACGACCGACCGGACTCCTCTCACCGGGTGGCCGCAGCCGGGCCGGGTACCGCCACTACGAAGACGTCGACCTGGCACGGCTCCAGCAGATCCTCTTCTACCGCGAACTGGGCTTTCCCCTGGACGAGATCGCCGAGATCCTCGCCGACCCGCAAGCCAACGCGCTGGAGCACCTGCGGACCCGGCAGCGCCAACTGGCCGACGAGATCACGCGACTGCAGCAACTGGCCGAGGTGGCCGAGCGTGCGATCGAGGTCCAGCAGACCGGGGTGCCGCTGACCCCCGAGGAACGCTTCGAGGTATTCGGGGAGATCGCGTTCGACCTCAGCTACGCCACCGACGCCCAGCTGAAGTGGCGGGACTCGAAAGGGCACCGGGAGGCGATGGCGCGGGCCTCCGCCCACACCAAGGAGGACTGGCGCCGGCTCATGGCCGAGGCCGCCGCCTGGCGAGCGGAGCTGCTCGCGGGCCACGACGACGGCGAACCCGCCGACGGCGAACGGGTCATGGACATCGCGGAGGAGCACCGGCTGCACGTGTCCCGCTGGTTCACGCCCTGCCCGCCGGAGATGCACCGGCGGATCGCCGACGACTTCGCCTCCGACCCGCGCGCCTTCGCCCTCGTCGTGCCGCCGTCGCAGCAGCGCCCGGGGCTTGCCGCCTACCTGGCCGAAGCGGTGCACGCCAACGCGTCCCGCCGCATCCACATCGAGAACCGCATATGAGGAGCACCCATGAGAATCCTGATCGCCACGGCCGGATCACGCGGTGACGTCGCGCCCTACACCGGGCTGGGTGCCGCCTTGCGGGACGCCGGATACGAGGTCGCACTCGCCGCCACCGAGTCGTTCGCGCCCCTGGCCGAAGAAGCGGGGCTGGAGTTCCGGCCGCTGCCCGCGGACCCCCGGGAACACGGTGACGTCCAAGGCAAGAGCGCGCTGCTGCGGGCCGCCGCCGCGTTCGTCACGGGCCTGGGAGAGGGGTTCGCCGATGCCGTGGACGCGGGCACGGACCTGCTTCTGCTGTCGGCCACCACCGCCCCGCTCGGCTGGCACGTCACCGAGGCGACCGGGATTCCGAGCATGGGCGTGTACCTGCAACCCACCGCCCCGACCGGTGACTTCGCCCCGACCGTCATGGGAGCCCGCTCGCTGGGCCGGTTCGGCAACCGCGCCGCCGGGCGCTTCGCCCGTCGCATGACGGACCGGGTCTATGAGCCGGCGGTGGCACGACTACGCGAACGCCTTCAGCTGCCGCCGCTCACCGCCACACGCATGCGCCGGCGGCAGGACCGGGCCGGCTGGCCCGTCCTGCACGGCTTCAGCACAGCGCTGGTGCCTCGCCCGTCCGACTGGAGGGCCCATCTGGCGGTGACCGGCTCCTGGTGGCCGTACTTCGACGCGGGCCGCCGGCTTCCCGCAGAGCTGGAGAACTTCCTGGCGGCCGGACCGCCACCGGTGCTCGTCGGCTTCGGCAGCATGGCCGCCGGCCATGGGGAACGCCTGAGCGAGATCGCCGTGCAGGCCCTGCGGCGAGCCGGGCTGCGAGGGGTGCTCCAGTCGGGCAGCGCCGGGCTCGTCGCGGACGGGGACGACATCCTGACCATCGGCGACGTACCGCACGGCCCGCTCTTCCCGTGGCTGGCCGCCGTCGTCCACCACGCCGGAGCCGGCACCACGGCGGCGGCAGCCCGCGCCGGGATCCCGTCCGTCACGGTACCGATCGCCGCTGACCAGCCCTTCTGGGCCGCGCGGCTCGCCGCGATCGGCGCGGCACCGGCCCCCATCCCATTCCGGTCCCTGACCGCCGACCGCCTCACCCACGCGCTCGTCACCGCCGTACGGGATCCGGCTCACGCGAAGGCGGCCACCGCCGCCGCGCGGCACATGTCAACGGAGGACGCCGCGGGCAGCGTGGTGACGGCCGTACGACGTCTGGCGAAGTGAGCACAGCTGGACGCCGATGACGAGCCCGCCGTGTGGCCCGGCGCCCCGGGACCACATCTTCGACGGGGAGGTGTCGTTGTCCCCCGTAAGGGGCGTGGCCGGGTGGCTACGGCATGAGGGCAGGGCTGAGAAGGGTGTGGGGCGTGGTCGTGCCGTCGGGCGGGCGCAGTGTGCTGGTGACGGGGGCGACGGGCGGGTTCGGCCGGGTGATCGTGTTCCGTCTGGCGAGCGCGGGCTGGGATGTGATCGCCGGAGCACGCGACCAGGGCAAGGCCCGGCAGCTGGAGGCGGACGCTGCTGAGCGTGGCCTGGCTCTGCGCACCGTGCAGTTGGACGTGGCGTGCGCGCAGTCCTGCCACACGGCGCTGGGCACGGTCTCGGAGATGACCGGAGGCGGGCCGTGGGCACTGGTGAACAACGCCGGCATCCCGCGGGCGGGTGCCCTGGCCGATATCGGTGACGAGCAGGCCCGGTATCTGCTGGAGGTGAATCTGCTGGGTCCGGCCAGGCTGTGCCGGATGGTCCTGCCGGGCATGGCCGCCCGCGGCGGGGGCCGGATCGTGAACATCTCGTCGGGTCTGGGCCGTGTTCCGTGGCCGATGGGCGCCTGGTACAGCGCGGGCAAGCACGCCCTCTCCGCGCTCACGCACTGCCTGCGCGTGGAGGCGGCCCACCTCGGTGTCCGCGTCTGCCTGGTCGAGCCCGGCGCGTTCGCCACCCCCATGCTCGGCCGTGCTCTGACCGACCTCGACGCGTTCCGCGGCCCCGGCAGTCCCGGATACGAGGCCACGGCCCGCCTGTTCGCGTCCGTGGACCGTCGGGTGCCCGGCCCTGAGCCGGTGGCACGCACCGTCGAGACGTGCCTGACGGCCCGCCGGCCACGAGCGCGCTACGTCGTCGGGCGCGACGCGCGTCTCCTGGTCCCGCTCCACACCTTGCTGCCGCTGGCGTGGACGGACCGTCTCAAGCACGCCGTCACCGGCCTGCCCCGTACCCCCGCGGCCGTCCCATCACCGGTACCCCCGCCCGGCCGGGGCCCGCGCCGGCCCTCCCGTGATGCGAAGGAGAGGGCGTGAACGCCTACAGCCGCATCACCCACGCCTCGGTCCACCTGCCCACCGGACGCCAGAGCGCCTGCGAGATCGAACAACGCCTGCGCCGGCACAGCCCCTCGCTCGCACTCCCTCCCGGCCTGATACAGCGCGCCTTCGGCCTCCGCGAGCGCGCTCTCGCGAACCCCGCGGACCTGCCGTCCGACCTCGCCGCTCGCGCCGCAACCAGGCTCCTGAACACCGCGCGCCTTCGCCCCACCGACATCGACCTGCTCCTCTTCGCGGCCGTCAGCGCCGATGTCCGTGAACCCGCCAACGCCCACATCGTCGCGGCGAAGACAGGTCTGTCCTGTCCCGCCTTCGACATCGGCAACGCCTGCAACGGGGTCATCAACGCCCTCCAGGTCGCCGACGCCCTGATCCGCACGGGCCAGCACCGCCGTGTCCTGATCACGTGCGGGGAAACCCTCAGCCGCCTCTCCCGCTGGGAGCTGGACCGGAGCCGGCTGCGCACCGGACTCACCTCCCTGACCGGCGCCGATGTGGGCGCAGCCCTCCTGGTGGAGGCCTCGCCCGTCCCGGGCATCACCGGCTCCGTGTTCCTGGCCAACTCCACGAGCTGGCCCGCGGCCACCCTCTACGACCCCCATCACGCCCCTGGCCAGCCCCAAGGCCTCCATGTCGACTCCGACGCGCTCCTGGCCTCCTTCACCGGACTGGACGCCCAGGCAGCCCAGTGGCTCAAGGAACAGGACGTGGACGTCCGCGAACTCGACCTCGTCTGCGTCCATCAGCCGTCCCAGCCCTTCGTGGACGCCTTCCGCGCCCGCATGGACATCGACCCCGCGCAGATCATCCCGACCTTCCCCCACACGGGGAACGCCGCCGCCGCGACCCTGCCCCTCCAACTCGCTCAAGCAGTCCGCGACCGCCGCCTGGCCCCCGGCGACGCCGTCGCCCTGTTCGGCCTCGCGAGTGGAGCCAGCGGCGCGGTGATGCTGCTGCGCTGGTGACACTCCACGTCCCGGCCACCCGGTGGCGGGCGGACTGGTATCGAGCGGAGGTCGTGGTGCCGTAGAGTGGAGTTACCGACGCGGGGTGGAGCAGCTCGGTAGCTCGCTGGGCTCATAACCCAGAGGTCGCAGGTTCAAATCCTGTCCCCGCTACTGCACAGAAGGGCCCGGATCCTGATGGATCCGGGCCCTTCTGCCATATTCCGGCACGTCGGGCAGTCGTTGCCGTACGTCGCCATCGCGGACCGCGCGCTCGCCGGTCCCGCCGTCGGCTCAGGGAGCCTTCTTCGGGGACCGCTTCGCGCTCCTGCGCCGACTGGGTTCTGTGGTCGCGCTGCCCTTCCGTACGGGCCGCTCCTCAGCGGCCGTGGCCGCCGAGGATGACGCCGCCTTCCGGCCCGGCGCCGAGATCGGCCACTTGAGCTCGATCTCCAGCTCGATCTGGCCGTCACCGATCTCGACCTCCAGCTCACAGCGGAGCTCGTCGGGAATCCGCAGGCCGAGCGTCGCCGCACCGAGTTCCAGTTCGGCCTCCTCGCCCTCCCTCAGCGCGGCTGCGAGGGCTGCGAGCTGATCTGCCGCCTCAAGGCGCGACAGCGAGCGCTTCACCTCGAACGTGAGGTCCTTCATCCGTGTCTCCGATCCGGCATAGAGGACATACAGCGCTCATTGTGAGGCCCTGCGCCGGATCGGACATCTTGATCGCCGGGGCCCCCGACACGAGCCCTCACACCACCAGAGCCCAAAAGAGGGACTCCGTAGCCCCGCCCTCGGCCGGTCCCGAGGCGGCTGGCCAGCGAGATCCACCTTGCCCGCGATGCGTGGGGCGGCCTCTGGAGCGGTGTATCTACCCCGTGCGTGAGGGGGACAGCTCGGAGACGAGACGACCGTTCGGGCTCCGAAATGGCTCATAGGTGTCCTATCCGGTCACATTCAGCTGCGTTAGCGTCGCCTTCCGAACACCAATGGGGAGGTCTCGTGCGCGCTCTCGTCTATCTGGGTCCAGGCTCCGCCGAACTGCAGGACAGACCAGCCGCACAGCTTGCGCACGATGACGACGTCGTGGTGGAGATCGTCGGTACGGGAGTCTGCGGAACGGACCGCAAGATCCTGCTCGGGCGGTTCCCGGCCCGCCCGGGTACCGTGCTTGGACACGAGTCGGTGGGTGTCGTGCGGGAGACCGGGCCGCAGGTGCGTTCGGTCGGGGTCGGGGACCGGGTGGTGGTCAATCCGACGTTGTACTGCGGCTGGTGCTCACCGTGCCTTCGAGGAGCCACCAACTTCTGCCGTCACAAGGCGGGGACCGAGGTCGGTGTCGACCGGGACGGCACATACGCGGAGGCCGTGACGCTGCCGGAGCGTTTCGTCGAGCGGGTTCCCGCCGGGCTGCCCTTTCGCAGCGCGGTTCTGATCGAGCCCCTCGCTTGTGTCCTGAACAACGTCGAGGCCGCGTCCGTCACCTTCGGCGACACCGTGGTGGTCCTCGGCGCGGGCCCGATCGGCATGCTGACCGCACTGGTCGCCGGCCGCCAGGCGCGCCGGGTCACCCTCGCCGAACCGGACGGCTACCGGCTGGAGCGGGCCCGAGAACACTTCGCGCACGTGGTGGACGTGGCCGGAGCGGACCCGGTCGAAGCCGTGGCGAAGGCATGGGGCGAGGAGCGTCCGTCCGTCGTCTTCGACACCACGGGCACCGGACTGGACGCGGCGCTCCGCCTGGTCGACGACGGCGGCCGGGTGGTCGTGATGGGCTTCGACGACGCCTACTCCGTGCCGCTGCGCCCGCTCCGGCTCACCAACCGGGGCATCCGTCTGATCGGCGCCGGGGACTACCGGGCCGACACTTTCCCCGTCGCCGTGAACCTGGCCGCCGAACTCGGCGCCCCACAGCGACCCGGCAGGGGGACCGGCACGCTTCTGGACCGGCTGGTGACGCACGAGTTCCCGCTCGAACGCTACTCGGAGGCGTTCACCGCGCTCGGCGGCCTCACCCTGGGCGACGGGGACAGCGGGGACAGCGGGGACAGCGGCACCGAACGGCCACCGCGCTACGACGCGCTCAAGGTCGTCATCCGTTCGCACTCCGGTCCGTTCGGCGACGACGGCTGGCCGGTGGGCGTATGAGCGCACCTCGGCTCGGCTCGATCGAGTCCGGCGGGTCCAAATTCGTCTGTCTGGTCGGCTCGGCCCCGGACCGGATCGAGGCCGAGACCCGGATCCCGACCGGCCGACCGGGCCCTACCCTGGCTCGGGCCATCGACTTCTTCCGGGAGGCGGCCGCCACATCGGGCCCGCTGGACGCGATCGGCATCGCGTCCTTCGGGCCCCTCGAATTGCGGCCGGGCCATGCCAGGTTCGGCCACCTGGCCGCCACCCCCAAACCCGGTTGGTCCGGGGTGGACGTCGCCGGTCCCTTCGCTGACGCGCTCGGAGTACCGGTGAGCATCGACACCGACGTCAACGGCGCAGCCCTCGGCGAGGGCCGTTGGGGTGCCGCGCGGGGCTTGGACACCTACGTCTACCTCACTGTCGGCACCGGGATCGGCGGCGGTGCCGTGATCGGCGGCAAGGTGGTCAGGGGCCTGATCCACACCGAGATGGGCCACCTCACAGTGCCTCGGATCGCGAGCGACACCTTCCCCGGCTCCTGTCCCTTCCACGGCGACTGCTGGGAGGGCCTGGCGGGTGGCGAGGCGATGGGGGCCCGCTGGGGGGCTCCTGCCGAAGAACTGACCGGGGACGTACTGTCCGAGGCGCTGCGGATGGAGGCGGCCTACCTGGCCGCGGGGATACGCAACATCGTCTACACGACCGCCCCCCAGCGGATCGTGATCGGCGGCGGCGTCGCCGCGTTCCCCGGCCTCTTTCCACTGCTCCGCACCGAGCTGACCGCGACCTTGGCCGGCTACCCGGGGCTGCCCGAGCATTCGGCCGAGGATTTCGTGGTCCCGGCCCAGTTGGGCCGGCTCGCCGGACCGGCCGGCGGACTGGTCCTGGCGGCCGGGGCGGCCGCCTCCGCACGGCCGTCGCCCGGAACTGGGCCATCGGGGGGAACGGGCGCATGAGCGCGGCCCCGGGCCGGGCAGGCTGGCCGGTATGACGCACCCTCGTCCAGTAGGTCTCCTGGACCCGGCAACGCACACCTGGCTGACCCGGCACGCCCTGCCCGGGGCCCTGATCCACGAGGTGGACCCGCTGTCCGGCGGGTTCACCAACGACATGTCCCTGCTCACCATCCGCCGCCCCGACGCCGCGGGCGCGGAGCGCTACGTGCTGCGACACCACCGGCCTTGCATCAGCCGGTTCCCGCGCAACACGTGTGCGGTGGAGATCGCCGTCCTCGGCCGGGCGGCGGCCCGTGCCGTCCCCGTGACCGCGGTGGTCGCGGCCGATCCGCAGGGTCGCGCCACCGGCCGCCCCACCCTGCTCTACCGGTTCGTGGAGGGGATCCTGCTCAGCCAGGTACTCGCGGATGGTCCGGCGAGCGGCGAGGCGCGGGCCCTGGGCCGGGCCGTCGGCGCGGTGCTTGCGGGGATCGGCCGGGTCGAACTGCTCCGTCCAGGTGTCTTCGGCGACTCCTCGCTGGTGCCGGCCCCGGACGGCGCAGACACGTTGAGCGACCTGCCCGGTTTCGTCGACCACTGTCTGGTCACGGGGGCATCGGACGGGCCGCTGAGCGGGGCGGACTCGGCCATGCTGCGTGCCCTGGCCCGCCGCGGGCCTGTGGCACTTGCCGCCGTGGCGGGTGAACAAAGCCTGGTGCACGGCGACTTCAACCCGAAGAACGTCCTGATGCGGCGGCTGGCGGGGCAGTGGGCGGTGGCCGCGGTGCTCGACTGGGAGCTCGCCTTCAGCGGCTCCCCGCTCTTCGACGTCGGGAACATGCTGCGCTTCGCCCACGAATATCCGCCCGCCTTCACCGCGGGCTTCGTCGATGGCTTCCGAGGCGGGAACGGCCGGCTACCCGCGGACTGGCTGCGGCTCAGCCGGACACTTGACCTCTTCGCGCTCGCGGACATCCTCACCGCTCCACCCGACTCGGCCTACTTCGCCCGCGCACGCGCCGTACTACGGCGATCCGCCACCGACCGGTGCTGACTCCTTACGACCTCATCCGTCTCCGGTCGTCCCCGCTTTCCCATCCGGCCCGGGCGTCGCGGGCGTCGCCCCATTCCCAGGAGACAACCGCTGTCCGCGTCGGCCGTGGAATTCTGCCAATAGACGTCCAAAAAAGGCCGAGAGGTGTCACACGGCCTTCTTTTCAACATCGAAAATTCCGGTTAACGTGCCTGGACCGACGTGAAAGACCCTTTGACCGAGGGAGAGTTTCGCCGTGGAGATCGGAAGTCCGGAATATGCCGTGAAGACGCTCACGCCGACCGTTCGGTGCAATGGGACACCTCCCACGCCCGCCCTGCGAGAAGGGCCGTACTACAAGCCCGACACACCGCTCAGGACCAGCTTTCGGGGCGATGTGGACGAGGGTGTCCCGATGTTGCTGCACGGCGCCGTGCGCACCCCCGAAGGGAAACCGATCGGCGGCACCTTGCTCGACTTCTGGCAGGTCGGGGACGCCGGGGTCTACGACGACGACGGCTTTCGACTGCGCGGCCATCAGTTCGCGGACGCCGAGGGACGGTGGCGGCTGGAGACGGTCCTGCCCGCCATGTATCCGGGACGGACGCGGCATGTGCACGTGAAGGTGCAGCCGCCCGGCGGAGCCGTGCTGACCACGATGCTGTATTTCCCCGGCGAACGCCGAAACCACCTCGACAAGTATTTCCGGCCAGAATGTCTGATGGATGTACGGGAGACGCCCGAGGGTTGGGACGCAGCGTTCACCTTCGTCCTGGACGTGTGAACTCACACCCCCGCAATGCCGAGGGAAGCGCTTCATTTCACGGCTTGGATATATCGATATTCGCCGTCCGCCGTGTCCGCGGACAGAAGTCGACAGGAGTCACATGGCCGACCTCATGCGCGTCCAGAGCGGTGCCCGGGGTGACACACGAAGCGATGCCCTGAGCTACGCGCAGAAGCACCTGTACTACCCGGTCAGCGCGTACGAGATGGACCACGGCGAGGGCGTTTACCTGTATGACACCGACGGTAACGCGTATCTCGACTGCGCTTCCGGCACTTTCAATCTGAGCCTCGGCTACGGGCACCCCGAGGTGGTCAAGACCATGCGCGAGCAGGTCGAACGGCTGGTGCACACCACGTCGAGCTTCCAGACCGCGCCCGTCAACGAGCTCGTACGGCGGCTGATCGAGGTCACCCCGCCGAACCTGACCAAGGTGCACCTCAAAGTCTCGGGCGGCTCCACCGCCAACGAGGGCGCGGTCAAGATGGCGCAGGTCGCCACCGGCCGCCGTGATGTCGTCACTCTGTTCCGCAGCCACCACGGGCAGACCATGATGACGACCACCATGTCGGGCGAGTCCTTCCGCAAGGCTCCTTTCCCTCACCTGATGCCCGGCGTGCTCCAGGTCCCCGACCCCTACTGCCTGCGCTGCTTCTACCGCCAGGCGGGCCCCGACAGCTGCGGCATGCTCTGCGTCGAGCGCATCAACGACTTCCTCGACCACGCCAGCTCCGGCAGCGTCGCCTGCGTGGTCGTCGAACCGGTCTCGGGCAGCGGCGGCAACATCGTGCCCCCCGACGGCTACCTGCCCGCGTTGCGCGCCCTGTGCGACGAACGGGGCATCGTCCTCATCTTCGACGAGATCCAGACCGGCATAGGCCGGGTCGGCCGGATGTTCGCCGCAGAGCACTACGGGGTCCGGCCCGACATCCTGACCACCGCCAAGGGCCTCGGCGGCTCCGGAGCCCAGATCGCGGCCATCGTCGCCGACGAGCGGATGTCCGGGCTCAGCGCCGACCACCACTCCTTCACCTACGGCGGCAACGTCCTCGCCGCCGCGGCGGCGGCCACCACCCTCGACGTGATCGGCCGCCCCGGCTTCCTGGAGAACGTCCGGGAGGTCGGCGCCCACATCATGGAAAGGCTGCGCGCGCTGGCCGCCCGCCACCCCGCCGTCGTGGACGTGCGCGGCCTCGGCCTGATGATCGGGATCGAGATCGGTGACGACCGGGGACGCCCGCACAGCGAGCGGGCCCAGACCCTGGCCCGGCGCGGCATGGAACACGGACTGATCCTGCGGACGTCCCGCTACGGCCGGGGCAACGTGATCAAGATCCGCCCGCCGCTGATCCTCACCCGCGCAGAGGCCGATCTGCTCTGCGACCGGATCGAAGCCCTCTTCGCCGCCGAGGCCGCCGCATGAACGGCCGCGAGCACAGCGGTCCCTCGGGGGCCACGGCCGTGCGGCGGTATGTGACCGGCCTCGCCACGGCCGTCCGTGAGGCCGTACTGGCAGCCCAGCACAGCTCGGCCAGCCGGCTGGTCCGGGGCCACTCGCCGGGCGGTGACGCCCAGTTCGGCCTCGACGACATCGCGGAGGCGGCCACCTGGAAGTACGTCGCCGACCACGATCTGCCGGTCGCCGTCTACTCCGAGGACCGCGGCCTGCAGTACCACGGCACGGACCCCGCCCACCTGCTGGTCGTCGACCCCATCGACGGCACCCGGCCCGCCGTCGCCGGCCTGGAGTCGGCCACCGTCTCGGTCGCCGTCGCCCGCATGTCGCAGTGCCCACGCATCGCCGACGTCGAACACGCGATTCTGATGGAGCTGCGCACGGGCGCCTACCTCTACGGGGACCGGGTGACGCCCGGCATCACCGCGTACGGCTACGACCATCCCGTCCCGGCGCTGACCCGCACCACCGACCCCGCGCGGATGCTCTGGTCACTGGAATTCAACGGCCACCCGGCCCATCTGATGACCGAGGCGTACGGCCACCTCATCGACCGCTCGGCCAACACCGGCGGGGTCTTCGTCTTCAACAGCGCGACCTGGTCCATCTCCCGGGTGCTCACAGGCCAGCTCGACGCCTACGTCGACATCGGCAACCGGCTGCTGCGCGACGATCCGGCGCTGCTGTCCGAGTTCGAACGCGTCGGCAACGGCCGGGTCCTGCACCTGTTCCCCTACGACATCGCGGCGGCCGTCTTCCTCGCCGAGCGGGCCGGGGCGGTCATCACCGACGCATACGGACAACCGCTCGGCAACACCGTCCTGACCGACCTGAGCATCGCCAACCAGCGTTCCTGCGTGGCCGCTTCCACCCCCGAACTCCACCGCGCCTTGTTGTCGACGATCCGCTGGAAGGAGTGACGTCCATGTGCCCCCCGAACACCCCGCCCGCCCGCGCGGCCACCGCGACGGCGGACGACACCGAGTTCCGGACCTTGCTCGACCGGCTCTCCGACAAGGCCACTGCCGACTACTACAACCCCTTCACCACTTTTGACTGGCCGGCCACGATCCCCACCGATGAGCTGTGGATGTCCCCCGAACTGCTCTCCCTCCACGGCACCGAGCTGATGGACGAACTGAGCACCGCCCAGCTCCAGGCCCTGAGCCGGTGGGAGAGCGTCAACTTCTACAGCCTCAACGTGCACGGCATCCGCGAACTGCTCATCGAGGTCACCCGGCGCGTCCACACGCCCGGCTTCGAACTCCCCTCCGAGTTCTTCCATCACTTCATCGGTGAGGAGAACGACCACATGTGGTTCTTCGCCACCTTCTGCCTCAAGTACGCCGGCAAGATCTACCCCGACAAGTCGGTCAAGCTGCCCGAGGCCCCGCGCGACCCGGACATCGAGAACTTCCTGGTCTTCGCCCGGATCCTGGTCTTCGAGCAGATCGTGGACCACTACAACGTCCAACTGGCCGCCGACCGCCGCCTGCACCCGACCGTCCGGCACATCAACCGGCTGCACCACCAGGACGAATCCCGGCACATAGCCTTCGGCTGCCGCCTCGTGCACCTGCTGTGGGAGCGGCTCCTCGACCGCGGTCTGGACGAGGCGGCCCGGCACGAACTGCGCGGCTACCTCGGCCGCTACCTCACCACCAGCATCGAGTCCCTCTACAACCCGGCCGCCTACCGCGACGCAGGGCTCCCGGACGGCTTCGCGCTGCGCCGGCGGCTGCTCGCCCACCCTGCCCGACAGGCCGCGCACGCCAAGGTCCTGCACAAGACGACCGGCTTCCTCAATCGGATCGGGGTGTTCGATGACCATCGCTGACCCCACGGCCGAGGGCGAGACAGGGACCACCTGGTCGGTCCGGGACGGGCTGGCCACCCTCGACGAACCCGCCGTCCTGCTCAAGGGCGCCCTGGACGCGGTGTTCACCCGCTGGGGCACGGAGGCCGGAGCCCGGCAGCAGAGCTACCCACCGCTGCTACGGGCCGACGAACTGCGGACTCTCGACTACTTCCGCAACTTCCCGCACCTGGGCAACCCGGTCACCCGCATCCGCGCCGACCGACTGGCCGCCCACGCCGCGGCCGGGCCCTCGGCCACCGCCCTGTCCGCGGCGGACCTGGCCGATGCCACCCACCTGCTGCCCTCCGCGGCCTGCTACGGCTGCTTCCTGCACCTCTCCGGCACCAGCGCCGACGCTCCCGTCCTGATCAGCACCGTCGCGCAGTGCTACCGCAACGAGGACCACCACGACGGGCTGCGCCGGCTCTGGGGTTTCACCATGCGGGAGATCGTGTGCGTCGGCTCCGCCGAAGCCGTACGGGCCCACCTCGACCGGCACCAGGATCGGATCGCCTCCTTCGGCGAGGCCCTCGGCCTCACCCTGGACCGACAGCCCGCCACCGACCCGTTCTTCGAGAAGGACGGCTCCCGCTCGGTCATGCAGGTGCTGGCCCCGGTGAAGGACGAGTACCTGCACATCGACGGCACCGCCGTTGCCTCCACCAACAACCACCGCAACTTCTTCGGCGAGCGCCGTGCCATCCACCACGCGGGCCGCCCCGCCTTCACCGGCTGCGTCGCCTTCGGCCTGGAGCGATGGGTGCATGCCCTGGGTGACCTCTTCGAGGGGGACCTGGCGGCCGCGCACCGCGCGGTACGGCGGTGGGGGGAACGCTCGTGACCCGGCTGGCAGTCCGGCTCGGCCTCGCGCTGCCGCTGCTGCAAGCCGGAATGGGCGCCGTCGCCGGGCCCGGGCTGTGCGCCGCGGTGTCCCGGGCCGGAGCGGGCGGCACCCTCGCGCTGTACAAGGAACCGCCCGCACGAGCCGCCCGGCTGGTCCGTGAGGTGGTGGCTGCCACCAGCCGCCCGTTCGGCGTGAACGTGGTCCCCGAGGTCACCGGTCCCGCCGCCTGCCTGGAGCAGCTCCGGGCCGTCCTGCCCGAACTGCCCCGGGGTGCCTTCGTCACCTCCTTCGGGTTGCCCGACGCCGACGCGGTCCAGTCCGTTCGGGCCGCCGGGCACCCGCTGGTGATCCAGGTCGGCACCCTCGCGGACGCGGGCACCGCCCTCGAACGAGGCGCGGACGTCCTGGTCCTCCAGGGCACCGAAGCCGGCGGTCACCTGCTCGGCCGGCTGCCCGTGGGCCTCCTGCTGGCCGACGTCCGGGCCCGCTACCCGCACGCGGTACTGGCCGTCGCGGGCGGGATCGCCACCGGAGGTGACCTCGCGGACGCCGTGGCCCGAGGCGCGGACGGAGCCATGGCCGGAACCCTGTTCGTCCCGGCCGAAGAATCCACCGCGCACCCGGAGTTCAAACGGCGGGTGGTCGAGGCCGTGGCCGACGACACCCTCGTCACCTCCCTGTTCGACATCGGCTGGCCGCACCGCCCGCACCGCGTCCTGCGCAACCCCCTCACCGCCGCCGGCCAACGCGCCCCGGCCCTCTTCATAGCCACCACCCGGGTGGACGGGAGGGAGCACCCGGTACCGCGCTACAGCGCGGCTGCGCCGGGGAACGGAACCACTGGCCGCATTGACGAGATGGCCATGTACTGCGGCAGGTCCTGCACCCGCGTCACCGCCCAGCAGCGGGCCGCCGTCACCGTCGCCCGGATCAGCCAGGAGTACGACAAGGCCCGCGAGGAGCGATGACCATGGACGACGTGACCAAGCCGGTCGTGGACTGGCTGCTCGAACGCAACCCGACCGTCGACGAGATACCGGAGGACCTCGACCTGATCGAGAACCGGCTGATCGACTCACTCGGCTTCATGGAGTTCGTTCTGCTGCTGGAGGACCTGATCGGGCGGGAACTGCAGCTCGACCAGATCGACGTGGACCAGTTCCGCACGCTTCGCTCCCTCACGCACCACTTCCTGAAGGGGTGAACCGTCCATGGCACAGGAAGCGCAACCCGGACCCGGTCGGGTCATCTCCCTGCACCTTGCCGCGCGCACCGGCGACCCCACCTTCCGCGTCGCACAGGCCCACGCGGTGGCAGGCCACGGCCTGGCAGGAGACCGCAACTACTGGGCGGGCGAGGGCCCCCGGCCCCGCCTCCGGGGCACCGGCCGGTCGTCCGGAGTCTGCGACGTCACCCTCATCGAGGCCGAGGCCCTCGAAGCCCTGGCCCGCGAACACGGCATCACTCTCACCCCCGCCGAATGCCGGCGCAACCTCGTCTGCCGCGACATACGGCTGAACCCGCTGGTGGGCCGCGAGTTCCGGATCGGCGCGGTGATCCTGCGCGGTCTCAAACTCAGCGAACCCTGCGCCCGCCTCGAACAGCTGGTCCGCCCCGGCCTGATCCGCGGCCTGCTGCACCGCGGCGGACTGCGGGCCGAGGTGCTCCGCGGCGGGATCATCCAGGCGGGCGACTGGATCCTCCCGCTGCCATTCGAGGATCCCGAGCGCGTCCGCATCCCCGCCGGCGCCGAACCACCGCCGCTCGCCGTGCCGGCGGGTGTGCACGACGGACCCACATCACCTTTGCCGACGACGGCCCTCGACCGGCTCCCCGTCCGCACCGGGACGCCTCGTGAAGGGCGGGGGAACCCGTAAGCCGGCGCACCTGTGGCCGGGAACAGACCAAGCACCCATGCCTGCGGATCCGGACGGCTCACCCGCGCCCCGCGCGCAGGGCGAACCGCCCGGCCGTAGCCCTGCAGACAGGAAGACAGCATGGCGATCGAAGGCGCCGCCCCCGGGCGGACAGGCGGCACGGCACCGGATTTCGGTGCGGACGCACCCTCGGCCAAGGCCGTAGAACGCGCGGAAGCGGCCTCCAAGGAGCTCGCCGCGGCGGGGACGGCTGTCTCCGTCCGCCTGTTGGAGTGGGGCTTCGCCCTCCTTCTCGACCAACGGGCCGCGGACCGCCTCGCGGACCTCGACGGCGCCGGACCGTCCGCCAGCGCCTTCCGCGACCTGGTGGCGAAGGTGCTCGCCGGGGCCCTGCCCGCGGAAGTCGCAGGAGCCGTCGGCGCGGCACTGACCGGTCGGGCCGAGCAGATCCGGTCGGCCGCCCTGGGTGCCGGGTGCGAGCTGCTTTCACCGTGGTCCGCGCCCACTCTCCTCACCCCCATGGCCCTTGACGCACCGCCGCGCGCGACCGGCCTCTGGTTCAGCGTGTTCACACCGGGCGCGAGCTGGGGAGCCGACGCACCGTTCACGGCCCATTACGCCTCCGAAGCCCCTGCCCTGGCCGTCTTCCGCGATGACCTGTACTGCGTCTACCAGGGCCGGGGCGACAACCCCTCCCTGTGGTGGACCGCGCACCACGCGGACGGCAACTGGTCCGACAACCGGTCGCTTGCCGCCCACCACACCCTGGGCAGCCCGGCCCTGGCCGTGTTCCAGGACCGGCTGTACTGCGCGCACCGCGGCGGCTCGGGCGACTGGGGCATCGCGCTGACCTCCTACGACGGCAGTGCCTGGATGCCCGACCGGCCGGTCCCGAATGCCGAGAGCGTCTACGGACCGGCGCTGGTCGCCTTTCGTGACGCGCTCCACCTCGCCTACGCTGACGCCGCTCAGCGGATCATGGTCACCACCAGCCGGGACGGCCGCAGCTGGACAACCCCCGAGCCCGTTCCCGGCTGCGCCACCACGAGGTCCCCGGCGCTCGCCGTGTACGACGGCACCCTCCACCTGCTGCACGGCAACCCCAAGGACGGGGCCATCCACTGGAGCCGGCTGCGCGACGCCGGCTGGACCTCCGAGGGCGCCCTGCCGGGGCACCGTACTCGGAGCAACATCGGCCTGGCGGTCTTCGACGGCAAGCTGATGTGCGTCCACCGCGACCCCGCGCGCCAGCAGCTGTGGTGGTCCGCCTTCGACGGCGCCGGGTGGAGCACGGACACGGAGATGCCGGGGCACAGCAGCAAGTACGGTCCGGCGCTCGCCGTGTACCGGGACCGGGTCGGAACCCACGACCAACTCCTCTGCGTCCACCGGGGCCACGCCCAGCGCTACGTCACCTCGGCAGGGGAGGTAGTGACCGACGAGGACCCCGCGGGACTGCACGAACTCGACGACCCGAGCTCCGTCGCCGACTGAGACCGGCCCAAGCGGCCGGGGCAAGACCGCTCCCTGCGCGGAGCCGCTCGCGGCAGTGGGGAACAGGCAGCAGCTCCCACTGGCCTTTCCGTCTCGCGCCACCTGCCGGCCGGTTCTTGCACAGCGGCCGGACGGCGGGAGCGGGCCAAGCCCCGGCTGACGGTGATGCCCGCAGGCACCCCTGACCCCGCACGAGAGGAGCGACCGCCGCATCGTGATCGGCCGGCCGGCCGTGACGAGGTCGCCGGCCCTACCGTTGGACGGAACGCGGCACAAGGGAGGCGCGACGGGCAGTGGTCATCTGGATCAACGGGGCTTCGGCAGCGGGAAGAACACCCTGGCGGCCGGACGGCACCAAGTGCCGCCCGGTTCGGTGATGGTCGACCCGGAGGAGACCGGCGACCCGCTGCGACGACGCCCGCGGCGAGGCCGTACGCACGTACCGGCGGCGGCGGGCGGCGGACTACGCCGCTGCCGCCGAAACATGGGTGCACGCCGACAGCCACGTCATAGGCACCAGCCCCCTGACAGCGGACGCGGCCCTCCACGCCGCCCTCGCTCATCCCTCCTGCCCGACCACCTCGCAACCGCCCATGGAGTCCGACCCTGATGACCAGCGCAACCGACCTCACCACCGTCCGGCTGGGTACCCGGCCCAGCCCCATGGCTCTCGAACAGACCGGGCGCTTCGCCGACGTCTTCCGGGCCCGGTACCCGCAGGTGGTCCTCGACATCGTCGAGATCGTCTCCGAAGGCGACCGGCACGGTGGCCCGCTCTCGGCGATCGGCGGCAAGGGCGCCTTCACCCGCAACGCGGACCGGTACCTCCTCGACGGCCGCGTCCAGGCCACGATCGCGTGCGCCAAGGACGTGCCCGGCCCCCACGACCGCTCCCCCGGCATCGTCATCGCAGCGGTCCTGCCCCGAGAGGACACCCGCGACGTCCTCGTGCTCCCGACCGGACACCCCGCGACCACGCTCGCCGAACTACCGCCCGGCACCCGGGTCGGGACCAGCGCACCCCGCCGGTCAGCCCTTCTCAAAGCCCTCCACCCCACGCTCGTACAGGTACCGATCCGCGGCAACGCCGACAGCCGGCTGCGCGCACTCGACGAGGGAAGGCTCGGCGCGGACGTCATGATCGCCGCTCTGGCCGGCCTGCGCCGGCTCGGCCACGAGGACCGGGCCTCCGAGATCCTCGACCCCGCCGTGTGGCTGCCCGCGGCCGGCGCGGGGACCGTGATCGTCGAGCACCGATCCGACGACCCCGCCACCGGAGGGCTGCTCGCCGCTCTCACTCATGCCCCCACCCGGATCCTGCTCGACGCCGAGCGGGCCGCGCTCGCCACGCTGCACGGCGGGTGCCTGACCGCGGCCTCCGCTCACGCCACCCTCGATGCGGTGTCGGGAGTCGTCACCGTGCACGCGGCCGTCCTCGACCCGGCCGGCGGCACCCCTCTGCGCGCCAGCGCATCCGGTCCCGCGACGACGCCCTCCGCTGTCGGGCAGGATGCGGGCCGACAACTCCTCGGCGCCGGGGCAGCACGGCTCCTCGGACGACCCGCATGACCGAGCCTCAGGCTGGGTGCGGGCAGACGACCTACTCCAGGCAGGTACTCGAACCCGCCGGTTCGGTACGGCTGTCGGTGGACGAGGTGGTGCACGACAGGTGCGGCCGGTATGGGCTGGACTACCCGAAGAACACATATTTCGAGAAGGAAGCCCCGGTCGTCGCCGAGCTCCAGGGGCGCCTGGTTGAGCTGGTAGCGGAGGGCGTGGACGTGGTGTCGGATCACGGATTGCGGCCGCGCAAAAACCGGCCGGGCCGGCTGTGGCAGCCACCATCGACCGGCCTCAGTCTGGCTTGCGATCCGCCATGCAGCGTCTACGCGGCGGTCAGGCTGAGCAGCTTCGCTGTTGGCCGGCTCGTCGAACACCGATCCGCCGCCTACCCGCCGCCTCAATGCCCGACCGACCGACATACACAACCGAATACGAGAGACTGAGCCGACAGCCCGGATTCATCGCCTTCCAGCTCCTCAAGGCCGCAGCCCGGCCCCTCGCCTGACCGAGCGCCAACCTACCGGCTCACCCCTTGGGAGCTCAGCAAATGCCAGCACGTACTGGTAACCCGGGCTATTCGAAATTGCGGAATGGCCGGCCTTCCACAGCATGCGCGAGCTGCTCGTGCGTACGAGTCCTGGGGCGGACATTGGCCGGCTCGGGTTAGTTGGCCTCCCCCAGGTAGCTGAGGGCTTCGCGGAAGTCATCGAGGGCGGCCCTGAACTCGTGCGCGGCGGTGTGGAAGGTCGATCGGTCGATCAGGATCCTGGCCAGTGTTCGCGTTCCGTCTACCGGGTCGTGCTGAGACAGCCGACGGGCCAGGCCCACTCCGTCGTCGAACAAGGAGCGCACCCGCTCCGCGAACAGGTGGGTGCGATTCTCCCAGTACACGGCAGAGCGGACGGTCAGGACCCGGTGCAGCCGAACAAGTTCGGCCAGATGCTGGTCCGGATCCTCGGCGGCTCGCGGAGCCATGGCGTCCACCTCTTCTCGGAGGGCATGACGGCTGTCGAAGTAGCGCCGCTTGCCAACGGGCGACCAGGGCATGGGCGCCGCCCCCGAAGGCGGACACGGTCCATCGGGCGCAGGCCGATCGCTTTCGGCGCCGGAAAAGGACAGCAGTACCGCCCAGAACGTCGCCTGATAGCCACTCCAGGACTTCCGCTCACCGGTATCGGCCAACTCCGTCAGCAAGGCGAGTGCCTCTTGCCGCACGAGGGCTGCCTGCTCCCCCCGGCCGTAGGTATCGAGTATGAGCGCGTACCCGATGAGCGAATAGAGATGGCAGGCCATCGAGCCGCGATCGTTCGCGGCTTCGTCAGCTTCCATGCTGACGAGTGTCTCGAACGCGGCGAGCGTTTCGCCGGACCGGCCGGCGTCATGGAGAGCGGCGATCCACTCCATGAGTGTCCAGGCGAGACCCCCACTGCCAGGCCCGTTAGGCAGGATCGCCGCGACCAACTCGGTCATGGCATCGGCAGCCTCGGTGTATCGGCCTGCCTCGGAAAGACCGGCAGCCCACTTGTGCAGCCCCTTGACCACGGGGTCTCCGGAGAGTTCGGCCTGAGCACGGCCAATGTCGAGCATCTCGGCGCGCATAGCGAGCCCTTCGGCACGACGACCCAGGCCATACAGCTCGCTTTGGCAACTGTCGAGGGCCCTGTACAGAGCATCTGCACGGGAAGGTTCGGTCGGATCGATGGACCGCGCCACGGCCACCGCCTCCTCGCACAGCGCGAGACTGGCTACATGCTTCTTACCGGTGCTGGTGTCGTAACTCAGACGTTGCAGCGCCCTGGCCAGGAGCGGCAAGTACGAGGCGGGGCTGACCTGGGCGAGCACCCGATAGGCGTCGACTTCCTCGCGCGGCGTGCGGTGTCCCGACGCGAGCAGCACATTCCGCGCCCGCACTATGTCGTCCTGATCGACTTTCCCCGAGTGATTCATAACGGAGATTCTGGGTGCCCCGGAGAGGACCGGACAAGGCTGGTCGCCTGTGCCGTTAGTCCTACGAAAACGCCTTCTGACCTGTCATGATGGGTGTGACACCACTTCCCCGGGGTATACCGGTCACTGGCCTGTCGGTTCTTGCGGAGTTCCCTTCGTGCCACCTCTGCCGCGTATCCCGGGCGAGTGTTGCCTGCTTCCTGGGCTCAGAGCGTGGCGGTGTTGATGTGGATGCCCAGGAGACCGCTGAGGACGACGGCTGGGAGTTCGCCGGCCAGTTCCATGAGTGCGGTGTTGCGTCCGGCTCGAGCTTTGATCCCGATGCGGTTCAACCGGGCCGTGATGGAGACGCCGTCCATAGGGCGTTCGGGGAATGCGCCGGGGAACAGCCAGGGTGTGCTGTCCGTGTGGCCCACCACGGCGTGCCCCTGGCGCGTGCCAACGAGTTCTGGAACGAGGCCGGCCAGGGGTTCCGGTATTTCGAGTGGCTTCCTCCCGAGCCATAGCTGGACCCCATCGTGAGTCTTGGTGACGTGCGAGGTGGTCAGGGCCGCGATGCGAGCGCAGGACTGGCCGTAGAGAAGAACGAGGCAGCCGGCGACCCGGTCCGTGGTGGCGATGGTTGTGTCGTGGAGAAGGCGGCGGCTCAGGTCCCATCGTTGATCGACTTCAGCGAGCATTTCCTGGCCGCGCGAGGTGGTGTGTGTGGGCGCTGTGATGTTGTGGGCGTGTCCGCGGCTGACGACCCAGACGAGGAAGTTCCGGATGGCGTATCTGCCGGATTCCTCGGAGCTCAGCCACTGATCGATGTCGCTCTGTGTGCATGTTTCCAGGCTCGCCCCGCGCTCTCGAAGCCATGCGAGCAAGCGGATGGCGGCCCGGATTTCGTATCTCATGAAGTTGTATCCACCGCTGGTTATTGGGTGGCGCCGGGGGGAGCGCCGCCGAAGACGTCGCAGATAGAACCACGCGGTGAACGCCCTGATGACCTGGCGTTCCTCGGGCTCCTGGACCTCCTCCACGACGCTGTTGACCCATTCCTCAAAGCGGATCAGGAGTTCGTTACGTTCGGCCAGTACGCCTGTCGATACCAGAGCGGCGCGGAGGTAACGGATCGAACGGGGCTGTGGAAGGCGGTCGAGTACTTCGTGGGTGACGGGTCCGCTCTCAGCTGCCGATGCCCGGAGGAGAAGGGGGGTTCCGGGGTTCCGTAACCGAATGAGCAGGGAGTGGGGATTACTGGCGGCCAGGGCGGTCAGGACGGGCACGAGTTCCGGGCGGACTTCGCCGTCCGGTCCGGTGAGGAGAGAGCGCAGCTGCCGCGGCGCGGCGCACTTCGGGCAAAGCCCGAAGTGGTGGAGTCGACTGGTGTCGCCGCACTCGACACATTCGCGGAAGGACAACGGGCTCTTGCGGAAGCAGCGCCCGCAGAGCGGCCGGTCGTCAGGCGTGCGGCTGGACACGTATCGAAGGTTCGCGCAGATGCTGCACGGTTCCCGGCGCCGGCTGCAAGGAGGGCAGAGCGCCCCGCCATCGGCGGTCCGGGCATAGACCTCGTGGGTGGTGCCGCAGTACGAGCAGGGCTCGCGAACGTGTCTGTTGCCGCTGGTCAGGGAGACGACGAGTGGGGTGCCGTGGCGGTCGACGATGAGGTGGGGCTTACTGCCCGGGTGGCGTGGCCGACCGGCGAAGGTCCGGTGTCAGCCCCCTTTGAGGGCCCTGACGTGCGAAGCGTCGATCGCCGCGTCGTCCAGGTCACCCTGCCGCCCGCGGTTCCGCCCGCCATGAAGACCTCGTGCAGACGGGGCCACGCCCCGGCCTCGGTCATCCAGTCCCGCAGCCGCCGGCAGGTCGTCACACCACTGCAGCCGACCTGCTCGGCGGGAACGTCACGCCAGCTCACGCTCTTGCACAGCACGTAAACGATGGCCCGCAACGCCGCACGATCGTCCATCGACTGATGTCCCGGATCGGTACCGCCGAGAAGGACGTTCAGGTAGCAGCGGGGCGACACGTTTCCGCCGCCTCGGGTAGGCAGGGATGGGAGAGGACTGGGTGGGCCTGGCATGTGGTGTCGCGGCGAAGCCCTCTTCGGAACCCGCTCTCCCCGCCCCGGAGCCGGCGACGTGACGGCAAGCCCCGGGGACGAGGGGCGGTGAGCCGCAGCCGCCCTTCCTGGGGCGACCAAGGCTCCGACAGTTGACAACAAACGGTGTCATGTCGGATGTCCGCCGCGCCGAGCCGACGGGGCAATCACCCAGATGCCGACGGCGCACCACTACCGGCTGCCTGCTGCTCGCCTATCTGACGCTCCTGGCAGGCGGTCAGCCCGTCGAAGTCGACGGGCTGTAACGATCACGGCCTGCGGAGCGGGCAGGCCGGCCAGCCAGCCCTGCTCGATAGCGCGGATTCGACGAGGATGGCCTGACCGTCGCCGATTTGCGTGACCAGAACTGGCCTCGACCATCCAGCGCGTAAGGTGTCCGCGAAGAACCTGCGGGCAGGTGAGACTCGAACCCCCAAGCACGTTCGCCGTCGATGGCGTGACGGTTGAGCTCAGCGACGCCACGGCCGGCACGTACGACAGGCCGAGGAAGGCTTCGTGGATGTCTTCGCGTCGTTCCCATCGAGTCCGGAGCCGACGGAAGCCGTGGAACCAGGCGATCGTCCGCTCGACAACCCACCGGTGGATTCCGAGTGCTGATCCGTGCGGGACGCCACGGCGGGCGATCACGGGTTCGACGCCGGTCGCCCAGACCAGCCGGCGGTAGTTGTCGTTTTCGTAGCCGCGGTGGGTCAGGAGCGTGTCGGAGCATCCGCGAGGACGCCCCAACAGGCCGGTGACCGGCAGAATCTTCCGCAGCAGCGGCATCAGCCGGCTGGCATCGTTGCGGTTCCGGCCGGTCAGCGACACGGTGACTGACGCCAACGGGCAGCGGCTGGAGTACGGTCAGAGGACCCGAAGCTGGCCGGCTCTGACCTGGCTCACTGGACTGGTCTCGCAGCCGCGAGATCAATCCGAACTGGCGCGACTCCTCATCGGCCCTGATACCTCCAGGACATCCGCACGCTCCTGCAGCGCCTCAACACAGTCCCAGAGGGCCGGCCCCGGCAGACCGATGTGCTCACGCATCACCTTGAGGGCCTGCACATTGCGACCAGCGGTGATCAGTTCGTCCACCTCCACTCCCGCCTCGACCGACAGCTTGCTCCACAACGCATCGTCCATGCTCGTATTGAACCTGCAGGAAAACCGCGCCTCCCTCAGCCCCCACGGTCCCGTCCAGCAGCACCTCCCTGACATCCCCGTACCCGGGGGTGCAGGGCGTGGACATGCCGCCAGGGTCGGCCGGCCAGTGCGGCCAGTCGCCAGTACTCCAGGCGGTCCCTACGCCTGGCCATGAGGTGAACGTGAACCTGGGCCAGGAACCCCTTGAGCGCGGTATAGCCAGCCGTGTAGTTCTCCTCTTGCCCTCCGCCACCGGTCGGGCTGCTCACGTGGGTCTCGTTTCGATCGTGGGTCTCGTTTCGATAGGGAGCCAGGACCTGGAGAGCCCACGACGCTGGGCCTGCCATGGATGCGACAGGAGGGGGCCGGGCAAGGACGGCTGGTGCCCGTGCCCGTCATGCCCTACTGCGCGCGGTGTGGTTTGTGGCGGGCGACCTGCAGGCGGATCTCGGTGGGCGAGTCGGGTGAGCCGGTGGACCGTCGAGCGGTAGGGAGCGGGCCTTGGCACAGGGCGTTGAGGGTGGCGCCGGGTGTTCCCTGGGGGGTGAGAGTGAGCTTGACGCGGGTGCGGGGGTGGGTGGGCCGGCCGGTGATGTGTACGGCCGCGTGCTCGACGCCCGGCAGGGCGCCGGCGTCGGCGGCGATGGCGTCGCTGAGCGCGCGGCCGCTCAGTTCCACGCCTTCCTGTGGGGGCGTGCCGCCGACGGGCAGGGCTCCGGGGCGGCGTCGGCGCATTTGGTCGAGCAGCCACCACAGGGCGAGCAGGGCGGCAAGGGCGAGGGCGGCGATGACCGCGGGCCACCACCACCAGCCCTGACTGCTCCAGTGGGCGCGGTCGGCGGAGCCGAGCAGGACGTCGTCCGGTCGGGTCAGAGGCCAGTCGGCGGGCGGGTCCAGAGCCTGTCGCCGGTAGATGTCGAGCCCGGCGAAGAGGATCAGCAGACCGCCGCCGAGCAGTACCAGTCCGGCGATGGCGAGCAGACTGCGGTTGAGTACGGTTCGCGGCGTCATGATGTGGGCTCCGGTGCGGGGGGATGTCGCTCAGTCGGTGCGTCGCCGCACCCGTACGACGATGCGGGGAGGGCGGGCGAGGGCGAGCCGGTCGCGTTCCTCGTGGAGGACGGCAGTGAGGTCGTCCTTGACCTGCTGGAGGTCGCGGAATCGGACGTCCGCGCGGGCCTTGACGCGGTGGCGGCGCACCCGGATGCGAGCCGTACTGACTCCCGGGACCTGCATGGCGGCGTCGCGCAGCAGGTCGGCGGCGCCGTCGCGGTCCAGGCAGGCTCGCACTCCGGGAGTGGGGGTGCGCAGGGGCAGCTGGTGGCGGAGGCCGGGGGTGAGGGCCAGGACGATCAGCCAGAGGCCGACGGCGGTGGCCACGGCGGCTCCCGTGAGCATCCACACGTCGTCCACGGGGCGGGTGCCCAGTTCGCCCGTCAGGTGCCGTCGCCAGGCTGCCGCGGGGCGTCCCGCCCGTACGGCGACGACGTCGACCAGCGCCGCGCCCGCCGCCACGAGAATCACCGCGGCGACCAGCGCGGCCGGGAGGCGACGCGCGGACCACGGGCGGTGGGTCCGGTGCCATTGGTCGTGCTCGCCCGCTACCGGGTCCGGTGGAGGGGATGTCTTGGTGAGCGGCGCGGTGGTGCGGAGCGTGGGTGGCGCGCCGCTGGGGGCGGAAGTGTGGGGGTCGGATGTCATCGCGGTCCTCCTTCCTGCGTGGCGCGACCGGTGGAGCCGGCAGTGCGCCGGCTTACTGGACCCGCTCTCGCCCCGGGCCTGCCGCGGTCACCAGTCGTCGCACGGTGAGGGCGACCGCTCCCACTTCCAGGCCGGTCAGCTGAGCCACCCGTTCGGCGACGTCGTGCTGGATCTCCTCGCAGACGTGGGAGATGTCGATGGGGTAGGGAAGGTCCATGTCCAGGTGCAGGCGCACCGATCCGGTACGGATGGCGGCGGAGACGCCGGGCGCGTCCGGTTTGCCGCGGTCGGGCGGCATGGGGGCGCGCCTGGCCTGCGCCGTGCGCGCGGCCTGAGCGGCGATACGGGCGACCACCCTGTCCGGGATGACGGTGGCGCCGCGCTCAGCCGGAGGCGGCAGGCCGGCGGCACGCCCCGGCGGCCCCAGCCCTTCGCCCAGGGGCTGGGAGCCGGGCCGGGTGTTCACCGCTGCCTCCGTGTGTGGAGGTCGAGGTCGCCCTGTACGGCAAGGCCGGCGACCATACCCGCCGCACCCAGAACGAGAACCAGCAGGAATGCCCAGAAGCCGCCGAAGTAGCCGGCGAAGCCCAGAGCCATGCCGGCCGCGAGGCCCGCTGTCGCTGCGTTCATGATGTACTCACCCGTCTCACGGAGTGATCGCCTGTGTGAGGTCTGCTCTGCCCGGGGCATGGGCGTGGTCACGGCGATCGGTCAGCTCACGCGGCTCTCGTCCGGTTCGGCTTCTTCCTCCTCGTCGGGGAGGTGGACGTCGTCGACGGCGATGTTCACCTCGACGACCTGCAGGCCCGTCATCCGTTCCACGGCGCTGATCACGTTGGTGCGGACGTCGCTGGCGACGTCGACGATGGAGATGCCGTAGTCGACGACGATGTCCAGGTCCAGCGCGGCCTGACGCTCGCCGACTTCGGCCTTCACCCCGCGCGTGGCACCTTGGCCCGCACCCGTGCCGGGGACGCGTTCCCGCACGGCGCCGAGGGCGCGGGCCATCCCGGCTCCCATGCTGTGAATACCGGGTACTTCGCGTGCGGCCATGCCCGCGATCTTGGTCACCACGCCGTCCGCGATGGTGGTCTTCCCCCGTGTCTCGGCCGGAGCCCCCGCCCCGGTGCGGCCCTTCAGCGCGCTTTCGCCCGTGTCGGGCCGGATACCCCCGCCGACGCTGGTGGTGTTGTCCGTCATGGTGGTCGCCTCGATGGGTCGGTGGGGCATCTGCGTCGTGCCCCTCAAGAAGTTGGACGCCCGAAGCGGCGTATCTCTCACAGACGTAACGTGTGATGTGTGCTGTATGTACGTGATTGATACGTAATGAGGGTGCACGCTCTTCCCGAGGTGCCCCGCGGGAGCCTCATGACCGAACGTAGCGCCTCACCACAGCCTGGAGGCGGCCTGCCGGACGGGCTCTTGGCCGTACGGGCGGCCGAGGGAGACGAAGACTCTTTCGCCGTGCTCGTCCAACGGCACAGCCAGTCCCTCCTCACCCTGGCCCGTGGCATGCTCGGCAGCCCCCAGGATGCCGAAGAGGCCGTCCAAGACGCCTTCCTCAGCGCCTGGCGGCGGCTGCCGGAGTACCGTCACGCTGCGGAATTCCGCACTTGGATGTACCGGATCACCGTCAACCGCTGCCTGACCATGCGACGGCGCCGAACGCCGCCCGTCCCGCTGAGCACCGTCGCCGAACCCGCGACCGCCGACGCGTGGACCCAGCCCGCCCGGTCCGCCGAGCAGGACGCGGCCACCGCGGCCCTCTCCCACGCCCTCGCCGAGCTGGACGCCGGACAGCGGGTCTGCTGGATCCTGCGCGAACTGCAGGGCATGCCCTACAAGGAGATCGCCCACGTGACACGGACCAGTGAGCAGACCGTGCGCGGCAGACTGTTCAGAGCACGCCGATCCCTGCAGGAGGCGATGGGCCCATGGCGCTAGACGACCCGCACGCCCGGCCCTCCGGACCGCGCCGAGCCGCCGGGACCCCCACCAGCCCGACGGCGGCCGACGTACCCCTGTTCGCGGGTGATGAGGTACTGCCCTGTGGCCGTCTGCTCAGCCGGGTCTGGGAACAGACACAGGACGCCGCGCCGGCCTCGGACCCCCACATGGCGTCCTGTCCCCACTGCAGCGAGGCGGCCGAGGGGCTGGCCACGGTGAACGCGGCCACCCGCGCGCTTCGTACGCAAGACCTCCCCGGCCTGCACGCACTGGCCGACCGCGTCATGGACCTGGTCAGGGCAGAGAGCCGGCTCGGACGGCTGCTGCCCCTCGCCGACCCGGACCGGGACCTGAGGCTCGCCGAGAGCGCCGCCGTGAAGGTACTGCGGCAGGCCGCGGACACGGTTGACGGCACCAGGGTCGCGACCTGCCGGCTCACCCCCGCGGACGACGGCGCCGACGTACGGGTGACCATGACTCTGGACGCAGCGCTCGACCACCCGCTGCCCGACCGAGTGGAGCGGGTACGGCAATCGGTACTCCACGCGGCCGTACAGGACCTGGGTCT
>NZ_BMVE01000014.1 GCF_014650555.1 Streptomyces goshikiensis | reverse complement strand
CGGCGCCTTCGGCGCCTTGCCCCTCCGCTTCGCTCCAGGGCAATGGACCGCTTCGCTGTGCTCAGCGGGAGGGCGCTTCGCGCCCTCGGGGCCGGCCCTTCGAGCCGGGGTCCTGCGCTTCGCTCCGGACTGGTTCGGTGGTTCCGCTTCGCTCCACCACCCGAACGGCCGGCTGCGCAGGCCTGGGTGACCCCGTTTCACGGGGTCAGAGCCTACGGCCCATTACACCGGCCGAGGCCCCTCCCCGTAAATCACGCCGCGAACGATCTCATTCCGTGCCCATGCTCCCTACAACCTGGAGCCCCTCGACCCCGGCGGTCTTGACCGGCTTATCCTCGTCGTCCCGCACCATGTCATACGCGGTCTCGTGCCCGATCGCAGTCCACTCCCCGAGCAGCTCCTCGACTGCGTGCGCTGTTCCGGTCATCGTCAACGCAGCCCCAGCAAGGGCGAGAGTCGTACAGACACGCTTGATCTTGTTCATGCATTGCCAACGATCTCAACCCACAGGGGTCACCCGACTCTCAGCATCGGAAGGTGCGTACGCGAGTCGCACACCTGGGCCGACACCGTAGGCCAACCGGGCACGAACGGCATGGCCTCATCGATTTGATGCAGCATGTACCAATGGCGGATCCTAACGACACCCCCAGAGCACTCGAAAGACGCCATAGACCCCCGTTTCACGGGGTCCCAGGCCTTTCGGTCTGTTGGGCGGGCCCCCTCCGGCTCGGCGTTGGCTCGGCTTCGCCGAGCCAACGCCGGCCTTCGACCGGGTCCTGCGGTTAGCTCCGGACAGGGGTGGACTGATGAAGCGTCATCACCGCTCTACACACGTGGCGCCTTTGGATCGTAGACGGGGCGAGGTGCAGACGGGTCCCTATTGAGAAGGGCCTCAGCTACCCCGGGGTTCATGGGATACAGCTTATAGAGCGTGTACGGGTAATCCCCTTGGGCCCTTGCCTGGATGAGCTTGGCGACCCTGACGGAGGAAATCTTGCCGATGAGGGATTCTCCGACGAAGGGAGTGTCAGCGGTGAACACTTTGCTGTCGCCGCCGCCGTTGGCGGCAGTGTAGACAGTGACCACGTAATCAGGGTTGATACGAAGGGACATGACCGTGTCGTTGCCGACGACGTTATCCGAGTAGTCCAGGTTGTATGCGCCTTCGGTCAGGACTGCGGTGCTACCGCCGAAGTCCCGCCGCTCGAACAGTTGGGCGGCACCTTCGATGAGGGGCATGCCAAACCTCCAATTCGGTCGGCTCACTGCCGACCCGGACCGGGACCTGCCCATGACACCCCGTCATCAAACTGCGACTCCGAGTGAATCCGGGCCGACAAGGAAACCCCGGCATGTCCCCACCAGAGACCAGTCCCACAGATCGGCGCCCTCACCCCGCCACACCCCCACCGCCAAATCCATGCATCAAAATAGAGTCCAGCTAGAGAATGGAACACGCGCCGCCTACCAAAAGGCCCGCACAGTATCTATATAGATTGATAGACCGGCTTCCAGAAAGCCGGTACAGAACCCGTACCAACTGGCCCCACACGGCCCTGACCTGCTGAAATCCGGCCCGAACCGCCCCCAATACGAGGAATGATGGAGGACATGGGACACACCATGGTCATCGCTGTACCCCCCGCCGACCTCGACCGCCTCGACGCCCTCGTCACCGCACAGAAAACCGCCGAAACCCGATGGCAGGCCGCCGCCGAGCAGCACGCGGGAGTGCTCGAACTGCGGGGCGCAGCCCTGCGAGAGGCCCGCGCGCGGATCCGCGCTGAGCGGGAGCGGCTGCGGGAGACCGGCACGCACCGAGTCACCCGGGCACGGGCCCTGGCATCCGCGCTCCGTACGGAACTCAAGACCCGCGGGCTCCTGCGGAAGTGGGAGCCCATCCCCGAGAGAGCGCAGCAGGCCGGCCAGAACCTTGGCGGCACCGGCCCGCACGCAGGCGCCGGATACACCGCGCGCCTGTGCGTCACCCTGCCCGACACCCTCGCCGTCCCGCTGCTACGCGGGGTGTACTGGACCAACCTCCCCCACGTCCAAGCCCTCGAAGCATGGGCCGACCGATGGGGAACAGACGCGGCCAGCCGGCGGACAGCCCCGACCGAAGCCCTCGACGAACGCGCCCAGGCCGCCGCACAGATCACCACCACCGGGACGGTCCTCCGCGCCGCCCTCCACCACACCATCAACCAACAGCCGGTACCTGACGGGCCGCCACTGTCATCGGAATGAGAGATTCCACTGTCATCCCGGTGAAAAGCCACTGCCAGGACAATGACCGTATGACCGAACGTCGCGCCCTGGGCGCCGGCCCCCGCCCCACAACACCCGCCGTCCAGCCCGAGGGCAGCCGCCGGACCCGCCTCGCCGCCGAGACGGCCGAGGCACCCCGTACGCCCGCGGAGGCACCTCCTGCGGTACTCCGCCCGTCCGGCCGACGCCAGCTCGGAACCGGCACCGACACCGCCACGCGCTGACCTTCCGCCACCAGCGCCGGAGCGTCGCCTGTCTGAAGCGGCCCGGTGCTACTGCTGCCCCCAGAGCGCTCTGGGCACCGGGCCTCACCCACGCACGCCATATCGGCACGGGCTACCGTCGACCCTAGCCCGACGCGGCCCCCTGGCCCCCGGCCCCTTCCCCGACCAGAGACCGCACACCGCGCTCTGAGAACGGTTCAAGCAGCCCTACAAGGACAGGGACAGCAGTGTCTCGCCAGGCGGCCATCCTCGTTCCCGGCGGGACTGACGGGACTGAAAACCGCGATTGCGTTCACCGGCGCGGGTGGCCGCGGCCGGCAGGCGGATACGGGGGGGCCCGGGACCTCAGCGACGCCGTGGCCCACGATCCGCTCGAACTCCGAGAGCCCGCCCGGTTGGAGGAAAGCCACCCCGCCACGCTCACCTGCGGCGGACCAGCACCTCCCCACCGGTCCGTCTCCGGCTGCCGGGCTATGCCATCGACACCTCCGGCGCATCGCAGGCCATCCGGTATCAGCCGCCGCGCCGAAAAGTGTCGTTGTCCGGTGACAGTGCGTCATGCCACGCTCTGGCCAGGTCGGCAGCTAGCCGATCGGCAAGGAGAAGGACATGCCCGAGATCACGCCTGCGGCCAAGGGCCCGGTACCGGTCAAGCTGCCGACCGGCACACACGAACCCGCACCGACCCCGGCATCCGAGGTCAAGCCCGAAGACATTGCCGCGCTCTCGCTCGAATACCGGGACGGAGTGCCCGTCCTCGTCGCCGCCAGCGGGGCCCGCATCCCCGCCCACATCGAGGTCGTCGACGGCGAAGGAAACCCCGCGGCCGCCTACACCGCAGGCACCACAACCCCCACCACCACACGCCTCTACCACGCACTCGAAGGCTACTACCTCCACCAACACGACGAGTGAGCCGATCCCCGGCACGATGACCCGCACCTGACCGCCAGCAGCCAAGACACCCCGGGCGAGGCCCCGCAACAGAGGCCCATCGCTCGACAAGCGGCCAAGGTGCACGGGCGTTCAGTTCGGGATGATGGTGCGCGCCGCTGAGACGCAGGCCGCGGGACTCGCTCCGGTATCCGGCGTGCCGATGCGGACGGGAGGCCTCCCTGCCGGCGGCTGCCGCCGGCAGGGAGGGCTTGCGTCTGCGGCAGGGGTCAGTGGCGGTACATCACGTACAGCTTGCTGTCGTGCGAGGCGGCGGCCGGTGCGTCCATCGGCTTGGCTGCTCCCGGGTTCACCTTCTGGAAGCCGCTCCAGGCGCCGTTGAAAGTGCTGGCCTGCAGGGCGCCGTCGGTGCTGCGGATGAAGAGCCACATCTTGCCGTCATGCACGGTGAGCGCCGGGGACCAGTTGGTGGGGTCGGAGGCGACGTTGCCCCGGCGCTGCCACTGGCGAGGGTGTCCCTGTGAGGTGCCGGCGTGCAGCTTGCTGTCCATTCCGGAGGCGATTTTCCAGGTGTCGGCGTTGTAGGTGGCCATCGCGACGGCGGCACCTACATGCCATTCGAGGACGTCATCGTGGGGCGAGCTCCAGCTGGTGCCGTTGTGGGTGTTGAGGAAGAGGCTCTGGTCGCCGCTGACGTGGACCATCCACACCTGGTCCCGGACGGTGGCCAGGGTGGGCCCGTAATTCGAGCCGTAGCCCGAGAGCTTCGAGGCCGGGACCCAGCCGCCCGCCTTGGTGTAGGTCCGCCAGTACAGTCCTTTGTCCTGTCCGGTGACGGCGTAGTACAGCTTGCCGTGGCCCACGGCCAGGGCCGGGGCGTACAGGGTGGCGTCGCCGCCGAGCCGTTCGGGTTTGCTCCAGACGGGGCTGCCGCCACCGACGCCCACGGGAGCCTCCAGACGGGTCCACATGACCACCTTGTCGGCCGGGCGCACGAACAGGGCGTGCAGCACACCGTTGTAGGAGGCCAGGGCGGGGGGCGTCATGGACTCGAAGTCCAGGGCGATCGGTGCGCCCCAGGTACCGCCGTTCCACACCGCGTAGCGCAGGGTGCCGACGGGGAAGGGCACCGGGTCACCGGCGTACTTCACCTTCAGCTCGTGGTGGCCGTCACCATTGAAGTGCCACGTGGTCTGGCCGTAGTGCGCCAGGACGGCCAGATCCTGCTGATCCAGCCCGATGGTGCGCTGGCAGGAGAGGTCGTCGTAGTTGCGGAAGGCCTCCATGATGAAGAGGAACATCTTGCCGACCTCGAAGGCCATCCCGACCCACAGGGGGACGAAGCCGAGGAAGTTGTCGATCATCATGAAGCGGTCGATGGCGGCGGCCGCGTCGTTGAGGGCCTTGACCAGTGCGTCCCACCAGTCGTCGCTGCTCTGGTCGGCTTCCCAGCAGTGGATCGACAGCCCGAGGTACCCGCTGGACTGCCCGTCGAAGAGAACCTTCTTGGAGGAGGAGAAGGAGCGGGTCTGGCCCGCCTTGACCCCTCCGAACTCCTCCGAGATGAACGGACGGCCCGTGCCGCCGCCGGCAGCCGCGGCGGCGGTCCAGTAGATCTCGTCCTTGCTCGCACCCGCGTCCCCGACAGCGCGGCGCACGTAGAAGCTCTCCATCTCCAGGCGCAGCCGGAACGACGCCGCCTGGGGGCTGCCGCCCCCATCGGCGCCCGCCTCGGCCGGCTCCTCCTGCGCCTGCCCGCCGTCTTCCGCGTTAGCGGCGGCGGCCTGGGACGCGGAGGGGCGGGCGAACGCGGTGACCGCGAAACCGGTCTCCCGCATCGCCTCGACGAAGACCGGGTCCTCCCCCTGCCCCGCCGCGGCCACCCGCGGATCCACAATCTGCACGTTCGGAGCGGCCAGAGCCTCGGCGACGACGTTGTTCACGTCCTGGCGCAGGTTCGCCAGCGTGTAGCCCTGGGCCACCGGGCGGCGGGTGATCGTCTCCGGCACCACCGGCAGCCGGCCGCCCTGGCCGGTCACCGCCTCCCGGTACACCCTGCCCCACTGCTGTGCCTCCGCATCGGGGACCACCGTCCGCAAGGCACCCAGCAGCAACTGCTCCAGATCGGTGGGCGCATGCCCCTGCCGCACCCGGTCCGCACCGTGCAGCATCGCCCCCAACAGCACATTGCCGTACTCGATGCCTCCCAGTGCCCGCCCCACACGGTCCTTCGAACGCGCCCCCGACAACAGCGCCCGCAACCGCTCCAGCCGCTCCGGCTCCGTCGTCTTCACCCGGTCAGACACCCTCACTCCTCCCGACGCCCATCCCGCGGCCAACAGCCCCGAGGACTCCAGACGCTAGGCCCATCAACCCAACCGAAGACGACGGAAACGACCATCCAGCCACAAAGAGGGCCAGAAACGCCTCCTTGCCCGAACACCCACATTTATGAACCAGCACGAGCTACCGGACGACCAACGCACTCCTGGCCCAGGGCACCACCCGTCCGGGGCCGCACCCACGCCCGACACCGCCCCGCACACGCACAGCCGCCCGCCGAACGGCCAGGCAATCACCCTCCACAGCACGGCCAACGGGACTGACGGGACTGAAATCCGCGATTGCGTTCACCGGCGCGGGTAACCGTGGCCCGGCGGCGGGTACTCCCGGCCCGCAACCCCGGCGACGCCGTGGAACACGATCCGCTCGAACTCCGAGAGCCCGCCCACTCCCCCGGTACGGGCCCCGGCGACCACGGCTATCGCCTTCAGCAGCCGCGCCGACCGTTCCCCGTCCGGCCGCCCGCCCCGGCCATACGCCCCACACCCCGAGGAGACCTCCTGTGATCCTCACGGCCGCCCCGCACGCTGACCTCCGCACCAGGTCCGGGCATAGCAGCTTCACAGCACGGCAGGACCGCCGCACGCTCCCCGGAGAAGATGGAGCAGCTGTTCCGGGTCGGGATGAGGGTCAGGAGCGCGAGGCGGGGACCAGCTTCCACTTGCGTGCGTCGATGTCCGAGGGCATGCCCTCGACCGAGGCGTGGAGGTAGTACTCTCGCTGATCCTGGCCCTTGTCGTGGCAGATCAGGAACCCCTGCGGGGTCATGCGCCAGCTCGTCTTGCCGTCGACGCCGGTGCCCTGCAGCTCGGCGGGCAGGGAACTGCCCGAGCGGCCGGTCGGGGCCAGCATGTCCAACCCGCCGAGATCCTCCATGCCATTGAACGGGTCGAGGGGATCCGGCCCGTCTGCCTAGCCGGACGGCTTCTTCTGCCCGGCATCGGCGAACTTGTCCGTGGACGTCAGCAGAGCGGCGTCCCGCTCATCCCTGTCCCTGCCGCCGACCCCGATGCGCAGGGCGAACCGGCCGTAGGGGTCGAACTTGACCCGGTGGGTCAGGACGTTCACCGGCTTGCCCCAGGAGTCCTTCGAGGTGTCGAAGTACCACATCTGGAAACCGGCGCCCGCATCGGCGGTCGGCTTCTCCAGACGCAGGCGCGGGCGCTGCGTCTCGGTGTAGACGATCTCGTCCCCCGCCCTGTTGGTGTGCGAGGCCAGCACACTGACATCACCGGCCTCGGCCGACAGACACAGGCCCGACGCCTCGTGCACGATCAGGAACTCGCCCTAAGAACCCTTCGGCCATGCCACATCTCCTCTATCCCGGTCTGCAACGCAACGGGGCCCTCAACAGCCCCGCCGTACGGTGCAACGAGGAAACGCGCCGCCCCGTCACGCACCGTCGGGCCCGGCCCTCAGGGCCCGCCAGCCCCTGGCGCGCACAAGGCCGAAAGCGGGCCGGGGCGCCTCCTCTCCCGCCTGCCCGAGGCACCCACACCGCCCCCGAGGACGACCGCCCGCCCGCCAGGCACCCGTCGAGAACGGACGAATGGCCGCGGTCAGCCGGGCTTCCCTCCAGAGCGACCTCGCGAACGCGCTGGAAGCCAACAAGCGCCTCACCGCCCGCATCCGGCAACTGGAGAAGCGCCTGTCATCCCGGCTCGGCGAAAGCGTCTGGGCGGAATCCGGGCTCGGAGCCCCAGTCGCCATCGACCAGCTCCAACGGCAAATCGCCCCGCTCGAACAGGACCTCGCCGAGAAGCAGGGCGAACTCGACGAGCGAACGGAGGAGCTGGAGGCGGCACGGGCCGCAAACCGAGAACTGACCCGGGCGCTCAACCAGCCCAACAGCCACTCATAACTCGTTTCAGGACTTGTCCTCGAGCACGGCCGTGACGAGTTGCTCGTCGACCCGGCCGTCGCTGGAGATGGAGTCGATGAGCCCGGGAAGCGTCTCGCTGAGTTCCCGGGCGACGTCCTGCTTGTCTCGACCTTGCGCCTCGGCGAACTCCGCCAGGGCTTCCTCACCGATGGCATTGGTGAGCTCATCTGGGCTGACCGGCTCATTAGGGCCCTCGGCTAGCCAGGACGAAACCTGCGGCAGGCTCTCTGCCAGCCGCTCCACCGTAACGGTCATCTGCCCGGCGCGAACGAACTCGAACGAAGTGAAGTCGAGGCCACCCGCAAGCCAGATCTGGCCCGAGCTCGGCGTGTCCCAGGCGCGAGACGTGGAGTGGAGTTTTGCGTCTTCTGCAGTCACAAGACCAACCGTTCCTGTTCGGGGGGACAAGCGACCGCCATCCTGGCGGATGGGACCCTACGAAATCCCTCCGGCTTCAGTTCCAGCCAGGACAAGGCGGAAAACTCACTCCGATCAACCAATCCCAACCCATGGACAACTCACCCAACCGAGCGATAGCACCACACCTGCCGGGCACTGAACACGGCGGAAGAGCGCGAGGCCCTCGCCGCGCGGCGCCGCCCGCCGGCCGAGCCGCCCGCATGGCTGATCGAGCACGGTATCGGGGCGGGCCGGCTGCCGATCCGCGTCCACGCCGGGACCTGCTGGGACACCCGAAAGCGCTGCGCCCCCATCAGTACCGACCAGGCGCGCCGTGCGCTGGCCGAGGGGATACCGGCCTGCCCGCACTGCCGGCCCGACACCGCCCTCGGGATGCCGGAGTGAGCGCCTGGCGGCACGGTGGAGGAAGCCGACCACCTGGGCGCGACTGCTGCCCGAGCAGCAGGAGCGGCTGACCGCGCTGGGCGTGGAACCCGCCCAGGCGCCGCATCCGGCTCCGGCGGCCAGCCGTGCGGCGAAGGGGCCGAGCAAGGCGCAGCAGGCGTTCCAGCTGGGCTTGGAAGCCCTCACACAGTGGGTCGAGCGGGAAGGCGCCCACCGGCCGGTCCCGAGGGTCCACGGGGAGGAGATCGCAGTCGAGGGTCAGGCGCAGCCGATGGTCGTGAAGCTGGGTGTGTGGGTCTCCAACACCAAGAGCCGGCGGGACAAGCTCACCGCCGACCAGCTCGCCGCCCTCGCGAAGCTCGGCGTGGACTGGGTATGAAGTGGCGTGCAAGGAGCCTGTGGGCTACCGAGGGTGATCGCGCAGAAGCTACTCTTCCCCTCTGTGGGTCAGGGGGGTGCATGCGATACGAACAGCGTGCCTACGCTCATGTGAAATTCCTTGAGCTGATGGCGGAGCTATACGAGAACGAGTTCGAGGACTTCTTTCACCGGTTGATGGTCTCCAGGTACCCGGACTTTCTCGATGTGCGCACGGCTGGGAACAAGGGCGACATGTCGGCCGACGGGCTCATGCTGCACTCGCGGCGGCTCTACGCCTGCTACGCACCACAGACGGTGAAGCCCTACAAGATCCGTGAGAAGTTCAAGGATGACCTCGCCGGAGCCATCGCGAAGCGCAGCGGGCAGTTCGACACCTTCGTCTTCGTTCACAACGATCGCCGTGGGGTCCATCCAGAGGTGTCAGGCTTGCTGTCCAAGGCCGCCTCCGACACGCCCTCCCTGCAGTTCGAGCAGATGGGGGTAAGGCGGCTGTGGCAGGAGTGCACGCGGCTCGACCTGCTGACCGCTGAGGACGTACTGCGATGTGAAATCCCGATCAAGGAACTAGCCTTCGGTATCGGCATGGACGATCTGGAACCACTCCTGAAACATCTTCAAGAGCGCCGCCGGGAACCCGATCCGCTCATGCCGTTGCCTGACGTGCCGATCGAGAAGCTGGATTTCAACCGGATCGAGGGCGAGGAGCGGGAGGACCTTCTGCGCGGTATGCGTCAAAGCCATCTCGTCGACGCCTTCTACGAAGGCACGATGCGCGAGCTGGAACATGACGAGGTAGCGGAGGGCTTCCGTGTCCACTACCAGCAGATGCGCAGTGAATGGCCGGACCCGGAAGACGTGCTGTGGCAGCTCCGTATGTACATCCTGGGTAATGTTCAGCCGCGGCCCAAGGTGCTGCGTGCGGCGCTGGTAGTCCTCGCCCACTTCTTCGAGCGTTGCGACATCTTCGAGGCACCTCCGGTCGGCTGGCAGCCCGGGTTGGACATGTCCGCGTGATCACCCCGACCAAGGGCATCTCTCCCGACCGCTGTCTGCTGGCCATCGGCGCGCAGATTCTCCTGCAACTGGATGAGCCGCGGACCATCAGCCAGGCGTGGTCTCGCCTGAAGGGCTGGCGGGCCGAGCACGCCCATATCTCACCGGTATCGTTCGGCTGGTTCGTCCTGGCTCTGGATGTGCTCTACACCATGGGTGCGGTGGAGCTGGTCCAGGACGTCCTCGTTGCTAGGAGTACGGATGCTGCGCCGTCTGAGCGCTGACGACCCCAGGTTCAAGACCGTGACTTTCACCAGGGGGCTAAATCTGCTGGTGGCCGACAAGACGGCGGCGTCATCCGATACCGACAGCCGTAACAGCGCGGGCAAATCCAGTGTCATCGAGCTCATCCACTTCCTGCTCGGGTCTCGGGCCTCAACGAAGTCGTTGGCGATGAACAAGGCGTTGCGCGGCATCACCTTCGGTCTCGACATGGACTGGCCTGGCCTGGAGCAGCCCTTGGAAGTTCGTAGGAGCGGGGGCCGGAACAAAGTCGTGGCGCTGAGCCAGGACCTGTTCGAGCTGACCTCGGACCGCCTCTTCCCCGACGCCAGCGGTGTCGAGCTCTCCGTCGATCAGTGGAACCGTGCCATCGAACGGGATCTGTTCGGTCTACGCGGCGACCACTCCGGTGTCAGCGGTCGCACCTTGCTGTCGTTCCTGGCACGACGCGCATCCTCACACGCCTTCAACGAGCCCACTCGCACATTCGCTCAGCAGTCTGCTGCAGAAGCATCCACCAACTTGGCCTATCTGCTGGGACTGGACTGGCAGCTCGTCAATGGCTACCGGGAGCTCGCGGCCCGCAAAGCGACCCGCTCGCAGTTGCAGAAGGCCGTCAATGACCCCGTCTGGGGACGCATTGTCGGGTCTACCGCCGATCTACGAGGACAGATCACCCTCGCAGAGGCGCAGGTGGAACGACTTCGCGGCCAGGTCAGCGCGTTCCAAGTCGTCCCCCAGTACGAGCGTCTCAAAGACCGTGCGGACCAGGTAAGCCGCCGGATCAAGCAGCTGGCCCAGGAGGATGTGCTCGACCAGCACAACCTGGAAGAGCTCCAGGCTGCCGTGACCGAGACCACCGACGCGGACGTCGAATATCTGGAGCCGGCGTACCGCGAACTGGGGGTCATCCTCAACGACCAGGTCCGGCGCCGGTTCGAGGACGTCAAGGCATTTCACCACTCCGTCGTCCGCAACCGCCGGCGGTTCCTGGAGGAGGAGATCAGAGAACTCACCGAGCGGCTCGCCGTGCGCCGGGAGGAGCGCGCCCGCCTGGGGGAGGATCAGGCGCGGCTGCTGCGGGAACTCGCGGACGGAGGCGCGCTGGGGGCTCTGACCGCCCTCCAGACGGCTCTGGGGCGTGAAGAGGCTGCTCTGGGCGCCCTGCGTCACCGTTTCGAGGCAGCCCAGACGCTGGAGGCGAGTGCCCGGCAGATCACCGCGAAGAGCGTGGAACTGCAGCAAGCGGTGGACATGGACCTCGAGGAACGTCGTCGGCAGACTGACGAAGCAATCCTGCTCTTCTCCCAGTACGCGCAACGGCTGTACGGGGAAGGCCGCGAGGCATACCTCGCCATCCAGGCAGGCCGCAGCAGCCTCACCATCACTCCCAGGATTGACAGCGATGACAGCCGCGGTATAGCCAGCATGGTCATCTTCTGCTTCGACCTCACCCTCGCCGTTCTCGCTCACCGCCACGGACGCGGCCCAGACTTCCTCATCCACGACAGCCACCTCTACGACGGAGTGGATGAACGCCAGATCGCCAAGGCGCTGGCCCTCGCCGCAGCGGTGACCGCGGAGGAAGAGATGCAGTACATCGTCACCATCAACACCGACAGCCTCAGCGTCGCCTCACAGCGCGGATTCGACCCCGAACCCTTCATTCGCAGCCCCCGTCTCACAGACGAACACGAGACCGGCGGACTCTTCGGCTTCCGGTTCAAGACCGCTGCAAGGCCATGAGCGTCTCACTGCACGAAGACGCTGCTGCCAGCGAGTCGAGCTTCTTCGCGCAACGACCCGGGGACCCGTGACAGCCACCGGGACCTCGCGCGTGTCGGTGCAACACGGGATGCAACAGCGGTCTGGAAACTCCAGTCGACCTAAAGCACCAGGTCAGGAGCGCAATGCGTCTCGGGGTTGCACCGCGCTGTTGCAACGCTAGACCGGGCCGCCCCCGCCAGCCGCGCCAACCATCCAAGAACCCGCCGAGGACGCGGCGCTGCTGTTCCTCGCGTGCGATCTGCTGCGCGAGGACGTCGCGGTCGATGTACGGGGCGACGGCGGCGAGCACCAGGCGCCGGAGCTCGTCCGGCTCCAGCGCCTCCACCTCCCACTGGACCGGGCGCTCGATGTCGAAGCCGTAGCGGCGGGCGAAGGCCGGCCACCTCGGATCGCCGCGCTTGCCCTCCGTCGCCGGGAGCCCGTACGCGCGCACCTGCTCGCAGGTGAGCAGCACCTGGGTCACCGAGCTCCAGCAGCCCGTCCGCTCCACCCAGTCCCGCTCGATGTCCTCACCCGAGCAGTCGAAATCACCGACCACGGCAAGGTGGGCTTCGCGTTGCTCGTGGGCGACACGGTCGCGGACGACGTCGGCGTAGGACTGGGAGCTGCAGCCTCGGACGACGAGCACGGGGATGCCCGCGAACTCAAGCCAGCCGGTCAGCTGCTGCCGCAGGGTGTCCTTCTGCGCCTCGACGTACAGGGCGTGCTCCTGGCCCGCCGTGCGGTCCAGACGGAACCAGGCGGGCAGCTCGGCAACGAACGCGTCCGCGTCCGGCCAGGCCGGCGGAACGTGGACTTCGCGGACGGTGTCGATCAGGTCGGGGAAGCGGCCCTCCCCGCCGGGCCTGGGCCAGCCGCGCGGACAGCCGCCGGTACATCGGCGGCGTGTGCGGCAGCACGCCCTCGGCCGCGAGCCGGTACATCACCTGTCGCAACGTGACCTTGAGCGGCGCGTACCCGTCCACGATCTCCCTTGCTCGTTCCACGACGAGGGGCCACCGGATCCGTTCACGCGCCATACCGGTACATGTACCCCTGCACGCCGCCGCTGGCTCCCGGACACGGGACAGACCTCTTCGTCCGGCTATCGCGGACAAAGAGGTGTCGTTTTCCGGAGGGGGCTTGCCCACGGGCTCTGACCTGCACGAATGGAAGATCACCAGATTCGGGGGGTCCCACTCACGGTCACACCTGCGGTCCCCCGCCTAGGACAACCGTGCAGACACCTCTCCAGCCCCCTTCCGGTGCAACCTCCTGCGGGTGGGGGTGCGCCCGGCGGCCCTCCCTGCCGGGGAGGCTTGCCCAGGTGCACTGAACGGGTGGAGGCCGGGCCTGTGGCGTGCCTGAGCCGCCGCCCGCTCGTGGAAGACGGCCTCCCTCGTAGTCGGCGCCGCGCGGCGTGAGGCCGGGGCGAAGACGAACAGCACCGGCGGGAACGGCCGCTCCCGGGACGGGCCGGCGTAGGTCTCCTGCCACTGGCTGCGCCGGGCACGGGCGGCATTGCCGCGGCCGGACGCCGGGGCGTTGCGGTAGGCGTGCCCGCCCAGATGGTGCGCACGGCCCGCCAGTCCACCAAGGGGCGGATGACCGGCGGCAGCGCCAGGTCCTGCGCCGATTCCCTGTCAGGTCGACGTGTTGAGATTTCGTGGCGTACGGGATGGGTTGGTTCGAAGACTCTCCAACGAAGATCACGTACCGCTACGATCCGATCACAGGCCGGGCGTGCCCGAATGTCGGAACTGACCAGGAGCCATTGATGTCCAACTCGAACGACGCGATCTCCCTTGCCCAGACCACCGAGGGCGCGCTGAAGGAGGTCACGAACAACCTCCAGAGGATTCGCGCGGCCAACGTGCGGTCCTGGGTCGGCACAGACGCCAACGAGCCGCTCACCTCGGATGAGGTGGTGACGGTCCTCGGAGAGGAGCAGCTTGCCGAGGTCGCCGGGAAGACCGGGGCCGACAGCGGAGCACTGGCGGACTTCGTGGCAGAGCAGCTGCCGGTGCTGATCGACCGGATCTCCCCGGACGGGCAGATCACCACCGACCCCGCGGTACTCGACCAGGCGTTCACCGACTTCGAGAACAAGGCCCCGTTCACCGTGCCCACCGCCCGGATCGGGCTGGCCGCGGTGCGACCCGCCGAGTTCATCATCCTGCAGTTCACGCAGGAGGTAGGCCAGGCGTAGAGGCAGCAGCACGAGCCGCGGGAGGGTGTGAACAGGCGCGCCCATGGCAGCCGGCCATCCTCCCGATTGGCACCTGACGGCAGCAGCTTGGTCACCTCACGACAGCCATGATCACTGCGGCTGCCCGGCATGAGCTGGAAACACCGACCCCGTCCTGGCTGACGCCCACCCAGTGCCACCGCCGCACCCATTCACAAGGGGGTGGGCGGGGCAGCCACGAACACCTCCAAGGGGCGGGTCCCTTTGCGCCATCGCGGCGATTCCCGGCCGTTGTGCCCAGAGCTGTGGGCTGGTCACGCTCCGTACTGCGACGCTCTGACCAGGTCGGCAACGAGCCGACCAGCAAGGGAGGCCGTCATGTCCGAGACCCCACCCAACTCAAAGCGACCAGCCCCGATCCAGCTCACGCCAGAAACACCCCAACCCGCGCTCATCCCGGCGGACCAGGTCAAGCCCGAAGACATCGGCACACTGTCCATTGAGTACCGCGATGGTCAGCCCGTCATCGTCGTCAGCGGCGGGACGGTCATTCCGGCAGGGCTGAAAGTTGTTGGCTCGTCCGGGACTGCCGTTGCGTCGTACACGGCTGGTGCGAAAGCCCTGTTCACGGATTTCTATGGAGAAGACGGAGCCCTGACCGGCGACTTTTGGATTTATGAAGTAGCGACAGATCTGCTTGACGAGGCCAGCGCCTCTCTGGAATAGCGGTGGCAGGCCAGCGCCGAGGACGTCCTGAGGCTGCGGGGGCCCGAGCTGCGCGCGGCCCGCGCAGCCATCCGTGCCGAGCGGGACCGGCTCCGCGAGAACGGAACCCACCGGGTCAGCCGGCTCCGCGCACTCGCCCCCGCCCTCCGCACCGAACTCGACCACCGCGGCCTGCTACAAGACTGGGACCCCATCCCCGACGGCGCTCAACGGGCCGGACAGACCCTCGGAGGCACCGGACCCAACCGGGGTAGCGGACTCACCGCCAGACTCGTCATCAGCCTCACAGACGACCTCTGGACACCCCTCCACCGGGGCACCTACTGGACCAACCTGCCCCACGTCCAAGCCCTGGAACACCGATGGGGCCCCGGACCCGCCACCGGACAGACGGCCTCGACACCCGACGCGCTCAACGAACGCGAACGCGTCACCACCACCGGCGACATCATCCGCACCACCCTCACCCTCAACAGCCACTGAAACCGCCGACGAGGGCGAGGCGGCCTGGCGGTACTGCCCCCAACACGCTGGGCACCGGGCTTGCGCACGCGCCGCCCAATGCCGTCGATGGACAGGACTTGCACGCTGCATTGCCTCCACCTTCCCGGGGCAGGACTTTCGAGGGAGCCTGTCTTTGCGCCACCGTGTTGATTACTGGCCGTTCCATCGAGAGTTGTTAACTGGTGACGCTCCGTACTGCCACGCTCTGACCAGGCAGGCAGGGAGCCAGCCAGCAAGGAGACAGCCATGCCCGACACGCCCAACGGCAAGGGACCGGCCCCGGTCCAGATCACTCCCGAGCAAACCACACCCGTACTCATCCCGGCCGACCAGGTCAAGCCTCAGGACAAGGGCACACTGTCCATCGAGTACCGAGAAGGCCGGCCCGTGATCATCGTCAGCGGAGGGGAATGGGCCCCCGCTGACATCCCAGTTTTCACCGACCTCGGAGAGGCCCAGACTGCCTACTCCGCGCGTCCGCGTTCAACTGACGGAACGTCGAATTTCTGGATCAGCGTATCGAACCCCTACGTCGGGCCTAGGTACCCGAAGTAATAACCCCACAGGCCAGCGGCGGCTGGTCCTCCTCCCTCCTGCCTCGGTTTGATAATCCGCCGGGCAAGTAGGGAGCAGCATGAGGTCAACGGGAGACAGCGAGGGGAACGGACGGCTTCAGAAGCCGAAGTCTCAGCCCCGAACTACTCACGCGCCTTAAGTCGGTGGCACGGACGGCAGAGCAGTTGGACGCTCCCGTTCGTGCCCGCCCCGCTACGCCCCACTCCCCTCCGGTCAGGGCCTCTGGACGCCCCTCCACCGGGGCATCTACGGGACCAACCTGCCCCACGTCCAAGCACTCGAACTCTGGAAAGACCGACGGGGCCCCGGACCCGCCACCGGACGGACAGCCGCGACACCCGACGCACTCACCCAACGCGAACGGATCGCCGCACACATCACCACCACCGGCGACATCATCCGCACCGCCCTCACACACGCCCTCAACGGCCACTGAGACCGCCGACGAGGGTGAGGCGGCCCGGTGGTACTGCCCCCAACACGCTGGGCACCGGGCCTCACCCGCCACGCCACATGGGAACGGGCTACCCGCACCCCAACCGGCCCCACCCCAGGCCCAGACAGCCGCCCGCGGCTACGGGACGCCGCCACCCCACAGGAACCGCGCTGCTTGGCCACAGAGGCCAAGCAGCGCCCTCAGCCACACGAGGCACTGGGACAACCCGCGGCCCGCTCGACTCCAAATCCGAGCATGCATTCCAATCGGAGTGGAACCCTCCGCACCATGGCTGTCCGGCCCCGAAGGCGGGGCCGGACACAGGGGGTCACCAGTAGAGGGCGTGGAGGGTGCCCTGGTGCTGGATGATGTCCGCCCCGTGGCGGATTCCTTCCTCCCGCGTGGCGAACTCCTGGTTGATCCCTGAAGAGACGAACCTGGTTCGAAGCCCCGTGCGGGCGACGAGGCCAAATGGCTGGTAGCCAAGCGTGAACATCCCCTCGACCGGGGAGCTGTACAGCCCAAAGGTGGCGACCGCCGCAGAGGGTGCGATGACCGTGTCCAGGGTTAGGGAGGGCGCGTCCCTCCAGTCGGATCGGAGCGGGTCAAGGGCCATCACGGTGTGGGCCTTTCCTGTGTTCCAATTCAGGTAGGAGAGATAGACCCATCCGTTGTACTCCACCACCGCCACGCCCTTCCTGGCGTGCTGGGCGGGGGCGCCACCGCTGTATTTCCAGCCGGAGCCTGTGAGGACGTCAACTCGGACCAGGTAGGTGTTGTTGTTGAAGCTTTCCTGGAATCGGAGCAGGTCCCCGTTCCACGACAGGAGCGCCGGCTGGGGGAGATCCATGCCCTCGGTCAACCGGTGGGTCAGCGCACCGGTCTGCGGGTTGACGCCGGCGAGTATCCCCCAGCCGGAGCCGAGAATCCTGTACGTCATCAGCAGCTCGCCGTTGTGGAGAACGAGGGTCACGGCCCCCTCCTGGGCGGCCCGTGGGAGATCGCCCGGCGCCGAGTAGGCGGTGACAGGGTCGCTCCAGGACTCGCCGTCGTAGCTGGTGAGCTTGATGTAGCCCGCGACGTCCAGGTAGGACGCGTGCAGCTTGCCGTCGGGGCCGACAGCCATGCTCGGGCGGGTCGCGGCCACCAGATGAGGCACATGCACCCCCTTGGACCATTCGCCGTTGTAGAAGATGGCGTGGCTGAGTCCCGCGGCGATCACCGGGCCGAAGGACACGTGGAGGGTCAGGGTGTGCTTGCCGCCGGCGCCACCGTCGAAGACCACATCGGACCGGCCGCCGTTGGTTCCCGCCATGCGGTTCAGGGCGTCACGGGTGAAGGCGAGTGACTTCTCCGCGACGAAGTCGTCCTTGTTGAAGCCCAGGATCCAGTTGACCAGGGCCGCGGCGGCCGCGACCAGCCCCTGGAACACCGCATCCCAGGTGGGCCCGTCCTCCAGGCCGGCCTCGGCGAACGTGCGGGCGATATCGGCCAGGGCCTGGCGGATCTTGTTGTAGTTGGCCCCGCCGGGGTCCGCCTCCCACACCTGGATGCTGCCGCCGACGAACTTCTCCGCCGGCCCCTTGAACCAGTACGCGTTCTGCCCGAACTGCTTCACCGTCCCCGTGGAGACCGACCCGAACTCGGGCGTCAGCATCACGATCTGCGGCTTCGACTCACTCGCCGCCCCCGACGCCCAGTAGATCTCGTCCGTACCCACCTCACCCGACGCCCGGTCACAGCGGAACTGCGCGAACCGCACCCGCACCTCATACAGCTCATCGACCTCGAACTCGGTCCCCGCGGTCGGCGCCCCGGTGACCACCACCACCTCCTCCTCACCGGACAGCACCCCCTGCCCCAGCTCCTCGACCGTCACCTGCCGCACCGAGGGCAGCCCGGCGACCTCCGCCTGCACCCACGGCATCAGCGCCCGCACATCCTCAACCCCCACACCCTCCTTCACCGGACGGCCGGCCACCAGCGCCGGGAACAGGGAGCCGGCACCCGCCCGCGAGACGGGCTCCTGATAGATCCGGCCGAACTCAGCCACCATCTCCTCACCGAACAAGAACACCAGCTGATCAGTCAGCCGCTGCTCCAGACCCGTCAGCTCCAGCCCCTGCTCACGACGCGCCGCACCATGCAGGGCGACACCGATCAGGACATTCGCCGCCGGACTCTGCCGCAGCCGACGCGCCGAACGCGAACCCGAACGGGCACCCGAACCGGACAACTGGTCACGGAGCAACTCGGCACGCTCGGCGGAAGAAAGGACGTCGGACAAGAGGGCCTCCTGCGGGACTCTGCGGGGTCGGGAGAAGAACGCAGGGGGAAACCCGGGGACAAGAGTGCTGTCCACCAACCGCGCGATGACGTGCATCCCCCCACCGGCGCCCCCGGGAAGAGGCGGACGCCGTGCCCACAACATAGACCCGACAACACCAGACAGTGACACACTGTGACTTGATGCTCACTATAGGGCGAGTAGGTTTATGCGATACAAAATGGGGTTCTAAGCCAAACCCTTCCAGCCGCGGCTCTGTTCACGAGAACTCGTGAACAGAGCCGCGGGATCGCTGGTCCAGCCGTACGACGGGCGGCCCGGCCCGACAACAGCCGTGCGCACCACGCCAAAGCCAGGATGCCCATACCCCTGCCCAAGCGCCGCGTGTCATCGCGGAACGGGAACAGCGATGACACGGGCCCGGCGGGCCGCGCTGACATGGTCCGGCCCCACGCGCGGCCCGTGCGCGGATCCACGGTGAGCGGGAGCGGCTGCGGAAGGCCGGCGCTCACCAGGTCCCCCCGCTGGCGGGCCCCGCCCTCCGCACCGAGCTCGACGCACGCGGACCGCTGCGCGAGTAGGAGCCCATCCCCGGCGGCGCGCAGCAGGCCGGGCAGAACCTCGGCGGGACCGGACCGTACGCGGGCGCGGGGACCGTCAGAACAGGGCCTCCTAGGCCCACTTGTTTTCACTGCTGAGATCAACGACAGAGGGCTTGTTCAGGAAGGCCGGATAGCCTTCGGCCTCCACAGCCAGGGCGTTCTCCACAAGATGCCCGGCGCCCGAAGAGGTCACCAGGGCGTAGGCGCGGGCGAGTTCCGCGAGCCTGGCGGATGCCTGGCCGGGGAACTGCTCCGCCAGGTTCCGGGCTTCCTGGCCGATGGCCCCCAGCAGTTTGCCCTGGGCGTCGGCGGCAGCAGGTTCCCGGGGTGGGATGGTGGCCTGCGCCGGGCTGGGGGTGAAGACTTCGATGTCTGCCGTGAGGTCGGGTGAGGTGTGCAGGGCGTTCTCCAGGCGGTTGGAGAAGGCGCTCAGGTGGGCTCGCTGGTGGTTGAGGTCCAGTACGGCGGCGTCGATGTTCACGATGGCGCGGAGCGCGCCGGTCTGGGTCCTGATGTCCACCAACGGGGATGCCGCGGGCGCCTGCTGGCCGGCCGGAGCGGTCTCGCCGGCGAAGTAGTGCCTGATGTCGGGAGCGAAGACGTTCACCGCCAGCGCCTCGCCGGTATTCGCCCCGACACGGGCCCGCAGGGCCCACGGCGCCCCGGTACTCTCCAGCGGCACCGCAGTGCCAGTGTCCACGTCGGTGACGTCAGCCGCGGTATAGGGGACGAGGAGCTCTCGCATGCTGCCAAGCATGTGGTCCTGGGCGGCTTCCAGATCGTTGAGCAGATCGTCGAGATCGGGCTCAGCCTCGTGGGGGAGGCTGTACTCGCCGTGGGCGTACTTCGCCGACTGGACCGCCAGCACCCGCACCCGCTGCAAAAGCTCGGTCACCTCTCTCAGGGACGCCTCCGCTCCCCGGACGAAGCCGATCGCGTGGGCGATGTGCAGTGTCCCCCGCGACTGAGTGCGCAGCTTCTCCGAGACCGCCAGGCCGGCCGCGTCGTCCTGGGCCCGGCTGATCCGCATGCTGGCCGAGAGGCGCTCCGAGCCGAGCCCGAGAGCAGTGGCCCTCCCGCCGTAGGACCGGCTCATGCTGGCGGCCAGCACCCTGAAGTCCTGGTCCTTGCTGACAAGGTCAGGGTCAGTTGGTACGACGTAGAACCCGTTGGTCGGGACATGGGACACGAGACTGATGCTGTGGGCCCCTTCCCCTGCGCGCGCGTGCACGGCAGGCCCGGCGATGGCCTCGGTGTCGGCAGTCACCAGGGCGTAGGCGCGGGCGAGTTCCCCCAGCTGAACAGACGCCTGCCCCTCGGACTGCTCCGCCACATGTCGGGCCTCGGTGCCGATGGCCGCGAGCAGACCGGCCCGGGCTGCAGTCACGGCAGGCGCCTGGGTCACGGCGCCCTGACCCGGGCCCTGTTCCATGCCGTCGTGGACGGCGACACGCGGGAACTCTGTTTCGTTGCTGGCCATCGGTACCTCTTCAGCTTGACCTGACAGGTTGTAGTCACCCTATGGCCGAGAGTGCAGTCCCGGCACAGCCCTTGATCCACTCACAGAGAACCGGCCAGCACCAGGCCGATATGGACTGCTGCCGCGCCGCTCATACGACAGCCTGCGCCCGGCCGAGACGGAGATACCCGCAACGGACCCCGGCAGCCGGAACACCGCGCAGCGCATCACGCGCACGGCCCAACGGCTGAGAGCCGCCACCCCCGCGGGGTGGCGGCCTCAGTCGTGCCGGCCGGCTACGGGGCCGGGGTGAACTCCACCTCCGTGCCGCCACAGCCGGCCGCGATGTCCAGCAGGCGGTCCCGCTCCAGCTCGTCCACCGCCAGACCCCACCGCAGCTTCGTCGCCGTCCACTCCGCCCCGTACCGGCACAACGCGTCCGCCGACGGCGGCACCCACTCCGACGGATCCTGATCCGCGGCTTATGGTCGGCCTGGTGCTGGTCGGTCGGCGCTGGTGGCGAGGTTCTCGACGTTGAGGTAGCCCGTCGTGGCGGGGGATGCCAGTTGCGCAACCTGGGCTGTGTAGCGCCCGGCAAGCCGGTGCCAGTCGTAGATGCCGCGCATGTAGGCGGAGATCGCGTGGATATATCGATCGGCGGCTTCCTGCGCGGGGTGAGGAAGTCCGAGTCTTTGGCCCAGAGGCGTGATCTGGCGTCGCACGTATGCCAATCGCTCTATTTGGGCATCGGCACGCTTGCGGAGTTCGTCGATTGCCTCCGGTCTCGTGCGGCCCTGCTCGTGCATGAGGCAGCGGACCAGATTGGGGGCGTCGCGTGCCTCGTCGTTCTCCAGGGAGTAGACCTCGTTGATCAGGATGATCACGTCGGTGACGATCTCGCGCGCGGACTCCATGGCCGTGCTGTAGACGAGGGGGGCGGGGACTTCGAAATGTCCGACCCGCTCGCACACGTCGATCGAGGGCCTGACCCCTATCACCTTGCGGCGCAGGCGCATCCACTCCTCGCTGTCGGGGACCATGCCAGCCCGCCGGTCGACCGCCTCGGTGAGATTCGCGGCCAGATACTCCATCCAGTGATGCGCGGTGCGCTCCTGCCAGCGGCGTGACATGCCGTGAGCCATGCGCTGCCACACGTCGGCGAACGCGTCGGCGAGCGGCGAGGAAACAGGGGGCGGGGTGCCTGGCGGGCGGTGCAGCAGATCGATCAGTTCCTCGCAGACGGTCGCGGCCTGCGGCCACTGCCCCCGGGGCACGTCGAACTGGTCGTCGAAGAGGAAGAACCAGCCGTTGACGTCGAAGGCGAGATCAAGGTCCTCGCCTTCCGCGTCGGGGTAGGAGTAGGCGGCGATATCGGCCACCTGGGAGAACAGGTAGCGGCGCTCGGCCTCGTCACTGCTCACCAAGCCCATCCGGCGGGCCCAGCGAAGGTTGCGTTCGCGGGCTGCCGCCAGCTCCGGCGTCGTCCAGGAGCTGATGGGGATGGTGAAGTCCACTTGCCGGGGCATTCTGCACCCTTTCGCCGAGATCTCGAACGCTGAGCGTCACCCCAGTCCCCGTAGACCACCTCTGGTCAGCGCCGCTACCGCGACTCATCGGGGAGATCATCCGCGAGAGCCCGGACCACCCCAACAACCCCGACGGCGATTGGCGAGTTCCAGTGGCCGTATGGCGGGAAACTGATCGAGTGGCGCGGCGGCGGGCCAGCCGTCTGGAGCCCGGACACCGGCGAGGAGTGAGCACGGCGGCGGGCCGCCAACCCGTAAGGGCGGCGGCCCGCACTGCGCCGGTCAGCGGTTGCTGCCGCAGGGACCGGCTACCGGTGGATCACCGCGCACGGCTCTCCCTGCACAACGTTGAACTCCACGCACAGCCGCGTGCCGTGGGCGAACTTCTTCCCGCCCTTCCACTTCCAGCCCACCGTGGAGAGCCTGGTCAGGGCCGCGCTCACCGGGGTGGCGTCCTTCCATCCGGTGAGCTCCGACCGGTAGCCCTTCGGGGTGTAAGTGATCAGGCGGGCGCGTACGCCAGTGCCGTGGCCTTCCATGTGCGCGCCCACCTGGTCGACCCGCAGGCCCTCGCCGTACACGGACAAGCCCACCTGGCCGTCCTTGGCTTTCGCGTTGGCGTGCGCGGGCGCGGCGGTGAACACGACGGCCGCCGCCGTCAGCGCGTAGATCGTCTTTCTCATGACAGCTCAACCAGCCGCCCTCCGGAAAGGTCACCGGTATCCATGGCGTCGGGTGCCTCTGGCACGCGTGTTCATGCGAGGGATGCGCTGCGAATCATCTCCTCGCGGCGAACCACATAAGGAGCAGGCTTACGGCACCGCTTCCGAGACTATGCGAAGCTCCTCGGATGAACTGACGCTGGACAATGTGTCCATGCCGACGACGCAATTTACGCAGGTGGGCCTTCACCCTCCCCCTCCACGTATCCAAAGCGCCACTGCTACTCTCTTCCACAGGTATCCTTTTCTGACTGTTGGGGTCGCCTCGCAAGGAACCCTCCCGACCAGTGGCCTGGTAACCGTTGTCGGGGCCGAGGGCTCCTTTTGCGTTGTCAGGAGTGTATCGGTGCAGCGCTACAACGACCGTGTCCACCATGGGACTTGAGATGACATGGACCAACCGGAAGCGCGTTGAAGTGCATCTGGACGTAGCCAAACAGCGCGATACCGTAGCGATAGCGCGTCGTTCCGTAGCCACAATGCATCGCCGTGATTCGTGTCACTCTCCCACCGGCTTAGCGATCAATTTCGACAATGCGTCCTCAACCCCTTTCCTCGCCACTATGACAGGCCGGACGAACAGGCCGGAGATTGCACTTGGCCCTGTGACTGGAAACAGAAAAGCCCAGGTCACCCAGGGAATAGCAAGCAAGGATCAGCTAACTTTGACTAAGATCCGCAAGGATTGGCAAGGATTGGCAAGGTTTAAGTACGGCCAGAATGGCCGAAAGTTACCCCTGCCCTGCCGAGGCGCCCCAGATCCGGACTCTCTGCCGGGCGCCCCCATGGCGTCGAGGACACGGCCGCCGCGCTCGAAGCGGCACACCGGATCTCGGCCCTGTTCTTGTCGAGCGGGCCGTGCCGGCTGCGGCGCACGCCCGGCGAGGATGAGGTAGAGGTTCTCGTCCACGTGGACGTTGGCAGGGGGTGTCGGTGAGGGCGGCTACCTCGACCCTGAAGAGGCGGAAGGCGCAGACTCGTTTCTGCGGTGAATCCGGACGCCCACACGGGTGAGTTGTCCTTCGCGGGCCTGTCTGGGCGGCTGTCGGGGTCGCTACACCCACCTGTGTGATCAAGAACCTGATGCTGCGCGGTCTGCCCGCGCTCGCCCTCTGCGCCATCCCCCTCCTCGCGGCACCAACCGCGCACTCCGCCCCCGCCGCGACTACAGGACTGGCGGCCACCGGTATGGCCGGCCCGGCAGGGGTACGTGCCCCGCTGCCCTTGTTCGAGGCGATCGACCGGCTCCCCGTGGCCGTCGAGCACCGCGAGGGCTACAAGCGGGACCTGTACAAGCACTGGAACCGCGGGTTGAACGCCGGGGATGGTTGTGACACCCGCAAGGAGGTCATCCTCGCCGAAGCCGTCGAGGCGCCGCAGGTCGCGGCCGGCTGCAAACTGACCGGCGGATCCTGGCGCTCTGCCTACGACGACGTCGTGGTGACGGACGCGGGCCGGCTCGATGTCGACCACTTCGTCCCGCTCGCGGAGGTCTACGACTCCGAGCAGGCGCCGTGGTCGGCGGCGAGGCGGGAGGCGTACGCGAACGACCAGGCGAGCCCCGACACCCTGATCGCGGTCTCCGCAGCCTCCAACCGGTCCAAGGCCGACAAGGACCCGGCCGAGTGGCTGCCCTCTGACGGCTCTTACCACTGCACGTACGCCGCGACCTGGGTCGGCACCAAGCTCCGCTGGGACTTGGCTGTCGACGAGAACGAGCGCCGGGCCCTTCTCGGACTCGCCGAGGACTGCCCCACTACCACCGTGGTCTACGAGCCCGCCGTGTAACCCGCCGGCCGGCCGCAGGCCGCTATCCGCCGATTATCAGCCCTCGTCGGGCGCTTTGGGTTTGCTGCGACAACGCAGGGTAGCCATCGGCCGCTCGGGCGACGCCCGGCGTGCACAACCAGCCGACACTCGATCGCGTGTCCCTCCGCGCCACGGGACGCGCTGTTAGGAGTTCTTCATGGCCGTATCGACTGCTCAGCCCACGAATGACGATGTCCCCGAAGCAGCTGTGGAGCCGCAGGATGGGCGGTCCGGGGAAGAGGCCGAACTCGAACTCGCCGCGTACGCGGGAGGGGGTCCATGTCCGGAATACGGCGACGGTGAGGTCCGCTACGGTGCCCAGGCTCTGGCATCCTCCTCACCGGGCGGAGAGGGAGTGGGGGACCGGACCGATCTCGCCACCACACCGGTGGACGATTTCGCGGCCGCTCCCAGGACCGGCTGGGTGCCGGTGTCCTCGGACTGGATGGCGGGCATCCCCGACCATGTCAATATTCGGGACATGTCCATCCCGGGCACGCACGAATCTGCCGCCTACCAGGAGAACGTGGGGTCGGCGGGGTACGCGCTGTGCCAGAGCAGGGATCTGGACTGGCAGCTGAACAACGGCGTCCGGTACCTGGATGTCCGGCTCCGCCGAATGGACTCCAAGGTCTTCTCCGTCCACCACGGCGACTACTACCTCAAGCAGATGTTCGGCGATGTTCTGCAGTCCTGCCGGAGCTTCCTGTCGAACCACCGCTCGGAAACCATCCTGATGCGGATCTCGCAGACCAAGTCCAACGCGTCGGCCGCCGACTTCACGCAGACTTTCAACCACTACCTCGACACATACTGGGGCGGTTCAGGGATGCGGAGCGACTTCCACATCAGCTCCAGCTTCCCGGCCCTCGGGCAAGCCCGTGGAAAGATCGTTCTGATGTCCGGGTGGCCCTACCTGGGCTACGGACTGCACTTCAGCAATGAGAACGTGTTCGACCTCCAGGACATGGCCAGCAGCCCGATGCCCCCCGCCAAGAAGGATGCGGTCCGCAACCATCTCAGCCGGGCCGTGAACACCGCGTCGAAGCAGAAGATGTTTGTCAACCACACCAGCGCGTACGGCACGCCGGTCATCGGACTGACTCCCTGGGGATACGCCCAGCAGTTGAATCCCTACACACTCGGGCTGCTCAACGGCGTCGCCGCGGGAAAGACCACGGGCGTGATCGCGATGGACTACATCGACCGCCCCGCCGGCAACACAAACGGCGGGAAGAACGATCTCCCCCTTGCCGTCCTCAAACTGAACCAGTTCGCCCCGACGCCGACCGGCCCCCGCGCCATCAGCTCTGGGACCACGCAGGGCGCTGCGGTGACGGGACCTGCGTACCAGGGCGTTCAGAACCAGAGTTTCCACTTCAGGCTGGCAGGCCTGGGGCCCGGCGGAATCACGTACCGGATCGAGAATGTGTACAGCGGCATGGTCCTGAGCATGAACACCAACGGCTCGGTGACCGTCCAGCCCGCCAGCACCTCGAACGACCAACACTTCTCGATCGTCAACCAGGCAGACGGCTCCGTCGGCATCCGCGGCGCCCACAACGGCCTCGTCCTCGACATGTCCAGCGCGGGCACCGTGACAGGCCGTGCCTACGCCGGCAACACCAACCAGAGCTTCAACCTCTTCACCCAAGGCGACGGTTCGACAGGTATCCGCAGCAAGTACTACTGGCTCGGCGCCTGATCAAACAAGCCTGCGCGCTACACACAACGGTCAGCCACACGGTCCGGGCGGCTCTCTCACCGCCAGGGCAAAGCCAGGCTGTCCCGCCACGGACCACAGTCCGTGGCGGGACCCCGGCAGGCGTTCGGCCCTTCAGATACGGCTCCCCGCAACCACTATTCCACTGCTCTTCCCGGCAGATCCTCCGCGTGACGCGCAGACGCAGGGCTTGGGCCCCACCCGTACGGAGTGTCCTCTGACACGCGATCCTGACCGATTCACAAGTGATCGTGACGGGTGGCGCGAGCGGGCGCAGCGGGCGGATGGCCGAGCGGCTTGCTGCTGTGCCTGTGCCGGTCCGGTGTCGATGGGCACTCACCCGCGACGACTCCCGTCGGGAAGGCAGAGGCCGGATGTCGTCGATTCCCTCGGCGCCGGCCCAGCACCGCGTGGGCGGGCGGTTGGGCGCTGAGGGCCGAGCGAGGCGCATCAACACCACAGGGTGACGTTCTGTCACAGGATGGCCACAGGCGCTCCGCAGGAGGGCGGGGACCCTTAGCGTCCGGGGTCTGCACCGCCAGCCATACGGCGGTCCCGTCAGACAGGATGTGCCCTCTCTTGCTCATGCCCCGTACACGCCGCCTCACCGCCGGCGCCGCCATCACCACCGCAACCGTGCTTCTCCTTCCCGGGCAGGCGCATGCCGCCGGAGCGCTGCGGATCTCGAAGATCTGGTACGACTCCCCCGGCAGCGACACCCGCACCAACGCCTCGCTCAACGGCGAGTGGGTCCAGATCACCAACAGCACCGGCACCGCGGTCAGCCTCAAGGGCTGGACCCTCACCGACGCCTCCCGCCACGCCTACACCTTCCCCGCCTTCACCCTCAAGCCAGGCAAGACCGTCACTATCAAGACCGGACGCGGCACGAACACCACCACCACGCTCTACCAGCAGCGCGGCGCCTACGTCTGGAACAACGACAAGGACACCGCCACCCTCCGCCGCACCAACGGTGCCCTCCACCACACCTGCGCCTACAACTCCACCCGCCACGACTACAAAACCTGCTAAACCCGACAGCCCGCCGCAAGGGACGGCTGGCGGACGGGTCGTCGTTCAGCCGGGCAGAGCGCCCTGGCCCGGCTGACACACGCGATGGCCGTCCTTCCGTAGACGGCGGTCAGCTACATGGGCTCCAGCCACCGAACCGGACGAGCAGCGCGCGGGTCTGTTCGATGTTCAGTCCGGGGGCTGCCGCTACCGCCTCGGGCTGTTGCGCGCGGGCCAGTGGGCGGGCGGCCTTGAGCGCGGCGGTCGGGGACTGTGCGGTGAGGTTCCGAGTCCTTCGCGGGCGTCGGCGGCGGGCTTACACCGCCATGAAGCGGCTCAGGTCGCGTGACTTCTGCTGAAGGGCGGCTGCCCAAGCCGCCTCAGAGGAGGATCGGGTCGTCGGGACCTGAACATCCTTGAGGCCGCCGACACCGGGGAAGCTCGTTGGCTGCCATTTCACCTCGATGCCTGCTCGCTCCGCCAGGACCAGCACCGTGGCAACGAACCCCTCGGACAGGGCAGCCATGACGGCGTGACTCGTTCCCCGGTGCCACGCGAGCAGAGCGTCGACGAACGCTTTGAACACGAGGGGGTCGATCTGGCACTCGTCAGCCCGCATGAGTCCGATGCCGGACGGCAGACCCAGTTCCGCCTGGTAGACGCTCACCTGGCTCATGAACAGACGGGAGGCCCCGTTGGACGGGTTCCACAGGGTCTGGTCACCAATGTCGTAGTACTGGCTCAATTCGGCCCCTCCCTGCTGGTCATACCGGCCAGCATCGCGAGCACATGACATTACGATCAGTCAGCCGTCCACGGAAAGCGAGACAGAACCCGAGAAAGAGAGGCGCCGGACCGAACCGGAGAGTCACCCGACACCGGGGCAGCTGTGCCGCTGCTGCAGGTACCCCACCGTTCATCTTCGTTCAACTGAACAGGAACGAACGCCCCGGATGCACGACTACGAGACCGTCTACTCAGCCAGCACCGCCGCGCGCATCCGCAGGAGGTCCTCCTGGTCGAGTTTCAGCACCCTCGCGAGGGAGGCCACCGTTGCGGCAGACGGTACGCCGTCCCCGTTGAACGCCATATGGACAGTGGTGCGCGCCAGTCCGCCACGAGCTGCAACCTGCGTCATGCTCAGGCCGCCTTTGGCCCGGGCATCCTGCAGGCGCCTCTTAAGCTCTTTGAGCGCCGCCGCGTTGTGAGGCCGGCCCCGAGAGGGCGCGAGAGCCCGATGAGGAGTCGGTGTCCCGAGAAGAACAAGATCGGACTCGCTGCGGCCGGAAGGCGTGGCCATGGGCGTGGTGGACGACCGCAACTTGATGAGGTCTTCCTCGACCTGATCTCGGATTCTCAGCCACTCGGTGATGCCGTCACCTCCCCGGTGGTCCCAGGCCGTAACGATGGCGCACAGCGTGTCCGGTGAGGCTAGCCGGGTGCCGTTGAGGGCTGCGTAGATAGCTGTTCTGCTGGTGGACCATGGCGTGCCGTTCACGGCGACCTTGTCGATGCTGATCTCTCTGGCACGGTCGCTGCTCCCCGCACGGGCTCTCGCGCTCGCCTGCAGCTCACGCAGTTGCCGGGCAAACCTGCCCAGCGGGTGAGATGGGTCGATGGCACGGCGTCGGTTGGGCACTCATTCCCCCACATATGAAGTCCCGTCAAGTCCCATGTGATACCACGTGATACCAGATTCGGAACAGAGGGCATCCCCCGTGCGTAGATGGAAGCGGCCCGCCGAAAGGCGTCCAACCACACCGGCGGGCCGCGTCGGATCCACACCTGCGAAAGGGGAGACCCAGTGCTCAACCGTACGCGTGGGCGGAAGCCCGTGCAGTCCGCCGAGACCAAGACTCGGGTGCAGTTGCTGGCGGCAGCGATCCAGGGAGTGTTCTCCGGCGCCTCTCGTGCCGGCACGAAATGGGTGATCCGCGACAAGCAGATGGCAGGTGCCGCGTGACCACCCCCGCCCCGCCGACCCCGCCCAACCCCCCGACCCCGGGACCGCCGGCCAGTACCCCGCCCAATGGGCCCACCGCCGGCACGAAGATCATGGCGATTCTGTTCTGCATGGTCTGCGCGGGCCTCACCGGGGTGATCGCCTTCTCCCTCGCCCGTCACCTCGGAGCGGAGCCGCTCGTCTCACTTGGCTGGGCCGGCGGCACGTTCATCGGCGCCTACTACCTGGTGCAGAACGTCCTGGAGAAGTTCGGACAGCTGTGAGGGCCCCGGCGACGCCCCTACGGGGCGTCGCCCACGGCCCTGCCCCCGTCAGGGCATCAGGGCCTTCCGCCGCGGACCTGCCCTTTCTCCGGGCCGCTGATCACAGAGGAGGCTTACGACAAAGAGCCCACCGGCTTCCGGATCAAGCCGTTGTCCGTCGAGCACCTGAACCGCCTTTCCGACGAGCTGACCGAGCGCATGCTCCGCTGGTCGTTGCGAGCCATGGTCCTGAAGGATCCCGACCTGCCGAACAAGATCCCACCCTGCGTCACCAGACGGTGACCTGCACAGACTCGCCCAGACAATCGAACATGAGATCTAATAGGAGTGACGTCTTCCGCACCGCCCAGGAGCACACAATGACCACCCCCGAAACCCCAGCCAGACCGCAGGCCGCCTCCTGGGCACCGAGCCAAACCGGCCCCTGCTCGAAATGCCACGCCCCCACATGCCGATACGGGGGCGGCGCCTCGCCCTTGTGCGCGTCATGCAAGGCCGCGCGTCAGGCGCGGTACGGGGGCTGAGCATGTCCGTCCTGCCGCCAGACCTCCCCCGCCTCCGGACTCTGGTCACCTACCTGCGCGGCGAACTCAGCCGCATGGAACAGGCCCTCGCCGCCGCCGAGGGGTGCAAGGCCGCCACCGTACGGAAGCAGGCGCAGCCTGCGCCCGAGCCCGAGCCCGAGCCCGAGCCCCCAGCATGGCTGGTCGAGCGCGGGATCGGTGTCGGCCGCCTCCCGGTCCGCGCTCACGCCGGGGACTGCTGGGACACCCGCAGCCGCTGCGCCCCGGCCAGCGCCGACCAGATACGCGCCCTGCTCGCCCAGGGCATCCCCGCATGCCCTCACTGCCGGCCCGACACCGCCCTCGGGGTGCTGGAGTGAATCACCGACCTCAAGGTGGAAACATGACCGAAAGCCAACCAAAAGTGGTCGTCTACCCACCCGACGCCCAGGGCGGGCGACGCGTCCGCGCGGACGGGGAAATCCTCGGCCGCGCCCTGAACCCCCGCGACCTCCTGGAGTTCCTGCGACGGGCAGGCCTGGACCCGGATAGCGTCCGCCTCGACGACCCGCTGTTGATCGATTGGCGCGGGGGCGGGCCAGCCGCCTGGAGCCCGGACACCAGCGAGGAGTGAGCGCAGCAGTGCGGGCCGCCACTCCGTAAGGGCGGCGGCCTGCGCTGCGCCGGTCAGCGGTTGTTGCCGCAGGGACCGGCTACCGGTGGATCACCGCGCACGGCTCCCCCTGCACGACGTTGAACTCCACGCACAGCCTTGTGCCGTGGGCGAACTTCTTCCCGCCCTTCCACTTCCAGCCCACCGTGGAGAGCTTGGTCAGGGCCGCACTCACGGGGGTGGCGTCCTTCCACCCGGTGAACGCCGACCGGTACCCGTCCGGGTCGTAGGTGATCAGGCGGGCGCGTACACCGGTACCGTGGCCTTGCATGTGCGCTCCCACCTCCTCGACCCGCAGGCCCTTGCCGTACACGGACAGGCCAACCTGGCCGTCCTTGGCTTTCGCGTTGGCGTGCGCGGGAGCGGCGGCGAATACGACGGCCGCCACCGTCACTGCGTAGATCGTCTTTCTCATGCCGGTTCAACCGGGTGCGGGACGGCAAGGTCACCCCGCGGAGGCCGCGGCGACCTGTTCCCGTGCGAGGACATCGGCCCGGCGGTCGTCCTCGCCGAGGGTAGCGAGCATGTCCGCCAGGGGGGCCGGCGAGGTCAGCGGCGGCCTCCGGGCCCTCCTCCCCGAGCAGGTGCCAGACAGCATGCACGTTACGGGCCGTGCGCACCGTGTCGGCCTCAGGGCGGTGTTGCGCGGCCCGGCAGCGCAAGGCGGTCGCGATGAACAATTCCCTGGTTCCGTGCCAGTCGGCGCGCCGGCAGAGGGTGAGCCACGCGCGGGCGATGAGCACCGGGATGGTGGCATCTGACTCCCCGGACCAGCCACTCAGGGCCGTCTCTAGCTCGCAGGCGGCGGTGACAGCTGCGGGCAGGTCCCCGGCCGCGTGATGGGCCCACACGGCCGCCCACATCTCCCGATAGCTCGGCACGGCTACGAGGAGGTCGCGCAGCACGAGCGCACCCGGCACACCGCGGCCGAATGTGGTAAACGCATGAGCCTGCGCGCACCGCAGCCGCAGTTCCGGCGTCTGCTGGAACTGACCGGCGCCGATGCCACATTGCGGACAGCATCTGTCCACAGGTGCGTGCACCTGAAGTTCCTGGTGCGGCTCCCCGGGCTTCGACTGGGTGCTGGAGCTGACCGGCGAGCCCTGCGGCTACGCGTTCACCGCGCGGCCTGCGGCGCGCATCCCAGCGTTCGGGCTGCCGCGGCGGAGCGAACCTCCTCTAGCGTGTTGCTCTGCCGCTCGCCGCAGTCCAGCAGGACGTCGAGGTCGTCGGCGTGGAGACGGCTGTCGGTTTGGGCCAGGGCGCGCAGGGTGCGCCAGCCTTCTCGCGGGTGTAGGCAGCCTGTGGCCAGCCGTGCGTGGGCCACGATTCGTCAACCGCCCAGTCCTTGGGTCCGGGTGAGTACGCGCCGACCGAGTAAGCGTGGATCAGGGCGGGACGCCCGCAGCGGCGACGGCGTCGAAGACGCGCATGCTGCCGAGGACGTTGATGCGCCATGTTGCGGCCGGGTGATGGGTGGGCTGGACTTCCAGGCGAGGTGGATCACGGCGTCGGCACCGTGGAACAGCCGCATCAGGTCGGCTCCGCCCGGCTCGACGTCAGCTGCCTGCCAGGTGGTCGTCGCAGGCCGCCACGACGGCCCCTCCGTGCCAGGCACAGCACCGAATCCGCGGCCGGATCCTCGGACAGGAGCTGGCTGGACCAGGCGCTCGCCGTGGTGGGTGGCGAGGACGACGGAATCCATGCCCATGGGCCCCAGGCGTCGCCGACGAAGCGGGGTGCATCGTGTTCGGCGGGCGCAGGTCGCCGGACGGGTGCGCCGATGGTGGCCGCCGAGCTCGGGCCGGGCAGCTTGCTGGGGTTGATCACCTGCGACGCGACCGCAGGGAGCGGTCGCGTTCTTGCGTGCCTTGGGTTCCTACTTCTGTGTGACTGTCAGCTCGGCCCCGAGTGAGGCGAGTTTGGGCAGCAGGCTGCCGTAGCCGCGTTGCAGGTGGTAGATGCCTTGGATGGTGGTGGTGCCCTCGGCTGCGAGGGCAGCGGTCACCAGGGCGGCGACGGCGCGGATGTCCTGGCTCGCCACGTGGGCCGCGGTGAGGGGGGACGGGCCGTGCACGGTGATGGTCGGGCCATCGGCTGTGACGTCGGCGCCGAGGGCGCGCAGGGGGTCGACGTGGGTGGCGCGTGAGGTGTAGATCCGTTCTTCGATGCGGGAGGTGCCGGGGGCCTGGGTGAGGAAGGCTGTCAGCTGGGGCTGGATGTCGGTGCAGGTGGCGGAGGTGGTGGCTGTCTGTACGCAGCGGGGGCCGGCTGGGCATTGGGCGAGCGTGCCGCCGTTGGCGGGGGCCAGTTCGATTCCGGCGTCGGCGAGTGTGGCCACCAGCGCGGCTGTGAATCCGGAGACGGGGAAGTTGTCGAGGTGGACGGTTCCGCCGGTGATGGCGGCGGCCAGGAGCAGCGTGGTGGCCTCCAGCCGGTCTGGCGGGACGGGGAAGGAGCCGCCGGTGATGTGGTCGGTGCCGGTGACCTGGAGGGCGGTGGTTCCCTCCCAGGCGATGCCGACTCCGCCTGCCGCGAACATCGAGGCGGTCGCCAGCACCTCGGGTTCGGCGTTGGGGTGGAGGATGGTGGAGGTGCCGCGGGCACGGGCGGCCAGCAGCATCGCGGTGACCGTGGCTCCGAGGCTCGGTCCCCACTTCTGAGTCGTCACATTGGTGGTGAACGGCTGGGGGCCCCGGCCGGTCAGGTGGGCCTCGACGTGGGTGCCGGTGATGTCCAGGGTGGCGCCGGCGGCCTCCATGGCGGCCAGGTGCCGGTCGATGAGCCGGTGGCAGAAGGCGTCGCCGCCTGGCAGGGGGAAGCGGACCCGGCCGGCTCGGGCGAGCAGGCCGGCGGCCAGGACGGCGGTGGTGCGGATACGCCCGCCCAGCTCGTCCGGGACGGCGGGGTGCCAGGCAGTGGCCGGCGCGGTCTCGAAGCGGTCGCCGACGATCCTGGTCGGGGTGCCAGTGCGGGTGAGGATCTCCGAGCAGACCTGGGTGTCCAGGATGTGCGGGATGCCGGTCAGGGTCAGCGGTTCGTCGGCCAGCAGGGCGCCGGCGTACAGGTGGAGGGCGATGTTCTTGCTGCCCTGGACCGATGTCGTGCCCTGCAGACGGTGGCCGCCGGTGATGCGGATGGCGCGGGTGTCAGTGAGGGGCAGTAAGAAGGTCTGATCGTTCACGGATTCCTTCCCCGTGGGCGTGGGGCGTGTTGGAGGGGGCTCATGGTCCCGGCCCGGCATGGGTGCCGGGCCGGGACCGCTAGCAGCACGGACTGCCTGTCCGCGCGGGTGGGGGTGGCGTTCAGCGGCCGGGTACGGCCGCTGCCAGGGTGCGCGCGCGGGTCTGGACGCTGAGAGCCAGCGCTTTGTCCAGGGGCATGCGGTCGATGGGCCCGTACATGCGGGCGAACAGGGTCTGGTCGGCGGTGAAGGAGGAGATCTCGTTGATCCGGGGGGCGGTGTGGGTGATGGTGCCGCGGCCGGCGGTGCGGATGACCGCACGGGCGAGGTCGCTGATGGAAACCGCGTGGCCGGAGCCGCAGTTGACGACGGGCAGCAGCGCGGGGGCGTCCAGGATGCGGGTGAGCATGGTGACCGCGTCCTCGATGTACGTCAGGTCCCGGGCTTGGGTGCCGTCGCCCTCGATGGTCAGCGGGCGGTTCTCGGCGACTGCGTCGAGGAAGGCGGGGACGACGGCGTCGGGGTCCTCGTGGGGGCCGAAGGTGTTGAAGAACCTGACGATGCCGAGCTGGCGGCCGTCCTCCAGGCGCGGGCGGTAGATGTCGGCCAGCAGCTCGGTGGCGACCTTGCCCGCCGCGTACGGGGAGCGGGGGGCGTGCGGCGTGTTCTCGGAGAGCGGTCCGCTCTGCTGGCCGTAGACCTCGCACGAGGAGGCCAGCAACAGCCGCCTCGCGGTCGAGTCGGTGAAGATGTGGAGCATGTGCCGGTCGACTTCGACGTTGTGCTCGAACCCGCCGACCTCGAAGCTTTCCGGGACGGACTTGAGCGCGGCCAGGTGCACAACCGTGTCCACTCGGCCCAGATCCTGTGCGGTCAGCGACCGGACGTCGCGGACCATCAGGCCCGTTGGGCTCGGACGGCGGGAAGTGACCGACAGGTTGTCCAGCGGGGTGACCGAGTGCCCTGCGATGCGCAACGCCTGGGTGAGGGCCGAACCGAGGAAGCCGGCGCCGCCGGTGATCAGGACGTTCAAGGGTGCCTCCGCAAAGGTGGGAGCAGCGAACCGGGCTGGTGTGCCGGGCGTCTGCTGCCGCAACCGTGGTGCCTGACGCACCCGTCCGGGAGCTGGTATCGGCGCGCTCGCACGTGGTGTGCGGGAGCGGCACACGGTGTGCGCCTGTACGCCCTGTTGCCGTTTGGCGACAGGCAGTACTGTCGTGCTTCCCCGTCGGTGCGCAGGAGGTACCCGTGGGCCAGGAGACGAGCGACTTAGGCGCGATCTTCCGCAGTGCACGCCATGCTTTACGGCTGAAGCAGGTTGATGTCGCCCGAGCTGTCGGCTACTCCCCGTCTGCGATCTCGCGGATCGAGGGCAACCGGATGCGCGTGGACCTCGACACCCGCCTGCGCCTGGCCCAGGTGCTCCGCATCCCCCCTGAGCGGGTCAGCGGGTTCCCTGTCCCTGCGGGCCCGGTGATCGATACCGTGGTGAACGTACCGATGCCGAACGAGGAGGACGCGATGCGTCGCAGGACACTGCTGGGGGCGCTCGCTGCCGGGGCGTCGGCTGTCGTCGGCACGGGCACGGCTGCGGCCTCGCCCGCTGCGGCCGTGGACCTCGACGACGTGCTGTTCCGGCTCCCGAGCGCCGACCCCGCGCCGCTCCAGGCACTGGCCGCCAAGACAGCCTCCGCGCGCCAGGCGTTCACCGCCGCCCGCTACAACGACCTCGGAAACTCGCTGCCCGGCCTGCTGGCCGCCGCCGAGGCGACCAGGGAATCGGCCGCCGGACGAGCCCGCCAGCAGGCCAATGCCGTCCTCGCCCGCGCCTATGTCCTGGCCTCCGAACTCGCCGCGAAGCAGCACTCCGACGCCGCGTGGGTCGCTGCCGACCGCGCTCTGGCCGCCGCACGGGCCAGCGGGATGCCCATCCCCGTCGGAGAAGCCGCCCGCGTACTGGCCATCACCATGCGGCGGTCCGGGAACTGCTCCTCAGCCGTCCGCTTCCTCGCCACCGAGGCGGCCGCGCTCGACCCCGCCCATGAGCGCACGGGAGCCGTGCGGACCACGCTGTTGCTCACGGCGGCGTACTCGGCGGCTGCCGGCGGCGACCGGGCAACCGCGCTCACTTTGCTCGACGAAGCTGATGAGACCGTCGAGCGCCGCCCGCAGGCACCCGGCGGGCTGTTCACCGTCGACGCCACCAAGACCCAGGCCGCCGTTTACCGCATCGGCGTTCACAACACCCTCGGCACCCCGGACGAGGGCGTGGAGATCGCACGGAGCCTGAACATCGGCCTCATGCCTACCGCCGAACGCCGCGCCCGGGCCTGGACCGACACGGCCCGTATGTGGCACACGCTCGGCAACAGCCAGCAGGCCTTCGCCGCGCTGTCCCATGTCGAGCAGGAGGCGGCCCAAGAGGTGCGCCGGCCGGCACTGCGGGCCCTGACATCAAGCCTGCTCTACAGCCCGGCGCGCGTGCAGGGCCTGCGGGAATTCGCTGTCCGCACGGGAGCCGTGCCCGCATAGCGGCCTGGCTCCGCCCCGGCGCCGGGGAGCTGGTCCGGTGCCCGGTCACGGCGACGGGGCAAACCACGCCTGAGGCTCGTCTTTCTCGACCAGCCCGATGAGCTCCCGCATCCGCTCACTCATCGGCGGCAGGGCGTCCAGCGCGAACCAGCCGACCTCCACCGACTCGTCGTCACAGACCCGGGGCTCCTGACCCGGGTCCGCTGGGCGGCAGGCGAACACGAGTTCCAGGTACTGCGCCCGGTCCCCGTTGCCGTGCCTAACCGGCGGGGAAGACGTCACCGCCGCAAGGCGTTCCACCACCACCCGGACCCCGGTCTCCTCCGCCACCTCCCGCGCTACCCCGGCGGCCGGAGCCTCTCCGGGTTCCAGGATCCCGCTCAACGGCGTCCACAGACCAGCAGCGGACCGGCGCTGCAGGAGCACCTGCCCGTGCTCGTCGAGGACCACCCCGACCACCCCCGGGAGCCACAGCAGGCAGTCGGGACCGACCGCTTTCCGTAGATCTGACACAAAATCAGGAATCATGCCCTCACCCTAGGGCGAGGAGCGGACTGCCGGCGGGCTTTCAGAACACTTCTCCCCCGGCGCCCGCGCCCCGACGCTCACACCGCCCGGCCTCCACCGCGCACGGAACGCGCCTGAACAGCGGTTCTCCCCAGCATCACCGGACCCGCGGGGGCTCCGCCGTGCTGTATCCGTGCCTGGCAATATGCGGCGAGCTCGACCACCCTGGCCTCCGGCCCCGTCCGGATGGCTCCTGGTTTGAATACCCGCTGGAGGTCCCGCAGAGCGGTGACGTGGTCGTACGGCGGACGGCCGCCGCTGGGGTCGGCGAGCTGGAGCGGCTGCTGGGCCTCGTGTGACCAGCACGTGAGCCGGCGGGGCTGGGTGTTAGACGACACTCAGCATGGTGATGAAGCGGGGTGACGGCGACACTCTTGTTGTGCACAGGCCGTGTCGGTGTCTGGGTTCTGATGATTGCTTCGTGTGCGACGACACCGTGAGCACGAAGAGCCCCGCATAGTCGGCAGGGGGCCACTGGCCACGTGGCTCCATCCTCAGAGAATCAGTTTGTGGAGTCCCATTCGTCTGAGGTCATTGGCCTGGCGTCTGGGTAACACCGTTGGATCTCACTCAGCACCCACGCGTCGGCTGTGCGGACATCCCAGCTGGAACTGTCGAACTCCCTCAGGGTCAGCACGAGGTCGTTGCCCGAGTAGCCCTCGAAGTCGCCATCGACCGCCTGCAGATGGACGTCCATGGCCAGCAGCTCAAGGGTGGGTACTCCGGTGCCCGCTGATGCCTCCATCATCCGGGCGAACGCCGGGTGTGGATCCTCGTCGATCATCTCGGCCTTCCATGTCAGCCCGAGTCCGTAACTTCCCAGTCGGACCAGAAGCTCGGCCAGGGTGACGTACCGGCGGTCAGCCGGGCGGCCCGGGTGAAGAGCGTCGTCCCGCCAGGCCGCAAAGGTGACCATCTGCATGGTGGATGGCGTTTGAGTCATTGGCTCAGCAACCTGCTTCGATCTCGGAGAATCGCTACTTCCAGCTCTTCCATTGTCCGAGCTCGCACCATCCAGACGAAGCGGATTATGCATCGACCTGGTCCGTGGGAGCACAGCAGGCGAAACAGGGCAGACAGGTGCTCGGGCGAGCATGACTGGTGGTCCGTTTGGAGAGGTTCCAGCTGATCGTTGCAGGTCAGGTGGAGGTGTCGGTGCTGGTTGTCGACTCGGACGGGCTGTTGGTGGAGCGTCAGCTTCGGCGAGGTCAGCTGTCTTGTCCGGGCTGTGGGGCGGTTCTGGCCCCGTGGGGTCATGGCCGGGCCCGGGAGATCCGGGGCGACCTGGGGGCCCGGCTGTTTCTGCGGCCACGCCGTACGCGCTGCTCGGGTTGCAAGGTCACGCACGTGCTACTGGCGGAGGCACTCTGGCCGCGGCGGGCAGATGCGGCCGTTGTAATCGGGGCCGGACTGGAGATAGCCGCTCTGGGCATGGGCCACCGCCAGATCGCCGCCCACTTGGGCCTGGCCGAGGGCACGGTCCGTGGGTGGCTGCGGGCGTTCGCCGGACGGTCGGAGGCAGTACGCCGGCACTTCACCGTCGCTCTGGTCGCGCTCGCGGACGACCCGGTGATGCCGGATGCAGCGGCTTCGACGTTCGCCGACGCCGTTTCGGCGGTTGCGGCCGCCCATCGGGCGGCCGCAACGAGGTGGCCGCACATGCTCACGGTGTCGCGGTGGGAGTTCGCTGGGAGGGCGATAGGCGGGAGGCTGCTGACCTCGTCTTCTATCGCTATTTGATCAACACGGGTCGCCCCTGGGCGGGATCGGAGGGTGCCGGAAGTCTTGATCGTGTCCGCCGGGATGCGGCGGGCTCTGTTCGAGACGTGAGGTGGGTTGCCTATGTCACCGAGTGAGGACGAGGACCGTCGGCGGGCGGAGCGGGCCCGGCAGGTGGGCCTGTTCCGCTACGGCCTGATCCAGGATCTGATCGACACGAAGCTCACGACACGCCAGCGCGGGAAACTCGCCCGCGAACTGGCCGCGAAGGAGCACACCGACCCATTCGGCCGGCAGGTGCGGGTCGCCCGCGGCACGCTGGACCGCTGGGCCCGCCACTACCGCGCGGGCGGGTTTCCCGCGCTGGTGCCGGCCCCGCGGCAGGTCACCCCGCGGACACCGGTGGAGGTGCTGGACCTGGCGGCCGCGCTGAAGAAGGAGAACCCCGCCCGCACCGCGGCCCAGATTCAGCGGATCCTGCGGACCACGCAGGGCTGGTCGCCGACCGACCGGACACTGCAGCGGCACTTCGCCGGTGCCGGCCTGACCGGCGCCGGCGGCGGTGAGAAGAGTGTGTTCGGCCGGTTCGAGGCCACCCGGGGCAACGAGCTGTGGACCGGGGACGCCTTGCACGGGCCGAAGATCGGCGGTCGCAAGACGTACTTGTTCGCGTTCATCGACGACCACAGCCGGGCGATCGTGGGCCATCGGTTCGGGTTCGCCGAGGACACCGTCCGGCTTGCCGCCGCCCTGCGGCCGGCGCTTTCTGCCCGCGGGGTCCCCGAGTCGATCTACGTCGACAACGGGTCGGCGTTCGTGGATACGTGGCTCTTGCGGGCGTGCGCGTCTCTGGCCGTTCGGCTCACGCACTCCAAGCCGGGACGGCCTCAGGGCAGGGGGAAGATCGAACGGTTCTTCCGCACGGTCCGTGACCAGTTCCTGGTCGAGCTCGATGACGAACGCGTTGGTCAGATTGAGCATCTCACCGAGCTGAACAGGCTTTTCACGGCGTGGGTGGAGACGGTCTATCACCGCACGGTGCATTCGGAGACGGGGCAGCCTCCGATCGAACGTTGGCTGGGTTCGATTCCCCGGCCTCTTCCGCTGCCCAGCCCCGCTGATCTTCGGGAGGCGTTTCTGTGGTCGGAGTTCCGGACCGTGACGAAGACCGCGACGGTCAGCCTGCACGGCAACACCTACGAGGTCGACCCGATGCTGGTCGGGATGAAGGTCGAGCTGGTCTTCGACCCGTTCGACCTGACCGAGATCGAGGTGAGGACCTCGGGCAAGAGCGCGGGCAAGGCGGTCCCGCACCGGGTGGGCCGGCATACCCATCCGAAGGCGAGGCCGGAGACACCGTCGGAGCCGGCCCCGCCGACTGGAATCGACTACCTGAAGATCCTCGACGAGAAGCACACGGCGAACACCGCCAAGGGCATCAACTACTCGTCCCTGATGGACGACGGGCGGGGACCGCGATGATCGACCGCGTTCAGGGGTACTTCGGGTTCACCCGTGTCCCCTTCGGCCGGAACCTGGCCCCCTCGATGCTTCATCAGCACCATTCCCACCGGGAGGCCGCGGCCCGCATCGCGTGGTGCATCAACAACCGGGCGATCGGCGTGGTCACCGGCGAGGTCGGATCCGGAAAGACCGTCGCCCTCAAGGGTGCCGTCGCCTCGCTGGATCCGGCCCGGTTCACGGTGATCTACCAGCCCAATCCCGAGGTCGGCATGCGCGGGCTCTATGACCGGATCGTCACCAGCCTGGGCGGGACCCCCAAGTTCCACCTGGCCGCTCTCGCCACCCAGGCGTCCGCCGCGCTGGCCGCGGAGGTCGACGAACGGGGCAGGACGCCGGCCGTGGTGATCGACGAGTCGCACCTGCTCGACCACCAGGAGCTGGACGCGATCCGCATGCTCACCAACTACGACATGGACTCCACCACGCCGTTCGCGGTGTTGCTGATCGGCCAGCCCACCCTGCGCAAGAGGATGAAGCACGGCGTCCTGGCGGCCCTGGACCAGCGGATCTCGATCAGCTATCAGATGCCCACGATGACGAGGGAGGAGACCTCCAGCTACATCAAGCACCACCTCACGATCGCCGGGCGAGAGGACACGCTGTTCTCCGACGACGCCGTCGAACTGATCCATCTCACCAGCCGCGGGCTGCCCCGCTCGGTCAACAACATCGCCTGGCAGTCCCTCATCGCAGCCTTCACCGAGGAGAAGGGAATCGTCGACGAGTCCTCCACCCGGACCGCCATCACCGAGACACACGCGACAGAGTGAGCACGAAGCCGACACCATGTTCACGACGACCCCGGCGGCCTGACGGCCGCCGGGGTCGTTTCATCCCATTCCATCGACAACCAGCACGTCGCCCTCATGCTCATCTCCAGCGTCGCTCAACACCGTTCGTACGACACCGGGCAGGTCTACGGCGCCATACGCCAGCTCGCTCGTCCGCTACGGCTGGCGGACCCAACGTAGTACATCATCAGGAGTACGGCCCCGACGGCCAGCAGCCGGAGGCCCGTCTGTCCCGGGCCATCCGTCCCAGCGTCGTGGGCCAGCCCGGCACTCTGACGGCCTTCGCCGTCCGCTCCCAAGCCCCGGCCGCGCCCAAATCCTCTCGGGACTCACCGGTGAGTTCATACGAGGCACCCGGGCGGGTCACCGGTGAGTTCGCACAGGCGCTGGTGAGGTCACCAGGCAAGTCACTGGCAGCCGCAGGAGTATCGGTCAGTTCACCAGCGGCCGGTGAGTTCCTTGGCAGATGGGCGCTCTGGCCTGGGGCGGAAGGTTTGCAGAGTCACCGGCGAGTCACCACTCGGGCTATACGAGCCTGGCCGCATTGGGGACCGCCAGAAGCGCGGCGAGTCCGTGGCCGGCCAAGCCACCGCGTGTCATAGCCCTTCCCGCCCGCATTACAGCCCCAGCGTCCTGTCCCACATCCCACTGCGGCTTGGTCCGGTCACGCCTCGACGGCGGGTACCGTGCGGCTCTGAGGGACCGGTGGGCAGCCTTCTTCCTCGATCACGCTCACCGGCAGCAGGAGTTCTCCCGTCCCACCGGGTTCGCCGGGGTCCGCTTCGCGCGAGCCAGGCCGAGCGCCTGCACTTGGGTGCCCAGCCGGAGCGGCCCGTGTGCCAGGTGCGGATCTCCTCGCGTATGGGAAGGCGCTCCGGCATCGCCCTTGCGCGTCGTGCAGGGCCGCGCGTCAGGCGCGGTAAAGGGGCTGAGCGTCCGTCCTGCCGCCGGATTTCCCCCGGCTGCAGACTCTGGTGACCTACCTGCGCGGCGAACTCAGCCGCACGGGGACAGGCCCTCGCCGCCGCAGGATAGAGCGAGGCCGCCACCGCCCGCGAACAGCCCGCCGCCCGAGACAGGGTTGCGACCGAGGCCGGAACACCCCCGCAGGCGCGGGGTCCACGGTTTCTCCCTGACGGACGATCCCTGGCTGCTCGGACCATCCCCGCGGGCGCGGGGTCCGCACTTCCTGAGCTAGGACTCTACCGGCAAGGCGGCTGTTCTCATTCAGTTAGTTTCTCGTGATCCCCGCCATGACAGCCAGACCACTGAGCTGCAACTGCATTGCCCTGGACGGAACCACCATCGGCTGCAGCACGCCAAGGCCCAAAGCCCGAGTTCCTGCGTGAACACCACCATCACCGTCTGCTGAACCTCGCGCCAGGGCCCTCTCCCCCGCAACTACCCCTTCGCTGGCCTCGGGCCCCTGAACGTCTTTTAGGTTTGGCTGATATGGAACTGGCCGAGAACGTCAGAGGATGTTCCACCGCAGGGCGCGATCATGGCAACGGAGTCCTTCTACCCGCCGCTCGACCTCCTGAAGGCTGGTGGGAGCGTCTGAAACCTTCCGAGCGTTTGTCGTGATCATGCGTAGTTCCCGGATCGCGGCCAACGTCTGGTACCCGGACCACCGCGTGACATCCCACCCGTACGTGTTTGCGAAGGCTTCGTAGTGCTGCGACCCGTGGCCGAAACGCCTGCAGTGGACCTCCACCGTGACGAGATCCCACTCCGGCTGTCCGATTGCAACTGTGTCCCAGTCGCAGAGGACGGCTCCGCCGCTGGCGGTGTGCAGAGCGTTGCGGTGTTGTGGATCTCCCTGGATAACACCCTCCGGCAGCTCGAACTGCACGACATGGAGCGCTGACTCAAGTTGCTCGGTGCTGCCGTTCAGGAACGCGAGCGCTTCGTCGGACAGGCATGTGATCGACTTGAGGGACCGTCGGATTGCCGCGAGGTTGTCATGCGCCGGCAGGGCCTCAGGCGAAGCCGGCAGCGTGTGGAGCGAGTACAGCGGCTTGGCCAGCTGGGCCGCCGGCACTGGGTCGGACGGCTGAGGCAGATACTCCCAGAACGTGAGAGCGTGCTGGCCGACGCCCACTGGCTGGTCGACCGGGTGGAGGGAGACGGTGGGAAAGCCAGCATCCATCAGCCAGCGAACGAACCGGACGGTACGAGCTACGTCGTCTATGCGTGATCCCTTTCGGGCGATCTTGACGACGACATGCTCTTTTACAAGGTGGATAACCGCGTTGGTGTGGCCGCGGAGCAGGCGAGCCTCGGAGGAATCGAGGCCGACGGCCGCACACCCGCGCTTCAGGACCTGGTGCATCTCGAATTCGTCGAACCCGCCAGGGGCCAGCGCAGCTTGTGTCATGGGTCAAGGCTCGCCGACGATCCGGTCCGCTGTCACATGTGTCCGGAAGGAAGCGCAAGGATCTCGCGCAATTCGTGCACCGCGCGGCTGGCCTCCGCACCCGGGGGAAGTGCCCCGATGACTTCGCGGGCCCGCTCTTCCACGATCGGAGTGCGGTGCTCGGTAGCGACCCGCAGGAGGGTGTCACCAGCTAGCTGACAGGCTTCCCTGAAGCTGTGCTCCTGAGCCAGGCAGAGTGCTGTCTCAAGATTGAGCAGAGCGGGGTCGATGCCGGTTCTTGACGGGTATAGGCGGATGGCCTCCTCCTGGACACGACGTGCCCAGCTCGTGTGGCCGAGGGCGGTCAAGGTGCCGCTCTCGTAGAGTCTGAATCGGCGCTCAGGGAACCCAAAGGCTTCGTTGTCGCCAGAGCCACCCGCTCCGCTCTGTTCGAACGCGACAGTTGCGTATCGGAGTGCGGACTCGGCTCCCTCTGCGTCTCCGAGCTTGGCCAGAGCGCGTGCTTCGGCTGCCGAAGCGAGTGCCGCTGTGGCGCTGGGACGGCCGCGGCTGATGATCCTGGCTTCCCGGGCAAGGGCAACCGCCGCTTCCAGGGGGCCGTAGTAGAAGGGAAGCATGGCAGCCTGTGCCCGTACTCGGGCGCGGAGCTCCGTGTTGCCGCTGTCGTCCGCAGCGTGCCTTGCTGTGGCGTACCACGACCGGGACCGGGGAAGGTACCCGAGCTTCATCAAGGCGTCAGCGACAAGGGTCGCCAGTATTGCGGTCAGCTCGGACAGGCGAACCTGTACGGCCGCCGGCTGCCTGTCTGCGGCGAGGCTCTCAACTTCCTCAAGTTGGTCGAGGAGCACCTTGACCATGGGCGCTGGAGGTGTGTAGACGTACTGCTCTCGTGCCCACATCACCTGTTCGTCGAGCAGGTCGAGCTGATTCGAATTCACGGTTCCAGCCGCGAGTGTGCGGTCGACCGAGCGCCGCACAGCATCGACCTGCCGCTCCAGGGATTCGTCGACGATCTCAGCACGCGGAGCAGCAGGCCAGGGCAGAGCGCGTTCCGCAAGGACCATGGTGGAAGGTACCGAGGCAGGTACGGCCGCCTCTGCGCTCTCGAAGCCCAGGTCCTCGGGGCGCAGACCGCCGTAGTAGTGGCACAACAGCACAAGCGTGGCCGGTCGTGGTTGCCTGTCTGTCTCCCAGTGCCCCAGCTGATCGGCGTCAACCCGAGGAGCACCCTTGTGCCCCGCGGTGAGTGCGTTCAGTCCTTCCGCTGCTTCCTTCAGCGTCAGCCCACGTGCGAGGCGGTGGGCGCGCAGGAGGGACACAGAGCAGTGGGCGTGAATCGTAAAGGCAATCTGGCTGCACGACTCGCCATGTGTGGTGGCCTCCTGACGTAACCGCTTCGCACAGGATGGGCCGTGTGGTGTGCGGTCCACCAGTACCTCCTCAACCGGGCTCGCTCATCAAAATCGTAGTGACAACTCGTCGACTCTGTGTCAAGAACAGTGACTTCCGTGGGGGTCAGTGAACAGGTCACTGACCCCCACGATGTGAAGTTGCGGTTCAGTAAACGGATCACTCACCCCAACGATGTGAGGTTGCGGATCAGTGAACCGTCACTGTTGCTCGGCACCGTCTTCAGGCGAATCCTTCCTATCTCGGAAGCCCAACAAGCTGCCCGACAGCCGGCGAACCTGACACCCCGACTGGCGGGCTCGCGGCGGACGCCACCCCACCAGACGGCTTCGGTGCCCAGGAGGGGCGATGTCTGTCGCCACCCAGACAGGGAGGAGGACACGTTGACACGGTTGTCGAGTCGGCAGTTCCTGGCAGTACTGGTACACGGTGACGGCGTCGACCGAGTCGCCGTCGAGTTCGAGAGCCAGCGCAGTAACGTGGGTGAGGCTCGCCGTTTCGTCCGACAGCGGCTCGTGGCTTGGGGGCTGGATGAAGACGACGCTCTCATTGACCGAGTTGTCCTCGTCCTGAGCGAGTTGGTCACCAACGCCGTTGTCCACGGACGAACTCGGCCGTCGAATGAGAGCGAGGCCGTTGGCGTCGCGCTCGCCTTCAAGCCGAACTTCGCCTTCGGGCTCATGGTGACCGACAACTCCAGCAGCTACCCGATCCCGACGATCCGCCCGTCTGCGGGTGCCATCCGGGGACGGGGTCTGGTTCTTGTCAACGCCCATTCCGACTGCTGGACCTCAGCACCACGCAAGGAGGGGATTGCCCGGGGAAGGCCGTGTGGGCCTTCTTCCATTGCGCACAGCCAACGTGACCCGAGGCCTCCGTCAATGGCTGGGCCTCGTCGCATTGATGCTGACGACAACCGCCGCGGGCACGATCACCCTGGCCACCTAGCCAGTCGACACCGTTCCGGATGGACCACGAGCCGAAGAGCAGCCCTGCCAAGGGGCCAGTGCCACGGCCCCCCCCCCAGCCCCACCCCCAGCATTTTCGCGGCCACCAGAAGCCCGCCCCCGCCGGTGCTCGCCGCGCCCTCCGCCTGGTGCCGCCCTCAGCACCCGCAGGCAGCTGTCCCCCACTCCCTACGCGACCAGCGAGAACCCCCATGTGTAACCACGCGTCGCCGTGCCCGGCAGCTGACCGCGATACCACCCTCACCGCCACCCGCAGCCGTCTGCCACGGCGACGCAGTGACGCCCCCCGAAAGGAACCCCGACATGAGCACGGCCAGCCCGAAGGATCGCGCGTTACGGCGCTACCTGGCCGAGCAGTGGAGTGATGTCCCGGACCAGGTCACGACGGAACTGCCACAGCCTGGAACCGCACCAACTGCGGAAACTGCTCTGCAGCCTCGTTGGAGCCGGCATCACCGTCAGGGTGATCGCAGACCGCTCCCCCACCGAGCACGTGGTCGCCTTCAGTCGCCTGGACGACCAGGGCGCTGCCACTCATCGGGAGGCAAGTATGACCACCGCGGCCGACAACATCCGGGAACGGAGACCCGAGAACGCCATGCATATCCACGACATTTCGATGCAAGCCGCGACATCGGCTCGCCTCTACGACCATTTCGCGGGCGGCTGCGAAGCCTACGCTATCGATCGGGACCTCGCCGCCAGGGCGACGGCCGTCGCTCCCTGGCTCTCCTGGAGCGCCCACACCGCACGCGAGTACGCCCACACTGCGGTTTCCCGGATCCTGGACGACACCGACATCCGCCAGTTCCTCGACCTGGGCTGTGGGCTGCCAGCCGCGGACGGCCGACCCCTCGTCGAGCTGGTCAGTAAGACCACCCAACCCGGCCCAGGTCGGTCCCCGCAGTACCGTTATGTGGCGGTGGACCACGACCCGATGGTCATCGCACACGTGAAATGTTGGGCCGCGGAAACGTCGGGGGACGCGGCCGTGTTGCTCGACATCACCAACGCCAACGCGCTGCTGGACACTTTGCAGGTGTTCGACGGGCGGCCGGTTGCCGTACTGCTACACCAGGTCCTCGAATGGATCCCGGACGACAAGGCCGTCGCGAGCCTCCTGGCCAAGATCCGGGAATGGCTGCCCGCCGGAAGTGCACTGTCCATCGTCCACGCCACGGCCGATGCCCAACCGGAACAGACTGCGCAGCTCGTCGCCACCCTCGCCGCTGCCGGCCTTGGCTTCCGGCCCCGGAGCCGCGAGGAAATCGCCGACCTGTTCGACGGCTTCACCCATCTAGCGCCGGGCCTCAGCGAGACCCACTCCTGGCACTCCCGGCGGGCGACCCTGCCGAAGGGCTATTCGTCCGGGTATGCGGGCATCGCAATCAAGCCCGCCGACGGCCCGGCTGGCTGCAGCGTCGACGCCCTCTGACGGACCGCTTGCATCCGTCCCAGCAGCACGCACCGTTCCCGCCGCGCCCCTCACCAAGTAGAGACGGTCAATGAACACCGCACACCTCATCCACCGAGCCGCCCCCCTCACCAGAATCAGGCCGTTCCATCCCGACTGGGTTCCCGCTGGCGGACACATCCCTCTCCGCACGGGCATCTACTTCGATGTCGTGACCATCCGAAGTGAGCTTGGAAAGCAGATTGCCGACAGGCTCATCCAACTCTTCGACTGCCACCCTGGCGGGATCTACCAGCGAGCGTCCGGCTCAGGGGCCGTCTACTTCGTCACCCCGCCGAGCAGCGTAGACCAGTTCACATGGCCGCGGGGCGCCCTCCACTGCGGAGCCGAAAGATCGGAACTGGTGGAGGTACCTGCACTCGACTCCGCACCGGATCCGTGGTCGTGGCTGTCGCTCCCCACCCGCCGCCGCGAGTTCGTGGACTGCGCAAGGCTCCACGACTTGGTTGCCCGTTCCCGCGACACGGTAGCCGCTCTGGGACCCGCTCGCCGGACTCGGCAGTCAGGCCGGTAGCCAGTGCAACGACCGGCTTCGGCTGCCCGAGACGGACCGGATGTTCGCCTGCGTACGCGTACACCAGACAACCCTGACATCGGGATTGGCCGGTGCCATTGCCGAACGAGTGAAGGATGGAGAGGCTGTGGCCTCGATGGACAACCCAGGAGTTCGGACGATGCCACAAGCCCCCTCGCCCCTCGCACGCAGCCTCCACGGATCAGCACCACCGGAAAGCACGCCTCTCGCGCCCCGCTCTTGGAGGAGGTCGCACATCTGTCACGCAAGACCCTGAAGGTGGTGCTGCTCGCGCTGCGCTCGGGCGGGTGGTACTGGTCCGCAGGGCCCGACACCCCGACCGGGACCAGTTCGCCTTGGTGGGCCGGCGGCTGGAGCCGGCGGAGTGGCTCGACGAGGCGCCCTGCCGCGGCCATCCCAGACGCTGGGTAGCGGGGTGGGCGTCCAGGACCTCAAACTCAGTGGCCTCCTGCACTACCGCAGCGAGCGGGGCACGGGCCGCCTGTCCGCCGTCTTCGCCAAGCAGCGTTGGTCCGGAGAGCCCCGCAACACAGTACCCCGCGAGTGCAGCGAGGTGGTGTGGGCAGACCCCAGCGGGCCGCCGGCTGACTGCCTCGGCAAGACCTCGACAGCGAGATTCCGAGGCGTTGGGTACCTGTCGGCCGATAGATCGCCCGCACAAGTCCTGGTGCCTGGTTCTGGGCCGTGACCGGCGGCTTCGGGGACTGGACAGTCGACTCGGAGACCAGCCGGTCGCACCTCACCCTGAACGCGGACTACCCGCGGCCGGGCACTACGTGCGCCTGGACGACGGGCGTCATGAGGCCGACCTCAGCCGGTAGCATTGTCTCTCCGCGCATCAGATGCAGTTGGCGGGGGGGGTGGACCGTCGGTACAGCCGTTAGCGCTAAGGATTGATCTTGAACGGTGGCGGGGGCTCCGTCGCACGCCACCACCACGCTCACCTGCTCGCCGCCATCGTCGAACTCGGCGGTGAGCTGGCGCTCCCAGCTACCCGTAACGGGCGCCTCAGGGGCGCGGTCATCCCAGAAGGCTGCGCGGTCAGCGCCGGCCGCCGCCGATGCGGCGGTCGTCGGCCAGTGCGGTCAGCGGGCCGAACTCGCAGGCAAGCTGGTTCCACGTCAGAACCTCGCCACAGCGGGCCGGGAACTCCTTCGGATTGAACTCGGGCATGGTCCAGGTGCCAGTGCCCCGGTCCCGCAGCCACAGGTCCCCGTCACCGTCGACCACAGTCGGCGGGACCGGTACGGGCTCGGCCTGATCGGTGGGCTCCCAGGTGACCCGGCCCGGGTGGGAAACGCGGCGCAGCTCGGTGGTGGCCAGCCGCGCGGCCAAGTCACGGGTGGACTCTTCGGCGTCCTTGACCGACGCGAGTCGGAATGCGTCGTCAAGTACGGGCAGGGCTGGATTCTTGCTGCGCTTTGAACTCATACGCCGACTACCTCCGGTAGGGGGCGTCACATCCGTTATGGCACCCCGTAGAGGAACACGGTATCCGAGGCGGGAGCCGGGCCGGCTCCGACCACTGTCCAGGTGGAGGCGCTGGCACACCGGGCGGCGAGCTCGGCGAAGATCGGCTCCAGGTCGGGTCGAGGAACCGGCGTACCGGTACGCGTCACCGAGGTTGAATTCGGTGGCGATGACGGCCCGGGTATTGCCGCTGGCTGTGGCCAGGTAGAGCGCCTGCTGCAGGAACACGCGTGCGTCGTCGTGGTCGCTCAGGGCCATCAGGCCGATGCCGGTCCACCGGGCCAGGACCCGTGCCTCGGCGTCGTCCGTGCCGTCGGGGATCGCCCGGAGCTCCTCGGGGGATCAGCGCGGCGAGCTTCGCCTTGAGGCCCTCGGGCGAGTTGTTCAGCTTGTTCTCGAACGCCGCAGATCTGTCATGCAGGCCGGCCTCCTCGGCGAGCGGGCTGGTGCGCAGCCACACGCAGTAGTTGTCGATGTTCTGGTACTCGCCAACCGCGAAGCTGCATGCTGGTGTGGGGTCCGGTCGATGGGCGGCCCCTTGATCGTCGTTCCGGAGTCGTCGGTGAACGCCTGGGGTGGATGCACGGAGGACGGTTCCGTCCTCGGTGATGCCGACGGCCGCGATGACTACGACCGCGCCTGCGGGGTGGGGGCTGGGCCGGTGCGATCGCGGTCGGCGTGGCCGCAGCCACCGCGCTCGACCTGACCGACGAGCCGGCCAAACGGGCTTCCCTTCCGAAGGAGTCACTGCTCGTGCGGTGGCTGGCTGCAGATTCCGAGGCCGAGCTGTTCACGACGGCCGAAGCGGTCCTGGCCGACCCCGACACGGCTTGGGAGGACGGTGGACTGTGGGTCACCGATGGCTCGGCGGTGTTGATGGATTCGGCCGAAGCAGGCGCCGATCTGGGAGCGGACTATCCAGACGGGGGCCAGCCGGACCAGGCTCCAGTGCAGCTCCCGGCAGGCCGGTAGAGGGTGCGTGCGGTTCATAAGAGCGGCGAGTTCCCATGGGTCGGCTTCGTGCAGCTCATCGCCGAGGACGCTCGCCTCTGACGCTCGGCACTCCTGCCACTCCGACTTCGACGGCAATCGGTCAGAGTTCGATGGCGCAGGACAAGAGCGAGGGTGGAGAGCGGAGCTTCCGTGGCGCGGAAGTCGCATACTCGTCGCGGCCGCGCGTCTGGGCATGTTGAGTACGAAGGACTGCGGGCCCTGAGTACACGCGCGGACGCGGACCGGCGCCGGAGCCGCTTGGCTGCGCTCATGCACGAGACAACGCCCTCCCTGGTCACCGCCCCCGCCACCGAAGCCCGCGCGACGGATGTGGTGCTGCGGTGGGTCACGGTCTTGACGGTGGTAGCCCTGATTCCGGTGGCGTTCGTCTTCGGGGCCTTCGCCGGGATGGCCGCGGAGGTCCACCCTCAGACCGTGGCGGTTGTCACGGTCGGCTGGTTCGGGTCCTGGACGGCCACGCCTCTGCTCGTGGTGGCCTTCTGGCTGTTCCGGAGTCACCCAGCCCTGGCCAGGGCGGGCCGCTGGGCGGGACGGGTCGCGACGGTCCCGCCGACGGTCACGATCCTGCTGGCCCTTGGCCTGTAGACGACGACCTGGCATCGGGCCGGCATCGGCGCCCGTCCGGTCGTCGCCGAATCACGGCATGGGCGCCGGCCTGGCTCACCTCCGCCGAACGAAGCGCCCCCGCCACAGCAGCCGACGCCGGTCCGCTGGCCCGGTGCGTGGCAGGTCGTGCGAGGTGGGTGGGCGGTGCGGCCGCCATTCCCGCGCAGGGGCTCGCGGGCCTTGGGATTTACTGGCGTACCGCGCGCCCACCGACCTCTCCCGCCCGGGCCGAGGGCGGGGGCCTTCGCCGCTGCTGCGGCGGACGCCTCCGCTCTCGGACTGGCGGTCTGCCGGTCAGGCCGTCCGCTGGGAGGCCGAGGAGGTGCTGGTAGATCGTCTGGGTGATGACGTCGAGGGCCTTGGCCACTCCTGTGACGGTTGCGCCGCGCTCGGCGAGGAGCTCCCGGGCGTGGCCGATCTCGTCCGGGCCCAGCAGGCTTCGCCGCTGCAGCGTGGGAGCGCCGGGCGCCTCCGGGTCGTAGTCGAAGGCGATCGAGTCGTCGTACGGCAGGCCGGTGGACATGCATTGCTGCCGGAGGAGCTGTCCGGCCGCTCACCAGGCGTCTTCACGCCGGTGCTCGCCGTGTACGCTCGCAGGCGGACCCGGAGAATCTGGCCACCGCGACGTGCAAACCGGACAAAGCCGGGAAACGCGGCTCACCGGGGAGGACCGGTGCCTACGCTGCGCGTCATGACTCTCCAGGAAGCCACTCCACCGCCGGGCCCGAGAACTCCGACCCCGCCCAGCCGACCGCCGGGGCTGGGCATGTCGGGCAGGAACCTTCTCGCCCCGCCGGGCGCCTGACGGTGGAGGCCGGGCGCATCAGGTGGTCACAGCTGCCCGACGAAGTGGTGCAGGCCGTCGGGCAGCAGCTCGCCGCGCCCTACACGGCGACCGACGCCCAGAACGCGGCGGCCTCCGGCGCCGCCGCGCTGCTGACCCTGCCCGACGCTCGGCTGGTCTTTGTGAAGGGGCAGCGCGAGCGCGGCCCCGTACGCACAGTCTCCGAGGCTGAAGCTGCGGCGTCGTGGTGGGGACCCAACTGGTCGCCCGTCGATGAACTGGACCTCGAAGAGGCCGTCAACCCGTACCTGCCGGCCAGTGCCCCCCGTGTCCTGTGGCGTCTGGACACTCACGGCTGGCACCTCTTGGCGTTCGAGGGCCTGCCGGGGCGCGATGCCGAGTACACGCCCGGCTCACCTGACCTCGCGCTCGTCACCAACGCCCTGGCCGAACTGGCGGCGGTTCCCGCGCCGGACATCCGGCTACCCACCGCCTGGGACCGCTGGGGCTACTACTGCACCGTCGACGCCCAGGAGTACCTCACCGGGACGACCCTTCTGCACACCGATCCCGCCTCCACCAACGTCTTGGTGAGCGACGGGCGCGCCCACCTCGTGGACTGGTCCTGGCCTGCGGTCGGCCCGCCCTGGGTCGACCCGGCCCTGTGCGGCATGCGGCTCGTGTCCACCGGCGGCCACACCCCCGAGCAGGCGTGGGACTGGGCCACCCGGGTACCCGGGTGGGACGACATCGACCCAAAGCGCGTGGCTGCCTTCATCCGGGCCGAAGCGCGGCGCTGGCACGACCTCGCCGCCGAGCAGGTTCCCACCGCCGCCGCGATCGCTGAAGCCGCCAGCGCCTGGGCCGACGCCATCGCCTCCCGCGCCTGAGAGCCTCACCCCAACTACTCCGTGTTATGACATTTGACAATGAGTGGCTGGTCCGAGACTTGATCGCTCGGACGAAACGGGCGGTCGAATCCGTCGCCCGCCTCGCGGTAGACAGTCAGATTCGAACTGGGCCCACTGGCACGCCCGGCGAGGTCCAGCGCGACGAGAGCGTCGACAAGGTCTGCAAGAGGCTGAGCAAGGCGTGGGAACAGGCCGCAGTGGCCCAGGGGCAAGCTCGACGCACTCGTCACCGTGACGGCGAACCTCCACGCCGAGAACCTCACCTGAAGAGGCGGCTCGGCCGCGGCCTCGGTATCGGCATCGAGCGGCTGTGCGCCGCCTCCGCCGGACTGCGCGACATCACCCCGTTCCTCCAGTCCCCCCAGTTCTGACACCCGGAACCCGCCGCGGAGGCACGATGGACCTTGCGATCACCCCGCTGCCCTGTGGCTTCGGCGCCCGCGTCGAAACCGACTTCGCCCGCACGACCGATGCCGCCGCGGCGGCGTACGCGCTCACCGAGGCACTGCACCGCCACCGCGTGCTGGTCCTGCCGGGCCAGCACCTCAACCATGCAGACCTGCTCGCCGTCGCATCCCTGGTCGGCACCTTCGACACCGCCACCGACCGGCGCTACACCGTCCCCGGCCTCACCGTCGTCTCCAACATCCACCAAGGCGGCACGCCGATCGGCATCTACGACGGTGACCAGGAGGAGGAATGGCACGCCGACAACTCTTTCAAGCCCGAACTGACCGCCGCCACTCTGCTGTACTCGGTCATCACCGTCGGCGAGGGCGGTGAGACCCGCTCCGCCGACGCCACCCGAGCCTACGACGACCTGCCCTCCGGCCTACCGGCCCGCGTGGACGACCTGAGCGCCGTCCACAGCGTCCAGCACCTCGCCACCCGGCAGGCCGACGCCGCCGACGGCCGCTCCTCCACCCAGGCCGGCACCCTCGCACACCTGCCCGAGGTCACCCACCCGCTAGGGCCTGTTGCGAAAGTGCTGGTCACAGCCATTCGTTGATGGCTGCGACCAGCACGGTCGCTTCGTAGCGGACGGCGAGTTTGTCGTACCTGGTGGCGACGGCACGGTGGCGCTTGAGGCGGTTGATCCCGCACTCAACCGCGTGCCGCTGCTTGTAGTCCTCCCGGTCGAACACCGGTGGCCGCCCGCCGCGTGAACCGCGGCCCAGCCGGTTGCGGACCCGGTCCGCAGGCACGGGGATCGTGGCCTTGATTCCGCGTCTGCGCAGGTAGGAGCGGTTGGCGCGGGAGTCGTAGGCCTTGTCGGCCCGTACCCGGTCCGGCCGCTTGCGCGGCCTGCCGAGGCCGAGCCGGGGCACCCGGATCGCATCCAGCACGGGCTCGAACTGCGGCGAGTCACCTCGCTGCCCGGCCGTGATCACGACGGACAGGGGCTTTTGGCCCTGCTCGACGGCGAGGTGGATCTTGCTGGTCAGGCCGCCTCGGGACCGTCCGAGGGCGTGGTCGGCCGGCTCGACGAAGACACCACCGGGCGGCTCCTTTTGGAGATCCCCCTTTTCGCCGCCCCGGCCGCGTGCTGGTGGGCTCGGCAGACGGTGGAGTCGACGTTGACCTCCCAGGTGATCAGGCCCTGGGCGTCGGCCTCGGCCTGGAGCCGGGTGAGGATCCGGGCCCAGGTTCCGTCCCGCTGCCAGCGCCGGAACAGGTCGTAGACCCGGTCCCACGGCCCGTAGCGTTCGGGCACGTCACGCCACGGAGCACCGGTCCGGGTCCGCCACCGTATGCCGTCTATCAGCTGGCGTCGCGTCCACACCTGCGGCCGGCCCGGCTTGATGCCCTGCGGCAGCAAAGGCTCAAGCCGGGCCCACTGGCCGTTCGTCAGATCTCCTCGTCCCACGAGACGTGATCATGAACGAACAAGATCCACTTTCGCAACGGACCCTAGCCCCCGTCCACCCCGCCACCGGCGCCCGCTCCCTGCTGCTCGGCCCCATGGTGATCAGAGGCATCACCACGCTCGCCGAACAGGAGAGCCGTGCGCTGCTGAAGAAGCTGCTGGCTCACACGACCAGCGTGCCGTACGTCTACACCCACCGCTGGGAGCAGGGCGACCTGGTCGTGTGGGACAACCTCGCCACACTCCACAGCGCCTCCCCCTGCGACAGCTCCCGCCACCGTCGCCTGCTGTACCGCGCCGCCGTCCGATAGCCGAGCCCCCGCGTTCACACCGGCGGATGACCCGCGCCGAGAACACGAGGGGCGCCCGTAGCCGGCCCTAGGGTGTGCCCATGACCGCGAAGGTTCCCCTGAAAGAGATCGCTCTCAACGCCGAGCGCATCGCCCGCATCGGCTGCGAAGTCCACGCCGTGTGCCCCGAGTTCGAGGCCGACGACTTCGTGGCGTCGGTGATGGCGGACCTTCCCCGACTGGAGCTGAGCGCCCGGATCGCCCGAACCAGCCAGGGCCTGCACGACCACCTCCCGGTCACCGGGCCCGACGCGCTCGACATCCTGCTGCGCTCGCTGCCGCCGACGCCTGCGGCCGCCGGGGTGAGCAACGACTTCGGGCTGCACCTCTACAGCCCCCACTCCGACTACGTCTCCCGGTACCTGCGCACCGCGGAGCACCTGGAGCGGTCACTTGCTGCGCTCGCCCGCATGACGGGGCACTTCTCCTCCGAGCTCCCGGTGCGGCACTTTCTCGCCGAGTTCCCTGACGAGACGATGAAGGCCGTCGACGCGTGGAGTCGCGACGAGGACTTCCGGGTACGCCGGCTGGCGAGCGAGGCCACCCGACCCCTGCTTCCCTGGGCCCCACGAGTCGCGCTCCCCGCCGACGCGGGCCTGCCCTTCCTCGAAACCCTCTACGACGATCCGCACCTCTACGTCCGGACTTCCGTGGCCAACCACCTGGGGGACATCGCCGCGACCCGGCCCGACCTCGTGCTGGCCACCCTCCAGCGGTGGAAGACCTCGGGCCGGGTCACCGGCGAGCGGTTCGCCTTCCTCGCCCGCAACGCCCTGAGCAACCGGCTGAAGGAGGGCTGGTCTCCGGCCTACGCCCTCCTCGGCTATGCCCACGACGCACCCATCGCCCTCACCCCGCTCGTCCTGGAACGCACCGAACTCCGCGACGGCGACACCCTGGAATTCTCCGCCGTTCTCACCGCCACCGCGACCGCCCCCGTCCACGTAATGATCGTGATCGTCACCACGGGGCCGAGCGACCGGCCGCGGGAGAAGGTGGCCTTCGTGCGCCGCGCCACCGCCGAGCCGGGCCAGGAGCTGCGGCTCGCCAAGTCGTACCCGCTGCGCTCGACCGCACGCTGGAAGGTCGCCCCCGGCTCCTACTCCCTCGCCCTCCAGGTCAACGGCCGCCGCTTCCCGGCGGTCGCCTTCACCTTCCTCGACACCTGACTCGCGCTCCCGCCCTTCCAGCCCCGACCACGCGTCTTAGGCCGCCGCCGTCGCGCCCGCGGCCGGTCCGTGCTGTCCGCAACCCCCTCGAAGGAGGAACCGATCATGATTGATGGTTGGAGCCCGATCTCGTCGACCGCCCAGTACAGCGGCGTCCGGGTGGTGTGCCGCGACAGCGTCCGGCGCAGCGACCAGAGCGAGGTGACCTACGAGTACGTCGACTCCGCCGAAGGCGTGCGCGTCGTAGCCCGCGCGCCCCCTCCCGGCGCACCCCGCATATGTCGAGTTCGGGTAGGTGCGGCCAGGTCCGCGAAGGATGAGCCAGCCCACTACCACCTGGACACCGGCTATGCCTTCGCGACGGCCGCAGCGGAGGTTGGACGCATCCAGGAGTCCGAGGTGACGGGGGCCGCCTGGTACCCGTTGGAGCAGGCAGAGCGCCAGGCCGGGCCCGGACGACCAGCTCGGGGTCGATTCCGGTCTCCTCGGAGAGCTTTCGCAGGGCGGCTCCGAGCAGCGTGGTATCGGCCGCTTCGAGATGCCCACCTGGCTGCAAAGTGATCCCGTACGCGCGGTGTTCGATCAGCAAGACCTCGCCGCCGTCCCGTACCAGCAGGGCTCCGGCGGTCACGTGCATCGGGAAGGTTCGGCGGCAGGCGAGCCCTTGACCTTCGGTCAGGAGACGCAGCGACTCCGTCAGCTGACCGGCGTCCTGAGGGAAGCGCTCCAGGTACGCGGCGAGCACGCCCGCGATGTCGGAAGCAGTGATCGCCACAGCTGCTCACCCCCATGTCGCCACGAAGGGGGATTCCGCCGAGACCGGCCGTTCGAAGGCGGCCAACGGGCACGTGCACAGTCTGCTCCACAGAGGTCCGTGGAGTACGAGAAGCCTCGAACTCTACAAGCCCGCCCAGCCCGATCGGCCCCAACCCGCCCGCGCCCTTGCGACGCCTGAAACCCTCGGCGATTCGGCCAACCGCCCATAGTGACACAGGCGTTGCAGGGCACGGGTCGGTGTAGCTCCCACGATCCAAGAGGCGCTTCATTCCGGGGTTTCATGGCCGACCGAAACACATGTGTTCGAAAAATCATCGGCTGTCGTTGAGCTTGCGACAGCATCCGAACGGCAATCCAGGGGGACCCGATGACCACATCCGGACTGCACGGCAAACCGGCCGACACACCGCCCCCGCCGCCGCCGGCGGAAATCACCTACAGCGGGCAGTACTCCGTCAATCCGCTCGCTGAGGTCTCCTTCCGGAAGATGTGCGCCACGCTCCCTTCCGTCCTGGCCCGGATCGGCCGCCTGTCGTGGCGGACCGACCGGCAGGCCGTCCGGCTCCTGATCGGGTGCCAGGTCATCACGGGCGTATCCGCCGCGGTGCTGCTGGCCGCCACCGCCCGCGCGATGGGGCCCGTACTCGGCGCTGGAAGCGCCAGGGACCGTCTTCACGGGGCGCTGCCCGCGCTGCTCGTGGTCGCGCTCGCCGCCACGATGAACCGTGTCTCGGGGGCCGTGGCCACCTACGCCGAGCGGCGTATCACTCCCCGGCTGACCTCGGAGACGGACAGTGCCCTGGTCGAGGCGGTCTGCCGGGTCGAGGCCGCCGCTTATGCCGGGGACGGCTTCTCCGACCGTCAGGAAGCGGCCGAGATGGGGGTGGTCCGCACCCACGTGATGGTCACCGACGCCCAGCGCTTCATGTCCTCCCTGATCCGCCTGGTCACCGCCGGCAGCGTCCTGTCCCTGCTGAACGTGATGATGCTGCCTCTGTTGCTCCTCGCCGTGCTCCCGGCCGGTATCGGCGCCGTCCTGACCGCCCGCGTCGACTACGAGATCCACTACTCCAACATCTCCGACAGGAACGTGCGCGGAATGATGCGCTGGTGGGCCACGGCCTCCCAGTACGGCGACGAGGTCCGCGCGAACTCGATGACCGACTACCTCGTCTACTGGTACCGGGCCCTGTCCGACCGGTGCGACCGCAGGAACCTGGCCGCCGCGCCCCGGACCCTGAGGATCTCCCTGCTTTCCGCGCTGGCCGGCGGCGTGTTCCTCCTGGCGACCTGGGGTGCGCTCGCCTGGCTTGCCGTGACCGGCAGGATCGAACCCGCGATCGCTGCCACGGCCGTCATCGCCGTCCAGACCGCACTCGCCGCCCTCTCCCAGGTCGTCATCAACGGCGCCGCGATCTTCCACACCAGCCTCTACCTCAGCGACATGCAGTCCTTCCTCGACGAAGCCGCCGCCCGTACACCCCAGCGCGGACCGCACGAGATCACCGGCCCGGTCGAGGAAATCCGGCTCGAAGAGGTCGTCTACCAGTACCCAGGCAAGGACCGCCCCGCGGTGGACGGCGTCTCCCTCACCCTGGAGCGCGGGCAGATCCTCGCAGTCGTCGGAGCGAACGGCTCGGGGAAGTCGACCCTGTTGCGACTGCTCACGGGGATCTACCTGAGCGACAAAGGCCGGGTCACCTGGAATGGGAGCGACCTTGCCGCCACCGACCCGGTCAGCGTCTGGCGCCGCACCGGCCTGGTCCCGCAGGACTTCGCCAGGTGGCCGCTGCGGGTGCGTGAGAACATCACCCTCGGCCAGCCCCGCACCCACGACGACGGCCCCGTGTGGGAGGCCATCGACGCGGTCGGCCTGCGCGAAGCCATCGAAGAACTGCCCAACGGCCTGGACAGCCTCCAGGCCCGCGACATCTGGGGAGGTGTCGAGTTCTCCGGCGGCCAGTGGCAGCGCGAGGCATGCGCCCGCGCCCTGTACCGCCAGCCCGAGCTGCTGATCCTGGACGAGCCGACCTCCCAGATGGACCCTCGCGGTGAGCACCTGATCTTCGAACAGATCAAAGCGATCGCCGCCGACCGGATCACCATCATGGTCACCCACCGCCTGGAGAACACGAAGATCGCGGACCACATCGTCGTGATGGAAGACGGCCGCATCTCTGAGCAGGGCCGCTTTGACGATCTTGTCCACGGCGGTGGGACCTTCGCGGAGCTCCTCGCGCTCTCCGAGGACCGCTGACCACCTCGCCTGCCCCTGCGGCCCGCGCGCGAAGCGGCGGGCCGCACCTCACCGAGGGAGAAGCCCGTGCCTGATTTCCACAACGCGGCCGAGGTGCTCGGCCGGCGTGCACTCGCCTCGTCCATGGAGGGAAGCGCAGCGTGAAGCAGACGCCGGAGACTCTGCCCGCGTTGCTGCTGCGCTGGGCTGAGGAACGGATCGGGGCCGTCGCGGCGGTACGTGACGCCTCGCACGACTGGGACCGCTCCCGGGTGTGGGAGCTGGAGGGAATCGGCGGGGTCTCCTGGTACCTGAAGGTCTCGCCCAGCGAGAAGTTCTACATGCGGGAGAGCCGGGCGTACCGTCATGTCGTTCCTGTCCTGGGGCACAGCCGGGCACCGCAGCTCGTCGACAGCCAGGCCCGGGACCTGGTCATGCTGCTCACCGCGGTCCCCGGCGCCCCGGCGAAGGAGCTCGGCCTGGACACCGTCGAGTGGCGGGCGGTGCACCAGCAGGCAGGAGTGCTGTGTGCCCGGCTTCACGAGGCCGGGGAACTCGGCCGCTCCGATCGGGTCGAGGCCGAAGCCTCCCCGGACGCCGCTGCAGACGGAGCAGAGAGGTATCTCGCTCGCGCCGGGGGCCGGCTGACCGAGGACGAGCGGCAGCTGATCCGGGACCACGCTGCCCGGCTTCGCCGCGTCGGCCCCGTTCCCGTCGGCTACATCCATGGCGACAACCAGCCCAGGAACTGGATGGTGTCCGAGGGCGTGCTCGCGCCCATCGATTTCGAGCGGGCCAGGCCGGCGGCCCGTGTGCAGGACTTCGTCATCCTCACAGCCACCCAGTGGGCCGACCATCCGGACCGCGAGAAGGCGTTCTTCCGGGGCTACGGGCGGTCTCTCACCGACGCCGAGCGTCAAGCCCTGCGCTGTCTGACCGCGCTGGACGCGGTCAACTGCATGGCCTGGGGTCCGGACAACGGAGACGAGCTCGTCACGGCCCGGGGCCGGCGGACCCTGGACCGCCTCATGAGGGAGGAACGGCCGTGAGCGCCGTACACCGAAGTATCGGCAACGTCATGGTCCTGCTCCAGCGCCCCGGCGACGGCTGGGTCCTGACCGTGCGGCACCGGGAGACGTCGTGGCACTCCCCCGGGATGCTGACCGTGGTCGGGGGTCGCCTGGAGGAAGGCGAGTTCCTTGACGAGGGTGCGGCGCGCGAGCTCGCCGAGGAAGTCGGCATCCGCCTCGCCCCGGACCGGCTGCGGTTTTGCCAGCTGACCCACTTCCACGCGGCGGACGGTGAACGGGTGATCGGCGCCGTCTTCACGGTGCGGGAGTGGGAGGGCACCCCGTACAACCGCGAGCCGCAGACGCACAGCAAACTCGTGTGGGTGGATCCTGCTGCGCCGCCGCCCGACTGCCATCCGTTCACGCACCAGGTCCTGACCCATTTCGCCACCGGCCAGCTCTACGCGAACGTCATCGCCCCACAGCTGCCGGGTGGTGAGACCGGGTGACGACCTCCACCCAGCCGGCCAAGGTCCGGAAGCGCGTCTCCCCGGACCTGCGGCGTCTCGTCGGCAGCGAGTGCGCGAGCCTGACAGGCTCGGCGGTCAGCACCGTCGCCCTCCCCACCCTGGCCGTGCTCGATCTCGATGCCTCCACCACCCAGATCGCGCTGCTCGCCTTCCTTGGCCAGCTTCCGAACGCCATCGTGGCGCTCCCGGCCGGCGCGTTCTCGGACCGGCATGCCAAGCGCCCTCTGATGATCACCGCGGACCTCGCCGCTGCCACAGTCCTCGCGACGATTCCGGCCGCGGCCTTCGCCGGGGTGCTCGGCGTTGGCCAGCTCTACGCGGTGGCCGTCGTACTCGGCATCGCCAAGATCGTGCACAGTTCGGCGTCCATCAGCTATCTGCCTGTCCTCGTCGAGGCTGACCTGCTGCAGCACGCGAACTCGCGGCTGGGCGCCGCTTCGTCGGTGGCAGACAGCGCGGGCAGCAACGTGGGCGCCGCGCTGGTCGGCGCCGTCGGCGCCGCCCGCTCGATCCTCGCCGACGTCCTGTCCTACCTCGTCTCCGCGTTTCTCGTGTGGCGCATCCGCACGCCCGAGCCGGCCGCCGCACCGGCCGGGGGCCGCCGCAGCCTCGCGCGGGACATCGGTGAGGGCCTGCGCTACGTGGCCGGGCAGCCCACCATCCGTACGGTGATCGCTGCCCTGTCCACGCTGAGCTTCGGCCTCGCGATCATGAACACGTACTGGGCGTACTACCTGCTGACCAGCTTGCTCATGTCCCCGAGCTCGTTCGGCGTGATGATGGGGGTGGGTGGGGCCGGCAGTCTGGCCGGGGCGCTCCTCGCCCCGCGCGTCGCCTACCGTATCGGCATCGGACCGACGATCATCATTGGCTTCGCTGTCAGCCCGCTAACCCAGATCCCCCTGCTGCTGGCCGGACCCGGCCTCATCTGGCAGATCGTCCTCGCAGCGGCGCTGGCAGCGCAGTTGTTCTGGGCGACGGCCTCCGGGACGAGCCAGAGGTCCCTGAGGCAGACCTTGTGCGAGCCACGCTTCCAGGGCCGCATGCAGGCCGCGAGCACCACACTGACCGCCGGAGTCCGACCCGTCGCGGCGGCGGTCGCCGGCGCTCTGGTTCTCCTCCTGGGCGTACGCGGCACCCTCGCCGTCGGCGCGGTCCTCCAGACCGTCCCCGTGGTCCTCCTCATCCTTTCCCCCGTCCGCGCGCTGCGGGAGATGCCTTCCCCGCTCGCGCGGACCGCCGTGCCGCCCGCCCGTGAAGGAGCATCGTGACGACGATCGTGAATGCCGACTACTGGGAGGCGCTGTGGTCCGGGGGCCGCCGGTACCGGCACCTCGACGGTGCCGAGGCACGCCTGATGGACGAGCGCCTCGGCGCCGGCCGCGGGCGTCCGGCCCTCGACGTCGGCTTCGGTGACGGCTCCCTGGCCCGCCACCTTCACCACGAGCGTGGATACCGCACCACCGGCATCGACATCTCCCCCACAGCCGTAGACCTCGCCGCGTCCCATGACGCACGGCCCGGCTCAGAGCCGGCATGGCGGTGCGCCGATATCACCACCGGCGACCTCACGGCCCTGCCGGATCCCGCGTACGCGGTCATCACCTGCCGTCTGGTTTACCGGTGGATGGACGACAAGGGGGCCTTCCTCAGCCGCGTCCGCCACCTCCTCGCGCCCGGAGGGATCTTCTGGGTAGTCACCGAAATCGCAGGCCGCCGCGAGGACACCGACCCCCTCCACAGCCTCGGGATCAGCCCCGCCGAGACCGAGCTCCTCACCTCCGGCTGGTTCAGCGTCCAGACCGCCGACCTCGACGTGCTCCGCTGCTTCGCCCTGCGCCCCTGACCCCCGCCCCGCTTGCTGAAGGAGGACGTGTTGACCACCGAGAGGGACACCGTCGCAATGTGGAACACCTACGGGAGACACCAAATGGCCCGCGGGATCGAGCCGCCCGAACTGGAGCAGTGGAACTGGGGAATCGAGGGCGCCGGGCCCGGAATCGAGGTCCTCGGCGAGGTATCGGGACTGCGGGTCCTCGACCTCGGCAGCGGTCTGGGACGGCATGCCGCCCGACTGGCCGCCGCGGGCGCCGACGTCACCGCCGTGGACGCCTCCCCCACGCAGCACGAGCGTGCTCTGGCCCGATACCCGCAGACTCCGGGCCTGCGCCTGGTGTGCGCGGACGCCGTGGACCACCTGCGGGACTCAGATCCGTACGACCTGATCTACTCCGTCTGCTCGGTCCCGTACCTGGACCCGGCCCGGCTCCTGCCCGCCCTCACGAACGCTCTTCGGCCCGGCGGGCGCCTGCTCTTCTCCGCGCTGCACACGAACTCCGCCGGGGTCGGCCCCGCTACCCAGGTAGCTGCTCGGCCCGAGATCCTGCGGCTGCCCGGCACCATCGAGGACCATCGTGTGAACATGTGGACGCTGACTCCGCAGCTGTGGGAGGACCTCCTCGGCGAGCGCGGCCTCATCATGGAGTCGGTCACCGCGATCGACTCCCCGCAGCCGGACAGCCCTGTCTCCTACCGGCTCTACTCTGCCCGTCGCCCCGAGCGGGTACCGAGCCGCCCACGCAGCAGCGCTCCACCGGCACCGACGGCCGCGCTGGGCGTCGGCGTGATCGTCCCCAGCCCGAAGGGCGTCCTGCTTGGGCTGCACCGCCGCGGAGCCTGGGAGCTCGCCGGCGGAACTGTGGAGCCAGGCGAGAGCCTTGCCGAGGCCGCTGTCCGTGAACTCCACGAGGAGGCCGGGATCGTGGCCGACCCCGATGCCGTGCAGGTGCTCGGCACACTCCTGGACCGGGTGGGCGACGTCGTCCGGATCACGGTCCCCGTCCTCGTCACCCGCTGGACGGGCACCCCCCACCAGCGTGAGGAAGCCCTGGGGTCCTGGAGGTTCTGGCCCGCCGACGCACTGCCCCAGCCGCTCTTCGTGCCGAGCGCCCAGTGCCTGACGGCCTGGGACCCTGCCCTCCCCCTCGACCACCCGCCCGCCCGCTTCCAGCCCTACGAACGGCCCCGCCAGCCCTAACCCGACCGCGCCACACGGGCCCGCGTGAGCCTGGGGCCTTCGGGACCCGCAAGACCACCCTCACCACCTTGGGAGTGCCATGCCCTCATACACGCTCCACACCGGTTCACCGCGTCACCGTGCTTCGCCAGACAGGCAGGTCGCCCGCCGAGCAGCCTTCGCCCTCCAGCCCGTAAGGCGGCCCCAGACGAAGGAGTCGGCATGATCGATGGCTGGACCACGGTCTCGTCGACCGTCCAATACACGGGAGCCCACGTGGTGGTGCGCCAGGACTCCGTCCGGCGCACCGACCAGAGCATGGGGACGTACGAGTACACCGACTCAGCCGACGGCGTTCGCGTCGTGGCCCTCGACGTCCGGGGCCGGGTCGCCCTCGTCGAGGAGAACGTCTACGTCTGCGGACAGCGGCTGCTGATGTGCCCCGGCGGCGGATGCCAGCCCGGCGAAGATCCCCTGTCGGCCGCACGGCGAGAACTCGCTGAGGAAGCCGGGATCCGCGCCTCCGAGGTCGAGCCGCTGACGATGATGTGGCGGATGCCTGCCGGCGCGCGTACCCGCGAGCACCTGTACCTCGCCCGGGGCCTGAGCATCGGCGAGCACCACCGGGATCCGAGCGAGGCCGACATGGAGCTGCGCTGGGTCACCTTGGACGAAGCGGTGGCGATGTGCGGCGACGGCCGGATCACCGAGGCCGGCACCCTCGCAGCGATCTTGCTGACCGCACAGCGCACCACCGCCGGGTCCGCTGCCCCGCCCGCCGCAGCCCCCGGCAAGGGCCCGGCAGCCAGCCCGTAACCGCCAACCACCCCGTCCCCGCACACCGACTCTGGAGACACCCGTGGCACCACCAAAGCCCTCCCTCCTCGCAGTCTTCGCACACCCCGACGACGAAGCGCTCCTCGCCGGCGGCGTCCTCGCACAGCACGCCGCCGCAGGCGCGGCGACCGCCGTGGTCACCGCCACCTGGGCCGCCGACACGTACCGAGCCGCCGAACTCGCCGATGCCCTCGCGATCCTGGGGGCCGGGAAACCCCGGATGCTCGGCTACGCCGACGCCCGCGTTCCCGAGTCCGCGCCCGGCCGGACCCGCCTGTGCGAAGCACCCCTCGATGAGGTGGTCGGGCAGATCGTCGGCCACATCCGTGAGCTGCGGCCGGACATCGTGATCACCCACGACCAGTTCGGCCAGCTGACCGGCCACCTAGACCACCTGCACACCCACCGCGTCACCCAGCTCGCCGTTCACGCCGCCGGTCTCCCCCACCTCTACCCCGAGGCAAGCGAACCCTGGACTCCAAGTGCCCTGTACCTGGCAACGCACCCGCAGTCGGGCGTCAGCGACCTCGGCCCGCTTCTCGCGCGCGTCGGCAAGACGGTCCGGAGTCTCCCCGACGACCAGGTCACCGCGAGCGTCAACGTGGGACCCGTGGCGGCGACGAAGTGGAGGGCCATCCTCGCGCACCGGAGCCAAGTCGAAGGCCGCCGTGCCCTGCCCGCCCTGCTGTCCGGCCTCACGGAAGACGCCCGGCACCGGATTCTGGCCACAGAGTGGTACACCCGCCTGGACACAGGCCCCGTACCCGGCCCCGTCCGGGACAGCCTCACCCCGAACGTGCCGGAACCGGCCGCCCTGTGGGGCACGATCGGCCGGCTCGGCGACCTGTTCACCGGCCTGGACACCGCGCGCGGACTGGCCCTGGAGCAGCAGTGGACGCTCCAGGTCCTGAAACTCACGGAGGAGGTCGGCGAGTCCGCGCAGGCCGTCATCGGCGCCTTGGGCGCGAACCCGCGGAAAGAGCGGGGCACCTGGTCGGACGTTCAGGAAGAGGTCGCCGATACCGCGATCACGAGCCTGGTCACCCTGCACCGGATGCTCGGCGACCAGGCATCGAGCTTCCTGACCGACATGCTCGCCCGGAAGTCCGCGAACTTCCTCCCCCCGGCCGGCACCAGAGAGGGCCGGTGAGCGGCGTCATACCCGGAGGGGGCTTCCCAGGTGGCCCGTCACAGCGGCCGACCTGTTTCGGCTGCCCACGGCGACCGAGCCTCGCTGGCTCGGTCGCCGACCCCGGAGGCGATTTTCACCGGGTATGGGGCTTTGTGAGGGGGTCAGGCAGGCTCGTCGAGGGGTAGGCCGAGCGCGCGGAGGTGGTTGGCGAAGGCGGTGGCGTCGGTGAATCGGTGCGCCTGGAGGCCTGCTTCGCGGGCGCCGAGGACGAACGTGGGTTCGTCGTCGAAGTAGGCGAGCCGTCCGGTGGGAATGCCCATGCGCCGGGCAGCGAGTCGGTAGGCGGGAAGGGCGGGCTTGTCGACGCGCAGGAGGGCGGAGGGAAACACGTGGTCGAAGCGGATGCCGTGGTGGTCGAGGTCCGCGGTCAGCGCGTCGGTGCAATTCGACAGGACTCCCACGGGCATGTGGCGCCGGATCTGGTTCAGCAGTCCGATCATGACCGTGTCGGGGCGGCCCCGGTCCTCACGCCAGGGGCCGAGCGCGGCACGGACGGTGGGGCCGTGGTCGGCGGCCAGGCGGTCGGCGACGTCGTCGGCCCATTGCTGATCGGTGAGCAGGCCGACGCGGGCCGCGCGGTAGGTGGGGTGGTCGTAGGCGTAGTGGGCGATGGTGCCCGGGGGCAGACCGGCGAGTGCCTCGCTTTCGCGGGCGCCGGTGTTGTCCCAGTGGCGGAACAGTCCGTTCATGTCGACGAGCAGGCCGTCGATGCGCATGGTGCTCCTTCGGGGTGAGTGTGGCCCGCGGTTACGGGTGGGCGGCGGCGGTGTAGAGGTCGCGGTAGTGGTCGGCCGTGCGGGCCCAGCTGTACGTGGTCTCGATGTGAGCGCGTGCGTTGGTACTGCGGCGGCGGCGCTCTTCGTGGTTGCGCAGGGCGACGGCGAGGGTGGTGGCGAGGTCGTCGGGGTCGTCGGGGTGGACGAGCCAGCCGGTGGCGGCCGGGCCAGCGGCGATAATGGTGCGGGAGGGGCCGCCGGTCACGGTGGCGATGGGCGGGGTGCCGCAGGCCATGGCTTCGAGGTAGACCATGCCGAAGGGTTCGTCGACCGCCGGGGCGACCATGAGATCGGCGCAGTTCAGCCCGGCGGGGAGTTCGTCGTGGCCACGCCAACCGACGAAGAACACGTCTTCGCTGATGCCGAGGTCCGCGGCGAGGGTGGCGGGGTGGGTGCCTTCGTACTCGCCGGGGTAGCCGCCCCACATGAGGAGGACCGGCGGGGTCTCCAGGTGGGCACGGGCGGCGGCGAATGCCTCCAGGAGCACAGGGACGCGTTTGAAGTCCAGGTACCGGCCGACCCACAGCAGCAAAGGGCGTAGGCGCCCATGGCGGTCGGTCAGCCGCAGCAGGTCGGTGTCCGTATAGCGGATGCTGCCTGCCGCCTGGCCCGGGGCCCATCCGCGCGGGTCGGTGACGAGCCAGTGGCGCAGGAGCTTGAGCCGCTGCGCCTGGTCGAGGTACTGAGGACGGAAGGCGCGAGTGTCCACGCCGTTGGGGATGACCGGTGGCGGGGTGTCCAGGTGGAGAAGTCGGCCGGCGAGGTCGCGGTCGTGCTCGGAGACGACGCCGATGAGTCCCGCGTGGGCGGCGGCCTGGTGCAGTCGGTCGACCCAGTGATCGCAGTGGGCCCACTTCTGCCACGCGGTGGCGGTCAGGAGGGTCATGTCGGCGTCGTCGAGTGAGGCTGCCCTGGCCAGGCGCACGGCTTCGGACACCCTGCCCGGGTTGTCGCCGTGCAGGAGCCGGGCGAGGTCCACCGGTGAGGCTCGCACCCGCTGGGCGAGGCCGAGGCGCTCCTTCATCATCGCCAGGTGCTTGAGCTCGGTGCCGTGGAGGGTGGTGACTCGGGGCAGGCCGGGGTATGCCGCGTGCGCGGCTGTCTGGAGGTGGCTGAGGTGGTGCAGGTGCAGCAGGGTCGCGTCGGGGCTGCGGTGGGCTGTCAGGTGTCGGGTCCAGGCCTGGGTGAGCCGGTCGGCGCCGGCGGGTGCCACGGCGCTGTAGAGGGGGTCGGGGCAGTGGCCTCGGTCCTCGTATGAGGGGTGGAAGGGCCAGGTGCCGGCCTGGGGGTTCTCGCCTCGGCGGAACGCGGCCATGGCCGCGTTGTGGTCGTAGGCGTGCAGGTCGAGGCCCTCGTAGAACGTCGGGCCGTGGGAGGGGTCGCCGGGCATGCCAAGTGATCCGGCGTGCAGGCGGGTGGTGACTCCTCGGGTCTGCAGTTCGCGCAGCAGGTAGCGGACGACCTGTGCGCTGCCCCCGCGAGGCCAGAACTGGATGGCGGTGTCGAGGACGGTGGGGCTCGGGCTCGGTGACACGGATTGCTCCCTTCGAGCCGCTCGCGGTGGGCGGCGGCCCGAAGAGAGCGGCGGATCAGGTGGCGGTCGGGGTGTGGTCGTCGAGTTCGCGGGCGAGCTTGCGCAGGATGGGCCCGTACTCGGGGTGGGCGAGGGCGGTGGCCATCTGGGCCACGAGGTAGTCGGCGGGATTGCCGGTGTCGTACCAGCGCCCGGAGATGACCTGGCCGTAGACGGCCCGGTGGGCGGCGTATGCGTTGATGGCGTCGGTCAGGTAGACCTCGCCCTGGCGGTGCTCGTACCAGCGGCGGGTCTGCTCACGCAGCTCGTCAATGATGGCCGGGGTGACGACGTAGCCGCCGATCGCCGCGTAGGAGGACGGGGCGTCGGCCGGTTTGGGCTTCTCGACCAGGCCGGTGATGCGCATCAGCCCATCCCCGAGGTCTTCCTTGACGACCGGCACGCCGTAGCGCTGGGAGTGGGCCGGCTCCATTGGCATCAAGGCCAGGACCGGGCAGTTGGTGGTCTCGTAGGCGCGGATGAGCTGCTGGGCGCGGGGGACTTCGGCGACGAAAACATCGTCGGGCCAGAGCACGAGGACGGGCTCGTCGCCGAAGGCGCGGGCTGCATTGAGCACGGGGGTGCCGTTGCCGTACGGGCCGCTCTGGTCGAGGTAGGTGATGTGGCCCTCGCGGGTCAGCTCACCGACTTCCTCCACCGCGTCCGCGTATGCCTGCTTGCCGTCGGCACGCAGCTGCTCGACCAGGGCCGGGTTGGGGCGGAAATGGTCCTGGATGAGGGACTTCCCGCCGGACACGACGATGGTGATGTCCGTGATCCCGGAAGCGACAAGCTCCCGGACGGTGTGCTCGATCACGGGCCGGTCCCCGACCGGCAGCATTTCCTTGGGTGTCGCCTTGGTCAGAGGGAGGAGACGCGAGCCAAGTCCGGCGGCGGGGATCACGGCCCTGCGGATCGTCGGGGGCATCAAAGTCGCTCTTTCGGTCGGGGCGCGGCCGCTCCGGTCGGCGGGCCGCGCCCCGACGCTACCAACCGCTTCGGCCGGTCGTGGTCCGCCAGTCAAGGCGTTGCACGGGCAGCCTCAGGAGCAGAGGAAGGAGCCGGTGTATTTCGTCACGGAGAAGTGGCCGTGGGCGTCGATCACCTCGACGACCTGTGCGCGGACCAGGCGGCGCAACTCCTGGAAGAAGGCCTCGTCCAGGCGCTCGTCGGGCTCGGAGGAGGCGCAGCAGTGGTTGTGTCCGACCTCGTAGAAGCGCATGAAGGGGTCGGGGTCGCTGAAGCGGAGCTGGTCCTGCCAGGTGACCGTCTTCACACGGTCGAAGTACTTCTGCAGCTGGGGTGCGCCGTTCTCCAGGGAGAGACGGCCCTTGGGTGTGGCCTTGAACAGGTGGGTGGGGGCGTTCATGGCCTTGAGGGCGTTGAAGTGGACCTGGTACATCTCCAGCATGCTGTCGGGGCGGTCGGTGGTGAGCTGGAAGAGCCCGCCCGGGCGCAGGACGCGGCGGACCTCGGTGAAGCACCGGTCGAGGTCGGGCACGTAGTGGATCATGTAGTTGGCCATGACGCGGTCGAAGGTGTCGTCGCCGAGCATGGACAGATCGTCCGCACTCCCCTCGATCCAGGTGCACGGGGTGGAGGTGCCGTGCATCCGGGCGCGAGCAGCGTCCAGGACGGCCGGGGCGTTGTCGAGGCCGGTGATGGTGCCGTCGGCAAGGTGGGGGCGCAGGTGTTCCAGGACGAAGGCGTTGCCGCAGCCGAGGTCGAGGAGGTCCTCGGTGCCGGCGAGGGCCAGGTTGTTGATCATGTAGCCGACCATGGAGGTCGGGTTGGTACGGAAGCGATTGTGTACGTCCTGCTTGACGTCCAGCATCCGGGTGTCATTGAAGAAGCGCTCTCGGGCTGTGTCTGCGGAGAACACGAAGTGCTGTTCGGGGATGATCTCCTTCGCGAGGGCGTCCAGGGCGGGGGTGCGGAAGTCGGTCTGGTCCATGGCTGGTCTCTCCTTGGGGGCTATGGCTGGTCAGCTGAGGGTTGAGGTGTCGGCCACTTGGTGCCGACGTACTTGTGGGGCAGCAGGCCGGCAAGCGGCGTCAGTCCGGATGTGGCGCCGGGCAGAACGACGGCGAGGCGCGGGGCGTGGTCGAGAAGGAGCTCGCGGCACAGTCCGCACGGCGGTACGACCCTGGCGAGCGGCGGTTCGGTGGGCTTGGGGTAGCGGACCGCCGCGACAGCGATCAGCTCGGCGTCGGTGACCAGGCGGGCCGCCGAGACGGCGCCGGCTTCCGCGCAGACGGCGGCGCGTCCCACCATGGCGTCCAGGTGCAGGCCGAGGTGGACGCGTCCGTCGGCGTCCAGGACCGCTGCCGCGATCTGGTGGCGATCTTGGACATAGCGCCCACGGATCGCCCGGAAGGCGGCCGTCACCAGATCCTTGGCGACCCGGTCCGCACAGGTGTGTGCCGGATCGGGCACAACCCGGCCGCTCACGCCGTCACCTGGGCAGCCGCGTCCTGGTGGATCCGGGACGGCTGCGGGCCACGGCTGCCCTGGTACTTGCCGTCGTACAGGACGATGTCGCCCTGCACCCCCCAGAACGTGACCTGCGCCAGACGATCCCCCGCGTACACCCGCACGGGTTCGACGGCCCGTAGCTGGAACGTGCACTGGCCGACGGACCCGATGTCGATCAGATCGGCGGTCACATGAACGAACACCCCGAGCCGGGCCGCACCCGACCGGGCCCGGATGATCGGCACGTAGTGGTTACTGCCGATCTCCTCGACACTGGACCCGAGGTAGATGCGGTCGGGGCGTAGCACGAACCCCTCGGCGGGGATCTCGATCTCGCGGTGCGGATTCTCCGCGCGGGTATCGAGCACGTCCCCCGTGTAGTAGGCCAGAGTCGGCCCGAGGGTCAGGTCGTAGGAGTTTGGCTGCACCCGGTCGCCGCTGAACGGCTGCAGCGTGAGGCGGCCTCGTGCCTGCTCAAAAGCGATGTCGGGTCCGGTCAGAATCACGATGCCGCTCCTCGAAGCAGGGGTGATGTGGTGAGGGGGGCCAACAGGCCGGGCGGGGGTATGGTCGCCTCGTCGATGCGCCCGAAGCGGCCCGTGTAGGGGTGGCGGCCCTCGGTGGCCGTCCAGAAGGAAATCTGACCGGCGAGCATCCCCGGGTACACGCGGATCTTCTCGACGGCCTCGATCTCCAGAGTCCACCGGTGGCAGGCACCCAACTGGCCCAGGTCGGCACTGATCTGCAGAAACAGGCCGAGCCGGCCCAGCGAGGACCGGCCGATCAAAGACGGCACGAAACTGTCGCTGCCGATCGTCTCCACCGTCGTGCCCAGGTACACCAGGCCGGGATGCAGCACCAGGCCACCGTCGGGGATCGGGACCTCGTCGAGTTCGTGCCCCCCGCGGGTATCCGCCTCCCTCGCACGATGTGTACGAAGCACCGGTCCGAGCCGATAGTTGTAGGAGACCGGATTCAGCTGCCGCGGGGCGAAAGGCTCGATCGTCAGGGCGCCCAACTCACGCTGCCGCACGATCTCCGGGCCGGTCAGGATCACCGCAGTACCTGACCGGCCAGCAGAGCCGCCTCACCCCGAAGGTCTTCCAGGCTCCCCGCATTCCGCACACGACGCCAGGCATCCACCAAGGGCTGGGCCTCAGTGGGGTGCTGCTCGTCACCGGCCGTGAGATCACCGCGCCCCGCCTTGCGGAGCGCCCGGACCTCGGCCGGGGCGCTGATCTCCACCAAGCGGAACCCCAGGGCAGTGACCGCGTCCACGTCGGGCCCACGAAGGTCGTCGCAGACCAGCAGCGCCTCGGGTCTGGTGCGCTCCAGCTCTTGCACCCTCGCCGCGAACACATCCGTCAGAGACCGCGGGTTGATACGCCGCATCTCCGTCCCCAGGAAATTCAGCAGGCGCCCGTCCTGGCGGGTCGGATCGACAAGCGGTACGCCGGCCATCTCGTAGACGATCAACTGGAGCTGGTACAGCGGCGCGGCCACCTTCACGGTCGCCACCTCCCCGCCGGCCTTCACGAGTTCGTCGGCGAGGAGTGAGGCGAAGGTGCTCTTGCCCGCACCGGGCTTGCCGTACAGAGCGATCTTCGACACGGATGTCCCCCTTCCTGAATGGCAGGTAAGTAGCCGTCGGCCGGCAGGAGAACCCCAACCGGCTGCTTGGAGGTCGAGTCTCGGCCCCTCACCCTCGGGGTGCCAGAGCTCGCCGGGAGTCCCGCGGGAGTCCCGCGTGCGAATCCCTCCCCGGCGCACGTCCCCGACTGCTTGACTGAAGGGGTGAGCGAGTCCACACACCCTCTGACCTACCAGCGTGACCTCAGAGGCCTGACCCGGGTCGACCTCGCGGACCTCATCCGCGCAGCCGCTCGACGTCGTGGCCTGCGATCGGGCGTCGACAAGCAGCGGATCCGCAAGTGGGAAGTCCTTGGCGTCATGCCTGACGCCGCCAATCAGATCTACATCGCCGAGGCACTGGACCTTCCGATCGAGCTGGTCGAGCCGGGCACCTGGCCCCACTGGCTTCCCCTCAGCGACGGCGGGGTCGTCCCCTTCGGGTCTTCCAGCTCCGTCACCGCCCTGAGAGAGGCACTCAAAACTGCCATGGACCCACAACGTCGAGCCGTTCTCGCACTCTCAGGAAGTGCACTCACCGCCCTGGCAGGCTCTTGGGCCGGCGGAGCCCAGCCAGCCACCCTCGTCACCCACCTGTCCGACGGCACGCTGGTGGGCGACGACACCGTCACCATGCTCGAAGACTCAGTCCGCCGGCTCAACGCGCTGGCCACCGACCAACGCCAGCATTTCGCCGCCTTGATGGACGCCCACCTCACGACTGTCACCAACCTGATCGGGCACGGCCGCTACGACCGCACCACCGGCTTACGGCTCCACCTCCTCGCCTCGACACTCGCGCAGACGGTTGCCTGGCACCGCTTCGACCACGGCCGGCATACCGCCGCCGGCCAGCTGTGGATCGCGGCCCTCCACAGCGCCCATGCCACCAACGACACTGACCTCGGCGCCGCCATGCTCGGTGACCTCGCCTACCAGGCAGCCTGGCGCCGGGACCACGCCATAGCGGCAAGCCTCCTCCAACACGCCCTCGTCCGAACCGAGCACCCGGCGGCACGCTCCCTCCTCCACCTCCGTCTCGCCCGCACCCTCGCCGCGCAAGGTGAGAAGCGCGCCGCGCTACGGGCCCTCACCGCCGCCGAGCACCACCTCGGCGTGTCCTCCGGTATACCCCGACCCACCTGGTGCGCGTGGATGTCCGAAGCAGACCTCGCCGTCGACTCCGGCCAAGCGCTCCTGGACCTCGGAGACGCGTCCCGCGCACTCCACCTCATCACCCAAGGCCAGGCGCTCCTGCCGACCTCGCGCGAGAAGACCAAGGGTGTCTTCCTCGCCTACCAGGCAGCCAGCCACCTCCGGCTCCGCGAACCCGAACTCGCAGCCCAGGCCGCTGGCCAAGCCCTACAACTGGCCCGGCGTATCGACGCCCCTCGCTGCGAGCGCCTCGTACAAGACCTCCTCCCGAGCTTCACCCCGTACGAGGCCACACCTGGTGTTCCAGAGCTCCAGGAGGCCGCGGCGCGGCGACCGACGGAATAGCAGAGTGCCCCCGGTAGCCAGCCCACCAGGCCAGTAACACGCCAGCTTCGCCCCACACCCTCGCGCGCGACCTCGGCATCACCAGCGACGTCTCTTTCGCCGACTGGCGCCCCCACGATGACCTCATCGACGGCCTGCGCTGCTCCACCCCCCTCACCGACCCCTCCATCGACGAACCCTTCGGCCTGATCCACCTCGAAGCGATGGCCTCAGGCACCCCCGTCGTCGCCTCCGCCAGCGGCGGCCCCTCGGCTACGTCATCACCAGCGGCCCCACGCGCCGTAGCTCGGGTTGTAGCAGGGGTCCCGCCCCCTCCCCGGTTCTCAGTCTGAGTCGGGACCACTTGATCGGTTCGTACGGGGACGAAGGTAGGCAAGCTCCCCGATCGGCCTGACTTGTCAGTGGTCGCGGGTATCCGCCTCAAGGGCGAGCGTCGGGAGGGGCAGTGGCGGAGGAGCGAGGCAGCGTGAACGCGTCAGCGGCACGAACGTACAACGAGATCATCAACGACGATCGGGCACCGGAGCAAGACAAGCGGCGGGCGAAGGCCGACTCGCTGCTTGGACACATGGCCGCCCTGCTCTTCCAGCGCGGACACCTCCAGCTGGTGCAGCAGCTCCGGCAGGTCCGCGCAGCAGGGATCGAATATGACCCGCAGGACCAGACCCTGGACCTCTGGTTGGACTTCGACCCTGCGGATTTCGCAGGCCTGTCCGAGAGCGCTCAGGATGATCTCCGAGAAGTCTTTGAACGGGTGTCCCGCCGGCTGGCCTATGGCATCGACTGGATCGGGTTTCGCGAGACGATGCCGAACGTCGGGCCCGACTGGCGGGAGCAGCTGGACGGCATGTTGAACGGCAACCAGCCGACGAACCAGGCTCGGCGGGCCATGCCGGAGACGCCCAAGTTCCTTGAGGACTGCCTGGCCTTCACGAACGCCGGGGAGATGCGGGTATACCGGGCCTTGAAGCACTTGCAGGAGAAGGAGCTGCCTCCCGAGGAGACCATCTCCATCTTTCCTCTGCCCTTCGGAAGGGTCCCCGGTCGTACGTGCGAGCCCGACGTCGTCGTCGCCTACAAGGGCCGAGCTGGCGTGTTGGAGATCGACAGCCCGCACCACCGAGTGCGCCGGGCCGTGGACACATCCCGCGACCACCTGTTCAGGGACGCAGGGTTCGCCTTCGTGGACCGCATCACGGTTGAGGCGGTGGACGACCCGGAAGAGCTGATGGCTTCGCTCAAGCGTTTCCTGCGACGACTTCGCGAATCTGGTTGATCAGCCGCCACAGTAAGGGGAGGAGAAGGATGCCTACAGCAGCGGAGCGCCAGTTCCATCTGGACATAGTGGCTGGCGCTCAGCGCCTCAAACGAGAGATCGGCTACAACCCGGTGCGTTTTACGCAAATGCTCGGGGGAGACTGGAGGCGTCGCGACGGCCAAGCAGCTGCTGCAAGGGCGGTACGCCTCGGACGGGTTCACGACTCTGTGGAGCGCTCGCCGACTGGATGTGAGTGTTGAGGCGTTTGTTCTCTTGCCACGGTACGAGAACCTGTTCACCGATGCGGAACGGGACACGGCGAGGCGACGTCTGGAGGCGCACAAGTTTGATGTGGCTCGGTATCTCCGCGACTGTGTGAGCGCCCCTCCGTCTTGAGTACCGGAGACGCTCTAGGTGAAGGTTGGGAGCCCAGAGGGGCGCCGACGGATGGCATCAATCGGGGAGCGGATCACGCACCTCCCGCACATCCCGGCGCAGAAAGCCCTCATACAGCCCCTCCATAACGCGCCTCGCGTGCTGCGGCTCCGGAACTCCCACGCCGCCCCCGGGCCAGGGAGTGGTGCGCATCATCCGGATCGCGAGCTCGGCCCGTCGCTGCCCCAGGGACCGGACTTCGGGGTCACCGGCCTGAATCATGGCCTGCATCCCCGCCTGAGCTCGCCCGGCGCGGGTGCGGTGAAGCTGGGCCGGCGACAGCACCAGGCAGGTCTTCCGGGGCGCGTACGGGGGATCGGCGAAGAGGCCGACGTGGCCGGAATGCGTGATCATGAATACCCCGCTCGGGTCCGGTACCCGAGCCGCCAGGGCCAGCCACCCCTGATCCAGCAGCCAGGCCTCGTACGCCGGATACCGGTCCTCCGAGCTGAAGTGCTTCGCCGAGAGCTTCCAGAAGTCTTCCTCCGCCTCCATAGCCGCCTGATGCAGGGTGCGGTGGACGTCCGCGTGCATCTCTGCGGGAATCGCGATGCAGGCAACTCCGCCTCTGCGGTCACGGCTCCGCAAGCACACCATGCCGAAGTCCATACGGATCTCCAGCACGTCAGACACGACCACGTCGCAGGCGGGGCGCTGCTTCTTCCTCTTTGCCATAGCGAGTGAGTATCAGCCCCCGGCGAGCAAGGCGCGGCGATCCGGCCACGATCACCCTCACGGGGCCGCACAGCAGCTCTGGCTGGAGTTACGGGTTTCCGGTCAGAGCAGCTCCAGCACCTCGGCGCCGCGTGTGCAGACGCCGGCCAGGAAGGTACTGCGGGCGTCCGTGCGGCCGAGGGGGTATCCGGCTTCCCATGGGTGCCACCCATCGCCTTCGTGGCACGCCCACGCCGCCTCTGTGAAGGTGTAGCGCACCTCGCGGCTCCATCTCCATGGCGTCTCGGTACCCCTGGAGTTCATGACGTCCTCGACCTAGCCGGTCGAGGACGTCCGGGTCTGGCTGGCGGGGCGGGCCGTGCGGGTGGTCCGCCCGCAGGTGTGCCAGTCAAGAGAACGGCTCCCAGCCGACCGGCCGTCAAGGGTCCTGCGACACGGGGAGTGACACTCCACCGAACCTGAGCCAGAGCCCAAAGTCATGAACAACGACTTGGCTCCGATGGCCAAGGTGACTCCCGAACCGCTGCTCTTCGACGTACGCAGAGCCAGACAGGTACTTCTCGGCGAGTTTGCACCGGCGCTGGTGAGGTCACCAAGCAAGTCACCGGTGTCCGCAGGGGTGCCGGTGAGTTCACCGGCGACCGGTGAGTCTGTGGGCGGGTGGCGTTCTGACCTGCGGTGGGGAGGTTTGCAGAGTCACCGGTGAGTCGCCGGTGAGTCACCGCTGAGGCTGTGCTCGATCCGTGATTGCGCAGGGGTGGCCGCGGTGATCGGACTGGTGAGGTCGGCGCCGTTTCGTGGGGCAGAGCGCTTGCTCCTTCCCACGAAAGGACGCCGTCATGACACATGCTCCCCCTTCACCACGCCGTCGCCGCAGGCCGGTACCAGCCCCGGATTCCCGGCCCGCCACGGCGACGCTGCGTAGCTCCCGGCCCGAGACCGTTGCGGTCCGCCAGCCTGTGGCGCGCGGGCCGCGGTTCACCCGGGTCGGGGTGTGGGCGGCGCTGGCGGCTGGTCCGCTGGCCCTGGCCGTCGCGGTTGCCGTGCCGCGGACGACCGTCGCCCAGGCCGCTCCCACCCCGAAGGCTGCGGCCGCTCAGCAGGCGGCCGTCGCCGACCCGGCGGGTATGGCGGAGATGTTCGTGGACCTGTGGCTGCGCGCGGACGCGTCCATGCCCGACAGTCCTGCGGCGGCCGCGGTGCGGGCGCTGGTTGCGGATGCCGACCTGCCCCAGCGGCCCCGTGCTGAGAAGCAGGCACCGGCTGCTTCTCGGGTCACGGCCGTCCGGACCTCGCGCACTCCGGCTGGGTGGACGGTCGTCGTTGCCGCGATCAGCGAGCAGTCCGTCGAGGGGGCGCCGCTGGTGCGGTACTTCGCCGTGGCCGGAACCGGTGGCAAGGACGGCGGTGCGCTGCGTGTGACTGGGGCGCCGGGCGAGGTCGCCGCCCCCGAGACCGCCCCGGCCGAGGAGGAGACATTCAACCAACCGGTGCCCTCCACCGGGGTACTGGCGGGGTCGCTGGGCGAGTTCGTCCGCGCCTACCTCGGCGGCGGTCAGGGTGCAGGGGTCGAGCGGTACCTGTCTCCCGGGGTGCGCATCGCGGCGCCGCGGGCGGCCGCCTATGAGCGGGTGGACGTCGAGGATGTCGCCGCCGACAGCCGGGGCGCACTCGCCGACGGTGCCCCGGCGGATGGGGCGCGGGCTCGGGTGCGTCTGCGGGTGACGGGCGTGGATCGTGCCGGGGTGCGCTGGCCGCTGGTTTATCGGCTGGAGGTAACCGCCCGGGCGGGCCGTTGGGAGATCAGTGCGCTGGGCGCCGCCACCGCGGCTCCCCCGCCGACGTCGCCGAAGTCCTCGCCGTCGGCCTCGGCGACCGTGGCCTCGCCCGCTCCGGTTGTTTCCGGGGGTGCTCGATGAACTCGGTAATCCTGGCGGGCAAGTTCGACGCGTTCGGCGATTCCTTCATCAAGACGCTGACCGACTGGGGCAGCTCCGGGCTCACGGCCGCGCTGATCATCCTCGTGCTGGTGACCATTGGCTCCAAGTGGTCCATGAAGGCGGCGATCGGTGCGCTGATCGCCATGGTCATCGCGCTGGGTATCTACAAGTCACGTGACGCGTTGTCGGACATGGTGTCCGACGAGATCAACCACCCGGCCAATGCCGCTGCCGTGGTCATTGTCGACCCGCGGGCCGAGGGTGCGGGCGGTGTCCTGTGAGTGAGGAGACGCGGCCGGGTGTCGCGCGGTCGTACACGAGTGCGCGCCGGCATCCGTGGGTGCTGGGGAAGCTCGGCGACTGGACGATGCCGTTCGGTCCGTACACCCCGGCGCAGCTGGTGGTGCTGGGCGGCGGCGCGTTTGTGCTGATTCAGACGTTCAGCTGGTGGTCGTGGGCGGGGCCGGTGCCGGTCGTGGCGTGGCTGGTGTCGGTGTGGGCGGTGCGCGGGGCGCAGATCGCCGGTCAGAACCCGTTCACAGCCATCTTGGGTGTCCTGGTGGTGCTGACGCGTCATCCTGCCGGTCGGATCGGCGGCCGGACCGCCCGTGACAAGCAGCCCAGCTACTTCGGGGGCCAGTTCATCATCGAGCCCGCGCGCGCCGCCACTCCCGCAGCGGCGGCCCCTGCGGGAGTGGCGGCGGCCGGGCCGGCGACGGGCGTGGTGACGAGCGGTGCTCAGGCGTCGGGTGTGCGGGCGGCGGGTTCGGGGCTGGACCGGCTGCTCGCCGGGGCGGGGAGGGCGGACGCGTGATGCGGACACCCTTCCGGCACATCGCCGGGCATCTTCTGTGGTCGTCCTCGGGCGTGGTGTGGGCCGTGTGGCGGGTGGAGCCGCTCGCCGGCGGCTACCTCCCGGCCCGTGTGCGCCAGGAATTGCTGGGCCGGGTGACCTCTCTGGTGCGGTCCCTGCCGTCGATGGAGCCGCGGCTGTTCGTTCTGGCGGCGCGTACGGATCCCGGTGAGGTGGCCGAGCGGATGGTGGAGGGGCTGGACTGGCAGCGTCTGCCTGGGTGGGCGGAGACCTGTGCGGCCGGTGTCGACATGCTGGCCGGCGGTGAGATGCACGAGCGGACCGTATGGCTTGCCGTGCCGCTGCCGGGGAAGGGCGGCGCGCTCACGGCTTCGCTCGGGGTGATCTACGCGGAGGTGTCGGCGACGCTCGGCATCGCACCAGTGCCCGTCGCCCAGGCTGAGGTTCAGGCCGCGCGGGAGAGCGCGGAGCGTATTCAGACTTCGCTGGGCGGCGGCCTCGGCCTGCGTCCGGCGTCGCCGGCGGAGATCGTGTGGATGGTGCAGCACGCCGTGCACCGCGGCCTGCTGGAGGAGCCGCTGCTGTCCGACGCCACCGACAGTCCCCTCTACGGGAGCCGGATCCACGGCGGACAGTTACTCTCCCCCTCCTACGCAGACCTCGGCCAGGTCCGCCTCGCCGACGGCGGCCGCGAGCAGCTCGCCGACCGTACGAAGGCCGGCGCGGGGTCGTGGTGGCGCAAGGCCGGAGTGGCATCGCCGGTCGGCCGGTTGTGGCTGCAAGTCGAGTCGGAGGCCGGGACCGGCTACCAATCCCATCTCGTGCTCGCGGAGCTGCCGCCGGCGGTCACGGTGGAGAGTGCTGACGTTCTCGCGCAGTTGGAAGGCCTGCCGTTCCCCGTCGATGTGACGGTGGACTTAAGGGTGGTGCCCGCGAAGAAGGCCCGTGCGCAGGTGCAGAGCAAGAAGCGTGAGCTGCTGGATCAGGCCGATCAGTACGGGGCGCAGCCGACGGGGATGCCGCATTCGCTGGGGGATGCGGCCGGGGATCTGGAGGAGCAGGACGCGCGGATGGCGCGGACGTCGGTGGAGGTCGAGGTCCAGGCGGTGACCGTGCTGAGCGTGTGGGGCCCGGATTCCGCGACGTGCGATGCGCGGGCGCGGGAGCTGTCGGCGGCCCTGTCGGGCGGTGACTACCGGGCGGTGCGGCCGATCGGCATGCAGGAAGAACTGTTCGCCCTCGGGCTCCCCGGGGCGGTGCGGGCCCCGAAACTGCACCAGTTCACCCAGCATCAGCTTTCCGAGGACTGGGCTGCCTGTGGCGCCCTGACACTGTCGCGGGTCGGGGACCCGACGGGGATCCTGATCGGCCGCGATCTGGACTGTGGCACCCTGCGCCCCGTCCTGCTCAACCCCGCAGACGCCCCGCAGGTCAACGCGAGCGCTTCGAGTGCGGTGATCGGTGACCTGGGGGCGGGGAAGTCGGTACTGGAGAAGCTGGTCACCGCGGCGGTGGTGGACCGGGGCGGGCGGGCGATCGTCATCGACCGCACCCCGATGCGCGAATGGGCCGGCTACGCACAAGCGTCGGTGGGTGAGCACTGCCAGGTCATCGACGCCGCCCAGGCCCAGATGTCCATCGATCCCCTGCGGGTGTTCGGCGGAGCGGTGGGCGCACACTACGCCCTGTCGTATCTGACCTTGCAGCTGGGAGTCGGCGCGATGACGGCGGCCGGCGCGGTGCTCCACCACGCCGTCGAAGAAGTCAGCATCGGCCCCAACCCGTCGATGGGAAAGGTGCTGGACGTTCTCCGGTCCCTTGCCGCGCATGGCGGCACAACCCGGGCCGATGCGGCCGAGACCATGGCCGACTTGCTGGGCATCGTGCAGAGCAATCCGCTCGCCGCGATGGTGTTCGATCCGGGTCTGCCGGTGGTGACGCTGGCCGGTGATCTGGGCGCGGACATGGTGGTGGTGACCACCACCGGTCTGACGCTGCCGCCGAAGGAGGCTTTCGCGGACGCCGAAGTCCTGCGGCAGCAGCCGTTGGAGGCTTTGATCGGACGGGCGGTGCTGTATCTGATCGCCGCGATCGCCCGGCAGGCCGCGTTCACCGATCCAGGACGGTTCTGCCTGGTTGCCCTGGACGAGGTCTACTGGCTGACCTCCTCCGCGGAGGGCTCGGCGCTGGTCCACGAGATCCTCCACGACGGCCGTAAGCATGGTGCCGGCGTGTTCCTTGGGGCCCCCGACGCCGAGGAACTGGGCAAGGACGCCGGGCTGATCGCTTACCGGTTCCTGGCCCGCACCACCGACGAGAGGCGTGCGGCGAAGGGGCTGAAGTTCCTCGGGCTGGACGGCGACGACAAGCACCTCCTGCAACTCGTCACCACCGGGCTCTCCCCTGTCGGTCAGAAAGGCCGCGAGGGCGAGATGCTGCTGCGCGACCCGCGCATGCAAGTCGGCCGAATCCAGATCGTCGTCCCGTCCGTGCCCCGCCTGCGGAAATCGATCTTCACCACACCCGGCCGCACCCCCACCACGGCACCCGCCCGAGCCGAGGGGGCCCAGTGACCATAGGACTGCGTCCGCCCAGGCTGCGCCGCTTCGACCGCGGCACCCTTCGTGCCGCCGGGTTCGTCGCGCTGCTCACGGTGGTGTTCCTCGTGACGAACACGGCGGTGGCCGCGGCCGCGGACGGCACCGCAGACGGGGGCAGCGGGCTCCTGGCTCCGCTGAACGTGCGCACCGCCGAAGGGGGGCTGCTGGAGGGCTACCAACTGGAGAGCAGCCCGGCTGCGTACCGCCCGGAGCCGGCCATGCCAGATGTCGTCGGCCAGGCGCAGGTCATGATGATGTCCGGTCTGTTCACCCTCGCCCGGCTGCTGGTCGGCCTGTGCTGCTGGCTCATCGGTTTCGTCTTCCGCTTCCCGCTGCTCACGTTGCTAACCGGTCCCGCCCAGCATCTCGCCGACTCCTACCAGGCCCACATCGTGGACGCGCTCGGTCTGAAGGGGCTGATGCTCGCGTGGGCGTTCGTGTTCGGGCTGATCCTCTTCGCCCGGGGCAAGGTCGGCACCGGGCTCGGGCAGATCGGCGCGACCCTCGTCATCGCGGCGCTGGCCGCGAGCGTTCTCATCCGCCCCGACTACCTCCTCGGACGTGGCGGGCCCCTCGACCAGACCCACAAGGCCGCCATCGAAGTCGCGTCGATCACGACGTCCAGCTACTTCGGCACCAAGACGTCATCCGACCCCTGCGACTTGATCCACGGGCCCGCGCAGAGCACGTGCGAGAGCTCGGGAATGTGGGCGCAGGCCGTGGTCAAACCCATCCAGGACTCACTGACCGACGCTCTCGTCGTCAAGCCGTACATGCTGCTGCAGTACGGGCGGATCCTGGACCCCAAGACCGACAAAGCAGCCTACGAGACACACCTCAAGTGGATCAAGAGCGGCGAGCCGGTCGAGGAGGAACCCGAACGTGAGAACCCGTGTGAGTTGCTTGACCGGGTTTCCCGGGAGTACTGCGAAAGCTCCACCGCCCCCAGACGCGCCGATTTCAACAACGTCCTGAAAGCCCTGGACAAAGCGGGGCCCGCGGGCAAAGCCGCCGCCTCGTATGCCAAAGAACCCAGCTGGGACCGTGTCTTCGCGGCACTCGCGCTACTGATCGCCGTCGCCGTCGTCACGGCCATGGTCGTCTCCATGTCCCTCGTGATGCTCGGAGCCCAAGGGGCGGACGCGGCCGCGGCCGGCGCGGGACCGGTCGTGTGGGTACTGGCGATGCTGCCCGGCCCGACCCGGACGCTGCTGTGGCGGTGGGCGGGAGTGTTCGTCACCTCCGCGCTGGTCACCTTCGCCACCGCCATGGCCATCCCCTTGTTCGGGATCGCCGCCAACGTGCTGCTCTCTGACAGCGGACCTGACCTGATGGTGGAACGACTGCTCCTGCTGGACGCCCTCGCCATCGCCTTCCTCGTCATGCACAAACGGGTGGCAGCCGCCGCGACATCGGTGGGCCAGCGCATGGCGATCCGTATGCGGTACGCGAACCTCAGCGGTGGCGGCTTCCCCCGCGGCCTTGCCATGGGGATGGCCGGGGGCGGCGGCCGTAGTGGGGCGCCGTTCTCGCTGGGGCGGGCCGTGTTCGAGGCGCGCACCGCGGCCCGGATGGGGGCGGCGCCGTTCACCCTGGCGATGCGCGGTGCCCACGCGGCGCTGATCGGACCCAAGCCGGCGAACCGGCACCCGGTCGCCCGTGCTCTGACCGCCGCGCTCAGGGACGCCGGTATCGGCGGCGGACAACCGCGCCCCAAGGGCCAGATGCAGGTGGACAAGTGGACCGGCGAAGTCCTTCACGATCCCGCCACTGACCGGCCGCTGCTCGGCTCCCGTTTCCACAAGCACGCTTCACGGCTGCGCGGATACCGCATCGCCCACCGCGCCGGACGCACCGCCTACGGCGCCACCATCGGTCTGCCACGCACCGTCCACACGGCGAAGAGGAAAGCGAGCGAGTTCACCGACGACGCCCGCACCCAGCTGCGGGTGGCCGCCAACTACGTCGGCGACGACGCCTATGCGTGGAAGGGCGTCGGACGGGCCGTGGGCAGGAGCGCGGTCAACACCGGCCGGCTCGCCCGCGACACCGCGATCAGCGCCGCCATCTACACGGCCCCGACCGCCGGCGGACGCACACCCGGCCCCCACGGCATCAGCCACCCGGACAACCCCGCCGCAGCCACGTCCGGCACCCGACGCCCCGGTGCCCATGCGGTGAGCAGGCCCGTGGTCCGCACCGCCAACGGCAACGGCAGCCGTATCGGCACCCCAGGTGCGGGCAGCCAGGGAGCCACGCCGGGCAGCGGCAGCGGAGCGCCCAGCCGAAGCATCCGTTCCGGTGCTGCGAGCGGGAGCGGATCCCTGCCTTCGAGCCCACGGTCTCCCGCTTCGGACCCTGCGGCGGGCCAGGCCGCGGCCGACCGGGCGCGGCTGATCGCGGTGATGCGTGCACGCCGCCAAGCGGCGCGGGACGACCAGGGCAACGGGGGCACGCAGTGAGGAAGAGGAAGATGGGGTGCCTGCTGGTACTGCTGCTGGCGATGACGGCATGCTGTACCGCCCCGGTGCTGATGTCCGCCACGGCAGGGCAAAGCGGCAGCACCGGTGGACCGGTGGACGCGAAGGCGGCCGGTATCCCGGAGCGGATGCTCACCGCCTACACCAGCGGCGCCGCCCAGGTCACCGAGTACGTCCCTGACTGCAAGGGCATGCGCTGGCAGGTCCTTGCGGGCATCGCCCGCGTGGAGTCCGACCACGCCGCAGGCAAGCAGATCAGCCCGGCCGGAGACATCTCTCCGCCCATCACCGGGCCCCGACTCGACGGATCCGGTGCTGGCGGCAACACCAGCGCCTTCCCTGACACCGACGGCGGCCGCTGGGACGGCGACAGCACCTACGAACGAGCCGTCGGCCCCTTCCAGTTCCTCCCCGAGACGTTCCGCGCATACGGAAAGGACGGCAACGGCGACGGGACCATCTCACCCCACAACGCCGACGACGCCGCGGTCTCGGCAGCCGTCTACCTGTGCGGAGCCGGCCGCGACCTAAACAACCAGGAAGAGCTGCGCGCGGCCATCTACGTATACAACCACTCCCAGGCGTACGTGGACGACGTCATATCGGGCATCGACCGCTACGACGCCCTGGGCGCCAGCCCGGACGTCCCCTCGGGGAATGCCGGTGTGGTCGTGGCGGCCGCCCTTGCCCAGCAGGGCATCCCCTACTCGTGGGGCGGTGGCGGGCCCAGCGGAGCCACCACCGGGATCTGCTGCTCCCCCGGCGGCCAGGACGGCCGCACCGTCACCGGCTTCGACTGCTCGGGACTCACCCAATACGCCTACGCCAAAGTCGGGATCACCCTGCCCCGGACGGCCGCCGCACAGGCAGGCGTGGGCAAGCGGATCCCCGCCTCCGCCGGATACGGCGCGCTGCAACCCGGTGACCTGGTGTTCTACGGCTACAGCCCGACATCGGACGCCAGCATCCACCACGTCGGGATCTACCTCGGCGACGGACAGATGATCAACGCCCCCCGGCCGGGCTTGCCCGTGCGGATCGACCCCGTCACCGCGATGTCCGACTACGCCGGAGGAGCGAGGCCGCTGTGAGCACCCCGAGGAGCGGAGGCGGCCTGCTCGCCGCCGCCACCGCCCTGGCCTGCGCCGGGACCTTACTACTGCACCTCAGCACACAGCCGCAGGATAAGAAGCCGACGGCCCGGCCGGCCCCGGCGGCCGTACGGACAACCAGCGCTCCGGTCATGGCTGGCGCCCGGGCGGCACCGGACGCCACCGGCACCCCGGCGTCGGTATCGCCACCCGGCCGGGCCAGGAGCACCTCGGCGAGTACCACCGCCACAGCGGCCGCACCCTCGGTGATGTCTTCGCCGGCCAATATGGCGGCCGGCCCTTCGGAGTTGCCGCACCCGGGATCCGGCGAGGCCGCCGACCCCCTTATCCAGCAGGTCATGGACAAAGCCAGCCCGTCAGACCTGCCCCCTGCTGACGAGGCGCTGCTGTTGCGGCAGGGGCGTGCCGCGTGGCTGGCCGAGACGGCCCGGTATACGCGGGTGCGGATCCAGGCGGTGACCGCCCGCCGTGACACCACCGCTGACGACGGCGGGCCTGGCCGTGCGGTGGTGCGGCTGGTGTGGGCAGGGGCCGACCCGGCCGGGACCTTCCTGGATGGCCGCCCCGGCACTGTCCACTTCACCCAGAACGGAGACGGATCATGGAAGCAGACGCTCTGACGATGTCCGCGGCCGGAACTCTCGGCGCGGTCGGTGACGTCCTCGCCGCCCTGTGGGCGGCGGGCCTATGGACATGGGCGAACCTGTGGTGGCTGGCGATCATCGCGGCCGCTCTCGCCGCTGGGTGGCAGATGCTGCAGCAGCGCCTCGCCGCGAAGGCCCTCGCCGAGCGCACCTGTGTCGAGCTGGTGCCGTCCGGCCAGTTCTCGCCGGGGGACGAGGAGATCTGGCGCCACGGCATGCAGCTGATTCGCGCCGCCGGGTCGGGACCGTGGTGGACACCTCGGCGAGCCCGCACGCTGCGGGTGCGGCTGCGCGCCGACGGCAGTCGGCCCCTCGCCTACCGGATCGAGGCTCCCGCCTCCGCCCGCGCGCTCCTGCACCGGTCCCCCTTCGGTCCTCGCGTCACCGTCAGCCGGGCCACCCCGGTTGCGGACAAGAAGCGCACCCACGTGGTGCGGGCCGTTCTGACCCTGCGCGGGAAGCCCGGCTCGAAGCTGCGCGAGGTGCCTTTGGAGCCCGATCCTTTGCAGCCGCTGGTCGACGCCGTCGCCGGGATCCGCGCCGACCTCGGCGACCTCGCCGAGGTGTGCGTCGACCTCTCCCCCGCCCCGCGCTGGCAGCTGGCCCTGCGCCGCCAGCAGGTCGTGGCACAGGCCCGTACCGAAGCCCGCCGCGAAGCCGTCCGCGAGGCGCGGTGGCTTGGCACCCAGTCCACGAGCAGCCTGCCCGCGGCCGTTGGCCGGCTGCTGGACCCGGCGACGTGGAAGGGGACCGGCCGCTCCCCCATCGTGATGCCGCCGCGCCCAAGGCAGGTCAACCGTGACCGTGTGCTGGGCAAGCTCGCCGAGAGCGCGGGCCTGATGCGCGTGCAGATTCTGGTGCGCTGCGCCTCCGACACCGAAGGCCGCGCCGAACAGCTCCTCGCGCTCCTCAACGCCAGCATGGACGTATACGCGGGTGTCTCCCGGATCGGGGCGCAGGGCGTGTCGATCGGGCCGTGGCGGATCGGGCCCGACCGGTGGCCGTGGCGGCCGCGGTTCGACGCCCGGTGGGCGACAGGCCTGATGCGGCCCGCCGTCGGGGACTGGGCCCGCATCGATGAGCTGGCCGGCCTGCTGAAACCTCCGACGGCGGCGGCGCGGGTGCCGGTGATCGAGGCGCAGATGCCCACGTACGAGCCGGGCAAGGACCTGCTGCCGCAGGGCTGGTACCAGGGGCCCGACGGTCGCGAGCGGCTGCTCGCCACCCACGAGGACGACACCCTGTTCGAGGTCCAGTCCGGCAAGGCCGGATGGGGCAAGACCATGCGGGCTCAGGTCCAGGCCGTGGCCAGCGCCCACAACGGGCGCGGCCTCGCTTTCGTCGACCCGCACGGCGACTCCTTCACCGAGGTGGCTCCCTACCTCGCCCACGACGAAATCATGGACCGGATCCACCTGTTCGACCTCACCATTCGCGACACGAACGCGATGCTGGCCTGCTGGAACCCACTCGACATGACCGGCGGGCAGCGGCCGTACGAGGTAACCGCAGCCGTCGTCGACGCGATCGCTGCCGCCCTCGGCTGGGGCGATGTCACCGCACCACGTGCACTGACCATCCTCACCAAAGCCGTCGAAGCGCTCATCGCCGTCAACACCTCCGCCGTCAACACCACGGCCTCGACCGGGGCCAGGACGGGAGCCCGGGTCGGAGCCAGGACGGGCGCCCGGGCGGGGGCCGGCGAGCGGCAGGCGACGCTGTTCCAGATCCGGCCGCTGCTGACTGAACCGTCATTCCGGCAGCTGGTCCTGAGGGCGATGGATGACGAGGCGCGCCGCTGGTGGGCCACCAGCTTCCCCGACATCCCCAAGGACGCCTTGCTGACCGTCCTCAATCCGCTCGACCGCCTCGCCGCTTCCCCCGTAATCCGGGCCTTCCTGGGGTGCCCGCTCAGCGGCTACGACATCCGGCGGGCGATGGACGAGAGGCACGTGGTGTGGATCTGCCCGCCCGGGACCGGGCCCACGGGCCGGCTGCTGGTGTCTCTCATGGTCCGGGACTTCCTGCGCGCGGGCCTGTCCCGCAGGGACCTGCCCGCGCGTGACCGCAGTTCTTTCCGCTTCTACCTGGACGAGCTGATCTCCCTGGACGGAGCCGCGTCCACGGTGCTGGCCGAGATCACCGAACAACTGCGGAAGTTCGGGTGCCGACTCCACGGGATGACGCAGCTCCTGCACCGCCTCTCCGGCAGCACCCGCACCGCGCTCCTGCAGAACGCATCCTGTCTGTCCACCACGGCCGGGTCCGCGGATGCCATCGCGCAGATCACCGGTGAGTGGGGCGGCAAAGTCACCGTCGCCGACGCTGCCGAACTGGAACGGTGGTGGCACTACGCCTCTTTCACCGTGGCCGGCAAACGGATCGGGCCGCTGCTGGTACGCGGCCCCGCCCTCGCCGAAGTCTTCAGACGCCTCGCCCGTCCCCGTCGTACCGGGGCCCTGCTGCACGCCGCCCACGCCAACACCGGTGCCCGCCCCCTGAACGAACTCACCACCCAGGCCCTCGCCCAGACCGAGACCGTCCGCGCCTTCCTCACCACCCTCCCCACCGCAGCAGCAACCGCTGGCGGCACCGACGACACCCAGGAGCAGTACGCATGACCACCGCTACCGCCACCGATACCGTCGGCCACCCGCCGACCGGTGATACCCGCGCCCACCAGGCCCTCGCCCTCATCGCGCAGCACCGCTTGGTCACCAGCACCCAGCTCCACCAGATGCTCGCCCCCGACATCCCCCCACGGAAGATCTACAAAGTGCTGGCGCCGCTGCGGGCCGAAGGGCTGATCGCCCACACCGTACTCGGAGGGGGCAAATTCCTCCAGGCGCACTTCCTCACCCCCGCCGGCGCGCAAACCGTCCGGGACTGGCCCGAGCTCCGCGGCCGCGCCCCCGCCGTCCTCACCAACGCCGCAGCATCCATGCGCGCCGCCCACACCCTGACCGGCGTCCGCGCCCACCTCGCGTTCCTCACCGACGCACGCACCCGCGGTGACGAATACGGGGCGCTGGACTGGGTGCCGGAGACCGCCCACCGCCTGCCCGACACCGGGGGCGAGGAACAGGTGATCGCCGACGCCGTGTTCCACTACACCGCCACCAGCCCTCGCCGCCGCCAGTACCGAGCGTTCGTCGAGGTCGACCGGGCCACCATGAGCAGCGAACGACTGGCCCGGAAACTGATCTCCTACGCCCGCTTCCACGACTACACCCCCCAGCCGGCCGGACGCCGCAACACCGTCGCCGACCAAGGCGCCATGCTCGCCTGGCAGCGGTTCTACCCCCGCTTCCCCCGCATCCTGTTCATCCTCACCGGAGACTCACGCCCCTCCCTGACCCGGCGGATCCAGGACCTGCGCCACATGACAGCGGACCACGAACTCGTCGCCCGCTTCGCGACCCATGTCCCCCTCGGCGCCGCCGTCCTGGAAGACATCGAGACAGCCAACCCCTCAGCACCCGTCTGGACACCACTCGCCGGCCCCGCCGACCCCAAGCCGTGGACGCAGCTGTAAGCCCGCGGCGACGCGCCCGACCTCTCCGAAGAGGACTGCCGCCGACTGGCCGCAGGTGCCAGGACGAGCACGTCAAGGGCATGGAGTAGATCGCCGACTGGGATTTCAGCAAAGCCGGCCTCACCGGCACCTGCGATCACATCCCGATCACCTCAACGTACCCGCACCCCCGCGTGTTGCGGGGCTTGACCGTGACCTCCGCGACTGTCACCGGTGAGTGAACCGGTGACAGTCGGCGTCAAGGATGGAAGACATCGTCACCCGTTCCTCCGACAACAATCCACGCCATCACATACGCAAAGAATGAGCCACGACATCCACTTTGAGCCAGCAGTCACCGGCGGGCTAAAAGACACCGAAACCGTCCCATGCGCTGGGGCGACACGCCAATCGAAAGGGGATTAACTGCGCTGACGTTGAAGGTATTTACTTCTAAACCACGACGACCGCACAGTTGCACCCCACGAAACCCCATAGGACGTATCGGAGTGACGTCGTAGGGTGCCCAATACACACGCCGCTGCGACTCAACCCGTTGCAGCAGCGATTTCACGCGCCGGGGTGAGGTAACCCGTGACCACCGCGGCCAGGCGACAACCGGGGAGACCAACGTGAGCACACGCCGTACTGGATCCGCCGTACACCGCCGGATCCTCACCGCCACCACCGCTGCAGTGCTCACGGCCACAGCCCTGCTCACCGGCTGCTCCAAAGAGGGAAAGACGGTAAACCCCGCACCTGCACCCCCGAGTCCGAGCGCTTCCACCGCCCTCTCCGCCGACCCTCGGGCAGCCGAGAAGGCCGAGATTCTGGCCGCCTACACCGGCTTCTGGGCCGAGTCTGTAAAGGCATACGCGGCCGGTTCGGACAAGGGCACCCAACTGGTGAAGTACGCGGCCAACAAGGCGTTGGACGAAGCCCTCACTGATGTCACCAATCTGCAAAAGGCCGGACTCGCCATGCAGGGTGCACCCGGCCACCGAGCGGAAGTGACGTCGTTGCAGATGTCCGGCGAGCATCCTGGGGCTACGGTCACCGACTGTCTGGACATCTCAACCTGGCGGACAGTCAACCGATCGTCTGGGAAGGAGGAGCTCTCACCGTCCGGGCAGCCCATGCGCTATGTGGCAGTGGCCGAGGTGGAACAGTGGTCTGGGCGGTGGATGGTGGTCGCGATGACGCCGAACGGTGACCGTACATGCTGAGACAAACCACGGCTTGGGCCGTCTTCCTGTCCGTCACTGCATCACTCGGCTTCGCAAGCCCCGCTGCGGCAGACGACGGCGTCTGCAAAGGACGCACCAAATACATCACCTTGTGCGTGAAGAAGCCTGGGGAGGAATCGGGAGGCGGTGACCAAGATAAAAGGTCGTCGCAGCCGCCTGCGCCCAAGCCGGGATCCGGGGCCGAGAACGAGCGCGATCACTGGCGCTGCACCAAAGCCCTCAAGAACCCTCAGCCGCCGGCGGGCAGTCCAGAGTGGGAGGGCCATGAGCCCGGCGACGGCGCTGTCTACCTCCAGGAATGCGAATGGGTCGACGAGAAGGAGGCAGGCTACTTCGTTGTCACGACCGTATGGGCCGCCACCCCCGACGAAGTGACCATCGCCCCGGCAGTGCTGGCGCAGCAGGCCGTGGACAGCATGCTCTTGACGGGCCCTGCGGTCGCCAGCCCGAGACCTGAGGGCACGTACACGGTAGGGGTACCCATGTGGCTGTGGGTGACTCCGAGCCCGACAACGTGGGGCCCGAACACGGCTTCCGCTTCGGCAGGCGGTATCACCGTCAGCGCCACGGCCCAGGTGTCGTCCATCAGTTGGCGCATGGGCGACGGCTCCACCGTGACCTGCACTGGTCCAGGCACCGCCTACTCGGCCGCTCGGGGCATGTCGCCCTCTCCGGATTGTGGCCACGTCTACCGCACACCGTCGGCCCACCAACCAGCCAATAAGTACCAGGGCACCGCGACGACCACGTGGACGGTCAACTGGGCGGTTACCGGCGGCGGACAGACCGGGCAACTGACCGAGGTCCGCCAGTCCCCCTTCACCGTGTCAGTCGGAGAACTCCAGGTCGTCGGCCAGTAACGACCCAAGCGACCGTACAAACTTCCTTTTCCTCTTTCAGGAGGCACAGCACGTGAGCACCACCACCCCGGCCGTGCCGGGTCAGGCTTCCGTCCCGCCGCCCGCCGGTCCTGCCGAGGGGTCGGCGGCCGCGCCGCGGGTCCTGCGGCAGCGCCGGCGCCGTCCGGGGCTGATCGCCCTGTCCGTCGCCCTGATCGCTGCCGGAGGCTTATCGGGAGCCCTGTTGTTCACCGCGTCGGGGCAGCGGACGGCCGTGCTGGTGGTGGCCCGGGACGTGCAGGTCGGCGCGCCGATCACCGAGGCGGACCTGACCACGGCTTCCCTCGCTCTGGATCCGGCGGTCAAGGCGCTGCCGGTGGGGAAGAAATCGGGCACGGTCGGGCAGCGGGCCGCAGTGGCTTTGAAGGCGGGGACGCTGCTGTCCCCCTCGCAGGTCACTGCTGTGTCCCTGGTCAAGCCGGGTGAGCAGTTGGTGGGGGTGGCGCTCAAGCCGTCGCAGCTTCCGGCGAGCCGGCTGACTTCCGGTCAGCAGGTATTGATCGTATCCACCCCGGACGCGGCCCAGGCCGGGGGCGGGAAGCCTGTCGAGGGGGCTGCGGGGGCAGCGCCCAAGACACTCGCGGCCACCGTGGTTGCGGTGGGGCTGCCGGCTCCCGCCACCGGGGTTGTGGTCGTGGATGTGGCCGTGCCTGCGAGTGACGGCCCGGCGCTTGCCTCGCGGGTGGCGACGGGTGCGGTGGCGTTGATTCTCGCCGCGCGGGAGGGCTGATGGCTGTCGTCGCGATCGCGGGCGGGCTGGGTGCGCCGGGGGCCACCACTGTGGCGATGGCGCTGCTGATGACGTGGCCGCTGCCGGAGGGGCATCGTGTGGTGCTTGCCGAGGCGGACCCGGACGGCGGGGCGATCCTCCCGGGAGCCCTCCAGGGCACGCTCGGCAACACGCACGGATTGCGGCATCTCGCCGTCGCAGGCCGTCAAGGGCAGTTGGGTGAGGCCTTCTGGCGGCAGCTGGTGGACATCACCGATGCCGGGACCCGCGACCGGCTGGTCCTGCCCGGTCTCTACGACCCCACGCACGCCTCCGCGATGGAACACGTGTGGAAGCCCCTGGCCTCGCTGTTCTCAGGGATCGAGGAGCACGGGCACGACGTCTTGGTGGACCTCGGCCGCCGTGGCGCCGTCGGCAGCTCCGCCGTGCTGGCACAGCGCGCCGACGCCGTGGTCGTGGTCGCCCGCAACACGCTGCGCGGACTGCAGAGCGCCGATTTACGCCTGAAAGCACTGCGAGAAGTGGTGGGCGGCGCCGGAGAGGTCGGCGTGCTGCTCGTGGACGAGGGCCCGTACTCCAAGGATGAGGTTCGCAAGCGGTTGGAGGTGCCGGTGACGGCTGTCCTGCCGTGGCGGCCCAAGGACGCCAAGGTGCTGTCGGACGGGGCGGAGCCCCCGCGACGGTTCGAATCGGGGGAGCTGATGAGGGCGGCACGGTCGGCTGCGGTGCGGGTGCAGGAGCTGGTGGCAATCCGCCGCTCGCGTCTCGCCCCGCCCCCGCCCGGCACCGTGACGGCAGGGGGTGTGAACGGTGCGCGCTAGCCCCCTGCACAACAACCCCGTAGTGGCGGACACCTCGCTTCAGGACCGCCTCGCCGTACCTCACCCCGTCATCGGCACCGGTGCAGCCGGAGGTACGGTGCCGGTCGATCCCCGCCGGACCCTGCCCGTACCAGCTGCGGCGACGCCGTCGGGCGATCCGATCACCATCGACTACACCGCCGTACGCCTGATCAAGAAGGAGGTCGGGGACCGGCTCACGGAGCTGCTCCGCTCCCGCCCGGGGCTGAGTGCGGCCGCGCAGGAGCAGCAGGGCCGGCACCTGATCAATGAGCAGGTGGCGGTGTGGTCGGACGCCGAGGCCGTCAAGCGCGGGAGTGCGACGTCGACCGCCGAGGACGCCGTCACCGCGCAGGCCGTGTTCGACCTCCAGTTCCGGGCGGGCCGTCTGCAACAGCACCTGGACAACACGCTGGTGGAGAACATCTTCATTAACACGTACACGGACGTGTGGCTGGACTTCACTGACGGGCGGCGTGTGCAGGTGGCGCCGGTCGCCGACTCCGACGACGAGCTGCGCGAGCTGCTGCGGGACCTGGCCCGCAGGACGACGGGCCAAAGCGAGCGCAGTCTGTCGACAGCGGACCCGTTCCTGGCACTGCGGTTGTCGGACGGATCCCGCCTCCAGGCCGTCATCGACGTGACCCCCGGTACCTATGTGACGATCCGCCGGCACAGCATGCGCCACGCTGACCTGCCCGAGCTAGTCGACCGCGGGATGCTCGACACCACCCTTGAGCAGTTCCTGCGTGCCTGCGTGCGCGCGGAGAAGAACGTGATGATCGTCGGCGGTCAGGCGGCGGGCAAGACAACCCTGCTGCGCGCGCTGCTCAAGGAGATCGATCCGGACGAGCGGTTCGCGACCCTGGAGACCGAGTACGAACTCTTCGCCCACGAGAACGGCCACCACCGGCAGGTCGTACCGATGGAGGCCCGAGAGTCCAACGGCGAGAGGGTCGGCGGGGTCGCGGCCGGCGAGATCACGCTGATGGATCTGATGTACCGGGCGCTGCGGATGACGCTCACCCGGATCGTGGTCGGCGAGGTCCGCGGCCCGGAGATCGTGGCGATGCTCCAGGCAATGACGAACGGCGCCGGCGGCAACCTGTGCACCCTGCACTCCATCCACCCCTCCGTCGTATTCGACCGGATCGCCGAGCTGTACCTCCTCGCCCAAGCCAACATGTCCGAGGCGCTCGCCTACCGGCAGGCCGCGAACGGCCTGCACTTCATCGTGTTCGTCTCCTCCATCGATGAAACGAAGATCGGCGGACACCGTCACCGGTTCGTCTCCCACGTCCTGGAAGTCACCGGCATCGGGGAAGGCGGACGCCCGGAGACGAACGCCATCTTCGGACCACGCCCGGAGTGGAACGAGCACCGGGCCGTACCGCTCATGCACCCCCGCTGCATCAACGACCTGCGCCGCGCCGGATTCGACTCCTCCCTCCTCGGCAAGCCCAGCGGGGCATGGACCGCGGCGCTGCCGCTCCTGCTGCTCACCGAAAGGGGCGGGGCGCTGTGACCGCACTGCTGATGTGGGTGCTGTGCGGGCTAGCCGTCGCGGGCGGCCTGGTCGGCCTTGCCGTCGGGATCATCGGCACGACTGCGCCGGCCGGGCCGTCGCTGACCGCCCGCCTGCGGGCCGGGCGCAGCATGGTCTCACGCGACGCGGCGATGGCCCGCCGTACGCGGATTGCTGCCGGAGCTCTGGCTGGCGTTGTGTTATGGCTGGTCACGGGCATGTTCGTCGCCGGGGCGCTCGTGTTCCTGGCGGTCGTTGGGGTGCCGTGGCTGCTGGCGCCCACGAAGTCGGCGGCCGCGAGGATCGGGAAGCTGGAGGCTCTCGGCGACTGGACGCAGCGCCTGGCCAACGTGCTCAGACTGGGCCGCGGGCTGGACGAGGCCTTGCAGATCTCCCGGAAGGGCTGCCCCGAGGACATCGCCGGGGAGGTCGGGGACCTGGTCGACCGCCTTCATGTCGGGTGGCGCCCGACGGACGCGCTGCGGCACTTTGGTGACGCGCTGGATGACGTGACCGCCGACAAAGTGGTCGCAGCGCTGGTGCTGTCGGCCGCCGACCGTGGCCCCGGGCTCGCCCAGGCCCTGGATGACCTCGCCGAGTCCGTCCACGAGGAAGTGGCCCGGCGCCGGGCGATCGAGGCCGACCGCGCCAAACCCCGCACCACGATGCGGTGGATGACCATCATCACGCTCGGTGTCGCCGGGGCCGGATTCCTCATCCCCTCCTACACCGCTCCGTATGGAACGCTCCTGGGGCAGCTGGTCCTCGGCGTCCTGGCCGCGGGGTTCGTGGGTGTGCTCGCACTGATGCGGCAGATCGCCTACGTCAAACCAGTCCCCCGGTTCCTGATCGCCGACCCGCGTAGCGCCGTCACCCCGGCACCCGTTCCGGTTGAAGAGGGCGCGCAGATTACGGAGGCGATCGCATGATGCCCGTCGCTGCGATCGTTTCCGGGGCCGCGATCGGTGCTGGTGCCGCGCTGCTGATCCGAGAGGTGCTACGGCCCGCCCCGGCGCTCGGGCCGGCGCTGCGCCGCCTGAACCAGCCCGTCCCCGCCTCCCCCACAGGCGGGCCGGCGTCCCGTGACGAGCTGTGGGGGCAGTGGCTGCTGGACCACCTCACCGACGTCCCCGGGGTACGGATCCCGCACAAGGACCTGGCCCTGACCGGCTCCACCCCGGCCCGGTTCCTGCTGACGAAGGTCGCACTCGCGGTGGGTGGTCTGCTGCTGCCGCCGCTGTCCACGATCCCGCTGCTGCTCCTGGGCCTGCCCCTCTACCTGCCCGCCATCGTCGGCATACTCGCCGCCACCGTCCTGTGGTTCGCCCCCGACCTCGCCCTGCGCGACAACGCCAAACGCGCCCGGGCCGAGTTCGCGCACGCCATGGCCGCTTACCTGGACCTGGTCGCGCTGCGCCGGGCCGGGAACGTCTCAGCCGAGCAGGCCATGGAGCAGGCCGCCCAAGTCGGCTGCGGATGGGCGTTCCTACGGATCCAGACTGCACTGGCGCGCTCCCGCGTCGACAAGGTCCAGCACTGGGAATCCCTGGCCCGTCTGACCGCCGAGCTGGACCTGCCCGTCCTGGACGACCTCGCGGCGATCATGCGGCAGTCCGCCGACGACGGCGCCTCCGTCTACGCGACCCTGCGCTCCCGCGCGAAGAACCTGCGCACTGAGCTGCTGGCCGCGCAGGCAGCCGACGCGAACTCGGACAGCGAGAAGATGACCGCGCCCGGCGCGCTCCTCGCTGTCCTGGTGATGCTCCTGATCGCCTTCCCCGCCATCATCCGCATGCTCAACACCTGAGGAGACACCGTCATGATGACCAAGCTCGCCGTCCGCGCCACGACCGCCGCCACCGCCACCGCCGCGTGGTTCAAGTCCCGTATCGAGCAGGGCAAGGCCGATGACCGGGGCGACATCTCGATCACGACCATCATCATCTGGGTGGCCGCGACCGCCGGCGCCCTCGCGATCGCCGGGACCATCGCCGTCGTGATCGCCAAATACAACACCAGCCTCTCCGGTATCTGAGAGGACCGGATGCACGCGCAGAGACGGGAAGGAGACGAGGTGAACCACGACGGCGGCCGAAAGCCCGGAAGGGCTAGGCGCTGGTGGCTGACGCGCGTCCGCAGTGCCGGCGAAACCGTGCAAGGCGACGGAGGCGGGGAGCGCGGGGAGTCGTCCATCCAGATGGCGATCGTCTTCCCGTTCATCCTGCTCGTGACCGTGGCTGTCGTGCAGGCGTCGATGTGGGTCTATGCCCGCAACATCGCTCTCACCGCGGCTCGTGAAGGCGTCGCGGCCGCCCGCGTCTACCAGGCTCCCGAAGGAGCGGGCGCGGCCCAGGCTACCGAGACTCTCGGCCGGATCGCGGGTGACAGCCTCGCCGGCAGGAGTGTGAGTACTACGGGAAGTTCGGCGACCGAGGTCCGGGTGACCGTCACCGGCCGAGCCCTGTCCCTCATCCCGGGACTGTCCGGACTGAGTGTCTCGCAGTCGGCGTCCGCACCGCGTGAACGGTGGACCACCCCGTGATCACGCCCAATCCCTATGTGACGTGGCTTCGTCGGCGGGTAGGCGGCGACCGGGGCAGTGAGACGATCGCGGCCGCGGTCGTCACCCCGCTGCTGCTGATGCTGCTCTGCCTGGCGATCGCCGGGGGCCGGATCGTCACCTCGGGGGCGAAGATCGATGCCGCCGCGGAGGACGCCGCCCGGGCCGCGTCGATCTCCCGCACCTACAGCGGCGCCCAGGCCGAGGCCGCCGCCGCGGCCGCCCGCTCCCTCGACGACCAGGGCATCCGCTGCGCGTCGTCATCCACGAACGTCGACGCCTCCGGACTAGCCGTGCCCCTCGGCGAGGTCGGCACCGTCACCGTCACGATCTCCTGCACGGTGGCGATGTCCGATCTTCTGCTCCCCGGAATGCCTGGCAGCAAGACCATGACAAGCCGGTTCACGTCGGTAGTAGACGCGTTCCGTTCCCGGGAGGGCTGAGCGATGCGGGCAGTAGAGGCCTGGTGGCGCAGCCGGCGAGGCGAGGACAGGGGCGGGATCGCCGTCTACACCGCGATCGTCACCATCGCCCTGCTGAGCATCATCGGGCTGGCCATCGACGGCGCGGGCAAGCTCCGCGCGACAGAGCGGGCGGACGCCGTCGCGATGGAAGCCGCCCGCGCAGCCGGCCAGGCCATCGACCCAGCCGCCGCAGTCGCCGGCGAAACCTTGCGCGCCGACCCGGAAGCGGCGGCGGCCGCGGCCCGCGCCTACCTCGCCCGCGCCGGCACCCACGGCAGCGTCTCCCTGTCCCCGGACGGCACCCAACTGACCGTCACCGTGTCCGACACCTACGCCACGAAGTTCCTGTCCGCCGCCGGGATCAGCTCCATGAGCGTGTCCGGCCACGGCAGCGCCCGCCTACTGCACGGCGTCACCCAGCCCGAGTAACCCCCGAACCGAGAAGGACCCTCATGCCGAACAGCAACCCGGTCCCGCCGGCGCGCAGCAGTGCTCAGACGGCAGCCGCCGTTCTGCGGGGCCTGGTCAGCCTCACTGTCCTGGCCGCTGTGCTGGCCGGTTTGCCTGTGCTGCTGTGGTGGGCCGCCTCCGTCGTCGGGCCTCCCGGACTCGCGGCCCTGTCCAGCCTGCTGTCCACTGACGACTCCGGGCAGGTGTTCCTCCTCGCCCTCGCCGTCGCAGGCTGGGCGGGCTGGGCGCTGTTCGCCGTCTCGGTGCTGCTGGAGGTTCCCGCGCAGCTCCGGGGCCGATCCGCCCCGCAGATCCGCGGCCTGGTCGGACAGCGCGCCGCCGCGGCCCTGGTCAGCGCCGTCCTCCTCGCGCTGCCCGCCGGGACCGCCCTTGCCGCGGCCCCCTCCCCCGCCCAGGCCGCCACCCACACCACCACCGCAGCTGTGGCCGCGACCCCTGGCATCGACGGCGCGCGAAGCGTCGCTGCCGCCGACCCCGGCCAGGCCTCCACGGCGACGCACACCGTGCGGGATACCAAGCCGGCCGAGAGCCTGTGGTCCATCGCCGAGGCGCGCCTGGGCGACGGCGGACGCTGGGGAGACATCGCCGCCCTCAACGACGGCAACACCATGACCGACGGCAACACCTTCCACACCGACCAGCCCATCCAGCCCGGATGGATCCTGCACCTCCCCGCCGACGCCCGTCCCCCACTGGCCGACGCGCGGTCCGCACCGACAGACACCCGACCCGCGCCTGAGCAGGCCGGCACGGCCACCCCCACGACGTACACCGTCAAGAACGGCGACAGCCTCACCGCAATCGCCGAAAGCCAGTTGGGCAGCGCTGGCCGGTACGGGGAGATCTTCGACCTGAACAAGGGCGGCCCCCTCCCCGGCGGCGGGGCGTTCACGAACCCCGACCTGATCCAACCCGGCCAGCACCTCACCCTGCCCGGCAGCGCCTCCAACCCGGCCCCGCCGCAGGAGGCCAAACCGGATCCCGGAACCGACGACAGTGCCACCCCGCCGCCCACCACAAAACCCGCACCACCCACGCCGGCGCCATCCGCCTCCGCCACGAAACCCGCACCCTCGCTGTCCGCTTCCGCGACCGCTTCGCCCTCGGCGACGGCCGAGGCCGCGCAGCCGGCTCCGTCGGCCACTGCGCTCCGGGCCGACGAGACGGCGGGCAGCCACGTCAACTTCGCGTTGATCGCCGGTATCGGGACGCTGTTGGCCGCCTCCCTCGCCGGGGCGCTCGGTGTCCGCCGGATCCTGCAACAGCGCGAACGCAAGGCCGGACAGACCATCGCCAAGGACGAGGAGCCGACCGAGCTGGAGCAACTCCTGGCCGCGACATCAGAGCCGGCCGGGATCAATCTCCTGGACCGCGTGCTGCGCACCCTCGCCCACCACGCAGTGACCGACAGCCGCGACCTGCCCGCGCTGCGCGGTGCCCGCCTCGACGCTGCCGGGGTCACCCTGCTGCTGGACGAACCCGCGCCGCCCGTAGCCCCGTTCACCGCGGGCTCCAATACCCGCACCTGGACGCTCGACCCTGCGGCGGAACTCCTGACCGCCGAGGAGCTCGCCGATGTCCAAGCCCCCTACCCCGGCCTGGTCACCCTCGGCGCCGACACCGACGGCCTTGTCCTCATCGACCTGATGACCTGCCGGATCCTGCTCCTGGACGGCCCCGACGAAGAGGTGCTGGAGGTGGCGCGCGCCGTCGCGCTGGAGCTGGGTAGCTGCGCGTGGACCGACTACAGCGAGATCCTCACCACCGGGCTCGGCGCCCGCCTCGCCGGGCTCCTTCCGCAGGGCCGGATCCGGACGATGCCGCACCTTCCCGCCGTCGCCGCCGACCTCGGCGAGCTCATGCTGGAAGCGCACCAGAGCGGGGAGCAGGTGCTTCCGTGGCTGGCGGTCGGCGCCGGGGACGTGGACGACGAACATCTGGTGCAGCTCGCCGACGCCCTCGCCGCCGGCCGGACCCTGGACACCGCAGTCGTCCTGCCCGCCAGCGCGGCGGCCCGCCGATGCTTCCCCCACGCCGAAGTCCTCAACGTCACCCGCGGCCAGGACACCACCGTCGCCGTGCTGGAGACGTCGGTGGATCTCCAGCGGATCACCGATGAGCAGTACCGGCAGTATGTCCACGCCCTCCAGGTATCCATCCGGGAGCCGCAGGCCGCGGCCGGGCCGTGGGCGAACGCCGAGGACCACGGCCAGACGGCCGCCGGCGGGGCCCCGCTGACAGTGCACGCCGTCGGCGATGAATCCCTGGACCCCGGCAACCCCTTCCCCGCCCTCTTCATCGCCGGATCCCCCGGACGTATCCCCGCCCCCACGGAGCCCACCGAGAGCGACGGCACCGCCGAAGCAGGCATCACGAACGACAGCGGCACGGAGTCCGAAGGGGCCGCAGAGGCGGCCCAGACAGCAGATGGCGCGGCGGTCATCACGCTGGATCCCTCGGCGGTGTCCACGCAGCTTCCCCGCCAAACAGCCGCCGGTGCGGGTGAAGGCGGGGATACCGAGGTGCGGATCGAGGTGCTGGGGCCGCTGCGGATCACCGGCCGCGACAGCACCGCGCACAGCCCGCGCACCGCGGCCATCGCTGCCCTCATCCACCTGCGGCCCGGCCGCACCGCTGATGCCCTGTGCCAGGCGATGGACCCGGCCAGCCCCTGGTCCACCCGGACCCTGCACTCACGCCTGTCCGAACTACGCGGCGTCGTCGGTCTCCACACGGACGGCCAGCCGCTGCTGCCCCGCCCCAAAACGGGCGCCGGATACGTCTTCCACCCGGCCGTAACCTCCGACTGGACACAGTTCCAGACCCTCGCCCGCCAGGGACTCGCAGCAGGCCCGAGCGCCGGCATCGAAGACCTGGAGGCGGCGATGGCGCTCGTGCGGGGCAAGCCCTTCGGCGGCCGGACGCTCCCATGGGCGGACCCGGTCGTCCAGGACATGCTGTCGAGGATCACCGACACCGCCCACACCCTCGCCCGCTGGCAGACCGACAGCACCCGGCCCGACCTGGACGCCGCCCGCCACACCGTCCACAAAGCCCTCGAAGTCGAGGAAACCTCCGAAACCCTCTACCGCGACCTGCTCACCATCGAACGGGCCGCCGGGAACGACGCCGCGATCCGCCGAACCGTCGCCCGCATCCAGCAGATGGCACGGACGTACGACATCACCCTCGAAGACACCACCGAGGACACCATCACCCTGGTCCTCTCCGGCAAGCCAGCGCCCTCCGAGACGAACACCGTGCCGGTCTGACACGACATCGCACACGCTGGACGGCTGTGGGGAACACCGCTCCCCGCAGCCGTCCAGCACACTCGATATATGAAGGCTCAGGACATCGGAGCGCGCAGCGCATACCTGGCGTGCCGGCCCGCCGCAAGGAGTTCGGCGCGGGCGGCGTTCTCGCCGACCGGCGGGCGGTCCTGCCACTCAGCCCGTACCTCGGCCACCGCCGCACACACGGCCTGGATCTCTGCCACAAGATCAGCATCAAGCGCCTCGGACTGCGGTCCGGTCACCATCACCGTGCCGTGAAGCCCGTAGGGCATCTCGAATCCCCGCCACACCGAAGCCAGCACCCATGCCGACAGGTTCAGCGGGAGACGCTCGGCCTGCCCGTTGCCGTGGACATGCAGCACGGCCCGGCGGTGGTAGACCGCCGTATCTGCAGAGCCCCCCACCCCTGCCCGGATCAGCAAGGCGCTCTCCAGTGCATCAGCCGGACACGGCATCAGGGCCGTCCGACCGTCCGTATCGATTCGCAGCACCAAACTCATCTCGCAACCTCCTTGTTTGGCGTAACTGAACAAACTCGCGGAAATCGTGGGCAGTTGACGGACCTGTGGCCAGCGGGACGACACCCGGGCGCCTGCAAGGAGCTGCCTCTCTCAGACTCATCCAATGGAGCCGGACAGGCGTTCACGTCTGCTCCTGTGCGTATGCCGCCAGTTCGGGGTGCTCGCGCAGGAGTTGCTCCCGCAGGATGCGTACCTGTTCTGCATCGGCTTCGGCCTGCCGCTGCGCCTCGGCCAGCTCCTGCGCCGTCCTGCCGCGCTCCGCGTGCTCTGTGTAGGCCTCGTCGAGCATGCGCGCCCAGCGGATCGTCTTCCGCAGGCGGGCCGCCGCCTCGGCCGCCTCAGCCTCGGCTGCCAGGGTTGCGCTCACTCGCTGCACGGCGGTCTGCGCGGCGGCCTCCTCGACCCGCTCTTGGCACTGCCAGCACAAGCCGCCAGCCGGCCGGTGCCCCTTGCCGGCAGCCGTGCAGCCCTGGCCTTCGCACTCCCACCACTGAGGCGCGGGGCGCTTCTCCCGAAGTGCGGGCACCTGGCCCCGGCGGCGGTCCGTGCGACGCTGATCGCACTTCGGGCATCCGTCACCCAGGTGCAGAGTCACGCCGTCCTCGCACATCGGATCAGGACAGTCCACGGACGGGCGCACCAGAGCGACCGCGACGCCCACCGCGGAGGTGAGCTGTCCCTCGGCCAGGGCTCGGGCGTAGCCGTGGGTCCACCATCGTCGCTGGATCCGTTCCACCAGCTGGTGTGCTGTGCGCCCGCCGTCCAGGGCTTGCAGGATCGCCTCCCTCAGCACCGCCGGACGGTGGTCTGGCAGCAGAGCCGCCAGTTCCCTGGGCCATCCCGCTTCCACCGCGCGGACGGCATCTGCCAGCGCTGGGGGGATGCGGTGGGAGGCCTGCGCCGCCCGACCGGATCTCAGGGCGGGCGCGTTGGCGTTTGCGGGCGCGGCGGAGCCGCCGGCCTCGCGCACGCTACTACCTGCACCTGCCCTGCGGGCGTCATCGGCGCTACGCGCCGCAGGCGCTACGGGGGTTTCAGTCACGGGGAGGGTTGATGGAGAGGGTTGGGGGACTGTCAGTCCCCCCTGCCGGGACACAGAGTCCCCCCTGCCCGGGGACTGGCAGTCCCCCCTCCCGCCGGATTCAGGGTGCTCCACGGGAGGGGACTGGCAGTCCCCTCCCCCAGTGCGCGGCTTTCCCCTGTCGCTGCGCGGAACGCGGGGCGGGGCCGGCGAAAGTGGGGCGCGATTCTCGTTCGTCAAGGGCTGCAAGCCTCGGTTTGCCCGGTCCTGGTTCACCCGGGCCAGGCGCTCCGGGCCGTACCAGGTTGCCGGGATCTGCAGGTCGTACACCTTGGGGCGGGCCTGCTTGGGAATGTACCGGGCGGTGTCCTGGTCCCCCAGCGCGATCACACCCTGCTCCACGAGGGCGGCCAGGCGCCGCTGGACCGTCTTGACGTCGCAGAGGGCGATCCTGGCGAGGGTGCGGCGTGAGGGGAACGCGTTGCAGCCGTCGGAGTCCGCTTTCTCCGCCAGGCCGGCCAGCAGCATCCGATCGGTCGTACTGGCCACGGGACTGTCATGCAGAGCCCACAGAATGGGTTCAAGCGCCACAACGCACCACCGCCGCTGTGGTCAACGCGTGTGCGCTGTGAGGGGCACGATGTGGCACGCCCAGGGGGATTCCGCGTACGCTCATCATTCAGCGCACCTCCAGTTCTTGCGACTAGGTGCTCTTCCTCGACCCAGGCGGACCAGGCCTGGGTCGAGGACTCGCGGGCCCCGCCACTCGTGGCGGGGCCCGTTTAGGGTTTCGGGCAAGGTCATGCCCGACACAACAGGGTGGACGTCACCGAACCGATCACCACGGCGCCCCTACCGGGATCACGACCAGGTGACAGCAGTAGCGGTGACTCACCGGTGAGTTCCCCCGGCGGCCACACCACGCCCCCTGTCAGGGGCAGTTCGTCGTAGTGAAGCTCAACCCGATCGGCGGCACCCACCACGCGCAGCGCTTCAAGGACGCGTCCGCCACCGCCGCACACCACACGCTCGACGCATAGAACCGTCTCCAAGGTCAGGGCGAGTTGATCCCAGCACCAGCCGACGAGGGAACCGGTGTAGCCGCCTTCGGCCCATACGAGAGGCCGTCCAGCAGCTGTTCGGCGGCCGCGACCACGTCGGGGAACCAGTCCTGGACCAGGGAGCGCGTCGGGTCTGCAGGAGCAGCCGCCCGCCCGAACTGGCGGGGGTGAACAGGATCGCGGTGGCCGTCGAACCCTGCCGAGTCACGCTCCGAGCGGCCCTCTGAAGAGCGGCACGATCATGCGCAGCCGCCTGCCTGGGGTTCAAGTGGTCAGGCTGTGCCAGTCCAAGCACAGGACGGTCGCGTCGTCTTCCGGGCGGGTGGGCGCCGTGTGCGTCGACAACTGCGCCGACCAGGTGCGTACGAACGCGCGCGGATGCTCGACAGCCGTCTTGCGTAGGAGGCCTGACAGATCGACGATTTCGGCGTCGCGTTCCTGCATGCCGTCCGTGGCGAGCAGGAGGCGGTCGCCGGAGCACAGGTCGAGGTCCTGGATCTGGCAGGTGTCCTGCATCGAAACGCCGGAGGCAGGTTCACGGCGAGGTGCAGTTCGGCGACCGTGCCGTCGAGCAGGGGTCAGGGTGGCCGACGTTGACGAGTTGAGCGCTGGCGCCGTTGAGGGCGATGCGCAGCAGACGACCGGAGGCGGTGGTTGCCGTGGCCGAGGAGGGCTCGGTGAACCTGGCGGGCTTACAAGCCCGCCCTCGGCGAAGTAACGGCCCCCTGACGCGCCCCGCCGGTGGGACGACCGGCCGACACAGTAGGGCTGGATCGGGGCCCACCAGCGAATGCGCTCACCGGCCCAACGCCGGCATCAGTGGCACCGTGGTGGGCTCTGAGCGGGCGCGGTGGGCTCGGCGGCGCGCGGCGTGCACACTCCGCCGGGCCAGGCAGAGCTCGCCGGCGGGAACGTGGCAGGTCGGACAGGCTTCCGCGAACGCACCATGCCGAAACTGCCGGTGCGTCTCGTACGCGATGTCCATGGCGGCATCGAAAACGGAACCCGATATCAGAGCTGGGGCACTGTTCACGGAGGGACATCTCCTCGTACAGGGGCGCGGCGGTTCTAGCCCACACCCTCCACATCGGACAAGCGGTTCCCCTTCCAACTTCCCCCGTTATCGCAGTTCAACGGGGTGGAATGCCGCCAACCGTCCCGCCGCCACCCAACGCCCGCCACCAAGGACCGCGAGCAGCCCGACCGCGACCCGGTCACCAGCCACCCAGACCCACTGAGCAGCACCCTGCGGCAGACATGGCGAGCGGCACGGCCAGAATGCCCTCTGCTAAGTGAGGCTTGACCGCTTGGTGCGCATCAGCCGGGTGAACGCTTCCCAGTCAATCCCGTCGCTTACTCCGATCAGGGATGGCCCGCCATTTGCGCGAGCTCCTGATCCTCGGCGAAGCCCCGCAGCCAGAAGCCGTCCCGGTGAGAGCCCAGGAGCCAGGTGGCCGCGCGCAGGTGCTCATACTCCACATCCTGCAGCAGCTTCGCGGCGAACTCCGCGCCCGTCGTCTCATTCACCGACATCGGAAACTCCGATCTCTGGAAGGTCGAGGCCGGGAACGGCCGCGAGGCGAGAGGTCCACGCGCGGGGCCCGGCCGGTCGAACAGGCCACCCCGGGCGGGCCCCGCTAGGAGCACCGTCCCCCAACCGCTCACTTCCGGGAACCTCGCAGGCTGGTCGAGCGAGCGTGAAGCGCGACTCGACGCCTTCCGCTGACTGACCGATACAACACCCGACGCCGGCACTCCCGCCTCAGGCAACAGTCTTCGATCGCCTACGAGAACGACTTCAAGCAACAGACACCGCCCTGACCCGAGCCGCACAGACATGTCCAAAATCCGGGGTCAAGTCCCCATCGCGAAGTGCCCCCGGGAGCGGTCGGTCACTGAGCATTTTCAGCTTCGGGCCCCCCAGGGTGACGCCGCGGCCCTCGCTTGAGTCCTGGAAACTCTTCGGCTGGGCCCGCCAGGCACAGTGGCTTGTCTGTGAAAGTCGCGGGCGGGCACTTCACTGAGGGGCCGACCCTGCGCTTCGGGACGGAAGACGAACGTGGGGAGGAATGGAACACACGCTCGAAGTACCATCCCTGCAAGGTTCTCCGGCCTGTACTTCTCAACCTGAGCAGTGGCGTAGTCGGACGGAGACATCCCTACAGAGAGGACAGAGGGCAGAGGGCGATGAGTGTGGCTGAGAGTTGGTCGTGCGTGATGAGTCTCCTTCGGGAGCACGCGCCGGTCGATCACGCGGATCTGCCGGGGCCCGCTACGGAGCAGATGCTCGCGGCAGCCGAAGAGCGGATGGGGATCTCCCTGCATGGGGACCTGCGGACGTGGCTGTTGCGAAACAATCTGGACCTGCCGGAAGAAGATTTCGACGACGACGTGATGTGTTGCGGCTTCGATGGGTTCCCCGATGAGGGAAGCTTCTTTCTGGGTATCCGGGCGATGGAGAGGCTTTACGCGAACCGTTCCACGTCCTGCGGATTCGACCCTCCGGACCAGCCGGACTACCCGTTCTGGCGTAACGAGTGGATCCCGTTCCTGTCGGACCAGGACGGCTGGAGGGGAAAGTTCATCGACGTGCGGGACGGGCGCGTCGGCAGCTGGTTCGTGGGTGAGATCACGGTCACGGGCGAGTACGAGTCGATGGCCCAGTATTTCGACTCCGTGGCAGAGACGCTGACGAAAATCGCCGGTGGAAGCTTCCCGGTCTGCCGGTTCACCGAAGGTCGACTTGTCTGGTCGTGAAACGGGTCTCAGCCGGATCAAGGCCATCGCCACAGCCGTCCTCGCCCTGGAACGGCAACGAGCCTCGTCAGCGTTGACGTTCCAGGGTGAGGACGGCTGCGGCGATGGTGGTCATGCGGTTGGGGCTGCAGCGGGCTTTACTGAAGATGCGCCAGGACTTGAGTCGCGCGACGCTTCGTTCGACCGGTGCTCGCGCCGCCGACAGGGCTCCGGTGATCGTCTGCCGGCTCGTGGTGAGGTCCTGGTTCGGAAGCCGTCTGATCGGTGTGGTCACCCAGTGGCCGGCGCCGATGTAGGCGCGGTCGGCGAGGACGGGGACGCCCTGGCGTTCGCAGATCCGGATGATGCGGTGGGTGCGGGCCGCGGTCAGGTCGTGAGTGCTGGCCGGGCAGCGCGGGTGAGATCCACAGCAGGTTGCCCGCGGGATCGGCGACCCGGTCGCACCCGGCGAGTGTCCCGTCGAGCAGGACGCAATCCGGGTCGGTCTCGCGCAGGACCCGCAGGAGGCCCGCCGCCCGGCCGGACACGTGCTGGACCACGGCCTTGACGCAAGCGTGGGCGGTGCCGACGGAAATACCGAAGCCGGCGGCGATCGGTGCGAGCGTGCCGTGCCGGCGAAGACGGACCAGGCCGACCAGGGCACGCTGGTGGGGCGGCAGCTTGCAGCGCCGGTCACCCTTACGGGTAACGATGAGCAGGGAGACCCCACTCGACCAGGGCATGAGGCAGGTCGAGTGCGGCAGGATGGGGAACCAACAGGGCTCCTGTGCCCATGGGTTGAGACTTCGAACACCTCCCTCCACGGCACGGGAGCCCTGTGCGTTGCGGTCCCCATCCTGACTCGGCCAGGGTCACTCGATCAGTGGCCAATCTGAAAGAGCTCACTCACACGGGTCTGAGTGGCCGTACTCGTGCACGTGTCATGCCGTGGGCTTCTGCAGCCAGTCCGCTTCGGTGGTCCAGAACATTTGGCGCGCACCGAGGTAGTCGTGAGCGAAGTCCGTGAACCGTTCGCGGGTGTACGGCTTACCGGTCTTGGGGTCCTTGGCGTTGATGTCGGGTTCCTGGACGGCCATGGCGACGAGGGGAAGGGCATCCTTGTATTCGTGGAGGAACTTGTAGGAGTTCTCCATCTGGTACTTCCGGTCCGGCAGGGTGTCCGGTCCTCCGATGCCGATCTTAATTTCCCTGGCGAGGTCGAACATCTCCTTCATGCGCTTGTGGTCGTCGTCATCCGGCAGGAAGTTGATGTACTGGATGAACTGCGTCTTGGTGAAGACCTTCTTGCCGTAACGCATGTTGTCGATCTCGGCATCGATGTAGGACTTCGAGGTGTACTTGGTCTGATCTGTCTTGGTGTCCACCTCGACTGCGGTCTCCGGAAGGTTTACCCCGGCGAGCTTGCCGTCGTACTTCCCCGCCATCGCCTTCAGCATGGCCTGGAAGTCTGCTCGCACCTTTTTGTCCCACTGCGCGGCCATGGCCCCATGGGTGGTGGGGTTGTCAGGGTTCTCATCGACCGTCGGCGCAACCCCGCCCTCGTCCTTTACATATTGGGGAAGGTTGGCGTCCTTCATGGCTGCATCGAAGAACCGATCCTGAACCTGGACGAACAGTTTCTTGTGGCGTTCCTGGAGATACTTCAGGGCATTGTCCAGTCGCGACCACTTGTACTCCCCCTTCTCCCCTTCGAGGGCCTTCCAGGGCACCACCAGCTGTACGCCGCTGATGTCCGCACGGTCAATCATGGCCTTGACCTTAGGGTCCTCGCCGGACGTGGCATCCTCGAATGCGCCGAGCGACATGTACAGATTGTCCGTCACCTCGCCGTGGGACACAGAGGCGGCCTTGTCTGGGGCGGGAGCCGCGGCGGCCACCCCGACGATGGCCGTCAAGGCTACGGCCGTGAGGACAACAGATCCGACTGCACCACGTTGCATCATCATGAACGAGACGCTAAGGGGACGTTCTAAGTGAAATATAAGAGCGCCCGTCGCCACTCTCGGTGCCGGCGCTCACCGACACCGAATCTGACAGCTCGTCATGAAATGGCGGCTCTCGCAGTGAGGTCCATCGGGGAGAACGCGCCATCATTGATGCGCAGAGCGAGACGGTCGCGGTGCAGGACATCGTGCACGTCGAGGATGTGCCCGGTGCCGCGGCACCGGGCGGAACATCTCGGAGATGTGCACAGCGCCGCTCGGCCGCGGGTACGCGAGCAGTTCGTCGAACTTCGGCCCGCCAGGCGGAAGGCACCCCGGCGGCTGACCCCGCTCAGCCCTCCCAGGGGCCGATCCGCCCGGGCAGACCACGTCACTGGACACCGGCCCGCACCCGGTAGAGCACCCCATTGATCACCCTGCGGTGATCGCTTCACCGGCCGCCACGTGCGCCACCGCGAGGCAGGGAACGACTCCACCCGTTCCCACTCCGCATGCGTCAGATCCCCACGCCCCACACGACGAGCCTGTCCTCAACACTCCACCCCTGTCCGGAGATCCGAGAAACAGCGCCGGGTTCAACGACACCGCCGACGACCAGGACGGCCCCAACAGCCCACGTCCACACCTGACCGGCGCGCGACCCCGGGCCTCCCGGGCACAGGAGCCGTACCGCGGCGTTTCAGGGTGCTCGCATGCCGTGTACGGGAAAAGAGCCGGGGCTGCGCTGCCCGGGCATACCGGGACGGACGCAGAGTCGACCGCGGTTTAGCGCTCGGGCTGGTGCAGGCCGAGGCGGGGTGGAACGGCCACACCGGCATGATCAGCATCCTGACGCCCGGAGTGCGGCAGGATCACGCTCGCCGGCGATGGCCGCCGCGCCGCCAAGGCGCGGTGTGCCGCTCCGACCACTGCCGATCAAGAGCCTGGCTCCGTCGGGCCGCCCACCGTACGAGGCAGCCCCCCTGCGGGTGCAACGCTCCCCGGGCACCGGTCCAGCACGGCTTGCCCGGCGGCGTCGCGGCCCCGGTGGTGACGCCACCAGGAGTCTCACCAGCCCAGGCCAGGGGACGTTCAGGACCTGGGCTCCCCGATGGCCAGACTTGTCTCGCTAGATCGTGCCGGTCCGACCGGCCCCCGCCCGCCGCGAGCAGTTGGAGGCCGTCGACTGGGGTCCAGTTGTGCTGAGTGGGGGCTCGGCGCCGGGCACGGTGGGATCGATTGTCGAGCGCACGGTGAGCGCCCGCGGGGCGGGCCGGACCAATGGGTGGATAGGTGGGGGCAATCGTTATTCCTGGCAGGTGCTGGTGGGGTCGATGGCCTGGTTGACGCGGTGACCGATGGTGCGCAGGGTGCGCTGATGGGCCTGGGTGAGCGGGTCCAGGACGAGTCGGCGGACCTCCTCGACATGGCCGGGGGCGGTGGCGACGACTTTCTCCCAGCCGGTTTCGGTGAGGACGGCCAGGGTGTACCGGCCGTTGTCCGGGTCGGGGGTGCGGCGCACCCAGCCCTGCTTCTCCAGGCGCTTGACCACGTGGGACAGGCGCGAGAGCGAGCCGTTGGTGACGGCCGCCAGGTCGCTCATGCGCATGGTGCGTTCGTTGGCCTCGGACAGGGTGGCGAGGACCTGGTACTCGAAGTGGCTGATTCCCGCGTCGCGCTGCAACTGGGCGTCCAGCGCGTTTGAAAGGTTGATCACCATGGCGGCCAGGGAGAGCCAGGTCTGCCTCTCCTCGGCGTCCAGCCAGCGGGGCTCATGCGTATCCATGACCTCATCCTAACTTGACCCTTCAAGCCAAATCCACTCGTCGACGCTTGACGCTTCAAGTCAATCGGGGCTAGCGTCTAACTTGAAGGTTAAAGTCAATGAACGAGGAATCCCCTGATGAACACCGCCCTGTGGGTCATTGCCAGTGTGCTCGCGCTCACATTCCTGGCGGCCGGACTGATGAAGATCAGCCAGCCGCGAGAAAAACTGGCCGCCTCCGGAATGGCCTGGACCGCGGACGTCTCCCCCGGGGCCGTCAAATCGGTCGGCGCCGTCGAGGTGCTCGGTGCCGTGGGACTGATCGTCCCGGCCGCGCTCGGCATCGCGCCGGCCCTGGCCGCCTGGGCCGCCTCCGGCCTTGTGGCGATCATGCTCGGCGCCACCGTGCTGCACCTGCGCCGCAAGGAGGCGACAGCCCTCCCGGTCGCACTGCTGCTGCTCGTCCTGGCCGCCGTCGTGGCCTGGGGCCGCTTCGGCCCTTACACCTTCTGACCCCCGTCCCCTCACCCCAGTGTGATCTCGTAGTCAAGGAGTTCGAAATGATCAACCGTCGCAACGTCCTGAAGGGCGCGGGCGCCGCCGTCCTGGGCGCCCTCGTCCTCACCGCGGCAGCCACCGGGACCGGCCTGGCAGCCTCGGCCGCGAGCAGTCCGGAACCGCTCGGAGACCCTGCCTCCACCTCGCAGGCCGAATCGTCCTGGCCGACCAACCTGACCCACGGGGAGCGCAAGAACCTGAAGGTCTTCGACGACCTGGACTTCAACGTCTACTCCGGTCAGCAGTGGGACCGGATCGATGAGAGCCACGCGAAGAACATCCGCGTCCACTGGCCCGACGGCCACTACACAGACGGCCTCGACCAGCACATCGCCGACATGAAGAGCCAGTTCGTCTGGGCGCCGGACACTCGCATCACCGAGCACCCGAACCGCATCGCCAAGGGCAACCTGACCTCGGTGACCGGCGTCATGCAGGGCACCTTCACCCGTCCCATGCCGGACGGCAAGGGCGGCTTCATCCAGCCGACCGGCAAGAAATTCTCCATCAACATGGTCACGGTCGGCATCTGGAACAAGGCCGGAGTCATGGACGAGGAGTTCCTCTTCTGGGACAACCAGACCTTCTACAAGCAGCTCGGCCTCGCCTGAGCCGTTGCGTGGCCCGGAGGCGGGGTGCCCCGCCTTCAGGTCGTGCAGGGACGGACACGCGGACCACCAGCACCGACTGGCAGGCCCGGATGGACACCATCACGGCGATGAAGCCCGACATCACCAATGGTTCAACCACGACGTGTGAACCTCCTCCGTCCTCACCGACACCAGATACAGCGTCACCCATCTCACCAGCGCGATGCTCGGCTCGCCCCCGGCAGCTCAGGCCGGCGTCCAGCCCGCCGGCCCCACCGTCGAGGGAAACGGCCGTGCGGAGGTACGCCGCCGTCCAGCCAGAGCTGGCAGTGAGCTCCCGCTCAGGTGTAGACGCGGGGCGCAGTGCCAGCGGGCGTAGCGTGCGAGTGCGGCGGAGCCCGGGTCCGTAAGTCCCCTCTTCTGCCGTCGCGGCCTCGTAGCCTCCCTCTTCGAGGACATCAGTCGGCCGGGCCCGTCTCAGACTCCCGGCCGGTCCGCTCGCACACGAATGCGGCCCCGGTACATCGTCACGGATGTGCCGGAGCCGAGGGCGGGCCCGGTCGTACTGCCCCAGAGCGCTCTGCGCACCGGTCCTGATCCGCGCACCCATGTCGGCGCGGACTGATCGTGATGTTGGTCCGACCCTCCGGAGCGCAGGGCGCGGATCCGTACGAACGGTCCGTCCAGCCCCAGCCTCGCGTCGGCTTAGGCCACCCGCCTCCGCCCGTCGCGGGCAAGCCCTCGCGGTGCGGTGGTCACGCTGGTGTGGTGCGGGCGCGACGTCTGGTGATCAGTGCCGACAGGCCCAGGCCGCCGCCCACGAGGGTGAGTAGCACGCCCAATGAGATCGCACCGGCTGCCACCAGAAGCCAGTCCGGTTTGGGGACGGCTCTGCCCCGGATGTCCGCCGTGTTGAACGTGCCGGGGCGGCCGTTGGGGAAGTCATGGCCATATGCGACAGCTCGGTTGTCGCCGAGGGCCACGACCCGACCCTCTGGGACCTGGACGTCGAAGGCCACGACCGATGGCTGGCTCCCGGCTGGCAGGTACGGTTCGGCGAGCGGGTTCCCATTGAGCATCAGCGTCCGGTCGCCTACCTGGTACGAGAGCCGGTCCCCGCCAACCGCCACAACCCGCCCTCCCACACCCACGGCGCCGGCCGGCTTGCCAGTGGAGAGTACGACGACATCACCGCGGTGGACCCGCTCAGCACCGCACGGCTCGTACCAGACCGCCGCGCCGCGAGGAGAGAACGGCGCCATGGAGTCGTCCCCCATGCGCAGGCCGTCGTACCCGCCCTGAGGCATCAGCCGGCCGATGGCCACCAGCGCGGCGAACGCCATCGCCACACCCAACACCACCAGCACGATTCCCCAAAATCCCCGTCTGTGCCCCGGCCTGTGCCCCATCAAGTCCCCCAAGATCGACGATGTGTTCGGGAAGGCTATGGGACCGGCTGGGTTGGGGCGGCAGTAACCAGGTGCGGCGCCTTCCGGGGGTCTGACGCTCCGGCAGGGGGCGGCACAGCGAACTGTGGCGCGGTCATGGCTGCAGTAAGGCGACGGTCGAACTGGCGGGCGGTGTGGTGCGCACTCGCCTACACCGACGTACCCCAGGAACCGTGTTCCGCCCCCGGCCCGCGCACAGGCCCTGGCTCCGCTCCCGGATTGTCCTGTTGTCCCTCGATTGCTGGAGTTTGGGCGGGCCTGCCACGGCATCGGGACCGTGGCCACGGTCAGGACACGCACGCACGATCGAATCGCGACACGCAAGCTCTCCTCCCCCTCGCAGGCCGACGCATCAGCGTCTTGTGGCCCACGATTCGTGACGGAGAGTGCTATAGGCCTCTTCGGCGTCTCCGGGCGCAGCCATCGCCGCCTTAGCGATCATCTCGCGGCCCAGATACGGATGGCCGCGAGGTCTGGTTCTGGGCCATCCCCATCCCGACTCTTTCAAGATCACTTCGTCGAGAGAGGCGCGGCCTGAACGGCTAGGGCTGGTGGCGTCGCCAAAGGCACGGACCAAGCGTCGCTGTGGGTGATCTGGAGCGAGCCGCGGTTTCATACCAGTCCAAGGCCGTGGTCAACACGGTTCCCGGGGCTCTGTGGTGATTCGGGCGCCGGCGTGACAGGCTCAAGGGGCAACCCAGCCTGGTCTGGTGGGAGACCCCGGGCTCCGGTGTGGTCACCGAAGGTGACTGGCGGGTGGTGCGGGTGGCCCCGCTCGGCTGTGCCCGGCCCCTGAGCCGGCGCTTGACGGCCTTGTCCGCCCCACATTTCGGGGAACCGGCCGTCATGGGCTTTGATCGCGAACGGCGGATCCAACCATGCGCTCCTTCGACGTGGGCGTCACGCGGCAAACCGGCCGGTTCGTCGTGTTCGTGACCGGTGAACTCGATATCAACACCTGCCCGCGCGTCACCGAGACCACCGACGCGCTCCCCCTGCAGGGCCAGACCCTTCTGGTAGACCTGTCGGCCGTGACGTTCATGGACTCCGCCGCCCTCAACATGCTCCTCAGGCTTCGCCACCGCGCCCACGCCGAAGGCGGGACCCTCAAACTGTGCGGCGCCTCCGACCAGACCCTGCAGGTCCTGGACGTCAGCGGCACGCGTTCCCTGTTCGCCCTCAGTCCCGGGCCCGCCCAGGAAACCTACTAAGGGTGCTACACAGCCCGCTTTCCCACGGAGCGGCCCGCTCAGCCGCCCCCGCCCCCGCCCCCGCCGCATCCGCTGCCGCCGCCGCAGCTGTAGCCCCCGGCGCCGCTGATACCGATGCCGGAAGGCCCACCCCGGCGGGGGCGCAGCCGGGGCGCGGGACGGGTGATCCGCTTGACGTGAAGTTCGAGCAAGACGGCCGGTCCCATGGCCTGTTCCAAGGTCGCGAGGAACTGTCGGGCATCGATGTCCGGTGGGAGTACGGCCCGGCAGACGTCGGAGTCGTCCCGGATCAGGCGCAGCGTGAGGACGCGGGTGGCGGGGAGGGGGTCCCCGGCGTACGGCTCCTCGATCTCCAGTTCCAGGCGCAGACGGTCCGGCTCCTCCGCCGGCCGCCACGGACCGCTCCCCAGGCCGCGCACCAGTCGCACGGCAGGAGGATCGCCGGCGGCGGAGAACCTGATCCGGTACACCCGGAAGCAGGCCGCGGCCAGTGCGCCCGCGAAGCCAGCCGCGACGGCAGCCGACACCATCCAGAGGGCCACCACTCCCACCATGGCCCAGCCGGCGCCGGAGAAGAGCATGATCACCGCCACCGGCAGGACGAGGGCGAGCCCGAGAGGGCCCGTACCGAGCGCGGTCAGCGCGGCGTTCCCCAGCGAGCGCGGCACGGTACGCCAGGAGCCGCCGCCCGCCCGCAGCACCACGTCCGTCGTCCCCGCCTCGCCCCGCTCCACCCCGCCGGGCGCCCCCGCGCAGCCTGCCGTCATTGCCTCACGATAGATCTGACACCAGGTCACTGACCAGATGCCGTACATAGGACACCGGAGGCAGCTGTGCGGCGACCGCCACCTCCCACGAAGCAGCGGTCACACTCGCATCACGGGCAAGATCAGTTTGAAGACGGACCCTAGGTGTCGGGGTAGGCAGCGACGGCAGGTGCGGGCCGGGGGTGCGGCCGCAACTGCGGCGGGCCGCCCGCGTGCTTGCCCAGCTCCGCCTTCGCCGCGCTGAGCCCGTACACGCCGAGCGGCGGGAACTGCAAGACGCGCGCTGGGTAGCCCCCCTCGGCGCAGTCCAGGCACGGCAGGTCACGAACGCCCTGCCCCACGCGGACGGCTTCGACGGGCTCACGCCAGCAGGCTTTACACGTCACCGCGTCAGTGATCGTGGGGTTGAACGCCTTTGAGATCACGCGTTCCTCACTCCGCTTCGGGAGCCGGCTGTTTTCGGTACGCCGCGGCGTCGGCATCCCGGTTCAGGCGCACTGGGGAACGGGGGCGAAGGGGTAGGGCAGCTGGTGCCTGGTCGGCTCCGTCACGGGCCTTCCCCCTCGATCAACGTCGTGGGTGAGGCGGTGAACTCACGGGCATCGACACCCCGGACGTAGGCGGTTTCGGCGTACCTCTGGCGGCCGTCGACAACCGCGAGGGGCTCTTCCAGGACGGCCATCAGCCGGCCTTCGCGCCCGGTTGCCGCGTCTCGGACCTGCTTGCCCTGCAATCGGTGCGGAACCTCGCCGAACGCGGATCTGCATCTCGTCATCGGTGGCTCTCCCTACCTTCGTCCGTGGGTGATGCTGCGAGTGTGACGAGGAACCCCGATTTGGCGCCACGAATGTGCACCAATGTTCACGGTGAGGCTCTATCCGGACGACCTGGAAGCGCACTCTTGGCCCACCAACCTGCGCGCACGACTGTGGTGTTCATCCGTGCACAACCAGAGCGAACGGAGGACACCATGGCGCTACGTTTCGTCGGCATCGACCCGGACAGCAGCGACGGCGAGGGCCCCACCGTGTGGGTTGACGAGGAACGCCAGGAACTCGTACTCCAGGGGGTGGAAGCCCAGCCACGACCGACCTGGAGGCGCAGTGCGCGGCCCTGGAACTGCCCGGGCACGGCGTCGGCATCCCGGAGGGAGAGGCCGTGATCCGGATCCCCGCGCGCATGGTGCACATGATCAGGGAGGCCTGCGATGCCCTTGACCGCACCTAGCTGGCCCGATCTCCTCGGCACCGCCGAACACTCGGTGGTCCACCTGGAGATGCGCGACGCCTACGCCGTGGACTACGAGACCGGCCCGTTCGCGGACTGGCGTGCTGGGCACCGTCACGACCCCGCAGACCGAGCCGCGTGGTGGCGTCCCTGGCTCGACCTCATCGCCACCACCGTCGCCCGCGGCGTGACCGTGCGCCGGGCCCGTATCGTCTCGGAGCCGGTCAGCGAGTACACGCGGTTCCTTTACGACGGCACGTTCACCAACGTGGCCGCCGGCGAGGACGTCCGATGGTTGCCGCGGCGGCTGGCCAGTGACATCGCGCTCCCCGGCAACGACTTCTGGCTCATCGACGGCCGCCTCATCCGCTGGAATCACTTCTCCGGTGAGGGCGCGTCTGCGGGCGGCGAGATGAGCGAGGATCCTGCCGCGGCGAAGCTGTGCGCGGACGCCTTCGAAGCAGTCTGGGCCCAGGCGATCCCGCACGCCAGTTTCGAGATCAGGTAGGCGAAGCCCAGATCATGACCGTTTCCCCGTCATCCGCGGCACAGGCCGCCCGCCGCAGCGTGGCTCACCGCCTGCGTGAACTGCGCGCGGAGGCGGGGCTCAGCGGCAGTGAGCTGGGCCTGGGCTGCGGCTGGACGCACTCGAAGTCCTCGCGCATCGAGAATGCATGGACCCTCGCGAGCCTCGGCATCATCCCCATGGCCACCCGGGAACGCGCACAGTGGCCCTGGAGACGTTCCACATGTACGACGACACCCTCGTGTCCGTCGAGCTGCAGCTTGGCCCTCGCCCGGCGCGCCACGGTCATGGCGTTGTGCATTGCTCGATGAAGGGGCCCGGGTTCTGTCAGAGCCCAAGGTCTATGAGACCGGCACTGACACCTACCGCTTCGCCATGACCCGGGCCGGCTGCGGAGACTTGGCTCAGACACCAGCCGCAAAGTAACCGGTCAGGAATCGAGAAGCCGCGGCCGCCGTGCGGCCCCTAGCGTGATGGTCATGGCAACCACCGCTTCCACCACAGCAAACACGTCCCTCACGTCCGTCACCCTTGAGGTGGGTGACCCGGAGGCTGCTCGCCGCTTCTACAGCGCCTTCGGCGTGGACGCGTACCTGCGACTGCGGGCATCCGAGGCGCACTCCACGGGCTTCCGCGGCTTCACCCTGGCGCTCACGGTGTCCAACCCGGCCACCGTCGACGGCTTCGTCGGCGCCGCCGTGGACGCCGGCGCCACGGTCCTGAAGCCCGCCGCGAAGTCGCTGTGGGGCTACAGCGGCGTCGTGCAGGCCCCCGACGGGACGATCTGGAAGATCGCGACCTCGGCGAAGAAGGACACCGGCCCCGCCACCCGCGAGATCGACGAGGTCGTTCTGCTGATCGGCGTCGAGGCCGTGAAGGCCACCAAGCAGTTCTACGCCGCCCGGGGCCTGACCGTGGCCAAGAGCGTCGGCAGCAAGTACGTCGAGTTCGCCTCCGGTCAGTCCAGCCCCGTCAAGCTGGCGCTGTACAAGCGCCGCGCCCTGGCCAAGGACCTCGGTGTTCCCGCCGACGGCACCGGCTCGCACCGCATCGTCCTCGGCGGCACCGCCGACGCTTTCACCGACCCGGACGGGTTTGCCTGGGAGGCTGCCACGTCGCTCACCTGCACGCAACGCTGACTTCCGGCCCCGCACTCCCGCCCAACGGCAGGCCCGATGTCGGGAATCGAGACGTCCGACGAGGCGAGAGCTACCCGCCGGTTACGTTGCGGATGGTGTCCGGGCCAGAACTCCGGGGCCGGGCCCGGGCCGCACACCGTCCTGCCAGCTGAACCGAGACGGACCAGCGCTCACTGAGCGCCTCTGCGGACCCCGAAGACACGGGCGACCCACTTGTCCATCCGGACCTCGAAGTCGGATGCTGAGGCGACGTCCGAGGCCGGGAGGCAGCCTGCGTCGTCGAGGCCGGCGATGAAGTCCACGTCGGCCCAGCCGCCCCGGAACAGTACGACCGACAGCTCGGCCCCTCCCGGACCCGAGATGGCCACGCCAACCGAGTCGGGGTCGAGGACCCGAGCCCTGTCGGTCTCCAGAGACTGGGGCCACGACGCCTCGGCATCCCTCCACGTCACCTGGCCCGCTTCGAGGCCGGCCGACCTCCACCCCGGCACCCTACTGGCCAAGACCGCAGCCACCTCATCGAGATCAACCATCCTGTTCATGACGGGATCATCACTCATGGTGAACCCTGCGGTCCTGAAATTTCGGCACCGGAACCGCGAGACAAGGGCACCAGCCCGTCCCTACTTCTCACCGACAGTTCCAGGGCTGCGACCTGCGGTCGTTCTCAGAACCCACCGACAACCGTTCTCGGCGGCCGGCTCACCCCGCCCGGCGTTGGACGACGTCCTTCACCGCTCCTTGCAGTGAGCGCAGCAGGTCCCGCTCGGCGGCTTCCACCCTGAACTCGACGTTCCACTGCCGGACGTCGTCGACCAGGCCCTCGATCGTCTCGGTCGGGACTGAGCGGTCACTGAACGACGTAGCTCTCGATGTGGTCGATCACCGCGGACACGGCGTGCCGGTACGGGGTGCTCGACCGGCGGACTTGTGCCAGCAGCATGCCGCCCTGGATGGCGGCCATCAGGGCGGTGGCCAGTGCGGCGACATCGGCGCGCTCGCTCAGCTCGCCGCGGGTCTGCATGCGGACGAGCCCCGACCTGATGGGGAGTTCCCACCGGTCGAAGGAGGCGGAGAGGTCGGTACGGGCCGAGGGGTCTCTCTCGGCGAGTTCGCTGGCGAGCGAACCGATCTCGCAGCCACCCACGCACCCCATGGCGTCCTGCCGGTCAGCCGCCGTGTCGCACCAGGCCCGCAGTGCGTCGATGCTGTCCAGCTTGTCCAGCAGCGGGCGCTGCTGGTCGAGCTTGGTGTCGGTCTGGAAGTTGACCACGGCGAGGACCAAGCCCCGCTTGTCGCCGAAGTAGTGGTAGATCTGCGAGGCGCTGACTCCGGCGGCTGCCTGGATGTCCGGGATGCTCGTGCCCCCGACACCGTGGTGGAACATCAACTCAGCGGCGGCCTCGATGATGCGGTCACGGGTCTTCCGGCCGGGTTTGGTGAGTCGGCGCCGTTCCGGCTCTTCGACGTCCGCTGGCGAGTTCATGCGTCCACCGTACCAAGAGTTGGAATTGCCATTCCAACTCTGAAGGGCGTAGGAACTGGAGCAGTGATTCCAATCTGCCGTGCTCCGGCAGCCTTCAGGACGGTGACCGCCATGTCTCTTGACCCTCAGATCGACGCCCTGCTCAAAGAGTTGGCCGAAGGCGGAGACCCCGCACCAGAGAGCCAGACGGTCGGGGAGAACCGCGCCCTCGCGAGCAGCCTCGCCACCCTCGCAGGTGACCCCGAGACGGTCAGCAGCGTTCACGACACCGTGGCCGCCGCTGAAGGCATCGAGGTCCCCGTCCGCGTCTACACCCCCGCCGGCGCCTCAAGCTCCGGGCAGTTGCCCGTGACGGTCTTCTTCCACGGCGGCGGGTGGGTCCTCGGGGACCTGGACAGCCAGGACCACATCGCCCGCACCATGGCCAACCGCTCCGGCACGATCGTGGTCTCCGTCGACTACCGACTCGCCCCGGAACACCGCTTCCCAGCCGCGATAGAAGACGCCTACGCCGCCCTCAGCTGGGTCGCGGCCAACGCCGACAGCTTCGGCGGCGACGGGCAGAACATCGCGGTGTTCGGCGAGAGCGCCGGCGGCAACCTCGCCGCCGCCCTCGCGCAGGAAGCCCGGCGCCGCGGGGGGCCGCGAATCGCCCTGCAGGTCCTGGCGTATCCAGCGGTCGACCGGTTCGACGACAGCCCCTCGATGCACGAGAACATGGCCGGACCTCTGCTGACCCGTGCCTGGCTCGAATGGTTCTGGGGCCTCTACCTCGCCACGCCCGACGAAGGGGCCGACCCGCGCGTCTCGCCGGCGCGCGCCGACGACCTGGCCGGCCTGCCGCCGGCCGTCATCGTCACCGCTGAGCACGATCCGCTGCGGGACCAGGGTGACCGGTACGCGCAAAGGCTCGCCGCGGCCGGCGTGCCGGTCCAGCACCTCCCGGTGAGGGGCGCCATCCACGCCTTCTTCTCGTTCACCGGGTCGGTGCAGCTCTCACGGGACGTCCTGAACCAGCTTGGAGAAGCCGTCGCCACGGCGTTCAACGACTGACGCCTCCCAGCCGTCACCGGGTCCCGCCGCGCATCCGCACGGCGGGGCCCGGGACCGGAGCCACCTGGCCGCGACAGGACCGCGCCGGGATGCGGACGGAGCGGGCCGAGCTCGGCGACTACGCAGCCGGCCTGCGTGGTGCGGAGACGGACAGCCGGTTCGGTGCGATGGGGTACCCCTCGATCCCACGCGCCGGGCCCGCCTTGGTCACGGCCAAGTCGGCTTGGCCCGGACGGGAGTTCTCGGCCTTCACGCCGACGCCCCGTGCCCCTCTCGCGGGCGTCTTGTCGTCCGGCCCGGCGGGCGGCGACGCCCGGCCGGACCGGGCCGCTGCCCCGCCCCGCCGTCGTTCGCGCAGCCGCCCACGGTGCCGAGCCCTGCGGCAGTGGCCGCTCCCGTCGCGAACCCGAGGAACCGCCGCCTCGGACCTAGGCTTCCGCCGGCCTGGCCGGGACGTACCGGTGCCCCCTGAGGCACCCCCGGGTGCCGCTCAGTACTCGCCGTCGAGGGACTTCGCGGACTCCGCCTTGAAGCACTTCGAGACGACCTTGAAGAGGATCATGGCGTTCCCGGTGGCGGACTTCTTGTTGCCGGTCACGTGCAGCGCGAACTGCTCGGCATCGTTCTCGGCGTAGATCTCCGGGTCCTGTGCCTGGCTGTTGGCCTTGCCGTCTTTGGTGATCTTCCAGCCGTTCCCGTTGAGCGCCTTACGCAGGTTGATGAGACCTGCCTCGACCTGCTCGTCGGTGATCTCGTAGACCGACCAGGGGTGGGACATGGAGAACAGGTCGTCGCCGTACTCGCGGCAGCGGGTGACGCTCGGACCGGGTTCGCTCACCTTGCCCTCGACGCCGGTCATCTCCAGGAGGCTGCTGGAGACCTGCTTGGTCTTCGTACGGGCCGGTTCGAGATCCATCCGCACCGGCGTGTAGTCGAGCTCCTTCACGGTGGAACACCCCACAGACGGTGGGGACAGCAGGCCGGTGAGAGCGACGGCGAGTGCGGTGCCTCTGATCGTCTTCGTGGTCCGGCGGATGCGGCGGCCGGTCGCCCTCGTGTCAGCCACGCTTGACTTGTCAAAACGGCCGCCGACCACTTCTGCCTGGTTCTCGATGCTCAAGGAGTGATCTCTCCAGTAGTCAGTGTGGCTGTCGGCGTCATTCGCCATGATATTGACTCCGAAATCCCCGTCCGAAGACATGTTCGACCCCCACACCGTGCCGAACGGCAGCACTTCCTCCCACCACTTGGTGGGGCCGCCCAACCCCGCGTCGAGGTCCTTGGCGGTCGCGCGTCGGCGGTCTGTCGGACCCGACGTCAGCTCCGGCTCAGCCGCCGCGCGATGGCCTCCAGCAGCTCATCCAGTGCCGCCTCGTGCATCCGCCCCCGAGGCCGGGCCAGCCCCACCCGGCTGGGTGAGACCCCGGAGACTGGACGGAACACCACGTCCGGATGGCAGTAGAAACGGGCCGCCGACGCCGGGGCCAGGGCCACGCAGCCGCCGGCCACCGCCCCGAGCCACTCGTCGGGACGGCTGGTGACCGCCCCCACCCGGACGGGGTGCCCGTCCCGCTCCTCCGTGGCCAGCCAGTGCTCCCTCCAGGCTCCGGTCTCGGCTCCGGCCGCGACGAACGGCTCGTCCAACAGCTCCCGGAACTCCACCGTCTCGCTGTTCGCGAGCGGATGCCGAGCCGGTAGCAGCACCCCACGCTCCTCAACGAACAACTCCCGCACCGTCAAACGCTCCTGCCCCGGAAACGGCAGACGCACCACTGCCGCATCCACCTCACCCCGGGCCAGGCCCGCGCTCGGGTCCGACCAGGCGCACTGCCGGAGTTCCACCCGCCACTCCGGCCGCGCCCGGCGGAACTCGGCGATGACCTCAGGTACGACCCCCACCGCGCCCGCGTCCAGAAAGCCCAGGCGCAACACCCGCGCCGCCCGCCCGGTTGCCCGCACCGCCTCGTCCCAGCCCTCCAGCAGTGCGGGCACCCGCGAGGCAAGCTCCCGACCAGCCTCGGTCAGCGTCATCCCCGACCGCGAACGCGTGAAGAGCCGCACCCCGAGACCATCCTCCAGGCGCCGGATCTGCTTGGTCAGCGCAGGCTGCGAGACGAACAGCCTCTCCGCCGCACCGGTCAGGCTGCCCTCCTCCGCCACCACAGCGAAGTACCGGAGCAGACGCGTATCCAGGTCCATGCCACCAGGTTATAGAAGCAGGTATTGGACGGTGACGACGTCCCCGCGGACCCTGAATGCATGACCGGCACCCAGCTCGCGCTCCTCGTCGTCACCCTGCTCACCGCAGCCCTCAACGTCGGTATCGCGACCGCCGACCTCACCGGGGCACGCTTCGTGGTGGCCAACTCAGCGGAGGTGGGCGTCCCCCGATCCTGGCTGCCCTGGCTGGCCGCCCTCAAGCTGGCCGGTGCGGCGGGCCTCCTCCTCAGCCTCTTCGACGCCGCACCGCGCTTCCTCGGCGCCGCCGCGGCCTGCGGTCTCGTCCTCCTCTACCTGGGCGCGCTCGCCTTCCATCTGCGCGCCCGCGTGCTCTACAACCTCGCGTTTCCCGGTTTCTACTTCGCCACCGCCGTCGCCTCGCTGGCATTGACCGTGTCTTCCTGATGGCGACACCACCCAATGTCCGAGAGAACACTCAGGGCTTCGTTCACGTTCAGCGGCAGCGTATGTCTGCCGGTTCGGGCGGCAGTTGGTGATCACAGGGCCTCGTCTCGATGATGGTTCTTCTCGTCGCGTTCTGCATCACCCTTGACGACGGACTCGGCCGCGCCGGTATCGAAGAGGGCTGAGATGCCCGCGGGGAGGTCCGCGCCTGGCACGGGCCTCCCCCGCGAACTCCGACAGCCACCCGACACATTTGTACGGCCGGCCGCAGGTGCGTCGGACGGCTCGGGACCTGGGCCGCGCTGTTCAGGCGATGCAGTCCAGGGGCTCGGGCGCGGCTGCCGTGGCCTGGCGCGGGAGGGCGGGTGAGTCCGGCCTTCTCGGCTCGACCCGCTAGCCGACGGTCGGCACCGCATTGCGCTGCGTCGTATTCCAGGCGTACGGGCCCGGGCCTACGCGGACCTCCCACGCCCGGGGCCCGGTCCGCCGAGCGAGGGAGCAACGCGGGGCTTCGTAGGAAGCCCGCCCAGCGCGGGCTAGGTAGGCGCGGCGCGGCACAAAGGCTGGGGGATTTCTCCCCAGCGCGCAGGGCCCGGCTCCCGGCGTTCGAAAACCGAGCTCTGGGGGTGTCCACGCGATTCCGCCCTCTACTCCCCCACCCTCGACGACTGGCCCTTCGCACCCAGCCAGCTGACCGGGCCGGCGGCCGGCCGGGACCGCGCCGCCGGGTGACGACCCGTCGGTCGGGGCGCGACCGACAGCTCGCAGGTCCCGCCCTCGCAGGAACGTCGCAGGCGGCCACGGGAGAGCGTCTGCAACAGTCCGATCGTCCAGCACATCGGGCAGCCCCGCAGCGCAAGCACGCCGATCGGCAACAACAGGGCCAGCGGTCCGAGGCTCGGAACCAGCGCGATCGAGGCGATCAGGCCACCGAACCCCACCGCACCGCGAGCGAGGTGGCGGGGCAGCGAGGAGCTGGAGAAGTCGGGCCCCGTTCCCCCGTCCTTCCCACTCATCAGCCCTCCAGTCCGGAGCCCACGGGGACCGTTGCGGACAGCAGGGAGCGGACCGTCGCCCGGGCCCGGTGCAGTCGTGACTTCATCGCCGCCGTACTGAGGCCCAGCGCGTCGGCCGTCATCCGGCCGCTGTACCCCTGGAGGTCCCGCATGACGAGCACACGCCGCTGGTCCTCGGGCAGCGCGGCGACGGCGGCGGCCACCCGCTCCGCCTCCAGCCGCCGCAACACCTCCTCCTCGGCAGACTCCACGGCGGTGGTGTCCCGCGGCGGAGGGGGATTGCGGAGCATCGTTCGCGCGCGCCGGAGACACTCGTTGCGGACGATGCGGAACATCCATGACGCCAAGGCGCCGGACGCCCGCAGCATCCCGATCTTCCGGTAGAGGATGATCAGCGCTTCCTGCGCCGCGTCCTCGGCGTCCTGCGGTGTGGCACAGAGAGAGTGCGCGAACCGCTGCACATTCGGGTACGAGCCGGCGACGAGCGCGGCGAGCGAGTCGATGTCACCGCGCTGCGCCGCCAAGACGAGCTGATCGCCGGGCCACCTCAGATCAGCCACGCCCGCGACCCCACTTCCGCAGTACGACGACCGTGCAGGCACAGAGCAAAACCGCCCCGACGGCGACCGCGATTCCAACGACCATGGCTTCTCCCCTTCCGCCCCGGCACTCTGCCGGACGGTCATAAGAGGCGCCAGCCGCCCGAAAGGATTCACGAACACGGGGTTTCGGACGACTGATACCGGCGCCAAGGTGCGTACCGGACATCCCTCACCAGCCTTCCCGGTTGGGGCAGATGAAGCAGTCGGGAAGCGGGAGGAGAGCCGCGCGCTGCACTGTGAAGAGTTACGGTCGCAGGTACGGGAAGCGAACTTCCCGGCTCACGAAGCGCTACCCGGTTCTGTCCGGCCTAGGTCCACGCACCGAGCTTCTCCGGGTTGCGGACCGCCCAGATGCGGCTGACCCGGCCGTCCGTGAGGTCGATCGCGGCCACGGTCACGGCGGCGCCCCCGTACAGGGCGACCAAGCCGGGGCGGCCGTTGACCGTCCGCTCCGCGAGCGTCAGCCCCGGCGCCTTGCCGGCGATGTGGATCAGGTACGCAGCGATGTCCTCGGCGCCTTCGACCGGGTGCAGGACGGTGCCGACCATGCCACCGCCGTCGGCCGTCATGATGGCCCCGGGGTCGAGGAGACCGACGAGGGCCTCGATGTCCTTGTTCTCCCACGCCTCTTTGAAGTTCCGCACCAGGCCCGCCTGTCCGGCGGGGCCTCCCGCCGGAGCCGCCGTGGCGCGCTCGGCTCGGATGCGCCGGCGGCCCGACGATGCCAACTGCCGGCACGCGGCGGGGCTCCGGCCGACGATCTCGGCGACCTCGGCGAAGGGGTAGCGGAAGACGTCGTGGAGGATGAACGCCACGCGCTCGGCAGGCGTCATGGACTCCAGGACGACGAGGAAGGCCATGCTCACCGACTCGTCCAGGGTGATCCGGTCGGCCGGGTCAGCCGAGTCGGCCGACCCGGTTCCGTCGTCGTCCGCCCGCCCGACGACCCGCTCCGAACGGTCAGGCAGCGGCTCGGGTATCCACGTACCGACGTAGCGCTCGCGCCGCGCCCGCGCCGAGCCGAGCACGTCCAGGCAGACACGGCTGGCCACCGTCGTCAGCCACGCGCCGGGCGACTCGATGGCCTCCTGCTGCTTGCGCGACATCGCGTACCAGCGGGAGTACGTCTCCTGCACGGCGTCCTCGGCATCGGCGAGCGAACCGAGCAGCCGGTAGGCGAGGTTGATCAGCTGGCGCCGCTCCCCCACGACCACGCTCAGCTCCGGACCGGACCGGACGCCCTCGTTCCCTGACTCGGACAGGCTGTTCATGATCGGGACCCCCTGGTCGTTCTCGCCCGCCGTCGCTCCCGCCCCCTCGACGAAACACGGCCGCGAACTGTGGGACGGCGCATGACCTCACATTTCGCCGGCCTGCGTCGTCGGACTGGCGAGACACTACTGATCCACCGCCACGAGGCGGAAGAGGGGACCCCATCATGGCCACGCAGACGACGGCAGCGCCCCGTACCACCACCTTCACGCAGGTCGCGATCGCCCTGCAGACCCTGACCCTCTTCGCCCAGGCGGTCAGTGCCGGACTGCTGCTGTCCACGTCCTACGGCGAGACGGTGCACGGTGTCGGAGCGCGCGTGATGTACGGCGCGACGATGCTGTACGTGCTCGCCGCGATCCTGGCGTGGCGGCGGGGCGGCGGCTCGCCCCGCCCGATCCTGTACGCGTCGGGATTCCTCGTCCTCGCCTCGGTGCAGGTGGTGCTGGGCATAGCGCACCAACCGGCCCTTCACGTCCCGCTGGGCGTGCTGATGTTCGGCCTCAGCGTGCTGGACCTGGGCCGTGTCCTGTTCACCGCCGTCATCGGCAGCGGCCGGCAGCAGCGCGCGGCGTGACGCCGGACTCCCGTGTGATCATGCCCGGACCTGGCCGGCCTCCGGCAGGCGGCCGAGGCCGGGCTTGCCCGGCTTGGCTGTGATGCCGTTCCCACGGCAGACCCGTAGGAGAACACCTCGCCGGGCCGGGGCTTGGTGAACCTTGCCGGGTGAACTGCCCGCCGTTGTCGGTGAGCAGCTCGGCCGGCACGCCGTGGACGCGCCCGCGCAGACGAACGCCGGTGCAGGTGCCTTACCAGGCCGGGCGCGGGTCCCGGAGTTCCTCCGGGGTGTGTTCGGGCAGCCACGTGTGCCCGACGTCCGTGCGGAACAGGGAACCTGGGCTCGGCGCGTACTCCTGGGTGGGCGGGGCCGGCTGGTGGAAGCGCTCGGTGCCCTGTAGCGGCAGCTCCACCAGCTTCCCCTCACGGAACATCCACAGCCCGAAGCAGTCGTCGTCCTCGTCGTGGAGCATGACCTGCACACACTCCGGCTGATTCCACGGCAGCGCCTCCAGGTCCTTCAGAATCCCGACGCGTTGCCTCTCCCGGAAGAACTCGATGTACCACCCGCCGACGAACCAGCCGGGGATCCGCTCGAACCGGCCGCGCCACGTGCGCGACTCGTCGTACCGCGTCAGCGGCTCCATCACGTCGTCCTCATACCGGGCCAGCACGAGGACCTGCGCCATTCTGCTCATGGCTGTATGTGACAGGGTCTGGCTCCCGCGGGCAAGCCGAATTCCCTGCGGTGTCCCCCGGAAGGCGCCGGGTCGCCCGAGCGGCCCGGCCGCCGGCCGCATCCCTTCACGCAGCCGTCGCCCGCCCCCGGGGCCGCCGCTGTCAAGGACGGCGGCCGGGCCGTAGGGCGCCGGGCGGACGGCAGGAGCCGGAGCGGCTGGTTCGGCGGGCGGGCTAGAGTGCCTGTCTTCGCGCGCGGGTTGCGCGACTCAGTGTTGCGCCTGCTTCAGCAGTCCCTTGACGGACACTTCCGAGTTGACGGAGACCCAGCTGAGGCCGTACCTGTGTGCCTCTTTCTCCACTTCGTTCTCGTCCAGGGCTTCATATATGCCGTAGATCGGCTCGCTGGTCTTCTTTTTCTTGAAGTTGAATGACGAGATGAAGACCTGCGGCTCCTCTTCCGGCGACCAGAAAGTCGCCACATACCGCGGCTTGCGGGTCACGTTGATCAGGTTGTTGTTGTAGCGCACTCTGCCGTGATATATGACGTGCTTACCGCAGACGTCGGGCTGGCAGTAGTACCTCCCTTCGGACTGAACCCAGGAGCGTCTGCTGCTGTAGAATTTGTCGTCAAGCTTCCCGCGGTCCTGCCTCAGGATGGCGAACTGAAGAACGGCGTCCAGCGTCTCATACCTGGTGCCCTTGGGGATGGTGACGACTTTCTCCATCGAGAATTCTTCGCCGGAGTCCAGTGTCGACCCAGGTCCTTGGAACTGCCCGGATGCGATATTCTCCAGCATTTCCTTGCTCTTGAAGGCCTCTGCCTGCGAACTCCCCGAGTCGCTCCCCTCACCGTTCCATTCCTTCATCCCCTCGCCTGACGCAGAGAACTCGGACACATGCCCCCAGACCGTGTAATCATCGACAACGATGTAGACCGGAATGCCTCCGTCGTTCTTCGCGTACAACTTGAGGGGGACGTGAACATAGGGAGAATCGGCATCCGTCCACGGTATACCGAATTCTGCTTTCAGGATGAAGTGATAGGGCGCGGCAATGGGCTTGTAGATACTCGAATATCCTAGGCTGATAGCCGTCATGAGCGCCGTGACGGTAACCCCTGCCGCGAACTTTCTGGGGTGCGGTATACCTCTCCACACCTTTTCGCGGATCAGGTTGCGCAGGGCCCACAGCGACCAGCACCACAAAGCGAGAAAAAGCAGGACAGCGGCTATGAGTTCGCGTTCCCGCAGCCACAGGAAGAGGAGAAGGGTGGTGGTGGCCAGCGTCATGAGCACACCGAGGAGGACCAGCGCTCCGGACAACCTCACCTGCCGACGGCCCCAGTAGTCAACGACCGCGGGCAACGCGGCGCCCTGAACCGCGCCTGCCAGCAGGAACAGAACACCGACCAGACGTTGTGCGAAGGTCAGCGCTCCGATGGCGTCCGCCCATCCGATACCGACGTGCAGAGCCATCGAGCCGAGCAGCCCCGCCAGCATGAGGGCGATGACCACACGACGTCTCCAGCCTCTGTCGTCGGGCCAGACGCTGCTGTCGCCGCCGCGCCAGTAGACGCGCGAGCGGTCGTCGAGGTCCATGTCCTCGGGGTAGCCGAGGCGGCCGAGTACCTTGCGCAACTCACGGAGGGACCAGGCGCTGCCCACCACCTTGCCGTGGATGGTGATCCTGCGCAGACCGCGCCGGTCAGGCGGCTCGACGACCACCCATGCCCGTATGCCCATGGCACCACCCTCGGCGTCCCGCCCACCGTCTGCACGCCGTGCTGCTGCGTTCGACTGATCTCCGGGAGGTGGCGGAAACCGCGAGGAGAGGCACGGGCGTCGGCCGGGCCGCTGAGGGGCCCGGCCCTTCAGCAGATCAGCGGTCGGCGGGGCTCGGCTTTGCCGAGCCAGAGCCCGCCCTTCGGGCAGGGGGGTCCTGCGCTTCGCTCCGGACTGTTCGGGCCGAGGAACGGCTTTCGGACGAGCGGCGTCATGAGGACGAAGAAGGAATGGCTCACGAGGCGGCCGCCGCCCATCATGATCCAGAACGCCGTGTTCGCGACGGATCGCGGTTACTAGAGAGTGCCGGCAGTGAACCCGCCTGAGGCGATGAGCACGCCGAGGAGCAAGAGCCCCCACCGCAGCCGTGGGCGAATCGCATACGTCCGACTCAGACCAACCCTCGGACACCGGAAAAACCTGCCGTGCAGAGCACAACGCCAGCTGTCAGGGCTTCAGGCCGGTGATAATGGCTTCGCTGCGCTCCCCCATGGGTAACTCCGGCTTCGCCCCCAGTCCTACGGCACGCTGACGCGGGCCAAGCCGGCCAGAGACGATGGTGGCCGGGTGGACATGCGTGCCGGGCAGTGACGGTACATCGATCACCCGCACCACCCGGCACTAGGGTTCAGCGTCGCCTGGAGACCCGGCTGGCCCCGATACCTGCAACGTGCAAGGCCAGGACCATCAGGCCGAGCAGCGTCACGTTCGTGGAGGAGAACACATCGTTAGTCCCGATCTCCGCCGCGTTGATCAAGAACGCGATGAAGAAGAGTACCGCGGCACCTATACCAAGCATGGACAAGCTCCTCTCGAAGGATGCTGCCCGTATGCCCCCGCAACACCGTCGCAAGCCCGCAGAAAGACTGGCCGCGGCCACCCCCTCGGCGGCCAGGCCAGAAAGGGCAGCCGCCGGCAGTCGGGCGTCGGTGTCACGTGGAACAACAACCTGCACCAGACGGCACGACCTGCCGGGGTGAGCGTGCACGGTACCGGGGTGTAGCCGTGGCCGGCGTCCTCCTGGCGGACGGGCAACGGGGCGAACCAAGTATTCGTGTGCCCGTCGGCGCTGTTCCGCCAGCAGATTTCGGCGACCGAGCTGACATCGGCCTGCGGAGCCGGAGGATCCCAGTGCACGTTGGGGCACCACAGGAGCTGAAACACGTCCTTGCCCTCGGGCCACCAGCCACCCGGTGCGTCCCGGTGCACCTGCACCACCGCCAGCATCGCCGACGCTGGGATCCCGGAAGTGGACTCCCGGTCCGGGACGCCGCAGTGCGGCCAAGGCTCATCTGCCGACCAAATCAGCGATCCACCCGCCGATCCCCAGGGCGCCAATGGCGGCCGCAGCGATCGGGGTGCTACCTGGTTCGGGTTGGGCAGGAGCCGCCCGGCTCGGAGCAGAGGCTCCGGACTGCTCGACTTCTGCCATGAGTAGCCGCAGGGTCAGCGAGTACTTTTCCGGCGGGAGGGCGTCCAGCGCGGGCCGGGGTGGTGCCGGCGGCGGTGTCGCCGGAGCGGGTGAGCATCAGCCCACGGCACGTCTCCAGGCGGGGCCCGAACCGCGGCAGGGCCGCGGGCAGCTCCGCGCGGGCTGCGTCCTGCGCGGCAACGGCCGTGGGTGACGAAGCCAACCTGCACAGCCCGAGGTCACAAGCGTGACGACTGCCCAGTCGTACTGACCGCCGACAGGACGGCTGTTGCACAACGGACTCGGCTGGAGTTCGGACTGGTTGGGACGCTGCACCGCGGTCAGGCGGCGGCGGGGGTGTAGTCGGGTAGGCGGACCGGTTCGGTGCGGGTGTTCTCGGGGGCGTTCGCGGCCAGCATGTCGAGGAACTCCTGGGTGGGCGCGGGCAGGAAGAACCGCTCGGCGCCCTCGCGGCCCAGCACCTGGTGTTCGGCCACGTAAGGCCGCATCTGCTCCTCGTACACCGCGAAGGCCGCCTTGTGGTCGCCGCCGCGGGCAGCGAGCTCCCCGGCCAGCAGGTACGCGCCGATCAGCGCCTGCGAGGTGCCCCGGCCGGAGGTGGGGCCGGCGCAGTAGCCCGCATCGCCGAGGAGGACGACGCGGCCGGCGGACCAGGTGTCCATCTCGACCTGGGCGTTGGAGTCGAAGAAGAACTCCTGCGCGGCGTCCATCTCCTCCAGCAGGCGCGGCACCTCCCAGCCCTCGCCCGCGAACCGCTCGGCGACGATCCGCTTCTGCGCCGCCGTGTCGCGCCGGTCGTTCTCCAGGTGCTCGGCTGCGAAGTGGAAGGCCGCCCGGGCCTCGGTGTTCGCGCGGGCCGTGAAGATGTTGGCGGCCTTGCCGGGGGCGGTGTACAGACGGCCGGTGTTCTCCAGGCCCAGGTAGTTGCCGAGGTTGAAGATCGCCGTGTAGATGCCGAGGTGGCGGACGAACTCCTCCTCCGGGCCGAAGGCGAGCGCGCGGGTCTTGGAGTGGAGGCCGTCGGCGCCGACCACCAGGTCGAAGCGGCGGGGTGCTGCGTGCTCGAAGGTGACGAGCACGCCGTCCGCGTCCTGCTGGAGGTGGGTGATGGAGTCGCCGAAGACGTACTCGACGTCCTCGCGGGTGGCCTCGTACAGCATCCGGGTCAGGTCGCCCTTGAGGACTTCCAGGTCCCCGGCGAACACCGCGGCCGGCAGGGTGGCGTACTGGCGGCCGTCGGCATCCACCAGGGCCGCATCGCCCATCTCGGTGTCCAGCGCGCGGATTTCCTCCAGCAGGCCCATGCGGTCGAGGACGTCCAGGGCTTCACCGCGGAAGTCGACCGCGTAGCCGCCGTCGCGCAGCTGCGGTGCCCGCTCGACGATGGTGGGGGTGAAGCCGTGGCGGTGCAGCCAGTACGCGAGGGCGGGGCCCGCGACGCTGCCGCCGGAGATCAGCACGGTCTGGTTCTTGGTCTGGTTCTTGGTCTGGGTCTTGGTCTGGGTCTTGTTCTCGTTCATTTTCCCTGCCTCTCTCGGGGTGATGTGTACAACGTACAGACGGGAAATGCCCGATGGAACAGGCGAGTTGAGCAAACCGAGCTAGTGCACTACGGTTCGTCCGTACTAGTGCACTGGGGAGGGTGGGATGACGGAGCGGACGCAGGCGCCGTACGCGCGGATTGCGGCCGAGCTGCGCGGGCGCATCGAGCGCGGGGAACTGCGGCCCGGGGACCGGGTGCCCTCGACACGGGCCATCACTCAGCGGTGGGGGGTCGCCATGGCGACCGCGAGCAAGGCTCTGGCCACACTCGGGCAGGAGGGCCTCGTACGGGCCGTACCGGGAGTCGGGACACTGGTCGCGGCCCGGCCAGCCACCAGCCGGGGCCGCCGCCCCGCCACCGCCGCCGAGGACGACAGCGCGCAGCGAGGGCGGATCGTCCGCGCTGCCGTGGCGATCGCGGACGCGGAAGGGCTGACGGCCCTGACCATGCGCCGGCTCGCCGCGGAACTGGGGGTCTCGGCGATGTCCCTGTACCGGCACGTCACCACCAAGGAACAGCTCGTCGCGCTGATGGCCGACGCGGCCTTCGGGGAACATGCCCTGCCCGAGCGGCCGCCGCCGCACTGGCGGGAACGGCTGGAACTCTCGGCGGCCCTGCAATGGCGGCTCTACCGGGCCCACCCCTGGCTGGCCGGGGCCATGAACCTCAGCCGGCCGCTGCTGATCCCCAACGGCATCCGCCACATCGACTGGGCCCTCGCCGCCCTGGCAGGACTCGGCCTGGACGACGACACCCGGATGCACGCCGCCGTCACCCTGTTCGGATACGTCCGCGGCCACGCCGTCGATCTGGAGCCGGAGTCCGACGCGGCGCGCACCAGCGGGGTCAGCGGTCAGGAGTGGATGCGTGCCCAGGAGACGCGGCTGGCGGCGCTGGTGGACGGCGGAGCCTTCCCGGCATTCGCCGAGGCGAGAGCGGATTCCGCTCTCACCCCCGAATCCCTCCTCCAGTACGGCCTCACAGCCCTGCTGGACGGACTTGCCCTCCGCATCACCACACCGCCGAACTGACCGCTACGACGATCCGACCTCTGCCAGCCCTGGCAGCACGCCCGCCGAAACGCCCTGCCGTTCAACGGGACGCCTCTCCACGGCTTTCGTCGAGAAGCTGAAGGCCGTCCAGAAGGTCCAACGGATAAACGCCCTGCCTAAGGGCTGTCCCGTAACGGTGTTCATGGGTGGGACGATCACCCCGTGACTGTTGTGATCACTGCGTCTGAGCTGTCCTGGATACGTCCGTTCAGCGGTCTCACCCCTCGGCAGTTCAGCAAGCTGGTCACTGCTCTACGCCGTCGAGGTGCGCATGAAGCGCGCCCGGGACGCCCTTGGACGCTTTGCTTCGAGGACCGCGTGCTGCTGGTCGTTGCGTACTGGCGGACCAACCTGACGATGCGACAGCTGGCGCCCTCGTTCGGCGTTTCGAAGTCCACGGTCGACCGCGTAGTCGATGACCTGGGGCCGCGCCTGGCATTGATCCAGCGGCAACGCTTCCGCAAGGGCACTGTTCTCATCGTGGATGGCACGCTCGTGCCCACTCGCGATCACACCCTCGCCCAGCGATCCAAGAACTACCGCTACTCCACCAACCACCAGGTGGTCATCGACGCGGACACCCGCCGGGTTGTGATTGTCGGCCAGCCGCTGCCTGGAAACCGCAACGACTGCAAGGCCTGGGAGGAGTCTGGCGCCAAGGCCGCCGTCGGTGACACAGTCACGATTGCCGATGGCGGCTATCCAGGGACTGGCCTCGTGATCCCCCATCGCCGCGAGCGCGGCCAGGCTGAACTCACGCCCTGGAAGGAAGAGCACAACAGGTCTCACAAGCAGGTCCGAGCCCGCGTGGACCACGTCTTCGCACGTATGAAAACGTGGAAGATCCTCCGTGACTGCCGACTCAGAGGTGACGGCGTCCACCTTGCCGTGCTGGGTATCGCCCAGCTGCAGAATATTGCCCTAACCCAGTGACCGAGCGGGTCAACCCAGCTCGGCCACGTCAGGGTCAGCAGGCTTCGGGGGCCTCTGATGACCGCACTCCAGCCGCGTTCCGTTGGCGTCAGTCACTGTGTACTCCAGGACAATCTTGGTCGGGTCGCCGTCCTCATAAGGCCACACCGTCATGCCTCCCTCCCAGACGAGGGTAGAGAACCAGACATCGATCCCCTCGGCTTCAGGCGTGACCGTGAAGACCTCCCCGGGCCGCAGATAGAAGTCCTCACCGTACGGCTCGATGAAGAGACAGAAGTCGCCCTTGCCTGCATTCTCCACAGGCAGCCTGCTGCGTCCCACTCGTCCCCCAAGACCGTTACCCCGATGACCGGTCCACAGTATCCGCCCACGCTGCCACCGCCACCTTCACAGCCCACGCCCTGCAGGCCGATTGCGGGACAGCTCTTAGACTTCGTTTCTTATGGCTTGATCCTTCGTTGATCAGTGCATGGCGAATCTGGTTGAGCGACTGGTGCCGGACGAGTTGTGGGTGTTGTTCCGGCGGGTAGTCCCGCCGACCGAGGTGATACGTCCTCAGGGCGGGGGTCGGCGACGGGCCGGTGACCGCGAGGCCTTGGCGGCGATCATCTTCGTGGCGACCTCGGGCTGCACGTGGCGGCAGCTTCCGCCCGTGTTCGGCCCGAGCTGGCAGACGGTCTACCGACGCTTCGCCCAGTGGAGCCGGGCCCGCGTCTGGGCGAGGCTCCACCGTGTCGTCCTCGACGAGCTCGGAGCCTACGGCGAGCTGGACTGGTCGCGGTGCGCGATCGACTCGGTCAGTCTGCGGGCTGCAAAAGGGGGCCACTGACGGGACCGAATCCGACCGACCGCGGCAAAATGGGCTCAAAGATCCACCTGATCACGGACCGGAACGGACTGCCGCTGTCGCTCGGCATCTCCGGCGCCAACATGCACGACAGTCAGGGCCTTGAGCCGCTTGTGCGGGGCATCCCGCCCATTCGTTCCCGCCGCGGACCTCGCCGTCGTCGCCCAGGGAAACTGCACGCCGACAAGGGCTACGACTACGACCATCTGCGCCGATGGCTCCGCAAGCGCGGCATCCGCCACCGCATCGCCCGCAAGGGGCTCGAGTCCTCGCAGCGGCTTGGCCGCCACCGATGGGTCGTCGAGAGGACCGTGTCCTGGCTCGCCGGCTGTCGCCGACTCCACCGCCGCTACGAGCGCAAACCTGAGCACTTCCTTGCCTTCGTCGGCATAGCCGCGACCCTGATCTGTCACCGCCGCCTCACCAAGTAGAGCGAAACCTGCTGTTATAGGCCCCTGCTGCCTCGGACTGGACGGGCGATGCTTGAATGCCGGGCATGACGGATTGGCCCAGGCTCAGCGACGCATACGGTTCAGCGGAAGGGGTGCCCGACGTGCTTGACCGGTACGAGGCGGACCCCGAATCTGTCTCAACGGAGCTGGTTGACCGGCTCTGCCCGATGTACGACACGGCCTTCTCCGCAAGCTTCGCCGCCCTGCCCCGCCTTCTTGGGATCGCAGCCGGACGAGCGGCCGGCGAACGACTGGACGTGCTCTACCTGGCGGGAGCGATCACGCGGTGCGCCCGTTCTTCACCCGAGGCAGCTCAGATGAGAACCCGGGAAGCGGCCGCGTTCTGCCGTCTGACAGAGGAAACACTCACCACACCCATGACCGCAGTGGACTACGTCTTCCTGCTCCAGTCATGGATGGCGTTCCAGGGCGCCGAGGTCTGGGACCGGAATCTGGAGAACCTTGCGGAGGGTGAGCATGAAGTCGACTGCCCCTACTGCGGAGTGATGCTGACCATCGTCTTCGGAGAGGAAGGCCACTTCGCGTCCAGCGAGGACTATGCGAACCCGAAAGCGCAGAGGTCGCCCTTGCGTCCGATCGACCCCGCCCAAGCGGGCGGTGCGGTACAGCAGCTGTACCGCCGGGCCCTGGCAGATGGCCAGAGAGTCGTGGCACACGGGCTGCCATACATGTTGGGACAGGCCGTCTGCACCGACTGCGGCACGGAGCTCTCCGTGCTGGACAGGCGGGCGTAGCTCGGCACTGTGGGTGAGCGGCAGGCTTCACCCACTCCCAGAGGTGCAGACGATTACTTGCAGACCAGCCTGCTGGCCATGCGCGGCTCAGCGATCAATCACGCCATAAGAAACGACGTCTAAGGGCCTGTGCCCGGGAGCCCGGCTCGCGGCGCTCCCATGCGGTGCCCCCAGATCTCGGTCGTGATCGGATTCAACTGTGATCGGCGGGGTAGGCGGCGTCCACTTGACGGATCGGTTGGCGGAAGGCAATTCCCATGTTGATGGCTCACCCGGCTGTGCTCCCCGGCCTTGTCGACCGCTACTGGGCCCTGTCCGTACTTGACGCCGCAGACGAGGCCTCGCCCGTACGCAAGGAGATCCGGGACGTCGCGCATGCTCTATGCGTGGCCACGGGTACGGCGGACGTGCACGCCGCGCTGATGGCCGCCCGGCACCACCTACCCGGCACGGGCGCTCTCGACGACTCTGTACTCGACTCCCACTGATCGCGCTGCCGTAGGGATCTGTCTGCCCGGCGGCAGCGGTCTGAGCGCTGTGGCCGGGGGCCTGCCCGGGTTCCGGTAGGTGCCCGGCCGGGGAGGAGGCCGGGGCGGTGGTGCCCGGGGTGCCGTGTGGATCCCGTACGGCAGAGGTGCGCCGGGTGGCCTGGTCCACACCTCGGGGGCATGCGGCCCAGGCTCCGGGCGGAGACCCTCCCGTAAGAGCTGCGGACTCCGCTGTTCACCCGTGTGACCCCGCAAACGCCCGCGCGAGGATTTTCTTGAGCTAGCTCAGAATGCTTCTGGTGCAACGCGGTTGCGGACCGGGCTGAGTGCACCGTCCGAGTGGCGTGGGGGTGGGGAAACGCCGATCAGTCGGCGGCTCCATCGTGTGCGGGCATCGGTGGCGGGGTACGCGTGCGGTCGGCGTCTGATGCGGGCCCCGTGGCCAGAACGCTCTATGCGCCACCAGTCCACTGAACGAAAGGCACGACGATGACAGAGAAGCAATCCCGCAAGCCGACTCCGCCTTCCGAGGCGCCGGGCGAGAGTGGCGATCGCGCTGCCCGGCGGGAAGCCGAGGAGGCCATCGCTTCCGGCACGAAGGACGGCGAGGCCGGTGATGCCCTGAGCCCCAGCCCCGATGCCCAGCGCCGCACCGTCCAGCGGGGCAAGGGGAGCGGGAAGGGCAAGAAGCCGTCCACGTAGCCGAACCACGCAATGGCAGAGCCCCTGAGGGGCTCTGCCATTTGCGGCGAGCGCTTGCGGGCGCGCGGGCCGTTGGGCGGCGATAGGCCCCGACGGGGCGGCGTGGCGGCCTTTACGCTGCGGTGGCGACCGGGGCCGAGGCATCCGAGAGCGCGGTGGCGGCCAGGGAGCGGGTGGGCTGGATGACCAGCCCTTCGGCCTCCGTCTGCGCCTCCAGCGTCCGGCGCGTTTCGGCGCCCCTCGCGACGACGGCCAGCTGCCCACCTGCGGTGCGGCACATGCGGTGGGTCCGTACGACGGTGCTCACCGCGGCCGTACTCAGCGGCGCGTCCGAGAGTTCCAGCATGACGGGTGCGGACCGGTGGGCGGCGAGGTAGCCGTCGATCGCCCAGGCGGCCGCGGCCCGGCCTGCGATGTCCAGGTCGGCTCGCAAGCGGATGATCAGGACACCGTTCTCGGTCACGTTGAAGGGCAGCACGGACACTCCTTGTCTTCACGAGCACATCGGCTGGGTATCGTGCGGATGCCCGAGGCCCGGGCCGGCATGCGTGTTCCTTGACGGTCAGTCGGGACGCCGACGGGAGCGGGGAGCAACGGGTGATCAACCCCGCCCCCGGGTTGCCGTTCCGACGAGACCATACTGGGAGGCGAAGAAGGGCGTGTCGCACCAACCTTGTGCGGCGTCTTCCCGTCAGATCCCCGGCCCGGCCGCCGGCGCCCCACACCACCCCGAAGCGGCCAGGCGCCGGCGTTACTGTCAGGGAGTACAGCAGAGCGGGCGATGGCGTGCTGCGAGTGCGTTTCTCCCCATCGGGCCTGCCTGTTCGGGGTTGTGGGAATGGTCGGTCTCATCCACTGAGGGCGGGGAGGAGCTTGTCGCGGCAGGCGGTGAAGAAGGCGTCCTGGCCGGGGCCGATCTGGCCGATGTAGACCTCGTCGAAGCCTGCGTCCAGGTAGGCACGTACGGCCGTCATGTGTTCCTCGATATCGTCGCCGCACGGCACGTTGGCGGACACCTGTTCGCGAGTGACGAGCTGGCTGGCCTGTTCGAAGTGGGCCGGGGTCGGAAGGGTCTGGGCCAGTTCGCCGGGCAGCTGCTCGTTGGGCCACAGCCGGTGCACGGTCTCGACGGCCTTCTCCCGGTCGTTGTCCCAGCACACCTTCAGGCCGCCGATCACCGGCTTTCCCTCGCCGCCGGCGTCCCGGAAGCGGCTGATGGCGTCCTGGTCGGGGCCCATGGTGATGAAGCCGTCGCCGATGCGGCCCGCGAGTTCCGCGGATTTCGGCCCGAAGCCGGAGACGTGAACGGGGAGCCGGCCGTGCGGTGTGGTGTACAGGCGGGCGTTGTCCACCGTGTAGTGCGGGCCGTGGTGGCTGACCTGACCCCCGGTGAAGAGCTTCCTCATCACCTCGACGGCTTCCTCCAGCATGTCAGCGCGTTCGTCGAATGAGGGCCACCGGTCCCCGAGGATGTGCTCGTTCAGGGCTTCGCCGGTTCCCACTCCGAGGGCGAAGCGGCCCGCCAGAAGCTCGCTCGATGTGGCAGCGGCCTGGGCGGTGACGGCCGGGTGCAGACGCATGGTGGGGCAGGTGACCAGGGTGGTAACCGGCAGGTCCACGGTCTGGGACAAGGCCCCGATCATCGACCAGACCAGGGGGCTGTTGCCCTGTTCGTCGTTCCAGGGGTGGAAGTGGTCGGAGATGGCCAGCCGGGTGAAGCCTGCGTCGGAGGCTTTGCGCGCTTGCTCCAGGAGCTCGGCTGGGGTGAATTCCTCGCAGGACAGGAAGTATCCGAACGACGTCATGTGTTTCGTGCCTCCAAGAACGACGATCAAAGGCCCCGGCCGGCGAGTGCCCGGGGGCCGGGTCCCGAGTCCCGTAGCCGGCGTGCCGAGCGGGTATGAAGAGGTGGTCCTACCGGGCTGTCCGTTGTCTATTGGTCCGCCACATCAGGGCGGCCAGCGCGGTGGCCGCGAGGAGTGGAGCACTGCGGCGGAGCATCAGTTGCGCCAGGGCGGCGCGTGTCGGCGTTACCCCGTTGGTGGCCTCACTGGTCGGGGTGGCCGTGCCGGTCAACTGATCGGTGATGAGCGCGGCCTTCCGGTATACGGCTTGGCTCATGCCCTCTGTGTTCTTGCCTGTCATGTCCATCCCTCGTGTGGCCCGCGTGAATGCCTGTCCAGGGGCTCTTACCCGCGAGAGCCGATTTTGCCCCTATCGCGGCTTTTCTGATGTCTGCCCCGCGGGGCGGCCGGGGTATTACGGGCAGGTGAGTACGAAGCCGCTGCGGGGAGCCGTCGGCATGCGGGACAGGGGGATGGTCAGGTCCTGGTCGGGGACTTCGTAGTCGAGGTGGGCGAGTTCGGTGGCGAGGGTAGCCAGCGTGGCGATGGTGATGTCCTCGCCCGGGCAGCGGTGGCCGCGGGCCGGATCGCCGCCGCCCTGGGGGACCAGGTTGTCGGGTAGCCGGCCGGCGCGGGTGAACCGGTGGGGGTAGAAGCGGTAGGGGTGTTCCCACACGGCGGGGTCGTGGTTCTGCCCGTACAGGTCGAGCAGGATCAGCGAGCCTTTCGCGATGTCCTGGCCTCGCCAGGTCAGGTCGTTCGCTGCGAGGCCGCCCACGAAGGGGGCGAAGGGATAGAAACGGCGTACCTCGTGGGCGAACGCCCGGGCGTAGGTCTTCTCGGGGTCTGCGCGCAGCAGCTCGCGGTGCTGGGGCCAGCGGTGCAGTGCGTGGGCGGCGAACGTGGCGAACCAGGCGATCGCGACGGTGGGTCGGATGATGTTCAGGAGTTCCACGGCAGCGGTGTTTGCGTCCAGCAGGTTGCCGTCCGCGTCCCGGTGCCGGGCCACCGCCTCCAGAGCGGACCGCTCGGTGTCTGACCCCGGTTTCTCGCGGATCCCGGAGATGACGGCGGCGAGGGCCTTCTCCTGGCGGGCGCGGGCGCGGCGAGCCCGCAGGTGCCTGGGGCCGGGAGTGGCGAACCCGTCAACCATGGCGGTGCAGTCGCGTGCCATCTCGGTGCTCTCGGCGTCGGAGAGCTGGAGACCGACCCAGCCGCAGACGGCCCGGGCCAGAACCTGGCCGGTCTCGTCGAAGAGCACCACCCGGTCCTGCTTCCAACCGGCCGCGGCCTCGCGCCAGCGCCGTCCGACATGCTCACCGAGCGCGGCGATGCCCGTCTCGTCCTTGAGGAGGGCGAGGAACATCTCTTTGCGGGCCAGGTGCGCGTCGCCGTCGAGCGTGTGCAGGGCGCCCTGGCCGAAGAGGGTGTCGAGAACGGGGTCGGGGAGGGCCGCGGCCCGCAGAACGTGGCCTTCGTCGTAGAAGAAGCCAACGGCCTCCGGGCCGCGCATGGCGACCGTCGGCCGTCCGAGCAAACGGGTCTTGACCGTGCCGTCGGGCGAGGTACGCATCCGGTTCGGCAGCCAGGCGTAGCCGTGGGTCAAGAGACTGAGCGTGCTGTCATGGAAGGGGGGCATGGCGTGCGGGTACCCTGCGCTGCCCGGGACACGCGCCCGCTCGTTCGCCGTCACCCGCGGCGCCCCCGACATTCACTCTCAGGGGTTCCGGGTTCGCTTCCGAGTCCCGGGTGGCGGCGCGGGGGAGGAGGCGGGAGGGGCACGCCGGACCCCGACTGACGTCCGCCCCATACTGTGCTGGTCGGTCAGCTAGGCGGGTAGGGGCTGGCCTTGAGCTGGCGGGCGAGGTGGGCGGTGGTGGCGGCGAGGGTCTTGGTGGTGGTGGCGGTCTTCTCGGGGGTTTTGTCGAGGTCCTGGTAGTCGGTGTGCTGCATTGCTTCGCCGACCCAGTAGGTGACGGCGTTGGGGGCGAGGGAGAACCCGGCGTCGTTGAGGCCCTGGTAGAGATCGGCGCTGACCTTGTGGGCGCCGTCCTCGTTGCCGACGACGCAGACCGCGGCGACCTTGCCGTAGGTGAGCATGCGGCCTTCGTCGTCTGTTTCGGAGATCTCCGCGTTGAGCCGCTCCAGGACCTTCTGGGCGATGCTGGAGGGGTGTCCGAGCCAGATCGGTGTCGACAGGATGAGGATGTCGGCGCCGAGGATCGTGTCACGGATCTCGGGCCAGGCGTCGCCGTCGCCCAGGTCGGTGCTGATTCCGGTCTTCACGTCGTGGTCGGCGATCCGGATGGTCTTGCCCGTGACTCCGTGTTCGGCGAGCGCGGCCATCGTCTGTTCGGCCAGTAGCTGAGAGCTGGACGGCTCCGGGGACGGGGACAGGGTGCAGACGAGGGCGACAGCCCGCAGGGGTGTGTTGTTCATGTACGCCCGGCTACCCCGTCCCCCAAGTCTGATATCAGCCCAGCTCTGAATTGGTCCTTTCAGACGTGTCGCCAGGTCCGGGCGCTACCCACCGGCCTGAGAAGGGTGGCGGGGAAGCATGACCAGGCCCTTGCGAGGGCGGGAGGCGCCCGGACAGGAGCATGTGCCGTCGGCGCGGGGGTACGCGTGCGGCATGCACGGACATCATGCACGTTCCACGAGCACCTTGTTCCGTCCCACTCAGCCCCGCGAGGCGCCCCCGGCGAGCGCGGGCCGGCACGCGGGCGGGGGAGGGATACTCCGCCGCCTGCGCCGCCGGATCCTCGCCTACCAGCACGTCGAGCTGCTTTCCTCGCGTATCCCCGGGGACACTGGCACCGGCGATGAGGTCCTGCTCCTCGTCCACGTCCGTAAGGTCGTCGGGGAGATCCACTATCGGATGTGCCTCACCTGCGCCGAGGCCGTGATCGCTGCAGTCGACATCGACCCGCGCTTCCTCGGTACAGGCCTGGACACCCGAGCCCTGTCCCACCTGAGGGCATGGCACCCGGGCCTCACCTGGCACAGCCCCCTGAACCTGCGCGGCTCCCGCGACCTCCTGCGCCGATCGCGCATCCTCGACGGCAATGAGGTGTGCCACCACCTACGCGTCCAGGCTTGACCGTCCCCTGACCGCAGGGGGGAAGCAGGGACCGCAGGCCGCGGTGTTCCCGGCCGGGGTGAGCCCGCCTCCGGCCGGGCGGGTGAATGGGCGCTACGTCGGTCGCGTCGGTCGCGTGCCTTCGAGCGATCGGGTTCCGTCAGAGGCTGGGCTTGTGCGTTGGGTTGATCACGAGCAGCCACTCGTCTCCGCGGGTTTCAACGGTGAATTCGGCGGCCCGGAATGCTGCTGCGAGTGCGAGCCCGAAGGCGCGGCGCAGGCCGGGCAGGCCAGGGTGCTCGCTGGAACGGTTACGGCGCGCTCCGCGCCGTCGGGAGGGAAGCGTCCTGAGATCTTCGGGCATCCAGCCGACCATGACACCGCGGGCGTGCTGGATCACATGGACGCCTTCCGTTCCCACGGCGCTCTCGTCGAAGCCGGCCTGATGGAGCACGCCGCGTACCGCTGCCAGGAATTCGTCTTGATCGTCCACGGCCGAACTGTAGAGGCAGGACCAGTCCAGTCCGCTTCGCTCAGCCCCGCAGGTTTGCTTCCGATCCCGGCCAGCCGCCGGCCTGACTGCCTCCAGGCTGAGAGCACGCACACGTCAGGTGATCAGGCGGGGTCTTTCCTGGCGGAGCTGTGCGTCGGCCTTCGTTCGTCGGACCTGCCGTGTGCGTGGGCGACCATCGTCTCGATGTCCAACTGGTCCGGTCCGGCCGCCTGCTGGTCGGGCCGGTCCCTGGGTATGGGGTTGACTTTCGCATCGGTTGATCGGTGGCTGCTCACCACAAGCTTCCTTTCTTGAAGATGTCGCCAACGCTTCTGCCTCGAAAGGTCAGAGTCACCGGCCGCAGTCGTGATGGGGCTCTCAGATCACCGGCGGACGTAGGGGTTGAAGTTCGCACGCATGGCCGGGCACTTGTCGGGCACGCGATGTTTCGGAGGTTGATAAACATGGTTCCCCTGCTTCTTGTTCTTCTGCTGGTTCTGATCCTCTTCGGTGCGGGTTTCGCGGTGAAGATTCTCTGGTGGGTCGCGATCGCGGTCCTCGTGCTGTGGCTGATCGGATTCGTCGCTCGCCCGAAGAGTGGGAGCGGCCGATGGTACCGCTGGTAGTCGCTCCGTAGCGGCGCAGTTCAGATGTGGTGTGTCGGTGGCCCGCCTCCCCTGGTCGGGGAGGCGGGCCACCGCCATGTCGGCGTGCGTGGACTGCGATTTTGCGTTACTGGATGAAAACGGATATCGAGGGTAAAGGTGATAGTGCCGGGGCGGTCGTCGTGACGCAGTAGGGGATCTGCTGACCTCCAAAGATCGACGGCCGTCTCGGTCCGACTGTGACCGAGGGTGTGCGGTAGAAAATCCGAGGCATGTGATGGTCGCGATGGAACGGGATTCTGTCGTGTGTGCCGTACGCAAAGGGAGGACCGGCGGGGAGTTCATTTCCTTCTGCCCTCCTGTTGACCTGAGGAGTAGTTTTCGCATGACTGAGAATGTATGGGGTTACCGTGAGACGTCCGGCCGTCTGGCCGGCGCCGATCTGACGGGATACAAGGTCGAGGCGACGGACGGTTCTATCGGCAAGGTCGACAAGCACTCCGACGAGGTCGGGTCTTCCTACATCGTGGTCGACACCGGTCCGTGGATCTTCGGCAAGGAAGTCCTGCTCCCCGCGGGCACGATTAGCCGGATCGACGCGAGCGACGAGAAGGTCTTCGTGGACCGGACGAAGGAGCAGATCAAGAACGCTCCCGAGTTCGACAAGGACAAGCACCTCGGCAACGCGGACTACCACCGCCAGGTCGGCGGCTACTACGACGGGCCGCATCCTCTGTGACCCGAGCGGGGACGGACGTGCGAGGCGGGGGCGGCAACCCACTGGTTGCCGCCCCCGCCTCTGCGGCATCCCGGTCCATCGTTCACCTCGGCAGCGGGAAGGCCGTCATGGGAACGGCGAGGCGAGCGTCATGGTGACAGCTCGTATCACCGGATCTGGGGGTTTGGCGAAGGCGACAGGGGTCAACCTGTGCCGGTATACGGCGGATCGTACTCGACGGCAGCCGGTTGACCTTCGCCGACTCGACCATGCTCAACCTGATGCTAATTCTGCTGCGCGCCTGCCGCCTGGCCTTGGCCGGCCCCGTGCCGCCCCGGCTGGGGCGGGTCCTGGACCTCACCCAGGCCCGAGACCTCTTTCCCACCGCAGATGGCATCGATGCCGCAGGCACCTGTAGACCCGGGTGGCGAGGCAGTCGTAGCGCACCCGCCACCAGCCCTCCCCAGGCCGGTGCTGAGGAGCCAATCAAGGTCACGAGCCCCACGGACGTGTTCGGCGTCGCGCCGACACGCCTTGACACGACGGGTGCGTATGGGCCTCAGTCGTCAAATGTTGCTGCTACCTGCGATATACGAGGCCCTACGACGCTTTGGGTACTGTCATGGTGCTCAATTACCTGGTTCTTCCGCCGCTCGCGCCTCCTCGGGGAAGGGCGTGGCCACTTCCTCTCCCCGCGTCAGGTCCTGTATGCGGATCGCCTTGCCCGACAGCGGGAGCGGCGCCGGCTATTTCGCGTCCTGGCGACCTTGCAGGTCAGTTCCTGTCGGGGGCTGCCGAGGGTCGTGTCATGTTGAAGGTGAGGCTGGAGACGTCTCGGCTCTGGACCACGTTGGCGCCACTTTCGACGTTGCCGCCGATGTTGTTGTACACGTTGCCCGCGGAGGGGGCGGACTGCGCCTGCTGCCACCACTGGTCCAGGAGCTCGCGGAACTCTCCGTCCAGGGCGGCTCGTACGCCGAGGGCGGTGGCGAGTGCTTGGGCGCGCATCGGGTCGGCCGGGTCCCCCGCGAGGGAGGCGGCTTCCAGTTCGCCGGAGCTGATCTGGGGCATCGTGCCGTCCTGTGCGGTGGCGCGAGCGAACGGGCGGCGTACCAGGGTGGTGAGCGCTTGCCATGTCTGGCGTCCGGCTTCGCTGCCGAGGCTGCCGGCCAGCGCGGCGAGGGCGGCTGCGGTGATCGGATCCATGTGGAGACTCCCTCGGTCGGTGACGGGTCCGCTTAACCTTAGGTGGGGGTTTGACCTCCTGGAAGCGGTTCCGGGAGCCGAGATCCGGACATCCGTCACGCTCTGTTGGCTGATGTCGATGCATCGTCAGGTAGCTCGTGACCCAATACTGTTGCCGCATGGCTGAGGAGACGTGGAACAGGCTTGACGGACGTGCGGAGGCTGTTGTTCAGGCCGGACGCATTGGGGAGCTTCACCAGCACTGGCATGGTGCGGAAGCCAGGGTCCAGTCCGCCCCCTTCCAACTCCCTCCTGAGTCGGCTTGGTTCGAGAACAGGCACCGAGAACAGGACATCATCTCCCGTGCGGTTCAGGGGCATCCGGTGCGCTGTGGGCCCTTGGTTGTCGCACTGACCGGTATCGGTGGCATCGGGAAGACGGCGCTCGGGTATCGGGTGGCTCGCGGGCTTGCCGATAGGTACCCCGACGGCGTGCTCTGCGTCGACCTTGACGATCTGCGCCGAGACGGTGTGGTGGAAGTCGCCGATGCTGTCGGGGAACTCTTGACGGGCATGGGCATGTCGCCCGAGTGGCTGGAGAAGTCCCTCAGCGGTCGGACGAAGCAACTGTGGTCCCGGACCAGGGACAAGCAGATGATCGTGGTCGTCGACAACGCACGCTTCGGAACCGAGGTGATGTCTCTCCTCCCGGCGTCGGATCGCAGCCTGGTGATTGTCACCAGCCAGGGAGCTCTGTACGACCTTGAGGGCACCGCCACCGTTGAGGTACTGCTGGGCCCCCTCGCGCCGGACGACGCTGTGCGGCTGCTGGGCCGCCTGGTGGACGATCCCCGGCTAGTGGCAGAGCCGGACGCGGCCCGCGATCTGGCCCAGGGCTGTGGGGGACTGCCGGCGGCGCTTCAGGTCGCCGGGCAGTGGGTGCGCAAGTACCGCAGACGAAGCTTGTCCCGGCTGGTCGCGGAACTGACGGCTGAGTTGCACGGGAAGGGTATTCCCATGGTTGAAGCCGTGTGGGACGCCGCATACGCCGCTCTGGACCCGGAGGCCGGACGCCTCTACCGCCTGCTGTCCCAGTTTCCGGGGCCGCGCATCGAGGAACCGGCCGTTGCCGCCATGCTGGGCTGCGATCTTGCTGCTGCGGGCGATGCGCTGGAGGAGCTGGAGCGTGCTGGCCTGCTTGAAGGCCAGGCGAAGGGCTGGCGTATGCATGGACTTCTGCGTGGCCATGCCGAACGTCGGGCACGGGGGGAGGATCCGGACGGGGCGGAGCGGGCGGGGGCGCGGCGGGCACTGATCATCTGGACCAGGCGTCAGGCGGCCCGCGCGGATCTGCTGGCAGCCGGTTCGCGTATGACGTTCGCGGAAATCCCGGAACCTGCGGGCACCGGCGTTGCGGACATCGAGTTCGACGGCAAGCAGGGAGCGCTCCGGTGGCTGGAAGCCCAACGGCACGCCCTGTACCGCTGTGTCCGGCTGGCGTTCGAGGACGGCTTGTACGAGGACGCGTGGGCGTTGTGTGAGCCGCTGTGGACCCACTTCCTTGACCACCCCCACTATGCGGACATCACGGACGCGTTCCGTACGGGTGTCGATGCCGCCGACCGCACGGAGAATCTGCCGGCGATGGTACGGATGAGGTGCCAGCTGGCCCGCCCATTGTGGGAGCAGGGGCAGTACGAGGAAGCAGCCGAATGCCTGCGGCACGCCCTGGCCACCTCCGCGTCGCTGGGCGAGTCGGTTGCGGAACGGAAGCTGAAGGCCTCGGTGACCGAGTTCCAGGGGCTTCTGAAGGCCGAGACTGGGGACGTGGCCGGTGCGGCGGTGGACTTCGAGGCGTCGAAGGCGATCCACACGGAGATCGGCAACGCGTACGGGGTGCTGCTGCAGACCTACCTCCTGGGCCGGACCGCGCTGCGCGGCGGGCAGCACCAGGAAGCGGTCGAATTGCTACGTGAAGCTCACCAGGCGGCCAAGGGCCAGGAGCGGGAGCGCATGATGGCACGGACGGGTTTCGAGCTCGGCCGGGCGCTGAGGCTGACCGGATGCCCGGAGGAAGCTCACCTCCTGGTGATGGCCGCACTTGAGGGTGCGCGCAGGCGAGGTTCCCAGACGGATGAGGTCCGGATCCTGGAAGAGCTGGCCGAACTGGCGGACATGTCCGGTGAAGCGGACACGGCCGAGACACACCGCACGGCCGCACGGCGCATCGCGGCCGAGTGTGGGGCAGCGACCGGCGACGCTCAGAGCTCGTAGTCGAGATCGTCGCTCGTCGCCGGGGCGAGACCCACGCGGACGGTCACCGGGCCTGTGTCGCAGAGCAGCGACACAGGCAGGGCGGGCATGGGATGGCCGCCGAGCCAAGCGTGCACGGCAGACGCCACGGCCCCGGGGTCCGCGTAGGAGACTGTCCCGGCCTGCTGGTGGGGTTCCAGGTGCATGCTGAGCAGGCCGGCCGTACGGTGCCTGAGCAGGCATCGACGGCGCGTCAGCACGGCGACCGCCGTCCGGCAGCGCGGTGCCTCCTCCATGACGTGGGCTGTCCACCCGGCGGCCGTCCAGACGGTTGCATGCGGGCGGTGGAAGGACTGCTTACCCGTCGGGGACCATAGGACGGCCGCGCTCTGCACGGCACGGGGCCCGGCTGACGGATACTCGGCCGCCAAATGGTGCACAGGTTCCTGCGTAAGTACGGGGAAGCGCGCCACGGAGATGCTCTCCCCCGACACCTCGGCCCGTACGGTGAAGGCCCGCGGCTGCCTGGGCGTCGTGGACGACGGGGAGAACGCCCGCGCCTCAAGCGGGCCTGAGGGCGGGCGGAGGCGGAGCAACCGGTAAAGGTGCTGCCGCAGCAACGTGAGGGCTTGGCCATGCTCGGCGAACGCGGCAGTAGCGTGGCTGCGGATGTCCACCGTGAGGGCTGTGTGCAGGACGTCCGGAAGGTCCGCGGGTGTCGGAAGCCGGGGGGTGGCGGCCAGCAGACGGGCCATCGGGCTGTCGGGGATCAACTCGACGCCGCCGTCGTACGCGTTGATGATCGGGTGGCCAAGGGCCGCGGCGTACAGGGCGGTGGAACCATGGTCGGTAACCACGGCATCAGCGGCGACCATGAGCGTGGCCCACTCCTCGTAGGGGCGGGAGAGGACGAGGCCCGCCTCAAGGGCTGGGTCGAGCCATCGGGCCAGGTCGAACCTTCCCGTACTGCTGTACACGTTGGGGTGGAGAACCAGGGCGACTTGGAAGGAGTCGTGAGGCAGGGTCCGGCTGAGGTCGGCCGGCAGCTCGGGGCGGCGGGACAGAAGGGACTCGGGGCCCCACGTAGAGGCGAGAACAACGAGCCTGCGCGGCCCCGTGCCGAGGGCTGCACGGTATTGCGCCCGGTGGGGGACTGAGACGAGGATCCGGTCCAGGGTGGGATCACCGATCACGGCGGAACGGCAGGCGGTCACAGGACTGTGCCGTGCCAGACGGTTCACCTGTTCCTCGTGTGCCAAGGCATGCAGGTCGGCCAGGGGCTCGCCCTCAGCCATCAGGTAGTAGGGGTCGAGGCCGGACGGGATACTCGTCGAGCCGTCGTTGGTGACCGTCTTGTTGAATCCGGCTCCGTGCGGCAACAGCACCCGAGGTCCTGGCAGCAGCCGGAGCGCGCCTTTCGGGCTCGCGGCCAAGATCAGGTCATGCTTGACCCGAAGAGCCTCATCCCAGAGCAGTGTGCGCACATCGGCGCGCTCCAAGGCCGCGAGGGCGTCGATGTCGAAATCTGAGCCCGGGGCCAGCGTGAACCGTGTGGTGATCCGGCGGTCTCCAGTGAAGGCCGGCAGGACGTCGAGGAGGCGGTGCAAGGCACCCGCCGAGCGAACCGCGACGAGTACTGCCCGCTGCCCGCTGCCCGCTGCCCGCTGCCCGCTGCCCGCTGCCCGCTGCCCGCTGCCCGCTGCCCGCTGCCCGCTGCCCGCTGCCCGCTGCCCGCTGCCCGCTGCCCGACAAATTGTCAAGTCTACCGGTTTCGAGCGACCGGGAGGGCGCAGATCGCAACAGTGGCTCGGGGGCGTCGTCGGGGGCCTCGTACGGCATCTCCTGATCGTAGCGGGCTCGGCACATATCCTTCCTCGCGCCGGGTTCCGTGCGGTGATCGTGGGACGCAGATCCCGTGACGCGGTGAGTCGTGAGCGCGCAGGATAGGGCGAAACGCCCGGAGCCGGAGCAGGACCATTTTTCTGGTTCACCCTCACAACCGTCGTCGGCGGTGGAGAGCAAACCGCGCTCACTCCCAAGCGATACCTATCCGCGAGCGACGATTCTCCGTGAATACGGCCATGACGTCTCAGGCCGGTGGGCTGGTGCCCGGGACGGGGAGCTCGCGCAACCCTGTCGATGTAATCTCAGGTCTACCTCAGCCCTTGCGGACGCCCATCGTGGTAGTCCGCAGTGGGCGGGTCGGCCCACTCCCCACCGCGTAGAAACCGCACCACAGAGCAGGCGCTTAGAAGACGCGTGCTCTATCCACTGAGCAACGTGGGCTGACCTGCGAAATGCAAGCGCCTGACGCTTGATCAGGGGAAGTGTGGGACGCATGTGGGATCTGGGACGGGGACCGTCCCAGGCGCTGGACGCAGCCCCTCACACTGCCCCTGCGAGGCCGAAAACCCTTCCGGAAACAAATCTTGACCTGTCCGCTGTTGCAGTGGGGCAGGGGCGAGAAGGGGGAGGTGTCAGGCCTAAAGCTGTTCAACAAGAATGACGGCGTGACCGAGGTCACGCCGCGTCTGGCCGAGGCCGAGGCGGATGTGCAGGATCTCGTCGAGGCGCACATGGAGACGATGCTCGGCGTCCGGTTACTGGCGAGCGAGTACAGCACCGGACCGGTGCACGGCGGTCGGATCGATTCGCTGGGCATCGACGAGAACGGCGCACCGGTGATCGCCGAGTACAAGCGCGGCACGGATGCGGGCGTCATCAACCAGGGCCTGTTCTATATGGCGTGGCTGGTCCTCCACCGGGATGCCTTCCGGCGCCTGGTCCGCGACCAGCTCGGGGTTCACGCCGCGGCCCAGGTGCTCTGGAACGCACCGAGGTTGATCTGTGTGGCGGGTGACTTCACCCGCTACGACATCCACGCTGTCCGTGAGCACCGGCACGCGATCGACTTGGTCCGCTATCGGTACTTCGGCAGCGAGCACATAGGCCTTGAGACGGTGGCGTCCTTCGCCGGCCGTGCCGCGGCGTCGAAAGGCTGGGAGCCGGACCCAGGACACGGCGAAGGCGCAGCGGGCCGCGGCGGAGACTGGGGCCATGGCCGAGCTGGCCGCAGCGGTAGACGAGTCCCTGATCGGGCTTGGCGAGGACGTCATCAAGGTCTCGAACCAGACTTACACTGCCTACCGGCGCATACAGAACTACGCCTGCCTGGTCCCACCGAAGAAGGCCAAGCTGCTGGTCAATCTGAAGGCCGACCCGGCGAAGGTCGACCTCGTGCCCAGCTTCGCACGGGACGTGACGGGGCTCGGTCACCACGGCACCGGCGACCTGGAGCTGACGCTGCAGACCGAGCGGGACCTGGAGCGTGCAGCCGACTACTTCCGGCAGAGCTACGCGCTGGCGTGAGGGCCCCGCGTCCGGGGCCGCACCGGGGGTCCGGACGGGTGTCTCCGGCGGCAGCGCCCCCGGCCCCACCCTGGCCGCATACAACGGCCTGCTCCACTGCTCCGTGCGCGGCGGGCAGGGCACAACCGCCAGCGACCAAGATCTGCATTGGACGACGTTCAAAGGTGCCTGGAAGAGCTTCACCAAGATCAACGGCGCCTGGAGCGCCGACTCGCCTGCTCCTTTCCGCTGTTTCCTCGCGCACTCAGGTGCGCAGGGGCTGCGGCTCCCACGACGCGAGGAGCCGCAGCAGCGCACAACTCAGACGTTGCCGCGGTCGTAGTACTGGCCAAGCTGGTCGCGGTAGGCGGCATCGCCGCGGTGCTTGTCCTTGTCGTACTCCGGGGAGTCCTTGATCTGGTCCTTGGTGAGGTTGACGTTGATCGTCTCCTCCTTCACGTCGACACGCACGACGGTCCCGGCGGGCAGGAGGACTTCCTTGCCGAAGATCCACGGGCCGGTGTCGACGACGATGTAGGAGGAGCCGACCTCCTCGGTGGCTTCGTCGACTTTGCCGATGTGGCCGTCGCTGGCCTCGACCTTGAAGCCGACCAGGCTGGTGCCAGGGGTGTAGTGCGACTCGGGGTTGTAGCTCCACATGTCAGTCACGGGTGTCTCCTTCACTGGGTAGGGGCGTTCTTGGGAACCCTGCCCGCCGTAACGTGATCGCCGGCCTGTGACTAGGCCAGCCGCCCTTGCTGCCACCCGGACAGCCCAAACCGGGCCCGCGAAGACGACGGTGCGGGGTCGGTGAAGCGGCTACTCCTGGTCCAGGGGCAGGGCGACATCGAAGACCTGCCGGCCGTCGGGGCAGGCGCCGGCGTCTCGGGCCGCCCCGGTGAGCGGGTTGACCATGTAGAAGCGGAAGGAGCCGTCGGTGGAGAGCGCGGCGAAGCCCTGGTTGCTTCCGTCCTTGGGCGAGAAGTAGATGTCGAAGCCAGCGCTGGTTCTTCGCGTCGACGCCGAGGTTGCCGATGGGGGCGAGGGTGCCGGAGTTGGCCGGGGACTGCAGCGCCACGCGGTAGCTTGCGGTATCGATGTCGAACAGGCTGGTGGCCGTCGCCGCGTCCAGGTCGTTGTCCGTGTACGCGGCGCCGCTGACGCCGGCTGTGGGGGTGGTGGCCGGGGTGTGGTGACGGGGGGTGTCGGCGAGGGTTCCGCCGGTGGCGACGTTCACGTTGTGGCGCAGGTTTTGGCACGTGTCGCTGATGATCCGCAGCCGGTCGGCGGTCGGGTTGAAGTCGACACCGAAGGCGGTGCCCGTCAGGCCGGTCACCTTCAGACCGCCCCGGCCGTGGTCGTGCTGGTCACTGTCCGCGGCCACCCCCGGTTCCGTCATAGGCAGGGCGGCGGCGAACGCCATCACGAGGACTGCCTTGGCCATGAGTGCTCCACTGAACCGAACCGCCCACACAGCCGGGCATCACCAGGCAGACACAACCAGTCACATCCAGGTCCGGCCCTTCGAGCACTGCCAGATGGAGGCGCATTCACCCGGCACGGCGACGAGGGGCACGGCTGCACCGCTCGGGCATAGGCGCGTGCTCTTGCGGCCAGGGCAGCAGCGCCCCTGTGAGATGTGTGTGCCGATACGGCCAGGGTTGTCTGTCCTGCCGTAGGCCGGCTGGCCGGACTACGGGGTGCAGATGGGGCTTCCGGCCCGGGCTGTCCTCCCCCCCCCGCTTGGTGACCGCTGCAGACGCGAGACGGATCGGGGTCTCTCTCGTTGGTGGATGCGGTGCGCACCGCCCCGGGAGCCCCACCATCCACCCGGGCCTTTCCGGGAGCGGCCCCGGGTCCTGACATCTGACGAGTTCCGTCCTCCTGGATCCCTGCCAGGGACGGTTTCGCTGCTGTCAGCGTCAGATATCGAGACCATGCGCACGGGTTGCGGGATTTGTCGGCGTCGCGGGTCGACCGCAGCTAGGGTCTTTCCCAGCCCACGCCGATATGGCGTGCGTGGGCCAGGCCCGGATCCCAACGCTCTGGGGGAACACCGGGCCGACCTCAACGTAGCGCCGGTTCGGCGCGAGAAGCACAGGCCGCGGGAATGCAGCCGTCCAGTGGACGGCGCCAGGGCGTGGCGCGAAGAACATCAACGCCGCGCCCTGGCCGCTTCCGTACAGGGGCTGGGACGCGGCGGTCTGACATACCCGTCGGGTTTCGTGGGCCGAGCCGGTTGTCCGGCGCTGGGGAGGGCGACGGCGCGTTGTGCGCACCCGCCACGGGGGCCCGCTCGTTGAATGGGTGGAGCGGGGCCAACACCGCCGTGGAAGTCTGTTCCGTGCCTTCGGGGCCCCCGGTCCCGACATCAGACTGCTCCGCCGCCGCGGCTCTCCACCGCTGAGCCTGGCGGTGCCGACTTGGGGGGTCAGGACCGCCACAATGTACTGCCGAGCTGGCTCCTAGTGGGGGTTTGTCCTGCCGCCGAACCACTTTGGGCGACGATGCCCGCCAGTGGGGGCGACGGGTGGATTGTCTCCGAGGGGTTGGTCGGCCCGGGCGCGGGCGGCGTCGCGCTGCTCGATGAGGTCGTCGCGTTCGCGGTCCACCACCTCGCTCTCCCGCCTCGATACGCCGACGCCCTGACGCGCGAGCCTACTGCGCCGTGAGGCACGACGAGCCGCCGCGAGGACGAGGTACAGGCCTACGAGGGCAAGCGCGCCGACGACGATCCCGTACAGGAACAGCGCGCCGGTGGAACTGGTGACGTGATAGCCAAAGACGGAAAAGTCGTTGGTGAGCTCGTGGGCGCTGCCCAGGTTGGACATGACGCCGGCCACCGCGACGACCAGCGCGGCAACCAAAATGATGAGTCCGAGAATGAGGATCATGAAGCACTCCCTGCTCCGTCCCCCCGCTCACGCGTTTGAGCTGGGCCGACGGACAGACCGTCGGCCCATAAAGCCCCTACCCGGAGAGGGGAGTGCCAAGCAGCTCTGGAGGGGGCGGCGGCCTGAAGGAGCCGGCTGTGTGGGCCCCGTCGCGCTGCGGCTGGGGCTTGGTACTCGGGCGTATGACGCTGCGTTCAGCGGTCTGCAGAACCCGATGCTCAGCCCCCCGGCGGACGCCCGCTACGAGCTGTTCCTCCTCACCCACGGGGCATCCGGCCGCTACCGAGCTTGGTACTCGCGGGCCGTTCGGACCAACCGCCCTGGCACCGGCCGGAGCGGGGGGTGACGGTGGCGGGAGTGCCGGCGAGGTGTCGGCGCTCCCGCGCGAGAGGAGCCACCCCCATGGCGCAACGCAATACCGTCCTGCGCAGCCTGCACGACGTGGGCCTGGCCGCCTGGTTCGGAGGCTCCCTCATGGGCGCTGTCGGGCTGAACGGCGCTGCGAGGGTCCAGGGCAGGAGCTGGGAGGAGGGTGCGAGGATCGCGAGCACGGGGTGGGCGTTGTGGGCGCCGGTGGGCGCTGCCGCGATCGGTGTGCACCTGGTCGGGTCCACCGGTCTGCTCGCCGTCAACGCCACGCGCGTGGTCACGCAGCAGGGGGTCGCCGCCTCCGCCCTAGCCAAGACCGTCCTGACCGGCGCAGCCCTGGCTGCCACCGTCTACACCCGTGTCCTCGGCAAGAAGATTGAGCTTGTCTCCTCAGGCACTCCCCAGGACGCCGAAAAGGCCGATCGTCTCCCGGGAGACACCGGTCAGGCCGAACGCCGCCTGTCCTACGCCCAGTGGTCTGTACCGGCGCTAACCTGCGGGCTGATCATCGTCAACGCCATCCACGGCGAGCAGCAGCGCCCCGCCCAGCAGCTCTACGGAATGGTGCGGCGCGCCCGCACCCTGGCCCCGTATGTCATGCGCGCCCACCACTGGCATCTCCCGCACTGAGCTCTGCGAGACGCCGCGGGGACGCCCGGCGGCGGAGCCGTGCGGGCCGCCCAGGTCTCGCTTTGAGCGGCCGTCCGAGGGGTTCACGAGTCCGACCGACAGGTGGATGCGGCTGACGGGCAGGTATTCACCCGACCCAGCTGATCGGGCCGCGCCGCGGCTCCCACGGAAGGAACCCCTCTGCCGTGTCCCAGGTCAGGGAATCCATCAGGGTCGATGTCCCCGTCCGTACCGCCTGCAACCAGTGGACCCAGTTCGAGACGTTCCCACTGTTCATGGATGGCGTGAAGCGCATCGAGCAGGTCGACTAGACCCTCACCCGCTGGGTGACCAAGATGGGTGGGGTGGAGCGCGAATTCGATGCCGAGGTCACCGAACAGATCCCCGACGAGCGAGTGCCCTGGGTTACCGTCGGCCGGGAGACCGAGCCCTCGCGCGTCGTCACCTTCCACCCCATCGACCCCACTCACACCGAGGTCACGTTGCGGCTGGACTTCGGCCCCGCCGGGATGACGGAGAGCATCGCCGACAAGTTCGGGTTCATCGACCGCCAGGTCACCGGAGACCTCCAGCGGTTCAAGAAGTTCACGGAAACGGCTCAAAGTTGCGGCTGCTCTTGGACCATGGGGCCGTGAGCACGGATCCGGCAGTGCCGCCCACTCTTGAGGAGCTCGCATGCGAGGAACTCTCCGTGCGCTCCGGGACCGGCGACCTGCGGTGAGGCCGCCAAGGTCGCGGGCGCCGTCTTGCCACGGAGAGCGTGAAGGACGCTCTGCTCGACTTCGATCGGCGGAGCCGGGCCAGGGCGGACAGCGGCGGCGTACTGGCTGCGAAGAGCGGTGATGGCCTGCGCCTCTTCGTCGAAGGTGAGGGCGACCTGGCGGATGTGGTCTTCGCCGTGCAGGTGGGTGGAGATGTATGGTCAGCCGGCCGGTGGCGATGTTGTCGTGGATGCGCTGGGTATCAGCGCTCACCTTCTGGATCTCTTCCCGGGGGCACCATGGCGTGGGTGAGTCCGCCCAGGTCCACTCGGTGTCGATCTCCTTCTGGAGGGCTCCTTGGCGGCCCGGCCAGCTTAGTAGGGTGCCTCCCGGTCAATCCGGGCGAGCAGCGTGGTGTCCGGGGCCGTGCTTCGGAACCCGAGGCATGCAGATGCGAGCAGGCGGCGTCGATGGTGGGACCGGAGGCTGTGGCGACAACCCCCGGGTAGTGATCGGGGTGGAGATCGAAGAAGACGTGTGCGTTGGCAGGAGCGTGCATGGGTGCCTTTCGGCTCGGGGAAGGGACGGGAAGAGGCTCGGACTGGTGGACAGGGGCTCATCGGGCGGGTCGTGCGGGCAAGAGTGGGCCGGGTCCGGCCCGTGCGCCCGGACTCCCTACCGCAGGCGTGCGGGGTGGGGAAGCGGCCGGGGTGCCGGGAGTGGGGCCGTTGACGGCCTGGTGCCAGCGGGACCGGACAGAGGACAAGGCAGCCAGGGCCCGCCGGCTGCCGGTGGCCAGCTGGTGGACGGAGGTGGCTTCGTCCTCGGTGAGCGCTGTGATCCGTGCGGCAACCTCCTCGGCTCGGTTCAGGAGGGCACGCTGTAGGACCCTCTGCCCCCAGTGCTCCGGCCCGCCGACGGGGTGAGCTACGAGGGCGAGTACGTCCTGCGGGCCGAACCCTGCGTGCAGCAGACCGCGGTGCTGTGCCTCCCACAGCAGGGTGACCGGGTCCACCGGCGTTCCGCGGCGGCTTAGGGCGGTGAGGCAGGCAAAGAGGGCGGCGTGCACAGGAACGGTGAGGTCGCCTTCATGTAGCCACCGCATGCGCGGTAGGCCCTCGGGGTGGGCGGTGACTGCTCCGAGCAGCAGCTGCTCCTCCTCCTGGGCCTGGGCGGACGGCTGGCCCGCCTGCTGAACAACCGTTTGGGTGCGGGGCAACGAGCCCGGGTGGGAGGGGAAGGACGCGGCCAGCTCGTCGAGGTAGACGGCTAGCTGGTCTGCGCGGGTGAGTACGACGGCGGCCGGGTCGGGCCCGGCTGCGGTCGCGGCCTGTGCGAGGAGGCCGGCGTGCCGCTGCAGGAGACGCCGCGCGTGCCCGGCGCGCACCATCTGCGCGTAGGCGGGGGCGTGGCCGTCGGCGGGACAGGCGCTGATGAGGGCGTGCAGATACGAGGCGGTCAGGGCGCGGGCGTGGGGCTGGGCCGCGTCGAGGAGCTGGTTGAGCCACAGCGGACTGGTGCGGTGGACCTCGGGCGCGGGCGGGGAGAGCGTGCACATAGCCGCGAACAGCGCGCTGTGCGCGGGGTTGCCGAATTCCTCGGGCCGGATCGGCCAGATGGCCTTGAGGTGTTCGGGAGCCAGGAGCAGCGCGCCGAGCAGGGCCTGCTCGGCGTAGTGCACCGCCGGCGGCGGTGTCGGATCGGGCAGGAGTTCCTCGTCCGTTGCGATTCGGATGGCGTCGGGCATCACGCCGCCAGGGTGAAGTCGTCGCGGCTGAGGGTCTTGCCGAGGTGGGGGGCGAGGAGGTGGGCGGCCAAGCGGGGTGGGACGGCGTTGCCTATCTGCGAGAACGTCTGTCCCTTATTGCCCTGCCAGGGGTAGTCGGCAGGAAAGGACTGCAGAACCCCGGCCTCGGTCGCGGTGATCCGGATCGGCTCCGGTACCGCGTTGCCCGGGTCGGTGGCGTCGGCGGGCCCAGCGACCCACATGCACTCGTTGGCGCGGTGGCCGAAGAACAGCGTCCCGGCCGGTTCGTCGGCACGCCTGACGGTGGCGTGGGCCTGGTTGTTGCTGCGCAAGGACCAGGCCCACCGCTGTCGCGCGACCGGGTCGGCGAGTGCCTGGCGGCTGGCGGGGTGGTGCTTCCAGGCGCCGCGGTCGCGGGCGTCGGTGAGTGTCTTGCGAGCCCCCGAGGGGAAAGGCTCGGGCCCGCCGCCGGGGCCGCCTCCGGCGCACACGGTCGGTACAGGCCTGTCAGTGGCGCCCCAGCCGAGTGCCTCGGCCATGGACACCCACCGGCCGCGGCCGGGTCCGAACAGGCTCTCGGGCTCTGGTAGGCGTGCGTGGGTGGGCTCCGGCGGAGAGGCGGTCCGGACCCGGGAGGCGAGCAGGATCGCCCGCCTCCTGGTCTGCGGGACGCCGAAGTCGGCGGAGTTGATGATGCCGGTCCACACGCTGAAGCCCCAGGAACGAAGGATCGCCGCGTACTGCTGCCACAGGGGAAGGACGTCCGGGACCTCCTCCATCGCGATCCACTCCGGTTCGCCGGCCTGGTGCAGGGCGTGGAGGTAACGCATCGGCTCGGCGGCCAGAAGAGAGCGCGGGTCCCGGCAGGCGGCCAAGAGCCGCTCGCGGGTGTCACGGCCCACGGCGAGGTCGGCGACGGCCTGGTGGACGAGCGGCTGGTCCACCAGGCCCAGGCGCTTGCCGGCCATCGACCACGCCTGGCAGGGAGGGGACGCGATGAACCCCTTCACCCGCCCCGCGAAGATCCACGCCGGATACATCGCGACGTCGGTGCGGATCGTCAACTGGCCAGCGGCCGCGCGCGTCTTGCAGGCCCACTCGTCCCACTCCAGGCCCACGTCCCGTACGCCGAGGACGTCCAGGGCGTGGCTCCAGCCGCCCGGGCCGGCGAACAGGTCGACGACGAGGTCCCTCATGCCGTCAGGCCGAAGTCGTCGCGGACCGGCTCGGGCTGCTCGCCCCGGCAGGCCCAGGGCGAGCAGCCGTCCACGACCCCGGATTCCATCTCCGTGGCGTCCGGAGCGTCAGCTCCCTGCTGGCGAGCCGCCCACTCCGCCGCGGTGACATGGTCGATCGGAGCCTCGGAAAGCGGCACGCGCGAGCGGTGCAGATAAGCCTGACCGAGAAGCCGGTTACCGGCCGCGTTCGCGCGGGCATTTCCCTGCCGGATCGCCGCATCGAATTCGACAACATCGGCCCACTCCTCCGGAGAGGAATCCCTGATGCTGCGCCATTGTGCGTTTCCGTGGAACGGGCATCCAAGGCAGCTCGACTTGGGGGTGTCGGCGAGTCCAAGTGAGGCCAGGTAGCGAACGCAGTCTGCCCTGGACCAGTCCATCTCGATGAGGGGGTGTCGGTTGCGCATGTACTGGACGTCGCCGTCCTTGGCCCGGTGGAATTCGTCGGTGCTGATACCGACCCACTGCTCGACGAAGACACCCTTGGGTACCCTGGACGGGTAGGGGTGGCCGAGTATTCCGCGGACCTTCTTCTTGATCGGATTTATCTTGTGTTCCCCGGTGCACTGGCGCCGGGACATTCCATTTCCGCCGTCCTGGTTGAGGATGTAGAGCGGCATGGAGGCGAATCCGTGTTCCGGGTCGAGGGCATCTGCGCGAATATTTCCTGAGGTTACCCGCAGCATGGGAATTCCGGCCGCGGCGGCGATTTCCCGTTCGAGGCGGTCGAGGTGCTCGTACACCTTCTTCGGCTCCCAGCCGGTGTCGGCGAAGATCGCCGCGTCGACGCGCGGCAGGATTCCCTTCGCGGACAGGCACAGCAGGACGGAACTTTGGACGCCGGCGCCCAGCGACAGGATGCGCTTGGCAGGGCCGTCGTCCGGGGCGCGCAAGGTCGAGGTGGGGGTGGACGGTGTGCGGCGGGACGTGGAGCTGGTGGGGATGGGGCGTCCTTGCGGGCTGGGCACATCCCAGGCGGAGGGAGTGCGGGGGAAGGGGAGGGAGTGTCAGCGGGCCTGCGCCGGTGCCGGGATGACGCGGGAGGCTGGAACAGCAGCGGTGGCCGGGGCCGGGGTGTAGAGACCGCGGCCGAGCTGGGCAGCGACGATCATGGCGCCTCTGAGGGTGAGACGGACGCGGTCCTGGGCGGGACCGCCGTCGGCGGCCGGCGGCGCGGATGCGGGTTCACGCGCGATCAGGCCCTGCTGCTCCAGGCCGAGCACGGTCTCGATGTGCGCGGTGCCGGTCTGGCTGTGGGCGAACTCCCGTCCGGCGCTCCAGCTGGTCGCGAGGTGCCCGCGGGCGGCGGCGTTCAGGGTGGACCGCTCGATGGGGGTCAGTCGGCCTGCTGTCATGGTGCCGGGGTGGCTGCGGTGGTTCATCGCCAGGGCGACGGTGGTCGCCGCCTGCAGGGCCGAAGCCGGGCCCAGGGCTGTCAGTTCCTGCGCCAGCTCGATTTGCCGGACGATGTGCTGCCCCCCGCGCCCCTGGTCCGTTTCCGGGGCCTGGGCACTGAGGAGGTCCTTGGCTGCGGCGAGGTGACGGGCGGATCCCGCAGTCAGGTAGGCGAGCTGCTTGATTCGGATCGCGGCCTCCTTCACCGCGACGGTCGCGGGCAGAGGCTGTTCCTCGATGGCCTGGACCGCATCGGTGCAGGCGTTTACTAGAACCTCGGCGGACGTGTGCCCGTGGGCCGCGCCGTAGGCCGGCCACAGGCGGGCGAGGGCGTCGTTGTGCTGGGTGAACTGGTCGGCCAGGGCCAGCAAACGTATGACCGGGCAGGGCGGCTGCTCCGCAGAGGGCGCAGGCGGGGCGGGCGCGGAGGCCACGGGCGGCGCGAGATCAGGACCTGTCGGCGGGACGGGCGCGGAGACTGCGGGTGGCGTGCGTTCGGAGCGTGGCGGTGTGGCGGGTGCCGCCGGTTCGGGCGCGTCGGGGAGGGAGAAGAGGACGTCGTCGGTCATGGTGGATGGACCCTTCCGAGGGCGCGGGCCCGAATCGAGGTGGGGACGTGGCCGCGGCCCGCGGCTTGGCTGTCCGGGTCAGCGCCGTGCGGGCCTTGGCACTGCTGCAGGGCGGGGCGGCAGCCGGACGGCCTGGACCGGGGTGGAGGGCTCTCCGGTCTTGAGGGAGGGCGCCAACTCGCGGAGCTCACCGGCAAGGTGCTGGGCAACGTCTTCACTCATACCGAGCCGGATGGTCACGTGCTCCGGCAGCTGCCAGCCGTGGGTGTACCGGGCCCGCTTGATGAGTTCGACGGCGGCCTCCAGCTGCGCGGCGACCTGTTCGAGGACGATGGTGTGGTCGTCGTCGATCCCGGTCGCCTGGAGCAGCTCGTCCAGAGCACCCGGCAGCGCGGGACGCTCGACGGGAAGACCGTACAGCTGGGCATGCAGGGAGTTGGCGAGGCCGAGTACCGAGCCGCCGGAGCTTCGGTTTCCGTAGCGGGCCGCTGCGTTGCGCACCAAGCCGAGGTTGTAGGTGACGACGTGCGGTGGGGGCGACGGGGCGGTCGAGATATGCGTGGCCAGGGCGCGCGCGATGTCGAAGCGCGTGGGCGCACCGGTGGGGGAAACATCGGGTGAGGGCGGAGCCAAGGGTTCTCCAAAGGGCGGGCAGTCAGCGAATGAGGCCACGGCCGTTCCGGTGGGCCGATCACGGGCGGCGGGCCCGCGACCCGGGCGAGGCCGGCTGGGGGATCTGGGCGAGTGCGTGGTGTACCTCGGCGCCGAGGCCGACGGACTGGGCGGGCGTGATGATCGCGGCTCCCAGCTCGCGGGCGAGGTAGGGGATCTCGCGGTACTGGCGTTCGACGGGCAGGCTGGACGCCAGGTGGGAGAAGAACTGGGCAACCAGCGGCACGGGCACGGCCTCGGTCAAGGTGGCGCTCCAGTGCGGTCAAGGGGCGCGGGTCAGGATCCGGGTGGAGATATGGGGCTGCAACCCGGGGCCGGATGGTCGGGTGGGCCGCGTCGCATAGGCGGCGGAGAGCGCGCGGATACCGGTTCGGGTCAGGGAGACCCCTGCGGTTACCTCGGCGGAGTAGGTGTGCGCTCTACGAGGTCCGGCAGTCCCGGACCTGCAGGATGCGCATCGGCAGCCGGCCGGGGGCGGGTTCGGCGTGGGTGGTCCGGAGGTATGGGTCAGCGGCGTCGTGAAGGTGCTGTTGTGACGCGGGCTGCGGGCATGGCGGGCGCTGAAAGTGCTGGACTGGGAATGCACGAGGAGGGCCGCCACCGCTGTCGTGCCCCCGCAGGTGAGGCGGATGCGATCTTGCGGCGGGCCGCCCTCGTAGGCGGGCGGCGCCGAGTTGGGGGCGATCGCGATCAGTTCCTTGTTCTCCAGGGACCGCAAGGTGCCGATGCGTACGCCGTGGTCGCGGCTGTGGACGTACTCTCGGCCCATGCCCCGGGCCATCACGACGAGTCCGAGGGCGGCGGCGTGGAGCGCGGTGAGTTCGGCGGCGGCCAGAGGGCCGGCCGCCGCCGGGGTACCGGAGGGCTGGCGGCGGTGGACTTCCCGGGCGACGCCGGAGGCCGCCTCCACGGCTGCAGCCGGGGCGAGCAGAGTCAGCTCTTGGGCCAGTTGTATCTGGTCTCTGACGCCTTCGAGAGCAGCGGGCGGTTCCGTCTGTGTAGGTGTCGTACCGGTGAGTTGCGCCCCTGCCTCGGAGAGGTGACGGGCAACCGCGCTGCTCAGATAGGCGAGCTGCTTGGTACGGACCGTGGCCTCGATCAGGGCGACGCTTGCGTAGAGCCGTTGGTCCTCTACGGCCTGGACGGCTGCGAGAGACTCGCGTGCCAGGTGCTTCGCGGAGTCGGCGAGTACCTGCAGATCGTCGGCCGCCAGGGCGGGCAGCAGGAGGACGAAGGCGTCGTTGTGCTGGGTGAAGTCTCCCGCGAGAGCGAGTAGACGTTCGACGGGCGTGGGCGGTGCGGAAACGTCGAACAGGAGGTCGTCAGACATGGGGAGGCGGGGCTTTCGGGAAGCGGCAGATTCGGTGAGGCGTGAGTGGAGTAGGCCAGAGCCCGGGAACGAGCCGGTGCCGCAGGAAGCGGGTCCGGCACGGGGAAGGGCGAGGGCGGCACCGAGGGTGCGCCTGCGGGTGCGAAGGCAGAGGCGAGATGGTGCAGTTCGCTGGACGGCGAGGCGCGAGCCTTGGCCGTGGGTGGCCGAGAACATCAGCGGCTGCGCTGCGGGCCGGGCTGGGAGGGAAGGGCGGTGAGGGCGTGCGCGACGTGCGGGCCGAGGGCCGAGCCGTGCATGGGGGTGATCCGGGCCGCGAACCGGGCGAGGAAGGGAACGTCGGCGAGGGTGCGTTCCACCGGGTCGGGGCTGGCCACGTGTGTGAGGAACTGCCGTACGAGGACGTCGGGCACGTCCCCCTCGAACGAGACGGACCAGTGTGTGTCGAACACGTCGTGCACCGAGGACTCCACGAGCCAGGCTGCTCCGTGTCCGGGCGGTGGCGCAGGGTGCAGTGGCCGTCTGCGGATGTGACCGAAGCCCCGTCCGTCGTCCAGCCGTTGATCGAGGCGATCTCAGCTACGGAGCGAGTCGCCAGCGGGATCCGCTCGCAGTGTCGGGTGTCACCGAGCAACTGGGGCAGGGACTGGGTGACAGCGGCGAGTGCTTCCAGGGGTGTTTGCCGACTTGCGGTGATCTTCCAGTACGGCTCGTGGTGGCTGATTGTCCACCACGGCTCGTCGAAGCCGCCCGGCGTGAAGTCGACGAACGTGGAGCCGTCGGGGCTGTCCACGATGACCTGCCCGTTGTCGGGCCGGTGCTCGTGCTTCCACTCGAAGAGGTGGATAAGCGGGCCGAGGACGTCGGAGAGGTGGTCACCCCTGCCGGCCAGGTGACGCGGGGAGACCAGGACGCGGTCCTGTTCATCGGGCTGCTTCACGGCATCACCTCGTGCATACGGTGCTGGAAGCGGATGCGAGGGCCGGCGAAGCGACTGCGGGGGGTGGAGGGCTGCCCGGTCTGGCGTTCCACCAGGTCGCTGTGGAGTTCGATGCCGCTGGCGATGTAATGGCGGGCGTGGTGCTGTTCGAGGGAGCGGGAAGTAGCCCCGAACTCTTTGGCGCAGTCGAGAGGTGTGGGGTGGGCCAAGGCGGACCTTCCTAGTGGGGCGAAACGGGGGGCGGGACCAAGTGCTGAAGGGATCCGCTATCGACGTTGAGAGTTACGAGACGCCAAGTCCGATGGCGGTGCGATGGGCGCTGACGCTGTGACTGGACCCGCTGTGGAACCGCGGAGACTGGCCAGGGCGCATTGGTCTGGACCACGTGCCAGAACTGCCAGCCGGTCCGATTCGGCTTGACCATGGGATGGAGTGCCTGAATGACGGCCGCGGAGGCGCCGCTGGGCGTCCTGTAGAAGCCCCGGCCTGGGCCTGAGGTGGTGGCGACGGCGCCGGACGCGGGGTGGAACTCGGCATCGATGCATGTCCTGGCGTACACGGCATATACGGGTACGGGTCGATCGCGGGGGCTTGGGCCGGGGGTCTGTTCGGAGACAAGATCGGCGAGTAGGCGCCGGATTGCCTCGGCCGGGCTGACGCCCCATGCGCATGCCAGGAGTTCGACCCCGCGTGCGGTCTCGGTGTCGAGCGGGATCAGAGGCATAGTTGCAGCGATGGTCTCCTCCGGAGCTATGAGCGAACCCGCGTCGCCTGCACCGTCTGGGTAGCGCCGGCCAGGCGGGGCGACCCGTAGGTTCTTACGCGGCGGGTCCGTGGTCGTGCTGCTGGGGCGCGGGCTTGACGACCGCACCGTCCTTGGACTAATCGGTGATGAGGGGCGCTTCCCAGACGGTGCGGGCAATGTGATCGGTGCCCTGGGGAGCGCGGGGCCGGGAAGCTGTATGCCAGCCGCGCCTGGGCGGCCGGTGCGCGATGACGCGCCACCCGGCTCCGCGCAAGGAGGCGCCTGTCTCGCCGTCCTGCGTGTACGTGATCAGACGCCGGTACCCGAGCGCCTTCGCCGCCCTCCACGAAGCCCCGTACAGAGGAGAGTTGGCGTTGCGTGTGCCGTCGGAGGCGGTACGGGTGACCTCAAGGGTCGAGCCGTCGTCCCAGGCTCGGGCCACGGGCCGGCCGACGGTGGCGACCGCTCGCAGGACCCCGGCCTCGTCGGCCGCCCCGACGGCGAAAACCATCCCGGCCGGCGGCCGGTGGTGGCGGTGCCAGGTGCGGACGAAGTCCTTCGCCACCCGAGACCGGACGGGTATCAGGTGTAGCGTCATGCGGCCTTCTTGAAGTCGGCCTGCATGGCAGCGGCCTTGGCGACGGCGCGCGCGGTGATCGCGTCCGACGCGGCCTTGGAGGCGGTGCCGAGTTCGCTGGCGCCCGGCTCCAGGTACCATGGCCGCAGGTCGAGCATGGCGGCCCGCATGCCGGTGGCGAAGCAGAGCGCGGTGCCCTTGGGGAGTGCGCGGATCGCGTCGGCGGGCAGGATCCGTTCCTGCCGCATGCTGATGCTGGTGGACTTTCCACTGTCCGAGACCGAGGTGGACTTCGTCTCCACGTCGTGGTCTCCGATGAGCCTGCTCAGCTTGTCGGCGAAGTCGGGGTCGTCGATTCCGGATCCGATCACCTTCACGGTGCTGGCGGACCACATGGCGTCCATGCCCGCGTCACCCCAGACCTTCTGGCCCTGGCGGTAGGACTGCAGGATGGTGATCGGGATGATCCCGCGGGAGCCGAGGTGGGAGTACAAATCCGGGAGGTCGCTGATCTTGCACACGTTGGCGGCCTCGTCGAGGATCGCGAGCATGGGTGGGTCCAGCCGTCCGCCGGCCCGCTCGGCCTGGGCGGTCGCGGCCCGCATCACCGAGTCCGCGCACGCCGCGATGAGCGCACTGGCTCCGCCACCCCCGTCCTTCGATAGGAGGTACAGGGTGTCCTGGCTGGTCACGAAGTCGGCGGGCTTGAACTCGGCGATCCCCTCCTGTGGGGTGACCCACGCGGCGATCTCCGAATTCAGCAGGGCCGACGCGTACTGCCGAGCGGTTTCGTAGATGCCATCGCGGGTTTCTGGCGGCCCTTCGACGGTGCCCTTGAGCTGGGCGGCGACGGCCGAATATCCGTGATCGCGGAGGATGTCCAGGGGCCTGCGATCTGCCGGGAACGCCAGCCACTGCATGACGTCGGTGATGGGCCGCTCGTCCAGGGCAGCAGCCAAGAAGAGCTGGCTCAGAACATTGGATCCGGCCTTCGACCAGAAGTCACCCTGCTGGGAGGCATCCACGCTCGCGGCCAGGAAGTGCCCGGCCAACCGACCAGCCCCGTCAAGGGACTTGGCGGAGGCGAGGGGGTTCCACCACATCTCGCGCGCTGCGTGGGCGATCTGCTGCGGATCCATGCTCCAGGCCCGGCCTACCTTTCCGCGAGCATCGACGCTCGCGGTGTAGGCATCTCCGGCGGCCTTGTTCGAGGTGATGAGTACGGGGCCGGGGGCAGCAAGGATTGCGGGGATGGCCAGGCAAGTGGTCTTGCCCGACCGGGGGGCCATGATGGCGACCGCTACGTCCTCGAACCCCATTCGGACTTCGTGACGACTGCCCTGCAAGTTGCCGAGGAGGACTCCGGTGTCACGCGGTTCCACATAATTTGGACCCCCGCAGGCTGGGCCGCAGGGAACGGGCCTTCACCGTGACGGCCTTGGCGAGCAGAGGCTCGATGTCCTTCTGCTTGGCCATCCCGGCAATGGGTTTCTTCTTGCCGCCCGCGCCTTGGCGGCGGGACCACCATAGGTACCCGCACAGTGTGAGGATCAGGAGCAGCGCGGCGGGGACGATCCGGGCCCCGAACAGCAGGGACGTTTCTCCTGCCGCGGGCCAGAGGCGTTCGGGGTGGAGGAGTGCCTCGGCCGGCTGATAGGGGGCCCAAGGGTCGGCGCCGGTGGCCCACGCGGTGGCGTTGCCGCCGAGCCAGGCGAGGTTGGACAGGGGAAGGGCGACGGCGAGGGCGCCGAGGAGGGCCTTGAAGGCTATGTCGTAGCCGTCGGAGTTGGAGTTCGGGGAGGGGGAGGGCAAGAGGGTGGTTCCAGGTGAAGGCGGGGGCCGTCGGCTCAGTGGGGGCGGGTGGTCACCGGCGGGCTGGGGACGGCGGGGCGGCTGGGCCGGGGAGGGCGGGAGCGGGAGCGATGCTCGTAAGGCCTGGTCGGTGATGTTGCACGGCCGTATGGATATCCAGGACGGCCTGGCCGTGGAGGGCCCACTCGTTCAGGTGGTGCCAGGCTTCAGCGTTCCGCTCGGCGAGTGGCCCGTCGTATTCCCCGGTCCCGGGCCGTGCGGACGCAGGCGCGGTGCTGCGCCGGTCGAGCCACTCGCTCTGCAAAGCGCTGATCCGGCCCAGGGCGGTGTTGAGACAGGAGATCTGCCAGGCCCAGTGGGGGTGGATGCTGCGCTTGGGGAGTGCCTGGAGGTGGACCTCGGCGGTGGCGACCAGAGCCTTCGCGCCGGTGCGGATCCGGTTGAAGGACCGCCAGGTGTCGCCGTCGCGCTGCGACTGGCGCAGTCCGTAGGTCTGCTCGTCGTGGGGCCAGCCGTCGGGGCCGGTGTGCTCGTCGGAGTAAGCGTCCCAAGCCGCGAGGATCTCTTCAGCCTCGCGCAGGTAGAGGGCGAGCTGCCGCAGCAGGAGCTCGTGGGTGGCACGGGGGTTGGGGTTGGTCACGGAGGCCTTCGGGGATGGAGGTGTTCGTGGCCGTCGGTTACCGGGAGGGCCTGGCCGGCGAGGCGGTGCTCGGGAGCGCGGGCGCACCCGCGACGGTGGTGCTGAGGCGCACTTTGGGCCGGTGACGGCGGCCTTCGCCCAGACGCTGCTTGTGGTCGATGCGACACCAGCGGGTGAGTGTCAGCGGCGTGTCCGGGCTCCGGCAGGCGTCGGGGTCTGTCGGCGAGGGCGGGCGGCGGTCCAGGAATTGCGAGCCCAGGTGGCGGCGCGGGCGGCGGTGATGCGGGCCTGCTGCCAGTGCCCGAGCTCGGAGGGGCGAACGGACACGGAGGTGGTGCGGATGAACTTCGTCGCGGGCACGTGGCCGAGCGGGCGCATCACCGGGGTCGGGTCGGCGAGGGCGGCCGAGAACCCCTGAATGAGGTGCATCGGCGTGGTGGGGGTAAAGACGGCGTCCCAGCTTCGGCCGTGCTCGGTGCGCGCCCCAGCCCACCAGTGCGCCTGACCAGGGGCGCTCTGGTGGTACTGCAGCCAGGCGTTGCCGTCCGGGGCGACCGCCGTGAAGTGCTCCTCCACCCGGGAGGTCTCCCAGCCGTGTTCCTCCAGAGGCGCCCATACGTTGGGCGCGTGGGCGGAGCGGGGCTTGGTGAGTGTGTCGGTGAAACCGGCGACGACCTCGATCGGCACGGCCATGGTGAACGTGACGTTCCAGGCGGGCTGCTGGCCGGCGGCCTTGCCGGAGACGGTCCATCCGCCGGGCGTCGCCGTGGGGTCGAATCCGATCCGCACCAGGCGGTCGGGGCTGTCGAAGACCATCGGGCCGCCTGTGCGGGAAAGGTCCTGCCAGCCGCAGGCACGCAGGTACTCGGTGACGTGGCGCAGGTCGCCTCCGTCGGCCAGGTGGCGGGGTTCGACCAGGTAGTGCTGCTGCGGCTGGTCCGCGGTGGGACCCCAGCTTGTCCAAGTCGTGGTCATCGGTGCTTCCTTGCGACGAGTGCCGAGGCCACCGGAGGAACCGGGGCGGCCGTCGGGGCCTGGGAGAGGCGGTGGAGGTCTTCCACGTGGTCATCGAGGTCGAGGCCGATGTCGTTCAGCTCGTTCGCGGCCCGGCCGAGGGCGAGCCATGCCTCAGGCGGCAGAACTCCGGCGCTCGCCCGGTCCTGGGCGAAGCGGGACCCGGTGGCCATCAAGGCGGTCAGACCGCCGAAGACGCCGTCTTCGGGATCAAGGACCCGGGCCAGAATTCGGGCGGCCTGCTGGGGCCGCGCGATGGCCAGGTACTCGTTGAGCAACGTGATCTGCTGCGCGATGTGACGGGTGAGGTTGTCGGGGTCGGGGACGGTCATGCTCCTCCGGGACGGTCGGGGCCGCAGTCTCTGCGCCGGGACTCGTCCCGGACCCCGAAGGGGCCAGGGCCGAGCGGGTGGTGACGGTCCACGCCGCCTGCGGTTACGGCGCGGAGGTAGCGGCGCAGGAGGAAGACGGCCAGGCGCGGGCGTCGGGTGGCAGAGATCGACGGCGGGCTGTGCGGGATCGTGATGCTCCGGGTCGGTGGGATGCCGCCCCGGCCCGAAAGGGGCCGGGGACGGTGCGGCGGTACAGGGCTTAGCGGGTTCGGGGAGGGGAGGCGAGCGGCCCCGGCGGAGCAACGGCCGGCCCCCGGCCTTCGCGGGTCTTGGCGTGGCGGGCGCGGTGTTCGGCCATCGCCTGCGCCCACGTGGTCACGTCGTACACCTCCGGGTCGACGTTGACGTCGTAGTCGGCGATGAGCATGGGGAGGACGGCACGGGTGGCCAGCAGATTCTGGTCCTTCTCGCTCAGGCCTGCGGGGGTCTCGTGCCAGACGTAGACCGGGCCTGCGGTCGTCTCGGTCTTCCGCTCCAGCCCGAGGCTGTCGAGGAGCGCCAGCAGTTCCTCGGGCGCATCGCTGCGGGTGACGATGTGAATCGTGTCGGGGGTGAGGGCGCGGCGGTAGATCTCGACGTCGGTGCCGGAGTCGTCGGCCAGGTTGCCCATGAGGAACTCCTCGCGGTGGATGGGGGTGGGTCAGCGGGCCGGCGTTGTCACGGCGAGGGAGGGCGGGCCGGCCGGGAGCGTTGCCGGTGTGGGGGCCGGCCGGGCTGGGCGGATGGCGACGGCGACGCCCATGGAGGCGAGTCGCTGTGAGGCTGCCTGGATCCGGGCGATCTGTTCGAGGTCGCCGTACGACGCCGGCAGTAGGAATTGCCGGTGGTAGGGGTGGTACTGGAAACCGGCGTCGCACAGGGCCATGGTCGCTTCGCGTATTCCGGTGACGGCGCCGACGACGCCGTCCGGATGCCAGGCCATGCTCACGGTCCCGGTGATCAGGGCGGGTGCGGTCCGGCGCGGGTGGGGGTGGGCGGTGTTGTGCCGGATCTGCCGCAGGGCTTGCTCGTAGCCGGGCAGCAGCCGGTGTGTGACCTGGGCGGCGGCGCGTATCGGGTCGCGGGGGACCGTGATTCCGTTGGGTTCGTCGACCTGGTGGAAGGAGTCCTGGGGGGCGGCCGGTTCCAGTGGGCTGATCATGAACTGGGCGGGGTGGCGGGGGCGGTCGAAGACCAGGAGTCGGGCCCCGTCGGCGCGGGAGAGGATGGCCTGGTGGCCGAGGACGAAGTTGGACGCGGCGTATCCGACGGCTCCGATGTCCCACAGCTGCGATGTGGTGGCGATCTGAGCGTGGTAGTCGGGGTGACGGGTGTAGGCACTGGTCCAGGCACCGGGGAGGCGGGCGGCGATGCCCTCTGCGCAGGTAGCGAGGTCATCGCGGAGGAGTCGTGTGGGCATGAAGCTCTTCGGGGAAGCGCGGCGGGATCAGCGTCCGCGGGCGGGCGGAGGTGCTGCGGGGCTGGGGATTGGTACGTCGCGGGCGAACGCGACGTAGTCGACGGTCAAGAAGTCGGGACCGCCGTCGTCCGTCATCGGGACCGCAGGGTATTCGGCGTGGGCGGGCGCGGCGCGGGGACGCGGGTGGTGGTCGGGGCGGACCGGTGCGGGGCGCTCTGCAGGGTGACGCCTACGTGTATGACCCCGAGGGCGGTGCCGGCTGCCCGTACGCACTGGGCCTGGTGGGCGGTGTCGTCGCCGGAGAGGAGGTAGGTGTGCCGGTCGGTGTCGGGGACGAACCCGTTGCCGGTCAGGATCTCGGCCGCCTCACCGTGGTCGGTGCTGACGGAGAGGTCGCCGGATTCGGTCCAGGTCATCACCAGCGTGTCCGGCCGGGAGGCGGTGCTGGTGAGGCGGGCGGCGTTGGCGTTGACCTGGGCGAGGGCGGTCTCGTAGCGGGGCAGAAGGTCGGTGATGACGGCTTCGGCGGCCTGCTCGGGATCGCCGGGGATGGTGATGCCGTCCGGTTCCCGGACCGCGCGGAAGGCCTCGGCGTGGACGCCGACGGGGGCCATGGCGGCGATAAGGAACTCGTCCTCGTAGCGCGGGTGGTCCATGAGGAACAGACGGCGGCCGTCGTCACGGGTCAGGATGACGTCGTGTTCCAGGGGGCGGGCGGCGAGGGCTTCGGCGACCTGGTTCATGTCCCAGACGCCCGAGGTCAGGACGTGCTGGTCGGCGTGGACGTCGTGTTGGCGGAGCTCTCTGGTCCAGGCGCCTGGCAGCAGCTGGGTGAGGATGACGGCGTAGGAGTCGAGCTCGTCAGGGTCGTGGTGGGGCAAGGGTTCCTCGGGCAGGTGTCGGGATGTGTCAGCGGCGGCGGGCGGCAGCGGACGGGACAGGGGGCGGGGACGAGACGGTCGGCACCGGGCTGGGGGGAGGGCAGGCGCAGACCGCGGACGCTTCGCTTTCGTCGGGCTCCACTTCGTTCGCGCATTCACGGCGTAGCGGGTGCAGATCGTGCCGGTCGGCCAGGTCGGAACGGGTCGCCTGGAGGCTGGAGCGGACCAGATCGAGGGAGTCGTCGGCGAGGGAGCGCAGCCGGGTGGCGACGTAGATGTCGGCGGGCCGGCCCAGGCCCTGATAGAAGTCGGCGCTCGCGGTGAGGACTTCGCCGAGAGCGGCCAGGATGCCGTCGTGGGTGGCGGTCAGCTCGGTGAGGATCTCGGCCACGTCGTCGGTGGCGGTGGATGCGCGGATGCCGGCGGCGAGGCTGGCGACCTGGGCACCAAGGGGCATGTAGTGCGGTTCCGTCGACTCGGTGTCGAAGTCTGTGTCGCAGTCGACGTGGTAGCGCACCGTGCGCAGGCGGGCGACCGCGCGGGTGGCCATGCGGATCTCTTCGTCGCGGTCGAGGCCGGTGGGCAGGCGGTGGTATGCCTCATGGAGGCGTACGACGGGAACGAAGCCCGTTCGCTGCAGGATGCTGTGGGCCTCAGGGTCTCCTCCGCGGGCGAGGACCTCATCGGAGTGGGGGTCGCGGCGCAGAGCCACGATGCGGTCGGCAAGGGCCAAGAAGGGGAAACCTTTCAGCAGTGGTCAGCGCGGTCGGCGGATCGGCGCTGGCGGGAGATGCGCAGGCCCAGCGGGACTGGCCGGGACGGATGCCGCCGAGCTGGTGACGCTGGTAGCGGTGGCCGTGAGGTCCTCCTGGACGTGGTGCAGACGCCGGGCAGCCCACTCCAGCCGGAGCCTGGCTTCTGCGGCGGCCGGCCCGGGCGCGGCAGCCAGGAGGCTGGCCGAGTGCTCGATGAAGCTCCTGACCGTGGCCAGCGGCCCGTTCTGCTCGTTGCTCAGCTGACGCACGAGGTGCCCGATGTGGGACTCTGCGCTCCCCGGTTCGACGAGGGCCGTCGCAGGAGAGGTCTCGACGGCCGCGGCCTGGTCAGTGCCGTTTCCAGGCGCCTGAGTGGCGGTGGGTGACCGGAGGCCGAGGTCGGCTTCGATCCGGCGGGACTCGTCGTTCAGTCGCTTGAGGAACTGGGGGCCTTGGTCCAGCCAGCCCCCGACGCCGCGGATGAGGTTGGCCAGGAGGTCAAGGCGGCCGGGCTGGGCCTGGACGGCGATCCACCGACACCCGTGATCATCCCCTGGCGTGGCGATGCCGGCGGCACGGGCCAGCCGATGGCTGACCTCGGCCCACTCCGCCTGGACCAGCTCCCGGTCGGCGTGGTGGAGAAGGATCTCGGCGTGGAAGATCGCCCGGTGGTCGCCTTCGGGGCTGGTCGCGAACGGCTGCTCGTGCAGCGGGTCGTCCAGGTGGGCCGCCCATTCCGGCACGGTCCATGTCCGCTCCTCCAGGATGTAGAGCTCCAGACCGGACCAGTGGGCGACGACCGTGTGGTCGGTCAGGCCCTCCCGTGAACTGACGGGACGGCCGAGTGCCTCGGCGAGGGCGTCAGTCGTCGACCTGCCCCGCTGGTGCACACGGGGGATCACCGGCTGCTCCGGCCGTCGGCCACGTGAACGAGCTGGTTCAGGTCGGTGATCGAGTACCAGCCCACATCGACAGGCGCAGGCCCGGGGAACCGCGGCACCAGGTAGTCCTGCAGAGCCCGCTGGTAGATCAGGCAGTCAGGGCAGTGCCGGGAAAGGTGGACAAGGTAGCGGGGGTGACCGGTGATGAAGCTGCGGTTACCGCCCTCCGGGTTCCGCAGGCGCCAGCCGTCCTCGTCGGTCGGGGTGTGCCATGACGGTGTCACCACCGTCATGGCGTCACCCCAGAGGACGCCGTCGTCCACGCCCTTGATCACCACGATCCGGTCGCCGGGGGCGAAGTGGCCGTGCGTGATGTCCCGCTCGGAGGTGATCGTGTCAGCGGGTATGAACGAGGCGCGGGTGGCGTCGGGCACGGGCTGGTCCTTCCACGAAACCGCCGCAGGGTGCGGCGGGTGAACTACTTCAATGGTCTGGAGAATCCCCGGTTTGGCTGACCGGGGATCGTCGGCTATACGTGTCCGCCCGCCCGCGGCTACCGGAACGGGTTCTCCGTCCCCCGGTCGTCCGTGGTGGCCGCGTCCAGCAGCTCCGGGAGGTCGCTGCCATCCGCGTCCCGCTGGTCGATCCACCACCCGGCCCGGGTGACCGTGCGGATCTTCTCCTCCAGGACGGCCCAGTCCGCCTCGTCCCAACTTCCCTCGCTGACCAGGGCCGTGTACGCGGTGGTCGCCAGCTGGAATCGGGAGCGCTCACCCCACGCCAGAGCCCGCTCGGGGCCCTCAAGCGGCGGCATGTCGAACTGCTCCGCCCAGGCCAGCGCGGCCTGCTGCTCCTCGGCGCGCTTGGCGGCGAGCCACTCTTCCTTCGCGGCGCTGTCGGAGTCGCGGGCGGCCTTCCAACAGTCGGTGCAGTCCCGCCCGCCGAGCCAGCGGGCGAACCCTGCCCGCTTGTCGGCGGGACGGTCCGCCAGGTTGTGCGTGACCTCGTGTCCACAGCTGTGGACGATCTTCCATTCGATCTGTACGGCCATATTGACGTCTCCTTCGAGAGCTGGGGAGTTGACGTGTTGCGGCTCGTCGCGGCCGGTGCGGCGGTGGCGGCCGAGCCGGTGGCCGGGGCCGAGCTTGCGGCGGGCGAGGATGAGGATGGCCAGTGAGGTGGCGGCGCCAGCGGCAGGCAGTGCGGCCAGTACGAGGGGGCGCTCGGCGAGGGTTCCGGCGAGGGCGGTGCCTGCGGCCTGGCCGGTGCCGACCGACAGGATCAGCCAGGCGTACGCCTCGGTGGTGCGCGAGGCGGGGGCGAGCGAGTCGACGGTGTGAAATCCGTTGGTGATGATCAGCGTGAGGAAGAGCCCGGGGACCACGATGAGGGCGATGGCGGTGCGGGGGCCGGGCTGTGCGAGCAGGAGCAGCCAGCCGATGAGGAACAGGCCCGCGGTGGTGATGAGCTGGGTGGTGGTCGTGCCGGGCCAGGTCCGGCGGGCGTAGATCAGGCCGCCCAGGAAGCTGCCGGTCGAGAACGCGGCGGGGAGCACTCCGGAGAGCATGGCCAGCCCGTGCGCGCTGGCCATGCCCGCGGACCACACGTTCATCGCCCCGAGAGCGAATCCCGTTCCCGCCGGCGCGGTGAACAGCAGGACCAGACCGCCGCTGGCCAACCGGCTACTGCCGGCCGCGGTATTGGTGGCGGCGGGCCGCCAGGTCCGCGAAGGGGCGGCGGTCAGGACGACCGCCGTGCCCACGAGCCCGAGGGCGGCGGTCGCGGTCAGGGCGGCGTCGGGCCCGTGCGTGGTGGCCGTCCATGAAGCGAGCAGGGGGCCCGCGATGTAGAGAAGTCCCTGCGAGCCGGTGTCGAGGGCTTGGACGACTCGGCGCCGCCCGAGGTCGGGCAGGACCGCCGGCCACAACGCCCTGAGCCCCGCCTCCAGCGGCGGAGTCACCAGACCCGCGAACCCCACCACCGCGGTCACCAGCGTCGGATGCCCGCCCGCCCCGATCCAGGGGAGCACGGCCAGGCATCCGGAGTTCAGCAGCACGGCCGGAGCCGACACGCGGGTCTGGCCGAAGCGGTCCATCAGCCTGCCCTTGATGGGCTGGGACAGCCCGGACGCCAGCCCGTACAGCGCTGCGAGCAGGCCGGCGAAGGCCAGCGTCCCTCCATCTGCGGTGATCCACAGGACGAGTCCGACGGGGACCATGCCGTTGGGTAGGCGTCCGGTCAGGGTGCCGCCGAGCAGGCGGACGACGTGCCGGCTGCCCAGGACGGCACCGTACGTGGCGGGCGGTGGCGTGGTGAGCGGGTGATCGACCAGGGTCAACAGGGCAGGGCTTTCCGTCAGAAGGCGTGCGAGGAGTGGGCGCGGGCCGGCTGCTAGCGGCGGTGCGCGGAGGTAGTGCTCACCGGAGGTGCTGCCGCCATGGGCGTGGTGGTGACGGCTGGTGGGCGAGGCGCGGCCAGATGCCGCGGCGCGGGGGTGCGGTGCGGTGGCAGGACGGCCACGGCTTCCTCCAGCTGCCCTCCGACGTGCGTGAGGTCTTGGAGCAGGTGGCCGGTCTGGGCCGCGAGGATCCGCAGGCGGACGGCGATCTCGTGCCCGGCCCGGGTGTCCATCGCGGCGGCCCACGTGGCACAGGTGTCGAGGAACTCCGTGAGCTGGGCGATGTGCCCGGCAGGGGCGTGGGGCGGCTGGTCGGTGACGTAGGAGATCGCCTCGGCGACGGAAGCGCTGTGCTGTGCTTCGATGACGTCGCGCGTCAGCTGAGCGAGGGGGAACCCGGAGAGCGCGTGCGTTGTCGGCGCATGCCCGCCGGGGAAGAGCACCCCGGGCGGGACCGGCGGCGGAAGGTCCTGGATGGCTTCGTCGTCGGTGTCGTAGCAGCCCAGAACCTGCACGTGCGGGCTGTCGATGTCCCCGGCGAGGATCAGGGCGACCTCTTCGTCCTCGTCCGGGTACGGCAGCACGGCGACGGTGAGCTGGCGGCCTGTGGCGTCGTACCGCGACTCCTGGGGCTGGAGCAGATCACGGCTGCGGGCCGCACGGGCCCGGGCGGTCCACCACTCCTGCTCCTCTCCCGTGAGCCGCAGACCGGGGCGCGGGGGATGGGCCGGCTGGAGGGCCAGGTCCCGCAGGAGTACGTCGTGCTCGCCCCAGGTCCGCAGGTAGGGCCACAGCCGTGCGTCGCAGGCAGCGGTGTCCTGGCCCGTGGGGTGTTCCTCCAGAATGCGGACGGCTACGTCCGCGGCGTGGGCGAGGTCGGAGACCAGAAGATGCCAGCCGGCGTGGTGACGAGCGGGAGGCATGGCCTCGATACCGGCACTCGCGTGGGCGAGTAACGTGGGCACGTAGGGCCGGAGATCGCCGAAGAGTTCGGCGAGGTGCCGGTTGCGCTCCGCCTCGACGGCCTGGGCAGCCTGCTCGTCGAGCATGTCGCCGTGGCGGTTGTGGAGGCGCTCCAGGGCAAGCTCGCAGCTGAGCGTGGTGACCGAGAACCGGGTGCCCCAGCCGGTCAGAGCATCGATTGCTTCTTGCAGTGGTGGGGTTGGGGAGTGAGGGATGAAGGCTCCAGGGTGGCGGCTACCTGCGGTTGAGGGAGGCGGCGATCTGCAGGGGCGGGGAGGGGAGAGCGGCTGCCGTGCGGAGCGGAGCGAGAGCTGTCCGGGGCCAAGTCGCCCGGCTGACGGAGCGGGCGAGGTCGACCAGGTCCAGGCCTTCGAGAAGCCACACCGCCAGCGGATCGGGATCCGAGGCCTTCTGCGGCGTCGTGGCGGCTTCCTGCGCCAGGGCCGGCTGGCCGAATACGGCGTCCATGCCTTCCAGGAACGCCTGCTCATGTGGGTTGAGGCGGGCGTTGCTGGCGCGCACGGTGCTGATGATGTGCGGCGCGGCGTCAGCGAAGCGGGCGAAGGCGTCGGCCAGGTCATGCTGGGGCGGATCCATGACCGTGCCGGGCTCGTACGCCTCGTGGGCCCAGTCCAGATCGTCCCTGAGGGTGATCAACTGCATTCGCCAGAAGCCATGGTGGTACTCGGCGAGGAGGGAGGAGCTGACCTGGTGGGCGGCGTGCGCGTCCCCCACGGTGATGCTGGAGGGCCCGGCAACCTCCGGGGTCAGGTTCATGTCCGCCGGGATGAGCGCGCCAACGCGGTACTGATCGCGGCCGGAGACCGGTACGACGGCCAGCTCGACCCCGCTCTCGCCGCGAAGGATCGCCGCAGCCAGCAGACGCTCGGTCTTGACCGCGTGCGCGAGAGGGTCGGAGCGGGGCGTCCACAGGTCGTACAAGAGGTCCTCTTGCACTATCGGGGCCGGGTAGTTCTCGACCCGCACGCTCCACTGGCCGGGCAGGTTCTCACCAAGCTCACGAGCGAAGTCGCCGATGTAGCGGCTGCCGTTGGCGGCGACCTGCGCCTCGTGCGCCAGAGCGGTGCCGCCGAGGGCGGCCAGCGACTGCCGGGCGCGGGCCATGTCCGTCAGCGGTGTGAAGTAATTGCCGTCGCTGTCCTTCTCGAACGCTGCGAGCTGGAGAGCGGTCCGGGCCCAGCGCCAGTTGTCGCCGGATACGAGGCCGACGATGCCGTAGTACCGGCTGGTGAACAGGGTGATCTTGGACGAGGTCAGCGGGGACCTCCCTCGGTGCCAGCGGTGAGCGCCAGAGCGGGCCCGGACCGGTCGGGCAGGGTGTCGTGCGTGGCGGTCAGCAGGTCGATGCCGAGCTGGAAGAGCGTGCGGTCGGCGATGTCGAGGAGGTCGCTCGTGCGGTCGTAACGAGCGGCGAGCTGCCCGTGGCCCTGTTCCCGGCAGCGGCTACCGGAGGCGCGCAGCAGGTTCCGCAGCGCGATCAGCCCGGCCTCCTCACCACCGGCCGCCAGTTCGGCGGCGGGGTCTGCGGGCAAGGGCAGGCCGCGCAGGGATTCCTCGCCCTCCCGGTGTGCCCGCAGACGCAGCTCGCTGCTGCCGGGACGGTTGTCGACGGTGTGGGTCATGCGTAGAACGGGTCCTTCGCGAATCAGCGGCTGCGGCTCGTGGGGGTGGGTGTGCTTGGTGCGGGGGTGGCCGGTGAGGTCTGCGGTGGCCCGTATCCCCAGGCGCGCGCGGTCGCGTACTGAGGCGAGGTGGTGGCGGCGGCCTGCGAGGCTCCGGTGCGGTACCACTCGCGCGGGTCTCGAACCGGGGTGGTCCGCGCCGGCGTGGTGTTGGCGGGGTCGAGGGAGTAGTCGGCGTGGACCTGGTAGCCGCTGCGGCGCAGGCTCTCGACGGCCTGGCGGCTGCGCCGGGGACCGTCATGGGCGGGGGTAGTCAGGAGGTACACACCGTGCAGGCCGTGGAGCGGCTGGAAGCCGAGACGGGTCAGGTACCACTGGGTGATGTGGTGGGGGATTCCTTGGGCGGAGGCGACGTACCCGTGCTTGGGGTGCGTGCCGACGACGAACTGGCCGGGCAGGGGAGCGGCTCCTTGCTGATCAGCGGCGCGCCACCCGCGGTGTGACGGGCGCGGAGGGGGTGGGCACGGTGGTGAACGTCTTCGGCGCGGTCCCCGAAGGCTGGTTCGGGCCCGCCGTGGTCACCGGCCACATCGCCGGGTGGTCGCTGAAGGCGGTGCGTGGGTCGGTGGCCCACCCCACGACGGGACCGCGCGACTGCTCGTAGAGACTGATGACCTCGATGCCGTCCGGATGCAGGACGTATCCCCACTCCGCGTCACCGGTGGCTCCGGCCTCGGCGGTGATGCGTCGCGGGGGTGAGCCGTCGGGGGCGGTGAGGTTGCTGGGCTGTGTGCTCGGCCAGCTGTCACCCCCGGTGAGAGCGACGACCAGATCCTCGGGGACGTCGTCGAGGAGGTCCGTGCCCAGCTCTTTCCAGCAGATGGAGACATCGTCGATGAGGTGCCGGGTCATGGAGTCCAGGTCCCGGGCGAAGGTGTACCGGTAGGCGGCCAGCAGGAGGGGGAGAAGGCTGCTGGGCGTTCCGTCTCGGAGGACGTAGATGCCCTGGTAGCCGGCCTCGGTGGGGCGGGCGATGAAGGACCTGATGGACATTGCGGTGCTCCGGACTCGGGTGTCAGGAGGGGCGGGCTGCCGCGCAGCCCGCCCCTCGCGGTACGTGCCATGTCATCGCACGTTGCCGGGACTGGCCCTGGCGGATGGAGGTGTGGCGGGATGTGGGGTGGGCGGCAACTTGCCTGCTCGAAGAGGGGCTTGCGCCGTGGGTGTGGTGTGGAGGAGGCGGGCAGCCTCGGTTCTGCCGCTTCGCCATGCTGCGGCGGCTGCATCCGAGTACGCGGGATCCATCGGTTCTGAAGTGGTGAGGGCGCCGTGCGCGTAGGCGCGGCTCACCTCAGACGGGACGTGGTCTTCGTCCCACACATCCCAGGGCCACAAGGCCTCTATGGTGTAACGGCCTTGTGCATCCGGCGTGGCGGTGTAGGTGAAGCCCTCGCCGTCGTAGTCCTGGGTGGCGATGAAGGTCAGAGCGTCGCCGTCCCAGAAGCCGGACAGCCCGCACGTGTCCCTGCTCAGGTCGGTGACGATCCGCTCGGCCGTCTGCCGACTGAAGGTGAGGGTGTCGTATCCGGTCATCGTGGGTCGGTCGGACGTACCAAGGTACGGACCGTACGGAGAGCCCTCGACGACGACGAGGTGAAGAAAGGCTGGCACGGGAGATTCCAAGTGGTGAGTGGGGTGGAGGCGGCGGAGGAGGCGCGACTACGGGCGCGGCGCCGGCGGGGTGACAGGAGGCGACGATGGCGGCAGCGTTCTCCCGGACACCGTCCGCTTCCTGGCGGGCGGGAGGTCGTACTCCGCGCGCAGCGCCGTCTTGATGCCGTCGTCCGCAGCGGCGAGGGCGGCGAGCAGCCCGCTGGAGGCACTCCACAGCTGCTTACGCGAACCCGCGGTGTTTTGCGCGGGACGGGGGTATCGGTAGCCAGCGTGCAGCAGGAAGGTGCTCAGGTCGTGGACGACCTGTTCGGCGGCGTCGAGCGCTGCGAGGACGACGGCGCTGGCCTCGACGGGCGTCGCAGCGTGGTCAAGCGCTGTCTCGAAGGGCCTCAGGCCAAGTTGGTGAGGTGCGGGACCGGGCACTGGGTGGCGGCGGAGGAACGCTTCGGAGTCCCGGCGGACCCAGCGGTGGAGGTCGTCGGTGGTCGCGGTGCCGGTGGCGTGGGCATGGATCATGTCGGTGGTGCGGCCAACGTTGTCGTTGAGTTCGAAGTCGGGTTTCAGGTACGGCTCCGGGGATCGGGACAGTGCATGCGGGCGTCGGTGTCGAACAGGGCCTGCTCGGCTGGATGGAGAAGATGTTGAACGATGAATGACCTGCCTGCGACCTTCCAGAGGCCGCGTCCGCGGTTGAGATGGGAGATCGCCTCGGTTTCCACGGAGGTCAGGCCGAGCAGGGTTGCGGCCGCCTGGACCTGGTCGGGTTCCTGGCGGTAGATGATGCGGGTGGCGCAGTCGGCGAGCAGTCCCTCGGCCAGGGCCCGGCCCTGGGAGCCCGCGTCTCCCGCGGTCAGCAGATCGGACAGGCGGTGGATGACCATCAAGTTGGCGATGCCCAGGCCGCGGGACAACTTCCACTGGGACTGCATGCGCTGGAGAAGGGCGGGGTGGGCCATCAACCTCCACGCCTCGTCGTAGACGATCCACCGCCGGCCGCCGCGAGGGTCGGTGAGGGCGGACTCCATCCAGGCGGAGGCGCAGGTCATGGCAAGAACGAGCGCGGTGTCGCCGCCGGATCCGCCGAGACGGGACAGGTCGATGGACAGCATCGGGCTGGCGGGGTCGAAGCTGACGGTGGAGGGGGAATCGAACATTCCGGACAGATCGCCGTGGACCAGGCGGCGCATGGCGTGGGAAAGGTCGCGGGCCGCGTCTCCCAAGTGGCCGGAGACGGTGCCGGCGGCCTGGTCGAGGAGGGCGGGCTGGGCCAGGGTGTGGGCGATGTCGCCGAGTAGCGGCGTGCGGCCGGCTGCTGCGGCGGCGGTCACGACGCCGTCGAGGGCGATGTCGAGAGCGGTGTGCTCCATCGGCATCAACTCCCGGCCGAGGATAGTCCGGGCCAGCGATCCGAGGAGCAGCAGACGCCGCTTGCGGACTTCCCCCGCCCAGTCGGCCTTCGCTACGGACGGGGGTCTGGGGGCTGCGTCCAGGGGATTGAGGCGGCCTGGCAGGCCGGGGCCGAGGGCGATGGAGGTGCCGCCGAGGGCTTCGGCTACTGGAGTCCATTCGCCCTTGGGGTCGCAGGGGACATACACGCGATATCCGAAGGCCACCGACCGCAGGGCGAAGCTCTTCGCGAGCGCGCTCTTGCCCTGGCCGATCACGCCGGCCAGCAACACGTTCGGGTTGGTGAAGCCCTCGACGCGGCCGTACAGGGTGAACGGGTCGAAGGTGAAGGCGGCTTCGGCGTGAACGTCGCGGCCGATGTAGATGCCGTCTGCTCCGAGACCGCCTTCGGCGAGGAAGGGGTACGCGGCGCCGGCGACCGCGGTGGTCATGCGGTGGGCGGGCAGGCGCAGGCGGGTGCCGCGGGCGGAGGCATGGCCAGGCCGTCCTGCGGCGGGGTAGAGGGGGAGGGGCATCTCCTCCCCGGCGGACTCGTGTTCACCGGTGTGGGCGGTTGCTTCGGCACGGGCCTTGGCCTGGGCTTCGGCGAGCTGACGGCGGGCTGCCTTGCGGGTGGCGCGGTCGAGGCCGTGCGGGGTGAACAGGGGGGATGCGCTGGCGCGGCGGGCGCGGCGGCCGGGGCGGTGCTGGGACATGTGGGCGGATCGTTTCTGCGGGGGCTGCCCTCAGGCGGTGCGGGCCGGGCGGGGGCCGTGGTCGGCGGGGGTGGTCTTGCGGCGGATGGCGTGGCCGGAGGCGAGCTGGCGCTGGCAGATCGTGAGGACCGGCGGTCCTTCGGGCAGCCGGTCGGGGCGGCAGTCCGTGCCGGAGCGGCTGTGTTCGGCGGCGGGGAGGGTGTGGAAGGCGTCGTGGATGCTTGTCGCGGCCTGCCACAGACGGAGGTGGGCAGAGGCCAGATGCCTTCCCGCCGCCGAATGCCGGGGCCGCGCGGTGCCCGCGAGCCGGTCCAGCAAGAGATGGAGGCTGGTCAGGTGGCCGTGCAGGACGTCCAGGTGTGCGCGGTCGGCGGGGATGCGGGTCCGCGCTGCCTGGCGGGCGTGGTGGCGGATGCCGGCGGTCGCGGCCCGCAAGTAGGGGTGCGCGTCATCGGCCCGGGTGTGGGCGGGGTCGGTCAAGTGGGGGTCCTTGCTGCCGCCGGGGTGTGCGGCGGGTATGCGGCTACAGGGCGGTGCGGGCCAGGGGGAGCGCGGCGAGGGTGAAGGCGTCGGGCTGCTGGTAGGTGAGGCGGCGCAGGTCGACCTGGGCACTGACGGCGGCGGTCTCGATCTGCGCGCACGCGGCGTCGAGAGCGGCGTCGGTTTCAGCGGAGACGGTCAGCACCCCGGTGAGGGCGACGTCACCGTGCCCGGCGATCAGCTGGCGCTCGCGTTCCTTCACATCGCCGTACTCGACGGAGTCGGCCTCGGAATCGACCTGGCCGCGGCGCTGGCGCTCGGCGGCGTCGGCGATGATCGTGGCCTTCGTGCGCTGCACATCGCGCAGCGCGGACTCGAGCCCCTGAGGCACGTATATAAGGGAGAAGGAGCGGCGCACGCCGGCCGTGAACATCAGCCCGTGCAGGAAGCCGGCCCCGGTCTCCGTCCGTGGCCAGTTCTCCACCCAGTAGGTGGCGTGGCGGGCAGAGTCGGTGATGACCCGGTCATACTCCTCGACCTGGACGACGGGACCTGCGGCAGCGGGGTCGGCCTCGGCCCTGCCATGCTCGGACCACTGCTGCAGCCCGGCCAGGGCCTTGGGGTCGTAGGCGGTGCGTACGACGGCGGCGATCTCGCGGGCGGTGAGCCAGCCGGTGACCACTAGGCCCGCGTTCCGGGCGGCCTGGGCGACGGAGGTGGTGGACTGCCCGAGCACGGTGAAGGCGCCGGGCAGTCCCCCGCCGGCCTGGCTGACCAACCGCTTGGCGGCCTTCAGGTTCAGGGAGACGGCGATGTACGTCTCGTGCGGAGCTGCGGCGGGACCGGCGGAGGCGACGAGCTCGGAATACACCTGCCCGGCGACCGGGGTCTGCGGGTTGCCGTGGGTGTTCCAGTGGCGGGTGAGGGTGTCGCCGGAGTCGGGGACGGTGCGCTCCAGCACCTGCACGGTGGAGATGTGTCCTGTGCGGGCGATGCCGGCCAGGACCCGGCCCCACGAGGTCACGTTGCTGTTCTGGGTGGCGGGGTCGAGGAGGGCGAAGGCCCTGCTGGAGACGCGGGCAACAGCGGTCAGGGTCTGGGCGTGGGGATCGTGGACGGCTGCGGCCTGCGATCCGGAGGGGGTGACCACGCGCAGCGAGGCGGCGGTGCCGGGCAGGTGAAGCATGCCGTCCGTGCGGGGCCGGGACACCGCCCGGGCCAGCCACAGCGTCTGGCCGGTACGACGGCGGTGTGCGTAGCGCAGGACGATCGGCGCCCAGTCGATCAGGGACCGGCCGTTGCGGCGGACGGCTACGAGGGCGCCGACGGCGGCCCAGAGCGGTGTCAGGGCGAGGGCGCCGACCAGGCCGGTGGACACCACGGTCACCAGGAGCAGGGCCAGGGCAGCGGAGGTGAGGACGAGCTGGGGCAGGGACAGGCCGAGCAGGATGCCGCGCTTCGAGCGGTGGGGGAATTTGATCGTGAGGGGCAGAGCGAGGTCATACAAGGCAGGGCCGCTTTCGGGGGCGCGGGGTGGGGCCCCGGGCGGGACACGGCAGTGGTGTGCGGCGTGTCCCGTCCGGGTGGCGTGGACGGGTCAGGAACCGGTGGAGGGCGGCGGCGCGGTGAAGGGACTGCTTCCGACGGCCGGACCGTGTGCGGAGGGTGCGCTCGGTGGCGAGCCCTCCTGGGTGCTGCGCGGCACGGGCCCGGTGCCGCCGCCGGATCCGGACTGCGGGCCCGGGTTTCCGCCGAAGTGGCCGTTGGTGTCCTGGCCCGCGCTGGTCGGCGGGGGCTGCACGGCCTTCTCCATGCCGCTCTTGAACGCGCCTGCGGCCGGGGAGAGTCCACTCCCGCCTTCCTGGCCTCCGCCGCCGGAGGAGTGGGAGGCGATGTCGCCGGGGAACTGCCCCGGCACGCTGGCCGGGCCCTGGGGCGCGGCACCTGCTCCGGCAGCGGCGCCGCCGGTGCCGGCGGTCGTGGCCATCGCGGTGGCCTTGCGGGTCGCCTTCTCGGCGTGCTGTTTGGCGATCGTCGCACCGGCTCCGCCGGAGCGGTGCAGGGACTCGCCGTCAGCGCTTTCCGCCGCCCAGTGCACGAACTTGAACGTGGCGTAGGGGCAGAGCAGGACGAGCATCATGACGACGATGCCGGCGAGGCAGTCGGCCAGCGCGCCGGTACCGTCCTTGGCCTCGGTCTTGCCCATGGCGGAGACGCCGAGGAGGAACACGATCGTCATCAGCAGCTTGCTGACCACGAGGGTGGCAGTGGCTTCGATCCAGCCCCGGCGCCAGCGCCGCGCGACCTCCCAGCCGCCACCCGAAGCGGCGAATACTGCCAGGGTGACGAGGACGAGAATGCCGACCTTGCGGACCATCATCACGCACCAGTAGAGGATCGCCCCTATGGCGGATCCGATCCCGACGATGGCGGGCACCATCCAGCCGAGCGGCACCATGGACGCGACCTGGGACACCTTGACCATGCGGCGCACGGAGTCCTCGATCGAGGATCCTGCCGCGGCGAACAGGCCGTCGGACAGGGCGTCCACCACCTCGATGGCGACGGTGGTGCCGGCGATGGCCGCGAAGGCGAAGATGGTGCCTGCCGCCGTGCCGGTGAAGGCTTGGGCCAGGGCGCGTCCGTCGCGCTGGACCGCGGCGCGCACCAGCTGGGCGCAGAAGGTCCCGACGAGCAGGACCAGGCCGATCGGCAGGATCAGCTGATAGTTGTCGCGGAACCAGCCCGCGTTCAGGTCCACCTTGGTGGTGACGTTGACGGCGTCGGCGGCGAGATCGGCTGCTGCGGCGGCGAGGTCACCGGACGATTTCGCGATCCAGTTGCCGATCCCCTCGGTGATGGCCTTGCCGGGATCGGAGACGAAGTCGATGGCGTCGGCCGCGGTGCACAGCTTGCTGGCGACGGGCAGAGAACAGAAGTCCACTGGAGAGGTACCTCCCTATCTTCAGTGGCGTGCTACGGGGCGACGCTGGGGGCGATGGACACAAGGGCGCAGTCGCTGCCGGGCCGGCACTGGACGGCGAGGGTGACCGAGCGGTCCTCGGCACCGCCCCCGCCGTCCTTCCAAGCGATGGTCTGCTTGCCGGTGACGGTGACCGCGTAGATGTACGCCTCGGTCAGCGCGGACGGGTTCTCGGCCAGGGCCTGCTTGAACGCCGATGGGAATTGAGCCTCACCGACCGCGGCAGTGGCGTGCTGGGCGCTGTCGGTCATGCGCGACCACAGCACCGGGTCAGGGACCTGGCGGGAGACCGCGGTCCAGTCGGTGTATTTCGTCTCGCTGGTCATCCAGGCGTTCATGCCGGCGAGCTGCTGGTCGCGCGTGGTGGCGCGGCTGTCGTAGGACCAGAGCATCACCGCCGCCGCCCGGCCGTAGGCGAGCGGGTCGGAGATCTTGGGCGGAGCCGGGACAGAGCCCGTACCGGTGCTCGGCTTCGCAGCCGTGTCAGCCGGAGCGCTGGGCGCGGGAGCCGACGACCTCTGCCCACCGGCGTGCTGTTCGCCACGGTTGGTGAACCAGGCGGCGAATCCGGCAACCGTGAGCAGGACGGTGATCACGAGGGCGCCGACGAGGACGCGGCGGCCGGTCGACCAGTGGGTGGTGGCCCGGTGAAGCGGTGAGAGAGAACGTTTCGGCATTACTTGACCTGCGTTCCGAGGGCCGAGAAGAACGCGACGATCCCGTTGGCCGCGCCGAGGCCGAGAGCGGCACCGGCGCTGACGACGGCGCCCTTTTTTCCGTTGGCCTCGGCCTGGTGGCCGCCGGAGTGGTGGCCCCAGGCCCACACTCCGAGCGAGATGGCCAGGGCGCCGACGACGGCGATGATGCCGAACATGTTGATCGAGCTGACGACCTTCTTCAGGACGTCGAGTCCCGGGAGGCCGCCCTCCTTCGGGGTGATGCCGGGGTCGTAGGCGAGGTAGATGACGCGGTCTGCGAGTGAAATGGGTATGGCTGTGCTCCTTGCGGCCGCAGGCCGAATGGCCCTGCGGGTATGCGGGTATGCGGGTATGCGGGTATGCGGGTATGCGGGTATGCGGGGAAAGGGAAGGGGCGCGCGGAGCGCGCGGGAGGGCCCGATCAGGCCGGGTGGGGGCGGCCGGCGGGCTAGTTGTTCAGCGCGGGGATGCGGCGGACGGCGAGGATCTGCCAGTCGCCAACCTTCTCGATCCGCACCGGCTTGGTGGTCCTCGGGGCGTTGATCACCAGGCCCGCGCCGATGTACATGCCAACGTGCTCGGGCACGACAGCGGTGCCGCGGGCGAAGAGCAGGTCACCAGGCTTCAGGGCGCTCGCCGGCACGGCGTCGCCCTCCTTGACCTGGGTGTACGTGGTCCGGGTCAGCTGGACGCGGGCCTTTCCGTAGGCCTGCTGCATCAGGGAGCTGCAGTCGCAGCGGCCCATGGGGTCGGGGCCGTGCGGCGCGGTGCAGGTGCCGGCCCACTGGTAGAGAGTGCCGAGCTGGTGCAACGCCCAGTCGATCGCGGTGCGGGCCTTGGGGGAGGCGTCGGCGGGGATCTTGTACCCGGCGGGGACGGTGCCCTCCGGGATGACGCCCCAGTCGGCTCCGTTCTCGCCCGGCTTGCAGCCTTCGCCCCCTCCCGGCGTTGGGCCGGGCTCCTGGCCGGGCCGGTCCTGGCCTCCGTTCGGCAGCGTTTTGACGATGGCCTGCTGCAGGGCCCGGGACAGCGGCTCCCACTGGGCGTACGCGTCCGGGTATCCGGAGCGCTGCACGGCCTGGGCGGCCTGGGTGATCGTCATCTGCTGCCACCCCCTGACCTCCAAGAGCTCCTTGTAGAAGCGAGTGGAGGCGTAGACGGGGTCGCGGATCTGCTCGGGTGTGCCCCAGCCCATGGAGGGCCGCTGCTGGAACAAACCGAGCGAATCCCGGTCGCCGAAGTTCAGGTTCCGCAGCCGGGATTCCTGGATGGCCGTGGCGAGCGCGACGACCTGTCCGCGCTCGGGGACCTTCAGCGCGATGCCCGTGGCGGCGATCGTCTTGGCGTGAGGGATCTGCTCGTCGGGCAGCTCCAGGCCCTCGACACGGAGGCTGCTGTCGCTGCCCTGGCCGCCGAGGATCGAGGCGACCTGATTGGCGACAGCCGACGTATCGACGCTCGTGCCGGCCGGGGTGCAGGCACTGTTCCGCGAGGCGGCACCGCTGCCGGCCGCCGCCATGGTGGCGGTGGTGGCGAGGAGGAGGGGGGAGAGGCAGAGGATACCGATGGCGGCGGCTGCGGCCTTCAATCCGGTGTGTCTCCCCGCTCGCCGGGCCGGGCCGGAGGCTGGGTTTCAGGCAGGGGAGGGCGCAGGGATGGCATGGGGGTGTCCTTGGGGTGTGTGGTGCCCCGGCCGCGCGGTGCCGTGGAGATGTGAGAAGGGCGCGTCCGGCCGGGTGATGGGTGAGCTGTGCCTCGTGCGTCGTGGCGAGTTCCCGCTCGCGGTGACGCACAGGCGGGTCAGGTGTGCCAGGGCAGGGGGTACCTCCGTGTGGGCATGACGGGGGAATGGCACCAGCGACGGTATTCGCCGGGCAGTTCCAAAACAGTAAGTGCGGATCCCCGGTTGACCAAGAAAAAGATGATCAAGGCTCTATTTCAAGGGTTTCGGCGGTGACCGTGGTCAACCGGGGATCGTGCCCTACAGTTTTGGAACTCCCCTTGCATGACCGCCTGATGGCCCTATGGCACATCTATGCCCGCATCCGGGTCGGCGGCATCATCGCAGCGAGCAGGAGCCCACCTTCGCCATTCCCGAACCGATATTGGGGTACCTCTTTGCCTTTCTCCCTGCACCAGGGTGACGCCCTCAGCGTCCTGTCCACCCTCCCGGACGACTGTGTCGACTCCGTCATCACCGACCCCCCGTACAACTCCGGCGGCCGGACCGCGAAGGAGCGCACGAGCCGAAGCGCCCGGCAGAAGTACACCTCCGCTGATGCCGGCCACTCTCTGCCGGACTTCACCGGCGAGAATATGGACCAGCGCAGCTACGGCTTCTGGCTGACGCAGATCATGACCGAAGCCCACCGGCTCACCCGCCCCGGCGGCACGGCGCTGCTGTTCACCGACTGGCGCCAGCTGCCCATCACCACCGACGCGATCCAGGCCGCCGGCTGGACATGGCGCGGGGTCCTGGCCTGGCACAAGCCCGCCGCCCGGCCGCAGAAGGGACGGTTCACCCAGAACTGCGAGTTCATCGTCTGGGGGTCGAACGGGGACATGGACGGCTCCCGTAACGAGGTCTACCTCCCGGGCCTGTACTCCGGCTCGCAGCCGAGCGGCCGGAAGCGGCAGCACATCACGCAGAAGCCCGTCGAGGTGATGCGCGAGCTCGTCAAGATCAGCCCTCCGGGCGGCACCGTCCTCGACTTCTGCGCCGGATCCGGCTCCACCGGCGTCGCGGCCCTGCTGGAGGGCCGCGACTTCATCGGCGTCGAGAAGGCCAAGCACTACGCCGAGATCGCCTCCGAACGGCTTGCGGAGTCTCTGCAGCAGGCCTATTCCCAGGACGACTTCGTCCTCTCCGCCTGACTCTCGCCCGCCTGCCGCAGGGGCATTTCGCCTTCCTGCCCCTGCGGCTGGGAGCTTAATGGCACGCGATCCCCGGTCAGTCAAACCGGGAAATACATGGATCGTTGAAATGTAATCCCTTACGAAACCCAACGGCCGTGCGCGGCTGCGAGGAGAGGTATGTCGTGCTCGAACCCGTAGACGGCCCTGACGGCCTGGAGATGGAACCCATCCGCCTGCCGGAACCTGACTTGGAGAGTATCGAGGCCAGCGTCCGCAAGCTCCTGGCGAAGTCGGCCGAGCAGGCCAGGCAGCTCGACAACCTGGCCACCGCACCCGACCCGATTGCGATGCCCTTCGCTGCCTTCACGATGCCGGGCCTTCCCGGCATGCCCGCCCCCGTGTCGCCGCCCGAGCCGAAGCCGATCCTGGAGCTGGAGGGGGAGGAAAGGGAGAACGAACTCGACTCCCTGACCGACTGGGTGGAGGACTTCCTCATGCCGGTCTACGGCGCGGAGATCACCACCGCCGCGCCGTGGTGTGACGAGTGGCAGGACCACCTCGACGTCGTGGCCTGGCTGCACGCCCTGTGGATGGCCTACCAGCAGCACAAGGACGCCGAGGCCGGACCCTCCGGGATGTTCGTGTGGCACCGCGATTTCCTCACCCACGCGATGGCCGCGGTGCGCTCGGCCGGCGGGCCGCTCTCAGCCTGCCAGACCGATCCCGACCGGCCTGCTCACCGGCTGCTCCGGGGTCCCGGCCGGACCACGCGCCCGGCCGCCGAAGGCGACACGGGCGGCGTCTTCGAGGCGGCCTCGTGAGCGGGCGCGAGCAGCCGGCCTTCGGCCTGACCTTCGATCCCCGCGCCCTGACCGACCTCCTCCAGGCCCCCGGCGACATCCGCGACCTCGCACTCGCCCAGCTCCAAGACGTCGTCAACGCCCGGCTGTTCGGTGGCAAACTCACCGCCGAACTCGAAGGGCTGCGCAAGGTCTACGTGGACTCCCGCGCGGCCTGGCGGATGGTCTACGCCCAGCGGCGTGCCCCGGAGGGCTCCGCCTATCGCACCGAAATCCATGTCGTCGCTGTCCTCCCGCGGGACCGGCACGAGGTCTACAACACCGCCGCCGCCCGCCTCGGCATCAAGCGCCGGCCGGTCAGCGCGCTCACACACGCCGCCCGGGCCCGGTCGCCCCAGCTCGACACCGCCCGCCCCGCCCCCAAGCCCACCTACAGGCTCCCCGGCCTTCCCCAGCCCGCCCTCCCGCTCACCCCGAAAGGCCCCACCCGTTGACGACCTTCCCGAACTTCCTCGACACCGTCACCACCACCCTCCTGGGAACCAAGCCGCTGGAGGAGAACGCCCATCACCGCGCCCTCCTGGACGCCTTCATCAAGGTCCAGGACCTGGAACAGCGTCTGCTGACCGCGATCACCACCGAGCCGGAGGGCGGCACGGGACTCTCCGGGCTGATGGAGGCATGCACCGATCTCCTCAGAGAACGCCTCGACGCCGGATACGACCTGTCCCTGCTCCTGTCGACCGGATGCTGTGCGGCCGACGTGGCCTTCCCCGCCCCCTGCGGAACGTGCGGTCTGGTACAGAAGGAGGAAACCTGCCAGGAACCGGCGGGAGAACCGGCCAGCCTCCTCGACGCCTGCGGTGACGTGTTCGCCCAGCTCGGCGACCCCCATGCCATGGCCTCCGCCGACCTCGTTGATGCTCTCCGCCGCCTGCCCGGCGTCGCCGGAAACCACTGGCGCTACAGCGAACTCACCCAGACCCGCCTCGCCGAACTCCTGGCGCCCTACAGCGTGCGCACCCGCGACATCACCCTGCCGGACGGCCGCCGCCGCAAGTCCTACCAGCGCGACACCATCCTCGCAGCCCAAGGCGTGTGCACCAGCTGCTGAGCACCACCGGCCCCACTCCCATCCAGACTGCGACTCTGGCGGACTGGCCGTCCATCGAGGCCTTCCACCACAGATGCTCGGAGCAGGCTCTGTACCGTCGGTGGGGCAGGACCCGGATTGTCCGCCGCGACATCGAGCGACTGCTGCGCCACTCCAACTGCTGGATCGCCGTGCACGGTGCCGACGGCGTTATTGCCCTGGGCTCGGCCGGGTCGGCGAGCCGGCAGCCGGGCGTCTTCGACCTCGGTCTGCAGGTAGCCGACACGCATCAGCGCCGAGGCACCGGTCTGGCCCTCGCCCGCCACGCAGCAGCCCATGCGCGGTCCCGCGGGGCGCACACCCTCTCCGCGTACACGGCGTCCAACCTGCCGATGCTCGGTCTGGTCCGCCGACTCGGCCACGTCACCGCATCACGGGACGCCACCCACCTCGACGTCCGTCTTTCCCTGTCCGGGGCAGGCACGATCCTGCCCCGCACCTCACGCCCAGGAGGCTTCCCTGCCGTCCACCACACCACCGAGGAAGGCTCTGACCAGCCTTGACCAGCGCGTCGAGGTGGCCGTCGGACACAGCGTCGACCGATTGTGGGCGCACCACGACCGTGGGCTGCTCGACGAGCCTCTCACCCGCCTCGTCGAAGCCCACCGCGCACTCTCGAACGCGGAACGCGATGTGACCTTCTATCGGGTCCTCCTTCAGCGCCTGGCCTCGGGCGATCTGCCAGTCGATCAGCATTTGTTCGCGCGCATCGACCGGACCGTGTCGCAGCTCAAGGACGCCGTCGGCACACGGGATGCCCGCCAAGGCGATGCTCTTGCCGAACTCGAATCGCTGGAGGCCGCAGCCCCGGTGCGTGCCATGGCGGAGGGCAAGGACCTGATCGCGCACGAGTTCGCCGCACTTCTGGCCATCAGCCGGGGTGCCAAGGTCCATGAGCACCTGCAGACCGGGCGGACATCCGTGGTCACGGCCTCCGGCGTGCGTCTGACCCTTTCCGTTCTCCAGCGGCTGGAGGAGGCGGGGCTGGTCGCACGCGACACCTCCCACCCGCTTCACGCCGGACAGCCCATCTCCCTCACGGACGCCGGTCGTACGACGCTGACCGGCACAGGCCGCCCTCCCGCGGCGACACCAACGCCCGCACCCCGGGTCGGCTCCTGGCCGACAGCCTCCGGACGGTCGCGCTGACCGAACGAGCCCTCCCATCCCCTTTCCCGCACCGAAATGAGTGGAACAACGTAAATCGACAACAGGCCTGACTTCCGGCTCGACGGCTTCGAGCCCATTAACGAAGCCGTGGAAGAGGCGTTCTGGCACCACCTCGACTCGGACCGCGATTCGATGACCGCGCTGGCCTCCCACCACAGCCCCGACGGCCGATACAGCTTCCACGTCATCCACAACGGCGCCGTCACCTGGGGAATCCCCGGCGAACCCCAGCTCATCGCCCTGCGTATCAAACGGGATCACACGGCCCAGGTGTACAGCTTCGAGCATGCCGAGCTGCCGCTTCCGGCTATGGCCCAGTGCTGGCTCATCATGCGCGGCTGCCCGGCCGAGGCCATCGCTCTGCTACCCGGCATGGGAACCACCGCCGCCGACGCGGCCACCGTGGCCCTGCAGCAGCGACTCATCGGCGACGGAGACCACTACGCGCTGCTCGACAGCTACACCGACGACGGCTCGCACCAGACCGAAACCGTGGTGCTGCTGCGAGCCTTGGACGAACGAGTGCCGAAGCCCTTCCGGGTCCTGCTGGAGCAGGCCAATCTCGACAGCTTCATCCACACCCTGCGCGAGGGCGCGTTCGAGACCCACGAGGCCGCCGTCGACTGGATGGAAGACCGCTCCACCCCACTGCCATCTGCCGCACCGCCCACGGCGCGTACCCCCGTGCCGCCCGCCCTGCCGAGTACCCCGACGAGGGCCCCGGCCGGACACGCTGATTCCCGGAGGGCCGGGAATGTAGCAGCACATCCCCGGTCAGCCAAACCGGGGATTCTCCGGACCCTGGTAACTGGCCCACCACGCAGGAACGGGCCGCCCCTTCCCCCTTCCCGCCCTGGCTGCCCCATGCCCTAATGGAGAGGAGTTCGCCATGCCCGAAGAACTCGACGATGTGCTGGGCACCTTCGCCCGGCAGATCGAATCCCGCTTCCAGATGCCTCTGCACCAGCTGCGCCGTGCGGTGACGGCGGCACCGCAGGCGAACCCCGAAGCGACGGCCATGGCCCGGTGGTACGGGCTCCTCGAAGAAGCCCAAGAAGCCCTCTCCACCGCCGAGGACCACCTCCTCGCCGCCCTGGACCGCGCTCCCGCCGGCGAGCTCGAAGACCCGGTGATGGCACTCGCCGACCGCGTGAACACCTTGGTCGCCGTACGCGACGGCCGAGCCATGGTCGTCCGTCACCTCCTTGACGACAACGCCCCGGGCCGTCGCGCGCAGGGGGTCTGGCGCGGCGCCGCCCGCACGGGACCCGCCATCGTGACCACGCCCGTCGCCCGTACGGCCGCGCTGCCCGCCGTCCCGGTCAGGGGCGGCGGGCGATGAGCGCCTCGACGAAGCCGACCAGCCAGGACGCGCACCTCGAAGCGGTCTTCGGTACCCCGGTGGCCCGGCTCTACGTTGCCGCCGCGGCGGGGGCCGCAACACCCGCCGTCCACCGTGCCCTGGAGCTGCGCTCGTTCCTGGCCCTGGCCGAGGAACAGGTCGCCCGCGTTCGTGACCGCGTCCACCGCTACACCGCCCCGGGGGCGGACATAGGATCTCTGTCCGCCTCCGAGCTGAAGCTCGACTCCCAGTGGATGGACGCCGCCCTGTCCGCCCGTGATCAGTACGTCACGGCCCTGGGCGAACTCCTGCGCGCCATGTCCCCTGCGGGCACCGCTCGGGCCAGCCCGCCGAAGCTGGACCAGCCCAGGATCACCACCGACCCCACCCCGCCGATCCCCCCGGCCACAGCGGGTCCGGTGATCCCAAGCGCGAGAGGTCGCTGATTGCCCCACACCACCTCCCGGCAGATCACCGACCACATCGAATCCCTCTACGGCCGACCGCGCGCCGACCTCGAAGCGCACGCCGACTCCACGACCCACCCGAACATGCTGTCCGCCCTCCTGGCCTCCAATAGCGCCATCGAGTTCGCCGAGCGTGATCTCGACTTCCAGCTCCAGCGGCTGCGACAGCTGACCCACCCCGAGCGCGAGGTCGGCCGCCACGACGCCGGCCACATCTACGACTGCGCCCGCCGCATCGGTGAAGCCGTCGCCGTCCGCGACACCCAGGCCCGGCACATCACCGCAGTGCTTCAGAGCCTGCACCGCGCCCCCGCACCGCAGACCACACCCACCCCGGCCACCCCGCCGGTCCCGGCTGCCTCGACGGCCTCGTCCGCGCCAGCCCGCTGAACCCCTTCCCCACGTTCCAGGAGCACCCCTTTGGCTACCACCGGCCTGCCCGAATCCATATCGTCCGACCTGTCCCGCGTCACCCAGAGCCTGCAGATGCTGGCCCCACGGTGGACGGCCTGGGTGCTGATGACCCTGGCGGAGAAGCCGCTGCGCTACCGGGAGATCAGGAGCGCACTGCCCTGGCTCCCCGACAGCCAGCTCCATCCCAAGCTCGGCAAGCTCGCCGATGCCGGACTGGTCGAGCGAACCGAATTCGAGGCGCGGACCGTTCTGTACGGACTGTCCGTCCGCGGTCGAGAGCTGCTGCCGGTCCTGGGCGTGATGGCCACCTGGGGCGGCAAGCACCTGGAGAAGGACATGGTGCTGGACCCGGTATCCGGCAACCGCGTCCCCAAGGCGGTTCCCCGTGCCCAGGACATCGAGGACACGATCGCTCTCATCGCGCCTCGACAGGCCACCCCAATCCTGTGGGCGCTGCGCATCCGCGGAGTATCCAGCGCCAAGGCCCTGGCCGCCACCGCCATGCCCGAGCGGCACCTGACCAACGTCTACCCGCCGCTGAACCGACTGGCCGAGGACTTCCTCGTCACCAAGGACCGCCAGGGCAACGCCGAGCTCACCGCCGCCGGGCGGGACCTGGCTCCCGTCTACCAGGCCCTGTCCGCCTGGGCTGCCGGCCGCCCTCTGACACAGGCCACCCGCCACCCGGTATGGGCCCCGCAGGCCGCCCGGCCGCTGGCCAGCCCCGCCATGTGGGCCACCACGCAGCCGCGCACCCCGGCCGTGTCCACGACCCCGGTCCGTGCGGCGACGTGGAAGCCGGGAGATCTCTTCTCCCACACCACCCCCGCCCGCCCTGCCGGCGCAGCCCCGACCGCAGGACGTACCCGATGAACACGTCCCCCGACACCATCGCGCTCGCGCAGGCCGCGGCAGCCCTGTCCCACCCGGGTCTCGTCCGGATCGTCAGCGACATCGACGACCACGGCCCCCTGCCACGCCACCTCCTCAGCCGGACCCTCACCGGACTGTCCCGCCAGCAACTCCGCCACGCCACGGCAGCCGGGCGCGCATTGGGACTCCTGCGGACAGGGAAGCACGCCGGGAACCCGGCTTTCGTCCTCACATCCCCCGGAAGGGAACTCGCCGATGTCTACGACACGGCGGCACGCTGGGCACGTACACACCAGTACCCCTGTGACGTCAGCGACTTCGTCACCCGCGTGCAAGCCACCCTCGCCCTCCTCGGCAAGCCCAGCACCGACGTACCACCGGCACCGCGGGCCGCACTCGCCTCCTGGGTTCGCGACCACGGGGCGGCCCTGGCCTCGCAGCTGACCGGCACGAACCAGGACGAGATAGAGCTGGCCGCGTGAGCACTCCACCCTACGAGGGCGCCGTGCCTGCACTGGGGACCAGCGAAGTCGCCCGTGCCGTCGGCATGGACCCCAACGTCTGGGCCTTCAACGCGATGCAGAACGCCCCCGAGTACGTGCGGACAACGGTGGTGGCCGTGATGAATGCGGCCCTGGACGTCGATCGCATGCAGCGGCAGCTCCTCGCCGAGGCGGCTCGTGTCATTGAGGAACTGTCCAAGACTCTGACCGGCCAGGACGCCCCCCGTTGGAGTGAGGGCCTCCTCGGTGACCGCAGCACTCGCATCGAACACCTGGCGATCAAGCGCGGCTACCTCCTCCGCCAGCTCGACACCCACCTGGCCGTCTACCGCCAGGCCGCCGCCGAGCCGAGCCCCTCAGCCACACCGTCGACGGCCCTCAGCCCGACGGATCCGGCACACACCCCGCCGAAGGCGCGCACGCCGCGCCGCTGACCCCCGTCTGTTCTGCTCGCCACGGTGGGCGCCTCTTTGCGTGAAAGCGACGATGACCTCCGATCTCGTGATCGCCGGCCCCCGGCACGCCCTCCTCCCGCAGCTGTCCCTGCTGCGCCGCATCTACCTTCCCCGGTCCGCCGACGCCGGTGCCTTCGCGATGACCACGTACGGCATCCCGCTCATCGTGCTCGCCACCACCCGCTCCGCCACCCTCACCGGACTGGCCTTCGCGTTGGAGTGGATCCCCCGCCTCGCGGCGTTCTCCCTGGCCGGATCGACGGTCGACCGGCACGGCACCAAGCGGGTCTTCCGCCTCGCCTCCGTGCTGCGGGCCCTGGTGGTCCTGGCCGCGGCAGTCATCCTGCCCACCCAGGCCGGTGGCCTGGGGGCGACGATCACGGTGATGACTCTCGCTGCCCTCACCGGCGTGGCCACCGAGTTCAGTTACATCGCGGCCGAGACGGCCGGGGCAGCGGCCAGCAAGGACGCGGGGGAGCGGGCCCACCGGGTGCAGTCGGCCCTCCTAGGCATCGACCAGACCGCCACCCTCGCCGGGCCCGCAGCCGCCGGATTCCTTCTGCACTGGGTCGGCGTCACCGGCACCCTGATCGCCATCGCCGCCTGTTCACTCGTGGGCGCCGCCCTCGCCCCCTGGCATCGCGAGACCCGCCTCGTACCCGCCGCCGGGTCCGCGCTCACCGGACTGCGCACTGGATGGCAGACCCTTGCCTCCCTGCCGGCCCTCGCGTGGCTGATCGCCGGACTCACCGTCTCCAGCCTCGCCACCGGCATGCTCCAGGCCGCCGCCCCGATCATCATCGTCCAGCACCTCGGCTACTCCAGTGCCGCCGTCGGCGTGATCTGGTCTGCCGCCGCCGCAGCCTCCCTCATCGCGGTCGCCTGCTGCCGCTACGCCATCGAACGCGTCGGCCTGTGGCCCGCCGGAGCCGCCAGCGCGGTGGTCGCCGCGCTGGCCGGCCTCGCCGTCTCCCAGGTCGGGGCCTACACCCAGTTCCTCGTCCTGGCCGCCGTGTTGATGGCCGGCGAGGGCGGCATGACCGTCGTCCTGCGCACCCTGCGCTCCCACCTCATCCCCGAACGCGTCTTCGGCGCCACCCTCAGCATCACGATCTTGCTCATGCTCGTGCCGTTCCCTCTCGCCGGAGTCCTCGTCGCCCTCACCCCCGCAACAGCGCTCGGCCACGTCCTGACCGGCTGCGCCGCCCTCCAGGCCATAGGCCTCATCGCCGCCTTCTGGCGCCTGCGCCACGAACCCGCCATGCGTCACAGCGCCACCACCGACGCCGCACCCAGAACTCCCTGACCAGCCTCGCGCCCACCCTGCTCACCCTGACCCGGGAGACACCCACATGTTCGTGAGCCCCTCGGCCATCTCGGCGCTGAACGCCGACCAGGCGGCGGCAGCGGGAAGTCTCGTCCGCCTGCTGGCCGACGCTTTGACACGCTGTCCGCCGACGAGACCAACGGCCTTGCCCAGGCCCTTCTCGCACGGGACTCGCCGCCGACATCCAGAACTTGCTGCACGCCGTGTCGGTGTGGGCGGGTACTACGGGCCCCTCCCTCTACGACGGCCAGCTTCCCTTCGAACTCCAGGACACCCTCGGCCAGGCAGCCGCGGCCCTGACCCCGCTAGCTGTCATCGCCACCGAGATGACGTCCCCCGCGCCCAGCCGCACGCGAGACCCGACAGCTGCCCCCACCGCACCTCCCTGCATGCGCACAGCCCCTGCAGAAGGCACCGGCCGCCGCCGCTGACCCACGCCACGCCAACCGCGTGCCGCCCACCCCTGCCCTCTGGACTGCTCTTTGACCAACACCGCACCTGAACCGATCGAGGGCGACGTCTACGTCACCCCCCGATACCTGGCCGGCAGCTCCTGGAAGGCCGACGACGCCCTCCAGCCACTGTTCGAACTCGGCTGGGACCGCCGCCACGACGAGCTCGGCAACCTCTACGTCGCTTCCCCGAACCGCGAGATCCGACTCGGATTCCTCCCCGAAGGCGACGACGACGGCCTCTGGCGCATCACTGCCTACCGCGACCCCTTCGCCGCTCCCGCCTGGGGCGTGTGCTTCAACGACATGACCCCCACCGAACTGGTCACCGCCTTCACCACCACCCTTGCCGCCGCGTACACCCACGGCCCCGACGCCTACCTGCACGGGGACGAGGGCCAGGAGCGCTTCGACGCCGTGGTCCCGCTCATGAAGGAAGGCTGGAAGCTCCAACACCCCCGCTGGGGCGCCGTGGAACTCCGGAGCACCGATGGCCTGGCCGGCCTGGAGTACGCCACCGGCCGGCTCGACGAGACGAAGGAACTGACCACCCTGGAGGCGCGCTGGTACATGTGGGGCGGCCCGAAGGGACCTCGCTGGTACGCCACCGCCTCCACCGGCACTCCGCTTCACCTGGTCGCCGCGATCACCACCGCCCTGGCCGACCCCACCCCCGTCCCCCGCTGGCAGGAAGGGATCCTCTCCTCCCTGCGCCCGCACATCCAGCTCACCCCCGTCGTCCCAGCCCCGCCGCCCGCCCCCACTCCGCTCGACGTGCACCGCCGCGTGGGCGCCCGGCCGCGTCCGGCGCTCACCACCACCAGCGTGCCGCGCTGGAGCACCAGCTCCCGCCCGGCTCCCGCCCGCCGCTGACCACGGTCCGGAGCCCCCCTGCCCCTCCACGCTTCGGAGTTCTTCGCCGAGCTCCAGCCGCCCTTCCCCTTCGGCGTAGTCGTCGGGAACACCTACTACGGAGCGTTCGAAGCCGACTCCCCGGCGCGGATCCGCATCGACTTCCAGGAGACGATCCGCCACCGCGAGTACGACGGCCTGCGCCTGACGGCCCGCCACCGCGATCAGGCAGTCGTGGACACCGCCATCTTGACCTTTGCCGACCACGGCACCTTCGCCCGCCGTGACAACGACCGCGGCACGGGCCCCGGATGGGACGGCTACGGCCGCATCCGCGACTGGCACGCCGACGGACCCCCGCCCTGGACCGGCGCCGACGTGACCGCACTCCGGCACGCCATCGAGCAATACGCCCAGCTCTGGCGCCCAGTCCCGCCACCCATGCCCGCCCGGCGAGCGCTGCCGAGCCGCCCCCTCACCCAGCCCAGCCGCTCCCACTGACGGCCGACCTGCGAGACCACCCCCGCACCACCCTCATGATCAAGGAGACCGCTCTCTCTATGCGCCCCAGCACCACCGACCGGCTCGCGCCCGCAGCCGTCGGAGTCGCAGCCGCAGTCGTGGCAGGAATCCTGCTCACTGCCCCGACCGCCTGGGCCGAAGCCCTCGATCCCCAGCCCGGAACGGTCGAGATCACCAAGAAGGACGCGGGCGGAGCCTTCCTCACGGGCACGGAGTTCTCCCTGCTCGCACCCTCAACGGGACCAAGGCCCTGAGAGGCAAGACCAACGCGGAAGGCATCCTGCGGTTCGAAGTCGTCGCCCCAGGGGTCTGGCGGCTCAAGGAGACCGCCACCGGCAGCCTGATCCACGACCTGGCCCCGGACCAGGACGTCTTCATCACGCCCGGTCAGACGGTGAAGCTCACCATCGTCGACCCCTTCAAGCCCGCCGACCTGACGGTCACCAAGACCGACAAGACCAGCGGCAAGCCGCTTGCCGGCGCCGTCATCAACATCACCCCACCGACGGCAAGCCCGTCACCCTGACCACGGGCAAGGACGGCACCGCCACCGTCAAGCTCCCGGTCACCACCCGCGCAGGCACCCTCTACACCGCCACCGAGCCCCGGGCCCCGACGGCTACCAGCTGGACTCCACCCCAGTGAAGATCACCGCCAGGCCCGGCACCCCGGTCACCGCTGCCTTCACCAACACCAAGAAGGCGCAGCCGACCCAGCCGCCCACCACACCGACGCCGAACCCGACGACCCCCACCACGCCAGCGACCCCGTCGGGCGGCACGCCGACCCCGAGCACGCCGGAGACCTCCCAGCTCCCCGTTTCCGCCACCCCGGTGCTGGCGCAGATCACCTCCAGCACCCCCTCGCCCGCTCCCACGGGCTCCCTCGCCCAGACCGGCGCGGATTCCACCGGATGGCTGCTGGCCAGAGCCGGTGTACTCCTCGCCGTAGGCGGCTGCGCACTGTTCGCCGTACGCCGGCGCCGAAACACGGCCGAGGACGACCAGCCCACCAGCTGACCGGAAGCCCATAACCGAACCTGGACCCCAGCAGGCCCCAGGAGCCCGAGCAACACGGGTTCCTGGGGCCTGTATGCGTCAACGCGGCGTTCGGCGGCGGGGCGTTTACGGCGCAGTCAGGACCGACATGCGCGCCCACCTTCGGCAGGCCACGTCTCCGTGAAATGCCCTCGCGTGCACGGCGGGGTCCTCAGGAGGGACACTGCCCCCCTGCGGCCGTCCTTCAGCCGGCTGCGGCCGGGTCCGTTAGAGTCCTGCGATGACCACTGCTCCAAACCTGCGAACCAAGACGAGAAAGCCCGCTGATGCCGCCTTCTGGCTGGCGTATGAGATGCGGGTCGCCGCGCTCGTCCAGGCCCTGGATGCCAATGCCTCCATCACACACAACGAGTCGCGGATAGGCGAGCTGAGCGGCGTCCCCCGCCAGATCGACGCGCTGGCAGTGGGCTCGATCGCCGGCCAGACGCTCCACGTCGTCTTCGAAGCCAAGTGCTATGGCCGCCGCGTCTCGATCGGAACGGTCGATGAGTTCATCGGCAAATTGCTCGATCTGGGCGCAGAGCGGGGCATCCTCTACGCGGCCGGCGGCTTCACCGAAGGAGCGGTGAGGCGGGCGGAACGTGCTCTGAACCCGCGGGTCGGGCTGGAGCACCTGGCCCCGCCGGTTCCTGACGGTGCTGAGCCCGAGGTGCCCTTTTGCGGGCCGGACCCCCGCTTCGACCGCCGCCCTCCGACCGCCCACGAGTACGCCCGACTCGAGTCACGCCGGTACGAGGACTCGCTGGACCGACTGGTCAGGGAATCAGCGATCGGGCGGGAAGAGCCGTACGAGCCTTCGGTGCCCACCACCACGAGCTACAGGACCTTCCTGCTTGGCCAGGCATTCCTCTACCAGCCGTAGCCAAGAGTCGTACACCTCTCCGCCCCCTCCTCCCACCCTCTGGGAGAAGGGGGCGGCGTGCTGTACGGCTTCGGTAGGGCGCTGCCCTTCACGGAGGTGCGACAATGACTGACGAACCCCTCGAACGTTGGGCCGCCCGCCGTCAAGGGCGCCTGCGCAAGCCCGGCGAACTGAAGGTCATCACCCTCGGCGTCAGCCCGCACCGCGTCTCCCACGTCGGCCCCGACCCCGCGCATGATCTTGGATTGGGACGGATTCGCCTGGCAGCCGATCATGACCGTGGAGAACTATGCTGCGGCCCGCGTCGTCCTCTATCCGCCACCCGAACGCGCGCCCGCCGACCAGGCCGAGGCGACCGGCCCGGTCGTGGGACGTAACCCTCTGGCTCCGGGTGCTGGGCGCAACCGCAAGCCCAGGCCTTGAAGCCGCCGGTTCCCGGCCGCCGTCGATCCCGGGTAGAGGCAGCTCCAGTATGAGGAGAGTACGGGCGCCCACCGACTGGCTGCTCCCGCGTGAAGGCTGATCGTAGGCGACCCGTCGGCGCCATCGTCAGGTCAGCCAGCGAGGTTGGCGTTCGGCGGACCAGGGATGGGCGCGGAGAACCTCTGTCGAGTCTCGTAACTCGGTGGCATCTTTGCGATGACCGGTTGCTTATCGGTCTATCTCACGTGGTGGCCAGGCGCTCTTGTCTCTGGATGGGCGGCAATATTTCATGCCCACCTAGGGAGTCTGTTGGGCCGGGCTACGATCGGATGGCGGGCAGCGGCCCAGACTTCTCGAACTAGAGGCCTGTTCCTTCAGCTCATGGCCTTCAACTCGGAGAGGCATTTCGGGCGCACCGAACGAGACGACCTCTTAGGGGGCAACAGCGAGATGTGCCATGGCCCCTCTTTCGAATTTCTCGAGAGACTCGTAGAAGTTCTCGCGTATTGCGGTGAGGTCGGCCACTGCCGTACGGCGTGACTCTGGCCTACTGGCGTCTTCCAAAAGGTCACGAATATGGGCCGGGGATAGCCCCGCGACGGCCCGAAGAGCAGCTGCGGCATCGGCGTAGACCCGCTCGGGAACAGATCCACCGCTAGTGGCCGCTTGGGCTAGGACGCCCAGGTTGTATTGCGCCCAACTTGCTGGGAGATCAGCGATGTAGCCGGGAGTGGGTTGTGTTCTGGCCTCATCCAGTGCTCGCCAGGCGATCCATCCTGGACCGTAGATTTTGGCGTGGCGAGCTAGAGCGTCACAGCCATCACGGACGGCGACGGCGTGCTCGATCATGTCATCGGGGCCCTCGCGCAGAACTGCAGCCATAGCCATTTTAAAGATCCGCTGGTCCGCGACTAGTTGTTCAGACAGATGCTCAGCATTGCGACTGTTAGCGCCCTGGGTGTGATCACAGAAGGGAAGGGCCGCTGCAGTGAGTGCCTGCCAAGTTGAGCGGAGGCTGGCGCGCCGGGCTTGGGCCTGAGCCACCCTCTCCAGACCTGCGATGATCTCGGTCACCTCACCGACAGGCAAAAGGCGCCCGGTTTGCGAAGTCTGCGCGAGTTTCCAGTCCTCTAGTTCTTGGACAGAGTAAACGGATTCGTGCTGATCGACCGGCGGGTGATGCTTGCCGCAGAGCAGCAGAAGGTTTTCGAAGCTGTCTAGTAGGGCCTCATCGTAATCCGCTTCATGTCGGGGCCCGTTGAGCTTCTCTGAGCGAATGTGAGCGACTTGCGCAACCACGGTCAGGCGCCCTCGATCCTTGAACACCAGCGGTTCGAGGCACTCAGGGTAGGCGCAGCGCGAAGCCGAGCCGAACAGTAACTTGATCGTCTTTTCCGAGTAGCTGCGCCCCATGAGTACAGGCTAGACGAATCTCCTGCTTCGGGATCAAGCTTTATGGCGCCTACCCCTCCGCCGGATCCGGCAAGCTGCGTCACGTGATCTGGGGTGGCACCGCCTGGGGCTAGGACTTGATCAGCGAGTCTCAGCATCACCGCACAAGTGCTGATGGTGTGCAGATGCCTCGGAGGCCATGGACGGGATCTGAGATCCCTCAACCTCGCGAAGAGACAGTCCGCCCACGGCAGACAGGAAAGAACCCCAAAGGACTGGTGCAACGCTGAAACCGATGTCAACGTAGACACCTTCCCAAGAAACCCCAGGTCAGAGAGGTGTCTGCCCTTGACTGTGGACACAACGCAACCCGGATTCTCCACGACGGTCGAGGCCCTTCGGCTGCGATCCTGGTGCCTCGGCCCCGGACAGTCTGCCAGGGTTATCGACCAGTTCACCGACAAGGACTTCAAGCTCGTCGTGGATGACCGGGCAGACGTGCACGTCAACTCCCGCGACGGCCGCTTCTATCTCGGATGGTTCCCCACCGGGCGTCCCGGAACTGAAGACGACGGCTGGGTGCTGGCCGTCACGGGTACGGCCACAACCCCCGGGTATCGCATCACCTTCGACACAGAGACCCCCGCCCAGCTCGTAGCCGCCGTGGTGGCCGAGGTCATCGCCACCTCTGCGCCCGTACGCTCGCCCTGAACCCTTCCCGCCTGCACCGGGGCGCCGCGTCGTCCCCGCACGCGACCCGATGACGATCAAGGAGAACACCTTGGACCCGGAACTCACCGTCGGCGAAATCGTCGACCGTCTCTCTGCTCTCGACCGCGACGCCGTCCTGCGGTTCGCCATCAACCCGCTCTTCCCTCTGGAGCACACGGTGGGCGTCATCGTCGCCACCGTGAACCCTCAGGGCCGACCCGTGGTCTACCTGGCCGAACGCGGAGAGCAGCTCGGCCCCCTGCCCAAGCAAGTAGCAGTTGACCTGGGCTGGCAAGAGCCGGTCGATGCCCCACTCCGGCGCCGCCAACCTGCTGCCGGCGACCAGTGACCCGTTCCCGTACTGCCTGGAGGCGCCCCTGAATCCCCGCTCTTCCCGCTACCCGTCCGCCCCCGACCCCGGCCCGTTCTACTGGGTCACTCCCCGCCACCTCGCCGGCGATGACGGTGTCCTCGCCGACCGGATCTGCGACACGCTCGCCGAGACGGGCTGGACGAGCTGGACGACCGCCCGCAGCACGATGCTCTTCCTGAGCCCGAACGGGCTATGCGGCGCCGAGTGGATCCGCACCGACCACGCCTTCCTGCTGGGCGAGCTGCCTATGGCCTGGCAGATCTCCGCCCGCCCCCACCGCGACAGCGCTCTGCCCGAGTGGAACGCGTACTTCACCCCGGGCACCCCGCACGAGGCCGTCGCGGACTTCCTCCTTGCCGTCGAGGCCCGCACCGATCCCGCCGTCAACTACAGCGGCGCCGATGCCGTGATGTCGGCGTTGACGGCCTTGGGTTGGCTCCGCGACTTCGACCACCCGGAGACCACCGCCTGGGACGCGGGGATGTCGGCGGGCTTCACCTGGGGACCGTTGCCGGCGGGGATCCAGGACGGAGACCCGCGCCCGGACCTTACGGGCTGGCAGGCGTGGGTCGAACCGGTCCTCGGCGCTCCCTACCTCTGGTGTGCGACCTTCAGCGCCAGCACCCCTCACGACCTGGTCGCAGCCTTTGCCGCCTCGGTCGCTTCACCCGCCCCGGTGCGGCGCCGCATCCTGCCGGAACTCGCCGCGGGACGTCTCACCTTCAGTATCTCTGGCTGAATCTGCCGGCCTGCACCCTGCACCCTGCACCCTGCACCGCACGGGATGCCGGCTGTCCTCCTCCAGCCGACGGCATTCCCGTCGGCATGTCCACTTCTCTGGCCGCCAAGAGGCCCCCTCTGGTGTGATGCTCGGGAGCGACGAGCCCTTGACGGTATACGCCACACACTCCTGCGACCTCGCGCAGATCGGCGACGGTACAGCCCACCAGACCTGCCAGAGCTGTTCGCGGGCCCTCCTAGTGCTGACGACTTCGTCCCACCCCGGCGAGCCTGAGGACCGCCCCGCAGCCGGTGCGGGGCTGCGGCCAGCGCTACGGGTGCTGCTCTGGGCGGGGTCCTGCTCGCGGCCACGGGCCGCTCCGAGCGCTGGCCCGGCGGGACTGCCGTACGCGAGCCGTCCGATGCACCGCGGTTCGTCCAGCGCGCCGCCTGGACAGGGACGCTGGCCTTTGTCCCGTGCGCGGCGATGAAGCTGGTCTGGGCGTCGGCGGCGCGTTCGCGGGGATCACGGGCGAGGAGATGCTTGAGGGGCGCTCCGCTCTGGGTGAAGGGGCGTGACCCGAACGTGGTGTGGTCGGGCCCATACATCCGTCGATGTCCTCGGGGCGCAGCGGCCGACCGAGGAACAGTCGATCGACGGGGTCGCACTGCGATGGCGGTGCGTCCCACCCTTGACCGCGGCCTCTGTTCCGAAGGCTGCCAGCTTCGATACGACCGTTACACCCTGGCTCGACAGCCGCTACGCCGCTCGGCCGAACTTCCCACTCGGCACC
>NZ_BMVE01000013.1 GCF_014650555.1 Streptomyces goshikiensis | reverse complement strand
TCCTTTGTACTCACCCTCTCGGGCTTTCCTCCGGGCTTTCGTTCTTCGTTCTTGCGCTTCCGACTCTATCAGAGTCAGTCCCGCTCGCTTTCCAGGTGATTCGCTTTCGCGCTTTCCCTTTCCGGCGATTCCGACTCTATCAGAAGTTTTCCACCGGATTTCCCGGTGTCCGACTTCCGAATTAAGAAGAGACGGCTGTGCCCACTGGGAATTCAAATTCCTGGGGGCGAGAGAGATGTTAAACCATCGCTGCCGAACTTGTCCAGTTCGAGGCAACCGTTCGAATCTACCTCCCCGCACCGGCCGTGTCAACGGTCTTTGCGGGACAGATGAGGAGACTAGCAGCTCCGCAGGCCCGTACGCACATCAGGCTGCGGTCGGCAGGGTCGCCGTCTGGTCTGCGGCTTCCACGTCGCCCACCTCGCCCGCCCGGGAGGCGCGGCCGCCCAGGACGTAGACGTAGGTGAGGAACGCGGCCTCGGCGGCGACGCCGATCGTGATGCGCGCCCAGGTGGGCAGGCCGGAGGGGGTGACGAAGCCTTCGATCAGGCCCGAGACGAAGAGGACCGCCGCGAGGCCGATCGCCATGCCGAGGGCGGCGCGGCCCTGTTCGGCGAGGGCGGCGCGGCGGGTGCGGGGGCCCGGGTCGATGACGGTCCAGCCCAGCCGCAGGCCCGTACCGGCCGCGACGAAGACCGCCGTCAGTTCGAGCAGGCCGTGCGGGAGGATCAGGCCGAGGAAGACGTCGAGGCGGCCGGCCGAGGCCATCAGGCCGATGCCGACGCCGAGGTTGGCCATGTTCAGGAACAGGATCCAGAGCACCGGCAGCCCGAGGAACGCGCCCAGCACCAGGCACATCGCCGCCGCCTGGGCGTTGTTCGTCCAGACCTTGGCCGCGAAGGAGGCCGCGGGGTGGCTGGAGTAGTACGTCTCGTACTCGCCGCCGGGCTTCGTCAGCTGCTTCAGCTCCTGGGGAGCCGCGATGGCCGACTGCACCTCGGGGTGGGTGGCGATCCACCAGCCGATCAGGACGCCGACCGCCACCGAGAGCAGCGCCGTCGGTATCCACCAGCGCCGGCTGCGGTAGACGGCGGCGGGGAACCCGGCGGTGAAGAAGCGGGCCGCGTCGCGCCAGCCGGCCCGGCGGGCGCCGGTCACGGTGGCGCGGGCCCGGGCGACGAGCTGGGTCAGACGGCCCGTGAGCATCGGGTCCGGGGCGCTCGACTGGATCAGGGAGAGGTGGGTGGAGGCGCGCTGGTAGAGCGAGACGAGTTCGTCGGCCTCGTCACCGGTCAGGCGGCGGCCGCGGCCCAGGAGCTGCTCCAGGCGGTCCCATTCCGCCCGGTGGGCCGTGACGAAGACGTCGAGATCCATGCTGGTTGCCGCTCCCCTGCCCCAGGTCCCTGCGCTGCCTGCGCGTGCCGTGGTCAGCTTGGCAGACTGGACGTCTCAAGGGGCGGGGCAGGCCACGCGAAAGGTGCGCAGCTGTGAGCGATCTGGTGACGGGGGACGCGGTCGTCCTGGGGCTGAGACCGGCGAGGGTGCCGAGCCGCGCGCTGGCGTTCGCGCTCGATCTGTTCGTGTACCTGACCGGGTATCTACTGATCTCGGTCGGGCTGCTCGTCGCGACGGCCTCGCTGGACGAGGCGGCGGCCGCGGCGGTGACCGTCGCCAGCTTCGTCCTGGTGCTGGTCGGGGTGCCGATCGCGGTGGAGACGCTGAGCCACGGGAAGTCGCTGGGCAAGCTGGCGTGCGGGCTGCGGGTGGTGCGGGAGGACGGCGGGCCGATCCGGTTCCGGCACGCGCTGGTGCGCGGGGCGATGGGGGTGGTGGAGCTGCTGGCGACCTTCGGGTCGGTGGCGTGCATCGCCTCGCTGGTGTCGGAGCGGGGGCGGCGGCTCGGGGACGTGTTCGCGGGGACGCTGGTGATACGGGAGCGGGTGCCGGGGGCGCGGGTGATGCCGGTGCCTGCGCCGCCGCCGTGGCTGGCGGGCCGGTTCGCGGGGCTGGATCTGTCGGCGGTGCCGGACGGGCTGTGGCTGGCGGTGCGCCAGTACCTGACGCGGATGAACCAGCTGGATCCGGCGATCGGCGCCTCGATGGCGGCGAAGCTGGCGGACGAGCTGGTGCTCCGTACGGGCGCGCCGCCGCCGGCGGGGGTGCCGGCGGCCGCGTATCTGATGGCGGTGGTGCACGAGCGGCAGTCCCGGGACGCCGCCCGGGCGTTCGGCCGCCCCCCGTGGCAGGAGCATCAGCAGCAGGGGGTTGCCGCTGCCCTCCCCTATCCGGCGCAGGTGCAGGCGCCGGTGCCGTACGCCGCGCCCGTCGAGGCCGCCGCGCCCGTCGCTCCGTCGCCGGAGGCGGCGCCCGTACGGCCTGCGGGCGGGAGCGGGTTCGCGCCGCCCTCCTGAGTCACGCGTCCTCGAACGCGGAGGGCGGGGTCTCCAGGTGTTCGAGCTCGATGCCGGGGGCGGAGAGCACCACGTCCCCCGCGATGTGGACGGTGTGGACCTCGCCGGTGTCGAGGGCGCTGATCCGGTATTCGTCCACCAGGAGCGGGCCGCTGTCCGTGGGGTGCTCCTCGCGCCCCAGCAGGGCCCAGGCCTGGTCGACCGTGCGGGGGGCGAGGACCGGGTCGGTGAGGGCGACGAGCCGGACGCGGGTGGCGGGGGCGCCGGGAGTGAGGCGCAGCAGCCGGGCGGTGGCGATGAGGAAGGCCGGGGAGGTCCCGGTGAAGCCGGGGGCCCGGACGTTGCCTTCGGTGGCCTCGGCGCCGGTCGGGTCGGTACGGACCCAGGTGACGCCGTCGATGGCGGCGCCGCGGACCTGCCAGCTCGATGCGTTGGCTTCCAGGCGGATGGGGCGGCCGAGTTCGTCGATGGCCAGGTCGAGGGAGCCGCGGTGGTCGCCGTCGGGGCCGGTGAGCTGGGCGACGTAGCGCCAGCCGGAGGGGCCGGGGGCGCAGTGGAAGTGTTCCTCGCCGAGCGGGGTGTGGTCGTGCGGGTCGTGGAGCGAGTAGCGGCCGCGGGGCATCGTGTGGGTCCTTGCCTGGGTACGGGGCAGGCCCCCGGCATCGTGCGCCGGGGGCCTGCGTGACGTGCTGTCGCTGCTGCCGCGTGGGGATCAGTAGCGGTAGTGGTCCGGCTTGTACGGGCCCTCGACCTTGACGCCGATGTAGGAGGCCTGCTCCGGGCGGAGGGTGGTGAGCTTGACGCCGAGGGCGTCCAGGTGGAGACGCGCGACCTTCTCGTCGAGGTGCTTGGGCAGCACGTAAACATCGGTCGGGTACTCCGCCGGCTTCGTGAACAGCTCGATCTGCGCCAGCGTCTGGTCCGCGAACGAGTTCGACATCACGAACGACGGGTGACCGGTCGCATTGCCCAGGTTCAGCAGACGACCCTCCGACAGCACGATCAGCACCTTGCCGTCGGGGAACTTCCACGTGTGGACCTGCGGCTTGACCTCGTCCTTCACGATGCCCTCGACCTTGGCCAGACCCGCCATGTCGATCTCGTTGTCGAAGTGACCGATGTTGCCCACGATCGCCTGGTGCTTCATCTTGGCCATGTCCGCGGCCATGATGATGTCCTTGTTACCGGTCGTCGTGATGAAGATGTCCGCCGTCTCCACCACATCGTCCAGCGTCGCGACCTGATACCCGTCCATCGCCGCCTGGAGCGCACAGATCGGGTCGATCTCCGTCACGATGACCCGGGCACCCTGACCGCGCAGCGACTCCGCACAGCCCTTGCCGACATCGCCGTAACCGAACACGACCGCCACCTTGCCACCGATCAGAACATCGGTCGCACGGTTGATGCCGTCGATCAGCGAGTGACGGCAGCCGTACTTGTTGTCGAACTTCGACTTCGTCACCGCGTCGTTCACGTTGATCGCCGGGAACAGCAGGGTGCCCTCGGACATCATCTCGTAGAGGCGGTGCACACCGGTGGTGGTCTCCTCGGTCACGCCGCGGATCTCGGACGCGAGCTGCGTCCACTTCTGCGGGGCCTCACCGAGGGTGCGGTTGAGGAGCGTGAGGATGTGCGCGTACTCCTCGGAGTCCGCCGTCGAGGGGTCCGGAGCGGCGCCGGCCTTCTCGAACTCGACGCCCTTGTGGACGAGGAGGGTGGCGTCGCCACCGTCGTCGAGGATCATGTTCGGGCCGCCGGTGGGGGTGTTCGGCCAGGTCAGCGCCTGCTCCGTGCACCACCAGTACTCCTCCAGCGTCTCGCCCTTCCAGGCGAAGACGGGGACGCCGGCCGGGGCCTCGGGGGTACCGGTCGGGCCGACGGCGATGGCGGCGGCCGCGTGGTCCTGGGTGGAGAAGATGTTGCAGGAGGCCCAGCGGACGTCGGCGCCGAGGGCGACGAGGGTCTCGATCAGGACGGCGGTCTGCACGGTCATGTGCAGGGAGCCGGTGATGCGGGCGCCGGCCAGCGGCTGGGCGGCCGCGTACTCCCGGCGGATCGACATCAGACCCGGCATCTCGTGCTCGGCGAGGGTGATCTCCTTGCGGCCGAAAGCGGCAAGGGAAAGGTCTGCGACCTTGAAGTCCATGGGTGCTGCTCCTCATGGTTCGAGAGGGTGGGTACGGCTGGTCCGCGCACCGGCCGTGCCTGGGCAGGGCGGCGCACCGAGCACAGTCCGTCGGGGGCCCTCTCTCCCCTCGGCCGGTCACGAGGACCGCCCGACCGCCATCAGCAGCGACGCCTGACACTGCTTACGAATCTACACCGATCGGCGGTGCCGGCCCCAGTGGGTCGGGGGAGAAATGGGCCACCTGCGGGGCCTTCGTACGTTCGGCGGGCCGGGTCAGGGCTTCGCGGTGGTGTCCGTCTCCGCGTGGTAGATGTCCGGCTCCAGGTAGATCACGCGGGCGATCGGGACCGCCGCGCGGATGCGGGCCTCGGCGGCGTTGATGGCGTCCGCCACCTCGGTCGCCGTGTCGTCGTGCTGGACGGCGATCTTGGCGGCGACCAGCAGTTCCTCGGGCCCGAGGTGGAGGGTGCGCATGTGGATCACGCGGGTGACGACGTCACCGTCGACGAGCGCGGTCTTGATCTTCTCGACGTCCTCCGTGCCGGCGGCCTCGCCGAGCAGCAGGGACTTCGTCTCGGCGGCCAGCACGATGGCGATGACGATCAGCAGGACGCCGATGCACAGGGTGCCGATGCCGTCCCAGACGCCGTCGCCCGTGGCGAGCGCGAGGCCGACGCCGCCGAGGGCGAGGACCAGACCGACGAGGGCGCCGAAGTCCTCCAGGAGGACGACCGGCAGCTCGGGGGCCTTGGCGCGCTTGATGAACTGGCCCCAGGACAGGCCGCCGCGGATCTCGTTCGACTCCTTGATCGCCGTGCGGAAGGAGAAGCCCTCCGCGACGATCGCGAAGACGAGCACGCCGACCGGCCAGTACCAGGCCTCGATGGGGTGCGGTTCCTTGATCTTCTCGATGCCCTCGTAGATGGCGAACATGCCACCGACGGTGAAGAGCACGATGGAGACGAGGAAGGCGTAGATGTAGCGCTCGCGCCCGTAGCCGAAGGGGTGTTGGGGCGTGGCCTCGCGCTGGGCCTTCTTCCCGCCCAGCAGCAGCAGTCCCTGGTTTCCGGAGTCGGCCAGCGAGTGGACGCTTTCGGCGAGCATCGACGAGGAGCCGCTGAAGATGAATGCCACGAACTTGGCTACAGCGATGGCGAGGTTGGCGGCGAGTGCCGCCACGATCGCCCTTGTACCGCCCGACGCGCTCATGGGTCTGGATGTCCCTTCCCTCGGTACGGCGGCCCAGGCCGGAGCGCCGCGCTACGGGCGGACATTGTTGCAGCCGCCGGCGAGAGTGCCGCCTCAGACCACCACCGTCGCACGGAATACCGTACCCGCTCCGGACAGTTCGGGCTTTTCGCCCGCCGGGACGAAGACGGACTCTCCGGGGGCCAGGGTCAGTTCACCGGCCCGGGGGCTGCCCGCCGTGCAGAGCAGGATCTGCGGGGCTCCGGACGGCAGGACGCGGGGCTCGCCGCCGGGCGCGAGGACGAACCGGGAGAGCCGGAACTCGTCCGTGGGGGTCTCGTAGACCTCCTCGGCATCGCCCTCGGGGCGCAGCACGGCCGGGTCGCCCGGCTCGAACCTCACGACCTTCAGCAGTTCCGGTACGTCGACGTGCTTGGGGGTGAGCCCGGCGCGCAGCACGTTGTCGGAGTTGGCGAGCAGTTCGACGCCGAGGCCGTCGAGGTAGGCGTGCGGGACGCCCGCGCCGAGGAACATGGCCTCGCCGGGCTGGAGTTCGACGTGGTTGAGCAGCATGGCGGCGATCACCCCGGGATCGCCGGGGTACTCGTGGACGAGCGAGGCGTACGGCTCGTACGGGCCGCCGAGCCGTACGGCGGCGTCCCCGGCCTCGTGGACCGTACGGGCCATCTCCGCGCGGTCGCCGCCCAGGACGGCGGTGAGCATCTCCCGCAGCGCCGCCTCCTCGGGGTGGGCGTGCAGCAGGTCCACGTACGGCTTGAGGGAGTCGACGCCGAGGCCGTCGAGGAGGGCCGCGGCCTCCAGGGGCCGGCGGAATCCGCACAGCCCGCTGAAGGGGGTGAGCGCGCAGATCAGCTCGGGCTTGTGGTTGGGGTCCTTGTAGTTGCGGTGACCGGCGTCCACGGGGACGCCGCGCGCCTCTTCGTCGGCGAAGCCGGCGCGCGCCTGGGCGAGGTCGGGGTGGACCTGGAGGGAGAGCGGGGCGCCGGCGGCGAGGAGCTTGAGGAGGAAGGGCAGCCGGGGGCCGAACTTGGCGACGGCCGCCGCGCCGAGTTCGCGCTCGGGGTCGGCGGCGATGACGGCGGGCAGGGTGGTCTCGCCGGCTCCGCGGTCGAGGCGGGAGGGGGCTCCGGGATGGGCGCCCATCCACATCTCGGCCTGGGGTTCACCGCTGGGCTCGACCCCGAGGAGGGCCGGGATGGCGGTGGTGGAACCCCAGGCGTAGGGGCGGATCGTGTTCGTCAGGCGGTCCATCGTCATCTTCCTGGAAGAAGGGCCGGGCGCACGGGCGTGCCCGAACAGGCCCTAACCGTGTCCTCTGGAGGCCAACGCCAGGTAAGCGGTAGCGAAATCCGTGACGGCGAGGAGCTCCGCGAGCTGTTCCAGCTCGGCGCCCTCCTCCGGTTCGAGTTCGCTGATCGCCGTGTCGTGGCTGAGGGCGAGTTCGCGCGCGGCCGGTGCGGCGGTGAGGCCGCCGGTCGGCCGGTCGCGCAGCAGGACGATGCGGGCCCGGAGGGCCTGGGGCTCTTCCACCCGGTCGCGGAAGAAGTCGTCGGGGTCGGCGCCCGCGGCGAACGCGCCGGCGAGGAGGACCCCGTGGGCGGGGAGCGCCTCGGGAAGTTCGGCGGCCAGCGCGGGGCGGCCGGCGAGCTCGGCGAGGGTGGCGGCGAACCGGCGGCCGGCGGGGCCCGCTCCGGCGCCCTCGCTCCAGATGAGCGGGAGGGAGTCGGCGAGCTCGGCGGCGAGGGTCTTGGCCGGGTTGGAGTACGTGGCGATGGCGGGGCCGCAGCGCTCGGCGGTGCGGTCGAGCCGGTCGGCGACGCGCTGGAGGGTCTCGGGGGCGGCGCTGATCAGCCCGACTTTGTCGAGGAGCACCAGCAGCGGCGTCAGCAGCGCCCACAGGGCGCCGGGGCCGGCCGCGGCGGACTCGTCGTACTCCTGGTACGGGGCCTTGGCCATGGGTACGAGGACCCCGTGCGCGCCTTCCACGGCCTCGCTCAGGGGTGAGCGTTCGGGCGCGACGGCGACGACGGCGCAGCCGCGCCGGTAGGCCTGCTCGACGAGGACGGCGAGGCCGGGCTCTGTGCCGTCGGTGGTGGCGAGGAGCAGCAGGTCCACGGGGCCGGCCCAGCCGGGCAGTGTCCAGCGCAGCGCCCCGGCGGCGTGCGCCACGCCGGTCGGGTGCAGCCGGGTCACCGGGGCGGAGGCCCCGGCGAGGGCGCCGAGCAGGTCGGCGACCCCGGTCGCGGCCGTCCCGGGCCCGGCGATGAGCACGGAGCGGGGCCTGCCGTCGGGGCGCAGGTCGGCGAGTCCGGCCTCGGTCGCGTGCCGGGCGGCGGTACGGACCCTGGCTCCGGCCTCGGCGGCGCCGCGGAGCAGGCCGCGGCGGTCGGCGCGGGCGAGATCCTCCGGTGCGTCGAGGAGCGACTCGTCGAGCATGGCGGCCTCCGGCCGTGGTGGTGACGGACCCAGGGTGGACGGAACCGGTGGTCGGTGTCAGGCGGGGCGGCGGGCCTCGTCGACGAGGAGCACCGGGATGCCGTCGCGGACGGGGTAGGCGAGGCCGCAGTCCTGGCCGGTGCAGATCAGCTCGGGGGCCGTCTCGTCGGCCGACTTGTCCTCAAGGGGCGAGTGGCAGGCGGGGCAGGCGAGGATCTCCAGAAGACCGGCTTCGAGCGGCATGGCGCTTCCCTTCAGACATACGGATTGGGCGAGGTCAGCGTACCGCCGGGCCGCGGCGGGCGGGGCGCGGCCCGGGGTGCGCGGGGTCAGGCGCGGACGAGCGCGAGGACCTCGTCCTTGACCTCGGCCAGGGTGGCCTCGTCGCGGGCCTCGACGTTGAGGCGGAGCAGCGGCTCCGTGTTGGAGGGGCGCAGGTTGAACCACCAGTCGGCGGCGGTCACGGTCAGGCCGTCCAGCTCGTCGAGGGTGATGCCCTCCCGGTCCCCGTACGCGGCCTTCACGGCGGCGAGGCGGCCGGCCTGGTCGGCGACGGTCGAGTTGATCTCGCCGGAGCCGGCGTAGCGGTCGTAGGAGGAGACCAGCTCGGAGAGCGGGCCCTCCTGGCCGCCGAGGGCCGCGAGGACGTGGAGCGCGGCGAGCATGCCGGTGTCCGCGTTCCAGAAGTCCTTGAAGTAGTAGTGCGCGGAGTGCTCGCCGCCGAAGATGGCGCCGGACGTGGCCATCTCCTCCTTGATGAAGGAGTGGCCGACGCGGGTGCGGACGGGGGTGCCGCCGTTCTCGCGGACGACCTCCGGGACGGACCAGGAGGTGATCAGGTTGTGGATCACGGTGCCCTTGCCGCCGTTGCGGGCGAGCTCGCGGGCCGCGACCAGCGCGGTGATCGCGGACGGGGAGACGCCCTCGCCGCGCTCGTCGACGACGAAGCAGCGGTCGGCGTCGCCGTCGAAGGCGAGGCCGAGGTCGGCGCCCTCGGCGCGCACGCGGGCCTGGAGGTCGACGATGTTCTTCGGGTCGAGGGGGTTGGCCTCGTGGTTCGGGAAGGTGCCGTCGAGCTCGAAGTACATGGGTACGAGGTCGAGCGGCAGGCCCGCGAAGACGGTGGGGACGGTGTGGCCGCCCATGCCGTTGCCGGCGTCGACGACGACCTTGAGCGGGCGGATGCCGGTCAGGTCGACGAGGCCCTTGAGGTGGTCGGCGTACCCGGGGAGGGAGTCCTCCTCGGTGACGGTGCCGGGGGTGGTGCCCTCGGGCGCCGCCGGGGCGCCCTCGTCGGTCCACTTCTCGACGAGTTCGCGGATGGCGGCGAGGCCGGTGTCCTGGCCCACGGGCGCGGCGCCGGCGCGGCACATCTTGATGCCGTTGTACCGGGCCGGGTTGTGGGAGGCCGTGAACATCGCCCCGGGCAGGTTCTTCGATCCGGAGGCGTAGTACAGCTGGTCCGTGGAGCACAGCCCGATGAGGGTGACGTCCACGCCGCGGGCGGCGGCGCCGCGCGCGAAGGCGCCGGACAGGCCGGGCGAGGAGGGCCGCATGTCGTGGCCGACGACGATGGCCGTGGCTCCGGTGACCTCGACGAACGCAGCGCCGAACAGCTCTGCCAGGGACTCGTCCCACTCATCCGGTACGACGCCGCGTACGTCGTATGCCTTGACGATGTTCGAAAGATCTGCGGCCACTGCCTGCCCTCCTGAGGTCATGTGCGCTGGAGCAAACCTACCGTGCGGGGGGCGGCGTCATTCGAATGAACGGGCGTCAGGAATCCGGGGAACGAAGGACGCGCAGGTGACCGCGGCGGGCCTGGCCGGTGGCGGGGCCGTTGCCGGTGGCGTTGTTCGGGCCATTCGGGCCGCTGCCGCCGGCTTCGGCGGCGCGGTCGTGCGGGCGCGCCGCCTCGCGGACGGCGTTCGCCAGGGCTTCGAGGTCGTCGCCGCTGGGCCTGGACGGCGCGGAACCGTCGGACAGGCGTACGACGTCCCAGCCGCGCGGGGCGGTCAGGCGCTCGGAGTGCTCGGCGCACAGGTCGTAGCAGTGGGGTTCGGCGTAGGTGGCGAGCGGGCCGAGAACTGCGGTCGAATCGGCGTAGACGTACGTCAGTGTTGCGACGGCAGGGCGGCCGCACGCGGTGCGCGAACAGCGACGTACAGGGCTCACGACGTTGGACGGTACCGCACTCTTGACCGGGCCGCGACGACTCACCCCCCGGTCACTCGCCCGTGTCGTGGTGCCAACTCGGCCAGGGGGGCCGGAAAGCGAGGGATCCATGGCCGGAATGTCCCGGGTCGGAGGGCTACGCTGCGGGAGTGACGGACAGCCCTCTGCCTTTTTCGAGCCCCTCGGGACCCGCTGGACCTGCCGGATCCGCCGGATCTCCCGGCCCCGGAACCGGACCTGACGGACCTGCCGGAACCGCCGGACCCGCCGGACCCGTCCCCGGCGCCGGCACCCAGCCGAGGACGCGGCGGCGGGACCGCCACGGGCGCGGGATGCGGGGGCCGGTGGCGCCGCCGCAGGTGCCGCTGTCGGCGAGCCGGGCCGAGCTGTTCGGGGACCTCGTACGGGATTCCGTGGAGCGGCTGGAGCGGCGCTGGCCGCAGCTGGCGGAGGTCGAGTTCGTGGTCGCGGACGTGCCGGGGCCGCCGGGCGGGCCGGACGGCGGCTGGAACGACGAGGCGGTGCCGCTGGGCGGGCTGGTCGAGGCCGCCGACGGCCGGCCGGCCCGGATCGTGGTGTTCCGGCGACCGGTGGACATCCGGACGAAGACGCGGGACGAGAAGGCGCTGCTCGTGCACGAGATCGTGGTGGAGCAGGTGGCGGAGCTGCTGGGGCTGTCGCCGGAGACCGTGGATCCGAGGTACGGGCAGGACTGACGGCGGCCCGGACCGGCGAACGGGCCGGGCCGGGCCGGGGCCGGCGGCCGGGCCGACGGCCGGGCCGGGGGCTACTCGGTCGGGACGGAGAGGTCCTGGACGGCCTTGGGGACCAGGACGGTGGAGCGGTCGTCCGTGAAGGGCTGGACGGTGAACATCGGGACGCCCTCGTGCGGGAGGGTCAGGGTCCGGGAGGCGTGGACCGGGCCGCCGGAGAGCGTTTCGAGCGTCAGGGCGTAGGAGCCCTTGCCGCCCGAGGGCGCCGGGGGCGGTGACACCGCGAGGGTGGTGCCCGCCTTGACCTGGATCTCCTTGGACTCCGGTTCGCCGCCCTCGGTGCCCGGCGAGGCCGTCACCCGGACCTTCGCGTCGGCCTTGCCCGGCGCCGTCACGTACAGCACCGTCGCGTTCTCGCCGGTCCGGTTGTCGGCGACGGTCGCCCGCGCCCCGACCGGGCCGCTCGCCGGGATGAAGCCCAGCTCCTGCTTGGCGCCGCTGCCGCGGACCACCCGCAGCGCGGCGACGACCGGGACGGCCTTCTTCGCGTCCGTCGGGGCCAGCAGCAGCGAGCCCGCCTCGCCCCGGGTGACGTCCTTGAGGTCCACGCTCGCCGTCATCCCGGCCTTGAGGTGCAGGGCCTCGCTGCCCGCCGGACTGAGCGAGCCGCCCGGGCCGGCCAGCCGGATCGACAGGTCGGCGTCCTCCTCGCCCGGCGCGAACGCGACCAGCCGTACGGAGGTGGCGTCCGACGGGATGCCGGGGAGCACCAGCGAGCCCGCCGGATCGGTGGAGGGGGCCAGCCAGTCGGTGCCGACGCCGTCCTCGGCGACCTGCACCGAGGCGCCGATCCGGCCCGAACGGGTCGTCACGTGCGCCGTGACGTCCGCGAGCTGGGTGTCCGGCGCGAGCGTGGACAGCAGCAGCCGCTGGCTGGACTTCGGGGCGATGGTGATCCGGTCGCGGCCGGGCTCGGCCTTGACCGGGCCCTCGGGGCCGAACAGCTTCACGTCGACCTCGGCCGCCGTGTCGTCCGGGTTGGTGAGGTGGACGTAGTCCTCGCGGCCCTTGCTGGTGCCGACCGCGGGGAACCAGAAGTCGGTGCCGGGCACGCCGCAGGCGGTACCGAGGACTCCGCGCGCCCGGCCGACCGCGACCTTGGTGGTCTGCTGGACCGTCCAGCCGGGGGCGAGGGCGCCCTCGGCGGTGCCCGTCAGGGCGGGCGCCTCGGAGCCGGAGGAGGTGGCTCCGACGGGCTTGCCGGGCTCCTTGGGCTCCAGGACGGCCTTGGCCTCCTTGGTGGCGCCGGTCAGCCGGGCGGCGCCCTTGCCGGTGCCCTTGGCCTCGGCCTTGGCGCCCGGGGCGGCGCCCGGGGTGTACGAGGTGTACGCGGTGTCGGCGATGTCGGAGGAGCTGGGCGCCGGGCAGACCAGCGTGGAGCGCTCCACCGGCATCCGGGCCGCGGCCGTCTTCTTGCCGTCGGCCGCCGGGGCGGCGGGGGCGGTGAGGGAGGCGATGCCGGTGACGGCGGCGAGCGCCGCGGTGACGGCCGCCAGCGTGAGGGGTGCGCGCTGCTTCACTGCTGGGGGCTCCCGTCCGGACGCTGCTGCTGGTGCTGCTGCTGTTCGTGCTGCTGCCCGTAGGTGTCGTCGTGGTGCTCGTAGTTCTCGTACGTCCCGTACTGCTCGTACGGGTACGGGTACTGCTGCTGCCCCGCCTGCGGCTGGGCCTGGCCGTGGTCCTGGCCCGGGTCGTACGGGTACTGGCCGTAGCCGTCCTGGCCGCCGTACTCGTACTGCTGGGGCTGGGGCTGGGACTGGGCCGGCTGCTCGTAGCCGTAGCCCTGGTAGGCGTACGCGTCCTCCCCGTACGCCTGCTGCGCCGGGATCCGGGCGTACGGATCGGCGGCCGCGGCCGCTTCCACGGGCGTCGGCGCGGCCGGGGCCTGTGCCTCGGCGCGCAGCCGGCGGGCGCGGCGGCCCTCGCCGGCCTCGCCCGGGCCGGGCTGGGCCGGGATGGCGGCCTCCTCGTCCGGCAGGTCGTCGTCGAGCCGGGCCCGGCGGCCGGGCAGGGCCATCACGAGCAGCACCAGCGCGAGGACGCCCTGCGCCCAGTGCCAGGCGGTCCGGGTGAAGGCGTCCTCGTGGACGAGGTCGAGGCGGCCGGCGGCGGCGGGCAGCTCGAAGCCCTGCGCCCAGCCGTCCACCGTCTTCGCCTTGAGCGGCTTGCCGTCGAGGGTGGCCCGCCACCCGGCGTCGGCGCGGTCCGCGATGCGCAGCACCCGGCCCTGCTCGCCCGCCTCGATCTTGGTGTGAGCCTCGACGGGCCCGGAGGCGACCGGGATCGGGGCCTGGCCGTCCTTGCCGGAGAGGATCACGGCCCGGGGCAGCGGCGGGTCGACGGCCCACAGGGCGGTGCCGTCGGGCTGGTGGCGCCGGGTCAGGCCCGGGGTGGCGTCGAGGGTGCGGCGGACCTGCTCCTGGGCTCCGGCGCGGATCATGACGTAGCGGATGGCGAAGCCGCCGAGCTGGTCGGACTGGTCGGCTCCGGAGCCGGAGACCAGGCCGGAGACGGCCTTGTCGAGGCGTGCCTCGCTGCCCGCCTCGGTGGCGAGTTCGGCGTCGCCGAGGCGGACGCCGGAGCCGCGGACCAGGGTGTAGGAGACGGTGGCGGGCGAGTCGCCGCCGAGGATGAGGGTGCGGTTCTGGTTGCGGTCGCCGCTCTCGTCGGCGACGAACGCCGGGACCTGTACGGGGTCGCGCCGCTCCAGGGGTCCGGAGGCGCCGCTGACCATCCAGCCGGCCGCGCCGAGGACCGGGCCGACGGCGGCGGCGAGGCCGATGAGCGCGGCGAGCGGCTGGCGCCAGCCGAAGCTGCTCGCGGCGACCCGGTGCTTGGCGCCGTCCGCGCCGAGGAGGGCGGCGGCCAGCAGGGCGAGCCCGTAGACGAGGGTGGCGGGGCCGGCCCAGCCGGTGCGGTTGACGAGGACGGCGAGCAGCAGCGCGGCCAGGGCGGTGGCCCAGGCGGTGCGGACGGCGAACTGCCGCTCGGCGCGCAGCAGGGCGGCCAGGGCGGCGAGGACGACGCCGATCAGCAGCAGGCCGCCGGCGGTGCGGGGTCCGCCGGGGCTGATGCCGAGGAGGTCCAGGGCGGTGGCGGAGCCGGCTCCGAAGGGCAGTCCGGCCTCGCGCAGGAAGCGGCCGGGGTGCGTGAGCAGGCCGAGGGACCAGGGCGCGAGGACGAGGAGCGGTACGGCGAGGGTGGCCAGGAGCCGGGGCGCGTACGTCTTCCAGCCGGCCCGGCGCACCACCAGGGCGGCGCCGCCGAGGACGGCGGCGAGCGGCCACACGACGGGGGTGAAGGCGGTGGCCAAGGTCAGCAGCAGGGTGTACGTCCACACCGCTCGCCAGGTTCCGCGCTTGTCGGCGCCCCCGTCGGTGCCGCCGAAGCCGAAGGCGGCGACCGCCGAGCGGGCGATGAGCGGGAGCAGGATCGCGAGGACGGCGGTGCCGAGGCGGCCTCCGGCGAGGGCGCCGGTGACGGCGGGGAGGAAGGCGTAGGCGATGGCGGCCCAGGCGCGCAGCAGCCGGGACACGACGAGCGGCCGGGAGGCGAAGTAGGCGGTGAGTCCGGCGAGCGGCACGGAGCACACGAGCAGCAGGGTCAGCGCGTACTGGGTGGAGCCGAACAGCAGGACGGAGAAGGCGCCGAGGACGGCGAGGTACGGGGGCGCTCCGGCGGTGGTGCCCGCGGCGACGGTCTGCCAGTCGCCGGTGTAGCCGCGCCAGAGGTCGAGTCCACTGTCGGGGGCGGGCAGCAGGGCGCCGCCCATGAGGGCGCCGCCGAAGAGCAGGCCGCGGCAGGCGGCGAGGGAGACGAGGAGGAGGACGGCGAACAGGACGGGCGCGGGGTTGCGGGCGATCCGCTTGAGGCGCGCGAACTGCTCGATCTCCAGGTAGTCGGCGTCGTCGCCGCCGGGGCCGGACTCGATGGCTCCGCCGTGCCGGCCGGCGGTGGCGGTCTCGGTGTCGCGGTCGCCGCCGAAGTACCCGGCGAGCTGTTCGGCGTTGGCGCGCAGGGTGGCGCCGGGCGGCGGGAAGAGCGGGCGCAGTTCCTTGGCGGGGACGGCGGCGCGGCCGCGGGCGCGGCGGGCGCCGAGGATCCGGCCGGGGCGCAGCAGGGTGGCGAGGAGGCCGGCGAACTCGTCGACGGCCTGGCCGGGGGCCTTGCCGATGAGGTAGGCGAGGGTGCGGAGCACGGTGCCGACGAGGAGGCGCAGCAGGACGTACGGGAGGGCGGCGCCGGAGCTGTTGGCCAGGATCGTGTAGACGGCGCCGGCCTTGTCGACGCGGTGCGGGCTGGTGGCGCCGCGGCCGGCGCAGTCGACGGTGCGGCGTTCGCGGGCGGCGGCCTCGGCGTGGCGCAGGACGGCGTCGGGGGCGACGAGGACGGTGTGGCCGGCGCTCTGGGCGCGCCAGCACAGGTCGATGTCGTCGCGCATGAGGGGCAGTCGGCGGTCGAAGCCGCCGAGGGCCTCGTACACGTCGCGGCGCACGAGCATGCCGGCGGTGGAGACGGAGAGGACGGGGCGGACCTGGTCGTGCTGGCCCTGGTCCTGTTCGCGGCGGTCGAGGCCGGTCCAGCGGCGGCCGCTGCGGGCGATGGTGACGCCCGCTTCGAGGAGCTGCTTCTTGTCGTACCAGCCGCGCAGTTTGGGGCCGATGACGGCGGCGTCGGGGTTCTCGTCGGCGACGCGCAGGAGTTCGGTGAGGGCGTCGGGCTCGGGGGCGCTGTCGTCGTGGAGCAGCCAGAGCCACTGGACGGGTTCGCCGTGGGGGAGTTCGGGGAGGTCGTAGGCGTCGTCCTGCCAGGTCCGGCTGACGGGGTCCCAGCCGCTGGGGCGCTTGAGGTACGGGAGGTCCTCGGCGGTGAGGGTGCCGGCGGCCCGGACGGCTTCCTCGACCGCGGTGCCGAATCCGGCGCGGCGGGCGAGGTGGAGGACGCGGTCGTCGCCGAGGGCCTCGCCGAGCAGCCGCGCGGATTCGTCGGCGCTGCCGGTGTCGGCGGCGATGAGGTTCTGCGCGGGGCGTTCCTGGCCGAGGAGGCCGGCGAGGGTCCGGGGCAGCCAGCGGGCGCCGTCGTGGGCGACGAGGACCGCGGTGACGACGTGCCGTGGGAACTCGGGTGTGGCGGCAGCCTGGGGGGAGGCCGCCGACTGGCTGTGCAGGGACATCGCTCTACTGGCCCTCCGGCCTGGGGGTCCTCCCGGACGCGTCGGGAGGAGGGTCCGGGGGTGGTGTGCCCCCGGAGGCTGCTGGACAGCGCCCCACACTAACGGCTGGGAACACGACGGTCCGCCTCCTGCGGGGAAGGTGCGGGAGGCGGACCGTTTGCTCTGCGCGATATCTCGATGTGTGGCGTGCCGCGCCGTCGGCGCCGGCCGGGAGGCGCCGGGGGTGTCTCAGACCGCGGCCTTTTTCAGGCGCCGGCGTTCGCGTTCGGACAGTCCGCCCCAGATGCCGAAGCGTTCGTCGTTGGCCAGGGCGTACTCAAGGCATTCGGAGCGGACTTCACAGGCGAGGCAGACCTTCTTGGCCTCGCGGGTCGAGCCGCCCTTCTCGGGAAAGAACGACTCGGGGTCGGTCTGGGCGCAGAGGGCACGCTCCTGCCATCCGAGCTCCTCGTCCGCTTCCTCGACCAGCAGTTCCTGAAACAGCTCGGTCATGTGCGCCCCTCGCTCTGTCTGTGCGTCCCCGTGCGTGTTGCCGTTACCGATGGATATGTAACGACACGAGTGAAATTACAAGTGTGGGGCTCCGGCGCAGTCAAGCCGAGATCTGCTATTGGGCCCCTTATTCACTCTGCGGAACCAAGCGTATGCAGAAAGTGTTCATATCGCCAAAAATCGTGACAGAAGGCATGGCCTCCCCGCCGCCCGCCCACGCCCCTAGTCGACGCACCCCTCCGGGAGGGGGGTTCCGATCCGGCCGATCTTGCGGCGCAGATCACATTCAGGTCACGAGCTGACATGGAGAGGTTTGAACACCGCGCAAGCGGGTGCGCAGCGCTGTTCGGAGCGCACATCCCCCGAGTCGCACTGCACAAACCTTTCTCCGGGCACGGTAACCGGATGAGGTGAAACTTTTACCCCAAAACGGACATTGGGTTGACAGTCCGACCCCGCGCCCGTTCTCCTTGTCCTCATGTCAGCGACCGCAGCCACCACCCGGACCCCCATTCGTGGGTTCCTGTGCGCTGCCCAGGTTCGCTGTTGCTGTCGCGGCTGTTGATGTCTCCGGAGCTCCGGCTCCGTCGAGCTCCGGCCACTCCCCGCAGCGACCACCAGCACCACTGACATCCGTCGAGGACTCCCCCACGATGAACAGCGACACCACCCCCTTCACCGTCGAGAGCGACCTCCAGATCGCCGGCGACATCCTCTCCGTCCAGCACCTCCTCCAGCCCGCCCGCGAGCACCCGGCCACCGTCGCCGAGTTCGCCGGCCTCTCCCGCTCCATCGCCGAGGACCGCGCGAGCTGGGAGCACCTCGTCGAATACGACGCCACCACCCGCTGGTACCACCGCCTGCGCACCGGCCCCGGCTACGAGGTCTGGCTGCTCAGCTGGGTCCCCGGCCAGGGCAGCGGCCCGCACGACCACGGCGCCTCCTCCGGCGTCATGACCGTCCTGGAGGGCGAGCTCACCGAGCACGGCCGCCGCGGCCCCCGCACCCTCGCCGCCGGCGCGCAGCGCGTCTTCGCCCCCGGCTACGCCCACGACGTCGTCAACGACAGCCTCGACGGGGCCGTCAGCCTGCACGTCTACTTCCCCGGCCTCACCGAGATGCCGATGCACCACTGCTCCCCGGCCCGGCCCGAGTCGCTCCCCGTCTGACCGGGCCTGACAGACTGCCGTGCATGCGCATTGTTGTTCTGGCAGGCGGCATCGGCGGCGCCCGTTTCCTCCGCGGCCTCAAGGCCGCCGTCCCCGACGCGGACATCACGGTCATCGGCAACACCGGTGACGACATTCACCTGTTCGGGCTGAAGGTGTGCCCCGATCTGGACACGGTGATGTACACCCTCGGCGGTGGCATCAACGAGGACCAGGGATGGGGCCGCACCGACGAGTCCTTCACCGTCAAGGAGGAACTCGCGGCGTACGGGGTCGGACCCACCTGGTTCGGCCTCGGCGACCGCGACTTCGCCACCCACATCGTCCGTACGCAGATGCTCGGCGCCGGCTACCCGCTCAGCGCCGTCACCGAGGCGCTCTGCGACCGCTGGCAGCCCGGTGTCCGGCTGCTGCCCATGTCCGACGACCGGGTCGAGACGCACGTCGCGATCACCGACGCCGACTCCGGCGAGCGCCGGGTCGTCCACTTCCAGGAGTACTGGGTCAGGCTGCGCGCCTCGGTGGACGCCGAGGCCATCGTCCCCGTGGGCGCCGAACAGTCCAAGCCCGCGCCCGGCGTGCTGGAGGCCATCGCGGCCGCCGACGTCATCCTCTTCCCGCCCTCCAACCCGGTCGTCTCGGTCGGGACGATCCTGGCCGTGCCCGGCATCCGCGAGGCCGTGGCCTCCGCCGGGGCGCCCGTGATCGGCCTGTCCCCCATCGTCGGGGGCGCGCCGGTGCGCGGGATGGCGGACAAGGTGCTCGCCGCCGTCGGCGTGGAGACCACCGCCGCGGCCGTCGCCCTGCACTACGGGACCGGACTGCTCGACGGCTGGCTGGTGGACGCATCCGACGCGGACGCCGTCGCGGAGGTCGAGGCCGCCGGGATCACCTGCCGCGCGGTGCCGCTGATGATGACCGACCTCGCGGCCACCACCGAGATGGCCCGGGCGGCCCTGGAGCTGGCCGAGGCCTCGCGGTGAGCGCCGCCGGGGACGTTCCCTCGTACGAGGTGCGCGCCGTCTCCGGGATCCCGGAGGTCCGGCCCGGTGACGACCTGGCGGCGCTGATCGCGGCCGCCGCGCCCGGTCTGCGGGACGGGGACGTCCTGCTGGTCACCTCGAAGATCGTCTCGAAGGCGGAGGGGCGGATCGTGCGCGCGGACTCGCGCGAGGACGCCATAGACGCCGAGACGGTACGGGTGGTCGCGCGCCGGGGTCCCCTGCGGATCGTCGAGAACCGGCAGGGGCTGGTGATGGCCGCGGCCGGGGTGGACGCCTCCAACACCGAGCCCGGCACGGTGCTGCTGCTGCCCGAGGACCCGGACGCCTCGGCCGCCGCGATCCGCGCGGGGCTGCGGGAGGCGCTCTCCGTGGACGTCGGCGTGGTGGTGACGGACACCTTCGGGCGGCCCTGGCGCACCGGGCTGACGGACGTGGCGATCGGCGCGGCGGGCGTACGGGTCCTGGAGGACCTGCGCGGCGGCACCGACGCCCACGGCAATCCGCTGAGCGCGACGGTCGTGGCGACGGCCGACGAGCTGGCGGCCGCCGGAGACCTGGTCAAGGGCAAGGCGGCCGGGCTGCCGGTGGCGGTCGTGCGCGGTCTGGCCCACGTGATGGGCGAGGGCCGGACGGCGGCGGAGCTGGTGCGCGCGCCCGGCGACGACATGTTCCGGCTGGGCACCTCGGAGGCGGTACGGGAAGCCGTGACGCAGCGCCGTACCGTACGGGCCTTCACGGCCGAGCCGGTGGACCCGGGCGCGGTCCGGCGGGCGGTCGCGGCGGCGGTGACGGCTCCGGCGCCGCACCACACGACGCCGTGGCGGTTCGTGCTGCTGGAGTCGGCCGCGGCGCGGCTGGAGCTGCTGGACGCGATGCGGGACGCGTGGGTCGAGGACCTGCGGCGGGACGGCAAGTCCGCCGAGTCGATCGCGAAGCGGGTGCGGCGCGGGGACTTCCTGCGCGAGGCCCCGTACCTGGTCGTGCCGTGCATGGTGACGGACGGCTCGCACGACTACGGGCACGCCCGGCGGGACAACGCCGAGCGGGAGATGTTCGTCGTCGCGATGGGCGCCGGCGTGCAGAACTTCCTGGTCGCGCTGGCCGGGGAGCGGCTGGGGTCGGCGTGGGTGTCCTCGACGATGTTCTGCCGGGACGTCGTGCGCAAGGTGCTGGACCTCCCCGACGGCTGGGACCCGATGGGCGCGGTGGCCGTGGGTCACGCCTCCGGGGAGCCCCGGGAGCGGCCGGCGCGGTCCGCGGAGGCGTTCATCGAGGTGCGGTGACGCCCGCCGCCCCCGTCAGATCCTGCCGATGTCGCTCCGGTACATGCGGGGCGCGCGGCGGGGCGGGGTGTGGCCGGCGAGCAGGATGAGGCGCGCGGCGCGGTGGCGCTGGCCGGCGTACGGGGCGAGGAGCTCCAGCATGGCCGCGTCGTCCGCGTCGCGGTCCCCGGCGAGGGCGTAGCCGACGATGCCGGGCAGGTGCAGGTCGCCGGTGGTGAGGGCGTCGGCGGCGCCGTTGCTGCGCTGGAGGGTTTCGGCGGAGGTCCAGGGGCCGATGCCGGGAACGGCCTCCAGGCGGTGCGCCGCCGCGGGCAGGTCCATGGCGGCGGCCTCTTCGAGGCGGGCGGCGACGCGGGCGGCTCGGACGATGGTCGCGGAGCGTTTGGCGTCGACGCCGGCCTTGTGCCAGTCCCAGGAGGGGATCAGCGCCCAGGTGCGGGCGCAGGGCATGACGTAGAGGCCCTCGGGGACGCCGGCGCCGGGGGCGGGCTCGCCGTACTGCCGTACGAGGCGACGCCAGGCGCGGTAGGCCTCGTCGGAGGTGACCTTCTGCTCCAGGACGGTCGGGATCAGGGACTCCAGGACCAGTCCGGTGCGGGTCAGGCGCAGGCCGGGGCGGCGGCGGTGGCTGGCGTGCACGAGGCGGTGGCGGGCGGTGAAGGCCGAGGGGTCGTCGTCGGCTCCGAGGAGGGCGGGGAGGGTGTCGAGGGCCCAGTCGGCGCCGGGGCCCCAGGCGGTTGCGGTGGCCCCGCCGGTGCCGGTGCCGCTGCCGCTGCCGGTGCCGGTGCCGGTGATGCGGAGGGTGGCGGGGCCGGCGGGGGTCCGGGCGGTCTTCCACACCGCCCCGTCGGGCGCGACCCGGAAGGTCGGGTCCCCGGGGCCGCGCCGCAGCGGCCCGAGCGTGAGCCCGAGGTCCAGGGGCCCGTCGGACACCCACACCCGCTGCTTCCCCCCGCCCTGCCCGGGGCCGCGCCCGGGGGCGGGCACATCGACGCGGCCGCCGCGGGAAGCGGTGCGCGTGAGGGGATCGAAACGGCCTGCCATGCCTTCGAGCGTAGCCGCGCGGCGCGTGGAACCACCGTGGCCCCGCCCCGGGCCCCGCCGCTGCGGCCGGGTGCGGGACCGACGGCTCACCCAGCAGCCGGGGGCCGGGGGCCCCGGGGGCGGCTCGCGGAGCGGGAGGGGTGGCCGCCGGAGGCTACGGGCGGCCCTGGAGCTTCGCCGAGGAGGTCCGGGTCGGGGGGAGCTTGTCGTAGAGCCGCTTGCCGGGGCATTCGGTGGCGAAGCCGTCGCGGTGGCCCGAGATGACGTTCAGCCGCACCTTGGCGCCCTTCGGGAAGCGGTTCGCGCCGCCCGACTTCAGGGTGGTCTTCGCGCGCGGGTCCACGCCGAACAGGCCGAGCTTCCAGGCGGTCAGGCGGGCGATCGCCGTCACCGCCGCCGCCGGCGGGGGCGTCGCCGTGTGGGAGCCGATCACGGCGATGCCCATGCTGTCCGTGTTGAAGCCCATGGTGTGCGCGCCGAGCACCGGCCTGGTGACGCCGCCCGCCCGGCCCTCGTACACGGTGCCGCACTTGTCGACCGCGAAGTTGTAGCCGATGTCCCGCCAGCCGCTGCTGAGCACGTGGTACCGGTAGAGGCTGCGGAGCACCGCCGGGGCGTCCTTGCAGGCGTAGTTGTTGCCGGAGGCCGTGTGGTGGACGAACGCCGCCTTGACCGTCTTCGTGTAGACGAAGCCCTTCTCGCGCAGGGACTCGTCCGCGCCCCAGCCCTTCCGCGTCACGATCCGCGGCCGCGGTCCGACGTACGGGGCGGCCGCCGCCGCGAGGGTGCCGTCGGCGGCGAAGACCGCGTCGGCCGTGGAGTCGGCCTTGTCGAGCTCGGGGATCTCGTCCGCGCCGAGCGTGGCGTGCGGGAGGTTGGCCGCGGAGGCCTCGGCCGTCTCCATGGTCATCCCCGGGGCGGCCGCCGGCTTCCCCTTGTCGCCGTCCGCGGGGTCGTCGGCCGGGCCGCTGTTCTTGCCGTCGGCCGCCGCCGGCGCGCTCTCGCCCGGGTCGACGAGCTCGATCCGCATGCCCTGCGGGAGCCGGGCCGCCGAGCGGGCGGCGCCCGGCTCCGCCTGGACGCGCACCTCGACGCCGTCGGACTCCCCCACCCACAGCGGGGCGGTGCTGCCGCGGACCCTGCCGGTGCCGCGTTCCGCGGAGTCGGGGTCGGCGGCGTGCTCGCTGTTGTGGGTCTCGACGTCCTGCCAGTCGGACCACACGGCCGTCCGCTTGGCGCGGGTACGGACCTGGACGCGGCCGAACAGCTCGGTGCTCGCGTCGTCCCAGACGACGCCGACGAGCGAGAACGACTTGACCTCGCGCGCGGTCAGGCCCCGCGTCTCGGGCAGGCGGGGCGAGGCGCTCATGCCGGGGACGCCGGGGCTCCGGTCCGCCGACGGCCCCAGCGGGACCAGCGGCAGCGACTGGGTGGACCCGGCGGGGGCCACGGGGGCGACCGCGCTCAGGGACGGGATCGCCCGGGCCGGAGAAGAGAGCGCGAGCGGCAGGGCCAGTGCGGCAGCCGTCGCGACGCCGATCGAGGAAGCAAGGAATCCACGCATGACAAGGATGCTGAACACCCGGGCCGGGGCGCGCCATCCGAGAACTGACGGCCCGTCCGCTTCGAGACCCGATACCCCTCCCCCGTACGGGGGAGCGCGTGCCCGCCGGACGGGGGAGCGGCCCGCGTAACCTGGGCCGGGTGAACGCCACTGACCGCACCCCTGCCGACCTGCTGCGATCCGCGCTCGCCGCCGATCCGGGCCGCCCCCTCGTCACCTTCTACGACGACGCCACGGGCGAGCGCGTCGAATTGTCCGTCGCCACCTTCGCCAATTGGGTGGCCAAGACCGCCAACCTGCTCCAGGGCGACCTGGGCGCCGGACCCGGCGACCGGCTCGCGCTGCTGCTGCCCGCGCACTGGCAGAGCGCCGTGTGGCTGCTCGCCTGCGCCTCGGTCGGGGTCGTCGCCGAGGTGGGCGGGGATCCGGCCGACGCCGATCTCGTCGTCAGCGGACCCGACACCCTGGAGGAGGCCGCGGCCTGCTCCGGGGAGCGGGTCGCGCTCGCGCTGCGCCCGCTGGGCGGGCGGTTCCCGCAGCCGCCGTCCGGGTTCGCGGACTACGCGGTGGAGGTGCCGGGCCAGGGCGACCGGTTCGCCCCCTTCGTCCCGGTCGACGCGGACGGCCCGGGGCTGCTGGTCGGCGGCGAGGAGCTCTCGTACGCCCGGATCGTCGAGCGGGCCCGCGAGGACGCGGCGAAGCGGGGCCTCGGCGAGGGCTCGCGCGTGCTGTCCGGGCTCGGCTACGACACCTGGGACGGTCTTTCGGCCGGGCTGTTCGCCGCGCTGGCGACGGGCGGCTCGGTGGTGCTGGTCCGCCACCAGGAGCAGCTGTCGGCGGACGGGCTGGCGCAGCGGATCGAGAGCGAGCGCGTCACGCACACCGCGTAGCGGGGCGCCCGCCCGCACCTCCTTGGGCTGCGGAAACGCGCGATTTGTCACCCACATGGCCCTATCCAGGGGCCTGCCCCCGGGCCGCCCCGGCTTCCCGGGGGCACGATCGGCGAGAGGCCCGTACCCACCCGTACGGCCGACGGTCGCGGCGAGGGGACGGAACGCGAGTGACGGACAGCGCAGGCATACCGGGCGGCGCGGGCGCGGCCGGGGGCTCCTCGAAGCCTCCCCGCGACCGCGGCCGCAGGGTGCTGCGCCGGCTCGCCCTCGCGATGGTGCTGCTGGTCCTCGTGGGGGCGGGCGCCGCCTGGTGGGTCTACCAGAAGCTCGACGGGAACATCACCGAGGACACCTCGGCGGCGGCCGAGCTGCGCCGCTTCGAGCGGGAGCGCCCGACACACCTCGTCGACGGCTCGCAGAACATCCTGCTGATCGGTTCCGACTCGCGCTCCGGCGCGGAGAACCGGAAGTACGGCCGGGACCGGGGCGGCGAGCGCTCGGACACCACGATCCTGCTGCACCTGCCGGCGGACCGGAAGAGCGCGACGGCGGTGTCGATACCCCGGGACCTGATGGCGGACATCCCGAGCTGCCTCCAGCCGGACGGGAGCCGCACGGCCGCGCGGTTCGCCCAGTTCAACTGGGCGTTCCAGTGGGGCGGGGCCGCCTGCACGATCCGCACGGTCGAGAAGCTGTCGGGGATCCGGATCGACCACCACATGGTGGTGGACTTCGGCGGCTTCAAGAAGATGGTCGACGCGATCGGCGGGGTGGAGATCTGCCTCAAGCAGCCGGTGAACGACGCGGAGGCCAAGCTGAGGCTGCCCGCCGGCCGGCAGAACCTCCAGGGCGAGAAGGCGCTCGGGTTCGTCCGCGCCCGCTACAGCCTGGGCAACGGCAGCGACACCGAACGCATGGCCCGCCAGCAGCAGTTCCTCGGCTCTCTGGTCAACAAGGTCCAGAGCAACGGGGTCTTGCTGAACCCGGGCCGGCTGTACCCGCTGCTGGACGCGGCGACCTCCTCGGTGACCACGGACCCGCAGCTGGCCTCGCTGCGCGGCCTCTACGAACTGGTCCGGGGCGTGCGGGACATACCGACGGAACAGATCAGGTTCCTGACCGTGCCCCGGCGGCCCTACGTGGCCAATCCCAACCGGGACCAGCTGCTGGAGCCGGACGCCGCCCTGCTGTTCCAGCAGCTGCGGGGGGACATGCCGGTGACGGTGACCCCGCCGAAGCCCTCGCCGAGCGCCCCGGCGCCCTCCGACCCGGCCGGTCCGGCCGTGCCCCGGGAGACGCCCACCGCAACCGCTCCCACGCCCACACCCGTCCCCACCTTTACGGGGACCACAGCCGACAGCGCCGATTGCCGGTAAAGCAATCCCAAAAGGCAGTGCCCGAACCAACCTTGTTGGGTGTTTTGTCCCGCTATAAGGGGAGTGGAATTTGTCACCAGCATGGTTTGCAGCTGACCAGGGCGGATAGGGTGAGCGATCCGGTGCCCCGGCCAGCCAGAGGTCGTGCACCAGCAGCCGGATCGTTGACCGAGCGCCTGGGGGGAGGCGCTTCGCGAGGCACCGACGGAGGATTCGAGCAACCGTGGATGCACAAAGCCGTAGGCGGGCAGACGAGATCGACCCCGCAGACCAGTGGGTCCTCAATCCCCGCACCGGCAACTACGAACTGCGACTGGACAGCTCCGCTGCGCAGCAATCGCAGCAGCAGCGGCCGTCCGTGGGCGCCCCCCGCAGGACCCGCACGGCACCCGCGGCCCCCGAGGCCCCGTCACCGGTGGTGCCCGGGCCGCGGCGCGGCGACGGCCCGCCCGGTGGCAGGCGCGGCGGCCGCTCGCGCAGGATCGGTGGCGGCGGCCGCAAGAAGGCCCTGATGATCACCGGTGGGACGCTGGCGTTCCTGTTGGTCGGCGGCTCGCTCGCGGCGTACCTCTACTACGACCACCTCAACGGCAACCTCAACGTCACCGACATCGGGAGCGCGGGCAGCGGCGGTTTCAAGAAGGACCAGCCGATCAACATCCTCGTCATCGGCACCGACAAGCGCAGCGGTGCGGGCAACGAGGGGTACGGGGACAAGGACAGCGTCGGCCACGCCGACACCACGATCCTGTTCCACGTCTCCAAGGACCGCAGCAACGCGACCGCGCTGTCGATCCCGCGCGACCTGATCACCTCCGTCCCCGACTGCCCGACGAAGCAGCCCGACGGGTCGACGAAGAACATCCCCGGCGAGAAGGGGACGCGCTTCAACACCAGCCTGGGACAGTCCGGCCGTGACCCGGGCTGCACGATGCGCACGGTCAAGGAGATCACCGGGATCCAGGTCGACCACTTCATGATGGTCGACTTCAACGCGGTGAAGAACCTGAGCACGGCGGTCGGCGGAGTGCCCGTCTGCCTGGAGAAGGACGTCAACGACAAGGACTCCAAGCTCAAGCTGTCGGCCGGTGAGCACCGGCTGGCGGGCGAGGACGCGCTGGCCTTCGTACGCACCCGGCACGCCTTCGGCAACCAGAGCGACCTCGACCGCATCAAGACCCAGCAGCAGTTCCTGGGTTCGATGATGCGCGAGATGAAGTCCAAGGAGACGCTGACCAGTCCGAAGAAGTTCCTCTCCCTCGCGGAGGTCGCGACCAAGTCGCTGACCGTGGACTCGGGCATAGGGAGCATCGACAAACTCACCGATCTCGCGGGCGAGTTGAAGGACATGAACCTCAAGAACATCTCCTTCACCACCCTTCCGGTGGTCGACAACCCGGCCGAGAAGGTGAAGGCCACCGTCGTCGTCAACCAGGCCCAGGCCGATCCGCTGCTGCAGATGATCCGGGGGGACGTCTCGCTCACGGAGGTCGAGAAGAAGGAGAAGGCCGCCAAGGAGTCCGCCGAGGCGCAGGACAAGGCCAAGCAGGACGCGCTGCTCCAGGGCGAGAAGGCTCCGGCCGGCGACGTCCGGGTGGACATCCGCAACGGCGGCGGCCCCGCCGGTTCAGCGTCGACCACGCTGAACTGGCTGCAGAACAGCAAGGGCGTCAACAAGGCCAGCAATCTCGGCAACGCGCCGGCCAAGATTCCCGCGACCCAGCTGGAGTTCGCCCCCAATCAGGCCGCCCAGGCCCGTGCGCTGGCGGACATGATGGGCCTGCCGGCCACGGCGCTGAAGGTCGCCGCGGCGGACGCCGGACCGAAGACGCCGATGAAGCTCACGCTCGGCGCCGACTTCAAGGGGGCGGGGATCGCCCTGAACGCACCGACGGAGGCCCCCGAGGGCGTCCAGCGGGTCGAGGCGGACAAGGCGATCTGCGCGAAGTGACCGTCGGCTGACGACGGACCGCGGCCGGCGGGACCGGCCCAACCACCGAGGCATCAGGATTTTGAGGGGGACACGTGAGGCACAGCAGCGTGCGCGGGGAGGGGGCGCCCGAGCAGGCCGCCGGGGGCATATCCGGCGGCGGTGGCCCGGGCGCGTCCGGTGCGGTGCCTGAACCGCAGGGGGAGGGCGACGGTACCTCCGGGGTCCGCCGCCGGCGGCGGGGCAAGCGGCGCGTCCTGCTCTGGACGTCATCGACCATGGCGTTCCTGATACTCGGGACGGCCGGCGCCGGATACCTGTACTACCGCCATCTCAACGGCAGCATCCAGACGGACGCGCTGAACCTCGGCGACAACAAGCTCGGTGGTCCCAAGCCGAACGCGTTCGGGCAGACCCCGCTGAACATCCTCCTCATCGGCTCCGACGCGCGCAACGACAAGGAGAACCAGGCCCTCGGCGGGGGCCGGGACACCTTCGACGGACAGCCGCTCGCCGACGTCCAGATGCTGCTGCACCTGTCCGCGGACCGGAGCAACATGTCGGTCGTCTCCATGCCGCGCGACACGATGATCAAGATGCCCAAGTGCACCGAGCCCGGCCCGGACGGCAAGGTGCACCCGGCCAGCAAGGGCCTCGTGCAGGTCAACGAGTCGCTCAGCCGCGGCGGCCCCGGCTGCACCGTCGCCGCCTGGCAGGAGCTGACGAAGATACCGATCAGCCACTTCATGATGATCGACTTCAAGGGCGTGGTGTCGATGGCGGACGCCATCGGAGGCGTCCCGGTCTGCGTCCAGGAGAACGTCCACTCGCGCACCAAGGCCGGCAAGGGCTCCGGCCTCAAGCTCCCCAAGGGCGAGAGCGTCATCCAGGGCGAGCAGGCCCTGCAGTGGCTGCGCACCCGCTACGGGTTCGAGGACGGCACCGACCTCGGCCGCACCCACGCCCAGCACATGTACATGAACTCCATGGCCCGCGAGTTCCGCAAGAACGCCAAGCTCACCAACCCGGTGAAGCTCAACAGCCTGGCGAAGGCGGCGATCGACGCGATGGTCGTCGACCCGGGCCTGAACAAGATCGACCGGCTGTACGACCTCAGCATGGAGCTCAAGAAGGTCCCCCCGGGCCGGATCACCATGACCACCATGCCGTGGATCCAGAGCCCCAACGACAGGGACCGGGTCGAGCCCAAGCCGGGTGAGGCCGAGGACGTGTTCCGGATGGTCCGCGAGGACATCGCGCTCGACGGCCAGGACGCCAAGCAGCCCGGTGGGTCCGCCTCGGCTCCGGCCGCCTCCGCCTCCGCCACGCCGTCGGCCGCCCCCACCGCCACGCCGCCCGCGAAGATCCCGGTCGCGGTGCGCAACGCCACCGGCGGCAAGGACGAGTCCCAGGTGAAGGTGAAGGGCCGGGCCTCCGACGTCGTGGCGCTGCTCGTCGGCAAGGGCTTCACCAAGGCCACCGCCGACCAGCTGACCGGGGCCGAGGACACCACGCTGATCCGCTACGCCAAGCCGGAGCAGGCCGCCGACGCGGCCGCCGTGGCCACCGCCTTCGGGCTGCCGGCCGACGCGGTCCAGCAGTCGGCCGAGGTCCCCGGGATCACCCTGTTCGTCGGCAAGGACTGGCGGACGGGCGCCGCGCCGCCCGCGGCGCCGCCCGCGCCGACCAAGGCCCCGGACTCGGCGCGCCCGCTCAACGGCGACGACGACAAGGCCTGCATGAAGATCCAGGAAGGCTTCACCTGGTAACGGCGCAACGGCCGCGTACGTGAAGGGGCCCGGCGGAGTGGATCTCCGCCGGGCCCCTTCACGTACGCGGTGCCGCGCCGGCTAGCCGCCCTGGGCGGCCGGGGCGGTGTCCGCCTGGACCGCGGGGCGCCGGCTCGCGATGACCTTGTTCGCGAGCGAGCGCGGGCTGGTCAGGAAGCCGAAGCCCCAGCACATGTGCATGGTGGCGAGGGCCACCGGGATCTGCGCCCGGGCCTTCAGCGAGAGCCCCTTGCCGGCCGGAACGGAGCCGGCGGTTATCGCCGCGAGGTAGCCCGCCGGGATCACGAGGGCCCACGGGGTGAGCACCGCGCCGGCGACCAGACCGGCCGCGATCGCGCAGACCGCGGTCGGCGGGGCCAGGTAGCGCAGGTTGATCGAGCCGGAGTGGTAGCGGGCCACCACGTGCCGCCAGCGCCCGTAGTCCTTGTACTGCTTGGCGAGCGCCCGTACGGAGGGCCGCGGACGGTACTGGACCTTCAGCTCGGGCGAGAACCAGATCAGCCCGCCGGCCTCGCGGATGCGGAAGTTCAGCTCCCAGTCCTGGGCGCGGATGAACTCGACGTTGTAGCCGTCCTGCTGCTCCAGCGCCTCGCGGCGGAACACGCCGAGGTAGACCGTCTCGGCCGGACCGGCCTGGCCGCCGGTGTGGAAGGCCGCGTTGCCGACGCCGATCTTCGAGGTCATCGCGGCGGCGACGGCGTCTTCCCAGGCGTTCTCGCCCTCGGCGTGCATGATGCCGCCGACGTTCTGCGCGCCGGTCTCCTCCAGGAGGCGGACGGCGGTGGCGATGTAGTTCGGCGAGAGCATGCCGTGGCCGTCGACGCGCACCACGATGGGGTGGCGCGAGGCCTTGATGGCCGCGTTGAGGGCGGCGGGGGTGCGTCCGGTGGGGTTCGGCACGGTGTGGACCCGGGGGTCTTCGCGTACGAGCTCGGCGGCGATCTCGTCGGTGCGGTCCGTGGACGGCCCGAGCGCGATCACCACCTCCATCTCGCCTGCGTACTCCTGTCCGAGGATGTGCCGGACGGAGTCGCGCAGGTGGCGCTCCTCATTGAGCACCGGCATGATCACCGAGACTGCGGGCTGCTGGGCGGGCATGTCGTCCTTCAAGGTCGGGTATCGGTGTCACGTTACCGCGTACGGGGGAACCGGGTGCGCGCCGGACGAGCGGTACGGACAGACGCTGATCGTATGGGCCTACTGTTCTGAAAAATCCCATCCGGCGAGCCTGACCACTGCCGTTCCTGCCCCTGCTGCTCCCGCGGAGGTGTCCCCCGTGCCCCAGCCGCACCGTCCCACCCGTCCCGCCAGGCCACCTCAGCCGCAGCGTGCGCGGCGCGGCGGTGGCCGGGACCGGCGCCGGGGTGACCGGCCCCGGTGGGGAGTGCGGATCGCGGCCGGGCTGTCGCTGGTGGTGCTGGTCTCCGGCGCCGTCGGGCACGCCGTGATGACCGGCCTGGACACCGGGATCGAGCGGGTGGACCCGTTCAAGGACATGAAGAACCGCCCGCAGGCCGGGCACGGGGTGAACTTCCTGCTCGTCGGCACCGACGGCCGCGAGAAGATCACCCCGGAGGAGAAGCGCGAGTACCGCCTCGGCGGGGCGCCCTGCCACTGCACCGACACGATCATGCTGGTGCACATCTCGGCGGACAAGGAACGGGCCAGCGTGGTCAGCCTGCCCCGCGACAGCTACGCGGAGGTGCCCGCGCACCGGGACCTGGTGACCGGGAAGGACCATGGCGCGCACCCGGTCCGGCTCAACGCGGCGTACGCGGAGGGCGGGCCCGGGCTGACGGTGCGCACGGTCGAGAACATGACCCGGGTGAAGATCGACCACTACCTGGAGGTCGACTTCACCAGCTTCATGAAGACGGTGGACGCGATGGGCGGCGTGGACATCTGCACCGTCAAGACCATGCGCGACCCCAACACCGGCCTGGACCTGCTGCCCGGCACCCACCGGCTGAGCGGCGGCCAGGCCCTGCAGTACGTGCGCTCGCGCCATGTGGACGGCGCCTCGGACCTCGGCCGGATGCAGCGCCAGCAGCGGTTCCTCGCCGCCCTGATCAAGGAGGCGACGAACGGCGGCATGCTGCTGAACCCGGTGAAGTTCAAGCAGGTCAGCTCCACGCTGCTGGGCTCGGTGCGGGCCGACCGGGACTTCGGATCGGAACAGATGCTGGCGCTCGGGCAGGCGATGCGGGACTTCACGCCCTCCTCGTCGGAGTTCGCCTCGGTACCGGTCGGTGACCCCTCGTACAAGGTCAAGGGCATCGGCTCGACGGTGAAGTGGGACGAGCCGAAGGCCGCGAAGCTCTTCGAGTCGCTGCGGGGCGACCGGCCGCTCGCCCCCGTCCGGCCGGGGCGGGCCACCACCGCCACCGCGGCCGCCGGCCGGCCCGTGGCGGTCCCCGTGGACGTCGCACCGCAAGCGATCCGGGTGCAGGTGGAGAACGGCACCCGGATCGACGGGCTGGGCGGCCGGGTGGACGAGGCCCTGCGCACCACCGGCTTCGACACCACCCGGACCCCGGGCAACGGGGCCGGCCGGGACGTCAAGCGCACGGTGATCTCGTACGACCCGCGCTGGGACCGCTCGGCCCGTACGGTGTCCACCGCGCTGCCGGGCAGCGAGCTGCGGGCGGTGACGGGGCAGGGCCGGACGGTCCTGGTGATCGCGGGCGCGGACTACAAGAAGGTGGTCCCGGTGCGCGCGGAGAACCCGTACCAGGGCGAGGTCGGCGTGGTCACGGGCGACCAGGTCGTCTGCGGGGGCTAGGGCGCCCGTTCCGCGCCGACGGCGGGGGCCGTCAGTCGTCGAGCCCCTCCGCGGACCGGCGCTCGCGCAGCTCCTTGATCGCCTGGCGCCGGGCGAGCCGGTGCGTACGGCGGATCTGGGCCTCCTGGTAGCGGCGCTTGTCCTGCTCGGTCTCGGGCAGGACCGGCGGGACGGTGCGCGGCTTGCCGTCGGAGTCGACCGCGGTGAACACGAGGTAGGCGCTGCCGACCTGGGTGGGCGGGGTGGACTCGTTCCAGCGCTCCGCGAGGACGCGCACGCCGATCTCCATCGAGGAGCGGCCGGTCCAGTTGCACTGCGCGCGGACGTGGACCAGGTCCCCGACCCGGACGGGGGCGAGGAAGGCCATCTCGTCCATGGAGGCGGTGACCGCGGGCCCGCCGGAGTGGCGCCCGGCGACGGCACCGGCCGCGTCGTCCACCAGCTTCATGATCACGCCGCCGTGCACGGTGCCCAGGAGGTTGGTGTCGCCCGCGGTCATGATGTGGCTGAGCGTGGTCCGCGCGGCCGAGGTCGGCTTGCCGGGGACTTCGCCCGGTATTTCTGTCATGGCTCCACCCTAGGGGGTGTCCCGCGTGCATCAGCTCTGCAACAGCCCCGGTACGAACTTCCCCCCGGGCTGTCGGCCGGCCGTCCCGGCCAGGCATCCTTGGGCGCATGAATGACTGGCCAGAAGGGTGGGCCGACGACCGCGGCCGCCGCGATGACGGGTACGGACGCGGCAGCGCCCAGGCGGAGCCGGAGGGCCCGCAGCGGATGCGGCACGTCCAGCGGCAGCAGCCGCCGCAGGCGCCGCAGCCTCCGCAGCAGCGCGGCGCGCAGCCGGTGGGACCGCCGCCGGTCCGGCGCCCCGGCGTGCCGCCGCAGCAGGCGCAGAGCCCCGACACGTACGGCGGCTACGACAGCGGCTACAACACCGGCCAGGTCTACGGGAGCCCCGCCGGCGCCCCGGGCGGCCCGGGCGGTCCGTCGGACCCCGGCGGCCCCGGCGGCCCGCAGCGGCCGCGGCCCGGCGGCGGCAGGCCCGGCGCGGCCCCCGACTGGGGCCGGCGGATCAAGATCGGCTCCATCGTGCTGGTCTCCGCCCTGCTGGTCACCAGCATCGGCACCTACTTCTGGGCCGACTCCAAGGTGCGCCGCGAGGTAGACCTCGCCAAGGTCATCGAGCGCCCCAAGGAGGGCGACTGCACCACGTACCTGATCGTCGGCTCCGACAGCCGCGAGGGGCTGTCCGACGAGGACAAGAAGAAGCTCCACACCGGCTCGGCCGAGGGCAAGCGCACCGACTCGATGATGATCCTGGCGGCCTGCTCCAGCGGGAACACCATGGTCTCGCTGCCGCGCGACTCGGACGTGGAGATCCCCTCCTTCGTCGGCTCCGAGTCCGGGAAGAAGTTCGCGGCCAAGGGCAAGCACACCAAGCTGAACGCGGCGTACGCGGACGACGGCCCCGAGCTGCTGGTGCGGACGGTGGAGTTCAACACCGGCCTGCGCATCGACCACTACGCGGAGATCGGCTTCGCCGGCTTCGCGAACATCGTGGACGCGCTGGGCGGGGTGGAGCTGGACATCGACAAGGGCTTCAAGGACGAGAAGTCGGGCGCCGACTTCAAGTCCGGCAAGCAGACGCTGAACGGCGAGCAGTCCCTGGCGTACGTCCGCACCCGGTACGCGTTCGCCGAATCGGACCTCCAGCGGACGAAGAACCAGCAGAAGTTCCTGTCGGCCCTCGCGAGCCAGGCGGCCACCCCGGGCACGATCCTCAACCCGTTCGCGCTCTACCCGACGCTGGGCGCGGGCCTGGACACGCTGATCGTCGACAAGGACATGGGCCTGTTCGACCTGGGCGAGATGTTCTTCGCGATGAAGGGCATCAGCGGCGGCGACGGCGTCTCGATGAACATGCCGATCAGCGGAGAGCGCGGCGGCAACCTGATCTGGGACAAGACGAAGGTCCAGGAGCTGGTGAAGCAGATCCAGAACGACCAGAAGGTCACGGTCACGGCGACCCGCTGAGCACCGGCCGCCGGCCGCCGGGCGGGGCCGGCTCTCCGCGAGGGAGCCGGCGCCGCGCCGTGCGGCCCGGCGCCGGCCCGCGTACGCGGCGTACGCGGGCCGGCGCCGTGCGGCCCGGCGCCGGCCCGCGTACGCGGCGTACGCGGGTCAGCGGTCCGAGGAGAAGCGGACCGATCCCGCCGGCAGCTCGCTCTCGCACCACACGCGCACGCCGGCCCGGAGTTCGTTGTCGGAGCCGACGACCGCGCCGTCGCCGATGACCGCGCCGTCCAGGACCGTACGGGAGCCGACCGAGGCACCGGCGCCGATCAGGCTCGCCGTCACCCGGGTGTCTTCGCCGACGACCGCGCCGTCCAGCACGATCGAACCCGCCACCACCGCGCCCGCCTCGACGCGGGCGCCGACGCCGACCACGGTGCCGCCCGAGAGCAGCGCCCCGTCGGCCACCTTCGCGCCCGGGAGCACCAGGGCCTCGCCGCGCGGGCCGGGGACGGCCGGGGAGGACACGACGCCGCGTACCAGGTCGGCGGAGGCCTGGACGAAGGACTCGGGCTTGCCGAGGTCCAGCCAGTACGTGTCCTCGGTCACCCCGTGCAGCCGGGCGCCGGAGGCGAGCAGGCCGGGGAAGGTCTCGCGCTCGACGGACACGGGGCGCCCGTCCGGGATCGAGTCGATGACGCCGCGCCGGAAGACGTAGCAGCCGGCGTTGATCTGGTCGGTGACGATCTCCTCGGGGGTCTGCGGCTTCTCGGTGAAGGCCAGCACCCGCCCCTCGGGGTCGGTGGGGACCAGGCCGAACGCGCGCGGGTCCTCGACCCGCACCAGGTGCAGGGTGACGTCCGCGTCGACCGCCCGGTGGGCGTCGACCAGGCCGGCGATGTCCAGGCCGGTGAGGATGTCGCCGTTGAAGACCAGGACGGGCTCGTCCGGTCCGCCGGTCAGGCGGCGCGCCGCGTTGCGGATGGCGCCGCCGGTGCCGAGGGGCTCGTCCTCGACGACGTACTCGAGGCTGACGCCGAAGGCGGAGCCGTCACCGAAGTAGGGCTCGAAGACCTCGGCGAGGTAGCAGGTGGCCATCACGATGTGCGTGACACCGGCGGCAGCGGCCCTGGCTATCTGGTGGGCGAGGAACGGGACACCGGCCGCCGGAACCATCGGCTTGGGGGTGTTCACCGTGACGGGACGCAGGCGCGTCCCCTGCCCGCCGACCAGCAGGATCGCTTCCGTCATAGGTATTCCCCCCAAGCGGATCGGTCGTAAGGAGCCCCAAACTTAGCCCATCCCCAGGACGGCGCGAGGCCGGAGGCGGCTGCTGGAGCCACTCCCGGCCTCACGTCGTACCGATGGACCCGTCCGGAACGGGTTGAAGCAGGTCAGGGCAGGTTACGGGCCATGACGATGCGCTGCACCTGGTTGGTGCCTTCATAGATCTGCGTGATCTTCGCGTCGCGCATCATGCGCTCCACGGGGTAGTCACGGGTGTAGCCGTAGCCGCCGAGCAGCTGGACGGCGTCCGTGGTGACCTCCATGGCGACGTCGGAGGCGAAGCACTTGGCCGCGGCGCCGAAGAAGGTGAGGTCTTCCTTGTCGCCCCCGGCGGAGACGCGCTCCGACTTGGCGGCGGCCGAGTACGTCAGCTGGCGGGCGGCCTCGATCTTCATGGCCATGTCCGCGAGCATGAACTGGACGCCCTGGAAGTCGCCGATCGGCTTGCCGAACTGCTTGCGCTCCTGGACGTAGCCCTTGGCGTAGTCCAGGGCGCCCTGGGCGATGCCGAGCGCCTGGGCCGCGATGGTGATGCGGGTGTGGTCCAGGGTCTTCATGGCGGTGGCGAAGCCGGTGCCCTCGGCGCCGATCATGCGGTCGGCGGGGATGCGGACGTTGTCGAGGTAGACCTCGCACGTCGGGGAGCCCTTGATGCCGAGCTTCTTCTCCGGGGCGCCGAAGGAGACGCCCTCGTCGCTCTTCTCCACGACGAAGGCGCTGATGCCCTTGGAGCGCTTCTCGGGGTCGGTGACGGCCATCACCGTGTAGTACTCGGAGACGCCCGCGTTGGTGATCCAGCGCTTGACGCCGTTGAGCACCCAGAAGTCCCCGTCGCGCACGGCGCGGGTCTTCATGCCGGCCGCGTCCGAGCCCGCGTCGGGCTCGGAGAGGGCGTACGAGAACATCGCGTCGCCCTTGGCCAGCGGGCCGAGGTACTTGGCCTTGAGCTCCTCGGAGCCGGAGAGGATCACCGGGAGGGAGCCGAGCTTGTTCACGGCCGGGATGAGGGAGGAGGAGGCGCAGACGCGGGCCACTTCCTCGATCACGATCACGGTGGCGAGGGCGTCGGCGCCGGCGCCGCCGTAGGTCTCAGGGACGTGGACGGCGTGCAGGTCGTTGGCGACGAGCGCGTCGAGGGCCTCCTGCGGGAAGCGGGCCTCTTCGTCGACCGCGGCCGCGAACGGCAGGATCTTCGCCTCGGCGAGAGCGCGGACGGACTCGCGGAGCATGTCGTGCTCTTCGGCCGGACGGTACAGGTCGAAGTCGGCAGAACCCGCCAAGATCTCTCACTCCCCAGGTGGTGACTGATGCTAACTACCGTTAAGTAACCCAAATCTTAGTGTCCGGGGTCCCGGCAGCGATATCCAACGCCTACGTGAGCTGCGTGACAGCGCCGCGCGCGGCCGTGCTGACGAGGGGATTCCCCGGCAGCGTCCCCCCGCGCGGGGCCGACTATGCTCGGTTGCCGCAATCGCCCCGCCACCTCTGGAGCACGCATGGCCCTCAAGATCACCGTGATCGGCACCGGCTACCTCGGTGCGACGCACGCCGCGGCGATGGCGGAGCTGGGCTTCGAGGTGCTGGGCCTGGACGTGGTGCCGGAGAAGATCGAGATGCTGGCCTCCGGCCGGGTCCCGATGTACGAACCCGGGCTGGAGGAGCTGCTGGCCGCGCACGTGGCCGGACTGCCGGGCTCGACGGGGCGGCTGCGGTTCACGACGTCCTGGGAGGAGGTCGGCGCCTTCGGTGACGTCCACTTCGTGTGCGTGAACACGCCGCAGAAGCACGGCGAGTACGCGTGTGACATGTCGTACGTGGACTCCGCGATGGAGTCGCTGGCCCCGCACCTGACGCGGCCGGCCCTGGTCGTGGGCAAGTCCACCGTGCCGGTCGGCTCCGCGGAGCGCCTCGCGGCGAAGCTGGCCTCGCTGGCCCCGGCGGGCGACGAGATCGAGCTCGCGTGGAACCCGGAGTTCCTGCGGGAGGGCTTCGCGGTGCAGGACACCCTGCACCCGGACCGGCTCGTGATCGGCGTCCAGGGCGAACGCGGCGAGAAGCTGCTGCGGGAGGTCTACGCGACGCCGATGGGCGAGGGCACCCCGCTGGTGGTGACGGACTTCCCGACCGCGGAGCTGGTGAAGACCGCGGCGAACTCCTTCCTCGCGACGAAGATCTCCTTCATCAACGCGATGGCGGAGGTGTGCGAGGCCGCCGGTGGTGACGTGGTCAAGCTCGCGGAGGCCATCGGGTACGACGAGCGCATCGGGGCGAAGTTCCTGCGCGCCGGGATCGGGTTCGGCGGCGGCTGCCTGCCGAAAGACATCCGCGCCTTCATGGCGCGCGCCGGCGAGCTCGGCGCGGACCAGGCGCTGACGTTCCTGCGGGAGGTCGACTCCATCAACATGCGGCGCCGCGGGCACATGGTCGAGCTGGCGCGCGAGGCGGTCGGCGGCTCCTTCCTGGGGAAGCGGGTGGCGGTCCTCGGCGCCACGTTCAAGCCGGACTCGGACGACGTGCGGGACTCCCCCGCCCTGAACGTGGCCGGGCAGATCCACCTCCAGGGCGGCCAGGTCACCGTCTACGACCCCAAGGGCATGGACAACGCGCGCCGCGTCTTCCCGACGCTCGGGTACGCGGACTCCGCGCTGGCGGCGGCGCGGGGCGCGGAGGTCGTGCTGCACCTGACCGAGTGGCGGGAGTTCCGCGATGACCTCGACCCGGCCGCGCTGGGCGAGGTCGTCACCGACCGCCTGATGCTGGACGGGCGCAACGCGCTGGACCCCGCCGCGTGGCGCGCCGCCGGCTGGACCTACCGCGCGATGGGCCGCCCCCGAGCCTGACCCTCTGCCCCGGGCTCCGCCCGGACCCGCGGCTCGAACGGCGGCGGGGCTGAACGGCGGGGCCGGGGGGCGGGGGTGGCCCGGGGAACGGGGGTGGGGTGCGTAGGGTGGGGGCATGGTTGTTGCCAAGCTCGGGGCCGTCGTCGTCGACTGTCCCGATCCGCTCGCCCTCGCCACCTTCTACGGCGAACTCCTCGGCGCAACACCCGTCGTCGACGACGAGACCTGGGTGGACCTCGCCGGGTACGAGGGGACTCCCCTCGCGTTCCAGCTGGCTCCCGGCCACGTCCCGCCCCGCTGGCCCTCCCCGGAGGGGTCCCAGCAGTTCCACCTCGACCTCACCGTCGAGGACCTCGACGCCGCCGAGGAGCGGATCCTGGCCCTCGGCGCCACCCCCCTCGACACCGGCGACAAGTCCCGCACCTGGCGGGTGTACGCCGACCCCGCGGGCCACCCCGTCTGTCTCTGCGCCGGCTGAAAAGCCATGGGTAGACTCCGGCCGGTGACCACGACCAGCGGCCTCCGGCCCACCCCCCGCGCCGCCGCACGCCCGGCATCGAGAGCGCCCCGCCCCGGCACCCTCGTCGCCGTCGCCGGCGTCTGGGTGGTCACCCGGGTCGTGATGGCGCTGATGCTCGTCCACGGCTTCCACGGCTCGGACATAGTCCGCGTCGAGGTCTCCGTGACCTACCACAACTGGTACAACGTGCTGGTCACCGGCACGATGCCGCACAACGACATCATGTGGCAGTACCCCCCGGCGGCCGCGGCGATCTTCCTCTCGCCCGACCTGCTGCCCTTCCTCACCTACTTCCAGGCCTTCGTCGCGCTCACCGTGCTCTGCGACGGCCTGATCCTCCTCGGCCTGTGCCGGGCCGCCCGCCGCTCCGACGGCAGCATCGCCGGCGCCCTGCTGTGGCTCGGCGCGCTGCCGCTGCTGATGGCGACCCCGTTCGCCCGGTACGACGTACAGGTCACCCTGCTCGCCGTCGCCGCGCTGCTCTGCCTGCGGTTCCGGCCCCGCCTCGGCGGCGTGATCGCGGGCATCGGCGCCATGGTCAAGGTGTGGCCCCTGCTCACCCTGCTCGGCACCCCGCGCGGCAAGTCCACGCGGGACGCGTTCGTCGCGGCCGCCGTGTCCTGCGTCGCGCTGCTCGTCGTGTTCTCGCTGCTCTTCCGCGACACCCTCGGCTTCCTCGGCAACCAGGGCGACCGCGGCATCCAGATCGAGTCGCTCGGCGGTTCGGTGCTGATGTTCCTGCGGGTCGTCGACCTCTGGCCCGGTGAGATCACCTTCCAGTACGGGGCCTTCGAGTACACCGGCCCGTACGTCAGCGCCATCGCCCGGGCCTCGCTGGCGCTGACGGTGGCCGGCTTCCTGCTGCTCCTGCTGTGGCGCGTCAAGGCGCGGCGCTGGACGACCGCGACCCCGCTGGACGCCGCGTTCTGCGCGATCATGGTGTTCACCGTCACCAGCCGCGTGCTCAGCCCGCAGTACCTGATCTGGCTGCTCGGCCTCGCGGCGGTCTGCCTGACCTGCCGGCACACCACGCAGCGCCCGATCGCCTGGCTGGTCGTGGTCGCCACCGCGCTCACCAACCTGATCTTCCCGGTGATGTACGGGACGGACATCCTGGCGAGCACTCCGCTGGGCACCTTCCTGCTCTGCGCCCGCAACGGCATCCTGCTCTACGCGACGGTGTGGTCCGGGATCCGGCTCTGGAAGGCCACCGTCCCGGCGGACGCCGCGGCGCTCTAGGCCGTCCGCCGGCGCTGGGCCGCGCGCGCCGTGAACTCCGCGTCCCGGAGCACCCGCTGCGCGTTGCCCCAGGTCAGCAGTGACAGGTCGGCTTCTGACCAGCCCCGGTCGAGCAGCTCGGCGATCAGCCTCGGGTAGCCCGAGGGGTCGGTCAGCCCGGCCGGGCGGGGGCGGCCCGGTTCGCTGCCGAAGGCCGCTCCGAGTCCGACGCCGGCCGGGCCCGCGACGGCCCGTACGTGGTCGACGTGGTCCGCGACCGCGTGCAGGGAGTCCCCGGTCCGGGCGGTGTCGAAGGTGACCATCGCCAGCCCGCCCGCCGCCCGCAGCGCGAGCAGCACCTCGTCGGTCACGTTCCCCGGGTGCGGGTTGAGCGCGGCCGCCGCCGTGTTGGAGATGATCACCGGGGCCTTGGAGGCGCCGGCGAGCTGGCAGGCCGCCACGGTCGGGCAGCCGGTCAGGTCCACCAGCATCGAGAGCCGGTTCATCTCCTTGATGACCTCGTGGCCGAAGGCCGTCAGGCCGTCCTCGGCCCAGGGCGCCCCGGCGGGCGCGACGATCCGTACGCCCAGCGCGTGGAAGGCGCGCAGCGCGCCGAGCGAGTCGGTCAGCGTACGGCCGGGGACGGGGCCGAGGAACGAGGCGATGCGGCCCCGGTTGCGGGCGTCCGCGAGGTCGTCGGCGGTCAGCGCCAGGCCCAGGCTGTCGGGGTAACGGCGCATCAGGGTCAGCGCCACGTCGATCTGTTCCAGGGTGTCGGACACCACCTGGTCGGGAGCCGCGGCCTCGCGCGGCGTCAGCAGCGACCAGAACTGGGCGCCCACTCCCCCGGCGCGCAGCCGCGGGATGTCGGTGTCGACGCCCGCGTCCGGGGTGTCGATGTCGTGGTACGGGCTCTGGCGAAGGGTCCAGACGAGGGTGTTGCACCCGTCCGCGACGGGGTGGACGGACAGCAGCGTGGCGGCGCGTTCGAGGGAGCCGCGCGCCGTGGCGGGCGCGGGGACGTCTTCGACTCCGAGGGAGCCCGGTCCCACGGCGGCGGTGGCCGTGTGGGGGTCATCCTGCAGGTCGGCCATGGCGTTCGCTCCGGTCTCGGCGGCAGCAGGGAGAGATGCTGCCACCGTGACACGGGGGCCGCGGGGCCCGCCCGGCGGATGCGGCGTCCGGGTGAAGCCCGCGGGTCCCCCACACGGCCTCCCGGCCGGTCGCCCAGGCGGGTCACCCGCCGGTCACCCCGGCCGTCACCCCCGCCGGTCACCCCGGCCCGCCCCGGCCGGTCGCCCCGGCGGGCACCGCCCGGGCGGCCGTACGTCGCCCCGGCCCGCCGCGCCGAGGCCCGGCGCGCCGAGGCCCGGCGCGCCGGGGCCCTCAGGCGGTGTCGGCCGGGACCGCGTTCGACGGTCCGCGGGACGCCGCCTGCTCGCGGGCCACCGCTTCCGCGTCGCGCAGCGCCCGTACCGCGTTCGACCAGGTCAGCTTGGCCAGGTCCGGCTTCGACCAGCCGCGCTCCAGCAGTTCCGCGATCAGGTTCGGGTAGCCGGAGACGTCGTCCAGCCCGGCCGGGGTGAAGGCGGTGCCGTCGTAGTCCCCGCCGATGCCGATGTGGTCGACGCCGGCGACCTCGCGCATGTGGTCCAGGTGGTCGGCGACCGTCGCGGCCGTCGCCACCGGGCGCGGGTGCTCCGCCTCGAAGGCCCGGTGCAGGGCCATCGCCTCGGGTCCGGTGTCGAGGTGGTGCAGGCCGTGCGCGCGCAGGTTCTCGTCCGCGGCCTGGGTCCAGGCGACCGCCGCGGGGAGGATGAACTTCGGTACGAAGGTGGCCATCGCCACACCGCCGTTGACCGGCAGCAGCTCCAGCACGTCGTCCGGGATGTTGCGCGGGTGGTCGCAGATCGCCAGCGAGGACGAGTGCGAGAAGATCACCGGCGCGGCCGAGACCGCGAGGGCGTCGCGCATCGTCGTCGCCGCCACGTGCGAGAGGTCGACGAGCATGCCGACGCGGTTCATCTCGCGCACGACCTCGCGGCCGAACTCCGTCAGACCGCCGTGCCGGGGCTCGTCGGTCGCGGAGTCCGCCCAGTCGATCGTGTAGTTGTGCGTGAGCGTCATGTACCGCACGCCGAGGCGGTGCAGGGCGCGCAGGGTGGCGAGCGAGTTGTTGATGGAGTGGCCGCCCTCGGCGCCCATCAGCGAGGCGATCCGGCCGTCCGCCCGGGCCGCCTCCATGTCGTCCGCCGTCAGCGCCCGCACCAGGTCGCCGGGGTAGCGGGCGATCAGCTGGTCGACGGCGTCCATCTGCTCCAGCGTGGCGCTGACCGCCTCGTCGCCCGTCAGCTCGGCGGCGACGTACACCGACCAGAACTGGGCGCCGACCCCGCCGGCCCGCAGCCGGGGGATGTCGGTGTGCAGGTACGCCGACTGGTCGCCGGCGATGTCGCGCCGGTCGAGGTCGTAGCGGACCTGCTTGCGCAGCGCCCAGGGGAGGTCGTTGTGGCCGTCCACGACCGGGTGCTCGGCCAGCAGCTCACGCGCCTCGCCCAGGCGCCGCGCCGCGCTCACTTGCCGAATCCGAAGGACTCCGCGCCCGCCACCTTCGCGCGCAGCCGCTTGCCCTTCTCGGTGGCCTGGTCGTTCAGCTCCTGCTGGAACTCCCGCATCCGGCCGAGCAGCTCGCCGTCGTGCGCCGCCAGCATCCGTACGGCGAGCAGGCCCGCGTTGCGCGCGCCGGCGACCGAGACGGTGGCGACGGGAACCCCGGCGGGCATCTGGACGATCGACAGCAGCGAGTCCATGCCGTCGAGGTACTTCAGCGGGACCGGGACGCCGATGACCGGCAGCGGGGTGACGGAGGCGAGCATGCCGGGCAGGTGGGCCGCCCCGCCCGCGCCGGCGATGATCGCCTTCAGGCCGCGGTCGGCGGCCCGCTCCCCGTACTCGACCATCTCGCGCGGCATCCGGTGCGCGGAGACCACGTCGACCTCGTAGGGGATCTCGAACTCGTCCAGGGCCTGGGCGGCGGCCTCCATGACCGGCCAGTCCGAGTCCGAACCCATGACGATGCCGATGACGGGCGGCCGCGGGGAGCCCGTGGTGCTGGAGGTGCTCATGCGGTGATCGTTCCTCTGAGGTAGCCGGCAGCGTGACGTGCGCGCTCCAGCACGTCGTCCAGGTCGTCGCCGTAGGTGTTGACGTGGCCGACCTTGCGGCCGTGCTTCACGTCCTTGCCGTACATGTGGATCTTGAGCTGCGGGTCGTGCGCCATGCAGTGCAGGTACGCCGCGTACATGTCGGGGTAGTCCCCGCCGAGCACGTTGGCCATGACCGTCCAGCGGGCCCGGGGGCGCGGGTCGCCGAGGGGGAGGTCCAGGACCGCGCGGACGTGGTTGGCGAACTGGGAGGTGATGGCGCCGTCCTGGGTCCAGTGGCCGCTGTTGTGCGGGCGCATGGCCAGTTCGTTGACGAGGATGCGGCCGTCGGTGGTCTCGAACAGCTCGACGGCCAGGTGGCCGGTCACGCCGAGCTCCTGGGCGATGCGCAGGGCGAGGGCCTGGGCCTCGCCCGCGAGGGCCTCGGAGAGGTTCGGGGCGGGGGCGATCACCGTGTCGCAGACCCCGTCCACCTGGACGGACTCCACCACGGGGTAGGCCACCGCCTGGCCGTGCGGGGAGCGGACGATGTTGGCCGCGAGCTCGCGGACGTAGTCCACCTTCTCCTCGGCGAGGACCGGGACGCCCGCCTTGAAGGGCGCCTCGGCGTCCTCGGGGGTGCGGACGAACCACACGCCCTTGCCGTCGTACCCGCCGCGGACGGTCTTGAGGATGACGGGGAAGCCGCCGACCTCCTCCGCGAAGGCCGCCGCGTCCGCCGGATCGCTCACGATCCGGTGGCGGGGGCTGGGCACGCCGATCTCGTCGAGCTTGGCGCGCATCACCCCCTTGTCCGCGGCGTGCACCAACGCGTCGGGCCCCGGACGGACGGGGATGCCGTCCGCTTCCAGGGCCCGCAGGTGTCCGATGGGCACGTGCTCGTGGTCGAAGGTGATCACATCGCAGCCGCGCGCGAAGGCGCGCAACGTCTCCAGATCGCGATAGTCGCCGATGACGACATCGCTCACGACCTGGGCCGCCGAGTCCTGTGGTGTGTCACTGAGGAGCTTGAATCTGATGCCGAGGGGGATACCCGCCTCGTGGGTCATGCGGGCGAGCTGACCGCCGCCGACCATGCCGACTACCGGGAACGTCACTCCTCCAGGGTATCCGGCGGTATTGCGCCATCCGGACATGACCCTGGCGCGGACCCGCCCCCGGGCGGCGTGTGCCGTGTGTCGCAGGTGGTCCGAAGGCACAGACGCGGTCGCGGGGCGACACTTAGCATGGGTGGGCTGAGGTACACGAGCGACGCCCGGCAGCGCAGCACCGAAGCATCCCCTACCGGACAGGGACCGAACCGACTCATGAGCACCCCGAAGCACGGACCCGCCCTCGACCGCGTGCGCGCGCTCGTCAGGGAAGTCGCCAAGTTCGGGGCCGTCGGCGGTCTGGGCGTGCTGGTCAACCTGGGTGTCTTCAACCTGATCCGGAGCACGACCGACCTCCAGGTGGTGCGGGCGAGCGTCATAGCCACCGTCGTCGCGATCGCCACGAACTACCTCGGCTTCCGCTACTTCGCCTACCGGGACCGCGCCCAGTCGGGTCGCACCCGCGAGCTGGCCCTGTTCGTCGCGTTCAGCGTGATCGGCCTGGTCATCGAGAACGGCGTGCTGTACACGGCGACCTACGGGTTCGGCTGGGACGGCAAGCTGGAGACCAACGCGTTCAAGTTCATCGGGATCGGTGTCGCCACCGTCTTCCGGTTCTGGTCCTACCGGACCTGGGTCTTCAAGGCCCTGCCCGCCCCGGCCCCGGTGTCGCTGGTCGTCGGGCAGCGGGACGGACAGACCGGGGGCCAGAGCGGCACCCAGGGCGGCGGGGCGCCCGGCGCGCCCGCCGCCCCCCGTACGCCCGAGCCCGCCGGCAAGTGACCGGCCCTCGCCGCGCCCGCTGCGCCCGCCGCTTCCGCTAGCGGACCGTCTGCTCCGCCTCCACCGGCGGCTCCGGGGTGGTCATGCTCAGGAACAGGGCGAACACCGGCGGCTGCGTCTGGAGCAGCTCCAGCCGTCCCCCGTCCGCCTCCGCGAGGTCCCGGGCCACGGCCAGGCCGATCCCGGTGGAGTTGCGGCCGCTGATGGCCCGCTCGAAGATCCGGTTGCCGAGGTCCGGCGGAACGCCGGGACCCTCGTCGGTGACCTCCAGGACCGCCTGGTTGCCGATCACCCGCGTGCGCAGCGCGACCGTGCCGCCGCCGTGCATCAGGGCGTTCTCCACCAGCGTCGCCAGCACCTGCGAGACCGCGCCGGGCGTGCCGACGGCCCGCATGCCGGTCTTCCCGGAGCGCACGATGGCCCGCCCGGCGCTGCGGTAGGCCGGCCGCCACTCCTCGACCTGCTGTTTGACGACCTCGTCGAGGTCGAAGGGGACGGCCGAGCCGGTCCGGGGGTCGCGCGAGTTCGTCAGGAGCCGCTCCACCACGTCCGTGAGCCGCTCCACCTGGGTGAGGGCGATGGTCGCCTCCTCCCGTACGGTCTCCAGGTCCTCGGTGACCGTGATCTCCTCCAGCCGCATCGACAGGGCCGTCAGAGGGGTCCGCAGCTGGTGGGAGGCGTCCGCGGCCAGGCGCCGCTCGGCGGTGAGCATGCGGGCGATCCGCTCGGCACTGGAGTCCAGTACGTCCGCGACCCGGTCCAGCTCGGGCACCCCGTACCTCTTGTGGCGCGGCCTGGGGTCGCCGGAGCCCAGCCGCTCGGCGGTCTCGGCGAGGTCGGTGAGCGGGGAGGCCAGCCGGTTGGCCTGGCGTACGGCGAGCAGGACGGCCGCCACGACGGCGAGCAGGGCCACCGCGCCGACCACGGCCAGGGTCCGCCCGACCTCGCGGGTCACGGTGGAACGGGACTCCTCGACGACCACGAGCTCGCCCTGTTCACCCCGGGCGCTGCCCCGGATGACGCTGTCGGGGATCCGCTCCCCGACCTCGACGGAGACCCGCCCGGGGACCTGGACGCGGGCGTACCGGCCCGCGTCCAGCTGCTCGGCGAGGGCCTGGGCGTCGATCGGTTTCCTCTCCAGGATGTTCGCCTCGACGATGCCGACGAGCCGCAGCGCCTCGGACTCGATGCGGTCCTGGGCGCTGCTGGTGATGGTGCGGGTCTCGACGATCACCAGGGAGACCCCGAAGACGGCGATCACGACGAGCACCACGGCGAGCGTGGAGTTGATCAGGCGGCGGCGCATGGCTCAGTGGGCACTAGCTCTTCTCGAAACGGAAGCCGACGCCCCGGACGGTGGCGATGTAGCGGGGGTTGGCGGCGTCGTCGCCGAGCTTCTTGCGCAGCCAGGAGATGTGCATGTCGAGGGTCTTGGTGGAGGACCACCAGGTGGTGTCCCAGACCTCGCGCATCAGCTGGTCGCGGGTGACGACCCGGCCGGCGTCCCGGACGAGGACCCGCAGCAGGTCGAACTCCTTGGCGGTGAGCTGGAGCTCCTCCTCCCCCATCCAGGCGCGGTGCGACTCGACGTCGATCCGTACGCCGTGGGTGGCCGGGGACTGGGCGGCCTCGGTGGCGCCGCGCCGCAGCAGGGCCCGGACCCGGGCGAGCAGTTCGGCGAGCCGGAACGGTTTGGTCACGTAGTCGTCGGCGCCGGCGTCCAGGCCGACGACCGTGTCGACCTCGTCCGCGCGGGCGGTGAGGACCAGGATCGGGAAGCCGTGACCTTCGGCACGCAGCCGGCGGGCCACCTCCAGGCCGTCCATGCCCGGGAGGCCCAGGTCGAGGACGACGAGGTCGACGCCGCCCTGGAGTCCCGCGTCCAGGGCGGTGGGGCCGTCCTCCCGGACCTCGACCTCGTACCCCTCCCGGCGCAGGGCGCGGGCCAGGGGTTCCGAGATGGATGCGTCGTCCTCGGCGAGCAGTACACGCGTCATGTGGGTGATGGTAGTCCGCACGGACTGAAAGCAGAGGCGCGCTTTCGCACCCCTGGGCATCGAGCGTGCTGAACTACTAACGGCCTTCGAATGTGGTCGAACGGTTCCCGCCAAGCCTGTGATCCATATCTCAAGTCCTTCCATATGCCGCAGTGTCGTGTCGTATGGTGGCGAGACGCCTGATGCACTACCCAGGGGACCTTTGTGCCGAAAAGCGAGCACGAGGCCTCTACTTGTGTTCGGTGAATGACCTGTGGGCCGGGCTCTGCGCGCGAAGCTGTGCGACAGGGCGTGGATCCCGGTCGCGGACCTTCCTTCGCTCCCGCACCCCTGTGGGGCGAGCCCCCGGGCGTGGGGCAGGAGGTGCGTCGCCGGTGCCGGCCACCCCCCACCGGGCGCTGATGAGCTCACGAAGCACAGCGTCCCGATCAAGCAAGGATCGACCATGGCTTCCAGCCTGACGACGGCTTCTCAGAGCCCCGCTCACGAGAAGACCTTCCTCGGCCACCCGATCGGCCTGGCCACGCTGTTCATGACCGAGATGTGGGAGCGCTTCTCCTACTACGGCATGCGTGCGCTTCTCGTCCTGTACCTGGTCTCCGGCGGCGTGGACGCCGCGACCGGGAGCCAGGGCGGCGGCCTCGGCTTCAAGATGGGTGTGGCCACGGCGATCTACTCCGTCTACGTGGCCATGGTCTACCTGATGGCCATGCCCGGCGGCTGGTTCGGTGACCGCGTCTGGGGCGCCCGCAAGACCGTCGCCATCGCCGGCTTCGTGATCATGGCCGGTCACGTGGCGCTCGCGCTGCCCGGCCAGCTCGCCTTCTTCGGTGGTCTGCTGCTGGTCGCCGTGGGCTCCGGTCTGCTGAAGGCCAACATCTCCACGATGGTCGGTCACCTGTACAAGGGTGCGGACGACCCGCGTCGTGACGGCGGCTTCACGCTGTTCTACATCGGCATCAACCTGGGTGCCTTCGGTGCGCCGTTCCTGATCGGCACCGTCGGTGAGGTCGTCAACTGGCACCTCGGCTTCCTGCTCGCCGCCATCGGCATGGGCCTCGGCCTCACGGTGTTCCTGGTCTTCGGCCGCACGCTGAGCCCGCGGAGCAGCATCGTCCCGAACCCGCTGTCGGCCACCGAGCGCAACGGCATCATCGTCAAGGCCGTCGCCTCCTTCGCGATCGTCGCGGCCTTCTACGGCGCCGTGACCGCCATGGGCATGTTCACGATCAACTGGGCGCTGTACCCGATCACCATCGCCGGTCTGATCATCCCGGTCGTCGTCCTGGTCCGCATCAAGCGCGACAAGGACCTCTCGGTTCCCGAGCAGTCGAAGATGACCGCGTACATCTGGTTCTTCGTCGCCGCCGCCGTCTTCTGGATGATCTACGACCAGGGTGGTTCGACCCTGTCGCTGTTCGCCGACTCCAAGACCGGCGGCATCCTCGGCTGGACCCCCTCGACCACCTGGTACCAGTCGCTGAACCCGCTGTTCGTGATGGCGCTGGCCCCGGTCTTCGCCTGGATGTGGCTGTGGCTGGCCCGCAAGAACCAGGAGCCGAACACCATCGTGAAGTTCGCGATGGGCCTGGTCCTGGTCGGCGCGTCCTTCTTCGTCTTCGTCGTCCCGATGGGCATGGCGGGCGACGGCACCAAGGTCTCGCCGATGTGGCTGGTCTCGATCTACATGATCCAGACCATCGCCGAGCTGTGCCTCTCCCCGGTCGGCCTCTCCGTCACCACGAAGATGGCCCCGCAGAAGTACGCCTCCCAGATGATGGGCGTCTGGTTCCTCGCGGTCACCGCCGGTGACTGCACCACGGGTCTGCTGTCGCTGGCCGGCGTCGACCTGAACGGAACCTGGATCATCGGCATGCAGGCGGCCCTCGCCGCCGCCGCCGGCCTCGCGGTGTACATGTACCGCAAGAAGGTCCAGTCCCTGATGGGCAGCGTCCACTGACGCACCCCGCACGCGAGGAGCGGCCCGGCACACCGTGAGGTGTGCCGGGCCGCTCTCTTGTACGGGCCGTACGGGCTTACGGGGTTACCTGGTGCCGCGCAGACGGCGCCAGGGGGTGAAGGTGAACACGGCCGCGCCCAGCAGGACCACCGTGCAGGCGACCAGGGCGAGGGCCCGGATGCCGCCCGCGTCCCGCGCGCCGGTCTCGGCGAGGTTGCCGGTGGTGTTGTCGGTGCTGCCGGTGGTGCTCCCGGTGGTGGACGGCGAGCCGGAGCCGCCCGGCTGGGCGGTGGTGTCCAGCTCCAGCGAGACGCCGCTGCTGGCCGCCTTGCAGGGCACGTTGATGGGCGTGGCGCCCGGGGCCATCGTGACGTCGATCGTCAGCTGGTCCGGGCTCAGCGTGACCTTGCCGCTCTTGCCGGGCTTGTAGGTGCCCGTCATGTCGCTGAGGCTGACCGGGGCCTTGTCCGGGATGGGCTCCGCGTTGGCCGGGCCGGCCACCTTGACCGTGCCGGAGTCGGCGCCGCCGAGCTTGACGTTCATCGAGGGCTTGAGGGCCCCCGCCGGAAGGGCCATCGGGCTGGCCATCGCACCCTTCGCCGTCTTGACGGTCAGGTCGTAGGCGCCGCCGTTCTTCTTGGCGCTGATGGTGACCGGGGTCTTGATGCCGCCGGGGACGACCGGGCCGCAGTCGAAGGAGACCTCCACGGGCTTGCCCGGGAAGTCGGTCTGACCGCCGCCGCCACCGCTCGTACCACCGCTGGCGGAACCGCCGGTGGAGCCGGTGGAGCCGGTGGAGCCACTGGTGGAGCCGCCCGTACTGCCGCTGGTGGAGCCTCCGCTCGTCGAACCGCCCCCGCTGGTGCTGCCGCCGCTGGTCGAGCCGCCGCTGGTGCTGCCGGACCCCGCCGTCACGTCGATGGTGGCCCCGGCGCCCACGCTGCCCGTCGGCGCGCACTTGGTGACGAAGGTGCCGAAGGAGAAGGTGACGGCCACCTCGTACTTGCCGGGGGTCAGGGTGATCTTGCCGGCCTTGGTGAGCTTCAGCTTCCCCTTCATCGTCGACATCCGCATGGGCGCCTTCTTCGGGATCGGCGGGTTCTTCTTCTCCCCGACGACCTTCAGCTCACCTCCCCCGCCGCCCACCGTGATCCAGCCGGTGGGCTGGACCGAGTCCTGCGGGATGTCCATGAGGTCGGTGTTGTTCGAGGCGGGCTTCACCGTCTCCCAGGACACGTCGACCTCGTCGCCGACCTTGGCCGAGGCCGGGGCTTCGATCTTGGCGGTGGTCTCGCCCTCCACCGGGCTGCCGCCGCCGGCCGGCGGCACGCACTTGACCGTGAACGCGGTCTCGGCAGCCCGGGCAGGGGCGGCCCCCATGGCGATGCCGGAGCCGCCGAGCAGCAGCGCGACCACGGCCGCGCTCACCCTCCGTTGGGTCTTCACGAATGTCCCTTCGTCGTCGATCGGTTCTCAGACGGTGCGGACGTCTGTGGTGCTGTCTCCGGCGCGCTGTCCGGGGTGAACCACGGCAGGACCGCCGTGGGGGTCTCGGGGGGTCCGGCCGGCGGCCCGGTACGGGGCGGCGCGGAGCCCCGTACGCCCGGGAGCCCCGGCAGCCGGGCCGTCACCTCGGCCGCCGCCCCGGGGGACTTGGCGCCCCGGCGGCGGTGGGCGGGCGGCGCCGGGCGCGGCCGGACCCGGTCCACCACGGCCATGCCGACGCGGAACACCGCGGCCGGGATCACCAGCAGGAGCAGGCCCCAGAACAGCACCACCCCGTACGGGCGGTCCACGCCCCAGGGCTGGGCGGCCATGACCTTGTCCCCGTACTTGAGGGAGACCGTGTAGTCGCCGTGGGCGCCGGCGGACAGGGTGACGTTCAGCTTGACCTCCGCCTTGCCGCCCGGCGGGATCGTGCCCTTCCAGCGGACCTCCTCCCACCCCGGGGCGAAGACGCCGTGGGCGGTGCCGAGCTGGAAGACCGGGTCCTTGACGGGGGCCGAGCCGAGGTTGCCGACGGTGACCGTGAACGTCCGGGCGGGCGGGGCGCCGAACCAGGTCAGCACCCCGTCCTCGCCCTGGAGCCGGACGCCGGTGAGCAGGGCGAGGCGGGCCGTGCCGCTCTCCTCGGGCAGCGCGGCCACCGGATGCCCGGTGATCTTGAAGGGGGCGGCGACCGTGGACTGGTCCCCGTTCACGGAGGTGACGTTCACGACGCAGGGGCAGGGCTTGGGCGGCGCCACCACCGGCAGCCGGGCGGTGAAGCGCCCGTCGGCGGCGACGGCGACCGCGACGCCGTCGGAGTTGGCGCAGCTGTTGGTGCCGCCGATCATGTTCTGCCCGCAGACCAGCAGCATCACCAGCGTCTTGGCGGGCCAGCCGGTGCCGGTGACGCCGAGCTCCGCGCCCTTGGCGGCCTCCTGGAGCGAGAGCGCCACGGCGGGCTTGTCGGCGTCGGCGGCGGTGGCCTGGGCCGCTGACGCCGGGGCCGCCGGGAGCAGGGCCAGGGCGCACACCGCCAGCCCCGCCGCGAGGAGGGCCCCGAGCCGGGAGGCGGCGCCCGCCGCGCTCCCCCGGGCTTTCCCGTCGGCCTTGGCGCTCACCTGGATGCTCCCGTCAACTCGTGGTCCGGTGCTGGGGTCCGTACGGGTGCGGGTGCGCTCGCGTCGGCCGGCTCGCGCCGCGCGCGCCGGGAGCGCCGGATCCGTACGAGGACCAGCGCGGCCGGGATCGCCCCGCCGAGGGCGAGCAGCCCGGCGCCCGTGCGGCCGCTGATCCCCCAGGGCAGGCACCACACCGAGGCGGCGGCCGTGGCCCGGGCGCCGCCGGGGGCGGTGACGGTGAGGGTGAGTTCGACCCGGTCGAGCACCGGCGCGCCGGGCCAGGGTTCGGTCAGCGTCACCCGCCTGCCCGGCAGGAGCTCCACGGGCACGGCGCGCGGGGCGCGCCCGGCGACCTCGCCGAACCGGCCCTCGGCGCGGATCGCGAGCCGCGGGGCGAGGGTCACGTTGCCCCGGTTGACCAAGGTGTACGAGACGACGCGGCCCGCGCCCCGGCCCCGTACGGCCACGTACTCGACGGTGAGGGCGGCCAGCGCGGGGCCGCCGACGCGCAGGTGGACCCGTACGCCCACCTCGCGGCCGGCCTCGGTGGCCACCACGGCGGCCGGATGGTCCCCGGGCGGGGACGCGGGCGGCACGGTGACGGTGAAGGGGACCACGGCGCGGGTGCGCGGGGGGAGCTTCACGGTGCTCCCGGATCCGAAGCTGATCCAGGAGCCGGCGTCGGTGGACTCCCGGGCGGGGCGCACCGCGAGGGCGCCGTCCGCCGTGTTGTGGGCGTCGGCCCCGCGCAGGGTGACGGTGTGCTCCTGGCCGGTGGTGTTGACCAGGGCGAGCCGGTCCTCCAGGACGGTGCCGGGCGGGCCGGCCAGGTAGAAGTACGGGCGGACGGCGGAATCCCCGCTCCCGGAGACGGGTTCGGCGCGCCAGCCGGGCTCCTCGGCGGCGGCCGCGGGGGCGGCGGAAGCGGAGACGGCGACGGCCCCGGCGGCAGCCGGGGACGCGGCGACAGCCGGGGGCGCGGGGACGGTGGGGAGAGCGGCGGCCGCCAGGAGCGGCACGCCGAGCCGGAGGAGCGTGTGGAGCACGGGCATGGCCGGGGGTGCTCCGTTCAGGACCGGGCCCGCCCGCCGCGCCGGGTCAGCCAGAGCACCCCGGCCGCGCCGGTGAGCAGCACGGTGGCGCCGAGGGTGCCGAGGGCGAGGGCGGAGTCGGTGGGGCCGGTCTGCGGGAGGGCTTCGGGGGCCTCGGGGGCTCCGGGCGCCTCGGGGGCTCCACCGGATCCGGTGACGTCCAGCTCCAGGGAGGGCCCCGGGCCGTTGCCGGGGGTGCAGGTGGTGGTGGTGCCCAGCGCCTTGATGGTGAGCACGCCCGCGGTGAAGGTGACCTTGCCGCTCTTCTTCGGGGTGTAGGTGCCGGACAGGTCGGTGATCTTGATGGGGGTGTTGGCGGGCACCGCCTCGGGGTTGGGCGGCCCGGTCACCGCCACCGTGGCCTTCTCGGCGCCGCCCACCTGGATGACGGCGCTGGGGCTCATCGCGCCCTTGCCGAGTTCGACGGGGCTGGACGAGACTCCCTTCTGGAAGGACATCGTCAGCTTGTAGCCGGCGCCTTCCTTGACGGCCTTGATGTCGATGGGCGAGACGGCCGACTTGTCCCCGATCGGGGTCACGCAGGCGTAGGCGACGTCGACGACGGCCGCGCGGGCCGCGGTGGCGGCCAGCAGGACCGCCGGTCCGGCCAGCGCCGAGGCCAGGGCGAGCGCGGGCGCGAGCGCGGTGGAGCGTTTCCGGTGGGACACCTTCGTCTTCCCCTCAGGCCACAAGTTACTGACGACACATCAGATGGTGGCTCAAGGTACGCCGGGGGCCTTACGGAGGGAAGACACGGGACAGGCCTGGATCCACGGCCTGTCGGCCGCCTGGATTCAGGCCATGTCCGTGCGGGGCGGGGGCGGTTCAGACGGCGCGGACACCCCGCTGCCAGACGGCGGAGACCAGCGGGACACCGGGCCGGTAGGCGAGGTGGACGTGGCTCGGGGCGTCCAGGAGCGCCAGGTCGGCGCGGGCGCCGGGGGTCACGGTGCCCACGTCGGAGCGGCGCAGGGCGCGGGCGCCGCCGGCGGTCGCGGACCAGAGGGCCTCGTCGGGGGTCATCCGCATGTCCCGGACGGCGAGCGCGATGCAGAACGGCATCGAACTCGTGTAGGAGGAGCCGGGGTTGCAGTCGGTCGACAGCGCGACGGTGGCACCCGCGTCGATGAGGCGGCGGGCATCGGGCCACTGGGCGCGGGTGGAGAACTCGGCGCCGGGCAGCAGGGTCGCGACGGTGGTGTCGGCGGCCTGCGCGAGGGCGTCGACATCGGCGTCGGTGAGGTGGGTGCAGTGGTCGGCGGAGGCCGCTTCGAGCTCCACGGCGAGCTGCACGCCGGGGCCGTACGAGAGCTGGTTGGCGTGGACTCGCGGGATCAGCCCGGCGGCGGCGCCGGCGGTGAGGATCGCGCGGGCCTGGTCGCCGTCGAAGGCGCCCTTCTCGCAGAACACGTCGACCCAGCGGGCGTACGGGGCGCAGGCGGTCAGCATCTCGCCGGTGACGAGGTCGACGTAGCCGGCCGGGTCCTCGGCGTAGTCCGGGGACACGATGTGCGCGCCGAGGTAGGTGACCTCCTCGGTGTGCGCGGCGGCGATGCGCAGGGCGCGGGCCTCGTCGGCGACGGTGAGGCCGTAGCCGGACTTGGTCTCGAAGGTGGTGGTGCCCTGGCGGCGGGCCTCGTCGAGGTGGCGCAGCAGATTCGCTTCCAGCTCCGCGTCGGTGGCGGCGCGGGTGGCGGCGACGGTGGTGCGGATGCCACCGGCGGAGTAGCTGCGGCCGGACATCCGGGCGTTGAACTCGGCGGTGCGGTCGCCGGCGAAGACGAGGTGGCTGTGGCTGTCGACGAAGCCGGGGATGACGGCGCGGCCGGCCGCGTCGAAGACGGTGTCCGCCGCCGGGGCCTTGGCGGCGGGGCCGACCCAGGCGACGGTCTCGCCGTCGATGACGACGGCCGCGTTCTCGATCAGGCCGAGCGGCGAGCCGTCGCCGAGGGCCGGGTCGTTGGTGACGAGGCCGGCGATGTTGGTGATTGCGGTGGTGGTCATGGTTCCTCTCCAGGTTGCTCTCCCCGCCCCGCCCTTTCTCCGTTTCCCGGGCTCTGCCCTGACCCGCGCCTCAAGCGCCGGCGGGGCTGGGTGTTTCAGCCGTCCGGCGATGGAGGACCGGGTCCGGGCGCCGCGGTCAGGCGCGCAGGGCTGCGATGGACTCGGACAGGGCCGTCGGAACGTCCCCGACCAGGGTGTGGTGGCCGTCGCGGACGATGTGGCGGCCGCCGACGACGGTGTGGCGGACGTCGGCGGCGGTCGCCGCGAACACCGCCGTCTCGGCGCCGAGCCGCGGCACCGCACCCGCCGTACGGACGGAGTCGAGGGCGATCGTGGTGAAGTCCGCGAGCGCCCCCGCCTCCAGCCGGCCCGCGTCCGCCAGGCCCAGCGCCGCATGGCCGTCGGCGGTGGCGGCGGTCAGCAGCGCGTTCGCCGTCCAGTGGCCCCGGGTGCGGCTGCGCAGCCGCTCGTTGAGCTCCATCGCCCGGGCCTCCTCCAGCAGGTCGATCACCGCGTGGCTGTCGCTGCCGAGGGAGAGCGGGCTGCCCGCGTGCTGGAGCCGGCCGGCCGGGCCGATGCCGTCCGCGAGGTCGCGTTCGGTGGTGGGGCACATACAGGTGCCGGTGGCGGTGCCGCCGAGGAGCGCGATGTCGATGTCGGTGAGGTGGGTGTTGTGGACGCCGGTGGTCCGCGGCCCGAGCACGCCGTGGTCGGCGAGCAGCTGGGTCGGGGTGCACCCGTGGGCTTCCTGGCAGGCGTCGTTCTCGGCGGTCTGCTCGGAGAGGTGTACGTGCAGCGGGGCCCGCCGCTCCTCGGCCCATCCGGCGACCGTCGCCAGCTGCCCCGCCGGTACGGCGCGCACCGAGTGGATCGCGGCGCCGATCAGGGCGTGCGCGCGGGGCTTGAGGGCGCCGACGCGCTCGGCCCAGGCGTCGGCCGTCCCGTCGGAGAACCGCAGCTGGTGCGGGCTCGGTGCCTGGCCGAAGCCGGCCGACAGGTACGCCGTGTCGAGCAGGGTGATCCGGATGCCCGCGGCCGCGGCCGCCTCGATCAGGGCCTCGCCCATCGCGTTCGGGTCGGCGTAGGGGGCGCCGCCGGGCGCGTGGTGGACGTAGTGGAACTCGCCGACGTTGGTGATGCCGGCCAGCGCCATTTCCGCGTACACGGCGCGGGCCAGCGCGAAGTAGCTGTCGGGGGTGAGGTTCTGGGCGACCTTGTACATGAAGTCGCGCCAGGTCCAGAAGGTGCCCGAGCCGACCTGGACCAGCGAGCGCAGTGCCCGGTGGAAGGCGTGCGAGTGGGCGTTCGCCAGACCCGGGACCGTGAGCCCCCGCAGTACCTCGGCTCCCGGCGGCGGGGTCTCGACGCCGGTGCGCAGGGCGGTGATCCGGCCGTCCGCGCCCGCCTCCAGGGCGACGCCCGGCTCGACGTGGGTGCCGAGCCAGGCGTGCTCCAGCCAGTACGTCGTCAGCGGCATGCCAGGCCTTCCAGTACGTCGGCGAGGGCGAGGACACCGGCCACGCAGTCGTCCTCGGCGGCGAACTCCCGCGGGGAGTGGGAGACGCCGGTCGGGTTCCGTACGAACAGCATGGCGGTCGGAACGGCGGCGGAGAGGATTCCGGCGTCGTGTCCCGCCCCCGTGCCGAGGACGGGGACGGCCCCGCCCAGGATCCGGTTCATCTCGTCGCGCAGGGCGTGCTCGAACTCGACGACCGGGGTGAAGGACTCCCGGACGACGGCGAGGTCGATGCCGTCCTGGTCGGCGCGCTCGCGGGCGGCCTTCTCGATCGCGGTGACCACGGTGTCGAGGGTGGCCTGGTCGGCGGCGCGGGAGTCGAGCCAGCCGCGCACCAGCGAGGGGATGGCGTTGACCCCGTTGGGCTCGACCGAGATCTTCCCGAAGGTGGCGACGGCCCCGGCGAGGGCCGCCTCGGCGCGGGCCGCGAGGACGGTCGACGCGTACGTGAGCATCGGGTCGCGGCGGTCCACCAGGCGGGTGGTGCCGGCGTGGTTGGCCTCGCCGTGGAAGTCGAACCGCCAGCGGCCGTGCGGCCAGATCGCGGACGCGATGCCGACGCGGTCGCCGGACAGGTCCAGGGCCCGGCCCTGTTCCACGTGGAGTTCGACGAAGGCGCCGATCCGGGCGAGCCGTTCGGGGTCGGCCCCGATGGCCTGGGGGTCGTATCCGGCGGCCTCCATGGCCTCGGGCAGCCGGATGCCGTCCGCGTCGCGGAGTTCGTACGCCTTCTCCTTGGTCAGCTGGCCGGCGGCGAGCCGGGAGCCGACGCAGGCGAGGCCGAACCGGGCCCCTTCCTCGTCTCCGAAGTTGGTGATGGCCAGCGGCCTGGAGAACGCCGCGCCCCTCCTGCGGAGTTCGTCCAGGGCCGCGAAGGAGGACACCACGCCGAGCGGGCCGTCGAAGGCGCCGCCGTCGGGGACGGAGTCCAGGTGGGAGCCGGTGACGACGGCGTCGCCCGCGAGGGGGTCGCCGAGCCAGGCCCACTGGTTGCCGTTGCGATCGGTCTCGTAGGTGAGGCCGCGGGCCTCGGCCTGGGCCTGGAACCAGGTCCGGCAGTCGGCGTCGGCTCCGGTCCAGGCGTAGCGGCGGTATCCGCCGCTGTCCGGGTGGCGGCCGATGGGGGCGAGCTCGTCCCACATGGTGTGGAACGAGACCGCCCCTGCGGGGTTGTCGCTCACGCGTCGTCGCCCTCGCGCATGGGGACGCGGACGCCGCGCTCGTCGGCCACCGTCTCGGCGATGTCGTAGCCGGCGTCGACGTGGCGGATGACGCCCATGCCGGGGTCGTTGGTGAGGACGCGGCGGATCTTCTCGCCGGCGAGCTTGGTGCCGTCGGCGACCGTGACCTGCCCGGCGTGGATCGAGCGGCCCATGCCGACGCCGCCGCCGTGGTGGATGGAGACCCAGGAGGCGCCGGAGGCGACGTTGACCATGGCGTTCAGCAGCGGCCAGTCGGCGATCGCGTCGGAGCCGTCGAGCATGGCCTCCGTCTCGCGGTACGGGGAGGCGACGGAGCCGCAGTCCAGGTGGTCGCGGCCGATGGCCAGCGGGGCCGCGAGGGTGCCGTCGGCGACCATCTCGTTGAAGCGCTCGCCCGCCTTGTCGCGCTCGCCGTAGCCGAGCCAGCAGATGCGCGCCGGCAGGCCCTGGAAGTGGACGCGCTCGCCCGCCATCTTGATCCAGCGGTGCAGGGACTCGTTCTCCGGGAAGAGTTCGAGCATCGCCTTGTCGGTCTTGTGGATGTCCGAGGCCTCGCCGGACAGCGCCGCCCAGCGGAAGGGGCCCTTGCCCTCGCAGAACAGCGGCCGGATGTAGGCGGGGACGAAGCCGGGGAAGTCGAAGGCGCGGTCGTAGCCGGCCAGCTGGGCCTCGCCGCGGATGGAGTTGCCGTAGTCGAAGACCTCGGCGCCCGCGTCCATGAAGCCGACCATGGCCTCGACGTGCCGGGCCATCGACTCGCGGGCCCGCTGGGTGAAGTCGGCGGGCTTCTCGGCGGCGTAGGAGGCCATGTCCTCGAAGGCGACGCCGACCGGGCAGTAGGCCAGCGGGTCGTGCGCGGAGGTCTGGTCCGTGACGATGTCGATCGGGGCGCCCTCGGCGAGCATCTGCGGGAGCAGCTCGGCCGCGTTGCCGAGGAGGCCGATGGAGAGCGGCTTGCGGGCGTCGCGGGCCTCGACGGCGAGCCGGAGCGCGTGCGCCAGGTCGTCGGCCTTGACGTCGAGGTAGCGGTGCTCGATGCGGCGCTCGATGGCGCGCGGGTCGACGTCGATGCAGATCGCGACGCCGTCGTTCATCGTGACGGCCAGCGGCTGGGCGCCGCCCATGCCGCCGAGGCCGGCGGTGAGGGTGATGGTGCCCGCGAGGGTGCCGTTGACCCCTCCCTTACCAATTGAATGCAGCTTCGCGGCGACGGCGGCGAAGGTCTCGTACGTGCCCTGGAGGATGCCCTGGGTGCCGATGTAGATCCACGAACCGGCGGTCATCTGCCCGTACATGGTGAGGCCGAGGGACTCCAGGCGGCGGAACTCCTCCCAGTTGGCCCAGTCGCCGACGAGGTTGGAGTTGGCGAGCAGGACGCGCGGGGCCCACTCGTGGGTCTGCATCACGCCGACGGGGCGGCCGGACTGGACGAGCATCGTCTCGTCCTGCTTCAGCGTCCGCAGCGTGCGCACCATCGCGTCGAAGGAGCGCCAGTCGCGCGCGGCCTTGCCGGTGCCGCCGTAGACGACCAGCTTGTCGGGGTGCTCGGCGACCTCGGGGTCCAGGTTGTTCTGGAGCATCCGCAGGGCCGCCTCCTGCTGCCATCCCAGGGTGCTGAGCTGCGTGCCTCGCGCTGCCCGTACGGGGCGGGGTCCTGACATGGCGGTGCCTCCTCCGATGTTGGTCAATCTATTCACATCCTCGCTCCCTGAATAGATCCAGTCAACAGCTGCGGGCGGACGCGTCGGATGATTGGCTCTTCACCATGGCTGTCGAGACGCACACGACGGCGGACGCGGCGGACGCCGCCGCCCGCCGCGACCTGGCCGTACGGGCCGCCGTCGAGCAGGGCCTGGTGGGCGGGGCGCCGGACGCGGAGCCGCTGGTCTGCCTGCTGGACGTGGCCGGAATCCGGGCCTCGGCCGCCGAGCTCACCGCCGCGTTCGCGGCCGCGCTGCCGCCGGGCACCCCGGTGCTGCACGCCTTCGCGGTGAAGGCCGCCCCGCTGGTCCCCGTACTGCGGCTGCTCGCGGAGGCCGGCCTCGGCTGCGAGGTGGCCAGCCCCGGGGAGCTGGCGCTGGCCCGGGCGGCCGGGGTCGCACCGGAGCGGATGGTGCTGGACTCCCCCGCCAAGACCTCGCGGGAGCTGCGCGAGGCGCTGGCGCTGGGGATCGCGGTCAACGCCGACAACCGGCAGGAACTGGAGCGGATCGACGCGCTGGCCGGCGCCGGGCCGCCGGCCTCGCCGATCGGGATCCGCGTCAACCCGCAGACGGGGGCGGGCACCATCGACGCCCTGTCCACGGCGACCGCCACCTCCAAGTTCGGCGTGCCGCTGCGCGACGGGGGCGCCCGGGCCTGGCTGGTACGGGCCTGCGCGGAGCGCCCCTGGATCACCCGACTGCACACCCACTCGGGCTCGCAGGGCGTCCCGCTGGCCCTGATCGCGGAGGGCGTACGGGAGCTGCACGCGCTGGCCGAGGAGATCAACGCGGCCGCCGGGCGCCGGCAGATCGACACCCTCGACATCGGCGGGGGCCTGCCGGTGAACTTCGCCTCCGACGAGCGGACCCCGGGCTACGCCCGGTACGTGGCGGAGCTGCGGGCGGCCGCGCCGGCCCTGTTCGACGGCTCGTACGGGCTGGTGACGGAGTTCGGCCGGTCCCTGCTGGCCAAGCACGGCCTGGTGCTGGCGCGGGTGGAGTACACCAAGTCCACCGGCGGCCGCCCCATCGCCCTCACCCACGCGGGAGTGCAGCTGGCCACCCGTACGGTGTACGCCCCGGCGGCCTGGCCGCTGCGGATCCTGCCGTACGACGCCGGGGGCGCCCCGAAGCCGGGAGCCCCGGCCGTCCCCGTCGTCGCGCAGGACATCGCGGGGCCGGCCTGCTTCGCGGGGGACCTGCTGGCCACGGCCCGGGAGCTGCCGCAGCTGTCCCCGGGTGACCTGATCGGCGTACCGGACACCGGCGCGTACTTCTTCACCGCCCACTACGGCTACAACAGCCTGCCGAGGCCCGCCGTGTACGGCTTCCGCGTCGGCCCCCGGGGCGAGGTCCGCTTCGACCTGGCGCGGCCCGCGCAGAGCCTGGCCGAGATCGTCGCCGAAGCGGGCGGCGCCCACGCCACCGCCCTCCTCTGACCCGGCCCCAGCGCGCCCGCGCCGCCGCGCCGTCTACTCCACGAACAGGCCGCGGGCCGCGGCCCCCGCGTCGAAGGCTTCCAGGCGGGCCTGCGCGTCCGGGAGGGCGTCCGCCATGGCCTCCAGCAGCACCCGGCCCAGCAGCATCGGCGCGCAGGCCGTGTCGAAGGCGAGGCCGGTCCCGACCGGCGCCGGGATCAGCAGGTCCGAGTCGCGGGCCACGGGGGCGAACGCGGAGTCCGCGACGGTGACGACCGTCAGCCCGGCCGCCCTTGCGTGCTCCAGGGCCTCCACGACCTCCCGGGGATGCCGCGGCAGCGCGAAGCACAGCAGCGCGGAGGCGCCGGCGGTGACGCAGGCGTCGATCCGGTCGGCGAGCATCGAGCCGCCCTCGTCGAGGAGCCGTACGTCGGGATGCACCTTGGCGGCGAAGTACGCGAACCCCCGCGCCTGCGAGGACGCGGCGCGCAGCCCGAGCACCGGCAGCGGGCTCGACCCGGCGAGCAGCCGGCCGGCCTCCTGGACGGGCGCGGGGTCGGCGAGCATCGCCGACAGCCGGCGCAGGTTCTCGATCTCGCCCTGGACGGCCTGCTGGTACTCGTTGTACGCGTCCTCGCCCACGGCCTCCGGGCGCTCGGCGGGTGCCACCTCGCGCAGGTGCCGGCGCAGCGCCGGATAGCCGTCGAAGCCGAGCGCCACCGCGAACCGGGTCACCGACGGCTGGCTCACCCCCGCCAGCTCCGCGAGCTCCACGCTCGACAGGAACGGCACATCGGCCGCTCCGCGCACCATGCAGTGCGCGATCCGTCGCTGGGTGGGTGTCAGCCGGTGCCCCTCGAACAGCTTCTGCAGCCGCGCGGCCGGGCTGTCGCTCATCCCGTCCCCTCCGTCCCCGTGCCGGTGAATATTCACTTACGGAGCACTCTGCATGCGGTTATGCAGGACGGCAAGCGGCGGTCGCTCCGCGAGACGGGGGGTAGCCCCAGTGCGGGGGCTCGGACCGCTTCCTACGGTGGGGGGATGGAGCGCCAAGAGCTGAAGCGGGAACTCGATGCCACGTTGGAAGCGCGGCGGGAGCTGGGTTCCGAGTACGAGTCCGCGCTGGTGGAGTCCTTCGTCGAGAAGGTCGACACGCAGGTCCGGCGGCGGCTGGCGGAGGAACGCCTGGGCGCGGCGCGGGGCGGCGGGGGCGCCGACAGGGTATCCGCCGCCACGGGCGCCGGTGTCGGCGCCGTGCCGGGTTCGGGCACGTTCGGGGAGCGTTTCGGATTCGCGATCGTGACGCTGGTCCTGGCGGTCCCGCTGTCCGCGATCGGCGCGGCCCAGGCCCGCCTGAGCGGGCTGGTGGTGGTGTGGGCGGGGATCGTGGCGGTGAACCTCATCCACGCCAGGTCGCCGCGCGGCCGCGCCAAGGGCGTGGACGCCGCCTGACCGGGGCCGGCGCCACTTCAGCCGCGCCGGCGGTTGAGGCGCGGGGGTCTGGGGGCTGGCCCCCGGCAACGGCGCCGCAGGGGGTCGCGCAGCCAGCCCCGCCGGCGTCTGAGGCGCGGGTTCTGGGGCGGCGCCCCGGCAGCGGCGCCGCTGGGGGCGGAACATCCAGCCGCGCCGGCGTCTGAGGCGCCGGGGCGGGGGAGAGAAGTCGGCGGGGACCGCCGCACCCCGGTTGCCCGGGGGCGGGACGACGGCGGTCCCCGCGAAGGACACGGGCCGGGTCAGGGCCGGCCGCGTCCCACGGCGCCCCGCGGTCCGGGAGCCGCTCCGGAACCGCGCCGACGCCAGTCGGTGGTTGCCGGCCGGGTCTCCCCCGCCGACAACCACCACTGTGCCGGAGCCGTGTTAAGCCGGTGCTGCCGTCACGTGTCGGCCCCGTACCGTTTGTGCGGCTACTTCGGTGCCTTCGCCAGGAACGCCAGCAGGTCCTGACGGCTCACCACACCGGTCGGCTTGCCCTCGACCAGGACGATCGCCGCATCGGCCTCGCCCAGGACCGCCATCAGCTCCGACACCGGCTCGCCGGAGCCGACCTGCGGCAGCGGGGAGCTCATGTGCTTCTCCAGCGGGTCGGTCAGCGAGGCCCGCTGCGCGAACAGCGCCGCCAGCAGTTCCTTCTCGACGACGGAGCCGATGACCTCGGCCGCCATCACGTCCGGGTGGCCCGCGCCCGGCTTGACGATCGGCATCTGCGAGACGCCGTACTCGCGCAGGACCTCGATGGCCTCGCCCACGGTCTCCTCGGGGTGCATGTGGACGAGGGACGGGATGCCGCCCTCCTTGTCCGCGAGCACGGCGCCGATGCGGGCCGCGGGGCCCGCCTCCTCCAGGAAGCCGTGACCGGCCATCCACTCGTCGCTGAAGATCTTGCTCAGGTAGCCGCGGCCGCTGTCCGGCAGCAGGACGACGACCACGTCGTCCGGGCCGAGACCCTCGGCGGCGCGCAGCGCGGCCACCACGGCCATGCCGCAGGAGCCGCCGACCAGCAGGCCCTCTTCCTTCGCCAGGCGGCGGGTCATCTGGAAGGAGTCCTTGTCGGACACCGCGATGATCTCGTCCGTGACGTTCGGGTCGTAGGCGGTGGGCCAGAAGTCCTCGCCGACGCCCTCGACGAGGTACGGGCGGCCGGAGCCGCCGGAGTAGACCGAGCCCTCGGGGTCGGCGCCGATGACCTTGACCCGGCCGCCGGACACCTCCTTGAGGTAGTTGCCGGTGCCGGAGATCGTGCCGCCCGTGCCGACGCCGGCGACGAAGTGCGTGATCTTCCCGTCCGTCTGCTCCCACAGCTCGGGACCGGTGGTCTCGTAGTGCGAACGGGGGTTGTTCGGGTTGCTGTACTGGTCGGGCTTCCAGGCGCCGGGCTCGCGCGCGAGGCGGTCGGACACGTTGTAGTACGAGTCCGGGTGCTCGGGGTCGACGGCGGTCGGGCAGACCACGACCTCGGCACCGTACGCGCGCATCACGTTGATCTTGTCCATGGACACCTTGTCAGGGCAGACGAAGATGCACTTGTAGCCCTTCTGCTGGGCCACGATGGCGAGTCCTACACCCGTGTTGCCGCTGGTCGGCTCCACGATGGTGCCGCCGGGCTTGAGGGCTCCGCTCTGCTCGGCCGCCTCGATCATCCGAACGGCGATCCGGTCCTTCACGGATCCGCCGGGATTGAAGTACTCGACCTTTGCGAGCACGGTGGCCTGGAGGCCTTCGGTCACACGGTTGAGCTTCACCAGCGGGGTGTTGCCGACGAGGCTGATCATCGAGTCGTGGAATTGCACCATGTTCTCCAAGGAGGGGACTCCACGGGTTCTCCGGGAGGTCCGGCCAGAGTATGCGGAAAGGGATTGGCCGACCGGCACTACGGGGCAGGTAGCTCATCGAGGCCAGGCAGGGAAGCGAGGTGGCCCGCAGGGTGTCCAGAGCGAGGACGGCCCGCCGGATCGCGGCGGGAGCGGCTTACGGCGGTGGCGGGATCGGGCTCATCGGGGTCGCCGCGGTCGGTGTGGTGGTGGCCGAGTTGCAGTTCGCGAAGCGGACGGTGGGGACCGGGCTGCCGGATCCGCCGCGCGCCGACGGCCTGTACGGGAGCGAGTTCGGCGGGCCGGAGCGGAGCCCCGGCCCGCTGCGGCTGGCCATGCTGGGCGATTCCACGGCCGCCGGGCTGGGTGTGCGGCGGGCGAGGCAGACCCCGGGCGCCCTGCTGGCCTCGGGCCTCGCGGCGGTGGCCGAGCGGCCCGTGGAGCTGCGGAACGTGGCCCTGTCGGGGGCGATGTCGGACGACCTCGACCGCCAGACGGGCCTGCTCCTCCAGGATGACATCCCGCCCCCGGATGTGGCGGTGATCATGATCGGCGCGAACGACGTGACCCGCCGGATGCCCCCGACCCAGTCGGTGCGCCTGCTCACGGCCGCCGTCCGCAGGCTCCGGCTCGCCGGCGCCGAGGTCGTGGTCGGCACCTGCCCCGACCTGGGCACGATCGAGCCGGTCTACCAGCCGCTGCGCTGGGTGGCCCGCCGCGTCTCGCGCCAGCTGGCCGCCGCCCAGACGATCGGGGTGATCGCGCTGGGCGGCCGTACGGTCTCCATGGGTGACCTGCTCGGGCCGGAGTTCGCCGCGAACCCGCGCGAGATGTTCGGCCCGGACTCCTACCACCCCTCCGCCGAGGGGTACGCGACCGCGGCGATGGCCGTGCTGCCCACGGTGTGCGCCGCGCTGGGCGTGTGGCCCGAGTCGGACCGGCTGGACCACACCCGCGACGAGGACATCCTCCCCGTGGCCAAGGCGGCGTCCGCGGCGGCCGGGGAGGCGGGTACGGAGGTCACGGCCGCCCGCGCCCCCTGGGCCCTGCTCAAGCACCGGCGCCGCCGGCGGGTGCCCAGCCGGCCGGAGATCGGCCAGCCCGCGGAGCACGAGGAGCACGAGGAGGGCCCCGCCGGGGGGTCCGCGCCGGACGGCGGGGGACCGAAGCGACCCTCATCACATGCCAAGGCCGGTGACCTCGACGGTACGGGCCGGTAACTTCGCATGCGGTCCCGATATGAGCCGCAACTCAAACCCCTTGGAGCCCCGATGCCCGAAGCCGTCATCGTCTCGACCGCCCGTTCTCCGATCGGGCGCGCCTTCAAGGGGTCCCTCAAGGACGTCCGGCCGGACGACCTGACGGCCACGATCATCCAGGCCGCCCTCGCCAAGGTCCCCGAGCTGGACCCGCGCGACATCGACGACCTGATGCTCGGCTGCGGTCTCCCCGGCGGCGAGCAGGGCCACAACCTGGGCCGCATCGTGGCCGTGCAGATGGGCATGGACTACCTGCCCGCCAGCACGATCACCCGGTACTGCTCCTCCTCGCTCCAGACCTCCCGGATGGCCCTGCACGCCATCAAGGCGGGCGAGGGCGACGTCTTCATCTCCGCGGGCGTCGAGGCCGTCTCCCGCTCCGTGAAGGGCTCCTCGGACGGCCTGCCGGACACCCACAACCCGTTCTTCACCGACGCGGAGGCCCGTACGGCCGCCGTGGCGCAGAGCGAGGGCGCGTCCTGGCACGACCCGCGCGAGGACGGCCTGGTCCCCGACGCGTACATCGCGATGGGGCAGACCGCCGAGAACCTGGCCCGCCTCAAGGGCGTGACCCGCCAGGACATGGACGAGTTCGGCGTCCGTTCGCAGAACCTCGCCGAAGAGGCCATCAAGAACGGCTTCTGGGCCCGCGAGATCACCCCGGTCACCACCCCGGACGGCACGGTCGTCTCCACCGACGACGGCCCCCGCGCCGGTGTCACGCTGGAGGGCGTCCAGGGCCTGAAGCCGGTCTTCCGCCCCGACGGCCTGGTCACGGCCGCCAACTGCTGCCCGCTCAACGACGGCGCCGCCGCGCTGGTCATCATGAGCGACACCAAGGCGCGGGAGCTGGGCCTGACCCCGCTGGCGCGGATCGTCTCCACCGGCGTGACCGCCCTGTCCCCGGAGATCATGGGCCTGGGCCCGGTCGAGGCGTCGAAGCAGGCGCTGAAGCGGGCGGGCCTGACCGTCGGCGACATCGACCTGTTCGAGATCAACGAGGCCTTCGCGGCCCAGGTCATCCCCTCCTACCGGGACCTGGAGATCCCGCTGGAGAAGCTGAACGTCAACGGCGGCGCCATCGCCGTCGGCCACCCGTTCGGCATGACCGGTGCCCGCATCACCGGCACCCTGATCAACAGCCTCCAGTTCCACGACAAGCAGTTCGGTCTGGAGACGATGTGCGTCGGGGGCGGCCAGGGCATGGCCATGGTGATCGAGCGGCTGAGCTGAACCTGAGCTGATCAAGAAGGTGGCCAGGCGCCGCAAGGAATCCGCCGGATCCCTTGCGGCGTACTGACACCGATTCCAATCCCGTCGCGGCCTACCTGTGACCGAATCTCCCCCAGGATGTGACCTTTGTCCTGGGGGATCGGTATTTAGCCAGGTCAAGCGGCATGCGCTCAGGCATCGCGGGCACAAAGACCTGTCCATTTGATGACGTAATGCACTGCATGCCATTCCCAGGTCGGGTCAAGCTGATGTAGGAAGTCGGGGGATCGAATCAACCAGGAGTTAGTCAGTGAGCGCCATGTCTCTTGCCCTGCTGCTGACCACGGCCGCTGCCACGGCCGTGGGCGCTGCTGCTCTGCACGCCGTCCACGCCCTGCGCAAGCAGGTCACGGCCCTGCGCGGTGAGCTGACGGTGTCGGCCCACCCCCGCGGTGCCGCCGTGCCGCACGCCCGCAGCGCCGTGGAGTCCCCCGCCGCCGAGATACGGGCCGCCGTGGCCGAGGCGCTGGCCGAGGAGCGCGAGCGCGAGCTCGCCGAGGCGCGCGCCTTCTGGGCCGCGCAGGAGGCCCGTGACGGCGCCGACGCCTCGCCCCTCTTCGCCGGCGAGGCCCCCACGTCCCTGCTGGGCGGTCTGACGGGCCTGGGCGAGGACAGCCCGCTCTTCCTCCCCCGGCAGGCGGACATGGTCGGCCTGGAGGCCGTGCTCGGCGAGGAGCTCGACGACTACCCGGCGTACCCGGAGGATTCGGCCGAGCTGGCCGCCGCTCGCCGGCGCCACCCCTCGCACCCCGATTTCGTCCCCGTACAGGCCTCGCACCCGGGCGCCGAGCACGAGCGCACCGTCAGCCGCCTGGAGGAGCTCGCGGAGGCCCGTACGGCCCTCGCGGACGTCCGTCCGGGCCCGCTCGGCACCCTGGACGTGTACGTCTTCACCGACGGCACCACGCTCTGCATGACCCCGGGGCACCGGGAGACCGCCGAGCGCCTCGCCGAGGCCCTCCGCTCGGGCACCGCACCGGTGCTGCTGGGCGGCTCCGGCATTTCCGGCGCCTACGCGCTGACCTTCTCCTGCGGTGACTCCGAGGACCCCGAGAACAACGTCTACATCCTCGCGGACCGCGTCATCGCATCGCTCTGACTTCCGCCCGCTCCACCAGCCGCACGGCCTCGTCCAGTTCCTCGGACGGGGCCTTCGCGCCGTCCGGGCCCACGCCGGGGCCGGCCGCCGCGGCGCGCAGCGCCTGCGCGAGGTCCTGCCCGGCCACCGCCAGTTGGTCCCCGACGACGAAGATCCCCGCCTCCGGCATCAGCCGCGGTGCGGCCGCCGCGTCCGGGTCCTCCAGCCGCTGCGCCCGTACGGAGAGCTCCCGGGCGGCTTCCAGCGCCTCGGCTGCGGCTCCGCGCTGGAGCCGGCTCTGCGGCGCGGCCCGCAGCCGGTCGGCGAAACGTTCCACGACGGCGGTCAGGGGCGAGGTATCGAGCACCCGGCCGACCTTACGCGGCGCCCGGGCGCCATTGCCAACGGGCGAACTCTCCGGCACGGTGGCGTGAAGAGAACAGCACGGCGATATTTCCGGAGGCGCCCATGTCCGTAGAGTTCTCCGAGCAGACCCACCGCAACATGATCGACAGAATCCCCCTGACCACCGGTCGTGACGTGTCCGACTGGCTCCGCGCCGTGGACGACGGCCCCTCCCTCGTCCGGTTCGAGGAGAAGGTCAGCTGGCTGCGCGGCGCGCACGACCTGTCGTACGGCCAGGCCAAGGCGATCATCCACGAGTACGACCTGCGCAGGGCGGCGAGAAAGTTCGGCTGAGCCCCGCATCCTGACCGACCCCCGATTCCCTGCCCCCGATCCGTACTCCCTTCCACGACGCGGAAAGGCCCCGCGAGCGGTGTGCTCGCGGGGCCTTCCCTGCTGCCGGGTGGGCGGTGTGCGCCGGTACGGCTAGTCGTTTCCGGAGAGGATCGAGAAGAGCCGCAGCATCTCCATGTAGATCCACACCAGGGTGGTGGTGAGGCCGAGGGCCGCCAGCCAGGCCTCCTCGCGCGGGGCGCCGTACGTCACGCCGTCCTCGACCTGCTTGAAGTCGAGGGCGAGGAAGCAGGCGCCGAGGATGACGCCGATGACGCCGAACAGGATGCCGAGGCCGCCGCTGCGGAAGCCGAGGCCGTCACCGCCCGCGAAGACCGAGAACAGCAGGTTCGCCAGCATGAGCAGCATGAAGCCCATGGCGGCGGCCATCACGAAGCCGTAGAACCGGCGGGTGACGCGGATCCAGCCCATCTTGTACGCGATCAGCACGCCTGCGAACACGCAGATCGTGCCGAGCACGGCCTGGACGATCACGCCTCCGCCGTCGCCGACGTAGGTGCTCATGATGGCGCTGAAGACGCCGAGGAACACGCCCTCGAAGGCCGCGTAGCCCAGGATCAGCGCGGGGACGGGCTTGCGCTTGAAGGCCTGGACGATGACCAGCACGAAGGCGACGAGCGCGGCGCCGATGGCGATGGCGTACGACTTGCCGACGTTGGCCGGGTCGACCGGCAGCGTCAGCCACGAGAGCGTCGCCGTGATGGCGAGGACGCCGAGCGTCATGGCCGTACGGCTCACGACGTCGTCGATCGTCATCACGCTGCCGCGGGCCGGAGCCTGCGGCATGCCGGTGGCCGGGTCGGTCGCGTAAGGGTTCGTCGCGTACGGGTTGGTCGCGGTCCCGGCCTGCGCCTGCTGCGGCGCGCCGAAGCCCGCGTGGCCGCCGGCGTCGCGGCTGAACCCCCGTCGCGAGAAGACCGGGTTACTGCTCCTCATCTCACTCCTCCATGGCCACCCTGCGCGGCCTTGCAACAAGAGTAATGTGCTCGCAAAGAAAGCACCCTACTGCTGGAGGAGGATCTTAGGAGAAGGCGCGGCAAAGCCGCAGGGGATTCGGGGGGACGCTGCGGGAGTGCCCGAAGCCGGACTCGAACCGGCACGACCCTAAGGCCAGCGAGGTTTAAGCTCGCCGTGTCTGCATTCCACCATCCGGGCAAGGCCCAGCAGCCCCCGCGTAAAAGCCATGAACGCTGCGTTGAGCCTATCGGGAACACCTAGTCGGCCGTTCGGCCGTCATTCCGATGTTGTCTGATTTTATTGGCGCCTGAGGGATCGTCAGGCACAAGAACGCGGGGTCGGCCCGGTCTGGGCGCCCGCGCCCGACGATCACCGCCGCCCTGGGAATGACGTAATTTCGATGGCCCGCACAGGCTCCGCGCCACCGCTGCCGCCACCGCCGTCGCCACCCCGCGCGCCACCCCCGCCGGCGCGGTCCCCCTCTCGGGGTTCATGTCATACCAAAGGAGGAGGCGGACCGGCTCCCGGTCAGCCTCCAGTGGGCCGGAGAACGGGCACCGCGGCTGATCCGGAGCGCTGTGGGCGCCGTGAGGATGGATACGTCCCGCACGTCCGCAGTCCGCGGCCGCCCCGCTCGACAGGAGTCCCCCCTGTGACCACCACCAACTACGCCCCCCACACCGCCCAGGCCGTGGCCGCCCGCGCGACCCAGCTCTCCAAGGTGTACGGCCAGGGCGAGACCCAGGTGGTCGCCCTGGACAACGTCTCCGTCGACTTCGCGCAGGGGCAGTTCACCGCGATCATGGGCCCCTCCGGCTCCGGCAAGTCCACGCTGATGCACTGCGTCGCCGGCCTGGACACCTTCTCCGGCGGCTCCGTCCGCATCGGCGAGACCGAGCTGAGCACCCTGAAGGACAAGCAGCTGACCCAGCTGCGCCGGGACAAGATCGGCTTCATCTTCCAGGCCTTCAACCTGCTGCCGACCCTGACGGCCCTGGAGAACATCACGCTGCCCATGGACATCGCCGGCCGCAAGCCCGACCGGCAGTGGCTGGACAACGTGATCCGCATGGTCGGCCTCTCCGACCGCCTGAGCCACCGCCCGACCCAGCTCTCCGGCGGCCAGCAGCAGCGCGTGGCCGTGGCCCGCGCCCTGGCCTCCCGCCCCGAGATCATCTTCGGTGACGAGCCGACCGGAAACCTCGACTCCCGCTCCGGCGCCGAGGTCCTCGGCTTCCTGCGCAACTCCGTCCGCGAGCTCGGCCAGACCGTCGTGATGGTCACCCACGACCCGGTCGCCGCCTCCTACGCGGACCGCGTCATCTTCCTCGCCGACGGCCGCATCGTCGACGAGATGATCAGCCCCTCCGCCGACGGCGTGCTCGACCGCATGAAGGCCTTCGACGCCAAGGGCCGCACCAGCTGACCCGGAACACCTCCGCAGCCCTCCTCCAGACTTCCAGCCCCAGGACTCGAAACCCATGTTCCGTACAGCCCTGCGCAACGTCCTCGCGCACAAGGCCCGGCTGCTGATGACGGTGCTCGCCGTCACCCTCGGCGTCGCCTTCGTCTCAGGCACCCTCGTCTTCACCGACACCCTCAAGAAGTCCCTCTCCGGCCAGTCCGCCAAGGACTACGCGGGCGTGGCCGTCTCCGTCACCTCCTACGGCCAGAGCCGCAACGACCAGGGCGAGAAGGAGGGCGAGCCGGGCCTGAGCCAGGCCACCCTCGACAAGGTCAAGACGCTCCCGGGCGTCGCATCGGTCTCCGGACGCGTCACGGGCTTCGCCGGCGTCGGTGACGAGAACGGCAAGCTGATCGGCTCCGGCTGGTCCAACCAGGGCGCCAACTACACGCCCGTCAAGGACGGCAAGGACCCGCGCTACACCTTCGTGCAGGGCGCCGGGCCGGCCAAGGCCGACGAGATCGCGCTCGACGAGGCGACCGCGTCCGCGGGCAAGTACAAGGTCGGCGACAAGGTCCGCGTCGCGACCAACGGCCCGGTCAAGGAGTACTCCCTCGCCGGTGTCTTCACCACCGAGGACGGCGCCGTCCAGGCCGGCGGCAGCCTGGTGCTCTTCGAGACCAAGGTCGCCCAGGAGCTCTACCTCAAGCCCGGCTACTTCCAGGAGATGTCGGTCGGCGCCAAGGACGGCACCTCCGCCGACAAGCTGCTCTCCGACATCAAGCCGCTGGTCGACGCCAAGCACACCGAGGCGCAGACGGGCGCGGCCCTCGCCGCGAAGCAGGCCAAGGACATCGAGAAGGGCCTCGGCCAGATGGGCACCATGCTGCTCGTCTTCGCCGGCATCTCGCTCTTCGTCGGCATCTTCCTGATCTACAACACCTTCACCATGCTGGTCACCCAGCGCACCAAGGAGCTGGCCCTGCTGCGCGCCGTCGGCGCCAACCGCGGCCAGGTCATGCGCTCGGTGCTCGCCGAGGCCCTGGTCGTCGGTGCCGTGTCCGCCGTCATCGGCCTGATCAGCGGCATCGGCCTGGCGGTCGGCATGCGCTCCGTGATCGGCTCCCTCGGCGCCAAGCTCCCGGGCGGTGACATCGTGATCGCCCCGACCACGGTCGTCGCGGCCCTGGTCATCGGCATCCTGGTCACCACGATCGCCGCGGTGCTGCCCGCCTGGCGCACCGGCCGGATCGCCCCGGTCGCCGCCATGGGCAGCGCCCACCTGCCGTCCACCGCGAAGTCGCTGGTCGTGCGCAACGTCATCGGCTCGATCATCAGCGTCCTCGGCATCGGCCTGGTCGTGCTCGGCGTGTCCGAGGGCGGCGACGCCGGCCGCATGACCATCGGCGCGGGCGCCTTCTTCATGCTCATCGGCATGATCGTGCTGCTGCCGCTGCTCTCCAAGCCGGTCATCGGGGCCGTCCGCCCGCTGCTGCAGAAGGTGTTCGGGGTCCCCGGCAAGCTGGCCGCCCAGAACGCCGTACGCAACCCGCGCCGCACCGCCGTCACCGCCGCCTCCCTGGCGATCGGCCTGACCCTGGTCACCACCCTGTCGGTGCTCGGCATCACCGTCGGCAAGGTCGTCGACCGGATGAGCACCGAGAAGCTCAAGGCCGACTACAAGGTCTCCATGGCCGGCGGCACGGGCTACCTCGACAAGTCGGTGGCCGAGGCCCTGACCAAGGCCCCCGGCATCAAGGCGGTCTCCCCGCAGACGGCCGGCTCCTTCATGGTCGGCGACGACTTCCGGGCCGCGTCCGGCGTCAACCCGGACGCCATCGGCCAGCTGCTGAACATCGAGACCGTCAGCGGTTCGCTGGACTCCCTCGGCAAGGGCGAGGTCCTGGTCGCCGAGAAGACCGCGAAGAGCAAGAAACTGGCCGTCGGCTCCACGCTCAAGGTGAAGTACGAGGACGGGAAGCAGGAGACCCTCAAGGTCGGCGCGGTCTACAAGGACATGGAGGGCCTGCTCTCCCCCTACGTCCTCGACGACAAGATCCTCGACCGGCACACGGACGAGAGCGCCGTCTCCGAGGTCTACGTCAACGTCGAGGGCGGGGCGTCCAAGGCAGGCCAGCAGAAGGTCGTCGACGCGCTGGGCAAGAACCCGGCCATCAACGTCGCCACCCAGGAGGACATGCGCAACGAGATGGGCGGCATGATCAACACCATGCTGAACGTCATGTACGGCCTGCTCGGCATGGCGCTGATCATCTCGGTGCTCGGCGTGGTCAACACCCTGGCGATGTCCGTCTTCGAGCGGACCCAGGAGATCGGCATGCTGCGGGCGATCGGTCTCGACCGGAGCCGGGTCAAGAACATGATCCGCCTGGAGGCCGTGGTGATCTCGCTCTTCGGAGCGGCCCTGGGCGTCGCCATCGGCGTCTTCCTCGCCTGGGCGGTCGGCACCACCATGGCGAAGTCCATGCCGAACTACGAGCTGATCCTCCCGTGGGACCGGATCGGGCTGTTCCTCCTGCTCGCCGGTGTGGTCGGCGTCCTGGCGGCCATGTGGCCCGCCCGCAGCGCCGCCCGCCTGAACATGCTGACGGCCATCAAGACCGAGTAGCGGGCCGGCAGGAGACACGGGCAGGGACACGGAAGGGCCCCGGGGCAACACGCCCCGGGGCCCTTCCCGTTGCCGTACGGGGGCGGCTACGCGCCCCAGGTGCGCAGCCGCAGCGGCAGCCCCGACCGCCCGGCCCCGTCGGACCGGACCGCGAGGACCTGGTTGACGCCGAGCCGGTTGTGCTCGAAGCCGAGCGCGCAGGCCGCCATGTACAGCAGCCACACCCGGACCCGCCCGGGCGAGGTGAGCCGTACGGCTTCCTCCCGGTGCAGCTCCAGCCGGGCCACCCAGGCCCGCAGGGTGAGGGCGTAGTGCTCGCGCAGCGCCTCCACGTCACGGACCTCGAAACCGGCCCGCTCCAGCTCGCCGACGGTACCGGCGAGCGGGGAGAGCTCCCCGTCGGGGAAGACGTAGGCGTCGATGAACTCGTCGACGCGGTAGGCGGATTCGTCGGCCTCGGGGGGCCGGGCGATCTGGTGGTTCAGCAGCCGCCCGCCGGGGCGCAGCAGGCCGTACAGGGTGCGGGCGTACTCCCGGTAGCGGGCGGCGCCGACGTGTTCGGCCATGCCGATGGAGGAAATGGCGTCGTACGGGCCGTCCTTGACGTCCCGGTAGTCCTGGATCCGGATGTCGACGAGGTCGGCCAGGCCCTCTTCGGCGACCCTCTTGCGGGCGTAGACGGCCTGTTCGCGCGAGAGGGTGATGCCGGTGACCCGGACGCCGTACTCGCGGGCGGCGTGCAGCGCCATGGAGCCCCAGCCGCAGCCGACGTCCAGGAGCCGCAGGCCGGGTTCCAGGGCGAGTTTGCGGCAGACCAGGTCGAGTTTGTCGTGCTGGGCGTCCTCCAGGGTGGCGTCGGGTCTCCAGTAGGCGCAGGAGTACACCATGGAGGGGCCGAGCACCCGCTCGTAGAACTCGTTGCCCACGTCGTAGTGGTGACTGATCGCCTGCCGGTCGCGGCCCTTGCTGTGGCGGCTGCCGCCGCGCCGCGCGGCCTCCTCCGGGGGCGGCGCGGGCGCCGGCCACGGTCCGGCGAGCGTGACCAGTTCCCGTAGGGCGGCGCGGCGCTCCGGGTCGCGCAGCAGGGCGAGGCTCGCCGCGGGGCCGGTGGCGGCGGCCGGGGCCGATTCGCCGTCCGGGCCGGGGCGGCGTTCCCACAGCAGGCCCGCCACCCGGTCCAGCAGGGCGAACAGATCGCCCTCGACGGTCAGGTCTCCCGCGACCCAGGCGCGGGCGAGGCCCATCTCGCCCGGCTTCCACAGCACGCGGCGCAGCGCGCGGCGGCGGCGGACCACGAGGACGGGTCCGCCGGGCGGCCCGGCCTCGCTGCCGTCCCAGGCCCGGACGCGCACGGGCAGGGGGGCACCCAGCAGGGTCTCGGCGACAGCGGCCAGCCGCGGCGCGGCGTCGGTCATGGGGCACACCTCCAGAAAGCTCCGACCCATGGCCCTACCCCGCCGGGGGCCCGGACAATCCGCCGGTGCGGCGCAGGAGTGGCACAGGTGCGGCGCAGGAGTGGCGCGGTGCGGCGCAGAAGTGGTGCCCGGGTACGCCGAAGGGGCCGCCCGCACCACGGATGGCGGGCGGCCCCTTCGGGTCGTACAGGTCTAACCGGTCCTGCGCGGGTCCTGCCGGAGGAACCGGGTCAGGACGCCTTGGCCTTCTGGGCCGGGGTGGCGGCGGCCGGGGCCGGCGCCGGCTTGGCGGCCTCGTAGAACTCCTCGCGCGGGCTCTCCAGAGCACCGAGCGAGACGACCTCGCGCTTGAGGAACATGCCGAGGGTCCAGTCGGCGAAGACGCGGATCTTGCGGTTCCAGGTCGGCATGGCCATGCCGTGGTAGCCACGGTGCATGTACCAGGCGAGACGGCCCTTGAGCTTGATCTTCATCTTGCCCATGACGATCATCGCCACGCCCTTGTGCAGGCCGAGGCCCGCCACAGCACCCTTGTTGGAGTGGCTGTACTCCTTCTGCGGGAAGCCCCGCATGCCGGAGACCACGTTGTCGCCGAGGACCTTGGCCTGGCGCAGCGCGTGCTGGGCGTTCGGCGGGCACCAGGCGTTCTCGATGCCGGCCTTGCGGGACGCCACGTCCGGGACCTGGGCGTTGTCGCCCGCGGCCCAGATGTAGTCGGTGCCCTGGACCTGGAGGGTCGGGGCGGTGTCGACGTGGCCGCGGGGGCCGAGCGGCAGGCCGTAGCGGGCCAGGGCCGGGTTCGGCTTGACGCCGGCGGTCCACACGATGGTGTTGGAGTCGACCTCAAGGCCGTTCTTCAGCACGACGTGGCCCTCGACGCAGGAGTCCATGGAGGTCGAGAGGTAGATCTCGATGCCGCGGGACTCCAGGTGCTCCTTGCCCCAGGTGCCCAGCTTGGGGCCGACCTCGGGAAGGATCTTGTCGGCCGCGTCCACCAGGATGAAGCGCATGTCCTCGCGCTTGATCGTGGAGTAGTACTTCGCGGCGTCGCGGGCCATGTCCTCGACCTCGCCGATCGTCTCGGCGCCGGCGAAGCCGCCGCCGACGAAGACGAAGGTGAGCGCCTTGCGGCGGACGTTCTCGTCCGTCGTGGACTCGGCCTTGTCGAGCTGTTCGAGGACGTGGTTGCGCAGGCCGATGCCCTCTTCGACACCCTTCATGCCGATGCCCTGTTCGGCGAGGCCGGGGATCGGGAAGGTGCGGGAGACGGCGCCGAGCGCGATCACCAGGTAGTCGAAGGGCAGCTCGTACGCCTCGCCGACCAGCGGCGTGACGACGGCGACCTTGCGGTCCTGGTCGATGGTCGTGACCCGCCCGGTGAGGACCTCAGCCTTGGGCAGCACGCGTCGCAGCGGGACGACGACGTGCCGCGGCGAGATGCTGCCTGCGGCCACTTCGGGGAGGAAGGGCTGGTAGGTCATGTACGAGCGCGGGTCGACGACCGTGACGGTCGCCTCGCCGTAGCGCATCTTCTTCATGATGCGCTTGGCTGCGTACAGGCCTACGTACCCACCTCCTACAACGAGGATCCTGGGACGCTCCGTGGTGCTCATGTGAACGAGTATCCAGCACCCTCAGGGGTGATGCTCGTGAGCCCCTTCACAAGGAGTCGAACCACCTCTGCTACACTCCGCCGCCCACGTGACCCAGGTCATGGCGCGAAACGGGAACCAACGTGTCGCGGGAGTCGTTGTGCACCCGTCCTGAACTGGCCACACGGCCCGAAACCGGAGTAGACCACCGGGTTCGCGGATCCCTGCCGCGAGGCCCCGGCGATGCCCCCGATTCGCGCGAACGCTCCTACAAACGGGGCCGGATGGCCCTTGAAGGAGCCCGAAAGACCCTTCCGGTAACCCGTGGGGCGTCTTTTCCTTGTGAAGAACTTCACGAACCTTCTGTGCACGATGGCACCTAAGGCCCCCGTAAGGACCCTCCAGGACCCCCTCCAGCAGCGGAATGCGGGATTCCACCCGCCTCCCCCATCGATTCCCAGGCCCCGCCCCGCCCGCACCGGGACACCGCAGAACAGCAGCGCACTCGAAGCCGAAGGGCACACACGACGGCGGCGCCCCGGTGAGGTCACCGGGGCGCCGCCGTTCACACGTTCCGCGGGTCAGGGGCGCCGCTGGGCGGCCTCGACGTCTTCGGCGGTCTTGATCGCGATGCCGTCCAGGATGTCGTGCTCCGAGACCACGACCTCCGAGGCGCCTACGCGCTCCATGACGGCCAGCAGGACCAGCGCGCCCGCGCCGATCACGTCGACCCGGCCCGGGTGCATCACGGGGATCGCGGCGCGCTCGGCGTGCGTCGCCGTCAGCATGCGCTCGCTGACCTCGCGCACCTTCTCGTACGGGATCCGCGCGTGGTGGATCGCCGACGAGTCGTACTCCGACAGCCCGAGGGCGATGGCGGCGACCGTGGTGACCGAGCCGGCCAGGCCGACCAGGGTGCGGGCCTCGGCCAGCGGGACCGCCTCGGCGGCCAGGTCCAGCGCCGCCTCGACATCGGCCCGTATCGCGGCGATCTGCTCCCGCGTCGGCGGGTCGGTGACGACGCCGTCGGTCACCAGGTGGCGCTCCGTCATCCGGACGCAGCCCACGTCGACGGAGCGGGCGGCCCGGACGTGCTCCTCGCCGACGACGAACTCGGTCGAGCCGCCGCCGATGTCCACGACCAGGAACGGCCGTTCGAGGTGCGTCGCCCCGGTGAGCTCGCGCGTGGCTCCCGTGAAGGAGAACTCCGCCTCCAGGTCGCCGCTGATCACCTCGGGCTCGACGCCCAGGATCTCCAGCACGCCCCGGACGAAGTCGTCCCGGTTCTCGGCGTCGCGCGAGGCCGAGGTGGCCACGAAGCGCACCTTCTGCGCGCCCAGTTCCTTGATGACGGCCGCGTACTCACGGCAGGCGGCGAAGGTGCGCTCCAGCGCCTCCGGGGCCAGCCGGCCGGTCTGGTCCACGCCCTGGCCGAGCCGGACGACGAGCATCCGCCGGTCGAGCTCGACCAGCTCGCCCGTACCCGGGTCGCAGTCGGCGACGAGGAGCCGGATGGAGTTCGTACCGCAGTCGATGGCCGCGACCCGGGTCACTCGGTCTCCTCCTTCTGCCCGCACGGCGTGACGCAGGGGCCCTTGGCCCACCACTGCGGCAGCATCGCGAGGGCCTCGTCGCCGAAGGGGTTCACCCCCGGGCCGGCGGCCAGCGAGTGGCCGACCAGCACGTGCAGGCACTTCACCCGGTCCGGCATGCCGCCGGCGCTCGGGAAGCCCTGGAGGACCTCGATGGCGTCCCGGCGCCGGATGTAGTCCTCGTGCGCGGCCTGGTAGGCGGCGGCGAGCTCCGGGTCCTCGGCGAGCCGCGCCTGCATCTCCTTCATCACGCCGTTGGCCTCAAGCGTGCCGATGGCGGAGGCCGCGCGCGGGCACGTCAGGTAGTACGTCGTCGGGAAGGGCGTGCCGTCGGGCAGCCGCGGGGCGGTCTCGACCACGTCCGGCTGGCCGCAGGGGCAGCGGTGCGCGATGGCGCGGAGCCCGCGCGGCGGGCGGCCGAGCTGCTGCTCGAACGCCTCGATGTCCGCGTCGGTCGGCTCGGTCCGGTCGGTCTGGGGCGGGGGCGTCTGCATGCCTGGAGGAAGTCTCTTCGTTCTCGTGGATGGGTGCGGGTGCTCGTCATTCGCCGGGGCGGTCGGCCTTGTCGACCCCGTCCCAGACGTTCGAGTACCAGGGGCGGTCGGAAGCGGCCTGTCCGGTACGGTGCCGCTCCGCGGCCTCGGCCCCGGGGTCCTTCATGATGTAGCCGATCTCCCCCGGCCGCAGGAAGTGCAGGTGCTTGCGCGCCTGCTGTTCCGCGTAGGCCGGGTCCTGCCAGCGGGCCTTCTCGTCGCGGAGTTCCTCAAGGCGCCTGCGCGCGTCGTCGGCGGCCCGCTGCTGCTCCGCGATCTCCGAGCGCTGGGACACGTACTGACGCATCGGATACGCGAGGGCGACGACCAGGGTACAGAGGACGAGCACCAGCAGGGCGGCCCGGCCGGTGAGCCGGCTGCGGCGGACCTGACGGCGCGACTGCGACCGGTAGACGTGGGCGGCGGTCCGCTCGCCGAGCTGCCTCAGCCTCGTCGCGGTCGAGAAGGTGGAGAACCGGTCCCGGGTCCCGGCCATTGGTCCCGCCTCCCCTGTGTCCGCTACGCAATACGTCCCCGCACACGGTACGGGACCGAGTGCGGGGACGTACGGAAGCCGGGGCGTGGTTAGCCCTTGAACCGCGGGAAGGCGCTGCGGCCGGCGTACACCGCGGCGTCGTCGAGGATCTCCTCGATGCGCAGCAGCTGGTTGTACTTGGCGACGCGGTCCGAGCGGGCCGGGGCGCCGGTCTTGATCTGACCGCAGTTCACGGCGACGGCGAGGTCGGCGATGGTGACGTCCTCGGTCTCGCCGGAGCGGTGGGACATCATGCACTTGAAGCCGTTGCGCTGGGCCATCTCGACGGCGTCGAGGGTCTCGGTCAGCGAACCGATCTGGTTCACCTTCACGAGCAGGGCGTTCGCGGAGCCCTCCTCGATGCCGCGGGCCAGGCGCTCCGGGTTGGTGACGAACAGGTCGTCACCGACGATCTGGACCTTGGTGCCGAGCTTGTCGGTGAGGGTCTTCCAGCCGGCCCAGTCGTCCTCGTACAGCGGGTCCTCGATGGAGACCATCGGGTAGGCGGAGACGAGCTCCTCGTAGTACTCGGTCATCTCGGCGGCCGAGCGGGACTGGCCCTCGAACTCGTACTTGCCGTCCTTGTAGAACTCGGACGCGGCGACGTCGAGCGCGAGCGCGATGTCCTTGCCCGGGACGTAGCCGGCCTGCTTGATGGCCTCGACGATGAGGTCGAGCGCGGCGCGGTTGGACTCCAGGTTCGGGGCGAAGCCGCCCTCGTCACCGAGACCGGTGGACAGGCCCTTGGTGTGCAGGACCTTCTTGAGGGTGTGGTAGACCTCGGCACCCCAGCGCAGCGCCTCGGAGAAGGACTCCGCGCCGATGGGGGCGATCATGAATTCCTGGATGTCCACGTTGGAGTCGGCGTGCGACCCACCGTTGAGGATGTTCATCATCGGAACGGGCAGCAGGTGCGCGTTCGGGCCGCCGAGGTAGCGGAACAGCGGCAGGTCCGAGGCCTCGGACGCGGCGTGCGCGACGGCCAGGGAGACGCCGAGGATGGCGTTGGCGCCGAGCGAGCCCTTGTTGTCGGTGGCGTCGAGGTCGAACATGGCCTGGTCGATCAGGCGCTGCTCGGTCGCGTCGTAGCCGACGAGCTCCGGGCCGATCTGCTCGATGACGGCCAGGACGGCCTTCTCGACGCCCTTGCCGAAGTAACGGTTGGGGTCACCGTCACGGAGCTCGATGGCCTCGAAGGCACCGGTGGAGGCACCGGACGGAACTGCAGCACGGCCGGTGCTGCCATCGTCGAGGCCCACCTCGACCTCGACCGTGGGGTTGCCTCGGGAGTCCAGGATTTCCCGGGCTACGACGACGTCGATGGACGGCACGAGCATCTCCTTCTGGGATGTGACGCTGGGTGTGCGGTGGCGTGTCAGGCCGTGGGATGGCCTTGCCGCCTAGAGCCTAACCGGCTCCGGACACTCGGCCGCCCGACTGCCCGGGTCCTGGGACGAAAAAGGGCCCGAATACCCGCCTTCCCGGACATACGGCGCTTGATCGATCGGTGTGACCGGTACGCACGACACCGCCCGGCGCGTGGGGGGATACGCGCCGGGCGGTGTGGATCGTGCGTGGTGCTGACGCCCTCTAGGCGATCACCGGGAGGTTCAGCTGAGGTCCAGCTTCTGGCCCGGGAAGATCAGGTCGGCGTCCGAGACGACGTCGTTGTTCAGCTCGAAGAGCTTCTCCCAGCCGCCCTGGACGCCGTTCGCCTCGGCGATGGTGCCCAGGGTGTCGCCCTGCTTGACCTCGTAGGAGCCGTTGCCGGTCTTCGGGGCCTTGGGCGCCGCCGGGGCGGCCTTCTGCTCGGTCTTCGGCGCGGTCTTGACCGGGGCCGGGGCCTGGGCGCGCTCGGAGCGGGTGACCGGGGCCTCGGCGCGCTTGGTCTCCTTCTTCGGCGCGGCCTTCTGCTGCTGCTTCGCCTCGGGCTTCGGCTTCGGCTTGGCCGCCTCGGTGCCGCCGTTGTACGAGGAGCCGGACAGGCCCTTGCCGCAGACCGGCCAGGCGCCCTTGCCCTGGCCCTTGAGGACCTTCTCGGCGATCGCGATCTGCTGCGACTTGGAGGCCTTGTTGGCGGTGGAGGCGTACGCCGTGCCGCCGTAGGAGGCCCAGGTGGAGGACGAGAACTGCAGACCGCCGTAGTAGCCGTTGCCCGTGTTGATGGACCAGTTGCCGCCGGATTCGCAGGAGGCGACGCGGTCCCACTCGGAGGCGGTCGCGGCGGAGGCGGATCCCACGGCCATCAGGGGCGCCGCGACGGCCACACCGGCGACGCCGGCGAGCGTGACGATGCGGACGGCCTTGGAACCGCGACGGTGCTTGCCCTTGCTCTTGCCCGAAAGCAGCATGGAGTTCTCCTCACCGACGCCTACGAGGTGAGCTGTCGGGTTCGGGCGAGTGAGTGCCCGGCCACACGTGGTGTGTGACTTAACCCCTAGCCGGTACGTGACCGTCTCTCAACGGCCGTTCCCGGCGCCTACCTTGGTTCCCCCGCTCCTGCCTTCGGCGCTTTACGCGACGACTGTTCCCCCCGGCCGCCGGCAGGATTCGGCGATGCGGTCGAAGAGGCCCGCGGTGGCGAGCGATTCAGAAGGTAGACAGGTCTCTCCCCGATGTTCAACGAGCAACATCGGGGAGAAACGGGCCCTACTTGCGCCCTTCGCAGGGGTGTTTGCGCAGGTGAGGGCGGGGTTCACGGAACGCTGCGGACTCGACACGCCAGTTGACCCGAAGAGACGCATGTCTCACTTACAGATAACGGACATTCAGGTCTTTACGGGTGTCCGAAGTGCCGCTATTTCTTCGATAGATCCAGATTCTGGCCAGGCTTGATCAGGTCCGCGTCTCCGCCGATGACCTGCTCGTTGGCCTGGTACAACGCGTTCCATCCGCCCTTGACGCCCTTGGCGGTCGCGATCGTGGCCAGACTGTCGCCCGCCTTGACGGTGTACGTGGGGTCCGACGCGGCGTCAGGAGCGCTCGCGTTCTCGACCGCGGCCGGGCCGCGGTGCTTTCCGGCACCCTCGCCCGCCGCACCGGCCGCGTCGTCCGCCGTGGCGGAGGGGCTCGGGGAGGCGCCGGGGCCGGTGGTGGCGCCCGGGGTACCCGGGGCCGCCGGGATCGTGGGGTTGCCCGGGTTCGTCGAGCCGGACGGGGCGCTCGGCGACGTGCTCGGGTCGGCCGGGGTCGTCGGCGTCCCCGGTGTGGTCGGGGTGCCCGGGGTCGTGGGCGAGGCGGGGTCGGTCGTCGAGCCGCCCGGAGTGGTGGGAGTCGTGGGGGCCGACGGAGTCGTCGACGGCAGGTCCGGGTCGGGCATGACGGGCAGTCCGAGCGAGGGGCCCTGCGGGATGTCGGGGAGCCCGAAGGTGGGCGAACCGGCCGGGGCGGGGACCGGCGTCGGCGCGCCGTAGTCCTTGGACTGCGTGGAGCCCTGGACGGGCACCGAGCTGTCCGGGCGGGACGGGCTCGGGGCGACCGAGCCGGCGTTGCCCGGGTTCACGTCCGCCGACGGGCCGTCCTTGGTGAGCCCGGCCGGGCTCGCGCACAGCGGCCACGCCTCGGGGCCCTGGGAGGCCAGCACCCGCTCGGCGACGGCGATCTGCTGCGAGCGGCTCGCGAGGTCGGCGCGCTCGGCGTAGGACAGGCCGCCCGCGTTCTTCCACTCCTCCTGGCTGAACTGGAGTCCGCCGTAGGCGCCGGTGCCGGCGTTCGCGCTCCAGCTCCCGCCGCTCTCGCACTCGGCGACCTGGTCCCAAGTGGAGGCGTCCGCGGCGCTCGCATTGGTCGCCGCGAGCAGCGGCAGTGCCAGCGCGGAGCCTGTGACTCCGGCGGTGACGACTATGGCGGGCACCTGGCGGGGGCGTCTGTGGCGGCCGTTCCCGGAACGCATGAGCTGCACCTTTCGCATAACGGCGGGGTAACGGCAGAACCTAGCTGCGTTAGCACGCTCGTGACAACTCCGGCCTGAGACTGACTTCCGGTCAGGGGACGTTCAGGTGTTTCGGGGTGTGAACCGGACGGGAAGCGTGCGCAGGCCACGCATGATCAACCCCCCGCGCCAGCGCAGCTCCTGAGGCGGAATGGCGAGTTCCAGGTCGGGCAGACGCGTCAGCAAAGTCGCAAGCGCGGTCTGTCCTTCGAGTCGCGCGAGCGGAGCGCCCAGGCAGTAGTGGATCCCGTGCCCGTATCCGAGGTGCTGGTTGTCGGTGCGGGAGAGGTCGAGGGTGTCCGGGTCGGCGAAGCGGTCGGGGTCGCGGTCGGCGGCCGCGAGGACCACGAGGACCGGGTCGCCCGCCGCGACCTCCTGCCCGCCGAGGGTCAGCGGCTCGGTGGCGAACCGCCACGTCGCCAGCTCCACCGGCCCGTCGTAGCGCAGGAGTTCCTCGATCCCGGTGGCCAGCAGGGCGCTCTCGCCGGCGGCGAGGGAGTCCTGGAGGAGCGCGCGCTGGCCCGGGTTCATGAAGAGGGAGTGGACGCCGTTGCCGATGAGGTTGACCGTCGTCTCGAACCCGGCGAACAGCAGGATGAAGGCCATGGCCGTGGCCTCGGCCTCCGTCAGATGGTCTCCGTGGTCACTTGCCCGGATCAGATCGGAGATGAGGTCATTGCCCAGATCATCCCGTTTGCGGTGGATGAGTTCCCCGAGGTAGGTCCGCATCTGCTTCACGGAGCGGGCGACTCCGCCGCGCGGACCGCCGCCGTGCCGGATCATCATCCCGGCCCAGTCACGGAAGTCGTCCTGGTCCTCGCGCGGTACGCCGAGCATCTCGCAGATGGCGTAGATGGGGAGCGGGAAGGCGAACTCGTGGATGAGGTCCGCCTCGCCCTTCGCCGCGAACCCGTCGATGAGGTGGTCGGTCAGCTCCTGCACCCGCGGGGTGAACTCGGCCACCCGGCGCGGGGTGAACGCCTTCGACACCAGCCGCCGCAGCCGGGTGTGGTCCGGCGGGTCGATGTTGAGCAGGTGCGTCATCAGCTCCGCCTTGCGCTCCCCCGGGATCCCGGTCTTGCCCTTGGCGTGCGCCGGCTCCGCGTGGTGCGCCGGGTTCTTGCTCAGCCGCTGGTCGGCGAGGGCCTGGCGGGCATCGGCGTACCGGGTCACGAGCCAGGCCTCGACCCCGCTGGGGAGCCTGGTGCGGTGCACAGGGGAGTGCTCGCGCAGCCAGGCGTAGGCCGGGTAGGGGTCGGTCGCGAACTCCCAGTCGAAGAGGGTCGGGCCCTGGGGGGCCGGGGCGTCTGAAGGGGTTCCGGGGGTCTGCTCGTCCACCCGCAGACGGTATCCCGGGCGCCGCCCGCCATCCCATATAGGTGGATCGTCGCGGCTGTCCGTAGATCCGCCATCACTTGACCTCGCGGAGTCCGGCCTTCCTACTTTCGGATTTGTGGATGTGAGGATCTTGAAAAGCAGCTTCGCGGTGGTGGAGAGACGGGCCGAGCACGCGGTCAAGTTCTTCTACTCCCACCTCTTCTGGCACAACCCCGGGATCCGCGAACTCTTCCCGGCCTCCGCGCAGGAGATGGAACGCCAGCGGGACCGGCTGTTCGCCGCGCTCACCCACGTCATCGCCCACCTCGACGACGAGACCCTCCTCCCCTATCTCCGCGAGCTCGGCCGCGACCACCGCAAGTTCCTCGCCGGGCCCGAGCACTACGCGGCCGTCGGCGCCAGCCTGCTGGCCGCCCTCGCCCGGACCTCCGGCGAGGCGTGGACCCCGGAGGTGGAGAAGGCCTGGTCAGAGGCCTACCAGGTGATCGCCGACACCATGACCGAGGGCGCCGGATCGAGCGAGGACCCGCCCTGGTGGGACGCGGAGGTCGTGCGCCACCTCCAGTACGGGCGGGACATCGGCGTCCTCACCCTGCGGCCGCACCTCCCGCTCCCCCACCTGCCGGGGCAGTACGTGAGCGTGAGCAGCGAGCGCGTCCCCGGTGTCTGGCGGACGTACTCCCTCGGCAACGCGCCCCGCCCCGACCACACCCTCGACCTGCACGTCAGCCGGATCGAGGGGGGCCTGCTCAGCACCGCCCTGGTCCGCGACGTGCGCCCCGGCGAGATGCTGCGGCTCGGCGCGGCCGGCGGGCAGCTCACGTTCCGCCGCACCGACCGCCCCGTCAGCCTCATCGCCGCCGGGACGGGCTGGGCGCCGATCCGGGCCATCCTGGAGGAACTGGCCGGGCATCCCCCCGATCAGGACGTCCGGCTCTTCGTGGTCGCCCGGGACGCCGCGCACCTCTACGACCGGCCGCTCATCGACCGGTACGCCGCCGCGTTCCGCTGGCTCGGCGTCACCTACATCACGCCCGCGCCCGGGCAGCACCGCAACCAGGCCACCGACCGGCTGACGACCGCGCTCGGCAACCGGGCGCTGTGGCCCGAGCGGGACGTCTACCTCAGCGGTCCGCCGCAGTTCGTCGAGGAGACCGCGTACGTCCTCGCGGAACTCGGGGCGCGGCCCGGCCGCGTCTTCCACGACTCCCTGCCCCTCGGCGGCCGGGGCCACGGCCCGGGCGGCCGCCCGCTGGGGTTCGGCGAATGGTTCCTGAACCGGCCGGCCCCGCACTGGCACAACCCCTCGGCCCGCGCGCCGCGCGCCCGCGAGGAGGACAGGCCCTAAGGGGTCGCGACGCCCTCGGCGGCGCGGATCGCGTCCCGGTAGGCGCGGGCCGCCGCGCGCAGCGCCGCCTCGGGGTCGACGCCCGCCTCCTCGGCGCGCGCCGCCAGCTCCAGCAGTTCGTACCCGATGCCCTCGCCGCGGGGCAGCTCCACCGCCAGCGCGCCCGCGCGCGCCCGGCCGGCGAGCTTGGCCGCGAGCGCGAGGCCGGGCTGGCCCAGCGGGATGCCGTCGGTGACCGACTCCCGCTGCTTCTCGACGGCCTTGGTGCGCTGCCAGTGCGCGCTGACGTCCTCCGGGGTCAGGGCCTCGGCGTCCCCGAAGACGTGCGGGTGGCGGTGGATCAGCTTCTCGACCAGGCTGCCGGCCACGTCGTCGACGGAGAAGGGCTCCTCGGCGTGTTCCTCGGCGATGCGCGCGTGGAAGACCACCTGGAGCAGTACGTCGCCGAGTTCCTCGCGCAGTTCCTCCCGGTCGCCGTCCTCGATCGCCTCGACCAGCTCGTACGCCTCCTCGATGGCGTACTTCACCAGCCCCTCGTGGGTCTGGCGGGAGGTCCAGGGGCACTCCCGGCGGACCCGGTCCATCACCTGCACGAGGTCGAGCAGCCGGGCGCCCGGCAGGTCGTACGAGCCGGGCAGCAGCTCCAGGCCGGGCATCGCGACCCGGCCGGAGCCGGCCAGCCGGGCCAGCCCGTCGGTGAGCCGCTGGTCGCCCTCGCCGCCCGGGATGACCACGACGGTGCGGCCGCCCGCGCAGGCCTCGACCAGGCCCTGCGCGTCGGGGACCTCCTGCGCGACCTCGACTCCGGCCTCCCGCAGGTAGGGCAGCTGCGGGTGCTCCGGGTCGGCGCACAGCACCCGGTCCGCCGCGCGCAGGGTCTGCCAGGCCGGCCAGGACAGCAGTCCGGGCGCCACCCGGTGGCTGGCGGTGAGCAGGACGATGCGGCCGGTGGGCTCGGCGGGTACGTGGTCGGTCACCCTCCGAACCTACCCCCGCGCCGCCGGCTCAGGCTCCGGCGGGGGCCTGCTCCGGCCGGGTCCGCTGGGTGATCCAGGGGGTCTGCGCCTCGCCGAGTGCGATCTGCTTGGCGTCCCAGCCGCCGTAGCGCGGGCTCACCTCGATGTGCAGGGCGCCGGCGGCCTTGGTCAGGGCCGGCACGAAGGCGTCGTCCCCGAACTTCTCCTTGATCTTGCCGAGGAGCAGCTGGAAGCGGATGTCCTCGTCGATCTGGTCCGGCGCGACCGGGAGCCGCTGCGCGAGCGCCAGCTGTTCCATCTTCGCGGCGCCGCCGCTCTGCTGGGTGGTCTCCTTGCGGACGTCCTCGATCTCCCGGGTGCTGACCGTGATGCCGGCGTCCTTCGCGGTCTCCTCCAGGATCCGCAGCTGGATCATCTTGTTGAGCTTCATCCGCTCCAGCCGGGCGGTGCCCGCGGCGGGGGCGCTCTGCTCGGACCGGTCCTGCGCGCCGCGGACGTCGTTCACCTGGGCCTGGAGCGCGGAGGTGGTGATCCGCTGCCCGCCGACGACGGCCGCGGTGCCGGGCCGGGGGTCACTGGAGCAGGCGGACAGCAGAGGGGCCGCCGCGAGCAGGACGGCGGAGACGGAGAGCGCAGTGCGACGGTGCAAAGGAGCCTCCAGGGCCGGGAGATTGTGCGTCGGTGCACAAGGGCCGTGCGGTGATCGATGGTATGCAGTGTGGGGGATCCGAGCCACCGCTTCGACCAACGATTCCCGGGGTGTTGGGGTACGCCGCTGTTTGTGTCCCTGCCACCCTCCGGCCACCCTTCGTCCGCCCGGCGCTGTCAGGGTCGGGCCACCATGTCGACTCCGCATCCCTCCCCGCGGCGCCACAGCCTGTTCGGCTCGGCGCTCGCCGCCCTGCTCACGGCCGCGGCCGTGTGTACCGGAGACGCCGTCGCGGGCGTCTTCCCGTACGGGCCGCGCCATCGCAGCATCAACGACCTCGGCAATCAGTTCGTACCGTTCCACGCGCACCTGTGGGACCTGCTCCACGGGCGCGCCCGGGGCGGCCTGCTGTTCAACTGGCAGTCCGGCTACGGCACCAGCTTCCTGCCCGATTTCGGGACGTACCTGACGAGCCCCTTCGCACCGCTCGTGGGGCTCTTCCCGCGCGAGGACATCGACCTCGCGGTGTACGTCGTCACGGTGCTGAAGATGGCGGCCGCGGCGGCGGCGATGGCCTGGCTGCTGCGGACGGTGCGGCGCGGGCCGTGGTGGGCGGCGGGGCTGCTGGCGGCCTCGTACGCGCTGTGCGGCTGGTCGGTGATCGAGGCCTCGTACAACCCGATGTGGCTGGACGGGCTGATCGCCTTCCCGGTGCTGTGCCTGACGGGGGAATGGGCGCTGCGGGGCCGCCGGCCCGTGGTGGGGGCGCTGCTCGTCTGCCTCTGCTGGACGGCCAACTTCTATACGGCGTACATGGCGACGCTGGGTGCGGCGCTGGTGCTGGTGGTACGGGTGGTGCTGACCCGGGAGGGCGTGCGGGAGCGGCTGCGGGTGGTCGGCCGGGCGGCGGGGACCACGCTGCTGGGCATCGCGCTGGCCTCGCCCGTCCTCGTCCCCCTCTTCATCAGCTCCGGGCAGGCGTATCCGGGGCTGGTGCGGGAGTTCCAGCCGGTGTCGTGGGCGGACACCTTCGCCCGGCTGCTGCCGGCGACGTACTCCTTCTCCTCCCCGGCGGTCTTCGTGGGGACGGGGACGCTGCTGCTGCTCGCGGCGCTGCCGTTCCACCGGGCGGTGCCCCGGCGGGTGCGGCTGTGGTGGGCGGGGCTGGCGGCGGCCGTGCTGGTCTCGTTCCAGTGGACGCCGACGCACCTGGCCTGGCACGTGTTCGCGACCCCGAACGGGAGCCCGTACCGGCAGACCTTCGTCCTCGCCGGGATCGTGGTGATCGCCGCGTGGACCGGGCTGGCGGCGGGGCTGCCGGGGCCGCGGGCGCTGGCGGCGGGCGCCGGCGTGCTGGTGGCGGTGGCGCTGTGGGCGAGCGGCAGCGAGCTGGTGGGCGGCTGGGCCTACGGGCTGTTCGGCGGCGGTCTGCTGATCGCGGCCGGGGCCTGGTGGGCACTGGGGCACCGCCGGCTGGTGCTCCCGGCGGCGGGGCTGCTGGCCCTGGTGCTGATCGGTCAGGGCGCGGCGACCACGGCGTGGGGCATGCGGGGCAAGCTGGGCGGCCTGGACGACTACCCCTCCTGGGGCGCGGAGCACAGCGCGCGCGCCGGGGCCCTCGCGGGGGCCGAGGGCTGGCCCGCGTACCGGACCGACCCGAGCCGGCCGGCGCTGACCGGCAACGACCCGATGCTGCTGGGCGGCGAGGGCGGCGCCTACTACAGCAGCCACACCCCGGAGGTGTTCACGCGCACGATGGTGGCGCTCGGCGCGGGCTGGACCTCGCGCGGGCGCAACGTCCAGAGCATCGACAACCCGGTCACGGACGCCGTCTTCGCGGTCGGCGCCCGGCTGACGCCCGACGGCACGGTCGCGCGGGCCGAGGTCCCGCCGCTGATCACGACGCGGCCGCCGGGCCCGGAACCCTCCTACGCCGAGGACGCGCCGTTCCACAACCAGGAACTCCTGCTGGGCGCGAGGGTGTACGAGGACCCGGTCGCGCCCGGGGTCTGCCGCGAGGGCACCGAGGCCTACCTGTGGGCCCCGGAGTACAACGCGTACGCCCGCCTCACCGGCGGCCCCGGCTTCCGCCTGGACGGCAACGCGCCGCGCAACCGGGCCGCCGTCCAGCGGCTCGGCGTGTCCCGGGGGGCGGCCTCGGCGCTGCGGTTCGACTCGGCCCCGCCGCCGCGCTGGACCCTGGCCTGCCTGGACCGGGCGAGGCTGGCGGAGGCGACGGCCCGGCTGCGCGCCACGGCGGCGACCGGCATCGAGGTCGGCTCCTCGGGCATCCGGGCCACGGTGGCGCCGGGCACGAAGGGCACCGCGGTGCTCTCCTCCCCCGCGATCGCCGGCTGGACCTGCAACGGCCGCCCGGCCTCCGCCCACCTGGGCCTGGTGGCCGTCCCCCTGGACGGCCGCACCACCACCGTCGACTGCTCGTTCCGGCCGCCGGGCCTGCTCCCGGGCGCGGCGATCGCGGGGGCGGCCCTGCTGGTGCCCGCCGGGCTCACCGCCTGGGGCGCGCTACGGCGGCGACGGCGGCCGCGCGGGGGCGACGGCCTCCCGGTGGTGGCGGCCGGTGCCGGGGCGGGCGCCGCCGTGGCGGATGCCTCCGTACCGGCCTGAGGCGGGGCGCGGTGTCAGCGGGCCGGGGGTGATCAGCCCCTGACCTGCCCCAGCCAGTGCAGGGTGCGGCGGACCTCCGCCGGGAACGGGTGGTTCGGGCCGTGCAGCCGCTCGGCGTCGAACAGCAGCCGGGCCAGGGTGTCGTGGGCCGCCGGCCGGTCCCCCAGGGACAGCAGCAGGTGGGCGATCCGGCGGCGGACCTCCAGCGGCAGGCCCGGGTCCGGGTTGGCGTAGTGGTTCTCGAACAGCGGCAGCAGCGAGCGGTACTCCGCGAGGGCGGCCGCCGGTTCGCCGAGCTGCTCCAGGCACTGGGCCGCGTCGTAGCGGAAGCGGTGCGACTGGGGGTCCCCGGGCGGGAACTCGTCGGTGAGGCGGCGCAGTTCGGGCAGCGCCCGGCGGTACTGGCCGTCGTCCATCAGCGTCGCGGCGTACTGCTTGCGCAGCGAGCGGACCACGGGCGAGTGCTCCCCGTGCTGCGCGGCCGCCGCCGGGAGGATGCCGCCGAGGATGTCCACGGCCTGGGTGAGGAGGCCCTGGTCCAGCAGCTGGCGGGCCTCGTCCACGGCGGCCGGGATGTCCGGGCGCTGCGGGTCCGGCGGCTGCGTGGGCTGCGGCGGGATCACCGTCGCGCGGTCCGGCCAGGGGGCCTGCGGGCGCAGGAAGGGGCGGGTGGGATCGAGCGGCCCGGACGGCGCGCCCTGCTGGGGGAGCAGCGGGACGAGCGCCTGGTAGACCTCCTGGGCGGAGCCGGGCCGGTCCTGTGGGTCCTTGGCCAGCAGGTGCAGCAGGATCACCTCCAGCTGGTGCGGGACCTCCGGGCGCAGCCGGCGCACCGGCACCGGCGGCTCGTACAGGTGGCGGTGCAGTACGCCGAGCGCGGTGGATCCGGCGAACGGGACGTTGCCGCTGAGGAGTTCGTACAGCAGGACACCGAGCGCGTACAGGTCGGTGTACGGGCCGACCGCGCCGCCCATGGCCTGCTCGGGCGCCATGTAGGCGGGGCTGCCGATGGGTGAGCCGGTGCTGGTGAGACGGGTGGTGTCGGTGTCCATCACGGAGGCGACACCGAGGTCCAGGACGAGCACGGTGCCGTCGGGGCGGATCATCACGTTGCGGGGCTTCAGGTCGCGGTGGACGATCGGCACCGCGTGCACCGCGGACAGCACGCCGCACAGCTGCGCGACGACGGAGACCGCCCACTGCCAGGGGTACGGGCCGTGCTCGGCGAGGTGGTCGGCGAGGTCGGAGCCCTCGACGTAGCCCATGACGAGGAAGAGCTCGTCCCCGTCGCTGCCCGCGTCGTGGACGGTGACCAGCCCGGGGTGGTCCACCTGCGCGGTGACCCGGCATTCGCGGACGAAGCGGCGGCGCAGCTCCTCGGCGACGGTGCCGGGGCCCGCGACCTTGTCGGGGCGCAGCAGCTTGACGGCCACGCGCCGGTCCAGGCGCCGGTCGTACGCCGTCCAGACCTGGCCCATGCCTCCCTGGCCCAGGATGGTGGCGAGCTGGTAGCGCTCGCCGATGATCCGCTCGGTCACTGGTTGGGGTCCTGGATCGCGGTCTGGTTCGGGTCCTGGTACGGGTGGGCCGGGTTCTGGTTCTGGTTCGGCGCCGGGTTCGGGCCCGGCGTCTGCCGCCGCAGGAGCTCGCTGAGCTCGTCGAGTTCGGCGCGGACCTGCCCGATCCGCGGCGGCGGGGTGGTCGCCGGCGGCAGGTTCGGGGCGGGGACCGGGGCCGGCGTGGACGTCGGGGTGTGCGCGGGCGGGTACCCGTAGCCGGGGGTGGTCTGGTGCGGCGGCGCGTACGGGGCGGGCGTCTGGTAGGCGGCGGGCGCCGGGCCCCAGTGCGCCTGCCCGGCGGCGGCCTTGGCCTCGTGGTGGCGGATGTCGGCGACGAGGAAGTACACGCAGATCGCGAAGCCCGACAGGATCGAGCCGCCGGCCCCGAGGTCGCTCTGCCAGCCGCTGGTGTCGGGCGTCTTGTCCAGCCCGATCAGCACGATGCAGACGACGGAGGCCACGAACCCGAGCACCAGCAGGGTCCAGTCCCGGTTCTTGCGGGTGACGAGCGCGAGCCGCAGCAGCGACCCCCAGGCGAAGAACCCGCAGCTCAGGATGGGCAGCGCCGCGAACAGCACGCGCAGTGCCACCACGCTCCCGGACTGGGGCCGGGGGGCCTGGGGACCATGCTGCGGCTGGAGGCCGGGGCCGTGCATCGCTGCTCCTGACGGGCCGTGCGGAAAGGATTTCGGGTCTGAGCGTATACAGGCTTTCCGGCCGTCAGTGAGGGGATGCGCGCAACCGTTGCACGGTCGGTTGCCCGGGCGTGACCGAGCCGTCCGCGGTGGTGGCGTACGGGCTCGGCGCGGGTGGCGGTTAGGCTCCGGCGATACATGGTCTTTCCAGGGGGGAACTTCACATGCGCAGCCGCACGGTCGTCGCGACGGCGATCGGCACCACCGCCCTGCTCGGGGCCACCGGGTGCCTGCCCGCCGGTGGCCACCAGGCCGCCGACATCGGTAAGGCGGCCCGGGCCTCGGCGGGTGCCACGGCCCCGGCGCCCTCGGGTTCCGGCTCCGACGAAAGCAAGGGCTCCGGTTCCGGGGCCGGTTCCGGCAGGCTCACGGACCTGTCCGGGCGGGAGATCCTGAGGCGGGCCCACAAGGCCACCCGCGAGGCCGAGTCCGCGCACGTCGTCGCCAAGGTCCGGCTGGACGGCAAGCCGATGGCCATCGACCTCTCGCTGGACAAGAAGGGCAACTGCAACGGCGTGATCCGCCTCGACGGCATGGGCCGGATGGATCTCATCAAGTCCGCCGAACTCATCCACTTCAAGGGCGACGAGGCCTACTGGCGGGGTGCGGCCAAGCTCAAGAACGCCCCGCGCAAGCAGACGGACCAGATGGTGGCGGCGCTCGCCGGCCGCTGGGTGAAGGTGCCCGCCTCCGACGCGCGGTCCGCCGCGATGACCGGCATGTGCGACCTGGACAAGCTGACGCTCGAAGCGGGCCGGGACAGCATCCTCGCCCGCAAGGGCGCCGCGGCCACGGTCGACGGGGTGCCGGCGGTGGCGGTCACCTCTCCGGCGAAGGACGGGACGGAGACCGACTACGTGGCCACCGAGGGCACTCCGTACATCCTCAGGTCCACGCTGAGCGGGAAGGAGGACGGCGAGGTCTCGTTCTCGGAGTTCGGCAAGCCGGTCGACGTGACCTCCCCGAAGGACTCCGACGTGCTCGACATGGGCAGGGCGGGCGGCTCCGGCCCGGGCGAATCGGTCTGACGCGGGCGCGGCCGGACCGCGACGCGGCCGGGGGCCGTCAGGCCCCCGGCCGCGCGCGGCTCAGGATCCGAGGATCGTGGTGAGGAACTCCCCGGTCCAGGCGAGCAGTTCCCGGCCGACCAGCGGCTTGCCGCCGACCCGGGCCGTCTTCGGCCGCGGGATCAGCACCTGCGAGGTGGCCGGCTTGAGCACCGCGCCCGGGTAGAGCCGCTTGAGCCTCAGCTCCTGCGACTCGCGCAACTCCACGGGCCCGAAGCGGACGTTGGGGCCCTGGAGGGTGATGTCCCCGACCCCGCAGGCCCGCGCCAGCATCCGCAGCCCCGCCACCAGCAGCAGGTTCTCCACCGGCTCCGGCAGCTTGCCGTAGCGGTCGGTGAGCTCCTCCCGGACGGCCTTGACGTCCGCCTCGGAGTTCGCGGAGGCGATGGCGCGGTACGCCTGAAGGCGCAGCCGCTCGCCCGGCGCGTAGTCGTGCGGGACGTGCGCGTCGACCGGCAGCTCGATCTTGACCTCCAGCGGCGGCTCCTCCTCGGCCCCGCCGTCGATCGCCGCCCGGTAGTCGGCCACGGCCTCGCCGACCATCCGGATGTAGAGGTCGAAGCCGACGCCCGCGATGTGCCCGGACTGCTCGCCGCCGAGCAGGTTGCCCGCGCCGCGGATCTCCAGGTCCTTCATCGCCACGTACATGCCGGCGCCCATCTCGGTGTGCTGGGCGATCGTCGCGAGCCGCTCGTGCGCCGTCTCGGTCAGCGGCTTCTCCGGCGGGTAGAGGAAGTACGCGTACCCGCGCTCGCGGCCCCGGCCCACCCGCCCGCGCAGCTGGTGGAGCTGGGAGAGGCCGAAGTTGTCGCCGCGCTCCACGATGAGGGTGTTGGCGTTGGAGATGTCGATGCCGGACTCGACGATCGTCGTGGAGACGAGGACGTCGAACTTCTTCTCCCAGAAGTCCACGACGACCTGTTCCAGGGCCTGTTCGGACATCTGCCCGTGCGCCGTGGCGATCCGCGCCTCGGGCACGATCTCGCGCAGCTTGGCGGCGGCCCGGTCGATGGACTCGACCCGGTTGTGGATGTAGAAGCACTGGCCCTCGCGGAGCAGCTCGCGGCGGACGGCCGCGCCGATCTGCTTCTCCTCGTAGGGGCCGACGAAGGTGAGCACCGGGTGGCGCTCCTCCGGCGGGGTGGTGATGGTCGACATCTCGCGGATGCCGGTCACCGCCATCTCCAGGGTGCGCGGGATCGGGGTCGCGGACATGGTCAGTACGTCGACGTTGGCGCGGAGCTTCTTCAGCTGCTCCTTGTGCTCGACGCCGAAGCGCTGCTCCTCGTCGACGATGACCAGGCCCAGGTCCTTGAACCTGGTCTCCTGCGAGAACAGCCGGTGCGTACCGATGACGATGTCGACCGAGCCCTCCTTCAGGCCCTCCAGGGTGGCCTTGGACTCGGTGTCGCTCTGGAAGCGGGACAGCGCCTTCACCTTGACGGGGAACTGGCTGTAGCGCTCGGAGAAGGTGCCGAAGTGCTGTTGCACCAGCAGGGTGGTGGGGACGAGGACGGCGACCTGCTTGCCGTCCTGGACCGCCTTGAAGGCCGCCCGCACGGCGATCTCGGTCTTGCCGTAGCCGACGTCGCCGCAGATCAGGCGGTCCATGGGGACGGACTTCTCCATGTCCTCCTTGACCTCGGCGATGGTGGTGAGCTGGTCGGGCGTCTCCGCGTACGGGAAGGCGTCCTCCAGTTCGCGCTGCCAGGGGGTGTCGGGGCCGAAGGTGTGGCCGGGGGCGGCCATGCGGGCGCTGTAGAGCTTGATGAGGTCGGCGGCGATCTCCTTGACCGCCTTCTTCGCGCGCGCCTTGGTCTTGGTCCAGTCGGCGCCGCCGAGCCGGTGCAGGGTCGGGGCCTCGCCGCCGACGTACTTGGTGACCTGCTCCAGCTGGTCGGTGGGGATGTAGAGGCGGTCGCCGGGCTGGCCGCGCTTGGCGGGGGCGTACTCGACGAGGAGGTACTCGCGGGTGGCGCCCTGGACGGTGCGCTGCACCATCTCGATGTAGCGGCCGACGCCGTGCTGCTCGTGGACGATGTAGTCGCCGACCTCCAGAGTGAGGGGGTCGATGGCCTTGCGGCGCCGGGTCGGCATCCGGCCCAGGTCCTTGCTGGCGGTGCGCTGGCCGGTCAGGTCGGTCTCGGTGAGGACGGCCAGCTTCAGCGCCGGGTCGACGAACCCGTTGTCGAGGGAGCCGCACGCCACGTGGACGAGGGAGGGCTCCAGGGTCCGCAGGTCCGCCTCCAGGCGGGCCGCGATGCCCTCCCCGCCGAGCACCTCGACGGTGCGGGCGGCCGGGCCGTGGCCCTCGGTGAGGTAGACGGTGTGCCAGCCGTCGGCGATCCAGCCCTTGGTGTCGGCGAGCGCGCGGGCGGTGTCGCCGCGGTAGGCCTCGGGGGCGTGCATGCCGAGCTTGAGGGTGTCGGTGCTCAGGTCGGTGTCGTCGGCGGCGAAGGGGGACACCGACCACCACATCATGCCGAGCTCGCGGGCGTGGTCGCGGACGTCCGCGATCCCGCGCAGGGAGGCCGCGCCGACGTCGATGGGGGCGTCGCCGCCGCCCGCGGTGGCCGCCCAGGAGGCCATCAGGAACTCCTGCGAGGTCGCCACCAGGTCGGCGGCCCGGGTCCGGACCCGCTCGGGGTCGCAGACCACGGCCATGGCCCCGGCGGGCAGGACGTCGATCAGCAGTTCCATGTCGTCGACGAGGACGGGGGCGAGGGACTCCATGCCCTCGACGGCGATCCCCTCGGCGATCTTGTTCAGCAGTTCGCCGAGCTCGGGATGCTCGACGGCCAGGGCCGCGGCCCGCTCGCGCACCTCGTCGGTCAGCAGCAGCTCGCGGCAGGGCGGGGCCCACAGCCCGTGCTCGGCGACCTCCAGGGACCGCTGGTCGGCGACCTTGAAGTAGCGGATCTCCTCGACGTCGTCGCCCCAGAACTCCACGCGCAGCGGGTGCTCCTCGGTGGGCGGGAACACGTCGAGGATGCCGCCGCGCACGGCGAACTCGCCGCGCTTCTCGACGAGCTCGACGCGGGCGTACGCGGCCGCCGCCAGCGCCTGCGTCACCTCGCCGAGGTCGGCGCTCTCGCCCTGGCGCAGGCTCACCGGTACGAGGTCCCCCAGCCCCTTGACCTGCGGCTGGAGAACGGAGCGGATCGGCGCGACGACGACGGAGACGGGCCCGGCGGCGGGGTCGTCCTTGCTGGGGTGCGCGAGCCGGCGCAGGACGGCGATCCGCCGGCCCACGGTGTCGCTGCGCGGCGAGAGCCGCTCGTGCGGCAGCGTCTCCCAGGACGGGTACTCCGCCACCTCGTCCGGCGGCAGCAGGGACCGCAGCGCGGCGGCCAGGTCCTCGGCCTCGCGCCCGGTGGCGGTCACGGCGAGCACGGTCCGCTCGGTGCGGCGGGCCAGCGCGGCGATCGCGAAGGGCCGCGCGGCGGGCGGGCCGACGAGGTCCACGTGCATCCGGTTGCCGTCCCCGGCCGCGGTGACCGCCTCGGCGAGGGCGGGGTCCCGGGTGACGGCGTCGAGCAGTCCGTGCAGGCTCATGAAGGAGGCTTCCGTCCGGTGAAGGTGCAACGCGAAGGGCCCGACACGTCGCACGGGCCGGGGGTTCCCACCCTACGACGCCGGTCCGTCACTCGCGCGGGGGATTGCGGTCCCCCGCAGGAGTGACGGAGCTGGCCCCGGCCCCCCGACCGGCTCTACACTAAGTCCAGCACTTAGTCCACCCTTGCGTCTCTGAGAGGCCGCGATGGAAGCAGCCCGGCAGTACAACGTGCACGAGGCGAAGACCCAGTTCTCCAAGATCCTGGAACTGGTCGCCACCGGCGAAGAGGTGATCATCAGCAAATCCGGCGAACCGGTCGCCAAGGTGATCCCGCTGGCCGGAAAGATCCAGCGCACCGATTACGGCGCGCTGAAGGGCCAGATCGAGATCTCGGACGACTTCGACGAGCTCCCCGACGGCTTCGCCGAGGCGTTCGGAGCGGACGCGTGAGCCTTCTGCTCGACACGCACGTCGTCCTGTGGTGGCTGAGCGGCGACCTGCCCGAATTGGCTCGCGACCTCCTGGCGACCGAGCGGCGCGTCTACATGAGCGCCGTCACCCCCTGGGAGATCTCCGTCAAGCAGGCGACGGGGAAGCTCCACAGCCCTGAGGACCTGGCCGTGCGCGCCCGGGACACGCAGTTCCAGGCGCTGCCGATCGTCTCGGAACACGGGGTCAGGGCCGGGCAGCTGCCCCCGCACCACAGGGATCCGTTCGACCGGATGCTGGTCGCGCAGGCACAGACCGAGGGGCTCACCCTCGTCACGCGGGACAAGTTCATCCCGCTCTACGACGTGCCCGTGCTGGCCGTCTGAAACGCCGCCGGCCCCGGGCCGCCCGGGTGGGCGGACCGGGGCCGGCGTTCCCCCGTACGACCAGCGGAGCTACTCGCTGGCGATCGCGTTCAGGACGTTCATGCGGCCCGCCCGGAAGGCCGGGACCAGGGCGGCGAACAGGCCCACGAAGGCCGAGCCGATGAACACCCCGATGATGGTGGACCACGGGATCTCCAGGACGTTCAGGTTCTGGAGTTCCAGCAGCTTCTGCGCGGTCACGCCCCAGCCCATGCCCAGCCCGAGGCCCAGCAGGGCGCCGAAGAGGGCGATGACCACCGATTCCAGGCGGATCATGCGGCGCAGCTGGCGGCGGGAGAGGCCGATGGCGCGCATCAGGCCGATCTCACGGGTCCGCTCGACCACCGAGAGGGCCAGGGTGTTCACCACGCCCAGCACCGCCACGATGATCGCGAGGGCGAGCAGTCCGTAGACCATGTTCAGCAGGGAGCCGACCTGGTCCTTGAGGGCCTGCTTGTAGTCGGCCTGGTTGCGCACCTGGTACTGCGGGTAGTCGGCCAGCGCCTTCTTGACCGCGGTGTACGCGGCCGCGTCGGACTGCCCGTCCTTCGCCGAGGCCAGCAGCATGACCGGCCGGGGCATCTTGTCGGCCGCCAGGAACTTCGCGGCCGTCGCGGTGCTGACGTAGATCGATCCCCTGTCGATGTTGCCCTCGTCGAGGGTGATCGCGGCGACCTTCAGCGTGGCGGTCCGGCCGCCGGTGAAGGCGACCTTCAGCTCGTCGCCGACCTTGACGTGGTGCTTGTCCGCGTAGATCGAGCCGACGGAGAGCGCGCCCTCGCCGAACGCCGCCGCCTGCTCCCCGGTGACCATCTTGCGCCGCAGGTCCTGGGCGTACGTCGGTTCGGTGACGGCCAGGTCGCTCTTCTCGGAGCTCCCGTCGGGGCCGGTGACCGTGGCCGGCACCTGCCGGTACGGGGTGACGTGGTCCAGGCCCTTGGCGGCGCGCAGCGCCTCCTCGGCCTGCGGCACGACCGGCTGCCCGGTCTCGGACTGGACGATGTAGTCCGCGCCCACCGTCTTGTCGAGCTCCTCGGTGGCGGAGGCCACCATGGACGAGCCGACCACGGACAGGCAGGCGACCAGCGCCAGGCCGATCATCAGCGCGGCGGCGGTGGCACCGGTACGGCGCGGGTTGCGCAGCGCGTTGCGCTCGGCGAGCCGGCCGACGGACCCGAAGGGCCGCAGCACCGCGCCGGACAGGGCCCGTACGACGACGCCGGCGAGCAGCGGGCCGATGATGATGAAGCCGATGAGGGTGAGGACCACGCCCATGCCCAGCCACATCGACCCGGGTACGGCCTCATCGGCCGACGCCGAGAGGAACAGGGCGGCTCCGCCGATCCCGGTGAGGACCAGGCCCAGGGCGGCGCGGATCCGGCCGGCCTTCTTGTCGCCGGGGGTGCCCGACTCGCGCAGGGCCGCCATCGGGGAGACCTTGCCGGCCCGGCGGGCCGGGACGAAGGCGGAGACGATGGTGACGACGACGCCGAGGAAGATGCCGAGGGCCGGTGTGGTCCAGGCGACGGTCAGGTCATCGGTGGACAGGTGCATGCCCAGCTGGCCCATGATCTTCATCAGGCCGACGGCCAGGCCCACGCCCGCGCCGACGCCCAGCAGCGAGCCGACGACACCGAGCAGGAAGGCCTCGAAGACCACCGACTTGAGGATCTGGCCGCTGTCGGCGCCGATGGCGCGCATCAGGCCGATCTCGCGGGTGCGCTGGGCGACCAGCATCGAGAACGTGTTGAAGATCAGGAAGATGCCGACGAGGAAGGCGATGCCCGCGAAGCCGAGCATCACGTACTTCATGATGTCGAGGAAGGAGCCGACGTCCTTGCGGTTGGAGTCCGCGGCTTCCTTGGCGGTCTGGAGCTTGTACGTGTCCGCGCCGACGGCGGCGGCGACGTCCCGCTTCAGCTGCTCGTCGCTCACCCCCTCCTTGGCGACCACGTTGACGTGCGTGAAGGCGTCCGTGGAACCGAGCAGACCGCGCTGCGCGGTGGCGGTGTCGAAGTAGACGACCGCCGCGCCCGGGTTGGTCACGGTGAAGGAGGCGATGCCGGAGATCTTGGCGCGCAGGTCGCCGGTGACGGCGATGGTGCGCAGCTCGTCGCCCAGCTTCAGGTGGTGCTTCTTCGCGGTGTCGGCGTCGATCATGACCTCGGTGGGGCCGCGCGGGGCCTGACCCGAGGTGATCTTCATGGACTTGAGCTCGTTGTCGCTCCAGTTGCCCGCGATGGTCGGGGCGCCGGTGGTCGAGCCCATGTTCTCGTTCTTGGAGTTGACGACCGTGACGGCCATCGAGACGACGCCGCCCTCGGCGGACTTGACCCCGTTCGCCTTCCTGACCTGCTCGACCGCCGAGGCGGGCAGCGAGTCGGGCTTGCCGGTGGCCGAGATCTCCTCGCCGCCCTCGGCCGCCTTGGGGCTGACCGTGACGTTGGAGCCGGTGACCGCGAACAGCTTGTCGAAGGTGGTGTTCATGGTGTCGGTGAACACCAGGGTGCCGCAGACGAAGGCGACGGAGAGCATGACGGCGACGGCGGAGAGCGCCATGCGCCCCTTGTGCGCGATGAAGTTGCGCCGCGAGGTCTTGAGGACGGTGTTGCTCATGAGGTCCGTCCGCGCGCGTCGAAGTCCTTCATGCGGTCGAGGACTTGCTCCGCGGAGGGCGCGAAGATCTCGTCCACGATCCGGCCGTCGGCCAGGAAGATGACGCGGTCCGCGTACGAGGCGGCCACCGGGTCGTGCGTGACCATGACGATGGTCTGGCCGAGCTCGTCCACCGAGCGGCGCAGGAAGCCGAGGACCTCGGCGCCGGCCCGGGAGTCCAGGTTTCCGGTCGGCTCGTCGCCGAAGATGATCTGCGGGCGGGCGGCGAGGGCGCGGGCGACCGCCACGCGCTGCTGCTGGCCGCCGGAGAGCTCGGTCGGGCGGTGCTTCAGGCGGCCCGCGAGGCCCACCGTCTCGACGACCCGGTTCAGCCACTCCGCGTCGGGCTTGCGGCCCGCTATGTCCATGGGGAGCGTGATGTTCTCCAGGGCGTTCAGCGTCGGCAGCAGGTTGAACGCCTGGAAGATGAAGCCGATCCGGTCGCGCCGCAGCTGGGTGAGCTTCTTGTCCTTCAGCCCGGTGATCTCGGTGTCGTCCAGGTGGATCTGGCCGCTGGTGACGGTGTCCAGACCGGCGAGGCAGTGCATCAGCGTGGACTTGCCGGAGCCCGAGGGGCCCATGATGGCGGTGAACTGGCCGCGGCGGATGTCCACGTCCACGTCGTCGAGGGCGACGACCCGCGTCTCGCCGGAGCCGTAGGCCTTGACGACCTTCCGCGCCCGGGCCGCGACGGCTGCATGCCCTCCAGTACCCCCGTGCCTGGTTTCGGTCATAGCCGTTGTCACGGTGCTTCCCCTCGTTGATGTGCGTGTTTCGCCGGTGCGGATGCAGTCTGCTGCCCGGCGGGGAGCGGGCGCGCTGGTGCCCGTGTCCGTATCCGTCCGGGGGTTAACCCCACCCCAGGGCTATCCGCCCCATGTGAATCAGTTAAAGACGCGAAGTGGCGTTCTTCCTCCTCCGCCGGGACGAACGCTCTCTGGGCCTCAGTGAGGAGCAACCCCTAGGGGGTCTCCGCCCTTTGGGGGATCCGGTGTAAGGGATACCGTCCGCCCTCCCGGGGTGAGAGGGTGTTCCCCGCCACATACGTGCACGCTGAAAGGACTTTCGGGTGGGGACAGAGGAGAGCGCCGACCACATACCGGGGACGGCGGTTTCGGCCGCCGGCAAGACCTCCGACGGCGCGCCCCCCGGCCGGCCCCCCACCCCCGTGGTCGTGTCGCTGATGCTCGGCATGGCCCTGGTCGCCCTCGACACCAGCATCGTGTCCACCGCCGTGCCCCAGATCGTCGGCGACCTCGGCGGTTTCTCCGTCTTCTCCTGGCTCTTCTCCGGCTATCTGCTCGCCGTCACCGTCACGCTGCCCGTCTACGGGAAGCTGTCCGACACCTTCGGCCGCAAGCCCGTGCTCCTCTTCGGCATCGCCCTGTTCCTCGTCGGCTCGCTGCTGTGCGCGTCCGCCTGGAACATGGCCGCCCTCATCGCCTTCCGGATCGTCCAGGGGCTGGGCGGCGGCGCCCTCCAGGGCACCGTCCAGACCCTGGCCGCCGATCTGTACCCGCTGGCGGAACGGCCCAGGATCCAGGCCCGGATGTCCGCCGTCTGGGCCTGCGCCGCCGTCGCGGGCCCCGGGATCGGCGGGCTGCTCGCCTCCTACGCGAACTGGCGCTGGATCTTCCTGCTGAACATCCCGCTGGCCGGGATGGCCCTGTGGATGATCGCCCGCCACCTGGTCGAGCCCGTACGGTCCGTCGCGCGCCGGGGCCGCATCGACTGGGCCGGCGCCCTCGGCATCTTCGCCTGCGGCGGCCTGCTGCTGTTCGCGCTGGTGCAGGGCGGGGTCGCCTGGCCCTGGCTGTCCGCGCCCTCGCTGGGACTGCTGGGCACGAGCGCGGTGCTGGGCGGCGTGGTGTTCTGGGTGGAGCGCCGGGCCGAGGAGCCGATCCTGCCCGGCTGGGTGTGGCGCAGGCGGACCATCGCCGCCGTCAACCTGGCCCTGGGGGCGCTCGGGCTGCTGATGGTGGCCCCGATGCTGTTCGTCCCGACGTACGCCCAGTCCGTGCTCGGCCTCGGCCCGACCGGCGCCGGGTTCGTCATGTCCACCATGACCCTGAGCTGGCCCATCTCCGCCGCCCTGAGCCAGCACGTCTACCGGCGCATCGGCTTCCGCAACACCGCCGTGGTGGGCAGCTCCCTCGCCGCCGTGATCCTGTTCTCCTTCACCCTGCTGCCGGCGGACGCCGAACCCTGGCTGCCCGCGCTGATCATGCTGCTGCTGGGCGGGGCGCTGGGGCTGTGCCAGCTGCCGCTGATCATCGGGGTCCAGTCAACCGTGGGCTGGGCGGAGCGCGGCACCGCGACGGCCTCCATCCTGTTCTCCCGCCAGGTCGGCCAGAGCGTCGGGGCGGCCCTGCTGGGCGCCGTCGCCAACGCGACCATCGCCGCCCGGCTGGTGGACGCCCCGATGCCCGGGCTCCCGGACAACCTGGACGACGTCTCCAAGGCCCTGGACGCGCCGGCGCAGCTCCCGGCGGCCGCCGCCGACTACCTGCGGGGCGCCATCACCGCCGCCGTGGACCACGTCTTCCTGGGCGCGACGGCAGCCGCCGTACTGGCCGTACTGGCGCTGCTGCTGTTGGCGCCCCGGCGGTTCCCCGTCCTGCCGGAGCAGCGCGAGGAATAGCCGGGTTGTCATGGCCGGGGCGAAGATTGTCTCCTTGCCGGAGACCCGACCCAGGCAACCGATCCGGGGGAACCACATGACGTCCGCGCTCTTCGCACTCGCTTTACTGGCCGCCCTGGCCGTACCGACCGCCCTGCGCCTGCGCCGCGCCCCGGGCTTCGTCACCGGCCGCGACGGCCGGCTGTCCACCTCCACCACCCTGGCCCTGGCCTGGACGGTGATCCTGCTCTGGCTGCTGCTCACGATCCTCGGCTACGGGCTCACGGCGGGCGGCGGCGCCGGCTGGTTCCAGGGGGAGCACGGCCCGCTCTCCTCGCTCACCACCGTGTACCTGCCGCTGCTCGGCGGCCCGTACGTGGCGCTGATCGCGGCCAAGGCGGTCGTCGGGATGCGCGTCGAGAGCGGCACGATGGCCAAGCCCGCGCCGAAGCCCAGCACGACCGGGCGGCGCCCGCTGCGGGAGCTGATCGCGAACGACAGCGGCCGGACCGACCTCGTCGACCTCCAGTACGTCGCGCTCAGCGCCGTCACCATGCTCTACGTCGTGCTGTTCTTCCTCTCCGACGTCGGCGCGGGCCTGCCGGACCTGCCCGGGGAGATATGGGCCCTGACGGGGGCTCCGGCGGGCGCGTACCTGGTGAACAAGATGGCCGTCCGCCCCAACCCGGTGATCACCCACGTCACCGTGGCGGACGGGATCCTCACGGTCGAAGGCGGCGGCTTCGCCCCGGACCCGGCGGGCACCCCGGCGCGGGTCACGGTGGACGACACGGTCGTACCGACCGCCCCCGACCCCCTGACGGGCGCCCTCACGGGCCCCCTCCCCACGGGCGCCGGCCCCGCCTTCACGGTGGTGGTCACCGCCCGAGGGCTGCGCAGCGACCCGTACACCTACACCCCGGCCCCGGTGCCCGCGTCGGCTTGACCGGGCTTCCCGTGGCGGGCGTAGTACCGGGCCACCCGGGCGCGATTGCCGCAGGCCGAGGCCACGCACCAGCGGCGGCGGGGATTCGCCGGGAGGAACAGCAGGACGCAGTCCGCCCCCTCGCACTCCCGGACCTCGCCCACCCGGGGGTCGGTCAGCAGCTCCGCCACCGCCTCGGCCAGCTCCGCCGCGAGCCGCAGGGCCGGGGCGGCCGCCCGGCGCTCCGGCGCGGCCAGCCCCTCGCCCCACACCAGCTCCCGGTGCGCGGGCGCGGCGGCCATCGCCGCGTTCAGCGCGCGCAGCGCCCCGGCCGGGGGCCGCTCCCCGCGCCGGACCGCCGCGAGCGCGGGGCCGGCGGCCTCCCGTACGGCGTGCACGGCCGCCACCTCGGCCGCGCCGACCCCGTCGAGCGGCGCCACCCGGCCCGCCTGCGCGGCCAGCCACTCCCCGAGCCCCACCGGGCCGGCGATGAGGTCCCCGGCGCCGGCGGGCCGGGTGTTGAGCAGGTCCAGAGCCAGGGGTTCACCGATGAGCGGAAAGTTCACTGTCACCCTCCTAACGCTACCTCACCCACTTGACCCATTAGCCAACTCCGGTCAAACTAATGCCACAAACACCACTGGAGGCATGTGATGACCACTCGGACCGTCCGGCACCAGACCATCGAGGTCGCCGGCGTACGCGTCGCCTACCGCGAGAGCGGCCCCGCCGACGCACCGGTACTGCTGCTCCTGCACGGCTTCCCGACCTCCTCCCACCAGTTCGCCCGCCTGATGGACGCGCTCGGCGACACCCCGTACCGCCTGATCGCCCCGGACTACCCCGGCTTCGGCCGCACCGAGGCCCCGCCGGCGTTCACGTACACCTTCGACCGGCTCGCGGACGTCGTGGAGGGCTTCACCGACGCGCTCGGCCTGGACCGCTTCGCGCTGTACGTCTTCGACTACGGCGCCCCGGTCGGCCTGCGGGTCGCCACGCGGCGGCCGGAGCGGGTGACGGGCCTGATCGTGCAGAACGGCAACGCCTACGAGGAGGGCCTCTCGGACGCGGCCCGGGCCTTCGCCGCACTGCGGCGGGAGGTGCCGGGCGACGAGGAGAAGGTGCGCGACCTCTTCAGCGCGGAGGGCGTCCGCTTCCAGTACGAGACGGGCGTCGCCGACCAGACCCTGGTCTCACCGGACGGCCGGGCGCTGGACCTCCACTACCTCGGCCTGCCGGGGCGCGCCGAGGCACAGGCCGACCTGACCTTCGACTACGCCTCGAACTTCACGCACTACCCCGCCTGGCAGGCGTGGCTCCGCTCGGCGGGGATCCCGGTACTGGTGCTGTGGGGCGCGGGCGACCCCTTCTTCACGACGGCGGGCGCGAAGGCGTACCTCCGCGACGTGCCGGACGCGGAGCTGCACCTCTTCGAAGGCGCGGGCCACTTCGCCCTGGAAACCCACCTGGACCGCATCACCCCCCTGATCGCAAACGCCCTCCCCCACCTCACCAACGCCTCCACCGCCGAGGCTGAAGTACATCGGCGAGGCTGAAATGAGGCGGGGCCGGACGCACAGGAGGGGCCGGTGGCGGGGGTGGGGTGGGGTGCTGTCCGGGACGTAAAACGTGATTTGTGGCGCGCAGGGAGCCGCAAGACGACAGCGCCCGACCGGCCGCCATAAATCATGCAGTCCCGGACAGCACCCCACCCCACCCCCGCCACCGGCCCCGCCCCACCCCACCCACCCCACCCCACCCCCGGGCACCCGCCTCAGCCCTCCGCAGGAGCCCGCCCCGTAAGAGCCGCCAGGCTGGAGCGGACGTGGTTCATGTGCGCCCGCATCTCCTCCTGCGACTCCTCGTGCTCCCGCAGGATCCGCTCCGTCTCCCGCCCCACCCGCTCCTCCCGCACCCGCGCCGCCGCCACCAGCTCCGCGCCCCGCGCCTCCGCGTCCTCCTGCCCGTGCCGCGCCGCCTCCTCCGCCTCCGCCAACGCCCGCCGCGCCTCCGCGAGACCGGCCTCCGCGCGCCGGTCCAGCTCCAGGAGCCGCGCCTCCAGCTCCCCCTCCCGCGCCGCCAGCTCCCGCTCCGCCGCGTCCCGCCGCTCCGCCCGCTCCTGCTCCCGCTCCGCGAGCAACGCCTGCGACCGCCGCTCCATCTCCGCCAGCGCCGCCGAGGCCTCCGCCCGCCACGCCGCCGCCTCGTCCCTCGCCCCGCCCCGCTCCTCGTCCGCCTCCCGCTGCGCCCGCAGCAGCAACTGCCGCGCCCGGACCTCGGTCTGCTCCCGCACCGCCTCCGCGTCGTGCCCCGCCAGCTCCGTCACCCGGTCGGCATGCGCCTCGGCCGCGCCCTGGATGGCCAAGGCGTCCGCCCCGGCCTCGTCCCGTACCGCCTCGGCCTCCTCCTCCGCCAGCAGCAGGATCCGACGGGCGCGCTCGCTCAGGTCGTCGTACCGCTGCGGGGCCAGCTCGGCCACCGCCTCGCGCAGCCGCCCCGCCTCCGCCTCCATCCGCTTCGCCAGGACCGTCAGCCGTGCCACCCGTTCCCAGGCCTCGTCCCGGCTGTCCGACAGCCGCGCGAGATACCGGTCGACCTGCTCCATCCGGTAGCCGCGACCGCGCACGGTCCCGAGGCCCTGGCCGTGAGGTGACATGGGTGCACTCATCCTGGAAGCGCCTCTCTCGCGGGGATTCCTGTCAAGGATGCGTCATTTGCTCCCAGAAGCCGGAATGGCCGGGCCGAGACCCCCGTCAAGGGGTCCCGGCCCGGCCACCAGACCGATCACGCGGTCAACAGGCGCTCAGAGCAGCCCGTCCCACATCTGCTCCAGCAACACCGACCACCAGTTCTCCGGCGAAGCCAGCGCCGCGCTGTCCAGGCCCGCCAGATTCGCCTGGAAATCGACGGTCCAGCGGCCCGCCTGCTCCGGCGTCAGATGCTGCCGCAGCCGCCACATGTGACCCAGCATCGCCAGCGAACGCGCGAACTGCGGCAGGCTCGAATTCACGAACTGCGGCGGCACCGGAGCACCACCCGGACCGGCCTCCACCGGGACCGCCACTATGTGCGCCGTCCCGTACTGCACGCACAGCGCCTTGCCGAAGTCGCTGCCGACGACCAGGTACGAACCCGCGTCCGACGCGGCCTGCACCTGCCGCTGCGCGGCCAGCTCGGCCAGCGTCGGCACCGGCGCGCCCGGTACCGCCTGCGCCCAGAAGAACGGGCCGAAGTCCACCGGCAGACCCGCCCACACCAGCGTCTGCGCGACGATGTCCGGCACGCCCTGGCGGGACACCGCCCGCTGCTCGAACCGGAACACGCCCTGCGGACCGAACGCCGCCGCCAGTTCCTGGCCGATGGCCTCCAGCGGAATCGCCGGCTGGAGCGGCACCTGCGGCAGCGGCGCCCGTACCGGCGCGGGGCGCGCCGGACCGTCCGCCACCTGGTGCAGCTCGCCCTGGTGCGTGAGCAGGTGCCGCATGCCCTGCTGACGGCCCGCGTGGTCGGTCCCGTACGGGGCCACGCTGGTGATCCGCACTTGCGGCCAGGTCTCCCGGATCATCCGGGCGCAGTAACCGCCGGGCAGCTCGCACGAGGCCAGCTCGGTGTGCAGCTCCAGCACCTGCTGCGGCGGCACGTTCATGGCGCGCAGCTCGTACAGGATCTGCCACTCCGGGTGCGGAGTGCCGGGCGCCGAGCGGCGGATGAGCTGCTGCTCGGAGCCGTCGGGCGCGCGGTAGCGCAGCACGGCCTGGTACCCGGGACCCACGGTGGGCACCCCGGACGGCGCGGCGGGACCGGGCGGCTGCGGCGGCTGCGGCGCACCGGGAGGCCCCGGCGGCTGCGGCACGACACCCGGACCGGCCAGCATCGTGGCGGCATGATGCGCCCCACCGGGCACCCCAGGCGCACCGGGCGCACCGGGCGCACCGGGAGGCCCGGGCGGCGTAGGCGCCCCCGGCGGCCCGGGCGGCTGCACAACGGCCGGACCGGCGAGCATCGTCGCGGCATGATCGAGCCCACGCCCCAGCGACCCGGGAGCCCCAGGAGGCCCCGGCGGCGCAGGCGCACCGGGCGGCCCCGGCGGCTGCGGCACGACACCCGGACCGGCCAGCATGGTCGCGGCATGATGCGCCCCACCAGGCGCACCAGGCGCACCGGGAGGCCCGGGCGGCGTAGGCGCCCCCGGCGCCCCCGGCGGCTGCACAACGGCCGGACCGGCGAGCATCGTCGCGGCATGATCGAGCCCACGCCCCAGCGACCCGGGAGCCCCGGGAGGCCCCGGCGGCGCAGGCGCACCGGGCGGCCCCGGCGGCTGCGGCACCACACCCGGACCCGCGAGCATCGTCGCGGCGTGGTCGAGCCCGCCACCCGGCGACCCGGCAGGACCGGGCGGCGGCGTCGGCGGACCGGGAGGCGTCGGCGGAACGGCCGGCGCACCCGGCCGGTTCACGGTGGCCTTGCCCGTCGGCGCGTCGGCGATGTCCGCCGAGCCCACCGCCACGGCGGGCGCGATCGCGGTCTCCGGCAGCCGGCTGCCACCCGCCATCAGGGTGGTCTTCGCCTCCGCGGCGACCCCGGAGGACGGCGCGTCCTCCAGGTCCGACCCGGACAGCGGCGGCGCGAACACGGTCGCGGGCAGCGGCACGGACGCGTCGTCCCCACCGGAGTTCACATCGGTCCCGGCCCACGGCGTGGCACCGGCCGGCACCCCGTCGTTGGCGGTGGGCTCGTACGGCACCTCGCCGCCGCGCCGCAGCGGCACGGGCTCGGCCGGAGCCACCGGTGCCGGCGCCTCCGAAGCCGGAGCGGCCTCCGCGGCGGCCGGCGCCGCAGCCGAATCCCCGCCCGAAGAAGCCCCACCCGAAGAAGAAGACGGCACCGCCCGCGGAATCCCCGCCCGGTCCGCCGCCTCCTGCAACCACTCCGGCGGGCTCAGCATGAACGAGGTCTGCTCCGCGTCGATCCGCGGCGTCGGCACCGAGGCCTCCGCCGCCGGCGCGGCCGCGACCCCGTACTCCTCCTCGTACCGACGGATCACCTCACCCACCGGCAGCCCCGGCCACAGCGTCACCTCCCCGCTGTCCCGCGCGATGACCAGCCTCTGCCGCCCACCACCGGACACCGGACCGGCGGCGCGGTCCTCGGCCCACAGCACGAAGCCGAGCCCGAACTCCCGTACCCGCACCTCACGGTGCTGGTACGCGGGCACGTCCGCGTTGATCCATTCCTCGGCGCGCTCCTGCGCCTGCGCGAAGGTCACCACCGCGCCGTCACCCCTCATCCGCGGCGGAACGCGACACGGGAACCGAGCGCGCGAATCCGCCGTCCACCATCAGACCGGCCACCGTCTCCAGCTCCGGCGGGTTCCCCGCCAGCCGCTCAAGAAAGGCGTCGAAATCAACGCCGCACGGCAGCAACAGCCGCTCCACGCGCTCCTGCACCGACCAGCCGTCCCGGTCGCGCGCGTCGTCGTACGGGGAGAACCACACCGAGCCGAGGCCCTCGCCCTTCACCTTCACCGCGAGCAGCCCGCCCTGTACGAAGGCCACGCACAGGTAGTCCTTCGTCAGGTGGTCCCGCAGGCACTTGTTGACGTAGACGAGGTCGTTGACCGCCGCCTCCTCGCGCACCGTGAAGAACGGCTGGTCCACCAGCACGCCCAGCTCCACGTCCAGCCCGGCGCCCATCGGCGCGCAGCCTCCCGCGGCCTTCAGGAACGCCCGGTACGCCTCAGGCAACCGGTACCCGAGGTCCTCCTCGACGCCCTGCACCTGCTGCTCGGAGACCGACACCACCGACTTCGGCAGCCCCATGTGCACCGGGCGCAGCTCCTGCAGCGGTCGCGTGCCGCGCTTCTCGTGGTCCACCGGCGCCGTCACCAGCCCCGCGTGATGGCGGAGCAGTGCCTTCACCTCGACGGGCACGAGTTCCATGCGGCGGGAACCCGCCACGTGGTGCCACGTCCAGCCGTGCGGGGTCGCCACCGGACCGACGGTGTCCCACAGCGCGTGCCCGGACGCCCGCATCGCCGCGTTCGCGGAGACGTAGTCCGTCAGCCGCAGCTCGTCCACGCCGAAACCCTCCGGCGGCTCGGCGATCTCCACCGCGGCGCGCGCGTACGGCGCGAGATCAGGATGTCCCTCGCCGTCCATCCGTACGCCGTGGGGATGCCGAGCGGCCCGGACCGGGTCCGGGAAATGCACGACCTGCCCCGAATAAGCGGCGTTGGGTGGCGCGGCATGCTGCCCGAGCCGACCTGTCGTCATGGCGGTAGCCCCCTGCTGGATCTGGCTGGTTCACCACAGCCTATGTGGTCCGGCAAGAGGCTCACCCGCCCGCGACCCGCCCGCGCGCGGCGGGGCCAGGAACATCCGAATTGATACGAATATTCGACCCCGCTTCCACACGGCAGAGGACATTTGACAGGCTGTCCCCGCGGCACGGGGGCGTGCGCGACAGCGGCCACCACCGCGGCCACGGGAGGGAACACGACCATGCAGAACACGGCGTCACGTACGGGCCCGACACCCGCCGACGACGGCAATGCCGCGGCGGAGACCGGGCAGAACGCCGCGGCCACGGCCGCCGGCGGTGATCCCCGGCTGCGCTGGAGCAGCACCGACGGCCCCGCCGTCCCCGTGCTCCGCTTCCGCCGCGACGGCATCCTCCCCACCGTCGCCGCCGCGCTGTCCGTCCGCGGCGAGACGCTCACCAGCACCGCCGGCAAGGGCGATCAGCCGCCCGCCCTGCACCCGCTCGTCCAGGACTTCCTCGACACCCTCACCAGCGGCCAGCGGGAACGCTTCACCGGCCGCTGTCCCGAGGCGATACTGCTCTCCCGCCACCTCTCCGCGATCGAGGGGGCCCGCAGCAAGCGCGCCTCCCGCAAGCCCCTCACCGCGAGCGAGGCGCGCCGCTCGCTCAAGAACTCCAAGATCACCGCCCGTCGCATCCGCGAGGACGGCGACCCCCTGCACGGCAGCTACGCGCCTCCCTGCCGCTCCTGCGACGCACTGCTCTCCCACTTCGGCGTCCGCTCCATCGACCTCACGCCCGCCCCGCAGAAGGCCTGACCGCACCCATATGAGCGCCACCTCCTCCGCGTCCTACGACCGCTCCTCGGCCACCCGTTTCCCGGCCGCCGTGGATTCCGCGCTGCGCACCGCCGGCTGGGAACCCGGCCGCTGGGACATCAAGCAGGCCGAGTACTGGGCCGACGCGCTGCGCGACCACACCACTCCCGCCGGGCACCGGCACACCGTCTTCCCCGCCGCCGTGGAGGCCTGGGCCGAGTTCGGCGGGCTGCGCATCAGCGCGCCCGGGCCGGGCCGCCAGATAGCGCCGGTCCCGGTGCGCGTCGACCCCCTCACGGGCCTCCACCTCGCCCGTACCTTCGCCGACCTCGGCCGCGCCCTGTCCACCGAGCTGTGCCCGCTCGGTGTCGACGCCGACGCCGGCTCCCACCTGGCCATCGACCGCGAGGGCCGCGTCTACGGCATCGACCACACCGGCGACTGGTACCTCGGCGGCGGCCTCGACGAGGCCCTGACCCTGCTCCTGACCGGCCTCCAGCCCACCCGCCTCAGCACGGCCTGACCCCCGGCCCGGCTCCCCCGCGCCCGGGGCGGGCCGTCCGCGCGCGGCGACAGCGGCCGCCCCGCCCGCGCGGACGGCCCGCCGGCGACGCTCAGGCCCGGCTCACGCAGGGCAGGACCGCCGAGACCTTGAACCCGCCGTCGTCGGTGGGGCCGGAGACGAACACGCCGCCGAGCCCGAGCACCCGCTCCCGCATCCCGACGAGCCCGTTCCCGCCGCTCGGCAGTCCGGGCTCGGCGGCCTTGCCGTCACAGGGCCCGTTCTCCACCTGCATCGCGACCTCCCCGTCGCGGTGCGCCAGCCGTACGACGACCCGCGCGCCCGGGGCGTGCTTGTGGCAGTTGGTCAGCGCCTCCTGCACCACCCGGTACGCCGTCTGCTCCACCTCCGCCGGATAGCCGGACCCGGACCCGGCCCCGGCCCCGGCCCCCGCCGGGTCCGCGGACCCCGCGCCGGCGGCCCGTACGTCCAGCTCCACGACCATCCCGGCCGCCCGGGACTGCCCCACCAGCGCTTCCAGCTCCGCCAGCGAGGGCCCGTCCTCGAAACCGCCCGCCGGCGCCGCGACGGCGACCGCCGCCGGTTTCGGCGCCTCGGCCCGCAGCACCCCGAGCATCTCCCGCAGCTCCGTCAGCGCCTGCCGGCCCATGTCCCCGACCAGCGCCGCGTTCCGCGCCGCCTTCACCGGATCCTTGGCCGCCACCGCCTGGAGCGCCGCCGCGTGCACCACCATCAGCGACACCCGGTGGGCCACCACGTCGTGCATCTCCCGCGCGATGCGCGTGCGCTCCTCGGTGCGCGCCCACTCGGCCCGCTCCTCCGCCCGGTCCGCCAGCAGCGACAGCTCCCGCTCCAGCGAGTCCGCCCGTTCCTGCAGGCTCTCCATCAGCCGCCGCCGGGCTCCGATGTACAGCCCGAACAGCACGGGCGGCACGGTCAGGGCCACCGCGACGAAGACGGACAGCGAGATGACGAGCGTCGGCTCGTCCGCGGCGCCCTCGCGGGTCCGCAGGTACATCACGACGAAGGTGGCGGACATGGACATCGACGCGAGCGTGGCGGTGATCCGGCGGGGCACCTCGGAGGAGGCCAGCGTGTACAGCGCGACCACCGACAGCAGGAACCCCATGGCGGCCGGTGTCACCGCGATCCCGACGAGCACCACGGCGATCGGCCAGCGCCGCCGCAGTACGAGCGTGGCCCCCACCACGAACCCGAACAGCACTCCGACGGCGCCCGGAAGCCCGGCCTCCCGGGCGAACTGCACGCCCTCCAGGGCGCACTCGGCTGCGGACACCGCGCCGAGTCCCACGTCCAGGACGGCTTCCCGCCGCCGCTCCCACCACCAGGGCCCGTCTCGCCCGGCCCCGCCCCGCTCGTCCCCCGTATAGGTCATGCCGTCCAGCCTACGCAGGAGCCCCGGCGCGGGGACCCACGCGATTCGCGCGGAGCCGGGGCGGGACACGTCCCGAAGGGCTCCCCTTTGTACCGTCGCGTGGAAGGCGCCCGGTGCGGCATAGTAGTGCCGTCGACTCGACCAACAGGGAGTAATGTCCGGTTAAGTCGCACTTAGTCCCCTGTGGTGTAATTGGCAGCACTGAGGCTTTTGGTGCCTTATGTCCGGGTTCGAGTCCTGGCGGGGGAGCTCCACCACCTTCGGGTCCTGACCACTGGTCGGGACCCGCCTTTATTTCCGCCCCCTGACCCCCCGGTATCCTTCACGGGTCCACCACCCAAAGCCGAAGGGCACACCCGTGAGCGCCAACCGCCCGGCAGCCGTCGTCGTACTCGCAGCGGGTGAAGGCACCCGCATGAAGTCGGCCACTCCCAAGGTCCTGCACGAGATCTGCGGGCGGTCGCTCGTCGGACACGTCGTGGCCGCCTCGCGCGAGCTCGACCCCGCGCACCTCGTGGTCGTCGTCGGCCACGCCCGCGAGCAGGTCACCGCGCACCTCTCCGCCGTCGACGCCGACGTCCGCACCGCCGTCCAGTACGAGCAGAACGGCACCGGCCACGCCGTCCGGATGGCCCTCGAAGAGCTCGGCGGCCCGATCGCCGGGACCGTGGTCGTCGTCTGCGGCGACACCCCGCTGCTGACCGGCGCCACCCTGGCCCAGCTCACGGCGACGCACGAGGCCGACGGCAACGCCGTCACCGTGCTGACCGCCGAGGTCCCGGACTCCACCGGCTACGGCCGGATCATCCGGGGCGAGGACGGCGCCGTCACGGCCATCGTCGAGCACAAGGACGCCACCGACGCCCAGCGCGCGATCCGCGAGATCAACTCCGGCGTCTTCGCCTTCGACGGCGCCCTCCTCGCCGACGCCCTCGGCAAGGTCCGTACGGACAACAGCCAGGGCGAGGAGTACCTCACGGACGTCCTCGGCATCCTGCGCGAGGCCGGCCACCGCGTCGGCGCGGCCGTCGGCGCCGACCACCGCCAGATCCTCGGGATCAACAACCGCGTCCAGCTCGCCGAGGCCCGCGCGCTGCTCAACGCGCGCCTGCTGGAGCAGGCCATGCTCGCCGGCGTCACCGTGGTCGACCCGGCCAGCACCTTCGTGGACGTGACGGTGACCTTCGGGCAGGACGCGATCGTCCACCCGGGCACCCAGCTGCTGGGCGCCACCCACATCGCCGAGGGGGCCGAGGTCGGCCCGAACACCCGGCTCAAGGACACCGTGGTGGGCCCGCGGGCGCGCGTGGACAACACGGTCTCGGACACCGCCGTCATCGGCGAGTCCGCCACCGTCGGCCCGTACGCCTACCTGCGCCCCGGCACGAACCTGGGCCTGAAGGCCAAGGCCGGCACGTACGTCGAGATGAAGAACGCGACGATCGGCGAGGGCACCAAGGTGCCGCACCTGTCGTACGTGGGCGACGCGACGATCGGCGAGTACAGCAACATCGGCGCCGCCAGCGTGTTCGTGAACTACGACGGCGAGCACAAGCACCACACCACCATCGGCTCACATTGCAAGACGGGCTCGGACAACATGTTTGTGGCACCCGTCACCATCGGGGACGGCGCCTACACGGCCGCCGGATCCGTGATCACGAAGGACGTGCCGGCCGGCGCCCTGGCCGTGGCACGGGGCCAGCAGCGCAATATCGAGGGCTGGGTGGCCCGCAAGCGTCCGGGCAGCGCCGCGGCGACGGCGGCCGAGTCGGCGGCCCCGGAGGACTCCGGCACCCGCTGAGGCACCGCCGAGGTGAACTGACCGGAAACAGGTACGTCCGGGACGGCGTACCGTGATAGCTGAACGCAATTCGGCTGGCTCACCGTGTGCGGGACGGACGCACACGGGGGCGAGCAGCTTTCCACACGTCTGAGGAGACAGTGCTGTGACCGGGATCAAGACGACCGGCGAGAAGAAGCTGATGCTCTTCTCCGGCCGCGCCCACCCCGAGCTGGCCGAGGAGGTCGCACACCAGCTGGGAGTCGGCCTCGTGCCGACGAAGGCCTTCGACTTCGCGAACGGTGAGATCTACGTCCGCTTCCAGGAGTCGGCTCGCGGCGCGGACTGCTTCCTGATCCAGAGCCACACGGCTCCGATCAACAAGTGGATCATGGAGCAGCTGATCATGATCGACGCGCTGAAGCGCGCGTCGGCACGCTCCATCACCGTGATCATCCCCTCCTACGGGTACGCCCGTCAGGACAAGAAGCACAAGGGCCGCGAGCCGATCTCGGCCCGCCTGGTGGCGGACCTGCTGAAGACCGCGGGCGCGGACCGCATCCTGACGGTCGACCTGCACACGGACCAGATCCAGGGCTTCTTCGACGGCCCGGTCGACCACCTCTCGGCCCTGCCGGTCCTCGCGGACTACGTGGGCGCCAAGGTGGACCGCACCAAGCTGACGATCGTCTCCCCGGACGCCGGCCGCGTGCGCGTGGCCGACCGCTGGTGCGACCGTCTGGACGCGCCGCTGGCCATCGTGCACAAGCGCCGCGACAAGGACGTCGCCAACCAGGTGACCGTCCACGAGGTCGTCGGTGAGGTCAAGGGCCGCGTCTGCGTCCTGGTCGACGACATGATCGACACCGGTGGCACCATCTGCGCCGCGGCCGACGCGCTGTTCGCGCACGGCGCCGAGGACGTCATCGTGACGGCCACGCACGGCATCCTGTCCGGCCCGGCGGCCGACCGTCTGAAGAACTCCAAGGTCAGCGAGTTCATCTTCACGAACACCCTGCCGGACCCGTCGGACCTGGAGCTCGACAAGATCACGGTCCTGTCGATCGCCCCGATGGTGGCGCGCGCGGTCCGCGAGGTCTTCGAGGACGGCTCGGTCACCAGCCTGTTCGAAGAGCAGCAGTAACAGCGGGCACGGGTAACAAGGACCACAGAAGATCCTTTTGAGGTACGGCCTCCCGGCCGGGTAGACTCTGCGAGTTGCTCGGCGAGGGAGGCCGTACCTGTTTCCGGTACGGACGCTCCGTTATCGACGCGCTCTTCGTAGCAGGCCGTTCCGGCCGGGTGACTGTCGTCCATTTCCGTCACCCCACGAGGAGTGAGCATGTCCGAGGTCAAGCTTTCCGCCCAGATCCGTGACACCTTCGGCAAGGGCTCCGCCCGTCAGGCCCGTCGCGACGCCCTGACCCCCGCCGTCATCTACGGCCACGGCACCGACCCGAAGCACGTCAACGTCGACGCCCACGCCCTTCAGCTGGCGCTGCGCACCCCGAACGTCCTGATCTCCCTGGACCTCGGCGACGCCGGCACCGAGCTGGTCATCCCGAAGGCCGTGCAGAAGCACCCGCTGAAGCGCTCCGTCTCCCACGTCGACTTCCTGATCGTCAAGAAGGGCGAGAAGGTCACCGTCGACGTCGCGATCGTCACCGAGGGCGACCTGGCCGCCGGCGGCAACATGCTGGAGACCCTCCAGAACACCATCTCCGTCGAGGCCGAGGCCACGCACATCCCGACCGAGGTCACCGTCTCCATCGCGGGCCTTGAGGCCGGCGCGACCATCCACGCCTCGGACCTGGTCCTCCCGAAGGGCACCACCCTGGCCGTCGACGGCGACATCGCCGTCCTCCAGGTCGTGGCCCCGCAGGCCGAGGAGCCGGCCGCCGAGGACGCCGAGGGCACCGAGGCCTGAGCCTCGCCCCTCCACCCCCTCAGCAGTTGCTGACCGACCGCCGTCCGGCTCCACTGGAGCGGGACGGCGGTCGTCCTCGTTAAGGAGCACGGATGTCGGACGACACGGCGCCCTGGCTGATCGTCGGCCTCGGCAATCCCGGCGCGGAGTACGCGGGCAACCGCCACAACATCGGGTTCATGGTGGCGGACCTGCTGGCGGACCGGATGCGCGGGAAGTTCAAGGCGCACAAGGCACGGGCGCAGGTGGTCGAGGGCCGGATGGGTCCTCCGGGACCGGCGAACCGCCGGGTGGTGCTGGCCAAGCCCATGTCGTTCATGAACCTGTCGGGCGGGCCGGTGACGGCGCTGCGCGACTTCTACAAGGTGCCGCTGGAGCGGATCGTCGCGATCCACGACGAGCTCGACATCGACTACCCGACGCTGCGGCTGAAGCTGGGCGGCGGGGACAACGGGCACAACGGCCTGAAGTCGATGACGAAGTCGATGGGCCCGGACTACCACCGGGTGCGGTGCGGCATCGGCCGCCCGCCCGGCCGCATGCAGGTCGCGGACTTCGTGCTGAAGGACTTCTCGTCCACGGAGCGCAAGGAACTGGACTGGTTCGTGGACCGCGCCGCCGACGCCGTGGAGTGCCTGATCGCGGAGGGCCTGGAGCGCGCCCAGTCCTCCTACAACTCCTGACGGTTCCCGCAACGCGAAGAAGCCCCCGCCGGACCGGCGGGGGCTTCTTCGCGTACGGGGCGCCGAGCGCCGGTCAGCCGGTGTTGCGCAGGCCGGCGGCGACTCCGTTGACGGTGAGCAGGAGCGCCCGGGCGAGCAGCGGGTCGGCCTCCTCGCCGCGTTCGGCGGCGGCGCGCTGGCGGGCCAGCAGGGAGACCTGGAGGTAGGAGATGGGGTCGAGGTAGGCGTCGCGGACGGCGAAGGTCTGCTGGAGGACCGGGTTGGAGTCGAGCAGCTGCCGGCCGCCGGTGATGCGCAGGACCTCGCGGACGGTGAGCTCGTGTTCGGCCTGGATGCGGTCGAAGACGTGCTTGAGCTCGTCGGGGACGAGGGTGTCCACGTAGTGGCGGGCGATGCGCAGGTCGGTCTTGGCGAGCGTCATCTCGACGTTGGAGAGGAAGTTGCGGAAGAAGTGCCACCGCTCTCCCATCTCGGTGAGGGCGTGCTCGCCGCCCGCCTCGCGCAGGGCCTTGAGGCCGGAGCCGACGCCGTACCAGCCCGGAACGATCTGGCGGGACTGGGTCCAGCCGAACACCCACGGGATGGCGCGCAGGCCGTCGAGCCCGGCGCCGGAGTCGGGCCGGCGGGAGGGCCGGGAGCCGAGGTGCAGGTCGGCGAGCTGGTCCACGGGGGTGGCGGCGAAGAAGTACGCGGGCAGGTCCGGGTCCTCGACGAGCGCGCGGTAGGCCCCGTGGGCCGCGTCGGAGACGGTGTCCATGGCCGCGTCCCAGCGGGCGAGGTCGTCGTCGGACTGGCGCGGCGCGGTGTGCAGGGCGGAGGCCTGCAGGGTGGCGGCGACGGTCAGTTCGAGGTTCTCGCGGGCGAGGGAGGGGACGAGGTACTTGTCGGAGATGACCTCGCCCTGTTCGGTGACCTTGATCTCGCCTTCGAGGGTGCCCCAGGGCTGGGCGAGGATCGCGTCGTGCGAGGGGCCGCCGCCGCGGCCGACGGTGCCGCCGCGGCCGTGGAAGAGGCGCAGCCGCACGCCGTAGCGGTGGGCGACGTCGCGGAGCCGGCGCTGGGCGCGGTGGATCTCCCACTGGCTGGTGGTGATGCCGCCGAACTTGGAGGAGTCGGAGTAGCCGAGCATGACCTCCTGGACGTCGCCGCGCAGGGAGACCAGGCGCCGGTAGGAGGGGTCGGCGAGCATCTCGTCGAGGATGACGTCGGCGGCGCGCAGCTCGTCGGTGGTCTCCAGGAGCGGGACGATGCCGATCTTGGCCCAGCCGGCGTGCAGGTCGAGGAGGCCGGCCTCGCGGGCGAGGACGGCGGCGGCGAAGACGTCGTCGGCGCCCTGGCACATCGAGATGATGTAGGACTCGATGACCTCGGGGCCGAACTTCTCGAAGGCGTCCTTGATGGCGAAGAAGACGCCGAGGGTCTTCTGGCCGGCCGCGTCGAGGGGCGCGGGGGTGGGGGCCAGCGGGCGGCGGGAGCGCAGTTCCTTGGCGAGGAGCTTGCCGCGGTAGTCGCGCGGCATGTCCGCGTAGCGCCAGGACTCCTCGCCGAGCCGGTCGAAGAGCTGGCCGAGGGCGTGGTGGTGGGCGTCGGCGTGTTCGCGTACGTCCATGGTGGCGAGCTGGAGGCCGAAGGCGGCCAGCGTGCGGATGGTGCGGTCCATGCGGCCGTCGGCGAAGAGGGCGCCGCGGTGTTCGCGCAGGGAGGTCTGGATGAGGGTGAGGTCGGTGAGGAGCTCGGCGGTGCCGAGGTAGTCGCGGCCTTCCTCGTGCGGGGTGCCCTTGGCGAGGCGTTCGCGGGTGTTGACGAGCTTCTGGCGGACGCAGGTCGCCTTGAGGCGGTACGGCTCCTCGGCGTTCAGCCGCTTGTAGCGCGGGCTGATCTCGGGGAGGCGCTCCAGGTCGGCCTGGAGGGAGGCGAGGAGTTCCTCGGTGGCGCCGGTGTAGCGGATCGAGTTCGACAGCAGCCCGCGCAGGAAGTCGACGAGTTCGAGGGCGTCGGTGATGCCGTGCTCGTGCTGGAGGATCAGCACGTCGCGGGTGACGTCGGGGGTGACGTTGGGGTTGCCGTCCCGGTCGCCGCCGATCCAGGTGCCGAAGGTGAGGGGCCGGGTGCCGGGGGGCAGCTCGACGCCGACGCGCTGGAGCTCTGCGGCGAGGTCCTCCAGTACGTCCCCGACGGCGCCGGCGTGCAGCTCGTCGAGGTAGTAGATGGCGTTGCGGGCCTCGTCGGCGGGCTCGGGGCGCACGACGCGGAGCTCGTCGGTCTGCCAGACGAGGTCGATGTTCTCGGCGAGGCGCAGGTCGTGGCGGCGGCGTTCGCCGGCGCCGGCGGCGGGCTCCTCCAGCAGGGCGGCGATGCGGCGCAGCTTGTTGAGGACGCTGCGGCGGGCCGCCTCGGTGGGGTGCGCGGTGAAGACGGGGCGGACGTTGAGGTTCTTGACCGTCTGGCGCAGGTGCTCGGGGTCGGCGTCCTTGAGCATGTCGGCGGTGCGGGCGAGGAGCCCGCCCTCGGCGGCGCGGTGGGCGCGCAGCTCCTTGCCGCGGTGCACCTGCTCGGTGACGTTGGCGAGGTGGAAGTAGGTGGAGAAGGCGCGCACCAGCTTGGCGGCGGTCTCCAGATCGGTGTCGCCGAGCAGCTCGGCTGCCGCGATGCCGTCGGTGCGGGTGAGGGCGCGGACGCGTTCGACGAGGTCGAGGAGGTCCTGGCCCTCCTGGCGTACGAGGGTCTCACCGAGGAGGTCGCCGAGGCGGCGGATGTCCGCGCGCAGCTCGGCGTTCGCGGCTTCGGCGCCGGATGCCGTGGCGGAGGTGGAGGGGGCCTGGTCAGCACTGCTCACAGGTGCGGCTCCTTGCAGTGTTTCGAGCGCTACTGGGAGGTGGGTCCCGGGGTGCGCGCGGCGGTACCTGGGGGTACCTCCACCCTGATGCGCAGCTCGGGCTGCCCGTGCGGACCGCGCTGTCCGACGAGAACAGGATAGGCGGACCGTCCCGGTGACCCCGCAATCGCGACCGGTTGCCGGGGGGTCGTCTCGAAGGGTGGTCATCGTCGGCCGCGCTCCCCTTGCCCGTGGGCCCGGCTTTGCCATACTTACGATGCCGTAGGTTACGGACCCGTAGGTCCGCGATCAGGGCACCCGCCGACTCCTCACCCCCCAGGGGATGCCCCATGACCGTCAGCCCGGACTTGATTGAGGACGCAGCGGCGCCCTCCGATGCGACCGGGGCGCCATCGGCGACCCTCGGCGGCGAGAAGAAGCGTTCCATCGAGCAGATCGCCCTGCTGCTGTTCATCACCGTCCCCTTCGTGGCGCTGCTGGCGGCGATCCCGCTGGCCTGGGGCTGGGGGGTGAGCTGGCTGGACGTCGGTCTGATGACGTTCATGTACTTCCTGGCCTGCCACGGGATCACGATCGGCTTCCACCGTTACTTCACCCACGGTTCCTTCAAGGCGAAGCGGCCGCTGCGGATCGCGCTGGCGGTCATGGGGTCGCTGGCGGTGGAGGGTCCGGTGGTGCGCTGGGTGGCCGACCACCGCAAGCACCACAAGTACTCCGACCACGAGGGCGACCCGCATTCGCCGTGGCGGTTCGGCGAGACGGTGCCGGCCCTGATGAAGGGCCTGTGGTGGGCGCACATCGGCTGGCTGTTCGACGAGGAGCAGACCGACCAGCAGAAGTACGCGCCCGATCTGGTCAAGGACCCGGCGCTGCGGCGGATCTCGCGGGACTTCGTCTACTGGACGATGCTCTCGCTGGCGATCCCTCCGCTGGTGGGCGGTCTGGTGACGATGTCCTGGTGGGGGGCGTTCACGGCGTTCTTCTGGGGCTCGCTGGTGCGGGTGGCGCTGCTGCACCACGTGACGTGGTCGATCAACTCGATCTGTCACGCGGTGGGCAAGCGGCCGTTCAAGTCGCGTGACCGCAGTGGCAACGTGTGGTGGCTGGCGGTGCTGTCGTGCGGGGAGTCCTGGCACAACCTGCACCACGCGGATCCGACGTCGGCGCGGCACGGCGTGCTGCGCGGCCAGGTGGACTCCAGCGCTCGGCTGATCCGCTGGTTCGAACAGCTGGGGTGGGCGTCGGACGTGCGGTGGCCTTCGGAGTCCCGCATCGACGCCCGGCGCAAGGAAAAGACATCGAACGCGGCATGATGGGGGACGTGGCGATCGACGGCAGCAGTTCCAGCAGTGACAAGCCCCGGCGCGGCCGCCGGGTCCGGATGACGGGTGCCGAGCGGCGCCAGCAGCTGTTGGACATCGGCCGGGCCCTGTTCGCGGAGAAGGGCTTCGAGGGCACTTCGGTGGAGGAGATCGCGGCGAAGGCCGGGGTGTCCAAGCCGGTGGTGTACGAGCACTTCGGCGGCAAGGAGGGCCTGTACGCGGTCGTCGTGGACCGGGAGATGCGCCAGCTGCTCGACGGGGTGACGGGCGCGCTGACGGCGGGCCATCCGCGGGAGCTGCTGGAGCAGGCGGCTTTCGCGCTGCTGGATTACATCGAGAGCTATACGGACGGATTCCGGATCCTGGTCCGGGACTCGCCGGTGGCCCAGTCGACGGGCACGTTCGCCTCGCTGATCAGCGACATCGCCACGCAGGTCGAGGACATCCTCGGGATGGAGTTCAAGAACCGGGGCTTCGATCCGAAGCTCGCCCCGCTGTACGCGCAGGCGCTGGTGGGGATGGTGGCGCTGACGGGTCAGTGGTGGCTGGAAACGCGCCGCCCGAAGAAGGCGGAGGTGGCCGCGCACCTGGTGAATCTTGCCTGGCACGGGCTGGACGGCCTGGAGGCGAAGCCGCAGCTGGTGGGCCGCCGCAAGAGCTGAGGGCGCGGCCGGATCCCTACGGTGCCCGGGTCTTGCGACCCGGGCACCGTCACGTCCGGAGACAGATTCTGAACGTGATCAAAATTCCCCGGGAAATCACTACTGACTCTCCCGTCCCGGAGGTACTCTTCAGTTACTTCCCGGGGGGGTAATGGCAAACCTCTGTGCAATGTGCTGCGCTTCAGCGCGCCCTGCGCGAGTGCCTTCAACCCGGTTTCGCCTGCTTTTTTCAACAGGGAGACCTCTTGTCTTTCATGCGCCCCAAGCGCTCCGGCCGTCTCGCGGCCTCCACCGCCGTCGCCCTCGCGGCCGGCATGCTCCTGGCCGGCCCCGCCTCGGCTGACGGCTCGCCGAAGGCTCCGGCCGAGCGCCCGCTGCCGAAGGTCGACATGCGCGGCCACGGTGCGCAGCTGAAGACCGCGCCGCCGGCCGCGTCGAAGCCCAGCAGCAAGCAGAAGCTGCAGCGCGGCGCCGACGCCCCGGCCACGGCCACGGTCGGCAGTGCCTTCGCGGCCCGGTTCGACGTGGACCAGGACGGCGAGGACGACCTCCTGTACCGCACGCTCAGCGGGGAGCACTTCCTCAAGAAGTCGACCAACCCGACGGCGGCCGACGAGCCGTTCTACATCCAGAAGGCCAACTACGACGAGGACTTCAAGGACCTCATCCCGGCGGGCGACCTCAACCACAACGGCTACCCGGAGCTGCTGACGCTGTCGACCACCGGGCGCCTGTCCATGGTCGAGGCCGGATCCACGGTCGGCACCGGCGGTGTCACGTGGTCCAGCGGGGGCTGGAACGCGTACAACAAGATCGTCAACGCCGGCGACCTGACCGGCGACGGCAACGCCGACCTGCTGGCCCGCAGCTACACCGGCGTGCTCTACCTGTACCCGGGCAACGGCCGGGCCGGGTCGGACACCCCCTACGGCGACCGGATCCAGGTCGGCGGCGGCTGGGGCAAGTTCGACCAGATCCTCGGCGGCGGCGACTTCAACGCCGACGGCAAGGCGGACCTGCTGGCCACCACCCCCAGCGGCGAGATGTTCCTCTACACCGGCACCGGCAGCGCCAACGGCGCCTTCGCCGACGGCGTGAAGAACGGCTCCGGCTGGACGGTCTACAACCAGGTCAGCCTGATCGTCGACAAGACCGGCGGCACCTGGGTGCTGGGCCGCGAGCTGTCCGGCACCGCGTACATCTACGCGGCGACGGGCAACGGCCTGCTCAGCGACCGCCACCAGTACGGTCCCAACTGGGAGTTCACCAACCTCATGGCCGGCCAGGGCGGCATCCCCGCCCACGGCAAGTCCGAGGTCATCGGCCGCAGCGGCAGCTCCCTGTACGGGTACGTCGGCAAGCAGAACGGCAACTTCGCCGACCGCTTCACGATCGGCGCGGCCGGCGACTACCCGTCCGAGTTCGGTCTGGCCCTCACGTCCTCGCTGACGGTCGAGAACCGCGGTGACCTGCTGCTGACCTACGACGGCGTGCTGTACGGCCCGAAGGGCGAGGTCGGCGGCGGCTGGGGCATCTACAAGTCCCTGCTCGGCGTGGGCGACCTGAACAACGACGGCTACGGCGACCTGCTCGCCCTGGACAAGTCGAACGTCCTGTGGCTCTACAAGAGCGTCGGCGACAGCCAGCACTTCGCGGACCGCGTCCGCGTCGGCGGCGGCTGGGGCGGCTACAACAAGCTCCTCGGCGCCGGTGACATCACCGGTGACGGCCGCGCGGACCTGGTGGCCCGCGACTCCGACGGCGGCGCCCTGTGGGTCTACCCGGGCACCGGCTCCGGCTCGGCCCCGCTCGGCGACCGCGTGAAGATCGGCACCGGCGGCTTCAACAGCTTCAACAAGCTGGTCGCCGTCGGCGACATCACCGGTGACGGCCGCGGCGACCTGCTGGGCGTCGACTCTTCCGGCACCGCGTACCGCTACGCCTCCACCGGTCTGCAGGGTCTGAGCACGTTCTCGGGCCGCGGCACCGTCGGCGGCGGCTGGAACACCTACGGCGAGCTCTTCTAAGCGCTCCCGCACCGCACGGCACGACGGCGCCCCGTCACCGGATTTCCGGTGGCGGGGCGCCGTCGTTCACCCCCGGCGGCCTCGGCCGGCCAACGGCTCCAGGAACTCCAGCCGGTTGCCCACCGGGTCCTCGGAGTAGAAGCGGCGGTGCCCGGGCAGATCTTCGTCCCACACCACCTTCGCGCCGCGCTCCTCCAGCCTGCGCGCGTACGCCGCGATGCCCGTCACCCGCAGCCCGGGGTGCGCCTTGCGGGCGGGCCGGAAGTCCTCCTCCACGCCCAGGTGCAACCGCACCGGCCCGGCTTCGAACCAGCAGCCACCGCGGGCCGCCAGTACGGGAGGCTTGGGGACCTCCGTCATGCCCAGTACGTCCTGGTAGTACGCGCGCAGCCGGTCCTCCGATCCGGGCGGCGCGGAGAGCTGCACGTGGTCGACGGCGGCGAGCACGCTCAGACCTCCCTGCGGGCGACGGCGAAGACCCGGCGGAACGGGAACACGGTGCCGCGGGGTCCCTGCGGGTACGCCTCGCGCAGCAGGTCCCGGTATTCGCCGAGGAACTCGTCCACGGCCCCGCGGTCGTCCCCCAGCGCGGTGAGCACCGGCCGCAGCGCGGTTCCCTTGACCCAGTCGAGCACGGGGTCGGGCCCGGAGAGCAGCTGGTGGTACGTGGTCTCCCAGATGTCGGCGGCGCAGCCCAGCTCGGTGAACCGGGCCAGGTACTCGGCGGGTTCGAGGATGTGGACATAGCGCGCGCCGTGGCCGGCGAGGCGGGACCGCCAGCGCGGGGCCTCGCAGAGTCCGGCGAGCAGCGCGTGGCTGGGCGCGGTGAAGTTGGCGGGGATCTGGAACGCGAAGGTCCCGCCGGGGCGCAGGCCGTTGATCCAGGGGGCGAAGGAGCCGGGGTGGCTGGGCACCCACTGGAGGGCGGCGTTGGAGACGATCAGGTCGTAGGGCTCCTCGGGGAGCCAGCCGCCGAGGTCCGCGCGGCGGAAGTCGAGGCTGCCGCCGCCGGCGGTGGGGCCCGCGTACTCCTCGGTGGCGCGGTGGAGCATCTCCCGGGAGAGGTCGTAGCCGGTGATGCGGGCCCGGGGCCAGCGGTCGGCGAGGAGCGCGGTGACGTTGCCGGGGCCGCAGCCGAGGTCGGCGATCCGCGGGGCGGCGGTGGGGAGCTCGGGTATCCGGGTCAGCAGGTCGAGGAAGGGGCGCGTGCGGTGCCCGGCGTGCCGGAGGTACTGCTGGGGGTCCCAGGTCGGTGCGGAGGGCGTGGCGGGCCGGGCAGTCCCGGCCGACGCGATATCGGAATGCATGTTCGAGCCTCCCTACTGGTGGGGCGATCGGAAGCGGAAGCGGTTCCGGCCCCTCCATGCCCCATGCTCGCCCACAATATATCTCGACGTCAAGATTCTTGAAATCGAGAAGATCGACATGAAGAGACTTCATATCGACAGACCCCTTACACTGATCGGCATGGAGGACGAGGTCGACCGACTGGTCGCGGCATGGCGGCGGGAGCGCCCTGACCTCGACGTGGAACCGCTTGAGGTGCTCAGCCGCGTCAGCAGGCTCGCGCGCCACCTCGACCGCGCCCGCAGGCTGGCCTTCTCCGAGCACGGCCTGGAGCCCTGGGAGTTCGACGTCCTGACCTCGCTGCGGCGCGCCGGCGCGCCGTACCAGCTCTCCCCCGGCCAGCTGCTGACCCAGACGCTGGTCACCTCGGGCACCATGACGAACCGCATCGACAGGCTCGCCAAGAAGGGCCTGGTCGAGCGGCTGCCCGACCCCAACGACCGGCGCGGGGTCCTGGTCCGGCTCACCCCCGAGGGGCGCGACCGCGCGGACCAGTCCCTGGCCGGGCTGCTGGCCCAGGAGCGGGCGATCCTCGCCCAGCTCTCCCGGGGCCAGCGCGGTGACCTCGCCGGGCTGCTACGCCAGTTGACCGCTCCGTTCGACAACATCCCCGGCTAGTTCAGCGGGCCGCACGCCGGCCCGCCGGGCCAGGGCCACCGCGGCCAGCGTCGAGTGCACGCCGAGCTTGCCCAGCACGTTCTGCATGTGGGTGCGGACCGTGTGCGGGGACAGGAACAGCCGGGCCGCCACGTCCTTGCGGCCCAGGCCCGCCACCATGCAGCGCAGCACCTCGTGCTCGCGCGGGGTGAGCGACTCCACCAGCCGCTCGCTGTCGGTGCGGTGCTTGCGCGCCGCCGTCAGCTCGCGCAGCACCCCGGTCAGCAGGGCGGGCGGCAGGTGCGTCTCCTCCCGCAGGACACCCCGGATCACGGCGAGCAGCCGCGACAGCGAGGAGTCCTTGGCGACCCAGCCGCAGGCCCCGGCCTGGAGCGCCAGGGCCGCCCGGCGGGGCTCGTCGCGCTCGGCGAGGACCACGGTGCGCACCCCGGGGTGGGAGACCCGCACCCCTGCGACCAGCGCGATCCCGTCCGAGCCCGGCGGTGCCCCCGAACCCGGCTCCCGCTGGGCGGGCACGCCCCCGGCGGCGCCGAGGTCGGCGTCCACGAGGAGGACGTCGAAGCGGCGGCCCTCGGCCACCGCGCGTTCGAGGCAGCGCAGCGCGGCGGGGCCGCTGCCGGCCGCGGACACGTCCACGTCCGGCTCGGCCGCGAGCGCGGCTGCGAGCGATTCGGCGAAGATGCGGTGATCGTCGACGACGAGAACCCGGATACGAACCACAAAACCCCCAAGGGTCGGGGAACGGACGACGGCGGGTACGGCGCCCGGGACCGGGTGATCCGCAGGCGTCGCGGCCGCCGCCGAGACATCTCTGCACTACCCCGGACCGGACGTCGTACCCGACTTGTCTCGACCCCTGAATCAACACCGGCCCCCACCGGTGTCACGCATCAGCGTAGGGCCGGGCACGGGTCGCGGTTGGCCGAATAGCAGAAGTTTTCCGAGCGATTTTCGGGAGCGGGCGCTCCGAACATGCTTCATGGTGGCTTGAAATGGCCCGTCACGGGGGCGGGGATGGCGCTTTGGTGCCCGGCGCGTGCCCCGGGCAGTTGCACGGGGGGCGATTCACCCGGCGTACGCACGCCGGGCGCCCGCGCACAGCGCCCCCCGAGGGCGTGCGCCGAAATCCGGGCGCCCCCGCGCCCCGGCTCAGGAGGAAGCGTTCCGCGCGAAGTTCCAGGCGTCGGTCACCATGCCGGTGAGGTCCGAGCGGGTCGGGGTCCAGCCGAGCCGCTCGCGCGCCGTACGGGTGGAGGCCACCAGCACCGCCGGGTCGCCGGGGCGGCGCGGGGCGACGATCTCCGGGATCTCCCGCCCGGTGACCTTGCGGACGGTCTCGATGACCTCCCGGACCGAGAAGCCGCCGCCGTTGCCGAGGTTGCACACCAGGTGCTCCCCGGGCGTCGCGACCCGCAGGGCGCACAGGTGGGCCCGCGCCAGGTCGGCGACGTGGATGTAGTCGCGCACGCAGGTGCCGTCCGGGGTCGGGTAGTCCTCGCCGAACACCGAGACGGACTCCCGCTGTCCGAGGGCGACCTGGAGGACCAGCGGGATCAGGTGGGTCTCCGGGTCGTGCCGCTCGCCGAGCTCCCCGTACGCTCCGGCGACGTTGAAGTAGCGCAGGGACACCGCCGCGAGGCCGTGCGCCGCGCACTCCCCCGCGATCATGTGGTCGACGGCCAGCTTCGAGGCCCCGTACGGATTGGTCGGCGCGGTCGCCGAGGTCTCGGTCAGCGCGCCCTGCCCCGGATCCCCGTAGGTGGCGGCCGTGGAGGAGAACACCAGTTTGCCCACCCCCGCCGCGCGCATCGCGGTCAGCAGGGCCAGGGTGCCGCCGACGTTGTTGTCCCAGTACTTGCCGGGGTCGGCGACGGACTCGCCGACCTGTGAGGAGGCCGCGAAGTGCAGCACCGCGTCGAAGGAGGGGTCCAGGTAGCGCGCGGCGTCCTGGATCCGGCCGTGGACGAAGGACGCGCCCCGCGGCAGGCCCTCCCGGAAGCCCGTGGTCAGGTCGTCGAGGACGACGACCTCGTGCCCGGCCTCCAGGAGGTGGGCGGCGGCGACGCCGCCCACATATCCCGCGCCGCCGGTGACCAGGTACTTCGATGACGCCGTCTCGCTCACGCGCTCGCTGCCTCTCGCGGGGAACCGCACGCGGGAACGCGCGTGCCGATCACTGGCATACCCGATGCCGCCCCGCGGGGGAACCGTCAGGGCGTCGGAGTGGCCGAACCCGCCCGGTCCAGCAGGCCCGTCCGGGCCGCCAGCGCGGCCGCCTCCAGCCGCGATCCCACGCCCAGCTTCATCAGCACCCGCTGGACGTGCGTCCGGGCGGTGCTCGGCGCGATCGCCATCCCGGCGGCGATGAGCCGGGTGTCCTCGCCCTCCGCGACCCGGACCAGTACCTCCACCTCGCGCGGGGTGAGCAGCCGCAGCAGCCTGCTGCCCTCGTCGTCGGGCTGGGCGGCGGGGTTCAGCAGCTCCGCGAAGGCCCCCTGGAGCAGCTGCGGGGCGATGGCGACCTCCCCCGCCCGGGCCTTGGCCAGCGCCCGCTCGACGCCCTCGATGCGCTCGTCGTGACGGACGTACCCCGAGGCGCCGGCGGCGAAGGCGGCCGCGATCCCGCGCGGGCTGGGCACCGGGCCCAGGACCACGACGGCGATCTGCGCGCGCTCCCGCTTGATCCGCACGACGGGTTCGAAGACGCCCGGGTCGGCGGGGGTCGCGGTGCCGAAGAGACAGACCTCCGGGGCGCGGCTGATGACCAGTTCGGCGGCGCCCGCGGCCGGGGCCGCCGCCGCGAGCACCCGGTGCCCGCGCAGCTTCAGGGCCGAGGCGAGCGCCTCGGCCAGCAGCCGGTGCTCGTCGACCACCATGACCCGTACGCCCATTGAGGCACCCCACCCCCCACCCGTCTGACCCGGCAAGCTACACGCTTGTTCGACGTCGCGCGGGGGATACCGCGCAGAAGCCCCCGGAAGGACTGATCTTCCGGGGGCTTCGGCTTGCTTCGGTGCGGTCAGCTCGCGGTGAACGAGACGAAGAGGTAGCGCGGGTCGCCGCCGGGGGAGGACGGCTTGCGGGCGTACTTCGAGGCCAGGAACAGCTTGCCGTTGTGGTAGCGGAACTCCGCGTGGTCGACCAGGAAGGAGGTCTCGGCGCGCTGGCTGGTCTTCTCGGCCGGGTTCTCCATCAGGACGGTTTCCTTCATCGTCTTGCCGTCGATGCTGACGATCTGGCCGCCCTTGTCGTACGGGGGCACCTTGTAGACGATGACGTTCGACCCGTCCATGCGCAGCGGGTACAGGGTGTACCGCTCACCGGCGTCCGCGCGGTCGGTGGTCTGCTTGCCGGTCTCCAGGTCGAAGGAGAGCAGCTCGTTGGTCTTGCCGTAGGCCGAGGTGCCCTGGTGCTCGTACGAGGGCAGGTAGACCTTGCCGTTGCCGACCACCATGCCGGTGCAGCGCTCCACGTCGTTGGCGGGGCAGTCGGGGCCGAAGTTTCCCGAGGCGAGGCCGATGCGCGCCTTCAGCTGGCCGGCGTCGTCGAGGACGAAGAGGTCGCTGACGTTGGTGGCGTTCTTGGCGGTGTTGCCGACGTTGGCCGCGATGACCATCGGCTTGGTGGAGATGATGCCGGCGTAGGGGATGCCCGCGGACAGCTTGTACGAGTACTTCGGCGCGCCCGTGGTCGGGTCGAGGAGCTGTGCGTACAGGGTGGGCTCGCTGGCGCTGCCGCAGGAGCGGATCACGCCGAGGGCGTCGCCGCCCGCGTAGCCGACGTCCTTGCAGCCCTGGCCGTCGACCTTCGGGGTCCACAGGGGCTTGCCGTCGGCGAGGTTCCAGGCGGCGCCGCCGCCGAGGCCGCCGGCCGCGACGGTCTGGCCGCTGATGGTCACCTCGCTGAAGGTGACGGGCTTGTCGCCGCCGGTGGGGGACTTGGCGGTGGCGGACCACAGCAGCTTGCCGGTGTTCAGGTCGATGACGCCGACCTGGGTGCAGGCCGGGTACTTCTTCTCGGCCGAGGGCATGGCCTCGTCGAAGAGGACGGCCGACTTGTCGTCGGTGATGTACTTCGTGGCGCCGCAGACGTGGGCGGGGAGCGCGGTCTCCCACTTCTTGCCGCCGTCGACCAGGTTGTAGCCGACGATCTTGCCCACGTCGGACTTGGCGTAGACGGAGTCGGTGAGCCAGGACCCGTCCACGGTGACCTGCTCCTCCGGCTCCGGGAGGGGAACGTTGATCAGCGTCTTGGACTTGGTGCTGGCGGGCACCTTCTCGGTGCCGCCGGGCGCGGCCGGCTCCTTGCCCTTGGGGTCGCCCTTGCCGCCCTGGCCGTCGGTGGCGGTGGTGCTCGTGGTGCCTTCGTCGCCGGAGACGTACCAGATGCCGCCGCCGACGATGAGGACGATGGCGAGCAGCGCCGCACCGACGATCATCAGCTGGGTGCGCTTGTCGCCACCGCCGCCGCCACCGCCGGGGCCGGCCGGGGCCAGGGGCGTGGCGACGGTCACGGGCATGCCGGGGGCGCCGGGGGCGCCCGGCGGGCTGAACTGCCCGGGGGCGCCGGGCTGCTGCGGGTAGCCGTAGCCCGCCTGCGGGTACCCGTACGCGGGCAGGCGGGGGTCGGCCGGCTGCTGGGCGGCCGGCTGCTGCGGGGCCGGCGGCTGGGCCGGCGGCTGCTGCGGGGGCGCGGGCGGTGCGGGCGGTACGGGGGGCACCTGCGCGCCGAATCCGCCGGGGGGCGGATCCTGCGGGGCGCCGAACCCGCCGGCGGGCGGCTGGCTGGGGGGCGGCGGGATACTCATCGGGTGCTACTGCCTCTCGTGGGCGACTCGGTGGACTCGTTCACTTGCCGAAGGCCATCAGGAGCTTCTCGTCCTTGCCGCGGGCGAGCAGCCGGGAGGCGGAGATGAAGAACCGGCCGTCCGCGTAGTCGGCCCTGGGGGCGTAGAAGGAGCTCTCGATCGGGGCGGCGGGTCCCGACGGGTGGCGCAGGAGCACGGTGGGCTCACCGCCGGCGGCCGGGATGGACAGGACCTCGCCGCCCTGCTCCTCCTCGGCCTCGCGGTAGGCGATCAGCTTGCCGTCGGCGGCCTGGAGCGGGAGGAGGGTGCGCTTGTCCCCGGCGGGGGTGCGCCACTTGACCTTGCCGGTGCCCAGGTCGAAGGCGACGATCTCGTTGCCCTTGGCGTTGTCGGCGGCGGCGGTGGCCAGGTAGAGGTTGCCGGAGTCGACGGAGCCGGAGCAGCCCTGGAGGGTGTGGTCGCGCTTGCCGCAGTTGACCGGGAAGCTGCCTTCGCCGCTGACGGTGGTGCGGGGCTTCCCGTCGGGTCCGAGGACCACGATGGAGCGCTCCTTGCCGGCTTCGTCGCCGAGGTCGAGGACGATCGGGTCGACGGAGTAGACGCTCTTGACCCTGAAGCCCTTGGGCAGCCGGTAGGACCAGCTCTTCTTGCCGGTGGCCGGGTCGGCGCCCTGGACCTCGACGGTGCGGTCCGCGTCCTGGCAGGTGGCGACGCCGATGGCCTTGCCGTTGCCGAGGGCGTAGGCGCCGGGCTGGCAGCCGTCGCCGCCGTTGTCCGCGAAGAGGCGGTCACCGGTGCTGACCTTGTAGACGCTGCTCTTGATGAGGCGGTTGACGGCGACGAGGTCCCCGTCGAGGCTCAGGTCGATGTCGCTGCTGATGTCGAAGGCGCCTTCCTTGGCGACCTCCTTCGTCCACCCCTCCTTGCCCGTCTTGAGGTCGATCATCTTCATCCGGTTGCAGGAGGAGGTGTCCGAATCGTTTTCCCGGACGGCGATGACGGTCTTGCCGTCGGCCGTGGTCCGGCCCGCCCGGGCGCAGATCTCGGTCTGGAAGTCGAGCTTCCACTTCTCCTTGCCGTCGGTCACGGAGTAGCCGACGAGCGACTTCCAGACGCTCTTGACGACGGCGTCGCCGACGACCCACTGACCCGCCGACTCGACGCCCGCGCCCGGCCCGTCGATCTTGGTGGTCTTGAACCAGAGGACCTTGTCCTCGCCCTGCTTGCGGCCCGCGTTCAGATCCTCCTGGTCGCCGCTGCCGTTGCCGCTGCCGTCACCGGTGTCCACGGAGGCGGAAGCGGAGGGCGTCGGACCGGCGGGGGCGGAGCTCTGCGCGACGGGCGGCTTCGGGTCGTCGGAGCCGCCGCCCGCGAAGGCGAAGTACGAGCCGGCGCCGAGGACGAGGACGCCCGCGACCGCCGCAGCGATCAGTGCGGTCATGTTCCGCTTGGGCCCCGGGCCGGGGGCGCCGGGCAGCGGCGGGCCGGCCGGGAAGCCCTGCGCCGCCGGCGGGAAGCCGGGGGGAGCGGGCGGGAAGCCGGGCGGCGCGGGCGGGTAGGCGTAGCCGGGCTGCTGCGGCTGCCCGGGCTGGGCGGGCGGCTGCTGGGCGTACGGGTTGGTGCCCGCCTGCGGCTGGCCTCCCCCGGCCGGAGGGCCGGGCAGGTGTCCGTAACCGGAAGGTGTCGGCGGCTGGTTCGGCGGCTGGGGCGGCTCGGTCATCAGCGCATACCTTCGGCGTCGGGCGGGTCGAGGAGGATCACCTTTCTATCACCCGTGGCCGACATGCACCGGGCCGGTCCGACCCCTGTACCCAAGGGAGAACCGGCCCGTGACACCGCCGTTATCCGTTCAGTTGGCCTCCGGGGAGGCCGAACTCACGCGTCTTCGGCCAGTTCCAGCCAGCGCATCTCCAACTCGTCCCGCTCGGAGATGAGTTCGCGCAGCTCCGCGTCGAGCTTGGCGACCTTGTCGTAGTCGGTGGAGTTCTCGGCGATCTGGGCGTGCAGGTTCGACTCGCGGTCCGACATCTTGTTGAGCTGCCGCTCGATCTTCTGCAGCTCCTTCTTCGCGGCCCGCGAGTCACCGGAGGCAGAGGACTTGACGGCGGCCGGGGCGGGCGCCGGGGCGGCCGCCTCGATCATCCGCTGCCGGCGCTCCAGGTACTCGTCCAGACCGCGCGGCAGCATCCGCAGGCTCGCGTCGCCGAGCAGCGCCATCACCGTGTCGGTGGTGCGCTCGATGAAGAACCGGTCGTGGGAGATCACGATCATCGAGCCGGGCCAGCCGTCGAGGAGGTCCTCCAGCTGCGTCAGCGTCTCGATGTCGAGGTCGTTGGTGGGCTCGTCGAGGAACAGGACGTTGGGCTCGTCCATCAGCAGGCGCAGGATCTGCAGGCGGCGGCGCTCACCGCCGGAGAGGTCGCCGACGGGCGTCCACTGCTTCTCCTTGGTGAAGCCGAACTGCTCGCACAGCTGGCCCGCCGTCATCTCGCGGCCCTTGCCGAGGTCGACGCGGTCCCGGACGCGCTGGACGGCCTCCAGGACGCGCAGCGACGGGTCGAGCTCGCCGACCTCCTGGGAGAGGTAGGCCAGCTTGACGGTCTTTCCGACGGTGACGGAGCCGGCCGCGGGCTGCTTCTCGCCCTGGGTGCGGGCGGCCTCCGCGAGGGCGCGCAGCAGCGAGGTCTTGCCCGCGCCGTTGACGCCGACGAGGCCGACGCGGTCACCGGGGCCGAGGTGCCAGGTGAGGTGCTTGAGCAGGGTCTTCGGCCCGGCCTGGACGGTGACGTTCTCCAGGTCGAACACGGTCTTGCCGAGGCGCGCGTTGGCGAACTTCATCAGCTCGGACTTGTCGCGCGGCGGCGGCACGTCGGCGATGAGCTCGTTGGCGGCCTCGATGCGGTAGCGCGGCTTGGAGGTACGGGCGGGGGCGCCGCGGCGCAGCCAGGCCAGCTCCTTGCGCATCAGGTTCTGCCGCTTGGACTCCTCGGTGGCGGCGATGCGGTCGCGCTCGGCGCGGGCGAAGACGTAGTCGCTGTAGCCGCCCTCGTACTCGAAGACGGTGCCGCGCTGGACGTCCCACATCCGGGTGCAGACCTGGTCGAGGAACCAGCGGTCGTGGGTGACGCAGACGAGCGCGGAGCGGCGCTCCTGGAGGTGCTTGGCCAGCCAGGAGATGCCCTCGACGTCGAGGTGGTTGGTGGGCTCGTCGAGGACGAGGAGGTCCTGGTCGGCGATGAGCAGCTTGGCGAGCGCGATGCGGCGGCGCTCGCCGCCGGAGAGCGGGCCGATGACGGTGTCGAGGCCCTGGCCGAAGCCGGGCAGGTCGAGCCCGCCGAAGAGGCCCGTGAGCACGTCGCGGATCTTGGCGTTGCCGGCCCACTCGTGGTCGGCCATGTCCCGGATGATCTCGTGCCGGATGGTGGCCGAGGGGTCCAGGGAATCGTGCTGGGTGAGGACGCCCATGCGCAGTCCGCCGGACTGGGTGACCCGGCCGGTGTCGGGCTCCTCCAGCTTGGCGAGCATGCGGATCAGGGTGGTCTTGCCGTCGCCGTTGCGGCCCACGACACCGATCCGGTCCCCCTCGGACACGCCGAGGGAGATGCCGTCGAGCAGGGCACGGGTTCCGTACACCTTGCCGACTGCCTCGACATTGACCAGATTGACGGCCATCAGACGCGCTCCAGGGAAGGGTGTGGATCAGCCCCTCAGCCTAACCCTCCGGACCGACGCGGAACGTTCCACCAGGAGCCAGCCGCCCAGAGCCATGCCGATGGCGGCGGGCGCGGTGAGCGGGAGGGCGATCAGGGTGGCGCTGTGGCCCTCCAGCAGACCGCCGAGGCCGGTCATGGACAGGCCGAGGATCCCGAGGAGGCAGCAGGTGACGCCGAGGGCGGCGCCGGGCCCGGATCCGGGGGCGGGGGCGCCGGCTGCGGGGGCCTCGAAACGACGGAAGACGGCGACGAGTACGCCGGTCAGCGCGGCGGCGGCGAGCAGCCGGAGCGGCACCTGGGCCCACCAGGCGGCCGTGGCGGGCGCGGGGAGCGACAGGCCGAGGCCGAGCTGGGCGGCGTACACGGCGAGCATCGCGGTGAGGTGCCAGAGGAACGCGGTCATGGCGATCCCGTTCGCGGCGACGACCGCCCGCCACACCCGCGGCCGGGCCAGCCGGGCGCCGACGGGGCGGGCGAGCAGCTGGACGGCGCCGACGAGCCACATCCCGTGCGCGAGGAGCGCGAAGGTCGGCGGGGCCATGTTGGAGACCTTCTCGCCGGGCATCCCGACCATGGAGAGCGGGTAGGGCCCGTACGCGACGAGCAGCGCGGCGCCGGCGAGCCCTGCGGCGGCGAGGAGACCAGGGCGGGTGAGGCGCCCGTCGGCGCGCAGGAAGCCGAGCTGGTGGACGGCGAGCCAGACGAAGGCGAAGTTCAGGAACTCCACGTACGGGACCCCGCCGGCGAAGCGCAGCAGGTCCACGGCCGCGGCGGCCGCGACGAGGGCGGCGAAGGCGGCCCAGCCGTGGCGCTCGTGGAGCCGCAGGAGGGGCGGGGTGAAGGCGACCATGGCGAGGTAGATGCCGATGAACCAGAGCGGCTGGGTGACGATCCGCAGCGCGGCCCCGGCCAGCGGGCCGCGGTCGGCGCCGGCGAGCTGCACGACGAGCGCGGCGGCGGTCCAGACGCCGACGAACACGAGCGTCGGCCGCAGCAGCCGGCGCAGCCGGGCCCGCAGGAACAGCGCGTAGCCGCCCGGTCCGGGGTGCCCGCGGCGGACGGAGCGGTACGAGAGGGCGTGCGAGAACCCGCCGACGAAGAAGAACACCGGCATGACCTGGAGCCCCCAGGTGAGGACCTGGAGCGGCGGCACGAGCGCGAGCAGGTTGCCTATGCCGTCGCCGCTGACGGCGGCCATCAGCCAGTGTCCGGCGATGACGGTCGCGAGCGAGGCGACGCGCAGCAGGTCGACGTACCGGTCCCGGCCGGCGGGCGTGGCCGCGGCCATTTCGCGTGCGCTGGCTGTCATGCCGCCTACGCTGCCGCGCCGCCGGGCGCGCGAACAGGGCGCGGATACTCATCCCGCCCCTAGGTACCGCTCCCCGCGGCGCCGGATCTTTCAGCCCCGCCGGCGTTTGAGGCGCGGGGGTCCGGGGGCGGAGCCCCCGGCAGCGGCGCCGCGGGGCGGGGCTACAGGAGGGTGGCGCCCGGGGCCGGGGAGGTGGCGGTGCGGGTGGCGCGGCAGAGGCCGGAGGCCTCCAGGGCGGCGGCTACCTTCGCGGCGGACGCGGCGTCGCGCACCAGGAACGCCGTCGTCGGCCCGGACCCGGAGACCAGCGCGGCCAGCGCCCCGGCGTCCGTCCCCGCGGCCAGCGTTTCGGCGAGCCCCGGCCGCAGCGACAGGGCCGCCGGCTGGAGGTCGTTGACCAGGGTCGCGGCCAGTGCCTCCGGGTCGCCCGAGGCCAGCGCGGCGAGCAGCGCCGGCGAGGCCTCCGGGGCCGGGATCTCCCGCCCCTGCGCCAGCCGGTCGAACTCGCGGAACACCGCGGGGGTCGACAGGCCCCCGTCGGCGACCGCGAACACCCAGTGGAACGCCCCGGCTTCGACCGGGGTCAGGATCTCCCCCCGGCCCGTGCCCAGCGCCGCCCCGCCGACCAGGCTGAACGGCACGTCGCTGCCCAGTTCCGCGCACATGTCGAGCAGTTCCGACGCGGGGGTGTCCAGCCCCCACAGCGCGTCGCACGCCACCAGCGTGCCCGCCCCGTCCGCGCTGCCGCCGGCCATGCCGCCGGCGACGGGGATGTTCTTCGCGATGTGGATGTGGACCGCCGGGGCCGGCAGACCGCTGCGCGCGGCCAGCGTCTCGGCGGCCCGCGCGACCAGGTTCGTACGGTCCAGCGGGACCTGGTCCGCGTCCGGCCCGGCGCAGGTCACCGTCAGTTCGTCGGCGGGGGTGACCGTCACCTCGTCGTACAGGGACACGGCGAGGAAGACGTTGGCCAGGTCGTGGAAACCGTCCGGCCGCGCGGCGCCCACCGCCAGCTGGACGTTGACCTTCGCGGGGACCCGTACGGTCACGGAGCGGGCGGCATCGGCGCGGCTCACAGCGCGGGCCTCTGCGCCGCCGGCTTGTGCTCGGCGATCGCCGCGAACTCCTCGACCGTCAGCGACTCGCCGCGCGCCTGCGGGGAGACGCCCGCCGCGACCAGCGCCGCCTCGGCGCCCGCCGCGGAGCCCGCCCATCCGGCCAGCGCGGCCCGCAGCGTCTTGCGGCGCTGCGCGAACGCGGCGTCCACGACCGCGAACACCTCCGCCTTCGAGGCCGAGGTCTTGATCGGCTCGGCCCGCCGCACCAGCGAGACCAGCCCGGAGTCCACGTTCGGCGCGGGCCAGAACACCTTGCGGCCGATGGACCCGGCCCGCTTGACGTGCGCGTACCAGTTGGCCTTGACGGAGGGGACTCCGTACACCTTGTTGCCCGGCTCGGCGGCGAGCCGGTCGGCGACCTCGGCCTGCACCATGACCAGCGTCCGCTCGATGCTCGGGAAGCGGTCGAGCATGGTCAGCAGCACCGGTACGGCCACGTTGTACGGCAGGTTCGCGACGAGGGCGGTCGGCGCCGGACCCGGCAGTTCCGTCACCAGCATCGCGTCGGAGTGCACCAGCGCGAAGCGGTCCTTGCGCTGCGGCATCCGCGCCTCGATGGTGGCGGGCAGCGCGGCGGCGAGGATGTCGTCGATCTCGACGGCGGTCACCCGGTCGGCGGCCTCCAGCAGTGCGAGCGTCAGCGAGCCCAGGCCCGGCCCGACCTCGACGACCACGTCGTCGGGGCGCACCTCGGCGGTCCGCACGATGCGGCGCACCGTGTTGGCGTCGATGACGAAGTTCTGCCCCTTCTGCTTCGTCGGCCGGACGCCGAGGGCGGCGGCCAGCTCCCGGATGTCGGCCGGGCCGAGGAGGGCATCGGAGGTGGTGCTTTCGGTGCTTTCGGGCTGCTGCTCTGCGGTGCTCACCGGTAAAGCCTACGGCCGCAGTGCGGCCACGGAGTCGCCCCCCGCTGCACGTAGAGCTTCTTGGCCCGGTACGTCTGCTCCTGGCCCGGGGCGTCCTGGGGGCGGCCGGAGCCGCCGAGGGCCTGCCAGGTGCGTACGTCGAACTGGTAGAGGCCGCCGTAGGTGCCCGAGGGGTCGGTGGCGTCGGGGCGGCCGCCGGATTCACACTGGGCCAGGGCGGCCCAGTCGAGGCCGTCCGCGCCGGCCACGGAGGCGGGCAGCGTCCGGGTCCCGACGAGGACCCGCTGGGTGACGGGCTCGCGGACGGTCTCCTCGGCGATCCGGCGGGCCTTCTCGTGGACCCCGTTGACGGTGCGCAGGCTGTAGGTGACGCGGCGGGCGCCGGGGCGGCCGGCCTGTTCGACGACCTCGGTCCCGGCGAAGAGGGTGGCGTCGTCGATCCGCTGCGTCTCGTACGGGATGCGTTCCTCGCGGACCTCGCGGGTGCCGCTGATCCGGAGCACGGTGACGGTCTGGCCGTCGCGCGGGAAGGAGCCCGGGGGTACGGAGGTGGTGTCCTGGTCGTGGAGGGTGACGCCGGCCTGGTCGAGGGCCTCCTGGACGGTGGCGGCGTTGGTACGGATGGTGCGTTCGCGGCCGTCGGCCATGAAGGTGACGCTGCGCTCGGTGCGGACGCTGAGGGTGAGGCCGTCGCGGGGGACGGGGGCGGTGCGCGGCGCGGAGAGGTAGGCGCCCTCGGCGCGGACGCCGAGCTGGCGCAGGGCTCCGTCGATCGTGCGGGCGGTGGTCCACACCTGGCGGCGGCTGCCGTCGAGGGTGAGCCGCAGGGGGCGGCCGTAGCGGACGACGATCTCGTCGCCGTCGTCGAGGGAGGCTTCCCGTGCGGGGGCGAGGAGGTCGTGGGGGCCGACGCCGAGGCCTTCGGCGGCCAGCAGCGCGTCGACGTCACCGGCGAAGGTGCGGACGGTGCGGGGGACTCCGTCGACGGTGAGCCGGACGGATTTGTCGGCGGCCACGAAGGCGGTGGTGCCGCCGGCGAGGAAGGCGACGACCAGCGCCTGCGGGACGAGCCGCCGCCAGCTGTCGCGCGCGGCCACCGGCGCGACCGCGCGCCGCCGCCGCCCGGTCCTCGGGGCGCCGCCGCCCGGACTCCGTCGCCGCCCGCCCCCGCCCTCCACCGGCGCGGGACGCCCCCGCCGCCCCGTACCCGGGCCGGGCTCCGGCCCCGCGTCCGGCGCGGCCGAGCGCCTCCGGTAGCCCGTGCCCGGGCCGGGCTCGGGGCCCGCGTCCGCCGGTGCGGGACGGCCCCGGCGGCCGGTGCCCGCGAGGGGTTCGGGGCCCGCGTCCGGGGCGCCGTAGCGCTCCCAGTGGCCCGTGCCCGGGTCGGGCGGCGCGGGGCGGCCCCGGCGGCCGGTGCCCGGGCCGGGGCGGGCGGGGGCTTCGGCCGGTTCGGGGGCCGCGCGGCGGCGGGAGCCGCGCCGGGGGGTCGGGAGGGCGTTCGCCGCGTCGGGGTCGGCGGCGGCCGGGGCGTACGCCGCGCCGGCCGCCGGGTCGTACGCCGGTGGCGGCCCCGGCCAGGCCGGCTCGCCGAGCTCCGGGGCCGGCCAGGCCCACGGCAAAGGACTATCGCTCACGACGCTCGCTCCAGTGGTCCGGCCCCGCTGCTACGGGCACGGCACCCTAGCGGGCGGAGCCGTCACTCACCAAAGCCGTTCGGCTACTCAGCGTGTCGAAAACACGTCCGGCCCCGGGCGTGCGCTCAGTACGCGAAGGCCCGCGCGGTGTTGGCCGCCAGCGCCGTCGCCATGGCGTCCTCGTCCAGGCCGCGGACCGCCGCCATCGCCCGCACCGTCAGCGGAATGAGGTACGGCGCGTTCGGCCGGCCGCGGTACGGCGCCGGGGTCAGGTACGGCGCGTCGGTCTCGACCAGCACCAGTTCCAGCGGGGCCACCGCAAGGGCGTCGCGCAGCGGCTGGGCGTTCTTGAAGGTGACGGTCCCGGCGAAGGACATGTAGTACCCGGCGGCGGCGCACTCGCGGGCCATCTCCGCGTCCCCGGAGTAGCAGTGGAACACCGTCCGCTCGGGCGCGCCCTCCTCGCGCAGCACGCGCAGCACATCGGCGTGGGCCTCGCGGTCGTGGATGACCAGGGCCTTGCCCTGCCGCTTGGCGATCTCGATGTGGGCGCGGAAGGAGCGTTCCTGGGCGGCCATGCCCTCGGGTCCGGTGCGGAAGTAGTCGAGCCCGGTCTCGCCGACGGCCTTGACGTGGTCGAGGGCGGCCAGCGCCTCGATCTCGGCGAGGGCCTCGTCGAGGGCCGCCTCGCCACCGCCCGCCCGGGCGCCCTGCCGTGACCAGCCGTCAGGATCCCCCAGCACGATGCGGGGGGCTTCGTTCGGGTGAAGGGCCACGGCGGCGTGGACATTGTCGTACTGGGCGGCGGTCTCGGCCGCCCAGCGGGACCCCTTCACGTCGCAGCCCACCTGGACCACGGTCGTCACGCCGACGGAGGCGGCCTTGGCGAGGCCCTCCTCGACGGTGCCGGCCTGGAGGTCCAGGTGGGTGTGGGAGTCGGCCACCGCCACCCGGAGCGGTTCGGGCAGCGGGGGCGGGGCGTCGTTCGAGGTACGGCTCATACGGCCGATCTTATGACCGGAACATCGACCTCAGCCGGGCCAGCAGCCCGCGCCGCCCGGCACGCCCGTCCGCGTCGGCGGAGACCGCCACCGGGCCGGGCGCCTCGCGCCGGGGCCGCCTGCGCGGCTTGGGGGTGCGGGGGACGTCCACGCCCGCCGGGACCGGCCCGGCTATCCCGGGCGCCACGGGGTGGTGGTAGATGCTGTCGAGGGTGCTGCGCACCGCCGAGACCTGACCCTCGCGCATGATCCGCACCACGTGCCCGCCGCAGTTCATGCAGGTCGGGTTGGACAGCGGGGACGGGACGCGCTCACCGCCCACCGTGTACATGATGAACGGCTGGCCGTTGATGTCGACGTGGTGCTCGATCTCGTACCCCTGCTCCCAGCTGTAGCCGCACTTCATGCAGGCGAAGGAGTACGCCTCGTGCACGGTGTGCACGGGAGGTGTGGAGACGACGGCGGGTGCGGGTACCGGGGTGACCGGGCTGTCAGCGATCTCACTCATGCCAGCTCCTTTTGTTCCACTGGTGCATTAGCCAGTGGACGCCTCTTCGGGCGGGAGCGCATCAGGTCCTGTCGACTGTTGGACGGCCTTTGGGCGAGTCATGTCACAAAGCGCCCGGTACCCGGTCTGAGCTTTGCTTTTCAGGTTAGCTCTTTACCGGATCACAGCACCTTTTGTGCCGCGTTCTTTGCCGCGACGACCGCGTCGAACACCTCGCGCTTGGGTACTCCGACCTCGGCCGCGACCGCCGCGATGGCCTCCTTGCGGCGCTCGCCCGCCTCCTCGCGCACCCGCACCCTGCGCACCAGCTCCTCGGCGTCCACGTCGCCGGGCCGGGCCTCCGGGGCGCCCTCGACGACCACGGTGATCTCCCCGCGCACGCCCTCGGCCGCCCAGGCCGCCAGCTCGCCGAGTCCGCCGCGCTTGACCTCCTCGTACGTCTTGGTCAGCTCGCGGCACACGGCGGCCCGCCGCTCGGCGCCGAAGACCTCGGCCATGGCGGCCAGGGTGTCGTCCAGCCGGTGCGGGGCCTCGAAGTAGACCAGGGTCCGCCGCTCGCCCTCGACCTCGCGGAGCCGGCCGAGCCGCTCGCCCGCCTTGCGCGGCAGGAACCCCTCGAAGCAGAACCGGTCCACGGGCAGCCCGGACAGGGCGAGCGCGGTGAGGACGGCGGAGGGCCCGGGCACGGCGGTGACCTTGAGGTCCTTCTCCACGGCGGCGGCCACGAGCCGGTAGCCGGGGTCGGAGACCGAGGGCATCCCCGCGTCCGTGACGAGCAGCACCCGCTTGCCCGCCTCCAGGGCCTCGACCAGCTCGGGGGTGCGCGCCGACTCGTTGCCCTCGAAGTAGGAGAGCACCCGCCCGGTGGTGTGCACGCCGAGCCCCTGGGTCAGCCGGCGCAGCCGCCGGGTGTCCTCGGCGGCGATCACGTCCGCCCGCTCCAGCTCGGCCGCGAGCCGCGGCGGGGCGTCGGCGAGGTCGCCGATGGGGGTGCCGGCGAGCACGAGGACGCCGGTGGGGGCGGAGGAATCGGGGCCGAGGGGCTGGTCAGTCGTCACCCACCCATCCTCTCAGCCCTCCCGGTGGTCCCACCCCGCGCGCCCCGGCACTGGGGTTCCCACGGGAGCGTTCCCTACGATGACCCGGTGACCAGTACCGCGACGCCGCCGCCCAGCCCCGCGGGGGCCCCGCCCGCCCCTTCGGCGGGGCGCGAATCCGACGTAGAGCCGTCCCCCTGGCTGCGCCGCCTGCGCGCCTTCGGATACGCGCCGCCGGCCGGCGGCGGGGCCCCGGCCCCGGACGTCCGCACCCGGCTGGTGCCCCCGTACGCGAAGCCGGCCGCGCAGCTGTGGACGGCGCTCGGGGTGCCGCCCTCGGCGGTGGACGTCTGGCAGCGCGTCCTGGCGTGGGCGGGGCCGCTGGTGGTGGCGCTGGTCGCGGGCGTGCTGCGGTTCGCGCACCTGGGCAGCCCGAAGGCGGTGATATTCGACGAGACGTACTACGCCAAGGACGCCTGGGCCACGATCCGGCAGGGCTACGAGGCGAGCTGGCCCAAGGACATCGACAAGTCGATCCTCGCCAACCCGGACGGGATCTCGCTGCCCCTGGATCCGGGCTACGTGGTGCACCCGCCGGTCGGCAAATGGGTGATCGGCCTCGGTGAATGGATGTTCGGCTTCACCCCCTTCGGCTGGCGGTTCATGACCGCCGTGCTCGGCACCCTGTCGGTGCTGATGCTGTGCCGGATCGGGCGCCGCCTGTTCCGCTCGACGTTCCTGGGGTGCCTGGCGGGCGCGCTGCTCGCGGTGGACGGCCTGCACCTGGTGATGAGCCGGACCGCGCTGCTCGACCTGGTGCTGATGTTCTTCGTACTGGCCGCCTTCGGGTGCCTGCTGATCGACCGGGACCGGGCGCGGGCCCGGCTCGCGGCGGCGCTCCCCGTGGACGCGGAGGGGCGGACCCGGCCGGACCTGGAGATCGCGGAGTCCCTGCGGCTGGGCTGGCGCCCGTACCGGGTGCTGGCGGGCGTCTGCCTGGGCCTGGCCTTCGGCACGAAGTGGAACGGTCTGGTCGTCCTCGCCTTCTTCGGCGTCCTGACCGTGCTGTGGGACGCCGCCGCGCGCCGGACGGCGGGCGCGGGCGCCCCGTACGCGACGATGCTGCGCCGGGACGCGCTGCCGGCCTTCGTGTCGACGGTCCCGGTGGCGATCGCGGTGTACCTGGCCTCGTGGACGGGCTGGATCCTGAGCTCGGACGACGGCAAGGGCGGCTACTTCCGCGACTGGGCCGCCAAGAACGACCAGGGCAGTTCGCTGGGGTTCCTGCCGGAGTGGCTGCGCAGCCTGTGGCACTACGAGACCGAGGTCTACCAGTTCCACGTCAACCTGCACGACGGGCACACCTACGAGTCGAACCCGTGGAGCTGGCTCGTCCTGGGGCGCCCGGTCTCCTACTTCTACGAGTCCCCCGCGCCCGGCACCGACGGCTGCCCGGCGACGGAGGCCGGCAAGTGCGCGCGCGAGGTGCTAGCGCTCGGCACTCCGGTGCTGTGGTGGGCGGGCTGCTTCGCGCTGCTGTACGTGCTGTGGCGGTGGTTCTTCCGCCGCGACTGGCGGGCGGGCGCGATCGCCTGCGCGCTGGGCGCGGGCCTGCTGCCCTGGTTCAACTACCAGGAGCGGACCATCTTCTTCTTCTACGCGGTGGTCTTCGTCCCGTACCTGTGCCTGGCGGTGGCGATGATGATCGGCGCCCTGCTGGGGCCCGCGGGCTCCTCGGAGCGCCGCCGGGCCCTCGGCGCGATCGGCGCGGGCGTGCTGGTGCTGCTGATCATCTGGAACTTCATCTACTTCTGGCCGGTCTTCACGGGCCAGACCCTCCCCATGGACTCCTGGCGGGGCCGGATGTGGCTGGACACCTGGGTCTGAGGGGGGTCGGGGGTGGCCGAAAGGGCACCTGACGAAGTCGGGACGGGCAGTGGTCCGCGACATTCCGGTCCGGTAACAAGTACACAGAGTGTTCCCCGTACGACGTAAGGTCCACACCAGGGGTTCTTGAACATGTTCAGAGAACCGTGTTTCCTGGGGAGGGGACGCAAGTGAACGGGGCGGCAAAGGGTGCCATCGTCGGCGGGGTGTTCCTCGCGATGATCGGCGGAGCCGGGTACGGGGTGTACGCGCTGGTCGGCGATGCCGGCGGCAAGGAAGGGACGGGCGGGGGCAAGGGCGAGGAGACCGTCCTGCACGCGGACAAGGGCAGCGGCCCCGTCACCGAGAAGGAGGCCGCCCGGACCGCCAGTGCCTTCCTCGCCGCGTGGGCGGCCGGAGACGACCGCGCGGCCGCGGAGCTGACCAACAACGCGCAGGCCGCGCAGCCGGCGGTGGCCGACTTCAGGGGCAAGGCGTACGTGTCCAAGGCGGTGATCACACCGGGCACGCAGAACGGGGCCACCGTGCCCTACAAGGTCGCGGCGGAGATCACCTACGAGGGGGTCACCAAGCCGCTGGCGTACGACTCGCAGCTGACCGTCGTACGCGGTCTGACCAGCGGGAAGCCGCTCGTCGACTGGCAGCCCTCGATCATCCACCCGCAGTTGCAGAAGGACGAGAAGCTGCGCGCGGGCGCGCCCGCGAGCCCGCCGGTCAAGGCGGTGGACCGCAGCGGCGAGGAGCTGACCGCCGAGAAGTACCCCTCGCTGCGGCCGGTCCTGGACCAGCTGCGGGAGGCGTACGGCGACAAGGCGGGCGGCAGGACCGGCGCCGAGGTGTGGATCGAGCCGGCCGCGCGGGACGGGGCGAAGCGGACGCTGCTGACGCTGGTCGAGGGCGAGCCGAGCACGCTCAAGACGTACCTGGACGCGAAGGTCCAGGCGGCGGCGGAGAAGGCGGTCGCCAAGTTCCCCGAGTCCTCGGTGGTCGCGGTCAAGCCGAGCAACGGGCAGATCCTGGCGGTCGCCAACAACCGCAAGGACGGCTACAACGCGGCGATGCTGGGCATGCGGGCCCCCGGCTCGACGATGAAGATCGTGACGGCGGCGATGCTCCTGGACCGGGGCAAGGTGGCGGCCGACAAGCCGGCCGAGTGCACCAAGACCGCGTCCTGGGGCGGGCGCTCCTTCCACAACCTGAACAACTTCGAGGCGCCCGGCGCCAACTTCGCGACCGGCTTCGCCAGGTCCTGCAACACCGCCTTCATCAACGAGATGAAGGCGGTGGGCGACGACGGGGCGCTGTCGAAGGAGGCCCGGGAGGTCTTCGGCATAGGCCTGGACTGGAAGACGGGCATCAAGTCCATCGACGGCAAGGTCCCGGACGCGACGGGCGCGGACGCGGCCGCCGCGTACATCGGGCAGGGCCGGATCACCATGAACCCGCTGAACGTCGCCTCCATCACGGCGACGGCGCGCAGCGGCCTGTTCCACCAGCCGGTGCTGGTCCCGGCGGAGCTCGACGGGCGCGAGCTCGCGACGGCGGCCCGCCGGATGAAGCCGGGGGTGCAGCAGCAGCTGGTCTCGATGATGCGGCTGACGGCGACGAGCGGGACGGGCAGGGCCGCGATGGCTCCGGTCGGCGGCGACAAGGGCGCGAAGACCGGCTCGGCCGAGGTCGACGGCGCGGGCAGCCCTGACAGCTGGTTCACCGGGTTCAGCGGTGACGTGGCGGCGGCCGCGATGGTCGAGGGCGGCGGCCACGGCGGCGACGCGGCGGGCCCGATCGTGGCGGCGGTGCTGACCTCCTCCTGACGCCCTGACGCCCTGGCGCCCCGTACGGGTTCCAGGGCGCGGCCTGCGGCGCCGGCGTGCGCCGTACGGCCACCGCACCCGGTGTTCCCGACGGGAGCTCATCGGGCGCGCCCGGGCCGTGCCGGCCGGCCTACGGGAGAAGGCGCGGGCCGCCCTCCACGGCGGGGGCGGTCACAGCGCGGCGCGGACCGCGCGGACCAGGGCCTGGGCGCGGGGGTCGGCGGTGACCGACTTGGCGTGGGCGTTCGTGACGTAGCCGAAGCCGATGCCCGCCTCCGGGTCCGCGAAGCCGAGCGAGCCGCCGCGGCCCGGGTGGCCGAAGGAGGCCGGGGACAGCAGCGGCGAGGCCGGGCTGTGCAGCATGGTGCCCGGGCCGAAGCGGGTGTTGACCACGAGCACCTGGTCCGGGCCGGAGGAGAGTTCCGTGCCGGCGAGCCGGAGCGTGTCCGGGGTGAACAGCCCGGCGCCGTCCTCGGTGTCGCCCAGCAGGGCCGCGTACAGGCCGGCCAGGCCACGGGCCGTGCCGATGCCCGCCGAGGCGGGGAGTTCGGCCGCCTGGTACCCGGGGTCGTTCTCGTCCGCCAGCGGAGTGATCGCCGCGAAGGCCCGGCGGGTCAGCGAGGACGGGTCGGCGTACGCCTCGGAAACGTTTCTGCGGGGCCGGGTACGGACCGCCCCCGGCAGCTCCGGCGCTTCCACCGGCCCCACCCGTCCCACCCGGGCCGTCTCCGCTCCGGGCAGGCCGATCCAGAACTCCAGCCCGCGCGGCCCCGTGACCTCCTGGGCCAGCCACTTGCCCAACGAGGCCCCGGTCACCCGCAGCACCAGCTCCGACAGCAGCCAGCTGTAGGTCTGCGCGTGGTAGCCGTGCGCGGACCCCGGCTCCCAGAAGGCGCGCTGCCCGGCGACCGCGCGCGCTCCGCTGACCCCGTCCACCGCCTCGGCGGGAGTCAGCGGCACGTCCAGCGCCGGCACCCCCGCCCGGTGCGCGAGCAGGTCCCGGACCAGGGCCCGCTCCTTGCCGCCCGCCTTGAACTCCGGCCAGTACTCCGCCACGGGCGCGTCCAGGTCCAGCAGCCCCCGCTGGTGCAGCAGCAGCGGGACCACGGCGGCCACGCCCTTGGTCGCCGAGCGCACCACCTGCGCCGTGCCGGGCGCCCAGGCTTCGCCGCCGCCCCCTTCGACGTCCTTGGGGCCCGCCCACAGGTCCACGACCCTGCGGCCGTCCCGGTAGACGGCCACGGCCGCGCCCCGGTCCCCGAGCACCTCGAAGTTGCGTACGAAAGCCTCGCGGACGGCTTCGAAGCCCTCCGCCACCTCACCCTGGATGTTCACGAGCGCTGCAACAACCCGCGACCTCCGCTTATGCCGCGCCGACCGTCACGGACCGGGGGTCGAAGCCGAAGGGGAGCTCCAGCCGGTGGGCCCGCATCAGCTTCTCGTCACACAGCAGCCGCTGCGTGGGGCCGTCGGCGGCGATGACCCCCTCACTGAGGATCACCGCCCGCGGGCACAGCTCCAGCGCGTACGGCAGGTCGTGCGTGACCATCAGCACCGTCACGTCCAGGGAGCGCAGGATGTCCGCGAGCTCCCGCCGCGAGGCCGGGTCCAGATTGGACGAGGGCTCGTCCAGGACCAGGATCTCCGGCCGCATCGCCAGGACGGTCGCCACCGCGACCCGGCGGCGCTGCCCGAAGGACAGGTGGTGCGGCGGCCGGTCGGCGAAGGCGGCCATCCCGACCTGCTCCAGGGCCTCGCGGACCCGGGTCTCCAGTTCCGCGCCCCGCATCCCGGCCGCCGCCGGGCCGAAGGCCACGTCCTCGCGCACGGTCGGCATGAACAGCTGGTCGTCGGGGTCCTGGAAGACGATGCCGACCCGGCGGCGGATCTCCGCGAGGTTCCGCTTGGCCACGGGCAGACCGGCCACGGACACCGTGCCGACCCCGCCGGTGAGGATGCCGTTGAGGTGCAGGACCAGGGTGGTCTTGCCCGCGCCGTTGGGGCCGAGCAGCGCGACCCGCTCGCCGCGCCCGACGGTCAGGTCGACGCCGAAGAGAGCCTGGTGTCCGTCCGGGTAGGCGAAGGCGAGGCCGGACACTTCGAGGGAGGGGGAGTCGTCGTTCACAGCGTCCATCCCATCAGACATACGGCGAGGGCCGTCACCGGGAGCGCGGCCGCGTACGCCCACTGGGCGCGCGTGGCCGCGACGTCGTCGATCACCGGCATCGAGCCGGCGTAGCCGCGGCTGACCATCGCGAGGTAGACCCGCTCGCCGCGCTCGTAGGAGCGGATGAAGAGCGCGCCGGCCGTCTTGGCCAGCACCCCCCAGTGCCGGACGCCGCGGGCCTCGAACCCGCGCGAGCGGCGGGCGATCGACATCCGGCGCAGCTCGTCGGTGATCACGTCGCCGTAGCGGATCATGAACGAGGCGATCTGGACGAGCAGCGGCGGCAGCCTGAGCCGCTGGAGCCCGAGCAGCAGCGCGCGCAGTTCGGTCGTCGAGGCGAGCAGGACGGAGGCGGCGACCCCGAGGGTGCCCTTGGCCAGCACGTTCCAGGCGCCCCAGAGGCCCGGGACGCTGAGCGACATGCCGAGGAACCCGACCCGTTCGCCCTCCGCCACGAAGGGCATGAGGAAGGCGAACAGGACGAACGGGACCTCGATCACCAGCCGGCGCAGCAGGAACCCGGCGGGGATCCGGGCGGCGGCGGCGACCGTGGCGATGAGGACGGCGTACAGGCCGAAGGCCCACACCGCCCCGCGCGGTGTGGACACGACGACCAGGACGAAGGCGAAGGTCGCGGCGAGCTTGCAGTGCGCCGGCAGGGCGTGGACGGGCGAGTGGCCGTGCCGGAAGAGCTTGTGGGCGTGGCCCGCGCCCACCTCAGGCCACCGGGGTCGCGGTGGGCGTCGCGGCCGGGTCCTGCGCGCGGCGCCGGCGCACGGTCCAGAAGATCCCGGTGCCGACGACGACGGTCACGCCGACGCCGATGACCCCGGCGAGGCCGCCGGAGAGGCGGGCGTCGGTGACGTCCTTGACGCTGTAGTCGGCCAGCGGGGAGCCGGCGGCCGCGTGCTCCTCGACCTTCTGGTCGATGCCCTTGTCGGCGGCGACCTTCTCCAGGCCGTCGGGGCTGGCGGAGGCGTAGAAGGAGACGAAGCCGGCCAGCACGAGGGCGGTGACCAGGCCGGTGGCCCACACCGTGCGGTTGGAGCGGGCGGCGGCGGGAGCGGGGACGGCGGCCGGGGCCGCGGCCGGGGCGTCGACCAGCTCTCCGGCGACGCGCAGCTTGAGCGGCACGGTCAGCCCGCGCGCGCCGTGCACCAGGTCGGGCCGTACGGCGAGCACGGCGCCGACCGTCGCGGCGGTGATGGCGGCCTCGCCGATGCCGATGAGGACGTGCACGCCGACCATCGCGGTGAAGACCTTGCCGACGGGGACGTCGGTGGTGCCGCCGACGGCGTAGATGGCGGTGAAGGCGGTGGCCGCGGCGGGCACCGAGAGCAGCGCCCCGGTGAAGGCGGCGGCGGTGACCGAGCGCCGGGTGGGCGGCAGCACCTTGAGCAGCCCGCGGAAGATCGCGTAGGCGACGACCACGGTGACGACGCCCATGACGCTGACGTTCACGCCGAGGGCGGTCAGGCCGCCGTCGGCGAAGAGGATGCCCTGCATGAGCAGGACGACGGACACGCAGAGCACGCCGGTATAGGGGCCGACGAGGATCGCCGCGAGCGCTCCGCCCAGCAGATGGCCGCTTGTACCGGCGGCGACGGGGAAGTTGAGCATCTGTACGGCGAAGATGAAGGCGGCGACGAGACCCGCGAGCGGCGCGGTGCGCTCGTCGAGTTCCCGGCGGGCGCCCCGGAGGCTGATCGCCACAGCACCGGCGGCCGCGACACCTGCGGCTATGGAGACGGGGGCGTCGATGAAGCCGTCGGGTACATGCATGGGCTGCTCCGCTTCCTGCGGTGAACTCACACTGCGTAGCGCGGGGCGCACTTACAGCGTCTTTAACCGTTCAAGAATAATGCCCAGTTGCAAACCGTTGGCAAGAGCGGGCGCATCACAAATGGTGGCGCGCATCTTCGTCGGAATGTGCGAGGCTGGGGAGAATACGGACGCATTTGTTCCGAATCGAGGAGTGTTGTCGATGTCAGCCACCGCCGAGAATGCGACCGCGACCGCGACGGCCACCGCGACCACGACCACCGCCACCCCCGCTCTCCCCGCCGTCGTCGAGGAACGGGTGCGCGGCCGCGTGATCACGGACGACCCGCTCTACCGGGCCATTCCGGTTGCCCTCCGCTTCACTCCCGCGGAGCCGCTGGCCGTGCGGGTCGTCTTCCCCGCGGACCTCTCCCCCGAAGGCTCCGAGAACGAGTGGGTCTTCCCCCGCGCCCTGCTGGAGGCCGGGCTCCAGGCCCCGACCGGCACCGGGGACGTACGCGTCTGGCCCTGCGGCCGCGTCCAGGCGGTCGTCGAGTTCCACTCGCCCGAAGGCGTCGCCGTGATCCAGTTCGACATCAAGGCCCTGCGCCGGTTCCTGCGCCTCACCTACGGCGTCACCACCCGTTAGACGCAAGCGGGCCCGGCCCCGTCCCACTGGTTCAGTGGGACGGGGCCGGGCCTTCGTCGTGCCGTGCGCCGGTCAGGCGCTCACCGGGTCAGGCGCTCACCAGCTCGCGGTCCTTGTCCGGGCCCTCCGGGGAGGAGCCGGCGAGGTGCTTGCGCAGGCTCTCGCCTTCCACGTCCACGTTCGGCAGGATCCGGTCGAGCCAGCGCGGCAGCCACCAGGCCTTGTGCCCGAGCAGTGCGAGCACCGCCGGGACGATGGCCATGCGGACCACGAAGGCGTCGAAGAACACCGCGATCGCGAGACCGAAACCGATCATCTTGACCATCTGCTCGCTGGAGCCGATGAAGCCCGAGAAGACCGCGATCATGATGACGGCGGCGGCCACGACCACCCGGGCGCTGTACTGGAATCCGGTCACGACGGCCTGGCCGGGGCGCTCGCCGTGGACGTACGCCTCGCGCATCCGGGTGACCAGGAAGACCTCGTAGTCCATGGCGAGGCCGAAGACCACGCCCACCATGAAGATCGGCATCATCGACATGATCGGACCGGTCTGTTCCACGCCGAAGACCGAACCGAGCCAGCCCCACTGGAAGACCGCGACGACCGCGCCGAGGGCCGCGACGACCGACAGCAGGAAGCCGAGGGCCGCCTTGAGCGGGACCAGGATCGAGCGGAAGACCAGCATCAGGAGCAGGAAGGCCAGGCCGACCACCAGGGAGAGGTAGGGCAGCAGCGCGTCGTTCATCTTCTGCGAGAAGTCGATGTTCATCGCGGTCTGGCCGCTGACGAGCACGTGCTTGTCGCTGCCCGCGCGGATCTCGTGGACCAGGTCCTCGGTCTCCACGGAGGACGGGCGGTCCTTCGGGATGACGTTGACGATCGAGGCGTCCTTGGCCTCGTTCGGGATCGGCGGGGTGACCGCGGCGACGCCGTCCAGGCCCTTGATCCGCTCGACCGTGGAGTCGGCGAGCTTCTGGTCCCCGTCGACGACGACCATCAGCGGGCCGTTGAAGCCCGGGCCGAAGCCGTCGGAGAGCAGGTCGTACGCCTTGCGCTGGGAGGTGGAGACCGGCTGGGCGCCGTCGTCCGGCAGGCCCATCTCCAGCTTGCTCGCCGGGATCGCGATCGCGCCGAGGGCGATGACACCGGTCAGCAGGACCAGCACCGGGCGGCGCAGGACGAACCGGGCCCAGCGGGTGCCGCCGTTGGGCTTGGGCTCGGCGCCCGCCGCGAGGGTCTTGCCCTTGCCGAAGAGCTTGCTCTTCTTGCCCGCCGGCAGGACCCGGCGGCCCGCGAAGCCCAGCATGGCCGGGACCAGGGTGAGCGCGACGAGCACCGCGATGACCACCGTGCCGGCCGCCGCGAAGCCCATCTTGGACAGCATCGGGATGTTGACGACGGCCAGGCCCACCAGGGCGATGACCACGGTCAGGCCGGCGAAGACGACCGCGGAGCCGGCAGTTCCGGCGGCCCGGCCGGCCGCCTCGTCGCGCTCGTGGCCCTCGGCGAGCTCCGCGCGGTAGCGGGAGACGATGAACAGGCCGTAGTCGATGCCGACCGCGAGGCCGATCATCATCGCCAGGGTGGAGGTGGTCGTGCCGAGGTCCAGCGCGTTGGCGAGGGCGGCGATCGAGGAGACCCCGATACCGACGCCGATCAGCGCGGTCAGCAGCGGCAGCCCGGCCGCCATCAGCGAACCGAAGGTGATGACCAGGACGATCGCGGCGACGAGGATGCCGACGACCTCACCGGGACCGGATTCGGGCGCCGCCATCAGCGCGTCACCGCCGATCTCGACGGTCAGCCCCGCGGCCCGGGCGTCCTTGCCGGACTCCTTGAGCGCGTCGCGGGTCTTGTCGGACAGCTCCATGCCGCTGACCTTGTACTTGGTGCTGATGTAGGCGGTGCTGCCGTCCTGGCTGACCGCCTGCTCCTGGTACGGGTCGGAGACGGTGGCGATCTGGCCGGCGCCCGCGCCTTCCTTCAGACCGGTGACGATCTTCTCGACCTCGGTCTTGGCGGCGGGGTCGGTGACCTTGGCGCCGGCCGGGGCCTTGATGACGATACGGGCGGTGGCGCCGTCGGCGGCCATCCCCGGGAAGCGCTGTTCCAGCAGGTCGAAGGCGCGCTGCGCCTCCGTGCCGGGTATGGAGAACGAGCCGGAGCTCGGGGTGGGCGCGGTCGCCGCGCCGAAGATGGCGGCGAACAGCAGCGCCACCCAGGCGAGGGCGACGAGGCGGCGGCGCCGGAAGGCGCCCCTGCCGAGCCGGTAGAGGAAGGTGGCCACGTCGGTGGTTCTCCCGTTCGTGTCGTGGGATGGATCCGGGTTCGGATCAGGGCATGGAGAGCCGGCCCGACGACGAGAGCGGCGTGTCAGGAGCAGCGGGACGGTGGTGCCGGGACGGTGGTGCGGGGAGTCCGGTACTCAGACGCCGAGGGCGGGGAAGACCACGGCGTCGATGAAATCGGTGAGGAAGCCCCGGTCGGCCGGGCGGTCCTCGATCAGCGGGAGCGCGATGAACGCCCCGATCAGCATGTGGGGTACGAAGTCCAGGGCCGGACAGTCCGGGGCGATCTCGCCCCGGTCCACCGACCGCCGCAGCATGGCCTGCAGGCCGTTGATCTCCGGGTCGACCAGCAGTTCCCGCAGCGCCTTGTGGAGCTCCGGGCTCTCGTGGACCGCGTGGGTCAGGCCCCGCATCAGCGCGGTGTCCTTCGCCATCTGGTCGTCATCGGAGTGCTCGACCATGACGGCGAAGTCCCCGCGCAGGCTGCCCGTGTCGATCTCCCGCAGGGAGACCGGCTTGGTGCACCGCAGGGCCCTGGCGACCAGCTCCGGCTTGCTCCCCCACTGGCGGTAGAGGGTGGCCTTGCTGGACCGGGTGCGCGCGGCGACGGCGTCCATGGTCAGTGCCTCGTAGCCGACTTCGCGCAGCAGGTCGAGGACCGCCCCGTGGAGTTCGGCTTCCCGCTCGGGGGTGATCCGGCTGCGTCGCGACGAGACCTCTTCGGTCATCTCCGCATCTCCCTTCCGGCATCGCCCGCCCGAACGAAACTGTTTCGTACGCTCAGACGATACCCCGCCCCTTAGCGAAACGAAACCGTTCCGTTTCGCTTTGTCGAGTGGCATGGATCACCTGTACGAGTTGCCAGCCCCCCTCGGCGCGGAAAGCATTGGGGGGTGAGTCACGACGTCGCGTACCTCCGCTTCCCGCACCTGCACGACGACCTGCTGTGTTTCGCCACCGAAGACGACCTCTGGGTCGCCCCGCTCGTCGCCGAGGGCGAACCCCCCGGCCGGGCCTGGCGGCTCACCGTCGACCGGACCCGGATCGGACACCCCCGGTTCTCCCCCGACGGCAGCCACATCGCCTTCACCACCTGGCGCAGCCTCGACCCCGAGATCCACCTCGCCCCCGTGGCCGGCGGCCCCGCCCGCCGGCTCAGCTACTGGGGCGCCACCGACACCCGGGTCTGCGGCTGGAGCCCGCCCGACAAGGACGGCCGCAGCGACATCCTGGCCGTGTCCTCGCACCACCAGCCCTTCTCCTACTTCGCCTGGGCCTACAGCCTGCCGACCGACGGGTCCCCCGGCGGCAAGCTGCCCTGGGGCCCCGTCTCCGACATCGCCGTCCGCGAGGAACCCGGCGGCGAGCGGCGCACCCTGCTGCTCACCGGGAAGCCCCCGCACGAGCCGGCCTCCTGGAAGCGCTACCGGGGCGGCGCCACCGGCCGGCTCTGGCTGCACGGCAGGCGGCTGCTGGAGGACATCGAGGGCCACCTGGACTCGCCGATGTTCGTGGGCGGCCGGATCGCCTTCCTCTCCGACCACGAGGGCATCGGCAACGTCTACTCCTGCCTGCCCGACGGGAGCGACCTGCGCCGGCACACCGACCACGAGGAGTTCTACGCCCGGCACGCCTCCAGCGACGGCTCCCGGATCGTCTACCAGTGCGCCGGGGACCTCTGGCTCGTGGACTCGCTGGCCCCGGGGGCCGCCCCGCGCCGGCTCGACGTCCGCCTCGGCGGCCCCCGCGCGGGCCGCCGTACGTACCAGGTCTCCGCCGCCAGCAACGTGGACTCGCTCTCCGTGGACGCCACCGGCCGGGCCAGCGCCGTCGTCGTGCGCGGCAGCCTGTACTGGCTCACCCACCGCGACGGTCCCGCCCGGACCATCGCCGACACCCCGGGCGTGCGGGTGCGGCTGCCCGAGATGCTCGGCAGCGGCGGGCAGGTCGCCTACGTGACCGATGCCGAGGGCGAGGACGCGATCGAGATCGCCTACCTGCCCCGGGCCTCCGGCGACCGGGAGCCGCGCCGGCTGGCCTCCGGCGAGCTGGGACGCGTGACGGAACTGCTCGCCGACCCGGAGGGCGAGCGGCTCGCGATCGCCTCCAACGACGGGCGGCTGCTGCTGATCGACGCCACGGAGGAGTCCGACGGGGAGGTCACCGAGCTCATCCAGTCCATCAACGGGCCCGTCACCGACCTGGCGTTCTCGCCCGACGGGTCCTGGCTGACCTGGTCGCACCCGGGCATCGGGCGGTCGCTGCGGCAGATCAAGATGGCCAAGATCTCCGGCCCCGGCGCGCGCGTCATCGTGGACGTCACCAACGGCCGCTTCGACGACGAGAACCCGGTCTTCACCCGCGACGGCCGCTATCTGGCGTTCCTGTCCTGGCGCGGCTTCGACCCGGTCTACGACGTGCACACCGGCGACCTGTCCTTCCCGCTGGGCTGCCGCCCGTACCTGGTGCCGCTGTCCTCGGCGACCCCCTCGCCCTTCGCGTTCACCCCCGACGGCCGCCCCGCGGCGGGCGGGCTGGACCCGGTGGAGGGCGAGTCCGGGGAGGGCGAGGGCACGGTCACCGTCGAGGTGGAGGGGCTGGAGAGCCGGGTCACCCCGTTCCCGGTGACGGCCTCCAAGTACTCGGCCCTGTACCCGGTCAGCGGGGGCGGCCTGGTGTGGCTGCGCTGGCCGATCTCCGGCGCGCTCGGCGAGACCTTCGCCAACCCGAACGACACCAGCGGCAAGCCGACGCTGGAACACTTCGACATCACCAAGGCGCGCAAGAGCGAACTGGCCTCCGGGCTGGACTGGTTCGCGGTCAGCGGCGACGGCACCCGGCTCGTGATCAACGACGACGGGGACCTGCGGGCCGTCCCGTCGACCGAGTCGGGCGACGGCGACTCCACCGTCTACCTGGACCTGCGGCGCATCCTGCACGAGGTGGACCCGGCCGCGGAATGGCGCCAGGCCTACGAGGAGGCCGGGCGGCTGATCCGCGCGTACTTCTGGGAGCCGAAGATGTGCGGCATCGACTGGGACGGGGTGCTGCGCCAGTACCGCCCCCTGGTCGAACGGGTCGCCTCCCCCGACGAGTTCGCCGACCTGCTGCGGGAGGTCCTCGGCGAACTCGGCACCTCGCACGCCTACGTCTCCCCCGCGCGCCGCAACGAGGGCCCGCCGCACTACCAGCGGGCCATCGGGCTGCTCGGTGCCAACCTCGTCCCCCGGGAGGAGGGATGGGTGGTCAAGCGGATCCTGCCCGGCGAGTCCTCCGACTCCAAGGCCCGCTCCCCGCTGGCCGGCACCGGCATGCGCGACGGCGCGGTGCTCACCCACGTGGACGGGCGGCCCGTGGACCGGGTCACCGGGCCCTACCCGCTGCTGTCCGCGGCCGGCGGCACCACCGTCGAGCTCACCTTCAACCCCGCCGAGGGCGAGGGCCGCTCCCGGCGGGTCGCCGTGGTCCCGCTGATCGACGAACGGCCTCTGCGCTACCAGGACTGGGTGTCCAAGCGGCGCGCCGTGGTCCGCGAGGTCAGCGGCGGCAAGTGCGGCTACCTGCACATCCCCGACATGGGCGGCTCCGGCTGGGCGCAGTTCAACCGGGACCTGCGCGCGGAGATGTCCCGCCCGGCGCTGATCGTGGACGTGCGCGGCAACGCGGGCGGGCACATCAGCGAGCTGGTGGTGGAGAAGCTGACCCGCTCCATCCTCGGCTGGGACCTGACGCGGGGGGCCCAGCCGGTCTCGTACGCCTCGAACGCGCCGCGCGGTCCGATCGTGGCGCTGGCCGACGAGGCGACCTCCTCCGACGGGGACATGATCACCGCGGCCTTCAAACTGCTGGGCCTGGGACCGGTGGTGGGCCAGCGCACCTGGGGCGGGGTGGTCGGCATGACCGGCCGGCACACCCTGGGCGACGGCACGGTGATCACGGTGCCGATGAACGCCGCCTGGTTCCCCGAGTACGGCTGGTCGGTGGAGAACCACGGCGTGGAGCCCGACCTGGCGATCCTGCGCACCCCGCTCGACTGGGCGGAGGGCAGGCACGCCCAGCTGGACGACGCCGTGCACCTGGCGCTGGAGCTGCTGGAGCAGGATCCGGCGGCGGTGCCGCCCGGCTACACGGACGTACCGGACCTGCGGCGTCCGAAGCTGCCGCCGAGGTAGGGCGCGGGGACACGAGAAGGGGCGCGGCCCGCATCGCGCGGGTCGCGCCCCTTCGTACGCACGTCGTCAGGTCACCGGATCAGATGTCCCAGTTGTCGTCGAGCTCGTCGTGCACCTTGGGCGCCTTCTGCTTGGCACCGGGCTTCTTCTCGTCGAGCTGCCGGGCGCGTTCGGACGACTCGTCCCGCGCGCCCTGCTGCCCCTTCTGCGCCTTGTCCTTGAGCTCCTGCGACTTCTCCTGGAACTGGTCCTTGATGCCCATGCTTGTCACTCCTGGTGAGGTGTGGGGGACTTGACCTCGACCAGACTTGCATGGTGGGACAAAGCTCGCATTTCGATCAGTGACGCTGGGTGTCGCCGCCGGTCCGCGCCTTCTCGTCGGCGGCCCCTCCGGCTCCCACGAGTCCCCGCGAGACACCGGCCAGCCGGGGCTCGAACCGCTTCATCTCGCGCTGCCCGACGGTCGCGATCATCCCCGGCAGGTAGCCGCGCACGCCCTGCATCCCGCGCAGCCACCACTGCGCGTACACGTGCGGCGAGCGGCGCTCGATGCCGGCCACGATCCGGTCGACGGCCGGGCCCAGCGGGTACGTCCGGTTCGACGGCCACGGCAGCCGCTGGCGCAGCTCCCGCATCACCTCGTTCTCGTCGGCGCCGCGCACCATGTCGGTGTCGGTCCAGGAGAGGTAGCCGACGCCCACCTTGACGCCCTTGTGGCCGACTTCGGCGCGCAGGCAGTGCGCGAAGGCCTCGACGCCGGACTTGGAGGCGCAGTACGCCGTCATCATCGGCGCCGGGGTGATCGCGGCGAGGGAGGCGATCTGGAGGAAGTAGCCGCGGCTCTCGGTCAGTACGGGCAGGAAGGCGCGGGCGGTCACGGCGCCGCCGATCAGGTTGACCTCGATCACCCGGCGCCAGGACTCGGGGTCGGAGTCCGCGAACGGCCCGCCCGCGGCGACGCCCGCGTTGGCGACGACGACGTCCACCTTGCCGAAGCGCCGCTTGACCTCCTCGGCGACCCGGGCCATCGCCTCGTGGTCGGTGACGTCGGCGTACCAGTGGTCGCTGTCGGTGTGCAGCCGCTCGGAGACCTCCTTGAGGGCCTCGGGCTCCAGGCCGACGAGGGCCACCTTCGCGCCGCGCGCGGACAGTTTGCGGGCCAGCAGCTCGCCGACCCCGCGGGCGGCGCCGGTGACGACGGCGACCTGGCCTTCCAGACTCCTGCGAGCGCTCACGGCGTCTTCTCCTTCTGGGTGGTGTCGAGGTAGCGCGCGGTCAGTTCGCGCACGGCGCCGGTGACGGCCTCGGGGGCTTCGATCGGCGTCATGTGCCCCATGCCGGTGAGCTCGGTGAGCCCCACGCAGTGCGGGAGGGCCGCGGCCAGGGCGCGGGCGTGCGCGACCGGGGTCAGCCGGTCGCTCGTCCCGCCGATGACGGCGGTGGGCACGGTGAGCGCGGCCAGGTTCGCGTCCAGGTCCAGCCCGGCCAGCACCTCGGACCAGGCGTGGCGGACCGCGCTGGGGCAGGCGTGCACGATGCGGGCGCAGGCCTCGACCCGGTCGGGCGCCGATCCGGGGCCCATGGTGGCGTACTTGAGCACCGTCCGCGCGATCGGGGTGACCGGGCCGAGCGGGGCGCGCGAGCCGAGGACAGCTCCGGTGATACGGGTCCTCGCGCGCCCGGCGCGCAACGGCACGACCAGCGCCTGCGCGACCAGCCCCGAGCTGCCGGTGCTGCACAGCAGCGCGGCCGCGGTGTGCTCGGCGAACTCCGGCCGGCCGGCGGCGGCCATGATCGTCATGCCGCCCATGGAGTGCCCGGCGAGGACCGCCCGCTCGCCGGGGGCGAGGGCGGCCCCCAGCACCGCGACCAGGTCGTCGGCCAGGGCGGTGGTGCTGTGCGTACGGGCGGCGGGGCTGCGGCCGTGGCCGCGCTGGTCGTAGGCGATGACCCGGTGGTCCGTGGCCAGCTCCCGGATCTGCGCGGCCCAGAAGGCGGTGGAGCAGGTCCAGCCGTGCGCGAGCACCACGGCCGGGGCGTCCTCCTCCCCGTGCACCTCCACGTGCAGCCGGGACCCGTCGGCGGAGGCCGCGACCAGCTCCCGGCGGGCGGCCGGGGGCGCGTAGGGCCCGCTGATCACATGGGTCAGCCGGCTCATGCCGTCTCCTCCCCGGCCGGTCCCGGCCCCGCCGCCGCCGGCCGGGCGGCCGGGACCGGTTCGCGCTCCCGGATCCGTACGACCTCGTACTCCGACAGGTCGACGGCGCGCGTCTCCTTGCGGAACTCGCCGGTCGTGCCGGGCCAGACGGTGGTGTTGCGCCCCTGCGCGTCCAGGTACCAGCTGGTGCAGCCGCCGGTGCTCCACACGGTGCGCTCCATCCGGGCCTGCACCTGGCGGTTCCACCGGTTCACGGCCGAGGGCCGGGCGGCGAGCGCGACCCGCCCGCCCGGTCCGGCGCCGTCGAGCAGGGACAGCTGGCGCAGGTAGTCCGCCATGTAGTTCAGCTGCGACTCGATCATCAGGATCATCGAGCTGTTGCCGAGGCCGGTGTTCGGCCCGATGATCGTCATCCAGTTGGGGAAGCCGGCGGCGGTCGCCCCGCGCAGCGACTGCATCCCGTCCTTCCAGTGGTCGGCGAGGGTGCGGCCCTCGGCCCCCACCACCCGGTCCGCGATCGGCAGGTCCGTGACGTGGAAGCCGGTGCCGAAGACGATCGCGTCGACCTCGGTCTCCGTGCCGTCGGCGGCGACCAGCGTGCTGCCCCGGATCTCCCGCAGCCCGGAGGCGACCACGTCCACGTGGGGGCGGGCCAGCGCCGGGTAGTACTCGCTGGAGAGCAGGATGCGCTTGCAGCCGATCCGGTACGAGGGCGTCAGCTTCGCCCGCAGCTCCGGGTCCTTGATGGAGCGCGCCATGTTCGCCCGGGCCAGCGATTCGATCAGCCCGAGCTGGTTCGGCCGCTTGGTGAAGGCGCTGACCTGGAGCTCCCGGATCCCCCAGAGCAGCCCCCGGCGGGCCGCCCGGGTGAACGGCAGCTGGCGGTGCAGCCAGCGCTCGGTGGCGGAGATGGCCCGGTCGGTGCGGGGCAGCACCCACGGCGCGGTGCGCTGGAAGAGCGTCAGGCGCGCCACGTCGGGGGCGATGGCGGGCACGATCTGGATGGCGGAGGCGCCGGTCCCGATCATGGCGACGCGCTTGCCGCGCAGGTCGTAGTCGTGGTCCCAGCGCGCGGAGTGGAAGACCTTGCCGGGGAACTCGGCGAGCCCGGGGACCTCCGGCATCTTCGGGTCGGACAGCGGCCCGGTCGCGGAGACCACCACGTCGGCGGTGAGCCGCCCGCCGGAGGTCTCGATCTCCCAGCGCAGCGCGTCCGCGTCCCAGCGCATCAGCCGGACCTCGGAGTCCAGCCGGATGTGCGGGCGCAGCCCGAAGGTGTCGGCGACGTGCTCCAGGTACGCCCGGATGGCCGGCTGCCCGGAGAAGGTCCGGGGCCAGTCGGGGTTGGGCGCGAAGGAGAACGAGTACAGGTGCGACGGCACGTCGCACGCACACCCGGGATAGCTGTTGTCCCGCCAGGTCCCGCCGACGGAGCCGGCCCGTTCCAGTACGACGAAGTCCGTGATCCCCTCGCGCCGCAGCCGTACGGCGGCGCCCAGCCCGCCGAATCCGGAGCCGATCACCGCCACTCGCACGTGTTCCCGTGCGCCCTCGCCCTTGCCGCTCATGCCGCCGCCTTCCGCTTCCGCAGTCCAGCCCACACAACCACCAGCGCAACACTGCCAGCAATCACTGGCACAATCGGGAGAGTAGAGCAGCCCCGTACCCATGGGTAGGGGTCGCGCCCGGAAAGTTACCGGGAGTACGCCCTAGGCTGCGGGGATGGCCGAGAACGACACGGACGAAGCGGGGACGGCAGTGCGCGAGTACCGCACGGAGGAACTGGCCGAGGCGGCCGGCATCCCCGTCCGCACCCTGCGCTTCTACCGGGAGCGCAAGCTGCTGCCGCCGCCGCGCCGCGAGGGCCGGATCGCCTGGTACGACGACCACCACCTCGCCCGGCTGCGCACCATCGCCGCGCTGCTGGAACGCGGCCACACCCTCGGCGGCATCGCCGAGCTGACCGCCGCGTTCGAGAACGGCCGCGACGTCAGCCAGCTCGGGGAGCTGCTCGGCATCGGCTGGTCCGAGGAGACCCCCGTACGGCTGTCGCCCGAGGCCCTGGCCGACCACTTCGAGGGCGAGGTCACCCCGGAGAACCTGGCGGCCTCCCTCGACCTCGGCTACCTCGCCACCGACGGCGAGACGATCGTGCACGTCAGCCGGCGCCTGCTGGACGTCTCCTCGGCGCTGGTCCGCGAGGGCGTCCCGCTCGCGGCCGTCCTGGAGACGGGCCGCCGGGTCCGCGAGCACGCGGATGCCCTGGCCGGGCTGTTCACGGAGCTGATCACCGCCCACATCGGGGACGAGGCCGTCGCGCGGCTGCGCCCGCTGGCCAAGAGCGTCGTCGAGGCGGAGCTCACGATGGCGATGGACCGCCTGCGCCAGCCCCCGACGCCCGAGGCCCCGCAGCGCGAGGACCCGACGCTGGCGGGTCAGACGCCCGAAGGCCAGACGCGCCAGCCCCCGACGCGCGAAGGTCAGACGCCGGCCTCGTAGACGACCGTCACGGGCGCGTGGTCGGACCACCGCTCGGGGTGCGTCTCGGCCCGCTCCACGAACGCCTTCACGGCCCTCGCGGCCAGCCCCGGCGTCGCGACCTGGAGGTCGATCCGCCAGCCGGCGTCGTTGTCGAAGGCCCGGCCCCGGTAGGACCACCAGGAGTACGGCCCCTCCGTGTCCGGGTGCAGGGCGCGCACCACGTCCACGTACCCGGCCCGGTCGTAGACCTCGCCGAGCCACGCCCGCTCCTCCGGGAGGAACCCGGCGTTCTTGCGGTTGGTCTTCCAGTTCTTGAGGTCGGCTTCCCGGTGGCAGATGTTCCAGTCCCCGCACACCACGACCTCACGGCCCTCGGCGGCGGCCCGCTCCCTGAGCCCCTCCAGGTACGTGAGGAACTCCCCCATGAACCGGTACTTCTCGTCCTGCTTCTCGGTCCCCGCCTCCCCGGACGGCAGGTACAGGCTGGCCACGGTCACCCCGGGAAGGTCCACTTCGAGGTACCGGCCCGAGGTGTCGAATTCCTCACTCCCGAACCCGACCCGCACCCGCTCCGGCTCGCGCCGCGTGTAGACCGCGACCCCGGCCCGCCCCTTGGCGGCGGCCGGCGCGAACACGGTGTGCCAGCCCTCGGGAACCCGCGCCTCGTCCGGGATCTGGGCCTCCTCGGCCCGTACCTCCTGCAGGCACACCACGTCGGCGTCCGACCCGGCGAGCCACGGTACGAAGCCCTTCTTCGCGGCGGCGCGGATCCCATTCACATTCACGGAGGTCACGGTGAGCATCACAGCACCATAGCGGGACGGTTCCGTACGATGTTCTGATGTCTCACGGGATCCAGCTCCGCGCCGCGCCGTACGACCACCCGGACGCGGTGAAGCTCAACGACCAGGTTCAGCTCGAATACCAAGCGCGATACGGGGGCGAGGGCGACGACACCTACCTCGACCCGACGATGTTCACCCCGCCGCGCGGCCTCTACCTGCTGGCGTACGACGCCCAGGGCGCCCCGGTGGCCAGCGGCAGCTGGCGCGCCATGGACCTGAACGACGAGGGCTACTCGGACGGCGACGCCGAGCTGAAGCGCATGTACGTCATACCGGAGGCACGGGGGCTGGGCCTGGCCCGCCGGATGCTCGCGGAACTGGAAGCCGACGCCCTCGCGGCGGGGCGTACCCGGATGGTCCTCGAAACGGGGGACCAGCAGCCGGAGGCGATCGCCCTGTACCTCTCCTCGGGCTACGCGATGTGCCCGAAGTTCGGCTACTACCGCCACTACGACTCCAGCCGCTGCATGTCCAAGCCCCTCCACCGGCCTTCCTGACCGCGCCCCGGCCGGGGGGGCAGGCCCACCGCCGCCCCCGGCCGGGAACCCGCGGCCCTACAGGGCCACCACGCAGTTGTCCGAGCTGTAGGTGCCCTTCAGGCTGACGACGCCGGCCGTGCCGTCGCCGAAGAAGCGGGAGAACAGACCCGCCGGGCGGCCGTTGAACAGGAGCGGGCCGAACACCGGGGCGATCTCCGCGTCGTGGGTCTCCTGCGCCCCCTCGGCGATCATCGCCAGCCGGCACGTGCGGGGTTCCACGTACTCCTGGACGATGCTCGTGCCCGTCTCCGCGGCCGCCGCCACCGCCGCCTCCCACCGCTCCGGCGACTCCTCCCGTCCGATGAGGACCTGCTTGCCGCTCATCCCGATGCTCTCCTTCAGCACCAGCCGCTCCCGCCCGGCCACGGCGAAGGGCACCAGGTCGACCTTGCGGTCCCCCCGGTTCGTCCACCGGTGGCCCAGCACCCGCGTCCAGGGCAGGTACCGCTCGACCAGCGCCCGCTCGGCCGCCGTCATCCACGGCCGCCCCTCCGAGAGCATGCCCATCGTCAGCTTGCTCGACAGGAACGTCGAGGTCTGGGTCCCCACCAGCAGCACGCCGTGGTCCAGCGCCTCCCGCACCGGGGCGGTGTCGATGCCCAGCTCCAGCCAGTCCGGGATCGTGAAGTCCCTCAGTCCCAGCGGGTAGCGCAGCTCCGGCGGGCAGTCCCACGCCTCGTGCAGGTCCGCCGGGTCGAAGAAGCGCGCGGTCAGCCCGTGGCTGTTGAAGTGGTCGACCTGGACGTCGAAGTACCGGGTGAGGTCCCCCTGGTCCCGGGCGTCACCCAGCAGGGCCACCCGGGGCGCCACCCCCAGCTCCGCCGCGAGGTCCCGGAACATCGCGGTCCGGACGGCGAAGGGGTCCTCGTAGGAGAACGGCAGCCGCCCCTGCGCGTCGGCGTACAGCTTGCGCCACACCTCCATCCGGGAGTGCGACTCCACCGGGCCGCCGAGCGCCCCGCTGACGTTGAACTCCAGGAACCGCGGCCCGTCCGCGCCGATCACCACGTCCGGCCGGGCCACGCAGTGCGCGTACCGCTCCTCGGTGAACTGGTCGTCGAGGAACAGCTGGTGCTCGCTCTCGGGCATGGCGAACGCCGCCAGCCGGCCCTCCGTCGTCGGCGCCGCCTCCAGCGCGGTCCGGCGTACGAGCTCCAGCAGGGCCGCGCTCACCCGGAACAGCTCCGCGTACGAGGCGCGCGGCAGCGCGAGCGGCGCGGCGGGCAGCAGGACCTGGTGCGGGTGGCCGGTGTCGCGGATCTCGTGGAGCAGCATCTCCCGGATCGTCCGGGCGGCCGCCGCGGGCGGCGCCACCCGCTGCCCGCCGAACCACGGGTGGCCCGAGGCCGCCCGGGTACCGATGTCCTCGACCGCGCTCATCCGCCTTCTCTCCCACCTGTGTTGTCCCCTCGGGGACTCTCCGAACATCACATCGAACGCCGATTAACCTGTGGGCCCGACACCGCACGCACAGGGGGTACGACTCATGACGCTGCGCCGCGTCCAGGACAACGAGTACGTCGAGGAGCACGGCGGGGACTACGAGGACTTCGAGCCCGGCATGACCATCAGGCACTGGCCGGGCCGGACCCTCACCGAGACCGACAACACCTGGCTCACCCTGCTCACCATGAACCAGCACCCGTTGCACTTCGACCGCCACTACGCCGAGGGCGCCGAGTACGGGCGGGTGCTGGTCAACAGCGGCATCACCCTGTGCCTGATCGGCGGCATGACCGTGCAGGCGCTGTCGGCGCGCGCGGTGGCCAACCTCGGCTGGGACAAGGTCCGGCTGAAGGACCCGGTGTTCGTCGGCGACACGCTGTACGCGACGAGCCGGATCCTCGGCAAGCGGCTGTCCAAGTCCCGCCCGGGGAACGGGATCGTCACGGTGGAGACCACCGGGACGAAGTCGACCGGCGAGGCCGTCATCGTCTTCGAGCGCTCCTTCATGGTCCGCTGCCGCGAAGCGGGCTGATCCCGGCCCGCCGGCGAGGGCGCCGCCCGGCCGGGGTTCCCCCCGGCCGGGCGCTCTCATCCGCCGGCCCCGGCGGCCTCGTGGAGCGCCGCCGCGGCGGCGGTGTCCTCGATGGCCATGCCCACGCTGCGGAACACCGAGGTCCGGCCGCCCGCCGCGCTCGCCCCGGTCACCAGGGCGCCGAGCTCGTGCAGATCGTCCGGGCCGATCAGGGCGGCGGCCAGCGCGGCCCGTACCTCGCCCGCCTCCGCGATGGCGGTGGCCCGCTCCTCGACCAGGACGAACGCGGACGCCAGGAGCGCCGGATCCACCTCGATCGCGTCCTCGTGGGTCCCGCCGATCGCGTTGACGTGCGCCCCGCGGGCCACCCAGCCGGCCTCCACCAGCGGAACGGACTCCGCGGTGGAGGTCGTCGTACAGATGACCGCGGCGTCGACGACGGCCTCCTTGGCCGTGTCGCACACCGTGACCGCGACCCGCGGCCCGGCGGTGTCCCGGACCCACGCCGCGAACCGCTCGGTGCGGTCCGGGGTGCGGGAGTAGATCCGTACCGTCCGGATCGGCCGGACCGCGGACACGGCCCGTACCAGCGCCCGCGCCTGCACCCCGGCGCCGATCACGGCGAGGTCCTCGGCGTCGGCCGGCGCGCACAGCCGGGTCGCGAGGCCCGCGACCGCCCCGGTACGCACGGCGGTCAGCTCGGCCCCGTCCAGCAGCGCGGTGATCCGCCCGGTCTCCAGGTCGGTCAGGACGACCACCCCGTGGATCAGGGGCAGTCCGCGCCCCGCGTTGTCGGGGGTGAGCGTGGTGATCTTGACGCTGCCCACCCCGTGCCGCTCCCAGACCGCCGTCCCGGCCAGCAGCTCCCGCCGCGGGCCGTGCTGGACGACCGTCCGGGGCGGCGAGGTCGTACGGCCCGCCGACAGGTCCGCGAACACGTCGGCGAGGGTGTCCATCACCCGCGCCAGCCGCTCCGGGCCCGCCATGTCCGCCGCCTCGATCATCACCGGTCCGGCCGGCGGCAGCCCGCTCACGCGGCGGCCCGCTTCGCGCTCAGTTCGGCCACGACGTCCACGATCAGATCCTCCTGGCCGGCGATGGCCTGCCGTCTGCCGAGCTCGAAGAACACGTCGCGCGGATCGACCCCGGCGCGACCGGACAGGTCGAGCACCTGGTGCTTGAACCCGGAGAACACCCCGGCCAGCCCGCTGACGATGCTCAGCGACCCGGTCGTCGGCGGCGCGGGCATCAGCTCGCGCTCGGCGAACTCGGCCGCGTCGAGCAGCGCGTACAGGTCGATGCCGGTCCGGAAGCCGGTGCGTTCCAGCACCGGGACCAGCACCTCCAGCTGGGTGTTGCCCGCCCCGGCGCCGAAGCCGCGCGCGCAGCCGTCGATGATCCCGGCTCCGGCCCCGGCGGCCGCGACGGAGTTCGCGACGGCCATCCCGAGGTTGTTGTGCCCGTGGAAGATCACGGGCACGCCGTCCCCGACGGCCCCTCGGATCGCCCCGATCCGCTCGGTGACGTCCTGGGGCAGGAAGTGCCCGGCGGAGTCCATGATGCCGACGGCCCGCGCCCCGTACCCGACGACGCGGGCGGCGTGCTCGGCCAGTTCGGCGGGGGTCGCCATGTGGCTCATCATCAGCACGCAGTGCGCGTCGGCGCCCTGCTCGCGCAGGAAGCCGAGGTGCCGCTCGGCCAGCGAGGTCTCGGTGCAGTGGACGCCGACGCGGATCACGTCGGCGCCGTGCGCGACGGCCTTGCGCAGGTCCTCGCAGGTGCCCCAGCCGGGCAGCATGAAGACGCCCATCTTGCTGGTGCGCAGGGCTTCGCGCACGGTCGACAGCATCAGGTCGTCGCTGACGGCGGCCCGCCCGACCTGGAGGGAGGAGGCGCCGAGGCCGTTGCCGTGCCCCACCTCCACCACCGGGATCCCGGCGGCGTCGGCGGCCTCCGCGTATCCGCGCAGGGCGGCCACGCCGAGCTGGTGCCGCACCGCGTGCTGGCCGTCGCGCAGCGTGGGGTCGTGGATCACCACGGTGTTCATCGGGCCGCCCCCGTCCCGGCGGCCGGGGCGAGCCGGGCCGCGTGCTGCTCGGCGACCAGGATGGCGGCCGAGTTGATGATGTCGAGGTTCCCCGCGTAGCGGGGCAGCACGTCGCTGTCCGCGATGACCTCCAGGGAGACGACGACCCGGTCGCCGTCCACGCCGCAGGCGATGACCTCGTAGCCGGGCGCGAAGGCCCGTACCCGCTCGGCCGCCTCGGCGACCACGGCGCGCACCGCCTCCGCGGTGGCTCCGGGGATGACGGCGTGCAGGGCCGTGCGGAAGGTCGCCGGGGGCACGGCCGGGCTGATGTTGAGGATCGCCTTGGTGTCGGCCACGCCGGTGAAGGTGGTGAGGGCGTGCCCGGTGGTGGCGACGTACTCGTCGAGGTTGAGCCGGGTCGCGCGGCCGGCGATGCTGCTGGCCACGGTGGAGACGACCTCGATGTACTCCACCTGGAACGCGGCGGCGAGGGCGTGCGCGATCGGGGTGGAGGCCTGTCCGCCGCAGCTGATCAGGCTGACGTTGCGCTCGGTCGGGGTGTGCGTCCCGGTGATCGTCGGCACGACCATCTGTCCGACCTTGCTCGGGGTGAGGTCGATCAGCAGGGTGTCCAGCGGCCGCAGCAGCCGCCAGTGCTCGGCGTGCGACTGGGCGTTGGTGGCGTCGAAGACGACGTCGAAGGGGCGGGGCGCGGCGAGGACCGCGTCGATCCCGTCGGTGCTGGTCGGGTATCCGAGCCGGGCGGCGTGCTCCAGGCCGCCGGAGTGCGGGTTGCGTCCGGCGACCAGGGCGCATTCCAGTACGGCGGACCGGTGGATCTTGCTGACCAGGTCCTGGCCGATGGCCCCGGTGCCGATGACCGCGACCGAGACGGGCGGTACGGTCGCCGGCGCGGCGGCGGTGACGTCCTCAGCGATCGTCATGTCCGGCCCCCTCCGCGTCGCCGAACCGGCGCGCCCAGGCGTCGCCGAGGGCGACGGTGTCGCGGGCCATCCGGGCGAAGGGCGGGCCGACCATGTTCCCGTCGAGGACGGCGATCCCGCCGGCCGCCGACCGGACGGCCTCGGTGACCCGCCGGGCGGCCCGCAGGCCCTCCGGGTCGGGGCGCAGGGCCGCGTTGATCGCGTCGAGTTCGCTCGGGTGCACGGTGGCCTTCCCGTGGAAGCCCAGTTCGCGCGCCCGGGCTATCTCCTCGGCCAGGACGGCCGGCTCGGCGAGGCGGTAGTTGGCGGTGTCGATGCAGGCCGTGCCGTAGCGCGCGCAGGCCATGGCCATCGCCTGCCGGGCGGAGAGCATGCCGGCCCAGGTGATCTCCACGCCGAGGGTGGCGGCCAGGTCGGCCGAGCCGAGGATCAGCCCGTCGGCGGCCTCGGCGATCGCGTCGATCGCGGCGACGGCCGCGGGGGTCTCCAGCGTGACGTAGATCTGCGGATGGGCGCCCGCCGAGGCGAGGGTGTCGCGCACCAGCGTCACCTCGACCGGGGAGTCCACCATCGTCATCACGACGAAGCCGGGGCGGGCCGCCGCCCCGGCGAGCATCGCGAGGTCGTGGACGGCGGCGAGGGTGCCCAGTTCGTTGACCCGCACCGCGATGTTGCGGGGGTCCGGGGCCTTCTCCAGCGCCGCCCGGCACACGGTCCGCGCCGCGTCCTTCTCCTGCGGCGGGACGGAGTCCTCCAGGTCGATCAGGTGCACGTCCGCGTCGTAGGACCAGGCCTTGACGACCCGCTCCAGCGACAGCGCGGGCGTGTAGAGGAAGCTGCGCGGGATGGCCCGGGCGGTGTCCGTCGCTCTCGTCATCGGGCCGCCTCCCCCGGTATCGGGGCCGTCGGGCGGGCACCGACCTCGGCGAGGACCGCGCAGAGCGCGCGGACCTGCTCCGCGCTCTGTCCGGCGCGCATCATGACGCGCAGGCCGGCGGTGCCGCGGGCGACGATCGGGAAGAACACCGGCGAGACGTAGAACCCGGCCTCGAAGACGCGGCGGCCCGCCTCGATCACGGTGTCGTCGCCCATCGGGACGAGGCGGATCGGGAAGGTGCTGCCGGTCTGGTCGGTGTGGATCAGCGAGTCGAAGAGCTCGATGTTCTCGTACAGCTTGTTCTGGAGGGTGACGAGTTCGCCGGTGCGGTGGATCTCCGCCGAGGCGAGGCCCGCGCCGACGGCGGGGGTGTTGAGGAGCTGGGAGTAGTTCAGGGCTCCGCCGAAGCGCTCGATGACGCGGAGCGTCTCCTTGTCGTACCCGTCGAGCACGATCGCCGCGCCGCTGGTGCCGAACGCCTTGTTCAGGGTCATCACGACGATGGTGCGCTCGTCGAGGACGGGGCTGTGCGTGCGGACGTAGCCGACGCCGCGCTCGCCGTACGCGGACATCGAGTGGGAGTCGTCGTAGTAGACGATCAGGCCGTACCGGTCCTGGAGTTCGGCGAGTTCCTTGACGGGCGCGTAGCCGCCGAGGCTGTCGCTGCCGTCGCAGACGTAGGCGACCTGCTCGTACTTCTTGCAGGCGTCCTCGATGAAGTTGAGGTCGTGGTGCCCGGAGGTGACGACCTCGGTCTCGTCGGCGCAGACCGGCTTGACGTTGGCCATCGACACGTGGGCGTTCTTGTCGAAAATCATCAGCGGTCGCTTGCCGGTGCCGAGGTGGCCGGAGGCGATCAGCGGCAGCAGGCCGAACGTCGCGGTGCTGGCGGCGATCGAGCAGACGACGTGGGCGCCGAACAGCTCGCCCAGGGAGGCCTCCAGCTCCAGCATCGCGGGGATCTGGACGCGGCTGCGCGCGATGCAGTGGTCGAGGACCCCGTAGCGGCGCAGGGCCTCGATGCCGCCCTCGATGACCTTCGGGTGGGAGTCGAGGTCCAGGTACGAGCAGCAGCTGAAGTTGACGAACTCGTGGCCCTCGGCGATGTACTCGTGGCCCGCCTCGGTGCGCAGCACGCCTTCGCCGTACGCGGCCACGATCCCGGCGAGCCCGCTGCGCTCGGACATGTCCCAGAACGCGTTGCCGATGCCGATCAGCTTGTCGTTGTTGCGGTACGCGTGGGTCGGGGTGATGCTCAGGCGCTCGGTCATGAGGTCCCCTCGGCGGGCTGGTAGTTGTAGACGCCCTTGAGCTTGCGGAACACGGCGGTGTAGAGGGCCACGCCGAGGACGTAGGGCCGGCGGAAGATCTTCGGGTCGCGCAGCCAGAAGTTCACGTTGATGTTCATCTCGTCCAGCGACTCGGCCTGGTGCCACCAGCCGAGCGGCAGGTAGAGCATCTGGCCCGGTTCGAGGATGAGTTCGCGGCGCTGGGCCAGCTTGGACGCCAGCTTGGGGTAGCGCGCCCAGTCCACGTCGTCGAAGTCGAAGACCTGGGACTTGTCGCCGAAGCCGTCCTTGAGCGAGCGCGGGTAGTACTCCCAGAAGCCGGGGGGCGCCAGGACGAACCGCTTGCGGCCCTCCAGGGCTATGTTGAAGTTCTCCAGCTCGTCGAAGTGGCTCTGGGTGAACACGCCCTTGTGGCTGATCCACAGGTTGGCCGCGTTCATGGGCCGGCGGTAGTCGAACAGCCTGGCCGCGTCGAAGCCGAGGATCGCGTTGACGTCGGCGGGGCTGTTGCGGAAGTTCGAGACGATGCGGTTCCAGGTGCCCGGGTCGGTCAGGTAGCGCTCGTCCTCGAAGAACTCGCGGAGCCTGATCTCCTTGGTGGTCCACCGCTCGGAGTTCTGCTTGTTGCTGGGTTCGGTGAACAGGGTGACCATCAGGTCGCCGAGGCGCTTGGCCACGCCTTCCCGGCCGAGGCCCTGGGCGCCCTGCGGGAGGGTGATCACCACCGGGACGTCGGCCCGGATGAGGGCCTCCCGCCCGAAGGCCATGAACTCGTCGAACGAGATGCGGGGAACCGGTAGGCCCCCGAGGCTCTCTCGCCCGGACACAGGATGTGCTGTATTCACAACTCTGTCCTCATCGTTCATTGTTCTCGTACCGCCATTTTTTTGGTGACCGGTTCGGAGACCGGCCTGCTCCTGCGCAGGGCCGACTGGCCCGCGAGGCTCAGTACCAGGGCGACGGCCCCGCCGCCGACCCCCGCCCACGCCGCCCACGCGGAACTGCCCAGGTCGGCCAGCTGGCCGCCCACGGCCGTACCCGAGGCGATGCCGAGGGCGCCGCAGCTGGTGAGCCACGAGAACGCCTCGGACAGCGCGGTCTTCGGAGCCAGTGACTCCAGCAGCGTGCTGCCCGCGATCAGCGCCGGGGAGATCGCGATCCCCGCGACGACGGCGAGGAAGCACATGAGCAGCGGGGACCGCACGAAGGCCAGCGGAACCACCCCGAGCGTCAGCAGCCCGGTGGTGACCGGGAGCAGCCGCGCTTGTGAGAGGCGCCAGTCCGTCGACCCGTAGACCAGGCCGGCGATCAGGCTGCCGACCGCGATCAGCGAGATGAACACGCCCGCGAGCCCGGGCGCGGAGGCCTCCCGGGCGAACGCGATCATCGTGACGTCGACCGCGCCGAACTGGAAGCCCATCCCGGCGTAGGCGAACATCAGGATCCAGACCCCGGGCACCCCGAGCGCCCGCTCCGCGCCGCGGCCCGGCGCCGGCGCGGAAGCCGGCTCGGACCTGCGGTGCAGCGCGACGGCGATCGAGCCGACGGTGGTCAGGACCAGGCAGGCGACCAGGCCCGCGGCGGGGTGCACCGCGGATGCCGCCACCGTGACCAGGAGCGGACCGACCAGGAAGATCGTGTCGTCCAGCATGGACTCCATGGCGTACGCCGCCCGCAGCAGCCCCTGGTCCACCATGGCCGCCCACCGCGCCCGCATGAACGAGGTGAAGGAGACCGAGGTGCACCCGGCGGCCACCGCCGCGACGGTCATCAGCCACAGCGGCGCCTCCAGCACGATCGACACCAGCAGCGCCGTCATGCCCACCGCATGCGCCAGGCAGGCCGTCAGGAGCACCCGCCGCTGGCCGAGCCGGTCGGCGAGGCGCCCGAGCACCGGGCTGGCCACGCCCTGGGCGATCAGCATGGCCGCCGCGACGGTTCCCGCCTCGGCCATGGATCCGGTGGAAGCGGAGATCAGCAGGAGGCAGCCGACGGAACGCATGGCAATCGGGAATCGGCCGATCATCCCCCAGAATCCCAGCGCCGCGGCGCCCGGTTCCCGGAGCAGTCGAAAATAGGTCCCGAGCCCCGACTTCGGCTCAGACGTACCCTCGGACACAATGCCCCCGTCAGTGCGAAATGGCTATCCGGAAATACCGGCGACCAGAGCCGGAAAACCCAGTCCCACCACACGCCGGGAATCCATTGATCCTCTGCCGACTGTGCCGATGCCCGCGCCCCCGCTGCCCAACAGCGGCTCGATCCTAGGGGTGTTGCCAACCCGCGTCAATAGTCTGAATGCGGGCCCGAAGGGCGGCCGAACAGGGCAATCGCGGTCCCCCGGGCACTCGGAACCCCCCGGGGGCGAGGTCACATACGTGAACCCCCGCGACAGTCAAGCACTTTTACGGCCAACCCGTATCGGAATGATTTGATCAGTATCCGATTTCCCCTCACGAATTCTTACATCCGCCCCCCATACGTCTATTTACGGGATCAAGGCTCGCGTTCGCGACCGTTCCTCCCGCCCGGCGCGCGCGGGCGCCCCGCCGGACACCGGGGAACACGGAACGCGCGCCGCCGCGATAAGGCGGGCGGCACTTCGAGCGGCGCCGCGGCGCGCCCACCCGCCCGGTTCAGGACAACGCGCGCGGCAGCACCGGCCACCGGCGGCGGCCCATCTCACGGGCAGAGATCAACCGGCGCCCCGGCCGCCCCTACGATGGCGAACGGCCTCACGCGGTTCAGAGGCAGTCGTGACCGATTTCGATTCAGGAGGCAGTCGTGACCCAGGCGACGTCCGAGATCCAGGACCCCGGCCAGGAACTCCAGACCCCGGAGACCACCGAGGACGAACAGACCGACGCAACCGAGGCCATAGAGCAGCGGAAGAACGGTCTGACGGGCGGCGTGAGCGACGCGCTGGCCGAGAACATGAAGCAGGGCTGGGCCGACACCGAGCGCCACGACCTGGAGCCCATCGCGCAGGCCCCGCACACCGCCCGGCGCCGCTCCGAGCTCTCGGCCCGCTTCCCCGGCGAGCGCCTGGTGATCCCCGCCGGCAACCTGAAGATCCGGGCCAACGACACGGACTACCCCTTCCGCCCGTCCTCGGACTACGCGTACCTGACGGGTGACCAGACCCAGGACGGCGTCCTGGTGCTGGAGCCCGCGGCGGACGGCGGCCACCTGGCCACCGCGTACCTGCTGCCCCGGTCCGACCGCGAGAACGGCGAGTTCTGGCTCTCCGGCCAGGGCGAGCTGTGGGACGGCCGGCGCAACAGCCTCACCGAGAACGAGCGGCTCCTCGGCCTGCCCTGCGCGGACGTCCGCGAGCTGGCCGCCGCCCTCAAGGAGGCCACCGGCCGGGTCCGCGTGCTGCGCGGCTACGACGCCGGCATCGAGGCCGCCCTGAACGACAAGGTGACCGCGGAGAGCGACGAGGAGTTCCGCGTCTTCCTCTCCGAGATGCGCCGCGTCAAGGACGAGTTCGAGATCGCCGAGCTGCGCTACGCCTGCGAGTCCACCGCCCGCGGCTTCGAGGACGTCGTCAAGGTCCTCGACAAGGCCGAGGCGACCAGCGAGCGCTACATCGAGGGCACGTTCTTCCTGCGCGCCCGCGTCGAGGGCAACGCGGTCGGCTACAGCACGATCGCCGCCGCCGGCCCGCACGCCACCACCATCCACTGGGTCCGCAACGACGGCGCGGTCCGCTCCGGGGAGCTGCTCCTGCTCGACGCCGGCGTGGAGACCCGCAACCTCTACACCGCCGACGTCACCCGCACGGTGCCGATCGACGGCCGCTTCACCCCGCTCCAGCGCAAGATCTACGACGCCGTGTACGAGGCCCAGTCGGCCGGTATCGCGGCCGTGAAGCCGGGCGCCGAGTACCGGGACTTCCACATCGCCGCACAGCGCGTGCTGGCCGAGAAGCTGGTCTCCTGGGGCCTGTTCGGCGACATGGACCTGGAGAAGGTCTGGGAGCTCGGCCTGCACCGCCGCTGGACCATGCACGGCACCGGCCACATGCTCGGCATGGACGTCCACGACTGCGCGGCGGCCCGCACCGAGCTGTACGTCAACGGCACGCTGGAGGCGGGCATGTGCCTGACCGTCGAGCCGGGTCTGTACTTCCAGGAGGACGACCTGACGGTGCCCGAGGAGTACCGCGGCATCGGCGTCCGCATCGAGGACGACATCCTCGTCACCGAGGACGGCAACGAGAACCTCTCGGCGTCCCTCCCCCGCCAGGCGGACGAGATCGAGGCCTGGATGGCCGCCCTCCGCGCCTGACCCCGCCCCACCCCCGGCCCGCCCCTGCCCCCCCCCAGGGCGCGGGCCGGACCCGTTCCGGGCGGGCCGGCCGGCCGACCGCCGCGAACGCCTCCGCAAATGCCGAGATCCCGCCCGGTCTTACGACCGGACGGGATCTCATGACGTTCCCGAGAGCTACTCGCGAACTGTCGTTTGTGGACCTGTGGGGATTTGAACCCCAGACCCCCTCGATGCGAACGAGGTGCGCTACCAGACTGCGCCACAGGCCCTTGCGACGTGTGAAACATTAGCATCCCCGCGCTGGTGCTCCAAAACCGGTATCGGGGAGCGTCCGCGCAGGTCACCGATCACTCGTTCGCGGCGCGCGGGCGGTCCTCGCCCTCGTACTGGTCGAACAGGGGCGTACGGCCCCGGTCGCGGCCGCGCGGGCGCGGCGGGGACTGCTTGGCGTCCACCGCGGAGTCCGGCTTCGCGGGGGCCGGGACGTGGGGCTGGGCGCGCAGCCGGGGCTCCGTGGGCTCCGCCGTGCTGGAGCGGGCGGAGCTCCACCCGTCCGGGGCGGCCGGGCCGGTGGCGCGGGGGGCGACCGGGGCCGTCACGTACGTGGGCAGCGGGACCGGGACCGGCTCCCAGCTGTCACCGCGGGCCGGGCCGCGTTCGCGTTCCCGCTGCTGGTCCACCCACTCGGCGTGGTCGGTCTGCTCGACCAGCGCGCGCCGCCCGGCCTCCTGGGGGGAGACCGGTGGCGCGGGGTCCGGTTCGGCGCCCTCGGCGGGGGCGTCCTCGGGGTGGCGCCGGCGCGGGCCGCGGCTCTCCCGCAGCTGCCGGGCGGCCGCCTCGGCACGGCGCCGGTCCATCGTGAACTCGTAGCGCCGCCGCTCCTGGACCCGCAGGTGGACGATGTACGCGCTCAGCAGGACCGCAGGCACCGCCGGGGCCCACAGGAAGCCGAGCCCGCCGACGGCCGCGACGACGGCTCCGAGGGTGAAGACGAGGAAGAGGAGCGCCGTGGTGCGCCGGCGTCGCGCCAGCACCTGGAGGCGCTGTTCGCGCCGGGCCCGCTCCGCCCGTTCCACCCGCTCGGCCGCGGCCGAGCGGGGTTCCGCCCTGGTCGGGGGCACGCCGAGGACCCGGGCGTCGGCGTCCACGGAATTCACCGTTTCCGTCGTCGCGTCCGGGTCCGCTTCGGGCCGGGCCTCCGCCTCCTGGTCACCGCGCTCCCGCAGCCCCTTGGCGTAACGGCGCTCCATTCCCGCCCGGCCGGAAAGCAGCCGAATGGCGGTGGAGAAGCGTTCCGTCGGACGGGCTTCGTTCAGCTCGTCCTGCCTCCGGAGCCACATGGGCACCAAGTAGGCGGCCCAGGCCCCGACAATGACTGCGTAGATGAGGCCGCTGCTGCTCACCCTCACACCGTAGAGGGGCGCGGCCGAGCGGATCCGCCAATTGAGCCGGTGTGTCGCACGATCAGGCTGATATCACGGACTTTTTTTGTGATTCTTCGGATCAGGTTATGGACGATTCCGGTTCTAATTCGAACGCATTAGCGATTCAGCCCCGGATTGGCCCGCCGCCAGCGGCGCAGCAGCCCCTCCGGGACCTCCTCCGCCGTGAGGGCGAAGACGAGGTGGTCGCGCCACGCGCCGTCGATGTGGAGGTAGCGCGGGCGCATCCCCTCCTCGCGGAAGCCGAGCTTCTCCACGACCCGGCGGCTCGGCCCGTTCTCCGGGCGGATGCACACCTCGATCCGGTGCAGGCCGACCTTCGCGAAGCAGTGGTCCACGGCCATCGCGACCGCCGTCGGCATCACGCCCCGCCCCGCGACCTCGCGGTCCACCCAGTACCCGACGTGACCCGCGCACATAGAGCCCCAGGTGATCCCGGCGACCGTCAGCTGCCCGACCAGCCGGCCCTCGTACTCGATGACGAACGGCAGCATGCGGCCCGCGTTCGCCTCCGCCCGCAGATGGCGCACCATCTGACGGTACGTGGGCCGCTGGACCACCGGCCCCCACGGCGCGGGCGGCGGGATCGTGGCCTCCCACGGCCGCAGCCATTCGCGGTTGCGGCGGTTGACCTCGCGCCAGGCGCGCTGGTCCCGCAGTCTTATCGGCCGGAGCGTGACATCGCCGTCCACCAGCACCACCGGCCAGGAGGGACCGTTCAGCTCTCGCTCCCGGTGGCTCCGGCCGGTCTGGGATGGTCTCCGCCCCGGAGCTGGTCCACGGCGTGCGGCAGGATCCGGGCCAGGACGGCGAGGCCGTCGCGGACGCCGCCCGTCGAACCCGGGAGGTTCACGATCAGGGTGCGCCCGGCCACTCCGGCGAGGCCCCGGGAGAGCGCCGCCGCCGGCACCTTCGCCAGGCCCTCGGCCCGGATGGCCTGCGGGATGCCCGGGACCTCGTAGTCCAGCACCCGCGCGGTGGCGTCCGGGGTCCGGTCGGTCGGCGAGATGCCGGTGCCCCCGGTGGTGAGGATGACGTCGTACCCGGCGGCCACGCCCTCGCGCAGCGCCTGCTCGACGGGGTCCCCGTCGGGGACGACCCGCGGGCCGTCCACCGCGAAGCCGAGCTCCTCCAGGGCCGCGGCGAGCAGCGGTCCGCCCTTGTCGGCATACACGCCCTGCGAGGCCCGGTTGGAGGCGGTGACCACCAGCCCGCGCGGCGACGGGCCGGCGGCGGCGTCGGTCACAGGGGCGGGAGCGTGGCCGTGACTGTGGCTGTGGCTGTGTGCCTCGCCGCCGCGCGGGGGGTTCACGCGCGGCTCCAGTCGCCGGACTTGCCGCCGGTCTTCTCCTCCACCCGGACGTCCGTGATGACGGCGCCCTTGTCGACGGCCTTGACCATGTCGATCACCGTCAGTCCGGCGACGGCGACGGCCGTCAGCGCCTCCATCTCGACGCCCGTGCGGTCGGTCGTCTTGACGGTGGCCAGGATCTCCACGGCGTCGTCGGCGACCGAGAGGTCCACCTTCACGCCGGAGACCGCCAGCGGGTGGCAGAGCGGGATCAGGTCGGGGGTCTTCTTCGCCCCCATGATCCCGGCGATCCGCGCGGTGGCGAGGGCATCGCCCTTCGGTACGCCCTCGCCCCGCAGCAGCTCGATCACCCGGGGGGAGACGAGGACGCGCCCGCTGGCCCGCGCCGTACGGGTGGTGACGTCCTTCGCCGAGACGTCGACCATCCGGGCCGCCCCGGCCTCGTCGATGTGCGTCAGCCTGCTGTGCGTGCTCATAAGTGGTGCCGCTCCCGCTCCGGGCCCCGCAAGGGCCTGTGTGGTGCAACACGCTACCCGCACCGACGGGGTCTCAGCCGAGCAGGATGACTTCCAGCTCGGCGCCCGGTTCCACCGAAGTGACGTCCTCCGGTACGACCATGAGCGAATCGGCGTGCGCCAGCGCGGCGATCAGGTGCGAGCCCGATCCGCCGACCGGGCTGACCGTGCCGCTGCCCGCGTCGTACTTCCCGCGCAGGAACTGGCGCCGACCCGCCGGGGAGCCCAGCGCCTTGTCCGCCTTCAGCTCCGCGCGCACGCTGGGCCGGTTCACGTCGGTCAGGCCCATCAGCGCCCGGATCGCGGGACGCACGAACAGCTCGAAGGAGACGTACGAGGACACCGGGTTGCCGGGGAGCGCCAGCAGCGGCGTGTGGTCGGGGCCGATGGAGCCGAAGCCCTGCGGCTTGCCGGGCTGCATGGCGAGCTTGCGGAAGTCCACCCCGCCGCCCTGGACGTCCTCCTCGCCGGAGCCGCCGGAGCCGCCGGAGCCACCGGAAGCACCTGAGCCGCCCGACCCGCCGACGGAGGTCAGGGCCTCCTTGACCACGTCGTACGCCCCGACGCTGACCCCGCCCGTGGTGACCAGCAGGTCCGCCCGGATCAGCTGGTCCTCGATGGTGGCGCGCAGCGTGTCCGCGTCGTCCGAGACCGCGCCGACCCGGTAGGCGATGGCCCCGGCGTCCCGGGCGGCCGCGGCGAGCGCGAAGCTGTTGGAGTCGTAGATCGTCCCGGCCGCCAGCGGTTCGCCCGGCTGGACCAGCTCGCTGCCGGTGGACAGCACGACCACCCGCGGCCGCGGCCGCACCCGTACGGTGCCCCGCCCGATGGCGGCCAGCAGCGCGATCTGCGGCGGCCCGAGCACCGTGCCCGCCGCCAGGGCGAGGTCCCCGGCCTGTACGTCGCTCCCGCGCGCACGGACGTGCGCCCGGGCCTCGGCCGCGCGGTGCACCCGTACCTCTCCGGCGGCGCCCTCGGGCGCGGCGCTGGCCGGGGTCATCCCGGAGGCGGCGCCGCCCCCGGTGCCGCCGTCGGTCCACTCCACCGGTACGACGGCTTCCGCGCCGGGCGGCAGCGGGGCGCCGGTCATGATCCGGGCACTCTGGCCGGGTCCGACGGTGGGCAGCTCGCCGCTGCCGGCCGCGACGTCCCCGATGACCGTCAGCACCGCCGGGAACTCCTCGCTCGCGCCCTGGACGTCGGCCACGCGGACGGCGTACCCGTCCATCGAGCTGTTGTCGAAGGGCGGAAGGGCGACGGGCACGGTGACGTCCTCGACCAGGACACAGCCCTGGGCGTCGAGCAGCTGGAGCTCGATGGGCTCCAGCGGCCGGATCGCGGCGAGGACGTCCGCGAGGTGCTCGTCCACCGACCACAGACGCTGCCGGCCGGTCTCCTGCGGTGCGGAACTGCTCAAGGTGCTACATCTCCTCCGTGACGTAACGGCGAAGCCAGGTGCGGAACTCCGGGCCCAGGTCCTCACGTTCGCACGCGAGTCGGACGATGGCCCGCAGATAGTCCCCGCGGTCACCGGTGTCGTAGCGGCGGCCGCGGAAGACCACTCCGTGCACCGGGCCGCCCACGCTCTCGTCGGCGGCCAGCTTCTGCAGGGCGTCGGTGAGCTGGATCTCCCCACCGCGGCCCGGCTCGGTCTCCCGCAGTATGCCGAAGATCGCCGGGTTGAGGACGTACCGTCCGATCACCGCGTAGTTGCTGGGGGCGTCGGCGGCGTCGGGCTTCTCGACCAGACCCGTCACGCGGACGACGGCCGGGTCGTCGGTGGGCTCGACGGCGGCGCAGCCGTAGAGGTGGATGCTGGAGGGGTCCACCTCCATCAGCGCGACGACGGTGCCGCCGGTGCGGGCCTGGAGGTCGACCATGTCGCGCAGCAGCGGATCGCGCGGGTCGATGAGGTCGTCGCCGAGGAGGACGGCGAAGGGCTCGCGGCCGACGTGCGGCTCGGCGCAGAGCACGGCGTGACCGAGGCCGCGCGGGTCTCCCTGGCGGACGTAGTGCATGGTTGCCAGGTCGCTGGATTCCTGGACCTTCTTGAGCCGGTCGTCGTCGCCCTTGGCGATGAGCGCCGATTCCAGCTCGTAGTTCCGGTCGAAGTGGTCCTCAAGCGGCCGCTTGTTACGCCCTGTGATCATGAGTACGTCGTCCAGCCCGGCGGACACGGCTTCCTCGACCACGTACTGGATCGCCGGCTTGTCGACGACGGGCAGCATCTCCTTGGGCGTCGCCTTGGTCGCCGGGAGGAAGCGAGTGCCGAGGCCCGCGGCCGGGATGACGGCCTTTTTGATCACGGGGTGCGACTGAGTCATGGCAGCACGATAGTGGGTCGTTGCGTAAGCCCAGGTGAGATGCGGATGAATAGATCCACTTACACACCCACTCCACAGGAGATTTGAGGCCGTTGTGGTAGCTACCCCGCCAAACCCGACCGAGAAGGCGCTCCTGCGCCGGGAACTGCTCGCCGCCCGTCGCGCCTTGAGCGCCGAGGACTGCCGCACGGCGGCCCGCGCGCTCTCCCGGTCCGCCCTCGCCCTGCCGGAGCTGGCCGGGGCGGGCACGGTCGCCGCGTACGTCTCCGTCGGCACCGAACCCGGTACGCGCGAGCTGCTCGACGCCCTGCGCGCGGCCGGGAAGCGGGTGCTGCTGCCGGTGCTGCTGCCCGACAACGACCTCGACTGGGCGGCGTACGAGGGGCCGGGCAGCCTGGCCGAGGCCGCCCACCCGGGGAAGATGCGGCTGCTGGAGCCGGCCGGGCCGCGGCTCGGGCCGGACGCGGTGACGGGCGCCGACGCCGTGCTGCTGCCGGGGCTCGCGGTGGACGCGCGCGGGATGCGGCTCGGCCGCGGCGGCGGCTCGTACGACCGGGTGCTGGAGCGGCTGGAGCGGGCCGGGGCGCATCCGGCGCTGGTGGTGCTCCTCTACGACGAAGAGGTGGTCGCGCGGGTCCCGGAGGAACCGCACGACCACCCCGTCAAGGCGGTGGCCACCCCGTCGGGGGTGGTCCGTTTCTGAGCGCTAGGGCTTCAGGGTCAGGGTGTCGACCGTCGCCTTGTTCACGGCTTCCTTGCCGAAGGGCCACTCCAGCAGCTCGCCCTTGGCCCACATCGTCGTCTGGTCGGTGTAGTGGGAGTGGTAGGCGTGCCCCGAGGCGCCGGTCAGGTTGATCCAGCGGGACTTGTCCAGGTCGTTGAGGTTCACGACCATCCGCATCGAGGGCACCCAGGTGACCTCGTACCCGCTGGCGGCGTTCCAGCCGGTCGCGTTGACGGTGGCCTCGCCGCCGCCCAGGTTCCACGGGCCGCGGTTGAGGAGCCACTGCATGAAGCCGGGGCCCTTGGTGCCGAGGGTCTGGTTCTTCAGCGTCAGCTGGTGCAGGCGGCCCCAGGTCCAGGTGGACTGGTCCTTGCCGAGCTTGGCGGTGAGCTCCCAGCGGGCGTCCTCCATGGCCCGGGCGAACAGCTCGTCACGGGTGGCGGTCGGCTTCTGGTGGATGTTCGGGGCGGGCGACTGCCACCACGGCGAGTTCTCGTCCTTGACCAGGCGGCGGACCACCTCGAACCAGCGGTCGCCGCCGTCGGGCTGCGCCGAGTCGGAACCGCGGGTACCGCATTCGCGGACCGTCTTGGCGAGGTCGTCGACCGGGCCGGAGCCTGACTCCTTGACGTTGGTGCAGCTCTCCTCGACCCGCAGTTCCTTCGGCATCTTGTCGCCGAAGGACAGCTTGAGGATGTTGCGCCAGACCGCGTTGAAGTACGCGGCCGCCGCCGAGTCGGGCTCCTGGGTGTAGTTCCAGCCGTCCAGCAGCTTCTGCGCGGAGCGCACGTCCGGGTCCTTGACCTGGATCTTGGCCAGCATCGGGGTCAGCAGCGCGGCGATCTCGCTGCTGTTGTCCATCTGCATGGTGCGCATGTCGTCGGTCGAGATCTTGCCGCTGTCCTTGATCTTCGCCTCGATGAGGTCGTTGATCCGCTGGCTGCGGGCGCCGTAGCCCCAGTCGGTGGTCAGCGTGTACGGGTACTTGCCGGCGCCGGTGCCGCTCTCGGTGACCGCCTGGTTGGCGGTGACGATGTAGCCGCGGGCCGGGTTGAGGTCGTACGGCATCTCGTCCTGCGGGATGTAACCCGCGTTGCCGTCCTTGCCGCCCTTCCAGGCGTACTTGGAGTCCCAGCCGGGGGCGGGCATCCGGCCGTCGCCGGCGCCGCGGACGGGGATGCGGCCGGGCGCCTGGTAGCCGATGTTGCCGGTGGCGCCCTTGCTGTCGGCGTAGATCAGGTTCTGGGACGGCACCTCGAAGTCGCGCGCGGCGGCCCGGAAGCTGTTGAAGTCCTTGGCCCGGTCGATCTTGAAGACCGCGTCCATCGACTTGCCGGGGTCCAGGGCGGTCCAGCGCAGGGCGACGGCGTAGCCCTCGCCGCGGTCGGGTGCGGAGCTGGCGACGGGCGCCCGGTCGCCGACCGTACCGAGTTCCTCGCTGCGGTCGGAGACCAGCGGGCCGTTGTTGGTGCTGCGGACCGTGATCTTCTTCTCGCCGCCGCCGGCGATCTTGATGACCTCGTCGCGGACGGTGAAGGGGAGGACCTTGTTGTCGTAGACGTAGCCCTCGGGCTTGACCTGCTCCAGGTAGAGGTCGGTGACGTCGGCGCCGAGGTTGGTCATGCCCCAGGCGATGTCGGCGTTGTGGCCGATGACCACGCCGGGCATGCCGGAGAAGGTGAAGCCGGCCACGTCGTACTGGCACTTCTCGGAGACCGCCCGGCAGTGCAGGCCCATCTGGTACCAGACGGAGGGCAGCTGCGGGGAGAGGTGCGGGTCGTTCGCGAGGAGCGGCTTTCCGGTGGTCGTGTACTTGCCGGAGACGACCCAGGAGTTCGAGCCGATGCCGCTGCCGTTGGGGCCGAGGATCGCGGGGATCTTGTCCAGGGTGTTGGCGAGCGCGCTCATCTGGCTGCGCAGGCCGACGGTCGCGCCCTGGGCGGAGGCGTTGCCGGCGAGGCCGGTGGCCGTACCGGAACCGGAGGCCGTACCGGAGCCGGAGCCACTGCCGGAGTCGTTACCGGTGCCGGAGCCCTTGCCCGAGCCGTTGCCCGTACCGGATCCGGAACCCGAACCGGAGCCCGTGGCGGAGCCCTGCGGGGTGTACTTGCCGCCGTCGGTCTTGCCGCCCTCGACGATCGGCTTGTTCCGGTCGAAGGGGTACGGCGGGTAGAGCTCGTCGATCTGCGCCGGTGTGAGCTTGCCCGACATCAGCGCGCGGTCTATCTCGTCCTGCATGTTGCCGCGCAGGTCCCACGCCATCGCCTTGAGCCAGGCGACCGAGTCCACCGGGGACCACTGCTCGGGCTTGTAGTCGCCGCTGATCCCGAGCGCCGCGTGCTCGACGGAGAGGTCCTTGCCGGACTTCCCCTTCAGGTACGCGTTGACCCCGTCGGCGTAGGACTGGAGGTACTTCTTCGTCTCGGGCGAGAGCTTGGTGTCGTACTCGGCCTGCGCGACCTGGCGCCAGCCCAGCGTGCGCAGGAAGGCGTCGGTCTCCACCTGGCCGGAGCCGAACATCTCGGAGAGGCGCCCGGAGGTCATGTGGCGGCGTACGTCCATCTCCCAGAAGCGGTCCTGGGCGTGGACGAAGCCCTGGGCGCGGAAGAGGTCGTCGTCGTTGTCGGCGTAGAGCTGCGGGATTCCGCTGGCGTCGCGCTTGACCTCGACGGTTCCTGTCAGGCCGGGCACCTTCAGGGACCCGGTCGTCTGGGGGTACGAGGCGCGCACGGTGTCCACGCTCCAGTACGCGCCGTAGCCGAGGCCCGCGAAGAGCGCCAGGACCAGCACGAGCACGATCAGACGGGCGCGTCGTCCCTTCTTCTTGACGGAAGGGGCGGTTTCGTTGGCGGGCATCGCTGTCCTTAGAGGGGCAGGGTGGTCCTGGGAGTGCTGGGAGCAACCATAGGCGCAGGACCGGGTCCGATGATCCGGCAGGGGTGGAGCTGCTGGAGACAGGGCGGATCAGGGGTTTCACAATGTGGTTATCGCGTAAAGAGCGCGTCAAATATTAGGTAAGGTAACGAAGTACTTGCCGAACTTGTCGCCGGGAGGACCGATCCGCCAGGCGCGTTGAGGAGGGCCGCCCGCTGACCGTCCACACGCTCAATGAGCTCCTGCTGGTCTGCTCGCTCGTACTGCTCGTCGCCGTCGCGGCGGTGCGCGTCTCCTCGCGCAGCGGCCTCCCCAGCCTGCTCATTTACCTCGGCATAGGTGTCGCGATAGGCCAGGACGGCATCGGCAACGTCGTGTTCGACAATGCCGAGCTCACCCAGGTCATGGGGTACGCGGCGCTCGTCGTGATCCTCGCCGAGGGCGGTCTGGGCACCAAGTGGAAAGAGATCAAGCCGGCCCTGCCGGCCGCGATCGCGCTGTCGCTGGTCGGCGTCGCCGTCAGCGTGGGCGTGACCGCGGCGGGAGCCCACTACCTGGTCGGGCTCGACTGGCGGCAGGCCCTGCTGATCGGCGCGGTCGTCTCCTCGACCGACGCGGCGGCGGTGTTCTCGGTCCTGCGCAAGGTGCCGCTGCCCGCGCGGGTGACGGGCGTACTGGAGGCGGAGTCCGGGTTCAACGACGCCCCCGTGGTCATCCTGGTGGTCGCCTTCGCCACCGTCGGCCCGGTGGACGAGTGGTACGTCCTGATCGGCAAGATCGCGCTGGAGCTGGCGATCGGCGTCGCGATCGGCCTCACCGTGGGCTTCCTGGGGTCGTACGGGCTGCGGCACGTCGCCCTGCCCGCCTCCGGCCTGTACCCGATCGCGGTGATGGCGATCGCGGTCACGGCGTACGCGGTGACCGCGATGGCGCACGGCTCCGGCTTCCTCGCCGTGTACCTGGCGGCGATGGTGCTCGGGAACGCCAAGCTGCCGCACTGGCCGGCGACGCGGGGGTTCGCGGACGGACTCGGCTGGATCGCCCAGATCGGCATGTTCGTCCTGCTCGGCCTGCTGGTCACCCCGCACGAACTGCTGAACGACTTCTGGCCCGCGGTGGTGATCGGCCTGGCCCTGACGATGGTGGCGCGGCCGCTGTCGGTCTTCATCAGCCTGCTGCCCTTCCGGCTGCCCTGGCAGGAGCAGGCCCTGATGTCGTGGGCCGGCCTGCGCGGCGCGGTGCCCATCATCCTGGCGACGATCCCGATGGTGTCCGGGATCGAGGGCAGCGAGCGGGTCTTCAACATCGTCTTCGTGCTCGTCGTGGTCTACACCCTGGTGCAGGGGCCGACCCTGCCGTGGCTGGCGCGGAAGCTGAACCTGCGCGACAACGACGAGGCCGCCGCCGACCTCGGGATCGAGTCGGCGCCGCTGGAGAAGCTGCGCGGGCACCTGCTGTCCTTCGCCATCCCGCCGGCCTCGCGGATGCACGGCGTCGAGGTGAGCGAGCTGCGGCTGCCGGCCGGGGCGTCGGTCACGCTGGTGGTCCGGGACGCGAAGAGCTTCGTACCGGCGCCCTCGACCGTGCTGCGGCGCGGGGACGAGCTGCTGGTGGTGGCCACGGATCCGGTGCGGGACGCGGCGGAGGCGCGGCTGCGGGCGGTGGCCCGGGGCGGCAAGCTGGCCGGCTGGCTGGGGACGGGCAGCGAGACCGCGCACTGACCGGTTCAGGCCTGCGAACAGACAAGATCGCGCCAATTTTTGATTAGAGCAACGTTCTAATTGGCAGTTTCGTTGGCGTGCAGGGCGGTTTGCCCTCGTTTCGCAAGTCGCGGAATGCGAAGTTCCAGTTAATCGCAGGTGAAGACACGGATTGTCGTCGGAATCACAGGGTGTGACAGCCGCCTCCCCTGTACGATAAAGGCACAACAGATCGAACCAACTCTGCCTGACGCAGAGCTGGCGCGACCGCAAAGCGGCCGTGGCTCCCTCCCACAGTGGGTGCCCAGGTATCACTCGGTTCTGCGCAAGAGGACAGCTCTCGGGGCTCCCATACGTACGGGTGCGGCCGCTCACAAGGCGGAACACCGTCCGCAGACGGGGAGTTCTACCAGGCAGCGGAAAGGCAAGGCCGTGACATCCGCGGTCACGACCGAGAACTCCGCCCGCCCCGGCTACGGACAGCTGCTGCGCACCCCCGGTGCCGCCGGCTTCCTGCTCCCCGGCTTCGCCGCCCGGCTCCCCTTCGGAATGCTGACCATCAGCATCCTGCTGCTCGTCCAGCACACCACCGGCTCCTACGGCAGCGCCGGCATCGTCGCCGCCGTCACCGGCATCTCCATGGCGCTGTGCGCCCCCGTGACGGGCATGCTCACCGACCGCTTCGGCCAGAGCGCCGTGCTGGTCCCGGGCGTCCTGCTGCACTCCGCCGCCGTGAGCGGCCTCGCCGCGCTGGCACTCGCCGGCGCCCCCGTCTGGGCCCTGGCGCTGGCCGCCGTCCCGGCCGGCGCCTCGGTCCCCCAGGTCGGGCCGATGGTCCGGGCCCGCTGGGCCGCCAAGCTGGAAGGCTCACCGCTACTGCCGACGGCCGCCGCGTTCGAGTCCGTCACCGACGAGTTCACCTTCGTCGTCGGCCCCGTGCTGGCCACCGCCCTGTGCACCGGCATCCACCCGGCCGCCGGCCTGGTCACCGAGGCCGCGCTGACGCTGGTCGGCGGCCTGGTGTTCGCCGCCCGGCGCGCCAGCCAGCCCAAGCCGCACGCCGAGACCGCGAGCGGTGCGCCGCACGCCTCGGCGCTGTCCTTCCCCGGCCTGCGCGTCCTGATCGTCGCGTTCCTCGGGATCGGCGCCGTCTTCGGCGGCATGCAGGTCTCGCTGGCCGCCTTCACGGCCGAGGCCGGAAGCCCCGGCGCGAACGGCCTGCTGTACGGCGTCTTCGCCGCCGGCAACATGATCGCGGGAATAGCCTGCGGCGCGATCGCCTGGAAGATCGGCCCGCGCCGCCGCCTGCTGCTGGGCTACGTCGGCCTCACCGCCGCCGCGTCCCTGCTGTGGACCGCCGGCTCGATGCCGATGCTGGGCGGGCTCGGCCTGATCGTCGGCCTGTGCATCGCCCCGGCCCTGATCACCGGCTACACGATGGTCGAGTCCCTGATCCCGGCGAACGCCCGTACCGAGGCCTTCACCTGGCTCACCGGTTCGGTCGCCTTCGGGCAGGCCGTCGCGGTGATCGTGGCGGGCCGCCTGACCGACGCCCACGGGGCCTCGTACGGCTTCCTGGTGCCGATGGCGGCGACCGCGCTCGCGCTCGTGACCCTGCTGGCACTGCGCGCCAAGCTGGCGCCGCAGACCCCGGGCCGGATCGTGAACGCGTCCCCGGCGCAGGTCGCGGCGACCGCTCCGGAGGCGGCCGACGAGCGTGCTCTCGGTCACCGAGTGCCGGTGACGGTGGACTGAACGCCCGGAATACGTCACCATGGAACGTCGTTAGCACTCATAGAGACAGAGTGCCAGGAGGAAATTCGTGCCGACCTACCAGTACCAGTGCACCGAGTGCGGTGAGGGCCTTGAGGCCGTGCAGAAGTTCACCGATGACGCGCTGACCGTGTGCCCGAACTGCGACGGACGCCTGAAGAAGGTGTTCTCCGCGGTCGGCATCGTCTTCAAGGGCTCCGGTTTCTACCGGAACGACAGCCGTGGCGCCTCTTCGAGCAGCACGCCCGCCTCGAAGCCGTCCTCGACGTCGACCGCGGCCCCGGCCGCCGCTTCGTCGTCCGCGTCCTCGACGGCCGGCTCGTCCGGATCCGGTGGCAGCTCCAGCTCCACCTCGGCCGCCTGACCCGACTGTCTCTAGCCGAAGCCCCGCCGCCCCGACCGGGCGGCGGGGCTTCGCGCGTGCCCCGTTAGGGTGGCGCCATGGCGAACGCAGAGATCGGTGTCATCGGCGGATCGGGCTTCTACTCCTTCCTGGAGGACGTCACCGAGGTCACGGTGGACACCCCCTACGGCCCTCCGAGCGACTCCCTGTACCTGGGCGAGCTGGCCGGCCGGACGGTGGCCTTCCTGCCCCGGCACGGGCGCGGCCACACCGTGCCGCCGCACAAGATCAACTACCGGGCGAACCTGTGGGCGCTGCGCTCCGTCGGCGTCCGCCAGGTGCTGGGCCCGTGCGCGGTGGGCGGCCTGCGGAGCGATTACGGCCCGGGCACCCTGCTGGTCCCCGACCAGCTCGTCGACCGTACGAAGTCCCGGGCGCAGACCTACTTCGACGGCGAGCCGCTGCCCGACGGCAGCGTTCCGAACGTGGTGCACGCCGGCTTCGCCGACCCGTACTGCCCCGTGGGGCGCGAGGTCGCGCTGGCCGCGGCGCGCGGGCGGGAGTGGGAGCCGGTGGACGGCGGGACCATGGTCGTCATCGAGGGGCCGCGGTTCTCCACGCGCGCCGAGTCGCGGTGGCACGCGGCGGCGGGCTGGTCGGTGGTCGGCATGACGGGTCACCCGGAGGCGGTCCTCACCCGCGAGCTGGGGCTCTGCTACACCTCCATGGCGCTGGTGACCGACCTGGACGCGGGCGCCGAGGTGGGCGAGGGCGTCTCCCACGCCGAGGTCCTGAAGGTGTTCGGCGAGAACATCGGCCGGCTGCGCGAGGTGCTCTTCGACGCGGTGTCGGCGCTGCCGGAGACCGGGTCCCGGTCCTGCCCGTGCGGCCACGCGCTCGACGGATGGGACCTGGGCTTCGAGCTGCCGTAGGGCGGCGCACCGGTAACTCGCACGGGTGAGCGGGTTGTCCACAGGCTGGGGATCGTCCACAGGCCGGAGCGGGATCCGGCGGGGCGGCGGATCGTGAGGGGTGTCCGGACGCGGGTCCGGACACCGGAACCCATCCACCCACCCGGCTTGGCGGTGCCCTCATGTCCAGGACCTCTTCTCTGCCCGCTTCCTTCCCTTCCCCCGCTCCCGCGGCTCCCGCGGCTCTCCCGGGTTCTCCTGCTTCCCCGGCCTTCCCTGCCTTCCCTGGTTCCACGTGCCCTCCCGCGCGCGCCGTTCCGCTCTTCCCACCGCTTCGGGTGGGCCGCGCGGGCCGGGGCGGAGACCGCTTGCGGCGGGCCCTGAGGCGCCGGCGGCGGGTCGTGTCGGCCGCTCTGGCCGTCGCGGCGGCGGCCGCGCTGGCCGCCGGCGGGGCGCGGGCGCAGGCCTCCCGGGGTGCGGCGCCGCCGGGTGGGAAACCGCCGCCGCCCGCCGCGGTGCGTCTGGTGTCGGCCCCGGTGCGGATCGCCGACGGGGCGACGGTGCGGCTGCTGCGGCCCGGTGACCGCGTCGATGTGGTGGCGGCCGAGCGCGCCGGACCGCCCCGGGTGGTGGCGGTGGCGGCGCGGGTGGCCGAAGTGCCGGCTCCGGAGCGGGACATGGGGGACGGCGGGGCGCTGGTGGTGCTGTCCGTGCCCCGGGAGACCGCCCGGGCCCTCGTGGGGGCCGGCGCGGCGGCCCGGCTGGCGGTGACGCTGTGCTGAGCCGTCGCTCACCGGGTCGAACTGACGCCCAGTCGCATCCCCTCGGGAGGGCGCTCGATTGGACACGCCGGGCCCTGCCTGCCGTAGCTTTCGGAACCATTGGCTCCGTGTTCGGCAGATACGAAAAGAGGCTCAGTTGTGAGCAAGCAGAAGGACAGCGTTCTGGCGGGCTTCAAGGCCTTCCTGATGCGCGGCAACGTGATCGACCTCGCGGTGGCCGTGGTCATCGGCGCCGCGTTCACGAACATCGTGAACTCCGTGGTCAAGGGAATCATCGGCCCGCTGGTGGGCGCGGTCGGCACGAAGAGCCTGGACGGCTACTCCTCGTGCCTGAAGGGTCCTTGCGGCGTCACCGCGAAGGGGGAGCCGACCGGCGTGAACATCCTGTGGGGTTCGGTGCTGAACGCGACCCTTACCTTCGTGATCACCGCGGCGGTCGTCTACTTCCTGATGGTGCTGCCCATGGCGAAGTACCTCGCCCGGCAGGAACAGCGCCGCAAGGCCAGGGAAGGCGTCCAGGAGACCATGGAGATCACCGAGCTGGAGGTCCTCAAGGAGATCCGGGACACGCTGGTCGCCCAGCGCGTCCACGGGGGCCCGGCGAACGGTCACGGTTACGGCCAGGGCCAGGGGCAGGGCCGCGACGGGGCGTTCTGACTCTTCTGACTCAGAGGTGGTGCGGCGGCTTCTCGTCGAGGAAGCGGGCCAGGTCGGCGGCGCTCCCGCCGGCGGGGGACCGCTCGCCCCACCCGCGGTCGGTGTCGTCCGAGGACTGCTGGTCCAACGGGTCGTCGAAGACCAGCCTGGGCTTGGGCCTCGACTGGGGCGTGGCCCCGGGCTTCGGGTCCTGCGCGGCCTTCGGGCCCTTGGGGTCCTGGGAGTCCCTGGGGTCCTGCGGGCCGGAAGCGGGGGTGGGGGCGGTGCTCATACCCCCAGGGTACGGCCGCCCCCTCCCGCCGCTCCGCTCAGCCGGGGGCCCCGGCGTCCGCGCGGGCGCTGTCCGGCACCCGGGCCACACGGCTCCCGGGGAGCCCGCGCGCCTCGGCTGCCGACCGCCGTGCGGCTGCTGTCCTGTGCGGTATGACCTACGTACCGATGACCGCCCGCAGCCGGAGGGAAGGCCACCGGGCCGCGACTCCCCTGGAACTGTTCTTCGACCTCTGTTTCGTCGTCGCGGTGGCGCAGGCCGGCCGGCAGCTGGTCCACGCCCTCGCCGAGGACCATGTGGCCGCCGGCATCACCGGCTACCTGTTCGTCTTCTTCGGCGTCTGGTGGGCCTGGATGAACTTCACCTGGTTCGCCTCCGCCTACGACGTCGACGACGTCCCGTACCGGATCGCGACCCTGGTGCAGATCTCCGGCGTCCTCGTCTACTCGGCCGGTATCCCGCGCGCCTTCAACGACAACGACTGGACCGTCGCCGTCCTCGGCTACGTGGTGATGCGCCTCGCGCTCACCGCGCAGTGGCTGCGCGCGGCGGCCGGGGAGCGGGGTGCGGCCCGCCGCTGCGCGCTCACGTACGCGATCGGGCTGGTGATCTGCCAGCTGGGCTGGGTGGCCCTGCTCGCGGCCCCCGAGTCCAGCCGCAGGTGGCTGTTCCTGGTGCTGGTGATGGCGGAGCTGCTGGTCCCGGTCGTCGCGGAGCTCGGCTACCAGACCCAGTGGCATCCGCACCACATCGCCGAGCGGTACGGCCTGTTCACCATCATCGTCCTCGGCGAGAGCATCGCCGCGAGCACGGTCGCCGTACAGTCCGCCCTCGACGAGCACGAGGCGCTGGGCGAGCTGCTGCCCATCGCGGGGGGCGGGCTGCTGATCGTCTTCGCCGCCTGGTGGATCTATTTCGCGGTGCCCGTGCACGACCGGCTGCGGGGCAACCGCGAGGCGATCCCGTGGGGGTACGGGCACTTCGTGATCCTCTCGTCGGCCGCGGCCATCGGCGCGGGCATCGAGGTGGCCATCGAGCACGCCGTCGGCAAGACCCACCTCTCGCTGGTGGCCGCCAACCTGTCCGTGATGATCCCGGTCGCGCTCTTCCTCGTCTTCGTCTGGCTCCTGCACTCCCGCCACTTCAAGCGGGGACTCGCCCAGCAGCTGGTGCTGCCCTGCTCGGCGCTGGCCACCCTCGCCTGTGCCTGGACCGGCCCGCAGGCCGTGCTGTGGGCCGGGCTGGTGGCGGCCGCCACCGTCGCCGTGGGCGTGACCTTGGCAGGCCGGACGCGTTTGGGTGCGTGAGGGACGGGGGCCCTGACCCGGCGAACGGAAGAAGGCACGATGGCGGTCCCGGCACAGCGGTACTCGGACGCGGGCACGGCCCGGCAGCTCGCGGACCCGGCGTTCTGGCAGCAGCCCCCCGGGGCCCGGCTCGCGGCCTTCGCCGCCCTGCGGGCCCTCGACTCCCCCCTGTACGTGCCCGAGGGGTCGGGCCGCGGGCACTGGGCGCTCGTGCGCCACGCCGACGTGCAGGAGGCGAGCCGGCTGCCCAAGGTGTTCGCGAGCGCGCCCGGGGTGACCACGCCCGAGCCGGCCCGGTGGGTACGGACGCTGTTCGGGGACTCCATGGTCAACCTGGACGGCCCCGAGCACGCGCGGCTGCGCAAGATCGTGCAGCGGGCGTTCACGCCCCGGCTGCTGGCGGCCGCCGAGGAGGACATCCTCGCGGTGGCCTCCCGGATCGTGGACGACGTACTGGAGGGGGAACCCGACGAGTTCGTGTCGGCCGTGGCCTCCCGGCTGCCCCTGGAGGTCATCTGCAACATGATGGGCATCCCCGAGCGCCACCGGGCGGAGATCGCCGACCGGGTCAACCACGCCTCCGAGAACATCGGTGTGGAGCGGGGCCTCGCCTCCCGGCTGCGGATGCCCGGGCGGGGGCTGCGGGCGCTGGCGAGGATGCAGCGGATGGTCGCGGGCATCGGGCGGGAGCGGCGCGAGAACCCGGCAGACGACCTGATCTCGGCTCTGGTCACCGCCGATGTGGACGGGCAGGCCCTGAACGCCCGCCAGTTGGGGGCGTTCTTCTCGCTGCTGATGGTGGCGGGCGTGGAGACCACCCGGAACGCGATCACCCACGGGCTGTCCCTGCTGACCGACCACCCCGCGCAACGGGACCTGCTGCTCGGGGACTTCGAGGCGTACGCCGACGGCGCGGTGGAGGAGATGATCCGGCACTCGACGCCGATCATCCAGTTCCGCCGGACGGTCGTGGCCGAACACATGCTGGGTGGGCGCCTGTTCCACCCCGGTGACAAGGTGGTGCTGTACTACGCCTCCGCCAACCGAGACGAGGCCGTCTTCCCCGACCCGGACGCCTTCGACATCACCCGCTCGCCCAACCCGCACCTGGGGTTCGGCGGCGGCGGACCGCACTTCTGTCTGGGCGCGCACCTGGCCCGGGTGGAGATGAAGGCGCTGTTCCGGGAGCTGCTGACCCGGCCGGTCGGCCTGCGGGCGGTGGGGCTGCCGGATCTGGCGGGCTCCAGCTTCGACAACCGCGTGCGCTCGCTGCGCTTCACCTTCGAGCGGCCCGCGGCGCAGGAGCCCGCCGGCTGCCCCGTCGAGCACCCCGCGCCGTAGGGCGGGCGGGACCGGCCGCCGGGCGGGCTGGGGGCCCGGCGGCCGGCGCCCGGGCGGCCGGCAGCCCGCCCGGGGGGGCTACTTCTGGAGGCGCTGCACCGAGAGCACGCAGTGCGCGCTGCTGGTGAGCACCTCCTCGTCACCGGCGAACTTCTGCAGGAGCTCCGCGGTCACCGGGCGGCCCGGCACGGCCTCGGGCCAGGCGCGCGTGGCGAACAGGAAGTACGCCTGTCCGCTCTCGACCGCCGCCGCGACCCACTCGTCCGGGGCGGTGCAGGTCGCGTTCAGCCCGGGCAGGGTCAGCGCGATCTGGTTGTCCGCGAGCAGGATCTGCACCGGGAAGGTGGACGCCTTGAGGGTGCCGTCCATGACCACGTCGCCGATGGGCAGGCCGATCTCCTCCAGCAGCCCCCGGGCGGCCGCCTCGCCGGCCTCCGGGCCCTTGGGGCCGTCGCCGAGGGTGTAGGCGAGGAGGTACGGGATGTCGTGGCCGTCGGAGGGGTCGCCGATCCACGCGAGCACCGAAAGGGTGCCGAGCTGGGACCGGTCGATTTCGGCTTGGGTTGAAGTCATGCGCCGCACCCTAGTGCTCTCCCGCCCGGCCCTTTCACGGCCTTTCACCCGGGCGGGCTACACCGCCCAGTATCCCGATCCGGAATTCGTCCTGATGTTCGCGTCCTGGTACTGGAGCCGTACGATGCGGGCGTTTTCCGGGATTTCGAACACGACCCATCCCTCGGCCCGCTCACCGACCTCCAGGGAATCGAAGACGAGCGTTTTGCCGGTCGTCAGTTCACCGGCGGGCACCACCGGATGGCGCTTGCCCGCGCCGTCGAGCGCCCACATGCGACCGAGGGCCCCGTACGAGGCGCCGCCCACGTTGACGAACGACATCGAGGCGGCCACCCAGCGCTTCCCGGCGGGCGCGGCGAGGCCCTTCGCGACGCTGATCGCGGGATCCACGTACGCGTTGAGAACCGCCTCCAGATGACGGCCCATCTGGCGGCCGTCCACCCGTACGGAGTCACCCACACGGGCATCCTTCGCGGCGTCCCGCGCCCCCGCCGCCCCCGGGGCCCGGGCGGGGTCGCGCTCCGCGCCGCCGCCCGGAACCCCGTCGTCCACCGGGACGGCGGGGATCGCCGCAGGGGCGAGGGCCGCCCCGTCGGGGGCGCTCTGGCAGGCGGTGGCCCCCAACAGCAGGGCCGGGAGGAGGGCGGCGACGGCGAGGACGGGTGCGGAGACGTACTGGCGCATGCGGGATCCCTTCGGGGACCTTCGGGATGTATTCCGGCCAGTCTCACGCGCCCGAGCGGGCAATTGCGCACAACGACACGACCGCGCGGAGCGAGTTGCCGCCCAACTGCCAGCACAATGCGTTCCGGCGGATTCCCGCCACCCGCATTCACCGCATTCACCGCTTCCACCGGAGGAACGATGGGCACGACCGGCCCCCGCATGGCATTCGCCGCACTGTCCGCCCTGGCGGCCACGACGGTATTCACCGCCCCCGCCGACGCGACCGTTTTCGAGAACCGCATTTCCGTCCGGCAGGACGCCCACATCGGTGACGACGACACGGTCACCCTTTCCGGCACCTACGTGTGCGAGGACCCGTCACCCGTGGGGGTGCAGATCGCGACCGCCCTCGCCCAGGACGGCACCCGCCTCGGCACCACCTCCAAGGGCGAGGTGATCTGCGACGGCCGGGAGCACGAGTGGCAGAGCACCGCCTCGATGCGCTTCACCAAGGGCATCCACGCCGGCGAGGCGCGGGCCGAGGCCCGGCTGGAGGTGGTCCGCATGGGGAGCGGCCTGATGCCGAGGGCCATCGACACCGTCGCCCAGGACGAGCGGACCGTCGAGCTGTTCGACCACCGCTAGCCGCAGCTGCTGGTCGCAGCCGCAGGCCGTGGCACGGGCCGTCCGGTAGCCGCCGCTACCGGCAGGCGGGCGCCACGCCGGTCATCGACATGAACGCGACCGTCTGGCAGCCGGGGTCCGCGTGCGGGCGGCCCGTCGTCCAGTCCACGACCGTCGGCAGCCCGAACACGGACCCGCCCAGCAGGAGCAGCCCCAGGATCCCGGCCACGGCGCCCCTGTTCAGCCGGCGCACGACACGGCCCTTCCGTGCCCGTCCTCGATCTCGATCTCGCGTCTCATGGCCGCATCATCACCCCGACCCCCGCCGCCCACAACTCGGCGTGACCGGCCGGTCACCCGATGCCGCGGACGCTCCCCGCGGCGTCGAACTCGCACCACACCGCCTTGCCGTCGCCCCGGGACTCCACGCCCCAGTGCGTGGCCAGCGCGTCCACCAGCAGCAGCCCGCGCCCCGTGGTGGCCGACTCCCCCGGGGTGCGCCGGCGCGGCCACACGCTGGAGCGGTCCTTGACCCACAGCCGGATGCGCCGCACCGGCTCCGGCAGCACCTCCATCGTCAGCACGGCCCCGCCGTCGGTGTGCAGCAGGGCGTTGACCAGCAGTTCCCCGGCCGCAAGCTCCACGTCGTCGGCGAGGTCCGGCATGCCCCAGTCGCGCAGGGCCTGGCGCAGCGCGTACCGGGCCTCCGACAGCCCCTCCGGGTCCGCCTGGTGGACGTACTGGTGGATCCGCGGCGCCCGGTGGGTGCCCGGGTCGGGGGCCCGGCGCAGCACCAGCAGCGCCACGTCGTCCCCGGAGCCCCAGCGCTCCCAGAGCCGGTCGGAGAGGTGGTCGGCGAGCGCCCCGGCCTCCTGGGGGCCGCTGCGCACCGCGTGGGCGAGGGCTTCCATGCCCTGGGTGATGGCGGTGCCCGGTTCCTCCACGAGCCCGTCCGTGCACAGCACCAGCGTCTCGCCGGGGACCAGGTCGAGCCGGGTCTCGGGGAACTCCTCCTGCTCGAAGACGGAGGCCAGCCCGAGCGGCAGCCCGCCGCGCACGTTGGGCCACCCGGTGCGGCCGTCCGTGTGCCGGATCAACGGGCCCATGTGGCCCGCGCGGACCGCCCGTACCCCGCCGGTCTCCAGGTCCACCTGCGCGTACATGCAGGTCGCGAAGCGTTCGGTGTCCAGCTCGGCGAGGAAGCGGGAGGCCCGGGCCAGCACGGTGGACGGCGGATGGCCCTCCCCCGCGTACGCCCGCAGCGCGATCCGCAGCTGGCCCATGATGGCCGCCGCGTGCGTGTCGTGGCCCTGGACGTCGCCGACCACGATGCCGACGCGGTCGCGGGGCAGCGCGATCACGTCGTACCAGTCCCCGCCGACCTCCCGCCCGCTCCACGCGGAGTGGTAGCGCACCGCGATCTCCCCGCCGGTGATCTCGGGGATCCGGCGCGGCAGCATGGCCGCCTGCAGGCCGGTGGCGAACTCCCGCTCCTGGTCGAAGAGGAGCGCCCGCTGGAGCGACTGGGCGACGATGCCGGCGAGGCCCAGGCACAGGTTGCGTTCCTCGGGGCTGAACTCGCTGCGCCGCCGGTAGAAGAGCACCAGCCCGCCGATGGCCTTGGCCTGCGCGATCAGCGGGAGGTAGGCGGCCGCGTCGAAGCGGATCCGCTCCAGGTAGTCCGTGAGCAGCGGGAACTCGGCGACCAGTTCGGCCCGCGAGGTGACGAAGCGGGCCTTGCGGGTGATGACCGCCTGCGAGAGCGGCAGCGTGCCGTCCAGCCGGGTGAACCTGCGCTCGCCGAGGATCTCCAGGGACTCCCCGCTCAGCGCGATCATCTTGATGGTGCCGTTCTCGACCAGACCCAGGGCCAGCCCGTCCGCGCCGAGCCGCTCCAGCGCGCCCGCGCCCGTCAGGGCGGCCGTGACGTCGTCCACCGTCACCGCCCGGGACAGGGCCTCCGTGGTGCGCTGCACGATCGTGGCCTGCTGGGCCCGCGCGTTCTCCAGCTTCCGCAGCAGGGTGGCGTGCTCCAGCTCCGCCGTCGCGTCCCGGACGATGCCCACGATCCGCCGGGCGGTCCCGTCGGGGTCCCGCAGCACCCGGCCCTGGGTGTGCGTCCACTGGTCGCGGCCGTCGCGCCGGTGGACCGTGAAGTACGAGCCGTACGAGTCCTCGTCGCCGTCGAGGACCTCCAGCACGTGCCGGGAGAGCCGCTCGCCGTCGGCGGGCGGGATCCGCAGGCCCAGGCCGTCCGGGGTGTTGTCGAACTCCTCCGGCTCCAGGTCGAACACCGCCAGTCCGGCCGTGTCGAGCAGCAGGGTCCCGGTGCCCAGGTCCCACTCGAAGCTGCCCATGCCGTTCAGCGCGAGCCGCTCCCCGGGCCCGGTCAGCGGCCCCGGGGAGGCCGGGGGACCCTGCCCGGCCAGCGGGCCGTGCCCGGATACCGGCCCCTGCCGGCCCGTGTCCGGTCTGTCGCGCTCCGCCGCTGCCACGAGACACACACCACCTAACGGCCGGGCCAGCACGGCTGGGAGATCAGCCGCTCCCACTCCTCGTCAGGATGCCCCGGAAGGGTGCGGCCGGCCTCCCGCCAGCGCTTGACGAGGGAGAGATAGATCGTGGGCTGGTCGCCGGGGTGGAAGGCCCCGGCGCCGGGCGGCGGGTGCGCCGCGGACCTGGCCCGGGCGGGCTGTTGTTCCGTACGGCTGGCGGGAATGCGTACCCAGCCGTGGCCCTGTGCTCTCTCCGCACCCATCACGGACCCCTCTCACCGCCGGAACCTCTACCGCTGCCGCGGCTACGTCATCGGCTGCCTCGGGTGCCCGGCGGGCGCCCGGTCGGACCGGGCGCCACCGCTGGAGCCCGGCAGCGGGCCCCGGGCGCCGAGGCGGCCCAGGACTCCCTTCACCAGTCTCCCCGCCGTGAAGCCCGCGCCGTGTACGAATCGCATGGAAGGGCCGAATGAGGGAGCCGTCAGCAGCCCCGCGAAGAACAGCCCGGGCCACGAGGACTCGAATCCCGCGTCGAGCTCGGGCGTCCCGGCGCCGCCCACCGTCCGCAGCGCGGACCGCAGCCCCGCGTCGAGGAGGCCGAGGCGCGCGAGGGCCGGGCTGAAACCCGTCGCGGCGATCACGTGGTCCGTGTCCAGTACGACGGACTCCCCGGCCGGCGACTCCAGCTCCAGCCGCGTCCGCTCGCCCACCGCCACCGCCCGGTGCAGCCGATGCCCCAACAGCGCCGGCACCCGCCGCTCGAACCGGTCCCGCAGCCACCACGCCCCGGCGGGGCCCAGGGCGGAGGCCGCGATCCGCTCGCGGGTGGCCGCGGGGAGCCTGCGCACCGCCCAGGGCAGCTCCGACCAGACCCAGCTGCGCCAGCCGGTGCCGAGCCCGCTGTGCGGCTCGCGCAGGGCGCGCAGCACCGGCCGCTCCAGGGGCTGCGGGACGGTGTTCCAGTTCAGCCGGGCCCGGCGGGCGACCAGGGCGGGCCGCGCCCCGTTCTCCGCGAGCAGGGCGGCGGTCTCCAGCGCGGCCTGCCCGGCCCCGAGCACGGCGACGTCCCGGCCGGCGAACCGGGCCAGGTCCCGGTGGCCGCTGCTGTGCGAGTAATGGCCGGGCGGGAGCGCGCCGAGCGCCTCGGGGTGGTGGACGAACGGCATCACCCCGACGGCGAGGGCCACCGTACGGGCGAGCAGCGGCGGCCCCTCGGCGGTACGGATCCGGAATCCGTCCCCCTGCGGGGTGACCTCGGTCACGGTGACCTCCTCGACCTCGGGCGCGGCCTGCCGGGCGAACCAGAGCCCGTACGCGCTGAACGTGCCGATCGGCAGCGGAGTGCCGTGTTCCGCGGTGATTCCGAGGGTGGCGCAGTAGGAGGCGAGGGTGTGGCGCCCGTCGGGCGCGGACAGGTTGGACGACCAGGGCTCGGACTTGAGGTACATCCCCTCGGGCATGTGGTCCCGCCAGGAGGCCATGGGTCTCCCGAGCAGCCGTACGTGAAGCCCTGCGGCCGCCGCGTGGGCGGCGATCGACAGCCCGTACGGGCCCGCGCCGACCACCACGAGATCGTCCATCCGCGTCACCGCTGTCCCTCCAGTCGTATGAGTCCTGTGCCGTGCCCGACCCCGGCGGTACGGGACCACGGGGGCCCCTCTCACTCCGCCGGGATCCCTTCGCGCTTCCCGCTTCCCCGCCCGTCGCCAGTCGTCCGTAGTCCGTCGCCCATCGCCCGTCGCCCCCGGTCAGATGCCTCGACCACCCCCAAGCGCACGGGCCTGCGCGGCGGGGACCGGCTCCGCCGGGTCGCTGCCGGTCACCGGGTGAGCAGCTCGTCCGGTTCGGCCGCCGCGGCCGGGGGCGGCGGCGGCGGGGCCGGCGGGGTCAGGTCGCTGGCGCGCTGGCGCGGGGCGCGCACCACGGCGCGCGCCGTGCGCCGGCCGTGCGCCGGAACCCGCCGCAGCACCCGCGCGCCCTTGTCCGCGCCGCGCCCCAGGAACGCGGCCAGCATCGCCAGGAACGGCCTCGGGTCGTCGGTGGCGAACCACGCGGCCTCGACCCGCCCCCGCTCCCGCTGCGGCACCACCCGCACCGGCCCGGCCGGGCCGTCGGCCCCGACCGGAGCCATGGCCAGAGGCGCCGGAACCGGAACCGGAGCCGCAGCCGCCGTCGACTCGTCCGGGCCCGGACGCCGCCCCGCCGGAACTCCCGGCGCGGCCCCCGGCCCCGGGCCCGGCCCCGGCCCCGCGTCGGCGCGGGCCGCCGGGGCTCGGCGCGACGCGGCGAGGCGCGCCGACGGCTCCCGCCGGAACGGCAGTTGACGCCCCCGCACCGCCGCCAGCAGCGCGTAGTTCTCCGCGACGAACACCCGCCCCGGCCAGGGCACCGGCTCCGGCACCCGCTGCCCCGTCAGATCCAGGTACATCGCCTGTACGACGTCCAGCCCCGCCGCGTCCGTGAACAGCCGGAACTGCGCCCCCGGGCGCGGGTTGAAGTCCACCAGCCGGAAGCACCCCCGCTCGTCCCGGCGGAAGTCCAGGTCCAGGATCCCCTGGTAGCCGAGCCGTTCGGCGATCCGCAGCCCCGCCTCCTCCACCGCCGGGTCCGGCAGCCAGCGGCCCACCGCCGTCAGGCCCGTCCGCACCGGCCAGGACAGCTCCTTGCGCCCCGACCCGGCCAGCAGCGGGTGCCCGCCGCGCGTGAACGCACCGTGGAAGAACCAGTCCGTGTCCGGCCCCGCGGGCAGGAAACGCTGGAGCAGCAGCCTGCACCCCGCCTCCTCCGAGCGCTCGTACAACCGCCGCGCCTCGGCCGCACTGTGGACGAGGGTGGTGCTGCGCAGGCCCGAGCCCGCCGGCAGCAGCCAGGGCCGGCTCCACTTGGCGACCGTCGGCAGCCCCAGCCCCCACGCGGCCTCCGCCGCCTCCGCGCCGCTCGCCGGGATCACCGTCTCCGGGTGCGGGATGTCCCACCGCGCGCACAGCCGCGACAGCTCCGCCTTGTCGGCCACCCGCGCGGGCAGGCCGTCCGGCTGATGGGGAATCCGGAACCGCTCGCCCAGCCTCGGCGCGATCCTGGCGACCGCGATCGCGCTCAGGTCGTCCATCGCGACGAGGACCGCCGGCCGGCCGATCCGCTCCGAGACACCTGCCAGACATTCGAGCAACGCCTCGGGCGCATCGGGATCCAGCCCGCCCGACCCCCCGTCAGGACCCCGGTGCACGGCGCGCAGATACCGGGAGCGCGCCATGGGTCCTCCCCCGGCCTCGACGACGGCATGGACCTCCACGCCCTTGCGGCCAAGGGATCTGACGGCGCCAAGGGTTCCGTGGTGGAACGGATTGCGGTCGAGTCTGAGCAGAACAGCGGGCACGAGGTTGCCGAAGGCGTGCATGGGAGCGGTGTCTTTCACCTAGTCGGACCAAGCGGGAAGGGTGCGCAACTGCGAATGGCCTATGCAGCGGTCACCGAACAGGCCGTTCGTCAGATGTGATGCCTAACGTCTTCGAGAAGCACACCGATTCGGGAAATCTCGGGAGACGCCATGCCCAGACCAGGTCGCCGACTCGTGAGCACCTGCATCGGTACGGTCACGGCCGGACTGCTCGCCACCGGCGCCGCCCTCGCCGCGCCGGAGGCGCACAAGGGGGGCCAGGGCTCCGACATCGCCATGGGCGCCTACCTCGACTACGGGCCGTCCGGGATCGCCCGGATCCCTTCCCTGTCGCGCTGGCTGGGCGGCAAGGAGATCCGCGTCGGGCACACCTATCTGCCCGGAGACCGCTGGGCCGGCATCGAGGGCAACGTCGGCTTCCTGGAGGACTGGGCCGAGTGGCGCCAGGCCAAGGACGACCGGATGTTCGTCCTGAACGTGCCCCTGCAGGAACGCAACGAGGAACGGGTGCCCGACCGCCAGGTGGCCCGGCTGATCAGGGCGGGCGCGGAGGGCGCGTACGACCACCACTTCAGGAAGCTCGCCGAGCGGCTCGTCGAGCTCGGCGTCCCGGACACGGTGATCGTGCTGGGCTGGGAGATGAACGGCACCACCTACACCCACCGCTGCGCGCCGGACCCGGAGAACTGGAAGGCGTACTGGAGGCGCGTCGTGAAGGCGATGCGCTCCGTGCCCGGGCAGGAGTTCAGGTTCGACTTCGCCCCCAACCGGGGGAAGGACGCGATCGGCTGGACCGAGTGCTATCCGGGTGACGACGTCGTCGACATCGTCGGCATGGACTCGTACGACCAGGATCCGGGCCGGAGCTTCGACGACCAGGTGTCCCAGCCGTACGGGCTCCAGCAGCACGTCGATTTCGCGAAGGCGCACGGCAAAGGCATCTCGTACCCGGAGTGGGGGCTGTTCAGGCGAGGGGACAATCCGGAGTACGTACGGCGCATGCTGAAGTGGATCGAGCAGCACAGGCCGATCTACCACACCATCACCGACTACTGCCCGCACGGCGTGTGGCAGTGCAAGACGAACCCGCAGTCCTCGAAGGTGTTCCGCGACGCCCTGGCCCCGGACCGGCCCGGCCCGGTGACCCCGACGCCGGTGATCCCCACGCCGGTGATCCCGACGCCGGTCGTCCCCACGCCGGTCGTGCCCACACCGGTCGTCCCGACGCCCGTGGTGCCGACGCCGCAGGTCCCCACGCCAGTCGTCCCGACGCCCGTGGTGCCGACGCCGCAGGTCCCCACGCCGCAGATCCCGAAGCCCGAGGTCCCGGCCCCGTCGCCGATGGTCCCGAGCCCGGCGGTCCCGGCCCCGGTCAGCCCGAGCCCGGCCGCGCCGAGCCCGGCCGTCCCGAGCCCCGAAGCCCCGGCACCGGTCAGCCCCGCCCCCGTCGAGCCCGGTCCGGCCGTCCCGAGCCCGGCCGTCCCGAGCCCCGAGGTTCCGGCGCCGGTCAGCCCCGCCCCGGTCGAGACGCCCGTCCCCGTGCCCTCGCCCGCCGTCCCCGTCCCCGTGCCCTCGCCCCAGAGCCCGGCTCCGAGTGCCAGCCCGAGTACGAAGCCGATTCCGAAGCCGAGTCCGGTCGCACCGAAGCCGGATCCCGCGCCGACCACACCCCTGCCCCCGCCGGTCAACAGCAAGCAGTGGTGCATGCCGCTCAACTTCGGCGAGTGGCTCTCCAAGCTGATCGGCTCGCAGTCGCTCTGCGTGAAGTTCGACTGGGGCAAGGACTCCGGCTTCTGGCCCTTCTGATACGAGCCGCGTCATCGCACGCGCAGTTCGTTCAGCCTGGCCCGCCAGTCCCGGGCCGCCGGCAGCGTTTCGCGCAGTGCGTCCACCGCCCGCTCGCGCCCCGTCACCTGCGACTCGTGCAGCCGCAGCAGGGGCGCGAGCGCGCTCGTGGCCAGCAGGAACCGCTGGTTGACGACCGTCTCGGGCCGCCAGTGGTTCTTGTACGGCTCGTCGCCGCGCAGGAAGCTCACCACCGGGCGGTGCTCCGCGAGGGCCTTGCCGGCCTCGTGGCGCAGCAGCAGCGTGGCCACGTCCACCTTCCGGTTCCGCAGGTCCGGGTGGGCCCCGTACAGGTAGCCGCCGCTCAGCGCGGCCGACAGCAGGGTGACGTTGGCCGCCACCACCTTCCCGTCGAGCAGGAACTCGGTCAGCCGGGCCTCGCCCGCCCGCACCATCCGCCGGGTGGCCCGGGTCAGGTGCTCGGCGAAGCGCGGCCTGAGGTGCTCGGGGGTCACCCCGCGGCCGCGCCACTGCTGCTCGTGGAGCCGCAGCAGGGTCCGTACCGCGCGCGGCACCTCCTGCTCGGTGGCCTCGCGCTCCTCGATCCCGGCGGCGTCGTTCTTGCGCAGCTTGGCCCGGACGCGCTGGGCGCCGGAGCCGGGCATCCGTTTGACCAGCTCGTCGAACGGCAGCGTGGGCAGCTCCATGCAGGTGGAGTCGGCCAGCTTGGTCCGCACCCCGGGCCAGGCCTCGAACAGGGCCTCGGCGGCCGCGCCGGGGCGTACCTCGCGCAGGTCGACGAGGGCGCTCCGCGCGGCCCGGTGCAGGCCGCGGGCGAGCGCGGGGACGACCTGGTCCGCGTGCCCGGCGGCCACCAGGACGTCGAAGTAGTCGGTGATGGGGCCGCCGATCGGCACCAGGCGCGGCAGCGGCCGGTGTACGAGCATCAGCGCGGCGGCGCCGACCAGTTCCTCGCCGCGCCGCACGAGCAGGATCCGGAGCCGGCCGTCGCGGCCGTAGGACAGCCACCAGGAGTGCAGCCAGGCGTGGCTCTGGAAGGGGGTTGCGGTGGGGCAGCCGCGGACGAGCCGGTTCCACGGCTCTTCCAGCGCGGCGAACTGCCGGGGGTCGCGGCACAGCGTCACCGACAGGGCCCCGGCGGAGCCCGTCGTCATCGCGCGGACTCCTTCTCCTTGGTCTCGGAGTGCTCACCCTGCGCGGGCAGCGAGGCGTACTCCTCGGCGGGGGCGGCGGCCGGTGCGGCGGCGGCTTCCGGGCGGCGGCGGGGCCGTGCCAGCAGCCACAGCCCGCCGAGCAGCCCACCGGCGCACAGCCCGACGGCGCCGCTGACGGGGGCGGACGGCGAGGCCGGCTCGGTGGGGGCGACGGCCTGGCTGAAGAGCAGCAGCTGTACGCCGGTGCTCTTGGCGGCCTGGTTGCTGCTGAGCGAGAGCGCGTCGGCGACCGCGTTGGCGATGTCGGCGGCCTGGGCCGGGCTCTTGGAGGTCCCCGTGATGGCGATCATCGGGGACTCGGGGGAGGTCTCGGCGCGGACCTGGGTCCGGAGCCTGCGGGCGCTGATGCCCGCGCGGGGCTGGGCGTACGCGAGGGTGGAGCTGCTGGTCGCGATGCGGGCGTAGGCCTGGGAGAAGCCGAGGGCGGTGGCGGGCTCGGTGGTGTCGTCCGGGACGGCGACGACGTAGCTGGTGGCGGCGTACTCGGGTGCCTTGAGCACCCCGTACGCCCCGCCCGCGGCGAGCCCGAGCAGGGCGGCGGCGGGCAGCGGCCACCAGGCGGGGTTCCGCAGGAACCTGGCCCGGCGGCGGTGGTCGGTCTTCTTCTGGTCGGCGGTGTCGGCCATGAGCGTGCTCGCTTCCTGGGGTGGGGTGGGGAGGGGGAGTTCTTCGGGCCCCGCGGGGTGCGGTGCCCTGCGGGACGGATCAGCCGGTCGTCCGGGGCGCGGCCGGCAGGTGTTCGCCGCCGGGCCGCCCGTCGGCGTCCGCCCCGTCAGCCCCGGAGCGCCCCGCCGGACCGGGCACGACGACACCCCCGGCAACCGCGGCCTCTTCAGCCGCGGCCGTGCCGGGCTCTGCTCCGGCAGGCGCAGGCACCCCGGGCGCGGCCCCGGCAGGCGCGGCCTTGTCAGGTGCGGCCCCGGCAGGCGCCGCCTCGGCAGGCGCAGGCACGCCAGGCGCAGCCCCGGCGGGCGCGGCAGGTACGGCCTCGGCGGGTGCGGGTGCGGCATCGGCGGGTGCGGGTGCGGTCTCGGCGGGTGCGGGTGCGGTCTCGGTGGGGGTGGGTGGGGTGAGGGCCAGGGTGTAGATGGACAGGAGGCGTTCGGCGCTGCGGGCGATGTCGTAGTGGCGGACGACCGGGGGCGGGGGGAGCCGGCGGGCGCCCGCTTCCATGTGGCCGCGCAGGGCGGCGGTCAGTTCCTCGGTGCCCGTGCCGATCCGGCGGGCGCCCGGCGCCTGGTCCGCGGGCAGGTCGTCGATCGCGGGGCAGGTGACGTGCAGGACGGGCAGTCCGGCGGCCAGGGCTTCCACCACGGCCAGGCCGAACGCCTCCTCCCGCGACGGGGAGACGAACACGTCCATCGCGGCGAGCAGCGCCGGGATCCCGGGCGTGCGGCCGTCCGCGCTGTCGCCCAGCGGATCCCGCTCCCCCAGCAGGTGGATCCGGCCCTGCGCCCCGAGCTCGGCGGCCAGCCGCCGCAGCGCGGCCCGCTCGGGCCCGTCCCCCGCGATCAGCAGGTGCGCGCCCGGCAGCGCCGCGACCGCCCGTACGAGGACGTCGAACCGCTTGCCCGGTACCAGCCGGCCCACCCCGCCGACCACGAAGGCCCGTTCCGGCAGCCCGGTGCGGGCCCGGGTGGCCCGCCGCACCCCCTCGTCGAAGCGGAACCGGACGGCCTCGATCCCGTTCGGCACGACGTGCACCCGCGCCGCCGGAACCCCCCAGCCCTCCAGGCGGGCCGCCACCGTGTCCGACACCGCGACCGTCGCCGCGCCCATCCGCTCGCTCGCCAGGTACAGGGCCCGGACCCCGGCGGACAGGCGCCGCCCTTCGATCTCGGCCTCGCCCAGGGAGTGTTCGGTGGCCACCGTCGCCCGCACGCCCGCCAGCCGCGCCGCGAGGCGCCCGTACAGGCAGGCCCGGTACAGGTGCGTGTGGACGAGGTCGTACCGGCCGCGCCGGATGAACCTCACCAGCTTCGGCAGCGCCCCCAGGTCGCGGTTCCCCCGCATCCCCAGGTGCACCACGCGCACCCCGTCGGCCCGCAGCCCCTCGGCCACCGGCCCGGGGTTCGTCAGCGTCAGGACGTCGCACCGCATCGGCAGGTGCCGCAGCAGCAGCCGCAGTTGCTGCTCGGCGCCGCCGACGCCCAGCCCGGTGATGACGTGCAGCACCCGCACCTTCTCCAGGGAACTCACGCGGCGCCCACCCCGCGCCGCAGCTCCCGCACCTGGTGCCGCACCCGCTTGATCCGCAGCCGGGCGCCCCCGTCGGCCTGGCTGACGTGCGTGCGCGGCAGGGCGTGCGGGCCCGCGAGCCGCCCGGGGTCGATCGCGCAGGCGTACCCGTACCCGGCGGCGCGCGTCGCGGCGACGACCCGGGCGTCGAGGTGGCCGTACGGGTAGCAGAACCCCTCCGGGAGGGTCCCGGTCAGCTCGCGCAGCAGCTCCCGGCTGCCGCGCAGCTCCTGCTGGAGGACGTCGTCGGGGGTGGCGGTGAGGTCCTGGTGGAGCAGCCCGTGCGAGCCGATCTCCTGTCCGGCGGCGGCGACTTCGCGGATGCCCTCGGCGGTGAGCAGGGACTTGCGCGGCCCCAGCGGGTCCCACACGTTGTCCACGCCGAGCCGCCCGGGCAGGACGAACAGGGTGGAGGTGCAGCCGTGGCGGCGCAGCAGCGGAAGCGCCCGGGTCAGGTAGTCGGTGTAGCCGTCGTCGAAGGTGAGCCCGACGAGCCCGGCCCCGCGCCCGGCCGCGCGGGCCCGCAGCAGCTCGGCGACGGAGACCCCGCGCAGGCCCCGGGAGCGCAGCCACAGCAGCTGCGCCTCCAGCACGCCCGGGGTGACGGTGATGCCGTACGGGTCCTCGGCGGGATCGGTGAACTCGGCGACCGAGTGGTACATCAGGACCCACGGGGACGCGGCCCTGCGGGTGGGTGCCCCCACGGCGGCGGGCGCCGTGTCGGTGTCAGCGGACATTGCGGAACCTCTGGGTGAGCTGGGAGGTGAGCTGGGCGATCTGGCGGGGCAGGGCGATGACCTCGATGGCCCGTATGGCCGTCCCGGTGGCGCCGAACATGGCCGGGACCAGCAGGCAGCCGAGCCCGGCGCTGAGCAGCGGATCGGGGATCATCGGCCCGGCGATCCAGCCGGTGACGCAGGCGGCGAGGGCGGAGACCGCGAGCCGGCCGATGCTGAGGGCGACCCGGCGCACCTCGATGGAGACGATCCGGGAGCCGAGTCCGGTGAGCAGCAGGACGGCGGTGGCGGAGATGCCGGCGGCGTTGGCGGCGGCGATGCCGTAGGTGCCCCACCAGCGGACGGCGAAGGCTCCGGCGAGGACGTTGACGAGGAGTCCGGCGCCCATCGCGAGCGCCGGGAACCAGGTGGGCCGGGCGGTCGAGAAGAAGGGCCGGGACAGCGCCCCGACGAGGCAGTGGCCGAGGAGCCCGAGGCTGTAGACCCGCATGACGGAGGCGGTGGCGAGGGTGTCCTGGTGGGTGAACGCGCCCCGCTCGAAGAGCACCTGGATGATCTGGGGGGCGTAGCCGACGACGAGCGCGGTGCCCATGAGCACGGCGAGGGAGGCGAGGGCGAGGTCCTGCTCGACGCGCCGCCGGGCCTTCTCGCGTTCTCCGCCGGCCATGGCCTGCGCCACCACCGGGAAGGTGACGGTGCAGATCATCAGGGACAGCACCATCGGCATCTGCGCGACCTTCTGCGCGTAGTTGAGGTGCGAGATCGCCCCGGACGGCAGCGAGGCGGCGAGGAACCGTTCGACGAGGACCTGTGACTGGCGGAAGACGGCGAAGAAGATGACGGGCGCGATCAGCCCGAAGGCGATCAGGGTGGGCCGGTCGCGGTCGAGCCGGCCGCGCGGCGCGTCCACGGGGCCGGTGTCCCGGTTTCTGGACCGCCGCAGTCCGAAGCCCACGTTGCGGATGAACGCGGGCAGTTGGACGAGGACCATCAGCAGCCCGCCGACGGCGACCCCGGCGGCGGCGGCCCGGACCCCCCACACGGTGTGCAGGGCGACCATGACGGCGATGATGCCGATGTTGTAGGAGACGTAGATCGCGGCGGGCGGCAGGAAGGACCGGTGGGCCCGCAGCGCGGCGCTGAAGTATCCGGCGATGCCGAAGGACAGTACGGTCAGCGCGGTCATCCGGGTGCACTCGACCGCCAGCCGCGGGTCCGGCAGCCCGGGCGCGAGCACCCCGACGACGAGCGGCGCGGCCACGACCAGTACGCAGGCCACCGCCGCCAGGAGCACCACGAGCCGGGGCAGCGTCGCGCCGACGAGCAGGCGTACGGGGTCCTGCGTGCGGGCCTCTTTGCGGGTGAGCCCGGCGCGGCCGGCGGCCCGCCGGGCCAGGGCGTGGCTGAAGGCGGGCACCATCAGCAGCGCCATGGCGTCCTCGATCAGCAGCGTCGAGGCCATCTCGGGCACGGTCCAGGCGATCAGGAACGAGTCGCTGTCGTGCCCGGCGCCGAAGAGGTGGGCGATGGTCTGGTCCCGGACCAGACCGAACAGCGCCCCGGCGGCGGTGAGTCCGGCGGTGACCGCGGCGGCCTTGGCGAGGAACCGCCCGAGCGGCGCGGGCGCGTTCCCGCCCGGTGTCCCGCTTCCTCCCCCGCTCCCGGGGCCGGAGCCGCCGCCGCGCCGGACCGGCGGCGCGGCCGGCCGCGCCGTGGCGGTGGCAGTGGCGGTCGCGGTGCCCGGCGGGACCGGGGCGGCGGCGGTGCCCGCAGGGGCCGGGGGCCGGGCGGGGCCGGGCTCCGGCGGGCGCGGCGAACGGCCCGCGGCCGCGGCGACTTCGGTCGCCGCGCCCACGGGCCGCCGCCAAGGCGTCGTATCCGTCACAGGCCGTCCGCACCCGCGGCGGCGCGCCGCGCGGCCGGGCCCGCGACCGGGCCGGCGACCGGACCTGCGGGGCCCGTGTCGTCCGGCGAGGGCAGCGCCCACCACGCGGCGAGACCGATGACCACTCCGGTCAGGACGGTGGAGGGGCCGCCGATGTCCGCGTAGAGGAAGTCGGTCAGCTGCCACACGAGCAGGCCGATCGCGATCAGCCCGCAGTCCCGGATCCGGCGCGCGGAGCCGCCGGACGCGTACCGCCGCACCCCCGCCACCAGCAGCGCCGCCCAGCCGCCCGCGAGCGCGGCCAGCCCGATCAGGCCCTGCTCGCTGAGGACCAGCAGGTACATGTTGTGCGGGGAGAGCAGCGGCTGGCGCAGGTACGCCTGGCCCGCGCCGGCGGTGTCGCTGCCGGAGGACAGTGCCAGCGAGGAGTGCCCGTCGCGGTGCGCGGGGAAGCCCTTGAGGCCCACCCCGGCGGCCGGCCGCTCGCGCCACATCGACTCGGCGGCGGCCCACATCGTGTAGCGGTCGGTCACCGACTGGTCGGGGGCGCTGGAGACCTGCGTGATCGAGGTCAGCCGCTCCGCCACCATGTCGGAGCCGATCCCGAAGCCGCCCACCAGCACCACGCCCGCCGCGGTCAGCGCCACCAGCACCTTCAGGGCCCGCCGGATCCCGGCCAGCGCCATCACCAGCACCGCCGCTCCGAGGGTGGCGATCCACGCGCCGCGGCTAAACGACAGCACCAGCGGCACCACCAGCACCAGCGCACAGCCCCCGGCGATCCGCCGGACCCGGGCCGGCAGGCCCGGCGCCAGCGCCACCGCGGTCGCCACGACCAGCCCGTACGCCACGACCGTGGCCATGCCCATCACGTCACCGGGCCCGAAGGTCCCCACGGCCCGGACGTCCTCGCCCTGGTACGAGGCGCCGGTGTGCGTCGCGTACTGCACCACCCCCACCGCGCCCTGGAACAGCGCGAGGACCACGAGGCACCCGGCGGTGATACGGAACTCCCGCGCGTCCCGGACCAGCAGCACCACCGCCGCCGGGACCAGCACGAACACCTGGAGGTAGCGCACGAACCCGGGCAGCGCCGCGTACGGATCCCCCGCGCCCGCCGTCGCCACCGCCAGCCCCACGGCGGGCAGCCCCAGCACCAGCGCGGCCGGCGGACTCAGCGTCCGCACCCGGCCCCGCAGCGCCTGGACGGCGCAGACGAACACCAGCAGCAGCGAGGCGGCGTCGGCCGGGCCGACCTTCCCCGAGGCGGTGGCGTCACCGGCCGGCAGCGGGGCGAGGAGGAGCAGCACGGCGGCGGCCAGCGGCAGCAGCGGCCAGTGCCGGCGCAGCGCCCCGGCGAGCGCGGGCCGCCCCGGGTTCCCGGACAGTGCGAGGCTCATGGTCAGCTCCCCCCGAGCCGGAAGCGGAAGAACGAGGCCGCGGTGCGGGCCAGGATCCACAGGTCCTGCCAGAGCGACCAGGTGTCGATGTAGTGGTTGTCGAAGCGGGCCCGGTCCTCGATCGAGGTGTCCCCGCGCAGCCCGTTGATCTGGGCGAGCCCGGTGATGCCGACGGGCATCCGGTGCCGGGCCTCGTAGCCGGGGTGGACCGCGGCGAACTTGGCGACGAAGAAGGGCCGTTCGGGGCGGGGCCCGACCAGGCTCATGTCCCCGCACACGACGTTCCACAGCTGCGGCAGCTCGTCCAGCGAGGACTTGCGCAGGAAGGAGCCGACCGGGCTCATCCGGTGGTCCCCGGCGACCGTCCAGCGGGTGGCGGACTCGTGCGCGTCGGCGCGCAGGGTGCGGAACTTCAGCAGGGTGAAGGGCCGCCCGTACAGGCCGACCCGCTCCTGCCGGAAGATCACCCCGGGGCCGTCGGAGAGCCGTACGGCCAGCGCGCACAGGCCCATCACGGGGGCCGCGGCGATCAGCGCGAGGGCGGCGAGCGCCCCGTCGATGGCCCGCTTGGCCCAGCGTTCGACGGGCCGGGAGGAGCGCGGCAGCAGCGGCTGTACGGCGTACCCCCACAGCTGGTCGGCGGGCTGGGCCACCCGCATGCCGGTCACCTTGGCGGTGCCGGCCGGGTCGGCGAGCCAGAGCCGGCAGCCGTGGTCGTGGAAGAGCCGGACCAGCGCGGCGGTGCGCTCGTCGGCCTCGGGCGGGCGGGTGAACACCGCCTCCCGGACCGCGTTCTGGATGACCGCGCGGCGGATGTCCTCGTGGGTGACGAGGACCGGCAGCTGGCTGTTCCCGCCGTCGGCCGCGGGGCCGGTGTCGGCGATCCCGACGGGCCGCAGCCCGTACTCGGGGCGCCCGTGCAGGGCGGCGGCGACGGCGCTCGCGCCCTCCCCGGGGCCGACGACGAGCACGGAGGAGGGCCCCCGCAGGGCGGCGCGGCGGCGGGCGGCGTTGACGAACCCGCGTCCCGCGCAGGCGAGGACGAGCTGGAGGCAGACCGCGGTGAGCAGGACGCTCCAGCCGAGCGGCCGGCCGGGCCGGACGGCGGCCACGACGGCTGCGGCCCCGCACCACAGCACGGCGGACCGCCCGGCCAGCGCGGGCAGTTCCAGGAGCGCGGAGGGCGCGAGCCGCGGCCGGTACAGCCCGGCCCGCGCGTGCAGGGCGGTGAGCAGTACGGCGACGGGCGCGGCCGCCTCGGCCGACAGGCCGAGCCCGGGCAGGGCCGCCGTGGTGAGGACGACGGCCAGCGCGTCGGCGGCCAGCAGCGGGGCGGGGCCGCCGCGGCGGCGGATCGGCTGCGACCGCAGGGCGGGCCGGGCCGGGTCGGCCCGGGGCCGGCGCGGGGGGTGGATCGCGGTCACGGAGCGGCGGAGGGCGGTGCTGATGCCGGCGCTGCCGCCGGCCGGCCCCGTACCGCCCTGGCCCGTGTGCCGGGCGGGTGCGCTGTCCATCGTCATCGGCTGATGCGCTCCTGGTTCAAGGGCCGGGGCCTGCCCAGCAGTTCGTGGTACAGGCCGGTGACCGCGTCCGTGGTCCGCCGCACGTCGAAGTCGGTCCGGGCGTGCTGCCTTGCCTGCTCGCCGAGTTCGGCGAGCAGGCCCGGCTCGGTGAGCAGCCGGGTCAGGCCCTTGGCCAGCGCCGTCGGGTCCTGTGGTGGCACCAGACACAGCCGTGCCTGGCCGGGCGGCAGGCTCTCCCGGGCGCCGCTGACGTCGGAGACCAGGACCGGGCGACCGCAGGCCATGGCTTCGAGCGGGGCGAGCGCCATGCCCTCCCACCGCGACGGCAGTACAACGAGATCGGCGGCCCGAAGCCACGGTCGGATGTCGGCGGCGGCTCCCGCGAAGAGCACGCCGGGCGGTGCGGTGCGGCGCAGCCGCTCGGTGTCGGGGCCGTCGCCGACGAGGGCGAGGCGGGCGCCCGGGACCGCGGCCAGCAGCTCCGGCCAGGCCTGGAGCAGGACGTCCTGGCCCTTCTGGTGGCAGAGCCGGCCGACGCAGACGGCGAGCGGCCCGTCGCCCCGGAAGGCGGCGGGCAGCGGGAGTTCGGCGCGGGCCAGTGCCCGGTCGTGGTCGCGGTCGGGGGCGCCGGGGCGGAAGTGGCCGAGGTCAACGCCGTTGCGGATCACCGCCCAGCGGGCGTGGATCCCCTCGCTCGCGCCGGCGCGGCGTTCGGCCTCGCTGACGCACAGCACCCGGTCGGCCCAGCGGACGGCGTACCGCTCCCAGCGCAGCGCGAGGGCCGCGGTGGCGCCGCCGACGGCGTCGAAGGACCAGGCGTGCGGCTGGAAGACGGTGGGGACGCGGCCGCGGACGGCGAGCCGGCCGGCGAGGCCCGCCTTGGCGCTGTGGGCGTGCAGGACGTCGGGCCGCACGCGGCGGACCAGCCGGCGGGCGCCGGGCACCTCGGTGGCCAGTCCGGGCCCGGGGGCGCGTCCGGCCCGCCAGGTGAGCACCTCGGCCCCGGCCTCCCGGGCGGCGTCGGCGAGCCGTCCGCCGGGCGGGCAGCCGACGACGGCCCGCAGTCCGGCGGCGGCCTGGGCGCGGACAAGGTCGACGACGACACGGGCGACGCCACCCTCCACCGGCTGGACGAGGTGGAGGACGGTGAGTGGAGCGTTCGAACGGTTAGTCGGCACGTGGAGTGGTCTCCTACGTTCAGCGGCGCGCGTCTGTCTGAACGAAGAGCACACCGAGAAAATGACCCTGGCTTTCGCCCGTGAACCTGAAACTCAGGCTGCGGGCACCGTCGGACAGAGCGGGAGTCAGATCGAACACGTCCGCGTCATATCCAAGATTATTCATATGATCAGGCTGTCGCACGAAGGCGTTATGTCCGAATTCCGTGATGGTGGAATTCATGACGTCATTGAAAGGATTCTTTCCGTCGCTCAGGCTCACCCGGCGACTACCGTCGATGGTCACCGAGAGTGAGTCCCCGAGGGTGCCCCGGTCCCCGTCGTACCCGACCACCCCGGCCTTGCCCCTCGATCCGGGGCGCGTCCGGAGGCCGGCGACCTCGACCGTCTCGACCGCCTGACCGGCCCCGGCGGCCAGCCCCTCGAAGCCGTCCCACAGCGAGACCCGGCGCAGCGGCTCCCGCGGGTGCTCGTACGCGACGACCAGCGTCCAGCCGCCCCAGGCACCCGCCTCGGAGTGGCCCATGGCGATGTTCAGCTGGGCCACCGTCCACATCCCGGCGCCGCCCGTGCGGACCAGCGGCGTCACGTCGGCCGAGGCCTGGTAGGCGTCGCTGCCCGCGTCGCTCTTGTGCCCGACGACCGTGTCGGCCAGCACTTCCTTGTACGCACCGCCCGGCTCGGCGACCAGCACCCGGCCGTTGTCCCGCGGCGGCTTCTGCTCGCCCACCCGCAGGTTGCCGCCCCAGTACAGCCGGGCGTACGAGACCTTCGCGCCCTGCGGGACCTTGAGCTCGGCCCGGGTGGAGTTGTAGGTGTCGGGGTTGTCGTCGACCTCGCTGTAGAACATCTCGAAGTCGCTGTTGACCCCCGCCGCCCCCTTCTTGACGTCGGCGCACGGCTCGGCCCGCGGGGCCACCTCCCGGCGGCAGCTGATGGACGAGTTGGAGGCCCGCACCAGCCCGCCGTGCTGCACGGCCTGGTAACGCTGGGTGAAAGGAATGCGGACGGCTTCCTTGGGCGCGGGCACCGGCACCGGCACCGGCACGGGCGCCGCCGCCGCGGCCGGGACGTTCACGGAAAGGGCGAGGCAGGACAGCAGACCGAGCGCGGCGAGGATTCTGCCGGAGGAAGCCATGACCCTGTCTCCATTTCCGATCAAGGGGAGAAAACAGGAGTGAACTTTGGCAGAACCAGGGCAGGAAATCACGTCGGACTCGCCCGTACGGCCTTTTGGGCGATGACACGCACCCTCACAGTGGGCGGGTCGTTATGCGGGGGGTCATTGTCCGAACCGAAAGGAAATCGGCGATGGCCTGGTGGATCCGGGGTCCGGCACCCACCACCTCAGGGCGCGGCCGTGAGCCCGTTCGTCAACCGAGCCGTCCGAAACGTCGGCATCCGAGTGAAAACACGCAACCCGGACCGGGGCCGCGGCGTTGATCCGGGTGCTCTCCACCACCGGGCAATCCTGCAAAAAAGGGACGACAATGATCAAGAAGATGATGGCCTCGGCCGCGGTTGCCGCCTCGGTCGTGGGAATCGGTGCCGCCATGGCCCCGCAGGCGATGGCCATCGGCAACGACAACGGCATCAACACCGTGAACGGCAACGGCGCTTCGCAGATCTACGGCAACCAGGCCACCTACGGCAACATGAGCCCGCAGATGGCGCTCATCCAGGGCTCCTTCAACAAGCCCTGCATCGCCCTGCCCGCCAAGGCCAACGTCCAGTCGCTGCTGGCCCTGGTCAACGTCGGCGTCCAGGACATCCCCGTCCTGTCCAGCCCGCAGAACCAGCAGTGCACCGAGAACTCCACCCAGGCCAAGGGCGACGAGGCCCTCTCTCACATCCTGGACAACATCCCGATCCTCTCCGGCAACGTCTCCGCCGGCAGCTGATCGCAGGTGCCCGCCCGAGGCCGCCGCACCCTTTCGGTCGCGGCGGCCTCGCCGCGTGCGGGGGCCGGGCCCCCGACCCTGCCCCCGCGCGCGGCCTTTGAATGAGCTACGCACATTCGCCCCCGAATTTCGGACACCCGGAGCATCGGGGTGAATTGCGGAGCAGCCGCCGGAAATATGCGGTTTCTTTTTCCCGAACCACTCGTTGTCAATTCTGCAGTGGATACGCCTCTGCGGGAAGGATCGAAAACAAATGACGTACAAGAAGGCAGTGGTGCTGGCCGCCGGCGTTCTGATGGCAGCCGGTGCCGCCTCCCCCGCCCTGGCCGACGCCGGCGCCGAGGGCGCGGCCGTGGGCTCCCCCGGTGTCCTGTCCGGCAACCTGGTCCAGGTCCCGGTCCACGTCCCGGTCAACGTCTGCGGCAACACCGTGAACGTCATCGCGGCTCTGAACCCGGCGTTCGGCAACACCTGCGTCAACGCCTGACGCAGCGCCTGAGCCCGCAAGGGCGAACCTCCTCGGGGTGGCCTCGGAGTGCACGGCGGTGCACTCCGGGGCCACCTTCGATTCACCACCGGCGGGAGTGCCGGTAGACAGGGAAGGACCCATGCGACAGGTACTGAGCCGACAGGTACTGGGCAAGGGGATGCTCACGGCGGCGGCCGCCTCCAGCCTGCTGTCGATCGCGACCGGCGCGGCGTACGCGCACCCCGGGGCGACGGCCGAGGCCGCGCATTCGCCGGGCGTGCTGTCCGGCAACAGCGTCTCGGTACCCATCACCTTCGCACCGAACGTCTGCGGCAACAGCGTGGACGGCGGCGCCGCACTGAACCCCGCGATGGGGAACACCTGCGCCACCACCACCGGCTCGCACGTCAGCCGCGACGCCTACGAGCACTACCTCAGCCCCGAGCGGGCCGAGGCCTTCGAGCGCTACCTCGACGAGGAGCGCCGGGGACGGCACGCGCTGCCGGACCGCCGCGCGCAGGAGGACGGCGGCCCCCGCGAGGAGCGCGGGTACGGGGAACAGCACCACCCGGCGCCCCGGCACGCAGCCCCGCGCCACGAAGCCCCGCACCACGAAGCGCCCCGGCACGCGGCCCCGCACCACGAGGAGCGGCACACCGGGAGCGGCCACGGCGACTCGGCGCAGGAGTGCGACGACCACCCGCGCCACGAGGCCGGGCACCCGCACCCGGCGCCCCCCGCGCCGCCGCGGGCCGCGCCCCGGCCCGCCCCCGAGCGCCCCGCCCCGCGGCCGCACCCGAAGCCCGCACCGGGTCCCGAGACGCCCGCGCCCGCACCGGTCGCGCAGGCCCCGGCGCCGCTGCCGGCGCCGGAGCCCTTCCCCACCCCGGCCGAGGAGGCGCCCGCACCGCTGCCCGCCCCGGCCCCCGCCGGGGAGGCGCCGCCCGTGACGCTCCCCGCGCCGGCGCCGCCCGTGGCGCAGGAGCCGCCCGCACCGCGTCCGCCGCACGGCAGCCAGCCCGTCGGGCACCCCGCGCCGGCCCCGGCTCCGGAGGCCGTCCGGCCGCCCGCGGACCAGCCGCCGGCCGCCCCCGCCGGTGACACGCCGGTCCACCTGCCCCCGGCGGCCCCGGCTCCGGCCACCGCTCCCGTCGCCCCGCCGCAGGCCCCGGCCTTCCCCGCGCCCGCGCCCGCGCCCGTTCCCGCCCCCGTCCTCGCTCCCGCCCCGGCCCCCGCGGTCGCGCAGGAGCTCGCCGCGACCGGCGCGGGCCGGCCCGGCGCGGCGGCGGCCCTCGCCTCGGCCCTGATCCTGGGCGGCGCCATTTTGTACCGGCGCTCCCACAGCGCCTGACGGCAATACCGGTAATCAGAAAAAATATCGGCCGGAGAATCCTTTGTCGGATTCTCCGGCCGTCGTCGTGTTCGCTCGCGCGTTTCCGCAGCGGCGGGGAATCGTTACCCAGGTCGAAAGCGGCGCGACGGTCGCCGCTGATGCCTCTGTCCACGAAAGAAGAGGATTTCGATAATGAAGCTCACGAAGGTCGCCGCTGTCGTCGCCGGCTCCGTCGCCGCCCTCGGCGCCGCCGCCCCCGCCTTCGCGGCCACCGCCCCGGCCCAGATGCCCCCCATGAGCATGACGAGCGGGGCGACGGAGGTGCTGAACGCCGTCAACCCGGTCTCCGAGGCGCTCCCGCAGACCGTGGGCAACGCCGTCGCCGAACAGGGCGACAGCGTCGGCAAGGTCGTGGGCACCGTGCAGCAGGTCAACAAGGTCCGCAACGACGTGCCGGGCGAGGTGCTCGGCCTCGCCAACGGCGCCACCCAGGCGTCCCCGCTGCTCGGCGGAGTGAAGCTCAACGGCGGCGCGCACTGAACGATCCGCCGCACCCTCCCGTACACATGACTGTGGGCGCCACCGGCGAGGCCGGGGCGCCCACAGTCGCGTAGGAACGGCGTCAGTTGTTGACGCAGACGTTGCCGAACGTGGGGTTCAGCAGCGCGATGACGTTCACGGTGTTGCCACAGACGTTGACCGGGACGTGAACCGGGACCTGGACCAGGTTGCCCGACAGGACACCGGGGGAACCCACGGCCGCGCCCTCGGCGCCGGCGTCGGCGATGGCAGAGCCGGCGGCAGCGCCCGCGGCGAGACCAGCGGTGGCCAGGACCAGAGCGGCCTTCTTGGCAGAGTTCATGGGAAGTGCACCTTCTGTTCGATGTTCTGCCCCGTCCGGGGCTCACACCGAGAGAAACGGTCCACCTTGTCAGACCGACACGGCCTCAGGCGCGATCAGACCTGATCAGCTCAATAGTCGTAACCATGTGCGCGGTTACGGCCGGTCAGGAACGGCCGGTACGTCGGGGATGCCCGGAATTGAGGGAGTGCCGGGCGCCGTGCCCACCGGCGCGAGCGCCGGATCGGCCACCGGGAGATCGACCGGGAGGTCGACCGGGAGCTTGGGCGTCTGGACATCGGGGACGGAGACGTCCGGGAGGGGCAGGTCCGGGATCGGGACGTCCGGGACACCGGGGAGATCCGGGACACCGGGCACGTCCGGGACCCCGGGGAGGTCCGGAACGTCAGGGAGGTCCGGGACCGTGGGGAGGTTGACGGGCGGGACGTCCGGGATCGTCGGCAGGTTCGGCAGGGTCGGGAGCTTGATCTCCGGGAGCGTCATGCCGGGCAGCAGGCTCTGCAGGGACTTGAGGAGGTCCGCCAGGGTCCTGGAGACCCCCGCGAGGAGGTCGTCGATCGGACCGGCGGCCGCCGCCCGCTCGTTGACCTGCTGCTGGGCCGAGGCCACGCGGTCTGCGGCCGCGGCGGCACCCTCGCCGTCCACCGCGCTCGCGGGAGCCGCCGCGCCGGACAGTACGGCGACGGCGAGGGCCGAGGGGACGAGGACGCGGGTACGGAACGACTTCGTGCGCTGCATGGAACTTCCTTCTGGTGGTCGCCGGGACGCGCAAGGAAGCGGACGGATAGATTCCGCCTCCTTGCTCACCGTGCGAACACGTTCCACGGAGCGCAACCGGAGCGCGCGGGGCCGCCGCTCACTGAGGGCTGCGTGCGGGCTTCGCGCAGGCGTCCGGGACGGCCTCACCCGCCCCGGGGAAAAGCGCGCCGCGAACGGGCCGTTTGAGTGAAGCAGCGGAACCAACCCCGTGAAGGGCCAGTTGATCAGGGCGCTCCACTAGCGGGCACTCGTGCGACAAAAGGACCAATGATGTTCAAGAAGATCATGACCGCTGCCGCGGTTACCGCCGTTGCGGTCGGCGCGGGCGCTGCCGTTGCGGCCCCGGCCATGGCCATCGGCAACGACCACGGGGTCAACACCGTCAACGGCAACGGTTCCCAGCAGATCTACGGCAACCAGCGGACCAACGGCGACATGAGCCCGCAGCTCGGCCTCGTCCAGGGCACCCTGAACAAGCCCTGCATCGGCCTGCCGGCGAAGCTCAACGTCCAGTCGGTCCTGTCGGCCCTCAACATCGGCGTCCAGGACATCAACGTCCTGTCGAACCCGCAGAACCAGCAGTGCACCGAGAACTCCACCCAGGCCAAGGGCGACGAGCCGCTCTCGCACATCCTGGACAACATCCCGGTCCTGTCGGGCAACGCCTCCGTGGGCAGCTGACCCCCGCTCCCCCTGCGGCACGGGCCCCCTGTCGCCCGTGGAGCGACGTGACGAGGGCCCCGGCAGCCTCCAGCTGCCGGGGCCCTCGGCCGCGCCCGGGTCAGGAGGTCCAGAACTCCCACCACCGGGTGAGGATCAGCATCCCGATCACCCCGAGGTGCAGTGCGGGCGGCGCCCAGCCGAACTCGGCGAAGAAGCCCCGCACCGGTCCGGGCGCGGGAAGGTGGCCCGTCCGGACGTTGTGCGCGGTCACCGCCCAGAACATCAGCAGCGTCGCCGCCCAGGTCAGACAGCACCACAGGCAGAGCGCGTTGATCTCGTAGAGCGACTGGACCATCAGCCAGGTGCAGAAGCCGACGCCGAAGGCCGTGCCCGCGTTCAGGCCGAGCCAGAACCAGCCGCGGTAGCGGGCACCGGCCAGCAGACCGGCGCCGACGCACACCACCGCGCCGAACGCGGCCAGCCCGAGCATCGGGTTGGGGAACCCGAAGACCGCCGCCTGGTCGCTCTTCATGACGCTGCCGCAGGAGACCACGGGGTTCAGGCTGCACGCCGGCTTGAAGTTCGGGTCTTCCAGCAGGAGGAACTTGTCGAGGGTGATCACCCAGGAGGCCAGCACCCCCGCCGCCCCGGTGAGCAGCAGCAGCCAGGCCAGCACCCGCGGGGCCGCCCCGGGTTCGCCCCCGGTTCGCCCGGCGGGCCGTCTCTGTTGGCGGGGAACGCCCACCGTATTCGTTGCCATGCGGCCCATACTCCCGCGCTTGCGGGCAGAACGGCACCAACCCTGCCTGTCCGTACGCAAGTTGACCTGAAGGTGTGGCGGGAACCCCTGATGAGTCCCGGACGTTTTACCGAACCCCGGACGTGATGTCCGCACCAGGGGCTACGTTGTGCTTCCGCTAAGTCACGAGCTGCGACGGCCTGGAGACCCACCTTGAGCGATCCGTACGAGACAACCGGGGCGCACCTCGATCGACTCCTGGGCCGCGCCCTCAACTCCTATGACCTGCCGGACCGGTTGGTCGAGCGCCTCGGGACGGCGCTCGCCCACAGTTCCTCGCTGTACACGACGCACCACAGCCCGGCGGCGGGGCTGTGGCGGGAGACCCACCGGCACACGTACCTGCTGGCGGACGGCGGAGCCGTGTCCCTGTGGGAGCTGGTGTACCGGCTGGAAGGCGACCGTGCCGTACGGCACGAGGTGTTCACCGGGAAGGCGGAGGCCCACCTGGCGGTGGCGCGGCTGTTCGGCGAGCCGGTGTCCGCGTCGGCGGCCGAGGTGCCGGACGACTTGGCGTCGATGGCGGCCGAGGAAGCCTCCGCGGCGCAGGACGCGGCCGCGCTGAGCGCCCTGTTCACGGCCCCGGGACCGGCCGAGCGGCAACGGGACTACGCGGTGGACGATTCCGCCGACCACGCCCGGCGGGTGCTGCGGCGCGCGGAGAACGCGGACCGGCCGGGCGAGGAGCTGGCGCGGCGGCTGCGGACGGCGTACGCGCACCAGATCACCCAGGCGTTCGGCGGCCGGCCCGGTCTGGCGGGCGGGCGCGACACCGGATTCAGCCTGTACGAGCACGCCTTCCTGCTGCTGGACGGCAGCGAGCTCAGCCTGTGGGAGGTCGAGCACACCGCGACCCCCGACGGCCGGCACATGTGCGAGGTGTACGGCAGCGAGGCCGCCGCGCGCGGCGCGATGGAACTGCGTGCCCGCGTGCGGTAGCCCCGGCCGGGCGCGGACGAGCCGAACGGGCACGCCCGCCGGAAGCGGCGGACGTGCCCGTTCGTGACGTGCCCGTTCGTGACGTGCCCGTTCGTACGGTCCGGGAGCTACGCGGCGGCCTGGGGGCCGCCCGAGCGCTGGTCCATCGGGACCGCCTTGCGCGGCAGCGCGAACATCACCGCGAAGATCACCAGCATGACGGCCACGACCCACCACAGCGCGCCGCGGAAGGCGTCGACGTACTGCGGGCCGAACGGCACGCCGTCGTCGATCCAGCCGAAGTAGACCACCGAGGTCAGACCGAGGCCGAGCGCGTTGCCCATCTGACCGGTGGTGTTGATCAGGCCGGAGGCCGAACCGGCGTGCCGGGGCGGCACTTCGGACAGCACCGTGTCGGTGAGCGGGGCCACGATCAGGCCCATGCCGACGCCCATGACGATCAGCGGGAGCGCCATCTGCCAGGAGGCGATCTCCATGCCGTAGTGGTCGGACTCCCAGATGTAGAGGAGCAGGCCCGCGGCCATGGTCAGCGCGCCGGCCTGGAGGACCTTGCGGCCGAAGCGGGGCACGAGCTTCTGGACGGACATGCCCGCGGCCGCCGAGACGGCGACGGAGAACGGGATGCCGGTGGTGCCGGCGCGCAGGGCGCTCCAGCCGAGGCCCATCTGCATGTACAGCGTCCAGACCAGGAAGAAGATGCCGGTCGCGATGCCGAAGGTCAGCTGGACGGCGATGCCGCCCGCGAAGCTCTTGACCTTGAAGAGCGAGAGCTCGACCAGCGGGGAGCCGTCCTTGCGGATCTTGTACTTCTCGTACGCGATGAAGGCGGCGAAGACGAACGGCGAGGCGATCATCAGGGCGAAGCCCCAGGCCGGCCAGTCGTTCTCACGGCCCTGTGTGAGCGGGAAGATCAGCATGACCAGGGCGAGGGTCGCGAGGACCACGCCCACCAGGTCGAGGCGCAGGGCGTCGGGGGCCTTGGACTCGGTGATGAACTTGCGGCCCAGGAGGACGCCGGCGATGCCGACGGGCAGGTTGATCAGGAAGATCGGGCGCCATTCGAGGCCGAGGATGTTCCACTCGGTGAGCAGCGCGCCGAGCATCGGGCCGGAGACGGCGCCGAGGCCGACGATCGCGCCGAACATGCCGAACACCTTGCCGCGCTCGTGGGGCGGGAAGGTGACGTGGACGATCGCCAGCACCTGCGGGACCATCAGGGCCGCCATGCCGCCCTGGAGGATGCGGGAGGTGACGAGCATGGCCGGGTTCGCGGCGACGCCGCAGAGCAGCGAGGCGGCGGTGAAGCCGGCGATGCCGATGAGGAAGAGGCGCTTGCGGCCGTAGATGTCACCGAGACGGCCGCCGGTGATCAGGCCGGCGGCGAACGCGAGGGCGTATCCGGCGGTGATCCACTGGATCGCGCTGGTGGAGGCGCCGAGGTCCTGGCGCATGCTGGGTATCGCGATGTTGACGATCGTGACGTCGACCAGGTCCATGAAGGCCGCGGTCATCACGATGGCGAGGGCCAGCCAGCGGCGGCGGTCGGCGGGCGAACTCGCCGCCGCGTTCGGTGTCGCTCCGTCGGTGAAGGGGGGTGCCTCGGTCCGCTCTTCCGGTACGGGCCCGGTCTCTCTTACGGGCGATGTCTTGGACGTCTCGGTGGTCATGAGGAGAAACCTAGACGGCATGTAGGTCAGATGATGTCCTACTTCCCTGCCAATCTGGGTCCATGACCGACACTCCGGCCCGGCTGCTGACTCTGCTGTCCTTGCTCCAGACCCCGCGCGAATGGCCGGGGAGCGAGCTGGCGGCGCGGCTGCGGGTGAGCGCGCGGACGATCCGGCGGGACATCGACCGGCTGCGGGAGCTCGGGTACCCGGTGGAGGCCACGCTGGGCGCGGACGGCGGATACCGGCTGGTCGCGGGGGCGGCGATGCCGCCGCTGGTGCTGGACGACGAGGAGGCCGTGGCGATCGCGGTGGGCCTGCGGGCGGGCGCCGGGCACGCGATCGAGGGCGTGGAGGAGGCGTCCGTACGGGCGCTCGCGAAGCTGGAGCAGGTGCTTCCGGGGCGGCTGCGGCACCGGGTGGGCGCGCTGCAGTCGGCGACGGTCGCGCTGACCCGGGGCGACGGGCCGAGCGTGGACCCGCGGACGCTGACGACGATGGCCTCGGCGGTGGCGGGGCCGGAGCGGCTGCGGTTCGCGTACCGGGCGCGGGACGGGGCGCCCTCGCGGCGGCTGGTGGAGCCGTACCGGCTGGTGAGCGCGCGCAGCCGCTGGTACCTGGTGGCCTACGACCTGGAGCGGGAGGACTGGCGGACCTTCCGGGTCGACCGGGTCGCCGAGGCGTTCGCGACGGGGGCGAGGTTCACGCCGCGGGAGCCGCCGATGGACGCGGCGGCGATGGTGGCGCGGGCCCTGCGGGGCGGACAGGCGTACGAGGTGGACCTGGCGTTCGCCGGGGTGACGGCGCAGGAGCTGCCGGCGTGGCTGCGGGGGGCGGCGGTGGCGGAGGAGGGCGGCTGCCGGGTGCGGTTCCCCAGCGGGGACTCGCCGGAGTGGCTGGTCGCGCGGGTGGCGCTGACGGGCCTGCCGTTCACCGTGCGCGGGCCGGACTTCCTCGTCGCCGCGGCCGCCGCGCTGGCCGCCCGCCTCACGGCGGCGGCGGGCCCGGGTGCGGGGCCGGGGCCCGATCCCGAGCCGGGTCCTGGGTAGGGAGAGAGCCCCCGGCGCCTGGGGGGGATAGGCACCGGGGGCTCGTACGGGGGGGGGCGCGTCAGGCCACGGCGTCGAAGCCGGTGTCGCGGGCCATCTTCTTCAGCTCCAGCAGGGCGTGCTTCTCGATCTGGCGGATCCGCTCGCGGGTCAGGCCGTGCTGCTTGCCGACCTCCGTGAGGGTCCGCTCGCGGCCGTCGTCGATGCCGTAGCGCATCTTGATGATCGAGGCCGTGCGCTGGTCGAGCTTGCCCAGCAGGTCCTCCAGCTCCTCGCTGCGCAGCAGCGAGAGGACGGACTGCTCCGGCGAGATCGCCGAGGTGTCCTCCAGGAGGTCACCGAACTGCGTGTCGCCGTCGTCGTCGACGGACATGTTCAGGCTGACCGGGTCGCGCGCCCAGTCCAGGACGTCGCCCACGCGCTTCGCCGTGGTGTCCAGCTCGGCGGCGATCTCCGCGTGCTCCGGGTCGCGTCCGTGCTCGCGGTTGAACTCGCGCTGCACCCGGCGGATCCGGCCGAGCTCCTCGACCAGGTGGACGGGGAGGCGGATCGTCCGGGACTGGTCGGCGATGGAGCGGGTGATGGCCTGGCGGATCCACCACGTCGCGTACGTGGAGAACTTGAAGCCCTTGGCGTAGTCGAACTTCTCGACGGCCCGCACCAGGCCCGCGTTGCCCTCCTGGATCAGGTCGAGCAGGGGCAGACCGCTGCGCGGGTAGCGGCGGGCGACCGCGACGACCAGGCGCAGGTTGGAGCGGATGAAGACTTCCTTGGCCCGCTCCCCCTCGGCGGCGAGCGCTTCGAGCTCCTCGCGCGCGGGCGCCTCGCCCTCGCGCTCCGCCTCGCCGTCGAGGATCTGCCGGGCGTACACGCCCGCCTCGATGATCTGGGAGAGCTCTACTTCCTTGGCGGCGTCGAGCAGCGGGGTGCGCGCGATCTCGTCCAGGTACATGCCGACCAGGTCGCGGTCGGCGATCTCCCCGCCCACAGCGCGGGCGCTGCTGCTGGACTGACGACGGGCGACGGCGCGGGTTGCCATGCGTGCTCCCTTGCGAAGTGTTCGGTCGCGGTGCGTGCGGCTGGTGTCTGCTGCTGGTGTCTTCGGACACTCTCCCGAGTGCCCGCTTCCGAAGGAAACAACGACTGGAATCGGGACAGAATTCCCGCGCCGGTCCCTCGTTTTCGAGATCTTGCAGTATCCTGCCCCGCCGACCCCCGACCGTAACGGGGACCGTAGCCCGGAAATCTCGAAGAGGTGCAGGTCAGGCCGGGTTTCCCGGGGGGCGCGGCGCACCTCGTGGACTTTTACAACTTCCACAACGTTGAGACCGCGATCACACGCGCGGCCCACCGCCCCTGCCTGCACTCCGCCCCGGAAGACGACCCCGGCCGCCCTCCGGTTGCCTGGACTGACGATCGAGTACCCGGAAAACCAGCATCCATCCCTTTTCGCCCGACCCCGCACCACCCGTCCGGGTGAGCCGGCGGCATACCCCGAGGGCATAGGTGGGCGCACTCCTAGCGTCGCCGCATGACACGACGTGATCGCCCCACTCCCGACCACGCCCTATGGCTGGCCTGGCGGGGTGCCGTTTCGGCACTCCCCGAAGGCTTCCGCGCCGAGATCGTCGAAGGATGCGTCGAGGTCTCACCCACGAGCCGCTTGCGGCACACGGGGATCGCCAACCGACTGCGGAAGGCCCTGGACAGCGCCATGGCCGGGAGCAGGCCCCACGCACTCCAGTGCGTTTACGTGATCCACGGGCGGCGGGCGTGGCATCCCGACGTCGTCGTCACCTCCGGCGACGGACCGGAGCAAGGCACCGAGGACGGGATCGGCATCAGGGCCGAGGCCGTGCGGCTCGTCGTCGAGGTCGTCTCGCCCGGCAGCGACAGCATCACTCGCGACCGGACCCGCAAGCGCCGCGCGTACGCCCGCGCCGGGATTCCGGTCTACGTGCTCATCGACGACTACGACGACGGCGGCACCGTCACCGTCCTCAGCAGGCCGGACCGGGAGAAGGCGATCTACGGCGACGAGGTCCGGGCCGCGTACGGGGCCGCCGTCACCGTGCCCGAGGGACCCGCGAAGGGGTTCGTCATCGGCGAGGACATCACCGGGGCCGGGCAGCCGCGGAGGGCTAGGCGCGGTCAGCCGAACTGGAGGGAGCGCTTGGACAGGCCCAGCCAGAAGCCGTCCACCGGGGTACGGGGGGCGGCGAGGTCGGGGCCGGCCGCGCCGAGGGTGACGAAGAGCGGGGCGAAGTGTTCCGTACGGGGGTGGGCCAGGCGGCCGGCCGGGGACTTGCGCTCGAAGTCCAGCAGGGCGTCCACGTCCGAGGCGGCCAGCGCCTCGCGGCCCCACGCGTCGAACTCCGCCGACCACGCGGGGACGCCCGGGCCCCGGTGGCGCAGCGCCGCCAGGTTGTGGGTGAAGAAGCCGCTCCCGACGATCAGGACGCCCTCGTCGCGCAGCGGGGCCAGCTTGCGGCCGATGGCCATCAGGCGGGCCGGGTCCAGCGTGGGCAGGGAGATCTGCAGCACCGGGACGTCCGCCCGCGGGTACATCTCCACCAGGGGGACGTAGGCCCCGTGGTCGAGGCCGCGGTCCGGGACGTCCTGGACCGGGGTGCCGGGGGCCCGCAGCAGTCCCCGTACCGACGCGGCCAGCGCGGGGGCGCCCGGGGCGTCGTAGCGCACCCGGTAGTAGTGCTCGGGGAAGCCCCGGAAGTCGTGGAGGAGCGGGACGCGCTCGGTGGCGCCGAGGGCGAGCGGGGCCTCTTCCCAGTGCGCGGAGACCATCAGGATCGCCCGGGGTCGCGGCAGGTCCGCCGACCAGGCGGCGAGTTCGCCCGGCCAGAGCGGGTCGTCGGCCAGCGGGGGCGCGCCGTGGCTCAGGTACAGGACCGGTATGCGGGTGGTGGCGGACACGGGGGCTCCTCCGGCGGTGGGGCGGCGTCACGGAAAAGACCGACCCCGCTTCGTTCAAATTTGAACGAAGCGGGGTCGTCAGTCATTCCCGCACGCGCGGCGGCGCCGTCAGTGGGCGATCACCGGGATCTTGACCGCGGCCTCGGCCTCGGCGCCCTCGCCGTCACCGGAGGCCACCGGGCCGCCCGTGCCCGGACGCCCCGTGTTGATCAGGGTGAGGGCGATGGCCGAGCTGGCGGCCAGGATGCCGACGGCCCACCAGATGGCGGAGGAGTAGCCCTCCACCATGGCCTGCGCCTGGACCAGCTTCGCTGCCGGGCCGCCCGCCGCGGCCTCGGCCGCGTGGTCGGTCAGGTACGCGGTCGTCGCCGAGGCGGCGATCGTGTTCAGCAGGGCGGTGCCGATCGCGCCGCCCACCTGCTGCGAGGTGTTGACCATCGCGGAGGCCACACCGGCGTCGGCCGGGTTCACCCCGTGCGTGGCCAGGGACATGGCCGGCATGAAGGCCGTACCCATGCCGAGGCCGAGCAGCAGCTGCGCCGGCAGGATCAGCGCCGGGTAGGAGGATCCGACCTCCAGCTGGGTCAGCAGCAGCATGCCGACGGCGGCGAGCAGGAAGCCCGGGCCCATCAGCAGCCGCGGCGCGACCCGGGTCATCAGCCGGGCGCCGATCTGGGTGGAGCCCGTGATCATGCCCGCGATCATCGGCAGGAAGGCGAAGCCGGTCTTGACGGGCGAGAAGCCCTTCACGACCTGGAGGTAGTACGTCAGGAAGAGGAACAGGCCGAACATCGCGATGACGGCCAGACCCAGCGAGAGGTAGACCCCGCCGCGGTTGCGCTCCAGCAGGACGCGCAGCGGCAGCAGCGGGGACTTCACGCGGGACTCGACGAACACGAACGCCGCGAGCAGCACGGCGGAGGCGACGAACATGCCCACCGTGACCGCGTCGGACCAGCCGGCCGACTCGGCGCGGGTGAAGCCGTAGACCAGCGCGACGAGGCCGAGCGTGGACAGGACCACGCCGGGGATGTCCAGCGGCGCGCGGTTGCGGCCGTGGGCGGGCTCACGGATGACCAGCCAGGCACCCACGGCCGCGACGATCGCGAACGGGATGTTGACGAAGAAGGTCCAGCGCCAGTTCAGGTACTCGGTGAGGAAACCGCCGAGGATCAGGCCGACCGCGCCACCGCCACCGGCGATCGCGCCGTAGATGCCGAAGGCCTTGGCGCGCTCCGTGGCGTCGGTGAACATGACGGCCAGCAGGGAGAGCGCGGCCGGGGCGAGCAGCGCACCGAAGGCGCCCTGGAGGCCACGGGCACCGAGCATCATCGCCTCGCCGTTGGCTGCGCCGCCGAGCGCGGAGGCCAGGGCGAAGCCGATGAGGCCGACGATGAAGGCGTTCTTGCGGCCCCACTTGTCGGCGATGCGGCCGCCGAAGAGGAGCAGTCCGCCGAAGGCCAGCGCGTACGCGGTGATGACCCACTGGCGGTTGCCGTCCGAGATGCCCAGATCACTCTGGGCGGAGGGCAGGGCGATGTTCACGATGGTCGCGTCGAGCACGACCATCAGCTGGGCCAGGGCTATGAAGACGAGTGCCTTCCAGCGGCTGGGGTCGGCAGCCAGCGGCGAGGTCGCGGCTGTTTTTGGCATGGGAATACCCACTCACTGTGCGGAATGACTGAAAAATCAGGTTTAGGGAAGGTTTTCGACGCTAGCGGGCGCGACCCGGGGCGTCACATGGTTTTCCGTCTCAGGACGTCGAGCGTGACCGCCTCGCCGGGCAGTTCCGAGCGGGCCGGGGCCCGCAACCCGTCGAGGAACAGCCCGAGGTGACGGTGTACGAAGCGGTCCACCTGCAGGCACGCCGTGCCGGGCAGCGGGCGGCTGAGCTGGGACAGCGCCATCATCAGGTCACCGACGCCGATGTCGGCGCGGACCAGCCCGCTGTCCTGGCCGGCGGCCAGCAGCGCCTGGACCGCCTCTTCCAAGGCGTCGCGGGACGCGAGGAGTTCGGGGTGCTCGCGGTCGAAGTCGTCGGCGAGCATGGGGCACAGGGCGCCGATCCGCTCGTCCGCGGCGGCGTGCGTGAAGCGGCGCAGCGCGGCGAAGGCGTCGGGCTCCTCGGCCAGGGCGCGCTCGGCGTGGGCGCTGACCCGGTCCGTCACGAAGAGCACGACGTGGTGGACGAGGGCCGCCCGGTCGGGGAAGTGCCGGTAGAGGGTGGCGTTGCCGACCCCGGCCCGGCGGGCGATCTCGTCGAGCGGGGCCTCGACACCGGACTCCACGAGCATCTCGCGGGCCGCGACCAGGATCCGCTCGCGGTTGCGGACGGCGTCGGCGCGCGGCTTGGGAACGGCGAGGGCAGGAGCCGCCGGTGTGGTGGTGGGGCTCTTCATTCCGCGGGCCTCCTGGCTCTGGGTCGGGCTCTGGCGCTGATGTGCGTACGGTCCGCGTCCGGGCGGTCGGCCCCAAACGGGGAGCCGGTCCCCGGTTCGCGGGACTCTGATGCAAACGGGGATTCCCTCCCCGGTTATTTCACCCTCCCGTGTGAGCCGGCTCACAGCTCGTTTCCCGTTCGGCCCCACTCGACAGGCGGGCGCGTCGCAGCCGACGGAGGGTGAGCCCACGGAGTGCAGACCGGGCCCGGCCGGCTGCCGCGGACCCCGAAGGCGCTCTCCATGCCGCAGACCCGCCGCCGGATACGCAGACCACGCCGCACCCGCGCGTGCATCGGCCTCACCGTGCTCGTCCTCGGCGTCACCGCGACCGCGAGCACCGGAATATCCACCCGGAGCCACTCCGCCGCGGGACCAGTGGCGGCGACCGCCGAATCGGCGCTCGCGCCCTGCCGGATCGCCGGCACGATGGGCGTCCAGATGTCCGAGGGCCTGCCGACCCCGCCCGGGTACTCCCGGTCCACCGGCGAGGTCCGCGCGCTGAACCTGATGATCGACTTCCCGGACGCCAAGGGCGAGGGCACGGCGGCCGACCGGCTGGCCGAGTTCTTCCCCCAGACCTCCGACTGGTTCAGGACCAGCTCCTACGGGCGGCTGACCTACCGGGCCGAGGCCCCCATACGGGACTGGCTGCGGATGCCGATGCCGTTCGCGGCGTACGGGATCGAGCGCGGGTCCGCCTACGAGCCGGGCTACCGGCAGCTCGTCGAGCACATCGTGAAGGCCGCCGACCCCGAGGTGGACTTCAGCCGGTACGACCTGGTCAACATCCTCGTCACGCCGAACGCCGGGCCCTCCGCACTGGACACCGTGCTGTCGGTGACCTTCTCCGGGAACGCCGAGGCGCCCGTCGCCGACGGGGTGCCGCTCGCCAACACGTCCTTCATCTACAGCCGGCAGGACGACGGCTCGGGCTCCTACCGGGAGACCGGCTTCCGGGTGCTCCCCCACGAGAACGGGCACGTCTTCGGACTGCCGGACCTGTACACCGCCGAGGGCGGCGGCGCGGTCGGGCACTGGGACATCATGAGCGAGGACTGGGGCGCCAACAACGACCTGCTGGGCTGGCACAAGTGGAAGCTGGGCTGGCTGGACAGCACGCAGATCAGCTGCGCCGCGAAGTCGGGCGTCAGCGACCACACCCTGTCGCCGCTGGCGGTGGGGGGCGGCATGAAGCTGGCCTTCATACCGCTGTCGGAGAGCGCCGGGTACGCGGTGGAGGTGCGGACCCAGGCCGGGAACGACGAGGCCGTGTGCGAGCCGGGCGTACTCATCTACAAGGTGGACTCGGACGTGGACACCGGGCGCGGCCCGGTGATCGTGTCGGACAGCGCGAACACCAGCGGCGGCTGTACGCGGCGGCCCAACGTGCACGCGGAACTGTCGGACGCCCCGTTCAGGCCGGGCGAGACCTTCACCGACGAGAAGGCGGGCATCAGCGTCTCGGTCGTCGGCGAGCTGCGCAACGGGAGCTACCAGATCCGGGTCACCCGGCCGTGACGCGGAGCCCCTCCCGGGATCCCGGGAACGCGGACGGAGGGCAGGTGCGCCACGTACACCGTGACGGGGCCCCGCAGGGTCTCGGCGGTGGCGCGCAGGGCGCGGGCAGCGGCATGACCCGCGGCGGCGGTGAAACGGCCCTGGCCCTGGTCGCGCGTCACGTTCCGGATCATGCCCTGTGGACGCCCCGCGCCGGGACGACGGGAGATGGCGGGGGTGTCGGCGTAGCCTGAGGTGGCGGCGCGAAGAGGGAGGCGGCGCATGACCGATCCGTTCGGGTTCATGAAGATCCCGCGGCGTCCGGTGCCCGCCCGCCCCGTCGAGGCGCGGCTGGGGGACTGGCGCGAGGTGTACGCGGGTCAGGCGCTGCTGCCGCTGGTCTCCGAGCAGGCCAACCGGTGCATGGACTGCGGTCTGCCCTTCTGCCACAGCGGCTGCCCGCTGGGGAACCTGATCCCCGAGTGGAACGCGTACGCGGCCCGCGGGAACTGGCGCGCCGCGTACGACCGGCTGCACGCCACCAACAACTTCCCCGAGGTGACCGGCCGGCTCTGCCCGGCCCCCTGCGAGGACGCCTGCGTGCTGGCGATCAACGACGACCCGGTGACGATCAAGAACGTCGAGCAGGCCATCGCCGACGAGGGTCTGCGCCGCGGCTACCTCGCGCCGCGCCCCCCGGAGCGGCTCAGCGGCAAGACCGTGGCCGTGATCGGCTCCGGCCCGGCCGGACTCGCCGCGGCCCAGCAGCTGACGCGCGCCGGGCACACCGTCGCCGTGTACGAGCGCTCCGACCGGCTCGGCGGGCTGCTGCGCTACGGGATACCGGAGTTCAAGCTGGAGAAGGAGCAGGTGGAGCTGCGGCTCGGCCAGATGCGGGAGGAGGGGACGGTCTTCCGTACGGGGGTGCACGTCGGCGGCCCGGGAGGCGGCTCGGGAGGCGGCTCGGCGGGCGGAGCGGAAGGAGCGGGCGGCGCGGGAGCCGTGTCCCTCGACGCGGCGCACCTGCGGCGGCGGTTCGACGCCGTCGTCGTCGCGGTCGGCGCCCTGGAGGGCCGGGAGCTGCCCGTCCCCGGCCGCGAGCTGTCCGGCATCCACCAGGCGATGGAGTACCTGACCTGCGCCAACCGGGTCCGCGAGGGCGACTACCCGGTGTCCCCGGTCAGCGCCGAGGGCCGGCACGTGATCATCGTCGGCGGCGGGGACACCGGCTCCGACTGCCTGGGCACCGCGCTGCGGCAGGGCGCGCTCTCGGTGGTCCAGCTGGACATCAACCCGCTGCCCGGCGAGACCCGGCCGGATCACCAGCCCTGGCCGGTGTACCCGAAGGTCTACCGGATCTCCCACGCCCACGAGGAGGCGCGCGGCCGGGCCGGCAGCGACCCCCGGCTCTTCGCCAGCGCCACCCTGCGCTTCGAGGGCGACGCCGGGGGCCGCGTCCGGGGCCTGCGCCTGACCGCCGTGGAACCGGTGGCCCGGCGGCCGGTCGGCGACAGCGAGCGCGTCCTGCCGGCCGAGCTGGTGCTGCTGGCGCTCGGGTTCCACGGCCCGGAGCGGACCGGGGGCCTGCCCGACGGGCTCGGCCTGACCTGGGACGCCCGCGGCACCTTCGCCCGCGACGCGGCCTTCGCCGCCCTCGGCGGTCCGCGGGCCTCCGGGGTCTTCGTCGCGGGGGACGCGGGGCGGGGGCAGTCGCTGGTGGTGTGGGCCATCGCCGAGGGCCGGTCGGCGGCCGCCGCCGTCGACCGCTACCTGACCGGCTCGACCGAACTGCCCGCGCCGGTCTCGGCGTACGACGTTCCGCTGACGGCCTGACGGGAGGCCCTGGCGGGGGGCTCCGGGGGCGTTGATCGGGCGTCGATCCCGCGTCGAACACACGTTGCTCCGGGCTTCGTACGGTCTTCACATGCCGCCGGGGACAAGCCCGGAGGACGCCGCCGGAGACGGGGGCGCACCGCAATCAAGGAGACGTCATGACCAACGTCAACGACCTGTTCGAGCTGGACATCATCGAGATCGCCGCCCCCGTCGAGGACGAGCAGGCCGACGCCCAGGCCGCGACCGGCTCCTGGCCGTTCTTCTGCAAGACCACCATCTGAGGGTCGGTCACGCAGAAGCACTAGTAGAGGCGGCCCTCCCCCGGGCCGCCTCTCTTGTTCCCCCGCTCTTTCCTGGAGGCTCCCCGTGGCGGCACCCGCTCCCCACTCGGGCGGTGACACCCCCGTTCCGTCGGCGTTCCGCTGCTCGGACACCCTGCTGTTCCGGGCCGCGCCCCGGCCGCCGGAGCCGCCCGGCACCGCGCCCGACGAGGACGACGTGCTCGACGGGCCCGACGGGCAGGGCGCCGGTGGCGTCACGGAGGCGGACCTGCGGGCCCGGCTCCGCCGCGCCGCGGCCGACGCCCGGCTCCGGGAGGCGGTCTCGCTGGCGAGCCCGTCACTGAGCCGCACCCTCGACGCGGTGCTCGCCGGGGAGCCGGTCCGCGTCAAACAACTGCGCCGCGCGGTACGGGCGCTGGCCCGCTACCGGCTGCGGATGTCCGGCCGGGCCACGCCCTTCGGCACCATGGCCGGGGTCGCCGCCATCGGCTTCGACGAGGCGCCCAAGGCCGGCTGGGGCGAGCGGCACCGCAAGGCCGTCCGGCCCGACATGGGCTGGCTGACCGAGGTGGTGGCCCGCCTGGAGCGCGAGCCCGCAGTCCTGCGGCCGCTGCGCGTCACCGCCAACGACCTGTGCTTCGTACGGGGCGACCGGCTGGTCGTCCCGTACCTGCCCGCGCCCGGAGCGGGCACCCGGCCGGCCGCCCAGGAGGTCTCGGTGCGGGCGAGCGAGGTGGTGCTGCGCCTGATCCGGCGCGCCGCCACCCCCGTCCGGTTCGCCGACCTGGTCCCCGAGCTCGTCGCCGCCTACCCCGGGGTGGCCGCCGCGACCGTGGAGCGGCTCCTCGTCGACCTCATCGGCTCCGAGGTGCTCCTGACGGAGCTGCGGCCGCCGCTGGACGGTGCCGATCCGCTCGGCCACGTACTGGCCCTGCTGGCGCGGGGCGCGGAGGCGGAGGAGCTGCCCGAGGGGGTGACCCGGACCGTCGCCGAAATGACCGCGATCCAGCGCGAGTTGATCGCGTACGCGGCGGCCCCGCTGGGTTCCGGGCTCGACGCCCGGGACTCCGCGCGCCGCCGGATGACCGCCCTGCACCCCTGCGACCAGCTGCTCCAGGTGGATCTGGGGCTCGACGTGGACATCCGGCTGCCGGAGGCCGTGCGCGCCGAGGTGGAAGCGGCCGCCGAGGCGCTGTGGCGGCTGGCCTCCGCCCGGCCGGGCCCGGCCCATCTGCGCCAGTACCACGAGGACTTCCTCGAACGCTATGGCGCCGGGCGCTCCGTACCGCTCAAGGAACTCCTCGATCCGGACGGCGGCCTCGGCGGTCCCGCCGGGTACCGGCTGCCCGCCACCGCGCGGACCCTGCGCGGCACACCGGCGGACCCGCGCGGGCCGCAGGAGCAGGACCGGCTGCTGACCGAGCTCGCGCAGGAGGCCTCCCTCAACGGGGAGCGGGAGATCGTGCTGGACGACGTACTGCTGGAGCGGCTGGCCGGGGGCGCCGGGAGCGCCGCGGACGCGCGCTCAACGCCCCCGCCGCCCCTGCCGCCGTCGTTCGAGATCCTCGCGCAGCTGCTCGCCGCCACCCCCGAGGCGCTCGCCGACGGGGACTTCCGGCTGGTCGTCACCGGTGGGGCGCGCACCGCGGGGGCGCACGCCGGGCGGTTCGGGTTCGTGCTCGGCGCCGATGACGCCCGGGTCACCGAGCTGGTCCGGCAGGTGCCGGGGGCCGCGCCGGGCGCCGTCACCGCACAGCTGAGGTTCCCGCCGCCGCGCGGCGCGACCGCCAACGTGGCGCTGGTGCCGCGGCGCCTGGAACACACCATCACCCTGGGCGCGTTCGCCGACCGCTCCGGCGGGGCCGAGGGCGCCGACGGCAGCGACGGCACCGACCTCGGCGTGTCCGATCTGGCCGTCGTCGCCGACGTGCACCGGCTCGCGGTGGTCGCGCCCCGGCTGGGCCGCGAGGTCGTCCCCGTCGTCCCCAGCATGCTCGCGACGGTCTGGCACGCGCCGAACGCCGCCCGCTTCCTGCACGAGGTGACCGAGAACGGGCTCCCGGCCTGGCCGCGCTGGCGCTGGGGCACCGCCGACACCCTGCCGTACCTGCCGAGGGTCCGGCGCGGCCGTACCGTGCTCTCCCCGGCCCGCTGGCGCCCGACGGACCCGGCGCTCCAGGACCGGGCCACCGACCCGGGCGCGTGGGAGCGGCTCTTCGACGCCTGGCGCTCCCGCTGGCGGGTGCCCGACCGGGTGGAGAGCGTCAGCGGCGACAACCGCATCGCCCTCGACCTGCGCCGGCCCTTCCACCGGGGGCTGCTGCGCGACGAGTGGCTGCGGCGGCCCGGCGGCGTCCTCCAGGAGCTGCCGACGAGCTGCGGGTACGGGACGGGCTGGCTGGCCGAGGGCCCTCAGGGGGCGGGCCGGGTCAACGAGATCGCGTTCCCGCTGGTCCGGCGGGCGCGGCCGACGGCCGCGCCGGTACGGGGTTCCGCCGTCCGGCCGGTGGCCGTCGTGCCCGCGCCCCGGCGCGTCCGTACCGCGTACGGTCCCGGCTCGCGGTGGCTGTACGCCAAGGTGTACGGCTCGGCCGAGCGCCAGGACGAGCTCCTCGCCCACCGGCTGCCGAGCCTGCTGGAGGGGCTGCCCGGCGCGGTCGACCGCTGGTTCTACCTGCGCTACCGCGACCCCGACTCCCACCTGCGGCTGCGCTTCCACGGCGACCCGGCCGCACTCACCGGGGACCTGCTGCCCCGCCTCGCCGCCTGGTCGGACCGGCTCGCCGAAGACGGGCTCGGGGGCCGGCTGGTCCTGGACACCTACGAGCCCGAACTCGAACGCTACGGGGGCGCCGCCGCGGCGACCGCCGCCGAACGCGCCTTCCACGCCGACAGCGTCGCCTGCCTGGAGCAGGCCGCGCTGCTGGAGCGCCGCGAACTGGCGCTGGACCGCACCGTGCTGACGGCCCTCGGGTACGTCGACCTGGCCTGCCGGGTCGCCGGCACCACGGAGGGCGTCCGGCACCTGATCGACCGCGCGGCGCCGCCGGGGGCCGCCGAGCCGGCCCGCGCCGCCAAGGACCTGGCCCGGGAGCTGGTCGACCCGGCCGGCGGCTGGCGGCACCTGCGCACGCTGCCCGGCGGCCCGGAGCTGCTCGCCTGCTGGGAGCGGCGCGCGCCGGCGCTGGCCGCGTACGGGACGCTGCTGCGGGAACTCGGCGCCGGTCCGGGGCCGTTGGATGCGCTGCTGCACATGCACCACAACCGCCTCACGGGCATCGACCGCCCCGCGGAGGAGCGCTCCTTCGCCCTGGCCGCCGTGGCGCTGCGCAGCCGCCTGGACCGTACGAGGGCCGAAGCGTGAGCGCGCGGGAGCACGAGGCGCTGCGCGCGCGGGCCGCCGCCGCCGTGACGGTCGTCGCCCGGCGCCTCGCGGACCCTGCCGCCGCGGACCACCCGACGCCGGAGGTCTCCCCGTTCCGCGCGGCCAGCCTCAGCGACGGCGCCCCGGGCATCGCCCTGCTCCACGCGGAACTCGGCGCTGCAGTGGGGGGCGATCCGGCGCACCGGGACGCCGCGCTGCGGTGGGTGCGGCGGGCCGCCGCGCTCACCGCGCTCGCCGGGAAGACCCCGGCCCCCGGGCCGCAGGGGCTGTACGGGCCGCTGGCCGCGCTGTCGTTCGCCCTGCACCGGACGGCCGACGGCCCGGCCGCGCACAGCGCGGCCCGCTCCCACCTGCGGGAACAGGTAGCGGAACTCGCCTCCACCCGCGCCGCCCGCGAAGAACGCCGCCTCACCGAACACCCCGACGCGAGCTCCGCCCCGGGCTCCGGGTCCGGCTTTACGACCTTCACCGCGTACGACGTGATCAGTGGGCAGAGCGGGCTCGGTGCGCATCTGCTGGAGCTCGGGCGTCCGGCCGAGGCCGCCCTCGTGCGGGTGCTGCGGGCGCTGGTCGGGCTCAGCCGGCCGGTCCGTACCCACGATCGCGGACTGCCCGGCTGGTGGGTGGCGCTGGACGGCGCCTCGTACCAGCCGGTGGCCCCGGCGCGCGGGCACGCGAACCTGGGCATGGCCCACGGCATGCCCGGCCCGCTGGCGCTGCTGGCCATCGCCTGGCGGGAGGGGGTGCGGGTGCCGGGGCAGCGGGCCGCCGTCACCGACCTCGCACAGTGGCTCCTCGCGCGGCGGTGCGCGGACGCCGCGGGCCCCTGGTGGCCCGGCCAGCTGTCGCTGGGGCCCGCGCAGCCCGAACCCGGCCGCCCCTCCTGGTGCTACGGCACCCCCGGCGTCGCCCGGGCCCTCCAGCTGGCGGGCCTGGCCCTGGAGGTGCCGCAGTGGCAGGAGGCCGGCGTCGAGGCGCTGCGGGCCGCGCTGGCCCGCGCCGATCTGGACGGACCGGCCCGGGCCGGCGGGACGGCCGAGGCCGGGCTCTGCCACGGGCTGGCGGGGCTGCTCCAGATCACCTGGCGCACCGCCCGCGACAGCGGCGACCCCGAACTCGCCGAGCGGGTCCCGCAGCTGGCGGCCCGGCTGCTGGAACTCCTCGACGAGGAAGCGCCGTTCGGCTTCGCCGCCGCGCCCGGCGAACGTCCGCCAGAGGAACATCCGGGCGGCTTCCTGACCGGCGCGGCCGGGGCGGCGCTCGCCCTGGACACCTTCGCCCGCGACGCCGAGCCGGCCACGCGCTGGGACCGCGCGCTGCTGCTGGCCTGACCTGCCCGGCCCCGGCCACCTGACCGACGTACTCGACACAGAGAAGAGACCCCATGCACCGGGACGAACTCACCCGCTGGGTGGGCGACACGGACGCCTTCCTCGACGGCCACTGGCGGTCCGCGCCCGCCGTCTTCCGGCCCGGCACCGGAAGCGGCACCGGCACCGCCGCCGGACCCGCCGCCCCGCTCTCCCTGGAGGAGATCGACGCCGCCGTCGCGGGCGGCCTGCTGCGCGTGCCGCACCTCGAACTCGCCCGGGCCGGCAACCCGGTGCACTCCTCCCGCTACACCCGGTCCCGCACCGTCGCCGGCGTCACCACCCCCGGCTACGCCGATCCGCACCGGGTACGGGAGCTGCTCGCCGAGGGCGCCACGCTGGTGCTGCGCAACGTCGAGCACTGGCACCCGGCCACGCGGGCGCTGACCCGCCGCCTGGAGGGCGAACTCGGCCGCCGCGTCGAGGCGTTCTTCTTCGTCACCCCGCCGGGGGCACAGGGCCTGGACCTGCACCGCGACGACGCCGACGTACTGCTGCTCCAGGGCACCGGCAGCAAGCACTGGACGGTGCGCGGCGGCCCCGCCGGCCCCGACTGGAGTCCCGGCGAGGTCGCCGACGCCGGCCCTGCCCTGCTCTCGGACACCCTGCGCCCCGGGGAGGTGCTGTACATCCCGAGGGGCTTCGCCCACGAGGCGGTGGGCGGCGAGGGGCTCTCCTCGCACCTCTCGCTCACGATCCGGGAGGCGGGCACGCAGCAGCTGTTCGCCTCGTTGCAGCGGCTGCTGCTGGACGGCCTGCCGCTGCCGGCCCGCCCGCTGGACGACGACGCCCTGCACGCGGCCGCCGAGCTGCTGCTGGAGCGGTTCCGGACACGGCTGCCGGAGCTGACCGCCGAAGCCCTCCTGGACCACGCGCGCCGGGCGCAGCTCGCCGAGGGCGCGGTGCCCGGGCTCGGCGCGGACCCGGGGATCGCGGCGCTGGCCGCACGGCTCGACGCGCCCCGGGACCGGGCGGCGAACGCCGCGTGACCGGCGCCGCCGAGGCCCTGCTCGGCACACCGCAGGCAGGGCGCGCGACACCCGCGCCCGCCCTCGTACCCAAGCCCGAACCCACACCCGCCGCGCCCTCCGGGCTGCGGCTGCTGCTGACGCGGCATCTGCGGCCCCACCGGGGGCGGCTCGTGGCGGGGGCCGGGCTCGGGCTGGCCGGCGGGCTCGCCGGGCTCGCCGAGCCGATGGCCGCCAAGGCCCTCATCGACCGGCTGGTCGCGGGCGGCTCGCCCACCGCCTCCGCGATCGGGCTCGGCGCCCTGGTGCTGGCCTCCGTACTGATCACGGCGGCCGGGTCGTACCTGCTGGAGCGCACCGCCGAGGGCGTGGTCCGCACCACCCGCGAGCGGCTCGCCGCCCGCGTGCTGCGGCTGCCGGTGGCCGACATGGACCGCCAGCGCCCCGGAGACCTGGTCGCCCGGCTGACCTCCGACACCGGCCAGCTGCGGGCGGCGGCCGGGCAGGCCCTCGCGGTCTGCGCCACCTCCACGCTGATGGTGCTCGGGGGCCTCACCGCGATGTTCCTGCTGGACCCGGTGCTGGCGGGCGCCACCGTCGGCGTGATCGGCACCGTCTGCGGGATCGGTTCGCTCACCCTGCCCCGGATCGGCCGGGCGGCCCGCCGCTCCCAGCAGGTCACCGGTGAGCTCGGGGCCGCGCTGGAACGCGCGCTCGGCGCCTTCCGTACCGTCAAGGCGAACGGCCTGGAGCGGCGGGAGACCGAGGCCGCCCGCGAGGCCGCCCACCGGGCCTGGCGCAGCGGGGTGCGGGCCGTCGGCTGGGAGGCCGCCGTCGAGGTCGCCTCCGGGCTCTCCGTACGGCTGGCGTTCCTCACGGTGCTGGGCTTCGGCGGGACCCGGGTGGCGACCGGGCAGATGACCATGTCGGCGCTGGTCGCCTTCCTCTTCTACGTCCTGTTCATCGGCCCGCTGCTCACCCAGCTCGCCGGGAGCGCGGGGCTGGTGCAGCGGGGCTCGGCCGCGGCCCTGCGCATCCACGAGATCGAGTGCCTGGCCATCGAGCCGCTAGCGGACGCAGACGCGGACGCGGAGCCTTCTGCCGAGCCTGCCGCGGCCCCCGCCGCAGTGCCGGCCGCGCCGCTCGCGCTGGAGCTGCGCGACGTCCGTTTCGGGTACCCGGGGCGGGACACCACCGTCCTCGACGGCCTGTCGCTCGACGTCCCGGCGGGCGGGCTCACCGCGCTCGTCGGCCCCTCCGGCGCCGGCAAGAGCACCGTGTTCGCGCTGCTGGAGCGGTTCTACGAGCCCACTTCGGGCCGGATCCTGCTCGACGGCCGCGACGTACGGGACTGGCCGCTGACCGGCCTGCGCGCCACCATCGGGTACGTGGAGCAGGACGCCCCGGTGCTGTCCGGCACCCTGCGGGACAACCTGCTGCGGTCCGCGCCCCGGGCCTCGCCCGAGGAGCTGCGGGCGGTCCTCGCGCTGACCCGGCTGGACGGGCTCGTGGAGCGGCTGCCCGCCGGCCTGGACACCGAGCTCGGGCACCGCGGCACGGCCCTGTCGGGCGGTCAGCGCCAGCGCGTGGCCATCGCGCGCGCCCTGCTGCGCCGGCCCAGGCTGCTGCTGCTCGACGAGGCGACCTCGCAGCTGGACGCCGAGAACGAGCGGGCGCTGCGCGACGCGGTCGCGGACATCGCCCGGGAGACGACGGTCGTGGTGATCGCGCACCGGCTGTCCACCGTCACCGGCGCCCGCCGGATCGTGGTCCTGGAGGACGGGCGGGCGCGCGCGACCGGGACGCACCGGGAGCTGCTCGCCTCGGACGAGCTGTACGGGCGGCTGGTGCGCACCCAGCTGCTGGACCACCGCCCGTGACCTGGACTCCGAGACGTTGATCCGGCGTCGATCCGGGATTGACCCGCGCTTCGGATACTGGTCCCGACCACGCTCTTCCGACGAAGGACTGATCCACATGACCGGTACGCAGAAGCCCACCGCCGCGCCCCCCTCCCGCGTCCGGCGGGCCGCCGCCGCCCTCGTGACGGGCGGCCTGGCCCTGGGTCTCGTACTGGGCGGGGCCGCCGCGGCGAGCGCCGACGTGGCACCGCCGCCCGCGCCGTACGTCGGCACCCAGCTCGGCGACCTGGCACCCCCGCAGGGCCTCGTGGAGGGGAACTGGAACAGCACCGGCTCCTGAGCACCGGGGCTCCTGGGCGCCGGGCCGCGGCGCGGGGCAGCGCGGGGCAGCGCGGGGCGGCGGCTCAGGCGGGCAGCGCCGCCAGGAGTTCCTCGACGTCCGCCACGTCCGGCAGGCCGAGCTTGGCGAACAGCGCCGACGCGCTGAGCAGCCGGCTCCGGGCCTCCTCGGCGCGGCCGCGCTCGGCCAGCGTCCGGCCGAGCACCACCAGCGCGTGCCCGCTGTCCCGGTCGGAGCCGAGGTCGCGGCACAGCGACAGCGCCGCCTCCGCCTGTTCCTGGGCCTCCGCGTGCCGGCCCACCGCGCGCAGCGTGTCGGCCATCCGGTAGCGGGCGTGCGCCACCCGCTGGCGGATCCCGGCGGGCCCGGCGACGGCCAGGCAGTCCCCGTACCGCGCGATCGCCTCCTCGTACCGGCCCGTGGCGTGCAGCGCGAGCCCGAGGACGTACAGGGCGTAACAGATGCCGTGCCGGTCGTCCATCTCCCGCAGCCCCGGCAGTACGGCCTCGCAGGCCGGGACGGCCTCGTGGGCGCGGCCGCTGCGGACCCGGGCGAGGGCCGCGTTGACGGTGGTGGCGTACTCGCCGGAGCGGTGGTCGAGTTCCCGGGCGAGCGCGATGGCCTCGTCGAAGCACGCGATGGCCTCGTCGAAGCGGCGCAGGAACTGTGCGACCAGGCCGAGGTCGTTGAGGGCCTGGCGCAGCACCACGGTGTCGCCGGCCTCGCGGCAGGCCAGTACGGCGAGCCGCGCCTCGGTCTCGGCCTCCGCGAGCCGGGTGTCCTTGAGCGCGATCGTCCCGCACAGGAAGCGGGCCCGCCCCTCGGCCTTGCGGTCGCCGTGCCGGGCGGCGGCCTCGGCGAGGAGCAGGCCGGTGGGGGCGAGCTGGCCGTAGCGGGTGTCCTGGTGGAAGGGGCTCAGGGCGATCAGCAGGTCGATGGCGGCGCGCAGCCGCCCGCGCCAGGCGGGGTGTCCGGGCCGGGCGCAGGCCGCGATCTGCGCGGCCAGCGCGAGGGCGGTCTCCGATTCGGTCAGCGCCCAGATCCGGGCGGGCTCCAGCCCGGCGAAGGACAGCGGTCGCGCGCGCAGCGGGCCGAGCGCCGCCGCGACGGGGTCGCCGGGTACGGCGTGCCGGAACGCGGCGCAGGCGGTGGCGAGGAGGTGGTCGAGGAGCCCGTCGAGGGCGCCCGCCAGCTCGGCCCGGTCGACGCCGACGCCGGCGTCGGCACCGGCACCGGCACCGGCACCGGCTCGGGCTCCGGCACCTGCTCCGGCTCCCGCTCCCGCTCCCGCGCATTGGCGGCCGAAGGTGCGCAGCAGGTCGTGGAAGCGGTACCGGCCGGGCGTCGGGGACTCCAGCATCGCCACGTCCACCAGGGATTCCAGTACCTCCTCCACGTGGAACTCATCGGCCCCCAGGGCCGCCGCGGCGGAGGTCAGGCCGATGCCGGGGCCGTCGAGGCAGGCCAGCACCCGGAAGGCGCGCGCCTGTTCGGCGGAGAGCTGGCGGTAGCCGAGCTCGAAGACGGGGGCGATGGCCAGATCGCCGACGCGCAGCTCGTTGAGTCGGCGGCGCTCGTCGGCCAGCCGGGCGGTGAGCAGGGCGACCGTCCAGCTGGGGCGGGCGGCGAGCCGGGCGGCCACGATCCGGACGGCCAGGGGCAGGAACCCGCAGGTGGCGACGAGCTCGCGGGCGGTTTCGGGTTCGGCGTCCAGCCGGTCGCGGCCGATCACCCGGCCGAACAGCTCCAGCGCCTCGGGGAGCTCGAAGACGTCCAGGTCGGCCTGGTGCCGGGCGGGCAGCCCCGCCAGCCTGGGTCTGCTGGTGACGAGGACGGCGCACCGGCCGGGGCCGGGCAGCAGCGGGCGCACCTGGGCGGCGTCGCGCGCGTTGTCGAGCACGACGAGCATCCGGCGGCCGGCGGTCATCGACCGGAACAGCGCCGCCCGCCCCTCGACGTCGGCGGGCAGGGCATCCGCGGTGACCCCGAGCGCGGCGAGGAAACCGACCAGGACGTGACCGGGGTCGCAGGGGTCGTGGGCGTCGGTGCCGCGCAGGTCGGCGTACAGCTGGCCGTCGGGGAAGAGGTCCCGTACCCGGTCGGCGGTGTGGAGGGCGAGGGCCGTCTTGCCGACTCCGCCCATGCCGGAGATCAGCGCGAGGGCCGGCCCGCTGTCGCCGGCCGGGGTCAGGGCCTCGGCAAGGCGTCGTACGAGGGCGGCCCGGCCGGTGAAGTCACCGGGCGCGCTGGGCGTCTGCGCGGGCACGGGCGGCGCCTCCGGCTCGGGCTCCGGCCCGCCCCCGCCCCCTCCCCCGCCGTCCGCCACGGCGGCGGCAGTGTCCGGCGCGGGCCCGCCGGACAGGGCGACGGGGCCGCCCCGGCGCCCGCCGTCCTCGGCCCCGGCGAGTTCCTGGTCGCCGCTCAGGATGCGCTGGTGCAGCGACAGCAGCTCCGGTCCGGGCTCCAGGCCGATCTCGCTGATCAGCCCCTGGCGGGCGGTACGGAACAGGTTCAGGGCGTCGGCCTGACGGCCCGTCCGGCACAGGGCCCGCATCAGGAGCGCCACGGGCCGCTCCCGCAGCGGGTGTTCGGAGGTCAGCAGCCGCAGGTCGGGCACGGCCGCGGCCTCGCCGCCCGCCTCGATGTCCAGCTCCAGGCGGTCCTCCAGCAGGCGCAGCCGCAGCTCCTCCAGACGGGACCGCTGGCGCTCCGCGTACGGCCCCGGCAGCGCGGCCAGCGGCTCCCCCTGCCACAGCCCGAGCGCCTCCCGCAGCAGCTTCGCGGCTGCCTCGCGCCGCCCCGCGCCCCGCTCGACGGCGGCCCGGGCGGCCAGCTCCTCGGCCTCCTGCACGTCGAGGCACGGCTTCTCCAGCACGAGCCGGTACCCGTCCCCGACGGAGACGAGCACCCCGGGCTCCGCCAGCACCTTCCGCCACCGCCAGGCGTACGTCCGCAGGGTGGTCACGGCCGCGTGCGGCGGCTCCTCACCCCACAGCGCGTCGATGAGCTCCCCGAGCCCGGCCCCGTGCCCGGACCGCAGCAACAGCACCGCCAGCATGGCCTGCTGCTGCGGCGTCCCCGTCCCGAGCCGCTCGTCCCCCCGATAGGCCCGCATCGGCCCCAGCAGCTCGAACCGCACCCCTGCCGTCATTCCGCCCCCTGTAGTCGCCTCCCCCCGCCTCCATCAGGAGGGCCCAAACCCCCCTCGGGTTGCCTGCACCCCCCAACCACTCCCGCTCCGGGGCGCGGTTCCCTGGAGCGCGATCCCCCGCACGTCCGTCAGCCACTGACGCAGGCGCACGCCTCGTGGCGGAAGAATGGCAAGCCCCAGCGTCACCGCCGACTTCTTGAGGAGTTGATCCGATTCGTTGAGGATCAGGAATTCGCGAATCTCATCCGCCAACTGCCGAAGGTCACTTTCCGAGGCACCTGAGACGTAGTCGTCGAGAGCCTCCCCATAAGAGGAGTACTCCAGCGAGGAGTCCTGATGGAAATACGCCGCCAGCAGGTGCTGGAGTCCGGGAAAGCGTTCCCTCCATTCCCATGCGGTGTGAGGAGGCGACTGGGAGGGATTCGCCGGCTCTGCGAGGAACTGACGCAGGTGCCCGCCAATGACGGCGAGGCAGTTCTCCACCGTCTCCCCGCGGGGCGGGTTGATGTGGGGCAAGAGGTCGACGTCATCCGCGATCTCATCGCTGAACAGGCCTGTCTCGATGAGGTCGTCGATTTCGGCCGCTGCCTCGGCGGCGCGTGCGGGATCGCGTGCGGCTTGCCTGAGGTAGGCGCTGAGCGCAACTCCCCTACGCTTCTCTGTGTCATCGAAGACATAACCAGTCTCTTCATAAGAGGACAGGAGCTCACGCAGCTCACGAAAACGGTCGTTCGACGGTGTCACCTGTTGATTTCCTTACTCTTCACTACGGACCCCGGGAGCGGGCAGGCCTGTTCCCACGGTGCGGGATTCGGGCGGCGGTGCCACCACCAGCCGAGCGGCGTCTGCTCTGCGGAGCCGCCGGTCAGCTCTCTGCGGAGACTCCCTGACAGGTCATCCTCCGTCGCAGCGGCAAACCGCCTGTCCAGCTGCTCCAGGGCCTCGTCGAGCAGCTCAGTGACATCACGCGGCAGGTGAGCACCGATTCCGGCCAGCTCGTCACGCGATTCCAGCCGCTCCCGGTAAAGGCCGGCCGGATACCAGCCCGACGGCGCCCACCCGGATTCCATTTGCGTGATGACCCTCTCCCACGCCACCAGGTTGCCCTTCGCGGTCCAGACGGGGCTGCCGGTGCCGTCGTCGAGGGAAAGCCTCGCGAGGCCCGAGGCGGCCTGCCGCACCTTCTCCACCGATTCCGCGAAGGCCCAGGCGACCGGCGTGTCCGGCCGCTGTTCCCGTACGATCTCGGCGAATCTCGTCACGGTCGCCCCGGGCAGCTGCGGCACCGGCGCCTCGACGGCGGTGATCGCGTAAAGGGGAGGCTCGTCGTCGGAGAGTTCGAGCCGGGCCCGGGTGAGAACGCCTTCCGGCGTCACCGCCCAGTAGGCACTGGGCGGTGCTTCCTCAGCGGGAAACAGGACTGTCGTCATGGCGGCCTTCGCGAACCCTGCGGCGAGGTCGGACTCGGGCGGCTGATCAGCGACGCGTTCCTGGGCGTAGACGTCCAGCGACCAGGCCACATCACCTTGAACAGCCCGGTATTCGCACGAGACGGGCGCATCCCAGTTGCGGAGGTCGGGGTCGCCGTCAGTACCCGCCACGTCCACGTCACCCACCGCGATACCGAGGCATCCCGCAAGTGCGAGGGCCACGATCTCGGGGCCGACGGGGTCGACGGTAAGGAGGTTGTACGTCACGGATACGTCCCCTTCTAGATGGCCAGCGCTTTCTCGACGATGCGTCCGAAAGGTTCATCAGGCCAGCCCGTGGACGACCCCGCTGATCGACCTGCGCGATCAGGATGTCGCGGCTGTCGATCACCTCTCCCCTACGGATCATGCACCACCCGCTACACTGACCGCGGTGGCCCGGCCTCACCGCCAGGCCTCCATGCCTCGCCTTCGTAGCTCAGGGGATAGAGCACCGCTCTCCTAAAGCGGGTGTCGCAGGTTCGAATCCTGCCGGGGGCACGTGGTGGAAGACCCTCAGCCGATCTTGGCTGGGGGTCTTTTGACGTCTCTGGCCGTCAGACCGCGGTGGGACAGTCGCGCCATGGGAGACACGCAGGAAGCGGCCGGGGAACGGCTGTTGCAGACGCTTCGGAGCATGAAGGCCTACGACCCTGCGGGCGACTACTACGCGCTGACCCTCGGGGCCAACCGGCGAGGTGGCCTGGTCAGCGCAGACGCACTGGGTGGGCTTCTCCGAGCGGAACCCGCGCTGGGAGATCCGCGCCGCGTGCCTCGTCGACCCCGAATTCATCCGCAAGGCCTGGACCGCCGGAACGCCTTGGTCGGCAGGCAGGTCGCCGAAGACCGGCTGTCCAGCGTGATCGCCCCCAAGGAGTGCGTGCACGACGGCTCGGCCGAGTCCGGCGGATTCGGATACCTCGTCACGCAGCACCTTCCCGACGACGCCGTCGAGCGCCGGGCGCCCACCCGGAAGCTGCGCATGCAGGTCCTCAAGCGGGACGGTTTTCGGTGTGTGGTCTGCGGTCGCAGGGCGAGCGATCACACGGACATCGAGCTGCACCTCCACCACCTCGTGCCCTGGCGGATGGCCGGGCCGACAGCCGAGGAGAACCTGGTCACGCTCTGCGGCACGTGCCACAAGGGCCTGGACCCGGACTTCGAACCGGCGCTGCGGGAGCTCGCGGGCCTGCCCGGCCCGGCCGCGGGCCTGGACATGGACAACGCCGAGTTCGACGAAGAGGTCACCCGCTGTCGCGCGCTCGCCGGGGAGGTGCTCGCGCAGCGCCAAGTGCCCTGAGGCGGTGTGGTTTTATAGCCGGGTACCACGTGGGGCCGTCCACTGAGATGTGGGCCGGGCGGTCGCCGGGCGAGTACCTGTACGTGAAGGACCGGGTCATGGGCGTTGTCGCCACCGACTACGGGTGAGTTCCGCGGTTGTTCTGCTGCCGTCATGCATGCGCAAACACCGCGAGAGGACCGTCACCACGTCATGTCGTTCAACCAAGCCGTCATAGAGGAATTCCGGGCCAACGCCGGCCGGGTCGGCGGGCCCTTCGAAGGGGCCGGGCTCATCCTGCTCACCACCACCGGGGCGCGCTCCGGGCGAGAGCACACCACCCCGCTGGGGCGTCCGCGCGGGCCGGGCGGGCAGGGGATGTACGTCGTCGGGTCCGCCGGCGGCTCCGACCGGCATCCGGACTGGTACCGCAACCTGCTCGCGCGGCCCCTCGTACGGGTGGAGACCGGGACCGAGGTTTACGAGGCCGTGGCGGTGCCCGCCGAGGGGGCGCGGTGGGAGGAGCTGTTCGCGCACATCGTGCGGGAGGAGCCCGGGTACGGGGAATACCAGAGGAAGACCCGGCGCGTGATACCCGTCGTGGAGCTCCAGCGCACCCATGAGGCCGAGGGCGCCGAGGGCGCCGAGGGCGCCGAGGACGGGATCGCGGGCATGCTGACGCGGGTCCACGGGTGGCTGCGGGCACAGATCGCCGAGCTGCTGCGGCTGCCCGCCGGGGAGAGCGCGCCGGTCGGGATGCAGCTGCGCCAGCACTGCCTGGCCTTCTGCCAGACCCTGGAGGCCCACCACACCGGGGAGGACACCGGGCTGTTTCCCTGGCTGGCGGAGCGGCACCCGCAGCTCGCCGGGTTCTTCCGGAGGCTGGAGGAGGAGCACCGGGACATCGAGCGGACGCAGACGCGGATCGCCGGGCTCATCCGTGGCGGCGGTGACCAGGCCGCCGTCCGGGAGGAGTTGGAGGCGCTGAGCCGGGAGCTGCTGGCGCACCTGGACCGCGAGGAGGCCGAGCTCCTGCCGGTGCTGCGGGCGCTGGCGGCGTAGGCCGGGCCGCCGCCGGGGGCCGCCGCCGGGGCCCCGTTCGTCGTACGGGCTCGGGCGCCCGGCCCCGGCGGGAGCCGGTCGGCGGCCTCGGCGTGCGGCTCACGCCCGCTACCCGGGGCCTGGCGCGGGCCGAGGGGCCTCCCGCTCCGGTGGCCCGGGGCCGTCCCCGCCGGCGCGCCCGCGGGGATCGGGGCCGGTCGCTACCGGGCGACGGGCTCGGGCGCCTGACCCGGCGGGAGCCGGTCGGCGGCCTCGGCGTGCGGCTCGCGCCCGCCGCCCGCCGCCAGGCGTGGGCCGCGCCGGGGGCCCGGGGATGGCGTGGGCCGGGGGCGGGCCGCGCCGGGGGCCGGGCCCGGCGTGGGCCGAGGGACGGGCCGCGCCGGGGGACCGGGCGGCGGGCCGCCGGAGCGCGCGGGGGGATCGGGGGCCGGTCGCTGCCGGGCCGGGCCGGGAGGGCGGGAGGGTCAGCTCAGGCCCCTGGTGCGTTCGCCGATGCGGTCACCCTGCGGGGTTCCCGAGCGCTTGAGCTCAGCCTTCGTGTGCGCACCGCCCTTGACCTTGCTCCGCACCGGACCCTCGAAGCCGTGGCCCTGGGCGCGCCGCGCCTGGTTCGACTCCAGCCCCTTCGCGACAGCCGTCCGGAAATCCTGCTTCTGCTCTTTGCTCATCCCGCCGTCAACTCCCTCGGGAAGCACCCAATCGGACTACTGGGATCGTATGCAGATATGCGGACCAATGCACCCGGACCGGACGTAAAGAATTCCGGATCAAGGGCGCCCCGAGGGGCCCACCGTCTGCGTGAGCAGTTCCTCCGGGCAGGGCGTCCCCCGCGGGAGCTGGTACTTCGCCGCCACCCGGTACTCCCCTGGCGCCGGTGCCAGCAGCTCCGTCCACACGTCGCCGTCCACGTCCGGAACCGCCTTGAACAGGCACCCGGCCGTGTTCGGCTGCTTGGCCTGCGGCGGCGCCACCGGCTTGCCCGCCCCGTCCACCAGCCCCAGCCACGGCGAATGCGGGACCCGCACCAGCACCCGCCCGGCCCGCTTCACGTCGATGACCAGCTGGTCCGCGCTCGCCCGCACCACCGTCGCGGGCCCGGAGACCAGGTCCGTCGGCTCGTGGACCTTGAACAGCCGCCAGTTCTTGTCGCCCCACACCTGCTGGAGGTACGGGAGCCCCGCGGCCACCAGCTTCGCCTCCTCCTCGCCGCCCGAGTCGGGTTTGTCGGCGGGCAGCACCACGTAGTGCACGGCCCAGCGGTCCAGCCAGGCCCGGTACGTCGTCGCGCTGAGGGTGTCGTCGTAGAAGAGCGGGTTCCGCTCCAGGTCCGCCTGCCGGTTCCAGCCGCGCGCGAGGTTCACGTACGAGGGGAAGGCCGAGGATTCGCGGTGGCTGCTGGCCGGGACCACCTCGACGCGGCCCCGGTCGGCGCCCGCCTTCTGGAGCTGGTCGACGAGCGGGGCGAGCTCCCGGTTCCAGGCCGCCACCGGCGTGGTGCGGACGATGTCCGTGACGCTGTTGGAGGTGATCCAGACGTTCAGCCCGGCGAAGGCGAGCAGCAGCCCGTACCACTGCCGCGAGCGCGGCCGCGCGTACGGGAGGGCCGCGAGGGCCACGGCCGCCCCGAACAGCATGATCATCCGGGTGACGTTCGAGCCGACCTGGGAATCGATCAGCCAGGTCAGCAGCACCCCGAAGGCGTACACGCCCGAGGCGATCCGGACCGTCTTCCACCCCTTCGGCACCAGGAACAGCAACGCCACCGCGAACACGAACGGCGGCGCGGCCGAGCCCAGCTTCATCGGCTGCGTGCCGGAGAACGGGAACAGCCAGGCCGACAGCCCGACCACCGCCGCCGGCGCCAGCCCCAGCGCGTACGCGCCCGGGCGCCGCCCGCTCAGGAACAGCGCGGCCGCGATCACCCCGAGGAACAGCCCGGCGACCGGACTGGCGGCGGTGGCGAGGGCGGCCAGCGGGGCCGCCACGGCGGCCTTCGCCCAGCGGCGCTCGGCCCACTTGCGGGGCCAGCAGAAGACGGCGGCGACCGCGCCGAGCGCGAACACCACCCCGAGCCCGAAGGTGACCCGGCCCGACAGGGCGTTGCACAGCAGCCCGTACACCCCGGCGAGGGCCGGCCACAGCGGATGCCGCACGACCCCGCGGCAGCGCGTCAGGATCAGCGCGAACAGCCCCGCCGAGAGCGTCCCCGCGATCATCATCGTGGTGCGGACGCCGATCATGTACATCACGTACGGCGAGACCACGCTGTACGAGACCGGGTGCATGCCCCCGTACCAGGCGAGGTTGTACGCCGAGTCGGGGTGGCGGCCGACGAACTCGGCCCAGGCGTCCTGCGCGGCCAGGTCACCGCCGCTGTTGGCGAAGCTGAAGAACCAGGCGACGTGCAGGACCGCGGCGACGGCGGAGGCGACGGCCACCGGATGCCGGTGGGCCCAGCCGAGCGCGCCGCGCGCGCGGCCCCGTATGCCGGCGCCGTCCTCGGGCACGTCGGACCCGGCCGACGGGGCCTCCCCCGGGCCGCGCCCCTGCCTCTGCTGCTCAGCGGTGGTCACTGCCGACGCACACTCCCCAACACCTGACGACTTACGAGAACGAACGAGTCCCTGTTCAAGCCCCTGGACGCGCACCGGCGCCCCGGGGTTGCCCGGGGCGCCGGCCGACGCGGGATCCAGCGGACGCGGGTTTAGCCGACGCGGGTCAGCTTGCTGCCGACGCCCGGTGCGACCAGGTCGCTCTTCAGCGCCACCGGCACCTTCACCTGGCTCGCGCCCTCACCGACGGTCAGCACGCCGACCTCGGTGCCTGCCCTGGCGGTCTGCGGGAGCTTCGCGCCGTCGTCGCCCAGCTTGACCTTGACGGTGAGCGCCGGCCAGCCGACCGCCTCCACGTCGGCGGTCGCGATCACCGGGGTGTGGCCGCCGAGGCCGTTGTCCACGTACCCGACGACATCGCCCTTCTTCACGACGGGCGCGTTCACCAGCATCTTCTGCGTGGCCAGCATGATCTGCCGGCTGGCGTCGATGGCGGTGCCGAGGATCGGCACGCCGTGCTGGCCGAGGACCGCGCCGACGACCAGCTGGTTCGTCTTGCCAACCTTCTTCTCCGCGGCGAAGAGCAGGTTGCCGCCCGCCTTCGTGGTGGAGCCGGTCTTGATGCCGAGCGAGCCGTTGAACGGAATCAGGTCGTTGTAGTTCCGCCAGGACTTGCCGGAGGCGTCGGTCCAGTTGGGCAGCCGGGTGATCGCGATCAGCTCCGGCATCTCGACGATCTTCAGACCGAGCTTGACCTGGTCCTCGGCGGTGCTGACCGTAGTCGCGTCCAGACCCGAGGGGTCCGTGTACGTGGTGTTGGTCATGCCGAGTTCCTTGGCGGCGTCGTTCATCTTCTTGACGAACGCCTCCTGGTCCCCGCCCGCGTCCCAGCGCGCGAGGAGCCGCGCGACGTTGTTGGCGGACGGGATCATGATCGCGGCGAGGGCGTCGTACTCCGAGATCTGCCCGCCCTCCTTGAGCGTGTTGACCGTCGACTCGCCCTCGGACTCCTTCTTGCCGTCTTCGACCGCGGCCTTGTCCACGTCGATCATCGCGCCCTTTTCCCCCTTCTTGAGGGGGTGGCCCTTGAGGATCACGTACGCGGTCATCGCCTTGGCGACACTGCCGATCGCGACGGGCTTCTGCTCGCCGAAGCTGCCGACGGTGCCGAGACCGGCCGCCGCCATGTAGGCCTGGCCCTCCTTCGGCCACGGCATCGCCGGGGCGCCGCCGTCGAAGGTGTACGTCTTCTTCGCGGTCATCGTGAGCTTCGGGTCGGGCAGCGGGCGCACCAGCTGTACTACGGCGAGGATCACGGCGAGGAGGACGACGACCGGGGCGTAGATCTTGAAACGCCGGACGGCGGTCCGCAGGGGGCTCGGCGGCGGGGGCGGGTTGTTCGTCAGGTCCGCGAGCATGTCGAGCGGCGGCTTCGGCGGCAGCGGCTGCTGCGTGGTCCGCTCACCGGGCTCCAGGGACACCCGGGGCGCCGACGCCTGCGGCGGGCGGGGCTCGGCGGGGGCCTTCGGCGCGGCGGTGCCGTCGCCGCGCAGCGGCACGAAGGTGCTGCCGCCGGCCGCCGCGGGCTTCGCGGGCGCGGGCTTGGCGGGCGCGGGCTTGGCGGGCGCGGGCGCCTTGGCCGCCTTGGCCGCTTCGGCCGCCTTGGCCGCTTCGGCCGCCTTGGCCGCGTCCGCGGGCTTGACGGCCCGGAACACCGCGGTCCGCTCGCTGTCCGCGGGCTCGTCACCGGCGGCCGGCTTGGCGGAATCGGAATCCCGCTTCCCGGCGTCGGGAGCGGGCTTGGCCGGAGCAGAAGCGGAAGACTCGGGCTTGGCCTCGGGCTTGGCGTCAGCGGGCTTCGGCGCGCGGAACACGGCCGTGCGCTCGCTGTCCGAAGGCTCCCCGGTGCCGGCCGGCTTCACGACACCGAACGCGGTCGTCCGCTGGTCAGCGGCGGCCGGCTTCGCCGAAGCGGAATCCTTCTTCTCGGCGTCGGACGCGGGCTTGGCCGGAGCAGAAGCGGAGGGCTCCGGCTTGGACTCCGGCTTGGACTCGACAGGCTTCGGCGCGCGGAACACGGCCGTGCGCTCGCTCTCCGCAGGCTCCCCGGTAGCGGGGGGCTTCACGACACCGAACGCGGTCGTCCGCTGATCGGCGGACGCCGGCTTCACCGAAGCGGAATCCCGCTTCCCGGCGTCGGACGCGGGCTTGGCGGAAGCAGAAGCGGAAGGCTCCTCCTTCGGCTCCGGCTTGGGCTCCGGCTTCGACTCCGGCTTGGCCTCGGCCGGCTTCGGCGCGCGGAACACGGCCGTGCGCTCGCTCTCCGCAGGCTCCTCGGTCGCGGCCGGCTTCGCCGGAGCGGAATCCCGCTTCACGGCGCGGAACACCGCCGTGCGCTCCTCCGCGTCATCGGCAGACGGCTTCGACTCCACCCGACCGGGCGACCCGGAACCGGACACGGCCCCGGCGGCTTCCCCTGATTCGGCGTCGGAGTCGGGCTCGGCGTCGGAGTCGGACCCCGCCTCCGAGGCGACCCACGCCGCCACCGCTTCCCGCAACGGGTCAACGGCCTCCGGCTCCGGTTCGGGATCCCGCGGCCGGAACACCGACACCCTCGGGTCGCGCCCCTCCCCCACCGCACCTTCATCTACCGACTTGTCGGGGGACTCGCCCGCCACCAGTTCCTCCTCGATCGACGTCCGGCTGCTGTCCGAACCGTCTAACAGTGTCCCGTCTAGGGGGCATCGCTCACCCGCTAGACGAGAACGACATAGCTGCAGGTTCCCCCACAAAGCGGCCAGGCGCTCTCGACAGATGAATGTGAGAGGCGTCACCCTGTCACTCATCCACGCGGGGAGGCATGGATGGGCAGGAGCCGCAGAACAATTCCGGAGGAGCTTCTGCTGCTCGCTTTGGACCCGACCACGGGAACCACGGCGCAGCCGCAGTCGCTCGACCTCGGCCTGGCCGGGGCACAGCTAGTAGAGCTGGCTCTGGCAGGACGGATAGCCCCTGACGGGGATCGTATCGCCGTGGTGATGCCACGGCCGACAGGAGATCCGACTCTGGACTCCGCACTGGAACTGCTGCGCAGACGCGGCAGCCCGGTTCGGGCCGTCCACTGGATCGGCGGACCCCGGCTGGGGCTCCGCCAGATTTACCTCGCTCACCTTGAGCGCTGCGGCATGGTGCATGCCGTCGCGGGACAGATGTGCGGGGTGTTGCCGACGACTCGCTACCAGGCGACCGACACGGCGATCAGCCGGGAGATCCGTGCCCGGCTCGACAGTGCGATCCGCACCGGCGTACCGCCGGACCCGCGGACCGCGGCGCTCGCCGCACTGGCCCACGCGGTCGGACTCGGCAAGCACCTGTACCCCGGCAACGAGGGGCGCTCGTCCAGGTCCCGGCTGCGGGACCTGATCCGGCACGACCCGATGGGCGGTCTCGTGGCGCACGCCGTCATGGACGTCCAGAACGGTGTGGCGGCGCAGCCACGCCGCGACCGCGCACCGGCGGCCCCGCCGGCCGCCCGGGCGACGGCGAGCGGCGTTCCGCTGCAACCCCGCCGCACGGGTGCGATGGCCCGCGCGGCCGCGCACTGATCCGCACGCCGGGGAACACCCCGGTCCGCCGGCAGCACCCGAACAGCAGTGCCGGCACCACTCGCCCGACCGCCTGCCACACCCCTTGACCCGTCGGCAGGCGCCATGCACGACCGCACCGCCAGTACCGCCAGTACCGCCAGTACCGCACCGAGGTCCCCCAAGATCCGGTCGCGGAACCGCCAGCGCGCGGGGTGACGAGGCCGGTTCGCCGGCCGCGCCACCCCGCGCGTCCGCTTTTCCCGGCCGTTCTCCGGCGCCACCTGGCCCTTCGGTGGCAGTCTGCTGAACATCAGACACGCAGAGAGAACGACAAGAAGGCGGAGGTGCCGTTCAAGTGGCGTCCAATGTCAATCCCACCGTCCGACGCCGCCGACTGGGCATGGAGCTGCGCAAGCTCCGCGAAGACAAGGGCATGACGGCCGAGCAGGTCGCCGAGCGGCTCCTCGTCTCCCAGTCGAAGATCAGCCGACTTGAGAACGGCCGCCGTTCCATCAGCCAGCGCGACGTCCGCGACCTGTGCGACGTGTACGAGGTCGAGGACCGCCGGCTGGTCGACTCCCTCATGCAGATGGCCAAGGACTCCCGCCAGCAGGGCTGGTGGCACGCCTTCGGCGACATCCCGTACAGCGTCTACATCGGCCTGGAGACGGACGCCGCCAGCCTGCGCACGTACGAGCCCCTGGTGATCCCAGGCCTGCTCCAGACCCCGGAGTACGCCCAGGCCCTGGTCCGCGGCGCGTGGCCCGAAACCGCCCCGGCCGATGTGGACAAGCGCGTCCAGGTCCGCATGCACCGCCAGAAGCGGCTCTCGGAGACCGACAACAACAACCCGGAACTCGGGCCGCTGCGCCTGTGGGCGGTCATCGACGAGGCGGCGCTGCGCCGGCACGTGGGTGACGCCCAACTGATGATCCGGCAGCTGGAGTACCTGATAGAGCAGTCGGAACAGCCGCACGTCACGGTGCAGGTGATGCCGTTCGCGATGGGGGCGCACCCCGGCGTGAACGGCCAGTACGCGATCCTGGAGTTCCCGGACGCCTCGGACTCGACGGTGGTCTACATCGAGGGCGTGACGAGCGATCTGTACCTGGAGAAGGCCAACGACGTCCAGAAGTACAGCGTGATGTACGAGCACCTGCGCGCTCAGGCCCTCAACGTCGACCAGACCCGGCAGTTCATCTCGGGGATCATCGATCACTACGCGGGCAAGGAGCAGTAAAACCGGAGGAATCCGGCCAGGCGGGCGAGGAGGGCCGTACGGTACACCGTCGATCCCCGGCCACAGAAGACCTGAATGGAATATGCCACTCGGTCGGGTGAACGCCTCCTTCACCTGCCGAGTGCGGCGGGTAGCGTCGATCACGTCGGCCGGGGAAGTGGCTGGCACGTCACCGGAACTACTCGCTGAACCGGAGAGAAACATGGCTATTCGTCAGGGCGCCACGGAAATCTGGACCAAGTCCTCCTACTCCGCGAACGGTGCCTGCGTCGAGGTCAAGTCCCCCGTCATGGAGGCCATCGCGGTGCGCGACTCGAAGGCGCAGGACGGCCCGTCCCTCACCTTCGCGCCGGGCTCCTGGACCTCCTTCGTCACCGACGTCACCGAGGGCCGGCTGGGACGTCTCGTCTGAACGTCGAGGCGAACATCCCAGCCATCGCACCACGCAGCACCCGCAGTACCCGCACTATCCGCAGCACCCGCAGCACCCGCAGCACCCGCAGTACTGACTGGAGCCCTCTCGTCCGGCCCGCCGTCCTGGCCGAGGGGGCTCGGCCATGCCCGGGCGGCCGGAGGCAGGTCACCTCCCGCCGCTACCTCCGCAGCTGGTCCACGTACCGGTCCGTCCCCGGCACCGTCGGGATGAACGGGGCCACCAGCTCCACCCGCCCCAGCCCCGCCCCGGCGACCTCCGCGTCCAGCCCCTCGAAGCGGTCCCAGCAGGTGCGCGGGTCGGCCTCCAGGAACCAGAGCAGGGTCAGCCGGGTGTCGACCCCCTCGACCTGCTTCACGTAGGTCATCCGGTCTCCCGGCAGCGGCGTCGGCCGGAACGCCGTCACCATCGCCGCCGCGGAGCCCGCCAGCCGCTTCGGCAGGGCCCGCGAGCGCAGCCAGTCCAGCAGCTCCGCCCGCTGCTCGGGCCCGTCGGCGTCGACGACTTGGAGCACGAGCCCGGCGTACGGGTGGTCGAGGGCGTGGAAGTCCCGGGGGCCGGCGGCGCCGTCGCGGTAGACCGTCGCCACGTGGTCCTGGAAGGCCGTGAAGACGTGCGTACGGCCCTGGTAGACGCGGCCGTCGCGGCCCAGCCGCTTGTTGATCCCGACGGTCCACTTCATGTGCTCGTCGTAGCGGCCCTCGGTCACCCAGTACGTGGAGAGGTAGCACCCGGCGCCGACCGGCTGCGCGACCGCCGACTTCTCGGGGTAGCGCAGCTCCTGGAGTTCCCGGGTCGCCACCCAGCGGCGCCCGGCGTACATCCAGGGCATGGCCATCGCCCCGGCGTAGTAGTGGTCGTCCTCGTACCAGCGGTTGTACGCGTACTCGTGGCCCGGGTGCGGCTCGACCATGGTGATCAGCGCGTGGCCGGGCCTGACCCCGTACGGCCCCACGGCCGCGAGCTCGGCGTACGCGTCGGCGCGGGTGCTGCCTTCCCGCCCTGCTGTCTCTTCTATCGCCATGGGACCGGTGTATCTGATGCCGCGTCACTTGGGGAGGGGGCGGACCGGCCGGGCCCCACTTCCTTCCGCCCGCGGGCCCGCCGCTAATGTGCCTCGCACATCACACTCAGGGGGGAAGCGCTTGATGCGCACTGCACTTCTGCGCGGGCTGACCGCAGGGCTCGGCCTCGCGATGAGCGGCCTCGGTCTGGCCGCCACCACGGCGACTCCCGCCCAGGCCGCACCGGCCAAGTACGAAGACTGCCCCACCGGCTACTTCTGCGCCTGGACGAACGACAACGCCACCGGGCCCATGCTCAAGGTCAAGACGGACCAGCCGACTCTGGGCGCGTTCGACAACAAGATCCGGGCCACGAGCAATCGCACCGACAGGATCGCGTGCCTCTACTCGGAGCCGAACTACGGTTACGGCTCCTACTGGGCGGACCAGCCCAACGGCCCCGGCGGCGGCTCGTCCGGCCCCGCCGAGAGCGACAAGAGCTCGATCAAGTTCGTGCTCACCGACCGCGAGTGCGGCCTGAACGCCTACCCGAACTGGTACTCCGAGGTCTCGCCCGCCAAGGCCGGCTTCGGCGACCTCAACAACGACCGGCGCGCCGACGTCCTCGTACGCGACGAGGTCGGCCGGCTCTGGTTCCTGCCCGGCGACGGCACCGGCAAGCAGGTCGGCACCGGCTGGAACGCCATGAGCACCCTGACCCGGCACGGCGACTTCACCGGGGACGGCAAGGAGGACCTCCTCGCGCGCGAGGCGTCCACCGGCAAGCTGTGGGCCTACCCCGGACGGGGCGACGGCGGGTTCGACGACCGCCGGCTCATCGGCGCCAGCGGCTGGAACGGGATGTCGCTGATCACCGCGTTCGGCGACCTCACGCGCGACGGCCGCAGCGACCTGGTCGCCCGCGAGACCTCCACCGGCAAGCTCTGGCTCTACCCGGGCACCGCCTCGGGCGGCCTGGCCGACCGGATCCTGATCGGCCGCAGCGGCTGGGGCGTCATGGACGCCCTCATCGGCTCGGGCGACATGAACGGCGACGGACGCCCCGACCTGCTCGCCCGCGAGGCCTCGACCGGCAAGCTCTGGCTCTACCCGGGCACCGCCTCGGGCGGCCTGGCCGACCGGATCCTGACGGGCCGCAGCGGCTGGGGCGTGATGGGGACCTTCATCGCGGTCGGCGACTACTCGGGCGACGGCGTCAACGACCTCGCGACGATCACCAACGACAAGTACACGGCCGACGGCTGGTCGAGCCCGGGCCACTGGGGCTGGCTCCTGAGCTACGAGGGCCAGGGCAACGGCTACGTGAAGGACCACCGCCAGGTCGACGGCGACTGGTACCGCCTCAACGGGGCGTTCTAGGGGGCACGGGGCGGGCGGGCGGGTCGGGGTAGGGCTGTGCGGGATCCACTCGGGACGGGATGGAACCGTACTGGGGACTTCCCGCCAGTCTCACTGTCCTTCCGGTTCGGTCCGCCCTGTCAAGGGCGCTCCCTCCGGTCGCGTCGCTTCGCGATGGCCTCCGGCCACCCTTGACAGCCCGGCCCGCCCCGGAACGCCAATAAGCCTGCCGGGAACCCCCCAAAGAAACGGTCAGGGGGAAACATGACCACCGAGCCGCACCAAAACGCCTGAGCGGGCGCCCTGCCCAGCGGAGACCGCCGCCCTCCGGGCGGAAACCCTCCCGGACCTGCACCACACGGCATCCAGATTGACCAAGCCAGCGGTCAGGCGCCCCAGATCGCTACCCGCCTGCTTCTCGGCTTAGCGGCTGCGGCCCGGCCGTGGCTGGACATAAGCCGCCCACGATCGCTACCCGCCTGCCTCTCGGCTTGGCGGCTGCGGCCCGTCTGTGGCTGGACATAAGCCGCCCACGACCGAAACCCCGGTGCGGACCGGCTGGCGGCCGCAGGTAGTCGGATGGTGTGGCCTGAGGCGGTCGGATGCGTCATTTCATGCAGGTTGGAGGCCATCGGACCTCCAGAGACCCCAATCCCACCCCAACCCTGTCCGGATTGCGGCGGTTTGGTGGGTGGGTGTGGGCTGTCGGGTCGCCCTGACTGCAATCCAGGCTGATCTCTTCGTCTTCTGGCTACAAGAAGCCACCAACAAGCCGCAGCCGCTTGAGATGAGGAGCATGCCGGGGCCGTGGGCGGCTTATGTCCAGCCACGGCCGGTCCGCAGCCGCTGAGCCGAGTGGCAGGCGGGTAGCGATCTGATGCGCGGTGGGTTCCCTTCGCTGCGCTCGGGGCCCTCTGGGGCGCCGCCCCAGACCCCGCGCCTCAAACGCCGGCGAGGCTGGAAAGCGGGGTGGCGAGGAGGGTTTCCGCCCGGAGGGCGGCGGTCTCCGCTGGGCAGGGCCCCCGCTCAGGCGTCTCAGTGCGGCTCGGTGGTCATGGTCCCCCCTGACCGTTCTTTGGGGGGTTCCCGACAGTCTTTGGCAT
>NZ_BMVE01000012.1 GCF_014650555.1 Streptomyces goshikiensis | reverse complement strand
GATGGTACTGCAGGGGGGACCCTGTGGGAGAGTAGGACGCCGCCGAACAATCATTGCGGAAGCCCCGCACCAGGTAACTGGTGCGGGGCTTTTCTGCGTTTGGGGCCCGCCGGCCCCACACCTGCACTCCTGTAGGGTCAGGGGGCAGGTTCAACATTTCTACAGTCACAGTGGAGGCCCCCGGGTGGAGGTCCAGGAGACTCGGGTTCAGACTGACCGAATTTTCACCATTCCGAACGTCCTGAGCATGGCTCGCCTCGCCGGCGTACCCCTGTTCCTGTGGCTGATTCTGGCGGAGTACGACGGGTGGGCTCTGGCCGTCCTCATGCTCAGCGGGGTCAGTGACTACCTGGACGGGAAGCTCGCGCGCAAGTGGAATCAGATCAGCAGTCTCGGAAGGCTGCTGGATCCCGCCGCGGACCGCTTGTACATCCTGTCCACGCTGTTCGGTCTGACGTGGCGCGAGATTCTGCCGCTGTGGCTCACCGCCGCGCTGGTGGCCCGTGAGCTGATGCTCCTCGTGATGGTCTGGATCCTGCGCCGCCACGGCTATCCGCCGCCCCAGGTGAACTTCCTCGGCAAGGCCGCGACCTTCAACCTGATGTACGCGTTCCCGTTGCTGCTGCTCAGTGATGGCACGGGTTGGTTGGCCTGGACGGGCGCAGTTTTCGGATGGGCGTTCGCCGGATGGGGTACAACCCTCTATTGGTGGGCAGGAATCCTTTACGTGGTGCAAGTCCGCCGGCTGGTGAAGGCGGACACCACGGCCGATTGAGCTCGCTCGGCGCCGGATGACGCGGAGGAGTTGCGGAGTCACCGTCCGGACGGGTGAGGTCGGCGAGAACGTCGTCTCTCAAGGAGGACTCTTCCGACATGAAGGCCGTCGTGATGGCCGGTGGCGAAGGTACGCGTCTTCGCCCCATGACCTCAAGCATGCCCAAGCCGCTCCTGCCGGTGGCCAACAGGCCGATCATGGAGCACGTGCTCAGGCTGCTCAAGCGTCACGGGCTCAGCGAGACCGTGGTCACCGTGCAGTTCCTGGCATCGCTGGTCAAGAATTACTTCGGTGACGGCGAAGAGCTCGGAATGGAGCTCACGTATGCCAACGAGGAGAAGCCACTCGGCACCGCCGGCAGCGTGAAGAACGCCGAGGAGGCCTTGAAGGACGACGCGTTCCTCGTCATTTCCGGCGATGCGCTCACCGACTTCGACCTCACCGATCTGATCAGATTCCACAAGGAGAAGGGCGCACTCGTCACGGTGTGCCTGACCCGGGTGCCGAACCCGCTGGAATTCGGCATCACCATCGTGGATGAGGAAGGAAAGGTCGAGCGCTTCCTGGAGAAGCCGACGTGGGGGCAGGTGTTCTCGGACACCGTCAACACCGGCATCTACGTCATGGAGCCCGAGGTCTTCAATTACGTGGACCCGGATGTTCCGGTGGACTGGTCCGGTGATGTCTTCCCGCAGCTGATGAAGGAGGGCAAGCCCATTTTCGGCTACGTCGCCGAGGGCTACTGGGAGGACGTGGGCACGCACGAGAGCTACGTCAAGGCGCAGGCCGACGTACTCGAAGGCAAGGTCCAGGTCGAGATGGACGGCTTCGAGATCTCCCCCGGGGTGTGGATCGCCGAAGGCGCCGAGGTGAGCCCGGACGCGGTGCTGCGCGGGCCGCTGTACATCGGGGACTACGCCAAGGTCGAGGCCGGCGTGGAGATCCGCGAGCACACCGTCATCGGGTCGAACGTCGTCGTCAAGAGCGGGGCCTTCCTGCACAAGGCCGTCGTGCACGACAACGTGTTCATCGGGGCCCACAGCAATCTGCGCGGCTGCGTCATCGGGAAGAACACCGACATCATGCGGGCCGCCCGGATCGAGGACGGCGCCGTCATCGGTGACGAGTGCCTCGTCGGCGAGGAATCGATCATCCAGGGGAACGTGCGCGTCTACCCCTTCAAGACGATCGAGGCGGGCGCCTTCGTCAACACGTCGGTGATCTGGGAGTCGCGCGGGCAGGCACATCTGTTCGGCGCGCGCGGAGTCTCCGGCATCCTGAACGTGGAGATCACCCCCGAACTGGTGGTCCGGCTCGCCGGTGCGTACGCGACGACCCTGAAGAAGGGCGCCACCGTCACCACGGCCCGTGACCACTCCCGAGGCGCCCGCGCGCTCAAGCGGGCCGTGATCTCGGCGCTCCAGGCCAGCGCGATCAACGTGCGCGACCTGGAGAACGTACCGCTGCCCCTGGCGCGGCAGCAGACCGCGCGGGGCAGCGCCGGCGGGATCGTGCTGCGGACCTCGCCCGGAGTGCCCGACTCCGTGGACATCATGTTCCTGGACGAGCGGGGAGCGGACCTCTCGCTCCAGCAGCAGCGCAAGCTGGACCGCGTGTACGCGCGCCAGGAGTACCGGCGCGCCTTCCCCGGCGAGATCGGCGACCTGCAGTTCCCGGGCAGTGTCTTCGACGCCTACACCGGCTCCCTGCTGCGCCGGGTCGACATCACCGGGGTCGCGGATTCCGGGCTCAAGGTGGTCGTCGACGCCTCCAACGGCAGCGCCGGGCTCGTGCTGCCCAGCCTGCTGGGCCGGCTCGGGGTCGACGCCCTCACCGTCAACCCGGGACTGGACGAGTCCCGGCCGACCGAGACCGCCGAGACGAGGCGGGCCGGGCTGGTCCGGCTCGGGGAGATCGTGGCCTCGTCCCGGGCGGCCTTCGGGGTGCGCTTCGACCCGGTGGGCGAGCGGATCTCGCTGGTGGACGAGCGCGGGCGGATCATCGAGGACGACCGGGCGCTGCTGGTGCTGCTCGATCTGGTCGCGGCCGAGAAGCGCAGCGGCAAGGTGGCGCTCCCGGTGACCACGACCCGTATCGCCGAGCAGGTCGCCGCGTACCACGGGACGCAGGTGGAGTGGACGACGACCTCGCCCGACGACCTGACCCGGGTGGGGCGTGCGGAGGACACCATCTTCGGCGGGGACGGCCGGGGCGGGTTCATCGTTCCGGAGTTCAGCAGCGTCTTCGACGGTTCCGCCGCGTTCGTGCAGCTCATCGGGCTGGTGGCGCGGACGCAGCTCACGCTGAGCCAGATCGACGCGCGGATCCCGCGGGCGCACGTGCTCAAGCGTGACGTGCCCACCCCGTGGGCCGTGAAGGGGCTCGTCATGCGGAGCGTGGTGGAGGCCGCCGGGGACCGGCAGGTGGACACCACCGAAGGCGTGCGGGTGGTCGAGACCGACGGGCGGTGGGCGCTGGTGCTGCCGGACCCGGCGGAGGCGGTGACGCACCTGTGGGCCGAGGGCCCCGACGCGGCGTCCGCGCAGGCGCTGCTGGACGAATGGGCGGCCGTGGTGGACGGCGCCGGGCACTGAGCGGCGGATGACCGGCGTCCGGTGGGGCTGAGCGGCTGTTCGCCCGCTCCGTCCCACCGGACGGCCGCATTCGGTGTGTACGGGGCCGACATGCGACGATGTGCGGCATGTCGCAGCCGCCCAACAACCGGAGTTCGGCCACGCCGCCCGCGCGCCCGGACGCTTCCATGTCGCTGCTGACCCACGTGATGGACCACGGTCTCGACGAGGGCTACGCACAGGCCACGGCCCAGCGCCGGGCCGACGGCACGGCGGGACTGCCGCGGACGCTGAAGGCCAAGCTGGGGCTCGCCGCGGGACTGGTGATCGCGGCGATGGTGGTCACGCTGGGCGCCGCCCAGGCGCGCGTGTCGGCGCCGGTGCTGGCCAAGGAGCGCCAAGAGCTGATCGACCGGGTCAAGCGCGCGGACGAGCACGCGGACGGGGTGGAGCGGGACATCGAGCGGCTGCGCGGCACCGTCGCGGACCGCCAGCGCGCGGCCCTCAAGCAGCAGGGCGGCGGGGACGAGGGGCAGCTCGTGGGGCTGCTGTCGGGTGCCACGGAGGTCCGCGGGCCCGGTGTGAAGCTGGTCGTGGACGACGCCAAGGGTTCCTCGTCGGGCGGGGGCGGCGGACCGCGGGAGAGCGCGGGGTTCTCGGACACCGGCCGGGTGCGTGACCGGGACATGCAGCGCATCGTCAACGGACTGTGGCAGTCCGGGGCGGAGGCGGTCTCCATCAACGGGCAGCGGTTGACGGCGCTGTCGGCGATCAGGGCCGCGGGTGACGCGATACTGGTCGACAACAAGCCGCTGGTGCCGCCGTACGAAGTGCTGGCGATCGGTGACAAGAAGCGGCTCGGCCCGACGTTCCAGAACTCCGCCGACGGTCAGTACCTGCACGTGCTGCAGGAGAGCTACGGGATCCGTTACGGCCTGACCGCCGAGAACGACGTACGGCTGCCGGCCGCGTCGAGCCTGACCGTACGGACAGCTACAGCAGAAGAGCCGAAGAAGGGTGCATCGTGATCGCGGTACTGGGCCTCGTGGCCGGAGTGGTGGCCGGACTTCTGGTCCGGCCCGAGGTGCCGGCCGTGGTGGAGCCTTATCTGCCGATCGCCGTGGTGGCGGCGCTGGACGCGGTGTTCGGCGGTCTGCGCGCGATGCTGGACGGCATCTTCGTGGACAAGGTCTTCGTGGTGTCGTTCCTGTCGAACGTGGTGGTCGCCGCGCTGATCGTCTTCCTCGGTGACCAGCTCGGGGTGGGCGCGCAGCTGTCCACGGGCGTGGTCGTGGTCCTGGGCATCCGCATCTTCTCCAACGCCGCGGCCATCCGCCGGCACGTTTTCCGGGCGTGAGGCCGATGAACCCGAACGACGACACCCCTCCCTCGGAACCGAACGTTCCCGAGCGGCCTCTTAAAGAGGAGCCGGCGAAGATCACGGAGCCGGAGCAGACGGGCCGGCAGCGGCTGGCGGCGGGTCTGTGGCCGCCGCGGATCAGCCGGGCCCAACTGATCGTCGCGGCGCTGCTGTTCCTGCTGGGACTGGGCCTGGCGATCCAGGTGCGGTCGAACAGCGACTCCAGCGCGCTGCGCGGAGCCCGCCAGGAGGACCTGGTGCGGATCCTCGACGAGCTCGACGGGCGGACCAAGCGTCTGGAGGACGAGAAGCAGAAGCTGGAGGACCAGCGCAAGGAGCTGGAGAGCAGCTCCAACCAGGCCGAGGAGGCGCGGCGGCAGACCGTGGAGAAGGAGCGGCAACTGGGCATTCTGGCCGGTACCGTGGCAGCTCAGGGGCCCGGTATCACCCTGAAGATCACGGATCCGAAGGGTCAGGTGCGGTCGGACCAGTTGCTGGACACCCTCCAGGAGCTGCGGGCCGCCGGTGCGGAGGCCATCCAGATCAACGGCGTGCGCGTCGTGGCGGGCTCGTACTTCTCGGATGAGGGCGGAGGGATCGGGATCGACGGTAAGAAGATCTCACAACCCTACGAATTCAAGGTGATCGGGAAGCCGCAGGATCTGGAGCCGGCGCTCAACATTCCCGGCGGCGTCGTGCAGACGCTGGAGAAGGAGCAGGCGGGCGTGGCCGTCACACGGTCGGCGAAGATCGTTGTGGATGCCTTGCGGGCTGCGGAGCAGCCTGACTACGCTCGGTCGTCATCGCCGTGAGGCGGGGCGGAAGATGGAGCTCACGCGGGTCGAGGCCTGCGGGGGGTCGGCGCACCGAAGTCGCGGTGCGTGGTGGAAACTGTCTGGTGGTTACGGACGTTGTGAGTATGTCCGGGTCGGCAGGTGTTGCATTCGGAGTTCGTCCTGCCCCACGGGCGGGTCTGTTTCGGTCAAGGGGAATCGCCCGTGAAGTTGTTTGAGAAGTTGTTCGGCAAGAAGAACCGCGAGGAAAGCGGTGGATCCAGGCACCGCGCCGGTCATGGAGACGTGGAAGGGCAGGGCGACCGGCCGCTCTTCCGCGACGAGGTCGCCGGCCGCGGTGATGTTTCGGGCGCGCAGGGCGCGTCGGCTGTTGACCCTGCCGGTACCGGCCGCATAGGTTTCGGGGAACCATCAACCTCAAGTTCGGGTGGAGGGTTTGCCTCCGACCCGTATGCCACCAATGCCTCCGCGGGGCAGCCGCGGCGCGAGGAGCCGTCCATGTCGGCCGAGCAGGTTTGTAGCAGGTGTGGCCACCGCAGCGATGCGGCCAGCCGGTTCTGCTCCAACTGCGGGGCGCCGCTGCGGCCGGGTCTGACGCCGGAGCGTGCCTCGGAGACCACGTCCACCATCTCGATCTCGGGCCTGGAGGCCTACGAGGCCGAGGTGTCGGGACAACCGCACGGTTCGTCCTCGCTGTCACCCGAGGCCCAGGCCGCGGTGGAAGCTCTGCCTCCGGGTTCCGCCCTGCTCATCGTGCGGCGCGGTCCCAACTCCGGCAGCCGCTTCCTGCTGGACGGCGAGCTGACCACGGCGGGCCGGCACCCGCAGAGCGACATCTTCCTGGACGACGTCACCGTCTCCCGGCGGCATGTCGAGTTCCGCAGGAGCCAGGACGGTGGCTTCACCGTCTCCGACGTGGGCAGCCTCAACGGCACGTACGTGAACCGTGAGCCGATCGACTCCGTCGCCCTGCACAACGGTGACGAGGTTCAGATCGGCAAGTACCGGCTGGTCTTCTACGCGAGCCTGCGGGGCATCTGACCCACCCCCGGACTCCGTCCGGGGGTTACCCCCAGAGGGAAGGTCCCATGCTGCGTACCCCGCCCGGCGGTGCCCCGACGAGTGGCACCGCCGGTACCTCCGGCTCGGCCGGGCGGCTGGTGAGCATCGGCACGGTGCTGGCCACGCTGCGCGACGAGTTCCCCGAAGTCACGATCTCCAAGATCCGTTTCCTGGAGGCGGAGGGGCTCGTCGAGCCCCGGCGCACACCTTCCGGATACCGCAAGTTCAGCACGGACGACGTGGAGCGGCTGGCCCGCATCCTGAGGTTGCAGCGCGACCACTACCTGCCGCTGAAGGTCATCCGGGAGCAGCTCGACGCGCTGGCCCGGGGCGAGCAGGTCCGTATCCCCGCGCCCACCGCGCACGCGGACACCGTGGACCCGGGCAGCCCTTCCGCCGTGTACGGGGAGGTGGGCCGGGAGCGGCCCGCAGCGGCCCGGGTGGGGCGCGGAGAGCTGCTCGCCGCCGCCGACGTGGACGAGACCCAGCTGGTGGAGTGGGAGTCGTACGGGCTGCTGGGCGAGGCACCCGGCGGCGGATTCGACGCGGAGGCGGTCACCGTGGCCCGGCTGATCGCGGATCTGGGCCGTTTCGGGCTGGAGCCGCGCCACCTGCGGGCGATGAAGGCCGCCGCGGACCGCGAGGCGGGCCTGGTGGAGCAGGTCGTTGCACCCCTGCGCCGCCACCGCAACCCGCAGACCAGGGCGCATGCCGAGGCCACCCTGAAAGAACTCGCGGGACTGTCCGTACGGCTCCACGAGGCCTTGGTGCAGACGGCTCTCGGGGTCCGGCTGTCCTGATCTCGGGGCGTCCGGGAAGGGTCCGATGCGGGCCCGACTACCCAAACCGGCCGGGCAGGTCCTAGGGTTGCTGTGTGAACGAGCTCGACGTTGTGGGTGTCCGGGTGGAAATGCCCTCCAACCAACCGATCGTGCTCCTGCGTGAAGTGGGAGGCGACCGGTACCTCCCCATCTGGATCGGACCAGGGGAGGCGACCGCCATTGCCTTCGCGCAGCAGGGCATGGCCCCTGCCCGGCCGCTGACGCACGACCTGTTCAAGGACGTGCTGGAGGCGGTCGGCGAGGAGCTCACCGAGGTCCGCATCACGGATCTGCGGGAGGGCGTCTTCTACGCGGAGCTTGTCTTCGCCAGCGGGGTCGAGGTGAGCGCGCGGCCTTCCGATGCCATAGCGCTGGCCCTGCGCACGGGGACGCCGATCTACGGCAGTGACGGCGTGCTGGATGACGCCGGCATCGCCATTCCGGACGAGCAGGAGGACGAGGTGGAGAAGTTCCGCGAGTTCCTCGACCAGATCTCGCCCGAGGACTTCGGCACCGGGCCGCAGTGAGCGCGGCGGCCGCGCCGACCGCGCTGTCCACCCGTGGACAACAAGCCCATTCGAGTAGCCTTTCCCCGATAAGGGGCACGTGAAACCACTCTCAGGGTGATTATCACTCGGCGTGCCGAGTGTGGCGATCGTTGACGCACCCCTGGTGACTGCCTACCTTCAAGGTGGCAGGTCAAGGACGGAGGGTCGGCGTGAGGATCACGGGCGACGGTACGACCGGGGGCATCCCCGTACGGAGTGAGGCTGGGCCGTACCCGCTGCGCGGCGGTGCGGGCGCGGCGCGCCGTCAGCCGGAGTCGACGCCAGTGGCTGCGGCGGGCGGCGAACCGGCACCCGAGCAGGTCGGCTACCGGGGACCCACGGCGTGCGCCGCGGCCGGTATCACCTACCGGCAGCTCGACTACTGGGCGCGGACCGGGCTGGTGGAGCCGAGCGTGCGCCCGGCGTACGGCTCGGGCACGCAGCGGCTGTACAGCTTCCGGGACGTCGTCGTCCTGAAGATCGTCAAGCGCTTCCTGGACACCGGGGTGGCGCTGCAGAACATCCGCACCGCCGTGCAGCACCTGCACGACCGCGACTTCGCCGACCTTGAGCGCATGACGCTGATGAGCGACGGCGCCACCGTGTACGAGTGCACCTCTTCCGACCAGGTGGTCAGCCTGCTCCAGGGAGGCCAGGGCATCTTCGGGATCGCCGTCGGCGTGGTCTGGCGCGACGTCGAGAAGGCGCTGTCCCAGCTGCACGGGGAGCGCGTCGACACCGGGGAGACGGTGGTCGGGCACAACCCGGCCGACGAGCTCGCCGCCCGGCGCAACCGGGCCGTCTAGGCAGCCCTGCCGTGCTGCTCCCGCCGTTGTCAGAGGCGTAGGGCAGCATCGGTGGGGTGAGAGCCGCGCCGACCATCCTGCATCTGGACATGGACGCCTTCTACGCCTCCGTGGAGCAGGCGTCGAAGCCGAGCCTGCGCGGCAAGGCCGTGATCGTCGGCGGGCTCGGTCCGCGCGGGGTCGTCGCCACCGCCTCGTACGAGGCCAGGCGGTTCGGGGTGCATTCGGCGATGCCGATGGCCCAGGCGCGGCGGCTCTGCCCGAACGGCGCCTACCTCATTCCCCGCTTCCGGCTGTACCAGGCGGTCAGCGAGATCGTCATGGGGCTGCTGCGCGAGCTGTCCCCGCTGGTGGAGCCCCTCAGCCTGGACGAGGCGTTCGTGGACTTGGAGGCCGGCGGGGTCGCCTTCGACTCGGCGGCGGCCCGGGCCGCGGGGGAGCGGCTGCGGGCCGACATCCGGGCCGCGACGGGGCTCAGCGGGTCCGTGGGGCTCGCGGGGTCCAAGATGCTGGCCAAGGTGGCCTCCGAGGAGGCCAAGCCGGCCGGGCTGCTGCTGATCGAGCCGGGCACCGAGCGGGAGCTGCTCGCGCCGATGTCCGTCCGGACCCTGCCCGGGGTGGGGCCGGTGACCGGGCAGCACCTGCGGCGGGCCGGGATCACCACGGTGGGGGAGCTGGCCGAGGCCGGCGAGGACGAGCTGGTCCGGATGCTGGGTCGGTCGCACGGGGTGGGCCTGCACCGGATGGCGCTGGGGCTGGACGACCGGCCGGTCGTCGCGGAGCGGGACACGAAGTCGGTGTCCGTGGAGGACACCTTCGACGTGGACCTGCACGACCGGGTCCGGATCCGGTACGAGGTGCAGCGGCTCGCGGACCGGTGCGTGGGGCGGCTGCGGGACTCCGGGCACTCGGGGCGCACGATCGTGCTCAAGGTGCGGCGGTACGACTTCTCGACGCTGACCCGGTCCGAGACGCTGCGGGGGCCGACCGACGACGTCGCGGTGGTGCGGGAGGCGGCGGCGCGGCTGCTGGAGTCGGTGGACACCACGGGCGGGGTGCGGCTGCTGGGCGTGGGGGTGTCGGGGCTCGCGGACTACACGCAGGAGGACCTCTTCGCCTTCGCGCTGGCCGCCGAGGGGGAGGAGGCGGGTTCGGACCCCGCCGGTCTGGAGCCCGCCGGCCCGGACGCGGCCGGCCCGGACACCACCACGGACCCCGCCGGTGCTGACGGGGCCGTGGAGGGGGGCTTGGACGGGCCTGCCGGGGTTGTTGGGGCGCCCGGGGCTCTCGGGGCGTCTGGGGCCGGTCTGGACCCCGTCGGGGGCGTGGGTGGGGCACAGGTGAGTGCCGGCGCTGACGGATCCGCTGCGGCTGCCGAGGTGCAGGGGGCAGACGGGGCCCCCGGTGAGGGGGTCGGGGTGGGGAGGCGGTGGGGGGCGGGGAGCGATGTGCGGCATGCCGTGTACGGGGCGGGCTGGGTGCAGGGGAGCGGGGTGGGGCGGGTGACCGTGCGGTTCGAGCGGCCCGGGTCCGGCCCGGGACGGGTGCGTACGTTCCGGGTGGACGACCCGGAGCTGGCGCCTTCCGATCCGCTGCCGCTGGTGGGGGACGGGCCGGCGGCGGCAGCCGGGTGAGTCAGCCGTCGTCGCCCGCCAGGCGGCCGAAGTCGCGGTCGGAGCCGGGGGCCGGCGGCAGAGACCGGCGGAAGTCGCTCGGCAGGGCCACGTCCAGGCCGTAGTGGTGGTAGAGCTGAAGCTCCTGCTCGGGAGAGAGGTGGCGGCCGACCCCGAAATCGGGGGCGTCCCTGATGAGGGAGCGCTCGAAGGGCACCCGCAGGGTGTCCCCGACCATCTCGCTCGGCTCCAGGGGCACGAACGCGTCCCGGCTGAACAGGCCCGTCCGGACGGCGGCCCACTCGGGGACGCCCGTGGCGTCGTCGAGGTACACCTCGTCGATGGTGCCGATCTTGGTGCCGTTACGGTCGAACGCCTTGCGGCCGATCAGGCTGCGCGGATCGATGTCGGTCTGCACGGTCCCGTCCCTCCTTCTGGTCGCACTCGGGCGCACTCGTCGCACTCGTCGCAACTCATCCGTACCGACTACAAAAGTGCATATCGGAGAAGAGAGCCACTTGAGGGAGCCCCCAGACCCTCGCTGGTAGGCTGGGTGGCGGCTGTCGACCCTGTGCGGGAGAGTCCTCCGAGTGAGTTCGACGGAGGCGCCGAAGGAGCAAATCCTCCCCGGAATCTCTCAGGCATACGTACCGCACGTGGTGAGGCCACTCTGGAAAGCAGGGGCGGGTACCGGGCGCACGATGCCGGTGCCGCTCCTCACCGACGGTGAAAGTCGGACCTCAAGGGCGACCCCCGACAGGACCGGCGAAGCTCTCAGGTGCAGATGACAGAGGGGGAGGCCGTCCGGGTGCCCGCGCCGTGGTGCCCCTCGCAGGTCGTACGACCAGGAGGCCTCCGTACATGACCGCCAACCGCATTCCGCTCTCTCAGCTGGAGCGAGGCATCCCCTTCGAGCAGCGCCACATCGGCCCGGATGCCGAGGCGCAGGCGAAGATGCTCGCCCAGGTGGGCTACGGCTCCCTGGACGAGCTGACCGCCGCCGCGGTACCGGATGTGATCAAGACCGCCGAGGCGCTGAACCTGCCCGAGGCGCGGACCGAGGCCGAGGTGCTCGCCGAGCTCCGCCAGCTCGCGGACCGCAACCAGGTGCTGTCGTCGATGATCGGCCTCGGCTACTACGGCACCTTCACGCCGCCGGTGATCCTGCGCAACGTCATGGAGAACCCGGCCTGGTACACGGCGTACACGCCGTACCAGCCCGAGATCTCGCAGGGCCGCCTCGAAGCGCTGCTGAACTTCCAGACCGTCGTGGCCGAGCTGACGGGCCTGCCGACCTCCGGCGCCTCGCTGCTCGACGAGGGCACCGCCGCCGCCGAGGCCATGACCCTGGCCCGCCGGGTGGGCAAGGCCAAGGGCAACGTCTTCCTCGTCGACGCCGACGCGCTGCCGCAGACCATCGCCGTCATCGAGACCCGCGCCGAGCCGATCGGCATCGAGGTCGTCGTCGCCGACCTGTCCGACGGCATCCCGGCCGAGATCGCCGAGCGCGGCGTCTACGGCGTCCTCGTCCAGTACCCGGGCGCCTCCGGTGCCGTACGGGACATCAAGCCGGTCATCGACCAGGCGCACGGGCTCGGCGCGATCGTCGCGGTCTCCGCCGACCTGCTCGCCCTGACCCTGCTGACCTCCCCGGGCGCGCTCGGCGCGGACATCGCCGTCGGCACCACGCAGCGCTTCGGCGTCCCGATGGGCTTCGGCGGACCGCACGCCGGCTACATGGCCGTCCAGGACAAGCACGCCCGCTCGCTGCCCGGCCGCCTCGTCGGCGTCTCCGTGGACGCGGACGGCAACAAGGCGTACCGCCTGGCGCTCCAGACCCGCGAGCAGCACATCCGCCGCGAGAAGGCCACCAGCAACATCTGTACCGCGCAGGTGCTGCTCGCCGTCATGGCCGGCATGTACGCCGTCTACCACGGCCCCGACGGCCTGCGGACGATCGCCCGCCGCACCCACCGCTACGCGACGCTGATCGCCGCCGGTCTGACGGCCGGCGGGGTCGAGATCGTCCACGGCTCGTACTTCGACACGGTCACCGCCCGGGTTCCGGGCCGTGCGGCCGAGGTCGTCGCCGCCGCCCGCGAGGGCGGGGTCAACCTGTACCAGGTCGACGCCGACCTGGTCTCCCTCGCCTGTGACGAGACCACGCTGCGCGCCGACGTCGAGGCCGTCTGGGCCGCCTTCGGCGTCACCGCGGACATCGAGGCGCTCGACGAGACCACCGCCGAGACGCTGCCCGAGAGCCTGCTGCGCTCGGACGCGTACCTGACGCACCCCGTGTTCCACCAGCACCGCTCCGAGACCGCGATGCTGCGCTACCTGCGCAAGCTCTCGGACAAGGACTACGCGCTGGACCGCGGCATGATCCCGCTGGGCTCCTGCACCATGAAGCTCAACGCGACCACCGAGATGGAGCCGGTGACCTGGCCCGAGTTCGGCCAGCTGCACCCGTTCGCCCCGGTGGAGCAGGCGGAGGGCTACCTCACGCTCATCACCGAGCTGGAGGAACGTCTCTGCGAGGTCACCGGATACGACAAGGTCTCGATCCAGCCGAACGCCGGCTCCCAGGGTGAGCTCGCCGGCCTGCTGGCCGTGCGCGCCTACCACCGCGCGAACGGCGACGAGCAGCGCACCGTCTGCCTGATCCCGTCGTCCGCGCACGGCACCAACGCCGCGAGCGCCGTGATGGCCGGCATGAAGGTCGTCGTCGTCAAGACCGCCGATGACGGCGAGGTGGACGCGGCCGACCTGCGCGCCAAGATCGAGCTGCACCGCGACGAGCTCGCCGTGCTGATGATCACCTACCCCTCGACGCACGGTGTGTTCGAGGAGCACGTCGCCGACATCTGCGCGCAGGTGCACGAGGCCGGCGGTCAGGTCTACGTGGACGGCGCCAACCTCAACGCCCTGGTGGGCCTGGCCAAGCCGGGTCACTTCGGCGGCGACGTCTCGCACCTGAACCTGCACAAGACCTTCTGCATCCCGCACGGCGGCGGCGGTCCGGGCGTCGGCCCGGTCGGTGTCCGGGCCCACCTGGCCCCGTACCTGCCGAACCACCCGCTCCAGCCCACCGCGGGTCCGGAGACGGGCGTCGGCCCGATCTCGGCCGCCCCGTGGGGTTCGGCCGGCATCCTGCCGATCTCCTGGTCGTACGTCCGCCTGATGGGTGGCGAGGGCCTCAAGCGCGCCACCCAGGTGGCGGTGCTCGGCGCGAACTACATCGCCAAGCGCCTGGAGCCGCATTACCCGGTGCTGTACACGGGCCCGGGCAACCTGGTCGCGCACGAGTGCATCATCGACCTGCGCCCGCTGTCGAAGTCCACGGGCGTGAGCGTGGACGACATCGCCAAGCGTCTGATCGACTACGGCTTCCACGCGCCGACCATGTCCTTCCCGGTCGCCGGCACGCTGATGATCGAGCCGACGGAGTCCGAGGACCTCGCCGAGATCGACCGTTTCTGCGACGCGATGATCGCCATTCGCGCCGAGATCGAGCGGGTCGCGGGCGGCGAGTGGCCGCTGGAGGACAACCCGCTGGCCAACGCCCCGCACACGGCGGCGGCGCTGGGCGGCGAGTGGAACCACCCGTACAGCCGCGACGAGGCCGTCTTCCCGGGTGGTGTCACGGCCACCGAGAAGTACTGGCCGCCGGTGCGCCGCATCGACGGTGCCTTCGGTGACCGGAACCTGGTCTGCTCCTGCCCGCCGCTGGACGAGTACGACAACTGAGCCGAGGGCTCGCCGAGCGGGTGAGTCCGAGGCGTGACGAAGGGGCCGGTCCTGGAGCTCAGCTCCGGGGCCGGCCCCTTCGCCGTACACGAACGCGGTGGGCTGTCGTCGGCTAGGCCGCCTTCGCCACCTGCGCCGCCGCGAGCGGGCGGTGCGGGGCGATGATCTGGCCGTCCGGCAGCAGCTCACCGGTGTCCTCGAAGAGCAGGACACCATTGCACAGCAGGCTCCAGCCCTGTTCCGGGTGATTGGCCACGGGGTGCGCGGCCTCCCGGTCGGCGGAGTCGGCTGACGGGCACGCTGGCTGGTGCTTGCACATGGATGCGTTCTTTCGCTGCGGTGTGGTCTGGCTGCTGCGGCTCGAAGCCTTGTTCATGGCCGCCCCCCGTATCACTGTCTCGGTTCGGTCAGGGTCCCAGTGTTGCCCTACGGCACTGCGTCCGGAGGGATTTCCCGGTAGCTGTCCTCATACAGTGATGACGCATCACCCGTGCGGGCGGTTCAAGTCAACTCCCCTGTCATTTCGGGTGGTTCGCCGGGGGCCCGAGTGGGCTAGGCCGAATGGGCCGTCCGGGTGGAAGGGGTGGTCAGGCGGCGGGGGCGGCCAGTTCCGGGGGCAGCGGAGGGGTCAGCCGGTGCGTGAGCACCGGCAGGAGTTCGGACACCGGGTGCGGCCGGTACGCGGCGATCCCGGGCGGGGCGGGAGCCAGCGGAACCAGCAGGTCCGCTGCGGCGGGCAGCCCGGCGGAGGCATCGGCGCCCACTGCCCCGTGCAGCCAGAGGGTCAGCATGTACAGCTCCGGTACGGAGAGAAGTCTCGGCTGGAAGTTGCTGCCGAGGGATTCCGCCTGGCGCAGGGCGCGTTCGGTGGCGGCGACGTAGGGGCCCTCGAAGAAGTGCGAGAAGACCCAGCCCTCCGGGGTCAGCCGGGTGTCGGCGGCGGCGATGAAGCGGTCGCCGCCGCGGATCAGGAACCGCCACCCGGTGAGCCGGGTGCGGGGAGGCCGGCCGCCCGCGGCCAGGTGGGAGGTGTGCAGCCGGTCGAGGACGTGCACCGGCAGCGGGAGTTCGACGGTCATGGGCCCCTGATGGGCACGCAGGGCCGGGGTGTGCGCGTCGTTGACGGCCGCGGGGGAACCGAGTGCCGAGAGGACGCTGCGCAGGGCGGGCGCGGGAGCCGGAGGGACGTGCAGCGGCATGGTGGGTCGCCTCTCACTTGGGAGACCTGTGGTGCGGGGGAATGTTCTGACGGCGCTGTCGCATTCTGGGGCCAGAGGGGGGCTGAGGTGCAATGGCCGCGCGCCAACTCTCTGCCTCGTTTGCGGAGTTTATACGACATGTGTTCACGTGATGTTTCGGCTAGCTGTCCCGGCTATTGCCGACAAGGCGTTTACCGGTCCCGCTGCCAGGGGTTTCATGCCGGTTGCGCGTGAACATCCCGCGCTGACCTCGGAGGTTACCGGACGGGGGCTCGGCTGGAAAGCGCCGGTTATCCGGAATCGGCAATGTCTACGCGGAATTTGCGCGAAGGGAGTTGCCAGGTGAATGTGCCGTAGCGCCCGTCGGCCAAACCGGCGCGCGCTCCCCGCCACGCAGGCCCCCCGGGAGTTATCGATCACCCCGCCGGGGCATCATCGACCGTAACGCGCGCCTGGGTGCCCAGGGCCAGGGCCAGTCGAGGAGGGACACTTCGATGGGGGAGAAGGTCGTGGCAGGCGGATTCGACCTGTCCGATCGGCAACGGTATCGGAGGAAGCTTCACGAGTGCCTTGAGGGACTGGAGCGGCTTCTGGCTGAGAAGAGGTTCGATCGCCCGAAGAACATGATGGGGCTGGAGATCGAGCTGAATCTCGCGGGTGCCGACGGTTTGCCGCGCATGGTGAATGCCCAGGTTCTGGAGCGGATTGCGAGCCCTGATTTCCAGACCGAACTCGGAATGTTCAACCTGGAGGTGAACGTCCTGCCGCACCGGCTGGGCGGCCGGGTATTCGACCAGCTCGCCGAAGAACTGAGCGCCGGTTTGGCATATGCGCACCGGCAGGCGTCGGAGATCGACGCCGGCGTCGTGATGATCGGTATTCTGCCGACGATCTCGCGCGCCGACCTGGTCACCGCGAATCTTTCGGCCGTGGACCGCTATTCGCTGCTGAACGAGCAGATCCTGATGATGCGGGGGGAGGATTTCACCCTCGACATCGACGGCGTCGAGCGGCTCATCTGGAGCTCCGGGTCGATCGTCCCGGAAGCCGCCTGTACCTCCGTACAACTGCACCTCCAGGTGACGCCGGCGCGGTTCTCGGACGTGTGGAACGCGGCGCAGGCGGTGAGCGCCGTACAGATAGCCGTCGGCGCCAACTCGCCGTTCCTGTTCGGGCGCGAGCTGTGGCGGGAATCGCGGCCGCCGTTGTTCACCCAGGCCACCGACACCCGGCCGCCCGAGCTCCAGGCGCAGGGGGTACGGCCGCGGACCTGGTTCGGGGAGCGGTGGGTGGACTCCGCGTACGAGCTCTTCGCGGAGAACGTCCGCTACTTCCCCTCCCTGCTGCCCATCTGTGACGAGGAGGAGCCGCTGCGGGTGCTCGGCGAGGGCGGCGTGCCGAGCCTGCAGGAGCTGGTGCTGCACAACGGCACGATCTACCGGTGGAACCGGCCCGTGTACGGGGTCGCCGGCGGGGTGCCGCACCTGCGGGTGGAGAACCGGGTGCTGCCGGCCGGGCCCACCGTGGTCGACGTGGTGGCCAACGCCGCCTTCTACTACGGGCTGGTACGGACCCTGGCCGACGAGCAGCGCCCGGTGTGGACCCGGCTGCCGTTCGCGGAGGCGGAGGCCAACTTCGACGCGGCCTGCCGGTACGGGATAGACGCGCGGCTGCGCTGGCCGCGGCGGGGCCGGGGCGGGGGCCTGGCGAGCGTGCCCGCGGTCCGGCTCGTACTGGACGAGCTGCTGCCGATGGCGGCGGCCGGGCTGGACGCCTGGGGCATCGAGCCGGCCGACCGGGACCACTACCTCGGCATCATCGAGGAGCGGTGCCGGCGGCGGGCGAACGGGGCGACCTGGCAGGTGGGCACGTACCACCGGGCGCTCGCGGCCGGACTGGAGCGGGACGCGGCGCTGGCCGCCACCACCCGGCGCTACAGCGAGCTGATGCACAAGGGCGACCCCGTGCACACCTGGCCCGTCGGGATCGCGGAGGAGGAGGAGGTGAGCGCCGCGGGCCGTGTGCCGGGGCGCTGAGCCCGCGCGGGTCGGGTGCCTGGCGCGTGCCGTGACGTGTGCCGTGACGTGTGGCGTGGCGTGTGGCGTGGCGCGTGCCGTGGCGTGTGGCGTGGCCTTCCCCGGTCGTCCGGTGATCCCGTTCTCCGGCCGACGAGGCAGTATGGGGTGGTCGGGGCGGTCAGCGCCGCGGGTTGGCGGGACGGGAGTCGGGCGTGCGGACGGAGTCGGAGTCGGAGCCGGTGGCCGGGGAACTGGGCGGGCAGGACCGCCGGCTCCTGCGGAACGAGACGCTGCTCGTGCTGGCGCTGTCGCTGGGCGCGAGCGGCGTCTCGGCGCTGATCAGCTTCATCGGTTCGCTCACCAAGCCGGGCGGCCTCAAGGACCAGGCCGCCACGCTCAACGGCTCGTACGCCCCCGGCCGGCCCTGGCTGGACCTCGCCTGGCAGCTGTTCGGCATCGCGAGCGCGCTGGTGCCGGTGCTGCTGGTGGCCCATCTGCTGACCCGCGAGGGCGCCCCCGGACTGCGGGTGCTGGGCTTCGACCGGACCCGGCCGCTGTGGGACCTGGGCCGGGGTGCGCTGGTCGCCGCCGGGATCGGAAGCGCGGGCCTGGCGTTCTACCTGGCGGCGCGGGCCGGCGGGTTCAACCTGACGGTGGTGCCGGAGGCGCTGCCGGACGTGTGGTGGAAGTTCCCGGTGCTGATCCTCTCCGCGCTGCAGAACGCCGTGGTGGAGGAGGTCATCGTGCTGGCCTACCTGCTGCGCAGGCTGGGGCAGCTGGGCTGGTCCCCGATGGCCGCGCTGCTGGCCAGCTCGGCGCTGCGCGGCTCGTACCACCTGTACCAGGGCATCGGCGGCTTCATCGGCAACATGGTGATGGGCGTGGTCTTCGTCCTCGCCTACCGCCGCTGGGGCCGGGTGGCGCCGCTGGTCGTCGCGCACGCGCTGCTCGACATCGTCGCCTTTGGCGGGTACGCCCTGCTCGCGGGCAAGGTGGGCTGGCTGCCGACGCCCTGATCAGGGGCGGGCGAGGAGTTCGCCGTCGATGACGGTGACCGCGTGGCCCGTCAGCAGGGTGCGGTCGCCGCGGAGGCGGACGGTGACGAGGCCCTGACGGATGCCGCCCTGGAGGCCGACGAGCTCCGTACGGCCCAGGCGCGCGGCCCAGAACGGTGCCAGGGCGGTGTGGGCGCTGCCGGTGACGGGGTCCTCGTCGATGCCGACGGCCGGGAAGAAGCCGCGCGAGACGAAGTCGTACCCGCGCGAGCGGTCCTCGGCGGGCGCGGTGACGATGATCCCGCGCCGGGCGTAGCCGCGCAGGGCGTGCAGGTCCGGGGCGAGCTCCCGTACGGTCCGCTCGTCCGCCAGCTCGACCACCAGGTCGCCGACGTGCTCGGACGTGTCGTGGACCGAGCGGATCGCCGCGCCGAGCGCGCCGCTCACCTCCGGAGCCGGCTCGACCTGCGTGAGGGCGGACGTCGGGAAGTCCAGGGTGATCGCGCCGTCCTCGGCGGCGTCCGCCGTGAGGATCCCGCAGCGTGCCCCGAAGCGGACCGGGCCGGTCGCGAGGCCGGCCGAGGCCAGTACGTGGGCGGTGGCGAGGGTGGCGTGGCCGCACATGTCCACCTCGGCGGTGGGGGTGAACCAGCGCAGCGCCCAGTCGGCGTCGCCGCCGGGTGGCAGCGGGTGCGCGAAGGCCGTCTCGGAGAGGTTCACCTCGGCGGCGACCCGCCGCATCCAGGGGTCCGGGGGAAACCCGTCGTCGAGGAGCAGAACCCCGGCGGGGTTCCCGGCGAACGGGCGGTCGGTGAAGGCATCGACGATTCGAAGGCGCATCCCCCGACGGTAGGGCGATTGCCCGCTCCTCGACAAAGGCCAGTGGTCCCGCGGCGACCCTGCGCCCGGGCGGGACGGGCTGCTCGACTTCGCCTGGCCGAACGGCGTGGCGCACCTCCACACGCCCGACCTCAGCTGAGATCTGGTCGGTTTCGAGGGAATGACCTGCGGCGACCGGACGGCTGAGGCGCCGAGGGGGCGGACGCTGACCTGTGCCGGTGAACGTTGACCGATTGCCACCAGAGGCTGATCAACGTCTTCTTGGGCCACCGAAGGTTGATCAGTCGGTGTAGGGCAGGGGGACGTGGTGTCTGTCGGGCGTCCGGGCCGGTCAGTTCAGCAGGGCAGCCGTGAACGTCTTGCGGTGGTCCACCAGCCAGGTCTGCACGCCGTCCCAGCGTTCCCATCCACCACGCTCGGCCAACGCCTGGAGATAGACAGGGTCTCCGCCGGCCACGCGGCGGGCGACGAAGGCCCGGCAGACCGCCGTGGCCTGCTCGATGACGCCGGGCAACTCCGCGCGGTCTCCAGCCGAGAGGCCATAGCCGTCGGCAAGAATCCGCAGCCGTGCAGCCGCATCCAGCCCGGGGGGACAGAGAGCGGCCGCAGACCCGGGATCGAGCATGGGCACCCAGTAGCGGGCAGTCATGGCGACGTCCCAGAGGGCACGGCCTGGGGCCGCCAAGTCGAAATCGATCACGGCCGCGGCACGACCGTCACGGAAGACGACGTTTTCCGGGCACACATCGTTGTGGCACAGCATCGTTCCCCCCTCCGGGTCGGCGAGGTCCGGGGGCCACTCGGCACGGGTGTCGACCGCGACGGCCGCGCTGGCCTCATGCAGACGCCGCAGCAAATTCCCCACCGATTCGAGGGCAGAACTCGTCATCGTCCAGTCCGGGAACGGCGGCAGAGCCACGTCGCCAGGGATGAAGGTCAGCTGCTCACGGCCATCCGCGGTGAGACCGACAGGGGCCGGCGCCGCGTCGAAGCCATGCTCCTTCAGCGCAAGGAGATGGACATGCAGGGCGCGCGCGTTGCGCGGTGCCGGTCGCTCCAGCAACTCCCCCCGGCGGAAGACCGCCCCCGCGTTCACCATCCCGCCGACCAGCGCCTCTTCTTCAGCCGTCATGAAGATCACGCTATCGCCGGATCGACCCCGCGCGGGCCGGACCGCGAACTCGGTACAACAAGCGATCGAGGCTGACGCGCAAGACCGGGACGCCCAAGCCATGCCTGTCAGGGACACGGCTCGGGGACACCCGAGCGGTCCCCGGTCGAAAACACTCAAATGATCCGGGTCGCCGGCAGAGGGCCCTCGCACACGACGTGGATCAGCGCACGATGGAACGCGCGACGCGGAATCCCACGTCGTCGACCTGGAAAGTCGGGTGGCTGCGGCGCCGCGCGGAGGCCCGGCAACTCCAGTGCTCATCGAACCAGCCACCGCCGCGGAGCACCCGGTAGGCGCCGTAGACCTCGGCGTCGTAGACGTCCCAGCACCAGTCCCAGACGTTGCCGAGCATGTCGTAAAGCCCCCACGAGTTGGGGCGTTTGCCGCCTACCTCGTGGATGTGCTCGTGCGAGTTACCGCGGTACCAGCCGATCTCGTCGAGATCCCCGTAGCGCGGCCCGGTCGTCCCGGCGCGGCAGGCGTGCTCCCACTCGGCTTCGGTCGGCAGTCGATACCCGTCGGCGGACGCGTCCCACTCGATGTCTTCGGCCTCGGCATGGAAGTGGTATGTGGGCGTGAGGCCGGCGTACTGGGACAGGGCATTGCAGAACCGCGCCGCGTCCCACCAGGAGACGCACTCGACAGGCAACTGGTCCCCAGGGGTGGTACTCGGCCGCCGGCCCGTGATCTGTGCGTACAACGCCTGGGTGACCGGGGTCGCCGCGAGCTGGTAGGGCGCAAGCTCGACCGACCAACTGCGCTGTGTCCGCCGGTCCGACAGCGTCACCTGCCCCGGCGGGATGGCGATCATCTCGTTCCCCGTCATCACGTCCATGATCAGGAGATCGTAACGAGACCTGTGGGTGCGAGACGGCAGAGCCATCGATCATCTCTCAGCGGCAATCGATCAACATCCACTGGCACAGGACAGACATGCGCATGTTGCTCTGCGCTGGCGGCTCTATCGGTGAAGAGTTTTCGATATATCGTTGACGCATCGCGATCGGTCAGTGATAGTGGAGATGTCGGGGTGAGGGAACGCCGGCGGAAGTCTTGAAACACGCGATGAGCGAGACGAATGACGAGAGGAGCGCAGCCATGCGTTCACACGGACATGAACATGGACGGGGTCACGGCCACTGCGGGCCGGACCGTCGGGAGGAGTTCCAGGGGCGGCGCGCAGCCTTCGGGCCGTTCGGGCCCGGATTCGGTGGCGGGCCCTGGGGTGGTCGCGGTGGCCGCGGCGGACCGCGGGGCCGGGCGCGGCGCGGTGACGTGCGCGCCTCGATCCTGGCGCTGCTCGCCGACCGGCCGATGCACGGCTACGAGATGATCCAGGAGATCGGCGAGCGCAGCGGCGGGGCCTGGAAGCCCAGCCCGGGCTCGGTCTATCCGACCCTCCAGCTGCTGGAGGACGAGGGGCTGATCACCAGCGAGAGCGAGGGCGGCAAGAAGCTGTTCACGCTCACCGACGCCGGCCGCACCGAGGCCGAGTCGGGCTCGGCCGCGCCCTGGGACGACGCCGGCCGCGGCTTCGACCGCGAGGCGATGAGCGAGATCCGGACGGCCGGCATCGGCCTGATGGAGGCCTTCGGGCAGGTCTGGAAGACCGGCTCGCCCGAGCAGCGCGACAAGGCCGTCGCCGTCATCAACGACGCCCGTAAGAAGCTCTATCTGATCCTGGCCGACGAGCACTGAGACTGTCGTCGGTGGCACGGGCGGCGCGCCCCGCGAGGACCCTCGCGGGGCGCGTTGGTGTGCGCGCGTTAGGTGACCAGGCCGGCTAGTTTGCGGAGTGATTCGTTGAGTGCCGCGGTGGCCGAGTCCTTGAGCTTGCCCGCCATCAGGGAGACGGCGGCCCCGTTGAACTCCCCGTCGATGCGGACCGTCGTGGCCTCGCCGTCGGGGATCAGGGTGTACCGGGTGAGGATGGCGACGCCCATCGGGCCCTTGCCCGTGATGGCGAAGCGGCGCTCGCTCTCCAGCTCCGAGACGGTCCAGGCGACCTCGGCCGGGAAGCCCATCATCTTCATGTTCTCCTCGAAGGTGGCTCCCACCGCGAGGGTCTCGGGGCCGCCCTTGGGGAAATTGGTGTGGGTCATGCTCCACTGGCCGTACGCCGACCAGTCCGTCAGCTGGGCCCAGAGCTTCGCGGCGGGCGCCTCGATGCGTGATTCCGCGGTGACTTCGGCCATGCGGCCACCCCTTCTCGTCGGGTACGTGCGGCGGAACGTAGCCCCGGGGGCCGGAACATTCAATACTGACGACCTGTCAGAAGTGCGCGGGGTCCGTGTGCGCCGGTCAGGGCGGTATCGAGTCCGTCTCAACAGGTGTCACACCCGTGACGGTACTGACCGGCCCTGTCATGATGGCCGGATGCAAGCGTCAGGGAAGAACGCCGGACTGGGCCTCGCCCTCGTCTCGGCGTGTGCGTTCGGTGGTTCGGGAGTCGCGGCGAAGCCGCTGATCGAGGCGGGGCTGGACCCGCTGCACATGGTGTGGCTCAGGGTGGCCGGGGCGGCTCTCGTGCTGTCCCCGCTGGCCTGGCGCCACCGCGATCTGGTCCGCCGCAAACCGCTGCTGCTGGCCGGCTTCGGGCTCGTCGCCGTAGCCGGTGTGCAGGCCTTCTACTTCGCCTCCCTGTCCCGGATCCCCGTGGGCGTGGCCCTGCTGCTGGAGTACCTGGGCCCGGCCCTGCTGCTCGGCTACATCCGGTTCGTCCAGCGCAAGCCCGTCACGCGGGCGGCCGCGGCCGGGGCGGCGGTGGCCGTCGTGGGTCTGGCGTGCGTGGTGGAGATCTGGGCCGGGCTGAGCCTGGACCCGCTCGGCGTGCTGCTCGGCCTCGCCGCCGCCTGCTGCCAGGCCTGCTACTTCGTCTTCGCCGACCAGGGCACCGACGGGGACGACGTCCCCGACCCGCTCGGCGTGATCGCGTACGGAATGATCGTCGGCACGCTGGTGATGACCGTGATCGCCCGGCCCTGGGAGATCGACTGGCAGGTGCTGGGCGGGCAGGCCGCGATGGGTGGCCTTTCGGTGCCCGCGGGGGTGCTGCTGGCCTGGGTGGTGCTGATCGCCACCGTCTTCGCGTACCTGACCGGGGTGGTCTCGGTGCGCAGGCTTTCGCCGCAGGTGGCCGGGGTGGTGGCCTGCCTTGAGGCGGTCATCGCGACGGTGCTGGCGTGGGTGCTGCTGGGCGAGCACCTCTCGACCTGGCAGATCGTGGGCGGTGGGCTGGTGCTGGGCGGGGCGTTCATCGCCCAGTCCTCGCGGTCCGGTGGTGCGGGGGGACCGGGGGGTCCGGTGGAGCTGGTGGGTGTGGTGGATGTGGTGGGTGTGGTGGAGCCGGGTGAGTCGGCGGAGGCGGATCGGGTGAGGGCTTAGGCCTGGGGGTCGGGGGGGGCGTCCGGTCCGTTGGCTCGTGTCGGGTGTGTGGGGGTTGGCGTACAAGCGTGACCTGCGGGGAGGGGCCCGGTGGGGCGTCGGTCCGTTGCCGGGCGGCGGGTTGGTGGGGGCTGGCGTACCGGCTGACCTGCGGGGAGGGGTCGGTGGGGCTTGGGGTGGTTTGGGTGGCGGGGAGGCCGTAGGGTGGCGGACATGCGTTTGACCGTGCTTCCGCCTCCCGCCGCCTAGCGCGGGCGGCAGGCCCCCTCGTACGAGACCCGGGCCCGGGTGTTCCCGGGCGGGTTCGCGCTGCCCGCGATGCGATGACTCCTCTTTCCTTCACGCATGCGCGGAGACACACGTGTTGAACCAATCGCCCGCTTCTTCCGGGCGCAGTCTGCTGTACCTCGTCATCGCCGGTACCGCCTGGGGCACCGCCGGAGCGGCGGCTTCCCTGCTCTTCCTGGCCAGTGACCTCGGGCCGCTCTCCCTCACCTTCTGGCGCTGCGCCGGCGGGCTGGTGGTGCTGCTCGGGGTGCTCGCCGTGCGCCGTCGGCCGCGGCGGGCGGTGCGGCCTTCGGTGGGTTCGCTGGTCACCACGGGGTTGATGTTCACCCTGTTCCAGGCCGCCTATTTCGCCGCCGTGCAGGAGACCGGCCTCGCGGTCGGGACAGTGGTGACCCTGGGCGCCGGGCCGGTGCTGATCGCGCTCGGGGCGCGGCGCTGGATGGGTGAGCGGCTCGGTGCGGGCGGGGCCGTCGCCGTCGGCGGGGCCCTCGCCGGGCTGGCCGTGCTGGTGCTGGGCAGCGGGGGCGGCGAGGTGCGGCCCCTCGGCGTGGGGTGGGCGTTGCTGTCGGCCGCCGGATACGCGGGGATGACCCTGCGGGCGCGCTGGCTCGGGCAGCGCGGGGCGGGCGGGGATCCGCTGGTGACCACCGTGTGGTCGACCGCGGTGGGCGCGGTGTGCCTGCTGCCGTTCGCGGTGGTGGAGGGGCTGCTGCCGCACACCGCCGAGCTCGGGCGGGTGGTCTGGCTGCTGGTGTACGTCGCCACTGTGCCGACGGCCCTCGCGTACGCGCTCTACTTCACCGGAGCCGCCTCGGTGCGGGCCGCCACGGTGTCCGTGATCATGCTGATCGAGCCGGTGAGCGCGGCCGTGATCGCCGTTCTGCTGCTGGGGGAGCGGCTGACCGGTGCCGTGGTGCTGGGCACCGTACTGCTGCTGACCGCGGTGGGCGCGCTGATCGCCGCCGAGGCGCGGCGCCCGGCGGACGGGCCGCGGGTGCGGCCCGCCCGGGCGGTTCAGAGCGCCGCGAGGTAGTCCGGGGCGGCGATGCCGGGGGCCAGGTCGGCGGCCGGGACCGGGGTTCCGTACGCCGGGGCGACCGGGACCACGCCCGACCAGAACGGCAGGTCCAGGTCCTCGGGGTCGTCGTTCGGCCCGCCGGTACGGATCTTCGCGGACACCTCGGTGAGGTCCAGCCGGATCACGGCGGTGGCCGCGAGCTCCTTGGCGTCGGCGGGCCGGGAGTCGGCCGAGCGGCCCGGCACGACCTGGTCGACCAGGGCGTTCAGGGCCAGCCGGCGCTCGGCCTCGTCCGTGACCTGGTGGGCGGTGCCGTGCACGACGACCGAGCGGTAGTTGAGCGAGTGGTGGAAGGCCGAGCGGGCCAGCACCAGGCCGTCGACGTGCGTCACCGTCACGCACACGGGCAGGCCCGGATCGGCCTTGGCGGTGGCGAGGAGGGGGCGGGAGCCGGTGGAGCCGTGGAGGTAGAGGCGCTCGCCGACCCGGCCGAAGAGGGTCGGGAGGACCACGGGCGCGCCGTCGCGGATGAAACCGAGGTGGCAGAGGTAGGCCTGGTCGAGTATCGAGTGCACCGTCTCGCGGTCGTAGCGCGCCCGCTCGCGGGAGCGGCTGGGGACGGTGCGGTCGGTGGGCTCGTAGGCGGCGCCGGGGGTTGTCGCCCGTCGCGCGTTCGTCGTCGTCTCGGTCGTCGCGGCCATGGCGGACTCCGTTGTACTAGTGCATACTTGTCTTTGTGCTAGGAGACTATCGGATCGTTGGGCGCCGCGCATCGGATATCGCGGCCAGTGTCGAAGCGGGCGTGGGATCGGGCGCGCTCGCGCCCGGAGCGCTGCTGCCGCCCATGCGGGAGCTGGCCGTGGAGCTCGGGGTGAACCCGAACACCGTCGCCGCCGCGTACCGGACCCTGCGGGAGCGCGGGGTCATCGAGACGGACGGGCGGCGCGGCAGCCGGGTCCGGGCGCGGCCGGCCAGCGCTCCGCGCGACGCGCTGCGCATGCCGGTGCCGGAGGGCGTACGGGACCTCGCGGCGGGCAATCCCGACGTGTCGCTGCTGCCCTCGCTGGACGGGGCCATGGCCGCGGCCGCGCGGCGCTGCGCGCGGGAGCCTGTGCTGTACGGGGCCGACCCGGTGGCCCCGGAGCTGGCGCGCCGGGCCCGGGCCGACTTCGACGCGGACGGGGTGCCGGCCGGGCCGGTGGGCGTGACCTCGGGCGCTCTCGACGGGATCGAGCGGGTGCTGGTCGCGCACCTGAGGCCGGGGGACGCGGTGGCGGTCGAGGACCCGGGCTGGGGGAGCGTGCTGGACCTGGCGGCGGCGCTGGGGCTACGGGTGCTGCCGGTCGCCGTGGACGACGACGGGCCGGTCGTCGAGGCGGTGGCGCGGGCGCTGGCCGAGGGGGCGCGGGCCCTGGTGGTGACGGCGCGGGCCCAGAACCCGACCGGCGCGGCGGTCGGCGCGGGCCGGGCCGGGGAGCTGCGGGCGCTGCTGGAGCGGTACCCGCAGACGCTGGTGGTCGACGACGACCACGGGCACGGCATCGTCGACCTGCCCCTGTGCTCCCTGGGCGGAGTGACCCGGCACTGGGCGCTGGTCCGCTCCGTGGCCAAGGCGTACGGGCCGGACCTGCGGGTCGCGGTGCTGACGGGCGATGCCGTGACGATGGACCGGGTACGGGGGCGGCAGCGGCTGGGCCCGGGTTGGGTGAGCCGGCTCCTCCAGGACGTGGTGGTGGAGCTGTGGGAGTCGGGGGCCGTGGACCGGGCGGCGGTGGCGCGCTCGTACGGGGAGCGGCGGGACGGGCTGGTCGCGGCGCTGGCGCGGCGGGGGGTCGCGGCGTATGGGCGGAGCGGGATGAACGTGTGGGTGCCGGTGGGGGACGAGACGGGGGCGGTGACGCGGCTGCTGGCCGCCGGATGGGCGGTGGCGGCCGGGGCGAGGTTCCGGGTGGACTCCGGGCCCGGGATCCGGATCACGGTGTCCGGGGTCGGGGCGGGGGAGATCGAGGAGCTCGCGGAGGCGGTGGGCTCCGCCGTGGGGCCGGTGGGCGGGGGGCGGGTGGGCTGAGGGTGCGGCGGTGGGTGCGGGGGCGGTGCGGCGTCGTCGTCGGGGGCCAGGCCCCCGCGCCCCGCGCCCCCGCGCCTCAGGCGTCGGCGGGGCCGGATGCGCGGCGGGCCTGGGTGAGGGCGGCGCCGATGAGGACGATGGCCGCGCCGACCGGGGTGTTCCAGTGGAGCTGTTCGCCGAGGAGCGCGACGCCCGCCGTGGTGGCGATCACCGGGATGAAGTACGTGACCATCTGGGCGGTCGTCGGGCCGACCTCGGTGACCAGGCCGTACTGCATCTGCAGGGCCATGCCCGTGCCCAGTGCGCCCAGGGCGATGACCGACAGGGTGGGCCACAGCGGGAACGAGGTCGGGGCCGAGGTGAAGAGGGAGCTGACCAGGAGCAGTTGGAGCGTCGAGACCAGCAGCTGGGCGCCGGTCAGCGCCACCGGCGAGCCCGGCGTCGACGCCAGCGTGCGGCGGACGTAGATCCAGCCGATCGGGTAGCAGAGCGAGGCCAGCAGGGCCAGCGCGGTGCCCTTGGCGTCCACGCCGGAGAAGCCCTGCCAGGCGCCGAGCACCGTCAGCACGCCGATGAAGCCCAGGCCCAGGCCGGCGAAGCGGCGCCGCGTCGGCCGGTCCTCGGAGAGCGCGACCAGCGAGAGCGCCATCCCCCACAGCGGCGAGGTCGCGTTGCAGATGCCCGCCAGGCTCGACGGGATGCTGAGCTCCGCGTACGCGAACAGCGAGAACGGGGCGGTGTTCAGGAGCAGCGCCGCCACCGTGAGGTGCGCCCAGGTGCGGCGGCCGCGCGGGAGGCCCTCGCGGCGGACCAGGAGCACGGTCAGCAGGGCGAGCGCGCCGAAGAAGACCCGGCCGAGGGCGACTTGGAACGGTGCGTACGCCTCGGTGCCGACCTTGATCAGGAGAAAGCTGAAGCCCCAGATGATCGAGAGGAGCGCGAAGCGCAGCCGCCAGTCCAGGCCGGTGGGCCGGGCGGAGATGGCGGTGGCGGCAGGGGCGGCAGGGGCGGCGGGGGCCGGCGTGGAGAGGGTGGGGCGTGGGGTGGCGGGTGCGCTCATGGAGCTAACTTTGCGACCTTCAACCTCGTAGAACAAGCGAGACTTCATGGTGGGGACGGCGTAGCATCGCTTACATGTTGAACCTGGAGCGGCTGCGCACCCTCGACGCCCTCGCCCGCCACGGCTCGGTCAGCGGTGCGGCGGAGGGCCTCCACGTCACCACCTCCGCCGTGTCCCAGCAGATGGCCAAGCTGGAGAGGGAGATCGGCCAGCCGCTGCTCGCCAAGAACGGGCGCGGCGTCCGGCTCACCGACGCCGGGCGCCTGCTCGCCGATCACGCGGCCCGGATCCTCTCCCAGGTGGAGCTGGCCCAGGCCGATGTGGAGGCCCAACGGGGTTGTGCCGTAGGTGAGTTGAGGATCGCGGCCTTCCCGACCGCCATGCGCGGGCTGCTGCCGGGGGCGCTGACCGCGCTGCGCGCCGCGCACCCCGAACTGCGGTCCCTCGCAAGGGAGCAGGAGCCGGGGGAGAGCATGGCGGCCGTCGTCCGCGGGGACCTCGACCTGGCCCTCGCCATCGACTGGCACAACAAGCGGATGCCGGTGCCGGCGGAGCTGACGCGGGCGCACCTGCTCGAAGACTCCTGCGACATCGCGGTGCCGGCCGGCCACCGGCTGGCCGACCGCGACCGGATCAGCCTCGCCGAATTCGCCGAGGACGACTGGATCTCCTGGAACGAGGGCCAGTTCTGCCACGAGTGGCTCGTCTCCACCCTGCGCGGCACCGGCATCGAGCCGCGCATCGCGCACATCGCCGAGGAGCACCACACCCAGCTGGCCTTCGTCGAGGCCGGGCTCGGGGTGTGCGTGACGCCCCGGCTCGGGCGCGGCCCGGTCCCGGCGGGGGTCCGGCTGCTGCCGGTGTGCGACGCGGTGCGCCGCCACGTGTACGTCGTCTGGCGCGCGGACGCGGACCGCCGGCCCTCGATCCGGGCGGCCGTCGAGGCGCTCCAGGTGGCCGCGCTCAACGTGTAGGCCGCCTGCCGCGGACCGGTGCGGAGCTAGGCTTTCCGCCATGGAGTCCTACACGATCGGCCAGGCGGCGCGGCTGCTCGGCGTCAGCGTTGACACGGCCCGGCGCTGGGCCGACGCGGAGCGGTTCCCGACCCGACGGGAAGGCACCCGGCGGATGGTCGACGGGCCCGACCTCGCGGCGTTCTGCGTCCAGGCCGCGCAGGAGGGCGCGGAGGGCGAGGACGAAGCCCCGTACACCTCGGCGCGCAACGCCTTCCCCGGGATCGTCACCGCCGTGAAGCTCGGCACGGTCGACGCCCAGGTGGAGATCCAGGCGGGGCCGCACCGCATCGTGTCGCTGCTGACGCGGGAGGCGGTCGAGGAACTCGGTCTGGCCGTGGGCGCGCGGGCCACGGCGCGGGTGAAGTCGACCAGCGTGTTCGTCGACCGCCCCTGACGCGCGGCGCCCCCCGGAGCGACGTAAGGGTTTCGTCATCGGTTCGGGGGTGGGGGAGGGCGGCCGCAGGGGGTTGGATGGGGTGACGCCGGCGCGGCCGGTGCGAGCACGTGTGAAATGGGGATGGTCGTCGTGGTGTGGGTGCGGGGCAAGTGGCGGTGGGCGCTGCTGGGTACGGCCGTGATCGTGCTGGGAGTCGGGACGTACTGGTTCCAGCCGTGGAAGCTGTGGCAGGACGCGACCGTGACGGAGGCCCTGCCGGGCGCCTCGGCGCCCGCGGCCGCCGGGCCGGCGGGCGAGGCGCCCCGTACCGTGGCCGAGGGATCGCTGATCAGCCATGAGCACGCCACCTCCGGCACCGCGAAGGTGATCCGCCTCGGCGACGGCTCGTACACCCTGCGCCTGGAGGGCCTCGACACCAGCAACGGCCCCGACCTGCGGGTGTGGCTGACCGACGCCCCGGTCAAGGAGGGCGTGGCCGGCTGGCGCGTCTTCGACGACGGCAAGCACGTCAGCCTGGGCAAGCTCAAGGGCAACAAGGGCGACCAGAACTACGAGATCCCGGCCGGGCTGGACGTGTCCGAGTACACCAGCGTCGCCATCTGGTGCGACCGCTTCGACGTGTCCTTCGGTGCGGCGCCGCTCGCGAGGCCCGCGTAGCGGACCGGCCCGCCTGGCGGGGGCGGATCGGCGGCGGTGGCAGACTGGCCGGTGATCCGCCGAAGGGAATACCGCGTTGTCCATGTTCAGCAATCTCCGCCGGGCCGTGAGCCGCGGCTACCGGCGGGCCGTCGACCTCAGCCACCCGGCCCGTTCCCCGCTCGGCAGTGCGGTGGTCAACTGCGTGGTCTACCACGAGGGCGTACGGCAGGAGGGCTGCGCCGAGGTCGAGGAAGCGCTGCGCAGGGTCCGCAAGACGGGCGAGGGGTTCGTCTGGATCGGCCTGCACGAGCCCTCGCAGGAGGAGATCGCCGGGCTCGCCGCGCTGTTCGGGCTGCACCCGCTCGCCGTCGAGGACGCGGTCAACGCGCACCAGCGGCCGAAGGTGGAGCGCTACGACGACACCCTGTTCTCCGTCTTCAAGACCGTCCGCTACGTCGAGCACGAGGAGCTGACGGCGACCAGCGAGGTGGTGGAGACCGGCGAGCTGATGGCCTTCATCGGCGAGGACTTCGTCATCACGATCCGGCACGGCGGCCGCGGCACCCTCGGCCCGGTCCGTGAGGAACTCGAAGCCTCGCCGGAGCAGCTCACCAAGGGACCGGCCGCCGTGCTGCACGCGATGGCCGACCACGTCGTGGACGACTACATGGCCGTCACGGACGCCGTGCAGAACGACATAGACGCCGTCGAGACCGCCGTGTTCAGCGAGTACGGCGGCCGCGGTGACGCCGGCCGGATCTACCAGCTCAAGCGCGAACTCCTGGAACTGCGCCGGGCGGTGGCCCCGCTGGCCCGGCCGCTCCAGCAGCTGGCCACGCAGCCGATACCGGTCATCCCGCCGGAGATCCGTACGTACTTCCGCGACGTCGCGGACCACCTGACCCGTGCCACGGAGCAGATCGGCGCGTACGACGCGCTGCTCGACTCGATCCTTCAGGCGCACCTCGCGCAGGTGACCGTCGCCCAGAACGAGGACATGCGCAAGATCACGGCATGGGCCGCGATCGTCGCCGTGCCGACGATGGTCTGCGGCGTCTACGGCATGAACTTCGACCACATGCCGGAGCTCCACTGGACCTACGGGTACCCGGCCGTCCTCGTCGTCATGGCCGTCATCTGCTACGTCATCCACCGGGGCTTCCGCCGCAACGGCTGGCTCTGACCCTCCGGCGGGCGCGGGCCACGAAGTGGGTGACCGCGTCCTCGTACTCGGCCAGCCGCCAGCCCGTCGCGTCCAGCGCCGGGCGCAGGTTCGGCTCGGCGAGCGGGTCGTCGGGGCTGACGGGGCGGCCGTGCCGGGCGGCGCGCTCGGCACGGCCCGAGGGGTGGAACAGCAGCAGTTCCGCGCCGGGGGCGCAGACCCGGGCCCACTCGGTCAACGCGGTACGAGGCTGCGGCAGGTGGTCGAGCAGCCCGGCGGCGAAGATCCCGTGCACCGCGCCGGCCGGCAGCGGGAGCCGGCCGCAGTCCGCCACGAGCAGACCGGCCGGGCCCCGCCGGCCCGCGCGGGCGGCGGCCGTGAGCATCGCTGGGGTCAGGTCCACGCCGAGCACCGTGCCGCCGGCTCCGACCCCCGCGCGCAGCGCGGGCAGGGCGCGGCCGCTGCCGCAGCCGAGGTCCAGGACCGTCTGCCCGGGCCGCAGCCGCATCCGGGCCACGGCGGCCTCGTAGGCCGGGGCCTGGTAGGCGAACCGCTCCTCCCAGGCGTCGGCGCGCGGGGTGAAGAAGGCGCGGGTGGCGGTGTGTTCGGCCCGGGCGGCCGCGAGCGCGGCGAACCGGTGGAGCGGGGCGGCGCCGGCCGGGTCCCCGAGCGGGCCCGGCAGTGCCCAGGCGCTCCCGCCGAGCCGCCGGAAGCCGTGGCCGTACGCGCCCTCCCCGGCCCCGCGCAGCGGATCGGCGCCTGCCGCCGGGGGCAGGGGCGGGGGCTGCGCCGCGGCCCGGTCCAGCAACGGCGCCCCGCCGCCCAGCGCCAGCACCGGGACCTCGGCGGCCAGGGCCGCGCGCAGCAGAGGCAACGCCTCGGGCCCGGCGCAGGCGAGGACGAGCGCGTCGGCGCCGGTGAGCGTGGCCGGAAGGGGATCGCCGTCGCCGGGGCGGCACAGGTGCGTCCGCAGCCCGACGGCCTCGAAGGCGGCGGTCACCGCCGGGGGGAGCGCGGCGCCCGGCTGCGCCGCGGGCTCACCGATCACGACTACGGCCATCGGGCCTCCACCCTTGCTTGCGGGCTCAGACGGCCGCCAGCGGCCGCATATGCGCAAGGATGCCGGATCTGGCACCGCATATGCCAGGGCCCCGCGCGCCGTACACCGCTGTCGGCGCGCGGGGACACCTCCCTCGGCTCCGGGGGCCGTCGGCAGGGCGAGAGAGCCGCAAACGCCGTGCCGGACCGCCTTCGGGGCGTGTCGCCAGTCAAGCAACCGGCTCACCGCCGGGGCGACTGGTTCCGGACACGGAAAAGCGCCCGGTCGCGCACTCCCGGCCTGGTCGATGATCCCAAGCCGCCGCCCCGGCCGGAGGGGTGTTCCCCGCTCCCCATGTCTGGTAGGAAAGTTTCCTAACGGAATCGGAAAGCCTCAACCCCCCTACGGAGGCCTTGTGTTCACTCCCCAGCGCAAGACGATGGCGTTCGGAGCGCTCCTCGGGACGGCGCTCCTCGCCGCCCCGGTCGCCGCTCACGCGGGGGCCGCCCCCGCGACGATCCCCGCGACGGTCCCCGCCGCCGCACACGCGGCCCCGGCGGCCCCGGAGGCGGCCGCCGCCACCGGCCTCGACGACCCGGCGAAGAAGGAGATCGCCATGCAGATCGTCTCCAGCGCCGAGAACTCCTCGCTGGACTGGAAGGCGCAGTACAAGTACATCGAGGACATAGGCGACGAGCGCGGCTACACCGCCGGCATCATCGGCTTCTGTTCCGGCACCGGCGACATGCTCGACCTCGTCGAGTACTACACCCAGGTCAAGCCGGGCAACGTGCTCGCCAAGTACCTTCCGGCGCTGCGCAAGGTGAACGGCAGCGACTCACACGCCGGTCTCGACCCCAGCTTCACCAAGGACTGGGCGAAGGCCGCGCAGGACGGCGAGTTCAAGAAGGCCCAGGACCACGAGCGCGACCGCGTCTACTTCAACCCCTCGGTCAAGCAGGGCAAGTCCGACGGGGTCGGCACGCTCGGCCAGTTCATGTACTACGACGCGATCGTCATGCACGGCGACGGCACCGACTCCACCAGCTTCCGCAACATCCGCAAGCGGGCGCTGTCCAAGGCCAAGCCCCCGGCCCAGGGCGGGAACGAGACCACCTGGCTGAACGCCTTCCTCGACGCCCGCGTCTGGGCGATGAAGCAGGAGGAGGCGCACAGCGACACCAGCCGGGTCGACACCGCCCAGCGGGTCTTCCTGAAGAAGGGCAACCTGAACCTCAATGCCCCGCTCGACTGGAAGGTTTACGGGGACTCCTTCCACATCGGCTGAATCGGCCGGGGTAGGTCGCGGAGCCGTAACGATGTGGGCGCGGAGAGGCCCGCGGCGGTGTTGGCAAGAGGGTGTTCGAGCCTTATTCGAGGGGCCTGTGCGTCACTTGGGCCGGGGGAAATGCCCGTTGTCACCCTTGTGTCCTCACCCCGTGTGACATGGCGCGATCAGTGGGTTCCAAGTGGCGCCCGGTACCCATGGGTTTGGTTGATGATCTCAAGGAAAGTGGCTCTTCTGGCGGCTTGCGAACTGGCTTGACCGCCGCGTAAGCGGGGCATAAGTTCTGCCCCGGCTTGCTCCAGCAGGACGGGCCCACGAACCGTCCTCTGGGGGGACTCATGCACTACTACACCGACGTTCTGAAGAAGTACACCGTCTTCTCCGGCCGCGCCCGCCGGCAGGAGTACTGGATGTTCACGCTGTTCAACCTGATCGCGCTGATCATCGTCGCCATCATCGACAGCGTGATCGGCACGTACCCGCTCCTGTACGCGATCTACGCGCTGGCCGTCTTCCTCCCGGGTCTGGCCGTCGGCGTCCGTCGCCTGCACGACACCGGCAAGTCCGGCTGGTGGCTGCTGATCTCCCTCATCCCGCTGATCGGTGGCATCTGGCTCCTGGTCCTCATGGCGAGCGAGGGTCACGCCCAGCCGAACGAGTACGGCCCGAGCCCGAAGGCCGTCCACGCCTGATCGGGTCCGTACGCCCGGGTGCGCGAGCGCCCGAGTACCTGAGCGCCGCCACTGGCTGGAAACAGCCGGTGGCGGCGCTCGCCCCGTTCCGGGGGGCCGCGCGGGGCACCGGGTGACGCGCGTCTCCCCGAGACTCGGGCAGGGGGCTGTCCAGACCGGCCCGATCACGAGATATCTTGATGTCGAGCAATGTTGCAGACGAGAGACGCAGACTGTGGAGCGGAGCATCCGGTGACTGACTCGACCATCATCTACACGCACACTGACGAGGCCCCGGCCCTCGCGACGTATTCGTTCCTGCCTGTGATCCAGGCGTACGCGTCGACGGCCGGTGTGAATGTCGAGACCCGTGACATCTCCCTGGCCGGTCGGATCATCGCCAGCTTCCCGGAGCACCTGGAAGAGGGCCAGCGCATCGCGGACGCCCTCGCCGAGCTCGGTGAGCTGGCGAAGACGCCGGAAGCCAACATCATCAAGCTTCCGAACATCTCGGCTTCGATCCCGCAGCTGAAGGCCGCGATCGCCGAGCTCCAGGGCCAGGGCTACGCCCTCCCGAACTACCCGGACGACCCGAAGACCGACGAGGAGCGCGAGACCCGCGCCCGCTACGACAAGGTCAAGGGCAGCGCCGTCAACCCGGTCCTGCGCGAGGGCAACTCCGACCGCCGCGCCCCGGCCTCGGTGAAGAACTACGCCAAGGCGCACCCGCACCGCATGGGCGCCTGGACCCCCGAGTCGAAGACGAACGTCGCCACCATGGGCGAGAACGACTTCCGCTCGACCGAGAAGTCCGCCGTGATCTCCGAGGCCGGCACGCTCCGCATCGAGCACGTCGCCGCCGACGGCGCCACCACGGTGCTGCGCGACTCCGTACCGGTCCTCGCCGGTGAGGTCGTGGACGCGTCCGTCCTGCACGTCGACGCGCTGCGCACCTTCCTGAACGCCCAGATCGAGCGCGCCAAGGCCGAGGACGTCCTGTTCTCCGTGCACCTCAAGGCCACGATGATGAAGGTCTCCGACCCGATCGTCTTCGGCCACGTGGTCCGCGCCTTCTTCCCGAAGACCTTCGCCCGCTACGGCGAGACCCTGGCCGCCGCCGGCCTGTCCCCGAACGACGGCCTCGGCACCATCCTGAACGGCCTGGGCGCGCTGCCCGACGCCGACGCGATCAAGGCCTCCTTCGACGCCGAGATCGCCGAGGGCCCGGCCCTCGCGATGGTGGACTCCGACAAGGGCATCACCAACCTGCACGTCCCGTCCGACGTCATCGTCGACGCCTCGATGCCGGCCATGATCCGCACCTCCGGCCACATGTGGGGCCCGGACGGCAACGAGGCCGACACCCTCGCGGTCCTCCCGGACAGCAGCTACGCGGGCGTCTACCAGGCCGTCATCGACGACTGCCGCGCGCACGGCGCGTTCGACCCGGCCACCATGGGCTCGGTTCCGAACGTCGGCCTGATGGCCCAGAAGGCCGAGGAGTACGGCAGCCACGACAAGACCTTCGAGATCGCCGCCGCGGGCACCGTCCGCCTCGTCGACGCCGAGGGCAACACGGTCCTGGAGCAGGAGGTCGCCGCCGGCGACATCTTCCGCGCCTGCCAGACCAAGGACGCGCCGATCCAGGACTGGGTCAAGCTCGCCGTCACCCGCGCCCGCGCCACCGGCGTCCCGGCCGTCTTCTGGCTCGACGAGGGCCGCGCGCACGACGCGCAGCTGATCGCCAAGGTCAAGACGTACCTCGCCGACCACGACACCGAGGGTCTGACCATCGAGATCCTCTCGCCGGTCAAGGCCACCGCCTACTCGCTGGAGCGGATCCGCCGCGGCGAGGACACCATCTCGGTGACCGGCAACGTGCTGCGCGACTACCTGACCGACCTCTTCCCCATCCTGGAGCTGGGCACCAGCGCCAAGATGCTGTCGGTCGTCCCGCTGATGAACGGCGGCGGCCTCTTCGAGACGGGCGCCGGCGGCTCCGCCCCGAAGCACGTCCAGCAGCTCGTCAAGGAGAACTACCTGCGCTGGGACTCCCTCGGTGAGTTCCTCGCGCTGGCCGTCTCCTTCGAGCACCTCGCGACCACCACCGGCAACGCCCGCGCCCAGGTGCTGGCCGACACCCTGGACCGCGCGACCGGCACCTTCCTCAACGAGGACAAGTCGCCGAGCCGCAAGCTGGGCGGCATCGACAACCGCGGCAGCCACTTCTACCTCGCCCTGTACTGGGCGCAGGAGCTGGCCCGCCAGACCGACGCCCCGAAGCTGGCGGCCGCCTTCGACCCGCTCGCCAAGACGCTGGCCGAGTCCGAGGACAAGATCGTCGCCGAGCTGATCGCGGTCCAGGGCTCCCCGGCCGAGATCGGCGGCTACTACCAGCCCGACGCGGCCAAGGCCGCGGCGATCATGCGCCCGTCCGCCACGTTCAACCAGGCGATCGCGAGCCTGGCCTGATCCCAGGGATCCCACGGATCCTGCGGTACGCCGCCGCCCCCGCCGGTATGCACCGGCGGGGGCGGCGGCGTACTCCCGCCCGGGGTCAGAGCCGGTGGACCCGGCCCTGGCCGACGGCCAGCGGGTGCCGGCCGGCCGCCAGGATCCGCAGCCCGGGCGCGATCGTGAGCAGCGAGCGCAGCCAGGCGAGCGCCTCCGCGTCCAGCCATCCGCTGTCGTCGAGGACGAGCAGCATGTCCCGCTCCGCGAGCCACGACGCGGCGTTCGCCGTCCCGTACGGCAGGAAGGGCATCCCGGGCAGGGAACCCAGCGCGGCCACGAGTTCCCGTACGCCGGTGTCCCGCTCCAGGGCGAGGAGCGCCGTACCGTCGCAGAAGTTGGACGAGATCCGGTGCGCGACCTCCCGGACCAGCAGGCTCCGGGGTGCGCGGAAGCCCCCGGTCACGGTCAGGACCCGGCCCCGCCGTACGGCGGTGAGCAGCCGGGACAGCTCGTCGGACGTGGTCGGCAGTGTTCCGGCGCCGCCGGGTTCCCTCATCGGCACGATGCCCCCCATTGCATGCGTGACCAGTTCCGCGGCGGAGGGTTGATTCGGGCCGCGTGTCGATGATTATGCGTCAGTTCCCCCGTAAGGCCAGGGGAATGGCGGACTCCGGGGAAAACGCCGTGCCGCCGGGCCACGGGCCGGTACCTGTGGTCGGATGGTGATCATGGGCCATGACCACGGTGCACCCCCGGCGGCCGCCGGAACCCTCAGCGGGACGTACCGCAAACGGCTGCTGTGGACCATCTGCATCAGCGCCTCGATCACGCTCCTCCAGGTGCTCGGCTCGGTGCTGTCCGGCAGCCTCGCGCTGCTCGCGGACGCCGCCCACAGCCTCACCGACGCCATCGGGGTCTCCCTCGCCCTCGGCGCGATCACCCTCGCCCAGCGCGCTCCCACCCCGCGCCGCACCTTCGGCTTCTACCGGGTCGAGATCTTCTCCGCCGTCCTGAACGCCCTGCTCCTCCTCGCCATCTTCGGCTGGGTCCTCTACACGGCGATCGGCCGGTTCAGCGAACCCGTCGAGGTCAAGGGCGGGCTGATGCTCGGCATCGCCGTCCTCGGCCTCGCCGCCAACGGGGCCGGCCTGTGGCTGCTGCGCGACGCCAAGGACCACAGCCTCAACCTGCGCGGCGCCTACCTGGAGGTGCTCGGCGACGCCCTCGGCTCCGTCGCCGTCATCATCGGCGCCCTCGTCATCCTCCTCACCGGCTGGGAGGCAGCCGACCCGATCGCCTCGATCGTCATCGGCCTGCTGATCATCCCGCGCGCCTACGGACTGCTGCGCGACGCGGCCCACGTCCTGCTGGAGGCCACCCCGCAGGACATGGACCTCGCCGACGTGCGCCGCCACCTCCTCGAAGAGCCCGGCGTGCTCGACGTGCACGATCTGCACGCCTGGACCGTCACCTCCGGCATGCCGGTGCTCACCGCGCACATCGTCGTCGCCGAGCAGACCCTGCGCGGGGAGGACCACGGGCTGCTGCTGGCCCGGTTGCAGGCCTGCGTGGGCGGGCACTTCGACGTCGCCCACTCCACCCTCCAGCTCGAACCGGAAGGGCACCCGGAAGACGGGAGCGCCCTGCACGCCTGAACGCCGCCGCCGCGTCCAGGCGTACGCGGGCCGCGCCGGGGACGGTTGTCGGGCGGCCGGTAATCGGCTCTACTGCTGTGCGACCCCAACACGGGGCGGACGTACGGGAGAGGGCTCACCATGGCAGCAGAGCGGCGGACCGAACGGCAGGCGCGCCCCCCGTCGCACTGGCGCCGCCCGGGCTTCCGGGGGCGGGGTCCCCTGCTCGCCCTCCTGATATCCGGCTTCCTGCTGGCCGGCGCCTTCGCCGCCACCGGCGCCGCCTGGGACCCCTTCGCGGACGGCGCGGGCCAGAACGCCTCCGCGCCCGCCCCCGGAACGCCCGGGCCCACGGAGCCCGGCGCGGGCCCCACCACCGGCGCCCCTTCCGGGACGGCGGCGCCCGAGCCGGCCCCCAAGACCCCCGACAAGCGCGCCACCGGCGCCCCGGCCGGCTCCGGCGCCCCGCGCCCCGCCGGAGCCCTGCCCTTCGACATGCCCCAGCCGGCGGCGCTGCGCTCCGGTGCGGCGGGCAGGAAGCTGGTGTTCGCCCACTACTTCACCCCGTACCCGCTCTCCCTCGACAACGCCCCCGCCGACGGGGACTACTACACCCGCAACTACCTCGAACCCGCCGGCGAGAGCGGCAAGCACGAGCGCTACGGCGGGCTGCTGCGCGACCGCCCGCTGCCCGTCCCGCCCAAGGGCGGCGACTGGGAGTACGCCAACCTCCAGCAGGAGGTCCGCACCGCCCGGGCCGCCGGCATCGACGGGTTCACCCTCGACATGCTCTCCCTCTCCGGCAAGAACTGGGAGCGGTCCAACCTCCTGATGGAGGCGGCCCGTTCGGTGGACCCCGCCTTCAAGATCATGCTGATGCCGGACATGACCTCGCTGAAGACCGACGACCCCGGCGTCCTCGCCGACGCCCTCGCCGCCCTCGGCAAGGCCCCCGCGGCGCACCGCCTCGGCGACGGACGGCTCGTCGTCTCCCCGTTCAAGGCGGAGGCGAAGAGCGCGCAGTGGTGGACGCAGGTCATCGCCGCCCTCAGGTCGAAGCACGGCATCGGCACCGCCTTCGTCCCCCTCTTCCTCGACTTCGGAGCGCACAGCGGGGAGTTCGCCCCCATCAGCCACGGCTTCTCCGAATGGGGCAGCCGCAGTTACGTGGGCCAGGAGAGCTCCACGCGCGACGCCGAGCGGGCGCACGGCATGGGCAAGCTCTGGATGCAGCCCGTATCGGTCCAGGACGCCCGCCCCAACCAGGGCATCTACGACGAGGCCGGCAACACCGCCACCCTGCGCTCCACCTGGCAGCACGCCATCGACGACGGGGCCGACTGGGTACAGCTGACCACCTGGAACGACTACTCCGAGGGCAGCCAGTTCGCGCCCTCCCTGCACAACGGGTACGCGTACCTGGACCTCACCTCCTACTACCTGACCCGGTTCAAGACCGGCGCCTGGCCGAAGGTCGTCCGCGACACCCTCTACCTCACCGCCCGCACCCAGTTCGCGTCCGCCGCCCCGACGGGCACCCAGTCGCTGGTGATGGCCCCGCGCAAGGGCAGCGCCGCGCCCCGCGACACGGTGGAGGTGCTCAGCTTCCTCACGGAGCCGGGGACCGTCCGTACCGCGGTCGGCACCGCCACGGGCTCCCACGAGGCCGCGGCCGGGATCCACAGCGAACTGCTGCCGCTGCGGGCGGGCAGCGCCTCGGCCGTACTGGTACGGGACGGGAAGGCCCGGGCGGACGTGGAGCTGCCGTACCCGGTGGACCACACGGTGTCCGTCCAGGACCTCCAGTACTACGCGGCGACCAGCGGCCGCGAGTAGCCGGCCGCGCCCGCGCGTGCGGGGCTGGTACGGATTCGGTCCCGGGTTCGCTCCCGGATTCGGTCCCGGATTCGGTCTCGGGTTCGGTTTCGGGAAGGGGCGCGGCGGGGAGAGAGGCTCCGCGGCGGGCCGCCCCGAAGGCCCGCGCACGCGGAAGGAGCCCCCGTGCCCGTGAGCCCCACCCCGTTCCCCGGCGGGCCGGACCTGTTCCGCCTCGACCCCGGCATCGCCCACCTGAACCACGGCTCCTTCGGCGCGGTCCCCGTCCCCGTCCAGGAGGCCCAGGCGGCGCTGCGGGCCGAGGCCCACGAGGACCCCGACACCTTCTTCGTCGGCGTCGCGGACCGGATCGCGGCCGCCCGCGCCCGCGTCGCCGCGCACCTCGGCGCCGACCCGGACGGCATCGCCTTCATCGCCAACGCCACCGAGGGCGCCAACCTGGCCCTCGACGCCGTCCCGCTGGCAGAGGGGGACGAGATCCTGGTCACCGACCACGGCTACGGCACCGTCGTCGCGGCCGCCGCCCGCCGGGCCCCCGTCACCACCGTGCCGCTGGATCCGGGCCTGCCCGACGAGGACGCGGTGCGCGAGGCGGTACTGGCCGGCGTCACCCCGCGCACCAAGGTCGCGGTCCTCGACCACATCAGCTCGCCCACCGCCCGCGTCATCGCCACGCCCCGGCTGCTCGCCGAGCTCGCGGCCCGCGGCGTCACCACCGTCGTCGACGGCGCCCACGCCCCCGGCATGGTCGCGGACCCGCTCGCGGGCGGCGCCGACTTCTGGTTCGGGAACCTCCACAAATGGGGCTACGCGCCGCCCGGCACCGCGGTGCTCGCCGTCGCCCCCGCGCACCGCGCCCGGATCCGGCCCCTGGTGCCCTCCTGGGAGGACGGGCACGGATTCCCGCGCTCCGTCGAGTACCGGGCCACCGCCGACTACACCGGCTGGCTCGCCGCCCCCGAGGGGCTGGACCTGCTCGACCGCCTCGACGCCGCCCGGGTGCGGGCCCACAACACCGCCCTCGCCGCCCACGGAGCGGCCCTGCTCGCCCGGATCCCCGGCCTCGCCCCGCTCCCGTACACCGACGGCCTCGCGATGCGCGCGCTGCGGCTGCCGCCGGGGATCGCCGAGACCCCGGAGGGCGCCCGCGCGCTGCGGGAGGAGCTGGCGGCGCGGCTGCGCGTCCGGGTCCTGATCTGGCCCTGGCCGGGCGGCGGCGGCATCCGGGTCTGCGGCCAGATCTACAACCGGCCCGAGGAGTACGAACGCCTGGCCGCCGCGCTCCCGGCCTTCCTGGGATGAGCCGTCAGCCGCGCCGGAGCAGGTACGTGTCCATGATCCAGCCCTTGCGGGCGCGGGCCTCGGTCCGCAGCTCCTCGATCCGGTCCGAGACCTCCGCGAGCCGGCCCTGCACCAGGATCTCGTCCGGGGTGCCCACGTAGGCACCCCAGTAGATGTAGAGGTCCTTGTCCAGGTGCGCGGTGAAGGCGTGCCGCGCGTCCAGCATCACCACCACGTCGTCCACGTCTTGCGGCCAGCCCTCCGCGAGGCGCCGGCCCGTGGTGATCTGGACCGGGCGGCCGACCCGGTTCAGATTGGTCCGGTGCCGGGCCAGCAGGGAGGAGATGCTGCTGATGCCGGGCACGACCTCGTGCTCGAAGGACACCCGGCCCCGCTCCAGCACCTCGTCCAGGATGGCGAGGGTGGAGTCGTACAGAGAGGGGTCGCCCCACACCAGGAACGCGCCCGTCTCGCCCTCCGCCAGATCCTCGGCGACGAAGCGCTCGAAGATCTCGGCCCGCGCGCTGCGCCAGCCGTCCACAGTCGGGGCGTACTCGGCCGGGGTCCGGTCGCGGTCCGGGTCGCGGCCCTCCACCAGCCGGTGGCCGGGGCGGGCGTGCGCGTCGAGCATCGCGCGCCGCAGCCCGGTCAGATCCGCCTTCTCCTCGCCCTTCTCCAGGATGAGGAATGCGTCCGTGGCTCCGATCGCCTTGACCGCCTGGAGGGTCAGGTGGTCCGGGTCGCCCGCGCCGATGCCGATCACTGAGAACTTCTTCACCCCGCTATTCTGCCCGTCATGCGTGTCGCCCTGTTCGTCACCTGCGTCAATGACGCGTTGTACCCGCGGACCGGCATCGCCGTCGTACGTCTGCTGGAGCGGCTCGGGGTCGAGGTCGACTTCCCCGCGGCCCAGAGCTGCTGCGGTCAGCCGCAGTACAACACCGGGTACCGGTACGAGACCGAACCGCTGGTACGACGTACCGCCGCGGCCTTCGAGGGGTACGCCTACGTGGTCACCCCCTCCGGGTCCTGCGCGGCGATGATCCGCGAGCACTACCCCCGGATCGGGCGGAAGGCGGCCGCCGAGGGGCGGGGCGGGGAACTCGCCGAGGCCGCGGCCTCGCTGGGCCCGAGGGTCTACGAGCTGACCGAGTTCCTGGTCGACGTGCTCGGCGTGACCGATGTGGGCGCTTACTTCCCGCACACCGTCACCTACCACCCCTCCTGCCACGGCCTGCGGGGCCTCGGGCTCGGGGACCGCCCGCGCCGGCTGCTCGCCGCGGTCAAGGGGCTGGAGCTGGTGGAGCTGCCCGGCGCCGAGGAGTGCTGCGGGTTCGGCGGCACCTTCTCCGTCAAGAACCCGGACCTCTCGGCCGCCATGGGCGGCGACAAGGCGGGCAGCGCGGCAGCCACCGGCGCGGACTTCCTGTGCGGCGCCGACAACTCCTGCCTCGCCCACCTCGACGGCATCCTGCGCCGGCGCGGAGCCCCGCTGCGCACCCTGCACCTGGCCGAGATCCTGGCCGCGACCGAGGAGGAACCCCCGGCATGACGGGCACGTTCATCGGGATGCCGGCCTTCCCCGCCGCGGCCAAGGAAGCCGTGGGGAACGAGGTGCTGCGCGCCAACCTCCGCCGCGCCACGCACACCATCCGCGACAAACGCGCCCGCGCCGTCGCCGAACTCGCCGACTGGGACCGGCTGCGCGCCGCCGGGAAGGCCGTCAAGGACCACACGCTCCGCCATCTCGACCGGTACCTGCTGGAGTTGGAGGAGGCCGTCACCGCGGCCGGCGGGGTCGTCCACTGGGCGGCCGACGCCGAGGAGGCCAACCGGATCGTGACGGGGCTGGTGCTCGCCACCGGAGAGCGCGAGGTCGTCAAGGTCAAGTCCATGGCCACGCAGGAGATCGGCCTCAACGAGGCCCTGGAGGCCGCCGGGATCGCCGCGTACGAGACGGACCTCGCCGAGCTCATCGTCCAGCTCGGCCACGACCGGCCCTCGCACATCCTGGTCCCGGCCATCCACCGCAACCGCGCCGAGATCCGGGACGTCTTCGCGGCGGAGATGGGCGCCTGGGGCCGGCCGGCGCCCGAGGGACTGGGCGACGACCCGCGCGAACTCGCCGAGGCGGCGCGCCTGCACCTGCGGGAGAAGTTCCTGCGGGCCAAGGTCGCCGTGTCCGGCGCCAACTTCATGGTCGCGGAGACGGGCACCCTGGTCGTCTTCGAGTCCGAGGGCAACGGCCGGATGTGCCTGACCCTGCCCGACACCCTGATCTCGGTCGTCGGCATCGAGAAGGTGGTGCCGACCTTCCGTGACCTGGAGATCTTCCTCCAGACCCTGCCGCGCTCCTCCACGGCCGAGCGGATGAACCCGTACACGAGCATGTGGACCGGGCTGGGTCCCTCGAAAGGGGCGGACGGCGACGGCCCCTCCGACTTCCACCTCGTCCTCCTCGACAACGGCCGCACCGACACCCTCGCCGACGAGGTCGGCCGCCAGGCGCTGCGCTGCATCCGCTGCTCCGCCTGCCTCAACGTCTGCCCGGTCTACGAGCGCGCCGGCGGCCACGCCTACGGCTCGGTCTACCCCGGTCCGATCGGCGCCATCCTCAGCCCCCAACTCCGCGGCACCGGCAGCGAGATCGACGCCTCGCTGCCCTACGCCTCCACCCTCTGCGGGGCCTGCTACGAGGTCTGCCCGGTCGCCATCGACATCCCCGAGGTCCTGGTCCACCTGCGTGAACGGGTGGTCCAGGGCGGCCCGGTGACCCGCGAGGGCATCCGCGTACGGATCCGCCCGGCCCGGGGTCACGCCGCCGAACGGGCCGCGATGCGGGCCGCCCGGCGGCTCCTGGACCACCCGGGGGCGCTGCGCGCGGGGGAGCGGCTGCTGGCCCGCGCCCGCAGGCTGCGGCCGCGCCGGCTGCCGGGGCCCGGGCGGGCGTGGACGGACAGCCGCGCGCTGCCGGAGCTCCCGGCGGAGCCGTTCCGGGACTGGTGGGCGCGGGAGCGGGGAGAGCGGGAGCGGCCGGACCGGGCGCAGCAGGATCGGGGAGAGCCGGATCGGGAGCGGCCGGACCGGGGAGAGCCGGACCGGGGAGGGCGGGCATGAGCAGCAGGGACCGGATCCTGGGCCGCATCCGCCGCGCGACGGAGACCGCCGCCCCCGCCCCCGCCGTCCCCCGGGACTACCTCCGGGTCCACGGCGCCCGCACCCCGGCCGGGACGGCGGACCTCCTCGCCGCGAACCTCGCCGAATACCGGGCGAAGGTGCACCGTACCGACGAGGACGGCCTCGCGCCGCTGCTGGCGCGGCTCCTCGCCGCGCGGGGCGCGGGGAGCGTCCTCGTACCGGCCGGGCTGCCGCCGAGCTGGCTCGCGGCGGCGGCCGCGACGCGGGTGCAGGACCGGGCGGAGTCCACCCCGTACGAACTGGACGCGGTGGACAGCGTGGTGACCGGCTGCGCCCTCGCGATCGCCGAGACCGGCACGATCGTCCTCGACGGCGGCCCCGGGCAGGGCCGGCGGCGCATCACCCTGGTCCCGGACCACCACGTCTGCGTGGTGCGGGTACCGGACCAGGTGGTGGACTCCGTCCCGCTGGCCCTGCCGCTGCTGGACCCCGCCCGCCCGCTGACCTGGATCTCCGGCCCCTCGGCGACCAGCGACATCGAGCTCGACCGGGTGGAGGGCGTACACGGCCCCCGCACCCTGGAGGTCGTACTCCTCGGCGCACAATAGGCATCATGTCCGCACACATCGCCCTCACCGCCCTCGTCGTCCACGACTACGACGAGGCCATCGACTTCTACACCCGGGCCGTCGGCTTCGACCTCGTCGAGGACACCGCCCGGCCGGACGGCTCGCGCTGGGTCGTGGTCCGCCCGCGCGGCGCCAGCGAATCGGCCCTCCTGCTGGCCCGCGCCAAGGACGACGCCCAGCGCTCCCGCGTCGGCGACCAGACGGGCGGCCGCGTCGGCTTCTTCCTCTACACCGACGACTTCGCGGGCGACCACGCCCGGATGACCGCCGAGGGCGTCCGCTTCCTGGAGGAGCCGCGCCACGAGCCGTACGGCTCCGTCGCCGTCTTCGAGGACCTCTACGGCAACCGCTGGGACCTGCTCCAGCCGAAGGCCGCGTAGCCCGGCTCAGCGGAGCCGGGGCGCCTCGGCCGCGGCGTCGACGCGCTCCCCGGCCGCCACCCGGTGGGCCAGCTCCCCGGCCCACCGGACCAGCCCGGCCACGTCGATCCCGTGGGCCCGCCCCGCCTCCCACCCGGCCAGCGCGTCGGCTCCGCGCCGCAACAGGCGCGCCCCGCCGACCGTGTTCCCGCGCGCGGAGTGCGTCAGCCCGACCGCCAGCTGCGCCAGCGCCTTCCACAGCGGGGCCTCGCCCGGCGGCCCGGTCTTCCAGGCGTCCTCGAACACCTCGTGCGCGTGGAAGGGCATCCCCGCGTCCAGCAGCCGCTGCGCCTCCCGCACCGTCTCCTCCGGGGACCGCGCCACCCCCTCGGGCTGCCGCTCCACCCCGGGCGCCCCGTAGGCCAGCGGCCGCCCCAACCCGTCCCGCGGCCGAGCGCTCCGCGCCCGCCCCTCGGCGTCCCGATCCCGTGCGTTCACCCCCTCATCCTCCCTCCCGCCGATTACCGGTGCATGCACACCCCTCGGCGTGGGGTAATGTTCTGCATGTGCCGCCGGGCGGGAAACCCCAAGTGGGAAGCCCAGTCGGAAGCACAACGGGACGTGGCGCAGCTTGGTAGCGCACTTGACTGGGGGTCAAGGGGTCGCAGGTTCAAATCCTGTCGTCCCGACCAGCGTTTACGCAGGTCGGAGGCCGTTCTCTCGCTAACGAGAGGACGGCCTTTCGCGCGTCCGGAGCCATGGTGGTCGCAGTGTGGTCGCACGTCCAGTCTGTGGCCGGTTGGCCGTGGCGCTGAAGGTCGGCGTCGCGGGGGAGCGGAGTCGGCGGACAAGCTCACTGAGCGGGTGGATGTGGTCGCGTGATGGTCGCAGCCACGCGGCACGGTCTGTTTGGTGATTGGCCTTCTCGGCTCCGGTGAGCGTGTGGTCGATGGTGTCGACTGCTTCGAGGGCTGCCTGCTGGGTGAGGTGGCTGTAGATGTTGGCGGTGGTCGACAGGGTGGAGTGCCGCAGGGTCTTGGAGACGACGGTCAGGGGCACGCCGGCGGTGATGGTGATGGTGGCTGCCAGGTGGCGCAGGTCGTGGACAGTGATCCGCGGGACGCCCGCGTCGGTTGAGAGCTGATGGAGCCGGTCGAGAACCTGGTGTGGTCCGAGCGGTCGGCCATCGGGTCGGCAGAAGACGAGACCGGTGAACGGGTCGCCAGGATCAGCGTGTGTGCGGGGCGTTGTTCCTGCGTGGTGCCGGAGGGCGGTGGCGACGCGGGGTGAGATGGCGACCCAGCCGCGGCTCGACCGGGTCTTCGGTGTGGTGATGACGAGGCGATTGTTGTCGATGGCGGAGAGAGTGCAGCGCACGTAGAGGACGCCTTCCGCCAGGTGGACGTCGTTCCAGTGGAGGCCGAGGGCTTCGCCCTTGCGCACGCCGGTGCCGATGAGGAACTCGAACAGGTCAGCCAGCTCGGGGTCGGCCCGGTGGCAGTACGCGAGGAAGCGGGCAGCCTCCTCCGCCGTCCAGATGCGTCGCTCCCGCGCAGGCGGTCGCCGTAGGACGGCGGGACTGGCCGGGTCGTGGGGGAGGCGGTGTTGGCGGACTGCGTCGCCGAGGGCGCTGGAGAGGGTGGCCAGGCAGCGGTAGAGGGTGGTCTCGCCTCGGCCGGCGGCGAGCTGGCAGGTGACGTAGGCCGAGATGTGCCGGTGGGCGAGCTGGTCGAGTTTGAGGGTGCCGAACGCGGGGACGAGGTCGTTGCGGACGTAGTCGCGGTAGCGGGCCATAGTGGTGGGCTTCAGTACGAGGGCCTTCGTCTCCAGCCACGCGTTCAGGTAGGCGGCGACGGTCTGGTTCGGGTCCGCGTTGTACCCGCCGGCCTCGCCCTCGAGGAACCGCCGCAATGCTTCTTCGGCTGAGTCCTGGCTGACGAAACCACCCCAGACCGTCGTCCGACGACGGTCTGGGGTGGGGATGTCGACGGCGAAGGCCCAGCTTCCGTGCTCGCTGTCGGTGACCAGGTGAGGACAGCGAGCACCGAGCTGGTGCCGGTGGGTGTCCCTGCAGCCGCAGCGGCGGTAGATCCGACCGCGGCCGACGCTGGTGAGCATGGGGATCGCCTCCCGATAGCGGAGGGGAGTGGATCCTTCCAGCCTGCGGCCACAGGCGACCACCACGCCCACTGGAGGTGCCGTGAACAGCGCGTTTCCCTTGTCAGCGCGCCAAGGGCCGGCGCGTCACTTCTGAACGGCCTGGAGCGCGCTTGCAGCTCGTTGGTGGTAGCCACCCGGTGCCCCGCCAGCCCCGCCAGACGGTCAGGGGAACAACCAGAGCCTGTCCACCCAGGCGATCTGGATGAAGCGCCCCTTCTCCGCCAGCCAGGGGTAGGGGGTGCGGAACCGCGTTAGGTTCTCCATCGATACCACCGGTGCGTTGAGTTGCCCCGCGACGTTAAGTACCGCGTGCGAGGACGTCGAGGAAACGGCGATTACGTTCCCTTGGGCGATGGCCTGGTCCAGTAGGTCCCGTTCATGGTGCTCGACCGCCTCGGACACATCCGTGCCGATGACCGTGACAATGCGCCGGTCCGGGAAGCGCTGCCCGATCGCTGCGAGTGCGGAGGTGAGCAGCCTATAGCTTGGCGGTCGCCGTGATGCCGGGGTGCGCCCTGCCGTCATGACTCCTCTGCCGTCGACGACGAGAGCCGCAGCAGTCGGCCTGGGTTCTTCCACCTGCGATTCGGCGTCCGCCCGGGAACTACCGGTCTTCCTCGCGTTGCTGTCGGGAGCCGGCTCGGTAATCCGTCGGAGCAGTCGTTCCAACTCACGGTCGAGGCCCTGCTCGATGGGCGTTCCGTCGGGTCCGAAGCAGTCGAGTTCCTCGTTGAGGATCTCGCGGCCCCCATGCCGCAGAACGGCTCGGACCTTGAGGATTCCATCGCGGTCGTACCGGTAGTCGACGTCGAAGAGATTGGCTGAGGGATCGGCCGCGGGCTGGGGTACGGGCAGCTCGAGCCGGGCGAGCGGGAACGTGCGCTCGTCATCGGCGGCACGGGCGCTGTCGCCCTCGACGATTTCAAGGACGACTCTTGATGCACCGCGAACGGCGGGCATTGCACTGCGGCTGCCGCGTGCGGGCAGGGTGGAGTAGCGCGGGATCAACGTGGCGAACCCGCGACGGCCGCCAGCCTGGAAGGCGAGCCCCAGATCATGGCTGGCGGCCACCGAGATGGTGGTCCCCGGGACCAGACCGTCGATCTCGGCTGCTGTGATCGCGGCTCCGCGGGCGACTGCCGTCATGGGGTTGCATAGACGCGCGTCGACGACATCCCGGACCAGTGCCGCCTCGACCTCGCGCCGGACCATCGGGATCTGCGAAGTTCCACCGATCATCAGCACGGCGTCGAGCGCGCCGGGGGAGAGCCCCACGTCGTTGAGGCACTCCTCCAGCGGCACCAGAGCTCGCCGTACTAGAGGTTCGACGGCCTGCTCGAACTCCTCGCGGTGGATGACCACCGCTCGGCCGCCGCCGGGCGGCTCGGACAGGACCTCCGTGGTCCCTGGCTGGGACAGTGCGATCTTGGTGAGCTCTACATGACGGCGCCAGCGAAGGGCTTCGGCGCGCGTGAGGTGCTCAGGCCTCGTACCGAGCTTGGGCAGCACGAGCCTCACCAGCGCCTCGTCGAATTCGAGTCCGCCGAGGGCCGTGATCCCTCGTGAGGCGATCTCGTCGAAAATGCCGTCGTAGTGCTCGAGAACCGTGATGTCGATGGTGCCGCCGCCCCAGTCGAAGACGAGGAAGCATCCCTCGCCGGGGTAGTCGTGGGCGTAGCTGATGGCCGCCGCGGTGGGCTCGTTGATGAGAGCCTTCACCTTGATGCCGGCCAGGCGGGCCGCGGCCCGGGTTCGGTAGCGGGCCGCGCCGGTCGCATTGGCGGGGACAGTGACGACGGCCTCGTCCATCTCCCGAAGATTACGGCGGACCCCGGCCCGCATCTGGTCGAACAGGGAAGCCGCTACCGTCGTACTCCGATAGGGCTCGTCGCCCAGCCAGACGTTGTGTTCCTCCGGCACTGACAGGCGCGCGCTCTCGTCTTCTTCGGAGGAGGCCCTCGGCCTGGAAGCGAGCATGCGCTTGACCGCGTCCTGTGGTGTAGTCGTACTGCACTTCGCGGCCCATCCGAAGCACAGCGTTCGCTGCACGTCGCGAATGGAGACCACTGAGGGGAACAGCTCGTCGAAGCCAGGGCGGTTCCACTCGGCGGGCAGGCCCCCGCTGTCCACCCGGATCACCTCAGTGCCGTGCCCCGTCCAGCGTGCGACGACCGAGTTGCTGGTGCCGAAGTCGATCCCGAACGTCATCCTCTGCCTTTCGACTCGCCAGTGCCATCTGCCGGCAGCCGCCGTACTGCGCCACGCTGAACGACGCGGCCGGTCACCGTCTCGACGTACGCCGGCGACAGAACCTCGTAGCTGACCGCGTGGTTGTGCTCCTCCGAGTCCACGACGTCGAACGGCGTCAGGTTGGTTGGCGTCGTCAGACGAGTGAGTCCCGCCCGCTTCATCTCGGCGTCGACGCGCAGGCGCACAGCTTCGATGTCGTCTGTGCCCCATGCGGTGCGATCGATGAGCGCGAGTTGCGCGAGCTGCTGGTCGCGGACGCGAGTGGCGTCGAGTACAGCGGTCCTTAGGGTGTCGTCCACTGCTGCCTGGACCGCTTGACGCACCAGCGTGCCCACCTTGTCGGCGGTGGACATGGCCACGCGGATGGCGTCGTCGAGCTCTTCGGTGAGCTTGCGGGACAGCTCCTGTGATGCTTTCAGTCCGGCCTTGGAGGCTGCCTTGTCCACCTGAGAGGCCAACTTCACGGTCAACTTCTCGAAGAGCGCGCCGGGGTCGGCGAGCGCGTCGCCCACCACGGGAGTGCGTCCGTCGTGTTCCTCCGCAACGTCAAGGTCCCGATTCCTGACGGTCTGCTGCGTGGCCGTGTCCGTCCTGGCGTCGGATCCGGCTTGTCGGCCCGACGACCGGGGCTGTTGACCCTGCGCCTTCGGCTGGTCCCGGGCGACACCGGGCCTGGAACGGGAGCGCACCCCCTGGAACTCGGGGATGGCGTTGAGGGGTTGCCTCTTGTTTCTGCTGCCCATCAGTGGTCTTCCCTCATGATTCTGCTGCGGCTGACGATGTCCCGAGCCGCTTCGGACGCGGTCCAGTTCCGTTCTTCGGACGTACTTGGGTCCGTGCGGCGTTCCAAGGGGCGTATCCGCGGTTGGAGAACAGGTGAGTGGACGCGCGGGATCCGCAGGAACTGTTCGTCCAGGGGAAGCTCGTACAGAATCTCAGCCTCCCTGCCCATTCGCCCGGCCATCTCGCGTCGCTGGACTCGGTCCTTGGCGTTGTTGATGTACTCCAACTGCTCGGCGGGGACTTGACCGCGCAGATTTCGCCAGCCGTGGCGCCACTCGGACGAACCGTGCTCGACGGAGAGGGCCAGATACGGGTTGAGGACGTCGTGAGGTCTCGACTTCTGACGCAGGGCCTGCAGCAGATCGCTGAGTAGGATCATGCGTCGGCGAGCCTGAGGGTCCACGCCTCCGCGACGCCGAGTACCGCGCATGAGTACCTCTTCCAGGAGCCCGACAGCCCGGTCCAGTTTGTCCCGATCTCCCGGACGAGCAGTCAGGAAGTAGACATACGCCAACACCGCGCGTGCTTCCCGGTCCGCTTTGCCGGCTCCTGCTCCCTCTTTCTCGTTGCGTAGAGCGATCGCCTGCTCCACCACGCTGCGCAGGACGTCCGGTGCAATGTCGGGTTCAGCTGCCATGGCCCAATGAGCCTCGTCGAGTAGCCGGTACAGGCGCCGCGTGCCGGCCCAGTAGTGGAACTTGGACGAGCCGGACACCAGGCGATCATGCGGGAGACAGTCCTCCAGTAGGAAGAACAGTCCCGGTTCATGTCCCAGCTCTGGTCCCACGGCAGCTCCGCGGCGTACGGCCTGAAGTGAGCGGACCAGCCGGGACAGATCCGGTGGGAAATGCGTGTCGCCGAGTGGCCCTACCTGGTCGAGCGCATTGACGTCACCGGTGAGCAGCGCCGCACGCAGACTCCACTCGTCGTGCCGCCCATCGACCGGAAGGACCTCGGCCCCCTCCATCACGGCGAGCCGTCGCAGCTCACTCGTCCATGCGAGGGCCTTGACGTCGGAGGCGCCGAGTGCGCCCGGCGACACGCGGGCCGTTACATAGCGGGAGCGGTCGTCTCGGTCCGGCCAGCTGGCCAAGTCGGCCCGTACATCGAGCCTCCCGGAGTCGATGAGGTCGTCTACAACGGCCAGTGGGAGCGTATGCACGACGCGGCGCCACGCACCTTTGGAGAGGACGGCACGGGTACCCGCCTCGTGAGCCTCTAGGAGCAGCTGCCATGAGTCCAGCTCGGAGGGATCCACCGGGGGAGCGGGAAGGCGGCCGGTGAGAATTGCTTCGGCCCGCAGCGATTCGTCGTTGCTGAAGACAGGCATCCCTGCCGTTGTGAGATCGGCAAGATGGGCGAGGGCGCTGAGGGGCGGGAATGCGGCGGAGATGCTTTCCCGTACGGCGTTGGCGACGTACTCCATCGGATCGCTCAAGCCGCCGGCTCGCATGAGTACGTCGTGGAACATGTCCGCGCCCCCGGCCTCTCCGCCAACACGATCCAGGATGGTGACGAGGCGCGCGGGCAGCACCAGCGGTGCAGGCGGGGCATCCGGTGTAGCACCTGCCACGCCGAGATCGCCGGGATTGACGGCTCTGCGACGAGCCCGAAGAGCAGGTATCTCGCCTCTCTCCCGGGCGAGCTGTCGCTGTCGGCGCTTCTCCCGCTCAATCTGGCGAAGCTCCTCGGTACTGGCCTCGTCAACAGACTCCAACGACATTTGATGTGTCTCCCCGGCGAATACGACCTGTAACCAGCCCCACGTCACAGGTGTTTCGATTCGGATCGTATGCCAGGTTGGAGGGCCCGGCATAGCCATTCCAAAAGGTGGTCACCGAAGGGTTTTGGGGCCGGCTGCCCATGTCGGTGGGAGGCCGATTGCGTACAACCTCTGGGGGCTACGGCAACATCGGGAGCTGCCATCTCGATCCGTGTACCCCGCCCGCAGGCAAGCTGACTGCGGGCGGGGTGAGGTTTGCTCACTCCTCAGTGGGCCACTCGTACAGTGTGGAGTCCACATCCGTGTCCCGGATGCCCTTGAGTCTGACGTCCGTCGGAGGCTCGACTTCGAAGCGGTTCACAGGGTCGGTCACGAGGCGGAGGGTGGGGGTGCCGGTGCCCTCCTCCAGATGCGAGGCGATGACCAGGGTGTAGTTTTCCCCTTCGGATAGTGCCCGCACGAATTCGGCACGAGTAAGGGTCAGTTCTGGCGGGACGGCGCCGCCGTGGGCCTTGATCTCGTAGTAGCGCCCGGCCGAGTCAAAGGCATCCGCCCCAAGTCCCGAAACGCCGCGCTGGTCCTCCAGTTCGATGCCCTGCTCCCGCAGGATCTGGCGTAGGGCTCGGATCACGAGCCGCTCCTTGTCCGAGTCCCGGTAGCCGAGCGGTGCGGACTGCTCTCGTGGCAAGGCGCCGCCGGGCCGGGGCTGGGGGAGTGAGGACGGCCGCCGTTTGCTTCCGCCGGGTCGTGCGGAGCTCGATCGGGACGACGTACCCGGATGCAGTGACGGAGTACCGGTCCGGGTGACCTTACGGGGCCGCTTGTCGAACTCGGCCGCACCCACGAGGCGGCGCACGGGTGCCAACTGTTCCGGCCTCGGAGGTGGCGGCGGTGCGCTCGGCAGGGGTGCGGGCGGAGCGTCGGGAGCGGGGCGCGGCGCCGGTACGCCGTTCGCGGGTCGTAGCGGCGCGGGGCGTGATGCGGGGGCGGGCGGCATCGGACGTGAGGGCGGTTTCTCCTGCTCCCGTCGGCGCAGCTGCTCGTCCAGCCGCTGACGGTCTTCTTGGTCCTGCTGCTCGGTCGAGCTGAGGGCGTCCTCGCGGACGGTCTCCACCAGGCCCTCCTCCCATACATCTCGCCATCGGTGCCCAACGCGTGTCCGCTCCGTAGCGAAATGGGAAGCGATCGCCGCTCCCGCACCGCCCTTGGCGCTCAGTGCCTCGACGGACCGGATGAAGATGGTGGCTTGTTCGCGGTCGATCTGCGCGTCGATGGGGAGCTCGATCGGCTCGTGCCCGCCGCCTGGTTCGAGCCGGATCCGCAGCCCGGGATGGAGCCGTACCTCCAGGCCGGCCAGCCAAGTCCAGCCGGTGAAATTCTCCGCCACCTCGGGCTCGTCGCGGACAAGGAGGTCCTGGAGGGCGACGACGGCTCGGCGGAAGTCCTCAGTGAGAGTGCCGTCCGGCGACAGGTCCTGTCCGCCGACGACTTGCGCGCCGACGACGTCCAGCGGAGTGACCCGTAGCAGGCCGAGCAGCGAGGCGAACTGCTGGACGTCCCCTCCAGGTTTCCAAAGAGGCAGCCGTTCCGCGAGGGCGCGTTCGAGGCCGGAGTGGTCCACAGCGAAGACCGGCCTGGTCTTGGTCCACCCGGCCGTGGTCCACAGCGGCAGCGGGCGCAACTTGTTCCGCAGCCCGAGCTGGACCTGTCCGTCATCGGACGCGACGCGGTCCCGCAGGCGACGTAGGGCATTGAGCATCACCTGCTGCTGCCGGACATCAGGCGCGCTGCCGGCCTGCGCGATCTCCTTCAGCACGTCGGCAAGGTCCTCGGCGCCCGGCTCTCTGATACCAAGCACCCTCCACAGCGGGTCAAGATCCGACCCGGTGAGCGCGAAGGGGCGGAACCCGCGCAAGACAGCGGTACCCCGGAAGCACGCGCCCGACATCATCCAGCCTTGGTCGGTAAGTACGAGTTCTTCCCCCATGAACCCGTAGCGGATCTGCTTCTCGACCTCCGCGCGCGGGGTGTCGACCGAGCGTTCCGTCAGGCGTCTAGCCAGAGCCCGGTACACGAGCAACGCTTCGGCCCTCAGGCCGTCGCCGACCTCGACGTTCCCTGGAGTGCGTTCACGGAGCTCGCGAAGCCGCTCCATGAGTCGGGGAACGTCCGGATCGCCCGAGACGCCGAGGGCCGTGAGGACGTCGGCGCGGGTCGCCAGGGCTTGATGGATGGCGAAGTGGAGGTAGCCGGGGTTGTCGTGCCCGTAGAGGGCTTCGGCGTCCGGGGTGCGGAGCTGGAGTTCGGCCGGGGTGCGCAGGTCCCCGTCGGCGTCCTCCAGCCAGGCAGTGTCCCGCAGCCGCCACACCCACATGGCTGACGTGTCGCCCTTCACGACCCACTTGCGGTCTGCCCATGCCATCGCAACCCGCGCCTGGTCGTGACTGGTGACCGGGCCGGCAAGCGTACGCAAGAGCGCGGCCGTGCGTCGGCGCCGCTCCTCCACGTTTCGCTCGGCCACGATATTCGCCACGACGGCGACGAGATCGGCGCTGATCAGGTCATCCAGGGTGAAGTTGGCGCCCCTATCGCTCATCGCGCGCCAGCGATCCGGGCTCCTCCACATACAGTCACGTGCCAGGCCGAGGCGAGAGTCCGCCGAGTACCGCTTGAAGTAGGAGTGGTGGTATTGGCTGCGTGGTACCTGTGTGAGCCGGGGCGTGTCCGCCACGCCGAGCAGTCTGAGGAAGGCCGTCCTGCTGAGGCCGTTGCTCTGCGCGGCGGAGAGCAAAGATCGCGCATAGGAGCGGTGCACCCAGACGAGCCCGGGTGTCTTGCGGGCCGCCACTGCGAACCGATCTCCGTCGGTACTCTCCAGCGCCGAGGAGAGGTAGGCGGCGCGGGGCTGCACTCTGGCGGGACTTTCGTCGCCATGGTCATCGAACATGAAGCCGTTCAGCCGGATGGCCCGCCCGATGGCCGGCCCGAGTTGGTCCCGTAGCTTCTTCGGTACCTCACCAAGTGCCCGCTGCAGAGACGTAAGGCGGGCGATCTCCTCAGTCTCTTCGGCATCGGGCAGGAGTCCGCCTGACTCACCGAGCCGAGCGACGAGCCTCAGCACGGCAGCCGTGTCGTCCCGCCGGACCAGCCATCCCTGCCTCCGCAGCCAGTCGACCACTCTCTTCGACCACTGGTCCTCCTCCCAGTAAGCAGAGTGCAGATCGAGCACGACACCCAGGTGGTCCAGCACCCCCGTGGTCTCTCCACTTCCCTCCGCGAACGCGTGCTGGTCGGCTGATGGGCGCAGCGGACGTCCGTCGGCCGTGACCACGCACGGCTTGCGCGCCAACGCGTAGGCATGGCCGGCTTCCAGAGCGACCGCGGCGAGCCGGATGATCGGTGTGACATCACGGTCTGCCTCGTCGAAGAGGCCGAGCGCATCAGTGACACGGACCTCTGGGCGCAGGTCCGCCGCCCCCGCCGAGCGCCAGTCCGCGAGCACCCGACGCCAGCGGCCGGCCCGGTCGCGGGAGGTAGAGGGAAAGGCGTACGGGGCGCCGGACAGCCGGGTGATGTCCGCATCGTCGAGTACTCCCGACAAGGCGGCCTCTTCCGCAGCGAACTCGGCCAGGGGTGCTGCGGGCCCGCCGTCCGCGACCGGCAAGGTGAGCTCCGAGGCGAGCGACTGCCGGGCGCGTGAATGGAGCGCCGCCCGCATCGTGTCCTGCAGCCGGTCTGGTGAGGTGGCCCCGGCTGTGGAGGGTAGGGGGATGAGGTGCCAGGCAGCCGGGTCCACCCGTCCGAGTACGTCGCGGACAGCGGCCTCCCATAGGTCGGCGACCAGGGTGACGAGCTGGTGGTTGAAGCGACTGTCGGCGAATCCCTCGCGGCTGGCGACCGGGTCGAACTGGGCGTGGACGCGGGCAGCCGCGTCCAGCGGCGCGACAGGCAGGCCGGCGTGGACGCTGCCGTGCCCCTGGGGCTGCAAGGGGAGCGCCACGGCGACCGGCATCGTAGTCCCAACGGCCTTGTGGTGGCGCTCCCAGCCGGGGCGCGGCGGGACCTGCGCTTCGTACACCCGCCAGACCACTCCGTCACTCGCAGTGGCGTGTCGCACCCGCACGTCAGTGTCCGCGCCGCCGACCGGGACCCGGTCACGTGCCGCGTCCTCCCAGGACAGGGCCAGTACAGTGGTGCGCTCGCCGTCCGAGACTTCGATCCGTTTGAGGTGCCGCAGGAAGAGCAGCGAGGCATCGCTCCAGCTCTCGAACCATTCGAAGAGATCGGAGGCGGGCAACGCGTCCGACTCCAGAGGGATACGGAAGACCGTCCATTGGGGTCCGGAGATCTCTTCTGGCAGCTCCGGCGGAGAGACTGGTTCCAGGGCGAGATCGGCGAACCGCACGTGGAAGGGATGGCAGTGGACTTCCCAGGTCGTTGCGAGTGCCCTGAGCGTTGACAGCCCGATGCCGAAACGCCCCGTGCTCTGAGCATCGGCGGTCTTGCCACTGAGCCAAGGCATACCGAGGAGTAGGACATCGCCCATGCGCACGCTGACGCCGTCGTGGGCGATCAGCAGCGCGTCTGGACGCCACAGGAAACGCAGCTGGCTGGCCCTCGCATCGTTGGCGTTCTGTACGAACTCGGAGAGCACCTGGAGCGGGTCTGACGATAGCGTCTCGGCGCCCCGCTGAGCGCCCTCGGCCATTCTGCGGAAGACCCCCGGTCCTTCGCGCAGCCCCTGGTCGAGGAGGCGAACTGCGCGTGCTGCCTCCTCGGTACCGGACACCTCCAGCTCCGGATCCACGCGCGGATCGTCCAAAAGCCTCCGCACCGCCGACGTGAGCGCCTCATGGTCCACGCTCGTCTCCCCCCTCTGTGCCGTATGACAGGCGACAATCCTCAGGCGTGGCGTGGCCTCTCCGATCAACAACCTTCGGGATTCCGCCAACCTCCGGCCGCCTCCCCGAGGTGTCCCCGCCCGGGCCGTTGCCCGCGTTGGGGCGAGCGCATCCGGTGACCAGCGTGTGAGCCCCTCTCCACCATGGGCTTGAACGCGGCGGAAACTCTTCGGCTCCCCCTGCTGATTGTCAGACCCAACTGCTAGAGCGCGTCTCTTCTAGGGGGTGGTCAGTTGATCGGTGTCGGCGATTACCGGCAGGGAGCGGCTCGGCGACTACTGCACGCGGGCCCGACCCGGGTGCCCGCGCCTGCGGTGGTCTACCGCCATCGAGTGACGCGACGACTCCACCACGATGACTAGCCCGGCCCGGGCCACCCGTCGCATCACGGGGTCAGGTCGCCCGCGGGAATGAGAGGCGTCACAATTGAGACGAGTGGGCGTCCGGCTCGGCTCGGGGAGTGGGCTGAAAGCCCAGGGTGTGCGCGACCCGCCCAATCCGTCCGAACCTCCCGAGTGGCACCTTGGGGTGACGACTGGTTGGGGACCAGTTGGGGACCAGTGCTGCTGCACGCGGCTGCACGGCACGCGCATTGACACACGTTCCCCGCCCTCAAATAGCTCCATATGTCCCAATTATGGGCCTGGCGCAGCCATCTGGGGGTCAAGGGGTCGCAGGTTCAAATCCTGTCGTCCCGACCATGCGGAAACGCTGGTCGAAGGCCGTTCTCTCATCTGTGAGAGGGCGGCCTTTCGTGTGTCCGGGGCCATGGTGGTAGCCATGTGGTCGCACGTCCGGCCTGTGGCGGGCTGGCCGTGGTGCTGAAGGCCGCCGGCGCGGCGGAGCGGAGTCGGCAGAGGGGCTGCTCGACAGTGTCCTGGGTGAGAAATCCTCCGCGGCGCACGGTGGTGCGGCGGCGGCCGGGGGGTGGGGACGTCGACGGCGACGTCCCAGGTGCCGTGCTCGCTGTCTGTGGTCAGGTGGGAGCAGTGGTGCCGAGCTGGTGGTGCTGGGGGTCTCTGCAACCGCAGCGGCGGTAGCTCCGGCCTCGACCGACGCTGGTGCATGGGGATCGCCTCCGGGAGGCGAGAACGGGCCTGACCACGCTTTCGGCAGCACGATCGACTACGACACCACATTCGTCGACGGTGTGCAGCATCCGGACGGGGTCCAGTGCCGGCTCCAGCAGCACCGGTACGTCCTGGGATGGAAGCCGGCCGGCATGGTGGCGACGCGGTCGCCGGCCTCTCCACCCGTCCGGCCCGGATCGGGCTGTACTCGGCCCGGCATCAGACCCTCGCCCGGGACACCGTCTACCGGCTGGGCAGCACGACCCGGATGCCGGAGAAGGTACTTCAGCGCCGGTGAACGGAGTTCAGGTCCAGCGTCAGAAGCTGCAGGGCCGCCTCGTGCGGGGAGTCGGGCTCCGCGTGGTAGAGCTTCAGGATGTTGCCGTCCTGGAGGCCGGCGGACTGATACATCAACTCCAGCTCGCCCACCACCGGATGGTCGAAGAGCTTGGTGCCCTCCATGCAGTTGGCCACTCGCTGGCGGCACCAGAGCGCCGCGAACTCCTCGTCCTGGATGGTCAGCTCGCCGATCAGCTCGGCAAGCCGCGGATCGTGCCGGTGATTTCCCGAGATGAATCGCAGATACGTCACGTTCGACTCCGATTCGACGGCCCAGTCCGCGTACAGAGCCCGGACGTTCTCGTCGAGGAAGTTCATCTTGATGACGTTGGGGCGCCGTTCGGCATCCTGCGGGACGCCGAATTCGAGGTGGGGCGCGAACAGTTGGTGGTACAGGGGGTTCCAGGCCAGGATGTCGCACCGGTAGTTCAGCACGGCTGCCGCCACACTGCCCAGTGATGACATCAGCATCCTGGTGCTGTAGCTGAGTTGGTCGTCATCGGGCGTTTGCCGTTGAGGGTTCTGCACCGCTGTGCCGATCTTGAGCAGGTAGTCCTGCTCGTCGCTGCTGAGATCCAGTGCGCGGGCGATGGAGAGCAGGACCTGCGGGGACGCCTGGGCGGTCCGTGACTGCTCAAGCCGGGTGTAATAGGTCTGGCTCACACCCGCCAGCGCGGCCACTTCTTCACGGCGCAGTCCAGGAACGCGCCGGGAGTTGCTGGTGCGCAGCCCCATCTGCTCCGGTCGGACACGCTCGCGCATCTGGCGCAGATAGCTGCCGAGGTCCGTGTTCATGATCTGTTCCACCCTTTTCATTATGAAGTGCCGAACGGCATCGGCGACATCGCGTTGGACCGCGGTGTCCTAACGCCACAACGGCCGCCACATCGGCTCTCCGCGGTCACTGCGGACTGCTGAACTTGCTGCGCAGCACCAGCCACAGGAGCAGGCCGACGGCGAGCTGAGAGACACCGGCCACGCCGATCGCCACATGGATGCCAGTGAGCTCCTTGGCGGCGGTCGCGGTGCCCTGCCCGACGACAGTGGCGAACGCCGCGCTCACCAGGGGAATGCCGATCGCGATGCCGACCTGCTGGCTCTGTGTTGCCATCCCGGTCGCCATGCCCTGTTCGTCGGCATCGACGGACGAGGTGGCGATGACCATGAAGCACAGGGCCGCCATCATGGAGAAGAACGCGTTCACGAATTGGGTGATGATCAGCGGGATCAGCCAGCGTGAGTCCGCGGTCGCCCACAGCGCGGGCAGCATGAAGGCGCCCTGGAGCGCAAGGGAGACGCCGAGCATCGTGCGCGGCGAGACGCGCTGGAGGAGACGCGGGCCGACGACGCCGGCGATGATCTGGCCCGTTCCGATCCCGAGCAGCACCAGGCCGGCAACCAGGGACGACAGGCCGAGCACGTTCTGGACGTACAGACCGGTGAAGAAGATCAGTGCCGTCTCGCCGCCGAAGATGAACAGGGCGGCCACGTTGCCGAAGGCGATGTCGGGCTTCCTCAGGACCTTCACCGGCACCAGGGCATCGACGGTACGGCTCTCCACGGTCCAGAAGACGCTCAGCAGGACGGCGGCGGCGATCAGCGCGACGCCGGCCGTCAGGTCCAAGCCCTGCTCGCCGACGCGGGTGACGCCGTAGATCCCGGAGAACAGGCCCAGGGTGATCAGCAGCGCGCCCGGCAGGTCGATGCGGCTGCGCTGCCCGGCCCGGCTCTCGTCGACGACGAGCGGCACGACGGCGATCGCCGCGATGGCCACGGGGATGTTGATGAAGAAGGCCCAGCGCCAGGAGAGCGCATCCGTGAGGACACCGCCGAGGATCGCGCCGACGCTGAAACCGGAGCTCATCATCACGCTGTTGAGGCCGAGCGAGCGGGTCCGCAGAGAGGGCTCGGCGAAGGCCGTGGTGAGCAGGGCGAGCGCCGCGGGCGTGACGGCCGCAGTGGCCAGACCCTGGAGCGTACGGGCGACCAGCAGCATCGCGGCTGAGTCGGCGATGCCTCCGACGAGAGAGGAAACGGCCAGGACGACCATTCCCGCCGTGAAGATGCGCCGGCGCCCCACGTAGTCGCCGACGCGGCCGAAGACGAGGGTGCATCCGGCGGCACACAAGGCGAACGTCGTGGTGATCCACTGCAGGCTCCCCGTCGAGAACCCGAGGGACACACCGACCTCGGGCAGCGCGACGTTGAGCACGGAGAAGTCTGCGGCCATCATGAACTGCGAAGCCAGGAGCACCATCAGGGCGGCGACTTGGCGTCCGGTCATGCGGGCACCGGTCGGCGGCGCGGATGCGGCGGTCGTGGAGGTGTCAGCGGTTGTCATGCCCCCAGCCTCGGCCGCCCGCCCCGCCCCAGCCAGATCCCCTCTGACAGCACTCCTGCGGAGACTGTCACTGGCAGTGCCACCTTCGTCCGCGGCTCACGGCCGTCACCAAGAGGAGCCGCTGCCGCACAGGGCCCTCGGTTGTTTCCGGGGCCCTGTGCGGGGGCGGGGGTGTCAGGCCGGGACCGGGGGTGGGGTGACGGCCGGTTCGGGGGGCGGGGCCGGGGTGAGCCGGGAGGCCGTTACGTGGGAGACCACCACGGCCACGATCACGAGCGGCATGACGGTCACGCCGTCCGAGCCCAGCAGGAGCGTCGCGAGCAGTACGGACGTCATCGGCAGCTTGAGCAGGGCGACCGCCATCGCTCCCATGCCCATCGCGGCGGCCGAGACGTACGGCAGGCCGGGGAGGTGCGAGAGGGCGATGCCGCCGGCCGCGCCGATGAACAGGGCCGGGAAGATCGGGCCGCCGCGGAACGCCGACAGGCAGAGGCAGTAGCCGATGCCCTTGCAGACGATCAGCAGGGTGAGCGCGGCCCCGGTGTACTCGCCGGCGTGGAGCAGGACCTGGGGGAGCGCGCTCTGGCCGGAGAAGAGCACCTCCGAGGAGTCGTTGCCGGTGGCTTCGGCGTAGGCGATGGCCAGGCCGGCGACGACGAGGCCCAGGAGCGGGGTCCACAGCAGGCGGCGGCGTTTCACGTCCTTTTGCAGCCGCCGCGCGAGGCGTTGGATGGTGGTGCCCGCCGCGGCGGCCGCGATGCCGATCACGAGGGCCCAGCAGAACTGCGCGAGGTCCGGGCGTTCGGTGGCCGGCAGGCTCGGGATGACGAGCTGCCCGCCGCCGACGCCGGTCCAGGACCCGAGCCCGGTGAAGATCAGCGAGCCGATGCCCGAGGCCAGCAGTCCGGGGAGCAGGGTGAGGCCGAGTGCGGGCCCGCCGATTCCGGAGGTCTCCATGAGCAGGAAGGCGCCGAGCAGGGGCGAGCCCAGCAGCGCGCTGATCGCCGCGAAGCTGCCGGAGGCCGCCACGACGGCCTGGGTGGTGGCGTCGGCCGTCGGCTGGACGCGCCGGATCGCGTACAGGGCGATGCCGCCGCCGAGCGCGATCAGCGGCGCCTCGGGTCCGATCACCGCGCCGAAGCCCAGCGAGGCCAGTGCCGCGAGCAGGATGCCGGCGAGTTCGGCCGCGGGGGGCGCCCCCTTGGTGTTGAGGCCCTCGGCCGGCTCGTGGCCGCCGTTGCCCGGCAGGTACCGGATCGCCAGCGCGACCAGCAGGCCGGAGAGCGCGAGGAGGGGCAGCGGCCACCACACGGGGGGCCGGGCGAATCCGAGGCCCCGGGGCAGGTCGTCGAACAGGGCGTGCTGGATCTGGTCGACCGCCTGGAGGAACCCGTACGCGCCGGCCGACAGCACGACACCCAGGACGGCGGCGAGGAAGAGGAGCTTGAGGTAGCCCCTGGTGCGCAGTGGGCCGAAGGGGTCGGTGCGGAGGGTGGCGAACCCGCCGCCCTGGGGCGGCCCGTGCCGTTCCGGCGGAGTGGGTGACGTCAAAGTGGCTCCTCGATGCCGTCCTGGTCGATGGGTGCCGCTGCGACGGCCTGGAGGGGGAGTGTCGCGGGCCCCGGCGGGCGGAGCGGGGCCGGCCTTCGGTCCGATGATGGCAGCATTACGGACAGTTCGGGCGTATTCACCCGCCCGTCAGGGCCTCCGGAGTCCGGGATCGGCCGCGCCGGCCCGGGGGAGGGGCGTCCGGGGATCTGACGGTCCGGCAGCGGGCCGTACCCGCGCGGCACCGGCCGGACACTGCCCGGACACCGGCCTACGGGCGTTCGAAGAGCTGGAGCACGCCGCCGACCGAGAAGCACACCGCCCCCGTCAGCGTCCCCCAGTTGGCGATGCCCGTGTTGAGCAGGCTTCCCGTGGAGGGCCGGGTGAAGGCGGCCAGGGCGGAGACCATGAAGAGGAGCGAGCCGAACTGGTTCACGGCCACGACCCACCAGCCGAGGCTGCGCGAGCGCAGGCAGGGCAGGGACCGGTGGCAGATCTCGGCGAACGCGAGGTGGCCCGAGACCAGGAACAGCACGCACCCGATCATGTCGGGGGTCCAGACGAGCCGGTTGACCTGCTGGACGCTCAGGCCCCGCAGGAACGAGTCCAGCAGGTTGACGCCGAACACGAGGGTTCCGACGAACAGCACGAACGTGCTCAGCCAGTCCAGCCGCATCGGCTCGTACCCCCACCACCGCCAGCCGGCCGTGACCAGCGCGCCGCCGCCGGGGGCGTGCCGGGGCGCGTTCAGCACCTGGAGGAGCGACACGTAGCCACCGGTGTTGAAGAACAGGCCGCCCGCGAAGTAGACCGAGGCGCTCAGCAGCGGATCGCCCGAGCCGAACTGGGAGATCGCGGCGCCGGCGGCGAAGAGCGCCCCGCCGGTCACGAAGGCACCGGAAGCGATGGCGTTGAGCCTGCGCAGCCGGCGCAGCGCCCGCGGGCCGGCGGCCGAGGGCCGGCCGGCCGCCTCCCCCGGACCGCGGACCGACAGCACCCCGCGCCGGCGCGCGAGCCGCGACTCCCAGACCACCGTTTCCCCTTCGGCGCGCTGCCAGGTGAGCCGGGTGGTGAACGGTCCTGCGCCTTCGGCGTGCTGCTCGGGCTGTCCCACGGCCCGAGCCTAGTGCCGGGGACGCCGTCCGGCGGGCAGTGAAACCCGGCGTCGCACCCGGGCGGGCTCAGGCGTCGGCGAGCCAGCCGGGAAGGGGTTCGCGGCGCGCCAGCCAGGACCCGGGGACGGCGGAGGTGCCGGTACGGGCGGCGACCGTGCCGCCGGTGATGGCGCAGGTGGTGTCGACGTCACCGAGCCCCTCCGCCGTGGCCCAGAGCGCGTCGACCAGGCTGTCCAGGTTCCGGGCGGCCGACCACAGGGCGAACGGCACCGTGTCGCTCGCGCGGATCCTCGCGCCGTTGCCGAGGACGGCGGCGGCCCGGCGCGCGCCGGTGCTGGCGGGGAGCGCGGCCGCCTCGCGCAGTCCGTCCCCGACCGGCCCGGAGGGCGTACGGTCGGCCACCTCCGCCAGGAACGCCGCGGCCTGCGGCGCGGGCCGGTTCCGGCTGCGGGCGGCCAGCGCGGCCGCCAGGGCCACGGCCACCGCGCCCGCGACCGCCTCCGGGTGGGCGTGCGTGACCTCGGCGGAGAGCGCGGCCTGTTCCGCCACCTCGTCGAGGTCCTCGTGGAACCAGGCGCCCAGCGGCGCCACCCGCATCGCGGCCCCGTTGCCGAGGCTGCCCGTGCCGTCGAACAGGTTCCTGCTCTCGGTCCGCCAACTCGACGGGTCCTGGGCGAGCTTGGGCAGCAGCTGGTGCATCCCGTACCCGTAACCGCGGTACGCGTCGTCGAGGTAGGCCTCGGCGAAGGCCTCGGCCAGCCGGTCCTGGTGCGCGGCGCCGTGCAGCGCCAGGACCCGGTAGACCGCGAGCGCCATCGCGGTGTCGTCCGTCCAGCGCCAGGCCGGGTCCTCGGGCGTCCGGCGCGCCCGGATCAGTTCGTACGGGTCCTGGCCCGGCCAGAAGAGGGGGAACCAGCGCTCCCCGAAGGCGTCGCCGAGGGCCAGGCCTTCGAGGGAGTCGCGGGCGGCGGCAGTTGAGGTCATGCCCGCATGCTGTCAGCGCCTCTTACCCGGCCGCACCCGGTTTCCCGGCGGCGTCCGGCCGCGGCCCGGACGCGGCGGCGTTCAGGAGGCCGCGACGCGCGGCAGGGCGGCCTCCGCCTCGGCCGGCCGCGCCTGCGCCTGCGCCTGCGTCGGCCCAGGTGCAGGCTCGGGCTCGGGCGTGGGCTCGACCGGGTCGGGCAGGGCGAACAGCTTCAGGAAGAGCTGCGACAGCGGTCCGATGGCGAGCGCGTACGCGATCGTGCCGACGCCCACGGTGCCGCCGAGCAGGAATCCGGCCGCGAGCACGGTCAGCTCGATGCCGGTCCGCACCAGCCGCACCGAGCGGCCCGTCCGCCGGTGCAGCCCGGTCATCAGGCCGTCGCGCGGCCCCGGCCCGAAGGCGGCGCAGATGTAGAGGCCGGTCGCGACCCCGTTGAGGACGATGCCCGCCGTGAGCAGGGCAGCCTGCGGGACGAGGCCGTGCGCGTCCGGCAGGACGGCGAGGGTCGCGTCCATGGACAGGCCCACCGCGAAGACGTTGGACACCGTGCCCAGCCCCGGCCGCTGCCGCAGCGGCACCCACAGCAGCAGGACCAGCGCACCCACGGCCACCGACACGGTGCCGATGCTCCACCCGAGCCGCTCGGCCAGGCCCTGGTGGAAGACGTCCCACGGGTCCAGGCCCAGGCCCGCGCGGACCAGGAACGCCGAGCTCGCCCCGTACAGGGCGAGGCCCACGTAGAGCTGCGACAGCCGGCGGGGGAGGCGGCGCGCGCGGGCGGCGGGTCGCGGAGGGGTGGAGGACACCGGTGGAGCCTTTCCTGGGGCCAAAGATCGACGGATCTCACGGTGTGGCATGTGCCCACGGCCCGGACAGGGCCAATCCGACCCAAGTGGCCTTACTTCGATGCCCGTGATCGCCCACTTCGGCGGGCCGCTCTCCCGGCTCGCCCCTCCGGCGTGAGAACGGGCACATTTATGACCCGTTTAGTCCGAATTGGTGAATGATTGTGTCCGGTCTGGCTGGATTTGCGATTCGCGGGTGGGGTGCCAGGCGCCATCGAAGTCAAGCGCCACCGGGAGAGAGATGCGACGCGAACACGGCCGGAAAGCCACTCTGCGGACAGCCCTGCCCATCGCGGCGGGCGCCGCGGTCCTCGGCTTCGGCGGCCTCTACGTCACCGGCCTGATCATGACCGGCGACGCCGTGGCCGACGGCACCACCGTGCGCGGAGTCGACATAGGCGGCATGAGCCGTACGGAGGCCAAGACCGCCCTCGACCACCGGCTCGGCCCCGTCGCCGCGGCGCCGATGCAGCTGAAGATCGGCGACCGCGTCGAGAAGGCCGCCCCCGCCGCCTTCGGCCTGTCCGTGGACACCGCCGCCACCGCCGCGCGCGCCACCGACACCGGATCCGACCCCGTCACCGTCATCGGCCGCCTCTTCGCGCCCGAGCGGGACCGCGAGGTCGAGCCCGTGATCCGGGTGGACGCCCCGGCCGGGACGGCCGCGGCCGACCGGCTCGCCGCCGCCCGCCGCCAGGAGGCCCGCAGCGGCGCCATCACCTTCGAGGACGGCGCCGCCAAGGTCACCGCCCCCGTCACCGGTGTCACCGTGCACGCGGGTCAGGCGGCGGACGCCGTCCGCGCCGCCTATCTGCGTCCGGGCTCCGGCCCCGTCGCGCTCCCGGTGAAGCGGACGGCCCCGGCCGTCGGGCCCGAGGAGACCGCCCGGGCCATGAAGGAGTTCGCCGAGCCCGCGATGTCCGGCCCGGTCACCCTCACCCTGGCGGGGAAGCCCGTCACCATCACGCCCGCCGTGCTCGGCAAGCACCTCACGGTCAAGGACGACGGCCACGGCCGCCTCGTCCCCCACCTCGACGCGCAGGGGCTGCTGGACGACCCCGCGGTCGCCCGCCAGGTGGCCGAGGCCGCCCCCGCCCCGCGCAACGCGACGCTGCGCACCGACGCCGCGAACCGGGTGGTCGTCGCCGACGCCGGGCGCCCCGGGCTCAAGGTCACGGCCAAGGCCCTCGGGGACGCGGTCATGCCGCTGCTGACGCGCTCGGGAGCCGCCCGCAGCGCCGAGCTCGCCGCACCGGCCGTCCAGCCGCGCCTGACGGGCGCCGAGGCCGAGCGCCTGGGCATCAAGGAGCAGGTCTCGTCCTTCACCGTCAACTTCCCGGCCGCCCCGTACCGCACCACCAACATCGGGCGCGCCGTCGACCTGATCAACGGCTCGCTCGTCATGCCGGGCGATACGTGGAGCTTCAACAAGACGGTCGGCGAGCGGACCAAGGAGAACGGGTTCGTCGACGGCATCATGATCAACGACGGCCAGTTCACGAAGTCGCCCGGCGGCGGTGTCTCGGCGGTCGCGACGACCATGTACAACGCCCTCTTCTTCGCGGGCGTCAAGCCGCTGGAGCACGGGGCGCACTCGTTCTACATCGAGCGCTACCCCGAGGGCCGGGAGGCCACCGTGGCCTGGGGCACCCTGGACCTGCGCTGGAAGAACGACTCCGGTCACGCGATCTACATCCGGGCGCGGTCCACCGACACCTCGGTGACCATCAGCTTCCTCGGTACGAAGAAGTACGACGAGATACGCGCGACCCACGGGCCGCGGACCAACCCCGTCCCGCCGGGCAAGCGCACGGGCGCCGGCCCGACGTGCGAGGTGCAGACCCCGCTGGAGGGGTTCGACGTGTCCGTCGGCCGCGTCTTCGTCAAGGGCGGCCAGGAGGTCAAGAAGGAGACCTTCCGGACGCACTACACCCCGCGCGACGAGGTCACCTGCGACGCCGAGGGCCCGGCCGCGCCGGCTGCGCCCGCCGCGCCGACGCCCACGGCGCCGGCGACCCCCGCGCCGTCCCAGGCGTCGGCCGCCCTCCCCGCCGGACACGCCCGCGCCTGACCTGACCGGTCAGCCCGTCCGCCCCCGCCCGCCGCGCGTCAGTGCAGGCGGGCGGCGGCCGCGGCGAAGGGCGCCGCCTGCGCCGGGACGGTCGCCAGGACAGCCACCCACGACCCGTCGGTGAACCGGATCTCCATCCGGCCCCGCTGCGTCATGCCGGTGCCTGCGCGCAGCGCGGCGATGGCCGACCTCGGGGCCTCCCAGTACTGCTTCATCACGGGCGTCGCCTGCCACAGCGGCGAGACGTCGCTCAGCCCGAACCAGCGCCGGTCGGTGACGGCGAGGACGCCGGTGGCCGAGCCCCGCACATTGGCGCGGCTCACCAGGAAGTGGCCGGCCGCGCTCTGCCAGCCGCCCTCCATGCTCGTGCCGTGCGCGAGCGCCGCGCCGGGGTCCTCCACCGGGTCCGGCGCGCGGTCGTGTCCGCGGGTGACCAACTGCCGCAGTGAGCGGGGGAGTCTCGCCTCGATGCGCCGGCCGAGGTCCGGGGGCTCCGGAGCGGCCAGCAGGTCCTCCGGCGGAAGCGGTACGCCGGGTCCCAGTTCGTAGGGACACGCGGCTATCAGCCGCTCGTCCGGATGCAGGAATCCCTGGGCTTGTTCGCGCCTCTCCTGGTTCAACGCGCCAGCTCCTGTTCAGTCGGTGGATCGGCGGGGCGAGGATTGTGTCCTGCCCCGAACGATTGTCCCTGACCTGGGATTCCTCTTGATCATCGGGATGCGGTGGCGGGCGGAACCCGGCAATTCAGGCGTACTTGGCGGCGCTCGGCCGGGCGTGTCGCAGCGGGAACCGGCCGATCCGCGAGGGCCGTCCGAGAGTCTTCCGGAAGCCGCCGGAAGGGGCCCGGAACCGCATCGCGACGGGTCCCGCGCTGACCGGAAGCGGAAGCGGATGGCGTGCGACCGCTTGATGGAACATGCGGGTTTCGGCCACATCTGGTATGCCCAACGGGCTTACAGAGCCCAGATCATGACCTGCTGTCAAGACCAACGCGCACAACCCGCTAAGCTTCCGGGCCATTGTCATATGATCATTCGCTTTCGATCGTTTGAGGGTTCTGATGGTTCGAGTGGGATCGTCGCCCGGAAGTCCAGGGCCCACCTCACCCGTCGTGTGGGCGCTGCCCGCCCTGGTGACCGCCGCCGCCGCGGTGGCCGCCGTCGTCATCGTTTCGGCGCCTGCCCGCACCCCCGTCGCCTGGGTCGGTGCGGTGGCCTTCGTCGCCGTGGCGCTCTCCTGCGCCGAGGCCGCCCGGCGGGGCAGGGCGATCGCGGCCCTGCGGGCCACGGTCGCCGGCCAGGAGGCTTCCCTGTCGCGCCAGGAGGCCGAGACCGTACGCCTCGCGCAGGACCTCCTGCCCGACGTCGTGGAGCGGCTGCGCAAGGGGGAGTTCCCCGATGAGGTGCTCGCCTCCCTGGAGGACCCGGACGCCTACGAGCCGGGCCTGACGCCCGCGTTCCGGGCCGCCCACCAGGCGGTGCTGCGCTCGGTGCTCGACGCCGTCGTCGCCGAGGAGGACCTGCGCGACTCCGCGCAGCGCGCGTTCGTGAACATCGCCCGTCGCGTCCAGGCCATCGTGCACCAACAGGCCCAGGAACTGCGGGAGATGGAGGACCGGCACGGCCACAGCCCCGAGGTCTTCGGAGACCTGCTGCGGCTCGACCACGGCACGGCCCTGATCGGCCGGCTCGCCGACTCCATCGCCGTCCTCGGTGGCGCCCGGCCCGGCCGCCAGTGGAGCAAGGCCGTCCCGCTGTACAGCGTGATGCGCGGCGCCATGTCGCGGATCATCGACTACCAGCGCGTGGAGCTGCACTCCGTCTCGCAGGTCGCCGTCGTCGGCCCCGCCGTCGAACCGCTGATCCACGCGCTCGCCGAGCTCCTGGACAACGCGACCCGCTACTCCCCGCCGCGGACCAAGGTCCACCTGACCGCGGTCGACGTGAACTCGGGCATCGCCGTCGAGATCGAGGACGGCGGCGTGAGCATGAGCGAGGAGGCCCGCAAGCGGGCCGAGCGCATGCTGCGCCAGGCGCAGCAGGGCATCGACCTCAACGACCTCGGCGAGACGCCGCGCCTCGGCCTCGCCGTCGTCGGCCGCCTCGCGCAGGCGTACGACTTCCAGGTCTCGCTGCGTTCCTCCGCGTACGGCGGGGTGCGCGCCGTCCTGGTCATCCCCCAGGCCCTGATCACCACCGCCGAGGCCGCCACCGGTGTCGCCCACGGCATCGGTACCGCCTCCGGGCCCCGGGCGGCCCTGCCCGCGGCGGCCCGGCCGGCCGCGGCGCAGGCCGCGATCCCGCCCGCCCGCACCGAGCCCGCCCGCCCGGAGCCGGCACGCACCCAGCCGGCCCGCACCGAGGCCGCACGGCCCGAGCCGGCGCGCCCCAGGCACGCACGGCCCGAGCACGCGCGGTCCGAGCACTCCCGGCCCGAGCCCGCGCGCCCGGCCACCGGACCGCGGCTTCCGGCGGACGACGAGGAGATCCCCGTGGTCACCGAGCGGACCGCGAACGGCCTTCCGCAGCGCCGCCGCAAGGCCCACACCCCGGCGCCGGCCCTGCCCGGCGTCCACGACCGCGCCACCGCACCCGCACCCGACGCGGCCCGGGCCACGACCGAGCCCGAGCCCCAGGTGCAGCCCGGAATGTGGCTGGCCGCCTTCCAGGGCGGCCTGTCCGGGGACAGTCAGACCGCCACGAGCCGGACCGGCGGAGCAAGCCAGAACACAGACGCCTCGCCGGACTCGGCGAGCAAGGGGGGACAGCCGTGAGTCAGCAGACCAACATGGACTGGATGCTCAAGGACCTGGCCGAGAGCGTTCCGCAGACCCGCCACGTCATCGTGCTCTCCGCCGACGGCCTGCGCATGGCGCAGTACGGCGCGGAGACCGACACCGCGGACCGGCTCGCCGCCGCCTGCGCCGGACTGCAGAGCCTGGCCGGCGCGGTCGCCTCCGAACTCCCCAACAGCAGCGGGCGGATGCGGCTCGTCGTCATCGAGATGGACGGCGGCTTCTTCTACCTGATGGCGGCCGGGGCCGGCGCCTACCTCGCCGTACTCGCGAACGAAGGCGTCGACGCGGGCCTGATGGGCCAGCGGATGCGCGATCTGGTCGCCCGGATCGGAGAACATCTGAGCAGCCCGCCCCGCCGCGAGGGGCAGCCCGCGTGAGCAACCCGGGCCGGGGCTGGGAAGACGGCACCCCCGAGCGGCTCTACGTCATAACCGGCGGTCGCAGCGGACCTTTACAGTCCACCTCCCTCGACCTGGTGACGCTGATCATCGCCAGGTCGGGGCCCAGGCCCGGTATGCAGCCCGAACACGCGGCGATCATGCGGCTGTGTCAGTCGCCGCTCTCGGTGGCCGAGGTCTCCGCGTACCTCGGCCTGCCGGTGAGCGTGGTCACCGTACTGCTCGGTGACCTGCTCGCCGAGAACCAGGTGCTGTCCCGCCCACCCGTCGCACCCGCCCAACTCCCGGACCTGGCACTGATTGAGGCAGTCATCGATGGACTTCGAAAGCTCTGAGAAGCCCGCGGGCCCGCGGCGCGAGGACGCGCTGCCGGCCACGGCCGCCGCCGCGGTCAAGGTCGTCATCGTCGGCGGGTTCGGGGTCGGCAAGACGACCCTGGTCGGCTCGGTGAGCGAGATCCGGCCCCTGACCACGGAAGAGACGATGACCCAGGCCGGGGTCGGCGTCGACGACATCCAGGGTGTGGAGCGTAAGAGCTCCACCACCGTGGCCATGGACTTCGGCCGCATCAGCATCAACGAGGAACTGGTGCTGTACCTGTTCGGCACCCCCGGCCAGCAACGCTTCTGGTTCCTCTGGCACGGCCTGTTCGAGGGCGCCCTGGGCGCCGTCGTCCTCGTGGACACCCGCAGGCTGGAGGTCAGCTTCGACGTGATCGGCCGGCTGGAGGAGCGCGGCGTACCGTTCGTCGTCGCCGTCAACTCCTTCCCCGAGGCGCCCCAGCACCCCCTGGACGAGCTGCGCGCCGCCCTCGACCTGCCCGAGTCCGTGCCGCTGGTCGTCTGCGACGCCCGGCGCCGCGACTCCAGCCGTGACGTCCTGATGGCGCTCATGCGCTACCTGCACTCCCTCGCCGTGACCCCGGAGGCATCGTGAGCAGCCCGTACGCAGACCAGACCCCGCCGCCGGGCTGCCCGGCCCACCGGCTCTACGGGCCCGAGGCCGAGGCCGACCCGATGGGGCTGTACGAGAAGCTGCGCGCCGAGCACGGCGCCGTGGCCCCCGTCCTGGTCCACGGCGACCTCCCGGCCTGGCTCGTCCTCGGCCACCGCGAGAACCTGGACGTGGCGCGCACCCCGTCCCGGTTCTCCCGCGACCCCCGCCGCTGGCGGGACATGCAGGAGGGCAACGTCCCGGCGGACCACCCGCTGACCCCGATGACGGCCTGGCAGCCCGTGTGCCACTTCGTCGACGGCGTGGAGCACGACCGGCTGCGCGGGGCGATCACCGAGTCGCTGGAGCGCTTCGACCGGCGCGGCGTGCGCCGGTACGTCAAGCGCTTCGCCGACCAGCTGATCGACGCCTTCGTCCAGTCCGGGCGCGTCGACCTGGTCGCCGCCTTCGCCGAGCCGCTGCCGATGCTGGTGATGACCCAGCTCGTCGGCGCGCCGGAGTCCTACGGCCCGCGCCTGGTCGAGGCCGCCCGCGACATGATCCGGGGCACCGAGACGGCCCTCGTCAGCAGCGAGTACGTCACGGTCACCCTGCGCGAACTCGTCGCGCGCAAGCGGGAGGTGCCCGGACGGGACTTCACCACCTGGCTGCTGGAGCACCCCACGGCGCTCGGTGACGAGGAGATCGTGGAGCACCTGCGCCTGGTGCTGATCGCCGCCTTCGAGACGACGGCCAACCTGATCGCCAACACCCTGCGCATGGTGCTCACCGACAGCCGTTTCCGCGCGAACCTCTCCGGCGGCCACATGACGCTGCCGGACGCGCTGGAGCAGGTCCTGTGGGACGAGCCGCCGCTCATGACGGTCCTCGGGCGCTGGGCCACCGGTGACACCGAGATCGGCGGCGTGCGCATCGAGGCCGGGGACATGCTGCTGCTGGGCCTCGGTGCGGGCAACCTCGACCCCGAGATCCGTCCCGACGCGACGCTGCCCGTCCACGGCAACCGGTCCCACCTGGCCTTCAGCAGCGGCCCCCACGAGTGCCCCGGGCAGGACATCGGCCGGGCCATCGCGGACACCGGCATCGACACGCTGCTGACCCGGCTGCCCGACCTGGAACTGGCCGTACCCGAGGGCGAGCTGGAGTGGAACTCCTCGCTGATGTCCCGTCATCTGGTGGCGCTCCCGGTGCGGTTCACCCCGCGCGGCAGCACGGTCACCGGGTCCACGCCCGTCCCCGTCGCCGTCCCCCGGCCCCGGACCGAGGCCCGGCCGGCCACCGCGCCGTCCGGCCCCTCCTCCGTCCCGCCGGCCGGTGGCCGGCCGACGGGACGTACGTCCTTGTGGACGCGCCTGCTGGGCCGTAGCTGACTCAGCGCGACGAGCCGTCGAGCTGCTGCCACCACCAGGCGAGAGCCGGTACCGGCAGCGGCTCGACGCTCGGGTCGCTGGGCGTGTCGCTCCAGACGATGTCGAACGAGGCCTCCGCGGCGGGCAGCGCGTTGCGGTTGCGCGGACTGGCGTAGCGCGGGGCCCGGTTGTGGTACTCCGTGTCGCCCGCGATCCACTGCTCCAGCTGGACGAGGTAGCGTCCCAGCTGCTCGCCGGCGCCCCGGCCGAGCTGCTCGCGCAGCCGGACGAACAGGGTCATCGCCCGGTCCCGCAGCGCGAACGCGGCGGGCAGCGCCTCGGCGGGCGTACAACCGTCGCGCGAGGCAAGGACGTTGAGGAGGTTCTGCTCCCACGGCTCCTGGTGGTCGTCCTTGTTGTACGAGAACAGGTCGTTGTCACAGCTGACGATGAACCCGGCCGCGTCGGTGAGCGCCTGGACGGGCGCCGAGTACAGCACGTCGGCCGGCACGTCGATGCCGTTCGCCACATCGCACCAGGTGAGGGTGAACCGGGTGCCGTTCGCCGCCATCCGCATCGCCGCGAAGTCGTTGAGGCCGGGCATTCCGCCCCGCTCCGCGTTGGCCGTCTGGCAGGCCGCGCCGAAGACCCAGTCCCGGATGCCCTCGGTGAAGCGGCGGAGCTGGAAGGGGGTCAGCACGGCCCGGGTCCGGGCCACCAGGTCCTCCAGCGCGTCGGTGTGCGGACCGGGGGGCAGCAGACCGGCGCCGGGGGTCTCGACGGTGCGGACCAGCCGCGCGCCGTGGTCGGCGACGGCCGCGGTCCGGGCCGCGAGCGAGTGGTCGGAGTCCTGCCAGTCGTCCGTGGCGAACGCCCAGTAGTTCCACTGGGTGAACAGGAGCATCGGCTCCACGTCGCCGTACGGGATGATCCGGCTGGTGAACTCGGCGCTGCGGGTGGCCAGTCCCCAGGCGCGCTCGGTGGCGTTCGGGTAGAGGCCGAACGAGTCGATCCACGCGACGGCCCGCTCTTCGAGCTCCGCCGCCTTGGGGTGGATGAGCTCGCGCTCGAACGGGCAGTAGAACGGCGGGAGTCGCCAGCCGATGCGGGACGGGTGCGCGTCGGCGTCGTACACGGGCGGCATCGGTCAGCTTCCCCCGCCCAGACGGAACAGCAGCAGCCGGGTCTCCAGCGCGTGGTCCCGCCAGATCCGGAACAGCTTGCCGTGGGTGATGGTCGACTCCTGGAGCCGTTCGCGGCTCCAGGCCGACTGGATCCCGGAGCGCTCGACGCCGTCGAGCTCGGCGGTGTTCCACGCCATGGACTGCACCCAGAACTCGGCGACCCGGTCGGTGACGTCCTCGTCCTGCTCCAGCTCGAAGCCGGCGGCCTCGGCGGCGGTGATGTACTCGGTGAGGGTGCCGAGCCGGGTCTTGTAGTAGCCGTCGATGAACTCGGTCCACTCGGGGCGGCATATGAAGTGTTCCTGGATGCCGAACCAGCCGCCCGGCTTCAGCGCCCCCGCCACCACCTGGAAGAGCCGCTCGCGGTCCATGTAGCCGGAGCTCTCGTTCGCGTACGCGGCGTCGTACTTCTTCCGGGTGCTGAAGCCGTGGATGTCGGCGAGGAGCGGGGTCACCCGGTCGCCGACGCCCGCCTGGCGGGCGAAGTCCTCGATGACGGGGACGTGATCGGCCGCGACCGTGAGGCCCGTGACCGAAGCGCCGTGCTCCTGGGCCCAGTAGAGGGAACCGCCGCCGACCCCGCAGCCGATGTCGAGGACGCGGGCGGGCGGGGTGGCGTACGCGCCCCAGCTGCGGGCCGCGTGCTCGACGATCGCCTCCTGCGATTCGACGATGCGGCGCTTGAGCACGCGCTGGGAGACCGTCGTGTTGGGGGTGGCGCCGGGGGCGAAGAGCCCCATGTGGAAGTGGACTCTCGGTCCGGGGCCGTATTTGTGGAGGATGTCGGCCGTCTTGCGGCTGTAGTAGAGCGGCACTTGGCTCTCGTCGAACGCCTGGCCGCCAGTGGGGGGCTGGATGGCGAGGTTGCTGTCCATCGGTTCTCCGGTCCTGCGGTCGTGGGGGTGTTGTCGGACGCCCCGCTCTGCCCGTAAGCGATCGATAAAGATGCGTGATCGCTCGGGACATGAGCATAGCCACACTTGAAACGGCCACATTTTCGGTCAATTGACGTTACATCAGGAGTGGCGGATGGGGATTGAGTGAACGTCAGAAGGGGTAGTGGCGCGATCATTTCCCCGGATATGGCCGATAGTGCGGGTCGGGTCAACAATTGTGGATTGGTCTCTTCCGAAGGGCCGCGCCCGGCACCTACGATTCCGAATCATGATCCCCCCCGGGCCCGGGCTCGACCGGGCGCTGAGCCTGGCGGAGTTCCTCGGCCCCGACGGCGTCGACCACTTCGTCCCACCCGCCGCGCCCCCGTGCCCCACCGGCGGCGCCGCCACCCCGCTCGGCCTGGCGGAAAGCGTGCTGCGCCCCGCGACGCGCGGCCAGTAGCGCGGAGCACGACGACTTCCTCAGGTCAAAGGACGACATGGACATCAAGAGAATGCGCCGCACCCGGGACGACCTCATCCGCGGCATCGAGCTGCACGCCCCCGTCGAACCCGCCGTCGTCTTCAGCGCGCTCTGCGAGGCGATGGCCAGGCGGCACGGCCGGCCCGTCGAACCTCACCTGGTGTCCTTCCCGGTCAGCACCGTCAGCGGCCTGCTCGTGTGGACGCGGACCCGCAACCTCGTCCTCATCGAGGCCAACACCGACCCGGAGCACCAGCTGGGCATCCTCGGCCACGAGCTGTGGCACATGGAGGAGGACTCCGGCCACGCCCAGATCCTCGGCGAGTCGGACTGCGCGGACCTCTTCGCCCCCGACCTGAGCGCCAGTACCGTCGAGCGGATCGCCGCCCGCTCCTCCGCCCGCACCGACTGCGGGGAGGACGGCGAGCGCGCCTGCGAGCTGTTCGGCTCCCTGCTCGCCATGCGCAGCAAGCACTGGCTCGGCAACGGCGCCCACGTCCCTCAGTCCTCCAGCGCCTTCGGGCACAAGCTCAACGTCTCCCTGGGACCGGCGGGCGGCGGCGCTTGGTGAGCGAGAACAGCGGCTTCTGGGTCGTCTCCGGCCTGATGTGGCTCGCGTTCCTCGGCAAGGCGCCCGGCCTGCGCCACAACCGCGACCCGCTGTACGTCCTCGTCTGCGGCGTCCTGCTCCTCGGCGGCACCTGCTTCGCCTGCGCCAACCCCGATGTGATCGGCGTGGTGAACGCCGCGACCGGCATCCCCAACGTCAGCGCGCCGCTGGTGTACGCGATGCTCACCGTCGAGAGCGCGCTCGTCCTCACCCTGATCATCTACTGGCGCGACTGGAGCCCCGAGAAGGCCGGCCGCTGGGTGCGCTGGCTGATGGTGGCCTACGGACTCGCCGTCATCGGCATCGTCGCCCTCTTCGCGCTCGGCGACGCGCCCGTGGAACGCCGGGTGGACTTCGACCCGTACTACGCCAGGACCCCGTTCATCAGGGAAATGATCCTGCTGTACCTCGCCGCCCACACCGTCGCCGGAGTCATGGCGACCGTACTGTGCGTGCGCTGGGCGGCGGGCGTCACCGGGCCGAAGTGGCTGCGCCGCGGCCTGCGGGTGCTCATCCTCGGCTTCGCCCTCAACATCGGGCTCGACGGGTCGAAACTGCTCGCCATCGCCGCCCGCTGGTGCGGGGGCACCCGCTGGGACTGGCTGGACTCCGAGGTGTCCCGGGGGTTCGCCTTCGCCTGCACCCTCTTCACCGGGATCGGCTTCGTACTGCCGATGGTCGGGGGCAGCGTGGAGCGCACCCTGTGGGCGAAGCGGGTCTTCCTGCGGCTGGGTCCGCTGTGGCGGGCCCTGCGCGAGGCCACGCCCGCCGTCGCGGCCGCGCTCCCGGTGCCGTGGTGGGACGTCGAGCTCAAGGCCACCCGGCGGGTCGCCGAGGTCCAGGACGGCCGCCTCGCCCTGCGTCCCTACCGGAACCCGGACGTCGCGCGGGCGGCCGCGGCGCGGGCCTCGGCGCTTCGGCTGGCCCCGGCCAAGGTGGCGGCCGCCGTGGAGGCCGCCGTCCTGGTCGACGCCATGGCCGCCAAGGCGGCGTCGGGGGACGCCGAGCCCCCGCTCCTCGACGACGGCACCGCGACCGCGCTGCCGGCGCTCGACCAGCGGGCGCTGCTCCGGGTGTCCCGGATGATCCGCAGGCCGCCGTTCCACCTGACCGCGGCCACTCCCGCGGTCAGGCGTATCCCGGCGGGATCCGGGCAGGGGCCGGGGGAGCGGTGTGAGGGGTGATGCCGGATGGTGACGCCAGTGGACCGGGAACGCTTCGCCGTGGCGGTGGAGGCCGTTGACGGGACCGTTGTCGGCGCGCTCGCCGCGGAGTTCGGCCACGACCCGGCCCGGGCGCCGGCAAGCGGGGGCTGAGCCCCGTGGAGGAACGCGAACGCGACCCCGAACCCGCCGGCCGGATCCGGCGCCTGGTGCTGGACGGGACCAGCGACGTCGTCACCCGCAGCCGTGACTTCACCCGGCGGGCGCTGACCGCCTGGCGGTGGCTGCCGCCGGGGACGGACGAGGACCGCGAGGCGGCCGAAGACGTACTGCTGCTGGTGTCGGAGGTGGTCGCCAACGCCTGCCTGCACGGGGGCGGACCGACCGCCCTGGTCCTGGACTGCACCCCGGAGCGGCTGCGGATCGAGGTGACGGACGGGAACCCCGCGCCGCCGGCGCCGCTGGCCCGCCGCCCCGAGGGCCGGGGCCGGCCCGGGGGGTACGGGCTGCTGATCGTGGAACGGCTGGCCCGGAGCTGGGGTTCCCAGCCGGGAGCGGGCGGCAAGTGCGTGTGGGCGGAGGTGGCCTGCCCGCCCCCGGTGCGACGGCGGCTCCCGGCCTGGTGACCGCCGGGCGCCCGGGCGCCCGGGCGGGCCCTCAGCCCAGACCGGCCGGCCGCGCGGGCGCACCGGCGCCCGGGCGTGCGGGTGGCTGAGCCGGTCAGGCCCTCAGGCGCTCAGGCGCTCAGGGCCGCGATGATCTCGGCGGTGGTGCTGACCCGGCCGATGCGGGGGAAGATCTTCCCGAAGCTGTGCGCGTGCGACGCGGCGTCCGTGTCGGCGGTGGCGTCCTCGGCGAAGACCAGGCTGTAGCTGTGCTCCCAGGCCGTACGGGCGGTGGACTCGACTCCGACGCTCGTGGAGATGCCGCCCAGCACGATGCGGTGGATCCCGCGCCGGCGCAGCTGGAGGTCGAGCTCCGTACCGGTGAAGGCGCCCCAGTGGCGCTTGGTGACGACCACGTCACCGAGGGCGGCGAGCTCGGCCGGGATCTCGGAGAACGCGGCGGGCGGCGCGGTGGCGGGCCCCGGGCGGTCCACATCGGTGGTCGGCAGATCGCCGCCGTCGGGGGACCAGGCGACCTTGACCAGGACCACCGGCAGCCTCCGGGCGCGGAAGGCCTCGGCGAGCGCGATCCCGTTGCGAAGGATCTCCGAGGAGGGCTTGGCGGTCGGCAGGCTCAGGATGCCGTTCTGGAGGTCGATGAGGACGAGCGCGGTGCTGGAGTCGAGCGTCAGCGTGTCGGTCATGGGAGCTCCTCGGTACGTGGGGGCGTTCCGCTTCCGCCCGGGCCGGCGCTCCGCTCCCGCCGGTGATCACGCGGGCGGAGTGCCGGTCTCGGGCGACCTTAAGGATCTACGGGCAGCCCTCGCAAGCCGCCGCCTCCCGGGGCGCCCGGGTCGGGGTCCGGGAGGCGGCGGGCCAGGGCGCAGGCCAGCAGGGGCAGGAGGGCCAGGGGGAGCAGGGCCGTCCGCAGGGAGGTCGCGTCCGCGGCGGCGCCGATGAGGGGGCTCGCCACGCCGCCGACGCTGACCGTCAGCCCGAGGGTCACCCCGCTCGCCGTGCCCATCCGGGTCGGCAGGTAGTCCTGGCCGAGGGTGACCTGGAGGGAGAGCGGCACGTACAGCGCGGCGGCGGCCAGCGCCGCGCACCCGTAGACCAGGGGCAGTGGGAGGAACAGGATCCCGGCGACGGCGGGCACGGCGGCGGCGTAGGCCCGGCGCACGGTGGTGACCCGGCCCCAGCGGGAGGCGAGACGGCCGCCGAGCAGGGTGCCGCCCGCACTGCCAGCGAAGAGGGCGAACAGGGCGACGGCGGCGGCGGTCTCACCGCCGCCGCGCTCGCGCACGTACAGGGCGATGAAGGTGCTCAGCCCGGTGAAGGCGACCGAGCGGACGATGACGACCAGCGACAGCCGCGCGAACGCCCGCCGGTCCTCCGGGCCCGGTGCCGCCTCCGGCGCCGTGGCGCCCGGCGCGCCCGCGCCGCCGCGCCGACGGGCGGCGGCCGGGGGCCGGTTGAGGAAGGCGCCGAGCGCGGCCGGCAGGACCAGCAGCCACCAGCCCGCCGCCCCGGGCACCGACAGGGCGGCGAAGACCAGCAGCGGAGCGCAGGCGAAGCCGATGTTCCCGCCCAGCGCGAACCAGCTCATGGCCGAGTGCCCGGAGCCGCCGCCCAGCGCGGTGCGCACCAGCCGGGCGGCCGCCGGGTGGTACGCGGCGACCCCCAGCCCGGACAGGGCCACCGCGGCCACCGTGGCCGGATATCCGGCGTCCGCCCCGACCAGCGCGACGCCCACGCCGGCGGCGGCGGTGCTCAGCGGTATCAGCCACGGCATCGGCCGGCGGTCGGCCAGCACCCCGAACAGCGGTTGGACGACGGAGGACAGCAGCGAGGCGGCGAGCACGATGCCGGACGCGGCCGCATAGCCGTAGGCGCGCTCGGAGACGAGGAAGGGCACGAGCGCGGCGACGGCGCCCTGGTAGACGTCCACGCAGGCGTGGCCCGCCGACAGGGCGGCCGTCCGCCGGCGCAGCGCGGCGGGGTCCGCCGGATTCCGCGGGTTCTGCGGATCCTGCGGATTCCGGGGATCTGTAGGGGCCCGTGCGGGCACCGGGTTCTGTGGGTTCACCGGTCGAGGATCACCCGCGCGCAGTGCGTCGCGCTTCCGATAAATTGCCGGGTGATGCAGAAAATCCGCCACACCCCGAGGGCCGCGACCAGCGTCCGCGAGCTCGACACCGGCGTCGGGATCGACCCGCACCGGCACGACGACCACCAGATCGCCTACGCCGGTTCCGGGGTGCTGTCCATCACCACCGACGCCGGCACCTGGGTGGCCCCCGCGACCCGGGCGCTGTGGATCCCCGCCGGGACCGTGCACGAGCACCGCGGGTACGGCCGCACCGACCTGCACTCCGTCGGCCTGCCCGTCCACCTCAACCCGCTGTCCCTGGACGCGCCGGCGGTGCTCGCCGTCGGACCGCTGCTGCGGGAGCTGATCCTCGCCTACACCCGGGAGCCCGAGGACGAGAGCCCGCAGCGGCGCCGGCTGCTCGGGGTGCTGCTCGACCAGCTGAAGGCCTCGCCGCTCCAGCCCCTGCACCTGCCCGCGCCCACGGACCCCCGGCTGGTGGCGGTGTGCGCGCTGCTGTACGCGGACCCGGCCGATCCGCGGGGGCTGGCGGAGCTTGCCGCGCAGGCGGGCGCGGGGGCCGGCGAGCGGACCCTGAGCCGGCTGTTCCGCGCCGAGCTCGGCATGACGTTCCCGCAGTGGCGCACCCAGCTGCGGCTGCACCAGGCGCTGCGGCTGCTGGCGGTGGGCACCCCGGTGACGGCGGTGGCGCACCGCTGCGGATGGTCGTCCGCGAGCGCGTTCATCGACGTCTTCCGGCGGGCGTTCGGACACACCCCGGGCGCCCACCCCGGCGCGCACCCGCGCCGCCCGGACACCCCCTAGGCGCGGGTGTATTCGAGCTGTACCACGCCGCTGTCGAACGTACGGGTGCCTTCGAGGCGGAGCGGCACCACCCCGTCGGACGGCGGGAACAGCGGGGTGCCCCGGCCGATCCGCACCGGGTGCACGGTGATCAGGTACGCGTCGACCAGGTCCTGCCGGAGGAACGAGGCGGCGAGGTCGGCCCCGCCCAGCGCCAGGTCACCGCCCGCGGCCGCCTTCAGCGCGGCGACCTCGGAGGGGACGACGTCCCGTACGACGGTGCTGTTCCAGCCGACGTCGGACTGGCGCAGGGTCCGCGAGTACACGTACTTCGGCATGTCCCGCCAGATGCCCGCGAACTCGGCCGTCGGCCCGATGACCGAGGGGTCGGCGTCGGCGGTCGGCCAGAACTCCGCCATCAGCTCGTACACCACGCGGCCGTGGAGGAAACCGCTCATGGCGCGGAGCTGGTCGTTGAAGTGCTGGTGCAGCTCGTCGTCGACGCGGTGCCAGTCGATCTGCCGCTCAGGTCCCTGGATGAAGCCGTCGAGGGACACCGACATCATCAGGATGATCTTTCCCATGCCCGCCCACGCTACATACTTGCCGGTGTGAAGACCGACGATCCCGTGAACGACACGGTCCTGTTCGCTGCCGACGGCCCCACGGCGGTGATCACGCTCAACCGCCCCAAGGCCCTCAACGCCCTCACCCACCCCATGGTGCTGCGGATCTCCGAGGCCCTGACGGCATGGGCGGGCGACCCCGCCGTCACCCGGGTGCTGATCCGGGGCGCCGGTGAGCGCGGACTGTGCGCGGGCGGCGACATCCGGGCCATACACGACGACGCGAAGGCCGCCGGCTCGGCCTCGGCGGACTTCTGGCGCGACGAGTACCGGCTCAACGCGCTGATCGCCCGCTACCCCAAGCCGTACGTCGCCCTCATGGACGGCATCGTCATGGGCGGCGGGGTCGGCGTCTCGGCCCACGGCAGCGTGCGGATCGTCACCGAACGCTCCCGCGTGGCCATGCCGGAAACGGGCATCGGCTTCGTCCCCGACGTCGGCGGCACCCACCTGCTCGGACGCGCCCCCGGGCAGCTCGGCACCCACCTGGCACTGACGGGAGCCGCCGTGGGCGCCGCCGACGCGCTGCTCTGCGACCTCGCCGACCACTTCGTCCCGTCCGAACGGCTGGCGGAACTCACCGCCGAGCTGCTCGCCGGAGCGCCGCTGCGGGAGGCGCTCGCGCGGCACACCGGCCGGCCCGCCCCCGGTGAACTGGCCGAGCGGCGGGGGTGGATCGACCGGTGCTACCGGGCCGACACCGTGGAGGAGATCGTGGATCGGCTGTTCGGCGAGGGCGACCCGGCGGCGAAGGAGGCCGCCGAGACGATCCTCGCCAAGTCCCCGACCTCGCTGAAGGTGACCCTGGCCGCCGTGCGCCGGGCCCGCGAACTGGGGCCGCTGGAGCGGGTACTGGTCCAGGAGTACCGGGTCTCCTGCAACGCGCTGCGCTCGCCGGACCTGGTGGAGGGGATCCGGGCCCAGGTCATCGACAAGGACCGCGCGCCCCGCTGGTCACCCGCCACCCTGCCCGAGGTCACCGGCGACGACGTGGCCCGGTTCTTCGCCCCGCTCGGGGAGGGCCGCGAACTGGACCTGTGACGAGCGCGGACCTGCCCGCGGGCGCGCGGCCGGCCCGGCGCCACCCGGATCACTGCCGGTCTACCGGTAGCCCGTCGCATCCGCCGGCAGGTCCGGGTCCTGGACCTCGACCATGTAGCGCCACGCGTCCGGCCGGCTGCCGTCCAGGTCCGTGAAGCCGTAGACCCCGGCCAGCTGCCCGCTGGAGAGGGACTGCCCGTTCCAGCGCGACACGTCCGGGTCGGCGGCCAGCGCCGCGACCGCCCGGCCCACGTACGCGGGCGTCTCGGAGATGCCGAAGTGCGGGACCTTCTCCAGCGCGTCCCGCCAATTGGCCTCGCTCACCCCGAACGCGTCGAGCATCATCTCCGAGCGCAGCCAGCCCGGCGTCAGGGCCACGGCCGTCGCCCCGCGCGGACCCAGCTCGTGCCCGAGCGCGAACGCCATCCGCAGGACCGCCGACTTGGCGATGTCGTAGAAGAACGACACCCGGTAGCGGCTCGCGTTGTACTCCGCGGTGCCGTCCGTCATCTCCACGACCAGCCCGCCCGGCTCCCGCAGCAGCAGCGGCACCGCGAAATGGCTGGTGATGGCATGGGTCTCCACCGCCAGCCGCATCAGCCGCAGTCCCTTGTCCAGATCGTGCTCCCAGACCGTGCTCTCCCACTCGAAGAGCAGCTCGCCGCCCCAGATGTCGTTCACCAGGACGTCGAGCCGCCCGCGCTCCGCGTCGACGCGCCGCACCAGCGCCTCCACCTCGGCGGGCACCAGGTGGTCGGCGACCACCGCGATCCCCTGCCCGCCGGCCGCCGTGACCAGCTCGGCCGTCTCCTCGATCGTCTCCGGGCGGTCGTACTCCGACCGGCGCCCGCGCGTGCTGCGCCCCGATACGTACACGGTCGCGCCCCGCGCGCCGAGCTGGACCGCGATCCCGCGGCCGGCGCCCCGGGTCGCCCCGGCCACCAGGGCGACCTTGCCTTCGAGTGTCCGCTGTGGTTCCGCCATGCCCCGACGGTACGTCGCCCGAGGCCGTGGGGCGCGCGGGAATCAGAACCAGTTGACGGTGAGGGGGAAGGCGGCGCCGGCGGTGCTCCCGGCGGAGTCGGTGGCGGTGGCGGTCACCTGGAGGGTTCCGGTGGCCCAGGGTCTGCCGGTGATGCGGCCGGTGGCGGCGTCGATGCTCATGCCCCAGGGGAGTCCGGTGGCGGCGTAGCGGAGGGCGGGCCTGCCCCCGGTGGCGGTGAGCTGGATGACGCAGGACTGGTTGAACTTGCAGCTCTGCGGGCCGGGGTCGGCGAGTTTCAGGTCACCGGGTGTGGGTGTCGGTGTGGTTCCGTCGGTGAACACCTCGCTGATCGGCTGGACTCCGGCCGCGTTGCCCGCGTGGCCGGTGCCGAACAGGTCCTCGAAGGTGCGCAGCAGATGGTGGTGGTTGAAGGCGGTCGCGTACCTGCCGGTCTTCACGTTCGCGCCGTAGAACACGGTGGCGATCTGATTGGAGCCGAGGTAGTTGTCCTCGTCCCAGGTCAGCACCAGCAGGCTGTTGTTGGCCTTCGCCCACTGCGCGTACGCGTCGAGGTTGTTCCTCGTCCAGGTGTCACCCGTGCCCACCGAGCAGGAGTGCATGTCGTTGCACTGGTTCGGGATCACGAACGACAGGTTCGCCAGCGCGGAGAAGTCGTTCCGGGGGAACTGCGCCCAGGTCTTCCCGGTGTTCAGCGGTACGTTCTTGAACGCGAACCAGGGATTGTGCTTCTGCGCGTACTGGCCGTTCGTACACGCCGTGGACCCCTCGGCCGGCAGGTCCTCGTTGTACGTCGCGAAGGTCTTCCCGGCCGCGATCAGCTCCTGCCCGAGGTTCGGCGCCGTCATCGACTGCGGGGTGTAGCAGCCGTCCCCGGTGATGCCCTGGGTGGCGCCCGAGAACAGGTTGAAGTAGTTCGGCTGGCTCGGATGGGTCAGCGCCTTCATGCCGGTCAGGCTCGCGCCGCCGTTCGCCAGCTGGTTGACGTACGGGGCGTTCGCGCTCCCGATGATCTCCCCGTACTGCTTGTTCTCGTAGACGACGACCACCACGTGGTCGTACGACGGCAGCCCGGCGGCGGCCGCCGCCGACCGAGGGGCGGCCGGACCGCCCTGCGCCGCCTGCGAGTCGGCGATGGTGAAGGCGCCCAGCAGGCCGAGCGCGCCGAGTGCGGCCACGAGCACGGACCGGCGGGTCCTGCGTCTCGCGACGGCCGAAGGTGTTGCCATGAGCGGTCCCTCCCGGGGATCGGCGGGTCATTCCTCGCGCCGGGCCGCACCGGCCACGGCGATGTTCAGGAAGCGCGGCACGGGGCGCCCCCGGCCGCGGAACTCCTCCGCGACCGCGGCCCGCACCGCCGTCAGACGTGCCGCGGGCAGCAGCACCAGCACGCTCCGCCCCGGCCGCCGCCCGGGCGGCCACGCGCTCAGCGCCCCGGCCCGGCGGGCGCACGCCACCGCCCGGGCCAGCTCCGCCGCCCGCTCCCCGGGATCGCCCCGGACCGCGAGCAGCACCAGCCGCTCCTGCGACGCGGCCGGGTCGAAGGGCACGTACCGCCGGCCCCCGGGGGTGGTCAGCAGCGCCTCACCGGGCCGGGCGAACAGCGCCGCCCGGCGCAGCGCGTCGTCCCCGTCCGGCAGCGCCCGCGCCAGGAGCCGGGCCAGCCGCTCGCGGTCCGGCTCCTCGTCCGGCCGGGTGTGTACGTCGGCCACCGCGAGCGCCACCGCGCAGTCGGCGGGCTCCGCCGTGGCCAGCCCGGCGGCCGCCGTGAGCGAGCCCTGGAGGTGCAGGTCGGTCCCGCCGGACCCGAACCCGGCCCGGGCCAGGGCCCGCAGCACGGCGTACGGCCGCACGGCCCAGGCCGGGACGGCGGGCGCCGGCCCGGCCGGGCTCAGCGGGAGGTCGCAGCTGTCGGCGGGGTGACCGAGCGAGCTCAGCCGCACCAGGCCGTCGCCGCGCGGCGCGGCGGCGGCCGCCACCGGCCAGCCCGCCGCCGCGACCAGCCCCGGGGAGTCCAGGTGGAAGGCGTACGGGGCGCTCCAGACGGCCGCCGGAGGCCGCTCGTGCGCGCTCTCCAGGGCGTAGGCGACGAGCCGGAACAGCGGGTCGGCGGTGGCCCGGCGGGCGAGCCCCGGGGCGCCGGCCCCGACGGGAACGGCCGTCATCGCCGCTCCCCGGCGCCGGTGCGGCGGGCCAGCATCCGGTAGGCGTTCCCGCCGTCGGTGCGGCGGGCCGCGACCGTCCGCAGCGCGTCCAGCGCCGCCGCACCGGCGAAGAGCGGCAGCGCCGCCGCCCGTACCACCTGCGCGGCCGCCCGCTGCCGGGCCGTCGCCGGGGGAGCCCACGGGCGGTGCGGGTCCGGGGCCAGCCGGGTGGCGGTCAGGGCGACCGCGCCGACGAAGTCATTGCCCTGGTGGGCCGGGCCGTGCTCCTCGGCCAGCACGGTGAACCCCCGGTCGGCCAGCGCCTCGCGCAGGTTCGCCGCCGGGATCAGGTGCTGGTGCTGCGGCTGGAACCAGGGCAGCCAGGCCGGACCCAGCAGCCGGGCCATCCGAGACTCCGGGTCGGGCAGCTCGATGACCAGGAGGCCGCCGGGGGCCAGGACCGCCGCGGCCGTGTCCAGCTCGGCCAGCGGATCCCGGGTGTGCTCCAGGTAGTGGTACATGCTGACCACCTCGTACCGGCCCGCCAGCTTGTCCGTGAACTCCGGGAACTGGCCCTGGAAGCCGGCCTCGACCCAGCCGCGCCGTTCGGCCGCGCGGACCCCGTCGCCCATGTCCAGGCCGTCGAAGCGGGTCCGCGGCCACACGGCGCGCGCCGCGTTGCAGAAGTGGCCGTGCCCGGTGCCGACGTCCAGCCAGGAGTCGGGGCCCGAGACGCGCGTGTGCGGCCGCAGCATCTCGGCGCGGGCCCGGTAGGCGGCGCCGAGCCGCCCGAAGACGGTCCCCGCGCCCTCGCCGCCGCGCCCGTCGTAGAAGTCCCGGTAGTAGAAGTCCAGCCCCTCCGGCGTCAGCCGCGGGTTCTGGAAGACATGGCCGCAGTCCCCGCACCGCTCCAGGGTGAAGCGGCCCGGCTTGCCCTGGAGCAGGTCCGGCACCCGGAGGCGGACCGTGAGCCGCGTCGAACCGCACCAGGGGCAGTCCTGGCGGCGCGGTTCCAGGAACCGGTCCGTCCCGGCGGCCAGTTCGGCCCGGTAGGCGCCGGCCCGCGCCGCGTCCTCCCCCTCGGCGCGATCCGCCGTACGGGCGCTCGCGGCGGCCGTCACCGCGGCGGCGCGCAGGGAGCGCACCGGCCGGGCGGCGGTCGCCCCGGCCAGATCCGCCGGGCGCAGCGCACTGCCCGGCCCGCCCAGCGCCAGATACGGCTGCAGCCAGTACAGGCCGGCCGCGGCAGCGCCCCACCGGCCCTGGCGGGCGGCGACCCCGGCCAGCAGCGCGAGCCCGCCCAGCTGCGCGGCGGCCAGCGCCCCCGGCGGCAGCCCCTGCGCCCGCATCTCGGCGACCCGCGCCTGCCCGGTCGGCTCGGCGGGGCGGCCCGCGCTGAGCCCCGGGGCGACGGCCAGGCCCGTCGCGCCGGCCGCGTACTCCTTCAAACGCCGCACCAGGGCGATGAGTTCCGCCGGCTCGGGCCGCGGTCCGCCCGGCCGCGGCCCGCCGCCCGGCTCCGCCCCGTCCTGCTCCAGCCCGGCGCGCGCCAGCACCTCCTCGGCGACGAGCACCGCGTACCCGGCCCCGCGGCCCTCGCCCAGCCGGTCCTCCCGGTACCCGGCCGGATCCACCAGCCGCAGCAGCCCCAGCAGCCGCTCCGCCGCGAGGTCCCCGGGCAGCAGGTCCAGCACCCGCAGGCCCTCCCGCTCGGCGTGCGCGCAGGCGGCCAGGAAGGTCGCCGCGTCCGCCTCGACCCCGCGCGCGGTCAGCAGCCGCCACCCGGCGGCGCGCGGCAGCCCGACCGAACCGGGCGGGGTCGCCGGCAGCACCGGGATCGCCCGCACCCGGCGGCGGGCGCGTACCGTACCCGCGCCGAGCGCGGCCAGCAGCAGCGCGGAGGTCCACCGGACCCCGTGGAAAGCGGGAGGTGTCATAGCAGCTTCTCCAACCGGTCGGCCGCGGCGGCGGTCCCGCCCGCCGCGGCGAAGGAGGCCTGGATCCGCCGGGCGGCCCGGCGGGGGCCGGGGTCGTCCAGCACGGCCGTGAGCGCGTCACGCAATTCCTCGGCCCGGGGCCGGCCGAACCGCACCCGGACCCCGGCCCCCGCCTCGACGACCTGCCGCGCCACGATCGGCTGGTCGTCCCGGATCGGGGCGACCACCAGCGGCAGCCCGTGCGCGAGCGCCTCGCACACGGTGTTGTGGCCGCCGTGGCAGACCACCGCGTCCAGGTGCGGCAGCAGCTCCAGCTGCGGCACGCCGTCCCGGACCAGTACGTTCGCGGGCACCGCCCCGATCAGCGCGGCGGGCGCCACCAGCACCAGCTGGACGTCCCGGCCCAGTTGCCCGGCCGCCTCCAGCACCGCGCCGTAGAACCGGTCGCCGGCCTCCTGGTTGAGGGTGCCCAGGGACACCAGGACCCGGCGCCGGTCCGGATCCAGCCGGTGCCAGGGGAACACCGGCGCCGCCGGGCGGGCCCCGAAGGCCGGGCCGACGAACGCGTAGTGCGCCGGGAACCGGTCCGCCGCGCCCACGAGTTCGGGCGTGGAGAAGACCAGCACCAGCCGCTCCGAGAACCGCGGGTCCCAGCCCGAGGCGTCCTCGCCGTACGCGGCGAGCAGCCCGGCGATCTGCCCCTCGACCCACTCGCCGACCTTCGGGAAGTCCGCGAAGGGCCGGGTCAGTTCGGCGGAGGTGGTGGCCGAGGTGGCCCAGGGGATCCCGAGCCGCCGCGCGACCAGCGGCCCGGCCAGGGCCTGCTGGTCGGCGACCACGAGATCGGGCGCGAAGGCACGGACCGCGTCCGTCACCCCGGGCGTCATCGCCCGCGCCAGCGGCACCAGCGCCTCCTCCCACAGGAACCGCAGCGCGCCGACCCCGCGCAGATCGCGCCAGCGCGCGTGCAGCGCCTCGTACGCGCCGCCCGCCTCCTCGCCGGCCGGCAGGATCCGGGCGTGCGCGGGAAGCAGCCGCGCCAGCGCCCCGGCCGGCCCGCACCAGGCCACCTCGTGTCCCCGGGAGGCCAGTTCGGCCCCCACGGCCACCGTCGGATTGACGTGCCCCGCCAGCGGCGGGACCGTGAACAGGACCCTCATCGGACCAGCGCCCCCGTCCCAGTCCCCGTTCCCGTCCCCGTTGCCGCCGCGGCGGCCGTCGCTTCGAGGTGGGCGAGCACGGATTTGCGCAGCACGCCGCTGCTCTCCTTGAGGACGTCGTGGCCCAGGCCCGGCAGGATCTCGATCGTGGCGCAGGGGGCGTGCCGGGCCAGTTCCCTCGCCTCCGGCACCAGTTCGGAGTGCTCGCCGCACACGATCAGCGCCGGGCAGGAGAGCCGGGCGTAGTCCGCCGGGCCGAAGGGGAGGCTCGCGGCCATGTCGTCGATCAGGCTGGTCCGGTTCAGCAGGTCGTCGGCGATCGCGGTCAGGTTCGCCGCCTTGCGCAGCCGCAGGGAGAGCAGCTCGGCCGGAACCGGGCTGTCCTCCAGGCTGAGCGCGGCCGCCGAGAGGGTGTCGACCATGTTCTCCACCCAGGCGCCGCCCAGCGGCGGTTCGAGCAGGGTGAGCCCGGCGACCAGGTCCGGGCGGGCGAGGGCGGTGTGCAGGGCGAGGGTGCCGCCGTGGCTGTTGCCGACCAGGTGGACGCGGCGGTGGCCCAGGCCGAGCGCGTCGAGCAGGGACACGAGGTCGCGCACGGCGGCGGCGCTGTCGTAGCCGGTGGCGGGGCGTTCGGAGCGGCCGTGGCCGCGGAGGTCGTAGAGGACGACCTCGTGCCCGGCGCGGGCCGTGGGCAGGGCGAGGGGGCAGTAGAAGGAGGACAGGTTGTCGACGACCAGGCCGTGCAGGAAGACCACCACGGGCCGGCCGGGCGCCGAGGCCGCCGCGGCGGTGGCCGGGAGCCGCTGCACGTGGAAGCGCAGCGCGTTGGCGAGGACGAACGCCATGGCCGTCAGCCCGCCGGGGTCGGGGACGGGGACGGGGCGGCGGGGATCGCCGGGGCGCTCGCCGAGGCGGCCCGGGCGAGGGAGGCGTGCGTGACCCGGCCGATGTGCGTGACGAGCTCGCCGACCGACATGGCGAGGATCGCGTCCATGTCCTTCTCCGCGAGGAACCCCATCAGGTCCACGTCGGAGCCGTAGCGGTGGTGCAGCAGCTCGGCGAGCGCGACGAACTCGATGCTCTCCAGGGCGAGGTCCTCGTTGAAGGTCGTCCGCATCGTGACCTCCTCCGAGAGGAGGAACTCGTCTCCGACGATCTCCACGAGCATGCCGGTGATCTCCGTGAGGATCGTGTCAGCGGTGGTGGTCATGGCTGGTCTCCATGAGGTGGGAGGGGACGGGGGAGGGCGCCGCCGGGTGAGCGGTCCAGGCGACGACGTGGTCCTCGTGCAGCGGCGCGGTGCGGACCGGGTACGAAGGCCCGCCGCGGCGGTCCGGCGACGCGACCCGGAGGCCGCCGGGGCCCGAGCCCGGGTCGTCGGTGACCCGCCACTCGCGGGGCCGCCCGCCGAGTCCCGTGCCGTGCGCCTTCGCGGCGGCCTCCTTGGCGCACCACAGCGCGGTGAGCGCGGCCGGCAGCCCCGTGGCGTCCCGGGCGGCCAGCTCTTCGGCGAGGCGGAGCTCGTCGGGCGTGAGCGCGACGCGGATCAGGGCGCCGGGATCGGCGGTGACCGGCTCCACGTCGATCCCGACGCGGCGGCCGGGGTGGGCGATCGCGACCGCGAGCCGGTCCTTGTGGGCGATCGACAGCCGGACCCCGGCGGCCTGCGCGCCCCCGACGACGGGCCGGCCGGCCGGATCGTTGCCGATCTGCACCTCCACCGGGAACACCGGCCCCGCGCCGCCGTCCCACAGGAGTTGCCGCAGCGCGTCCTTGGCGGCGATCCGGCCGAGTAGCCAGGGCGCGCGGGCGCGGGGCGAAAGCCGCTCGTACGCCGCGCGCTCGGCGGCGCCGAGGTAGCGGCGCATCACCAGCTCCTGCGAGGCGGGGTCCGTCCACCGGCGCCGGGCCAGGCACCAGCCGGCCGGCTGCGGTTCGCCGATCCCGCACACCTCCGGGGTGAACTTCATCGGCCAGACCCGCTCGTCGGCGCCGAAGCGGCGGTACGTCCAGCCGTCGATCCGGGCCCACACCCTTCCGGCCGCGTCGCAGAGCTCCAGATCGCCGCGCACGGTGACGTCGCGGACCTCCCGGACGCGGGCGGTGACGGAGACCAGGGCGTGCGGGGCGGGCGGGGGCCCGTGGAAGCGGATCCGGTCGACGGTGGCCGGGAAGACCAGCCGGTCGACGGGCAGCCGCAGCTGCATCCAGTGCCCGAAGAGCTGCCCGGCCGCGTCGAGGAGCGCGCCGGGGTCGGGGAGTGCGCGGATGACGCCCCCGATGCCGTCCGCGGCGACGGTCCGTACCTCGTGCACCCCGGCGAAGCGGGGGCCGTGGAACATCCACCGGTCGCGGTAGAGCGCGGCGGCGCTGACGGGGGCCGGGCCGGGGGCGGTCAGGGGCGTGCGGTCGGGTACGGGCGGGGCGTCGTACGGGCCGCCGAGCAGCACGACCACGGAGGCGTACTCCCCGAGCGTGACCCGGACCCGGCCGGGGCCGTCGTCGCGGGTGGCGACGGCGACGTCGACGGCCGGCTCGACGGGGAGCCAGCGCAGGGCGCGGACGTCTTCGTACCCGGTGACGGTGGCTCCGCCGGCGCCGGTGTGGCGGCGGGCGGCGTCGGCGGCGAGCTCCAGCATGGTCGTCATGGGCACGACCGGGAACCAGTCCGACTCCTCGGCCCAGCCGTCGGGCTGCGCGTACACCCGGTGGTCCCGTACGCAGGGCAGGGTCCGGAGCGACAGCCGCAGCGAATGCCGCATCCCCGTGGCCCTCCCCGCCCCTTCGGCGTGTGACGGGCGGGGGGCCGGGGGCGGAGCGGTGCTCCAGGCTTCGGTGACGGTCTCCGCGGCCGCGCGGGTGTCGGCCAGCACCGCGTCCAGGGCGGACAGCAGGACCGGCCGCCCCGGCGCCGGCCCGGGCCCCGGGCCCCGCCGCAGCGCGGCCCGCGCCGCCTCCGGGAGGCGGACCAGAGGGGACCCGAGATCCAGCGGCACGGCCCGGGAGCCGCCGGGCGTCGCGGGCACGGCCCGGGCGCTGACGGGCGCTGACGGTATGGCCGGGGCGCCGCCGGGTGACGAAGGGACGGCCGGGGCGCCGCCGGGCGTGGGGGGCGGGACCGGAGTGGGCCGGGTGGCCGGGGAAGGTCCGACGGGAGCCGGGGCGACGGGCTGGGAGCCGCCGGGCGCTGATGGCGCGGCCGGGGCGCCGCCGGGCGTGGGGCGGGCCGACGGAGTGGGGCCGGTGGGGGGCGGGGTCGCCGGGGGGCGCAGGCGGTTCCAGTCCGGGGCGTGGCCCTCGGACCAGAGGGCCGCGCAGGCACGGCGCAGGGCGTCCAGGCCCGACAGCCGCGGCGAGGACGTGGACACCGTCAGGTGCGGGCGGCCGCGCAGGGTGTCCTCCACGAACCCCGGCAGGCTCCCCGGCCCCAGCGTCACGAAACTCCGCACGCCCGCGTCCTCGTACAGCCGCAGCGTCAGCTCCCGGAACCGGACCGGTTCCAGCAGGTGCCGCACCACCAGCTCCCGTACCTCCTCCGGGGCGGAGGGGAACTCCGCGCAGGTCGTCGCCGACCACACCGGCACGGTGCCCGGCCGAGGCGGCAGCCGTGCGAAGGCCGCCCGGACCTGCCCCAGGTACGGCTCCCACATCGGCGTGTGGAACCCCGACCGGAACGGCAGCTCCTGCCCCAGGACCCCGTGCGAGCGCAGCCGTTCCAGGACGGCCGAGACCCCGGCGGGGTCCCCGCACACCACCGACTGGTGCGGGCAGTTGTCGTGGCTGACCACCACCCCGTCCAGCCCGTGCAGCGCCGCCCGGGCCCGCTCCGCCCCGCAGCCCAGCGCCGCGTACACGAGGTCGGGGACCTTCAGCGAACCGGGGAGCAGCGAGTCCAGGAAGGCGTCCGCCGCGTCCCGCGGGTACATCCCGCCGGCCACCATCGCCGCCCACTCGCCGAGGCTGTGCCCGGCCAGCACATCGGCCTCGATGCCCAGTTCCGGCAGGACCCCCGCGAAGAAGCGGCCCGTGGCGATCGCGTCGAGGGCCCGTTCCATCAGCTCGGTTCCGCGGCCGAGCCGGGCCCGCTCCCGCCCCAGCAGATCCGCCACGTCGTCCAGGGCCGGCGCGAACTCCGGCTCCAGACCCGGGAACAGGAACGCCGTGCGCCCGCCCAGCGGCTCCGGCACGAACCACACGTCACCGCGCCCGTGCCAGGCCCGCCCCCGCGCCACCGCCTTGGCCGCGAGCGCGAGCTTTCGCGGCGTCGGTCCGACCACCGCCAGCCGGCACGGCCCGTCGCCCGTGGACGGCGAGCCGGCGGCCAGCAGCGCCGCCAGCTCCGCCGGACCGTCGGCCGCGAGCAGCAGTACGTCTTCCCGCGCGCCCGCCCCCACCACCGGCGCGCCCGGCTCCGGCGGCGGGAAGCGGCGTACCGGAGGGGCGGGCGCGGCCGGGACGAAGGGGGCGGCCGGCGCGGCGCGGCCGGGCGCCTCCTCCAGCACCGCGTGCGCGTTGATCCCGCCGAAGCCGAACGCGTTGACCCCCGCCCGGCGCGGCCCGGGCCCCCGCTCCCACGGCTCCGCCGCCGTCACCGGCCGCATCCGGGTACGGGCCAGCTCCGCGTGCGGCTCCTCCAGGTGCAGCGTCGGCGGCAGCACCCCCTCGTACACCGCGAGCGCGGCCTTGATCAGCCCCGCCATGCCGGAGGCCTGCATGGTGTGGCCGACCATCGACTTCACCGAGCCGAAGCCGATCCCCGGCCGCCCGGAGGGCTCGGGCGGGCCGAACACCTGGGCCAGGGTGTCCAGTTCGGCCGCGTCACCCACCGGGGTGCCCGTACCGTGCGCCTCCAGCAGGCCCAGCGCCCCGGGGGCGCGCGGATCCAGCCCGGCCTCCCGCCAGGCCCGCTCCAGCGCCTGCACCTGGCCGGCGACGAGCGGGCTCATCAGGCTCGCCGCCCGGCCGTCCCCGGCCACCCCGGTGCCGCGGATCACGGCGTAGATCCGGTCGCCGTCGCGTTCCGCGTCGGCCAGCCGCTTCAGCAGCACCACCCCGGTGCCCTCGGAGAGCAGGGTCCCGTCGGCCCGCCGGTCGAAGGGCCGGATCCGCTCGCTCGGGCTCAGCGCCCGCAGCTGTGTGAACACGCTCCACAGGGTGGCGATGTGGCAGTGGTGCACGGCCCCCGCCACCACCGCGTCGCAGCGCCCCGCCGCCAGCAGCCCCACCGCCTGGTCGACGGCCAGCAGCGAGGAGGCGCAGGCCGCGTCCAGGGTGTAGGCGGGGCCGCGGAAGTCCAGCCGGTTCGCCGTCCGCGCGGCGGTGAAGCTCGGCACCAGCCCGATCGAGGCGTCCGGCCGCTCCGGACCCAGCGCCTCCTGGAACGCGGACCGCACCTCGGCGATCCGCCGCTCGCCCAGCTCCGGCGCCACCTCGCGCAGCGTCTGCGCCAACTGGTGTGCCGTACGCACCCGTTGGTCCAGTCGGGCGGTGGCCACGCCCATGAACCCGCCGCGCCCCAGCACCACCCCGATCCGGGAGCGGTCGGCCGGCAGCCGGTCCTTGCCGCCCGCGTCGGCGATCGCCTCGGCCGTCGCGTGCAGGGCCAGCAGCTGGTCCGGCTCGGCGCCCTCCGCGGCCGCCGGCATGATGCCGAACCGGGTCGGGTCGAAGGTGGCCAGACCGTCGACGAAGCCGCCGCGTCGGCAGTAGAACCGGTCGCCCCGCGCCGGCCCGCCGGCGCCGGCCGGCTCGTAGTACACCTCGGGATCCCAGCGTCCGGGCGGCACCTCGCCGATGCAGTCGGTCCCGGCGAGCAGGTTGCGCCGGTACGCGGCCAGGTCGGCGGCGCCGGGGAACACCGCGCCCATGCCGACGATCGCGGCATCGCCCGGCCGGGGGCCGCGCCGCCGCTCACTCATCGCCGGGGCCGTCCTGCGCCATCAGGACCACCTGTACGTCGCTCCCCTGCGCGAGTTCCGCGAGGAACGCGGCCGTACCGGCCCCCGGCTCGATCAGCGGGACACCGCGCCGGGCGTACTCCCGCTCCAGTTCGGGGGTGACCATCCCGCCCGCCTCCGCCGCCCAGGGGCCCCAGTCGAGGGACAGCACCCGGCCCGGGAAGGAATCCGCCCAGGCGAGGGCGAGGCCGTCGAGGGCGTCGTTGGCGGCGGCGTAGTCGGTCTGCCCCCGGTTGCCGTAGACCCCGGCGACACTGCCGAACAGGGCCAGGAAGGCGGGGGCGGGGGTGTCGCCGTGCTCGGCGGCGGCCGCCGCGAGGTGGCGGGCGCCGGTCACCTTGGTGGTGAACACCTCGGCGAACGCGGCCGGTTCCTTGTCGCGCAGCAGTGCGTCGCGCAGGGTCCCGGCACCGTGCACGATGCCGTCGAGCCGGCCGTGCCGGGCCCGTACGTCGGCCACGACGGCCCGTACGGCCCGCTCGTCGGTGACGTCGGCGCGGTGGTAGCGGACGGAGGCGGCGGCGCCGGCGAGGGCCGCCAGGGTGGCCCGTACCTCCCGCTCGGCGAGCACCCGGTGGGCGGCCGCCTCGATCTCGGCCGGGGTGCGCAGCCCGGCCGCGATGAGCGCGGCGCGCAGCGCGACCAGATCCCGCGCCTGCGCGAACGCGTCCTCGCCGGGGGCCGGTTCGGGCGTACGGCCGACCAGCTCGACGTGGCAGCCGGTGGCCCGGGCCAGGGCGAGCGCCGCCCGGGCGGTGATGCCGCGGGCGCCGCCGGTGAGCAGGACCACGGAGCCGGGGCCGAGGGGCGGTCCGCCGGGGCCGTCCGGCAGGGGCGCGGGCACCGGCCGGCGCGTGACCCGGGTCCCCTCGGCCGTGTACCCCACGGAGGCGAGCCCTTCCCCGGCGTCCGAGGCCAGCTCCGCGATCAGCCGCAGTGCGGTCTGCCGGGGGTCCTCCTTGGGGTCGACGTCCACGGCGCGCACGAGGGCGGCGGGGAACTCCAGGGCGGCGCTGCGGGCGAAGCCGTGCAGGCCGGTGCCGCCGGGGGCGGAGACGAGGAGCAGCCGGGGTACGCCGCCGACGAGGGCGCGCTTCAGCCCGGGGAACGCGGCGGGCAGGGCGGCCTCGTGGCCGGCCCGGAGCGCGGAGAGGTCGACGAGCCCGTCGAGCGGGCCGGTGACGCCGCCGTTGCCGTTGAGCGGGCCGGTGTCGCCGACCCCGTGCCCGTGCCCGGGCGCGGCCCCGGCCACCGGGACCACCTCGGCCCCGTGTTCGCGCAGGGCGCCGCCGAGTGCGAGGGCGACTCCCTGGCCGTCTTCGACGACCCCGATCCGCAGTCCGCGCAGGCGCTCGGGGTCCCCGGTGGCCGGGCCGAGGGCGATGGTCTCCACCCGCCACCGGCGTACGCGGGAGGCCGTGCCGGCCGACTCCAGGGCGCCGCGAACCGCCCCGATCCCGATCCCGGCCCCGATCCCGGCCCCAATCCCGGCTCCGATCCCGGCTCCGATCCCGGCCCCGATCCCGGTCCCGGTCCCGGTCCCGGTCCCGGCTCCAGCCCCAGTACCAGCCCCGATCCCGGCTCCGGCTCCAGCGCCAGCCCCGATCCCGGCTCCGGCTCCGGCTCCGGCTCCAGCCCCAGCCCCGGCCCCGGCTCCGGCTCCGGCCCCGGTTCCGGCTCCGGCTCCAGCCCCGGTCCCGGCGCCGATCCCGGCCCCGGCCTCGGTCCCGGCTCCGGCCCCGGTTCCGGCTCCGGCTCCAGCCCCGGTCCCGGCGCCGATCCCGGCCCCGGCCTCGGTCCCGGTTCCGGCCCCGGTTCCGGCGCCGATCCCGATCCCAGTCCCGGCCCCGGTCTTGGCGGCGGGGGTGTGGGTGGTGACCCAGTCGACGATGCCTCGCAGGGTTTTGATGCGGGACAGTTCCTCGACGGCCGACTCGGCCGATCCGGTGGCGTCCCGGGGGAGCCCGATCCGGTCGGCGAGCGCGCCGATGATCTCGACCCGTTTGATGGAGTCGATGGACAGGTCGGCCTCCAGGTCCAGCTCGGGATCGAGCATGTCCAGCGGGTAGCCGGTCCGGGTGTGGACGATCTCCAGGACCACGTCCATCACCTCCTCGGCCGACGCCGGCCCGGCCGGGCCGGCCGGCGCCGCGGCGGCCCGCTCCGTGTCGTCCGAGGGGGGAGCGGCCTCGCCCCAGAGCCCTGGTGCGGATACGGCCAGGGGCGCGGGTACGGTGTCCGGCGCGACCGCCGCGGGGACCAGGGCGCTCGGGCTCCAGCCGTTGACCTGCGCCGGGGGCACCGGGTGGTGCGGCGCGGCCGGCACGGCCGGGGCCGCGCCCAGGTAGCGCAGCAGCACGTCCCGTTGGGCCTCCACCAGCGCCCGCGAGCCCCGCAGGTACTCCAGCACCGCCTCCTCCCGCCGATCGCCGCCCGGCGCGGTCGGGGCGGGCTGGGGCAGGGCTCCGTACGGCATTCCGTTGGCCTCCGCGTGGGGAGAGGATCCGGGCGGCGTCATCCCGTGGGGCTCCGATCGGGTGGTGGGGGTCGAAGGGGCCGGGGCGGACACCCGGCGGGCGGGCCGGAGACCGCCCGGGACCGGGGCGCCGGCCGCGTCGCGGACCAGGTGGCCGTCCACCAGCCAGCCCGGGCGGCGCGGGGCGCGGTCGGGCAGGGCGGCCGTCCGGCCGCGGAACAGGGCCTCCGGCGCGATCGGCACGCCCGCCGCGACGAGTTCGGCCAGCGCGGTGACCAGCCGGACCAGGCCGTGCGTGCCCGGCACGTCCAGCGGCACCACCGAGTGCGGCCGGTCGCCGAGGACGCGGGACACGAGCCCCGACAGCACCCGCCCGGGCCCCGCTTCCACGAACGTGCGGACGCCGGCCGCGTACATCGCCTCCACCTGATCCACGAACCGGACCGGCCGTGCGAGCTGCCCGGCAAGGGTTTCCCGTACGGCATCGGCCCCGGCCGGATACGGCTCGGCCGTGGTGTTCGACCAGACCGGGACCGTGGCCCCGGCCACCGCCGTCCCGGCCAGCTCCTCGGCGAGCGCGGCCGTCGCCCCCGCCACCACCGGGCTGTGGAACGCGCAGGCCACCGGCAGGGGTTCGGCGGAGATCCCGGCCGCCCGCAGACCGGCCACCGCCGCGGCCACCGCCTCCGTCGGCCCCGAGATCACGCACTGCCGTGGCGCGTTGTGGTTCGCCACCACGCACCCGGCCCGCTCCGCGATCTCCCGGACCTCCTCCGGCGCGGCCGACACCGCCGCCATCGACCCCGGATCCGCCCCGGCCGCCGCCACGATGGCCTCGGCCCGGCGGGCGCTCAGCCGCAGCAGGTCCGGCGTGCCGTAGACCCCGGCCGCCCACAGCGCCGTGAGCTCCCCGTACGAGTGCCCCGCCACGCAGTCCGGGCGGACCCCGAGCAGCTCCAGCAGCCGGTGCGCGGCCGCCCCCGCCAGCCCGAGGGCCGGCTGGGCCACGCGGGTGTCGGTGACCGCCGCCCGTTGCGCGGCGCGCGCCCCGGCCGAGAACGCCCCCGGCGGGAACACCGCCGAGACCACCGGCGCCGGCGCCTCGTCCAGCAGCTCCCGCAGCGCGGGGAACGCCGTGAACAACTCGCCCAGCATGCCGACCCGTTGGCTGCCCTGCCCGGGGAACAGGAAAGCCACCCGGCCGGGGTCCGCCGTCTCCTCCCGTACGTGGACCCCCTCGCCCGCGGAGAACGCCCGGGCCCGCTCCAGCCGGGCCGCCAGCTCGTCCAGGCCGGCGGCCACGACCGCCACCCGTACCGGCCCGGTCCCGGCGGCGGCCGCCGTCTCCGCCGCCAGGTCCCGCAGCGCCCACGGCCGCCCGGCCGTGTCGTTCTGCTCCAGCCGGGCCGCCAGCCGCGCCATCGCCCGGCCCGCCGCCCGCCGGTCCTCGCCCCGGAAGCAGAACAGCTCGGCCGGCCACTCCTCCCGGCCGTGCCGGGGCTCCGCCGCGCCCCCGTAACCGACCAGCACGGCGTGGTAGTTGGTGCCGCCGAAGCCGAAGGCGCTCACGCCCGCGATCCGCCGCGCTGCCGGAGCCGTCCAGGGGCGGGCCTCGGTGACGAAGGTGAAGGGGCTGCTGTCCTCGTGCCAGGCCGGGTTCGGGGTGTCGATGTGCAGGGTCGGCGGCCGCACCCCGGCGTGCACCGCCCGGGCCGCCTTGATCAGCCCGGCCAGCCCGGCGGCGCACTTGGTGTGACCGAGCTGCGATTTCACCGACCCCAGCGCGCAGGAGCCGACCGAGGCCCCGGAAGCGGTGAACAGCTCGCTCAGCACGGCCAGTTCGGTGCTGTCGCCGACGACGGTGCCGGTGCCGTGCGCCTCGACCAGTCCCACCTCGGCGGGGGAGACGCCGGCCCGCGCGTAGGCCCGTTCCAGCGCCCGCCGCTGCCCCTCCGGCCGGGGCGCCGTCAGCCCCAGCGCCCGGCCGTCGCTCGACGCGCCGACCGCCTTGACCACGGCGTACACCCGGTCGCCGTCCCGCTCGGCGTCCGCGAGCCGCTTCAGCACCAGCGCGCCCACGCCCTCGCCGAGCGCGATGCCGTCGGCCTCGGCATCGAAGGGCCGGCAGCGGCCGGTGGGCGACAGGGCGTGCACCGAGGCGAACATCAGGTAGTCGTTGATCCCGTTGTGGACGTCGGCGCCCCCGCACAGCACCATGTCGCTGTCCCCGTCGCGCAGTTGGCGGCAGGCCAGGTCCAGCGCCGCGAGCGAGGAGGCGCAGGCCGCGTCGACCGTGCAGTTCGCGCCGCCGAGGTCCAGCCGGTTGGCGACCCGGCCCGCGATCACATTGGCGAGGACGCCGGGGAAGGAGTCCTCGGTGAGCCGCGGCAGCTGCTCGTCCAGGTCGCGCGGGAGGTCGCCCAGATAGCCGGGGTGCAGCGCCCGCAGTCCGTACGCCCCGGCCAGCTCGGTTCCGGCCTCCGCGCCGAAGACCACCGACGTACGGGTGCGGTCGAACGCCCGGTCCTTGCCATAGCCGGCGTCCGCGAGGGCCCGCGCCGAGACCTCCAGGGCCAGCAGCTGCACCGGCTCGATGCCGGCCAGGGAGGCGGGCGGGATGCCGTGCGCGAGGGCGTCGAAGGGCATCGGGTCGAGGAACCCGCCCCACCGGGAGGGGGTGCGCTCGCCGGCCCGCGCCGGGTCGGGGTCGTAGTACAGCGCGGGGTCCCACCGCTCGGCCGGCACCTCGGTCACCGCGTCCGTCCCGGCCAGGATCCGCGCCCAGTACGCGGCGAGGTCGGGGGCGCCCGGGTAGGCGCAGGCCATGCCGACGACCGCGATGTCGTACGGGCCGGCCGCCGCGTCCTCGGCGGGGTCCGGGCGCGGGAAGTCCCGGGCGCGCCGGTCGAGCAGCTCCGTGGCGCCCCCGGTCACCTCCGCGTGCAGGGCCGCGATCGTCGTGGTCCCCGTCCGCAGGGTGGCGGCCTGCCCGAGCATGAACAGCCCGTCGGCGTACTGCTGTTCGGCGTCCACCGGATCCAGCGAACCCGACGCGCCCCTGCGCAGCCCCTTGCTGGCGATCCGCAGCCGCCCCAGGTTGAGCCGCTCCAGCTCCTCCCACATCTCGCGCGGCTCGGTCCCGCTCGCCGTGAGCCGCTCCCGGGTGGCCTCGAACGTGGTGGCGTACGGGGTGTCCGCGCACCGGGTGGCATGCCCCGGCGCGGTGTGCAGCAGGACGGTGTCCGCGCAGTCCACCGCGGCCCGCTGGAAGCCGGGCAGGACCGCGCCGGCCGCCACCGCCTCCTGGGTGAACAGGTAGGCCGTTCCCATCAGTACGCCGATCCGGGCGCCCCGTTCGGCCAGCGGGGCGGCGGCCGCCACCGCCATCGCGGCCGAGCGCGCGTCGTGGATGCCACCGGCGAACAGCACGTCCAGCGCGGCCGGTTCGGGGCAGGCCAGCAGCCGCTCGATCTGCTCCTCCCACAGCGGGAACGAGGCGCGCGGCCCCACGTGGCCGCCGCACTCCAGCCCCTCGAACACGAACCGCCGCGCCCCTTCGGCGAGGTAGCGCTCCAGCAGTCCCGGCGAGGGCACGTGCAGATGCGTCAGGGTCCCGGCCGCCTCCAGCGGCGCCGCCTGCGCCGGGGTGCCGCCGGCGATGATCGCGTACGGCGGCCGCACCTCGGCCACCGCCGCGAGCTGCTCGCGGCGCAGCTCGGGCGGGGCGAAGCCGAGCAGCCCCACGCCCCAGGGACGCTCCCCGAGCCGCTCCGCCGTCTCGGCCAGCAGTCTTCGGACCTCCGGCCCGGTCATCACCGCGAGCGCCAGGTACGGGACCCCGCCCGCGGCGGCGACGGCCTCGGCGAAGGCGGCCTGGTCGCTGACGCGGGTCATCGGCCCCTGGGCGACGGGGAGCGGACGGGTCAGCGGGCGGGCCCGGGCCGCCGCCTCCAGGTGCCCGGCGATGGCGTCCCGTACGGCCTGGAGCACCCCGCCCGCCGTGCGGTGGCGGTCGGCCAGCCGGGCCGCCGAGGCCCCGTCCTGCCCGACGGGCAGCAGCTGGGCCCGCAGGTCCCGGGCGCCGAGCAGGGCCGCGGCGGGGCCCTGCGGCGGGGTCAGGTCGGGCCGGGCGTACACCCGGTGGCCCTCGACGAGCCGGGTCTCGGACCCGTCCATCACCCGTAACGCCGCCGCCACCTCGGCCGGCAGGCCCGCCTCCCCCTCGGCGGTCAGGGCCAGTTGTACGTCGAGCAGCACCCCGGCCGCGCCGCCCGCGACGGCCGCGGCCGCCGTGTGCGGACCGATGCCGCCGCAGGCCAGTACGGGGATCCGCAGGTCCGGGGCGGCGAGGAGCTGCTGGAGGAGGACGAAGGTGGTGGCCCCGCCCACCCGGCCCCCGGCCTCGTACCCCTTGGCGACGACCGCCCCGGCCCCGGCGGCCCGCGCCGCGAGGGCCTCCGCGAGGGCGGTGGCCTCGGCCCAGACCCGGGGCCGCCCGGCGGCGTCCGCCCAGGCGGCGACCCGCTCGGGGGTGTGCTCGCCCGGGTGGGCCAGCAGCACGGTGTCCACCTCGGCCGGCAGGTCGCCCGGCCCGAGCGGGCAGCCCCACGGCACCCGCACCCCGTACCGGCGGCCCGCGCCGAGCCGCCGGGCGAGTTCGGCGAAGGCGGCCCGGGCGGCGGCGGGATCCCGGCCCAGGTCGAGCAGCCCGAGGGCGCCCGCCCGTTCGGCGGCGGTCACGATCCGTGGCTGCGGCTCCTCGAACGGGCTGACCGCGACGACGAGGTCGCGGGCGGGGGCGGATCGCGGGGGCTGGGGGGTCACGGGCGCTCCTCTGAGTAGGTGCTGTGTGACATGTCGCGGCGGACGACACGCCCCGGGCGGACCGGGGCCGTACGAGGACTGCGGAGAGTGCGCGGGGCGGGAGCCCCCGCGTACCCGCGGTACGGGTGCCTGCGGCTGTGCGGTGCCTGCCGTGCGGTGCGGTGCCAGCGGTGCGGTGCCTGCCGTGCCTGCGGTGCCTGCGCTGCTTCGGCCGTGCGGTGCGGTGCCTGCGGTGCCTGCGGCTGTGCCGTGCCAGCGGTGCGGTGCGGTGCCTGCGGTGCGGTGCCTGCCGTGCCTGCCGTGCCTGCGGCTGCGCGGTGCTCGGGCTGCGCGGCGTCCGGGCGGGACCCGCTCGCGTCCGGCCTGCCGTGGACGCGGCCGGTGGAACGGTGGTCAACTTCCCCGGCGCCGGGATGCATCGTGCGGTGACCTTCCCGCAGTGTCAACGGCCATGCGGAGGAAGGCATTTCGCGCAAGGCGTCTTCCCGCCGGACCGCGCGCACCCCCCGCCGGGGCGGTGGCCTGCGGCGATGGTGCCCGCGCGGGCCGGCCCCGGTGGACGGGCCGGCGTACCGTACGGGCGCGGGGTCATGCCGGACCGGCATGCCTCGCCGGTCTCCGGGTATGAACTCGGGGCGCCGGTCGGACGTTTGTTCACCGCATGGCCCTTACAGGTACAGCGGGGCGCGGTTACCGTCCGGTCATGACCCCCACACTCGCGCAGCTTCGTTATCTCGTCGCCGTCGCGGACTGCCGTTCCATCACCGGAGCGGCCGCCTCGGTCTTCGTCGCCCAGTCCGCCCTGTCCCGGGCCGTCCAGGCCATGGAACGGGACCTCGGGGTCGACCTCCTGGCCCGCCGGGGCAGAGGGGTCGACCTCACCCCCGAAGGCTCCCGGGTGGTCCGGCTGGCCCGGACCGTGCTCGACGCGGTCGAGGCGATCGACGACATCGGAACGGCGCACGGCAAGGGCTCCCGGGTCCCGCTCACGCTCGTCACCACGCCGACGCTGGCCCTCGATCTGGCCGCCCGCCTGATACCGGGCTTCACCGAGCGGCACCCCGGGGTGGACGTGCGGATCCGGCAGCGCGACAGCAGGGAGCACCTGGTCCGGGAGCTCATGGACGGGCGCGCGGAACTGGCCCTGGTGGACCTGCCGGTCGACAAGGAGCTCTCCACGCACCACATCCAGGAGCGCGAGGTGGTGCTGATCTCGCCGGTCGGCTCCCGGCTGCCCGACCCGGTGCCCTTCCGGCTGCTCGACGGGCTGCCCATGGTCCTGCCGACCCCGGGCGCCGGGCGCCGCACCGAGCTGGAGGCCATGTTCAGCTGCCTCGGCGTCCGGCCCGCGCCCTCGCTGGAGGCAGACGAGCGGCTCGCCTGGGTGACGGGCGTGACCGACGGGCGCGGCTCGCTCATCTGGTACCGGGACGTGGCGCTGCGCGCCTTCGGGCACCGCGCCGAGATCCGCTCCTTCGACCCGCCCCTGCTGCGCCCGGTGGGCATCGCGCACCCGCGGCGCCCGCTGAGCCGCGCCGCCCGGGCGTTCATCGCGGAGGCCCGGCGCAAGGCGCCGGTACGGGAGCCCGCCCGATGACGCCCGCCGCCGGCGCCCGGTTCTGAGACGAGGTGGTGTCGGGCTTGTACAACACCGCTCCCGGGACGCACTGTTGACCGAGTTTCGCCCCCCACCCCGGTCAGGAGACTTGGCTTGAACCCCGCAGACCCCGCCATCCCCACCCCCGCGCACGCCCCCGCCCCCGCCCACGTCATCGACCCCGCGGGCGGCTGCCCGCACGCGCTCAACGCCCGGCTGCGCGCCGGGGGCTCCGTGTCCGAGGTCGTGCTTCCCGGCGGGGTCCCCGGGGCGGTGGTCCTCGGTCACGAGGCGCTGCGGGAGTTCCTCGGCCACCCCGACGTGGCCAAGGACGCCCGGCACTTCCCGGCCCTGCACGACGGCACCATCGCCCCCGACTGGCCGCTGCGCGTCTTCGCCAACGCCCAGGGCATGCACACCGCCGACGCCGCCGACCACCGCAGGCTCCGCTCCCTCGTCGGCAACGCCTTCACCGCCCGCCAGGTGGAACGGCTGCGCCCGCGCATCGAGGAACTCACCGCCGGGCTGCTCGACGACCTCGCCGGGGCCGCCGCCGAAGCCCCGGGTGGCGTCGCCGACCTGCGCACCCACTTCGCGCTCCCGCTCCCGATGAGCGTGATCTGCGAACTCCTCGGAGTGGACCCGGAGCACCGGGGCCGGCTGCACCACCTCTCCAACACCGTGATCATCGCCACCGACACCACCCCGGCCGAGGCCATGGCCGCCGTACGGGAACTCGTCGAGCTGATGGGCACCATCGCCGCCGCCCGCCGCGCACGGCCCGGCGAGGACCTCACCAGCGCCCTCATCGCCGCCCGCGAGGGCGACGGGGACCGGCTCAGCGAGGCCGAACTCATCGGCACCATGCGGCTCATGCTGGTCGCCGGCCACGAGACCACCCTCAACCTCATCAGCAATGCCGTCCGCGCGCTGTGCACCCACCGCGACCAGCTGGAGCTCGTCCGGGAGGGCAGGGCCACCTGGTCGGACGTGGTCGACGAGACCCTGCGCTTCGACGGCCCCGTCAGCTGGTTCCCGTTCCGCTACCCCACCCGCGACCTGACCGTCGACGGGACACTGATCCCGCGCGGCACCCCGGTCCTCGCCGGGTACACGGCCGCCGGCCGCGACGAGGCCTTCCACGGCCCCGACGCCGACCGCTTCGACGTCACCCGCCCCACCGCCGCCCGCCACCTCTCCTTCGGCCACGGCGCGCACTACTGCGTCGGCGCCCCGCTCGCCCGGCTGGAGGCCACCATCGCCCTGGAGCGGCTGTTCACCCGCTTCCCGGACCTCGACCTGGCCGTCCCCGAGCCCGAACTCCCGCACCAGCGCAGCTTCATCGGCAACAGCGTCGAGGCGCTGCCCGTCCGCCTGGACCGGTCCTGACCCGCCGGGAGCGGCGGATCACTCCCGGTCCTCCGCGTCCGCCGCGGTGCCCGGGCGGCCGGAGCCCGGCGGGGGGATCTCCGTACTCAGCCAGCCCAGCGCCTCGGGGTACATGCCCCTCCAGGTCTGGAAGTTGTGGCCGCCGTGGGGCCGGACGAGGGTCCTGACCCGCACTCCGGTGCCCTTGGCGGCCCGGGCGAACACCCGCAGCTGGGCCGGCGGGCTGTCCTTGTCCTGCGCGGACGTGGCCAGGAACAGCCCTGTGTCGGCGTGTTTCGTACGCGCCAGCAGCCACATCGGGCTGTTGCGCTCGCGCACCGCCGGGTCGGAGAGCACCGCCGGATCCCCGGCCAGCGGATCGGGGTCCAGGGCCGCGCCCGCGCGGAACGCCTTGGGGAACTGCAACGGCAGCTTGGCCGCGCAGAACCCGCCGGTGGACACGCCCAGCAGCCCCCAGCCCTCGGGCCGGCGCAGCGTACGGAAGTTCCGGGCGACCAGGTCCGGGACGTCCTGGCCCAGCCAGTCGGCCACCCGGTGCGGCCCGATGTTGGCGCAGTCGGTGTTCATCCCGCCCGGATAGAGCTCCGGGATCACCACGATGAACGGGTGGGACGCGCCCGCCCGCACCAGCCGGTCCAGCGAGCCCGGCATGTCGCCCAGGTCGATCCAGGTCCGGGGCGAGCCCGGGTACCCGTGCAGCAGCACCAGCACCGGGAACCGGGTCCGCTCCGCGCCCGGGGCCCCGTACTCCGGGGGAGTCCAGACGGTCACCTGCCCGGCCAGCTTCGAACGGGAGCCCCGGAAGTAGACGCTCTGGGTGCCGTCCCCGCCCTGGGTGAACCGGGCCCGCCCCGGCGGCGGCCCGGTCATCGCCGAGGCGGGCCCGGTGTCGGTGCCCAGCAGGTCGTCCCAGGACGCGTACAGCCCGTAGCCGCCGTTGATCGAGGCGGCGACGACACAGATCGCGGTGAGCTGGCAGAGCCCGATCATCAGCACCCGCGCCGGCCAGCGCAGCCACCCCGGTCCAGGGATCCGGTTCCACAGGAGCAGCAGGGCGAGCATCGCGAGGACGGTGACGACGATGAGCGTGACGAGGAACGACGTACTGGTCAGCTCCACGGTCCGGGCTCCTGACGTGTCCTGGGTCGTGCTGCCAATGTACGGTGCGCCCCGCTCGCGAGGGGGCCGGTGCGCGCCGTGTCGAGCCGCATGAGGGGGCCTTCGAACGGCTGGCCGACACGGCCCGCCCGGGCGTACCTCCCGCGCCACGACGGCGTTGTATGCACTGTGATCAACGGATTCGCGGAGAGTGCCCCGTGTCACCGCTTTCGCGGCCTGCGGGACGCGGTGGCCGGATGCGCCGAACCGACCTACCAGGTCAAGCTGTTACTCGATCCCGCCACCGTGCTGGACGCGGACGGCCACCCCCTCGCCGGACCCGCCGCCGCCCTCCGCCTCGCCGGAGCCGTCGGCTTCGAATCCGCCCAGTACGTGGACGACGAGCGGCTGAGCCTGGCCGCCCAGCGCTGGATCATCCGGATGCGCCGCGACGGAGACGAGGACCGCATCCGCCTCACCTACAAGACCCGCTTCGCCATCGAGGGCGACGGCGCCGACCCGGCGGCCGTCCAGCGCGCGCTCGACATCGCCGGCACCGTCAACTTCGGCGCGAACGACACCAATTACGTCCCGCAGGTGAACCTCGGCTACGCCCGGGCCACCCTGGACTTCTGCAACAAGAAGCGCGAGCCCGCCCCGCACCTCGCCCCCGGCGAACTCCCCGGCCCCGAGGCCTCCCGCGCCCTCGCCCGCGACCGGATGCCCGGCAAGCTCCGCAAGTGGTCGCCCAAGCCCCCCGGCTGGGCCGAGTCCGTGGCCGCGAACTCCCTGGTGTACGGCCCCGTGCGCCAGACCAACCACGGCGGCCGGCTCCTCGGCCGCGCCCTGGAGATGCAGGTGACCCCGCTGCGCACCGGACCGGGGGAGCCGGCCTGGTTCGCCGAGATCACCGCCAAGGCGGCCACCCTGCGCGAGGCGGTGGACCTCAGGTCCCACCTGATCGCCGCGCTCCGCCCGCAGGGCTGGCTGCTGGAGCGGGAGGCCTTCAAGACCGACCTGATCCTCGCCCCGCGCCCGCGCCCGTGATCCCCGTCCGGGAGCGGACCCGCACCACCACCGAGTGCCAGCCCGTCGCGCCGTCCGGGACGGTCCCGGCGCGCTCGCCCGTCTGGACGGCGCCGGTGCCGTCCGTGGCCCGCACCTCCAGGGTGTGCGAGCCGGGGGTGGCCTCCCACTGCCACACCCACTGCCGCCAGGTGTCGACCCCGTCCGCCTCCGCCAGCCGGGCCTCCCGCCACGGGCCCCCGTCCACCCGCACCTGCACCGCGGCGATGCCCCGGTGCTGCGCCCACGCCACCCCCGCCACCGCCACCCGGCCCTCGGTCGGTTCGGCGAAGGGGCGCGGGGTGTCGATCCGCGACTGCGTCTTGACCGGGCCCCGGGCCGCCCAGGACCGGCGCACCCAGTACGCGTCGTACGCCGCGAAGGTGGTCAGCCGCAGCTCGCTCAGCCACTTGCAGGCGGAGACGTACCCGTACAGGCCCGGTACGACCATGCGGACGGGAAAGCCGTGGGCGAAGGGCAGCGGCTCGCCGTTCATCCCGACGGCCAGCAGCGCCTCCCTGCCGTCCATGACCGCCTCCACGGGCGTGCCGAGGGTCATGCCGTCCACGGAGCGCGCCACCAGCTGGTCCGCCGGGCCACCCCGGGACGGGGGCTCGACCCCCGCCTCGCGAAGCAGGTCGGCGAGGCGGACGCCGAGCCAGCGCGCGTTGCCCGCGTACGGTCCGCCGACCTCGTTGGACACGCAGGTCAAGGTGATGTCGTGCTCGACGAGCGGGCGGGCGAGCAGCTCCCGCAGGCTGAGGGTGAGGGGCCGGGCGACCCCCTCGCCGTGGAGGGTCAGCCGCCAGGTGTCCGCGTCGACGCGCGGGACGACGAGGGCGGTGTCCACGCGGTAGAAGTCCCGGTTCGGGGTGAGGAACGGCGAGATCCCCGGTACCCGCAGCTGCGCTCCCGCCGGTACGGGCGGCGCGGGCACCGCCGGCCGGGGCAGGACGAAGTCGGCGCGCGAGGCCGTCGCTCCCGCCGCTCCGTAGGCGCCGAGGCGGCGCCCGGCGTACCCGGCGCCCGCCGAGACCGCCAGCACGGCGAAGAGCAGCCGCCCGAAGCCGCGCCGGTCCATCGCCCCGGTCCCGCCGGCCGGCGCGCCCACCGGCCGGGGCCGGGTCGCGGCCGTGACCAGCAGGTACAGCACCCCGGCCGCGGTCAGCCCGCCCACCAGCGAGGGCAGGGCGTCCTTCCACGAGGCCTCGGGACGGCTGAGCGCGGCCACCGCCCCGATCACCCCGAAGCACCCGGCGAGGGCGATCCCGGCGGGCAGGTGCCGTACGGCGAGCAGCCCGGCCAGGGCCGCCACCGCGGCGAGGACGGCGACGATCCCGAGGGTCAGGACCAGCTTGTCCCCGGTACCGAACTGGCGGATCGCCCATTCCTTGAGGGCGGCGGGCGTACGGTCGACCGCGGCCCCGCCGACCGCGGTGAGCGGCGCGGCCTCGGGCCGCACGACGGCGGCGGCCAGCTGCGCCAGCGCCAGCCCGGCGCACGCCGCGGCCAGCCCGCTGACGACGCCGAACAGGCGGCGGTGCGGCTGCCCCGGGGCCGTCTTCTCAGAGGTCATGCGCACCCACCATCCGCCGGGAACGCTACGAATTATCCTCCCCGGCCCCCGGACGGCACCGCCGCGACGCGCTCCCCGCGCTGCCCGCGCTCAGTGCACCGGCGCGGGCGGGATCCACCGTCCGGTGCGCGAGGCCTTCATCCCGTACTCGGGCCTCAGTTCCTCCGGGATCGCGTGGTGCATCACCCGGCCCCGGGTCAGCGAGGACAGCTCGAAGCCCGCCAGCGCCGAGCCCGCCTTGTCGAGCGCCCACTCCGCGAGCGGGCCGCTGTCCTCGATGGTCTCCAGCAGCCCGAGGAAGACGGGCACGGCCCGGGCCGCCGCGTCCCAGGGGCTGCGGGGGACCTCCAGCCAGCCGGAGATGGTGTCGCCGACCAGGTAGCGGATGGTCGCCGGGACCATCGGGTCGAAGAGGGTGCCGGGCACCACGTCCTCGTACAGCCGGGTCAGCCGGGTGGTGAGCTCGACCCCCTCGGGCGAGGGGCCGAGGCCGCGCCGCAGGTAGAGGTCGAGGTAGGCGCGGCACTCGGGCAGGGTCCCGGGCACGGCCGACATGTCGCAGCCCAGCATGGCGGCCACGACCCGCCAGGCGTAGAAGTACGCCTCCGCGCCCTCCTCGGTCATGTGCACGCCCAGCCGGTGCATCGCGTCCAGGACCAGCAGCGAGAACATGCCGAACCCGCCGATCATGTCCTCCTGGCAGATCGGCGTCCCGTCCCGCGCCACGTCCCAGTGGCCGCCCCCGCGCAGGTGGTGGCGGACCGCGGCGTGCAGCAGCCGGACCTTCTGGGCGGCCGGGATGAACTTGCCGCCCTCCTCGAAGGAGTCGCTCCGCATCAGGTACGTGACGAACTGCCCGGTGCCCGCCATCCGCCGCGAGGGGTACGCGAGGGAGTGCGTCGAGGAGAGCAGCCGAGCGAGCCGGGGGACCGCGTAGGTCACGGGCATCGCGGCGAAGGCCAGCCCGGTGTTGATGTGGGCCGCGTTGTCCGTGAAGAACAGCCGGGCCCGCTCCATGACCTCCCAGTCCACCCAGTCCGGCGGCATGGCCGTGGCCTCGAAGTACCCGGCCGCGGCAGCCGGGAGCCGCTCGGGCAGCTTGTCCCCGGAGGTGGAGAAGAACCGCATCAGGGTGTTGAGGTCGCCCACCTCGCCGCGCTCGATCAGCGTGGCGACGGTCGCGTCGGCCAGCGGGTCCCCCCGGGTGGCCAGGACGTCGAGGGCGGCCTCGTCGTAGCGGGCCGGGCGCGGCGGGGTGGTCTGGGTGGCGTTCACTACGGTCGTCCCTCTTGTCATGGCTCGTGATGTCCAGGGCTTCTCGTGACGGTGGCGCGGCTAGAGAGAGCGGTCGGCGGCCGTGCCCGCCAGCTCGCGCAGCGCGGACCGTGCCTCCGCCGGCATCGGTACGGTCTCCAGCGCGCCGGCGGCCCGGCCGATCCGGTCCCGGATCATGTCCTCGACCCGCTGCCGGGCCCCGCAGCGGTCCATCAGCTCCCGTACGGACGCCGCCTCTTCCGGGACCAGCTCCGGGTTGCCCACCAGCTTGGCGAGGAGCCGCCGGTCGTCCTCCCCGGCCGCCTCCAGGGTCAGGGCGAGCAGCGTGGTGGGCTTCCCGCCGCGCAGGTCGTCCAGGTTCGACTTGCCCGTCCGGGCCGGGTCCCCGAAGGTGCCGAGCAGGTCGTCGCGCAGCTGGAAGGCCTCGCCCAGCGGCAGCCCGTACGCGGAGAACGCCTCGGACAGGGCGCCGGGGCCGCCGCCGAGGGTGGAGCCGAGCTGCAGCGGCCGCTCCACCGTGTACTTGGCGGTCTTGTAGCGGGCCACCTCCAGCGACTCCGCCACCCGCGGTTCCCGGGCCGGCGCGGCGGAGGTGCGCAGCACCTCCAGGAACTCCCCGGCCATCGTCTCGCGCAGCAGGGTGGTCCAGAGCGGCACGGTCCGCGCCAGGTAGGCCCCGGGCAGCCCGCAGGAGGTGAACAGGTGGCCCGCGTAGCCCATCAGCAGATCGCCGAGGATCATCGCGAGGGCAGTGGAGCGCTGTCCGGCGGCGTCGAAGGCGGCGTGCGCGGTGAGCTGGCCGTGCCGCATCCGGCTGCCGTCGATGATGTCGTCGTGGGTGCAGGCCGCCGCGTGGACGAGTTCCATCGCGGCCGCGGCCCGGATCACCGCCTCGCAGTCGGGCTGCCCGGCGGCCCGCCAGCCCCAGTACAGGAACGCCGCGCGGATCCGCTTGCCGCGCGCCAGCGACCGGCGCAACTGCTCGGCCAGAGGGAAGAGTTCGGTGTGCAGGGCGAGGAGGGTCTCCTCCTCCTCGTCGGCCAGCCGGACCAGTACCCCGTCCACGCGCTCCTTGAAGCCGGTGTGGTCATGCACGCGGGTGGCCGGCCCGCTCGGCGGCGCGGCGGGCCATGATCTCCAGGTAGTTCTCGTGCTCGGCCGCCGCGCCCGCCCGGCGGGTGGCCAGTTCCCCGCGCTTGCGGAGCTCCACGACCCCGTCCGTGAGCAGCTCCCGCAGGTCGGAGCGGCGCAGTGCCTCTTGCGCCCGGTCCGCGGACTGGCGTAACTGGTCGAGCGCCAGGTCGGCGGCCCCGGCGGCGAGGAGCGTCAGCAGCTCCAGCGTCGCTGAGGGCCGCTCCGGTCGCTCCGGTTCGGTCTCGGACATGCCCGGTGCACTCCTGACGGCGTTGGAAGGGGCGGCCGCCGGTGAGTTCGGACAAGCTCCGGCGGCCGCCCCCGATCGATTCGTGCCAGTGAACCGAGTGCTCGCCCCGGGCCGCGAGCGGCCCGGGGCCTTCTCCCCCGGACGGGTAGCGAGATTCCCACGGGAGGGTGAGACCGCCCCGGAAGGCGCTCGTCACCGCCCCCGGCGGGGTGGTTCAGCCGGCGCCCTTCACCGCCGCGGCGGCGGGAGCGGCGAGGGTGCGCGCGACCCCGGCCGCCAGCGCGTACGGGTCCCCGCTCGGCTCGCTCGGGTGCCGGGTGGTGCGCCGCGCCCAGTCCTCCTCGAAGGCGTGCCAGTCGATCGCCCGGGGCGCGGTCCCCGTCACCAGGGCGTCCTCCAGCGAGCCGAAGTAGGCCTCCCACCTGCGCGCGTACAACTCGCCGATCAGGCCGCTCCATTCACGGTTCGCGTAGTCGTGCAGGAAGCCGCCCTCGCTGGTGCCGCGCCGGCCCCACACGCTCAGGATCGAGCGCGCGTCGTATTCGTACCGGTCCCGCTCGGCCTCGTCCGTGCCCCAGGAGCGGGCCGCTCCCAGCCAGTTGCCCAGCAGGAAGTTCGGATCGGAGCCGACCAGCGCGTCCAGCTCCCGCTCGCCGTCCCGCCACTGGGCCGTCAGTTTCCGGAAGGCGGCCAGGTCCTTGGCCCCGTACGCCGCCTTGATCTTCGGGAGCAGCACCCGCGATCGGTTCGCGAGCGCCTGCCGGGCGGTGTCCACGAGGTCGAAGCGGTAGGCGCTGGACCCGCGCAGCCCCGGCTTCACCTTCAGCAGGTGGTCCAGGGCCTTGAGCACCGAATCCGCCGGGTACCGCATGGACTTGGGGCTCCAGTACGCGGCCCCCACGGCGGTCAGGTCCGGCCGGGCGGTGAACAGGCTGTCCTGGGATTCCGACCACAGCCCCGAGGAGGTGCTGTACGGGCCCTTGCGCAGCTCCTCCCAGGCCGCCGCGGCCTCCGCGTCGGGCCGCCCGTACCGGCGGGCCGCGAACGCCGCGAACCACTTCTTCTGGTCGACGGGCCCCGGCTCCCAGGCCAGGTCCGTGTACAGGTCGAAGGCGGCCGGGTTGGTCCCGGTGGCCTCCGGCAGGTACGCGATCCCCTTCAGCGCGCTGTGGGGCTTCGCCCGCCAGGCGCCGAACCGGTCGATCCACACCGAGGTGTTGGCGCCGACCGTGGTGTGCCCGCCGAAGTTGTAGATCGTGCCGATCGCGTACGGGGCGCCGCCCCAGCGGGTCTCGCGGTCGAGGCGGTTGTACCGGTCGGACAGCCCGTCCAGGATCAGCAGCTTCGAGGTGTCCACCCCCGCGAGCAGCTCCGCGGCCGGATCGTCCTGCCAGCCCAGCACCGCCCACAGGGCGCCCGGATGCGCCGCGTGCAGGGCCCGCTGGATCGCCCCGGCGGCCGATTTCACGTCCACCGTGCCCGTCCGGCCGCCCTCGTGCAGCGGGCTCATCCGGTACATGGCGCTGTCCCCGAACACCGCGCGCTGCTCGGCGTAGTAGGAGGCCGCGAGCCGCCGGAACACCTGCGAGGCCGGGTCCAGCCAGTCGGGCCGGTCGAATCCGGCCCAGTCCCCCTGCGCCACCGTGGCGGCGCCCGGGTTGCGGGCGGCGAACTCCGGCGGCACGGTGCCGAAGTAGCCCGGCAGCACCGGGGTCATGCCGAGCCCGCGCAGCTGCTCGGCGATCCGCCCGCCCAGTGCGGCGCGCTCGCGCATCAGCCGCTCGGTGACCGGGCCGCCGAACCCGCTCAGGTTCTGCAGCAGCCACCAGCTCTGGTGCCCGGGGCCGGGGATCCACTCCCGCAGCTCCGCGGCCGAGTAGCCGAAGCCCTGGAGCGCCCGGTAGTAGGGATACTCGGCGCCGACCTGTACGAACACCTCGTTGATGCCGTGCAGGGCGAGCAGGTCGATCTGCCGCTGGTGCTGCTCGAACGAGCGGTACGGGCCCGAGTAGCCGTCGTCCGTGTCGTTGAGCGCGTACCGGTGGGGGACCAGGGCCTTGCGGGTGACCGGCGCCGGCACCGCCGGCAGCCTCGCGGGCAGCATCCCGAGGCTGTCGCCGGGCCAGCCGATGTCGGCGCCCGCGACGTGCTGGAGGTACCAGCCGACGCCGGTGAGCAGGGTGGCCCCGGTGGAGCCGCGGACGGTGAGGGCGCCCGCCGAGCCCGACACCGTGAAGGTGTCGGCCCCGGCGGCCGTGTCGGGGACCAGGGTGAACTGCCCGGCGTGCCGGGGCAGCAGCCGCTTCAGGGCGGCCCGCGCGGGGGCGACGTCGAAGGATCGCGGCCGGGGGGCCGCCGGTCGCGCGTCCTCCCGTACGCCCGTGCGCACGGCCTCCGGCGCCGGGTCCGGTACGGCGGCCCGCGCGGGCGGGCGGCCGCCCGGAGCGGTGGCTCCGGGCGCGGCCCCCGAGCAGAGCAGGGTCAGCAGCGCGGCGGGCAGCACCGCGAGGGCGGCCCGCCGCGCCCGCGGTCGCCGTGGCGGGGGGCTCGCCGGGTTCACCGGGTTCGTCTGTGAGTGCGTCATCATCTGCCCCTCAGACCGGCAGGGACCAGGCCTGGTCGACCCGGTGGTCGCCGCACGCGGTCAGCCGCAGCCGCTTGGCCGGGGCGTCCGGGGTCGCGGCCGCCGCCGGAGCGGTCAGGCACAGCCCGCTCACGGCCTCGACCAGTGCTCCGTCCCGCCGGTGCGTCCAGCTCTGCCCCGGCTCGCCGGGCGCGCAGTCCGCGAGCTCCACCGCGCCGTCCTCGCCCGCCGACAGGCATTCGCCGGCCAGCCGCAGGCTCGCGTCGCCGCGCCCCACCGTCCAGCGCTGGTCGGCGCCCGCGGTGCAGGCCGCCATCACGACCGCGCCGACACCGGTGGTGTTGGCCCCGTCGGCGCACCTCGCGCCCGCCCCGTTGATCTGCCCGGTCGGGACGGCCTCGGCGCAGCCGCGCGGGGTGAGCCGCCACACGGCCGTGTCGTGCGCGGCCAGCTTCCCGGTCAGCGATGCGGAGACGTCGGTGCGGGCCCCGCTCCACAGGTCCTTGGCGTTGACCGTGCAGGAGTCCAGCCCGATGTCGGCCAGCGGTACGGAGATGTCCCGGGCGTTGCCGGACCGGTTGAGGACGGCGACGGCGCGGTCCCCGTTCGCCAGCGGCCTGACCAGGACCTCGAAGGTGGCGTTCGAGGAGACCACCGCGCCCTGACGGCCCATCGGGTCCTGGTCGAGCGCGATCAGATCGGCGTTGCCGAGCGCCGCGACCCCGGCCGGCGTCAGCCGGGAGACGTCGGAGGACAGGATGAAGGGGGCGGCCATCATCGCCCACAGGCCGACCTGGCTGCGGCTCTCGGCTGCGGTGAGCCCGGGGGCGCCCGCGATCAGGAAGTCCGGGTCGTTCCAGTTGCCGGGCCCGGCGTACCGGCCGAGCCAGCGGTTGTAGCCGTAGTTGCCCATCACCGAGCTCCAGCGGGAGGCCCCCGGCGCGGCCGGCTGGTAGACCTTGATGTCCTTGCCCTCGCGCCACAGCTGTCCGGTCTCGCCGACCCAGCCCAGCACCTTGTGCCAGTCGGAGCCGCCCCATTCGCCCTGCTGGAAGTAGGCGGGCGCGGAGGCGGAGAGCACCATGTCCCGGCCGCTGGCGCGCAGCGCCCGGGCCACGGAGCCGTACGCGTCGCGGTAGGCCTGCTCCTTGGTCTTGCCGGGCGGCACCCACAGGTTGCAGCCGTCCATCTTGACGTAGTCCACCTTCCAGGACGCGAACAGCCGGGCGTCCTGGTCGTAGTGGTCCGCGCCGCCGCCGGCCGGGGATCCGCTTCCGGGGTACTTCTCACAGGTCAGGGAGCCGGCGTCCTCGTAGATGCCGAACTTGAGGCCCTTGGCGTGCAGGTACCGGCCGAGCCAGGCCATGCCGTGCGGGAACCTGGCGGTGTCGGTGACGAGGCCGCCCCCGGCGTCGCGGCTCTTGAGCATCCAGCAGTCGTCCACGGTCACCGTGTCGTAGCCCTTGGCGGCGAGCCCCGTGCGCACGAGCGCGTCCGCGTTCGCGACGACCTTCGCCTCGTCGATGTCGCACATGTAGTGCGCCCAGTTGTTCCAGCCCATGGGCGGGGTGAGCGCGAGCGGGGTGTCGGAGCTGGCGGTGGGCTCGGCGGCCGCCGGGGCGGGGGCGAGGGAGAGGGCGAACAGGGCGACCGCGGTCAGACAGGGGAGCGACGCACGCAGGCGAGGCGGCACGGGGTCTCCTAGACGTGGGGGGCGAGCGGTACCGGGGACGGGTGGGCGTGTCGCCCAGTGCAGCGCCGTGGTTACCCTCTGTCAACGACGGTCGACGCATATCGGCCAATGACCAGCAATATGGCCGTAGTCGGGGTCACACGATCGGGGAGTCCCGCTGGGGCGGGGCGTGTGCAACCGATTGCGATACGGTGGCTGTGACGCTGTCTGATACGGTGTATCGCATGCCCAGAAGATCAGCCGCCCTGGACCGCGCGACACCCGGCGCGATCGCCGTCGCCGCCCTGCGGATCCTCGACGAGGAGGGCCCGGGCGCGCTCAGCTTCCGCGCCCTCGCCGAACGGCTCGACGTCTCCCACGCGACCGTCCAGCGCCGCTGCGCCGACCTCGCCGGACTGCTGGACCTGTGCACCGAGCACCTCGCCGCGCAACTGCCCGACGTCCCCGCCGGAACCGGCTGGGCCGAGGCCACCGAACTCCGCTTCACCGCGCTGTACCGGCTCCTCACCGCGCACCCCGGGCTGCTGGTGCTGCGCGGCGGCCGCCCCTGGCTCGGGCGGCAGCTGCTGGCCCGGCTCGTCGAACCGGCGCTGGCCGACAGCGTGGCCGCCGGGATGACGCCCGCCGAGGCGATGACCGCGTACCGCCGGATGTACCTGCTCACCCTGGGCAGCGCGGCCTTCGTCGACCACCGGGACCCGGCCGGGGCCACCGCCGCCTCGCGGGCGGCGCTCGCCGCGCTCGACCCGGAGCGGTTCCCGGTGCTCTCGGGCGGGCTGGCCGACGTACTGCCGCCGCTGACCGACCACGAGGTGTACTACGGCGCCCTGCGCCAGCTGATCGAGGCCAACCGGCCCGCAGCCTGAAACCGCCCGCCGCCCGCCGCCCGCCGCCCGCCGCCCGCCGCCCCCTCCTGTTTTCCCCCCGCCCCGAGGAGATCCCGTCATGGAACAGCAGCTCGACTACGCCGCCGTACGCGCCGCCGCCGGCCGGATCGCGGGGGCGATACGCCCGGCCGCCGTGGTGCCCGCCGCCGAAGGGGTCTGGTACGCGCTGGAGTACCTCCAGCACACCGGTTCCTTCAAGGCCCGCGGCGCCCGCAACTTCCTCGCCGCCCACCACCGCGCCGGCACCCTCCCGGAGGCGGGCGTCACCATCGCCTCCGGCGGCAACGCGGGCCTCGCCTGCGCCTGGGCGGCCCGGGCCCAGGGGGTACCCGCCACGGTGTTCCTGCCGGCCAACGCGCCCCGCGTGAAGGTGGAGCGGCTGCGGGGCTACGGGGCGGAGGTCCGGCTGGTCGGCGACCGGTACGCCGACGCGCTCGCCGCGTGCGAGGAGTTCGCCGCCGCGAGCGGGGCGCTCGCCAGCCACGCCTACGACCACCCGCTGATCGCCGCCGGGGCCGGAACCCTGCTGGACGAGATCCGGGCCGCACTGCCCGGCCTCGACACCGTGGTCGTCGCGGTCGGCGGCGGCGGGCTGTTCGCCGGGATCGCCACCGCCGCGCGCGAGCACGGCGTACGGGTGGTCGCGGCCGAGCCGGAGAACTCCCGGGCGCTGAACGCCGCCCTGGAGGCGGGCCGCGTCGTGGACGTGGCCGTGGACTCGGTGGCCGGCGACTCGCTCGGAGCCACCCGGGTGTCGGCGGACGCGCTGGCGGCCGCGCGGTACGAGGGCGTCCGGTCGGTGCTCGTCCCCGACCAGGCGATCACCGCCGCCCGGCGGGCGCTGTGGGAGGAGCACCGGATCGTGGTCGAGGCGGGCGCTGCCACCGCCCTGGCCGCGCTGCGGACGGCGCCGCAACCGCTGGGCGAGCGGGTCGCCGTGGTCCTGTGCGGGGCGAACACCGACCCCGGTGACCTGACGGCCCCCGGAATCTGACGGACCGACGGGACCGGCTCCGACCTCGAACGACGATCGTTGCGGGAGCCGAAGACTTTGGAGGACAGTACGGCGCCCGCTCCTCCTGCGAAGGTCGCAGATGTCACGGCGAACGACGCCGGACACGGTGATCGCATGGAGGAACGGGCGTGGCACAGCGCAAGGGTTGTCTGATCGGCTGCGGCGTGGCGCTGGTCCTGGGGATCGGGGCCGTGGTGCTGCTCCTCTTCGGAATCGGCAAGATAGTCGACGTCGCCGACAAGACCCTCGTCGACCCGGACGTGTACACGTCGGTCAAGACCGGCGACCCCGAGGACGCCGTCCGCAAGAAGCTCCCCTCGGGGGAGAGCTTCGTCAAGAACACCCTCAAGGAGGGCGGTCCGGCCGAACCCGAGGGCAGCACCTGCTCCTGGTACCTCTCCAGCGGCGACAACGGCGATGGCGACGGCGTCGGCTCCACCGTGTTCCGCTTCTGCTTCAAGGACGGCAGGCTCGCGGAGAAGGCCGACTACAAGATGAAGTAGCGGGTTTCCGCGATGGCGGCTGGTAAAGCGCATTAGTGGGCGCTTTGGTGGACCGCCCATAAGAAGTCAAACCCTGAAGGAGAAACAGGGTCGTTATCGAATCGATATCATCGCTTCGGGGTTAACAACTAAAGCGCATCAGTCCAGTTCAATGCCGTGTTGACGAGAGGCCGCCCGTCTGCGTGCCGCCCCCTCGGCCGCATTCGGCGCGTACGGGTACCCGGCCACCGGGACTTTGACCGCATTGACGGACCGTCCCTTTCGGGCCAGCGTGGGCTCCGCGCTCCGGCGGCGAGGCCGGAACTCCCCCTGAAGGCGGCGACGATGACCCGTTCGTACCTGACCCGTGTGGCCCTCTCCGCGCTCGCGGCCGGCGCCCTCCTGTCGGCCACCGCCTGTGGTGTCGGCGGGGGCGGCGGGGAGGTGAAGGAGGCCGAGAGGACCGGCAAGGTGGCCGGCGAGATCACCTTCCGCACCCTCCAGCTGAAACCCGTCTTCACCACGTACGTCCAGGGCGTCATCGACGCCTTCGAGCGGAAATACCCGGACGTCGAGGTGAGATGGGAGGACGTGCCGGGCGACGGCTACAACGAGAAGCTCGTCGCCGACGCCCAGGCCGGCGCCCTCCCCGACGTCGTCAACCTGTCCACCGACTCCTTCCAGCTCCTCGGCGACCGCGGCATGCTCGCCGACGTCGCCAAGCTCGACGGGCAGGTCGCCCGGGACTACGTCCCCGGCGCCTGGGAGCAGTTCAGGCTCCCCGGCAAGGGCGAAGGCGTCTACGCCTACCCCTGGTACGTGACGCCCGAGATCCTCACCTACAACAAGGTGCTCTTCGCGAAGGCCGGCCTCGACCCGGCCAAGCCGCCCACCAGCGTCGAGGAGTTCTTCGACTACGCCGAGCGGATAGCCGCCGGGTCCGACGGCCAGTACGCCGCGTTCATGGCCGACCCCAAGGGCCGGCTGCCCGGCGACTGGCAGAAGATGGGCATCCCGATCCTGAACGGCCAGGGGGACGCCTTCACCTTCGACACCGACAACGCGGTGAAGTGGGTCGAACGGATGAAGGACCTGTACGCCAAGGGCGCGATGCCCAAGGAATCCCTGCTCAAGTCCGACGACATCAACCAGCTCTACGGCGGCGGCAAGCTCGTCTTCGGCCCCGGCTCCCCGGGCTTCGTCAAGGACATCAAGCAGAACGCGCCCGAGGTCTACGCCAACACCCAGGTAGCGGGCGCCGTCACCGGGAAGCTCGGCCACATCGGGATCTACGCCCAGTCGCTCGGCATCAAGAAGGACACCAAGCACCTGGACGCGGCGACCGAGTTCGCCAAGTGGGTCACCAACGGCCCCAACCAGGTGGAGTTCTCCAAGAAGGCCACCATCTACCCCTCCAACGCCAACGGCCTCGCCGACCCCTACTTCTCCGACCGGGGCGACGGCAAGGACGCCGAGACCGTGGCGCGCGCGGTCGGCGCCGGGCAGTTGAAGACGGCCGCGCTCGACGCCAACACGCCCGTCCAGTGGACCAACCAGGTCGGCGACGCGGTCGTACGCGAGATGCAGAAGGCCATCAAGGGGGAGCAGGACCCGGCGACGGCGGTGAGGAAGGCACAGGAGGAGGCCAACAAGCTGCTCGCCAAGACGGCGCGGCGGTGACGCCCGCACCGGCCGGGCCGGCGAGGAAGGCCGCCCGGCGGGCCACGGAGACCGAGACGGGGCTGGTCCACCGGAACTGGTGGACCCCCTACCTCTTCCTCGCCCCCGGCCTGGTGATGGTGGCGCTGTTCAGCCTCTGGCCCTTCGTCAACACCGTCGTCCTCTCCCTGACGGACGCCCAGATCCTGCGCGGCGGCGGCTTCGTCGGCCTCGACAACTACACCCGCGCCTTCGCCGACCCCGACTTCTGGGTCGCCACCGGCAACAGCGTGCTCTACCTGGTGGTCGTCGTCCCCTGCCTGGTCCTGCTGCCGCTGGCCCTCGCCGTCCTCGTCCAGGCCAAGATCCCCGGCATCGGGTTCTTCCGCTCCGCCTTCTACACCCCGGTGATCGCCTCCGCCGTGGTCGTCGGCCTGATCTGGCAGTGGGTGCTGCGCAGCGACGGGCTCGTCAACACCGTCTTCCAGAAGCTGCGGATCGTCTCCGAGCCGGTCCCGTTCCTGACCGACAGCACCATGCTGCTGGTCTCCGCGATGATCGTGACCGTGTGGAAGGGCCTCGGCTACTACATGGTCTTCTACCTGGCCGCCCTCGGGAACGTCTCCGTCTCCCTCCACGAGGCGGCCGCCATCGACGGCGCCGGCGCCCTGCGCCGGTTCTTCAGCATCACCATCCCGCAGGTGAAGCCGATGATGCTGCTCGTCGGCACGCTGTCCGCGATCTCCGCGCTCCGGGTGTTCACCGAGATCTACATCCTCGGCGGGGAGAGCGGCGGCCCCGGCGGCGGCGCCCGTACCCTGCCGTTCCTCATCCGGCAGGTCGGCCTCGGCTTCGCCGGCGAGACCGGCTACGCCTCCGCCGTCTCCATCCTGCTGTTCCTGCTGACCCTGGTCTTCAGCCTGCTGGGCCGCCGCCTGTCGAAGGGGGACGAGAGTTGAGCACCGCGCCGCGTCCCGCCCCCCGTCGGCGGCTCGTCCTGGCGGCCCGCTACGCCACGCTCGTCTTGATGCTGGTGGTCATGCTGGGGCCGATCGTCTGGCAGTTCCTGACCTCGATCCGCGGCCGCACCGAGAACGTCTACGACGGGCTGCTGCCCTCCCACCCCACCCTCGACAACTACGTCCGGGTCGCCGAGTCCTTCCCGCTCCTCCAGTACGTCGGCAACACCCTGATCGTGGCGGCCCTGGCCGTCACCTCGAACCTGCTGTTCGCGGCCATGGGCGGGTACGCGCTCTCGCGGGCCGGCTGGAAGGGCCGCAAGACCGTCTTCACCGTGCTGGTGGCGACCCTGATGTTCCCCTTCGAGTCCGTGATGATCTCGATGTTCCTGACCGTCCGCGGGATGGGTCTGGTCGACACCCTCATCGGCGTCTGGCTGCCGGGAGCGGTCTCCGTCCTCAACATCATGGTCATGCGGGCGGCCTTCCTCGCCGTGCCCAGGGAGGTCGAGGAGGCCGCCGTCCTGGACGGGGCCAACGAGTGGACCCGCTTCACCCGGGTCTTCCTGCCCGCCGTCAAGGGCGCCCTGGCCGTCGTCTGCATCACCAGCTTCATGGGCGCCTGGGACGACTTCCTCTGGCCCCTGCTGGTCCTCACCGACAGCGACCACTACACGCTGCAGCTCGGCCTGAAGACCCTGGCCGGCGCCACCACCGTCAACGACCAGCGGCTGATCGCCGCCGGGGCGATGGCCGCGCTCCTGCCGATGATGCTCCTCTTCTTCGCCCTCCAGCGTTACTTCTTCAAGGGCGTGGGCGAGGGAGCGGTCAAGACCTGACCCGCCGCCCCCGCACCGCCCGCTCCCGCTCCGCTCCGTACGTCAGACGACCACCCCTGGAGCAGCCGTCATGCATGACGACCGCAGCATCACCGAACACCGCCTCCGCCGCGTCCTCGCCCAGCGGATCAAGCCCGCCGTCCACTCCCGCCCGGTCCCGCTGACCCTCGCGCGCTGGGAGGCGCCCGGCGAGCCGGTCCCGGTCGCCGAGGGGCTGGCCGCGGCCTACGAGCCCTGCGCGGTCGGCGACCCGTGGGGCCCGGCCTGGGGCACGACCTGGTTCAAGGTCACCGGCACCGTCCCGGCCGAGTGGGCCGGCCGCACCGTCGAGGCCGTCCTCGACCTCGGCTTCGACCGGATGATGCCCGGCTTCCAGTGCGAGGGCCTGGTCCACCGCGCCGACGGCGGCGAGGTCAAGGCCCTCAACCCGTACAACGACTGGGTGCGCGTCGCGGACCGCGCCGCGGGCGGCGAGCGGGTCGAGTGGTACGTCGAGGCCGCCTCCAACCCGGTCCTGGTGGACCACTCGGCCACCTACGAGGGCGACCGGCAGACCAGCGGGGACCAGCCCCTCTACCGGCTCGCCCGGATGGACCTCGCCGTCTTCGAGACCGAGGTCTGGGAACTCGTACAGGACCTCGAAGTCCTCTACGACCTGATGACCGAGCTCGAACGGCACGACGCCCGGCGGTACGAGATCCTGCGCGCCCTCGACGCCGCGCTCGACGCGGTGGACCTCGACGACGTCCCCGGCTCGGCGGCCGCGGCCCGCGCGCGGCTCGCCGGGGTGCTCGCGGCCCCCGCCCGCGCCTCCGCGCACCGGATCAGCGCGGTCGGCCACGCCCACATCGACTCCGCCTGGCTGTGGCCGCTGCGCGAGACCGTGCGCAAGGTGTCCCGTACGGCCTCCAACATGGTCACCCTGATGGACGAGCACCCCGAGTTCCTCTTCGCCATGTCGCAGGCGCAGCAGCTCGACTGGATCAAGACGTACCGCCCCGAGCTCTTCGAGCGGATCAAGAAGAAGGTCGCGGACGGGCAGTTCGTGCCCGTCGGCGGGATGTGGGTGGAGTCCGACACCAACATGGTCGCCGGCGAGGCCATGGCCCGCCAGTTCCTCTACGGCAAGAAGTTCCTGAGGGACGAGTTCGGCGTCGAGCCGCGGGGCGTCTGGCTGCCCGACTCCTTCGGGTACACCGCGGCGATGCCGCAGATCGTCAGGCTCGCCGGCGCCAGCTGGTTCCTGACCCAGAAGATCTCCTGGTCGCAGGTCAACAAGTTCCCGCACCACACCTTCTGGTGGGAAGGCATCGACGGCACCCGGGTCTTCACCCACTTCCCGCCCGTGGACACCTACAACTGCGACCTGGGCGGCGCCCAGTTGGCGCACGCCGCCCGCAACTACCAGGAGAAGGGGCGCGGTTCGCGCTCGCTCGCCCCCTTCGGCTGGGGCGACGGCGGCGGCGGCCCGACGCGCGAGCAGCTCGCCCGGGCCCGCCGCCAGCACAGCCTCGAAGGCTCCCCGCGCGTCGAGATCGAGCGCCCGGACGCGTTCTTCGACAAGGCCCGCGCCGAATACCCGGACGCGCCCGTGTGGGCCGGCGAGCTCTACCTGGAGCTGCACCGCGGTACGTACACCTCCCAGGCCAAGACCAAGCAGGGCAACCGGCGCAGCGAATCGCTGCTGCGCGAGGCCGAACTGTGGGCGACCACGGCCGCGGTGCGGGTGGAGGGGTACGACTACCCGTACGGGGACCTGGAGCGGATCTGGAAGACGGTGTTGCTGCACCAGTTCCACGACATCCTGCCGGGGTCCTCCATCGCCTGGGTGCACCGCGAGGCCCGCGAGACGTACGCGCGGGTGCGGGAGGAGCTGAACGCGATCACCCTCGCCGCGCAGCGCGCGCTCGCGGGGGAGGGGGTGGAGGAACTCGTCTTCAACTGCGCCCCGCACACCCGGCGCGGCGTCCCGGCCGGCGGCGCGGGGCGGCCGGTGGCCGCGGGGCAGCCGGTGACCCTGGAGGAGCGGCACGGCGGCGGGCAGATCCTCGCCAACGGGCGGCTGCTGGTGGAGATCGACGGCCGGGGGCTGCTCGTCTCGGCGTACGACCTGGAGGCGGGCCGCGAGGCGGTGGCTCCCGGCGGGGCCGCGAACCTGCTCCAGATCCACCCGGACTTCCCGAACATGTGGGACGCGTGGGACATTGACGCGTTCTACCGCAACAAGGTCACCGACCTGGTCGCGCTGGACGCGCTGGAGATCGCGGAGTCGGGTCCGGACGCGGCGACGGTGCGGGTGAGCCGCTCCTTCGGGGCCTCCCGGGTGGTCCAGTCGATCACCCTGCGGGCCGGGGCGAAGACGGTGGACATCGTCACGGAGGTGGACTGGCACGAGACGGAGAAGTTCCTGAAGGCGGCCTTCCCGCTGGACGTGAAGGCCGAACGGACCGCTTCCGAGACGCAGTTCGGGCACGTGTACCGGGCCACGCACACCAACACCTCATGGGAGGCGGCCAAGTTCGAGATCTGCGCCCACCGGTGGATCCACGCGGAGGAGCCGGGCTGGGGAGTCGCGGTCCTCAACGACTCCACGTACGGCCACGACGTGACGCGGGACGTGCGCGCCGACGGCGGCCAGACCACCACGGTGCGGCTCTCGCTGCTGCGGGCGCCGCGCTACCCGGATCCCGAGACCGACCAGGGCGGGCACACCCTGTGCTTCTCGCTGGCGCCGGGCGCGACGATCGGGGACGCGGTGCGGGAGGGGCACGGGCTCAACCTGCCCGAGCGGACCCTGACGGGCGCGGGCCCGGTCGCCCCGCTGCTGGCGGTGGACAACGACGCGGTGGTGGTGGAGGCGGTCAAACTGGCCGAGGACGGCGGCGGCGACGTGATCGTCCGCCTCTACGAATCGCGCGGCGGGCGGGCGAAGGCGACGCTGGCGGCGGGGTTCCCGGTCGCCGGGGCGGTGGAGAGCGACCTGCTGGAACGCCCGCTGGAGGGCTCGACGGTGGGCCCGCGGTCCGCCGACGGGGCGGTGCCCCTCACCCTGCGCCCGTTCCAGATCGTGACGGTCCGCCTCCGCCGGGCCTGACCGGCCGCGCCGCCTCCGCCGGGCCTGACCGGGCGGCGCCTGACCGGCCGCGTGCCTAGCGGCCGGCCGGGGCCGGGGCGGTGAGGAAGGCCGTCACCGCTTCGGCGAACTCCCGCGGCGCGGCCGCGTGGATCAGGTGGCCGTACGGGAGGGTGACCATCCGGGCGTCGGGGACGCGGCGGGTCACCTCGTCGAAGGAGGCGGCCGGGAGGTGGCTGGCGGGGCCGCCGTAGAGGACCAGGGTGGGGGCGGAGATCCGCTCCAGGGCGGCGAGCCGGTCCGCCGGGGGCCGGTCGAGCTCCTGCCTGACCGCGAGCACCATCGCCCAGTCGAAGTCCAGGTCGCCCTCGGGCCGTACGGGGGCGACCGGTTCGCGGGGGAGCGGCGCGGGGGCGTCCTCCAGGACGAGCCGGGTCACCCGGTGCGGCCGCTGCGCCGCGAGCAGGTAGGCCACCACCCCGCCCAGCGAATGCCCGACCAGCTCCACCCGGTCCAGCCCGAGGGCGTCCAGGAAGCCGAGTACGTCGTCCCGCATCAGCTCCAGCGAGTACCGCCCAGGCCACTCGCTGCGGCCGTGCCCGCGCAGGTCGAGGGCGTACACCCGGCGGCCGGGGGCGAGCGCGTCCCGGACGGGGGCCCAGTGCCCGGCGCTCTGGCCGAGCGCGTGCAGCAGGACCAGGGGCGGGCCGCCGGCCGGGCCGGACACCTCGTACGCCAGCCGTATCCCGTTCGCCGTCACCGCGCACCGCTCCGTCATGGCGCCGACGCTACCGGGCCGGGGTGGGGGCCCGCCGGGGCTCGCCGTGGCTCGGCGGCGGCGTCCGGCGTGAACTGCGCCACAGGCTCCGCCGGCGGCGGCCCGTGGGGCCGGGGCAGCGGCGCAGGACCGCCCCCTCCCGGTTATGCACCTAGTTGCAAAACCCTCGGCTCCTCGCTAGAACAGGTTCATTCACCCCCGCGCGAGGAGGCACACCCCGATGAGCACGCAGAGCACCCGGAGCGGGTACCCGCACCTGCTGAGCCCCCTGGACCTCGGGTTCACCACCCTGCCGAACCGCGTGATCATGGGCTCGATGCACACCGGCCTGGAGGAGCACGCGGGCGGGTTCGAACGCCTCGCCGCCTTCTACGCCGAGCGCGCCCGCGGCGGCGCCGGCCTGATCGTCACCGGCGGCATCGCCCCGAACGACGCCGGCCGCCCCTTCGAGGGCGGCTCCCGCCTCACCACCGAGGAGGAGGCCGCCGAGCACCGGGTGATCACCGAGGCGGTGCACGCCGAGGGCGGGAAGATCGCGATGCAGATCCTCCACTTCGGCCGCTACGCCTACCACAAGGACCTCGTCGCCCCCACCGCCCTCCAGGCCCCCATCAGCCCGTTCGTCCCGAACGAGCTCACCGACGCCGAGGTCGAGCGCACCGTCGAGGACTTCGTCCGCGCGGCCCGCCTCGCCAAACTGGCCGGGTACGACGGCGTCGAGATCATGGGCTCCGAGGGCTACCTCGTCAACGAGTTCATCGCCGCCGCCACCAACAAGCGCACCGACCGCTGGGGCGGCGCCTACGAGAACCGGGTGCGGTTCCCGCTGGAGATCGTCCGGCGCACCCGCGCGGCCGTCGGCGAGGACTTCATCCTCATCTACCGCCTCTCGATGCTCGACCTGATCCCCGGCGGCTCCACCCTCGACGAGGTCGTCCACCTCGCCAAGGAGATCGAGGCCGCCGGCGCCACCATCATCAACACCGGCATCGGCTGGCACGAGGCGCGCATCCCCACCATCGCCACCTCCGTCCCGCGCGGCGCCTACACCTGGGTCACCAAGCGGCTGATGGGCGCGGTCTCCGTACCGCTCGTCACCAGCAACCGCATCAACACCCCGGAGATCGCCGAGGAACTGCTCGCCGACGGCCGCGCCGACCTGGTCTCGCTGGCCCGCCCCTTCCTCGCCGACGCCGACTTCGTGGCCAAGGCCGCCGCCGGCCGCTCCGAGACCATCAACACCTGCATCGGCTGCAACCAGGCCTGCCTTGACCACACCTTCAGCGGCAAGATCACCAGCTGCCTGGTCAACCCGCGCGCCTGCCACGAGACCGAACTCGTGCTCTTCCCGACGCGGTTGAAGAAGACCGTCGCCGTCGTCGGCGCCGGCCCGGCCGGCCTCGCCTGCGCCGTCTCCGCCGCCGAACGCGGCCACGCCGTCACCCTCTTCGAGGCCTCCGGTCACATCGGCGGACAGCTCGACGTCGCCCGCCGGATCCCCGGCAAGGAGGAGTTCGAGGAGACGATCCGCTACTTCGGCACCCAGCTCGCCGAGCGCGCCGTCGACGTACGGCTGAACACCCGCGCCGAGGTGGCCACCCTCCAGGGCTACGACGAGGTCGTCGTCGCCACCGGAGTCACCCCGCGCACCCCCGACATCGAGGGCGTGGACCACGCCAACGTCGTCAGCTACCTCGACGTCCTGCGCGACGGAGCCCCCGTCGGCGAGCGCGTCGCCGTCGTCGGCGCCGGCGGCATCGGCTTCGACGTCGCCGAGTTCCTCACCGACAGCGGCGAGGGCGCCTCCCAGGACCCCGAGGTCTACTTCCGGCACTGGGGCGTCGACACCGCGTACACCGGCCCCGGCGGGCTCGCCGCGCCCGAGCGGCCCGCGCCGCCGCGCCAGGTCGTGCTGCTCCAGCGCAAGAGCACCAAGGTCGGCGCCGGCCTCGGCACCACCACCGGCTGGATCCACCGCGCCGAGCTCAAGCACCGCGGGGTCGTCTCCGTCGCGGGCGCCTCGTACGACCGCATCGACGACGAGGGCCTGCACATCACCGTCGAGGGCGAGCAGCGGCTCGTCCCGGCCGACACCGTGGTCCTGTGCACCGGCCAGGAGCCGCGCCGTGACCTGTACGAGGCGCTGCGCGCCGCCGGCGTGGCCGCGCACCTGATCGGCGGCGCGGACGTGGCCGCGGAGCTCGACGCCAAGCGCGCGATCCGCCAGGGTACGGAGCTGGCCGCAACGCTCTGACCCGTACGGGGAGTTGTGGCGGCCCGGCCCGGGCCGCCACAATCGTCCGGTGACGCTGACACCGGCAGACGCGGACAAGATCCTCGCCGACAACTTCGCGCCCTGGGTGCTCGCCCTCGGCCTCACCGTCGCGGAGACGGGCGAGCGGCACGCCGTGCTGCGGCTGCCCTGGTCCGAGGCGCTGGCCCGGGACGGCGGCGGGCTCTCGGGGCAGGCCCTGATGGCCGCCGCGGACACCGCCACGGTCATCGCGATCTCCGCCGCGCGCGGCGGGTACGGCCCGATGACCACGGTCCAGCAGTCCACCAGCTTCCAGCGCCCGGTGACCGGCGCGGACGTCCTGATCGACGTCCGCATCACCAAGCTCGGCAAGCGGATGGCCTTCGCCGACATCACCATGACCCCCGAGGGCTCCGAGGAGCCGGCCGCCAAGGCCGCCACGGTCTACGCCCTGCTGGGCTGACCCCGCTCCGGCGGCCACGAGGCCAGCGGCCACGAGGCCAGCGGCCACGAGGCCAGCGGCCCCGAGGCCAGCGGCCCCGAGGCCAGCGGCCCCGAGGTCAGTGGGCGGCCGCGACGCTGACGCCCGTGAGGCGTTCCGCCTCGGACCACAGGCGGGCGTTGGCCGTACGGTCCAGGGCGCGGCGGGTGATCCGGGCTTCCGCCGTCGGTCCCACCAGGCCGAAGAGGCCGCCGGGGCCGTAGTAGCCGCCGGCCACCGCGTCCGGGCTGGTGGCCGCGTACAGCAGCGGCTCGGCGCCCGGGCCGACCTCCTGCTTCGGGAGGAAGTCCAGCGCGCTCATCACGCGGTGCAGCCGCGAGGGCTCGTCCCGGCCGAGGCTGGCCCCGGCGGTCTGGAGGTTGGTCTTCGTGTATCCGGGGTGCGCGGCCGTGCTGCGCAGCGGCCAGTTCCGCTCGGCGGCGAGTTCGGCCAGGTGTCGGGCCATCATCAGGTCGGCCAGCTTCGACTGCGCGTAGGACAGCATCGGGACGTACCGCCGGCGCTGCCACTGGAGGTCCCCGAAGTCGATCCGGCCGAAGTCGGCGGTGCGGCTGCTCATGGTCGTCACCCGCGGCGCGGGCGCGGCGAGCAGCGCGGGCAGCAGTCGTACCGTCAGGGCCAGCGGGCCGAGGAAGTTGCTGCCGAACTGGAGCTCGAAGGCGTCGGCCGTGGTCATCCGGGTCGGCGGGGCCATCACCCCGGCGTTGTTGACCAGCAGGTCGAGCGGGGTGCCGTCGGCGAGGATCTCGTCGGCGAAGGCGGCGACCGAGGACAGGTCGGCCAGGTCGATCCGGCGTACCTCCAGGCGCGCCCGGGGGTGGCGGGCCAGGATCTCGGCGCGGGCCTGTTCCCCCTTGGCGGGCGTCCGGACGGCCAGCACCACGCGGGCCCCCGCCTCCGCGAGGCGGCGCGCGGCCTCCTTGCCCGTACCGCTGTTGGCGCCGGTGACGACGACGAACTGTCCGGACTGATCGGGGACGGCGTACATGGGGGCTCCTCGGGACGGGGGCGGGGCAGTTAATAGACCGGCGGTCCGTTACCTGCCCTCCGAAGCTAGCAGACCGCCGGTCTGATAACAATAGACCGCAGGTCTGTAAGCTGGCGTGGTGACCTTGCCCCAGAAGTTCCAGCGCGCCCGCAGCGAGGAGCAGCGCGCCGCCCGCCGTGAGGCGATCCTCGACACCGCGGCCGACATGCTCGCGGAGATGCCCGTGGCGCAGGTCAGCCTGAACGAGCTCAGCCGCCGCGTGGGCCTCGCCAAATCGAACGTGCTGCGGTACTTCGAATCCCGCGAGGACGTCCTGCTGGAGCTGCTCGGCTCCGCCACCCGGGAACTCGTCGGCCATCTGGAGACCGCGCTCGCCGAGGCCGCGGGCCCGGCCGAGCCGGCCGGGCGGGCCGACCGGCTGGCGGCCCGCGTCGCGCGGGCGCTCGCGGACCGTCCGGTGCTGTGCGACCTGATCAGCGCCCAGGCCGCCGTCCTGGAGCGCAACGTCTCCCCGCAGGTCGCCGCCCAGTTCAAACGCGCCGCCATCGCCAACGCGACCGCCCTCGCCGGGCTCGTCGCCACCCATCTGCCGGAACTGGGGCAGGAGGACGCCTTCCGGTTCGTCGCGGCCACCGTCATGGTCACCGGATCCGTCTGGGCGCACGCTCAGCCCTGCGCGGCGATGCTCACCGTCTACGAGGAGGACCCCGCGCTCGCGGTGTTCCGCCTCGACTTCGAGGACACCCTGCGCGAGACGCTGGAGGTGCTGCTGTCCGGGCTGCTGGCGCGCGCGGAGCGGGCGCGTCTGGGATCGTGGGCCGTGGGGGAGCCCAGCGAGGAGCGTTGATGTCCGGAGAGTTCGAGTCGATCGTCGAGATCGACCGCCCCGTCGAGCAGGTCTTCGCCTACCTGGCCGACGGCCGTCACGACCCCGAGTTCAGCCCGCGCGTCCAGGAGATCACCAAGACGCCGGACGGCCCGACGGCGGTCGGCACCATCTTCCGCAGCACCGTCAAGGACGCCGGGATGAAGAGCGGCCGGGAGTTCCGGATCGTCGGCTACGACCCGCCGAGCCGGATCCGCTGGCGCGAGCAGAGCAAGAACCTGGTCACCGCCGAGGGCGGCTACGACCTCGACGCGCTGCCGGGCGGGCGCACCAGGGTGCGCATCTTCAACACCCTTGAAGGACACGGCTTCGGCAAGCTGCTGGTCGGGCTGGCGCTCTCGGCCGCCCGCCGGGACGCCCCCGACTTCGGCCGCCGGATCAAGGCGGCGGTGGAGGCCTCCGTCCCTGCATGAGCCACCGCCGGCGCCACGCGAAGGGCACCGCCCACCACGGGGTGAGCGGCGCCCGGCGGGCAGGGCGCCCGCGCTGTCGTTCCGGTCGGGGACGGGTCAGAACCGCCCGGGGGTGGAAGGCAGCGGGAGGGGCTTCTGCGGGGCCTGCGAGGCGCGCCGCTCGGCGGCGGCCGGCGGCGTCTGGCAGGTCACGTCCTTGGCCGGCAGCTTGCCCGTCGTCAGGTAGGCGCTGACCGGCGCGTTCGCGCAGGAGTTGGGGTCGGCGAGGTACACGCCGTGGCCCTCACCGCCCTTGACCAGCACCATCTTCGAGCCCCGCAGCGCGCGGTGCAGGCCCTGGCCGCTGGTCAGCGGGGTCTGTGAGTCCCACTCGTTCTGCACGGTCATCACGTTCGCCCGGGTCTTTATCGGCGTGGCCGCCTCGACCGGCCGCTGCCAGAAGGCGCACGGCTTGATGTTCGAGGCGAAGTCCCCGTACAGCGGGTACGCGGCCTTGTCCCTGACCGCGTCGCGCCGGTACTGCTCCGGATCGCGCGGCCAGGCGCCGGTGTCCCCGCACACCACGCTCCAGAAGACGGCGGTGCCGTTGTCCGTGGCGGGCTCGGCCGTCCGGAGGGTGCGCTTCAGCTCGGTGGCGGTGGCGGCGGCTCCGGACGGGGCCTTGCCGTCGGCCGCGTCCTTCAGCGACTTGACGAAGGGGGCGGCCTGCGCCGGGTAGAAGAACACCCCCCGAGAGGCCCGGATGTCGTCACCCGTGATCTTCATGTCGTCGACGACGATCGGGTCCTTGTCGGCGCGCGCCACCAGCGCCCAGAACGTCTGTGACACCGCCTTCGGGCTGTCGCCGAGCCCGAACTCGCCCGAGCGCTCGGCGGTCCACTCGGTCCACCGCTTGAACGCCGGCTCGGCCTCGGTCGCCCACACCTGGATCATCCCGCGCCAGATCCGCTGCGGGTCGACCCCGCTGTCGAGCACGAAGCGGTCCGTCCGGTTCGGGAACATCTGCGTGTACACCGCGCCGAGGTAGGTCCCGTACGAGTAGCCCAGGTAGGAGATCTTCCGCTCGCCGAGCGCGGCGCGGATCGCGTCCAGGTCGCGCGCGGTGTTGCGGGTGGTGATGTGCGGGAGCACCGCGCCCGCCTTCTCGCGGCACTTGTCGGCGACCGTGCGCGCCCACGCCACATCCGCCCCGAACGTGGCCTTCCGGTACGGCCGGTCCATGTTCTGCTCGGCGTCGGTCAGCCCGCAGCTGATGGGGCTGCTCTGGCCGACTCCGCGCGGGTCGAAGCCGACGAGGTCGAACTGGTCCCGTACCTCCTTGGGCATCGCCTCGGCCGTCATCAGCGGCAGGTCGAGCCCGGTTCCGCCGGGGCCGCCCGGGTTGAGGAGCAGGACGCCGTGCCGCTTGGCCGGGTTCTCGCTCTTGATGCGGGATATCGCGAGGTCGAGCTTGCGGCCCTGCGGACGGCTGTAGTCGAGCGGGACCTTGATGGTCGCGCACTCGTACGAGGCCGGCGTGTCGGCGCCGCAACGGTGCCAGGCGGGCTTCCGCGCACCGTAGTCGGGCCCGGGCGCGGCGGTGGCCTGGGTGGCGGACAGCAGGGGAACGGTGGTGGCGACGAGTCCGGCGGCGGCGAGCAACGGTGCGAATCGCTTCATGCGCACGAAGACCGGTCCTTTCGGCTGAGGGATGGTCGCAGCCCACCCTGTTGCACCCGCCGCGTCGGCGAATCATCCCCGAGAGCTGCTCTCGATCCTCCGCGCGTATGACCTGAAATCCGGACAACTGGCCGACACGCCGAGGGCGTTCATCCAACTGAACCGTTCAGTCTTGACAGTGAACTGATCGGTATAGTTCAGTGGGGACATGGACACCACCGCAGTCACCGCCCCGGACGCCGCCCTGCGTTCCACCGCCCGCGTCGTCGCCCCCTTCCACACCCTGGAGGGCGAGGGCTTCCCGGTCCGCCGCCCCTTCCCGCAGGCCGAACTCCCCTTCGTCGACCCGTTCCTGATGGTCGACCAGGTCGGCCCGCACGTCCTCGGACCCGGCGAGGCCAAGGGCGCTCCGCCGCACCCCCACCGCGGTTTCGAGACGATCCAGTACGTCATCGAGGGCGCCATGGAGGACATCGACTCCGAGGGCCACAAGCGGGTCATGAACCCCGGCGAGGTCCAGTGGCTCACCGCGGGCTCGGGGCTCGTCCACCTCGCCCGCCCCACCCCCGAACTGCTCACGCAGGGCGGGCCGCAGCACCTCCTCCAGATCTGGGTGAACCTCCCCGCCCGCCTCAAGGGCACGCCGCCGCGGGTCCAGTACGGCTCGCCCGCCGACATCCCCACGGTCGCCACCGGCGAGGGCGCCGAGCTCACCGTGATCACCGGCTCCACCCACGGGGTGACCGGCCCCTTCGCCACCCACACCCCCGTGCTCGTCGTGCACGCCCGCCTCGCGGCCGGCGGCCGCGCCGAGTTCACCGTCCCGGCCGGTCACAACGCCATGCTGTACGTCCTGTCCGGCACCGCCGCCACCCCCGACGGCGCGCTCCCGAACGGCCACCTCGCCATCCTCGGCCAGGACGGCGACCGGTTCGCCGTGTCCGCCCCGGAGGCGGCCGCCGAGGTCCTGGTCCTGGCCGGTGAACCGATCGGCGAACCCGTCGCCCGCAGCGGGCCGTTCGTCATGAACACCGACGCGGAGCTGCACCAGGCGCAGCTCGACTACCAGCGGGGTCTGATGGGCCGCATCGAGGTGTGACCGAACGGTTCAGTTCATATACTGAGAGACCCCCCCCGCCAGCGCAGCAGATCCGAAGGACACCGCCCCCGCATGGACGCCGAGACGATGAACGCCACGGACGAGTACGGCATCCCGATCATCCCGGGGCCCTCCGACTCCGCCCAGCGCAAGCGGCAGGCCATCATCGACGCGGCCCTCGCGGAATTCCTCACCGAGGGCTACTCGGCGGCCTCGATGGACGCCATCACCCAGCGCTCGGGGGTCTCGAAGGCGACGATCTACAAGCACTTCGGCAACAAGGAACGGCTCTTCCTCGCCGTCGTCGGGGGCGTCCTGCCCCAGACGTACGCGGGCCTCCAGTGCTGCGGCTCCACCATCGCCCAGGCCCCGGACCTGCGGGCCGCGCTGATCAGCTTCACCACCGACTGGACCAGGCTGGTGCTGCGCCCCGACATCATGTCGCTGCGCCGCCTGGTCATCGGCGAGATCGACCGCTTCCCCCAGCTCGGCCAGCTCTGGTACCGGGTCACGTACGACATGAACAACGGCCCGCTCACCGAGGCGTTCACGGAACTCGACGCGCGCGGGACGCTGGAGGTCCCCGACCCCGCGCTCGCCGTGCAGCAGCTCGTCGCGGCCACCCTCGGGGTGCTCCAGCTGGTGCACACCTTCTCGACCGACACCGAGGTCGACGAGGCCGAGCTCTCCCGGGTCATCACCTCCGGCGTGGACCTCTTCCTGGCCCGCTACGCCACCGCGTGACCCGGACCGGGCCCGCCGGGCCCGCCGCGCCCCTCCGGGCGGGCCTCAGAGCGCCGGAACGACCTGGCCGTTCCGGATGACGAAGACCTTTCCCTTGTTGTAGGGCACGGTGTTCTGCTCAAGTTTCAATATCTCCTCAAGGGTGAGGCGGCGGCCCAGTGTGCGCTGGTGCTTGCTGACGACGGAATGCCATTGGTTGTGGGTGACGTTTTCCATCAGCACCAGATTGCTGAGGTCGTTGGGATATCTCCCGGGTATCTGGTGTGCGAATTCCAGAGGGACGATGTGATGGACCTGGTACGTCCCTCCGGGCTGGTGTCCGTTCCCCCGAGTGGCGCGTTTCCACCAGGCCCTCGCATCCGTGCGCAGCCTGTCCTTCATCGCGCCGGTCAGCGGCTGCTGCTCGAAGAGGTGTTCCACGATCATGGACCGTTCCGCGAGGGTCAGCGGGTCGGTAAAGGGGGCGGCGGGGGCAGCGCGCTTGAACCTGACGGCTCGCGCCTCTGCCCTCTTCGCGGCGAGCTCCGCCTTCGTCGCGGCCGAGACCGGCTTCTTGCCCGGCCCCGTGGTCCCCTTCGGGGAGACCGGCTTCACGGGCGCCGGGGCGCCCTTCGGCGGGGGGACCACCTTGAGCGTCGCGGGCTTCTTGGGCGGCGGCGTCTTGGCGGCCGTGGTCGGGGTGTGCGCGGGAGGCGGGGCGTTGACCGCGATCTTCTGCTCGACCTGCTGCTCGACCTGCTGTGCGGCCTGTTCCTCGGCATGCTCCTCGGTGGCCCGGGCCGCCGGCTGGACCCCGCTCTGCGGATGCGGCTCCGGGGCCTGCGGCCGCGCGGTGGGATCGGCGGCCTTGGGGGAGGGCTCCTTCACCGTCTCGCCCTTGCGCAGCGGAACGTCGTTGTCGTTCACCGCGCCGCCCCCGGGCCTGGACCGCCCGCGCTTCGGCGCCGCCGACGGCTTCGCGTGCGGCGTGCCCGCCTTGCCCGGACCCGGGAGCCCGGGCACCGCCTTCGGGGCGAGCTTCGGCGCCGTCGACTCCGCCGCGCGGAGCGCCGCCGCCTCCAGCCGGGTCGCCCTGCCGACGACCTTGCCCAAGAAGTTCCGCAGCCGCGTCATCAGCGCGCGGAACGGCCCGAGGATCCTGCCCAGGCCCTTCAGCGTGCTGAGCGCCCCTTCGACGAGGGCGCCGATCGCGTTCTCCACGGCCGTGATGGCCTTGCCGATCTCGGCGAGCGCCTCCGCCCCCCGGGCGAGGACCGGGCAGACGCGCCCGATCTCGCCCGCGATCCTGGTGACGGCATTGCCGACGCCCTCCGTGAACACGGCGATGAGCAGGTTGCCGACGGCGGAGCCGACCGCCTCCCCCACGTCGTACCCCAAGCGCTCCGGGTGCGTGTGGAAGACGGCCTGCCGCGCCCGGGTCGCCTTGGAGGTGACGGCGCTGGCCACACCGGCCTTCTCGGCCTCGGTGTGCTGCGTCAGGATCTGCTTCGCCGTCTCGGGCGCGGCCGGCTTGTCCCCGTCCTTCTCGGAGATCGCCGCGACGACGCGCCGGGCTCCGGTGCGGCCGGCCTCTCCCGCCTTGCGCACCGCCACGTCCTGGAGGCCGCCGAAGAAGAAGAGGTCCTCCGGGTGCTCCTTGATGGTCTCGATCAGCGATGCGGCCAGGTGGTACTTGAAGTCCTCGTACGCCCCGACCAGCCCAGTGACCTCGTCGATCAGGTCGATCTCGCCCTTCAGGACACCGGTCGCGAGCTTCCCGCCGAACGCCTGGAGCTGTTCGAGCAGGACGCCGATGCCCAGGAGGTCGGTGAGCGGGCTCACGAGGCCCGCTGCCGCGCCGGCGTAGTACGCGGCGATCATCTTCTCCTGGTTGCCGCTCTTGGCCAGGTCCATGGCGCCGGCGTGGATGTCGGCCCTCGACTTCGGATCCTGGATCTGGCGGTCCAGCTCCGCGAAGAAACCGATCACGGCCGCCTTCAGCATCTGCTGCTGCAAGCCGGAACCGACCGCCACCCCCGCGAGCTCGTCGACCAGCAGGTCGCCCCAGAAGCCGAGGGAATCCTGCTTCTCCGGCGCCGTCCGCTCCTGGGTCTGCTCCCCGGCCGCCACCCGGGCCACGCCGACCGCGGACCCCTCCAGGACCGGCGCGGGGGCCGTGCCGCGCGCCCCGGCGGCGCTCGCGGCGGCGGCCGCCCGCTCCGTACGGTCCGTCCCCGCGGGCGCCGGTCCGCCGCGCGCCTGCTGGACCGTGTGCGCCAGCTCGTGGGCGATCAGGGCGCGGCCGCCCGGGTCGCCGGGGCGGTACTCGCCCGCCGCGAAGACGACGTCCTGGTCCACCGTGAAGGCCCTGGCCCGCAGCGCGTTCGCCGACTCCGCCGCGGCGGTGGAGGTGTGGAGCCGCACCGCGGACAGATCGGCGCCCAGACGGGATTCCATTTCCGCCCGCAGGGGAGGGGCGAGCTCCTGCCCCCCGGCGCTCCGGGCCTCCTCGCGCAGATACGCGCCCACGGCGCGGTTGCCCGCGCCGGACGCCATCAGCCGGGCCAGCCCGGGCGGAGCCCCGACGGCTCCCGGTTCGCGTTCCGGTTCGGATCCCGGTCCGGGTTCCCGCCCCCGCCCCCGGTCCCGCTCCCACGCGCGCCCCCTCGACCGGGGCTGCGCCTTCGACGGCGTCCGAGGGGCCCGCCCGCCGCGGTGGGCGCCGCCGCGGACCTGCGACTGTCGTACGCGCTCGGCCATGGGCCTCACCCCGCTCGCGCGGAGATCCGGTAAGGGGACGGGGCTGGGAGATTGATCATTTTCAGTCTAGGTTGCCCCCCTGTGCCCTGCAATCCACGCATAGGCCCGATCCCGCGCCCCCGGGCTGGTCCGTTGGCCGCGACCGGCCGAAGCTCGCCCTCCCGAGCTGTACCAATGGCACAGTCCAGCGCCGCACGGTTGAGCCAGTGGGCCGTACATGTTTATCTGTGGCGTATCCATGTACTTACGGCGCCGCGCAGCGCCGGGCGGCAACGAGGCCGGACCGGAGCGCGGCGCCTTCGCCGTGCCCGTTCGCCGCCCACCACCCCCGGGCGGTCGCCGGGCCGGCGCGCACCACTGCAAGGGGGGCGGCACACCGCCGTGAAGAGAATGTTCGTGGCTCCGGATCCGGGGCTGATGCGACTGAGGAACTCCAGCCGGGCGGTGATCGGCGTCGCTCTCGCCGTCGTCGTGGCCGAGCTCTGCGGGCTCTCCCTCACCGCCTCCATCACCGGAGGCCTGGCGGCCCTGCTCGCCCTCTTCACCGTGCTCGACTCCACCGTGCGCGCCCAGCGCCTGACCACCGCCCTGCTGCCCGCCGCCGGGTTCCCCGTCCTCGCGCTGGCCACCGCCCTGCACGACCTGCCGCTCGTCCGTGACGCCGCGTTCCTCGCCGTCGTCTTCGCCGGGGTCTACGCCCGCCGCTGGGGGCCGCGCGGACACGCGCTCGGGATCTTCGGCTTCATGATGTTCTTCGTCACCCAGTTCCTCCACGCCCGCACCGGCCAGCTGCCCGAGCTGTACGCCGCCGTCGGCCTCGCCCTCCTCTCGGCCGGCGCCGCCCGGTTCGTCCTGTGGCCCATCGAGCGCCGCACCCCGCCGCCCGCCGCCCCGCCCGGCCTGCCCGGCACCGGCCTGGCCCGGCCCACCACCCGGCAGGCCTTCCAGGCCACCGCCGCCTGCGGCTTCGCCCTCACCATCGGCCAGGCCCTCTCCGACGACCGCTGGTACTGGGCCGTCGGCACCGCCTGGTGGATCTTCGTCAACACCACCTCCCGGGGCGAGACCCTGGTGCGCGGCTTCCGCCGGGTCCTCGGCACCGTCATCGGCATCGCCGCCGGCCTGCTGATCGCCGTACCGCTGCACGGCGCCCCCGCACCCACCGCAGCGCTGGTCGCCGTATGCGTCTTCGGCATCTTCTACACCGCCGCGCCCTCGTACTCCTGGATGATGTTCTTCGTCACTGTCATGGCCGGACTGCTCTACGGACTCCTCGGCGTCCTGCACCCCGGCCTGCTTCTCCTGCGCTTCCAGGAGACCGCGATCGGCGCGCTCGGCGCCGCGCTCGCCGTCGTGATCGTGCTCCCGGTGACCACCCACGCCGCCAACGACGCCTGGATCCAGCGCGCGCTGCACTGCGTACGGGCCTCCACCGCCGCCACCCTCGACCGCCTCGCCGGCGACCCGGACGCCGATCCGGCCCCGCACGCCGCCGAGCTCGAACTGCTGCTGGGCCGCGTGCGCATGGCCCTCGCCCCCCTCGTCCACCCGCTGAGCCCGCTGCGCGCCCGCAAGGCCCGGGCCCGCCAGGTGCTGGCCCTGCTCGACGACTGCGCCCGCGAGGTACGCGGCCTGGTGGCCGTCGCCGCCGACCCCCAGGCCTCGCACGACGCCCGCCTCGCCGCCGCCTGCTGGCGCGTGCAGGCGGCCGTCGAGGCGCTCACCGCCCCGCACGGCGCCGCCGAACTCACCGCCCCGGCCGCGCCCCGCCCGGCGGCCGCCGCCGAGTCCGCCCTCGCGCACCTGCACGGGCTGGAACACGCCCTGGTGGCCCTCGCGACCCCGCTGCGCACCCACCCGAGGGCTCCGCTGATCCCCGCCGCCTGACCGGCGGGGACCGCCGCTACGGGCAGGCCCGGGTCCTGCCGGGCTGCCCCCACGACTTGCCCATCGCCGAGTTCGGCGGCTGGTCGGGCAGGTTGCCGCAGGCCATCCAGGTCGTCACGCTCTTGTCGAGGTGCGACTCCAGGATGTAGACGGCGGCGCTCGGCGGGTACTTGTTGCGGCTGTTCAGGGTCAGCAGCCCGGAGGCACCCGAGAGGTTCTGGATGCCGGGGTTCGAGAGCCGCGCGTACACGTCCGTCGCCTGGAACGGCGCGCTGCTGTTCGTCCCCGTCCGGTACTGGGCGTAGACCGCGTTGATCGCCTCCGAGGCCACCTGCAGCGCGTCGTAGGCCCCCGCCGCGTTGCCCTCGGGCACCGAACCGTCCTTGAAGACGTCCCGGAACCGGGCGGTGAATTCCGAGTACGGACTGTCCGCCGTCTCCTTTCCGTTGGAATTGTTGTACATCACGTAGAACGGCCTCAGCAGGGAATGCCTGCGCAGCATGTCCTCGGGATCCTGGAGGTATTTGGCCGCGGTGCTCTCGGAGAGGACGGCCACCTTCCGCCCGTCCTGCCTGCGGCACTCGGAAGCCGCCTGGAGGGCGTCGAAGAGCTCGGGCATCTCGCCCGAGCGGCCGGCGTAGAGGATGAATCCGTTCGACCGCGCGACTTCGGCGCAGATGTCCCGCGCCACGGACGAGGTGATCTGTCCGCTGCGGTTCTCGTAATAGGGCACGGTGACCACCGGTCCGCCCTTGTAGTGCTTGGTGTACTTCTCCGCCAGGTCGGAGCTGAAGAACTCGTCGTCCGGGTCGTAGACCACCACGGCGGTCCTCTCGCCCTCCTTGGCCGTCGTCAGCTCGCCGATCTCCCCCGAGTGCGCGGTGAACTCGGCCATCACCTGGGCGACGCGGTCGTTCGAGGGGGACACCTGGAAGTAATAGGAGGACGACCGCTCGTCCACCATCTTGCTCCCCGACACGGAATTGCCGATCACGGGAATGCTCGCCGCCGAGATCTCCGCCACCGCCGCGAAGGAAGCGGGCCGGCTCTGGGTGATGCCGATGACCGCGGCTATCTTCTCGCTGTCCTTCCGCCGGATGATCTCCGCCGCCACATCGGGCCCCTGGGCGTTCTGCGATCCGTACGCGAAGTACTTCCCCGGGTTGGCGAGCAGCAGCCGGATCTGGACGACGTCCCCCTCGCGGCCGTTGATCTGTTTCTGGGCGGCCAGGGCGCCCCGCAGCGACTGCAGGCTGACGGGGGTGGAATCGCCGGGATCCGCGGTGAGGGGGGCGAAGAAGACCACCGTCCGGTACGGCCGGCCGCTGCCCATGGCGTCGTCGTTCTGCTTCGCGGCGACCGCTTCCAGGGCGAGCAGTTCGTCGTCCCGGCCCGCGATGGCGAGGTGGCACTCCCGGCCGTCGGTGACGCCGACGGTCTCGCCCGAACCGACCTTGTGGCAGGACGGCGGCAGCTCGGGTTCCTGGCGCCAGAGGGAGATCCCGGTGGCGACCAGCGCGAGCACCAGGAGGGGGGTCGCCACGGCCCGCACGTAGGCCCCGCGGCCGCTGGTCCGCACGGTGACCTTGGGCTTGGTCTGCACCCAGCTCCTGGCCGGACCGTCGTCGTCGTTCGGGGACAGGTCGACGAGGTAGACGGCGGACGCGGCGGGCCGGGCGTACAGCGCGCGCACCTGATTGGCGGTGCCGTTCGGGTCGCCGGGGTCCGGGGCGAGCGGCTGCGCGTAGGAGGGCGGCTGACCGGACACGCCCCCCAGGACCATGAGCGGGGCGGGAGGCTCGTTGCGGGCGATGTCCGCGTAGGTGTCGAGCAGCCGGCGGATCGGTGTGCCCTCCTCGCCGATGTCCGGCAGGAGCAGGACGAAGGACCAGCGGCGGCGGGCCCGGTAGACCCAGAAGCGCGACGGCGTCACGGCTTTGGACAGGTCGCCCAGCAGCGCCATGAACAGCATGCGCTGGATCAGGTCGGGGCTGTGCCGGGAGTTCCCCCAGGTGGTGATGGACAGCGCCATGCGGAGGAAGTTCGCGCCGTCGGGGTGCCGGCTGCCGACCCAGCGCAGGGTGCGGCGTCTCCTGAGCCACAGGCCGTAGAGCGAGCGGGGCACCCGGACGCCCAGGAACTGGATGACCCCGGCCCACAGGCTGGCGACCGGAGCGTCCGGGGCGTTGCCGGCCAGCTGCGCGAGCGCGTCCAGCCCGCCCCGCCGCAGGAGGAGCGTGCGGTAGAGCTCGTCGCGCAGCTGCCGCACCCCGGCGTCGGGCGCGACGACGTCGACGGTCGCGTTCAGCGCGGCGCGGCAGGTGTCGTAGCGCGGCAGCCGGATCCGGCCCGCGCCGGGAGGCATCGAGACGAGTTGCCCGGCGATCGCGTCCAGCACGGCGACGTGCGGCTCGACCACCGCGCGGGCCGGCCCGCCGTGCGCCGCGTCCTGCGGCGTGAACTCGCCCTCCTCCAGCAGCGCGTGCGGGACCAGCCGGACCTTCGGGTCGCGCCCCGCGAGGTACAGGCGCTTCTCGTAGTCCAGGATGACGGTCCGTGCCGTCGATTCCCGGACGGTGCCGTCCGGCGCGGGATCCCGCTTCAGCAGCATGACGGGTAACCGGCGCTTCTTGCCCCGGTTCCCCGCGAACGTGTCGAAGCAGTCGATGAGATGGTGGATCTTCTGTGGAAGCGGCATGTGCACGCTGCTCCTCTGCGCGTCACGGCGGCCGATGCGAGGTCCGGCGTCCCTGGGACAACACCGCCGGGAGGCCGATCGCGGCAAGGAGGAACCACGCCCCGGCGGCCGCGAACGACCGCCTGCCCCCCGACGGCAGTGAGGTGCGTCACGCTAGCGGTGCGGGCCGTGTTCCCGCCGGGGAATGCACTGCCTTTGGTATATCGGATATGCCTACGGGCATATGCGTACGTGAACTGCGACGGATGCTACGCCGCGTCAGCTCTCTTCCGCAGGCCGATGCACGAAGACCGCCCGGAGGTGTTGTTCCCTCCCGCGCCCCCTCACGCCGCTGACCTGCCGCCTGTACAACGGGGCATTGTTCGCAGCACATTCGTCCGGCGCGTACAGGGTGGATCTGGCAGGACAGGGGGTAACGGCCCGGAATGGAAATTCTGCAACGGCGTTCCACCACCGCTCAGGTGTGGGGAGCGGCCGAGGAGTTCATCCGGCTCTTCCATCGGGAAACTCCGGGAGCCGGCGACCCGCGTACCCGGCTCGCCGCCGTACGGGCCGAGCTCGCGGAGTCGGGAACCTATCGGCACACTCCGCAGGAGCTGGTCCACGGTGCCCGGGTGGCATGGCGCAACAGCAACCGCTGCATAGGCCGGCTCTACTGGAACTCGCTGCGCGTGCGCGACCGGCGCGGCCTCACCGATTCCGACGCGATCGCCGCCGAGTGCTTCGAGCACCTGCGCGAGGCGACCAACGGCGGCCGGGTCCGCCCCACGATCACCGTCTTCGCCCCGGACACCCCGCAGAGCCCCGGCCCGCTGATCTGGAGCGAGCAGCTGGTCCGCTACGCGGGCTACGGCGACCACCACTCCGTCACCGTGGGCGACGCCCGCAACGCGCCCCTCACCGAGGCCCTCCTCCGGCTCGGCTGGTCCGGCGGCGCGGGCACCCCCTTCGACCTGCTCCCGCTGGTGGTCCAGGGCGTCGACGACAAGCCCCGCTGGTTCGACACCCCCGCCGACGCGGTCCTGGAGGTGCCGATCAGGCACCCCGACGGGGACGGCGGCGGCGACGGCTGGGCCGACTGGGGGCTGCGCTGGCACGCCGTGCCCGCCATCTCCAACATGTGCCTGGAGATCGGCGGCATCCACTATCCGGCCGCCCCCTTCAACGGCTGGTACATGGGCACCGAGATAGGGGCCCGCAACCTCGCCGACGCCGACCGGTACAACCTCCTCCCGGCCGTCGGCCGCCGTCTCGGCCTGGACACCTCCAGCGACCGCTCGCTGTGGAAGGACCGGGCGCTGGTCGAGCTCAACCGCGCCGTGCTGCACTCCTTCGACCGGGCCGAGGTCACCATCGCCGACCACCACACCGAGTCCCGGCGGTTCCTGACCCACCTGGAGCGCGAGGAGCGCCGGGGGCGTGACGTGGGCGCGGACTGGTCGTGGATCGTGCCGCCGATCTCCGGCTCCGCCACCCCGGTCTTCCACCGCACCTACGAGGACCGGCAGGTCTCCCCGGCGTACGTGCACCACCCCGGCGCGCAGGACCGGGCCCAGGGACGGGACTTGGTCTAGACCTTCTGTTACCGTCGGCCCCGGACGGATCCGGAACGGCTGGGAGGGGCTTCCGTGGACGACGCGGACAGGGCGGCGGAGGGTACGCGCGGCGACGCGGCCGGCGCGGGCGGCGGCTCGGGCGGTGCGGCTGGCGGTTCGGGCGGCGCGGCCGGTGGCTCAGGCGGTTCGGGCGGCGCGGGCCGTGGCTCGGGCGGTTCGGGCGGCGCGGGCCGTGGCTCGGGCGGTGCGGTCGGCGGTGCGGCCGACGCGGCCCGGGGCGGCGAACGCCGGGCCTACATCGGCTCCTTCACCTCGGGCGGCGGCCGCGGGATCACCACCGCGGCCGTGGATCCGGCCACCGGGGCACTGACCCCGCTCACCGCCACCAGCGCCCTCCCGGACCCCTCGTACCTCGCCCTCGATCACGCCGCCGGGGTGCTCTACGCCGTCAGCGAGACCGAGGAGGGCGCCGTCGGTGCCTTCCGCGCCACCCGGGACGGCCTCGCCGCCCTCGGCTCCGCCGTCCGCGTCGGCGGCTCCGGCCCCACCCACCTCAGCCTGGCCGGGCGCCGGCTGTTCACCGCCAACTACACCTCGGGCAGCGTCAGCGTCCTCCCGCTCGCCGCCGACGGCTCCGTCGGCGGGCCCGCCTCGGTCCTCGGCCACCGCGGCTCCGGCCTCGACGCCGACCGGCAGGCGGGCCCGCACGCGCACCAGGTCCTGCCCGCCCCCGGCGGCCGCTGGGTGCTCAGCGTGGACCTCGGCACCGACTCGGTACGGATCTGCGCGCCCGACCCCGAGGGCGGCCCGCTCCGGGTCCACGCCGAGACCGCGCTGCGCGCCGGGACCGGCCCCCGGCACCTCGCCTTCCACCCCGGCGGCCGGGTGGTCTACGTACTGCACGAGCTGGAGCCGCAGCTGACCGTCTGCCGCTGGGATCCGGCGGACGGGCAGCTGGAACCGGTCTCGGAGGTCCCGGTGGCCCCAGCGGGCGCCCAGGGGGCGGCGCGGGCCTACCCCTCGGCGGTGGTCGCCTCGCCCGACGGGCGCTTCGTCTGGGCCGCCGTCCGCGGCGCCGACGTCATCCTCACCCTCTCCCTCGCCGACGGAGCCGAGAAGCCGCAGCTCACCGGCACGGTGCCCTGCGGCGGCCGGTGGCCGCGCGATCTCGCCGCCGACCCTTCGGGGCGTCGGCTGTACGCGGCCAACGAGCACTCCGGGGACGTCACCTGGTTCGAGGTCGACCCGCTGACCGGGCGGCCGCGCCGGGCCGGCTCGGTGGCCGTGCCCGCCGCCACCTGCGTGGTCTTCGGCTGACCCGGCCACCCCGTACGTACGAGGGCCCGCGCTCCGGATCTCCGGAGCACGGGCCCTCGTACGGACGCGGTGGTGAGCGGTCAGTGCGCGGCGGCGCCCTGGCTGAGGCCGAGGGCCGCGGAGTACTGGGCGACGGCCAGCTTGCCGAGCGCCGGGTACGCGCCCAGCACCTCGGCGGCGACGCAGTCGCCCTCCTTGCAGGCGGTGTCCAGCAGCCCCTCGGCGGCCTCCGGGCCGATCAGGTGCGGGGCCAGCGCGAGCTGCGTGGAGCCCTCCAGGCGCAGCTGCTCGGCGACCGCGGCCACCGAGCCCTCCTGGTCCAGCGCGGCCGCCTTCACCGGCACCGCGAGGCGGGCGGCCAGCAGCATGCCGGTGACGGCGGCGGCCTGCACGGCCTCCTCGCCACCGGTGGTGGCGACGATGATGCCGTCGGCGGCGGTGGTCACGGAGAAGAGGCGCGCGCGGTCGGCGCGGGCCTGGCCGGCCTCGGACAGCCGCACGTGCAGGCCCTCGGCGAGCAGCGGGTGCGGGCCGAGGACGTCGGCCAGCTCGGCGGCGGCCGAGGAGTCCATCAGCGCCTGGCGGAAGCGGCGCAGCAGATCGGCGTCCGGGCCGGCGAGCAGCGGGACGACGACGGCGTCGGGGCCGGTCGGCGCGGGCACCTCGTGCCCGGCGGCGCGGGCGTACTCCGCGCGCTCGGCGCGCTCGCGCGCGACGGCGTCAAGGACACCGGACAGCGACGGGAACTCGGACCCCTCGGCACCCTCCAGGAAGCCGAGGCGGGCGTCCAGGCCGGGCAGCTCGGAGCGGCCGATGCTGATGATCTCTTCCGCCAGCCCACGCGAGGCGGCCGAGGGGGCACCGGGCACGGCGAGCACCAGCGCGGGCGCGCCCTCGGGCGCCACCGCGGGCTCGGGCCGGCGGTGCCGTCCGGTCTGGCGGGGTCGCGGCATTCGTACGGGCAGGCCATTTGCGGGCCCAGTGGGGGAGCTCATGGCGCCGCATGCTACTGGTTTATCGGAACCGGGTGTTCGGGCAGGGCCACCTCCGGCGGCATCTGTCCGTATTTATCCGAAGAATGTCGTACACGGTTCAACTTGATCGTTCAGAGGGTGTTCGGCAGACGCCAGTCGACCGGCTGAGCTCCCTGACGTACCAGCAGGTCATTGACCTTGCTGAAGGGCCGCGACCCGAAGAAGCCGTTGTCCGCGGACATGGGGGAGGGGTGGACGGACTCCACCGCGGGCAACTCGCCCAGCAATGGCCGCAGATTGCGGGCCTCCCGGCCCCACAGCACCGACACCAGCGGTTTCCCGCGCGCGGCCAGCGCCCGGATCGCCTGCTCGGTGACGGCCTCCCAGCCCTTGCCGCGATGGGCGTTGGGCTTGCGCGGGGCCGTGGTGAGCGAGCGGTTCAGCAGGAGCACGCCCTGCCGGGTCCACGGGGTCAGGTCGCCGTTCGCCGGGCGGCCCGTGCCGAGATCGGCGTGCAGCTCGCGGAAGATGTTGTCCAGGCTCGGCGGCCACGGACTGACCTCGGGCGCCACCGAGAAGGACAGGCCCATCGCGTGCCCCGGTGTGGGGTACGGGTCCTGCCCGACGATCAGCACCCGCACCTCGTCGAAGGGCTGCTGGAAGGCGCGCAGGACGTTCGCCCCGGCCGGTACGTAGGTTCTCCCCGCCGCGATCTCGGCGCGCAGGAAGTCGCCCATGGCGGCGATCTGCCCCGCCACCGGCTCAAGAGCACGGGCCCAGCCCGGCTCGACGATCTCGTTCAACGGTCGTGCTGCCACGGTGAGTCACTCTACTGGCCGATCCCCGCGGGCAGTACCGCGGCCCGGACGCACAGCACGTCCGGCAGGTGCTCCGCCAGCAGCCGCCAGCTGTCCCCGTCGTCCTCGCTCGCGTACAGCTCGCCGTTGCGGTTGCCGAAGTAGATCCCCGCCGGGTCCGCGTCGTCCGTGCACAGGGCGTCCCGCAGCACCGTGCCGTAGTGGTCCCCGGCCGGCAGGCCCCGCGACAGCGGCTCCCAGCTGGCACCCGCGTCCCGGGTGCGGAAGACCCGGCAGCGGTGCCCGGCCGGGACCCGGTCGGAGTCTGCGTTGAGCGGGAACACGTACGCGGTGTCCGGCCGGTGCGGGTGCGCGGCCACGGCGAAGCCGAAGTCGGAGGGCAGGCCGGCACCGATGTCGGTCCACTCGCCGCCCGCGTCGTCGCTGCGGTAGACGCCCCAGTGGTTCTGGAGGTACAGCCGCCCGCCGTCCCCGGCGTCCTGGGCGATCTTGTGCACGCACTGGCCGAACTCGGGATCCGGATCCGGCAGGAACACCGCCGAGACCCCGTGGTTGGACGGAGCCCAGCTTGCCCCGCCGTCCCGGGTCCGGAACACCCCGGCGGTGGACACCGCCACCGTCACCGCGTCGGGGTCGCCGGGCTGGGTGATCACGGTGTGCAGGCCCTCACCGCCACCGCCCGGCACCCAGCCCCCACGGGTCGGGTGCTCCCACAGCGGCCGGACCAGCTCGAAGGACTCGCCCCGGTCCGTCGAGCGGAACAGCGCGGCCGGCTCCGTCCCCGCGTAGACCACGTCCGGGGCCTCCGGGCCGGCCGGGTGCAGCTGCCAGACCCGCTCCAGCGAGGCCCCGGTGTCCTTCGGGAACCGCACGGCCGGCGCGGCGGGCTCCCGCCAGGTCGCCCCGAGGTCGTCCGAGCTGAAGACGGAGGGCCCCCAGTGGGCGCTGTCCCCGCCGACCAGGAGCCGGGGCGCCGGCCCCCGGGTGTCGATCGCGACCGCGGAGACGGCCTGGGCGTTGAAATGGGGCCCGTCGAACTTCCACGGACCGCCGCCCTCGCGGCGGCCGATGAAAAGCCCTTTGCGGGTTCCCGCGAGCAGGAGCACCTCGGTCATGACCGGCACCTCCGGACGGCGTTGTCCTTCACGGCAGCTTTCAGCCAGTCTGCACCGCCCCGCCGACAGCGGCCCGGAAGCCGCCCGCTGCGTGGGCGAGGAACGATCGTGGGAGGTCCGAAAGGGTCGACCACGTGTCGACTCCGCCCGGGTTACTTGCTCGTAGGAGGCCGAAAAGGATTGACTTCCGGCCTCTGCCGCCGCACGCGAGAGGCACTCCGTGTCCCCCGAGCACCTGTCCCCGCTCGACCTCGCCTTCTGGCGGATCGAATCCGCCGCGCACCCCATGCACCTCGGCGCCCTCGCCGTCCTCAGCGCCGACGGACCGGACGCGGCCGCCCGGGCCGCCGCGCTGCTCGCCGAGCGCTGCGCCGGCCTGCCGGGCCTGCGGCGCCGCATCCACGACGTCCTGCTCCCCGTCGGCGCGGCCGCCTGGTCCCCCGACCCGGACTTCGACCCGGCCCGGCACGTCTTCCTGACCGACGCCGCTGCCGCGGGCGCGCATACCGGGGGCGGCGCCGCCGGGACCGGCGCCGGAGCCGCGGGCGCGGGTGCGGTCGATCCGCGGGCGGCAGCCGGGCCGCTGATGGCGCGGCCGCTGGACCGGACCCGGCCGCCCTGGGAGGCGCACGTGCTGGCCGGTCCCGGCCCGGACTCCTTCGCGGTGCTGTTCAAGTTCCACCACGCCCTCGCCGACGGCCTCGGCGCCCTGGCCCTCGCCGCCGGCCTCTTCGACCGGCAGCCCCCCTTCGCGCCGGGCCCCGCCGTACGGGGCCCCGCGCGCCCGGTGCCCGCCCCCCGCGGCCCCGGCGCCGCCCTGCGCCGGCTGCCCGGGGTGTTCGCCTCCCGCGTCCACGACCTCGGCCAGGCCCTGGAGATCGGCGCCGCCGTGGCCCGCGCCGGGCTGCCCCTCGGGGTCCCGGACGCGCTCGTCGCCGCCGAGCCCGGGCCCGGGGCCGGCGCGGGCAGCCGTAGCGTCGCGGGCCTCGCCCTCGACCTCGACGAGGTCAACCTGATCCGCAAGGCCGCCGGCGGCACCGTCAACGACGTCCTGATCGCCCTGGTCGCGGGCGCCCTGCGGCGCTGGCTCGCCGAGCGCGGCGACCCCCTGCCCCGCGGTGCGGGGCCGCGCGCGCTGATACCGGTCTCCCGCCGCAGACCCGGAGCCGCCCCCGGCGCCGGCAACCGGCTCTCCGGCTACCTGCTCCGGCTCCCGCTCGCCGAGGGCGACCCGCTGCGCCGGCTGTACGCCGTACGGGCCGGCATGGACCGCAACAAGGAGGCCGGGCCCGCCCGCGGCGCCGGGGCCGTCGCCCTGCTCGCCGACCACGTCCATCCGCTCGGGCACCGCCTCGGCGGTCCGCTCGTCGCGCAGGCCGCCCGGCTGCTCTACGACATCCTCGTCACCAGCGTCCCGCTGCCCGGCCTGACCTTCACCCTCGGCGGCAGCACGGTGCGCGAGGTCTACCCGCTCGCGCCGCTGGCCCGGGGGCAGTCCCTGGCCATCGCGGTCTCCACGTACAAGGGCACCGTCCACTACGGGCTGGTCGCGGACGCGGCCGCCGTGCCGGACCTGGCCGCGCTGGCCGGGGCGCTGCGGGCCGAGCTGGACGCGTTTGTACGAGAGGTCTCGTAGTACGAGGAAACTCGTAGTACGGTGGCTCTCGTACTGAGCCGCCGATTCCCGGCGCGCGTCCGGTGACATCTGGAGACCCCTGATGAGTGCTGCCCCCGTAGCCCCCGCGGCCGCCGTGGCCCCCGCGGCTCCCGCCGCCCCCGCTGCCTCCGCCGCCCTGTTCGCCCCGTACGCCCTGCGTTCGGTGACCATCCCGAACCGGGTCTGGATGGCCCCGATGTGCCAGTACAGCGCCGAGGCCTTCGGCCCGAACGCGGGCGTCGCCCACGAGTGGCACTTCGCGCACTACGCCGCCCGCGCCGTCGGTGGCACCGGGCTGATCATCCAGGAGGCCACCGCCGTCTCCCCGGAGGGCCGGATCTCCCCGTACGACCTCGGCATCTGGAACGACACCCAGGTCGAGGCGCTGCGCCGGATCACCTCCTTCGTCAAGGCGCAGGGCGCCGTCGCGGGGATCCAGCTCGGACACTCCGGCCGCAAGGGATCCACCGACCGGACCTGGAAGGGCGGTGGCGTCGTCGGCCCCGAGGCGCACGGCTGGCTCCCGAGCGCGCCGAGCCCGCTCCCCTTCGCGGAGGGCGACCCGGTTCCGCACGAGCTGACGATCGATCAGATTCACGAGGTGACCGGGCAGTTCGCGGAAGCCGCGCGCCGGGCGCTGGACGCCGGCTACGAGGTCGTGGAGATCCACGGCGCCCACGGCTACCTCATCGGGGAGTTCCTCTCCCCGCACAGCAACAAGCGCACCGACGCGTACGGCGGCTCCTTCGAGAACCGCACCCGCTTCGCCCTCGAAGTCGTCGACGCCGTACGGGCGGTGTGGCCGCAGGAACTCCCGCTGTTCTTCCGGATCTCCGCCACCGACTGGCTGGAAGAGGCCGGCTGGACCGCCGACGAGACCGTCCGGCTCGCCGGGCTGCTCCTGGAACACGGCGTGGACCTGCTCGACGTCTCCACCGGCGGCCTCGCCCCGGGCGTGCGGATCCCCGTCGGCCCCGGCTATCAGGTGCCCTTCGCGGCCCGCGTCAAGGCGGAGACCGGCCTGCCGGTGGCCGCCGTCGGCCTGATCACCGACCCGGAGCAGGCCGAGAAGATCCTGGCCGACGGCGAGGCGGACGCGGTCCTGCTGGGCCGCGAGCTGCTCCGCGACCCGTACTGGGCTCGGCGGGCGGCCGCCGAGCTGGGCGGGGAGGTCCGGCAGCCGAGCCCGTACCACCGGTCCTGGTAGCCAGGGCTCTCGTACGATGGGAGCCGGTGAAGCGAACGAGTGGAGCAGGGACATGACGGAACGTGACACGGCCCGCACCCTTCCCCACCCGGAGCTCGCCCGGATCCGGCTGGACGCAGTGCTGCACGCCCTCTCCGACCCGATGCGGCTGTCCATCGTCCGGGACCTGGCGGCCTCGGAGGCGGAGCTGGCGTGCTCGCACTTCGTGCTCCCCGTGACGAAGTCGACCACCACGCACCACTTCCGCGTCCTGCGCGAGAGCGGCGTCCTGCGCCAGACCTACCGGGGCACGGCCAAAATGAACACCCTGCGCCGCCAAGACCTGGAAGCCCTCTTCCCGGGCCTCCTGACCAGCATCCTGACCGCCGCCGAAGCCGAAGCCACCCGCCTGTCCGAATAGCCCGCGCCCCGGCCGACGGTGTCCGAGGCGCCGCCGTATCCTCCGGCCGACTCGGCGTGCCAGATCACCGGCGGCCGGCCCAGCCGGGTCATGCGCCTCACCGTGCGCCATCGCACGGGCCGCCGCGGCGTTACGGTCGCCGTTCACGCTCGGGCCCGCAGCAGCTCGGCAGCGCGCTGGTTCAGGGCGTCGGCTCCGGGGACCCCGCGCCGCCCATGAAGTCCACGGAGCGGGCCCACAGGGGCGGCCTCGCGACCCAGGCTGCCTCTGCCCAGTCCTCCACCGGCAATGGTGCGTTCACGTGCACCGGTCCGCTCGCATGGTCGCGTCCACGCCAACTTTGATCACCTGACTGCCCCCGCCCACCCTCGTGACCAGGCGCTTCCCCTCTCATCACTTCAGCCTTGCCGCAGCAATCCAGCCGCATTCCGTACAGCGCTTTACCACGGACGCTTTGCGGATCAACATCACCGGGTCTCTACTCACTGCTGCCTCACAGGTGATCCATCATGCGCACACAAGCGCGAAGACTCGGCACGGCCTTCCTGGCCTTCATGCTCCTTGCGATACCGGCTGCCGCCCCGTCCTGGGCTGCTCCCCGGGACCGGCCGGGCGGCGCCGCAGCGGGCGTCGCCCAGGTCAAGGCCCGCACGGCCAAGGACCTGCCCGATCCACCCAGGGCGATGACGCTGGCCGAGCGCCGCAAACAGGTCGCGAAGGACCGGCACGAACTGTCGCCCATGCGGGGCTACATGAACGCGCCGGAGCTGAAAGCCAAGGGCACGCCTCACGGTCGGCCGGACACGGAGCGCATCAAGCGTGGCCCCGCCGTCGAGACGGGCGCGGCCGCGCAGCGCCTCGCCGCCGCGCCGGGGAACCCGGTTTCGGTGTCGGCCTGGGCGACCGCGTACCCCGGCATGCTGTCCATCGGCGGACAGGTGAAGCTGCCGCAGCGGGGATCGATGTACACCGGGATGTGGCTGTACGTCATGGACGAGGCGGGCTCCCCCGTCGTCCAGCAGGAGATCAAGAAGTCCACCGACGACCCCAGCGGGGACACCCCGGACACCGGTGCCTGGTGCTACGACTGGTGGTCGAGCAATTCATACCCCACCGACCAGTGCTTCTGGTGGGCTGGCAGTGAACTGGGCGGAATCCTGGCGGACGGCAAGAAGTACCACGCCTGGGTCTTCCTGAACAACGCCGACGGCTCAAGCCCGGGTGGCACCACCTCGCCGCTGGTGGAGGCGTTCTACACGCCCGGCATCCCCGGCGCGGCGGCAGGCATCTGCACCTGCTACGCCCAGGCCCACCGCGCCGACCCGGTCAACACGGCGACCGGCATGTTCTACGAGCAACTCACCGACGCCGCTCTGACGGGCCCCGGTGTACCGCTGACCCTGGAGCGCACCTATCGGTCGGACTCGACCGCCACCGGTCTGCTGGGGCGCGGCTGGGCGACGCCGTTCGACGCGCGGCTGACCCTTGCGACGGGGAAGGCGACGTACCGGACGGGAGACGGGGCGTCGTTCGTGTTCACGCAGGCGAGCGACGGCACATACACCGCCCCGGCGGGCACGACGGCCAAGCTGGTCAAGGGGACGAATACGTACACGGTCACCACGCCGGACCACACCGTGCGGACCTTCGACAGCGCAGGTCTGCTGACCTCTGTGGTCGGCGCCGCGGGCAAGGGCCTGAGCCTGACGTACGCGTCCGGCAAGCTCGCCTCCGTCAAGGACGCCGCCGGCCGCACCACTTCCGTCACACCCGGTGCCGACGGACTCCTGTCCAAGGTGAGCCTGCCGGACGGCACGTCGGTCTCGTACGGCTACACCGACGGTCTGCTGACCTCGGTCGCCGACCCGGCCGGCAGGACGTCCTCGTATACGTACGACACGAACAAGCGGCTGTCGTCCTACACCGACCCGGCGGCCGGCAAGGTCAGCAACGCCTACGACAGCACGGGTCGCATCAAGTCCCAGACCGACCAGAACGGCAAGACCACCACGTTCACCTGGGACGGCAAGAGCGAGTCGCACACCACCGCGCCCGACGGCGGCGTATGGACCGACGTCTACGCCAGCAACGTCCTGATGAAGACGATCGACCCGTATGGCAAGAGCATCACCTACGACTACGACCGTCAACTGCGCCCCGCCGCCATCACCGACCAGCGCGGCAACACCACGGCCATGACGTACGACACCGCGGGCCGGATGCTCACCCGCACCGCACCGGCCGCGCTCGGCTACAAGGAGAGCTGGGGCTATGACACCGCGGGCAACCTCACCAGCCACACCGACGGCCGCGGCAACAAGACGACGTACGCGTACACCGCGAACCGGCTGACGTCGGCGACGGACCCGACGGGTGGCAAGACCGTCTACACGTACACCGCGCTCGGCTCGCTGGAGACCATGACGAGCCCGCGCGGCAAGGTCACCACATACGGGTACGACGCCGCTGGCAACCGGACGTCGGTCACCACGCCGCTGGGCGAGAAGGCGACGTTCACGTACGACAAGGCGGGCCGCGTCCTGACCAGGACGGACCCGCGCGGGAACGTCTCCGGTGCCGACCCGGCCGCGTACACCACGAAGTACACCTACGACGGCCGTGGTCTGCTGAGCTCGGCCACGGACGCCCTGGGCCGTACGACGACCTACGAGTACAACGGCGCCGAGCAGCTGACATCGGTGCGCAATCCTGCGGGCGACACCGCCACGCTCGGCTACGACGACGCGGGGAACCTGACCCGGACCACCGACCAGGCGGGCAAGTCCCTCACCCGCACATACGACGCGAGCGGACGGCTCGCTTCCGAGACCGATGCGGCCGACGGCCGAACCACCTACATGTACGACAAGGTCGGACGGCTGCTCAGCAGCGTCTCGCCGCGCGGTAACGTCTCAGGCGCCAACCCGGCCGCCTACACCACGTCCTACGTGTACGACGCGGCCGGCAACCTCACCGAGACCACCGGTCCCACCGGCGCGAAAACGAAGACGACCTACGACGCGATCAACCGGCCGCTCGTGGCCACCGACCCGCTGGGCCACTCCACCGGCTACACCTACGACGCCAACAACAACGTCACCAAGACCACCGACGCCGCGGGCAAGACGACCACCGCCGTCTACGACAAGAACAGCCGCCTCAGCAGCAGCACCGACCAACTGAGCAAGACCACGACCTACGCCTACGACACCGACGGCAACCTGCTCAGCCGTACCTCCCCGCTCGGTCACAAGTCGAGCTGGACCTACGACGGCGACGGCCGCCGAGCCACCGCGGTCGATCCGCGCGGCAACGGCACCGGCGCCGACCCCGCCCAGTACACGACAACGTATGGCTACGACCCGGCGGGCAACCCCACCAAGGTCACCGACCCGCTCGGCGGCGTGACCACCACCGCCTACGACGCCCTCGGCAAGGTCGTCGGACGCAAGGACGCTGATGGGCGCACCACCTCCTACGGCTACGACGACCTGGACCAGCTGACCAAGGTCACCGCCCCCGACGGCGCGGTCACCGCCTACCGTCACGACAAGCTCGGCAACCTCACCGAGCGCACCGACGCCAACGGCCACGTCACCGCATACGGCTACGACGCGGTACACCGCCTCACTTCGGTCACGGACCCGCTGGGACGGAAGACGACCTACGCGTACGACGCCGAGGGCAACGTCACCGGGAAAGCCACGCCCCGTGGCACCACCACGCACACGTACGACCCGCGCGGTCTGCTCACCAAGATCGACTACTCGGACGCCACCCCCGACGCGACCTTCGGCTACGACGACGCCGGGCAGTTGACGGCCCGCGCGAACTCCAAGATCTCCGAGGACTTCGTCTACGACGCGGTCGGCAATCTCACCAAGACGCGTGGCTTCGCCTACACCTATGACGCCGCCGGGCAGATGCTCACCCGCAAGTACTCCGACGGCAACACGATCACGTACACGTACGACGCCGACGGCCGCACCGGGACGATGGCGGCCGACGGCAAGACCACCACGTACACCTGGGACCCGGCGGGCAACCTGCGCACGTCGGCCCTACCCAACACCGAGACCGAGGAACGCACATACGACCGGGCGGGCCGGGTCACCGCGGTGACCGCCACCAAGGCGGGCGCTACGGTCACGAAGACGGCGCTGACACTGTCCGCGGCGGGTCTGCCCTCGCGCGTCGACGTCACCCGGGCCGGCGTCGGCACCGGCGGCTACGACCTCACCTATGACGCGGCCAACCGGCTCACCTCCGGCTGCGCGCCGCAGCCCTGGGTCACCGGCTGCGCCGCCGGCCGCACCACGTCCTACACCTACGACAAGGTCGGCAACCGGCTGACCTCCACCCTGGGCACCGCCTCGACCAGCTACGCCTACGACGCGGCCGACCAGCTCACCTCGACCACCACCGGCACCACGACCACCGCCTACGCCCACGACGCCGAGGGCAACCGGACCGAGGCCGGCGCCGACACCTACACCTACGACCTGGCCGGACAGATCTCCGCAGCCACCGTCGGCGGCAGCAACTACAGCTACGACCACGACGCCAGCGGCAACCAGGTCACTACCCTCAAGGACGGCGCGGTCACCAACCGCACCCAGTGGGACCCCAACGCGCCGCTACCGATCCTGGCCACCGAGTACGACAGCGCCTGGGCGGTGAAGCAGTCCTACCGCTACGACCCGCTCGGCCAGCCCACCGCCACCAAGACCGGCGCCGGGGCGCTTTTCTACTACCACCACGACACCCAGGGCTCCCCGGTCGACGTCACGGGCAGCACCGGCACCCTCCACCAGCGCTGGGCCTACGACTCGTTCGGCACCCGCGTCCTGAACACCACCACCAGCGGCGCGCCCGCGAGCACTCCGTCGTACACCGGCGCCCGCTACGAGACCACCACCGGCCATCTCGACCTGCACGCCCGCCAGTACGACACCGCCACCGGTCGCTTCACGCGGTCCGATCCGGCCGCCCGGGACCTGTCGACGCCGCACGTCTCCGCATACGCCTACGCCGACAACGTGCCCAGCGTGCTCACCGACCCCAGCGGTCTGACCCCCGACGACCCGAACAACGACCGGGTCGACAGCCTCGGCGAAGCCCTCGGTATCTTCGGCGACGCCTTCGTCGACGTCGCCAAGTCACCCTTCGTGTTCCTCGGGGACTTGGAGGACGCGTTCACCGGTGAGAACGGCGGCGCGGGCGCGTTCGTCGACAAGTACCTCCCCGTCCGCCCCGCCTACCGGCTCTACCGTGCCGAGTACATGCTCCGGCAGCAGGGCTGCGACGCGCTCGCCGATCTGTACGCGGAGACCGCCGACGAACTGGCCCAGCAGTTGGTTCTCACCGGAGTCGGCGGGCTGACCGGGTGGCGGCGGACCGCGATGGCCACGGAGCGGGAGCTGCAGTCCGGCGGTTCATCCTTCCGGCGGCCGCGCAGCGAGATGGACTTCGAGCTGGAATGGGCGGACCACGCCTATGACGCGATCCGCGCGGACGCCCAGCTCGACCGGGTGGCGCAGACCGCGGCGTCGCACGGCTATTCCGCGGCCGACATCAATCAGATCTACAACCACCTGTACATCGAATCGCATCAGCTCGACGCGGGAATGCTGCGATTCGACGCCAATCCGCGTATCGCCAGGGCCTGGGAACGCCTCCAGAACGGAAATCCGCATCCCAGTGATTTCGATCTGCTCGCGCATGAACTGTACGAGTCGAACTGGATGCGTCAGCACGGCGACCAGAACTATCGCCGCGCCCATCAGGCGACCCTGGACGCCGGCCACACCTGGGACGAGCATGCGCCCGCGGCGGACGGTATAGGATTCCGGTGATCAAATCCCTGGCGCGAGCGAACTGGTGGAAATCCCTGTGACAGCATCACTGACGTGTAGGAAGGTCCTTTCTCTCGGAGCGGGATCCGTCTACGCCTGGGAAACCGCAGAAGGTGTCACCGGGAACATCATGATCGACCCTGAGGGGTCGATCGCTCGCCCCTGCACGCTGGAGGGAATCGCCATCGGCGACATGCTCCTCGATAAAAACGTCGGGAATGTGGAAAATCCCGACCCGGACCCGAAACTCCGCCGTGCTTTCCTGATCGCGGCATCAGCGATCTTCCAGGAAGGGGAGCGGCAGGGGCGACTGCCTGACAAGATCACGCGTACCTACTGGTAGGCGCCACGTCACCACCCGAGAGGCCGCGCTCTCCCTGAGCCCGGCCTCTCGGCATTCCACTGAGGGATGTGCTTCGGCTCATGAGAGCGGTGTGGCGGCCCATGTGGCTGACCCGGTAACGACCCCAACTGGCAAGCCACCCACCGACTGCCCAACGCGCGTGACGGCGGTCAGGGCGGGGTGGGGTGGGCGGCGGTGAGGAGGCCCGGCCAGTCGGGGATCTTGACCGAGCGGCGGCCCAGGGAGCGGCCCAGGGCGGCCTCGGCCGACTCGATCGCCAGCCAGCCCGGCCATTCCACCGGGTGCAGGCCCGCCGCGCGCAGGGCGGGCAGCGGGTCCTCGGGCAGGTCGCGGCGGGCCAGTACGCCCGCGTCCTGGAGCAGCGAGGACGCCGTCTCCTTCGCGCACGGGCGGTTGGTGCCGATCACCCCGGTCGGGCCGCGTTTGATCCAGCCCGCCACGTACTCGCCGACCGAGGCGCGGCCCTCGCGCAGCACCCGGCCCGCCGCGTGCGGGACCGTCGCCGTCACCGGGTCGAACGGCAGGCCGGGCAGCGGCACGCCCTGGTAGCCCACCGAGCGCAGCACCAGCTCCGCCGGGATGTCCTCGTACCCGCCCGTGCCCGTCACCGCGCCCCGCTCGTCCGGAGCCGTCCGCTCGAAGCGCACCCCGCTGACCCCGCCGTCCGGGCCGCCCAGCACCTCCACCGGGCGCAGGAAGAACCGCAGACGGATGCGCCGGTCGGCCTCGGCCGGCGGGCTCGCGGCCCAGCCCCGCAGGGCCTCCACATTGCGCCGGTTCACGGCGGGCAGGGCCGCGCCCGGGTCCGCGTACGCCGGGTCCAGGGCCAGTTCCGTCTCCTCCACGCGGATGCCGACGCCCGGCAGCGTGCCCAGCTCGCGCAGCTCCTTGGTGGTGAACTTGCCCTGGGAGGGCCCCCTGCGCGCCACCATGTGCAGCTCGCGCACCCCGCTGGCGCCCAGCGCCCCCAGCGCCGCCTGCGGCATGTCGGTGGGGGCGAGTTCCGCCGCGCCCCGCGCGAGCATCCGCGTCACGTCCACCGCGACGTTCCCCGCCCCGATCACGACCGCCGAACGCACCCCGGTCAGGTCGAAGGCGCCGGGGTCCGTGTCCGGGTGGCCGCTGTACCAGGACACGAACGCCGTCGCGGAGTGGACCCCGGCCCGGTCCTCGCCGGGGATCCCGAGCAGCCGGTCCCGCGCCGCCCCGACGCAGTACACCACCGCGTGGTAGAGCTCCAGCAGCCGCGCGGTGGGCAGGAGTTCCCCGCCGACCTCGACGTTGCCGAGGAAGCGGATCCGCTCGTCCTCCAGGACCGTGCGCAGGCTGCCCTGGAGCGACTTGATCTTCTCGTGGTCGGGGGCCACCCCGTACCGCACGAGCCCGTACGGTGCCGGCAGCCGGTCCAGTACGTCGACCCGCACCCCCGGCACCTCGCGCTGCTGCGTCAGGGTCTGCGCGGCATAGACCCCGCTGGGGCCCGAACCGACGACGGCGACACGAAGCACGGCGGAGCTCCTCCCGCAGGTGCTCCCAGCATGCCACCGGCGCCCGGGGGCGTCAGCCCAGCGCGCGCATCCGGTGGATCTCCGCGGTCTGGGTGGCCACCACCTCGGTCGCCATCTCCTCGACCGCCACGTTGTTCCCGCCGGCCAGGGCCTGGCCGGCCATCTTCAGGGCGCCCTCGTGGTGGGCGGTCATCAGCTTGAGGAAGAGCCGGTCGAAGTCGGTCCCCCTGGCATCGGCGAGCTCCTTGAGCTGCTGCTCGGTGGCCATGCCCGGCATCGCGCCGTGGTCGTGCCCGCCCGTGCCCCCGGTACCGCCGGAGCCCCCGGTACTGCCGGACCCGCCCGCCCCGCCCGGCGCCGGGTAGCGCGCCAGCCATCTCTCCATCGCCCCGATCTCGGGCTTCTGCGCGGCCGCGATCCGCTCCGCGAGCCCCTTGACGGCCTCCGCCGACGCCCGGTCCGGCGCGAGCGCGCTCATGGTGAGGGCCTGGCGGTGGTGCTCGATCATGCCCCGTACGTAGGTCTGGTCGGCCGCGTTGGGGGTGTCATCGGGCCGTTCCCGCGCGGCTTGTTCGGGCGAGAGCGTACGGGCCCGCTCGCCCGGCTTGCCGGGTGCGATCACCGGATTCCGGCCGTCTTTGGCCCCGTTCGCCCCGGTCTTCCCGTCGTCGTCCTGGCATCCGGCGAGCGCGAGCAGGGTCGCCGAGACCACGGCCGCTCCGGCTAATCCGCGAAGTAACCCTTTTGCCATGTCCATGGAAAGGAAGATACTGCCGGGGTCCTGGTTCCGGTCCCACCAAGAACGGAACCGATCGGACTCCCATGGGAGGGCACAGTGACCTCGTTGCACACCACCAGAGTGCGGAACAGGAGTCTGGGGGTGGCCGTCGCGGCGGCCGGACTCCTCGCCACGCTCCTGGCGGCAGGACCCGCGGCCGCCACCCCCGACCCGGGCGACTTAACCCCCGGAGCCGGCTCCCCGCCGGGACTCGGCTCCGGCATCGCCCAGGGCCGGGACATCGGTCCCGGCGAGATCCCCGGCAAGGACGAGATCGTCCACAGCCGGAACATCAAGCCCCTGGCCAACATCCCCAGCGCCAACCCCGACGGCATCAACTCCGACCTGGCCTTCCAGGGCCGGTACGCCTACGCGGGCAGCTACGACGGCTTCACGATCTACGACATAGACGACCCGAAGGCACCGAAGACGGTGAGCCGGGTGCTCTGCCCCGGCGGCCAGAACGACATCTCCGTCTCCGGGGACCTGCTCTTCCTCTCCACCGACTCCTCCCGCAGCGACGACTCCTGCAACAGCGTCTCGCAGCCCGCCACGGAGAAGTCCTCGTGGGAGGGCATCAAGATCTTCGACATCAAGGACAAGAAGAACCCCAAGTACATCAAGTCCGTCGAGACCGCCTGCGGTTCCCACACCCACACGCTGGTGCCGGGCAACCGCGACATCTACCTCTACGTCTCCTCGTACTCCCCGAGCGAGGCCTTCCCCGACTGCCAGCCCCCGCACGACGGCATCTCGGTCGTGAAGGTCCCGAAGAAGGCCCCGACGCAGGCCGCGGTCGTCGCCTTCCCGGTCCTCTTCCCCGACGGCGGCAACCCGGGCGGGCCGGTCAACCCGGGCGTCTCCAAGACCACCGGCTGCCACGACATCACCGTGCTGCCGTCCAAGGACCTGGCCGCCGGCGCCTGCATGGGCGACGGCATCCTCTTCGACATCAGCGAGCCCGAGCAGCCGAGGGTCATCGACCGGGTCCAGGACAACGTGAACTTCTCGTTCTGGCACTCGGCCACCTTCAACGAGCGCGCGAACAAGGTCGTCTTCACCGACGAGCTCGGCGGCGGTGGCGGTGCCACCTGCAACGAGGCCACCGGACCGAACCGGGGCGCCGACGGCATCTACGACATCACCGGCCGCGGCGACCACCGCAAGCTCGTCTTCCGCAGCTACTTCAAGATCCCGCGCCACCAGGCCGACACCGAGAACTGCGTGGCCCACAACGGCTCGCTGATCCCCGTCGGCGGCGGCCGCGACATCATGGTCCAGGCCTGGTACCAGGGCGGCGTCTCGGTCTGGGACTTCACCGACTCCGACAAGCCGAAGGAGATCGGCTACTTCGAGCGCGGCCCGCTGACCACCGACGTCCTCGGACTCGGCGGTTCCTGGTCGGCCTACTACTACAACGGGCACATCTACTCGAACGACATCGTCAAGGGCCTCGACGTGCTGAGGCTCGACGACTGGCGCACCGAGAGCGCCAAGCGGGTGTGGATGGACCGGCTCAACGTGCAGAGCCAGCCCGACTACCGCGACTACCGCTGACGCGGTCGCCGTGACCGCGTCAGCGAGGCATCACTGACGCGGTGAGGGAAAGGTTCCGCCGGGCGGCCCCCCGTCCGGCGGGACTCCCAGCTCCCAGTCCAGCCCGTACCGCTGGAACAGCTCGGCCCGCAGCCGCGCCATCGGCATCGGCGCCCCCGGCAGCAGCACCGCCACCACCGCGCCCATCAGCAGCGCGCGCAGCAGCGGGTAGTCGGTGTCCGGGTCCGGCGAGCCGTAGCGCACCACCGTCTCCCGCAGCAGTTCCGCCAGGCGCTGCTGCTCCGAGCACCGTACGAACCCCTCGGCCTGGAGGATGCCCGCCATGTGGGTCCGCATCAGCCGCGGCCGGTCCCGGGCCAGACCGAGTATCGCGTCGACGGCACGGGCGAGCCGCTCGCGGCCGTCCTCCGTACGCGGCTCCCGCTCCAGCGCCGCTTCCAGGGTGAGGTGCATCAGCCGGTGCACGGCGGACTGGAGCAGGTGCCGTTTGCCCGGAAAGTAGTACGAAATCAGGCCGCGGGCCGTGCCCGCCCGGTCGGCGATGTCGCCGAGCGTGGTCGCCTCGTAGCCGCGTTCGCCCACGAGCTCGACCGTGGCGTGGAGCAGCCGCTCCCTTGAACGTCTCCGCAATTCTTCATTGACCGATGCGCTGCGCGGGGACATGCTTACTCCTGCGTTGACTGGCTCTCGGCCAATATACTCAGCGCACGGATTTGCCTGCTGTGGGGCGACGCGGGGGATCGCCCCACGGCAGGTGCACGCCGGCTCGCGAGCGGTCGTGTTCGAGGCCTCAGGGGACGTCGAGATCGGGGGGCGTCGGCTCGTACGCGTGCGGCTCGTCGCCCTCCCACGCGATCAGGTCCGACTCCTCGCCCAGCACGACCTCGTCGGGGTCCGGGACCTCCGCCCGGCGCAGGAACTCGATCACATCCGCGTCGTTGTGCGCCACGCCCAGCACCACATCCCGCCCGACCTGGCGAAACGTGACCTGGCGGCCGCCCGAGGCGGAGATCCGGTGTACGACGATCGGCGTGTGGCGCATGCCCTCAGCGTCGGTCGGCGCCGACCGGGACGCATCCGCTCGCCGAGCGCGCCGGGCGTCCGGGACCGGGGAAACGGATCACGAGCGCGACCAGGGCCACGCCCAGGAGCCAGCCGCCGACGACATCCGAAAGCCAGTGGACACCCAGGTACAGCCGGGTGAATCCGACCCCCGCCACCGAGACCGCCGCGAGCGCCCACGCCGTCCGCGCAAGCCGGTTCCCGGCCGTCCCGGGTGCGGAGCGGGGCAGCAGCCACAGCAGCAGCCCGCACACCACCGTCGCCGTCATCGCGTGGCCGGAGGGGTAGGCGGCGTACTGCGCCGAGTCCACCGGATCCGGCCACACCGGACGCTCCCGGCCCACCAGCTCCTTCAGCCCCCGCTGCACCGCCGCGGCCACGGCGGTGGCGACCCCGATCCGCAGGGCCCGCCCGCGCTCGCCCCGCCGCCACAGCAGGCAGCAGGCCAGGGCGGCGAGGCCGCGCATGGTCCAGGGATCCCAGGCCCAGTCGCTGAGCGCCCGCGTCGCGGCAGTGACCCCGGGGCGGGAAACGGCGCTCGCGTGCAGACACCGCGCGAGCTGCTCGTCGTACGAGACGACCGGGCCCCAGCGGGCCGCCACCAGGAGGGTCAGGGCCGCCGCGAGCAGCGCGCAGCCGACCCCGGTCCACCGCAGGCGATCGCTCCGCATCCGGGGATCCTCGCAGCGCCGGCCCGCCGGCCCTACGCCAGCGCGCTCAGGCCGGGCACGAACGCCACCATCAGCGGTACCGCCGGGACCAGCGTGGCCAGCGCCGTCAGCCGCAGCCGCCGACCCGCCGACAGCCGGGGCGCGGCCGACAGCAGCCGGCGCACCCGCTGCGACACGTGCGCCTGCGGAGCGGGGGAGGTCCCGAAGACGCCCCGGTCCTCGTTCAGCCCGACCAGCGCCAGCGCGGTCGTCAGCCGGCCGAAGCGCCGCGAGGCCACGTCGTCGGCGGCCAGTTCGACCAGCCGGTACATCTCCGCCTCGAACGCCGCGAACACCGGCACCTGCGGGAAGCCGCCCGCCAGCGCCCGCGAGCAGTGCAGCAGCCAGTCGTGCCGCGCCGCGACGTGCCCCTGCTCGTGCGCCAGTACGGCGTCCAGCTGGCTGCCCTTGAGCCGGTCCAGGGCCGCCGTCGTGACCACCAGCTGCGGCCTCGCACCCGGCTGCCACCACGCGTCCGGCCGCGGCCCCTCCAGTACGACGAGCCGCGCGCCGTCCGGTTCCTCCCCGGGCAGCAGCGGCGCCCGGAACCGCAGTTCGGCTCCCTGGGCGCGCGTCCGCGCCCGGGCCCGGATCACCTCGCGGGTCAGCATCGCCCCGGTCCACAGTGCGCCGCCCGCCAGCGCGAGCGCGGTGACCGCGGCCCACGGACCGCCCTCCTGCGGACCGCCCAGCCCGTACGCGTGCACCACCCCGTGCGGGGCGGCGGCGAAGAGCGGGCCCCGCACCGCGAACCAGGCCGCCGCGGCGCTCAGCAGCATCGACAGCGCGAAGCACAGGAGCACCGCGCCCACCACGCACTGCCACGCCCACAGCGCGACCACGGGTTCGCGCTCGGGCCACTCGGCCCGGGCCAGGAGGCGGGGGGCGAGCACCGCGGTCAGTGCGCCGAGCATCAGGAGAGCGGCGGAGACCATCATGGCGGTCAGCCTATGAGGGGGTGCCCGCGCACGGGTATCGCTTGCGGGGTTTGGTGACGCAGCACACGTTTGCCTCCCGGCGGGCGGTCACATGGCCAGCAGCATCGCCAACATCCCTGTCCCCATGGCGAGTCGGCAGGCCCGGATCACCTCGGCGGGACCTCCGTCGTGGCCGTCCTGGGCGTCCTGGCCGCCTTGGCCGTCTTGAACGTCGCCCGCGAGGGGGTACGGAGCGCCGGCCGCCCCGGCGGCGCCCGCCGTGACCAGCCGGGACCCGCCCAGCACCACGTACCCGGCGTAATAGAGGAGGAGGGCGCCGGTGACCAGGGGCAGCCCGGCCCCGTGCCCCGAACCCGGCATGAACGCCATGTAGACCATGGACAGCGAGCCCACCAGATGGTGCGCGTGGTGGATCCCGCCCCGCAGCAGCCAGCCGGCGTGCAGCGCGGCGCCGCAGAAGACCGCCCCGAGCACGGGCGCCCGCCAGCCCTCGCCGAACCCGCCGGGGACGGCCATCACCGCCATCCCGAACCCCATCAGGGCCTCGGGGCCGGCCTCCCGGGCCGCCGCGCCGCCCGATCTGCGCACCCGCCCGAGGCAGTACGCCCCGCTGACCGCGCACAGCAGCACGAGCAGCCAGGAAGAGACGGAAGTGGGCAGGGACATCGCGGGACCGTGCACGGCGGAACCCCCCGGTTCGTCGGCGTCACCGGAAGAGATGCCCTTGTCCGGCGGCCCGCACGCCGGCCCGGGTTAGGCTCTCCTTGCCGTACCGGGCATGTCATATGCCACTCATACGCGCCGCGTATGTCACCGCGCAGATCGGAGCCCCCGATGTCCACCGCCAATCCCGCCGCCCTGAACTTCCGCAGCGCCGTGGAGGCGGACGTGCCCGAGCTGGTGAAGCTCGTGGAGTCCGCCTACCGGGGCGAGGCCAGCCGCGGCGGCTGGACCACCGAGGCGGACTACCTGGACGGGCAGCGCACCGACGAGAACGGGGTCCGCCAGGTCATCAGCGCCCCCGACGGCGTCCTGCTCGTCGTCGAGCGCGCGGGCGAACTCGTCGCCTGCTGCCAGCTCGAACACCGCGGCGACCACGCCTACTTCGGGATGTTCGCCGTCCGTCCCGGGCTCCAGGGCGCCGGCCTCGGCAAGGAGATCCTGGCCGAGGCGGAGCGGCGCGCCCGCGAGACCTGGCAGGCCACGGAGATGCGGATGACGGTGGTGAACGTACGGGAGGAGCTCATCGCCTACTACGTGCGCCGCGGCTACCGGCGCACCGGCGAGCTGAGCCCCTTCCCCTACGGTGACGCGCGCTTCGGCATCCCGCTCCGCGACGACCTGGCCTTCGAGCTGCTGGTCAAGCCGCTGTAGCGGAAACGGGGTTGCCGGACCGGCCGATCACGGGGGACGGGAGTCACCGGCGCTGGCGGTGCCGGCCGTGGTGGGTCGGTTCGGCGGTCGCGAGGAGGACGAGGGCCAGGCCGAGCGGCAGCAGGAAGAGCAGCAGCAGAGTCATGACGTCCCGTGTGCCCACATCGCGGGCACCGACACGCCCCGGGGGTGATGTGCTGCCCTGCCCGTCCGCAGCCCGGTCCGGGCGCCTGCCCTAGGCCATGAACCGGCCCGTGCTGCGGATCTCCGGGAAGTCCGTGGTCACACCGTCGAGTTCGAGCGCCCGCGCCACGCGCAGCTGCTCCAGGGTGTTCACCGTCCAGCCGGTCACCCGCAGCCCGGCCGCGTGCGCCGCCCCGACGGTCTCCAGCGTGAGCCGCCCGATGTCCAGGGAGACCGTCCCGGCCCGCGCGGCCCGCGCCCGGTCGACGATCTCGGGGGCGTCGGCGCCGCTCTGCTCCGCGTACAGGGCGGTCCGTACGCCCGGCACCAGGCGGGCCGTCTCGGAGAGCACCGCCTCGTGGAAGGAGGCCACCTCCACCCGGGCGGTCAGGTCGAGGCGCAGCACCAGCGCCGCGAGCGCGGCGGCGGCCGCCTGGTCCCGCACCGTCACCTGGAGCGGGGACCGGACGGCGTCCAGGGCCTCTTCGAGGACCGGCACGCGTTCGCCGAGTCCGGCGTCCAGCTCGCGCAGCTCGGCCAGGGTCAGATCGGCGACGGCGCCCACGCCGTCGGTGGTCCGGTCCACGGCGGCGTCGTGCAGGACGACGAGGGCGCCGTCCTTGCTGAGCCGTACGTCCAGCGCGATGACGTCCATGCCGGAGCGTTCCGCGCGGACGAACGACCGGAGGGTGTTCTCCGGTTCGACACCCATGACCCCGCGGTGACCGATGGTGAGGAAAGTCAAGGTTCTCTCGCTTCCGTCGACGGCGGCTCCCCGCCGCGGTCGCGGTGTCCCGACCGGCCGCGCGCGGTGAGGACGCATGCTAGTGCGCCGCGCCCGCGATGAGACCGCCCGTGCGGCGACCCGGAACGGGCCGGTGGCCCTTTCCCGCCAGGGCCGCGCGGGGGCGGGCACGGCGTCGCCGGCCCGGCCGCGTCACCCGGGCGTGGGCGCGTCCCCGCCGGCTTGACGCGGCCGCGCGGAGCGCCCGAGCCCGCCGCCGGAGCGGGGCTCCGCGGAGGGTCCCGAGGGGAGTCCGCGCCGGTCAGCGCGCGTCCGGGGCGGCCCGCTCCTACAGGCCGTCCGGGCCGTCCGGGCCGTCCGGGCCGTCCGGTCCGAGCGGCGCGCCCGGGCTGTGTGGCGCGTCCGGCGCGGCCGGCGTGGCCAGGCCGTCCAGGTCGGCCAACAGGGCTTCGGCCAGCTCCAGTTCGGCCAGGTGCTGTCGCTCGCTCCAGCGCAGCGCGAGCGCCGGGAAGGCCCATTGCGGCACTTCCCGCGCATGCTCCATGGCCTCCCGTACGGCGGCCAGCTCGCCCCGCGTGTGCTCCAGGTGCTCGTCCACCCTCGCGCGCAGCCGCTCCGGCTCGGCCAGGTGGCCCAGCCAGATCCGCAGCAGCAGCCCGTGCTTGAGGACCGGCGGCCCGGCCTCCGCCGAGTCCGCGGCCCAGCCCGCCAGCGCCTCGCGCCCGGCGGCGGTGATGGCGTAGCGGCGCTTGGACCGCGCCTCCTCCGGGCCCGGGCGGGCGGAGGCCGCGTAGCCGAGTTCCTCCAGGCGGCGCAGCTCGGCGTAGATCTGGCTGACGGCCGGTGACCAGTAGAAGAAGCGCAGCGAGGAGTCCGCCCACTTCTTCAGCTCGTACCCGGTGCGCTCCCCGGGGAAGGACAGCAGGCCGAGGACGGCCCACGCGGTCGGTGGCAGGTCTTGCTTCTTCGACTTATGACTACTAGTCATATTCCTATTCGAAGTAAGGCCGGGCACGGGACGCAACCCTGGAGGCATCGTGAAGTTCTCCGTGATCTTCGAAGCGCAGCTGGCCGACCCGACGGTGGAACGGGAGCACCAGGTCATCCGCGACTGCGTCGAACAGGCGGTGCTCGCCGAGCAGATGGGATTCGACCGGATCTGGGCCGTCGAGCACCACTCGCTGAAGTGGTACGCGCACATGAGCGCTCCGGAGATCTTCCTGACCTGGGTCGCGGCCAGGACGGACACCATACGCATCGGCCATGGCGTGGTGTGCATGCCCTTCAACTTCAACCATCCGGTCCGGGTCGCCGAGCGGGCCGCGATGCTCGACCTGCTCTCGGGAGGGCGGCTCGACCTGGGCGCGGGCCGGGGCGGCACCGAGCAGGAGACCTCGCTGTGCGGGGTGGACCGGGACCGCACCACCGCCGAGGTCGAGGAGGCGCTGCGGATCATCGGGAAGGCCTGGCAGGAGGAGGAGCTGGAGTACCGCGGGGAGCTCATCGACATCGCCCCGCACCCGATCCTGCCGAGGCCCGCGCAGACCCCGCACCCGCCGCTGTTCCTCGCGTGCAGCCGGGACGAGACGCTGGCGCAGGCCGCCGAACTGGGCGTCGGGGCGCTGGTCATGGGGTTCGCCGGGCCGGAGTCGATCGCGCGGTTGCGGGGCGTCTACGACGCGGCGATCGCCGGGCGGGACGGCGCCCGGTTCGTGTCCACCGTGGTCAACGACCACTTCTCGGTGCTCTGCCCGACCATCGTGCTCGACGACGCGCGGGAGGCCCGCCGGATCGGCGTCCGGGGTCAGCGGTTCTTCGCCCAGTCCATCGGCCACTGGTACGGCGGCGCCGGCATCCCGGACGAGGCGGTGGTCGCCGGGGCGGACGAGCCGGCGCGGATGCGGGCGGCGGCCGAGCAGGTGGTGGCCCGGCTGCACGAGCTGGACATCCCGGTCCGGCCCACCTCGACGGCGACGTTCAACGCCGACCACGCCTACGGGAGCGCGGACGAGGCCATCGCCTACGTGGAACGCCTCGCGGCGGCCGGAGCCGACGAGATCATGTGCCTGATCCAGATGGGCACGGTGCCGCAGGAGGCCTGTCTGGAGACCCTGCGGCAGTGGGGCGAGAAGGTCATCCCGCACTTCCGGAACGCCTGAGGCCGCGCCGCGATGACGGACGCGCCCGCCCCCGAACCGGCCGCCCCTGAACCGGCCACGCCCGCCCCCGGTCCCGCCCGGCTCGATCCCGCCGCCCGGCCCTACGTGGACGCGCTCGCCGCCGCCTTCCCCGACCTCGGCGGCGCCGTCACCGACGCCGCCGAGGCCCGCCGGATCCTCGCGGCCGCGCCGGGGTCCGCCGCCCCGCCCCCCGCCGTCGGCTCCGTCGAGGACCGCGAGGTTCCCGGCCCCGACGGGGCGCCCCCGGTCCCGGTCCGCGTCTACCGCCCGGACCCCGGGCGGTGGCCGGGGCCCCGGCCGACCGTCGTGTTCTGCCACGGCGGCGGCTGGGTGCTGTGCGACCTCGACAGTCACGACCGCACGGTGCGGGCGCTGTGCCGGGCCTCCGGGGCCGTGATCGTGTCCGTCGGCTACCGGCGCGCCCCGGAGTCCCGGTTCCCCGCCGCCGTCCTCGACGCGTACGCCGCGCTGCGCTGGGCCGCCGGGCGGGTGGCGGAGCTGGGCGGCGACCCCGCCGCGCTCGTCGTCGCCGGGGACAGCGCCGGCGGCAACCTCGCTGCGGGTTCGGCGCTGCTGGCCCGCGACCGCGGCGGACCGGCGCTCGCCCTCCAGGTGCTGATCTACCCGTGCCTGGACGCCGCCCAGGACACCGCCTCGTACCGGACCGCCGCCGAGGGGGCCGGGGAGGGCTTCCTGACCGCCGCCCACCTGCGCTGGTTCTGGGAGCAGTACCTCGGGCCGGGCGGCGACCCGGCGGATCCGCTGGCCTCGCCGGCGGCCGCCGACCCGGCCGGGCTCCCGCCCGCCCACGTGCTCACCGCCGGGTGCGATCCGCTGCGGGACGAGGGGGCCGCGTACGTCCGGGCCCTGCGCGCGGCGGGTACGGCGGCGGAGCTCGACCACCAACCCGGGATGTTCCACGGTTTCCTCGCGCTGGCCGACGTACTGCCCCAGGCCCGCCAAGCCGTGCGGCGACTAGGCGGAGTGATCAGTTCCACAGCAAACCACGGGAAGACTTCCGGCGGAGTGGGGGGTACCACAGGATAATTTCCCGAGTTACCTCTTGAGCGGAAGAGCCCCCTCTGCATACGCTGTGATGACGTGAGGTTCTCCTGTGGAGGAAGTGACATGACGGAAACTCTTGTGCCGGGTTCCGGCGGTGCCGTGATAACCGCCGCCGCTCGGGTGGTCGACCACCCGGCGTGGCCCCAGCTCAAGGCCGCCGTGGAGGAGATCCGCCCCTGGCAGGCCAAGGACGGCTCGATCGACTTCGAGGCCGAGGGCGCGCCCGCCCGCATCGACGTCGAGGCCGCCGTGGAGCGGGTCATCGGCGGCGTCGAGGCGCTTTCCCCGCTGCTGCCGCACGCGACCGAGTACCACGCGGCCCTCGTCGCCGACCTGCGCAAGTGGGTCGCGGGCGACTACAAGGTGCCGGACTTCCTCGACTCCCTGCTGGCCTTCCACCCGGCCGCCGGGCGCGCAGACGGGCTCCAGCACCTCGTGGTCTTCCCGATGTACACCCAGAACGGCAACCCGGACCGCAACTTCGAGGCCGTCGTCCTGAAGATGGTGTGGCCCGAGTGGCTCTCCGAGCTGGAGCGCACCCGGTACGACAACCCGCTCTTCCTCGGCATCACCTTCGAGGACTTCACCCCGGGTTACGACACCCACTCCGCCGTGCTCTTCCCGGAGACCATCGCGGTCCGCGAGGCCCCCGAGCGCTTCACCTGGGGCGGCATCTTCTGCGACCGCGAAGCCGCCCGCTACCGCAAGGTCACCGCGGCCGCCGTCGACATCCTGGGCATCGAGCTGCCCGAGGACATCGCGCGCATGGTCGAGGACCAGGAGCGCTGCGAGAAGGCCTTCGTCCTGTGGGACATGGTCCACGACCGCACCCACAGCCACGGCGACCTGCCGTTCGACCCCTTCATGATCAAGCAGCGCCAGCCGTTCTGGATGTACGGCCTGGAGGAGCTGCGCTGCGACCTCACCGCCTTCAAGGAGGCCGTGAAGCTGGAGTCCGAGGGCAACGAGCACGGCCGTGACGTGCAGTACGCGGTCCTCTTCGACCGGATGTTCCGCTTCCCGGTGTCCGGCGACCGCAACCGCAACTACGACGGCCTCGGCGGCCAGCTGCTCTTCGCGTACCTCCACAAGCACGACGTCGTGCGCTGGACGGACAACACGCTGAAGATCGACTGGATGCGCGCCCCGCAGGTCACCAACCAGCTGTGCGCCGAGATCGAGGACCTCTACCGGGCCGGCATCGACCGCCCGAAGCTGGTCCACTGGTTCAAGGCGTACGAACTGGTCTCCGAGTACCTCGCCCCGCACCCGGGCTCCAAGTGGGCCAAGGGTCCCGACGCCCTCGACCTGAACCAGCCGCCGCGCAAGCTCGTCGACGACGTGCTTCCGGACGAGTTTCCGCTGAGCATGTTCTATGAGGCCCTTGCCAAGAAGCTCAAGGGCGTGATCGCCTCCACGAAGGGCATCACCGCTCCGAACGCAGGGAACACCGAGAACGTCGACAAGGCAGAGCGAGCCGCCGCGTGAGCTCTCGCCCACAGGAGGCCGCACAGATGAACGGGTCCGGGAACGGCAACGGGAAGCTTCATGGCGCCGTGGTGGCGGTGGCCGGGGCCGGCGGGCCCGCCGGCCGCGCCGCCCTGCTCCGCCTCGCGGAGGCGGGTGCCACCGTGGTGGCCTCCGACGCCGATCCGGCGCGCCTCGCGGAGGCCGTGGACGCGGCCCGCTACGCCCACGGCGGCGCCACCGTCGTCGGCGAGACCGTCGACCTGCTCGACCTGGCCGCCACCAAGGCGTGGGCCGAGCACACCGAGAAGGAGTTCGGGCGCGTCGACGGGCTCGTCCACCTCGTCGGCGGCTGGCGCGGCAGCAGCTCCTTCACGGAGACGGACCTCGCGGACTGGACCTTCCTGGAGAAGCTCCTCATCCGCACCGTCCAGACCACCTCGCTCGCCTTCCACGACGCCCTGCTGCGCAGTGACCGCGGCCGTTACGTCCTGATCAGCCAGTCCGGCGCGCACAAGCCGGTCGCCAACAACGCCGCGTACAACGCCGGCAAGGCGGCCGCCGAGGCGTGGACGCTGGCGCTCGCCGACTCCTTCCGCAAGGCGGGGGGCGAGGAGGGCCCCGGCGCCGCGGCTGCGATCCTGGTCATCAAGGCACTGGTGCACGACGCGATGCGCGCTGAGCGCCCCAGTGCGAAGTTCGCGGGCTTCACCGACGTCAAGGAGCTGGCCGAGGCCATCGCCGGCGTCTGGGAGCAGCCCGCCACCGATGTGAACGGACAGCGTCTGTGGCTCACTCCGCAACCGTGAGGACCGATGCGCACCGCCACCACGACCCGGCGGTACGCGGTTTCGCGAGCGACAACTACGCGGGGGTGCACCCGGAGATCCTGGAGGCCATCGCGCTCGCCAACGGGGGCCACCAGGTCTCCTACGGCGACGACGAGTACACCGAGTACCTGCAGAAGATCTTCCGCAGCCACTTCGGTCCGTACGCGCAGGCCTACCCGGTCTTCAACGGCACCGGTGCGAACGTGACGGCCCTCCAGGCCCTCACCGACCGCTGGGGCGCGGTGATCTGCGCCGAGTCGGCCCACATCAACGTCGACGAGGGCGGCGCGCCCGAGCGGATGGCGGGCCTCAAGCTGCTCACCGTGCCCACGCCGGACGGCAAGCTCACCCCCGAGCTCATCGACCGGCAGGCCTGGGGCTGGGAGGACGAGCACCGCGCGATGCCGCAGGTCGTCTCGATCACCCAGAACACCGAGCTCGGCACCGTGTACACGGTCGACGAGATCAAGGCCATCACCGAGCACGCGCACGCCAAGGGCATGAAGGTCCACCTCGACGGTGCCCGGATAGCCAACGCCGCGGCCTCGCTCGACGTGCCGATGCGCGCGTTCACGAACACCGCCGGCATCGACGTGCTGTCCTACGGCGGCACCAAGAACGGCATGATGTTCGGCGAGGCCGTGGTCGTGCTGAACCCGGACGCCGTCCGGCAGATGAAGCACATCCGCAAGATGTCGATGCAGCTCGCGTCGAAGATGCGCTTCGTGTCGGTGCAGCTGGAGGCCCTGCTCGCCAAGGACCTGTGGCTGCGCAACGCCCGGCACGCCAACGCGATGGCGCAGCGGCTGGCCGCGGGCGTGCGCGAGACCGACGGGGTGGAGATCCTCTACCCGGTGCAGGCGAACGCCGTCTTCGCGCGGCTTCCGCACGAGGTGACGCGCCGGCTCCAGGAGCGCTACCGCTTCTACTTCTGGGACGAGGCGGCCGGGGACGTCCGCTGGATGTGCAGCTACGACACCCAGGAAGAGGACGTGGACGGCTTCCTCCAGGCCCTGAAGGAAGAGCTGGCCCGCTGATCCGGCCCTCCGCATAACTCGATAGGCATGCGTTATCGCGCATAGGTATGCTCCTGGATCGTGGAAATGATCCAGGAGCATCCTGATGCCGCCTACCTGGCGGCCGACGACGTGGTCGACCACGGCCACCCCCTCGTACGCGATACCGCCGACGCCCTGTGGGCCACCGCGGGCGGCGACCCGTACGCCTACGCGAAGGCCGCCTTCGAGTTCGTCCGCGACACCGTCGCGCACTCCGCCGACTCCGGCGACCCCCGCATCACCTGGCGCGCCTCCGACGTGCTCCGCACCCGCACCGGCATCTGCCACGCCAAGGCCCACGCCCTCGCCGCCCTGCTGCGCGCCCGGGGCCTCCCCACGGCCTTCTGCTACCAGCTCCTCGCCGACGACGACGGCTCGAACGCCGTCCTCCACGGCCTGATCGCGCTGCGCCGGCCCGGCGCCGCCGGCTGGGCCCGCCTCGACCCGCGCGGCAACAAGCCCGGCGTGGACGCCCAGTTCACCCTGGACCGGGAGCGACTGGCCTTCCCCGTACGCCCCGAGCTCGGCGAGCTCGACTACCCCGGGCTGTACGCCGCCCCGCACCCGGCCGTGCTCACGGCGCTCCGGGGCTCCGCCGACCGGCCGGAGCTGTGGCGGAACCTGCCGACGGGTCTGTAGCCGCCCCGGCCGCGGAGCCGGGCGCGGCGGGTACGGGCCCGCGCGCGGCCAGCGCGCCGTGCAGCAGGGCCGCGGCCAGCTGGAGCGCGGCGATCCCGCCCAGCAGGGCCTGCGCCGGCGCGTCGGCCGTGAGCCCCACCAGGGCCGCGCCGGCCGAGGCGGCCGTCAGCTTCAGCCCCGCGCCCAGGGTGAACACCTGGGTCCGCACCGCCTCCGGCGCGCACTCCGAGCGGATCCGCAGGGTGGCCGTGAGCAGCGGGCCGTCACACACCCCGGCCACCGCGAACAGCGCCGCCGTGACCGCGAGCGACGGGGACAGCGCGGCGGCCGCCAGCGCCACCCCGGTGCCGGCCAGGGCCCACCGGGCCAGCCGCCCCGGCTCCACGGCCGTCATCCGCCCCAGGGTCAGCGAACCGCCCAGGGCGCCCAGCGCGAAGGCCGTCATCAAGACGCCGCCCGCGCCCGGACTGCCGAGCCCGCCGGCCAGCAGCACCGAGGTGGTGGTCAGCGAGCCGATGCCGACGAAGGCCAGCGTCGTCGCCGAGGTGATCGCCCGCAGCTCCCGCACCCGCCACAGGGCGGCCAGCCCCGCCCCCAGCCCGGCGCGGGGCACGCCGGGCGCCGGGGCCGGGCCCGGTTCCCCGTACGGGAGGCTCGCGGCCAGCGCCGCCGCCAGCACCCCGGACGCCGCGAGCACCGCCATCGCGGGCGCCGCCGAGGCCAGCGCCGCGACCAGCCCGACCACCGCCGGGGCGGTGACCGAGGCGGCGTTGTAGGTGGACGCGTCCCAGCCGTACGCCCGGTCCCGCCGGGCACCCGCCGGGACCAGGCCCGCGACCAGGCTGGAGAGCCCGCCCGTCACCATCGGCCCGCAGGAGCCGCCGAGCACCGCCACCGCGAGGACCACCACCGCCGGGGCCCGGCCCAGCAGCACGGCGAGCGCGGCCACCGCCGCGGTGAACCCGCCCAGCGCGGCCACGTGGAACAGCCGGGGCCGGCGCGCCCGGGCCGCCGCCGCGCCCGCGAGCGGGGCCGCCAGCACGTGCGGGGCCAGCCAGGCCGTCAGTACGTACGCCCCGTACGCCGCGCTCCCGGTCCGCTCCAGGGCGAGCAGCACCACGGCCATGCCCATGCCCTCGGAGGCGAACCGCGCGGAGACCGCCGCCGCCAGATACCGCCCGAACCCGTTCATGCCCGGACCCCTCCCCCTGGTGTGTCGCGCGATGAACCGGAGGAGACGTTACCCACCGGCCCCCGCCGGAACGCCGGAGCGCGGCCCCGCCGGGAAGGCGGAGCCGCGCTCGGTGGCCGGGCGTGGCCGGGCGTGACCGGGAGCCGGGCCGGGGCCGGGCCGAGGGCCGGGAGGGCCCGGTCGGGGCCGGATCCTCAGCCGAGGTCCTTGACCTCGGCCGCCGTCGGCGCGGTGCCGCCCAGATGGGCCGGCAGCCACCAGGAGTCCTGGGGCCCAGCAGGCTTGGCCGGATACGCGCGCTGCGCGGCCTCCAGCAGCTCCTGCACCCGCTCGCGCACCCGGCGCGTGATGGCGCCGGCGTACTGGTCGGCCGGGGCGTCCATCGGCTCGCCCACGCGCATCGTCACGGGGATGTGGCTGCGCTTGAGGTCCTTCGGGCGGCCCTTGGTCCACAGCCGCTGCGTGCCCCACAGCGCCACCGGGATCAGCGGGACCCCGGCCTCCTGGGCCATCCGCGCCGCACCCGACTTGAAGCTCTTGAGGGTGAAGGACTGGGAGATCGTCGCCTCCGGGAACACCCCGATGATCTCGCCGGAGCGCAGCGCGTCCAGCGCGTGCTGGTAGGCGGCCTCGCCCTGCTTGCGGTCGACCGGGATGTGCTTCATCGCGCGCATCAGCGGGCCGGACACCTTGTGCCGGAACACCGACTCCTTCGCCATGAAGCGGACCAGGCGCTTCTGCGGCCGCGCCGTCAGTCCGGCGAAGATGAAGTCGAGGTAGCCGATGTGGTTGGACACCAGGACCGCTCCGCCCTTGCGGGGGATGTTCTCGGTGCCCTTCATGTCGATGCGGATGTCCAGCGCGCGGAACAGCGTGTGCGCGGCGCCGATCACCGGGGGGTAGACGAGCTCAGCCATGGAGGGGAGACCCCGCTTTCTGCCTGGGGAGGTGCTCCCGGCCGGAAGTTACGGAAGCGTAGGTACGCGACCATGGGGATCGTGCCCCAAATGCCGCCTGCTGGCCAGTCCAGAGGGCCGCACCCGGCGAGATTCTCGTCACGCCGGGAATGTGGCGCCCCCGCGGGGCGCTCGGACCAGGGTACGGACCATCAGGCGACCGAGCGTACCCATGAGTACGCGGACGAGGACGGGAGTGCGCGTGCGCGGGCGGGAAAGCGGTGGCCACGAGGAACACGAGCGGCTCGGCAGCGCCCAGCTGGGCGCCGAGCCGGGGGAGCGGGCCAGCCTGGTGCAGTTCTCCAGCGCCTTCTGCCAGCCCTGCCGGGCCACCCGGCGGATCCTGGCCGAGGTGGCGGAGCTGGTGGACGGGGTCGCGCACATCGAGGTCGACGCCGAGCGCAACCTCGCCCTGGTACGGGCCCTGGGCATCGAGAAGACGCCCACGGTGCTCGTGCTCGACGGCGCGGGCCGGATCGTCCGCCGGGGCGTCGGGATGCCGCGCAAGGCGGACGTGATCGCCGCCCTGGGGGCGGCGGTGGACGCCGGATGAGACTCGGGGGGCGCGGGGGGACGCGGAACGGGACGGGGCGGCTCGCGCCGGTACGCGCGCCCGCACACAGCGTGACGCGCCTGACATCTGGCCGTTGCCGCTTGACTGTGTACATGAGAGATCGACAGGCTGGTCATATGCGGTATGAACTCCTGCTTTACGGGCGGATCCACGAGGGAGACCCCTCATGACGGCCACGACGGCCATGACGGCCCCGACCGCGCGTGACGACGGCGACCGCTTCGGCCTGCCCGGTTCGCCCGACCTCCTGCGCTCCGTCTTCCGGCAGCACGCCGCCGGGGTCGCGGTGATCACCGCCGCGCACGGTGACGGGCCGGTGGGATTCACCGCGACCTCGCTCAACTCGGTGTCCGCGGACCCGCCGCTGCTGTCCTTCACGATCGGCACCGGCTCCTCCAGCTGGCCCGCGATACGCGACTCCGGCCACATCGGCGTCCACATACTCGCCGAGCACCAGAGCGAGCTGGCCGGTCTCTTCGCGCGCAGCGGCGCCGACCGTTTCGGTCCCGCCACCGCCTGGGTCCCGGGTCCGCACGGGGTCCCGCTGCTGGACGGCGTGCTGGCGTGGCTGGTGTGCCGGGTGGTGGCCCTGGTGCCCGCCGGAGCGCACCGCGTGGTCATCGCGGAGGCCATCGAGGGGGACCCGGCCGGAGAGGGCCGGCCGCTGCTGTACCACCAGGGGCGCTTCAACGCTCTGCGCGACTGAATCGTCCCTGCTGGGGCGGGTTCGGGCGGCGTTGGCCAGATCACAGTTCGGTGGCCTTGCCACCGGGCGGGACCCACGGTGTACTGACGAGTAACATTCCGATCGGAGCGCGGGCCGCCCCGACCGGGATCCGCCCGAGAAGGCGCTTATGCTGCCTGCACAAGGCGGTATCTGTAAAAGACGATGCGGTAGGAGAGCCGGCGTGAGCCTGAGGATCGTTGTCTGTGTGAAGTACGTGCCCGACGCCACCGGCGACCGGCACTTCGCCGATGACCTGACCGTAGACCGCGAAGACGTCGACGGCCTGCTGTCGGAGCTCGACGAGTACGCCGTCGAGCAGGCGCTGCAGATCGCCGACGAGGCGGACGACGCCGAGATCACCGTCCTGACGGTGGGCCCCGAGGACGCCAAGGACGCGCTGCGCAAGGCGCTCTCGATGGGCGCCGACAAGGCCATCCACGTCGAGGACGACGACCTGCACGGCTCCGACGTCATGGCCACCTCGCTGGTGCTCGCCAAGGCGCTCGACAAGGCCGGCTACGACCTGGTCATCACCGGCATGGCGTCGACCGACGGCACCATGGGTGTCCTCCCGGCGATCCTGGCCGAGCGCCTGGGCGTCCCGCAGGTCACCCTGCTGTCCGAGGTCAAGGTCGAGGACGGCACCGTCACCGGCCGCCGCGACGGCGACTCGGCGAGCGAGCAGCTCGTGGCCTCCCTCCCCGCGGTCGTCTCCGTGACCGACCAGTCGGGCGAGGCCCGCTACCCGTCCTTCAAGGGCATCATGGCCGCCAAGAAGAAGCCGGTGGAGTCCTGGGACCTGGAGGAGCTGGAGATCGAGGCCGACGAGGTCGGTCTCGAAGGCTCCTGGACCGCGGTCGACTCCGCGGCGCAGCGCCCGGCCCGCACCGCCGGCACGATCGTCAAGGACGAGGGCGAGGGCGGCAAGCAGCTGGCCGAGTTCCTTGCAGGCCAGAAGTTCATCTAAGAGCTTCGGTCGCCGACTCGACCGCCCCCTGACTACTTCGCATTCGCAGGAGCATCCCCATGGCTGAAGTTCTCGTCTACGTCGACCACGTGGACGGCGCCGTCCGCAAGCCCACCCTCGAACTGCTGACGCTGGCCCGCCGCATCGGCGAGCCCGTCGCCGTCGCCCTGGGCGCCGGCGCGGCCGACACCGCCGCCGTGCTCGCCGAGCACGGCGCCGTCAAGGTCCTCACCGCCGACGCCCCCGAGTTCGCCGAGTACCTCGTCGTACCGAAGGTGGACGCGCTGCAGGCCGCCTACGACTCCGTGTCCGCCGCGGGCTCCCTGGCCGCCGTGCTCGTCCCGTCCTCCGCCGAGGGCAAGGAGATCGCCGCGCGCCTGGCGGTCCGCATCGGTTCCGGCATCATCACCGACGCCGTCGACCTGGAGGCGGGTGACGAGGGCCCGGTCGCGACGCAGGCCGCGTTCGCCGCTTCCTTCACCACCAAGTCCCGTGTCTCCAAGGGCACCCCGGTCATCACCGTCAAGCCGAACTCGGCTCCGGTCGAGGCCGCCGCGGCCGCCGGCACCGTCGAGGCGCTCGCCGTCACCTTCGGCGCGCTGGCCACCGGCACCAAGGTCGTCTCCCGCACCCCGCGCGAGTCGACCGGCCGCCCCGAGCTGACCGAGGCCGCGATCGTGGTCTCCGGTGGCCGCGGCGTCAACGGTGCCGAGAACTTCCACCTCATCGAGGAGCTCGCGGACTCCCTCGGTGCGGCGGTCGGCGCCTCCCGCGCCGCCGTGGACGCCGGCTGGTACCCGCACACCAACCAGGTCGGCCAGACCGGCAAGTCGGTCTCCCCGCAGCTGTACATCGCCTCCGGCATCTCGGGCGCGATCCAGCACCGGGCCGGCATGCAGACCTCGAAGACCATCGTGGCCATCAACAAGGACGCCGAGGCCCCGATCTTCGACCTGGTCGACTACGGCGTGGTCGGCGACCTCTTCGAGGTCGTCCCCCAGCTGACCGGCGAGATCAAGGCCCGCAAGGGCTGACCTGCGTCGATGCTGTGACTCGGGGCCGCGTGGTGACACTCACCACGCGGCCCCGAGGTGTTTCCTGCAACCATTGACTAGACAATGTACTCATCATTAAATTCTGCTATGCGGATCTAGCCTTCCGTGAAGCGGAAAAAGAGGAGAGTGCACGATGGGTCAGCAGGAGAAGGTGGCGACGAGCCTCGCCGGCGCGGTCAGCGAGGGCATCAGCGCCTCCCTCGCGCCGGTGGACGCGGAACTCGCGCGCCACTACCCGGGCGACCCCGGCACCCGCCAGCCCATCCACACCGTCTACGTCCCCGGTGACGTCTTCACCGCCGGCACCATCCGCTCCTGGGGCGACCAGGCCCTCGCGGCCCTCGACGAACACGCCCCGGACGCCGCCACCTTCGCCCGGGTCCTCGGCATCGGCGACGAGCTGGCCGCACCCGTCTACGACCGGGTACGCGCCAAGCTGGCCGCCGAGCCCGTCGAGGACCTCCGCGTCGACTTCGAGGACGGCTTCGGCGTCCGCTCCGACGAGGAGGAGGACCAGGCCGCGGCCCGCGCCGCCCGCCTCGTCTCGGAGGCCTTCGCGAGCGGCACCAACGCCCCGTACATGGGCATCCGGATGAAGTGCATGGAGTCCAACGTCCGCGACCGCGGCATCCGCACCACCGACATCTTCCTCTCCGGCCTGCTGGAGCACGGCGACCTCCCCGACGGGCTGGTCCTCACCCTCCCGAAGGTCACGTACGCCGAGCAGGTCAGCGCCTTCGTCGAGCTGCTGGAGGCCTTCGAGACCACCCGCGGGCTGCCCCCGGGCCGGATCGGCTTCGAGATCCAGATCGAGACCAGCCAGTCGATCGTGGCCTCCGACGGCACCGCGACCGTCGCCCGCATGATCGAGGCGTCCAAGGGCCGTGCCACGGGCCTGCACTACGGCACCTTCGACTACAGCGCCTGCGTCGGCGTCTCCGCCGCCTACCAGTCGAGCGACCACCCCGCCGCCGACCACGCCAAGGCGATCATGCAGGTCGCGGCCGCCGGCACCGGCGTACGGGTCTCCGACGGCTCGACGAACGTGCTGCCCATCGGCACCACCGAGCACGTCCACGAGGCCTGGAAGCTGCACTACGGCCTCACCCGCCGGGCCCTGGCCCGCGCCTACTACCAGGGCTGGGACATGCACCCGGCGCACCTGCCGACCCGCTACGCGGCCGTGTTCACCTTCTACCGCGAGGGCCTGGAGACCGCGGCGGCCCGCCTGAAGGCGTACGTGGCCAAGATCGAGGGCGACGTGATGGACGAGCCCGCCACGGCGAAGGCCCTGGCCGGCTACCTGGTCCGCGGCCTCGACTGCGGCGCGGTCGGCGCCGAGGAGGTCACCGCCCTCACCGGCCTGACCCGCGCCGAACTGGACGCGTTCGCCATCCCGCGCCGCTCGGCGACGCTGACGGCGAAGGTCTGACCGCCTGACCGCCGGGGCCCGGCCGGGGGGATCCCGGCCGGGCCCCGGCGCGCTACCGGGGGCCGATGACCCAGCGCCTCAGGGTGCCGTCCTCGCCCACCGTGGCGAGCAGGCTGCCGTCGGGGGAGCAGGCGACCCCGGACACGGAGCCCGAGTGACCGGTCACCGGCTCGCCCACGGGCCGCCCGGAGGCCGGGTCCCAGAGCCGCAGCGCGCCGTCCGCCCCGACGGTGGCCAGGAAGCCGCCGTCCGGGGTGAACACCAGATCGTTGACCGACTCGCCGTGCCCGGTCAGCGGGTCCCCGAACGGCTTGTTCGTCCGCGGGTCCCACAGCCGTACGGCGCCGTCCTGGCAGGCGGTGGCCAGCACCCTGCCGTCGGGCGAGAAGGCCACCGACCACACCGGGCCCCCGTGTCCGTGCAGGACCTGGCTGTGCGTCAGGTCCCTGGGGCCGGAGAGATCCCACACGCGCACCGTCCCGTCCCGGTACGCGCCGACGAGACGGTGGCCGTCCGGGGAGAAAGCGACACCCGAGGCGTCCACCGCGTGCCCCGGGAACCGGCCGTCGGGCTTTCCGTTGGCCGTCTCCCACAGCCGCAGAGTGCCGTCCGCGCCGGCGGTGGCCAGCAGCCGCGCGTCGGCGGAGAGCGCCAGACCCATCACCGGGCCGCTGTGGCCCGTCAGCGGCTCGCCCGCGGGCCGGGCCGTGCCGGGGTCCCAGGGGATCACCGCCGAGCCCGCGGCCGGGGTGACGAACAGCCGCCCGTCGGGGGCGTAGAACAGCCCGAAGGGCAGGACCGGCGGGCCGGTGATCGGCTCGCAGGCAGGGCGCCCCGTCAGCGTGTCCCGGAACAGCACCTGCTGGGAGCGGGTGGTCACCGCCAGGGTCCCGCCGTCGGGGGAGAAGGCGACCCGGACCAGGGGCCCGTCCGAGGTCAGCGGGGGCAGGGCCACGGGCCGCCCGGCCCCGGCCAGCACCGCCAGGGCCCGCGCCGCGACGGCGCCGGTGCCGGAGCCGGAGCCGGGGGCGGAGTCGACCGCGGGAGCCGGGACCGGCGCCGCCCGGCGCTCGTACAGCAGCACCGTGGTGTCGTGGGAGCCCGTCGCCAGCAGGGCGCCGTCCGGGGAGAAGGCCACGGCGTGGACGGGCTGCCGGTGCCCGGTCAGCGCGGGCCCGGCGGGACGGCCGTCGGCGGTGTCCACGAGGTGCACGGCCCCGTCGTCGGCGGCGACGGCGAGCAGCAGCCCGTCGGGGGAGAAGGCGAGGGCGCCGATCCTTCCGCTGCGCGGGGCCGGCCGCGGGGCCAGCGGCAGGCCGGTGGCGGTGTCCCGCAGCAGCAGCGAACCGTCGCGCCCGGCGGTGGCGAGCACCCGGCCGTCCGCGGAGAAGGCGGCCGTGTCCGGGTCGACCGGCTGCCCGGCGAGCGGCGCGCTCAGCGGCTGCGCGCCGAACACCTCCCACAGGCGGACCCCGCCGCCGTCGTCCACGAGGGCGAGCACCTGGCCGTCGGAGGTGAAGCCGACGGCGGTGACACGGCCGGGGAGGTCGTCGAAGGCGGACGGCACGCGGACGTGCCCGGCCGCGTACCAGACGCGGGCCGATCCCGCGGTGTCCACGCTCACCAGGAGGCGCCCGTCCGGTGAGTGCGCCAGCCGGGCGATGCCCTCGTGGTGGCTCCTCTCCAGGGCCGTCTTGCGGCGCGTCCTCAGCACCGGATCCCACAGCGAGACGCTGCGCGTGTTCGCGTTGTTCACCGTCATCAGGGAGTCATCGGGGGCGAACGCCACCGGTCCCAAGTCATCGATCCGGCCCCGGTACTTGTACGGCAGCCCGGTGGCGGTGTTCCAGAGCAGCACCGCGTCCCCGTCCGCGGCGGCCGCCAGCTGCCTTCCGTCGGCGGGAAAGGCCAGGTGCCGGACCGGGCCCGGGTGTCCGACCAGCCGGAAGCGCAGCGCGTACGCGGAGACGGCCGGGGCGGGGGCGGGTGCCGGTGTGGCGACGGACGCCGGCCGTTCCCCGGCCGGGGGCCCGGACTGGAGGGCGGCGATCGCCTGCCACCGGCGGCGCCAGGGGGCGAGTTCCGGGGCGTTGTGCCCGGGGACGGGGACCTCGCCGCCGAACTCGTCGTAGGAGCGCAGGATCCGGACCAGGGCCATCAGGGTGTCGATCCTGACGAGGCGCTTGCCGTTGAACGCGTCGCTGAGAGTGGCCATCGACAGCTGGATCCCGGCGCGGGACCCCTCCGCGCGGGCGACGAGCTCGCGGTACGAGGGCTTGCCGCGCACGATCCGCAGGCGGCGCAGATCGGCGGCGAGGGCGGCCAGTTCTTCGTCGAACGTGCCGGTGGACTGCGGCGTCATGGCGAACACGGTAGAACGCCGACGGGGGTCCGGAGGTGAACTTCACGGAACGGGGCCGAACTCCGCGGAACTCCGCGGAATTTCCTCGAACGCCTCTGAAGGGCAAGGGGTGTCGGCGGGGACGGCGGAGGAACGGGTGGGGTGTTCCGCCGAACTGCCCCGCACTTCCGGATGGGTTCGGCGGTGCTCCGCTGTGGCCGGACTCGTTCCGTCCGTGCCGGCCGACGGCCTGACGGGGAGTGGAATCGAGGCATGACCACACCACCGCCGGACACCGATCCGCCGTTCCTGTCCCTGCACGCCGCCGTCGTGCTCGTCATCTCCGTGCTCATCGGCCTGGTCGTCGGCGTGCTGGCCCGGCTGGGGGGCACCCCCACCGCCCTGGCCGTGCTCGCCGGGCTGGCCGCCGCCGGGGCGGCCGTACCCGTACTGCGGACGCTGATCCGGTGAGGATCAGACGGCCGGCGGGGCGATCTCCCCCGAGCCCCGGGGGATCAGGCGGGTCGGGAGTTCCGTGCGGGCCGGGGGGAGGGCGGCGCCGGCGAGGCGGTGGAAGAGGCGGTCGGCGGCGACCCGGCCGAGGGTGGCCGGATCCTGGGCGACCACCGTCACACCGGGGCGCAGCAGGTCGGCGAGTTCGAAGTCGTCGAAGCCGACCAGGGCCACCGGCGGCGTCCGCTCGGCCAGCACCCGTACCACCGTCACCGTCACGCGGTTGTTGCCGGCGAAGACGGCCGTCACCGGGTCGGGGCCCGTCAGCAGCGAGCGGGCGGCGGCGCGCACCCGCTCCGGTTCGGTGGAGCCGAGCGACACCCAGGATCCAGCCACCGGAAGGCCCGCGTCCGCCATCGCGGCGCGGTAGCCGCGCAGGCGCTCGGTGGCGGTGTGGATGTGCGCGTGGTCGCCGATGAACCCGATCCGGCGGTGGCCGCCGGCGATCAGGTGGGCCACGCCGTCCCGGGCGCCGCCGAAGCTGTCGGAGAGCACCACGTCCGCCTCGATCCGGCCGGCCGGGCGGTCCACGAACACCGTGGCCACGCCCGCCCGGATCTCCGGCTCCAGGTAGCGGTGGTCGTCCCCGGCCGGGATCACGATCAGCCCGTCCACCCGGCGCGCGCACAGCGCGAGCGCCAACTCCCGCTCCCGGTCCGGGTTCTCGGCGCTGGAGCCGATGATGAGCAGGGCCCCGTGCGCGCGGGCGACCTCCTCGACCGCGCGGTTGAGCGGACCGTAGAACGGGTCGGCGAGGTCCTCAAGCACCAGGCCCACGCTGGCGGTACGGCCCTTGCGGAGCACGCGGGCGCTGTCGTTGCGGCGGAAGCCGAGCGCGTCGATGGCCTCCCGGACGCGCCGTTCGGTGTCGGGCGTGACCCCCGGCTCGCCGCCCACCACCCGGGACACCGTCTTCAGACCCACGCCCGCGCGGGCCGCCACGTCCTTCATCGTCGGCCGGTTGCCGTAACGGGACGCGGACGGGCGGCGGGTGTGGGGCACGACGGGGATACCTCCGCAGGTCTGGGGGCACGGCTCTGACCTTGAGGATAAGCACTCGGCTGATTACCGGGTTTCCGTGGCAGGGTGGTGCGGGCAAGCCCACTGGGGGCCGCGGAGGCGAGCCATCGCGAGAGGGGTACACGTGATCGTCTGGATCAACGGCACGTTCGGTGCCGGGAAGACCAGCACGGCCCGCGAACTGGTCGGACTCCTTCCGGACAGCACCCTGTTCGACCCGGAGTTCATCGGCGACGCGCTGCGGGTGCTGCTGCCGCGCAAGCGGATCGACGAGGTCACCGACTACCAGGACCTGCCGAGCTGGCGGCGGCTCGTCGTGGAGACGGCGGCGGCGATGCTCGGGGAGCTGGGCGGGGTGCTGGTGGTGCCGATGACGCTGCTGCGGCAGGGGTACCGGGACGAGATCTTCGGCGGCCTGGCGGCGCGCCGGATTCCGGTACGGCACGTGCTGCTGGCCCCGGAGGAAACGATCCTTCGGGAGCGGATAGCGGGGCGGCAGCAGCAGCCGGCCGATCCGCGGGACGGGGAATGGGCGTACGAGCACCTCCCCACGTACCGGCAGGCACTGGGCTGGCTCACCGCAGACGCGCACGTCATCGACAACGGCGCGATCAGCCCGCGGGAGACCGCGGAGCGGATCGCGAAGGCCGTACGGTCCGACGCGGCGCGGGTCTGCGACATCGTGCAGACCCCGGAGCCGACGCGGGAGACCGTGGCGGCCGGGGTGCTGTTGTTCGACGAGCGGGACCGGGTGCTGCTGGTGGACCCGACGTACAAGGCGGGCTGGGAGTTCCCGGGCGGGGTCGTCGAACCGGGCGAGGCGCCGGCCCGCGCCGGGATCCGGGAGGTGGAGGAGGAGCTCGGCCTCACCCTCGACCGGGTGCCGGGGCTGCTGGTCGTCGACTGGGAACCGCCGCGGCACCCCGCGTTCGGAGGGCTGCGGCTGCTGTTCGACGGGGGCCGCCTCGGGGAGTCCGACATCGCCGCCCTCCGGCTGCCCGGGCCGGAGCTGCGGCAGTGGCGGTTCGTCACGGAGGCGGAGGCGGCGGACCTGCTGCCGCCACAGCGCTACGAACGCCTGCGCTGGGCCCTGCGCGCCCGCGACCGCGGCCACCCCCACTACCTGGAGGCGGGCCACCCCGCCCCGTGACCGGCCGCCGCGGGCCTGACCGGCGCCACTTTGACGACAGGCCCTAGGGGGTCGCCGGGAGGTGGGGGGCGGGGTGGGCGGCCGCGCGGAGGGTCGCGGCGGTGTCGGTGGTCAGGGGGTCGCCGTGGCCGAAGCAGGCCACGGAGGGGGCGAGGGCGGCCAGGAGGCGGAAGGAGGCTTCGGCCCGGGCGCGGTCCACGTTGAACACGCCCAGCATCACCTGGCCCACCCCTGCCACGCAGTCGCCGGTGAACAGCACGCCGTGCCGCGGCAGATGGACGCCGATGCTGCCCGGCGTGTGACCCGGGGCGTGGACCACGACCGCCCCGTCGCCGAAGGGGAGGCTCTCGCCGTCCGCCAGCTCGCGGTCCACCCGTACCGGCGGGGCCTCGGGCACCGTCAGGCCGTGTGCGTACAGGGGGACTTCCCAGTCCAGCAGCACCGGCTCGGGTACGGGCCGCTCCCCCCGGATCACCGGGGCGTCCAAGGCGTGCGCGAGCACCTGCGCGCCCCAGCGGCCCGCGAGTTCACCGGCGGCGCCGATGTGGTCGCGGTGGCAGTGGGTCAGCACGATCTGCTCCAGCCGCTCCGGGCGCAGCCCGAGCGAGCGGATCGCGCCCTCGATCGCGTCCGCCGCCCCCGCGTGCCCGGCGTCGATCAGGGTCAGCGCGTCCCCGTCGCACCACAAGTAGGCCTGGCCGATGGCGAAGCGGAGCATGTACAGGCGCCCGGGGAGTACTTCGACAAGATCCGGATTCATGGGCCGACCGTACGCGCGACGACCGCGCCCCCGGGGTTCCTTTCGCCGGGGGCGGAGTTCGCTCGTGGCGCAGCCGCAGCCGCAGCCGCAGGGCGCGGGTACAGGCGAGGGCGCAGGCGAGGGCGCGGGCTCAGGTGCCCGCGCCCTCGCCCGCGAGGCGTCAGCCGCGCTTGGATTCCGCGTAGTTCAGCAGGAAGTGGGCCTCGGCGACCGACAGCCGCTCCAGCTCCTCCGGGGACACGCTCTCGTTCACCGCGTGGATCTGCGCCTCCGGCTCGCTCAGCCCGATCAGCAGCATCTCCGCCTCCGGGTACAGCGACGTCAGCGTGTTGCACAGCGGGATCGAACCGCCCATGCCCGCGATCTGCATCTCCTGGCCCGGGTACGCCACCTCCATGGCGGCGGCCATCGACGCGTACGCCGGGCTGGTCGTGTCGGCCTGGAACGGCTGGCCCTGGCCGACCACTTCCAGCTCCAGCCGCGCCTGCCACGGCGTGTGCGCCACCAGGTGCGCCTCCAGCCGCTTGATGGCGTCCGCGGTGTCCACGCCCGGCGGCACGCGCAGGCTGATCAGCGCGCCGGCGCCGGCGTGCACCGACGGGGTGGCGCCGACGACCGGCGGGCAGTCGATGCCGAGGACGGTGACCGCGGGCCGCGCCCACAGGCGGTCCGCGATGGTGCCCTCGCCGATCAGGGAGACCCCGTCCAGTACCTTCGCGTCCGAGCGGAAGTCCGCCTCCGGGTACTGCAGCCCCTCCCACACCGCGTCCGAGGCCAGCCCGTCCACGGTGGTCGAACCGTCGGGAGCCCGCAGCGAGGCCAGCAGCTGGATCAGCGCCGCCAGCGCGTCGGGGGCGACCCCGCCGAACATGCCGGAGTGCAGGTTGCCGCCCAGCGTGTCGATCTTGACCTTGACGAGGGTCATCCCGCGCAGCGTGGCCGTCACCGTCGGCAGGCCGAGGCGGAAGTTGCCCGCGTCGCCGATGAGGATCGTGTCGGCGGCGAGCAGCTCAGGGTGCGCCTCCGCGTACTGCTGGAGGCCGCCCGTGCCCTGCTCCTCCGAGCCCTCGACGATGACCTTCACGCTCACCGGCACACCGCCGTTGGCCTTCAGCGCGCGCAGCGCCAGCAGGTGCATGATGAACCCGCCCTTGCAGTCCGCCGTGCCGCGCCCGTACCAGCGGCCGTCGCGCTCGGTCAGCTCGAAGGCGGGGGAGACCCAGGCGGCGTCGTCGAGCGGCGGCTGCACGTCGTAGTGCGCGTACAGCAGGACCGTCGGGGCGCCCTCGGGGCCCGGCAGGAAGCCGTACACCGACTGGGTGCCGTCAGGGGTGTCGAGCAGCGCCACGTCCTGGAAACCCTCGACGCGCAGGGCGTCGGCCACCCAGTTGGCGGCGGCCTCGCTCTCGCTCTTGGGGAACTGCGCCCAGTCCGCCACCGACTGGAAGGCCACCAGCTCGGTCAGCTCCCGCTTGGCGCGGGGCATCAGTGAGGCGATGGTCTCGGCGATCGGATTCCGGGTCATGGGCACGCTCCTTTTGGGTGCGACGTTGTACTCGGTGTACGCCGCCCGCATCCGCGGGGTGGGCGTATGCGGCACGGCGAAAGTCAGCTCCGATCCTCGCACAGCCGGGCGGGGCGATCTCTCGCCGTAGGATTTCCCCGGCATCCGAGCAACAGCGTGATCAGGAGCAGCAGCACATCGTGAGCAGCGACGACGACGTACACGGCGCAGACGACGTACACGGCGGGGGCGCGGGGCAGGCCGCTCGGGGGACGGGCGGCCAGGAGGGCTCCGGGGCGACCGGGGAGGTGTGGGACGTGGTCGTGGTCGGGGCCGGCCCGGCCGGAGCCTCGGCCGCGCACGCGGCGGCGACGGCGGGGCGCAGGGTCCTGCTGTTGGAGAAGGCCGAGCTGCCCCGCTACAAGACCTGCGGCGGCGGCATCATCGGCCCTTCGCGCGACGCCCTTCCGCCGGGCTTCGTCCTGCCCCTCAAGGACCGCATCCACGCGGTCACCTTCTCCCACAACGGCAGGCTGACGCGGACCCGCCGCTCGAAGCAGATGCTGTTCGGGCTCATCAACCGGCCGGAGTTCGACGCGGGCCTGGTCGCCGTCGCGGAGAAGGCGGGCGCGACGGTCCGTACGGGCACGGCGGTGGCGCGGGTCGAGCAGCACGGCGCGGCGGTGCCCGACCGGCGCACCGTGGCCGTCGTCCTCGCCGACGGCGAGACCGTCCTGGCCCGGGCGGTGGTCGGCGCGGACGGCAGCGCGAGCCGGATCGGCGCGCACGTCGGCGTCGAGATGGACACCGTCGACCTCGGCTTGGAGGCGGAGATCCCGGTCCCGCAGACCGTGGCCGAGGACTGGAAGGGGCGGGTGCTCATCGACTGGGGTCCGCTGCCCGGCAGTTACGGATGGGTCTTCCCCAAGGGCGACACCCTCACCGTCGGGGTCATCTCGGCGAAGGGCGAAGGCGCCGCGACCAAGCGGTACCTGGACGACTTCATCGCCCGCCTGGGCCTCGCCGGTTTCGAGCCGGCCGTCTCCTCCGGGCACCTGACGCGCTGCCGCAAGCCCGAATCGCCGCTCTCGCGCGGCCGGGTGCTGGTCGCGGGCGACGCGGCCGGGCTGCTGGAGCCGTGGACGCGGGAGGGCATCTCCTTCGCGCTGCGGTCGGGGCGGCTCGCGGGGGAGTGGGCCGTGAAGATCTCCGAGGCGCAGGACGCGGTGGACGCGCGGCGCCAGGCCCTGAACTACTCCTTCGCGGTGAAGGCGGGGCTGGGTGTGGAGATGGGCGTCGGCAAGCGGATGCTGACTCTGTTCGAGGCCCGGCCGGGGCTGCTGCACGCCGCCATCACCGGCTTCCGGCCGGCGTGGACGTCCTTCGCCCGGATCGTGCGCGGCTCGACGACGCTGGCCGATCTGGTACGGACGTACCCGCTGGTCCGCAAGGGGCTGCACGCCCTCGACGAGCGGCAGGCGCGGAGCGCCCGCGACTGACGGGGCGCGGCGGGGCCCGGTGTACTGACGGGTCCCGCCGGTCCCGGGGGCGGTTCGGGGGTCGGTCCGGGGGCCGTCCCGGCGCCGGTCCCGGGTGCCTCAGGGCTTCGGGCGGTGCTTCTCCAGGCGGGCGAGCAGCAGGTTCGGGTCGTTCTGGGTGTTGTAGGCGGCGCTCGGGACGTAGACCTTCTGCCGGTTCACGGCGACGGAGGTCGGGTTGGAGAGCCTGTCGGCCGCCGTCAGCAGGACGGTGTGCGAGCCGTCGCGCCGGACCACGGCGACCTCGCTGGTGGTGTTGAGGGCGGCGAGGACCGTCTCGCCCTTCCCGGCGAAGGCGAAGTCGTCGATGCCGTCCAGGCCGGTGGCGCGGGTTTCGACGGGGCCGGCGGAGCCGTCCGCTTCGATCGGGATGCGCAGCAGCGTGCCCCGGTCGAAGTTGGAGACCCAGACCGAACCCTCGCGCACCTTGATGCCGTTCGCCCCGAAGAATCCGACGCGTTCGAGATCGGGGCCGGTGGCCCAGGCGGTCGCCGAGCCGTCGTCCAGGGAGATCCGCCACACCTTGCCGGGGTCGGAGTCGGCGGCGTAGAGCACCCCGTGGCGCTCGTCGAGCGCGAGGCCGTTGATGAAGGAGTGAGCCGGCAGGTCCTCGTCGGTGAACCGGCTGACCTCGCCGTTCGGGGTGATCCGCCAGACGCCGGCGGCGTCGGTGCCGGTGGCGTAGCCGACGTAGAGGGTCCCGTCGTGGGCCCGGGCGAGGCCGGTCGTGACGGCGGCGCCGATCTCGGGGGTCTGCGGGTCCGCCACGGCGGGCAGCGTGGCGATGGTCCGGACGTGTCCGCGCTTGTCGACGTGGGCGACCTGGCGGGCGAAGGAGAAGGTCAGGTCGGCGGAGCCGTCGGGCTCCAGCGCGATGTTCTCGGGGGTCTGGCCCCCGGCGAGGTCGAAGTGCCTCACGATGTGCGGGTCCACCAGTGACAGCGGCGCGGCGGGGGCCGGGGCCGGCAGCGTCGACGGCGGTGGCGGTGGCGGTGGCTCGGCGAGGGCCGTCGCGCCGGCGGTGGGGGCGGACGCGAGCACGGCGAGCGCGACGGCTACGGCGCCGGCACCGGCGACACGCGTCAGACGGACCATTCGGGGCACGGGACTCTCCTTCTCGACCGGGCGCGGAGCCAGGCGGGGCGAAGGTCCAGCCAAACATGACGGAGCGTCAGGGATGGCCCGCCCGTACGGCCGGCCCACCGCGGATCGCCCGCACGGTCGAAGCGGGAGCGGCCGGCCCGCCACGCAGGTCCGACCGGCCAGGCGGAGCCGCTCGCCCTCCCGGCCCGGCGCGGTCGAAGCCCCCCGTTCCGGCCGGCGGCTGATGTCGGTGCGGCCGGGCGGCCGGTGTGGTCGAGGGTGGGCCGGGGGCCCCGAACCGAGGCCGAGGCCAGGGCGGCCGGCGGTCGAGGGTGAGCCAGGGCCGGGGTCAGGGTCAGAGTTGGGGCCAGGGGCAGAGCCGGGACCGGGGCCGGGGTGGCCGGTGTGGTCGGCGGCGGGTCGGTGCCGGGGGTGGCCGGTGCGGCCGGTGCTGGTGCTGGTCGGTGCGGTTGAGGGTGGGTTTACGCCGGGGCGGCCGGTGTGGTCGAGGAAGGGTCCGGGTGGGCGCCGGTTGGTGTCGGGGGCGGCAGGTGTCGGTGCCAGGGGTGGCCCGTGTGGTCGAGGGTGGGCCGGGCTCAGGGCTCGGGGCTCGGGGTTCGGGGTTCGGAGGTTGTGGTGGCTTGGGGTTGGGGTGTTGGTGGGTCAGGGGGTGATGGTGAGGCGGAAGACCGGGTGGTCGGCGGCTGCGGCTTGGAGTTCGGCCTCGGGGGAGCGGGCGGTGACGCCGTTGAAGAAGCGGTTGACCTCCCAGCCCCACTTCTCCAGGTACGTGCGCAGCACCGCCGCCCGCGCCACGGGGTCGGTGACCTCGGTGACCGTGAAGACGCGCACCTTGCGCCCCACGCGCAGCTCCCCGCCCCCGGCGACGCGCATGTTGCGCACCCACTGTGAATGCCCGCGGGCCGACACCAGGTACTGCTCGCCCTCGTGGGTGTGCGGGTTGACCGGGATCCGCTGCATCCGGCCCGAGGTGCGGCCGCGCACCGACAGTTCGGCGGTGCCGGCCAGGCTGATCCCGTGGCGGGCGAGCTTGCCGAGGAACGCGTTGAGGCGGACGGCGAACGGGCCGGCCTGGACGTAGTGCGGGGTGGGCGCGTTCATGGTGGCCTCCGGGGTCACGGGCGAGGAGAGCGGTGCTCTCGTCTCGGTGCACTGCTCAGTGTGCCCGGAGCGGCGCACCAAAACAAGAGCACTGCTCTCTATTTGGGTCCGTGCTCTCATTTATGGGCAGTGCTCCACCCGCATGGCAGACTGACCCGTATGAGCACCGTGCGAGGGGCCAGGGAACGGGCCCGCATCGAGGTCACCGCCGCCATCAAGGACGAGGCGCGCCGCATGCTCGCGGCCGAAGGCGCCGCCAAGCTCTCGCTGCGCGCCGTCGCCCGCGAGCTCGGCATGGTCTCCTCGGCCCTGTACCGCTACTTCCCCAGCCGCGACGAGCTGCTCACCGCGCTCATCGTCGACGCCTATGACAGCGTCGGCGCCGCCGCCGAGGAGGCCGACGCCCGCGCCCGCGCCGCCGGAGCCCCGCCCCGCGCCCGCTGGGCCGAGGTCTGCGGGGCCTTCCGCGCCTGGGCCCTGGCGCACCCGCACGAGTACTCGCTCATCTACGGCTCCCCGGTCCCCGGCTACAGCGCCCCGCTCGACACCGTCGGCCCCGCCGCCCGCGCCGCGAACGCGCTGATCGGCATCGTCCGCGCCGCCCACCAGGGCCGCGGGATCGCGCTGCCGCCGCTGCCCGCCGCCCTGCGCGCCGAGGCCGAGCGGATGACGGCGGACTTCGCCGAGGGCCTGCCCCCGGAGGTGACCGCCGCCCTGGTCGCGGCCTGGGGCCAGCTGGTCGGGCTCGTCTCCTGCGAGGTCTTCGGCCAGTTCAACCGGGTGGTCGAGGATCGCGACGCCTTCTTCGCGCACGCCGCCGGGCAGCTGGGGCACGCCGTCGGGCTGCCCTCCGTATGACACGGGTCCACGGGATGAAGTGACGGCCCGCAGCGCCGGAGGGGCGATCCTCCGGCGCCGGGGCCCGGACGCCCTAGCGGCCGTCGTGCTCCGGGCGGCGGGCGAAGCGCCACAGGACGTGCGCGGTGCGGAGCAGGAAGACCGTAGCCGCCAGGACCGCGCCCGTCAGCTCCAGGGCCATGCGCGCCGAGCCGGGAAAGGTGAAGGCCAGTGCCGGCCCGTAGACCGCCCCGAAGACGAGGGCGGCCGCGAAACACCCGCTGAACACGGCGTAGCCGATCTCGATGGTGATCGCGTCCCGGTCCGCCTGCGTACGTTGCCCCATATACGCAGTGTCACAGTGCGCGGCGCTCTGTCACAAGGCCGCCTTCGGTCAGATGCGGCCCGTATCGATCCACAGGCGGGCCAGCTCCTCGTCGCCCGACACCCCCGGACCGGCCAGCGGGAGGCGGTTCCACAGGGCCGCGTACAGCCATGCCGCCGTCCCCGTCACCTCGCAGTCCACCGGCTCGCCCAGATCGCCCACCACCGTGCGCGGCGGCTCCGGCGACAGGTGTACGGTCCACACCGCGCCGGTGTCGGCCGCCCGGACCCGCAGCACGCGGGGCTCCGGGGTCCGCACCCGGCTGCGCGGGCGGGCGTGGAAGCCGGTGAGCAGCTCCTCCACCCCGTCCTCCGCGAACTCCGGCGCCAGCGCGCCGAACTCGACGCCGAGCGCCGCCTCGGCGTCCAGCCGGTGGATGGCCGTCTCGTGCGCCTGGCGCCGGGCCCAGAAGGCCAGCGGCGAGGGCGCGGCCGTCGGCAGGAAGGTCCAGCACTGCACATCGGCCGGCGCCTCGGTCAAGGTGCGGACCAGGTCCGCGAGCCCCTCGCGGAACCAGGCCAGCAGCTCCGGGCCGACCAGTTCGGGAGCGTCCGGGAACGGCACCGGATCCACGACCGCCTCGGCGACGAAACCGCCCGCCCAGCGGTGCACCGCCCCCGTGTGCCGCAGCAGATCCGCGACCCGCCATTGCGGGCAGGTGGGCACCGGAGCCTCGGTGCCCGCCCGCTCGGCCGCCTCGGCGAGCAGCTCGCCCTCCCGTACCAGGATCTCCACGAACTCATCCGTCTTGATGGTCATGGCGGGAGTCTCGCAGCCCACCGCCGACAATGGACACATGGACGGGGAACTCTTCCCGCGCGAGCGGACCCTGATCGCGCCCGGCGCCGTGCACGTCCCCGACTGGCTCGGACCGCAACGGCAGCGGGAGCTGCTCGCCGCCTGCCGGGAGTGGGCCCGCCCGCCCGCCGGACTGCGCACCGTGAGCACCCCCGGGGGCGGGACGATGACCGCCCGCCAGGTGTGCCTGGGGCTGCACTGGTATCCGTACGCCTACGCCCGCACCGCCGTGGACGGCGACGGGGCGCCGGTGAAACCGATGCCGGGATGGCTCGCGGAGCTGGGCCGGGACGCCGTGGCCGCCGCGTACGCCGGTACGGGGGACGCTGGTACGGGGGACGCAGGGGTGCCCGCGGGCCCCTGCGAGGCCTACGACATCGCGCTGATCAACTTCTACGACGGCGACGCCCGCATGGGCATGCACCGCGACGCCGAGGAGAGGTCCGCGGCGCCGGTGGTCTCCCTCAGCCTCGGCGACGCCTGCGTCTTCCGGTTCGGCAACACCGCCTCGCGCGGCCACCCGTACCGGGACGTCGAGCTGCGCAGCGGGGACCTGTTCGTCTTCGGCGGCCCGAGCCGGCGGGCCTATCACGGGGTGCCGAGGGTGCTGCCCGGCACCGCACCGCCGACGCTGGGCCTCACCGGCCGGCTGAACATCACCCTCCGCGTCGGCGGCCTCGGGCAGCCGCCCGCCCCGGCAACGCCCGACGGGCACTAGTGCCGTGACCGGCGGAGCGGGAGGGGCGCCGATCATGCGAGGATCGCTGTCATGAACGGCAACGGGGCCCCGCCGGGGGTGGGGGACGCGACCACGGTGTCCACGGCATCCGCGAGGACCAAGCTGGAGCGGGGCCGCGGCGCGCTCGGTCCGGCGCTGGAACTCGTCCACACCGGCCGGGCCCCGACCCGGGCGGTGCTGACGGCCGAGCTCGGTGTCACCCGGGCCACCGCGGGAGCCGTCGCCGCCGAGCTGGAGGCCCTCGGCCTGATCCGCGTCGACTCCCGCCCCGGCGGCGCCGGCGGCGCCCAGGGCCGGCCCTCGCACCGGCTCTCCGTGGACGAGAACGGCCCCGTCGCGCTCGCCGCGCAGGTGCACCCGGACGGGTTCAGGGCCGCGCTCGTCGGCCTCGGCGGCCGGATCGTGGCGACCTCCCCCGGCAAGGTCACCGTCTCCGCGGACCCGGCGCAGGTGCTCGGCGCGGTGGTCTCGGCGGGCGCCGAGCTGCTCGCGCGCAGCGGCCGCCGCTGCGTCGGCGCGGGCCTCGCCGTCCCGTCGGCCGTCGCCGAGCCGGAGGGCACGGCGCTGAACCCGCTGCACCTGGCCTGGCCGGCCGGCGCCCCCGTACGGGCCATCTTCGCCCAGTGCGTGAAGGCCGCCGGGATCGACGGCCCCGCCCTGACCGGCAACGACGTCAACCTGGCCGCGCTCGCCGAGCACCGCCACGGAGCGGGGCGCAGCGCGCAGCACCTGCTCTGCGTGGCCACCGGCCACCGCGGGGTCGGCGGCGCGCTGGTGCTCGACGGGCGGCTGCACAGCGGGAGTTCCGGGCTGGCCCTGGAGGTCGGCCACCTCACCGTGAACCCGGAGGGGCGCCCCTGCCACTGCGGCAGCCGGGGCTGCCTCGACGTCGAGGCGGACCCGCTGGCCTTCCTGACGGCGGCGGGCCGCACCCCCGGCCCGGAGGTGTCGCTGCTCCAGCAGGCCCGGGACCTGCTGCGCGAGGAGTACGCCGAGCCCGCCGTACGGGCGGCGGCGCAGGAGCTCATCGACCGGCTGGGCCTCGGCCTCGCGGGCCTGGTGAACATCCTCAACCCGGACCGGATCATCCTGGGCGGGCTGCACCGGGAGCTGCTGCACGCGGACCCGGAGCGGCTGCGCGCGGTCGTCGCGGACCGGAGCCTGTGGGGGCGCAGCGGGGGAGTGCCGATCCTGCCGTGCACCCTGGACCACAACAGCCTGGTCGGCGCGGCGGAGCTGGCGTGGCAGCCGGTGCTGGACGACCCGCTGGGGGCCCTGGGGGCGGCGGCCTGAACCGGTCCGGCCGGTCCTGCGGGGCCGGCCGGCCCCGAGCTACCCGGGCCGAGTGCCGACCGACACCGTCACCGGCACGCTGACGGCGACGGCCTCCGCGTCCACGGCCACGAACGCCGCCGGGGCGGGCTCTCGTACGGGCATGGCCGTGTCGATGATGACCGTGCCCTTCGGCGCGACGTGGGCCGGGGTGGCGCGGAGCGAGAACCACACGATCTTGCCCGGACCGTCGCCGTGCGGCCGCGCCCCCCAGGCCTCGCTGACCGCCTCGACGAGCGCGAGGCCGCGCCCGCAGGTCTCCAGCGCACCGAGGGCGTCCGGCGCGTCCAGGGCGTCCGCCCGTGTCTCGCGCAGGACCGGCAGCCGCGGATCGCTGTCGTACACCGACACCGTGAGGCGGCCCAGCCGGAACTCGATCTCGACGGTGCACACCTTGTTCGGCTGCGCGTGGCGGTGGACGTTGCTGAGCAGCTCCGTCACGCCGAGCGCAGCCCGGTCTATGAGTGGATCGAGCTGCCAGTGGCGCAACTGCGCAGAAACGATTCTTCGGATCTGACCGATCCGCGACGGCAGGGCTTGCAGTTCGACGACGCAGTGCCTGCGGGAATGACTGATCACGGCTGCGACTCCCCGACATGAGTGTTACGGGTGCTGCACCCTCAGTAATGCTCCACCAGGGTCACCCACGGTGCCCCGGTGTGCAACCGAACGCGCGAGACAACCGCGTTCGCGAAGCCCTAAAGCAATTCGCATAGATACCCAAAGTGACCGTTTGTGCAGGTGAGGGGGGTACATTGCGAAAGCAGGGGGCGAACGCACGCACGAAGGAGCACGGCGAATGAGCACCACCGGCAACACCGGCAGAACCGGCGCGACGGTCACCACCGTCGACGTCGACCGCAGCGACGCGGACTACCGCGCCTGGCTGAAGGAAGCCGTCCGCAAGGTCCAGGCCGACGCCAACCGCTCCGCCGACACCCACCTGCTGCGCTTCCCGCTCCCCGAGGCCTGGGGCATCGACCTCTACCTCAAGGACGAGTCCACGCACCCCACGGGCTCCCTCAAGCACCGCCTCGCCCGGTCGCTCTTCCTCTACGCCCTCTGCAACGGCTGGGTCCGCCCCGGCCGCCCCGTCATCGAGGCGTCCAGCGGCTCGACCGCCGTCTCCGAGGCGTACTTCGCCAAGCTGATCGGCGTGCCGTTCATCGCGGTCATGCCGAGGACGACCAGCCCGGAGAAGTGCCGCCTCATCGAATTCCACGGCGGCGAATGCCACTTCGTCGACGACCCGATGAAGATGTACGAGGCGTCGGCGGAACTCGCGGCCCGGACCGGCGGCCACTACATGGACCAGTTCACCTACGCGGAGCGCGCGACGGACTGGCGCGGGAACAACAACATCGCGGAATCCATGTACCAGCAACTGCGCCTGGAGCGGTACCCCGAACCCGCCTGGATCGTGGCGACGGCCGGCACCGGCGGCACCTCCGCGACCATCGCGCGGTACGTGCACTACATGCAGCACGACACCCGCATCTGCGTCCCGGACCCGGAGAACTCCTGCTTCTTCGACGGCTGGACGCTGGGCGACCCGCACGCGAGCAGCGACTGCGGCTCGCGCATCGAGGGCATCGGCCGGCCGCGCATGGAGCCGAGCTTCGTGCCGGGCGCCATCGACCGGATGATGAAGGTGCCGGACGCGGCGAGCGTGGCCGCGTGCCGCGCGCTGGAACACGCCATAGGCCGCAAGGCGGGCGGCTCGACCGGCACCGGACTGTGGAGCGCCCTGAAGATCATCTCGGAGATGGTGGCGGAGGGCCGCACCGGCAGTGTGGTCACCCTGCTGTGCGACCCGGGCGACCGCTACCTCGACAAGTACTACTCCGACGACTGGCTGGCGGCACAGGGCCTCGACATCGCCCCGTACGCGAAGACGCTCGACACCCTCATGACCACGGGCGTCTGGCGCGAGCCGACCGCCTGATCCCGCCGGGCCGGCCGGCCCCGCCCTAGCAGTTGCCCGCCGGGCGGTCGGTGGCGAGGCGGGCGTCGAGGGCGCGGACCGCCGAGCGGAACGAGCGGCCGAGGGCGGGGCGGGCGGCGGCCAGGGCGAGGCGGAAGGGGGCCGGGCCGTCCGTCGCGAAGGTCCAGCGGACCCGCGTTCCGGTGCCCGACGGGGTGAGCAGCCACTCCTCCAGCAGGGCCCGCATCCCGGGGGCGTTGGTCTCGTCGACCCGGTAGGCGTAGCGCTGCCCCGGGTCCTTGGCCATGACGGTCTCGTGGAAGCGGACCCCGCCCGCCAGCCTGATCTCGCGGCCCGCGCCCCCGTCGGTCGGCCGGGCCAGGGTGATCGCCTTGAACCACCGAGGCCAGCCCTCTACCTGCTCCGCCAGGGCCCGGTACACCGCGTCCGGCGCGGCGGCGACCTCGGCCGTGAAGACGTGCCGGACGGGGGCGACCTCGGCGAAGTCGAGCCCCACGGGGCGGAGTCGGCGAGCCATGGAGATTCCCCCTGAGGTGTGACGCGGCGGGTGTGACACGCCGAGTGTGGCGCGCCGGGTGCGGTGTGCCGAGTGTGGCGCGCCGGGTGTGCGGGCACCATAGCCGAGCTCCCGTCAGAAGTCCGTACCGGCCAGAGCCCTGGAGAAGACTCCGGCTCCTCGGCCGGCCGGCGGGCGGGATGCTGGACAACGCCCCGCGAGCGGAGGCCGCAATGCCGGACACCCCCACGCCCGACATCCCCTCACCCGATGCACCCTCACCTGAGGCCCCTTCACCTGAGAACCCTTCATCTGAGGTCTCCTCACCCGATACCCCCTCAGCCGATGCCCCCGCGCCCCCGGGGGCGGCTCCGCTCGCCCTGGAGCTCCTCGTCCACGGGGTCGCCGGAGCCGCGCCCGACGAGTTGCTCGGCGATCCCCGTACCGTCCGGATCACCGGAGACTCCACCGCCGCCGTCTTCCGCCGCACCGAGGACGCCGACGCCGAGGAACACCCCGAGCGCTACGCGGGCCGGCCCGTGCCCGAGGCCTACTGCTGGTCCCGCCTGACCTCCGGCAACGGCACCCGCGCCCTGTGGCTGCTGCTCCTGCCGTTCATGGTGGCCAACCTCGCCCACTGGGCCCGCCCGGCCGCGCCCGCCACCACGAAATCCCCGCGCACGGTCAGCACGTACGGCCTGCTCGTGCGGATACTCGCGCTCAGCCTCACCGTCCTGCTGATCGCCGCCGCCTGCGAGGTCGCGCTCGATCTCCTCGCCTGGCAGTGCGCCGGCACCGCCACCTGCACCGGCTCCCGCTCCCGGCTCGCGTTCCTCGCCGCCGACGGCGGCTGGTGGGGCCAGCCCGGACGCCGGCTCGCCCTGTGCGCACTGGTCCCCGCCGCCCTGACGGGGCTGCTCTGGTACCTGTCGAACCGCACCTGGAGCGCCTACGAATCCCAGTCGCCGCCCGCCGGAACCGGCGACCCGGACGCCCTGGACGACACCGCGCCCGCCCTCGGCCGGCCCGGGTTCTGGTACGGACGCCGCCTCGTGGCCCGGCTGCGCGCGGCGCACACCGCCGCCGGGCTGCTCACCGTCGCGGCGGCCGTCGCCGCACCCGTCGCCCGCCACGACCGCCGCGCCGGCGCCCCCGGGCCGGCGGCGTTCGGCTGGGCCGTCGAAGCGCTGCTCGTCGCCGGGGCCGTCACGGTGGCCTGGGTCGTCTGCCGGCGCGGCCGCACCGAGGCCCGGCCCGACCACCGCCTCGACCGGGCCGCGATCACCCTGCTGCCGGGCGGCGCCCTCGCCCTGCTCGTCGCCGTCCTCGGCTACGCCTGCTGGTCGCGGCCCGGCTGGCAGTCCACCGGGGGGCTCCCGGGTGACTTCGCCTTCGGCGCGCTCATGCTTGCCCAGGGCTGCGGCGTACTGGCCCTGGCCGTCGTCGCCCGCCGCCTCCACCGCGCGGCGCCCGACCCGGACGCCGCCCTGCGCGGCCTCGGCGGGCCGGCCGTCGCCATGCTGGGCTGCGCGCTCGGCGGGGTGATGTCCGGCGGCGTCGCGCGGAGCGTGGCCGACTGGCTCGACGGCGGGGCCACCCCCGGGATGGCCGACGCCCCGCTGCCCGGGCCGCCCGTGCTGCTGTCCTGGCAGGCCGCCGTACTGCCCCCGCTGCTCCTCGTACTGGCCCTGCTCGCCGCCTGGTTCGCCATCCGCGGGGCCCGTGAGCGGCGCCGGCTCGCCGCGACCGTCGCCGCCGAGTACCCCGGCGAGCCGCCGGACCGCGCGCGCAGCCGGCAGATCGCCGGGGCCCGGGCCGCCGCCGCGCTGACCGACTCCGCGCCCTGGTTCGTGGGCGCCGTCTCCGGGGTCACCCTGCTGCTCGGCGCGGGCGCGCTCGCCGGAGCCTGGTTCAGCGGGCAGGTCCCGGGCGAGGCCGCCCGGGGCACCCACCCGCTGCTGGAGAGCGCCGCCCGCGCCGCGCAGGACACCGGGTCCTGGCTCATAGGGTTCGGCTTCCTCCTCTTCGTCGCCTGGGGCCGCCGCGCCTACCGGGACCCGGCCGCCCGCCGCACCATCGGCATCCTGTGGGACGTCGGCACCTTCTGGCCGCGCGCCGCCCACCCGTTCGCCCCGCCCTGCTACGCCGAGCGGGCCGTCCCCGACCTGACCTGGCGGATGACCGGCTGGACCGGGCGCACCGGCGGCCGCCTGGTGATCTCCGGCCACTCGCAGGGCAGCGTGCTCGCGGCCGCCGCCGTCTGGCAGCTGCCGCCGGGGGCCCGCCGCCGCGTCGCGCTGCTGACGTACGGCTCGCCGCTCGGCCGGCTCTACGGGCGCTGGTTCCCGGCGTACTTCGGGCGCGGCCCGCTGACCGCGCTGCACGGCGAGGTCGACTGCTGGCGCAACCTCTGGCGGGCCACCGACCCGATCGGCGGCCCGGTACGGCTCGCCCCGGCCACGGGCACCGCTTCCGGCGGCGCCGGGGAAGTGGACCGGGGGCCGCTCGCCGATCCCGTCGCCTACGGGCGCAGCGCCCGCCACCCGCTGCCCGCGCCGATCCTGGGCCACTCCGCCTACCAGGCGGACCCGGCCTTCGCCGTCGAACGCGACCGGCTGCTCGTACGGCTCGCCGCCGCCGCGCGGGCCGACGTACCGCACCAGCGCGGGGGCCCACCCGGCGCCGCGGAGCACGCCGCGGAGCGCGCGGCGCAGCGTCCGCGCCCCGGCGTCAGTGCACCCCGGCCGCCGGCACCGGAAGGTCCGCCGGGAACAGCAGGGTGAGCTCGTCCGTGGTCGGCTCCGACAGCTGCGCCACCCGCCCCGCGTGCCGCTCGACCATCGACTCGAAGGTCTGGCGCGCGGTGCGGCCGTTGCCGAAGGCCGGCCCCTTGGGCAGCTCCGTGAAGTACGCCAGCAGCGCCGCGGAGGTGCCCTCGCCCAGCCGGTACTCGTGCTCCTCCGCCTGCTGCTCCACGATCCGCAGCAGGTCCTGCGGCCCGTAGTCGCCGAAGGTGATGGTCCGGGAGAACCGCGAGGCCACCCCCGGGTTGACGGTCAGGAACCGGTCCATCTCCGCCGTGTACCCGGCGACGATCACCACCACCGCGTCCCGGTGGTCCTCCATCAGCTTCACCAGGGTGTCGATCGCCTCGCGCCCGAAGTCCCGGCCCGAGTCCTCCGGGGCCAGCGCGTACGCCTCGTCGATGAACAGCACCCCGCCGCGCGCCCGGTCGAAGGCCTCCTGCGTACGGATCGCGGTGGAGCCGATGTGCTCGCCGACCAGGTCCACCCGGGACACCTCGACCAGGTGGCCGTGCTCCAGCACCCCGAGGGAGGCGAGGATCTCCCCGTACAGCCGGGCCACCGTGGTCTTGCCGGTGCCGGGGGAGCCGGTGAAGACCAGGTGCCGGCGCACCGAGGCCGCCTTGAGGCCCGCCTGCTGCCGCCGCCGGCCCACCTCGATCATGTCCGTGAGGGCGCGGACCTCCCGCTTGACGCTGTCCAGCCCGACGAGCCCGTCCAGCTGCCCCAGGGCGGCCCCGGAGTCCCGCGCGGCGGCTGCCGCCCCGGCGGCGGCCGCAGAGGGGTCCGCGCGGAGGGTGGGGCGCGGCGCGGGGACCTCCGCCGCGGGTCCGCCGCCGCCCGGCGCCGCCGTGGCCGTACGGATGCCCGCGCGCTCCCCGGCGGGCCCGCCGGGAAGCGCCGACTGGGCGGTGATCCTCGGCCCGGACTCGTCGCTGGTGCACTGCTCGGCGACGGGCCCGTCCTCGGCGAACTCGTAACCCCCGCGCGCGCAGCGCTCGGTGTGGCAGCCGGTCAGCGTGGTGCGGCAGCCGTCGAGGACGTGGAAACCGAAGCCCGAGCTGCCCGTCACCCGGCAGGCGGTGAAGGTGCCCCGGCCGCGCGCCGAGACGTAGAAACCGGCCTCGGCGGGGGAGCCGACCGTGCACCGCTCCAGGACCGGATCGGCGCCCTTGGTGACGATCACGCCCGTCTGCACCGCGTCGATGGTGCAGTCGGCGAGGGTGCCGCCGCTGCCGTGGTCGCGGAACCACGCGCCGGTCGCGGCCTCCCGGATCCGGCAGTCCTCCAGCCGGGCGGTGGCCCCGTCGGTCACGGAGACGGCCGTGTTCCGCACCTGGGACAGGTCGCTGTCCACGACGTCGATCCGCGAGCCCCGGTCGAGCACGAACACCGCGTCCGGCACGTCGTGCACCCGGCAGGAGTCCAGCGAGGCGGTGGCCCCGTCGCTGATCCACACCGCCGGATAGTCGCCCGTGCTGTCGTGGATCTCGCAGGACTCGGCATCCACCCGGGTGCCCGGGTCCCACACGGACAGCCCGTTGCGGCCGAACCGGCGGACGGTGGTGCGGCTGAGCGTGAGCACCGAACGGGAGCGCAGGTCCACCGCGTTCTCCGGGATGTCGTGGATGTCGCACCCCGCGAGCGTGAGCACCGCGTCCGTGTCGAGGGTGACCCCGTCGGCGGAGGTGCGGTGCACCGAGCAGTCCGTGAGCCGGGCGGCGGCGCGCGCGGCGATCTGCACCCCGGCGCCCTTGATCTCGTACACCTCGCAGCCCAGCGCCTCCAGGCCGGAGCCCTCGCCGGTCACGCCGATGCCCGCGCCGGTCGCGTGGTGGATGCGGCAGCGCTCCAGCCGCGGATGGCCGCCGCCGCGCACCGAGACCCCGGTCTGCCCGGCGGCCACGACCTCGCACTCCTCGAACACCCCGCCGCCGCCGTCCAGGACGGAGATCCCGACGCCCGTCGGGTTCTCGACGGTGCACCGCCGCACCAGGGGCCGGGCGCCGCCGCGGACCTCGATGCCGGCCGCCGACCGGGTGCTCACCCGCAGGTCCGTGAGCTCGGGGGTGCCGTCCTCCACGAGCACGGCGGGCGCCGCCCGGTCCTGGCCCTCCACGTGCAGGTCCTGGACCACGGCCGAGGCGCGCAGCGTCAGCGCGACCCCGTCCAGCGGGGCGATCCGCACCGAGCCCACCGAGCCCTCGGGCCCGCGCAGGGTGACGGCGTGCTCCAGCACCAGGTTCTCCCGGTAGGTGCCGGGGGCGATCGACAGGACGTCCCCGTCGCCCGCGACGGCGAGCGCGGCCGCCAGAGTCGGATACTCACCGGAGCGGCGCCGCCACCGAGAAGCCCCGCCGTGCGTCACCTGGACCGTGCCCTGAGCCATGGTGCTGTCGTGCCCCCGCCCTCGTACTCGCGCTGCCGAAGCGTCGGAAGCAGCTCAAAGCTGCCGAAGCGACTGAAGCGACCGAACTGGCTCTCCACCGTAGCGCGCGTCGGGCCCGGGAGTTGCCAGGTCAGCTGCCCGCACCCGCCCGGCCCCAGTCCGGCCCGGTCGCGGCCCAGGCGCGGTCCAGCCGTATGTACCGCCGATGCATGAGCCTTCGTACGACGATCCGACGGACCGTCTCCGCCAGTGCGGCCGCCGCGAGGGCGGCGGCCAGGCCGGCCGTGCCCGCGTGGAACGAGGCGGAGGACGGGTCGAGCGGCCGCCCCACCACCTCGCCCCGCGTATCGGTCCATATCCGGAACCGGTCGCCCGTCTGCGGCGGCTCCTCCGCGGCCGGCACGGTGCCCTGGTGGCTGCTGCCGTCGGGCGCGGTCCACGCGGCCACGATCCGGGTCCGCTGCGGGTTCTGCCGCGGCGCCGCCGGTTCGGCGGACGCCTCGGCGAGCGGCGCCGGGCCCGGCCGGACCACCACCGCCGGGACGAGGTACCGCTCCTGCCGCTGTTCGCGCGCGGCCCGCTGAAGGGTCCCGTCCACCTGCAGGCCCGCTGCCCAGCCGATGGCCGGAGCCACCACCAGGAAGCACACCAGCGCGGCGAACGCCACCCACGCCTCGAAGAGATCGGTCGGCCGGCGCAGCGGATTGCGCCGCCAACGCCAGACACCCATTGCTGTTCGCACGGTCCGGCTCCCCCTACTCCGCCAGTCTCCGCCTGCCTGCGCGTCCCAGCCTCCCGCACGCCCGGCGGACGCGCATTCCGGGACGCGCGGGACATGTGTCACCCGATCCGGTGCACGTTCCCCCGCACCGGCTCGCGTGAGATTCCACGCGGGTGTCCACACGTCCTGAAAGCTCCAACGGCGTGGTCGGGCACGTTGGTTCCGGAAGGCGTGCGGAGCCCCTCGAAGGTGTTATTCCAGCACGCGGACCTCGTCGCCCACGCGTACGGTGCCCAGCCGGACCGGGACCAGCATCCGCCCGAAGGCCAGGGACTTCCCGATGCGCCGGTGCCGCGCCAGCGTCTTCAGCGGCTCCTTGCCGCGCTCCGCCGTCGTTTGGTCGGTGGTGGTGACGATGCACCGCCCGCACTCGCGCACGCCGCGGAAGACGGCGTCGCCGATCGCGATTCGCCGCCAGTCGTCCTCGGCCCACGCCTCGGCGCCCGAGACCACCACGTTCGGGCGGAAACGGTTCATCGGAAGCGGGCCCTCCTCGGGATGGTCCCCCTCGGCGATCAGGCCGTTGAGCGCGTCCAGCGAGGCGAGGGTGGTGAGGAGCAGCGGGTAGCCGTCGGCCAGGCTCACGGTCTCGCCGGGCAGGGCGTAGTCCGGGTCCACGGGCCGGCGGACGGCGGGTTCGTCCATGTGCACCAGCCGCGCCGGTAGCCCGAGGAACGCGGAGAACCAGTCGGCGGCGGTGGTCGCCGCCACGACGGTCTCGACCTTCTTGCCGAACAGCATCACGGGCTCCAGCGGCCCGGGCTCCGGCACCTCCACGACCAGCTCCGCCATCCCCGGACCGGACAGCGCGACCCGGCCGCCCTCCAGCGGACGGGCCGAGGCCAAGGCCAGCCGCGCCTGCTGGCGTTGGGTGATCACCGCACCCTCGCTGTCGACCACCGCCCAGCGGCGGTCCCCGGACAGCCCCCAGGGCTCCACGGCCACCTCGTCGGGAGCAGTCCCCGCTACCGACTTGACGGGGTGGACGTGGAGGGCCTGGACATACAAGTTCGCCATGAGGGCATCTTGCCAGGCGACCGCCGTGCGGGCCGAGGGAGTATTGCCCCGCCCGTCAGTAGCCGCGCCCCTGGTACGGGCGGCCGTACGGATCCTCGTACGAGCCCTGGACCGGTGCCTGCTGCATCGGGCGCGGGGCCGCCGCGGCCGGGCGCATGGCCTCGTACCCGGTGCCGGTCGCGACCGGCCGGGGCTGCTGCGGCTGCTGGGCGTAGCCCGCGCGGGCCGCCACCGGCTGCTGCTGCGGGATGTACGGGGCCGGCGCGCTCTGCAGCGGCATCGGCTGCGGCGCGGCCTGCTGCTGGTACTGGGGGTAGCCGTAGGCGGGAGCCTGCTGCTGGGGCGCTGCCGGGGGCAGGGCCGGCAGGGCGGAGGCGAGGGCCGGCAGATAACCACCGCTCGAATATCCGGCGCTCGGGGAGTCGTAGGCGGCGGGGACGCGGATCGGGGCGATCTGCGGCGTGCCGCGTTCGGCGACGAGGGAGTCGTAGATGGGGGTGTCCGTGAAGGAGGGCGCGGAGTAGTAACCGCCGCCATAAGTGGAGCGGGGGGAGGTCATGGGACCTAAGTTAAGCCCACGACTTCACGGGGTCCATAGCGAGGGTTCGTCAACACCGCCCTGACCTGCATATTCGCAGGTCAGGGCCTCAGCTTTCACTTCACGTTCACGTGCACGATTCGTCACGTGCGTCCCGTCTTGATACTTCTCGTGCTCACCGGTTGTGTGTTGCACCGACTTGCTGTTGACGGAACGTCACGATCCGGCGGCCCCGAATGACGGTGTTTCAGGGGCTGTGACACGGTTTCAGGCATCGCTGGGCCGGGCATAGGTGCGCCCCTTCCAGGCGGCCCCACGTCCGCGGTAGTGGAGCGAAGCGGAGTCGAGGGTCATCAGCAGGTAGAGCAGCGCGGTGAACGGCAGCAGCGGCGCGAGCGCGGCGGGCTGGCGGTAGTAGCGCAGCATCGGCAGATACGTCCCGGACATCAGCAGCCACGCCAGGCCCCCGGCCCAGGCGGCCGCCGGCCGGCCGGTCGCCAGCCCGGCGAGCAGGGCGGCCGGCGGGACGAGGTAGACCAGGACCAGGCCGGCCACCGTCGCGGCCAGCAGCAGCGGGTGGTGCCGCAGCTGCGCGTAGGCGCTGCGCGAGACCATCCGCCACAGGTCCCCCAGGGCGGGGTACGGGCGCACGCTGTCCACCCGCTCCGCGAGCCCCAGCCAGATCCGCCCGCCGGAGCGGCGGACCGCGCGGGCGAGGGAGACGTCGTCGATGACGGCCTGCCGGATGGAGTCGGGGACGCCGGCCCGGACGGCGGCCTCGGTGCGCAGCAGGACGCAGCCGCCCGCGGCCGCGGCGGTGCGGCCAGTGGGGCGGTTGATCCGGCGGAAGGGGTAGAGCTGGGCGAAGAAGTAGACGAAGGCGGGGACGACGAGGCGCTCCCAGAACGTCACGACGCGCAGCCGGGCCATCTGCGAGACGAGGTCGAGGCCGGCGGACGTCGCGGCGGCGACGAGCTCGCGGAGGCTGTCGGGTTCGTGGGCGATGTCGGCGTCGGTGAGGAGGAGGAACTCGGGGCCGGTCCCGGCGGCGGTCCCCGCGGCGCCGGTGTCCCGGGCGTGGGCGATGCCGTGCCGCAGGGCCCACAGCTTGCCGGTCCAGCCGGGTCCGGGGTCGCCGGGGGACACGACGGTGAGGGGGAGGCCGGGGTGCGCGGCGGCGAGGCGCAGGGCGAGGCCGGCGGTGCCGTCCGTACTGCCGTCGTCGACCAGGATGACCTCGGCGGCGCCGGGATAGTCCTGGACGAGGAGCGACGGCAGGCTGCGGGCCAGCACCCCGGCCTCGTCCCTGGCCGGGACGACGATGGCGACGGAGGGCCAGCGGGCGGGGGCGGTGCGAGGGGGGAGACGGACGTCGGTGCGCCAGAACATGCCCTGGGCGAGGGTGAGCCAGAGCCAGGCGGCGAGGGAGGCGTAGGCGGCGGCGGTGAGGAGGCCCATTGCGGCAGTGTGCCGAAGCGCGGGGCGCGTGTCTCGCTCCTCGGGGGTGTCCCTGCGGCGAATCCCCGCCGTGCCTCGCGGACGGGGTGCCCGGGGGCGCGGAAAGGCGGGGATTCGGGTGCGGTCGATTAAGGTGACCAGGTGAAGATCGCGCTCATGGACTCCGGGATCGGCCTCCTCGCGGCGGCCGCCGCAATGCGGCGGCTGCGGCCGGACGCCGATCTGGTCATCTCCTCCGACCCCGACGGCATGCCGTGGGGGCCCCGTACCCCCGCCGACCTCACCGAGCGGGCCGTCGCCGTCGCCCGGGCCGCCGCCGCGCACCGCCCCGACGCGCTGATCGTGGCCTGCAACACCGCTTCCGTGCACAGCCTGCCGAACCTGCGCGCCGAGCTGGAGCCCGCGATCCCCGTCATCGGGACCGTGCCGGCGATCAAGCCCGCCGCGGCCGCCGGCGGCCGGGTGGCCATCTGGGCCACCCCCGCCACCACCGGCAGCCCCTACCAGCGCGGGCTGATCCGGGACTTCGCCGCCGGGGTCCGGGTGACCGAGGTGCCGTGCCCCGGTCTCGCGGACGCCGTCGAGCACGGGAACGAGGAAGAGGTCGTACGGGCCGTCGCCGCGGCCGCAGCGCTGACCCCGCCGGACGTCACGGACGTGGTGCTCGGCTGCACGCACTACGAGCTGGTCGACGAGGTCATCCGGGCCGCCCTGGCCGAGCGGACCGGCGGCGCCGAGCCGGTCTTCCACGGTTCCGCCGAACCCGTCGCCGTCCAGGCGCTGCGCCGCATCGGCGCCCGGCCGGAGCCCGGCCTGCCGCGGACCGGCGGCCTGACCGTGCTGCTCAGCGGGCGCCCCTCGCAGCTCCCCGCCACCGCCCTCGGATACGCCGAGGGCCGGATGCTCGTCGGGGAGAACACGCCCGTCGCGTGATCCGTACGCGCTGACGGGACGAAACGGCCCGCGGCCGGAGCCCGCTCGTCAGCCCGCGGCCGGCACGCCGGCGGTCGCCAGGCGCCGAGCCAGGTCCCGCAGCGCCGCCGCGTCCAGCACGCGGTCCCCGAACCCCGGCAGCGGTACGTGCAGCGGGTCCGTCCACCGCGCCGGGACCGCGTCCTGGCCGTACAGGGCGCCGGCCAGGGTGCCGGTGACCGCCGCCACCGTGTCGGTGTCCCCGCCCAGGTCCACGGCGGCCCGGACCGCCTCCGCGAACCCGGAGGTGGTACGCAGCGCCCACACCGCCGAGCCGAGGCAGGGCCACACCGCCCCGTTGAACTCGGTGGCCAGGCCCGGGTGCCAGTCGGGGCCGAGCACGTGGCCGTACCGCTCGCGGTGGTCCGGGTGGACCTCGGCGAGCGTCGCGGGGAGGGCGGCCAGCGGATCGGCTCCGTCCAGGCAGACCCGTACCAGCTCGTGCAGGATCGCGGTCCCTTCCCAGGCGGCCCGGTCGCCGTGGGTCAGCGCCGCGATCCGCCGGGCGGCGTCCATCGACTCCTCGCGCCCGGCGGCGGCGAAGTACACCGCCGAGGTGGAGGCCCGCATCAGCGAACCGTTGCCCGCCGCCCGGGCGTTGACCTGGAAGTGCAGTGCGGCCGCGAGGTCCCAGGGCTGCCCGCTGGTCAGCACGTCCTCGGTCTGGAGCCCGATGTCCTTGGGCGCACCGGCCGCCCAGCGCCGGAACCGCTCGAAGACGTCCGGGAGTTCGAGGTCGCCGCACTCCAGCAGGGACTCGCCGAGCAGCACCGCCATCTGCGTATCGTCCGTGGCCTCGCCCGGATCCCAGCCGCCGCCCCCGCGCATCTCGGCGCCGCGCGCCGTCAACTCCCCGGCCGGACCGAACTCGTAGGGCGCGCCCAGCGCGTCACCGACGGCCGAGCCCAGTACGGCGCCCACGGCGCGGTCGAGTCGGGGAATCACGGTGCCTCCGGGGGCGGTTGCGGGCGTACGGCGGCCGGTACCCACCGTACGGAGTCGCCGTTCGCCGCTTCGCCGGGGCCGTCCGGTCCGCCCTGGTCAGTGTGCCCCGGTGGGCGCGGGCTACGCCTCGGCGAGCCGGCGCGCCAGTTCCTCGGCGGAGACGTCCTCCAGGTGGGTCAGGAACACCCACAGGTGCCCGAACGGGTCGCGGAGGATGACGTTGCGGTCGCCGTGGAACTGGTCCTCCGGCTCGCGCACCACCTCGGCGCCCGCGGCCGCGGCGGTGCGGGTGAGCGCGTCCACGTCGGGGACGAACACGTGCAGGGCCACCGAGGTCCCGCCCAGCGACGGGGGCGCGGTGAACGGTCCCTCGGAGACGTCGCCGAGCATCATGACGGCCCCGCCGATCCGGATCTCGGCGTGCATGACGCCGCCCGCCGGGTGGCTGAGCCGGAATTCCTCGACCGCGCCGAAGGCCTCGGTGTAGAAGGAGATCGCGGCGGCCGCGTCGGACACCATGATGTGCGGCACCACGGAGGTGCGGTAGCGCTCGGGGAAGGTCATATGCACTGCCTCGTGAGTGGTCATGTCCGCGACCGTAGGACCTCAAGCTTCCTTGAGGTCAAGGGTGGCGGACCCGGCCCGGAACACGCGCTGATCCGACTGGCGCAGAGGCGGTGGCGCCCCTGGGGAACGTGGGTACGCTGCTACACATGACGGTGCACCCCCCGGGTCCGCTGTGGACGGGCCGGGCCTCCAACCGCGCGCAGTGGCTGCTCGCCGCAGCCGGCGCCGCCTGTCTGGCGCTCGGCATCGAGCTGGCCGTCGACGCCCCGTGGACCTCGGGCGTCGTCCCGCTGCTGATGTCCGTGATCGGCTGCCTCGCCGCGGGACTGCTGATCCTCTACGGGACCCTCGCCTTCGTCCACGTGGCCGTCACCGTCGACGCGGAGGCCATGGTGGTGCGCTGCGGCCACATGGGGCTGCCGCGCCGCCGGATCTCGCTGACCGAGGTGACCTCCGCCGAGTTCCTGCCCCGGATCACCCCCCAGCAGTGGGGCGGCTGGGGCTACCGCTGGCGCCCCGAGAAGGGCACAGCCGTCATCGTCCGACGCGGCGAGGGGCTGGAGCTGCGGCTCGGCGACGGAAAGCTGTTCACGGTCACCGTCGACGACGCGGAGAACGGGGTCCGCGTCATCCGTACCCATCTGCGCGCCCTCGCCCGCTGAGGCGTTTACCGGTCTCCGGCGCGCGGGGACGTACACTCCGCCAGATGAGCAGCAGTGTCACCCGCGCGGCCGGGAACGAGCCCCCGCAGCCCTCCGCGGCAGCCAGTACCGAAGCCGCGAACGGGGCCGTGACCAGCGAAGGGACCGCCGCGACCGGCACCGGCCAGGCGCCCGGCAACGCGCCCGGGACCGGGGCCGTGACCAGCGCCGGGGCCGGGTCCGGAACCCCGGCCGCCGGAACCCCGGCCGAGGCCGGAGCCGACGGAGCCCCCGCGAGCCCCCTGCGCCGCGGCGCCGCCCGGTTCGCGCGGCCCGTCCTCGCCGTTCTCGCCGGCGCGCTGCTGTACGCCAGCTTCCCGCCCCGCCCGCTGTGGTGGCTGGCCCCCTTCGCCCTCGCCCTGCTCGCCGGCTGCCTCCACGGCCGCCGCGCCCGCGCCGGATTCGGGCTCGGCTTCCTCTTCGGCCTCGGCTACCTGCTGCCGCTGCTCGTCTGGACCAGCGAGGGCGTCGGCCCCGTCCCGTGGCTGGCCCTCGCCACCCTCGAAGCGCTCCTGATCGGCCTCACCGGCCTCGGCATCGCCCTCGTCAGCCGGCTCCCCGCCTGGCCGCTGTGGGCCGCCGCCGTCTGGGTCGCGGGCGAGGCCCTGCGCGCCCGCGCGCCCTTCGGCGGCTTCCCCTGGGGCAAGCTCGCCTTCGGCCAGGCCGACGGCCTCTTCCTGCCGCTCGCCGCCCTCGGCGGCACCCCGCTGCTTTCCTTCGCCGTCGCCCTGTGCGGCTTCGGGCTGTACGAGGCCTTGCGCGTCGCCCGCGCCCACCCCCGCCGGACGGCCGCCGCCCTCGCCGCCCTCACCGTCGCGGCCCCCATCGGCGCGGCCCTCGCCGCCCGGCCGCTGGTGTCGGACGCAGCCGAGGACGGCACCGCTGTGGCCGCCGTCATCCAGGGCAACGTCCCGCGCGCCGGATTCGACTTCAACGCCCAGCGCCGCGCGGTGCTCGACAACCACGCCAAGCGCACGGTCCAGCTCGCCGAGGACGTGAAGGCCGGCCGCGTCCCCAAGCCCGACTTCGTGGTCTGGCCGGAGAACTCCTCCGACATCGACCCGTTCACCCAGCCCGACGCCTACGACGTCATCGACAAGGCGGTCAAGGCGATCGGCGTGCCCGTCGCGATCGGCTCCGTCCTCGTCCCGGAGAGCGGCCCGCTGCGCAACACGATGATCCTGTGGGACCCGGTCAAGGGCCCCACGGACACCTACGACAAGCGCAAGATCCAGCCCTTCGGGGAGCGCATGCCGATGCGCTCCTTCGTCCGGATCTTCAGCGCCGACGTGGACCGGGTGCGCCGCGACTTCGGCCCCGGCAAGGAGCCCGGCGTCTTCGACATGGCCGGCAGCGGCGTCGGCATGGTCACCTGCTACGAGGCCGCCTTCGACGACGCCGTCCGCTCCACCGTCCGGGCGGGCGCCCAGGTCATCGCCGTCCCCAGCAACAACGCCACCTTCGGCCGGTCCCAGATGACCTACCAGCAGCTCGCCATGGACCGGATCCGGGCCGTCGAGCACAGCCGGTCCGTCCTCGTCCCCGTCACCAGCGGGGTCAGCGCCGTCATCCGCCCGGACGGCACGATCGTCCAGCAGACGCGGATGTTCACCGCGGACGCCCTGGTCGCCGAGATCCCGCTGCGCTCCACCGAGACCCCGGCCACCCGCTTCGGACCGCTGCCCGAGTACGTCCTGCTCGCGGTCGCCGCCGGTGGCTTCGGCTGGGTCCTGACCCGGCGGATCCGGGCCCGGCGGGCGGCCGGCGCGGGGACGCCGGAGGCCTCGTAGGGTTCGGGGCATGAGCACACCCGAGTACATCCGCGCGATCCGGGCCTCCGCCGGGCACCGGCTGCTCCTGCTGCCCGGCGTCACCGCCGTCGTCTTCGACGACCGGGGCCGGGTGCTGCTCGGGCGGCGCTCCGACACCGGGCGCTGGTCGGTGGTCGGCGGCATCGCCGAGCCGGGGGAGCAGCCCGCGCAGACCGCGGTGCGCGAGGTGTACGAGGAGACGGCGGTGCGCTGCGTCCCCGAGCGGGTGGTCCTCGTACAGATGCTCCAGCCGGTCACCTATGCCAACGGGGACCTCTGCCAGTTCCAGGACATCACCTTCCGCTGCCGGGCCACGGGCGGCGAGGCCCGGGTCAACGACCACGAGTCGCTGGAGGTGGGCTGGTTCGAGCCGGACGCCCTGCCGGCGCTGGAACCGTTCGCCCTGGACCGCATCCACCGGGCCCTGCGCGACGAACCGACCTGGTTCGAGGCGCCGGCCGAGAGCGCGGAGTAGGGCCCCGGCAGGCCCGGCGGGGGTCACTCCGTGGAGACGGCTGCCTCGCGGTAGAGCTTCAGGGCCTGCTCGCCCAGCACCGCGCTGTACGAGACGTCCGGGTCCGTGCCGCCCGCCTCGTAGCCGCCGAGCACCCCGGCCAGCGCGCCGTCCACCAGCCACGGGCTGCCGCTGGTGCCGCCGCTGAGGTCCGGGCAGTCGATCCGGCGCTGCGTGCCGGACAGCAGGGTCGTGACGTTGGCGCAGCGCAGCGGGGCCTCCCGGTTGCTCGGGTAGCCGAGCACCGTGACGGTGGGGCGGTCCGGGCGGGCGACGGCGACGCGGAAGCCGCCCACCACGTCCTGGACGTTCTGGCCCTCGGCGCCGCCCAGCGGGGCGACCGTGGCGAAGGCGATGTCGTCGTCCGGGTCCTCGGAGTCGGTCCACTCCGGGGCGATGTAGCTGCCGGTGAGTCGCCACAGCCCGTACGGGGCCACGCCGTCCCGGTAGCCCGGGGCGAAGACCGCGTCCTCGCCGTCGAGGCCGTCCAGGCAGTGCGCGGCCGTCGCGATCACATCGCCGTAGTCGCTGCGCACCACGGAGGCGGTGCAGAAGTGACCGTCGTCGAGACTCCCCTCGAACAGCGGGCCCACCCGGGCGGCGACCGCGTCGGGCACGGCCCGCGAGGTCACGCCGAAGCCCGACGCCGCGGCCGCGTCGGGCACGCTGAGCAGCGTGGACACCGCCACGAGCGCGGGCAGGATCCGCAGCGCCCGCCGCGAGCGGGCGCGGGCGAAGTCACAGGCACGGGGGAGCAGGTGCTGGATCATGCACCCGAGCCTTCCCCCCGAATCTGTGTCCGGAGCACGATATTCCATATGAATCCGCTGTGAATCCTGGGAACCGTTTCGCCGCTGACTGGAAAGGTCTGAAAAAGCCGGAAGTCTTACGAAATCGAAAGTCTAGTGGCGTTTCGTGGACCCTGCCCGGGAGCGGTCTATGGACGCCGCGGAAGGTTGATCGCACAGGTGTTGTGCGCCGCGGCGCGTGAGCGCCCGGCCCGCCCGCCCTAGCCTCGCCGCAGGAGCACGAACGAGGGGCGGTACCCGGTGAACTGGCTCATCCACGACTACCGCGAGAGCGATCTCGCCGCGGTGGTCCACCTGATAGACACCACGGCCGAACTCGGCCAGGAATCCGTGTTCTCGCTGGCCGAGTGCATCAGCGCGCTGACCGGTCGGCAGCCCTGTGTGGTCGCCGTCCACCAGGGCGTCCCGATCGGCGCCGCGCTCGCCTGCGTCACCGGCGAACGGGCCTGGGTGATGCGCATCGCGATCGCCGCCGGCTGGCGCGGCCGCGGCCTCGCCAGCGCCCTGCTCGTCGAGCTGGAGCGACGGCTGATCGCCGCCCGCGTCGGGCGGATCGCGTACGTGCTGCCCGAGGAGGACCTGCTCGGCGAGGGCCTCCTCAACGCCGGGTACACCCGGCAGCCCGCCGTCGCCTACTTCGAGAAGACCGAACCCCTCCACGGGCCGGCCGCCGGACTCCTCGACGACCTCGGCGGACGTTTCCTCGCGAACGACCTCTGGACCAAGGTCGCCGGCATGGAGACCGAGAAGGACCTCATCGAGCGGCGCGTGGTGCTGCCGCTCGCCGAGCCCGAACGGGCCGCCGCGCACGGTGTGCGGCCGCCGCGCGCCATCACCCTCTTCGGACCGCCCGGCACCGGGAAGACCACCTTCGCCCGCGCCATCGCCTCCCGGCTGGGCTGGCCCTTCGTGGAACTGCTGCCGTCCCGGCTCGCCGACGAGGGCAACCTGGCCGCCGCGCTGCGCACCGCGTTCGCCCGGATCGCCGAGCTGGAGCGGGTGCTCGTCTTCATCGACGAGGTCGAGGAGATCGCGCCCGTACGCACCGAGCCCGCGCAGCCCGGCGGGATCCACGGCGTCACCAACGAGCTGCTCAAGCTGATACCCGGCTTCCGGGAGGGCGGCGAGCGGCTGCTGGTCTGCGCCACCAACTCCATCCGCTCGCTGGACCCGGCCTTCCTGCGGCCCGGGCGCTTCGACTACCTGATCCCGATCGGCACCCCGGACGCCGGGGCCCGCGCCGCGATCTGGGGCCGCTACACGGCCGGGCGCGCCGATGTCGACGTGGCGGCGCTGGTGGCGGCGAGCGAGCTGTTCACCCCGGCCGACATCGAGCACGCGGCGCGGATCGCGGCGCAGGTGTCGTTCGAACGGGACCTGGAGGCGGTCGGCGCCCGGGGCGCGGCGGCCGCACCGCCGGGCGCGAACACCGCGGACTACCTGGCGGCGGTGGCGCAGTGCCGGCCGACGGTGACCCCGGCGATGACGGGGGAGTTCGAGGCGGACATCACGGCGCACGCCCGCTCCTGACCGTCGGCCACGGACGGCGGCGGGAGTCTAGGCGCGGCAGCCGTACGTGAACCCCACCGCCGCCGTGCGGTGCACGGGCGAGATCAGTTCGAGCTCGGCCTCGGCGGGATAGGTGCCCTTGCCCTGGAAGGTCCACAGCAGGTGCAGCGTGGCCTCCTTCCGCCCGCTCGGCACCCGCTCCGTGAGCGGATCCGAGCGCGTGCCGTCACTGCGCACCCACCGGTACCGGAGGGTCCCCGGGCGCCCGTTCGTCCGTACGAGGGCCACCACGTCGGCCGCGGAATCGCAGGCGGGACCCTTCGGATCGGTGCTCACCGACACCGCGGTGACCGCCAGCGCCGGGCCGAGGCGCTGCCAGCCCAGGTACGCGAGGACCGCCGCCAGCACCACGGCCGCCAGGGCGTACCGGCGCAGCGCCGCACCCCGCCGCCGGCGCGGGGCGGGCGCGACGGCCACCGGGAACGGCGTGCCCGGCGGCCGCGCCGTCACCCCGGGCCCGAACCGCAGCAGCGACCCCTCGACCCGGTCGGGCACCGCCCCGGACGCGTCCTGGGGCGTGTCGAACCGTTTCGTCTGCGCGGGCTGCTCCGGCGGGCCGCTGATCCAGTGGCTGCCGAGCACGGTGGCGCTGTAGTCGTCGTCCTCCGGGGCGCGGGAATCGGTCATCGCGGAACCTCCGGCGTCTCGCACCGGGGGATGAGCCGCGAGGCGATCGCGGGCGCCTTCGCGGCCGGCTTGGTGGTGACGCGCACGCTCAGGTAGCAGCCGCCGCGGCGCGTCACGCCGTGCCTGACGGGCCCCAGCGTGGAGGAGCCGGACCGGACCTGCGCGGAGTCCGAACCGTCGGCGTAGCGCAGGTCGTTCGGGCTGTCGCCGAGGAACCATTCGAGCAGCACCGTCGCCGGGCCGCCCTTGACGTCGAGCGACACCGTCGCCTGCCCGGCGCTGGGGCTGGTCAGCAGGGAGACCTTCACGCCGCCCACCACCGTCGTCGGGGTGGGGGTCGGCGTCGGAGTCGGCGTCGGAGTCGGTGTCGGTGTCGGGGTCGGCTTGGTCACCGTCGCGGTGGGTGTCACCGTGGGCGTCGGCGACGGGCTCGCCGTCGGAGTCCCGGACGCCGAAGTGGACGCGGAGGGGCTCGCGCTCGGGCTCGCGCCCGTACTCGGGCTCGCGCCCGGCGTCCCGGACGGGCTCCCGCTCGCGCCCGGGCCCGCCCCGGCGCCGGAGCCCGGGCCGCCGCTCCCGGCGGACGGGCTCGTCGTCGCGAAGGCGCTCAGCGCCGCCGCGCCCCCCGGCTCACCGCCGGCCGCGTCGTACGTGAACACCAGGACGGCCCCCACCACCAGCGCCACCCCGGCGGCGGCCAGCCCGCGCCGCCCCGGCGCCCAGCTCGGCGGCGGCGGTTTCAGCACCGTCGTGGCCACCGCCGTCGTCCCCGAGGCCGAGCCGCCCGCCGAGGGGAACAGCAGCGGCAGCAACGCGGCCAGCGCCGCCAGCTTGCGCTGTCCGCGCTCCTCCCACTGCGGCCCGTACGCCGCCAGGGCCACGCCCTCCAGCTCCGCCACGAACGCCTCGGCGTTCTCCGGCCGCTGCTCCGGCCGCTTGGCCAGCCCGCGCCGGATCAGCGGACGCACCGGCTCCGGCGCCTCCGTCTCCGGCACCGGGGCCTCGATGTGCTGGACCGCGAGCTCCGCGAAGTTCTCCCCGTCGAACGGCTTGCGCCCCGTCAGGCACTCGAAGAACGTGGCCGTCGCCGCGTACACGTCCGCGGCGGGCGAGGCCGGCTGCCCCTGCCACTGCTCGGGAGCCATGTAGGCGGGCGTGCCCGCCACCCCCGGGGTGGTGCCGCGGCCCGCCGCGATCCCGAAGTCCACCAGCTTCGACGAGCCGTCCGCCGCGACCAGTACGTTCTCCGGCTTGTAGTCCCGGTGCACCACACCCGCCCGGTGCGCCGCCGCCAGCCCCAGCAGGGAGCCCTTCAGCACCACCAGCGCGGCCTCGGCGTCGGCCCGCCCGGACCGCTTCAGCAGCGCGCGCAGCGAGATGCCGTCCACCAGCTCCATCACGATGGCGGCGCCGGACGGCGACTCCACGTACTCGTAGAGCCCCACCACGTACGGCGACCGGAGCCCGCCCAGCAGCCGGGCCTCCGCCCGGAACTCCCGGACGAACGCCGGGTCCTCCCGGAGCCGGTCGCTGAGGTACTTGACCGCGACCGCCGTGCCCGTGCCGTCGTGGACGGCGAGCACGACGCGACCGCTCCCGCCCGAACCGAGATCCCGGACCTCGGTGTATCCGGGCACCGCCCAGGTGCTGCTCATCGATCTGCCCCCCGCCGTGGCGACGCCGCGCCCAAGGTACCGGTCCCGATCCGACCGGCCACCCCCTGGGACACGGAATACGCCACGGCCGGTTCCCGACCACGCCGGGTGTCCCGAACCGTGGCCGGGCCGTGGTGGGACCGTGATCAGGCGGCGGCGCGCAGCGCCCCGATCATGTCGTGCAGCCGGTCCGCCGCCGCCCGCCCGAAGGCGGGGTCGTTGATGTGGGTGTCGTAGTCGTAGAGCCGGGCGGCGCTGCCCCGCAGGCCTTCGCGGAGCGCCGAGAACAGGGCCTGGTCCGCGCGCCGGTCGTGATACGGGCCGCCCGGCGCGCCGAGCGTGGACAGTCCGCGCAGCGGGAGGCAGACCGCCGTCGGCCCGGTCGCCGCCCGGAGTTTGGCGGCGACCCGGCGGCCGAGTTCGGCGCATTCGGACTCGGTCGTACGGATGACCGTGATCGAGGGGTTGTGGACGCGGACCCGCCGGTAGCGGGCGTGTTCGGGCAGGGTCTCCAGCGGGCCGAACTTCACCATGTCCAGCGCCCCCAGGCTCACCACCTGCGGTATCCCGGCCCGTCCGGCCGCGCTGAGCCGGTCGGGACCGGCGCTGAGGACGCCCCCGCACAGATCGTCGGCGAGCTCGCTGAGGGTGAGGTCCAGGACCCCCGCGAAGATCCCCTGACCGGCCAGGGTCTCCAGGGTCCGGCCGCCCGTGCCGCTGACGTGGAACACCAGCACCTCGTAGCCGAGTTCGGTCAGCCGCTCGCGGGCGGCGTCCACGCCGACCGTGGTCACCCCCGCCATGCTCGCGGCGATCAGCGGCCGGCCGCCCGCGCCCAGCCGGGCCGGGCCGTGCGCCGACGAGGAGCGGGCGAAGGCCTTCGCCATCCCCGCGATCGCCGCCACCGCGTTCGTCAGGACCGGCGCCGACACGCTGTTGATGCCCGCGATGTCCACCACGCTGTACATCATCGTGATGTCCGAGGATCCGACGTACGGGGCCACGTTCCCGGACGCCATGGACGAGACCATCAGCTTCGGAACGCCCAGCGGGAGTGCGCGCATCGCCCGGCTGGCGATGGAGGTTCCGCCGCTGCCGCCTATGGCGAGGACCCCGTCCAGTCGGCCCTCGGCGTGCAGTCGCATCAGGGTCGCCTCGGCCCCCCGCGCCATCGTGGTGACGGCCGCGCCCCGGTCGGCGGCCGCCCGCAGCTCCGACAGTTCCGCTCCGGCGGCCCGGGCGACCGCTTCGCGCGGTATGTCCGCGGGTACCCGGGGCTCGTCCATGATCCCCGTGTCGACCAGGACCACCTCGACGCCGGCACGCAGCAGCCGCTCGCGTAACCAGCCGTATTCCACACCCTTGGTGTCCAGGGTTCCCAACAGCACGACGCTCGTCATATGTGTAATGTCAATGCAGATGCGGCCGGCTGGCAAGTCAAGGTGCGGTCAACCCTCCAGCAGCCCCAACAGCCGCTCCAGAAACGGGATTTGACCCTTCGCCAGCTTGGTTCCGGCCACCTCTGGAGTGAACCAGGCCACCCGGTCCAGTTCCGGGAACTCCCCGACCCGGCCCGAGCCCGGCGGCCACTCCATCGTGAAGGTCCCGGGCACCATCAACGCAGGGTCCAGATCCGCCCGTACCGCCCAGATCGTCACCAGCTTTCCACTCGAAAGAAGGACGTCGCCGAGCGGAAGGTACGGGCCCTCCGGCGGCGGCAGCCCGATCTCCTCGGTGAACTCCCGGCGGGCCGCGGCCATCGGGGCCTCCTCCGGGCCGTACTCGCCCTTGGGGATCGCCCACCCGCCCTCGTCGCGGCGCTCCCACAGCGGGCCGCCCATGTGACCGAGCAGCACCTCGACGCCCTGGTCGGCCCCGTTCCCGTCGCCCGCCCCGCGGAACAGGAGCAGCCCGGCACTCCGCTTCTTCACCTTCTTCGTCATGGATCCATCCTTGCCCCGCCCCGGCGCCGGTCAGCCACCGTCGCGCGCCCGTTCGACGACCTCGCGCACGGCGTCCACGACCAGCCGGGGCCGCTCGACCGCGATGCCGTGCCCGCTGCCGGTCTCCGTGACGTGCCGGGCGCGCAGTTCACGGGCCAGCCGGTCCTGCGCGGCCAGCCACGCCGGCCAGGTCGATCCGCTGTTCCCGACCCCCAGGTCCCACGGCCGGTCGGAGGTGAGGACGACGGCGGGCAGCGGGCGCGGCAGCGCGGGCGCGCGCCGGATCTCCGCTACGGAGGTCTCGTAGTCGGGCACTTCCGCGCCCTTCCCGGTGTCCGTCGCCGCGATCTTCTTCATCCAGTCCGACCACTGGGCCGCGGTGAGGGTGTCCCGCAGGTAGGGGGAGGCGCCGTCGACCGTGACCAGACCGGCCACCCGGGAGAAGTCCGTACGGGCGAACAGCTCGGCGATCATCGCGCCCCAGGAGGCGCCGACCAGGACGTACGGGGGCCGCTCGCCGCCCGCCGCGAGCGCCGCCCGCAGGTCCCGGACACCGGCCGCCGCCGTCGTGGGCTGCGCGACCGGGGTCGAGGAGGCGGGCCCGCCGTCGAAGCGGGTGGTGCCGGGGCGGTCGTAGGCGCAGACCCGGGTGAAGGAGGCGACCGCCGGCAGCACCGCCCCGGCGCCGGGCCTCGGCGCGATCGTGGGACGGGCGGGGTCCGCGAGCGAGGTCCACTCGTCGGCGGCTCCGCCCGTACCGGACACGAGGACCACCGTCGGGGAGCCGGAGCCCCGGCACTCCAGGCGGATGCCGCGGCCCTCACCGACGTCCACCACGCGCCCGGCGGAACCGGTGGGATCGGGGGTCGGTCCACCGCTCGCGCCCCCCGCGCCCGCTCCCGCGCCCCCGCCGGCCGCGGCCAGGGCCGGGCCGCCACCGGCGGCGAGCGCGCAGCACGCCGCGACGGTCACCAGGACCCGGCGCCCTTGGTACACACAGTCAGTCTGGCACCGGCGGCCTCAGTGGGCGTGCGGGCCCTCGCGGTGCACCGGGCCGTGGGCGTCGGCGCAGTGCGGGTCCGCCGGGGGGTCGCCCGCGCGGCCGACCGAGAGCAGCTCTTCCTGGACGTGGTCCACCTGGAGCGTGGTGTGGGTGACGCCGTACTCCTTGGCGAGCAGCCGCTCCAGGTCGCGCCGCACGGCGTGGCAGTCGCCCTCCGGCTCCACCAGCACGTGCGCCGACAGCGCCGCCTGCCCGGAGGTGATGGTCCAGATGTGCAGGTCGTGCACCTCGGTGACCGGCGGATGCCCCACCAGCCGGTCGCCGACCGCGTCGGGGTCCATGTGGGCCGGGGCGGCCTCCAGGAAGATCCGGCCGGACTCGCGGACCAGCCCGTAGCCCGCCCTGACCATCAGCACCACCACCACGAGCGTGGCGATGGCGTCGGCCTGCACGAAGCCGGTGGTGAGCACGATCAGACCGGCCACCGCGGTCCCGATGAAGGCGAACAGGTCGTTCAGGATGTGCTGGTAGGCGCCCTCGACGGCCAGGGAGGAACGGTTCGCCCGGGAGATGCACCAGGCCGCCGCGACATTGACGACGATGCCCGCGAGCGCCGTCACCAGGACCAGCCCACCCGCCACCGGCGGCGGATCGAGCAGCCGGCGCACCGCCTCGTACGCGAGCCAGACCGCGAGCAGCAGCAGGGTGAGCCCGTTGGCCTGGGCGGAGAGTATCTCCGCGCGCTTGAGGCCGTACGTGAACCCGCCGCGCGCCGGGCGGGCCGCGAGCCGCATCGCGATCAGCGCGAGGACGATCGAGACGGCGTCGGTCAGCATGTGCGCCGCGTCCGAGATCAGGGCCAGGGAGTGGGCCATGACGCCGATGGTCACCTCGACCGCCATGAACGTGCCGATCAGGCCGAGCGCGATCGCCAGCCAGCGGCGGTCGGCGTTCGGGTCGACGCCGTGGCTGTGGCCGCCGGGCCCGCCGTGGCCGTGCCCGTGGCCGTCGTGGCCGTCGTGGCCGTGGCCGTCGTGGCCACCCTGGCCCTCGTGACGATCGTGCGCGTGGTCGTGCCCAGTCATGGGATCCCCCGTTGAATCGGTTCCGACGCGTGAAGTGAAGCGCACTGCGACGCGTTGGGCAAAGGCTGCAACGGGGACCGTTGTCATTACCCATAAGAGGCCTCTGACCTGCGGTTATGCCGCGCCGGTCGGATCGTGGGAAAATCTGCTCATGGTCCAGCGCCCCGGTGTGCCGACCGCGCCCGAGCTCGTCCTGCGAACCGACACGGGCTCCACGCCGATGAGCCCGGGCCGGACGTACCACGTCGGCCGGGACCCCCTGTGCGAGATCTGCCTCGACGACGCCCGTGTCTCCTGGCACCACGCGCTCCTGCGCCCCGACGGCGACCACTGGACCGTCGAGGACGAGGACAGCACCAACGGCACCTGGGCCGACGGCCACCGCGTCCACGAGTGGGCCGTCGGCGCCGGCAGCGAACTCCGCTTCGGCGGCGGCGAGCGCGACGCCCCCCGCGTCCTGCTCCTCGGCCCCGAACCGGCCCGCGCGCCCGCCCGCGACCGGCCCTCATCGGTCGCGCGGCCCGCCCTGAGCCACACCTTCCGCCAGCCCAGCGGCGTCCGCCCGCTGCCCGACCGGACCGCCGCCCGCACCACCGTCCGCATCGGCCGCGCCCTCGACAACGACCTCGTCATCGACGACCTCGCCGTTTCCCGCCGACACGCCGAACTGCGCGCCCTCGACGACGGCACGTACGAGATCGCCGACCTCGGCAGCCACAACGGCACCTACCTGGGCGGCGCCCCCGTCGAAGGGGCCGCCCGCATCACCGAGGGCGACATCATCGGCATCGGCCACTCGGCCTTCTGCCTCGCCGGCGACCAGCTCCAGGAGTACGTGGACACGGGCGAGGTGTCCCTCGACGTACAGGACCTCTCGGTCGCCGTGGGCCGCGGCCGGGACCGCAAGACCCTCCTCGACCACGTCTCCTTCCCCGTCGGCGCGAAATGCCTGCTCGCCGTCGTCGGCCCCAGCGGAGCCGGCAAGTCCACCCTCCTCGGCGCGCTGACCGGGCTGCGCCCCGCCGACCAGGGCACCGTCCTCTACGACGGCCGCGATCTCTACCGCGACTACGCCGAACTCCGCAGCCGCATCGGCCTGGTCCCGCAGGACGACATCCTGCACGCCCAGCTCACCGTCCGCCGCGCCCTCGGATACGCCGCCGAACTCCGCTTCCCGCAGGACACCGCCAAGGCGGAACGCCGGGCCCGGGTGGACGAGGTGATCGGAGAACTCGGCCTGGAGCAGCGGGCCGGCCAGCCCATCCACAGCCTCTCCGGCGGCCAGCGCAAACGCGTCTCCGTCGCCCTGGAACTGCTGACCAAGCCCTCCCTGCTCTTCCTCGACGAGCCCACCTCCGGGCTCGACCCCGGCATGGACCGCTCGGTGATGCACATGCTGCGCGGCCTCGCCGACGACGGCCGCACCGTCATCGTGGTCACCCACAGCGTCCTCAGCCTCGACGTCTGCGACCGGCTGCTCGTCCTCGCGCCGGGCGGGCGCGTCGCGTACTACGGGCCGCCCGAGGAGACCCTCGGGTTCTTCGGCTACGCGCAGTGGCCCGAGGCCTTCGAGGCCTTCGAGAACGACCGGGGCCGGGACTGGGCCGCCGAGTACCGGAGCTCGCCGCCGCACCGCAAGTACGTGGACATCACCGCCCACCAGCCCCGCCTCGGCGGCGGTGCCCCCGGCCGGCCCGCCGGGCAGGCCGCCGTGGCGCCGCCGCCCACCGCCCAGAGCTGGGGCTCCCAGCTGGGCACCCTGATCCGGCGGTACGCGGCCGCGCTCGGCGCCGACCGCACCTTCCTCGCCATCATGATCGCGCTGCCGTTCGTGATGGGCGCCATGGCGCGCGCCCTCGCCGGCAGTGGCCTGACCCAGGAGACGGCGATCAACGCCCTGCTCATCCTGTGCGTCGGAGGCGTGCTGACCGGCGCCGCCAACGCGGTGCGCGAGCTGGTCAAGGAGCGCGTCATCTACCAGCGCGAACGAGCGGTCGGACTGTCGAGATCGGCCTACCTGATGTCGAAGGTGGTGGTGCTCGGCGCCGTCACCGTCGCCCAGGCGGTCGTCCTCACCCTGGTCGCGCTGCTCGGCGTACAGCTGAACGCCCCGGACGGCGAGGGGGTGTTCCTCCCGCCGCTCGTCGAGATCACCCTCGCCGTCGCCCTGCTGTCGTTCACCGCGATGATGCTGGGCCTGCTGGTATCCGCCCTGGTCAAGAAGGAGGAGGTCACCATGCCGCTGCTGGTCCTCCTCGCCATCGTGCAAGTGGTGTTCTGCGGGGCGCTCCTCCAGCTCGACGGGGTCCCGGTGATCGAGCAGCTGGCCTGGCTGGTGCCCTCGCGCTGGGCGCTCGGGGCGATGGCGGGCACCATCGACCTCGGCGCGATCGTGCCCGGGACCCTCACCGACGACCCGCTGTTCGCCCACCAGGGCGGGGTGTGGCTGCTGAACATGGGAATGCTGGTGGCCCTGTCCGTCCTGTTCGGGGTGCTGGTCGCCCGGCTGCTGCGGCGGCACGAGCCCGCGGTCATGCGGAAGTAGGCCAGATGACGAACCCCGGCGAGTTCGCGGACTTCCGGCCCACGCACGTCGTCCCCCAGGAGGGGCTGCCCGCCTGGGAGGAGCCCGACACCTCCCGCCCGACCACCCCGCTCGACGCGTTCCTGCCCGTACAACTGCGCTCCCGGCGCGGGGAATGGGCCGAGATCCTGTGCGCCAACGGGTGGTCCGCCTGGGTGGACGGCCGGCTCCTGGTCGCCGTACCGCAGCCGCCGCCCACCGGCGGACGGCCGCTCGCGCGCACCGAGGACCCGCGACCGCTGCTCTCCCGCACGGCGGAGGCCCTGGACCGCTACCGGAGGGCCGCCGAGGCCCTCGGCTCCGGGCAGCTGGACGCGGAGGGCTTCCGGAGCGCGACGCGGGGGGTGCGGGCCGGGATGGTGCTCGACGGGGAGGCGGTCTGGCTGTACGACGAGGCCTCCGGGGGCTGGCTGTTCGGCGACGGGATCCGCCTGACGACGTACGCGGTGGCGCAGGCGCCGGCCGGGGAGGGGCAGCCGTGACGTCCGACGGGGCCACCGGGGCTTCCGGGCCGTACGAGTCAGCGGGCGGCGGCCCCGGCGACCTGCGGGGGAAGCGGATCGCCGGTTACCAGGTGGAGAGCGAGATCGGGCGCGGCGGGATGGCGGTCGTCTACCGGGCGCGGGACCTGAACCTGGACCGGACGGTGGCGCTGAAGCTGCTGGCGCCCGAGCTGGCGCGCAACGACACCTTCCGAAAGCGCTTCGCGTTCGAGTCGAGGGTCGCGGCCGCCATCGACCACCCGCACATCGTCCCGGTGTTCGAGGCCGGGGAGGCGGAGGGGCTGCTGTACATCGCGATGCGGTACGTGCCCGGGCAGGACCTGCGGGCGCTGCTGGACCGGACGGGGCCGATGCCGGTCGAGGCGGCGGTGCGGATCGCCGGGCAGGTGGCCTCGGCGCTGGACGCGGCCCACGACCACGACCTCGTGCACCGCGACGTGAAGCCGGGCAACATCCTGGTCGCGCGGGGGACCGACAGCGAGCACCCCGAGCACGTGTACCTGACGGACTTCGGGCTGACGAAGAAGTCCCTGTCACTGACCGGGTTCACGAGCGTCGGGCAGTTCGTCGGGACGCTCGACTACGTCGCGCCGGAGCAGATCGCCGGGAAGCCGGTGGACGGGCGGTGCGACGTCTACAGCCTCGGGTGCGTCGTCTACGAGATGCTGGCCGGCGGGCCGCCCTTCGAGCGCGAGGACGACATGGCCCTGCTGTGGGCGCACCAGTACGACCCGGCGCCCCCGCTGAGCTCGCGGCGGCCGGAGGTGCCGGCGGCGGTGGACGAGGTGCTGGCGAAGGCGCTGGCCAAGTCACCGGACGACCGGTGGGGGAGCTGCCTGGAGTTCACCTCGGCGCTGCGCCGGGCGGGGTCGGGGCCGGAGTCAGGGCCGGGGCCGGCAGCGGGGCCGCCCGGCGGGGCGGCGGAGGCGCGGCCGCCCCTCGCGCCGCGGCCCGGGCCGGAGCCGGCCGCCGACCCGGGGCCCCCGCCCCCGCCGCCGCGCTGGGCGGCGCCGGTGTTCCGGGAGCCGTAGCGCCGCCGCCTCAGGCGGGGGAGGCCGCGGAGCCCAGGGAGTCGATCCAGCGCTCCAGACGACGCCCCTCGGAGGCCATCAGCCCGGGGTCGCGGAAGGTGTTGGTGAGCAGGGAGATCCCCTGGTAGGCGGCGATCAGGGCGACCGCGAGTTCCCGGGCGTCCGCGCGGCCCATGGCCCGGAACTGCGCCTCGGCCCAGTCGAGGAGCACCCGCATCACCTCGGCGATGTTCGCGTCGAGGCCGTCGGCGCGCTTGTCCAGCTCGGAGGCGAGGGTGCCGGTGGGGCAGCCGTACCGGGCCGTGACCTCGCGCTGCTCGACCCAGCCGCCGAGGAGGGCCTTGAGCCGGTCCTGGGGGGTCGGGAGCGCGTCGAGGACGCTGATCAGCTGCCGGAGGTGCTGCGCGTGGGCGTCGATCGCGGCCTCGACCAGCTGGTCCTTGGTCTTGAAGTAGTAGTACACGTTGCCCACCGGGACGTCGGCCGCGCGGGCGATGTCGGCGAGCGTGGTCGTGGCGACGCCCTGTTCGTGGAGCACCTGGGCCGCGGCGTTCGCGAGCCGCTCGCGCTTGCTCGCGGCCTTCCCGGAAGTTTTTGAGTGAGTCACCTGACTAACTATAGACGCGCGGGGCGTCGGGGGCTATGTTCATGTCACGAGCAAGTCAGTCAGCCGACTGACTAATTTCTTATCGGGGGATTTCTCATGATCGTTGTGACGGGTGCGACCGGGAACGTCGGCCGGGAACTCGTACGCCTGCTGGTCGCCGCGGGGGAGTCGGTGACGGCCGTCTCCCGGCAGCCGGGCGAGCTGCCCCACGGGGTGCGGCACGTACGGGCCGACCTCGCCGAGCCGCAGACCCTGCGCACCGCCCTCGACGGGGCCGACGCGCTGTTCCTGCTGGTGGCGGGCGAGGACCCGGGGGCCGTCCTCGCCCACGCGGCGGCCGGCGGGGTCCGGCGCGTGGTCCTGCTCTCTTCCCAGGGCGCCGGGACCCGACCGGACGTCTACGGCCACCCGGTGGCCTTCGAGGAGGCCGTCCGGGCGTCCGGCCTCGACTGGACCATCCTGCGGTCCGGGGGCCTGGACTCCAACGCCTACGCCTGGGCCGAGTCGGTCCGTACGGGGGGCGAGGCGCAGGCGCCGTTCGGCGATGTCGGGCTGCCGGTCGTCGACCCGGCGGACGTCGCGGCCGTGGCGGCGGCGGTGCTGACGGGGGGCGGCCACACGGGCCGTACGTACGAACTCACCGGCCCCGCCCCGGTGACCCCGAGGGAGCAGGCCGAGGCGATCGGCGCGGCGATCGGGACCCCGGTGCGGTTCACGGAGCTGACGCGCGCACAGGCCCGGGAGCGGATGCTGCGGTTCATGCCCGAACCCGTGGTGGAGGGCACCCTCGGCATCCTCGGCGCGCCGCTGCCCGCCGAGCGGAGGGTCAGCCCCGACGTCGAGTACGTCCTGGGCCGGGCGCCCCGCACCTTCGCCGAGTGGGCCGCGGGTGCGGCCGTCGCGTTCCGCTGACCTGACCTGACCCCGACGTTCCTCCCCGACCCTCCCCGAACGGAAAGGCGCCACCGTGCCCGTCCACCCCGTCCTCGACTCGACGATGCACCACCTCGACCTCGGCTCCGGGGCCGGCACGCCGATGGTGTTCCTGCACGGCAACCCGACCTCCTCGCACCTGTGGCGCGACGTCCTCCCTGCGGTGGGCGGCGGGGGCCGCCGGCTGGCCCCCGACCTGATCGGCATGGGCCGCTCGGGCAAGCCGGACATCGACTACACCTTCGCCGACCAAGCCCGCTATCTGGACGCCTGGTTCGAGGCGGCCGGCCTCGACGAGGTGGTCCTGGTCGGGCACGACTGGGGCGGCGCCCTCGCCTTCGACTGGGCCGCGCGCCACCCCGGGCGGGTGCGGGGCATCGCCTTCACCGAGACCATCGTCAAGCCCATGGAATGGGAGGAGTTCCCGCCCGGCGGACAGGAGCTGTTCCGGGCCCTCAAGGCGGAGGGGGTGGGCGAGGCGATGGTCCTCGACGGGAACGCCTTCATCGAGGAGGCGCTCCCCGGGACCGTCGCCACCCCCCTCGCCCCGGCGGACCTGTCCGCCTACCGCGCCCCGTACCCGACCCGGGACAGCCGCCGCCCGCTGCTGCGGTGGGCCCGCTCCATGCCGCTGGGCGGGGAACCCGCCGAGGTGGTGGCCCGCGTCGAGGCGTACGGCGCCTGGCTGGCGGCGAGCGCCGACGTGCCGAAGCTGCTGCTGACCTTCGCCCCCGGCCCCGGCGTGATGATGGGCCCGGAACTGGTCGACTGGTGCGCGGGGAACATGGCCGCCCTGGAGATCGACCACCACCCCGTACCCGCCGGCCACCACACCCCGGAGGACCAGCCCGCCCTGATCGCCCGGTCCCTGACGGCCTGGCGGGCCCGCCACCGACTCCACTGACCGCCCGGTCCGCCGGCGGGTCAGCCCACGCGGCCCCGGCGGTGGACCGGGCGAGCCAGGAGCGCGCCGAGGAAGCCCGCGAGGGCGCCCCAGAGCAGGGCCAGGCCCACCGTGCGCCAGAGCACCGCCGTCAGCCGGACCTCGCCGCCCAGGCCGGTCACGTCGCCCAGGCCCAGCACGGACAGTCCGAACTGGGCCTGGACCCGCCCCAGCAGGCACACGGTCAGGGTCGCCACGGCCAGTGCCGCGCCCAAGTGGACGGCGTGCTGCCACGGGCGGACGGAGGCGGGGGACCGGGCGGCCGCCAGGAAGCCGGTGCCCAGCAGCAGGACGGCCGCGATCACCACCAGCCACCACGCCCGGGCGTCCTGCTCGGCGAGGGAGCCCACGTCCACCGTGGACAGCTCCGGGCCCCGCAGCACCTCGTCCAGCAGCTGCGGCATCGGCAGCCCGAACGGCCCCTCGACCTTGCCCTGCCACGCCCCGCCGAAGCCCAGCGTGAACGCGAGCCAGGCCAGGTTCGGCAGGCCGAGCAGGATCACCGCCAGCGTCCGCGCCGTATGCCCCTGGGTCGCGGCCACCACCAGGCCGACCGCGACGCCGAGGACCACGTACGCGAGGAGCAGGACGACGGTGGCGTGCGCGACCGGCCGTACCGCCGCGTGGAAGCGGACCAGACGCGCCGGCAGCGGCGCGCGGCGGGAGACCAGCAGGGAGATCACCAGCAGCCCCAGGATCCACAGCAGTCCGAAGAACACCGTGGCGGGCAGCGCGGCCCGGAAACCCACCGTCGGGCCCGCATCGAGGAGTTCGCCGATCCGGCCGAGCGGGGAGTCGCCGGTCGACACGCCGAACGTCTTGCGGGCGAAGAGCGCGGCCCCGGTCAGCGCGAGCAGCCACAGCAGCACCAGCGGCCCGGCCCGGGCCAGCAGTTCGCGCGGCCCGGCCACCGCCCGGTTGTGCAGCGGCCGCAGGAAGAGGGACCCGGCCGTGAGCGCGCCGCCCAGGCTCACCGACAGCGGCAGTACGGACAGGCTCGCGTCGGCCCCGGCCAGGAACCCGGCCCCGCCGGACACCTCCATCGAGCCGCCCGCCGCCATCACCACGACGGCCGCCACCACCCGGGGGAACGCGCCGTCGGGGAGCCCGGCCGCACCCGCGTACGCCAGCCCCGCCGAGGCGAGGGCGATCATCACCACGAAGCCCGCGACGACCGCGACGAGGGCGTCCCGCCAAGCCCTCGCGGAGCCCCCGGAAGTCTCCGGGCGCCGCCCGGACCGTGCCGTGCTCACCCCGCCACCGTAGGCACCCCCGGCTTGCGGCCACCACCGGAACGACGCACACAATGGTCCGCAGGAGTGTCAGGAATACGGATGTTCCCGCCCATCGGGTCGGGAAGAAGGGCCCGTGACCATGGAACCCTCCGGCCAAGAGCCGCCACGGCGGACATCGCCGTCGCACTCGTCGCAGCCGCGGTCCGAACGGCCCACCACGGCTCCCACGGGCCCTCCCTCCGGTCCGCTCTCGGGTGGCCAGGGAGCCGGTCAGAGCGCCGGTCAGGGAGTCCCGCCTCCGCCTCCGCCGCCCGCGCCTCCAGGGGGGCCGCCCGGTTCTCCGGGACCGTCCGGAACTCCGGAGGAGCCGGGCGGCAGGCCCTGGTGGCGGTCCGGACCCCGGCTCGCGACCGTGCTCGTCGCGCTGGCCGCCGTCGTGGCCCTCGTCGTGGTCCTGACCCGGCCGAGCGGCAAGGGCGACGGCGGCGACACCGCGCGCGGCGAGGTGTTCCTCCAGCCCGCCGCCGCGACCGGCCCCGACCCGTTCACCGAGTCCACGGCGGCCAAGGGCGTCGCACCGCCACCGCAGACCCCGCCGCCCGAGGGCTTGGGCACGCCGACGGCCGCGCGCGAGACCGGGGCGACGGTCACCCGCAGCGTCAGCGGGGACGCGGCCGGGGTGTTCGGGGGCACCAGGGACATAGCCAGCTGCGACGTGGAGAAGCAGATCACCGTGCTGTCCGCCCAGCCCTCCAAGAACGGCGCCTTCGCGCAGGCCCTCGGCATCCGGCCGGAGACCGTACCGGGCTACCTGCGCTCCCTCACCCCGGTCCAGCTGGCGCTCGACACCCGGGTCACGAACCACGGCTACCGCAGCGGCAAGGGCACCGAGTACCAGGCCGTCCTCCAGGCCGGCACCGCCGTCATGGTGGACGACCGGGGCGTGCCGCGGGTGCGCTGCGCGTGCGGGAACCCGCTCGGGCCGCCGGTGCCGCTGACGGCGAACCCGGAGCGGCACGGCCGGCCGTGGAGCTCGTACCAGCCGGCGAAGGCGGTCGCCATCGCGCCGGCCGCGAAGACCGTGGACAAGTTCGTGATCTACGACCACCGCTCGAAGCAGTGGTACGAGCGCGGCCGGGGCTTCCGCGAGAACGCCCAGCACGACAAGCCCGTGCCACCGCCGCGGGTGGTGCCGAAGCCGCCGTGGCCGCCCGGTACGCCGACCCGTACCTGGAACCCGGGGGACAAGACCTCGCAGCCGCCCCCGCCGCAGCCGCGGACGAGCCCGCCGACGAAGGCTCCACGCACCGGGGAACCGCCGTCGGGGAAGACCTCCTCCGAGGGAACGCCGAGCCGCTCGCCGGACGGCGGGCCCCGCTCCGAGCCGCCCCCGCCGCCGTCCTCGCCGCCCTCTTCGCCTCCGCCGCCGTCCTCGGCCCCGCCGCCGTCCTCGCCCGCGGCTCCGCCGCCGCCTCCGCCGAGCAGCGCGTCCGCCCCGGTGAGCCCGGTGAGCCCCGTGAGCCCGGTGAGTCCGGCGGCCTCGCAGCCGCAGACCCCTCCGAAGAGCGCGGCCGCGCAGGAGGAACCTCCGTCCCTTCCGGAGGCCGACCCGACCGACTAGGTGCCCCGTACGGACGAACGCGTACGCCCTCGTTGCCCGGGGGGCCGGGCGGGGCCGCGGCCCCGCCGTGGCCAGGAGCCCGTGCCCGGCCCGAGGCGATCGGCGTGCCGGGGGTGGGGGTTCGGTGAGACCCTTGCTGCATGGCCGACTGGGGAGAAACCCCCGAGGTCGACTGGCCCGCGAGGCCCGATACGAGCCTCGCGCTCAACCGCCTCGGCACCTTCGACTGGGACCTCGACAGCGGGCAGATGCATCTGGACGACACCGCTCTCGAGGTCCTCGACCTGCGCCCGGACGAGTTCTCCGGGACCGCCTCCGGCCTCGGTCCCCGGATCGCGCCCGGCGAAGGGGCCCGGCTCGACGCCCGCGTCGCGCAGGCGCTCAAGGACGGCCGCAGCCACTACGGGGCGTACTTCCGCAGCCGCCTCCGCGACGGCACCCCCACCTGGACCCACATCCAGGGCCACATCCTGCGGGGCCCGGACGGCCGCCCGTACCGGATCATCGGGATCGTCCGCGACGCCGCCCACGACCCCGCCGAGCCCGGCGCCGGCGGCGAGGAGGCGGAGGGGCGGCGCCGGATGACCGGGGTCGTCGAGCGGACCGCCGCGATCCTCGCCCACGCCCGCACCGTCAGCGACGTCACCGACACCCTCAAGGACCCCGGGGCACTCGGCCACCTCGGTGCCATCAGCGTCATGCTCGGCATCGTCGACGGCGCCCGGGTCCACCTGGTCGCCGAGGGCCAGCTCGGTTCGTACGTCCCGGAGATCGAGTACACCCGGATCGACGCGGCCTTCCCGATGAGCGAGGCCGTACGGACCATGCAGGCCGTCTACCTCGCCTCGCGCGAGGAGTTCCAGCTGCGCTACCCGCAGCTGTGGCCGTACATCGAGCCGCTCTCCGTACGCAGCGGCGTCTACCTGCCCCTGATCGCCCAGGGCCGGCCCGTCGGCGCGCTCGGGCTGCTCTACGCCCGCGAGGGCGACTTCACCGCCGAGGAACGGAACCTGCTGGTGGCGCTCGGCAGCGGCATCGCGCAGAGCCTCCAGCGGGCCATGCTGTTCGAGCAGGAGCACGACCTCGCCGAGGGCCTCCAGCGGGCGATGCTGCCCCGCCGGATCCCGGAGATCCCGGGCGCGCTGATCGCCGTCCGGTACCGGGCCGCCCGGATGGGGCGGGACATCGGCGGCGACTGGTACGACGTGATCCCGCTCGGCGACGGCCGCGTCGGGGTGATGATCGGCGACGTGGAGGGCCACGACACGGACGCCACCGCCGTCATGGGCCAGCTCCGCATCGCCCTGCGCGCGTACGTCGCCGAGGGCCACACCCCCGGGACGGCCATGGCGCGGGCCGCCGGCTTCCTGCGCGAGCTGGAGACGGAACGGTTCGCCACCTGCACCTACGCGGAGATCGACCTGGGCACCGGCATGCTGCACATCGTCCGCGCCGGTCATCTCGACCCGGTGGTCCGCCGTGGCGACGGCAGCTGCCACCGCATCCAGGTGGCGGGCGGACTGCCGCTCGGGCTGCCGCAGGGCGAGCAGTCGGTGGGCGGCTCCGGATACCCCGTCACCAGCCTCGAAATGCACCCCGGCGACACCCTGGTGCTCTGCACGGACGGCCTCATCGAACGCCCCGGCGGCGACCCCGAGACGGGCATGCGCGAGCTCATGGAGTCGGTGCGGACCGGGCCGGTCGACGTCGAGGAACTCGCCGACCTGCTCTGCGACATGGTCGGGGACGCCGGTGGCGGCGACGACATGGCCCTGCTCCTGCTGCGCCGCCGAGGCACCCCCGCCCCGCGCGGCGGCGGCCCGCTGCGCGTGCGGCTCAGCCCCGGGGATCCGGACGGCCCCGCGATGGCCCGCCACCTGATCCGGGCGGCGGTGGCCGCGTGGGGCGCGCGGGAACAGGCGGACGAGGTGGTGCTGGCGGCGGACGAGCTGATGACCAACGCCCTCGTGCACACCGACGGAGGGGCCCAGATCAGCCTGCGGCTGACCGCGGACGGCCGGATCCGGATCGAGGTCGAGGACGGGAGCAGCGCGCTGCCGCAGCGCCGGGAGGCGGGGGACTGGGCGGTCTCGGGGCGAGGCCTGCTGCTCGTGGACCGGCTCGCGGTCGCCTGGGGCGTGGAGCCGCGCGGCGGCGGCAAGTCCGTCTGGTGCGAGTTCGCCGTCCCCGCGCCCCCGGCCTGACCGAACCCCCGCCGCACGGCCGCGTCAGGCGGCGGCGTACGGGCCGTGCGCGGCCTTGGCGCTCTGCAGGGCCGTCAGCTTGCGGACGAAGAGGACGGCGAGCACGGCGGCGGCTACGGTGAGCAGGCCGCTGACGGCGCCCACCACGGCGGCGCCGCGCAGCTGTTCCGGCGTATCGGCCGCGGAGTACAGGACGCTGAAGACGCTGTCGGTGAGCTGCGAGCCGGCGAACGCCAGCCACCAGGCCGTCACGGGCGCCGAGGAGACCTTGCGGAACGAGCCGTCAGGCGCGAGCTGGGTGCTGGCGGTCCAGGTCTGCCGCGCGATCGTGAACGGCATCACGAGGTTGGCCAGCGGGACGAACCAGGCACCGATGGCCCAGCCCGGGGCGAGGGTGAAGGCGTCGGGGCGGAAGACCTGGCCGTTCTGGCGGACGCGGTGGAACCACATGACGAAGACGATCGCCGTGGCGATCCAGAGCATGCCCTGGAGGCCGTCGGCGACGGCGGTGACGTTGTCGACGCGGGCGAGCGCGATGTCCTTGACCTTGAGCGGGTCCTTGACCAGGCCGTCCATGAGCGACCACAGGTAGACCCGGATGCCGGTCAGGAGCAGGGCGGCCACGCCGGCTATCGAGAGCAGTACGGTCAGGGCCGTCGCCAGGCCGTGCGGCGAGCGGAGCATGATGCCCGGGGACGGCGGCGCCGGATACGGATACGGGTGCGGGTACGGGTACGCCGGCTGGCCCGGGTACGGCGGCTGGCCAGGGTACGCCGGCTGCGCCGGGTACGCGTGCTGGGGGTACGGCTGCGCCTGCGGCGGTACCGGAGGCATCGGCGGCACGGCGGACGGCGGCTGGTCCGGGGTGTTGGGCGGCGGTGAGCCGGGCGCGCTGAAGGACATGACGGTACCCCCCACGGGAACATGTGACATGCGAGCGGATCCCGCCGACGTGCGGGTCCCGCTGAACATATGTCAGCCCGTCACCCGGCGTCCAAACAGATCCGCGCCCCCGCCGTGGCGCGGGGGCGAATGGCTGAACCCCCAGGTCGCCGGCCGGTCGCGGCCCGGGCGCCGCACGGGCCGGGGGATCCTGCCGGGGTGCCGACTCCGCGTCCGCTGCTGCCCGTCCTGCTCGCCTGGGCCCTGGCCCTCTCGTCCCCCGCGGCCGCGGCCGCCGCCGATGACACCGGCATCGAAACCGCCCGCACCGCCCGGCAGATCGCCCCCGGGGTCCGCCTGGAGTCGTACGACCGGCTGGAGAGCGACCGCTGGCTCCGCATCGACGAACTCGTCGTCGACACCGCCGGGGGCACCGGTGGCGTACGGGTCGAATACCTGGGCGGCGACGGCCCCGAGACCGTCGCCGAGGCCGCCGCCCGCCACCGCGCCGGGCCCGGGCGGCGCGTGCTCGGCGCCGTGAACGGGGACTTCTTCGACATCCGGGGCAGCGGCGCCCCGCTCGGCCCCGGCCTGCGCGACGGCCGGCTGCTGCACTCCCCGGCCCCCGGGAGCGCCTCCGCCCCTGCCGTCGGCTTCGGCCCCGACGGCAGGGGCCGGATCCTGCGCCTCGGCCTCGCCGGGAGCGTCACCCTGCCCGGCGGCCGGGTCCGCCCGCTGGCCGGGTTCAACGCCGCCCGGCCGCCCGCGGAGGGCTTCGCCGCGTACACGGCGGACTGGCCGGGCGCCGCGCTCCCGGCCCCGGGCGGCCCGGCCGTCGAGCTGCGCGGCGGCCGGGTCGCCGCCCCGCCGGTACGGGAACCCGCGCGGCGCGCCCGCCCCGCGCCCGGCACCACCCTGCTGCTCGCGCGCGGCGCCACCGCCACCGCCGAACTCGCCGCGCTGCGGCCCGGGGACGCCGTGGCCGTCGCGGCCCGCCCGGTCACCGGGGCCGGGCCGGTCCCGTGGGCGGCCGTCGGCGGGCGCGAGGCCCTCGTCGTGGCCGGGGTCCCGCAGGACCACGACGGCGAACCGAACGACACCGCCGCGCCCCGCACCGCCGTCGGCTTCTCCCGCGACGGGCGGCAGGTCCGGCTCGTCGCCGTGGACGGCCGCCAGCGCGACAGCGGCGGCCTCACCCTGACCGGGCTCGGCCGGATGATGCACCGGCTCGGCGCCTACGAGGCCCTCAACCTGGACGGCGGCGGCTCGACGACCCTGCTCGCCGGAGCCGCCGGGGCGACGGCCCCGACGCTGGAGAACACCCCGTCGGACGGGACGCCCCGGCCGGTGCCGAACGGCCTGGTCCTCACCGCCCCGGCCGGATCGGGGCGGCTCGCGGGCTACCGGGTCGAGCCCCTGGGCGGCGTCGGCCCGGACTTCGGCCGGGTGCTGCGCGGCCTCACCCGTACCCTCACCGCCACCGGCCACGACGCCGCGCTCGGCCCGGCCCCGGGGGCGCCCTCCTGGTCCGCGGCGGGCGGCGGAAGCGTCGACCCGGCCGGGGTGTTCCACGCCCTGCGCCCTGGCAGCGCGACGGCGTACGCCCGGCGCGCGGGAGTGGAGGGCGCGCTCCCCCTCGATGTACTCGGCCCGCCGGTCCGGCTGCGGCCGACGCGCGACCGGATCGGCCTCGCGGAGCGGGGCGAGAGCGCCGGGTTCGGGCTCGTCGGATACGACGCCCAGGGCGCGGCCGCGGCCGTCGAACCCCGCGACGTGACCCTGCGGTTCGACCGCTCCCGCTGGAACGTCACCGGCGACGGCCGGGGCGGCTTCACCGTCTCCGCCCGAACGGCACGGGCCACCGGGATGCTGCGCGCTACCGTCAACGCCACCGGCGCGAGCGCCGAACTGGCCCTCGGGGTCGGCCTGGAGGCGCTGCCGGTGGCCGCCCTGGAGGACGCCGAGCGGTGGACCGGCCCGGGCGCGGCCGCGGCGGAGGGCCGTGCCGGCCGGGGACTGGCCCTCTCCGTACCCGCCCCGGCCCCGGCCCCGGCCCCGCTTCCCGGCTCCGCCGCCTCCGCCGCGCCGCCCCGGCCGGTTCCGCTGCCGGAACTGGCCCGGTCGGTCTCGCTCTGGGTGGCCGGGGACGGCTCGGGCGCCCGGCCCGACGTACGGCTGGCCGATGCCGGCGGAGCCGCCCTCACCCTGCGCGGGCCCGCCGCGGACTGGACCGGCTGGCGCCGGATCACCCTCCCGCTGCCGCCCCTGCCGGAGCGGCCGTTGACCCTGACCGGGCTCTCGGCCTCCGGCGCGCGCGGCCGGCTGGTGCTGGACGCCGTCGCCGCCGAGACCCCGCCCACCGGCCCGGCCCCCGCGTACCGGACCCGCCCGGACCCGGTCGTGGCCGGCGCCGCCGGGGTGCGGGCCCGGCCCTGGAGGTTCGCGGTCGGCCCGGCCGTCCCGGCGTCCGCCCGGAACCCGGACGCCGACTTCGTGTTCACCGGTGCCATGGAGCGTCCGGCGTTCACGCACCGGGGCGTACGGTTCCTCCCGCTCGACACCGGCCGCGCCACCCTGGACGGCGGTGGCCTCGGCCGGATGCGGAGCCTGCGCGCGGCCCTGGCGGCCGCCGCCCGGGAGCCGGGCACGGGCGCGCTGGCCGTCGTACGGCAGTACGCGCCGCGCGCCGTGGACCGCAAGGAAGCGGCCCTGCTGACGCGGTACCTCGGGGAGTTCCGGCGCACCACCGGGAAACGGGCCGCCGTCATCACCGTCGGCGCGCCCCGGTTCACGGCCGGCCGCTCCGAGGGAGTGCTGGAGGTCTCGGCCCGGCGCGGCGGCCGGACCCTCTTCGGGGCCGACGCCTTCGCCGCGGGCGACTGGCTCTCCGTACGGCCCGGCTGACCGGCGCCGCCCCGGCCCGACAGGCCCTAGAGGCGTACGAGGGTGATCTCGGTCGCCTTCACGCTGGTCCACACGCGCACCCCGTCCGCCAGGCCCAGTTCGGCGGCGGCGTCCGGGGTGATCTCCGCGACCAGGTCGGGCGCCTCGGCCGAGCCGATCAGCACCCGCAGCCTGCTGCCGAGCGCCGTGATCTCCCGTACGGTGCCGGGCCAGACGTTGCGCGGGCTGCCCGCCGGGCGCTCGCGGTGTACGGAGACCGCCTCGGGCGCGATGATCGCGAGGGCCGGCACCCCGTCGGGCAGTTCCTCGGCGAGCACCAGACGGCCCCCGGAGGCCAGTGCGAGCCCGCCTTCCGAGGCGGTGCCCTGCCAGGCGTTGCGGCCGAGCATCCGGGCGACCCAGGGGGAGCGCGGGTGGCGGGTGACCTCGACGGGCGGGGCGTCCTGGAGGGTCTGCCCGTCGGCCAGTACGAGGACCCGGTCGGCGAGCGAAACGGCCTCGACGGGGTCGTGGGTGACGATGAGGCAGACGCCGCCGAACTCGGCGAGGTGGGTGCGCAGGGTGTGCCGCACACGGGCCCGGGTGGTCTGGTCGAGGGCGGCGAGGGGCTCGTCCAGGAGCAGCAGCCGGGGCCGGGCGGCGAGGGCGCGGGCCAGGGCGACGCGCTGCGCCTGGCCTCCGGAGAGCTGGGCGGGCTTGCGGTGGGCGAGGTGGCCGACGCCGAGCCGGTCCAGCCAGGCCTGGGCCCGCGCGCGGGCCTCGGCGCGCGGGACCCGGCGGGCGCGCAGCCCGTACGCGGTGTTGGCGAGCGCGCTCAGGTGCGGGAACAGGGCGCCGTCCTGCGGGACCCAGGCCACCTGCCGCTTGTGCGGGGGCAGCGCGGTGACGTCGGTGTCACCGAGCCGCAGTTCGGCGTGGGCGCGCGGGGTGAGGCCGAGCAGGGCCCGCAGCAGGGTGGTCTTCCCGGCGCCGTTCTCCCCGACGACGGCGATCGTCGTACCCGGCTCGGCGTCGAGGGTGAGCCGGTTGAAGCCGGTGACGGTGGCGTGCAGCGGCCAGCGGCCGCCGTCACGCGGCGCCGCCCCGGACGCGTCGGGGGCCGTCGGCTCGGCGGGCTCGGCCGGCTCGGCGGGCTTGGCGGGCGCGGAGGGCTCGGCCGCGGCGGTCGGCGCGGGTTCCTCCGCCACCGGCGGGAGCTCGGCGGCCTTGCGGTCGGCGGGAGTTCCGGTCCAGCGGCCGCGCAGGGCGATCAGTACGCCCATCGCGACCGCGAGCAGCAGCAGCGATACGGAGGTCGCTGCCTCGGGCTGGTCCTGAAGCAGCAGGTAGACCTGGAGCGGGAGGGTCTGGGTGGTGCCGGGCAGGTTCCCGGCGAAGGTGATGGTCGCCCCGAACTCCCCGAGCGCGCGGGCCCAGGTGAGCGCCGCGCCGGCGATGAGGCCGGGGGCCACCATCGGCAGCGTCACGGTGAAGAACACGCGGACCGGCGAGGCGCCGAGGGAGGCCGCGGTCTCCTCGTAGCTCTGCTTGAGACCGCCGAGTGCGCCCTCCAGGCTGATGACGAGGAACGGCATTGCCACGAAGGTCGCCGCCACGACGGCGCCCGACGTGTGGAAGGGCAGTGTGATCCCGAACGTGCCCTCCAGCCAGGGCCCGAGCAGCCCGCGCCGGCCGAAGCCGAGCAGCAGCGCCACACCGCCGACGGTCGGCGGCAGCACCATCGGCAGCAGGACGAGCGAGCGGACGAGCGCCTTGCCCTTGAACGGGACACGGGCCAGCAGCCAGGCGAGCGGCACACCGAGGACGAGGGAGAGGCCGAGGGCCCACAGCGAGACGACCGCCGAGAGCCGCAGCGCCTCGACCACACCGGGGCTGGTCAGGTGCTCGCCGAGCTCGCTCCACTGGGTCCGGGTCAGGATCCCGATCAGCGGCAGCAGCAGGAACGCGACGGCGAGCAGCGCGGGGAGCGCAAGGGCCACGGGGGGCCGGGTACGGGTACGGAATCTGCTCATGTGGGGTTCCTGGCTGGGGGTGCGTTCCTGGCGGGGAAACCTGCGGCGACAGCCGGACGGTACACGCGCGGGGGGACCGCCCGTCCCCCCGGACCGGGCGGCCCCCCTCCACACGCTTACCGGATCGCGGTGCCGGTCGTGGCGGTTACGGCTTCTGGAAACCGGCGTCGGCGAGGATCTTCTGCGCCTCCGGGGTGCTCAGCCACGCCACGAACGCGGCCGCGGCCTCGGTGTTCTTGGACTGCTTGAGCGTGGCGGCCGGGTAGGAGGCCACGGCGTTCTGGGCGTCCGGGATGTCGACCGTGACGACCTTGTCGCCGGACTTGGCGGAGTCGGTCTTGTAGACGAGACCGGCGTCGGCCTCACCGAGCTCGACCTTGCTCAGCACGGCGCGCACGTTGGGCTCCTGGGAGACCGGCTTCACCTCGATCTTCTGGGCGTCGAGGATCTGCTTGCTGTAGCGGCCGACCGGCACCTCGGGCGCGGCGAGCACGACCTTGATCTTGCTGTCGGCCAGGTCCTTCAGCTCGTCGACCTTGAACGGGTTGCCCTTGGCGGTGGCGATGACCAGGCGGTTCTTGGCGATGACCGTCGGGTCGTTCACCTCGGTCTTCAGACCGTCCATCGTCTTGGTGTCGGCGGTGACCAGCGCGTCGGCGGGGGCGCCCTGCTTGACCTGGGCGGCGAGCTCCTGCGAACCGGCGAAGGAGAAGGTGACCTTGGTGCCCGGGTGGGCCTTCTCGTAGGCGGCGCCCGCCGTCTTGAAGACGTCGGTGAGGGAGGAGGCGGCGAGGACGGTGAGGTTCGCGGCCTTGGCCCCGCCGGAGGCGGACGCGGCGGCGCTCGGGGAGGCGGCGGCGTCGGTCTTCTTGTCCTCGCCGCCGCACGCGGCGAGGACGGGGACGAGCAGGGCGGCGGAGAGGGCGGCGACGGCGGCGCGGCGGCCGGTCAGGGTCGGGGACATGGGCTGGTGCTCCTCGGTCGGGGTCGGCGGCCGGCCGGATGCCGGGCCGCGCGGTGGTGACCCGCGCCGGTGACGGGCGGAGCGGGTGGAGACGCGGGGTGGTGCCGAGCGGTATCGCGGGCCGCGGAGCGCGGGCGCGGATCCGATATCCGGAATTCTGAATTCGGATTTCGGGTCAGGTGCGGTCGATGTGCACGCTGGTGGACTTCACGCGGGCGGTGGCCCGCATGCCGACCTCCAGCCCGAGCTCCTCGACGGCCTCACGGGTGAGCAGGGAGACCAGACGGTGGGGACCGGCCTGGATCTCGACCTGGGCGGCGACGTCACCGAGCTTGACGGCGGTGACGATGCCGGGGAAGGCGTTGCGGGCCGAGGTGTACGGCTCTCCGTCGTCGTTGTGGGCGCCCTGGCCCACCTCGACGGAGAAAGCGGCCAGGTCGCGGCCGTTGATCAAGCGCCGGCCGGCGTCGTCGCGATGGGTCACGACCCGGCCGGCGTCGGCCCAGCGGCGGGCGGTGTCCGGGCTGACGCCCAGCAGGCGCGCCGCCTGTCCGATGGTGTAGGACTGCATGTGCGACAAGGTAGGGGCACGTGTGCCGCATTTGCAATTCGATTGGGATAATCCACATGGCAGATGCGATGCGGATTGTCGAATCTGCCAAAACTCGTTCCGGTTCCGGGGGTCCGGCTCGCTAAAGTCGAGGCATGGCTGACGAATCAACAGGGACGGGATCGGAATCCGGTTCGGCGCGGGTGGACGCGTGGATCTGGTCGGTGCGCCTGACGAAGACGCGCGCGATCGCGGCGACCGCCTGCCGGGCGGGCCATGTGAGGGTCAACGGGGAACGCGCGAAGCCGGCGCAGTCGGTGCGGGCCGGGGACGAGGTCCGGCTGTACCACGCGGGGCGCGAGCGGATCGTGGTCGTGAAGCGGCCGGTGTCGAAGCGGGTGGGTCCGCCGGTGGCGGCCGAATGCCTGATCGACAACAGCCCGCCGCCGCCGACTCCCGTCGAGGCCGCGGTGGTCGGTACGCGCGACCGCGGGGCCGGGCGCCCGACCAAGCGCGAACGCCGCGAAATCGACTCCCTGCGAGCCCGCTAGCCGGGCCCCAGCGGGGCTGGGTTGGGGGCCGGCCACGTCTCGATGCCGAAGGCCGCGCGCGGCCTTCGCCCCGCCGCCCGCCAGAGCGAAGCCCGGCCCGCCCGGAGGCCGGACCCCGCTTCGCGGACGCCCGGGGCACGGCGGGCCCGGCTTCGCGGGCGTCCTGGGCGCGGCGGGCCGGCTTCACCCCGCCGGGGCGTAGCCCGGCCCCTCGCGGGGCGGCTCGCCCGGAGGTCGGACCCGGCTTAGCGGGCGCCCGGGCATGGCGGGCCGGGCTTCGCGGGCGCCCAGGCGCGGCGTACCGGGCTACGTGGGCGCCCGGGGCACGGCGTACCGGGCTTTGCGGACGCCCGGGGCCGGGTCAGGCCTTGCGGGCGCCGGGGCGCGGCGGGCCCGGCTTTGTGGGTGCTCGGGGCGGGGTCAGGACTTGCGGTAGTCGTAGGCTTCCGTGGCTGCGGCGGCGACCGCGTCGAGGGGGGCGCCGGTGGAGGCCGCGACGACCGCGGCCACCGCGCCCTCCAGGAACGGGGCGTCCACCAGGCGGGCGCCCTCCGGCAGTTCGCCCTCCACCAGCAGCGCCCTCACCGTCAGCACCGAACTGCCCAGGTCCACCAGCAGGACGACCCCGGCTCCCCGGTCCACCTCCCGCGCCGCCGCCACGACGCGGTCCGCGTTCGTGCCGAGGCCGCCGTCGGCGGTGCCGCCCGCCGCCGCGATCGGGGCCACCGCGCCCCCCGCCGCCAGGCCGGCGGCCAGCGCGGCCACCGACTCCGCCACCGCCGCGCTGTGCGACACCAGCACGATCCCGACCACCGCTGCCGCCGCCGTCATCCGGCCACCTCCGCCAGCGCGCCCAGCAGCAGGGCCGACGAGGTCGCCCCCGGGTCCTGGTGGCCGATGCTCCGTTCGCCCAGGTAGCTGGCACGGCCCTTGCGGGCCAGCATCGGCACCGTCGCCAGCGCGCCGTTCTCCGCCGCGTCCGCGGCGGCCCGGTACGAGGTGCTGAGCGCCGCCACCCCCGGTACCAGCGCGTCCAGCATCGTCTTGTCGCCCGGCGCCGCGCCGCCCAGCTGGGCCACCGCTCCCACGCCCGCGTACAGCGCCTGCCGCACCGCCTCGTCGGAGACCTCCGCGGCCTCGCCGAGTTCCTTGCCGGTGCGCCGCAGCAGCGTCCCGTACAGCGGTCCGGACGCCCCGCCGACCGTGGAGATCAGGGTCCGCCCCGCCAGCTGGAGCACCGCGCCCGGTGTCTGCGGCGGTTCCGCCTCCAGGGCCGCCCGTACCGCCGTGAACCCGCGCATCAGGTTGCTCCCGTGGTCGGCGTCGCCGATGGGGGAGTCGAGTTCGGTCAGCCGGTCCGCTTCCCGTTCCACGGCGGCCGCCGTGGCCGTCATCCAGCGTCGGAAGAAGTCTGTGTCACGCACCGGATCTCCTCGCCTCACATCGCCTGGCCGGTCTCACCCCACCCTACGGTCCGCGGGACGGCCTCGGCCGGAGGGCGGGCGGCGGCGCGATCGCGCCTTCGCTCCGGCCCCGGCGCGGACCGCCGGCGGGCCGGGCGGAGGCCGGGGGTCGGTTCGCCGCCGAGGCCCGGGCCGATAACGGCCGGGCCCGGCGGTTTTTGGAGCCTCGCGGAATTCGGCCAGCGGCGGCGGCCGGGAAGGTGTTGTCCATTTCGGACCCTTCCCGGCCGGACTTCATCCGTGGTGGCATGACCACGCCAAATTCAGGCCGGTCCGGATGAATGGAGAAACAGCGATGTTGCTGCGCAGGATCACCATCGGCGCGGCGGTCGCGGTGCTTTCCGCCGTCGCCCTGCCCGCCCAGGCCGAAACGGCCTACAACCCGCCCGGAAGAATCACCGTCGACGTGGTCGGGGTCAACGGATCGGGGTGCCCGCAGGGGACCGCGAGCGTGGCCACGGCCTCCGACAACACCGCGTTCACCGTCACGTACAGCGACTACCTGGCCCAGGCGGGCGCCGGCTCCGGCGGCACCGAGTTCCGCAAGAACTGCCAGCTCGCCCTCCAGGTCCACGTGCCCCAGGGGTTTACGTACGCCATCGCCCGCGCCGACTACCGCGGCTTCGCGCACCTCCAGCGCGGGGCCTTCGGCCAGGAGCGCGCCAACTACTACTTCCAGGGGATGGCTCAGTCGGCCCGCGTCAGCCACCAGTTCACCGGCCCGTACACCGACAACTGGCAGGCGAGCGACCAGACGGAGTACGCGGACCTGGTCTGGGCCCCCTGTGGCGAGGAGCGCAACCTCAACGTCAACACCGAACTCCGCGTCTACGCGGGGACTTCGAACCCGCAGGCCCTGAGCTTCATGAGCATGGACTCGACGGACGGCAGCGTCAGCACGGTCTACCACTTCGCGTGGAAGGAATGCCCCGCGGTCTGACGCGGTGCGAGCGCACGGACCCCGACTCATGGTCAGGAGCGACAACGATGTCCCATTCCCTGTCCCGCACCCTCCTCGCCGCCGCGGCGGCGGCCGTCCTGGCCGCCACGGCCGCGGCGCCGGCCGGAGCCGCCGGCCACCGGCCGCCCATCACGGTCCCGCCGGACAAGATCGTGATCGAACTCGCCACGGTGAACGGCTCCGGCTGCCGTGAGGGCACCGCCGAGGTCGCCGTCGCGCCGGACAACACCGCCTTCACCGTCACGTACAGCGAGTACCTCGCGCAGGTCGGCCCCGGCGCCCCGCCCACGGCCTTCCGCAAGAACTGCCAGCTCAATCTCCGCGTGCACGTCCCCTCGGGATTCACCTACGCGATCGTCCAGGCGGACTACCGGGGATTCGCATTTCTCCAGCCGGGGGCCTGGGGCCAGGAAAGGGCGAACTACTACTTCCAGGGAATGCCGCAGACCTCGCAGCGGACGCACCAGTTCACCGGACCGCTCAACGACAACTGGCAGACCTCCGACAAGACGGAATACGCCGATCTGGTCTGGGCGCCGTGCGGTGAGAAACGAAACTTCAACATCAATACCGAGCTGCGGGTGAATGCCGGCACCTCGAACCCGCAGGCCGTCACGAGCTTCATGGCGATGGACTCCACGGACGCCAGCGTCAGCACCCTCTACCACCTCGCCTGGCAGGTGTGTCCCGCCCCCCGCCCCTAGGGCGCCCGGCGGGCCCCGTTCGCGGCGGGCCCCGTTCGGCCGCGGCCACCTGATCGGCCCAAGGGCCCCGATCCGGTGTTCCGCGGCCGATCCCGCGGCCGCCGCAGCCGCGCGTCAGACCCCGTCCGGCCCCTTCGCGGGCCGGGCCGCCGCCGCGGCGGCCTGGAGGGAGCGCAGGGCCAGCAGCAGGACCCCGATGTCATCGAGGTACACCGGGTCGGGGATCAGGTCCGCGGGCGAGACCGTGTAGATCACCGCCACCCAGAACAGCGCCTTGTCCCGCAGGGGGATCCCCGAGTCCACCAGCAGCCGGCGCGTCTTGAGGACCCGTACGAACAGCACGGCCGCCGCGATCGCCAGCCCGAGGGCGACGATCACGGCGACGGTGAACCAGGCCTTGCCATCCATAACGTCCCTATACCCCGTCGGGGGCCGCTACCCCCACGGGCGACCCGTCCGTCCTCAGGCGCCCTGTTCCCGCAGGCGCCGGCCGACCTCGCCCAGCCCGTCCGCCAGCGCGTCCAACTGCTCCGGCGTGAGCACGTCCACGAGGATCTCCCGCACCGTCGCCACGTGCCCGGGCGCGGCCTCGTCCAGGCGGGCGCGCCCGGCCTCGGTGAGGACGGCGAACACCCCGCGGACGTCGGAGGGGCAGCTGCGGCGGCGGACCAGGCCCGCCTTCTCCATCTGGGTGATCTGGTAGGTCAGCCCGCTCTTGGAGTTGATCAGCCCGTTGGCCAGCTCGGTCATCCGCAGCTCGCGCTCCGGGGCGGCGGCCAGCCGGACGAGGATCTCGTACTGCGGGTGCGAGAGTCCTGAGTCATCCTTGAGCTGCTGGTCGAGGCGGCGGTTCACCAGCGCGGAAGCGGCCAGGAATCCGCTCCAGGCGCGCATCTCGCGCTCGTTCAGCCATCTCGTCTCAGCCATGGACCCAGACTACATGGGTTGTTCCAATTTGAATCACTCGGCCCGACTGGTTAGGGTCGCCCCAACGGTTTGAATTTGAACAACTCCCACCCCGTCCGGAAGGCCCCCACCATGACCAGCCCCTCCGTCACCCCGACGAAGTCGCAGGCCAACGCACCGGCCGTATCCGCCCTGACCACCCTCTCCACCCCCGGCCACGACGTCGGCCTGCTCCTCCTCCGCCTCGTCCTCGGCCTCACCATGGCCGCCCACGGCAGTCAGAAGCTCTTCGGCTGGTTCGGCGGCGGCGGCATCAGCGGCACCGGCAAGTTCTTCGAAGCCTCCGGCTACCCCGCCGGCGAGGCCATGGCGGCCGTCGCCGGGCTCACCGAAACCCTCGGCGGCCTCGGCCTCGCCCTGGGGCTGCTCACCCCGCTCGCCGGCGCCGCGATCGTCGGCACCATGATCAACGCCATCGCCGTCCGCGGCACCGGCTCGTTCTTCGCGCCGGAGGGCATCGAGTACGAGCTGCTGCTCACCACCGGCGCCGCGGCCCTCACCCTCACCGGCCCCGGCCGGTACGCGGTCGACCGCTTCCTGCCCGTACTGCGCGGCCACCGTCTCACCCACGGAGCCGCCGCCCTCGCCCTCGGCATCGTCCTCGGCTTCGTCATGGTCCTCGTCCGGAGCTAGTTCCTCCGCGTCGGAAGGTGCCCGGGTCCCGCGCTGATTGGGCCCGGGCATTCGCGGGAAAAGCGCACAGATGACCCAACCCATCGAAGACTACGCACTCATCGGCGACCTCATGACCAGCGGACTCGTCGGCTGCGACGGGTCCATCGACTGGCTGTGCCTGCCGCGCTTCGACTCCTCCGCCTGCTTCACCGCGCTCCTCGGCGACAAGGAGAACGGCCACTGGCGCATCGCCCCGGCCGGGGCCGCCGAGGGCGAGCGCTGCACCCGGCGGTCCTACGTGGACGGCACGCTGGTCCTGGAGTCGTACTGGGAGACCCCGGACGGCGGCGCGTTCAAGGTCATCGACTTCATGCCGCAGCGCGACAGCGCACCCGATGTGATGCGGATCGTCGAGGGGATCTCCGGCGAGGTCACCGTACTGAGCGTGCTGCGCCTGCGCTTCGACTACGGGCACGTCGTCCCCTGGGTCCGCCGCTCCGGCGACGACCGGGTCGCCGTCGCCGGCCCGGACTCCGCCTGGTTCCGCAGCCAGCCGCCCGTGCGCACCTGGGGCGAGGCCAACAGCACCCGCTCCGAGTTCACCGTCACCGCCGGGGAGCGGGTCGCCTTCGTCCTGACCTGGCACCCCTCGCACGAGCCGCGCCCCGAGCCCGTCGACCCGTACGCCGCGCTGGAGCAGACCGTCTCCGACTGGAGCGAGTGGAGCGCCCAGTGCACCTACGAGGGCCCCTACCGGGAGGCCGTGACCCGCTCCCTGATCACCCTCAAGGCACTCACCTACGCCCCGACCGGCGGGATCGCCGCGGCCGCGACCACCTCCCTGCCCGAGGAACTCGGCGGCGTCCGGAACTGGGACTACCGCTACTGCTGGCTGCGCGACTCCACCCTCACCCTCGGATCGCTCCTCGCCACCGGCTTCCAGGACGAGGCCCGCGCCTGGCGCCGGTGGCTGCTGCGGGCGATCGCCGGAGACCCCGCCGACCTGCAGATCATGTACGGGATCGCGGGCGAGCGGCGGATCCCCGAGGCCGAACTGCCGTGGCTGCGCGGGTACGCCTCCTCCGCGCCCGTCCGGGTCGGCAACGCCGCCGTGGACCAGCTCCAGCTCGACGTGTACGGGGAGGTCCTCGACTCGCTGTACCTGGCCAGGTGCGCCGGGATCCCGATGGAGAAGCACGCCTGGCGGATCCAGCTCGCGCTCCTGGACTTCCTCGGGGACAACTGGCGCCGGCCCGACGAGGGACTGTGGGAAGTGCGCGGCCCGCGCCGCCACTTCGTGCATTCCAAGGTGATGGCCTGGGTCGCCGCCGACCGGGCGGTGCGGACCCTGGAGGCCGACCCCACGCTCCCGGGCGACGTGGAGCGCTGGCGGACCATGCGGGAGGAGGTGCACCGCGAGGTCTGCGAGAAGGGCTTCGACGCCGAGCGCAACACCTTCACCCAGTACTACGGCTCCAGCGAGCTCGACGCGGCCACCCTGCTCATCCCGCGGGTCGGGTTCCTGCCGCCCGACGACCCGCGCGTCATCGGCACGGTCGACGCGGTGCGCCTGGAACTCGGCCGCAGCGGCCTGGTCCGCCGCTACAGCACCGAGGGCCCGTCCGTGGACGGACTGCCCGGCGACGAAGGGGCCTTCCTGGCCTGCTCGTTCTGGCTGGCCGACGCCCTGCATCTGACCGGCCGCGAGAAGGAGGCGCGGGAACTGTTCGAGCGCCTCCTGTCGGTACGCAACGACCTCGGGCTGCTCGCCGAGGAGTACGACGCCGTCGCCGGACGCCAACTGGGCAACTTCCCGCAGGCGTTCAGCCACATCGGCCTGGTGAACACGGCGCTCACCCTGAGCGCCGAGGTCCCCGGCCACCCGGCCGCCGGCTGACCCCCGCGCCGCTGCCCGGGAGCGTCAGCCGGCGGGGGCCGCGCCCCGGGCCGCCGCGCGGCGGCGCAGCAGCTCCGCGGTCTCGGGGTCGGCGGGGAGGAAGGCCTCCAGGTGCAGTTCGGCCAGGGTGACGTCCACGGCCGTGGCGAAGGAGGTCAGCGTCGTCAGCAGCCGCAGCTCGCCCCCGGCGGTGCGCAGCCGCAGCGGAACCGCGAAGCCGAGGTGGTCGGGGCCCGGCGGCGCCCCGGCCGGCGGCAGGTACCCGGCGAGCTCCGCGGCCAGGGCGTCGAGCCCGCCGTCCGGATGGGCGGCGGCGCGGGCCCGCAGGCTCTCCGTGACGTGCCGCCCCCACGCCGCCAGGTTCACCACGCGCGGGCCCATCCCCTCGGGGTGCAGGGCGAGCCGCAGCACGTTCACCGGCGGCTCCAGCAGCCGCGCGGCCGCGCCCTCGGTGAGCACCTCGAACGCGTCGTTGGCCAGGACCAGTTCGCCGCGCGGACCGGCCACCACCGCCGGGTGCGGCAGGTGCCCGGTCAGGATGGACCGCAGCGCGTTCATCGCCGGTTCGATCGCGGCGCCGTCGCGCGGCGACTCCTCGTAGGCGGGCGCGTAACCCGCCGTCAGCAGCAGCGCGTTGCGCTCCCGCAGGCTCAGGGCGAGGGACTCGGCCAGCCGCACCACCATCGCCCGCCCCGGCGCGGAGCGGCCGCTCTCGATGAAGCTGAGGTGCCGCTGCGTGGTCCCGGCGAGCGCGGCCAGTTCGAGCTGGCTCATCCGGCGCAGCGCCCGCCACCGGCGGACCTCGCGGGAGAACGGGGAGGGCCGGTGCGCGGCAGCGGCGGCTGTGGTGGGGGCCATGTCCCCCTTTCTAACCGCCTCCGGGCGCACCGCGCGATTCCCCGGAGGGAATTGCCGCGCGTCGCCCCGCCCCCGACCCTGGAGCGGCCGGCCCGCCGCGCACACCGCCGCCGCGGCGAACGGTCACAGCCCTGGAGGACGTCATGCGCTCGTACCACCTGGAATCGTTCGGCGCCGTCGAAGGCATCGTGCTGCGCGACCGCGGCGGCCCGCGCCCGGAGCCGGCCGGTCCCACCGGCATCGTCGTCGCGCTGCGCGCCGCCTCCCTCAACAAGCGGGACCTGCTCATCCTGGAGCGGCGCTATCCGCTGCCCGCCGCGCCGGGCGTGGTGCCGCTCAGCGACGGCGCGGGCGAGGTGGTCGCCGTGGGGGAGGCCGTGACCCGGTTCGCGGTCGGCGACCGCGTCTCCTGTACGTACTTCCCGCGCTGGCGGGGCGGCCGGATCACGCCCGACGCGGTGGACCAGCCCGGCTGCACGCTCGACGGGATGCTCGCGGAGTACGCCTCGCTCGACGAGGAGTGGGCGGTCCGCGTTCCGGACCACCTGACCTGGGAGGAGGCGGCCACCCTGCCGTGCGCCGGGGTCACCGCCTGGCACGCGCTGACCGGTGGCGAGGCGGTCGGGCCCGGGCAGAGCGTACTGACCCTGGGCACCGGGCCCGTCGCCCTGTTCGCCGTGCAGTTCGCCAAGCTGCTGGGCTGCCGGGTCGTGGCGACCACCTCCGACGAGCGGAAGGAGGACCGGCTGAAGGCGCTCGGGGCCGACGCGGTCGTCAACTACCGGCGCACCCCGCACTGGAGCCGCTCCGTACGGGAACTCACCGACGGCCTCGGCGCCGACCTGGTGGTGGAGACGGGCGGCCCCGACACCATCGAGCAGTCGGTCCGGGCGAGCGCCCTGTACGGCCAGATCGCCCTGCTGACCACCGGCACCGCGGAGCGGCCCGGCATCGAGATCTCGCACGCGGCGTACGCGTCGAGCCTCGCCACGATCCGCCGCGTCTTCGTCGGCAGCCGCAGCCGGTTCGAGGACATGAACCGGGCGGTCTCCGCCCACGGACTGCGCCCGGTCATCGACCGGGTGCTCCCCTTCGAGGAGGCCCACCGGGCCTACCGGGAGTACGCGGCGGGCGGCGCCTTCGGGAAGGTCGTGATCGGCATCGGCGGGGCCGACGGGAGCTGACCCCCGCCGGCCCCGCCGGTGCCGTCGCTCACGCCGAGGCGGTGTCCTGGCCGTCCTCCGGGATGCTGACCAGCCAGCGGCTGTCCTGCCGCGGCCGCAGGTACAGGGCCCAGTACAGGGTGGCCACGGCGGTGATCCCGCCCGTCCACAGCAGGTACTGGGTCTCCTGCTGCGTCAGGATGTAGGCGAGTACGGCGCTCAGCACCACCGGCACGGCCGGCCACAGCGGCATCCGCCAGGCGGCCGCCTCGCGGTGCGCCCCGCGCCGGCTGAACAGCGCGGCCACCGCGACCAGCAGGTACATGCCGGTCACCGAGACACCGGTGACCCCGTACAGGGTGTCGAGGTTGACGAAGCACAGCGCCGCGCCCGGCACGCCGACCAGCAGCGTGGCCACCCACGGCGAGCCGAACCGGCCGAGCCGCGACAGAGCGTTGTTGACGGGCTCGGGCCAGGCCTTGTCGCGGGCGGAGGCGAACAGCACGCGCGAGTTCTGGATCACCATGACGATGCCGGCGTTGACGATGGCGAGGGCGACGCAGAGGCTGACGAAGGTGCCGACGGCCGAGTTGGACCAGGCGGTGACCATCCCGCCGAGGTCGCCCGCGGCCAGCGCGTCCAGGTCGGGGGCGCCCGCCGTGATGGCGATGACCGGGACCAGGATGACGGCGGTGGAGATGGCGAGGGTGGCGAGCACCGTCCGGGCCACGTTGCGCCGGGGGTTCTCCAGTTCCTCGGAGAGGTAGACGGCGGTGGAGAACCCCTGGGTGATGAACAGGGCGATCGCCAGGCCGGAGACGACCATCATCGCGGTGACGGTGGAGGTGCCCCCGCCCTCCGCCGCGACCGTGCCGTGCACGAGGGCATCGGCCCCGCGCTCGCTGTGCGCGAACCCGAGGACGGCGACGAGAGCCGCCGCGACCACTTCCAGCACCAGGAAGATGCCGGTGATCCAGGCGTTGGCCCGCAGGTCCAGCAGGCCGGCGAGGGTGGCGAGCAGCATCACGCCGCCGCCCGCGACCGGAGCCGGTATCTCGATGATCGGAGCCAGGTAGTCGGCCGTACCCATGGCGATCACGGGCGGCACGATCATCACGACCAGCAGGGACAGCACGAACACCAGCCAGCCGGCGAGCCGGCCCGCCAGGGTGGAGACGATCGCGTACTCGCCGCCCGCGCTGGGGATCAGCGTCCCGAGCTCGGAGTAGCAGAACGCCACGCCGACGCAGAGCAGCGAGCCGATCGCGATGGTGAGGGCGGTCCACGTGCCGAGACTGGCGAACAGGTCGGGCACGACGACGAAGAGGGTGGAGGCGGGCGTCACGCACGAGAGCGTGAGCAGTGTTCCGCCGACGACCCCGATGGAACGCTTGAGCTTCTGCGGGGTGGGCCCGGTGGCGGGAGCGAGGGCCTGTGGTGCGCTGATCGTGTCAGACATCGGTACGCGGTTCCGATCGGCAGATGCGGTGAATGAGCGCGGGAGCGGTATCGCCTCCGAGGCGGTGGTGAGCAAGGGTGTGAGCGGCTCCCGGGCCGACATGGAATCTCCGCGAGATCCGCAGGTCAATAGCTGTTCATGTGCGGATTCCATCGCTCTGCCCGCCGCGAGACCCCTGTTTTCGGTGTTAAGGCCGTGTAAACGCTGCACCGATGCGGGGTGCGGGAACCGCAGCTGCCCGCGGGTAAATTTCCTTCCGCTTTGCCGACTCGATGGTGTCAAGAGACCCGAACGGGGGAGGCGCGTCTGCTACCCGGGGCTGAGGCGGCGCGCGCCGGGATCGTCCCGGCGGCCGATGGGGGCGCGGCCGCCCGGGACAAGAATCGGAGGCGACCGAAGATCGTCCGAGCGCCCCGCACGGGGCGTCGACCAGGGGGAGACACCCATGCGCTCCACGCGCCGAGGCCGAGGACCCGCTTTACGCACCACCGGGGCGGCGGCCGCCGTCGTACTGGCCCTGCTGGCCGGGGCCGCCCCGGCCGCGAGCGCCGCCACCGGCTCCGGGACCGCCACCCCGTCCGCGACGGCCAGGGGGCTGGACCGCGAGGCCCTCCAGCGGCGGCTGGACGCCGTCCACGAGGCCGGCATGTACGGGGCGTACGGCAGCGTCCGCGACGGCCGCGCCCAGTGGACCGGGGCCACCGGCTTCGCCGACGTCGACACGCGGCGGCCCGCCACCCCCGACATGCGCCACCGGGTCGGCAGCATCACCAAGACCTTCACCGCCACGGCCGTGCTCCAGCAGAGCGCCCGCGGCCGCATCGGGCTCGACCGGCCGGTCGGCGACTACCTGCCCGGCCTCGTCCCGGGGGAGCGCGGCCGCAAGATCACCGTGCGGATGCTGCTGAACCACACCAGCGGCATCGACGACTACGTCATCGAGGCGTTCCCGTCGCTGAAGGAGAACTCCCCGAAGAGCCTGGACGACTTCCGTCACCGCACCCTGCGGCCCGCCACCCTGATCGGGTACGGGGTGAACCGGCCGCAGCTCTTCGAACCCGGCACGGACTGGTCCTACTCCAACACCAACTACCTGCTGCTCGGCGAACTGCTGCGGAAGGTCACCGGCGAGGACCCCGAGCGCGTCATCACCCGCGACGTGATCCGCGCGGCGGGGCTGCGCCACACGTACTTCCCGGGGTCGGACCCGGTCATCAGGGGACCGCACTCCCGGATGTACGAGAACCTGGGCGGGCTGATCGACCCGGCGCGCGACTACAGCGAATACAACATGACCATGGCCGGCACCGCCGGGGCCCTGGTCGCGACCACCCAGGACCTCAACACCTTCTACCGGGCGCTGCTCCAGGGAGACCTGCTGCCCGCCGACCTGCTGCGCGAGATGCGCACCACGGTGCCGGTCAAGGGCCCGGACGGAGCCGTGGTGATCCGCTACGGCCTCGGCATCTACAGCATGGACACGCCGTGCGGACCCGCCTGGGGCCATGACGGCGGTGTCTTCGGCGCGAGCACCCAGGCCATGTCCAGCGCGGACGGCAAGCGGCAGTTCGCCGCCGGGTTCAACCTGTCGGGCTACCAGCGCGCCGACGCGAACGGCGCGCCGGTGCCGCACCCGATCGACGCGGCCGTGAACCGCCTGCGCGAACAGGCCCTGTGCGGTACGAGCGCCCCGGCGACCGGCCGCCAGGCCGCTCCGCAGGAGCTGCCCGTGTCCCTGGACGCGCGGCTGACGGCCCCGCGTTAGCCCCCGCGCCGCCGGTCCCTACGGCGGATCGGGGATGCGGGCGGCCAGCAGCAGCGCGGTGTCGTCCGGCCGGTCGGCGGAGTCTCCCACCTCGCTGATCAGCCGGTCGGCCGTCTCCGTGAGCGGGACGGGAGCGGCCGCGGCCAGCGAGGCCCGCAGCCGCTCCACCCCGTCGTCGATGTCCGTGCCCGGCATCTCCACCAGCCCGTCGGTGTACAGGGCGAGCACCGCACCCGGCTCCAGCATCAGCTCCGTCACCGGGTACGCGGCATCCGCGTCGACGCCGAGCACCACCCCGCCCGGCAGGTCCAGTACCTGCGTCCGCCCGTCGGGGTGCCGCAGCAGCGGCTGGGGGTGCCCGGCCCGGACGGCGCACGCGCGGCCCGACTCCCGGTCGAGCGACACGTAGCAGCAGCTCGCGAACTGGCCGGGGTCCAGGTCGATCAGCAGCCGGTTGGTGCCGCGCACGATCTGCTCGGGGGTGTTGCCGCTGAGCGCGAAGGCCCGTACCGCGCTGCGCAGTTGGCCCATGGTCGCGGCGGCCGCGACGCCGTGCCCCTGGACGTCCCCGATGACCAGGGCCAGCATGCCCGGGCCCGTCTCGATGACGTCGTACCAGTCGCCGCCCACGTCCATGCCGACGGTGCCGGGCAGGTACCGGCCCACCGTGACCACGTCCTCGAACACCGGCAGCCGGTTCGGCAGCAGCGCCGCCTGGAGCCCCCGGGCCAGCGCGGCCTCGGTGTCGTAGCGCTGGGCCCGCTCCAGGGCCTGTGCGATCAGGCCGGCCAGCGCGGTCAGCACCGTACGTTCCTCGGGGCTGAAGCCGCGCGGTGAGTCGAAGCCGAGGATGCACGAGCCGACCGGCCGGCCCGAGGCGATCAGCGGAAGGAAGGCGCGCGCCCCGACGTGGGAGTCCAGCGGGATCCCCGGATAGGCCGCGGCCAGGTGCTGCATCGACTCGAAGAACATCGGCCGGCCGGTGGTGAGGGTCTCCACCCCCGGCAGCCGCACGTCGAGCGCCACCCCGTCGAACCGGTCGAGGAAGCCCTGCGGGAACCCGGTCTCCCACGCCAGGTACAGATGGCGCTCGTTGAGGAGGTAGATCGCCAACTGGCGTCCGCCGAAGGCCGGCAGCAGCTCCTCCGTGACCACCGCCGAGACCTGACGGGCCGTCACCGCCTCGGTGAGCGCGATGGCGAGGGCCACCGGGCGGTACATGGCGGACGCCCGGTCGGCCGGCGAACCCAGCCCGGCGCCAGGCCGGACCATCGACGAGGGCGCGTAGGCGGGCGGATCGGTGGACGCTATGGTCACGGTCACCCCGTCCCGCCCGGGGTACAGGCCGATCGAGAGCCACTCCCCGGAGGGCAGCCGGCCGCGCCGGGCCGGGAAGAGCACGGGCGCGTGGGCCAGGAACACGGCCCGGAAGTGGTCCTCGTAGGCGGGGTGGCCGAGCCAGGGGAGCGCCTCCCACACGAGCCGCCCGTGCAGCCCCTCGCCGTCGGGGCCGAGGAGTTCGTGCGCGGGGGCGCTGACGTAGCGGATCCTGCCCTGCCGGTCCAGGGACAGCACCGCCTGCGTGAGCCGGTCCACGGCCTCTCGGGCGTCGTTGTCCCGGGGCGGCGACGGGGCGTACACCGGGTCGCCTTCCCACACCGGCGGCGCCCCGTCCCCGGCGAGCGCCGAAAGCTCCCCGGCCAGGCGCTCGGCGATGGCCCGCAAGGCCTCCCGGTCGTGGGCCGAGATGGCGACGCCCGGGGTCGCGTCGCGCAGGACGAACAGCACCCCCAGCCGCTCCGGCCCGGCGCTCACCGGCTCGTACAGCGAGGCGAACGGGAACGGCAGCCCGGCCACCAGCTGCGGGAACCTCCGCATGGACGTCTCCGCGTCGGGCAGCAGCACCGACTGGCCCGACCGGTACGCCTCGCCGGCCGGGTACGGGCGGTTCACGTGGAGCCGCCACCACGGCCGGAACAGCCGCCCGGGCAGCCCCGCGATCACGGCGATCCGCAGCAGCCCCTGGGTGCCGGAGCGCAGGTACAACCCGCCCGCGTACCCGCCGACGGCTTCCACCGCATCCACCACGGCCCGTACGAGCACCTGGGCCGTGGGGTCGGGGGCGGGGCCGCCGCCGCTGTCCGGTCTCGCCGTCACACAGCCAGGATGCGCCCTGGGGCCCGCGCGGCGCACCCGCACGCCGGGCGCCGGCGGCGCGGCCACCGGAAGGCCGCGGAAGGCCGTGGGAGCCCCTACGAGGCCCCCGTGCCTCTGCGAGGCCCCGGGCGCCTGCGAGGCCCCGGGCCCGGGGGTCAGCTTGCGGCGGGTCGCTCTCGGTAGCCCAGCGTCACGGTGGCCGCGGCCAGCAGGGCCACTACGCCCACCGTGCCCAGCGCCACCCCCATGGCATCGGTGAACGCGGTGACCTGCGCAGGGTCCCGCGGGTCACCGTGGAAGCGGGAGGCCAGCACCGTGCCGAACACCGCCACCCCCAGCGCGGCGCCGATCTCGCGGGCGGCGGTGTTCAGCCCGGAGCCCAGGCCCGCCTGGTGGGCCGGCAGCTCGGCGACCACCGTCAGGGTCAGCGAGGGCGCGCTCAGCCCGGCCCCGGCGGACATCACCAGCAGGTAGACGGCGTACACGAGGTACGGGGTGTCCTTGTCGACCGTGGACAGCAGCAGCAGCCCCGCGCCGACCATGGCGAGCCCGGCGCCGACCGGCAGCCTCGGCCCGGTCCGCTGCGCCAGCCGGGCGCCCAGCTTGGGCATCACGGCCAGGCCCGTCGTCACCGGGATGATCGCCAGCCCGGCCATCGCGGGGGAGAAGCCCTTGGCGTACTGGAGGTACTGGGGGTTCACGTAGAACAGCGCGAACAGCCCGAAGAAGCCCGTACCGATGCCGAGCGTCCCGGCCCGCAGCTTCGGGGACCGGAAGATCCGCGGGTCCAGCAGCGGGGCCGCGGCGCGCAGCGCGTACAGGGTGAAGGCGGCGAGCAGCGCCGCACCGGCGCCGAAGGCGCTCAGCACGCGCACCGAACCCCAGCCGAAGCCCGGGCCCTCGATGATCCCGTAGACCACGGCGAGCAACGCGCCCGCGAGCAGCGCCGCGCCCACGGGGTCGACGGACGCGTCGGACCGCGAGGGAGTACGGGGGACCGTGCGGGCCACGATCAGCGCGAGCAGCCCGCCGAGCGGGACGACGGCCCAGAACAGCGCCCGCCAGGTCAGGTACTGGCCGGCCAGGCCGCCGCCGATGTTGCCCGTCAGGCCCCCGAGGCCGATGGTCAGCGTCCAGGTGGCCAGGGCCTGGGCGCGCCGCTCGGGCGGGCTCAGGTGGACCAGGATCGACATCGTGGCCGGCATGATCAGCGCCGCCCCGGCCCCGCACAGGCCGCGCCCGGCGATCAGTACGGCCGGGGTGGTGGCGAGCGCGCTGACCGCGCCGCCCGCCGCGAACAGGCCGAGCCCGGACATAAGGGCGCCCTTGCGGCCGTAGCGGTCGCCGAGCGCCCCGGCCGGGATCAGCAGCGCGGCGAAGACGATGACGTACGCGTCGACGGCCCAGAGCAGCTGGCCGGGCGTGGGGTGCAGGGTGGAGGCGGCGAGCTGCGGGATCAGCAGGTTGACGGCGGCCACCATCGCCTGCGCGACGAGGACGCAGGCACACAGCACGAGCAGGGTGGCGCGGGTCAGCGTGGGAGCCGGCCCGGGCACGGCCCGGTCCTGTATGTCGGCATGGCGGAGCAAGGCTCCTCCTCGGAGTCAGGATCGGGCTCGGGCGGGGACTCATGTCCCGCCGCTCACCGTAGGGTTGGGCTGACCTGCTTTCCAGTGCAAGTTCTGCAAGGGATGAATGCGCGTGACGCAATCCGGGATGGACCTGAACCTGCTGGTCGCCCTGGACGTCCTCCTGGAGGAGTCGAGCGTCTCCAGGGCGGCGGCCCGCCTGCACCTGTCCGAGCCCGCCATGAGCCGCACCCTCGGCCGCATCCGCAAGGCCCTCGGTGACCCCGTGCTGGTCCGCGCCGGCCGGACCATGGTCCCCACCCCGCACGCCCTCGCCGTCCAGTGCGAGGTCAAGGCCGTCGTCGAGCGGGCCCGCGCGCTCTTCCTGACCGGGGGACAGGTGGACCTGGCCACCTTGACCCGCACCTTCACCGTGCTGGCCAACGAGGCCTTCACCGCCGTGTCCGGGGCCACCCTGTTCACCCGGATCGCGCGCGAGGCCCCCGGGGTGCGGCTGCGCTTCCTGTCGGAGAGCCACGTCGACGTGCCCGCCCTGCGCGAGGGCATGGCCGACCTCGAACTCGGCGTCGTCGACACCCGCTCCCCCGAGGTGCGCGTCGAGCACCTCTCCGACGAGCTCATGGTGGGCGTCGTACGCCCCGGGCACCCGCTGCTGGAGGGGCGGCTCACCGCCCGCCGGTTCGCCGCCGCCGACCACCTGATCGCCTCCCGGCGCGGCCGCCTCGAAGGCCCCGTCGACACCGCGCTCGCCGAACTCGGCCTGACCCGGCGGGTGGTCGGCAGCGTCGGAACCTTCCCCGCCTCCCTGTTCGTCCTGCGCGAGAGCGACCTCGTCGGGCTGCTCACCACCCAGGCCGCGCCGCTCGCCGCCGGCCTCGGACTGGAGACCTTCCGGATCCCGCTCGACCTGCCGGCCCTGCCCTTCGGCATGGCCTGGCACCCCCGCCACGACGCCGACCCGGCGCACGCCTGGCTGCGCGGCTGCGCCCGGGAGCTGCTCAGCGCGCGCCCGGCGGCGCGCTGACTCGGGACGCGCGGCGCCCCGTACGCCGTACGCACTGACCCGAACGCCTCCCCCGTCCGGGGGAGGTCCCGGTGCGGGGGCGGTCCCCCTCGCCGGGCCCGGGGAGGCTTGCGGACATGCAACAGCCGTATGACACGTCAACGACCCCGACGGCTTTCTCGGTGGCGGACGGTTTCACCCTGTGCACCGCGCTCGACGCCCTCGGCGGGGTCCACGGCCTCGACACCCTCGACCTTGCCTGCGGCCACGGCGGCATCGTCCGGCTGCTGGCGAGCGGCGGCGCCCGGCGCACCGTCGGCGTCGACAGCTGCCCCGAACGCATCCGCCGGGCGCGGGCGGAGCACCCCGAGGGGTCATCCGCCGTCGAGTACGTCGTCGCCGACGCGGTCGGCATGCCACAGCTGGGCCCCTTCGACCTGGCCACCGCCGTGTACCTCTTCAACCACGCGCCCGACCGGACGGCGCTGCACGCCATGTTCCGCTCGATCCGCGCCAACCTGCGGGCCGGCGGCCGGCTGCTGGCCATCGTCCCCAACGCCGGGGCGTTCCCGCAGGTGGACTGGTCGCCGTACGGGGTGCGGATCCTGGACCGGGTGGCGGACGGGGACGCACCGCTGCTGAAGGCGCAGTTCCTCACCGAACCGCCGCAGCACTTCGAGTACCGGGAATGGACGCACTCCGACTTCGCCGAAGCGGCCGTGGAGGCGGGCTTCTCCACCGTCGGCTGGCAGCCGGGCCGGCCCCCGCCGGCCGACGCGGTGCGGGACGAGGCGTACTGGACGGCGTACCGCGCCTGGCCGGTCAGCTCGCTGATGACGTGCACGGCGTAGCGCGGCGGGGCCACGGGCCGGGGCCCGGGCGGGCGTTCAGGCTGGTGCGCGGGCCGGTGCGCCGGCGGAGAGGGGCGCGGGGCGGGCCGTCACGGGCCGGCCGCCGTCCTGACCAGCTCCACGATCCGGTCGAGGGCCGCCCGCCCCTCCGGCACCGGCAGCAGCGGGTAGCCGTGCGGCATCCCCGGCTCCTCGTGGAACTCCACCTCGGTGCCGGCCTCCCCGGCCCTGCGCAGCAGCTCCCGGCTGTCGGTGCTCAGCACGTCCCGGCTGCCCGTGAACACGGTCAGGGGCGCCAGACCCGCGAACGACCCGTGCAGCGGACTCACCCGGGGGTCGTCGGCGGCGAGGTTGCCCGCGTACAGCCGGCCGGCCTCCAGCAGTCCCGGCCGGGCCAGCACCGGATCCGCCGCCTCGATCGCCGGCTGGTCCGGGTGGCTCATGCTCACGTCCAGCCAGGGCGAGATCAGCACGATCCGGGACGGCTGCGCCCCGGTGCGCTCCCGCAGCCGCTGCGCGGCGGCCAGCGCCAGCCCGGCCCCGGCGCAGTCCCCGACGAGCACCGTCCCGCCCGCGCCGGCGCTCGCGATCATGCCGCTCAGCAGATCGGCGGCGACCGGCACCGTCCGGTCGGCGCTGCCGCGCGGGGCCAGGATGTACGCCGGTACGACGACCTGCGCCCGGGCCCGGGTCACCAGGGTCCGGACCAGCGCCCAGTGCGGCCGCTCCAGCTCGTTGACGTACCCGCCGCCGTGCACGTACAGCACCTGCGCGGCGGGTTCGCCGCCGAGCGGGGAGAAGTCGTACACCGGCCAGGCCCCGACGAACGTCCGCGACACCTCGGCGACCCGGCCCAGCGAGCGCGGCGGCAGGTGCGAAGCGGGCCGGCGCGCCGACCGCGCCACCCGGGCCCGGACCGCCTCCGCGCTCGCGAACCGTCTTCGCCGTCCCGCCGCCTTCAGCGCGGCCGAAAGCGCCCTTGCGCGCAGACTCGGCACGCCCCCCACCTCCCCGTTCCCCTGCCCCGGACACTGCCGGGACCCCCGCCCCGTCACCTGAGGAGCATAGGCGTGAAGCTGCGCTGTCGACCCGCTTAAGAAAGTCTCGATGGACTGATCAAGGGCCCGGTCGGCAGATTGGTGCCCGTCACCGGTACCGCTCGCGCACGACGCCCGCGGTGCACCCTTCCGCATGCCTGGAGCCACCCCCATGAAGGCACTCGTCAAGCACAAGGCCGAGCCCGGGCTGTGGCTCATGGACGTCCCCGAGCCCGAGTACGGCCCCGGCGACGTGCTGATCAAGGTGCTCCGCACCGGCATCTGCGGAACCGACCTCCACATCCGCGCCTGGGACGGCTGGGCGCAGGGCGCGGTCAAGACCCCGCTCGTCCTCGGCCACGAGTTCGTCGGCGAGGTCGCGGCGCTCGGCGCGGACGTCCAGGACATCGAGATCGGCGCGCTGGTCAGCGGCGAGGGTCACCTGGTGTGCGGCAAGTGCCGCAACTGCCTGGCCGGACGCCGCCACCTGTGCCGCAGCACGATCGGGCTCGGCGTCGGGCGCGACGGCGCCTTCGCCGAGTACGTGGTCCTGCCCGCGCAGAACGTGTGGGTGCACCGGACCGCCGTGGACCTGGACGTGGCGGCGATCTTCGACCCCTTCGGCAACGCCGTGCACACCGCGCTGTCGTTCCCGCTGGTCGGCGAGGACGTGCTGATCACCGGCGCGGGCCCGATCGGGATCATGGCGGCGGCCGTGGCCAAGCACGCCGGTGCGCGCAACGTCGTCATCACCGACGTCAGCCCCGAGCGGCTGGAGATCGCCCGCAAGGCGGGCGCCACGCTCGCGGTGGACGTCCGCAACACCACGATCGCCGACGCGCAGGCGCGGCTGGGGCTGCGCGAGGGCTTCGACATCGGCCTGGAGATGTCGGGCCGCGCCGAGGCGATGCAGGACATGATCGCGAACATGACGCACGGCGGCCGCATCGCGATGCTGGGCCTGCCCGCGCAGGACTTCCCGGTCGACTGGGCCAAGGTCGTCACCTCGATGCTCACCATCAAGGGCATCTACGGGCGCGAGATGTTCGAGACCTGGTACGCGATGACGGTGCTGCTGGAGGGCGGGCTGGACCTCAGCCCCGTCATCACCGGCCGGTACGCGCACACGGAGTTCGAGGCCGCCTTCGACGAGGCGTCGACCGCCCGCAGCGGCAAGATCATCCTCGACTGGACCGCGTAACCGGACCGCCGCCGCGCTGGCCGCGCCGTACGGCCCGGCCAGCGCAGCCCGGTCCGCCCCGGGCGGCACGCCGCCCGGCGAGACGGCGGCCCCGGAGCCGGGTGCCGACGGCCGCAGGCCGCCGAAGGCACCGGGCCGCCGGTGACCCGGGCAGGACGCCCCGCGCCCCTGGGCCCGGGCCCGCCCGTCGGCAACGGCCGATGGCCCGGGACCGCCCGGGCTGCCGATGGGGCCGGGGGTACTCACGCCCCGTGCGCAGTGCCCCGAGCCCGTCGGCGCCGGGCCGCCGGGCCGGCAACGGCGCCGGGCCGGCAAAGGCGCCGGGCCGCCGGTGGCGCCGGGGCAGCCGGTGGCCGGGGTCACCGAGACTGCCCCGGGCCGTCGGCAGCGTCAGGCCGGCAGCGGCCCCACGCCGTCGGTGGCCGGGGCCGTAGAGGCTGCCCCGGCTGCCGGTAGCGTCGAGCCGGCAACGGCCCTGGGGCGCCGCTCGCGGGTCCCTGGTCGTTCACAGCCCCGCGCGGGCGGTGGCGCTCCCGGCGCCCCGTTCCGTACCCACCGGTTCCGTACCAGCAGCTCCCACAGACCATTTCCCTCCGGCCGGGCCCCGCCCACCCTCCCCCCTCCGGCGGGGCCCGGCCCCCTCCCTCCGCCGCCGCACACAGGAGAAAGAGAGCACCGCACATGTTCGAGACCGTCCGCGAGGACCTCCGTACCACCCTCGACGAGATCCGTTCCGCCGGTCTGCACAAGCCCGAGCGCGTCATCGGCACCCCGCAGAGCGCCTCCGTCGCCGTCACCTCCGGCGGTGCCCCCGGCGAGGTCCTCAACTTCTGCGCCAACAACTACCTGGGCCTGGCCGACCACCCCGAGGTGGTCGCCGCCGCCAAGGACGCCCTGGACCGCTGGGGCTACGGCATGGCCTCGGTCCGTTTCATCTGCGGCACGCAGGAGGTGCACAAGGAGCTGGAGGCGCGGCTCTCGGCCTTCCTCGGCCAGGAGGACACGATCCTCTACTCCTCCTGCTTCGACGCCAACGGCGGCGTCTTCGAGACCCTCCTCGGCGCCGAAGACGCGGTGATCTCCGACGCCCTCAACCACGCCTCGATCATCGACGGCATCCGCCTCTCCAAGGCCCGCCGCTTCCGCTACGCCAACCGCGACATGTCCGACCTGGAGCACCAGCTCAAGGAGGCGGCCGCCGGCGGCGCCCGCCGCAAGCTGATCGTCACCGACGGCGTCTTCTCCATGGACGGCTACGTCGCCCCCCTCCAGGAGATCTGCGACCTCGCCGACCGCTACGACGCGATGGTCATGGTCGACGACTCCCACGCCGTCGGCTTCGTCGGCCCCGGCGGCCGCGGCACCCCGGAGCTGCACGGGGTCATGGACCGCGTCGACATCATCACCGGCACCCTCGGCAAGGCGCTCGGCGGCGCCTCCGGCGGCTACGTCGCGGCCCGTGCCGAGATCGTGGCGCTGCTGCGCCAGCGCTCGCGCCCGTACCTCTTCTCGAACTCGCTCGCCCCGGTGATCGCGGCCGCCTCGCTGAAGGTCCTCGACCTGCTGGAGTCCGCCGGTGACCTGCGCGAGCAGCTCGCCGCGAACACGGCGCTGTTCCGCTCGAAGATGACCGAGGCCGGCTTCGAGATCCTGCCCGGCGACCACGCCATCGCCCCGGTGATGATCGGCGACGCGGCCGAGGCGGCCCGGATGGCCGAGCTGCTGCTGGAGCGCGGCGTGTACGTGATCGGGTTCTCGTACCCGGTGGTTCCGATGGGCGCGGCCCGGATCCGGGTCCAGCTCTCGGCGGCCCACTCCACGGCCGACGTGGAGCGCGCCGTGGCGGCCTTCGTGGACGCCCGCGCGGCGCTCGCGACCGCTGGGGCCTGAGGGACGGGGGAGACCCCTGAGCCCTGAGACAATGGCGGTGTGATCGACCCCCGCCGGCTGCGCATCCTGCGGGCCGTGGCGGATCACCGTACGGTGACCGCCGCGGCCGCAGCCCTGTACCTCACCCCCTCCGCCGTCTCCCAGCAGCTCGCCGCGCTGGAGCAGGAGACGGGGCACGCGCTGCTGACCCGCAGCGGGCGGGGGGTGCGGCTCACCGCCGCCGGCGAGATCCTGCTTGGGCACGCCCACGAGGTGCTGGCCCAGCTGGAGCGCGCGGAGGCGGAACTCGCGGCGTACGCGGGCGGCTCGGCGGGCGAGGTGACGGTGGCCGCCTTCGCGACCGGTATCGCCGAGGTGCTCGCCCCGGCCATCTCCCGGCTCGGCCGGGAGCACCCGGGGATCCGGCTGCGCGTGCGCGACGCGGAGGGCGACCAGAGCCTGCCGCTGCTGCTGGACGGCGAGGCCGACGTCGCGCTCGCGGTCGAGTACCGGGGCGCACCGGGCGCCGACGACGGCCGGCTGTCCGTCCTGCCGCTGTACGCGGAGCCCTTCGACGCGGTGCTGCCCTCGGGGCACCCGCTCGCCGACCTCCCGGCGGTGGCGCTGGGGGACCTGTCGGACTCCGACTGGGTGGGCCAGTACCCGGGGAACCCGTGCCACGACGTGACCCTGCTGGCGTGCGAACTCGCCGGGTTCCAGCCCCGGTTCGCGCACTCCTCCGATGACTTCCGGGCCGTGACGGCGCTGGTGGGCGCGGGGGCCGGGGTGGCCCTGGTACCGCGGTCCGCGCTGCGCGGCATGGACCTCAAGGAGGTCCAGGTGCGCCCCGTCGCCGGTCCGGCGGCCACCCGCCGCGTCTTCGCCGCGGTCCGCCGGGGCGCCGAGTCCCACCCGCTGATCGCCCCGGTCCTGGCCGCCCTGTCCCGCGAGGCGGAACGCCTGCCGGAGCACTGACGGCGGGCCGCGGCTACACCCGTACGACGGGGGCCGCGGGCTACACCCGTACGACGGCGGGCCGCGGCTACACCCGTACGACCTCCACGCCCGCCGACTCGAACGGCTCCGCGCCTGCGTCCGAGAGTCCCGTGTCCGTGACCAGGACGTCCACCGCGGAGGTCGCGCAGATCCGGGCGAAGGCGCGGACGCCGAGCTTGCTGGAGTCGGCCGCGATGATCACGCGGCGGGCGCGCTCGCAGAGTAGGCGGTTCATCGCCGCCTCGTCCTCGTGGCGGGTGGCCGCCCCGTCGGCCGGGTCGAAGGCGTCGACGCCGACCACCGCCGTGTCCACGGTGAGCTGCCCGAGGACGCCCTGGGCCAGCGGGCCGGTCAGCTCGTACGACTGGGGGCGGGCCACCCCACCCGTCAGCACGATCTTGAACTGCGGTCTGATGACGAGCTCGCCCGCGATGTTGAGGGCATTGGTGACCACCGTCAGCGCGGGCGAGCCGGCGGCCGGTCCGGCCGGGGCCGCCAGGTCGGCCCGGCCGGCGAGGGTGCGCGCGACCTCCGTCGTGGTGGTGCCGCCCGTCAGGCCGATCACCTCGCCCGGCACGATCAGCGCCGCCACCGCCTCGCTGATCCGCCGCTTCTCGGCGGCCCGGCGCGAGGTCCGGTAGCGCAGGGGGAGTTCGTACGAGACCCCGTGCGGCACCGCCCCGCCGCGCGTGCGGACCAGCAGCTGCTGCTCGGCCAGCTGGTCGAGGTCGCGGCGCACGGTCGCGGCGGACACCCCGAGGGCCTCCGCGGCGGGCTCCACCTCCAGCTCGCCCCGCTCCACCAGCAGATCCAGCAGCGTCTGCCAGCGCTCCTTGCGGGTCATCCGGGCCCGCCCCCTTCGGTGTCTTCCCGGCTGCTCCGGGTGCTCTCTCGGCCTACCCGCCGACACTAACCCAGGCGCTCAAGGGGCAAATGCTTGAAGTTGCGCGAAACAGGCCGATACCTTGCAGGAAAACGCAGCCATCGCAGCCAACGCGCTAGGGAGCCGCCATGAGCCACGTCGCGTACGAGTTGGGCACGCAACCCGAGTGCTGGGAACGGGCCGCCGAACTGGCCCCGGCCCACCGGGCGGTGCTGCCGCGGCCGGGGGAGCGGACCGCGATCGTCGGATGCGGGACCTCCTACTACATGGCCCAGGCGGCCGCCGCGCTGCGCGAGGAGGCCGGTCACGGCGAGACCGACGCCTTCCCCGCCTCCGAGTTCCCGCGCCACCGCCGCTACGACCGGGTCGTCGCGCTCACCCGGTCGGGGACCACCACCGAGGTGCTGGACCTGCTGGCCGCGCTGCGGGAGTCGGGCGTGCCCACCACGGCCGTCACCGGCGACCCGGCGACCCCGGTGATGACGCTCGCGGACGGGCTCGTCGTACTGGACTTCGCCGACGAGCGGTCCGTCGTCCAGACCCGGTTCGCCACCACCGCGCTGACCCTGCTGCGCGCCCATGTCGGCCGCCACACCCCGGGCGCGGTCGCCGACGCCCGGACCGCCCTCGCGGAGCCGGTGTCCGAAGAGCTCGTCAGCCGGGGGCAGTTCACCTTCCTGGGGCGCGGCTGGAGCGTGGGGCTCGCGCACGAGGCCGCGCTGAAGATGCGGGAGGCCTCGCTGTCGTGGGCCGAGTCCTACCCGGCGATGGAGTACCGGCACGGGCCCGTCAGCGTCACCGGGCCCGGCACCGTCACCTGGTCCCTCGGCGAGGCGCCCGAGGGGATCGCCGAGCAGGTGCTCGCGACCGGCGCCCGGTGGGTGGCCGGGCGGCTCGACCCGCTCGCCGAGCTGGTACGGGTGCACCGGCTGGCCGTGGCCGTCGCCGCCCACCAGGGGCTGGACCCGGACGCGCCGCGCCATCTGACCCGGTCGGTGATCCTCAACTCGGGCGAGGGGGCGGTCCGATGAGCATCGCCCCCGCCGGAGCGCTCGTCCTGGAGGCGGCCGCCGCGGGCCGCGCCGTCGCCGCGTTCAACATCATCACCCTGGAGCACGCCGAGGCCGTCGTCGCGGGAGCGGAGGCCGCCGGGCTGCCCGTCATCCTGCAACTGAGCGAGAACGCCGTGAAGTTCAGGGGCGGACAGCTGCTGCCCATCTCCCGCGCGGCCGCCGCCTGCGCCGAGGCGGCCGCCGTCCCGGTCGGGCTGCACCTGGACCACGTCAAGAGCTCCGAACTGCTCCGGCAGGCGGTCGACGCGGGATTCAGCTCGGTGATGTACGACGCCGCGCAGCTGCCCTACGCCGAGAACCTGGAGGCGACCCGCTCCGCGGCCGACTGGGCACACGCCAACGGGCTCTGGATCGAAGCCGAGTTGGGGGAGGTCGGCGGCAAGGGCGGCGCCGCGCCGCTGGATCCGCACGCGCCCGGCGCCCGTACCGATCCGGACGAGGCGCGGCGGTTCGTCGCCGACTCCGGCGTGGACGCGCTGGCCGTGGCCGTCGGCAGCAGCCACGCCATGACCAGCCGCACGGCCTCGCTGGACCACGCCCTGCTGGCCCGGCTGGCCAAGGCCGTGGACGTCCCGCTGGTCCTGCACGGCTCGTCGGGGCTGCCGGACGGGGAACTCGCGGCGGCCGTCGCGGGCGGCATCCGCAAGGTCAACATCGGCACGGCCCTGAACGTGGCCATGACCGGCGCCATCCGCGCGCACCTCACCCCGGCGGACCCGCGCCCGTACCTGACCGCGGCCCGCACGGCCATGGCGGCGACGGCCGAGGCGATGATCGGCGCCCTGAACTGACCGCCGGCCGCGCCGCGTCCACGAGCCGGACGCGGCGCGCCCCTCCCGATGCGCCGATCCCCCGATCCCCCGATCCCCGATCCGACACGAAGGACTTCCGGATTCTTGTAACAGGTTCTACTCTGCCCTCCGCCAGCGACGACGGACCGCGAGACTCCCGGAGGGGCCGTGCACCTCGAATACACGCCTGAGCAGCAGCGGTTGCGCGCCGAGCTGCGCGCCTACTTCGCCGAGCTGGTGCCCGAGGACGTCTACGCCCGCTACGAGGACCCGGCCGCCCAGAAACGCTTCTACCGCGAGACCATCCGCCGCCTCGGCGCCGACGGCTGGCTCGGGGTCGGCTGGCCCGAGGAGTACGGCGGGCGCGGCATGTCGCCCATGGACCAGTTCATCTTCTTCGACGAGGCCGCGCAGGCGGTCGTCCCGCTGCCGCTGATGGCCCTGAACACCGTCGGCCCGACGATCATGCAGTTCGGCACCGACGAGCAGAAGGCGTACTTCCTCCCGCGCATCCTCGCCGGCGAGATCGACTTCGCCATCGGCTACAGCGAGCCCGACGCCGGCACCGACCTCGCCGCGCTCAAGTGCAAGGCCGTCCGCGAGGGCGACGAGGAGAGCGGCACCTACGTCGTCAACGGGCAGAAGATCTGGACCACCAACGGCGACACCGCCGACTGGGTCTGGCTCGCCGTCCGCACCGACCCGGACGCCCCCGCCCACAAGGGCATCACCATGCTCCTGGTCCCGACCTCGGACCCCGGATACTCCTGCACCCTCATCAACACCCTCGCCTCGCACGACACCACCGCCAGCTACTACGAGAACATCCGCGTCCCGGCGAACCGCCGCGTGGGCCAGGAGAACAAGGGCTGGCGCCTGATCACCAACCAGCTCAACCACGAGCGCGTCACCCTCGCCGCCCACGGCACCATGGCCATCCGCGCCCTGCACGACGTCCAGCGCTGGGCCGCCGACACCAAGCTCGCCGACGGCCGCCGCGTCATCGACCTCTCCTGGGTCCGCGGCCGCCTCGCCCGCACCCACGCCCGCCTCGACGCGATGAAGCTCCTCAACTGGCAGATGGTGGGCGCCGTCCAGGCCGGCTCCCTCACCCCGCAGGACGCCTCCGCGGTCAAGGTCTACGGCTCGGAGGCCCGCCGCGACGCGTACGCCTGGCTCATGGAAGTGGTCGGCGCGGCCGGCTCCCTCAAGGACGGCTCCGCCGGCGCGGTCCTGCACGGCGAACTCGAACGCGGCTACCGCAGCGCGGTCATCTTCACCTTCGGCGGCGGCAACAACGAGATCCAGCGCGAGATCATCTCCTGGATCGGCCTAGGCATGCCCCGCGTCCGCCGCTGACCGCGCGCCCCGGCTCCGGGTCAGGGGGGTGCGGCCCGCCAACGCCTCGTGCAGCCGGGGCGTCGGCGGATGCCGAGGAAGGCCGCGTACACCATGCCGTGGACGTCGAAGGTGGCAGCGGGCGTAAGGACCGGAGGATCGGATCACCCGCGTCCGGGGAAGGAGACGTCATGGCGGTGAGGATACGGGCGGCGACCGACAGCCGGCCGAGGCCGCGAAACGATCGCGTCGCGAGGGGCGATGCCTCGTCGCGGGAGGTGCGTCATGCGGCACAGCACGGCTGCGGTGCGACCGGCGGCCGGGGGCGATCCCGGGCTGTACGGGCCGGGGTCCGTGACCTGGCAGTGCCACGGGGATCCGGTGATGTGGATCGCCGGCGTACGGGCGCTGTACCTCCAGGCCCTGCATCCGCGCGCCGTCCGGGGGGTCATGGAGAACTCCGACTTCCGGGCGGACGCCTGGGGGCGGCTGCTGCGGACCGCCGACTTCGTCGGCACGCTCACCTACGGCACCACCGACGCCGCCGAGCGGGCCGGGGCCCGCGTCCGGCGGATCCACCGGACGCTGTCCGCCACCGACCCCGTCACCGAGGAGCGCTTCCCCGTCGACGATCCCGCGCTCCTGCTCTGGGTGCACTGCGCGCAGATCGACAGCTTCCTCCACGTCCTGCGCCGCTCCGGCGTGCCCCTCACCCCCGCCCAGGCCGACCGCTACGTCGACGAGAACCGGGTCAACGCCCGCCTCGTCGGGCTCGACCCGGACGGGGTCCCCGCCGACACCGCCCAGCTGGCCGCCTACTTCGAGAAGGTCCGGCCCGAGCTCGCCGCCGGCGCCGACGCCCGCGAGGTGGACGACTTCCTGAGTGCCCCGCCCGTCCACCCGCTGCTCGTCCCTGGCCGAAACCTGCTGTGGCGGCCGCTCGCCGGCCTCGCGTACGGATCCCTCCCCGGCTGGGCGCACGAGCTGTACGGGAGACCCGCGCCGCCCCCGCGCACCATCACCCGGCGCCTGCGCCTCACGGGCCACCTGCTGCGCTCCGTTCCCGCAGGTCTGCGCTGGCAGCTGCCTCCAGGTCACATCTTGAAGGCGATGCGCCGCATGGGCCCCGGCAGTCGCCCCTCCCCGTACACACTGCGTACATCAGCCTCCATACTGGACCGGCCGGGGAGGGCACAGGACGCACAGGGCGCACAGGACGCGGCAGACAACGGGGGCGGCTTCAAGACATGGCGGAGTCCAGACTGATCCAGGGCCGGTACCGGTCGCTCGATCTGATCGGGCGCGGCGGCATGGGCGAGGTGTGGCGGGCCCGGGACGAATCGCTGGGCCGGCAGGTCGCCGTGAAGTGCCTCAAGCCGATCGGGCCCGAGCAGGACGCCCACTTCACCCAGGTGCTGCGCGAGCGGTTCCGCCGCGAGGCGCGCGTCGCCGCGTCCCTCCAGCACCGGGGCGTGACCGTCGTCCACGACTTCGGCGACGACAGTGCCGCGGGCGGCCCCCTCTACCTCGTCATGGAACTCCTCGAAGGCCGCAACCTCAGCCAGCTCATGGAGGAGAACGAGGCGCGCCCGCTGCCCGTGGACGTAGTCGTCGACATCGCCGAGCAGCTGGCCGCCGCCCTCGGCTACACCCATGACCAGGGCGTCGTCCACCGCGACCTGAAGCCCGCCAACATCATGCGGCTCACCGACGGCACCGTGAAGATCTGCGACTTCGGCATCGCCCGCCTCGCCCACGACATCGGCTTCACCGCCAAGCTCACCGGCGGCGGCATGGCCATGGGCACCCCGCACTACATGTCGCCCGAGCAGATCGCCGGCGGCGAGGTCGACCACCGCAGCGACCTCTACTCCCTCGGCTGCGTGCTGTACGAGATCGCCACCGGCGCCCCGCCCTTCGACCTCGGCGACTCCTGGTCCGTGCTGGTCGGGCACCGCGACAACATCCCCGTACCGCTGCGCGAACACCGCCCCGAACTGCCCGAGTACATCGAGCGGGCCGTCCTCGACCTGCTCGCCAAGCGCCCCGAGGACCGCCCCGGCGACGCCCGCCACCTGCACCGCACGCTCGTCGAGGCCCGCCTCGGCCCCGGCGGCCCGCCCGGCGGCCCGCACACCGTCCACCACGCCCCGCTGCCCGTGTGGGCCCAGGGCATGACCGCGGGCCGCAAGGCGGGCATCGACGCCCGCCCCGCCAGCGGCGAATGGGCCGTCCTCACCGGCTCCTGGACCGCCGCCCGCACCGCCGCCGCCCCGGCCGACGGCGCGCCGCGCGTCAGCGGTGCCCAGCGGATCCTGCGGCCCGCGGCCGCCGAGGACCCGCGGCTGACCGCCGCCTACGGGCTGCCGCGGCCCGTCGGCCCCGGCCCCGCCGACCCCGACCACCCCGACGCGCTCGCCGCCGGGCACACCCGCGCGTTCACCCTCAGCCGCGCCGGCCGCCCCGAGGAAGCCCTCGCCCTCTACGCGACGGTGGCCGCCGGGCGCGCCCGCGTGCTCGGCCCCGACCACCCGGACACCCTCGCCGCCCGCCAGGAGGAGGCGTACGAGCAGGGCCGGCTCGGCCGCCACCGCGAGGCGTACGAGATCTACGGCGCGGTACTGGCCGCCCGCGCCCGGACCATGGGCCCGCGCCACCCCGACACCCTGCGCTGCCGCCACAACCTGGCCTGCGCCATGGGCGCCCTCGGCCGGTACGAGGACGCCCTGCGCACCGCCGCCGACGTGGCCGGCGACCGGGCCGCCGTCCTGGGCCCCGAGCACGCCGACACCCTGCTGACCCGGTACGAGGTGGCCTACGCCCTGGGCCGGCTCGGCCGCTGGGACGAGGCGCTGGCCGCGTTCCGCGAGGTGGCCGCCGTACGGGAGCGGGTGCTCGGCCGGGACCACCCCGACGCCCTCGCCGCCCGCTACGAGATCGGCATCGCCCTCGGCCGCACCGGCCGCGCCGCCGAGGCCCTCGACCTGTTCCGGGGCCTGGTCCGCGACCGCACCCGTGCCTACGGCGCCACCGACCCCGAGACGCTCCGCGCCCGGCACGTCCTCGGAGTCAACCTGGGCCGCCTGGAGCGCTGGGAGGAAGCGGTGGCCGAGGCACGCCAGGTCGCCGCGGCGCGCGCGGCGGAGCTCGGCGCCGAGCACCCGGACACCCTGGTCAGCCGCCGTGAACTGGCCGTCGGGCTCGGCCGGCTCGGCCGCTGGCACGAGGCGCTCCCCGTGTACCGGGAACTCTCCGGTATCCGCGAACGATCCCTCGGCGACGAACATCCCGAGACCGTCGCGGCCCACGCCGACGAGGCACACTGTCTGGAGCGACTGGGCCAGGTGTGTTACCAAGAGCCATGACGACGGACGTGTTCGGATCTGACGTATACGACGCGGTGATCGTGGGGGGCGGGCACAACGGCCTGGTCGCCGCCGCCTACCTGGCCCGGGCGGGGAAGTCCGTCCTGGTCCTGGAACGCCTCGGTCACACCGGCGGGGCCGCGGTCTCCACCCGCCCGTTCGCCGGCCTGGACGCCCGGCTGTCGCGCTACTCCTACCTGGTCTCGCTGCTCCCGCCGAAGATCGTCCGCGAGCTCGGACTCCGCTTCGAGGTACGCCGGCGCTCGGTCTCCTCGTACACCCCCACCGAGCGCGACGGACGGCCCGGCGGGCTGCTCGTCGGCGGCGACGAGTCGCGCACCAGGGAGTCCTTCGCCCGGCTGACCGGTTCGGACCGGGAGTACGAGAGCTGGCGCGCCTTCTACGGGACGACCGGGCAGGTCGCCCGGAAGGTGTTCCCGACGCTGACCGAACCGCTGCCGACCCGGGCGGAGCTGCGGGCCCGCGTCGACGACGAGGCCGCCTGGCGGATGCTCTTCGAGGAACCGCTCGGGCGGGCCGTGGAGCGGAACTTCACCGACGACCTGGTCCGCGGCGTGGTCCTCACGGACGGGCTGATCGGCACCTTCGCGGACGCCCACGACCCCTCGCTCGCGCAGAACCGCTGCTTCCTCTACCACGTCATCGGCGGCGGCACCGGCGACTGGGACGTCCCGGTCGGCGGGATGGGCGCCCTCACCGACGCCCTGGCCACGGCCGCGCGGGCCGCCGGAGCGGAGATCGTCACCGGGCACGAGGTGCTCCGGATCGACACGGACGGGACGGCTCCGGCCGAGGTGACCTTCCGCACCGCTACCGGGGAGGGCCGGGTCGTCGGACGGAACGTACTGGTCAACGCCTCGCCTCAGGCCCTGGCCGGACTGCTCGGCGAGAGCGCCCCGACCCCGGCCGAGGGCGCGCAGCTCAAGGTCAACATGCTGCTGCGGCGGCTGCCCCGGCTGCGGGACACCTCGGTGGACCCGCGCGAGGCCTTCGGCGGCACCTTCCACATCGCCGAGGGGTACGAGGAACTGCGCCGGGCCCACGCCGAGGCGGCCTCCGGCGAGCTGCCCTCCGTACCGCCCTCGGAGATCTACTGCCACTCGCTGACCGACCCGTCGATCCTCGGGCCGGATCTGGTGGAGCGGGGCTACCAGACGCTCACGCTGTTCGGCCTGCACACCCCGGCCCGGCTGTTCGAGAAGGACAACCAGGGGGTGCGCGAGGTGCTGCTCACCGGCACGCTCGCGCAGCTCGACGCGCACCTCGCCGAGCCGATCACCGAATGCCTCGCGCTCGACGCCGACGGCCGGCCCTGCATCGAGGCCAAGACCCCGCTGGACCTGGAGCGCGAACTGCGGCTGCCCGGCGGCCACATCTTCCACCGGGACCTGTCCTGGCCGTACGGGGACGGGGCGGACGGGTCCCGGTGGGGAGTGGAGACGACCCACCCGAACGTGCTGCTGTGCGGGGCGGGCGCGGTCCGCGGCGGCGGGGTCAGCGGGGTCCCCGGCCACAACGCGGCCATGGCGGTCCTGGAACGGGCCTAGGGCCTGTCCGATGGGACGCAGCACCGATCGGGCACAGGGTGGGCAGTGA
>NZ_BMVE01000011.1 GCF_014650555.1 Streptomyces goshikiensis | reverse complement strand
AGTTGCTCGCGTCCACTGTGTTAGTTCTGAAGTAACGACCGTGTTGTCATCCGGTTGATATCTTCATAGTGTTTCGGTGGTCATAGCGTTAGGGAAACGCCCGGTTACATTCCGAACCCGGAAGCTAAGCCTTTCAGCGCCGATGGTACTGCAGGGGGGACCCTGTGGGAGAGTAGGACGCCGCCGAACAATCATTGTGGGAAAGCCCCGCACCAGGTAACTGGTGCGGGGCTTTTCTGCGTTTACGGACAATTTCCAGCTCGGTAGTATCCCGCGATATGAGCCAGCATGTGATTCGTTCCGTACGCGCCGATGAATGGGAGAGGGTCAAGCAGCTGCGCCTCGCCGCGTTGCGGGATCCCGCGGCTCCGGTGGCGTTTCTGGAGACCGTGGAGAGCGCCGAGTCGCACCCTGATGAGTTTTGGCGGGGGCGGGCCGAAGGGGCCTCGCACGGGCGGACCGCGCGGCAGTTCATTGCCGAGGCCGATGGTGGGGAGTGGGTCGGGTCGGTGGTCGTACTCGTTGAGGACGGCGGGACTTCCGACCTCTTCGGGTTCCCGATCGAGCGGACCCAGGGGCATCTGGTCGGCGTGTTCGTACGGCCGGAGCACCGGGGGACCGGGCTGACCGAGGTGCTGTTCGCGGCCTCGCTGGAATGGGCCTGGTCGTTGGAGGAGCCGGCGCTGGAGCGCGTACGGCTGTTCGTGCACGAGGAGAATGCGCGGGCCGGCGCGTTCTACCGGCGGTTCGGGTTCCGGGCGAGCGGGCGGAGCGTGCCGATGCCGGGGAATCCGTCGGTGAAGGAGCTGGAGTACGTGTACCCGCGGCCTTAGGGCAGGTCGGCGTGGGGCCAGCGGGAGCGGGCCTGTTCGCGGCTGCGGCAGAGGGCCAGGAGCGGGAGGGTCTCGTCTTGCAGGAGCTCCGGGAGCTGGGGGACGGGAGCGACCGCGGCGATGTCGTCCAGGACGAGCGCCAGTGGTGGGTCGAGCCGACCGTGGGATGACCGTGCGGCCACGCGGCGGCCGTGCTCGACCACGCTGGAGGCGAGTGCGGTCAGCAACGGCATCGCACCCGGGTGGGCACGGGGATCTTCCAGGGATTCACCCACCACATAGAGGGTGCCCCCTTCGGAGACGAACGATGCCAAGGTCAGCGCATCTGTTCGGTTGGGGTTGCAGGCCTCGCGGATGTGGATGGAGCTGAGGCAGGACAGGGCGCGGGTCGTGAGGTCCTGGGCCTGTTCGCGGCGTTCGGGGTGTGCGGTGAGGGCGCTCTCGAGTTCGCCGGCCGCGCCGGGGGCCGCCTGGGGGTGGGTGCGCAGGACGCGGACCGGGTCCTGCGCGTTGTTGCCCTGGGCCCAGCGGTGGAGCTGCTTGAAGGGGCGCTCGTCGAGCGCGGCCGCCTGGAGCCAGCTGCGGAGGAGGGTTTCGGCGGTATCGGCGACGGCGGCGTCCATGCGGGCCTGGGGGCGTACGGGGGCCAGCAGGGCGATCGCCCGGGCGGCGGCGGTGTCGCGGTCGGCGCAGCCGGCGGCGGGGTTCCAGTGCATCCGGGCCGGGGTGTCGCACAGGTGCGAGGGGTCGTAGAGGAGGACCGGGCCGAGTTTGGCGCGGGCGTCCTTGGTCTCGGCCCACAGGGCGGGGGAGGAGGTGACGATCAGCGCTGCCGACTCCGCCTCGTTGACGGCTTGGACGGCGGTGCGGTGGCGGGTGGCCGCGTCGGCGTAGGTCAGGCGGGGTGTCCGGGCCGGGACCGGGGCCGGCGTCGGGCTCGGGGCAGGCGGTGGCGGCGCGGCGGGTGCAGGCGCGGTCGGTGCGGGTGTCGGTGGGCGGGTTGCCGGGGCGTAGCGGTGGGCCTCGTTGGCCGGGGCCGGGGTGGCCTTGCGGTGTGCGGCTACGGGGGACGGGGGCACCGCGGCTGGGAGGGGCTGGGGCGGGACGTGGGGGAGCGGGCCCGGGGTCTTGGCCGGGGCGCGGCGGGACTTCGTACGGGCGATGACGCCCAGGGTGAAGATGACCAGGACCAGCAGGACGAGGAGCTGGCTGATGAACAGGCCCCAGAAGAGGCCCCAGCCGGAGAGGGCCGCCGGGTCGGTGTCGGGCCAGGCGGCCGGGATGTCGTGCGGTTGCGCTATCAGGGCGCGGATGGCCTCCGGGGTACGGGTGAAGGTGACCGTGGCCGGCCAGGCGCCCTTCGAGAAGAGGGCCGCGAGGCCGGTCGCGGACCACACCAGTACGGCCAGGCCGAGGAGGAAGGCCAGCAGGCCGACCAGGACGCCGTCCGGGACTCCGCCGCCGCCGGCGGGAGTCCCCGTAGGTCTTGGGTCGGGCATGGTTACGCCACCGTGGTCGCGGAGCCGGGGCCGTTGCGGCGGCGTTCGATGAGGAGGGCCCTTTCCTCCGCCTCCAGTTCCGCGGCCAGCAGGTCGTCCGGGAGCTGGTGGGCCGCGGAGGACTCGGTCATCGCGCGGTCGGTGTAGACGAGGGGGCGTTCGGCCTCGGTGATCAGGTGTTTGACCACCTGGACGTTGCCGTTGACGTCCCAGACGGCGATGCCCGGGGTGAGGGTGGGGATGATTTCCACCGCCCAGCGGGGTAGGCCGAGGACCCGGCCGGTGGCTCGGGCCTCGTCCGCCTTCTGGGCGTAGATGGTGCGGGTCGAGGCCATCTTGAGGATGGCCGCGGCTTCGCGCGCGGCCGCGCCGTCGACGACGTCGGAGAGGTGGTGGACGACGGCGACGAAGGACAGGCCGAGGCGGCGGCCGAACTTCAGCAGGCGCTGGAACAGCTGGGCCACGAAGGGGCTGTTGATGATGTGCCAGGCCTCTTCCACGAGGAAGATGCGCTTCTTGCGGTCCGGGCGGATCCAGGTGTGCTCCAGCCAGACGCCGACGATCGCCATGAGGATCGGCATCGCGATGGAGTTGCGGTCGATGTGGGAGAGGTCGAAGACGATCAGGGGGGCGTCGAGGTCGATGCCGACGGTGGTGGGGCCGTCGAACATGCCGCGCAGGTCGCCGTCGACGAGGCGGTCGATGACGAGCGCCACGTCGAGGCCCCAGGCCCGGACATCGTCTATGTCGACGTTCATGGCTTCGGCGGATTCGGCTTCCGGGTGGCGCAGCTGTTCCACGATGTCGGTGAGGACGGGCTGGCGGTCCCGGATGGTGTCGACGACGTACGCGTGCGCGACCTTGAGGGCGAAGCCGGAGCGTTCGTCGAGGCCGTGGCCCATGGCGACTTCGATGATGGTCCGGAGCAGCGCGAGCTGTCCGGTCGTGGTGATCGCCGGGTCGAGGGGGTTGAGGCGGATCCCGTCGTCGTTGGCGGCGATGGGGTCCAGGCGGATGGGGGTTATCCCCAGCTGCTGGGCGATGAGGTTCCACTCGCCGACGCCGTCTTCGCCCTGGGCGTCGAGGACGACGACCTGGCGGTCCCGGAAGCGGAGCTGGCGCAGGACGTAGGTCTTCTCCAGGGCTGATTTTCCGTTGCCGGATTCGCCGAGGACGAGCCAGTGCGGGGCTGGCAGCTGCTGGCCGTACAGCTGGAAGGGGTCGTAGATGTAGCCCTTGCCGCTGTAGACCTCGCGGCCGATGATCACGCCGGAGTCGCCGAGGCCGGGGGCGGCGGTGGGCAGGTAGACGGCCTGGGCCTGGCCGGTGGAGGTGCGGACGGGCAGCCGGGTGGTTTCGACCTTGCCGAACAGGAAGCTGGTGAAGGCGTCCGTCAGAGCGGACATGGGATCTCGCATGGGCGGCACTTCCCTCCAGCTAGCGTCGGATGCCGGTGGCGAACGGCAAGGTGTTGACGAAGGCGCGGTGGTGCTCTCGGTCGCACCACTCCAGCTTCAGGTACGACTTGCCGGCGGAGGCGCGGATCGTCCGCTTGTCGCGGGCGAGGGCCTCCGGTGAACGCGAGGACACCGTGATGTACCCGACCAGGTTGACTCCTGCCGCACCGCTGGCGAGATCTTCACCTCTTTGGTCGAGGCGGCCGTGGGCGGCGATGTCGCGGGGGTCGACGGTCCGGTTCATCTTGGCGGCGCGGCTGGCGTCGGCCTCGTCGTTGGTCTTCTCGGTGAGCATGCGCTCGATGGCCACCTCGGTGGGCTCCAGGTCCATGGTGACGGCGACGGTGCGGATCACGTCCGGGGTGTGGACGAGGAGGGGCGCGAGGAAGTTGACGCCGACCGGGGTCATCGGCCATTCCTTCACCCAGGCGGTGGCGTGGCACCAGGGGGCGCGGGTGGAGGACTCGCGGGTCTTGGCCTGGAGGTACGTGGGCTCCACCGCGTCGAGTTCGGCGGGCCAGGCGTTGCGCTTGGTCATGGCCTGGATGTGGTCGATGGGATGGTCCGGGTCGTACATGGAGTGCACGAGGGAGGAGAGGCGGCCCTGGCCGAGGGGCTGGCGGACGCGGATGTCGGCCTCGGCGAGGCGGGCGCAGATGTCGGTGAGCTCGCGGGCCATGACGATGGCGAGGCCGGCGTCGCGGTCGAGCTTGCGTCCCTTGGCGGGGGAGGAGGCGCGGGCGATGGTGTGGGCCTCGGCGGCGAGTTCGCGGCTGTAGTGCATACAGGCGACGAGGTAGGCGCGGTGCTGCTCGGATGAGGTGGACACCATCGACTGGAGCTGTTCGTACGAGTCGCGCAGCCAGCCGGGAGCCTGGGTGTTTCCGCGCTGGGCGACGTCCTTGGCGTGGGCGTCGGGGTCGGCGGGGAGGGTGCGGGCGAGCATCTGGAGGCGGGTGACGAAGCCGTCGCCGTTGGCGACGTGCTTGAGGAGGGTGCCGAAGCGGTCGACGAGGGCTTCCTGGTCCTCGCTGTCGCGCAGGCCGACGCCGGGGCCCTCGATCTCGATGGCGGCGGTGACGGTGCGGCGGTCGGCGTGCAGGAGGACGGCGATCTCGTCGGGGCCGAAGGGGGCGGCGAGCCAGGCGATGCGGCCGATGCCGGGGGGCGGGCCCACCTCGACCTCGCGGCCGTCGGCGGCGCGGATGCCGGCCTCCATGGTGCCCGAGCGGTACGTCGTGCCGCGGCGCAGCGTGCGCTTGTAGCTGCGGTTGATCTCGAACCACTTGTAGAAGGTGCGGCCCCGGTAGGGGACGTACACGGCGGCGAGCGCGAGCATGGGGAAGCCGGCGAGGCTGACGATGCGCAGGGTGAGGTCGGGGACGAGCAGTCCGCTCATCATGCCGAAGAACGCGCCGGCGATGATCAGGGCGATCTCGCCGGTTTCGCGGTTCTTGCCGACGATCGCGTTCGGCCGGGCGCGGCCGATGAGATACGTACGGCGGGGCGCGATCGGGTGGAGCTGGTGCGACTGGGTCGTCACCGCCCGTCACCTCCTGTGTTGCTCGTGCTCGAACCAGTGCGGGGCGGGGGTGTGGCGGGGGATCCGCCGCCGGAGCCGCCGCCGGAGGTGGGGCGGCTGCTGTGCGCGGCCACGCCTCCGGAGAGGGGGTTGGCGGGGCGGGAGGCGCCGCCCCCGCCGCCCGCGCCGTCGCCGCCGGCGCGGTGGGCGCCGCGGCTGCTGTGGGTCTTGATGCCCTGGGAGACGAGGGAGGCCGGGGAGCTGATGACGGCGGCTGCCTGGGCGCCGTCGGTGGCCTTGCTGCGGTTGGAGCGGGCGGAGGCGATCTCGTCGCCGAAGCCGGGGACGAAGCGGTAGATCATCGCGGAGGCGAAGATCGCGAGGAGGATGATGGCGAGGCCGGAGACGACGGCGGAGAAGGCGTTCGGGCCCTTGTCTCCGGTCAGGGCGCCGGCGAGGCCGAGGACGATGACGATGACCGGCTTCACGAGGATGACGGCGATCATGATGCCGGCCCAGCGGCGGACGTGGCCCCACATGTTGCGGTCGACGAGTCCGGCGTAGACGACGGTGCCGAGGAGGGCGCCGACGTAGAGGAGGGCGGCGCGGATGACGAGCTCCAGCCAGAGCACTCCGGCGGCCAGGACGGTGACGAGGGCGACGACGATCAGCATGATCGGGCCGCCGCCGATGTCGTCGCCCTTTTTGAGGGCTTCGGCGAAGGAGCCGAAGAAGACGTCGGATTTGCCGCCGGTGGCGGAGGCGATGACCTCGGTGACGCCGTCGGTGGCGGAGACGACGGTGTAGAGGACGAGGGGGGTGAAGGCGGAGGCGAGGACGGTGAGCCAGAGGAAGCCGATGGCTTCGGACATGGCGGTGGTGAGGGGGACGCCGCGGATGGCGCGTTTGGCGACCGCGAGGAGCCAGAGGACGAGCGTGAGGATGGTGCTCGCGGCGAAGACGACGGCGTACTGCTGGAGGAAGGCGGGGTTGGTGAAGTCGACGTTGGCGGTGTGGGTGACGGCGTCGCTGAGTTTGCCGACGATCCAGGAGGCGGCGTCGGCGCAGCCCTTGGCGAGGGAGGCGAGGGGGTTGAGGGCGTCGGCGCTGCCGTCGCTGGGGGCGAGGCCGGTTTTGGAGGTGCCGCCGGAGGCGCCGGTGCCGCTTTCGCAGTAGTCCCTGGAGGGCCCGGTCAGCAGGTCGCAAGCGTTCTTGCTGGCCTGCGGCGTGGGAGTCGGCGTGGGGGTGGGGGTTGGCGTCGGCGCGGAATAGGCGCGGCTCGCCAGCGCGGCGAGGGCGACATGCACCGAGGCGATCACCCCGATCCGGAGCCGGAGACTAGCGGGCATAGGTGAACCCTCCGAACTCCTTGATGGCCTTGCTCATGTCATCGGACGTAGAGGCGGTGCCATCACTGGGTACCGGAGTGGGTCCGTCCTGCTGCTTGTCGGAAAGGATCTTCCAGTCGTTGTCAGCCCAGGACAGCTCGAAGGTCCAGGTCATCCAGGTGGTCCGGACAGGGTCCGTGGACTTCTCGCCGGACATGCCGATCAGCCCGGTGTACCAGACGGCTACCTTCGCGGAGGCGTCCGAGTAGCTCTCGACACGCGTGCCTACCGGGACGGTTCGGGTGACGAACGTGCTGCCCCGCGGGGCGTCGCCGTTCGCGTCGAGCCCGAGTCTGGTGAGGAACGAGGTGGAGTAGGCCTCGTCCAGCGCACCCTTCAGCTTCCCTGCGGCGTCCTGTGTGTAGATGGCATCCACGATGGCCTGGCGGGAGTTCTTCTTGAACATTCCGTCGGAGCCGAGGGCGACCGCGTAGTTGGCGGCGGCCGATTGGGCGCCTTGCTCGTTGTGGGCGAAGCCCTTGGGGATGGTGCCCGGGGCGGCCGGGAGCGGGGTGGTGCCGGTGGCGGCCGTTGAGGAGGAGGTCGGGGCCTTGTCCGAGGACGGCTCCGAGGGGGTGTCCTGGGACTGGTTGGCGAAGGCGATCGCGGCGATCAGGAGGACCACGACGCCGACGACCGTGACGAGGCCGCGGGAGGCGCGGGGGGTGCGGCGGGGGGTGCCGTAGGCGTCGGAGGGGGAGTCCGGGAGGCGGGTACGGGTCTGGCCCGTGCCGCCGACCTCGCCGTGTCCGCCGCCGCCGTACTGGTCGTCGTTGCTCATTCCGTGTCCGCCCCCTCCGCGTCGTACGACGGTAGCGCTCGTTCCCGCGTGGATGCGGTGTGGTGAGTCCTCATCAGGTCCGGCAGCCGGTGGGCGGCCCGGCTAGACGGCCATTCCGTAGACGATGGTGAAGAGGGTGCCGAGGGAGCCGATGATGAACACGCCGGTGAGGCCGGCGACGATCAGTCCCTTGCCCTGTTCCGCGCTGAACGTGTCGCGCAGGGCCGTCGCGCCGATGCGCTGCTTGGCCGCGCCCCAGATGGCGATGCCGAGGCAGAGGAGGATCGCGACGGCCATGACCACCTCGATCATGACCTTCGCTTCGTTGCCGAGACTGCCGAACGGCCCCCAGTTCGGGGCGATTCCGCCGATGATGGTGGTGATGTCGCCCTTTTCGGCTGCCAGGATCATGTAACTCACCGCCCCTGTATGGGTAGTTCCGGTACCCCGTGCCCGATGGCAGGGGTCACGTACTATCTTCGCTGATGAAATCGCCGCCGTATGTCGACTTGGCGGCTCTCTTTGCCCGATCTCCGCGCCCGTGTCCCGTCCCTGTGCTCTGACCTGGGCGAGGGCGGTGTGGGGGCGAGAGAAACCTATGGTCACTCTGTGTATCACGGGGTGTGACCCCGGGCAATGAATTGTCGTCTCGGCGTACGGGGGTACGAGTGACGCGCCGCCGTTCGGCGCAGTGGGGGCGCGTGTCGGCGGGCTGACGCGCCGTCGTGTTCCTTGTGGCCGGGATGGGGTGGGTGACCGGATCGGGGCGAGCGCGTGCCGTGGCCGGGGAGCGGTGGGCCGCGGGGGCGTGTGGGTGTGCGAGGGGCGCACGTGTGTGTGGGGCGTACGTGTGTGGGCCCGGCCCCCGTTGTCAGTGCCTGGGGGCAGGCTGGGGTGATGACGACTCCTTGGACACTCGGTGATGTCGAAGCGGCCATCCGGGCGGGATGGTCGGCCGAGACGTGCTCGCCGGACGATGTCGAGCGGGCGCCGTGGACGGCCGGGAACCCGGCGTGGGGGCACTGCGACATCACGGCGCTGGTCGTGCAGGACCTGTGCGGGGGCGACCTGGTGGTCGGCGAGGTCTGGCTGGACGGCGAGCAGCAGGGGTTCCACACCTGGAACGTGCTGCCGGGGGGTGTCGTCATCGATCTGACGCGGGAGCAGTTCCGGCTCGGTCAGACGGTTACCGCGGGGCGGGCGATGGGGGAGCGGCCGGCGGGGCGGTTGCCGAGGCGGTGGGAGGAGTACCAGGTGTTGCGGCGGCGCGTTTTCGAGCGGTTGGGGCTGTAGCGCCGGTGCCGCCGGGTGGGGCGGGGCCGGGTCAGAGCCAGTGGGTGGGGTGGGTGAGGGATGGGGGGAGTTTGGTCTGGGGGGTGCCCTGGGCGGCGTTGAGCTGGGGTTGGGTGAGGAAGAGGGCATCGCGGAGGTCGGCGCCGCGGAGGTTGGTGTCGCGGAGGTCCGCGCCGATCAGGTCGGCGGTGCGCAGGTCGGCGCGGCTGAGGTCGGCGGCGATCAGGTAGGCGCCGCGGAGGTTCGCGCCGCGCAGGTCCGCGCCGGAGAGGCGGGCGCCCATCAGGTCGGCGCCGCGGTGGTTCTTCTTGCGGCCCGGGGCGTGCGCGCGGACGAGCTCGCTGGTTTCGAGGAGCAGCGTGTTGATCTCCTGGCGGAGGGCGCCGACGTCGAAGGGGGCCAGGGTCTCCGCGTCCGCGCGGGTGGCTTCCGTGGTCGTGGCGAGCGCCGCGCGCAGGGCGTCGTGCAGCGGGGCCGCGGCGGGGCGGGCGAGGGCCTCGGTGAGGTAGTGGAGCAGCTCGTGGAGTTGCCGCATGACCGGGAAGACCTCGAACATCCGGCGGGCGGTCCCGGGGTCGCCGCGCCAGTCGCGGCCGCCGAAGGTGACCTGGGAGACCTGCTGGCCGGCGCCGAAGCAGTCGAAGACGGTGCAGCCGGGGAAGCCCTTGTCGCGCAGCGCGGTGTGGATGCCGCAGCGGAAGTCCTGCCGGAGGTTCTTGCAGGGGGTTCCGGCGGCCTTGTTCACGGCGAAGTCGTGGGACTTGGCGAAGGGCAGGGCGACGCAGCACAGCGCGAAGCAGTTCGCGCAGTCGGCCTTCAGGGCTGGGGTGGAGGTCGGGGACACCGTCCTATTGTGGACCGTCCGGGGCGGGCAGGCGCATCTGGAGGGCGGTCCACCAGACGCCGTCGACCTGCTCGACGTCCCGGATGACCCGGTGGGTGCGGAAGCCGGCCTTCTCGTAGAGCCGGACGGCCGGGGTGTTGTGGGCGTAGACGCCGAGGTCGAGCTCGGGCAGGCCCAGCTCCCCGAAGGCGCGCTCGACCGCCAGGGTGAGGAGGGTCTCGCCGAGGCCCTGGCCGCGGGCGTCCGGGGCCAGGAGGACGCGGCCGACGCGGGCGCCCGGGGCGTCTTGGTGGCGGCGCAGGGAGATGTGGCCCACGGGCCGCCCGGTGCCGGGGGCGACGGCGGTCCAGGTGTGCCGGCCGGGTTCGGCGGCGTAGGCGGTGAGCTGAGCCTCGTCGAGGGGCCAGCTGAAGGCGGGGCCCGACCAGGTGAGGAGTTCGGTGGGGCCGGTGATCCAGTCGAGCAGGAACGCCGCGTCGGTCGCGGGGCGGTACGGGCGCAGGGTGAGGGGCAGGGGCAGCGGCAGCGGCATGTCTCAAGTATCCGTGTTCCGGAGGGGGTTGATCGGGAGGCGGCCGGTTGTGAGGATCCGTGCATGACAGAAGTGATCGCAGTCGCCGTCATCACGCTCCTGGCGGTGATCAGCCCGGGGGCCGATTTCGCCATGGTGGTCCGCAACAGCTATCTGTACGGGCGCCCGACGGGCCTGTTCGCGGCGGCGGGCGTCGCGGCCGGCGTGCTGGTGCACGTCTCGTACACGATGCTCGGGGTCGGGCTGCTGATCGCCTCCTCGACCGAGCTGTTCACGGCCATCAAGCTGGCGGGCGCCGCGTACCTGGTGTGGATCGGGATCCGTACGTTCCGGGCGCGGGCCGATCTGACCGTGGACCTGGAGGGGAAGGCCGGGCTGACGCCGCTCGGGGCGTTGCGGTCGGGGTTCTTGACCAACGTGCTCAATCCGAAGACCACGCTGTTCGTGGTGTCGACGTTCACGCAGGTGGTGGGCCCGGGCACGCCGGTGTTGCAGCAGGCCGGGTACGGGCTGTTCATGTCGGTGGCGCACCTGGGCTGGTTCGGCGCGGTGGCGCTGTTCTTCTCGAACTCCCGGCTGCGCGAGCGGATGCTGAAGGCGCAGAAGGCCCTGAACCGGACCATCGGGTCGGTGCTGGTGGGGCTGGGGGTGGGGCTGGGGTTCGCCCGCTGAGTTGCGCGGGCAGGTCCGGCAAGTGTCCGGAAGCCCTGGCGGGGTGGGTTACCTCTCGGTAGCGTCTGCGGCATGGGTTCTGCTGAGGCGTTCTTCGAACGGGTCGACACGGGGCGGTTCCTGGCGAGCGAGCACACGCGCGGGCCCTGGGATCCGCTCGCGCAGCACGCGGGGCCGCCGGCCGCGCTGCTCGGGCGGGCCGTCGAGGACCGGGAGGGCGCCCGCGAGGACATGCGGCTCGCCCGCATCACGTACGAGATCCTGCGCCCGGTGCCGATCGGGCCGCTGGAGGTCACCACCAGCGTGCTCCGTGCCGGGCGCAGTACCGAGGTGGTCGAGGCGGCCCTCGCGCCGCCCGGGGCCGCGCCGGTGATGCTGGCGCGCGCCCTGCGGATCCGGGTGGCTCCGGAGGCGGTGCCGGCCGCGGTGCCGGGGCCGGGGCTGCCGGCGCCGGGGGAGGTGGAGGTGACCCCGTTCTTCCCGGTGCCGTGGGAGACCGGCTACCACCGCGCCATGGAGACCCGGTTCACCGAGGGCGCGTTCATGGAGCTGGGCCCGGGCACCTGCTGGATGCGGATGAAGGTCGCGCTGATCGCGGGGGAGGACGTCAGGCCGCTGGACCGGGTGCTGGTCGCGGCCGACTCGGGCAACGGCATCAGCTCCGTCATGGACTTCGGCCGCTTCGTCTTCGTCAACAGCGATCTGACGGTCCACCTGCACCGCCACCCGGTCGGGGAATGGGCCTGCGTGGAGGCCCGTACGAGTGTGGACGCGGCCGGCATCGGGCTGGCCGACGCCCGGTTGCACGACGAGAAGGGGCCGATCGGCCGGAGCGCGCAGAGTCTGTTCGTCGCCCCCCGGTAGGTCCCCCGGTGGAGCCCCGGTAGGCGGTCCGGCCCGGGCGTCAACCCGCGCCGTGCGCCGAGGGGGTCTGGACGGCGGCGCTCTTCCGCGTCGAGGATGGTTACCAGGGGTGTGCTTCCGACTGGCCTAGCGGAAGGGACGACACGGACATTTCGCACCCGAAAACGGTGGGCATGGGGGAGGGTTGACGGGTGCGCAGATTCTGGATGGCAGGCGGAATCGGGATCGGGCTGTGCTTGAGCTTCCTCGTGCTGCTCGTGGTCGGGACGTATTCGGCCGCGGCGGGACTGGTGGGGGCCGGCGGCGGCCAGGCGGTCGGTCTGGTGAAGGGCGCGGTACCGGGCAAGTACCAGGCGCTGGTGCAGAAGTGGGGCGCGCTGTGCCCGGCGATCAGCCCGCCGCTGCTCGCCGCCCAGCTGTACTCGGAGAGCGGCTGGAACCCCACGGCCGTCAGTCCGGCGGACGCGCGCGGCATCGCGCAGTTCATCCCGGGCACCTGGGCGGGTCACGGGATCGACGGCGACGGTGACGGCGACCGCGACATCTGGGACCCCAACGACGCGATCCCGTCGGCGGCTTCGTACGACTGCGAGCTCGCCAAGGACGTGGCCCGGGTGCCGGGTGACGCGGCGAAGAACATGCTCGCGGCGTACAACGCCGGTGCGTACGCGGTCATCAAATATGGCGGGGTGCCGCCGTACAAGGAGACCCAGGGGTACGTGAAGACGATCACGACCCTGGCGCAGAGCTTCGCGAAGCCGGTCGGGCGGGTCGCGCCGTCCCAGCAGGCCGCCGGGGCCATCTACTTCGCGCAGAAGCAGCTCGGCACCCCGTACCTGTGGGGTGGCAACGGAACGCCCGACCAGGACGGGCGGTTCGACTGCTCGGGGCTCACCAAGGCCGCGTACGAGACGGTGGGGATCGAGCTGCCGCGCGTCGCCAACGACCAGTACAACGCGGGCGCCCATCCCTCGCGGGCCGAACTGCTCCCCGGTGACCTGGTGTTCTTCTCCGACGATCTGACGAACTCCCGCGAGATCCGGCACGTCGGCCTCTACGTGGGCGGCGGCTACATGATCAACGCCCCGTACACGGGCGCGGTCATCCGCTTCGACAAGATCGACACGCCCGACTACTTCGGTGCGACCCGCGTCACGAAGGACGGCGCGGAGGCCTTGCCGGACCCCAAGAGCTCAGGCCGGGCCGCTTCGTGACTGTCCGTTAAGCAAAGGCCCTGAGCTGCGACGATGAGTCACTCTTCGATAACGTTGGAGTGATCATTCCGTGGAGAGTGGAACCGGCCCCTCAGAACGGGCGTTCCATGGGCGCGGGGGTTGATCGACTGGGGGCGAAGGGGCGCACACCGGGGTGCGCCCGCAGGGAAACCCAGGCAAGGGCAAGGGGCCGCAATGCCGTGGCTGGACTCACGACCGGTGGGCCGAACGTGGACGTAAGCCTGCTGTACGCGATCAACGGGCTCTCCCGGCACGTCCCGAACGGGCTCGGCCGGGCGCTGGGCCTCATCAGCGAGTACGGGATCCTGCTGGCCCTGGTGCTGCTCGTGCTGTGGTGCTGGCGCGGCGCGCGCCGGCAGGACGAGACCACCGCCGCCGAATCGTTCGCCGCGCTGGTCTGGGCCCCGCTCGGCGCCGGGATCGCCCTCCTCGTGAACGTCCCGCTGCGCGGGTTCGTCGGGAGGCCGCGGCCGTTCGTGCAGCACACCGGGCTGGAGGTCCTCGAACCGGGCCTGTCCACGACCGACTTCTCCTTCGTCAGCGACCACTCCACCCTCGCCATGGCCCTCGGCGTCGGCCTGTTCATCGCGAACCGCAGGCTCGGCTTCATCGGCATCGGGCTGGCCCTGCTGGAGGGACTGTCCCGCGTGTACATGGGCGTGCACTACCCGACGGACGCCATCGGCGGCTTCGCCCTCGGTACCGCCGTCGTCCTGCTGTTCGCCCCGCTCGCGATGGCGCTGCTGACCCCGGTGGTGCGCGCGGTGGCCCGCTCCCCGCGCGCCGGGAGGCTGGTACGGGCGAAGGACCGCCCGCTGGCCCAGCCGGTCGGGCTGGCGACGCCGCCGCCGGCGGCTCCGCGGGAGCGCGACCTGGCCGCGTAGGAGGGAGCCGTCGCGGCCCGGCTCACCGGTGCGCGTAGGAATCCCATACGGAGAGCAGTACGGCCGCCAGCAGGCACAGCCCCGCCGCCCCGAAGAACAGCCGGATCGCCGCCGGGCGGGGGCGGGGGCGCGGGCGCGGGCTCAGGGGTCGCCGCCTTCCGTGCCCCGGTCGCCCTCGTCCTCGTCGCGTCGGTAGCGGGAGCGCAGCCACAGCCCGGTGGCGACGGCCGCGGCGGTGGTGAGCCCGACGGCCAGGGCCACGTCGGCCGGGCCGTCCGCCGTGCCCACGGGCCGGGCCCAGGCCGCGGCGGCCGGGGCGGAGGCGATGAGCAGGGCCCAGAGGAGGGCGGCGAGTCGGGGCGCGGGTCCTGGCATGAGTCCAGGGCATCCGCTCCCGCGCAGGCAGGCCAGCCGGGCCGTCCGAACGGGCTATCAGAACGCGCCACCGGGCCGCCGCGCCGCCCCGTCGCCGGGTCGGGGCTCCGCCCCTACCCCGCCGTGTGCAGTGTGGCGTCCTTGCGGGCCAGGTCGCGGGAGCGGCGGGCCGGGCCCCTCCAGCCGCAGGTGCACAGGGCCAGGCAGAACGACCCGCGCTCGGTGGTGCTCGTGCTGTGGCCGGCCGGCGGCTGTGCGGGCCTCTCGGACCGCGCGTCCGCACGAGGCAGCGGCAGGGTGGCGAGCGGCAAGGTGGCGAGCGGAACGGTCGGCGGCGCCTTGGGATGCGGGTCCACGCCACCACGGTACCCGGGTTCGGCGCGCCCGGACACGGCCCCGCACCGTGACGGGAAACCCCGGACCTCGTTAAGCGGAGCGGGTGGGGGCCTCGGGCAAGCAGCGGTCATGCGTTGGGGGTTGGCAGGCGATGGTGGTGCACCAGCACAGGCGGCGGCGAGTGCGTGCGGGTGGGGTGGTGCTCGCGGTCGGCGTGGCCGTCACCGTGGCCGCGCTGGCAGCGTGCGGCGGCGCGGCGGACGCGGGAGCGGGGGCCGGCGCGGGCGCCGGCGGCGACGGCAAACCGCCGGCGGACCCGGCCAGGGCCGTCGCGGCGGTGCGGGCGGCCGCCGACGCGCTGACGGCGGCCGGGAGCGCGCGGGTCCGTACGGCGATGGAGATGGCCGCCGGCGGCACCCGCGTCACGATCCGCGGCGAGGGCGGGGTGGACTTCGTGCACCGGATGGGCCAGCTCCTGGTGATGCTCCCCGCCGACGCGGCGGGCAAGGACGAGCACCGGCCGATCACCGAGCTCCTCGTCCCCGGCGCCCTCTACATGAAGAACCGGGGCGCGGGCGTGCCCGACGACAAGTGGGTGCGCGTCGACACGGCGACCCTCGGGGACGGGAACCTGGTCACGGGCGGGGCAACCGATCCGCTGGCGGCGGCCGAGCTGCTGCGCGGCGCGCAGGAGGTGACGTACGTGGGGGAGACCGAGGTGGCGGGCACCAGGGTGTGGCACTACCGGGGGACGACCGACCTCGGGCGGGCGGCGCGCAGTGCCTCGCCGGACATCCGGGGAACGCTGGAGGCCGCGGCGAAAGGGTTCAGCAAGGACTCCGTCCCGTTCGACGCGTACCTCGACGATGAGGGCCGGCTGCGGAAGGTCCGCCACCGTTTCAGTTACCAGAACAATGGCGTGATCGATGTCTCGTCGACGACGCTGCTCTACGGGTTCGGGACTCCGGTGACCGTCGCATTGCCCCCGAGCGGGGACATTTACGCCGGGAAGATCGCCGAGTAGTCGGTGCGATGGGTCTAGACCGGTGCCATCGGGTCATGGCCCGGTATCCGGAAATGGTCCATCCGTGTCATGCGCGCAGCGACCCGCGCTCCCTACGCTGAGAAGCCGATCGCCGACGACCTATGGCGGCGGGAAGAGGTGACACGCGTGACTCCCGGAGGCGGTACGACGGTGCAGGATTTCGTGGCCCTCGCCGAGATCGAGCTGTGCGGTGAGCTGATCATCGCGGCCTCCACGGCGGACGAGGAACGGCTCAGCCAGGACCGCATCGACGAGGTGCTGATGGTCGGCGTCAGCCGCTGACCCCGGCGCCAGGCCCGCAAGAACCCGCACGAACCCGCACGAGCCCGTGCCGGACCGGACCGTGCCGGTCCGACGCGGTGCGGGGAGGGGCGGGCAGCCGCCGCGCGCGGGGCCGGGTCCTCGCGCCGCCTCAGGTGCGCAGGAGGCGGGCGATCGCCTTCGTCGCTTCCTCGACCTTGGCGTCGATCTCCGCGCCGCCCTTGACCGCCGCGTCGGCCACGCAGTGCCGCAGGTGCTCCTCCAGCAGCTGGAGCGCGAAGGACTGGAGCGCCTTCGTGCTCGCCGAGACCTGCGTGAGTATGTCGATGCAGTAGACGTCCTCGTCGACGAGCCGCTGCAGGCCGCGGATCTGGCCCTCGATCCGGCGCAGCCGCTTGAGGTGCTCGTCCTTCTGGTGGTGGTACCCGTGCACCGCCGCGCCCGGGGTCTCCTCGGGGGCCGCGGCGACGCCGGCTCCGGAGCCCTCCGCCTCGATGGTCGTCATGCAGTCCTCCCGTGGTCCGGAAATGAGGGATGCATACCCCTCATGGGTATAGGTTACGTCGCCCTCGCCGTCCGGGCAGGGGTCCGTTCCGCCCACTGTGCCTGATGGAGCACACTGGTGAACGGCCGGTTAGCCCTCGCCGGGGGTTGCGCCTAGCATCAGCCTGACCGAATCCAATGCACCCCGAGGACCTCACGTGCGATTTCGTCTGACCCCCAGGGAGACGAGCTTCTACGACATGTTCGCCGCATCCGCGGACAACATCGTCACGGGCTCCAAGCTCCTGATGGAACTGCTCGGAGCGGATTCCTCCGCCCGGGCCGAGATCGCGGAGCGGATGCGGGCGGCGGAACACGCGGGGGACGACGCGACCCACGCGATCTTCCACCAGCTGAACTCCTCCTTCATCACGCCGTTCGACCGCGAGGACATCTACAACCTGGCCTCGTCGCTCGACGACATCATGGACTTCATGGAGGAGGCGGTCGACCTGGTCGTCCTCTACAACGTGGAGGAGCTCCCCAAGGGCGTCGAGCAGCAGATCGAGGTACTGGCGCGGGCGGCCGAACTGACCGCCGAGGCCATGCCGCACCTGCGGACGATGGACAACCTGACCGAGTACTGGATCGAGGTCAACCGCCTCGAGAACCAGGCCGACCAGATCCACCGCAAGCTGCTCGCCCAGCTCTTCAACGGCAAGTACGACGCCATCGAGGTGCTCAAGCTCAAGCAGATCGTCGACGTGCTCGAAGAGGCGGCCGACGCGTTCGAGCACGTCGCGAACACGGTGGAGACCATCGCGGTCAAGGAGTCCTGAACCTCGTGGACACCTTCGCTCTGATCGTGACCATCGGTGTCGCGCTCGGTTTCACGTACACCAACGGTTTCCACGACTCGGCGAACGCGATCGCGACCTCGGTCTCGACCCGCGCGCTGACCCCGCGTGCCGCCCTCGCGATGGCCGCGGTGATGAACCTCGCCGGCGCCTTCCTGGGCAGCGGCGTGGCCAAGACCGTCAGCAAGGGGCTCATCGAGACGCCGACCGGTGACCGGGGGATGTGGATCCTCTTCTCCGCCCTGGTCGGCGCGATCGTCTGGAACCTGATCACCTGGTACTTCGGCCTGCCGTCGTCCTCCTCCCACGCGCTCTTCGGAGGCATGGTCGGGGCGGCGCTCGCGGGCGGGATCGGCGTCATCTGGTCGGGAGTGCTCGACAAGGTCGTCATCCCGATGTTCCTGTCGCCGATCGTCGGCCTGGTCGTGGGCTACCTGGTGATGGTCGCGATCATGTGGATGTTCCGCAGGTCCAACCCGCACAAGGCCAAGCGCGGCTTCCGCATCGCCCAGACCGTCTCGGCGGCCGCCATGGCGCTGGGCCACGGCCTCCAGGACGCCCAGAAGACCATGGGCATCGTGGTGATGGCCCTGGTCATCGCCGACGTCCAGAGCTCCGACGCGCCGATCCCCGTATGGGTCAAGATCGCCTGCGCCGTGATGCTGTCGCTGGGTACGTACGCGGGTGGCTGGCGCATCATGCGCACGCTCGGCCGCAAGATCATCGAGCTCGACCCGCCGCAGGGCTTCGCCGCCGAGACCACGGGCGCCTCGATCATGTACACCGCGTCGTACCTGTACCAGGCGCCGATCTCCACCACCCACGTCATCACCTCGGCGATCATGGGTGTGGGCGCGACGAAGCGGGTCAACGCGGTCCGCTGGGGCGTCGCCAAGAACATCATCCTGGGCTGGTTCATCACCATGCCGGCCGCGGCGCTGGTCGCGGCGCTCAGCTTCTGGATCGTGGACCTGGCCATCGCCTAGGGTCCGCCCCGGGAAACGAAAGCGGGCCGGCTCCCCCCACCCAGGGGGAGCCGGCCCTTTTCTTTCGCCTTGCGGTGGCACCGCCATGCAGCACCGCAGGACGTGTCGCACATCCGCGGGGGGTCCGGGTTTAACCGAAGCGGCCCGAGATGTAGTCCTCGGTCGCCTGGACGGACGGGTTGGAGAAGATCCGCTCCGTGTCGTCCAGCTCGATGAGCTTGCCGGGCTGGCCGACGGCCGCGAGGTTGAAGAAGGCAGTGCGGTCCGAGACGCGGGCCGCCTGCTGCATGTTGTGCGTCACGATGACGATCGTGAAGCGCTCCTTCAGCTCGCCGATCAGGTCCTCGATGGCCAGGGTGGAGATCGGGTCGAGGGCCGAGCAGGGCTCGTCCATCAGCAGGACCTCGGGCTCGACCGCGATGGCGCGGGCGATGCACAGACGCTGCTGCTGGCCGCCGGAGAGGCCGGAGCCCGGCTTGTTCAGGCGGTCCTTGACCTCGTTCCAGAGGTTGGCGCCCTTGAGGGAGCGCTCCACGATCTCCGCGAGCGCGGCCTTCTTGAAACTGCCGTTCAGGCGCAGGCCCGCCGCCACGTTGTCGAAGATCGACATGGTGGGGAAGGGGTTCGGGCGCTGGAAGACCATGCCGACGGTGCGGCGGACCGCGACCGGGTCCACGTTCGTGCCGTACAGGTTCTCGTCGTCCAGCATCACCTTGCCCTCGACGCGGCCGCCGGGGGTGACCTCGTGCATCCGGTTCAGGGTGCGCAGGAAAGTGGACTTGCCGCAGCCGGACGGGCCGATGAAGGCGGTCACGGAGCGGGGCTCCACGGTCATCGAGATGTCGTCGATGGCCTTGTGGGTGCCGTAGAAGGCGGACAGTCCGCTGACGTCGATTCGCTTCGCCATGGGGGGTCACTTCGCTTTCATTGGTCGCGTCAGCGACCGGTCTTCGGGGCCTTCCAGCGGGCGATGCCGCGGGCCACCAGATTGAGGATCATGACGAAGGCGATCAGGACGAGCGCGGCGGCCCATGCCCGGTCGTAGGAGGCGTCACTGCCGACCTTGTACTGCTCCCAGATGTACAGGGGGAGCGAGGACTGGGCACCTTCGAAGGGGTTGTTGTTGATCAGCTGGGTACCGAAGACCAGCAGCATGATCGGAGCGGTCTCGCCGGCGATGCGGGCGACGGCCAGCATCAGGCCGGTGGCGATGCCGCCGATGGCCGTGGGGAGGACGACCTTGAGGATCATGCGCCACTTCGGCACGCCGAGGGCGAGGGCGGCCTCGCGCAGCTCGTTCGGGACGAGCTTGAGCATCTCCTCGGTGGAGCGGACCACGACGGGCATCATCAGGATCGACAGGGCCATCGAGCCGGCGAAGCCGGAGGGGCCGAAGCCGAGCGCCAGGTTCCAGGTCGTCAGGATGAACAGGCCCGCGACGATGGAGGGGATGCCGGTCATGACGTCGACGAAGAAGGTCACGGCCTTGGCGAGCGAGCCCCGGCCGTACTCGACCAGGTAGACGGCGGTCAGCAGACCGATCGGCGCGGCGATCAGGGTGGCCAGGGCGATCTGCTCGATGGTGCCGAGCAGCGCGTGGTAGACGCCGCCGCCCTCTTCGAAGCTGGTGACGCCGTTCATCGAGTGGCTGATGAAGTCCCCGTCGAGGACCTTCATGCCGCGGCTGACGGTGGTCCAGATCAGCGAGAGCAGCGGGATGACCGCGAGGACGAAGCAGACCCATACGAGGGAGGTCGTCACCCGGTCCTTGGCCTGGCGCCGGTTCTCGACGACCGCGCTGGCGGCGTACGTGATCCCGATGAACAGGAGGGAGGCGATCAGGCCCCACTGGATCTTGCTGTGCAGATCGGCGACGAGGCCGATGCCGCAGCCGAGGGCGATCGAGAGGACCGCGATGCCGGCCGGGGCCCAGCGGGGCAGGCCGCCCCGGGTGAGGCCGGCGGGTGCGGGGGACTTGCGGGCCGGAGCGGGCCGCTGGTCCTGGAGTGCGTGGCTCATCAGGCGTTCGCCCCCGAGAAGTCCTTGCGACGGGCGATGATCAGCCGGGCGGCGCCGTTGACCAGCAGGGTGAGCAGGAAGAGCACGAGGCCGGAGGCGATCAGGGCGTCGCGGCCGAACTCGTTGGCCTCGTCGAACTTCGCGGCGATGTTCTGCGCGAACGTGCCGCCGCCCGGGTTCAGGATGTGGCCGGAGATCAGGAAGCTCGGGGAGAGGACGGTCGCGACGGCCATGGTCTCGCCGAGCGCGCGGCCGAGGCCGAGCATCGAGGCGGAGATGACGCCGGAGCGGCCGAAGGGCAGCACGGACATCCGGATGACCTCCCAGCGGGTCGCGCCGAGGGCCAGGGCGGCCTCCTCGTTCATGCGCGGGACCTGGAGGAAGACCTCGCGGCTGACGCTGGTCACGATCGGCAGGATCATGATCGCGAGCAGGATGCCGACGGTGAAGAGCGAGCGGGCGACGCCGACCTGCGTCTTGTCGAAGACGTAGGTCCATCCCAGGTACTCGTCGAGCCAGAGGTTGAGGCCGGCGAGCTGCGGTACGAGGAAGAGGGCGCCCCAGATGCCGTAGATGATCGACGGCACGGCGGCCAGCAGGTCGACCACGTAGGCGAGGGGGGCGGCCAGCTTGCGCGGCGCGTAGTGCGAGATGAAGAGGGCGATGCCGACGGCGATCGGAACCGCGATGGCCATCGCGATGATCGAGCTGACGACGGTGCCGAAGAGCAGGACGGCGATGCCGAAGACGGGGGGCGTGGCGGATGCGTTCCAGTCGAAGGTGGTGAGGAAGTTGCCCTCGTTCTTCGACAGTGCGATCGACGCGCGGTAGGTGAGGAAGACGGCGATCGACGCCATGATCACCAGGAGCAGGATGCCGGAGCCCTTGGAGAGGCCCGCGAAGATCTTGTCACCGGCGCGGCCGGTGGACCTTCCGCTCTTGGAGACGGGCGGAGCCGTGTCTATGCGGGTGGGTGTGGTGGAAGCCATGATCTTTCCGGTCTGGATGGGGGGCAGGCCCCCTGGCGGCGGTGCACCGGATCCCCCGGGTGGAGGGGGAGGGTCCTCGGGTCCGGGCCGCCCGGACGGGGGCGGCCCGGACCAGAGGTTCTGGATCAGCTGAGCGACTTGATGACTTCGCGGACCTTGGCGTTGATCTCGGCCGGGATCGGGGCGTAGCCGTTCTCGGAGAGGACCTTCTGGCCCGCGTCGGAGGCGGTGTAGTTCAGGAAGGACTTCACGGTCGGGAGCGTCTCGGCCTTGTTGCCCTTGTCGCAGACGATCTCGTAGGTCACCAGGACGATCGGGTACGCACCCTCGGCCTTGGTGGTGTAGTCCAGCTTCAGGGCCAGGTCGGAGCCGGTGCCGGCGACCTTCGCGGCGGCGATGGCCTTGGACGCGGTCTCGGAGGAGGCCTTGACCGGGGCGGCGGCACCGGTGTTCAGGTCGACCGTCTTGATGCCCTGGGCGCTGGCGTAGGAGAGCTCGAAGTAACCGATCGCGCCGTCGACCTGCTTGACCTGGGTGGCCACGCCCGCGGAGCCGGAGGCACCGAGACCGCCCGGGGCCGGCCACTTCTTCGCGGCCTCGTACGGCCAGGCGTCACCGGCGGTGGCCTTGAGGTACTTGCCGAGGTTCTCGGTGGTGCCGGAGTCCTCGGAGCGGTGGAAGTGCTGGATCGGGGTCGAGGGGAGCGTGACGCCCGGGTTCAGCTTCTTGATCGCCTCGTCGTCCCACTTCTTGATCTTGTCGTTGAAGATGTTGGCGATCGTGGCGGCGTCCAGGTTCAGCTTGTCCACGCCGGAGACGTTGAAGCCGAGGGCGATCGGGCCGCCGACCATGGGCAGGTTGACGCCCTGGCCACCGGTGCAGATCTTCTTCGACTCCTCGACGGCCTCGGGCTTCAGCGCGGAGTCCGAGCCGGCGAAGCCCACGGTGCCCTGGTTGAAGGCGACGATGCCCTCACCGGAGGAGGAGGACTTGTAGTTGACCTCGACGCCCGAGCAGGCGGCCATGTAGTTCTTGACCCACAGGTCCACGGCGTTCTTCTGGGCGGAGGAGCCCGAGGCGAGCAGCTTGCCCTTGGCGTCGTCGCACTTGACGTCGCCGGCGGCGGGCGCCGAGGCCTTGGTCGCGCCGTCGGCGGTCTTCGTGTTGTCGTCCGAGCCGCACGCCGTGAGGACCAGGGCGCCGGACACGACAAGCGCCCCGAGGGCGGAGGCACGAAGCATGTTCTTGCGCTGAAGCTTCACTTTCGGGTGTTCCTTCCAGAAGCCGCCGGCCGCTTTCTGTGTCGGGGCGGCGTGCGAAGAGGACTACGGGGTGGCGGGGTGCGGGCCGGCGGTTTTCGTCGCGGCTCGCACCGTGCACTGCCGAAATTAGGCAGATCAGGTGAAGCCGTCGACGGCGCTTGGTGAACGGACGGTGAACCGTGGCGGACGGCCCGGTGCGGAAGGGGGCTTTTGTTCCAGGGCGTCATCTGCCGTTATCCCGCCGTTATCGGTGCGTGACCTTCCGCTCCCCGCCGGTGGCCGGATTTCGCCGGTCTGGTCGGGGGCGAAAGGAGCGGGGGGTGGGACGGGCGTACGCCCGCACCACCCCCTCCCGGATCAGACCGGCGCGGGCTGCCAGAGGTCCTGGAAGGCCGCGCGGGAGGCTTCGACCTCGTGGCGCTGGTCGGCGTGCAGGACGCCGAGGGCGTAGGCCGTGGCCGGGGCGATACGGGGGGTACGGGCCGCCGTCGCGGAGGCGGCGGCCGCCTCGGCGGCGTCGCGGTGGCGGTCCAGGGCCGAGCCCGCCGACGCGAGGCGGGTGACGTCCTCGCCCAGCGCCTCCCGCGCGTACCGGTGGACCCGCAGCAGCCGGCGCACCTCGTGCCAGGCGCCGTCCTCGTGCGGGGAGTACGGGGTGCCCGCCGGGAGCGGGAGCGCGGCGACAGCCGCCGACAGCCGGGTTTCGGCCACCGTTGCCAGCGGGACCAGTACCTCGTCCACCCGCCCGCGCGCCGCGACCGCGTCGAGCGGGACCTCCGAGGCCAGCACCGCCACCGCGTCCGCGACGGCGTGGAAGCGGGAGGAGCCGAGCGCCTGGAGGGTCGCCGAGTGGGCCCTCGTACGGGCCAGGGTGAGCTGGCGCTCCAGCAGGGCGCCCGCCCGCGCCGAGCCCACCGTCAGCGCCCCCGCCGAGCCCCGCGGGGACGGCAGTTCGGGGGTGCCGGAGAGCCGGTGCAGCGCCTCCATCAGGCGCTGTAGCCGGGCCCCGTGGGCGTGCTCGTCGGCCAGGGTCGAGGACAGCCACACCAGCTCGGTGCGCAGCCCGTCGGCCCAGGCGGAGTCGGTCACCACCCGGAACGTGGACAGCGAGCCCGAGATCCGGCGCGCGGCCCCCCGCAGGCCGCGCGCCGCCTCGGTGCCCTCCGCCGAGTCGGAGCCGTGGGCCCCGCTCTCGTCGTGCAGGCGCAGCGCCCGCAGGAACGCGGTGGCCTGGGCGCGCAGGTACGCGCCCAGCACATCGCCTGCGGTACCTGCCGTCAGGTCATGGTTTGGCTGAGCCACGCCGGCGCCTCCGCGCGTCTATGAGCATCTCCTGTACGTGCCGCAGCGGCTGGCCCTCGGCATCGGTGCTGTGCCGGGTCCACTCGCCGTCCGGGCCGAGGTGCCAGGAGGCGGTCGCGTCGGACATGCCCGTCTCCAGCAACCGGTCCAGTGCCGCCCGGTGGGCCGGGTCCGCGACCCTGACCAGCGCCTCGATGCGGCGGTCGAGGTTGCGGTGCATCATGTCGGCGCTGCCGATCCACACCTCGGGTTCGCCGCCGTTGCCGAAGGCGAAGACCCGGGAGTGTTCCAGGAAGCGGCCGAGGATCGAACGGACCCTGACGTTCTCCGACAGGCCGGGGACCCCGGGGCGCACGGCGCAGATGCCGCGGACCCAGATGTCGACGGGGACCCCCGCCTGGGAGGCCCGGTAGAGGGAGTCGATCAGGGCCTCGTCGACGATCGAGTTCATCTTCAGCCGTACGTACGCGGGGCGGCCGGCCCGGTGGTGGTCGGCCTCCTTGTCGATCCGCGCGATCAGCCCGTCCCGCAGCGAGCGCGGGGCGACGATCAGCCGGCGGTAGGTCTCGCGGCGCGAGTAGCCGGACAGCCGGTTGAACAGGTCGGAGAGGTCCGCGCCGACCTGCGGGTCGGCGGTGAGCAGGCCGAGGTCCTCGTACAGGCGGGCGGTCTTGGGGTGATAGTTGCCGGTGCCCACGTGCGAGTAGCGGCGCAGCGTGTCGCCCTCCTGGCGGACGACGAGCGACAGCTTGCAGTGCGTCTTGAGGCCCACCAGGCCGTAGACGACGTGGCAGCCGGACTCCTCCAGCTTGCGGGCCCACTTGATGTTGGCCTGCTCGTCGAAGCGGGCCTTGATCTCGACGAGGACGAGGACCTGCTTGCCGGATTCGGCGGCGTCGATCAGGGCGTCGACTATCGGGGAGTCGCCGGAGGTCCGGTACAGCGTCTGCTTGATCGCGAGGACGTCCGGGTCGGCGGCGGCCTGCTCCAGGAAGGCCTGCACCGAGGTGGAGAAGGAGTCGTACGGGTGGTGCAGCAGGACGTCGCGCTCGCGCAGCGCGGCGAAGATGTCGGGCGCGGAGGCGGACTCCACCTCGGCGAGGTCGCGGTGCGTGCCGGCGACGAACTTCGGGTACTTCAGCTCGGGCCGGTCCAGCGAGGAGATCCCGAAGAGGGCCGTCAGGTCCAGCGGGCCGGGCAGCGGGTACACCTCGGCGGCGGACACCTTCAGCTCCTGCACGAGGAGGTCCAGTACGCCGGGATCGATGGACTCCTCGACCTCCAGGCGCACCGGCGGGCCGAAGCGGCGCCGCATGAGCTCCTTCTCCAGGGCCTGGAGCAGGTTCTCGGCGTCGTCCTCCTCCACTTCGAGGTCTTCGTTGCGGGTCACGCGGAACATGTGGTGCGCGAGCACCTCCATGCCGGGGAAGAGCTCCTCCAGGTGCGCGGCGATGACGTCCTCCAGCGGGACGTAGCGCTGCGGGGAGGCCTCCAGGAAGCGGGAGAGGAGCGGTGGGACCTTGACCCGGGCGAAGTGGCGGTGGCCGCTGACCGGGTTGCGGACGACGACGGCCAGGTTGAGCGACAGCCCCGAGATGTACGGGAAGGGGTGCGCGGGGTCCACGGCCAGCGGGGTCAGCACCGGGAAGATCTGGTTCCGGAACAGCGTGAAGAGGCGGGCCTGCTCCTTCTCGGTGAGGTCGGGCCACCGGATGAGGTGGATGCCCTCCTCGGCGAGCTGCGGGGCGATGTCCTGCTGGTAGCAGGCGGCGTGCCGGGCCATGAGCTCGCGGGAGCGGGTCCAGATCAGGTCCAGCACCTCGCGGGGCTGGAGGCCCGAGGCGGAGCGGGTGGCGACGCCGGTCGCGATGCGGCGCTTGAGGCCGGCCACGCGGACCATGAAGAACTCGTCGAGGTTGCTCGCGAAGATGGCCAGGAAGTTGGCGCGCTCCAGCAGCGGGGTCGTCGGGTCCTCGGCGAGCTCCAGGACGCGTTCGTTGAAGGCGAGCCAGCTGCGTTCGCGGTCGAGGAACCGGCCGGGGGGCAGTTCGCCGTCGCCCTTGTCCTCGTAGGCGTCCAGATCGGCGTCGAGGTCGGGATCGAGATCGGCGTGGGGCCGGTGCGCGGCTATGGATCCGATGCGCGCGGTGGCGGGGGCCGAGGGCGACGCGGAGGCCGCGGCCGACGTGTGAGACGGGTGCTGCGCGGGGACCTCGGTGGGGCCGGCGCTGGACTTGTGGCTCATGACTCCATTCTTCCGCGCGCGCGGCAGGACAGGCGCGTCGGAAGTGTCGGCCGTCAGGCGGAGTCGGGGGTGCATGGGGGGAGAGTCGCAAGGCCGTCTGAATGCCCGGTTAATGGTGTGTGGCTTCCAGGGTCCGGGTGGCGCACGAAATGCGCAGTGCGCGCGGCTCCCGTGCCCCCGATGCCCCCAAATGGGTCCCCGGGGGCCCGGCCGGTACCCGCCGGGGCCCGGGCCGGGCTGGATTCAGTCCGGTTCCGGACGGAATCCAGCCCGGAGGTGCCGGGGCGGGTCAGCTTTCGGTGCGGTACATGAGGTCGACCTCGTGGGTGGTGAAGCCGAGGCCCTCGTAGACCGCGAGCGCGGCCGGGTTGTCGGCGTCCACGTACAGCATCGCCGTCGGCATGCCGGCCGCTTCGAGGTGCCGGAGGCCGATCGCGGTGAGGGCCTTGCCGAGGCCGCCGCCCTGGGCGCCGGGCCGGACGCCCACCACGTAGACCTCGCCGAGCCGCTCCGCCGAGTGGATCTTCGTCCAGTGGAAGCCGACGAGCTCCCCGTCGCGCTCCGCGAGGAAAAAGCCCTTGGGGTCGAACCAGGGCTGGGAGATCCGGTCGTCGAGGTCCCGCTGCGTCAGCGCGCCCTGCTCGGGGTGGTGGGCGAAGGCGGCCGCGTTCGCCGCGAGCCAGGCCGCGTCGTCGGCGCCGGGCACGAAGGTGCGGACGCTCACGCCGGCCGGGAGCGCCGGATCGGGCAGCGGGGCCGCCTGCGCGCCCAGCGGGCGGCGCAGCTGGCGCAGCTCGCGGAAGAGGGTCAGCCCGAGCACCTGGGCGAGGTGGCGGGCGGCGGACTTGCCGCCGTGCGCCCACACCCGGATCCGCTTGCCGGAGGCGGCGAGCAGCGCCTGGCCGAGCGCCCGGCCGTGGCCGCGCCCGCGCAGCGCCGGGTGGATGACGAGCTCGGCGGCGGGCGCCTCCACCGGGTCGGTGTCCTCCAGCTGCCCGTATCCGCAGAGCCGGCCCCCGTCGGTGAGCAGGAGGTGCCGGATCCCCTCGCGCGGTCCGCCGCGCAGCTGGAGCCGGCCCTGTTCGGACACGGCGGTGGTGCCGTCCGTACGGGCCGCCTCCTCGATCAGGGTCAGTACGGCCGCGGCCTGTTCCTCCGTCAGCTCGTCGAGGGTCACAATCTGCCGTCCCGGCTCGGGGGCCGCTGCTGCGTCAGTCATGCCACGAGCGTACGACCGTGACGGGGGCGCGGGAGTGTTGCCCCTGGGGCGGATCCGTCCGGATCCGAACTGTTTGGCGGGGAACCGACTTGTGCATGTAACCAGCTCGATACCCGGTATCCCTGTCGTGCTACGCGCGTTGACCATAGGCTGCGGCGGACCTCCATGTTTTACCGCTGTCACATAAGGGGACTAAATGTCAGCGACGCCACAACGGAACCGCCGAGCCCGCCGGTTGACCCTCGCCGCCCTCGCCGTCACGGCCGGGGCCGGGGCGATGGTCGCCGCCGCACTGCCGGCCGGGGCCGCGAGTGGTGGCGGTGCCGCCAAGAGCCGGACCGTCGATGTGCAACTCCTGTCGTTCAACGACTTCCACGGCACCCTGGAGGCCCCGCAGGGCTCCTCGGGCACCGTGACGGAACGTCAGGCGGACGGCACCACCAAGGCCATACCCGCGGGCGGTGTCGAGTACCTCGCGACCGGCCTGCGCGAGGCCCGCAAGGGCCACGAGTACTCCGTCACCGCCGCGGCCGGCGACATGATCGGCGGCAGCCCGATGCTGTCCGGTCTCTTCCACGACGAGCCGACCGTCGAGGCGCTCAACAAGCTGAAGCTGGACGTCACCAGCGTCGGCAACCACGAGTTCGACGAGGGCAAGGCCGAGCTGCGCCGCATGGCGTACGGCGGCTGCCACCCGGTCGACGGCTGCTTCGAGTCCGGCAAGGAGTACACGGGCGCCGAGTTCAAGTACCTCGCCGCGAACGTCACGGACGAGAAGACCAAGCGTCCGATGCTGAACCCGACCTTCATCTGGCAGAAGGGGGACGTGAAGATCGGCTTCATCGGCGTCACCCTGGAGGGCACGCCGGACGTCGTCACCGCCGACGGAGTCAAGGGCCTGAAGTTCGGCGACGAGGTCGAGACGATCAACAAGTACGCCGCGGAGCTGAACAAGCAGGGCGTCAAGTCGATCGTCGCGCTCATCCACGAGGGCGGCCTGCCCGCGAGCGGCGCCTACAACTACGACTGTGACGTCCCGGGCGCCGGCGCCGGCGTCTCGGGCGCGATCGTGGACATCGCCAAGAACGTGGACCCGAAGGTCGACGCGCTGGTGACCGGCCACACCCACCAGGCGTACGCCTGCAACATCCCGGACCCGGCGGGCAACCCGCGCATGGTGACCTCGGCCGCCTCGTACGGCCGCCTGTTCACGGACACCACGCTGACGTACGACCGCCAGACCAAGGACATCGTCCGTACGGCGGCCGTGGCGCCGAAGCCGGTCAACAAGATCGTCAGCCGGGACCTGCCCAAGGCGCCCGACATGACCGAGCTGATCACCCGCTGGAACGCGCTGGCCGCCCCGGTCGCCAGCCGCCCGATGGGCTTCATCTCGGCGGACATCGCGGGCCGCGGCTCCGAGGCTCCCGAGAAGCCGCTCGGCGACCTGATCGCCGACGCCCAGCTGGAGGCCACGGCCCCGGCCGCCAAGGGCGGTGCCCAGCTGGCCATCATGAACCCGGGCGGCATCCGCGCCGACCTGGCCTACAAGGCCGCGGGCGCCGAGGGCGACGGCGTCGTGACGTACGGCGAGTCCTACACGGTCCAGCCGTTCAACAACCTGATGAACATCGTGGACCTGACCGGCGCCCAGCTGATCACCGCGCTCCAGCAGCAGGTCAGCGGCACGGTCAACGGCCCGAACCCGAAGATCCTCCAGGTCTCGAAGGGCTTCACCTACACCCTGGACATGACGAAGACGGGCGCGGACCGCATCGTCGTGGACTCGGTGAAGCTGAACGGCGCGGCGATCGACCCCGCCAAGACCTACCGGGTCGCGATGAACGAGTTCCTCGCGGGCGGCGGTGACGGCTTCACCGTACTGAAGGACCACAAGAACAAGCTGGTCGGCGTGCCCGACCTGGAGGCCTTCAACGCCTACCTGGCGAAGTCCACCGAGGCGTCCCCGATCGCCCCGCCGGCGGCGGACCGCATCACCGTCGTCAAGTAACACCCGCGTAGAGCACGCCCGAAGGGGCGGTGGGCCTTCCCGGCCCGCCGCCCCTTCGGCGTTCTCACAGCCCGCCGAGGAACTTCGCGACGGCCCCGTGGAACTCCCCGGGGTGGGTGAACGGCAGGAAGTGGTCCCCGGCCACGGGGGCGTACGAGGTCCCGGGCCGCCGGGAGACCATCGCGTCGGCCGTGTCCTGCCGGAGGGACTGGCTCTGGGCGCCGTGGACCAGCAGCGCCGGGCAGTCGCTCCCGAGCCAGGCGTCCCAGTGGTCGCCGCGGCAGGCCTCGGCGGAGTCGAGCATGTCCTGCGGGTGGAACGGCAGCCGCCAGCCCCCGTCGGGGAGCGGCCGCAGCGCCTGCTCGACGAAGGGCGAGCCCGCCGGCCCGGCCGCGGCGAGGAGTTCCTCGCGGGTGGCGGCGGTGTACCGCATGCCCCGCAGGAAGCCGAAGAGCCCGCTCGCCGTGTCGGGGTCGATCTCCACGGTGGCGTCCACGTTGACGAGGGCGGAGACCCGGCCGGGGTGGGCGGCGGCCAAGTGGTAGGCGTTGAAACCGCCGAGGGAGTAGCCGAGGACCGCGACGGGGGCGTCGAGGCCGAGGTGGTCGAGCAGCGCGACGGCGTCGGCGAGGTATCCCTCGCGGCGGTAGTCGGGCGCCCGGTCGGAGTCCCCGTGCCCGCGCTGGTCGGGGGCGATCACCCGCCACCCGCCGCCGAGGGTCTCGGCGAGCCCGGCGAAGGCGAGGCCTTCGGACATGCCCCCGTGGAGGGCGAGCAGCGGACGGCCCGTGCCCCCGAAGTCCAGGTACGACAGTGTGCGGCCGTCGATCGTCAGCGTGTGGCGCATGTTCCGCTCTCCCCTGTGTGTCCGTGTCCTGCGGTGACGGTGCGGTTACCGGTACGGGTACGAGCCTGACAGGATTTGGGCGGTTGCGCAATACGTTCGTTTTGGGCACTTGCCCAAAACGGGGCGCGGATACGATCCCGGCATGGGAAATCGCGAGGACCTGCTGGCCGGAGCGCGCCGCTGCCTGGAGGAGAAGGGCTACCTCCGCACGACCGTGCGCGACATCGCGGCGGCCTCGAACGTGAGCATGGCGGCCATCGGCTACCACTTCGGCTCGCGCGACGCCCTGCTCAACCTGGCCCTGTCCGCCGCCATGGACGAGTGGGCCGCCGGGTCCGGCCGGCTCGCCGGCGAGGGCGACACCGCCGAGGAGCGCTACGCCGACACCTGGGACCGCAAGATCCGGGACTTCGGCGAGATGCGCTGGCTGTGGACCGCCTCCGTCGAGGCCTTCGTCCACGCGCAGTCCTCGCCCGAGCTGCTCGCGCCCCTCGCCGAGAACCAGCGCCAGGCCCGGCGCATGGTGGCCGCGCAGCTGCGCGGGGTCCCCGTGGACGCGGTCGCGGAGGAGGACGTACGCGCCCTCGGGTCGTTCCACATCGCCCTGCTGAGCGGGGTGATGGTGCAGGCGCTGACCGACCCCGGGCAGGCGCCGACCGGACGGGAACTCGCCCAAGGGCTCCGCGCCATGGCCGAGTTGCTCGAAAGCTGAGCGCTACCGGAGGGTAGTAAAGCCGCGCCCCGCACGCCAGAATCCCGGAGGCAGCACCCCAGCGGAGGCTGGGAGTCCATCACCGGGCACGCAAAGGGGCGGGCATGGCACTGGATCGTCGGGCATTTCTGGTCGGGGCGATGGCGGCGGGCGCGGCCGCGGGGCTAGGAGCGGCGGGGACGGCGTCGGCCCGCACCCTCGGCACGCAGGACTGGATGGCCGGGCTCCCGGACGCCACCGCGCTCCAGCGGATGACCATCCCCGGCACCCACGACTCGGGCGCCACCAAGGGCGGGCTCTACGTCGCCTGTCAGAACACCTCGATCGCCCAGCAGCTCGACTCCGGGATACGGTTCCTGGACGTCCGCTGCCGCGTCACCGGCGGCTCCTTCGCGATCCACCACGCGGCGTTCTTCCAGGACCTGATGTTCGGCGACGTCCTCGTCGCCTGCTGGAACTTCCTCGCCGCGCACCCGTCCGAGACGGTGCTGATGCGCGTCAAGCAGGAGTACTCGGGGGAGAGCGACGCCACCTTCCGGGCCGTCTTCGACGACTACCTCGACCACCGCGGCTGGCGCCCGCTCTTCCGGATCGGGGACGCGCTGCCCACCCTCGGCCAGGCCCGCGGCAAGGTGGTCCTGCTGGCCGACAACGGCGGTCTGCCCGGCCTGCGCTACGGCGACGGCAACGTCTTCGACATCCAGGACGACTACAACACCGAGCCCTTCGCCAAGCGGGGCCGGATCGAGAACCACTTCCGCAAGGCCGTCCAGCAGCCCGGGAAGCTGTTCGTGAACTACGTCAGCACCGCCGCCTACATGCCGCCGCGCTGGAATTCCGACCGGCTGGGCCCGCAGGTGCACGGCTTCGTCGACGGCGGGGAGCTGGCCGGACGCACCGGGCTCGGGATCGTCCCGATGGACTTCCCGAACACCCGGTCGGGCCTGGTGTCCTCACTGATCCGGCACAACTGACGGCTGCTCCGGCGGCGGCGCCGGGGCGCCCGGGACGCGGAGCACCGCCTCCGTGCCCGGGCCGCCGTCCGGGGCCGCCCGCAGCTCCACGCTGCCGCCCGCGCGGCGCACCGTACGGTCCACGATCGACAGGCCCAGCCCGCTGCCGGGCAGGGCGCGGGCCGAGGAGGAACGCCAGAACCGCTCGAAGACGTGCGGCAGGTCCTCGGCCGGGATGCCGGGCCCGTGGTCCCGTACGGTCAGCTCGCCCGCCCGCAGCGACACCTCGACCGTGCCGGCGGGCGGGCTGAACTTCACCGCGTTGTCCAGCACGTTGACCACCGCCCGCTCCAGCGCCGCCGCCTCGCCCCGTACGTACCAGGGCGCGAGCTCGTCGGTGAAGCGCAGCTCGGGGCCGCGCAGCCGGGCGCGGGAGAGGGCGCTGCGCGTCACCTCGTGCAGGGCGACCACCTGGAGCGGGCCGTGGCCGTGCGCGTCCGGGCGGGAGAGCTCCTGGAGGTCCCCGATGAGCGAGGCCAGCTCGGTCATCTGCGCCTTCACCGAGGCCAGCAGCTCCCGGCGGTCCTCGGGCGGGATGGCCCGGCCGGTGTCCTCACTGCGCGCGAGCAGCTCGATGTTGGTGCGCAGGGAGGTCAGCGGGGTGCGCAGCTCGTGCCCGGCGTCGGCGATCAGCTGCGCCTGCCGCTCCTGGGAGGAGGCGAGCGCGGCCGTCATCGCGTTGAAGGACCGGGAGAGGCGGGCGATCTCGTCCTCGCCCTCCACGGGGATCCGTACGGTGAGGTCCTCGGTGCGGGCGATGTGCTCGACGGCGTCGGTGAGCTCGTCGACCGGCCGCAGTCCCGTCCGGGCCACCCACAGGCCGGCCGCGCCGGCGCCGACCACGCCGATCCCGCTGACCAGCATCAGCACCCAGGCCAGGGTGGAGAGCGGGTCGTCGATGTCGGCGAGCGGTTTGGCGATGGAGATCGCGAACAGCTGGCCGTTCGTCTGCGCGGTCAGCGTGTAGACGCGCATCGCGGTGCCGTCGGTGGTCGTCACGTCGTGCAGGGTGGGCAGGCGTTTGCCCGCGGCGACCGCCCGGTCGACCGGGGTGACGGGGAGGGTGGACAGGCCGCCCACCCAGCAGTGGCCGCCGTCGGCGGTGACGATCTGGACGGTCGCGTTCAGGTTCCCCGCGATCTCCTGGGTCGGCCGGGCGGGCGCGGTGACGCACCCCTCCCGCAGCACCCGTACGACCTGGGCGTTGGGGTTGGTCGCCATCAGGGAGCGGTCGAGCTGGTCGCGCAGCTGGGTGCGCACCATCACCCACGAGACGGCGGCGACGGCGGCGACCGCGACCGCCACCGCGACCGCGACCAGCAGCGCGAGGCGGGACCGCAGGGGCAGGGCGCGGAACCGGGCGACGGGGCTCACTCGGGACCGCTCTCCCCGGCGCGCAGTACGTAGCCCACCCCGCGCACGGTGTGGACGAGACGGGACTCGCCGCCCGCCTCGGTCTTGCGGCGCAGGTACATCACGTACACGTCCAGGGAGTTGGAGCTGGGCTCGAAGTCGAAGCCCCAGACGGTCTTGAGGATCTGCTCGCGGGTCAGGACCTGGCGGGGGTGCGCGAGGAACATCTCCAGCAGGGTGAACTCGGTGCGGGTCAGCTCCACCGGGCGGCCGGCCCGGGTGACCTCGCGGGTGGCCAGGTCCATCCGGAGGTCGCCGAAGGTCAGCGCGTCCTCGGGCTCGGCGCTGCCGGCCGCCGGGGCGGCGTAAGCGCTGCGGCGCAGCAGGGCGCGGACGCGGGCGAACAGCTCGTCCAGCTCGAAGGGCTTGACGAGGTAGTCGTCGGCGCCCGCGTCGAGGCCGGTGACGCGGTCGCCGACGGTGTCGCGGGCGGTCAGCATCAGGATCGGGGTGGTGCTGCCGGCGGAGCGCAGCCGGCGGGCCGCCGTCAGGCCGTCCATCCGGGGCATCTGGATGTCGAGGACGATCAGGTCCGGGGCGTACGAGGCCGCCTTGTCGAGGGCGTCGAGGCCGTCGACGGCGGTCTGTGCCCCGTATCCCTCGAAGGCGAGGCTACGGCGCAGGGCCTCGCGGACGGCCGGTTCGTCGTCGACGACGAGGATGCGCTGCGGGTCGCCTTCGGCGGTCATCTCGGTCCTTCGGGGTGCGGGGTGCGGTCGGGGTTACAGGCTAGGCGCCGGTGCCGCCGCTGCCGCCTCGGAGGGACTCCAGGTCGGCCTTGATGGTGTTCACCGGGATGGCGAACCCGAGGCCGACGCTGCCCGCGGTGGAGCCTTCGCTGGAGGGGGAGTAGATCGCGGAGGGCATGCCGACGATCTCGCCGTTCAGGTTGACGAGGGCGCCGCCGGAGTTGCCGGGGTTGAGGGAGGCGTCCGTCTGGATGGCCTTGTACGAGGTGGTGTCCGAGCCGGTGTCCCCGTTGAACTCCTGGCCGTCGTACGAGAAGGGCCAGCCGCCGCCGCCCGAGCCCTGGCGGTTCTGGCGGTTCTGGGGGGTGCGCTCCTCGGACTTCGGGACGTTCACCTCGCGGTTCAGCGCGGAGACGATGCCGCTGGTGACGGTGCCGGTGAGGCGGTCGGGGGAGCCGATGGCGACGACCTGCTCGCCGACCTTGAGGCCGTCGGAGTCGCCGAGCCTGGCGGGCTTCAGGCCGCTCGCGCCCTGGACCTTGATGAGCGCGAGGTCCTTGCCGGGGTCGGTGCCGACGAGCTTGGCCTCGTACTTCTTGCCGTCGCTCATGGTCACCTGGATCTGGGCGGCGCCGCTCACGACGTGGTTGTTGGTGACGACCTCGCCGTCGGCGGTGAGGACGATGCCGGAGCCGGTGCCGGTGCCCTGGGCGGTGCGGGTGTCGATGCGGACGACGGAGGGGCTGACCTGTTCCGCGACGCCGGCGACCGAGCCGGTGCTGGACTGGGAGACGTTGGTGCCGGGGAAGCCGCCGGCGGCTGCGGGGGCCTTGTCGCCGAGGAACTGCTCGACGCCCGCGGCGGCGCCGCCGCCGACGAGGGCGGCGACGAGGGCGACGGTGGCGAGGAGGGTGACGGGGCGCTTGGCGCGGGCGGCGTGCGCCGGGCCGGCCGGCGGGCCGTGCAGCTCGTGCGCCGCGTGAGCCTCGTGTGTCTCGTGGGCCTCGTGCGTTTCGTGCGCCTCGTGCCAGCCGGGGGCGTAGGCGGGGGGCGGCGGGTAGGCGGCGTCCTGGGCGAGCCGGTCGCGTCCGCGCTGCCAGTCGTCGCCGAACGGCGCGGGCTGGGCCGGGGAGTTCTCCTGCGGGTGCTGCGGGTACTCGCCTTCGCGGCGGAAGCTCTCGGTCATGGCTATGACTCTGCTCGCGAATGATGAGAGCTTCCTGAGCGCCCGCTGAGAAGCCCGACAGAACCGTGTATGCCGGATATAAGCGAGCCCGGCCGCGGGCGCCCCGCGGGACCGTCCCCGGCCCGCCCTTCACCGGCCGAGGAGCCGGTGGGGACGGTGGGTCAGCGGCAGCCGCAGGAGCGGCGGATGACCAGGGCCGACGGGAACTGCTTCAGGCGTTCCCGGCGGGAGCCGGCGACGCGGAGGCCGTCGTCCAGCACCAGGTCCACCGCGGCGCGCGCCATGGCGGGGCGGTCCGAGGCGATCGTCGTCAGCGGCGGGTCCGTCAGGGCCGCCTCCTTGACGTCGTCGAAGCCGGCCACGGCCAGCTCCCCCGGCACGTCGATCCGCAGCTCGCGGGCGGCCCGCAGGACGCCGATCGCCTGGTCGTCGGTGGCGCAGAAGATGGCCGTCGGGCGGTCCGGCCTGGCCAGGACCTCCAGGGCGACGGTGTACGCGTCGTAGCGGTTGTACGGGGCCTCGAAGAGCCGGCCCTCGGTCGAGCGGCCCGACTCCTGCATGGCCCGGCGCCAGCCCTCGACGTGGTCGGCGACCGGGTCGCCGACGGAGGGGGTGTTCTCGACGCCGCCGATGCAGGCCACGTACGCGTGCCCGTGTTCCAGCAGGTGCCGCGTCGCGAGCTGGGCGCCGCCGATGTCGTCCGTGACGACCGCGACGTCGTCGATCGCCTCCGGGCGCTCGTGCAGGAGCACCACCCGCGCGTCCCACGCCTCGATCTCCGAGGCGGCCCGCTCGCTCATGCCCTGGCTGACCAGGATCAGCCCGGACACCCGCATGCCGAGGAACGCCCGCAGGTAGTGGACCTCGCGCTCGTCGCGGTAGTCGGAGTTCCCGACCAGCACCATCTTTCCGCGCTCGGCGGCGGCCTGCTCGACCGCGTGCGCCATCTCCGCGAAGAACGGCTGCCGGGCGTCCGGGACGATCATGCCTATGAGGTCGGTGCGCCGGGACGCCATCGCCTGCGCGACCCGGTCCGGGCGGTAGCCCAGGTCCTTGATCGCGGCGAGTACACGCTCGCGCGTGGCCGGGGCAACCGGCCGGGGTCCGTTGTTGATGACATAGCTCACGACGGCGGTAGAGGTACCCGCAAGTCGCGCCACGTCATCCCGCGTCACCTTGGCCACGCGCGGCAGTCTACGCGGGGTGACCTACCTCTGGGCAGGCCGTCCTCCGGACGGGACGATCGCGGGTGATTCCTCCGTCCGGGTGACGGACGCCGCGGCCTGCCGGGCGCTCTGCGCGGCCGCCTGCCGCTCCGCCTGCGCGGCCGCCTCCGCCGCGGCCCGTTCCACCTTCTCCGGCGTGACGAAGCGGTAGCCGACGTTGCGGACCGTGCCGATCAGCGACTCGTGCTCGGGGCCCAGCTTCGCGCGCAGCCGCCGTACGTGGACGTCGACCGTCCGGGTGCCGCCGAAGTAGTCGTAGCCCCAGACCTCCTGGAGCAGCTGGGCGCGCGTGAAGACCCGGCCCGGGTGCTGCGCGAGGTACTTGAGCAGCTCGAACTCCTTGAAGGTGAGGTCGAGGACCCGGCCCTTCAGCTTCGCCGAGTACGTCGCCTCGTCGACCGAGAGGTCGCCGTTGCGGATCTCCATCGGGGAGTCGTCCGAGCCGAGCTGCTGGCGGCCGGTGGCCAGCCGCAGCCGCGCCTCGACCTCGGCGGGACCGGCGGTGTCGAGGAGGACGTCGTCGATGCCCCAGTCGGCGGTGACGGCCGCCAGCCCGCCCTCGGTGACCACGAGGATCAGCGGGCAGCCGGGCCCGGTGGAGCGCAGCAGCTGGCACAGGGAGCGCACCTGCGGCAGATCGCGGCGGCCGTCGATGAGGATCACGTCGGCGCCGGGGGTGTCCACGAGGGCCGGCCCCTCGGCGGGCGCCACGCGTACGTTGTGCAGCAGCAGGCCGAGGGCGGGCAGCACCTCGGTCGACGGCTGCAGGGCGTTGGTCAGCAGCAGGAGTGAGCTCATGCCCGAACACCTGCCCAAGTCGGACGGTTCTGCACGGTTCGCTGGTCCATCACGTCGGTTCCTCCTCGGTCCCGTCGAGGACTTTCGCGGTACTGCTTCGTACGTTCGCAGCGCGCCGCGTCCTGCCCGTGCGCTGCGTCCTGCCCGGTGCCCCTCCGGCCCCGCGCCCTGAGGCCCGGATCGGCACCAGTGTTCTCGTTCCGTTCAACGGTCTGAAAGCACAAAAGGACCCGGGGGCTACGTTGCCCGGATCCTCTACGCCGCCAGAATAGCCCACCGCGCCTTTCCGGGCCGAGGTCTCTCCGTCCCTGTTCTGTGGTTCACGCCACGCCCGATATCAGGCTATGCCCCGTTTTCACCGGATCGGCGGCTTGGCGGGTGCTCCGGTCGGGGCGCCCCGGCAGGCGCGGGCCGGGCGGAGGCACGCCGGGCCGGCCGGCCGGAGGGTTCATGATGGACGCCGACGGTAGAGAGCCGACGATAGGAGCTGCAGTGGCAACCGGAACCATCCGCTACTGGGCGGCGGCCAAGGCCGCGGCCAAGACGGCGGAGGAGCCGTACTCGGCGCGGACACTGGCCGAGGCCCTCGACGAGGTGCGCGAACGCCACCCCGGGGAGCTGACCCGAGTCCTGCTGCGCTGCTCCTTCCTCGTGAACGACGAGCCTGTGGGCAAGCGCCCGCACGATGCCGTCCTGCTGAGCGAGGGGGGCACCGTCGAGGTGCTCCCGCCGTTCGCGGGCGGGTGAGCGGAAGCCGATGAGCACTCCCGAAGAGCAGCACCAGAACCAGCAGAACCAGCAGCAGCGGCCCCCGGAGCAGGACCCGTACGGGACCCAGACCTGGCAGTCGGAGACCTGGGACACCAGCTACCAGCCGGTCCACCCGCCGCTGGGCGGCGTCCCCGGGCGGCCGGCGGAGCCGGCGCAGCCCGCGGCGCCCGAGGGCTGGTTCCGCGACGAGGCCCCCGCGCCGTGGCCGGAGGCGGTCGGCGAGACCGCGTACCTGCCTCCGTACCAGGAGCAGTACCAGGCCCCGTACCAGCAGCCGCAGCAGCCACAGTCGCCGCAGCAGCAGACGGCCGCGCCCGACAGCTGGTTCCGCGAGGAGGCCCCCGCACCCGCCCAGGCCTCCGCCGAGACCACGTACCTGCCGCCGTACCAGGAGCCGCAGCCGTACCAGCAGCCGCAGCAGCCGCAGTCGGCCGCGCCCGACGCCTGGTTCCGCGACGGCGCACCGGCGGCGCCCGCCCCGGCCCCCGGCCAGGAGTGGGCCGAGACCGCCTACCTCCCGCCGCAGACCGCCGCGCCCGCGCAGCCGGCCGCCCCGGCGGCGCAGAGCGCCGAGCGGGCCGAGTACTCGCCGCCCACGCTGGGCGGCAACACGCTGCGCGCCGTCGACCCGGCCCAGGCCCGCGCCGAGGGCCGCTCGCCCATCATCGACCCCGGTCCGCAGCCGGCGCTGCTGACCGCCGCGCTCGGGATCCTGCTCGCGGTGGCCGCCGCCCTCGGCCAGTACGCCCTGCTGGTGCCGCTGATCGCCCTCCAGGGCCTGACGGCCGCCGGCTGGTTCCGCCTCAACGGCATGTGGCCCGCCCGCCAGGGGATCGCCCTCGCCTTCCTCGGAGCCCTCGTCTCCGACGTCGCGGTGCTCGCGGTGGACCACGAGTACGGACCCGGCGCGATCATCGGCACCCTCGGTGCCTGGGTGCTGCTCACGCTGGTCCTCCAGCTGCGCAGCCACGCGGATCCCGACGAGCGGATGTACGGCCTGATGGCCTCCGTGGCCTCGGCCGCCCTCGCGATCGTCTGCGCCGGCTACCTGGCGGCCGAGTCCGAGGCCGTCAGCGTGGGCGCCGCCGCCGTCGCGGTGGCCGTCTTCGCCCGTGCGCTGCCGCTGCCCACCGCGCCCTCCGTCGGCGTCTCGCTGGCCGCGGCGGCCGGCGCGGGCATCGCCCTCGGCACCCTCACCGGCATCGGGGCGGGCGGGGCGCTGCTCGGCCTGGCCGCCGGGGTGTGCGCGCTGGTCGGCCTGCGGGTGGCCGCGTACGACTACCCGTCCAAGTTCGTGCACATGACGGCCGGGGTCGCGCTGCCGCTGGCCGTGGCCGCGCCCGCCGTGTACCTCATCGGACGGGTGGTGGCCTGAGGGCCGCGGCCCGCGGGTCCGGACCGGCGGTGCGCCGCCGGTCCGTCCACCCCCAAGGTCACGGCACGGTCACGGCGTGGTCCACTAGGGCGCACGTATCGATCTACAGGGGGAGGGACACGTGCGTGCACTGCGTGTCGTTGTGATCATCGGAGTGATCCTGGGGGCGCTGTTCGCGGGCGCCGACCGCTGGGCGGTCGGCTACGCCGAGAACCGGCTGGCCGAGCGGATACAGCAGGCGCGGCCGGGGCAGGTGGGCGGCGCGGAGGTGGAGATCCACGGATTCCCCTTCCTGACGCAGGCGCTCAGCCACGACCTCGACCAGGTCGACCTGAGGCTCAAGGACGTCGAGGCGACCGCCGACGGCCGCAAGACGCGGCTCTCGCAGGTCGACGCCAGCTTCCGCGGGGTGAAGCTCAACGGGAGTTACAGCGGGGGGACCGCCGAGCGGGCGGAGGGGACCGCGCTCCTCACGTACGCGGACCTCACCGAGGCCTCGCAGAACGGCGTGACCCTGACCTACGGCGGTGCGCCGGGCAAGGTGAAGGTGACCGCCACGGTGGACGTGCTCGGCAAGAAGGTCACGCGCAGCGTGGTGTCGACCGTCACGCTCGTGGACGCCCCGGGGGCCAAGGGTGCGAACGGCGAGAAGGTCGTGCGGGTGCGCGCCGACCAGGTTCCGGGTGAGGGCATCCCCGGGATCGAGGGCATGATCCGCAAGAAGACGGACTTCGACCGGCGCCTCGACGAGGGCCTGCCGAGCGGGCTCCAGCTGTCCGCGCTGACCTCGGACGAGAGCGGCGTCCACCTCACGCTGGCCGGTAAGGACGTGTCCCTGGCCGGATCGTGAGACGGAGTGGTCCGATCCGCAGATGGCCGGACCGCCGGGAGGTGCCCCGGGGGCGGCCCCGCGGCCCCTCCGGGTCTTCTGATCCCACTATCCGGACGATCCTGTCTCGATATATGACACGCCGGTGACAGGGCGGCCGATTCGTCCCTACGATCCATGGCTATGAAGCATCAGCAGGCGGACCTCACGAAGCGGCGGGCAGTAGACCTGTGTCGCGTCGCCGCCATGCTCTGTCGATCCATGTGACAGCCGAGCGCGTCGCGTGCGGCATCGGAGACTCCGCGCCCCGGAACTCGGAGACTGCCCCCGACGGATCCCGCTCCATCGACCGGACGACGGCCCTTTGGGCCCTCCCGCGTGACGACTCCCGCCTCCGCCCCTGACGCGTCCCCGCACAGGCTCGGAGCGCGATCCGGAGACGTACGCACCAGCGCCACCCCGCAGCAGCACCAGCACCGCCCCGCCGCACACTGCCCCGGAGGAGAACACCATGAGCCGCAGCGACGTCCTCGTAGACGCCGACTGGGTCGAGGCCCACCTGAACGACGCCAACGTCGTGATCGTCGAGGTGGACGAGGACACGTCCGCGTACGACAAGAACCACATCACCAACGCCGTCCGGATCGACTGGAAGCAGGACCTCCAGGACCCGGTCCGCCGCGACTTCGTGGACCAGGAGGGCTTCGAGAAGCTCCTCTCCGCCAAGGGCATCTCCAACGACGACACCGTGGTCCTCTACGGCGGCAACAACAACTGGTTCGCGTCGTACGCCTACTGGTACTTCAAGCTCTACGGCCACCAGGACGTCAAGCTCCTCGACGGCGGCCGCAAGAAGTGGGAGCTCGACTCCCGCGACCTGGTCGACGGCAAGGACGTCCCGAACCGGGCGGCCACCCAGTACAAGGCCAAGGCCCAGGACGCCTCCATCCGCGCCTTCCGCGACGACGTCGTCTCCGCGATCGGCTCGCTCAACCTGGTCGACGTCCGCTCGCCCGACGAGTTCTCCGGCAAGCTGCTCGCCCCGGCCCACCTCCCGCAGGAGCAGTCGCAGCGCCCCGGCCACGTGCCGAGCGCCCGCAACATCCCGTGGTCGAAGAACGCCAACGACGACGGCACCTTCAAGTCGGACGAAGAACTGACCGCCCTCTACGAGGCCGAGCAGGTCGACCTGGCGAAGGACACCATCGCCTACTGCCGCATCGGCGAGCGCTCCGCGCTCACGTGGTTCGTGCTGCACGAGCTCCTGGGCCAGGAGAACGTCAAGAACTACGACGGTTCCTGGACCGAGTACGGCTCGCTCGTCGGCGTGCCGATCGAGCTCGGCGCCAACAAGTAACTCCCGGGCACGCGACGCCCCGTAGGCAGTACGACCCCTCCAGGACAGGACAGAGAACATGTGTGGAGCACAGATCGGCGGGCCCGACCTCGCCACGCTCAAGCCCGGTGAGACCGCCATCCAGGGTCAGGTGACCCGCGGCGGCGAGCCCGTCAGCGGCTACGTCCGCCTGCTGGACTCGACCGGCGAGTTCACCGCCGAGGTCCCCACCACGGCGACCGGCCAGTTCCGCTTCTACGCCGCCACCGGCACCTGGACGCTGCGGGCGCTGGTCCCGGGCGCGCAGGCCGACCGCGCCGTCGTGGTCGCCCAGGCCGGCGGAGTGACGGACGTGGCGATCGCGGTCTGAACCGCCCGCGTGCGCCGCGCGCGCTGAACGACCGGCCGGAGGGCCGCACCCCAGGGGGTTGGACGCCACTGGAACGGGGTGCGGCCCTCCGTGCCGTTCCGGCCGGGCACCGGCGGCTCTACCCTGGAGGCATGTACGCCCGGCGTCGCCGCGTCTACTTCCTGCTCATGGGCGGATGCCTGTTCCTCTTCGTCTCCGCCTGGACCTTCGTGCGCCTCCTGTCGGTGGAGGCGGCCGTCGCGCTGTGCGTCGTCGCCATGGTCATCCCCCCGGTCGCCGCGATGGTCGCGAACCGGCGCGGACCGGAAGACCGCTGGTGGGACGACCCCTCCGGCGATCAGAAGTCCGACGAGTGGTGGGACGAACTGGACGGAAAACGACGCCACGAAGACTGACGGGCCCCTACACCAAACCGTGATGAGGGCGCGTACAACCGGGTTCCGCCGGGGTGGGTCATGTGTGTGCCCGGGTATCCACACCCGGTGCGCACAGCCGTGTGGGGGACTCTCTTTTGGAACACGCACAGATCATTCCCGAGGCGCGCGAAGGGGGAGGGACCGACCCGGAGACCGCATCCGCCCTCCCGCGCCGCCGCCGGGGCCGCACCACGCTCCTGATCGCCGGAGCCGCCGTGCTCGGCGTCCTCGCCGGCACGGTCGCCGGGTACGCCGTCCAGTACGACCGCGAGCCCACCCCGCTGCCGCCGCTGGCACAGCCGCTGCCGGCCGGGCCCAAGGCACTCGCGCCGGACGACACCACGACCAGCAAGACGATCAACGCCAACCGCTGGCACAAGACGGACGACGACCTGGCCAAGCTGCTGGTCGAGGCCCCCGGCGGGGCGAAGGTCGCGGGCACGGGCTACGAGCCCGCCGACGCGTTCGCCGCGGAGTTCTTCACGGCCCCGGACCGGGCCCTCACCAACCTGGTGCAGACCGGCTTCCGCCGGGTCGCCTCCACCGTGTGGGCCCAGGACGACAAGGTGTTCGTCAAGATCCGGCTGCTTCAGTTCCAGAACCGCTCAGGGGCGGACGACTACCAGGTGCAGCAGTCCGCCTACATGTCCGACAAGGACCGCGCGGGCAACGACGGCGTCGCCGTCCCGGGCCTGTCCGGAGACCTGGGCCGCGTCTGGGTGGACTCCAAGGCCGAGGAGACGCCGGGCTACCTCCCCGTCCGCGGGGCGCGCGCCATCGCCCGCCGGGGGGACGTCGTCATGGACATCGACTACTACGACAACCGCGGCAAGATCGCGGAGCGCGACGTCATCGACCTGGCCAAGCGACAGCTGGAGCGACTGTGACCGAGACTCCAGCGACCGAGACCCCCGCCGTCGAGACCCCCGCGGCCGCGCCCCCCGCCGTCGAGACCCCTGCCGCACGCCCCGGCCGTCGGCGCCGGGTGGCCGCCCTCGTCACCGGCGTCGTCGTCCTCGGGGTCCTCGCCGGCGCCGGCGTGTGGGCGCGGTCCGCGCTCGCCGAGGCTGACCGCGAGACGCCGACCCGCTACTGGGAGGCGGCGGGCAAGTCCGCGCCGCTCCGCAAGACGCCGGACGCCGTCCCCGCCAACGAGCTCTCCGGCAAGCTGCTGCCGGTCCCGCCCGGTTACGTCCTCGGACCCGACCTGGACGCGGACGGCAACAACTTCTTCATCGCCGGCGACAAGGCCGTCGAGGGCTTCAAGGAGTCCCGCAAGGGACTCTCCAGCAGCGACCGCAAGAAGCGCGACGAGATGTTCGCGGAGCTGAAGCTCAAGGGCCTCGCCGGCCGGACGTACGCCGACAGGGACGGCGCCAAGATGGTCGCCGAGGTCCGCATCATGCAGGCGGACCCGAAGGCCGTGGGGAAGTTCTCCGAGGTGTCCAAGAAGGTGCTCGACCAGCTCAAGGACGGGCGCGAGGCGCCGAAGGTGGAGGGGTTCCCCGACGCCAAGTGCGGGCTCTTCACCGTCGGCGAGAAGAAGGAAGCGAAGATCGAATCGGTCTTCTGCGTGGCCGTCGAAGGCGATGTGATGGTCACCTTCCGCGCGTACGGGCCCAAGCCGCTCTCCCAGCCCACCGCCGTCCAGTTCTTCCGGAACCAGATGAGCCACCTGAAGTCCCCCGGGGAGTCCGCGTGACCGAGCAGAACACCACCGGAACCCCGACCGAACCGACGCCCCCGGCCCCCGAGGCTCCGGCGCCCGCCGCGCCCGCGCCGAAGGACCGGCGGAGGCTGTTCGCGGCGCTCCGCTGGACGGCCGCCGTCGTCGTCTTCGCCGCCGTCGGCGCCGCCTGCGCGTACGGGATCGTCCGGTCCGACCGCACCGACGTCCCCGGGCTCTCCACCCGGTCCGACGGCCGCTGGGACTACCCCGCGCTCGTCAGGCCGACCCCGCCCCCCGGCGCGGCCGTGCCCTTCGCCGCGGACAACGCGGACGGCATCCACTACGCCGGCCTCACCCAGCTGCTCCTGCCGGCCCCGCGGGGCGCCGCGCCGGACGCGAAGCTGAAGCTGGAGAAGGACTCCGTGGTGGCCGTGGACACCTTCCTGGAGGAGTACGAGCCGACCGCCCGCGAGAAGATGAAGCAGGCGTTCACGGACGAGGGGCTGCGCCAGATCGTGGGCCGCGGCTGGACCACCCCCGACGGCACCCGCACCCGCGTCTACCTGCTGCGCTTCCACTCGTCCGGCTTCGTGAACGCCTTCACCGGCTGCGGCCGCGACATGAACCTCAGCGGAGTCAACCGGATCGACGCGGATCCCGACTGGAGCAAGGCCAAGCTGGCCCAGTCGGCGCCGGACAGCAACGAGCGCCAGCTCTTCGAGGAGGTTCCGCCGGTCGGCGACGAGCAGGTCAAGGCCGGGTGCATCCAGTCCGGTGACGTCCAGGCCGTGATCCTGCAGAGCCGCAAGGACGCGGTGGCGGCCGTTCCCTTCCACCAGACGGTGATCCTGCAGAACCAGCTGCTGGGCTGAGGGAGGAACGGCGTACGGCCCACCTCACGGAGTGCTCCGGTCCCCGGGCCAGTAGGCTTGGGGACCGGCCCCGTACACGCCCACATCATCGCGAGGAGCACACCGTGCTTGAGGCAGTCTTCACCTCCCTGCTGGTCCTGGTCTGCGTCGGCGTCCTCGCCTTCACCGGCCTCGCCGTGAAGAAGCTGTACCAGGGCCAGCGCTGATCACCACCTGATCAGCCGCTCGCCCCGCCCCGGATGCCGGAATCCCTCCCTACAGATCGCCTGAGCAGCCATTCATGATCCAGATCCCGTCCGACCTGAACCCGGGCCTCGTCCCGCTCGCCTTCCTCCTCGGTACCTGGGAAGGTGCGGGCGTCTTCGACTTCCCCGGTGAAGAGAAGTGCAACTTCGGCCAGGAAGTCGTCTTCAGCCACGACGGCCGGGACTTCCTGGAGTACACCTCCCACACCTGGGCGCTCGACGCCGAGGGCAACAAGGTGCGGCCGCTGGAGTCGGAGTCCGGCTACTGGCGCATCGACAAGGACCGCCAGGTCGAGATCGTCATGGTCCGCGACCAGGGCGTCGTCGAGGTCTGGTACGGCGCGCTCGCCGACCAGAAGCCGCAGATCGACATCGTCACCGACGCCGTCGCCCGTACCGCGGCCTCCGGCCCGTACAGCGGCGGCAAGCGGCTCTACGGCTACGTCAAGGGCGACCTGATGTGGGTCGGCGAGAAGTCCACCCCGGACGTCGAGCTGCGCCCCTACATGTCGGCGCAGCTGAAGAAGGTCGTCACGCCCGAGGAGGTCGCCGAGATGGCGCGCAACCTCCCGGACATGCCGGACGACGGCATCGCCTTCTTCCGCTGAGGCGGACACGGCCCCTACCGGGCGATATCCACAGACTGTGAGGGAAGGGGACCACGGCCAGGGCCGCGGTCCCCTTCCCGCGCTTACACTGGCCGGGTGGGCAGCAGCGTGGACACCGAAAGCTCTGACTGGAAGAGCGACCTGCGGCAGCGCGGATACCGCCTGACGCCGCAGCGCCAGCTCGTGCTCGAAGCCGTCGACCACCTGGAGCACGCCACTCCGGACGAGATCCTCGCCGAGGTGCGCAAGACGGCCTCCGGCGTGAACATCTCCACGGTCTACCGCACGCTGGAGCTCCTGGAGGAGCTGAAGCTCGTCTCGCACGCCCACCTCGGGCACGGCGCGCCCACCTACCACCTCGCCGACCGGCACCACCACATCCACCTGGTCTGCCGCGACTGCACCGAGGTCATCGAGGCCGACGTGGACATCGCCGCCGAGTTCACCGCGAAACTGCGCGCCACCTTCGGTTTCGAGACCGACATGAAGCACTTCGCGATCTTCGGGCTCTGCGCGAAGTGCGCCGCCGAGCACCGCGCCGGGCAGGCCTAGGGCAGATCCGGGCGGGGTCGTACGCTTGGTGCCATGACCAGCAGCCCCTTGCTCCATCTCCCCGGTGCCGTCCAGGCCGAAGGCCGTGACGAGGGCGTCGCCGCCCACTACGGCGAGCTGTACGGAGAACAACGCTCCCTCGCCGACGGCCGCGGCTTCGTCGACCTCTCCCACCGCGGCGTCATCACCGTCACCGGACCCGAACGGCTGAGCTGGCTGCACCTGCTGCTCACGCAGCACCTCACCGAGCTGCCCGCCGGGCAGGCCACCGAAGCGCTGATCCTCTCGGCGAACGGGCACATCGAGCACGCCCTCTACCTCGTCGACGACGGCGAGACGGTCTGGGCGCACGTCGAGCCCGGCACCCAGGAGGCGCTGCTGGCCTACCTGGAGTCGATGAAGTTCTTCTACCGCGTCGAAGTCGCCGACCGCACCGCCGACTTCGCCGTCGTGAACCTGCCGGCCGGCTCCATCGCCGAGGTGGCCAAGGAACTCGTCGTGCGCGAGACCCCGTACGGCCGTGACGTCTTCCTGCCGCGCGCCGAGCTGGAGGCCTTCGCCGCGAGCCACGGCCCGGCCGCCGGTCTGCTCGCCTACGAGGCGCTGCGCGTCGAGGCGCACCGGCCGCGCCTGGGCCAGGAGACCGACCACCGCACCATCCCGCACGAGCTGGGCTGGATCGGCACCGCCGTCCACCTCCAGAAGGGCTGCTACCGCGGCCAGGAGACCGTGGCCCGCGTCCACAACCTGGGCAAGCCCCCGCGCCGGCTCGTCTTCCTGCACCTGGACGGCTCCGAGGTGCTGCTCCCCGCCCACGGCACGCCGCTCCGGCTCGCCGCAGACGGGGAGGAGGGCCGCCAGCTGGGCTTCGTGACCACCGCGGTCCGCCACCACGAGCTCGGCCCGATCGCGCTCGCGCTGGTCAAGCGGAACGTGCCGGTGGACGCGCCGCTGCTGGCCGGGAAGACGGCCGCCGCGCAGGAGGTCGTCGTAGCGCCCTGAGCGCCCCGACCCCTCGGATCGTTCAGACCGCTCAGACGTCGATGACGATGGTGAACGGGCCGTGGTTCGTCAGCGAGACCCGCATGTCCGCGCCGAACCGGCCCGTCTCCACCGTCGCCCCCAGCGCCCGCAGCTGCGCCACGACCTCGTCGACCAGCGGCTCGGCCACCGGCCCCGGCGCCGCCGCGTTCCAGGTGGGGCGGCGGCCCTTGCGGGCGTCCCCGTAGAGCGTGAACTGGGAGATCACCAGCAGCGGCGCGGCCACGTCGCTACAGGACTTCTCCGCCTCCAGGATCCGTACGGACCACAGCTTGCGCGCCATCAGCGCGGCCTTCTCCGGGGTGTCGTCGTGGGTCACCCCCACCAGCACGCACAGTCCCTCGCCGACGATCTCGCCCACCGTCTCGCCGGCCACCACGACGCTCGCGCCGTCCACCCTCTGCACCACTGCTCGCATACCACCTGTGTACCAGGCGTGCACCCGTCCGGGGCCGATCGGGTGCACTGAGACTGCACCGGTACCACGGAGAGTGGCACGATGCACGCAGGCGGTGCTTCCCACGGCCCTCAGGCCCCGGGGAGACCCCATTCACCGGTCGAGGGGACGGACCCGTTCGTATGAATACCTCTGGTACCTCCGTACCTGCATCACCCGCTGCACCCGCTGGAGCCACCACTGCCGCGGTACGACCGCCCGCGCAGCGCACCGGCGACCCGCAGGAGCCGCTGACCCCGGCCACCGCGCTCGGCCTCCCGGAGCTGCGCGCCCTGCGCCGCGACGCGCAGCGCGACGAGGCCGACCTGAGCTACATCCGCAGACTCCTCCAGGGCCGGATCGACATCCTGCGCGCCGAACTGGCCCGCCGCCGCGACCGCCTCCCGGCGGTGCCCGGGGCGGTCCCGGCGGCGGATCCCGATTCGGTGGTGGAGCGGCTCTCGGAGATCCTGGCGGACGCCCCCTCGCGGCGCAGCGCCTCGGCCCGGCACGTCACGCTCGGCACCCCGCACAGCGAGGAGTTCCGGCTGCTGGCCTCGGAGATGCTCGCCGAGGTGGAGCTCTCCGACCTCGCCGCGCGCACCGACGCCGAACTCCACGACGCGATGGGCCGGCTGGTGCGGTACGAACAGCAGGTCTCGCGGCGCCGCCAGCATCTCCAGCGCACCGCCGACGACTCCAGCGCGGAGATCACCCGGCGCTACCGCGAGGGCGAGGCTCAGGTGGACGACCTGCTGGCATAGAGACGGGCCCCGGGCCGGTCTCCCGGAAAATCGCGGGACTCGGGGCCGGGGCGGCGGTTAGCGTGGCCGGTCATGAGCACCGAGGTCCGGCAGATCACCGCCACCGAACATTCCGCGTGGGCACAGACGTTGAACAGGGGGTTCCTGCGTGCGGAGCCCGTGACGCCCGGCGATGTCGCCCTGCGGGCCGCGGCCGGCGAACTCGGCCGGGTCCAGGGCGCCTTCGACAGTGAGACCGGCGGCTGCGTGGGCACCTTCCGGTCCTTCACCCAGGAGCTGACCGTCCCGGGCGGCGCCACCGTCACGGCCAGCGCCGTCACCAACGTCAGCGTGCTGTCCACGCACCGCCGACAGGGTCTGCTGACCCGGATGATGGCCGCCGAGTTCGCCGCCGCCACGGCGCGCGGCGACGTGCTGTCGACCCTGATCGCCGCCGAGTACCCGATCTACGGGCGGTACGGGTACGGGCCCGCCGTGTACGTCGCGGAGTGGGAGATCGACGTAGCGCGCACCGGCCTCGATTCGCGCCGGGCCGCGCCCGCCGCCGGCGGCGGCCGCATCGAGCTGGTGGACGTGGCCGAGGTCCGCCGGAGCGGTCCCGCGCTGCACGAGCGGATCCGGGCGACCCGGCACGGCATGACCGGCCGCACCGCGCGCTGGTGGCGACTGGCCACGGGGGAGGAGGAGTTCTCCTTCCGCCCGTACAAGCCGAAGCTGCACGCCGTGTACCGGACGGCGGCGGGCGAGGTGGCCGGCCTGGTCTCCTACCGGAGCGATGACCACTGGACGGACGCGAAGGTCCCGCTGAACACCCTCCGCGTCGAGGAGCTCCTCGCGGCCACCCCGGAGGCGGAGCGGGCGCTGTGGCACTTCCTGTGCTCCGTCGACTGGGCGCTGAGGATCCGCACCGGGCTGCGCGCCACCGACGACCTCGCGCCGGGCCTGCTGCCCGATCCGCGCGCCGCCGCGATCCTGACCCACGCCGACTTCCTGTGGGTGCGCGTGCTGGACGTCGTACGGGCGCTGGGCGCGCGGACGTACGAGGTGCCGGGCGTCCTCGTCCTGGAGGTCACCGACCCGGCGGGCCTGTCCGGGGGCCGCTTCCGGCTGGACGCGGGCACGGGGCGGTGCGAGGCCACCGGGGACCCCGCCGACCTGCGGCTCGACGTGGCCGCGCTGGGCTCGCTGTACCTCGGGGACGGCTCGGCGGTCCGGCTGGGCGCGCTGGGGCAGATCACGGAGCTGCGGCCGGGGGCGCTGGCGCTGGCGGACGCGGTGTTCCGTACGTCGAGCAAGCCGTGGTCCCCGGACGTCTTCTGATCCGGCCGGGCCGTCACACGGACGGGCCGGCGTCCGTCAGAGAGGCAGGGGCGGGAACGACCGGACGAGACGAGGGAACAGGACGATGACAGGCAGCACGAACGGCGCGGCGGCGAGCGGGGCGGCGGCGGACGGCGCGGACCGCGGGGATTTCCTGGCGGAGCGCTTCGAGGAGAAGCGCTCCCACCTGCGGGCCGTGGCGTACCGGATGCTCGGCTCGCTGACCGAGGCCGAGGACGCCGTCCAGGAGGCCTGGATCCGGCTCGACCGCGCCGACACCCGCGAGGTGGAGAACCTGGGCGGCTGGCTGACCACCGTCGTCGCCCGCGTCTGCCTGGACCAGCTGCGTGCGCGCAAGGCCCGCCGCGAGGAGTCCCTTCAGACGCCCGTCGGCATCCCGGAGCCGCTGCTGAGCCCGCCGGACGGGCTCGATCCCGAGCAGGAGGTGCTGCTCGCGGACTCGGTCGGGCTCGCGCTGCTCGTCGTACTGGAGCAACTGGCGCCCGCCGAGCGGCTGTCGTTCGTCCTGCACGACATGTTCGGGGTGCCCTTCGACGAGATCGCGCCCATCGTGGAGCGCACCCCGGCGGCCACCCGGCAGCTCGCCAGCCGGGCCCGGCGGCGGGTGCGGGGGCAGGCACCGGCCCCGGACACGGACCGGGGCCGGCAGAAGGAGATCGTCGGCGCGTTCCTGGCGGCGGCGCGGGGCGGCAGCTTCGACGGCCTGATCTCCGTCCTCGACCCGGACTGCGTGCTGCGCGTGGACCTGCGGGAGACGGCGCTGGGCGCGGAGGCGGTGGCCCGGCAGGCGCTCACGTTCCAGCGGCTGGCGCCGTACGCGCGGCCCGCGCTCGTCAACGGGGCGCTGGGCGTCGTCACGATCCCGCCGGGCGGCAGGGCTGTGGCGGTCCAGGGCTTCACCATCGCGGGCGGCCGTATCGTCGCCATCGACATCGTCGCGGACCCGGCCCGCCTGGAGGGCCTGGACGTCACGGTCTTGGAAGGACTGGACTGTTGATCTCACTGGTGGAACGCCTGCGCGCGGCCGGCTGCGTCTTCGCGGAGGAGGAGGCGGATCTGCTCGTCGGCGCCGCCAGGGACGACGGGCACCTGTCGCAGATGCTGGCCCGCCGGGTCGCCGGCGAGCCGCTGGAGATCGTCGTGGGCTGGGCGGGGTTCTGCGGGCTGCGCATGGAGGTCGGCGAGGGGGTCTTCGTACCGCGCCGGCGCAGCGAGTTCCTCGCCTCCGAGGCGGCCGCGCTCACCCCCCGGTCGGGCGCGGTCGTCGTGGACCTGTGCTGCGGGGTGGGCGCGCTGGGCGCGGCGGTGGCGGACCGGGTGGGCGGCGGGGTGGAGCTCCACGCGGCCGACATCGACCCGGTGGCGCTGGCGTACGCGCGGCGCAACGTCGCCCCGTACGGGGGCCGGGTCCACGAGGGCGATCTGTACGCGGCGCTGCCCGCGGCCCTGCGGGGCCGGGTGGACGTGCTGGTGGTCAACGCCCCGTACGTGCCGACGGGGGAGCTGGGGCTGCTGCCGGCGGAGGCCCGCGACCACGAGCCGCTGGTCTCCCTGGACGGCGGGTCGGACGGCCTGGACATCCACCGCCGGGTGGCGGCGCAGGCCGCGCACTGGCTGGCGCCGGGCGGGCACCTGCTGATCGAGACGGGCGAGCACCAGCACCCGGTCACGGCGGCGGCCCTGACGGCGGCGGGTCTGACGACCCGTACGGTCACTTCGCAGGAGCTGTACGCGACGGTGGTCATCGGCGCGGCCGCGCCCTAACGGGCTGGCATACGCAGGCATACGACAAAGGCAAGGAGCTCGGGTACCTGGTACCCACTCCTTGCCACTCTCAACTTATAGCGCACAGGGGGCCTTGCGGCAAGGCCCCCGTACTGCCGCAGAATCTCCCCTCTGAGCCGGTGGAATCGGGGGATCTGAATGATTGACGTGATCGTGGTCGGCGGCGGGCCGACCGGCATGATGCTGGCCTGCGAGCTGCGGCTCCACGGCGTGCACGTGGTGGTGCTGGAGAAGCTGACCGAGCCGACCGGGGAGTCCCGCGGACAGGGTCTGCACGCGCGCAGCGTCGAGGTGATGGACCAGCGCGGCCTGCTGGAGCGGTTCCTCGCGGTCAGCAAGAAGTTCCAGGTGGGCGGTCTCTTCGGCGGGATCATGAAGTCGTGGCCGGAGCTGCTGGACACGGCCCACCCGTACGGGCTGGCCACCCCGCAGCCGGTCACCGAGCGGCTGCTGGTCGAGCGGGCCCTCGAACTGGGCACCGAGATCAGGCGCGGCCACGAGGTGGTCGGGCTGGGCCAGGACGAGGACGGGGTGGGCGTCGAGCTCGCGGACGGCACCCGGCTGCGCTCGCGCTACCTGGTCGGCTGCGACGGCGGCCGCAGCGCGGTGCGCAAGCTGCTCGGCGTCGGCTTCCCCGGGGAGCCCGCCACGGTCGAGACGCTGCTGGGCGTCATGGAGGCGACCGAGGACCCGGAGACGATCGCGGCCGTCGTCGCGGAGGTCAACCAGACGCAGCGGCGTTTCGGCCTCGTTCCCCTGGAGGAGGGCGGCTACCGCGCCGTCGTGCCCGGCGAAGGGGTGTCCGAGGACCGGGCGGCGCCGACCCTGGAGGAGTTCAAGCAGCGGCTGCGGGCCACCGCGGGCACCGACTTCGGGGTGCACTCACCGCGCTGGCTGTCCCGGTTCGGCGACGCGACCCGGCAGGCGGAGCGCTACCGGGTTGGCCGGGTGCTGCTCGCGGGCGACGCGGCGCACATCCACCCGCCGACCGGCGGTCAGGGGCTCAACCTCGGTGTGCAGGACGCCTTCAACCTCGGCTGGAAGCTGGCCGCCGCCGTGGCCGGCTGGGCCCCGGAGGGCCTGCTGGACAGCTACCACGCCGAGCGGCACCCGGTGGGCGCCGCCGTGCTCGCCAACACCCGCGCGCAGATCGCGCTGATGGGCACCGATCCGGGGGCGAGCGCGCTGCGGGAGCTGTTCTCGAAGCTGATGGACTTCGAGGAGGTGAACCGGTACGTCACCGGGATGATCACCGCGGTGGACGTCCGCTACGACTTCGGCGAGGGCCACGAACTGCTCGGCCGGCGGATGCGGGACGTGCAGCTGAAGCAGGGCCGCCTCTACGAGCTGACGCACGGCGGCCGCGGACTCCTGCTCGACCGCACCGGCCGGCTCTCGGTGACGGGCTGGGCCGACCGGGTGGACCACGTCGTCGACCTCACCCCCGTGGACCCGGACGCCCCCGCCCTGCTCCTGCGCCCGGACGGCCACGTCGCCTGGGCGGGGCAGGACCAGCAGGACCTGCTCGCAGCCGTCCCCACGTGGTTCGGCGCGGCTGCCCGCGACAGCTGACATCAGGGCGGCGGCCCGACGTCCGTGGTGAGGGAACCGACACGCCCGACCCACGAGTCTGGTGTCAGGGGGGACCAGACGATGCCGATCTCGACACCATGGAAGGTACGCGTGAGGTCCGCCAGCCGCGTGAAGACCGCCGCCTGTACGTCCTCGATGGCCGCATCGGCGGGCATCGCGACCTTGCCGCATCCGCCACGCGAGTCGTCGGCGATGAACGTGTAGGGCCACACGTCCCGCCCCGACAGCAGGATGACCTCCCGCGGTACGCCGAACGGAGCCCGCTTCTTCCTCGTCTCGCGCCGTCTCACCACGTCGCCATCCAACCCGATGGACCGGTCTGCGGCGCGGCGCGGTGGGAGCTGTTGCAAGCAGGTGCTTGCAATAGTTAGCAAGGTGGGGCAGGATCGGGGCCATGGCATCGCTCAACGTCGGCAATCTCGGCGAGTACCTGCGGGAGCAGCGGCGGCAGGCTCAGTTGTCGCTGCGGCAGCTGGCCGAGGCCGCGGGGGTGTCGAACCCGTACCTGAGCCAGATCGAGCGCGGGCTGCGCAAGCCGAGCGCGGACATCCTCCAGCAGCTGGCCAAGGCGCTGCGGATCTCCGCGGAGACGCTGTACGTGCAGGCCGGGATCCTCGACGAGCGGGACCCGGACGAGGTGGAGACGCGGGCCGTCATACTCGCCGACCCGTCGATCAACGAGCGGCAGAAGCAGGTGCTGCTCCAGATCTACGACTCGTTCCGCAAAGAGAACGCGCACGACGAAGCGCACGACGAAGCGCGTGACGCGATGCCCCACACGAACTGAACTGTGATCCGGGAGGACCAGCACATGGCCATCGCCGATGACCTGAAGAAGACCCTCACCGACCCGACCCCCCTCTACTTCGCCGCCGGTACGGCCGACCTGGCCGTCCAGCAGGCCAAGAAGGTGCCCGGGCTCTTCGAGCAGCTCCGCGCCGAGGCCCCCGCGCGGATCGAGGCCGTGAAGAACACCGACCCGAAGGTCGTGCAGGAGAAGGCGAAGGAGGCCCAGGAGGCCGTCACCGCCAAGGTCTCCGAGGTGCTCGGCGCGATCGACCCGAAGAAGCTCGGCGAGACCGCCCAGGACCTGGCGCTGCGCGGGGTCGGCGTGGCCGCCGAGTACGCGGTGCGCGCCAAGGAGACCTACGACAAGGTCGCCGAGCACGGTGAGCAGGCCGTGCGCGCCTGGCGCGGCGAGCTCGTCGAGGAGATCGTCGACATCGCCGAGGCCGTCGAGCCCGAGCCGCAGGCGAAGCTGGAGCCGGTGGCGGCCGAGGCCGCCGCCGAGGAGAAGGCCGTGGCGCGGAAGACCACCGCCCGCAAGAGCCCCGCGAAGAAGACCGTCGGCGCCACGGCGGGCGACGAGAGCTGAACCCCGGAATCCGCATAACCGGGCGACGGGCCGGGCACCAGCGAGGTGTCCGGCCCGTTGTTACCGGTAGCGTGGATACGGGCGGCACCTGAAGCGTGAGAAGGCGGTCGAGCGATGTTGATGAACGGATTCGATAACGGGGTCCTCCCGTTGCTCGGCTTCGCCATGCTGGCGCTCGCCGTCGTGGCCTTCGTGCTGGCGCTGCTGGCGCGCGAGGACGCGTACCGCGCCGCCGACAAGCAGAGCAAGACCTTCTGGCTGGTCATCCTCGGCGTCACGGTCGTCGTCGACTTCTTCCTCGGGATGCTGTTCCTGGAGATCGCCGGCCTGGTCGCCACCATCGTCTTCCTCGTCGACGTCCGCCCGGCCCTCAAGCAGGTCTCGGGCGGCGGCCGGCGCAGTGGCGGCAGCAGCAGCGACGGGCCGTACGGGCCCTACAACGGCGGGCGCTGACGTACCGGGCGCTGACGTACCGCGACCGCTCCCCGGGCTCAGCCCTCGGCGCGTGAGAGCAGGACCACGGCGACGTCGTCGGTGAGCTCCCCGCCGTTGAGGCGGCGGGCCTCGGTGACGGAGGCCTCCAGCAGGTCCTCGCCGCGCAGCCCGCGGTCCAGGTGCCGGTTGATCATCTCGACCATGCCGTCCTGCCCGAGGCGCTCCTTGCCGGCGCCGACGTGGCCCTCGATCAGGCCGTCGGTGTAGAGCATCAGGCTCCAGCTGCCGCCCAGCTCTACCTGGCGGCGCGGCCAGCGGGCGCGCGGCAGCAGACCGAGTGCCGGGCCGTTGTTCTCGTACGGGAGCAGCCGGGCGGGGCGGCCAGGCCGGGATATCAGCGGGGCCGGGTGGCCGGCCAGGCACAGGCCCGCGCGGCGGCCGTCCGGGGCTATGTCGACGGTGCACAGCGTCGCGAAGATCTCGTCGCAGGGGCGCTCCACCTCCAGGACCTCCTGGAGGGTGGCGAGGAGCTCGTCGCCGCACAGGCCGGCGAGGGTGAGCGCGCGCCAGGCGATCCGGAGCTCGACGCCGAGGGCGGCCTCGTCGGGGCCGTGGCCGCAGACGTCGCCGATCATCGCGTGGACGGTGCCGTCAGGGGTGCGGACGGTGTCGTAGAAGTCCCCGCCGAGCAGGGCCCGGCTGCGGCCGGGGCGGTAGCGGGCCGCGAAGCGGAGGTCGGAGCCTTCGAGGAGCGGGTTGGGCAGCAGCCCGCGCTCCAGGCGGGCGTTCTCCTGGGCGCGCAGTTTCGATTCTGCGAGCTTGTACTGGGCGATGTCGGCCCGTTTTCTCTCCACCGCGTAGCGGATGGCGCGGCTCAGCAGCCGGCCGTCGAGCTCGTCGCGGAAGAGGAAGTCCTGGGCTCCGATCTGGACCGCCTCGGCGGCGCGCTCGGCGTCGTCCTCGGCGGTGAGGACGAGGACGGCATGGCGCGGGGCGAGCCGCAGGACCTGGCGGAGGGTGGCCAGCTGGTCGGCGGCGGTGTCGGCCGCGGCCGCGCCGGCGCCCCGGAAGGCGGCGTCCGGGAGCGAAAGGTCCAGCAGGACGCAGTGCACGTCGGGCGTGAGCAGCCGGGTGGCCTCGGTGAGGTTGCGGGCGCTGCGGAGCCGGATGCGGTGGCCGTCGGCGTCGAGTATTTCGGGGACGGTGAGGCCGCCCGCGGGGTCGTCCTCGATCACGAGCAGGTTGAGCGCCTGGTGGGCGGCGGGGTGGCTCGCCGGCCGGTCGGTGGTGATCGACAGAACGGCCTGACCGCTCTCCGCGGCGGGGGTGTCCCTCTGCCTCGGTACGGGTACGGGCATCGTTTCCGGTTCCTTCCCTCCCCCCGAGGGTGCGCATTCGCCCGACCCTAACGGTCGGTACGGGCAGAGCGGAATGGCGGCTCGGGCGGGGGCCTCCGTCATATGCCGTTATCGCGGGGGAAATGCGGGCGCATGGGATGACCAAGCTCACGGTGGGGATGTGATGGTCCCCACTGCCGAGACGTGCGCGAGACCGCCCCGGTTCCGCCCCGGCCCGCCCCGCTTCCGTTGCGCGCCCGACCCGCTTCCGCTTCGGACCCGACCCGGTTCCGCTGCCGGCCCGACCCGGTTCCGCTGCGGTTCCGCCCCGACCCGCTCCTCGCCCCGCCTCCTGCCCCGCCCGGCGCCCCCCGCGGGGTCAGTCCGGGCGGACCACGGCCTTGATCGGCATGGAGCCCGCGCCCGCGATCGTGACGTTGCGGCCCGGGCGGGGGGCGTGGATCATCGCGCCGTCGCCGATGTACATGCCGACGTGGGTGGCGTCGTCGAAGTAGATGATCAGGTCACCCGGCCGCATGTCCTTCACCGCCACCTTCGGCAGCAGCCGCAGCTGCTCCTGCGAGGTCCGCGGGATGCGCCGCCCGCCCGAGAGCCAGGCCTGTGAGGTCAGGCCCGAGCAGTCGAAGGCGTTCGGACCCTCCGCGCCCCACACGTACGGCTTGCCGATCTGCGCCGTGGCGTACTGGACGGCCCGCTTCCCGGCGTCCGTCGCGGAGGCGCCGGCCCCCTTCAGCGCGCCCGACGACAGCCACGCCGTCTGCGCCTTGTACTGGGCCTGCTGTTCGAGCTGGATCAGCCGGGCCTTCTCCTCGGCCTCCAGCTTGCTCTCCAGCTCCTCCGCCGCCTTGATCTTCTCCTCGATCTGCTTCTTCGAGGTCTCCTGCTTCAGACGGTTGGCTTCGAGCTTGCGCCACTGGTCGCTCGCGTCCTTCGCGTACCGCGCCAGATCGTCCTGCGTGCGGTTCAGGTCCGACAGCAGGTCCGTCGTCGCCTTCTCGCCCTGCCGCAGCCGGTCCGCCCCGTCCAGGTACTGCGTCGGGCTGCCGCTCAGCGCCAGCTGCGCGCCCGGCGGCAGGCCGCCCGAGCGGTACTGGGCGCGGGCCGCGGCCCCCGCGCGGCCCTTCAGCGAGGTGATCTTCTCCTCGCCCGCCACGATCTGCCGGGCGATCTCGACGATCCGCTCGGACTGCGCCTTCGCCTCGCCGTCGGCGAGGTTGTAAGCGTCCGTGGCGGAACCGGCCTGGCGGTACAGGTCCTCGATGTTCTTGCGGACGTCTTCGAGGGACTTGGTGCCCGGTTCCGGGGTCGGCGCGGCGTGCGCGGCGCCGGTCGCGAGGCCGGGGGCCGTCAGTATCGCCATCGCGCACAGCAGCGTGAGGGCGGACGCGCCCCGCCACCGCGATCGCTTCTCGGTCCCCATGGTCCCCCCAGGCGCCCGTGTCAGATCCCGCATCAGATCTGACTATTCATCAGTAACTTGCTACTGCCTTCGGGATGGTGCCACGAGACGGTGAATTCCAACACCCTTGTGGGGCTCTTTCCGATCATGTAAGCCGCCGCCACCGCCCACCCCGACGACTCAACGGGCAGCCCACACCACCGGTTCCCCACCGCCCCGCTTCCGGCCGCTCCCGTTACGAGGGCCCCGCCGGGCGCAGCGCCTCCCACCGCACCGTCAGCTCCCCCTGCCGCCACCGCCCCGGCCCGTCCGCCAGCGGCCAGTCCGCGGCGAGGGCCCGCGCCGTCCGGATCCAGCGCTGCCGCGCCCCGTACGAGGCGTAGGGCGCGGCCGCCGCCCACGCCCGGTCGAAGTCCCGCAGGAACGCGTGCACCGGCTCGCCCGGCACGTTGCGGTGGATCAGCGCCTTCGGCAGCCGCTCCGCCAGGTCCGAAGGGCGCTCCAGGGAGCCCAGCCGGGTCGCGAAGGTCACCGTGCGCGCCCCCTCGGGCCCCAGCGCGACCCAGACGTGGCGACGCCCGATCTCGTCGCAGGTGCCCTCCACCAGCAGTCCCTCCGGAGCCAGGCGGGCACACAGCCGCGCCCAGACCTCCTCGACCTGCTGCTCGTCGTACTGGCGCAGTACGTTCGCCGCCCGGATCAGCGAAGGCCGGATCCCGCCCTCCAGCGGGACCTCGAAGCCGCCGTGCCGGAAGCTCAGGCCCTCCCGCTCGTACGGCTTCGCCCCCGCCACCCGGGCCGGCTCGATCTCGATGCCGACCACCCGTACCCGGGGCGCCGCCTCCCGCAGCCGGGCCAGCAGCTCGACCGCCGTCCAGGGCGCGGCCCCGTACCCGAGGTCCACCGCGACCGGCGCGTCGGCCCTCCGCAGCGCCGCCCCGTGCGTCGCCGCGATCCAGCGGTCCATCCGGCGCAACCGGTTCGGGTTCGTCGTCCCGCGCGTCACCGTGCCCACGGGGCGGCTCGGGGGCGGGGTGGTGCGGGAGGCCATGAGGCGAGAGTAAGCGGAGCGGTCGCGACGGATGAAAATCAGGCGACTCTCCGGCAACTCTCCGACAAATCAGGGAGCAAATCCGGAAGCCCGGAATGCGGGGCACGGCCATTCGGGTTGCACTCCTTGAAGGGCGCCGAACGCGCTCTTCGCCGTCATGCCGTCGCTCAGCCGTCGTCATGCCGTCGTCGCGCCACCGTCACGCCCGTCCGAGCGAGAGGAACCGCTCCCTTGAGCCAGTACGTGTCCCGCCTCGGTGGCAGCCTCAGCGGCAGGATCGCCGCCGCCCGCTCCACCCGGCACGACCCGCCGAGGCTCCGCCTCCCGGCCGTCGGCCACCACCGCAAGCCGCGCCGCGTCGCCATGCTCAGCGTGCACACCTCACCGCTGCACCAGCCCGGCACCGGCGACGCCGGCGGCATGAACGTGTACATCGTGGAGCTCGCCAAGCGCCTCGCCGCGATCAACATCGAGGTCGAGATCTTCACCCGGGCCACCGAGGGCGGCCTCGCCCCCGTGGTCGAGCTCGCCCCCGGCGTCCTCGTGCGCCACGTGGACGCGGGCCCGTACGAGGGCCTCGCCAAGGAGGAGCTCCCGGCACAGCTGTGCGCCTTCACCCACGGCGTGATGCAGGCCTGGGCCGGACACCGCCCCGGCTACTACGACCTCGTGCACTCCCACTACTGGCTCTCCGGCCACGTCGGCTGGCTCGCCGCCGAGCGCTGGGGCGTCCCGCTCGTCCACGCGATGCACACCATGGCCAAGGTCAAGAACGCGGCGCTGGCCGAGGGCGACACGCCCGAGCCCGCCGCCCGCGTCATCGGCGAGACCCAGATCGTCGCGGCCTCGGACCGGCTCATCGCCAACACCGCCGAGGAAGCGGAAGAACTCGTACGGCACTACGAGGCCGACCCCGCGAAGGTGGCCGTCGTCCACCCCGGCGTGAACCTCGACCGCTTCACCGCCGGCGACGGCCGCGCCGCCGCCCGCGCCCGGCTCGGCCTCCCGCAGGACGCGGTGATCCCCCTCTTCGCCGGGCGCATCCAGCCCCTGAAGGCCCCCGACATCCTGCTGCGGGCGGTCGCCGAGCTGGTGGACCGGGATCCGTCGCTGCGCCACCGCCTTTTCGTACCCGTCGTCGGCGGCCCCAGCGGCAGCGGCCTCGCCAAGCCGGAGGGGCTCCAGAAGCTCGCCGCGAAGCTGGGCATCGCCGACCTCGTCCACTTCCAGCCGCCGGTGGCGCAGGACCGGCTGGCCGACTGGTTCCGGGCGGCGTCCGTACTGGTCATGCCCTCGTACAACGAGTCCTTCGGGCTCGTCGCCATAGAGGCGCAGGCGACCGGCACCCCGGTGCTCGCGGCGGCGGTCGGCGGCCTGCCGGTGGCCGTCAACGACGGGGTCACGGGGATCCTCGTACCCGGGCACGACCCGGTGGACTACGCGCGGGAGCTGCGGCGGTTCGTGGACGACCCGGGGCTCGCGGACCGGATGGGCGGCGAGGCGGCCCGGCACGCGCAGTTCTTCGGCTGGGACACGGCGGCCGCCGGCACCGCGGACGTGTACACCGCGGCGATGCTTGATCATCGCCGTCGCGTACGCTCCCACCATGGCTGACGTTGACGCTGGAACCGCCGCGATCGTCGAGGGCACGCTGACCGAGGCCGGACTGGCCTGGGAGAGCCCGGACCCGGGCTCGTACGTGGTCCAGCTGCCCGGCACCCGCAAGCTGAGCACCACCTGCTCGCTCCGCATCGGCAGGCACTCCCTGTCGGTGAACGCCTTCGTCATCCGCCACCCCGACGAGAACGAGGCCGGGGTCCACCGCTGGCTCCTGGAGCGCAACCTCAAGCTGTACGGGATGGCCTACGCGGTCGACCCCCTCGGCGACGTCTACCTGACGGCCCGGCTCCCGCTGTCGGTGGTGACCCCGCAGGACCTGGACCGGCTGCTCGGCACCGTCCTGGAAGCGGCGGACGGCGCCTTCAACACCCTGCTGGAGCTGGGCTTCGCGGGGGCGATCAAGCGCGAGTACGACTGGCGCGTCTCCCGCGGCGAATCCACCCGCAACCTGGACGCCTTCAAACACCTCACCCACCCGTCCCGCTGACGGGCCCCGCCACCCCGGGGAACGGCGGAAGGGCGGGCAGGGGAGGAGCCCCGCAGGGCCCCGCCACCCGCCCGCCCCCCATCCACCCGCGTCAGACGGCGGGCCGCACATCCGCGGCGGCCACCGTCTCCGCGGTCACGGGAGCGACGGCCACCGGGGCAACAGCAACCTCACCGGCCGGGACATCGGCGACAGCCGCCCCGCCCCCCGCCCCCACGGGAACCCCCCGCATCAGCAGCCAGTACCCCAGCGCCGCCCCCGTGCCCACCACGCCCGTGGCCCCCCACAGCCACCCCGCCCCCCAGCGGTCGATCACGAACCCCGCCATCAGCGGGGCCACCAGCGAGGCCACCGCCCACGACATCGTGTACACCCCCTGGTAGCGCCCGCGTCCGTCCGCCGGGGACAGCCGCACCACCAGGCTCATCTGCGTCGGCGAGTTCACGATCTCCGCGAGCGTCCACACGCACACCGTCAGCGCGTACGCCCACAGCGACCCGGCGAACGCCGTCAGCGCGAACCCGTATCCGGCCAGCAACGCCGAGGCGACCAGCAGCAGCTGCGGGTCCCGGTGCTCGATGAACCGGCTGACCGGGATCTGCAGCACCACGATCAGCAGCCCGTTCACCGCGATGACCAGCCCGTAGTCCCCGGGCGAGAACCCGGCCGCGCCCATCGCCACCGGCAGCCCGACCGACCCCTGCGTGAACACGAGCGAGATCAGGAACGACAGCCCGACCACGCCCATGAACCGCCCGTCGCGCAGGACCGTCCCCAGCCGGGTCTCGGGCCCGACGGCCGTCCCCGGGGCGACGGGCACCGCCGCCGGTTGCGACTCCGGCAGCTTGGCGTACACCAGCACCGCGCACACCAGCGTCAGCGCCGCCTCGCCCAGGAACCCGGCCAGGTAGCTGTACTCGGCGATCACGCCCGCCGCCGTCGCGCTCACCGCGAACCCGAGGTTGATGGCCCAGTAGTTGAGCGAGAAGGCCCGGACCCGGTCCTCCGGGCGGACGATGTCCGCCATCATCGCCTGCACCGCCGGCCGCGACGCGTTCGAGGTCATGCCGACCAGCAGCGCCACCGCCGCGATCGCCGCCGGGTGCTCCATGAACCCGAGCAGCGCCACCGAGAACGCCGTCGACGCCTGCGCCGCCAGCAGCGTCGGCCGCCGCCCCAGCCGGTCGGTCATCACGCCCGCGACCAGCGAGGAGATCACCCCGCCCAGCCCGTGCAGGGCCACCACGAGCCCGGCGAAGGAGGCCGAATAGCCCCGCTCCAGGGTCAGGTACAGGGTCATGAACGTGGCGACGAAGGCCCCGAGCCGGTTGATCAGCGTGCTCGTCCAGAGCCACCAGAAAGCGCGCGGCAGACCCGACACGCTTTCCCGGACGACCCGTGTCAAACTGCCGAAAACCATACGGAATCCCCCGGTGATGTAAGCGTCTCTTGGGCTCCCCGCACCGTACGAGCGCCCGCGCGCGCACGCCAGCGAATTGACGGGCAGCGTCAATCGACGCCGTCCGACCAGCCCGTGAACGGCGCGCGCGAGGGCTCCGGCGCGTCCATTAGGCTCGTACGCATGGCCGACGCACCGTACAAGCTGATCCTCCTCCGCCACGGCGAGAGCGAGTGGAACGCGAAGAACCTGTTCACCGGCTGGGTGGACGTGAATCTCAACGAGAAGGGCGAGAAGGAGGCAGTCCGCGGTGGCGAACTCCTGAAGGACGCCGACCTCCTCCCCGACGTGGTCCACACGTCCCTCCAGAAGCGCGCGATCCGCACCGCGCAGCTGGCCCTGGAGTCCGCCGACCGCCACTGGATCCCGGTCCACCGCTCCTGGCGCCTGAACGAGCGCCACTACGGCGCCCTCCAGGGCAAGGACAAGGCCCAGACCCTCGCCGAGTTCGGCGAGGAGCAGTTCATGCTGTGGCGCCGCTCGTACGACACCCCGCCGCCGGCCCTCGCGGACGGTACGGAGTTCTCCCAGTCCGAGGACCCGCGCTACGCGACCATCCCGCCGGAGCTCCGCCCCAAGACGGAGTGCCTGAAGGACGTCGTCGTCCGCATGCTCCCGTACTGGTACGACGGCATCGTCCCGGACCTCCTCGCGGGCCGCACGGTCCTGGTCGCGGCGCACGGCAACAGCCTCCGCGCCCTGGTCAAGCACCTGGACGGCATCTCCGACGCCGACATCGCGGGCCTCAACATCCCGACCGGCATCCCCCTCGCCTACGAGCTGGACGCCGACTTCAAGCCCCTCAACCCGGGCGGCACCTACCTCGACCCGGCGGCCGCCGCGGCCGCCATCGAGGCCGTCAAGAACCAGGGCAAGAAGTAGCAAGTTTTGTGATCATGCCTCCCACCTGCGCATACGGCGCCGGGTGGGAGGCATTCTCATGCGCTGAGTCCTAGGATCTGCGGCATGGCAACGCGACTCGTGCAGATCAACATGAAGGCCCACGACGACTCCGCGCTCGGGCGGTTCTGGGCGGAGGCACTCGGCTGGGGTGTCGACAGCGAGGGGCCCGGGGTGACCAACCTCGAACCCGTGGGCTTCGCCTACCCCGACCCCGTGGCCGTCTGCATCGACATCGTCGCCCGCCCGGAACCCAAGACGGTCAAGAACCGGGTGCACCTCGATCTGGCCACCACCTCGACCGCCCATCAGGCGGAGCTGGTCGCGCGCTTGAAGGATCTCGGCGCGACGCTCGCCGACGTGGGGCAGGGCGACGTCCCCTGGACGGTCATGGCCGACCCGGAGGGCAACGAGTTCTGCGTCCTGGAGCCCCGTCAGGTCTACCGGGACACCGGGCCGGTCGCCGCGGTGGTGGTCGACTGCGCCGACCCGCGGGGGATGGCCCGGTTCTGGGGCGAGGCGACGGACTGGACGGTGCACCAGGTCACCGACGAGCAGGCGAGCCTGCGCTCCGCCAAGGGCGTCGGGCCCTACCTGGAGTTCCTCCGGACTCCCGACACCAAGAGCGTGTGGAACCGCGTCCACCTCGACGTCTGCCCCTACCCCGGCGACGACCTGGCGGAGGAGGAGGCCCGACTGCGCGCCCTGGGCGCCACCGACCCCGCTTTCGACCGGGCCGCGATCCACTGGACGGTTCTGGCCGACCCGGAAGGCAACGAGTTCTGCCTCCTCACGCCGCGCTGAGGAGAGGGACGGAGCCGGCCGGGATCGAACCGGCGTCCTCGCGGTTTTGGAGACCGCGCGCGACGACCTCTGCGCTACGGCCCCGCCCCCGTCGGCATCCTAGGGGTACGGGTGAGGGCCCCGGCCGGCATGGGTGTGCCGGACGGGGCCCTCTCGCGTACGGGTACCGGTGGGCGGGTCAGCCGCCGCACTGGCACGGGGCGCCGGACTGGCAGCCGCAGCCGCAGCCCGAGCCGCAGCCGCAGGCGGCGAGCAGCGGCAGGCGCAGCGGTTCGGGCCTCGGCTGCTGCTCTTGCTCCGGGGTGATGGGAACGGGGGAATCGGGCATGGTTCCTCCTCGCAGGCGGCATACGGGATGGCGAACGTGGGAGTGCCTTCGCCTCATTCATGCCCAGCCATACCGGCGCGTCAACGGCGCATTGGCGCAGAAGCGCAGGAGGGCCTCCCCGCCCTCAGACGCCCTCGACGACCGTCGGGGGCTGGAGCTCGTCCGCGTGCTCGCCCGTCACCAGGTAGACGACGCGCTTGGCCACCGACACCGCGTGGTCCGCGAAGCGCTCGTAGTAGCGGCCCAGCAGCGTCACGTCCACGGCGGTCTCGATGCCGTGCTTCCAGCGGTCGTCCATCAGGTGCTGGAACAGCGTGCGGTGCAGCTGGTCCATCTCGTCGTCGTCCTGCTCCAGTTGGAGCGCCAGGTCGACGTCCTTCGTGATGATCACCTCGGCGGCCTTCGCCATCAGGCGCTGCGCCAGCTGCCCCATCTCCAGGATGGTGGCGTGCAGGTCCCGCGGCACCGCCGTGTCCGGGAACCGCAGCCGGGCGAGCTTCGCCACGTGCTGGGCCAGGTCGCCGGAGCGCTCCAGGTCCGCGCTCATCCGCAGCGAGGTGACGACGATGCGCAGGTCGGTGGCGACCGGCTGCTGGCGGGCGAGCAGCGCGATGGCGCGCGCCTCCAGGTCGTGCTGGAGGTCGTCGACCTTCTGGTCGGCGGCGATGACGCTCTCGGCGAGCTTCAGGTCGGCGTCGAGCATGGACGTCGTGGCCCGCCCGATCGCGGAACCGACCAGCCGGGCCATCTCGACCAGGCCTTCTCCGATCGAGTCCAGTTCCTCGTGGTACGCGTCACGCATGGGTGTCCCTCTCTGCCTACTGCCTACTGCTTTCCTGCCCGTGGGCCGGGCCGGGGCGGCCTCATGGCCCCACGTTGACACGTTCGGCCGTGAACGCGTCCGACTCCGGCATCACAAGTGAATCAACCCCGTCGCCAGGGTGAACTCTGGGCGACGAGTGTTCGAGGTGCCACCCGAACGGCTGTGGAAGTGTCGTCATGCCTGCTTAACCTGGATACATGGACGTGAACGCGGCGGTCGCCGCAGCTGCAGCGATCGCCGGTCTGTGCACCGGTGTGATCGCGATGCTGGCGTTCCGCTGGAGCGAGCGCGACCAGGCCCGCCCCACCCGGAGCTCCATGCGCCCCGACATCAACGCGGTGCTCCCGCCCGGCGTGGACACCGTCCTCTCCGTACTCCGCTCCTCCGCCGTCGTACTCGACGAAGGCGACGCGGTGGTCAAGGCCAGCTCGGCGGCGTACGCCCTGGGGCTGGTCCGCGGCGGGAAGCTGTCCGTGGAGCCCATGCTCCACATGGCCCGCGACACCCGCCGTGACGGGGAGATACGCCAGGTCGAACTGGACCTGCCCCGGCGCGGCACCGGCCGGGGCGAGGCCCTCGCGGTCTCCGCCCGCGTCGCCCCGCTCGGCTCCCGGCTCGTGCTGCTGCTCGTCGAGGACCTCACCGAGGCCCGCCGCATCGAGGCGGTGCGCCGCGACTTCGTCGCGAACGTGTCGCACGAGCTGAAGACCCCGGTCGGAGCGATCTCGCTGCTCTCCGAGGCGGTCATGGACGCCTCGGACGACCCCGAGGCGGTCAGCCGCTTCGCCGGCCGGATGCAGATCGAGGCGGCCCGTCTGATCAGCCTCGTACAAGAGCTCATCGACCTCTCCCGGGTACAGAACGACGACCCCCTGGAGGACGCGGAGCCCGTACGGGTGGACACGCTCGTGGCGGAGGCCATCGACCGCTGCCGCCACACGGCCACCTCCAAGCAGATCACCATGGCCGCCGGCGGCACCGCCGACCTGCGCGTCTGGGGCAACCGGGGACAGCTCGCGGCCGCCCTCGGCAACCTCGTGGAGAACGCCGTCAACTACAGCCCGGCCCGTACCCGCGTCGGCATCGCCGCGCGGCGGGTCACCGCGCCGGGTGGAGACTTGATCGAGATAGCCGTGACCGACCAGGGCATCGGCATCCCCGAAAAGGACCGCGAGCGCATCTTCGAGCGCTTCTACCGCGTGGACCCGGCCCGCTCCCGCGCCACGGGAGGTACCGGACTCGGCCTCGCGATCGTGAAGCACGTGGCGGCGTCGCACGGCGGGGAGGTGTCGGTATGGAGCTCGGAGGGCCAGGGCTCCACGTTCACCCTGCGACTCCCCGAAGCAGCAGCCCAGACCCCCGCGACGGCCCCCGCACCCGCCCGACCCCTGCTCGACCCAGAACCAGTCATCCCTGCCCCGGAGGTCCTTCCGTGACCCGAGTGCTCGTCGTCGAGGATGAGGAATCCTTCAGCGACGCCCTGTCCTACATGCTCCGCAAGGAAGGCTTCGAGGTCGCGATCGCGGCGACGGGGCCCGACGGGCTCGACGAGTTCGAGCGCAACGGCGCCGACCTCGTCCTGCTCGACCTGATGCTCCCCGGCCTGCCCGGTACGGAGGTCTGCCGGCAGCTGCGCGGCCGCTCCAACGTCCCCGTGATCATGGTGACCGCCAAGGACAGCGAGATCGACAAGGTCGTCGGGCTGGAGATAGGAGCCGATGACTACGTCACCAAGCCCTTCTCCTCGCGGGAGCTGGTCGCCCGCATCCGCGCGGTCCTGCGCCGCCGCGGCGAGCCGGAGGAGGTCACCCCGGCGGCCCTGGAGGCCGGCCCCGTACGGATGGACGTGGACCGCCACGTCGTCACCGTCGGCGGCGGCAAGGTGGACCTGCCGCTGAAGGAGTTCGACCTGCTGGAGATGCTGCTGCGCAACGCGGGCCGCGTGCTGACCCGTATGCAGCTCATCGACCGGGTCTGGGGCGCCGACTACGTCGGTGACACCAAGACCCTCGACGTCCACGTGAAGCGGCTGCGCGCCAAGATCGAGCCGGACCCGGGCGCGCCGCGCTACCTGGTCACGGTCCGTGGCCTCGGCTACAAGTTCGAGCCGTAAACCGAAGGGGCCGCAGGCCCTGAACCCGGCTCCACCGGGATGACAGAAGGGCCCCGTCCGCAGCGAGCGGACGGGGCCCTTCCGGTGTGTCAGTGACCGGCGCTGTGCGACGGGGAGCCCGACGGCGTGCCCGCGGCGGCGCCCGCCGAGGTGGAGGCGCTGCCCGACGGCTTGCCCGCGGGGGTGCCGGAGGGGCCGCCCGAGGGGGCGCCGGACGGGCTGCCGGAGGGGGAGCCGGACGGGCTGCCCGACGGGCTGGCGCCGGCGGCCGGGGCCTCGGTCGGGCCGTAGTTCGCGTACATCCCGGAGCCCGGGACGACGAACGCCTGGAGGGCGACGTCGCCCGTCTTGCTCAGCTGGAAGACGACGTCCTGGACGTTGCCGTCCTGGACCGCCTCGCGGCCGCCCTCGATCACGGCGGCGGCGTTGCCCTTGCCGCCGAGCACCACGGAGCCGCCGGCCGGCACGACGACCTTGCCGCTGCCCGTCGCGCCCTTCAGTACGACCTTGCCGCCGCCCTTGAGGGTGATGGCGTCGAGCGTCTGCTCGGTCGTGCCGGAGTTGAAGACCGTCGCCGAGACGGCGGCGGGGCCCTTCGCGTCCTTCTCGCCCTGGGTGATCACCAGTGCGTTCTGGACCTTGATGTCGCCCTTGGTGACGGCGGCGTTGTCCGGCTTGATCTGGAGAGTCTGCGCGTCGTTGCCCGCGCCGCACGCGGCGAGCGAGGCGATGGAGAACACGACGGCGGAAGCGGCGAGGGCGCCGCGTCGAAGGCTGCGGCTCACGGCGGCGGCAACTCCTAGGACGTACGGACGGGAGGGTGGGCTCTCGGGACGGCCGAGGTAAAGCCGCCCTAAGGGTGTGTCAGCGGGCTTAGGTTACCGAGCCGCCGCCCCGCCCCCGCACCCGACCCTCCGCAGTACCCGGCCCGCCCTGCGGCCGCCCCGCGATCTTGTATTCCGCCCGCCGTTCATGTGCCCCTCGCATATCGCACGCCGGGTGGCCGGTGATCGAATTCCGGGATTCCCCCGAACGCCACTCCGTGATCAATTCCCGATTGGGCCGGAACCGCTCCGTACGGGTGGTCGCCAGTCGAACGGAGTAGTTCGGTTTACCCGCCCCGAAACCGGCAAAACGGGACGTACGTCACACCGAACCGGTCGGGCGGCAGGTGTAACGTGGCCGTTTCGGCTGGTCCGCGCAGCGCCTCCGACCTGCGAATACCCCCTTCCGCAGGCCCTCCGCAGCACGTTCGCATCACAGTTGTCAAGCCCTGAGATGGGCCCTGACCTGCGAAAACGCCATTCATTACGGTCAGTTCTCGTGTTACCCTGGATAGCCACGGAAGGGGTACCTGTCACATGACGTTCAAGGTTGGCGACACCGTGGTCTATCCCCATCACGGGGCCGCGCTGATCGAGGCCATTGAGACTCGTCAGATCAAAGGCGTGGACAAGACCTACTTGGTGCTCAAGGTCGCCCAGGGCGACCTGACGGTTCGTGTGCCTGCGGACAATGCGGAGTTCGTCGGTGTTCGCGACGTAGTCGGCCAGGACGGGCTGGACCGGGTCTTCGAGGTGCTTCGCGCACCGTACGCAGAAGAGCCGACGAACTGGTCCCGGCGCTACAAGGCAAATCTGGAGAAGCTCGCTTCTGGCGATGTCATCAAGGTCGCCGAAGTGGTGCGTGACCTGTGGCGTCGTGAGCGTGAGCGCGGGCTTTCCGCGGGCGAGAAGCGGATGCTCGCGAAGGCGCGCCAGATTCTGGTGAGCGAGCTCGCGCTCGCCGAAAACACCAACGAGGACAAGGCTGAGGCCCTCCTCGACGAGGTTCTCGCGTCCTGACGCGACGACCAGCCGTACACAGCTGTGCCGCGGTGCCCGATGACAAGGAAACTTGTTGCCGGGCGCTGCGGCATGTCTGTATCCCCGCCTTCCCACCCCTACCCGTGATCCCGCGCGCCACGCAGGTCGAACCACTGGCGTGCCGGGTCCGGGCAGCCGACTCGTCCGGTCGTCACGGAAGGGGCGAGGGGCGTCGCACCCGGCACCCTTGAGGCCATACCCACGTCGGCCGAAGTCACAAACCTGGTCGCCAAACCGGAGTCACACTCCCGGAGCTCCTTGATGTCTGACGAATCGCGCCCCCACCGCACCGCCGCGGTGATCCCGGCCGCCGGCCGCGGCGTACGCCTCGGCCCCGGTGCCCCCAAGGCCCTGCGGGGCATCGGCGGCACGCCCATGCTCATCCACGCCGTCCGCGCCATGGCCCGCTCCCGCGCGGTGTCCCTCGTGGTCGTCGTCGCGCCGCCCGACGGCGCCGCCGAGGTGCGCAACCTGCTCGACGAGCACGCGCTGCCCGAACGCACCGAGATCCTCGTCGTCCCCGGCGGTGACACCCGGCAGGAGTCGGTGCGCGCCGGTCTCGACGCGCTGCCCGACGGCGTCACCACCGTGCTCATCCACGACGCCGCCCGCCCGCTGGTCCCCGTGGACACGGTCGACGCCGTCGCCCAGGCCGTCCGCGACGGCGCGCCCGCCGTGGTGCCCGCGATGCCGCTGGCCGACACCGTCAAGGAGGTCGAGCCCGGCAAGCCCGGCGAGGCCGAGCCGGTCGTCGCCACGCCCGAGCGGGCGCGGCTGCGCGCCGTACAGACCCCGCAGGGGTTCGACCTCGTCACGCTCAAGCGGGCCCACGACGAGCTCGCCGGCGACACCGCGGGCGGGGAGGGCGCCACCGACGACGCCGGAATGGTGGAGCGCCTCGGCGTCACCGTCGTGGTCGTCCCCGGCCACGAAGAGGCCTTCAAGGTCACCCGTCCGCTCGACCTGGTCCTCGCCGAGGCCGTACTCGCCCGCAGGAGGGCCACCGATGCCTACTAGCCCCGACGCCCCCGCCCCGCTGATCCCGCTCGTCGGCATCGGCACCGACGTGCACGCCTTCGAGGCCGGCCGCGAGCTGTGGTGCGCCGGTCTGCTGTGGGAGGGCGAGGACGGCCTCGCCGGGCACTCCGACGGCGACGTCGCCGCGCACGCCGCCTGCGACGCCCTCTTCTCCGCCGCCGGCGTCGGGGACCTCGGCGCGCACTTCGGCACCTCCCGCCCCGAGTGGTCCGGCGCCGCCGGCGTCACCCTGCTGGCGGAGGCCGCCCGGATCGTCCGCGCCGAGGGCTTCGAGATCGGCAACATCGCCATCCAGGTGATCGGCGTACGCCCGAAGATCGGCAAGCGGCGCGAGGAAGCGCAGAAGGCGCTCGCCGCCGCCGCGGGCGCCCCCGTCTCCGTCTCCGGCACCACCACCGACGGCCTCGGCCTCACCGGCCGCGCCGAGGGCCTCGCCGCCATCGCCACGGCGCTGGTGTACCGGAACGCATCCTGACAAACCTGATAAATCCGTCCGAGCGGGGAGCGCGCCGGCGCGCCGCAGCGCTCCGCTTCGGCAACAAAGCAACCCCGCGTCCCGAAAGGGTCGCGGGGCACTGCTACAGGGCCACTACCCTGGATGCCGTGACTATTCGCCTGTACGACACCAGCGCCCGGCAGATCCGCGACTTCACCCCGCTCGTTCCGGGCTGCGTCTCGATCTACCTCTGTGGCGCGACCGTGCAGGCCGCCCCGCACATCGGGCACATCAGGTCCGGCCTGAACTTCGACATCATGCGCCGCTGGTTCGCCTACCGCGGCTACGACGTCACCTTCATCCGCAACGTCACGGACATCGACGACAAGATCATCGCGAAGTCGGCCGAACAGGGCCGCCCCTGGTGGTCCATCGGCTACGAGAACGAGCGGGCCTTCAACGACGGTTACACCGCCCTCGGCTGCCTCCCGCCCACCTACGAGCCCCGCGCCACGGGCCACGTCACCGAGATGGTCGAGATGATGCGCGGCCTGATCGAGCGCGGTCACGCGTACGAGGCGGACGGCAACGTCTACTTCGACGTGCGCTCCTTCCCGGGCTACCTCGCGCTCTCCAACCAGGAGCTCGACAACCTCATGCAGCCCTCGGGCACGGGGGAGACGGGCAAGCGCGACCCCCGCGACTTCGCCATGTGGAAGTCCGCCAAGCCCGGCGAGCCCTCCTGGGAGACGCCGTGGGGCCGCGGCCGCCCGGGCTGGCACCTCGAATGCTCCGCGATGGCGCACAAGTACCTCGGCGCCGCCTTCGACATCCACGGCGGCGGCCTGGACCTGATCTTCCCGCACCACGAGAACGAGATCGCCCAAGCCAAGGCCTACGGCGACGAGTTCGCGAAGTACTGGGTCCACAACGCCTGGGTCACCATGTCCGGCGAGAAGATGTCCAAGTCCCTCGGCAACTCGGTGCTCGTCTCCGAGATGGTCAAGGCCTGGCGCCCGATCGTCCTGCGCTACTACCTCGGCACCCCGCACTACCGGTCGATGATCGAGTACAGCGAGGAGGCGCTGCGCGAGGCGGAGTCCGCGTTCGCGCGCATCGAGGGCTTCTGCCAGCGCGTCGTGGAGAAGGCCGGCGGTCCCGTCGAGCCGGCCGCCGAGGTCCCCCTCGCCTTCGCCGAGGTGATGGACGACGACCTGGGCGTCCCGCAGGCCCTCGCGATCGTCCACACCACCGTCCGGCAGGGCAACAGCGCCCTCGCCGCCGACGACAAGGACGCGGCCATCGCGCGCCTGTCGGAGGTACGGGCCATGCTGGGCGTCCTCGGCCTGGACCCGCTCGACCCGCACTGGGCGGGCGAGGCGGACCGCGGCGAGGACCTGCACGGCGCCGTCGACACGCTCGTACGCCTGGTCCTGGAGCAGCGGGAGTCCGCGCGGGGCCGCAAGGACTGGGCCACGGCCGACGCCATCCGCGACCAGCTCCAGCAGTCCGGGCTGGTCATCGAGGACAGCCCGAGCGGACCGCGCTGGACACTCGGCCCGCGCTGAGCCAAGCGGCCCGGCCAGGCCCGGGCAGGCAGGCACGGTGTGCCGCCCGGCGCTCCGGGCGGCACACTCTTCATACGTACATATCGCAGCACCAACGAAACAGGTAGAGGTCATGGCCGGGAACAGCCAGCGCAGGAACCGCCGCACGTCCAACAAGAAGGGCGCCACGGTCGGCAGCGGTGGCCAGCGGCGCAAGGGCCTGGAGGGCAAGGGCCCCACGCCCAAGGCCGAGGACCGCAAGAAGCACAAGGCGAACCGCATCAGCAACGCCATGGCGCGCCAGGCCGCCAAGCGCCGCCCGGCCCCGCGCCGCGGCGGCCCCAAGGGCACCAGCGAGATGGTCGTCGGCCGCAACCCGGTCTTCGAGGCGCTGCGCGACGGCGTGCCCGCCAGCACCCTCTACGTCCAGCAGTTCATCGACAACGACGAGCGCGTCCGCGAGGCCCTCCAGCTCGCGGCCGAGCGCGGCAACATCAACCTGATGGAAGCCCCGCGCCCCGAGCTCGACCGCCTGACCAACGGGCTCAACCACCAGGGCCTGGTCCTCCAGGTCCCGCCGTACGAGTACGCGCACCCGGAGGACCTCACCGCCGCCGCGTACGACAACGGCGAGGACCCGCTGATCGTCGCCCTCGACGGGGTCACCGACCCGCGCAACCTCGGCGCGATCGTCCGCTCCGTCTCCGCCTTCGGCGGCCACGGCGTGGTCATCCCCGAGCGCCGCGCCGCCGGCATGACCGCCGGCGCCTGGAAGACCTCGGCCGGCACCGCCGCCCGTACGCCGGTCTCGCGCGTCACCAACCTGACCCGCGCCCTCCAGGACTACAAGAAGGCCGGCATCACCATCGTCGGCCTCGCCGCCGAGGGCACGCACACGGTCAACGACCTCGCCGAGCTCGCGGGCCCGGTCGTCATCGTCGTCGGCTCCGAGGGCAAGGGCCTCGGCCGCCTCGTCGGCGAGAACTGCGACTACCTCGTCCGCATCCCGATGCCGGGCGGCGCCGAGTCGCTCAACGCCGGTGTCGCGGCGGGCGTCGTGCTGTACGAGGCCGCGCGCCGCCGCGCCGAGGCCCCGCGCCTCTGAGGCGAGCTTGATCCACTTGGCCCACGGAACCTGACCCGTGAGCGTGTCACCCCGCCCGTTCCGGGCGGGGTGACTTGATCTTGACGGGTCTCGGACACATCCCTGATGTCAAGGCAGTGTCCTAAAGACTCGTCACTCGGTTAGATGAGTGTGGACACCAGAACGTCAGGGTTCGACGACCAGCCCGCGCTGAGCATGGTCAAGGTGCCGTGCGACCCCGCACAGGTCATCGTCAACCACGCCAGCTTCCGCGTGCGGCTCGCACCGAGCACGAGCGCGCGTTCCAAGCCCGCGAACGCCCCCGGCCGCGCGCCCGTCCTCGGCGGTGCCGTGGCCGCCGCGGCCGGCGCCACCCGCCGCAGAGCCCCCGTCGTCTGGAGCGGCAAGTCCGCCCCCGGTGACGCCGCGGCCACCGGCGGACTCCTCCAGGCCGTCCGGGAGGCCGGCCGCGGCTACGACGCCTTCGAGGGCGGCGGCGGCACCCAGGTCATCCCCCGCGTCGGCCTGGCCCACGACCTCGACGAGGACACCCTCGCCACGCCGACCGTCATCGGCCAGCGCACCTACGGCGACCCGGACGAGACCCGTCCGCTGTCCGCCGTACGGGACCTGCCGCGCGGGCCGTACCACGGCGGGCCCGCGGGCCCCGGCGGCCCCGGCGCCCCGGCGGACTCCCGACAGGCCTCCGGCGACAGCCGCGCGCAGGCCTCGTACTACCCGGGCCGCCGGATGAACCTCGGCGTCGTGCTGCTCCCGCTGCGCGTCTTCCTCGGCTTCATCTCCATCTACGCCGGCATGGGCAAGCTGTGCGACCCCGTCTACTTCGACGGCGGCGAACGCGGCTCCATGGTCACCTGGCTCCACACCCTGCACCCCTGGGCGCTCGCCGAACCGCTGCGCGACTTCGCCCTCGCCCACCCCGTCGGGGCCGGGCTCACCGTGGCGTTCCTCCAGGTCATCGTGGGCGTGCTGACCGTGTTCGGGCTGTGGCAGCGGTTCGCCGCCTGCATCGGCGCCCTGCTGTCCGCCGCGCTGCTGATGACCGTGAGCTGGAAGACCGTCCCGGCGTACGACGCGCCCGACATCATCTACCTCGCCGCCTGGAGCCCGCTGATCATCGCCGGGGCCCCCGTCTACTCCCTCGACGGCCGTCTCGCCGGCGAGGCCTGGCGGACCCTCGGACCGCGCTCCGAGGTCTGGCGGCTGCGGCGCCGGGTGCTGCGCCGCGGGGCCGTCATGGCGACCATCGCCTGCGGGCTCACCCTGATCATCGGCTCCGTCCTCGGCGGGGCGGTCCGCTCCACCACCGTGGTCACCGTGCCCGGGCCCGGCGAGCCCCCGAGCAACTACCTGCCCGGCACCCCGCTGCCGCGGACGCCGGCCGGCCAGCCGTCCGCGCAGCCCCAGCGGCAGCAGGAGCAGCAGCCTTCCAAGGCGGCCGCGGAACCCTCCGCGAGCGCCTCCAAGTCCGCCTCCGCCAAGCCGGGCCGCACCGCCGCCTCCACCTCCGGCCCGGGCACCGCCCAGAAGGGCGCCGGGGCCGGCTCCCAGTCGCCGACCGCGACGCGGGGCAGCGGCGGCGGCCAGACCCCGCGCGGCAGCGCGCCGCGCCAGTCCGCCCCGCAGCAGCGGCCGTCCTCGTCGTCGGGGAGCGGCGGCGGGGGCGGCGAGGCCCCGGCCAAGAAGCCCGGCCTGGTCGGGGGACTGCTCGGCTGAGTCCTGTCGTACGTACGCGGAAGGGCCCGGCGCGCGAGGAGCGCGCCGGGCCCTTCCGCATGCGGCCGGTACCCCGCCGGTACCGCCGGTGCGGCCGGCTTGTGGGCTCAGGAGGCGTTCTGCGCGGCCAACTCCCGTGCGGCCTCGGTGAGGTCCTTCGCGGTGTCGATCGCCCGCCAGTAGGCCCCCTGGGGCAGCGGGAAGCCCGCGAGGCGCCGCTCCCGGGCCAGCCGGGGGAACGTCGTCCGCTCGTGGTCCCCCAAGTCCGGGAGCAGCGCGGTGAATTCGGCGCCGAAGACGTACACCCCGGCGTTGATCAGATAAGGCGACGGCGGGGCCTCGATGAAGTCCAGGATCTGCCCGAACTCGTTCGTCTCGACCACCCCCCACGGGATCCGCGGCCGGGCCAGCGCCAGCGTCGCCACCGCCCCGCGCTCCGCGTGGAACGCCGCCATCTCGCGCAGCGAGAACCGCGTCCAGATGTCCCCGTTCGTCGCGTACCAGGGCCGGTCCGGGTGCGGGAGGTGGCGCGCGGCGTACTTGAGGCCCCCGCCGCGCCCCAGCGGCTCCTCCTCGACCACGGTGGTCACGCGGAGCGGCAACCGGGCCCGCGCCAGCCACTCCTGGAGCACCTCGGCGAGGTGCCCGCAGGAGACGACGGCGTCCGTGACCCCCTCGGCGGCCAGCCAGGCCAGCTGGTGCCCGATGATCGGCGTCCCCGTGCCGGGGATCTCGACCATCGGCTTGGGCCGGTCGTCCGTGTACGGCCGCAGCCGCGAACCCTGGCCGCCCGCCAGGACGACGGCCTGGGTGGGGGAGGCCGGGAACGCGGCCGCGGAATCGGTGGACGTAGGGGCGGGGGGCGATGCGGGCGGTACGGGGGATGCGGGGGGAACGTCGGTCATGGCGGCCAGAGTAGGGAGCGCCGGGCTCCGGCGGCCGCCGACGCGACGTGCGCGGGCCGGCGTCGGCCGACGTCAGCCCATGGAGGCGACGCCGGACGCGTACGCGGTGTCGCACACGGGCCGCGCGAAGGACTGCGCCTTCGTCGGACCGTAGGCCTCCACGGCGGCCCGGCCGAGCGCCCGCGCGATGCCCACGCAGTGGTCGGTGAGCGACGGCCGCCGGTCCACCTCCTGCTGGAGGTGCGTCAGGACGACGCCGGGCGCCTCGCCCTGCTGCAGCTCGGTCATCAGCTTGTCGCGGAGCACGTCCTGCGCGGCGCGCGGCTTCGCGGGGACGGAGACGTCCTCGGCGGACGCGGTCAGGATCTGGGAGGGAGTGTTGTCCGCCCAGGGGACCATCGTGACCGCGAGGGTCCCGGACAGGACCAGGACGACGGGCAGGACCAGGGCGAGGGAACGGCCGATACGGCGGGCAGTGTGGGTCACGAGGGCGAGAGTAGCGCTCGGTGAAGTTTTGGAGACAATTAGTCACCCGGTCGGGGGATGGTTCGACGTGGTTTTTCGAATAAAGGGTTGACGGGCGGGGCCGAATGGCCCGGTCCGCCCGGAACTCACCACGAAGGGGCGCCCCTTGGCGGAGCGCCCCTTCATGTCACGCCGGTACCCGGTCAGTCGGAGAGGCGCGCACCCGAGGACGTCGAGAACACGTGGATCTCGGCGGGGCGCGGCACCACGTGCAGGGTCGAGCCCTTCTCCGGCACCTGGCGGCCGCCGACGCGCACGACGATGTCCTGCGAGCCCTTCTCGGCCGGGGTGACGCCGTAGACGTACCCGTCGGCGCCGAGTTCCTCGACGACGTTGACGGTGATGGTCAGGCCGCCCGAGTCCGCGACGTCGAAGTGCTCGGGGCGGACGCCCACGGTGACGGTGCGGTCGCCTGCGTCGGCCGCGGCCGTCAGCGCCTCGCGGGACACCGGGACGACGCTGTCGCCGAACTTCACGCCGCCGTCGGTGATCGGGACCTCGACCAGGTTCATCGCGGGCGAGCCGATGAAGCCGGCGACGAACAGGTTCGCCGGGCGGTCGTACATGTTGCGCGGGGTGTCGACCTGCTGGAGCAGCCCGTCCTTGAGGACGGCCACGCGGTCGCCCATCGTCATGGCCTCGACCTGGTCGTGGGTGACGTAGACGGTGGTGATGCCGAGGTCGCGCTGGAGCGCCGCGATCTGCGTGCGCGTGGACACGCGCAGCTTCGCGTCCAGGTTCGACAGCGGCTCGTCCATCAGGAACACCTGCGGCTTGCGGACGATCGCGCGGCCCATGGCGACGCGCTGGCGCTGGCCGCCGGAGAGCGCCTTCGGCTTGCGGTCGAGGTACTGGGTCAGGTCCAGCATCTTCGCCGCGTCCTCCACCTTGCGGCGGATGGTGGCCTTGTCCTCGCCGGCGATCTTGAGCGCGAAGCCCATGTTGTCGGCGACGGACATGTGCGGGTACAGCGCGTAGTTCTGGAACACCATCGCGATGTCCCGGTCCTTGGGCGGCAGGTGCGTGACGTCGCGGTCGCCGATGCGGATGGCGCCGCCGTTGACGTCCTCCAGGCCGGCCAGCATGCGCAGCGAGGTGGACTTGCCGCAGCCGGAGGGGCCGACGAGGACGAGGAACTCGCCGTCCTCGATCTCCAGCTCCAGCTGGTCGACGGCGGGCTTGTCGCCGCCGGGGTACAGCCGGGTCGCCTTGTCGAAGGTGACAGAAGCCATGGTGATGAATCCCTTCTACCGGCAGGAACGTGCCGGACGATCCGAGTGGAAGGTCTAGTCCAGTAATCGGACTTCCGCCCGACGCTACCCCCCGGCGCGCCTCCTGTCAGCACCCGCAGGGCGGTGACTTCCCGGGCGGCCGGCGGCGGCCCGCAACGTGATGGCCCCGGGAATGGCGCTCTGTGTAAAGTGAGGACGGCCTCGCCTCCTTAGCTCAGTCCGGCCAGAGCAACGCACTTGTAATGCGTAGGTCGTCGGTTCGAATCCGACAGGGGGCTCCGCGCGCGAAGGTCCCGGACCGTTATGGTCCGGGACCTTCGTCGTGTCCGGCGGGGGGTCAGTGGCGGCCCGAGATGCGGTCGGCCAGGCGGGCCAGGGGGGTTGTGGTCGGGGTGTGGGTGGCCGTTTCGTGGCGGTCCGCCTCGCGGTAGGCGGCGTAGAGGGCCTGGACGCCGAGCCAGCGGAAGGGCTCCGGCTCCCAGCGGCGGACGCGGTGGTTGACCCACGGGAGGGTGGTCAGGTCCGTCCGCTCGCCCAGGACCAGATCGCGCAGGGTGCGGGCCGCGAGGTTCGAGGTGGCGACGCCGGAGCCGACGTAGCCGCCGGCCCAGCCGAGGCCCGTGGCGGCGTCGAGGGTGACGGTGGCGCACCAGTCGCGGGGCACGCCGAGGACGCCCGACCAGGCGTGGGTGATCTCCGTACCGGCGAGGACCGGGAAGAAGGAGGTCAGCAGCGCCGTGAGGGAGGCGATGGTGCGTTCCTGGGTGGTGCCGTCGTTGTCGGTGCGCGAGCCGTAGCGGTACGGGACGCCGCGGCCGCCGATCGCGATGCGGTCGTCGGCGGTGCGCTGGGCGTACATGTAGGCGTGGGCCATGTCGCCGAGGGTGGCGGCGTCGGACCAGTTGAGGGCCTCCCAGGTGGACTCCGGGATCGGGGCCGTCACGATCATCGAGGAGTTCATCGGGAGCCAGGCGCGCTTGTGCCCCTTGAGGGCCGCGGTGAAGCCCTCCGTACAGCGCAGGACGTACGGGGCGCGGACCGTGCCGTACGGGGTGATCGCGCGGCGGGGGGCGATCTCGGTGACGGGGGTGTTCTCGTGGAGGACCACGCCCAGGCGTTCGCAGGCGGCGGCGAGGCCCTTGACGAGCTTGAGGGGGTGGATGCGGGCGCCGTGCGGGGTCCAGGAGGAGCCGACGGCGTCGGCGACGCCGATGCGCCGGTGGGTCTCGGTGGCGTCGAAGAGCTCGCGGTCGCTCTCGCCGAAGCCGAGCTCGGCGGCGTGGAAGGCCTTGAGGCGGCTGAGCTGGGCGGGGGTGCGGGCGACTTCGAGGACGCCGCCGCGGTGGATGTCGGCGTCGATGCCCTCCTTGGCGGCGGTGTCGATGACCTCGGTGACGGTGTCGTTCATGGCGCGCTGGAGGCGGAGCGCGGCCTGGTGGCCGTGGAGGGCGGCGTAGCGGTCGCGGCCGGCGATGCCGTTGTAGAGCCAGCCGCCGTTGCGGCCGGAGGCGCCGTAGCCGCAGAACTTCTGCTCCAGGACGGTGACGCGGAGGTCGGGGGCGGCGGTCTTCAGGTAGTAGGCGGTCCACAGGCCGGTGTAGCCGCCGCCGACGATGACGACGTCGGCGGTGGTGTCGCCGGTGAGGGGCGGGCGGGGTGGCCGGGTGGCGGTGGGGTCGGTCGCGTACCAGAAGGAGATGCCGCCGTTGATCGTCATGGGGGATTTGGTACACGGGGTTCCGCGGGGGTGTCCATGTGCGCGGTGCCGGGTTTCGGGGCGGGATCGCAGGCCTTCTGGTGGATGCGTCAGGGTTCCAGGACGACCTTGCCGATGGTGCCGCGGGTTTCCAGGGCGTGGTGGGCGGCGGCGGCTTCGGACAGGGGGTAGCGCTGGAGGGCCGGGCGCAGGCGGCCGGCGGCGGCTTCGGCGAGGGCGCGGGTTTCCAGGAGGCGCAGGGGGTCGTCGCCGCCGGCGCGCCGGAGCATGACCGGGCCGAGGACGCTCTGGGTGGTGATGCCGCGGGCGGTGAGACCGGCGCGTTCGGCGTCGGTGAGGGTGAGCGGACCGTCGGACCAGCCGAAGACGAGGTGGCGGGCGCCGGGCGCGAGGAGGCCGAGGGCGGCGCGGGCGGTGGAGCCGCCGACGGAGTCGAAGAGGACGGTGGCGCCGTCGGGGTGGTGGGCGCGGACGGTGTCGGGCCAGCCGGGCTCGGTGTAGTCGACGGCGAGGTCGGCGCGGTTGGCGGCGGCGCGGGCGGTTTTGGCGGGGCCGCCGGCGAGGGCGATGACGGTGGCCCCGGCGTTCTTGGCGTACTGGACGAGCAGGGTGCCGATGCCGCCGGCGGCGGCGGGGACGAGGGCCGTGGAGGCGGGGCCGAGGTCGGCGAACTGGAGGATCCCGAGGGCGGTGCGGCCGGTGCCGATCATGGCGACGGCCTCGGCGGGATCGAGGCCGGGCGGGATGGGGTGCAGGCGCTGGGCGTCGGCGACGGCGTACTCGGCGTAGCCGCCGGGGGCGAAGCCGAGGTGGACGACGACGGGGCGGCCGAGCCAGGCGGGGTCGGTGCCGGGGCCGAGGGCGTCGACGGTGCCGGCGACCTCGCGGCCGGGGATCGTGGGGAGTTCGGGGAGCGGGGCGGGCGGGCCCTGGACGCCTTGGCGGAGGGCGGTGTCGAGGAGGTGGACCCCGGCGGCGGCGACGGCGATGCGGACCTGGCCGGGGGCGGGGACGGGGCGGGGGGTGCGCTCGTAGGAGAGGTTCTCGGCGGGGCCGAAGGCGTGGAGGCGGACGGCGTTCATGGCGGGAGCGGTCATGGGGTCAGGGTGTGACCTCAAGCGGACTTGAGGTCAAGGCGTGGCCGGGTTGGCCGTGTTGTCAGTGGAGTGGGTCACGATGGGGAGATGGTGCGAAAAGGACAGGCGCAGACGGTGAAGGCGGCGCGGCGGGCGGAGGTGCGGCTGCCGGAGCTGGTCGCGTGGGAGGGCGGCGAGCTGGAGCCGGACGGGGATTACGACGGGCTGGAGTTCGCCGACCTGGACCTGGCCGGGCAGGACGGGGCGGGGGCCCGGTTCATGGACTGCGCGGTACGGCGCTGCGCGCTGGACGAGGCGGGGCTGGCGAAGGCGCGGTTCCTGGACGCGGTGCTGGAGGGGGTCCGGGGGGTGGGGACGGACCTGTCCGGGGCCTCGTTCCGGGACGTGGAGCTGGTGGAGGCCCGGCTCGGCGGGGTGCAGCTGCACGGGGCGGCGCTGGAGCGGGTGGTGGTGCGCGGGGGGAAGATCGACTACCTGAACCTGCGGACGGCGCGGCTCAAGGACGTGGTCTTCGAGGAGTGCGTGCTGGTGGAGCCGGACTTCGGGGGTGCGGTGCTGGAGCGGGTGGAGTTCCGCGGCTGCGCGCTGCGGGGGGCGGACTTCACGGGGGTGCGGATGGCCGACGTGGACCTGCGGGGCGCCGTGGAGCTGGACATCGCGCGGGGTGTGGACGCGCTGGCCGGAGCGGTGATCAGCCCGGGGCAGCTGTTCGACCTGGCGCCGGCGTTGGCGGCGCAGATGGGGGTGCGGGTGGTGGGGTAGGGCGGTCGTGGCGCGGCGCCGTTGCGCCGCTACGCCGGGACGCGGGGGAAGCGGGCCTGGAGGGTCCAGATGACGGGGTTGTCGGCGAGGCCGTCGTGCATGTCGACGAGGTCGGCGATGACGTCGTGCAGGAAGTCGCGGGCCTCGCGGCGCAGGAGGCGGTGGCTGAAGGTCAGCGGGTCCTCCTCGGGCGGCATCCAGTCGGCCTCGATGTCGACCCAGCCGAAGCGGCGCTCGAAGAGCATGCGGTCGGTGGACTCGGTGAAGTCGAGCTCCGCGTACTGGCGGTTGGAGGAGCGGCTGCCCCGGGGGTCCTGGTCGAGCTGCTCGACGATGTCGCAGAGCGCCCAGGCGAAGTCGAGTACGGGGACCCATCCCCAGGCTGTGGACACTTCCCGGTCCGCGTTGGTGTCCGCGAGGTAGACGTCCCCGCAGAACAGGTCGTGGCGCAGGGAGTGGACGTCCGCCGAGCGGTAGTCGGTCTGCGGGGGGTCGGGGAAGCGCCGGGAGAGGGAGTAGCCGATGTCGAGCACGCCTTGATGGTGTCACGCCGGTCCGCTGCGCGGTGCCGGCGCCCTCCCCGGGGCCTCAGCCGCCGGCGGGCTGCACCTTCGGGGCTCCGCCCCGGCCCCCGGGCCCCGTCGGGGGAGGCCCCTGCCGGGGCCCGGGGCTCCGCCCCGGAACCCCGCGCCTCAAACGCCGGCGGGGCTGGATGGGGCGGGCGTCGGTGGGGACGTGCCCGGCCCCCGAGCGGCGGCCGCCCCGGCGGGGCTGGGTGGGGTGGGCGTCGGTGGGGCGGGGGTTGGTGGGGTCAGGGGAGGAGGCGTTGTTCTTTGGCTACGGAGACCGCGCCGGCGCGGGTGTCCACGCCGAGCTTGTCGTAGATGCGGCCCAGGTGGGTTTTGACCGTCGCCTCGCTGATGAAGAGGGCGCGGGCGATGTCGCGGTTGCCGAGGCCGCGGGCCAGTTGGCCGAGGATGTCGAGCTCGCGGTCGGTGAGGGTGGGGCGGCTGCCGCGCATGTGGGCCATGACACGGCTGGCGACGGGTGGGGAGAGGGTGGTGCGGCCGGCGGCGGCCGAGTGGATCGCCGCGAAGAGCTCCTCGGGGCGTTCCGCCTTGAGGAGGTATCCGGTCGCGCCCGCGCCGATGGCCCGGGTGATGTCCGCGTCGGTGTCGTAGGTGGTCAGGACCAGGACGTGCGGCGGGGCGGGGAGGGCCGTGATGCGGCGGGTGGCTTCGACGCCGTCGATGCCCTCGCCCAGCTGGAGGTCCATCAGGACGACGTCGGGGCGGAGCTTCGCGGCCAGCGCCACGGCCTCCTCGCCGCTGCCGGCCTCGCCGAGGACCTCGATGTCCGGTTCGCTGCCCAGCAGGGCCAGCAGGCCGGCGCGGACGACCACGTGGTCGTCGCAGAGCAGGATCGTCGTCATCCGGTGGGCTCCAGGGGGATCGAGGCGGAGAGGACGGTGCCCTCGCCCGGGGTGGATTCGATCGTCAGGGTGCCGCCGAGCTGGCTGACGCGGGCGCGCATCGCGGGGAGGCCGTGGCCGCGGTCGTCGGCGGAGCCGCGGGCGTCTTCGGTGAAGCCGTGGCCGTCGTCCGCGACGTCCAGGACGACCTGGTCGCCGAGGAAGCTCAGGGTGAGCGCGGCGGTGCGGGCGCCGGAGTGCTCGCGGACGTTGGCCAGCGCGCCCTGCGCTATCCGCAGCAGCGTGGACTGGACGCGGTCCGGCAGCGGGGCGGGCGTGCCTTCGAGGTGGAAGCGGACCTCGGTGTGCGGGCCGGCGTCGAGGGTGCGCAGCGCGTCCGCGAGGCCCGCGCCGCCCGCCAGCTCCGGCGGCGCCAGGTCGTGGACGAGGCGGCGCGCCTCCGCGAGGCCCCGCGCGGCGATGTCGTTGGCGGTGCGGACGTGCGCGCGGGCGGTGGCGGGGTCGCTGTCCCAGGTGCGGTCGGCGGCCTGGAGCAGCATCTGCTGGCTGGACAGGTGCTGGGCCAGGGTGTCGTGGATCTCCATGGACAGCCGCTGGCGTTCGGCGAGGGTGCCTTCGCGCCGTTCGGTGGCGGCGAGTTCGCGGCGGGTCCGGATCAGGTCGTCGATGAGGTCGCGCTGGGCCTGCGCTTGGCGCTCCATGTGGACGAGGACGGCGGTCGCGAGGGCCGCGACCGCCGGCGGGGCCAGCAGCAGGTTCGGGTCGAAGGCGGTGGCGAGTTGGAGCTGGGCGGTGACGACGAAGACGGTGAGGAGGGCGACGAGGACGATCGCGGCCCGCGGCGGCAGGGTGCGCAGCGCGGTGTAGAAGAGCGGTACGGCGCACCAGGCGAAGCTGGGGGCGAGGACGACGAGGACCACCCAGGTCGCGACCACCAGCCCGAGCCAGAGCAGCCGCCGCAGGGTCGGCGCGGCGCCGAGGGCGGGGCCGAGGACGTACAGCAGGGCCAGCGTGACGCTGAGGGCGATGATCCACGGGGTGCGGGGCTCGCCGGGGTGGCGCAGCAGGAAGCGGGCCAGGGACGCGCCGAGGAGCAGGAAGAACGCGGTGTGCGCGACGGCGGCCAGCGCGCGGGTGTCGGACTTCGCGGCGGGCACTGCTGGCACGGCGGGCTCCCGGGGTGGTGGTGCTTGCGCCTCCCATCCTGCCTGGACGGGGGCGACGGCGCTGACCAGCCAATCCTTACGGGCACCCGGTCCGCATCGACCGATCGGCTGACCCCGGGGTCAACCGGTGCGGTGGCCGTCGCGAGCCGGTACGCGGACGGGCGCGGGCGGGTCCCGGCCACAGGCTTGGAGCAGCAAGCAAGAGCAGTACCCCCGGCACCGCGCCGACGTTCTCAGGAGCAGACATGCAGACCCGCACCCGCGTTCTCACCGGTACCGCCCTCGCCCTCGCGCTCGGCGCCGGGACCTTCGGCGCCGTCAGCGCCAGCGCCAGCGCGAGCACCGCGCCCACCGCGCGGGCCGAGTCCGCGCCCGCCGCCCCGGCGAAGGACAAGAACTTCACCACCTCGACCCACCTCACCATCGACGCCGCCTCCCGCGCCGCCCAGGCCGCGCTGGACGCCGCCGAGAAGGAGGGCCAGAAGGTGACCGTCGCGGTGGTGGACCGGAACGGCAACACGCTCGTCACCCTGCGCGGCGACGGCGCGGGCCCGCAGTCCTACGAGTCGGCGGAGCGCAAGGCCTTCACCGCCGTGTCCTGGAACGCCCCGACCTCGGTGCTCGCGGGCCGCCTCGCCCAGGCCCCGAACCTGAAGGACATCCCCGGCACCCTCTTCCTCGCCGGCGGCGCCCCGGTGCAGGCCTCCGGCGCCCCGGTCGCGGGCATCGGCGTGGCCGGCGCCCCGAGCGGTGACCTGGACGAGAAGTTCGCGAAGGCCGGCGTCGACTCCCTCGCCAAGTAGCCCGCGGCCGGTGGCCGAGCGAGGCCGGATCGCGCTGCCGTCACCGGTCCTCGATACCCGCCCCGCATAGGATCGAGGGCGTGGAACACCGCGCTCTGACCCGCCTCGCCGCCTCTGCCGCCGCCGCCCTGATCGCCCTCACCACGGGGTGTACGGGGGCCACCGTGCAGGGGCGGCCGGGTGCGTCGGGGCTTCGGGACCCGTACTTCCCGAAGGCCGGGAACGGCGGCTACCAGGTCGAGCACTACGACCTGGACCTCGACTACGACCCCGCCGACGGGCAGCTGGACGGGACGGCCGTCATCACCGCCCGCGCCACGCAGGGGCTCAGCTCCTTCAACCTGGACCTCAGCGGGCTCCGCGTGGAGGGCGTCACCGTCGAGGGGGCCGGGGCCCGGTTCAACCGGTCCGGCAACGAGCTGACGGTGCGCCCGGCCGAGGACCTGAAGAAGGGCGAGGTCTTCCGTACGGAGGTCGACTACTCCGGCAAGCCGAAGGCGGTCACCGACCCGGACGGCTCCCAGGAGGGCTGGATCCGCACGGACGAGGGGGCGGCGGGGGCGGCCGGGGCCGTCGGGGTCGGTGAGCCGGTCGGTTCGATGGCCTGGTTCCCCGGCAACCACCACCCGAGCGACAAGGCCACGTACGACATCAAGCTGACCGTCCCCAAGGGCTACGAGGCCGTCTCCAACGGCGAGTTGACCTCCCGCACCGACACCGGTGACGGGCAGACGGAGTTCGCGTGGCACAGCGCCGAACCGATGGCGAGCTACCTGGCGACCGCCGCGATCGGGAAGTTCAAGGTGACGACGGGCAAGACGCCCTCCGGGGTCGCCGTCTACAACGCGGTGTCGCCCGGGGAGGAGGCGCGCAGCGCGCCCCGGCTGGCGCGGCTGCCGGAGATCGTGGAGTGGGGCGGCGGGCGGTTCGGCCCGTACCCGTTCTCCACGACCGGCGCGATCGTGGTGCCGGCCGAGACCCTGGCGTACGCGCTGGAGACGCAGACCAGGCCCGTCTTCTCCGGTGCGCCCTCCGAGGACGCGCTGGTGGTGCACGAGCTCGCCCACCAGTGGTACGGCAACGCGGTGTCGCCGAAGTCGTGGAAGGACATGTGGCTCAACGAGGGCTTCGCCACGTACGCGGAGTGGCTGTGGAGCGAGGACCACGGCGGGCCGACGGCGCAGCAGCACTTCGACGCGCTCCTCGCCGGTGACACGGCGGTGGACAGCGAGGCCGGATCGGACTGGTCGGCCTTCCCGCCGGCCGCGCCGCCCGGGCCCGAGCAGCTCTCCGAGAGCCCGGTCTACCTCCGGGGCGCGATGGTCCTCCAGCGGATCCGCCAGGAGGTGGGCGACGAGAAGTTCTTCGCCCTGCTGCGCGGCTGGGTCGCCGACCACAAGTACGGGAACGCGAGCACGGCCGACTTCACCGCCTACGCGGAGAAGAAGACGGGGCACGACCTGAAGAAGGTCTGGGACGTCTGGCTGTACGGGGAGGCTCGGCCCCGCTAGCGGGTCGTCCGGCCGGTTTCCCGGCCGGTTTCAGAGCGCCTTGCGCAGGACGGTGCAGGGCCGCTTGAGCTCGCGGTCCTCGCCGTGGCGCAGCGCGGTGTACCCCTGGGCCCGCCAGAAGGCGAGGGCCCGCGGGTTGTTGTCGAGCACGGCGATGCGTACGCCGTCGCGTCCGGCGGCGCGGAAGCGCTCCTCGACGAGGGCGGCGACGGCCGCGCCGAGGCCCTGGCGGTGCGCGGTCGCGTCGATGAGCAGCAGGCCGATCCACGGGCCCGGGAGGGCGCCGTCCGCGGGGACGAGCGGCTGCAGGATCACCCGCGAACGGTAGCGAAGCCCCCCTCCCGGTGGGGGAGGGGGCTTCCGCCGCCCGCCCCCGCGCAGAAGCGCCGGCGCCCCCCCCTCCCGGTGGGGGAGGGGGCTTCACCACCGGCGGATCAGACGTTGACGCCGAAGTCCTGCGCGATGCCCGTCAGGCCCGAGGCGTAGCCCTGGCCGACCGCGCGGAACTTCCACTCCGCGCCGTTGCGGTAGAGCTCGCCGAAGACCATGGCGGTCTCGGTCGCGGCGTCCTCGGAGAGGTCGTAGCGGGCGATCTCGCCGCCGCCGGCCTGGTTCACGACGCGGATGTACGCGTTGCGGACCTGGCCGAAGTTCTGGCTGCGGGACTCGGCGTCGTAGATCGACACCGGGAAGACGATCTTGTCCACGTCGGCGGGCAGGCCGGCGAGGTTGACCTTGATGGCCTCGTCGTCGCCGGCGCCCTCGCCGGTGCGGTTGTCACCGGTGTGGACGATGGTGCCGTCCGGCGTGCTCTTGTTGTTGAAGAACACGAAGTGGCCGTCGGAGACGACCTTGCCGGTCGCGTTGACCGCGATGGCGGAGGCGTCCAGGTCGAAGTCGACGCCGGTGGTCGTGCGGGTGTCCCAGCCGAGGCCGACCGTGACGGCGCTGAGGCCGGGGGCCTCCTTGGAAAGCGAGACGTTGCCGCCCTTGGACAGGCTTACTGCCATTTTGACTGGTGTCCCTTCCTCGTCACATGACCGCGAGATGTGGTCAAGTTACCGCTGTCCTTCATAACGCGGGGAGGGGGTCGCCGGGTTCCGGCGCTCCGGAAATGCGCGTGACGGGGGGCCGGGCGGGGGCCGATCATAGGGGGTATGCCTGGTCCCTATGTCATCCGCGGTTCCGTCGTGCTCCCCGAGGGGGAGCTCGCCTGGCGGTTCTCGCGTTCCTCCGGGCCGGGTGGGCAGCACGTGAACACCTCGGACTCGCGGGTGGAGCTGCTGTTCGACGTCGCCGCGACGAAGGCGCTGCCCGAGGTGTGGAAGGAGCGGGCGCTGGAGCGGCTGGCCTCCCGCCTGGTGGACGGGGTGCTGACGGTCCGGGCGTCCGAGCACCGCTCGCAGTTCCGGAACCGGGAGATGGCCGCCGTCCGCCTGGCGGCGCTGCTGGCGGAGGCCACCGCACCGCCGCCGAAGGCCCGCAGGGCCACGAAGATCCCGCGCGGGATCAATGAGCGCCGGCTCCGGGAGAAGAAGGCCCGGGGCGAGACCAAGCGGGGCCGCACCGGCCGGGACTGGTAGCCGGGGCCGGCAGGCGGGGGCTCCCGCCGCGCTACGCCAGGTGCCGGTAGCGGCCCCGGAAGTACGTCAGCGGGGGCGCGTCCGGGTTCGGGAGGGTGGAGGTCAGGACCCGGGCGACGACGAGGGTGTGGTCGCCGGCCCGGACGCGGGACTCAGTACGGCATTCCAGGGTGGCCAGGGCGTCCGTGAGCAGCAGGGCACCGGAGACCTCGCCCCGGACGTGCGGGAGGTCCTGGAAGAGCAGGCGGTCGCTGATCCGGTTCTTCATCGAGAAGCGGCCCGCGATCTGGACCTGGCTGTCCGCCAGGACGGAGACCGCCCACAGCGGCTGTTCCTCCAGCAGGTCGTCCATCCGCGAGCCCTCGCGCAGGCTCACCAGGACCAGCGGCGGGTCCAGGGAGACCGACAGGAACGCGGTCGCCGTCATGCCGACGTCCTCGCCGCGCGGGCCGTCCCCCGTCAGCGGGGGCTCGTGCGCGGTGATCAGGCATACGCCCGCCGCCAGCCGGGACATCGCCGCCCGGAACTCGTCGTTGCTCACCCCCTCAGGATGGGGGGTCGGTACTGGGTTCGGTACAAGGGTCGTGTTCGGCACCCTCGGAACGCTAGTCTCGCCCCTCGCGCCGCACATCGGGCCCTGGTACGAGCCGTGTCCCCGCCGCTCGGCCTAGGCCCGGGCGTAGCGTTTGCTCCCGAGAAGGAGGGGGAGCGCTCCCAGTGGCTACTGCCCAGGTACGCACCTTTATTCATCTCATGTGACTTGAGTCACAGACGGCAAGATTTGTTGACCCTGTGTACCTGCCGCACAGCTCACTGTGATTCAGTGGGCGGGACACCGCAACGAAACGCCGATGACAATCCTGGAGTTGCTGTCGAGGTCTCGGGGAGAGCGAACAATGGAGACCGAGTCGGAGCCGTACGTCCGTCTTGCGACCCTGCGGCAGCTGCACCGGGTGGTGGCCGAACTCAACACGGCCAGGAGCCTGGCGGACACTCTGCAGACCGTCGTGGACGGCATCGTCGTGGGGCTCGGCTACGAACTCGCCTGCGTCAATCTCGTCCGCCCCGACGGTGATCTCGTCGTCGCCGCCTTCGCCGGCGACCCCGCCGCGGAAGCCCTCATCACCGGACGCGTCGGCTCCCGCGCCTCCTGGGACCGCCGTCTGACGATGGGTGAGAACTGGGACGGCCTCCGCTTCATCCCGCACAGCGAGGGCTGGGTGCTGCTGGAGGACGACGTCCCGCAGTGGCACACCGACGGCCCCGACCCCCGGTTCGAGGACGAGTGGCACCCCGAGGACCGGCTCTACGCGCCCATGTACGCGACCGGCGGGGAACTTCTGGGTGTCATTTCGGTGGACAGACCCCGCAACGGCCGCCGCCCCGGCGCCTGGGGCCGCGAGGCGCTCCAGATGTACGCCTTCCAAGCGGCGATTGCGATCAGCAACGCACGCCTGCGCGCGAACATGCAGCGGGCCCTGGTCCGGCTGGAGCGCGAGCAGCAGGCGCTGCGCGCGAGCGAGGAGTCCTTCCGGCAGGCGTTCGAGTACGCGCCCAGCGGGATGGCCATCGCCGAGATGGGCGGCGACCAGCACGGGCGGCTGCTGCGCACCAACGACGCGCTGTGCCGGCTGCTGGGCCGCCCCGCGTCGGTGCTGCGCCGGTACTCGTTCTCCGACCTCGTCCACCCCGAGGACATCGGCACCCTGCTGCGGACCTCCGCCGAGGGCGGCCGCGCCGAGCTGCGCCTCGGGCGGCGCGACGGCACGTACGTCTGGGTCTCGCTGCGCAACTCCGTGGTCGCGGACGCCGCCGACGGGCCGCGTTTCCTGCTCACGCACGTCGAGGACATCGAGGAGCGCAAGCGGCACGAGCTGCAGCTCGCGCACCGGGCCAGCCACGACTCGCTGACCGGCCTGCCCAACAGCGCCGAGCTGCGCTCGCGGCTCGGCGCCCGGCTGTGCCGGCGGCCGCAGTCCGCGCGGGCGACGGCGATCGAGGCGCTCGACGCCGCCTACGAGGGGCGCGGCCCGGTGCCCGAGACGGTCGGCGCCGGCGAGCACGGGTTCCGGCCGGACGGCCCCCACACGTTCGCAGGGCCGGACCCTTTCGACTTCCCCGGGGGGCCCGCCGGTCTCGGCCCGCCGGGGGGCGGTCCGGGCGAGGCGGGCCCGTACGACCACCACGTGCACGCGGTGGCGCCCGCGACGGACGTCGACGACGGGACGAAGGGGCTCGCGGTGCTCTTCTGCGACCTCGACGGCTTCAAGTCGATCAACGACCGGTTCGGGCACCACACCGGTGACGCGGTCCTGATCGAGGTGGCCCGGCGGCTGACGACGGGCGTCAGGGACGGTGACACCGTCGCCCGGCTGGGTGGTGACGAATTCGTCGTTCTCGCGGACGGGCTGGGTGCGGCGGACGCCGCCGATCTCGCGGTCCGGCTGCGCAACGCGATCATCCCGCCGATCCGGGTGGACGGCCGTCCGGTGCGGGTGGGAGCCAGTTTCGGCATCGGCTGGGCGAGCTGCGGGATGTCCGCGGACGAGGTGCTGCGCTCCGCCGACCAGCGCATGTACATCGAGAAGAGGTCGCGCTCCAAGGCCCACCGCAGGGCGGGCTGAGGCGATCGATCGCCCGTGGGTGCACCTGTTCGGGGTAGGCTCCCGGGGGTCGAAAGGAGTGACCTGCGATGACGACGCCCGCGAACAACGGCCCGCACGGTGGGGCGAACAAGCCCGAGGACGACGACCCGTTCGGCTACCTCTACGCGGACGGCCAGGCCGCCGGTGCCACCCCGCCCACGTCAGGCGGATACGGCTACCCCGGCCAGACGGTCGGTGGGCAGCCCGGCGCGCAGCCCGGTGTCCCCCGTACCTCGTACAACCAGGTGCGCACGGTCGGTGAGCGGACGTACGGCGGCGGGCGCGGCCAGGTGCCGCAGCAGCCGCCGGCCTACCAGGCCCAGTACCAGGCCCCCGAAGCCCTCCAGGCGGGCGGCTACGGCGTTCCGCCGCAGCAGCCGGCCCCGCAAGTGACACAGGCCATACAGTCCCCCGGCGGTCGCGGTGGCGGTGGCGGCGGCTCCAGCCGTCGCGGCCTGCTGATCGCGGCGGTCGCGGTGGTCGCCGCCGTCGCCATCGGCATCGGCGCCGCCCTGGCCTTCGGCGACAAGGACGGCGAGAAGGCCAAGGCCGGCAAGGACCAGACGGGCGGGCAGCAGCAGTCCGCCTCCCCGAAGAAGTCCGACGGTCCGAAGGCGAGCGGTTCCCCGGAGCCCGCGCAGAGCGCACTGCCGAAGGCCGACTTCGCCGGTTCGGGCATGAGCCTGACGGGCGGCGCGTCCCTGCAGAACACGGTGCCGGGCGCGAAGAGCGCGGGCGGCCAGTACGTGGGCGGCCTGAACCAGCTCGGCGCGGCCGCGACGTGGACGCTGGACGTTCCCGAGGCGGGTTCGTACAAGCTGAAGATGACCTACGGGGTGCCGGGCAAGGACGCCAGCACCACGCTGACCATCAACGGCGAGGTGCAGACCCGGCCGATCAACATGCGGAACTTCTCGAACGCCAAGCCCGGCGAGTGGGACAAGGGCTGGACCAACACCTGGTCGAGCGTGCAGCTCAAGAAGGGCACGAACACGGTCCGGATCTCGTGCGAGAACGGCAACCAGTGCGACGTCAACCTCGACCAGCTGTGGCTCGAAGCGGGCTGATGCCCGCCAAGTCGGCCGGGGGCTACGCCTCCTGACCGGCCAGCACCTTCACCGACCCCCGTATCTCCTCGTAGGTGCGGGGGTCGAACTCTCCCGCGCCCGGGGCGTGCACCGTGGCCGCCGAGAGGGCGACCGCGCGGGCCAGGCGGCCCGGCCAGTCCAGACCCTCCGCCAGGGCCGAGAGCAGCCCCGCGACGGCGGAGTCGCCGGCTCCGGTGGGGTTGCCGGTCAGGGCGCGGGGCGGGGCCGCCCGCCAGGTGCCCTGCGGGGTGGCGGCGAGCAGGCCGTCCGCGCCGAGGGAGGCGATCACCGCCTGGGCGCCCCGGCGGCGGGCGTCGCGGGTGGCGGGCAGCGGGTCGCGCGACCCGGTCAGCTCCGCGAGCTCGGCGGCGTTCGGCTTGATCATCTCGGGGCGGGCGGCGATGCCGCGGCGCAGCGCCTCGCCGCTGGTGTCGAGCAGCACCGGGACGCCGGCCGCGCGGGCCGTGCGTACGAGGGCCGCGTACGCGCCGACGGGGACGCCCGGCGGGAGGCTGCCGCACAGGGCCACGGCCCGGGCGCCGGCGGCGAGCGCCTCGTAGCGGTCGAGGAACGCGGCCCATTCCGCGGAACTGATCAGCGGGCCGGGCTCGTTGAACTGGGTGGTGTCACCCGAGGTGCCGTCGGTCACGGCCACCGTGCGCCGGGTGCTGCCCGCGCAGGGGACCAGGGCGTCCAGCACGCCGGGTGATCCGGCGGCGAGCAACTCCCGTACGAGCGCACCCGCCGGGCCGCCCGCGAAGCCGGTCGCGGTGACCTCGTGGCCGAGGGCGGCCAGTACGCGGGCCACGTTCAGGCCCTTGCCGCCGGGGCGTTCGGCCGCCTCGGTGACCCGGTGCGAGGTGTGCGGGCGCAGTCGCGGTACGCGGTAGGTGACGTCGAGCGCGGTGTTGAGCGTCACGGTCAGGATCATGGCAGGCCTCGGTCTCGGTGTGTGCCGGGATCATGCCAAACAGACGGCGGTCCGCCCAGTCCCGCAGGCCGGCCGCCGTCCTCACCGGCCCGCTCAGGCCTGCGGGCTGACGACCCATTCGCCGCGCCGCATGACGCCCTTGAGCCCGAATCCGGCGTCGAGGACGACGAGGTCCGCGTACTTGCCGGGTTCCAGGGAGCCGACCTGGTCGTACAGGCCGAGCAGCCGGGCGGGGTTCGCGGAGATCGCCTGGACCACCGATTCGACGGGCAGCTTGTCGACGGTGACCGACCGCTTGAACGCGGTGTCCAGGGTCAGCGTGGAGCCGGCGATCGAGCCGCCCTCGACGAGGCGGGCGACCCCGTCCTTGACCTCGACCTCCAGCGGGCCGAGGTGGTAGGTCCCGTCGCCGAAGCCGGCCGCGTCCATGGCGTCGGTGATCAGCGCGACCCGGTGCGCGCCCGCGTGGTGGAAGGCCAGCTCCAGCATCGCCGGGTGCAGGTGCGTACCGTCGTTGATCAGCTCGACGGTGACCCGCTCGTCCTCCAGCAGCGCGGCGATCGGGCCGGGCGCGCGGTGTTCCAGGCCCGGCATGGCGTTGTAGAGGTGGGTGGCGACGGTCGCGCCCGCGTCGATGGCCTGGCGGGTCTGGTCGTAGGTGGAGTCCGTGTGCCCGATCGCCGCGATGACCCCGTGCTCGGCGAGCAGGCGTACGGAGTCCAGGCCGCCGGGGAGTTCGGTGGCCAGGGTGAACATCTTGGCGGTGCCGTGCGCGGCGTCGACGAGCTTGCGCACCTCGGCCGGGTCGGGGTCGCGCAGCAGGTCCGCCTTGTGGGCGCCCTTGCGGCAGGCGTTGATGAAGGGGCCCTCGAAGTGGACGCCGGCGATCTCGCCCTGCTGGGTGAGCTCGGCGAGCAGTCCGGCGCGGCGGGCCAGCTCGGCCAGGTCGTCGGTGACGGTGGAGGCGACGAGGGTGGTCGTGCCGTGCTCGCGGTGGGTCCGTACGCCCCGCAGGACGTCCTCGGCGGTGCCGGAGGTGAAGGAGGCGCCGCCGCCGCCGTGGTTGTGCATGTCGACGAAGCCGGGGACGATCCAGTGCCCGGTCAGGTCGACGGTGCGGGCCCCCTCGTGGGCGCTGCCGGCGATGCGCTCGCCCTCGACGATGACGCGGCCGTTCGCCACGGTTCCGGTGGGCAGCACCACCCTGGCGCCGGAGAGAACGGTGCTGTGTGCGCTTCCGGACATCAGGCAGGTACCTCCGTGGCGAGTAGGTCCCAGGCGAGCAGCCCTGCGCCCAGGCATCCGGCGGTGTCCCCGAGGGCCGCCGGAACGATCTCGGGCAGCCGCTGGAACGTGACGCGTTCCCCGACGGCGGCCCGAAGCGGTGTGAACAAGGTTTCCCCGGCCTCGGCGAGCCCGCCACCGATGATCAGCGTGCGGGGGTCCAGCAGGGTGATGGCGGTGACCAGGCCGTCGGCGAGGGCGCCGATCGCCGTGTGCCACACCGCGCGGGCCCGGTCGTCGCCGGACTCGACGGCCTCGGCGCAGTCGGCCGCGTCGGCCCCGGGGTCGCCGCAGGCGGCGGCCCAGGCGCGGCTGACGGCGGCGGCTGAGGCCAGGGTCTCCAGGCAGCCGTGCTGGCCGCAGCCGCAGGCGGGGCCGCCGGGGCGCACCACGATGTGCCCGATCTCGCCCGCGTAGCCGTGCGCCCCGGCCTCGATGCGGCCGGCGATGCCGATGGCGCCGGCGATGCCGGTGCCGAGGGGGACGAACAGGAACCGGTCGGCGCCGCGGCCGGCGCCGATGCGGCCCTCGGCGAGTCCTCCCGTGCGGACGTCGTGGCCGAGGGAGACCGGGATGCCGCCGAGGCGGGTGCTGAGCCGCTCGCGCAGCGGGACGTCGCGCCAGCCCAGGTTCGCCGCGTAGACGGCGATGCCGCGGTCGGCGTCGACGATGCCGGGGACGGCGACGCCGGCGGCCGAGGCGGCCGTGCCGAAGCGCTCGCGGCCGAGCTCCAGGAGCTCGGCGGCGAAGTCCAGGATCGTCTCCACGACGGCCTCGGGGCCGCGCTCGCGGTCCGTGGCGCGGCGCGCCTGGTGCAGCAGGGTGCCGTCCCCGGCGATGAGGGCGGCCTTCATCCCGGTGCCGCCCACATCGAGGGCGATGACGTGCGCGATGACGTGTTTCACGGGTTTCACGGAAGACAGTCTGGCGTGCTCGGCGGGGAAAGGTCTAGTCCATTGGGGGGTGATTGTTGAGGCGCCATACAAAATCGGAGCCCGATGTGGCCGAGCCGCCAAAGTGGTGTAGACCTTACGTTGATCGTACGTACAACAGGGAGTGGAACGAGAACTGTGAAGGGCCGTTACCTGAGGCCGGCCGCGACCGGCGTCGCGCTGAGCCTGACCGCCGTGATGCTGACGGGCTGCGGAAGCCTGCCGGGCCTCTCCGGGGACAACGAGGTGACCCTGCGGGTCGTGGCGGCCGACTACGGGGACAATCCGCAGAACACCTCGAAGGGCTACTGGAAGGACCTCGCCGCCGGCTTCGAGGAGGAGCACCCCGGCGTCAAGGTCGAGGTGAGCGTCTACTCCTGGTCGGAGGTCGACGCCAAGGTCGCCGCCATGGTCAAGGCCGGCAAGGCCCCCGACATCGCGCAGATCGGCGCCTACGCCGACTACGCGGAGGCCGACAAGCTGTACACGGCCGAGGAACTGCTCTCCGTACAGACCGAGGCCGACTTCCTCGCGCCGCTCGCCGACGCGGGCAAGGTCAAGGGGGACCAGTACGGCATGCCGTTCGTGGCCAGCACCCGGCTGCTCTTCTACAACGAGAAGCTGCTGACGGACGCGGGCGTGCTCGGCAAGGACGCCAAGGGCGGCTGGCAGCCCAAGAGCTGGGCCGAGCTGGAGGCCGCGGCCAAGAAGCTCAAGGCCGCGAACGTCCAGACCCCCTTCGCGCTGCCGCTGGGCCGCGAGGAGGCGCAGGCCGAGACGATGATGTGGCTGCTGTCCGGCGGTGGCGGCTACACCGACAACGAGGAGTCGTACGCCATCGACTCCGCCGAGAACGTCAAGACCTTCGAGTACCTGCGCGACAAGCTGGTCGGACAGGGTCTGACCGGGCCGACGGAGCCGGGCAAGCTCAACCGGCAGGACGCCTTCGACGCGTTCACGCGCGGCGAGGTGGGCATGCTCAACGGGCACCCCACGCTGATGAAGCAGGCCGCGGCGAAGGGCGTGAAGTTCGGCATGGTCGCCATGCCGACCGCCGACGGCACCGAGCACCCGACGATGGGCGTCGCCGACTGGGTGATGGCGTTCAAGAACGGGCACCGCAAGGAGTCCGGGAAGTTCCTCGACTACCTCTACGAGTCGAAGAACGTGACCGCCTTCACGAACAAGTACGACCTGCTGCCGGTCACCACGAGCGGCTTCCGGGCAGTGGAAGGCAGCGCGGGCGGCTCCTCGGCCCAGCTGAGGACCTTCCTGACGGCCCTGCCGAACTCGCGGCTGTACCCGGCCGGCAAGAAGTCCTGGGCCGGTGTCAGCGAGGACGTGAAGACGAAGATCGGCAAGGCCGTGCAGCCGGGCGGACAGCCGGAGAAGGTCCTGGAGGACATCGCGGCGTCGGCGCGGGCGCAGGACGGGGGCCGCTGAGGCGCCCGCGCCGCCTGTCGGTGGGCGGCGTTAACCTGGCCGTATGACGGACGAGGGGCGGCTGACGGCCACGGAGGCCGCGGTGCTCGCGTACGAGGGACGCACCTGGCCGGGCCCCGGCGCGAAGGAACGGGCCATACGGGAAGGGCTGGGCATGGCCCCGGTCCGGTACTACCAGCTGCTCAACGCGCTGATGGACGACCCCCGGGCGCTGGCCCACGCGCCGGGGACGGTCAACCGCCTGCGCCGGATCCGCGAGGCGCAGCGCGCGAGGCGCTAGCGCCGGGCTGCGCCCTCGCCCCCGGGCTTCGCCGGGCCCGCGCCCGTGACCCGGGCTTCGCCGGCCGCCGGGTCCCCGGGCTGCGCCGGGCCGCGGGGCTCCGCCGGGTTCCCCGGTTCGTCGCGCGCCGTAGCCGTTGCCCCGCTGGGCCGTTAGGGTCGTCCGTATGGGGAGCCATCCGCACAGCCTGCCGATGCCCGTCACCGCCGCCGGGCGCGAGGGGCTCGAAGCCCTGCTCAGAGTGCCCCGCCGGTCCGTCGTCGCCCTCGACTTCGACGGCACCCTCGCCGACATCGTGCCCGACCCGGACCAGGCGCGGGCCCACGCCGCGGCCGTGCCGGCCCTGTCCGCGCTCGCGCCCGAGGTGGCGTCCGTCGCGGTGATCACCGGCCGGCCCGCCGGGGTCGCGGTGCGCTACGGAGGGTTCGCGGGCGTGCCGGGGCTGGAGCACCTGGTGGTCCTCGGCCACTACGGGGCCGAGCGGTGGGACGCGGTCAGCGGGATCGTGCACGCGCCGGCCGAGCACCCCGGGGTCGCCGCCGTACGCGCCGAGCTGCCGGGGTTCCTCGACGGGATCGGCGCCTGGCGCGGCACCTGGATCGAGGAGAAGGGCCGGGCGCTGGCCGTCCACACCCGGCGCGCCGCCGACCCGGACGCCGCGTTCGCCGCGCTGCGGGAGCCGCTGGCGGAGCTGGCGGCGCGGCACGGGCTGATGGTGGAGCCGGGCCGCGCGGTGCTGGAGCTGCGGCCGCCCGGCATGGACAAGGGCGTCGCCCTCACCGAATACCTCGCCGAGACGGGCGCCGAGGCGGTGCTGTACGCCGGCGACGACCTCGGGGACCTGGCCGCCTACGCCGCCGTCGAGAAGCTCCGTACGGACGGCCTGCCGGGGCTGCTGGTCTGCAGCGGCTCGGCGGAGGTCCCCGAGCTCGCCGCCCGCGCCGACCTGGTGCTGCCCGGCCCGGCCGCCGTCGCCTCCTACCTGGCCGACCTGGCCGCCACCCTCAAGGGCTGAGCCCGGCCCCGCTCACCCGCCGCGCAGCGCGGTGAGCTGGGCCTCGAACCAGGCCGACGGGGGGAGGGCCGTCGCCGCCGCGGCCAGGCGCCCGGTGCGCTCCGCCCGCTCCGCCACCGGCATCGACAGGGCCGTGTGCAGGGCCCGCGCCGTCTCCGTCACGTCGAAGGGGTTCACCGTCAGCGCGTCCTCGCGCAGCTCCCCGTACGCCCCCGCCCCGGTGGACAGCACCAGCGCGCAGCCGCCGTCCGAGACGACCGGGATCTCCTTCGCCACCAGGTTCATGCCGTCCCGCACCGGGTTCACCAGCGCCACGTCCGCCATCCGGTACGCCGCCAGGGAGCGCGCGAAGTCGTCCTTCACCGACACCAGCACCGGCTGCCAGTCCTGCGTCCCGAACTCCGCGTTGATCCGCTCCGCCAGCTCCGCGACCGCCTCCGTGTAGGCGCGGTACACCGCCAGGTCCTGCCGGGAGGGGTACGCCGACGCCAGGTGCACCACCCGGCCCCGCCACTCGGGGTGGACGGTCAGCAGCTCCCGGTACGCCAGCAGCCCGCGCACGATGTTCTTCGACAGCTCCGTCCGGTCCACCCGGACGATCGCCTTGCGGTCCCCGACCTCCGCCCGCAGCTCCGCCAGCCGGTCCTCGACCTCCGGCCGGTGCGCCAGCTCCCGCAGGTCGTCCCCGTCCACGCCGAGCGGGAACACGGCCACCTCCGTGCTCCCGGGGCCCTGCGGCTGCGCGCAGGCCAGGAAGCCGTCCGCCCACGCCCGGGTGTGGAACCCCGCCACGTCCGCCCCGAGCATCCCCCGCATCAGCTGCCGCCGGACGTCGCCCGGCAGCATGTCCAGGAAGTCCGGCGAGGCCCACGGGGTGTGCGTGAAGTGGCTGATCCGCAGGTCCGGGCGCAGCTCGCGCAGGGCGCCGGGCACCAGGGCCAGGTGGTAGTCCTGCACCAGCACCGCCGCGCCCTCGGCGGCCTCCTCGGCCAGGGCCCGTGCGAACGCGTGGTTGTAGGCCACGTAGGAGTCCCAGCGGCGCCGGAACTCCGCGTCGAAGACGGGCGCCGTCGGGATGTCGTACAGGTGGTGGTGCGTGAACCACAGCACCGAGTTCGCGATGCCGTTGTACGCGTCGTCGTACACCGTCTCGTCGATGTCCAGCATCCGGACGCCGGGTTCGGACACGCCCCGGCGGACCGCCTCCCGGTCGGCCTCCGAGAGCGCCGCGCAGATCCACACCGCGTCCGGCTGTTTCGCCAGCGCCGCGGAGAGACCGGAGACGAGACCGCCCCCGCCGCGCCGGGCCGTGAGGGCGCCGTCGGCGGCGAGGGCGTACGAGAGGGGGCCGCGGTTCGCGGCGACGAGTACCGAAGAGGCCATGCGGCCAACCTAGCCCCGGCCGCCCCTGCTCAAACGTGAGTTCCCGCTCACGCCACGCGGCGGACCGCGTACTCCTCGATGCCCGCCATCGGCGGCCGCTCCTCCGTGTCCACCGGGTACGTCCGCGGTACGAAGCCCTGCGGACCCCGCTCGAACTGCGTCAGCTCCGGGCGTACGTGGTGCCCGCGCGACAGCCGTACCAGCGCCGTCCGGTAGATCGCGGCGGCCATCCGGCCCAGCGCCTGGCCGTCCTGGTGGCGGTGCAGCCGTACGCCCACGTCCACCTGGGCCAGCGCCTCCAGCCCGACCGTGTGCAGCGCGTCCACCAGCAGGCCCAGCTCCACCCCGTACCCGACGGGGAACGGCAGCCGCTCCAGGAGGGACCGCCGGACGGCGTACTCACCGCCCAGGGGCTGCACGAACCCGGCCAGCTGCGGCCAGTGCAGGTTCAGCAGGGGCCGCGCCACCAGCTCCGTGACCCGCCCGCCCTGGCCCGGGGCGTTCCCGAGCGGGCGGTCGTACATCGCCTTGACGAACTCCACGCCCGGGTCGGTCAGCAGCGGGCCGACGATCCCGGAGACGAAGGCGGACGAGAAGTCCCGCAGATCGGCGTCGACGAAGCAGACGATGTCCCCCCTGGTCGCCAGCAGCGAGCGCCACAGCACCTCGCCCTTGCCGGGCAGCGCCGGCAGCCGCGGCAGGATCTCGTCGCGGTGCACCACGCGGGCGCCCGCCTTGGCCGCCACCTCCGCCGTCCGGTCCGTGGAACCGGAGTCGACCACCACCAGCTCGTCCACCAGCGGATGCGGCAGCCCGTCGATCAGATCGCGCCGGATCACCGACACGATCTCCCCGACCGTGGCCTCCTCGTCGAGCGCGGGCAGCACCACGCTGACCGTGGTCCCGGCCGCCCGTTTCCGCTCCAGCAGCTGGTCGAGCGGTCGGTCGGCTGCGGACCAGGAGCGGTCGGCCAGCCAGCGCTCCACCTCTTCCAGCACGTTCTGCACTCCCTGGTTCATCCGTGGTTTCGTCCGAAAAGTGATCCATCTCGCGGTTCGGACGGCTGTCTCAACCATCCGCACCTTCGGTTACAGTCTTGAACAACGCGAAGGACCACCGCATGCCGGGGTCCCCGCGCACAAACGCCCGGACGCGCCATGGAGCGCGCGCCGGTGCCATACCGCTCATCCAGAGGGGCAGAGGGACACGGCCCGTTGAAGCCCCGGCAACCCTCCAGTCGGTTCTCGCGATCGCCCGCACGGCGACACCAGCGAGGTCCCCGGCTAGGGAAGGTGCCAATTCCGTCTCATGGCGAAGTGCGCCATGGGGAAGATGAGGAGAAAGGGCCTCGCCATCATGGCTGCACAGACTGTCGCCACCTCTGTCGATCTCGGACCCGCCACCGGCCTTTCCTGTCGCGAGTGCGGTACCCGCTTCGAACTCGGTCCCATCTTCGCCTGCGTGGAGTGCTTCGGGCCGCTCGAAGTGGCCTACGACCTCCCGACCGGCGACCCCGAGGCCCTGCGGGCCGCGATCGAGGCCGGCCCCGACAACATCTGGCGCTACGCGCCGCTGCTGCCCGTCCCGGCGGACGTCGCCTCCAAGCCCAGCCTGAACCCCGGCTTCACCAAGCTCGTGGACGCCCGGAACCTGGCCAAGGAGCTGGGCGTCACCGGCGAGCTCTACGTCAAGGACGACTCCGGCAACCCGACGCACTCCTTCAAGGACCGCGTCGTCGCCATCGCCGTCGAGGCGGCCCGCGCCTTCGGCTTCACCACCCTGTCCTGCTCCTCCACCGGCAACCTGGCCGGCGCCGTCGGCGCCGCGGCCGCCCGCGCCGGCTTCCGCTCCTGCGTGTTCATCCCGCACGACCTGGAGCAGGGCAAGGTCGTCATGGCCGGTGTCTACGGCGGCGACCTCGTCGGCATCGAGGGCAACTACGACGACGTCAACCGCTTCTGCTCCGAGCTCATCGGCGACCCGCTGGGCGAGGGCTGGGGCTTCGTCAACGTCAACCTGCGCCCGTACTACGGCGAGGGCTCCAAGACCCTCGCGTACGAGATCTGCGAGCAGCTCGGCTGGCGGCTGCCCGACCAGATCGTCATCCCGATCGCCTCCGGCTCGCAGCTCACGAAGATCGACAAGGGTCTCCAGGAGCTGATCAGGCTGGGGCTCGTCGAGGACAAGCCGTACAAGATCTTCGGCGCCCAGGCCGAGGGCTGCTCCCCGGTCTCCACCGCCTTCAAGGCCGGCCTCGACGTGGTCCGCCCGCAGAAGCCGGACACCATCGCCAAGTCGCTGGCCATCGGCAACCCGGCGGACGGCCCGTACGTCCTGGACATCGCCCGCCGCACCGGAGGCTACGTCGAGGACGTGAACGACGAGCAGGTCGTCGAGGCCATCAAGCTGCTCGCGCAGACCGAGGGCATCTTCGCCGAGACCGCGGGCGGCGTGACCGTCGGCGTGACGAAGAAGCTCATCGAGAACGGGCAGCTCGACCCGGCGCTGACCACCGTGGTCCTGAACACCGGTGACGGCCTCAAGACCCTGGAGGCGGTGGCCGCGGACAGCGGGCAGAGCGCCACCATCCGCCCGAGCCTGGACGCGTTCCGCGCCGCCGGCCTGGCCTGATCCCCGTCCTCCCGCACCCGGAAAGGCAGTAGCGCCATGAGCGTCAACGTCCGCATCCCCACCATCCTGCGCACCTACACCGGCGGCCTGGCCGAGGTCGCCGCCGAGGGCGCCACCCTGGCCGAGGTCATCGCGTCGCTGGAGCAGAACCACCCGGGCATCGCCGCCCGCGTCCTGGACGACCAGGGCAAGCTGCGCCGCTTCGTGAACGTCTACGTCAACGACGACGACGTGCGCTTCGAGGGCGGGCTGGAGGCGGTCACGCCGGACGGCGCGGGCGTCTCGATCATCCCCGCCGTCGCGGGCGGCTGCTGACCCTTCACGGCTTCCCCGCCACTTCTCCAGGTGGCACGCGTAAACGAAATTGCCCCCTCCGCTAATAAGCGGAGGGGGCAATTCTGCTTGGTTGGGCGCGGTAGAGTTGGGGAAGTCCCCTCCGCTGTTCTTGCCCGCCGCATATGAACGGGTCGCGTGAGGGTTGACATTCAGTCAATATGCGGGCGCGGTATGGGGCATTGGCGAGATTTGCCGGGCCCGACTTGCCCGGGAAGATGCCAGATTTTCACTCTATTTCAATCTTTATCCCTGGCCGGAATTCTCGTCGGATTGACCTGTTGCAGACAGCAGCGGTGCGGATACATTCAGCCCCGGTCGAGGCGTTCCGGCGCAAGTTCTGACCCGGGTCCGCGAAGTGCGGTCCTGCGCAAGGGCCAGTAATAGGGGAGTTAGGCATGGCTCAGGGCACCGTCAAGTGGTTCAACGCGGAGAAGGGCTACGGCTTCATCGCGGTCGACGGTGGTGCGGATGTGTTCGTCCACTACAGCGCCATCCAGATGGACGGATACCGCACCCTTGAAGAGGGTCAGCGGGTCGAGTTCGAGATCTCGCAGGGCCAGAAGGGTCCGCAGGCGGACATGGTCAAGCTCGCCGCCGGCTAGTCCGAGAGCGATCGACCACCGACGCACTTGCATACGAGGGGCCCACCTCCCGGACACGGGAGGTGGGCCCCTCGTGCGTCTGCCCGGCGCCGCGCCGGCGCCGCGCCGATGCACGCCGATGCCGTGCCGGTGCTGGGCCCCGGGCCGTCCCGGTGGTTGGGCATTGCCTCAAGCCGCTTGCACTCGGAGGGGTCGAGTGCTAATCATTGGCGTTAGCACTCTCCTGGTGAGAGTGCTACTAAGACGAGGACCGGGCCGGTGAGGCCCGCAGGGTCCGGCGGGAAGGAACCGCCGGGCACGCAGGCCGTCCGTCGCGGGCGCGGGCGCGGTCCGGAGCAATCCAAGCCTCCCCTCACGCCTGGCGGCGTAGGGGGAACCCCAGTCCTGGAGGACCACTTCAGATGGCCAAGATCATTGCGTTCGACGAGGAGGCCCGGCGCGGCCTCGAGCGTGGGATGAACCAGCTCGCCGACGCCGTCAAGGTCACCCTTGGCCCCAAGGGTCGCAACGTCGTCCTTGAGAAGAAGTGGGGCGCCCCCACGATCACCAACGATGGTGTCTCCATCGCCAAGGAGATCGAGCTCGAGGACCCGTACGAGAAGATCGGCGCCGAGCTGGTCAAGGAAGTCGCCAAGAAGACGGACGACGTCGCCGGCGACGGTACGACCACCGCCACCGTTCTCGCCCAGGCGCTCGTCCGCGAGGGCCTGCGCAACGTGGCGGCCGGCGCCAACCCGATGGCCCTCAAGCGCGGCATCGAGAAGGCCGTCGAGGCCGTCTCCGGCGCCCTGCTGGAGCAGGCGAAGGATGTCGAGACCAAGGAGCAGATCGCTTCGACGGCCTCCATCTCCGCCGCTGACACCCAGATCGGCGAGCTCATCGCCGAGGCCATGGACAAGGTCGGCAAGGAAGGCGTCATCACCGTCGAGGAGTCCCAGACCTTCGGTCTGGAGCTTGAGCTCACCGAGGGCATGCGCTTCGACAAGGGCTACATCTCGGCGTACTTCGCCACCGACATGGAGCGTATGGAGGCGTCGCTCGACGACCCGTACATCCTGATCGTCAACTCCAAGGTCAGCAACGTGAAGGACCTCCTTCCGCTGCTGGAGAAGGTCATGCAGTCCGGCAAGCCGCTGCTGATCATCGCCGAGGACGTCGAGGGCGAGGCCCTGTCGACCCTGGTCGTCAACAAGATCCGCGGCACCTTCCGCTCGGTCGCCGTCAAGGCCCCGGGCTTCGGCGACCGCCGCAAGGCCATGCTCGGTGACATCGCCATCCTCACGGGCGGCACGGTCATCTCCGAGGAGGTCGGCCTCAAGCTGGAGAACGCCGGTCTCGACCTGCTCGGCCGCGCCCGCAAGGTCGTCATCACCAAGGACGAGACCACGATCGTCGACGGCTCCGGCGACAGCGACCAGGTCCAGGGTCGCGTCAACCAGATCCGCGCCGAGATCGAGAACTCCGACTCGGACTACGACCGCGAGAAGCTCCAGGAGCGCCTCGCGAAGCTGGCCGGCGGCGTGGCCGTCATCAAGGCCGGTGCCGCGACCGAGGTCGAGCTCAAGGAGCGCAAGCACCGCATCGAGGACGCCGTTCGCAACGCGAAGGCGGCCGTCGAGGAGGGCATCGTCGCCGGTGGTGGCGTGGCCCTGCTCCAGGCCTCCGCGGTCTTCGAGAAGCTTGAGCTCACCGGTGACGAGGCGACCGGCGCCAACGCCGTCAAGCTCGCGCTGGAGGCCCCGCTCAAGCAGATCGCCGTCAACGGTGGTCTCGAGGGTGGCGTCGTCGTGGAGAAGGTCCGCAACCTGACCGTCGGCTGGGGCCTGAACGCCGCGACCGGCGAGTACGTCGACATGATCGCCGAGGGCATCATCGACCCGGCGAAGGTCACGCGCTCCGCTCTGCAGAACGCCGCGTCCATCGCCGCGCTGTTCCTGACGACCGAGGCCGTCATCGCCGACAAGCCCGAGAAGGCCGGCGCCGCTGCCGGCGGCGGCATGCCGGGCGGTGACATGGACTTCTGATCGACCTCTGGTTGATCGGCTGTTCTCGAACGAGGGCGGCACCCCCACGGGGGTGCCGCCCTCGGGCGTTCCCGGGACGGGACCTTGCGCGGGGCGCGGGGGGTGGTTGACTGCTGGTATGGCTGAGGTGACGGACGGGGCGGGCGTGTTCATCAAGATCTGTGGGCTGAAGACCGGGCCGGACGTCGATGCCGCGGTGGCCGCCGGGGCGGATGCCGTCGGGTTCGTGTTCGCCGCGGGGAGCCCGCGCACCGTCGACGCCGCCGTCGCGCGGGAGCTGGCCGCGCGGGTGCCGGCCGGGGTGCTCACCGTCGGGGTGTTCCGCGGCCAGCCGGTGGCCGAGGTGCGGCGCCTGACCGAGGAGAGCGGCGTACGCGGCGTGCAGCTGCACGGGGACGAGGGGCCCGAGCACTACGAGGCGCTGCGCGCCGGGGGCCGGACGCTGCTGCGGGCCACCGCCCGGCACGTCGAGCGGTGCGGGGAGTACGGGGAGGACCTGCTGCTGATCGACGCCCCGGACCCGGGCTCGGGCAAGCCGTGGAACTGGGCGGCGGCGGAGTTCACCGCGCCGGGCGGCCGCTGGCTGCTGGCGGGCGGGCTGGGCCCGGACAACGTGCGGCGGGCCGTCGAGATGACCGGGGCGTGGGGCGTCGACGTGTCGAGCGGGGTGGAACGCGCGCGCGGGGTGAAGTCGCCCGAGCTGATCCGGGCGTTCATCGAGGCCGCGCGCGGCTAGGGCCTGTCTTTCGGATCGGGCCGGATCAGGGAGCGGGGTCTGGTGCGTGCGATCGCAAGGCGGAGGAGGGAGCCAACGCGGAGCGTTGGCGACCGACGACAACGCGGCGAGCGTGCGTGCCAGACCCCGCGAGCCCGGCATGATCCGGAAGACAGGCCCTAGGGTCTGAGTCAGGTCAGTGCGGGCTGCTTGGCGGGTTCGGTGGTGGAGGTGGGCTCCGGGTCCGGGTCGGTGTCGAGGTCGGCGAGCATCTGCCGGGTGAAGCCGAAGAAGTACGTGGCGAGGAACCCCACCAGGTAGCCGACGGCCAGCCCGCCCCCGTAGATCGCGAGGGTGGGGCCCATCCCCGAGCCGCCGTGCAGCAGCGGGAACAGGGCCCAGCCCGACGGGCCGATGGCGGTCGAGCCGAAGGCCACCCCCAGCTGGTTGAACAGGCCCACGAACGCCCCGCCCGCCGCGCCGCCCACGCAGGCGGTGACGAAGGGGCGGCCCAGCGGCAGCGAGACGCCGTAGATCAGCGGTTCGCCCACGCCGAGGAAGCCGGCCGGGAGGGCGGACCTGATCGTCGTACGGATCGAGCGGTTGCGCGGCAGCCGGACGTAGACGGCGATGGCGGCGCCGACCTGGCCCGCGCCCGCCATGGCGAGGATGGGGAGCAGGACGGTGTACCCGTTCTGCTCGATCAGGGTGGTGTGGATGGGGATCAGGGCCTGGTGCAGGCCCAGCATCACCAGCGGGAGGAACAGGCCGCCCAGGACCAGACCGGCGAAGGCGCCCCCGTGGGCGAGGAGCCAGGTGGCGAAGGCGCCGATGGCGGCGGAGACCTCGCCGGCGAGGAACATCAGGCCGAAGAGGGTGGCCAGGCCGGCGACCAGGACGGTGAGGGTCGGGGTGACCAGGGCGTCCAGCGCCTCGGGGACCCACCGGCGGCACAGCCGCTCCACGCGGACCGCGAGGTAGGCGGCCGCCAGCGCGCCGAGGACGCCGCCCTGGCCGGGGGAGAGGTGCTCGCCGAAGGCTTCGATCTTCGCGACGCCCGGGAAGACGATGATCGCGGCGACCGCCCCGCCCAGGATCGCGGTGCCGCCGAACTCCTTGGCGGTGTTGTAGCCGACGAAGACGGCGATGAGGGACATGAACCCCGAGGCGATGGCGGCGAGCGCGGGGACCAGGGTGGGCAGCCAGCCCAGGTTGGTCAGTACGCCGGCCAGGCCCGCGATGATGCCGCAGCCGATCAGCGCCGGGATCAGCGGGACGAAGATGTTCGCGACGCGGCGCAGGAACAGCTTGAGCGGGGTGGCGTTGCGGGCCTTCCGGGCCTCTCGCAGCGCCGCGCCCCGGTCGGCGAGCCCGGCGGCGGTGACGGGGCGCGGGGGCTCGGCGGCCCGTGGTTCCCCGGCCCTGCCTTCCTCCACCAGCGCCTCGAACTCGGGGGTGACGCGGGCGACGGCGCCCGGGCCGAGCACGATCTGGTACGTGTAGTCGTCCACGACGCCCAGGACGGCCGGGAGGGCCTTGAGCGACTCGTCCTGGACCAGCGCGCGATCGCGCAGGCCGATGCGCAGGCGGGTCATGCAGTGGGCGACGGAGGTGATGTTGTCCGGGCCGCCGACCAGCGGGAGGATCGCGGCGGCGGTGGCGCGGTGCGTGTCAGGGGACATCGTGGTCTTTCGCCTCGGGGTCGGTCGTCGGTGGTCGGGGGCGTCGGGGTCGTCGGTGCCGTGGGCCGGCGGCCGCGGTGTCAGCTGCCGCTGCCGCCGGTGCTCCGCGCGAGGGCTGCGCGCAGGTGGCCGCCCGAGGCGGTCAGGAGCGCGGCCGCGGTGGGGCCGTCGACTCCGCCGAGGACGACGAGGATGGCGTTCTTGACCTCGCCGCCGGTCGCGGTGAGCGCGGCCTCGGTCTCCGCGTCGGACGCCCCGGTCGCCAGCGCGACGATGCGGCGGGAGCGGGCGCGCAGCTTCTCGTTGGAGGCGCGTACGTCGACCATGAGGTTCCCGTACGTCTTCCCGAGCCGGATCATCGTGAGGGTCGAGATCAGGTTCAGCACCAGCTTCTGGGCGGTACCGGCCTTCAGGCGGGTGGACCCGGTCAGCAGCTCGGGGCCGGTCACCACCTCGATGCCGTGCTCGGCGGCCGCCGCGAGCGCGGACCCGGCGTTGCAGGACAGCCCGACGGTGAGGGCGCCGCGGGTACGGGCGAACTCGACGGCGCCGATCGCGTACGGGGTGCGGCCGGAGGCGGAGACGCCGACCACGGTGTCGGCCTCGGTCAGAGCCAGGGCGGTCAGGTCCTCGGCGGCCAGCTCCTTGGAGTCCTCGGCGCCTTCGACGGCCTTGACCATGGCGGTGGGGCCGCCCGCGATCAGGCCGATGACCTGGCCGGGGCCGGTGTTGAAGGTGGGCGGGCACTCGCTGGCGTCGAGCACGCCGAGGCGCCCGGCGGTACCGGCGCCGGCGTAGACCAGCCGCCCGCCGCGTGCCATCCGCGGGGCGATCCCGTCGATGGCGGCGGCGATCTCCTCCAGCCGCTCCGCGACGGCGGCCGCGACGGTGGCGTCCTCGGCGTTCATGACGCGGGCGATGTCGAGGGTGGTCATCCGGTCGATGTCCGCCAGCTCGGGGCGGAAGGCCTCGGTGGTCAGGGTGTCCAGCTGGGCGCGGAGTTCGGCGTACGACGCGGTCATGGGCGGCGGCTCCTGACGGTTCGGCGCGGGACGGGGCGGTGAGCCCGGTGCGCAGCAGTTTCCGCGCGGGGTCCCGGTGTACGGGGGAGGACGCGCCGATGCCCGCCGTCGCGCGCGTGCGCGCATCATCCGAAAACCCGCTTTTCGGGCGGGACGGCGGGCGGGACGGCGGGCGGCGGCGGGCAGGCCTTCGACTCTGGGCCGCGGCGGGTTCACAATGTCCCCATGGACCACGCGACCCCTCTGGAGCAGGCGCTGCACGCCGCCCGTGCCCTTGTACTCGCCGATCTCGTCGCGGGCGAGGTCGCCGAAGCCGATGTCGTCTCCCTCGTCGAGGACTCGGTCACGCACCGCCGGTGGTGGGTGGAGCAGTGGCCGGAGGGGGTCGACTACCTCGCCGGACTCGTCGCCCAGGACGTGCAGGACGCGCTGCTGGAGAAGTACGGGCGCTGGCCGCTGTGCCCGGTCTGCTCGCAGGGCGACCCGCACGCGCTGGACGTGGAGCCCGAGCTGGGCCCCGATCCGCACTGGGTGTGCGCGAAGACCGTGGTCAAGGTCGCCCCGGTGGGCGGTCTCGCGGCGGTCTTCGGCGCCGGTGGCGGCCGGTGAGCCGCCGGTGACGGTGTACATCGACCCGCCGACCTGGCCGGGCCACGGCCGTATGTGGTCGCACCTGGTCAGCGACGTGTCGTACGAGGAGCTGCACGCCTTCGCGGCGGGCATCGGCTGTCCGCCGCGTGCGTTCGAGCGGGACCACTACGACGTGCCGGAGCAGCGCTACGCGGGCGCGGTGGCGGCGGGCGCGGTCGAGATCGGCAGCAAGGAACTGGTCCGCCGCCTCACGGCGGCCGGCCTGCGGCGGCCGAAGGGGCGCCCGGCCTAGGAGCCCGGCCTGGGAGCCCGGCCTAGGAGTTCGGCTTGGGCGCCGTGGCCGGGGTCGACGGCTCCGGGACGGCGCTGGGCTGGGCCGCCGCCGGGAGCGCCCAGACGTGCTCCGGGGTCACGATCTTGGTGACCGCGTTGGCGATGAGGCCGCTCAGGCTGCCGAACTTGCCGTCGACGTCGGAGTTCACCACGATCACCAGCGTGGCGCGGGCCTGCGGGAGCCGGACGGCGATGGTCTCGTAGCCGGGCAGTTCCCCGTTGTGGCCGACCCAGCCGTCGATGTCGGCGATGCCGAGCCCGTAGCGCACGTCGGGGTAGCCGGTCGGCAGCACGCGCAGCCGCTGGGCCTGGGTGGCCGGCTCCAGCAGCCGCTCGCCGTCCGGCAGCCGCCCGCTGACCAGGGTCGGGACCCAGGAGCGCAGGTCGTCCATGGTGGAGGTCACCGCGCCGGCCGCCCAGCCCCAGGACGGGTTCCAGGTGGAGGCGTCGACGGTCGCGCCGTCCGGGGTGAAGTTCGTGTAGCCGTGCACGAACGGGGAGGCGATCTCCGCGCCGGTCGGCAGCGAGGTCGCGGCCAGGCCGGCCGGCTCGAAGACGTGCTGCTTCAGGTAGGTGTGCAGGGGCTGTCCGCTGATCTTCTCGACGAGTACGCCGAGCAGGACGGTGTTGGTGTTCGAGTACTCCCAGCGCGCGCCCGGCGGGAAGTCGGCGTGGTGCCGGAAGGCGATGGCCAGCAGCTCCCGCGGGGTCCACGCGCGGTGCGGGTCGGCCTTGAACGTGGCCAGCCAGCGCGGGTCCTCGGTGTAGTTGTAGAGGCCGCTGCGCATGTCGGCGAGCTGGCGGACGGTGATCCTCTCGCCGCCGGGCACGCCGTCGAGGTACGTGGAGACCGGCGCGTCGAGCCGTACCTTCCCGTCGTCGACGAGCTGGAGGACGGCGGTGATGGCGAAGGTCTTGGTGACGCTGCCGATGCGGGTGTGCATGTCGGTCTTGAAGGGGACGCCGGTGGCCTTGTCGGAGGTGCCGAAGGAGCGCACGTAGGAGTCGTCGCCGTCGATCCACAGGCCGACGCCCACACCGGGGATGGCGGCCCGGCGCATGGCCGCGGTGATCGCGTCGTCGAGCTGCCCGGCGACCACCGGGTCGATGTCGACGCGGCCCGGCGGGGCGGCGGCGGGGGCCTGGCCCGCGCACAGCGCGGTCAGCAGCAGCGAGGCGGCCGCCAGCGCGGTGGGCGTGCGGTACCGGCCCATGAAGGATCACCTCTGGCGCGCGTCCCCGAGCGGTTCCCGGATCCCCGGGCGGACCTTCCCATCGTAGGAAGCCGGGTCGGGGGCGGCGACCGGGCCCGCCGTCAGGCGCGGGCGGGCGCTGCGGCCGGGGTGACGGCGGCGCCGCCCGAGGCGACCACGCGGGCCGGGCCCTGCGGCGTACGGCGGTCCAGGCGCAGGGCGAGGGCCGCGAGGGCGATGGCGGTGACCGTCATGGCCGCGCCCGCCCAGGCGGTGGCGGCGAAGCCGCGGCCCGCGTCGATGACGGCGCCGCCGAGCCAGGGGCCGCCGGTGTTGCCCAGGTTGAAGGCCGCCGTGGTGGTGGCGCCGGCCAGGGTCGGGGCGGCGCCCGCCACGTTGAACATGCGGGCGTTGAGCGCGGGCGCCGTGAAGAACGCCGAGAAGCCGATCAGGAACGAGAGCCCGATCGCCGCGGCCGCGGCCGACGCCAGCAGGGCCAGCGCGGCCAGGAACACCGTCGACGCCGTGATGCCCCACAGCATGACGCCGAACAGGTGCGCGTCCGCGACCCGGCCGCCGACGGTGGTGCCGGCCAGCGCGCCGATCCCGAAGAGGCCGAGGATCCACGGCACCCAGCCGGACTCCAGCCCGGCCACGTCCGTGAGCAGCGGCGAGAGGTAGCTGAAGGCGCAGAACACGCCGCCGGCGGCCAGCGCGGTGATGCCGATGGCCAGCCAGACCTGCCGGTCGCGGTAAATGCGCAGCTCCCGTCCCAGCGACGGCTTCTCGGCGGGGAGCGGGATCCTCGGGATCAGCGTCAGGATGCCGACGAGGGCGACCGCGGAGGCCGCGCCGACCGACCAGAACGCGGAGCGCCAGCCGAGGTGCTCGCCGAGGAAGGCGCCGGCGGGGACGCCGAGGACGTTGGCGATGGACAGCCCGCCGATCATGACGGCCATCGCGCGGGCCCGGGCGTCGACGGGGACCATGGCGATCGCGACGGCCGCGCCGACCGCCCAGAAACCGGCGCAGGCGAGCGCGGAGACCACGCGGGAGGCGAAGAGCAGCTCGTACGAGGGGGCCAGCGCGCCCGCGATCTGCCCGAGGCCGAAGAGGCTGATGAGGGAGACGAGGGTGGTGCGGCGCGGGAGCCTCAGGGTGGCCACGGCCAGCAGCGGGGCACCGATGACCATGCCGATGGCGAAGGCGGATATCAGCAGGCCCGCCTGCGGAATGGTGACGCCCATGTCCTCGGCGATGGGCGGCAGCAGCCCGGAGAGCATGAACTCGCTGGTGCCGAGGGCGAACACCGACAGGCCGAGGACGTAGACGGCGACGGGCATACGGGTGCGGACGCGGGCGCGGGAACGTGCTTCGGCGGCTGAGGGCATGTCCTTCACCAACCCCGCCGAAGGTGATCGCATTCCCGGACGAATGTGTCAGGAGTGTTGCGCCCGCGCGGTCGGCGCCGCTACGCGAGCAGCGCGAGCTCGGTGGCGAGGTTGTGGCGCGCCGGGCCCTCCCAGTGCTCCGCGCCGTACGGGGTGCGGTACAGCCGGGGCAGCTCCAGCAGCTGGCGCAGCACGGCCGCGCGGCCGGCGCGGAAGGCGTCCTCGGGCACGAACGCGTACTCGGCGCGGACGGCGGCGGCGTAGCCGGCGTAGGCGGCCGGGTCGCCGGCGAGCACGGCGAGGTCGGCGTCGCAGAGGACCTCCCCGTTGGTGTCGCCGGGGGCGGGGTCGTGGCTGACGGTGAGCCGGACCAGCCGCGCGACCTCGGCGGTACGGGCGGGGCCGATGCCGAGTTCGGGCAGGGCGCGCTCGGCGAGGGCGGCGCTGCGCTCCTCGTTCTCGGAGCGGTCGGGGCGGTAGACGGCGTCGTGGAACCAGGCGGCGAGCTCGACGGCGGCGGGGTCCTCGGCGTGGCCGGCGAGTACGTCGATCCGCGCGAGCACATCGGCCAGGTGCGCGGTGGTGTGGTAGCGCCGCTGGGGCTCGGCCCAGGCGGCGAGGAGCCGGTCGGCGTAGGGCGCGGGGTCCCGGTCGGCGCCCGCGGCGGCGGCGGTGGCGTGCCAGCGGGCGAGGAGCGGCGCGGTGTCGTGGCGGGGCGCGTCGGGCGAGTCGGTGTCCATGGGGTCATTGTGCTGGTGGTGTGCGGCCGTGGACCCGTACCCTGATATTGGACTAGACCTATTTCGTACGAGCAGTCTTCCTAAGGATGGGATCGAATGAGCAACCGTGCGCTCCTGGAGGTGATCGCCCTCGACGTGGAGGACGCGGTCGCGGCCCAGGCCGGCGGGGCGGACCGCCTTGAACTGGTCACCGACATGGCCGCCGACGGGCTCACCCCGGCGCGCGAGACCTTCGCGGCGATCAGGGCGGCCGTGGACATCCCGCTGCGCGTGATGCTCCGGGGGGCGGACGGGTTCGCGGCGGGGGCGGTGGCCCCGCTCGTCGAGGAGGCGCGGGCACTGCGGGCGGAGGGCGCGCGGGAGTTCGTCCTCGGGTTCCTGAACCCCGACGGCACGCCCGACCTGGCGGCGGTCGGGGCGGTCGTCGCGGAGCTGGGCGGCTGCCGGTGGACCTTCCACCGGGCGATCGACCGGGCCGCCGACCGGGACGGGCTGCGCAAGGCGCTGGCGGAGCTGCCGGGGCTGGACACGTACCTGACGGCCGGGGCGGCGGCGGGGGTGTCCGACGGCCTGCCGGTGCTGGTCGCGGAGGCGGCGCGGCGCGGGGAGCCGGGGTACGGGCCTCGGATCCTGGTCGGGGGAGGGCTGACGCTGGCGCACCTTCCCGAGCTGCGGGCGGCGGGCATCGACGCGTTCCACATCGGCGGCGCGGCCCGTCCCTCCGGGTGGGCCGGCCCGGTCTCCGCGACGGCGGTCGCCACCTGGCGCGAGGCCCTCTCCTAGACCCGCCGCCCGCGCCTCAGACGCCGGACGGGACGGGTGTTTCAGCCTCGCCGGCGTTTGAGGCGCGGGTCCGGGCGGAGCCCGGGGAACGGGGACGGGCGGGGAGGGGGCCAGCCCCGCGGGGTGCCCGCCAACGCGCGCGGTTTCAGCGGTAGATGGGCGCCAGGCCCCCTGTTATGGTGCGCCGATGTCAATGATCAAGAAGTTCCAGGTGACCTTCGACTGCGCGGAACCCGAGCGCGTCGCCCGTTTCTGGTGCGAGGTGCTCGGGTACGTCGTGCCGCCGCCCCCGGAGGGCTTCGCCACGTGGGACGACTACAACGGCTCGTTGCCGCCGGAGCGGCGGGACGCGTGGTTCGTCTGCATGGATCCGGCGGGTGAGGGGCCGCGCATGTACTTCCAGCGCGTCCCCGAGGGCAAGGTCGCCAAGAACCGGATGCACCTCGACGTCCGGGCCGGCACCGGCCTCGTGGGCGAGGAGCGCCTGGCCACGCTCGACGCCGAACGCGCACGCCTGGTCGCGCTCGGCGCCGTGCACGTGCGCACGCTGCTCGCCGACGAGGAGAACGAGTCCTGCATCCTGATGCAGGACGTCGAGGGCAACGAGTTCTGTCTCGACTGACGGCGCGACGGCGCGCCGTCAGTCACGCCACGCCACGTCACGCCGCGGCGGCGGCCCTCAGGCCAGGGCCGCCGGCAGCGGGGCCGCGTGCAGGGCCGTCAGGCCGGAGACGGCCCGGGTGAGGCAGACGTAGAGGCGGCGCAGACCGGTGCGTTCGTCCGGTTCGCCCGAGACGATGGCCGCGGGCTCGTCCAGCACGACGTAGTCGTACTCCAGGCCCTTCGCCAGCGAGGCCGGGACCAGCGTCAGGCGCGACTGCGCCGTGGTCTCCTCGCCCGGCGACAGGTACGGCAGGCCCGCCGCCACCAGCGCCTCCCCGAGCTCCGGGATCCGCGCGTCCGCCGCGATCAGGCCGATCGAGCCCTCGTGGCCGAGCGAGCCGCGGCACGCCTCGATCACCGAGGCCGTCAGGTCCGAGGTCGGCGAGACGATCAGCGAGCCCGGGGTCTCGCGGACGGAGGAGACCGGGGCGAGCCCCGGGGAGATCGCCGGCAGCAGCCGCGACGCGTACGCGATCACCTCGCGCGGCACGCGGAAGCCCGCCGTCAGCTCCTCCAGCACCGCCTCCGGCTTGCCCAGGTGGGTCAGGGCCTCGGCCCAGCTGCGGGTGGCCCACGGGGTGGTGCCCTGCGCGAGGTCGCCCAGCACCGTCGCCGAGCCCGTCGTGCAGCGCCGCCCCACCGCCCGGTACTGCATCGGCGAGAGGTCCTGCGCCTCGTCGAGCACGACGTGGCCGAGCGAATGCGTGCGCTCCACCAGGTCCGCCGCCTCGTCGATCAGCACCAGGTCCGCCGCCGACCACTTCGCCGACTTCACGCTCCGGAATGGCTTGGGCCACAGGAGGAGCCCCCGCTCCTCCTCCGAGAGGACGCCGTCCGCGTGCTCCGCGAGGAACTCCGGGTCCGACAGCAGCCGCAGCACCAGCTTCGCCGGCTCCACCAGCGGCCACACCGCCTTGACCACCGCCTTCACGGCCGCGCTGCGCGCCACCGCGTCCTGGACCCGGTCGTCCGGGGCCTCGCCCGCCTGCTCCATCCGCACCAGCACCGCGTGCGCGATGCGCTGCGGCAGCGCGTCGCGGGCGGCGCCGTAGCGGATGTCCCGGTCGAGGAGTTCCGTGACGATCTGCTCCAGCTCGTACGCCGGCACCCGCCACCGCCGCGACCCGCGCACCACCATCAACGGCTCGACGGGCAGGCTGACGTGCGAGCGGACCGCGCGCCGCAGCACCTGCGCCATCCGGGCGTCGCCCTTGATGACGGCGGTTTCGGCCCGGTCGGCGCCGCGTACCTCCAGGCCCTCACGGGCGACGAGGTCGTCGACGGTGGCCTGCTTGACCTCCAGCTCGCCCAGCGCCGGCAGCACCTGCTCGATGTAGTGCAGGAAGGAACGGTTCGGCCCGATGACGAGCGTGCCGGTGCGGGCGAGCCGGTCGCGGTGCGCGTACAGCAGGTACGCGACGCGGTGCAGGCCGACCGCCGTCTTGCCGGTACCGGGGCCGCCCTGGACGCAGACGGAGCCGGACAGCCCGGAGCGGACGATCTCGTCCTGCTCGGGCTGGATCGTCGCGACGATGTCCCGCATGGGGCCGACGCGCGGGCGCTCGATCTCCTGCTGGAGCAGCTTGCTGACGGCGGCGGCCTCGGCCGGGTCGGACAGGTGCTCGTCCTCGTACGCGGTCAGCTCGCCGCCGGTGTAACCGAAGCGGCGGCGCAGCGCGATGTCCTGCGGGTCGTTCTTGGAGGCCCGGTAGAACGGCTGGGAGACCGGCGCGCGCCAGTCGATCACCATCGGGTCGCCGTCGGCGTCGTGGACGTGGCGCCGGCCGATGTAGAACTGCTCGCCCTCGGCGCCCTCGGCCAGTTCCGCGCCCGGGGCGTGCAGGTAGTTCAGGCGGCCGAAGAAGAGCGGGGTGTGCGCCAGGTCGGCCAGCGCCTTGATGCGGTCGTCGATCTGGGCCTGGAGGACGATCGCGTTGACCCAGTTCGCGGTGACGTCGCGGATGTCGAGCGCCTCGACGTCCTCGCGCATGGCGCGGAGCGCGGCGCGGGAGGCGGTGAGGTGCGACCGTTCGCGGGCCAGCGGGCCCGGTGCGTCGAGGAGGCCCGGGGCCGGGGCCGGGGACGGAGCGGTGCCGGTGGCGGTGGTGGTGTCGGACTCGGGGGCGTGCGCGGGCACGGGACTGCCTCCAGCTGCTGGTCTGCGTGGCGGATGCCCGCCGGTTTCCGTCCGGCGGGCGGCACTCCCCGGCGAGCGGTGGGAGGCGGCAAGAGCGGAGATTCTAGTCAGGGCGGCCGGTCCGCGCGAACGGTTTTACCGCCCGCTCCTTCCCCGGGCGAATACCTGCGGGGTAGAGCGCCGTACGGGTCATACCCGGGAGTGTCAGACCTGCGGCAGAGCCACTAGGGGACGTCATAGGCCGTGAGGAGGACACCGCGCGGCCCCGGGTTCAGCCCCCGGAGCGATGTGAAATCCGGCGCGGAAACGCACCATGGATGTATGAGCACCGCAACCTTCACCCCGATCCGGGGCGGCCGCCCGAGCGGCGCCACCGCCACTTCACCCGACTACCGGCCCCGGCACCGCGTCGGTGGCCTGCTGCATGCCGCGAAGGTCTTCGTGGCCACCGCAGTCAGCGTCGTCGTCATGGGCGAATACGCCGAGGAAGCCGGAGTCATACGCCGCTGACCTGCTGGTTCGGCCATCCGGGGGTCCGCCCGCCGGTACGGCGACACCCGCGCGCGCCCCGCTCCGAGGGGCCGGCGCCGAGCCGTGGCCTGAACCCGGCGGTACGCCGCCAGTGATCCACTAGGGTCACGCGCGTGACCCGCAGACCCACCCCCGACCGCTCGCCGGCGCCCCCTTTCGGCGCCCTGCCCGGCGCGCGTTCCGGCGCCCCCTCCGGGCTGTCGTCGGGGCTGTTCTCCGGCCGGCTGGTCACCGGCCCGCTGCTCCTGCTGGGCGTGCTCTGCGTCGCCCTGCGCATTCCGGTGGCCGACGCCCTCGTCCGCGGACTGCGCGCCGCCGAGTGGCACCCGCCGACCGCGTACCCGCCGTTCGCGGCGATCCTGTTCACCCCGGCCGCCTGGCTGCCGGCGGCCGTGCTCAAGGCCGTCATCGTCCTCGGCAGCGCCGGCCTGCTCGCGCTGCTCGTCCTGCTGTCCTGCCGCCTCGCGGGGCTGCGGGCCCGGCCGGGACCCGTCCTGGCCGCCACCACCGCCGGACTGTGGCTGGAGCCCCTGTTCCAGACCCCGCTGACCGGTCAGATCAACCTGGCGCTGGCCTGCCTCGCCGTCTGGGACCTGGGCCGGCCCCGCTCCGCCCTCGGCAAGGGGTTCGCTCTGGGCACCGCCGCCGGGATCACCCTGACCCCGGCGCTCCTCGTCCCGTACCTGCTGCTCACCGGCCGGGCCCGGGCCGGGCTGACGGCGCTCGCCGCCCTCACCGGCACCGCCCTGCTGGGCCTGCTCGTGCTCCCGCAGGCCTCCGCCGAGTTCTGGGCCGCCCACCTGCCCGCGACCGGCCGGGCCCTGCCGCCGGCCTGGCCCTGGTCGCACCTTTGGGTCTGGTCCGTACCGCTCCTCGCGGTCCTGACCCGGGCGGCCCAGGCGGCCCAGGCGGCCCGTGCGGCCCGGCCGTTCCGGGCCGGCCGCCCGGGCCCCGGCGCCGGTCAGCCGTCGGCCAGCAGCTCGTCGGAGTCCATGATCCGGTAGGCGTAGCCCTGTTCGGCCAGGAAGCGCTGCCGGTGCGCGGCGAAGTCCTGGTCGATGGTGTCGCGCGCGACCACCGAGTAGAACCGCGCCTCGTGGCCGTCGGCCTTCGGGCGCAGGACGCGGCCGAGGCGCTGCGCCTCCTCCTGGCGCGAGCCGAAGGTGCCCGACACCTGGATGGCGACGGTGGCCTCCGGCAGGTCGATCGAGAAGTTCGCGACCTTCGAGACGACCAGCACGCTGATCTCGCCCTCGCGGAAGGCGTTGAAGAGCTTCTCCCGCTGTGCGTTGGAGGTCTCGCCCTTGATGACCGGCGCGTCCAGGTGCTCGCCGAGCTCGTCGAGCTGGTCGATGTACTGCCCGATGACCAGGGTCTGCTCGCCCTGGTGCTTGCGCACCAGCGCCTCGGTGACCTTCCGCTTGGTGGCGGTGGTCGCGCAGAACCGGTACTTCTCCTCCGTCTCGGCGGTCGCGTACGCCAGTCGCTCGCTCTCCGTGAGGTTCACGCGGACCTCGACGCAGTCGGCGGGGGCGATGTAGCCCTGCGCCTCGATCTCCTTCCACGGAGCGTCGAACCGCTTCGGGCCGATGAGGGAGAACACGTCCGACTCGCGGCCGTCCTCGCGGACCAGCGTCGCCGTCAGGCCGAGCCGCCGGCGCGCCTGGAGGTCGGCGGTGAACTTGAACACCGGCGCGGGCAGCAGGTGCACCTCGTCGTAGAGGATCAGGCCCCAGTCCCGGGAGTCGAAGAGCTCCAGGTGCGGGTAGACGCCCTTCCGCTTCGTCGTCAGGACCTGGTACGTGGCGATCGTGACGGGCCGGATCTCCTTGCGGGTGCCGGAGTACTCGCCGATCTCCTCCTCCGTCAGCGAGGTCCGCTTGACCAGCTCGTGCTTCCACTGGCGGGCCGAGACGGTGTTCGTGACCAGGATCAGCGTCGTCGCCTTGGCCTTCGCCATCGCGCCGGCGCCGACCAGCGTCTTGCCGGCGCCGCAGGGCAGGACGACCACGCCCGAACCGCCGTGCCAGAAGCCCTCGACGGCCTGCTGCTGGTACGGGCGCAGCGCCCAGCCGTCCTCGACGAGCTCGATGGGGTGCGCCTCGCCGTCCACGTACCCGGCGAGGTCCTCGGCCGGCCAGCCCAGCTTGAGCAGGGTCTGCTTGATCTGTCCCCGCTCGGAGGGGTGCACGGCGACGGTGTCGGGGTCGAGCCGGGCCCCGACCAGCGGGGCGACCTTCTTCGACCGCAGGATCTCCTCCAGCACCGGCCGGTCGGTGCTGGTCAGGACCAGCCCGTGCACGGGGTGCTTGGAGAGGGTGAGCCGGCCGTAGCGGGCCATGGTCTCGGCGACGTCGACGAGCAGCGCGTGCGGGACGGGGTAGCGGGAGAACTCGACGAGCGCGTCGACGACCTGCTCGGCGTCGTGCCCGGCCGCCCGGGCGTTCCACAGACCGAGCGGGGTGATCCGGTAGGTGTGGATGTGCTCGGGCGCCCGCTCCAGCTCGGCGAAGGGCGCGATGGCGCGCCGCGCGGCTCCGGCGAGCTCGTGGTCGACCTCCAGCAGGAGGGTTTTGTCGCTCTGGACGATGAGGGGCCCGTTCACACACGTCCCTTTCGGCGTGGGGTGACCGCCCGGACGCGGGCGGCCAAACCTCCAGTCTGCCGTATCGCTCCGCGGGCGGGGAGATTCTGCCCCGGGCCAGGCCGGGCCGCCCTGCGGTGACGGGCTCCCGGTGGTTACGCGCCCAGGTGCGGCAGGGGCGGCGACGGGTACGGGGTTTCCCCGGGCAGCAGGGCGCGCGCCGCGTCCGTGTTCCCGGCCCGCAGCAGGCCGTGGATCTCCCGGGCCAGCGGGGTCACGTCGCGGATGGAGAGCGTCCACTCGTCGGCGTAGGCGCGCGAGGCCGGACCCGACAGTCCCAGCTGGAGCGAGCGGTAGGGCAGCGGGTTCAGGTGCAGGTCGCGCTCGGGGTCCCACTGCACGCGCGCCGGCGCCCCGCGCAGGGCCCGCTGCCAGGAGGCCCGGTCGGCGTGGGTGCCGGGCTCGTAGTGCGACAGGCAGGCCCGGCGCAGCGCGTGGTCGAAGCCCTCGCGGGTGATCTCGACCGCCAGCACCGTCTCCTGGTCGGCCTTGGTGGCCCAGCCGCAGCGGTACATCATCCACAGGAACGACGGCTTGACCCATGTCATCCGCTCCCGCTTCCAGGCGGGCGGGAAGCGGCCGTCCCGCGCCGCCGGCAGCCCCAGGTGCGGGGCGTACGCCTGGTAGACGGTGACCGTCCGGGCGGTGTGGGCGGCCCGGACGGCACGGTTCGGTACGGGTACGGGTACGGGCGCGGGGTCCGGGGTTTCGGGCATGCCGTTCAGGGTGCCCGGCGGGGCGCCGCGCCGGCCAGCGGATTACGGCCGCTCAGACCTGGTCCTCCGCCAGCTCGGCCACGCCCGTGATGCGGTGCAGCGCGTACGTCCGCACCTCGTCCGCCGTGTGGTCGTACCCGGTGACGAAGCCGCCCTCCACCCGTACCGGCGCGATGACCCGCTGGCTCGCCGCCCCGTCCGCGTTGACGTACCCGATCCACACCGCCGACCCGGTCAGCGCGGCCGCCTGCACCGTCGCCAGGGTCTCCGCCGCGCTGGTGCGCGGGAGTTCGCCCGCCGCCGGGGCCGGCGCCGAGGGCTCGGCCGGCTCCTTGCGCACCGCCGTCGCCGCCCGGTCGCCCGCGCGGATGGCCCGTACGGCCGCGCCCAGCAGGGTCGCGTCGGCCACCGGCGGGCCGTCCGGCACCGGTTCGGGCGCCGAGCGCGGCGCGGTCCGGCGGGCGTCCGCCCGGGCCACCAGGACGTCGCCGGTACGGGACTCCGCGGCCGGCGCGTACCCCATCGCCCGCAACCCGTCGAGCAGGGTGGTGGGTTCGGCCTGCGCGGCCAGCACCGTCGGGGCGAGGCGGCGCAGCCCGAGCCCCGCGGAGCGCTTGTCGGCCAGGATCTCGTTCAGCATGCCGTCGTCGTCGCAGCGCACGTACGAGGAGGCGGCGCCCACCCGCAGGTGCCCGTGCCGCCGCGAGACGTCGTCGATCAGGTACGTCAGCGGCTGCGGCACCGGGGTGCGGCTGTGCTCGGCGAGGAAGGCGTGCAGGTCGGAGGCGGTGTGCCCGGCGTCCAGGGCCCGGCGTACCGACCCGGGCGTGAAGCGGTACACCGTCGCCCCGCCCTTGGACTCGACGTCCGCGAGCACCGCCAGGGTGTCGCCGAGCGGCCGGCGCAGCGGCCCCGGCGCCACCGCCGTCAGGTCGGCCTGCAACAGGACGTGGTCCACCGGTTCGGGGAGCAGCGGCGCGAGCGGCGCCGCCGGGTCGCGGCCCTCCAGCAGGGCCCGCCCGGGCGCGGAGAGCGCTCCCCGGCCGGTGACGCCGAGGACCTCGGCCTCGGTCAGCGCCCAGTGCGCGAGGCGGGCCCGCAGGTCGCTCGTACCGCGCACCGGGCGTTCCCAGGCGAGCCGTGCGAGGAGGGCCGCCGGGTCGGCGGAGCCGCCCTCGGGGAGTTCGGCGAGGAGGTCGAGGACGCGGCGGCGCACCTCGGGCGCGGCGGAGCGGTCCAGGTCCGGGCCCAGCACCGACAGCGTACGGGCCTTGGCGTCCTGCTCGCCGACCAGGCCCGCGGTGCGGGTGGCGGGCAGCCAGGCCGCGGCGAGCACCGACCACCGCTCGGCGGGCGGGAGTTCGCACCAGTCGTCGAAGGCGGGGGTGGGCGCGTACCGCTCGTCGGCCTCGCCGTCGCCGGCCAGCAGGCCCGCCGCGTAGGCGAGTTCGATCCAGAACGCGGCCGTGCCCTCGGTGGCGTCCAGGGTGGCGGCGGTCCGCTTGAGGTCCCGTACGGAGAGTCCGCCGGCCCGCAGCACCGCCGGGCCCGTGTGCTCCCAGGACTTCACCAGTTCCTCGACGGTGGCGAGCGCGGCCAGCGCCTGCCCGGCCGCGTTCGCGTCCACAAGGTGTGGACGGTGCTCGCGGTGCGCGGGCACCGCCGGCGCCACCGGCTCCGGGACGCGGTGCGCGAGCCCGCCGCGCAGGTGCAGCGCCACCTCGCGGGGCAGTACGACGGTCCGCGCCGTGGCGGGGAGCAGCAGCCCCCGGTCGCGCAGCCAGCGCACCGGCGGGGTCGGCTGGGGCGTCACCTCCCCGTAGGGCGGGCCCCACACGAGCCGGCCGAGCACCTGGTGGGCCTCCGCCGGCGCCTCGTCGAGCAGCGCCGCCATCCGCTCCGGGTCGGTGAACAGGCCGGTCAGCGCGGCCACGGCGGACACCGGGTCGTGGGTGCCGGGCAGCCCGGCGGCCGCCACGATCTCCTGGATCCGGGTCGGCGACATCCCGGCGGTGGCCTCGGCGACGGTCGGGCCGAGCCCGGTCGGGGAGGGCCGCGTGGCGGACGGCGCGAGGAGCTCGCGGGCGGTGCGCACCAGCCGCAGCCGCTCGTCGTCGCCCCATACGAGGGCCTGCTCGCGCAGGGTGCCCAGGGCGCGCGGCAGCGCGGCGCGGGAGCCGTTGTCGGCGCCGCCGGTGGTGCCGTGCTCGCCGGCCAGCAGCGACTCCAGCACCGGGTACGGGCAGGGGTCCGGGGCGACGGCGAGGGCCTCGGCGCTCTGGAGCGCGAACCGGTCGAGCCGGTCCAGGGCCCGCACCACCGAGGCGCGGGTGCCGGCGCGGGTGGCGAGCTGGGTGATGTCGCCGGGCACCGGGTTCAGCAGGTCCGGGCGTGCGCGCAGCAGCGCGGCGAGCGAGTCGTCGTCGCGGGCGCGCAGTGCCTCGGCGAGGGAGCGCGGGGCGGCGCTTCCCGTGGTGCCGGTGCTCGGCCCGGTGCTTGGCTCAGGCACAGTCGCCTCCTGGTCGCGTCGGCCGGTCAGTCGGCCGGTCCCCATCCGGCCAACGGTATCCGCTGCGCCCGGGGCAGCTCCACGCCCGCACGCGCTACCTTTCCGGCAGGCGGTACGGGAGGAGCCTGGGCATGGGGATCGAGAGCGACCAGCTGGTCTACGAATATCTGAGCCGCGTAGGGGACTTGGCGCAGCGGCGGCAGCTGCCTGCCGGTGACCGGATGCGGCTGGTGGCGGGGCTGCGGGACGAGATCGACCGTCGGCGCGCCAAGTACGAACCGGAGACCCAGGCGTCGGTACGGAAGATCCTGGAGCGCATCGGCACGCCCGAGGAGGTGCTGGACACGCTGGGCGCGCTGTCGGACCCGGCCGCCGCGGACACCGCGCCGGGGGTTCCCGCCCAGCGGGCGCCGGGGGCCCGCGCGGCGGTGAACGTGCCGCCGCACCTGGCGGGGCTCGACGAACTCGGGCCGTCGGGCGGGGCCGGGCCGGACTGGTGGCGCGTCACCCCGGGGCCGTTCGGCGCGGGCGGGCCGCAGGTGGAGGGCTTCGCGGGGGGCATCGAGCTCCCGGACCTGTTCAAGGAGCCGGAGGAGGACGAGCCGGCGGCGGCCGCGGAGCCGGAGCCCGCGCCGGCGGCGTCCCGGGGGCGGCGGCTGGCCCGCTTCGCGCGGAAGCGGCTGGGCGCGGGGCTGGGCGGGGGCAAGAAGCCGGGCGCGGCGGCGGGGGCCGCCGGAGCCGCCGGGGCCGCCGTGGCCGTCGCCGCCGTGCGGCCGAAGGCGAACGCGTTCCTCCTGCTCGCGGCGGCGATCCTCGTGGCGGGCGCGGTGAGCGGGTACTGGCTGCTGCTCGGGCTGGGCTGGCTGGCGGTGTACGCGTCGCGGGTGCTGGGGCCGACGGAGCGGAAGGTGGCCGTCTTCGGCCTGCCGGGCGCGGTGTTCGCGGGCGCGGTGGTGTGGCTGTGGGGCCGCCAGAACGGGCGCTGGGGCGAGCCGCTGCCCGACGGCGGCCTCTCGGAGGTCCTCCCGGGCATGTGGCCGTGGCTGGCCCGCGGGGCCGGTGTGGCCTCGGCCCTCTACCTGGTCTGGCGGGCCCGCCGCCGCTGACTCCTCCGGGGCCCGCGCGGCAGCGGATTTCACCTTCCGGTAAGGCGGGGCTCGATCCACGTTCCCGGTCCGCGGGCCCGGCTGGGCACAATGGCCGGTATGACCCTGAGCCCCGAGACCACCGCCGAGACCACCGCCGCGCCGCTGACGGTCGGCTTCGACCTCGACATGACCCTCATCGACTCGCGGCCGGGCATCAAGGCCGCCTACGAGGCCCTGTCGGCCGAGACCGGTACGTTCATCGACGCCGAGCAGGCGATCACACGGCTCGGTCCGCCGCTGGACGAGGAGCTCGCGTACTGGTTCCCGGAGGCGGAGATCCCGGCGATGGCGGACCGCTACCGGGCGATGTACCCGGCGTACGCCATCGACCCGACGCCCGCGATGCCCGGCGCCCGAGAGGCGATCGAGGCGGTCCAGGCGCTCGGCGGCCGCGCGATCGTGGTCACGGCCAAGCACGAGCCCAACGCCCGCCTGCACCTCAAGCACCTCGGCATCGAGCCGGACGCCGTCATCGGCTGGCTGTGGGCGGAGGCCAAGGCGGGCGCGCTGCGCGAGTACGGGGCGCAGGTCTACGTCGGCGACCACGTGGGCGACGTACGCGGGGCCCGGGCCGCCGGCGCGGTGTCGGTGACCGTCCCGACGGGGCCGTGCCCGGAGCCGGAGCTGCTGGCGGCGGGCGCGGACGTGGTGCTGCCGGACCTCACGGCGCTGCCGGCGTGGCTCGCGGAGTACGTCCGTACGCGCGAGGTCTGACGGCAGGGCAGGGCCTAGGAACCCTGCGACGCCTTGGCGGCCCTGCGCTGCGCCGAGGCGGAGCGCAGCACGCCCGCCGCCGAGACGGCGAAGCCGACGCCCATGAGCATGCACACGGCCCACGCGTACGAGGGGAACGGGTCGATGTCGAGGAACAGCGGGGCCATCGTCGCCAGGGTCGCCACGGCGCCGACGATGAACACCACGCCGCCGGCCCGGACCAGCGCGTCGCCGGGCCGTGCTTCGTCGGTCTGAGGAGTAACAGTCACCCCACCAGGGTAGTTCCCTGGCCGAAGCGGTCGACCGCGAAGGACCGGGTAACGACTTGTCACGCGCCTGAGGACCATTAGCCTGGAGGTGTGGCGGGTCGGTGACCCGCTGTGCTGCTATCCGGAGCCGCCAGGGCGGCGAACCGGACCCGACGAGCACAAGGACAGAGGACGGACGTGCCTACCGGCAAGGTCAAGTGGTTCAACAGCGAGAAGGGCTTCGGCTTCCTCTCCCGCGACGACGGCGGCGACGTCTTCGTCCACTCGTCGGTGCTCCCCGACGGGGTGGACGCGCTCAAGCCCGGTCAGCGCGTCGAATTCGGTGTGGTCGCCGGCCAGCGTGGTGACCAGGCGCTTTCGGTGACGGTCCTGGACCCGGCGCCGTCCGTCGCGGCCGCGCAGCGCCGCAAGCCGGACGAGCTCGCCTCGATCGTGCAGGACCTCACGACCCTGCTGGAGAACGTCACGCAGCAGCTGGAGCGGGGCCGTTACCCCGACAAGGCGCACGGCGGGAAGATCGCCGGCATGCTGCGCGCGGTCGCCGACCAGCTCGACGTCTGAGCGGCGCGCACCCCCGTACGACGGTGCCCCGTCCCTCTCCGGAGGGGCGGGGCACCGTCGTACGCGCGTCCCCGCGGCCTACGGGAAGGCCAGCGCGTCCGGCGCGATGGCCGGAACCAGTCCCTCGGCGGCGGCGCGGGTCAGCAGCCCGCGGACGGCCGCGTAGCCGGCGTCACCGAGGCCGGCGGTGAACTCGTTGACGTAGAGCCCGATGTGCTGGTCGGCGACGGCCGGGTCCAGCTCCTGCGCGTGCTCGCGGACGTACGGGCGCGAGGCCTCGGGGTCGTCCCAGGCCATCCGCACCGACGTCCGGGCCGACTCGGCCAGCGCGCGCAGGGTCTCGGCGCCGAGCGAGCGCCTGGCGATGATCGCGCCGAGCGGGATCGGCAGGCCGGTGGTGGCCTCCCAGTGCTCTCCCATGTCGGCCAGGCAGTGCAGCCCGTAGTCCTGGTAGGTGAACCGGGCCTCGTGGATGACGAGTCCGGCGTCGACGCGGCCGTCGCGCACCGCCGGCATGATCTCGTGGAACGGCAGCACGACGACCTCGCCGACGCCGCCGGGCAGCACGTCCGCCGCCCAGAGCCGGAACAGCAGGTAGGCGGTGGAGCGTTCGCTGGGCACCGCGACGGTCTTGCCGGTGAGGTCGAGCCCGGGCTCGCGCGTGAGCACCAGCGGTCCGCAGCCCCGGCCGAGCGCGCCGCCGCAGGGGAGCAGCGCGTACTCCTCCAGCACCCAGGGCAGTACGGCGTACGACACCTTCAGGACGTCGAGTTCGCCGCGCTCCGCCATGCCGTTGGTGAGGTCGATGTCGGCGAAGGTGACGTCGAGGGCGGGCGCGCCGGGGATCCGGCCGTGCGCCCACGCGTCGAAGACGAAGGTGTCGTTGGGACACGGCGAATAGGCGATGCGGAGCGGCTCCGGCTCACCCGTGGTGCTGTCGCTGCTGCTCATGCTGTCCTCCCCAGTGGACGAGTACGGGTCCCAGGACGCGGAATCCGCCGGCCAGCGCGGCCAGCGCGTCCCCGATCCGCCAGGCGTCGCGGTCGCGCGGGCCGACGGCGTTGGACACGGCGCGGATCTCCAGTACGGGCAGCCCGTGGGCGGCGGCGGCCTCCGCCACCCCGAAGCCCTCCATGGCCTCGGCCCCGGCGAGGGGGTGCCGGGCGGCGAGCTCGGCGGCGCGGGCGGCGGTGCCGGTGACGGTCGAGACGGTGAGTACGGGTGCCAGCAGGCCGCCGGTCGCCTCGGCGGCGCGGGCGGCGAGCTCGGCGGGGGGCAGGTGCACGCTGCGGCCGAAGCCGAGCGCGTCGACGGACAGGAACCCGTCGGGTCCCTCCGCCCCCAGGTCGGCGGCGACGAGGGCGTCGGCGACGACGAGCGAGCCGGGCGGGGCGGCGGGGGCGAACCCGCCGCCGATGCCGGCGGAGATGACGAGGGAGTAGTCGGCCAGCGCGAGCGCGGTGGCCGTGGCGGCCGCGGCGGCGGCCGGTCCGACCCCGCCGACGAGCACGTCGGCGGCGAGACCGGGCAGGTCGCGGCGCGAGATCCGGTACCCGCCGGGCAGGGTGCGCGGCTCCGGGGTCACCGGGTCCTGATGAGGAGGCGTGAGACCGGCGGCGACGGAGTCTGCCTCCGCCGCCACCGCGGTCACGATGAGCGCGCGCACCGTTGCCGCCGCCGGGTTACTTGAGCTTGACGGTGAAGTTCCAGACGGCCTGGGGCTTGCCGCCTTCGGAGACCTGGACGAAGGAGAGCTTCTTCGAGGACGGGGCCTCGCCCTGGCCGCCGGTGGCGAACAGGTCGGCGCCCGGGAAGCTGCGGTAGGTGTTCGAGGAGGGCTCGGTGATGGGCTGCCCGTCCAGGACCGCCTGCCACTTGCTGCCGTCCTCCACGACCTCCGGCTCGACACCGAGGCGGAGCGTGTCGCCACGCGCGTACTCGATCGTCTTGGCGTCGGTGTGGTTCGTGAAGCACTCCTGGACCTTGTCCATGGTGAGCTCCTTGCCGTTGCCCTGGCAGGCGGCTTCGGCGGACACCGACGAGGTGCCGACCGTCACGGTCGCCAGCGGCGTCGGCTTGTCACAGGCGGAGAGGAGGAGGAGGCCGGCGGACACGGCTCCGAGGGCCGCGACGCTGCGGCGGCCCCTACCCGAGAAAAGCGGTGCGGTCATGAGCCGAAGGCTATCGGGCCACCCCCCTCCCCCGCCGCACGGGGTCCTCCGACCCCCGGCGCGGCGCCCCCGGGCGTGTCAGACGGGCGCCCGGACGGCCCCCGCGTCAGGCCGTCCAGGGTCGCGGGGAGTACGCCCGGACGGCCCCCGCGTCAGGCCACGCGGGGCCGTGGGGAGGACGGGTGGGGGCCCCGGGGGGCCGCGATGAGGCCGCGCAGGGCCATCGTCGTGCCCAGGGCGACGATGGCCGCCGCGACGGACATCCCGAGGACCCCGTTCAGCGGCAGGACGATGCCGATCGCCCCGCCCAGCACCCACGCCATCTGCAGCAGCGTCTCCGAACGGGCGAACGCGGAGGTCCGCACCGCCTCCGGCACGTCCCGCTGGATCATCGCGTCCAGCGACAGCTTCGCCAGCGCCTGGCAGAACCCCGCCGTCGCGCCCAGCACCGCCACCAGCGGCCCGCTGAAGAACACCGCCGCCAGGACCGCGACGCCCAGCGTCATCGACAGCACCGCCGCGATGATCACCTCCGGGGCGCGGGCCCGCAGCCACGCCCCCGCCGCCGTCCCGCACGCGTTGCCCACGCCCGCCGACACGCCCACGATGCCCAGCGACACCGCCGCGCTCTGCCCCGCCAGCGGGTGCTCCCGCAGCAGGAACGCCAGGAAGAAGATCAGGAACCCCGACAGCATCCGCATCGCCGCGTTCGCCAGCAGCCCGCACAGCACCGACGGGGACACCGTCCGCAGCCCCGGCCGCCGCGAGTGCGCCTCGTGCGTGGAGAGCCGCGCCCGGCTCTCCCCCTTCGCGTCGTCCACCTTGGGCGGCAGCGAGAACGCCGCGAACGTCCCCCACACGAAGATCACGCAGGCCCCGTACAGCGGCCACGGGGGCCCGATCGTGTGCAGCCCGGCGGCGACCGGCGCCGCCGCGCCCGTCGCCAGCAGCCCGGCCAGCGTGACCCGCGAGTTCGCCTTGACGAGTGAGAATTTCGGCGGGAGCAGCCTCGGCACCACCGCGCTGCGCACCACCCCGTACGCCTTCGACGCCACCAGCACCCCGAGCGCCGCCGGGTACAGCTCCAGCCCGCCCGTGGCGACCGCGCCCGACATCATCAGCGCGAGCAGCGCCCGCGCCAGCATCGCCGCCGCCATCGCGGCGCGCCGCCCGTGCGGCAGCCGGTCCAGCAGCGGGCCGATGACCGGGGCCAGCACCGTGAAGGGGGCCATCGTGATCGCGAGGTACAGGGCCACCCGGCCGCGCGCCTCGTCCGTGGGCACCGAGAAGAACACCGTCGAGGCCAGCGCCACCGTGATCATCACATCGCCGGCGCCGTTGATCGCGTGCAGTTCGATCAGCCTGCCGAGGCCCGACTCACCGGCCCCGTGCGCGTGCGTGGCCCGCCGGATCCCGCGCGCCGTACCGGTGATGGGGAGGTGCAGGGCACGCCCGACGGCCCGGCCGGCCCTCTTGGCCGGTCCCGAGCCGTCGTCGGACGACCGTACGGGTGCCACACTCGACATAGTGCCCCACTCGGGTCGCGCGGACCCGTCCCGGGGCCGTTCCGGCGCGTCCGGAAGCCCCTCGGGCCACCGGCTTGTCCGCGAATCGGACCTTGCATGTGGGCCGAAGGCGCCGGAGGAGGTAGCGTGCGTAGCGCGCCACCGGCGGTTGCTCTTGGCCGCGCGCCTCTTCGTGATCCCGCAGAATGGATCGCAGGTGGGTGCGCCCGAGGCCGATCGGGTGCGGACGTCGACGCGGCCCTCTGGTCCGCTCCGCCCGCGCCTCGTACGGACAGGACCGACGGGTCGTTCAGGACGACAGTACGGACGGCGCACTCGTGAGACGGCGTAGGAGAGAACGAGACCTGTGAGTGCTGCGACGACGCGAAGCCGTACCCCCGACCGCCTGTGCGCCGAGGCGGTAGACCTCGCCCGCACGGCGGCCGAGGAAGCCGCTGCTCCCGGAGTGGTGGGCGAGCATGTCTCCGCGATCGCGGAGGGCGACCGGGTCGTCACGCACCTCTTCGAGTGCAAGGACCCCGGCTACCGGGGCTGGCGCTGGGCCGTCACCGTGACCCGCGCGTCCCGCGCGAAGCTCGTCACCCTCAACGAAACGGTGCTGCTGCCCGGCGACGACGCCCTGCTGGCCCCCGAATGGGTGCCGTGGAGCGAGCGGCTGCGCCCGGGTGACATGGGCCCCGGCGACCTGCTCCCCACCGACGCCGAGGACCTGCGCCTGGAGGCGGGCTGGTCGGGCGAGGACGTCCCGCCGCCGAACTCCGTCGTCTCCACCGAGATGGCCGAACTGGTCGAGGCGGAGGACGCCGACGTCACGGACCGCACCGTGGTGCCGGTGCGCGGCTCCATCGCCGCCGTCGCCGAGGAACTCGGCATGCGGCGCGCCCGCGTCCTGTCCCGCTACGGGCTGCACAGCGCGGCCGACCGCTGGGACGAGTCGTTCGGCGCGAAGACCCCGATGGCGCAGGCGGCCCCCGCCTCCTGCGTCTCCTGCGGCTTCCTCGTCGCGATCGGCGGCTCGCTGGGCCAGGCCTTCGGTGTCTGCGCCAACGAGTTCAGCCCGGCCGACGGCCGCCTCGTGTCGCTCTCGTACGGCTGTGGCGGCCACTCGGAGGCCGCGGTCATGCCGAAGCCGCCGCGGCCCGCCCCGCCGGTCCTGGACTCCATGGCCACCGACGAGTTCCCGCTGCGGCCGGCGCCCGCCGGGGACACGGGTTCGGTGCCGGTCTCGGACCTGCCGGCCGCCGACCTGGGCCACTCCTAGGAGGAGCCCGGACGGGCCCGGGCCGTTACCCTCGGCCCATGGGGGACGAGGACATGATCGGCATGACCGGCCGGGTGACCGGCACGGTCGGACCGGGCCTGGTGGGCGAGGTCATCGTGCGGATCCGGGGCGGGGCCGAGCACTTCCTGGCCCACCCGGCACCCGGTTCGGGCCCGGACCGGCTGCCCGTGGGCACGGTGGTGACGGTCGTCGAGTACCTCCCGCCGCGCACGGTGTACGTGATGGCCGCCTACGACGGCTGAGACCCCGCGCCCGGCCGCGCCCACCTGTGCGTATCAAGATGGCGACAAGATCCCGCCGACGTCTTCACGGCATGCCGGGACAGGCGCACACTCGCCTCGTCGGCGCCGAACGGCGCCGCGATAAGGGGGAGTTGCCGATGGCTATCGGCGTCGTGGCGGGGATCGTCCTCGCTGCCATCACCGCTCTGATCGGCCTGTTCAAGCTCATGTGGCGGGTGGCCGAGCCCAACGAGGCGCTGGTCATCTCCGGTTCCACGCACAAGACCGAGGGTCTGGGCGAGGGCATGGGCTTCCGGATCGTCACCGGGCGCGGCACGCTGGTGCTTCCGGGCGTGCAGGCGGTACGGAAACTGTCGCTGGACCTCAACGAGACCCAGCTGAACGTGGACTGCGTGACGCACCAGGGCATCCCGCTGCGGGTGAAGGGCGTCGTGATCTTCAAGATCGGCGACGACCTCGTGTCGATCGCGAACGCGGCCCGCCGCTTCCTGGACCAGCAGAAGATGATGCCGGAGCGGGTGCACATCGTCTTCGCGGGCCATCTGCGTTCGATCGTCGGCGGATTGACGGTCGAGGACATGATCCGGGACCGCGAGAAGCTGACCGGGCAGACCCGGGCGGCCTGCGGTACGGAGATGGAGAAGCTCGGCCTGATCGTGGACTCGCTCCAGATCCACGAGATCGAGGACCCGACGGGATACATCAAGAACCTGGCGATGCCGCACGCGGCGGCCGTGCAGCGGGACGCGCGCATCGCGCAGGCCGAGGCGAACCGGCTGGCGACGGAGGCGGAGCAGACGGCGTTCGCGCGGATGGCGGAGGCCACCCGCGACAGCGAGATCCTCCAGGCGGGCTACCAGGCCGAGCGGGACAAGGCGGCGGCGACCGCCCGGCAGGCCGGCCCGCTGTCGGAGGCGGCCGCGAAGCAGGAGGTGGTCGTCCAGGAGACGCGGGTCGCGGAGCTGGAGGCGCACCGGCGCGAGCAGCAGCTCCAGGCGGACGTGCGCAAGCCGGCGGACGCGGCGGCGTACGAGACGCGGACGCGGGCCGAGGCGGAGCGCGACGCGCGGATCTCGGCGGCGCAGGCGAAGGCGAAGGAGACGGAGCTCGCGGCGGCCGCGGAGGCCACCCGGGTGACGACGGCCGCGACGGCCGACGCGTCGGCGACCGAGGCGCGGGGCCTCGCGGCGGCGAAGGCGACCCGGGCGACGGGCGAGGCGGAAGCGGCGGCGACGCAGGCGAAGGGCCTCGCGGTGGCGGCGTCGGCGAAGGCGAAGGGTCTGGCGGAGGCGGACGCGATCAAGGCGCGGGCCGCGGCGCTGGCCGAGAACCAGGAGGCGGTGGTCGCGCAGCAGCTGGCGGAGAACTGGCCGGCGATCGTGCAGGCGGGAGCCGGTGCCTTCGGCAACGTCGAGCACATGGTCCTGCTCAACGGGGCCGAGGGCATGTCGGAGATGTTCGCGAAGGCCCTCACCATGGGCGGCACCGGCCTGGGCCTGGCCCGCCAGCTCCTCTCCTCGATGACCCCGCCCCCGAACTCGGCCCCGGCCGCGGACCCGGCTCCGGCTCCGGCCCCGCCGATCCCGTTCCCGGTCCCGGTCCAGCCGATCCCGGTCACGGACGAGTAGCCCCCTCGGGCGCGGCCGGCTCTTCCGGCCCCGCCGGCGCCCGGGAAACCGCGAAAGGGCGGGGCGGGGAGTCCCTCCCCGCCCCGCCCCGCGGGTCACGGCTTGGGGCGGCGCCGGAAGAGCCGCTTCGCGGCGAAGAGCGCGGCCGTGGCTCCGGCCAGCACGAGGGCGCCCTTGGTGAAGCTGCCCCCGGCAGGCGACGGGCCGTCCGCCTGACCGCCGCCCGCACCCGTGGGGGCGTCCGCACCACCCGACGCCCCGGTCCCGGTCCCGCCCCCGGCCCCCGGCACCGGGACCGCCACCACCCGGCTCGCCGCGCCCTCCGCCCCGAACATCAGGGCGGAGCCGTCGGCCGTGTACGTCACGGACTCCGCCTGCCCCTGCCACGGCGCGTCGATCCGTTCCCCCTCGCCCTGCGGCCGCCCGTCCTTCCAGGGGTAGGTCCGGGCCAGGAAGTAGCCCCGTACCGTCAGCCGCTTGCCGTCCGGAGAGAACGCCCCGTCCGTCACCCACGGCAGGCCGGCGACCCGGCGGAACACGTTCGTGCCCGAGGCGGACAGCTTCTCCGGGCCCTCGTACAGCCCGCCCTTGTCCTCGCTCTTGCTCCCGATGTACACCCGCCCCGTCACCGGATGCACCATCAGCGCCTCCGCGTTCCGCGGGCCGTCCTCGTACCGCACCGTGAACTGCTCCGCCTTGACCGTGGTGTCGCCCAGCTGCTTCGGCTCCTGGAACCGGTAGATCCACACGTGGTCCCAGGTGCCGTCCCGGTTGTCCCCGATGTCGCCGACGTACAGTGCCCCGTCCGGCCCCAGCGAGATCGCCTCGACGTCGCGCGGCTTCCCGATGCCCGTCAGCGTCACCCGCGCCACCGTCTTCCCGGTCGCCGAGTCCACCGCGTAGACGTACGGGCCGTCGTCGCTGTCGTTGTGCGTCCAGTAGACGCCCGGGTGGATCCGGCTGGCCGCGAGCCCGCTCGACTCCTTGATCCGGGGGTCGGTGATGGTGAACCCCGACGAGGCGGAGCCCGACGGGCCGCCCGTGGCGGCGAAGGCCGGGGCCACCGGCAGCAGTACGACGACGGCGGCGGAGACGGCGGCGGAGACGACGGCGGCGGAGAACGCGGTGGGCGGCGGGAGCAGGCGCATGACCCAAGCCTGCCAGCACGCTCCGCGTGTCCGGCATCACAGCGGCCCACGCCGCGCGATCCGCGATGATGACGGGATGCGTTTCATGTTCGTCGGCGACTCCATGACCATCGGACGCGCCGGCGACTACACCTGGCGCTACCGGATGTGGCAGCACCTCAACGCGACCTTCGGCGGCCCGTACAAGATCGTCGGCCCGCGCTGCGAGGTGTACGACACCTTCGCCGACGCCCCCACCAGCCACGAGTACGCCGAGCCCGGCTTCCCGGACCACGCCCGCCGCCACCTCGCCGGCTGGGGCGAGGGCTGGCAGCACATGGTCCCCCTGATCGGGCCCGCCGCCCGCGCCGGCAAGGCCGACGTACTGCTCGTCTCCCTCGGCCTCATCGACCTCGGCTTCTACACCGACGCCCCCCAGACGGCCGCCAACGTCCGCCGCTTCGTCGAGGAGGCCCGCGCCGGCCGCCCCGGCATCCGAATGGTCCTGCTCCCCGTCATCCCGAACGTCCGCGCCGAGTCCGACGCGCCCTTCGCCGCCGAGGTCACCCGCTTCAACGAACTCCTCGCCAAGGCCGCCGCCGACCTGAGCACGGACGCCTCGCCGATCCTGCTGGGCGCGCGGCCGTCCTCGTACGAGATCCACCACGACACCTACGACGGCACGCACCCCAACGCCTCCGGAGAGCACCGCATCGCCGGGGAGTTCGCCTCGGTCCTGCACCAGGCGTGGGGCATCGGGGCGCCGTACCGGCCGGACCGGGACGCGTAACACGCCGTTCGCAGGGGGCCCTTGCCTGGAGCGCACTCCAGGCAGTTGGCTAGTGGCCCATGAAGTACACACAGCTCGGACGCACCGGTCTCAAGGTCAGCCGACTCGTACTCGGCACCATGAACTTCGGCCCCCTCACCGGGGAGTCCGAAAGCCACGCCATCATGGACTCCGCCCTCGACGCCGGCATCAACTACTTCGACACCGCCAATGTCTACGGCTGGGGCGGCAACAAGGGCCGCACCGAGGAGATCATCGGCACCTGGTTCGCCCAGGGCGGCGGCCGCCGCGAGAAGACGGTCCTCGCCACCAAGGTCTACGGGAGCATGGCCGCCGAGGGCGAGTCGTGGCCCAACTACGACCGCCTGTCGGCGCTGAACATCCGGCGGGCCGTCGACGCCAGCCTGAAGCGGCTGAACACCGACCACATCGACGTCTACCAGTTCCACCACGTGGACCGCCGGACGCCCTTCGAGGAGATCTGGCAGGCCATCGAGGTCCTGGTCCAGCAGGGCAAGATCCTCTACGCGGGCTCCTCCAACTTCCCCGGCTGGAAGATCGCCCAGGCGAACGAGACGGCCGCCCGGTCCGGCCGGCTCGGGCTGGTCAGCGAGCAGTGCCTCTACAACCTCGCGGAGCGGCGCGCGGAGATGGAGGTCATCCCGGCCGCCGAGGCGTACGGGCTCGGTGTGATCCCGTGGTCCCCGCTGCACGGGGGCCTGCTGGGCGGCGCGATCCGCAAGGCGGCCGAATCCGGCCGGACGGCCTCCGGGCGCTCGGCGGACGCGCTGGCGAACAGCTCCGTACGCGCGCAGGTCCAGGCGTACGAGGACCTGCTGGCCAAGCACGGCCTGGAGCCGGGCGAGGCGGCACTGGCCTGGCTGCTGACCCGGCCGGGGGTGACGGGACCGATCGTCGGCCCGCGTACGCCGGAGCAGCTCGCGTCCGCGCTGCGGGCGGTGGAGCTGGAGCTGTCCGAGGAGGTCCTGGCGGGCCTGGACGAGATCTTCCCCGGTCCGGGGCCGTCGCCGGAGGCCTTCGCCTGGTAGGGGCGGGGCCGGCTACTGCCCGACGGCGGCGGCCACCGCCACGACGACGAACATCAGTACGAGCACACCGGCCATGACACGGTTTCTGGTCTTGGGGTCCACCCGTCGAGCCTAACGCGACCGGCCCGGCCCCCCGTACGGAGGGGGCCGGGCCGGTCGCGAGGCGCGGCCTACGCCCCGCCGCCGAGGGGCCAGGCGGCGACGACCTCGTAGCGGGGCCGCTCGCCCGGGACCCCGGAGACGGGCAGGTTGCTCCGGACCAGGCTCAGCTCGCCGACCTGCCAGCGGGTCCCCTCGAAGGGGCCGAGCGCTTCGAGGTACGGGCGCAGGTCGACCGCCTCGCGGCAGCGGGCCAGGGTGAGGTGCGGGGTGTAGCGGCGGTGCTGCTCCATGGGCACCCCGGCCCGGCGGGCGGCCGCGTCGGCGCGCTCGGCGAGCATCCGGAGCGAGTCGAGCTCCCCGGCGGCCCCGGCCCAGAGGGCGCGGTCGCCGAAGTGCCCGCAGCCGTGCAGCCGGAGCCCGAAGGGGTCGGTGTGCGCGGCGGCCCGGCGCAGCCGTTCCCGCAGGTCGGGCAGGACGCGGTCGTCGACCTCGCCCATGAAGGCGAGCGTGAAGTGCCACCCGGCTTCCCCGGTCCACCGCAGCCGGCCGTCCGCGGGCAGCGCCCGCACGGCCTCGCGCAGCTCGTCCACGGCCCGCGCCGGCGGCAACACGGCGGCGAAGAGTCTCATCCCCCGACCCTAGCCACCCCCGCCGGGTCAGGCGGCTCGGGCGAGGGTGGGGGTGCGGGGGACCAGGGCGAGGCCGTGGTGGCGGGAGACGCGCAGGCGCAGGTTGCCGACGCGGGAGAGGATCACCGCGATCGTCAGGGCGCCGGCGAGGGAGATCAGGCCGCCCGTCGCCATGCCGATCCGCGCGCCGTAGGTGTCCGTGATCCAGCCCACCAGCGGGGCCCCCAGCGGGGTGCCGCCGGTGAACACCATCATGAACAGCGCCATGACCCGTCCCCGCATCTCGGGGTCGGTCGCCATCTGCACGCTGGAGTTGGCGGTCACGTTCACCGTCAGCCCGAACATCCCGATCGGCACCAGCAGCGCCGCGAACAGCCAGAAGTCGGGGACGAAGGCCGTCACCACCAGCAGCGCGGAGAACAGCGCCGCCGCCGCGACCAGCAGCCGCAGCCGCGAGTGGCCGCGCCGCGCCGCCAGCAGCGCGCCCGCCAGGGAGCCCGCCGCGATCAGGGTGTTGAAGAGGCCGTAGGTGCCCGCGTCCCCGTGGAACACGTCGCTGACGTACGCCGAGAGCCAGATCGGGAAGTTGAACCCGAACGTCCCGATGAACCCGACCAGCACGATCGGCCAGATCAGCTCGGGGCGCCCGGCGACGTAGCGCAGGCCCTCGCGCAGCTGCCCCTTGGCGCGCGGCCGCGGCCGCACCGGGTACAGCTCGTGCACCCGCATCATGAGCAGGCCCGCGACCGGGGCGGCGAAGGACAGCCCGTTCAGCAGGAAGGCCCAGCCGGAGCCGACGGCGGTGATCAGCACGCCGGCCAGCGCCGGGCCGACCAGCCGCGCGGACTGGAAGTTGGCGGAGTTCAGGCTGACCGCGTTGGCGACCTGCGCCGGGCCGACCATCTCCGAGACGAACGTCTGCCGGGCCGGGTTGTCCACGACGGTGACGAGGCCGAGCAGGAAGGCCGCGAGGTAGACGTGCCAGACCTGGACGTGGCCGGCGAGGGTGAGCGCGGCGAGCGCGAGGCCGGTCAGGCCCATCGCGGTCTGCGTGCCGATCAGCAGCGGCCGCTTGGGCAGCCGGTCGGCGAGTACGCCTCCGTAGAGGCCGAACAGCAGCATCGGGAGGAACTGCAGGGCGATCGTGATGCCGACCGCGGAGGCCGAGCCGGTCAGGGAGAGGACCAGCCAGTCCTGGGCGATGCGCTGCATCCAGGTGCCCGTGTTCGAGACCACCTGGCCCGTCGCGAAGAGCCGGTAGTTACGGACCTTCAGCGACGAGAACATCGAATTCTTGGGAGCGGGTGTGTGGTCGGGGGCGGAGTCTGCTCCGGATCCCGTACTCAAAAGGGTTCGCCTCCTGGCGTCTGCGGTTACAAGTGCGCGAGCTTCTCCAGGACGGGCGCGGCCGCGCGCAGCTTGGCCCATTCGTCCTCGGTCAGCTCGGCCGCGAGCCCGGCCAGGAAGGCGTTGCGCTTGCGACGGCTCTCTTCGAGCATCGCCTCGGCTTCCTCGGTCTGGCGGACCACCTTCTGGCGGCGGTCGTCGGGGTGCGGCTCCAGCGTGACCAGTCCCTTGGCTTCGAGCAGCGCGACGATCCGCGTCATCGAAGGCGGCTGTACGTGTTCGCGTCGGGCCAGCTCACCGGGGGTGGCCTGGCCGCAACGGGCAAGGGTGCCGAGCACCGACATCTCGGTCGGGCTCAGCGATTCGTCGACGCGCTGGTGCTTCAGGCGCCGGCCCAGCCGCATGACGGCGGAGCGGAGATCGTTCACGGCGGCAGCGTCGTCGCCATGGGAAAGGTCACGCATGTCCTTAGAGTAACTCATTACCCTAGCTAAGGAAAACGGATTGAGCCCTGCCCGGGGAGACCCTCATCACTCGTACGGGTGAGTGGGTTCGGGAAAGCGGCACGCGCCCACGCCCTGTGCCCCGACTCTTTCGGCATGGGGACACATGTGCTGAGCATGCGCATAGACGGGGAGCTGCTGGAGCGGCTCCGCCACCATGCCGCCAAACGCGGAATGAGCGTCCAGGACTATGTCGTCCGGACGCTCATTCGCGATGACTTCGACGAGCGGTTCAAGTCCTCCGTCGACGAGACGGAGAAGTTCTACGGCCTTATGTGAGGCCCAGCGCGGGCATCGCGTAGTAGAAGACGAACACCGCCGACACGATGTACATGGCCACGGGGACCTCACGGCCCCGGCCCGTCACCAGGCGCAGCACGCTGAAGCTGATGAAGCCGATGCCGATGCCGTTGGTGATCGAGTAGGTGAAGGGCATCATCACCATCGCCAGGAAGGCCGGGACGGCGATCGTGAGGTCGCTCCAGTCGATGTCCCTGACCGAGCCCGCCAGGATCAGGAAGCCGACCGCCACGAGCGCCGGGGTGGCCGCCTGCGACGGGACCATCGTGGCGAGCGGGGTGAGGAACAGCGCCACGGCGAAGAGGCCGCCCGTGACCACGTTCGCCAGGCCGGTACGGGCGCCCTCGCCGACACCGGCCGTGGACTCCACGAAGCAGGTGGTGGCGGAGGAGGAGGTCGCGCCGCCCGAGGCGACGGCGAGGCCGTCGACCAGCAGGACCTTGTTGATGCCGGGGAAGGTGCCGTCGCGCTCGATCAGCTTGGCCTCGTCGCCGACGCCGAGGATGGTGCCCATCGCGTCGAAGAAGCAGGACAGCAGCACGGTGAAGACGAAGAGGGCCCCGGTCAGCACCCCGACCTTGTCGAAGCCGCCGAACAGGCTGACCTGGCCGACGAGCCCGAAGTCGGGCGCGGCCACCGGGTTGCCGGGCCACTCGGGCACGGTCAGGCCCCAGCCGGTGTCGGGCAGCTGGACGATCAGCTGGACGGCGACGGCGACGACGGTCATGGCCACGATGGAGATCAGGATCGCGCCGGGCGTCTTGCGGATCAGCAGCGCCAGGGTCAGCAGCACGCCGACGGCGAAGATCAGGACGGGCCAGCCGTGCAGGTGGCCGTCGGAGCCGAGCTGGAGCGGGACCGTGGTGTGCGCGGCGTCCGGGATGCGGGTGACGAAGCCCGAGTCGACCAGGCCGATCAGCATGATGAACAGGCCGATGCCGATCGCGATGCCCTTGCGCAGGCCGAGCGGGACGGCGTTCATGACCCGCTCGCGCAGGCCGGTGGCGACCAGCAGCATCACCACGAGGCCGGCCAGGACCACCATGCCCATGGCGTCGGGCCAGCTCATCCGGGGGGCCAGCTGGAGCGCGACCACGGTGTTGACGCCGAGGCCGGCCGCGAGCGCGATCGGGACGTTGCCGATGACGCCCATGAGGAGCGTGGAGAACGCCGCCGTCAGGACGGTGGCGGTGACGAGCTGGCCGCCGTCGAGCTGGTGCCCGTACATGTCCTTGGCGCTGCCGAGGATGATCGGGTTCAGCACGATGATGTAGGCCATCGCGAAGAAGGTCGCCAGACCGCCGCGGAACTCGCGGCCCACGGTCGAACCGCGCTCGGAGATCTTGAAGTAGCGGTCCAGTCCGGAGGTGCCCTGGGGGCCGGAGGGCTGGGGCGATTCCGCGGTGGCGGGGGCGGGGGCCGACGTGCTCATACGGTCCTCAACGTCCTCATTGGGGTGTTCATACGAAGAAATTGGGCCACGCCCAAACCGTTTCAGTATGAACACATGAACGAAAGGCCGTCCATCTCCGCGCGTAGACCCCGTTCGCGCGCACCTAGACTTGAGGGCATGGCGAAATGGACTGCGAAGCACGAGGCGCCCGAGCCCCTTGAGGGCCCCGTCGTCGCGACCGTCACCGGCGGCACGATCGTCTGGTTCGCCCTCTTCGTCGTCCAGCTCCCCTTCTACGGGTGGTTCGCCGACCGGGACCTGCTGTGGTGGGTCTGGTGCTGCGCGGCCGGCGGCGTCCTCGGCCTGATCGGCCTCTGGTACGTCCGCGGCCGCGAGGCGGCCCTCGCGCGCCACGCCGATGCGCTGGCCGCGCGGGGAGCGCAGCCGGGGCCGGCGGGCTCCTCCGGCCCCTCCGGGCCCGAGACCGGCGCCGGCCCGGCGCAGGGCTAACCCGTCCGCCCGGGGGGCGCTACCCGGGAACGATTCGGCTCATCCCGAAGTCGGATATTCGGACATCTCGGCGGGTGAAGCGCCCCGAGCCCCTTTAACGTCGAAAGCATGACGCAGCGGGCGAAGATCGAATCCGACGGACCCGACGGGCCCGAGTCGCGCGGCGGCTCCGGCGCCATCGACGCCGGAGCCGAGCTCGACCCCGTACACCCCGTCCGGCCGCCCGCGCCGCGGTTCAGGCCCGGCGGGCTGAGCACCGCCGAGGTCGCCGAGCGCGTCGCCCGCGGCGACGTCAACGACGTCCCCGTCCGCAGCAGCCGCTCGACCTCCGACATCGTCCGCGCCAACGTCTTCACCCGGTTCAACGCCATCATCGGCGTCCTGTGGGTGATCATGCTCATCGTCGCGCCGATCCAGGACAGCCTCTTCGGCTACGTGATCGTCGCCAACACCGGCATCGGCATCATCCAGGAGCTGCGCGCCAAGAAGACCCTGGACGGGCTCGCCGTCATCGGCGAGGCCAAACCCAGCGTCCGCCGCGACGGCACGACCGCCGAGATCTCCACCTCCGAGATCGTCCTCGACGACGTCATCGAACTCGGCCCCGGCGACAAGGTCGTCGTCGACGGCACCGTCGGCGAGGCCGACGGCCTGGAGATCGACGAGTCCCTGCTCACCGGCGAGGCTGACCCCGTCCTGAAGAAGCCCGGCGACCCCGTCATGTCCGGCTCCTTCGTCGTCGCCGGCGGCGGCGCCTTCACCGCCACCAAGGTCGGCCGCGAGGCCTACGCCGCCCAGCTGGCCGAGGAGGCCACCCGGTTCACGCTCGTCCACTCCGAGCTGCGCTCCGGCATCTCCACCATCCTCAAGTACGTCACCTGGATGATGATCCCGACCTCGATCGGCCTGATCATCAGCCAGCTCGTCGTCAAGGACAACAACCTCAAGGACTCCATCGCCCGTACCGTCGGCGGGATCGTCCCGATGATCCCCGAGGGCCTGGTCCTGCTCACCTCCGTCGCCTTCGCCATCGGCGTCGTCCGGCTCGGCCGCAAACAGTGCCTGGTGCAGGAACTGCCCGCCATCGAGGGCCTCGCCCGCGTCGACGTCGTCTGCCTCGACAAGACCGGCACCCTCACCGAGGGCGGCATGGACGTCACCGAACTGCGGGCCCTCGGCGGCGCGGAACCCGCGTACGTGAAGAAGGTGCTCGGCGCGCTCGGCGAGTCCGACCCGCGCCCCAACGCCAGCCTCCAGGCCATCATCGACGCCTACCCCGACAGCGCGGACTGGCGCTGCACCGAGTCGCTGCCGTTCTCCTCCGCCCGCAAGTACAGCGGCGCCAGCTTCAGCGAGGGCGACGGCGAGAACTCCACCTGGCTGCTCGGCGCCCCCGACGTGCTGCTGCCCGCCGGGGACCCGGCGCTCGACGAGATCAACGGCCTCAACGAGCAGGGCCTGCGCGTCCTGCTGCTCGCCCGCTCCGGACGCGAACTCGACGACGCGGCCGTCGCCACCGGTGTGAAACCGGCCGCGCTCGTCGTCCTGGAGCAGCGGCTGCGCCCCGATGCCGCCGACACGCTGCGCTACTTCGAGGACCAGAACGTCCGGGCGAAGGTCATCTCCGGCGACAACGCGATCTCCGTCGGCGCGGTGGCCGGAAAGCTCGGCCTGCCGGGCGCCGAGAACACGGTCGACGCCCGGAAGCTGCCCACCGAGCGGACCGAGATGGCCGAGGCCCTCGACGGGAACGCGGTGTTCGGCCGGGTCACCCCGCAGCAGAAGCGGGACATGGTCGCGGCCCTCCAGTCCCGGGGCCACACCGTCGCGATGACCGGCGACGGCGTCAACGACGTCCTCGCCCTCAAGGACGCCGACATCGGCGTCTCGATGGGCTCCGGCTCCGAGGCCACCCGCGCGGTCGCGCAGATCGTCCTCCTCAACAACAGCTTCGCGACGCTGCCCTCGGTGGTCGCCGAGGGCCGGCGCGTCATCGGCAACATCACCCGGGTCGCCACCCTCTTCCTGACGAAGACGGTGTACTCGGTGCTGCTGGCCATCCTGGTGGTCTGCTTCCAGGTGGAGTACCCGTTCCTCCCGCGCCACCTGACGCTGCTGTCCACGCTGACCATCGGCGTACCCGCGTTCTTCCTGGCCCTGGCCCCGAACAAGGAGCGGGCGAAGCCGCACTTCGTGAAGCGGGTCATGCGGTACGCGATCCCCGGCGGGGTCATCGCGGCGGTGGCCACCTTCGTGACGTACCTGGTGGCCCGCCACCACTACACCGGCGCCGGAGCCCTGGAGGCCGAGTCCAGCGCGGCGACGCTGACGCTGTTCCTGACCTCGATGTGGGTCCTGGCGATCATCGCCCGCCCGTACACGTGGTGGCGGGTCGGGCTGGTCGGGGCCATGGGGCTGGCGTTCCTGATCGTGCTGGCCGTGCCCTGGCTTCAGACGTTCTTCGAGCTGAAGCTGATCGGTACGACGATGCCGTGGACGGCGGTCGCCATCGCGGCGTTCGCGGCGTTCCTCATCGAGATCACCTTCCGCTGGGTCAACCACAGGTTCCCCGCCTGAGCGGGCGCACCCGGGAGGAGACGGGCCGGGCCGTGCCCCCGCGCGGTCCGGACCGTCTCCTCCCGGGTGCGCCCGGGTGCTCAGGGCGTCACGCCGCGAGGCCGTGGGCCGTACGGGCCGCGACGCGGGTGCGCAGCGCCAGGGTGGCGGCCGCCGAGAGGACGCCGGCCACCAGGGCCGTCCACCACAGGGCCGCCGCACCGGCCCCGGTGTAGAGGGTGACGCCCAGGGTCAGGGCGCAGAAGCGGGCGACGCCCCAGGTCCAGCCGAAGGCGCCCTGGTAGCGGCCGCGCGCGGCGGCCGGGGCGAGGCCGGCGACCACCGAGACCGCGATCCCGGCGACCACCACCTCGCCGACGGACCAGACGACCACCGACGCCGCGTACCCGGCGACGGAGTCCGCGAGGCCGGTCAGCGCCACCCCGGCGGCGATCAGCACGCTGCCTGCCACCTGCACCGGGAGCTGCGGGAGCCGGTCGAGGCGGGCCGTCACCACCGGCTGGAGCGCCACGACCAGCACGGCGTTGACCGCCGCCATCGCCCCGTACACGGCGGGGGAGAGGCCGCTGTCGCGCACCGCCAGCGGCAGCGCGACCTCGGTCAGCGAGTACACGAACAGCTGGATGCCGAACAGCGGGAGCAGGGCGAGCATCAGCCGGTCGCGGAAGACGACCCCGTAGCCGATGCCGGTGTACTCCGCGCCCGGGGCTGCGGCTGCGGGGGCGCCGGCGGCGGCGGGGGAGGCTGTGGGGATGGGGGCGGGGACGCGGGCCGGCTCGCGCAGCCGGGTCGCCACGACCGTCGCGTAGACCAGCAGGGTTCCCGCGTCGACGGCGAAGAGCAGCCAGTAGCCGTGCGCCGCGAGGAAGCCGCCGAGCACGCCCGCCACGGCGGTGCCGATGTTGACGCCCCAGCCGAACAGGGCGTACGCGCTCCGCCGCCGCTCCGGGTCCACCGAGTCGGCCATCAGCGCGTACGCGGCGGGGCCGACCGTCGCCGACGCGACGCTGAGCAGCAGCGCGGCCGCCGCCATCGTCCACAGTCCGGGGGCGAGGAACAGCGCGCCCTGGGCGGCCGCCGCGCCGAGGAGCCCGATCAGCATGGTCGGGCGGCGGCCGATCCGGTCGGCGAGCACCCCGCCGAGCGCCGGGCCGAGCAGGTTGCCGGCCCCGAGCGCACCGAGGACGTACGAGGTCTCGGGGCCGGTGACGCCCCGGTCGGCCAGCAGGAACACCAGGAACGGGGTGACCAGGTGGCCGAGGCGGTTGACGATCGTGCCGGCGAAGAGCGTCCAGACGGTGGGCGGTAGTCCGCGGAAGGTGGAGGGCATGGCAGGAGCCTGCGGCCCACTGCCCCGGCCCCCAATTGATTAAGCTCAGACCGAATCCAACGAGTCACCGGGGGCGGCATGGAATCCGAACTGAGCTTCTCCGCGGCGGATCTGGCGCAGACCAGGTTCGCGGTCTCCCCGATGTGGGAGGTCGTCACCAGCTTCCGGCTGCTGAAGGATCCCACCGAGCCGCCGCTGCACCGCCGTTGGGCCGCGCAGGTGCGCCCGCGGCTGCTGCGCGCCGGCCTGGACCGGGGCTGGCTGGCCGCCCTCGTCCCCGGCGGCGGCTATCTCGCCGACTTCCTGAACCCCACCCCCGCCGGGCCCTTCCCCGCACTCGCCGACGAGCTGGCCGCCATCCGCCGCAGCACCCCGGAGCAGGTCCACGCCGACCTCGCCACGCTCGTGCGCAAGTCCGGCCCCTCGCCCCGGTACAGGCTGCTCCACGAGGAGCCCGAGGCGGCGCTGGAGAAGGTGGCCGCGGAGATCGAGACGTACTGGGAGCTGGCCCTCGCCCCGTACTGGCCGCGGGTGCGCCAGCTGCTGGAGGCCGATGTGTTCCACCGCGCCCGGCAGGTCGCCGAGCACGGTTCCGCCCACGTACTGAACGAGCTCCACGCATCGGTCCGCTGGGAGGCCGGAATCCTGCACGTGGTGCGCAGGCAGTGCCGGCTGACCCGGGACCAGACGGGAGCGGGGCTGCTGCTGGTGCCCTCCGCCTTCGCCTGGCCCCGTGTACTGACCCGTTCGGTGCCGCCCGAGCCGCCCCAACTGGCGTACCCGGCCCGGGGCATCGGCGCCCTGTGGGAGCCGCGCTCGCCCGGCCCGGCCGCCGAGGCGGTCGCCGCCGTGCTCGGCCGCTCCCGCGCGCAGCTGCTCGCCGAGCTCGACGTCCCCGCCTCCACCACCCAGCTCGCCCGCAGCTGCGGGCTGTCCGTCGCCGGGGTGTCCCAGCACCTCACGGCACTGCGCAACGCCGGCCTGGTCACCGGGCACCGCAACGGCCGCTCGGTGCTCTACGCCCGGACGGCCGTCGCGGACGCGCTGCTGACCCCGCAGCCCGCACCGTAGAGCCCGCGCCCCGAGCCCGCGCCCCGAGCCCGCGCCCCGAGCCCGCGCCCCGAGCCCGCGCCCCGAGGCCCGCGCCGGGTACCCGGGCCGCGCCACGCGCCACGCGCCCCGGGCTCGCGCCGGTCAGTCGAACCAGCGGTCGCGGGCCAGTTCCGCCGTGCGCGAGGGGTCCTCCAGCAGCGCCGCCACCTCGAAGCGGCGCGGCCACTGGCCCGCCGCCCACGCCAGGCCCGCCGCCACGCCCTCCAGGGTGGCCGCGTGCAGGGTGCCGTCCGGGGCGCGGCGCCAGTCCAGCTCGACGCCGCCCGCGATCAGCTCCTCGTGCTCCAGGTACGTCACCGGCGTCGCCGCGCCCAGCAGGACCCGCACCGCCTCCGGTACGTCGTGCTCCTCGCCCGGCGTCGTGACCTGCGCCGGGACCGTCTCCGACAGCCGCCGCACCTGGAGCAGCTCCGCCAGGTCCGCCGCCCGCTCCGGGGCGACCGGCAGCAGCGCCAGCCCCGCCGTCAGCGGCAGCAGGTCCGGGGCGTCCGCGATGACCGCGTCGGCCGCGTCCACCACGCGGACCTCCCCGTCGACCACCGCCCGCAGCTCGTCCGGGAGGGTCACCTGCTCGGGATCCAGGTCGGCCAGCGCCCCGTACAGGGCGTGCAGTTGCCGGTCGGACACCTCGCGGTCCGGGTCGGCGAGGCGGCCCAGCAGCTCGGCCGCGCCGCCGGGCTCCTCCAGCAGCGCCGCCACCGAGGTGCGTACGCCCAGCGCCCGCAGGACCTGCTCGTCCTCGAAGCCGGTGGCGTCCGCCGGGGTGTACAGGCCCGCCAGCAGCGGGTCCCCGCCCGCCGCGCGCAGCCCGGCCGGGCGGCGGCCGTCGAGCACCGGGTGGTCGCGCAGCCACCAGGCGGTGTACGAGCGCACCGACCGGGTGGTGCCGTCCGGCAGCAGGATCCGTACGGGCTGGGTCAGCGCGTCGCGCAGCGGCGGCTGCGCCAGCATGGCCAGCGCCTGCGGCCAGCAGTCGTCGTCGACGAGGTCGAGGTCGCGGACGGCGATCAGCTCCGTGGCCACCGGCGGCACCGGCGTCTGAGGTAGCTGGTCCAGGAGGTCCTCGCACCACACGTCCACCGCGTCCAGCAGGCCCGCGTCGTCCGGCTCGGCGAAGTCGCCGTCACGGGGCTCCAGTTCGTCCGGGTCGAGGACCACGTCGGTGGCGCGGACCAGCTGGAAGGCGGCCAGTACGCCCACGGCGGTGAGCGTGTCCGCGTCCCAGCGGGCGGCCAGCTCGGCGTCCAGGTACGGGATCTCGTCCTCCCGCACCACCGAGGCCAACGCGGAACCCGGCAGCAGGAGTTCGCCCGCCGGGGTCAGCTCGCCGTCCTCGTCGGGGAGGGCCAGCGCGCCCAGCCAGGGCTCGTCACCGGGGGCCAGGCCGGCGCCCCGCACCAGGGCGAGCACCACCTCGGCCAGCTCGTCGGCGTCGAGGGCGTCCTCGTCCCAGATCTCCCCCGCGTCCAGCGAGGCCGCGACGGCCGCCCGTACCTGCGGGGTCGTCAGGACCGCGCGGGGCGTCGCCGGGAGCGCGCCCAGCTTCTCCAGCAGCGGGTGCGCGGCGTCCGGGTGGGCCACCTTCAGCCCCAGCCGGGCCAGGCTCTCCGGGGTGTCCGCGCCGGGCAGCAGCAGGTGCCGCGGCCCGATCGCGGTCCGGCCGTCGGCGAGCGGCACCGGGAGCCCGGACAGCCGGTCCGGGTCCACCCCGGCGAGGCTGTCGTAGAGCCGGTGCCACCAGTCCGGGGTGCGCTCGATGCCGGCGATCCGCTCGATGGCGTCGCCCAGCGGGAGCCGGCCCACGCCCAGGGCGCGCAGCTCGGAGCGCCGCTCCAGCCCGGCCGGGAGCAGGGTCGGCAGCACCTCCGCGAGGACCCGTACGGTGTCGGCGCCCGCGCCCTCGACCACCTCCGCCTCGAAGGGGCGCAGGGCGGCGCGGCCGTCGCGCTCGGTGTCGGACGCGGAGTCGGGCCCGGCGTGGGTGCCGGCGTCGGTGTCGAAGCCGGGCGCGGCGGGCGCGGCGGGCGCCGCCGGCGCGAGGAACGCCGTCCGGGGCAGCCTCTGCAGCACCGCCGCGCGCAGGGCCCCGTCCAGCTCGCCCTTGCCGAGCGGCCCGGGTACGAGGTCCACGAGCGCGGTGCTCACCGGCTCCCAGACGCCCAGGAGTTCGGCGTAGGCGTCCGCCGCGCGCTCCACCAGGAAGTCGGTGAGCGGGCCCGGCGCGGGGTGGCGGCGGGCGGTGTCCAGCGGGAGGGTCGCGATGAGCAGCGCCGGGATGCCGAGGGGCTCGTCGGTCGGGGTCGGCGCGTGCACCACGGGCGCGGTGGCCGGGCGGACGGGCGCGCCGTCGGAGTCGACGGGGACCGCCCAGGACACCGTCCAGACGGGGCGCAGCCGCTCCTCGACCGGGCGGTCGGCGAGCAGGGCGCGCTCGATGGCGCCGCTGTGGCGGACGGTGCGCCAGCGGTGGGTGCCGGTGCGGGAGTCCTCGATGACGGTGTACGGGCCCTCCTCGCGGCGCCGCAGCGTCCGGGTGCCGCCGGCCGGGGTGTCGACGACGACCTCGCACAGCCCGGGCAGGGTGAGCAGCAGCGCGTCGTCGATGCCGGCCAGCAGCCGCTCCGCCAGGTCCTCGGCGGCGGCGTCGCGCAGCGGGAGGACCACGACCGTGTCGTACCCCTCGGGCGCGGTGCCCTCGGCGGGCAGCGGCAGGCGCAGCAGCGGGACGTGGCCGTCGCGGCGGCGCAGCTCGTCGCCGAGGCCGGGGCTGCCGCCCGCGGCGTCGCGGGCGAGTTCGCGGGCCTCGGCGAGGGACCAGCGGACCCCGCCGTGGCGGCCGAGGACCGCCGGTTCGTCGGACACGGCGAGGACGGCGGCGAAGCCGACGCCGAACCGGCCGACGGTGGCGCCGGAGCCGGTCCCGGTGCCCGGAGCCGAGGGCTCCCGCTTGGCGGAGGCGCGCAGGGTGCTCAGCGACTCCACGCCCGTCGCGTCCAGCGGGGCACCGGTGTTGGCGACGGCCAGCACCGCGTGCCCGCCGTCACCGGGGTGCAGGGTGAGCCGCATCCGCCCCGCCGCCCCGGCCCGGGCGGCCGCGTCGGCGGCGTTCTGCGCCAGCTCGACCACCAGCCGGTCCCGGTAGCCGCCGAGCGCCAGGTCCTCCTCGGCGTTGGCGTCCTCGCGGAACCGGGCCGGGCCCGCGCCCCACGTGTCGAGCACCCCGCGCCGCAGCCGGGCCGTGCCGAAGGGGTCCACGCCGCCTTGTGCCGCTGTCACTCGCACGCTCACGCCGCTGCCTCCAAGAATCGCCGAGCCCTGAACGTCCCGAAGGTATCGCGGCCGGACGCACGGGGTTTCGCCGGTGGTGCCCGCTGCGCGGCCGCGCGCCCGCCGCGCCCCGCCGCACACGGCGAGGCCCCCGGGGACGCGGTGGTCACCGGGGGCCTCGCGGGAGCGCCGTGCGGTCAGAGCTCCTTGATCAGAGCTTCTCGGTCAGAGCTTCTCGATGACGTGGTCGATGCAGGCGGTCAGCGCCTGCACGTCCGCCGGGTCGATCGCCGGGAACATCGCGATGCGGAGCTGGTTGCGGCCGAGCTTGCGGTACGGCTCGGTGTCCACGATGCCGTTGGCGCGCAGCACCTTGGCGATCGCGGCCGCGTCGATGTCGTCGGAGAAGTCGATCGTGCCGATGACGGCGGAGCGCTTGTCGGCGTCCACGACGAACGGGCTGGCGTACTTCGACGCCTCCGCCCAGCCGTACAGGTTCCGCGCGCTGGCCGCCGTACGTCCGGTCGCGAACTCCAGGCCGCCCTGGCCGTTCAGCCACTCCAGCTGCTCGTTCAGCAGGAAGAGGGTGGACAGCGCCGGGGTGTTGTACGTCTGGTTCTTCAGCGAGTTGTCGATCGCCGTCGGCAGCGAGAAGAACTCCGGGACGTGCCGGCTGCCGGAGGCGTGCACGCGGGCCGCGCGCTCCAGGGCCGCCGGGGAGAACGCCGCCAGCCACAGGCCGCCGTCGGAGGCGAAGGACTTCTGCGGGGCGAAGTAGTAGACGTCGGTCTCGGTGATGTCCACCGGCAGGCCGCCGGCGCCCGAGGTCGCGTCCACCAGAACGAGCGAACCGGCGTCGGCGCCCGCGACGCGCTCGATCGGCGCGGCGACACCCGTCGAGGTCTCGTTGTGGGTGTACGCGTACACGTCCACGCCCGCCTCGGCGACCGGGTCCGGGTGGGTGCCCGGCTCCGAGGAGATCACCGACGGCTCGTCCAGCCACGGCGCGAGCTTCGCGGCCTTGGCGAACTTGGAGGAGAACTCGCCGAACGTGAGGTGCTGGGACTTCCGCTCGATGAGACCGGCGGTCGCGACGTCCCAGAAGGCGGTGGAGCCGCCGTTGCCCAGGATCACCTCGTAACCCTCGGGGAGCGAGAAGAGGTCCCGGATGCCCTGGCGCACCGATCCGACCAGGTTCTTGACCGGGGCCTGGCGGTGTGAGGTTCCGAGCAGGGAGGTACCGGTGGCGGCGAGGGCGTCCAGCGCCTCGGTCCGCACCTTGGAGGGGCCCGCGCCGAAGCGTCCGTCGGCGGGCTTGATGTCAGCGGGAATCTGGATCTCAGCCACGAGCGGAGCGTATCGGGTCCCGGTCCACGCCTCGGAGGCGCGTCCACCCGGTGAGACGGGCCCGGCCGGTGGCAGGGTGGGCGGGTGACGTCACCCGGGGAACTCGAACGGACATTGCGGTCGCAGCTGCGCGGGGAGGTGGACTTCGGGGCCGCCGCACGGGCCCTCACCACGATGGACGCCTCGAACTACCGGCGCGTCCCGGCCGGGGTCGTCGCCCCGCGCGACGCCGGGGACGTCGCGGCCGCGCTGCGGATCTGCGCCGACGCCGGGTTCCCGGTCGTACCGCGCGGCGGCGGGACGTCCATCGCGGGCCAGGCCACGGGCGTCGGGGTGGTCCTGGACCTCACCCGGCACATGAACGCGCTGGTGTCGGTGGACCCGGTGGCGCGGACGGCCGTGGTGCAGCCGGGGCTGGTGCTCGACCGGCTGCGGGACGCGGTGCGCCCGTACGGGCTGGCCTTCGGGCCGGACCCCTCCACGCACGCGCGCTGCACCCTGGGCGGGATGATCGGCAACAACGCGTGCGGGGCGCACTCGGTGGCCTGGGGGACCACCGCCGACAACGTGACGGAGCTGGCGGTGACGGCGTACGGCGGCTCCTCGTACCGGCTCGGGACGGGCTGGGCGGGCGCGCCCGAGGGCCTGCGGGAACTGGTGGCGGGGAACCTGGCGGTGCTGCGCACGGGCCTGGCCGGCGGGTTCTCCCGGCGGATCTCCGGTTACGGCGGGCTGGACGCGCTGCTGCCGGAGCGGGGCGTGGGGGTGGCCCGGGCGTTCTGCGGGAGCGAGGGCACGCTGGGCGTGGTGACCGAGGCGGTGGTGCGCCTGGTGGAAGCGCCGCGCGCGCCGGTGCTCGCGGTGCTCGGGTACGCCGACGAGAGCGCGGCCGCCGACGCGGCGGCGGGGCTGCTCGGGGCCGGGCCGCTGACCGTGGAGGGCATGGCGCGGGACCTGGTGCCGGGCGCGGCGGCGGCCGGGCCGCTGCCGCGCGGGGACGCCTGGCTGTTCGTGGAGATGCGGGACGAGGGCGCCGCGCGCTCCCTCGTACGGGGCGCCGACGCCGCCCACTCCCTGCTGGTGACGGACCCGGCGGGGCAGCGGGCGCTGTGGCGGATCCGGGAGGACGCGGCGGGCACGGCGACGCGGACCCCCGACGGGGGGATGGCCTGGCCGGGGTGGGAGGACTGCGCGGTCCCGCCGGCCCGGCTCGGGGCGTACCTGCGGGAGTTCCGCGCCCTGCTGGCGGCGCACGGGCTGCGCGGGACGCCGTACGGGCACTTCGGCGAGGGCTGCGTGCACGTACGGATCGACTTCGACCTGGTGACCCCGGCGGGGATCGCCCGCTTCCGGAGCTTCTCGGGGGAGCTCGCCGACCTGGTCGTCTCCCACGGGGGCTCCCTGTCGGGGGAGCACGGCGACGGGCAGGCGCGGGCGGAACTCCTGCCCCGGATGTACGGGCCGGAGGTGATCGCACTCTTCGGCGCGTACAAGGACGTGTGGGACCCGGCGGGCGGCATGAACCCGGGGATGCTGGTCCGCCCGGCCCGTCTGGACGAGAACCTGCGCTTCGCGGCGCTGCCGCCGGGCGGCGGGGAGCTGTCGCACGGGGTGGCGCGGTGCGTCGGGGTCGCGAAGTGCCGGTCCACGGAGGTGGGCGGTCCGGGGGTGATGTGCCCGTCGTACCGGGCGACGGGGGAGGAGCTGCACTCCACGCGGGGCCGGGCGAGGCTGCTGCACGAGATGCTGGCGGGCGAGGTCGTCACGGACGGCTGGCGCTCGCGGGAGGTCGCCGAGGCGCTGGACCTGTGCCTGTCCTGCAAGGGCTGCCGCAGCGACTGCCCGGTGGGGGTGGACATGGCCGCGTACAAGGCGGAGTTCCTGCACCACCACTGGTCGGGCCGGATCCGCCCGCCGGCCCACTACCTGCTGGGCGGCCTGCCGCGGCTGCTCCGCACGGTCGCGCTGCTGCGGGCGGCGGCCCCGCTGAACGCCGCCGCCCGCCGCCTCCCGCCCCCGGGCCTGACCCGCGACCGCCCGCTGCCACCCCTGGCCCGCACCCCGTTCACCCGCTGGTGGCGCTCGCGCGCCGGGGAAAGCCGCCCGCAGGGCCCGGGAGCCACCGCCGTCACCCTCTGGCCCGACACCTTCACCGAGTACCTCTCCCCGCACACCGGCCGGGCGGCCGTCCGCGTGCTGGAGGCCGCCGGCCTGGACGTCACCGTCCCGCGGGGCCCCGTCTGCTGCGGGCTGACCTACGTCTCCACCGGCCGCCTCGACCGCGCCCGCACCGTCCTGCGCCGCACGCTCACCCGCCTCGAAGGCGCCCCCGACCGCCCCGTCGTCGTCCTCGAACCCAGCTGCGCCGCAGCCCTGCGCACCGACCTGCCCGCCCTCCTGCCCGACGACCCCCGCGCCCACCGCCTCGCCGCCGCCGTCCGCACCTTCGCCGAGGCCCTGGAGCAGTACGCCCCGCACTGGCGGCCGCCGCGCCTGGACCGGCCGGTCGCCGGGCAGACCCACTGCCACCAGCACGCCGTCCTCGGCGACGCCGCCGACCGCCGGCTGCGCGAGCGCGCCGGCCTGACCGGCGAGCTCAGCGGCGGCTGCTGCGGCCTCGCGGGCAACTTCGGCTTCGAGCCGGGCCACCACGCCGTCTCGGTGGCGTGCGCGCGGGAGCAGCTCCTGCCCTCCCTCGACGCGGCGCGCGACAGCGGGCCCGCGATCCTCGCCGACGGTTTCTCCTGCCGGACGCAGATCGCGCAGCTCTCCCAGTACCGGGCCCACCACCTGGCGGAACTCCTGGCCGACGGCCTCCCGATCGAGGGGCCCGCGGACAGCCCTTAGTCTGGACAAATGCCCGCACCTTCCCCGTCCCCGACGCACACCGCCACCGCAGCCCGGGCCACCGGAGCCGGCGGCAGCGCCCGCCCCTCCCCGCTGGGCCCGGTCGCGCTGGTGGTCTCGGCGGGGATCTCGGTGCAGTTCGGCGCCGCCCTCGCGGTCATGGTGATGCCCCGCGTCGGCGCCGCCGGCGTCGTCACGCTGCGCCTCGCCGCCGCGGCCGTCGTCCTCCTGCTGATCTGCCGCCCCAAGGTGCGCGGGTACTCCCGCTCGGACTGGACCACCGTCGTCTGGTTCGGCGTGACCATGGCCGGCATGAACGGCCTCTTCTACCAGGCCATCGACCGCATCCCGCTCGGCCCGGCCGTGACCCTGGAGGTCCTCGGCCCGCTGGCGCTCTCCGTCGCCGTCTCCCGCCGCCTGGTCAATCTGCTCTGGGCCGGTCTGGCCCTGGCCGGGGTGGTCCTGCTGTCCACGCACGGCGGCGGCGGCTTCGGCGGCCTGGACCCCCTCGGCGCCGCCCTCGCCCTGGGCGCGGGCGGGATGTGGGCGGCGTACATCGTCTTCAGCGCCCGCACCGGCCGCCGCTTCCCCCAGGCGGACGGCCTCGCCCTGGCCATGGCGGTGGCGGCGCTCCTGTCCCTCCCGCTGGGCGTGCTCGAAGCCGGCTCCGACCTGCTGCTCCCCGGCACCCTGGCCCTCGGCGTCGGCGTGGCGGTGCTGTCGTCCGTCCTCCCGTACACCCTGGAGCTGCTCGCCCTGCGGCGCCTGCCGGCCCCGACCTTCGCGATCCTGATGAGCCTGGAACCGGCGATCGCCGCCGCGGCCGGCTTCCTCGTCCTCCACCAGGCCATGTCCGGCCTGGACGCGCTGGCGATCGCCCTGGTGATCGCGGCCAGCATGGGAGCGGTCCGCTCCCAGACCCGCCGCCGGCGCGCGCCGGACGCCTGACACCCACGTGCCCCCGACCCCCGCCCGCCCGGCCGTGGGGGTCCGGCCGGGCGGGCGGGTGGGGGCGGGCCGCCGGTCAGCCTCCCAGCGGCAGCTCCAGGCAGCTCGGCGTCGCCTCCGGCGAGGTGAACGCCAGGGTCGCGCGGGGCAGGTTGGCGTCCCCGTAGAACGGGTCGAGCGCGTCGAGCACCAGCAGCAGGCGGTGCCCGCGCGGGACGTCGTAGGCCGTGGCCTGGAGTTCGAGGTCCGCGCCGACCAGGCGGTCCGGCTCGGGGCCGCGGTCGGTGTACGGGGCGTGCGTGACGATGTGCGCCGAGCCGTCGGGCGCCTGGTCGAAGAGGTACGCGACGAAGCTGGAGCCCGGGTTCGCGGCCCGGTAGGTGACCCGCAGCCGCGGTGTTCCGCGCAGCCGGGTGGTCTCCTCCACCGGCGGCGTGGCCCACACGGCCGCGACGGTGCGGTCGATGTCACGGGCCGGGTAGCGCTTCGGGCGCCCGGCCATCTCCGCGTACCCGGCCCGCACGATCGCGTCGGCGACGGCCGCCGGGGTGTCGACGCCGCACAGCACGGGCGTGCTCCAGCCGGCCTCGGGGCGGCCCGCGAGCTCCCCGCCGGAGCCGAGGTAGAGGCGGCGGATCCCCTCGGTGAGCGAGTGCCAGCCGGGGCGCGGCTCCAGGGCCCGGCTCCACATGACCTCGCCGATCACCTGGCCCTCGTCGGCGATGCCGGTGCCGATGCCGCGCAGGTGCTGGTCGAACCAGCGGTGGGCGTCCGTCCAGATCCGGTTGGGCAGGCCGAGCAGGCCGGACATCTCGGGGCCGCAGTGGTCGCCGATGGAGTAGTCGAGGCGCTTGGGGCCGGTGAGCTCGTTGAACATCTTGAGCGTCTGGTTGCCGGGGAAGAGCGTCTCGTGCCAGGCGTGCGAGAAGAACACCGGCACCTGCCTCCGGTTGAGCTCCTTGACGTGGCTGAAGGGCGAGCGCTTCTCCGCCCAGCGCAGGGTGCCCTGGACGTCCCGGTCGGTGAGGACGTTCTCGAACACGCTGCGCGTCTGCGGGCTCAGCCGCGCCCGCGCGGCCGCGTCGAGCAGTGCCCGCACGGCGGCGGTGCGGCGGGTGGAGTTCTCGTAGAACACCTCCCCGAGGTCGCCCCAGGTGCTGAGCGCCACGACGGCGTCGACGCGGGTGTCGTGCGCGGCGACGAGCTGGCTGATGCCGGAGCCGTACGAGGCCCCGAGGAAGCCGACCCTGGTGACCTGGCCGGCGCAGCGCTCGATGAGGTGGTCCAGGGCGCGGCTGCCGTCGGCGACGTCGAGCGGACCCGCGACGTCGACCTCGCCGAGCGAGCCGGCGAACCCGCGGGCGGTGTAGGCGAGCACGTCGTAGCCGCGGGCCGCGAAGAGGGTGGCCTGCACGGCGTACGAGAGCCAGCCGAGGTCCGTCCACGGCGAGGGCATCACGATCACGGCCCGCGGCTCGGGCCCGGTGTGCCGCCACAGCGCGGCGTCCAGCAGGTCCCCGTCGGCGCCGGTGACCTTGCCGCGGCTGAAGACGGCGACGGACCGGAACTCCTCGACCTCCGCGGCCCGCGCGGGGGAGAGCCCGCGCGCTTCACCGGTTTCGAGGGCGGCGGCGTAGGCGGTGAGGGCGGCCGCGTCGAGCTCGGGGTACAGCGAGACGGGCGGGAGCGGTGCGGGAGAGCGGGTGAAATCGGCTGAGGCCACGTCAGTTCATCCTCTGCGTCGAGTGACATGAACGTGTGCGCGCTCTGGGCCCGGAGCGGAGCCTTCAGTATCGGCGCGCCACCGACCCCGTTCCCCGCCTTCCCGCCGCACGTCCGAATCCACCCCCGCCCACCCGAAGCCCCGCCGCCCACCCGGGCCTGCCCGAAGCGGGTGCGCCGCTTCCGCCGTGCCACCTCGGGCCGGTTGCCCGAGGTGGCGAGAAAGGACCAGGGGCCGGACCGACCAGCGGCCCGGCCCCCTGGCGCACCGGTCAGCTGAGGGTGCGGGCGCGTCGCTCCCACGCGTCGATGCGGGCGATGACGGTGCCGACCTCCTTGAGCGCGGCGGCGATGTCCTTGGCGGGCCCGCGCAGTTCCCTGCTCATCCCGATCATCGACTTGATCGCCGTGCCGAAGGCCTTGACGCCTTCCATGGCCTGCCGGGTGCCTTCAGCTGTGCCGATCAGTCCGCTGATGAACTCGTCGTCGCTGTCACTGCGTTCGCCCGGCGGAATGGCTTGGTGGAAGTCCAGGGCGGCGTTCACCGCGGTGTCGACCTCGCTCATTCGCTCCGCGAACCGCTTCGCACTGTCCTTGAGGTCCGCGGCCGGTTCGCTGATGGCCGAGGCGTACTTCATCAGCAGCGGCATCCGGGCGCTGAGCGGGAAGCCCGGCTGGTTGGCGCGTTCCATCTCCGGGGTGGACTCCTGGGTGGCCGCCGCGATGCGGGCGAGCGCCTCCGCCATGGCGTCAGCGTCACCGGTGAGGGCGTCCATCTGCTCTTCGATCGCGACGAACCGGTCAATGAGCCCCGGGGCGTCCTCGTCCGCCGGCTCGTCTTCGGGGCCCTCGTCCACCGCTTCGGGCGGGATCTGCTTCCCTTGGAGGATCCTCGCGGGGGTCAGCAGGTCGAAGCCGTTGTGGATGCCCTCGTACAGGGCCTTCTCCAGGTTCCTGCGCGCCTCGATGAGGCCATTGCGGGAGCGCGTGAAACGGATGGTGCGGATCGGGGAGATGTCGAAGGGGAGCTGCCCGTTCTCCCCGATGTGGATCGCGGGCTTTCCGATGGCGTGGCGGAGACCGAGTTCGTACATGACGTTGGCGTTGCCCCCGCCCACGTCGGCGATGACGATGTCGGCCATGAGGACGTGACGGCAGATCTGCTCGGTGATCTCCCCGGCGCCGGCGAGCTCGTCGGCCCGTACCGGGGCGATGCCGAACCGCGCGCAGGCCGGGCGGATCACCTTCTCGAAGACTTCGAGAGCGGACTCGTATGCCGTCGCGGCCGCGGTACCGGGAACGGCGAGGTCGTCGCCGATCGGGCCGATGACGAAGCAGCTGAAGGCGCGGTCCTGGCCGTCGGCGGCCGCGGCGGTGGCGGTGGTGGCCTCGGTGGTGGTGGCGGTCATGCGCGGTACTCCTTGTCGTGGTGGGCGGTGTGCGTGGCTTCGGCGGCGTGGTCGGCGTAGTCGGCTCCGGCCTCCAAGTCGACGGCGTATACGGGCCTCTCCTCGATGCCGAGGGCGCGCAGGACGAAGGACGTGGGGATGCAGTAGCGGCGCCCGAGCCGGAGTACCGGGCACGGGAACTGCCCCAGGCGGATCAGCTTGTAGGCGGTGCCCGGGCATACACCGAAGGCCCTCGCGGCGGTACGGAGATCCATGCTCAGCGGGAGGTCGAAGGCCTCCGCGAACGACAGAGGGGGGCCTTTTCGTTCACTCATCGGCGTTCTCCGGCCGGCCGCAGGGACAGGGTTCCGATCAGAGTTCCCTCACCGGGCCGCCGGGCCCGGTGGACGATTTCCCGCAGGCCCAGCCCCTGGGCCAGCGCGCCCAGCCGCTCGCCTTCGATCTGGGCGGGCGAGGCGGTGAACCGGATCGAGGCGGACAGCCCGTCCGCACGGGCGGGCGGGTCGATCCCCAGCTCCCAGCCGTGCTCCGGCTCGGCGGGCATGGCGCTCGGGTCGTGGGCGAGGCGGGCGGCCGCGATCGCGGCGATGTCGGCCACGCATGTCTGTCCGGCGGACTGCGCGGCCAGGGCCCATGCCCGTCGGCGAGCGGCGCCGGTCAGCGTGTCGGCGAGGTCCGGCTTCTCCGGGTCGACGCTGGCCAGTTGTTCGAGCAGTCCCAGTACTGCCTCCGCCTGGACGTCGGCCGGGTCGGCTCCGAAGCGGGCCGCGGCCCTGTGCACCGTGCGGTACAGGCGCGGCAGTGCCAGCCAGATGGCCAGCAACTGCCAGGGTCCGGTGGCCGATGTCTCCCGCTGGGCGGCCGAGACTGCTTGCCGCCAGACGGCACCACGCAGCCGCTCGTCCGTTTCGGGTCCGTACAGCACCTCCCTGGCCTCCGTCGGCGTCAGCCTCAAGGTGCCGTGGTCGGCTTTGGTCACGACGAGGGTGGGAGGCTCGGGCGGTAACGCGGCGAGGTGCCTTGCAATGGCGTCGCAGAGCCGGGTTTCCGGGACCTGTGTCATGCGCCTACCCCCCGACCCGGGGCGAGCGGGCGCAGTGCGTCCGCTGCTTCCTCGCAGGCCTGCGCGAGGTGCTTGAGGGACAGGGCGTAGTCGAAGTGGCCGCAGGACAGCGGGAGCGGCTTCGGCCGGAGGGTGCGGGGAGCGGCCGGAGCGGGCCCGAGGCGCAGAAGGTCCCCGGAAGGGCGGGGAACGTACACCCATGCGGGCTGCGCGAAGCGCTTGCCGGGTACGGTCGCCTCCACCGCGATGCAACGGGCGGGGTGCAGGGCCGTGTAACCCCCCAGCACCACGTCCTCGAAGACGCGCTGGGAGATGATCGCGGCCACGTGGGTGGCCTCCGGATCCGCCTCCTTGAGGGCCTGTTTGACGGGTGTGGAGTCCAGTAGCCGATGCGTGTCGTTCCGTGCGGTCCCGTTGCCGTCGCCCGGCGCCCCGGAGTCCGGCAGCGGGCCGAGGTGGATGGCGACACGCAGGCGTACACGTGGCCCCGGCGAGGTGGCGTTGTGCCGGACGAGGTCCTGTTCCAGGACGTCGAGGTAGGGGGAGAGGACCGAGGGGAGAGAGCGGGTGTCGAAGCCGAAGACGATTCCGTCGCCCGTGTTCGCGGGGAAGCGTTTGGTGTCCCACAGCTCGCCGAGTCCTGCCGTCACGAGCGAGCGGTGCACGATCTGCTCGATCAGTGCACTGACCGGCGCGTGGTGTACGGCCGCCAGATCGGTGAAACCCACGAAGTCGAATCCGAGGATGCCCAGGGGAGCGGGCAGAGCGGCGTGTTCAGGCCGCGGTTCGGGCATGGCGAAGCTCCTGCCGCAGAGGGATGGTGGTGGGGACCGCGAGAGCGGCCGATTCCGAGCATGCGCGTGCTTCACCGAGGCCAGTGGATACAAATATCCCCTCGGAGTGTGAAGGCGGTCACGCGCGGGTGGAGGGGTCAGGTGATGGGCTCGCCGGCCAGGATCCGCAGCGCTCTCAGATCGTTGACGCTGATCACGCGACGTCCTACCTCCACCGTTCCGGATGCCTTCCATGCCTTCAGGGCCGACTTGACGGCGATGTGGGAAGCCCCGATGGCTCTGGCGAGTTCTTCCTGCGTCCAGCCGGTGATCTGGCCGCAGGGGGTGGAGAAGTCGACGAAGCGCAAGAGGAAGCGCGCCAGCCGGGTCTTCACCGGAAGGCTCCACTGCTCGCTGTGGGCGATGTCCTGTTCGTGCTGCCTCGCCAGCGTGTGGCGGTAGAGCGCGCAGGCGAGCTCATGCCGCTCGATGCGGCGCAGGAACGTGTCCGACCGCACGAGGACCGTCGTGCAGGGGCCGACGGCGAACACGTGGGCGTTGCGCAGGGCGCCGTGGACCACGGCCATTTCCCCGAGCAGCGAACCGGGGCCGCGATGCGCCAGCCAGAGCTCTGTTCCATCTGCCCTGCCGAGCACCACGCGTGCGACGCCGCTGGTGAGGAGCAGGACATGGGTCCCGTCGTCGCCTTGACGCAGCATCTGTTCGCGCGGCCTGAAGGGCCGGCGGATCCCGTCGCTCTGCAGCTCCGCGAATGCGCTTGTGGTCACGACGCGCCTGTTCCCCCTGCCTTGACGGGGACCTCCCGGTCCCCCTGGCGAGAGGTATGTCCGGCGCGGAGCGGACCCATGCCCGGGGTCACCGGGATGAGCGAAGACGTGGGGCAAAACCGGTGGCCGCGGCCCTGGCCAAGTCAACTTCCGTGCAGGGAAGGGCTGTTGTGGCAGATCTTGCCGTGCCGTCCTTTTTTCTAAAACAATGCAAGCATGCTTGATTGTTTTGGGCCCGGCTGTCAGTGTTCCCCTCACGCCGAGAAGGGGAGCGCACCGTGCCCGATCCGTCCGCCGTCGCCGTGTTCGCCGATCTCCGGGAGGAGGGGAGCGAACTCGAAGCGCTGGTAAGGGAGTTGACCGCGTCGGAATGGGCCGCGGCCACGCCCGCCTCCGGGTGGAGCATCGCCCACCAGATCGCCCACCTGCACTGGACCGACCGGGCCGCGCTGCTGTCGCTCACCGATCCCGCCGGCTTCGGGCGCATGGCCCGGGAGGCGGTGGCCGCGCCCGAGAGCTTCGTCGACGAAGGTGCCGCCGAGGGGGCCCGGCTGGCGCCCGCCGAGCTGCTCGCCCGCTGGCGGGAGACCCGTACCGTCCTCGACGGGGCGCTCGCCGTCGCCTCGCCCGACACGCGTTTCCCCTGGTACGGGCCGCCGATGAAGGCCGCCTCGATGGCCAGCGCCCGGCTGATGGAGACCTGGGCGCACGGCCAGGACGTCGCCGACGCGCTGGGGGTGCGCCGTGCGCCCACGGCCCGGCTGCGGCACGTGGCGCGGATCGGGGTGCGGGCCCGGGACTACGCCTACGCGGTACGGGGCCTGCCGGCGCCCGCCGCCGAGTTCCGGATCGAGCTGACCGCCCCCGACGGGAGCGGGAGCTGGGCGTACGGCCCGGCGGAGGCGGCCGAGCGGGTCACCGGCCCCGCGCTCGACTTCTGCCTGCTGGTGACGCAGCGGGCCCACCGCGCCGACCTGGCCCTGACGGCCACCGGCCCGGAAGCGGACCGCTGGCTGGACATCGCCCAGGCCTTCGCGGGCCCGGCGGGCCCCGGCCGCGCCCCGGGGGCCTCCCGGTGACCCGGCGGCCCCTGATCATCGGCAACGCCTCGGGGTTCTACGGGGACCGCGCCGCCGCCCTGCGCGAGATGCTGACCGGTGGCCCGCTGGACGTCCTGACCGGCGACTACCTGGCCGAGCTGACCATGCTGATCCTCGGCCGCGACCGGCTGAAGAACCCGGGGCTCGGCTACGCCAAGACCTTCCCGCGCCAGCTGGAGGAGTGCCTCGGGCTCGCGCACGAGCGGGGCGTACGGATCGTCACGAACGCGGGCGGCCTGAACCCGGCGGGCCTGGCGGACGCGGTCCGGGCCCTCGCGGCGAAGCTGGGCATCCCCGCCTCGGTGGCCCATGTGGAGGGCGACGACCTGATGCCCTACGAGGACGGGGCGCTGACGGCGAACGCGTACCTCGGCGGGGCCGGGATCACGGCCTGCCTGCGGGCGGGCGCGGACATCGTGGTGACCGGCCGGGTCACCGACGCCGCGCTGGTCAGCGGCCCGGCGGCGTGGTGGTTCGACTGGGCCCCCGACGACTGGGACCGGCTCGCGGGCGCGGTGGTCGCGGGCCACGTCCTGGAGTGCGGGACCCAGGCCACCGGCGGCAACTACTCCTTCTTCACCCGGCACGACGTCCGCGCGCCGGGATTCCCGCTGGCCGAGGTCTGCGAGGACGGCTCCTCGGTCGTCACCAAGCACCCCGGCACCGGCGGGGTGGTCTCCGTCGGCACGGTCACGGCCCAGCTCCTGTACGAGACGCAGGGCGTCCGGTACCTCGGCCCGGACGTGACGGCCCGGCTGGACACGGTGCGGCTGCTGTCGGTCGGGGCGGACCGGGTCGGGATCTCGGGGGTCCGCGGGGAGGCCCCGCCCGGGACGCTCAAGGTGGGCGTGACCCGGATCGGCGGGTGGCGCAACGAGGTGGTGTTCGTCCTGACGGGGCTGGACATCGAGGCCAAGGAGGAGCTGGTACGGGCGCAGCTGGCGGACGCGCTGCGGGACGTCGCGGAGGTGGACTGGACGCTGGCCCGGACGGACCACGAGGACGCGGCGACGCAGGAGACGTCGAGCGCGCTGCTGCGGCTGGTGGTGCGGGATCCGTCCCCCGACCCCGTCGGCCGGAGCCTCACCGCGGCCGCGATCGAGCTGGCGCTCGCCAGCTATCCGGGCTTCCACGTGACGGCCGCGCCGGGGCCGGCCCAGCCGTACGGCGTCTTCACCTCGGCCGAGGTCCCGGCCGCGTCCGTCCCCCACACGGCGGTGCTCCCCAACGGCACCCGCCTGCCGGTCCCCCCGGCCCTCGCGGTGCCGCCGTCCCTCGCGGTCCCCCCGGCCCTCGCGGCACCGCCGCCGTCGCCGGCCCCGCCGTCGCCGCCCCCGACGGCCCCGCCGGCCCCACCCGGACCGACGGGGCCGACGGGGCCGACCAGGCGCGGGCCGCTCGGGGCGCTGGTGGGGGCGCGCAGCGGGGACAAGGGAGGGGACGCCAACGTCGGCGTGTGGGTCGAGAGCGACGCGGCATGGGCCTGGCTGCACGCCACCCTCACCGTCGACGCCTTCCAGGCCCTGCTCCCCGAGACGGCCGGCCTTCCCGTCGCCCGCCACGTCCTTCCCCACCTCCGCGCCCTCAACTTCACCGTCCCCGGCCTGCTCGGCGACGGCGTCGCCTCCGGCCACCGCTTCGACCCCCAGGCCAAGGCCCTCGGCGAATGGCTGCGCGCCCGCCACACGGACATCCCCGTCGCCCTCCTCCCGGCCCCGGAGGCCACCCCATGACCCGTCTCGGCACCGCCGTCGACCCCCTCGCCCCCGAGTACGCCGAGGCCCGCGCCACCGCGCTCGAACGTCTCGACGGGCTCGCCGCCGAACACCACAAGGCCCTGGCAGGCGGCGGCGAGAAGTACACCGCCCGCCACAAGACCCGCGGCAAACTCCTCGCCCGGGAACGGGTGGAGCTGCTCCTCGACCCCGACACCCCGTTCCTGGAGCTGTCCCCCCTCGCGGCCTGGGGCAGTGACTATCCCGTCGGCGCGTCCATGGTCACCGGCATCGGGACCGTCGAGGGCGTCGAGTGCCTGGTCACCGCCAACGACCCGACCGTCCGGGGCGGCGCCTCCAACCCCTGGACCCTCAAGAAGGCGCTGCGGGCCAACGAGATCGCCCGCCAGAACCGGCTCCCCTGCATCAGCCTCGTCGAGTCCGGCGGCGCCGACCTCCCCTCCCAGAAGGAGATCTTCATCCCGGGCGGGGCCGTGTTCCGCGATCTGACGCGGCTCTCGGCCGCCGGGATCCCCACCGTCGCCGTCGTCTTCGGCAACTCCACCGCCGGAGGCGCGTACATCCCGGGGATGTCCGACCACACCATCATGATCAAGGACCGTTCCAAGGTGTTCCTCGGCGGTCCGCCGCTCGTCAAGATGGCCACCGGTGAGGAGAGCGACGACGAGTCCCTCGGCGGGGCCGACATGCACGCCCGCTCCTCCGGTCTCGCCGACTACTACGCCCTCGACGAGTACGACGCCATCCGCCAGGCCCGCCGGGTCGTCGCCCGCCTCAACCACCGCAAGCCGCAGGCCGCCCCGCCGCGCGCCGAGGAGCCGGCGTACGACCCCGAGGAGCTCCTCGGCATCGTCCCCGCCGACCTCAAGACCCCCTTCGACCCGCGCGAGGTCATCGCCCGCCTCGTCGACGCCTCCGACTTCGACGAGTTCAAGCCCCTCTACGGCACCAGCCTGGTCACCGGCTGGGCCACCCTGCACGGGTATCCCGTCGGCATCCTCGCCAACGCCCAGGGGGTGCTGTTCAGCGCCGAGTCGCAGAAGGCCGCCCAGTTCATCCAGCTCGCCAACCAGCGCGACATCCCGCTGCTCTTCCTCCACAACACCACCGGCTACATGGTCGGCAAGGAGTACGAGCAGGGCGGCATCATCAAGCACGGCTCGATGATGATCAACGCGGTCTCCAACTCCCGCGTCCCGCACCTGTCCGTCCTCATCGGCGCCAGCTACGGCGCCGGCCACTACGGCATGTGCGGGCGGGCCTACGAGCCCCGGTTCCTGTTCGCGTGGCCCAGCGCCAAGTCCGCCGTCATGGGCCCCCAGCAGCTCGCCGGGGTGCTCTCCATCGTCGCCCGGCAGTCCGCCGAGGCGAAGGGGCTGCCCTACGACGAGGAGGCCGACGCCGGGATGCGCGCCTTCGTCGAGGCGCAGATCGAGTCCGAGTCCCTGCCGATGTTCCTGTCCGGGCGGCTGTACGACGACGGGGTCATCGACCCGCGTGACACCCGTACCGTCCTCGGCCTGTGCCTGTCGGCCGTCCACAATGCCCCCGTCGAGGGCGCCCGCGGCGGCTTCGGCGTCTTCCGGATGTGAGCCCGCACATGACGAACCTGACTTCCCTCCTGGTGGCCAACCGCGGCGAGATCGCGGTACGGATCTTCCGTACCGCCCGGGCCCTCGGCCTCGCCACCGTCGCCGTCCACTCCGACCCGGACGCCGACGCCCTGCACGTACGGGACGCCGACGCCGCCGTACGGCTCCCCGGCGCCGCCCCCGCCGACACCTACCTGCGCGGCGACCTGATCATCGCGGCCGCCCTCGCGGCGGGCGCCGACGCCGTCCACCCCGGCTACGGGTTCCTGTCCGAGAACGCCGGCTTCGCCCGGGCCGTCGAGGACGCGGGCCTCACCTGGATCGGCCCGCCCCCCGACGCGATCGAGGCCATGGCCTCCAAGACCCGCGCCAAGGAACTCGTGCGCGCCGCCGGGGTCCCGCTCCTCGACCCCGTCGACCCGGCGACCGCCACCGCCGCCGACCTGCCCCTGCTCCTCAAGGCCGCCGCGGGCGGCGGCGGCCGCGGCATGCGCGTCGTACGCGACCTCGACGCGCTGAAGGAGGAGCTGGAGGCCGCGTCCGCCGAGGCCCGCTCCGCGTTCGGCGACGGGGAGGTCTTCGCGGAGCCCTACGTCGAGCGCGGCCGCCACGTCGAGGTGCAGATCCTCGCCGACGCCCACGGCACCGTCTGGGCGCTCGGCACCCGCGACTGCTCCCTCCAGCGGCGCCACCAGAAGGTCATCGAGGAGGCCCCGGCGCCCGGCCTCCCGGACGCCCTGCGCGAGAGCCTCCACCAGGCCGCCACGGCCGCCGCCCGCGCCGTCTCCTACCGGGGCGCCGGCACCGTCGAATTCCTCGTCACCGCCGACGGCCGCCCGTACTTCCTGGAGATGAACACCCGCCTCCAGGTGGAACACCCCGTCACCGAGGCCGTCTTCGGCCTCGACCTCGTCGCCCTCCAGCTGCGCGTGGCCGAGGGCGCGGCGCTGCCCCCGGCGCCGCCCGAGCCCGGCGGGCACGCCGTCGAGGCCCGCCTCTACGCCGAGGACCCCGCCCGGGACTGGCGCCCGCAGACCGGCGTCCTGCGCACCCTCGCCGTCCCCGGCCGGGTCCGCGTGGACACCGGCTTCGCCGACGGGGACACCGTCGGCATCCACTACGACCCCATGCTCGCCAAGGTCATCGCCCACGCCCCGACCCGCGCCGAGGCCGTCCGCGCCCTCGCCCGGGCCCTCGCCGAAGCCCGGATCCACGGGCTGACCACCAACCGCGAACTCCTCGTACGGTCCCTGCGGCACCCGGAGTTCGCCGCCGCCCGCCTCGACACCGGCTTCTACGACCGCCACCTCGCCGCCCTCACCGAGGACACCCCGGACACCGCGCGCGCCCTCGCCCTCGCCGCGCTCGCCGCCGCCCTCGCCGACGCCGCCCCGGCCCCGGACGCCCCGCTCGCCACCCGCCTCGGCGGCTGGCGCAACGTGCCGTCGCAGCCGCAGACCCGCTCCTACCGGTCGGGCGAGACCACCTACGAGATCCGCTACCACCCCGCCCGCAGCGGGCCCCCGGTCCCCGTCGACCAGCCCGGTGTGCGCGTCCTGGCCACCGGACCCGCTCTCGTCACCCTCGAAGTCGACGGGATCCGGCGGATGTTCCACGTGAAACACGAATCGAACAGCCCCGAGGTCCACGTCGATTCGGCGCTCGGCGCCCACACCCTGACCCGGCTGCCCCGGTTCGCCGACCCCCAGGACCGCACCGCGCCCGGCTCGCTGCTCGCCCCCATGCCCGGCACCGTCGTCCGTGTCGCCGAGGGCCTCGCCCCCGGCAGCCCCGTCACCGCCGGGCAGCCCCTGCTCTGGCTGGAGGCCATGAAGATGGAGCACCGCATCGTCTCGCCCGCCTCCGGCACGCTCACCGCGCTCCACGCCGCCACCGGCCGCCAGGTCGAGTTCGGCGCCCTGCTCGCCGTCGTCCAGGAGGAAACGCCCGCATGAGCTCCGTCGTCGAAACCGAAGAGCACAAGGCCCTGCGTACCGCCGTCGCCGCCCTCGGGCAGCGCTACGGCCGTGACTACCTCGCCCGCGTCGCCCGCGAGGGCGGCCACCCCGACGAGCTGTGGGCCGACGCGGCCAAGCTCGGCTACCTGGGGGTCAACCTCCCCGAGGAGTACGGCGGCGGAGGCGGCGGCATCGCCGAACTCTCCATCGTCCTCGAAGAACTTGGCGCCGCCGGCTGCCCCCTGCTGATGATGGTCGTCTCACCCGCCATCTGCGGCACGGTCATCGCCCGCTTCGGCACCGAGGCCCAGAAGCGGGCCTGGCTCCCCGGCCTCGCCGACGGCAGCCGCACCATGGCCTTCGGCATCACCGAGCCCGATGCGGGCTCCAACTCCCACCGCATCACCACCACCGCCCGCCGCGACGGCGAGGAGTGGGTCCTCACCGGCCGCAAGGTCTTCATCTCCGGCGTGGACATCGCCGACGCCACCCTCATCGTCGGCCGCACCGAGGACGCCAGGACCGGCAGCCTCAAGCCCTGCCTGTTCATCGTCGACCGCGACACCCCCGGCTTCTCCCGCTCCGTCATAGAAATGGAGCTCCAGGCGGCGGAGAAGCAGTTCGAGCTCGTCCTCGACGAGGTCCGGCTGCCCGCCGGTGCGCTGGTCGGCGACGAGGACGCGGGCCTCCTCCAGCTGTTCGCCGGACTCAACCCCGAGCGCATCATGACCGCCGCGTTCGCCATCGGCATGGGCCGCCACGCCCTCGCCAAGGCCGTCGACTACGCGAAGACCCGCCAGGTGTGGAAGGAGGCCATCGGCGCCCACCAGGCCATCGCCCACCCCCTCGCGGCCGCCCACATCGAGCTGGAACTGGCCCGCCTGATGATGCAGAAGGCCGCCCATCTCTACGACGCCGGCGACGACATGGGCGCGGGCGAGGCCGCGAACATGGCCAAGTACGCTGCCGCCGAGGCCTGCGTGAAGGCGGTGGACCAGTCCGTCCACACGCTGGGCGGCAACGGCCTCACCCGCGAATACGGTCTGGCCTCCCTCATCACCGCCTCGCGGGTGTCCCGCATCGCCCCCGTCAGCCGCGAGATGATCCTCAACTTCGTCTCGCACCAGACCCTGGGACTCCCCAAGTCCTACTAGGGCGCGCGCACCGCGTCACCCGCCCCACCTCCGGAGGAGAACGGCATGTCCCCGCTCGTCGGCGCAGTGCTCACGCACGGCGTCACCACTCTCACGCTCGACTCCCCGGCCAACCGCAACGCACTCTCCGCGGCCCTGGTCGGGGAGGTGCGGGCGGCCCTCGCCGCGGCGGGCGCGGACCCGGCCGTGCGGGCGGTCGTCCTCACCCACACCGGCAACACCTTCTGTGCCGGGGCCGACCTCAAGTCCCCCTGCGACCCGGCCGACTTCCTGGCCCTGCTCCGGGAGATCGCCGAACTGCCCAAGCCCGTCGTCGCCCGCGTCACCGGCCACGTCTGCGCGGGCGGCCTCGGCCTGCTCGGCGCCTGCGACATCGCCGCCGCCGGGCCCGCGTCCACGTACGCCTTCACCGAGACCCACCTGGGCGTCGTCCCGGCCGTGATCTCCGCACCGCTGCTGCCCCGCCTGGACCCGCGCGCCGCCGCCCGGTACTTCCTGACCGCGGAGGCCTTCGACGCGGCCGAGGCGACCCGCATCGGCCTGCTCACCCTGCACGGCGAGGACGTGGACCAGGCCCTCGCACCCGTCCTCGCCGGCCTGCGCAAGGCCGGCCCGCAGGCCCTCGCCGAGACCAAGCGGCTGGTCACCGCCCCCGTACGGGCCGCCCTCGACCGGGACGGCGCCGCCCTGACGGAGCTGTCCGCCCGCCACTTCGCCTCCGACGAGGCCCGCGAGGGCATCGGCGCCCGCTTCGCGCGCCGGGATCCGTCATGGGCGCTGTGAGCGGCCCCGGCACCGAGACCCCCTCCAGGGCCGCCGCCGGACCCAAGCAGGCCCGCAGCCGGGTCACCCGCCGCCACCTCCTGGAGGCGGCCGTCTCCTGCCTCGCCGAACAGGGCTGGGCCGGCTCCACAGTCGCCGTCGTCGCCGAACGCGCCGGCGTCTCGCGCGGGGCCGCCCAGTACCACTTCCCGACCCGCGAGGACCTCTTCACCGCCGCCGTCGCCTACGTCGCCGAGGAACGCTCCGCCGCGCTGCGCGAGCTCTTCCACGCGGGCCCCGCCCCGCGCCTGGCGGTCGTCGAGGCCCTGGTCGACCTCTACACCGGCACCCTCTTCCGCGCCGCCCTGCAACTGTGGGTCGCCGCCTCCAACGAGGACCAGCTGCGCCCCCAGGTCACCGAACTCGAAGCCCGGGTCGGCCGCGAGACCCACCGCATCGCCGTGGAACTCCTCGGCGCGGACGAGTCCGCACCGGGCGTACGGGAGACCGTGCAGGGCCTGCTCGACATGGCCCGCGGTCTCGGCCTGGCCAACGTCCTCACCGACGACACGGCCCGCCGCGCCCGCGTCGTCGCCCAGTGGTCCCGCATCCTGGACGCCGCCCTGGGCTGAGCGCGGCGCACACCGGGCACGCCGGGCACACCGGGCACGCGGAAGGCGCCGCACCCCGCCGTGGGGGTGCGGCGCCTTCCGCGCGCTCAGGCCGTTCAGGCCGTCGCGGCGATGTCCTCGTAACCGGCGATCTCCCGCGGGTTGCGCACCCCCGGTCCGATGTACCGCGCCGACGGCCGCACCAGGCGGCCCGTGCGCTTCTGCTCCAGGATGTGCGCCGACCAGCCGGCGGTCCGGGCGCAGGTGAACATCGAGGTGAACATGTGCGCCGGGACCTCCGCGAAGTCCAGCATGATCGCGGCCCAGAACTCCACGTTCGTCGCGAGCACCCGGTCGGGACGGCGCGCGTGCAGCTCCTCCAGCGCGGCCTTCTCCAGCGCGGCCGCCACCTCGTAGCGCGGTGCGTCCAGCTCCTTGGCGGTGCGCCGCAGCACGCGCGCACGGGGGTCCTCGGCGCGGTACACGCGGTGCCCGAAGCCCATCAGCCGCTCGCCCTTGTCCAGGGCCTTCTTCACGTACGCCACGGCGTCGCCGGTGCGCTCGATCTCCTCGATCATGCCGAGCACGCGGGACGGCGCGCCGCCGTGCAGCGGCCCGGACATGGCGCCGACGGCACCCGACAGGGCGGCGGCGACGTCCGCGCCGGTCGAGGCGATCACCCGGGCGGTGAACGTCGAGGCGTTCATGCCGTGCTCGGCGGCCGAGGTCCAGTACGCGTCGACGGCCTTGACGTGCCTCGGGTCCGGCTCGCCCCGCCAGCGGATCATGAACCGCTCGACGACCGACTCGGCCTTGTCGATCTCCTTCTGCGGAACCATCGGCAGGCCCTGCCCGCGCGCGGACTGGGCGACGTACGACAGCGCCATCACGGCCGCGCGCGCCAGGTCGTCGCGGGCGGTCCGCTCGTCGATGTCGAGCAGCGGTTTCAGGCCCCACACGGGGGCGAGCATCGCGAGCGCGGACTGCACGTCGACGCGGATGTCCCCGGAGTGCACGGGGATCGGGAAGGGCTCGGCGGCGGGCAGGCCGGGGTTGAACGCGCCGTCGACCAGCAGACCCCACACGTTCCCGAAGGACACGTGCCCGACGAGGTCCTCGATGTCGACGCCGCGATAGCGCAGCGATCCGCCTTCCTTGTCCGGTTCGGCGATCTCGGTTTCGAACGCGACGACCCCTTCGAGCCCGGGTACGAAGTCGGACATCAGGCGGCTCCTCAGATAGTGCGAACACGCGCGGCTCCCGGCGTGATTCGCGGTCCGGCGCGGTCATCCCCGTTGATGCCCGGCACGGCCGTCGGTGACCCCTCGGGGGCCCCTCGGACCGGCCCCAAGATTTTGGCGGTTCCCGATGGCGTGCGGAAGCGTGACATACGGCACACTGCCGGGCGCCGTCCTGCGGCAGGATGACCGGGGTGACCCATCAGGACCTTGATCCCGCCCTCATGCGCAAGCAGTACCGCTCGGAAATCGTCGCCGAGGAATCCCTCGAAGACGACCCCATGCGGCAATTCACCCGGTGGTTCCAGCAGGCGGCCAACGCGCACCTCTTCGAACCGAACGCGATGATCGTCTCGACCGCGACCTCCGACGGCCGGCCCAGCTCCCGCACGGTGCTGCTGAAGCAGTTCGACGACCGGGGCTTCGTCTTCTACACCAACTACGGCTCCCGCAAGGGCCGCGAGCTCGCGGAGAACCCGTACGTCTCGCTGCTCTTCCCCTGGCACCCCATCGCCCGCCAGGTCATCGTCACCGGCACGGCCTCCCGTACCGGCCGCGACGAGACGGCGGCCTACTTCCGCTCCCGCCCGCACGGCTCCCAGCTGGGCGCCTGGGCCAGCGAGCAGTCCCGGGTGATCGCCTCCCGCGCCGCGCTGGACCGCCGCTACGCGGAGCTGGAGGAGCGCTACCCGGAGGGCGAGCAGGTGCCGGTCCCGCCGGAGTGGGGCGGCTACCGCGTCGTCCCCGACGCCGTGGAGTTCTGGCAGGGCCACGAGAACCGGCTGCACGACCGGCTGCGCTACGTCAGCGAGGGCGGGAAGTGGCGCGTGGAGCGTCTCTGCCCGTAGTCGACGGGCGGGGCCCGCGCGGGCGTCCCGGGGGCCGGGCATCCGGGCGTCCGGCCGGGGCCGGAACGCAGGCGACCCGCGGGCTCTGGTTCCTCTCCTGCAGTGAGAGGAGCCGGCCGGACGTACCGGCGAGCCCGCGGGTCGGGTGACTGCTTGGGATTGGCGCCTGGCGATCCCGCCGGGCACCGCACTGGGTGCGTGCGACGACGGGCGCTTAGCCCGCAGCCACCTCACGCGTCCGGTTTCCGTACATTTCGGGAACCACCTCCCTTCTCGTGTACGCCGAGCATACGAGCCCCTTCCCGGGTGCTCAAGGGATTTATTTCTCGGGGCAAAACGGGATGATTCAAAGAACCGTGTGTGGGCTGCGTCACGTTCCAGTTGAATGATCTGACGTGCCGCACACGCGAACACCTGCGGGGGGTGCCAGGTGAGTGCTTCCGGGCGTAACGAGACCGCCGACGATCTGCTCGCGGCGTTGCTGGACGGGATGGACGCCGCCCTGTGCGCGTTCGACGCCGGCGGGGTGATCACCCACTGGAACCGCGAGGCCGAGCGGATCCTGGGCTGGTCCGCCGCCGAGGCGGTGGGGCGGCACGGGTTCGCCGGGTGGGCGGTGAGACCCGCCGACGCCCACGACGTACAGGACCGCCTGATGTCCGCCCAGGACGCGCCGGGCCGCCAGGTGCACGAGTTCGCCCTGCTCACCAAGGACGGCGGCCGCGTCCTCGTCCGCACCCAGTCCGCCGCCGTGCCCGGCGCGGACGGGAAGCCCGCCGGGGTGTACTGCGCCTTCAGCGAGGTGCACGCGCAGATCGACCTGGAACGCTCCATCGCCCTCAGCGAGGCGCTGATGGACGACGCCTCCTGGGGCGTCGTCCTCGTCGACGTCGACCTGCGTCCGGCGGTGGTCAACGCGCACGCCGCCCGCGCCTTCGGAACCGGGCGCACCGCGCTGCTGGGGCGCCCGCTCGGGGAGCTGCTGGCCCAGGGCGTGGAGGAGCTGGAGGGCGCGCTCCAGCACGTACTGGCCGAGGGGGCGCCGCCCGCCCCGGTGGAGCTGTGGGTGTCGGTGCGCACCCCGGAGGGCGTGCGGCGGCGCTGCTGGCGGTGCGGGTTCCTCCGGCTCGGCTCCCCGCTGGCGGAGGAGCCGGTGCCGCTCGGCGTCGGCCTGCTGTTCCAGGACGTCACCGAGGCGCGCCGGGCGGAGCTGGACACCGGCCAGCTGCGGTTCCGGGCCAACCAGCTGTACCGGGCGGGGCGGGCCGCCGCCGAGTGCGAGGATCCCGCCGAGGCGGCGGCCGTACGCCTGGACTTCGCGCTCGCCGGGTTCGCGGAGCACGCGCTGGTCGACGTACTGGAGCGGCCCGGCGGCCCGGATTCCGTGCGGCCGCGGCTCGTCCGGGCGGCCGTCTCGCCGTCCGGGATGACCCTGCTGCTGCCGGGGCGGGCCGCGATCCCCTTGCGGTACGAGGCCGGGCACCCGGCGTTGCAGGCGCTGGACCGGATCGGCCCGGTGCGCAGCAGCTCCCCGCGCGGCGAGGCGGACGAGGCCTGGGCGCGGGCCCGCCAGTGGCCGCAGGGCGCGGCGCACGCGCTGTCCACGGTGCTGCGCAGCCGGGGGCGCACCCTGGGCGCGCTCACCTTCCTGCGGGGGCCCTCGCGCCCGGCGTTCGAGCGCGCCGACGCCCTCTACGCGGAGGAGGTCGCGGCCCGGGTCGCCGCCGACCTGGACCTGGCCGCGCCGGGTCCGGCGTAGCCGGGCGGTCCGGCGCGGGTCGGTGGCACGATCGGCGGCGTGATCAGTGGTGCGATCAGCGGCGTGATCAGTGGCGGAAGAAGATGCGGTCGCCGTACTGCTTGAGGACGCGCCCGTTCCACTCGTGGCCGCCGTCCACGTTGCCCGAGCGCAGCAGCGGGGGCTCCACGCCGCGCGCGACGAGCTCGCCGGCCGCCGCCGCCATCACGGCCTGCATGATCGCGCTGGTCACGACGGTGGAGGCGGGGGCGAACGGGGCGTCGATGCCGTCCAGGCTCAGCTCGGCGTCCCCGACGGTGATCTTGCTGTCGAGGACGATGTCGCAGTGGTCCTTGAGGTAGCTGCCCGAGGCGTGCCGCGACTTGGTCTCGGTCGCGTACGCCACCGAGGTGACCCCGATGACCTTGAGGCCGAGGGCGCGGGCGTTCATGGCCATCTCGACGGGCAGGGCGTTGCGCCCGGAGAGCGAGATGATCACGAGCACGTCGCCCGCGGTGGCCGGGCTGCTGTCCAGGACGGCCCCGGCGAGGCCGTCGACCCGCTCCAGGGCGCTGCCGAGGGTGGCCGGCATGACGTCGATGCCGACGGTGCCGGGGACGGCGAGGAAGTTCATCAGGGCGAGCCCGCCGGCCCGGTAGACCACGTCCTGGGCGGGGAGCGAGGAATGGCCGGCGCCGAACGCGAACAGCCGGTTTCCGGCCGCGACGGCCTCGGCGATCACGGCGCCCGCCTCGGACACCCGCTCGCCCTCCTCGTCCCGCACCCGCTCCAGCAGGCCGATGGCGGCGTCGAAGAACTGCCCGGCCAGCTTGCTCTCGCTCATACGCCGATGGCCCTTTCGGAGGTGCGATGCGGTGGGTGTGCGCCTGTGTGGTGCCCGTGTTCGCCGCTCACCGTGCGGTCTGGACCAAGGGCGTGTCAATACGGCCGTCAATCCCGGGGCTGAAGGGGAGGGAGGGGCGGGGGAGATGTCCGGGGGGCGGGCACCGGGTGATCGCCGGATGTCCAGGACTGCCCTTGACGCTTGGCACGGGACGGTTGTCCGCGTGATGCGTCAGAATTGGGGGCAGGGCCAGCGCACGCAATCCGAGGGGCACGAATGTCCGGACTGATCGATACCACGGAGATGTATCTCCGCACCATCCTCGAACTGGAAGAGGAAGGCGTGGTCCCCATGCGCGCCCGTATCGCCGAGCGGCTCGACCAGAGCGGTCCGACGGTGAGCCAGACGGTGGCGCGGATGGAGCGCGACGGCCTGGTGGCGGTCGCCAGCGACCGGCACCTGGAGCTGACCGACGAGGGCCGCCGGCTGGCGACGCGCGTGATGCGCAAGCACCGCCTCGCGGAGTGCCTGCTCGTCGACGTCATCGGCCTGGAGTGGGAGCAGGTGCACGCCGAGGCCTGCCGCTGGGAGCACGTGATGAGCGAGGCGGTGGAGCGGCGGGTGCTGGAGCTGCTGCGCCACCCGACCGAGTCGCCGTACGGGAACCCGATTCCCGGCCTGGAGGAACTGGGGGAGAAGGCCGAGGCCGATCCGTTCATCGAGGACGGCATGGTCAGCCTGAACGAGCTGGATCCGGGCGCCGAGGGCAAGACCGTCGTCGTACGGCGGATCGGGGAGCCGATCCAGACGGACGCCCAGCTGATGTACACGCTGCGGCGGGCGGGCGTGCAGCCCGGCTCGGTGGTGAGCGTGACCGAGTCCCCGGGCGGGGTGCTGGTCGGCAGCGGCGGCGAGGCCGCCGAGCTCGACGCGGAGATCGCCTCGCACGTGTTCGTGGCGAAGCGCTGACCGCGGGGCGGCCTGCGGCCGCCCGACGGAGCGCGTGGACGTGTGGCGGCCCCGCTGCGGGCGGCCCGCACATGTGGACGGCCCCGGCGCCTTTACGGCGCCGGGGCCGGTCCTCCCCTGGTGACCTGGAGCCCCGAGCTCTCAAGGTCATCCCCTCGGACCGTCTTCCCCGAGCGGCCCGCCTCCCCGTTGGAAAGATCCCCTCGGTAGCGGCGGCCAATCCTTGAGGAAGGTCACTCGAAAGAGCGGTGTTGGCGGCGAGACAGGCGTTTTCGAATACGGGTTCGATAGTCTGGCCGGGAGCGAAGGGGGTGCATCTGCGGTGGTACAGCGCATCGATGTGACAGGGTCCGGCGGCGTCCGCCTGGCCGCCTGGGAGTTCCGGGAACCGGCCACCGAGGGCGCACCGGATCCGGAGCGCCCGGCCGTGCTGTTACTCCACGGGCTGATGGGCCGCGCCTTCCACTGGGCCGGCACCGCCCGCTGGCTCGCCGAGCGGCACCGCGTCGTGGCCCTGGACCAGCGCGGGCACGGCCAGAGCGACCGCCCGGCCACCGGCCCGTACACCCGCGAGGCGTTCGTCGCCGACGCGGAGGCCGTGATAGAGCAGCTGGGCCTGGCCCCCGTGACCCTGATCGGCCACTCCATGGGCGCCCTCACCGCCTGGCAGCTCGCCGCCCGCCACCCCGATCTGGTGCGGGCGCTCGTCATCTGCGACATGCGGGCCTCCGCCCTCGGTGAAGCCTCCCAGCAGGAATGGGAGGAGTGGTTCCACCGCTGGCCCCTGCCCTTCCCCACCCAGGACGCCGCCCGCCGCTGGTTCGGCGAGGACGACCCCCGGGTGGAGCGCCCCGACCCGGGCCGGGGCGCCTTCTTCGCGGAGGTCATGCACCAGGCGCCGGACGGCTGGCGCCCGCTGTTCTCCCGCCGCCAGATGCTGACCGCGCGCGAGACCTGGGTGCACGACGCGCACTGGGAGGAGCTGGCGCAGGTCCGCTGCCCGACGCTGGTCGTCCGGGGGCTGGACGGCGAACTCGGCCGCGCCGAGGCCCAGGAGATGGTCCGGGTCCTCCCGGCCGGCCAGTACGCGGAGATCCCCGATGCGGGGCACTACCTCCACTACGACCAGCCCACCGCGTGGCGCGCGGCGCTGGAGCCGTTCCTGGACGGGGTCAAGAGCGGCCCGTGACCCCGTGGCCGCCCGGGCTCAGGCGGTGAGGACGAGGGCGCCGATGACGGGGGCCGCGTAGAGCAGCGGGAAGGGGATGTGGGCGTAGGAGCGGGCGCGGATCACGGTGATGACCGCGCCGGTGAAGTACAGGACCAGGGAGACCGCGGCGACGGCGCCGATGACGGGTACGAACAGCCCGAGCAGCAGCCCCGCCGCGCCCGCGGCCTTGGCGGCGCCGAGCCGGGTCCACCAGCCCTGGGGGACGCGGTACTCGGTCATGGCCTCCACGACCCACGGGGCGCGCGAGAGGAGCGAGTACCCCGAGAAGCCCGACATGGCGGCGGCGAGAACGGTGACGACGGTGGCGGCGACGGACATGAGAGGTGCTCCTCGTCAGGCGGGCTGCGGCGGTTTCTTGCTCGACACCGCACTGACGGACCGGACGCCGCGGATGTGACGGCCCGGGGAGATTCATCTTTCCGGGGCGGGGCGGGCTACTCGGTGCGGGGCAGCCAGCCGCGCTGGACCGCTCGGACGCCGAACTCGAAGCGGCTCGCGGCGTCCAGGCGTTCCATCAGGCCGTTCGCCAGCCGGCGGGCCGTGCGCGGGGAGACCGCGAGGCGCTTGGCGATGGCCTCGTCGGTCAGGCCCTGCGCCAGGAGCCGGATCACCGTGCGCTCCTGCGAGCTGAGCCCGCCCTCGTCCCGCTCCTCCGAGGTGCCCAGCGTGCGCGCCCCGGCCCAGACGTTCTCGAAGAGCGCGCACAGGGCCGTCAGCGTCCCGTGCCCGGTGAGGACGACCGCGCCCGCCGCGCTGTCCTCGCTGCTGACGGGGATCACCGCGGTGGCCCCGTCGAAGATCATCATGCGGGTCGGCAGATCGGGGGCCGTGCGGATCTCGCCGCCGAGCTCGCTGAGCCACGTCGCGTACGCCACGGTGCTCTGGCTGTTGCGCACGCTGTCCTGGAACAGCGACCGCATCCGCACCCCGCGCCCCAGCAGTGCCGCGTCGTTCGGCTTCGAGGCCTCCAGGGTCTCCGGCCGGTGGCCCCCGCCCGGGGCGAAGCTCATCAGCTCGCTCTGGAGTCCGTGCGCCAGGCCCGAGATGCGGTTGCGGATCTCGTCGAGGCCGACGAGCTGCTCGACCCCGGGGCTGGCGGCGGCCGGGCTCAGGTCGGCGTACTCCGCGATGAGCTGCGCGGCGGCCGCGCGCGAGGCCTCGATCCGCAGCTGCTGGGCCGCGAGCTCCGCCTGCTGGCGGGCCATCAGGATCTCCATGCCGACCTCGGGCGAGACGGCGCGGAGCTCTCCGGCGTGGTCGTAGGACGGCCGGATCAGTGCGAGCTCGCTGAGCGTGTCCAGGCTGCGCCGTACATCGGTTTCGGATACCCCGAGGCGGGCGGCGAGCGCCTTCACCCCGTCGCGCGGCGCCGCGAGCATGGCGCGGTAGACGGCCTCCGCAGTCGTGTCGAGGCCCAGAGTGGCCAGCACAGTCCCCCCCGGTGTGTGCCGTAATGATCAAAGTTGGTCGGATTATCTCACGCGGGGGTCTGGCGGACCATCGGATGGACGGTTCCGTCCAGGGCCCGAAGTGTCCACCCCGGGGGGCTTCGCTGGAGGCGCGTCATTCGCCAGGATGGGGCTCATGTACCTCGTTCACGCAGGTCTTCGGGCTGCCGAGCCCGGCTCCCAACTCCCGTCCGAGACGGCAGAGTTGATTCGCTCGGTCGCCGACACCGACGGCCCTCCCGCCGAGCACGTCTCGGCGCATCCCGACGCCCTGCCCGACCCCGTCGTGGGCGTCTTCCTGGTCGCCGACGGCCTCGCCGAGGCGGAGCGCACCGCGGAGACCCTCTTCCGGCGCGCCCTGGCCGTGGTGCCCGCGCTGCGCGGCTGGCGGCTCACCCGGGTCGGGGCGCCCCTGGTCACGCCGTACTACGAGCAGCTGCTGCTGTCCTCTTCCGGTCCCGCTGGCCGGATCGGGTCAGGGCCGCTTCCGTCCAACTGAACCCCCTTCCACCCGTCCTGACCTGCGACGAGAGTAGTGATTGCCGGCAGGGAGCCACACGGAACCCGGCCGGCGCCACCGGAGGAAACGTCACCGCGGGACGCGAATCCGGACCACCACCGCCTCGTTCCGGCTCTCGCAAAGGACCACTGCCATGCTTCGCACCCGCCTCGTCAAGGCCGCCGCGGTCACCACCCTCGCCCTCGCCGCCTTCGCCCCGGCCCTGACGGCCCACGGCGCCGGCCGGACCGGCCACGTCTCCGCCACCACCGCCTGGGAGACCGCCCCGGCGGGCAAGAACACCACCGCCTGGGAGACCGCCCCGGCGGGCAAGAACACCACGGCCTGGGAGACGGCCCCGGCGGGCAAGAACACCACCGCCTGGGAGTAGGCAAAGGCCGGCCCCTCCCCGTCCGGGAGCACAGGCCGGCCTCGTGTCCGTACGGCGCGGGACGCTCAGCCCTTGCTGACCGCCACCAGGATCTCCGGCAGCTTCCGCGCCACCGTCGGCGCCGCCAGCCGCAGCCCCGCCCACGTGGCCAGCACGCCCCAGCCCGCGCCCAGCGGAAGCAGCAGCGCCGCCAGGAACCGCTGGTCGGCGACGTCCGCGTAGATCGTCAGCGCGATCACCGGCGCGCAGATCAGCGCCGACGTCAGCATGCCGCCGAAGATGCCGATCCAGGCGAGCCCCGCCTGCCCCGGCGCGACGTTCTTGAAGGCCCCGTCCGACGGGATGGAGTACGGGAAGCGGGCCGAGGCCAGCGCGCCCGTGCACAGCATCGACCCCAGCAGCGCCAGCGCCAGCCCCGTCGCCGCCGGGAAGTCCCGCCAGTTGCCGACGAGCGCGGCCGTGACCACCGTGAGCAGCACCGTGTACGGGACGGTGACCAGCGCCAGCGCGTACGACCGGGCGCGCAGCTCCACGAACGCGTCGCGCGGGGTCGAGATGGTCTGCGCCACCATCCAGAACGCCGAGGTGTCCTGCCCGAACTGGTTGTACATCTGGATGCCGAGCATGCCCGCGCCGAAGCACGCCAGGTACAGCGAGCCGGTGCCCTGGAGGGCGTTGGCCACGGGGACGATCACCCCGATCGCCAGCGCCGTCACCCACGCCGACTTGGTCTTCGGATCGCGGACCGCGTACCGCAGCGTGCGCCGCATCGCCGCGCCCGTGCGGCCGCCCGGCATCAGCGACCAGAAGCCGCCGTCCCGCTCGGCCTTGCCCGACGCGGCGGACTCCGCGACCGCGAGCGTCGAACCGTCCGGGGAGACCATCAGCTTCGTCAGGCTGCGCTCCCAGGACCACAGCAGCAGCGCCAGCGCCGCCAGCGTCACCGCCAGCTGGGCCGCGGCCACCCCGTACGAGCCCTCGCTCGCCGAGTCCACCATGCCGACGGCGGTCGCGGGCGGCAGCCAGCGCACCACCGCCTCGGCGGGCTCCAGCTGCGCCAGGCCGCCGCTCTGGAACAGGCGCTGGCTGCCGAAGTTGGCGGCCTGCCCGCCCACCGCGATCAGCAGGCCGCTGAGTACGGCCAGGTCGCGCCCCTTGCGGCTGGTCAGCAGCCGGACGTTCGCCGTGGCCACGGCGCGGGCGAGCGCCACGCAGCCCAGCAGCAGCAGCGGCGCGGCCAGCACCGCGGCCAGCGCGCCGACGGGCCCCCGGGCCACCGCGATGGCCGATCCGGCCGCCAGGCACAGGGTGAACAGCGGGCCGATGCCGACCAGCGAGGACGCGAACAGCGCCCGCACCAGCGGCCGGGGCCGCAGCGGCAGCATGACGAGCCGGCTCGGGTCGAGGGTCTCGTCCCCCGTGGGGAAGAACAGCGGCATGAAGGCCCAGCCGACCGCGAGGATCGCCGCCAGCAGGACGACGACCGTCCCGGCGTGGGCGTTCCCGTGCAGCATCGCCAGGCCGAGCGTGACGAAGAAGGCGACGACGAGGGCGAAGACGAGGCTGGAGACGTAGGCGGCCTTGCGCTTCGAGGAGCCCTTGAGCCCGTTCCTGATCAGCGACAGCTTGAGGCGGACGAAGACCGGGGTCAGGGAGGCGGCCCGCTCGCGCCCCGGTGCGAGGGTGCTCATCGCGCGGCCGCCCCGCCGCCGAGCCACTCCAGGGAGTCGCCCGAGTCCCGGCCCCGCGCGCCGACCAGCTCCAGGAATGCGGCCTGCAGCGACGGCGCCTCCCCCCGTACGTCGGCGAGCGGGCCCGCCGCGCGGATCCGGCCGGCCGCCATCACGGCCACCCAGTCGCACAGCGACTCGACGAGCTCCATCACGTGGGAGGAGAAGACGACGGTGGCGCCGGAGGAGGTGTACCGCTCCAGCACCCCGCGGATGGTCTGCGCCGACACCGGGTCCACGCCCTCGAACGGCTCGTCCAGGAAGAGCACTTCCGGGTTGTGCAGCAGCGCGGCCGCCAGGCCGATCTTCTTCCGCATGCCCGTCGAGTAGTCCACGACCAGCTTGTTCTGGGAGCCCGCGAGGTCCAGTACGTCCAGCAGCTGGGTGGCCCGCTTGTCCGTCTCCTCGCCCGGCAGCCCCCGCAGCCGGCCCATGTAGCCGAGCAGTTCCCGCCCCGACAGCCGCTCGAAGAGCCGCAGCCCCTCCGGCAGCACGCCGATGCGGGACTTCACCTCGGCCGGATCCGCCCAGACGTCGTGCCCGGCGACGAAGACCCGCCCCATGTCCGGGCGCAGCAGCCCGGTCACCATCGACAGCGTCGTCGTCTTGCCCGCCCCGTTCGGCCCGACGAGCCCGATGAACTGCCCGGCCGGCAGCTCCAGATCGATCCCCGAGACGGCCACCTGCTCACCGAACCGCTTCCACAGCCCCTCGACCCGCACGGCGGGGACGGCGGACGGCGCCGGTCGCGCTCCGTCCGCCCCTGCCGCCCCGTCCGTCCGGCCCGCCGCATCACCCTGGTCAGGCATGCGCCCGCCTCTCCTGTGTCCCCGTATGCGTAGGTCCTACGCTCCTGCGTTCTTCACGATAGGAGGAGGGGGAAGGGGCCGAGCAGTTACGAATGTCATGAACTTGCCCGTACGAACGGCACGTACGAACCGCAGGTACGAGCAGCGGGTACGGCCCGCTACGCCGACTTGCGGTCGCGCGCCTCCGCCGCGTCCCGGCCGCACGCGTACGCGAGCCCGTCGATCAGCTCCTCCACGTCCGGCAGCCACCGGTTCGCCGCCGTCGGGGCCTGCGCCCACTGGACGGAGCCCCGGCCGCCGAAACGCGTCGGGGGAGCGGCCACGTACTGCCCCTCGCTGCGCGCGAACAGGTCCAGCGCGGACGGGGACCAGCCGAGGTCGCGCACCAGGTCCTCCAGCTTCGCCCCGGCGCCCGGCAGGACGAAGAACAGCATGCGGTGGTCGGGGCTGAGGGTGACCGGGCCGACGGTGCGGTTCATCCGGTGCAGCCGCGCCAGCGCCAGGAACCCGGCGGAGTCCGGTACGTCGATCGCGTCGAAGGTCCGGCCGGTCGGCAGCAGGATCGAGGCGTTCGGCTGCTTCCCCCAGATCCGCCGGACCTGCACCGCGCTGCCCGAGGCCAGCGCCTGCCAGTCCTCGACGGCGGGGTGGGCCCCCGGAGCCGGGCAGTCCGCGGCCCCGCAGGAGCACAGTTCCCGCCCTTCGGCCGGCTCCAGCCAGGTGCCGGCGAAGACGTCCCAGTGCCGTTCTTCCGCGTACCGCACGGCATGGTCCAGCAGCCGCTCGCCGCGCTGCTCGGGGATGGGTGCCGTCTCCGTGACTCCGATGGTCTCTTCCACGCCCATCACAACTCTCGCGCCCACCGGTGGTTACGGCCGCAAACCGGCCGGTGGCCGGAGCATCGATCCTGCAAACGGGGCGCATGGATGCATGAGCGGGGGCGCGTGGGAGGTCGGGGCGCCGCGCGTGGGTAGCCACACCACGCAGAGGGGAAGATTCTCCGCACATCAGGCGGGAAGTGATCATTCCAATGCTCACCCGCGGCCTCAGGGGGTTTTCATGGCAGCCAGGCCTCTCGTCGCGCGCCAGCCGAACGAACGGCTCCAGGCGCTCATCCAGGAAGCCGGGTGCTCCAACGCCGGGCTCGCCCGGCGCGTGAACATGTGCGGGGCCGAGCACGGCCTCGATCTCCGCTACGACAAGACCTCCGTGGCCCGCTGGCTGCGCGGCCAGCAGCCGCGCGGCCGGGCTCCCGGCATCATCGCCGAGGCGATCGGCCGCAAACTCGGCCGGACCGTCACCATCGACGAGATCGGCATGGCCAACGGCAAGAACCTCGCCTCCGGCATCGGGCTGCAGTTCTCCCCGACCGTCATCGGCGCCATCGAGCAGGTCTGCGAGCTGTACCGCAGCGACGTGGGCCGGCGCGACTTCCTGACCGGGGCGAGCGTGGCCTCCTCCGCGCTCGTCGAGCCGAGCCGGGACTGGCTGATCACCGGGGCGGACGCGCAGGTGGCCCGCAGCGGGGGCGCGCGCGTCGGGATGTCGGACGTGGAGGCCGTGGTGGCCACCACCGAGGCGCTCAAGGAACTCGACCACCGGTTCGGCAGCGGGCACGTCCGGCCCGTGGTGGTGCACTACCTCAACTCCGTGGTGTCCGGGCTGATCGGCGGCTCCTACCGGGAGCCGGTCGGGCGGGCGCTGTTCGCGGCGGTTTCCCGGCTGACGGAACTGGCGGGCTACATGGCCGTCGACACCGGGCAGCCGGGGCTCGCGCAGCGGTACTACATCCAGGCGCTGCGGCTCGCCCAGGCGGCGGGGGACCGGGCGTACGGGGGGTACGTGCTGGCCGCGTCGATGAGCCACCTCGCGGCGGAGCTCGGGAACCCGAGGGAGATCGCGCAACTGGCGCGGGCCGCGCAGGAAGGGACGAGGGGGCAGGTCACACCCCGGGTGGAGGCGATGTTCTACGCCGCCGAGGCGCGCGGGCACGCGCTGCTCGGCGACAACCGGGCGACGGCGGTGCTGTCGGGGCGGGCGGTGACGGCGCTGGAGCGGGCCGAACCGGAGTCGGGGGACGACCCGGTGTGGATCCGGCACTTCGACGGGTCCTACCTCGCGGACGAACTGGCGCACTGCCACCGGGACCTGGGCCAGGCGGAGGCGGCGGCGCGGCGCGCGGAGGAGGCGCTGCGGGGGCTCCCGGAGACGAAGGCGCGCCGCCGGGCGATCGGGCTGCTGCTGCTGGCGGCGGCGCAGGTGCAGCAGCGGGAGGTGGAACAGGCGTGCCAGACGGCGACGAAGGCGGCGGAGCTGCTGGGGACGCTGCGCTCGCGCCGGGGCGCCGAGTACCTGGACGACTTCCGCGTCCGGCTGGAGCCGTACCGGGAGGAGGCGGCGGCGCGGGAGTTCGGCGCGCGGCTGGAGGCGGTGTCGGTGGCGTAGCTGGGACCTGCGTCACAGTGGCGCCGGCCGGGCGTCACTGTGGTCAGGGCCCTTCCCGCCCGTCGCGGAACCCCCGCGGGCCTCCCCCTCGGCGGGGTCCCCGGGGTGCGGGCTGCCCGGGGACGGCGGTGACCGGGTAGCGTGACCCGACGGTTCCGAAGGTTCGGGCGAGTCGGAGAAGGAGTCCCGGTGACGGAGAGCGGACAGGGAAGCGGTCAGCACCGCGCCCCGCAGTCTGGCGTCCCGCAGGGCGGTGAGCCGTGGGGGCAGCCCGGTTACGGGTACCCGCAGCCCGAACCCGAGCCCGGGCACGTCGTGGGGCCCGGCTTCGAGGGGCCCGGCCAACCGCACGGGTACGGCTACCCGCCGCTGCCCGAGGCCGTCACCCAGTACATCCCGCCGGTCCCGCCGGGCCCCGGTCCCGGCCAGCACGAGGCGGCGACGCAGTACATCCCGCCGGTTCCCTCCGGTCCTGGCCCTGGCCAGCACGAGGCAGCCACCCAGCTCATCCCGCCGGTCCCGCCGGGCCCCGGTCCCGGCCAGCACGAGGCGGCGACGCAGTACATCCCGCCGGTTCCCTCCGGTCCTGGCCCTGGCCAGCACGAGGCAGCCACCCAGCTCATCCCGCCGGTTCCGTCGGGCCCCGGCCCCGTTTCCGGGCAGCACGAGGCGGCCACCCAGTACATCCCGCCGGTCCCCTCCGGCCCCGGTCCCGGCGCTGGCCAGCACGAGGCGGCCACCCAGTACATTCCGCCGGTCCCGTCGGGCCCCGGCCCTGGTTCCGGCCAGCACGAGGCGGCCACGCAGTACATCCCGCCGGTTCCTTCCGGTCCTGGCCCCGGTCCCGGCGCTGGCCAGCACGAGGCGGCCACCCAGTACATTCCGCCGGTCCCGTCGGGCCCCGGCCCCGGCGCCGGGCAGCATGACGCGGCCACGCAGTACATACCGCCCGTCCCGCCCGGCCCCGCGCCGAACGCCGCCGAGGGGTTCGACGGGCTGTTCCGGAACGACGCCGCCGCCGGGCAGACGCAGCACCTGCCGCCGGTCCAGGCACCGGTGCGCCGGCAGCAGCCCCCGCCGCGCGGCTACCCGCAACAGCAGCAGCCGCCGCAGGCGCACCCCCACCCCCAGCCCGCCGCGCAGCAGTACGCGCCGCCGCCGCCCGCCGAGCCCGGCCGCCGGGTCTCGCCCCTGATCATCGGGGCCGTCGTCGTCGGTCTGGCCGTCGTCGGCCTCGGCGTCGGCGCGCTGCTCAGCGACGACAAGCCGCAGAACACCGACCCCGGCGCCGCCCCCGCCGCCCCCACCGGCTCCGGCTCCGCCGCGGCCGGCGGCGAGGCCCCGGTGGACCCGGCCCGCCCCCAGGCCGTCCAGCTCGACAAGCTGCTCGCGGACAGCAACGACAGCCGCGCCTCGGTGATCAAGGCCGTCGATGACATCAAGGGCTGCCGCAACCTCGGCCAGGCCGGCGACGACCTGCGCGACGCCGCCCGCCAGCGCGAGGAGCTCGTCACCCGGCTCCAGGAGCTCAAGCTCGACAAGCTCCCCGACCACGCGAAGCTGTCCGCGGCGCTCACCAAGGCCTGGAAGTCCTCGGCGGACGCCGACAACAGCTACGCGGCCTGGGCCGACGACGTGGGCGACGGCAAGAAGAACTGCAAGGACGGGCAGGCCAAGTCCACCCCGCACGCCGTGGACGGCAACAAGTCCAGCGGCGAGGCCACCCGGGCCAAGGACTCGGCCGCGGCCATGTGGAACTCGATCGCGGCCAAGTACGGCCTCACCAAGCGGGACAAGTCCCAGCTCTGACGGGCGGCTACGCCGCGCGCGGGGCCTGCTCCAGGGTCGGGGTCATGTCCATGGACTCCTCGCCCGGCTGCGCCACGAGCCGGCCCGACCGGACGATCTGGAAGGTGACCTGCCCGTTCACGATGCGCGGGAACCCGGCGACGGCCCGCATGTCCTGGTAGCGCCAGGACAGGTCCGGGGTGAGGCCGCCCGTCCGGATCTTCTCCGACTGGTTCAGCACGCGCGCGACCTTCCGCGCCGTGATGTCCTCGCCGTCCTTGAACCGCTTCACGACCTCGTCCAGCACCGTGTACGCGATCCAGGTGGTCTGCGCCCCGCTGTCGTCGGGGTCCACTCCGTCGTCGCCGAAGGAGTGCTCGGAGATCACCTTCCGCATCGGGTCCCACAGCGGATCGTTCGAGACGGGGTACCAGCTGGTGAGGAACGCGCCCTCGAAGGGGCTCTCCTTGCCGCCGGTGCGGTTGACCAGGGCCTGGCTGACGCTGCCGAGGACCGAGGAGATCTGCGGCGTGCGCTGCTTCTCGGCGGCGGCGCGGCGGAAGGCGTCGAAGAACGTCTCGGTGCGCTCGCCGAGGACGGCGGTGACGCAGCCCTTCTCCTTGTCCTTGTCCTTCTCCTTGGCGGACGCCCCACCGGCCCCGCCCGCCCCGGCCGTGTCGGCGAGGGCCTCCCGGGCCGGCGCGGAGAAGTCGGCGGTGTCCTCGGCGGCGCGGATGTCGGAGGCCTCGGGCGCCTTGTTGGCCTTCAGGCCGGCGTTGAGCAGCACGGGCATCGAGTCCCCGGCGAGGGTGTCCGGGCGGACGATGGACACCTGGCCGCAGGCGCGTCCGAGCTGGTGTCCGGCGCCGGCGAGGAGCACGGGCTGGCCGCCGTTGACGGGGTAGGAGAGGGTGCTCTGGAACTCCTCGGAGGAGACCCCGTAGCCGCCGATGAAGGGGATTCCCTCGGCCTCCAGCGGGGCCATGAAGGCACGGCCGTGCTGGCTGTACGAGCCGACGACAGCGACCGCCTTCTCGGAGATGGCCTTGCGGGCGCAGTCGGCGGCGCCGGCCGGGGTGTTGCGCTCGTTGCAGGTCAGGACCCGGAGCTTGCGGCCGTTGATGCCGCCCTTGGAGTTGACCCAGCGCTCGTACGCCTTGGCCATGGCGGTCATTCCGGGCATGTTGGTCGCCTTCGTGCCCTCCGGGGCGAAGGTCATGACCGTGAGGGTGTCGCCGGGACCCCCCGAGCCGCCGGGTATGGCCCCACAGCCGACGACGAGAGCGGCGCCCGTCGCCGTGGCCAGGAAGGTGCGGGAGAGGGTTGCTGCGCGTCGCCAATCGGTCATGTCCATGCACCATGCCGCCCCACGGGTAACTGGAGTCTGAGGTGTACACAACATCCGGTGACGCCCAGGTGAATTGCCGGGGTGATCACGCACAGCTGCCTGAAGATCACGAAATGGCGGAACGTACGATCGAAAGCGTGACAATCGCCCAAGGTTCGAAGAACCCTTCCCGTCGCGGCGGCCGCTCCTCCACCATGGGCGGCATGCCCCTCAACGACATGCCGTGGTGGCGCTGGCGCAGCAACGTGCGCTCGGCGCTGCACATGCTTTCCGACCCGGAGTTCCAGGAGAACACCTGGCTGGCCGGCGTCCAGGGGTACGGGGATGTCACCGACGCCGTGTACCGGCTCGTCGAGGACACCTGGCTCGACAGCTGGTCCGCCGACAAGTACGTCGGGACGATCTTCCGCGACTCGCAGGAGGCGGCCCTCGTCGACCTGGCCGTCCTGCGCGTGCTGCGGATCCTGCACCAGATCGGTCCGGACGCGCCCGTCTCCAGCTACCTGGAGCACCACGCGTGGCCCGAGGCGGTGCGCGCGGCGCGCGAGGCGCACGTACGGCTGACGATCGCGGACGGGGACGATCCGGACGTACGGCCGCGGTCGCTGGAAGTGCTGAGGATGCTCACCCGCGCGGTGTGAAAGGCTGTGGGGTCATGAGCGCAGACCCGCAGTCCCAGGCCCCCCAGCAGTACGTTCTCACCCTGTCCTGCCCCGACAAGCAGGGCATCGTGCATGCCGTGTCCAGTTACCTGTTCATGACCGGATGCAACATCGAGGACAGCCGCCAGTTCGGCGATCACGACACCGGCCTGTTCTTCATGCGGGTGCACTTCTCGGCGGAGACGCCCGTGACGCTGGAGAAGCTGCGGGCCAGCTTCGCGGCGATCGGCGACTCCTTCCGGATGGACTGGGAGCTGCACCGCTCGGACGCGCGGATGCGGATCGTGCTGATGGTGTCGAAGTTCGGGCACTGCCTGAACGACCTGCTGTTCCGCGCGAGCATCGGGGCGCTGCCGGTGGAGATCGCGGCGGTCGTCTCCAACCACACGGACTTCGAGGAGCTCGTCGGCTCGTACGACATCCCCTTCGTCCACATCCCGGTGACGAAGGACACGAAGGCGGCGGCGGAGGAGCGGCTGCTGGAGCTGGTGCGGGAGCAGGACGTCGAGCTGGTGGTGCTCGCGCGGTACATGCAGGTGCTGTCGGACACCCTGTGCAAGGAGCTCAGCGGGCGGATCATCAACATCCACCACTCGTTCCTGCCGAGCTTCAAGGGCGCGAAGCCGTACCACCAGGCGCACGCGCGCGGTGTGAAGCTGATCGGCGCGACCGCGCACTACGTCACCGCCGACCTGGACGAGGGCCCGATCATCGAGCAGGAGGTCGAGCGGGTCGGCCACGAGGTCACCCCGGACCAGCTGGTCGCCGTCGGGCGCGACGTGGAGTGCCAGGCGCTGGCCCGCGCGGTGAAGTGGCACAGCGAACACCGCGTCCTCCTGAACGGCTCCCGCACGGTCGTCTTCGCCTAGCCCTGCCGTTGGCCTCGCCGACCCCCCTTCAGCCTCGCCGGCGTTTGAGGCGCGGGGTCTGGGGCGGAGCCCCGGGAAACCCGGCTCCGCCGGGCACCGGGCTCCGCCCGGGCCCTCCCCAGACTCCGTCCGGGGGACCCCCACTCAAACGCCGGCGGGGCTGAGGGGGTCCCCGGCGGGGCTGAAGCGGCCCGGGGAACCGCCGGAGGTTACAGGCGGCTGAGGGAGGCGGCGGTGAACAGGACGTCGCGGATGGCTTCGCGGTCGCCCTGCTGGCCGATGGCCGCCTCCTCCGGGGAGATGTGGCCGGCGGCCAGCTGGCAGAACTCGCCGCCGTCCAGCGCGATGTGCGCCACCCGGTGTTCCGGCGACGGCTTCGCCGCCGGGGAGTCCAGGGCGATGTCCCAGCTGCCGCCGCCCGAGCCCTCGATCTCCAGGTGCAGGGTCCGCCCCGGCGCGCCCGCCGCGACCAGGCCGCGCGGCGGGGCGGCCAGCCCCGACCGGCGCCGGTGCGCGAGCGCCCCCGGTAGCAGCCGCGCCGCCAGGTCGATCATGCGGTGCATGTCCGGCCCCGACGGCGGGTCGTACGGGTAGTCCACCGCCTCCGCGATGTCCCACGCGTGGACCCAGCACTCGAAGGCCCGCTCCAGGAACGCGTCCCCGAGCGGCAGCGCGAACGGCCCGTAGTCGACGGACAGTTCCGCGACCCCGCGCCCCGCGAAGGACACCGTACGGACCAGGGTGTGGCCCTGTTCCCGCCACGGCTCGCGGACCTGCCGCGTCACCGGCCGGTCCGAGCCGCCCCAGAAGAACTCCGTACGCTTCGACGGATTGCCCTGCGGCGCGTCCGGGCCGAGCGGGTCGTCCAGCCCCAGCGCCGTCGCGACCATGCCGTCGACCGTCAGCAGGTGCCCGATCACCCCGGCGACCGTCGTGCGGTGCGACCGGCCCCGCTCGCCCTCGAACCACTTCAGCCGGACCGGCGTGTGCCACTCCGCGTCGCCGAAGTCCTGGAGCAGCGCGTCCAGCCGCGCCGTCTCCGTGTCGTACGGGGTCGCCCACGCCGGCACCGGGATCCGCGCCGGCCGCTTCCCGAGGCAGTCCTCCAGCACCCGCGACCGCAGCATCGGCTTCAGGTCCAGGCTGTCCGCCGGGTGCAGCAGCCCCACCGCGTCGCGCAGCCGCAGCGCCTCCTCCGCGCAGGGCGCGCACTCCGTCAGGTGGTCCTCCACGGCCTGCGTCTCCTCCGCGGAACACGCGGCCAGCGCCCACGCCCCGAGCAGGGACTTCAGCACGCCGTGCGGCGGCGTCGGCGGCGGCGTCACCGGCGCGGCGACGGGCGGCGCGTCGGGCGCGTACCGCGGGTCGAGGTCGTCGGCGGCCCCGCGCGGGCCCGGTATCCGGGTCCCGCCGCCGGGGAGTCCGTACCCGTCGCCGCACCCGTCGTCGTACCCGTCGCCGGGCGCGCCGGAGGGACCGGTCATCGGGAGCCTCCGTAACCGGGCGGGGCGATGTCCTCCCGGGGGAGGGTGTTGGCGGTCGACAGCAGTTGCAGCCCCAGGCGCAGCCGGCGCCGCGCCTCGTCCTCGCTGATCTTCAGGTCGGCGGCGGCCTGCCGGTAGTCGCGCCGCTTGAAGTACGCGAGTTCCAGCGCGGCGCGCAGCGGCGCTGGCATGGAGGTGACGATGAAGTCCGCGCGGGCGGCCGCGTTGGCGCCGGCCACCTTGCGTTCCAGGTCCTCGCGGGAACCGCGCCCCAACTCGGCCTGGCGCAGCCGGGCCACGGCCTGGACCTGGGTGACGCGGGCGACCCAGGACCGCATGGAGCCCTGCTTGGGGTCGTAGGCGTCCGGGTTCTCCCAGATGTAGCCGAAGACCTCGCGGGTGATCCGGTCCGCGGCGCTCTCGTCGCCGAGGACCCGGTGCGCCAGGCTGTGCACGAGCGAGGCGAACCGGTCGTACAGCTCCCCGAGCGCGGCGGCCTCGCCGCGGGCGAGGCGCTGCTGCATGCGGCGGTCCCAGCGCGGTGGTACGTCCTTCGGCATCGTGCCCCCAGCGGTGTGTCGACCCTACGAATGTAGTGGCCACGGGGTGGATCCCGCCCGTTTTGAGGGAATCCCGTCTCCGGTCCCGATCTTCGTGCTACGGACGGCACATGGGCACACCCGTACGCGCCGTGGCGCGCTTCCCGTGCGCGGGTTCGATGCGGCCGCCTGCTTGTCCGCTTCGCTTAACGCGCAGGCCACTGAGGGCTTACGCTCCTGCCTTGACTTGAAGCCTCGTCTTGAAGAGGGCACCCACCGCACAGGTAAGGCGGAACACGAATATGGACAGCGCAGAGTACGAGCGCAAGATCGCCTCCCGATTCGCCACCTTCGACCAGGACGGGAACGGCTCCATCGACCGGGAGGACTTCAGCGCGGCGGCGCGCGCCGTGCTGGCCGAGTTCGGGGTCACGGCGCGGTCCGACAAGGGCCAGGCCGTCTTCGCGGGCGCGGAGGCGTTCTGGCAGGGCATGGCCGGGATCGCGGACGTGGACGGTGACCAGCGGGTGTCCCGCGAGGAGTTCATCACCGGAGCGGCGAAGCGGCTTCGGGACAGCCCGGACCGGTTCGCGGAGATCGCGCGCCCGTTCCTGCGGGCGGTCATCGCGGTGACCGCGCCGGACGCGGCCCGTACGGGCGCGACCCCGGAGGCCGTCGCCCGCGTCCTCGGTGTCCTCGGGACCCCGGCCGAGCTGTCCGCCCAGGTGGCGGCGGCCCTGGACGGGGACGGCGACGGCCACGTCTCGGAGGACGAGATCCTGGCGGCCTTCTCGGGCTACTGCGGCGTCGAGGCCCCGGACGCGTGACCGCCGCGGCCGCCGCCCCGGCCGGCGCGTCGGCCCCATCGGCCTCGGCTGACACGGCTGTTACGCGAACCGCTCGCGGAGCTTGTACTTGAGCACCTTGCGCAGGGCGTCGTTGCGGGGCAGGGCGTCCACCAGCTCCAGCTGCTCGGGGAGTTTGTGGGGGGACAGCCCCTGGGCCCGCAGGTGCGCCGTCAGCCGCTCCAGCGTCAGGGGGTCGGCGTCCGCGGGCTGTTCGACCACCGCGCAGACGCGTTCGCCGCGGGCGGGGTCGGGGAGGCCTATGACGGCCACGTCGGTGATGCCCGGGAGCTGGTGGAGGAGGTCCTCGATCTCCTTCGCGGAGATGTTCTCGCCCTTGCGGATGATGACGTCCTTGCTGCGGCCGGTGAGGACGAGGTGGCCGCTCCCGGTGAGGTGCCCGAGGTCGCCGGTGATCAGGTAGCCGTCGGCGTCGAAGGCGCCGGTGTTCTGGCCGGGGTCGAGGTAGCCCCGGCACACCGCCTCGCCGCGCAGCCGGACCTCGCCGTCCCTGCCGGCGGGCAGCGGGGTGCCGTCGGGCGCGGTGACGCGGACCGACATGCCGGCGGGGGGCCGGCCCTCGGTGGTGGCCAGGTTCTCGGGGGTGTCCCGGGGGTCTCCCATGGTGATCATCGGGACCTCGGTCATGCCGTAGCCGTGGGTGAGCTGGCAGCCCAGCTCCCGCACCACCGCGTGGTAGATCTCCGGGGGTTTGGGGGCGCCGCCGCCCGCCAGGAGGCGCAGGGTGGGGATGAGCGGGGTTCCCGGGGCCTTGCGCTGCTCGGCCAGGAACATGGAGTAGAAGGCCGTGGAGCCGCCGGCGACCGTGACGCCGTGGCGGCGGTACCCGTCGAGGGCGTCCGGCAGGGCGAACTTCTCGAACAGCACCGCCGGGAACCCGTAGAGCAGCAGCATCACGGTGTAGTCCGGGCCGGCGATGTGCGCGAAGGGGAACGCCATCGAGCCGACGTCGGCCGGGCCGAGGCGCAGGGCGTGGGCCAGGCAGGAGCCGCCGGCGATCAGGGAGCGGTCGGTGTGCAGGACGCCCTTGGGGTCGGAGGTGGTGCCGGAGGTCCAGTAGATCCAGCGTACGGAGGTTCCCTCGGGGGGCGGCGGGGGCAGGGTGGCGGGGTCGCCGGCGGGGAGGGAGTCGTAGGCCTCGAAGACGCCTCGGGCGCCGAGCCGCCGGGCCATGGCGGTGTGGTCGAAGCCGCGCCAGACGCCGGGGACGGCGAAGAACTCGGCCTTCGACTCGCGCAGCGCGAAGCCGACCTCCCGGTCCCGGTAGAAGGGGATCACCGGGGACTGGACGGCCCCGATCCGGGCGAGGGCGAGGGAGAGCAGCACCGTCTCGATGCGGGTCGGGAGCTGCCAGGCGACGACGGTGCCGGGGCGCACGCCCATGCGGTACAGGCCCGCGGCGACGCGTTCGCAGCGGTCGCGGAGCTCGCCGAAGGTGACGGTGCGGTCCCGCGCGGGGTCGTCGGCGGCCTCGATGAGGACGGGGGCGTCGGGCGTCAGCGCGGCGCGCCGGGCGACGAGCGCCCACAGGGTCCCGGACCCGCTCAGATCCCGTGCGGTGGCGGCCGTACCGGTGGTGTCCGACATCCCAACCTCCCCATAGCTGACGGACAGTCAGGTCAACCGCAGAGCGTAGGGCGCGGGCGCTTGTCGGTCCAGGGGTCGCGGAGCTAGCTTGTTTCTGACGGTTCATCAGATATGGCATCGGTACGGCCATCCGCTTGCGGCGAGGGGACACCATGGAACTGCCTCGGATCATCAGCGTGGACGACCACGTGATCGAGCCCGCGCACCTCTTCGACGTGTGGCTGCCCGCCAGGTACCGCGACCGCGGGCCGAGGCCGCTGACCGCCGGCATCGGCGAGCTCGCCTACACCGGCGGCAAGTACGTGATCACCATGGACCCGGACGGCCCGCCGACCGACTGGTGGATCTACGAGGACCTGAAGTTCCCGTACAAGCGCAACATCGCCGCCGTCGGCTTCGACCGCGACGAGATGACCCTGGAGGGCATCACCCGCGAGGAGATGCGGCGCGGCTGCTGGGACCCGAAGGCCCGCCTCGCCGACATGGACCTCAACCACGTCGAGGCGTCCCTGTGCTTCCCGACCTTCCCGCGCTTTTGCGGCCAGACCTTCGCCGAGGCGCACGACAAGGAGGTCGCCCTCGCCTGCGTGCGCGCCTACAACGACTGGATGGTCGAGGAGTGGTGCGGCGACAGCGGCGGCCGGCTCATCCCGCTGTGCATCATCCCGCTCTGGGACATCGACCTCGCCGTCGCCGAGATCCGGCGCAACGCCGCCCGCGGGGTGAAGGCGGTGACCTTCTCCGAGATCCCCACCTACCTCGGGCTCCCCTCCATCCACTCCGGCTACTGGGACCCCTTCTTCGCCGTCTGCCAGGAGACCGGCACCGTCGTCAACATGCACATCGGGTCCTCCTCGCAGATGCCCGCCGCCTCCCCCGACGCCCCGCCCGCCGTCCAGGCCTCGCTCAGCTTCAACAACGCGATGGCCTCGATGATGGACTTCCTCTTCAGCGGGGTGCTGGTGAAGTTCCCGACCCTGAAGCTCGCGTACAGCGAGGGCCAGATGGGCTGGATCCCGTACGCCCTGGAGCGCGCCGACGACGTGTGGCAGGAGCACCGCGCCTGGGGCGGGGTCCGCGACCTGATCCCCGAGCCGCCGTCCACGTACTACTACCGGCAGATGTTCTGCTGCTTCTTCCGCGACAAGCACGGCATCGCCTCGCTCGACGTCGTCGGCCGCGACAACGCCACCTTCGAGACCGACTACCCGCACGTCGACTCGACCTTCCCGCACACCAAGGAGGTCGCCCTCGACCACGTCAAGGGCCTCGACGACGAGACGGTCTACAAGCTGATGCGCGGCAACGCCATCCGGATGCTCGGCCTGTCCCTCGACCAGGACCGCGTGAGCCGCTGATGGACCTCACCTACACCGAGGAGGAACGGGAGTTCCGCGCCCGACTGCGCGCCTGGCTCGCCAAGGTGCTGCCCGAGCTGCCCGCCCGGCCGTCCCCCGACGACTGGCCCGGCCGCCGCGCCCACGACACCGGCTGGCAGCGCCGGCTGTACGACGCCGGGTACGCCGGACTCCACTGGCCCCTCGACGCGGGCGGCCGCGGGGCCACCCCGACCCAGCACCTGATCTTCCTGGAGGAGACCGAACGGGCCGGCGCCCCCTACGTCGGCGCGAACTTCGTCGGGCTGCTGCACGCAGGCCCCACCATCGCCGCCGAGGGCACCGCCGCCCAGCGGGCGCGCTGGCTGCCGCCCGTCCTGCGCGGCGACGAGGTGTGGTGCCAGGGGTTCAGCGAGCCGGACGCCGGCTCCGACCTTGCCGCGCTGCGCACCCGCGCGGTCCGCGACGGCGACGACTACGTGGTCACCGGGTCGAAGATCTGGACCTCGCACGCGGAGGTGGCCGACTGGTGCGAGCTGCTCGTGCGCACCGGCCCGGCGGCCCCGAAACACCGCGGGATCACCTGGCTGGCGATGCCGATGGACGCGCCCGGCATCACCGTCCGGCCCCTGCGCACCCTCGCGGGATCGACCGAGTTCGCGGAGGTGTTCCTCGACGAGGTCCGGGTGCCCGTCGCGAACCGGGTCGGGGACGAGAACGACGGCTGGCGCGTCACCATGGTCACCCTGTCCTTCGAGCGGGGCACCGCCTTCGTAGGCGAGGTCGTCGCCTGCCGGCGGACCCTCGCGCGGCTGGCGCGCGCCGCTCGCGCGAGCGGCCGCTGGGACGATCCCGTCCTGCGCAGGAAGCTGGGGCGCCTGTACGGGGAGTTCGGCGCCCTCTGGCGGCTGACGCAGTGGAACGTCAGCGAGTCGCAGAGGTCCGGCGGGGTCCCGGGCACGGGCGGCAGCGTCTTCAAGCTGGCGTACTCGCACGCGCGGCAAGAGCTCTACGACACCGCCGCCGAGGTGCTCGGCGCGGACTCGCTCTCGCTGGAGGAGGAGTGGACGGCGGACCGGCTGTCCTCCCTCTCGTACACGATCGCGGCGGGCACCTCGCAGATCCAGCGCAACATCGTCGCCGAGCGCATCCTCGGCCTCCCGAAGGGGCGGTGAGCGGCCGTGGACTTCCAGCCGACGCGGGACCAGCGGGACCTGCGCGCGGGCGTGCGCGAGCTCCTCGCCGGGCGGTACGGGCGCGACGCGCTGCGGGCCGCCGTCGACGGCGGGAGCGCCGTCGACCGGGAGCTGTGGCGGGAGCTCGGCGCGGCCGGGTTCTTCGCGCTGCGGCTCCCGGAGGCCGAGGGCGGGGTCGGGCTCGGTCTACCCGAGGCGGTGCTCGTCTTCGAGGAGGCCGGGCGGGCGCTGCTGCCGGGGCCGCTGGTGGCCACGCACCTGGCCGCCGGGGCGGTCCCGGGGGCGGCGGCCGGGACGGCCGTGGTGACGGCGTTCGACCTCGGGGAGCGGGGCGGGCCGCTGGTGTCGTACCTCGCGGAGGCGGACGCGGTGCTGGGCGCGGCGGGCCTCCCGCCGGGCGAGCCGGTGCGCTCGGCGGACCCGCTGACCCCGCTCCACCGGGTGACGGGGGGCGGGCCCGCGGACGTCTCGGCGTACCGGGAGGCGGGCGCGCTGCTGACGGCGGCGCTCCAGGTGGGCAGCGCGCTGCGGACGCTGGAGCTGGCGGTGCGGTACGCGGGGGAGCGCGAGCAGTTCGGGCAGCCGATCGGGGCGTTCCAGGCGGTCAAGCACCTGTGCGCGGGGATGCTGGTGCGGGCCGAGGTGGCCCGTACGGCCGTGTACGCGGCGGCGGTCACGGCGCAGGCGGCCGACGCGGCGGACGGGCAGGCGGCGGACGGGCAGGACGCGGACGGGGAGGCCGCGGAGGCCGCGGAGGCCGCCGAGGTGGCCGGGGAGATCGCGGCGGCCAAGCTGCTGGCGGACGAGGCGGCCGTGCGAAACGCCCGGGACTGCCTCCAGGTCCACGGCGGGATGGGGTTCACCTGGGAGGCGGACGTACACCTGCACCTGAAGCGGGCGTGGGTGCGGGCCGAGCAGTGGGTCACCGCCGCGGAGGCGGAGGAGGCACTGGCGGCGGAACTGTCGCGCACTGCGACGGGTGGAGAGGCCCGGTAGCGGGAACGATCACGGACGGGGCCGGTAGGCGGTCGCCCAGTGTTACGGGAAGGACGGTGCGGGACGCATGTCTGATTACAGAGAGTTGATATCGGTTTGTGTCCTTCGCCCGACTCATTACGGCCCGGAGTCGGGGGCCTGCTCCGGTACGCTCCCGGGAATGCGAGCGGTTGAGCGGCGTGAGCGTCGCACAGTATGCACCACGCCTACTCCTTCGCGCTGGAATATGCCCGAAGCGCTTGTTGTGGTGACTGTATGTCAACCATGCTGCTCCGCAAGGGGGTCACGGATCGTGATCCCGTTCCGTCGTGAGGCGAAGTGTCCGCCGGTTCGGATGGTGTGAGCGGTGCAGGTGCTTCAGGTTCAGCTGGAGGTAGGACCGGACCCCGCGGAGGTCGGCCGGGCCCGCCGATGGGCGCGCTCCCGGCTGGCGGGCTGCGGCATAGGGGAGGACGAGCCGCTCGCCGAGACACTGATCCTGCTGATCTCCGAGCTGGTCACGAACGCGGTCGTGCACACGGGCTGTCCGGCCGTGCTGCGCATGCTGTTCGGGGGCCCGGGGGTGCGGGTCGAGGTCGCCGACGCGAGCGCCCGGGGACCGGCCCGGCGGCAGGCCGCCGGGGACGACACGGGCGGGCGCGGGCTGGAGCTGGTGGACGGCCTGGCCGACCGCTGGGGCTGGCAGCGCGAGGGCGCCGGCAAGCGGATCTGGTGCGAGATCGACCGCGCGGAGAAGGACGGGAAACGCGCGGCCGGCCGCCCGGACGCCTGCTCCGAGGAGCAGCCGGAAACTCGTGGCCAGATCCGGGAACCGCGCGTGTACCTCTAACGAGGTGTTGACGGACCGTCATGTGTTGATCACCCTGGTGGTGAACGATTCGTCGCGAGGGGACGCCAAGGGTCCTTGCCTTGACGAGTGCGGGTCGTGGGGTGGCGGCTGCCGTGCCGCGCTCGGGGCGTGCATGGACGCACGCCGCCACCCGCAGGTCTGCCCGCCCGCGCCTACTCGGCGCGCCGGTCGTGCGGGACGTACACGGTCAGTGTCATCTCGGCGGCCTCGGCGTGGTCGTTGCGGTACCCGTGCGGGACGTCGGCCGCGAGCGCGGCCGAGTAGCCGGCCGGCAGCGTATGGGTCTCCCCGTCCACGATCAGCGTGAGCTCACCCGCGGTGACGTGCAGGAGTTCGGTCGTGCCCGGCGGATGCGGGGAGGACTCGGACATCTCCCCGGGTTCGAGCCGCCAGAGCCACAGCTCGATGGCCCCCTGGTTGCAGCGCCCGGTCAGGAGCGTGCTGAAGCTCCCCGAGTCGGTGGACCAGACGCGGACGGCCCGGCCCGGGGGCGTGATGCGGACGTGGGGTTCCTGGTTGAGGTCGAGCAGGGCCGTCATGTCGACGCCGAGGGCGTCGGCGAGCTTGACCATGGTCTCCAGGCTGGGGTTCGTGCGGGCCTGTTCGACCTGTATGACCATGCCGCGACTGAGCCCGGCCCGGGCGGCCAGGCCGTCGAGGGTGAGCCCCCGACGGGTCCGCCAGTGCTTGAGGTTCCGGGCGAGTGACTGTGAGAGCTGGTCCATGTCCAACGCGTCTCGTCCAATACATTAGACGGTGCGGTTCATTTGAGTACCCTATGATGTGTAGCACTGGAACGTTCAACTCGGGTTACTTCAGGGCTAGTTGGCCGTGATGGGGAGTGTCGGTGGCAATCCAGCAGCGTGCGGCGAGAACCAAGCAGATCATCTTATGGGCAGCAGCCAGTGAGTTCGATGAGGGCGGATACGAGCGTACGTCGCTGAGTCGCATCGGGGCCCGGGCGAAGGTGACCACGGGGGCCGTGGTCTTCCACTTCGCCACCAAGGCCGAACTGGCCGAAGCGGTCAGGCAGCGGTCCCGGACGGTGACCCGAGAGGCCGTCCAGTGGGCGGCGTTCGACGTGTCGGGGGCGGTGCGCAAGCTGATGGCCGTCACCCGCACGCTCATCGCCCTGTTCGAGACCGACGAGGTGGTGCGGGCCGGCGAGCGGCTGGCCCGGGAGCTGAAGCCGCAGTCGGATCCGGGCGAGGAGTGCCCGTGGCGCCGCGAAGTGGCGCGGCTGTCCCGCGCGGTGGAGGCCGAAGGGCTGCTGAGCCCGGGAGCGGACGCCGCGACGCTGGCGGCGCTGGTCAGCTATGTCGTCAGCGGAGTGGAACTCGCGATGCGGCGCACGCCCCCGCCCGCCGACGAGCCCTGGCTCGGCGAGGCCGGTTCGCTGTGCGGGGCGGCGCAGGTGCAGCTGGAGCGCATCTGGGCGCTGCTGCTGCCCGTCCTCGGCGGGCCGGTGGCCGCCGCGGCGCTCTAGGGCGCGGGGCCCGCCGGCCGCGGGGCCCCGGCCGTACGGCGGTCAGGGTGGGGTGGGGTTCAGGAGCCGGCGCGCGGACAGGACGAGGGCCTGGACGATGCGCTCGTGGGGGATGCCCAGGGTCTTGAGCTGGTGGTGGTAGAGCTCGGGGGCGAGCGGCCCGAGCGCGATGTCGGCGAGGGCGTCCGGGTCCTGGACGCCGCCGGCGGTGAGCAGCGTACGGACGTGCAGCCGCCAGAACCCGTAGGCGCCGGTCTCGTAGCGGGCGGGGCCGGTCTCCGCGCCCAGCGCGAGGGGAAGGTGGCGCCGCAGCAGGTCCAGGTACGCCATGTAGAAGGCGGCCAGCCGCTCCCCGGGCGGAGCGCCGGGGCCCAGCGGCGGGGGACCGTAGATCATCTGGCCCTGTAGCCGCTTCTCGTGTTCGTCCAGGAGGGCCATGGCGACGGCGGACGGGTCGGGGAACGAGCGGTAGAGGGTCGCCCGCCCGACGCCCGCGGCCTTGGCGATCTGCTCCATGGTCACGCCGCGCGGATGGGGCGTGGCGGTGAAGAGCGCTTCGGCGGCGGACAGGATCTGCGCGCGGTTGCGCAGTGCGTCGGCCCGCTGCCGGGGCGCGGCCACGGGCCCTGTCGGGGCCTGGAGATCGCCGCGCAGGACTACGGGCGGGGCGGGGTTCTCGGCGCCGTTGCTCATGCGGATCACCTTACTTCCCGAAAGATTAAGTGGACGCCTTGTCCGTTTGGGCTGTACACCTCTATCTTAAGTGGGACGACCGTCCGTTTGATGTGTGGGAGTAGAAGATGAACGCTGCGCTGCTCGCGGCAGCCCTTCTGGTCGGGTGCCTCCTGGCCGTACAAGCGTCGGTGAACCTGCAACTGAACAAGGCCGTGGGGACGCCGTACGGCGCCTCCACCGTGCAACTGAGCGTGGCCACCGGACTCCTGCTCGTCATCGCGGCGGTCACGGGCTCGCTCGGCGCGCTCGGAAAGCTTCCCGACGTCGAGTGGTGGCACTTACTCGGCGGCCTGGCCAGTCCCCTCTACATCACCAGCGGCATCCTGCTCTTCCCCCGCCTGGGGGCGCTGGCCTCCGTAGGGCTGTTCGTCACGGGGCAGATGTTCTCCTCCCTGGTCCTGGACCTGGGCGGCTTCTTCGGCCTGGAGAAGAAGGGCCTGAGCCCCGGCATCGCCTTCGGCGCCCTCGCCGTGCTCCTCGGCATCGTCGTGATCATCAGGGGCCAGAAGGCCACCGCCCCGCCCGGAGCCCCGACGATGTCCGGCCCGGGCCGCGCCGGATGGATCGCGCTCGGCATCGTCGCCGGCGGGGTCCTGCCGGTCCAGGGCGCGGTCAACGCCAAGCTCCGGCACGGCCTGGGCGCCCCGATCACCGTCGCGGCCTTCAGCTTCACGGTGGCGACCCTCACGATCGCCGTCGTCCTGCTGGTCCTGCGCCTCACGGGCAAGACCCCCAAGCCGCAGCTGGCTCCGCTCAAGCAGATGCCCTGGTGGGGGTGGCTCGGTGGAGCCTGCGCCGCCGGGTACGTCACCGGCACCTTCCTGCTGATCCCCGAGATCGGCGCCGCGGTGACCGTCGGGCTGACCGTCACCGGCCAGCAGCTGACCTCCGCCCTGATCGACCACCGGGGCATGTTCCGGCTGCCGACCCGGGTGCTGACCGCCCCCCGCCTGACCGGGCTGGGCCTGCTCCTCGCCGGTTCGCTCGCCATCCAACTCGTCTGACGCCGGGAGAGGACCGTCCACGGTGCTGAAAACCCATTCCGCGGGACCTGAACTCAGCGTCCTGACCTCCGAGTTGCCGATACCCGACCTCGGTCTCCAGCCGGTCAACGCCTTCCTGCTGCGCGGTGAGCAGCCGATGCTGGTGGACACCGGGATGCCCGTCGACCGCGAGGCGTTCGAGGAGGCCCTGTGGTCCCTGGTGGACCCGGGCGACCTGCGCTGGATCGCCGTCACCCACGACGACCGCGACCACACCGGAAGTCTGGTCAGCCTCCTGCGCCGCGCCCCCGGGGCCAAGCTCATCACCAACGGGATATCACTCACCCGGCTGTCCGAGGAATTCGAAATTCCGAGTGAACGGGTGGTGACGGTGAACCCGGGAAGCCGAATCCGGATCGGCGACCGGGTGCTCAGCTTCCACCGGCCGCCGACATTCGATTCCCCCGGTACGCTCGCGCTGTTCGACCACGGCGCCGGGACGCTTTTCAGTTCCGACAGTTTCGGCACGGTGCTCCCGGAGAACGTGCCGCACTTCGAAGACGCCGACGCGAAGGAATTCTTCGAGGGTTTCGACGTCCTGAACCGGGCGATCGCCCCGTGGACGGCCCTGGTGGACGCCGAGAAGTTCCACCGCTCCGTCCAGGCGCTGGCCTCGCTCGCCCCCGCCCGGCTGCTGTCCGCCCACGGGCCGGCGGTGGCGGGCCCGGCGGTCGAGTCCCTGATGGACGCCATGGCCCGCATCCCGTTCCTGCCCGCCTGGCTGCCCGGCGCCGACATCGACCTGGAAGCCGCGCTCGACGCGCTCGACACGCAGGGCCCGCAGGGTGTCCCCGCCGCGGGCGCCGCGTGACCCGCCCACCCCTAGATCACATCCCTCCCCGTATGAATCGGAGCCACCGTTGACCAACGCATCCCTGACCCCGCCGCCGGGCGTGGTCACCGTCTTCGCCGACATCTGGTGTTCCTTCGCGCACATCGCCGTCCACCGCCTCCACGCCACCCGCAAGCGGCTGGGCCTGGAGGACCAGGTCGCCTTCGACCTGCGCTCCTTCCCGCTGGAGCTGCTCAACGACGCGCCGAGCCCCCGCCCCGGAACCGACAGCGAGGTGGGCCGGATGGCCAGCCTGGAGCCGGCGGCCGGCTGGCAGCTCTGGCAGGCCAAGGACTGGCTCTACCCGTCCACGATGCTGCCCGCGCTGGAGGCCGTCCAGGCCGTCAAGGCGCAGTCGCTGGCCGCTTCCGAGCAGCTCGACCTGGGCCTGCGCAAGGCCTTCTGGGCCGAGTCGAGGTCGGTCAGCCACCGCAAGGTCATCCTGGACGTCGCCGCGGAGACCGGCGCCGTAGACGTCGCGGCGCTGGCGGAGGCCCTGGACGACGGCCGGGCGCGCGCCACCCTGTCGGCGCAGGCGGCCGTGGCCCGTACGGACGCCGTCAGCTGTAGCCCGCACCTGTTCCTGCCCGACGGCAGCGACGTCGCCAACCCCGGGATCGAGGTCCGCTGGGAAGGCGCGTACGGCATCGGGTTCCCGGTGATCGAATCCGACGACCCGAAGATCTACGAGGAACTCCTTTTGAACGCGGCCACCGGGTAGCCGCAGCTCTTTGGATGAAACACCGAGACGGCCGAGAATTCCAGCACCTGGAGTTCTCGGCCGTTTTTGTTTTCGCGTAAAGCATCACGGTGATTATGAATTTCGTAACTCTGGCGTGATTCACCCGTTCGAGTGATCTCTGTAGCGTTTCCTGCGTGTTGCGGAGGGCGGCTGTTTTCGGCCGTCTGAGCCCGGACTTTCCATTGGGAACTAGCAGGGAGAATTCTCATGAAGGCAGATGTCAGTACCTTCGTCGACCTCACCCAGCACGAGATCGAAGCGCTCAAGACCCGGTACAACCTCGCTGACGCGCACACCCATCAGCGCCAGTCCCCCAGCCAGGACGCGATCGTCGCCCGCCTCCCCGAGCTCTGGTACGAGTCGGAGTCCAAGCAGCAGGCCCACTTCGAGGCCAAGTTCCTCGACGCCTTCTTCCGCCTGCACCGCCAGCCCACGGCCCGCGCCATGGGCCGCACCCTGCTCTCGTACTCCGCCAGCGTCTCCACCATGGTCGCCGGCATGTACCTCAAGAAGCGCGAGATGTCGGTGGCGCTCGTCGAGCCCTGCTTCGACAACCTCGTCGACCTCCTGCGCAACATGCAGGTGCCGATCTCCCCGCTCCCCGAGCAGGCGCTGCACCAGACCGAGCAGATCTACGACCGGCTCGTCCAGAACGTCACGACCGACGCGATCTACCTCGTGGACCCCAACAACCCCACCGGCTTCACGCTGCTGGCGCAGGAGCTCGAAGGCTTCCGCGAGGTCGTGCGCTACTGCGTCGACCACGGGAAGATCCTGGTGATGGACTTCTGCTTCGCCTCGTTCGCGCTGTGCGACGACACGATCGGCCGCGTGGACATCTACAAGCTGCTGGAGGAGTCCGGGGTCACCTACATGGTGATGGAGGACACCGGCAAGACCTGGCCGATCCAGGACGCCAAGTGCGCCATGATCACGGCCAGCCGGGACATCCAGGAGGAGGTCTACAACCTCCACACCAGCGTCCTGCTGAACGTCTCGCCCTTCGTCCTGAACATGGTCACCGAGTACGTCGAGGACTCCATCGCCGACGGCTTCGCCTCGGTGCGGGAGATCATCACCACCAACGGCGCGGCGGCCCGCGAGGCCATGGACGGCACCGTCCTGGAGTTCCAGGAGCCGGTCGTCGGCACGTCCGTCGCCTGGTTCAAGATCCTGGCCGAGGACCTCACCGCCACCGAACTCCAGGCGGTCCTCTTCGACGAGGAGGTCTACGTCCTGCCCGGCACCTTCTTCTACTGGGACACCCCGGCGCGCGGCGAGCGCTACGTGCGCCTGGCGCTGGCCCGCAACCCCGAGGTGTTCGCCGGCGCGATGGACCGCATGAAGAAGGTGCTTGAGCGCTATGCCCGCTGACCCGTCCGACGTCTTCATCGACGCCACCGTCTTCATGGGCATGCACAGCGGCGACCAGGCCGTCCGCAGGGCGTGCAAGCGGTTCTTCATCGAGCGGCTCGCCGGCGGCGTCACGATGAGCTGGGAGCAGGTCGGCCGCTGCGACGACCTCGTGTGGGGCTACGACCGGGACGTCCAGGACGCGTACTACCCGTTCATGGACGTCCTGCACACGGAGATGGCGATCGCCCGCGTCGGCTACGGCGAGGAGGACACCCGCCTGGCCTTCACGACGACCGCCCTGGAGGGCCTCCCCAGCCACGAACGGCTGCTGCTCGGCCAGGTCCTCTCGCGCTCCGGACTGCTGTACACCGCGAGCCCCCGCCTGACCGGCCGCTCCGGACTCCCCGTCGCCGCCGTCCCGGCGGCGCCGGGCGAGGGCGCCGAGGACGTCTTCCCCGGCCACCTCGAAAAGCTCTACCAGGACTCCCTCGTCCTGACCGTCGATTCGCACACGCTGTGAGGAGCCCGGCCATGTACTCCGGCACGATCGTTCCCCTGATGACGCCGCTGAACGAAGACGAGACCGTCGACGAGCGGAGCACGGCCCGCCTCATCGACCACGTCCGCTCCGAGGTCTCGGGCCTGATGCCGGCCCTCACCTCCGGAGAGGGCTGGAAGCTGGACGAGAGACAGTGGACGGACATCGTCACCTACACCGTCCGCCACTCCGGCGACCTTCCGGTGCTCGCCGGGATCCAGCTGCCCGAGACCGCGCAGATCATCGAGCGGGCCCGCCGCGCGATGGACATCGGAGTGGACGCGGTGGTCGTCACCACCCCGTTCGGCGCCGGCGTCACCCAGGACGACATCGTCGAGCACTACCGGGCCATCCGGGCCGCCACCGGCGCTCCGATCTTCCTCTACAACGAGGAGGCCCTCTCGGGCAACAAGATCGAGTACGACACCCTGCTCACCCTGTGCGAGATACCGGGGATCGTCGGCATCAAGGAGTCCAGCGGCGACGCCGCCTTCACCCGCAAGATGGCCGAGGCGGCCACCGGCATCCCCGTCTTCGAGGGCTGGGAGAACCTGATCTCCGCCGCCAGCGGGATCAACGGGTTCATCGGCCCGCTGGCCAACCTCGAACCGGGCCTGTGCAACGCGATCCTGGTCGACCCCACCCCCGAGCGTCAGGCCGAGGTCGACGCCGTCTGCGAGAAGTACGGCGTGTTCAAGGACGACTGGTACCGGTGGGTGAAGAAGGAGCTCCACACCCGGGGCATCATCTCCTCGCCCGCGGTCCACAAGGACCTGCGGTGAACCCGGCCACCGTCGCCGCGCGGCTCCAGCGGGACCGGACGCAGCGCGAGCTGCACGGGCTCTACGGGCAGGTCCCCGACCTCGACGGCTACGCGGCCATGCTCGCCATCGAGGAGCAGTGGATCCTGCCGGCCGCCCGCGCCCACGAGGCGGCCGCGCCGGACTTCGCCTCCGCCGGCGAGCTGCTGGCCGGGCTGAAGGACTTCCTCGCCGCCGAGGAGGCCGACATCTCCGACAACCACCGGTTCCTTGCGAACGAGGCCACCCTCGGCCAGTTCAAGGTGGTGGTGGGCGAGTTCGCGCTCGACGGGCTCACCGAGTCCGAGTCGCTGCTGCCGGTCGTGCCCCGGCTGCCCTACCGGTCCGGGATGGCCGTCTTCCGCGTCCTGATCGACGAACTGGGCTGCGGCAACGACGAGAAGTCGCACTCCCAGCTCTACCGCGACCTGCTGCTCGAACTGGGCATGAGCACCGACCCGGACAGCTACCTCGACTCCACGGGCCCGGAGTGCTACGCCTACGTCAACATGTTCCACTGGCTGGCCAGCCGCGCCCCCTCCCCGCAGTACTTCCTGGGGGCGTACGGGTACTTCGAGTCCAGCGTGCTGTACGGGTTCCAGAGCTTCGCCCGGGCCGCCAAGCGCCTCGGGATCCAGCAGGACGCGTACTACACCGAGCACCTGTACATCGACTCGTACCACAGCAACCACATGCGCACCGCGATCCGGGCGCTGGAGGAACCGGACCTGGCGAAGATCTGGGCCGGTGTCCGGCTGGCCAGCGACATCGTCGGGACCGCCACCGAGGCGGCGATCACCCGCGCGCGCAAGGCCTCCCTCTGATGGCCGCCGAGGGCACGATCAGGGAGGTCGGCGAGGACCTGGTGCTCGTCGAGCTGGCGGGCCGCAAGGTCCTGGTGTCGGCCCGGTGCCCGCACCGGCAGGGCAAGCTGAAGTTCGCCCACCTCGACGGCGGCCGGATGAGGATCACCTGCCCGCTGCACTACTCGACCTTCGACCTGGGCACAGGGGAGCGCACGGCGGGGCCCGCCTGCGACCCGCTGCGGATCGTCGACACGCTGCCCGCCCAGGACGCGGCGGAGACGGGACGGACCGGCGCATGAGCACGCTCCACGAGGGGGTGGCGCCGGCCACGGCGCCGCCCCGCCCGCAGCGGCCCGAGGTGGACGGCATCGAGCCGATCCCCGAGGCCGAGCGGACCTCCCGGCCCTCCGAGTTCTGGTGGATCTGGCCGTCGGCGCAGTTCTCGTTCGGCACCGTGGTGCTGGGCGCCTTGCCCGTCGTCTTCGGTCTCGGCTGGTGGGGCGCCATCAGCGCCATCGTGGCCGGGGTCGCGGTCGGCACCGCCCTGCTGGCGCCGCTGGCCCGCCTCGGGGTCCGGACGGGGACCAACGACCCGATCGCGTCCGGGGCGCACTTCGGGGTGCGCGGCCGAGTCATCGGCAACGTCCTCACGATCGTCACCGCGCTCGGGTTCTTCGCGATCGCGGTGTGGACCGGCGGCACGGCCGTGATGGTCGCGGGCAACCGGCTGGCCTCCACGCCGACGGGGCCGGGCGCCCTGACCGCGGCCATGGCGGCCACCGCGCTGGTGGTGACCTTCGTCGCCGTGCGCGGACACGCCCTCATGGTCCGTACGTACCGGATCACCGCGGTGATCGGCGGGATCGTGCTCATCGGCACGGTCCTGGTGCTCTCGCCGCGGTTCAGCGCCGGATACGCGGGCGGGGACTACGTACTGTCCGGCCCGCTCCACACGTGGCTGCTCGCGGCGACCGCCTCGGCGACCGTTCCCCTCTCGTACGCCACGTTCCAGGGGGACTACACCCGCTACATGCCCTCCAGCACCCCGCCGGGGAAGCTGGTGCGCCACTCGGGCGCGGCCATGGCCGCCAGCAGTGTCGTCGCGCTGGGCACGGGCGCCTACGTGAGCACCCTGCTCGCCGGCCCCGACGTCCCCTGGCTGCAAGGGCTCACCGACGCGGTCCCGGGCTGGTTCGCGGTCATCGTGGTGGTCTTCGGCTTCGCCGGAACGATCCCGCAGGGAGCCCTGTGCCTCTACGCGGCCGGCCTGTCCGCCAACTCGGTGTTCTGGCGCGCCTCGCGCTCCGTGGTCACCGCGGTGGTCGCGGCGCTGGCGCTGGTCGTGCTGTACCTGGGCGCGGTCGTCTACGACGCCATGGAGTCCATGGGCGCGTTCGTGACGCTGCTGCTGACCGTGATCGCTCCGTGGGCGGCCGTGCTCATGGCCGGCTACCGCCTCCACCGGGGCCGCTACCGGCCCCTGGACCTGGGGACCTTCACCACCGGGGGCGGCGGGCTCTACTGGTACGGGAACGGGGTCAACCTCCGGGCGCTGGCCGGCTTCGCGGCCGGCTCCCTCGTGGGTGTCCTGTGGGTCAACAACCCTTTGTACGTCGGCCCGTTGGCCGAGCTGACCAGCGGGGTCGACCTCGGTCTGCCCGTCTCCTTCGCGGTGGCGGCCGCCGTGTACACGGCGCTGTGCCGCAGGTGGCCGGAGCCCGCCACCTGCGCGGAGCCGGGCTGAGCCGGCCCCTACCGCACCGGGCCCGTACCGCACCGGGCCCGTACCGCACCGCACCGCACCCAACGAGCCGCGCCGACAGGAAGGTTTCCGATGGCCGACGTCCTTTCCCCGCCTCCCGCGCTGCGGCTCCGGGTCCAGGACACCGTCCGTGAGGCGGACGGTGTCCTCGGGCTGCTCCTCGCCGACCCCTGGGGCGCGCCGCTGCCCGCGTGGGAGCCCGGGGCGCACCTCGAAGTGAGCCTCCCCTCCGGCCGGATACGCCACTACTCCCTGTCCGGCGACCCGGGCGACCTGAGGACGTACCGGCTGGGCGTCCTGCGCGATCAGGGCGGCAGGGGCGGCTCGGAGGAGATCCACACGAGCGTCCCCGCCGGATCCCTCCTGGACGTGCGCGGCCCGGTCAACCGGTTCCCCCTGGTCCCGGCCGAGCGGTACGCGTTCATCGCGGGCGGCATCGGGATCACCCCGCTGCTGCCGATGGTCCGCGAGGCGGCGGCCCGCGGCGCCGCGTGGTCCCTGCTCTACGGCGGCAGGACGCTGACCTCCATGGCCTACCGGGACGAACTGGCCGCCCTCGGCGGCGGGAACCTCGTCCTCGCCCCCGAGGACACCCACGGCCGCCTCGACATCGACTCCCTGCTGCGCGGCCTGCCGGACACCGCGGCCGTCTACTGCTGCGGCCCGGCCGGGCTCATCGCGGCGGTCGAGAGCCGCTGCGCGGCCCTGTTCCCGGCGCGCCCCCCGCACGTGGAACGCTTCACGGCGGCCCCGGACACCGCCCTCGGTTCCGCTTCCGGCCCGGACGAGGGCGGGTTCGAGGTGGAACTGCGCCGCAGCGGCGCGGTTCTGTGCGTGCCGCCGGGGCGGTCCCTGCTCGACGTCGTACGGGAAGCGGTGCCCTCGGTCCCCTCCTCCTGCGAGCAGGGGATCTGCGGCACCTGTGAGACGAAGGTCCTCGCCGGCGCGCCGGACCACCGGGACTCGGTCCTGTCCGAGGCGGAGAAGGCGGCCGGGAACACGATGATGATCTGCGTCGGCCGCTCCCGGGGCGGCGCCCGCCTGGTCCTCGACCTCTAGGCGGGCCGGTCCGTCGGCGCCCTCACAGGACGGCGACCGGGGAGACCGGAGTGCCGACGGCGCCGACGAAGGGTTCCGGCATCGCGGACAGCAGGAACGCGTGGCGGCCCGCTTCCGCACAGGCTGTGGACAACTTTTCGAGATTCCAGTTCTGGCCCTGGTGCATGCCCATCTCGACCAGGTCGAGCGCGTGCACCGGCAGCCACAGGTTCTCGATCTCCGGCGGGAAGATCTCGAAGGTCAGCGTGTCGTTGGCGACGGCCGCCACGTCCCGCGCGTGGAACCACTGCGGCGTACGGACCGACAGCCCGGGTGAGGGGAACCCGTAGCCGTGCTTGTCGCCCGCCAGGTAGAGCTGGATCTGGCCGGTGCGGACGAGGACGATGTCCCCGGCGCGGACCGTGACCCCGCCGAACTCCTCCGCCTCCGCCAGGTCCTCCGGGGTCACCGCGTGACCCCCGGGCAGCCGGTCCAGGCCCTTCGCGCGGGCCACGTCGAGCAGGACCCCGCGCGAGACGATCGGGCCGGCCTTCTCGATGCCGCTGAACTCGGCCCGCGCGTGCGCCGTGATCGTCCCGGCCGGGCGGCCGTTGTAGATCTTCCCCGAGTGCGAGACGTGGGTCAGGGCGTCCCAGTGGGTCGCGCACTGGAGGCCCATCGTCACGGCGTCGTCGCTGCACGCCACCGTGCCCGGGCCGAAGAGCTCCTGGTTGATCTGCACCATCGTGTGCAGCGGGTTGACCCGGCCGGGGATCATGCCCACCTGGACGCCGTCCTCCTGGAGCGGGAGTGCGAGCGGGATCCGGCGGCCGGTGCGGATCCCGGCGGCGGCCGCGCGCACGACCTCGTCGGTGATCAGGTTCAGGGTGCCCATCTCGTCGGCGGTGCCCCAGCGGCCCCAGTTGTTGACGCGCTTGGCGATGTCGTGGAACTCGGCGGGCATGCCCATCTGGATCACCAGCTCCTTGCCGTTCGGCATACGAAGCCCAACGAGGGCTTGTGCAGCGGTATCTGACTGCCCATAGAATCTAACGGTCCGTCAGAAAACGTGGGAAGGGGCCGTACGTGGGCAACGTGGGGAACTTCTTGGCCGGCAAGGTCGTCGCCGTCACCGGGGCGGGCCGGGGCATCGGCCGGGCCGTGGCGCTCGCCGCCGCCGCGCAGGGCGCCAGGGTCGTCGTCAACGACTACGGCGTCGGCATCGAGGGCGGCGAACCCACCAGCGAGGTCGCCGAGGCCGTGGTGAAGGAGATCGTCGCGGCCGGCGGCGAGGCCGTCGCCGTCGCCGACGACATCTCCACCATGGAGGGCGGACAGCGCATCGTCGACACGGCCCTCGCCCGCTACGGCCGCATCGACGGGGTCGTCTGCGTCGCCGGCATCCTGCGCGAACGGATGCTGTTCAACATGTCCGAGGAGGAGTGGGACCCCGTGGTCGCCACCCACCTCAAGGGCACCTTCACCGTCTTCCGCGCCGCCTCCGCCGTCATGCGCCGCCAGGGCTCGGGCACCCTCATCGGCTTCACCAGCGGCAACCACCAGGGCTCGGTGGCCCAGGCCAACTACAGCGCCGCCAAGGGCGGGATCATCTCCCTCGTCCGCTCCGCCGCCCTCGGCCTGCACAAGTACGGGGTCACCGCCAACGCCGTCGCGCCCGTCGCCCGCACCCGGATGTCGGCCAACGTGCCCATGGAGCTCAAGGAGATCGGCGAACCCGAGGACGTCGCCGCGCTGGTCACCTACCTGCTCAGCGACAAGGCCGTCGCCGTCGGCGGCGAGCGGATCACCGGGCAGGTCTACACGATCGCCGGCCCGAAGATCGCCGTCTGGGCGCAGCCGCGCGAACTGCGCGCCGGGTACGCGGAGGGCGCCTGGACCCCGGAGAAGATCGCCGACTTCCTGCCCGGGACGGTCGGCACCGACCCGATGCCGATGCTGGTCCAGCTGGAGGCCATGGCCAGGGCGGCGGCCGCCAAGGACCGCCCCAACGCGTAGGAGGGGGATCCGGTGGACTTCAGCTTCGGGGCCGGGGACGAGGAGCTGCGCGGGCGCGCCCGCGCGTGGCTGACGGAGCACCTCGTCGGCCCGTACGCGCGGGCGGCCGGCCTCGGCGGGCCGGGCAGCGAGCACGAGGGGGTCGACGAGCGGCGGGCCTGGGAGCGCGAGCTCGGCCGCGGCGGCTGGATCGGGCAGGGCTGGGAGGTCCCCGCCGGGGCGTACGGGCAGCAGCGGCTCTCCCTGACCGGGCAGGTGGTGTGGGCCGAGGAGTACGCGGCGCTGCGCGCCCCCGGCCGGGTCGGCCACATCGGCGAGAACCTCCTCGCGCCGACGCTGATCGCCCACGGGAGCCGGGAGCAGCGGGACCGCTACCTGCCCGGGATCGCGCGGGGCGAGGAGCTGTGGTGCCAGGGGTACTCCGAGCCCGGCGCCGGCTCCGACCTCGCGGGCATCCGTACGACGGCGGTACGGGACACCGGCCCGGCCTCGGACGGGCGCTTCCGGGTCACCGGGCAGAAGATCTGGACCTCGCTCGCCCGGGAGGCCGACTGGTGCTTCGTCCTCGCGCGCACCCGGCCCGGCTCCCGGCGCCACCGCGGGCTGTCGTTCCTGCTGGTGCGGATGGACCAGCCCGGCCGGGTCGAGGTCCGGCCGATCCGGCAGCTGTCGGGGACCGCGGAGTTCAACGAGGTCTTCTTCGACGGGGCGGTCGCGGCGGAGACCGTCGGCGGCGAGGGCAACGGCTGGACGGTCGCCATGGGGCTGCTCGCCCTGGAGCGCGGCGTGTCCACGCTGGTCCAGCAGATCGGCTTCGCGGCGGAACTGGAACGCGTCCTCGCCGCGTACACGGCCCCGGGCGCGGCCTCGGCGGACCCCGTCCTGCGGGACCTCCTCGTACGGCAGTGGGCCGAGCTGCGCACGATGCGGTGGAACGCGCTGCGGACGCTGGGCGGCTCGGGGGATCCGGGCGCGCCGAGCGTGGCGAAGCTGCTGTGGGGCGGCTGGCACCGGCGGCTCGGCGAACTGGCGGTGGCGGTGCGCGGCGCGGCCGCCTCGGCGGGGGCGGCGGACTGGTCGCCGGAACTGCCCTACGAGCGCGGGCTGGACGCGGAGCAGCGGCTGTTCCTGTTCACCCGCGCCGACACGATCTACGGCGGCTCGGACGAGATCCAGCGGAACATCATCGCCGAGCGCGTGCTCGGCCTGCCTAAGGAGTCCAGGTGAGAGGCGTCGTGTTCGACGGCAAGCAGGCCCGGGTGGTCGACGATCTGGAGGTCCGCGATCCGGGGCCGGGGGAGGTGCTCGTCGCGATCGCGGCGGCCGGGCTGTGCCACAGCGACCTGTCGGTGATCGACGGGACGATCCCGTTCCCGCCGCCGGTGGTGCTGGGGCACGAGGGCGCGGGGGTGGTGGAGGCGGTCGGATCCGGGGTGACGCACGTGGCGGCGGGGGACCACGTGTCCCTGTCCACCCTCGCCAACTGCGGGGCGTGCGCCGACTGCGACCGGGGCCGTCCGACGATGTGCCGCAAGGCGATCGGGATGCCGGGCCGGCCGTTCTCGCGGGGCGGGGCGGCGCTGTTCCAGTTCGCCTCCAACTCGGCTTTCGCGGAGCGGACGATCGTCAAGGCCGTGCAGGCCGTGAAGATCCCGGCGGACATCCCGCTGACGTCGGCGGCGCTGATCGGGTGCGGGGTCCTGACGGGGGTCGGCGCCGTACTGAACCGGGCGAAGGTCGACCACGGGGACTCGGTGGTCGTCATCGGCACGGGCGGCATCGGGCTGAACGTCCTCCAGGGCGCCAGGATCGCGGGGGCGACGACGATCGTGGCGGTGGACGCGAACCCGGCGAAGGAGGCGGTGGCCCGGCAGTTCGGGGCGACGCACTTCGTCGACGCCTCCGCGGTCGCCGACTCCTCGGCGGCGGTCCGCGAGATCCTCCCGACGGGCGCCGACCACGCCTTCGAGTGCGTGGGCAACGTGAAGCTGATCCGCCAGGCCGTCGACCTCCTGGACCGCGGCGGCCAGGCGATCCTCCTCGGGGTGCCCGGCTTCCGGGAGGAGGCCTCGTTCCTGGTCTCCTCGATGTACCTGGACAAGACCATCATGGGCTGCCGGTACGGCTCCTCCCGCCCGCAGCGCGACATCGCCCTGTACGCGGAGCTGTACCGGCAGGGCAAGCTCCTCCTGGACGAGCTGGTGACGGAGGTCTACCCGATCGAGGACTTCGCGAAGGCCGCCGACGACGCCTCCCACGGCCGCGTGGCCCGCGGCGTCCTCACCTTCTGACCCCGTCCCCCTGCCCACCCCGGAGCCCGCCCGAACGGGGGCGGCGCTCCGGCGGGGTCGTTCAGTCCGCCAGGCGGCCGAAGCGGCCCTTGTGGAAGAGGAGGGGGGCGCCTTCGCCGGCCGCGCCCATGGCTTCCACGCGGCCCACGACGATCAGGTGGTCGCCGCCGGTGTGTACGGCGTGGATGCGGCAGTCGATCCAGGCCGGTACCGCCTCCAGCTGCGGGGATCCGGTCGCCGGGGCCGGGGTGTGGGCGACGCCGGCGAACTTGTCGGCGCCGCTGACGGCGAACGAGCGGCACAGGCCGCCCTGTTCGGCGCCGAGGATGTTCACGCAGAACACCCCGGCGCGGGCGATCCGGGGCCAGGTGGTCGACGTACGGGCCACCATGAACGTGACCAGGGGCGGGTCCAGGGACAGCGAGGCGAAGGACTGGCAGGCGAATCCGGCCGGGCCGTCCTCCCCCTCCGCGCCCGGGGCGGTGATGACGGTGACCCCGCTGGCGAAGTTCCCGAGCACGGCCCGGAATTCGGCGGGGCTGACGGGCGCGCGCTCGTCCTCCCCGACCGCCCGCAGGTCGGGCCGCGGCAGTGCGTCGATCCGGCTGGGTTCCCGCGCCGCGGCCGTGGCGGCGGAGGTGGGGGAGCCGGCTGACCTGAGGTATCGGACGACGGTGGCCGCCATCCCTGCGTGTCCCATCACACGGCCGATTGAAGCTGACGGTCCGTCAGATGGGAAGGGGTGCGGACGGGTGGCCCGAAAAGGTGTATGGTCCCCATCGATTGAACGCGTTCAATTGATGGGGTGGGGGCCATGGTGACGCCAGAGGTGTACGGGAAACCCACGCCGGAAGCGGCCGTGCGCGGCGGACGATGGGCGCGGCTGGCGACCGGCGCCGAACTGGCCTTCATGGCGCAGGTCATCGTGGCGGCGGCGGTGTTCCTCGCCACCTCCGGCACGCGCGACGACCACGGGACCGGCTTCGCGGCCGGCACCGAAGTCCTCAAGGTCCTCGTGGGGGGTCTGCCCCTGCTGCTCCTGGCCGGATGTCTGCACTGGGCGCTGTTCAGCCTGCCCGCGACGGCGCTGGCGCGGCTCACGGGCGGCAGCGGGTGGGAGACGGCCCGGGTGGCGCTCTGCGCGGCCGCCGTCACCGCGGCCCACGCCTGGTGGGTCACCGCCCTGTGGGAGGTCCCCTTCGGCCGGGCGGCGGCCTGGATCGCGGGGACCGGGGCGCTGCCGCTCGTGGCGGCCTGGCACGCGCGCCGCCGCTCCCTGGGATGGGGCGCGATGCTGGCCCGGATCGGCGCGCTCACCGGGATCACCCTGCTCGCCGCCCTCGCCGGCGCGTTCCTCCAGGCCCGCACGGGCTGGCTCGCGTACGAACCGCCCCGGCTGGAGCGGGACCAGTACGCCGGGACCTGGGTCGGGGGCGGCGGCGCCCACCGGCTGCGGCTGGACGGGAACGGCGGGGCGGAGGCCGGCAACCTGCCGCTGGAGGACCGGAGCACCACGCTGTGGGACGCGTGCTCGGGGACCGGTACCTGGGCGTTCGAACCGAAGGACGCGGCCGGCGGCCCGGGCCCCTCCGGCGGGGCGCGGGACCGCGTCACGCTCACGATCGAGAGCTGCGGCCGCATGCTCGACTGGCGCATCGGCGGCACGGCCGGCCGGCCCGAGCTGTTCACCGTCGTCGACGCGTCGGACAGCCGGCGCGTCATCACGCTGCACCGCCCGTAGGCCGGGAGCGGGCTGCGCCCGTACGGGTGGAACCGGCGTCCCGCCGGTGCCCGTACGCGGACGCCCCCCGGCGGGGTCGGCATCGTGGCCGACCGGGGCCGGCCCCCCCGGCCCGACCACCCGCCCTCCAGGAGGACCCATGCTCGGCACCGACTTCAGTACCGGATCGCCCAACTGGCTCGACCTCGGCAGCCCCGACACCGACGCGGCCGCCGCGTTCTACAGCGCCGTCTTCGGCTGGCGGTTCGTCTCCGCCGGGCCCGAGGCGGGCGGGTACGGCTTCTTCCAGGTCGACGGGAAGACCGTCGCCGCCCTCGGACCGCTCACCGAGCAGGGGGCCGGCTCCGCCTGGATGATCCACTTCAAGGCCGACGACATCCGGGCCACCGCCTCGGCCGTCACCGCCGGCGGCGGCACCATCCGCATGGAGCCCATGGACGTCATGGGCGAGGGCTGGCTGGCCCAGGCCACCGACCCGCAGGGCGCCGAGTTCGCGCTCTGGCAGCCCGGCAAGACCGCCGGCCTGGGCCTCACCTCCGCCCCGGGCACCCTGCTCTGGGCGGAACTGCACGTCCCCGACCCGCTCGCGGCCATCACCTTCTACGAGGGCCTCTTCGGCTGGCGCAGCCAGGACATGCAGGCACCCGGCATGACGTACCGGGTGCTGAGCACCAAGGACGGCGACCAGCAAATGGCCTCCTTCGGCGGGGTCGCCCCGATGGGCGACGGCGCGGGCGGCGGGGTCGAGCGGCCCCGCTGGGTGCCGTACTTCCACGCCGAGGACGTCGACGCCACCGTCGCGGCGGCCACGGCGAAGGGCGGATCCGTACTGATGCCGGCGGCCGACGTCCCGGACGTCGGCCGGATCTCCTGGCTCGCCGACCCCTTCGGCGCGGTGTTCGCGCTGCTGAGGCCCGACCCGCGGATGTAGCCCGGGCGGGGCCGCGCGGCGGACGGCGGCTCAGCGGCCGAGGTACTTGGGCGTACGGCGCTCCACGAAGCTCGCCACGCCCTCGTTCGCGTCGGCGGTGCCCATGTTGAGCTCCTGGGCGGTCGCCTCCGCGGCCAGCGCGGTCGCCCGGTCGCCGTCGAGGGAGGCGTTGACCAGCTGCTTCGTCATCGCCAGGGCGCGGGTCGGCCCCTGCGCGAGGCGCTCCGCCCACTCGCGGGCGCTCTCCTCCAGGGCCTCGGCCGGGACCACCCGGTTGACGAGCCCCAGCCGCTCGGCCTCGGCCGCCGGGACCGCGTCGCCGAAGAACATCAGCTCCTTCGCCTTCTGCGGGCCGACGAGGCGCGGGAGCAGGTACGCGCCCCCGCCGTCCGGCACCAGCCCGCGGCGGACGAACACCTCGATGAACCGGGCCGGTTCCGCGGCGATGACCAGATCGCAGGCGAGCGCCAGATGGGCGCCGATCCCGGCGGCCGTGCCGTTGACGGCGGCGATGACGGGCTTCTCGCAGTCCAGCACCGCCGTGATCAGCCGCTGCGCCCCCAGCCGGATCATCCGCGCCACGTCACCCGCCACCCGCTCCCCGGCGGCCGGCGCCCCGCGCAGATCCGCGCCCGCGCAGAACCCCTTCCCGGTCGCGGTGACCACCACCGCCCGCACGCCCGGATCGGCCGAGGCCGCCCCGAGCAGCGCGATGACGCGCTCGCGCTGCTCCCAGGTGACGGCGTTCATCGCCTCGGGCCGGTTGAGCGTGATCCACGAGACCCCGCCCTCGAAGCGGTGCAGTACCTCGTCCTCGGAGATGCCGGTCATACGGTGAACTCCCGTTCGGGGTGGGTGGGACACAGCTCGGCGCACCGGCGCCAAGGCATCGGACATCAGCGGCAGCGGATCAGCGGCAGACGGCGAGGGCGTCCAGCGCCACCGCCCCCTGGCCGCGCGGCAGGACCATCAGCGGGTTGATGTCCAGCTCGGAGAGGGAGTCGCCCAGCTCCAGCGCCATCCGCTGGACCCGCAGCACGACCTCCACCAGGGCGTCGACATCGGCCGGGGGAGCGCCCCGTACGCCTTCCAGCAGCGCGTGGCCGCGCAGCTCGGTCAGCATCGCCCGCGCCTGGTCCTCGCCGAACGGCGGCACCCGTACCGCCGCGTCGTGCAGGACCTCCACCAGGACCCCGCCGAGGCCCACCGTCACGGTCGGGCCGAACAGGTCGTCCCGGGTGACGCCGACGACCATCTCGACGCCCCGCTCCACCATCTGGCAGACCAGGATCCCGTCCAGCGGGACGTTCTCGTAGCGGGCGATGTCGGTCAGCTCCCGGTAGGCGTCCCGGATCTGGCTCGCCGAGGTCAGGCCGATCTTCACCAGCCCGAGTTCCGTCTTGTGCCCGAGCTGCGGGCCCGACGCCTTCATCACCACCGGGTACCCGACCAGCCCCGCCGCGCGCACGGCGGCCGCCGCGCTGGTGACGAGCTGCTCGCGGGGCACCCGTATCCCGTACGCGCGCAGCAGCTGCTTCGCCGCGTGCTCGCTGAGCTGCTGGCCCGGCCGCATCAGGGCCTGCGCCTTGCGGTACGAGGGCGAGGGCGTGCGCGGGGCGTCCTCGAAGGGGGAGCGGTAGCCGGCCGTGAACCGGTGGTGGCCGAGGTAGGCCCGTACGGCGGTGATGCAGTTGCCGAACGTACGGAAGGTGGCCACCCGGGAGGAGCCGAGGAGGGTCGTGCGGTAGGCCTCCTCGGTACCGACCGGGGATCCCCAGATCACGCAGACCAGCTTGTCGCTCTGTTCCGCCGCGTCCACCAGGTCCTGCGCGAGCCTGTCGCTCATGGGCGGGAACGGGCCGGTGATCGGGCAGATCAGCACGCCGACGGACGGGTCCGCGAGGATCGCGTCGATGATCTTGCGGCCGCGCCAGTCGCCCACCGGGTGGCCGCCGTTGTCGACGGGGTTGGCGACGTTCAGGTACTCCGGGATCCACTGGTGCAGCTCGTCCTGCTTGGCCCGCGAGAGGGTCGGCAGGCTCAGGCCCGCCTCGCTCGCCAGGTCCGAGAAGTGCGCGCCGGTGCCGCCGGATATGGAGTAGACGACCACCCCGTCGGCCAGGGGTTTACGGGCCCGGGCCAGCAGCGCGGCGGTGTCCTGGAGCTCGTCGAGGCCGTCGACGCGGATCACCCCGAACTGCCGCATGGCGGCGTCCACGACGGTGTCCGCGCCGGTCAGCTTCCCGGTGTGGGAGGCGGCCGTCCGGGCGCCGGTCTCGGTGCGGCCGACCTTCACGGCGACGACGGGGACCCCGTTGCGGGCGGCCCGGTCGGCGGCGAGGAGGAACTGGCGGCCGTCCCGGAGGCCCTCGACGTAACAGGCGATGGCCCCGACCTCGGGCCGCTCGGCGAAGTACGAGATGAAGTCGGAGGTCTCCAGATCGGCCTCGTTGCCCGTGGGCGCCCAGTGGGAGAGGCGGATGCCGAGCTCCTGGAGGGTGAAGACGGGGCGGCCCTGGTGGCCGGACTGGGTGATCAGCGCGATGGCCGGGCCGTCGAGGTCGTCGCGGAACCGCTCGAAGGCGTTGAGGTTGGTGTTCGGGCCGAGCAGGCGCAGGCCGGAGCGGCGCACGGCGGCGGCGAGCCGCTCCTGCGCGGCGGCGCCCGCGTCGCCGGTCTCGGCGAATCCGGAGGCGAAGGCCACGGCGAACTTCACCTTGGCCTCGGCCAGTTCCTCGATGACGGGCAGCGGATCGGCGACGAGCAGCACCGCGAGGTCCACCTGCTCGGGCAGCTCGGCCACCGAGGCGCGGCACGGCAGCCCGAAGACGCTGGTACGGGTGGGGTGCACGGGGTGGACCCGGGCGCCGACGCGCTGCGCCCAGGCGATGAGCTGCCGGGTGATGCCGGTGTTGGGCCGGCCTTCGGTGTCGGAGGCGCCGATGACGGCCACGGACTCGGGCCGGAAGAACCGGTCCAGGTCGGGCACGTCGGAGCGCAGGGGCCGTCCGCTGACGTCGAGCGCGGCGGTGTCCTCGGCGGACGGCGCCGCGGTGGAGTGCACCGCCGTCCGGGGGGTTTCCCCGCAGGCCTCGACGCGCGCGCGGAAGTCGGTGGTGAGGGTGCCGTGAGTAGATCCAAGCATCGTTCCGCCCGCTCCCTGCTCGAAGATCTCCGTGAACTCCTTAACTGACGCGTAGTCAGATTACTGAACTGACGCGCCGTCAGGAACAGGCCTGCGCGGGAAAGCTGGTGGAGGTGATGTGTGGAACGGTCGCAGACCCCCCGGGCACCGGTCCAGGGCGCGATTCGGCCGCCCGTCCGCATCCCGCCGTGGGCCGCCGCAGGCGGCCGGGCCGGGCCGGGGCGGGTGTCGCGGGGCGGGCGGGCCGGGCCGGGGAGGTCAGGCCGGGGGGTCTACCGGGCGTAGGCCGGTGTCCGGTAGGTGCGCGGCCGCCCGCCGGGCCTCGGCGCGGACGCCGAGCCGGCGGGCGAGCGCCTTGGCGATCTTCTCGGCGTCCAGCGCCATCTCCCGGAACATCCCGCTGATGGGGTTGGTGAAGCCGGTGAAGTACAGGCCGGGGGCCTGCGCCGGGGTGCGCCGGCCGTGCGCGAGCGGCCGCCCGCGCTCGTCGAGCACGTCGAGGTGCCCGATCAGCCCCTCCAGGCCGCGCCGGTAACCGGTGGCGGCGACCACCGCGTCCGGGGTGATGCGCGAGCCGTCCGCGAGGACCACCTCGGCGCCGTCGAACGCCTCGACGGCGGCCACCGGCTCCACCGTGCCCGCCCGTACGGCGGCGATCAGGCCGACGTCCTGCACCGGGATCGCGCCCTGGCGGACCCTGCTGTACAGGCCGGACTCCGGGCGCGGGAGCCCGTACGCGGTCAGGTCCGGGACGGAGACCTTCGCGGTGAGCGCGCCGAGCCGGTCCACCAGGCGCACCGGCAGCCGCCGCACCAGGATCCCGGTGCGCTGGGCGGGCCAGCCGGCGGTGGAGCGGCGCACGATGTGCGGGGCGGTGCGCACGGCGAGGCGGACCCGCGCCGCCCCGCCCTCGGCCAGGTCGACGGCTATCTCGGCGCCGGTGTTGCCGGCGCCGACGACCAGTACGTCCCGGCCCTCGTACGGCTTCGGGTCGCGGTAGGCGGCGGCGTGCGCGAGCGCGCCGGTGTACGTGTCCCGGCCGGGCCAGTCCGGCAGGCGCGGGGTGTGGTTGAAGCCGGTCGCCACGACCACGGCCCGGCCGGCGAGCACCCGGCCGCCGCTGGCGTGCAGGAGCCAGCCGGGCCCCTCGCCGGCTGCGGCTCCGCCGCCGTCCCTGGCGTCGTCCCCGGCACCGGCCACGGCGGGCGCGCGCTCGATCCGGGTCACCTCGACCCCGGTCACCAGCTCCAGCTCGTGGAACTCGGCGTACTTCTCCAGGTACCGCACCACGTCGTCCCGCGACACCCACCGCCCGAACCGGCGCGGAATGGCCAGCCCGGGGAGGGCGGAGAGGCGGCGGGTGGTGTGCAGGTGGAGCCGGGCGTAGTGCCCCCGCCAGGAGGCGCCGACGCCGTCGGACTTCTCGACGACCACCGCGCGCACCCCTCGGGCGCGCAGCGCGGCGGCGACGGCGAGGCCGCCGGGCCCGGCGCCGATCACGTAGACGGGGCGGGGCTGGGTGCTGCTCATGTCGGGTGCTGCGGGGACTCCGGGCATGAGGTGTGAGCGTATCGCCACGCTGGGTTGATGGGTCTCGGACGGGCGGGGAATCGATTGCGGATCGATCACGGGACCCGCGGAGGGCCGGAGGTCTTGCGGGATCGCCCGGCATCCGGTGAACTGACGTACCGTCAGATCCAAGGCTAGTGGAGGGGTGGACGCCGATGCGGACCATCTGGCTCAGCGGGGCCGAATGGCTCGCCGTGCTCCGGATAGGCCTCGGCCTGTGGTGGCTGGAGAGCTGGCGGCACAAGGACAAGAAGGGCTGGTTCGAGCGCGGCACCGGCATCGCCTGGGCGGCCGACGTCGCGGGCAAGCACCGCTGGCCGTTCGTGAAGGGCGGCTTCGAGAAGGTCGTCCGGCCGAGGCCGCGCCTGATGGCGTACGTCGTCGTCTACGCGGAACTCGCCCTCGGGCTGGGCCTGGTGCTCGGGTTCCTGACCCCGGTCGCGCTGGTGGGCGGACTGCTGCTGAACCTGCTCTACCTGGTGCTGATGATCCACGACTGGGCCGAGCAGGGGCAGAACGCGATGATGGCGCTCATCTCGCTCGTCGCGCTCTTCGCGATCGCCTGGCAGACCTGGTCGCTCGACGCCGCGATCGGACTGTTCCGGTGAGCGCCGCCGGCGGCGGCTCCGCCGCCCGCTACGACCTGCCCGAGGTGGACGAGTTCACCCGCCCCTACTGGGACGCGGCCGCCGAGGGCCGGCTGCTGCTGCGCCGCTGCGGGGAGTGCGGGCGCGCGCACCACTACCCGCGGGAGTTCTGCCCGTTCTGCTGGGCGGGGGAGGACCGGGTGACGTGGGAGGCGGCGAGCGGCCGCGCCACGCTCTACACCTGGTCGGTGATCCACCGCAACGACCTCCCGCCGTTCGGGACGCGGGTCCCCTACGTGGCGGCCGTGGTCGACCTGGCGGAAGGACCCCGGATGATGACGGAGGTCGTGGAGTGCGAGCACGCCCGCCTGAGCGTCGGCATGCCCCTGGAGGCCACCTTCCGCGAGGCGGCCCCGGGGATCGCGGTGGCGGTGTTCCGGCCGGTGTGAGCCGGGGCGGTGGGGCCACGGCGACGGCGACGGCGACGGGCTACGGCCACGGCCACGGCTACGGCCAGAGGAGGTCGCGCGTCCAGGAGCCGTCACCGCCGCGCAGGTACCGCAGCCGGACGTGCCGTCGCATCGGGTCGCCCTGGAAGAACTCCACCTCGGCGGCGTCCAGTACGTACCGCGTCCAGGTCGGAGCCGGGGCGTCCGGCTCCGCGCCGGCCCGCTCCCACGCCGCCGCCGAGGCCTCGGCCAGCTCCCGTACGGAGCCCAGCACCTCGCTCTGCCGCCCGGTCAGCGCGGCCGCGAGCGCACCCCGCGACCGCACCGCGAGGTCGGCCCGGCTCTCCCGCGGGCCACAGGCGCCGACCCGGCCCCGGATCCGCACCTGCCGCGCCACCGTCGGCCAGTAGAACCCCAGCGCGGCGTCCGGATGCCCGGCCAGCTGGCGGCCCTTGGCGCTGGTGGCGTGCGTGGCGAAGTGCCAGCCGCGGGCGTCGGCGTCGTGCAGCATCAGCGTGCGTACGTCGGGCCGCCCGTCGGAGTCGACGGTCGCCAGGCTCATCGTGTGCGGCTCCTGCTGCCCGGCCCGCGCGGCGTGCACGAACCACTCCCGGAACAGGGGGAGCGGCTCGGCGGGCGCGACGTCGGTGTCGAAGCCGGGGAGGGTCCCGTCCCAGACGCGCAGGGAGTGCAAGGTGGCGTGGAAGTCGCTGGTCATGGGGTCAGGTTAGGGTGCGGGTCCATGAAGATACGCCGAGGTGCGGGGCTCGGGCTGATCGCCCTCGCCGGCATGTGCGCGGTGGCCGCGATCGCCGGCCGGCTGTACGAACGTCCGGGCGGCCTGGCCGTCGTGGCCGAGCTGAACAGCCCGTGGCTCCTCGTCCCCCTCGCCGGCGCCGCCCTCGCCACGGGCGCCGCGCTGCGCTCGCGCGGCCCCGGCGCCGACAAGGCGGTCGCCGCCCTGGCGGGCGCGGGGCTCCTGGCCGCCCTGCTCGTCCCGCTGGGGCTGATGGCGGCCGACCCCTTCCCCGCGCAGCAGTACGACGTCACGGCCCCGGGCGGCGCGGGCGCGCCCCGCCGCCTGGTGGTGGAACGCGTCTCGCCGCTGGCGGACCCGGGCTGGGAGGTCTACGTGGACCAGGGCCCGTTCCCGGCCACCCGCCGCTGGCCGGTGGCCCGGTACGACGACGCGGACTGGTCCAAGGGCATCCTCCACGCGCAATGGCTCACCCCCGACACGATCCGCCTGATCGACCTCGACCACCGCTCCCACGACATCCCCATAGCCCCGACGGGCCGCCCCCTGGCGCGCCTGGACTGGTAACGCGCCGCCGGGGCGGGGTTCCACGTGTGCCGGGACGGGGGCGGGGGCCCGGGACGGCCGTCGGCCGGGGTGGGGGTGTGCGGGGTCCACGCGGGGCGGGGTCGAACCGTGCTGGGGGCTTCCCGCCAGTCTCACTGTCCTTCCGGTTCGGTCCGGCCCGTCAAGGGCGCTCCCTTCGGTCGCGTCGCTTCGCGATGGCCTTCGGCCACCCTTGACAGCCCGGCCCGCCCCGGAATGCCAAAGACTGTCGGGAACCCCCCAAAGAACGGTCAGGGGGAAGGGTCCAACCAGACCATCGCGAGACGCCTGGGCGGGAGCCCTGGCCTGGCGGAAACGCCGCCCTCCGGGCGGAAACCCTCCCGGACCTGCACTCCATGGCATCCAGATCAACCAGGTCAGCGTTCAGGCGCATCAGATCGCTACCCGCCTACCACTCGGCTCAGCGGCTGCGACCCGTCTGTGGCTGGACATAAGCCGCCCACGGCCCGGACATGCTTCTCGCCCCACGCGGCTGCGGCTTGTCTGGGGCTGGACATAAGCCGCCCACGCTCGCCACGCGCGTCTCGCCCACGCGGCTGCGGCCTGGCCGTGGTTGAACACAAGCCGCCCACGGCCCCGGCATGCTCCTCATCTCACGCGGCTGCGGCTTGTTGGTGGCTTCTTGTAGCCAGAAGACGAAGAGATCAGCCTGGATTGCAGTCAGAGCGACAGACAGCCCACACCCACCCACCAAACCACCCCAATCCGGACAGGATTGGGGTGGATTGGGGTCTCTGGAGGTCCGATGGCCTCCAACCTGCACGAAATGACGCATCCGACCGTCTCAGGCCACACCACCCGACTACCTGCGGCCGCCGGCCGGTCTCCGCTGCGTTCCGGTCGTGGGCGGCCTATGCCCAGCCCCAGACGGGCCGCAGCCGCCAAGCCGAGAGGCAGGCGGGTAGCGATCGTGGGCGGCTTATGTCCAGCCCAAGACGGGCCGCAGCCGCCAAGCCGAGAGGCAGGCGGGTAGCGATCTGGGGCGCCTGACCGCTGCCTTGGTTGTTCTGAACGTCGTGGGGTGCAGGTTCGGAGGGGGTTCCGCCCGGAGGGCGGCGGTCTCCGCTGGGCAGGGCGCCCGCTCAGGCGTCTCAGCACAGCTGGGTGGTCATGGTCCCCCCTGACCGTTCTTTGGGGGGTTCCCGACAGTCTTTGGCATTCCGGGGCGGGCCGGGCTGTCAAGGGTGGCCGAAGGCCATCGCGAAGCGACGCGAACGCAGTGAGCGCCCTTGACGGGCCGGACCGACACGGAAGGACAGTGAGACTGGCGGGAAGCCCCCAGCGCTGTCCTGTCCCGCCCCGCGTGGACCCCGCACACCCCCACCCCGCCCCGCAGGGATCCCGCCCGTCTTGCCCCGGTCCGCCGGCGGCGCGTCATCGGTCCGGTCCCGGCCCGCGGGTACTCCCCGGCCCCGGCCCCGCCCCTACCCCCGCCCCAATATCACCGTGCCCGATGAGCAGAACCAGCCCCCCGTGCCCGAGGCGAGGGCCACTTCCGGGAGGTGGCCGTCGGGTTTGGTGACCTGGCGGTTCGGGCCCGCTTCGCCGCGGAGTTGGCGGACGGCCTCGACCAGGAGGAAGAGGCCGCGCATGCCCGGGTGGCAGGCCGACAGGCCGCCGCCGTCCGTGTTGACCGGGAGCTCGCCGCCGCGCAGGAGCCGGCCCTTCTCGACGAAGGCGCCGCCCTCGCCCTTCCCGCAGAAGCCGAGGTCCTCCAGCGTCACCAGGGTCATGTACGTGAAGGCGTCGTAGATCTCGGCGAGGTCCACGTCCGCCGGGGTCAGGCCCGCCCGTTCGAAGGCCAGGCGGCCGGAGACCGCGGCCGGGGAGACGGTGAAGTCCTCCCACTCCGACATCGTGGTGTGCGAGACGGCGGTGCCCGAGCCCAGGACCCAGACGGGGGCCTTGGCGGTGTCCGGTACGTAGTCCTCCGCCGCGAGCAGGACCGCGCAGCCGCCGTCCGAGCGGATGCAGCAGTGCAGCTTCGTGAAGGGGTCCGCGATCATCTCGCCGGACAGGACCTCGCCGACCGTCAGCGGGTCGCGGAACATGGCGTCCGGGTTCGCCGCCGCGTTCGCCCGGGTCTGGACGGCCACTTCGGCGAGCTGCTCCAGGGTCGTCCCGTACTCGTGCATGTGGCGGCGGGCCGCCATCGCGTACTTGGAGATCAGGGTGTGCCCGTACGGCACCTCGAACTGGAGCGGTCCCCGCGCTCCGAAGGAGAGGTTCGAGGTGCGGCGCCGGGCCTTGATGTCGGCCCGGGCCGTCGAGCCGTAGACCAGGAGCACGGCGTTCGCGTGGCCGGCGGCGATCGCGTCCGCCGCGTGCGCGGCCATGACCTCCCAGGTGGCGCCGCCGACCGAGGTGGAGTCGACCCAGGCGGGGCGCAGCCCCAGGTATTCGGCGACCTCGATCGGCGCGAGCGTGCCGAGGCCCGCCGAGGCGAAGCCGTCGATGACGCGGCGGTCGAGGCCGGAGTCGGCCAGGGCGCGGCGGGCGGCCTGCGCGTGCAGGGCGTAGGGGGTGGGGCCGTCCACGCGGCCGCAGTCCGACAGGGCGACGCCGACGACCGCGACCCGGCGGCGGCGCGGCGCGGCGGCGGGTTCGGCGGTGGGGCCGTGGAGGAGTCCAGACATGGAGCGACCGTACATCTGACGCTACGTCAGTTTCTAGTGCGCGGCGACCCGTCCCGCCCCCTGTGCATCTCGCTCCGCCCGCCCTAACATGACGCCCCGTCAGATACGGGGAGGAGCCCGACGATGGACGCCGCCTTCACCGCGGAGCAGGACGAGATGCGCCGCACCCTGCGCGAGATCCTGGGCAAACGCTGCGGTCCGGACGAGGTCAAGGCCGCCGTCCGCACCGCCGCCGGATACGACCTGGAGCTGTGGCAGCAGCTCTCCCGGCGGCTCGGCCTGCCCGGCCTCGCCGTCGCCGAGGAGTACGGCGGCGTCGGCTGCGCCCCCGCCGACCTGGCCCTGGCCTGCGAGGAGACCGGGAGGGCGCTGCTGCCCTCGCCCCTGCTGGCCACCGCCGCGCTCGCCGTGCCGCTGATCACCGCGCTCGGCACCGCCGCCCAGCGGGCCGCCCTGCTGCCGCCGCTCGCCACCGGAGGGCTCACCGCGGCCCTCGCCGTCCCCGGCCCCGCCCTCGCCACCGCCCTCGCGCTGACCGGCGACAACACCCCGGGCGAATGGGCCGGCGGCGGCCGCGCCGGCGGGGTCCAGGCCCGCGCCGGCACCGCCCCGGACGGCTGGCGGCTCTACGGAGAGGCCGCCCAGGTGCTCGACGGGCACAGCGCCGGCCTGCTCCTCGTCGCCGCGCACACCGGCGGCTTCGCCCGCAGCCGGATCCTGCTGTTCCTCGTACGGGAGGACGCGCCCGGCCTCGTACGGACCCGGCAGACCACCCTCGACGAGACCCGGCCGCAGGCGCGGGTGCAGCTGCGCGACGTCCCCGCCGAGCTGCTGGGCGACCCGGAGGGCGACGTACCGGGGGCGCTCGCCGCCACCGGGCGCACCGCCGCCGCCGTACTGGCCTCCGAGGCGGTCGGCGCGGCCGGGCAGGCCCTCGCCCGGACGGTCGAGTACGTCCGGGGGCGCGAGCAGTTCGGCCGGGCCATCGGCTCCTTCCAGGCCGTCAAGCACCGGCTCGCCGACCTCTACGTCCAGGTGCAGGCGGCCCGCTCCGCGGCCTGTTACGCCGCCTGGGACCCGGAGCAGGGCGGCCTCGCGCTCGCCCAGGCGCTGGAGGCGCTGCGGACGACCGCCGGCGAGGCGATCCAGCTGCACGGCGGCATCGGCTTCACCTGGGAGCACGACGCGCACCTCTACTTCAAGCGGGCCGCCGCGGACGAGCTGCTGTTCGGCCCCGTCCACCGGCTGCGCGCGCACGCCGCCGACCGGGCGGGCCTGTTCGGCGGTCCGCCGGACCGGGGCCACCGGCCGATCCTGGAAAGGGTGGCCGTCTGATGGCTCCCGGCGTCAAGCTCATGCAGAAGATCTCCTCGACCGTGCTGTTCGCCAAGCTCGCCCCGCACTTCATCCCGGCGCTGGACAAGGCGGTGCACAAGCTGAGCCGCGGCAAGGTCATGCTCAGCGCCCAGATGCTCCCCGGCGTGATCCTCACCGCCAAGGGCGCCAGGACCGGAGAGCCGCGCACCACGCCGCTCGCCTGCATGCCGGAGGACGGCGGCAGGACCTGGCTGCTGATCGGCTCCAACTTCGGCCGCCCGGGACACCCGGCATGGACCGGGAACCTGCTCAAGAACCCCGACGCGGACGTGAGTTGGAAGGGCCGGGACATCGCCGTACGAGCCCGCCTGCTGGAGGGCGAGGAGCGCGCGGCGGCGTGGCGGGCGGTGCTGGTTTTCTGGCCGCCGTACGCGACGTACCAGGCGCGCATCGAGCGCGAGATCCGGCTGTTCCGCCTGGAGCGTCGCTGATCGCAGGCGTCTGACCGCGGCGGACCCCCGGAGGTGATCCGGGGTCCGCCGTTACTTGGTCGGCTTCTTGCCGGTGATGCCCAGGTGCACGAGCAGCGCCAGGTTCGGCTTGAGCTCGGCCTGTTTCACGCCCCAGGTCTGGAAGCCCTTCTGGTGCGAGGCGACCGCGGCCAGCATCGCGACCAGGGATCCCGCCATCGCCGCCGGGCTGAGGTCCTTGTCGACCTTGCCCTTGGCCTGGAGCTCCTTCATCGATTCCGTGAGGGAGTTGGTGACGGAGTTCAGGATCTTCATGCGGATCTTGTAGAACCGCTTGTCGCCCTCGGCCGCGCCGAGGTCGACGACCCGGAGGATCGCGTCGTTGGCCCGCCAGAAGTCCAGGAATCCCTCGACGAGCTCCTCGGCGGCCGCCCAGCCAGCCTTGCCGACCCAGTTGCGGCCCTCGACGAGCGCCGTCAACTGCGCGCCCTCGGTGGCCATTTGCTCGGCGATCTCCAGGACGGCGCCTTCGACGTCCGGGAAATACTGGTAGAAGGTCGCGGGGGAGGTACCGGCCTTGCGCGCGACGTCGATCACCTTGACGTCGCGGTACGGCGAGGAGCTGAGCATCTCGCTGAGGCAGTCGAGCAGCTTCTGCCGCGTCGCCTGGCCGCGCCGGCCGGCGACACGCCCGTCGACGGTGCGTACTTGTCCTGTCATGCCGTCAGCTTACCGAGGGGTGATCCCGGCGCGATTCGGCCGCCTGCAAATGGGGTTGTCCGGGCTCAGACCCGGGCGGGGAGCGGCTCCGGGAGGACCGAGGGGGCGGATTCCGGCCTGCCCGGAGCGCCCCGCCCGGCCCCGGCCCGGCGCCCGGCACGCCCTTCGCCCGGCCCCCGCCCGCCCTCCGCCCGGCCCCGCTCGCGCGACAGTGGCATCCGGTACGTATCGTGGCGTATCCCCCGAATAGTCTTATCAACAGGCTGTGGACAAGTTTTCGGGCACATCCTGTTTCAGGGGCACGACGGAAGGAACCGGGCTCATGGCCGCATTCGCGGAAGGCGCACCCTGCTGGGTCGACGCCTCCCTCCCGGACGTCGAGGCGGGCAAGCGCTTCTACGGTGAGCTCTTCGGGTGGACCTTCGGCCCCGGCGCGGGGCCCCGGTACGGCGGCTACACCCAGGCCTACAGCCTCGGCCGCAACGTCGCCGCCCTCGCCCCCAAGCCCGACGGCCGGATGCCCACCGTCTGGGGGGTGTACCTCTACACCTCGGACGCCTACGCGTGCGCCGCCCGCATCCGCGCCGCCGGCGGCCAGATGGTGATGGACCCCCAGCCCGTCGGCCCCTACGGCACGGCCGCCATGGCCGCCGACCCCGGCGGCGCCGTCTTCGGCCTCTGGCAGCCCGGCACCCACCACGGGTTCGACGCCCAGCAGGAGCCCTACACGTACTGCTGGTCGGAGGTCTACACCCGCGCCCGCGACGCGGTCGACGTCTTCTACTCCAAGGTCTTCGGCTACGTCCCCGAGGACCAGGACGACCCCGGGAGCGGCGTCGAGTACCGGGTCTGGTCCCCGCCCGGCAGCGTGCCCGGCTCCGACACCGCCGTCCTCGGCCGGACCATGATCACCGACGCCTTCCCGGAGATCATGCCGGCCCATTTCCTGCTCTACTTCGCCGTCCCGGACTGCGACCAGACGGTCGCCACGGCCAAGCGCCTCGGCGGCCGGGTCACCGCCGATCCCTTCGATACGCCGTACGGGCGGATCGCCGTCCTCGCCGACAATCAGGGGGCCGTCTTCGGGATCCTCTCGGAGCCTCGTGCGAAAGCGCGGCCTGAGCAGGGACCGGAGCAGGCGCGGGCCTGACAGAATCGGGGTTGCGCGACCCGGGCGGCGTCCCGGAGTGAGACGCTGCACGGGGCCGACCGCCGCGTGCCGCCGCGCGACCGGTGGAACGACGGGCCCGGCGAGGGCCCGTACGGGGAGGTGTGGAGGCGAGTGGTGGAGCAGCTGACGCAGCACGACCCGAGACGGATCGGCCCCTTCGAGGTGCTGGGACGGCTCGGCGCCGGCGGCATGGGGCTGGTCTATCTCGCACGGTCGGCGTCCGGACGCAGAGTGGCGATCAAGACGGTGCGCACCGAGCTCGCCGAGGACCAGCTGTTCCGGGTGCGCTTCACCCGCGAGGTGGAGGCCGCGCGCGCGGTGTCCGGCTTCTACACGGCGGCCGTCGTCGATGCGGACCCGCGCGCCGCCGTGCCGTGGCTGGCGACCGCGTACGTCCCGGCGCCCTCCCTGGAGGAGATCGTCAACGAGTGCGGGCCGATGCCCGCCCAGGCCGTACGGTGGCTCGCGGCCGGCATCGCCGAGGCGCTGCAGTCGATCCACGGGGCGGGGCTGGTGCACCGCGACCTGAAGCCGTCCAACGTGCTGGTCGTCGAGGACGGCCCCCGCGTGATCGACTTCGGCATCGCGAGCGGTGTCTCCAACACCCGCCTGACCATGACGAACGTCGCCGTCGGCACCCCCGCGTACATGTCGCCCGAGCAGGCGAAGGACTCGCGCAGCGTCAAGGGCGCCAGCGACGTGTTCTCGCTCGGCTCCACGCTCGTCTTCGCGGCGACCGGACACCCCCCGTACCACGGGGCGAACCCGGTGGAGACGGTGTTCATGCTGCTCCGCGAGGGCCCCAACCTGGAGGGGCTCCCGGAGGAGCTGCGGCCGCTGATCGAGTCCTGCATGCAGATGGACGCCACGCAGCGGCCCACCCCGGCCGACCTCCAGGCGCAGCTGGCCCCGCACCTCTTCGACGGCGGAGACGACAGCGGCACCGCCTCCGCGTGGCTGCCCGGCCGGGCCGTCGCGATGATCGAGGCCCGCCGGGCCGGGCAGCGCACCGCTCCGGCGATGCCCGTCCCGCGCCGCCCGTCCCCGGGATCCGGGGCCGGTTCCGGTTCCGGCTCCGAGGTCGCCACGCACCGCCGCCCGCGCGGCGTCGAGCCGTACACGGACCCGCGCACGGGGCACGCCGCCCCGCCGCGCCCGCACCACCCGCCGATGTCCCCGGCGCCCTCGGGCGTGCCCGTGCGGCTCGGCGGTTCGCCGGTGCCGATCGGGCCCGGGCCGCGGGCGGGCGCCGTGGCTCCCTCCGGGCAGGCCGCGGCGGACTCGGCGACCGGGTGGGTGCGCCCGCCAGGCGGTTCCCCGGGGGCCGCGCTGGAGGCCGCCGCCGGCGTCCCCGGCCCGGCCTCGGGCATCGACGGCCGTACCGAAGCCCGTACCGGCCCGGCCCCCGACAGCGGACGCTGGCGGCCGTGGCGCTTCCGCATGTCCAACGAGGTGTGGGGCACCCCGACCGTCGCCGGTGACCTGCTGTACGTCACCTCCTTCGAGGTGCACGCCCTCGATGTGGCCAGCGGCCGGCGCCAGTTCAAGACGCGCGACGTCGCCTGGTCCATGGCCGTCGCGGACGGCCGTATCCACGCCTCCGACGGCCCCTCGCTCTTCGCACTCGACGCCACCGACGGCTCCGAGCGGTGGCGGGTGTCCGCCGACGCCTGGGTGTACGCGCTGCGCGCCGAGCACGGCACCGTCGTGACCGCCACGCGCGGCGGCGGAGTCCAGGGCTGGGAGGCCTCGGGCGGCCACAAGCTGTGGGAGCTGACCGGCGCGCAGACGGACTTCGAGACCCCGGAGGCGGCCCCCGTCCTCCACGACGGCACGGTGTACGTGTGGCAGGACGCCCGGCTGCGGGCCCTGGACGCCCGCACCGGCCGGGAGTCCTGGTCCTACCCCGTCGGCGACGCGGCGTCCTGCGCGAACGTGCCCGTACGGGTCACCCCGGCGCCGGACGGCAACGTGTACGTCGCTGCGGGCACCCGGGTGCTGTCGGTGGACCGGGCCTCGGGCCGGGTCCGCTGGCACTTCGAGGCGCCCGCGGTGTTCCTGGCGGCCCCGGCCTTCGCGCCGGGCGCGGCGGTGACGGGCGGCGGGGTCTACCTGGCCGACCACCTGGGCACCGTCTACGCCCTGGACGCGGTCACCGGCAAGGACCGCTGGCGCATCGCGACGGAGCCGCGGCCTTCGGCGGATCCGGTGCTGGTCGTCGCCGGCAACGTCCACCTCGGGGCGGGCAGCGCCCTGTACACGCTGGACGCGGTCACCGGCACCCCGAAGTGGCGGTTCGCGGCGGGCGGGGAGATCACCGGCCCGCCGGCGGTCGCGGACGGCCGGGTGCACTTCGGCTCGGCGGACCACTGCCTGTACACCCTGGACGCGGCGGGGGGCCAGCTGCGCTGGAAGCTCGCCACGGGCGGGGAGATCGCGGGCGCCCCGGTGGCGGAGGCGGGCGTGGTGTACGCGTGCAGCAAGGACCGCTGCGTGTACGCCCTGGACGCGGCCAAGGGGACGGGCACCCGCACCAGCACCTGACCTGGGACGTCGCCCGGCCCGGGCCCAGCTCTGGCCCCGTCCGGTGCCCGGTCAGGTGCCCGGCTCGGGCGGCGCCCGGGCCCCGCTGAGTCGCGTACGGCACCGGGAGTGACAGGATGGACCCCATGAGCAACGTTTACTTCGACATCAACATCAACGGCGCCCCGGCCGGCCGCATCGTCTTCCAGCTCTTCGACGAGGTCGTTCCGCAGACCGCGAAGAACTTCCGCGAGCTGGCCACCGGCCAGCACGGCTTCGGCTACGCGGGCTCCGGCTTCCACCGCGTCATCCCGCAGTTCATGCTGCAGGGTGGCGACTTCACCAACCACAACGGCACCGGCGGCAAGAGCATCTACGGCGAGAAGTTCGCCGACGAGAACTTCCAGCTGAAGCACGACCGCCCGTACCTGCTGTCGATGGCGAACGCCGGCCGCAACACCAACGGCTCGCAGTTCTTCATCACCACCGTCGTCACCCCGTGGCTCGACGGCAAGCACGTCGTCTTCGGCGAGGTCGTCTCGGGCCAGGAGCTCGTCGACCAGATCGAGGCCCTGGGCTCCCAGTCCGGCGCCCCCAAGGGCAAGGTCGAGATCGCCGCTTCCGGCGTCGTCGAAGCCGCCTGATCACGCTTCCGCCTGTCACGACTGGCCGGCCCCGTCCCCCCGTGGGACGGGGCCGCCGTCATGTCCGGGCGCGGGACGGATCACCTGCCGGGCGCCCGGAAGGCGTGGGCGTTCTCGCGGGCCCACTGCCGGAAGGTGCGGGCGGGCGCGCCGAGCAGGGTCTCGGTGGTGTCGGCGACGGCCACAGGCGTGACGGTGGCGGCGGCCCACAGGTCGAGGAGCGAGCCGGCCATCGCGGCGGGCATGTGGGCGGCCATCTCCTCGGCGGCCCGCTCGCGGGTGATCGGCTCGACGGGGACGGCGCGGCCGATGGCGTCGGAGACGACGGCGAGCTGCTCGCGGAAGGTCAGCTGCTCCGGGCCGGTGAGGGTCAGGGCGCGGCCGGCGAGGGAGCCGCCGTCGCCGGTCAGGGCGCGTACGGCGATGTCGGCGATGTCGGCGGGGTGGATCGGCGCGAGGGTGGCCTCGGGGTGGGCGAGCCGGACCGGCAGGTCCCGGCCGATGGGGTATGCCCAGCCGAGGGCGTTCGTGGCGAACGCGTCGGGGCGCAGCAGGGTGACGGTGAAGCCGGCTCCGGCCAGGGCGCGTTCGACCCGGAGGCTGTGGGAGGCCAGCGGGTCGGTCTCGGCGCCGGGCGCGAGGACCGAGGCGGAGGACAGCAGTACGACGTGTTCGACCCCGGCGGCCTCGGCGGCCTTGACCAGCTCGTGGATGCCGGCGGGCTCGGGGTAGAGGAAGACGCTGCGGACGCCGCTGAGCGCGGCGCCGAAGGTCTCGGGCCGGTCCAGGGCGAGTGCTGCGGTTTCGACGCCGGCCGGGACGGTCAGCTCGGCGGGCCGGGCGCTGGCGGCCCGGACGCGGGTGCCGGCGGAGTGCAGGCGCTGGATGACGGCTTGGGCGACCTTGCCGCGGGCGCCGGTGATGAGAGTGGTCAAGGGAATCTCCGCTCGGACGTTCAATACATCGCTGCGTACATATGCATGCTCGCATGCACACGTTTTCAGGTCAACACATGTCTGCGCGAACTCACGCAGGTAGGGTGAGCGCATGACGAGGAACGAGCCGGCGGACGCGCCGATGACGGCCGACGAACTGCTGGACGCCGTGGGCCCCGCGTTCTCCAAGCTGCGCCGCACCTCGCTGCTGGAGGTCGAGAACCCGATCTCGGCGAAGGACCTGAGCCGGACGCTGGTCCTCAACCACGTCCTGGAGGCCGAGGCCACGCAGGATCCCGACCGGGAGATCACCGTCGGCGGCATCGCCGAACTGCTCGGAGTGGACCCCTCGGTCGCCAGCCGCATGGTCAGCGACACCATCAAGGCCGGTTACGTCATCCGTGGCGCCTCACAGCGGGACGGCCGCCGCACGGTGCTCCACCTCAGCCCGGCCGGCCGGGAGCTCATGGCCCGCTTCCGCCGCCACCAGCGCTCCGCGTTCGAGTACATCACCGCCGACTGGCCGGAGCGGGACCGCCTCGACTTCGCCCGCCTGATGCTCAAGTACACCGACTCCCTGGCGGACCTGCGCACCCGCGGCCTGGCGGCGGACCCCCCGCGCTGAGCGCCGCACCGGGGCGCGAGCGCGCGCACCCGGGCCTGATAGCGTGGCCCGCCGTTAGCCGCGGGGGAGGGATTCAGGCCATGGTGGCTGGACGTCGGATCAGGTTCGCGGCGGTGCTCGCCTTCGTCGTACTGGCGCTGACGGGCTTCTCGTCGAGCGGCGGCAACGGCAGCGGCAGCGGGAAGAGCAAGAGCAACAGCAGCAGCGGCGGCGGATGCTCCAGTTCCAAGAGCGGCAAGCCGAAGAAGAAGTCCCACGGCGGCAGCGGCGGCGGCAGCGCGACCGCCTCGGCCACCCCCACCGGCTCGCCGGCCGCGCCGCCCGCTCACGCCGAGGTCGTCACCTGCGCCGGGCAGGGCCGGACGAAGGCCACCCTCAAGGTCACCTCCGACGTGACGGGCGCCCGCACCTTCCGGGTGCCGCTCGTCTTCGAGGGCGCGGCCGGGCCCGTCGACTCCGCCTCCGTCGAGGTCGCGCTGGAGTCGCGCGAGAGCCGGACCGTGGAGGTGGCGATGACCCTCCCGGCCCGGGCCGCGGACGTACGCGGCTGCGCCGTCGGCCGGATCGACACCGTCCCGGCCGCCACCCCGAGCCCATCCGGTACGTCCGACGGCTCCGGCTCCGACTCCGGCTCCGGCACTGGCTCCGGCTCCGGCGTCGGCAAGCCGGGTTCCAAGCCCAAGCCGAAGTCCACCTCCAGGCCGAACCCCAAGCGCACCCGCTGAATCACCGCACCCTGGGCTCCGGCGCCCCGCGCCGCCCCGCGAACAGTTCGGCCTGCCGCTCCGGCGCCAGGTTCCCCAGCGTGATCAGCGCCGGCGCCTGGTCCAGGGCCTGCCGCAGCGCCGCCCGCTTCGCCGACCACAGCGCCCGTACGGTGCCCTGCACCGCCTCCGTCGGGAACCCGGCCAGCGTCCGCGCCGCCCGCAGCGCCGCCGGGAGCAGCTCCTCGGGCGCCGTCAGCTCGGAGACCAGGCCGATCTCGTGGGCCCGGCGCGCGGAGAGCCGTTCCGCCGTGCCCATCAGGGACATCCGGGCGACCTCGCCGAACGGCATCCGCTGCGCCATGTAGACGGCCTCGTAGGCGCTGACCATCCCGTACGTGGTGTGCGGGTCGAAGAAGACGGCCGTCTCCGAGGCGATCAGGAACTCCGCCTCGCCCAGGACGTAGAAGGCGCCGCCGCAGGCCATGCCGTTGACGGCGGCGATCACCGGCTTCCACAGGTCGTTGGCCTTCGGGCCGATCTCCGTCAGCGGATCGTCGACGGAGTACGGGGAGCCCGGCTGCGGAACCTCCACCGCGCGGTCGATGCCGGTGCAGAACGCGGCGCGCCCGGCGCCCGTCACCACCACCGCCCGCACCGCGTCCTCGTAGCGCAACCCCCGCCACACGGAGGCCAGTTCGGCGGCGGTCTCCAGGTCGATGGCGTTGTGCCGGCGCTCGCGGTCCAGGGTGACGACCGCGACGCCGCTCTCCCCGTCCCGCTCGACCCGTACCGTCACGACCGCTCCAGCAGCCAGCGCGGCACGGCCATCCCGCCGACCTCGGTGAACGCGACCTGGACCTTCGCCCCGATGCGCAGCCGCCCCGGGTCCACCGAGTCGAGCGGGGCGTCGGCGGCGGCCACCAGGTTCCCGGCCAGCCGGATCCCCGGCGCGTCGGCGAGCTCCACGAGGATGACGTTGTACGGGGCCTGCGCCGCGTACGCGGGCAGCAGCGGCGGGTGCGGCCGGACGTACGACCAGATCCGGCCGCGCCCGCTCATCGGGCGCCACTGGGAGTCGAAGGACCGGCAGTGCGGGCAGCACGGCCTCGGCGGGAAGCGGAGCCTGCCGCACGAGGCGCAGGCCTGGATCCGCAGTTCGCCGCGGGCGGCGTACTCCCAGAACGGGGCACCGTCCTCGTCGGGTACGGGGAGCAGCAGTTCGTCGGCAGTGGCGGTCATCGTCGCTCGCTCCTCAGGCTCGCAGCAGGATCGCGGACGTCGGGACTCCCTCGCCCGCCGTCACCAGGCAGGTCGCGGCGTCCGGCACCTGCGCGGTGGAGATGCCCCGCAGCTGTTTGACGCCCTCGTTGATCAGGTTGAAGCCGTGCACGTAGGCCTCGCTGAGACCGCCGCCGCCGGTGTTGATGGGCAGCCGGCCGCCCATTTCCAGCGCCCCGCCCTCGGTGAAGGCGGCGCCCTCGCCGCGCCCGCAGAACCCGTAGCCCTCCAGGGACAGCGGGATCAGGGGGGTGAACGCGTCGTAGATCTGGGCGACGTCCACGTCCTGCGGCCCGAAGTCGGACTGCTTCCACAGGTGCCGGGCGGCGGTCCAGGCGGGCCCGGACAGCGGGTCGTCGTTCCAGTAGTTGACCATCCCGTGGTGCTGGGCGGGCAGCCCCTGGGCCACGGAGTGCACGTACACGGGCTTGTGCCGGCAGTCCCGGGCCCGCTCGGCGGAGACGATCACGCAGGCCAGCGCCCCGTCCGTCTCCAGGCAGTTGTCGAAGAGGCAGAGCGGTTCGCTGATCATGCGGGCGGTCATGTACATCTCGCGGGTCAGCGGGCGTTCGTACATCATCGCGGCCGGGTTCTCGTTGGCCCGGTTGCGGCAGGCCATCGCGACGTTGAAGAGGTGGTCGCGGGTGGCCCCGTACTCGTGCATGTAGCGGCGGGCGAGCATGCCGATCTCGTCGGCGGGGCGCAGCAGCCCGAACGGGCGGGTCCACTGGCCGGGGGTGGGCAGTTGGACGGCGGTGTTCTTCCACGGCCGGGGCCCGGAGCCGCGCTTGCGGGAGCGCCAGGCGACGCCCACGCTCGCCTGCCCGGTGGCGACGGCGGCCGCGAGGTGGCCGACGGTGGCGCAGGAGCCGCCGCCGCCGTAGCCGACCTTGGAGAAGAAGGTGACGTCGCCGGCGCCGATGGCCTTGGCGACCTCGACCTCGTCGGTCTCCTCCATCGTGTAGGAGGCGAAGGCGTCGACCTCGGACGGGGCGATGCCGGCGTCCGCGAGGGCGGCCAGAATCGCACGGCAGGCCAATTCCTTCTCGGATTGCGGGAGCCGTTTGGCAAAGGGGGTCTGGCCGATCCCGACTATCGCCGTAGCGTCCTTGAGTGTTGCCGCCATCGCCACCTCCGGGCCCGCGCCAGTACTGACAGCCGCGAAGGCTACAGCTAATCTGACGGATAGTCAGCTACTGGGAGGGGAGCGCGATGAGCGAAGACGTGCGGGGGGATCTGCGCTGGGGCAGCGTCGCCGAACTGGTGCGCGACGCCGCCGAACGCTACGCGGAGCGCGAAGCCGTCGTCGACGGCCGCGTCCGGATCGACTACGCCCAGCTCGGCGAGCGCGTCGAACGGGCCGCGGCCGCCTGCATCGCCGCCGGGGTCGAGGCGGGCGACCGGGTCGCCGTCTGGGCGCCCAACACCCTGGAATGGATCGTCAGCGCCCTCGGAGCCGTCTCCGCCGGCGCCGTCCTCGTCCCCCTCAACACCCGTTTCAAGGGCGCCGAAGCCGCGTACGTCCTGCGGCGCAGCCGCGCCAGACTCCTCTTCGTCACCGGCACCTTCCTCGGCACCTCCTACGTCGCCTCGCTGCGCCGCGCCGCCGCCGAAGGCCCCGGCACCGGCCCGCTCCCCGGCCTGGAACACCTGGAACAGGTCGTCGTCCTCGCCGAGGACGCCCCGGCCTCCTTCCGCACCTGGAAGGACTTCCTGGCCGGCGGGGACCGCGTACCCGCCGAAGCCGTCAGCGCCCGCGCCGCCGCGATCCGCCCCGACGCCCCCTCCGACATCATCTTCACCTCGGGCACCACCGGCAGCCCCAAGGGCGCCGTCATCACCCACGCCCAGACCCTGCGCTGCTACGACGTGTGGAGCGAACTCGCCGGACTCCGCGAGGGCGACCGCTACCTGATCGTCAACCCCTTCTTCCACACCTTCGGCTACAAGGCCGGGATCATCGCCTGCCTGACCCGCGGCGCCACCATGGTCCCGCAGCCCGTCTTCGACGTGGACACCGTCCTCGCCAACGTCGCCGCCGAACGGATCTCCGTACTCCCCGGACCGCCCACCCTGCACCAGTCCCTCCTCGACCACGCCCACCGCGACCACCACGACCTCTCGGCGCTGCGCCTCGTCGTCACCGGCGCGGCCGTCGTCCCGCTGCGCCTCGTCGAGCGGCTGCGCGGCGAACTGCGGATCGCCACCGTGCTCACTGCGTACGGACTCTCCGAGGCCAGCGGCATAGTCACCATGTGCCGGCGCGGCGACCCGGCCGAGGTCATCGCCGAAACCTCCGGACGGCCCGTCCCCGGCACCGAGGTACGCATCGCGGACCCCGAAGGGGCGCCCCTGCCGGCCGGCCGGGCGGGCGAGGTCTGGGTCCGCGGCCACCACGTCATGCGGGGCTACTTCGAGGACCCCGCCGAGACCGCGCGGGCCATCACCCCCGACGGCTGGCTGCGCACCGGCGACGTCGGCGTCCTCGACGCGGACGGCAACCTGCGCATCACCGACCGGATCAAGGACATGTTCATCGTCGGCGGCTTCAACGCCTACCCCGCCGAGATCGAGCAACTCCTCGGCCTGCACCCGGACATCGCGGACGTCGCGGTCGTCGGCGTCCCCGACCCGCGGCTCGGCGAGGTCGGCAAGGCGTACGCGGTGCGCCGCCCCGGCGCCACCGTCACCGCCGACGACCTGATCGCCTGGTCGCGCCGGGAAATGGCCAACTACAAGGTGCCCAGGGAAGTGGAGTTCGTCGGCGAACTGCCGCGCAACGCCGGCGGCAAGGTCCTCAAACGGGAGCTGAGGGCGCGCTGACCGCGGCCGGAGCCGGCGTCACGGGCGCCGGGCCAGGACCAGCCGCCAGTGCGGACTGCCGTCCTCCCGGCGCCCGAAGTGCTCCAGCGGGACCGTCTCCACCGTGAACCCCGCCGCCCGCAGGTCCGCGCGGACACCGCTCAGCGGGAACGTCCGGTAGTACATGACGAACGGCGGCCGCCACACCGCGTTGCGCACCCGCATCGCCGCGTCGAAGCCCGCCAGCATCCACCAGACCCGCGAGCTCGGCGGCAGCGGAGCCCCGATCGGGAAGGCGAACAGCCCGCCGGGGCGCAGCGCCGCGCGGACCCCGGCGAACAGGGCGGGCCGCTCGGCCGGCAGGAAGTGCCCGAAGGCCCCGAAGCTGACCGCCAGGTCGTAGGAGTTCCCGAGCGCGGGCGGCAGCGCCAGCGCGTCGGCCCGTACGAAGTCCACCCCGTCCGGGTGCGCCAGCGCGGCCTGCGCCAGCATCCCGGCGCTGACGTCCACCCCGGTCACCCGGTCCCGGCACAGCCGCCGCAGCATGCCCAGCCCGGCGCCGGTGCCGCAGCACACGTCGAGCCCGGCACCGAAGGAGCCCTCCCGCCCGGCCAGGGTCTCCTCGACGGCGTCGAGCATCCGGTCCGGGGTGCGGAAGGGCGTCCGGTCGAACTTGGGCGAGAGCAGGTCGTAGCCGCGCTCGACGGAGGAGAGGGCCTGCACGGCCAGCTCGCGGGCGGTGGGTCCCTGGGAGGTGAACACGCCTCCACCCTAGGGGCTCCGCCGTGTCCGGACACGCGGATACGACGGCCGCGGTGGCTCCCCCTCCGGGCCACCGCGGTCGTCGTCTTTCCCCCGTCGCCTTCTGGTCCCTTCGGTTCCCCCCGTAGGACCCGAGGCGCTTTCCCCCGTTGGTTCTGGTGGCCCGCGGCCGGAGCCCGGACCCGGCCGGTTACGGCTTGAACGGCTCGCTGGAGGCGTGGCTGTCCATGGCCTGGAGCGGCTCGCCGGACGCGTGGCTGTCCTGCGGCCCGACCGGCTTGACCGGCGGCTTGGCCGGCGTGAGCGGAAGGTCGATCGGCTCGCTGGAGGCGTGGCTGTCCATGGTCTGGATGTCCGTGACGGCCTCCGCGCCCGAGGCGTGGCTGTCGAGCGGCTTGGACGGGTCCTTCGGCGTCTGCGGCGTGGTCGCGTCAGTCATGGCGCACTCCTGAAAAGTATGTGGTTCGTCGTCCGGAGGATCCGCCCGGCGACTCCCCCGAGGGCCGCCGGACGGATCTTCGCGGATTCGGCACCTGGGAGGTGCCCTCCTGTTGTGTCGGGCCGTCCACCCGCCGTCTGCGCGGATCGACAACTACAGAGTGCCGCCCGGCGATAAACGAATGATGAACGCGTGCGTTCACGAGGCGGCGGCGAGCGCCAGCAGCATCCTGACCTCGGACGCCTCCGGCGACCCGAGCCCCTCGTAGATCGCCAGCGCCTCGCGCCAGCAGGCGCTCGCCCGGTCCGGCTGCCCCAGTACCGTCAGCGCCTTGCCGAGGACCTGGAGGACGGTACCGCGCCGCCACACCCCGCCGATGCCGCGCAGCGCGATGGCCTGTTCCGCGTGGGAGGCGGCCAGGGTGGCCCGGCCGGCGGCCAGGTGCACCTCGGCCAGCCGGAAGTGTGTCACGCCCTCCCACAGGGGCTGGCGGTTGTCGCGGAAGATCTCCAGCGCCTGTGTGAACTCGGCCAGCGCCTCCAGGAAGCGGCCGGCCTGGCTCAGCGCCAGACCCAGCGCGTACCGGCCGTTGGCGAGCCGCAGTTCCAGGCCGAGTTCGGCGTATATCTCGATGCCCTGCCGGGCCAGCTCCACGGCGCTGCCCGTGCGGTCCTGGGCGAGGTGGATCCGCGACAGGTTGCACAGGGCGCTGGCCTCGCCGGGGCGGTTCCCGTCGGCGCGGAAGGCCTCCCGGGCCTGGCTCAGGGCCTCCTCGCCGGCGGAGTGCTCCTTGCGGTAGATCGCGATGATGCCCCGCTCGTTGGGGGCGTTCCCGCTGGTCCAGGGGTCTTCGGCGAGCCGGCCGAGCTCCATGGCGGTATTGGCCTCGGTGGCGGCGGCGTCGAAGCGGCCGGCCGTGATCTGGGCCTGCGCCAGCGTGGTGCGGGCCCGGCCCTCGGCGCGGGCGTTGCCGAGGGAGCGGGCGGCGTCGCGGACCATGACGGCGGCGTTCTCGTACATGCGGGAACTGGCCCCGGACTCGGCGAGGTCCTTGGCGGCCATCAGCAGGCCGACGGAGCGGTCGAGCTGCCCCCGGCCCACGGACTGCTGGACGCAGGCGAGGAGGCAGTCGGCCTCGCCGTAGAGCCAGTCGAGCGCGGCGGGGCGGCCGGCGAAGACCAGCCCGGCGCGGTCGGTGGGCGGCAGGTGGTCCACCGTACGGTCGCCGGGGCGCTCCAGCGCGTACACCCGGGAGGCGGTGGCCAGGTAGAAGTCCAGCAGCCGGGACAGGGCGGTGTCGCGCTCGCTGGGCGGCTGCTCGTCGCGTTCGGCGCAGGCGCGGGCGTAGAGGCGTACGAGGTCGTGGAAGCGGTAGCGGCCGGGCGCGGCGGATTCGATGAGGGAGCAGTCGACGAGGGCCTCCAGGAGGTCCTCGGTGTCGTGCTCGGGCCGGTCCAGTACGGCGGCCGCGGCGGCGAGGGAGATGTCGGGGCCGTCGGCGAGGCCGAGGAGGCGGAACGCGCGCTGCTGGGCGGGTTCCAGCTGGCCGTAGCCGAGCTCGAAGGTGGCCTTGACGGCGAGGTCGCCGGACTGGAGCTCGTCGAGGCGCCGGCGTTCGTCGGCGAGCTTGGCGGCCAGGACGGAGACGGTCCAGGTGCGGCGGGCGGCGAGCCGGGAGGCGGCGATGCGGATGGCGAGCGGCAGGAACCCGCAGGCGCCGACGACGTCGAGGGCGGCCTGGCGTTCGGCGGCGACGCGCTCGGTGCCGACGATCCGGGTGAACAGCTGCAGGGCCTCCTCGGGGCTCATCACGTCGAGGTCGACGAGATGGGCCCCGGCGAGGCCCGACATGCGGACCCGGCTGGTGACGAGGGCGGCGCAGCCCGCGGTGCCCGGCAGCAGCGGCCGTACCTGGGCGGCGTCGCGGGCGTTGTCGAGCAGGACCAGGACGCGGCGGCCGTCGAGGGCGGAGCGGTAGAGCGCGGCGCGTTCGGCGGGGGAGTCGGGGATCGCGGTGTCGGGGGTGCCGAGGGCCCGCAGGAAGGAGCCGAGGACGGCCTCGGGTTCGGCGGGGCGCGGCTCGGTGCCCTGGAGGTCCACGTAGAGCTGGCCGTCGGGGAAGTGCGGGCGGGCGGCGTGCGCGACGTGCACGGCGAGGGTGGTCTTGCCGACGCCGCCGATGCCGGCGAGCGCGGAGACGGCCATGACCTGGCCCTCGGCGCCCGACAGGATCGCGCCGAGCTCGCTGACGAACGGGGTGCGTCCGGTGAAGTCGGGCACGGTGGCGGGCAGTTGGGCGGGCTTCATGTGGACGGCGGCCGCGGCCGGCGCGGGGTCCTCGGCGCGGGCGAGTTCGGCGTCGGCGCGCAGGATGCGCTGCTGGAGGGCGGAGAGCTCTGGGCGCGGGTCGACGCCGAGTTCCTCGGCGAGGAGCCGGCGGGTGTCGGCGTAGACGGCGAGGGCCTCGGCCTGGCGGCCGCTGCGGTAGAGGGCGAGCATCAGCAGCTCGCGCAGCCGCTCGCGCAGCGGGTGGGCGGCGGTCAGCGCGGTGAGCTCGGAGACGGCCTCGGCGTGGTGGCCGACCTCCAGGTCGAGGTCCAGACGGGTCTCCAGCAGCTGGACGCGCCATTCGGCGAGCCGGGTCCGCTCGGTCTCGGCGTGCGGGCCGGGGACTCCGGCGAGGGGTTCGCCGTCCCAGAGGTCCAGGGTGCGGGCGAGGAGGGTGCGGGCGAGGGCGCGGTCCCCGGCGGCGCGGGCCTTCTCGGCGTCGGCGGCCAGAGCGCGGGCGACGCCGAGGTCGAGGGCCTCCATGTGGCGCAGCCGGATGGCGTACCCGCCGGACTCGCTGACGAGCAGCCCGGGGTCGAGGACCTTGCGCAGCCGGGACGCGTAGGTGCGGATGGTGGCGAGGGCCTGCTGGGGCGGGTCCTCGCCCCAGATCGCGTCGATGAGCTCGGGCGCGGTGGCGGTCCGGCCGCCCCGGAGCAGGAGCACGGCGAGCAGGGCGCGCTGCTGGGGGCTGCCGGAGGGCAGGGCCTCGCGGCCGCGCCAGGCCCGGATGGGTCCGAGGACGGCGAACCGGGCGCCGCCGGGGGTGAGTTCGGCGGCCGCGGCCGGTTGGTGGGTGTCCGCGCGTACGGCCTGTACGGCCTGTGCCGCCTGTACTGCCTGGGGGGCTGCCTCGGGGTGGTTCCGCTGGTGCGGGATGGCCGGTATGCCGTCCATCTGTCGTCCCCCCTGCCTTCCGTCGGTGTAAGGGTCAGTCTGCCCTGTCTTGCGCGTACCCGTCAGCCCGTGGCGGAGCGATCCCTTCCCAACTAGCTGACGGTTCGTCAGATCGGCGCTACCGTAGACCACATGGAGACCTTCCCGAAGATCATCTCGGTGGATGACCACACGGTGGAACCGCCCCACGTCTGGCGGGACCGGCTCCCGTCCAGATACCGGGACACCGGACCCCGCGTCGTCCGCGCCCCCCTGAAGGAAATGACCTTCCTCGGCGGCAAGTTCGCCCCCGTCATGGGGGCCAAGGGCGACGACGGACCGATCGGCGACTGGTGGGTCTACGAGGACCTGCACCGCCCGCTCACCCGGCTGGACACCGCGGTCGGGTACGACCGCGACGAGATCAGGCTGGAGGTCATCACGTACGAGCAGATGCGCCCCGGGTCCTTCTCGGTTCCCGAGCGCCTCGCGGACATGGACGTCAACCACGTCCAGTCGGCGCTCTGCTTCCCGACCTTCCCGCGCTTTTGCGGCCAGACCTTCACCGAGGCCCGGGACCGCGAGCTGGGACTGCTCGGCGTACGGGCCTACAACGACTGGATGGTCGAGGAGTGGTGCGGCCCCGACGCGGCGGGCCGGCTGATCCCGCTCACCCTGATCCCGCTCTGGGACGCCGACCTCGCCGCCGCCGAGGTCCGCCGCAACGCGGCCCGCGGCGTGCGCGCGGTGGCCTTCTCCGAGATACCCCCGCACCTGGGCCTGCCCTCCGTCCACACGGACGAGTGGGACCCCTTCCTGCGGGCCTGCGACGAGACCGGCACGGTCATCGCCATGCACATCGGCTCCTCCTCGCGCATGCCGTCCACCTCGGCGGACGCCCCGCCGGCCGTCGGCTCCACCATCACCTTCGCCAACTGCTGCTTCTCGATGGTCGACTGGCTGATGAGCGGCAAGTTCGAGCGCTTCCCGAACCTGAGGATCATGTACGCGGAGGGCCAGATCGGCTGGATCCCGTACATCCTGGAACGGGCGAACGTGGTCTGGGAGGAGAACCGCGGCTGGGGCGGCGTCGCGGACAAGGTGCTGCGCCCGCCGTCGGAACTCTTCGCCGAGCACGTCTTCGGCTGCTTCTTCGACGACGCCTTCGGGCTGCGGAACCTGGACGCGATCGGCGTCGGGAACGTCCTCTACGAGACGGACTACCCGCACTCCGACTCGACCTGGCCGAAGTCCCGCGAGGTCGGCGAGGCCCAGATGGCCCACCTCCCGCCCGACGTCGTCGACCGCATCGTCCGCGGCAACGCCATCGACCTCCTGGGCCTGACCCCGGACGGCCTGTGGGCGGGGGCACGGCGACCCGGCGGGGTGTGACGGCCCCTACGCCGTCGCGGCGGGGCGGGCGGAGGCGGGGGCCGGGGGCGGGGTCAGGGCCGTGACCGGGGTCAGTGCCGGTGCCTGGGCCGGCGCCTGGGCCGGGGGCGTGATCGCCGGGAGGACGTGGGTCAGGAGGAGGTCCAGGAACACCTCCGGGTGGCGCAGGGCCGCCCAGTGGCTGGCGTCCTCGATCAGCGCGAACCCCTTGACCGGGGCCTCCACGTCCTCGAAGAACGCCCGGGCGCGCTCCGTCGGGGTGATCACGTCACTGTCGCCCTGGAAGAGGAAGAACGGCACCTCGAAGACCGTGCCGTCGGCCCAGTCGTCGAACCCGGCGGTCCCCGGGGTGATCCGCTCGGAGAAGGACTGACCGCGGAAGAAGTCCCGCAGGTCCCGCAGCGAGTGCAGCGGCGACAGCCACATCGACCCCAGGACCACCTTCTTGAGCGTGTCCAGGGTCAGCGGGTCGCTCGCCGTGCAGAGCTTGTCGTACGCCGCCCGCTGCCTCGCCGTCCAGCGGCGCCGGTCGGGACCCATCGCCGCCACCACCGCGGCGTCCTTCGTCCGGCCCGCCGCGCGCAGCCGCTCCAGCAGCGCCCGGTGGCCGCCGGTGTCGCGGCCGCCGTCGTGGACGTTCTGGTCGGTGCCGACGTACGCCGAGTACAGCTCGGGGTGGTCGCGGGCCAGGCGCAGCCCGAGGGTGGTGCCGAAGGAGTTGGCGAGCAGCACGACCCGCGCCACGCCCAGCCGCTCGCACGCGTGGCGGGTGACCTCCAGGGCGTCCTCGTAGAGCCGCTCGAAGGTGGTCTCGCCCTGCCCCTCGGGGCCGCCCCGGCCGAAGGTCTTGCCCGCGCCGCGCATGTCCCAGCGGACGATCGTGAAGTGCCGCTCCCAGGAGCGGGTGCGTATCCCGTAAGGGGAGTTGGTGGCGCCGGGCCCGCCGTGCACCTCCACGACGACCGGGTTGGAGCGGTCCTCGCCGCGCACCGAAACCCACTGCTCGATGCCGCCGATCCGGACGAAGCCCTGCTCGTCGATGCCGTCGGGGGAGTCGATCCGCATCAGGGCCGCGTTCCCCGACCGGCGCAGCGCCCGGTGCCCGAACAGCCCGGCACCGGGGACGGCGAGGGCGCCCGCGACGGTGGCGGCGGTGGTGAGGACGGTCCCGAGCATGGTCTCCCCTAAAACTGTGTCCGGTGTATGCGGTTTATTGTCGAGCCGGGGTCGCGGTCTGTCAACGCCTGTGCGTGAAGGGTGAGATGGGGGGTGTCCGGCGGCCGGCGCCCGCTCTGGCCTGACTGAGCCTTGCGGCGGAAGTGCCGCCGGGGCATGCTTCGCCAGAGCAAAGGTGGAGGGGTGTCTGTGGTGGACAAGCGGACCGTGGTGACCGCGGTGTTGTGCGTGGCGGCGGCGCTGGGGGCGTCGGCGGCCATGACGAAGGTGGTGCCACCGGTGGAGAGCCGGGTCACGGCCCAGTCGAAGACCGGCCCGAAGGGTACGCCCACCCCCACGGCATCTTCGCCATCGCAACCACCGAAACAGCCTCAACTCGCAGGCACGCCGAGCACCTCCCCGACGGCCTCCCCGGGCGCCTCTGTCACCCCGGGCTCGCCCGCCCCGGGAGCCGCCGCCACCTTCACCGGCGCGCTGTTCGCGGGCGGCCTGGAGGGCGACCACTTCTGCACGGCCACCGTCGTACGCAGCCCCGGGCGCAACCTGATCGTCACCGCCGGGCACTGCCTGCTCTCCGGCACCTCGGGCGTCGGCGGAGCCGTCTTCGCACCCGCATACGCGAACGGGAAGGCGCCGTTCGGTACCTGGAAGCTGGAGGAGGTCTACGAGGACTCCCGCTGGTCCTCCGGCGGCGACGAGGACTACGACCTCGCCTTCGCCCGCCTCGCCCCCGACGCCTCGGGCCGCAACATAGAGGACCTCACCGGCGGGGCGGACCTCGACACCTCGGGCCGCGCGGGCGAGGAGGTCACGGTGACGGGCTACCCCGCCGACCGCAAGGTCCCCCGCACCTGCACGGCCGTCGCGGTCCGCCAAGGGGCGAAGGAACAGCGCTTCGACTGCGCGGACTTCCCGGGCGGCACCAGCGGCAGCGCCTGGATAGCCCGCGACGGCAAAATCATCGGCATCCTCACGGGCGGCGACACCGACGACGTCTCCACCAGCACGATCCTGGGCCCGTACGCAGCCGACCTGTACAAAAAAGCATCAGCGGGCCCCCGCCCCTGACACCCGCCGGGCTTCGGCGCCGCCTGCTTGACGCCCGCCGGGCACCTGGCGCTGGCGGACGGGCGCCGGCCAGCTGCTGGCGGCCGCCCGTCCGCCGCTGACGGCCGCCGGGCTACGTTACGAGCCCCAGGTGCACCGGCTCCACTGGCGGCCCGGCGAGCAGGTCGGCGAGCCGCGGCGGCCAGATCGGCTCGCCGAGCCCGGCGAGCGCCTCGGGGGAGAGCCACCGCCAGTGCGCGTCGGGCGACTCCGGCACGGGGTCGCGCTCGGGGCCGCTGGTGACGTAGATGTGCTCGTGCTGACGTATGGGCACGCCCTGGTGGGTGAAGTCGTGCTCCCAGGTGCACAGCAGTCGCTGCGGGGCGAGATCGGTCCACCCGGTCTCCTCCCGCAGCTCCCGCCGCACGCACTGCTCGGGGCTCTCCCCGGGATCGATCCCGCCGCCGGGAGGCAGCCAGTGCACGCCGACCTCGATGTTGTTCTCCCGGAACAGGAACACGGCCCCACTGGGCGACAGCACGACAAGTCGTGCCGCCTGACGGGGAGTCCGGGAACGCGGGCGCAGGAATTTCGGTCGCATCACCGCAGCGTACGACGCCGCCCGGGGTGGCCGGGCGGCAGTTTCCCGGACCGGAATCGGCCAGTGTCGGAAACTCCCCCGAAGAAACGGTCAGGGGGGCCGCGTACGCCACCCGCCCCGCGTACGGCCTGCTCCCTCAGCCTGGCCTTGGCTCGTTCCCTCAGGGCGAGCGGAGGTGCGGGGTTGACGTCGTAGGCGGTCGGTGCCGTCGGCGAGCCGTCTACGGGGCCGGTGGCTGGCAGCCCAGCAGCCGTCCGCTGGTCACCAGCTCCGGAAACGCCCAGGGCGCCGTTGTCGGCAAGACGTTCATCGACGACGACGCCGGTGCCACCGGGGTGTCTGCTCTTCTATCCTGGCGGCGCCACCACTCATCGCAAGCCGCTGAAGGTGGGCAACAGCGGCTGGAGTTACTCCATCACCAGTCTCTCCTGAGGGTTCTTGATGCGAGATGGCCCGTGGCCCCGCTTGGCCGTGGGGGCCGCGGGCCGTTTCGTCGGGCTTCGGCCGCGGGTTTCGGCACCTCAGAACGACAGGCTCCCCATGGGGCGCCTTACCGGAAAGTCAGGTCTCGTTGAACAGAAGTTTCCGCAGAGCGGCGTCGATAGCCACGGCGACGGCGGCCGTGGCGGCCGGCCTCGCGGCGGTGGCCACCCCTGCGCTGGCCGTTGACTCCAACCCCGTGTTCGCCACGCCCGGGGAAGAGGTGCTGGCGCCCGGCCAGGGGTGGAACACGGGGGCCGCGCTCATCTCCGGCATCGCCCGGGGAAAGATGATCTACGCGTTCTCCACGAAGCCGCTGACGGGTCCGGTGGCCGCGGCTGACGGGCTGCCCGCCTCGCTGCGGCGGAAGTCGGACACGTGCGAGGAGGTCGAGGGGGCGGTCTCCGTCTACGTCTGTGACGTGCGGGACGGGTACCCTCCCAGCTTCGCCGTCGCCCAGGACGCCGCGGACATGACGACGGCCTACGAGGGCTACGCCTACGTGCCGCGCGACGGGGATCTGAAGGCCGCGGTCGCGATGGCGCAGAGCGCCGGTACCCGGCCCGGTGACGCGACCAGCGGGTCGTCCAAGGTGACGGTGAAGACGCTGGAGCGGGCCGCCCGCAACACGGTGTCGTTCGAGCTGCCCGACGTCGCGGCGGGCGCCTCCGTGCGCCAGCGTGTCCGTCTCCACGCCACGGATGCCGGGGAGCAGCACTTCGTGTTCCTGCAGGGCCAGGGGGCGCCGTACTGGTCGTACGGCCCGATGGCCCGCGTGAGTGAGGTGACCACCAGCGCCGGCATGTCCTGCAAGATCGAAGATCCGAAGGTCACGCTCTACACGGGCAACATGAGCTGCAAGAACACCGTCCCCGGTGAGCACTGGATGGAGTACACCTTCACCGTGCCGGCGGGCACCGGTGTGTCGAACCTGTCGCTGCACTCCACCAGCACCATCTACACCGGTACCCCCAACGAGGGCTGGCAGCGGGCCAAGGCGACCTTCAGCACGGGCAGCGGGGCGCCGCGCCGGTTGTACGACCTCCTGGCCCGTGATGCCAGTGGTCAGCTGTTCCAGTACTGGGGGGACGGGGAAGGCTCGCTGGCCGGTGACCGGGTTCTGATCGGGGGCGGCTGGAACACGTACGACCAGCTCACCAAGCTGACTTCGGTCAGCCAGTCCCTGAACTACGGGGTCGGGACTCCGGCGAGTGCGATGACCGGGCTGGGTGAGCTCGTGGGCCGGGACAGCGCCGGTGTGCTGTGGCACTACCAGCGGCAGTTCTCCAACGTCAGCGGCTACGCGGACCGCACCCGGGTCGGCGGCGGCTGGGACATCTACGACCAGCTGATCGGCGCCGGTGACATCTACCGGGACGGGAAGCCGGACCTGCTGGCGCGTGACAAGGCCGGTGTGCTGTGGCTGTACAAGGGCACCGGCAACCCGGGCAGCCCGTTCCAGGACCGTGTCCGCGTCGCGGGCGGCTGGAACGTGTACGACCAGCTGATCGGCTCCGCCGACGTTACGGGCGATGGCCGCCCCGACCTGCTGGCCCGTGACAAGGCCGGTGTGCTGTGGCTCTACAAGGGCAACGACAACCCGACGGTCCCGTTCGACGACCGCACCCGTATCGCCGGTGGCTGGAACGTCTACGACCAGTTCAGCCTCGTCGGTGACATCACGGGTGACAACCGCGCCGACCTCGTCGCTCGCGACGCGGCGGGCGTGCTGTGGCTCTACAAGGGCAACGGCAACCAGCCCGTCCCCTTCGACGACCGCACCCGCGTCGGCTCCGGCTGGAACACCTACCAGCAGCTCCTCTGAGCGGTGGGGGGTGGCGGTGCGGTGCGCGCCGCCGCCCACCCCGTCCGGAGCGCCGGCGTCGGGGAGGGGCCGGGCCCTCGCGCCGCTGACCGTGACCGGCGGCCGCGCGCTGCTGGGCCATCTGGTGGGAAGCTGCCGGCCGGCGCGCGGTACGCCACAACCGCCCGGGCGGCCGGATCGGGCCGGCCGCCTCCGCTGACGGAGTGCCGGCCGTGGTCCCGCTTCGGTTGAATCGCGGGTTCGCGACACCCGGGAGTTCGCGCCCACCGGGGAACTGGGGATCGGCTGTGTACGGTCGGAACAATGAGCCAGCACGTCCGAGCCCGCTCCCGTACGTCGAAGCGCGTCGCCGTCGCGGCCGCGCTCGGCCTGCTCGCCGCCACGGCGGCCTGGGTCAACGCCCCGCACGACAAGCCGGACGGTGCGCGCGGCTCCCGCGCGCTCGACGACCGCCCGACGGCGGCCGCGGCGTCGGTGGCCGCGGCCGACCGCGCGGCCGCCCGCACCGCGCGCGACCCCTCCCAGGGCCTGACCGGCGTCAGTGACGAGACCCTGGCCAGGATCCCGGGGAACGCCCGCCAGCTGGTCCTGGTCACCGGAAAGGCGGAGGACTCCTCGGAGTCCACCCTGACCCTGTACAGCCGGCCCGGGCCGGGCTCCGACTGGGCCCCGGACGCGACCTGGCCGGCCCGCAACGGGGCCCACGGATGGTCCCCGCCCGCCGAGCGCACGCAGGGGGACCTGACGACCCCGATGGGCGTGTTCTCCCTGACCGACGCGGGCGGCCTGCTGCCGAAGCCGCCCGGTACGAAGTTCCCGTACGACCGCAGCCGCCTCTTCGTCCCCTCGGGGCAGGGCGTGAACGGCGAGTCCCTGGCCGGTGCCTTCGACTACGTCGTCGCGATCGACTTCAACCGTGAGCGCGGGGTGTCCCCGCTCGACCCGAGGCAGCCGGACGGCGAGGACAAGGGCGGCAACATCTGGCTCCACGTCGACCACGACGGCCCCTCGCAGGGCTGCGTCGGCATTCCGAAGGAGGCCATGAAGGCCCTTCTGCAGTCCCTGGACCCGGCGGCCCACCCGGTCATCGCGATGGGACCGGCCGGCTTCTGAGCGGGGCTCAGGGGGTGGGGGCCGGGATGATCAGGACCCGTCCCCCCGCCTCTCCCGCCCCCCGCCTCTCCCACCTCTCCCGTCTCTCCCGCCCATCCCCCCGGGCCGGTCCGGGGCGGGGGCGACGCCGCGTTCCCCCAGCGCGGTCCGTCGGCCCCCTTGCCTGACGGACCGTCAGCTACGACGATGGCCCCCGGAGCCGATGGGACGAATCGGCGGACGCAGGCGACGGGACCGGCGACGGCGGAAGCGGGGCGGGGACGGCATGGCGCGCGTGTTTGCGGAAGGCCGGCTGGAGTACGGGATGCAGCTCCCGATCCAGTCGCAGAGCACCATCTACGCCGAGCCCTGGGAGGCGACGGCCACCGCCGCCGACCTCGCCGGGGTGGCCAGGGCCGCCGACCGGGCCGGGTTCGGATACCTGGCCACCTGCGACCACGTGGCCATCCCGCGCCGCCTCGCCGGCCCCATGAGCACCGTCTGGTATGACCCGGTCGCCACCCTCTCCTTCCTCGCCGGGATCACCGAGCGCGTCCGGCTGCTGAGCCACGTCGCGATCGTCGGCCTGCGCCACCCGCTGATCAGCGCCAAGCAGTACGCCACCCTCGACCACCTCAGCGGCGGCCGCCTGATCCTCGGCGTCGGCGCCGGGCACGTCCAGGAGGAGTTCGAGGTCCTCGGCATCGACTTCGCCCGCCGCGGCGCCCTCCTCGACGAGACCCTCGACGCGCTGCGCGCCGCCCTCGGGCCCGAGGAGTACCCGCGGTTCGAGGGCGAGCTGTTCGCGTTCCGCGACCTCGGCCAGCTGCCCCGCCCCGCCCAGCCGCGGATCCCCGTCTGGGTCGGCGGCTCCTCGCCCGCCGCCCTGCGCCGGGCCGCCGTCCGCGGCGACGGCTGGCTCCCGCAGGGCGACCCGCGCGAGCGGATCCCGGCACAGATCGCCCGTATCAGGGAGCTGCGGCAGGCCGCCGGGGTCACCGCCCCGATCGAGATCGGGGCGATCACCGAGCCGCTCTACGTGGGCGAGCCCGGCTGGGACACCGGCCGCCGGGCCCTCACCGGGAAGGCGGAGGCGCTCGCCGAGTCCCTGCGCGCGTACAAGGCGCTCGGCGTGGACCAGATCCAGGTCCGCTTCCGCAGCCGCGACCGCGCCGAACTCACCGACCAGATCACCGCTTTCGGAGACGGGGTCGCCCCGCTTCTCAACGACTAGGAGCAGGGGGCAGGGCCATGGGCAAGCTGGACGGGCGCGTCGTCGTCATCACCGGTGCGGCGCGCGGCCAGGGCGAGCAGGAGGCCCGCCTCTTCGCCGCCGAGGGCGCCAGGGTGCTGCTCGGCGACGTACTGGACGAGCGGGGAGCCGCCGTCGCCAAGGACATCGGGGAGGACCGCGCCCGGTACGTACGGCTGGACGTGAGCCGCGAGGAGGACTGGGCCGCCGCCGTCGCCACCGCGAAGGAGGCGTTCGGGGGGTCGGTCGACGGCCTGGTCAACAACGCCGGCATCCTCCGGTTCAACGAGCTGACCGCGACGCCGCTGGCGGAGTTCCAGCAGGTCGTGCAGGTCAACCAGGTCGGTGCCTTCCTCGGCATCAAGGCGGTCGCGCCCGAGATCGAGGCGGCGGGCGGCGGCACGATCGTCAACACCTCCTCCTACACGGGGCTCACGGGCATGGCGTACGTCGGCGCGTACGCGGCCACCAAGGCGGCGATCCTCGGGCTGACCCGGGTCGCCGCGCTGGAGCTGGCCGCGAAGAACATCCGGGTCAACGCGATGTGCCCCGGCGCCGTCGACACCCCGATGGCCAATCCGGGGCTGCTGGATCCGGCCGGGCCGACCGCCGAGTCCCGGGACGCCATGGCGGAGCTCTACCGGCGGGTGGTGCCGATGGGCCGGGTCGGGCGGCCGGAGGAGATCGCCCGCCTCGCCCTGTTCCTGACCAGCGAGGACTCCTCGTACATCACGGGGCAGCCGTTCGTGATCGACGGCGGCTGGATGGCGGGCGTCAGCATCCTCTGACCCGACCAGATCTGATGAGGCGTCAGGTATTGACGCTCCCGCCCCGGCGGTGGAACAGTCGGGGCATCAAATCTGACGACACGTCAGAAACCTAAGGACGGTGAACCCCTTGGAATTCGGGCTCTTCGTGCAGGGATACGTGCCTGAGGCGCGGTCCAAGGTCGACCCCGAGGCGGAGCACAAGGCGCTCGTCGAGGAGACCGAGTACGTCATCCAGGCCGACAAGTCCGGCTTCAAGTACGCCTGGGCCTCCGAGCACCACTTCCTGGAGGAGTACTCGCACCTGTCGGCGAACGAGGTGTTCCTCGCCTACCTCGCCCACGCCACCGAGCGCATCCACCTCGGCTCCGGCATCTTCAACCCGCTCGCCCCCGTCAACCACCCGGTGAAGGTGGCCGAGAAGGTCACCATGCTCGACCACCTCTCCCGGGGGCGCTTCGAGTTCGGCACCGGGCGCGGCGCCGGCAGCCACGAGATCCTCGGCTTCATGCCCGGCATCACGGACATGAACCACACCAAGGAGATCTGGGAGGAGACCATCGCGGAGTTCCCCAAGATGTTCCTCCAGGAGGAATACGAGGGGTTCCAGGGCAAGCACTGGTCGCTCCCGCCGCGGAAGATCTTCCCCAAGCCGTACGGCAAGGCCCACCCGGCCATGTGGTACGCCGCCGGGTCGCCCTCCTCGTACGCGATGGCGGCGAAGAAGGGCCTCGGGGTCCTGGGGTTCAGCGTCCAGAAGGTCTCCGACATGGAGTGGGTGCTGGAGCAGTACAAGACGGCCATCCAGGAGGCCAAGGCGATCGGGGCGTTCGTCAACGACAACGTCATGGTCACCTCGACGGCGATCTGTGCGGAGACGCACGACAAGGCGGTCGAGATCGCGGTCAACGCGAACATGAACCGCTTCCAGTCGCTGGTCTTCCGCTACCACGACACGTTTCCGCGGCCGGAGGCGATCCCGCAGTGGCCGGAGATCCTGCCGGAGTACAACGCGGAGATCATCGAACTCCTCATCGCCGAGGAGCTGCTGATCTGCGGCGATCCGTCCGAGGTCAAGGCCCAGTGCAAGCGGTGGGAGCAGGCGGGCGCGGACCAGCTGTCCTTCGGCCTGCCGACGGGGGTGTCGTACGAGGACACGATGACGACGATCAGGCTGATCGGGGAGCACGTCATCCCGGAGATCGACACGGATCCGGTGCACCGCACCACGCGCTTCCGCCAGGCCGTCTGAGCCGGCGGGGGAACGGGGGCGGCGGTTTCCCGGACCGCCGTACCCGGACCGGCCGGAGGCGCGGGCAGCGGCCTGCCCGTGCCTCCGGCCGGACCACCCTTGGCCTGGCCGGCCCCTTCAGCCGTGCCGACACCCTCGGGCGTGCCGGCAACCCCGGCCGTGCCGGAGCCCCCGCCTGGCCGGCGCCCCCCAGCCTCGCCGGGGCAAGTTCAGCCTCGCCGGCGTTTGAGGCGCGGGGGTTTGGGGGCTGGCCCCCAACAGCGGCGCCGCACCCGCCCCTAGCCTCGCCGGCGTTTGAGGCGCGGGGTCTGGGGCGGCACCCCAGGGAACCCGGCTCCGCCGGGCACCGGGCTCCGCCCGGACCCTCCCCCAGACTCCGTCCGGGGGGACCCCCACTCAAACGCCGGCGAGGCTGGAATTGGCCCCGGCCGGACCGGATGGTGCGGGCAGGGCAGGGGCGCCGGCGAGGCTGAACTTGGCCCCGGCGGGACCGGAAGGCGCCGGGAGCCGGGAGCCGGGCGGCTGGGGGTGGCGCAGGGGTGCGGAGGCGTCGGGGTTTCTTGAGGAGCAGCGGTAGCGGAGCGGTAGTGGAGGAGGAAGGGACGTCATGCTCGACCACCTGATCAAGGGAGCCACCGTCGTGGACGGGACCGGCGCGGCCGGGTACGTCGCCGACGTCGGGATCCGGGACGGGCGGATCGCCGTCATCGCCGGGCCCGGCACCGTCACCGAGGGGGCGCGGACCGTCGAGGACGCCACCGGTCTCGTCCTGGCCCCCGGGTTCGTCGACCCCCACACCCACTACGACGCCCAGCTGTTCTGGGACCCGTACGCCACCCCCTCCATGAACCACGGCGTCACCACCGTCGCCGCCGGCAACTGCGGCTTCACCCTCGCGCCCCTCAATCCGGCCCGCCCCGAGGACGCCGACTACACCCGCCGGATGATGAGCAAGGTCGAGGGCATGGCCCTCAAGGCCCTGGAGGAGGGCGTCGACTGGTCCTGGTCCACCTTCGGGGAGTACCTCGACGCCCTCGACGGCCGGATCGCCGTCAACGCCGGTTTCATGGTCGGCCACTGCGCGCTGCGCCGGCACGTGATGGGCGAGGACGCCATCGGCGGGCAGCCGACCCCCGAGCAGCTCCGGGCGATGCTCGACCTGTTCCACGACGCCATGAACGCCGGCGCCTGGGGCCTGTCCACCACCCAGTCGGCCACCCACTCCGACGGCGCCGGCGCCCCCGTCGCCTCCCGCCACGCCCGGCCCGCCGAACTCCTCGCCCTGTCGAGGGCCGTCGGCGAACACGAGGGCACCCAGCTGGAGGCGATCGTCGCCGGCTGTCTCGACCAGTTCTCCGACGAGGAGATCGACCTGTTCGTCGAGATGAGCGCGGCCGCCGGGCGCCCCCTGAACTGGAACGTCCTCACCATCGACGCCTCCGTCCCCGAACGCGTCCCGCGCCAGCTGACACCGAGCGAGCGCGCCCGCGCCCGCGGCGGCCGGATCGTCGCGCTGACCATGCCGATCCTGACCCCCATGAACATGTCCCTCGGCACGTTCTGCGCGCTCAACCTGATCCCCGGCTGGGGCGAGGTCCTGGCCCTGCCCGTGCCCGAGCGGATCGAGAAGCTCCGCGACCCCGCCATCCGGGCCGAGATGCTGCGCCGTGCCGACAGCAAGGAGGCCGGGGTGTTCCGCCGCCTCGCCAACTTCGGGCGCTACGTCATCGGTGACACGTACAGCAAGGAGAACGAGGGCCTCTCCGGCCGCGTCGTGAACGACATCGCCGCCGAACGCGGCCAGGACGCCTTCCACTGCCTCGTCGAGATCTGCGCCAACGACGACCTGCGCACCGTCCTGTGGCCGATGCCGACCGACAACGACCCCGCCAGCTGGGCCCTGCGCGCCGAGACCTGGCAGCACGAGGACGTCATGCTCGGCGGCTCCGACGCCGGCGCGCACCTGGACCGCATGTGCGGCGCCCCGTACACGACCCGCTTCCTCGGGGACTGCCTGCGCGGCCGCAAGCTGGTGCCGCTGGAGCAGGCGGTACGGATGCTCACCGACGACCCGGCGCGGCTGTTCGGCCTGCGCGAGCGCGGCCGGATCGCCGAGGGGTTCCACGCGGACCTGGTGCTCTTCGACCCGGAGCGGATAGAGGCCGGCCCGGCGACGCTCGTGCACGACCTCCCCGGGGACAGCCCCCGGCTCGACGCGCGGGCGATCGGCATCGTCTCCGTACGCGTCAACGGCGTGGAGACCATCCGCGACGACGAGGTGACGGGCGCGGTCCCCGGGATCGTGCTCCGCTCGGGCCGCGACACGAGGACGGTGAGCACCCGATGACCACGCAGGAACCGCAGGAACCGCAGCGACCGCAGCGGCTGTACATCGGCGGGGAGTGGGTGGAGCCCGCCGGCGGGCACTACGAGGTGGTCAACCCGGCCGACGAATCGGTGGTGGGCCTGGCCCCCGAGGCCTCCCGCGACCAGGTGGCGGAGGCCGCCCGCGCCGCCGCCGAGGCGTTCGAGGGCTGGTCCCGTACGAGTCCCGGGGCGCGGGCCGCGATCCTCGACCGGGCGGCCGACGTCATGCAGCGCGAGTTCGAGCCGTGGGCCGCCCTCGCCCAGGCCGAGACGGGCGCGCCGCCGGGCATCGCCCGCGGGATGCAGGTCGGCGTCGGGGTCTCGCGGTTCCGGCGCTACGCCAGGGGCGCCCTGGAGCCGGTGGAGCGGGGCCTCGCGCCGCAGGTCACCGAGGCCGGCCCGATGGGGAGGGCGAGCATCCTGGGCGCGCTGGAGGTGCGCCAGCCGGTCGGTGTCGTCACCTGCGTGACCTCGTACAACAACCCGTGGGCGAACCCGGCGGGCAAGGTGGCCCCGGCGCTGGCCATGGGCAACACGGTGGTGGTCAAGCCGGCCCCGCAGGACCCGCTGTCGGTGTTCCGGATGGCGCAGGCGCTGCACGAGGCGGGTGTCCCGGCGGGCGTGGTGAACGTGGTGTCCGGCGCCTCGGTCGAGGTGGGCGAGGCGGCCGTGGCCTCCCCGTACGTGGACATGGTGTCGTTCACCGGCTCCACGGGCGTCGGCCAGCGCATCGCCGAGGTCTGCGGCCGGACCATGAAGCGGCAGCTGATGGAGCTGGGCGGCAAGGGCGCGGCGATCGTCTTCGAGGACGCGGACCTGGACGCGGCGGTGCTGGGGATCGGGACGACCTTCTCCTTCTACAGCGGCCAGATCTGCACCGCCCCGACCCGGGTGATCGTCCACCGGGCGGTCTACGAGCGGCTGGTGGAGAAGCTGACGGGCTACCTGGCCTTCATGAAGGTCGGGGACCCGGCCGTGCGCGGCACGGTGGTCGGCCCGGTGATCTCGGCGGCGCACCGGGACCGGGTGGAGTCGTACGTGGAGCTGGGGCGGAAGGAGGGCGCGCGGATCGCGTACGGCGGCGAGCGCCCGGTGGTGGGGGAGGCGGGCAAGGGGTTCTACGTCGCCCCGACGCTCCTCGTGGACTGCACGAACGAGATGCGGGTGGTCCGGGAGGAGATCTTCGGCCCGGTCGTGGTGGTGGTCCCCTTCGAGGGCGGCGAGGACGAGGCGGTGGCCCTCGCCAACGACAGCGATTTCGGCCTGCTGAGCTACGTCTGGTCCGGGGACTCGGCGCGCGCGTTCCGCGTGGCGCGGCGGCTGCGGGCGGGCGGGGTCGGGATCAACACGATCGGCCGGAACATGGAGGCGCCGTTCGGCGGCTTCAAGCGGTCGGGGGTCGGCCGGGACGTGGGCTCGTACGCCCTGCACGCCTACAGCGAGCTCCAGTCGATCGTCTGGCCGGGCTGACCGCCCCGCCCCGGCCGCGCCTCGGCCGCGCCCTGGCCCGCGCCGCCGTCGGCCGGGTTGCTGCCGACGCCGCTGCCACCGCTACCGCAGGCGGTCAGGGATGGTGATCCCCCATGTCCACTGCAAGATCGTCAGAAATTGGCGCGGGAAAGTTTGGAAACGCCCAAAACGGACATGAGTGCGGTTTCCGTATAACGGAACCGCTTGTCCGGCGCCTGTCGAATCGTGGCCGGATCCCGAAACGAACCTTGCATTAAGTGCGTGTGAACTCCCTCAACCCTCAAGATTCAAGGCACTTGGCCGCGTCACGATTCGGACTAAAGCCGTCCGGATGTGGAAACCGCACCGTCTACCGTCCATACCCATGACTCAGCTGGACGTTCGGCCTCAGGTCGCAGACACGGTAATCGGCGCGGCCGAGGGCGACGTCCGGGGCAAGGGCCTCGGCAAAGGGTCCGTCGGCCTGGTCGGAAGCGCGGTCATCGGCATCTCCACCGTCGCCCCCGTCTACTGCCTGACCTCGACCCTCGGCTCCACCGCCGGCGAGGTCGGCCTCCAGATGCCGGCCGTCTTCCTCGCCGGGTTCCTCCCGATGCTCCTGGTCGCCTTCGCCTACCGCGAGCTCAACAAGGCCGTGCCGGACTGCGGCACCTCCTTCACCTGGACCGTCAAGGCCTTCGGCCCCCGGGTCGGCTGGATGTGCGGCTGGGGCCTGGTGATCGCCACGATCATCGTCCTCTCCAACCTGGCGGGCGTCGCCACCTCCTACTTCTGGCTGCTGGCCGGCGAGATCACGAACAACCCCTCGATCTCCGCGCTGGACGACAACAAGCTCGTCCACATCGCCACCTGCCTCACCCTGATCGCCGCCGCCACCGCCATCAGCTACCGCGGCATGACCGCCACCAAGGGCGTCCAGTACGCGCTGGTCGGCCTCCAGCTCGCCGTCCTCGGCCTCTTCGTCGCGATGGCCTTCCAGAAGGCCTCGGCCGGCAGCTTCGACACCGGCCTGGACTTCTCCTGGCAGTGGATGAACCCCTTCGCGGTCGAGTCCATGGCGGCCTTCACCGCCGGACTCTCGCTCTCGATCTTCATGTACTGGGGCTGGGACGCCTGCCTCGCCACCAACGAGGAGACCACCGGCTCCGCCAAGACCCCCGGCCGCGCCTCGCTCATCGCGATGGTCGTCCTGGTCGGCTCGTACCTGGCCACCGGCGTCGCCGCGCAGATGGCCGTCGGCTCCGGGGTCGACGGCCTCGGCCTCGGCAACCCGGAGACCTCCGACAACGTCTTCGCCGCCCTCGCCGGCCCCGTCATGGGCCCGCTCCTAGGCATCCTGCTCTTCGTCGCCGTCCTGGCCTCCGCGACCGCGTCGCTCCAGACCACCTTCATCCCGGTCGCCCGCACGGTGCTCGCGATGTCCACGTACGAGGCGCTGCCGTCCTCCTACGCCAAGGTCCACCCGCGCTTCAAGACGCCCGGCCGCGCCACCGTCATGGCGGGCGTCGCCACCGGCGTCTTCTACACCGTGATGACCCTGGTCAGCGAGAACGTCCTCACCGACACGATCTTCGCGCTCGGCCTGATGATCTGCTTCTACTACTCGCTGACGGCCTTCGCCTGCGCCTGGTACTTCCGCGGCGAGCTGCGCCGCTCCGCCCGCGACCTGTTCTTCAAGGGCGTCTTCCCGGTGCTGGGTGGACTGCTGCTGGCCACCGTCTTCCTCAAGACCCTCATCGACATGTGGAATCCGTCGTACGGCTCCGGCTCCACCGTCCTCGGCGTCGGCAGCGTCTTCGTGATCGGCGTCGGCCTGCTGGCCCTCGGCCTGGTGATCATGTTCGTCACCGAGCGCCGCAGCCCCGCCTTCTTCCGCGGCCAGGTCCTGACGAAGTCCACCCCGGCCCTGGTGGTCGAGGACTGACCCCCGCCGTCCCCCGATCCGGGGCCGGCGCCGTTCCCCCGGTGACCCCCGGGGCGGGCGGGTCGTTGGGCCGGGCATGAATCCCATCAAGCGCGGCCTCGCCGCCCTGGTCCTGTCCGGCGGCGCCGCCCTCGCCCTGACCCCCGTCGCCGCGCACGCCGCCGACGCGCCCGCCATCGAGGGGCCCCCGATCACCGCGCGCGTCGGCGACATCGTCGACCACCCCGGCTCCGCCATCCACGACACCAAGACCGCCGTGGGCACGGCCTCGACGGCCGTCGGCTCCGCCGCGCAGGCCACGGGCTCCTCCCTCACGGGCGCCGCCCCGGCCCTCGGCTCCGGCCTCCCCCACGCCCCCAAGGTCGGCTAGGGCCTGCTGCGAAATCGTGTGCGGCGGCGGGTGTGCCGTAGTACTTGTGGAGGGTTCGCAGGCATGTCCGTTCTCACCTGGAGTCGTCGATGGCCGCTCGCCGTGTCGTGCCCAACGTTCAGTCAGCGGCTGTGCAGGAGAGCCGGGAGTTCTACGGTCTGCTGGGCTTCGAGGAGGTCATGAACCACGGCTGGATCATGACGCTCGCCTCCCCGTCCAGTCCGGCGGCGCAAGTCAGCTTGATGACCAGGGACAAGACTGCTCCCGTCGCGCCCGACATGAGTGTCGAAGTGGACGACGTGGACGCGGCCTACGCGGCCGTGCGGGACAGCGGCGCGGAGATCGTCCACCCCTTGCAGGACGAGGAGTGGGGTGTGCGGCGGTTCTTCGTCCGCGACCCCAACGGCCGGGTGGTCAACGTGCTCGGCCACCTCTGAGGCCGCTCCCGCACGACCGTTCTTACTCGCGGGCCAGCATGGCCTCGGCCTCGCGTTCGAGGTCGATGTACGGTTCGCCGCTGACGTCGACCGCGACCCGGTGCAGGGTGCCGCCGGTGAAGGCCCAGGGGGCGGTCCCGGGGTAGTCGGCGGTGACGGCGTCGCCGCTGTCCTTGCCGACGTTGAGGCCTTCGCCGGCCAGGGTGAACCGGCCGGGCTGGGTCCTGATCCGGCCTTCGCCGACCTTCCTGTCCCCGTGGTGCAGGCTGAGGATGCCGGTGGCGAGGCCGGGGGACACCTCGCCGTCCTTCTCGAACGACGCGGCCAGGATCAGCTTCTCCCCGACGGGCAGGGGCTCGGTCGCGGTGATCCGCTGTTCCTCGCTGCCCAGGAAGTTGTACGCGTACGTCAGCCGCCCGTCCTTGACGTACAGCGCGTGCCCGCCGAAGCGGCCGCCGTGCGAGAACAGCACTCCGGACGCGCCGGGGCCGGGCAGGTCGACGAGGGCGCCGATGGAGTAGGAGCGGTTGCGGATGTTGACCGCGACGGACTCGGGGACCTCGGAGCCGCCCGGCCGGTACACGTACCGGTTGCGGGCCGGGGTGAGCTCGGGCCGGGGGGTGGAGAGGATCTCCAGGGCGGAGCGGTCGTCGAGGGGGAAGGCCTGGTTGACGCCGGCCTCGTAGAACCACAGGCCGATCAGCTGCTGGAGCCGCTCCGGCTCCTGCCCGGCGAGGTCGGTGAGCTCGGCCCGGTCGGTGTCGGTGTGGTAGAGCTCCCAGGTGTCCTTGTGGAAGTCGCTCCAGCCGCTGATGGCGGGGTGGGTGGTGACCGCCTTCCAGCCCTGGTGCCAGATGCCGCGGGTGCCGAGCATCGAGTAGAACTGGGTGGTCTTCGCGGACGGCAGCGAGGCGGAGTCGAAGCTGTAGCGCATGCTCAGGCCCTGGAGCGGGGTCTGCGGGTAGCCCTTGACGGTGGCCGGGAGTTCGAGGCCGAGGCAGTCGAGGACGGTGGGGACGATGTCGACGGCGTGGTGGTACTGGTCGCGGACCTCGCCGCGGGCGGCGATCCCGGCCGGCCAGGAGATGACGCAGGGGTCGCAGGTGCCGCCGTTGAAGGAGTACCGCTTCCACATCTTGAACGGCGTGTTGAAGGCCATGGCCCAGCCGTTCGGGTAGTGCCCGTACGTCTCCACACCGCCCAGCTCGTCGAGCATGGCGAGGTTCTCGGCGAGGTCGTCGGCGACGTTGTTGAAGAACTTGTTCTCGTTGACCGAGCCGTTGGGGCCGCCCTCTCCGCTGGCGCCGTTGTCGGACACCACGACGAAGATCGTGTTGTCGAGCTGGCCGATGTCCTCCAGGTAGTCGACGATCCGGCCGATCTGGTCGTCGCAGTGGGACAGGAACCCCGCGTACACCTCGGCCATGCGCGCGAACAGCCGCTGCTCGTCCGCGCCCAGGTCCGCCCAGGGGCGGGTGAAGTCGAGCGGCGGGAACGGCAGGCCGCCGGGACCGGTGCGGGTGTCAGGGGTGCCGATCGGGTTGACCGGGGGGAGCTCGGTGTTCTCGGGGACGAGCCCGAGCGCCTTCTGGCGCGCCAGGATCTCCTCGCGCATCGCCTCGTACCCGGCGTCGAACCGGCCCCGGTAGCGTTCGATCCACTCCGGCGGCGCCTGGTGCGGGGCGTGCGCGCAGCCGGGCGCGTAGTAGAGGAAGACGGGCCGCTCGGGGGCGATGGCCTTGACGTCGTCGATGTACTGGATGGCCCGGTCCGTGATGTCGACGCCGAAGTGGTAGCCCGCCTCCGGCGGGGCCGGCTGTTCCACGGGGTGCTGGTCGTGGACCAGGTCGGGGTACCACTGGCTGGTCTCGGCGCCGAGGAATCCGTAGAAACGCTCGAAGCCGCGGCCGGTGGGCCAGTTCCGCTTCGTGGAGGCGAGGTTCATCTCGCCCTCCGGGCACAGGTGCCACTTCCCCGTCAGGGCCGTGCTGTACCCCTTCTCGACGAGGATCTCGGCGAGCGTGGCGCACTCGGAGGGGATGTGTCCGTTCGCCCCGGGGAACCCGATCGCCGCCTCGCTGATGCAGGCCATCCCGTTGGTGGTGTGGTTCCTCCCGGTCAGCAGCGCCGAGCGGGTCGGCGAGCACAGGGCCGTGGTGTGCCACTGGGAGTAGCGCAGGCCGTTCGCGGCGATCCTGTCGATGTTCGGCGTCTCGATCGGGCCGCCGTAGCAGCTCATCGCGCCGAACCCGACGTCGTCCAGGACGACGTACACGACGTTGGGAGATCCCTCCGGGGCCTTCGGCTGCTCGTAGGGGGCCCAGTCGGGCACCGAGTCGCGGACGTCGAGATTGATCACACCACGGAACGTGTCGGACATGGACCGGCCCCTCGCGAGTGGAAGTCGTGCCCGCCCGCAGCAGGACTTCGGGCGCCTCCTCGCAGTCTGTGCCCGGATCCGCGCGGCGGCCCGCCCTGTCGTCCGGACAGGTGACCGGCGACCGTCAGCGGACGACGCAGCGGAAGCCGAGGTGGCAGGTGGCGGTGTCCTCGCTCTGCCCGGTCCGGGCGGCGGGGCGGTAGCGCAGGCAGTAGTTCGGGGCGCACAGGTGCGAACCGCCCTTGGTGACCCGGCGGGGAAAACGCTCCCCGCCGGCGCGCGCGTCGCCCGGCGCGCAGCAGGCCCCCGGCGCCGGATCGGGACGCCGATCGGCGTAGGCGTCGCAGGTCCACTCCCACACGTTGCCCGCCATGTCGTACAGGCCGTATCCGTTGGCCGGGTAGGAGCGGACCGCACTGGTACCCGGGCGCGGGGACTTCGCGGAGGCGCGCAGGTACTCCCAGGGGAAGGCGCCGTGCCAGGTGTTGGCCATCCGGCGCCCCCTCGGGGTGAACTCGTCGCCCCACACGAACACCGCGCCCTCAAGGCCGCCGCGGGCGGCGAACTCCCACTCCGCCTCCGTGGGCAGCTCCTTGCCCGCCCACGCCGCGTACGCGACGGCGTCCTCGAACGCCACCTGCGTCACCGGATGGAGCTCCCGGCCGTGCGTCGTGCTGCCCCCGCCCAGGGGCCGGCGCCAGCAGGCCCCGGGCTCGTACGACCACCAGCGGCGCCAGTCGTCCAGATCCACCGGCCCCGGCGTCATCGTGAACACCAGCGCCCCGGGCACCAGCGCGCCGCGCTCCGCGCCGGGAAAGTCCCGCGGGTCGAGTTCCCGCTCGGCGACCGTGACGTGGCCCGTCGCCTTCGTGAACCGCCGGAACTCCGCGACCGTCACCGGGTGCGCGTCCATCCAGAACCCGTCGACCGTCACCGGGCGCACGGGCCGCTCCTCCGGATAGAACGCCTCCGACCCCATCCGGAACGTCCCGCCCGGAACACGGACCATGCCGTGGGGAGGAGCCGTCGTCCGGGCCCGAACCGTGCCGCTCATGCCACCACGTTGCACCACTCCCGCCCGCGCCGTGCGCAACGACGCGTCGCGTCACGCACGATCGACCGGGCGGGCCCTCCGGCCACGGAGATCGTTGAACAGCGCATGACCCTCTGGCTGCTCAACCACCTCAGCACCTTCACGCTCGGCCTCGTCCTCGTCGGCGGCTTCGTCGCCCTCGCCGTCCTCGGCAGCCTCGCCGCCCGCCGCCGCTTCCCGCACCTCGCGGGCGGCGAGCACAACGAGATGGTCGGCGTCGCCCTCGGCATGTTCGGCGCGATCTACGGCATCATCCTCGCGTTCGTCGTCGTCACCCTGTGGACGCAGCTGGAGAACACCCAGACCGTCGTGGCCACCGAGGCCACCGACCTGGCCCTCGTCGTGCGCAGCTCCGAGGCGTTCCCGCCCGCCGACCGCGCCCGCGTCGAAAGGGCCGTCGGGGACTACGCCCACGCCGTCGTCGAGGTCCAGTGGCCGCTGATGCGCCAGGGCGAGCCGAGCTACGAGGCGACCGCCCGGCAGACGCACGCCATGTACACCGCCCTCCAGGCGTACGAACCCGTCGGCGCGCGCAGCGAGACCTTCTACCAGGAGGCCGCCACGCACCTCAACGACGTCGCCGCGCAGCGCCGGGCCCGCATCACGATGGCCGAAACGTCCCTGCCCGTGCTGTTGCAGGTGCTGGTGTACGGGGGCGCGCTGGTGATCCTGCCGCTGACGTTCCTGTTCGGGCTGCGGAGCCTGCGGATGCAGCTGCTGTTCGTGTCGGCGGTGGCCGGGCTGATCGGCTTCAGCCTGCTGCTGGTGATGGTGCTGGACCGCCCCTTCGCGGGCGAACTGAGCGTCACCCCGGCCCCGTACAAGGAGGCGGCGCTGGCCCAGTTCTGGCCGGCGTCGTAGCCGGATTCCGTGAACCGCCCGGAACCGCTGATCGAAAAGCAGGTGCGGGTGCGGGCGGACGCGGCCTAGCTTGAGGCCGTGAGCAGCGACTATCCATTCGCCGACGGGTACAACCTCGTCTGGGACCTGACCGGCTTCGGCGCGGACGAGGAGATAGCGCAGTCCCTCTCGTTGGACCGGGACCAGTTCCTGGAGATCCGGCACCTGTTCGTGCTGGGCGACGATCCCTGGATGGTGGCCGGCGAGTACCACGTGGGGCCGAGCATCTGGCCCCACCTGTGCCGGGCCGTCCCGGGTCTCGTGTTCCAGCGCGATGTGGACTACTTCCTCGGCGCCCGTCAGGCTCTGCCCGACGGGCGCTTTTGGCGTCCGGCGCCCGGTGCGACCTCCCCGGGGCCGGTTCCGCCGCCCTAGCGGGTGACGCCGCCCAGGAACGCGGTCCAGGAGCCGGGCCGGACGGCCAGCTCGGGGCTCGCGGTGAGCTTGGAGTCACGGACGTGGACGGTGTCGGCGCAGGAGGCGACCTCGACGCAGTCGTCGCCATCGCCACTGCTGTACGTCGACTTGTGCCAGGAGAGGGCCACCTCGACGCAGTTGTCGCCCTCGCTGCTGCTGTAACTGCTCTTGAACCACCGGAGCCGGGAGTCGTTCACAGTCTTCCTCGCATTCGCATCAACAGGCCCACGCTGTCCGCAGGATTGAGGGCCTGGATGCGAAGTTTGGCATACCGCTGGTCGAGGATGCTGATGTCCCGCACGTCGGTGATCACCTTGCCGGACTGCTGCCCCTCGCTGTAGGCGACCCATTCGTGTTCCTCGGTGACGAGGAGGCGAAAGGGGCCGCCGAGACCCGCATGCTGGGGGCTGGCCGTCGGCATGATCTGAATGTCGACGTTGGGTAACCGGGAGCATTCCAACAGGTGGTCGATCAGCTCAAGAGTCACCTCGCGGCCGCCGGTCTGCCGCTCGATCACGGACTGTTCGATGATGAAGCTGAAGACCGTGTACGGAGTACGAGTCAGCAGTCGCTGCCGACCCAGGCGGGCGACGATCCGGGCTTCCGCTTCCTCTGGCGTGGGCGGCGGCAGAACGCTCTCGATCAAGGCTCGCGCATACGCCTCCGTCTGTAACAACCCGGGGACCGAGCGGGACTCGTACGTGTTGAGCGTGACGGCACCCTCCTCCAGCTCCGCCCATCTCTGGAACCACGAAGCCAAGCCACGCCGTCGGTTCAAGTGTCGCGCCGCGATCCGGATCACGCTGAACGAGTCCAGGTGTTCTTCGGCCCGGTCGACAAACCTCTTGGACGGATGGCGGCGGCCCTGCTCAACAGAACCCACGTACTGCACCGAGTACCCGACCAGGGGCGCGAGTTGCTCCTGTGTGAACCCTGCCCGTTTACGGAACGCCTTGACGGTCTCCCCGAAATTCCGGAGATTCTCGTCGGGCCTGACCTCGCCGTCGCCGCTGTCGTCGCTCATTATGGCGGTCACCTCCCCGGCGGAAATTCTCACTGACAGTGACTCCGCCTGTCCAGGGAGTGAACTCGTACAGTTGGAAAGTAGTAGTTGGGGTGCTGGCAACTCGACAGGTCAGGCGGGACGTTGGGCGCCATGACCGCACCCGCCGGCCCCTCCCGGCCCCTCGTACGCGTGTTCACTCAGCGTTTCAGCGCCACCCGTCGGGGTGCCCGGCTCGCCCGGCAGCTGGTGCTCGTCGAGCTGCACGACTGGGGGATCCCGGAGCGGACCCGGGTCTGCGACGACGCCGGGCTGATCGTCGCCGAGCTCGCCGCCAACGCCGTCGTCCACGGCTGGGTTCCCGGGCGGGACTTCGAGCTGCGGATGACGCTCCTGGAGGGGACGCTGCGCATCGAGGTCTCCGACGCCTGCCAGGAGCGGCGCCCGGAGGTCGCGCCGCGCGCGTACCAGGCGGAGTCGGGGTACGGGCTGCGGCTCGTCGACGCGGTCGCCGCCTGCTGGGGCGTCCGCGACCGCGTCGTCGGCAAGACGGTGTGGGCGGAGCTCACCCTCGGGTGAACTCCGGCCCCCCGGTCAGGAACTCGGCAGCGCCGTCGGCAGCTTGCCCGCGTCGCTCTTCTGGAAGGTGTCGGTGCCGGCGCCCTCCCAGGTGATCTTCAGGCTGGTGGCGTCGACGGAGTCCACGGTGCCCTTGGTGCGCTTGCCGCCGGACGGGCAGACCAGGGTCAGGTCCTTCCCGCTGACGGCGCCCTTGCAGGTCTTGCCGCCGTCGATGACGATCGCCACCGGGCTCTTGACCGTGAGGATGACGATCTCCCCCGGGTTGGCCGCCGAAACCCAGGCGCCGTCCAGGCTGCCGGCCTTCGCCGCGCCGCCCGCGCCGGAGGCGCTCGGCGTGCCGGCCGCCGGGGTCGCGGCGGGCTTCTTGTCCGGCGCGGCGCCGTCGGAGTCACCGCCGCTGCCGCAGCCCGTCAGGGCGAGGGCGGCCGCCACCCCGGCGGCGGTGACGCAGACGGCACGGATGTTCTTGAGCACGGGAAGTCCCCCTGGTGGAGCGAGTTGATCAGCGGAGCGCAAAGTACCAGGGGGCCGCCGCGCGAGGGGTCAGAGGTACTGCGCGAAGCCGTCCAGCACCGGCAGCAGTTCGTCCTCGGTCGCCGACGGCAGCTGGAGGACGACCTCCTCGATGCCGAGCTCCGCGTAGTGCGCCAGCTTGCCCGGGCTCGGCTGGACGGCGTACGGGACCACCTGGAGGGACTTGGGGTCGCGGCCCGCCGTCTCCCAGACCTGCCGCAGCGCCGGCAGGGACTCGCTCAGGCCGCCCCCGCCGATCGGGAGCCAGCCGTCGCCGTGGTCGGCGATCGCGGCGAACAGCTTCGGGCCGGCCGCGCCGCCGAGCAGCGTGCGCGGGCCGTGCAGGGCGAGCCCGCCGCCGAGGTCGCGCGGGGCCTGCACCGGCTTGGGGTACGCCGAGCTCGCCTGGACGGAGGAGAACTGGCCCACGTACGCGGTGGGTTCCGGAGCCCACAGCGCCCGCATCAGCGCCATCTTGTCCCGGACCAGTTCGCGGCGGGTGCGCCACTCGACGCCGTGGTCGGCGGCCTCCTCGACGTTCCAGCCGTAGCCGATGCCGAGGGTGAGGCGGCCGCCGGAGAGGTGGTCCAGCGTGGCGGCCTGCTTCGCGAGGCCGATCGGGTCGTGCTGCGCGACCAGCGTGATGCCGGTGCCCAGCCCCAGCCGCTCGGTCACGGCGGCGGCCTGCCCGAGGGCGACGAAGGGGTCGAGGGTGCGCCCGTACATCTGCGGCAGCTCGCCGCCCATGGGGGCGGGCGTCTCGCGGGAGACGGGGATGTGCGTGTGCTCGGGCAGGTAGAGGCCGCAGAAGCCGCGCTCTTCGAGCGTCCGGGCGAGGCCGATGGGGGAGATGGTGCGGTCGGTGAGGAAGATGGTCGCGGCGATCCGCATGGGCGATGGCACCTCCGATACGTGGAGCGGCCAACGTACGGCGTTCCGCCTACGGGTGACAGGGGGCGAGCGAGGGAGTGGCGGGCATGGGTGACAGGACGGACGCGAAGACCATCACGGTGCCGGAGCGGCTGCACGGCTATCCGGGCGTGGCGTTCGGCGGGTACGTGGCCGGGGTCCTGGCGGCCCGGGTGGACGCGGCGGCGGTACGGGTGGACTTCCGCCGGCCGGTGCCGACCGGGACGGCGGTGTCGTTCGCCGACGCCCCGGACGGCGGCAGCGCGCTGATGGACGGGGAGCTGCTGCTGGCCGCCGCCGCCCCGGCGCCGTGGGAGGCCGGGGAACTGCCCGGGATGCCGTCCTGGGAGGAGGCGTCGGCGGCGGCCGAGGCGTACCGGGCGGCGCCGCCCGAGGGGCAGGTCGACTGCTTCGGGTGCGGGCTGGACCGGACCCCGGGGACGGGGCTGCGGCTGCACTGCGGACAGGTGGCCGGGCGGGACCTGGTCGCCACGGCGTGGACGCCGGGCGCGGAACTCGCCACGGCCGAGGGCGTGCTGCCGGACGAGCTGGTGTGGGGGGCGCTGGACTGCCCGGGGAACGCGGCCGGCCGGCTGCTCGACGGACGGCCCGCCGGGGCGGTGACGGCGGCGCTGACCGCGCGGCTGCTGCGGCCGGTGCCGGTCCTCGCGGGGGCGGGGCTGGTCTCGTACTCCTGGATGCGGGAGAGCGGCGGCCGCAAGTACGGCGTGGGGACGGCGCTGGCCACCGCGGCGGGGGAACTCTGCGCTGTGGGCGAGGCGCTGTGGGTGGTGCCGCGCGGGTAGCGCCCCGTACGGCGGGCGCGCGGCGGTCAGCCGCGGGGGTAGCGGGCGAGCCAGGCCGGGGTGACGAGGGCCGGGCCGTGGAGGGCGGGGCCCTGGGTCATCTCCAGGGCGAGGTCGTCGGCCAGTTCCAGGACGGCGGCGCGGCCTTCGAGCGCGGTGAGCCAGGCGGGCGGCAGGGCGGTCTCGCCGTGCAGCGCGCCGAGCAGGGCCCCGCAGAGCGCGCCGGTGGCGGTGGAGTCGCCGCCCTGGTTCACGGCGAGGCGCAGGCCGTGCGGGACGTCCTCGGCGACGAGGGCGCAGTAGACGGCGACGGCGAGGGCGTCCTCGGCGCCCCGGCCGTCGCCCGAGGTGAGGGAGGCGACGGTCTCGGGCCCGGGGGCGGCGCCGGTGACGGCGGAGGCCGCGCGAAGGAGGGCGTCCGTGACGGGCTGGTGCCCCGGGCGGGCGCCGAGCAGGCCGAGGGCGCGCCGGACGGCGGCGTCGAGGGACTCGCCCCGGGTCAGGCCGTGCACGATCACGGCGAAGGCCCCGGCGGAGAGGTACGCGGTGGGGTGGCCGTGGCTCTGGACGGCGCACTCCACGGCGAGCTGGAGCACCAGGGCGGGCTCCCAGCCCACCAGCAGCCCGAACGGCGCCGAGCGGGCGGCGGCGGCCGCGTCGCGGGCGGTGGGGTTCTTCGGCTGGTCCAGGGTGGCGAGGGTGTCGTCGGCGAAGCCGGTCAGGCAGGGCCGGCCGGGGCCGCGGCGGGCGTAGAGCCACTCCTCGCGGGCCAGCCAGCCGTTGTCCGCGCGCCGCTCGTCGGGGCCCCAGTCGCGCTGGGTCGCGGCCCAGCGGAGGTAGGCGCGGTGGACGTCGGTGGGCGGGTGCCAGGTGCCGGTGTCGCGGCGTACGTGGGCGCGGATGAGGCCGTCGACGGTGAAGAGGGTGAGCTGGGTGGCGGCGGTGACGGCGCCGAGGCGGCCGTAGGCGGGGGCGAGTTCGGTCAGGCCCCGAGGACCGTGGGTCTCGCGGATGCCGTTCAGGGAGAGGCCGGCGACGGGCGCGCCGAGGGCGTCGCCGATGGCGGAGCCGAGGAGGGCGCCGCGGACACGGCTACGGAAGTCCTGCTGCTCGGCCCGCCCCCAGAGCACAAGCGCGGAACCCCCCGCGGCGCCCGCCGTACGCCCCGCCGCCGGTGCGCTCGCCGCGCCTGTCGCCGGTGCGCCCGCTGTACCTGCCGCCGGTGCGCTCGCCGCGCCCGCCGCCGGTGCCCCCGCCGCGCCTGCCGCGGTGCTCGCCGGGCCCGCCGTCGTCGCCGGGCCCGCCGAGCCTGCCGCCGGTACGCCCGCCGCCGTGCTTGCCGTCGCGCCCGTCGCCGGTGCGCCTGCCGCGCTCGCCGTCGTCGCCACGCCCGCCGGTACGCCTGCCGCGCCAGCGGCCTGTGCTCCCGCCACGTTCGCCGTCGTCGCCGGTGCGCCTGCCGCGCTCGCCGTCGTCGCCACGCCCGCCGGTACGCCTGTCGCGCCAGCGGCCTGTGTTCCCGCCACGTTCGCCGCCGCCGCCGGTGCGCCCGCCGCGCCCGCCGCGCCTGCCGCGCCCGCCGCGCTCGCCGCGCCTACCGCGCTGGCCGTCGCCGTCGTGTCCATGCCGATCCTCCCCCGCTGGCTCTGGCGCGCACTGTAGTGGACATGCCTGATCAGATCCGGAAGGAGAACGACACGCCGACCAATTCTCGTCACGTAATGATCAAGTGGCACGTTTTGCCACTGTCCGTCGATCCGGTTGTTTTCGGCCACGCCTCGTTCACGTGAGGTTTCCCCCGGGGGCCCAGCCTCATCGGCATGAAGAAGGCACTCCTCGCCGCGACCGCCGTCGCCTCCGCGCTCACCGCATCCCTGGTCGCGGCCCCCGCCGCCACGGCCGCCACCGCCTCCGGCCGGGACGGCCGGCCCGCCATCCCGTTCACGGAGGCCACCGTCACCGCCGGATCCGACGGCTCCTACACGCTGACCTGGAAGGCCAAGGGCACCGCGCGCGTCGCGATCAAGGCGAACGGCAAGGTCGTCGCCAAGGGCGGAGCCCAGGGCCGGGCCGTGGTCAAGGGGCTGCCCGCCGCCGACCGCCAGTGGTTCGACTTCACACCCGAGCGCGGCCAGCGCCTGCGCCTCGCCGACCGGCTCATCACGCTGGAGGGCACCGCCAACTTCCGTGACGCGGGCGGCTACCGCACCACCGACGGCCAGTGGGTCAAGATGGGCCGGATCTACCGCTCGGACGCCCTGAACAAGCTCACCGCGAACGACCTCGCCAAGCTCCGGCGGCTGCGCGTCAAGACCGTCTTCGACCTGCGCATGCAGGACGAGCGGACCAAGGACGCCGACAAGGTCCCGGCCGGCGCGCGGTACGTCGTCGCCGACGTCTTCGCGGGCTCCCCGTCCTTCCAGACCCTGCCGAAGTCCCCGGACGAGGCCGTCAAGAGCATGATCGACGCCGAGAAGACCATGGTCAGCGGCGACGGCGGCAAGAAGGCGTACACGCGGGTCTTCGAGGGCGTCCAGAGCGACCGCGGCCGCGCCGCCCTCTTCCACTGCACCGCCGGCAAGGACCGCACGGGCTGGGCGAACGCCACCCTGCTGACCGCCCTCGGCGTCCCGCAGGAGACCGTCATGGCCGACTACCTGGCCAGCAACGACTACCGCAAGGCCGCCAACGAGGCGATCCTCTCGCACCTCCCCGCCGCCCAGGCCGCCGTCTACAAGCCGCTCCTCGACGTCCGCCCCGAGTACCTGAACTCCGGCTACGACGAGGTCAAGGCCACGTACGGCACCTTCGACCGCTACCTGAAGGACGGGCTCGGCATCGACGCCCGCGAGCTGAAGGAGCTGAAGCGGGACCTGCTCGCCGGCTGACGCCGCTCGAAGCGGGCGAGGACCCGGCCGGACACACCCGGCCGGGCCCCCCGCCCGTCAGTCCAGGACGGGCAGCAGCTCCGGCAGGTGCCCGTCCGAGGCCGCGGCCGCCCGCTGCCGCTCCTGCGGCACCTCCCCGTACAGCGTCGTACGGGCCTTCGCGGGCCGCCCGGCCGCCTCGGCGACCGCGATCAGGTCCCGCACCGACTTGTACGAGCCGTAACTCGATCCGGCCATCCGCGAGATGGTCTCCTCCATCAGCGTCCCGCCCAGGTCGTTCGCACCCGACCGCAGCATCTCCGCCGCGCCCTCCGCGCCCAGCTTCACCCAGCTCGTCTGGATGTTGGTGATGTGCGGGTGCAGCAGGATCCGGGCCATCGCCGTCACCGCCCGGTTGTCGCGGACCGTCGGGCCCGGGCGGGCGATGCCCGCGAGGTAGACCGGGGCGTTGGTGTGGATGAACGGGAGCGTCACGAACTCCGTGAACCCGCCCGTCCGCTCCTGGATCCGGGCCAGCGTACGGAAATGGCCGAGCCAGTGCCGGGGCTGGTCCACGTGCCCGTACATCATGGTGGACGAGGAGCGGATGCCCAGCTCGTGCGCCGTGGTGATCACGTCGATCCAGTCCGCCGTGGGCAGCTTGCCCTTGGTCAGCACCCAGCGGACCTCGTCGTCCAGGATCTCCGCCGCCGTCCCCGGGATCGAGTCCAGCCCGGCCTCCTTCGCCGCCGTCAGCCAGTCCCGTACCGACATGCCCGTCCGCGTCGCGCCGTTGACGACCTCCATCGGCGAGAACGCGTGCACGTGCATCCCCGGGACCCGCTCCTTCACCGCCCGCGCGATGTCGAAGTACGCCGTGCCCGGCAGGTCCGGATGGATGCCGCCCTGCATGCAGACCTCGACCGCGCCCACGTCCCACGCCTGGGCCGCGCGGTCCGCGACCTGGTCCAGGGAGAGGGTGTACGCGTCGGCGTCCGTACGGCGCTGCGCGAACGCGCAGAACCGGCAGCCGGTGTAACAGACGTTGGTGAAGTTGATGTTCCGCGTGACGATGTAGGTGACCTCGTCGCCCACCACCGACTTGCGCAGGTCGTCCGCGATCTTGCACAGCGCGTCCAGCGCCGGGCCGTCCGCGTGCAGCAGGGCGAGGGCCTGGTCGTCGCTCAGCTTCGTCGGATCGTCCGCGGCCTGCGCGAGGGCCGCCCGCACGTCGGTGTCGATGCGCTGCGCCACCATGCCGGGGGCCGCCGCCTCGCGCAGCGCCTCCCAGTCGCCGTAGACGTGGTCGAAGTCCTCGCGGCGGTCACCGGTGCGGCCCTCGGTGTCGATGGCGCTGTGCAGGTCGGTGCGCCCGTACGCGGTGAAACCCTCGTCGGGCTCCTGCCACGGACGGCCCTCCACGGCCGCCGACTCGTCCGCCAGAGCGGTTTCCGGGTCGGCCAGCGCGCGTACGTGCGGCAGCAGACGGGGATCCAGCCAGGGCTCACCGCGCTGGAGGAACTCCGGGTAGATGGTGAGCCGCTCGCGCAGCGCGAAGCCCGCGGCGGCGGTGCGCTCCGCCAGCTCCTCGATGTGCGGCCAGGGCCGCTCCGGGTTGACGTGGTCGGGGGTGAGCGGCGAGACCCCGCCCCAGTCGTCGATGCCGGCGCCGATCAGCAGCGCGTACTCGGCGTCGACCAGGTTCGGCGGGGCCTGGATGCGGGCCGACGGGCCGAGGATGTGGCGGGCCACGGCGATGGCGGCGGCCAGCTCCTCCAGCTCGGCGTCCGGCATGCCGCGCATCGCGGTGTCGGGCTTGGCCCGGAAGTTCTGGACGATGACTTCCTGGATGCCGTGGTAGCTGCGCTGGATCCGGCGCAGCTCGAAGAAGGCGTCGGCGCGCTCCTCGTAGGACTCGCCGATGCCGATCAGGACCCCGGTGGTGAACGGCACGTTGGAGCGGCCCGCGTCCTCCAGGACGCGCAGCCGGACGGCCGGGTCCTTGTCGGGCGAGCCGTGGTGGGGGCCGCCGGGCTCGGACCACAGGCGGGTGGCGGTGGTCTCCAGCATCATCCCCATCGAGGGCGCGACGGGCTTGAGGCGCTGGAGCTCGGACCAGGACAGCACCCCGGGGTTGAGGTGGGGGAGCAGCCCCGTCTCCTCCAGGACCCGGATGGCCATGGCCCGTACGTAGGCGAGGGTGTCGTCGTAGCCGTGCGCGTCGAGCCACTCGCGGGCCTCGGGCCAGCGGTCCTCGGGGCGGTCGCCGAGGGTGAACAGGGCCTCCTTGCAGCCCATGGCCGCGCCCTGGCGGGCGATGTCGAGGACCTCGTCCGGGGAGAGGTACATGCCGTGGCCGGCCTTGCGGAGCTTGCCGGGGACGGTGACGAAGGTGCAGTAGTGGCACTTGTCGCGACAGAGGCGGGTGAGCGGGATGAAGACCTTGCGCGAGTACGTGATGACGCCGGGCCGCCCGGCGGCCGCCAGGCCCGCGTCGCGCACCCGGGCGGCCGAGGCGGCGAGGTCGGTGAGGGCCTCGCCGCGCGCCCGCAGGAGCACGGCCGCCTCGGTCGCGTCGAGCGCGACGCCGTCGCGGGCCCGCCGGAGCGCGCGGCGCATCGCGTTGTCGGTCGGAGCGTCACTCGGAGTGGTCATGGGCCGAGCATACGATCCGCTCGTGCGGGGGCGGAGCGGGTCACCGCATCAGCTCACCGGCGTTGACCAGCAGCGACTGGCCGGTTATCGCCCTGGCCCGGTCCGAGGCGAGGAACACGGCGGCGTCGGCGACGTCCCCGTCGGTGGCGAGGTCGGGCAGCGCCATCCGCTCGGTGAGACGGGCGTGCACCTCGGCCTCGGGGACGCCCTCGGTGTGGGCGGTGAAGGTGACGAACGCCTGTACCGGCGGCCCCCACATCCAGCCGGGCAGCACGGTGTTGACCCGGATCCGGTGCGGGCCGAGCTCGCGGGCCATCGAGTACATCGCGGAGGTCAGCGCGCCCTTGGAGGCGGCGTAGGCGGCCTGCCACACCTCGTTGGGGGCGGCCACGGCGGACTGGGTGCCGATGATCACGACGGACCCGCCGCCGGCGTCCTTGAGCGCGGGCAGGCAGGCGCGGGTCATCCTCAGCGTGCCGAGCAGGTTGACGTCGATGATCTGCTGCCAGGTCCCGAAGTCGGCGTCTTCGAGCCCGCCGAAGTACGAGTCCCAGGCCGCGACGTGCACGACGGCGTCGACCCCGCCGAAGCGCTCCCGCGCGAGGGCGACCAGGGCCTCGCACTGCGCCTCGTCGGCGATGTCGGTGGGCAGGTGGGCGGTGTGGGCCCCGTCGGGGTCGATCTCGGTGGCGGACTTCACCAGGTTCGCCTCGGTCCGCGCCCCGAGCACGGCGTTCCCCCCGTCCCGCACGACGGCGGCGGCCACCTGATGCCCGAGCCCGGCCCCGACGCCGGAGACGATGACGGTCTTCCCTCGCAACAACGGCATGACGGTGCCTCCGATGGGCGGAATCAACAGATCTGACGGCGCGTCAGAATATGGCGTCGACGAAAAGGAGGGAAGGGGCGAGCGGCGTGGGGGCGTGCGGGGTCCACGCGGGGCGGGGGTGGGGCGGGGGTGGCGGCGCCCGTCGGGCCGGGGTGCGTGCGGGCCGGTGGCGCCCGTCGGGCGGGGTGGGGGTGTGCGGGGTCCACGCGGGGCGGGGTCGAACCGTGCTGGGGGCTTCCCGCCAGTCTCACTGTCCTTCCGGT
>NZ_BMVE01000010.1 GCF_014650555.1 Streptomyces goshikiensis | reverse complement strand
GGATCGGGAGGTGCTGGCTGCGATCATCTTCGTGGCCACCTCTGGGTGCACCTGGAACCAGCTCCCGCCCGGCTTCGGCCCCTCCGGAGTGACGGCGTTCCGGCGCTTCACGGAGTGGTCGCAGGCCCGGGTGTGGGCCAAGCTGCACCGCCTGGTCTTGGATGAACTCGGTGCCCGCGGCGCGCTGGACTGGTCGAGGTGCGCGATCGATTCCGTGAGCGTCAGGGCCCTCAAAGGGGGCCGTTGACGGGACCGAATCCGACCGATCGTGGCAAGCCAGGATCGAAAATCCATCTGATCGTCGACCGCAACGGCCTGCCCATCTCGATAGGCATCTCGGCCGCCAATGACCACGACAGCCAGGCCCTGATCCCGCTGATGCGAGGGATACCACCGATCCGCTCCCGCTTCGGCCCCCGTCGCCGCCGCCCCGCAAAGCTCCACGGCGACAAGGGCTACGACTACGACCACCTGCGCAACTGGCTGCGACGACGACAGATCGTGCCCCGCATCGCGCGGCGCGGAATCGAAGCCTCCGATCGGCTGGGCCGGCACCGCTGGGTGGTCGAGCGAACCATGTCCTGGCTGAACGGATGCCGACGCCTGCACCGGCGCTACGAACGCAAGCCTGAGCACTTCCTCGCCTTCGTCGGCATCGCCAGCACCCTGATCTGCTACCGCCGCATCATCAAATGAAATGGCGTCTTACGGCGAGTGGCCAAGGTGCACCGCTCAATTCGGTGTGGAGCGGGGCTGCCAATGCGCGCCGAGCAGAGTTGAACATGTTCAGCTTTCGTGGCAGCGTGAGCGCTTGACGATCTGGTGTGCGAAGCAACCAGGGTTTGACGTACGCAAGGGGGAGTCATGCGTGATGAACGAGGGCGAGTCGCTGCGGGGTTGCGTGGAGTGGTCTTGGCGGTCGCGGTGTTGACGCTGGCCACGGGGTGCATAGGGCAGCCACAGACATTGGCTCGGGCCGACATCGTAGGCACCTGGACCGAGGGCGATACCGGGACCCTGCTCTTCAAGGACGACGGCACCGTCGTCGTAACCAACCTTGCCGAGTTCAATAACGACGGCGACAAGGTGTCGGAGTGCAGCGGCACCGGCGAGTGGGGCGCGTATCCCGACGACAAGGAAGCGCAGAAGGTTTGGACCACCGTCTGCGACGGCAACCCGTGGGAATTCGGCGGCTCGAAGGCGCATCCGAAGATGCGGCGCAGCGTGGGAGATCCTGATAACGGGGACGATCAAACCCTCAGCCGCAAGTAGCAGAAGCCGCCCGGCGCGTCCAGCCCGCCATCCAGGTGCACCCAGAGGTGGCCACGAAGATGATCGCAGCCAGCACCTCCCGATCCCCATGCCGACGCCGGCCACCGCCCTGAGGACGTTCCGGCGCCGACGGCACCACGCGTTCGAACAACTCCCACAAGCCGTCCGGCACCATCCGCTGCACAAGCCCAGTCGTCACCACACCAGACTGCCGCAAGATCACACCAAACGAAATGGCGTCTAAGGGGAAACCGTTGCGCTGGCCCACAGCAGGATGGCTTGGTCGTCGCTGCCGCCGAGGATGACGGTCGTGTATCCGGCGGGATCGAGGGAGGCGATGGTGGGCCCGCACGGGGCGTGAGGAAAGCGGTGCCGGGTACCCACGGCGGTGTATCCGGTGGCGGTCGCCGAGCCCTGCCCGTGGCAGCGGTAGATGATGCGGCGGGTTCGGGGGGCCGTTTCAGGTGGCACTTGTAAGGAAACGGGGAGACCTGCTTTCGAGGTTCCGGAGTCCACCACGACTTCCCCGCTGGGGCGGGAGTTGGGTACGTCGTCCAGAAACTGTCGGTAGGCGCCTGCCGCCGGGTCTTCCCGGGGAGCTCGGGGTGTGGTCGTGGTCAGGGAGCCGGACATCACCAGGGCGATGGCGGCCAGGCCCTCCACCACGACGGCGAGCACGTTGGCGGTGCGTCGTCGGCTGTAGGGATGGAAGGTGTCGTCCTCAGCTCTGAGCATGGCGGGCCTCGGGCGGCGGTGCTGCGATTCCATGGACGATCTGCCTTCTGCCAGGGCTGGCAGGGCTCGGCACGGTCGGGCCCTGCCGAGCTGGCATTCAGAAGCGCAGAGCGTCGGCGATGAGGTTGAAAACGGGGCCGCCGTGCACGGCCAGTTCCGTCAGGCGTCTGAAGTCATCGAGGTAAAGATTTACCTCGCGCTTCTGCTTCACTGTCAGGTATGCGGAGACGAGTTCGACGTTGACCTGCCGTTCATCGAAGATCCAGAAATCTTCGACGGGCGGCACGAGACTGCGGTCAGCGTTGCGAGGGATGATGCCGATGAGCACGTTGGGCAGGACTGCGGCCTTGACGAGATGACCGAGTTGCTCGGCCATCACGCCCGGGGGCCCGACCCGTCTGTAGAGGACGGCCTCCTCCAGAACGAAGGCGAACTTCTTGGCCGGGTCGTTCAGCATCCTTTGCTTTTCCACCCGGGAGGCCACGGCTTCCTCGACATCATCGGCAAGTCGGCGGCGTTCACGGATGGCGGTAAGGACGGTCCGGGTGTACTCCTCGGTCTGCAGGGGGCCGGGGATCAGATTCTGCGAGTAGGCCTTGAAGTCCTTCGTCCTTGCCCACAACGGCCGCACCATGTCCTGTGCCGGCCGCAGGCCTCTGCCTTCCATCGACCGCCACTCGACGTACATGACCTCGATGTTGCGTGCCGCTTCAATGAGGTCCTCGGCCTCCGACTCGGCACCACACGCCTGCGCCCAGGCCCGGATCGTTTCGGGCGAAGCTGGAGCGCGGCCGTTTTCGATCCGGCTGCACTTCGCCCGGTCCCATCCGCACCTACGCGCTAACTCCGCCGCCGTGAGCCCGTTGTCTTCGCGCAGTCGGCGTAGTCGCTGACCGAGCGCTAGGCGAGCTTCCGTGATGCTGGATGAGGTAGGCATGCGGCCCAGTGTGCAGCCCTGAGTGCGGAGCCGGTGAGCAGCCCACGTAGCAGCAAACGCGGCATATATAAGCAACTATGACGATATGTCGGCTCTCGGGATTGCGCGCACGTGCGGCTCCGTCCCCGGCTTCGGGAACAGCGGCAGGAGCCTCTTTGGGAACTCGACGACGGTCTCGTGGTCAGGGACCGTGATGGACGCCAGCCTGGCGTCATCGACCACCTTCCAGGACTGGAGCAGGTAGCTATCGGAGACGTCGTCGTAGTACAAGGTCGGGCTTCCATTGTTAGGGCTCTCCGGGTCCTTGCACAGCAGATGAAGCGCCATTGGTCCTCCAAGTGGTCCGGTTGACTGCTGACGATCTGAGCGTGATCCGTCACAGAGAGCCATCGCTACGCGATTGCGCGATGTTGCGCCCGGAAACTTTGAGAGAGCCCATAGCGTGCGCATTGTTGCGCCACCATGAGATCAGTCACACCTGCGGCTACCTTCGTCTACTTGGCTGGGCCACACGAGAGGCGTACTCACGGCATAGAGCGACTGCTTTCTGGGCCCTTCCTTGTCGAGGCCGCCGGACAAAGCACCGAGAGCAACTCCGTGGTCCTTGTTAAGCGAGATCAAGGCGAGCCCCAGCTCCGGGCCGGGGTAGTGCATCGTGTTCGGGGCCCGCTGAACCGTCGCCCTTCTGCTGGCCCGGCAGTGACGACTTCTGGGGCGCTGCCATGCCGCGCCGCGGACTGAGGACCTGCGGTCGGATCGTAGGATCGGCGAGTCCGTGCGAGCGCCGTGCGGTACGGCCGTCAGAGAATGACTGCTGTGCAGTTCATCGTCGTCGAGGAGGGCGAGCGCATCCTGCCAGGGGCCGCGGCCCCTGGCAGTGCTCGAGAAGGACCGGTGGGACGACTTCGGATTCCGCACCACGTTCCGTCTGTCGATCGTCGACAACGAAGGCGACCGGCACGAGGTGGGCAGCGTCAAGATCGCCGATCTCGGCAAAGTGTTCTCCACAACAGGGATGTCTCATGAGACATCCCTGTTCTCGTTGCGAGCCGATCACGTTCACGTCGGGGTTCGGCCATCAGGCAAACCTGTGAGACACGACGACCCTAACGCCCATCTCACCCGAATGGGTGTGCTGTTCTCAGTAGCAGTCCGCGGCCCAAGGAGATGAGGGTGAACCGTCGGGGTCCAGTCCGTACGGCCATCTTCCCCTGCCCAGTGAGGGGAGATGGCCAGCGTCGGCAGCGCGCCGGTATAGGGCTTCGACCCCTTCCCGGTCCCCGGCTTCTTCCCGCATCCACTCCAAATCGCGCAGGACGTAGAAATCGCGGGCATCGGCGGCCGTCAGAGCAAGGGCTTCGGCGCCCTCCTCGTCCCCAGCCTCCTCCCTCATCCGCGCTATCTGGGCGATGGTGAGGCCGCCGTTGGCCTCTGCGGCTTGCCGGTAGGCAACATCGGCCCCCTCCCGGTCTCTTTCCCGCTCCCTCATTCGCCCTAGCTCCAATAGGGCGTTGGCGTCACCGGCGCTGACGGCCTCCCGGGCGAGGGCCTCGGCACTCTCCCGGTCGCCGACCTCCTCGCGCATCACCGACAGGTTGGTGAGCGGGAACGGATCGCCGGCATCGACGCCCTGCCGAGCGTAGCGTTCGGCACCCAGCCGGTCCCCGGCCTGCTCCCGCATACTCACCAGGTCGGTAAAGGCGTTGGTGTCCCCAGCCTCGGTAGCCTCCCTATAGAACGCCTCTGCGCCGGCCCAGTCTCCGACCTCTTCCCGCAACCGCGCCAGGCCGCGTAGGGCATCGGCTTCACCAGCGTCGGCGGCCTGTCGGTAGAAGGCTTCGGCGTTCTCCTGGTCCCCGGCAGCCTCCCGCATCTGCCCCAAGAAGCGGACGGCGCTGGGATCGCCAGCGTCCGCGGCCTGCCGGTAGAGGGCTTCAGTGCCCTCCCGGTCTCCATCGCTTTCCCTCCTCCAGGCCAGTTTGATCATGGCGCGGGTGTGGCCAGAGCGGGCGGCTCGGAGGCGGAGATGGTGGGCCCATTGCAAACGGCCCCGGGCTTCGGCAGCTTCGGCGAGGTTGTTGAGGTCGTCGGGGTCAGTGAGGTGGGTGTGGGCGGCGTCCCAGAAAGATGCGGGTGGGCAGAGTAGGCGGCGGGCGGCGCGGCCGTGCTGTTCCAGGTAGTCGGCGAGGCGGAGCATTGGGCCCGTCGGCGGGGCCGCAGCAGTGGCTGCTGTCGGACGGACCGGGGGACGGCGTGTGGGTCGGGGGTTGGTTCGGTATAGCGGGGCTTGCTTGCCGTGGACGGGGCGGGCGAGTTCCGCGTAGGCGGCTTCTGCCCAGTCGTTGGTGAGCTGGTCCCAGTCGTGGTCGGTGAGGTAGTCGGCGGCGGCGTCGGTGAGGAACGCCTGGGGGAGGTGGAGGCCCATACCGAGACGGCGGGCATCCATCGCGGCCTCAAGCAGAGCTCGGACGGCTGGGGTGCCGTGCTGATAGCGGCGCAAGAGTTCGGGAGCGCCTGCAAGGTCCTGGGCGACGCGCCCGTCGGCGCCAGTACGAGTAAGGGCATCCGCCAGCAGCCGGTCACCGCCCTCGGCGAGGATCGCGGCAGTACCGAGCGCGTCCTGGTCGAAGACGTCGGGGACGGTCATCGTGCGGCCAGCGAGCAACTCGCGGACGCGGCTGTGCGGGTCCGGACCGTCGGGTCTGGGCATGGCGGTGTACGAGTCGTCGTACTCGGGCCAGAGGGTTCCCAGGATGAGGACCGGTCCGCGGCTGGGGTCGATGAGGAGGGCATGAAGGGCGGCAGCGACACGTTCGCCGACCTGCGGGTCACCGAGGTAATGCTGGGCCTCATTGAGCCACACCACCGTACGCGGCGCGACGCGTTCAAGGTCGGCCAGCGCGGCCTCGGCCCGGGTCGGGTCGAACGGATGCCACAGCCGCCACCCTTGATCCGCGAGCGGCTGGACGGCCTCCCAGCACGCCCTGGTCTTACCGGTCGAGGACGAGCCGACCAGCACCAATATCCGGCTCCGACCCGCCACGGTGTCCCTGACGGCATCGGCGAGGGCCCGGTCGTGGGCACGGGGCACGTAACCGGAGAGCACCCGCCCCGACGTGGTGGAGCTGGAGACGGCAGCGGTTCCGGCGGGATGCACCTCCAGATCGTGCGGGTCCCACTCCGCAATCGGCCTGCCCAGGCCGACCTCCGGCGCCGCTGCTGAGGTGGCTTCCCCGGATGCAGCCCGCTGCAGCGCCAGCAACTCCTCCACCGGCTGGCGCAGCGCGCGGGCCAGAGCCGCGACCGTATCCGCCGACGGAACGGGCCCGCCGGCTTGGAAGGCCGCCTGAACCGTAGTGCGGCCCAACCCTGCCCGGACCGCAAGCTGGGTCATGTTCAGCCGGGCGAGAACCCGCCCGTCACGCAACCGCCCGCGCAGCTCCGATAGAGCCGCACCGTCGGCGTCTTCCTCAACCACATGACCCCCAAGTCGGTGTTCATCGGTGTTCGCCTTTGTCCTGCCGAACCACGGCGAACACCGCTTCCAGGACGCTCGATCACGTCAACACCCGATCTCAACCGGGAGGTTATCGTGACTCACCTCGCCCTCATTCTTCTCGCCATCGCTCTTGTTGTCGTGTTCGCGCTACTTGCCGCAGTGGCAGCGGGCGTGCTTGCCCGTCTCGACGGCGCCACCTATCCCGCCACTCTCATGCGCGCAGGCGCCACCTTTGCCGCCGTCCTCACACTCGCCGCAGTCGTTGCCCAAACACTCACCCCCGTCCTCACGTGAACCACGCGGCACCGCAGCGGACCGGCCCCGATGAGGAGCGGTGAGCGACGACACCAGGCGTTGCGCCCCACCGCGCCGTGTGGAACCCCGGGCCCGGCCCGGCTGCTCGTGCGGAGCCGGTAGCGGACCGTACGAGCAGTCCGGGGGCTCTCGCGCGTGAGGCGATCGGCCCGCGCAGGTCCCGCACGGCCCCGTCGAACGGTGCCCGGACTAGGCAGGGCCCGAGCGTCGCCACCTGCTCCACGACAATGATCAAACCTGACCGTGCGAGGGGCTGGCGTTCGACGCAAGGACTGCGTGCGCGACACGCGAACAGCACACGGAAGCGGCCCCGCTTCGGAACTGTTGGCGTGTCGAATGTCGCAGAACTGCTCTGCGCCATGTTGCGGTCCGGACGAAGATGAACACACGCTAACGCAAGGCCAGGGGGATGAACGTATGCACGAAGAGCTGACCGCGGCGTGGCAGGCTGGGGCCGACGAGGCGCTTGCCGAGCTGAGGAGCATGCTGTCCGACGCGCTGGCCCACAAGAGGCTGAGCAAGACCCAGCTCGCCACGCGAACGGGTCTGGGTCGCACCACCGTGCAGCTGGCGTTCCAGGAGGATGCGCCCCCTCCTTCGGCTACCACGGTGGCGACGCTGGCCCGGGTGCTGGGCCTGCAGGAGAAGGAGTTGCTGGAGCTGCGGCGACGCGCGACTGCCGCACCATTTCTCGTTGCGGAGCCAGCCCCCGAGGCCGTACCCGGTGCTGAACCGGGACCGGGCCTGCCGATTTCCGAGTGGGGCCCCCATGCCCTTGAGGTCCACCCGGCCGGACCCACATCCTCACGGCAGGGACCCGATGCTGTGGCGGCGTGTCTACCCGGATACGTGCACCGGAGCCACGACCGCGTGCTGGCCCAGGCGGTTCGGGATGCAGCGCAGGGGCAGAGCCGGATGGTCGTCCTGGTCGGAACATCCTCGACCGGGAAGACCAGGGCGTGCTGGGAAGCGGTCCAACCGCTTGCGAACGACGGGTGGCGGCTGTGGCACCCATTCGACCCGACCCGCGCCGAAGCCGCGCTCGAGGATCTCAAACGCGTCCAGCCGCGCACCGTCGTATGGCTGAACGAGGCACAGCACTACTTTGGCGACTCCCTGGCAGGCGAGCGTGTTGCAGCCGCTGTGCATGCCCTGCTCACCCATCCCGGCCGCGCGCCGGTCCTGGTCTTGGGCACCCTGTGGCCCGAATACGAACGCCGGTACGCGGCCCTACCCGCCCCCGGCCAGCCGGACCCGCACAGCCGGGTGCGGGAGCTCTTGGCCGGGCGTACTTTCTCTGTCCCCGGCAGCTTCGATGCAGATGCGCTCCATGCCGCGGCAGCTCTCGCGAAAGAAGGAGACCAGTTGCTGGCCGACGCCCTCACCAGGGCAGGCGACCACGGACAGGTGACGCAGGACCTAGCTGGCGCCCCCGAGCTGCTACGCCGCTTCGAACACAGCACGCCAGCCGCCAAGGCGGTACTGGAGGCGGCGATGGACGCACGACGTCTCGGCGTCGGACTGCACCTGCCGCAGACCTTCCTTGTTGACGCCGCGACCGACTACCTCAGCGACAGCGACTACGCGGAGCTCGGCGACGACTGGGTCGAAGCCGCGTTCGCCGAACTGGCTCGCCCCGTACATGGCAAGCAGGCCCCCCTTCGCCGCGCTGCAGCCCGCCCCACGCGCAAACCTCCCGGCGGCCCAGCTCCATCGGCACCACCAATGTCAGCAGGGCCGGTGTTCCGGCTGTCCGATTACCTCGAACAGCACAGCCGCACCACTCGCATCGCTGTGTGCCCTCCCGCCTCGTTCTGGCACGCTGCTCACACCCATCTCACCCACCCTGACGACCTCAGTAACCTCGCCGACGCTGCCTTGACCCGACACCGTCTTCAGTGGGAGCACCACCTCCGCAACAAGGGTGCCGAGACCGGCCGCAGCGACGCCGTCCTTCGCCTGGCAGAACGGCGGCAGGAGGAGGGTGACTTTGACGCAGCCGAGGCCATCTACCAGCAACTGGCCGACACTGGATACACCAAGGCCCTGACCCCACTCGCAAGGTTGCGCGAAAACGCGGGTGACTTTGAAGCCGCCGAGGCCATCTACCACCAGCTGGCCAGCACCGGCGAATATCACGCACGGTTCCTCCTCGCAGAGTCTTGGCGGGAGGCGGGGGACCTTGGGCCAGCCGAGGCCCTCTACCAGCAGCTGGCCGACACCGGATACACCTACGCCTTGTTCCCACTAGCAGTGTTGCGGGAGAACGCGGGGGACCTTGAAGCCGCCGAAGCCATCTACCGGCAAGCAGCCAGCACCGGCCACACCCCCTCCCTAGTCCAGCTCGCAAGGCTGCGGGAGCAGGCCGGCGACCCCAACCCCACCGAAACCCTCTACAAACAATTGTCCGACAGCGGCCACACCAAGGCACTGTTCGTCCTCGCTGGAATGCAGGAGGAGGCGGGTGACCTTGACGGCGCCGAGGGCATCTACCTGCAGCTGGCAGCCACCGGCGAAAACTACGCCCTGGTCGTCCTCGCAGGAATGCGGGAGAGGACTGGGAACCTCGACGCCGCTGAATTCTTCTACCAGCAGGCCGCCGAGAGCGGCCACGCCCCCTCGTTGGTCCAGCTAGCAAGGTTGCGGGAGGCAGCCGGGAACCCCGACGCCGCCGAAACCCTCTACCAGCAGGCCATCGACGCTGGATACACCTATGCCCTGTTCCCCCTCGCAAGGTTGCGGGAGGAAGCCGGGGACCCCGACGCCGCCGAAACCCTCTACCAGCAGGCCGCCAGCGCCACCAGCCCCGCCACCCTCATCCGGCTCGCAAGGACACGGGAGAAGGCCGGTGACAGTGACGCTGCCGAAGCCCTCTACCGGCGGCTGGTCGACATCGGCCATGCCAACGCGCCACTCCACCCAGCAATGCGGGTGCTCGGCGGTATGAAGGTGGAGGATCGGTGGCCGTATGGGTTGGACCCAGACGGGACACCTTCACAGCCGTGGAAGTAGAAGGTCTCCTCCCCCACACCGATCGTTATCTAGGGGGCGAAGGTACTTCGTCCAGGTCAGACGGCACGAGGCGGCATCAGGCAAGTAAGGCAAGTGCGACTTGTCATGGCCCGGGAAGGTGTTTCGACCGAAACGCTTTCGGGACTCCCGTTCGGCTGTGACGGTCAGCGCCGCGACCGTGACGCCGCCGCTGCCGGGTGCGGCTGCGTGGGGGCCGAGCTGGAGGCCAGCGGCGATCGCTATCTAGGGTCAGGCCCAGACCTGTGCAGGTCAGAGGTCGATTCACCTCTTCTGGTACGTAAGGCAAGTTGCTTGCCTCGGAAGGGAGCGGTCGTTCCGGGCGGCGTCGGCGCTCGTTGAATCACGACCCCGCCGCTCCGCCAGATCGCCTCCGGCACCCATCGAGTGGAGCAGCGCAAGAAGCGGTTCGAGTATTCGTTCGGCACGGTCGTCCTCGGCACGGCACCCGCCCACCTCACCGATGCTGAGGCCGCTCGGGCCCTGCTCGCCCACGACCTCGCGTGTAGCCGCTATGCCGCCGAAGGCGACCCGGGACCCTTGAACGCCTACTTCGCCGGGGCCGACGTCGCCCCGGGCAGCCCGCTGCCAGCCGACCAGGTCGGCGAGGGACGGCGCCTGGCTCACAATCTGCGCACGGCGCGCTGGGAGGCCGGCAAGCTTGTCCTCGAAGTGGCTCCGGCCCACATGCCCGACCGGACCAGCATCGGCTGCGCGACTGTGTCTACGCGGACGACGAGGATGCAGTGCGGGACGCTGTCACCGGCCTGCTGTGGTGGCTTACCGTGGGCGGGAAGTGTCCCCCCTACGGGTGACTCAACGGAGCTGGCGCAACCCCACGATTTTACTGCCCGCCGGGCAAGTAGAGGACGGGAGGGTGGGCAGTCTGGCCCGAACGGTGTCCTTGACCAGCGCGGCGTACGGTGGAGATATGGACAGCGAAGAGGGTCTGGTGACTGCCTTCACTGAGGCGATCCAGAGGCGATTTGACACCATGCAGTACCTGAAGGCGCACCGCAAGGATGCCGATGCGAGCGCCGTCGCTCAGATCGCCCAAGACGCTGCTGCCCTCGCTACGAGCAACCTTTCCTGGCACCTCGCGCTTGGGGCCAGTACAACCGCCAGCGCCCTGGCATCCGAGCTCGACGTGCCCGTTCAGTTCGTGATTGAAAAGGTTCAGAATGGCCGACTCGTCGGTCTTCACGGTCGGCACGAGACTTTCCTGCCCTTGTGGCAGTTCCTGCCCGGTCAGCCCGACAAAGAACCCACTGGAGTCGTCACCGAAGTCTTGAACGTGTTCGTTGAGGAGCTTGGCGAAGCGTTCGCTCCCGAACTAGTGGTCCTCTGGGCTGCAACCGGACAGCCCGAGCTCAACGGGAGGGAGCCGCGCGCTGCGGTGGAGGAGGAGGCGTACACGGAGAAGCTGATTTGGTCCGCGAGATGTGCAGTAGCGGGGTTGACACAATGACTAGCCCTCCCAGAGACCTGGTGCCCTTTCCACTCAAGAACACCACCAGGGTGCACCGCATCTATCCCCGCATGTACAAAGGCCGACCAGGCAAGCCGGCCTGGTACTGCGACGGCGACCCTGTGTGCCGCTTCGACACCCCCGGCAGCGGCACTTGTTACGCAGCCTCCTCACGAGAGGGCGCATTTATCGAGGTCTTCCGCCGATTTTGGGATGCAGGCATCCCGTTGGGCACGGTCGCGCAGATGTCCCACGTGTACATGCGCGTTATCGATCTCCACCAGTTGGCGGACCTGACCGATAATGCCAACCTGAACGTCATGGGCATCGGTGATGCTCTGGCCCTCGAAGTGGACAAGAACTACCCACTCAGCCACGCATTCGCTCAAGTAGCCCGTTCCTACGGGCTCGACGGAGTGCACTGGACGAGTGTGCGTGACCGCTCAGGCCGAACGAATTTCGCCCTCTTCGCTGATGCTGGCGGCGACTACGAGGACATACGTCTGATCGTCGATGGGAAAGGGCCGATCCCAGATGACGTGGTGAATAGTGTGGCCGCCGAGTTCCGCCTTGAGCTACTTCCCCCGCCCAGAGGCTCGTACCCGGTAAGGAGTACTTGATGGGCGTCGTCGGCCCGGCGCGATCGCCATAGGGTTGTCAAGTCGATTCGGCGGGTCAGAACTTGTCTGCTGTTATGGCAAGTTAGGTATGTAGCGGCACTTCTGTTTGACCGGGTCGGGCAAGGTGGTACCGGCGGGCGGCTGTGCGGGGCAGCTGCAAGGTCTGATCGGCGGCGCGCCTGGGATCCCCAGGTCGAGTACCCAGGCTGCAGAAATAGCCAACGGGCCGCCTACGGCGCCGGGTAGCCTGAATCGGTGGCTCCGCCCGCTGTGCGTGAGCACTCTGCGTCTTATGCTCGAAGTGGGGGAGTTTTGGCTGTTTTGACGGATGCTGAGTTCGCTCTGGGGCTCTCGCGGCATCTGCGTGCGTACGCGATGGGTTCTGAACGTGCAGCCCTTGAGCAGTTGGAGTTCGCGGGATGGATCTTCGACGTTGCGTTTCGTCTGCACGGGAGCACCACGAGCAGCGCCGCCAGGGTACGCGCCATTGGGCTCGACGTTGGCCTTGGGCCGCGCAGCCTGAAGGACGTGATCGAGACGATGGAAGTCTTGAGCTGGGTTTCCGTAGTCCGCGACAAGGCCGGCCAGTTCGTCTCCATCACGGAACGCATCCCCGCCCGCGGGGACCTCATCATGGCCGCGCCGAAGGTGCTCAACATCCTCATGGTCGGACCTGTGGAACGGGCGGCTCTTGCCCTCCTTGGGGCGACCGTATTGCAGCCACTCCTCGTGGAGGACGCGCTGCAGATCGCCGCAGTGGCTGAGGGCGTCAAGGGCCATGATCAGGCTGCAGAGGACGCGCTTCGGCACCTGACAGGGACGGGGCTGATTCGGCGTGTCGACTCCGAGGACGGCCGATCGGTTCTCTACAACCCGAACGTCTGGACTCAGGGGGATGAAGCGCTGGCGAAGGCGGCTCTGAAGGCAGCTGACGCGCGGGCCACCACGGAGGTGGGCGCGTTGCTCCAGGAGGTGGCGCTCAACCCGGGACTGCCTGACGCGCACGTAAAGTCCACCGAGCGCAAGTGGGTTGACTTCGCCGTATCGCAGAACTTGGTGCAGCGGTCGGTCATCCAGACCGCCGAAGGTGTCGAACGGGGCTTTCTGTTCACTCCACACCTCCGGCGGGATCCGTTTGGTGGAACGGCAGGTGACGCCTCCGGGCATGTGCGGCAGCTTGTGGGATCGATGATCTACGCTGCGACATTTGCGAAGTTCAAGTTGGACACGCCTGAGATATTCCTGCGCGCGTTGGTCAACCGCGGGGTGGCCGGCAACGCTTCGCCTATCGGGACTGACTATCTGATGCTTGAAAAGGCGGGCGTCGTAAAGGTAGTTGCGGGGATGGGTGCGGATCGGTACCGGTTGCAGCTGCTGCAGCCGGAGGTCGCGCAGGATGCCCTTACGATGCTCGACGCCCGTGAGGGCAGTGGCACCGAGAAGGGCGATATCGCAGCTCTTCGAGCGCAGCGCTCCTACATCCACGTGGAACAGGAACGGGCCCGCCTGGCGCTGACTAGCGACATCGACAAGGTCGAAGAAGCGCGGCTCATCGCGGCCCTTCGCGATGCCTCGGTGAACCGCATGATGGGTGGTCGGAAGTGACTGGTGAAGGGGCGGAGGTCTCGCGGCAGGCTGCCCCCCGGCCCGACAGGGGGAGCCAAGCCCGACCGGATCGTAGGGCGCGTCGGTCTCCATCGGGGCGGACGCAGGCTGGTACGAAGCCGGCAGATACGCCAGGAGGTCAGTTGGAGCGGCGAGTCGCCCGACTGGAATTTGCCGAAGGGGCTCACGTGCGGCTGCGTGTTCCTGTGCCCGCGGACGATGGTGAGGCGGGCCAGGCAACGCTCACTGATATTGATGTTCTATCGATCGACATTGACTCTCGGCTCCGAATTTCACGCTCCAGTATGGAGTGTAAAATTGGCAAGTCTCAGGGCGAGCCGAGCACGATTCTATGGCTCGCCGGGTTTCGTCAGTTGCTCGAACTTGACCGTGTCGCTCTGGTTCGTCAGACGGTGAGTCCGCGTGGGCAGGCGTTGGCGCGCAAGCTGAACATCGTTGCAATGGACGAAGCGGCCGTGGGCCAGAGGGAGAAAGCTCACGCTTGGCTGCCCCAGAGATTCGCCCATCTGGACGGCCCGGCTTGTGCCGCAGCCGAAGCCCGGACTGATACGCAACTCAAGGGGTTGCCTGAAATACCGGCAGGTCTAGCACGCTTCTTGCGTGGGGATGCTTTGCTTGCGGATTCCCCTGAGCTTTTGCGTGCAGTTCAGGCGATGGGCGCCGCCGTCGAACGGCAGGGAGTCCTTCCTGAGCCAGCTGCCCAGGTGTTGGCGAGCCACAGTCTGATCGCGGTGCTTCTGGCGGCCTTGCAGGACGCTGGCCGCCTAGACCATGTCCCTGAGCGCGTGCTGCGTCGACGCCTCATCAGTGCCCTGACCGTGGGCGATCCAGATGACAACTTCGTACTCCCCGTGCTGGAGAGGGCGGATGCGTACTTCCGTCACATTCAGGAGCGAACCCACAAGGCCTATGTAGACGCAGGCGCCGATCCTGTTCGAATCAACTACTCATCGCTTAGGGACGCAGTGGCAACCCCGCCGCCGTTCGCCAGCGACTACATTGATCTAGTGGAACGGCTGCGGGCAAACCCGCAAGTCTCCCGGAATCTCTTGCAGACGGCGGAACTGGCCTGCTTTGACGCGCTACTTGGGGACTCCGCCTGGAAGGAAAGGGCGTTCGCACATCTCTTCACAACCGAGCACAAGGGTTTGCTGCTAGTCGCGCTTAGGTGCCTTGAGAGCATTACTGGCCCCCAAGCAGTGGCACCTCTTCAGCGATTGCAGAGAATTCCATTCGAGGGCTCGGCTGGAATGGTTCCGGATCGCGGAGAGCCGCCCAGGCAGCAAGCAACGCTCTTTGGTTTGTCTGGATATCCTGACGGCGTGGAGAGCTGACACTTAGGCACCCCGAGAGACAGCCCCCTGGGGCGGTATTGGGAACCCGTTGTGCAGCCATTGGCGGGAGTCAGATGACCGGGGGCCTGCCCAACCTGGTCATCCGCCACACGGTCCGCCACTGCATGGGCCGCCGCGGTGGGCACGGCACCCGTACGCCCTCGAAGAAGCCAGCCCACCAGGCGCCCAGGCCGGACAACGGGGGCCGCTGCGCGATCGTGTACGCGGCCCACGTGCCGAGGTAGACCGGGACCAGGACGGCGGGCAGGTGCCGCTTGGCCAGCCAGACCCGGTTCCGGCCGGTGTTGCGGTAGTAGACCGCGTGCCGGGACGCCTCGGTCCGGGGGTGCTGAAGCACCATGTCCGCCCGGTAGTCGATCTCCCAGCCGGCGTCCAGGGCCCGCCAGGCGAAATCTGTCTCCTCGTGGGCGTAGAAGAACTTGGTGGGGAAGTCGCCCACCTGATCGATCACGGTCATGCGGATGGCGTGGCCGCCGCCGAGGAACGTCGTCACGGGCCCGGACACCATCGGGTTCTTGCCACCCAGACGGGGGACGTGCCGGCGCTGACTTGCCCCGGTCTCGTCCGCGATCCGGAAGCCCGCGACCCCGAGGCGGGGCCTTGCAGCGAACGCTTCCCGGACCAGGCGGAAGGTGTCGGTGCGGGGCAGCAGGCCGTCGTCGTCCAGGACCACGACGACGTCCACGCCACCCCGCTCGCGCAGCCACTGCACGCCGGCGTTCCGGCCGCCGGGGATGCCCAGATTCTCCGGCAACTCCACGCCGTCCACGCCGTCCGGGAGGGGCGGGAGCTTCACGCCTTGGCCGAGGACCACGACGGTCGCCGGATCGCCTTCCTGGGCGGCCACCGAGGCCAGCAGGGACCCCAGTTCTGCGGGCCGGTCGCCCATGGTCAGGACCACAACCCCGATCTTCGGCATTCTGGTGTTCGTTCCTTTCACGCCTGGTTGTTGAGCAGTTCGGTGGCGCGCTGGTTCAGGCTCGCCGCGCCGGTCACACCGCGGCGGCGGTACCGGGCCGCCGCCGCCTGGATCTCCCTGACCGCCTGCCGGTTGCGGTCGGAGACCACGCCCCCCATGAAGTCCAGGGACTTCGCCCACAGGCCCACGGCTTCCTCGTGCCGGTGCTGCCCGGCCACCGATCGTCCCAGGTTGGCCATGGTCAGCCCGTGCTTGAGCTGGTAGGTGCCCGGAGTGCGGCCCGCCAGGGCCCGCCGGTAGTGCCGTTCGGCCGCCGTGTGGTCGTTCATCGCGGTCAGGGTCTTGCCCATGTGCGAGGCGACCGTGGCCGCCACCGGCCCCGAGGCCGCGGAGTAGGCGGGCACCTCGTCCCGCGGGCGGTCCCAGGTGCCGATGTCGGTGATCGAGCGGCTGGAGTCGGTGGTCGCTGCGCCGCGGTCACGGATCAGATGGGCGGTGGCGGCGGCAGCGCCTCCGCCACCGCTCTGGCCGGCCAGGCCGATCCGGGTGAGGTCGAGGCCGAGACCGGTGGCGTGTCGCTGATCCACCGGTAGGCGGTGTATCCGTCCTCGGCGGCGCCGGGCGCGGGGGTTTCCGGGGCCAGCCGGTGGTCGACGCTGGCAATGGCGCAGCCGATTGCCGCGGACAGCGGCTTGAGCCGGGGGTGTCCTGCGCGGTAAATCCGAGCACCAGCCCGTCAGGTGCCTTCTGCACGACCGCTGTCGGCTTGGACGTTCCACCCGAAGCAGGCGAGGTCAGGGCCGTGCACGAGGACGAAGCCGACGCTCGTCGCCGCCACGGCGTCGATGAACGTGGGCAGTTGCAGTGGCTGCCACGGCAGTTCGCCGGAGAGCAGGTCCCAGAACCTGATGCGTGTGCCGCTGCTGATGATGGCGACGGGGCGATCACCGAGCCTCCCCACGGCGATCCCGGACACCCAGCCGACGTCGCCGGGGACAGACCGCAAGCGCCGGCCGGAGGCCAGGTCCCACATGATCACGCGTCCGGACCAGTCACCGGCGACCGCGATGCTGCGGCCGTCGGGAAGGGACGCCGTGGCGAGCGCGGACACGCCGTCGAGATGTCCAACGAGCGACCTGGTTGGTTGATGCGTGTCGAGGTCCCAGATGATCAACTGGCCATCGGGGCCTCCCGTGACGGCGAGGTCCCTTCCGTCGGCAAGGGTTGCTGTCGCCAGTGCCGACACACCGCCGACGTGGTTCCCGAAGATCGGAGGGACGTAGTCGCCCGACGCCGGATCCCAGACGACGATTCGTCCGTCGGCGCCACCGGTTACGACGATGCCCCGACCGTTCACCCTTCCCCCGGTGGCCGCTGACACACCGCCGACGTGGCCGGCGAGGCGGTGCAACGGACGGTCTCCCTCCGTGTCCCACACGATCACGCGTCCATCGTTGCCACCGATGAAGGCGGAGTGTTGTGGTTCCGGGACAGGCGCGACGGCGAGCGAGGAGACCGAGCTGACACCCGAGGGGAATGCGCTCGAGGGCTGTCCGGTTGCCAGGTTCCACACCTCGACCCGGCCGTTGTGCCGCCCTGTCACGACTGCCTCGTGCGGGCCGTTGCCGTAGACGGCGACGTCGGATATCCCGTCGTATTCGTCGACGAAGGCGCCGATCTGTCCAGCGGTTCCCACGTCCCACAGGAACAGTTCGCCGGCGCTGCCACCGGTAACGGCGACACATCCCTCGCCGGGCCGGTGGGCCACTGCCACTGCGGAGAGCCTCTGGCCCCGACCGGCGAGTATACGATTCGCCTGACCCGATGCCAGGTCCCACACGGCCGCTTGTCCGTTGCCACCGTCGAAGACCGCGATGTCCCGCCCGCCGAGCTTGCTGATGGCTACGGCGGAGACCTCATGGCCGAGTCCGGTGAGGTTGCGGATCCGTGCTCCGGACGAGAGATCCCACAGGACCACCCGCCCGGATCCGCTACTGCCCGTCACCGCGATCGGCCTCCCCGCGAGCTCGCCGACGGCAACTCCCCACATTTGCTCGTCTCGTTCGCCGAGCACGTGCAAGCGCTCTCCGGACGTCACGTCCCACACGACCGCACCACCACGGTGGCCTCCGCTCGTGACCGCGATGCTCCGTCCGTCGACTTCGCCGAGGGCCATGGAGGAAACCCAACTGCGGTGGACGTTCACCACACGGAGGCGTTCGCCGGTGCTCAAGTCCCATACGACCGTGCGTCCGCTGCGGTGGCTTCCCGTGACGGCGACCGGCCTGCCTGCCAGGCTCCCGAGGGCGATGGCGGACACGCGGCCCGCATGTCCTTCGTAGGTTCGCAGGCGTTTGCCGGAGGCTAGGTCCCACATGATCAGGTGGCCACCGACGTCGCCGGTGACGCAGATGCTCCGTCCGTCGGGAAGAAACGCCGCGGCCAGTGCGGTCACTTCGCCGGCTGGACTCGCCAGGTGCCTGAGACGTCTGCCGGACCCCATGTCCCATACGGTCGCCCCTTCGCCGGAGCGGCTGGAAAGGACCAAGGCGCGACCGTCCGGCAGGGACGTCGTGGTGACCGCGAGCACGGGCTTCGCCTGCCGCCGCCCACCCGGCGTGGAATCGACGGACGCACTGAGCCGGGTGGCCCATTGGGGAGTGACCGGAGTGGTCTGGTGGTCGAGCGGGGTGGTGGCGAGGGTGCGGGCCAATAGGGGGTCGTGCCACACCGCCGCGTCGAGGGCGAGGAAGCTGCGACGGGCGGTCAAGCTGTGGCGGTGGGAGTGGTGGGCGACGGTGGTGCGGTACATGCGGCTCCGGCGGACAGCTCGGGGACCGTCGGCATGGCGGAGGTTCGCGTTGAGGTGGTCGGGGTCGGCGTACAGAAGGAAGAGGTGGTCCTCGAGAAGCGGATCGAGCGCCCCGGGCCCGGCAGCCGCTGCATGGGCGGCAGCGTGACGACGCAGGTAGAGGTGCGAGAGGTCCCAGCGGCGGGTGCCCTGCGCCTCGGCCAGAGGAACGGTGTCGAGGAGAGCCTCGAGGGTGGTTGCGGGATCGGTGGAGGAGGCCGTGTGCTCGACCAGTGCTTGATGGAAGTAGCGGTAGAGAACGCGCTGGTCGTCGTCCAACGAGGTGCGCAGATAGAACGTGGCGGTGGTGAGCGCATCACGGGTGTCTTGCAGGGTCAAGGGCAGGGGCCGTTCGCGCAGTTCCGGCGGAGCATGGGCGAGGGCCACTGCGTGGATGAGGTCAAGAGGCATCCCTTGGCCCCGGGCCTGTCCCAGGGCGGCGAGCACGGGTCGGATCCATGGATCGGCACCGGCGAGAGTGGCCGTGTGCAGGTCGAACATTTCCGTGATGCTGCAGGGCAGATCGGTGGCGATCTGCTGGTCGGGGATGTGGCGCCCTGCGGCACGTTCGCTGAGCAGGTGGTCGGCGTAGAGGGCCGCGATCAGAAAGGCTCCGTGCTCGGTGGAGTGGGCGAGTCTGTGAGCGATGGTGTCCGTGGTGCCTTGCGGGTAGTGCGGGTACATGAAGTCGCTCAGGTACTCGGCGAGGTCGCGTGCCAGGTCTTCCGTCAGGTCCTTGCGATGTCGTGTGTCGAGGTCCAGGTGCGTGGCCGGCCTGGCGGCGGTAATGCCGTGCAACGAAGGCAGAGTGTCCTGCCACAGCCGAGTTCCGATCATGACCCGGCAGTCGGGTACGGGATCCTCCTCGCCGTGCCCGGACAGCGGCAGCAGGACTTCCTTCAGGATCTCCGCAGGGTCGACCGCCTCATCGAGCGCGTCGAGAATGACCACGACGGGTCCCGCGTTCCGCATAGAGTCCGTCAGCCGACCGAAATCCGCAGAAATGTCCTGCGGGTACGGACCGGAGGGTGACGGATCCGTCGGTTGCGGCCGTTGCGAGGCGGTTCTGCCTGCGGCTTCGGTGATCTGGTCCGTGAGCTGGTGCTGCAAGGAGGTGATGATCTGCCGGGTCGTGAGTTGTCGGGCGTGCACGGCCAGTATCTTCGCCCGGACGGTGGGGCGAAAGCCTCGAACACGGCTGATGGTGCGGCGCTTGAGCGGAGCGAACACTGGATGGGTGACGCACACCGTCACCCCCAGTAAGGCGGATTTGCCCGAGCCCGGTCCGCCGGTGATCGCCAGAAGCCGCTCCTGACTCCGGTTTCTGTCGTCGAGCCATTCCGCGATGCGCTGCAACTGTGCGGTGCGACCGCTGAACAAGCTGGTGTCCGCGTGGCTGCTTCCGGCCGCACGGGTGGCGAAGTGCACGAGGTCCAGCCCCGGGTCGCTCTCAATGGCGAACTGCCGCAGCGCGGCGTCGGTACGGGCTAGGAACCGACTCGTCGCGTCATTTCCGTACACCGGATTCCTGAAGAAGGACGGTGCGTCCGAGGCGGCCTTCTGCTGCGGAGTGCGCACCACGGATTGTCCGACGCGGCCGGCCCGCCGGTCGGCGCAGGCCAGTTCGCGGTCGATTTCCGCGGCAAGGGCGTCGACCGGTACGTATTCCAGCGCTGGTGACAGGTCGAGCCATCCCCGAGCCAGCCGGTCGAGCACCGTCGTGGTGGCCTTGGTGAACCTGGCTTCGTGCGTGACCTCGTCATCGGCGCACGCCGCGATCAGCCAGGCCCGTCGGCACCGTCCGGACAACTGGTGCGCCAACTGGGACGTCACCGCGCGCCCACCGCCGCACACGTCCAGCAGAAACAGCACCGGTCCGCCCGACCCACCCTCCACATCCCTCAGCAGGGCGTCGACCTCGATGCTGGTGGCTCGCACCCGGTCGAGCGTGCCTTCGCTGTCCCGAACCGCCAGATACAGTCCGCCGTCTGCGCCCACCGTCCCGTGGCCGCAGAAATGGACCACCAGCGGCTGGTCCGCGGCCTCCTCCTGGGTGCGCTTCCAACATGTGAGCATCTCGTGGCGATCCGGGTCCAGAAGGGGAGGGACGGCTGCCATGCCCACTCTCGCCAGGGCATGTGCCAGCTCCGTAACCGCTTCTGCCACGCTCGGCAGGGGCGCGAACAGGGGCCTTCCGAAGGCCTGTTCCTCCTCGGACACGACCCGGGCCGGAAAACCACCGGCGCCCACGACCAGGGATTGTCCTGTCATCGTCACTCCCGCGCACTTGTCCGCCGTGTCGCGGCGCCGACGAGCGGGCGGCACCGCGGCATGGACGACCCGCCTGAGGCCGACCTGTCAGAGAGCAACGTAGGGGGCGATGCCTGCGGCGAGCACTCCATTGGCCAGATAGCTGCCCAACGTGTGCGGATCGAGCAGGCCGATGTCCACGGTCTCGTGGACATCAACGGGGAACGCATTTCCCAGTTTGGGCGGAATGGCGACGAAGTCGCCGTGGTCAGCGATGTTCATCCACCGCCGGATCCGCTTGGGCCGCGTCCCCCGGCCCTCACGTGGCTCCGGTTCCAACCGACGCATCACTGCAGGCAGGCCCAACGGGGAGCCTACGGTCACCAGGACCTCCACCTCCAGATCCGGATGGGCGTGCAGCGTCTCGTAGGCGACCACTGAGCCCAGCGAATGAGCTATGAGCACTCGGGGTTGCTCTTTGCGAATGACGTGCGCCACGGCTTCGCACACCGCTCGCCTGCGTCCCGGACGTGACGCATACGCATCGAGGTCCTGGACCAGGGCTACGACCATCCGGGAGAGGCGTTCAGTCAGTTGCTGCCGAACCCGAGAGCTCACCCCTTGTCCGGCATGGTGCTGGACGAGCCAGCCAAGACCCTGCCTCACCGGCATCAGGTACGTGGCCTGTGCCTCCTTCATCTCCGGCACGCCTGCCGCCACCAGCCACTCCCAGGCCTGCGCCAACTGGGCGGGCGACAGGCTCGCCAATCCGTCGCCGCCGTCTCCCGCCTGCGCTTCGGCGAAGTCGTCGGCCAGCAGATGCGCGTAGTAGGCCATGGCCATGGCCGGTACGGGCACGTGCGACAGACCTGCGGCGGAGAGCCCCTGCTCCAGTCGGGATCTGGCGGTGTCGGCCAAGCCCAGTGCCGCCTCCGCGGGCGTCACGCCGCGCTGCCTGTTCCAGATTCCGTGTACCAGCACCACCGCTGCCAACCGTTCCTCCAGTGCGACTTGACCCGCCTAGACTCAGGATCACTCCGGCCAGTGTGCCGTGGCCGACTGCCGCCCCGCACCACAAACCGCAGCTCGATTCGGTGAAGGAGAGCGGCACCGCTTTCTAGGCTGTCGCCATGTCCGACGAGTAACCTCTCGTCCGTAGCCTGCGGGCCTCCGTCGCCGCCACTCCCAAAGACGTGCCCCTGCGGCTGCAGACCAATTTCCCGACGGCTATCAGCGCCTACGCATGGCCTGCCAACATGCCCCCGACGCGCGACGAGTTTCGCCACGTCATGCTCGGTTCGATCTTCAGGCCCGAGATCCCCTGGGGCCGACCCGGTACATCCTCATCACCTGTCAAGCATCGGCAACAGGCAAGGGCAAGGGCAAGGGCAAGCTCCACGGAAGCCCAAGTGCCACGCACTGTGGTCGTTCACTTCGGTGAACCAGATGGACATCCCGTTCGGCGAAGCCGTGCAGCGGCTCTGTGCGAACTGCCGGTGGGCTCTGCCCACGGACAGCACTATCCTTCCGCTCGGCGCAGCGGTGAGCGAGGTTGACTCTCTCACCATCTGGCTCGACAGGGATCCATCCCGATGGCTTCGACCTGATCAGGTCTCGTCTTCGGCCCGGTGGGTGTGCTCGGGTCCCGGGTGAGACACGCCTGGGACGGGAGGGTGGTCATAGTCGAGCTCGATCTTGCTGAAGGCTGCGCCGGGGATCGGCGCCGAGTCGTCGTCGGCGGTGATCAGCTGGGCCTGAGAGCCGTGACCTCGGCGAGTACTTGAAAGCGCTCGTAGGTCCGATGGCCACGTGCTTGATCGTCCAGATTGCTCCCAGACGCCTTTCGTGGGGAGTCAATGATCAGCAGCGACGGCACTCGGACGTCTGGGTGCGTGATGCCAAACTCCAGCAGGGAGAGGCTGTACGTGACGTTGATGCAGGTCACAATGCCCCACGCCGTCAGCTTGAAGGCTCTCGAACGAGACATTGTCCACGACAGGCAGATAGGACGCCGGGGCGATAGTCGCGGACTGGATCCACAGCGCAGGGGGGTGGCACGTCGCCGTCCGCTTGCACAGCGTAGGTGTTGAGGGTGGCAAGGGTTCCGGGATCCAGGACATCCACCTGGCCGGATCGGGCATCGTTCACGGTCCTCCTGAGGATCACGTGCTGCTCGCCGATGACGACCTCGGCCTGGGCAGAGACGACGTGATCCCGGACGGCACGGGTCAGTACGATTTTGCCACCCACCACGTGCTTGACCAGCATCAGAAGGCCGGACTTGCCGGTGCCGCTGGGCCCGCTGACGACGGTCGCCGGCCCGTCGAACCGGTAGGTCTTCTCGGCGTCGGCGGTGGTGACGGTGAGGCATCGGAAGCGAAGGTGGACTGCCATGTCAGATCTCCGTCCGCCAGGGCCTGTCGACCGCATCCGGCAGACGGTCGTAGATGAGGGTCTTCAGCGTCGTACCTGACTTGTTGAAGTGCTTCTTGAGGAGAGTGATGCGCTGAGCCACCACTGCCCACTCGTCTGTTTGCGCCAGCATCGCCGCGGCGAACGCGCCGTTCGCTGTGATGCGGAACTCTGCCCGGTCAGTCCTTCGCCGCTTCCATCGCATGCCCCTCTCTCCTGAGAGGGGCCGTTGCACTGACGCGCGCGGCGTCGTGCCCGCCTGTGCTGTCAGTGGTGCGTCCTATGATGCGGAGATGGTGGGGAGCAACGCATCAGAGCAGGTGGCCAGCCCGTACGCGACCGGCGGCGGTGGCACGGTCTTGGAACACGGCTTCGGTGCCGTCCTGCTGACGCACCTCCTCCTCGGCGATCCAGTACCGGCACTGGGCGATGATGTGACGCCGGTGTCCGTACGCTTTCAGGACAGCAGCTTCAGCCCCGTGGACGACCTGATCGTCGTCGGAAACACGGCCGACGGAACGCAGCGGCGGTTGTCGATCGGTGTGCGCCGGGCCCCGGTATTCACGACCAGCGACGTCTCCACGGCGGACCTGCTCGTGTCCTACCTGCGGATCGTCACGGATCATTGGGCCGAGGCCGCCGCGGGGCGTTGGCGGCTGGCGCTCGCCGTGGCCAGTACCAGTCCTGCCGTACGGCAGGTGCTTGAACTGGCCGTGATCGCACGGGGACAGCCCGACGAGGAGTCGTTCCGCGCGGTGATGATGCAGCCTGGACGCACGACCGAAGCGGTTCGCAGCCGACTGAGCCATCTGGACGCGTTGATCGCCCAGGCGGCCACCAGTTCGAAGGTGAGCACCGAAAGGCCTGCCGCCGAGCTGACCTGGCGAGTCCTGCACGTACTCTGGCTGTGGCAGCTGAGGCTGGAGGGGGCCGACGAGTCTGACCGTACGGCGGCCGTGGCCCGCCTGCGGAGTGTCGTTCCCGATGCCTCCGTGGAGGGCTCCGCCACCCTGTTCGAAGCTCTGGGCAAACTGTCTCGGAGCTACGCCCCGACAGCGGCCACCGTCACCGAGAGCATGCTTCGGAGACAGCTCTCCGGGACTGCGGTCGTCCACCGCTCCCCGTCCTACGCCCCAGCCTGGCGTGCCCTCGACGCCCTGTCGGAAACGGCCGAGAACCTCGTGCGGTTCCGGTTGACCAGTGTCGGCGAGAACCTCGAACTGGAGCGCGCCGAAGCCGGAAATGCTCTGGCCTCCGAAGCGAGGGCGGTCGCCTCGCGGGCGACCGCGCTGATCGTCCACGGGGAACCCGACGCCGGCAAGTCGGCCTTGGCCCTGCGTACCGCTGGGCGACTGCGAGCCGACGGAGTCGCGGTCACCGTGCTGAACCTGCGGGAAATCCCCGCAACGCTTGCGGAATTCGAGGCGCTGCTCGGCGCCCGCCTCGCCGCGGTGCTGAGCGCCTCTGCGGTGGGTACGGGGCGTCTGCTGGTCGTCGACGGCGCGGAGTCGGTGCTGGAAGGACGTGCCCAGCTGCTCTCGGACCTCGCGCGGGCGGCCATGGCCGCAGGGCTCGGCGTGGTGGCGGTCACCCGTGCCGACGGTTCGGGAGCCGCACGTGAGGTGCTCGTTCAGGCTGCGGAGAGCGTGACGCGGGACGGCGGAACCGGCGAGGACCTCGTCCGCGAGCACGAGGTCCCCCAGCTGACTTCGGCCGAGATCACGCGGCTCGTCGAGGTCTTTCCGCAGCTGGGGCAGTGGGCCGGTGACCAGCGGACGCGGTGGTTGCTGGGCAGGCCTGGTCTGGTGGACATGCTGTTGCGCGCGGGCCCAGGCGTGGCGGCTCCCCAAGGGGCGGCTTCGGAGGCCGACCTGTTCGCCGCTGTCTGGCGCAACCTTGTACGCCGCGGAGAGGTAATGAGGGTGGGAGGCCCCTCCCCCGACGCTCGCGACCAGTCTCTCCAGGCATTGGCCAGGCGCCAACTACTCCCCCGCGAGACCGCCGTGCCACCGGACCCGACCGCCTTGCCCTCCCTGCGCTCCGACGGTCTGCTGGCGGCGCTCGGCCCGACCAGCGCCTGGAGTCCGTCCGACCGATTCGCCAGCGATCTCGTGCGGGACATGGCGGTGGTGCGGCTACTCGTCACAGACGGCTTCGCTCTCCTCTCGACCGCCGACGCGCCGCGCTGGGCGCTGCGTGCCGCGCGCGTCGCGTGCCAGGCCCATCTACTCGGCGCCGATGACGGCGAACGGTCCCTCGCCCACCTGCGCACCGTCTTCGACGGGATCGCGGCCGACCACGGCGAGCGGTGGTCGGATGTGCCGTGGGAGGCGGTGCTCACCCTCGGTGCCGCCGGAACGGTACTCGGGCGCGTGTGGCCCGCGCTGCAGACGGACCAGCAAGCCGGCTTGCGCACGGTGATCCGGCTGGCCATGCAGCGTTACGCGTCCCATGGCGTCGGCGACCCGTTGGTACTCGCGCCCTTGGTCGAGCTGGCCTTCTGCCACCCGCACGACGCCGGCTCCGACAGCGGCTCACAAACCACCTACGAGGTGGGTCACAGCGTCCGCGAACTGGTGCTGGCGTGGCTGTATGGCCTGGTGAAAGCCGAGACACGCGGGCCAGTCCCGATCCGTCAGTCGCTGCGGGACCGCGTGCTCGCATCCGATCCGGAGCACTCGGACGAATTCGCAGTGGAAGCCCTGGCGATGCTCGGCCCCGACCTCGACGGCCGGACCGAGGCCTTCCTCAGGGGAATCGCCAACAACCGCAGTTCGCGTCTCGAGCCCGCCGTGGAGAGCTTCTGGGCCGCGACGGAGATGGCCAGGCATCAGCCGGATCTGCTATTGGCCCTCGCCGAGTCCTACTACATCGAACAGCACGACCCTGAAAAGGCCAGATACGACTGGTCCCGCTCGCACCCGTTCGACGACGGCATTCGACATCACCGCGCCCGCGGAGGCCTTGCCGAGCGGCTGACCGGGTGGTATCGCGGTCCCTTCTGGCCGCTGCTGAAGGAGCACGCCGTGCCTGCCCTGGCGCTGATCAACCGGATGCTCGACCACGCGGCGACCGTCCAGGTCGGGAACCACGGCGACGATGTCCGGGCACCTGCTGACGAACCAACCGGAGTCGAGCTGGAACTGGCGGGGGTGGTCCGGCACTGCATCGGGGACGGGCAGGTATGGGCCTGGTATCGGGGGTCGTCAGTCGGCCCGTACCCGTGTGTGAGCGCGCTGCTCGCGGTCGAGCGCATGGCGGACCAGCTCGTGGCCATCGCCGGCATTCCCCCCGCCCGGGTCGTGGACCTGCTGCTGCGCGACTGCAACAACTTGGCCATGCCCGGTCTGGTCGTCGGATTCCTGACCCGCCATCTGGAACAGGCCAGCGACTTGCTGATTCCCTGGATGCGGGATCCGAACGTGTGGCAGCTGGAGTTCGCACGAGTCGACGGTGAAGGAGTACTGCACGTACAAGGCCCGGACGAGCCCGATCTCGTCGGGCAGTCCCGCCGCCGAAGCAGCCCGCGCGACATCGCCGCCGAACTCACCATGCGCGCGTTCCTCTCCGGGGACCAGGGCCGACTGGACGAGCTCGCGGCCACTGGGGAGGAACTCGTCCGCCGCGCAGAGGAAGTGGTCGCCGGCTCTCAGGATGCTGCGGAGACTGACCGCTTTCTCACCTCGGTACAAGGATGGGCGGCGACGTTCAGGCCGGAGAACTTCCATTTGGAGACCGACGGATCCGGCAACCTGACAGCGCAGTACCAGCATCCCGAGCCACTGGCGACTCACATGCGGCCCGAGCTTGAGATGCTTGACCGTGTCAGCCAGGCCCTGCGCCTGCAGAACGCCTACGCCGGATCCGATAGTCGCACCGCCCCTCCCGACACCCTTCTGGTCGACATCGCCCTGGCGCGGTCCCTGGGCGACGACACGCCCGATCTTCCCATCGACCGGCTCGACCCGATCGCCGCCGTCGCCGCCACCGCTTCCGTCGCACAGGCTCGCGGACGGATCCAAGTTCCAGTCGACGACCTGCGGTGGGCAACGACCGTCCTCATCAAGGCGATCACCGAACCGCACCGTATCGAATACGTCTCGTCCTCTTTCAACTCGATGGGAGCCGACAGGTCCGCGGCGACCGGCCTGGCAGCCCTCCTGGCCGTGCCATCCGACGACGCCATCCTCGACCGGCAGGCAGTCATCGACGCCCTCACCCGCTGCAGCACGCACCACTTCGACGAGGTGCGCATGGCGTTCGCCACGGCTCTCGAACACGTCTGGGCCGCGCCATGCGACACCGGCCAACCTCCGGGCCCGTGCCGCCACCAGGCGGCGCTCGACGCGGTGGAGGCGGGACTGCAGGACTGTCGACTGGGCGACTGGGATCCGGAGACCGGCACACGGGAACGACCTCAGCTCTACGGCCCTTACGAACAGTCCCTGCCTGCAGTCGAAACGGAACAGCTGTACCTGATCTCGCTGATTCCCCCGCTTGTCGCCGCCGGTTCAGCATCCCTCAGCGACAGCTGTGTGGCGGAACGGGCGAGCGGACTCACCGCAGTCCTGCTCGCCGCCCATGCCCGCTCCACCGACCATTGGGCGAAGGAGGGGTACAAGAACCGGCACAGCAGACGAAGCGCACGTCTCATCGTCGACTTGGCAGTCAGCGGCGCCACCGAGCCGCTCAAGGCACACGCATGGCACTTCGCCACCAACAGCCGCGCCCTGCACGAGTTCCTCCGCGACCTCACCGTGCTCTTCACCTACGACGACGGCCTGCGTACGTCCCTCCCGACCGTCTGGCCCGTCGTCATGGAGGCCGCCCTCGACGCCATCGGCGACAGCACCGGGCTGCGCACCAGCCATCACTGGGACGGCCGCGCGCTGGGGTCGCTCCTGCCCACGCCCGAGATCGACATGAGTGACATCGACATCGACGCGACCCTGGCCCGCGCCCGGGAGGACTGGCTACATCCCGACATCCTCACCGGCCTCTTGGACCGCTGGACAGTGCTCGCCCGTCAGGAACCGGAGGCCCTCGACGCGCTCGCACGTCTCGGCAAGTGCGCCCCGCTCGTGTGGCAGAGGGACACGGGGCTCCGCTTGGCGGAGCGACTGATCGACGGCGACCATCGCATCGCCGCGAACAGGTGCTGGTACCTCCCCGACTGGCTCGGGGCACTGCACTCGCGCGATGCCATGACACCGGACCAGATCGCGCGGTGGCGACGCCTCGTCGACGGGTTGGCGTCCGCAGGTGACCACCGGGCGGCGGACCTACAGCGCATGGAGGAATGAACCTGGCGCAAGGCCCCCGGGGTGCGGGGGGCAGCCAGCCTTGTGTTCGCCCAGGACCGGCTCCGGCGCCAGGGCACACGTTCCAGCGAGGTACCGATCAGCCTCTATCTCCCACACGGGGCACCTTCAAGATCGCGGCTTCATTCCGATGTCAAATGGTTGGTATGGCTGGGGGCAACAGTCGACCTCCGGTCTCCGAATCGGGACTCGGACGCCGCCGTCCTCAGCAGGGGATGCGGTGGCGCACGATCCGCAAGGCTGCGACTTCGCAGGACATCAGCCGCAACGATGTCGCCCAGCACCTCGTACGACCGCAGGGGCCTCCAAGCCCGGAAAGAGCGCTGTCGACTCCTGAAGGCTTGCTCGACCTCACACCCATGGGACGGGCTCGGTCTCACCAACCAACCTGTTGGTCTTGGAGAGATCCTGGTAGGAGCCCAGGTAGCCGATCGAACGGAGCACCAGCAGCGCGAGGTAGTGGCGGGTCAGGAGCCAGATGTCGGTGACCAGTCCTTGGACGCCGTAGACGGGCTCTTGTGTCTCCTTGGGATGCACAAGACGGTTACGGACTCGGGTGACGACGTCGGCGCCGTCCGCCGGCCGAGCGCCGTTTACCTGCTGTCTGGTCGCATAGGCAGCGGCTGCCGGCAGACGGTCTGCGCGCACCCTCAGATCGACCCCGGACTCCGTCAGGAGCGTACGCAGCTTGTCATGAGCCGGCCGTGCACGGGATGCGTACTCGGCTTCCGTGAGCCGGCCGCTGAGCACGAGTTCCTGCCACATCACATGCTCCAGTCCGGCAGCTCCGCTCATGATCCGCTGTTCGACAAATCCCCGATCGGCAATGGCAGTGATCGCGTACTGCATCTGCAGGCGAAGCGCCTGCCCCTTGTCGGGATCACGGAAGGCGGGCAGGAGGCAGGCCAGCAGACCTGCCAAGGACTCCTGGTCTTCGGGATACCACCAGCCGGAGCTGATGCGGCGTGCTGGGTCACAGAGCATCGGACCCCACTGGCCCCACACCGCATGCTCCTGGTCGTTCAGGCCGACGGGCAGGGCGGGGGCAACCCACCGGCCGAGCGCGAAGGACAGCCCGACGTGCAGCGCACTGAGAACCGGGGTGACCTCGGCGGCCGTGAACGTGGTTCCGTCCAGCCGACGGATCTCCATCACATGGGTCATGACGTAGACGTCAGCCTGGCGGACACCAGAAAAGACGGCCTCGTGGTCGGGGCGGACGTCGAGCGTGATCATCCATCCACCCGCCACGTACACACTGCGCCCGGCCGACACCAGTCGCGGCGTTCCGTCAGCAGCATGAGCCTCGAGGTGGGCTGATCCACGCCATCGCGGCAGGTTGAACCAGTGGGCAACAAGACGGTCGAGCGGGGCGGTGCGGTCTCCGTAGGAAGTGCCGTTGGACCAGCCGCTCACAGCGTCTCTGGCGGACACCGGCAGTTCGATGCCGAGGTCGAGCAGACTCAGCTCAGTCCTGTCCATAGAGGTGGGGTCATATTCCTCGGTACGCAACTGCCAAGAGATCCCGGGCTTCGGGGAGCAGTCATACTGGACAACCCCGGGCACCTCAGTCCCGGCCGGTCCAATGGGTCCGTCATAGAGGGTGATCGGCTCCCCTGGCGCATTGAAGGGGTACATCGGCGCCAGGGGCTCCTCAGCCTTGAGCTCAGTCGATGAAGCAGACATGTGCCGCACTCTAAACGTCGCCACCGACATGTGCCGCGCAGTGCCGCCGGGCACTGCGCGGCTCCCCCTTGCAAGCTCAGCTCTCCACAACGCGTGCTCGGACGACAACCCGCGCCGCGAACAGCCCTGATGTCATCGGGCAGACCACCGGACTGACCGGCTTCTTGCGAGAGATCGTCCAAAGAGCCACCAGCGTCTATGGGACGACCGGCGTTCGCGGGAGCGGTTGTGGCTCGCCAGCCTACCGGCCTCCGTACGAAGCCCCGTCGACCGGCCCGACGGCATCCTGCTCACCCTCGACCACGTGCCCCAGGCCGCCCCGCCGCCGCTGCCGGAAGTGCTGGACGGGTGGGCGTCCCCTGAACTGTGCCGGGACGCGGACGGTGAGGATCTTCGCTCGCGAGCGAAGGACCGGGGAAAGAGTTGGTGCGGGCCGAGAGCGGTCGCCAATGGCGAAGACCTGTCACGACGCCGGTTGGATCGGGGCCGACGTCGAGCGCCTATGCCACGAGTAGCGTAAGTACCGCAACTTCGTACATCCGCGCGCCGAGGTCCGGGAGGCTCACGCCCCGGACCGCGACACCCTGGACATGTGCTGGCCCGTGAGTAAACGCGGTCCTGAACGGCCTCGCCGACTCCCAGCCCAAGGCAATCTGATCATCCGAACCGTGCCGCGCGCAGCTCGTCAGACGAGTCGGAGCACGGGGCGGCCGTCCGGCACCCCCAGTAGCTTCAGTGCGCGGTCACCACCTCGTTCGGCGCGGGCCCACGACCCTTCGGATCTCTCGGCCTTGGAGGGGCCGCGAGCCACTGGCCCATGCGACCTCGATCCGGTGTGGCGCCCGGGCAGCCAACCGCTTGCCCCGTCCAATCCCGATCGCACCCGATCCCTGCCACTACAGCACAACTACGGGCCAGGCAGGCACCAGCCAGACCAAGATCCGGACCATTTCCGGACCAGCCCCCGCTAGGGGGTCTCACCTCCTGCCGTTCCCCCTGGTCAGCATGGGTGCAGCTGCTGTACCAACAGCAGACCAAAAATCTGCCGGTCTGTGCACTCAAAGGCGCTACCGACCAGAGCCGCCCTGGATGCGGCCATTCGACTCCCCAAGAGGGACAATCGCGGAATGGCCTCCCGGAGGCCTGCCACTCGCCTACACACGGCCCCCGCCCCCTCGCTCGGAGGAACCGGGCAAATAAGGTTTTGTCACCTGTCTGCAAGCTCCGTCAACCCCCCACGCACACACCTCAGCAACGGATCGCACAGCTCGACCGGATCCGCCATGAAGGTCGCAGGTGCTGGCACCGCCCGTCGCGGGCAACCCGGCTCAGCGCAACCCGAGACCCAATCTGTTACTCGCCAGTATTGTCAACAGAACTTCCAACAAAGTCGATTACAGCCCGCGACACATGGGACTCGACCGCCGACACCTGATGCGCGGACAGCGCACGGACCTGCGGATCTACCGGGACGTGATGCGCGAGGACCACGTCCCTCACGAGTCGTCCACCCGTCTGCCGCCACCGGCGGTCGCTGGTGACGACCCGGCCGCGCAGTTCGCGATCGGCCTGCAACTCGGCAACGTGTGGCGCACCTGGCACCACAACCCGGACGTGGCAGGTGTCTTCACCCGGTTGTGGCTGGCCACCACGGACGCGACCTCGTGGGCGGCGGTCGACTGTGACGGCACGAGGGGCGAGCGGTACACCGTGTGGGGGTACGGGCCGCGCCGCCTGTGGAGCGAAGTGACGGCCGCCTACCGCTGGTGGGACGCGGCCGGCTGGCCCGGTCCCGGGCGGTTCGGGATGACGGTCAGCCCGGACGGCTCGCTGGCGTGGCTCGACACTCCTGACCGGATCGTTCCGCAGACCGGCTGACCCCGGGGCCGTCCCCGATCGAGTGGATCGTTCCCGAAGCCGTCCCCGTTTGGGGGCGGCTTCGGCACTTTGACATGCAGCAGAAGGCGAATCGACGAGCTCGCGCGCACCTTCAGGCAACGGGATGACGAACGGAAGGTACCGACCGAGCAGCATTGTCGTATATGACCGCCAGACCATGTTCGGCGGCGTTGCGATCCTCAGCCCCCCGGGGGGGGGGACCGCCACCTCCAGTACAGACGCCGGTGGACGCGCGTCACCGTGCGTTGCGATCCTCGCGCTCTGGGGGCGACCGCCCGGACCGCGCCGTCCCGCATGGACTGCCAGTGGCTGATGTTGCGATCCTCGGCCGCCCTGGGGGGCGACCGCCACCCGATCAGACTCGTGCTCTCGCCCGTGAGGTAGGTGGCGTTGCGATCCTCGGCCGCCCTGGGGGGCGACCGCCACGCTGTGTGACCGACTCCGACGTTCGTGATGCCGATCATGTTGCGATCCTCGGCCGGCGGGGGCGACCGCCACCGACCGCTTCGGCTCGGCTTGATGGGGGATGCGGCAGGCGCGACCGCAGCCGCCACGGAAGTGCTTGGGGACCAGATTAGGGTACTTGGAATGGAACACCCCATCGCCCTCAGGACTCGCCAGAACCTAGCCCAGTGGATGGGTGTCCAAGGAGATCCGGGCGGCACAGCTGCCGGGACAGCTGAGGTACTGGAGGTCTACATCAGAGTGCTGGGAGCAGAGCATCCGGACACCCTCTCGACTCGGGACAACCTGACTTACTGGCGGGGTGTGGCCGGGGATCCGGCCGGAGCAGCCGCAGCGGCCGCTGCTCTCCTGGAGGACCGGTTGCGATTCTAGGCCCGGAGCACCCGGACACCCTCAGCTCCCGGAGTAGCCTCGCCAAATGGCAGGGTGAGTCAGGAGATGTGCCAGGCGCGGCTGGCCTCTTGGCTGAGCTGCTGGAAAACTACGTGCGGGTGCTCAGACCGGACCACCCCGACACACTCGCAGTCCGCAATGACGTCAGCCACTGGCAGGACAGCAGCCTCACAGAGGTGGAACTGACGTTTGCTGACTATCGCCACCCGAGCCGGGGACGGTCGCTCAGCAAGACGCTTACACGTGGGGCCGAGCGCTTGGTGTTTCGCTAGCTTTGTGATGCTGGGCTACGACGTCAGAGTTTCCGCCCGACGCCAGGGCTCCATGGCGAGGGCGTCCGGGTAGGCGAGTGAACAGACACTGCGCCAGGACCTCACGTCGGCGTCCCACTCGATTCTGTGGACAGCGCTGGGTTCCTGAGGCGGTGTCCGCTCGGCTGAGCTCCAGCGCTACTGCTCCCAGACGGCGGGCGGACGGAGACCTGTTGCCGGTCTCTGCCATGCCGACCAGGATGAGCCACCTCGCATGTCCGACGCCACCCGAAGGCTCCTGGTCGCGCTCAGCCCGGAGTGCTTCATGTCCCACCCGACCCGGCAGCTCCCGCAGCCCCACGACATCGTCGCCATGGAAGACCCCGCCGCGACGAAGCCCCGGCGTCCCTCTGCAAGACCGGCCAACAGCCGGAGTCGCCTAACCGCTGGCATCTGATCCATCTGCGCTTCGGCTGCCAGCGCCGCCGCGAAGCGGGTGAACTCACCGAACCAGAACTCCGTGCGGTCCGCTTCACTCTGGACCGGCGCACGGCCGCGGCCCGGCACTACGCCGCCGGTCGGGCGGGACGCGAGGCGCGCCCGCAGCGGGCCGTCGTATCGGCGGCCATGCCGGCGGCTGTGGGGCCCGCCTCTCGGGCAGGTCGGCGGCGGCGATCTGGGTCTGGTGCGGCCGATCAGGTGGCCTTTTTCACTCCCTTGGGGCGTCGTGTGTTCCAGACGGCGGACCCCATGTCAGCGCTGGTGCCTACGGTCGGCGCCATGTCCGAACCTCTGTCGCGCACCCGGCCACCGACCCGCCGCCCCGGGGTAAGTCGTCCCACGAGCCGCGGATACTGACCGTCGGACTCGCCGGTATCCTGCGGCGGGTCCCAGCCGCCTACTACCGTTCTGGACGCTTCGCTGGCCGGCTGATCACCGCTCCGTACTTTCGTGCCTCCTGCGGCATCGAAGGCGAATGCCCGGTACCTGTCCGGATGGCTCTGCACCGGCCCGTGGAGACCACCGGCCGGCGCCTGGTCGTTGTGGACGACATGCACAGCCTCTGGGCCATGAGCTTCGCCGCCTGCCATGACAACCGCCTGTACAAAATCATCGGCTTCTACTGACGTTGCCGTCGGCCCCGAATGCCGCCACGCGCGACGCCCCGCCCGGCCCCACCCCACGCCGCTCGCCACCCCGCGCTCGCCGTGGGACGCCGCCACCCGAGCTCCCGTATTCGAAAGGACCTGTGCAGGTGACCACCGAGATCAAGAGGGCGTTCCGCTTCGCCCTCGACGTAGGCCCGACCGAGATCGTGATCCTCCAGCGCTACGCGACCGCGTCCCGCTGCGCCTTCAACTTCGCCCACGCCTTCTTCCTCGCCGCCGACCAGATGTGGCAGCGCGGCCGCGACGCCCTGATCGCGGCCGGCATGAACCGGTCTGAGGCCAACGCCAAGGCCCCCAAGGTCAAAAGGCCGGCCGGGACCGCGCACAGGCATTCTGGCGCGAAACCAGGGGTCAGCGGTTCTCCTGGCTCTTCGGATGCCGCCGCCTGATTGTCCGCTATGAACGCAGGGGCAGTCACTTCCTCGCCCTCGGGCGCGCCGCAGCCATAGCCTGCTACAAGACGATCACCAAGATTACCACGCCAGACACCGCCCTAGGCTGCAAGGCCGAGGTCCAGCAATTTTGCTGCCTGGCCTAGTGTCCCAGGCATTAGATGTCGGTAGACCTTGAAGGTGACGTCGATATTCTTGTGCCCCATCCATTCGGCGACATCCGTGATAGGGATTCCGTTACTGAGACAGTTCGAGGCAAAGAAATGCCGCAGACCGTAGATGGCCAGGCCGGTCGGGACAGGTGACTCATACTCCTTCCTAAGACGTTGCCATTGATTTTGAAAGAGGTAGGGCTGGAAAGGGAGAGCGGCGTCCTTGGGGTGTCGAAGCAGGTAGCCCTCCTTGGTTCCATTCTTTTCCACGTACCGCTCGATGGTGCTCCTGACGCGCCGGGGCAGTGGGACTTCGCGGTAATCCCCGGGCTTTCGATGTTTGAGTGGCCCGTACGTCTTGGTGGCCTGATTGACCTGCTCGGTGACTCGATACACATCGTCCGCAACCAGGTTGCGGAGGTTGACTGCGGCAGCTTCACCGTTGCGTAGCCCGCATCCGCTCATCAAGTCGACCAATAGCTGGAAGGCTTCGTCACCGCTGGAGCGTAGCGTTGCTACCTGATTCGGATCCGGTATGACACTGCGGCTCGGCGTGTACTGGGGTGGGTTGACCCCATGCAGAGGATTATCATCGAAGATTCCCATGCGGTGTGCATCAAGCAATATGGATGAGAGCTTATCGAAGGCGTTAGATTGTGCCGCTACGCCGACCCCAGCGGACTCCATGTCGCAAATGAAACTTTCGACGACCCTGCGGTCGAAGCTATTCATACGCCGACCACCCAGGGCCGGCAGCAGGTGATTGTTGAGCAAGGAATCGAGGTGTCTAACCGAGGATTCTGCTAGATGACGCTGCCCAGCTCGCCATTCCGCTGCATACTCGCAAAAACGCATCGGGCCGTACTTTTCTATTCGTTCAGCCTTCGCCTGGCTTTGCCGCTTCTTTCGCTTTGTATCGTAGACTTCGGCGAGTCGCACGATGGCCTTCTCCTGCGTGGCGAATCCCGATTCCTGGACCTGACGTCCAGATGCATCACGAAAACGAATCCTGTAGTCGTGCGGGCATTTAGACCACTTGACCTGTGGGTGATCGCAGGATTTGAAGAAGGTGCCCATACCGCGTACCAGCTTGCTCGTTGCCACCTTGAGAGTAATCCTCTGCTGTGCGTTCCGTGTCTATGGTGAGGGTTGCTTATGCCGCAGAGAGAACCTTCTGTTGTCCGATCCACACCTGCACCTCGGATACCTTGAATTGGATTTTCGCATTGCGCCCCTTTCCGAACTTGTAAGGCGTCAGCCCTGAACGTGCGGCCTCTCGATAGACCCACGGCAGCGACATGTTGAGATGTACTGCGAGCTCCTTCGCGGTCATGAACTGTGCGGGCATACTGCTCCTTCCGTCGGCTAGGGCCCCGTTGGATCCATAGTGCGAAGAATCCCCGGTTTGGCTGACCGGGGATCACGTGTTATGCAGCAGGATCCATGTGGTGGGCGGGCCTCCCCGTTCCGCACCCGGATTCCGGGGAAGAGGTTCGTAGCGGCGCCTCTCGGCTCATCCAGCCAGCCCGGCGTCAAGGAGTTTGGCGGCTGTGCCGACCGATCCGGGCATGAGGTGGCGGTAGATCTTGAAGGTGACGTCGATGTTCTTGTGCCCCATCCATTCGGCTACGTCCGTTATGGGGATGTTGTGTGTGAGGCAGTTCGAAGCGAAGTAGTGACGGAGGCTGTAGATGACCATGCCTTGAGGCGTGTCGAGTTCGCCTCGTCTCCTCAGTCGCTGCCACTGGTTTTGGAAGAGGTAGGGCTGGAAGGGGAGACCGGCGTCCTTCGGGTGACGCAGCAGGTAGCCATCGGTGGCGCCGTGCTTCTCGGCATACGATTCGATCGCGTTCTTTGTCCGCTGGGGAAGTGGGACGTCGCGGTACTCACCGATCTTGCGGTGCTTGAGGCGGTCGTACTGCTTGGTGACCTGGTTGACTTGCTCGGTGACGCGGTAGACGTCGTCGGCCACGATGTTGTTGAGGTTGATGGCGGCGGCCTCGCCGTTGCGGAGGCCGCAGCCCGTCATCAGGTCCACCAGTAGGTGGAAGACGTCGTCTCCGGTGCGACGAAGGGCCCTGAGCTGCTGAGGCGAGGGGATGACGGCGCGCTTGGGGTCGTACTGGGGTGGACTGACACCCAGGAGGGGGCTGTCTTCGAAGATGCCCAAGCGGTGTGCGTCGAGGAGGATCGACTTCAGCTTGTCGTAGGCATTGGACTGCGTTGCCAAGCCGACGCTGTTGCGCTCCATGGTGCGAATGAAGCTGTCCACGACCTTGGCGTCGAATGTGCTCATCCGCCGGCTCCCGACAACGGGGTAGACGTGGTGCTGGAGGAGCGAGTCCAGACTGACGACTGTCCCCGGACCGAGGTGACGCTGACCGGCCTTCCACTCGGTGGCGTACTCCTCGAAGCTCATGTGTCCGTACTTGGCGATGCGCTCGATCTTCGCTTCGCTCGCCTGGTTCGCGGGGGAGGAGGCCTTTCGCGCTTTGTAGACAGTGGTCAGTCGGTCGATGGCTTTGTCGGAGGTCTCGAAGCCCGACTCCTCGACCTGGCTTCCGGCAGGGTCTCTGTAGCGGACCTTGTAGAAGTGCGGGCAGTTCGCCCATCGGGACATGGGGTGCTCGCAGTCCTTGAAGAAGGAACCCATCCCGCGGGCAAGTCTCTTGGTTGCCATGTGTGGCCTCCTCGGATGCTGATGCTGACGGTTTGCTGACCGTTGACGATCCGAAGGGCCTCTGAACTGCGGAAACGTTCCTGGGTATCGAGTTCGAGTTCAACCAGATCTACCGTCGTCTGGAGAGCTCGATGACGGAGGCCGCGCAGTTCACGGCGCTGCTCCTGACCCCGGCGACGGTGCTCGACCCGCAGTCGCCGGAGCCGGCTCCGACCCGGGCCGCCGACGTGCGCTTCGAGAAGGTGACCTTCGCCCACGCGGGCTCGGGTCCGCTCTTCGAGGGGCTGGACCTGGACGTGCCCCATGGGGCGAAGATCGGGCTCGTGGGCCGCTCCGGCGGCGGCAAGACCACGCTCACCCGGCTGCTGCTGCGGATGACGGACATCGACGCGGGCCGGATCCTGATCGGGGGGCAGGACATCAGCCGGCTGCGCCAGCGCGATCTGCGCGGCCTGATGGCCTACGTACCGCAGGACCCGGCGATGTTCCACCGCACCCTGCGGGAGAACATCGCGTTCGCCCGGCCGGAGGCGAGCGACGCCGAGGTCCGGCGGGCGGCCGAGGCGGCGCACGTCACGGAGTTCGCCGACGCGCTGCCGGACGGTCTCGACACCATGGTCGGCGAGCGCGGCGTCAAGCTGTCCGGCGGGCAGCGCCAGCGGGTCGCGCTGGCCCGGGCGATCCTGCGCGACGCGCCGATCCTGCTGCTCGACGAGGCGACCAGCGCCCTGGACTCCGAGAGCGAGATCCTGGTCCAGGAGGCGCTGTGGGGCCTCATGGAGGGGCGGACCGCCCTCGTGGTGGCGCACCGGCTGAGCACGGTGGCGCACATGGACCGCCTCGTCGTCATCGACCACGGTCGCATCGTGGAACAGGGCACGCACCAGGAACTGCTCGCCTGTGACGGCGCGTACGCGAAGCTGTGGCAGCACCAGTCGGGCGGCTTCTTCGACGACAGCGCCGCGCACTCCCCCGACCTGCGCTGACCGCGGGCCGATGTCCTTCCTGTGTCCGGCATTGGAGTGACGCACCGTATCCAGTGACCTTCCGTGACGTTGAACCGGCCGACGCACACCTTCCGTTCCGCGTCATCCAGAGATCCTTGGGAGTAGTCATGCGTATGCGCTCTGCCCTGACCGCCTCTGTCCTGGCCGCCGGCATCCTGGTTGGCGGCGCCGGCGCCGCCCTGGCCGACGGGGTCGACGCCGAGTACTTCTCCGGTGGGCACAAGAACTTCTCGTCCTCCTGCTCGTCCGCCGCCGCCGTTCCGGCGCTGTTCGGTCCCGTGTACACCTCGAACTGTTCGAGCGAGGGTGAGAAGGAGTGGGCCAAGTTCGCCCACCTCGGCGCCAGCTGACACCCGGACGGCAGCTGCGCGGGGGCGGTCGGCGATCACGTCGGCCGCCCCCGCAGTGCGAGCGGCGCCGGTCCTTCGATGGAGGCCGATGACAAAAGGCCCCGGCCTCCATGAGGAGGCCGGGGCCTTGTACGAGCGCTGGGCAGGCCTTGCACCTGCATCCCCCCACGGGAAGTGGGGTGTCTTTCCTTGGACCACCAACGCCGGGCTTCAGGGCCGAGAACTTACGGCCGCGAGCTCAGGGATGACTATACCTCAGAGATCGGCTGGATCTCGCATTGCGACACCGGCCCGGCGCCCGGCGGGTGACACGGCCCGTGACGGCTGTGTCGGTCTCGGCGCCGGCCGTACGGCTCGGGCACGGTGGGGCGCATGAGCGAGAACGGCACTCCCCGGGCGAGCCGGCGCACCCTCCTGCTGGCCGCCGGGTCGGCCGGGATCGCCGCCCTGGCCTCGGCGTGTACCCGCCGCGAGGCGACCCCGGCGGCCGCGCCGAACCCCTCGGACGGGCCCACCCCGCACTGCGTGCTCGCGACGGAGATGGGCGCCGGACCGTACTACTCCGGGCCCGGGCGGCTCCGGTCGGACATCACCGAGGGTCAGGCGGGCGTGCCCCTGCGGCTGGAACTGACGGTGGTGGGTGTGAAGGCCGGCTGCGCGCCGCTCGCCGGTGCCGCGGTCGACGTGTGGCAGGCGGACGCCCAGGGCGTGTACTCCAGCGGCCGGACCACCTACCTGCGCGGTTCCCAGGTCACCGACGCGGGCGGCCGGTGCGTGATCCGGACCATCGTGCCCGGCTGGTACGCGGGCGTGGCGCCGCACATCCACTTCAAGGTGCGGCCGGACGCCCGCTCCGAGACCACCTCGGTGTTCTACCTGCCCGAGGAGATCCTGCGGCAGGTCTACGCACGCGATCCGTACTCCCGCCGCAAGGCCCCGAAGGACCCGAACGCCCGTGACGACCGCTACCGGGACAAGGGCCCCACGATGACGCTGGCCCTCGCCCCGGACGGCACCGGCTACCGCGCGGCGTACACGGTGGGCCTGGCCTGATCCGCCGGTACGCCGGTGCGCCGGTCCCGGACTCGCGGCTCGGGGCCGGCGGTCAGACCTGGGCGGTGGGCCGGACGACGATCTCGTTGACGTCCACCTCGGCGGGCTGCTCGATCGCGAAGGCGATGGCCCGGGCGATCGCCTCGGGCGGGATCGCGAGCCGGTCCCGGGTCTGCGTGATCCTCGCCCGGATCTCCGGGTTGGAAGAGGCCTCGGCGAACTCGGTGTGGACCTGGCCGGGCGAGACGGTGGTCACCCGCACGGAGTCGCCGGCTTCCTGGCGCAGCCCCTCGCAGATCGCGCGGACGGCGAACTTCGTACCGGCGTAGACCGCCATGGCCGGCACGACCCGGAAGGCCGCCGTGGAGGCGGTGGTGACGAAGTGGCCGGAGCCCTGCGCCCGGAAGACCGGCAGCGCGGCTCCGATCCCGTGCAGGACGCCCTTGATGTTGACGTCGACCATCTGGTCCCACTCGTCGACGCGCAGATCGTCGAGGGGGGAGATGGCCCCGGATCCGGCGTTGCTCACGAGCACGTCGAGCCGGCCGAACCGCTCCCGGGCCAGTACCACCAGGGCGTGCAGGTCCTCCCGCCGGGTCACGTCGGTGCGGAGGTGGACGGCTTCGCCGCCCGCTTCGGTGATCCGGCCCACCAGGTCGGTGAGACGGTCCGAGCGGCGTGCGCCCAGGACGAGGCGGGCGCCCCGCGCGGCGAGCAGCAGCGCGGTCGCCTCCCCGATTCCGCTGCTGGCTCCGGTGATGGCCACGACCTTGCCGTCGATTCCCGCGTTCATGTCTTCGCCTTCTTCTCTCGTCGTCGGCGGCGGTGTTCCGCTCTGCTCACCGGCCGCACGAGCAGTCTGTATCCGTCTTAACCTGGTATCCAGAACGCGTTTATCCTGGAATTGGGGATCCCACCATGCCGAACCAGCCCGACCGGCGCGGCGAGCTGACCGCCTTCCTGCGCAGCCGCAGGGAGCGGCTCACCCCGGACGACGTCGGCCTGCCCCGGACGGGCCGCCGCAGGACCCCGGGGCTGCGGCGGGAGGAGCTCGCCCTGCTCGCCGGCATCAGCGCCACCTGGTACACGTACCTCGAACAGGGCCGCGACATCCGCGTCTCGGACCAGGTGCTCGACGCCCTCGCCCGGGTGCTGCGTCTCGACGGGCCGGAGCGCGAGCACCTGTTCCGGCTGGCCGGGCACGCGCCGGGCGAGAGCGCCGCGCGGCCGCGGCCGCTCCCCGCGGAGGTGGCGGCCGTACCCCTGCTGCTCCAGCCGAACCCGGCGTACCTCATCAACGGCACGTACGACGTGCTCAGCCACAACCGGGCGGCCGAAGAGCTGTTCCCCCATCTCGCTGGGGCCGTGGACCGGCCGCCGAACTTCGCCCGCTGGGTCTTCCTGGAACCCGCCGCCCGGGAGGTACTGATCGACTGGGAGCACGAAGCGCGCGGGCTCCTCGCCCGGCTGCGGACGCTGGCCGGCCGTCACCCCGGAGACGACCGTTACGAGGGGCTGGTCGAAGAACTGAAGGCCGGCAACCCGGAGGTGGCTGACTGGTGGACGCGGTACGACGTGCAGGCGCGGCAGGGGGGACGCAAGCGGCTGCGGGTCCCGGAGGGCGGGGTGGTCGATTTCGCGTACACGGCGTTCCACCTGGCCGAGGACCCGGAACTCACGCTGGTGATCTACTCGTTGCCGGTGACGACCGGCGTGTGACAAATGTAATGGCTCGTCAAGGTGCGTCTCCATCTCTTGGTTGACGTCTGTTTCGTCCTGACGGAGGAAGTGGGCTGCGGAGCGGCGGGCGAGACTCAAGGTGTCCCAGATCGCCGGGCCCCACCGGGCCACCGACGAGGAGCCGCCGTGCGTCACACCCGTCCTGCCGACCGAACCTCCGACCGAACCTGCGAGCGGACCGCGAACCGGCCTCCGCGACGGCTGCGCCGCGCCGCCGCGGCGAGCGCCGTGGCCGTCGCCCTGCTGGCGGGCTTCGCCCCCGCCGCGAACGCCGCCGGGCAGGACACGCCGCCCGCCGCGGCCCCGGCCGCCGGCCACCGCCTCGACCGGGGCGAGCTGCGGGAGGGGCTGGCCGCGATACACGAGGCGGGCGTCCACGGCGTCTACTCGGCGGTCCGCGACGGCCGGGAGCGTTTCGACGGTGCCTCGGGTCTCGCGGACATCGCCACCGGGCGGCCCGTGCGCCCCGACTTCCAGCACCGGGTCGGCAGCGTCACCAAGTCCTTCACCGCCGTCGCCGTGCTCCAGCAGTCCGCGAAGGGCCGGATCGACCTCGACGGGCCCGTCGGCGACTACGTGCCCGGGCTCCTGCCCGGTGAGCGCGGCCGCAAGGTCACCGTCCGCATGCTCCTCAACCACACCAGCGGCATCAGCGACTACATCGGCGACGCCTTCCCCTCCCTCCTGAAGGGGACCACGGAGAGCCTGGACGAAAACCGGTTCCGCACGGTGAGGCCCGCCGAGCTGATCGGCTACGGCGTGGCCCGGCCCCAGTTGTTCGAGCCCGGCACCGGCTGGTCGTACTCCAACACCAACTACCTGCTGCTGGGCGAGGTGCTCCGCAAGGTGAGCGGCCAGGACCCGGAGCGGCTCATCAGCCGGGACGTCATCAAGCGGGCGGGCCTGCGCAGCACCTATTTCCCCGGTACCGAGGCGCGCATCCGCGGCGCCCACTCCCGGATGTACGAGAGCTTCTATGGGATCATCGACCCGCCGCGCGACTACAGCGAGTACAACATGACCTGGGCCGGTACCGCGGGCGCCCTCGTCTCCACCCCGCAGGACCTGAACACCTTCTACCGCGCGCTGCTGACCGGGGACCTGCTGCCGCGCCGCCAGCTGGACCAGATGCGCACCACCGTCGACGTCAAGGACGAGAAGGGCAATGTGTACATGCGCTACGGCCTCGGCATCTACTCCATGGACACCCCGTGCGGTCCCGCCTGGGGCCATGACGGGGCCGTCTGGGGCGCCGGTACGTGGGCCCTGTCCAGCGCGGACGGTTCCCGGCAGTTCGCCCTCGGCCACAACCTCATGAAGTACCAGCGCCTGAACGAGAGCGGCACCGAGTTCCTCCCCCACCCGGCCGATGCCGCCATCATCGGCTACCGCGACCTCGCGCTGTGCGGCACCACCGCGCCGCGTCCGGCCGAGGGCGTCCTGCGGCAGGCCGTGCCGGCGCTTCCCGCACCGATGGCGGCGCCGGTGCGCTGAGCCTTCCGGTCACTCCGCGTATCCGATGTGCGCTACAGGGCATCTCCTGTGGCGCACATTGCCGTGATGGCAAAGCGTGCTCGCTCAACGGATCCTCAGATCCGGATAACGATCTCGTGATCACACAAGGGCCTTTCGGCCTGATCACAGGCGAATGACGGATTTGCCGGTGATGTACACCACGGTTTTGTGCGGAATGCCGTGGTACATCTTCACGACCCATCCGGGGGGCCGGAACCCCGATCCGAGGCAGAGCACGGCGCGCGGATCGGCATGGAGCGGAAAGGCGCACCACAGCATGACCTCGACGCAGGTCGAACACCACCACGGTGACGACAACACCGCTGCGGGCAACACGCCCGAGGAGGGCTACGAGCGCGGGCTCGGCAGCCGCCAGGTCCAGATGATCGCCATCGGCGGCGCCATCGGCGTGGGCCTCTTCCTGGGCGCCGGCGCGAACATCGCGAAGGCCGGGCCCAGTCTCATCCTCATGTACGCCCTCGCCGGCGTCATCGTCTTCTTCATCATGCGGGCGCTCGGCGAACTGCTCCTGTACCGGCCCGTCTCGGGCTCGTTCGCGGAGTACGCCCGTGAGTTCCTCGGTCCGTTCTTCGGATTCGCGACCGGCTGGACGTACTGGCTCATGTGGGTGGTCACCGGCATGGCCGAGCTGACCGCCGCGGCGATCTACGTGCACTTCTGGTTCCCGGACATCCCGCAGTGGGTGACCGCGCTGGTCTTCCTCGTGGTGCTCTACGTCGCCAACCTCATCTCGGTGAAGCTCTTCGGCGAGATCGAGTTCTGGTTCTCGATGGTCAAGGTCACGGCCCTGATCGGCATGATCGTGATCGGCATAGGCGTCGTGACCTTCGGGTTCAGCCAGGCCGGTGACACGGCCGCGGTGTCCAACCTGTGGGCCTTCGACGGCATCTTCCCCAAGGGCGTCGGCTCCAGCCTGATGACCCTGCAGGGCGTCATGTTCGCCTACCTGGCCGTCGAACTCGTCGGCGTCACCGCGGGCGAGTCCGAGAACCCGGAGAAGACGCTCCCCAAGGCGATCAACACCCTGCCGTGGCGCATCATCGTCTTCTACGTCGGCGCCCTCAGCGTGATCCTGATGGTCGTCAAGTGGACCGAGTTCCAGCCGGGCGTCAGCCCGTTCGTGGCGGCCTTCGCGAAGATCGGCATTCCCGCCGGTGCGGCGATCGTCAATTTCGTGGTCCTCACCGCGGCCCTGTCGTCCTGCAACTCCGGCATGTACTCCACCGGCCGCATGCTGCGCGACCTGGCCGCCAACTCCGAGGCGCCCAAGGTCCTCGGCAAGCTGAGCTCCACCAAGACCCCGGCCCTCGGCATCACCCTGTCCGTCGCCCTCATGGGCATCGGCGTGGTCCTGAACTACGTCGTCCCGGAGAAGGCGTTCGGGTACGTGACCTCGGTCGCGACCGCGGCCGGCATCTGGACCTGGCTGATGATCCTGATCAGCCACATCCGCTACCGCCGCGAGGTGGTCGCCGGGCGCCTGCCGGCCTCCTCCTTCCCCGCGCCGGGCGGCACGGTGTGCAGCTGGATCGCGGTGGCCTTCCTGCTGCTGGTCACCGTGCTGATCGCCATCGACCCCGACAGCCGCGTCTCCCTGTACGTGGGGGCCGGCTGGGCCGTCTGCCTCGCGGTCGGCTGGTCGGTGCTGAAGTCCCGCAACCCGCAGATCGCGGCGCGGGCGGCGGCGTCGGGCGACCGGGAAGCGCAGCCCGCGACCCGTTCCTGACCCGTCACGCGCGGGGGTGCTCCCACAGGGGCGCCCCCGCGCGCGCGTCGTGCCGGGTACGCACCGGTGAACGGTGCCCGGGCCGGCGGCCGCGTCCTCTAAGGTGGCTCACCGGACGACCCGTACAGGGGTTCGGCAACGGCCGTGAGGACCGGTGGAGTTCTTGGAGTCTCTGCAGCCCGGCGATCTGCCGGAGATCGGCGGGTACCGCCTTCTGGCGCGCCTCGGCGCGGGCGGAATGGGCGAGGTCTTCCTGGCCCGGACCGCCTCCGGGCGGCCGCTGGCGCTGAAGACCGTGCACCGGGACCTGAGCCTGGAGCCCGGGTTCGCCGAGCGGTTCGCCCGGGAGATCCGTACCAACGACCGCGTGCGCTCCCCGTGGACCGTCTCGGTGGTGGACTTCAGCCCTCCGGGCGCGGCGCCGCAGTGGCTGGCGACGGAGTACGTCGCCGCGCCGTCGCTGGGCGACTGGGTGCGCGCGTACGGGCCGCTGGCGGAACCGGCCGTACGGTGCCTGGCGCAGGAGCTGACCGCCGCACTCGTCGCCGTGCGGGCGGCGGGGGTGGTGCACCGCGACATCAAGCCGGCGAACGTTCTGCTGGGCCCGCAGCGGCCCTTCCTCATCGACTTCGGCATCGCCCGCGCCGTCCGGGATCCGCGCAGCACCCGGACGGGCGCGGTCATCGGCACGCCCGGCTACCTCGCGCCCGAGCAGGCGACCGGCTCCGTGGCCGAGGCGCCGGCGGACGTGTTCGCCCTCGCCTCCGTCCTCGTGTACGCGGCCACCGGCCACGGCCCCTTCCAGGAGCACGGCGAGGAGCTGGGGCTGCCCGCCCTGCTGTACCGCATCGTGCACGACGAGCCGCTCCTGGGCGGGGTGCCGGAAGCGCTCGTACCGCTGGTGCGGGAGTGCCTGGCCAAGGATCCGCGACAGCGCCCCACCGCCGGGGCACTGCGGGAGCGGCTCGGCGCCGCCGGGGAGGAAGAGTGGAGCGGCTCCCTGCCCGCCGCGCTCCTGGAGGACGTCGCCCGCCGGGAGACCGAACTGGGGCGCCTGCTGTCCGGTTCGCAGCCGCCCGTGTCCGGCGTCGCGGCCGCTGCCGCTGCCGGGACCGGGGTGCCGCCCCGGCCGTCGGCCGCGCCCCTGAGCGCCGCCGCCCAGGCGTACCCGCCCACGGCTCCCGGTACTCCGCCGCCCTCCCCCGCCGTCACCGCGGGGCCGTCCGGACCGCGGTCCTCCCGTCGGGGCCGGGTGCTCGGCGCGGTGGCCGGTGTCACCGCGCTGGCCGCGGGCGCCGCGCTCCTCGTCCGGTTCTACGGGGGCGCCGACGAGGGCGGGGATCCCGCCACCGCGAAGTCACGGCCGGCATCGTCCGCACCGTCACCGTCACCGTCAGCTTCGGCGGCACCGTCGGGAGGGGCATCGTCCCCGACCGCGTCGCTGCCCGCGTCCTGGGCCGGCACCTGGTCCGGGGTCGGACCCGGTACCCCGGACGCGAACGGCATCACCCAGGCGCGGACGGGCGGGTTCACCGTCACGGTCACCCTGCGCGCCGGCGCCGTGGGCGAGCTCGTGGGCAAACAGGCCAGCGATGTGCGGGAGGTGTCCAGCGGGCGGAACCTGGGGTGCACCGAGGCCCTGGAGCTCAAGCAGGTCAGCGGGAACACCGTGGTCCTCGCGGCGGTGACCAGCCACCCGACCGACACCGCCGCCGCCTTCGACTGCCCCCGGGGCAACCTGTACGTGGTGACCATGGCGGGTCCCGACCGGCTGACCCTCGAATCGGAGGGGGCCCAGTCGGCCGGCGCGCCGTCGGCCCTGAGCCGACGCCCCTGAGCCGACGCCCCTGAGCCGGGGCGGGGTGCCTCAGACCTGCGGTGTGGGGCGGACGGTACCGGGGCGGCAGCTCACCGCCGGGTTGTAGGTCTCGAACTCGCCCAGCGGGTTCTTCTTCCACAGCCACAGGTGGAGCGCGTAGTGGATGGGCTGGCCGGGGAAGTTGCCGCGCTGCGGGCCCTTGAAGGGCTTCCCGAACAGCGCGGGGCGGTCGTCGCTCGTCGCGAGGTTCTGGTCCCGGTCGTAGACCAGCCACTGGACGCCGACGAGGCGCTTGCCGCCCTTCTTGTCGTCCTCGTAGAAGAGGGCGGTGGGGTGTGCGGGATCGACGGAGTTGTCGAGCTTGTGGTTGAAGTGCGGGTAGCCGAGCGCGCCCGGACCGGAGCGGTTGGTCACGCAGTACTTGTCCGGTACGTAGCCCGCCTTCACCGCCTCCTCGTGGCGCTGGAACCTGGCGGTCGCCGCGTACACGGCGGCGAGCGCGCTCGCGGCTTCGCCCGTTTCCGGGCCTACGGGTGCGGGCGCGGCCGCGGCGGGCGCGGCGACGGCGGCCAGGGCGAGCGAGAGCGTCGTGGTGAGGACCAGGGCGAGACGTCGGGCCATGCGCGTGACTCCTTGCGACGAGCGGCTGACTGCACCAGCAGCCTGAGCCCCGCTGCGGAGGGCCGCCAGGTGACTGCGGCGGACGGCTGACGGCCGGTCGGCTGACGGCTGCTCGCTCCGCGCGCACCGGCGCTCACCCGAACGCGTCCCGGCTGGTTTCGCGACCGGCTCCGACAGGGAACCGCTGTGCCCGCACGCGGCGAACCTCACGGAGGGTGCGAAGGATGACGCAGGAGAGTGCGGCACCGAAGGACGGCGGAACGGCGACGCGCGGAACGCGCGGGGCCGACGAGGTGGGCGAGGGCGGCGGGGTCGGCGGGACGCTCGGTGACCTCGTGACCGCCGTGTCCAAGGGGGCGCCGGAGTACCGCGCGTGCCCGCACCCCGTCTACGCGGCGCTGCGCGAGCAGGCCCCGGTGTGCCTGCTGAAGCCCCCGCACGGGGTCGACACGTACCTCATCACCCGGTACGAGGACGCCCGGGACGCCCTGTCGGACCCCCGCTTCAGCAAGGACATGCGGGGCGCCATCGACACGTACCACGCGGTTTTCGGCAGCTTCTTCGACGCCCTCGACGACAACGTGCTGTTCTCGGACCCGCCCCGGCACACCCGGCTGCGCCGCGCGCTGCGCAGCGGCTTCACCCCCCGGCGGGTGGAGCAGATGCGGCCGAGGATCACCGAGATCGCCGAGAACCTGCTGCGGGCGTGTGCCAAGTCCACCCCGGTGGACCTGATGTCGTCGTTCGCCTTCCCGCTGCCCATCGCGATCCTGTGCGAACTCATGGGCATCCCGGAGGGGGACCGTCCCGAGATCCTGGACCACTTCCGGGCGGTGACGCTCGCCCGGTTCGATCCCTCCCGGCGGGCGGAGCTTGAGGCGGCCGAGGCATGGCTGCAGGCCCGGCTGGGGCGACTGGTCGCGTACACCCGCGAGCACCCCTCGGACTGCTTCGTCAGCGACCTCGTCCAGGCGGAGGAGGGGCTGGACGACGCGGAACTGGTGGCGTCGCTGTGGGTGATCTTCTTCGCCGGCCACAAGACCACCGCGTACCAGATCGGGAACTCCGTCCTCGATCTGCTGCTCCACCCCGACCAGTTGGCGAAGCTCCGCACGGACCCGCTGCTGATCCCGCGGGCGGTGGAGGAGATGGTCCGCTTCGACGGCTCCGTGGAGAGCTCGACCTTCCGGTACGCCGCCGAGGAGGCCGAGATCCGCGGCACGGTGATCCCCAAGGGGTCCCTCGTACAGATCGCGCTGTCCTCGGCGAACCGGGATCCCGAGAAGTTCGGGTCTCCCGACGTGCTGGACGTGACGCGCGAGGGCATCCAGGGCACGCACCTGGGGTTCGGACACGGCACGCACTACTGCCTGGGGGCCCCGCTGGCGCGGCTGGAACTCGAAGTGGCGCTCTCCTGTCTGCTGCGGGAATTCCCCGAGATGGAGCTGGCCGACCCGCAGGAGGGCCGGGCCGCCTGGCTGAAGGGCCCCATGCCCGCCTTCCGGGGGCTCGAAAGGCTCCACATCGTCCTGGAGCCTGCCCGGCGCGCCGCGACCGGCTCCCCCGCGCCGGCCGGCGCGCCCGTGACCTCCCGACCGTAAGCAGACCGACCCGACAGGTGGTGGATGGGCATGCCGGATCCTTCGAACGTCTCCAGGGTGGCCCTCCTGGGAGTGCCCGCGGAAATGACGCGGACGGACACCGTCACCGTGGCGGCGGTCGACCGCGTCGGCACCGGTCCGCACGGCGCGGGTCCGGGCCCCGGCGCGACACACGCTCCGCAGTCGAAGATCGACATGCACCACCACTTCTGCGCACCCGAGTGGCGCGAGTGGGCCGAGCGGCACGAGCTGATCAAGCCGGGGCAACTGCCTCCGTGGGCGCGGCTCGACACGGAGGCGGCGATCGGCTTCATGGACCGGGCGGGCATCGCGACCGCGGTGCTCAAGCCGATGCTCCCGGCCCGCTACGGTTCCTCGGCGCAGCTGCGCGAGGCCGTCAACATCACGCTCCAGTCGATGGTCGAGGTGGCGGCCTCGCATCCGGGGAGGTTCGCGTTCTACGCGCCGCTCTTCCTGGACGACCCGGACACCTCCTCGTGGACCGTGCGCCGCGGGCTGGGCCGGCTCGGGGCGGCCGGTGTGAACGTGACGGCCAACTACGGCGGCGTCTACCTCGGCGACCCCTCGTACGACCGTGTGTTCAGCGAGCTGAACGACCACGGCGCCGTGGTGGACACCCACCCGCACAATCTCCCGGGCTGCCCGCCCGGCGCTTCCACCGTGCCGGGCATTCCGAACTTCATGTGCGACTTCCTGCTCGACACCACGCGGGCCGCCGTCAACATGATCAGCCGGCGGACGCTGGACCGCTTCCCGGACATCTCCGTCATCCTGCCGCACGCCGGCGGTTTCCTGCCGTACATCGCGTCGCGCCTGCGCGCTCTGGGCCGCTTCTGCGAGCCCCCCGTCGATCCCGGTGTCGTACGTGACTACCTGCGGCGCTTCTACTACGACACGGCCGGACCGATGGCGGGTGCGGCCGCCCTCCTGGAGCACGTGTCCGCCGACCGCGTCCTGTTCGGTACGGACTGGCCGGCGGGCCCCGCCGACACGGTCACGGAGCTGGCGCTGCCCGCCCTCGACTCCGACCCCGCCCTGACGCCGCGACAGCTCCAGGGCGTCTACCGCGACAACGCCCTGCGGCTGCTCCCCCAGCTGGCCACCGTCTGACCGGGCGGGGGCTCAGTCCTCGGGGACGAGGTGGCCGTCCTCGTCGAGGGCGGGGTGGATGCGCATGGGAGCCTGGCTGTTGACGTCGGACGGGCGCGGGCCCTCCGGTCCGTCCGGTCCCCAGCGCAGCAGTCGGCGGGTGCGGGCGACCCGGTACGTGGTGCCCTGGAACTCCAGCCGGTTGACGCGGCCGGCCCGGAGCGCGTCGGAGGCCGCGGCGTACTCGACCAGCTCCGGTTCGGCGGCCGCCGCGGCGGCCGTCCGGGCGTCGGCCTCCGTGTTGGTGTCGACGGGGATGAGGCCGTGCATGCGCGGCCAGGCCCAGGTCAGGGCGAAGTCCAGCGACAGGCGGGCCGAGTGGGCGCTCGCGTGCGGGCCGACGGCCGGTTTCCAGCCGCCGCGCTCGGTCTCTTCCACGACCGTGAACGTCGGGGGCAGCAACAGGACGTCCGGGTGGGTCTCCAACGCCCGCCGCGCGTCGGCGCGTACGTCCGGCGGGAACCGCTCGCCGGTGTAGCTCAGGCCGCGCAGGGCCAGGCGTTCGAGGGCCTGGGTCGGGGTGAGCGGGGCGTCCGGGTCCAGGATCAGGTCCGCATCGATCTCGGGCCCCTTGGCGTTGCGGGACCAGTCGGGGAAGAGCGGCTCCGGGTCGGTGGGGCGCGGCTCTTCGATCCCGCCCGCGCCGGCGGCCGCGTACTCTTCGGCGCGCACGATCCGGTACCGGGTCCCGGCCACGGCCAGTTCGTCGACGAGCTCGCTCTCCAGCCGGGCGACCGCCGACAGCAGCGCGCGGCGTTCCACCCGGTCGTGCGCCTCGTCCTTCGCGCGGAACCAGAGCAGCGAGTTCAGGCTGTCGCGGGCCACCTGCGGGCATCCGGCCGTCACCGCGATCAGCACCCGCCACGGCTGCGCGAGTCCCGCCCGCGCGCCGTCCCGTACGGCGACCCCGAAGAGCGGGCCGCGCACCATCACGTCGCCCGCGCGGGCCACCGCGTCGACCGCGTCGGCCTCCACCGCCGCTTCCACCGGCTCGACCGGGACCCGTACCACGACCCGGCGCGTACCGCCCTGCTCCGCATTCGCTCGATCCATACCGGCATCCTGACAACCGCGAGGGGATACCGCCGCCGTTTCGCCGGTTCTCCTCCTTGCGGGGCCGTGGCCCGCTATGACCGCGGCCAGGACGTGCTCGGCGCGGCGGGTGGGCGCATGCTGGTGGGGAGAAGGCGGGGGCCGTGAACGGGGCGTGCCGATGCGTGTGGGCGAGGCGGGAACCAGGCTCTTCTCGGGCCGGGATCGCGCGGTCATCGCGGCCGCCTCGCTGTCGATGCTGCTGGTGCAGATGGACTGGTTCGCCCTCAACCTGATGCTGCCGGCGATCGCCCGGGACTTCTCCACGCCCACGACGAACCTGCAGTGGCTGGTCAGCGGCTACATGCTGACCCTGGGCGCGCTGATGATCACGGGCGGGCGGGCGGCCGACGTCCACGGGCGGCGCACGGTGATCGTGTGGGGCTTGGTGGGCTTCGCCGTGGTGTCCGTCGTCTGCGCAGCCGCGCAGAACGAGGTCTGGCTGATCGCGGGCCGGGTGGTGCAGGGCGCCACGGCCGCGTTGGTCTTCCCGGTGGCGGTGGCGGTCGTCACCGCCCACTTCCGCGACGACCGGCAGGGCCGCGCCGTCGGCACGGTGCTGGCCTTCAGCGCGATCGGGACCGCGCTCGGGCCGTTCGTCGGCGGCGTGTTCGCGGAGCACGTCAGCTGGCGGGCGGTGTTCCTGCTGAACGTTCCCTTCTGCGTCGTCGCCGCGTTCCTGATGCTGCGGTTCGTGACCGACACCCGCGACGAGGAGGCCGGGGGCGGCCTGGACCTGCCCGGCGCCGTCACCGTGGCGGGCGGGCTGACCGCCATCATGATCGCGGTCGATCAGGGCGGGCACTGGGGCTGGGGCTCCGCCGCGACGCTGGCCTGCGCCGCCGCCGGGGTGCTCCTGCTGGTCCTGTTCGCGCTGATCGAGCGCCGCACCGCCGAGCCGCTGCTGGACCTGTCGCTGCTGCGCAACGGGCCGTTCGTGACGGTCACGCTGGCCGGTTCCGTGTCCAACATCGTGTACTGCCTCGTCGCGGTGTTCTCCGCGCTCTACCTCCAGCAGGCCCGCGGCCTGTCGCCGCTCGACGCCGGGCTGGTCTTCCTGGCGCTGTCGGTCGGCGCCGGTGGCGCGAGCTACTGGTCCGGGCACCTCGCGCAGCACCGGCGGCCGGAGACCCTGATGGCGGGCGGGCTGCTGCTGAGCGGGGTGGGTCTGCTGGCGCTGACCTGGGCCGGTCCGCTCGCCCTCTACACGGCCGTGTTCGCGGTCGTGGGCATCGGGCTCGGGCTCGGCTGGGCGCTGACGAACGTGGCCACCCAGTCGTACGTGCCCTCCAGCCGCCTGGCCGCCGCCTCCGGGCTGGTGCTGACCTCGCTGGTCCTGCTGGGCGCGGTGGCCGTGGCGGTGGCGACGACCGTCCTGGAGGTCCTGAGCGGCTCGGAGCAGCAGGCGGCCTCGGACGGCTCGGCCATCGAGAGCGTGCTGCGGGCCGCGGCGCTCCTCGCGCTCGTGGGCGCGGCCCTGCTGCTCCCGCTGATCCGCGCGCACCGGACCACCGCGCCGGCGCCGGCCCTCGACGCGCCCGCGCCCTGATTCCCGCGCCCTGACTCCCCCGGTCAGGGCGCGTCGGACCGGGCCTTCAGCCGGCTGACCACCTCGGGTTCGAGGTCGATCCCGAACTCCTCGCGCAGTACCCGCTGAAGGTCTTCCGGTTCGATCTTCTGCTCGGTGCGGGTGCCGTCCGGAAGTGTGGTGCTCCAGGTCAGTCCGTCGATCTGGTGGTGCCGGGCGGCGCTGAACCGCTGGGCGATCAGCCGCTTGACGAAGGGCGAGCGGGGGTGGGTGCCCACGAAGTGACTGCCGACCTCGTAGTCGATGGGGTACTGCGGGGTCAGGGTGAAGGTGTGCCGGTCGAGCCAGCCGCCCGCCCCGTACTGGTGCAGCCACCAGTGCTCGAAGCCCTGCGCGTCCGGGCGCCGTTCCACGCGGAACCGCCATCCGTCGGCCTCCGCCTCGGCTCCGTCGGCGAGTTCGACGGGCTCCAGCGGGCCGCCGCCGAAGCCGACGTCACACAGCCAGGTCCGGTCGTCGTCGGAGGGGGTCACGGTCAGCAGGGCGTGGGTCGCCGGGAGGATCTTGTCCGCGCCGAGCGAGACCCGCCCGGTGTGGGCGGTGAACCGGAAGCCGAGCTTTTCGAGAGCGGCGGCGAAGAGCGTCACGTGCTCGTAGCAGTAGCCGCCGCGCGCCCGGCGTACGAGCTTGTCCTGGACGGACTCGACGTCGAGCGGGAGCGGGACGCCGAGGACGGCGCTGACGTTCTCGAACGGGATCGAGGTCGTGTGGGCGCGGTGCAGTGCGCGCAGGCAGGCCAGGGTCGGTGCGCGTTCCCCGGTGTGGCCGAGGCGTTCGAGGTAGGCGTCGAGGTCCAGGAGCTCCCCGTGCCAGCTGTCCCCGCGGTCGTGCCGTGCGCTCGTCATGCTCGTACTTCCTTCACCGTGTGGGCCGTCACCCGGCACAACCGGCCGCGGGTGACGGATCTTCCATGGAAGAGCAGCCCACGGTACCTATTGGTACTGTTTTCGTACCTTTCAAGACGTTTTATGGAGGTCTTGTGTCCTACGCCTCCGCGCTCGTCCGCCGACTGACCGTGACCGCCCTCGCCTGCTCGGCCTGCCTGACCGTGCTGGTACCCGGTCCGCCGGCGCGGGCGTTCTCCGGCGGCAACCACGAGAAGATCACCCGCGCCGCCCTGAAGTGGGAGCCCGCGTCGCTGGCGGCGATGGCCGACTCCCGCGACGGGGCGATCGTGGCCGACGACCAGGGCACCTCTTTCGACCTCGGCATCCTGCACTGCGACAACGCCGATTACCTCGCCCCGCGCCTCGCGGCCGGATATCCGCGCACCCGCGACGAGGCGACCACCGAGCTGCTCGCCTGCATCCGGGGCTCCGTCGCCCGCCTGCGGGCCGCCGTCAGGTACGCCGACGGGCTGGTCGACGCCGGGGGCAAGGTCATCGCGCGCGAGAGCGACCTGGGCTCCCCCTGCACCTGGAACGGGCGCTCCCGCCGCGCCAAGTGCGACGTCCTGGAACAGCTCGGCCGCGGCTGGCACCCGATCGAGGATTTCTACTCGCACGGCAACTGGTCCGACAGGGCCGGTGCCGGTCCCCTCGGCGTCTCCAATCCCCCGGGGCTGAACCGCACCGGCATCGCGCCGTTCTTCGACATCCGCCGCTACAGCTCCATGAGCGACGCCGACTGGACCAGGGAGGCCGCCGGCAAGGTCCCCGAGGACCTGGCCACCGGCTGCTACCCGGACTTCGACTCGACCGGTGTCAAGCCCGCCGACTGCGCCGGGCGCATCCAGCACACCGGCACCCTCAACAAGGACACCGAAGTCGCCCGGCGCTCGGCGAACGGCAACTTCCGGCGGGCGACGGAGCTCGCCGCGCGGGACATCGCCCGCCAGTGGAAGGACTTCGCCGCGGAGCTGGTCGCCACGTACCCCGAGAACCGGCGCGGGGAGCGGATGGTCTGCGCGCTCACCCACGACGCTCCGGTGTCCGGCTGCCGCTGACCGGCCCCGCGTGAGGCGCCTCGCTCACCAGGCGGCGCCGGCGATCTGGCGGGTGGCGGCGTTGAGGGTGTTGAAGAGCTTGGTCAGGCCGATCATGGTGATGATGCCGGCGAGCTCCTTCTCGTCGAAGTGGTCGGCCGCGTCGTCCCAGACCGGGTCGGGGACGCAGTCGCCGGTGTCGGCCTGGCGGGCGCAGGACTCGGCCAGGGCGAGGGCGGCCCGCTCGGCGTCCGTGAAGAACGGGGCCTCGCGCCAGGCGGAGACGGTGGCGAGGCGCTCATCGCTCTCGCCCGCCTTCCTGGCGGTCTGGAAGCCGGACAGGACGCAGGGGGCGCAGCCGTTGATCTGGCTGACGCGGAGGTGGACGAGCTCAAGGGTGGGGGCCGGGGCGCCGCTGGAGTGGATCGCCTTGTAGAGGTTCATGATCGCCGGGGTGGCGTCGAGAACGGTGGCCGGGTTGGTCATGCGCGCCTTCATGGGGTGTCCCTCCGGGGGATCGTCGTTGCCTTCACCGCACTGACGGATCCCGCGGCCCGAGTGTGACGGCGGGGGCAGATTTTTTTCGTCCCGGCCCGTGGTGTACGAAGTCTGTCGTGAAGGAACAGATGCAGCCCTCGACCGTCCGCGTGTTCATAGCGCTCGCTCCGCCCGACGACGCGAAGGAAGAGCTGGCGCGGGCGCTCGGGCCCGCCTACGACGCGTACCCGCGCATGCGGTGGAACCGCATCGAGGACTGGCACATCACCCTCGCGTTCCTCGGCGAGCTCCCGGTCGGGGCCGTTGCGCTCCTGCGGCCGCCGCTGGCGGATCTGGCGGCGACGCGTCGGCCCGTACACCTGTCGATGCGCGGCGGCGGGCACTTCGACGAGCGGGTGCTGTGGAGCGGGATCGAGGGGGACCTTGAGGATCTGCACCTTCTCGCCACCGATGTCCGCCGCGTGGTCAGGGAGTGCGGGGTGGAGTTCGAGGAGCGGCCCCTTCGCCCCCACCTCACGCTGGCCCGGTCCCGGCGCGACGACCCCACCAGCGTGACCGAGGCCGCCGCCGGGCTCGCCGGGTTCACCGGCCGGCGGTGGGAGGCGCGGCGGCTGCACCTGGTGGGCAGCAACACGGGCCGGGGGCCGGGGCCGATCCACTACCGCGACATCGAGGCGTGGCGCTTCGGCGGCGACAGCTGACCGCGAACACCCGGGCCCGGCACAGGAACTGACACTCCGTTCGACCGAAAGGGAACAGACATGAGCGAGCACTTCGACGTCGTCGTACTCGGAGCGGGTCCCGGCGGTTACGTCGCCGCCATCCGCGCCGCCCAACTCGGGCGCCGGGTCGCGGTCGTGGAGGAGAAGTACTGGGGCGGTGTCTGCCTGAACGTCGGCTGCATCCCCACCAAGGCGCTCCTGCGCAACGCCGAGCTGGCGCACCTCTTCACCCATGAGGCCAAGACCTTCGGCATCAAGGTGGAGGGCACGGTCTCCTTCGACTACGGCGAGGCGTTCAACCGCAGCCGCCGGGTCGCCGACGGCCGGGTCAAGGGCGTCCACTACCTGATGAAGAAGAACGGGATCACGGAGATCGACGGCCGGGGCACCTTCCTCGACGCGCACACCCTCCGGGTCACCCAGCCCGACGGCGGCACGCGCGAGGTGTCCTTCGACGACTGCGTCATCGCGACCGGCGCCACCCCGAGGCTGCTGCCCGGCACCCGGCGCAGCGAGCGCGTGGTGACGTACGAGGAGCAGATCCTGGCCGACGACCTGCCGGGGTCCGTCGTGATCGCGGGCGCCGGCGCGATCGGCGTCGAGTTCGCCTACGTCCTGCACAACTACGGCGTGAAGGTCACGATCGTCGAGTTCCTCGACCGGATCGCCCCGCTGGAGGACGCGGAGGTCTCCGCCGAACTGGCCAAGCAGTACCGCAGGCTCGGGATCGACGTGCTGACCTCGACCAGGGTCGAGTCCATCGACGAGTCGGGGCCGCTGGTCCGTGTGCACGTCACCGGCAAGGACGGCGCCCCGAAGGTGCTGGAGGCCGACAAGGTGCTCCAGGCGATCGGCTTCGCGCCGAACGTGACCGGGTACGGCCTGGAGGCCACCGGGGTGCGGGTCACCGAGCGCGGCGCCATCGAGGTCGACGGCCGCTGCCGCACCTCCGTCCCGCACCTCTACGCCATCGGCGACGTCACGGCGAAGCTGATGCTCGCCCACACGGCGGAGGCGATGGGTGTGGTCGCCGCCGAGACCATCGCGGACGCCGAGACGATGGAGCTCGACTACCCGATGATCCCGCGGGCCACGTACTGCCAGCCGCAGATCGCCAGCTTCGGCTGGACGGAGGCCCAGGCGAGGGAGCGGGGCTTCGACGTCAAGGTCGCCAAGTTCCCCTTCACCGCGAACGGGAAGGCGCACGGCCTGGGCGACGCGGTGGGCTTCGTGAAGCTGATCGCCGACGCCGCCCACGGGGAGATCATCGGTGCCCACCTGATCGGCCCCGACGTCACCGAGCTGCTTCCGGAGCTGACCCTCGCCCAGCAGTGGGACCTGACCGTGCACGAGGTCGCGCGCAACGTGCACGCGCACCCGACGCTGGGCGAGGCGGTCAAGGAAGCGGTCCACGGGCTGGCCGGACACATGATCAACTTCTGAGCCGCGGGGGCGGCGGCGGGTGAACTCCCGCCGCCGCCTCAGCCGGTGGGGGTGTCCTTCGGGCCGGAGGGCACCTCCAGCCCGATGGACTCGGCGGCCACGGCGATGGCGAAGTCGAAGTAGGCGGCCTCGTCCCGGACGCTGTCGTGGGTCCGGCTGAAGACCTGGAACACCAGGAGACCGATCAGGTTGCTCCACAGCACGATGCCGCGCTCGACGAGGTCCGAGAACGGGGCGTCCGGCACCCCGCCGAAGAGCGCCACGGCCTCGGGCCGGAGCAGCGGCGGCCCGGGCACCGCCCGCCGGGGCGGGGTGAGTTCACCGGCCTCCAGCGCGGCCCGTACGATGCCGGCCAGCACCGCGGGGGTCCGCGAGGCGGGCGGGACGGTGTCCTGCGGGGCGTGGTAGCCGGGCACGGGCGAGCCGTAGATCAGCGTGAACTCACCGGAGTTGGCGAAGGACCAGGCGCGCAGTGCGCGGGTCACCGCGAGGAGCCGGGCCCCGGCCGACGCCCCGGCGGCGACGGCGTCCCGGTCGGCCTGCTCCATCGCGGCGGCGGAGTCGTCGTAGGCGTCGATGACGAGGGCGGTCAGCAGGTCGTCCCGGTGCGGGAAGGCGCTCTCCACCTCGGTGACGGTCATGGCGCCGGCCCGGGCGACGGCGTCCGGGGTCAGCCCCCCGGCGCCCCGTTCCACCAGGAGCCGGCGCGCGGCGGCCTTGACGGCCGCCGGCCGGGCGGTGTTCTCGTCGGCAGCGTGTGTTCCGGAAAGATCCATGGCCAAACCGTACCTGTCGGCTACGAAGTCCCGGGGGCCACGGGCCCGGGAGGTGGGCGCGCCCGGGGATCGGCGGTGATCCCCGGGCACGGCCGGGCGCAGGTCAAGTGGCCCGGAAACCAAGGTGGTTCAGCGCCTGCGGTCCACCACCGCCCGCAGCTTTCCGCTCGTCGGCGTGCGCTCCAGGGCCGCTCCGTCCACCAGCTCGACGGTGAAGTCGAGCAGGTTCTCCGTCACGGCCGAACGCACCTCGGGGTAGGCGGCGAGGAAGGCCTCGCGCGCTACGGCCGGTTCGGGGGCGTGGGTGCGTTCCATCCGGAGGGTGAGGGCCTCCCGGGCGGCTCCGCCGGTCAGGACGGCCTGTATCTCGCCGACGTAGCGCAGTCGTTCCTCCGCGACGGCCACGAAGCGGCGGTAGTTGAGGAAGTACGTCGCCACCCGCATCACCTCGCCGAGCCTGCCGAGCAGTTCGAAGCGCGGGGCGTGGCTGCCGCAGGGGCAGCGGCCGGGCAGGGCGCGGCCGAGGTCGCCGATGACGTAGCGGTCGAGGTGCTGGCCCCGGCGGGCGCGGGTGGTGAAGACGAGCCGGCCCGTCTCCCCCGGTGCGACGGGGCGGTCCTCGTCGGCGTCGAGGATCTCCATCGTGTGCAGGTCGGCGTGGAGGTGGTGGACGCCTCCGCCGCTCTCGGTGCACTGGTAGCCGAGGGGGCCGAGGTCGGTGCTGCCGTAGGTGATGGAGTGAATGACCTCGATGCCGAAGCTCTCGGTGAGGGTGCGGCGCTGTTCCTCGGTGAAGTGCTCGCCGCCGTAGTAGATCTTGCGCAGGCCGCCGTAGGAACGCAGGCGCTCGCCCTCCTCGTGGAGGAGCTGCCAGAGGTACGAGGGCATGCCGAACAGGGTGTCGACCTCGTACGCGACGATCATCTCGGCGGTGGCCCGGTGGTCGGGGCCGGCGGCCATCGGCATCTGGACGCCGCCCAGGCGTTCCAGGATGGAGAAGAAGCTGATGAACCCGCCGTACATGCCGCCGCAGTAGAAGAGGTTGGCGGTGCGGTCGCGGGCCGGGTCGTAGCCGGCGGCGAGCAGGCCGCGGGCGGCGGCGTGCATCTGCGTGTCGTAGTCGTCGTAGGTGAAGAGGGACAGGGCGGGGGTGCCGGTGCTGCCCCCGCTGCGGAAGTACAGTTCGGCGTCGCCCCGGTCGACGCCCCGGTTGAGGTCCTGGACGGCGGCCTTGTCGAGCAGCGGCCCCGCGGGGCGCGGGAAGGCCACCGGGCGGGCGAGGTCGTCGAGGCAGGCGGTGGCGGCGAAGCGCGCGTCGGCCTGGACGGCGACGCGGCGGCTGTAGCGCTGGAGGGCGTAGACGCCGTCGTGCGGTTCCCCGGCGTATCCGGCGGTCATGGCGCCGAGGGGGGTGACACGGGTGGCGCCGGCGGCCAGGACCAGCGCGGAGAGCTCGGCGATGTCGGTGCGGCTGCCCGCGATGCCCGCCGTCTGGAGGTAGCGGCGCATGGGGCGCAGCGTGGCGATGAGGTTCTTGCGGGGCAGCGGCTTGACCCAGACGGTGCGGTGCAGCGGTGAGGCGGTCAGCGCCGGGCGGGTGTCGGCGATGACGCGCCAGGTGCCGTCGGGGGCGGCGAGGACGCGGGTGAAGCCGAGGTGTTCCTCCAGCCGGGCGAGGTGCTCGGTGGTGGTGAGCTCGGCGTACTCGGCCGGGTCGAGCTCCTCTTCGGCGGGCGCCGGCCGCGCGGCGAGGGCCGCGGCGAGGCGGTCGGCGAACGCGTGGAGTTCGCCGGTGTCCTCGGTGTCGAGGTAGACGACCTGGGGGCTGGAGCAGGCCTGCTGCTCGAAGAGGCAGATGTCCTCGGCCAGGCCGGTCAGGGCCCTCTCGTCCGCCCAGGCGTCGGCCGTGAGGTAGCCGAAGGAGATCTTGTGCCCCCACTCCACCAGGCGGCAGCCGGCCGGGACGTGGGCGGCGACGCCCTCGACGGCGGCCTCGCCGCCCCAGACCGCGACGGCGTCGGCGGGCGCGCACATCAGCCGCAGCCAGTCCTCGCGGGAGGAGGGGAAGCGGAGCACGATGACGCGCTCGGCGAGGGCGCCGGTCGGGTCGAGCGCGGCGAGTTCGGCGAGCAGGTACTGGGCGAGGAGGGTGTCGGCGCCGCTGGTCTTGAGGACGTTGACGTTGCCGGCGAGGAGTCCCTCGACGAGGCTGAGCGGGGCGACGGTGGCGGCGTTGCCGGGGGCGATGTGGGCGACCAGGCCGACGGGCGCCCAGGCCTCGTAGACGGTCTCCTTGGCGTCGGGGCGGTTCAGCCGCTGCGGGGCGGTGCCGCCCAGTTCGCGGCGGAGTTTGCGGGTGAGCGCGCCGCGGCCGAGGAACGCGGCGAGTTCGCCGAGGAGTTCCTCGGTGTCCGCCTCGCCGCCGGCGGGCAGGTGCGGGGCCAGCCGGTCCCGTACGGGGTGGGCGGGGTCGGCGAGGGCGCGGGAGAGCGCGTCGCAGGCGGCCAGGACGGTCTCGGTGTCCAGGGGCGCGGCGAGCGCGGCCTCGACGGCGGCGGGCAGGGTGGCGAGGCGGCGGGCGGCCTCCTCGTCGCCGATGAAGGTGCCCTGCCAGTAGTGGTGCTGGGTGGTGGTGTCGGTCATGACATTCCCTTCATCAGTTCGGCGGCGGCCACGGCACAACTGCGGTTGCGGCTGACGCCGGCGCGGCCGTGGATGGTGAACCACGGGGTGGTCAGCTCGCAGCCGCACTCCTCCCCCGGGTGGAGCGAGGCCAGGTCGCCCATGACGACGCTCTGCGCCGGTACGGAGGTGATGTACGGGGACACCAGGTGCAGGTAGCCGCGCTCGCCGTACGGGAGGGGCTCCAGGGTGCGGGTGGAGCGGATGAACACGCGGGACCAGACGGGCGCGTGGAGGTTGTGGTGCGAGCACTCGATGTACGGGATGCAGTGCTCGACCGAGCCGAAGGTGTCCCGGATCCGCTCGGAGGGGACGCCCAGTTGCTCGGTGACCCGGGCGTACAGCTCGTGCTTGCCGATCTGCCGGTCGGTGTGGCCCTTCCAGCCGCCGCCGAGGATGATCAGGGAGCCTTCGGGCAGCTCCAGCGGCGCCATGCCGAGGGCGCGCATCCGCTCCAGGGTGAACCAGAGGAAGGCGGGGAAGCCGAGGATGCGGACGGGGACGTCGTCCTCGGCGAAGCGGCGCAGTGCGGCGACGCAGCCGAAGGGGTCGAACTCGTGCCCGTTGCCGGTGTTGCGCAGCGCGTACTCGACCTGCCGGGCCGGGGCGAAGTCGCACAGGTAGTTGTCGGTGAACGAGGTGCCGAGGTTGAGGTCCCGGGCGGGCTCGTAGCTGTAGAGCAGGTAGTTGACCGGCTGGTCGGGGGTGATCCAGCCGTTGTGGTCGAAGATGCGGGCGACCATGCGCTGCGCGGAGCGGATGGTCCACTCGTCGAAGAACATCTGCGACTTCTGTCCGGTGGTGCCGGAGGAGGTCAGGTGGAGGTGGACCTCGTCCTCGGGTATGGACAGGACCTCGTGGCGCTTGAAGAAGTTCGCGTGCACCAGGGGCGCCCGGTACGGGACGTCCTGGCGCTCGGCGTCGTGGAGGGCGCGGAAGAACGGGGAGCGCTCGTGGTGCCAGGCGTTGATCTCCGCCATGGCGGCGGTGAACAGCTCCTCCTCGGCGGGGCCGCTGGTGTAGGGCTGCGCCAGGTCGCAGAGTTCCTGTACCCGGCCGAGGGCCGCGGCGTCGGGGACGTCGACGGGGGCGAGATGGGGTTTCGAGGGGGTCATGAAGCAACCTCACGTACGGGCAGATGCGTCGACGCCCAGGCCGACACATAGGAATCGAGGAAGGGCTGGAGCGGCGGGTCGACGACCACGCCGCGGAAGTCGATGTGCTCGGTGGTGCGGGACATCACCACGTAGTCGTGGAAGCCGTCCCCGTCGCGGCGCATGGCCGGGTAGAGGGCTCCGGCGATGAAGCCCTGGGCGGCGAAGGCCGAGAGCGCGGCGTGCTGTTCCAGGGGGACGAGCGCCTCGACGTAGCCGGCTCCGGCGCGGGTGAGCGTACGGGTCACCGGCTCCAGCCAGCCGACGGCGGCCGCCGGGTCGGGGTGGGCGGTGACCAGGGCGCAGTACCCGCCGGTGCGGTTGAGGTACGCGTACACCTCGAAGGAGCCGTCCTCGGGGGTGAGGAGGATGTTCGGGGTGTGCAGCGGGTAGAACCAGCGCCCGGTGTCGGGGAACTGCGCCCGGAAGCGGCGGCGGACGAAGGCCGGGGCATCGATGATCTCCAGCGGCGCCGGTGCGGAGCCGGTGGGCGTCGGCGGCGACGGTGTGGGCCGGGTGTCCGCGTAGCTGATGTCCAGGCTCGCCTCGGCGGTCCGCAGCAGCGGCAGCAGGGAGGCGGGGACCTCGGCGACCGGGACCCGGCGGTCCAGCACTCCGGGCGAGTGACGCGCGTAGAGTGCGAGGCTTTCGCGGCTGCTGAGCTCCACGGCGTTGGGCAGGATGCCCAGCGGGCGGAAGCCGTTGCGGGTCACGACGCGCTGGGGGCCGGCGCTGACGGTCCGTACGGTGGCGTAGACCGAGTCGAGGACGCCTGCGTCGAGGGTGCCGGCGCACAGGGCCTCGGTCAGCTGCCCGGCGAGCCCGGTTCCGCGCTGGTCGGGGTGGACGGCGAGCCCTTCGAGACGGCCGACGCGGCTGCCGGCCTCGCTGTGGATGGCGGCGGATCCGGCGAGGGCTCCGGTGCGGGGGCAGCGGGCGACGAACCAGAGGGTGTGCGCGTCCTGGATGAGACGGGACATCTCTGCGGGGTCGGTGCCGAGGGCTGTGGGGTAGTGCGGCCCGTAGACGGCGTAGTAGAGCTGGCGGAGGTCGGCGATGTCGGCCGGGGTGGCCTGCTCGATGGTGGCGGTCATCGCGCGCCTCCCCGGGCGGCGGTCTCGGCCTCGGGCCGGGGTTCGGTCTCGGTCTCGGTCTCGGTCTCGGTCTCGGTCTCAGGCTGGGTTCGCTGTGAGCCGTCCGGCGTGCGGGAGCTCGCGGGCCCGGGCAGCAAGGCCAGGGCGAGGGCGGCGGGCACCAGCCCGGCCGCCTGGATCAGACACAGGGTCTGGGCGGAGAGGTGGTCTCCGAGCATGCCGAAGAGCAGCGAGGCGACGGGGAAGGTCGAGCCGAGGACGGCCTGCATGACGGCGAAGAAGGCGGGCTTGTCGGCGGCCGGGACCAGCCGCTGGAACAGGGCCACGAAGCGGACGCCGATCACTCCGACGCACCAGCCGGCCACGAGCAGGGCGCCCGCGATGACGGGCCGGGCGGCGATCAGGCCGGGGACGGCGAGGGCGACGGCCATCGCGCCGAGCAGCGCGGCGCCGACCGTGGTGGGCCGGCCGGGCACCCGGGCTCCCGTGACGGAGCCGAGGAGCGTGCCCACGCCGAGCGAGGCCTCCAGGAGGGCGACGGTGCCGCCGTCCCCGCGCAGCACCGAGGCGGTGTAGAGGGGGATGACGACGAAGACGGCCGTGGTGAAGAGGTTGGCCGCGGTGAAGCAGAGCAGGATGGCGCGGACGTACGGCATCGCGCCCAGGATCTGCCGCAGCGTGCGGCGCGGTGCCCGCGCGGCGTCGGCGCCGTCCTCCTCCGGGCTGGCCTCCTCCGTGCCTTCGGCGCCGGGGAGGGCGCCGGCCGGGGTGCGGAAGCGTACGGTCGCGATCAGCAGCGCGGCCGAGGTGTAGGCGATGGCGCAGCCGACGGCGAGGCCGGCCATCCCGGCCTCGTCCACGACGAGGGCGCCGAGCAGGGCTCCGCCGAGGCTCGCCAGCGACTGGGTGGACAGCTCGAAGCCGGTCGCGGCCTCGATGTCCGCGTCGTCCACGAGTTCGGGTACGGAGGTGGTCAGGCAGGGGTCGAAGAAGGCCTGACAGGTCGCCAGGGCCAGTGCGGCCGCGTAGGCGGCGGCGACCGGCAGGTCGCCCAGACCGGCCCAGCAGGCCAGCGCCGCGGCGGCGGCTCCCGCGCCGCCGGCGGCGGTGCGCAGCAGCGAGCGGTGGGCGGTACGGGCGATGGCGCGGGCGACGAGCGGGGCCAGGGCCACGGCGGGCAGTGTGCTGACGGCCATGAACAGCCCGGCCGCGAGGCCGCCGTCGCCGGAGACGGCGTAGCCGATGAGCCACCAGGAGGTGCCCACCTGGAACATGCGCACTCCGGCCTGGGTGAGCACCTGGCCCAGCCATACGGTTCCGAAGGCGCGGTTGCGCAGGACGAGGGGGAGCCGGCGACGGGCGGCCGGCGTCGGGGTGGTCATGCCGTGGGCCTCTCGTCGATGACGCGGACGAGCTTGCCGGAGCGGGAGTTGACCACCAGGTCGCGGTGGCGGACCCACTCGACGCGCAGCGGGTGGACGTACCCGGCGGCGATGCTGTCGGGGTAGAGCGGCCGGGCGGTGTTCAGCCCGGTGACGACCTCCTCGGCGCAGCCCTCCAGGCCGGCCGGGTCCTGGCCGGGGGCGGTGGCCAGGCGCAGCACCAGGCCGTCGCGGCCGTCCCAGCGGCGTACGACGAGCTGCATGCCCGTGACGCGGCCCTCGAAGTCGGCCTTGGCGACGGCGTCGGTGGCGTCCTGCCAGTACAGCGAGACGGGTCCGACGCGGACGCCTTCCTCGGCGCGGCCCAGGATCCGGAAGGTGCCGCCTTCCGCGCCGGTGCCGGTCCACTCCGCGCGGTCGCCCGCGGGGTAGCGGATGACCGGCATGAGGCGGCGGAAGAGCTGTGTGACGACGACCCGCCCGGGGCGGCCCGGTTCGTGGATCGGTTCGCCGATCGTCTCGTCGAGGATCTCGACGATGGTCTGCGGGGTGAACGCCCGGTGCGTGCGGGTATCGGGGCCGGGTACCGGCCGGCCGAGGAGCCCGCCGTCGACGCTGGCGTATCCGAGCGAGCGCGCTTCGGCGTTGGGGAAGGCGGCCGTGAGGAGGCGGCGCTGGTCGGCGAAGAGGGCTTCGCCGCCGAAGAACAGGAGCTCGACGCCGGGCAGTTGACGGCCCAGGGAGGTCAGGTGTTCGGCGAGGCGGCAGAGGGTGGTCGGCGTACCGGCGACGACGTGCGCGGCGAAGTCTTCGATCGTGGAGAGCGTCGAATCGATCGGTGCGCCGCCGCCGATGGGCAGCCGGACGTTGGCGACGGGGGCGTTGGCGAGCGAGTCCAGGATGAAGAGGAAGCTGGCGTAGAGCTCACCGGCGTAGAAGAGGTCGGCGACCCGGTGGCCGGGCCGCAGTCCCGCGTCGACGAGTCCGGCGCCGAAGGTGGTGACGAACTCCTGCCATTCCTCGCGGGTGTAGTACGAGAAACGCGGTGTCCCCGTGGTTCCGCCCGTCTTGAACGCGACGGCCTCCGCGAGCGGGGCGGTCAGCACCCGGTTGTCGTGCAGGGTGTTGGCTGCCCAGAACGCGTCCTGATCCACCACGGGCAGATCGGTGAGCCGGTCCACCTGGGGCGGCAGGTCGGCGTAGAGGTCGGCATAGAAAGGGGAACAGTCACGGGCGAAGCGCACGAGATCTGAAAAACGCTGGACGGGCATGCTGCCTTTACCTAGAACGGTGAGAGTCGAATTAGTCGGGTGCAGGCGACGAACCAGGGGTGTGGCGGTACTCACACTTCCCCTGCCGGTTGATCGGTCAACAATGCATTCCTCGTGCAGAGTTGGCGCGACTGATCCCGGGCTGACGCCTGTTCACATGATGAGACAAATGCAACGCACTGCCAAATCGAACACGCCCGCCTCCGGCCAGACACAGCCGAGTTTCGGCCTGTCCGACCGAAATCGATCGGCCGTCCGGAGGGGCGGAAAGAGCAACTGCTGCACTGAACAGCAGAGTTATTCGGCGAAGAGCGCCGGGATTTGCCTCAGAGGCGAAACGGCGGGGGCGAGACCAGAATCACTAACAGGCCGTTTCGGAATGAGGTGCGGTGCCCTCCGCGGCAGTTGGGCAGCGCGGCGGGCCCCCGGTGAAGCCCGTACGAAGCGGCGCGTCCGGCGGGGCCCCGCGAGATAGCGTGAGGCGGGTGGCAGGTCCGTACACGAGCAGGAGCCGCTCATGACCGACATCCGCATCGGCGTTCTCGGGTACGGGCTGCGCGGCAGTCTGGCGCGTACCGCCCACCGGCCGGGCCGCGGGGCGGTCGTCGCCGCCCTCGCCGACCCCGACCCCCGGGCCCGCGCGCGGGCCGCGGCGGACTTTCCCGGCGCGCGGGTCGTCGCCGGGCACCGGGAGGTCATCGGGGCCGGGGACGTCGACGCCGTCCTCGTGCTCACCCCCGACCACACCCACGCCGACCTCGCCTGCCAGGCCCTCCGCGCGGGCAGGCCCGTCTTCGTCGAGAAGCCCCTCGACATCTCCGTGGAGCGCTGCGACGAGGTCCTGCGCACGGCCCACGAGACGGGGACCCGGCTCTACGTGGGCCACAACATGCGGCACATGCCGGTGGTCCGCCTGATGCGCGACCTGATCGGCCGTGGCGCGATCGGCCGGGTCAGGACGGTCTGGATCCGCCACTTCGTGGGCTACGGCGGCGACTGGTACTTCAAGGACTGGCACGCCGAACGCCGCTGCTCCAACGGCCTGCTGCTACAGAAGGCAGCCCACGACATCGACGTGCTGCACTGGCTGGCCGGCTCCTACGCGCAGGACGTCCAGGCGATGGGCGACCTGATGGTCTACGGGGACATCCCGCACCGCCGCGCTCCCGGCGAGCCCAAGACCGACGACTGGTACACGGCCGACGGGCACTGGCCGGCCGGGACGCAGCGCGCCCTCAACCCGGTCATCGACGTCGAGGACGTGTCCCTGCTGAACATGCGGCTCGGCAACGGGGTGCTCGCCGCCTACCAGCAGTGCCACTTCACCCCGGACTACTGGCGCAACTACACCGTCATCGGTGACGCGGGCCGGCTGGAGAACTTCGGCGACGGGCCCGGCGGCGAGATCCGGGTCTGGAACGCCCGCCGCTCCGGCTACCGGGCCGAGCCGGACGAGACCCACCCCGTCCCCTCGGCCACCGACGAGGGCGGCCACGGCGGCGCCGACCCGCTGCTGATCGACGAGTTCCTGCGGTTCGTACGGGACGGAGGGCCCACGGACACCTCCCCCGTCGCCGCCCGGATGGCGGTCGCGGCCGGCTGCGAGGCCACCGCCTCGCTCCGCGGCGGCGGCACCCCGCGCCGGGTCCCCCCACTGGACCCGGCTCTCGCGGAATACTTCACGTCCGGCCAACCGCCCCGAACCCCCGCCCCGACCGGACCGTAGGGCGCCCGGGGTGCGCCCGCCCGGCGCGGGCCCGACGCACGCCGGGCTCAGGGCACGATCAGGATCTTTCCGCGGGCCTCGCCGCGGTGGAGTTGGTCGATGGCCTGGGCCGTTTCGGCGAGGGGGCAGGTCCGCTGGATCGCCGGGGTCACCGTGCCGGCCTCGACGTGCTGCTTGAGTACGTCGAGGTCCGCCTTCGACTCCGAGGCCATGAACGGCTTGAGGGTGTGGCGCACGAAGGGGTTGAGCAGGACGGCGCGGAGCACCCGGTCCATGCCGCCGAGCCAGCGGCCGCCGTTCTCGCCGCCGATGAGGACGAGGGTCCCGCGCGGGGTCAGGGCCCGCCGGAGGTGGGTGAGGGTGCGGTTGCCGGCGGTGTCGAGGATCAGGTCGTACGGCTGGTCCCCGTCGGCGAAGTCCTCACGGGTGTAGTCGATGACCTCGTCCGCGCCCAGGGAGCGCACCAGTTCCGTCTTCGTAGTGCTGCACACGCCGGTGACGTGCGCGCCGTGGGCCTTGGCCAGCTGGACCGCGAAGGTGCCGACCCCGCCGGCGGCGCCGATGACCAGGACGCGCCGGCCCGGTTCGACGCGGCCCGCATCGCGCAGGGCCTGGAGCGCGGTCAGCCCGGAGATGGACAGCGCGGCGGCCTGTTCCAGGGGCAGGCCGGCGGGCTTGAGGGCGAGCTTGTCCTGCGAGGCGATCGCGTACTCGGCGAAGGAGCCCTCGCAGATCCCGAACACCTCGTCCCCCGGGCGCAGTCCGCTCACGCCGGCGCCGACGGCCTCCACGCGCCCGGCGACCTCCCGGCCGCGCACGCGGACCTTGGGCGCGCGCAGCCCGTACCCCATCAGCCGCAGCAGCGGGGGCTGACCACTCATCAGGTGCCAGACGCCGGCGTCCAGGGCGGCCGCCCGTACGGCTATCAGCACCTCCCCCGGGCCGGGCTTCGGCGTCTCGATGTCCCGCAGCTCCAGGACCTCGCTGGAGCCGTATCTGTCCTGCACGATCGCCTTCACGGCGCCGTCCCCTCTTCGTCGGAGTACTGGAAGACCTGCTCAAGCGGCACTGCGAAGACGCGGGCGATCCTGAACGCCGTTTCGAGGGAGGGTGAGTAGCGGCCCTTCTCGATGGCGATCACGGTCTGACGGGTCACGCCGATGCGTTCGGCCAGGTCGGCCTGGGTCATCTCCGCGCGCTCGAAGCGCAGCACGCGGATCCGGTTCGTGATGCCGGTCGGCTTCACCACGACTGGAACCCCCGCCGGTAGGCGGCGAGTTTGACGGCGGAGCCGAGCACCGCCGAGAGCACGAAGCCCAGGTAGATGGCGTTGGAGATCCAGAAGTAGTCCGCCTCGGCCATGGCGAGGGCCAGCGCGGCCACGGCGGCGATGACGAGGAAGGACTGCCCGGTGTAGTCACCGAGGCGGGCGATCTCCTTGTCGCGCTGGTCCTTGGCATCGGCTTCGCCGGGCGAGGCGATCGCGACCGCGATGTTCAGCGCGATGGAGACGGCGATCGCTCCCCCGACCGTCCACAGCAGCGGCGCGATGTAGGCGACCTCCGCGAGGGGCACGCCACCGCCGGACCTGGCCAGTACGACGGCCAGGTAGACGGCGTATCCGAGGATGGCCACCGCCCCCATGATCCACGCACGCTTCTCCTGGAAGGCCACGTCCACACCCACTCCCATGTAAAACAACTTTGACATGGGAAATGTAAAAGCGATCGAACACGATGTCAAGAATTCCATACACGGCCGGGCCGGGGCCCCGTGTCCGGATCTGACAGAACGCCGTCATTGCGGCCATCACCGGTGACGGTGAGGATGGACCCATGCCCGCTACCCGCCGCGTCGTCATCGCGGTCTTCCCCGACGTCGACCTCCTCGATGTCACCGGCCCCGCCGAGGTCTTCGCGCTGGCCAACCGGGAGACCGGCGGCACGGCGGGCTACCGGGTGCAGCTCGCCGGCCGCACGGGCGGCGCGGTCGCCACCTCGGCCGGGGTACGGCTCGTCGCCGACCTCTCCTTCGCGGAGGTCGGCGGGGTGCTCGACACGCTGCTCGTGCCCGGCGCGGTGGACATGCACCCCGGCGGCCCGGTCGCCCGGATCGACCGGGACGTCGTGGAGTGGGTCAAGCGGGCCGCGCCGCAGGCCCGCCGGGTGGCCTCGGTCTGCGCGGGCGCGCACCTGCTCGCCGCGGCCGGGCTCCTCGACGGCAGGACGGCCACCACCCACTGGTCGACCGCCGCCCAGCTGGCCGCCGACCATCCGGCGGTGACGGTGGACCCGGACCCGATCTTCGTCCGGTCCGGGAAGGTCTGGACCGGGGCCGGGATCAGCGCCTGCATGGACCTGGCGCTGGCGCTGGTGGCCGAGGACCTCGGCGAGGAGGTCGCGCTCGCGGTCGCCCGGCAACTGGTGATGTACCTCAAGCGGCAAGGCGGCCAGAGCCAGTTCTCGGTGCCGCTGAGCCGGCCGCCCGCCTCCCGCCGGGACATCGACGAGCTGCGGATGTTCATCGCCGACCACCTCGACGGCGATCTGTCGGCCGCCGCGCTGGCCGGGCGGATGTGCCTGAGCGAGCGGCACTTCGCGCGGGTCTTCCGCCAGGAGACGGGCACCAGCCCGGCCTCGTACGTCGAAGCCGCCCGGGTGGAGGCGGCCCGGCGCCTGCTGGAGAGCACCGACCAGGCCCTGGACGAGGTCGCGGCCGGCTGCGGCTTCGGGTCCGTGGAAACCCTGCACCGGGCGCTGCGCAAGCAGATCGGCACCAGCCCGGCGGCCTACCGCCGCCGCTTCCGCACCGCCCACTGATCTCGCCCCGGGCACGCGCGCCCGCCGTGCGGCTCCGCCATGCCCTTTCCCTGCTTCGCCATGCCCTTCCCCCGTTGAAAGGAACACCTCCCATGACCACCGCTTCCACGACCCTGCGTGACGTGATCGGCCTCGGCAACCAGCTGCCCCGGCTCGCCGACAGCACCCTGATCATGATCGACTTCCAGAACACCTACCGGACCGGTGTCATGGCCCTCGAAGGCGCCGAGGCGGCCCTCGCGGCCGGCGCGCGGCTGCTGGCCGCCGCCCGGGCCGCCGGCGCCCCGGTGGTCCACGTCGTCAACGACGGCGGCGAGAACACCCCGTACGACATCCGCGCCGAGATCGGTGCCATCAGCCCGGAGGTCGCCCCCGTCGGCGGAGAGCCCGTCGTGGTCAAGGAACTCCCCAACGCCTTCCACGGCACGGACCTGGAGAAGACCCTGCGGGAGCTGGGATCCGGAACCGAGCTGGTCCTGGCCGGCTTCATGACCCACATGTGCGTGACCTTCACCGCCCAGGGCGCCTTCTCCCTCGGGTACCGGCCCACCGTCGTGGCCGAGGCCACCGCCACCCGCCCGCTGACCTCCCCCGACGGCACGGTCGTCACCGCCGCCGCCCTCCAGACGGCGGCCCTGACCACCATCGGCGACCTGTTCGGCCCCATCGCCCCCACCGTCGGCGATCTCGGCGCCTGACCGCCCGCCGGGTGCCGCTCACCGGGGCCGTCCGCCGCCGTCCGTACACCCGGCGCCCGGGCCAGGCACTTCCGGCGGCGGCGTCCCGCGTGCGCGTCCGGCCCTCTCGCGTGAGGCTGGGGAGCGGATCTCGCTACCCGCTCTCCTGGAAAGGCCTGACCTCATGTCCTTCACCCAGCGCAAGGACCTCGGGCTGCTCGCCCTGCGCCTCGGAGCCGGCGGCGTGCTCGTCGCGCACGGTGCGCAGAAGCTCTTCGGCTGGTTCGGCGGAGGCGGCATCGAGGGCACGGCCAAGATGATGGAGCACATGGGCTTCACGCCGCCCCGGGAGAGCGCGATCGCCGCCGGGCTCGGCGAGGCGGGCGGGGGCGCCCTGCTCATCCTCGGGCTGGCGACCCCGGCCGCGGGCGCCGCCGCGGCGGGGGCCATGGCCGGGGCCGTGTCGGTGCACGCGCCCGCCGGGTTCTTCGCCCAGGGCGGCGGCTTCGAGTACCCCGCCTTCCTCGGCTTCGTCGCGGCCGCCCTGGGCGTGTCGGGGCCGGGGCGCTACTCGCTCGACCACGCCACGGGACACGCGCTGGACCGGCCGGGCCTCGTGGTGCTGGCCTTCGCGCTCAGCGCGGCCGCGGCGACCGTCGTCGTCAATCGGCGCATCGCGTCGCTCGCCGCCGCCGAACGTCCGGAGGCGGAGCCCGCCGGCGGGCACAGTAACTCCTGACCGATCGCGACCCGATCGCGCCGGGACGGCGCCGCGGCCCGGATGCCGGCGCCGCGGCGCTGCCCCGGTGTCGCTCCGGTCCCTCGCGTCACACTGGTCCAGACCGGAGCCTTGACGGTCACTTAACTCAGCTCTTAAATCATGGGTGAAACAAAGCGGTCGGCATGCTCGCTCCCGGCCCGGCGCAGGATTTGATATGTCATGCGCATGACTGGACCACTCCTCGTCCCCCACACCAGGAAGGGAGAGTCGTGAACCGCTCCCGTCTCCCACGGCTCGTGTCCGCGTTCGCCGTTTCGGCCCTCGCCCTCGTCTCCTTAACCTCCGGCATCGCCGGAGCCGTCCAGCCCCCGGCCGCGGACGCGGCCGCGGCCCCGGCCGCCGCCATCACCTTCTCCGACGAGTTCGACGGCCCCGCGGGCTCCGCCGTCGACGGCACCAAATGGCAGATCGAGACCGGCGACAACGTCAACAACCACGAGCGGCAGTACTACACGGCGGGCAACCGCAACGCCGCCCTCGACGGCCAGGGGCACCTGGTCATCACCGCCCGCCGCGAGAACCCGGCGAACTACGCGTGCTGGTACGGCCGGTGCGAGTACACCTCGGCGCGGCTGAACACCGCCGGCAAGTTCACCACCCAGTACGGACACGTCGAGGCCCGGATGAAGGTGCCGCGGGGGCAGGGCATGTGGCCCGCGTTCTGGATGCTCGGCAACGACATCGGCCAGGTCGGCTGGCCCGCCTCGGGCGAGATCGACGTCATGGAGAACGTCGGCTTCGAACCGGGGACCGTCCACGGCACCCTGCACGGGCCGGGCTACTCCGGTTCCGGCGGCATCGGCGCCGGATACTCGCTGCCGGGCGGGCAGGCCTTCGCCGACGCCTTCCACACCTTCGCCGTCGACTGGTCCCCGAACAAGGTGACCTGGTCGGTAGACGGCACCGTCTACCAGACGCGTACGCCCGCCGACCTCGGCGGCCGCGCGTGGGCCTTCAACAAGCCGTTCTTCCTCATCCTCAACCTCGCCGTCGGCGGCTACTGGCCCGGCGACCCCGACGGCAGCACCCCGTTCCCACGGCAGCTCGTCGTCGACCACGTGCGCGTCTCGACGGCCGACGCCCCCACGACCGGCGCTGCGATCACCGGAGTCGGCGGCAAGTGCGTGGACGTCGCCGGGGCGGCCACGGCCAACGGCACCCCCGTCCAGCTCTACGACTGCAACGGCACCGCCGCGCAACGGTGGACGGTCGCCGGTGACGGCACCGTCAGGGCGCTCGGCAAGTGCCTCGACGTGGCCTCCGGGGGAACGGCCGACGGCGTCCAGGTGCGCTTGTGGGACTGCAACGGCACCGCCGCCCAGCGGTGGGTCGTGAGCGGGGCTCGCGACATCGTCAACCCCCAGGCGAACAAGTGCCTGGACGCCGTCGGCAACGGCACCGCCAACGGCACCCGCCTGCAGATCTGGACCTGCACCGGGGCCGCCAACCAGAAGTGGACGGTGACCGGGGCGTAGAACGCCGCAGTGCCCGGCGGCGCCGTCGAGCGCGCCGTCGGGTACCCGGGGAATTCACGCGCGCAGCAAGCTGCGTTGCTGCACGCGCCACATACCGCGCCTGCACTGGGGGGACGCACCTCCTCACCCCCAGGGAGAGCCGTATGCGCAAGTCGACGCACCTCACCGTCTCGTCCGCCGCCGCCGTCCTCGCCTTCTGCGCGTTCACCGCGCTGGGCACCGTACCGACCACCGGGGCCACCGCACGGCCGGCCGCGGCCGGGCGTGCGGCGGCGGCCGCCGGACCCGATTCCCCCACGCTCCCGCTCACCCGGTCGGCCACCTCCACCGAGATCGCCCCCGGGGTGACCGAGACCTCCCTCGTCGTCGGCCGGACCAACACGGCCGACGCCTGGACCGTCCAGGTCAACCAGCCCCTGACCGACGGCGGCCCCTACGACCGGGCCACCGCCGCCCTCGGGCCCAAGGCGCGCGCCGACCGGCTGGCCGCGGCCCTGCGGGCCAAGGGCTACGCCCCCCGAGTGGAGGAAATCCGTACCCCCGCTTACGCCGACCGCCCGGCCGGCACGCTCGGCTGGACGGTGCGGGTCGGCCGGTACGCCGACCGGCCCGCCGCGGCGACCGTGCTCGCCGGGCTCACCAGGGCCGGGTTCGCCGGGGAGAACCGGTACACGGCCCAGGACGGCACGGACCCCGAGGCCCTCCAGCGGGTCTTCGTCCTGCGCGTGGACTTCAAGCAGTTCACCGGCCGGGTCGACAGCGACTTCGGGCCGAGCGTCGACGCCCCCGAGCACCTGACCGACCTGGTGACCAGCACCCGCGCGCTGGCAGGCATCAACGCCCAGTGGTCCGCGGACAGCGGCGCGCCGCTCGGCCTCTACGTCAAGGACGGCCGGCTGCTGAGCACCGCCACCCAGGGCCGCGGCGGGGTCCGGATGGCGCGCGGCGGGCGGGAGCTGGACGTCGACACGTACACGACGCGGATCACGGTCAGCGCGGGTGGCGCCACCCGGGAGATCGACGGCATCAACCGGATTCCGGGCGAGATCTGGAACTGCGGGGGCGTCGGCGGTGACCAGCCGACCGAGCACCCCCAGCAGGACTTCAAGTGCACCGACGACAGCGAGCTCGTCCGCTTCACCTCCGACTGGACCACCCCGCCGACCGGAGCGGGCGCCGAGGTGGTCCTGGACCGCGACGACCGCGTGACCGCGGTGAACCGCACCCGCGGGGCGAAGCCGCCCGCGGGCGGCTCCACCATCCAGGGCATCGGCGAGGGCGCCCAATGGCTGATCGGGCACGCGCGCACCGGCGCCCGGCTGGGCATCACGCAGCGCGTCCTGGACGGCGCCGGACACGACGTCCCGCTCACCCCCGACACCACGATCCTCCAGGTCGGCCCGACCCTGGTCCGGGACGGCCTCGTCTCGGTGAACGCCGTCGGCGACGGGATCATCCGCGAGGGGATCGACCAGACGCACACCTACAACTGGGTGGTCCGCGGCAACCCGCGCTCCATGGTCGGCGTCGACGACCAGGGCCGCCTCCTGCTGGTCGTCGTGGACGGCCGCCAGGTCGGCTGGAGTTCGGGCCTGAGCATCACGGGTGGCGCGGAGCTGATGAAGTCGCTGGGCGCCCGGGAGGCGCTGAACCTCGACGGCGGCGGATCGAGCGTGATGGTCACCACCGGCTCGGGCATCGTCAACCGCCCCTCGGACACCACGGGCCAGCGGTCGCTGAGCAACGTCTTGCTGGTACGTCCGAACGCAGCCGGCCGCTGACGCACGGGGCGGGGACCGGGCCGGCCGCTCACCCGAGCGTCCGCCGGTCCCCGTCCCGCGGCTTCCGCCGGGGGCCGGCGACCGACTCGGCGAGGAGCCGGCGCCCGGCCGGGGTGGTGAGGACGCCGCGCAGGGCGGTGTCCCGTACGGCCCGGGCGGGGGCCGAGCGCAGGGTCCAGGCGCGGGTGGCGAGGTCGGTGCGGGCGAGTACGCCCAGGGCGTCGGCGCGGCGGGCGCGGCGCCAGGCCGCGAGTCCCTCGGCGTCGGCCGCGCGGGGCAGCGCGGCCGCGAGGGAAACGGCGTCCCGCAGGCCAAGGTTGAGCCCCTGGCCGCCGACCGGGCTGCACACGTGCGCGGCGTCGCCGATCAGCAGCACCCGTCGGCTCCCGTGGTCCGCGGCGAGGCGCCGCTGGGTGCGGAAGGTACTCGTCCAGCGGCATTCGCGGACGGCCGCCGTCCACCCCCGGGCCGCCGCTTCGGCGGCGAGCGCCGCCGGGGTGTCCGAAGCACCGGGTGCGGGGCCGTCCGGCAGGTGGAGCACCACCCGGGCCCAGCCGTCGAGGTGCATCGGCAGCACCACCAGGAGGCCGCGCGGGCCGCCGACCATGTGCACGCGCGCCGGGTCGAGCGAGGGGTCTTCGACCCGGAGGTCGGCGAGCTGCCACGTACCGGCGTAGGTACGGCCGCGGAACGGCGTACCGGACAGGGCGCGCAGTGTGCTCGCCGCGCCGTCGGCCGCCACCACCCAGCGGGCGCGCAGCGGTTCGAGGGCGTCGGAGCGTACGGTGACCCCCTCGGCGTCCTCGTGGACCGAGCTCACGGCCGCGGAGCGGTGTACGCGCACCCCGGCGCGCTCGGCCTCCGCCGCCAGCAGGCCCTCGGTCGCGCATTGCGGGACGGTGAGGATGTACGGGTACGGGGAGCGCAGCCGGCTCAGGTCGAAGCCGCCGAGCCGGCGTCCCCGCGACCACATCTCCACCGTGTCCACGCGCCGGCCCAGCGGGTGCAGCGACTCGGCCAGCCCGCTCGGGGCCAGCGCTTCCAGCGTGCGGGCGTGCAGGTCCGTCGCGCGGGACTCGGTGACGGGGCCGGGTCGGCGCTCCAGCACCACCACGCCGAGTCCCGCCCGGGCGAGCAGCAGGGCGGCGCTCAGCCCGACCGGCCCGGCCCCCACCACCACGACGTCCAAGTCCAGGCCCGCGCCCCGGCCCGCATCCACGTCTGCGCCCGCGCCCGCGTCAACCGCCATGCCCGGCACTCTAGTCGGGGCCCCCAAGGCATCGGCCCGGCCGGTCTAGGACCTGTCCTGGCGATCATCCGGTAAGGCACCTCGGTGATATTTTGGCCGGAATCGTGGTGAGGGGCGGGCTAATCCGTGGACAGTGACCTGCGGCGTGCGGTGGTCGTGACGCTTGGCGAACTCGGGCGAAGCGATGACTGGCGTGACCGGGCGGATGCCGGTCACAGCCTGGCAGGGTTCGCCGAGATGCCGGAGGCCGTAGAGCTACTGCTGGGCCTTGTGCTCGACCGTGGTGACACCTTCGTCACCCGGCGGACCGCGGAGGGCTTGCTTCGGCGAAAGGACAGGGCCGGACTGACGATAGTCGCGTCCGCACTGGCAGTCGCCAACGACAACCACGCCGATTACATCCACACCGCGATCGTCGATGTCTTCAGCATCTTCTCGGGCGATCTGGACGAGGCGCTACGGATCTGCGACGAGATGTCGGGCGACACCGACGGCCGTGTTGCCCTGGGGGCCCGTCGGCTGCACGAGAGCCTGGCAGAGATCGATCCCGTTCTCCGCCCCGCGTAGCGGCGGTTCGATCGCTGTTGTGAGGGTGCCGTTCGTAGACCGTCTTCCACGGCCCGAACCGTTCCTGAGGGGCACGCCACTGCACCCCGGTCCGAACCCTGTGAAGAATCCCGTCGATCACCTGCCGGTGATCCCGCCACCGGCCACAACTCCCGTTACTGACCGGCGGGAACGGCCGCAGCCGCTCCCACTCGGCATCACTCAGACCGCCCCGCCCCATGTCCACAGCAACAACCCGGACATGAAGCGGTCTCATGATCGGCCGGACACGTCCTAGGCGGCGGGGTCCAGGAGTTGGGGGCCGTTGTTGCGGACGCTGTTGACCGCCGTCGACACCGCGGTCGCCCGCAGGCGGCCGTCCGCGGGGGTGTGCAGCAGCGCGCGCAGGTCGTGGGTGTCCTGGTGGGCGGGGTCGAGCCAGGCCTCGAAGTCGTCCGGGTGCAGGGCGAGGGGCATCCGGGGGTGGATCCGGCCGGCCTCGTCGGTGGCCTCGGTGGTGATGATCGTGGCCGTGACCAGCCATGCCTCGGGGGCGTCCGCCTCCGGTACGGCCGGGTCGCGCCAGAACTCGTACAGGCCTGCCATCGCCATCACCGCGCCGTCCTCGGGGGTGATGAAGTACGGCTGCTTGTAGGCCTTGGCCGTGTCGGTGGCGGGGACCGGCACCCACTCGTAGAAGCCGTCCGCCGGCAGCAGGCAGCGGCGTTTGGCGAACGCCCGGCGGTACGCCGGCTTCTCGTGCACCGTCTCCACGCGGGCGTTGATCATGCGGGAGCCGACGCCCGGATCCTTCGCCCACGACGGCACCAGACCCCACCGCACCGGGCGCAGTCGGCGCTCCACCTCGCCGCTGTCGTGGTCGGGGCGCTCGGTGACGGCCCACACCGGGTCCGTCGGGGCGACGTTCCAGCTCGCGGCCAGGGTCTCGCTGCTGTCCCACTGGGCCCGGAACAGGTCCGCGAGGTCGCCCGGGGCTCGGGAAGAGGCATATCGGCCGCACATGGCGCCATTCTCCCACTCCCGCTCGATGGAGCGCTTACAGCGGATCGCCCAGCGGCCCGTACCGCTCCACGAGGTGCTCGGCCCAGTGGGCGGCGAAATCGGGCCGGCTCCCGTCGGTGTCGGTGAATCCGTACTCCTCGTAGAGGTCCCACGTCGCCAGCGCGCGGCCGGTTTTGGCGATGACGTCCGGGTCAGCGGCCAGCGCGGCGACGGCGCGGCCCAGGTAGGCGGGGCTTTCGGAGTGGGCGAAGTCGGGGTCCTTGGCCGCGCCGTCACGCCAGGTGGCCTCGGTGACGCCGAAGTGCTCCAGCACGGCCTCGGAGCGCAGGAACCCCGGGGTGAGGGCCACGGCGGTGACGCCGTGCGGCTTCAGCTCGGCGGCCTGGGCGACGGCGAGCCGGATCACCGCGGACTTCGCCAGGTCGTAGAAGAACGAGCCCCGGTAGCGGGCCGTGTTCCCGTCGGTGACCTCGACCACCAGACCGCTCCCCCGGGCGACCATCAGCGGGAGCGCGTACCGGCTGGTGATGACGTGGGTCTCCACGGCCTGCCGCAGCAGGCGCAGGCCCTGTTCCAGGTCCTGTTCCCACAGCGGGTGTTCCCAGTCGGTGAGCGGGTCGCCGCCCCACACGGAGTTGACGAGGACGTCGAGCCGCCCGTCCTGCTCGGCCGCGATCCGCTCGGTCAGGGCCCGGACGTCCGCCGGGTCGCCGTGGTCGGTGCGGACGGGGATGCCGAGCCCGCCGGCCTCGGTCACCCGCGCGGCGGTCTCCTCGATGGTCTCCGGGCGGTCCAGGTCGGAGCGCCCGGCCGCGCTGCTGCGGCCGGTGACGTACACGGTCGCGCCGGCGGCGCCGAGCTGGACGGCGATGCCGCGGCCGCCGCCCCGGGTACCGCCGGCGACCAGCGCGACCTTGCCGGCGAGTGGGGGTGTGCCGATCGTCATGTGCGTGCCCTCGTCCTCGTTCTGGTTCGCGTTCTCGTTCGCGGCCGCCTTCGGGCGGTCACGCGTTTCGGTCACCGGCCGCGGTGTGGGGGCCCAGTACGGCGTCGAGCTCCTGCCGGACCCGCTCGGCGAGGGTGCCCCGGCGGTCCAGGGCCCAGTTCAGGCCCGCCCCGGCGGCGACGGCCTGCACCGTCGCGGCGAGCGAGGCGACGTCCGCCCCGGCGCGCAGTTCACCCCCGGCGGCGGCCTCCGCGAGCAGCCGCTCGATCGCCCGGCGCTGGGCCCGGTGGACGTCGAGGGCCCGCGCGTGGAGCTCCGGGTCCGTGAGGTCCGCGCACAGGGCGGCCAGGTGGTTGGCGAAGGTCTCCGGTGCGTCGAGCGGGGCCGTCCACTCGGTCAACAGGGCCGCGAGCGCCCCGAGCGCGGCTTCGTCTTCCCCGCGCACCCGATCGGGCAGCGCGTCCGCGTCCTTCACGGACTGGTCGGCGAGGGCCAGGATCAGGCCCCGCTTGGAACCGAAGCGCTGTACGAGGGTGCCGGGTACCAGGCCGACCTCCCGGGCGACCGCAGCGAGGGTCAGACCCGAGGGGCCGACCCGCCCGAGCACCTCGGTCGCCGCCCGCAGGATCACCGCGTCCTCGACCCCTCGCGGACGTCCGACCACGGCCATCACTCCCTCATCAATTAATAACTGCCTGTTCATTTATTAAAGCGGCCGATCCGCCCTCGGGCAAGGGCCGGACGAGGGCAGGGCGAAGACCGGCCGCGGCCCGTGCCACACGGGCTCCGTCGGCTCAGCGGGTGCGGGGTACGGCCGGATGGGGGAAGCTGGGCATGATCGCCGCCCCGACGGCGGGACGGACCGCACGAGGAGGTCTCATGGACGCTGCAGGAGACGGCGCATTCGCTCCCCCACTCCGATCCCGGCCCAGGGCCCGCACTGCGTTCCTGCTCTGCGCGGCCGCGGCCTTGGCGGCGGGCACCATACCCGCCTCCGCGCAGACCCGGGTCGCCCCGGAGCCGGATCCGGTCGTGGTACTCGACTGCTTCTCCAAGGCCCACATACAGCCCGAGGAGTACCTGCTGGCCTGCGGTGACGGCAACAGCCGTCTCGTCCGGCTCCAGTGGGAGAAGTGGGGATCGAAGAACGCGACGGCCACCGGGACCAACCTGGTGAACGACTGCCGCCCGTACTGCGCGGCCGGCCGCTTCCACCCGTACCCGGTCACCGTGACCCTCAGCAACCCGAAGCCCTGGCCCGACCACCCCGACGTCCAGCGGTTCACGACGATCCGGCTCCTCTACACCGACGCGGCGCCGGCCCCCGTGCCCAAGGACGTGACGTTCAAGCTCTTCCCCTGAGCGAGCCCTTGACGGGCAGCGGCGTGCGTTGACACCGAGAAGTGTGAGTGGTTTATTACTCACATGAACACGGAACGACGACGACAACTCTCCTCGGCCGAGGAGCGCCGCGAGACCGTCCTGCGGACGGCCATCGGCGCCTTCGCGGCTCGCGGCTACTTCGGCACGACGACCACGGAGGTGGCCAAGGCCGCCGGCATCTCCCAGTCGTACGTCTACCGGCTGTTCCCGAACAAGGAGGCGCTCTTCACCGCGGTGGTGGAGCACTGCTTCTCCCGGGTCCGGGCCAGCCTCGAAGAGGGCGCCGCCCAGTCGCGGGGCAGCGCCCCGGAGGCCGTGCTGTACGCCATGGGCGACACGTACGCCCGCCTGATCGCGGACAAGGACCTGCTCCTCGTCCTGACCCACGCCCAGGCGGCGGCCGTGTCCGAGGCCGCCGTGCGCGAGGCCGTACGGACCGGATACGCCCGCATGGTGGAGTACGTGCGCGGCGCGTCGGGCGCCGCGGAGAGCGAGATCCAGCGGTTCTTCGCGACCGGCATGCTCTGCCACCTGCTGGTCTCGCTCGACGTGCAGGACGTGGACGCACCCTGGTCACGGACCCTCTCGGCAGGGGTCCGGCACTACTGACGACTGACGGGGACGGCGGACGTCGGCCGGGCACCCCGGACCGCGGACCGCCTTCCTTTTGGGCAAAAGAGTGAGTGGTCAACCACACACAGAGGAGCACCGATGTCCAGCACACCGCCCGCCCACGAGCAGGCCGCTCACGAGCAGCCCGCCCACGAGCAGGCCACCCGCCCCCGAGCGGTCGCCCGGCCCGCGGCGGTCCTCGCGGTGCTCGCCTCCGCGCAGTTCGCCGTCGCGCTCAGCACCTCGATCGTGAACGTCGCCCTTCCCTCCGTACGCGACGGGGTCGGACTGTCCGACGCGGGCATGTCCTGGGTCGTCAACTCCTACGGGCTCGCCTTCGGAGCCCTCCTGCTGCTCGGCGGCCGGGCGGCCGACCTCCTCGGCCGCCGGCGCGTCCTGCTGGCCGGTCTCCTCCTCTTCGCCGTGTCGGCGCTCGCCGCCGGGCTGGCGAGCACCCCCTGGGCTCTCATCGCCGCCCGTACCGCCCAAGGGGTCGGCGCCGCCGCCATCGCCCCCGCCGCCCTCTCCCTGGTCATGCGGCTCCATCCGCCGGGGCCCGGCCGCGGCAGGGCCCTCGGCGTCTGGGGCGCCGTGTCCGGTGCGGGCGGCGCGGCGGGGGTCCTGCTCGGCGGGATCCTGACCCAAACCCTGGGCTGGCCCTGGGTGTTCCACGCCTCCGCCATCGGCGCGGCCGTGGTGCTCCTCGCTACGCTGCGCCTCGTCCCGGGCAGTCTGGAGGAAGCCGAGCGGGCTCCGGCACGGCTCGACCTGGCCGGCGCGCTGACCGTCACCACCGCACTCGTGGCCCTCGTGTACGGGCTCACGGCCGCCGGCCGCTCCGGCTGGACGGACCCGCTGATCCTCGGCGCCTTCGGCGCCGCCGCCGTCCTGCTCACCCTGTTCGTGTTCGTCGAGCGGCGCCACCCCGACCCGCTGCTGCCGCTCGGGATCTTCTCGCAGGGCACGGTCGGCCCCGCCAACCTCGTCATGACGCTGCTCGGTTCGGTCTGGGTCGGCCTGTTCTTCTTCCTGCCGCTCTACCAGCAACAGGTGCTCGGGGCGAGCCCCCTGGAGGCCGGGCTCGCCCAACTCCCGCTGGCGGCGGCCAACATGATCGGATCGTCGCTGGCGCCCGCCCTCACCCGCCGCATCGGTGCGTACCGCACCCTCGTCGCCGGCCTGCTGATCCAGGCCGCCGGACTCCTCTGGCTCGCCCGGATCTCCGCCGACGGCACCTTCCTCACCGATGCGCTCGGCCCCATCCTCCTGATCGGCCTCGGCCTCGGCATGGCGTTCGTCCAGCTCACGGGCGCCGCCGTCAGCGGGGTTCGGACGGCGGACGCGGGGCTGGCCAGCGGCCTGGTCAACACCACCCGCCAGATCGGCGGCTCGGTCGGCCTCGCCGTCCTGGGGACGCTCGCCGCCGCCCGTACCGCCGGAGCCACCGCACTGCCGCACACCGCGGCCCTCACCGAGGGATACCGCACCGTCTTCCTCGCCTCCGCCGCCGTCCTGGCGGCCGCGGCGGCCCTCAGCCGCCTCCTGGTCCGCGGCGCGCCGCGGCCCGAGCGGGACACCGCCGGCTCGGACCCCCTGCCGCACTCCCCCACCTCCCCCACCAAGTCCCTTTGATCACACCGCAGAAGGAGCGTCCCATCATGAACGAGCCCTACCTGACCGGTCACTACGCCCCCGTCGCCGACGAGATCACCGCCACCGGCCTCACCGTCGAGGGCACCCTGCCGCCCGAGCTGACCGGCCGGCTCCTGCGCAACAGCCACAACCCGAAGCCCGGCATCACCCCCACCCACTGGTTCAAGGGCAGCGGCATGGTCCACGGGATCCGGCTCCGGGAGGGCCGTGCCGAGTGGTACCGCAACCGCTGGGTCCACACCCCCGCCCTCGACGGCGCCCCGTACATGACGGAGAAGGGGCCCGATCTGACCGCCAGCACCGCCGGCACCCACGTCATCGAGCACGGCGGCCGGCTGCTCGCCCTCAGCGAGGCCGCCCTGCCGTTCGAGCTGACGGCCGATCTGGAGACCGTGGGGGCGTACGACTTCGACGGGAAGCTGACCTCGGCGATGACCGCCCACCCCAAGGAGGACCCGGTCACCGGCGAACTGCACTTCTTCTCCTCCTCCCCCTTCCCGCCGTTCCTGATCCACCACGTGGCCTCCGCGGACGGACGGGTACTGGAGAGCCAGGAGGTCCCCGGGGCGAGCGCCGCCCTCAAGCACGACTTCGCCCTCACCGAGCACTGCGTCGTGTTCCTGGAGGGCTCGGTGACCTTCGACCCCGCCGAGCACTCGGGCATCCCGTACGGCTGGAGCGAGGACCAGGTGGCGCGGATCGGGGTGATGTCGCGCGGCGCCGGCGCGGCGCGCGAGATCCGCTGGTTCGAGATCGGACAGGGCTACGGGATGCACTTCGCCAACGCCTACGAGGACCGGTACGGGCGGATCGTCATCGAAGGCCCCTCCGTGGGCCGCGAGGGCTGGCAGCGCTCCTGGAACTGGTGGGTCGGGGCCCCGGACCGCGGCGCCGAGCCCAACTCCGGTTCGCGCGGCCGCCGCTGGACGGTGGACCTGGCGGCAGGGTCCGTCAAGGAGGAGCAGACCGACGACCTCACCGTGGAGTTCCCGACCATCAACGAGGAGTTCCTCGGGCGCGAACACCGCTACCAGTACGCGCTCTCCTTCCCCGACGACCTGGGCATCGGCAACCACGCGCTCGTCAAGTACGACCGCACCACCGGCGGCCGGCAGCTGCGCCCCTTCGGTACGGGACAGCTGCCCAGCGAGGCCGTCTTCGTCCCCGCCGAGGGAGCGGGAGCCTCGGACGAGGACGCCGGGTACCTGCTGACCGTCGTCAGCGACCTGAACGCGAACGCCTCGAAGCTGCTGGTCCTGGACGCCACCGACCTGGCCGTGCCGCCGGTCGCCACCATCCACCTGCCGCGCCGCGTCCCCGCCATGATCCACGGCTCCTGGATCCCGGACGCCACCGCCTGACCCCCGCCGCCGGGCGCGCCGGGCGCGCCCGGCGGGATTTCCCTCCGGGGCGTGTCGAGAATGGGGGGAGGCCTCCGACGTCTCGTGTGAACGGCCCCGAAGGGCCACGGGCAGAAGGAGTGGCACACCATGAAGTACATGCTGATGGTGCTCGGCAAGCAGGAGGACTACGCCGCCATGGGCGGGGCCGCCGTCGAGGGCGGGACCGCGTGGTCCGAGGCGGACCTCAAGGCGATGTACGCGCACATGGAGGCGATCAACAACGACCTCGCCGAGGCGGGCGAGCTGGTCGACGCCGCGGGCCTGGCCTCGCCCCGGCTGGCACGGCTGGTGACGGCGGACGCCGACGGGACCCCGGTGGTGTCCGACGGCCCCTACGGCGAGGCCAAGGAGGTGCTCGCCGGTTACTGGATCGTCGATGTCGCGGACTTCGCCCGAGCGGCCGAGATCGCCGCGCGGGCCTATCTGTGCCCCGTCCCGGAAGGCTCCCCGGCGTATCCCGTCGTCGTCCAGCCGATCGACGAGGGCCCGACGGTCGAGGCGTGACGGACGGGGCCGGAGATCCGGCCGTACCCGTCGAGGACCTGCTGCGCGCGCTGACGCCGCAGGTCCTCGGCGCGGTCGTACGCCGCTACGGGCACTTCGACGCGGCCGAGGACGCCGTACAGGAAGCGCTGCTCGCCGCCGCCGGGCAGTGGCCCGGGCAGGGCCGGCCGCGGAACCCGCGCGGATGGCTGATCCGGGTCGCATCCCGGCGGCTCGTGGACCAGCTGCGGGCCGACGAGGCGCGCAGGCGGCGGGAGTCGCGCGAGCACAGCCTGACGCCCCGCGACGCGTTCACGGTGCCGCCGCCCGGCGAGGACCGCGGCCCCGCCGAGGACGACACGCTCAAGCTGCTGTTCCTCTGCTGCCGGGCCGAGCTCTCGCCGCCCGCGCGGATCGCGCTGACCCTCCGCGCGGTCGGCGGCCTGACCACGGCGGAGATCGCCCGCGCGCTCCTGGTGCCGGAGGCGACCGTCGCCCAGCGCATCAGCCGGGCGAAACGGCACATCAGGGCCTCCGGGGCGCCGTTCGCGCTGCCGCCCGACAGCGAACGCGCCCGGCGCCTGGCGGATGTGCTCCAGGTGCTGTACCTGATCTTCAACGAGGGGTACACGGCGACGTCCGGGCCGGACCTGACGCGGGTGGAACTGTCCGCCGAGGCGATCCGCCTCACCCGCGCGGTGCACGCCCTGCTGCCGCAGGACGGTGAGGTGGCCGGGCTGCTCGCACTGCTGCTGCTCACCGACGCCCGGCGCGGTGCCCGCACCGGGGCCGACGGCAGCCTGGTCCCGCTCGCCGACCAGGACCGCGCCCTCTGGGACCGCGCCGCCATCGCCGAGGGGGTCGCGCTGATCAGCGAGGCTCTCACCCACACCCGGCTGGGCCCGTACCAGCTGCGGGCCGCGATCGCCGCCGTGCACGACGAGGCGCCGAGCGCGCGGGAGACCGACTGGGCGGAGATCCTCGCCCTGTACGAGCTGCTGATCCGGCTGGTCCCGGGGCCGGTGGAGCTCCTCAACCACGCCGTCGCGGTGGCCATGGTGCACGGGCCGGAGCGGGCCCTCGCGCTCCTGGCCGTACTGGGCGAGGACGACCGGCTGGCCGGGCACCACCGCCTGTACGCGGTGCGCGCCCACCTGTTGGAGAGGGCGGGCGACCCGGTCGCGGCCCGCGCCGCGTACGCCGAGGCGGCGGCGCGGACGCTCAGCGTCCCGGAGCGGCGCTACCTCCAACTGCGCGCGGCCCGCCTCGGGTAGCTCTGGAGAGCTACGGCGGAAGACGGCCCTGCTGGCCGCGACGGCCTGCCCCGCACCCTGCGGGTGGTCGGCGAGCGGGACCGCGGCGCCCGGCCCGAGAGAGTGACCGCCTTCGACGACGCGTACGGCGGCCTCACCGCTCAGACCGGGCGGCGGACGGCTTAAGCCGACTGATCCGGCTCCGATGCGGTGATCACCGCGAAGGTTCCGCCCTGCGGGTCGGAGAGGACGGCCATCCGGCCGGCGGCCATGTCGAAGGCCGGGGCCTTGACGCTGCCGCCGGACCGCACCGCTGCGGCCTGGATGCTGTCGACGTCATCGACGTGGAAGTAGGGAAGCCAGTGCGGCGGGACGCCGGGCGGCATCGAGGAGAGGTCCATCATTCCGCCGATCGCGCGTCCCCCCACCTTGAATTCGGTGTACCCCTGGGCGCCCGGCATCTGGGACGGGGCCGGGCTGATGGGGAGTACGGCCGAGTAGAACGCGGCGGCGGCGTCGGTGTCCGAGGTGCTCAGCTCGTTCCAGATCAGCGCGCCGTGCTCGTTGACGATGCCGGCGCCGTCGAAGGAGCCGGCCTGCCAGAGGCCGACGACGGCGCCGGTCGGGTCGGTGATGACGGCCATCCGCCCGAGTTCCATGACGTCCATCGGGCCCACCATGACGCTGCCGCCCGCATCGGTGACCGCCTTGAGGGTGGCTTCGATCCCGTCGGTGGACAGGTACGTCGTCCACACGGTCGGCGGCATCGGGTCCGGCACGGTCCCGTCGGGGTTCATCGCCTTCATGATCCCGGCGACCGGCTTGCCCTTGAGCTGACAGACCGAGTACCCGCCGGTCTCCGGCGGGCCGACCTCGCCCTGCCAGCCGAACAGGTCGCTGTAGAAGTCGAGCGCCGCCTGCTGGTCGGGAACCATCAGATCGATCCAGCAGGGGGTGCCGGGCTTGTAGGGGCCGTTCATGTCGGGCACGGATGCCTCCGGATTGGTGGGGGGGAAGGACGGGCCATCCCCTGACCGGGCCGTAGGGACCGAATCGGGCCGTACGGGTGACGCGACGGCCGTCGCCACCGCGGGCGGAGCCGGTGGCTTCGGGCGGCATTCGTCGCCGGAATCAGGGCTGGTCGTACCAGGCGAATGCCGCGATCCGCCAGCCCTCGGGGGTACGGACGAACTGGATGGTCTTGGTTCCACCGCCCTCGAAGGCCTCACCGTCCAGAATCCCCGACTTACGGTATTCGCCGAAGCGCGACGCGATGTCTCCCGCGATATCGGTCCGTTCGGAGGTCTCCCACTCGGAGAATTCGACCATCCGGCCCCCGCACAGCAACCGCCGGCGCGGCTCGATGAACTCGTCCACGGTGTACGCCGCGAACTCCGGGCCGGTCTTGACGATCACACCACCCGGTAGGAGCAGCCTCCGGATCCGGTCCAGGTCGGCGGCCCTGCCGCCCCGGTTGTCGAAGGCACCGAAGAATTCGGCGGTCACCGCGTCGATCTCGCCCTTGGACATGGCGCGACGGTAACACGCTCCCGAATGGCTCCGCTTGGGTCATCAGGTGGCGCGGCCGTATCGGACCCGCTCGCTCCAGATCCGCTCCAGCCGGACGCGGGTGCCGGGCCGGGGGGCGTGCCAGATCCTGTCGTGGCCCGCGTAGATGCCCACGTGGGTCATGGTGGCGCCACGCGGAAAGAAGACCAGGTCACCGGGTACGCGGTCGGCCTGCCGAATGTGTCTGGTGTGCTGGTACTGCTGGTTGGCGGTCCGTGGAAGCGGTCTGCCCGCCTTGCGGAAGGCGTAGAGGATCAGGCCCGAGCAGTCGAACCGGTTGGGTCCCGTCGCCCCGTACGCGTACGGGGAGCCCTGTTTGGAAGCGGCCACCATGACGGCTTTGGCCCCATAGCGGCCGGCCGCTTGGGCCGGGGCGGCCGGGCCGGTCAGCGTACCGGCCGCCATGAGCGTGACAAGGGAAAGGGAAGCGAGAGTCCTGGGGGGAACGCCGAGGGGAAACGCGTCCCTCCGGGCCTTGCGGAATTCCGTCCTGGAGCTGGGCATCGTGCTACCTCCGTAATCGCTTACAGGCAACAGTCAGATCGCTGAGGAGATCCGGTTTCGTGTCGGCTTGTGTCGTGGCTCCCAATGGCCGTCCAGTCTTCTCCGATCTACTGCACCCAACGCCATCGGACACGAGGAACTTTGTCCCGTTTTTACACCAAGTGCTAACTAATAGTTAGGACCGCCATTCCTGAATTCAGCCCGGAGACCGCCGTTTGGGTCATTCCCGACGGTCACGCCCCACAGCCCGTCGAGACCCCGCGCGGCGGCGGCCCTCATTCGGATGCTCCCTGCCGCCCGGCCCGCCAACTCCCGTACGCGAGAAGCGACAAGTTCCGCGACCGCGCGAAGCCGGGGCCAATTGGCCGCATTTTCAATGGACTCCACTTCCGCTCAAACTCAACGCGCAGCGCTTCAGGGCGGTTTGAAATCGCAGCGTTCCGAGCGGCATGCGCCATTCCAGGGATGACGGCGCCATCGGGGCCGCGGCCTGGCTGGTCACGGCCGCCGGCGCGTCCGCCGCCGGCTGGTTTCGAGGGGATCAGCACCACCACCCGTACGGCGGTGGGCCCCGCCCGCTTCCACCCGGAGGCCGGTCAGGGACGGCTCGGTGGCCCCGGTCGCGCCGTCCGCCCGGAGGTGGGGACGAGCTGGCCGGTGGCGGCGAGCGCGAGCCGGGAGAAGAGGGTGCCGGAGAACCCGAAGAGCAGGGCGACGGCGAGGGAGATCGGCTGCGCGGGCGCGCCCCACGAGTTGTGCAGGAACACCTGGCCGAGGAGGTTCAGCTCCGGATCGGCGAGCATCCGTACGAGGAGCAGCCCGCCGGGGGCGGCCAGCGCGCCGCCGACCGGCGCGAGCACGAGGACGCCCCAGGACGTGGGCCGCTGCGAGCGCATCACACCGATGAGCGGCGACAGGAACCCGCCCAGGCCGCCGAGGAGCATGGAGAGCCGGTGGTCGAGCGCGAGCCCGAGGAGCAGCACGGCGGCGACACCGGTGAGCGCCAGCCAGAGCGCGATGCGCTGGTGCTCGTACTCGCGCTCGAAGTCGTCGTCCTCCTGCCGGTGGAGTTCTTCCGTGGCGGCGATGAGCAGGGCGCGTTCGGCCGGGGCGTCACCGGCGTGCGCGGCGAGTTGCGTCCCGAGGGAGTTGTTGACCGGGTCGGGGTCGCAGGCGAGGCGCAGCCGGAGGGTGAGGCCGCGCAGCGCGATCTCCTCCGGGCCCTCCAGGCGCAGGAGTTGGGTCTCGGCGTGGTGCAAGGCCCGCCAGGCGGCCGCCAGTTTGGACAGGGGGATGGCGATGACCGCGCGTTGCGGCAGCAGGCGCCAGACGACCTGTCCGCCGACCCCGAACCCGTCGAGCCGCTCGTTGATCGCCTTGAGGACGGCGGACTTCGCGACGGAATCGGTGGTATCGGCGGAATCAACGGATGCGGTGGATATCGTCGCGGCGAGGATCGCGGCGCGCGCCCGGCAGTCGTGTACGCGCGCCTGGAACAGGCGGTAGCGGGGTGCGCCGATCAGCCCGCGGCTGGTGATGTACACCACCACGAGGTAGCAGGCGCAGACCAGCCACAGCGCCCAGCGTCCATCCTGTACGACACGTTCCCACACCCGCGTTCCCCCTCGACGCCGGCCGTTCGGATCCGTCGGCCGACAGGGTTGTCTTCCGCAGGCCGGGGCCCGTCAAACGGCGCCGCCGTGGTTCAGCTCCATTCGCCCGGGGGCACGAGGGGCCGGTCCAGCGGGAATTCGGGTACGAACGGGAAGTAGTCGCCCGACGCTCCGGACGGGACGACCGTGTAGCTGCCCTCGGGGAGTTCGTTCCACACCCCGTGCAGATCGCCCAGCGGCTCGGACACGACCAGCCGGGTGTCGTCGGAGACCTCCCGCAGGAAGTCGATCTCGGGGTGGAGGTGTCGTACCGTCTCGGCCTTGCTGCTGTAGAAGAGCGACCGGGTCTTGCCCTGGCTGGAATAGCGGAACGCCCACAGGCGGACGCCGTCGCTGACCGCGACCGTCATCTGCATGGGGTCCTCGACCCCGTGCTCCTTGCCGACCTGTTCCACCAGGCCCGCCATACGGGCCACGGCGCCCGGGACGTCCTGGTCGAGACCGAAGGTGACCGCCAGGTAGAACATGACCTCGGAGTCGGTCGAGCCCTCGATGGACGAGAACAGGGCCGGGTCCACGGCCATGCACAGGTCCCGCCGAAGCCGGTGGAAGTCGGTGATCGCGCCGTTGTGCATCCACAGCCAGCGGCCGTGCCGGAAGGGGTGGCAGTTGGTCTGCTGGATGGCCGATCCGGTGGACGCGCGGACATGGGCGAAGAACAGGCTCGAACGGACGTGGCCGGACAGTTCCAGCAGGTTGCGATCGCTCCAGGCCGGGCCGATGTCGCGGAACACCGCCGGAGTGCCGTCGCCGTACTCGCTGTACCAGCCCACGCCGAACCCGTCGCCGTTGGTGGATTCCACGCCCATGCGCGCGTGCAGGCTCTGGTTGATCAGCGAGTGCTCGGGGCGGTAGAGAACCGCGTCGAGCATCATCGGCGAACCGTAGTACGCGAGCCAGCGGCACATCGCGATCATCCCCTTCCGGCCATTCCGAGCTTAACCGGAGGCGCTGCGGGGCGCCGCGCGCCCCGCAGCTCGCGGGGGTGGTCCCTGATGGTCCCTGAACGCACCGGCGCCCGCCGGCCGCGCGCGCCGGTGCACCGGAACGCCTGGTCAGCGCAGCGGCATGGTCACTTGGATGGTCTTGCCGCCGCCGGGGAGCGGGGCGATGGAGACCTGCTCGGCGAGGAGGCAGATCAGGGGCCAGCCGAAGCCGCCCTCCGACATCGCGCTGTGGCTCTCGGCGGTTCGCGGGGACTTGTCGCTGGCGTCCGTGACGGTGATCTTCAGCAGTTCCCCGTTGATCTCGGCGGCGAATCCGGTGAGGCCGCCGCCGTGCCGGACGGCGTTGGTCACCAGTTCCGAGGTGACCAGGAAGGCGTCCGCGCGGGCCTCCTCGCTGAGCGGCGGCCCGGCCGCCCCCGGGGCGTCCCCGAGGAGTTCGGCCATGAGTGCGCGGGCCTCACCGGCGCCGGAGGGAGTCCTGATTCCCGTCCGGTGTGACGCATGCTCCCCAGGAGTCACGCCATTCACGTCCCGTTGTGGCTGGTGTTGCTGCTGGTGCTCTCTCCCCTTCGTGTGCCCCCTCACCGGGGAACCACACCCCGAGCGGCGTCACGGCATCCGTACGGAGCGGGTGTCGTCCGCCAGCAGGTCGAGGAGGCCCGCGATCTCGTGCCCCGCCTCCGCCGGGTGCCGGAACATAGCGCCTTCCGCGATCTCGTACCGATTGCGCCTGCCGTCGCGCGAGCGGGTGAGGTAGCCGTCGGCTTCGAGGTCGGCGACGATCGACTGGACCGTCCGCTCGGTGAGCTCGCAAGCGGCCGCCACATCGCGGAGCCGGACGCCCGGGTCCCTTGAGATCGCCACGAGCACCCGGGCGTGGTTGGTCAGGAACGTCCACGCCGGACGCCGCGTCTCATGGTTCTCCATGCCTCCATCATGCGTCGTCTCATTCGCGTGAGACAACACGCGAAATACATTTCCCGTAATTCTTGACGTAAGACAGAGCCTCGGCGCACGATCGCCTTGTCAGCGATCCACTGGGGCCAAGGGAGTCGGAGATGTCCCTCGCTCGGGAAGGTACGGCGACGACACCGCCCGGCGACTCGCAGCTGACCGTCCGCGTGGAGCCGGACGGCACGGGGGGCGCGGTCGTCGTCCTCGCCGGAGAAGTGGATCTCGACCGCGCGACGGACGTGCGCGACGTCCTGTTCTCGGCGCTGCGCTCCAGCCCCCGGGTGACGGTCGATCTGGCGGCCGTCACGTTCTGCGACTGCGCGGGGCTGAACGCCCTGCTGCGGGCCCGCCTGGAGGCGATGGAGTCGGGGGCCGACGGCGTCCGGCGGTTCCGGATCCACGGCATGAGCGGGCAAGTGGCCCGACTGCTCGATCTGACCGGCACCCGGCCGTACTTCCCCGACTGCGCCGATCCGGAGGGAGCCGGCCATGACCGGCAGTGATCCCGAGCTGGTCGCGTTCGCGGAGCCACCGGACGGCACGATGTACGTGGTCACGGCGGCGGCGGCCGACGGCGCGCGGGCGGGGTGCCTGGTGGGCTTCGCCTCGCAGTGCTCGATCCATCCGCCGCGCTTCGTCGTGTGGCTGTCCACGGCGAACCACACGCTCCGGGTCGCCCGCGAGGCATCCTTCCTCGCCGTACACGTGCTCGGCGGCGACCAGCGGGAGCTCGCGGAACTCTTCGGCACCGAGTGCGGCGCCCGCGTCGACAAGTTCGCCCGGGTCCCGTGGCGGCCGAGCGCGGACGGGGCTCCGGTGCTCAGCGAGGCCCGTGCCTGGTTCGTCGGCCGGATCGAGCAGCGCATGGAGGACACCGGCGACCACGTGGGCTTCCTGCTGGCCCCCGTCGAGCAGTCGCCCGACCGGGATGCCGGGCCCGCGCCCCGACTGCTGGCCCTGCGCGACGTGGAGGGGCTCACACCGGGCCACCCCGCCTGACGCCGGGCCGGCCAAGAAACCGACGTCAGCAAACCGGCTTCAGGGACGGTTCCGGTCGGCCAGGTCCTCGGGCAGCTCCGGGTACACGGTGAACACGGCCTTCGCGCCGGTGATGTCGAACATGCGGGCCACGGTGGGCCCCAGCGCGGCGAGTTCCACGGAGCTGCCCGTCTCGCGGGCTTCCAGACGCCCTCTGAGCAGGATGTTGAGCCCGGTCGAGTCGCAGAACGCCAGGCGCTCGCAGTCGACCACGATCCGCTCGGCCCCCTGCTCCAGCGCCCCGGAGATCGCCTCGCGCAGCGGTTCCGCGTGGTCGTGGTCCAGCTCCCCGGCGACGGCCACCACGGCCGTACGACCGCTCCAGCGCACGTCCACGGTGAATCGCGGACCGTCGCCGCCGACCGTCCCGTACCCATCCACTGCCACCCGGTGCCCCGCTTCCGTTTCCGTTTCCGTCTCCGGCGGACATCAGACCCCGCAGTGAAGATACGCCTCCCCGCCCGCTTTCGCCGGGCCGACCCGACACGCGCCGTCCGGGTTTCGGCGCTGCCGCCGCCGAGGGGGAGCCCGGGTCCCCGCCTGGCCGGGTGCCCGCTACGCGACGCCCTTCAGCGACGTGGACCACCAGTCGGCGACGGGGCGGTCCTCCGTCACCAGGGTGTCGGCGTGCTCCGCGTCGGTGCCGACGGCGATCCTCCGGTACGTCAGCTTCCGCGCGGTGCCGGGCCGGCCGTCCTGGTGGAAGACGTAGAACTCGCTCGCGCCGCCCGCGTTCTGCCGGCCCGGGACCGGATGGATCTCCATCAGCTGCCCGATGCCCTTCAGCGACGCCTGCCACCAGTCCGCGACCGGCCGGGCCTCGGTCACGAGGACGCCCGTGTGGTCGGCGTGGTCGGCGCGGTCAGTGTGGTCAGCGTGGTGGCCGATCGAGATCGTCGAGTACCAGAGCCGGCCCTCGGTGTCGTAGTGGAAGAGGTAGCTCTCGTTACGGCCGTCGACCCCCTGCCGGCCGGGCACGGGCATGCTCGTGACCGGCCAGACCACGTCCTTCAGCGCCTCCCAGTGTGCGGAGACGGCGCGGTCGTCGGTCACCGGTGTGATCGTGTAGGGGGCGCCGTGGACGGTCCGGACCGTCCGGTACTTGAGCTGCTTGGTGCCCTCGTCGTGCCAGAACAGGTAGTGCTCGCTGCCGCCGTCCACCAGGTCGCGGCCCGGCACCGGGATCGTCATGAGGGGCGAGGTGACCCCCTTGAGCCCCGGCGAGTCCGCCCAGGGCTCGTCCGCGGCCACGACGGCGTCGGTGTGGGCCGCGTCGGTGCCGATGGAGATGATCCTGCGTTTGCCGTTGCCCTGGGCCCCGTACGTCACGTGGACGAGTTTGCGCGTCTCGGGGTCCATGTCGGTCGCGAACATGACCAGCGTCGCCTCGCTGGGCGCGAGCAGGCCGGGGTTGTCGGTGTGCATGCGGGGACGTCCTTCCCGGGGGACAGATGGCCGTGACGGGCCACAGAGCACCCTAGGAGGGGCGCGGCGGGCGAACCGGTTCTTCGTCCGCGTGACACGCCCGGTCCCCTCCGAGGACTCCCGCCGCTTCACCCGTGCGCCCGGCTCCGCTGGCACGGGCGGCGGGCACCCGGCTTGCTGGACGAATGAGACACCCCGCACCGCCCGCGTCCGCCGCCGGGAGCCTGAGTACCCCCCGGGCCGCCGCTCTCGCCGGGATCGTCTTCGCCGTCCTGCTGGCGGCGGCGATCGCGCTCGTAAGAATCGCGCTGCCCGACGGGGCCAGCGGCGCGGACGTGACGATCGCCCCCGGACGGCGGGGCGCGCTGGCCACGGCACTGGAACTCGTACCGTTCGCCGGCATCGCCTTCCTGTGGTTCATGGGCGCGCTGCGCGAGAACGCCGGGGACGCCGAGGACCGGTTCATCACCACCGTCTTCCTGGGCAGCGGCCTGATCTTCGTCGGCGCCCTGTTCGCCTCCGTGGCGGCCGCCGGCACCGTGCTGGACAGCGATCAGGGCTCGCAGTTCGGCCGCCATTTCGCGTACACGCTGCTGACCACGTACGCGATGCGGATGGCTGCCGTCTTCGTGTTCGCCACCTCCACCATCGGACGCAAACTCGGCGTCCTCCCCCTCCCGGTCGCCCTGTTCGGGTACGCGGTCGGCCTGGTCCTGCTGGTGGCCGGCTCCTCCTTCCCGTGGAGCGAGATGGTCTTCCCCGCCTGGGCGCTGATCGTCAGCCTGTGCATCCTCTCCGGGCGCTCCGGGCGCTCCGGGGCCTCAGGGGCCTCAGGGGCCTCAGGGTGATTCACGCGCGCGGCGGTCACTCCAACGGACCGGCCGGACGGGCCGGAGGCGGCCGCGCGGCGCACGCTGGGCCGGGGAACCACGGGGCCAAGGACCCGGGGGCCGTCGAAAGGACCGCACCTTGCTGAGGCTTGTCGTCGATCTCAACCGATGCCAGGGATACGCGCAGTGCGCCTTCCTGGCGCCCGATGTCTTCGCGATGCACGGGGACGAGGGGCTGCTCTACGACCCGGAGGCCGAGGACGCCCAGCGGGCGCGGGTGGCCCAGGCCGTCGCGGCCTGCCCCGTCCAGGCGATCCTCGTGGACGAGCTGGACATGGCGGCCGCGCAGGGCGCCGGGGAGGCCTCCCATGCCTGACGGGGCCCTGGAACACCTCAAGCGCGAGGGCCGGATCGTCGTCGTCGGGGCGTCCCTCGCCGGCCTGCGGGCCGCCGAGACCCTGCGCGACAAGGGCTTCGCCGGTTCGCTCACCATGATCGGCGACGAGCCGTACGAGCCGTACGACCGCCCGCCGCTGTCCAAGCAGGTGCTGCTCGGCCGGGCCGGAGCCGAGCGGACCGCGCTGCCGCGGCGCCGCGAGATCGACGCCGAGTGGCGCCTCGGCGTACCGGCCGCCGGCCTCGACATGGCGGCCCGGCGGGTCAAGCTGGCCGACGGCGACGAGGTCCCGTACGACCGGCTGCTCATCGCCACGGGCGTACGGGCCCGGCCCTGGCCGAACGAGGCCGAGGCGGAGCTCGAAGGCGTCTTCGTGCTGCGCACCCGGGACGACGGCGCGGCGCTGGCCCGGCGCCTCGACGCCGGACCGCGCCGGGTGCTGGTCGTGGGCGCCGGGTTCACCGGCTCCGAGATCGCCTCCGCCTGCCGCGAGCGCGGGCTGGAGGTGACCGTCGCCGAACGCGGGGATGCTCCCCTGGTCGGCGCGCTGGGCGGGGTCGTCGGGGCCGTCGCCGCCGAACTCCAGCGGGAGAACGGGGTCGATCTGCGCACCGGCATCATGGTCACGGCCCTGGAGGGCGATGCCACCGGGCGGGTCCGCGCCGCGCACTTCTCCGACGGCACCACCCTGGAGTGCGACGTCGTCGTCGTCTCGCTCGGCGCCCAGCGCAACACCGAGTGGCTGTCCGGATCCGGGCTCGGCGCCGGTCCGCGCGGCATCGCCTGCGACGCGGGCTGCCGGGCCTTCGACATCCGCGGCATCGTCACCGACGACATCTTCGTCGCGGGCGACGTCGCGCGCTCCCCGCACCCGCTGTTCGGGTACCAGTTCCTGTCCCTGGAGCACTGGGGCAACGCCGTCTCCCAGGCGGAGACCGCGGCCCACAACATGCTCAGCGAGAGCACCGACCGGCGCCCCCACATCTGGGTGCCGGCGTTCTGGTCCACCCAGTTCGGGGTGAACATCAAATCCGTCGGCGTGCCCCCGATGGGCACGGAGATCATGATCACCCAGGGCTCACGGGCCGAGCGCCGCTTCACCGGTGTCTACGGCTACCAGGGCCGGGTCATCGGGGCGGTCACCTTCGACAACTGCCGCTGGCTGCAGTTCTACCAGCAGCAGATCGAGGCCACCGCCCCCTTCCCGCCGCCGTTCCCCACCGTGGACCGGCGCCCGGAGGGGCAGAAGGCGCTGCCCGCGGACTTCCCCGACCCGTCCCTGCCCACGCACGGGCCGACCATCACCCTCAGCGGATATTCGCCGGCCGACCGGCGGATGACCTTCACCCCCGCCGGGCACTGACCCGACCGCCCTCCGGAGGACCCGGCATGAAGCACGGCATCCTGACCGACATCCTGGACTACTCCAACCGCGCGAACCCGTACCCGCTGTACGAGGAGCTGCGCAAGACCCCGGTGTTCCACGACGGGGACGGCCCGTACGTCATCAGCACCTACTTCGACATCCAGAGCCTGCTGCACGACCCGCGGCTCAGCTCGGACGCCCGCAACCTGGCGGCGACGGCCGGGGATCCGCTGGCCGAGAGCGGGGAGGAGGGCGCGGCGGCGCTGCCGCCGAGCTTCCTGAAGCTGGACCCGCCGGAGCACGACCGGCTGCGCCGGATGACCAACCGGCCGTTCGGCCCCCCGCATTCCCCGCACCGGATCGACGGGATGCGCGACGACCTCCGCGGCATCGTCACCGGTCTGATCGACAACCTCGGCGATCCGGGGCGGATCGACCTGGTGGACCAGTTCTCGTACCCGTTCCCGGTCACCATGATCTGTCGGCTGCTCGGTGTGCCGCGCGAGGACGAGGCCCGCTTCCACGTCTGGGCCGACACCCTCGCCGCGAGCCTGGACCCCGACCCGGACTCCGATCCGACGGAGCGTGACAAGACCACGCACGACGCCCGCATGGAGCTCGGCATGTACCTGGCCGGGCTGATCGAGGAGCGGCGCAAGGACCCCAAGGACGACATGCTGTCCCAACTGGCCGTCGCGCACGGCGAGGACGGCTCGATGAGCACCATGGAGCTGCTCAGCACCGCCGCCCTGCTGCTCATCGCGGGCCACGAGACCACCGTCAACCTGATCACCAACGGGATGCTGACGCTGCTGCGCCATCCGGACGTGCTGCGGCAGCTACGCGAGACCCCGGGGCTGGCGGTGCCCCTGGTGGAGGAGCTGCTGCGGTTCGAGCCGCCCGTGCAGCTGCTGCCGCAGCGCACGCCGCTCGTCGACATCGAGGTCCGGGGGGTCACGATCCCCAAGGGCTCCTCGATGTGGCTGATCCTCGCCTCCGGCAACCGGGACCCGCACCGGTTCGAGGACCCGGACCGCTTCGACCCGTACCGCAAGGACATCCAGCACCTGGGGCTCGGCAGCGGCATCCACAGCTGCTTCGGCGCCCCGCTGGCCCGGCTGGAGGCGCAGCTCGCGCTGAGCGAGCTGGCCCGGCGCCTGGAGAACCCGCAGCTGATCGAGGACCCGCCGCCCTACCGGCAGAACGCGGTCCTGCGCGGACCGCGCCACCTGTACGTGACCTGCGACGGGATCCGTTCCTGAGCGGACCGGCGGCGGTCCGGCGACGGACCGGCGACGGACCGGCGGCCGTCCGGCGGGGGTGGTGCGCGTCCGGCGGGGGTGGTGGGCGGAGTTCACCCGGGCGCCGCCGGCCGCCCCCGCGCGTCACCGCGCCCGGACGTCTGGTGGGGGCGGCGAGGGCTATGTAATGTCACATCGCATGACCTCTCGCATCATGCCCTTACGCCGCGCCGCGTCCGCCGCGGCCCTTCTCGCCACGGTCCTCCCCCTGGCCGTCACCTCCCCCGCGCACGCGGACGGCGGCTCCTCCCCCTGCCGCACCCCGGTCTCCGTCCCGCTCGACGCCGAACAGGCGCGGCTCGCGGACGCGCGGACCACCGCTCTCGTCGAGCGCGCCGGCTTCACGGACTTCGTACGGCGCTTCCCCGCCGCGCTGTGCAGCGTACGGAGCGAGGACGAGGCGGGCCGCCTGGTCGACTCCTGGGGCGAGGCCCTCTGGCAGGCCGCCGTGCGCCGGGCCCAGGGGCAGCGACCCGGCGGCGACCTCACGGCCGGGGACGACCGGCCGCTCTACTGGGCGCGCGTGGCCATGACCGCCGGACTCGCCCGCTGGGAACCGGGGTTCGCCCTGGACCGGGCCGCGCTGCGCACCCGCTTCGAGGACGCCTCCCGCGGTCTGACGAACAACGCCTTCCGGGCCGCGCCCGGCGTCCGGCGCGTGTTCATCAGCGGGTTCGACCCCTTCGGGCTCGACGCCGAGATCCGCCGGGCCAACCCCTCCGGCTCGGCCGCGCTCCAGCTGAGCGGCCGCCGCGTCACCCTCGCCGACGGCAGCAGCGCCGAGATCCGCGCCGTGGTCCTGCCCGTGCGGTACGCCGACTTCGACGCCGGCATCGTGGAGCGGGCGTTCACCCCCCGGCTGGCGGGCGGCCCCGGCGCGGCGGACGTCATCACCAGCGTCAGCCAGGGCTACCCCGGCATCTTCACCCTGGAGGACTGGGCCGGGCGGGCCCGCTCGGCGGACCCGTACCCCGACAACAACCGCGCCCTCTCCGGCGGCACCCGCGAGCACCCCGTCACCGCGCCCGGCCTGGGCCCCGGACCGGAGTTCATCCGGACCACGCTGCCCGCCGCCGCGGTCACCGCCGCGGTGCGGGGCCCGTACCCGGTCCTCCTCAACACCGAGGTCACCGAGATACCGGCTGGTGGCACGGCGCCCGTCGACCGGGCCGACGGTCCCACCCCCGGCTCGCGGGCCGTGGAGGGCGGTGGGGGCGGCTACCTGTCCAACGAGGTGGCGTACCGCTCCAACCGGCTGCGCGCCGAGCTCACCCCGCGACTGCCGGGCGGCCATCTGCACACCCCGGTGCTCACCGGCCTGCCCGCCGACCAGCAGCTGCTGACCGGACCCGAGTTCGAGCGCAACGAAAGCGCGATCACCGCCGAGGTCCGCGCGATCCTGGAACACGCCGCCGCCCGTCCGTAGCGGCCGGGCCGGCGCGGGGGTGGCGGGGTGTCACACCGGCCCACCTGCGGTGCCGTCGGATGCCATGGGGCAGGATGGCAGCCCGTTCCGGATGTGTGCGTACGCCCGAACGGAGCTCCAGGCACGACGAACTGACAGGTGACAAGGTGACGACACACCTCATACGACGGCCGGCACCGCCCGCCGCCACTCCCCCGGGCCGGCGCGGAGCGGAGGGCGTCCGTTGAACCGGGAGCTCCTCCTGCACGACTGGCTGGTGGCCGGCATCGCGCTGGCCGCGGGAGCCGCCGCCGGGCTGTTGCTGCGCGCCCTGATGCGGTGGCTGGGGCGGCACGCCGAGCGCACCCGGTGGCGGGGCGACGACATCATCGTCGACGCGCTGCGCACCATCGCGCCCGGCGCCGCCCTCATCGCCGGCGCCGCGGTCGCGGCGACGACCCTGCCGCTCACCGCGCGGGTCGAGGGGTTCGTCAACCAGTCGCTGACCGCGGTGCTCATCCTCATCGCCACGCTCAGCGCGGCGCGCGTCATCGCGGGCCTCGTCCAGTCCGTGGCGGGGGCGCGGACCGGGGTGGCCGGGTCGGCGTCCATCTTCGTCAACATCACCCGTGTCGTGGTCCTGGTGATGGGCGTGCTCGTCGCGCTGGAGACGGTGGGCGTGTCCATCGCGCCGCTGGTGACCGCGCTCGGGGTCGGCGGTCTCGCGGTCGCCCTCGCCCTGCAGGACACCCTCGCCAACCTCTTCGCGGGCGTGCACATCCTCGCCTCGAAGACCGTGCAGCCCGGCGACTACATCCGGCTCAGCAGCGGCGAGGAGGGCTATGTCGTCGACATCAACTGGCGCAACACCGTGGTGCGCAACCTGTCGAACAACCTCGTGATCATCCCCAACGGGCGTCTCGCGCGGACGAACATGACCAACTTCACCCAGCCCGAGCAGCAGTTGTCGATCTCGGTGCAGGTCGGGGTGGGCTACGAGAGCGACCTGGAGCACGTGGAGCGGGTCACCCTCGACGTGGTCGACAGCGTGATGGCCGACATCAACGGCGCGGTCCCCGATCACGAAGGCGCGGTCCGCTTCCACACGTTCGCGGATTCCCGGATCAACTTCACGGTGATCCTGGGCGTCGGCGAGTTCAGCGACCAGTACCGGATCAAGCACGAGTTCATCAAGCGGCTGCACCAGCGCTTCCGGGCGGAGGGCATCTCCATCCCCGCCCCGACCCGGACGGTCGCCGTTCACCGGGACGAGTTCCAGACGGCGCCGTCCGCGCCGGTCCCCCACCAGCGCGACGCGCCGCCGTCGCTGCTCTCGGACGGCGGCCGCTAGGATCCCCGGCCCTCCGGCCCGGCCCGGCCCCGCGACGAGCGGAGCCGGGCCGGTGTCCGTAGGCCGGCCCGCCGGGCGGTGACCCCCCGTGACCCGAACGGCCGCGTGCCCGGTCCCGGCCGGTGCTCGTTGGACCGGCGGACGCGCTGCGCCACCGCCGGAACGCCTTGAGCCCGAGGGAGTGCCCCCATGCCTGTTGACCCGACCGACCCGGACACCTTCGAGGACCACTTCCGGGAGGTCCGCGACGCGGACGCCCCCGAGGTGGCGGACGGCGACGCGGCCGAGCAGGCGCGCGTGGTCATGCTCGACGAGGACGACTACCGCTAGACGGCCCGGAGGGCTCGGGGTCCTACGAGTACTCGGGGTCCTCGGAGCGCAGCAGCAGGAGCGCGATGTCGTCGGTGCGGGGCGCACCGCGGCAGGAGTGGGTGATGAGCTCGTCCGCCAGGTCGTCGAGCGGCTGGCGCTCGGGAGCCGCGGTGATCAGGGCGCCGACCTCGCCGATGGCCTCCTCGATGTCCCCGCCGGGGACTTCGACGAGGCCGTCGGTGTAGAGGGCGAGGAGGGTACCGGGGGCGAACGGTACGTCGACCGCCGTGTAGGTGGCCTCGGGGTCGATGCCCAGGAGGAGTCCGGGCGGCAGGCCGAGGATCTCGGCCGTCCCGCGGGCGTGGCGCAGCAGGGGCGGCGGGTGACCGGCGGAGGCCAGCTGGGCGCGCCGGGCGGCGAGGTCGATGTGGACGTACAGGCAGCTGGTGAAGAGTCCCGGTTCGAGGTCGGTCAGCAGCCGGTTCGTGCGGGCGAGCACCTCCGCCGGGGGCGCTCCGGCGCTGGCGTGGACGGCGGTGCGGACCTGGCCCATGAGTGCGGCGGCGCTCACGTTGTGGCCCTGGACGTCTCCGATGGCGGCCGCGACGGTGGTGTCGTCGATCCGGATGAGGTCGTAGAAGTCTCCGCCGATGTCGAGGCCGCGCGCGGCGGGGAGGTAGCGGGCGGTGACCTCGAAGCGCGGGATCCGGGGCAGGACGCGGGGCAGCAGCCCGGTCTGCAGGCTGTGGGCGAGCTGGTGGGTGGTGTCGTAGAGGCGGGCCCGGTCCAGGGCCTGGGCGATGAGCCCGGCGATGGAGGTCAGGACGGCGCGTTCGCCGGGCGCGAAGGTGTGGGGGTGGGAGTAGGCGAGGACGAGGCAGCCGACGGGGCGGTTGGAGGCGATCAGGGGCAGGAAGGCCCAGGCGGCCATCCCGTCCTCGATCAGCACCTTCGGGTGGGCGGCCAGGAGCTCGTCCGCGTCGCCGAAGAACAGCGGGGTCGTGGTGCTGAGGACGTGGGTGGTGGCGGCGCGGACGGGCGTGCCGTCGTAGCGGGCCATGAGCGCGGCGGGGTAGCCGCGGTGTCCGACGACGCGCAGCCGGCCGTCCTCCTCGACCAGCAGGGCCATGGCCTGCGCGCCCAATGAGGGTACGAGCTGGTCGGCGGCCTTCTCCACGACGTCCTGCGCGTGGGCGGCCTCGGTGAGGGTGGCGGCCAGCAGCATCAGCGGGTAGAGGGCGGTGGCCCGGCTGGGCGCGGGCTCCTTGGGCAGGCCCGGCCGAGGGACGGCGGAGGCGGTGGGCTCCTCGGGCTCGTCGCTTCCGGGGGTGATGCGGACGCTGATGCCGGTGTCGTCCGGGTAGAGGTCGAAGCGCAGCTGGCGGCCGGTGGGGTGCGGGGTGGTGAAGGTGCGGGGCAGCCGGCTGATCGCGGCGGCCCGGTAGTGGTCCTCGATGACGGGGGTGTCCATCCAGGGAAGGGCTTCCCAGGGCAGGTTTCCGAGCAGGCCGGAGACGGGTGCGCCGAGCAGGTCGGCCGCCTCCCGGGTGAGGAAGGTGATGGTGCCGTTCAGGTCGAGGGCGCAGTTCCCGCCGGGGAGGCGCCGGATGAAGGCCATGGCGGCGGCCGCCTCGGCCGGTCCGGGGGTGGGCGGCGGCAGGGGTTTCAGTACGACCGGATACGCGGCCGGGCGGGCGGGCCGGCCTTCCCCGGCGGCCCGGAGCAGGATGCCGGTCAGGTGGTCGCGGGCCGATTGGAGGGTCTGGTGCTCGCGCTCGCTGAGGTGGGGTTCGTGCGAGCCCGGCCACAGGAACACCAGGCCGGCCCCCGTCGGGTCGGCCGAGTCGCCCGCCGCGGTCAGCGGGGCCGCCGCGAGGGCGAAGTCGTACGGGAGGACGAGCCCGAGGCGCGGGTAGCGCCGGGCCGTGTCCTCCTGGCCCCCGAGCCAGACGAGCCGGCCCTCGCGGACCGCGTCGGCCACCGGAATGGGGTCGTCGAGCCCCACCCGGGACCAGGGGGCCGCGAACTCTCGGGAGAGCCCGGTGGTCAGCGTCAGGTGCAGTACGCGCCGGGCGGGGTCGGGGTCGGGCAGGTAGAGCATGCCGATGGACGCGCCGGCGGTACCGCAGGACTCGACCAGCGCCTCACCCAGCTCGCGCCGGCCGGCGTTCTGATCGCGCCCCGGAAGGTTGTCCACCCCACCATGGTCCCCCGCCGCCCGCCCTCCCGTCGGGACCGGCCGCCCGGCGAGCCCGCCGCGGGCCCGCCGTGGCCCGCTCCGGCCCGCTCCGGCCCGCTCCGGCCCAGTCCGCCGTGATCTTCACGGCGCGGCCCGGGTCCCGGCGGCGAAGGCCTCGCGCCGGGCCGCCCGCGGCCACCGCGCGGAGCCCCCGGAAGCCGTTTTCTGGAATACCCTTCCCGTTCGCACCAGGGCTCCACCACGGTCGGAGCCCGTCGTGGGCCGTTCGGCCGGGGAGGGGGATCCCGTGGCACCAGCGCGGGTTCTGTTGTTGGACGCGGCGCCCGGCGCGCTGCTGGACCGGGAGCTGGAGCGGCTGCTCGGCCACGGGCTGGCCGTCACGCTGAACCTCCGGCGGGTGGCCGACCAGGCGGCGGCCCGGGCCGCGTGGGCGGGCCGGGTGGACTTCACCGACTTCGACGCCTTCGACGAGGCGGCGCTCATCGCCGAGACCGTCCGGGACGGCATCGGCCACCACGCGGTGAAGTCCCGCGGCGGCGTCCCGATGCGCGAGGCCTTCCTCGCGGCGGCGGCCGATCCGGCGCTGGCCCACCCGCTCCGCGTGATCGGCCGGGCCGGGGCGGGCACCGACCACGTCGACCGGGCCGCGGCCGCCCGCCACGGCGTGGCCGTCACCCACACCCCGGGCTCCAACGCGACCGCGGTCGCCGAGTTCGCCCTGGCCCAGCTGCTCGCCCTGACCCGCGACCTGCCCGCGTACAACGAGGCCGCGCACCAAGGCCGTTGGAGCACACCGGCCGCTCCCGCCGTGGGGCTGGCGGAGCTGACCCTCGGCATCGTCGGGCTGGGCCGGATCGGTGTGGCGCTGGCCGAGCGGGCCACCGCGCTGGGCATCGCCGTCCAGGCCTGCTCACGGGACCCGCGCCCCCGTCCGGCCGCGGCCCCGGTGCCCCGGGCCGCGTCCCTCGCCGCGCTGCTGGCCACGAGCGACGTGGTCTCCCTGCACCTCCCGCTCACCCCGCGGACCAGGGGGTTGATCGGCCGGGCGGAACTGGCCCTGATGCGGCCGGGGTCTGTCCTGCTGAACACCGCCCGGGGCGGGATCGTGGACGAACAGGCGCTGGCCGAGGCCCTGCGCGATCCGGCGCAGCCGCTCGCTGCGGCCGCCGTCGATACCTTCGCCCACGAGCACGCCGCCTTCGCCTCGCCCCTGTTCGGGCTGCCGAACGCGCTGCTCACCCCACACGTCGCCGGGATGACACGGGGCGCCATGGCAACGGCGGCCCTGGCGTGCGCGGACCACATCGCGGCGCTGCTCGGTGGCCGCCCCGAAGGCGTCCCCGTGGTGGGCGGCTGAGCCGAAGGGGTCGGCGGCCGTTCTCTTTCGTCGTCGCCGGTCACACCGAAAGGAGGACGTGGGGGCCGCGCCCCGGCCCGTACGGTCGGGGGCATGTCCTCCTCTTCCCGCTTACCCGATTCGCTGAAGGGCCTCCTGGGCCTGCTCGCCTTCGTCCTCGTCGTGGGCGGCGCCAGTGGGCTGCTCCACGAGTGGTTCGGCTTCATCCGGTTCATGGGCTTCGTGCGCTTCCTCGTCCCCGAGGGTCACGAGGTCCCCGGCTACGCCGTCATGGTCGCCCTCGGTTGCGCCGCAGCGGCCCTCGGACACCGGAAGGCCGACTGACGCGCGCCGGCCGACGGAGCCGCCCGTTCCCCGCCGGCCGACCGACACCGCCGAGACTGCCAGCCCCCGGCAACGGCCCGCTAACACCCCGCTAACGCAGCCGGTTCCGATTGGCCGGGAACGCACTCATTTCCCGAAATCACCCGACGTATCCTCAGCCGGGGCCGTGGACGGACGAGTGAACAGGGGTGGGCTTGCATGCAGTTCCGCGTGTTGGGAACGGTCGCCGCGGTGACGGACCACGGGGATCCGCTGCCGCTCGGCCCCGCCAAGCGGCACAGCCTGCTCGCCGTACTGCTGCTGCACCCCGACACGGCCGTCACCGTCGACCGGTTGACCGGCGCGCTGTGGGAGGAGGAGCCGCCCCGGCACTCCCGGACCGTGCTCCAGGGTCATGTCTCACGGCTGCGCGCGCTGTTCACCGAGTACGGAGCCGCCGCCCAGGGCATCGAACTCGTCACGCAGGGCCCCGCGTACGTCCTGCGGCTGCCCGGTGCCGTGGTGGACGCGCACCGCTTCGAGGAGTTGCTCGGCGCCGCCCGGTCGCTGCGCGAGCCGGGCGAGGCCGTGTCGGTGCTGCGGGACGCGCTCGCGCTGTGGCGGGGGCCCGCGCTGGCCGGGACCGTGCGCAGCCCGCTGCTGGAGAACGCCGCGCACGCGCTGGAGGAGCTGCGGCTGGCCGCCGTGGAAGAGCTCGCGGCGGCGCACGAGCGGCTCGGCGAGCACGGCACGGCGGCGGCCGTCCTGCGGGCCGAGGTCGCCGCGAACCCGCTGCGGGAGCCGTTGATCGCGGGGCTGATGCTGGCGCTGGGCAGGGCGGGGCGGCAGTCGGACGCGCTCGACTGGTTCCACCGCACGCGGCGGCTGCTCGCCGATCAGCTCGGAGTCGGTCCCGGAGCGGTGCTCACCGATGCGTACACCGCTCTGTTACGGGCCGACGCGGCGGAGGCGTCCGTTCCATCGGCGCCCGTGGTGGCGGGCACCGGTGCGGCGCCGGTGGCCGCACCCGGCGCGGCGGTGCCCCCGGATCCGCCGGCCGGCCCGGCCCCGGCCCTCGCGGCGGCGCAGCTGCTGCCCCGCCGCCCGCGCGGTTTCACGGGGCGCGAGCGGGAACTCGCGGCGCTCGACCGGGCCACGGCGGGCGCCCCCGGCCCGATCGCCATGATCACGGGCAGCGCCGGGGTCGGGAAGACGGCGTTGTCCCTGCACTGGGCGCACCTGCGCCACGCGGACTTCCCCGACGGCCGGCTCTTCGTCGACCTGCGCGGCTACAGCCCCGCCCCGGCCCGCGACACCGCCGCCGTGCTCCGCGAGTTCCTGCTCGCGCTCGGGGTCCCGGCCGAGGGAATGCCCGGTACACCGGAGTCCCTGGGCGCCCGCTATCGCGAGCTGACCGGCCGCCGCCGGATGCTGGTGGTCCTCGACAACGCCCGTGACTCGGCGCAGGTCCGGCCGCTGCTGCCCGGCGGGGAGGACTGCGTCACCCTCATCACGAGCCGCGACCGGCTCGGGGGGCTGGTGGCCTCGGACGCCGCCCGGCCCGTCCCGCTCGCCGCGCTCCCGGCCGCGCAGTCCACCGCGCTGCTCGCCGCCGTCCTCGGCCCGGCCCTGGTCGCGGCGGAGCCCGAGGCGGCGGTGCGGCTGGCCGATCTGTGCGACGGCCTGCCGCTCGCCCTGCGGGTCGCCGCCGCCCGGCTCGCCACCGGCCCGCACCGGGGGCTCGCCGCCTTCGCCGGCGAACTCTCCGACGAGCACACTCGGCTGGACCTGCTGCGGGTCGAGGACACCGGGGTCGCCGCCGCCCTCGGCCTCACCGTCCGGCAACTGCCCGAGCCCGCGCGGCTGATGTTCCACCGGCTCGGTCCGCACACGGGTGCCACGCTCGACACCTGCACCGCCGCGGCGCTCGCCGACTGCGCGCCCGCCCAGGCGGCCGCCGCACTGGACCAGCTGGCCGCCGCCCAGCTGGTCGTGGAGGCGGGCCCGCACGCGTACGTACTGCACGACCTCGTACGGCTCTACGCGCGCAGCCTGACCCCGGGGTGCGACCGGGACGGGCTGCTGCGGCTGCTGGATCACCGGCTGCACACGCTCCTCGCGGCGAGCGCCGCCGCCGAGCCCGGCGGCGAGCCGTGCTGCGCCCTGCCGCCCGGGGCCCGGCCGGCCGTCGGGATCAGGACGTTCGACGACCGTGCGGGCGCGCTCGCCTGGTACTCCGCCGAGCGGGACGCGCTGCGCGGCGCGGTCGAGGCCGCCGCCGCGGCGGGACTGCACGACCGCGCCTGGCGCCTGGTGCTGCTCCAGTGGCCGCTGATCGTGTGGCAGGTGCGTGACGGCTGGGTGCCGCTGCTGGAGCGGGGCCTGGCCTCGGCCGAGCTGGACGGGGATCCCGGCGGCCAGTCCCGGGCGCGGGCGCTGCTCGGCTGGGTGCTGTCCGAGGAGGGCCGGCCCGCGGAGGCCCTCGTACAGCTGGAGCGGGCGCCCGAACTGGCCGCCCTGGCCGGGGACACGGCCGGGGAGGCCATCGCCCGGATCAACCTGGCCGTCGCGCTGACGCGGTCCGGCGCAGCGGAGCGGGACGGATCCCGGGAGCGGGACGGCGCGCACGACCGGGACGGCGCCGCGGAGCAGGGCGGCGCCCGGGAGCGCGCCCGGGACCTGCTGGTGCGGGCGCTCGCCCTGGCCGAGCGGGCCGGGCACACCGAGACCGTGACCCTCGCCCACCAGCACCTGGCGCACCATCTGCTCGCCGACGGCTCCCCCGCCGAGGCCGCCGCACACGCGGCCCGCGGCCTGGCCCTGGCGCCCCGGCTGGCCGCGCCGCGGCGGGTGGCGCTGCGCACGCTGTACGGGCGGGCGCTGGCGGCCACGGGCCGTACGGGCGAGGCCGTCCGCCAACTCGGTGACGCCCTGCGGGAGGCGCGGGCGCACGCGTACGAGGAGGGCGAGAAGGCGGCCCGCTCGGCGCTGGCGGCGCTCGGAGTTCTGACGGACCGTTAGAGAAAGGGCGCCGGGCGGGGCATGGGGACGACGCCGGGGCCGGGACCTTCGATGGGGTATCCGCCCTATTGCGCCGATTCCCGGGGGGACTTGGGGGGCGCAGGGGTGATGACGTATCCATCATGACAGGTCAGAGGGCGTTTTCGTAGGACCAAGGGCACAGCTGATTGCCCTTGTTTGGGCGACTGTGCGGCTTTGAGAATCACCGGCATGAATCACTCGGCGAACATCAGTCACGAAGCGGTCCTGCGGGCGAGGGTGGCCCTGCTCGGTTCGGAGGTGCTGCCGCTGCGGCAACGGGTCGCGGCCTACCGTCTGCTCGCCCAGGTGAGCCCGCCGGCCTATCTGCCCCTGCTGGCCGAGGCGTTGTGGGAGTACGACCCCCACGAGTTCGCCCACCGGCCGGAGATAAAGCTGGCCCTGCGGGCCGAGTCCGTCGCCGCCGCGCGCCGAATGCACGCGGTCGAACCCGGCTGGGCCTGGCTGCTCGTCACCTCGCTGGTCCACTACGAGGAGCAGCTGGCCCTGATGGGCCGTACGACGGAGGCCGGCGCGGCGGCGGAGGAGGCCGCGCGGCTGCGGTCCGAGTTCGGGCCGACCGCCGGGCGCTGAGCCCGCGGGAAGGGGTGCGGGCGCCCCCGCGAGGGGGCGCCCGGGGTCACGGCCGGGCCTCGGCGGCGCCGGCCGGCCCGTTCCGCTCCGTCGCGCGCAGGCCCTGGACGAGCAGGTTCAGGCCGAAGGCGAAGTGCGCGGCGAAGTCGGTGCTCGTGAGGACGGGCAGCGCGGCGGTGAGGTGGGGGAAATCCTGCGCCGCCACCGCCCGGCGCAGCCGGTCGGGGTCGGCCGGGCCCGCTTCCGCCGGGCCCGCTCCGGCCGCGGCCGAGTCCCTCGGCTGGAGGGCGGCCTGTTCTTCCAGGGTGTGCCCGACGGTGAAGTTGACGACGGCCAGGACGGCGCGGGCGGCGTCCTCGTCGCGGAAGCCCGCCTCGCGCAGGACGCCGACGAGGGTTTCCGCGAAGCCGAGCGTGTTCGCGCCGGTCGAGTGGGTGCCCGCGTAGACGCGCGCACCGTCGCGATGGGCGAGGAGCGCCGTCCGCATCCGGTGGGCGAGGACGGTCAGCCGCTCGCTCCAGTCGCCTTCCGGCGGCGGGGCGGAGCAGCCCTCCAGCATCCGTTCGGCCATGACGGTGAGCAGGTCCTGTTTGGTGGCGAAGTGCCGGTACAGGGCCCCGGCCTGGACGCCGACCGCGTCGGCCAGCCGCCGCATGGTGAGCGCGTCCAGGCCGGCTTCGTCCAGGAGGTCGAGCGCGGCCCGGGCGGTGCGGCCCTGGTCGAGCCTCGGGGGCCGGCCGCGGGCCGCGCGGGGGCCTTCGGCGGAGTGCGGGGTGGACGGTGAGCTCATGAACCCCACTATAGTGAACATCGTTCACGTGAACAGCGTTCACTAAATAGGGAGAGGTTGCGATGGACACCGATGTGATCGTCGTGGGCGCGGGTCCGACCGGGCTGATGCTCGCCTGCGAGCTCGCGCTGGCCGGCGTACGGACCCGGGTGGTGGAGCGGCGCGCGGAGCCCCAGCCGCATTCCAGGGCGCTCACCCTGCACCCGCGCAGCGTCGAGCTGATGGACCAGCGGGGGCTGGCCGGCCGCTTCCTCGCGCTCGGCCGGACCCTGCCCGGCTGGCACTTCGCCGCGCTGGACACCCCGCTGGACTTCGGCGCGCTCGACACCCGGCACCCGTACACGCTGTTCCTGGCCCAGGCGCACACCGAGGCGCTCCTGGAGGCGCGGGCGCACGAGCTCGGCGTGGAGATCAGCCGGGGGCGCGAGAGCGTCGGCCTGCGCCAGGACCCGGAGGGAGCGGAGGTGGACGTACGCGGCCCCGACGGCACCGAAACCCTGCGCGCCCGGTACGTCGTCGGCTGCGACGGCGGGCGCGGCTTCGTACGGCAGGCGGCCGGCATCGGGTTCCCCGGCACCGACGAGACCCTGACCGGGATGCTCGGCGACTTCGCGAAGGCCGACCCCGAGGCCCTCGGGCGGGCCCGCGCCCAGGGGGTGCTCGCCGTTCCCCTGGAGGGCGGCCTGACCCGCTTCGTGGTCGTGGATCCGGAGCGGATGCGGATCCCGAGCGCCGAGCCGGTCACGGCAGAGGAGTTCCGCGCCGCGCTGATACGGGCCTGCGGGAGCGACTGCGGGGTCTCCGAGCCCCGCTGGCTGTCCCGGTTCGGGAACGCCACCCGGCTCGCCGAGCGGTACCGCTCCGGGCGGGTACTGCTGGCGGGGGACGCGGCGCACATCCACTTCCCAGCGGCCGGACAGGGCCTCAACACCGGGCTCCAGGACGCGATGAACCTGGGGTGGAAGCTGGCGGCCGAGATCCACGGCTGGGCGCCGGAGGGACTGCTCGACAGCTACCACGGCGAGCGCCACCCGGTCGGGCGGGCGGTCACGGAGAACACCGAGGTCCAGACGCTGCTGCTGGAGCTGACGCTGGTGCCGCGGTACGCGCGCCCGGCCGCGGCCCTGCGGAGCCTGGTCGACGGGCTGCTCGGGATGCCGGAGGTCAACCGGCACCTGGCCGGGCTGGTCTCCGCCCTCGACACCGCCTATCCGGCCCCCGCCGGCACCGGGGCCGATCCGCTGGTCGGCGGGCGGATGCCGGACATCGCGCTGGGCGTCGCCGGTTCGGCAGCCTCCCGGGTCTACGAGCTGCTGCACGACGGCCGCTTCGTACTGCTCGACCTCAGCGGGGACGCCGGCGCCGCGGACGGCGCCCGCGCGTGGGCCGACCGGGTCACCGCCGTCGCCGCCACCCCCGACGGCGCCGGGCACCCGGGCCTCGACGGGGTGGCGGAGGTCCTCGTACGCCCCGACGGCCACGTCGCCTGGGCGAGCCGGACCACCGACGCCGCCGCCCGCCGCGCCGAGCGCTCGTCGGCCCTGACCGCCTGGGTCGGGGAGCCACGCCCGTAAACGGATCGCGCACCGCCCCGGGGCCGGCCGTCGCGCCTGGCCCGGATCGGCCCCGGCCTGCGGCAGGCTGTCGGGCGCAGCGTGTCCCGAGGAGAGGGTGTGGTGTGGCCATGGGCGAGGAACGGGCCGTGAACGTCGGACCGGCCGGGATCGAGGTGGTGTACGAGCGCCTCGGGGATCCGCAGGCGCCGCCCGTCCTGCTGGTGATGGGGATCGGGGCACAGCTGATCGGCTGGCCGGACGGTTTCTGCGCCGAGCTCGTGGCGCGCGGCGTGCAGCCGATCCGCTTCGACAACCGCGACAGCGGCTTGTCGTCGCACTTCTCCGACGCCCCGAAGCCGGACTTCATGGCCGCCCTGGCCGGCGACACGTCCTCGGCTTCGTACACCCTCTCCGACATGGCGGCCGACTCGGTCGGGCTGCTCGACGCGCTCGGGCTGGACAGCGCGCACCTGGTCGGCGCCTCGCTGGGCGGGGCGATCGCCCAGACGGTCGCGATCGAGCACCCCGGCCGGGTCCGTTCGCTGACCTCCGTGATGTCCACGACCGGTGACCCGTCCGTGGGCCGGGCCAGCCCCGAGGTGCTCAGCGCGTTCGCGGGGCCGTCGCCCACGAACCGGGAGGAGGCCGTCGAGCGGATGGTCCGCATCGCGCGGGCGCTCGGCTCGCCCGGGTTCGGCTTCGACGAGGCCGCGGCCGTCGAGCGCGCCGGCCGCTCCTACGACCGGGCCCACGATCCCGTCGGGATCACCCGCCAGGCGGTCGCCGCCCTCGCCTCGGGCGACCGGACGGAGCGGCTGCGGACCCTGCGGGTGCCCGCGCTGGTGATCCACGGCGCCAACGACTCGATGTGCGACGTCAGCGGCGGCCAGGCGACCGCGGCGGCCATCGACGGCGCGGAACTGATGGTGATCGACGGGATGGGCCACAGCCTGCCGCAGGCCCTGTGGCCCCCGCTCGCGGAGCGGATCGCCGCGCTGGTCCACCGCGTGGAGGCGCACCCCTGCCGCAGCGCCCCGGTCCCGGCCCCGTCCCCGGCCTCCCCCGTCATCCCCTGACCGGGCGCGCCGCCGACCGGAAGCGGGACCCGGAGCGGATGCGGCGCGCCGCCGCCCTCGTCGCCTCGGGTCTGCGCGGCGGGGCGTTCCGGCCGGTGGTGGACCGGCTGTTCCCGCTGGAGGAGATCGTACGGGCGCACCAGCACCTGGAGTCCCACACGCAGGTGGGCAAGACCGTGGTCACCGTGGGCCGTTGAGGCGCCGCCCGACCGCCGCTTCGCGCCATTCGGCGGGGCGGCGGCGCGGGGTGCGGGCCCGGCCGCGACGGTGCGGGTCAGAGGCCGTAGGGGCCGGTCGTGCCGGCTGCCGGGAGCGCGGCGGACGGGGCGAGGCTGAATATCGTTCCTGCCGTTCAGCGCGCTGCCGCCCGGACAGGACCAGCGCCGGCCGGTGGCCGGATTCAGGTGTGCGCCGCCCTCGATCGAGACGAGTCATCGGCTTCTTTCTGTGGCCCCCGCTACAACCGGTACACGGACCGGCGCGCGCGCCGGCTCGTGATCCGGCTTCCCGCAGCGAAAGGTCACGCATCGATGCCCGCACCGAGCCTGCTCGCGGTCTACGCACACCCGGACGACGAGTCCCTGTCGTCGGGCGGGGTGCTCGCCATGCACGCCGCCGCGGGCGCGAGAACGGCGGTGGTCACCACGACGTGGGCGCCCGGCACCCCGCGCGCCGCCGAGCTGACCGAGGCGCTGCGCATCCTCGGCGCCGGTGAGCCGCGGCTGCTCGGGTACGCCGACGCGCGCGCACCGCATTCGGCGCCGGGCGCGGCCCGGTTCTGCGACGCCCCGCTGGACGAGGCGGTGCGGCGACTGGTCGCGCACATCCGGGAGTTCCGCCCGGACGTCGTGGTCACGCACGACGCGTACGGCGGGCTGCCCGGCCACCCCGACCACGTGCACACGCACCGGGTGACGCTGCTCGCCGTGCAGGCGGCCGGGCTGGAGCGGCTCTACCCGGACGCCGGCGCGCCCTGGCAGCCGGGCGCCCTGTACTTCGCCACGCACCCGCACTCGGCGGTCCGGACGCTGGGTGGGTACCTGGCCCCGACGGGGAAGGGGATGAACACCGTCGCGGACGAGCTGGTGACCGCGACCGTCAATGTCGGGCCCTGGCTGGGGCGGAAGTGGGCCGCCGTGCTGGCCCACCGCACCGAGGTGGCGCGCGGGGCCATGCCGGGCCATCTCGCCGGACTCCCGGCGGCCGCCAGGCAGTCGCTGCTGTCCACCGAGTGGTACATCCGGCACGACGCGGGCCCCGCCGCCCACCCCCAGAGCGAACTGACCGCGGACCGCGCCGGGGACGCCTCGCCGGCACCCGGGGGCCGGACCTGGTCCGCCGACTGCGGCTGAGCCGGGACACCCGTGCCGGGTCGCCGTGCGGGCCCACCACGCCCCGATGAAAGTTGAGAATTGTTCACTTTCCATTGACAGGGCGGGCCGCGGGGCCCAACAGTGCCGTCAAAGACATCGCCAACACCGCGCCAGCGGAGCCCTGTTGGCCATGCCGACGTGCCCGGATCCCCCGAACGAAGCGAGTCCGCATGACAGCCCCCCTGCCCCCGTTCCCCGCCGGCTTCCTGTGGGGCGTCTCCGCCTCCGCCTTCCAGATCGAGGGCTCGGTCACCGCCGACGGCCGGGGCCCGTCCTCCTGGGACGCCTTCACCAAGCGGCGGGGAGCCGTCAAGGACGGCTCGCACGCGGACGTGGCCACCGACCACTACCGCCGCTACCGCGAGGACGTGGCGCTGATGGCCAGCCTCGGCGTCGGCGCCTACCGGTTCTCCGTCTCCTGGTCGCGCGTGCTCCCGGAGGGCGCGGGCCGGGTCAACCGCAAGGGGCTGGACTTCTACGACCGGCTCGTCGACGAGCTGTGCGCCGCCGGCATCGCCCCGGCGCCCACCCTCTTCCACTGGGACACCCCGCTCGCCCTGGAGGAGCGGGGCGGCTGGCTCAGCCGCGACACCGCCGAGCGGTTCGCCTCGTACGCCTCGGTGGTCGCGGAGCGGCTCGCCGACCGCGTCCCGATGTGGATCACCATCAACGAGCCCGCCGAGGTCACCCTCCTCGGGTACGGGCTCGGTGAGCACGCCCCCGGCGAGCGCCTGGTCTTCGACGCGCTGCCGGTGGCGCACCACCAGCTCCTCGCCCACGGCCTGGCCGTGCAGGCGCTGCGCGCCGCCGGTGCCCGCGAGATCGGCATCGCCGCCTCGCACAGCCCCGTGTGGGCCGCCGGGGACGGCGAGGAGGACCGGGCCGCCGCCGAGCTGTACGACACGCTCACCAACCGCCTCTTCGCCGATCCCCTCCTGACCGGCGCCTACCCGGACGAGAACCTGGCCGCGCTGCTTCCCGGGCCGGTCGCGGAGGACCTCAAGACGATCTCCGCGCCGCTGGACTGGTACGGGATCAACTACTACAACCCCATGCTCGTCGGCGCCCCGCGACCGGAGGAGACCGCCGCCCCCTCCGGCTTCGGCGGCATCGAGATACCCTCCGACCTGCCGTTCTCCATCCGCCCGATCGAGGGGTACGAACACACCGACTTCGGCTGGCCGGTGGTGCCCGACGGGCTGCGCGAGCTGCTCGTCACCATGCGCGAGCGCTACGGCGACCGGCTGCCGCCCGTGTACATCACCGAGAACGGCTGCTCGTACGGCGACGCGCCCGACCCCGCCGACGGCCGGATCGCCGACGCCCGCCGGATCGCCTACCACGACGGCCATCTGCGCGCCCTGCACCGGGCGATGGCCGAAGGGGTCGACGTCCGGGGCTACTTCATCTGGTCGATCCTCGACAACTTCGAGTGGGCGGAGGGCTACCGGCAGCGCTTCGGGCTCGTCCACGTCGACTACGACACGCTGGCGCGCACCCCCAAGGACTCGTACGCCTGGTACCGCGACGTGGTCGAGAGCAACCGGTGACGGGCGCCCGGGAGGCGGCCGCCCCCGCCGCAACCGGGGTGGGCGGGGGCTGGGTGAGCGCCCTGTCCCTGGCGAACCTCGGGGTCTGGGTCGGCTGGTTCGGCCCGCTCCAGCTGCTCCTGGCGCGCCAGGCCGAGTACCTCGCCCCGGAGCACAAGACGTCCACGCTCGCCCTGGTGACCGGGGTGGGGGCGGCCGTCTCGATGGTGGCGAACCCGGTCTTCGGGGCCCTGTCCGACCGTACGACGGCACGCGTCGGCCGCCGCGTCCCGTGGGTGGTGGCCGGGGTGGCGGGCGGCGCGGCCGGGCTCCTCCTGCTGTCCCGGGCGGCGAGCGTCACGGCCGTGATCGCGGGCTGGTGCCTGGTGCAGCTCGCCCTCAACGCGGCGTTCGCCGCCCTCACCGCGGCCGTCCCCGACCAGGTCCCGCGCCGGCAGCGCGGCCTGGTCGGCGGCTGGCTGGGGGTCTCGCAGGTCGGCGGCATCCTGGTCGGCACGGCGCTGGCCACGGCCGCGGGCGGGATCACCGCCGGATACCTGGCCTGTGCGGCCTTCTCGGTGCTCACGGCCGTTCCGTACGTCCTGATGCGGCGGGACGTACGGCTCTCCCCCGCCGACCGCCCGGCTCTGCGGTGGCGGACCTTCCTCACCGGCTTCTGGATCGACCCGCGCCGCCACCCCGACTTCGGGTGGGCCTGGCTCACCCGGTTCCTGATGAACCTCTCGTACTCCATCAGCACGATGTACCTGCTCTACTACCTGACCGACGCGGTGCGCTACGAGGGTGACGCGGACACCGGCGTCCTGATCCTCACCGCGCTCAACGCGCTCACCCTGCTGTCCACGGTGGTCGTCAGCGGGATCCGCTCGGACCGTTCGGGCCGGCGGAAGGCGTACGTCATCGGGTCGGGGCTGGTGATCACGGCGGCTACCCTGCTGCTGGCCGTCTGGCAGACCTGGACCGGCGCGGTCGTCGCCTCGCTCGTCCTCGGCCTCGGTTTCGGCGTCTACACGTCGGTGGACTTCGCCCTGCTGACGGACGTCCTGCCGACGGCCGAGGACCGGGGCAGGGACCTCGGCGTCATCAACATCGCCAACGCCCTGCCCCAGGTACTGGCCCCGGTGATCGCCGCGCCGGTCGTCTCCCACCTCGGCGGCTACACCGCGCTGTACGCGCTCGCGGGTTTCCTCGCCCTCGCGGGATCGGTCCTGGTCCGCCGGATCCGCGGGGTGGCCTGACCGGGCCCGCCGCTCACGACGCCCCGGCGGACGGCACCGCCTCGAAGAGGCGCGGCGCGCCGAAGCCCGCCGCGGCGAACGCGCGCAGGACCGCGGCCGACACCGCTCCCGCCCCGGCGGCCTCGACCAGGGCGATCGCCGAGCCCCCGAAGCCGCCGCCCGTCATCCGGGCGCCGAGCGCGCCCGCCGCCAGAGCGGCCTCCACGGCGAGGTCCAGCTCGGGGCAGGAGACGGCGAAGTCGTCGCGCAGCGAGAGGTGGGAGGCGGTGAGGAGCGGGCCGGTCTCCCGCAGCCGGTGGGAGCGGAGCAGGCGGACGGTGCGCAGCACCCGGGCGTTCTCGGTGACGACGTGCCGCGCCCGGGCGCGGAGCACCGGGTCGTGCAGGACGTTCAGCTGCGCCACGGATTCGATGTCGCGCAGTGCGTCCACCCCGATCAGGACGGCGGCCAGTTCGCACTCCCGGCGCCGTGCGGCGTACTCCCCGTCGGCCAGGGCGTGCTTGGTCCCGGTGTCGATGACGAGGAGGCGCAGGCCCGCGGCCGCCAGGTCAAGCGGCTCCTGCGCGAGGGCGAGGGAGCGGGTGTCGAGGAAGAGGGCGTGCCCCGGGGTGCAGCACATGGAGGCCATCTGGTCCATCACTCCGCACGGGACGCCGACGAAGGCGTTCTCGGCGCGCTGGGCCAGCAGGGCCGTCTCGGGAGCCGTGAGCGCGATCCCGTACAGGGCACGGAGCGCCGTGGCCACCGCACATTCGAGGGCGGCGGAGGAGGACAGCCCGGCGCCCGGGGGCACGTCGCCGTCGATGAGGAGTTCCGCTCCGCCCACGCGGTGTCCGGCTCCGCGCAGGGCCCAGGCGACGCCGGCGGCGTACGCTGACCAGCCGCCGGGTGCGCCCGCCGCGCCCGGCCGCAGCGCGGTCAGGTCGTAGGACGCCGGGGCCGGCGCGGCGGTGGAGACGAGGTGGAGCGTGTCGTCGGCGCGGCGCCGTGCGTGGACCCTCGTACGGTGGGGCAGGGCGATCGGGAGGACGAAGCCGTCGTTGTAGTCGGTGTGTTCGCCGATGAAGTTGACCCGGCCCGGGGCCGACCACACTCCCTCGGCCGCGCCGCCGAAGTGCCGCGCGAAGGCGGCCGCCCCCTCGTACTCCCCCACGGCTTCCGTTCCTCTCCTCGGGTGCACGCGCCCCGTCGGGTGCGCGCCCCGGTCACGGCAAGAGCCAGGATCCTGACCGCCCCGTGCGAAGTCAACAGAACCGGGAACGAGCACGGCGCCCTCGCCCGCAGGAGGGTGCCGCGCGGTGCGGTAGGTTCCAAGATCGACTCGTTGGAAGATCAGATCGGAGCAGGGCGTGCGCATACGCAACGCAGCGGTGGCAGGGGCACTCATCCTGGGGGCCGCGCTGCTGGAGGCGCCGGGCGCGGTCGCCGCGGACGACACCGTGGCGCTCACCGCGACCTTCAACGACCCCGCCGGGACGGCGGCGCAGCAGGACGCGATCCGCAACCAGCTGATCTCCCTGGTCAACCGGACGCCGGCCGGTGCGGAGATCAGCGGCTCGATGTACCTGTTCACGGACGGCGGTGTCAGCAACGCGCTGATCTCGGCGAAGAAGCGAGGGGTGAAGGTCAGGCTCATCGTGGACGGTGACGCGGTGGCGGCCACCGGCCCGGACGGCAAGGCCACCGGCTCGGAGTACGCGACGCTCGCGGCGGCGACCGGCCTGGGAACGGACCTCGCCGCCGACTCGTGGGTGCTGGCCTGCCCGGCGACGCGCGGGTGCGTCGGCAACCGGAACCTGGGCGGGGGCGACGACGGCGCCATCAACCACAACAAGTTCATGCTCTTCTCCAAGGTCGGCGCCACCGAGAAGGTGGTGTTCCAGACCTCCGCGAACCTGACCACCAGTCAGCGGCGCAACCTCTTCAACAACGCGGTGACCATCCCGGACGCGGGCTCCGGCCTGTACGCGTCGTACCTGGCGTACTGGCAGGACCTGCGCGGGTACGGCGCCTCCGGGAACGGCCTGGCCACGTACTACAAGACCACGGACGCGGGCCCGTACAAGACGTACTTCTTCCCGCGCCAGGAGAAGGCGGGGACGACGTACGCCACCGACCCCGGTACCGACACCGTGGTCTCGCTGCTGAACAACGTGGACTGCGCGGGCGGGGCGACCAAGGTCCGGATCGGCATGTACGCCTTCACCCGCACCCAGGTGGCGGACAAGCTCGTCGGGCTGAAGGCAGCGGGCTGCCGGGTGGAGCTCCTGCACAACGGGGAGGACGGCAACCTCGGCGACGGCGTCCGGGACGCGATCGCCGGGCGGCTCGACCACACCGCGCGGTGCGCGGGCACCGCGACCGATGCCGCCGGGGCGACCCGGGCGATCGGCATCCACTCCAAGTACCTGCTGATCGAGGGCACCTACCTGGGCGGGGCCCACCGCAAGCTGGTCTTCACGGGCAGCCACAACTACACCTACCCGAACCTGCGTTCGCACGACGAGACGCTGCTGAAGATCGACGACGCGGCGGTGTACGACGCGTTCGCTGCGAACTTCGATTCGATCAAGGCGGGTCCGCACTGCGCGGCGTGGTGAGATGAGGTGAGGCGGGGCGGGGCGGGGCGGCCCGCCCCCGACCCGGTGGCGGCGCTCCTCCCGCGATTCACCGGGGGCCACCGGCGCGCAGGCCCTACAGTCGGCGCATGGTGCACGTACTGGGCAGCAGGGTCCTGCTGCGCCCCACGGACCCGGAGCGTTCCCGGGCCTTCTACGGTGAGACCCTCGGGCTCGCCGTCTACCGCGAGTTCGGCACCGGTCCGGAGCGGGGCACGGTGTACTTCCTCGGCGGCGGCTTCCTGGAGGTCTCGGGCCGCTCCGAGGACCCACCGGCGCCCGGGCTGCGGCTGTGGCTCCAAGTCGCCGACGTACAGGCGGTGTACGAGGAGCTGCGGGCGCGGGGCGCGGAGGTGCTGCGGCCGCCGCTGCGGGAGCCCTGGGGGCTGATCGAGATGTGGATCGCCGACCCGGACGGCGTGCGCATCGCCGTCGTGGAGGTCCCGGCGGACCATCCGCTCCGGTTCCGCCCGTGAGGGGTTGGGGGTGGTCCGGGCGGGCAGGAGCCGGGTGCCGCCCGAGGGAGGATCCATGAGCAGCAGTGGCGACGCCCGGCCGGACCCCGCCGGGCACGACGCGCGTGACGGCGGCCGGAACGACGGCAGGGACGACGGCCGGGACGAGAGTCCGGAGGAACGCGCGGACCGGCAGTGGCAGGATCTGGTCCAGGAGATCCGGGTCGCCCAGACCGGGGTGCAGATCCTCTTCGGCTTCCTGCTCTCCGTCGCCTTCACCACGGAGTTCCGGCGCCTCCCGCAGACGGACACGACGATCTACGTCGTCACCGTGGTCCTCGCCTCCCTGGCCACCGGCGCGCTCATCGGTCCCGTCGCCTTCCACCGCCTCGTGTGGGGCCGCCGGATCAAACCCGAGACGGTCGTGTGGGCCTCGCGGCTCACCTTCATCGGCATCCTGCTGCTGCTGGCGACCCTGACCACCGCCCTGCTCCTGGTCCTGCGCGTGACCACGCACAACGCGCTCGTGCCCTGGCTCGTCGCGGGAGTCCTCCTCTGGTACCTGCTGTGCTGGTTCGCGCTGCCCCTGTGGGTCCGCGGCCGGCGCCGGGGCCGCGGCGCCGGCCGGCCCTGACCGCGCGCCGCGTTCCGGGTCGGCTCTTACGCTGGAGGGAGCGGACCTAGGGAGCTGAGCATGGCCGATCAGGGACCACCCGGGGCCCCGGACGTGCTCGGCGGGCTGCTGGCGGCCAGTCACCTGATGTCATGGCGCGACCTGCCGGGTGCGGTCCGTACGTACGCCGCGCGCGCCGGGCTGGAGGACGCGCTCATCTATCTCGCGGACCTCCAGGAGCGCGTGCTGGTGCTGCTGCCGGGCGCCGCCCCGGGAGGCACGGGTGCGGACGCCGGTCCCGGCGCCGGTGCGGACGCCGAGCTGCGGATCGACACCACCGTGGCCGGCCGGGCCTTCCAGCTGGGCCGGGTGCTGTCCCAGGGGCCGGGCGGGGTGGAGAGCGGCCACCAGTGGTGGCTGCCACTGCTGAGCGGGACGGAGCGGCTGGGCGTCCTGCGGGTGACCACCGCGGGAGACGACGCGGCGACGGCCGCCCGCATGCGGCTGCTGGCCACCGCGGTCGCGCTCCTGGTGGTGAGCAAGCGGGATTCCAGCGACGCGCACGCGCGCCTGGTCCGCACCCGGGAGATGAACGTGGCCGCGGAGATGCAGTGGAACCTCACGCCGCCGCAGACGTACGCGGACGGCCAGGTGGTCATCTGCGGCGTGATGGAACCCGCCTACGAGATCGGCGGGGACGCCTTCGACTACGCCCTCGCCGACGACGTGCTCCACCTGTCGGTCTTCGACGCCATGGGCCACGACACCTCGGCGGGCATGACCGCCAACCTCGCGGTCGCCACCAGCCGCAACAACCGCCGCCACGGGATGGACCTGGCGCGGACCAGCGAGGCCATCGAGGAGGTGCTGCTGGGCGAGTTCCGGCGGGAGCGGTACGTGACGGCGGTGCTGGCCGATCTGAACACCCGGACCGGCCGGCTGACCTGGGTCAACCGCGGGCACCACCCGCCCGTGGTGATCCGCGGCGGCCGCTGGTCCGCCCTGCTGCACTGCCCGCCCGGCCACCCCATGGGAACCGATCTGGGGCTGGCGACGACCGTCTGCCACGAACAGCTCGAACCGGGTGACCGGCTGGTGCTGTACACGGACGGCATCACCGAGGCCCGCAATCCCGACGGCCTCCAGTTCGGCCTCGACGGGTTCATGGACTTCCTCATCCGGCACCACTCCGACGGGCTGCCCGTCCCCGAGACCCTGCGCCGGCTCACCCACGCGATCCTCGACCACCATCGCGAACGGCTGGCCGACGACGCGACCGTGGTGCTGGCCGAATGGCTCGGGCCGGACCGCCGGACCGGAGAGGTCGAGGCGATCGTCGGCCTGCCGGACGGGGTGGTGCCGGGCCGCGTCAGCCGGTGACGCGCGAGGCGAACGCGTCGAGATTGGCGTTGGCGCGGGCGATGCGCTCGTCCACGGTCAGCGTCTCCTCGTGGGCCGTGCCCCGCAGCTTGGGCTGCCGCTTGCCCCGGATGTAGAGGGAGCAGGCCAGGTCGGCGCAGACGTAGACCCCCACCGTGTTGCCCTCGCGGCCGCGGGCGCCCGCGAGCGGGGCGACGAGGAGCGAGACGCCGGAGGCGGCGTGTCCGGTCATACAGATCTGGCAGACGCTGGACTTGAGGGCGCTGGTGCGGTTCACGGCGGGGACCCGGAGGGTGATGCCGACGGCGGAGCCGTCCGCTCCGGGGCGTACGACATGGGCACGCAGCGGGGCGCCCGGATCCACCCAGCCGAGGAAGTCGAGGTCCCCCCAGGGGAGTTGGGCGAAATCCGCCGGCAGCTTCAGACGGGCCGCCTCACCCTTGGTGCAGTTCACGAAGGAGGATCGGATCTGTTTCTCGTTGAGCGGGTCCATGTCACGCACGATACGTGGCGGTACGGACCGCAGTCATCCGACTTTGCCACAGCGCCACGAGCCCTTCACCGAACCAAAGAAGTACTTATGGATCGAGCCACTGATAGGGTGATGACTTATGGAAGGGCGGGTTCGCCCGAGCCGAATCCGAGGAGCGCTGCCATGAAAACGATCGGACTGCTCGGCGGGATGAGCTGGGAGTCGACCGCCGAGTACTACCGCCTGCTGAACGAGCTCACCCGCGAGCGCCTCGGCGGCCTGCATTCCGCCCGCTGCGTGCTGTACTCCGTCGACTTCGCGGAAATCGAGCGGCTCCAGGCCGGGGGCCGCTGGTCGGAGGCGGGCGAGGTCCTGGCGGCGGCGGCCGGCTCCCTGGAGGCGGCGGGCGCGGATCTGGTGCTGATCTGCACCAACACCATGCACAAGGTCGCCGACCAGGTCCAGGCCGGAATCTCGGTGCCGCTGCTGCACCTCGCCGACGCGACCGCCGACGCCGTCAAGGCCGCCGGCGCGCGCCGTGTCGGGCTGCTCGGCACGGCGTTCACCATGGAACAGGACTTCTACCGCGGCCGGCTCGCGGCGGCCGGGCTCGACGTGCGCGTGCCGGACGCCGCCGGACGCGCGCTGGTGCACCGGGTGATCTACGAAGAGCTCTGCCAGGGCATCGTCCGCGAGGAATCCCGCGCCGCCTACCGGCGCGTCATCGGGCAGCTCGTGGCCGACGGCGCCGAGGGGATCATCCTGGGCTGCACCGAGATCGAACTGCTCGTCGGCGCGGCGGACAGCCCCGTTCCGGTCTTCCCGACGGCCCGGATCCACGCGGAGGCCGCCGTGGAGGCGGCCCTGGGCAGTACGGCCCTCACCGGTACCGGCGCCGGGACCGGCACCGCCGGCCGGAGCGCGTGAGCACGCGCCCGGCCGGCGATTCCGTACGGCTTCCTCAGGAGGGGCAGCTGAGCCCGGTCCGCGCGGCCTTCACGGCGGCGTCCAGCGTCTGGGCCTGCGGCTTCAGCTTCTTCACGGCGTCGCCGCCGGTGGTGTCGCCGGGCAGGGCCTGGTAGGACTTCTTCAGGCCGTCCGCGGCGGACTTCACCGCGTCCTTCTGCGCCGCCTCCCACGTGGCCGTGGACTTCGCGACCGTCTCCCAGTCGCTCTGGACGGCGTCGTAGGCGGTCTTGACCTGGTCCTTGGTCGCGGTCGACGGATTCAGCGCGTTGAGCGCCGCGGTGTCGGAGTTGAGCTTGGTCAGGTCGGTGCACAGTTGCGCCGCGGCCGCGCTCGGCTGGCCGCTCGGTTCACCACTCGGGCCCGCCGCGAACGCCGCGGAGGCTCCGCCTGCGGCCAGGACCAGCGCCGCGGCGGTGCTCACGGCCGTACTCAGAATGCGCCTCATGAGTTTCCCCTCGTCGGGATTGGGTGTCGCCCCGCCCCTCACGTCCCCGAGCTCCCCGGCTACCCACGCTGGCACAGGGTGCCGGACCCCGCAATCGGCCGCCGCTGGGGCCGTTGCGCCGCAAGGGATCCGGTACGACTCAGGTCGTACGGCGCACGCGACCGGAGAGCGATGAAGCCTCCCGCCCGCCCGGCGAGCATCGCCATGTGAAGGAAACCCTTGCGGGATTACCCCTGTCCCCCCTTGAAGTCCTCCTGGTGGCGGCCGCCGTCGCGCTGGTCCTCGCGCGCTGGCTGCCCGCCGGCGCCCGCCGGCCGGTGACGATCGCCGCGGCGGCGCTGTTCCTGGCGTCGGGCGCGGCATCGGGTGTCATCGGCGCGCGCTGGCAGCTGCTCCCGGTGTTCGCCGGCGCGGCGGCCGCCCTGCCGTTCGCGCTCGCCCCGCTGCTGCCGCGGCGCGGCGGGCGGACGCCGCGCCGGGCGCGGTGGTGGCTGGCGCTGCCCGGGTCGGCGCTCTGCCTCGCGCTGATCGCCGCGGGCCCGGTCGCCTCCTGGGCCCTTCCCGTGCCGGTGTTCCCCGAACCGTCGGGCCAATTCGCGGTCGGTACCGCCGCCTTGGAGCTGACCGACCCCGCGCGACCGGAACCCGCCACGGCCGCCCCCGACGACCGGCGGACCGTCGTGGTGCAGCTCTGGTACCCCGCGGGGGACAGCCCCGCCGGGACCCCGCGGGCCCGCTACCTCGGCGCCACCGAGCGGGAGGCCCGTATCGTCTCCGACGGCCTCGCGGCCTATTCCGGCGCCCCCGGGTTCGTACTGGACGGCCTCGGCCGGGCCCGTACGCACGCCGTGCCGGGCGCCCCGGTGGCCGGCCGGGGCGGGCGCTTCCCCGTCGTGCTGTTCTCGCCCGGGCTGGGCGGGGTGCGTACGCAGAACACGGCCTGGGCCGAGGAACTCGCCTCACACGGCTATGTGGTCGCCGCCGTGGACCACCCGTACGACTCCGCCGCGGTCCTCCTCTCCGACGGCAGGGTGGTCCGTACGCGGGTCGGCTCCAGCGGAGACGACGCCGAGGACGAGCGGCGGGCGGCCGGCTGGACGGCGGTCCGGGCCGCCGATCTCTCCTTCGTACGGGCCGAGTTGGGCCGGATCGCGCGCGGGGAGGCGGCGGGCGTGCTCGCCGGCCGCCTCGACACCGACCGAGTCGCCGCCGCCGGGCACTCCCTCGGCGGTGGCGCCGCCCTCCAGGCGGCCCGCCAGGATCCGGGTTTCGCCGCGGTCATCGACCTGGACGGCTTCCCCCACGACCCCGCCCCGGCCCCCTACCACCAGCCGGTGCTCGCGCTCACCCAGGAGATCGGCCCGGCGACCGACCCCGACTACCTGCCGAAGCTCACCCGGGTCCTCGACCTCGGCACCGCGACGGGCTACCGCCTGACCGTTCCCGGGGCGGCGCACCTCACCTTCACCGACGCCCCTCTCTTCCTGCCCCCCGTGCCCTCGCTCGTCGGATCGCTGGGCCGCACCGAGAGCGTGCGCACCACCGCCGCACCCTGCCTCGCCTTCCTCGACTCCGTGCTGCGAGGCGGCGGGGGCGATCTCCCCACCGCCCTGTCGGCCTACGGGGAGCTGAGCGTCCACCGGCCGGGCGGCGGACGCTGACCGGTCAGATGAGCGCCCGGCCGGTGACGGCGGCCCGGACGTGGCTCCGGAACCAGCGGTGGGCGGGGTCGGCGCCGTTGCGCGGGTGCCAGGCCATCCCGATGTCCAGCGGCGGGAGGTCCAGCGGCACGGGGAAGGTCCGCAGGCCGAGCGCGGCGGTGGCCTCCGGCAGCCAGCCGGCCACGGTGAGGGCCACCAGGTCGGTGGTGGCGGCCAGCATCATCGCGCTGGTGTGACCGGGCACGACGACCGCGACCCGGCGCCGCAGCCCCTGGCGGGCCAGGGCGATGTCGATCGGGCCGAGCCGCCGGCCGCGCCGGGAGATCCCGATGTGGCCGGCCTCGGCGAAGCGGCGGGCGTCGATCGGCCCGTCGAAGAGGGGGTGGCCGGTGCGGGCGACGCCGGCCAGGGGCACCCGGGCCAGCTCCTCGGTCCGGGTCTCCGGATCGAGGTGGTCCAGCACCCCCAGCTCCACGTCCACGTCCCCCAGCCGCAGCCCCGGTCCGCCTTCCGCCGACTCCGGCAGGAACACCACGTCCACTCCGGGTGCCTCGGCGCCCACCCGGTCGGTCAGGGGCCCGGCCAGCCCGGTCAGCAGCAGGTCTCCCGCCTGGACGGTGAAGGTCCGGTGCAGGTGGGCCGCATCGAATCCGGCGGAGGGGGTGAGCAGGGTGTCGGTGCGCCGCATGAGCGCGCCGACCTCGTCGCGCAGCTCCAGGGCGCGCGGGGTGGGCACCATCCGCTGGCCGGCCCGAACCAGCAGGGGGTCGCCCACCGCCCGGCGGAGTTTGCCCAGCATGCGGCTGGCGGCGGCGGGCGAGGTGCCGAGCCGTTCGGCGGCGCGCGTCACGCTGCTCTCCTGGAGGAGGACGTCGAGGGCGCGCAGCAGGTTCAGGTCCATGGCGACTCCGGGCGCTGATGATTGCGTTCGGCGCAACCATATGATGCCGATCTTTGCATTGCCCGGGGGTACGGCCGTCTTCGAGACTGGGACCCGTCCGCGGATCCGCGGCACATCCCCCTTGCGCTGCGGATCCGCGGCACATTCCCCTTGCGTCACACCGGAGTCGACATGCAGGAACTGATCCGTCCCGGAGCCGAAGGCGACGTACTGGCGGTGGTCAGCCAGAGCGGCGCCGATGTCTCCTTCTTCGACGCCGCCCGGCACACCCCGCTCGGCGGCGTCGAGGTGCCGGCCGAGCCCCATGAGCTCTGTTTCGACCCGACGCGGCGCCTCCTGTGGTGCACCACCTCCTACCGGTCGGGCTTCTACCACGCGAACAGCGGCCGGCGCAGCGAGCTGACCGTCATCGACCCGGACACCCGCCGGATCGTCGAGGTCGTCGACCTGGCGCCCGAGCACGCCCCGCACGGCCTCGCGCTCGACGCGGCGCGGGGCCTGCTGTACGTGAGCGTCGAGGGCGGCCCCGACCGCTCCGGCGGCGTCGTGGTCATCGACACCGCGACGCGGCGGCCGATCGGCCGTATCGACACCGGGGCGCCCGGACCGCACTGGTTCGTCGTCGACGCCACGGGCACCACCGGGTACGCGAGCAACAAGGAGGCGCCCTTCGTCTCCGTCGTCGACCTGCGCCTCGGGAAGCTCACCGACCGGATCGAGGTCCCGGGCAGCGAGGGCATCGCCGTCTCCCCCGACGGTTCCCGGGTGTTCGTGGCCGCGCCCTACGGCTCCTTCGCCGGCCGGGAGGACGGCGCCGGCGGGCGCCCCGCGAACGGGGTACGGATCATCGACACCGCGCGCGCCGGGGTCACCGCCACGCTGGCCACCGAGGGCCTCGTCTTCCCCGTCCACCACACCGCCACCGGCCGGGTGCTCGCGGGCGAGCTGCGCATGGCGCCGGATCCCGGGGCCCCGCTCGGCCGGCACGCCCCGGGGCGGCTGACGGTGTTCTCCGGGGAAGGCGGCGAGCGCCTCGGCGGCATCGAGGTCGGCCTGTTCCCGCTCACCATCACCTCGTCGCCCGACGGCCGGACCGGCTACGTCGCCTGTGTGGTGTCGTCGACGGTGGACGTGGTCGACCTTGAGTCGATGCGCCGGCTGGGACGGCTGGAGATCGGCCTGCGCGACGGTGCGGGAGCGCACGGCCTCGCGTACGTCCCGAGGGCCTGACGGCGCACGGCCCCCGGCGGCATCCGGCATCCGGCGTGCGCTGCTGCCGGATGCCGCCGGGGGCGGGAGCTGCCGGATCGCGTAGTCTCGGCGGATGGCGAAGTACTTCGACGTGCACCCCGAGAATCCTCAGGCGCGCACCATCAGCAGCATCGCGGACTCCATCCGGGGCGGCGCGCTCGTCGCGTACCCCACGGACTCCTGTTACGCACTGGGATGCCAGCTCGGCAACCGTGACGGCCTGAACCGCATCCGGACCATCCGGAATCTCGACGACCGTCACCACTTCACCCTGGTGTGCCAGAACTTCGCTCAGCTGGGCCAGTTCGTGAACCTGGACAACAACGTGTTCCGCGCGGTCAAGGCGGCCACTCCCGGCAGCTACACCTTCATCCTCCCGGCCACGAAGGAGGTGCCGCGCCAGCTGTTGCACCCGAAGAAGAAGACGGTCGGCGTCCGCATCCCCGACCACGTCGTGACGCAGGCGCTCCTCGCCGAGCTCGGTGAGCCGCTGCTGTCGAGCACCCTGCTCCTGCCGGACGAGGCGGAGCCGATGACGCAGGGCTGGGAGATCAAGGACCGGCTCGACCACGTCGTGGACAGCGTGATCGATTCCGGTGAGTGCGGGACCGAACCGACGACGGTCATCGACTTCTCCAGCGGCGAGGCGGAGATCGTGCGCCGCGGTGCGGGCGACCCCTCCCGGTTCGAGTAGGCGGGCGCCCTGCGGGGAGGGGGCCCGCGGGGGCGGCGAGCGGCGGACATAGGGTGTCGGGCGGCGGGAAAGTCCGCCCGATTTCCTGCCGGAAGGACCATGCGATGAGCGAGAAGGCCCGCAAGCTGTTCGAAGCGCTCGACCTCAACAGTGACGGCGTCCTGACGCGCGCCGAGGTGATCACCGCGCTGCGTTCGAAGGGCCCGACCCTCGCCGCGGGCGGGGACCTGCCGTTCTGGGGCGTGGGCGACGCGGACGCCTCCTCGGCCCTGTTCGACGCCGCCGACCAGAACGGCGACGCCGTGCTGAGCTTCGAGGAATTCTCCCGCGAGGTGGACCGCCGCTTCGGCTGGTAGCCGGGGCGCGCTCCCAGCGGCGTCGGCGACTACGGCCTACGCTGGAGGTGGCGGCTCGTGCGGTGAGCGGCCCACGAGGTCCGCCGGGTGGCCGCGGTACTCCCCCTCCCTACCGCGGCCACCCACCGGCCACCTCGGGTGTGTCACCCGGCCCGCAGCGGGAAGGCGTACGGCGTGACCTTCGAACATCCGGCGCGGCGCAAGGCGGACGGGCAGGTCGGCCGCTTCGAGAAGCTCGCCGAGCTGGCCTCCAACTTCACGAGTTCCCCCGTTTTCTCGCTCCTGTGCGTCCTGCTGGTGCTCGGCTTCGTGGCCGTCCACGTGGCGGGGCTGCCCACGGAATGGCAGCACCTGGCGGGCGACGCGATGGCCGCCGTGTCCCTGCTGCTGCTGGCCCTGCTGAAGAACGCCGAGCGCCGCGCCGAGCACGCCGTCCAGCGCAAGCTCGACGCCATCGCGGCGGTGGTCCTGGAACTGCGGGCGGGCGACGGCGCGGGCGAGCGCAGCCAGGCCCAGGAAGACCTTGAGGCGGCGATCCGGCTGGAGGAGCGGCTCTGAGCCCCTGACCGGGCGCCCCCGCCCGGTCAGCCCTCCAGACGGTGCCTGCCGAGCCGGGCGACCGCCCCGGGGTCGCGGTGGTCGAAGAACACCGAGGCACCGGTGTCGAGGGTGGCGATGGCGGCCATCTGGTCCTCGCCGAGTTCGAAGTCGAAGACGTCGATGTTCTGCGCCATCCGGCCGGGGTCGACCGACTTGGGGATCGTGACGATGTCGCGCTGGATCAGCCAGCGCAGCGCGACCTGGGCGGCGGACTTGTCGTGCGCCGCGCCGATCTCGCTGAGGACGGGGTGGGTGAACAGGTTGTTCTTGCCCTCGGCGAAGCCGCCCCAGGACTGGTGCTGGACTCCGTGCTCGCGCATGAGCTCCTGGTCGGCGGTGCGCTGGAAGAACGGGTGCGTCTCGATCTGGTTGACCGCCGGGACGACCTCGTTGTTGAGGATCAGGTCCAGGAGACGGTCGGGGTGGAAGTTGGCGACGCCGATCGCCTTGGCCAGGCCCTCCCGGCCCGCGTCCTCCATGGCGCGCCACTGGCCGTAGACGTCGCCGAACGGCTGGTGCATCAGGTACAGGTCGACGTGGTCCAGGCCCAGCTTGGTCAGGGAGGTCTCGAAGGCCCGGCGGGCGTTGTCCTGGGCGGGGGCGTCCTGGATCCACAGCTTGGTGGTGACGAACAGTTCCCCGCGCGGGACGCCGCTGTTCCTGACGGCGCGGCCGACGGCTTCCTCGTTGCCGTAGGCCGCCGCGGTGTCGAGCAGCCGGTAGCCGGCGGCGAGGGCGTCGGTGACGGCCCGCTCGGTCTGCTCCGGCGGGATCTGGTAGACGCCGAAGCCGAGGATCGGCATCCTGACGCCGTTGTTGAGGGTGACGCTCCGCATGGGACCTTCCTTGTCGCTCGGGCTCTCGGGCGATCGCCGGTGTCAGCAGATCCGGGGCAGCTGCTCCCCGATCGGCAGGTCGACGACCCGGGTGCCGCCGAGGCCGGTGCGGGCCACGACCAGGCCCGGGTGCGCCTCGACCGCCTCGCCGATCACGGTCGCGTGCCGGCCCAGCGGGTGGGCGCGCATCGCGTCGAGGACGGCGTCGGCGTGCTCGCGGGGGACGAAGGCGACCAGCTTGCCCTCGTTGGCCACGTAGAAGGGGTCGAGGCCGAGGATGGCGCAGGCGTTCGCCACCGGCTCGGGCACCGGCACGCGGCCCTCGCTGATGACGACGCCGGTGTCCGAGGCGGCCGCGATCTCGTTGAGGGCGGCCGCCAGGCCGCCGCGCGTGGGGTCGCGCAGGACGTGGAGGTCGGGGGTGACCGCGAGCATGGTCTCGACGAGGCCGCCCAGCGGCGCGCAGTCGCTCACGATGTCCGCCTCGAAGCCGAGGCCCTCGCGGACGCTCATGATGGCCACCCCGTGGAGGCCGATCTCGCCGCTGACGATGACGACGTCGCCCGGGACGACGCGCTGCGGGCGCAGGTCCACCCCTTGCGGGATGAGGCCGATGCCCGCGGTGTTGATGTACACCCCGTCCCCGTGGCCCGCCTCCACGACCTTGGTGTCGCCGGTCGCGATCTCGACGCCCGCGGCGCGCGCGGCGGCGCCCATGGCCTCGGCCACCCGGGCCACCGTGGCGACCTCGACGCCCTCTTCGAGGATGAACCCGCAGGACAGGTAGGCGGCCCGGGCCCCGCTCATGGCCAGGTCGTTGACGGTGCCGTTGACCGCGAGGTCGCCGATGCCACCGCCGGGGAAGAACAGCGGCCGCACCACGTACGAGTCGGTGGAGAAGGCCAGCCGGGCCCCGCCCAGGGTGATGGCGGCGGAGTCGCCGAGCTGGGCGAGGACCTCGCCGCCGAAGGCGGGGGCGAAGACGTGCCGGACGAGTTCGGCGGACAGCGCTCCGCCGCCGCCGTGGCCCATCACCACGCGGGGGTGGTCGCGCAGGGGGGCCGGGCAGGTCCAGCCCGTGACGTCGAGTGCGGTGTCAGACAACGGGGCTCGCCTCCAGCGGCGCGGTCTCGGGTGCGGTCTCGGGTGCGGTCCCTGTCTCCGGCTTGCGGGCCGCCGCGATGTCCAGGCGCCGGTAGAGGTAGTACGCGGCGCACGCGCCCTCGCTGGAGACCATGGTGGCGCCGAGCGGGTTGCGCGGGGTGCAGGTGGTACCGAAGGCCTCGCACTCGTGCGGCTTGATCAGCCCCTGGAGCACCTCGCCGCTGCGGCACTCGGCCGGTTCCAGGGTGGCGATGTCCGTGACCGAGAAGCGGTGCTCGGCGTCGAAGTCCCGGTAGCGCGCGGACAGCCGCCAGCCGCTGCGCGGGATGACGCCGATGCCGCGCCAGGCCCGGTCGGTGACCTCGAAGACGTCCTCCAGCATGGCGAGCGCGGCCGGGTTCCCCTCAGGGCGGACGGCGCGGGCGTAGGCGTTGTCCACGGTGTGCTCGCCGCGCTCCAGCTGGAGTACGGCCCGGCGTACGCCTTCGAGGATGTCCAGCGGTTCGAAGCCGGTCACCACGATCGGGACGCGGTGGCGGGCCGCCAGCTCCGGGTACTCGCCCATGCCCATCACGCTGCACACGTGCCCGGCGGCGAGGAAGCCCTGGACCCGGCAGCTCGGCGAGGTCATGATCGCCTCGATGGCCGGGGGCACCCGGACGTGGGAGACCAGGAGGCTGAAGTTCGGGATGCCGAGCTTCTTCGCCTGGTACACGGTCATGGCGTTGGGCGGCGCGGTCGTCTCGAAGCCGATGCCGAAGAACACCACCTCGCGGTCCGGGTTCTGCCGGGCGATCCGCAGGGCGTCGAGCGGGGAGTAGACGACGCGTACGTCGCCCCCTTCGCTGCGTACCCGGAAGAGGTCACGGCCGCTGCCGGGGACGCGGAGCATGTCGCCGAACGAGCAGAAGATGACCTCGGGGCGGGAGGCGATCTCCAGCGCCTTGTCGATGACCTCCAGCGGGGTCACGCACACCGGGCAGCCCGGCCCGTGGATCAACTCGATCTGTTCGGGCAGGAGTTGGTCGATGCCGTGCCGGATGATGGTGTGGGTCTGGCCGCCGCAGACCTCCATCAGGGCCCAGGGCCGGGTGACGGTGGCGTGGATGTCGTCGAGCAGGCGCCGGGCCAGCTCGGGGTCCTGGAACTCTTCGATGTACTTCACGGCTGCCGCGCCTCCCGCTCCGACTGCTGCTCCTGCCGGCCCGGCTCCAGCACCGGCTCCGCCGGCAGGCCGCCGGCGGGGCCGTCGGCCGGGTCGTCCGTGAACGGCCAGGGCTCGCCCCCGGCCGCCGCTGCCTGCTCCCACGGATCTCCGAACTCCTCCTGGAGCATGCCGAGCTGCGCGAAGAGCTCCAGGGTCTGCTTGGCGGACTCCTCGTCGAGGCGCTGGAGCGCGAAGCCGACGTGAACGATGGCGTACTCGCCGACCTGGAGGTCCGGGAGGTACTCCAGGCACACCTCCTTGACCACGCCGCCGAAGTCGACGGTCGCCATCCGGGTGCCGTCCTTCTCCCCGATGTCAAGCACTCTGCCGGGTACCGCCAGACACATGGACCTCTCCTTGCTGTGGGGGTGGCGTGGTGCGCGCCGCGGCCACCATCAGCTGGCCGAGCGCCAGTCCCCCGTCGTTCGGGGGGATCCGGTGGTGGCGCAGGACGGTGAAGCCCCGCTCGCGCAGGGCGCTCGAACAGGCTGCGGAGAGCAGGGTGTTGGCGAAGACTCCGCCGCTGAGGGCGACGGTGTGCAGGTCGTGGCGTTCGCGGGCCAGGGTCGCGAGCGCGGCCACGAGAGCGGCGACCGCGGTGTGGAAGCGCGCGGCGATCAGGGCCGGCGGCGTTCCCGTGCGTACGTCGGCCACGACCGCGGCGAGGAGGGGCGCCGGGTCGGCCGTGACCGGGGCGGCGGCCCCCCGCGCCGAGCCGCCGCCCAGGGCGAAGGCGTAGCCGCCGGCGGCCCCGGCGGGCGCCGCCGACAGGGCCGCCGCCTCCAGCTCCACGGCGGCCTGGGCCTCGTATCCGACGAGCTGGCAGATGCCGGCGAGGGAGGAGACGGCGTCGAAGAGCCGCCCCATGCCGGAGGTGCGGACACAGTTGAGGTTCCGGTCCAGCTGGCGGCCCAGTACGCGGAGTTCGTCGGGCGGGCAGGCCGCCACGCAGGGCAGGTCCGGCGACCACGCGATCCCGGCGGCGCGCAGATGGGACAGGGCCATCCGGTACGGGCGCAGTACGGCGGCGTCGCCCCCGGGCAGCGGTACGTAGCCGAGGTGCGCGAACCGCTCGTACCCGGTGTAGTCGGCGAGGAGGACCTCCCCGCCCCATACGGCGCCGTCGTCGCCGTAGCCGGTGCCGTCGAAGGCGAAGCCGATCACCCGGCCGCTGCCGTCGAGACCGTGTTCGGCCATCGCGGAGGCGATGTGTGCGTGGTGGTGCTGGACCTCGACGAGGGGACGGGCGCCGGCGTTGCGCCGGGCCCACCGCCCCGAGCGGTAGCCGGGGTGCCGGTCGGCGGCCAGCAGGGCGGGGGCCACACCGGTGATGGACTCCAGTTGCCGCTCGGCCCGTTCGAAGGCGTACTGGGTGGCCAGGTCGTCCATGTCGCCGATGTGTGCGGAGAGCCAGGCCTGGCGGCCCTCGCCGAGGCAGAAGGCGTTCTTCAGGTCGCCCCCGGTGGCCAGGGCCGGCGGGACCGGCCACGGCAGGGTGAGGGGCAGCGGGGCGTAGCCGCGGGAGCGGCGCACGGTCAGCGGTTCGCCGTCGCAGACGCGCACCACGGAGTCGTCGCAGGGGACGTGGATGGGGCGGTCGTGGGTGAGCCAGGCGTCGGCGAGGTGGCCGAGCCGGTCCAGGGCCTCGGTGTCGTCGGTGACGATGGGCTCGCCGGACAGGTTGCCGCTGGTCATCACCAGCAGTCGCGGGCCCTGCGGATCGCCGTCCAGGCCGAGCAGGAGGTGGTGGACGGGGGTGTACGGGAGCATCACGCCGAGGTCGGGGCTGCCGGGGGCGACCCCGGGCAGCGGGGGGCCGTCCGGGCGGCGGCGCAGCAGCACGATGGGCCGTACCCCGCCGGTGAGCAGCGCCCGCTCCTCGGGGCCGATGCGGACGAGGCCTTCGACGTCGGTGAGATCGCGGGCCATCAGTGCGAACGGCTTGGCCCCGCGGTCCTTGCGGCGGCGCAGTTCGGCGACGGCCCCGGGGTGGGCGGCGTCGCAGGCCAGGTGGTATCCGCCGAGCCCCTTGACCGCGAGGATCGCCCCGTCGGCCAGCAGCCGGCGCGCCTCGGCGACCGGGTCGGCGCCGGCCGTCTCGCGGGGCGGGGTGCCGACGAGGAGGCGCAGCCGGGGTCCGCAGGCGGGGCAGGCCACCGGCTGGGCGTGGAAGCGCCGGTCGGTGGGGTCGGCGTACTCGCGGGCGCAGTCGGCGCACATCGGGAAGCGGGCCATGGTGGTGTGCGCGCGGTCGTAGGGCAGCCCGGTGACGATCGTGAAGCGGGGTCCGCAGTGCGTGCAGGTGATGAAGGGGTGCCGGTGGCGGCGGTCGGCGGGATCGGCCAGCTCGGCCAGGCAGTCGGCGCAGGTGGCGACGTCCGGGGAGACGAGCGTGCGGGCCGGGCCGCCGGACCGGGAGGCGACGATGGTGAAGCCGGCGCCGCCTGCGACCGGGACCTCGCAGTGGTCGACGGTGTCGACGACGGCCAGCGGCGGGGCCTCGGCTGCGAGCCGCTCACAGAAGGCCGAGACGGCCGCGGGGGCGCCCTCGACCTCGGCGACGACGCCGTCGGGGGTGTTGGTGACGTGCCCGGCGAGCCCGAGTCCGGTCGCGCGGGTGTAGACGTACGGGCGGAACCCGACGCCCTGCACCACGCCCCGCACGGTGACCCGGCGCCGCTGGACGGCCTCCATCAGTGGGTCTGCGCCGCGGCGGGGTGCGTGTGGCCGTGACCGGCGCCGTGGCCGTCACGGTGGTCGTGGCCGTGGTGCCCGTGGCCGCCGTGGTCATGGCCGTCGTGACCGTCGTGGTCGTGGTGATGATGATGGTGGTGGTGGTGGCCGTGCTGCTGCTGCCCCGCCATGACCGGCTGGTGCACCGCCGCGCCGTCGCCCACGGCCAGCGCCCGCTCCAGCAGTTCGCCCACGCCGGCTCCGGAGCGGGCCGAGGTCAGCACCACCTCCACCCCCGGGTTGACCTGCTGGACGTGCGCGCGGAAGGCGGCCTCGTCAAATTCCACCGCGGCCGCGATGTCGGTCTTCGTCACGACGACGAGGTGGGCCAGCCCGAAGGCGGTCGGGTACTTCAGCGGCTTGTCCTCGCCCTCCGTCACCGAGGCCAGGACGACGCGCAGCGACTCCCCGAGGTCGTAGGAGGCCGGGCAGACGAGGTTGCCGACGTTCTCCACGAACAGCAGCCGGGTGTCGTCGGCGAGCCATCCGTCCAGGTGCCGGCCGAGCATCCCGGCCTCCAGGTGACAGAGCCCGTCGGTGAGCACCTGCTTGACGGGGACGCCCGAACGGGCCAGCCGTACCGCGTCGTTCTCGGTGGCGAGGTCGGCCGTCAGGGCGGCGACCGGCACCTTCCGCTGCCGCGCCAGGCCGAGTTCCAGTTCCAGCAGGGCCGTCTTGCCGCTGCCCGGGCTGGACAGGAGGTTGACGACCGTGGTGCCACGGGCGGTGAGTTCGGTGCGCAGGGCGTGCGCGGTCGTGTCGTTCTTGGCGAGGACCGCCTGTTGAAGGTCGACCACACGGCACATGGTTCAGCGCTCCTCGGAGATCGGTTCGCGGGCGGGGTTCCCCGCGTGGGCGGCGGCGGGCGGGACGTGGGCCGGGCCGTCCTCCCAGCGCACGCTGAGGATCTGCAGCTCGCGCCCGGAGCGGAGTTCGACCTCCGCGGCCCGGCCGCACCGGGGGCAGACCAGCCGGGGCGGCATGCCGACCGCCCAGTCGTCCGTACAGGCGCCGCAGTGCGCGCGGGCGGCCACGGGTTCCGTGACGAGTTCGGCTCCTTCAAGGACCGTTCCGGCGCAGGCCAGTTCGAAACAGAAGGCCAGGGCGTCGGGTACGACGCCGGCCAGTTCGCCGATCTGGAGCCGGACCGAGGTGACGGCGGTGGCGCCGCCGCTGCGGGCGGCTTCCTCGACCTGGGTCACCACGGCCATGGCGATCGACATCTCGTGCATGCGGGGCTCCGTCCTGCCGGGCCTCATTAGACCGGCCGGAGGCGGGGGGCGCGCTCGGGCACGCCGACGCGCCGACGCCCCGTACGCCATTCGGCGCCGGGGCGTCGCAGGGGTGCGAGCGGCGGCGCCGTCGCCCGCGGGTCACATCCGGCGGATGCGCAGGTAGCGCTGGATGTCCGGGAGGAGCACCGTCAGTGCGGCGGCGAGCGCGGCGGCGGCCACGCCGCCGAAGATGGCCTTCTTCATGGGGGTTCTCGATTCTCCTCAGGTGGCGGCGGCGTTGCGGTCGTCCTCCGGGACGGGCCGCCGGGCCTCGTCCCGGACCAGGTCCACGATCATCCGTACGGCCTCCGGTACGGCGGCGGCCACCGGGTCGCTCAGGCCGATGCCCTCGTCCAGGCAGGCGGGTTCGCAGCCGATGACCCAGGTGCGCCGGGGCGGGGCGGCGCCGGTGCCGGCGCACAGGGTGCCCAGCAGGGCCAGCACCGCGTCCGGCGACATGTGGTGTCCGTCGAGTACGGGGCTGCCGGGGGCGATGGTGCCGGGCTCGGCGGCCTCGATCAGGTACAGCGTCCCGGGGGCGCCGCCGCGGGCGGTGGCGTCCACCAGGACGAGCGTGTCGTAGCCGTCGAGGAGCTGGTAGGCGAGGTGGACGCCGCGGACGCCGATGTCCACCACCTCGACGTGGTCCGGCAGCGGGTGGTCGGGCCCGGTCAGCCACCGGACGGTCTCGACGCCGAAGCCGTCGTCGCCGAGGAAGACGTTGCCGATGCCGGCGATCAGGATCCGGCCGTTCACCTGACCTCCAGGGGGGCGACCTCGTCGGGCTGGAAGTAGAGGAACCGGCCCTGTTCGCGGCGGATGTCGGCGCCCGGGTCGCCTTCGACGGTGACGGCGAGGTGCACCCCTCCGTCGACGTCGTGGAGGACGGCCTCGACCAGGGCGGTGTGGCCCTGGAGGAAGAGGTCCTGGGCGTCGGTGCGCCGCAGGCCCGGGCGCAGCAGGACGCGGCTGCCGACGCCGACGAGGACCCCGTCGATCGGGATCCGGTCGCGGGCGGGGTCCGCGGTGTCGTCGCGCGCCGGGTCCCACCAGGGGGTGTCGGGTTTGAACACCGCTTCCTCCTGCCAGAGTTCGGGGATCCGGTCGTCGGCGGGCGCGTCCGGTCCGGTGATCTCGCGCAGCGCCCGCACGGCGCCGTGGAGGCGGTCGAGCACCTCGGGGGGCATGGTGTCCGCGAGGTCGATCACGGCGGCCGCGCGGGCGTCCGTGCCGCGCGCCTCGCGCTTCTCCTGGTCGGTCAGGGCCGCGGTGCGCAGGGCGAGGATCTCGTCGATCTCGGTGGCGTCGTACATGGCCCCGATGCTCTCGGGGGCGATGGCGGGGTGGTCCTCCAGGATGATCGGGGAGGAGAGCACCACGTCGGCGCGGCCGGGTTCCCCGGCGAGCACGGGCCAGGTGTGCCGGTTGGCGCAGTCGGCGACCACGCCCTTGGCCCACTCGGGCGGGTCGGTCATGGAGAGGAAGGACCCGGCGCTGAGGCCGAGCAGCAGGTGGGCCGCGACCAATGAGTGCGGCAGGGCCGCGTCCCGGTCGGCGCCCTGCCGCGGCGGGGTCCAGGCGCTGGTGTTCTCCACGACGGCCGTGAGCTTCAGCGCCCGGTAGGGGACGCCGAGTTCCTCGGCCCGCAGGCGCAGCACCCCGTCGATCCGCTCGCTGCGCCGGACCAGGCGGCCGATCTCCCGGCCGTCGGCGTCGACGACGGGCTCGGTCTCCTCGCCGGCGGGCCGGGCGAAGGGCAGGGACACCTCCCCGGCCTCCAGCTCGGCCACGGGAACGGTCATGTCGATCCGCTCCTCGGCGCCCTCGTCCCAGGGGACGAGTACCCGGTCGGGCAGCTGGAGTTCGGCGACCTCGGCGAACGAGCCGTCCGGGCGCGCCTCTTGGACGGTGCGGCGGCGGGCGTGCAGGAAGCGGAGTTCCACGGCGAGGGTGGCCTCGCCGCGCGGCTCCATCACGATCTCGGTCCGCTGGAACGAGTGCTCCTCGTGCGCGGGGGCCCACGCGGGCGGGACGAGGACGCCGAACTGCCAGCGCAGCCGGTTCTTGGCGGCCGAGGCCCGGTACGGATAGAGGACGTAGCCCTCGAAGAGGACGGCGTCGGCGACCTGCCGGGCGACGTCGAACCGGGACGTGGGCAGGGAGGACGTGGTGGTCATGGCGCGGTCCTCTCGGCGGCACGCGGCAGTACGGGGCCGGCCCGGCCGGGACCGGGGCGCGGGGTTTCGGCGGGTACGGCAGCGTCCAGGAGGGTCCGTACGGTCGCCTCCCAGGAGGCGAGCGAGTGCCGGGAGCGGAAGGCGAGCAGCTCGTCCATGGTGTCGGTGGGCAGCTTGAGCCAGCCGCAGCCGGGGAAGTGCTGCTCCATCATCTCCTTCCACACCGGGGCGGGCATCCGGTACGACGCCTCGCGGTCCCAGGGCACGGGTTCGACGTGGAAGCCGCCGGCGCCGGTGAAGGCGGTGCCGGAGAACAGCATGAGCAGGGGTGCCTCACCGTCCTCCAGGGCGCTGAAGTAGCGGCCGGCCGCGATGTCCATGTCGTAGGAGCAGGGCACGGGCACGTCGGTCTCGATCTCCCCGGTGAAGCTGGGGACCATGACGGAGACCTGGGCGAACTGGAGGGGCTGGAGGGTGGTGCCCCAGCGCGAGCGCTCCCCGAACAGGTCGTGGAGCGCGGCGGCCTCGCCGGGGCCGTAGCCGCGCCGGGCCGGTTCGATGCGGATCTGGCAGCGCAGCGCGAGGGCGTGGACGCGGGTTCCGGCGGTCGCGGTGACGCGCAGCCGGAAGACGAGCGTCGGGCCGGCGGCGTACGGGTCGGCGCGCACCCCGGTGCAGGTGAAGGTGAAGTCGGTCATGGCCGGCGCTCCTCCCCCGCCGGGACCTTGGCGCGCCGTTCGACCGCTTCGAAGAAGGTCCGCAGCGCGGCGCGGGCCTCGGCTCCGCCGTCGAAGCCGGTCCACAGCATCCGCATCCGCCCGACGAGCTCGTAACAGACGTCGATCGGCACCAGGTAGCACTCGGTCCGGCCCTCGGCGCGGCGCAGCAGCAGCGCCTCCACGTCGGGTTCGAGGAGCGCGGCGAGCCGGCCGGCGCCGAGTACGGTCTGCCAGGTCTCCGGGTCGAGTTCGCTCTCGGTGGCGCCCGCCGGGCTCGGGTAGAGCGCGACGAGGCGGTCGAGGGAGGCGTTGCGGAAGAAGAAGGCGACGCCGACCGGGATCTGCAGCAGTTCCCAGGCGCCGTCGTCGAGCGGGTGCCCGGGGTCGGCGAGGTAGCGCCGCGGGACGAGGCGGAACCGGCCGCTGCCGGCGCCCGGCCGGTCGAAGAGCAGGGCGCAGGCGGTGCAGGCGCAGACCAGGGAGCGCTTCTCGACCTCCACGAGGTGGCGGTGGGCGTCCTCGGCGACCGCCACCCCGCACAGCTCGCAGACCTCGGGCCGGGGCGCCCGGCGCCCCGCGAACCGCCGCAACCCCCGCGCACCGCCCAGCCCCCGACCACCGAGCGGCCCGTGCGTCCCGAACGGCCCGACCGCACCGACCGCACCGGGCGCGCCGGACGTACCGGCCGCGCCGGGCGCACCGAACGCGCCAGCCGCGCCGGGCTGGCCGGGCTGGCCGGACGTACCTGGCGCGCCGAGCTGGCCGAGCGAGCCGGCCGAGCCGAGCTGGCCGGACGCGCCTGGCGCGCCGGCCGCGCCGGACGCACCGCCCGCGCCCGGGGGGATCGGTACGTCCCGCGACGCGGCAGGGGCGTCCCCCGCGTGGGAGGCGCTCATCGCACCCGCGCCGGGGTCTGCGGGCGGGTGCCGATCTGGAGCAGCGGCGCGGACTTCGGGGCCGTTTCCAGCTCCACCGCGGTCACTTCGGGCGCGAAGCAGGCCAGCGCGTCCTCGGCGGCCTGTCGCACCGCGTCGCCCGAACCGCCGCATCCGCAGCCGCCGCTCGCCTCGGTGCGCAGCCGCACGGTGGCGGTGGCCTCGTCGAAGCCGAGCAGTTCGACCGGCTCCCGTACCGTCGCGAGGGCGCGCCCGATCCGGGTGGGCAGGTCCTCGGGGTTCAGGTCGTGCAGCGCCAGCAGCCCCGCCACCAGCTCGTCGTCCAGCATCCCGGACAGCGTTCCCTGCCCCATCCGCTCCACGACACGGGCGAGCCCGGCGCCGTAGAACTCCATGAGCACCCGCACGAGTTCCTCGGCGGCCGCGCTCGCCTCCCGGTCGCCGGTGGCGGCGAGCCGGTCGAGGACCTCGTCGACCCGCCGGCCCGCCTGCCGGGCGTCGGTGACGGCGGCGCTCATCCGCCCAGCCCGCTCAGGCCGGTGGGGACGTGCATCTGCTTGACCGTCTTGCCGCTGCCGACGTACATGTGGACGCCGCACGGCAGACAGGGGTCGAAGCTGCGCACGGCGCGCATGATGTCGATGCCCTTGAAGTTCTCCGGGGTGTTCTCCTCGAAGATCGGGGTGTTCTGCACGGCGTCCTCGTAGGGGCCGGGCGTGCCGAAGGTGTCGCGGGTGCTGGCGTTCCACGGGGTCGGCGGGTACGGGTGGTAGTTGGCGATCTTGCCGTCGCGGATCACCATGTGGTGCGAGAGCACGCCGCGGACGGCCTCGGTGAAGCCGACCCCCAGGCCCTCGTCCGGGACCTCGAACTTCTCCCAGGTCTGGGTGCGTCCGGCGCGGACCTCGGCGAGTCCCTTCTCGGCGCAGTGCAGCGCGATGGCGGCCGCGTACGCCTGGAAGTACGTGCGGGCGCGGTTGCGCTCCAGCGCGTTGCTCCACTTCGGGATCTTCCACTCGAAGCGGGTCTCGGGCTTGGTCATCGTCTTCGGCAGGGTGATGACCACGCTGTGGCCGGTCGCCTGCACGTAGTCGGTGTGCACGAGGCCGGACAGCGCGGTGGACCACAGGCGGGCGATGGGGCCGCCGCCGGTGTCGAGCGCGAGGTGGTCCTTGCCGTCGAACCAGCGCGGCGACATCACCCAGCTGTACTTGTCGTCGAAGTTCCGCTTCTGCGGGGCGGGGATGGTGTGCTGGTTCCACGGGTGGCGGGCGTCCACCGGGTTGCCGAGCGGGTCGTGGGTGACGAACTTCTCCTGGCCCTGCCAGTCGTCGTAGTACGAGCTGCCGAGCAGGATGCGGATGCCGAGGTTGATCTCGGTGAGGTCGTTGGTGACCAGTTTGCCGTCCACCACCACGCCGGGGGTGACGAACATCTTCCGTCCCCAGTCGGTCATGTTGGCGTACGTGAAGTCGCAGTACTCGGGGTCGTTGAGGGCGCCCCAGCAGCCGAGCAGGACGCGCCGGCGGCCGACCTCCTCGTACCCGGGCAGCGCCTCGTAGAAGAAGTCGAAGAGGTCGTCGTGGAGCGGGACGACGCGCTTCATGAACTCGCAGTACCGCATGAGGCGGCTCATGTAGTCCGTGAAGAGCTGGACGGAGGCGATGGTGCCGACGCCGCCCGGGTAGAGGGTGGAGGGGTGCACGTGGCGGCCCTCCATCAGGCAGAACATCTCGCGCGTGTAGCGGCTCACCTGGAGCGCCTCGCGGTAGAACTCGCCCTCGATGGGGTTGAGGGAGCGCATGATGTCGGCGATGGTCTTGTAGCCGTGTTCCCCGGCGTGCGGGGAAGGGGTGCGCTCGGCGAGTTCCAGGACGCCCGGGTTGGTCTCGCGGACCATCTTCTCGCAGTAGTCGACCCCGACCAGGTTCTCCTGGAAGATGTTGTGGTCGAACATGTACTCCGCCGACTCACCGAGGTTGATGATCCACTCGGCGAGGTGCGGCGGCTTCACGCCGTACGCCATGTTCTGGGCGTACACGGAGCAGGTGGCGTGGTTGTCGCCGCAGATGCCGCAGATGCGGCTGGTGATGAAGTGCGCGTCGCGGGGGTCCTTGCCGCGCATGAAGACGCTGTACCCGCGGAAGACCGACGAGGTGCTGTAGCACTCCGCGACCCGCTTCTGCTTGAAGTCGATCTTCGTGTGGATGCCGAGGCTGCCCACGATCCGGGTGATCGGATCCCAGGCCATCTCGACCAGCCCGCTGCCGTCACCGGCCGCCTTCGTCTTCGGTGCCATCTTGTCTTCCGTGACCCTTCTTGGACTGGGGGGCGTGAACTGGACGTGAGGGACCCGGGCCGCGGGGCGCGGCCCGGGTCCGGCGGGTCAGGTCACCAGGGCGGGCGGTAGCCGGTGGCCAGCTTCTTGCCGGCGCGGCGCCACTTCGGCTCCTGGTCCACGGTGTGCAGCGTGATCGCCCGGAGCCGGCGGATGACCATCCCGTACGCCCCGCTGGCCGCGGTGGACACGGTGGCCCCGGGCGGCTCGTCCATGAACGGCATGAACTTGTCGGGGAAGCCGGGCATGGTGCAGGCGATGCAGATGCCGCCGACGTTGGGGCAGCCGCCGATGCCGTTCATCCAGCCGCGCTTGGGCACGTTGCACTTCACGACCGGGCCCCAGCAGCCGAGCTTCACCAGGCACTTGGGCGAGTCGTAGGTGTGCGCGAACTCGCCCTGCTCGTAGTAGCCGGCCCGGTCGCAGCCCTCGTGGACGGTGGCGCCGAACAGCCAGGTGGGGCGCAGCTTGTCGTCGAGCGGGATCATCGGGGCGGAGCCTGCGGCCTGGTAGAGCAGGTACGTGAGGGTCTCGGAGAAGTTGTCGGGCTGGATCGGACAGCCCGGCACGCACACGATCGGGATGCCGGCGTGCGACTTCCAGTCCCAGCCCAGGTAGTCGGGCAGGCCCATGGCGCCGGTGGGGTTGCCCTCCATGGCGTGGATGCCGCCGTACGTGGCGCAGGTGCCGATCGCGACCACGGCGAGGGCCTTGGGCGCCAGCCGGTCGATCCACTCGCTGGTGGTGATGGGCTGGCCGGTCTCCGGGTCGTCGCCGAAGCCGCACCAGTAGCCCTCGGGCTTGATCTTCTCGTTGGGGATCGAGCCCTCGACGACCAGGACGAACGGGTCGATCTCGCCCCGCTCCCCCTTGAAGAACCATTCGATGAACGTGTCGGCGCCGCCGACCGGACCGCACTCGAAGTCGATCAGCGGCCAGTGCACGGCGATCTTGGGCAGGCCCGGGAGGGTGCCCGTCACGATCTCCTCGATGCTGGGCTGCATGGCCGCCGTCAGGGACACTGAGTCGCCGTCGCAGCTCAGTCCCGCGTTGATCCAGAGGATGTGGATCGGAGGGTCCTCTACCGTGCTCGGCGTTGCTGCATCCATGAGGATCGCTCCTTGGGAAGGGATGCGGGGGGAGGTGGATGGGGGCTCGCGCGTACGGAGCCGGGTCGAGCGGGGCGGGCCCGCGCCGGGGGGTTCCCGGCTGCCGGTCCCACCCTTCTTGCTAGCAGCCGCCCGTGGCCCGCGCCCTGTCTTGCTGGGCCGGTCCAGTGACGCCGGGCCGCCGGAAGGGGAGCGGCGCCCGGTGTCGTCCGGCTGCCGTTCGGGCGAGGTGCGGCGGGGTGCCGTCCGGGGGCTCCTTGCGTACGAAGGCACGGCGCAGCGCGTGGTACGGGGCCTGCGGGTCGAAGAAGGTCACGCGCATCCGGGTCAGCTCGGCCTCCCGGTAGGCGGCGAGCGGCCGCTCCGCCTCGTCGCGGTCGCGCCGGGCCTTCTTCGCGGCGATCCGGGACCGGGTGCCGGGCGACCGCGCCAGCAGGGCGGCGAGGCGGGCGGTCTCGTCGGCGAAGGCCCCGGGAGCGCAGGCGACGGTCCGGTCGGACAGGCCGAGCCGCTGGGCGGCCTCGGCACTGAGCGGCAGGGCCTCGGCGGTGAGGCGCTCGGCGACGCCGGTCCCGGTCCGGCGGGGCAGGGTGTACGTCCAGTACTCCGAGCCGTACAGGCCCATCAGCCGGTAGTGCGGGTTGATGACGGCCCCGGCCCTGCACCAGACCTCGTCGGCGGCGAGCGCGAGCATGGCGCCGCCGGCGGCCGCGTTGCCGCCGAGGGCCGCGACGACGAGCTTGTCGGTGGTGGTCAGGACGGCCTCGACCAGGTCGTCCATGGCGTTGATGTTGGCCCAGGACTCGGCGCCCGGGTCGGCGGCCGCCTCGATGACGCCGAGGTGGATTCCGTTGGAGAAGAAGTCGCGGCCGCCACCGAGGACGAGTACGGAGGTGGGCCGGGAGCAGGCCTCCCGGTAGGCGGCGAGCAGCCGCCGGCACTGCCCGGTGCTCATCGCGCCGCCGGGGAAGGAGAACGACAGGAAGCCGGCCCCGTCGCGCTCCTCGTAGCCGATGTCGGACCAGGTGCGTACGCGCGGGTCGGGCTGCTGCGGCGCGGGGATCTCGGGCAGTGGCGGCAGCAGGTCCCCGAGGGCGAGCGCGGCGGGGAGTTTGACGGGGGCGGGCCGGCCGGGCTCGCGGCGGGCCCTCAGCTCGGGGATCCACACGGCGCCGTCGCGGGTCGCCCGGCAGATCGCGCCCGCGCGGGTGGCCAGCAGTTCTCCGGGGCGGCCGCGCAGCCGGTCCTCCGGATGGCCGCCGTGCAGGTACCACTGGCCGCCCAGCAGGTCGTCGAGGACGCCGGGCCGGGAGTCGGCGGCGCGCAGCGCCCGTACGACGCTCTCGGTGGGGTCGATCCGCCAGTCGATCCGGCGGAACTCCTGGCGCAGGTAGGGCAGGGTGCGGCCGGCGCCGGGGGGCTGCGGCTGCGGGGTGTGGGTGCCGGAGGCGAAGCGGTCGACGGCGAGCAGGACGGCGGTCAGGGCCGCGTCGGCGATCTCGCCGCGGTAGAGGTCGCTCTTGCCGAGGGGCGGGACGGGGCAGTCGACGGTGGCCCAGACGTCGCCCGCGTCCATGTCGGCGCCGGCCTGGAGGACGGTGACGCCCCAGCGGGTGGCGCCGCGGGTGACGGCCCAGTCGAGGGAGGAGGGGCCCCGGTCGCCGAGGGGACCGGGGTGGACGATGAGGCAGGTGTGGGCGGACCACACCTCCCGGGGCACGACCGTCTTCAGCATCGGCGCGAGGACGAGGTCCGGCCGGTGGCGGCGGACGGCGTCGGGGAGGGAGCCGCCGGGCAGGGCGAGTTCGACGGCCACGCTGTGGCCGTGGTCCCTGAGTTCGGCGTGGACGCGCTGCGTGAGGCTGTTGAACGCGCTGACGGCGAGCAGGATGTGCACTGGATCTCCCAAGCGGCCGGACCTCGGCGATCGGCAGCCGGAACACCGGAACGGGGTACGGCCGCTGGCGATCGTCGGACACGGCCGTCCGCCGATCGCCGAGGCCTACGGCGGTGTCACCCGGACGTGGGAGCCGCGGCGGCCACCTGGTCGATGCCCGGGTGGCCGGGGCGGTGCCGGCCGGGCGGTCCGCCGGAACCGTCCGCCGGAGCGGTGACGGCCGGGCGGTCCGCCGGAGCGGTCCGCCGGAGTCAGTCCATGTCGGGGTAGTAGACCCCGGCCTTGGCGTCTGCGAAGAGCGTGAACTGGACGCGCGGCCCGGGCTCGCCGGACTCCTCGCCGTCGGTGTCCAGTTCCACCGGCTCGGCGTCCACGAGGACGTACTCCCCGTAGCCCTCGAAGTCACCCGGGCCGTCGGCGACGCCCACGTGGATCGGCGTCTCGTCGGGCAGACCGGCCAGCGCCTCGCGGAGCCGTCCTGCGGTCCACACCTGCGGATTGTGATCGAACATGTCAGCCATGCGGCGACATTAGAGGCCGCGAAACCCGCGGACGGCGGCGGCGCGCCGGAGCGGGGACCAAGCCGGGCGGCGGCCTGACCCGGAAGGACCTGGAGCGTCCCGCGCGGGTCAGGCCGTACGGGTTACCAGCCGCCCGATCGGGCCCTGATCAGATGGCGGACCTCCTCGGACCGCCGGGGGCTGCGCTCCAGTTCCCCGTGCAGCGCCAGCTCGGTGCGCCGCACCACGGCCCGGGGAACCTGGACCCGCTGTCCGGGTTGCTCCGTGAACGGCCGCAACTCGGCGGCGAGGGCCTGCACCTCCCCGGACGCGCTGCGGCGCAGGAGGAGGAACACCGTGGCCAGCCAGTGGGCCGGCATCTTCACCATGAGATCGGTCATATCGGGGCAACGACGCCACGCCTTCGTCGTCACGTGGCGTCCAGCCGGGTGCGCAGCGCCTTGAACTCGCGGGCGCGGCCGGCGCAGACCACCCCCGTGAGCCGGTCCTCGTGATGGAGGAGCGCCGTGAAGTCGAGGGCCTCCAGGTCTCCCTCCACCGTCAGGGTGCCCGGGCCCTGGGGGTGGCCGGCCGCCTGGATGTTGGTCCCGTACTGGTGGGTCCAGAACCACGGGACGGGGGTGTGGGGGGTCGGGACGCCCAGCATGCTGCGGGCGACGGCGGCGCCGTGGTCCTGGGCGTTGGTCCAGTGTTCGACGCGGCAGCTGCCGCCGTCGGCCCGGGCGGGCCGGCGGGCCACGTCGCCCGCCGCGTAGATCCCGGGGACGGAGGTCTCCCCGAACGCGTCCACGACGATGCCGTCGTCCACCTTGAGCCCGGCGCGTTCGGCGAGGTCCGTGTCGGGGGCCATGCCGACGGCGACGACCACCGTACGCGCCGACAGGGCGGCGCCCCGGGCGTCGGTGGCGACCACGAAGTCGCCCTGCCGTTCGAAGCGTTCGAGGCGGACGCCGGTGCGGACGTCGACGCCGCGGGCGCGGTGCAGTCCGGTGACGGCGTCGGCGATCGCTGCGGGCAGGACGCGCCGCAGGGGGTGCGCCTCGGTCTCCGTGACGGTGACCTCGCAGCCCATCCCGCTGGCGGTGGCGGCGACTTCGAGGCCGATGAGGCCGGCGCCGACGACGAGGACGGGGCCGCCGTCGATCAGCGCGGCCCGCAGGTCGCGGGCGTCGGCGAGGGTGCGCAGCCGGTGGACCCCGGCGAGCCCTTCCGTCCCGGGGAGGTGGCGGGGGCGGCCGCCGGTGGCGAGGAGGAGCCGGTCGTAGCGGAGCGGGCTGCCGTCGTCGAGGACGAGGGTGCGCTCGGCGGGGCGTAACGCGGTGACGGCGGTGCCGGTGCGGAGCTCGATGTCCTGCTCCGCCCAACTGCTCGCGGGCCTCAGCAGGCTCCGCGACGGGGGCTGCGCCCCGGAGAGTATCTCCTTGGACAAGGGCGGTCTGCGGTAAGGGAGTTCGGGCTCCTCGCCGATGAGGACGAGGTCTCCGGCGTAGCCTTCGGCACGGAGGGTGAGGGCGGCGTTGGCACCGGCGATTCCGGTGCCGACGACCACGTAGGGCTCGGGCATGATGATCTCCGCCATCTCGAAGTCGGCCTCGGCCGTGCCCCGGTCCGGGCACGTCTCGAAGTCGATCTTTTCACCCGATCCCGGCCGGGGCGGAGCGATTTGTCAGACTCCTGACCAAACTCGCTCCGGCCCCTGGCCGACGGGCGCCCGGAGGCGGTTCCTACGTGGCGGCGGCCTCGGCGACCGCGCTGCCGCAGTCGGGGTGTCCCCACCGGGTACCGAGCTTGGCGATCTTCTCGCCGGCCGCGTACGACGTGCCGCAGGGGCAGGTGCCGGGGAACTTCGCCTTGATCGTGGCGCGTCCGCGCGCGGCCGCCGCCTTCTTGGCCGGGGCGGCGGACGTACGGCGGGCGGGGGCGGCGCGCACTTCGGCCGGTACCGGCATGGCTTCCTGGCCCAGGGCGGTGCCGGCGGGCTGCTGGGTGCGGGCGGCGTCGCTGGCGGCCTGGTCGGCGATGGCGTTGAGGTGGTCGCCGTCCTCCCGGTGGGCCGGCACGTAGCGGAACTCCACCTCGCGGTCGGCCAGCAGGGCGTCGATGCTCTCGACGAGTTCCCGGTTGGCCACCGGCTTGCCCGCCGCGGTCTTCCACCCGTTGCGCTTCCACGCCGGGAGCCACTGCGTGACGGCCTTCATGGCGTACTGGGAGTCCATCCGCACCTCGACGGCGGTACCGGGAGCCAGGGCCTCCAGCAGCCTTTGCAGCGCGGTGAGTTCACCCACGTTGTTCGTGGCCCGGCCGAGCGCCCCGGCTTCCCAGCGCTCCGGACGGCCCTGCGCGTCGGCGATGACCCACGCCCACCCGGCGGGCCCGGGATTCCCCTTGGCCGCACCGTCACAGGCGGCAATGATCCGTTCAGACATCCCCCGATCATGCCGCATGAATAGGGAGACACGAAAATACCCCGGGTCCGATTGACGGCCGGGGTATTCATCTGCATATATTGGATGTTTCACGTTCCCATTGACCGAGATCGTGAAGAAGCTTTGTGAGGACACTGTACCGCGTCGGGAGTGGAATTGTCAATCGAGGAATTCCGGAATGAGCAGCAATTCATCACCGCGCTCTATGAGCGTCTCGATGAACTGCGCTGCCAGGCCGAACGCGCCGTACGGGGCGCGCTGGCCGATGCCGGGAGCGGGCTCCAGGCGCGGCTGGAGCGCGATGTGCTCGTCGCCGAGCAGTCCGGGCTGCTTTCCGCGCTGGACCGGGGCGAGAACGGACTCTGTTTCGGCCGGCTGGAGTTCTCCGACGGCCGCGACCATCACATCGGCCGCATCGGCGTCCGCCAGGACGACGCGGAGCGCACTCCGCTCGTTCTCGACTGGCGGGCGGAAGTGGCGCGCCCCTTCTACCTCGCCACCGGGCACCATCCGATGGGATTGCGCAGGCGCCGCCACATCAGCACCCGGGGCCGGGAGGTCACCGCGCTGCACGACGAGATCCTCGACCTCGCCGACACCGAGCGCACCGGCTACGAGGGGGCGGACGCGGACGCCGTGCTGCTCGCCGCGCTGGACGCGGCCCGGACCGGCCGGATGCACGACATCGTGCGGACCATCCAGGCCGAGCAGGACCGGATCATCCGCTCCCCGCACCGCGGCGTGCTCGTCGTGGAGGGCGGGCCGGGGACCGGGAAGACGGCGGTGGCCCTGCACCGCGCGGCGTACCTCCTGTACGCGCACCGGGAACTCCTCGCCAAGCGGGGCGTGTTGATCGTCGGCCCGAACCCGGCCTTCCTCGGCTACATCGGCGAGGTGCTCCCGGCCCTCGGCGAGACCGGGGTGCTGCTGGCGACCGTGGGCGAGCTCTTCCCCGGCGTCTGCGCGACCGGCACCGACCGGCCGGGGGCCGCCGCCGTGAAGGGCCGCGCCGAGATGGCCGAGGTGCTGGCGCGCGTGGTGTGCGACCGGCAGGCGCTGCCGGAGGAGGTGCCCCCGGGCAGCGGCGAGGACAGCTCCGTGGTCCCCGAACCGGCGCTGGAGATCGACCACGACGACTACGGGACGCTGCTGCTGGACCGGACGATGGCCCACGAGGCCCGGGACCGGGCCCGCGCCACCGGACTGCCGCACAACCTCGCGCGCCCGTACTTCGCCTTCCGCGTCATCGACGCGCTCACCGAGCAGCTCGCCGACCGGCTCGGCGCGGACCCGTACGGCGGGCCCAATCTGCTGGGCCCGGACGACGTGGCGCAGCTCGGCAAGGAGATCGCCACGAGCGCCGAGGTGCACGCGGCCATCGACTCGCTGTGGCCGCCCCTGACGCCCCGGCGGCTGATCTCGGAGTTCCTCGCCGACCCCACCCATCTGGCCCCGGCCGATGCCGAGTTGATCCGGAGGACCGGGGACACGGGCGACGGCTGGACCCCGGCGGACGTCCCGCTGCTTGACGAAGCCGCCGAGCTCCTCGGGGTGGACGACAGCGCGCTGCGGGCGGCCGAGGAGCGGGAGCGGCTGGAGCGCATCGCGTACGCGCAGGGCGTCCTGGACCTGTCGCTGGGCTCGGAGTCGTACGAATTCGAGGACGCGGAGAACGAGTTCCTCGCCGCGCACGACATCATCGACGCGGAGCGGATGGCGGAGCGGCACGAGGAGGCCGACCACCGCAGCACCGCCGAGCGCGCGGCCGCCGACCGCACCTGGGCCTTCGGGCACGTGATCGTGGACGAGGCGCAGGAGCTGTCGGCGATGGCCTGGCGGATGCTGATGCGGCGCTGCCCGACCCGCTCGATGACGCTGGTGGGCGACCCGGCCCAGACCGGTGACGAGGCCGGCTGCGGTTCGTGGCGGCGGATCCTGGATCCGTACGTCGGCGACCGCTGGGAGCTGGTGCGCCTCGGCGTCAACTACCGTACGCCCGCCGAGATCATGGACGTGGCCGCAGCCGTGCTGCGGGCCCGTCATCCCGGTTTCGAGCCGCCCCGGTCGGTGCGGTCCACGGGCGTACGGCCCTGGGTGCGCGAGAGCGACGACCCGGCCCGTACGGTCGCCGAGGCGGTGCGGGAGGGCGCTCCCCGGGAGGGCCGGCTGGCGGTGATCGCGCCGCGGCCGCTGCACGGGGCGCTGGCCGCGGCGCTGCCCGGCGTACGGGCGGGCGAGGAGCCGGATCTCACCCGGTCCGTGGTGCTGCTGGACCCGCGCCAGGCGAAGGGGCTGGAGTTCGACACGGTGATCGTCGTGGAGCCCGCGGACCACGAGCCGAGCGATCTGTACGTGGCGCTGACCCGCGCCACCCAGACCCTCGGCGTGGTCCACACCGGCCGTCTGCCGCAGGGCATCGAGGCCTGACGGCGGGACGGCGTACGGCGCGGGGCCGTCTCACCTCACGATGCGGGGCAGGCGCAGGCTCAGCAGCGCGGTGAGCGCGATCAGGCCGGCCTGGACCAGCAGGGTGACGGTGAGCGCCTCCCGCATGCCGGACGTCTCGGCCAGGGCGAGGAAGAGGCTGCCCAGGGTCGCGACGCCCAGCGCGAGGGCGGACTGCTGGGTGGTGATCATGACTCCGCCGCCCACACCGGCCCGGTCGGTCGGTACGTCCGAGAGCATCAGGCGCATCAGGACCGGGAGCTGGAGCCCCTGGCCGAGGCCGGCGACGGCCACGCCGGGGGCCAGTTCGGCGAATCCGAGGCCGGGCCAGTCGCGCTGGACCGCCAGCAGGAGCAGGCCTATGCCCACCGCCTGGAGGAGGGCGCCGGCGGTGACGACCCTGCTGCCGAACCGCCCGACCAGCCGCGGTCCGGCGAGGGAGGCGGCGAAGAACGCGAGCGCCATCGGGACGAGGGCGAGGCCGGCGGCCACCGGGCCCTTGTGCAGGCCCTGCTGGAGCACCACGGCGATCACGAACATGAAGCCGCTGAAGCCGATCGAGAAGGGCACCACCATCATCAGGCCGCGCCGCAGCGATTCCAGCCGCAGCAGGCTCGGCGGGACGAGCGGGGTGCGTCCGAGGCGGTCGGCTCGGCGTTCCGTCAGGTAGAACGCGACGGCGGCGAAGGGGAAGACGACGAGGGAGACCCAGGTCCACAGCGGCCAGCCGGCGGCCCGGCCCTCGGTGAGCGGGAGCAGCAGCGACAGCAGGGACAGGGCGAGCAGCAGGGTTCCCGGTACGTCGACGGAGGCCGGGCGGTCCGAGCGGGTCTCGGGGACGGCGCGGACGGCGAGGACCAGGCCGACGAGGACCACGGGCACGTTCACCAGGAACACCGCGCGCCAGCTCGTGCCGGCGATGTCGGCGGCGACCAGGACGCCGCCGAGGATCTGGCCGGTGACCATGGACAGTCCCGCGGTGGCCCCGTACAGGCTCATCGCCCGGGCGCGGCGCGGGCCTTGGGTGGTGGCCTGGATGGTGGCGAGCACCTGCGGCAGCATCAGTGCGGAGGCGGCGCCCTGGGCCACGCGGGCGGCGACCAGGGTCCAGGCGGTGGGGGCGATGCCGCAGGCGAGCGAGGTGACGCCGAAGGCGGCCATGCCGATGAGGAAGAGCCTGCGCCGGCCGGCGGTGTCGCCGAGCCGGCCGCCGAGGACGAGGAGCACCGCGTAGGTGACTCCGTAGCCGGCGACGATCAGTTCGAGCATGGCCGGGCCGGCGGCGAGGTCGCTGTCGATGGCGGGGAGCGCCACGTTGACGATGAAGAAGTCGATCAGCGGCAGGGCGGCGCCCAGCAGGACCGTGAACAGGCCGAGCGGGCCGATGGCGGCTTCGGCGCGGGCCCCGACGGGGGTCTGCGGGGTGGTCGGGGGCTGAGGGGTCGGGCGTAGCGTTGTCTCACTCACGGTGTTGACGATGCTCCCCTTCTCAGCCTGGTACCAGAGTCTCTTTATCCTGGTACCGGCAGTACCTGGCACGTGGATCACGGGTGAGGCACCCTGGTGTCATGACCACTGTGGCGCCCGAGGGCGATGTCCGCCGGCACGAGCTGGCCGAATTCCTGCGCAGCCGCCGCGAGCGCATCACCCCCGAGCAGGTCGGGCTGCCGAACGGCCGGCGCCGGCGCACCCCGGGGCTGCGGCGCGAGGAGGTCGCGCAGCTGTCCTCGGTCGGCGTCACCTGGTACACATGGCTGGAGCAGGCCCGCGAGATCAAGGTGTCCCCGCAGGTGCTGGACGCGGTGGCGCGGGCGCTGCTGCTGGACCGCAGCGAGCGGGCGCACCTGTTCGCGCTGGCCGGGACCTCCGATCCGGCGCCGGACACCCCGTGCCCGAGCATCACGCCGGCGCTGCGGGCGATGCTCGAACAGCTCAGCCCGATGCCGGCGTTCATCCAGAACAGCCGGTTCGACATCCTCGCGTACAACGACGCGTTCTCGCGGCTGCTGTGCGATCTGGACGGGGTCCGGCCCGAGGACCGCAACTGCATGTGGCTCGCGTTCACCGACCCGGCGTGGCGGGCGGCCGTGGTCGACCTCCACGAGGTGAACCGGGTGATGGCGGCCAAGTTCCGGGCGTCGATGGCGGAGCACCTGTCGGAGCCGGCCTGGAAGACGCTGCTGGCGAGGCTGGAGGCCGCGTCCCCGGAGTTCCGGGAGGCGTGGGCGCGCCACGAGGTGGTCGGCACGGGCGGGAGGTCCAAGTACATCCGCAACCCGCACGTCGGCCTGCTGCGCCTGGAGCACACGCACCTGTGGCTCGGCCCGGGGGCGGGGCCCCGCCTGGTGACGTACGTCCCGATGGACGGGGAGACCCGCGAGCGCCTCGAACGGCTGCGGGAATTGTCCCGGACGGAAGCCGGGGTCGCCGCCTGAAGTTGCTCCGTACGAGTTCTCTTGGGTGCCCGTTCGGCCGTATGACCCGCGTTCATGATCATCATTTTGGCCCGCAATCGTTTTGATGCTGCCATCCGGTCTTGGGCGATCTGGAAGGGCTACGGGGCGATGGATTCGGCGCACGGTGGGCAACGGGCAGGGTCAGGGGCAGGGCGAGCGGGCGGCGGTTCGGGCCGGTCGGCGCCGCGGTCGAGCAGGGCGTGGAGCGCGGTCGCCGCGGTCACCGGGGCCGCCCTCGTCATCGCGGCGGCGCCGGTGCGGATGCCGGACCCGGACGCGGCGCGGGGCGCGGCCGGGAGCGCGGAGGCCTCGGTCACGCTGCTGGTCGCGCGGGTCCTGGAGGAGGGTTCCGGCGGCGCGGGCGGGCGGTGCGGGCGGGAGGCCTTCCACGCCGGTCTGTGCGACGACGGGCGCCAGCAGCGGGTGCTGGCCACCGCCCGGGGCGCCGGGGCGGTGCTGCGGGACCCGGTGTCGCGGAAGGCGGCGGCCCGGGCGGCCCGCACGATCGCACTGCCGACGGACGCGGACGGCCCGCTGGAGATCTCCCTCGTCGAGCCGGGGCAGCTCACCGACGTCACCGTCCACGACGCGCACGGGCGCTATCTGGGCGGCGCGCTCGGGGCGAAGAACAGACACTGGACCAACACCGAACCGCTGCGGGCGGGCGAGGTCTACACGGTCCGGGTCGGCGCGCAGGACGCGGCCGGGACCCCGGTCGGGGTGACCATGGCGTTCCGGACGGCCCCGCCCACCGAGGACGAGCGGCTGACGGTGGAGTTCGGGCCGAGGGCCGGGACCTACGGCGCCGGGCAGATCGTGACGGCCTCCCTCAGCCACCCCGTCCCCGCCTCCGACCCCACGTCCCGGGCGCGGCTGGAGCGGGCGCTCCAGGTGACCTCGGAGCCGGCGGTCGAGGGGGCCTGGCACTGGGTCGACGACTCGACGCTGCACTACCGGCCGCGTACGTACTGGCCGGCGCACGCCGTGGTGCGGGTGCGCGGCGGTCTCGACGGGGTGGCGTTCGGGGACCACCTCTACGGCGGCCCCTCCGAGTCCCTCCAGCTCGCCATCGGGGACCGGATCGAGGCAGTCACCGACTCCGCCGCGCACGAGATGACGGTGCGCCGCAACGGCCGGGTCCTGCGGACCATCCCGGTCACCACCGGGAAGGCGGGGTTCCGCACCCGTACCGGTGTCAAGGTCGTCCTGGGCAAGGAGTACCAGGTCCGGATGCGCGGGGACACCGTCGGCATCCGGCCCGGCACGAGCGAGTTCTACGACCTGCCGGTGTTCTACGCGACCCGGGTGACCTGGAGCGGCGAGTACGTGCACGCCGCGCCCTGGTCGGTCGAGGCGCAGGGCGAGGAGAACGTCAGCCACGGCTGTACGGGCATGAGCACGCAGGACGCCGCCTGGTTCTTCGAGACGGTCCGGGTCGGGGACATCGTGGAGGTGGTCAACAGCGGGGGCGAGGAGATGGCGCCGTTCGCCAACGGGTTCGGCGACTGGAACCTGGACTGGCGGGCCTGGCTGGCGGGCAGCGCCCTGGCCGATGGCGTGCGGGCCCCGGCCGCGCTGCCCCGGCTCAGCCCGCTGACGTGACGCCGAGTTCCGCGGCCGCCGCTGTCGCCATCGCCGCCGCCCAGTCGTGGGCGATCGCGGTGAAGGCGCGGGCGGCGGCGCTCTCGTAACCGCCCTCGCGCCGCAGGAGGGTGGCGGTGCGCGCCGGGAGGGCCGGGTCGAGCGGGACGGGGTGCAGGCGGGTGTCGTCGCGGGTGAGGGCGTCGGGGAGCACGGTGGCGAGGCCGGTGCGCCGGACGATCTCGGTGAGGGCGCTGATGGTGTTCGCCTGCACCGCGACGGGCGGTTCGACGCGGTACCGGGCGAGGTGGGCGTCAATGTGACCCCGGGTGGCGAAGTCCCCGCTGAGCAACGCGAGCGGGTGGGCCGCGAGTTCGCGTACCGGCAGGGGCTCGGTACGGCCGGCGAGGGGGTGGGCGGGGCCGACGACGAGACCGAGGGTCTCGGTGAACAGGTCGAGGGCGCCGATGCCGGGCAGCCGGGGGCCGTGGAAGGCGATGCCCAGGTCGAGTTCGTCGGCCAGCAGGGCGGGCTCCAGCCGGTCCTGGGCCAACTCCCTCACGTCCAGCGTGATGTGGGGGTGGCGGGCGTGGAGCTCGGCGGCGAGCGGGCCGAGGAGGTACGCGGTGAAGGTGGGGGTCATGCCGAGGCGCAGGGCGCCGCGGGAGAGGTCCGCGACGTCGAGGACGGCGCGTTCGGCGGCGGCGAGGTCCTGGAGGGCGCGGCGGGCGTAGGGGAGGTAGGCCGCTCCGGCGTCGGTGAGCCGTACGGAGCGGCCCGAGCGGTCGAGCAACTGGACCCCGACGGCCCGCTCCAGCTGTTTGACCTGCTGGGACAGGGTGGGCTGGGAGACGCGCAGCTCTTCGGCGGCGCGGGTGAAGCTGCCGTGTTCGGCGACGGCGAGCAGATAGCGGACGTGACGCAGTTCCGGGGCCATGCGGTCAACTATAGATGAGACCAATAGGAAGCATGCTCAGTACGCCTTGGACACTATGAATGCAGCTCATGCATGGTGGATCTCGTCAGCCCCACGGGGCGGCATCCACCGAAGGGAGTGACCATGCAGGCCGTACGGACCATGCGGGACCTCGTCGAGGGCGTAGAGCGCTTTCAGCGGGACGTCTTTCCGGCGAAGGCGGACCTGTTCGCCCGGTTGGCGACGACGCACCGGCCGCAGACGCTGTTCATCGGCTGTTCCGACGCCCGCGTCGTACCCGAGCTGATCACCCAGCGCGAACCGGGCGAGCTGTTCGTCATCCGTACCGCGGGCAATCTGGTGCCCGCCCACGCGCCCGGACCGGACGGTGTCGCGGCCTCGATCGAGTACGCCGTCGCCGTCCTGGGCGTCCGCGACATCGTGGTGTGCGGTCACTCCGCCTGCGGGGCGATGACGGCCCTCGCCGGGGGCGACGACTTCTCCGCCGTACCGGCCGTAGGCCGCTGGCTGCGCCACGCGGGCGCCGCCGCGGGCTCCACCGCGGACCGGCTGGACACCCTGATCCGCGACAACGTCACCGCGCAGCTGGCGAACCTCGCCACCCACCCCCCGGTGGCCCACGCCCTGGCCGCGGGCGCGCTCACCCTGCACGGCTGGGTGTACGACATCGCGACGGGCACGGTCGAGCGCCTCGCCCCGGCGGCGTAACCCCTCTCCCCTTCTCCCCCTCTCCCCCCTATAAGGAAGCGTTCTCATGCTGCAGTCCCAGTTCGACCCCGCCGCCCGTCAGGCCCTCGCCACCCGGGCCGTCGCGGCCAAGACCCGCGAGGACCTCTCCTGGCAGGAGATCGCCGACGCGGCCGGCCTGTCGGTCGCCTTCGTCACCGCGGCCGTACTCGGCCAGCACCCGCTCCCGGCCCCCGCCGCCCGGGCCGTCGCCGCCCTCCTCGGCCTCGACGACGACGACGCGCTCCTGCTGGAGACCGTCCCGACCCGCGGCTCGATCCCGGGCGGCATCCCGACCGACCCGACGATCTACCGCTTCCACGAGATGCTCCAGGTCTACGGCACCACCCTGAAGGCCCTGGTCCACGAGCAGTTCGGCGACGGCATCATCAGCGCGATCAACTTCAAGCTGGACGTGAGGAAGGTCGCCGACCCCGACGGCGGCGAGCGCGCGGTCATCACCCTCGACGGCAAGTACCTCCCCACCAGGCCCTTCTGACCCCGCCGCCCCGCCGATCCGTAGACTGGCGGCCATGGTGAGGCTGGTGCGGCTCCGAGCGGGCCACGCGGACGCCCTGTTGGCGTTCGAACGGGAGAACCGGGAGTACTTCGCGCGGACGGTGCCCGATCGCGGGGACGCCTACTTCGCGGAGTTCGCCTCCCGGCACCGCGCGCTCCTCGCCGAGCAGGACGCCGGGGCCTGTCATTTCCACCTGGTCGTGACCGACCGGGGAGACCTCGTCGGCCGCGTCAACCTCGTGGACGTCGAGGAGGGGAGCGCCGAGCTCGGCTACCGGATCGGCGAGCACGCCGCGGGCCGGGGCGTCGCGACGGCCGCGGTCCGGGAGGTCTGCCGGCTCGCGGGCCCGGCGTACGGCCTCTCCGCGCTCACCGCGGCCACCACTCTGGACAACGCCGCCTCCATGGCCGTGCTCTCCCGCACCGGCTTCGCCGTCGATGGGGACGTCACCCTCGACGGGCGCCCCGGGGTCCGCTACCGGCGCCCGCTGAAGGCCTGACGGCCTGACGGGGACCTGGTGGCGGCGGTGCTCCCGGGGCGGCCGGCCGGCGCTGCCGGAGCGCGCGTGCCCTATCCGGCGGCTCCGGCGGCTCCGGCGCAGGACGGGCAGAGTCCGCGGTAGGTGACCTCGGCCTTCGACACCTCGAACCCGAACCGCTCCCCCTCCGGAAGGTCCGCCAGGGGGTTGCCGGCCGGGGTGACGTCCCGGATGGTCCCGCAGCCGGAGCACACCAGGTGGTGGTGCGGGTGGTGCGCGTTGGGGTCGTAGCGCTTCGCCCGGCCGTCGGTGGACAGCTCCAGGACCTCGCCGAGAAGGACCAGCTCACCCAGGGCGTTGTAGACGGTCGCCCGTGAGATCTCCGGCAGCCGCTCCGCGGCCCGGGCGTGCACCTCGTCCGCCGTGAGGTGGACGTGATCGCCGTCGAGGACCTCCGCCACCACACGGCGCTGGGAGGTCATCCGCCAGCCACGCCCTCTGAGCCGTTCCAGCAGGTCACTCATATCGGGTTCACCTATTCCGGTTCGGTGGGACACCCGGCGTCCGCATGCTTGTCCGGGATCCTATCGGATACGGGTTTGGCATCCTTCTTGACTTGGATTCTGTCCATCGTAGGATCGGTTCCGTCGATAGCCAAGGACATGAACCCCTTGAAGACCTTGAACCGCTTGTTTCGCCGCCCGCAGTTATTCAGCACCGTGATCCGCCCGGCCCGGAAGGATTCCCATGTCTGACAACCATGACGCGATCGTCGTAGACGCCAAGAACGAGGGCGGAGGTGGCTGCCCCGTCGCACACGACCGCGCCCCCCACCCGACCCAAGGCGGCGGAAACCGCCAATGGTGGCCCGAACGCCTGAACCTGAAGATCCTCGCCAAGAACCCGGCCGTGGCCAACCCGCTCGGCGAGGAGTTCGACTACGCCGAGGCCTTCCAGGGCCTGGACCTGCCTGCGGTCAAGCGGGACATCGCCGAGGTGCTGACCACCTCGCAGGACTGGTGGCCCGCCGACTTCGGCCACTACGGCCCCTTCATGATCCGGATGGCCTGGCACAGCGCCGGCACCTACCGCATCAGCGACGGCCGCGGCGGCGCCGGAGCGGGCCAGCAGCGCTTCGCCCCCCTCAACAGCTGGCCGGACAACGGCAACCTCGACAAGGCCCGCCGCCTGCTGTGGCCGGTCAAGAAGAAGTACGGCCAGAGCCTCTCCTGGGCCGACCTCATGATCCTCACCGGCAACGTGGCCCTGGAGCAGATGGGCTTCGAGACCTTCGGCTTCGGCGGCGGCCGCGCGGACGTCTGGGAGCCCGACGAGGACGTCTACTGGGGTCCCGAGACCACCTGGCTCGGCGATGAGCGCTACACCGGTGACCGGGAGCTGGAGAACCCCCTCGGCGCGGTCCAGATGGGCCTCATCTACGTCAACCCCGAGGGCCCGAACGGCACCCCCGACCCGATCGCCGCGGCCCGCGACATCCGCGAGACGTTCCGCCGGATGGCGATGAACGACGAGGAGACCGTCGCGCTGGTCGCCGGCGGCCACACCTTCGGCAAGACCCACGGCGCCGGCCCCGCCGAGAGCGTGGGCGCCGACCCCGAGGCCGCCTCGATCGAGCAGCAGGGCTTCGGCTGGAACAACAGCTTCGGCACCGGCAAGGGCGCCGACGCGATCACCAGCGGCCTTGAGGGCATCTGGACGAACACCCCGATCACCTGGGACAACAGCTTCTTCGAGATCCTCTTCGGCTACGAGTGGGAGCTGTTCAAGAGCCCGGCGGGCGCCCACCAGTGGCGGCCCAAGGAGGGCGCCGGCGCGGGCACCGTCCCCGACGCCCACGACGCGTCGAAGACCCACGCCCCGACGATGCTGACGACCGACCTCTCGCTGCGCTTCGACCCGGCGTACGAGCAGATCTCGCGGCGCTTCCTGGAGGACCCGGCCGCGTTCGCGGACGCCTTCGCCCGCGCCTGGTTCAAGCTGACCCACCGCGACATGGGCCCGGTCGTGCGCTACCTCGGCCCGGAGGTCCCCTCCGAGACCCTGCTGTGGCAGGACCCGCTCCCCGAGGTGAGCCACCCGCTCGTCGGCGCCGAGGACGTCGCCGCCCTCAAGAGCAGCGTCCTCGCCTCGGACCTGACGGTGTCCCAGCTCGTCTCCACCGCCTGGGCGTCGGCCTCGTCCTTCCGCGGCAGCGACAAGCGCGGTGGCGCCAACGGCGCGCGCCTGCGCCTCCAGCCGCAGAGCGGCTGGGAGGTCAACGAGCCCGACCAGCTCGCCACGGTGCTGCGCACCCTGGAGGGCATCCAGGAGTCCTTCAACTCCGCCCAGAGCAACGGCAAGCGCGTCTCCCTCGCCGACCTGATCGTGCTCGCCGGTGGCGCGGGTGTCGAACAGGCCGCGAAGGACGCCGGCTTCGAGGTCCGGGTCCCCTTCACGCCGGGCCGCGCGGACGCCTCGCAGGAGCAGACCGACGTGGAGTCGTTCGCCGCCCTGGAGCCGGCCGCCGACGGGTTCCGCAACTACCTCGGCAAGGGCAACCGGCTGCCGGCCGAGTACCTGCTGCTCGACAAGGCGAACCTGCTGACGCTGAGCGCCCCCGAGCTGACGGTCCTCGTCGGCGGCCTCCGGGTCCTCGGCGCGAACCACCAGCAGTCGCAGCACGGCGTGCTCACGGCGACCCCCGGGTCCCTGACGAACGACTTCTTCGTCAACCTGCTCGACATGGGCACGGCGTGGAAGGCGACGTCCGAGGACGCCAACACCTTCGAGGGCCTCGACACCGCCACCGGCGAGGTCAAGTGGACCGGCACCCGTGCCGACCTCGTCTTCGGCTCCAACTCCGAGCTGCGCGCGGTCGCGGAGGTCTACGCGAGCGATGACGCGAAGGAGAAGTTCGTGACGGACTTCGTCGCCGCGTGGGCCAAGGTCATGGACCTGGACCGCTTCGACCTCGTCTGATCCGACGCCTGATCCGATGTCCGGGCCGGCCCTCACGGGCCGGCCCGGACGTCTTCCACCACTCGGCCCCCGGTTCGGTGGCGGCGGCCGGAATTCCGGTACGGGATAATGGCGTGGCACTCGAACCCCGCCGCGACGCGCACGGGCCGAGGGCGGAAGGGTCTGGGGGCGGCCACTTCCGGCGAGGCACGGCGGGCCGGCGTTCGCCCCCGGCCGGCTGGGAGCAACCGTGGGCACCGAGTACCGAAAGCAGAGCGCATCCACCGGGCACGGCGAGTACGGCGGGCCCGCGCTCGTGGGCCGGCAGCGCGAACTCCTGCTGCTGGAACGGGCCCTCGACGGGGCGCGCTCCGGTGCGGGCGGCTCGGCGGTGGTCCTGCGCGGCGAACCGGGCATCGGGAAGACGGCGTTGCTGGACTGGGCGGCGGCACGCGCCTTCGGGCACGGGTTCACGGTCCTGCGCGCCGTCGGCGTGGAGGCGGAGGTCGCGTCCGCGTTCGGTGTGCTCGACCAGGTGCTGCGGCCGCTGCTGGCGGGTTCGGGGGCCCTGCCCGGAAGTCAACGGGTCGCCCTGGAGTACGCGCTGGGGCTGCGGGACGGACTGCCGCCGGGCGGTTTCATGGTCGGCGCGGCCGCGCTGGCCCTGCTCGCGGAGGAGGCCCGGCGCCGGCCGCTGCTGATCCTCGTGGACGACCTGCACTGCGTGGACCCCTCCAGCAAGGCCGTCCTCGCTTTCCTCCACCAGCGGATCGGGGACCTCCCGCTGGTGATGCTCTCGACGACCCGACCGGACGGATCCGCGCTGGAGGGGTGGCCCACCCACCCCGTGGACGTCGAGGCCCTGTCGGGTACGGACGCCCGCGCCCTGTTGCGCCAGTGGCATCCGGAGCTGGCCGCCACCACCGCCGAGCGCGTGGTGGACGAGGCCGCCGGCAATCCCCTCGCACTGGCCGAACTCCCGCGCCAGCTGCGCCAGGAGCACCAGCGGGGCATCGCACCGCTCCCGGAACGGCTCCCGCTCGGGGAGCGGCTGGAGCGGCTGTTCACGGAGCGGCTGCGGTCGCTGTCCGCGGAGCCGATGCGGGTGCTCCTGCTGACCGCGCTGGGCGGCGACGAGGCCGCCGGGCAGGGCGGCGGCTGGTGGCGGGCCGCCGGCGGGGACGGGGCGGAGATGGCCCTCGACCGCATCGAGGCCAGCGGGCTGGCCCGGCTGGACCACGCGGGCAGGCTGGTGTTCCGGCATCCGCTGGTCCGCAGCGCGGTGATCGCCGCCGCCTCGGAGGCGGAGCGGCGCGCCGCCCACCGGACACTGGCGGGGTACGAGCCCGAGGGCGACGCGCGACGCCTCCTGCACGAGGCCTCCGCGGCCGAGTCCCCCGGTGAGCCGCTCGCCGCGCGGCTCCAGGAGGCCGGTTCACGGCTCGCGCTGCGCGGCGCCGACGCGGAGGGGGCGCTGCTTCTGGACCGCGCGGCGGCGCTCAGCACCGACGCCGGCAACCGGGCGAGACGGCTGACGCTGGCCGCGGTGATGTCGGCGCGCGGCGGCCGGCTGCCGTACACGGCGCGGCTGGTGGAGGAGCTCAAGCAGGGGCCGGTGCCGGCGGACATCGCCCCGCTGTTCGCGTACGCCGTCGTGTACGTGGACCAGAGCCACCACATGGACTTCGAGTCCTCGTTCACCCTGCTGCCGCGCGCCCTGGCCGGGCTGACGGCCACCGCCGCCCGGCCGTTCGGCGACGACCTGGCCGAGCAGGCGTTCTTCAAGCTGCTGCTGGCCACCGCGTACACGGGCGACCCGCGGGGGCGGCGGGCACTGGAGGCCCATCTGGAGCACGTCTCCCCCGCGGCGCGGCTGTGTCACCGCGCCTGGGCCGATCCGCCCCGTACCGCGCACGGCGTCGAGAGCGAACTGCGCTCCATGGTCGAGCGCATGACGAACGATCAGGACACCGGGAAGTCCTGGCTGCTGCTGTGGACCGCCAGTGCGGTGGACGCGGCCGACTGTGGCCTGTGGCGGCTCTTCGCCGGTCAGCACGCGTTCGCCACCCAGGGGTCGGTGGCCAAGGCCAGGGCCTACCGGCACTTCCTGCGCGGCCGCTGGGACACCGCCCAGGAGTGCCTGCGCGAGGCGGACGCCGCGGCGGAAGCCGGCTACCACTCCAACGCGTTGCTGTTCCGGCACTACTACGCGCACTTCCTGGCGGGGCGCGGCGACGAGCGGGGGCTGCGTGAGGTCCGGGCCCGGATCGAGCCCGCGGCGGCCGCGGCCCGGATGCGTTTCGTCACCGACCAGCTGACGCACCTCGGCGCGCTCGCCGCGCTGGCGCACGGCCGCCACGAAGAGGCGTACGGGCGGCTGCGCCGGCTGATGACCCCGGGTGAACTGCCCTCCGGGCTGCCCTGGTTCCACCTGCCCTTCTTCGACTTCGTCCTGGCGGCCGTGCGGTGCGGCAGGGTGGAGGAGGCGGTGGCCCACGTGGCCGCCGGGCGGGCGGCGCGGATGGACGAGATCTCCGGGCACCACGCCTTCCTGCTGGCGGCGGCCGACGCGCTGGCGGCCGGGGCCGAGGAGGAGGACGCGGAGGAGGCCGAGGCCCGGTTCGCCGCGGCCTACGCGGTGCCCGGCGCGGACCGCTGGGTGTTCGACCTGGCCCGGCTGCGGCTGGCCCACGGCTCCCGGCTGCGCCGCCGCGGCCGGCGCGCCGAGGCGGACGACGTGCTGCGCGCCGCCTACCACGCCTTCCTGGACCTGCGGGCCGATCCCTGGGCGGAGCAGTGCCGGGAGGAACTGCGGGCGGCGGGCCGGGCGGTGGACGGCGCGGCGGGCGGCGGGGCGACGGGCGGGGAGCCGCTCACCCCTCAGGAGCTGCGGATCGCGCGCCTGGTCGCCACCGGGCTGACGAACAAGGAGATCGGCGTGGAGCTGCGGCTGTCGCCCCGCACGGTCGCGGCCCACCTGTACAAGGTCTTCCCCAAGCTCGGGATCACCTCGCGAGCCGCCGTGGCCCGGGCCCTCGGGGATCTGACGGAGGTCTGAGGGAGGGTCCGGCGGAGGCCTCCGGCCGGGACTCCTGACGGCCCTTCGGCTTGACCGTGAGCGAACCGGACGCGCCCGGCGCTGGTCCCGCCGTGCACGGCCCGCGCCACGGCGCCCCGGCGGGCGGACGCCGGGGCGGCCGCTGCCGTATCGTCCCTGCGACGGCCGCGCACGGTGGCGCGGGTGTGACTCATCCGTACCGTCCACGGGGCGGTTCGACGACACCACCAGGGGTGGACATGGCAGATCTCGTGCTGCGCGACGACCGCGAGCGCGGTGTACTGGGGGCGTTCGAGGACGGGACCTACCTCGGCGGCATCGCGTACTTCGTGCTCGAAGCGGCGCCGCACGCCCTCGTCGCAGTGCACACCGTCGTCGAGGAGGGCAACGAGGGCCGGGGCATCGCGGGTTCGCTGGCCCGGGAGTTCTACGCGATGGCCCTGCGCGAGGGCGTCCCCGTGGTGCCGCTCTGCCCGTACGTGGCGAAGTGGGCGCAGCGGCACCCGGAGGAGGCCCCGCAGCCTGAGGCCGAGGTGACCCGTACCGCCGAGTGGGAACTCGCGGCGCGCCCCGACCGCTGGTGACGCGGCCGGGCCGCGAGAGCCTGCCTAGGCGGGCTCCCGCGGGCCCGCTTCGCGCAGGGCCTGGGCCATGCCGCCCCGGGTCGTGATGCCGAGCTTGGGGAAGATCTTGTAGAGGTGTGCGCCGACGGTGCGCGGGGACAGCCGCAGCCGCGCGCCGATCTCCCGGTTGGTCAGTCCCTGGGCCGCCAGTTCGGCGATCCTCAGCTCCTGTGCGGACAGCGGGTGCCGGATGCCGCGGGCGGGGGTGCCGGGCCGCTCCGGCTCCGGGCCCGCGCCGCCGGCGGCGGCGAGTTCCCGGGCGGCCTGTCCGGCCCAGGGCGTCGCGCGCAGCCGCTCGAAGACGGTGTGCGCGGCGGCCAGCCGGGCGGCGGCCTCCCGGCGCCGGGAGCGGCGCCTGAGGCAGGCGCCGTGGGCGAGGTGGAGCCGGGCGAGCTCGAAGGGCCAGTCTCCGGCGCCCGGGACGGCGTACGCCGCGGTGTAGTGCTCCTCGGCCCTGTCGTCGGGCGCGGCCAGCGCCTCGGCGGCGGCGACGAGGAACGCGTGGTGGGGCGAGACCTCTGCGACCCCGGCCGCCCGTACGGCCGACAGGTGCGCCCGGGCCTCGTCCCGGTGGCCGCTCTCCACGGCGGCCTGCGCGAAGTCCAGCAGGGTGAGCTGGATCCACGGCACGTCCGGGGGCAGCACACCGGGCGGGGTCAGGGACCGTACGTGGTGCCAGGCCTCGCCGACCCGCCCGTGCCCGAGGGCGCACAGCGCCTTCAGGCCCAGCAGCCGTCCGGTGACGAGGCGGACGCGGTGCTCGGTGGCCCAGGGCGACAGGGTCCGGCCGATGGCCTCCAGGCCGGCGGTGTCGCCCCGGCCGGCGAGGACCTGGGCCTCGTGGAGGAGGAACATCATCTCGTTGAAGCCGTAGCCGTGCGCTGCGGAGGCCGCGGTGCCGCGCCGGGCGCGCGCGAGGGCCTCGTCCCACCGGCCGCGCAGGAAGCCGTCGTGGGTGCGGGCGAGGTCGATGAACGCCTGGGTGACGTAGGTGCCGCCGTGCGCCAGCCGGTTCCACAGGGCGTCGTGCTCGCCGACGCGGTCGACCGCCATCGCGGTCCACAGCAGCAGCCGGTCCGCGAGGGGGTGCGCGTCGTCCCCCAGCTCCGCGGCGGCGGCGCGCAGGCGGGCCGGTACGTCCCGCGCGGTACGGGGCGGGTCGGCCCACGCCTGGTGGCAGAGCGCGGCGAGCGGGGAGCCGCCGGCGGCGTGCCGGTCCAGGGCGGCCCGGGCCCGCTCGTCACCGGTGTGCACGGCGACCAGCAGGAGGACGAACAGCGCCGGCTCCACCAGGGCCGCCCGCCGGGCGGCGTCCCCGGGGGCGGCGGGTTCGCCGGAGGCGGCGGCAACGGCGTCCAGGATCGCGGGCAGCCTCTCGACCGCGGGGACCGAGTCGCAGGCGCGGTGGAGCCGGACGTAGGCGACGACGAGCGCGTACAGGGCAGCCGGCTGCGGCGTGCGCGGGGCGGCCTCCGTCGCGGCCTCGGCGAGCAGCCGGTCCGCGAAGCGCAGCCGGCCGCCCCGGGCGGCCATCTCCGCCGCGGCGACGAGCCGGGCGGCCCTGCGCTCCACGTCCGCCGTGAGTCCGGCGGCGCGCGCCATGACGCTCGCCGCCTCCGCTTCGGCGCCACGGTCCCCCATGGCCTCCGCCTCCGCGTACAGCAGCGCGGCGAGGCCGTCGTCGGGCCCGATCGCGGCGGCCGCGAGGTGGGCGGTCCGCCGCGGGTCGTGCGGCGGCAGCGTGTCGGCGAGCCGGCGGTGGGCGGCGCGGCGTTGCGCGGATGAGGCGATGTGGACGAGGCCGGCGCGTACCAGAGGGTGGCGGAACCGTACGCGGCCCGTCGCCGGGTCGAGGCGCGCGAGCCCGGAGTCCTCGATCGTCCGCCAAGGGCTCGGCGTACCGGGCTGGGTGGGCGCGGCCGGGCCGCCGAGCGCCGCCAGCAGCAGGACGCGCCGGGCCTCCTGCGGCAGGGCGCGCAGCCTGTCCTCGTACAGCCGGCCGAGGCGCTCCCCCAGCGGGAGTTCGCCGAGCAGTTCCGCGCTCTCCGGGTCGGCGAGGACGGCGAGCCGGTCCGGCGCGGCGCGTTCGAGCTCGGCGGGCAGCTCCCGCAGGGCGAGGGGGTTGCCGCCGGCCGCGCGCAGGACGCGGCGGCGGGCCCAGTCGGCGAGATGGGGGTGCAGTACGCGCAGCAGGCGCGCGGCGCGGGTGTCGTCCAGCGGTTCGAGGTCGATCGCGCGGCCCGCCGGGCAGGTCGCGTACGTGCCCTCGTGGCGGGTGGCTCCGATGACGACGAGCGGGAGCCCGGCCGCCCGCTCGGCCACGGAGCGGAACACGGCGGCGCTGGCCGGGTCGGCCCACTGCAGGCCGTCGAGGAGCAGCACGAGGGGCCGGTCGGCGGCGGCGCGGGCCAGCAGCGCGAGCGCGGCGTCGGAGACCTCCGTGACAGCGGGCAGGGCGCCCTCCCTGAGGCCCAGGGCCCGCTCCAGCGGGCCCTGGGCGCCGTCCGGGAGGGCGGGGCCGGTGTCGAGCAGCGGCCACAGCACCTGGTGCAGCGCGGCGAACGGCAGATCGGACTCCGCTTCGGCCCCGGCCATCCGGAGCACGCGCAGACCGGCGCGCGCGGCGCGGTCCTCCGCCCAGTCGAGGAGGGCGGTCTTGCCCATGCCGGGGTCGCCCCGCAGCAGGAGCGCCGCGCCGGTCTCGCGGACGGCGGCCAGGGCGGGCTCCAGGAGCGCCCGCTCCGGACCGCGCCCGGTCCGGTCGGGCCCCGGAGCGGGCTCCGCGGAGTCCGCGGGCTGCATGGGCTCTGCGGGCTCCGCGGGGTCCGCCTGCGCCGCCGTCCCGCTCGCGCTCCCCCACCCGTTCCGGGTCCCGATCTCCACGCGCTGCCCCGCCGTTCTGCCATTCCTGTGCTCAGCGCACAGTAGAACAGCCGCTCGCGCGGGCGGAATCCGCGAGAGGCGGCCTAGCCGCGGGCGGCGAAGGCCTTCGTGAAGGCCAGCGGCTCCTGGAGGATCGAGGAACAGGTCGGGTCGGCGGAGTTCTTGGCGCCGCCCGGGCACTGCTTGTCGCGGGCGCCGGACCACATGGCGAGCCAGCCGAGACCCTTGGCGCGGGCGAACTCCACGAGCTGCGTGGCGTCCTGCACCGTGAAGACCTCGCTGCTGACGTCGTTGACACCGATCATCGGCGTGACCGCCACGGCCTTCCACGCCGCCGCGTCACCGAGACCGAGCACCCCCTTGATCTGTGCCTGCGTGGCCGTGGCCGCCTGGATGGCGTATCCGCCCATGTCCCCGCTGTACGCCGGGCCGTAGTCCATCGCCATGATGTTGACGGCGGAGATCGCCACCCCGTTCTGCCGGGCGTTGGCTATCAGGTCCACGCCCGGCTGGGTGAGGCCCTCGGGCATCACGGGGAGGGTGAAGGAGACGTCGAGCCCGGGGTGCGACTTCTGCAACTGCGCGATGGCCTGGGCACGCCGGGTGTTGGCGGCGGTGTCGGGCAGGGCCGCGCCCTCGATGTCGAAGTCCACCTTGGTCAGCCCGTACGTGTCCACGACCTTCCCGTACGCGGCGGCGAGGCTGTCGGCGGAGGTGCACACCAGCCCCAGTTCGGAGCCGGCCGCGCCGCCGAACGACACCCGGACGTCCCCGCCCTTCGCCCGCAGGGCGGCGATCTGCGAGGCGACCCGGTCCGCGTCGAGGGCCGTGGTGCCGCCCCAGAGCGGGGAGCAGGCACCGCCGGAGGTGACGAAGGCGAGGTTGAACTCCTTGACCCCGGTCTTCGCCGCCGTGTCGAGCAGGTCGTAGGACGGATAGAGCGAGGTGTCCACGTACGGCGCGAAGGCGGCGCCGCCGGAGGGCCGGGGCGCGGTGGCGGTCGGCTTCGGCCCGGTGGTGGCGGTGGGCGCCGTGGTGGGCCGGGCGGTCGGCTTGACCGTGGGCTGGGGCGCGGTCGCGGTCGCCGTCGGCGCGGTGGTGGGCCGGCCGCTGGGGCTGGGCGTCGCCCCGGTCCCCGCCGAGCACTTCTCCTTGTTGATCAGACAGCCCGTCGGCGCCCCCGCGTCCTGTCCGGCGGCGGTGACGAATCCGACGGTGACCGAGGCGCCGGGCGCGAGGCCCGCGGTGTCCCAGCGGGGCGGCTTGACCGTGACGTGCTGCCCGCTGACGCTCTGTTCGCCGTTCCAGAGCGAGGCGATGCTCGTACCGGCGGGCAGGTCGAACTCAAGGGTCCAGTCCTTCAGCGCCGCACCGCCGTGGTTGGTGATGACGTACTGCCCGGTGTAACCGGTGCTCCAGCTGCTCGCCTTGGTGAAGGCGGCGCCGACCGACGCGGCCTGCGCGGTACCGGTCAACGCCAGCGCGGTACCCCCGACGGCAGCCGCGACGGCCAACGCCCCGGCCGCCTTTGCCTTGCCGCTCGTCGTACGGCGATGGGAATTGCCAGTCATGGGGACCTGCCTCTGGAGTCGGGATGAGGATCGATCAGCACGCTAGCGACCACAAACCCGGCAAATCCCCACCCCGCCCCCCACCCCTCCGTTCTTGAGCCCCCCTTAAGCCAGAGGTAAGCACCACCTCAGAAACACCACCCCCACCACCCCGGCGCACACCCCGCACTACCCTCAACCGCGTGAAGCCACTTCAGGAGCGGGCGATGGACAACGAGATTCAGCTGATCAGTGACGGCGACGGACTGGCGGTCATCGGAAACCCGACGGACGTCGACCGCTTCCTCACCTCGGAGGGCCTTTCCTCGAAGGACCTCGGACTGCAGCGGCTCAAGTCCGTTGCCGGTACGGGGGCTGGAGCCGCTCAGGCGGGTTCGGAGATCGCCGCCAACTCCGGCCGCTGGGTGCAGCTGACGCAGGAGTCGGCGCGGCTCGTCGAGAAGTACGGGCTGAGGGAGAGCTCGAAGACGGGTCTCAGCACCGGCGTGGTGAAGGGGCAAAAGGGCCAGGTCCGGGGATTCCTGGAATTCGTGAAGGGGCCCCGGTCGCTCCTGACCAACCCGGCCGCTCTCGCCGGCGCCGCCAGGATCATGACGCAGGTCGCGATGCAGCAGACCATGGACGAGATCACCGACTACCTCGCCACGATCGACGAGAAGGTCGACGACGTGCTGCGCGCGCAGAAGGACGCCGCGCTGGCCCGCATGATCGGAGTGGGCTTCGTCATCGAGGAGGCCATGACCCTCCGGGAGAAGAGGGGCAGGGTCGACGAGGTCACCTGGTCGAAGGTGCAGGCCGTACCGGCGACGATCGCGGAGACCCAGGCGTACGCGTTGCGCCAACTCGACGCTCTGGCCGAGAAGATGGAGATCAAGACCAAGATCGGTGATCTCGCCGAGGCGGCCCGGGAGGCCGAGTCCGGGGTGCGGGAGTGGCTCGCCGTTCTGGCTCGCTGCTTCCAGTTGCAGGACGCGATCGCCGTGCTCGAACTCGACCGGGTGCTGGACGCGTCTCCGGAGGAGCTGCACGGGCATCGCCTCGGGCTGAAGGCCGCCCGGCAGGCCCGGCTGGAGCACATCTCGCGGAGCACGCAGCGCTTGGTGGCCAGGATGAACGCGGCCGCCGGCGCCGCCAACGCGAAGGTGTTGCTGCACCCGGCCAAATCTCCCGCCGTCGTCCAGTCGAGCAACGACGTCGCGACCGGAGTCCATGACTTCCACGGCCGGCTCGGGATCACCTCCGGTCGCCGGTCATCGGAGGCGAGGCGATGGGCGGATGCGGCCGCGGAGGCGAAGGACAAGGCGCTCGCGGCGGGAGCGAAGGGCGTCGATGCCGCCAGGGCCCTCGGCAGCGGGACCCTCGACCGGGCCGGCTCGGTGAAGGGCAGGCTCTCCGACGGGATCGCCGAGCGGACCCGCCGTCGGCGCGGGGACGCGGAGGGCTGAGTCGGCGTCGTTCGGAAGGTCGGGAGGCGGGGGGCGGCGTACGTTGGAAAGGACTGCGGGGGGTGGTGGCGCAGGAAGGGCGGGCCCATGGCAGAGGCCTCCGGTACTCACCTCCGCCAGAAGGCGGCCGGGCTGCTGGACAGCCCGTTCATCGGGATGTCCCCGTGGATCGTGTTCTCGCTGTTCGTAGGGCCGGGGCGCTTCGAGTGGGCGGTCGTGATCGCGCTGACGATCTCCATCGCCCTCGTCGTCGTGAGCCGGCTGCTCAAGCCCGGTGGCTCGCTGAAGATCCTTGAGGTCTCGGACGTCGTGTTCTTCGCGATCCTCGCCGTCATCGGCGCCCTGGCCAGCCCCGGTACGCACCGCTGGCTGGAGACCTACGCCGGTGAGGTCTCCAACATCGCCCTGATGGCCATCGCCTTCGGCTCCATGGCCCTCCACAAGCCCTTCACCCTCCAGTACGCGCGCGAGCGGGTCGATCCCGCGCTGTGGTACTCCCCGGCCTTCCTCCGGACCAACTACATGATCACGGGGGTGTGGGGGCTGGCCTTCCTGGTGGCCGCGATCGCCGGGGCCTTCGGTGACCTGGTCCTGCACAACCCGAACAACATCTGGACCGGGTGGATCATCCAGGTCCTGGCCATCGTCGCGGCCCTGCGCTTCACCGCCTGGTACCCCGAGGTCGTCCGGGCGCGGGCGCACGGCGGTCCCCAGCGCCTGCCGCTCGCCGGGCTGCTCCTCCCGCTCGCGGGCCTGCTCGTACCGATCGGGATCGCCGTCCTCGTCTTCGACGGGCAGCTGTGGTGGCTCGGCGTCGCCCTGATCGTCGTCGGCGGCGGGCTGACCCGGCGGCTGAAGCAGCAGAACGACCGCGACGGTACGCAGCCGGCCCCCGCCGGGCCGGACGGCCCCGGGTAGGGAGCCCGTCAGCCGGGTGGCGGGGCGATCCGCACCTCGTGGTCCGCCCCGGCTCCGTCGGCGAGGAACGAGGCCAGTTCCCGGCCCTCCTCGGCGACGGCGGCGCTCTCGGCCCGGGAGAAGCGGCGCAGCGGGGTGACCGTCACGGCGGCGGCCGCAGCCTTCCAGGTCGCGGCGACCCGGCCGTCGACGAGGACGACGCGCTCGCCTGCGACGGACAGGCCGCGGTGGGCGTCGTCGATGATCCGGCCGCGGTGCTGGTAGCCGAGGATCGCGTTGTCGAACGCCGGCAGGAACCGCACCGGGGCGGGTGTGGCGGGGTCGGGACGCGGGGCGTCGGGGAGGTCCAGCAGCTGTCGGCCGCGCTCGTCCCGGAAGGTGACCAGTTCCGCGCGCATCGCGGCCACCGCGGCCGGGAGCCCCGCGAGTCCGCACCAGGCGCGCAGGTCGGCCGGGGCGGCGGGGCCGTACGCGGCCAGGTAGCGGCGGACCAGCGCCTGGCCGACGGGATCGGAGGCGTCCGGGGACGGCGGGTCGATCTCGCGGCCCAGCCAGGAGGAGAGCGGTACGTTGCGCACGCCGCCCTTGGCCCGCCACAGCCCGCGCGGCGGCAGCTGCACCACCGGGACGAGGGCGGCGACCAGCATCTCCCCCAGGGCCCGCGGCCCCGGCTCGGGCCAGCGCCCGGCGAGCGCCCGCGCGAGTTCGGTCATCGAGCGGGGCTCCCCGTCGGCCAGTACCGCCCCGCCCGCCGCGGCGAGCTCGTCGAGGTCCACTCCGGCGAGCTCGGCGCGGTAGTTCCCGAGCACCCGCTGGCGCAGCATGGCGTCGTGGCGGGAGCGCCAGGCCAGCGCGTCCTCGGCGGCGAGGAGGTGGACGGTGCGTCGCATCAGGTGCGTCCGTACGACCCGGCGCCGGACCAGCAGCTCCGAGAGCGTGCCGGGCTCGAAGGCCCGCAGCCTTGCCCAGAGCCCGACGAACGGCTCCTGGGGTTCCTGGGCCTGCATGCCCCCGAGGTGCGCCACCGCGTCGAGCGCCGGCAGATCGGCGCGATCGAGCAGCAGCTGCCGGGCGAGAGTGGCGCGGCCCAGCGCCCGCGCGTCGAGCACGGTCATCGTGGCCGGCTCCTTCCAGTCGTTCCAGTGGTTCTTGTCGTTCGGTACGGTCACGGTCGCAGGGGTAGCGGACAGGTACTGTCCGCTACCTGGGGCACCATGGGTGTCATGGCGAAGACCTCGGCACGGCTGCTGTCCCTGCTCTCCCTGCTCCAGGCGCGCCGGGACTGGCCGGGGCAGCTGCTGGCCGACCGGCTGGAGGTCACCCCGCGCACGGTGCGCCGCGACGTGGACCGCCTGCGGGAGCTCGGCTATCCCATCGCCGCGACCCGGGGCCCCGACGGCGGCTACCGGCTCGATGCCGGTTCGGAGCTGCCGCCGCTGCTGTTCGACGACGACCAGGCCGTCGCCCTCGCGGTCGCCCTCCAGACGGCCGCCGGCACCGGCGCCGGGATCGAGGAGGCCGCGGCGCGCGCCTTGAACACCGTCCGGCAGGTCATGCCCGCCCGGCTGCGCCACCGCATCGACGCCCTGCGGGTCACGGCGGTCGAACGGGCGCCGGACCGGCCGCGTCCGCAGGCCGACCCGCAAGTACTGCTGACGCTCAGCGCGGCCGTCCACGCCCGTCACCTGCTGCGCTTCGACTACCCGGCGGCCGACGGCGCCGCCGACGCCCCCGTGCGCCGGGTGGAGCCCCACCACCTCGTCACCTGGAGCGGGCGCTGGTACCTCGTCGCCTGGGACCTCGACCGTACGGACTGGCGGACCTTCCGCGCGGACCGGATCGGCCCTCGCTCCCCCACCGGGCCCCGGTTCACGCCGCGCGAGCTGCCCGGCGGGGACGTGGCCGCCTTCGTCTCCGACCGGTTCCGGGGCGCCGCGGGTACCGGGGACTGGCCCTGCCGCGGCGAGGTGGTCCTCGACCTGCCCGCCGCGGCCGTGTCCCGCTACGCCGGCGACGGGATCGTCGAGGAACTCGGCCCGGACCGGTGCCGTCTCGTGCTCGGCGCCTGGTCCTGGCCCGGTCTGGCGGCGACCATCGGGAAGTTCGACGCCGACATCGAGGTCGTCGGCCCGCCCGAGCTCAGGGCCGCCTTCGCCCACCTGGCCCGCCGCTACGCCGCCGCCGGGGCCCGGGTGTCACCAGGTGACGGGGAGGGCGTGCAGGCCGTTGAAGAACTCCCTTGAGCGCCAGCTCAGTTCGCCGTGGGGAACGGCGAGGCGCAGTTGCGGCATGCGGATGAGGACCCGCTCCAGGGCCACCTGGAGTTCCAGCCGGGCGAGGTGCGCGCCGAGGCAGTAGTGGACTCCGTACCCGAGGGTGAGGTGTGAGGTGCCGGAGCGGTCGAGGGCGAGCCGTTCCGGGTCGGGGAAGGCGGCGGGGTCGCGGTTGGCGGCGGACAGGTCCCCGATGACGGGCTCGCCTCGGCGCACCAGGACCCCGCCGAGTTCGATGTCCTCCAGGGCGTAGCGCGGGGAGAGCGGCATGCCGTTGAACAGCGGCAGGTAGCGCAGCAGTTCCTCGACGGCCTGCGGGATCAGCCCCGGGTCCGCGCGCAGCCGGGCCCACAGGTGGCGACCGGCGCCTTCGGGGTGCAGCAGGAGCGAGAAGGAGTTGCCGATCTGGCTGGCGGTGGTGACGAAGCCGCCGACGAGGATCTCGTTGACGAGGATCATGACCTCCTCCTCGGAGAGGGTCCCGTCCTTGTCGCAGGCCCCGGTCATCAGGCTCAGCAGGTCGTCGGCGGGCTCCCGTCGGCGTTCCTCCACCCAGGTCGCCAGCAGGGCGGTGAACTCGTCGGCTTCGCTCCGCATCCGCTCGGGCGCGACCCGGCCCGAGCACACGGTGTCCGCCCAGGCCCGTACGCGCGGGTGATCGGCGGCCGGTACGCCCATCAGCGCGCAGATCGCCGTCACGGGCAGCGGGAACGCGAAGTCCTCGACCAGGTCGGCGGGCGGCCCGGTGTCGCCCATCCGGTCGAGCAGCCCGTCGGCGATGCCCCGGATGTCGTCGCGCAGGCGCTCGACGCGGCGCGCGGTGAACGCCTTGCCGAGCAGGGACCGCAGGCGGGTGTGGTCGGGGGCGTCGTTGCCGACGAGGCCGCCGAGGTGGCTGACCTGGGGCGTGGTGCGGGGCGGGTCGCGGCGGGCGGCTTCGGCGAGGCTGAAGCGGGGGTCGGACAGGACGGTACGGACGTCCTCGTGGCGGGTGGCCAGCCAGGCCTCCTCTCCGTAGGGGAGCCGCACCCGCGCGAGGGGCCGCTCCCGCAACGCGGGGTAGCCGGGGTACGGGTCCAGCCCCTGGGCCGACCAGAAGGGGTAGTCGAGGGGGTCCGGGTGGAGAGACATGGGATGTCAGCCCTTTCCTGGAGGGGGTGAGCGGTCGGGGAGCGGTAGTGAAGCGGCGCCGGGCGCGGTCAGCGGGGGCCCACCGGTACGACGACGTGCGTGGGCGGCGGCGCGCTGTCGTCGACGGTGGCGGTGAAGTCGAGGCCGTCGTCGCGGCAGACGAACTGCATGACCTGCCGTCCGGCGGCGGCCGCCCGGATGAGGCCGCCCGTGGTGGCCCAGACGCCGGAGAGGTAGAAGTTCCGCAGGCCGGGCAGGACCGGCCCGTGCTTCTTGACGAGTTCCTCCATGGTCTCGCCGCCTTCGACGAAGGGCTGCCAGCCGAGGACGGTCCCGTCGTAGTTGCCCGTGTAGCGGATCTGGGTGAGGGGCGTGGAGGTGTCGCGCACCGCGATGGAGTCCTTCAGCCCCGGGTAGCGCTCCTCCAGGAAGGCCACGACGGTGTCCCGGACCCGGTGTTTGGCGGCCGAGTAGGCGCGGCCGCGCCGGACGGGGAGCGTGTGGTGCTCCTCTCCGCGGCGGGGCCGGCTGAGCTGCTCGGGGCCTTCGCTGAGCCCCCGCCAGGGGGCGGTGTCGGAGAAGTACGTGGCGTAGACGACGGTGGTGTCGCGGGGCGACAGCTCGGGGTAGAACCGGCTGCGGAACTGGACGTTGAGGCTGGGGTGGCGGATGCCGGGCAGCCGGGCGGCGGTGGCCTCGTCGAGGAGGTGGGTGGTGGTGGGGTCGCCCTGGGGGAACTCGCGGCGCAGGCCGAGGAAGACGCTGACGTAGCCGGGGAAGACCATGCCGGGCTCTTCGATGGTCTGGGTGTAGAGCCGCCGGTAGGTGTCGTCGAGGTAGCGGCCTTCGAGGAACTTCATCAGGGTGGTGTGCCCGTCGCACGCGGAGACGACGATGTCGGCGCGGTGTTCGCTCCCGTCGGCGAGCCGCACGCCGACCGCGCGGTCGTTCTCGACGAGGATCCGCTCGACCTTGGCGTTGTAGGTGATCTCGCCGCCGAGCCGGGCGTAGCGCGCCTCGATGGAGCGGGCGAGTCCGAGGGAGCCGCCCTCGGGCACCCCGGCCGAGCGGTTCGCCTGCGCGGCCATCTGGAAGTAGAAGGGCAGTACGGGAAAGGCGGGGTGCTTCTCCAGCAGGATGTAGTTGAACGCCTCGCGCAGCAGGGGGTCCTGGAAGCGGGCCGAGTACTCCGTCATCAGCACCGACATCGAGGTGCGGAAGAGGTTGAGGTAGGGGACGAAGCCGGCCAGCATGCGCCAGCGCTCCCACCGGCTCATCAGCCCGACGGGCTTGAGGAAGGGGTACGTGGACAGGCAGGTGCGGAATTTGCGCAGTCCGGCGCAGAACCCGCGGATGAGGCGGGCGTCGGCCGGCGAGAGGGACAGCAGGTGCGCTTCGAGCCGGTCGGGGTCGCTGTAGAAGTACACGGCGCGCCCGTCCCGGCCGCGCACGATGTTGAAGACGTCGAAGTGCCGCATCTCCTTGCCTTGGAGCGCGCCCAGTTCGAGCCAGATCTGGTGCATCTCGTTGCCGGGGCCGTTGCCCAGCAGCCAGCTGACGCAGCAGTCGAAGGTGAAGTCGCCCCGGCCCCAGCCGGTGCAGCAGCCGCCGGGAATGTCGTGCATCTCGAAGATCCGGCTGCGGTAGCCGTTCATCTGGGCGTAGCAGCCGGTGGACAGGCCGCCGAGCCCCCCGCCGATCACGATCATGGTTTGCCTGTTTCGGGCGGTCATCGGACCCGCCGCCTTTCGAGCTGCGGCAGTACGCCGAGTTTCTCCGGATGCCAGGGCGTGGTTCCGCCGCTCTCCCAGGCCCGGAAGTCGAGGCCGAGTTCCCGGCAGACGTACTGGGTGACGAACCGTCCGCTCGCGGCGGCGCGGATCAGGCTGCCGCCGCCGAACCACTGGCCGGCCAGGGAGAGGCCGCGCAGTCCGGGCAGCCGCATCCGGTCCTTGTTGATCAGCCCGGTGATCAGGTCGTCGGCCTCGGTGAAGGACTTCCAGCCGAGGATGCTGCCGCCCCGGACGCCGGTGTAGCGCTCGATGGTGGCGGGCGAGGCCACGTCGACGACCTCGATGGCGGCGGTGATGCCGGGGTGGTGCCGTTCCAGGAAGGCGCGGACGAAGTCGGCCACCTCCTGTTTGCGCGCCCAGTACGCCTTGCGGTCGGTGAGCCGCAGCTGCTTCCAGTACGCGTAGTCGCTGAAGTAGGTGCAGTGCACGACGGACTTGCCGGGCGGGGCGAACCCGTCCGAGTAGTGGGAGCGCAGTTGGACGACGAGGCTCTTCTGGAGGACGCCCGGCAGGGCGGCGGCGTCCTCGTCGGACAGCAGGTACGTGGTGCTGTGCCGCTCGGTCGCGGCGAACTCGCCGTCGAGGCCCACGAAGGCGGAGACGACGCCGGGGTAGACGAGCTCGGGGCGGTTCATCATCTCCTGGAAGAGGGCGTCGACCCTGGGGCTGCCGTAGCGGCCTTCGAGCAGCCCGTGGATCGTGGTGTGGCCGTCGCAGGCGGAGACGACGTGGTCGGCGTAGTGCCGCTCGCCCCCGCGCAGTTCCACCCCGACGGCCCGGTCGTCCTCGACGAGGATGCGCGTCACTCTGGCCCGGTAGTCGATCCGGCCGCCGAGCGAGGTGTAGCGCTCCTCGACCGAGCGGGCCAGGCCCAGTGACCCGCCCTGGGGGAAGCCGGCGTTGCGGTGGTGGGCGCTGGCCATGTTGAACAGGTAGGGCAGCAGCGGGAAGACCTCGTGGTCCTGGAAGAAGATGAACGGGAAGGCCCGGCGCAGCAGCGGGTCCTGGAACCGTCCGGCGAAGCGTTCCATGCGGGTCGCGGCGGTGCGCCAGAACAGCAGGAAGTCGGGGAGGACGGCCCGCAGGGTGGCCAGTTTCTCCCGGGGCGTCTGGAGCGGCGGGGGCGTGAGGAAGGGGTACAGGTTGGTGTCGGTGAAGCGCCTCAGGTCGCGGCAGAAGGCGCGGATGGGCCGCGCGTCGGCGGGTGAGATCTCCAGGAGGTGGCGTTCGAGGCGGCCGGGGTCGTTGTAGAAGGTCACCGAGCGGCCGTGCTCGTCGACGACGGTGTTGAACATCTCGAAGTTCGCGATGGTCTTGCCGTCGAGGGCGCCGAGTTCGCGCCACACCCGGTTGGCGTCGTTTCCGGGGCCGGTGCCGGTGAGCCATTCGATGCAGTAGTCGAAGACGTAGCCCTGCCGGGACCATGCGGTGCAGCAGCCCCCGGGCAGGACGTGCCGCTCGAAGATGCGGGTCTCGGCGCCGCTCATCTGGGCGTAGCAGCCGGTGGACAGGCCGCCGATGCCGGCGCCGATGATGATGACGCGGGGCGGCCGGCCCGGTGCCCGCTCGCGCGGGGGCCAGACGGTGCGGGCTTCACCCGGCATGCGGCTCACCTCCGGTGGGTACGGGGTCGCCGGCGTGGACGGCGCCGCCTGCCTGGACGGCGTCGCCGGTGAGCGCGGCCAGGGTGAGTGCGGCGTTGCGGGCCACGTACTTCTCGTCGAGCATCTCCGCGTGCGTGCCGTGGCCCCGGAGCAGTTCGGTGCGGGTGGTCGAGCTGCCGTGCCAGGTGCCCTGGCGGCCGGCCGCGTAGAAGGCGGCCTTGGGCTCGTCGGAGATCACGCTGACGGCTGCCGTCACCGTGCCCAGGTTGGGGGTGCGGCCGCAGTAGTCCAGGTAGTCCCTGGCCTGCGCGAGGGTCTCGTCGGCGACGGAACGGGAGCCGGTGTGGCGGTGGAGGTGGCCGCGCAGTTCGCGCTCGAAGGCCTCGACGTGCTCCTCGGCGATCGTCTGGGGCTCCAGGATGCGGTAGGAGTCCATGATCACGACGTGTGGGACCGTGCGTCCGCGCCGTTCCAGTTCCTTGGCGACCTCGAAGGCGAGGTTGCCGCCGAGCGAGTACCCGAGGAGCGGGCAGGCGCCGTCGGGCCGGAGCTTCTCGACGAGGTCGGCGTAGCGCGCGGCCTTGTCCTCGCCGTAGAGGTGGTTGAAGGCGACGAGTTCGTACTGGGGCAGGTGCGCGGCGAAGCCGCGGTAGACCAGTCCGTGCCCGCCGGCCGGCGGGAAGCAGAACAGCGCGGGGCCCCGGCCGGTGTTGAAGGTCAGGTGGGGGCGGCCGCCTGCGATCTTGCCCGTGATGATGTCCTCGACGGTCCTGGCCATGCCGTGCAGGGTCGTGACCTTGAAGAGCAGGCTGACCGGGACGGTGAGGTTGAACTCGGCCTGGAGGCGGTGGATCAGCTCGATGAGCTTGATGGAACTGCCGCCGCAGGCGAAGAAATCGCTGCGCAGGCCCACGCGTTCCAGGCAGAGCAGGGACTGCCAGTGCGCGGCCATGGACTGCTCGTAGAGCGTGACCGGCGGTTCGTGCCCCTCCTCGGCGGATGCGGCGCGCGGCTGGGGCAGGCCGGCGATGTCGACCTTGCCGTTCGGGGTGAGCGGCAGGGCGTCGAGGGCGGTGAAGTGGGCCGGGATGAGATGGGTGGGCAGCGACGCCGAGAGGTGGCCGCGCAGTTCGGCCGGATCCGGTGCGCTCCCGGGGGCGGGGACGTAGTACGCGCAGAGGGCGGCTTCGCCGTGGGCGTCGGCGCGGACGGTGACGACGGCCTGGGTGAGGCCGGGCCAGGACAGCAGCAGGGATTCGATCTCACCGGGTTCGATGCGGTGGCCGCGCACCTTCAGCTGTGCGTCGGCGCGGCCGAGGAGGTGGATGCGGCCCCGGGTGTCGCGGCGGGCGAGGTCGCCGGTGCGGTAGAGCCGCTCCGGTTCGGCCCCGGGGCCGCGGCCGAGGGTCAGGGACACGAACCGCAGCGCGGTCTGTTCGGGGTCGTGGGCGTAGTCGAGGGCGAGGGCCGCGCCGCCGACCCAGAGTTCTCCGGTGACTCCGGGCGGCACGGGGGCGCGGTGCTCGTCCAGGATGCGCAGGGTGCAGTTGGGGAGCGGCTTGCCGATCGGGACGGGCAGGTGGGGGTCGAGCCCGTCGGTGGGGCCTTCGAAGCAGGCGCTGTCGACGGTCGCCTCGGTCAGGCCGTACGAGTTGATCACGCGGGTGCCGGGGCCGCACAGGCCGCGCAGTCGCTCGTACTCCCCGACCTTCCAGACGTCGGAGCCGACGATCAGCAGCCGCATGAAGTCCAGGCGGTGTCCGCCGTGTGCGCAGTGGTGCATGAGGGAGCGGACGACGGCGGGGACGAACTCGGCGCAGTCGACGCGCTCGGTGGTCATCGTTTCGTAGAGGCGGGCGGTGTTGAGCAGCAGCTCGCGGCCGATCAGCACCAGGCGGCCGCCGGAGCACAGGGCGCGGACGAGGTCGCCGGTGAAGACGTCGAAGGAGACGCCGGCCATCTGGAGGTGGACGCCGGGTGCGGTGTCCAGTCCGTACTCCGCGCGCCAGGCGGCGTACAGGGCGCTGAGGGCGCGGTGTCCGACGCGTACGGCCTTGGGGCGGCCGGTCGATCCGGAGGTGTGGATGACGTACGCCGGCGCGTCCGGGTCCGCCGCGGTGCCCTCCTCGGCTCCGGCGTCCGTGGCGGCCTCCAGGTCGGCGGGGGCGTCCGGGGCGAGGAGGTCGGTGAGCACGGGAACGCCGAGGGCGGTCAGGCGTGCGGGGCCCGCCGCGTCGGTGATGACGAGCGCCGCCCCGGCGTTGTCCGCCATGCCGGCGAGCCGGTCGCCGGGGTGGTCGGGGTCGAGCGGCAGATAGGCGGCGCCCGCCTTGAGGACGGCGAGCAGGGCCACGATCAGCTCGGGGGACTTCGGGAGGCAGACGGCGACGACGGCCCCGCGTCCCACGCCCCGGTCGCGCAGCCGGGCGGCCAGCAGCCGGGCGTGGCGCTCCAGTTCGCCGTAGGTGAGGTGGCGGGTGGGCCCGGACTCGGCGGGGACGGAGACCGCGACGGCGTCCGGGTGGCGGGCGGCGGCCCCGGCGATCAGCCGGTGCACGGCCGCCTCCTCCGGGAGGACCGGGCCCCGGGCGCAGGCGTCGGTCAGGACCTCTTCGCGCTCGTCGGCGCCGAGCAGTTCGAGGCGTGCCACCGGCCGGTCGGCGGGCGCGCGGGTGAGGGCGTCCAGGATGTTGACGTAGTGGGAGGCCATCCGGCGTACCGTCCCGGGCGGCAGGATGTCGGTGTTGTACTTCAGGACGCAGTGGAAGCGCTCTTCCGACGCATCCTCGTAGGCCGACAGGGTCAGGTCGAACTGTCCTTCCTCTTCGGGGAGTTCGATGTAGTCCAGGCGGTATCCGTACTGCTCGGTGGCGACCTTGTGGGCGAGCAGGATGAACATCGCCTGGAAGACGGCGGAGCGGCTCGGGTCGTGTTGGAGCCCGAGCTCCTCGACGAGCAGCACGAACGGGTACTCCTGGTGGTCGAGGCCGCCCAGGACGACCTCGCGGACCTGTGCCAGCAGCGCGCCGACCCCGGGGGCCCCGGACAGGTCCGCGTACAGCGGGAGCGGGTTGACGAAGTAGCCGTAGACGGAGGCGAACTCCTCCTCGGTACGGCCGGTCACCGGGCTTCCGACGACGATCCGGTCCTGCCCCGAGTAGCGGTGCAGCAGGACGTAGTAGGCGCTCAGCAGCACCGTGAACACGGTCACGTCGTGCGCGCGGGCCAGGGCGTGGACGCGGGCGCTGAGTTCGGCGTCGAGTACGAAGAACTCGGAGGCGCCGTTGTGGGTCTGTACGGCGGGTCGCGGGCCGTCGGAGGGCAGGTCGAGGGCGGGCACCTCGGCGGGCAGGACGCCGCGCCAGTACTCCAGCATGCGCCGGGCGTCGGGTGAGGCCAGGAAGCGGTTCTGGCCGTTGAGGAAGTCGAGGTAACGGGCCCGCAGGGGCGGGAGCGGGACGGGCCGGCCCGCGCGCATGCCCTCGTAGAGCGCGAGGAGTTCCTCGATGAAGGTGAAGGTGGAGATCGCGTCGGAGATGATGTGGTGGACGGCCTTCATCACGATCCAGCGGTCCGGACCGCGCCGGAAGAGCCGGAAGCGGATCAGCGGGTCGTGTTCGAGGTCGTACGGGCGGCGGTACTCGCGGACGATCATCGCGTGGATCTCGTCCCAGTCCCGGTCCTCGACGTCGAACAGCGCCACGTCGGCTTCCCCGGCGGTCGTGATCCGCTGCACCGGCCGGCCTTCCTCCAGCGTGAAGTTGGCGCGCAGCATGGGGTGGCGCGCCACCAGGGCGCGGACGGCGTCGAACATCACCTCCGGTTCGAGCCGGGCCCTGATCTCGACGGCGCCGCCGATGTTGTAGGCGAAGCCGTCGGGGTTGAGCTGCTTGAGGAACCAGAGGGCCTTCTGGTTCTGGGTGAGGGGGTGGCGCAGCTCGTCGTGGTGGGTCTCGACCTCCGCCCCGGCGCCGTCGGCTTCCGCCGTGTCGGCGAGGCGGGCGGCCGCCGCCCGGCAGAGCTGTTCCCCGAGTTCGGCGAGGGGCGCGCCGCTGAGCAGGGCGACCAGTGGCAGGGCCACCCCGGTCTCGGCCTGGACCCGGACGCGCAGTTCCATGGCCATCAGCGAGTCGAGGCCGAGGGCGGCGAGACTGCCGGCCTCGCCGAGCTGCTCCGCCGGCACCCGCAGCACGGTCGCGGCGACCGCGGTGAACCGCTCCAGCGCGAGTGCGGCGCGGTGCTCCGCGTCCGCCGTACGGAACAGGTCGAGGAATCCGCCGTGCGCGCCGGCGTCGGCCTCGGCGCCGCTGGCGGCGGCCGCGGCGAGCTCGGTGACCAGCGGCGGCGGGGAGGGGTACCAGGAGAGGAAGGCCTTCCAGTCCACCACCGTGGCCACGAGCAGCTGCGGGCGGTCCTGGCCGATGACGCGCTCCAGGACGGCGGTGCCCGCGTCGGGCGCGAGCGAGCTCATCCCGCGGGCCAGGCGGTAGTGCTCGACCAGCCCGAGTTCCTCGATCATCCCGGTGGCCCAGGGGCCCCAGTCGATGCTGAGCGCGGGCAGTCCGAGGGCGCGCCGGTGGTGGGCCAGCGCGTCGAGGAAGGCGTTGCCCGCCGCGTAGTTGGTCTGGCCCGCGGTGGTGAGCAGCGAGGCGACCGAGGAGAACAGTACGAAGTGGTCGAGCGGCGCGTCGCGCAGCAGGTCGTGGAGGAGCCACGCGCCGGCGGCCTTGGGGGCGAGGACGGAGTCGAAGGCGGGCCGGTCCATGGCGGGCAGCAGGGTGTCCCGGACGTGCCCGGCCAGGTGGAACACGCCGCGCACGGGCGGGGCGTCCAGGGTGCGGTAGGTGTCCAGCCAGGCGGCCAGGGCCGCGCCGTCGGCCACGTCCAGCGCCGCGTGGACGGGGTGGGCGCCCAGTGCCTCCAGTTCCTTGACGAACCGGGTGCTCCGTCCGGCCGGGGAGTCCGGGTCGAGGCCGCTCCAGGCGGCGCGGTCGGGCAGCGGCGTACGGCCGGCCAGGATGAGGTGGCGGGCGCCGCGTCGGACCAGGAACCGGCACAGCAGCCGGCCGAGGGCGCCGAAGGCACCGGTGACCAGGTAGGCGCCGTCGGGGCGCAGCCGGGTGGGCAGGGGGCGGGTGAGGCCTTCGGGACGGGTGAGCCGGCTGATGAGGCGGCGGCCGTCGCGCAGCGCGATCTCGTCCTCGGGCGGCCCGGCGGCGTCGGCGGCGTCGGCGGCCGGGGTGTGCAGGATCTCGTCCAGCAGGGCCCGCGCCTCGGCCCGGCGGACCTCGTCGGGCCGAGGTCCGCCTCGGGCGTTCGGCGCGAGGTCGATCAGCTTGCCCCGGTGGGCGGTGAGTTCCTGGTGGCGCAGGACGCGGCCGACGCCCCAGGCGAGGGCGCCCAGCGGCTCGACGGACTGCCCTCGATCGGCGGCCTGCGCGCCGCGGGTGACGATGTGCAGGGCGGCGGGCGCGGCGCTCTGGTCCGGGTCGCTCCGGAGCGCCTGCGCGAGGGCGATCAGGGAGTAGGCCCCGGTGGTGCTGTGGGCTTCGAGGTACCGGCGCTCGGTGGCTTCCAGCGCCGGAAGGTCGAGGTTCCACAGGTGGACGACGGTGTCGGGGACCCCGGCCGGCCCCGCCGGGTCGGCGAGCAGCCGCCGCAGGTCCTCCGCGCGACCGGGGACCACGGTGGAGGTACGGGTGTCCCGGCGGGTGGCGTAGGCGTCCCCGGGACGTACGAGGTGGCAGTGGCCCCCGCGTGCCGTGACGAGTTCCGCGAGCGCGTCGGCGACGCCGCCGGGCGCGTCGGCGAACACCAGCCAGGTGCCGGGGGGAGCGGCGGTGGCCGGGGCGGGCTCCAGGGGGCCTTCGCTCCAGGTGGGTTCGGCGAGCCAGCCGTCGATGGTGGCGAGGCCGACCGCGGCCGTGGCCTTCTCGACGTCGGCGGCGCGGAAGCCGCCGACGTGGCCGAGCGGGAGCCCGGCGTCGTCGTGGAGGGCGATGTCCCCGACGAGTTCGCCGTCGTGCCGTCGGGTGACCGTGGCATGGGCCCACAGCGGCTGGTCGCCGACCGGGCCGGTGCGGACGTCGGCGATGGACAGCGGCAGCAGGATGCCGGTGGAGCCGTCCTCGGGGCCGCCCCGGTCCGCGGCGGTGAGGAGGGTCTGGAAGCAGGCGTCGAGCAGCACGGGGTGGATGTGGTGGCCGGCGGCCGCGTCCGCGCCCACGGAGTCGGGGCGGCGGATCCGCGCCAGTGCCTCGCCCGGGCCGCACCACACCTCCTCGATGCCCTGGAAGGCGGGCCCGTAGTGGTAGCCGAGGGCTTCCAGCGCGGCGTAGCAGGCCGCGCCGTCGTGGTGGCGGTCGGAGCGCGCCCGGACCGCGTCGATGTCCAGCGGGGCCCGGGGCGTGGGGCGGTGGCCGGTCCGGACGACACCGCTCGCGTGGACGGCGCGTTCCGTCGTGCCGGGGCCGCCGGTCGCGACGGTGAACGCGGCGTCCTCCAGGGAGAGGGCCAGTTGCACGGTGCGGGAGGCGTCGTCGGGCAGGAACAGGCCCTTGCGGAAGGCGATGTCGCCGAGCGCGATCTCGGTGCCGCCGGTCAGGGTGCGGACGGCTTGGGCGGCCATTTCGAGGTAGCCGGCGGCCGGGAACAGGGCGCGGCCCTGGATGCGGTGGTCGGCCAGGTAGGGGGCGCTCTCCAGGTCGATCTCCGCTTCCCACACGGGTTCCGCGGTGGCGAGCCGGCGGCCGAGCAGGCGGTGGTCGACCTGGCCGAGCCTGACCTGCGCGACAGGGCGCGGCTCGGTCCAGTACCGGTCGCGCTTCCAGGGGTAGCGCGGCAGCGGTACGGTCCGGCCGGCGGGCTGGAGCACGTCCCAGGCGATGTCGAAGCCGAGGTTGTGGAGCGCGGCGAGGGAGGCAGTGAAGCAGGCCTCCTCGTCCTCGCCCCGGCGGATCGACGGCAGGGTGACGGCTTCGGCGCCCGGCTCCGCGGCGACGGGAACGCCGGCCAGGCACTCCTTGATCGCGTGGGTCAGGACGGGGTGCGGGCCGATCTCCAGGAAGGTGCGGTGGCCGTCACCGGCCATCCGCTCGACGGCCTGGCGGAAGCGGACGCTGTCGCGGACGTTGCTCCACCAGTAGTCGGCGTCGAGTTCGGTGCCCACCGCCCGGCCCTCCCTGCCGGTCAGGTACAACGGCACCCGGGCCGGGCGCGGTTCGATGCCGGCGAGGCTGGAGAGCAGCTCGTCCTTGATCTCCTCCATGCGGGCGCTGTGGTAGGGCACGCGGACGGTGAGGAACTTGGCGAAGACCTGTCCGGCGTGGAGTTCCCCCGCGAGGGCGGTGAGCGCGGCCCGGTCCCCGGCGAAGGTGACCGCCGCCGGGCTGTTCACGGCGGCGAGGGACACCTGGTCCCCGTACGGGCGCAGGCGGCGCAGCGCCTCCTCCTCGGTGAGTCCGGCGGCCAGCATGGTTCCGGTGCCGGCCAGCCGCTGCTGGAGGCGGCTGCGGTGGACGACGATCCGCACCGCGTCGCGCAGGCTGTAGACGCCCGCTTCGTGGAAGGCGGCGACCTCGCCCGTGCTGTGCCCGACGATGGCGTCGGGACGTACGCCGTGGGCGCGCCACAGGGCGGACAGGCCGACCTGGACGGCGAAGTTGGCGGGCTGGGCCAGCCAGGTCTCGGCCATCCGGGAGCCGGCCTCGTCGGCGGCCATCGCCTCGGTCAGGGACCAGCCGGTGAGTTCGGCGATCTCGTGGTCGCAGCGTTCGACCGCGTCGCGGTAGGCGGGCTGCGCGGCGAACAGCTCGCGGCCCATCCCCCACCACTGCGGTCCCATGCCGGTGAACACCCAGGCGAGCCTCCGCTGTTGGTCCGGGCGGCGGCGGTCGAGGAGTACGCGGGGGTGGGTTTCGCCCCGCAGGTGGGCGGCGAGTGCCTCGTCGAGGTCCGCGCGGGAGCCGTAGACGACGGACAGCCGGGCGTCGTGGTGCTGGCGGCGGTGGGCGAGCGTGTACCCGAGGTCGGCGAGGGATGCGGGCGCGGCGGCGGTCCCGGCGAGCTCGCGGCGGATCGCCTCGGCCCGCTCGGGCAGGGCGGCCGGATCGCGCGCGGTCAGCGGGAGGATCGTGTAGCGCGGGCGGGACTCGCCGGGCCCCGCGCCGGGCCCCTCGGCGGAGGGGCGGGGCGGCGCGGGCGGCGCCTCCTCCAGCAGGACGTGCGCGTTGGTGCCGCCGAAGCCGAAGGAGTTGACGCCGGCCCGCGCCGGGCCCCGGTGCGCGGGCCAGTCGGTGACCCGCGTCGGAATGTCGAAGGGCGCTCCGGCGAGGTCGATGGCGGGGTTGATCCGCCGCAGGTTGATGTGCGGCGGGATCCGGCGGTGCCGGATGCTGAGGGCGGTCTTGATGAGGCCGGCGATGCCCGCGGCCGATTCCGTGTGCCCGATGTTGGTCTTGACCGAGCCTACGTAGCAGGCGGCGCCGGGGGCGCGGCCGACGGCGAGGGCCCGGGCGAGGGCGGCGGCCTCGACGGGGTCGCCCACCGGGGTGGAGGTGCCGTGGGCCTCGACGTACTGGAGGTCGCCGGGGGTGATGCCCGCCTCGGCGCACACCCGCTCGATGAGGGAGACCTGGGCGTCGGCGCTGGGCACGGTGATGCCGTTGGTGCGGCCGTCCTGGTTGACCCCGCTCGCGGTGATCACGGCGTGGACCGGGTCACCGTCGCGGAGGGCGTCGGAGAGGCGTTTGAGGGCGACGACGCCGACCCCTTCGGCGCGGACGTACCCGTCCGCGTCGGCGTCGAACGTACGGGAGCGGCCCTCGGGGGACAGGAAGCCGCCCTTGGTCTCGGCGATGGTGTACTGCGGCGTGAGGTGGAGCAGGGTGCCGCCGGCCAGCGCGAGGGTGCTCTCGCCCCGGCGCAGGCTCTCGCAGGCGAGGTGGACCGAGACCAGGGACGAACTGCACGCGGTGTCGACGGAGAGGCTGGGGCCCCGGAAGTCGAAGCAGTGCGAGATCCGGTTCGACACCATCGTCATCATCGTGCCGGTCGCGGTGTGCGCGGCCAGCGTGTCGAACCGTAAGTCGGCGAACTGGAGGATCTTGTAGTCCAGGGTGAACGCCCCGATGAACACGCCGACATCGCCGCCGGCCAGTTCGGCCGGTTTCTGGCCGCCGTCCTCCAGCGCCTCCCAGGCCACCTCCAGCAGCTTGCGCTGCTGCGGGTCCATGGAGTCCGCCTCGCGGGGGCTGATGCCGAAGAAGGCGGGGTCGAACTCGTCGAACCCGTCGATGTAGCCGCCCCGGCCTCCCACCAGCCGCCCGGGTTTGGCCTTGTCACGGCTGCCGAGCGTGCTCACGTCGTACCGGTCGCGGGGCGTCGCGGTGATGCAGTCCTTGCCGTCGAGCAGGTTCTGCCAGAAGGCCCGGTGGTCACCGGCGCCGCCGGGGAACCGGCAGCCGATGCCGATGATCGCGATCTTCTCCGGAGGGGTGACGCGGATCGCTTCAGCCATGGTGGTCAGGTCCTTAGGTCGTCGACAAGTACCGCTGGGGAAGGCAGGGGTGGGCACGCCTGCGCGTGCGGGGGCGTGCGGAGCCCGTGCGGGGCGGGAAGGGGGGCGCGTGCGGGTGCGGGGGCGTCAGCCAGCGGTTTCGCCCGTCTTCGCGGGCATGCGCCACGGGTGCACCAGGGTGGCGCCGATCGCGCCGGTGGCGGGGAACGACTCCGGCCGCAGGAGGCCGACCTCGGCCGGCTCCCGGCCCGGGTGCCAGGTGAAGCTGCCGAACGCCCGGTCCCAGACGGACAGGTCGGAGCCGTAGTGCCCGGCCTCGGCCAGGTCGGTGCTGTGGTGCAGCCGGTGCTGCTCCGGTCCCGCGAGGACGTGGTTGAGGAGACCGAGCCGGACGGCGACGTTGGCGTGGACGAAGTAGCCCTGCGCGATGACGAACAGGCCCACTCCGAAGACCGCCCGCTCCGAGAACCCGATGAGCGCCAGCGGGAGCTGGGCGCAGGCCTGGGAGACGAAGACGTCGAGGACGTGGTTGACGCCGTTGTTGCCGACGTTGACCTTGTCGGGCACGTGGTGCACGCCGTGCAGCCGCCAGAGCCACGGGTTGGTGTGCCCGAGCCGGTGGATGGCGTAGCTGGCCAGCGACCCGAGCAGCAGGGCGAGGGGCATCTCGACGGCGAGCGGGAGCAGGGGGCGCTCGGGTGCCACGGCGCCCGCGGCGAGCAGGACCGCCGTCTGCCCGGTGCTGCCGCCCAGCGTGGTGAGGAGGTAGTAGACGCCGTACCAACGCCATTCGCGCCGGCTGGGGCGCCAGCTGCGTTCGTACGGGATGAGGCGCTCCAGCCCCGCGAGATAGCAGAGCGTCGCGAACTGGAAGGCGAAGGTGACCGGGCCCGGCGGCCAGCCCCGGCGCACGGTGGCGGCGAACACCGCCACGACCGCGAGGAGCAGGACGGGGTGGGCCGCCCGGGCCAGCACCGCGCGGGCGGCGGCCCGTACGGCGGCGCGTCCCGGCCGGGGCCGGTCCTCACCGGCTGCCAGCGAACCCGACATGCCACCCCCCTTGCCGAACGGGCGCCGGGGGGCGCATCCCTCGCCACCCCGAGCACCGAGAAGTCCGGTCACAGTATGGAGTGGATCAACTACGCAACGCAATTCCGCCTGGTGGGGCGTGCGGGGGGCTCACGGGGCCACGGGGGTGTCACCGGACCCGCCGCGTCCGGTGCACGGGGGCGCACCGGGCGCGCGGCCGGGGGGACGCCGGGGGCGGGGCCGGTGCGCGCGGGCCGGGGCCGGTGTCACGCGGGGGCGGGTGCCGGTGTCACGCCGGGTCGAGGGCCACGTCGCTCGCCCGGGCGTGGACGGTCACCGCCCCTTCGGCCACCGAGACCCCGGAGGGTTCGAGACCGAGGGGCAGGTCGGGGATCTCGCGTTCCGCTTCCTTGACGGCGGCGGCGATCCGGGGGTTGGCGGGATCCAGGGGACGCCCGGCGAAGGTGGCGGCGGAGGCCTCCAGCGTCACCGTGTCACCGCTCAGCCCGACCTCCGCGGTGACGACGAGCGGCATGCCGAGGAAATCGCGGGTGATCCGCAGGCGGCCGTCGGACTCGGACAGCCGGACGCCCTCGCCCCGGTGCGCGGCCAGCGCGTCGAGGGGGACGCTGAAGTCGGCCCGCGCCGTGGCGGCCCGGTATCCGCCCCCGGTCTTCGACACGTCCCGCAGGTCCACGGAGGCGGTGACGGGCAGCCCCTCATCCGTCTTGGCCTTGGCCCGCACCTCCACGTGAGGGAACGTCCCGCGAGCCGCGTGGAGCAGGAACGGGAACCTGTCGACGGAAACGTCCGGGGCCCCCGTGAGGGCGCTCTGCCGGCGTGCGACGCGGTCGGCGAGGTCGCTCTCGGTGACCCCGGCGGCGATGGTGTCGGCCAGCGCCGCCACGGCCACCAGCGCACCCGCGCCGATCAGCACCCACCGGCGGGCGCCGAACCGGCGCCGGACGCGCCGCGGCTCGGTGACGGGGGCCGACTCGGCCTGGGCGGTGCGGTTCATGTCTTCCTCACGGTGACGGGCGGGGCGGCTTCGGGGTCGGGTTCGGCCTCGGGTCCGGGTTCTGGTTCGGTCGCCGGCCCCGGCGGTGGCACGTGGTCGCCGCCCTCGATGTCGATCCGGGGCAGCGCCCGGTCGAGCCATCCGGGCAGCCACCAGTTGGCCTTGCCGAGAAGGATCATCGCAGCGGGGACCAGGAGCCCGCGGACGAGGGTGGCGTCGAGCGCGACCGCCGTGGCGAGGCCGATGCCGAACATCTTGACCACCGGGTCGTCGGAGAGCAGGTAGCTCAGGAAGACGCAGACCATGATGAGGGCGGCCGAGGTGATGATCCCTCCGGTCCTCGCCAGGCCGGTGATCACCGAGCCGCGGTGGTCGCCGCTCTTCAGGTAGGCCTCGCGGACGGCGCTGAGGAGGAAGACCTCGTAGTCCATCGACAGCCCGAACAGGACGGCGAACATCAGCAGCGGAACGTATCCGGGGATGGGCACGGGCCCGTCGAGCCCCAGCGCCCCCGCTCCCCAGCCCTGCTGGAACAGGGCGGTCAGCACGCCGTAGGCGGCGGCCACGGACACGAGGTTCAGTACGGCGGCCGTCGCCGCGACGACCACGGACCGGAACGCCAGCAGCAGGAGCAGGGCGGCGATGACGAGGACGAACGCGATGATCGCGGGCAGCCGCCGGGAGAGCCGGTCGTTCAGGTCCAGCTGCGCGGCGGGCGCGCCGCTCACGTGGGCGCCGTGGCCGGTGTCGGCGGTGGCTGCGGGGAGGGTGCTCTCGCGCAGCCGGTGCACCAGGCGGGCGGTTTCCGGATCGCCCGGCGCGGTGGTCGGGGTGACCTGCCAGCGGGCGGTCCGGCCGTCGGGGCTGAGCTGCGGGGGGCCGACGGCGGCCACGCCGGGGGTGTCCTTCAGGGCGTCGGTGACCTTGTCGACACGGGGGTCCGTGGGGCCGGAGGCGGGGTCGGGCAGGGCGTCGGTGACCTGGAGCGGCCCGTTGACACCCGGCCCGAAGGCGCCGGCGAGCCGGTCGTAGGCCGTGCGGCTCGCGGTCGAGGAGACCTTGTCACCGCCGTCGAGCTGACCGAAGGTCAGCCCGGCGGCCGGGGCGGCCAGTACGGCGACCAGCAGCAGGGCGCCGATCAAATGGCGCCAGGGCTGCCTGGCGACGCGCTCGGCAACCCGCCGCCACCCGCCTCCGGCCGCCGCATCCGATGCCGCAGGGCCGGGGGCTGTCGCCGCGTCGGGCGCCACCGGGCCCGACGCGGTCGGGGTGGGGGCGAGGCTTCGGCCGAGGAGGGCGAACAGGGCCGGGAGCAGGGTGAGGGTGGCGGCGACGGCGACCAGTACGGCGATGCCGGGCGCGAGCGCCAGCGCGTGGAGCAGGGGCAGTCCGCCGAGGGCCAGGCTCGCGAGGGCGGCGACGACAGCGCAGCCGGCGAAGGCCACGGCCTTGCCGGAGGCGGCCGTGGTCAGGGCTGCGGCGTCCTCGACCGAGGCCCCGTCGCCCAGCAGCTCGCGGAAGCGGGTGAGGCAGAAGAGGCTGTAGTCGACGCCCACGCCGAGGCCGATCATCGCCGCGATGGTGGATCCGGCGGACGGCATGTCCATCAGGTGCCCGAGCAGCCCGACCACCGAGAGGGACACCCCGAGCCCGACGACGGCGGCGATCAGCGGCACGGTGGCGGCGACGGCGCTGCGGAAGCCGAACCAGAGGATGGCGAGGGCCGCCAGCAGCCCGATGATCTCGCTGTGCCGCGTGGAGCCCTTGTCGGCCGCGGCCGCCAGGCTGCCGCCGGGCGTGACCTCGATCCCCGCCGCCTCGGCGGGCCGGGCCGCGTCCACGATCCGCCGGGTGACCTCGGGGGTGATGTCCCGGTCCGTCACGTCGAGCTCGACGGAGAGGAAGGCGGTGTGCCCGTCGGCGCTCATCGCGGCCCGTCCGGCGCCCTCGTAGGGGGTGGTGACCGCGACGACGTGGTCAACGCCGGCGATGTTCCGGGCCGCCGCCGCGACCGCGTCCCGCGCCCCGGCCGAGGTCAGGTCGGCGCCGCCGGCCCCGGTGTGCAGGACCAGCGGTTGCTTGCCCGAGGCGGAGCCGGGGAACGCCCGGGCGGCGTCGGCGGCCGCCTGGCTGTCGCTGCCGGGGATGGAGACCGCTTCGCTGGTGACCCGGCCGCACAGGGCGACGGCCGCGCCCAGCGCGAGCAGCAGCAGGAGCCATGCGGCGATGGTCCGCTTCGGCCTGCGGGCACACCACCGCCCCACACTGACGAACATCCTCGATCGCTCCCTCTGGTCCGGCGACGACGGCCGCCGCCGGGCCACTTTTGCACTCCGAGTGCAATAACGTCAATCGCCTCGCGCCGCCGCGCAGCCCGCACCCGGCGTTTGCGACAATGCCGGTGGGTGACGACGGGGAGGGACCGAGGTGGAGCAGGTGGCCGATCAGGCGCAGGACCGCTCTTCGGACGGCCGGACGGAGCGCGGGCGGCAGTCCCGCGTGAAGATCGCGGACGCCGTGCTGGCCCTGCTCGACGAGGGCGAGTCGCAGTTCCCCGCGGACCGGGTGGCCGAGCGCGCCGGCGTCTCGCGGCGCCTGGTGTTCCACCACTTCGCCGACATGGCCCAGCTGATCGAGACGGCCATCGCCCGGCGGCTCGAACAGCTGATGGAGCAGATCAGGCCGCTGCCCACGGAGGGCCCGCGCGCGGTCCGGGTCGACGCGCTCACCGAACAGCGCGCCCGGATCCTGGAGTGGATCACCCCGGCGCAGCTGACGACGATGCGTCTGGAGCAGCGGTCCGCGCGGATCGACGAGGTCACCCGGCAGGTACTGGACCTCGCCCGCGCGCGGCTGGCCGCGGTCTTCGCCGAGGAGCTCGGCCGGGTTCCGGCCGCGCGCGCGGCCGACCTGCTGAACGGGCTGGACGCGGTCACCACCTGGGGCGCCTGGTACCACTGGCGCAGCAGCGGGCTGGACGTCGAGGCGGCCCGCCGCGCGATGGGAACCGCCGTCCAGGCGCTGCTCGCGGCGACGGACCCGCCGGCGCCGCCCCCCTGAGCAGCCCCCCGCCCGGCCTCGCCGGACGCGGTCCGCGCCGCGGCGCGGACCCTGTGCCGCGGCCCTACGCCGCCGCGCGGGCGGCCGCGCGCGGCCGGCTGCGGGCCACCGCCACGCCGGCCAGGCACAGCACTCCGCCGAGCAGGGTCAGCCAGGCGGGCACCTCCCCGAGGAACACCCAGCTCAGCAGCACCACGACGGCGGGGACGGCGTACGTGGTCGAGCCCAGCTTCCCGGCCGGCATCCGGGCCAGGGCGTAGGTCCACGCGATGAAGGCCAGCGCCGTCGGCACCACGCCCAGGTAGACCATGTTCAACGTGGCCGAGAGCGGCGCCTCGGGGACTTCCGCCACGAGCTGTCCGGCGAAGGGCAGGCAGGCAACGGCGCCGGTCAGGCAGCTGTACGCGGTGATCTGCAGGGGCGTTCCGAAGGAGAGGGCGGGCTTCTGCGCGACGACACCGCTCGCGTAGGCCACGGCGGCCAGCAGGCACAGCACCACCCCGAGGACGGACGTGGAGCCGCCGCCGCCGGACATGGACAGGCCGACGACCACCGCACCGACGAAGGACACGCCCATGCCCGCGAGCAGCCGCGGCGGCAGTGCCTCACCCAGCAGGCGGGCGGCGAGCAGCGCCATCAGGATGGGCCCGGTGTTCACGAGCAGGGCCGCCGTACCCGCGTCGACCAGCCGTTCTCCCCAGTTCAGCGCGACCGTGTAGCCGCAGAACCACACCAGGCCGGAGATCAGGATGCCGCGCCAGGCCCCGCGCGGCGGCAGGCCCACCCGGCGCACCAGGAGCAGGGTTATCAGCACCACGGAGGCGGTCAGCAGACGGCCGAGGGCCAGGGCTCCTGGCGAGTAGGCGGAGCCGGCGCTGCGGATGGAGACGAAGGCGGAGGCCCAGGCGAACACCGTGAAGGACACGGCGCCGGCCGTGAGGGCGCCGGGCGGGAGCAGACTCAGGCGGGACTTCATACGCCGCACCCTACCCAGGCAACATTTCGGTGTCCACCGAAATGTTCGGCCCTCAGACTGCTCCGGCCCGGAGCAGGCGCGCCGCTCAGGCCCAGGCGTCCGGGGTGATCCCCAGCAGGGCCTCGAAGGCCGCCTCCCCGGCCCCGGTCACCCGCAGCCCGCGCCCGCCGCCCTCCGGCCGCACCACCCACCGCTCCCCCAGCGCCCGCGCGCACAGCCGCGCCCCGGCCAGGCCGCCCAGGTGGCGGCGGCGCTCGGTCCAGTCCAGACAGGAGCTCGCCAGCGGCCTGCGCCCGTGGTGGGCGAGGTCGACACCGGCCCGCCCGCACCACTCCCGGCCCGCCTCGGTCAGCTGGAAGGCGCCCTCGGTGCGCAGCAGGCCGCGCCCCTCCAGGGCGTCGGTGACCGCCATGCCGAACCGTCCCGCGAAGTGGTCGTAGCAGGTGCGGGCGCGGGCCAGCGGGTCGGGCGCGGAGACCACGGGCACCGCGTGGGCGGCGTCCCGGCCCGGGATGGCGTGCGAGGCGAGTTCGTCCACCAGGCGGGCCGTCGCCGCGTCGGCGATCCGGACGTAGCTGTGCCGGCCCTGCCGCTCGGTCACGCAGATGCCCGCGTCGAGCAGCCGCGCCAGGTGGCCGCTGACGGTGGACGGCGCGACCGAGGTGATCCGGGCCAGTTCGCCCGCGGTCCAGGCGCGCCCTTCGAGCAGGGTCATGCAGATGGCGGCCCGGGTCTCGTCGGCGAGCGCCGCCGCGAGGGCGGCCAGGCGCGCCGCCGGGTCGGGAGCGTCGGCGTCGGTATCGGTGGCGGCCGCGCCGGTCGGCCGTGCGGCCCGCATGTCGTTCATGCCCTCCAGGGTGCCCCAAAACTTCGTCGAACGCCGAATGGTTGCCCCGGTCCCTTTGTCCGGTCCCCGCCCCGGGTGCCCACCGTCGCTTCCGCGCCACGCGCCCGGGACGTCAACGGGAAAATTCACGGCACCGCACTAGACTGGCGGGTTGTTTGGCGCTGGACCGGAACAACCCGGGCAAACCTGGGCTCCGCCGGCGACCCGGAGCTTCCGGGACCGAGACGCGAGGGCCGATGGCAGCCACACCTGAGCGCGGTGAACTGACCCTGCTCGACGACGGGGAGGTGTACGACGGGTCCGATGAGGCCGGGGCCAAGTCAGCCCGGTTCTCGGCCGGTCCGGCGGCCCCGCCCCGCACCCTCGTCGACGTCTTCGAGGCGTCCGTACGGGCCTACCCCGACGAGCTCGCCCTGGACGACGGCACCACCCGGCTGACCTACCGGTCGCTGGCGGCCGAGGTGGAGCGCCGCCGGCGCGCCCTGGAGGCCGCCGGGGTGGGGCTCGGTGACCGGGTCGGCGTACGCGTGCCGTCGGGGACCAGCGAGCTGTACGCGGCCGTCCTCGGCGTACTCGCCGCGGGCGCCGCCTACGTACCGGTCGACGCCGAGGACCCGGACGAGCGCGCCGAGCTGGTCTTCGGCGAGGCAGGCGTCCGGGCGGTGCTGGGAGCCGGGCAGCGCATCGAGGTCACCGGCCTCGCGGACCGGGCCGTGCCCGCCGCGCGGCCCGGCCCCGAGCACGACGCGTGGATCATCTTCACCTCCGGGTCCACCGGCAAGCCCAAGGGCGTCGCCGTCAGCCATCGCAGCGCCGCCGCGTTCGTGGACGCCGAGGCCGCGCTGTTCCTCGCCGAGGAGCCGATCGGCCCCGGCGACAGGGTGATGGCCGGGCTGTCCGTCGCCTTCGACGCCTCCTGCGAGGAGATGTGGCTGGCCTGGCGCCACGGCGCCTGCCTCGTGCCCGTCCCCCGCTCCCAGGTGCGCAGCGGCGCGGACCTCGGCCCCTGGCTGGTGGAACTGGAGATCACCGTCGTCTCCACGGTGCCGACGCTGGCCGCGCTCTGGGAGCCCGAGACCCTCGACGAGGTCCGGCTGCTGATCTTCGGCGGCGAGGCCTGCCCGCCCGAGCTGACCCAGCGGCTGGTCACCGAGGGGCGCGAGGTCTGGAACACGTACGGGCCCACCGAGGCCACCGTCGTGGCCTGCGCCTCGCTCCTGACCGGTGCGGAGCCCATCCGGATCGGCCTGCCCCTGAACGGCTGGGAGCTGGCCGTGGTCGACGAGTCGGGCGAGCCGGTGCCCATGGGCGGCAGCGGCCAGCTCGTCATCGGCGGCGTCGGTCTGGCCCGCTACCTCGACCCCGCGAAGGACGCCGAGAAGTACGCCCCGCTGGAAGCCCTCGGCTGGGAGCGGGCCTACCGCAGCGGCGACCTGGTGCGCGCGGAACCCGAGGGGCTGGTCTTCCTCGGCCGCGGCGACGAGCAGATCAAGCTGGGCGGCCGCCGGATCGAGCTGGGCGAGGTGGACGCCGCCCTCCAGGCCCTGCCCGGGGTCGCCGGAGCGGCCGCGGCCGTCCGTACGGCGCGCGGCGGCAACCAGCTCCTGGTCGGCTACCTGGTCGCCCAGGAGGGCTGGGACCGGGCGGCGGCCGTGGAGCGGCTGCGCGCTGAACTCCCCGCGGCCCTGGTGCCGCTGCTGGCGCCGGTCGCCGAGCTGCCGACCCGTACCTCCGGCAAGGTGGACCGGGACGCGCTGCCCTGGCCGCTGCCCGAAGCGGAGACCACCGGCCCCACCGAGCAGCTGTACGGCACCGAGGCCTGGCTCGCCGAGCAGTGGAGCGAGACCCTGGGGGTGGCCGTCACCGGCGCCGCCGACGACTTCTTCGCCATAGGCGGCAACAGTCTGGCCGCCGCCCGGCTCACCACGCGGCTGCGCACCCGCTACCCCCGGGCGGCCGTCCTCGACATCTACCAGCAGCCCGTGCTGCGCAAGCTGGCCCGGCGGCTGGAGAAGTCCGTCCGGGACGACGACGCGGCCCGGGTCGTCGCGCCCGTACCGCGGCGCACGCAGCTGGCGCAGACGCTCCTGCTGGTCCCGCTGTTCACCCTGGTGGGGCTGCGCTGGTCGGTGGCGCTGCTGGCGCTGGGCAACGTACTGCACCGGTTCGGGCCGTACCCGTGGGCGCCGACCGCCTCGTGGTGGCTGGTCGCCGCCGGCGCGGCGCTGTTCTTCAGCCCGCCGGGCCGGCTCGCGATCGCGGCCGGCGGCGCTCGGCTGCTGCTGCGCGGGGTGAGGGCGGGCCGCTACCCGCGCGGCGGGAGCGTGCACCTGCGGCTGTGGACGGCGGAGCGGCTGGCCGAGTACGCGGGCGCGACGTCCCTGACGGGCTCCTGGCTGGAGCGGTACGCGCGGGCGCTCGGCGCCAAGGTCGGTTCCGAGGTGGACCTGCACTCGCTGCCCCCCGTGACGGGCATGCTGAGGCTCGGCCGCGGCTGCGCCGTGGAGTCCGAGGTGGACCTGTGCGGGCACTGGCTGGACGGGGACCGGCTGGAGATCGGCCCGGTGCGGGTCGGCGCGGGCGCCGTGGTCGGCACCCGGAGCATGCTCTTCCCCGGTGCGCGGGTCGGCAAGCGGGCAGAGGTGGCGCCCGGTTCCGCCGTGGTCGGGCAGATCCCGACCGGGCAGCGCTGGGGCGGGGCGCCCGCCGTCAAGCTCGGCAAGGCCAAGCGCAACTGGCCCACGGAGCGGCCGCCGCGCGGGCTGCCCTGGCGGGCCGCGTACGGGGCGGCCGGCCTCGGCCTCACGGCGCTGCCCGTGCTCGCCACCGTGCCCGCGCTGCTCGTGCTGAGCCGGTTCGTGCCCGCCGACGCCGCCTTCGCCGAGGCGCTGCGCGGGGCGCTGCTCGCCGTGGTGCCCGGGGCGCTCGCCTTCGGTTTCGCGTACGCACTACTGCTGCTGGTCGCCGTACGTCTGCTGAGCCTCGGGCTGCACAGCGGTACGCATCCGACGCACAGCCGGGTCGGCTGGCAGGCCTGGACGGTCACCCAGCTGATGGACCTGTCGCGGGAGACGCTCTTCCCGCTGTACGCGGGGCTGATCACCCCGGTGTGGCTGCGGCTGCTCGGCATGAAGATCGGCCGCGGCGCGGAGGTGTCCACCGTTCTGGCGCTGCCCAGCCTCACCACCGTGGGCGAGGGCGCGTTCCTCGCCGACGACACCCTCACCGCCCCGTACGAGCTGGGCGGCGGCTGGATGCGGATCGGCCGTTCCGAGATCGGCCGCCGGGCGTTCCTCGGCAACTCCGGCATGACCGCGCCGGGCCGCAACGTGCCGGACGGCGGGCTGGTCGGCGTGCTGTCGGCGACTCCGAAGAAGGCCAAGAAGAACAGCTCGTACCTGGGCCTGCCGCCGGTCAAGCTGCCGCGGTCCGCCGCCTCCGACGACCAGAGCCGGACCTACGATCCGCCCGCGCGGCTGCTGTGGGCGCGCGGCCTGGTGGAGCTGTGCCGGCTCGTCCCGGTGTTCTGCTCGGCCGCTCTGGCCGTGCTGGCCCTGGCGGCGCTCTGCGCGCTGGCCACGCCGAGCGGCGGGCCCGGCGTGTGGGGAGCCGCGCTGCTGTCCGGGGTGGTCCTGCTCGCCGCCGGGGCGGCCGCCTGCGGGGTCGCGATGGCCTCGAAGTGGCTGCTGGTGGGCCGGCACCGGGCGGGCGAGCATCCGCTGTGGAGCGGCTTCGTGTGGCGCAACGAGCTGGCCGACACCTTCGTCGAGGTCCTGGCCGTGCCGTGGCTGGTCGGATCCGTTCCCGGCACGCCGGTGCTGGCGCTGTGGCTGCGCGGGCTGGGGGCCCGGATCGGCCGGGGCGTGTGGTGCGAGAGCTACTGGCTTCCGGAGACGGACCTGGTGGCGCTGGGCGACGCGGTGACCGTGAACCGGGGCTGTGTGTTGCAGACGCACCTCTTCCACGACCGGATCTTGAGGACGGATACTGTGGTCCTCCGCGAGGGCGCCACCCTGGGTCCGGGCGGAATCGTCCTGCCAGGAAGTACGGTCGGTGCCCACAGCACGCTGGGGCCCGCCTCGCTCGTGATGGCCGGGGAATCCGTCCCCGCCGACACCCGTTGGCTGGGCAATCCGATCGAGGCATGGCGGACCTGAGCGGGCCCGAACGGGACCGAGCACGGCGCAGGGAGCGGAAGCGGCAATGAACGGCCAGAAGACAGCGGCATCGGACCCGTACTTTCCGGCCAACGGTGATCCCCGTTACCGCGTGCACCGGTACGAACTCGCTCTGGAGTACCGGCCCGGCCCCAACCGGCTGGCGGGGACCGCCCGGCTCAGCGCGATCGCCGGCCGGGCGCCGCTCGCCGAGTTCCACCTGAACCTGGCCGAGTTCAAAATAGGCCGGGTTCTGGTGAACGGCCGGGTCGCGCACTACGCCCACCGGGGCGGAAAGCTCCGGATCCGGCCGGCCAAGCCGCCGGCCGCCGGCGCCGCCTTCACGGTGGAGGTGCACTGGGCGGGCAATCCCAAACCGGTGCGCAGCCCCTGGGGCGGCATCGGCTGGGAGGAGCTGACCGACGGCGCGCTGGTGGCCAGCCAGCCCGTCGGCGCCCCCTCCTGGTACCCCTGCAACGACCGGCCCGCCGACAAGGCCTCGTACCAGATCTCGATCAACACGCCGTCCGCCTACACGGTGGTGGCCGGCGGCAGGCTGCTCACCCGCACGACCCGGGCCAGCACGACGACCTGGGTGTACGAGCAGTCCGCGCCCACCTCCAGCTACCTGGTCGGGCTGTCCATCGGCATGTACCAGACGGTGCTGCTCGGCGAACCGGGGCTCGGCGGGGTTCCGCAGAGCGCCCACGTGCCGGCGCACCTGCTGGCGCGGTTCTCCCGCGACTTCGCACGGCAGCCCGCCATGATGCGGCTGTTCGAGGAGCTGTTCGGGCCCTACCCGTTCGGCGAGTACGCGGTGGTCGTCGCCGACGAGGAACTCGACGTCCCGGTGGAGGCCCAGGGCCTCTCCCTGTTCGGCGCCAACCACGTGGACGGGGTGCGGGGTTCCGAGCGCCTCATCGCGCACGAGCTCGCGCACCAGTGGTTCGGCAACAGCGTGACCATCGCCGACTGGCGGCACATCTGGCTGAACGAGGGCCTCGCGAAGTACGCCGAGTGGCTCTGGTCGGAGCGCTCGGGCAGCCGGACCGCGCACGAGCGGGCGGGCGTCGCACACCGGCTGCTGGTGTTGCAGCCGCAGGACCTCACGCTGGCCGACCCGGGCCGCAAGCTGATGTTCGACGACCGGCTGTACCAGCGCGGGGGCCTCACCGTGCACGCGGTCCGCTGCGCGCTCGGCGACGCCGCGTTCTTCCGCATGCTGCGCGACTGGGCGACCGTGCACCGGGGCGGCGTGGTGACCACCGCCGCCTTCACCGCCCACGTGGCCCGCTACGCGGCCGAGCCGGTGGACGAGCTGTTCTCGGCCTGGCTGTACGAGCCGGCCCTCCCGCCGCTGCCCGAGCCGCCGCCCGCCGCGCCCGCACAGCCGGCGGCCCCGTCGGTACCGGCGAGGCCCGGGTACCCGCCGACGAACGGCGAGCCCGCGGGCCGTCGCCGGTGGCGGGGCTGACGGAGCCCGGCGAGGGGGCGGCTCGCGCGGTTCAGCGCGCGTAGGAGTGGAAGCCGCGCCCGCTCTTCTTTCCGAGCATGCCGGACTCCACCAGGCGCAGCAGCGCCGGCGGCGCCAGGTACTGCGGCTCGGCGAACTCGCGGTGCAGGGCGTCGGCCACCGCCTTGACGACGTCGAGCCCGATGAGGTCGGCGAGGCGCAGCGGTCCCACCGGGTGTCCGCAGCCCAGGGTCATGCCCTGGTCGACGGCCTCGGCGCTCACCCGGCCCGATTCCAGCATGCGCATCGCGCCGAGGAGGTACGGGATGAGCAGCGCGTTGACCATGAAGCCCGCCCGGTCGGGGGCGTCGATGACGGTCTTGCCGAGCGGGCCGGTCAGCAGCGCGGTGGTGCGGGTGCGGGTCTGCTCGGAGGTGGGCAGTGCGCTGACCAGTTCGACCAGGGACATCACCGGGACCGGGCTGAAGAAGTGCACGCCGATGACGCGTTCCGGGTGGTGCGTGGCGCGGGCGAGCCGGCTGATCGGGAGGGAGGAGGTGTTGGTGGCCAGGACGGCGCCGTCGTCCTTGAGGATGCCGTCGATCCGGGTGAACAGGTCCGTCTTGAGCGCCTCGTCCTCCGGGACCGCCTCGATCACGAACTCGCGGTCGGCGAGCCGTTCGAGGTCGGCGGTCACCTCGATGCGGCCGAGGGCCCGGTCCTGTTGTTCCTCGGTGAGCCTGCCCTTGCGGACGCAGCGGCCGAGCGAGCCGCGGATCCGGTCGAGGGCGGGCTCGACGGCGGTGGCGCGGGAGACGACCACGCGGACGTCGAGTCCGGCCCTGGCGGCGATGTCGGCGATGCCCGCGCCCATCACGCCGCAGCCGACCACTCCCACCCGGGAGGGACTCTCCCGCGTCATGTCTGCCCGGGTCATGACCGCTCCTGCCAGCGCATCAGGGTGGCCCCGACCGACATTCCGCCGCCGAAGCCGGCCATGACGACGAGGTCTCCGTCGCGGATGAGTCCCGAGCGGCAGCCGTCGTCGAGGGCTACCGGAACCGAGGCGCTGCCCACGTTCCCGTATTTCTCCAGCGTGCGGTGGGTGTGGGCGTGGGACATCCCGATCTTGTCGACCAGGCGCCGCAGCAGTACCCCGTTGGGCTGGTGCGGTACGAAGTGGTCGACGTCGGCGGCCGTGAGCCCGGCGCCGCGCAGCAGGCGGTCCAGGACGGGCGGTACGTGGTCCATGACGAAGTCGCGGACACCGCGGCCCTCCATGCGGAAGTAGTGGCCGCCGTCGGCCAGCGTCTGCGGGGTGGTGGGGATCCGGCTGCCGCCCGCCTCGACGCGGATCAGTCGGTGCGCGTCGCCCCGGCTGGCCAGCTCGGCGCCGAGGTAGCCGTGTCCGTCGCGGACGGGGCCGACGATCGCGGCGCCCGCGCCGTCGCCGAGGAGCACGGTGGTGCGGTGGTCGGCGTGGTCGAGGATGCGGGAGTAGACGTCGGCGCCGATGACGGCGGCGTAGCCGTCGGGGCGGGCGGCGAGCAGCCGGTGCGCCATTTCGAGGCCGAACACGAAGCCGCTGCACACCACGTTGACGTCGAAGCAGGCGGCGCCGGTCGCGCCGACGGCGTGCTGCACCAGGTTCGCGGTGGGCGGCTGGGGCGAGTCGCCGGTGGAGGTCGACACGATGAGGTAGTCGAGCCGGTCCGCGGTGATGCCCGCCGACCGCAGGGCCGAGGTGAGGGCGTGCGCGGCGAGGTCGGAGGTGGCCTCGTCGGGCGCCGCGTACCGCCGGGTGAGGATCTCGGTGCGCTCCTCGATCCATTCGGCGGTGATGCCGCACCACTCGGCGACCTCCTTGTTGCTCACCTCCCGCTCGGGCAGGTAGGAGCCGGTGCCGACGATGCCCCGGGCGCTCATCGGCCGGCCCCGGTGGGGGCGGGCGCGGGAACGCGGCGCCAGGCGGTGAGGCGGTCCTCGCCGATGCGCGCGCGGGCGGCCGGGTCGGTCACGCCCAGCCCGTCCTGGGGGGCCAGGCAGCGGACGGCGACCTTGCCGACGTGCCGGTTCTCCTGGACGAGCCGGGCGGCGTCGGCGACCTCCTCCAGCGGGAAGACCCGGGTGAGGACGGGCACGATCCGGCCCTGGTTGAACAGCCGGAGGCACTCCGTCTGCTCCTGGAGGTTGGCGATGTGGCTGCCGATGACCCGCTTGAGGTTCATCCACAGGTACCGGTTGTCGTAGGTGTGCTGGTACCCCGTGCTGGATCCGCAGGTGATCACGGTGCCGCCGCGCCGTACGACGTGCACCGAGGTGCCGAAGGTGGCCCGGCCGACGTAGTCGAAGGCGATGCGGGGGGCCTCCCCGATCTCGGCGACGACGGCCCGGCGGAGCCTGCGGCCCAGTTCCGCGGCGTCGGCGGCGGGGTCGGCGTCGTCCCCCATGCCGAGGTCCCGGCGGTCGATGACCAGGTCGCAGCCCTGGGCGCGCAGGAACTCGGCCTTGGCGGCGGAGCTGACGACGCCCACGGCGATGCCGCCGCCGTTGCGGACCATCTGCATCGCGTAGGCGCCCAGGCCGCCGGTGGCGCCCCAGATCAGGACGACGTCGCCCTGCTTCATCCGGGCTCCGTGGTCGCTGACCAGCATCCGGTACGCCGTGCCCGCGCACAGCGTGACCGTGGCCGCCTCCTCCCAGGTGAGGTGCGGGGGCTTGGCGACGAGCTGGCTGGCGCGCACCACGGTGTAGTGGGCGAGGCCGCCGAAGTTGGTCTCGTACCCCCAGGCGCGCAGGTTCTCGCCCATCATGCCGTCGTCGTGCGAGCCGGGGTCCTGGTCGTCGACGTAGGCGGGGCTGACCACCACGTGGTCCCCGGCCCGCCAGTGGCGTACGCCCGCGCCGGTGCGGACCACGACGCCGGCCGCGTCGGAGCCGACCACCTGGTACGGCAGGTCGTGCCGGGCGGCGTAGCCGCCCTGCTTGGCGAAGCGGCGCAGGGCCGTGAAGGTGGAGATCGGCTCGAACATCGCCGACCACACCGTGTTGTAGTTGATGGAGCTGGCCATCACGGCGACGACGACCTCGTCCGGGGCGGGCTCGGGCATCGGCACGGGGCCCACGTGCAAGGTGTTCCGTACGTCCTTGACGCCCGTGCCGGCGGATGCGTCGGCGTCGGTGGCCCTCAGGTGCCCGGCGAGGAACTCGTCGGGCAGCGGGAGCCGTTCTATCTCGTCGGGGGGTGCGCCGTTGAGCACGGCCTTGCTGAGCGGGTCCATGTGCGTTCCTCGCGATCGACGTCGAGTTCCTGTCGCCGGGTGCCGCCGGGCGGCCGGGTCACTCGGGCAGCGTCTCCAGCTCGATGGCCGAGACAGGGCAGTAGTCGGCGGCCTCTTCCGCCGCCTCCCACAGGTGGGCGGGCGGCCGGGCGGTCTTGAGCAGCACCTTGCCGTCGTCGCCCTGGTCGAAGAGGTCCGGCGCGACCAGCGAGCAGGCGCCGGAGCGGCAGCAGGCGGCATGGTCCACCCGCAGCAGCCGGCCGGGCTCGGCGGCGGGGCTCACGCGGAGGCCCCGGCGGTGCGCCCGCCCCAGGTGACCGGCAGGTCGACGGTGCCGAAGACGAGGGTCTCGGTACGGAAGGGCACCTCGGAGGCGGGCACGGCGAGGCTCAGGTCGGGCAGGCGCGCCAGGAGCCGCTCGAAGGCGATCTGGAGTTCGATGCGGGCCAGGGTGTGGCCGACGCACAGGTGCGGGCCGTGCCCGAAGCTCAGGTGCGGGCGGCTGCGGCGGCGCACGTCGAGGGTGTGCGGGTCTCCGTAGACGTCCTGGTCGCGGTTGCCCAGCAGCGGGGAGACGATGATGCCCTCGCCCGCGGCGACGGTCTGGTCCCCGAAGGTGACGTCCTCGACGGCGATGCGGGTGATGCCGAACTGGAAGATGCTCAGGTAGCGCAGGAGCTCCTCGACGGCGCCGCGCAGCAGCTGCGGCTCGTCCCGTACGGCGGTCAGCTGCTCGGGGTGCATCAGCAGCGCCGCGGTCCCGGTGGTGATCATGTTGGCGGTGGTCTCGTGGCCCGCCGCGAGCAACAGGTAGGAGGTGAGCAGGAGTTCGGGCCGCTCGACCTTGCCCGGTACCAGGTAGTCGGCGACGAGCCGGCTGATCATGTCGTCGCCCGGGTCCTTCTGCTTGCGGGTGACGAGTTCGTCGAGGTACCCGCTGAGCGCGGCCTTGCTCGCCGCGATCCGCTCGGGCGCGCCGGCCCGGTGCGGATCGAACAGCGCCTCCAGGTGCGTGGTGAAGAACTCCGAGTCCTCGTAGGGCACTCCGAGGAGCCGGCAGATCGAGCGGGAGGAGACCGGGATCCCGTACGCCTCGTGCAGGTTGGTCGGCGGCCCCTTGCGGACCATCTCGTCCAGGAGCTGGTCGCACGCCTCCTCGATCTCGGGGCGCATCGCCGCGACGCGTTTGACCGAGAACTCCCCGGCGAGCATGGTGCGGTAGAAGGCGTGGTCGTCGCCGTCCATGCGCATGAAGGAGCCCTTGAGCACGGGGCGCATCTTCTGCTTGTACAGCGTCGGGAAGCCCTCGCGGCCCATGTCCGAGCTCATCCGCGGGTCGTCGAGCAGGGCTCGCGCCGCGTCGTAGCCGGTCACCAGCCACGCCGGGCCGGTGGGCAGCTGTACGCGGACCAGCGGTGCCTGGCTCTGCAACTCCAGCAGACCGGCGGGCGGGTCGTAGGGACAGGTGCGCTCGGTGATCGGGTAAGTGGGGAGCTGGTCAGCCACTGCGACCTCATTTCCTGCTCGGACGGGTCAAGATCCGCAACCTCCGCGGGACGGACCGAGGTTGGCACAGGCGCGCGGCGCGAGACGCTCAAACGTGAGCGGGCGCCCGTGATCGGCGCGCCTATGGTCGGGGCGGTTTCCCTTCCCGAAGGCGCGCACGACCCCGGAGGTCGCGGTGACGATGTACGAGCACGTCGGTGGCGAGGGCCCCCTGGGGCGCCTGGCAGAGGCGTTCCACCGGGCCGCGGTGGCCGACCCGTTGATCGGGCGGATGTTCCGCTACACCGGTGACACGCACGTGCGTCACCTGACCGCCTACTTCGTCGAGGTCTTCGGGTCGGGCACCGCGTTCACGGACGAGATCGGCGGGTTCGAGCACGTCAAGCGGATGCACGCGGACCTGCGCATCACCGACGAGCAGCGGGACCGGTTCGTGGAGCTGATGCTGGCCGCCGCCGACGAGGTCGGGCTGCCCGACGACGAACGCTTCCGCACCCGCTTCGAGCAGGAGCTGCGGCGGGCGTCGGCGATCACCGCGCGGGCGTCCCGGATGAGCAAGGAAGACCTCGAAACGCGGCACGGCCGGCTCGGAAGCTGGACCTGGTGACGCGGCGGACGGAGGGCGCCGGGCGGCCTCCCCTCGACGAGGTCGTCGCGGCGCTGAGCGAGTCGTTCGACGGGCGGCTGCCCGCGCCGGACGAACCGGTGCTGCCCGCCGGGGCCGACTCGATGACGGTGGTGCGCCTCGCGCTGGCGCTGGAGGACCGGATCGGCGCCCCCGTGCCGCTGGCCCGGCTCCGCGAGGGGCTCACCACGGCCGCTCTCGCCGAACTGGCCGCCGAGGTACGGGAGACGGCGACGGCCGGACGGCGGCTGACCGCCCCGTCCGGGGACCCCGGGGACGCCGGGGCCGGGGCGGACGATGCGCCGTTCTCCCCCACGCCGCTCCAGCAGGCGTACCTGGTGGGCAAGGAGGACGGGCTGGTGGCGGACGCGGTGGGCTGCCACCACTACCGGGAGTTCGCGGTGGCCGGCCTGGACGTCGCCCGGCTGCGGCGCGCCTGGCTGGCCGTGCGCCGACGGCACCCGATGCTGGACTGCGAGCTCACCGCGGGCGGCGCGCTGCGGCCGCGGCCCGCGCGGGACCTGCCGATCCCCGCGCACCCCGCCGGTCACGACCCGGCCGAGGTCCGCGCCCGGCTCTCCCGCCGCCGCTACACCGCCGGGGACGGGCCGCTGTACGAGGTGGAGGCGACCGCCCTGAGCGGCGGCGGCTCCCTGGTCCACCTGGCCGTCGACGGGCTGGTCTGCGACGGCCGGAGCCTTCAGGTGCTGCTGCGGGACTGGTGGCGCGCCTACGACGGGTCGCCGGCCGTGCTGGCGGCCGAGCCGGCGCCCGCCCCCTTCGCCGGCTTCGCGGGCGCCGTGGCGCGGGAGGCCACCGGCGAGCGGTACGCCGCCGACCTGCGGTACTGGGAGCAACGGCTGGCCGCCCTGCCGCCGGGGCCCGGCATCGTGCGCACGCCCGCGCGGGAGCCGGGCGACGTGGGCGGCGGGCCGGACCGGCGGCCGCTGACGGGATCCCTCGACCCGGTCGCCTGGGCGGCCGTGCGCGCGCAGGCGGCCCGCCGGGGGGTGACCGCGACCGCGCTGCTGCTGGCCGAGTTCGCGGCGGCCCTCGCCGGGGCGGGGGCCGGGCTGCCGTTCACCCTCGTCCTGACCACGAGCGACCGGGCGCGGATGCGGGGCGCCGAGGACACCGTCGGAACCTTCACCTCCACCCTGGTCTTCCCCGTGTCGGACCCGGACCCGAGCGCGGTGCACCGGCTGCTCGCCGAGGACCTGGAACACGCGACGGTGCCCGGCGTCGCCGCGCTGCGGCAGCGCCGGGGTAACGTGCCGGACCTGCCGGTGGTGTTCACCGCCATGCTCGGCGAGGAGCAGCCGGTGGGCGGCTTCGCCACGGCCGTGCGGTACGCGGTCGGCCGGACCTCCGGGGTGGCGCTGGACCACCAGGTGTGGGAGGCGGACGGCGCCCTGCACTACCGCTGGGACGTGGTCGAGGACGCCTTCGCGGCGCCCGGCGCGCAGGCCCTGCTCGACGCGTACACCGGGCGGCTGCGGGCGTTGGCCCGGGTGCCCCGCCCGGCTGCGGCGGCGCCGGAGGCGGCCGGCGGCGCCGCGGACGTGCCGCTCAACGATCTGCAGCAGGCGTACCTGGTCGCGCGGGAGCTGGGCCCCGACGGCCCCGAGGGCGCGGGCGGCTGCCGGGTCCTGCTGGGCCACGAGGTCGCGGACCTGGACCTCGCCCGCCTGGAGAAGGCGCTGGAGCGCCTGGTGGACCGGCATCCGGTGCTGGCCGCGCGGGTCGACGCCGAGCACGGCGTCCGGGTGCCCGCGGCGCCGGTGCCACCGGCCGTGCGGGAGCTCGAACTGACCGCGCTGACCCGGACGGAGCTGCTGCGGGAGCCGTACGCCCCCGGCGCGGGCCACCTGGCGGTACGGGTGGGCCGCGGCGAGGACGGCGCGGACGTGGTGTTCCTGTCGGTGGACCTCGCGCTGATCGACGCGCGGAGCATCCACCTGGTCGGGCGGGAGCTGATGCGGCTGTACGCGGAGGGCGGCGACACGTACGACGACGGTGGGATCGTCGGCGAGGGCGCCGGCGACGGCAACGGCGTCCGAGCCGGCGGTACCGGCCCCGACACCGGCGCGTCCCCGGCGAGGCCCGCGTCGCTGGACGCCGGCGCGGCGCGCGAGCACTGGCGGCGGCGGGTGGCCGGACTGCCGCCGGGGCCCCGCCTGGCCGAGGCCCCGGACGACGGGGCCCGGACCCGGCTGCGCGGCACGGTGCCGGGCTGGCGCGCGGTGGTGACCGGCGCCGCGGCGCACGGCTGTTCGCCCGACGCCCTGCTGCTCGCCGCGTACGCCCGCGCCCTCTCCCCCGGGCTGGGTGACGTGTTCGCCGTCCCCGTGGTCCGCTGGACGGACGGCTCGGACGTGGCCCGGCCGGCCGAACTGACCGCGCTGAGCTGGGTGACGGCCTCGGCGGAGGGCGCTCCGCTGCTGGACCTGGCCCGACGCTACGACGCGGTGCTCGCCGCGGACCGGGCGGCCGACGCCGCGAGCGGGCTGGCAGAGCTGCGCAGATCGCGGCGCGCGGGCTCCGGCATGCCGGTGGTGTACACCAGCGTGTTCGACCTGGACGCGCACCCGCTGCCCGACGGGGTGAGCGCCGCCGGCTGGCTGTCGAGCACTCCGGGCGTGGCCCTGGACTGCGTGGCCGTCCAGGACGGTGACGTACTGGAGTTCGCCTGGGACGCGCTGCCGCAGCGGCTGCCCGAGGGGCTGCTCGACGAGGCCTTCGCCCGCTTCGCCGCCGACCTCGCCGGGCTGGCGGAGCTCACGGGGGCGCCGGTGGCGGATCCGGCGGTCCCGGCGGCGCGCTGGAACGACACTGCGCGCCCGTTCCCCGCCGAGCTGCCGGTGCAGGTGCTGATCGAGGACCAGGTGCGCGTCCGCCCGGCCGACGTGGCGGTGCGCTGGGCCGGTGGCGCCCTGACGTACGAGGAGCTGGACCTGCGCGCCAACCGGCTGGCCTGGACCCTGCGCGAGGCGGGGGTGGGGCGCGGCGACATGGTCGGGGTGTCGGTGCGGCGCGGCCCCGACATGGTGGTCGCGGTGCTCGGGATCCTCAAGGCGGGGGGCGCCTATCTGCCGGTGCTGCCGTCCCTGCCCCGGGACCGCGCCCAGGTGTTGCTCACCGACGCGGCCGCCGCGTTCCTGCTGCACGACTCGGCGTGCCCGTGGGCGGCCTCGGTGACCGGCGTACGGGCGGTCGACCTGGACGCGGTGCTCGCGCGGCCGCACCGCCGGGAGGAGCGGGCCCCGGAGCCGGTGAACGGCGTGGACGACCTGGCGTACGTGATCTTCACGTCGGGCAGCACCGGACGGCCCAAGGGCGTGAGCATGGCCCACCGCCCGCTGCTCAACCTGTTCGAGTGGGCCCGCCGCACCTTCGCCCTGGGGCCCGGTGACCTCGGCCTCTCGGTCACCTCGCTGGGCTTCGACCTGTCGGTCTTCGACATCCTGGGGCTGCTGAGCCTGGGCGCGGCCCTGTACGTGGCCGACGAGGAGCAGCAGCGCGACCCCCGGCTGCTGTCGCGGGTGCTGCGCGAGGAGCCGGTGACCTTCTGGAACTCGGCCCCGACCACGCTGGCGAACCTGGCGCCGGAGTTCCCCGCCGGATCGGCCCTGCCCGGCGGCGAGAGCCTGCGGCTGGTGTTCCTCAGCGGTGACTACACGCCGCTGTGGCTGCCCGACCGGCTGCGGGAGGCGCTCCCCGGGGCCACGCTGGTGAGTCTCGGCGGGGCGACCGAGGCGGCGGTCTGGTCCAACTACTTCGTGGTGGACCGGGTCGATCCCGGCTGGCGCAGCGTCCCGTACGGGCGGCCGCTGGACAACTGCCGCTATTACGTCCTGGACGCGGAGCGGCGTCCGGTGCCGGTGGGCGAGGAGGGTGACTTGTACATCGCCGGCGCGTGTCTGGCCGACGGGTACTACCGGCAGCCCGAGCTGACCGCCGAGCGGTTCGTGACCGGGGAGTTCCCCGGTCTCCCGGAGACCCGGATGTACAGCACGGGCGACCGGGCCCGCTACGCGCCGGACGGCCTGCTGCACTTCCTCGGCCGGCGCGACGGGCAGGTGAAGGTGCGCGGGTTCCGGGTGGAACTCCAGGAGATCGAGCACCGGTTGCGGACGTACCCCGGGGTCGGGGACGTGGTGGTGCTGCTGCGGTCCGGTGGCTCCGGGGAGGACCGGCTGGTGGCGTACGTGCTCCCGGACGGAGCGCCGCCGGCCGCGGAGGCGCTGCGGGCGCACGCGGCGGCGGCGCTGCCCGACTACATGGTGCCCAGTGCGGTGGGGTTCGTCGCGCGGTGGCCCGCCACCGCGAACGGCAAGCTGGACCGCGACGCCCTGCCGTGGCCGGTGACGGCCGCGCCGGCGCCGGCCGTCGGCGACGTCGAGCCGATCGCCGCGCTGTTCGGGGAGCTCCTGGACCTGCCTCCGGTGGATCCGCACACGGATCTGTGGGAGCTGGGGGCCACCTCCTTCACCATGGTGCGGGCCAGCCGGATCCTGCTGGAGCGGTACGGGCGCGAGGTCGCGGTGTCGGTGCTGCTGGCCGATCCGACGGTCGCCGCGATCGCCGCGCACCTGGCGGGGCCGGGGGCGTCGGAGGCGGCGGCACCCGTGCCGGACCCCGTCCAGGTGCCGGAGCCGGAGCCCGTCCGGGCGCCGGAGCCGGTGGTGGAGCCGGTGGTGGAGCGGACGGCGCCGGCGCGGGTGGACTTCTTCGCGGCCGACGAGCGGGCACGCTTCAAGGAGGGCGACTTCGGCCAGCGGCCCGCGGCGGAGCACTCCGCGCGGCTGCCGCTGGCGGGCGAGCGGCCGACCGAGGGTCAGCGGCGCTGGCGTGCCAGCCGCCGCCCGGTCGCCGGCCGGCGGCTGGGCGCGGCGCGGCTCGGCGAGCTGCTGCGGGTGCTGGCCCGGACGGGCGAGGACAGGACGGCGGGCGCGCTCTACGCCTCCGCCGGGGACACCTACGCCGTCCAGGTGTACGTGCTGGTGCGCGGCGAGGCGGTGGACGGGCTGGCCGAAGGCGCGTACTACTACCGGCCCCGCGAGCACGCGCTGGAGCCGGTCGGCGCCGGCGCGGTCGTACCGGTCAACGCGCACGTCTTCTACAACCGGCCCTTCGCCGCGCACGCCGCCGCCGAGATCTACCTGGTCGGCGAGGAGCGGGGCATCGAACCGCTGTACGGGGCGCAGGCGTCGCGGTACCTCGCCCTGGAGAGCGGGCACATGGCGCAGCTGCTGATGCAGCAGCAGGTGCCGGCCGGTGTCGCCCTGTGTCCGGTGGGCGACCTGCGGCAGGGCGATCTCGCCGAGGCGTTCGCGCTGGGACCGTCCCACACGTTCCAGCTCGGCTTCCTGTGCGCTCCGCTGGACGCGTCGGACGACAACGGACCGGTGGAGCCGCTGTGGTCGGCGCCCGCGGCCGCCTCGGCGCGGCGTCCGGAGGAGGTCGCCGTCGTCGGGATGGCGGGGCGGTTCCCCGGAGCCGCCGGGCCGGACGCGCTGTGGCGGATGCTGGCCGAGGGCCGCTCGGCCCTCGCCCCGCTGCCGGCCGCCCGCGCGGCGGCGCTCGGCTGGACCGGGCGGCCCGTGGTGGGCGGGTTCCTGGACGCCCTGGGCCCGGTGGACCTGCGGCCCCTGCGGATCTCGCCCGCCGAGGCGGCCGCCCTGGACCCGCAGCTGCGCTTGTTGCTGCCGACGGTCTGGCAGTGCCTGGAGCAGGCCGGGCACACGCCCCGGTCGCTGACCGAGGACGGCGGGCGGGTCGGCGTGTTCGTGGCGTCGATGTGGGACGACCACCTCGCGGCGGCCGGGGACGCCTGGGAGCGCGGCGAGCCGGTGGAGGTGGTGGACGGCAGGGCGAGCGTGCCCCACCGGCTCTCCCACGCCTTCGGCTGGCAGGGTCCGAGCCTGGCCGTGGACACCTCCTGCTCGTCCTCGCTGACCGCGCTGCACCTGGCGGTCGAGTCGCTGCGCGCCGGGGAGTGCGACAGCGCGGTGGTCGCCGGGGTCAACCTGGTCGCCCACCGCCGCCACCTGGGGCTGCTGGACGGGCTCGGGCTGCTCAGCGCAGCGCCGGACGGCCTGCCGCGCGGGGCGTACGACGAGGTCGCGCCGGGCTGGTGTCCGGGCGAGGCGGTCGGCGCGGTGCTGCTGCGGCGCGCCGGTGCGGCCGCGCGCGACGGCGACCGGGTGCACGGTGTGCTGGAGACGTCGTGGAGCGCGCACGCGGGCGGCGGCGGCCGGTTCGGGGCGCCGGGGCCGGCGCCGCTGGTGTCCTCGCTGAACCGGATGCTGTCGGCGGCCGGGCTGGACCCGGCGGGCGTGTCGTACGTGGAGAGCGCGGCGGCGGGCGCGGGCCTGGCCGACGCGGCGGAGATCGCGGCCTTCACCGAGGTACTGGCGGGCGGCGGGCGGCCCGTCCCGATGGGCACGCTCAAGCCGAACATCGGGCACGCCGAGGCGGCGGCCGGAATGGCACAGCTGATGAAGGTGCTGCTCCAGCTGCGGCACGGCAGGATCGCGCCGACCCTGCTCTCCGACCGGCCGAACCCGCTGGTGGACTGGGCGAACCGGACCGTGGTGGTACCGCGGGAGGCGCTGGACTGGGCGCCGTCCGGCGAACCGCGGCGGGCCATCGTCAACGCCGTCGGATCGGGCGGTTCGTACGGACACCTGGTGGTACGCGACGCGGGAGGAACGCGATGACGGTGGCGGCGGCCAACTGGACGGCGGGGGCGCGCGATCCGCAGGCGCCCCTGCGGATGCTGTGCTTCGCGCACGCCGGCGGCGGGAGCGCCCTGTTCCTGCCCTGGCGGCGGATGCTCGCGCCGGAGATCGACGTCGTCCCGGTGCTGCTGCCCGGGCGGGAACGCCGGATCCACGAGGCCCCGTACACCAGGATGACGGACCTGGTCGAGGACCTCGTCCCGGCGCTGGAGCCGCTCCTGGACCGGCCGTACATGCTGTTCGGGCACAGCATGGGCGCCATGGTCGCCTACGAGGTGGCACAGCGGCTGCGCCCGGCGCCGGCGATGACGATCGTCTCGGGCCGGCGGATGCCGGGCGTGACGGGGGAACGCCATCTGCTGGGCGACCGGGAGCTCGTGGACGTGGTCGCGGGGCTCGGCGGCACGCCGTCGGCGGTGCTGGACTCGCCCGACCTGGCGCACCTGTTCCTGCCGTGCCTGCGGGCCGACTTCACCCTGGTGGAGACCTACCGGCCGGCGGCGACCCCGCCGCTGACGGGCCCGCTGACGGCGCTGACCGGCGACGCGGACCCGGAGGTCAGCCCGGCGCAGATGGCGCGCTGGGCCGAGCTCACGACCGGGGGGTTCGGCCTGCACGTCTTCCCGGGGGACCACTTCTACCTGAAGGGGCTGCCCGAGGCGCTGCGCCGCACCCTGCTGGACGCGGCGCGGCGCGTCACGGCGCGGCCCGCCACACCAGGCTGGAGTTGAACCCTCCGAAGCCGAAGGCGTTGGAGAGCGCCCAGCGCAGCGGGGTGGTGACGGCGGTGTCCCCGACCAGTCTCGGGGCGCCGTCGATCGGGTCGCGCACCCAGGGCGTCGGGTGGACGAAGCCGCCCCGCAGCTGGAGGACGACGGCCACCGCGGAGAGGGTACCGGCGGCGGTGAGGGCGTGTCCGGCCAGTCCCTTGACCGTGTTGACCCACGGGCCGGCGGCGCCGAACACGCGGGCGATGGCGTCCGCCTCGACGCGGTCGCCCAGCGGGGAGCCGGTGCCGTGCGCGCCGATCAGGTCCACCTCGGCCGCGCTGATCCCGGCGTCGGCGAGGGCCCGGGCCATGACCTCCGCCTCGCCCTCGACGGTGGGGTCGGGCTGACTGTTCGCATCGAGTCCGGCGGCCCAGCCCGCGAGTTCGGCCCGCGCCGCCGCTCCTCTGTGCGCCGCCGACTCGGCCGATTCCAGCACCATCGCGGCCGCCGCGGGCCCGTGGACGAAGCCCCGGTGGGAACGGTCGAAGGGGCCGCCCGGCCCGCTGCCCGCGGTGGGCACCATGGCGCCCAGGTTCAGGTAGCTGCGCAGTTCGGCCGGGGCGGGCTCGGCGAGCGCGCCGACGACGAGGCAGACCTCGGCGACGCCCCAGGAGACCAGCCGGGCGCCGTGGATCAGGGCGAGGTTGCCGCTGGCCGAGGCGCCGCCGACGGTCAGGCCCTCGCCCCGGATCCCGAACGCCTCGCTGAGCGTGGCCACCTGGTCGGTGTCCTGGTACTGGAGCGCCAGCCGGGGCGGTACCAGCATCGGGTCCTTCGCCAGGCGGGCCGCCGCGGCGGCGCTCTGGGCGCCGTTGAGGTTGTTCCCGGCGACGACCACGGCGATCCGCCGCGGGTCGGGGGCGCGCAGGTGCAGCCCGGCCGCCCGCCACGCCTGGCCCGCGACGGCCAGGGCCGCGCGGGCCGGGCGGGAGGTGCGGCGGGTCGCCGCCGGCGGGAGCGCCGCCGCGGTGAGGGCCTCGCCCACCGCGGCGTCCGGGAGGGCCGCCCGGTAGGGGACCGGCTCCCCGGGGCCGGTGGCGGCGATGGCCGGGCGGCCCGCGCGCAGGGCGTCGGCGAGCCGGGGCACGTCGGGCCCGAGCGGCGAGAGCGCGCCCAGGCCCGTGACCACGACCCGGGCGCCGGGCGGCTTCACCGGTACCGTTCGAACAGGACGACCAGCTCGGCGACCGGCATGGCCTGGCGAAACTCGGTGATCGGGACGAGTACGTCGAGGTCGTCCATCACGTTGGTCACGACCTCGCTGCGGTCCACGCTGTTGAGGCCGAGTTCGGCGAGGGTGCGCTCGGGCACGATGTCGGCGGGCGCGAGGTCGGGCAGGATCGCGGTCGCGTGCGCGCGGATGGCGGCGAGCACGACCCCGTCGGTGTGGTCCATGGTGTCTCCCTTGTCCTTCCGGTCAGATCCAGTCGTAGCGTCGGTGGTAGTCGTCGATGCCCCGCAGGGCGAGCAGGGGCCCGCGGCCCCCGGCGGCGGGCCGCCACTCGGGGTGCGGGTCGAGGGTGAGGTGGCGGCGGGGCAGCAGGCAGGCCTGGCCGTACGGGAGCAGCTCGCGGTACTCGGCGAAGCCGAGGCGGCGGCGGGCGGCCAGCCGGGGGCCGATCTTCCGGGCGGCCACGGTGTCACGGGCCGTTTCGCCCAGGGTGCCGCTGAGGAACTCCGACGAGCAGCCCGACCCGTACGAGAAGAGGCCCACCCTGGACTCGCGGGCCGTGGCGGGCAGTTCGTCCACCAGGCCGGCGAGCGCCAGGTAGAGGGAGCCGGAGAAGAGGTTGCCGACCTGCGCCGGGTAGCGCAGGCCCGGTTCCACCCGGCGGGTGAAGTCGGCGGCGGTGGCGGCCGGGTCGAGTCCGGTGAACTCGCGCATGGCCCGCCGGTGCGCGGCCCGCACCATGCCGGCGAACGGGGTGTGGAAGACCAGGTGGTCGAAGGTCTCGTCGAGGCGTACGTCGGCGACGCGGCGGGAGTAGTCGGCGAAGCTGCGGACGGTGCACTCCAGGTAGGCCACGAGCGAGAGGTCGGCGTCGGCGAACTCGGTGTCCGGGCCGGGCCGTGCGGTGTCCATCGTCTCGAAGCTGTGCAGGCCGAAGGCGCCCAGGTCCAGCGCGAGGACGTCGGGCCGTTCGCTGAGCAGCAGGGCCACCGCGCCGCTGCCGGTGGCCAGTTCGGCGTATTCGGCGCGCTCGTCGGCGAGCCCCACGTCGGTGGCGATCAGCAGGACGCGGGCGCCCGGGGAGGCCCCGGAGGCGAGGTATCCGGCGGCCAGTTGCAGGGCCGCCGTGGCCGCGTAGCAGGCCTGTTTGACCTCCAGCAGCCGGCACCGCTCGGGAAGTTCGAGGTGGCGGTGTACGTACGAGGCGATCGACTTGCTGTAGTCGACGCCGGACTCGGTCGCCACCAGCACGACCTCGATCCGGTCGCGGACGGCCGGGTCCAGGTCGTCCAGGAGCCCCTTGGCGGCGTTCACCGCGTGGGTGACCGGGTCCTCGAAGGGCAGTGCCACCGAACGGCCCGACAGCATCAGGTTCTTGACCCTGGCCCGGTCCAGGCCGCGGCCCTCGGCCAGGTCGTCGGCGCTGATCCAGGCGCTGCCGCCGTAGACGTCGAGCGCCTCGACGCCCACCGTGACGGGTCCGCTGCTCATGCTGTCTCCTCGGTGGGCCGGTCGGCGGTGGCCGCCGCGACGACCTCCCGCAGGACTCGGCTGACGTCGTCGGCGTGGGTCACGCAGGGGAAGTGGCCGGCGTCCGCCAGCTCCTCGTACCGGGCGCCGGGCAGGGCGGCGGCCAGGCGGTGGGCGGTGTCCAGGGGCACCACGGAGTCCAGGCGGCCGTGGATCACCGCGGTGGGCATGCCGGTCAGTTCCGGCAGCCGGCGCAGCAGGTCCGGTTCGCCGGCGAACAGGTCCAGGTACGACAGGCCCACGTAGGCGTCCATGCTCTCGCAGCGCAGCAGCTGCGCCGCGCGGCCCGGCAGTCGCGCGCCGTCGCCGGTGGCGGCGGCCACGGCGGCCATGTCCTCGGCCACGATGACCTCCAGCCGGTTCACCTCGCCGACCCGGTTGGCGTACCGGTACGAGCCGCCGACTGTGGTCAGGGACGCGCTGCGGCCGGGGTGGCGCAGGGCGAAGGTCTCGGCGACCAGGGCGCCCCAGGACGCGCCGACCAGGTGGACCGGTCCGTCGATGCCGAGCCGGGTCAGGGTGGCCGTGTACAGGTCGACGATGTGGTCGAGGGACAGGGCGCCGCCGGTGCGGGTGGCCCCCACCCCGGGGTGGTGCAGGACCACGAGCCGGTGGTCCGTGCCCAGGTCGGCGAACTGGCGGGCGAACATGCCGGCCCCGATGTTGAACGGGTGGGCCAGCAGCAGCGTCGGGCCGGTGCCGTGGACGAAGGCCTCCACGGTGGCGTCCTCCAGCTCGATCAGATGGCGCCGGACGGCCGGGACGTGCTCGGTGAGCACCGCCATGTTCTCCCCGGCCCGTTCGTAGCCCTCGGCGAGCGCGGCCCGGACGTCCTCGGGGATCCGCTCCACCGGTTCGAACCGGGCGCGGGCCAGGGCCATCGGCGTGGCCGCCGGTCCGGTCGGCAGCAGGTCCACCACACCGGTGCGGTGGGCGAAGCAGTCGCAGAGCCGGTCGGCGAGCGTCTGGGCGTCCGGGTCGGACAGGCCGATCGGCAGCGCGAGGCGGACCAGGCCCGCCGGGTCGTCGCCCACGTGCGGGGCGCCGCGCACCCCGGTCTCCCGGTAGAGCCAGGCGAGCAGGGCCGGCGCGGGATGCGTCAGGCCGGCGAAGGCCTCGTCGCGGCGCGGGTCGAGCAGGACGCAGTGGGCGCCCGGCCCTCCGTACACCGGGGCACCGGCCTTGACGAGCCGCTGGTGCAGGGTGCGGACCTGTTCGGCGCGGCGCCGGACCAGGTCGCCGATCAGCGGGGTGTCCGCCAGCGCGGCGCCGAGGACGGCCTGTTGCTGGCGGCCGAGCTGACGGCCGTAGGCGTCCTCGTCCTCGGCGAGGCGTTCGGCCAGGTCGCCCAGGCGGGTGGCGACCAGCCCGCCCATGCCGACGGCGAAGTTCTTCGACAGGCTCACCGTCACCGCGTCGGCGGTGTCCAGCAGATCGCGGACGGTCCGCCACAGGTCGGCGTCCTGCGCCTCGGCGACCGCCAGGGCGTTGTCCACCACCCGGGTGGCGTCGAGCACCAGCGGCACACCGCGTTCGCGCAGGGTACGGGCCGTGGCGCGGAGCGCCGCGAGGGACAGCGGGAGACCGCCGGCGGCGTTGGTGCTCAGCTCCAGGCAGACGAACGACACCGCGTCGCCGTGCTCGTCGAGCAGGGCCGCGAGCCCGGCGAGCCGTCCGTCGCCGGTCGCGGGGGCGTCGGCCGTAGGGGCGTCGTCCTCGCGGGGTATCCGCACGGCCCGCAGGCCGGCCTCGGCGAGCGCGAACTGCCAGGTCGGGAAGAGGTCGTTGTGCAGGACCACGCCCCGGCGGCCGGGCCACGACCGGCACAGCCGCAGCTCGGCGGAGCGGCCGGAGGCGGTCCAGGACGCATGCGGCAGCGGCAGCCAGCCGGGGAGCGCGACGGGGGCGCCGCCCGGATCCGCGACCTGGGTGGCCAGCGCGGCCATCCGGTCGGTCACGAAGGAGTCGGTGCGCTCGAACCACGAGTCGGTGAGCAGGTCGAACTCCACCTCCGTGTGGTCGAGCAGCACCGGGTTGTGCCCGGCGCGGAGCAGCACCGCCTCACGACCGGTCGCGGGCGCGGCCGGCGTGGCGGGTGTGGCCGGTGCGGCCGGTGTCGCCGGGGTCGCGGCGGCGGGGGTGCCGGCCGCCGCTCCGGACTCGGGGGCGTTGGCGATCATCATGATCAGGTCGAGGGCGTCGGTGCGGTCCGCGGCGGGCTGGCACAGGTACAGCGGCACCTCGACGGGCCCGAACTTCTTCTTGAACCGGTAGTTGCCCTCGTCGAAGATGCCGACGGAGCGCAGTTCGGCGAGCGCCTGCCGCACGTCCTGCGCCGGGTTCGCGGTGGTGGTCACCTCGACTCCGAAGCTGCCGCCGAAGCTGAGCACGTCGACCCCCTCGGCGGCGAGCCGTCCGATGATCTCGACCAGCCCGTACTCCAGCCCGCCGAGCGGCATGTCGCCCGGGTAGAACTCCACGTCGAGCAGGTAGCCGTTCTCGGCGGGCAGCGCGGCCAGCACGATGGCGCTGAGCAGCCGCCCGTCGCGGTAGGTCAGGAAGATCCGGTTGCGGTCGGGCAGCCGGCCCTCCCGGATCAGTTCGCGGGCCTCGGCGACGTAGGCGTTCACCATCTCCTTGCCCTCCGACCAGCGGTCGACGAGGTCGGCGATCGCCGCGTCGGTGGCGGGGTCCGAGCCGCTGACGTACTCCTCGACCCGGTTGTCGCCGTGCCGGCCGAACTTCTTCACCAGGTAGCGCAGTTTGCTCCGGCGGCCGCCGGCGAGGGTGAACGACGCCAGGTCCTCCAGCCGTTGCACGACACCGAACGCGGTGGCCAGCATCGGCGTGCCGGTCAGCTCGGCGAGGGGCTCCGTGGACAGCAGGTTGAGCTTGAGCCCGTTCCCGGCGCAGTGGGACAGCAGTTCGCCGGCCGCGTCGGCGAACCGCTCCGGCGCTCCGGTGTAGCGCCACACCAGCACCGAGTCACCGGTGCGGCCGATCGCCAGGTAGGCGTCGCGGGTCGACGGGAAGAAGAGCAGGGGCGCGATGCTCAGGCCGGCCAGGCCGGACTCCATGCCGTGGCGCTCCTCTACCTCCCGGACCAGGTCGAGCAGGCCGGGGTGACCGGCCAGTTCGGCGCGCGCCACGATCAGGGCGCCGGGTCCGTCGGGTCCGCCGGGGGCGGTGGGCTCGGCGGGCTCGGCGTGCGCGGCGGCCGCCGGGGTGGCGGGCGCGGGCTCGGTCACGTCGGCGAGCCGGGCCACGGCCTCGGCGCCGAAGCGCTCGGTGAGGTGGGCGGCCAGGGCGGTGCAGTCGGGCTGGTCGAACAGGAGCGTCTTGGGCAGGGTGCCGAGCACCGTCTCCAGGGCCCGCACCGCCCGCACCATGTCGAGGGAGCTGAGCGCCCCGTCGGTGAACCTGCCGTCCGGACCCAGATCGGTGCGTACGGCGCGCTCGACGGCCCCGCGCACCACGGCGGCCGGATCCTGGGCAGAGGCTTCCGGTTCGACGGCGGTGTCCGGTTGGGTGGCGGTCTCCGGTGTGGCGGCGGTCTCCGGTTCGGCGGCCGCGGCCGTTTCGAGGTGGCGGGCCAGGGCGGCCAGCGTGTCGTGCTCGTAGAGCTCGCTGGTCGGCACGGTGACGCCGTGGCTCTCGTGCAGCCAGCGGACGAGTTCGACGCGCATGATCGAGTCGAGGCCGAGCCCGGTCAGCGAGTCCTGCTCACCGATCTCCGCCACGGGCAGCCCCAGCGTCCCGGCGACCCGTTCGCGCAGGTCCGCCAGGGTCACGCCGGTCCCCGGCGCGGGGGCGACCGCAGCCGCCGGCCGCGCCGGGGCGGCGGGAGCGGCCTGCGGCGCCGCGGCCGGAGCGGGGTGCCGCGCCGGCTCGTACCGGCGTACGGGCGCCAGCCGGACCCGTCCGTCCGCCGTCCGCTCGGCGCCGGCCGGCGCGGGCCGGACCACCGCGGGGGCGGCGGCGCGGGGGTACCAGTACGCGGTCCGAGCGAAGCCGGGGCCGGGCAGCGGGATCCGGCCCGGGGCGGCGGACCACAGACCGGCCCAGCCGACGGACCGGCCCGCGCACCACGCGACGGCGAGTTCCTCCGGAGTGACGGGCGAGGCGTCACCGCCCGGCCGGGCGGTCCCGTCGCCCAGGTGCACGCCGCCCTGGTCCGTGCCGCGCAGCGCGGCGACGAGTCGCGTCCGGTCGGCGGCCACCACGGCGAACCGGTGCGGCAGTTCCTCCCGGCCGACCTGCAAGGTGTAGGCGACCTGGTCGAGGCCGACGTCCGGCAGCGCGTCGAGGGCGTCGGCGAGCCGGAGGCGGTAGTCCGCCAGCGCCGCCCCGTCGCGGGCCGACAGCGGCACCACGAGGGGCCCCTGCGCGGCGGGCCGCCGGGCCGGGGCCGCTCCCCCGGTCTGGAGCACCACGTGGGCGTTGGACCCGCCGAAGCCGAACGAGCTGACTCCGGCACGCCGTACCGGCCGCCCGGACTCGTCCGCCGTCGGCTCCCAGGCGCGGGCCTGGTGCGCCAGGGTCAGCGGGGTGCCGTCCAGGCGCAGGTAGCGGTTGGGCTCGCTCAGGTGCGGGTGGGGCGGGATCAGGCCGTGCCGCATGGCGAGCACGGTGGTGAGCAGGCCGGCGATCCCGGCCGCCGCCTCCAGGTGCCCGATGTTGGCCTTGACGGTGCCGACGGCGAGGTGCGGTTCGGCCGGCGCGGGCAGGTCGTGGTCCTCGTACAGCCGGGCGAAGGCCTGCTTGAGTCCCTCGATCTCGACCGGGTCGCCGAGCGGGGTGCCGGTGCCGTGGGCCTGGACGAAGCCGATGGTTCGCGGGTCGATCCCGGCGGCCCGGACGGCCTCGACGATCACCTCCGCCTGGGAATGGGGGTTGGGGGCGGTCAGCGAGGGCGTCCGCCCGGTGTGGTTGACCGCGGTGCCGAGGATGACGGCCTGGACGGGGTCGCCGTCCGCCAGCGCCCGGTCCAGGGGCTTGAGCACGACGGCTCCGACGCCCTCGCCGCGGACGTAGCCGTCGGCGGAGTCGTCGAAGGCGGCGCAGCGGCCGCGGGCGCTGAGCATCCCGGCGCGGTCGAAGGTGGTGTAGAGGGCGGGGCTCAGGGTGAGGTTGACGCCGCCGGCGACGGCCAGCTCGCAGTCACCGTGCTGGAGCGCGCGGACCGCGTGGTGGACGGCGACGAGGGAACTGGAGCAGGCGGTGTCGATCGCCTCGCTGGGGCCGCGCAGGTCGAGGAGGTGCGAGACGCGGTTGGCGAGGACGGCGTGCGCGACGCCGGTGGCCATGTGCGCCTCGGGGGCGCCGCCGTGGGCGGCCATCAGCTCGTTGTAGTCGCCGGTGGCCACACCGACGAACACCCCGGTGGCGGAGCCGGCCAGCTCGCCGGGGCGGCGGCCGGCGTCGTACAGGGCCTGCCAGGTCACTTCCAGGAACTGGCGCTGCTGCGGGTCCATGAAACCGGCCTCGCGGGGGGAGATCCCGAAGGCCGCCGCGTCGAACTCGGCGACCCGCTCCAGGAATCCGGCGCGGACCTCGCGCATGCCGGGGTCGGCGAGGAGCTCGGCGCGGTCGGCGGGTACGGGACCCACCCGGTCCTCCCCCGCCGACACGACCCGCCAGAGCGCGGCCAGGTCATCGGCGCCGGGGAACCGCCCGGCCATCCCGATGACGGCGACGGGCATCGCGGCCCCGGCCAGGGCCGCCACACCACCCTCCCGGGCGGAAACGGAGCCGTCGTCCGGACCGACGCCCGGCTCCTGCCCGGCCCCGGAAACCACGACCTCAGCCGGGCCCGCATCCGAATCCGGAGCCGGGGCCAGGGCCAGAGCCGGTGCCGGGGCCAGAGCCGGGGCCGGAGCCAGAGCCGGGGCCGGAGCCAGAGCCGGGGCCGGAGCCAGAGCCGGGGCCGGAGCCAGAGCCGGGGCCGGAGCCGAGGTCGGGGTCGGAGCCGAGGTCGGAGCCAGGGACGCTTGGGCCGGGGGGCGGCCGGCTTGGGGGTGGTCGTTCGCGAGGCGGATCGCCAGGGCTTCCAGGGTCGGGGTCTCGAACAGCACCGTCGGGAGCAGGTCGAGGCCGTAGCGGGCGTTGATCCGGGTGATCAGCTCGGTCAGCGAGATCGAGTCGAAGCCCAGCTCCATCAGGTCGGTGGCGGTGTCCACGTCCTCGTCGGACACCATCAGGAACCCGGCGGCGAGGGAGCGCAGGTCCCCCTCGACGGCCCGGATCCGGTCGGCGACCGGGGTGTCCTCGCCGGTCACCGCAGGGGCCGCGCGCGGCGTGAACCCGGGCTGGTACGCGACGACTCCGGGGCAGGTCTCCGCGCCGGTCAGGAACGCGTCGAAGGCGCGCACCGCGTCCGCGTCCGGCAGCGGCACCATGCCGGTGTGCTGCGCCATCAGGGTGCGGCTGGCCTCGTGGACCGGCATGCCGCCGTTCGCCCAGAGCGGCCAGCCGATCGAGACCGTCCGCCCGGGCCGCCGCCCGGCGGTGTGCAGCGCGGCCCGTTCCTCGGCGAACGCGTCGAGGAAGGCGTTGGCGAAGGCGTAGTCGGCCTGGCCCAGGTTGCCCGTGGTGGCGGCCACAGAGGAGAACAGGGCCAGGAATTCGAGGGGTTCGTGCCGGGTGGCCGCGTCCAGGTGGACCGCGCCCCACACCTTCGGGGCGAGGACCTCGTCGATCTCCCGGCGGGTCTTGCGCACCGCGCGGGAGTCACGGGTGACTCCGGCGGCGTGCACGATGCCGTGCAGGGCGCCGAACCGCTCCCCGATCTCCGCGACGAGCGCGTCCACCTGCCGACGGTCGCTGACGTCGCACTGCCGGTACGTCACCTGCGCGCCCGTCGCGGAGAGTTCCCGCAGGGCCTCCTCGACCGTGTCGTCGGCGGCCCGGCGGCCGCACAGGACGAGGTTGACGGGGCCGCGCCCGGCCAGGTGGGCGGCGATCGTGGTGCCGATCCGGCCGGCGCCGCCGGTGATCAGGAAGGTCCGCGCCGGGCCCCCGGCGGGAGCCGGTGCGGCGGCGGGCGCGGGCTCGTACTCCTCGTACGCCCGGACCTGCCGGCCCTCGGGGGTGAGGCGGACCTCGCCCCCCGCCCCGCCGAGCAGTTCGTCGACGAGCAGCCGGGCGAGCCCCGCGGGGGAACCGTCGACGCGGACGTTCACCCCGGAGAAGCCGCTGTGTTCCAGCGCGAGGGTGCGCAGCAGCGCGCCGGTGGCGGCGTACGCGGGACGGGCGTGCCCGGTGAGCGCGTCGCTGTGGTGTGCCACCAGCATCCGCAGCGCGTCACGGCCCTCGCCGAGGTGGCGCGTCGCCAGTCGCAGGACGGAGTCGAAGCCGTCGTGCAGTTGCGCGGCCAGGTCGGGTTCGGCGGCGGGGCACAGGTGCAGGACGGCGTCGGTCGCGCCGTCGTCCCCGGAGCCGGTGTCGCTCGCGATGCCGCGTCGGTCGAGTTCGGCGGCCAGGGCGGTCCACAGGTCCTGGTCCTCGCAGTGCAGCAGGACGCGGTGGACCGGACGGCGCCCGGGCTCCGGCGGTCCGGCGGGCTGCCAGCGCGGCCGCCTGTGCCGGATCGTCACGGCCGGCTCCACCGGTTCCTCCTTCCGGTCGGCGGCCGGTCGCGCCGCGGGCGCGCCGACGGCGGTCAGTGTCAGCCCGCGCAGGGCGAGGACGTGCTCGGCGCCGTCGAACACGTCCAGGTCGACGGTGCGCGAGCCGGTGGTGCCGGGAGCGGTGACATCGCGGGCGTGCACGCGGCAGCGGGCCGGGAGCGGCGGGCCGGCGGTCAGTTCGGCGAAGGCGGTGGGCAGGTAGCCGGTGGTGTCGTCGAGGACCGCGAGCGCCTGGAGGGCGCCGTCGAGGACGACCGGGTCGAGGAGCACGCCGGGGGCGGCGGGGGGTGCGGCCAGGTCGGCCAGACACTCCCCCGGGCCGGCCCACAGCGCCTGGAGCACCTGTAGGCCGCTGTCGTGCCGGACACCGCCGGCTCCGAGGCGGGCGTAGATCACGGCGGGCGCCACGGGCGCGCCGACCTGCTCGGGGGCGGGCGCGGCGGCGGACGGGAGCGCGGAGCCGGGCAGTGCCTCGGCGGTGCCCGTCGCGTGGACCACCCCGTCGGGGTCGGTGAGGGTGAACGGGACCGGCTCACCGGGACGGTGGTCGCCCGCGACGATCCGTACCTCGGCCGTGCGGTCGAGGTCCAGCGGACGGTGCCAGGTCAGGCCGGTGAACCGGGTGGCGGCGCCGCAGAGCCCGGGAAGGGCCGTACGGACGAGCTCGGGCACGGCGGCGCCGGGCAGGATCCGCCGGCCTCCGACGTGGTGCCCTCGGATCGCCTCGCCGAGGACCTCCAGGGACACCGTCACGGGCTCGGGAACGGCGGCGGGGACGGCGGCGACCGGGGCGGAGACGGTGGTGAGGGACACGGGCGTGGCGGGCTGCCACCAGATCCGGCGGCGCTGCTGCGGGTGTCCGGGGAAGGCGGCCACGCGCGGCGGCTGCGGCCAGTAAGCCGCCCAGTCGACGGACGCGCCCCCGACCCAGCGTGCGGCCGGCCCGGCCCACGGCGCGGCGGCCCCGGGGCCGTTCCCGGCGGCCGGGTCAGCGCCCGTGCCGTCGGCCCGCCCGGCGACGTTCGCCTCGCGGCCCGCGGCCGCGTTGCCCTGCCACACGCCCGGCGCGCTCTCGCCCCGCGAGAACGCGGTCAGCCGCTCGGCCAGCTCCGGCACGCTGCCGCACAGCACGGCGACGCGGGACCGGAACTCGGGGCGTCCGACCTGGCTGGTGTAGGCGAGTTCGCTCAGCCCGGCGCCCGCGGCCGACGGTGCGGTCAGGGCGGCCGCGACCTCGCCGGCGTACCGGGCGAGCAGTTCGGGCGAGCGCGCGGACAGCGTGAACAGCTGGTCGCCGCCCGGCGGCAGGACGCGCGGCGCCACGGCGGGCCGGTACTCCTCCAGCACCACGTGCGCGTTGGCGCCACCGGCGCCGAACGAGCTCACGCCGGCCCGGCGCGGCCGCGCCCCCGCCTCCCAGCGGCGCAGTTCCCTCGGCAGCTCCAGCCGGTCTCCGAGGTCGATGCGGGGGTTGACGGTGTTCAGGTTGGCGCAGGGGGCGAGGGCGCCGTGGCGGAACTGCAGGAGGACCTTGGTGAGACCGGCGATGCCGGCCGCCGCCTCCAGATGCCCGACGTTGGCCTTCACCGAGCCCACCGCCACCGCGCGTCCGCCGTCGGCGCGTTCTGCGCCGCCGGTGACCACCGCACCGGCACCCGGGCTGTCGAACACCCTGCGCAGCGCGGCCAGTTCGATGGGGTCGCCCAGCGCCGTGCCGGTGCCGTGCGCCTCGACGTAGTCGATGGTGGCGGGGTCTACACCGGCCTGCGCGAGGGCCCTTGTGATCACGGCGGCCTGGGCGTTCGGGTTCGGCACCGTGTAACCGGAGGTGCGGCCCCCGGCGTTGACCGCGCTGCCCTTGACCACCGCCCAGATGTCGTCCCCGTCGGCGATCGCGCGGCTCAGCGGCTTCAGTAGCACCGCGCCCGCGCCTTCACCGGGTACGAACCCGTCGGCCTCGGCGTCGAACACCCGGCACTGTCCGGTCGGCGAGAGCATCGTCAGCGAGCAGAGCGAGACGAAGTGCGCCGGGTGGATGATCACGTTCACGCCGCCGGCGATCGCCGTGTCGCATTCGCCGCGCCGCAGGCTGTCGCAGGCCAGGTGCAGCGCCGTCAGCGAGGACGAACAGGCGGAGTCCACCGCGTAACTGGGCCCGGAGAGGTCCAGCAGGTAGGACACCCGGTTGGCGATCGACCAGTACGAGGAGTGCGCTCCGGTCAGTTCGCCCTGCGGCCACGCGGTCGCGCCGAGCTGTCCGTACGTGCCGTACATGGCGCCGGCGAAGACTCCGGTGCGCCCGGTGGCGCGGGCGCCGAGGTTGCCGGTCTGTTCGAGCAGGTCCCAGCAGGTCTCCAGGAACAGCCGTTCCTGCGGGTCGATCTTGACGGCGTCGCGGGCGAGGATGCCGAAGAAGCCGGGGTCGAACCGGTCGACGCCGTCGATGAAGCCGCCGTTGGCGGTGTAGAGGCGGTTCGGGGTGCCCGGCCTGCGGTCGTACAGCTCGCGCCAGGCGAACCGGTCGGCCGGGACCTCGGTGACGGCGTGCTCCCCGGAGGACAGCAGCCGCCAGAAGGCGTCCAGGTCCGGCGCGCCGGGGTAGCGGCCGCTGACACCGATGATCGCGATGTCCTCGGGGCGTACGGCCGGTCCCTCGGGTGCCTCGTGTGCCTCGGCCGGTACGACGGTCGCGGCCTCGGTCGCCGCCCCGGCCTCGCCGGTGGCCGCCGCCAGCCGTTCCCCGTGCTCGGCGCGCAGGTGGTCGGCGAGTGCGGCGATGGTCAGGTGCTCGAACAGCAGGGTGGAGGGCAGCGGACCGAGATCGGTCTCGAACCGGGACACGAGGGAGAGGCTGACGAGCGAGTCGATGCCGAACTCGTCGAAGGGGGCGTGGTCGCCGAGGTTCTCCGGGTCGTGCCGCAGCACTTGGGCGAACACCGAGCGCACGTAGTGGCGGGCGGCGCCGGCCGCGGCGGCGGCCGGCCGGGGCCCGGTGGCCGCAGGCCGGCCGGCCGTGATCAGGCAGGGGCCCGTCGTACCGGGGGCCACTTCGGCGCGCACCTCGACCTCGGTGAGCCCGGCGCGCCCGGCGACCGTGCGCCAGCTGTCGGGGGCGAGCAACGGGGAGTGCGGCAGCCGCAGGTCCGGGTCCTGGTAGCGCCACCAGCCTTCGGTGAGGCCGAAGGTGAGGGTCAGGTAGTCGGAACGGCCGGTGGTCTCGTGCACCAGGAGCAGGCCGCCGGGGCGCAGGAGCGCGGCCGCGTGGCGCAGCGCCCCGGTCACGTCCGAGGTGCCGTGCAGGACGCCCGCGGCGACGACCACGTCGTGGTCCGCGCCGAAGCCCTGGGCGGCGGGGTCGCTCTCGGCGTCGAAGCGGGCGCCGCGCAGGGTGACCGAGGCCGGCAGGTGTGCCCGTAGCGCCTCCTCACCCTGCCGCAGGAAGGTGGGCGACAGGTCCGTGAAGACGTACTCGACGGGCCCGGCACCGGCCAGGGCGTCGAGTACGACCCGGGTGGTGGCGCCGGTGCCCGCGCCGATCTCCAGCACCCGGGCGCCGGGGCCGCGCGCGTCGACCCGGCGGCGCACCTGCTCGGCGAGGGCGCGGTTGGCGGCGCGTTCGGCGGCGCCGCCCTCGTAGAACCGGGTGAGCAGGGCGGTGGAGCCGCCGGGGAACAGGACGTCGAGCGGGTTGCGCCGTCCTGCCAGTACGTCGGGCAGCGCGGCCACGCACCGCCTCAGCAGCTCTTCCTCGGCCCCGGTCGCGGAGTGCGCGGGGAGCGGGGCCGGCACCGGGACCGGCCCGGTGCCGATGAGGTCCGGGCCCTCGCGGCGCAGCGCGCCGGCGCGTTCGAGGATCTCCGGCAGGGCGTCGAGGAGCCGCCGCCGGGCGGGGACCACGCCGAGCTTCTCGGCCATCGCCGCGAGGGTGGTGCGCCCGCCGGCTCCGGGGAGCACGCCGGCGGTGGTCAGTTCGGCGGCGAGGAGGGCGCCGGCCAGCGTTTCGAGGGTGCTGTCGGCGCTCTCCCGCACCCGTACGCCGAGGCCGCGCAGGGCCTCGGGGGTGGCGCGGGCGACGAGGGCCTGCGGGATGCGGGCGGTGAGGATCGCGCGCAGGGCGGCGAACCCGTCGGCGGGCTCGATGGAGCCCACGCCGGCGTCGGCCATGGCGCGGGCGCGCACCGGGTCGGCCACGACCCCGACGCTGCCCCAGTAGCCCCAGTTGACGACGGTGACGGGGACCGGGCCCGCGGTGTGCAGCGCCTGGCCGAGGGCGTCCTCGGCGGCGCTCGCGGCGGCGTACGCGGCCTGGCCGGGCGAGTCGATGGCGGAGGCGGCCGAGGAGAACAGGACGAAGTGGTCGAGGGGTTCGTCTCGCAGGGCCTCGTGCAGCACGCGTACGCCGCGCACCTTGGGGTGCAGGGCGGCACGCAGGTCGTCGGGGCCGGCGAACGCCAGGGTGCGGTCGCGCAGTTCGAGGGCCGCGTGCACGGCGCAGGTCACCGGGCCGAATTCGGCATGGGCGACGGCGAGGGCGGCCTTGACGTCGGCGGGGACGGCGACGTCGCCCCGCACGTACCGGGCGCGGCCGCCGGCGGCCTCGACGGCGGCCAGCCGTTCGGTGATGGCGGCGTCGGCGGGGCGGCGGCCCAGCCACACCACGTCGGCGGCGGTGTGGCGGGCCAGGTGGAGGCTCAGCTCGAAGCCGATGCCGCCGGCTCCGCCCGCGATCAGGTGGACGCCGCGGGTGCGCCAGGGCGTGCCGGGGGCGGCGGAAGCGGCGGGGCCGTCCGGTGCGGCGGGTTCGAAGACCTGGGTGAGCCACCGCCCGTCGCGCAGCGCCAGCACGGGGTGGCCGGCCGGTGCGCTCAGCACCGCGTCGGCTCCGGCGCCGCCGAGGTCGAGGCCGCCGGTCTCCCAGTGGGGGTGTTCGGCTCCGGCGGCGCGCAGGACGCCGAGGACGCCGGCGCGGAGCGGGCGGGTGACGGGGCTGCCGCCGGCGGGCAGCACCCCGTCGAGTACGGCGGTCAGGCGCAGGGCCCGGCCGGCGGCGGGGCCGCGCGCCAGGATCCGTACGCACTCGAACACCTGGGCCACGGTGGGGTCGGCGTCGGGGTCGGGGTCGGTGCCGGGAGCGGTGTCCGGCTGCGCACCGCCCGTGGCCACCAGGTAGACGGCGTCCACGTCGGGGCGCGACAGCCGCTCCGGGCCGGCGGCCAGCGGCAGGCATTCGGCGCCGCGGCGGGCCGCGAGGTCGCGGGCCAGCGGCTGGGCGTCCTGCGTGTGGAGCACCAGGGTCCGGCCGCCCCGTACGGGCGGGGCTTCCTCCGCGCCCACCGGTGTCCAGCGGGGCAGCAGTACGGAGACCGCCGGCTCGTCCCGCTCTTCGGCCGGCTGTTCGGCCGGCGGCCCTTCGGAGCGGGCCGGGCGGGCGGCGAGGCCTTCGATACGGGCCTGCTCGCGGCCGTCCGCCCCGGCGAGGCGGACGGTGAGGAGGCCGTCGGGGGTGCGGCTGACGTGCGCCCAGGCCGGAGGGCCTGAGGCGGGGCGGAGCAGTACGCGGGCGGCGGCGAACGGCATCAGCAGCTCCCCCTCGCCGGCCAGGGCGGCGGCGACCTGGATCGCGCCGTCGAGTGCGGCCACGTCGACGAGGTCGCTCCAGCCGGGCCGCCGCGAGCCGGTCAGACGGCCGAGCGCCTCGCCCTCGCCCGCCCACAGCTCTTCGACGACCTGGAAGGCCGGGCCGTAGTGCAGACCGGAGGCCGTGAACCGGGCGTAGAGGTCCGCGCCCGAGAGGTGCCCGGTGGTACATCGCCGGGCGATGTCCTCGACGGGCAGCGGCGCGGCGGGCCCGGTGGCGGGCCGTACCGTGCCGGTGGCGTGGTCGACGCCGGCGCAGCGGAGCGTGAAGCGCTCGCCGTCCCGCTCGACCAGGACCTCCTTGGCGGTGTCGGTGCGCAGCGGCCGGAGCCAGCGCACCCCGGTCATCTCCAGCGGCCCTTCGTCACCGGCCAGGGCGGCGGCGAGCGCGAGGGCGCCGGTGCCGGGCAGCACCGGGGTGTCCCCGACGCGGTGGTCGGCGACCTGCCAGGTGTCGGGGGCGATCCACCAGGTGAGCGCGGGCCCGGCCGCGGGGGTGGGCCCGGGGGCCACCGCGGGCTCGGGGGCCGGGGTGGCCGCAGGGGCCGGGGTGGGCTCGGGGGCCGGGGTGGCCGGGGTGGGCCAGTGCCGGGTGCCGCGCAGCGGGTGAGGCGGCAGCGGGGTGCGTCGCGCCTCGACGTCCCGGAACTGCGCGCCGAGGTCGGGGCGGCCGCCCGCGAGGTACTCCTCGGCCAGCCGTCGCTGCTCGGGGGTGGCGTCCGCGAGGTCGGCGGGCGCAACCCCCGACCGCACAGCCGCGGCCCGCAAGGCTGCGGCGAGACCCTCCGGGGTGCGTGCGAGGAAGACGGCGCGCGCCTGGTGGTGGCGTCGGCCGACGCTCAGGGTGTAGGCGACGTCGGCGAGTTCACCCGCGCCCGGCACGGCCTCGGCGAGGGCGGTGAGCTGCGCGCCGAGCTCTCCGGGCGTCCGGGCCGAGACCGGGACGACGAAGGCGCGCGAGGTGGTGTGCCGCGGCCGCTGCGGGGCCTCGGAGACGACCAGGTGGCAGTTCGTACCGCTCACACCGAAGCTGCTCACGGTGGCGATGCGGCCGCTCGGACGGGACGGCCAGTCCTGGAGCTCGGTCAGCACGTGGAAGGGGCCGGTGTCGAGGTCGAGCCGGGGGTTGGGCGAGGTGAACCCGGCCGTCGGCGGGAGCTGCCGGTGGCGCAGCGCCAGCAGCACCTTGAGCAGGCTGGCGATGCCCGCCGCCATGGTGGTGTGGCCGATGTTGCCCTTGACGGAGCCGATCACGCAGGACTCGGGGGCCGCGCCGGCCCGGGTGAACGCCTCGGCGAGCGCCTTGGCCTCGATCGGGTCGCCGAGCGGGGTGCCGGTGCCGTGCGCCTCGATCAGGCCGATCTGGTCCGGGGTGACGCCGGCCCGCTGCCAGACGCGGGTGAGCAGGTCGGCCTGCGCGCGTCCGCTGGGCGCGGCGATGCCGTTGCTGCGGCCGTCGCCGTTGGCTCCGCCGGCCCGGATGACGCCGTGGACGTGGTCGCCGTCGGCCAGTGCCTTGGCCAGGGGCTTGAGCACCACGGCGCCGACGCCCTCGCCGAGCACGATGCCGTCGGCAGTGGCGTCGAAGGGCGCGCTGCGGCCGGTCGGCGACAGGATGCCGGCGGCGCTGGTCTGCACGTGGATCTCGGGGCCCAGCATCAGGGCGACCCCGCCGGCGATCGCCATCTCGCTGTCGCCGCTCAGGATGCTCTGGCAGGCGAGGTGGACGGCGAGCAGCGAGGAGGAACAGGCGCTGTCCACGGCGGCGGTCGGGCCGGTCAGGTTGAGGAAGTACGAGACCCGGGCGGCCAGCACGGAGGGGGCGCCGCCGAGGAAGCTGTGCGCGGTGTCGTGACGGCCGGCGGCGCGGCGGACGTGGCGGTAGTCGCTCTGGGTACAGCCCACGAAGACGCCGCAGGCGAGGGGTTCGTCGGGACCGATCGCGTAGCCCGCGTCCTCCAGGGCCCGCCAGGCCTCGGTGAGGAACAGCCGCTGCTCGGGGTCCATGTCCTCCGCCTCCAGCGGGGACATGCGGAAGAAGGGGGCGTCGAAGCGGTCGATGTCGGAGAGGGACGCGGCCCATTTGCTGGTGGTGGTACCGGGGCGCCCCGCGGGGTCGTAGTGGGCGGCGACGTCCCACCGCTCGGCCGGCACCTCCCCGGTGAGCCGCCGCCCGGCGGCGAGGTCCCCCCAGAACGCGTCCAGCGTGGGCGCGTTCGGAAACTGCCCGGACATCCCGATCACGGCAACGGCCCCCACCTCACCCCGCGCCTCCGCGAAGCCTTGCGCGGGGGCCGCGCCCTGCACGGGAGCCGCGCCTTGGGCGGGGGCCGCACCTTGGGCGGCCGCGGCGGGCCCCGGGCTCTGGGCAGCCGGGGCGGCAGCGGGTATCGGTCCCTGGCCCTGAGCCTGGGCGGATGCCGGGACGAACTCAGACGCTGAAGCCGGGGCCCAGGCCGGAGCCGGGGCGAACGCAGCGGCCTGCGCCTGTGCCTGCGTTGGCGCGGACGCGGGAGCTGGAACCGAGGCCTGGACCTGCACCGGAGCCACGACCGACCCCGGGACGGAGGCCGGGGAAGGGGCGGGCGCCTGGGCCAGGGCGTGGCCCGGGGCCGGGACGGAGGCCTGGGCCAGGGCGTGGGCGGGTGCGGGGACAGGCTCGGGAGCGGAAACGGGAATGGCCGGGGCGGGAGCGGAAGCCGGTGTGGGCTCGGGGACCGGAACGGAAACGGAAGCGGGGGCAGGGGCGGCCAGCGGAGATACGGGGCGTGGCGCGGCGGAGGCTTGCCGGTCCGGGGCGACCCCGCGCAGGACGAGCGGCTGCGCACCCGCCGGGGCTGCGGGGCGTGGTGTCACTACCGGCGGCGGGGCGGGAGCCACGGGCTCCGGCGCCGTAGCCCGTGGCGCGACGGCGGCCTCGGCGATCGCCCGGGTGTGCCGTACGGCCTCGGCCACCGCATCGGCCAGTTCGGGGACGGTCGGCCGCTCGTAGACGAGCACCGACTCCAGGTGCACCCGGAGTCGGGTGGCGAGGATGTTGGTGACCTCGACGGCGCCGATGGAGTCGAGCCCCATGTCGGAGAACGTCTGCCGGGTGTCGACCTCGTGGGGCGCCAGGTAGAGCTGCGCCGCCACGACCGCGAGGACTTCGTCGCGCAGGTCGTCACCAGTGGGCCCGGCCGGCACGGCAGCGGCGGCCTGCACGGCCCCGGAAGGCGCGCCCGCACCAGGCGCGACGCCCCCCGCGGGCGCCGCCGCAGCCGCAACGGGCACGGCCTCACCCTGCGTGGCCGCAGAAGACATCGCTCCGGCAGGCGCTCCCGCGAGCGGCGCGGCCCCAGCCGACGGCGCGGCCCCAGCCGACGGCGCGGCATGCGGTGCAGCAGCAACCGGCGCGGCTACAGCCGGCATGGCCCCGCCAGGCGCGGCCGGGAGCGACACGGCCGTGGGGGCGGCAGCAGTGAACGGCACGGCCCCGGCAAACGCCGCCGCGAGGGGCGCAGCCCCAGCCGGCGGTGCGGCATGCGGCGCAGCGGCGGGCGGCGTGGCCCCGCCAGGCGCAGCCGCAGGCGGCGCGGCCGTGGGGGCGGCGGCGGTGAACTGCACGGCCCCGGCGGGCGGTGCGGCATGCGGCGCAGCGGCAACCGGCACGGCCCCGCCAGGCGCAGCCGCAGGCGGCGCGGCCGTGGGGGCGGCGGCAGCGGTGAAGGGCACGGGCCCGGCGGGCGGTGCGGCCGGCGGTGCAGCGGCGTGCGGCGCGGCTGCTGGCGGCGCGGGCGCGGCGGTGAGGGGCGGGGGCGTATGGGCCGTGGCATGCGTCGGGGGCGGGGGCCCGGCAGGCGTAGCCGGGGCGGGCTCCCCCGCCGGGCCTCCGGCGAACGCGGCCTCAACCCGCGGCGGCGCGGCCGCCGTGGGGGGTTCGTGGCCCAGGCGGATGTGTACGCGTTCGACGGCCTCGCCGCCCAGCACTCGCTCATGCATGCGCAATTCCCGTTCGATCACGTCGGACAAGGCGGCAAAGGTGCGGCCTGCCAGCTCCCGTTTGAGTTCGGAGGCGGCGGCACGCGACTGGCGGGCGACGGACTGGGCGTGGCCCAGCGCGGCGGTCAGGACTTCCGCGCGCGGGCGTACGTCCACCGAGGCGCCCCGGGCGCGCAGTTGCGCGCCGGTCAGGGTGCGGCCGGTGTAGAAGAGTTCCTCGGCGACGGTGGTGCCGAGCTTGCGCTCGACGAAGAAGGTGGCGCCCGCGCCGGGGGTGAACCCGAAGCTGAGGAAGGGCGCGCCGTACCGCGCCTCCTGCGCCAGGACCACGATGTCGGCGTACAGCCCGAACACCATTCCGCCGCCGCTCGCATGCCCCTGGATCGCGCTGATGACCGGCTTGTCGCAGCCGAGGACGAGCTCGTGCAGGAAGGACACGTCGGCGAACGTGCCCTGTTTGGCGGCCAGTCGGGCCATCGCCTCGGGAGTGGCGCCCATGCTGAAGACGTCGCCGCTGCCCGTGATCACCACGCACGACACCGACGGGTCGGCGGTGGCCTCCGTCATGGCGGCCCGGAACCCTTCGAGCAGCTCGTCCGTGAACGTGCTGCGGCCCAGGGTGATCAGCAGGATGCCGTCCGGCAGCCGCCGCACCTCGCAGGCCGGCTGGTCGTGGTCGGGTTCCGGGTCCGGCTCCGGTTCCGGGTCCTGGACGGCGACGACAGCGGCAGGGGCCTCGACCGCCGCGGCCGATGCCGTCTCCGCGCGCCACAGCCCCGGCCAGCAGCGTTCGCCGCGGAACGGATACGGCGGCAGCGGTACGCGTCGCAGCCCCGCCGGGTGGCCGAGGTGCCACGGCACCTCCGCCCCGGCGGTCCAGGCCTCGGCCAGCCACTCCCAGCGCCGCTCGCGCACCGCGTCGGCCAACGCCCCGGGGTCGGGCGCGGAGCCCGGGCCCGCGGGCCGCCCCCAGTGGGCGCCCTCCGGCGGGGCCTCGCCCGCGAGGTAGGCCCCCAGCGCCCGGCGGGCGGCGGCCGCGTCCTCGGCGACGACCGCCAGCCGGTGGGCGCGCGGGGTCCGGCCGACCTGGCAGGTGTACGCGATGTCGTGCAGCCGCGTCTCGCCGTCGGCCGGTGCCAGGTCTTCCAGGGTGCGCCGGGCCAGTTCGTCGGCGCGCAGCCCGGCGGAGGCGGCGAGCAGGTCGAGGTCGACGAGTTCGAGGCCCATGTCGCGCAGCGGCACGGTGGTGGGCACGTCCTCGGGCCGTATGCCCAGCAGTCCGGCCAGTTCGCGGCGTACCGCGCCGCCGTCCTGTTCGAGGACGGCGAGCAGGTCGCCTGCGACCCGGGCGAGCTGGTCGTCGTCCTCGGCGGACAGCACCAGTACGGCGGGCCCGGCCGGTTCGGCGGCCGGTGGCAGGGGTTCGGCCTCCTCCAGGATCAGGTGGGCGTTGGAGCCGCCCGCTCCGAACGAGCTGACGCCCGCGCGCCGCACCCCGGCGGGCCCGGCGGGCCACGGCTCGGTGGTGCGCTGGAGCCGGAAGGGGCTGTCGTCGAGGCGCAGCGCCGGGTTCACCTCCTCGCAGTGCAGGGTGGGGACGAGGGTGCGGTGCCGCAGTTGCAGCAGCACCTTGGTCACCGCGGCCACTCCGGCGGCGCTCTCCAGGTGGCCGATGACCGACTTGACCGAGCCCAGCGCGCAGGTGGTGTCGACCCCGGCGAAAGCGTCCCGCAGCCCCTGTACCTCGATCGGGTCGCCGAGGGAGGTGCCGGTGCCGTGGGCCTCGATGTAGCCGATGGTGGCGGGGTCGACCCCGGCGGCGGTCAGCGCGCCGGTCACCACCGCCGTCTGCGCCGCGGGGTTGGGGACGGTGAAGCCGCTGGCGCGCCCGCCGTGGCCCAGGCGGGAGCCGCGGATGACCCCGTACACGTGGTCGCCGTCGGCGCGGGCGGCGGCGAGCGGCTTGAGCACCAGGGCGCCGACTCCCTCGCCGGGTACGTAGCCGGTGCCGCCCGCGCCGAAGCTGCGGCAGCGTCCGTCGCGCGACAGCCACTGTCCGGCGGCCAGTTGCAGGTACTTCTCCGGGTGCGGCATGACGTTGACCCCGCCGGCCACCGCCCAGGAGCACTCCCCGGCCCGGATGGCCCGTACGGCGAGGTGGATCGCGGTCAGCGACGACGAGCAGGCGGTGTCGACGGCGATGCTGGGTCCGCGCAGGTCCATCCGGTACGAGACCCGGTTGGCCACCGACGAGTGGAGCGCGAGGGGCAGCGGCTGGCCGGGGTCGTCGTCGACGAGCTGGAAGTGGGAGGACATCACGCCGACGAACACCCCGGCCTCGCGGTCCGCGAGCCGGTCGGGCCGGTAGCCGGCGTCCTCGAAGGCCTGCCAGGCGGCGGTGAGGAACAACCGTTCCTGCGGGTCCATCCGCTCCGCCTCGCGGCGGGAGATGCCGAAGAAGGCCCGGTCGAAGCGGTCGGCGCCGTCGATGAAGCCGCCCCATTTGCCGTACGTGCGTCCCGGGGTGTTCGGCCGGGCGTCGAAGTACTGCTCGTGCGGCCAGCGGTCGGCGGGCACTTCGGTGACGCAGTCGAGTCCCGCGCGCAGGTTGCGCCAGAACTCGGCGGGGTCGGCGGCCCGCGGATAGCGTCCGGCGAGCCCGACGACGGCGATGGCGTCCGCACTCGTATCCGCGTCCGTGTCCGCGTCGGCACTGGTGCGACGGTCGGGTTTCCGTACGGCGGTGCGCGCCTTCTCCTCCGCGGGGTCCGGGTCGGGGGCCGCGCCGAGGGCGGTCAGGAGCCGGGCCGGATCCCCGTAGCCGATCAGCAGCTGCGGCGCGCCGGAGGCCAGCGCGCCGCCGAGGGCGCGCAGTCCGGCGGAGGTGGGCATCGGGACCAGTCCGTGGGTCTCCCGGTCGTGGCGCAGCGCCTCGGCCGGGGCGCTCATCCCGCCGTCCGCCCAGTACGGCCATTCGACGGCGAGCCCGAGGCCGGGGCCGGTGCGCCGGCGCATCAGGCCGGCCAGGGCCGCGTTCGCGTAGGCGTAGTCGCACTGGCCGGGGCTGGGCAGGGTGGCGGCGAGCGAGGAGAACGCGACGAACAGCCCGAGGTCGTCGACCGCCGTGGCGGCGTCGAGGAGGGCCACCGCTTCGGTCTTGGCGGCCAGCACGGCGGCGGACCGGTCCGGCAGCTTGCGGAAGAACACGGCGTCCTCGACCACTCCGGCGCAGTGGAACACCCCGTCGAGGCGGCCGTGCGCCCGCCGGGCGACGTCGGTCAGGCGTGTCACGTCGGCGGCGCGGGTGAGGTCGGCCCGGACGTAGCGCGCCGTCACGCCGAGTTCGCGCCACTCGGCGATGCGCCGGGCGATCTCGGGGGACTCCGGGCCGCGGGCGGCCAGCGTCAGGTCGGCGCGGTGCTCGCGGGCCAGCCAGTCGGCGACGTGCAAGCCGATCCGGCCCGCTCCGGCGATGAGGTACGAGCCACCGCGCCGCACCGGTGCCCGCCCGGCGGGCGCCAGCGGGACGGGCCGGTGGCGGCGTACCAGGCGGCGGCCGCCGCAGTGGCGGACCTCCGCCTCGGTGGTGAGGTCGTCGGCCTCCGCGAACACGGCCGCCGGATCAGGTGTCGCGGTGTCCAGGGACACGGCGCGGCAGCGCAGCGCGGGGACCTCGGCGCTCACGGTGCGCAGCAGTGCGCCGAGCGCGAGGTGTTCCGGTCCGGCGTCGGGGCCGAGCACCGCGAGCAGCCGGTGCGGGCCGGGCCTGCGGCTGTCGACGAGGGCGCAGGCCAGCGCCCACAGCCGGGGGTAGGGGGCGGGCGCGGGGCTGGTCGCGTCGATGAACATGGCCGGCTCGATCCCGTCGGCGGCCATCTTGCGCAGGAGGTCGCCCAGGGCGGCACGGTCGCTCTGGTCGACGACGTATCCGCCGTCGGGGGCGGGGCCCTCCGCGACGACGGGGACCACCCGGCGGTCGGGGCGGGCGGCGCGCAGGGCAGCCGCCAGTTCCGCGCCGAACACCACGAGGTCGCCGCCGTCCGGGGCCGGTTCGGGGGCCGGGGCCGGAACCCAGACCGGCTCGAACGCGCTGAGCTCGCCCGCTTCGGTGCCCGTGCCCGCGTCGGCCTCGGCGGGCGCGGGGGCGGCCCCGGGTGCGAGGGAGTCGCCGAACTCGGAGCCGAGGAAGGCGGCGACCGCCTCGACGGTGGTGTGCTCGAAGAGCAGGGTGGGGTAGAGGGTCGCGCCGACCAGTTCCTCCAGCCGCTCCCCGACCCGCAGGACGTCGACGGAGTTCAGGCCGAGCTCGTAGAAGCCCACGTCGGTGGGGACTTCGGCGGCGGGCCGTCCCAGGTGCTCGGCGATCACCGCGCGGACCCGGTCCGCCAGGCCGGCCCCGGCCGCCTCCGCCGCTGCCGGCGTCCGGGGCCGGGCCGCCGCCGTGGGCTGCGGCATACGGTCCGGGGCACGGTCCATGGCGGCGTCGGTGGTCCGCGGCGCCGTGACGCGGGCGCCGGGCCGCAGCCGCTTCGACGCGAACCCGACGATCTCGGCGACGGGTTCGCCGTCGGGCCCGTAGACGTACATGTCGTTGCCGAGCAACTCCCCCGAATCGGTGAGCTGTTCGGGTCTCGGTACGTGCACCAGCGCCGGTCCGCGCAGCGGCCGGACGGCCCGGAACCGGCTGACGAACATCGGGACGAACGGGTCGTCCTCCACGGCCGCCTGGCAGAAGCCCAGCAGGGTGGCCGCGTCGAGGCGGGCCGGGTGCAGGTAGAAGTCCTCGCTCCCGGACGGGTCGCCGAGGTCGATCTCCGCGAACAGGCCGTCGGGGCCGCGCCGGACGGTGCCGACGCAGGCCATGCGGGGCCCGTGGTGCACCTGCTGGGCGCGGGCCCGGTCGTACACGGCGGTCATGTCGCCGTGGGTTCCGGGTGCGGAGCGGACGGCCGGGTCGAGCGCGGCGGGCGCCCGGTCGGTCCAGTCGAGTTCGGCGCGGAGGTTCTCCACCCAGTCCGTGTTCGCCGCCGCCTCTCCGACCGGCCGGCTGGTGGCGCGGACCGCGGCCCTGCCGTACTCGTCGGCCTCCACCACGACGCGCACCTCGCGGCCGATGCCGGCGGCGGTGGTGACGGGCTCGGAGAACAGCACGTTGCTGAGGACGGCGCGCGCGGGGTCGAGGCCCCGGGCCTCCAGCATCCGCCAGACCACGTCGAAGAAGGCACTGCCCGGCAGCAGGCAGACATCGCGGAGACGGTGCTCGTGGACGACGAAGTCGGTCGGTTCGACGGCGACCACCGCCTCGACGCGGGAACCCGGACTGAGCATGACTACCTCCCGTGCGCGGTCCGGTGTGGCCCGGACCGGCTCAGCATCATGGGTGGGGACGCCGGTGCCCGCTCAGATCTGAGCGGACCGGGGTCACGAGGACGGAGTGGGGGCGGAAGGGGACGGGACGGACTCGGGCGGCACGGACTCGGACGGGGCGGACGACGCCAGCCGCCGCTGCGCCGCACGCCGCAGCAGGGGCCGGTCGATCTTCCCGTTGGCGTTGAGAACGGGCTCCGGAAGCCACCAGAGCATGCGCGGCAGCATGTAGGCGGGCAGCCGCCGGGCGGCCCGGCCCAGCACGTCGGCCTGCGCCACCGGCGGTCCGCCCATCAGGCAGGCGACCAGTTGCGGGCCGGTGTCCCCGTCGACGGTCAGGACGGCGACCTGCGCGCCCGGGGCGGCGGCGCGCAGCGCGGCGCTCACCTCCCCGATCTCCACCCGGTAGCCCTGGACCTTGACCTGGGTGTCGGTCCGGCCGAGGTGGGTCATCCCGCCCGCGTCCCGGCGTACCAGGTCCCCGGTGCGGTACCAGCGGTGGCCGTCGTGGTCGAGGAACCTACCCTCGTCCTCGGCGGGGTCCAGGTAGCCGGTGAAGACCTGTTCGCCGCGCAGGCAGAGTTCGCCGGTGTCGGCGGGGGCGCCGTCCGCGCCGACGACGAGCGTGTGGACGCCGGGGAACTCCCGGCCGATCGGCACGGTGGCGTCGTCGGGCAGGCCGTCGGCGTCCCAGACGTGGCCGGTGCAGGCGACGCTGGCCTCGGTCGGACCGTACAGGTTGTCGATGACGGAGCCGGGGGCGGCGCCGTGCCAGGCGCGCGCGGTGCCGCTGGTGAGCGGCTCCCCGCAGAAGACGGTGGTCCGGACGTCGGGCAGGCAACCCGGGGGCAGCCGGCCGGCGTTGTGGAGCGAGGCGGCCAGGCTCGGCGTCGCGTGCCACACGGTGATCCGCTGGTCGGCGAGGCGGGCCGGGGAGAGGGCCTGGATCCGGTTGAGCACGCACAGGCAGGCCCCGGAGCCCCAGGCCAGGAACAGTTCGCTCATCGACAGGTCGAAGGTCAGCTCGTAGATCTGGCTGAAGCGGTCGCCCGGCCCGACCTCGTACCGCTCCAGGGCGGTGCGCACGAAGGCGCTGATGTTGCGGTGCCGGATCGGCACCCCCTTGGGCGTACCGGTGCTGCCCGAGGTGAACATCAGGTACGCGAGGTCGTCGGGGCCGCGCCCGGTGACCCGGAGGGGGCCGGGCGGCCCGGGCCGGCGCAGCCGGATCCCGGGCGGCAGGTCCGCGGGCTGCGGCAGGGCGGTGACGAGTAGGGTGCCCGGCGCGAGCCCGGGCAGCAGGGCGGGGAGCGCGGCGGCGCCGGTGGCGTCCACCACGACGGCGTCGAGGCCGGCCGCCGCGGCGACGGCGGCGAGCCGGTCCGGCGGCGCGTCGGGGGCGAGCGGGACGGCGCAGGCCCCGGCGCGCAGGGCGGCCAGGAATCCGGCGTACGCGCTCACGCTCTTCGCCGCGAGGACACCGACCCGGCGGCTGCCGGCGGCCGCGAGCGGACCGGCCAGCGCCGTCACTTCGGCGTCCAGTTCTTCGTAGGTCAGGGTCTGTCGGCCCACGCGCAGGGCCGGGCCGCCGGGGGCGAGCGTGCGCCCCCGGTCGAACCACTGGTCCAGCAGCACCACTTCCTCGGCGGCCACCCGGTCAGCCGCTCGCCAGCCGGCCGAGTACGGCCCACAGCGAACCCGGGGTGCGGAAGGTGGCCGGGGCGATCGCTTCGTCGGGGAAGGTCACGCCACAGATGTCTTCCAGGGTGTCCATCAGGACGACCGTCGCGACCGAGTCCAGTCCGACGGTGGCGAGCGGCAGGTCCTGTGGGATCACCGCCTCCCGCTCCAGCGCGGGCAATTGGGCACGCAAGATCTTTTCCAGGATCTCGTATCGGATCGTTTCCACGGCGCCCTTCCCTCTTCGGTGACCCGCACAGAGAACCGGTGCCCGGCGGGCCGTGCCGCTCACTACTGAGCAGCACCGCGGCAAGGGCCCGATCATGCTCGGACCGCGGCCGGAGAGCTGGAGGATCATGTCCGAGACCATCGAGTCGTTCCTGACCGCCGCGCACCGGACGTTCGTCGAGGTGACGCGGAGGGCCCCCGACTACTTCGACGGCCGCCCGCTGCGCGCGAGCGACCCGCCGGCCGGTTCGGCGCGGGCGGTCGCCGCCGCGCTGGGCGTACGGCTGTCGGCCGTGGCCGCGCGGGAGTTCACGGCGGTGGACGACCTGCTGGACCGCCGCCGCCACGCCGACGGGGCCGACCGGGCAGACCGGGCAGACCGCGGCGACCGGGCCGATGTGACCCGCGACTCCGGCGACTCCGGTCCGGCCGGGGACTGGGAGCGCTGGCGCCTGCGTCAGGACCGGCGCGGGGCCCTCCGGGCCGCCCGGGCCGCGCACCTGGCCCGCGCCATGGACCACCGTGTGGCACGGCACTCCGGGCGCGCCCTGCGCTACCGGGCCGGCGGGCGGGGACCGCTGCTGGTGCTGCTCACCGCCCTGGGGCACACCGACGAGGTCTGGTACCCGCTGGCCGATCGGCTGCTGCCCGGCCGCCGGGTGGTGATGTGGGACGCGGGCGAAACCGGTCCGTACGGGCAGACCTGGACCCTCGCCGGTCAGCTGGCCGACTTCGACGCGGTCCTCGAAGCCGAGGGCGCGGACCGCTGCGACGTCATCGCGTGGTGCTCGGGTGCGCAGATCGCGGTGGAGTACGCGCACCGGCGTCCGAAGGCGGTACGGGCGGCCGTGCTGCTGCACGGTTCGTACCCGAGGGCGGGGAGCGATCCGAGCTCCGCGTACGAACGCAACCTGGGCGCCGTGTGCGCCTCGGTGGCGGCGCACCCGGAGCGGGCCGCGCGGGCGCTGCGGGCGCTGGGCGGCGAGGCCGTCCCCCTACCCCTGCCGCGGGACGAAGACCTGGCGGCCGTCGAGGTGTTGGCGCGGACCCCGCCGGGGCTGGACGCCGTACTGCGGCGCCCGTTCCGGGACGCGCGGGCGCTGGCCGGCTACAGCCGCCAGCTGACCGAGCTGTGGCGGCACCCGGTCCCGGCCGCCGTGCCGGGCCTGCCTCCGCTGCTGTCCCTGGGCGCCGAGCTGGACCGGGTGGCCGCGCCCGAACCTCCGGCGGCACTGGTCCCGTTGCTGACGGCGGGCCACGGCCTGCTCGTCGGCGCGACGCACTACAGCATGCTCGACCGCCCGGAGGTGGTGGCCGCCGTGTGCGGGGCGTTCCTCGACGACCCGCGTCCGGGCCCGCCGGCCGTGGGCGGCCCGCGCGAGGTCCGCTGGTCAACAGCGGCGGCCCCACTCACCCCATCAAACTCATCAAACTCAGAGGAAGTGACCTCATGACGGAGTCCGTCAAGTTCGACAAGATGGCCGCCAACTACGACGCGGCGCGCGGCGGCGAGGGGCGCGGCCACATGACCGCCGCCACCATCTCCACGCACCTCGCACCCGGCTCGGTGCTCGAAGTCGGCGTCGGCACGGCAGTGGTGGCGGCCGGCCTGGCCGCCCTGGGGCACACCGTGCGCGGGGTGGACGTCTCCCAGCCGATGCTGGACGTCGCCGCGACCCGCTTCGGCGGCGAGCTGCTGATCGGCGACGGGATGGCGCTCCCCTTCGAGGACGGCTCCCAGGACAACGTGGTGTACGTGCACGCGCTGCACCTGATGCCCGACATGCCGGCGGCGCTGGCCGAGGCGGCGCGGGTGCTGCGGCCGGGCGGGCGCGTGGTGGTCCGGCACGGCGATCCCGTGGCCGAGGCGGACGACCTGGTGCTGATCCTGCGGCAGGTGCAGGCGATGCAGCCGGCCCGCCCGGACGAGCCGGAGGCGGTCCGGACGGCGGCCGAGAAGGCCGGTCTGCGGGTGCTGCGGCAGGCTCTGGAGCCGGAGTACGAGAGCGGGATGGACCCGGACACCTTCATCGCGCTGATCACCAACCGCCAGGTGCCGTTCCTCCAGAAGCTGGATCCCGCCCGGGCGGCGGAGGTCGTCGCGCCGATCCTGGAGCAGCTCCACGCGCTGCCGGAGCCCAAGCGGGTGCGCCGGCAGGCGTGGTCGTGCTGGCTGACCGCCGCCGAGAAGCCGGTCTGATGCCTCCCGTGCCCGTGGCGGCTTCGAGCGGTCCCGGTCGGCCGGAGGTCAGCGGCGGATCAGCGGGGGATCAGCTCGAAGGCCGCCGCGGGCACGCCGCCGAAGCGGGCGCCGACCGACTGCGCCTGTCCGCTCACCGCGGGCCGTACGGCCTCCGGGGGGTGGCCGAGTCCCTTCAGGTAGCTGGCGTGCGCCGCCAGCGACTCGACGGCCGCGTCCAGGCCGGTGGAGATGTCCACGGCATGGGTGGGCTCGGGGGAGTTCGCCACGGCGACGTACTTCACCGACCACGGCTCCCCCGCCCCGGGCAGCAGCCAGCGGTTCCCCGCGTCCACCAGCGCGTCCAGCGCGCACATGCCGAACTCCCGGTGGTCGGGGGCGTTCCACCGGCCGGTGCCGGTGCGCCGGTGGTGGTTGAAGACCACCACGAGCTCGGGGCGGTGGCGGCGGATCGCGGCCACCAGGTCGCCCCGCAGCGCCTCGCCCGCGCGCAGCGCCCCGTCGGGGTGGCCGAGGAACTCGACCTCGGTGACCCCGACCCGGGAGGCGGCCTCCCGCTGCTCGGCCTCCCGGACCCCGGCGGCCTGTTCGGGGGCCATGCCGTCGATCCCGGCCTCGCCCCGGGTGGCCAGCAGATAGGAGACGGCGCGCCCCTTTCGGGTCCACACGGCGACGGCGCCGGCGGAACCGAACTCGATGTCGTCCGGGTGGGCGGCAAGGACGAGGGCATTCTCCCAGTCCTCAGGCATACGTTCCAGGTTTTCGGTCATGATCCGACGGTAAGGCCGGGCAAAGGCGGTGCATGCTCAATAGTGTGCTGCCGCAAGGCCGTTGTCCGGCGAATCGTGGCGGCCCGCCCCCGCCGCGGATATGCAAGACTGCGGGCGGCTGCACCCTTACAGCCTTCCAGGAACACATGCGTGAAAGGTTCTTTCCATGGCAGCGATCGCTCAGCCCGGAGCCATTACGGTGAGTTGTCCCGACCCGGAATCCCTGGCGGAGTTCTACGCCCGGGCGACCGGGTGGCAGAAGATCTTCAGCAGTGACACGGCGGCCTATCTGGCCGGACAGAACGGCATGCGCCTCGGCTTCGTCAAGATCGACGGATACGCGCCCCCGGCCTGGCCCGAGGCGGCCCACCGCCTCCACATCGACTTCAGCGTCGAGGACCTGGACAAGGCCGAGGCCGAGCTGGTGGACCTGGGCGCCGTGAAGCCGGAGTACCAGCCGGGCGAGGGCAAGTGGACGGTCCTGCTGGACCCGGCCGGCTACCCGTTCTGCATCACCACGATGGCGGGCTGACCGCCGGCCGGCACGCCTGACGGCCGTGTCCCCCGCCCGCGTTCGCGGGGCGGGGGACACGGCCGTCGCCGTTTCGCGGGCTCAGCCGAAGGTGCGCGGCACGAGGAGGCCGTCCCGCGTGCTGTCCTGCATGACGATCTTGTCCCAGGTGCCGCCGCCGCGCTCTGGCGAGATCCAGTCCTGGATGTACGAGGCGCGGGGCGCGGTCGGGTCGGGGCTGGCGTCCAGGGCCATCAGCTCCTGGTAGGCCTCGATGTCGGCCATGTGGATGAAGAAGTGGATGCGGTCCATCTGCCCGAACGCCTCCTCGAACATCAGGACCGAGGTGCGGCCCTTCGCGTTGAGGTTGTACGTCTCCGCCAGGGTCCGGGCGAGCACCCGGGCCTCGGCGCGGTACGCGTAGTGCACCTGGGCCGTACGGTGCATCAGCAGGCCGGCGGACGCGCTGGTGAGCAGCGACTCGACGGGCAGCGAGGTCTGCTCGGCGGCGGGCAGCAGCTGGAAGCGGCTGCGGCCGTCCACGGCCTCGATCGGGTCGATCCCCTGCTGCATCATCGCCTCGGTGGCGGTGCCGAAGATGCCCCAGCGGTGCGGCAGCAGGACGGTCTCCCGCACGCTGCCCGCCTCGAACAGCTCCTCCCAGCCGTCGTCCTCCCCGGCGGCGCGCCCGAAGACGCCGCTCCCCCGGTCGGCGCCGCGCTGGGTGAGCGCGGTGTAGTCCTGGAGGGAGCGCAGGTGGATCAGCCAGTGCAGCCGCCCCCGGGTGCCGAAGCCGTCCTCGAAGCTGAGCGCGGTGGCCACGCCCTCGTACTGCTGGTTGAAGTCCTCGGCGAGGGCGCGGGTGGCCGCCCGGGCGCGGGGGCCGTGACCGGCCCGGATCTGGGCGGTGCGCCACAGCACGGCCCCGGCCGTGGCCGTGTCGAGGGTCTTGTCCGGGGGCGTGCTCACCTGGTGCTGGGCGGTCGTCGCGGTGGGCCGGGCGGTGTCCATGGGTGTTCTTCCCTTCGTTCGGGGCGGGGCGGGACGTGGCAGAGCGGGGCAGGGCAGGGCTTGGCCGGACGGGCTGAGCCGGGCCGGGCTGAGCCGGGCCGGGGTCAGCGGGCGGCGGCGAGTACCTCGGCGGCGCCCGTCATCAGCAGGTCCGCGATGGCGTCGACGTCGCGCCGCCGCCACGACTCCAGCGCGGTGCCCTCGACCAGGCGGTTGAAGGCGCCCATCGCGGGACCGCAGTGGACCTGGAAGTTGGCGGAGTTCTCCTTGGCGCCGGCCAGCGCCGCCCGGGAGGACTCGGCGAAGTACCACTTGAAGACGAGGGCCATCCGCCGCTTGGGGTCCCGCTCGGCGTCGTGGACGATCTCCGGGCGGCCGGTGTCCCGGTAGTGCCGCGCGGTCCGGTCCCACACCTCGGCCAGCGGTCTGCCGAAGCAGCCGCGTTCCAGGGTGGCGAGGGTCCGGGCGTCGATGTCCTCCAGGCGGGCGTGCCTGCGGTAGAGCTCGTACAGCTGGTTGGCGCGGGCGGGGAACAGGGTGCCCCTGCGCACCACCTGGACCCGCGAGCCGAGCTCGAACAGGTCGCCGGCGGGGGCGTAGGTGACGTCCTGGACGTCGAGCCCGGCGAGCAGGTCCTTGACCGCGTCCGAGGTGCCGGCCTGCGGGCTGCACTGGTTGACGCTGCCGGTGAGGACGAAGTCCGCGCCGAGCAGGAAGCAGGCGGCCGCCGCCTCCGGGGTGCCGATGCCGCCCGCCGCGCCGACCCGTACCGGTTCCCCCTCCACCGCGGCGGCGGCGCGGTCGCGCAGCCGTACGAAGGTGGGGAGCAGCGCGAGCGCGACGCCTGCGTCGGTGTGGCCGCCCGAGTCGGACTCCACGCAGAGGTCGGAGGCGACGGGCAGCGCGGCCGCGGCCGCCGCCTCCTCGGCGGTCAGCGCGCCCTCGGCGCGCAGCCGGTCGAGGAGTTCGGGTGGCGGCGGGGCGAGGAACTGCCGCGCGACCTCCGGCCGGGACACCTTGGCGAGGACCTGGTTCACGGCGACCGGCCGCCCGCCGGGGTCGCGGTGGGCGCCCTTGGCCCGGTACAGCACCAGTGGCGCGGTGACGCGGGTGAAGGCGGCGGCTTCCACGTACCGCACCCCGTACCGGAGGAAGAGGTCGACGGTGGCTCGCTCCCCCGCGCTGTCGGTCATGTCGTGCAGGAGGTTCATCCCGTACGGGGCGCCGGGCGCCAGCCGGCGTCCGATGTCGTCCAGCGCGGCCCGGATCCCGGACAGGGGCAGTCCTCCGGTGCCGAAGAAGCCGAACAGCCCGGCCCCGGCCATCCGCACCACCAGGTCGGTGGAGGCGATGCCCTGGAACATCGATCCGGCGACGTAGGCGTACCGGCTGCGGTAGACCTCGCGGAACCGCGCCGACCCGAGTCCGGAGCCGGCCGGGACGGCGGGCACCGCCGGGGCCGTGGAAGCGGCCGGGACGGCCGGGGCCGGGACGGCGGGGGCGGGGGCGGGGGCGACCGGGGCCGGGACGGCGGGCGCGGGGGCCGGTGCCGCCCGGCCGGGGGCGGCCGGGGTGCGGCGGGAGGCGGCCGCTTCCCGCCAGAAGCCGGTGAGCGTGCGGCCGCGGCCGATCTCCGTCACCTCGTCCACCCCGGAGTCCAGCAGGTGCTCCATGGTCTCGGTCCACCGCACCCGGGAGCGGATCTGGCGGCCCAGCAGCGCGGCCACCGGCTCGCCAGGCGGGTACGGCCGGGCCGTCACGTTCGAGATCACCGGCAGCCGGGGCGGCGCCAGTGGGGTTTCGGCCAGCACGGCCGCGAACCGGCGCGCCGCCGGGGCCATCTCACGGGAGTGGAAGGCGGCGCTGACCGGCAGCGGCACGCAGCGGATCGCAGGGTCGCCCGCCGTCAGCAGCGCGGTGACGGCCGACACGCCGGCGGCGGTACCGGAGATCACCACCTGGGTCGCCGAGTTGTCGTTGGCGACCTCCACGTCCGTGCGGCCGGACGCCGCGAGGGTCCGCTCCACCTCGGTGAGACCGGCGCCGAGGACGGCCGCCATCGCGCCGCCGTCGGCCTCGCCCATGAGCCTGCCGCGCTCCGCGACGAGCCGCAGGCCGCCCGCGAAGTCCAGGACGCCCGCCACCATCAGCGCGTTGAACTCGCCGAGGCTGTGACCGGCGACCACGTCGGGCTCCCCCAGTTCCTCGCGTCCCGCCAGGTACGTGAGGGCGTGGACGGTGAACAGGGCGGGCTGGGCGTACCGGGTCAGCCGGAGCCGGTCGCCCCCGTGCAGGCACAGCTCCCGGACGGAGAGGCCGAGGATGTCGTCGGCCAGGGCACAGTGCTCGGGAAAGGCGTCGAGGACCTCGGCGCCCATGCCCTGGCGCTGGCTGCCCTGCCCGGCGAAGAGCAACGCGCGCACGGCGTCAGAGCTGGCGCGGGACGAGGAGGGTGTCGGTGACTCCCCCGGGCACGAACGCCTGGGCGCCGGTGCCGCCGCCCTTCTCCGGGGAGATCATCTGCCGCTCCAGCAGCTTGCGGAACTCCGGGTCGCGGTGCGGCAGGTTGCGCAGTTCCTCCCACGCCTCGTACGAGGCCAGGTGGATCAGCATGTGGAGCCGGTCCATCGCGCCGAAGGTCTCTTCGTACAGGTACGCGGTGACCTTGCCCCGCAGGTGCTCGTTGACGTAGTTCTGCCAGGCGAAGGCGTAGTACCGCGCCTCCTTGCGGGTGGGGTACCGGGCGTAGGCGACGCGGTGCACCATCAGCGGGGCGTTGGCGGAGTTGAGCTGCTCCTCCCGCGGCACGGCGGTCTGCCGCCAGGCCTCCGGCACCCACGCCTCGTGCTCCTCGTCGTGGCTGTAGTCGAGGCCGTGCTGCGGGACCAGGATGTGTTCGGTGATGGAGCCCTGCTCGACGGCGCTGCCCCAGCTGCCGAAGCCGCCGTCGTCGGAGACCACGCCGTCCTCCAGGAGGACCCGGGTGGTCTCGTCGTGGTCGACCATCTCCAGGCTGGCGGCGTAGTCGAGCGGGCTCTTCATGTTGATGAACCAGTGGTGCTTGGCCTGGTCGCCGAAGGCCTTCTGGAAGAAGAAGAACGTCATGCCGTTGAGGTCGGCCTTGTTCATGTGCTTGAGGACTTCGCCGACGAAATTCAGGCCCTCTTGTTCGTGCCCCGGCTTGAAATGGGCATAACGCGAGATGATGAATCCCGCATTACCCGAGTGCAGCAATTGGCTCTCGGGCCTGTCGACCTGGTGGCTCGCCGGCCTCATAATCTCGTTCACCGCGATCTCCGATCCTCTTCGGCTTTTGCTGTGCCGACCATAAGAGGAGCGGGGATCGCGGCGACGCGCACAATTGCGCAGCGGTCACTGCTCTTTTTCGGAAACCGTTTCCGGCTCGGGGGCATTGTCCGCGGGGGCGGGGGCGGCGATCTGGGTCTCCGGCATGAGGAGGCTCAGGACGACCGCCAAGACGGCGAAGGGCACCACGGTCAGGAACACGGTCGCGAGGGCGTCGCCGTACGCCCCGACGACCAGCTCGCGCTGCTGCGGGGCCAGGGTCCGGATGGTGTCGACGCTGCCCGCCGACTTCTCGTTGACGCCGAGCGCGGCGCCGCCCCGTTCGGCGAGCAGCGAGGCGAACCGGCTGTTGAGGATGGCACCGAGGAGCGCCACGCCGACGGCCGAGCCGAGGCGCTGGAAGAAGCTGACGGCCGCGGTGGCCGCGCCGATGTCCTCCTGGGCCACGACGCCCTGGACCGCGGTGATGATGGGCTGGAGCGTGAAGCCCGCGCCCACCCCGAGGACCATGCCCAGCAGGATCATCAGCCAGCTCGGGGTGTCGGCGTCGATGAAGCCCAGCGGGAGCAGTGTCGCCACCAGGAGGACGGCGCCGAGCACCGGGAAGATCCGGAAGCGCCCGGTGGCGCTCATCCGGTTGCCCGCGTAGACGGAGGCGAAGCCGACACCGATCATGGTCGGGACGACGGCGGTACCGGCGACGAAGGGCGACATGCCCTTGACCGCCTGGAAGTACACGGGCAGGAAGACCACGCCGGTGAACAGCGCCAGGCCCGCCACCAGGCTGTAGACGGAGCCGAGGGAGAACAGCCGCAGCCGGAACAGCGTCATCGGCACCACGGGTTCGGCGGCGCGCCGCTCGACGAGGACGAGGGTGACGCCGAGGACGAGGGAGAGGGCGAGCAGGCCCAGCGAGAGCGGGTCGGTCCAGCCGCGGGCGCCACCGGCCCAGCTCAAGTACAGCAACAGCGGGGTGGTGGCGGCGATCACGAGGGTAGCGCCCAGGTAGTCCACCGTGTGCGGGCGGCGTTCCCCGGCCACGCGCAGGGCGGAGACCGTGACGAACAGCGAGAGCAGTCCGAGCGGCACGTTGATCAGGAAGATCCAGCGCCAGCCGATGGCGTCCACCAGACCACCGCCGACGAGCGGCCCGGCCAGGGTGGCGATGCCGAAGACACCGGCCACCATGCCCTGGTAGCGGCCCCGTTCACGGAGCGGGACGACATCGGCGATCACCGACAGCGCGAGGGCGTAGAGCGCGCCCGCGCCGAGGCCCTGCACCGCGCGAGCGGCGATCAGCTGGCCGATCTCCTGGGCGACCCCGCACAGGACGGAGCCGAGGATGAACACGCTGGTCGCCACGATGAAGACGATGCGGCGGCCGAACTGGTCGGAGACCTTGCCCCAGACCGGGGTGCTGGCCATCGAGGTCAGCAGGTAGGCCGTGATCACCCAGGCCAGGTTCTCCAGGCCGCCGACGTCGCTGACGATGCTGGGCAGGGCGGTGCTGACCACCGTCTGGTCCAGCGCGGAAAGTAAGAGGCCGGTCATCACGCCGGCCACGGCGCGATTGATCTGTTTCTTGCTCAGCCCGGTTTCGGCCGAGGCCTGCGCATCCGACGACGTTGCCATGGGCAGTCAGGGTCCGGTCCGCGCGGGGCCGTCCCCCGTCCCCCTTTCCAGTCCGCGCGTGCGGTGTTCCCGCATACGGCATTTCGATGGTCTTCTTGGCCTGGTCTGGTCGCGGGTCCGACCCAACGACCTTTCACCGCAAGCGACTTCAGGACGCCCGCACAGGCGCGGGACAATACCCGGCCAATCGGTCCCCTGTCATGCCTTCGCACACCGGGCGCGTCCGTCGGCCGAGGGATGTCCCAAAACCGCCGTCCGCGGGCGGCGAACCGGTGACGCTCACGTGAAGGCGAGGCGCAGCGGCGAGCGCGGCGCGGCAGCGGGCGGCGTGGCCGCCTCGGCCGCGACCGGAGCCGGCTGCGGCTGCTGCGGCTGCTGCGGTGCGGGCCGCTCCAGCCACAGCCGGCGCCGCTCGAAGGCGATGGGCGGCCGGCTCCTGCGGCGCGGGCCGGCGGCCGCGAGCCGCTCCGCCGGTGCCTGCGCCACCACGACGTGGGCGTTGGTGCCGCCGAAGCCGAACGAGCTGACCCCGGCCACCCGGGGCAGTCCCGGGAGCGGCCACTCCCGTACCTCGGTGGCCAGCGCGAACGGGGAATCCTCCAGCTTCAGCCGGGGGTTGGGCTCTTCGCAGTGCAGCGTCGGCGGCACGATGCCGTGCTGCACCGCCAGCAGCGCCTTGAGCAGACCGACCGCGCCGGCGGCGTGCAGCAGGTGGCCGACGTTGGTCTTGACCGAGCCGAACAGGCACTGCCCGGCCCGGGCGTCGCGGTCCTCGTCGAAGACGGTGCGCAGGGCGCGGAACTCCAGCGGGTCACCGATCGCCGTGCCGGTGCCGTGCGCCTCGATCATGCCGACCTCGGCGGGGGCCCGCCCGGCGGCGTGCAGCGCCCGTCGGACGGCGGCGGCCTGGGCGGCCGGATTCGGTGTGGTCAGGCCCATCGTCCGGCCGTCGTTGGTGACGGCGGAGCCCTCGATGACCCCGTGCACCGGGTCGCCGTCGCGCAGGGCGGCGTACAGCGGCTTCAGCAGCAGGACGACGCTGCCCTCGCCCGGGACGAAGCCGTTGGCGCGCCGGTCGAACGCGGAGCACCGGCCGGTGGGCGACAGGGCTCCCGCGGCCGAGAACTCCAGGTACGGCTCCTCGTCCAGCAGGATGCTGGCGCCCCCGGCGACGGCCGCCTCGATCTCGCCGCTGCGCAGGCTCTGGCAGGCGAGGTGGATCGCCACCAGGGAGGAGGAGCAGGCGCTGTCCACGACCAGGTGGGGGCCGCGCAGATCGAAGTGCTGGCCGACGTGGGAGGCGACGAAGTTGGGGTCGGATTCGGGGACTTCGGCGCGCATCGGGCCGCGCGCGGCGTACCCGGTGCCGCGCGCGCCGGCGAACACGCCGATGTCGCGGCCGGCGAGTTCCGGTCCTTCGAGACCGGCGTCGCGCAGGCAGTCGGCGGTGGTCTCCAGGAACAGCCGGATCGTCGGGTCGAGGTAGCGGGCCTGGGTTTCGGTCAGGCCGAAGTGGCCGTCGTCGAACTCCTCGATCCCCTCGACGAAGCCGCCCCACTTGCCGACGGTGCGGCCGGCGCCCGCGGTGGGCCGGTAGAACCGGGAGGCGTCCCAGCGCTCGGGCGGGACCTCCCCGATGGCCAGGTGCCCGGCGCGCAGGTTGCGCCAGAAGGTCCCGACATCGGGCGCCCCGGGCAACCGGCAGGCCATCCCGATCACCGCGATGGCATCCCGGTCCGGCGTGGACGCGGACGCGACGGGCCCCGTCGCGGCGAACGCGGACGCGGCGGGTGCGGGCTCGCCGGACGCGGGCGGCACGGGCGGCACGGGTGCGGACGGCACGGGTGCGGACGGCGCGAACGCGGGCGGCGCGGGCTCGGACAGCGCGAGCGGGACGGGCGGCGCGGGCTCGGACAGCGCGGGCGGTACGGACGCGGGCGGCGGCAGCGCGGGGCCGCCGGGCGCGGACGCGGGCGGCGCGGCGGGGGCAGCGCCGGTCGGCTCCGGGTCACGGACCTCCTGTGGCGGCCAGGGCCCGTTGGTGTCCGCGGCGGCGGCCGGGGCCGCGGACTCCGGGGCCGGGTCCGGGTCCTCGGGCGGCAGGATCTCCCGCAGCCGGACCGCCAGCGTCCGCAGCGTGCTGTACTCCAGCAGCAGCGCCGGGTCCAGGGCCTGTCCGACCCGCTGCTCGATCGCGTCGAGGAGCTCGCCGAGCATCACCGATTCCACACCCAGTTCGGCGAATTCGGCGAGCGGGTCGAACTCGGCGGCCGGAATCCCGACCACCCCCGCGAAGATGCCGGTCAGCCACGCGGGCACGGTACGGCGCGGAGCGGCCGAAGCAGCCGGCGCCGGCTGTGCGGGCGGAGCGGGCGGTACGGGGGGCCGCGGGACCGCCGGGGCTTCCGCCGGGCCGGCAGGCCAGGCGGAACCGGCAGGCCCGGCCGATCCGGCCGATCCGGCGGACCCGGCAGGCCCGGCAGGCTCGGCGGAGCCGGCAGACCCGGCAGGCCCGGCGGAACCGGCAGACCCCGCGGAACCGGCAGACACGGCCGATCCGGCGGAACCGGCGGGCCCGGCAGACCCGGCGGAACCGGCGGACCCGGCAGGCCCGGCAGGCTCGGCGGACCCGGCAGGCCCGGCGGAACCGGCGGGCGACGGCAGGCGGAGCAGTTCGGTCGGGTCCGTGTCGGGGTGGAGGGGCCGCAGGGCCACCACCGGGCCGCCGGTGCCGGAGGCGATGACCCGGTCGAGGGCGCGCAGCGCCTCCTCGTCCCCGGCGGAGTCCAGCCCGAAGCGGGCTCCCGGGTTCCCGGCCCCCCGCCGCGCCCCGCTGTCGCGCCACATCGGCCAGGCGACCGAGTGCACCCAGGGCGTGACCTGCGCCAGTTGCTCGGTGAAGTCGTCGACGAAGCTGTTGGCCGCCGCGTACTCCAGCACCCCGGCGGCCACCGGCGGTACCACCGCGGCCAGGGAGGAGAAGGCCACCAGGAAGTCGGGGCGGTCGGGCAGGCACAGCTGGTAGAGCACCTCCAGCGCGTCCGCCTTGGGTTCCAGGACCCGCCGGACATCGGCCGTGTCCCGCCCGGCGAACGACCCCACGGCCGGGGTCACCGCCGCGCAGTGCACGGCCCCGCGCACCGGCCCGCTGTCCTCCCGTACGCCCTGGAGGAACTCTTCGAGCCCGGCCCGGTCGAGCAGGGACCCCCGGTGTACGTGGACCCGCGCGCCGGCGCCCTCCAGCGCGCGCACCGATGCCACGGCGGCCCGGGCCTCGGCGCTCAGGTCCGGGGCGTCCCAGCGCTCCGCCGGGGGCAGGGAGCGGGCGCCGAGCAGGGCGAGGTGGCGGGCCCCCCGCTCGACGAGGTGGCGGGCGACGCGGGAGCCGATGCCACGGGTGGCGCCGGTGAGCAGGTACGCCCCGAAGTGGTCCAGCCGGGGGGCCGGGGGCGGCGCGCCGGTGAGCGGGGTCAGGGCCGGCAGGTAGCGCCGCCCGGCGCGGTGCACGGCCTCGCCGTACGCGTTGCCGGGGAGTGCGGAGAGCAGCTCGGCGGCCTCCGTGCGGGGGTCGCCAACCCGGTCGTCGAGGTCGAGGGTGACGCCGGTGAGGTGGCCGGTCTCGGCGCCGAGGAAGCGGACGAACCCCGCCATCCGCGCGCCCGCGTCGTGGCCGGGCGCGCCCTGGACGGCGCGCCGGCCGCGGGTGGCGTGCAGGACGTGCAGTGGGGCCCGGCCGCCCGCCCGGCGGGCGGCGCCGGTCGCGGTGAGCCGCTGGAGCAGCGCGAGCCGCACCGTCCAGGGTCCGGCGGTGCCGGGGGCCCGGCCGAGGTCGGTGAGGTCGACGACGCCCGCCAGATCGGGGTGGGCGGCGAGGGCCCGGTCGGCGAGTTCCGCGCCGGAGCCGCCGGTGAGGACCCCGTGGGCCTCGCCGTCGCCGGAGTCCTCCCGTATCAGGTGGACGCGGTCGGCGCCGAGTTCGGCGACGAGGGCGCGGGCCAGGTCCCGGCCGGCGGCCCCGTACAGGCAGAGCAGGCTGCCGGCGGGCCGGCCCGGGGCGGCGGTCACGGGGCCGGCCTCGTGCCAGGTCTTGCGGTACAGCGGCAGCTCGCCGGGGGTCCCCGAGGGCGGCGCGGGCAGCGGCGCGGCCGGGCCGGGGGCGGCCGCCGGCTCGGGCAGCCAGCAGCGCGTACGGGCGAACGGGTAGGCGGGCAGCGGCAGGACCCGCGGCGGGCGTCCGGCGGACGGCGCGGTCGCGACCGGCCGGCCGGTGACCCACTGGCGGGCGAGCTCGGCCGGGTCCCCGGTGAGCGGGGGCGCGTCCGGCTCCCGGCCGGAGGGCGCGCGGCCGTGGAGCAGGGCCGTCGGGTCGCCGTCCAGGTGACGGCTCAGCAGGCCGGCCAGCTCATCGGTGCCGGAGACCACCGCCGCCGCGCGTTCGCGCAGGTGGTGGCGGCCCTCGGCGAGGGTGAAGGCGAGGTCGGCGAGGTCGGTGTGCGGGTGCTCGCTCAGGTGGTCGAGCAGGCGGCTGACGACCTCGCGCAGCCGGTCCTTGTCGTACGCCGACAGCAGGACGGGCACGGGCGCGGGCGCCGCCGGGGTGGCGGGCCGCGGGGCGTCCGGGGCCAGGTGGGCGGGCGGCTCTTCGAGGACGACGTGGGCCAGTGTGCCGCCGGCGCCGAAGGAGCTGACGCCGGCCCGGCGCGGCGCCCCGTCGGGCGGTGTCCACGGCTGCGCCGACCGCTGGACCCGCAGGGGCGAGTTGGCCCAGTCGATGTCCGGGTTGAGTTCGTCGGCGTGCAGGGAGGGCACGAGGGTGCGGTGCGCGAACTGGAGCACCACCTTGGCGATCCCGGCGAGGCCCGCGGAGGCCTCGGCGTGGCCGATGTTGGACTTGACCGAGCCGATCGGCAGGGTGGCGCTGCCGGTCCGGTCCGGGCCGAAGATCCGGTGCAGGCCGTCGGCCTCGATGGGGTCGCCGAGCGCGGTGCCCGCGCCGTGCGCCTCCAGGTAGCCGATGTCGCCCGGGGCGAGGCCGGCGTCGGCCAGGGCCTGGCCGACCACCTCCGCCTGTGCGGTGGGGCTCGGTACGATCCAGCCGTTCGTCCGCCCGGCGTTGAGCACGGCGGTGCCGGACACCACGGCGTGCACCCGGTCCCCGGCGGCCTCGGCGGCGGACAGCGGTTTGAGGATCAGGGCGCACACCGCCTCGGCGGGCACCATGCCGTCCCCGCCCTTACCGAAGCTGCGGCAGAGGTGGTCGCTGGACGCGCCGCCGAGCCGCTCGATCTGGCGGAACTTGTTCGGGTGGAGCGAGAGGTTGGTCGCGGCGACGACCGCGGCCTCGCACTCGCCGGCGCGCAGGGCGCGGGCGGCCAGGTGCAGCGCCACCAGGGACGCGGAGCACATGGTGTCCACGGTCATGCTGGGGCCGCGCAGGTCGAAGGCGTACGAGACCCGGTTGGCGATGCCGGCCACGGTGGAGCCGCTGTCGGCGGGCGCGCCGAGGCGGCTCTGCTCGACCCCGAAGTACGGGTACTCGTTGTACATCGAGCCGACGTAGACGCCGACGCGCGAGGCGTGGGCCGCGCGCAGCCGGCGGGCCGGGTAGCCCGCGTCGTCCAGGGCCTCCCAGACGGTCTCCAGGCAGAGGCGCTCCTGCGGGTCCATCAGCTCGGCGTGCCGGGGGCTGATCCCGAACAGGAGGGGGTCGAAGCGGTCGACGTCGGCGAGGTAGCCGCCGTGCATCAGGGAGGCGGGCCAGCCGGGCCGCAGCCGGTCGGCGGGCACCGGTCCGACGGTGGTCGCGCCGGTGCGCAGCACCTCCCAGAACTCCGCCAGCGAGGCCGCACCGGGAAAGCGCCCGGCGATCCCGACGACGGCCAGCGGCTCCCCGCCGCCACGGCGCGGCCGTACGGAACGGGACCCGGCGGAACCGGCGCGGGAAGCCGGGACGGCGGCGGCCTCGGCCGGTGCCGTGGCCGGTCCCCTCGCCATGGCCGCCTCGGCCGCCGCCTCCGACACCGCCGGTTCGGGCGCGGTGTGGCGGGTGGCCAGTACCGCGGCGACGGCGGCGAGGGTGCCGTGCCGGAAGAACAGGGTCCGGTCGCGTTCGCCCAGGTCCCGCTCCAGGCGCGTGTTCAGCCGGGTGATCAGGAAGGAGCTGAGCCCGAGTTCCTCCAGCGCGGCGTGCGGCAGTACCTCCGCGAGCTCCAGCCCCGCCGTCTCGGCGAAGACCCGGCACAGGTAGTCCACCGCCCAGCCGTCCGGGGCGGCGGCCGGATCCGGAGCCGGAGCGGCCGGGGGCGGGGGCGGGGTGTCTTCGAAGGGGTACGACGGCAGCGCGACGCGGCGCGCCGGTGTCGGCCACAGCCGGCGCCAGGCGACGTCCTGGCCCGCCAGCCACGCCGCCAGCGCCTCCTGGGGGTCACCCGGAACCGTCGGGGCGCCGCCCTGCGCGGCGGGGACGTGCACCACCGAGGTCCGGACCGCCGCCGACGGCCGTGCGTGCGCCACGTCGTCGAGCGCGGCGCGCAACTCCGCCGAGGTGCGGCACAGTACGGCGAGGCGGTGGCCAAGCGGCACCCGTCCCGTCTGGCTGGTGAAGGCGATGTCGGCGAGCCCGGGGGCCTGCGGGCCGTCCCCCGCGTCGACGAGGAAGTCGTGGTACAGGCGGGCGAGGCGTACCAGCCTCTCGTCGTCGGCTGCCGAGAGGAGGACCATCTGTACCTGCTCGCTGTGCACCACGCTCACCCCTGTCGTCCGGCGTCGTTGTTACGGGACGGACGCTAGCGGCGCACCGGCGTACGGCCCGCTCACTCCTGAGCGTCGCGGCGGGCCCGCCCGGGGCCGTCCTCGGCGGCGCAGGCGTCCCACAGCCGGGGCAGCAGGCTGCCGGGGCCCGCCTGGTGGAGGGTGGTGACCCCGGCCGTCCTCAGGTAGCGCATGCTGGCGGACCAGTGGACCGGCCGGTAGAGGTGCTGGGCCAGCAGCTCGGCCATCCGTTCGGGGACGTGCGGCCGGGCGGTCACGTTGGAGATCACCGGGATGCGGGGGGCCGCGAAGGAGACGCCGGCGAGCACCTCTGCGAAGCCTGCGGCCGCCTCGGCCATGTAGCGGGAGTGGCCGGGGTTGGGGGCGTCGATCAGGGTCGCCTTGGCGGCGCCGCCGGCGCGGATGACCGCGGCGAGCGCGCGCAGTGATCCGGTCGGCCCGGCCAGCACCGTCTGGTCGGGGGCGTTGAGGTTGGCGAGGTCGAGGTCGGCGAACCCCTCGGTGGCCATCACCGCGGTCAGTTCGGCGGCTCCGATGCCGGTGACGGCCAGCATGCCGCCGGGCACCGGGCACCGGGAGATCAGCCGGGCCCGGGTGAGCGCCAGCCGCAGTCCGGTGGCGAAGTCGACGCACCCGGCGTGGCACAGCGCGGTCAGTTCGCCCATGCTGTGGCCGACGAGGTAGTCGGGGTCCGGCCGGTCGAGCGCGGCGAGCCGGGTGAGGACGAAGAGGGTCGGCTGGACCCGGGTCAAGTGCCGCTCGGGGCTGCCGGGTTCGGCGGTGAGTACGGGGCGCAGCGGGTGGCCGAGTATCTCCTCGGCCTGCGCGGCGGGTCCGGGGTGGCGGTCGAGCAGGTCGGCGCCGCTGTGACCGCGCAGCGCCCCCTGCCCGGGGAAGGCGAGCGCGGTCAGCACGGGTCTATCCCTCCCACGGCATGCGCTGGTGGTGGACGAAGTTGTCGATCCGGGTGCGGACGACCGGTGAGGCGAGCAGCCGGGCGAAGACCTCGCCGGCGTGGGCGCGCGCGGTGTCGGGGATCGGCGCCAGGCCGGCGCAGTACGCCTTCGCCTCGGCGACGGTGGGCCGGTCGAGTTTGGTGACGCGGCCCAGGAGGCGGCGCAGCTGCTGCCCGTGCGGGCCCTCCACCTCGTCCACCAGCCCGGACAGGCGTGCGTCGGCGGCGGAGACGGATGCGGTGGACAGGGTCATCGCGTAGGCCCGCTGGAAGCCGATCCGGCGTACCAGGAACGGCAGGATGTTGCAGGGCAGCAGTCCCCACAGGGCCTCGGGGAGGCTGAAGCTGCTGCGCTCGGTGGCGATGACGAGGTCGCAGGCGGCGGCCAGGCCGACGCCGCCGCCGACGGCCCGGCCGTCGACGGCCGCCACCACGGTCACGGGGATCTCGGTGAGCCGGCGCAGGAGGTCGAAGAACTCGCCCCCGGCGTCGGCGTCGTCGTCGGCCGAGAGCTCGGCGAGGTCCATGCCGGTGCACAGGCTGCCGCCGCTGCCTTCGAGGACCACGGCCCGGGTCCGCGGGTCGGCGGCGGCGCGTTCCAGGGCGTCGCGCAGCAGTGCCACGTCCTCGGCGGTGAGGCTGTTCTGGCGGTGCGGCCGGTTGATCACGAGGCGGGTGACCGGGCCGTCCTGGTCGGTGAGGACGGCGGGGCCGGCGGCGCCCGCGGGGCCCGTGTCGGGGCCGATGGTGGGGGCGCTCATCAGCTCCACCTGTACGTGCGGTGGTAGCCCTCGATGCGGTCGAGCACCAGCAGCCCTCGGCCGGTGAACTCCTTGCCGAGGTCGCCGTACTCGTCGAGGTCGAAGACGGCCTCGCGGACGCCGAACTGGGCGCGGTCGCCGTCCTTGGCGACGCTGTCGTACTCGGCGACGGTGAGGGGTCTGCGGGCGGCGAGGGCTTCCTCGACGCCGAGGGCGGCGAGGTCTTCGACGGCCTGCGGGTGGATGACGCCGCTGAAGAACTCGGAGGCGCAGCCGGATCCGTAGGAGAAGAGGCCGACGCGCCGGGGCTCGGTGAAGCTGCCGTGGCGGATCAGCGAGCAGAGCGCCAGGTAGAGCGAGGCGGAGAAGATGTTGCCGACTTCCGCGCCGTACTCCTGGGAGGGGCGCACCCGTTGTTCGTAGTCGGAGTCCACCTCGTGCTGGCCGGCTTGCCGTTGCTGGCGCAGCAGCCGCCGGTGGGCTCCGCGCACCATGCCCACGAACGGGGTGTGGAAGGCCAGGTAGGCGAAGCTGTCGACGATGTCGGCGCCGTCGACCCGGTCCCGGTAGGCCGTGAAGGCCCGTTGCAGGCATTCGAGGTAGGCCAGCATGGACACGTCCTGGTTGACGACGTCGATGCCGGGGCCGGGGCGGAAGGTGTCCATCACCTCGAAGGTGTGGAAGCCGTGGGCGCCGAGGTCGATCTCCAGCGTGGTGGCCCCGCGGCCGACGAGCATGGCGACGGCGCCGGCTCCCTCGGCGCCCTCCCACTGCTCGCCGAGCGCCGGGACTCCGGCGGAGTCGGCGGCGATCACCAGGGCGAGGGCGTCGTCGTAGGGGCTGGCGTGCACCATGCCAACCGCGGTGTGCAGTGCGGCGGTGCCGCCGTAGCAGGCCTGTTTGACCTCGAAGGAGCGGCAGCGCGGGCTGAGTTCGAGGTAGTGGTGGACGTACGTGCTGAGGGACTTGCCGAGGTCGACGCCCGACTCGGTGGCGACCACGACCGCCTCGATGCGGTCCCGTTCGGCCGGGCTGAGCCGACGGACCAGCGGCAGGGCGGCGTTCACCGCGTTGGTCACCGCGTCCTCGAACGGCATGTTGACCGATTTTCGGCTCATCATGAGGTTGCCGAAGCGGCTCATGTCGTGACCCCGTGTCTCGTACAGGGTCCTGATGTCGACGCAGATCCGTCCCACGTAGGGATGGAGGGCTCTGATTCCGACGCCCATGCGGCTCTCCCGTCTGCCGGAATGCCCCGGCGTCCGTCCGGACGGCGCCGAGCATGCCCCGGATCGCCGCATGGTGACTGCGCACAATTGCGCAGTCCCGATTCGCCGCTGAGATCACACTTAAGAGTGAACGGATGTCTGGAAGAGATCCCTTGGTTCCGGCGCGTCCGCTAGGAGGTTCAGACGCGATGCCAGGTCCCTCGACGGTGGCGCACGTGTGGTGCCGGGCGCTCGCCGACGGCGCGGCCGCTCCCGGCTCCGTGCCGGCGGCCGATGACGTCGAGTGGGCGCTGTCGCATGCCGAGCGGGTGCGGCGCGAGCGGCTGCGGCGGGCGCAGGACCGCGTCCTGTTCACGGCCGCCTGGGGTCTGGTGCGGCACGCCCTCAGCGAGGTCGAGCCCCGGGTGGCGCCGGACGAGTGGCACTTCCTGCGGGCCGGGCTCGGCCGTCCGGAGGTGCAGCACCCTTCCTGGGCGCGCTCGTTGCGGTTCAACCTCTCGCACACGGAAGGGGTGGTGGCGTGCGTGGTGACCCGCGACGCGCGGTGCGGTGTCGACGTGGAGCGCATGGGCCGGCCGCTGGCCCTGCACCGGCTCACCCGGTCCGTGCTGTCGGAGGGGGAACAGCGCGAGTTCGACCTCGCTCCTCCGGGCCGGCGGCAGGAACTGTTCTACCGGTACTGGACGTTGAAGGAGGCGTACCTCAAGGCGATCGGTACGGGTATGCGCTTCCCCATGACCGCCTGCGAGTTCGAGGTCGGAACGCGGAGTCCGTCCCTGCGCTCGCTCGCCGCGGGCCCAGGGCACCTCCAGTACGCCTTCCGCCAGTGGCCGGTGCGCGGCAGCGGGTTCCTGGCCCTCGCGGTACAGGCCGGCGGGGTGCATGCTCGGGCTCCGGACGTGACCGTCCGCGTGCACGCGACGGGAATCGGCGATGACCGTTCTTGCCCCGCCTTGTTCTGATTGGATCCGACCCATGAGCGAACCGAGCATCTTTTTCGAGAGCCCGTCACAGTGGGAAGAGTGGCTGGATGAGCACCACGAGACCGAGCCCGGCATGTGGGTCAGGATCGCCAAGAAGGCCAGTGGCCTGCGGAGCATCACGTACGCGGAGGCGCTCGACGTCGCGATCTGCTTCGGCTGGATCGACAGTCAGCGCGACAAGGTCGACGACCTCTACTGGCAGCAGCGGTTCACCCCGCGCACCAAGAAGAGTCCGTGGTCCCAGGTGAACCGGGAGCGGGTGGAGCGACTGGAGGCGGAGGGGGCGATCCGGCCCGCGGGCCGGCGGGAGATCGAGGCGGCCAAGGCCGACGGGCGCTGGGACGCGGCGTACGCCTCGCAGAGCAAGATGACCGTGCCGGACGACCTGGAGACGGCGCTGCGGGAGAATGACGCCGCAGCGGACTTCTTCGCAACCCTGGACAGCAAGAACCGGTATGCGATTCTATATCGCATCCAGAGCGCGAAAAAGGCCGAGACACGGGCCCAGCGCATCGAGAAATTCGTCACGATGCTGGCGAACAACGAGAAGATTTATCCGCGATGACACATGTGGCCGAGGTCCGGTCCGGCACCATCCAGAGCGACCGGACCCCGGCCACCATCGTGCGGTGCAGCACCTAAACAACGAGGCGGGGGTTTTCCGGGTGCATCAGGTAAAGCACGGTAATTCTGCTCTCTATCTTCGCATGCTGCAAAACATGGACAACAACAAAATCTCGTTGACACCCATCAATCTGGGGCGGGGCTACAACCTCTACACCTGCGGGGAGAGCATCGACGACCTGTACCTGATCGTCCAAGGCGGCATCAAACTGACCACCAGTGCGCACAGCGGGAAGGAGTGCATCCTGGACATCTGTCGACGCGGCGACGTGCTGGGCGCACTCTCGCTCATCCCCTCCGTGCACGAGGAGTCCGCGACCGCCATGCTGGACAGCCACGTGCTCCGCTTCAACCGCCGCGAGTTCGTCCGCATCCTGCGCAACGACCCCGACCTGTTCGAGATCTGGAGCCAGCACCTGGCCCAGCGGATCCGCGAACGGGAAAGCACCATAAAGCACCTGGTCACCATGAAGTGCGAATACCGGCTCGCCGCGATCCTGCTCGACCTGTCGCAGCGGTTCGCCGGCCACGGGCCGCAGTGGCAGCACATCGACGCCAGGATCACCCACGACGAATTCGCCGCCATGGTGGGAACCACCCGGTCGCGGATAGGGTTCTTCCTGAAGAATTTCAGCTGCCGCGGACTGGTCAAGAGGTTACCTGACGGCACGCTGCTCATTAATTCCGTCACCACGTCGGAATTCCTCGCCACGGACCCGAACGAGGAAGAGGCCGTCCTCCAGCCCATGGCGTGACGCGAAAGGCAGCAAAGGCGGTACCGGGTGACTCCGTTACCGCCTGACCCACACAACCCGGCGGGCAGCCCCGGACGATGACGCACCTCGTCCTCGGCGGCGCCCGGCGTCCGGCGCACCGCGCCGGAACGCGAGGGCCGGGCCCGTGGGGTACGGGCCCGGCGTCGACGGTCGGGGTTCCGGGGATCCGGGGGATCCGGTGGGTCAGACCCGGTCGGCCGCGATCAGGACGTACTGGAACGAGCCGTCCTTGTACGAGTTGATGAACGCCTCTTCGATGCCGGTGACCAGGGAGGACGTGGCCCGCAGTTCCCAGTAGGGCAGGGTCGCGGGGGTCAGGTCGATGACGGCCTGCGGAACGAGGCGGTTGTCGGCCATGGCCCGCATGTACTCCCGGCGGGAGTGGATGTTGCATTCGAAGTGCGCGTTGATCTGCGAGACCCACTTCGAGGGCTGGCCGTAGCGGGGGTTCCAGCAGCCGGTGATGGTCACGTAGCGGCCGCCGACCGCCAGGACGCGGGAGTGTTCGGCGAACAGGTCGTGCAGGTCGACGTACATGCTCGACTCGTTGTTCCACGAGGCCGCGGCCCCGCCGGTCTCGAACGGCGTGCCCAGCATGTTGCAGACGCGGGCCCGGACGGAGTCCTCGATGCCGAGTTCACGGGCGCGGCCGTTGGCGAACTCGGCCTGCTTGGCCGACAGGGTGACGCCCTCGACCTTGCACCCGAAGCGCTGGTGGGCCATCACCATCGAGCCGCCGCGGCCGCAGCCGGCGTCCACGAGGGTGTCGCCCCGGCCGATCTCGCCGAGGTGGTCCAGCAGGATGTCGGTCTGTGCGGACTCCAGACGGTGCAGCTCGGCGATCAGCTTCTTCTCGTATCCGCTGTCCGCGGGGTCCCCGAGCGAGGCGTGGTCGACGTCACCGATGCCGTAGTGGTGGTGGTAGAGGCCGTCGACATCGCCGAGGCGCAGGTTCACCGGCCGGGCCTCGTGGTCCCAGTAGCGGGCGATGTCGCCCTGGTAGGGCGTCGCCGGGGAGGGGATGAACGCGGTGGTGGCGGGGGCGATGGTGAGCTCGGTGTTGGTCACGGATAAGTCCGTCCTTACCAGAAGTCGGGCAGGCTGTAGCGGTAGGTATTGGTCTGGTGCCAGTAGTGGTTGCCGTCGACCCAGGCGGCCACGCCCCGCAGGAAGCGCAGCACGCTCGGCACGGGGCAGGCCGCGGCCAGCTCGGCGGCCTCGGCCTCGAAGGCGTGCATCAGGTCGTTGTGGACCTCGACCGCCTTCAGGTACGCGTCGCGGACGTCGCACCCCTCGTGTTCGGCCACCACGACGGGCAGGTTCAAGTGCCGGCCGGGGCTGGCCAGTTCCTTGGTGTAGGAGTAGAGGTCGTTGACGATGGTGGTCGCGTTCCCGGCGAGCGCGATGACCCGTTGCACGGCGGGTTGGGCGTGCAGGTCCGCCGGCAGTTCGTAGCCGCCGACGGTGTCGGTGATGGTGGGGCAGGGGCGGAAGTTGTTGAACTGGCGCATCGCCAGGTACTCCCACACCTGCGGGACGTAGTCCGTCTGGGCCCAGGCGGCCTCGGCGAGGTAGCCGAGGTGCAGCCGGGCCATGTCGTGCCGGTACCGGTCGGCCTGGGAGGCGGTGGCCTCCCGGGTGAAGTACTCCATGGCCGACCGGTAGGCGCGCCGCGGGGCGTCCGAGTGGAGCGACTCCTCCCAGTCCGGCGCGTACTCCTTCGTCGTGTGGAGGGCGTCGAGCGCGGTGTGCGCCAGCAGGAGGCGCCCGCCGAGGCCGACGGGCGAGCCTCCGTGGTCCTCGCAGTAGCAGTCGTCGACCACGTTCTCGGCGACCATCAGCCGCGTGGCGATCATCAGGTGGTCGACGGTGGGGGCGTCCGGATGGCAGGCGACCATGTAGCGGCCCACGGAGAACCCGTCGAACTGGTCCTCCCACTCCGGGGGGTACAGCTCGACCTCGTCGACCGCCCATTCCTTGATCCGGCGGCTGACCTCCTCGACGCGTACGGGGTCGGGCTCGGGCACCGGGTGGTGGTAGAGGCCCGGGACCGGACGGCCCGCCGCCGGCCCGGCCTGCTCGGCCGGCTCCGCCGCGGGGGCGGGCGGCTCCTCGCACCGGGACAGGAACAGCCCCGCCGTGCCCAGCCCGCTGGGGCCGCGCAGGATCCGCTCCATGGCGGGGTTCGGGGTCCTGGCGGGCGCGGGGGGCCCGGCGGGGGCCGGGGGCGCGGCGGGCAGGACGGGCGGGGCGGGGGGACCGCCGCCGAAGGCCTCGATCCCGCGGCCGTGGCCGTGGGTCCCGAAGCGGGCCGCGGCGGCGGGGAGGCTCGACTGCAGGGGTGAAGACCCGGGATCGGGCATCCGTGGCTCCTTGGTGGGTGGTGGGGCCGTCCCGGATCCCTGATCCCGGGCAGGACGGTCCGGGCCGGGCCGGTCAGTCGTTCCTGCGGGCGATCTGGACGTTCTCCAGCACTCCGAGCGCGTCGGGCACCAGGATCGCGGCGGAGAAGTAGGTGGTGACCAGGTAGGAGATGATCGAGCGCTCGTCGATGCCCATGAAGCGCACCGACAGGCCCGGCTCGTACTCCTCCGGCAGACCGGTCTGGTGCAGGCCGATGACGCCCTGGTTGTCCTCGCCGGTGCGCATGACGAGGATCGAGCTGGTGTTCTCCTTGCTGATGGGGATCTTGTTGCAGGGCAGGATCGGGACCCCGCGCCAGGCCGGTACCTGCTGTCCGCCGAGGTCGACGTGGTCCGGGTAGAGGCCGCGGGCGTTGAACTCGCGCCCGATCGCCGCGATGGTCCGGGGGTGGGCGAGGAAGAGCTTGGAGCCGCGGCGGCGGCAGAGCAGTTCGTCGAGGTCGTCCGGGGTGGGCGGGCCGGAGTGCGTCTGGATCCGCTGCTTGAAGGCGGCGTTGTGGAGCAGACCGAACTCCCGGTTGTTGATCAGCTCGTGCTCCTGGCGCTCGCGCAGCGCCTCGACGGTCAGCCTGAGCTGCTCCTCGGTCTGGTTCATCGGCTCGTTGTAGAGGTCGGCGACCCTGGTGTGCACCCGCAGCACGGTCTGCGCGATGGAGAGTTCGTACTCGCGCGGGTTGAGCTCGTAGTCGACGAAGGTGCCGGGCAGTTCGGGTTCGCCGCTGTGGCCGGCCGACACGGCGATCTCGGCCTCGCCGTGCTTGTTCTGCCGCTGGTGCGGAAGCGAGCCGAACCGCTGGACGTGGGCGTGCAGATGGGGCGCCGAGGAGAGCACCGCGTCGAAGTCGGCGCGGGAGAGGGTGAGCAGGGTGCCGGCGGTGGCGGCGGTGGCGGTGTAGTCCCACGTCCCCGCGCCGTCGAGGAGGGCGTGGTCGCCGAAGCGGTCGCCGTCCGCGAGCACGCCGACAGCGACCTCGTCGCCGTACTTGCCGACGGCGGTCTGGTTGATCCGGCCGTGGGCGATCAGGTGGATCTCGCCCGCGGGGGAACCCCGCTCGACCAGCACCTCACCGGGGCGGAAGTCGCGCTGGACGCACCGGCCCGCGAGCGCGGTCAGCACCTCCACGTCGTCGAACCCGCGCAGCATGGCGATCTCGCCGAGCTCACGCGGGATCACCCGGACGTGGGCGCCGTCCTGGACGAACTCGATGCGGCCGTCGCCGACGGTGTAGGTCAGCCTGCGGTTCACCCGGTAGGCGCCGCCCTTGGTCTCGACCCAGGGGAGCATCCTCAGCAGCCAGCGGGAGGTGATCTCCTGCATCTGCGGGGCGGACTTGGTCGTGGTGGCGAGGTTGCGGGCGGCCGCCGTACCCAGGCTGGTCTGCCGGGGCGGCTCCAGCCGCGCCTCCGGGCTGGTGTCCACGGTCATCGGGCGGGCTCTCCTTCGTAAGGCGGCGGTCGGCGCACGCGCGCGGCGGCCGGTGGAAGAAAAAAGAGGGTGAATATGCGGGTAATCCGTCCAGATCCGGGAGCACACTAGCCCCGGGCGCACCACGCTCACTCCCGAAAGGCGTTCGGATTACCTCGATGCGATGATCTTGACCCGTGGGGTGTTTGGGGATCGCCGCGGCGGTATCCGGCCGGGTCGAACAGCCTCGTTCGGCCTGATCCTGACGCAACCTCAGAAGACGGGCCCGCCGGGAGGCGGCACACCGGCCCTTCCCTGCCCCTCCAGGCCCGTCCAGGCCAGTTCCCGGCCCCTTTCCGGCCCCTTACCGGCCCGTCCACGGCCGGTTCCCGGCCCGAGGACCCGCCCCGGCGGGCCTCGTATCGGCGCGGACCGGCCACGGCGGCCGGTTTCCTTCGCACACCGCCTGCCGCTCCTGTCCGGCGCCCCCGCGGCGCGTGAGGCGTAGCGCCGGGGCGGGTGGGCAGGGGCCTTCCGTGCGGGCGCCCCGGCGCCGGCCCCCCGCCCCGCCCCGGGCGGGGCCCCGAGCGTTGGAGCGCTGAGTTCGAATGAGCGGCAGTCCCGCGGTCTCCCGTCAGGAGTTCGACGCGATCTTCGCCGCGGTCCGTACGTGGGGCGGCTGGTCCCCGGCCGACCGCGGCGCCTGGAACCGGGTCACCCCCGAGCACGTACGGCGGGCCACGGCCCTGGTCCGGTCCGGGACGGCGGTCCCGCTGGGGCTGCCCTGGGACACCCGGGCCGGCCCCGACAACGACAGGCCCGCCCTGCACCACATGACGGACCTCGGTGACGTGGAGCCCGCCGAACCCGCCACGTACAAGGACTTCATCGCCGCCGATTTCCACGGCAAGGCCGTGAGCCACCTGGACGCCCTGGCGCACGTCGCCTACCGGGGGCGGCTCTACGACGGGCGAACGGCCCGCGAGGCCGTCGGCGCCTCGGGCGCGCGTTTCGGCTCGGTGGCGGCGCTCGGCCCCCTCGTCACCAAGGGCGTGCTCCTGGACCTGCCGGCCGTCCTCGGGGTCGGCTGGCTGGAGCCCGGGCACCCCGTCCACGCGCGGGACGTGGCCGCCGCGGAACGGGCGCTCGGCGTGACGGTCGACGACGGCTGCGCGGTGCTGCTGCGCTCCGGCCGCTTCCGCAGGCGCCGGGAACTCGGCCCCTGGGACGTCGGCGCCGCGAGCGCGGGCCTGCACGTGGACGCCGTGCCCCTGCTCGCCGAGCGGGCGATCGCCCTGCTGGGCGGCGACGGGGACAGCGATCTGCGGCCCTCGCCCGTCGAGGGCGTCCACTCCCCCGTCCACGCCCTCGCCGTGGCCGCCATGGGGGTGCCGCTGCTGGACAACCTGGACCTGGAGGCGCTCTCCGCCGCCTGCGCCGGGGCGGGGCGCTACGAGTTCATGATCGTCGTATCGCCGCTCAACGTGCCCGGCGGGACGGGTTCGCCCGTCAATCCGGTCGCGATCCTCTGATAAGAACAAAAAGGGGAGGAATATACTCGGAAGGCACTCGAAGGGGCTCGGCCGAAGGGCTCGGCGAGGGGATGATGCGCATGGGAGCCACGGGAGAGCAGATCGGCCCCGCACGCTCCCGTGAGCGGTTCCTCGGGGGCGAGCCGCTCACGGGCGGGGTGCGAAGCCCGATCATGAACTCCTGGCTGCGCTGCCAGTCTCTGGGGCTCTCACCGGACCAGACCGAGCTTCCCTACCGGGACGACTTCGATCCGGACAGCCGGCTCGTACGCGCGGCGGCCCCGGTGCTCGACCAGCTGGCGTCCCGGTTCTCCGGCAGCCCGATGAACGTGGCCCTCGCCGACGCGGGCGGAACGGTGCTGGAGCGGCGCTTCGGGGAACCGGACCTGGCCCGCACCCTCCCGCCCATCCAGAGCGTGCCCGGCTTCGTCTTCGCCGAGCGGGTCGCGGGGACCAACGGCATCGGCCTCGCCCTCGCCGAACGGCGGCTCGTCCAGGTCTACGGGGCGGAGCACTTCGCCCAGCGCTCCCAGTCGAGCGCCTGCTCCGCGACCCCGATCCGCGACCAGCTGAGCGGGGACATCGTCGGCGTGCTGTGCTTCGGGTACCCGCACAGCTACCAGGACCCCGCCCTGGCAGCCCTGGTCCGACGGGCCGCAGAGACCGTCGAGCGGCGGCTGATGGAGCAGCGGTCGGCCCGGGAGCGCGCACTGCTGCGGACGTACCTCGACGCCGGCCACCTCGCCCACGGCGGCGCGGACACCGGCAACGGGCACCTGATCGCACTGGCCGAGCTCGGTGACAGCGGGCTCGGCCGGGGCGATCAGCTGATCCTCAAGGAGAAGGCGACCGAGCTCATCTGCTCGACCCAGCGGGCCGCCGTGGAGGTGGCCCTGCCGCACGGGCGGGGGGTCACCCTGATGAGCCGCCCGGTCACGAGCCGCTCCGGGGTGGAGGGCGTCGTCGTCGAGGCCGTGCTCACCGGCGAGGCCTCCGAGGCGCCGCGAGCAGGACCCGCGCACCACGCCGCCGGCCCCGCGCCCGCGGACCACGTCACCGGCCCCACCCGGGGACTGGTGCTGGTGGGCGAGCCGGAAGTGGGCAAGTACGCCGTCGCGGCGCGGCGCCGGCTGGAGCTGCTGGCCGAGGCCAGCGCCCGCATCGGCACCACCCTGGACGTGACCCGCACCGCCCGGGAGCTCGCCGAGATGGCGGTTCCGCGCCTGGCGGACTACGTCACCATCGACGTGCCCGAAGCCGTGCTGCGCGGTGAGGAGTCCGCCCATCCGGCGACCGAGCTGCACCGCGCGGTGGTCCACGGGGTGCGCGACGACTGCCCCTTCTATCCGGCGGGGCGGCGGGTGGAGCTGCGCGCCGGTACCCCCCACATGCGGTGCCTGGACAGCGGGCAGGAGGTGCTGGAACCCGATCTGAGCACCGCCGTCGGCTGGATCGACCAGGAGCCGGAGCACGCGCGGCGGATCCTCGACCGCGGCGTGCACTCCCTCGTCTGCGTCCCACTGCTGGCCCGCGGCGTCCTGCTGGGGATCGCGAGCTTCTACCGGTCGCGGGACCCCGCGCCCTTCGGGGACGACGACAGCCGGCTGGCCCGGGAGCTCGCCGCCCGCGCCGCCCTCTGCATCGACAACGCCCGCCGGTACACCCGCGAGCACACCCTGGCACTGGCCCTTCAGCGGAGCCTGCTGCCGCACGGCATGCCCGAGCAGGGCGCCGTGGAGGTCGCGCACCGCTACCTGCCCTCCGAATCCGGAGTGGGCGGCGACTGGTTCGACGTCATCCCGCTCTCCGGCGCCCGTGTCGCGCTGCTCGTGGGGGACGTCGTCGGACACGGGCTGCACGCCGCCGCCACCATGGGCCGGCTGCGCACCGCCGCGCGCAACTTCGCCGAGCTGGAACTCGCCCCCGACGAACTCCTCACCCACCTGGACAACCTCCTGGTGCGCCTGGACCGGGAGGAGGGCGGCGAGAACGACGCCGGCAGCACCGGGATCGTCGGCGCCACCTGCCTGTACGCCGTCTACGACCCCACCTCGCGGCTGTGCACGATGGCCCGCGCCGGGCACCCCCCGCCCGCACTGGTCCACCCCGACGGCGGCGTGGTCTTCCCCGAGCTGCCCGCCGGTCCCCCGCTGGGCCTGGGCGGTCTGCCCTTCGAGACCGCCGAGATCCGGCTCACCGAGGGCAGCACGCTGGTCCTCTACACCGACGGGCTCATCGAGGGCCGCCACCGCGACCTCGACGTCACCCTCGACCGGCTGAGCCGCGCCCTGGCGCACCGTGGCCGTACGCCGGAGGACACCTGCCGGGCGGTCATCGACGCCGTGGCGCCGGACCACCCGGAGGACGACATCGCGCTGCTCGTCGCCCGCACCCGTACGCTGCCCGCCGACCGGGTGGCCAGCTGGGACGTGCCCGCCGACCCGGCCGAGGTCTCCGGGGTCCGCGCCGCCGCCACCCGCCGGCTGACCGACTGGGGGCTGGAGGAGCAGGCGTTCGCCGCGGAGCTGATGCTCAGCGAGCTGGTCACGAACGCGGTCCGCTACGGCACCGAGCCCATCCAGGTGCGCCTGATCCTCGACCGCACCCTGATCTGCGAGGTCTCCGACGGCAGCAGCACCGCCCCGCACCTGCGGCGGGCGGCCAGCACGGAGGAGGGCGGGCGGGGCCTGTTCCTCGTCGCGCAGCTCGCCCACGCCTGGGGCACCCGCTACACCCCCCACGGCAAGGTCATCTGGGCCGAGTGCGCCCTGGACGCGGCCTGACCGGCGCGGCGCGCCCCGTACGGCGGTCCTGCCGGCCACCCGAGACACAGACCGTCACATATAACCGATATGTCCATGGTCGCCAGTAGCATCACCGGTGTTCCCCCCTCGCTTCAGGCAGTCCCTCCCCACAGGCGGCCCCGGAGAAGTCCGTGCATGACACTCCCGTCACCTCGCCGAGCCCGCCCCCGCGCCCCGGCGCGGAACCCCTCGTCCGGATACGCGGCCTCGGCAAGCGGTTCGGCGGCACCGTCGCCCTGGACGGGGTCGACCTCGACGTCCACGGGGGCAGCGTCCTCGCCCTCCTCGGCCCCAACGGAGCCGGGAAGTCCACCCTCATCAAGGTGCTCGCCGGGGTCCATCACGCCGACGAGGGCGAGGTCACCGTGGCCGGGCACCCGCTCGGCTCCGAGGCGGCCCACCGCGCCATGTCCTTCATCCACCAGGACCTCGGGCTGGTCGAGTGGATGACCGTCGCCGAGAACATCGCCCTGGGAACCGGCTACCCGCGCCGCGGCGGCCTGATCTCCTGGCGCCGGACCCGGCGCCGCTGCGACGAGGCGCTGCGGATCGTCGCCGGACACCTCGACGCCGACGCCCGGATCGCCGACCTCGCCCCCGCCGAACGCTCGCTGGTCGCCATCGCCCGCGCCCTGGCGAGACGGGCGCGGCTCTTCGTGCTCGACGAGCCGACCGCCACGCTCCCCGCCGCGGACTGCGCCCGGCTCTTCGGCGTCCTGCACGCCCTGCGGGACCGGGGGCACGGCATCCTCTACGTCAGCCACCGCCTCGACGAGGTGTACGAGGTCGCCGACACCTTCGCCGTCCTGCGCGACGGGCGGATCGTCAGCCACGGCCCCCTCGCCCCGTACGGCCCGGAGCGCCTGGTGCGCGACATCGTGGGCCACGAACCGGCGCCCCGCCCGCCGGCGGCCGCTCCCGTGTCCGGCGCCGGGCCCGCGCGCCGCCGCCCGCCCCTGCTGAGCCTCGACGGCGTGCGGACCGCGCGCACCGGCCCCGTCAGTCTGGACCTGCGCGAAGGCGAGGTCCTCGCCATGGTGGGGCTGACCGGGGCCGGCCACGCACACCTGGGCCGCGCCCTCGCCGGCGCGCTGCCGCTCCTCGGCGGGCGGGCGCTGCTCGACGGCCGTCCGTACCGCCCGGGCACGGTCGCCGCCGCCCTCGGCCGCGGCGTCGGTTTCGTGGCCGCCAACCGGCAGGAGGAGGGCTGCGCCGCGGAACTGACCGTTCGGGAGAACTTCCTGGCCAATCCCCGGGCGGCGGGGGTGCCGGCGTGGCACTGGCTGCGGCCGCGCGAGGAGCGCGCCGAGGCCGCCGCCCTGATCGAGCGGTTCTCGGTGCTCCCGCGCGACAGCGAGGTGCCGATCGCCACCCTGTCCGGCGGCAACCAGCAGAAGGTCATGCTGGGCCGCGCGCTCCGGGGCGAACCGCGGCTGCTGATCCTCGAAGAGCCGACGGCGGGCGTGGACGTCGGCGCCAAGGCCTCGATCCACCGGCTCCTCGACGAGGCGCTCGCCGCGGGCCTGGCCGTCCTGCTCGTCTCCGCCGATTTCGAGGAGGTCGCCGACGTGTGCCACCGCGCGCTCGTGTTCGGGCGCGGAACCGTGGTGGCCGAGCTGGCCGGCGCGGCTCTGAACGTCACCGAACTCACCCGCACCGCCTCGGCCCTGCCCCCGGTCACCGGAAGCGCCGAGAGCCGGTGAGCCCTCCGTCCTCGCGTCGGTCCCTGCCGGGTCAGCGGCCGGGGCACGGCCACTTCCTCGGCACGTACGGCCTGTTGGCCCTCACCGTCCTGCTCTTCCTGCTCTTCTCCGTCGCGCTGCCCGACACCTTCCCCACGCGGGAGAACGTCTCCTCGATCCTCTCCAACCAGTCCATCCCGGCCGTGCTGGCGCTCGGGGCCACGATCACCGTCGCGAGCGGCAAGTTCGACCTGTCCATCGGGTACGGCCTGGGCCTCGCGCACGTGCTGGTGCTGTACCTCATCGTCGAGGAGGGCTGGCCCTGGCCGCTCGCCTGCCTCGCCGTCGTCCTCGGCGGCACCCTCGCCGGCGCCGTGAACGGCGTCATCGTCGAATTCGCCCGCATCGACTCCTTCATCGCAACGCTGGGCACCGGCAGCATGATGTACGCCGTCACCGGCTGGATCACCGACGGGGGCCGCATCGTCCCGGGCCCGGAGGGCCTTCCCGCCGACTTCACCGGGATCTACGACGCCGTCTTCCTCGGCCTGCCGGTCCCCGCCTTCTACGTCCTCGGCCTGGTGATCGTGCTGTGGGTGGTGCTGGAGCGGCTGCCGTTCGGCCGGTACCTGTACGTCATCGGCTCCAACCCCCGCGCCGCCGAGATCATCGGCATCCCCACCCACCGGTACTGCGTCTACGCGTTCGCCGCGTCGAGCACGGTCGTCGGCTTCGCCGGTGTGCTGCTCGCGGCGCAGCAGCAGATCGGCAACCCGAGCGTGGGGCTGGACTACCTGCTGCCCGCGTTCGTCGGCGCCCTGCTCGGCGCCACCGCGATCAAGCCGGGCCGGGCCAACGCCCTGGGCACCCTGGTGGCGGTGGCCGTGCTCGCCGTCGGTCTCGCCGGGATCGGCCAGCTCGGCGCGCAGTTCTGGGCCACCCCGCTGTTCAACGGCGCCACCCTGCTCCTCGCGGTCGGGCTGGCCGGCTACTCCGCCCGCCGGCGGCTGCGGGCCGACGCGGCCGTCCCGTAGCCCGGTAGCCCCGTAGGACACCTCGCAGCGCACACCAGCCTCAGGAGCACCGTGGACCCGAACCGCAAGACCGCCCGCGCGGCCGCAGCCCTGCTGGCGGTGGCCGCCACCGCCCTCGCGGGCTGTGGGAGCGGCACCTCGGACACCGGCGGCCCCTCCCCGGCGGGCGCGGGCTGCCCGGCCGTCCTCCAGGCGGCGCGGGCGGCCGTCGAGCGGGCCGAGCGCGCCGTCACCCCCTGGAACGGCCCCACCACCGGCCCCGCGGCCATCCCCGGCAAGTCCCTGGTCTACGTCGCGCAGACCATGACCAACCCGGGCGTCGCCGGGGTGGCGAACGCCGTCCGGGAGGCGGCGCGGACCATCGGCTGGACGGTCCGGGTGATCGACGGGCAGGGCACCCCGGCGGGCATCCAGGCGGCGCTCAGCCAGGCCGTCACCCTCAAGCCCTCGGGCATCGTCATCGGCGGCTTCGATCCCCGGCTGACCTCGCAACAGGTGGCGCGGGCCGGGGCCGAGGGCATTCCGCTCGTCGGCTGGCACGCGCTCAGCGCTCCCGGCCCGAGCACGAGTCCCCGGCTGTTCACGAATGTCACCACGAGGGTGGAGGAGGTGGCGAAGGCCGCCGCGGACTGGGTCATCGCCGGGTCCGGCGGCCACGCCGGAGTCGTCGTCTTCACCGACGACTCGATCCCGTTCGCCGAAACCAAGTCCCGGCTGATCGAGGAGCGGCTGGCCGCCTGCCCCGGCGTGCGGCTCCTGGCACAGGCGAACATCCCGATCCCGGACGCGAGCCGGCGCACCCCCCAGGAGGTCTCCTCGCTCCTGTCCCGCTTCCCCAAGGAGTGGACGTACTCCGTCGCCATCAACGACCTGTACTTCGACGACGCCGCCCCGGCCTTCCGCGCCGCCGGAAGGCCGGGCGCCGGACCGCCGCTCAACATCGGCGCCGGCGACGGCGACCCCTCCGCGTTCCGGCGCGTCAACAGCGAGCGGTTCCAGGCCGCCACCGTCCCGGAACCGCTCGCGCAGCAGGGCTGGCAGATCGTCGACGAGTTCAACCGCGCCTTCGCCGGCCGGCCCGCCAGCGGCTACGTCGCACCCGTGCACATCTCCACCGCCGCCAACAGCGCCGGAGCCTCCTCCTGGGATCCCCAGGGGTACCGGGAGGCGTACGAGAAGATCTGGCAGGGCTGACGGGAAGGGCGGCCCGGAAGGGGGCGCGGCCGGCCCGGCGGGCGACCACCACCATTCGCCCGCGCGCCCGGCGGGCCCCGTGTGGGGGGCACGGACCGCAATTGTGCGGGGCCACCGCCCATGTGCGGGCGGCCCGGATGGCGTTGAGTCGGGCATACCGATCGGCCGGCACGGACCCCACGTCAGCCGCGCGTCCCGCGCACGCGGGGGGGGTCGGCCGTGCTCGCCCCTAGCGGGTGAGGTCGTGGGCGGAGTCGGCGAAGGCGGTCCGGTTCGGGTGGCCGGTTTTCCTCAGGAGGTTCGCGACGTGTTTCTCGACGGTGCGCAGCGAGATGTGCAGCCGGGCGGCGATGTCCTTGTTGCTGGTGCGTACGGCGACCAGCCGGGCGACCTCGAACTCGCGGGCCGTCACGCCGCACCGGCGCAGTCCGTCCGGCACCTCCTCCGTTCCGGTGCGCCGTTGCCGGACGGAGGCGCCCATGCCGCGCAGCAGGGCCCGGCAGGCGCCGGCGGCCGCCCGGAGGCCGGCGCCGTGGAAGTACTCCTCCGCCTCGTGGAGCCAGTCGACGGGCTCGCCCCAGCCGTCCTCGTACGCCGCCCGCGCCACCAGGCGCAGGCACAGCCGGCGCGCCATGGGGTAGAGCTCGGCCGCCTCCAATGCCTTGCCCGCGACGGCCGTCGCCTCCTCGGGCCGGCCCTCGCGGCCGAGCAGCACGGCCTGCGCCAGGCCGGCGAACTGGTGGTTCCAGCGGGTGCCGCCGGCGCTGGCCCGCGCGGCGGCGGCGAGGTGGCGCCGGCCCATGCGTCCGTCCAGTACGCCGAGCAGCAGGATGACGCCGTGTCTGCCGAAGTCGCCGGCCGAGGGGTTCTCGGCGTCGTGGGCGAGGGCCTGCGCGAACTCCTGGCGGGCGGCGTCGTACCGCTCCTCCAGCAGCGAGCAGAACGCCCGGGCCAGCCCGTACGACAGCGCCCGGGCGGTGGGCTCGGCGTCGAGGAGCGGGGTGAGCCGTTCCAGCGCCTCCCGCATCTCGGGGCGCCGGCCCTGGTGGGCGCAGCGTACGGCCTCGGCGAGCCGCAGCGCGGCCAGGGTCCGGCCCAGTCCCAGGCGTGCCGCGTCGGCGGCGGCGTCGTCGATCAGCTCCCGGGCCTCCTCGAACGCGCAGCGCCGGATCCGGTCCAGCGCGAGGACGAGGCCGGCTTCGTGCGCGAGGGGGAGCAGGCCCATGCGCAGGGCCTCCCGGCGGGTCCGCTCGACGCGGGTCGGCCGGTCGTCGTGGCTCGCCGCGACCGTGGCCAGCTCCATCTCGGCGTGGACGCGCAGGACGGGAAGGTGCCGCGCGAGGGCGATCGCGCGGGCCCGGCTGAAGTGGGCCACCGCCGCGGGTTCGTCCTGGTCCCGCTCCAGCCGGCCGAGCAGCAGCAGGGCCCGGCCGGCCACGTCGGGGAGGCGGGCGCGCTGGGCGCCTTCCACCGCCCGGCGGGCGAGCGCGGCGGCGGTGGCCAGCCGGTCGGGGGCCACCCGGCTCAGCTCGACGTGCGCCGCGGCGAGGTCCACCACGGGGGTGTGGGCCTCGGACGGGTGAGCGTCGAGCAGCCGGCGGGCGGTGTCCAGGTGGGCGCGGGCCCGCGCGGGTCGCCCCCGCAAGGTGGCGATCTCGCTGAGCCGGGCGTGCAGCCCGGCCCGCCGCCGGGCCGGGAGGTGGTGGGCGGCGCCGCACTCGTCGCCGCCTCCGTCTCCGTCGCCGCCTCCGCCCTCCTCGTCCGGGCCGGTCTGCGCCGGTACCCGGTCGAGGCGGCCCGAGCAGGCGACGGCGTCGAGCAGGCGCTCCAGCAGCGTGGCGTGCGCCTCGGGGCTGGTGGTGCCGGGTTCGAGGAGGCGGTGGGCCCGGGTCAGCAGCTCCAGCGCCCGTTCCACCGCGCCCTCGTCCATCTCCCGCCGCGCCGCCTCGCCGTACAGCCGGACGGCCTCACGGGCGTCGCCGGCGTGCTCGTACAGCCGGGCGGCCGGTGCGCACCACGCGCCGGGCAGCCCGGGGTGCAGGGCCGTGAGGGCGCGCACCGCCCGCCGCGCGTACCCGGCCCGCTCCCCCGGTCCGAGGTCGTCCAGCAGCGCCTCGGCCGCCAGCCGGTAGCGGAAGGCGTACCACTGGGTGCCCGGCCCGTCGGGGGTGATCAGGTACGAGGCGACGGCCGCGCGCAGGACCGCGGACAGCTCGCCGTGGTCGCGGCCGAGGGCCCGCTCCAGCACCGGCAGGGGGAAACTCCGGCCGAACAGGGCGGCCATGCCGAGGAGTTCCGCGCCGAGCGGGCCGAGCCCCGCGGCCTGGCGCCGGACGGTGTCCGTGACCCCGGCGGGGACGGCGGGCGCCCCCGGGCCCTGGCGGCCTCGGCGGCCCGCGCGTCCGGCGAGGTCGTGGGCGAGTTCCTTGACCACGAACGGGATCCCGGCGGAGCCGGCCACCGTCCGCCGCAGGAGCTCGGGACAGACGGCTCCGGGGGTGACGCCCAGCTCGGTCGCCACGAGCAGGCGCACCTCGGGGTGGTCGAGGGGCCCGAGGCCGAGCGCGGTCGCGGCGCCGCGCTGGCGTGCCCGGGCGGCGAGTTCGGCGGCCGCGCCGCAGGCCCGCCCCGCGACGAGCAGGAGCGCGGCCGGCTGCTGCCCGATGTTGTCGAGGAGGTATTCGAGGACGGCCAGGGTCCCGGCGTCGGCGTCGTGCAGATCGTCGAGGACGAGGAGGCAGCCGCGGCCTTCCCCGACGGAGCCGAGCAGGCGCAGCACCGTCTCGCCGACCATGACGTGCGAGGCGGCGGCGGCCGGGTCCCGCTCGTCGCCGAGCAGCCGGGCCAGGACCGGGCCGTGGTGGCCCAGCGCGCCCGGGCCGGGGAGCAGGCCGGTGCGGGCCAGCAGGAACAGCGCTTCGACCAGGGGCCGGTACGGGACGGGTGAGCCCACCGCACTGGCCCTCCCCCGGGCCGTGGCCATGCCCGCCGCCGCGGCCGCGGCGAGGGCCTCGGCGGCGAGGCGGGTCTTGCCGACGCCGGGCTCCCCGGTGACGAAGATCGCTCCGCCCCGCCCGGCCCGGGCGGCGGTCAGCGCGGCCGTGATCCTCCCCATCTCGGCCGCGCGGCCGATGAGTTGCGCCGGTCCGGTCCGCGGGCCCTCGTGCGGGCCCGCGGCGCCGCGGTCGTCGTCCGGTAGGGCAGGCCATGATTCGAACACCGGAACGTCCCCTCCCCGGCGGGCCTTTCGCGACGCCGCCGGGGACGACGATAGGAAGGGGCGGGTGCCGTCTGAAGCCGTCCGTTTGGGGGGCTTGCGCCGGACCGGCGGCTTCCGGATGCTCATCCCCCGTCGAGGTGGTCCTCCCGTACCCGCCGGGCCAGGTCGAGCTTGGTGTACGTGGGGCGGCCGGCCTGCTGGTACTTGGCCTTGACCCGGTCGAGGTAGTCCTTGGCGGTGTGGACGGTGATGCCGGCACGCCGGGCGGCGGACTTGAGGGTCATCCCCGAGGCGTAGTCGAGCAGGATCTGCCGCTCCCGGGGGGAGAGCCGGGGGCGGGCGGGGCTGCTGTCGTGCGCGCAGGCGAAGGCGAGTTCCGGGGAGTGGGCGCCCCGGCCCGTGGCGAGGTCCTTGATGGCGGTGACCAGGGTCGGCAGGTCGTGGTCCTTGGTCAGGTAGCCGTCGGCGCCGGCCCGGATCGCCTCGATGATCCGGGAGCGGTCCGGCACCGTGCTGATCATGAGCACCCGGCTCCCGGTGCGCAGCAGCCGCCGGATGTTGTCGGTGGGGGCGGATCCGTCCCGCAGTACGAGATCGAGCAGGACGATGTCGGGCGGGGCGATGTCGGCCGGGGCGATGTCGGGCGCGGTGTACCCGGGCGCGCCGGCCCCGTACGGACGGTGGCCGTCCGCGGCGGCGAGGAGTTCCCCGACGGTGGCCGCGGTGGCCACGAGCCGCAGTTCCGGCACCCCGCCCAGCCAGGCCCGCAGGCCGTCCAGGAGCATCCGGTCGTCGTCGACCACCGCGACCGTGATCACCCGGGCCATCTCAGCTCCACCCGTACGCCCTCTCCGGGGGCGGTGTCGACGGTCGCCCGGCCGCCGACCTCGGCCATCCGGTCGTGGACGGAGCCGCGCAGCCCGAGGCCCGGCCGGTGCCGCCCGGGGTCGAAGCCGGGCCCCCGGTCGACGACGGTGACGAGGGCTCCCCCGCCTCCGTCCGGGTCCCCGGTCGCGGTGAGGTACGCGTGTCCGGTCCCGGCGTGCCGGCGTACGTTGTTCAGGGCCTCGCGCACGGCGTCGCCGAGCGCGGCGGCGACCTCGGGCGGCACCTGCGGAAGGTCGTGGTACTGGGCGGTGACCCGCAGCTGGAGGCCCTCGACGCAGCCGACCGCGTCCTCCAGGGCCGTGCCGATCTCCCGGTGGTGGACCTCCTCGGCGGTCTGCTGGATCAGCCGGCGCAGGTACGAGGCCTCGCGGGCGCACCGCTCGCGCACCTCGGCGGCGTTGGCGTCGACCGCGCCGGACGCCAGGGTGGTCAGGGTGGCGAGGACGGTGTCGTGCAGCGCGCGGTGGTGTTCGAGCCGCTCGGCGTAGCGCGCCTTGTGCGCCTCGGCGGCCAGCGCGCGGGCGTTGGCCCCGTCGAGGAGGCGGCCCTGGCGGAGCAGGTACCAGGTGAAGGCCCAGGCCAGCACGGCCGACGAGACGAGTGCGTTGAGGTGGCCGGCGATCACGGCGGGGCTGGTGCCGACCGCGCGGTAGCCGATGAGGTGGGTCACCATCAGGAGCGCGACCACACCGAGGACGTGGAGCCGCGGGAGGGTGATGGCCGCGGTGGCGCTCCCCGACCCGCCGAGCAGCATCGCCCACGCGAGCGTGGCCGGCTCGTGCACGTCGCCCCAGGCGCAGAGGGCCAGGGGCAGCGTGCAGCCGGTCACGAGGACGTCCGCCCAGACGTACCGCGTCTCGAACCGGCCGCGCCGCAGGGCCGTTCCGTAGAGGAGGGCGCTCAGTCCCAGGGCCGCGGCGATGCCCGCGTACGGCAGGGGGACCTCCGGCCGGCGCTGGGCGACGGCGAGGACGCCGACCGCCAGGTGGCTCGCCCGGTAGAGCAGGGTGGCCACGATCATGAACGACCGGGCCCGTTGTGTCCCCGAGCCGACCCCGGTCGTCTCCCGCAGTGCCCGTACGCGCCGTATCGGTAAGGACCGCACCACCAAGACCACACCTCCGCCTACCGGTGGCAGCGCGGGATCCCGGGTCGTCCCGACCGGAACGGGGTGGGGTCACACATCCCGCGACTGCCAGTGACACCACGTATGTTGCCCCAGGAGGTGCATGCCCAGAAGGTGCGGGCCGGGCTGCTCGCGAGCTTGGCCGACGCCGGTCCACGGGCTGGCCAAAAACGCGTCGGGGGACGGCGCCGGCTCACCGCCCGCTTGACGGGTGCGGCGGTCCGGAGCCCTTCGTCGGGGTCGGCTCGCAGCCGGCCGGGGCGCTGACGTCCGCGACGCCGGAGCCGCCCGGGTGCGGCAGCGCTTCCTCCCGGTCGATCCGGTCGCGGACGCGGCTCGGTCGTGCGAGGTCCTTCAGGTGGTGCGCCTCGGTGAGTGCGCGCCCCCAGGCGGGATGACACATGCCGGAACTCCCCTCTCGGCGGCCTCGTGCGGTGGGTGGTTCAGCTCAGTTCCCGGATGCGGACCAGGTTGCCCGCCGGGTCGCGGAAGGCGCAGTCGCGGATGCCGTACGGCTGCTCGGTCGGCTCCTGGACGACTTCGGCGTCGGCCGCCCGCACCTTCTCGAACGTGGCGTCGAGGTCCCGGGTGGCCAGCAGGATCCAGCCGTGGGTGCCCTTGGCCATCATCTCGGCGATGGTGCGGCGCTCGTCCTCGGTGATGCCGGGGTCGGCGGCCGGCGGCGCGAGGAGGATCGACGTACTCGGCTGGTCGACGGGGCCTACGGTGATCCAGCGCATCGCGCCCTGTCCGACGTCGCTGCGGACCTCGAAGCCGAGGACGTCGCGGTAGAAGGAGAGGGCGGCGTCCGGGTCGTCGTGCGCGAGGACGCTGGTGTGAATGGTGATGTCCATGACCGTCACGTTAGGTGGGGTGCGGCGCCCCGCGCTTCTCCATTCCTGATCAGATGCCGCCCTGGGTCTCGACGAGCGCGGCGAGCGCGCCGGCCAGTGCGTCGAGGCCGGGGCCCGCGGGTCCGCCCGGCTCGCTCATGTACAGGTCGCGGCGGATCTCCACCATCAGCGCGGAGACCCTCGGGTCCTTGCCGTAGTGGCGCAGCGGTACGTAGGTGCCCGCGAACGGGCTGTCCAGCCCCGTGCCCCCGAAGCCGTCGAAGGCCCGCCGCGCCGCGTCGAGGAGGGCGGGGGGCGTGTGGAAGGCGTCGGTGCCGAGGCAGACCGGGGGGCGGGGTCCGTCGCCGTGGAGCTCGTAGGGCAGCGCCTTCGACGGGTACGAGTGCACGTCGATGATCACGGCCCGCCCGACGGCCGCCAGCCGCTCCTCCACGGCGTCGGTCAGCGCCCGCGCGTACGGGTGGAAGTACCGCTCGATCAGCGGCAGTCCGTCGAAGCCGGCCGGGCGGAGCGGCTCTCGGTGCGTGGTGCGCGTGTACACCGCGCCCATGCCGCGCGCGAGCATCTCCTCGCGCTCGTCGGGGAACCGCTCGGGGTCGACGACCAGCCGTGACAGCCGGTTCTCGAACCGCCAGGGGGTGACGCGCGCGGCCTCGGCGGCGCCGGCCGCGATCCGTGCCGTGTGCGCGTCGGTGATGTGGTCCAGCTCCGTTTCGAGGGCCCGGTCGTCCAGCAGGATCCCGGCGCGGACGGCGGCGGGCACGGCGCGGGAGGAGTGCGGGACGTGGAGGATCACGGGGGACCCGGGAGAGCCGGGGTGAAGGAGGGCGGCGGCGTCGCTCATCTGGTTCCTCGCTCGCGTGTCCGGTGCGCGGCGCCCGGCGGTGGCGCGCGGCCGGGTCCCGGACGCGGCTGTCCCGGCCCCGGCCAAGATCATCGCGGCTGCCGGTCGCGGGTGTCCAGCGGTGGTCGCGGAGGTCTTGCGCTGTGCGTCCACTGGACGCATAATGTGCGTCCACTGGACGCACACGACGGGAGACGGACATGGACCGGACGACGAGCAGGGAGCCGCGGGCGGCGGGCGGCGCCCCGGGGGACGCCGCGGGAGCGGCGGACGCGGTGCGCGGGAGCGCCTTCGCCCCGCGACAGGAGGACCTCGAACTGTCCCTGCCGCCGGTCTTCGAGGACCCGTCGCAGGAGCGCGAGCACCGCAAGCAGCGGCTCGCGGGCGCCTGCCGCGTCTTCGGCCGGCTCGGTTTCTCCGAAGGGGTCGCGGGACACATCACCGTGCGGGACCCGGAGCACCCGGACATGTTCTGGGTCAACCCGTTCGGCATGTCCTTCCGGCACGTCCGGGTCAGCGACCTGATCCTCGTCGACCACGAGGGGACGGTCCGCCACGGCAGGCGTCCGGTCAACCGGGCCGGGTTCGTGATCCATTCCGCGATCCACGCCGCCCGCCCCGACGTGGTCGCCGCCTGCCACGCCCACGCCGTCCACGGGAAGGCCTTCTCCAGCCTGGGGCGCCTGCTGGACCCGATCACCCAGGACGCGTGCGCCGTGTACGAGCAGCACACCGTCCACCGGGACGGCGCCGGCGCGGTGGTGGTCGAGGAGGAGGCCGGGCGGCAACTCGCCGCGGGGCTCGGGCCGCACAAGGCCGTCATCCACCAGAACCACGGCATCTTCACCGTCGGCGCCTCGGTCGACGAGGCGGCCTGGTGGTTCGTCTCCATGGAGCGCAGCGCCCAGGCGCAGCTGCTGGCGGAGGCCGCGGGCACACCGCACCTGATCGAACCCGAGGCCGCCCGGCACACCCGGGAGCAGACCGGGTTCCCCCTGGCGGGCTGGTTCTCCTTCCAGCCGCTCTGGGAGGAGATCATCCGTACGGAACCCGACCTCTTCGAATAGGCGCCACCCATGAACTCCCAGCCCGAAGCCCAGCCCGTCGCCGTACCAGCCGAGCCCGGATCCCCCGCCTGGTGGCAGGCCCGGTACGCCGAACGCGAGCGGCGCAGGCCCCGCCAGGGCGGGCTGACGCTCGACCGGATCACCGCGGGCGCTCTCGAACTGGCCGACCGCGAGGGCCTGGAGGCGCTCACGATGCGCCGGCTCGGCGAGCACCTCCAGGTCCGCCACACCTCCCTCTACCGGCACGTCGCGAGCCGCGAGGAGCTGCTGATCGAGACCGTCGACCACATGCTGGGCGAGATCCGGCTGCCCTCGCTCGACGGGGACTGGCGGGCCGGGCTGGAGGCCGGGGCCCGGGAGTTCCGCCGGGTGCTCGCGGCGCACCCGGCGGTCGTCCCCCTGCTGACCGCCGGACAGCTGCTGGGCCCCAACGCGCTGCGGGCCCGCGAGCACGCCCTCGCGGAGCTCCTCGCGCACGGCTGGGCCCCGCGGCCGGCCGTGCACGTCTACCTCACGGTCACCCACTTCGTGATCGGCGCCGCGGTGCTCGACTCCGCCGGCGCGGCCCGCACCGCCGGACAGCGCGCCGCGATGGCCGAGCTGTTCGCCTCCCTCTCCCCCCGCACCCACCCGGTGGTCCACCGCCACGCCGAGCTGCTCAACTCCCTCGATCCGCAGGCCGAGTTCGACTTCGGCCTGCGCACGCTGCTGCACGGGCTGGACCACCCGCAATCCGAGGAGGCCCCGGTATGACCGGCGAACGCGTCCTGCCGCCGCTGCGCGCGTGGACGGAGGGCGGGAGCTTCCAGAGCATCGGCGGCCACCGCGTCTTCGTACGCCGGGACGGGCCCGCCGACGGCGCGCCCGTCACCCTCGTCCACGGTTTCCCGACCTCCTCCCACGACTGGGCCGCCGTCGTCCCGGCGCTGGTCGCGGCGGGCCTGCGGGTCACCACGCTGGACCTGCTCGGCTTCGGGGAGAGCGACAAGCCCCGGCGCCACCGCTACTCCGTCCTCGAACAGGCCTCACTGGTCGAGGAGGTCTGGCGCCACCACGGAACCGGCGCCACCGCCCTGGTCGTGCACGACTACGGGGTGAGCGTCGGCCAGGAGCTGCTGGCCCGCGACCCGGCCCGGATCACGCGCGTGGCATGGCTCAACGGCGGCCTCTACCCCGACCTGCACCGCCCCGTGCGGGTGCAGCGCCTGCTGCACGGCCCGCTGGGTCCGCTGCTGGCGCACCTCACCACGCGGCGGCGGTTCGCCGCCACCCTGCGCGCCGTACTGGCCCGGCCGGTGCACGACGAGGACGTACGCGACCTGTGGGCGGCCGTGTCCCGCGCCGGCGGCCACCGCCTCGCCCCGCGCCTGCTGCGCTACATCGACGAGCGCCGCCTGTACGCCGCGCGCTGGGCCTCGGCCCTGGAGGGCTTCCCCGGGCCCGCGCTGTTCGTGTGGGGACCGGCCGACCCGATCAGCGGGGCCCACGTACTGGCCCGGATCCGGGCCCGCCTGCCGCGGGCCGAGGTGGTGGAACTGGCCGGGCCGCCGGCCGTCGGGCACTACCCGCAGCTGGAGGATCCCGAGGCGGTGTCGGCCGCGCTGACCGGGTTCCTGGCGCCCTGAGCCGGCGGCGGGCCCGTCGCCGCGGCCGTACTGCAAACGGGGGGAGGAAGGCGAGGCGTACAGCGGCCCGTACGGGTGCGGGCCGCATCCTGACCTCTCGTACGGTCGCCGCGGCACCACCCGTTCGGCCGATCTCACCCGCTGCGCGGTCCCCGCACCGCCCGGAGCCCACGGAGAACCATGGCCGAGCCCGCCGCCACCCCCCAGGCCGCCGCCCCTCAGGCCACCGCCGCCAAGCTGCTGCGGCGCCCGCAGCTGTGGCTGGTGCCCACCGTCCTCACGGGGCTGCTCGCCCTGCTGCTGTCCCTGCTGTACATGGGCGGCATCGTCAACCCCAACTGGGAGCTGCACGACCTCCCCATCGCCGTCGTCAACGACGACACCGGCAAGCCGCCGCCGGGGCAGCAGGAGAACCTGGGCGCCCAGGTGACCGCCGCCATCGCGGCCGACACCGGGGGCGGCAAGGCCGACTGGCGCACGCTCACCCGCGCCCAGGCCCAGGACCAGCTCGACTCCGGGAAGGTCTACGGCGCCCTGGTCGTCCCGGCCGGATTCACGGACTCCGTGACCGCCCTCACCACCTCGGGCGCCACCCGGCAGCCGACGATCGTCGTGCTCACCAACCCCGGCAAGGGCAGCCTCGGCTCCTCCCTCGCCGGGCAGATCACGACGAAGGCCGCGCACCAGGCGTCCCAGAACATCGGCAAGCAGCTCACGGCGGCGGCCGGCGAGCAGACGAGCCCGACCGTCAAGACGCTGCTCACCGACCCGGTGAAGGTCGTCACCCAGGTCGGCCACCCGATCGGCGCCAACAGCGGCCTCGGCCTGACGGCCTTCTACTACACCCTGCTGCTGGTGCTGGCCGGGTTCATGGGCGGCAACGTCATCAGCAACGGAGTCGACACCGCGCTCGGGTACGCGGACAACGAGATCGGCCCCTGGCACACCCGCCGCCCCACGGTGCCGATCAACCGCACCCAGACGCTGCTGCTGAAGATGGTGATGACGGCGGGGATCACCATCCTCAGCACCTCGCTGGTGCTCGTGGCCTGCGTGGCCGTCCTCGGGATGGACGCCTCGCACCTGCCGCTGCTGTGGGTCTACTCCTACTGCGCGGCCCTCGCCGTCGGGCTGGGCGTGCAGGCCATCAACGCCGCGTTCGGCGGGATCGGCCAGCTGGTGTCGATGTTCGTGTTCATCGTCCTCGGCCTGCCCTCCTCGGGCGCCACCGTGCCGCTCCAGGCCGTCCCAGGGTTCTACCGCTTCCTCTCCCACTTCGAACCCATGCGGCAACTCAGCGACGGGGTACGGGCGATCCTCTACTTCGACGCGCGCGGCGACGCGGGGCTCACCCGCTCCTGGATCATGATCGCGATCGGTACGGTCCTCGCCCTGGTCTTCGGTTTCGCGATGACCGCGTACTACGACCGGGCGGGGCACAAGCGCCTGACCCCGCAGCCCGCCTGACCCGCCCGGCGGTCCGGTTCACTTCCCGACGGTGTTCATCAGGATGATCGCCACGAGGTTCGCGAGGATCACGGCGAGGACGCCGGACACCATCAGCCAGGCCTTCTGCGATTCGTTCAGTTCCACGGGACCACCTCCACTACCCCGGTGCGGGTTCCTCGGTGGGCAGCCAGGTCCCGTGCAGGCCCAGCGGGACCCGTACCGGGATGCGGACCCGGGCCACCGGGCCGGACTCCGGTTCGTCCGCCGGGAGTACGAGGAACCAGCTGGTGCCGTCCGTACGGTCGGTGGCGAGGGTGAGCCAGTGTCCCTCGCCGTCGGCGCCGCCCGGTGTCGGCGCGAACACCGGCTCGCCGACGGCCAGGTCCCCGGCCGCCCACAGTTCGCTGCCGCCGCGCTGGAGGTCGTACCAGCGCAGGGCGTCGTGTTCGCCGGGGAGCAGGTCCCGGGCGCCCGTGCCGGAGGCGGCGGCCAGCCGGCGGTGGCGGCGCCCGATCAGGCGGTCGTCGATCCGCGGCAGCTCGATGGCCGCGTCGTCGAGCCGGGTGCGGCGCATGCTGCCCGCCTCCGGGCTGATCACGGCGCGCACCAGGCCGCCGGGGTTGGGGCCGCCGGTCGCAGGGCCCATCGCCAGGTGGTCCCACTGGACGTAGTCGAGCACGACGTCCCCGCCCTGGCCGGGCGCGCCGCCCTCCTGCCCCTCGTCCGCGTCGTAGGCGTTGACCGTGTGCCACATCCAGTACGCGTCGTCGGCGGCCTGCCGCACCGGTCCGCCGTCGCGCGGGACCAGCAGGATCCGGGTACCGCGCTCGGGCCGCCACGCCACGAACGAACCGGTGCCGGCCATCGCGGCGTCGATGTCGAAGAAGGCGGGCGCGAGGACCAGGACGACGAACCGTGCCGTCAGCGCCATGTCGTGGATCATCATCGGCTCGTCGACGGTGTCGACCGGCGTCGGCCCGCGCCTCACCTCGCCGGCCGGCCCGAGCACCGACCAGGTCAGGAAGGGCGGTTCGAGGCCGTAGCAGAAGACCACCATCTCACCGGTGCGCGGGTCGACCTTGGGGTGCGCGGTGATCCCGGCCGGCAGCGCGCCGTCGAAGGTCTCGGGCCCCAGGGTGTCCAGCTCCGGGGACATCCGGAAGGGGCAGCTCGACTCCGCCAGCGCCAGCAGGCGGCCCGCGTGCCGCACCACGTTGATGTCGGGCAGGTCCTTGAAGGTGCCGGCCAGGTCCGCGGGTACGTCCGGCTCCTGCGGCATGACCATCGATTCGAGCCCGCCCCACAGCGCCCGGCCGGCCCGCTCCTCGGCCAGTACGCCGGGCGTGCGGACGAACCGGTTGCGGTAGCGGACCGTGCCCTCGTGGATCCAGACGCCGTGCTGCCGTCGCCGTCGAGGGGGTAGAGGTAGGAGCCGATGGGGCTGAACCGGGGGTTCGGTCCGTTGCGCAGGTACGCGCCGTCCAGGCCGTCGGGCAGCCGTCCCTCCACCCGCAGGCCGACCTCGTCGACTTCGCGGGTCACCGGCGCGAACGGTCCGCTGAGGTGGGCGACCCGGGTGGGGTCGAAGGTCCGGGTCGTGTGCGTGCTCATACCAGCCTCCGGGGCACGCCGGGGACGCGGAACGGCTCCCGTGCGCCAGGTTTCAGTCAAACCCGGCGGCGCCGCCGCGGCAAGCGCGGCCCGCGCGCCCGGGCCGCGCGGGCGGCCGGCCGTGAACTCAATGAACGAAAGGATGACCGGAGCGGGCCCGGTGGGCGATCGTCTGGGGACGCGCCACCGCCGGGCGCTCGCACGGGACGCCGGAATGACGCTCCGGGCTACCGGTTGCCCGGATTCGGGCAGACATCGGCATGGGCAATTCCATTGCATCCTGCAAGGGAAATTGCGCGCGTGCGCGTGCGCGCGATAAAGCCGTCATCGAATTTTTAACGGCATTTTATTGTTGCGGGCCGCGGAACCTCTGAGGAACGACGGGCGACTTCCCGGAACGCGGGAAAACGAGTAAGGCCGAGTCAAGCCGACGCGCCGCCCCCGGCGGTTTCTCAGGCTAAATTCACAGACGAATGCGGGCGCGACCGGCCGCGCACGGCCGGTCGCGCCCGCGGGGGCTACTGCGTCATGCCCCAGCGGACCGGGGCGATCTGCTTCGACATGATGGTGATCAGCTCGTAGGCCGCGTGCGACGCGGCGATCGAGGTGATGCCCGCGTGGTCGTACGCCGGGGCGACCTCCACGATGTCGGCGGAGACCAGGTGGCAGTCGGAGAGGCCGCGCAGGATCTCCAGCAGCTCGCGGGAGGTCATGCCGCCGGCCTCGGGCGTGCCGGTGCCGGGGGCGTGGGCCGGGTCCAGGACGTCGATGTCGATGGAGACGTACAGGGGCCGGTCGCCGACCCGCTCGCGCAGCTGCTGCGCGATCTCGTCCACCCCGCGCCGCATCACGTCCGCCGAGGTGACGATGCCGAAGCCCAGCTTGGCGTCGTCGTCGAGGTCCTTCTTGCCGTAGATCGGGCCGCGGGTCCCGACGTGGCAGAGGGCGGAGGTGTCGACGATTCCCTCCTGCACGGCCCGGCGGAACGGCATCCCGTGGGTGTACTGCTGGCCGAAGTAGTCGTCCCAGGTGTCCAAGTGCGCGTCGAAGTGCAGGACCGCCACCGGCCCGTGCTTCTTGGCCACGGCGCGCAGCATCGGGAGCGCGATGGTGTGGTCGCCGCCCAGCGTCATCAGCCGGGCGCCGCCCCCGAGCAGCTCGTCGGCGGCCGCCTCGATCGTCTCCACGGCCTCGTTCGTGTCGAACGGGTTGGCGCTGATGTCCCCGGCGTCCGCGACCTGGCTGAAGTGGAAGGGGTAGACGTCCTGCGCCGGGTTGTACGGGCGCAGGGTCCGGGAGGCCTCGCGGATGGCGTTGCCGCCGAAGCGGGCTCCCGGGCGGTACGTGACTCCCCCGTCGAACGGGACCCCGACCACGGCGATGTCCGCCTTCTCCACCTGGTCGAGGCGGGGGACGCGGCCGAAGGTGGCCTGGCCGGCGAAGTGCAGGGTCCGGTCGGTCTCCGTCGGCGCGAGCGGCGGGGTCACTCCGTTGGGGTGGGCGGCCATGGTGCGTTCCGTGCCTTTCCAGGGGACTTCGGCCTGGTGCCCCGTGCCGGGACCACCAGGGGGTCGGGAGCGCCGGGCGCCGGGCGCTGCCGGGGCCCCCGGCGGGTCACATCGGCGGGTTGCCGTGCTTGCGCGCGGGCAGATCGGCGTGCTTGGTGCGGAGCATCGCCAGCGCGCTCGCGAGTACCTCGCGCGTTTCCGCGGGGTCGATGACGTCGTCGACGAGGCCGCGTTCGGCGGCGTAGTACGGGTGCAT
>NZ_BMVE01000009.1:202154-299009 GCF_014650555.1 Streptomyces goshikiensis | reverse complement strand
CGCAGCACTGACATCACGCTGCCGCACCACCACCGACAAAAACCCGCAGATCATCACCGGCAGGCGTCGACGATCAGTGAGCCTCTTCGAGTTGGCCACTGATCGGGTGATGGTCGTGAAGCGCAACGAACGAGGCCCCCGAGGTGTTGATCGAGATGTCTGACGTCTCAATCACGTTGCTCGGGGGGCCTCGTTGGTCATCCATCCTGCCACACATGACCTGCCGCATGCGCTCGTGGAGTGGGTCGCCATGCTGGTTGTCACTCGTGAGGGCGACCGGCGCTGCAGGCTCCGTCCGTCCCAGCGGGCGATGGTGGCACTTGGTGTACCTACGAGAGCACACCACTCTGGCGAAGATCGCCGCCAGGTTCGGGATCAGCGAGTCCACCGCCCACGCCCACACCCACGCGGTCGTCAACCTGCTCGCCGAACGAGCACCGGGTCTACTCAAGACGCTGCGCGAGCACGATCCCGACTTCATCCTGCTCGACGGGACCCTCGCCGAGTGCGACCGGGTCGGCGACGGCCGGGCCGACTACTCCCACAAACACCGGCGCCACGGCGTGAACGTGCAGGTCGTCACCGACCCGGGCGGCCGGCTGCTGTGGCTCTCGCCCGCCCTGCCGGGCCGCACACACGACCTGACCGCCGCCCGCACCCACCGGATCATCCGGATCTGCGAGCGCCAGCGCGTTCCCGTCCTGGCCGACCTCGCCTACGGACCATTGGCAACCTCACCGCCGCCAACCTCGACCAGTTGGGCAGAGCCGTGAAGCGAAGCCTCAAACAGATCCAGTACCGCCCGCACCTCGTCGATGGATGCCTCGCCGGAACCGGCCTGGTTATGGACACTGACCACGATCAGACCGACATCACGCATTCAAGTTCAGTAGCGGTTGAGGTTCTCCAGGAAGCCGCCCGTTACGAGTGCGCCCCGGAAATGGAACTGGCCACCATATCAGTAGTACCGTGCGTTCGATGCGTTTTCGTTCTTTAGTGCGGGAAAGAGATTCTCTGCCGGCCAGTAGTCGCCGCAGCTTGGGGCGAAGGACTGGCTGAGGCCATTATAGCTGGAGCTGAAGTAGACACGGTAGAAGGCTGAGCATTCGCCGTTCGATGCCGATGCCGATGCATTCTTAAGTGTCAGGTCCGCTCCTGAACCGCCTCTGCACGTGTTGTAGAGGTTGGACATCAAGCCGTGAGAAAATACGAAGCGAACAAAAATGGCACCGTTCGGCGAATAGCCCGAGTGATCAGGGATACTTCTGTTCGTCACAAAACATGAGCTTGTCGAGTAATTCGTCTGCTCACCTCGACTGTCGTAGTACAGGGCGAAGCAGTAGCTATTGTTGGCGGAGGTGCACTCGTCGGCAGAATAAGATGTCGCTGCCTGAGCACGAGGCATCACGAACAAAGTGACTGAAAGTGCAAGCAGAGCAGCAAATGGGATGCGCAGTACCTTTGAGATCACTTTTCAGCCCTGTGCCTTGTATGCCTGCGTAGCTTTGCTGACTACGCGATTCTTGTCGTCTCGCTCTCTGTTGAGAGTCGAAGCATCCTTCGCCATCTCTTGTTGTTGTTTTGCTTCTTCGCTTTTATGCCAGAGCTCCACGACCTTGGTCTGGCTTTTGCATTCGACGTCGGCTGTCGCGATTTCAATTTCGCGAGCGCTAGGTATCGGGGAACCGACGTTCACGCCGAGGGGGGATACGTCATCGAGAGGTGACGCGATATCGAATGCGCGCTCATTCATACAGGCTGACCATCGCGCGATCGCATCTTTTACGCTCTTGTCGTCTTTCGCCGCCATGTAGGCGCGGCTTTCGGCATTCGCGACCGTAGGCGTCTGCGGCATGGGGAACATCCGCTTGGTTTCTCCCCGGCATCCACCATCGGGAATCTTCTGGCCCTTGTAGGCGCCTTGGACAATTTCGGCGCCGGAGCCTGTGAAGACGGCTTCTTCGGCGCCCTTGGCGGGCTCCCACCGCGGCGGCTCTGGCATTTCTGGGAGATGGTAACCACGCGTCCTGGCGGCTTCTAGGTCCGCGATGCCGTATCGACGGCCCATGTCGGAGTTTGCTGCACCGGCGGCTGCCTTCAGTGACGGCTCGGGAGGGCCGAATTTCTTGAATCCATACCGTGCCATGCACCTGCGCCACTGATCCTGTGTCGCGATCTGCCAGGCATATTGCTCGCTTGGAGTGCTGGAATATGCGTCCAGTGGTAGAGTCATGCCCTTCGTCAATCCACTGGTAGGCGCCGCAGGTATGGTATCCAGCGAGATACGGGGGGGTGCTGCGACCGCGGTCGGATCGGAAGGATGACCTTCGGTGGCCGTTCCGCATGCTGCCAGAAGTCCTATCGTCGCAGCAGTGACAACGGTCCGTGAATATCTACTCAATGCAACCCCACCCCATGTGTCTTTTCGATCGGCCGCAAATCTCATCGCACGATTTCATGCGCGAGATTCTCGCATCCGCGGAAGCCTAAGTGTTTGATGAGCTCTGCGGCGGTGTAATGATCAGGCCTGCCCAATAGCAGCTGCGCTGGTGGCTGAGCCTAAGAACCTCGCCACCCTACCCTCGCCGTGCTGACACTGGTACACCCGCATTGAATGAAAGGCCAGAATGCACTGAAAATTGGCTTGTTGGCTTAACTAAGAGCGTGTCCTATGTGGTGAGGCGGACGAGTCGCTTGTAGCAGCACAGGGCGGCGGCGAGGCCAAGAAAGGCCAGGTAGTTGCGAGGATGGCGCTCGTAGCGGTGGTTGAGACGGCGATACCCGGTCAGGCAGGACATCGTCCGCTCGATCACCCACCTTCGCCGGCCGAGACGTTCGGAGGACTCGACGCCTTTGCGTGCGATGCGGACGCCGATGCATTTGCGCGTAACCATTTCCGCAGGTGGGGGACGTCGTAGGCCTCGTCGGCGTGCAGGCGGGCGGCTTTGAAGTGGCGTCCGCGGTGGGGGTCGTGTCTCGTTTGGTGACCGAGCACCATGGGCTTCAGCGCTTGGCTGTCGTGGGTGTTGGCCGCAGAAAGCCCGACGAGGAGGGGCAGTCCGGCCGCGTCCGACAGGACGTGCATTTTGGAGCCCGGCTTGCCTCGGTCCACGGGGCTCGGACCTGTGAGTTCGCCCCCTTTTTGGCCCTGACGTGGGCGGAGTCGAGGACCGCGCGGGAGAGGTCGAGCAAGCCGGCGTCGTCGAGCCGGTGCAGGATCTCCTCGTGCAGCCGGCCCCAGACTCCGGCCCTCGACCAGATCAGGAACCGGCGGTGGGCACGTCGACTTCGATATCCCGAAGCAGGCTCGCCAGGAACACCCGCTGACCAAGACATAGATGATCGCCGCGAACAGCGTCTCATCAGGCGTATCCGCTGTTCCGCCGCCCTGCGGCCGCACCCTCGACGGCGGGATCAGCGGCTCCGCGATCTCCCACAGCCCGTCCGGAACAATCCAACTCACGTACCCCGCCGCGTACCGACGTCAACGACGCCTCACCACATAGGACACGCTCTTAGCTGCCAACGATGATCACTTACGTGAGGGTTTGGAGGAAACGACAACACCATATCGGTGCCTAGCTGACGTAGCGCCTACGACCTGCTCGCAGCGGGTAGCGCCCCGCGGGCGTTCGGCTGTCGCGTCGTTGCCACGCAGCAACATACCGTCGGTGGCGGGGCGATCACCTCACGCTTCGAGGATGGTTCGCATACACACTCGCGGCACGGGCTGCCACGTGATCTAATGACGGCGCCTCAGACGCCCGTCGACCGCGGACGAGCTGACGCATGTTGACCAACGTCGGGCGGGGGGCTCGACCACCTGGGAGATCTCTCCCCAGACAAGCCGCGTGCTGATCAGGGGGAACTCTGCCCGCAGACGTGCATCGATGAGCCCTCTGCTCTCAACGCACCGGGAAGTCACCCTCTTGAAACGCCGCACAGCCAAACTACGTGCGCCTGCAGTCATGGTCTGCAGCGCTGCGCTCATCGCCGGGCTCATACAAGGCCAGGCCTGGGCCGAGCCCAGCCCCGCCGGCAGCCCTCAGCCCGCTGCTGGCTCAGAAAACTCGTCTCAAGTCCCGCTCCCCGAGCGAGAGAAGCTCTTGGGCAAGGAGTGGAAGACGTCAGCGGACCGGGCTTGGACCACCAGTGGCGACGCCACCGGCTTCCATGTGCTGGTCGCCGATCAGAAAGCCGGCTACGGCTGGCGTACGGCAGCCACGCTCTCTGAGCCCGGCTTCGATGCTGACATGTGGATCGGCAACGCGTGCGTGACCGGTTCCGGCAAGCGGGCGGTGGTCGCCTACGCACCCCGGACGTTCACCAATAAGCCCGAGCTCATGGCACGGGGCGCTTTCACCGCCGTGGTGGACTTGGACTCCGGTGCCGTCACCAAGCTGGCCCGGCAGGCTTCGCTCGCCTACTTCAGCCCTGGCTGCGGAACCGGCGAAACGGCCATCCTCACCCAGGCAGGCGGCGAGACAAAGAACGAGACCCGTCTGTTGACCGTGGATGTTGCCGCGGCCAAGGTCCGCCGGACCACAGAGTTGGCCGGCCAGGTCACTTCGGCGGTCCCTGTGGGCGCGTACATCGTGGCGGCTGATGCCGCCCGTATCACCAGGATCGACGACCAAGGCCACCGAACGGCCATCGCCCAGACAGCGCAGGTACCTTTCGGGCTCAAGGTCGACGCCGAAGGCGGCCTCGTCTACATGGATCGCTCGGCCGGCGCCAAAGACCAGGGTGAGGTCAAGCGCATCACGGCGGGTGACATCGCCCGCGGCGACGCCAGCAAGACGCAGCAGACCCTGCTGGCCCGAGGCACACTGACGAAGATGGACCTGTCCAGCAGTGCTGCCGGCGCTGTCTTCATCACCGGTGACACACGGGCGGCGCAGCCGCTGCCCAAGACGGTCCAGCGCCGCCCGGATGTGCCCAAGGACTCCACGGCGAGTACCAGCGGCAAGGCACTGGTTACCAAGGTGACTACGGTTGGCGAGAGCGACCCGCGCAGGCAGCAGGCCCTCGCTGCCGAGTCGAAGAAGATCAGCCTTATGGTCCTCGCCACGGGCAAGGACGCGAATTTCACCGTCAACCCGGATGTGTCTGATGAGAAGGACACAGCGGGTACGGCTCCCTCTCCGGCCCTGCCCGGTCCGAGGACGGCCGCCCCGGCCGCGCAGAAGTCGGCGGCTCAGCCTGCAGCGATGGCTGCCTCGCCGGCCGAGGACGAGCGTTACTGCTCCGTGGCCCGCAACGACCCTGCCAAGCAGGCCCTGCAGCCCAAGCCGCGTCAGGTGGAGTGGGCCGTCGACCAGATCGTCAACGGAACCCTGGACAAGAACGTCTCCCGGCCTGCCAACTGGAAGAACCTGGGGATGGCCGCGTACCAGCCGCAAACCCTGTTTCCCCGGCTGGGGCTCAATGGTGGTGGCCGCATTCCCGCACAGGTGCTGCTGGGCATCACCGCCCAGGAATCCAACATGTGGCAGGCCTCGCGTGTGGTCGTCCCCGGTGTCACCGGTAACCCTCTGATCGGCAACTACTACGGCACCAAGTACGCGGCCAGCGGTCAGCAGACCGACCCGTGGGCGATTAACTGGGCTGAAGCCGACTGTGGGTACGGCGTCACTCAGATCACCGACGGCATGCGTATGCACGGCAAGGAGAAGACCGGCGAACTTCCCCTGACCACTCTGCAGCAGGAGGCGGCCGCGCTCGACTACAGCGCGAACATCGCTGCCGGTCAGCGCGTCCTCGCGGACAAGTGGAACGTGACCACTGCGGACGGTCTGAAGGTCAACAACGGTGATCCGAAGTACTTGGAGAACTGGTTCTTCGCACTATGGGCCTACAACTCCGGCTACTACCCCAAGGCTGCCGCTACAACCAATGGCGGGATGTGGGGTGTGGGGTTCACCAACAACCCGGCCAACCCACTGTGGAAGGCAAACCGCGTTCCCTTTCTGGAGGGCCCGGCCGGCGCCAACGACTACTCGCATGCCAAGCACCCCCAGGACTGGCCCTACCAGGAAAAGGTCCTCGGCTGGGCAGCCCGGCCACTGGAGGCCCTTGAGTCCCCGGGCAAAATGGTCGCTGGATTCCGCGAGGCGTGGTGGACCAGTACCGCACTGCGCAGCACTGTGAAACCGGCGGAGAATCTTTTCTGCACCGCCGCCAATAGCTGCGACCCCAGCAAGATCGGTCCGAACGACCAGAACGAACCCGGACTGGGCGCCTGCACCCGCGCCGACCTCAAGTGCTGGTGGAACCAGCCGGTCACCTGGAAAGATTGCGGTGCCAAAGCAGAGTGCGGCAACGAACTCATGCGCTTCAACGACACCTACAAGGAAGAAGCCGACGGCACCGCATACCCGCCCAACTGCACCACGCAGGGTCTGCCCGCCAATGCTCTTATCGTCGACGACGTTCCCGACGACACTCCCATCCATCGGCCGGGCTGTTCTCTACCGAAGCCCAACAGCGGTACCTTTAACTTTGACTTCGCCACACCCAACGCGAAAATCGACCTTCACCAGCTCGGCGCCGGCTACAGCAGCCACTTCTGGTTCGGCCACACACGAAAGCCGGATGACGTTACCGGTCGAATGAAGGTGACAGGCACCTGGAAGCTCTCCGCACCCATGTCCGGTGGAGCCGAAGTATTTGTTCATTTGCCGGACCACGGGGCTCAAGCGACGCTGGCAACCTACAACGTCAAATCGATCACGCGCACTGATGCGGTAGTGGTGGATCAAACGGGTACGGGGAACCGGTGGGTCTCACTCGGTGAATTCAACTTTAAGGGAGTAATTCCGGAAGTCATCCTTTCGACGGACACTCGGGACGGGACCGGCGATAAGGATATAGCGTTTGACGCGATAGCCTTCGCGCCGAAGGATATATTGGGCGGGGTCCCCCAGATAAAGCTTCCCCCGGCCAATCCGAACGCTCCGGACATAACGAATTATGGCGAGGAGCCGCATGCGCTTCCGGGTATCAGCCCTACCTTGAAGAGCGCCCCGAATGGTAATTGCCAGCCTCTCCAGGGGCGGATCGGTCGCAGCATGTGCGTCCAATCGGCGCCTCACGAGGGTCCCAGTGCCGTAAAGGACAAGTCCCTCCAGAAATCACCTCAGGACGCGCCGGGAGCGCGAGCTGCAGCTGTTGCCATGACCTGCTCGACGAGCATGCAGATTAAATCGTTCAATCGATTCCAAGCCTGCGCGAAGACTGACCTCAACCTGATTGTTCTTGAGAACAACGTACCTCTGGGAACGGCTCAGTTTGAGGTGGATCACAATATTCAACTCGACAGAGGCAAAGCCCAGATATTCCAATCTCTGACTATAACCCCGATTAAGATCCAAGACACCCTGGGGACAGTCAGGCTGAATCTCGATTTCAACTGCACCCGGCGAGGGAAGACTCTCGCAAACGGCACCGCGGTTCCGGACAAGGCCTGCCCTGTCAAATCAACAACGATCGTCGACCCCACCTGGACTGCCGGTCAGACTGGGCCGGCATCCCTCAGTGCCTGGCAAGACTGGGAGAGCACCAACCCCACGGCGAAGAACAACGACATGATCGACCTCTCGTGGACGGTCACAGCGACGGTCCCGCGTGGATCGAGCGTTCCTCACACCTGGGCCAAGCCTGGACTGCAGGTACGTTGCGACAACGAGGTCGGCAGCACCTCAGGGTGCGTGTTCCACGAGTACACGCCTGACTTCCCGATCAACTATGACAAGCATCCCGTAGCGGCAGCCCTCTACTGGATGACGACCCAGAAGCTGGCCGGCGGGAAGTACCCGGGAAGTGCCAGCTACCCTGGCAGCAAGAGCAGGCTGTCACCGCTGACGCGCAACTCAAGCGAGAGCGTGGCGAACACCAACCGCAGCAGAATGTGCAGCAAGTCTTCTACTAATTTCACGTCGAATCCCCCGGGGATGACGTGCGACGAGTACCCGTTCGCCCGTTCCAGGCAGAGTGGCGGATATATTATCGATCCAGCCACCGGAACGAACATCAACGGTAAGGCGTGCGCGCAGTTTTCCGCTGTCGTGGCGGACCAGGGAACTCCGAACGAAAAGTGGACCCTGCACTACGACGACAATTACTCTCTGCCGAAGTGGGACGAGCCTTGCGCCCGGGGAAGCATTCCCGGCCCTCAGAACACGGGGGCAGGCGGTGACCTGGGACGGTTCGTCACGGCCGTACGTCTGATTGACACGGATCGGTACTACGTGACCGTCAAGGAGCTGGACGGCTGCGACCCGAATTTGGTATGCACGCCGATGTCGCGAAACCCGTAGCAGGCACGTGTAACACTGTTTATGATCTTGAGGCCGGGAGCGTTGCTTCCCGGCCTCAATTTCTACCTGGGGATTGCCATGCTCAGCGCCTGATCGGTCAAGATCTCTCGGGGCACCGAAATCCCGAATTCTTCTTCCGTCATGCGGTAGGTCGATTTTACAGGCTGCAGCCCCTCTGTGTCGTCAATGAAGATCGGCTCCCCATGCTCATCCAGTAGACCCACACGAATCATCGCGGGGATAAGGCGCCCGGGTTCCCTCCCTGTCGGAGTCGGATCGGTCAATGGATCGAAGGTGCAGACGGTCTGGCCATCGACGGCGAAAATGAAATGGGTATCAAAGTTTGTCGTCTGTGACAGCTCCACGGCCTCGGTGCCCTTGGAAATTTCATGGATTCGCGAATCCATGTCGGCGCCATACGCTACGACAGCCCCGTAGCTCGCAAGGAAGAACGACCAGTCTCCCGATCGGCCGGCCCTGAGAATCGTCACATCGGATTCCATTTCGATTGCTTCAGCTTCCGCCCAGCTCAGATGCATCTCCTTGCCGATGCCGCCTGCTCTCCGCAGCAACTCAGAAGGGTCGATATTCCGAGCAGCAATCAACCAATGACCTTCGAGATCAGAGCCATCGAGCCACTGCAATCCGTCACTAGTCGTCATTGAGTAGATCCCCCTGCTCTCCGATTGATGCGCTTCGACCGGATTCTACCTTCGCCAACAAAGGCAGGTTGCCCATCTCCCGGCGACGGTGAGGTGTGCATCGTTTGCTGCCCTCTGACTTGGCAAGCAACCTTCCGGCTCGATCCGGTTGGCACGCAACGTGTGGTCCGGGGCTGTCGTCACGTGTCCTGGACTGGGCCGGCCACTCAGCTTGACTCTGGTTCGGCCTTGACCCCGGGTTTTGGACTGCTCCCCGCGCACGCGGGGATGATCGGCTCCAATCCCTCGTGCGGGTGGAGCCGAGGCCGCCGGCGAACCGCCCCAGTTTTCACCGACGTCGCAGCGGTCATGAAGCCGATCGACGAGCAGCACATCGCGGAGCCCGGCCTGGTGGTCCTGGACATCACCGGCGGGGACGAGGACACCGTCCAGTCCGTCATGGCCGCGCTGGAGGCTCTGGGCAACCTCGGGAATCGGCCCGATGCGCCGGGACCCCGGCGAGCCCGGAGTACGGGCCCGGATCTACGCCGACGTCCTGCGCCCTGGACGGGAAGCCCCATAGCCATAGCCTCTGGGCAAGCCGCCCTCGCGGAGGGGGCTTGCCCAGGGGCGCGTCAGGCTTGCCCGGCTGCCGACTCCCACAGCGGGTGGGCACGGCCGGTGCCTTCGCAGTGGAAGCACCTGCCGCCCCCGGGCGTGCTGCGGGCCACGATGGTGTCGACGGCCTGGCGCAGGAGCCGGGTGAGGCCGTCGACGTGGGCCGGGTGCAGGGCGGGTTCGTGGCGCCTGCCCACTATGACCTCCAGCGCGACCCTGGGCCCGGCGTAGCCCAGTTCCGCGGTGACGCCGTGGGTGACCGTGCGGATGAGGTCGTGGAGGTGGCCCATCGTCTCCATACCGGACAGCTCCACCCTCGCGGTGAACAGGACCTCGTCCGGCTTGGTGAGGGCCAGCAGCGCCTCCGGCCGCTCGAACGGCACGAGGCGGCCGACCGGGTCGCGGTGGGCGGCGTGAAGGCGCGCCAGGGCCAGCCACATGTCGCCCGCATCGCTCTGCCCGAGCACGGTCGGGATCTCTTGCTTGTTTCGTCTCATGGCTCCGGTGTACGACCGGCGAGGAGGCGGCGGCCGGCTCCGGGCCGTCGCGTCCCAGACGATGACGCCACGACCTCGGGAGCCGTCCCGCCACGTGATCTGGACGCTGGGCAAGCCCTCCGAGTCGAGGGCTTGCCCAGCAGGGGCCGTGACCGATCGGCAGGCCGGCTGTGACCGATCCGCCTCCCGCGATCGGTCAACCAGCACGTCAGCGCCGTGACCGGTCCATGCAACTCCCGCCGAGACGGTGACCGGTCATCGGTCAGCCGGCCCTCGCCGGGAAGACCGGGGTGGCCGTGACCGATGCCGCCCACCCGGAGCCTCCGGCCGGGGTGGGCAAGCCGGTGTTCGGGATGGCTTGCCCAGGCTCCCCTTGGGCTTGCCCAGCGTCGGTCAGCGGCCGATCGCTTCGGGATAGCGGGAACGGCGCCGGTGTGGGTTCCCTGCTTGATGAGCTGGTGCAGCGGCTTCTTGCCCGCGCCTGGGATGCAGTCGCGCAGCGCGATCTCCACCGCGATCAGGGAGTGCATGACCGCCACGGTGGAGAACTCGTAGCAGTAGTAGGACTGGCGCAGCAGTTCCCGGGCCGTGCGCAGGACGGTCGCCGCGGCCTCGGGGACGGCGTCGGGCACGACCAGGTCCTCCACGAGGTCGTGCATGTCGGCGTACTGGCTGACGAAGTAGTGGGCGCGTTCGTCGGGCACGGGGAACGGGAGGCGCTGCGTGGTCATCCCCGGAGTCTCCCAGCGGTGCACCGGGTCCGGCAGCGGCTTTTCCCCGGCCGTCGCCCAGGGTGCCGGGACGGAGACTTCTCCCTTCTCCAGATGGGTGGTTTGTCGCATCTGGAGAACCCTGTCAAGGGGAAACGTGCGGCCGTCCGAACCTGGACAAGGGGGGGGTGGTCACCGTCGGTGCTCCCCGAGGCTCGGGACCAGGCCGTCGCGATCCGCGAGGGGGCCCGTACGTGAGGAGCCGCCATGCACGACACCAGCACCCTGCCGCTCGCCCCGATGACCCCGCACACCGCGATCAGCGCCTTCGGCTACCTCCGGGCCGTCGAGGCCGGTGACGTCGAAGCAGCCCGGGAGTTCGCCGGCGCCGAGCCGCGGATGGCCGAGCTGCTCGTCGACGTCGTCGAGCGGATCGTCGTCCCCGTCACCGCCCTGCCCTGCCCTGCTCGGAAGAAGGCGAGCCGTCCACGGAGATGTTCGCCCTGGAGGCCCTCGGGCGAGTCCTGGTGACCTCCCTGCGGATGTGGGCGCAGGCCGGGCCGGAGGCTGCGGAGGGCATCGCCTGCGCCGTCATCGAGTTCGTCCTGCAGTTCCTCACCGACGACCACGAGGACGTCGCCGAGGTCCTGCGCCAGCTGGAGGCGGTGGGAGTGGGCCAGGCCCTCGATGCCCACCCCGCACCGGACGGTGCCCGCAAGGTGCGCCTCTCCATGTGTAGTCCGCGGCGGGGACGACGGTGGTGCGCACCGCGCCCATCGGGTGGCCTCCACCGGATGGGCGCACCGCACCGCACCCTGACAGCACCACCGTCCACTCGGTGGGCGTGCTGCGCAGGGCATGACGGTTGAAAACAGGTGGCCGAGCAGCTAGCTCAGGTGGTGATCAGTTCGGCGATCTCATGGGCGAGCTCCGGCCCGAGCGAGCCCCAGCCATCCTTGTAGCCGTACACACTCCCCAGGGTGCGGGCGTCGTAGTCGCCGTTCAGGATGTCTATGTCGGTGGGGGTGATGAGCGACGGGTGGGGGACACCGACGGCGCCCGAGACCCTCAGCAACTCCCTGCGCAGGGTGCGCAGGTACATCGCTGCCCGGATGCCCTTCGAGGGCGCGTCGATGCCGCGCGCCAGCCACGGGTTCTGGGTGGCGATGCCGGTGGGGCACTTGTCGGTGTGGCACTTCTGGGCCTGGATGCAGCCGATGGACAGCATCGCCTCACGGCCCACGTTGATCATGTCGACGCCGAGGGCGAACGCGACGACGGCGTTCTCGGGCAGGCCGAGCTTGCCGGAGCCGATGAAGGTGATGTCGTCGGTCAGGCCCCGCTCGGCGAACACGCCGTAGACGCGGGAGAAGCCCACGCGGAACGGCAGGGACACCGAGTCGGCGAAGATCAGGGGAGCCGCCCCAGTGCCGCCCTCGCCACCGTCGACGGTCACGAAGTCGACCCCTCGCTCACCCCGCTCCATCAGCGTGGCGAGTTCCTCCCAGAAGTCCATCTCCCCGATGGCGCTCTTGATCCCGACCGGCAATCCGGTCTCCGTGGCCAACAGTTCCACGAAGTCGAGCATCGAGTCCACGTCGTGGAACGCGGTGTGCCGCGACGGCGAAGCGCAGTCCTTGCCCGCAGGAATGCCGCGGATCCCGGCGATCTCGTCGGTCACCTTCGCGCCCGGCAGCATGCCCCCGAGCCCCGGCTTCGCGCCCTGCGAGAGCTTGATCTCGATCGCCTTGACGGGCGCGCCCGCGACCATGGACTTGAGCCTGTCGAGGTTGAACGTCCCGTCCTCGTTGCGGCAGCCGAAGTACGACGTACCGATCTGGAGGACAAGGTCCCCGCCGTTGAGGTGGTAGGGCGACAGGCCGCCCTCGCCGGTGTTGTGCATCGTCCCGGCCAGCGCCGCGCCCTTGTTGAGCGCCGTGACGGCCGCGCCGGACAGCGAGCCGAAGCTCATCGCCGAGATGTTGATGACGCTCGCCGGGCGGAACGCCTTCGCGCGGCCGCGCGGTCCGCCGAGCACCTTGGCCGAGGGCAACGCCGCTTGCGGGTCGCTCAGGTCGGGCAGCGCACCGGCGAACGTACGCTGCTTCACGTATGCATGACCCTGCACGTGCTCGACGTCGTTGTCGGTGCCGAACCCGAAGTAGTTGTTCTCCCCCTTCGACGACGCGTAGATCCAGCTGCGCTGGTCACGGCTGAAGGGACGCTCCTCGTCGTTGGACGTCACGATGTACTGCCGTAGCTCGGGGCCGATCGTCTCCAGCACATACCTGGCGTGTCCCACCAGGGGGAAGTTCCTCAGCAGCGCGTGCTTCTTCTGCACGAGGTCGCGGGCGGCGACCAGCGCCAACCCCGTGGCGGCTGCCGCACCTATGCGCCGAGCACGCATCACAATCGTTCCTCTCCTCGACTGGCCGAACCTCACGCTGACCATCTACCCCGCGCTGCGGAAATGCCACGCGATGCCGGAGACCCGAGGGCACCGCCCCTGCGGGAGGGCCGCCGCGCGGCCCGTACGGGGGTCGGGCCGCGCGGCGGGCGGGTCAGAGCGCCGAGTCGAGGTGCCCGAGGTGCTTGATGAGGTTCATGTTCTCGGCGTAGTCCACCGGGCAGTTGATGATCGACACGCCCGGGTCCGCCAGTGCCTCACGGAGCGTCGGCAGCAGGTCCCCAGCGGACTCGATGTGGTAGCCCTTCGCGCCGAAGCTGCGGGCGTACTGGACGATGTCCGGGTTGCCGAAGTCGGTGTTGGAGTTTTCCCCGACCTCCAGGTCCATCTTCCACTTGATGAGCCCGTAGCCGTTGTCCTCCCAGATCAGCACGGTCAGTGGAATGTTCTCGCGGACCGCCGTCTCGATCTCCTGGGAGTGCATGAGGAACGAGCCGTCGCCGACCGCCGCCAGCACCTTCGTCTGCGGCCTGGCGAGCTGAACCGCGAGCGCGCCGGGCAGCGAGAAGCCCATGGTGGACAAGCCGTTGGAGATGAGGCAGGTGTTCGGCGCGTACGTCGGGTAGAGCCGGGCCATCCACATCTTCAGCGCGCCGGTGTCGACCAGCACGATGTCGTCGCGACCGAGCGCGGCGCGGGTGTCGGCGATGATGCGCTGCGGGGCGAGCGGGTAGCGCTCGTCCGTGGCGCCCTGCTCGAGTTCCTTGGCCAGCAGCGCGCGGGTGGCCATGGTGTCCTCGTCGTCGATGGTCCAGCGCAGGCCGTCGAGTTCGGTGGCGAGGGCGTCGAGGGAGGCCGAGATGTCGCCGATGATGCCGACGTCGACCGAGTAGCTGTCGTCCACCTCCGCCGGGACGCGGTGGATGTGGATGATCTTCTTGTCACCGTCCGGGTTTATCCGGGACGGGTCGAACTCCTGCAGCTCGTAGCCGACGGCGATGACGACGTCGGCCTCCTCGAACCCGAAGTTGGTGTAGTCGCGCCGCATGAAGCCGAACGTGCCGGTCGCGCACGGGTGGTCGTCGGGCAGGACGCCCTTGCCGTGGAAGGTGGTCGCCGTCGACACGTCGAGTGCGGTGGCGAACGCCGTCAGCGACTCTGCGGCGCCGCCGCGCGCCGCGCCGTGTCCGGCGAGGATCACCGGCCGGCGGGCCTCCCGCAGCAGCTCCACCGCTCGCTTGATCTGCTTCGGGGACGGTGCCTCGGGCTGCACGACGTTCCTGCGCAGCGGGCGCAGGTCCGAGCCGTCCGTCGCCGCGTCGACGTCCTCGGGCACGGCGAGATAGACGGCGCCGGGCCGCTCGGACTCCGCGCTCTTGAACGCGCGCCGCACCATCTCGGGGATGGCCTGGGTGGCCGGGACCTCCGCCGACCACTTCGTGACCGGGGCGAACATGCTCACCAGGTCCACGAACTGGTGGGACTCCTTGTAGTTGCGCTCCTTGCCGACCTGCGCGGTGATTGCGACGACGGGCGTGCTGTTCGTCATAGCGTCGGCGACGCCCAGCATCAGGTTGATCGCGCCGGGCCCCAGCGTCGCGGACATCACACCCGCCGAGCCGGTGAGCCGGCCGTGCATCTCCGCCATGAAAGACGCGGCCTGCTCGTGCCGGGTGAGGACGTAGCGGATCTTCTCCGAACGGGCGAGGGCGTTGGTGAAACGGATGTTCTCCTCTCCGGGCACGCCGAACACCACCTCGACGCCCTCGTTCTCCAGGCAGCGAACCAGGAGTTCAGCCGCTCCGTCGGGGGTCTGCTTCCGGTGCTCGGCGTCGCTCACGCTGATCGTGTCCTCTCCTGAGTTTTGGCCGCGCCGATGGGCGGGCCGGTCAGCCGTCTACCCCGGCCGGCCGCACTCACAAGCTCACCCCGGACCAGAAGGAAACCAACCGCGTCCTCGCGATCGGACGGGCACCGGTCAAGCACGGCTTCGCCCATCTCAAGAACTGGCGGATCCTCATCAAGCTCCGCACCGACCCCACCCGCGCCACCTGCCTCCTGCGTGCTCTGCTCGTCCTGACGAACATCGAAATCAACCGCTGACAGGTGATCTTCTTCGCGGACTCCCGTCCATGACCAGCGTGCGCATGTGGAGAATCGGTCACACCAGCCCTTTGAACTACGACTTCAAGTTGGGGAGGCTCAGTGGAGCCCACTCGATGGGATCCACTCAGTGTCGACTCCGGGGCGGTCCACTCGGTGGACGGTGCTCGGCCTCGTCTCCACAGCCAGGCGTTCGAGTGCCGCATCCGGGACAGGGCGCGGGTGTCGCGGCGGGCGGCGGCGCTGCCGATGCGGTTCTGCCGGGGCCGGGGCCGGGGCCGGGGCCGGGGCGACTGTGCGCCGTAGAACCGTCGGACTCCCGCCGCCTTGAGCCGCTTGCGCTGCTTGGCCTGCTCCGCGTTCTTCGCCCTGATGGACTTCGGCTTCCGGGGCCGCTTCCAGATCGGCTGCCACTCCGTCGGCGGCGCGTACGCCTCGGCGCGCTTCTGGGCGGCCTCCTTCAGCCTGGTGGCGACGGCTTCGATCCTCGGGTCCGCGGGCGGCATGTTGGTCATGCGATTCCTCCGGTGGGTGGTGTCCGTCCCCTGTGCGGGCTGGACAGGCTGCTGGGCGCTCCGCGGCGGAGCCGCCGCGGACTTGGGAGAGGGGAGGAGGGCGGCGGCTCGCTCCCGGACCCCGGCCTGGAGCCGGGCGGCCATCTCGGCGGCTGCGGACTCCAGCGTCCGGCTGGTCAGCTCCACCGCGGCGACGTCCGTCGTCGCCTCCAGGTCCCGGCCGGCCCTCCGCCCGGTGCGAGAGCTCAGGGTGCCCGGCACGGCAACGGTGTGCCGCCGGGGCCGGGAGTTCAGGCGGTCCGCGCGGCGTGCGGCACGGACCCGGGCGGTCAGCCCGCCAGCAGCGAGACGGGCCCGCTCCTACAGGGAGGCGGCGCGCTTGCGGGTCAGCGCGCGCAGCACGGCCTGATCCTCGGTGCCGCGCGGGTACAAGGCGCGCAGGTCGGAGGTCAGCATCCGCCGACTGGCCCGGCGGGTGTAGCCGTCGATGGCCGCCTGCACGATCTCCTCGTCCAGGCCGGGCCGGTGAGGTCGGCCGCGAAGAGCGTATGAGAGGTGGCGGCGGGCTTCGGCGAAAAGGTGGCGGCGTGCGAACGCGCCGCGCATCACGTACACCACGGCGATGGTCTCGGCGACGGCCAGGGCGACGTCGACGACCGGGCGCACCCGCGCCCATATCGCTGCGGCCGCTGCTTGGGCGCGCTCCGCCAGCCCGGCGACGACGTCGGCTCCGTAGGCTCGGGCCGCCGATTCCCGCCAGGCGGCGCGCAGCTCGGACAGCGACCTCAGTTGGGTGCGCTTCGGCAAGCCGCCCTTGCGGAGCGCTTGCCCAGGGCCACCTCAGGCCTGTTTGAGTACGCAGCTACTGTTTCCCCGTTGTCGTCCGGGGTGGCCCCGGTCTGAATGAGGGGTGGGAAAGTGGAGAAGACCTGGTTCGAAGTGGTGTTCCGCAGGAGACCGCATCCGGTGCTGCGCCTGCTGGGCAACCTCGCGCTCTGTGCGGCCCAGTTGGTCTTCGTGATCGCCGTGATCACGCACTTCCACAGTGCCTGGCGGTGGCTTATTGTCCCGATGGGGCTCTGGGCGATGCTGGCCGATGGCCGGGGCGTGGTCTTGGCAGTGCAGGACCTTCGGCGGCGGGGTGAGACGACCTCCGCTGGCTGACCGCCTCGGTCATGCCCGTTGAGGGAGGACCGGGCCTTGCCCGGGTCAGCCAGCATCATCTTCACCACGCCAGGGGCAAAGCTCCGCGTGGGATCCGGGACAGGTAGGCGGGGTTCAGCTACTGGCCGGTCTTTTCGACCAGTCGACGCGGGGCCCCTTTCGGGTCAGGCGCCGCGTCATCAGGGTGATGAGTGCCCAGGCCAGATGGGCTTCTGAGTTCTGTGGGAGCCGTTCGTAGTCCCGGACGTTGCGGCGGGATTTCATGATCCAGCCGAGGGTGCGCTCGACTTTCCAGCGCCGTGGGAGGACGACGAACCCTTTCGCGCCGCGAGGCCGTTAGACCGTCTGCAAGGTCATCGTGATGAAGTCGTCGGACCAGTTGACGAGCTGGCCGGCGTAGGCGGAGTCGACCCAGACCTGGGTGATCTGCGGCCGCATGAGACGCAGGCGTCAGAGAAGTTCTCGGGCCGCGTCGCGGTCGGTCATGTCGGCGGGTGCCACCGTGATCATCACGGAGAGGCCGAGGGTGTCGACGGCGATGTGTCTCTTGCGTCCGTTGATCTTCTTGACGGCGTCGAAGCCGCGGGTGGCCGTGGAAACGGTGTCGGCGGCTTTGACGGACTGCGAGTCCACGATCAACGTGACTGGCGAGGGGCCATCGCCCCTTGCCAGTCCGGATCTGGCGGCGGAGCTGGTCACGGATGAAGCCGACGACGCCGGCCCGCATCCAGCGGGCGAAGTGGTAGTAGACGGTCTGCCAGGGCGGGTAGTCGGCGGGCAGAGCCCGCCACTTGATCCCGTTGTCGACGACGTAGCGGATCGCGTCGACGATCTCCCGGCGGGGCCATTTCTCCGGCCGGCCGCCGGACTTGAGCCGGCAGATGAGCGCCCATGCGATGTGCACCGTCGGCGGCGCCCTGAACACCAAGTCCATCGCCAGCCAGGGCTTCCGTCCCTTGGCCTTGTCGGTCTTCGCCGACTGGTTGTGCTCGATGGGCCTGCCCAGCACCGTCGCCCGCCGCGCCTGCGCCGGGGTCTTGCCCTCCGCCAGGAGGACCTGCTCGATCCGGTCCGCGTCGGGATGCCGGCCCTCGCCGAGGCCGAGCGCGAGGGCTGGCTCGGTGAGATCGAAGGACTCAAAGTCAGCCTCGCCGGCGCCGAGGATAAGCTCGCCCAGATCGACAGGCAGTCCCAGAAGGCCACCATCAGCCTGGGCATGCCTACGACCAGGAGCGGGGACCTTGAGTAGCGACGCACATCGAGAAGAACCAGGCCGCGATCTGAGCACGTGGACGCTCGACCAGCTGCAGATGTTCATCCATGACGCCCGCGGCCAGCAACTTGAAACGGCACGCGTTGCCGCGCAGGGACAGGCCTACGACTCCAGCCATCCCCAGGAAGTCCGTCGCCAGTGGGCGAAGCTGGCGCTGCTCGCGAACCGGCGCATGCTCGACCACGCCGAGGGACACCCTGCGCGGGTGGCTCAGCAGGAGTTCATGCTCCGGATGTGGGTGATCGACCGTCTGGGCCCCGACGAGACGGACACCGACTGGCTTCCCGAGGCGCTGGCGTCCGACACGCTCGATGCACTGACCTTCACGCCCCCACAGGCTGCTGGACTCGCCGAGGGCTGGCGCGACCTTCCCACCGAGCAGATCCGCGAGCTGCGGCGACACAAGAACCTGACGGCTCATTTGGAAAGCCTGGTCGGCTACCTGGCACCCGGCCCGGTACGCGAGCGACTCGTCACCTGGACCGCAACCCGACCGCTCCTGCCTTGACCAGCCCTCCAGCAATCAGATCGCCTCAACTGAGTTCTTCAGGCGAGCATCAGCAAAGGCCGACGAAGGTCAGAACGGAACCGACAGACCGGAGTCGCGCAGGCGGGCCAGAGCAACGGACGTGCACTGCTGAATAGTCCTCCCGTCGGCCCGCATCCCATGCGTCAACGGGCCACCGCTGGCGGCGAACGTCCACGCTGGCGCGTTGTCAGCCAGTCTCTCGGCGTCCATCCTGATCATGGCGTTCACACCCTGCTCGTCCAGCCACTCCAAGATCAGAAGCGTCACGTCCTCGACGCCGCGTTCCTCATCGATCTTCGGCCAACGGCCTCGGTTCCCAGTCATCACCCCGACTCTATCGAGGCCCCGGAGGTGGTCCAGGGGCCCCAACCGGCAAGTTCAGAGAAGCCTGCGTCCGCTGCCCGGTCCTGATCGTCGCCCTGGACGAGAAGCCCCGCATGGAAGAGATCAGCGACAACCTCAAAGATAGGATCGTCGAAGCCGAACGCGAAGGATGGCTCGGCGAAGTCGAAGGTGTCCGTGTGCGGTTGTCCCGAGGGCCGTGTTGTGCGGTACGAAGCCGCGGACGGAGGTGTGCTGACCGTTTGGGCGGTCGGGCCCGTCACCGCGGCGGCGGGGCGGCGGCGTGAGGAGCATGGCCCGTGGTAGCCGGCAGCCCGGGCGGGTCCGAGCCCGGGCCGGACGAGGAGACCGCGCGGCTGGTGATGGCCGCGTACCCCAAGTGCATGCGCCAGGGCATGCGCTGGCTGCTCCACCGGTGTCCGGAGATGCTGCCTACCCGGCGGGCGGAGATCGCGGAGGAGGCGTTCTACCGCACGACGAAGAGATGGCTGGCCGATCCCTCGCTGGCCGGCCGGGAGCTTGTGCCGTACTACCTGACGGTGGTCCGCAACCTGGTCACCGACGAGGCGCGTGCCGGCAGGCCGGTTCCCATACCGCGTGCCCCGGACGGTCTGGAGGCCGGTGTGCGGGTCTGGAGGGAGCAGGTCCACGACGACACCGCGCTGCTGGAGACGGTGGTCATTCCAGCGATCCGGACCATGCGGCCGGGGCAGCGGCGGACGGTGGTGGAGATGCAGAGCGACGGGGCCGACGACACGGCGATCGCGACCGCGATGGGGATTCCCCGCAAGCAGGTGCAGATCCAGCGTGTGCGGGCGATCAAGGAGTTGCGGGAGAAGTTGAGGAAGTTGATCCGTCCTGCGGGGCGGATAGGGCGGCGTGGGGAAGGGGACTGTGGTGAGTGACGTAACAGGGGACGGGCGCACCGCAGGGGACTCCGCCGCACGGCTTGCCGCCCTGATGTCGCGTCTGGCGGGCCCGGCTGACTTCTGGGACCGTCCCGACCGCAGCTGGGCCGCTCCCCGCCGGACCGACCATGTCGGCGGCACACCGCAGCCGGATGCGGCCGATGTGAACTCCGCCTACCGCCTGGGGTCCAAGGCCCTGCGTCACAGGGATGTGGAGGCCGCCGAGCGGTGGCTGGGCCATGCCGCCGAGCACGGCCACCCCGGCGCCGTCTTCCGCCTCGCTGTCCTGGCCGCCCGCGTGGGCAGACCGGCGCTGCACACCGAAGTGACGGAACTGGTCTCGGCCGCCGCGCAGCTCGGGCACGGGGACGCGCTCGCGTTGCGGGCCGACATGGCCAAGTTCCCTGCCGACGGCCAGGCCGTCGAGGACACCGAGTTCGCCGACGAGCTGTGCGCGGCGCTTCTGTGCGGCGCGGGCGGCATACCGGGGCGCAGCGTCGGGTTCTCCGCCTCACCGTTGCGTGCGCCGCGGTTGACGGTGGCGCAGCGGCAGGTACCCGGCCAGGGGTCTGCGCCGGCGCAGTGGAAAGCGGTGGAGCGGGCGTTGCGGATCCTGCACGTGCTGCACGGCTCCTCCGTGGCACTGAGTCCGGCGCAGTTGTCGAAGCGGGCTCGGCTCTCGAAGGGAGGGGTGGATCGTCTGCTGCCGTGGTTGTGCCAACGCGGTATGGCAGACGGGCTGCCCGATGGCGGGTACGCGCCGGGCCCGGACCTCCTGGCGTTGGCGCAGCCCTCGGGTAGTGCGGCGGAGAGCGCGCTGCAGCGGACGCTGGGCACGCTGCGGGACGCGGTGGGCGCCGCGGTCTACGTGAGCAGCTACACCGACGGGGATGTGCACATCTCCCGGCTCGCCGACGGCCCGCAGGCTCCCCGTGTGTACGAGTGGGTCGACTTCCGGTTCGCGGGACATGCCAGCGCGGTCGGCAAGAGTCTCTTGCAGCAGTTGCCGTTCGAGGCGCGCATGGACCACCTCGCCCGCCGCCACCCCGTACCCCTGACCCCGCGGACCATCACCGACCCCGCGCGCCTGTTCCGCATCATCGATCACAACGGTCCCCGCTCGGTGCAGTTCGACTGGCAGGAGTACTCCCCACGTGAGGTGTGTGTGGCGGTGCCCCTCAGCTTCGGTCAGGCCGAAGCCCTCGCCTTGTCCCTGCCGGCCTCACAGCGCCACCGTCTCAAGGAGGCCGCCCAGACCCTCACCGACCAGTCCGCGACCGTCCTGCTCAGCCTGCTCCTCAGCGGCAACCCGCCCGTCGAACCCGCCCCACCGCGACACGGAGAGATCGCGGTCGTCCCGCCCACCGACGGACTACTCCTGACACGATCGGCCGCCATCACGGTGCGGACCGGGCCGGCACCCAACCGGCCCGAAGCCGAACATCCCACCCACCCGCCCCAGCCACCCGTCCCCAGCAGGCCGGCCCTGGACTGGTCCGACGTGGTCGACGACCTCAACGACCACGGCGTCCCCATCACCTCCATCGCCGACACCTACGCCGCCGCCATGTGACCCACACACCTGCCACACGCGACGCGCCCGGCCACCCGAGGGGGGCAGGCGGCAACCGAGCCCACACCGTCACAACCGGCATCGGGGTAGCAGGAGGTCCCCGATGCCGGGAACAACGAAAAACTGGAGTCAGGCCCGTGTGCTGCTTGAGCAGCCACGGGCCTGACCGCCACCGGGGGTGCGCCAGAGGCGGACCCCCGGGTTCCCGAGCCGCTCGCGCCGCCCGGGAACCCGCAGGCTTGACTAGCCGCGCGGCCGCCCGCCCCGAGCGCGGCCAAGCCGCACAACCCGCAGGACCGTGGTCACGATCTGCGCCGCCTCCGCCCACTCCGGCGCCCACACGGACAACGCGGCCTGCACCACCTCGACGGCGAGCACCGAGAACACCCGGCCCACCAGCCGGCGCCTGCCGGACCGGCGGCTGCGCGGGGCCGGTGCCCCGCCGGGCCCGGCCGGCTCCCGCCCGACTCCTCACCCGTCGACTCCCCACCCATTCCTTACATGCTCATGCCAGATATCTCCTTACGCGAAAGTGCGGATCACACCCCCGGCGGGAGGTGTGATCCGCACTTTGGAGCGGAGAGGGGTTAGCCCCGCAAGTTGCACAAAATCGCAGGTCAGAGCGCTACAGGGTGGAGTTCGCGCACGTGCTACATCACCGCCCCCTTAGCCCCGCAACCCCCGCCGATGCGACCCGGCGCACTGTCCCGTGACATCGAAGCTTGAGCGACGCTGGTGCTGCGCCGGCGCGAGAGACTTGCCGACGCAGCTCAGCTGTCCGGACCGCAGACGGTGCCGCCGGGCTGCTGGCGGGAGTACTGGACCATGGCTTCCTGCGAGGTCGATGGCGTGCTGCCGTCGACGGGGGCGAGGGTGTAGAGGACCGTGATGGAGCCCTCAGCGACGGCGTCCAGGACGCCGTCCCAGGGAATGGTGTAGCTGACGGAGGTGGTGTCAGCGGTGACGCGCACGACGCCCTGGGTCTTCGCGGCCAAGATCTGCCCGGCGGTGTCGCTGTAGACCGTGACGTCGAAGGTGACCTTGTCGCCAGTCGTGAAGTGGATGTGGTCCACCCTGACGAGGACCCCATTCCAGGGCTTCTGCAGGCAGCTGATCGAGCCAGGAGGTTCCTCAAAGGGGAACTCCGGAAAGTCGAGTGCGATCGACACACAGGCTCCTGGTTGCCGAAGGGCAGCTCGGCGGTCGGATGCCGCTCAAACTTCGATGACACGAACCTACTGATCATCAACCTTCGCTGGCAAAGATCAACCTTCGCTGTCACAAGACACACACGCCGGAGCGGGCGGAATGAGCCGCGCCGCACTCGCCCCCAAATTCGAACATGCGATCCAATAGGAGTGACGCCGTCCGCATACCCAGGAGACCGCCATGGCCACCCCCGAAACCCCCACCAGACCCAAGCCCGCCACCTGGGCCCCCAGCCAGACCGGGCCATGCGCGCTCTGCCACGCCCCGACATGCAAATACGGCGGGCCCGGCGCGTCCCCCACATGCCCCTCATGCAAGGCCGCCCGTCAGGCCCAGTACGGGGGCTGAACCATGTCCGTCCTGCCGCCCGACCTCCCCCGGATACGGACTCTGGCCACCTACCTGCGCGGCGAACTCAGCCGCACGGAACAGGCCCTCGCCGCCGCCGAGAAGCGCGAAGCCGCCACCACCCGGCAGCAGCCGGCGCCCGAGCCCCCGGCATGGCTGGTCGAGCGCGGGATCAGTGTCGGCCGCCTCCCGGCCCGCGTTCACGCCGGGGACTGCTGGGACACCCGCAGCCGCTGCGCCCCGGCCGACGCCGACCAGATACGCGCCCTGCTCGCCCAGGGCATCCCCGCATGCCCTCACTGCCGGCCCGACACCGCCCTCGGAGTGCTGGAGTGAACCACCGACCCCAGGGTGGAGACATGACCGAAAGCCGACCAAAAGTGGTCGTGTACCCACCCGATGCCCAGGGCGGGCGCCGCGTCCGCGCGGACGGGGAAATCCTCGGCCGCGCCCTGAACCCCCGCGACCTCCTGGAGTTCCTGCGACGGGCCGGCCTTGACCCAGACAACGTCCGCCTCGACGACCCACTACTGATCGAGTGGCGCGGGGCGGGCCAGCAGTCTGGAGCCCGGACACCGACGGGGTGGGAGTGCACCTGCCTCGCACGCCGCTCACCTCGGAGCAAGTGGAGGCCGCCTTCGACTACGTCCCCGCGGTGCAACTGGGCGGCGGGGCGGTCAACGCCAGCCGCGCAGACGCCAACCCGGAGCTGGCCTTCCTGTTGCTGCGGCTGACGGAGGACATCGTTGCCCTGACCACGCCATCCCCGATGAAAGGGGGCAACCCCGTCTGTCACCGGCTTGCCCCCGGCCGCGACCTCAGTCGTCGTCCGCCACAAGGGCGTGGACCGTGGGCCATTCCGGCATCCAGTCCGTCTCGATGTCCCCGCGAAAGACACCCACGAGCCACTCCTCAAGAGGGAGGCTGGTCTCGTACCAGTCTCCCCAGTTACGGCGGAACGCGGAGACGGTCCAAGGATCAGCCGCACCACGGGGCACCAGGAACAGCCGGTCCCCGTCAATCGTCTGTCCCCAGTGGAGCATTCCACCGGGTTCCGGAAGAACGGGCTCGACGATCAGCCGGGATTCTCCGCGCTTCACGTAGCCGCTCATCCACTCGCCCTTCTCCTCGAGGGTGAGCGGACCGAAGAGGTAAAGGAAATCGTCGACCATGAGGTCCCCGTACGTCTGCAGCACTCGCTGCACTTCCGCGGGAAGGGCGGTCTCCCATGCCCGCTCGACGTCGGCCAGGGCACGCTCGGGCAACGGAGACGGCCCCAAGATCCGGGACAGCTCATCAAAGGACGAAGACACTTGCATTCCTTCCGACTACCAACATCTGTATGTGGCTGCGGCCGTGTTGTCGAACTCGCACCGTACGTCGACCGTACCGGTGGAGATGAAGTTGACCTTGGTCGGGATGACCGACGTCGGGTCGTCGTACACAGGAGTCACATGGACGAACTGGTTCCCACCCTTCTTGATTGAAGTCACGACCTTGTCTTCCGCATGGTCATACATGGCCTGGTTTGCCGATTGGTACATGGGAACGAAGTTCCGCGTATCGGTGTTCGATCCGCCCATGGCAAAGCCAATGAGGTGGCCGCGGGCCCGGTTCTTGCCCGGCAGATCCTTCAGTCCCGGCAGAGCGAACCCAAGGCCGGGCCGGGGCGGTGCCACGTAGTCGTCCTTGGTCAGGTCGGCGTACGCACCGCTGGCCACACAGGCGCCAGCCTGGCGCTTCCGCGGAAGGTAGATCTTGTTCGCGACGCCCTTCTTGTTCACGCTCCAGCCGACACCGGTGTCACAGGCGTCGTCGTCTGTACTACCGCCGGCTCCACTGTCACTGCCCGGAATCGGGGCGAATCCAGTGAGAGGTTGGACCACCTGGTCCGGGGCGCTCGCGTCGTCGCTGCCGCCCGTGAGCATATTCAGGAGGTTCAGAGCGCCGATGACCATGTCGACGCCGTTCTTGGGGTCCCAGCCGCCCTTGCCCGGATCCCAGTTGGGCTTGGGAATGTGTCGCGGGGCGGGAATCGGGGAGCGTCCGTTGTTGGGGTTCTGGTCAATCGGGGGGGGCGGAGGGAACGTCGCAGCGCGACGGCAGTTGACACGACAGCCACCGGGACCACTGCCAGAGCTGGCGCTCGTACCTACGCCGGGACTGGTACTGGGGCTGGTACCAGGGCCAGTGGAAGGGGCAGTGTCGTACTGGTTGCGCGATCCCCTACCGCCGCAGTCGACGGTGTACCAGTACTTGTCACAGTTCCTGTAGCCCCGGAACGGCTCGCCCTTCGTAGACGGAACCGAGGTGGAGGAGTTTCCGGAGAAGTACTCCTCGACGCCGTTGAATCTGTTGATTCTGCTCTCGAGCTTGAGGAACCGAGCGAGCTGGGAGCGCATCGACGATGCGGAGGTAGACGGGGCGGGCAGTGGTGAAGTGCTGTAAGGCGTGAGTGTTCCGGTTGAACCACTGCCACCGCCCATCTCGTTCCTGTGACCTGTGGGGTCGGTCCCGTTCAGCGGGCCGGCGTTCGCGTACGTGTAGCGGTTGGCCTGGGCCGACGGGTTCGGGTCCAGTTGCCAGGTGTCGCGGCTGGTGAAGCTGCCGATGCCGGGCTGGTACCAGCGAGAGGCCATATTCACCTCGCCGGTGGAGGCGTCCGTCCAGCCCGATTGGTATCCGACCGACGGGGTGATGCCGTTGCTCGCGGTCACCTTGCCGAGGGCGTCGTAGGCGCGGGACGAGGCGACTGAGGTGCCGTCCGGGGTAAGGCCGGCGACAAGGTCGGTGTGGCCGTCTGTGACGGCTAGGCGGGCCGAGCCGGCGGTCCCGGTGGTGACGCTGGAAAGCAGCGTTCCGCCGGGGGTGCGACTGTAGGTGGACGTGCCGTCCTTGGCCAGGTTGTTGGAGCCCCCGTCGTAGATGAAGGCGGATCCGTTGTGGGTCATGACGCGGTCGAGGGAGTCGTAGGTGAAGGTGCTGGTGCCGTTGGTGATCGTGCGCTCGAAGGCATCTGAGTTGATCTGGCGGCTGGTGCCGCTTTCCGTCACCGTTTTCTCGGTGCCGCGGGCGCTGTAGGCGAAGGTCTGCGTGCCCCAGGTCTCCACCCGGTTGCGGGAGTCGTAGGTGGCGGTGGCGTCACCCCTCTTGGTCAGGTTGCCGGACTTGTCCCACTCGTAGGGGGTCGTGGTGGCCTCGCTGGTCTCGGAGGTCATGCGGCCGGCGAGGTCGTAGGCGTACGTCTCAGCGCCCGCCCCGGCGGTGCCCACTGCGGTCTTCTTCACGAGCCTGTCATCGAGGTCGTATTCGTAGGCCGTGCCCTGGATTGATGTACCGGTCCCTGTGCGGGTGACGCTGTCGTTCGCGAGCCGGCCCAGAGCATCGTAGGTGTACGAGCGCTTCGCGGCGATGGTGTAGGTGCCTCCGGCGGCCGGGCGAGCGTACTCATTCACGGTCGGGCGTCCTGCAGCGTCGTAGCCGCTGCGCACCTGGGTCCCAGTCAGCGGGTCGGTCGTGGTGCCGAGGCGGCCCGCCGGGTCGTAGGTGAAGGCTGTCGCCCCTGCGGCGTCGGTGCGGGAGGTCATCTGACCGTCCGCGTCGTAGGTGTATGTCGAGGTGCCGCCCGGGCCGTCGGTCGAGAGCAACTGGCCGCGGTCGTTGTAGGTGTAGGTGTTGTTCGTGAGGATTCCGTCGCCGCCCGCGCCGGTCATGCGGCCTGCGAGGTCGTAGGACAGTGTGCGTGGACGGGTGGCCACGCTGGTGCCGGAGCCGGTCTCGACGGTGAGGCGGCCGAGGGCGTCGTATGTCTTCTGGCGCTTGACGTTGCCGGGCAACTGCTCGGTGGTGAGCTGGCCCGCCGCGTCGTAGACGTTCGTCCAGGTGCGGACGTCGGCGGCCCAGTGCTGGGTGGTGGCAGGTTCGATCGTCGATTCGGGCAGGCCCCACGTGTTGAACGTGTAGTACGTGGCCTTGCCGCGGCCGTCGGTCAGGCGCGTGCGGTGGCCCGCCGCGTCGTAGCCGAAGGTTGTGGTGATCGAGTCGGTCGCGGTGACGGGTTCGACTTGCTTGGTCTTCTGGCCGAGGGCGTCGTAGGTGTATGTGCGGCGTGCGCCGCTGGCCGAGACGGATGCCGTGACGTTTCCGTCGGCGTCGTACTCGGTGGCGACCGAGCGCAAGGGCGAGGCGCCCGTGCCGTAATCCGTGACGGATGTCGGCTTGCCCATGACGTCGTACGCCGTGACCGTCTTACGGCCGGTCGCGTCCTTCCCCTCCGTCGCACGGCCGAGGCCGTCGTAGACCGCACGGGTGATTCCGCCGAGCGGATCGGTGACCGCCAGGGCCTGGCCGGCCGTGTCATATGCGGTGGTGGTGCGGCGCCCGCCGGGTGTGGTGGATCCGATCTGGTTGCCCGCGTCGTCCCAGGTGTAACGGGAGACGAGGTTCTGCAGGGTGGGCTTGCGCTCGATGGTGGTGGCGGTGAGTTTGCGGCCCAGTTCGTCGTAGGTGGACTCGGTGCGTGCCCCCGTGGGGTCGGTCGCGGAGAGCGGCAGACCGGTGGGGGTCCAGGTGTAGGTACTGACGCCGCCGCCGGACAGGTCGGTGGTGGTGCCGTTGAAGGTGGTGGCGCCTGGGGCTGTGAGTCCCTGGGCGCCGGCCACGGCCGGGTCTGTCTTTCGGATCTGGTTGCCCAGTTGGTCGTACACGTAGTAGGTGGCACGGCCCAGTGGGTCGGTCGTGGAGGCTGGGTTGCCGAGCTTGTCGTATGTGGTGCGGGAGACTGCGGTGATGGCGGTGCCGCCGGGCGGGGTGTAGGCGGGCAGTGTGACTGCGACGGGGCGGCCGAGCTTGTCGGTCTCCGTTCGGGTCACCTGGCCGCGTGCGTCACGTGACTCGGTGGTCTCGCCGAAGGTGTTGTAGCCGGTGAGGGTCTTCGGTGTGACGGCTGCGGCCGTATTGCCGTTCTCCTCGGCCTGGATCTGCGGCATGGTCTGCTCGATCAGGCGGCCGAGCGCGTCGTAGCGGCTGGTCGTGGTGTTGCCGCGTGGGGTGACCTGGGTGAGGGCCATGCCCCGCTGGTCGTAGGTGGCCGAGGATGTCCGGGTACCGGTGCCGTCGGTGACGGTCGCCTTCTTCGGGTTGCCCGCCGCGTCGTATTCGGTGGTCGAGGTCAGCTTCTTGCCGGCGTCGTCGATGGACTGGGTCTGCTCGGTGATCCGGTCGTCGTTGTCGTAGGCGAAGGTGGAGACCCGGTTCAGCCCGTTGGGGTCGAACACCGCACGCGTGGTACGGCCGGTGGCATCGACCGTGTTGACCGTGGTGCGGCCGCCGCTCGACGTCTGCGAGACCGGGTTGCCCGCGCCGTCGTAGGAGTTGGACTCCAGGACGATGTCGTGCTTGGAGCCGTCGGACTGGGTGACCTGCTTCGCCGTCGCTGTGGCCTTGAGGCCGTCGTCGTAGTAGGTGAAGGCGGTCGTGGCGCCCATCGCGTCGGTCGTCGAGGCCAGGCGGCCCGCCGGGTCGTACGCGTTCGAGACCAGGACCAGATCACGCGTCTGGCCGGAGGGGTGGCCGGTCCAGTCTTTCAGTACCGACTCGGCGAGCTGGCCGCGCTTGGTGTAGGCGTGCGTCACCACGTTACCCGCGGGGTCCGTCTCGCGGATCATCCGGCCCAAGAGGTCGTGGGTGAACGTCGACTCGTTGCCGGCCGCGTCCTTCGCACTGTCGTTCAGACCGAAGGCGTTGTAGTGGTACGTCGTGGTGCGGGTGGCGTCGCCGCCGGTGGTGTCCTGCGTGGATTCGGTCAGCAGTTGGCCGTCCGCGTCGTAGGTGCGGCTGACGTTTGCGGTGTGGGTAACACCGGTGACCTCGTTCTTGGCCCCCGGGGCGGACTCTGAGGAGATCCGCGACATCGCGTTGTACGTGTACGACGTCGTCACGCCGTCGGGAGTGGCGTCGGAGGCCTGGGTCTCAGTCAGCTTCCGGCCGATGGCGTCGTAGGTGTACGTGGTCGCGAGCCCGGAGGGCGCAGTCACCTGTGCGATGTCGCCGTTGGCGTAGTAGGTGTACTTGGTTGTGGCGCCGCCGGGTGTTTTGCGCTGGGAGACCAGGCGGGGCGGGACAGTGCCGCCGCCGACCGCGGCTTCGGTGCCGGCCGTGTAGGAGGTGATGGACTGTCGGCCGTCAGCGAGGGTGACGGAGAAGGGCAGGCCTCGGGTGGTGTAGCTGGTGGTGGTCTTGTAGCGGGTGTCGTCCGGGTCGGCCGATCGGGCGTCACGGACGCTGGTGGGCTTGTCGTTACGCAGGTCCAGGGGGTCTGCAGCGTTGAAGAAGTAGGTGGCGTACGAGGTCCAGCACGAGTTGCTGTCGCGGCAGGTCGTGGTGGAGACGGTGTTGCCGCGGCTGTCGTGGCCGGTGATGGTCGAGTGGCCGTTGGGGTCCGTCACAGTGTGCGGGAAGCCGCCGGTGTCATAGGCGTAAGTGGTGACACCGCCGTCCGCGTCAGCCGATGCCACCGGGCGCTGTCCGCGGATCGCGTCGTAGGTGGTGCTGGTGACGGCCCCGGCGGGGTCGGTCACGGTAACGGTGGAGGCGAGAGAGGAGGCTCCAGCTTGTGAGCGAGCACGGTAGTGCTCGGATACCTGGGAGCCGGTCAGGGCGTGCTGGTAGACGGAAACCTCGTCGATCTGCCCGGTGAAGAAGCTGATCTCCGCGGGAGCAGAGACCCAGTTCTTCGCAAAGCCGGCACCGATGTAGGTGTGCTTGCTGTCCTCGTGGTTGACCGGCGCGTTGGACTTCTGCGCGACCTGCGTTCCGTCCAGGTAGAGCGTCTGGGTGGCGGCGCGTGCCGAGACCACGGCGTGGTGCCAGGCGTTGTCGGTCACGGTGATCGATGAGGCATTGGAGCCTGCGCTGACGCCCGAGAAGTATTCCCCGTGGAGCTTTCCATCGGCGCCGACGTAGAGCACGGGTGCCCAGTCGCCGGCGACCTCGGAGGCACCTGCCAGGGGAAGTTCCTGGTTGCTCAGGAGCACACCCGGCTTGGATGTCTTGAACCACAGCTCGACCGCGACGTCCGTGGTGGCCATGCCGATCGGGGGGAGCTCCGCGTAGCCGTCGCCGGTGAACTCGACCGCGGACCCGTCACCGATTCCGAAAGCGCCGGCCGTGTCCGGTTTTGCCTTGGTGTAGGCACCGTTGCCGCCGGTGACGGCGACCTTGTTGATCACGCTCGTGCCGCTGGTCTCATCCAGCGGCCAGTAGCCCGTCGGAGCATCGGCCATGACCGAGCCGCGGTACTGGGCGCCGCTGCCGGTGACGAGGTGGTTGCGGGCCTTGAAGTGGTCCGCGACGGTTTTCGCGTCCAGTTCCTTGCCGTACAGGGCAGCCTCGTCGAGCTGGCCTGAGAAATAGCGGACTCCCGGTGCCTGGCCGTCCCAGTTGCTGCTGGAGTATCCGGCGCCCAGGTAGGCGTAGGCCAGGGACTCGGGGGCGACGGCTCCTGTCTTGGATGCGATCTTCACACCGTCGAGGTAGAGGGCCTGCCCGGTGGCGCTGCCGGCGATGACTGCGTGGTGCCAGACATTGTCTGTGACCGGCTTGCTGCTGGTGAGCGCGGAGATGGCCTGCCCGTTCCACAGATGGCCGCGGAGCTTGCCGTCCCCATCGATGAGCAGGCTCGGGTTCCAGTCCTGTGGGGTGGTGTCGAGCGCCGTGTTCTGCAGGGACAGCAGGACGCCGCTGGGCTTGTCGGTCCGGAACCAGAGTTCGGCCGACAGCGCGCTCTGCCCGCTCAGGGGTTCTGCGGGAACCTGGACGGCGCCCTCGGCTCCGTCCAGCGTGATCGCTCCGTCTTCGCCGTCCAGGAACGCGCCGACGGCACCGAGGGTTACACCGTCGCGGTAGGAGCCGTCGCCTCCGCTGGGTATCTCATCTGCCGCGGCGGCGCCGCTGCTGTCGCCCAGGCGCCAATAGTTGGCCGGGGTGCTGGAGCGGACGGCGTTCGCGTAGGCCGCCGAGCCCGCGGAGTAGCTGGGTGCGGAGATCTTCCAGGTACCGCCGTTGTCGTCGGTGACCTCGGTGGCCCGCTCTGTGTCGCCGTTGTAAACGACGTTGGCGCTGACCCGGCCCGACGGCAGGGTGGCTCTGGTGAGCTTGGAGGATCCGGTGCGGGCAGCGTAGTGGGCTGCCACAGCGCCGGCACCGAGGGCGCGGTGGTAGACCGCGACCTCGTCCATGGCCCCGGTGAAGCGGCGCACGCCCGCAGCGGCTCCGTCCCAGGCGGCGCTGGAGTATCCGGCCCCCAGATAGGTGAACGTTTTGCCGTAGTGGTCGACCGTACCGGCACGGGTGCCGACGGCCTGACCGTCGAGGTACAGGGTCTGGCTGGTGCCAATGCTGGTGAGGACCGCGTGGTGCCAGGCGTTATCGGTGACGGTGGCCGGGGAGGTGATGGGGCTGGTTCCCATGGTGCTGAGCTCGAAGCCACCGTGCAGCTTGCCGCTCTGGTTGATGCCCAGGACCGGGTTCCACCAGTCCGGCTGGCCTTCCGTCAGCCGCTTGTCCTGGAAGCCGACCAGTGTGCCCGGCTTGTCTGTCTTGAACCACAGCTCCACCGAAAGCACGGTCGACGAGGAGAGCGTGGACTCTGGCAACTCGACGTAGGAGTTGGTGCCATTGAACGACGTCGCCTTGTTGCCAGTTCCGGTCAGGGCACCAGCAACGCCGAAGGTGACATCACGGTAGTGGCCGGCGTTCAGGCCGGTGCGGGAGACGGCCTCACTTGCCGCGGACTCCCCCTCCGTCTCGTTCAGCCGCCAGTAGCCGACCGGGTTGGCATCCTGCACCAGGCCCCGGTAGTGGGAGCCGTCGGCGTACTCGTAGACGGTGCACGCAGTGGCCGAATCCGGCGGGCAGACTTTGATGAGGCGGTCGCCGCTGTAGGTATAAGTCCAGGTCAGAGGTGCTGAGGCAGGGCCGACGGCTGCTGTGGAGACCGTCTTGACCTGGTTACCGCTCCAGGTGAAGCTGAGCGACCTCTGCGAGGTTGCATCGGTGGCCGTGGCGAGGCGGCCACCACTGCTGTACGTGAGGGCCTGTTCACGGCCGAAGCCGTCGGTGACCTTGGTGAGCAGACCGGCCGAGTCGAAAGCGTAGACGGTTCCGCTGGCATCGCGGAGCATCCAGCCGCCGCCTTCGACAGCGGTCAGAGTGGTGGTGGCGCCGGAAGCAGAGCTGTAAGTGCCGTCGGAGTTGCGCCCGAAGCGGGCCTGGCTGCCGTTGGCCCGGGTGACAACAACGTTTCCGTCGCCTTCGGCCGCCGCCCGCATGTCCCAGCGGGTTGCCCATCCGGCACCGAAGGCGTTCGTACTGCGCGGGTCCTGCGAGTTGTAGGTGCGGGTGACCGCCAGTTCGGGGCCGATCGTGGAAACGGCGGCGTCGGTAGCGGCGGTGGCGTAGTTTCCGCTGCGGGCGCCGAACGCGCGAGCGCTGTCGGTGTCGGCGCCGCCGAGGTGCGAGGTGATCGCGGGCTGCGGGACCTGAGTGGTCAGCAGCGAGGGCCCGGGGCGTTTCGACTGGTCCTTGCTGTCGCTGGCGTAGGCGTACCACGCGTAGGTGGTGGACCATTTCAGCCAGTCGGTGGGCACGTTCCAGCTCTGGGAGGAGGCGGAGGGTCCCGTCCGGCAGTTGCTCCGGGTGTCCTTGCCGACGACTTCGCAGACCTCGAACTGGTAGGTGAGGGTGTTGGGAGAGCGATCGAGGTCAGTGGCGGACGCCCACAGGGCGGGGGTCAGGGTGTCCACGACAGTGCCGCTGGGCGGTGCTTCACCCGTCAACTGGGGAGGCGTATTGACCGCTTCGACGCGGACGGCCGCACCGGGGACACCGGCGGTGGTGAAAGCGGAGACGCCCAGGTCGTCCATCGTCCACACCAGAGTGTAGGTGCCTGGGGCGAGCGGGGCGATCTTCGCGTCGAGCGTTACTGAGGAGCCTGGGGCGATGTCACTGGGCATCAGGGTCCAGCGGATCTTGTCAGCGTCGCTGATGAGCTTGTTGGCCGCGTCGTACAGCTCGTACTTGAGCTTGATGTTGCCGTTCTTGGGCCAGGTCTCCTGGCCCTGGTTGATGACGGTGACCTTGAACGTGCCCTCGGTCGTCGCGGTCATCGGGGTAACGAACTGGCCCAGCTTGTAGGTGGCCCCGTACTTCGTCCACGTCACATCAAGGCTGGGCTTGCCATTGGGGTAGTCGTCCGAGCCGAACTGCTTCCAGCTATTGGAGTCGCTCGCCGACGCCTTGACCGCCAGGCCGTAGTTCGGCTTGCGGCCATGCGTCCAGTCGTCGACCAACGTGCGGCCGGAGGAGCCGAGCGGGATGGACTCCCACGCCGGACCGCAGGACCAGGATGTGGTGCCTGAAGGTCGCCAGCCGTGGGCGAAGGACTTCGATCCCAGCGGCGAGCCGGTCGCCGGCCCGGGGTACGCGGAGGTGCTGGTCTCGGACCAGTTCGAGGTGATCTCGTGGACGGTGACGGGACGCGCGGTACAGGAATTGGACCAGCTGTTGTAGAGCGCCAGTCTGGCGTCGACCACCCAGGCGTTCTTCAGAGCACCGCTGCTGAGCCCGTCGAAGCGCAGGAAGGAGGCCGCCTTGTGGCCGCCGCCGTCGTAGGTGCCGGCCTTCAGGACGGTGTCGCTGGCGAAGTTCTGATTGTAGGGGGCCTCGACATACGTCCCGGACGTCGCGCTCACACCGGTGACGGAAGGGTCGACCTTGACTGGGAAGACACGTTCGGAAGCCGTCAGCCAGGCCTTGTCCAGGGTCACGACCAGCGTCTGGCGGCCCGGCGCGCCCTCAAGGCTGTAGGCAACGCCGGAGGATATCGCGCCCTCGTTGGCGTTTTCCGCGAGGTTGGAGTCCTCCATCCAGCCGGCGGGCATCCACGCCTTCTGCTGCCCGGCTGCATCGGTGAACGCGATGCCGCCGTGTTCGTCCACCTTGGCGGTGAGACCGTTGACGGCGAGGGGGAAGCGCCACTGAGTCGGAGCGGACGCGTCTTTCAGGAGCAGGGTTTCCTTGACGGACTGGCCGCCCGCTATCAGCTCCAGGTCGGCGGCGGGGCGCACCTCGGGGTAGGTGATCACGCTGCCGTCGACCGCGCCCCTGGAATGGGCGGCACCTTCGATGCCATAGCCAATAGAACCCGAGTCGTTCACGCCGAGGCGGACCAGCGTTTCCTCGTCCGCGAATTCACCGAAGCGGACCTGCTCCTCGGTTGAGCGGGTCTCCCACCCGGCCTCTGTTCCGCTCATGACCCGCATACCCGGCGCAGCCTTCGCCAGGCTGGTATCAATCTCCTTCCATTTCCCGTCTCGGGAAAGGAAGTTGACGGGCTGATCGTAGAACCGTGTGGTGAACGTCCCGTCCGGGTTGGCGTACGTGCGAGCCTGCCGCGCACGCTCCTGCGTAAGTTCCACGCTCGCCCCCGGGGCGAATCCCTGCGCGGGAGGCGTGCCGGGCGGGCTGACCTCCCGAGTCACCGGCTTCGGGGCGTCAGATTCCTGGCCCAGGTCGACGCGAGCACTCCCTGCGGCAAGCGGCAGCTCCTCCGCTGAAGGCACAGCCCCCGCCCGCCCGCCGGCGGCCGACGCCCCAGTCTCCCGTGAGGACACCGCATGGGCGCGGTCATCCGCCGTGCCCCAGCCCTGACCCGGGCGCTGCCCAGCGCCCTGCCCGACCTTGGCCATGGCCCAACGAGTCGCCGCGAGGGCAGCCTGCTCTGTGCCCGCGAGGACAGCCAGCACAAACGCCACAAAGAAAACCAGCGGACGCGCGATACGCACGACAAGCCCCCACAAGAAAGAACACGAAGAGGGGCCCATTCCTAGCTACCGAGACGATCACCTGGCAACCCAGCCGCGGGCGATCGGGCATCGCACACGCCAGCCGCATTCAAAAAACTATCCACATAAATGCCGCTGAAAATCGATTGATCAACCAGGAATCCTGAAACAGGTGTGACAGACCTCATATGTTCCGAACCAACAAGCAGGGTGCGAGAACTGACGGTATGTCCATCCGTCAGCAGCCAGCTCACGTCACCCCGCACTCGTCCACTCCACAAGCTCCAGAACGACACCGCCACCCTGACACCGGAGCGGATGGAGTAGTTGTCCAAGATCGGGATGAGGTGGGCGCAGCCGCCACCGGGCGGCAGAGCGGCTGCGCTGCGAGGCCGTAGGTCGCAGTTCAGGCAGGTGGGGCCGGACAGCAGGCGCTGTCCGGCCCCACTCGTACGTTGCCATCGGAACTAGCGGGTACTCCTACGCTCTGGCTCCCTCAAGCTGCGAGTCCGGCAGGTGACCGATCTGACTGACGAAGAGGCCCAGCATCAGTGCCCCTTCAAGGCCGGTCATGAGGGAGACCAGCTGGTCCCTCTCCTCTGGGGTTCCGCGATCGGCGTGCTTGATCTTCTCAAGACGGTCACGTGTCGCCACGAACACGCGGGCGAAGACGTCTTCGAGGAGGGCCGGCCCTTGGCCGTCGTCGTACTCGGTGGCTCCACGAGCCGTGGGGCGCCCGCGGTAGAAGAAGCAGAGAGCCTCGGCCCGCTTGGTCGGCAGCGTCTTGCCGTCCTTGTTCGTATGGGTCAAGTCCGGCTCGTTCGGCAGGTTGGCCTCCACCCAGGCCAGGGCCTCGTCCTTGGAGAACGCTTCGCGCAAGATCCGGTCGATGACCTCGACCAGCGAGTTGGCGGCCTGAGAGATGCCGTCCTCCGAGTGTTTAAGCGCGTCCTTGGCGCCCCTGAGCTTCCGGACGAGCCTCGAGTTCTCCCTCTCCAGTCTCTTGACTGAGGACTCGACGACTCGTTGCCTGATGCTGGCGGTGATCTCCGGCATGTCGTCGGGCCGCCAAGCGGTGAGGTCGTCGGCGGTCGCGATCGTGAGCTGCATGGGCAGTGTGGAGAGGAACTTCTTCCCTAACGCCTTGTCCAGCTGGACGAGTCCCTTCATGATCTCCAGGCCGATGATGTCGGACTTCGTGACGGCTTTCCGTTGGTTCTCGGTCATGTTGCCGATGGCGTCACCCCAGGCCACGGCGAAGGGCATCAGACCGCGAAGTCCGCGCCGGATCGCCAGCCCTGCGACCGCGGCATCCTCTTTCCACGCGTTACGAAAACGCCTTGTGCCAGCTGCTCCCAGCAGGCGAACCGCAAAAGCCTGGTAGTTCAGCCCTTTGAATGCGGTGATCCAGGACATGGCCTCATCCGTGTCCTGAAGTTTGGTGAGGATGTACTTCAACCCTGCTTCGGCCTCGCCACTAGTGAACTCGTCGAAGACGGCGGCGCAGCGGTCCTGCCAGGGCTGAGAGCTATCGGCGTCCATCAAGGTGTAGCAGAGGGAAACCAACATGTCCGCCCCGGTGATCAATCCGTCATCCACCTGAAGCTTGGCGCGGACCTCGGGGCCGAGGTGTCGAAGGAATTCAGCGATACGTGATCGACTCACATCACCGGCCGCAGGATTCTGCATGTTCGCCTCGCTTCACCACGCACGATGGATTACCGATAAACATACTCGGACTGCACGGAACGCGTCACTGATTTTGTGAACCGCTACCCAACAACGCCTCCGACGAATAGGCCCTCCAACAGAGCCCCCGACAGGCACTCCTGGTGAAGCCTCAGGGCGTGTCTCCGGACCAATCCCAGCGGCGCCGCTCGCCGGGGCGCGGGTCGTACTGGGCGCGGCCGCCAGGCCGCACTGCCCGAGCTCGGTCATCAGCGCGACGCCGGTCTGGATCTCATCCACTGTCCAGCCAGTGATGTCGAGCAGCAGACCATCGAGCGGGCCGCCGACCAGTTCGGCGTAGTCGCGGTGCGGCAGCGGGCCCGGGTGGTCGTGGTCGGCGCCGTAGACCCGGCCGCGCAGCAACTCCTCATTCCTGTCCATGCGTCCCCGCGTCCCAGCCGCCACCGACAGCGAGGCGCCCTATCGGCCGCATCAGCGCCGCTGCAGACCGGGCCCGCGCGAACGGCTGGGATGTCAAGGCTTTCGCCAGGCCATGGACTCTGCCGATGACCGCGATAGGCGAAATCTTCTTCGGCAAGGTGATGTGGCAGCCCGACATGACCCAGGTGTGCTCCCGCGACATCAATCCGCCGCTTCACGCGTGGGCAGCGCAAGGAAACCCATCAGACAGTGCCTCGGAACGGCCCACAGAGGAACGCCCGGACGAACGGCCTGAATCCCCGTCGGACGACGACATCAACGACTCTGTGGACTGTGGCCGCCAGATCTACTACGAGACGGTTTGCGAGCAGTGCAAACTCCTTTGACCCAACGAAGACCACCGTGTTGCGGCCACCTCAAGGCGCCGACGGCGCTCTTTGTAGGGCAGCGTGATCAGCTCAATGCCGTCGGCCTGCAGGACGTCGAACGCCATGTAGTAGGAGAGCGACTGCCTGATCTGTTGCTGGCCATCGCGGAGCTGGTCGTCTTCCCCGTGACCGCGCTCTCCGACGACACTGAGCCCTGCGCTGACTCCTTCGCCCTGGACAAGGTCGGTGTCACCTGCCTGACGGCGATCAGGCAGTGCGCCTCGCACGTCCTCGGCGGCTGCCGCGCCGGGGAGCGGCCGCACCATCGCGACTTCGTCGGCCGGGTCCTCGCCGACGCACCGACGGATCTCCTCCGGGCTCTCCAGGCGCTGCGCGACGAACAGGTGGAGGGGCCCCGCGCGGTGGTGGAGCGTGGGGTGGCCATGCACCACTGACCGCACCACCGCACCGGTTGGGTGCGCACCCCCGTGTGGCCGGTGGTACCCATCGGGTGGACCTGGTGCGGTGGAGTGGACCGGCGGGTGCGCACCAGGTGGATGTGCGGCATCGTTCCCCGCCGATGTCGTCCACTCCACCCAGTGGGGCTCCACACGGTGAAATGGATGCAGAGCACGGTGACGTCCGCTCCCGGCCTGTGGAGTCCACGCGGTGGAGTGGACGCCGGACATCGTCGGTGCGCACCAGCGCACCGGGTGCGCGCCGTCGGGGTGCGCTCAACGGCAGGCCTCCCGGCCCCGGCGCGGTTCGGGCTCTGGCGGCGGTGCGCCTGCTGATCGTCCCGGCGCACCGGTTGCGCTGCTCATCGCTCTCCCGTCCCTGCCAGCACACACCAGTGGCTCACCGATTCGGTCACCACTCACCAGCTCTTACGCACCGGTGAGTCACCGGTCCACTCACCACCCACAGCGCCGCACTCGCTGGTGACCCGAGTTCACCGCACACGCCCTTCCGTACCCCGCCCTCCGGCACGCGCCGGAGGGCTTTCGTGCTTCCCGTACGAGCGCAGCGGTGGGAAATTGGAGGGGTGAAGCCTCCGCCCGATGGGTTGTTTGCCTCGACGGTGCCGTACTACGCGAGGTTCCGGCCCGCGTACGATCCCCGTCTGTTCGCTCTCCTCGGTCAGCGTTTCTCCTTCGATGGCTCCCAGCGGGTGCTGGATCTGGGGGCGGGCAGCGGAGCTCTCACGCTGCCGCTGGCGCCGCTCCTACGAGAGGTGATCGCCGTCGATCCGGAGCCTGAAATGATCGCCGAGGGGCGCCGTCTTGCCGCCCAGGCACGGGTGAGCGGCATCGACTGGCGACTCGGGAGCTCTGACACGCTGCTCGCGATGGACGTGGGGCCAGTCCTGCTGACAGTGATGGGTGCCTCGTTCCACTGGACGGACCGGGAACGGCTGCTGCGCGACCTGGACACCCTGATCGAGCCCGAGGGCGCGGTGGTGCTGGCGACCTGCGGAGCCCAGCACGACGACCTGGAACCTCCGCCCTGGCTGGCCGTGGTCGAGCAGGTCCGTCGTCGCCATCTGGACCCCGAACGTCTTCGGGGCTCCGGGCCGGCCGGGTATCCCGACGTGCGGCACCAGGAGGTCCTGCTCCGCTCGCCGTTCTCCAGGGTCGAGGAGGTTCACTGGGACCAGGCGGTCAGCCGCAGCGTGGACGAGGTCGTTGGGCTTCAGCTCTCCTACAGCTTCACCAGCCCGGCCGCACTCGGCCCCGGCCGGGCGGCCTTCGAACGTGACCTCCGACAGGCCCTGAACGCCTTCGGTCCCGACGGCGGATTGTTTGACGAGCGTGTCCGCACCGAGGCTGTTATCGCCACCCGGCCCCCAGGGTGAGCTGGGCCATCCCCCGGTGGCCTCTGCACTCCTGACCTGCGGCGGTCCATCTTCGCTGTCACGAACTGCCTATGGGAAGGCCGGGCAGCTCTACCAGCGCCACCAGGACGGCATGGAGGACCAGATCGGCGCCCTGGGCCTCGTACTCAACGCCCTGGTGCTGTTCAACACCCGCTATATGGATGCCGCCATCACCCAGCTCCGGGCCGACGGCTTCGACGTCCGCGACGAGGACGTGGCCCGCCTCTCGCCGTTCCTGCGACACCACATCAACATGCTCGGCCGGTATTCCTTCCAGCTCCCGGACCTGCCAGGCGGCCTGCGGTCCGGGAGCTGGATGCCGTCGATGAGGAATAGTTTCGTCAACCCGTCATCCTGGTCGCGGCTGGGGCGGCCATGCTCGTCAGCGACGCGGAGCCAGTATCGGAAGGCCGAAGTGCCACCCAGGCAGTTGGCTGACCGGCTCTCTCACTGGTCGCGCCGTTGCGCGCTGGTGACGGCGAGCACTGCTGTGGTGAGCGCCCACACCGCATAGACGGTCCAGGCTCCACCGGTCGTCCACGGAAAGTCGGTCCGGGGTGAGCCGACCTCCACGAGCCGTGACCACGCCTGGTAGAGCGTGGCGTGCCCGGCGACCGCCGACCAGTGGCGGCCGTCGGTGAAGACCATGGGCAGTACGAGGATGGCTACCACAGAGGCGACCATGGTGGCCGAGGTGTGCCTGATGACGGAGCCGATCGCCATGCCGGTGAGCGCGCACACGGGCGCAAGAAGAGCGGACGCCGCTACAACGCGCAGGGCACCCGGGTAGCCGATCGACAGGCCGGCGTCCCGGCCGTCGAGGATCGCCTGCGTCAGCCCGAATGAGGCCCCCGCGACGATCGCGCCGAAGACAGTACTGACGGCCGTGACGACCACTGTCTTGGCAGCCATCACCGAACGGCGGGCCGGAACGGCCGCGAACGTCGTACGGATGGTGCCCGTGCTGTACTCGCCGAGGATCGCGACGGCGCCGATGGCACCGAGGGCGAGCATCATGACCATGACGGCGTTCGCCGTGAACGCCTCCTGCAGCGGAATTCCGGCCCGGACGAAGTCTGCCCGGTCCGCCGCGCTCCGCTCCGGCCAGTAGTTGTAGGTGTCGTAGGCGGTGCCCGCGTTGAACGCGATGACGGCCAGTGCGGTGGCCCCGTACGCGATCCAGGTGGAGCGCAGCGACCGAAGCTTGATCCACTCGGCGGCCACCAGGTCGTGAAATCGGGCGCGGGGTTCGTCGGCGCCGAGTTCGTCAACGGCAGCGTATGTCGTGGTCACTGGGGGTCTCCTGCAAGGTATTGCACGCTGTCGGCGGTGAGCTCCATGAACGCCTCTTCCAGGGAGGAGGACCGGGCGCTGAGGTGATGCAGCGGAATGCGGTGTTCCATGGCGATCTCACCGATCCGGACCGCGGTCACACCGGTCACAGCAAGCAGGTCGCCCGCCGTGTGGATAGTCGCTCCCTCGGCCGCGAGCAGGTCTCTCAGGACGGCCGATGCGGGCGTGCTCACCGTGACGCTCTGCCGGGTGCCACGAGCGGAGAACTCCGCGAGGCTTTCCGCCGCGATCAGCTCGCCGCGGCCGATGACGATCAGCTGGTCGGCGGTGTGCTCCATCTCGGACATGAGATGGCTGGAGACGAACACGGTGCGGCCTTCGGCGGCAAGTCGCCTGAACAGGTCACGCACCCACCTCACGCCTTCCGGGTCGAGGCCGTTGAGCGGTTCGTCGAAGAGCAGTACCGGTGGGTCGCCGAGCAGGGCGGAGGCGATGCCGAGCCGCTGTTTCATGCCGAGCGAGAATCCGCTGATGCGGCGCCGGGCGGCCTCGGCGAGACCGACCTCCCGGAGCACCTCCTCCACCCGGCGCTGCGGAATGCGGTTACTGCGCGCCAGGGCGGACAACTGTGCAATCGCGCTGCGCCCGCCGTGCACATCGTGCGCGTCGAGAAGGGATCCGACATGACGCAGGCCGCGGGGGCGATCCCGAAAGGAACGGCCGCCGACAATGACGCTGCCGCTGGTGGGCTCATGCAAGCCGAGGACCATCCGCAGCGTGGTGCTCTTGCCCGCACCGTTGGGTCCGAGGAACCCGGTCACCTGGCCGGGTCGCACGGTGAAGGTCAGATCCTTGACGGCCGTCGTGCTGCCGTATCGCTTCGTGAGCTCGTTGACTTCGATCACGGGGACAACGGTGCCGGGGGGCGACCTTGCCCGTCGTCGGGCCGGAGCTGACAAGTGCCGGACATGAGTGTCAACCCTGGTTGTACAACCGCGGGCCGATGGCCCAGGGACGGCACACGGTTACGATCACCAGATGTCCGCCTCCGTGTCTTCGCCGCTACTCAAGCGCATACCCCCGGGCCTGTGGACGGCGCTGGCGTGGTTCGCGGCAGCAGTGGAACCCATCGTCGAGTACGTCGTGATGCCGCCGAGGCCGACGCACTCGCTCAACTTTCCTCGGGACGGGCTTGATTCGCTTGGCGCCCGGGCCCTGCTTGCGCTCGCGTTCGTGCTGGTCCTGGCCGGTAGTGCGGCGCTGCGCCGCAGCACTACACCGGCCTACGCACTGGTGATCGCCGGCACGGTCGCCTCGACGGTGGCCTGGCGCCAGGACGAGATCCCGCCGCTGCAGTTTCTGGCAGTGGATGTGGCCCTCTGCTACATCGCGGCCATCCGATCCCGACGGAGTTCGCTCACGGCGGCCGCGGGGGCACTCGCCGTGCTCACCTGCTACTTCATGATGCGGCTGCTCATGGGGGACGACTCCGGAATCGCCCCCGAGCCCTTCCTGGCCCTGACCGTGGTCATCGCCTGGCTCATCGGCAACTCGGTGCACCAGGCCCGCGCCCACACCGAAGAGTTGTACGCACGGGCCGCCGCGCAGGCCGTCACCGCCGAACGGCTGCGCATCGCCCGCGAGATGCATGACACCGTCGCCCACAGCATCGGCATCATCGCCCTGCAGGCCGGCGCCGCAGCCCGGGTCGTCGAGACCCAGCCGGCCAGGGCCCGGGAGGCGATGCTCACCGTGGAGAAGGCGGGGCGCGAGACCCTGTCCGGGCTCCGGCGGATGCTCGGCGCCCTGCGCCAGGCCGACCAGAATCAGGAAGGCACCGGTCAAGACCATGGGCGTGCACCAGCATCCCTGCATCCGGCCCTCGGCCTGGCGGACGTGGAACGGCTCGCCGCGACGGCCACGGCCGCCGGTGTCCGCGTGGAGGTGCGCCGGCAGGGCAAGCACCGCCCGCTGCCCGCTGACATCGACCTCGCGGCGTTCCGGATCGTCCAGGAGTCGGTGACCAACGCCGTACGGCACTCCGGGGCCGATTCCTGCCTCGTGCGCCTCGAATACCGCGCGGACGAACTCGCCGTCGAGGTCTCGGACCGAGGGAAAGGCGGCGGCACCGGCACCGACACCGGATACGGCCTGATCGGCATGCGCGAGCGGACTGCCCTGCTGCGCGGCGATTTCACGGCCGGGCCCCGTCCCGGGGGCGGCTTCCTGGTAGCGGTCAGATTGCCGATACCGACAATGACTGAGGCAGAAGAGAAGGCGAGAGCCATATGACCATCCGCGTCGTACTCACCGACGACCAGCCCCTGGTCCGCGCCGCCCTGCAGATGGTCATCACCGACACCGCGGACATCGAGGTGGTGGGCGAGGCCGGAGACGGCGCGGAAGCGGTACGACTGACGGAGGAACTCGCCCCCGACGTCGTCGTGATGGACCTCCGGATGCCCGGCATGGACGGCATCGAGGCCACCCGGCTGATCACGAAGGGCACCGGCTCCGCACGCGTCGTCGTCCTGACGACCTTCGACGACGACGACTACGTCTACGGGGCGCTGCACGCCGGCGCGTCCGGATTCCTCGTCAAGGACATGGCCCTGGACGACATCCTCTCCGCAATCCGGATCGTTGCCGCCGGGGACGCACTGATCGCACCAGCTGTCACACGCCGGCTGATCAAAGAGTTCACCGCCCGACCCGCAGCGTCACCGCCGCGGCGGGCGGAGCTCGGCGCCATCACCGCCCGGGAACGCGAGGTGCTGACCCTCGTCGGCAGGGGCCTGTCCAATACGGAGATCGCAGGCGAGCTCTGCATCAGCATCGCCACCGCCAAGACCTACCTGACCCGCCTGCTCGCCAAGCTCGATGCCCGCGACCGGGTGCAGCTGGTGATCCTGGCCTACGAGGCGGGCCTGGTGGCAACATCCCAGTGAGTGGACGGACTCCCTGCGCAGCGAGCACCGGCCCGCCGGCCGCGCGGGAGAGCATGGAGGCGGTGAAGCCGTAGTTGATGCGCTGGGCCATTGCCGCGTAAGTGAGCGCCTCGCGCTGGCTCTGGGCACGAAGCCACAGCGCCAGCGCTTCCATCTGGCGGGTGCTGGCGGCAACGGCGTTCTCACGCCGTCCCATGACGGTCCGCCGCGTCGTCCCCTCGGCGCGGGCCACGGCAGCCCTCGTCCCACCGGCCACCGCCGGTCGTGGTGGTGGCTGTGCCGGAGTGGAAGGTGACGTCGATGCGGTCCGCTCACGGCCCGAAGCCACTGAACGTGCATGTCGGCGACTGCACCATTTGTCATCGAAGTTGGACGGACAGCTGTTTACGCCAGCGAAGATGGATCACTGCATGGTTGGTGACAGCGAAGCCGGACCGGCAGGGGCTTGAGCTGTGCGATCTCGGAGTCCAGCTCGCCGGAGGACCGCACTTTGCCGGCAGGTGCCCGAGCACCACTTGCGGGCGCGGGGCGGCTCGAGGTGGGCCGTGGAGGTTCCGCATGCCGCACATTCCCGCTGGTCACAGCCTCTGGTGAACTCCTGCTCGAAGGAGTGGTCCGAGCACCAGGGGTTCGGCCTGAGGGGCTGGGAGGGGCAACGGCAGGCCAGCCAGGACGAACCGGCACACCCGGAAGATCTGCACCCGACCAGGTTCACGTCGAGAGCGTCAGCACTTCTCCTTCCGTGCCTGCTGGATCAGCGGCTCGGCCTCGTCCAGCGTGAAGGTGACCTGCCAGGTCTCGGCCGCCCGGTGCAGGGTGTCGGCGAACTCCTGGTAGCCGTGGTCCTGTTGAGCTGCGTCGGCGGCACGGTTGGTCGCCGTGTTCAGGTACTGCTCGGCGGTCTGGTAGTAGGGGTCGGTCAGATTTGACGGCCGGGGGCGGGCGAGTTGGTCGGTCAGCTGCTGCAGGGAGGCGCAGGCGGACTTGGCAGACTCGCGCGCCGCCACCGTGGCCTTGGAGGGAGTCGAGCTGCAGGCCGCCAGGGAGAGCGTGCACGCTAACAGCAGGGGCAGGGGCAGTGACAGGCGAAGTATCAGCTGACGTCGACTAGTCATGGATCAATCCTAGTTAGTATGACTGCCTGACCGCCCGGAAATCCGGTGGGCCGCAGCCACCGTCCTGCCCGGCCCGCATCTGGGTCTTGTCTGCTCTCGCCTGCAACGCGGCTATCGACGACGGCACCCCTTCCGCCCACAGGAATGCTGACCCTGGGCCCAGTGGCGCGCTGCCTGGCTGAGGCGGAGGCGTGCGCCGGAGCGGGGTAAGCGACCGCAACACGCGAACCCCGAGCCCGTGGTGATCCACTGCCCGAAAGTGACGGCCGTCGTGGCAATCTGAGCGACAGCCTTGGCGGTCCCTGCTGGCGACCGCATTGTGGGGGGGGGTGCCGTTGCCCCGGACGACGGCAGAGCCGTCACGGAGCGGGCCAGCACCGGCTCGACCGGCGGTGAGAGGTGCGCTCTCCGCTCCTACGCCTTCCGCGCCACGTCCGCCCGCACGCCGCGCGGCCCGCGGCTCACCAAGTGCGCGGCACCCAGAAGGGAGATGCCACGCGGTCCTGGCCCGCGCCTGACGGACGACGGCGGTTTGCGGCCCCCTTGGGTCCGCGTGGCTCCCAGGGGACGGCGCTGCGCGGCCCGGGCCCGGTCACAGCAGTCGTCGGCCTGTCAGATCCCGCACCTAGGCTGTGGCAGAGATCGATCAAGGAGCAGGGCAGTGCGAATAGAACGTCACCAGGTGCGCGAGGCCGTCGTGTCGGCAGCGCGAGAGGACTTCACCAACCGGATCGGGGGTCAGGTGCGGTCCATGTCGAGGGCCGGCCGGATGGCCACCGACGAATGGCAGTCGATCGCCGAAGAGTTCCTCGACTACCTGGGCGCCCTCTCCGTCGCGACACCCGACCTCGACACCTCGGAGGCCAAGGCGGCCCTCAAGGACGCGTCGGAGGCCGCGGCCGGCGCCGTTGCCTACGCCGCGTACTACCCGCACTGCAGCTTCCAGGTCTTCCTGGAGTACGTGAACTTCGGCATCAACTACGACCCGGGGGAGGACGCTGACGCACCCGAGGAGAGCGTCACCGCCGGGGAGTGGATCGACGCGCTCTGCCTCGCCGTCCTCAGGGACAAGGCCACGTTCCACGGCGAGGCCTTCCACTTCGCCCGCGACAAGTTCGTCGCACAGGCGGCCGGCACGCCCGCCGGCGAACTCGTCACCGGGCTGATGGCCGTGGTCCTGGATGACACCGGCGACGACGAGGAGTACCCGCCGAGCGCGCAGGCCAAGCTCACCGCCGTCGATGCGGCGCTGGGCCGCATCAGCACTCGCGCCGCCGAGACCGGCGAGTCCCTCCAGGAGCGGCCGGACAGCGCGGCCCTCCACGCGTTGCGCGCCCTGGTCGTCGAGGACCGGGAGGCCTTCGATGCCGCGCTCGCCGATCTTCTGGCCCGGCACGCGGCCCTGCAGGGCCCCGCGTCCTCTGCGAGCACTCTGCTTCCGCTCGTCCCCCTCGCTCTCGCCGCGCTCGCGTACCGGACGCTGAGCTGGGCGCCGGCCGTCCGCACCGACTACCTCCCGCACGCGCTGGTCACCGGCTTCGAGACCCGGGGTCCCAGGGTCGCAGGGTTCGGCCGCGACCGGCGGCCGGACGCGGTCGCCGCGCTTGCCGCGGGCCCGCTGGTGGTGGAGCGGCCCGCCTGTGAGCGCGCGGGGATCGGGCAAGTCGAGGCCATGTACGAGGGACACCTCCGGGAAGCGTTCACCCCCGTCGACGGGAAGCCCCTTGCCGCCTGGCGTATCGGCAGCGCCATGGGCGATCAGGAGCGCCTCTTCCAGTGGCGGGCGGGCAACCCCGGCAGCGACACGGACGCCCAGCTCGCAACCCTCCGACTGGCCTCCCAGCTGGGGGCGGCGCTGTTCCGCATCGCGCTGGCGATGCCGGGCACGGAGGCCGAGGTGACCATCGCAGGGCGCACCCTGCGCTACCCGGCCAAGCGTGGCGAGAATGCCGGTGCCGGGTACTGGCAGACGGCCGTCGCCTTCGCCCTGATCACCGGCGTGCGCGAGGACCTCGCCCCGCTGGTCCTCACCGGCCCCACCTTCGCCCGTCCGGACGGCTCGGCGTTCACCGAATACCGCGGCGCCCTCCACGCCTACCTGAAGGGCGCCGAGCCCGAAGCGGCCGCGCAGCGGGCACTTCGGGAGGCCGAGAAAGCCGAGGACTGGGGCTTCCCGATGCCGCCCGCCGTCCTGCTGTCGCAGCTCGTGGAGGGCGACGAAGAGAGCTTCAACCTCGCCTTGGCCGACGCGCTCGAGGCCCACCGGGCCTACTACGAGGTCGCCGACCGCGCCGACGATCCGGACGTTTCCGTCAACCTCGATGTCCTCGCCCTGGCCTGCCACGCCCGCCGCCGCGGCTGGGCGATCCGGGTGGAGTCCCCCTACCTGCCGCAGGATCTCCTGCGGGCCGCTGAACCCTTCTAGGCCGAGTATCGAAAGAGGATCTCGGGCTGTGGATCATCAGGTGCATGGGTCGGGGAGATCTCACGGACGAGCAGTGGGCGGTGCTGGAGCTGTTGTTGCCGAAAGGGACCAGGGCAGCGCGGCCGCCCGTCTGGCCCCGGCGGCAACTGATCGACGGCATACGGTTCCGGGTCCGGACCGGTGTTCCGTGGCGGGACGTCCCCATCGAGTACGGACCGTGGAACCGGGTCTATGACCTGGCCCGCCGGTGGCAGCGGGACGGCACCTGGCACCGGGTCCTCACTCGGCTCCAGTCCCTGGCCGACGCGAAGGGGGCAATCACGTGGGACCTGAGCGTCGACTCCACAGTCTGACGTGCCCACCAGCACGCGGCCGGAGCTCGCAAGCAGGGCGACCTGCAGAAGGAGCCACCAGGTGGCGTCTTCACCGAGCCCCGTGATCACGCGCTGGGACACTCGCGCGGCGGGTTCACCACCACACTGCACCTGGCAGGACCCTGCTGGCCGGGCCTCGTTGACCGAAATCCTCGACCTGTGCCGTGCCGCGGCGGCCCAGGCACAGCTGCGCAGGCCCGAGGACTGGCTCCCCGCCGGACTCGTGGCGGGCATCTCCGAACGCCCGCCAGTCCCCAACCCGGTACCGACCGCACCGGCCTCCGCCCCCGCCCCGCCAATGTCCCGACCCACCACCACCCTGCCGGCACCCCAATCGGCCACGGCCTCCGCGATCCCAGCGCCAGTCAGACCTCCACAGCCCTCCGGGCAGGGCCCGAATCCGCCCATGGGACACCAGCACCAGGGGTACGGACCGCCGGGCAGCTACGGTCCGCCACAGACCTTCCATCCTGCCCGCCCGATGCCCGTGCCCGGTCATCCGTACGCGCCGCCCGCGCGACCACGCAACCGCACCGCCGTCATCCTGGTTTCCATCTTCGGACGGCTGCTGCTTCTTGCCGGCTGCGGAGCCGTGCTCAACGTGCTGTCCCGCGAGTCCGGCGACCGCGGGACAGCCGACAGAGCGGACAGCGCCCCGAGCGCTTCTGCCGGGGCAACGCCCCGCCCCGACCCGCAGCCCGAGACATACACGGACATCAAGCTGACGTCGGACTACCATCTGCGATTCGCCGACGCCCCGTTGGAGCCTGTCGAGTACAGCAAGGACGACCTCTTCTACTCCTGCGGCTTCGGCAGCTGCGACTTCGCCACCTTCAGCGCCAAACTCGCCCGGCTCGCAAGGGCAGCTCACTGAAGGGCGACCCCAGTACGTACGCCATCCTGGACGTCACAATATGGAGGGGCGCAGACGGCAAAGACTGACGACTGCAGTCCAACAGCGATGCCACTTCAATAGAGAGGCTTCCTTTGACCGGCTGCGTCGCAGAGCCCACCTGGGGCGGGAAAGTAGTCCGTCGTGGTGGTGATGCCGACCTCGGCCGCGGCCTTGGTTGTCGCCATGCCGGTGTGCAGGTGGTCGAGAAACGGGCGCTGGCGTTCCGGTGTGAGGCGAAGTCGGTGCGGCCAGACCCCTGCTTCGGGATAGACAGCACCTGATCTTGCGGGCTGGCACCACCCTGAGACCCGCCGAAGCCATACCGGATTTTCTACTCTGCCTGTCCCCGCGGCCCGCACGACGCTAGCGTCAAGTCCATGATCGTATGGCTCAACGGCACCCACGGCGCGGGCAAGACGACGACCAGTGCGCTCGTGCAGCAGCTGACGCCGACAGGGTGCTGGAGCGCTCTTCCTGGTCACGCGGGAAGGTGGCCTCGGGCAATGTACGCGGTCGGGCTGCCGTTGCCGGTGGGGGTGACAACCGAAGCAGTACCGCGTCAGGTAGGAATTCCCGGAGGGGATCGTCGCATCTGAATCCCGGATTCCGGCGCGGCGACACCCCCGCCAATACAGTGGCCTGCATCACTTTTCCGGCCAATATGGAATCCCTCCTTCCAATATGCGGGGTCTGTCGGCTTCGTAGATCTATTGTTGGGTTGCGCACCCCGAGATCGGTTACGATCGGCCCCGGAAGTGGGGGGCTTCCAGGGGTGATGGGCTCGTGACGAGTGCATACCCCCATTCGGAACGTGGCCTTCACATCCGTTTCGCAGCTGTTTCCGGCAGACCGGAACCGATGACTGGGACGGCAATGAAGGCACGTAATACAACGACGATGAAGCTGGTCGCGGAAGACGGCCCCGGTTACGGAGTCGATGACTCCGGCCGCCGGAACACCGCCCTGGAGATCCGCACCTCCAGGTAATCGGAATTCACCGTCCAGCCGGTCTCATGTACCGCAGCGGCCCGCTCCGTAGGCACTGCGCACTGCGTACTGCGCCCTTGCACCACTCCCCGTGACTCCGTCGGCCCAGGGGCCGACCCGCGCCCTGGCATGCGCGTGGACGTCGCGCCTGCCGCACCCAACCTTCGAAGGAAGAAGCATGTCCGTACTCCGTCCGCGCGTCTCGCGGATGACCGGCCTGTCGGCCGCCGCCGCCGTGATGGCGGTGGGCCTGATGCCGGCCGCCCCCGCCCTCGCGGTGACCGGCACCGAGGCCGCCGCCGGCAAGTACCCGTATGCGGTCCAGCTGACCATCGGGGACGAGGCCAACTCCCGGGCGTGCACCGGGTCGCTGGTCAACCACTTCTGGGTCCTGACCGCCGCGAGCTGCTTCGCCGGCACGCCCGGCACCCCGGTCCCGGCGGGCAAGCCCGCGCTGAAGACCACGGCGAAGCTCGGCAACGGCCAGACGCTCGACGTCACCGAGATCGTCCCGCGCGACGACCGCGACATGGCTCTGGTGCGGCTGGCCACGGCCGTGATCGGGATCAAGCCCGCCGCCCTCGCAGCGTCGGCCCCCGCCACGAACACCGAGCTGACCGCGGCCGGGTTCGGCCGTACGAAGACCGAATGGGTGACCGACAAGCTCCACACGGGCACCTTCACGGTCAATTCGTCCACCGCCACCACCCTGGCCGTTACGGGCAAGGGCACGGACGCCATCTGCAAGGGTGACACCGGCGGCCCGCTCCTCAATGCCGCAGGTCAGATCGTCGGCGTCAATTCCCGCTCCTGGCAGGGCGGCTGCTTCGGCACCGCGCCCACCGAATCGCGCACCGGGGCCGTCTCCACCCGTACCGACGACCTCGTCGGCTGGATCGCGGCCAATTCGCCCGACGGTCTGGGTGCTTCCACCGACTTCAACGCTGACGGCAAGACCGACATCGCCCTCACCGGCGCCACGGGCTGGGACTGCCTGCCCGTAGCCACCTCCCAGGGCGCCGGCAACTTCGACGTCACCTGCGGCAACCCCGGCGGCTCCTGGGGCTTCTGGGCCTCCACCGCCAACGTCAAGGCCGTACGGGGCGACTTCAACGGTGACGGCAAGTCCGACATCGCGCTCACCGGCGGCAAGGACTGGGACTGCCTGCCGGTCGCCACGTCCAAGGGCGACGGCACCTTCACCACCACCTGCAACGCCCCCAAGGGCGGCTACTGGAGCTACTGGGCCTCCTCGCCCGGCGTGAAGGTCGTCAGCGGTGACTTCAACGCCGACGGCAAGACCGACCTCGCCCTCACCGGCGCCACCGGCTGGGACTGCCTGCCCGTCGCCACGTCCAAGGGCGACGGCAACTTCGACGTCACCTGCGGCGCCCCCGGCATGAGCTGGGGCAACTGGGCCGCCAGCCCCAACGTCAAGGTCGTCACCGGCGACTTCAACGCCGACGGCAAGACCGACCTCGCCCTCACCGGCGCCACCGACTGGGACTGCCTCCCCGTCGCCACGTCCAAGGGCGACGGCAACTTCGACGTCACCTGCGGCGCCCCCGGCATGAGCTGGGGCAACTGGGCCGCCAGCCCCAACGTCAAGGTCGTCACCGGCGACTTCAACGCCGACGGCAAGACCGACCTCGCCCTCACCGGCGCCACCGACTGGGACTGCCTGCCGGTCGCCACGTCCAAGGGCGACGGCACCTTCACCACCACCTGCAACGCCCCCAAGGGCGGCTACTGGGGCTTCTGGGCTTCCTCGCCCGGCGTGAAGGTCGTCAGCGGTGACTTCAACGCCGACGGCAAGACCGACCTCGCCCTCACCGGCCCCACCGGCTGGGACTGCCTGCCCGTAGCCACGTCCAAGGGCGACGGCCAGTTCGACGTCACCTGCGGTGCCCCCGGCATGAGCTGGGGCAACTGGGCCGCCAGCCCCAACGTCAAGGTCGTCACCGGCGACTTCAACGCCGACGGCAAGACCGACCTCGCCCTCACCGGCGCCACCGACTGGGACTGCCTCCCCGTCGCCACATCCAAGGGCGACGGCAACTTCACCACCACCTGCAACGCCCCCAAGGGCGGCTACTGGGGCTTCTGGGCCTCCTCGCCCGGCGTGACCGTGATCTAGTACCGCCATCGCTTTCCATGACGAGGTCACAGCCCCACGGGCTGTGGCCTCGTCGCCGTACGGGCCTCTCGCCGGCCTTAGGTCCCTCCCGGGAGGCCTCAGGCGGCAGGCTGCGGGCTGGGGCTGCCCGCCGCCCGTCGCCCGTCGCCCGTCGCGATGACCTCGTCCAGCACCTCGCGCCAGCGCAGCAGATCGCCGGTCATCCGGTCGATCCGCTCCCGCTCCAGGCTCAGTTCGATCACCCGTGCCGGGGTGGCTCGCACCGCCGGGCCGCCGTCCTCGTCGCGCATGCAGGGCAGGACCTGCGCCATCTTCGAGCCGTGCAGACCCGCCGCGTAGAGCTCCTGGATCCGGACGACACGGTCGACGGCCCGCTGTCGCAGGGGTGCCCCCGCAGACCGAGTCACCTGGCGGGGCATCGCGCCGGGGTGGCGCCCTTGGGGTCGAGTCATGCTCGCCCTCGAAAACGACGCCCTCAGGCGGGCCGGGGTGCTGCAAGCATCTGGGCAGCCTCTGCGGCCTGGCGCAGATGCTCGGTGGGGTGAGCAAGGCCGTCAAGCATGGCTATCCCCGACCGGAGTGCTGCCTGGGCCACCTCGTGCAGACCGAGCGGCACGGCGGCCTGTGTGATGAGGAAGTGTTCCTCGGTGACCCTCATCCCCAGGCCGAGCTCGCGCCAAGCGAGGATCTGACAGGACGGTTTCGGTAGATCAAGATCGAGCGCCAGCTGATTGGTAGGCGGCGGTGGCGGCGGGCCGTCAAGTAGCGTGACCGCCCGTTGAAGGGACTGCCAGGCTGCCTCGACCTCGCCGTGGCGGCGTTGCAAAGAGGCGAGGTTGACCAGGGCCGAGCCGCGCTTGTCGGCGTCGTCCTGCAGGGACGCGTGCAGACTGCGCGCCCGGATCGCCTGCCCGAGATCCCCCAGGGCTTTGAGCTCGTTGGCGAGAGACCCGAGCAGGGCCCCATCACGCGGGCCTGTGTCATCGAGGATGCGTATGAGCGCGGCGCGGGCCAGCTCGGTCTGCCCCTGGCGGCGGGCCAGCGCCGTCCAGGTGAGGTCGTATTCGTCATGGGGATCCTGGCCATAGTTCGACTCATCCCAGTCGGCCGCCCACCGGGTGAGGGCCCGTGCGGAATCGGGGAAACCGCCGAACAGGAAGTGGACATCGGGGTCGGACTCCCGCAGAGACCGCAGCAGAGCGTGGTCCTGCGTCTCACCGTGCAGGGCGACCAGGACCGCGGCGAGGCGGAGCTCTTCGGTGGGGCCGCGGCGGACTTCCTGTCGCAGGAGCATGCGCAGAAGCTGCAGGTCGGCCGGCTGCCGGTCGTACTGGGCTGCGCGCAGGACGGTGGCCCGCCGTACCGGATCGCCCGCAATCGCGTCCCAGCAGTCGCGGTCCGCCCTCATCCGGGCCAGATCGGCCCGGCCGGGAGCGAGAACCGCCTGCCAGAGCGGCGGGCGCCGAAGACGGTCCAGCAACGCGTACGCGCAGCCTTCGTCCGCATTCACCAGCAGGAACTCCGGCTCGGTCCGCAGAAGGGACTCCTGGAGCCTGCGCAGCAGCTCCCTCCTGGAGAGCTCGCGCAGACCCAACCCGCTGAGCAGCATGCTGCGATCGGCGTCCAGCTCAGGGCCGTAAGAGTCCCGAATCTCGTCTTCGGTCCGGTTGAACACCGCCTCCAGCACCTCTTCATCGGCCGCGAGGTCGATTTCGGTGTAGTCGTGCCAGCCCGGCAGACCGAAGAGAATCTCCAGAGCCTCGTCCATGCTGGCGCCGATGAGGCCCGCTTCGCCCTCGGAGCTCGCGTACAGCACAGCCCCGTCGGCACATACGAAATAGGTTCCGCCGGTGTCATCACCCGCCACGGCCCTCAGCAGCGCTCCGCTCGCCAGACGGACCTCTTCCACGTGCTCGGCCCGGTCAAGATCAAAACCGAAGGATCCCGCAGCCACCCTCACCAGATCAGGATTCCGGCGCAGGACAGCAAGTACGTGGTCGGGGCGTGTCATGGCCGGACCGTAACAACCGCCGCTGACACCAGATCGTGCACGGTCTCAATACTGGAGGGTTTGCTCAGCATGACCGGCCGGACACCGGACACCGGACACCGCAAAACCCTGTCCATAACTTCTGCTCCAGGGCCAGGCCGCCCGCCAGGACACCGGGTCCGGGGACGGACTCGGCGGCCTGGGCGAGCATCGGCTCGAAGGGAGGGGTCAGGACCACTCGGGGTTGGCCTCCTTCACCGCCGCTCCGGGCCTGGTCCCCCAGCTTCACCGGCCGGGCGCGGTCCGGCGCGCCGGCGACCTCATATCGACAGCAGGTTCGGCGACATCAGTACGGGCTGTCTCACGGGCGGCCCTCCGCCCCTTCAGCTTGGTCCGCTGGAGGGGCGGTCGTGGAAGTCCGAGACACTCCCCGGTCCGTTCCCGAGGAGTACGGGCTGACTCCTGTCAGGGACAGTGCGGCGGACCCGGGACGCTTCGGGTTGAAGGGGAGCGCCTCACCGTCCGGATACTCGGTCGGAAGCGTGGGGCCAGTGCCGTAGGGTGGTGTTCACCGACGCGGGGTGGAGCAGCTCGGTAGCTCGCTGGGCTCATAACCCAGAGGTCGCAGGTTCAAATCCTGTCCCCGCTACCAACGCAACAGCCCCCTCGACCACAAGGTCGAGGGGCTGTTCGCATTCAACGCCCGCGTGTGCCGTGGAGACGGCCGGGTGCATGCGAATCGGGCGGTTCTACTTGCCGGGCCGCACCTTCACGATCTTGATGTCCGTGGCGCCCTCTGCCTCGAGATCTGCCTTGCGGTGTTCGGCGCTGGGCTGGTCGTAGCTCACCGCGGACAGCATGGCCTTGCCGTCGCTCGCGCGTACCCACTTCACCCGGTAGTTGACCATCGCTACGCTCCCTCGTCCGCTCCGCACTCGTCGGCTCAGATCAGCAGGCCGTGTCTTTGCATCCCGTACGGATATCCGCCCGCCCCAGATCGACCGGATCTCATCCAACAACTCCGGGTAGTGCTCTCCGTACGTGTTCAGCGCATGCCACACCGCATCCAGAGCTGCTTTGAGCGGGTCGGGTTCGGCAGCAGCGAGTACGGCGGGGAGAGCGAAATGCGGCTGTGAGATGGGCCCACGGACCTGCGGTGTGCTGGCAGGGAACACGAGCTCGGTGAACACCATCGGTGCCTGGCTGTCCGGTAGCCGGTCAAGCTCCCAGCTCGTCTCCCCGTCGCTCTCTTCTGCGGTCTTGACCCACATCAACCCTGCCGGCGGCTGGGGAAAGTACGGCCGCCGCTGGGGCGGTACTGCCCCGAGAACATCCGGGCCCGGTTCGAGAGGGGTGGACCGCAGAGCCTCCCGCATCCGGGCCGCGTCGTCGAAAGGGGGTGGTAGCGGATGCCCCTGCGTCAACGCGGCGAGCGCCCCAGCGACCCACGGCACATCGGTCAGGCCTGCCACCTCGCAGGCCCGCTGAGCGGCGAGCACCGCCACGGCACGCTGGACGTCTGGATCCACGGCGCCGAGGTCGTGGACCAGGTCACTGTCGAAGTCGAGCAGCCCCAGGACGTTGCTCTCGCGGACACGGCGCAGCGACTCACTCGGCAGTCTTCCGCCCCACCGCCACCTCTCGTAGTGCAGCTGCGGATCCTCCGTGACCCCTACCTCATCTGAGACCAGCTTGTGCACAACGCCCCCCGGTCGGGACGGCCTCTGAGATCCCCATCGGATCTGCCGTCACCTCTCCCGCATCATGCCGCAGGCCACTGACACGCCCGGGACACGGGCCGGGGTGACGCGGCCGAGCGGTTGTTCATGTCCGGCCGCCGTGGCTCTCGCGTACGGCAACCGCCGCCCATCTACTGGCGCCGACTGGCTACGACTCCGTTCAGGTCGGCTCGCCTTGACTAGTGCAGAGAAGATGACAGCGCACGCACGGTCCGGACTGGGATGGGGCCCAGGTCGCGACTGCGGTGCGTGGAGTGGGGGTGCTCATGAGCGGGTTCCTCTCGGCGGCGGCACTGTAGTGAACCGTCAGCCCGCACCGTGTCTTCGGCCCCGGAGTACGTTCGGAGGTACGGGGTGTGGCCCTGGCCACCGGGGCCGCGATGGGGGCCGCGCCCCGACACGGCTTTTCGTAGTCGCGGGCCAGGCGGCGGTGGAGCTGAGCCAGCCGTAGGTCCGCTCAACCGTCCACCGCTTGGGGATGGGGGCTTGCGGGCGGTGATTTCCATGTCGATGCCGAGGGTGGCGGCGTGTTCGACGAGGTGCTGGCGGTAGCCGCCGTCGACCCAGACCTTGCGGATTGGGGGATGTTCAGCGGCGACGCGGTCGATGAGCCGGGTGTCGGCGGCGGAGTCCTGCAGGCTGGCCGCGGTGACCACCACCACGAGGAGGAGGCCGGGCGTGTCAGTGACGATGCTCCGTTTGCGGCCAACGCTCCTTGGCTTCGCCGAAGCCGACCTTCATGACTCCTGCTGCTCCGCGGGCCACGGGACGCCACTACGGTCCCCCGTACAGTTCGGTCGCCACCGTACGGACCGCGTCCGGTGCGACAGCCGCCAAGCGGTCCAGGACGCGCTCCCATGGGCCGACGGCGAGGGCCTGGGCGATCAGGTGTTCGCGTTGCGGTGATCGCGCGGCATCGGAGAGGGTCGTCAGCATCGCCGACTGTGCCAGCTCCTGGTCGAGGAAGCGGACCAGCGGCTGGGCGTCGGCGACGCGTGCGGAGGCCCGGTCCGTGGCACCGGCCCGTGCCAGTGCCTCGGCCAGCGCGGTCAGGGCCTCCACTCGTGCGTGGGGTGCGTGGATCCGGCCGATCAGTGTCTCCGCCGCTGTGGCCAGTTGCGCGACTCGGTCCGAGGAGCCCGGACCGCCCGCACCTTCCGGTCGGCCCGGGGCGGCGGTGACGGTGGTCTCGGCGGACGCGGGGCCGATGGCTTGTGCGAGGGCCTTGGCGCGCTCTGTGAGGTTCGGGATCGCCGCAATGGCCGCGTCTGCGCGATCGTGGTCTCCGAGCGTCGTGTACAGAGCCGCCACGCAGGCCGATTCCAAGGCCATGCTCATCCCCAGACGAATGTCGCAGACGAGTTCCCCGGCCGCTCGGGCCAGCCTACGAGCCCGGTCGCGCTGCCCGTGCACGGCGAGGACCTTTCCGAGGTCCACCAGGGCGCGTGCGCGGCGTGCCCGCTGCTGGTCAGCCGGGTTGTCCTCGATCGTGCGGGCGAGCCCCTCGGTTCGTCGGGCCAGGGCCAGTGCGTGGGTGAGGTCGCCTCGGGTGGCCGCGAGGTCGGTCACGGCGGTCAGTGCCCGGCACTGCTGCTCCCCCGCAGGCATCCTGTGGGCCAGCCGTTCGGCGTCTTCGGCCAGCGCGGCGGCGCGGCGGCGGGCCGGCTCCGCGGGATCTTCCGGCGTGCCGTTCTGATGGAGAGCGGCCTTCGCCAACGCGACCAGGGCGCTGACTCGTTGTTCGTCGTGATCGATCTGCCGTACCGCCAGCTCGGCGCTGGTCAGGTCGCCGGCGTCGGTCAGGGCCCTCGCGAGGGCCCTGAGGGCCAGGCCGTGGTGGTGGCTCAGGGTGATGTCGCCGGCGCGGCTGACGGCCATGCGGGCAAGGGCAATGCCGCCCTCGTGCTCTCCGGCGGCCCCTCGCTCACGGGCCACTACCGCGAGGGCGGCGAGCTGTAGGTACCTGTCGGTGATGCGGTGAGCCAGGGTTTCGGCGGCCTCGTGATCACCTGCTCGGGCGAGTCCTTCCGCCATGGCAGCCATGCCCCTTGTCCGGGTACCGGAGTCCGGGTGGTCCCTGGCCTCGTCCTCGGCCTCATTCGCCAGTGCTACGGCCCTGGTCCGGTCGACGCCCGCTAGTTCCCGGGCGAGTGAGGCCAGTACCTCGGCTCGCGCGCCGTGGTAGGGGAGGGCACGGGCGAGTCCGACGGCGCGGTCGTGGTCGCCTGCCCTGGCCATGGCGACGGCGAGGTCGAGCGTCGCGTCGTTCACTTGGCCCTGCCGGAACGCGGTCTCCAGGGCCCTGACGTCCTCCGGCTGGCCATCGGGGGAGCCCGTACCGTCCGGGGTGGTCGGGGCTATGGCTTCGATGGCTGCCTGCGCCTCTTCGAGTCTCCCGGCTGCCGCAAGACCTTGGGCAAGTCCGCACAGCATGTCCTCACGCCGGTACTTCCAGATGCCGAACTCGGCGGTGATGTGCAGTGCCCGGGCGAAGTCGCCGGTCGCGGCAGCAGTGCGTACCAACCGGGCGTAGGCGTGTTGCCAGGCGGATTCCCGTGGGAGGGCGCGGGCGGCGCGTTCGGCTTCGGCGTTGGCCGCCAGGGCGCTGGGGTGGTCACCGATGGAGGCGCGTACCTCCGCCAGTTCACACCACACGGAAACGCGCCGGAACCCGTCCGAGAGGGCGCGGGCCACGTTCTCGACGGACACCGCCAGGGCAACCGCCCGGTCCTGTTCACCGGCAGCCGCCGCCGACCGGCCGACCGCTGCCAGGGCGGTGGCCCGGTGGAAGATGTCGTGGATGCCAGTGGCCACGCGTTCGGCCAGCTCCAGATCACCGGCCCGGGCGGCCCCGCGGACCACCGCGGCAAGCCCCTCGTCGCGGTCCTCGCGCTGGGGAAGGCCCCGGACGATCTCTTCCGCACCGGTGCCGTCACCGGCCTCGGTCAGGCCTTCCACCAGGGAGAGGAGGCCCCGTTTCTGAGCGAACCAGTCGGAGGCGGACCGGGCGATCGCCTCGGCGCGGTGGGGCTGTTCCAGTACCGCCCAGGCTGCGGGCAGACAGCTCGGCATCGCGATGTTGCGCGCGGCCAGTTCGTTGCGGTGTACGGACAGCCTCAGCATTGCGGTGAGGTCGGGGCGAACCCGCCCGAGGAGGAAGTCCTGTGCCGTGGTGATCTCGGCGTAAGCGGCGGCGTCTCCGCCGGAGACGTCGAGCATCCGGTCGTGGCGGGCCGGGTCGGCGGCGCAGAGCAGCATCTCGGCTTCCGCCTCGGCCGCGCCGGAGGTGGTGTCGCCGGCCGCCTGCCGCAGCATCCCGGGGTAGCCGGTGAGCAGGTACTCGGGCGTGTCCTCGGGCCAGTCGCGCCGCCGGTAGGTCGCGGCCCAGTCCCGCAGGCGTCGGCGGTGGCGCAGGAGCCCGGACGCACCGATGGTGTTCTTGGCCATGACCTGGAGCTCTTCGTGGGCGAGGGCGTAGAGATCGGGGACGCCCTTGTGCTGCCAGAGGCCGGGGCGGGTGGTGAAGGCCCGGCCCGCGACCGCGTGCAGCCTGTCTTCAACCTCGTAGCCGGGGAGCCCGGTGAGTTCGGCCAGGTCGTCCCGGGACAGGCCGCCGCCGGCCGCCGTGACCAGCCCCAGAAGGTCCTGGCCTGCGGAGTCTCCGTGCAGGAGGCGCTTCAGGTCGCGTTCGGCGGCGGTGCGGACCACCTGGGCGTGCCGGGAGGGCGCCAGGGCGCGGACCACGGCCGAGCGGCGCAGCGGGTGGCCGTCGGGTACATCGTGCGGGATCGGCGGGTGGGGCCGGCCGGCGACCACGATCCGCAGGCCTTTGGGGGGCCGAACGGGCAGAAGGGCGGCGATGCTGTAGGTCCCGGAGCCGCCGGAGACACCCTGGTCCTCGTCCAGGCCGTCCACGAGAAGGACGAGCCGACGGCCTTGCCGCAGGCGGGACTCGGCGGTCTCGGCCAGAAGTCTGGTCAGGTGGGCCTCGATGAGTTCCCTGGGCGGAAGCGGCGCCCGGCTCCCGCGCAGGGCGTCGAGTTGTTCCGAGACGGCTTCCAGGTAAGCCCACCGGTCGTTGTGGGTGGCGAAACGGGCGGTCACGAAGAACGAGATGACATCAACCTTCGGCGGTGGGCGCAGCGCGAACGTCGACATCAGGGCTGACTTGCCGGCCCACGCGGGGGCCTGCCACCACAGGTAGGCGCTCTCGGTCGGGGCGCCGGTCGTGAAGGCGGCCAGCTCGGCGAGTTCCGCCGTGCGGCCGATGAGTTCGGCGGGGGCGATCTGGCGTATGTACTCGCTGTAGAGGGACGTGTGCGGCCGGGTACGGCCGGTCCAGGCGGTCTGGGCTTTGCGGTAGAGCTCCAGTCCCTTGGTCACCTCGTCCGGGCCGCCGCCCAAAGCCCGTACCAGGCTGGACAACTGGGCCTTGCCGCTCGGCAGGCGCAACCCGCGAAGCAGCTCGTTGACCGCAGTAGGGGAGAGGTGCATCCGCTCGGCGATGCCGCGCAGCCCCTCGCGGCCGTTGTTCTCGCGGAGCTTGTCGAGGAACAGGAGCAGTTGCCGTATCGGTCCGGTGTCCGGCCACTGGCTCCGGTTGGTCGGGTCCCCCTTCGCCAACTGCGCCTCCGGTCCGTCTCCCGAGGTGTCCACCAGGTGTCTCGCGACGGTGCCCGCAGGCGCCGCTGAGCCGCTGGTCAGACCACTTGTCCGTCACCTCTTCCGCACACAGGACAGCACATCGCGCCGCCATCGGGCGGCCGAAGCGCAGGATTCGTTCCGTCAAAGGTGCCGGCCGGCCCGCCCCTCTCTCTTGGACAGGAGACAGATCATGAGCCAGTGGATCTCCCTCATCGAGCTCGTGACCAGCCTCGCGGGTGCTGGCACGGCCACGTTCGCCCTCGTCACGGTCATCGCCGAATCCAGGCGCCGTTCCAGCCTGAGCGCGGCGCGTCAGGACAGCGACGAGAGCCGGCCTGACAGCGAGTGAGCGAGGTCACGTCAGTCACTCGGGCGGGCCAGGCGGCAATCGCGGCGTAGAGCTCGGTGTGGGCTCCGGCTGGGTCTGCGCGGCGGGATTCTGACGCGGGGGACCAAAACCGGGGGCTGACGATCGTGCGCCGACCCGGCGGGCTCGGGAAGGACCCCGTACCCGCGGAGCGGCGGGCGGCGGCCCTGGCCGCCCGCCGCTCCGGACTGGAACCCCGCCGAACGCGGCTGGACGGTGGACTGGCAACGCCACTACGCCTACCTCGCCCGGCTCTTGGACGGAGGCGCCCGCCTGGTCGCCATCGGCACGGCGAGGACCGCTTCGGCGAGCGCCACACATGCTGTCACAGGGGCCGCCCGGTCAAGGGCGGCTGCGACGGTCCTCCGTACGAAGTGCACGGTGGCTCTCAGGCGGTGTTGGTCGGTGCCGGGTTCTCGGGGAGTTGCCAGTTGCCGCCGCGGTCCTCCTTCGAAAGGCGGGCGGCGAGGTCGGGGATGTGCAGGAAGCAGGCCAGTGCGGTGGTGGCCTGGAAGGCACCGATCGCACGCTGGGTCATCGGCATGCCCAGGCGCAGCAGGCGCGGGTTGACCTGGCCCTGGATCTCGTTCACGAAGGGCCGCAGCGCGCTCTCGTAGTTCGCCAGGGCGGTTGGCAGGTCGCCGGGGTGCCGGTTGATCTCGCCGGCCAGGACGTGGGCGCCGACCAGGCTGCCGGAGATGCCCATGCCGCTGTAGGGGGAGGCGCAGTGGGCGGCGTCGCCGGCCAGGACCACGCGGCCTTTGGACCAGGTGTCGGTGCGGACTTGGACGATCTCCTGGGAGTAGAAGAGCGGGCTGGTCTTCATGCCTTCGATGAAGCGTTCGGTTTGCCATCCGGCGCCGTGGAACCTGCTCGCCCAGAACTCCTGCTGGCGCTCGACGGGTGCGCGGTGGATCGCCGAGGCGTCCTCGGATTCTTCCCGTATGACGAAGTACGCCTGGGTCTCGGTCGGGTTGTGGCTGCGGCGCATGATCTGGCGGCCGCCCGGGATCATGTAGGTGTCTCGGATGTTGCTGTCGGAGGCGATGCGCGGGACGAACCAGTAGGCCATGTGGATGCCGATGCGCCAGTACGGGTCGAAGCCCTCCGGGAGGATCGCCCGCCGGATGCGCGATCCCTGCCCGTCGGCGCCGATCAGGAGATCGTATTCGCCGTGGGAGTCATCGGAGAAGTGCGCGACGACCTTGTGTTCGTCCTGTTCGAAGCCGTTCACGCTCTTGCCGAAGATGTACTCGGCATCGTCTCTCGTCGCATCGTGCAGGATGCGCACCAGGTCGCCGCGCATGATCTCGTACTCGGACGTGAGGGTCTGCCGGCCCCTCCCCGAGGTGTTGGCCATGATCGTCGCCTTGGCCTTGCCGTGGGCGTCGATGAAGGCGACGCCCGCCTCGTCCACGAGCTTGCCCCGGACGGCGCCGAGAAGCCCCATGCGCTCGACGGCCTCGATGCCCTGCCCCCGCAGATCGACCTGGGCCCCGGCCGCCCGCAACGCCGGAAAGCGTTCGGCAACGGTCACCTGGTGGCCGCCCCGGGTAAGCCAGAAAGACAGGGCCTGCCCCGCGATTCCACCACCGGCGACGAGAACCCGCAGGGGCTGCTCACCCCATCTCTTCGTCATGCCCACTCCCCAAAATCTATCAGTGAAAGATTCCTTTCCAGAGTCATCTATCAGCGATAGATTGTCAACGTGACCAAGATGAACCGCGAAACCGTCATCACTGAGGCGCTCGGCCTGCTCGACGAGGTCGGGCTGGACGCCGTGAGCACGAGACGGCTGGCGAAGCGGCTGAACGTGGAGCAGCCGTCGCTCTACTGGTACTTCCGCACCAAGAAGGACCTCCTGACCGCCATGGCGGAAGCGGCGATGGAACCCCATGCGACCGCGCCCCTGCCGACACCCGACGACGACTGGCGCGACTGGTTCGCGGACAACACGCGCAGCTTCAGGCGCACCCTGCTGATGCGCCGGGACGGCGCACGGCTCCACGCCGGCAGCACCCCCACCGGCGACCTCGACCGGATCCGCCGCAAAATGGGCTTCCTCGTCGCATCCGGCGTGCCCGAGCGGGACGCACAGATGGCCATGCTGGCCGCCGGCCGCTTCACCGTCGGCAGCGTCCTGGAAGAGCAGGCAGACACCGGCCCCGCTGACAGCGTGGATCTGCCGGTTGACATGCCGGTGATCGATCACGAGTCGGCGTTCGAGGCGGGCCTCGCCCTCATCCTGAACGGCCTCGTACACCGCACCGGGATGTAGGGAGGGCTATGCGGCGCCGACTGTCACCCAGCGCGTTTAACCTCCGGTGATTCGGTAACAACAAGTAGCTACAGACAGTCCGAACCCGACGGAAGGCAGGAACATGACCCTCGTTACCGTGCTCATCCTCGTCGCGGTCGTCGCCCTCGTCGGCCTGCTGGCCCTGGCCCCCAGCGCCCCTGCGCGGCGCAACCCCTTCCCCGGCCGACGCCACCGGGCCCCTCGCCGCCGCACCGCCATGCCCCGCCTCAGCGGCATGCCCCGCCAGCAAGGCATCCACCACCACGCCCGCTGACACGGCATCAAGACGACCGTCGCGGCCGGGCTCAGCGAATCCCGCGGCGGCCGCCAACCCGAAGCATTCAGGACTGTGCACGGCGGACCGTCACCTATTCGCCAGGGGATCGTTCTTCCCGCATTTTCGCGGGCCCCAGGGCCCGAGCCCCCGGCTCTCGACTGCCTGAACCGGTCCGCCCTTTGATCCCGTCCGGGCCCATGGCCGCCGCTCACCGCGCAGTGGCCGCCCGCCCGGCCGGAAGGAGGCCGGCAAGGAGGGCGGACGGCCGCTGGTCCCGGCACCTGACCATGACTCCCCCGTGCCGTACGGCCGGCCGCACTTGCCGGCCCGGGGTGGATCGGTCTGGCAGATTCAGCCTGTCAGATGCCAGGACCGTTCGCGCGTCCCGGGAGTTGGGTGAACGGATCTCCAGGACACAACCATCCGGTACAACAAGCGAGCATCATCCCGGACACCGGGCTGTTCCGCGAGCGGCACGCACGCGATTCAAGAAGGCGTGGAACGGGCCCTCGGTGCCGTGAACGTCCTGAAAGGCCGAGGGCCTGACGCGCGGTGGACGCGTCAGGCCCTCGGCTTTGTCGGTCTTGATTGACACGGGTGCACCGTCGGCCTAGGTGGCGGCAGAGCGGGCGGCGTGCTGGTCCGGGTACCGGGTTGCCGAGCTGGGCTGCCCGGTAGACGGCGCAGCCGGGTTCGCCGTGGATGAGGTTGGCTCGCGGGTGCGGGTGGCGCCCCCGCGGCAACCGCGCTCGGGGCGACATCCACGGGGAGGAGCACGGCAGCCGCCACGGCGGCGAGCGCCGTACGGCGGGGTGTGCGACGGAGTGTGCGCAGGCCAGCCGTGCGGGAACTCCCGTCTCGTCAACGTCGTTACGGGAAATGGGAGTTGCCGAGGAGACCGGCGAGGGCCGGCAGGGGATCGCACCGCGCTGCCAGTCTCGGGCATCGCCCTCCGGGCGGTGGACGGATCGGGGAAACCGGCCGCCGCACGGAGCGGCCGGGACGCCCGGGGCGCGAGCGGCCACGACGCACCGGGCACGTCCGGTTACGGACGGTCCCCGTGGGGTAGGCGAGGTACAGGGGAGAGGGCGTGAGCCCCGGCGGGGAGGGCCGGGACGGGAGCGGCGGAGACGGACAGCGGACGACCTGACATGGGACGACGGAGGTCGGCCGGCCCGGAGCCGTGGCGCGATGACGAGGCCGCACCGGGAGGGCGCGGGTGGAGGGACACCCGGCCGCCGTGGCGCGGGCCGGGGGCCGGTGGCGGCCCCCGGCGGTGGTGGACATCGGGGTGAAGGGGGAGATTCATGAGCGAACTGCGATACCTGGCAGCGCTGTTGCGCGGCTCGCTGCCGCACCTGGTCGACGAGGGCGAGCTCGACGAGGGCGAGGCACAGCGCCTGGAGTCCGAACTCGGCCGGCTGCTCGCCGGCGGGCCCGCAGCGGAGAGCGCCGACGCGGACCTGCAGAAGGTCCTCCGCTCCTCCCCCGCGGTGGTCGACTGGGTGGCGGCGGTACTCGCCCACCCGGACGGGGTGCCGCCCGAGGCCGCCGAGCTGGCCGAGGACAAGGCGGGGCCCTATGAAGGGCTCGCCGGCGACGCCCCGGGGGTCGGCGCGCAGCGGTACACATGCCCGGTCGCGGGCGACGTGCACTGGTTCCGGCTGCGGCTCTCCGCCACCGTGCCGAATTGCGGCACCCACCACGTTCCGCTGGAACTGGTGACCACGTGATCGACACGATCGGCGAGACCGTCGTCGGCCACCTGGTCGACCGGAGCATGACCACGCTCGGGCCGGGACTCGTGTTCTGGACCGGCGGCGGGCTCGCCTTCCTCTCCGCGCACGGCGGCCAGGCGGAACTGGAACGGCTCGGCGACCGCGTGGCGGAGCTGCCGGTGCTGGCGGTGATCGTGCTGGTCGCCGTCGCGTTCGTCAGCGTCTACGCGACCACCCTGCTCGTCCGCCTGCTGACCCGTCCGGTGCTGCGGCTGCTGGAGGGCTACGGACCCAAGGGCTACGGACCCAAGGGCTGGGGTCGCAAGCGCACCGCCAAGCTGACCGGCCGGGTCGAGAAGTGGAGCGAGGAACAGCAGACCCTCGCCGGCCCCGTGGCGGACGAGACCGCCACGCCCGAGCAGCGGGCCCGCTACGCCTGGCTCGACGCCCGGCTCAACCGCGACCCCGGCAGGCGGGAGCTGCGGCTGCCGACCCGGGTCGGCAACATCCTGCGGACCGCCGAGACCCGCCCCGGGGAGAAGTACGGCCTGAACGTCGTCGCGCTCTGGCCCCACCTGTGGCTGAGCCTGCCGGACGAGGCGAAGACCTCGCTCGCCGAGGCCCGGACCGCCCTCGACCGCTCGGTCGCCACCGTGATCTGGGGGCTCGGCTTCACGGCGTTCGGCTACTGGAACCCGTGGGCGATCCCGGTCGGAGCTCTGCTCGCCCTCGCGACGCACCTCTGGTGGCTGCCCGGCCGCGCACTCGTCTACGCCGACCTCCTGGAGGCGACCGTCGACCTGCACCGGCACCTGCTCTACCAGCGCCTGCGGTGGCCCGTGCCGACGGACCCGGCGGACGAGCGCCGCGCGGGCGCCCTGCTGACGATCTACCTGGTGCGGGGCCTGGACGGCAGCGCACCGACCTTCACCACCCAGGCCGCACCCTGACCGGGGGCAGACACCCGTCCCGAGGGGAACAGCCGATGAGCTTCCTCGACCATGCCGCCGCGTACTGGCAGCGCTTCAAACTGGGCCAGTACCGGCTCGCCTTCGTGAGCACGGGCAGCCCCGAAAACCTCGATCTGGCGATCGAGGCGGGCCTGACCGCGTACCGGCGCGACCGCGAGGCCGGTTACCCCGTGACCGCGGCCTACGCGGCACAGGCCACCGTGCCCCTGCTGCGCGACCGCAGCTACCTGCACGACACTCGCGAGGAGGCCGCTGCGGACCTCGACCTGGCCGAGGCTCTGCTGACCGACGCCCTCGACCCCCTCGCCGCGGATCCGCCCTACCGCAGCGCCGCGCGGGTTGACCTCGCCTCCGTCCTCGCCCGGCGCTACGAACTGACCCTTGACCCGGCCGACCTGCACGCCGCCGACACCGCCTACACCCGGGCGCTGGCCGATCCGGTTCTGACCCCGGTCAACCGGAGCACCTGTCTGATCTCCGTAGCCGACCTCAAGCACGAACTGTTCGAACGCGAGGGCCGTGTGTCGCACCTGCACGAGGCCGTTGCCGCTGCGACCGCCGCCCTCGCCCTGCCGGAGACCACCCCCGAGCACCGGTTCGAGACCCGGTGCGTGCTGGCCGACGCCCAGGTGGACCTGGCGGAGACCGGCGCCGCCGACACCGCGGCCGACCCCGCGCCGCCTGCGGGCGTCGAAGCCGACTGGAAGCGGCTGCTGGACGCGGCGGTCACCGCGTATGAGGACCTGCTGACCCTGCCGCCCGAGCAGGACGTCAACCGCGAACTGCCCCGGCTGCGCGGCAACCTCGCCCACGCCCTGCGGCTGCGCCAGCAGCTGACCGGCGACCCGGCGGACCTGCGCCGCGAGATTGAGCTCCTGGAGACCGTCCTCGGCGAGGTCACGGCCCCGGGCGCCTCGGCGCCCCCGGACCGGGCCGCGGCGCTGCGGTGGCTGACCGAACGGGACCGGCCCGCCGGGCGCAAGCGGCGCGACGACCGTGGCCCGCACGATGACCCGGGTCCGCAGCAGGAACCCCGACGCCCGTCCGACGAGGGAGACCCGCGATGAGGATCCGCCGCCGCCGGCGCCCGCCCGAGCCCGCCCTGATCCGCCTCCAGCTCGCCGACGCCCTGATGGAACGGCACGGGCCGGTCGGCCCCGGCAGCGCCGTGGAGGACGCCGCCCGCGCCGCCGCCCTGCTGGAAGACGTGGTGGGCGACCCCGCCACCCCCTTCCAACGGCTGCCGGAGGTGGCCGCCACGGTGCTCGCCCGCTACGACGTCGTCCCCGCGCGCGGCCGGCGCCACCGGCTGGTCGAAGCCACCGTCTCCGCCCTCCAGGGCGGGTTGCTCAGCAGTGCGGCCCTGCGCGGCGCCGACGGGAGCGACCTCGCGGAACTGGACGGCTTCGACGCCGCCCTGCGCCGTCGCCTCGCCGACCTGGCCGTCGTCCAGGTCCTCGACTCGGGGGCCGACGCCGACCTGGAGCGCGCGGTCCGGTTCGGCCGGGACGACGCCGCGCCGACCGGCAGCCGTCAGAACGGCCCCGCGGCCGGACCGGCACCCGACCGGTCGGACGATCCGACGGGGCGGCAGGCCCGGGAACGGCTCGCGATGCTGTTCCTCCTCCGCTCGGACCAGCGCCGCAGCGCCGAGGACGCCACCGCCGCCATTGATCTGCTGACGGCCGACCTCCCCACCGGGCTGCTGACCGCCCTCGACGCCGAGGCACCCGGGGGGCCAAAGGCACCCGAGACACCCGAAACGGCGGAAGCACCCGAGGCACCGCTCACCGCCGAGGACGCCCACACCGCCCTCACCCTCGCCCAGGCCCTCACCCAGCGGCACCGCCTGCGCCACGGCGATGGCGGCGACGACCTCGCCCGGGCCCGCACCATCGTCACGGCCACGCTCCGGCTCGCCGAGCTGAGCGGCCTGCTCACCGACGGCTTGCGGGAGTCCGCGGCCCTCGTCCTCGCCACCGTCCCCGACGAGGCGGGCACCCGCACCGCGACCACCCTGCTCGACGGCCTGGGCACCCCGACCGCCCGCCTGGCCCGCGCCATGATCGACGCCCACCGGGACCGGACGACGCCCGACGAGGCCACCCGCTGGGACGTCCGCTCGGCCCTCGCCGACCGGCGCTCCCTGCCCGGCCTCCCCCCGCTGCTCGACGCCATGCTGGAGGCCGAACTCGGCAGGCTCGCCGTCCGGGACGAGGACTGGCCGGCCGCGCTCGCGATCTTCGAGGCCGCCCGCGAGAAGTTCCTCGGCCTCTACGAGGCCCAGGCGCTGCCGGGCAGCCGGGAGTTCCTGCTCGGCCTGCGCAGCGGGTTCCCCGTGCTCCACGCCTACGCGCTCGCCCGCACCGGCCGGGCCGAGGAGGCCGTCGAGATACTGGAGGAGGGGCGCGCCGTCCTGCTCGGGGAGGCCCTGCACCTCGGCCGCGCCGACCTCACGGGGATCCCCGCCGAGGCTGCCGACCGCTACGGCCGGGCAGCGACCCGGGTTCGCGCCCTGCTGAGCCGGCCGGCGGATGCCCCGGACGAGACGTCCGCAGCGGACCTCCGGACAGCCCGCGTCGAACTCGCCGCCGCCGTCGAGCTGGTGCGCAGCCACCCGGACGGGGCGGGGTTCCTGCGCCCGGCCCCCGGCGAGGCCCAGCGGGCCGCCCGCGCCGCCGGCGGTCCGCTGGTCCACCTCGCCGCCACCCCCGACGGCGGCTACGCCCTGATCACCACCGGCCCGACCGCCACCAGCGGCACGCAGCCCGGGGTCCGCTTCGTCGAGCTGCCGCAGCTCACCACCGAGGCGCTGCAGCGCCACGCAGTCGCCTTCCTGACCGCGCACCACGATCGCCGCAACGACACCCCGGCCTGGCGCCGCGCGCTGCGCACCACCCTGGACTGGCTCGGCAGCGCGCTCGCCGCCCCGCTGCTGGCAGCCCTCGGGCCGGTCGACCGCTGCCTCCTCGTCCCGCTCGGCCCTCTCGGCCTGCTGCCGCTGCACGCCGCCCGGCTCCCCGGCGGTGGCCAGGCCCTCGACCACACCGTGTTCCAGTACGCCCCGGGAGCCGCCGCCTTCAACGCAGCGCACCGGCTCGCCGCGGCGACCGGCCCGGGCGGGCGGCTGCTCGCCGTCGACGACCCGGAGCCCGCCACCGTCCCGGCCGAGCTGGTCGGCGTCGAGACGGCCGAAGTCGCGGCGCACTTCCCCGCGAATGTGCTGCGGCTGCCGGGACCGGCCGCCACCCGCGAGGCCGTGCTCGCAGCCCTCGCCGACCACGACGTGGTCCACCTGTGCTGCCACGGGTTCGTCACGTTCGACGCCCCCCGCCACAGCGGCGTCCGCCTCGGCGACGGGCCGCTCACCGTGGCGAGCCTGCTGGACACCCCGCTGCGGGCCCGGCTGGTGGTGCTCTCGGCCTGCGAGAGCGCGGTCTTCGGACTGGACGCCCCCGACGAGGTGATCGGCCTGCCCGCCGGATTCCTCCAGGCCGGCGCGGCGGGCGTGATCGCCACCCTGTGGGCCGTCGACGCCCGGGCGACCGCCCTGCTCGTCGCCCGCTTCTACCGGGCCTGGCGCGCCGAGGGCCTGCCGCCCGCCAACGCGCTGCGCCTCGCGCAGCGCTGGCTGCGCGACAGCACCAACGGCGAGCTGACGGCCGCGTTCCCCGCCCTCCACCGGGCCCCGGCACACCTGGCCGACGCCGCCGACCTCGCCCGCTGGGGGGAGGGCCGCCCCTACCGGGCCCCGGAGTACTGGTCGGCCTTCGTCCACGTGGGGGCGTGAGGCACCCCGGCGGGGGGGGTGACGCCACCTCAGTTCTCGCACCCGGCCGCCAACATCTGTCAGCGGACACGCCGAGATCGGGCTGCGTAGGTGAGAACTCCGGAGTCACCCGCCAACCGGAAGAGTCGATGTTCACGAGAGCGGGTTCTGGCTCACTATTCGTGAAGCATGCACTCTGAGTGACGACCCTCGGGCGATCCGGCCTGGGGGAAGATGCCCGGAATTGATCCGTACGGGGTGCGGCGTGGCTGACAGTTCGGCCCGTGGAAGAAGGGGTGCTCCGACTGGAGGAGTTGCTGCTCCCGTCGATATCCGACGTGGTGGTGCTGTCCGTGGCCGTGAGCGACGACGCAGTTCACATCGAGGCCCGAAGCACGGTGGCTGGGGCCATCTGTCGGATTCACAACTCCTACCTGCGATTTCCCGCTGATGTGCCCAGCGGAGGCAGACGGGTCGCTCTCTGTTTACGGGTCCGCCGGTTCCTCTGCCTGGTCATTTCGTGCGGGCGGCGGACCTTCGCCGAACAGTTGCCAGGTTTGACCCCTCGGTACGGCCGACGGACCGAGCGCCTGCGGACGACGCTGGCCGCGGTGGGCCTCGCGCCCGCCGGCCGGGCTGGTGCTCGCGTGGCGAGAGCCTTCGGCGTGTCTGTCAGCCGGAGTACGGTGCTCAGGCTGGTCAAGGCGTTACCCGACCCCGAAATTCCAGCCCCGCGGGTGGTCGGCGTCGTTGAGTGTACGACCCGCAAAAGCCGCCACTGCCGCCACTACGGGACCGTCCTTGTCGACGTCGAAAGCCGGCGTCCAGTCGACTTGCTGCCCGACCGGGAGGCGTCCGGCCAGGCCGCCTGGCTCGCGAAACAGCCCGGGTGGAGGTGGTCTGCTGCCGCGATCGTGCACCGTTCTTCGCCGAAGGCGCCACGGCCGGGGCACCGCAGGCGGTGCAGGTCGCGGACCGGTGGCATCTTTGGCACAACCTGAGCGAGGCTGCGGAACGGTGCGTCGCAGACCACCGCGGATGCCTGCAGTCCTGGCGCCAGATCCAGCCCAGCCTGCCCCCGGGCCAGAGAAGTTCGAAGACCCCTCCGGCTCTCCCTGGCCGAGTACTTGACGGCGGGGGCTCTCAATCCGGATCGAACCCCCTCTCGGCATCGCGCGTCCTGTGACCAGGTAAGGCGCGACCTGGCGCTCACCGCTACGAGCAGCGGGGCCGGACAGGGTGATCCTGTCCGGCCCTGCTGTCGTCGGGTCAGCCGAAGTCGAGCGTCTCCTGAGCGAAGTCCGTCGGGGCTGGGCGGGGGCGGCGGCGGTGCTCCCTGCCTGAGTGCGGCCTCCCAGCGCCCAATCAGCTCGTCCTTCCACCTCTTGGGCGGGGGCCACAAGACGCCCCAGACGGCGAGCTGGTCGTGCTTCCACCCGCCGGCGGGGATCCCCGCGGACGTCCCGACAGGTCAGGGTGTGGGCGAGGCCTCGGTGAGTGCCATCCAGTCTCGGACCGTCTCTTGGTGCGAGCTTCTCGCCGTGCTTGCCGCCACTGCTTCAGCGTCCTCGACGGAGCACGGCCTCCCTGCTCGGGTGAGCAGGACGAGCGGCCATGCGGGGCCCGCACCGGCTGCCTCTTCATCGAAGGCAGTCCAGTCCCAGGGGCCGTCGAACCGCCATGCCCGGCCGGCGATGTCGGCGACTTCGTCGCCCACCTGGAGAGACGCGTATGGACGCATCAGCAGTTCGAAGGTGAAGGGGATCCCGTCACCGGGGTGGATGGTGTACCCCGAGCCATCGAGATGGCTCCCATCTGGGAACTCGCGATAGGACAGACCTCGGCGCAGCACGGTCACGGTCTGGGTGGGACGCGGCAGCCAGGCCGTCTCCAGCGGAGGGTCGTGGTGGTCGACGACCGTTACGTGCACCACGGTGGGCGGCACGCCGACCCGGCAGACGTCTCCGGCCTTCAGCTGCTCGGGCGGAGGGTCCGTTCGGAACAGCTCAGGCTCCGCCTCGGACTCAACGCTTCCGTCGCTGCCCACGCCGAGGGCGACGATCCCGTTCCAGTGCGCGAACTCGTTGCTGCTGTCGATCTCCCACCACGGCCATCGCACCGACACGTGATCCCACGTGATGCCCTGCTCGACCGTGGTAACCGTGAAGGGGCACGCGACCGACAGCACGTCACCGACCCGGAAGTCCCCCTCATCAATCATTCGGCCAGGGTAGACGGGTCCTCTCGGCGGTCCACGAGGGCATAACAGCCGGGGCCCGGTCCGGACCGGCGCCGCCTACGCCACCGTCACCATCTGACACCCACCCCGCGCCGGGTCACTGAACCAGGCCCACCACCACCCGCGGGGCGCGGACCTCGGCGCCTGCGTGATGGCCGCCGGCAGCAGTGGCTCGACGGCAACCCGGTCGCTCGGCGGACCGGCCGTGTGTCCGGACGGTCCGCCACCCGGCACGATGCGGGCGAAAGCGAGCCTGCCTACCTGGCCTGCGGGGCGTCGAAGCGCACCGAGCGGACTTCCAGGGTGTCCTTGGCCGGCTGGCCGTGTGCCTTCAGCCGCCAGCCGGGGCTCTGGCAGTTCGCGCCCAGGTAGACGGTCACGGCGGTGTCGGTGTCGTTGTGCGGGCCGTAACCCGGCTGCTCCTCGTCGTCGCCGACGGCGTAGAGATTGATGCACTTGCCGCTGTGCGGGTCGTGGAGGGTGGCCTGGCGCTCCACGCCGAAGCCGTCGACGTACTTGTAGGTGAAGTTGCCCTGGGCAGCCTGGGCCGAGCCGGCCATCGACAGGACCAGAGCGAGCGCGCCGAGACCGGCGCCGAGTGTGGTGCGGAGCTTCATGACAGGGAATCCCTTCCGGAGATGATCAAGAGTGATGCGGGCCCGACCATAGAAGCCGGGCCCCGCGGCGAATCGATCCGCCCGACCCGACCCTCCCGCGCGCCCCGCCACCACCACCCGATCGGACCGGCGTCGGCCCGGTCGCCGGGGAGGGCGACCGCGTACACACCCAGCTCCCCCGCACCGCCGCCGCCCAGTACGAGGCCACAGCGCACCGGCCCGTCTCCCGCGGCGAACTCCTTCCGGGCGACCGGCTTTTCTGGGCCCACCGGAACGGGTCCATCTACCAGTTCGGCCTCTACGCAGGCTCTGGCCGGGTCCTCCACGCCCCCCGTACCGGCTGCACCGTCGAGGTGGCACCCGTCGACTCCGCCATGCCCGCCGCCGACTACCGCGGCGCCACCAGGCCTGACCCGCCGAAAGAGATTCAGGGCTCTCTGTGATCAGAGTGACGCTCGGTCAGCGAGAGAGTTTGCGGAGGGCCGATTTGAGCGCGGCGGGCAGCTGTGGGACCTCGTCGCCGGTCAGGTCGGCGGCGACCGCGTCGACGGCCGCCTCGGCATCCTTGCCTGAATAGCCGAGGCCGACCAGGGCAGCACGAACCTGCTCGCGCCACGGCTGCGGCCGGCCGGGGGCCTGGCGGGGGGCGGCGCCGTGCGTTCTGCCCCCGTCGAGGGCCAGAACCTTGCGGAGGGCCGACTTGAACATGGCGGGCAGCTGCGGGACCTCGTCGCCGGTCAGGTCGGCGGCGACCGCGTCGACAGCCGCGTCGGCATCCTCGCCTGAATAGCCGAGGCCGACCAGGGCAGCATGAACCTGCTCGCGCCACGGCTGCGGCCGGCCGGGGGCGCGGTCGAGTTGTCGCAGCGCTTGGGCGAGGTCGGCGGCGTTCGCGTACCGCTGGGCGGGGTCTTTTTCCAGCAGCCTCAGTACGAGGTCGTCCCACCCGGAGGGGACGCCGGTGGACACCGAGCTGGGTGTGGGCGGTTCTTGGGTGAGGTGTGCCGAGAGGTATCCCGTGGCGTCGGGGGCCTGGAAGGGGAGCCGGCCTGTGATCAGCTCGAAGAGGAGGCAGCCGAGGGCGTACAGGTCACTGCGCGGTTCTGGGAAGCCGCGGGCTTGTTCGGGCGCCATGTAGGGGGGTGTGCCCACGATGAAGCCGGTCTGAGTGAGGCGGTCCGCGGTCGCGCCGGGGTCTGCGGCCCTCGCGATGCCGAAGTCGAGGACTTTCACGGTGCCGGAAGGCGTGATGAGGATGTTGGACGGCTTGATGTCCCGGTGCATGATTCCGGCTGCGTGCGCCTCGGCAAGCGCGTCGGATATCAGCGCGCCCCATCGGGCCGCGTCCACCAGGGTGACGGCCCCTCGGCGCAGCATCGTGTCCAGGCCCTCGCCGCGGACCAGCTCCATCACCAGGAACGGGACCCGTTCGCTTCCCGCACCGGTCTCGCCGAAGTCGTGGATGGTCACGATGTTGGGGTGCTGTAGTTGGGCGGTGATCCGTGCCTCGCGCAGGAATCTGGCGCGTGCCTCGCCGCCGAGGCTTCCTCCACCGGCGAGCAGGGAGATCACCTTGACCGCGACGGGCCGACCCAGCGTCTCGTCCTGGGCTTCCCACACTTGCCCCATTCCGCCCTCGCCGAGCTGCCGCACCAACCGATAGCGACCTCCGAGGAGCTGGTCTCGCACCGTCACGCCTCCCCCGTTTCGAACATTCCTGTCCCTCCGGCTGGCGCACCGGCGCGATGGGGATCATGAGGCGACAGCGACGGCGACACGCCCATTACCCACGGTACGTCATGAGCTTCCGCGTCAGCCAAGGATTGTCCCCAAGAACGCCTCACACAATGAGGTGGATCGGTCCTGGTGACCGTGTCCGGTCGGCGAGTTCGGCACTGTCTGAGCCATGAGGGCTTCGCCGTGGATCGTGTCGGATGCCCTGTGCGAGCGGATCCAGCCGCTCCTTCCGAAGTGGGAGAGACAGCTCAGGTACCCGGGCCGCAGGTCGGTCCCGGACCGGCAGGTGCTGTGCGGGATCCTGTTCGTGCTGCACACCGGCATCCAGTGGGAACACCTGCCCCAGGAGCTCGGCTTCGGGTCCGGTTGTGACGTGTCGGCGCCGACTGCGGGACTGGAACGAGGCCGGCGTCTGGCAACAGCTGGGGCCGAACTCACACAGCGAACGTGCCGACGGCTTCACCGGTGGCGGCGAGTTCGCCGAGCGGGGCGGCGCGCGCGCGAACCGGCGGGGTAGGGAGGCCGGCGACGGCCGGGTCACGCCAGTGCCCGCGGCACGCGGCCAGGGCGTGGACGAGCCAGGCGTCGACGTCGTGACGGACGCGACCCGGCTGGACCTGGACCACTTCGTACCGGTGACGGACGTCTACGACTCGGAGCAGGCGCCGTGGTCGGCGGCCCGCGGCGAAGGTCGCTTCACCGGCAGCCAATGGTGGGTAGAGACTGCCGGTCGGCGGCAATGCGCTGCCGCGAAGTGGCGGAGAGGATCAAGGAATGCACTGTGTCGAGGAGAGCTGCGCCGTGTCGCTGCCGCGCGGTAGTGGATGCGGCAGGCACTGACCGGCGCACACCCGCAGCTCCCAGTCCAACGTCGGCCTGTGGTTCGTCGACAAGCATGGGTAGTTTGACGGTCTGCGGGGACAGAGCGTTTCGAGTTGAACGGGGGCGGTCGTGTCGGGGGACTTCGCGCAGGAGTGGGGCAGCGAGAGAGCACGGGCCGCCGATCAGGCAGCCATGCGGCTCAACGGTGTTCCGGCAGCCGACGGCGGGGGCGGGGGCGGGGGGACTTTCGCGTCGACCCCGGCGCAGAAGAGGTCTGCTGCCAACACCATCGAGACCGAGCTGGAGCCGAACACCAAGAAGGCCACAGAGCACGCGGACGAGAGCACCAGCACCGCGGTCAAGGGCTTCGACGGCTGGGACGCGGCCCTGGGCCTGAAGAAGGTGGCGGACACCTGGGACCAGCAGGTGAAGGTCCTGATCGGCCGGCTCGGTTCTGAGAAGGGTTCGTTGCGCGGCGCTTCGGGTCTGTTCGTACGGAACGACCTCGGCACGGGGGACGGGTTCCGCCCGCTGGGTAGCCAGTCGAAGCTCAACGGTCTGTAAGGGGGAGCAGTACATGTTGACGTACCACGAAGTGATGTCGACCGACCTGGGCCTGCTGACGACGGCAGCGGGCAAGTGGGACGAGATGGCGGGCGAGCTGAAGAAGGTCGAGACCCGTTACGGCGACAGCGTCCAGAAGATCACCACGGGGCCCGACTGGAGTGGCGTCAGCGTCGGCGTGGCCCACTCGAACTTCGCCGCGACGCGGTACGAGTACTCCGCCGCGCAGATCCAGGCCAAGGCGGTCGCGAGTCTGCTGCGCGATGCCCACACCCAGTTCGCCGACTTGAAGAAGCGCGTCGAGTCCGCGCGCGACGACGCGATCAAGGCGGGCATGACCGTCTCCGAGCAGGGAACGGTCGCGTTCGACTACGCCAAGCTGACTCCCGCCGAGCGCAGCGCCTACCACCACAACCCTGACGGCCGGACCACCATCCGTGGCAGCGAACGGGATGCCAAGCTCAGTGAAGCCGGTGACATGCGCGTCTACGGGTACCACGTCATCGGCGGAGCGATCACCGGCATCCCCGTCGTCGGCGACATGGCCCAGCGTGTGGTCGACGGATGCTGGAACGAATGGCTCAAGGGCGTCAGCGCCGAAGAGGGCCTACTGGCCCGGGAACGCATCAGCTCCGGCAACGACGCGGCGCAGACGGACCTCAGCCGGTTCTTCAAGAGCTGGGGCGACGAAACCCACCAGTCGGACACCACGGTCGGTGCCGCCCAGCGCGAAGCACAGCAGAGTTACACCAGCGGGCGCGAAAGCGCCTACGACGCGCTGCGAGAACGGAAGTAATCCCCATGTCTGCACATACTCCACGAGCGCTCCGGCTCCGCATCGGCGTCGGGCTGGCTGCCGCCCTCGTACTGCTGGGCGGTGCCGGACTGCTCGCCTGGTGGAACACCGACATACTGGGGCAGGACCGATTCTGCGGTGATGCCCTGCCGTCGTCGGACGTGAGCGCCGTGCTGGGCGGCCCCGGCAGACTGGCGCAGAGCGGTCTCTACGAGGAATCGGACCCGTACTACTCCTTCTCGTGCAAGGTCCAGCGCACCAGCAAATTCGTAGGCGGCGACCAGCCGCTGCTGGAGGCGGAGCTCTCCTTCGACAAGGCGGATTTCGGGCTGGGCGCTTCACGCCTGTGGAAGAACGCCTCAGCCTCCTCCTACTTCATAGGCGGAGCCACCGGAGCGGTCTCCCAGACACAGGCATGGGTGCTGCTGCCCACAGGCTGCGCCAAGGAGATCCGGCCGGCCTCACAGCAGGCCGACACACCAGTGCTCAAGATGAACCTCACCCGGGGCCGCAGCAACCCGGCGGCTCTGGCGCGGGCTGCGCTGGCTACCGCCCAGCACGTCGCCGCGGGCCTCGGCTGCACGGACACCAACGCGCTGAAGATGCCCGCTCGCCTGCAGGGTCCGGTCGATGACACCAACCCGGCCGTCCTTTGCGGCATGAAGGGCTTCCAGCTGCCAGAAGCCGCCCTCGTCAAGGGGAAGGCGGAGCCCGGCACTGCGCATGTCACCGGCCGCGGGTCCCGGACACGGGTGTGCGACATCGTGCTCCAAGGTCCCGGTGAGCCCCGGATCAGCCTCGCCGTCAGCGACGACCCCGCGGTGACCAAGGCGGTACGCCGCGACGAGACGGCCACGCAAGGAAGCGGCCGCACCGTTACCGCCTGCTCCTCCGGCGACCTCTACGTCGGCGTGAGTTTCAACGACGCCTACCGAGATGTGCTCCTGGACCAAGGGAAGGACGCGTACGAGACAGCACGTTCCGCCCTCTTCACGTCCTTCCAGCATGCCGCGGGCAAGGACTACGGCTGTCCGACCGGCGGAGAATAAGCGGGCGACTTCACCGCCGAAGCGCCGCTGCACTCACGGACGCGCCGACGCAACGGAGGCTCCGGCCCGCCCCTCAGCCAGCGCTACGCGAACGAGGCGTTTGCCGCCGGTGATCCCTTCAAGCCGATGCGGCTTTGCGGGATCACCGCGCAGACCGCCATGCGCGGTGTCGGCGCCGCCTGCCCGGAGCGCACCGCGAAACTGCCCAGGTAGCGGGTCCGCTCCGAGCCCGATGCGGTAGCTGAAAGCCCGTGGCGGTGTAGCAGTGGGTCCGGCATCATCCCCATGTGATGGTGATGCAACCCGTTCTGGAGATCTCCGCTGCCGACGGCTTCGCGCTCTGGCCGGTTGGCGAGCACGAGTCATACGGCTACCTCGTGCTGAACGGGGAGCTCACCCCTGCGGAGGTCGGCACGGTCGACACCGTCTTCGTCGAGCCGGGCTGCTGCAACGGCCTGGAGACCTGGCGGGACTGGCTGGACGTGCTCGACGGTACCGGCTGCGCCTACTTCGGCCACGATCCGTCCTCGGTGGCCGAACCCGTTGGCGGCATCGTCCGGCTGACGCTCGACGCCCATGGGGCGGACGACAGCCCGGTGATCGAGCTGCCGGCAGACCAGGTACGCAGGCTCGTCGCGGGCGCCCAGCAGGATTTGCAGGGCTTCCTCAGCCTGGCCGGGACCAGGGCTGAACGCCATCTGCCGGCACACGCTGCCGCCGTCACTGGCGCGCTGGCACGGGCGCTGGACCTGGCGCCCGCACAATGACCAGTTTCCTGACCCACCGAGCGCGAGTGCACGACGCCCGCCTTACCCTCCGGCGCCGACACAGTGCGCTGCGGACCTGCATCACCCTCTTTGCTCCGTACGGCCTCCGGGCGACGTACCACCACCTCACGCTCAGCGCCGCGATCCCCCGGCGGCTGGAGGCGGACCCGGACGCGCTGGTGCGGGCGGTGGAGGAACTGTATGAGGCGCGGGTGCTGTGGCTCGCGCGGGCGGAGGAGTACGCCGCGCAACGCCGGGCGGAGAAGCGGGCCGGGCGGCGGGCTGCGGTGAGCCCGCGACCGTGGTGGCTGCGGAGTTGGTGGGAGGGCCCGAACCGCGCCTGGTACGAAGACCCGGTTCGCCATCCGTCGCTGCGGCTGCCCGAGTACGTCCGGCGACAGAACGCGATTCTGGACGGCGCCGACCTCCCCGGCTGCCCAGCCTGCGGGGACGAGAGACCGCTGGTGTCAAACTCGACCGGGCACGGCTGGGTGGAACTGTGCCGTGGGTGCGCGTGGGTACTGGCGCCATGTCCGTGTGGGCAGCGGCACCGGTTCGTCCCGGAGACCTCGTTCAGCTGGAAAGCGATCTGGCAGCGGGCGCACATGAGCGATGACGGCATGCCGAACCCGCACTGGCCTGCGGGCTAGCCGGTTGGATGCGCCACGGGGGCTTGAGTGTGGCTGATCGGCTGGGTGGCGCGCTCTTGAGATCGTTCCCCGCCGCGCAGGTGACCGTTGCCGGCCCGCCTGCACCACCGCCTGTCGCCACGGCCCTCAGCCGGGAACACCCCGGCCTCGCCACCACCACCTTCGCCCAGCGCACCTCTGCTGTCCTCGTAAAGCTTCCGGAATCAGATACCCCGGCGCTCTGTCCGTGGGACTGAGGCCCCACCAGTGATTCCAGTCCCCGGCCATAGAAGCGGCCAGCACTACTGCCCGCCTGCACCGATAAGAAACACCTAAAGTCCATGCGCATGTTCCGAACGCGGTCGGGCAGATGGTGCTTCGGAGGTTGATAACTATGGTTCCCCTGCTTCTCGTTCTTCTGCTGGCTCTGATCCTTTTCGGCGCGGGTTTCGCGGTAAAAATTCTGTGGTGGGTCGCTATCGCGGTCCTGATTCTGTGGCTCATCGGATTCGTCGCCCGGCCCAAGGGCGGGAGCGGCCGCTGGTACCGCTGGTAGACAGCCGGTCCTGACACAGCTCAGGCAAGGCATGACGGTGGCCTGCCACCCCCGGTCGAGGGGGTGGCAGGCCACCGTCATGTTGCGTTTTCCGGGTGAATTCGGCTACCTGGGGTACCCGTAGGGTGCCGGGGCGGCTGCCGTGACGCAGCAGGGGACCTGCTCACCTCCAAAGATCGGCGGCCGCCTCGGCCCGAATCTGATCTCGGGTGTGTAGCGGCACAAACGGGGGGCATGCGGAGGTCAGAACGGAACGCAAGTTCCACCATGTAAGCAATACGGAAGAACGGAAGAGCAGCGGGGAGCCTGAATTCCCACTGCGTTCCTGCTTTACCGGAGGAGTTGTTTTCGCATGACTGCAAATGTATGGGGTTACCGTGAGACGTCCGGCCATCTGGCGGGTGCGGATCTGACCGGGTACAAGGTCGAGGCGACAGACGGCTCCATCGGCAAGGTCGACAAGCACTCCGACGAGGTCGGCTCCGCGTACATCGTGGTCGACACCGGGCCGTGGATCTTCGGCAAGGAAGTACTCCTGCCGGCCGGCACGGTCAGCCGCGTTGACCCCGACGACAAGAAGATCTTCGTGGACCGGACGAAGGAGCAGATCAAGAACGCTCCCGAGTTCGACAAGGACAAGCACCTCGGCAACGCCGAATACCACAACCAGGTCGGCGGCTACTACGGCGGCTAACGCATACGCGGACACGGGTGCCCCGGGCGGGCCGGCAGCCACATGCTGCCGGCCCGCCCCGTTGCTGTGTCTTGGAGCCGCTCTCCCCACGACCACCGGCACCCGGCTGTGGGACATCGCCGCCCTGCGCCGCCGAGGCTGGCTGTTCGCAGCTTCCGAACGGGAGTGGTGCCCTGATGCCCGCCTCCGATGACCGAAGCCCCCGGGGCCGTTGCGGTTACCCGTCGAGAAGGCCGAGCTCACTGTCGGGCCGGCACAGTGGGCAGGCGATGACCGACGGTATGGTCCGACGCACCTCCAGCACCGATTCCCGGGAAGCCGGCTCTCCCCGGATTTCGATGGGAAGTCGGCGCTCCGGTTGGCAACCCGTTCGACGGACCGCCTCGGGACCGTCGGGCAGCTCGGGTGGTACGGGAGCGGGTAGGTGGCGTGAGCCGGCTATCGCGGCGAGGAGGAACGCGGCGCCCCGTGGAAGAGGGAGTTCATGGCCGGGTGCCGCGAGCGAGGATGATGGCGTAGCGGCAGTGGGTGTCGGTGGTGTTGACGAAGACGCGCTCGGTGGGCTCGCCGAGCTCGACGGTGTCGCCCTCGTCGAGCTCGTGGACCATGTCCCCGTCGTGAAAGGTCAGGTGGCCGCCGAGGACCCAGACGACCTGTCGCACGAAGGCGAAGGCTGCGGCCGGATAGGGCACGCGAGCTCCCGCAGGCAGGTGGATCTCGGCGATCTCCGCGGGGAACTGCGGGCCGGTGATCTGGCGGCGCCGGTAGCCGGTCGCCGGGTCGCGCCATTCGGCCGCGTCGGCCCGGCGCTCCACTCCTGCGACTCCTGTCGTGTCGTCGTCCTGGGTTTCCTCCGCCAGGGTGAACAAGGAGGCGATGCTGAGCTGGAAGGCGGCGGACAGCTTGCCGAGGACGACGGCGGTGGGGCTGCTCTCGCCCCGCTCGATCCGGCTGATCATGGCCTGGGAGACGCCGGAGGCGTCCGCGAGCTGGGCCAGGGTCCACCGGCGGCGCTCCCGCTCGGTGCGGACGCGGGCCGCGATCCGGACCACCAGAGGATCTACTATGTTGGACATGAATCCAATATACGAGAGAAGCCGGCCTGTGACCGTACGCCGGGCCCTGTCCGGTAACGTGGAAACCATCCGGGCCATTCGCAACCATGCGATCGAGCATTCGACGGCCCTGTGGACACAGACCCTCCAGTCGCCGGCCGAAGCGGCGGCCTGGCTCGCCGCCCATCTGGAGCGGGGCTCGGCGTTCGTGGCGGAGGTGGAGGGTGAGACGGCCGGGTTCGGGGTCTACGGTCCGTGGCGGGAGAAGGACGGGTACCGCCACACGGTGGAGGACTCGGTCTACGTCCGCGACGACATGTACGGACTCGGCATCGGCTCCGCGCTGCTGGCCGAGCTCATCTCCTCGGCGCGTGATGCCGGCCACCACGTCATGGTCGCCGGCATCGAAGCCGAGAACACCGCGTCCATCCGGCTGCACAAACGGTACGGATTCCGCCTCGTCGGCACGGTGCCGGAGGCCGGCACCAAGTTCGGCCGATGGCTCGACCTGACCCTCATGCAGCTGCCCCTGTCCTGACTCTCGGTAAAGTCGCGCGCCGCGCTGGGCCCTGTCGACGCGCGTGCGGCTCACCCCTACCAGGAGTCTTGGAGGCCATGGACACACCCCACCTTGACGGGATCGACATCGCGGCCTATGAGACGGCAGGTAAGTGAGAACGGAGCGAGAGCACTTGTCGGTGGATTTCGGCATCACGCAGGGATCGAAAAGCGCGTGAATGTTGGTGAGAAGTAGGAACACCCTCGGAAGGCGGGGCTCGATCGTGCGTGCGGAGCCGGCTGTGCTCGTGGCAGGATGACGGCATGTTGATCAGAAAGGGCGATGCCGCGTAGGCGCCCGAAGGCCGTCCGTGCTGAGCGGTGGCGGCCTCGCAGACACGTTGTAGTTCGGCAGATCCGGGGCGTTTCCGCGCGGACTCGTGCCGCTGTCCGCCGCGTCGAGGATGAGCGGATGTGGCCTGGCGTAGTTGCTGACACGCTCGCCCGTTTCGAGTCGGCGTTCGGGCAACCCGGCCGCTATTTGAACGCATCCCCGGTCTGGCAGCCCGGACTGGAGGTGGAGTACGCCCGCGATGATCTGGAAGAGGTCATGCTTCACCTCCCTGACGGTGCCCGGCGCGACCTCGGCCGGCTGATTGCCCGCATCGATGATGAGTTCGAGCGTCGTACCCTGCCGAATCCTGGGCCGATGAACGCCTGCACGGTGGGCGGCTGGTGGTGGTCAAGAAGCCGTGAGCACTGAGGATGCTCACGAAGCCTCGTGCGCCCAGGTCAGCTCGCGGCCGGCTGTTGTCCGGCGCGGGCGCGGGTGGTGGCGAGCCGGTAGGAGTCGGTACCGGCCGGTCTCGATGATGGTGCCGCCGAAGGTGAGACGGTCGGCGATGGCCGCGCAGGGCCGGGGGTCGGTGAGGGTTGGTCCAGCCGGAGGAGGGCATGCAGAGCAGGTCGACGCGGCCGTAGCGGGCGATGGTTAGGCGTTGATGGGCGTCGTGGCGTGGTTGCCGACGGAGCTGAACGTGCTCCCCTCGGGGGCATCGGGGAAGACTTCCTTGACGGTGTAACAGTGGTTGTCCACCGGGTCCTTGATGGAGACCCTCGGGGCCGTCAGGAGAGGCTCTCCCAGGATGACGGTCACCGCCATGGGAGCCCGACGCGGGGGCCGCCACGGTCAGGGCAAGGACAAGGGCGCTTCCGGTGGCGACGAAGGCGAATCCGGCCCGCCCAACGGATCGACAACAGTGGCTCGCCGTGGACGTGGCGCAGGAAGACAGCACGCTGCGGCACGGTTCCCGCGACGTCGCAGTCCGTGACATCCACGATCTCCGCGATGAGCCGGCAGTCCTGGGCCTAGCGGCGGGTCAGCCCTATGGCGGACCAGGGTTCGGGGACGCGTCGAGGGAGGCGAGGACGGTTCCGTGGTCATCCGGGATCAGGAACCTCATGAAGGCTGCTTCGAACGGCCGGACCCCGGGCGCACCCTGGTGCCCGGGGCGGGAGTCAAGCGCGGCTTCGGGCCAGGGGAAGGGGCGGGCAACCGCTCTGACGGGAGGAGGCAGGTCAGTCTGGTTCAGGTAATCCACAGGAGCACCGCGTCTCCCTCTCTGGCCGCAGCGCGCAGGTACTTCGCGAGGTCCGCCCAGTGCGCTGCGACCCAGTCCGCTTCCTCGCCGCGCTCCCAGATGGCCGTCGGGTAGATGTTCGCGGCAGCCAGATCCGTCGGGGTGACGCCTTCCGCCAGGATGTCTGGAGCATGGTCATCCAGGGCGTCGACGGCAGCGCGCACCCGGTCCGCGGTCAGGATCCGGGGCGGGCCATAGCCCCAGTCCTCGCCTTCCGGCCAGGGCATGTCCGCCTCTCCGTAGACCACGTCCACCGGGAAGCCGCGCCGGTTCAGCAGGAAATCGAGGGCATGCCAGGCCTTGTCGGTCTCAAGCACCCGCGCAGTGGCGGCCGCGTCGTCGCGGTCGTACAGCGCTCGGGCGTGCTCGGCCGCCCAGCGCGGGTCCTGGCAAGCGCGCTCGAATTCGTCCCGGGTGAGGCGGAGGTACCGCCCGATCATGCTCATGACCCACACCCTAGGGACAGACACTGACAGGACGACCGTGCCCAGAGGGGGCATCGGCGCCCCCAGATCCGCTGACCTCGGCACGGGTTCCCGCCCGCAGGCGGGCTGGGATCTTCCCGCCTGTCCGGCCACCGGCGCACTCAACAGGTACCGGGCCGCTTCCGCTTCCGGATCCGGATCCGGATCCGGATCCGGATCCGGATCCGTCACGAGCGTTCCATCAGCTGACGGGCGACGGCCGCGTAGTGACGGCGGGCCTCGGCGATCTGCGTGTGGTCGGAAGGATTGAGTTCCGCCCGGGCCCGGGCGCACTGCCCACGTTGCTCACGCCAGCCGGCGATCAGCGCCTCGTCCGGGGCCGGCTTGCGGTTCTCGGAGTTGATCTGTGCGGTGTACGCGCCGACCGCTCCGTTGATCGCCTCGATCGCGGCCTCGTAGGCCACTGACTTCTCGCTCGACCATTCGAAACTGCTGATCGAGGAAATCACCGGCTCCGGGGGCGGCTCTGGGGTGGCCATCAGCGTGTTCTCTCCTTGGGTTTGTGAGCAGCACTTCTGCGAACAGTCGCAGTATGTAGGCCTGTTGCTGATGCCGGCCGGGAGTTATCGGGCGCAGCGGCGCATGCTCGGGCGGCGGCCGATTACCAGGACGCTCGGGACGTGAGCCCGGGGCAGGCCCCGCGGCGTGACCTGTGCAGGTTTGTGGTGACCCACTTCAGTTCCTGGGCGATCGCCCGGCGGCGGCGCCCTGCTGCTCCGCGCCCATCACCGCCGAGTGGGCCCCGGCCAGCGATTCGAGCTGACGGGGATGAAGGGGGTGGAAGCGCCGGTGCGGCAGCCGACGCGGCGGGCGTGGCCGACGCTGGCCAGAATTGACCCGTGTACGGATGGGATTGCCGGATCCAGTGGCTGGCACTCTGCCTAGCAGGCTGTACCGTCTCGAACTTGCCGGTGACTGTAGGTCGCTGGAAGTGGAGCCGGGTGACCTGAGGCAGACCGCCGAGACTGCTCCCCGTGCACGCGGATGGCCCCTGGGCCCGGGTCGGTACGTGGCGGAAGGCGGTGCCGAATGCGCTGGTGGCGTCGCGGGTCTCACCGCACGCGTCGAGCTGGATTTCCTCGGCTTTGCCGTGGTGGATGCGTGCCTGGGCGGCGTGGGTCCAGGAGTCGCTGGCCGCGGGCTGCGGCCGTCGGTAGTAGGGGGCTTGGCACGCGGTCATCCGGTGGTGAGCTGTGCGTTGGGGGACTATCTGGCGGATGAGCGCTTCGGATTGACCTCGCGTGACAGTGGGAGCGGTGGGGCGCTGTGGGCTTCGATGAGGGTGCCGAGGCCGTCGAGAACGCGTTGCAGGCCGAAGTGGTAGGCGTGGTCGGGGCTGTAGGCCGCTCCGTGGGCGGCGCCCGCGGCGGCGCCCACGCGGGCGGCGGTGGGGTACTTGTCCGGGTCGAAGACGCGGGTGAGCAGGGGGGCGTTGGCGGCCCACCATTGCTCCTCGCTCATGGCGCTGTCCTGGCGGATGGCGGCCGCCTCGGCCGCTGAGCGCGCGGCGGCGTGGACGAAGCCGAGCAGGAACGTCAGGGCTGCGTCCATCTCGACGTCGTCGAGCCCGAGACCTTCGAACGCCCCCAGCTCGTGCTCGTACTTGGCCATGAGGCCAGGGCCGAGCGGGGGACGGCTGGTAGCGACCTCGGCGATCCAGGGGTGAAGGTCAAACATCTGCCGGTTTTCTTGGGCGACGGCCGTGAGTCGCTCGCGCCAGGGCCTTCCGGACAGCTCACTACGGGGCATCTGGCCGTAGACCGTGTCGAGCATCAGGTCGAGCAGTTCCGCCTTGCCGGGCACATAGGTGTAGAGCGACATCGGCACCACTCCGAGGATCTGGGCGACCTGGCGCATCGTGACAGCTCCCAGGCCGTCGGCGTCCGCCAAGTCGATCGCGGCCGCGACGACCCGCTCGACACTCAGACCCTGGCGCGGGCCGCGCCGGGCGTCCGCGGGGTCTCCGGGCTCGCGCCAAAGCAGCTTGAGGGTGCGAGCGGGGTCGCCGGCGCTGCTGCGTTGAGTGGGCATGGGAGCATCCTCTCGCGCTTTTATCCTGTACGCAGTACAGTGTACTGCGTACAGGATAATCTGGCTCTCCTGCCCCTTGGAGTTCCCCATGAAGATCACCGCTTCGGCCGTTTCGCTCAACGTTGAAGACGTCGCCGCGTCCGGCACCTTCCTGAGCAGTCACTTCGGGTTCCGGGAGGAGATGGCCGCGGACGGCTTCGTGTCGTTGACCCGCGAGGATGCCGGCATGAACGTCATCTTCCTGCGTCGCGGCCTGAGCTCTCTGCCGGACGACCAGCGCGACGACCACGCCGACGGCGTGATCCTCGCCTTCGTCGTGGACAGCCTCGAGGCCGAACTGGCCCGCCTGACCGCCGAAGGCGTCGCCATCACCATGCCGTTGCGCGAAGAGCCCTGGGGCGAGCGTGCCTTCCAGGTCACCGACCCCAACGGGGTCATCGTCCAGCTCGTGGACTGGAACGGATCCGCCGGCAAGTGACCCAGCCGGGAGGTGGGTGCCACGACGCGCTGCACCCACCTCCCCCCGGCACATGGGAATCCGCGGCAGACGCGGCAGTCCCCTTGCCTGTCACCGCGCACTGCCTGGCACCCCCTCACACCCGGCAGCCCTGGAGGCACGGTGGGCCGCGATCTGGACACTCTGGCGACCGCGCTGAGCTGGGGATTTTCCTGTCGTATTGATGTTCGTTAGCGACGTCGCCGCGCAAGGGCCGTGGTCCGGCTGGTGGTCGGGGGGTTGTTTCGTGGCGTCGATCGAGCGGACGGCGTATCCGCGGTTGAAAAACGCGGTGTCGGCGCGGGAGTTGCCCGCCTCGGCAGCACGAATCCGGGAGGCAACGGCGCCGCCCCGGCTCGGGGGACCGCGTCAGCGGTTCCGGTCGACGCGGTCGACGAAGTCACCGACCGCGGTGGCGAAGGCGGCGGGCGCCTCCTGCGCGACGAAATGCCCGACGTCCGGGATCGTGACCGCGGTGACGTCGCCGGCGACCTGGCGCATCGTCCGCTCGGTGAAGGGGGAGTTGATGCCGTCGACGGCGAGCACGGGAACGGTCAGCGGCCGTGACTCGGCCAGTGCCCGCATCCGGTCGCCGCCGGTCAGGGAGGAACGGTAGAGCCCCTCGGTGCCGCGCCAGCCGCCCGGCCGCGCGTAGGTGCGGGCGAACTCGTCGAGGTCGGCCTCGGTGATCCCGCCCGGCACCATCGTCATCACCGAGACGGCCCAGTCGAGCATCACTCGCTCGCGGCCGGCCAGGAACAGCTCCGGAATTCCCGGGGCGGCCAGGAATCCCACGTGCCAGGAGCCGCCCTTCCTCACGTCGGCCAGCATCTCCCAGCCGTATCCCGGAAGGGTGGTCTCGACGCCGGTGAAGCTGAGGACGTCGCCGGGGTGCGTGGCCGCGAACGCGAAGACCGGCCCGCCGCTGATGTCCTGGCAGGTCACGTGCACGGGCCCGACGCCGAGGTGGGCGACCAGCCGGTGCAGGTCCTCCGCCATGGTGGCCAAGTCGTGGTCGCCGTCGGCGATGCCGGAGTCGCCGAAGCCGCGCAGGTCGACGGCGAACACCCGGTGGGTGGCGGCGAGCAGCGGGATGACGTCGCGGAAGGCCCACCAGGACTCCGGCCACCCGTGCACCAGCAGGATCGGGGAGCCGGTGTCGCCCGCCGAGACGTAGTGCAACGTGGTGCCGTTGACCTCGGCGGTGTGGTGCGTGACGCCCGCCACGGCGGGCGAGGCCGTCACGAAAGAGCTGGTCATGCGATGACTCCCAAGATAGACAACCAGGTTGACTACAGTGTTGGTCAACCTGGTTGTCCAGTCAAGGGAAGATCTAGACTGTGGTCATGTCCTCACGATCCGGCGCCGATCTCGCCCTGCTGCTCCTGGGCAGCTATCGCAATCTGGTGGACGAAGTGGTCCGGGAGCTGGCGACCCGGGGATACCCCGACGCCCGGCCGTCGCACGAGTACGCGATCCGGGCCATCCGAGCCGGCGCCGACAGCGCCTCGGACTTGGCCCGCAGACTCGCCATCACCAAGCAGGCCGCGGCGAAGACGATCGCCGCGCTCGTCGAACGCGGGTACGTCACCACCGAGACCGACCCCGCCGACATCCGCCGCAAGAACATCCGGATCACCGATCACGGGATCGGGCTGATCACCGAGAGCACGGCGATCTTCGACGAGGTGCGGGCCCGCTGGGAAGTGCGTCTGGGCGCCGCCGAACTCGCCGAGCTGGAAAGGCAGCTCGCCCAATTCGTCGGCGACTCGCCCATCAACCTCGACGCTCCGGGCTGGGCGGCGGGACAGGAACTGCGCTAGCGGTCAGCCGAGGGTCGTGGTCGGCCGGTCGGCGGGGCCGGGACCGGAGTCGGCGGGGTGGCGGTGCCGAAGCCGGGGTGGGGGTCAGCCGGCGGGGTCAGGCTCCAGACGTCGGCGGCCGGCTCGTCCGCCGGCCCGTCGGTGGGTGTGGAAGTGAGGACGCTGTTGCTCCGGGTCTCGGTGAGAAGGCCGGCGGCCGGTGCTGCGGGACGGCCTGCTCTGGGAGGGCCGGGCCGGTCTTGCCCTGGGCGCTGCTGGGGGCGAAGTACATCGGGGTGCAGCAGTGGATGTGCGAGCCGGTCCTCGGGATCGAACCCGCCACCGAGGACGAGGAGTCGAAGCCGCGCCCCACGCAGGCCGACAAGTGGATCGCCAACCTCGCGGCCGCCGGGCAGTTCTTCGAGCGCGAGGGCCACCTGACGGTGCCCCGCAAGCACGTCGAGACCGTGCTCTCCGAGGACGGGGGGAGCTCCGGTTTCGTCTGGGGCAGGGGTCAACGACCAGCGGAGCAGGGCCGCCGCGCTGTCCTCGGAGCGGGTGGAGCAGCTGTCCGAGATCGGGATGCGGTGGGCATCGCCGCTGCTCGTGCGGCACCTGGGTTAGTCTCTCTGGGCGCGGAAGCGGAAGTCAGACGTAGACGGGGGAAAGCGTGTCCTATTCGGAGCGCTGGCAGGAGCTGTTCGGACCGGCTGACGGCGGGCCCGCGATGAGGCTCGCCTCAGCGGCCCCTGACTCCGGGAGCGGCGGGGGCGGGGCCGGAGGCCTCGAACACAGCCACGGCCCCTGGACCAGCGCCTCCAGCACCGCCGGCGACCTACACACCAGCACGGAGACCAGCCGCTCTTCGCTCGGCCCTGGCCACGAGGGCATCGAGACGGGAGCCGCGGGTCTCAGCTCCGTCGCCGCCCTCAAGAGCGTGCTGACGTCCTGGGATGAACGCCTTCAGGCGGTGCGGGACGAGTGCAAGCAGCTCAAGGGGACCTTGCTGACGGTCGCCAAGGAGATGGGTGAGACGGACACCGCCATCGAGACGTCCTTCAAGGGCGTCAACGGCGGCGCCAAGGCTGATGGGCAGCGATGACCAGCACCCTCACCTGGCAGCAGCTGCGCGACCTCAAGACCTCCGAGTTCACGGAAGCGGGAGACAAGTGGCACGAGGTCTCGAACCGCTCGGACTCCGACCGGGCCCGGGTTGACAGCGCAATGTCCGCGAAGCTCCGCGAGACCCAGAAGAGCGAATCAGCGGCGGCGGCCCTGGGCAAGCTTCAGCGTCTGAGCCGCAACTTCCAGTACCTGCACACCGAATGCGGGCTCATACGTACCGTCCTCAACGGGCTCGCCGGCGATCTCGCGGAGCCCCAGAACCAGTTGAAGCAGGCCCTCGCGGATGCCGCCGCCCTGAACTTCAGCGTCCACGAGGACGGTTCGGTCAGCTACCCGGCCACCGAGGTCGAGGACCTGACCGGTGCGAAGAAACAGGCCCCGGGCAGCAAGGTCCAGGGCAGCTCCCGCCTCGCGCTGGAACCGCCCGGCCTCGGCGCGCAGGGGCAGTCGCCTCTCTACCCTGGCTACTCGGGCTTCAAGCCACTGAACCCGAACGCGGCCAAGGCACAGGAGGTGGCCGACCGCATAGCCCGGGCCATGCGGTCCGCCCATGAGATAGACGCCCGGTACGCCAAGACCCTCGGCGGTCTGAAGGCGGAGAAGGGCCTTGATGTCACCGAGGCCACGCTGAAGGACGTCTTCCGGGACACCTCCGACGTCCGTTCCGCCGCCGCCACGTACCTCGGCAAAGGCATCCCGCAGGACGAAAGCCCCGCCGAGCGAAAGCAGTGGTGGGACGGCCTGACCGATGAACAGCGCCAGGAGTACCTGGAGATCGCACCGGACCTGATCGGCGGCCTGGACGGCATACCGGCGGTCTCCCGCGACGAGGCGAACCGCAACTACCTGCCGGTCCTCATCGACAGCTTGGCGCACCAGGGCGGCGATGACGCGAAGACCAAGGTCGATGCCCTCCGCATGATCCAGGACAAGCTGGGCGAGCCGAGTCGCCCGCCCATGTTCCTCCTGGGCATCGGAGACGAGGGCAACGGACGCGCGATCGTCTCCTATGGCAACCCCGACACCTCCAAGAACGTCTCGGCCTACGTCCCCGGTCTCAGTACCAAGCTCAACGACGAGTTCGTCACGGGCACGATGAAGCGGGCCCAGGACACCGCCATCGGTGCCCGGCGCGTGGACCCGTCCAGTGCCTCGATCGTCTGGTTGGGCTACGACGCCCCGCAGAACGTGGACGTGATGTCGAAGGGCGATGCGCAGCGGGGCGCCCCGGCGTACAACCAGTTCATGGCGGGCATCTCGGCGACGAACGAGAACAAGGACCCGCACGTGACGGCGATCGGGCATTCCTACGGCTCGCTCACCGTGGGCACGGCCGCCAAGCAGTCCGGCGGGATCCCTGGCGTGGACGACGTGATCCTGCTCGGCAGCCCCGGCGTGGACGCACAGAAGGCGACGGAGCTCGGCGTGGGCAAGAACCATGTGTTCGTCGGCGCAGCCGACAACGACCCGGTCACCCACCTGCCCTCGAAGAGCGAGGCGGCGCTCGGCTGGGTGCTGGGAGGCCCGGTGGGCGTCCGGGTCGGACGCGACCTCTTCGACATCGACAACGACGACGTGTACTTCGGCAAGGACCCCGCGAGCAAGGCCTTCGGGGCACAGCGTTTCCTGGTCGACGACGGGCCCAGGATGATATTCGACGGCGGAGGGTTCGACGCCCACTCCCAATACTTCACTCCGGAGAAGGACCAAACCTCGGCGAACAACATCGCCAGGATCGTCGCCGGACATCCTGAGAAGATCGTCAGGGAGGAATACCGATGAAGCGCACCACACGGACCGTTCGCCTGGCCTGTGCGATGGCCGTGGCCGGCGCGCTGCTCGCCGGGTGCGGGCTGTTGGGCGACACCAAGAACGGGAAAGAGGCAGTTGCGGGCATGGACATGCAGGGAGCGGCGGAGCGCGCCGACGCGATGCTCTACGCGACGGTCGGGGCGATCAAGCCGGAGATCGAATGGGTCCATGACACGACGACGACCGGCAGCTGCGACGTAACCCGCTACTGGACCGTGATGACGGTCGTCTCCGAGCAGCGCCGCGGCAACTTCCTCGGTGTGGTCGAGAACTTCTGGAAGGCGAGCGGCTACCGGATCAAGACAGTGAATCCGGACAAGGACATGCCGGAGATCGTCGCCACGTCCCCGGACGGCTTCGGCATCATGGTCATGTTCGGTCACGCTGGGCAGGCCTTCTTCGAAGTCACCAGCCCCTGCGTGCACGAGTCGAAGGTGGCCGCGCCCACGAAGGTGGCGAACGGCCGCACCTACGAAGGCGACATCCCCACCCCGAACGTCCGCTCCGACTTCTGGTCCGCCGATACCCCGGTACCGGGCCCCACCCCCTCGCCCTGACCTCAGACGCGGCGCAGGGCCCAACGCCGCCAGCCGCAGGCTTACCCCGCGGCGGAAGCGCGACCGTCAGCCGCGGGCGTTCTCAGCGGTCGCTGCGGCCGCCGCCTCTGAGCGGTCGCGCTCGGCCTGGTCCGCTGCCGCGACCGCCCTCTCCTCGCACGTCTCGCGCAGCGTCGGGTGCCACCGGTGGCCCGGCTCCCGGCTGGCTGCGGCGTTCGGCCATCGGTCGTTGTCGGACTTCGTCCCGCAGCCGGCGCAGACTTGGCGGGCGGGGCGGGCGGCTGGACTCTCCGGCGGAATCGGTCGAGCGGCAGCGAGCGGGGCACGTCGCAGCGGTCAGGTCTGGCCGACCCGTACATCCTTCGTGCGCATCCTTCCAGGATGCTCCCCCGGTGGCCGGGAGTGCGGCCGTGCCAGACTGGCGGTCGCGGCTCCGGACCGGCGTTCCGTTGTTCCGTTGCGCTCAGCGGGCGGTCAGCGAGTAGGCCGGCAAGGGCGTGTTACCGCGCTCCTTCGCCAGCGACCGAAGCACATCCGCCTGGCTCAGCACCAGGTCCCGTACCGTCTTCGGGAGCTCGGCCATCCGGTCGACGCTGTCGAGCAGTGTCGCGCAGGCATCCACCTCCCAGTCGCCGTCCTGTAGGGCGGTTGTGTCCACGGCCTGTCCCGGGGCGGGGTGCCAACCTGTCGCCGGGAGGACCCGGAGCAGGCTTTCCCGCGAGAACGGCGTGCGTACGTTGCCTTCGCCCCGAGACCCGCTCACCTCTATCTGGCCTTGGATCAGGACGGCCAGAAGGTGGGGCAGCTGGTCGGCCGATCGGGGTTCGAGGTCCCACTCGGCGAAGCACAGGTTCCTGGCCCAGCGGCGAACCCGGGCGAGGGTCTCCCGCAGCGGGTCCAGAGAGGCGAAGTACCAGGAGCAGTGGGCGAGGACCACGTAGTCGAACCCGTTGTCGGGGAAGGTGACCGCCTCGTCGAGGACGTCCAGGCCGAAGCGGAAGTCGATGCGGGAGCCCAGCGGCGTTGCTTTGAGGTGGTCCGCCGACTGCCCCAGAGTGACCGGGGCCCCGTACGACGGATCCGCAATGTCGACGGCGACCACCCGGCCCTGTGGGCCAACGGCCTCGGCGAGGACGGCCGTCATGTCGCCCTGTCCGCAGCCGACTTCCAGTACCGACGCTCCGGCCGGGATGTCCCAGCTGGAGACGAGTGCGGCCCGGTAGCGGGTCTGGGGTAGCTGGACGCCGGGGCTCAGGGCGTTGGCTGCCATGGAGGCCGCGATCGAGGGCGCCTTCGCCATCAGATCGGTCTTGTTCACAGGATCCTCCGTTGTGCTCTTCGAGTGCTGTGCGTGTCGAGGCCGCGGTTTTGCAGGGCTCCATCACGGTCTTCCCACACCCTCCCTCGCCTCCGTCGACGGCAGCACGCCATCGACCACGCAGGAAGCCATGGTCCAGCACTCCGGGTGGAGCGCAAGGCCCAAGACCGCACGCCCTCGGGCAGAGAGTGCTGCCTGCCGGGCCCGGACGGTGTCCTGCCCCACCGAGCGGCTCGCCCGGCGCGGGGCCAGTGCGGCCCGGGCTGCGGGCGCGTGGCCGGCTCACTTCGTCGCGTTCGATCTGCTGCGGCTGTCAGGGACCGACACGGCCCTGTGCCCGTATCAGCAGCGCAGGGCGGCGCTGGAGTCCGCCTGGCCTCGCCTTTGTAGGGCCTGTCCGTCGACGGCTTCGGGGGACGCCTGGCGCTTCTCGCGTTCGGCAAGTGCCCGCTGGATGCTGGCCAGGGCAGGGTTCTGGCATGTGCGTTTCCCGGTGGGGACGATTGCTCTTCTCATTGGCAGGGCGGTCTCATGCCTCGGAGGGCGCACCACCGCCACGGCGCTGCCGCTGGCGGTGTTTGCGCATGGACACCTGAGAGCCGCAGCCTGTACTGCAGTACAGCCCTCCCCCATTGCGGGTGCGGTCGAAGAAACCGAAATGGCATGGGGGGTTCCGGCACGCCTTGATGCGCCCCCAGTCGCTGCTCTGCGCAAACGTCGTCACCGCAGCCAGTACGGTTCCGAACACGCGTGGCACCCCCGACTGTGGGGAGGCCAGTTCTACACCGCTGGCCGTGACCACCGTCGCCAGCGGGTACAGCGCACCCACGCGTCGCAGGTGCCGCTCGGCCCGCAGCAGCGGTTCACCCAGGCTTTCCTCGTCGCCCGAGTGCGCGAGCAGCACAGTCACCAGGGCGTCACGCAGCTCGCGGGCGACCGCGGCGTCAGCGTCGGTCACCACGGTTTCGCCACCGAACTCGTCGCGCTCCGCCAGCCACGCCGCGAACGAGTCGCCGTCCCCGAACAGCTCTCGGCTACCCGATCCGTCCGCGCGCGTGTTCACGAACGCGAGAACGGTCTCCACCGTCGGCGTGACGGTGCGTGGGCTGGGTTTGGGGGATCCGGCTGCCGCAGTGATCATCCCCTTACGGTACATCAGCGTGAGCGGTACTACTCCGACTAGTGAGCAACATTCGAGTCGATCTAGGTTGACTCGTTGCGAGCTAACGGCTTACGGTCGCAACATGAATCGAGCATCCACCTCTCAGACCCTCCTCCGCACGTGGCTGATCACTGGCGCGACGTCCGGCATCGGCCGCGAACTGACGCTCCAGGCACTGGAGAACGGCGACGCCGTCTCGGCTCTCGCCCGTGACACCTCCTCCCTGGACGAACTGGCTGAAGCGCACGGTGAGCGCCTGCTTCTCATCCAGGCGGACGTACGTGACGAGCAAGCCGTCCGGGACGCGGTGGAAGGCACGCTCGCACGCTTCGGCCGTATCGACGTGGTGGCCAACAATGCGGGATATGGACTGTTCGGAGCCGTTGAGGAGGCCTCCGACACACAGGCCCGCGCCGTGTTCGACACCAATGTCTTCGGAGTGCTCAACGTGCTCCGCGCAACGCTGCCGGTGCTCCGCGCCCAGCGATCCGGGCACATCCTCCAGGGCTCGTCGGTCTACGGTCAGTCCGCCCATCCCGGCGTGGGCCTGCTGGCCGCCACCAAGTACGCGGTCGAGGGGCTATCGGACGCGCTCGCGGCCGAGGTCGCACCGCTCGGCATCAAGGTCACGATCATCCAGCCCGGGCTGACCGCGACCCCCTTCCTTGCCAACCTCGATGTCGCATCCGGCCTGGGCGACTACGACCAGACCGTCCGCGAGGTCCACAAGGGCATCGGAGAGCTGCCGGCGTCCGCGTTCTCCTGCGCGGCACGGATCGCCGCAGGCATCCGGACCGCAGTCGACAACCCCAACCCCCCGCTGCGCTTGGCCCTTGGCACCTCCAGCGCGACGGGCATGCGCCCCGCTTTGGAGGCACGGATCGAAGACCTGGACAGCTGGCGGCGTGTGACCGAAGCCGTCGACAGCCAGTAAGCCACGAAACCCGCCGGGAAGACGGTCATGGCGGAGGCGGCCCTGCCCTCCTCACCGCCCGGCCATGACCAATCGGTCTGGGTCGAAGCCACGACGGACAGCTCGGCCCAGACCCCTGCACTACCACTGCTCCGCGCTCTCCCAGGCGGGCATCGGCCGCGGTTCCTCCGCCCGCAGGACACGGCCGCCAATCGCCCGCCCGGCGAAGGCCCACTGCGACACGGTGTTCACGGCCAACCACGTCACCGCGGCCGCCCGGTGGGCGGCCACGATCACCGTGACCGCATCCGCCAACGGCGAGGCTGCCGCCTCGGGCATCACCGGATCGTCCGCGACCGCGACCGCGACCGCGACCAGGGCCACAGTGAGGTACCGGCGCACGGCCTCGGACCTGCGGAGGAAACGGCGGGGCCAGCCGCGGACCGTTCCCTCGGCCAGGCCCAGACGGGCGGCGATCTGGCGGTGGCCCATCCCGAGGGCCGCAATCTCCAGCCGGCCCCCGATCACCTCGGCGCATCCATCCGCCGCGGCCAGACCACCTCCGGCAGCAGACATGCGTGACCTGACCACCGTGCAGTGTGAACGCCGAGGATGTACGACAGTCGGGATCCGAGATCACCACGGACCTCCCGTGGCCGACCGTGCCCCTGCGGCGCGAGCACGGCCCCACAAGGGGGGACACATCAGTTCGCCGGCCCGCAGTCGGCGTTCCCGGAAGCGGGAGAGCCAGCCGCCGGCCTTCTCGGCGGTCGCGGCGACCTCCGCCTCCAAGCGGTCGCGCTCGGCCCAGGCCGCCGCCGCGACCGCCTTGGCCTCGCACGGCTCGCACAGCGTCGGGCTGTCCCCTCCATCGTCGTCGAACTTCGGCCCACAACTGGCGCAGGCAGGGCGGGCGGCCTCGCGCTCGGCCCTCTTCTGCTCGGCCGCGCGGCGCGGCTGCTCCTGGTACTCCTCCTGCTGTGCTCGCGCCCGCTCTGCCCGGCGGGCGAGGACGGCGTCCAGGAGATCGCCGCCCTCGCCGGCCAGCGCCGGCACGGTGCCGGAAGCAAGCTGCGAACCGACCTCCTCACCGGAATCACCGCCAAGCGGACCACGCTCACCGTCCGCCCCGAAGCCCCGGCCTCCGCCTGATATGAACGCCTCCGCTACACGTCCGCAGGGCACACCCGTCCCTGGAACGGCGCACCGGTCTACCGCACCCTGGTCAAGCCGCTGAAAGCCTGAGACACCTCCCCAACGCCAGGGCCGAGCACAAACCCCCTCGGGGCTCACCGGTGAGTTCATACGAGGCACCCGGCGGGTCACCGGTGAGTTCGCACCGGCGCTGGTGAGGTCACCAGGCAAGACACCGACGGCCACAGCAGTGCCGGTGAACTCACCGGCGGCCGGTGAGTTCCTGGGTGGAGGGGCGCTCTGGCTTGGGGCGGGGAGGTTTGCAGAGTCACCGGCGAGTCACCACTCGGGCTGTGCGAGTCTGGCCGCATTGGGGACCGTCAGAGGCGCGGCGAGAGCGAGTCCGTGGCCGGCCAAGCCACCGTGTGTCATATCCCTTCCCGCCTGCAAGACAGCCCGAGCGTCCTGTCCCACATCCCACTGCGGCTTGGTCCGGTCACGCATCGCCGGCGGTTACCGTGCGGCTCTGAGGGACCGGTGCGCAGCCTTCCCCTCGATCACGCTCACCGGCCGCCCGCCGCCCAAGCCCCCACCATGGCTGGTAGAGCGCGGGATCGGTGTCCACCGCCTCCGGTCCGCGTACACACCACGGATGCGCCGAAGGGCCACAAGGTTCCGCCCGCACCTGCCCCTCCGCCAGCGCTGCGCAACGGATCCCGCCGCCGGAGTGCCACTCCCGCCCCGCGGCCGGCACTCTTGCCACCCGAACTCAGGGGAAGTACGCGTCGGACCCATTCATTTCACCCACCCCCCTCACCATTCCCTCTCAGCCCCAACCCCCGCCCTCCCTCACTCCGGCTCCCCTCCCCCATCCCCTTCTCCCCCGTCCCCTACCTGTCTTCTCCCCCGTCCCCACGCCCCCTTCCAAGCCGCTGCACTCCCTCAACCGTTCTCTTCACCCCCCTACCCCCTACCTATAAGTCCGGCCAGTCACCGGCTGCACTTCCGCGCCTGACCAGGCCCGATAGGGCTGCGACGCGAGAACCTCCTCCCCCCAT
>NZ_BMVE01000009.1:0-202108 GCF_014650555.1 Streptomyces goshikiensis | reverse complement strand
TCCCCCCCATCTCTCCCCCCATCTCACCCCTGATCTCACCCCCCATCTCTCCCCCCTTCTTTCACCCCCGTGGTACACACCCGCACAGCCCAGCGACACCACACCTACAACAGCCCGACGCGGATCCAGCACTCCTACTCGTACCGGTGCGGCCGCCCGCCCTGCCAGGCAATGACCTCGGAATCGCCAAGGACGAGCTCATCCGGGTCGGGAATCTCGATCCGCCGCAGGAACTCGATCAGATCCGCATCGGAGAACGCCACCCCCAGGACCGTGTCAACGCCACGGAACCGGATCACCACCCGCCGACCGGGGAGATCCGTCGCACCAGGATCGGTACATGCTCCACAGCCCCAGCGTGCGACGGGACACGGCACACGGCATCCAGACGCCCCGCTCAGGGGGCCGTGAGAAGGCCACGCCCTCCACATACGAACGCAGGCGGCGATCCGCTTGACCAAGCGTCACGGACTGGGTTTGCGGTCACGGCCGGACCATCCCCGCAGGCACAGGGTCCACGCCTCATGTTGCTGGAGCCTAGAGATGGAGCCTCCTCCAGCGCCATCAGAACCAGGAATCCCACCTGAAGCGGTGAGCCGATCGCGCCGGGGAAGCCCAGCAACACCGCAATGTCGGAGCGGAGGTTGCATTCGAGGACGTCGGTCTCCTCGTGCCGCACGGCTCCCTCCCAGGAAAGCGTGCGTACGGCGACGGTGACCGGGCCAAGGCCTTCACGCTGTCCGTCCCGCGCCGCCATCTCCGCCCACTGCCTCGCCGACGACGCCCGCGACCACGTCACCTACTGCCGGACCCTGCGCGGAATGGCGCTTCAGGCCTCCAACCTCGGCTACGGGACGAAGGCGTTGGAGCTCGCCGACTCGGCAGCCGAGGCCGCACCGTCAGCCGGCCCCCGACTCGTGGCGTTCCTGCGCGGCCAGCAGGCCCACGGCGCCGCCATGGTCAAGGACCGCCGCCAAGCCTTCGCCCGCCTGCGAGAGACCGAGGACGCCCTCTCGCGAGCCGACGGCCGCAACGACGCCGTAGGCGGCTACGACCGAACCGCCTATGAGTGCCACCTCTTCCACGTCCTCGCCGAACCTGACCTGCGGTGGGGAGGTTTACAGAGTCACCAGTGAGTCACCGCTGGGGCAGAGCGCTTACCTCCTCCCACGAAAGGACGTCTTCACACGCTTGCCTCCCCTTCCCCACGCCGTCGGCGTATTTCCGGCCCGCCACGGCCGCTGCGTGACTCCCGACCCGGGACCGTTGCCGTACGCGTCGTGGTCGGTGGACACCCCTCCCTTCGAAAACACTGCAGTCGGGGTCGATCAATATCTGTCCCGGCGGTCTGAGAATTTGATGCACTCCACAGGGAGAGTTTTTGCCGCACCGCGGAGGGTGGAAATATTCAGCGTACGCAGGCCGCAGCAGCGTGCTACTGTCGGTCTCGGTTGCAGTTTTGATACCCAAAAATTTCTAGCGCCCCCATTGACCTCCGAGGTCACACGCAAGCGCTTTGCATTTCCGGTCATTTTCCGGGCGGGGCATCATCGCGGCGACACGGTATCCGCACCATGCGGACGCTGGTGTACTGCCCCGAAGGAGATATGACATGGCTACTGGCACCGTCAAGTGGTTCAACGCGGCAAAGGGTTTCGGCTTCATCGAGCAGGACGGTGGCGGCGACGACGTCTTCGCCCACTTCTCGAACATCGCCGCCCAGGGTTTCCGCGAGCTGCTCGAAGGCCAGAAGGTCACCTTTGACATCGCGCAGGGCCAGAAGGGCCCGACGGCCGAGAACATCGTTCTCGCCTGACGCTGAGCGCATTTTGTAGCTGGGGCCCGCATCCCTCGGGGTGCGGGCCCCAGCTGCACGCATTTCCCGTGGCGTGTTTCCCTGCGGGACGACCACGGACGGGCACAGCCCTCTCAAGGGCCACCCCGAGTAATTCTCGTGATTTCGCTTCCGCGTGAAGCCTGCCGTTCCAGCGCTCGTGCCCGTGCAGTTTTCCTGCAGGCCCGTCTGCGCTTTCGCATTCCATTCGGCCCGTTCTTGCGATTCCCCGCACCGCTGTTTCGCTGCGAGGGAATTCCTTGGTACGTGCCGTATCAAGGAAGGTTCTGAATGAACCCCACCCGTACGAACAACCGCTCCGCTCGCACCCGCGGCCGCACCGGCGGCCCCGTTTTCGGCGCCGGCGCCGGCTCTGAGCGGGGCAGCCGCTTCGGGTCGCCCGCGGCGAGCCGCTCCGGGGGCCGTTCCGGAGGTCCGAGCCGCTCGGCCGGCTACGGCCGCCGGCCCGCCGCGGTGCAGGGTGAGTTCGCCCTTCCGAAGACGATCACTCCGCCGCTGCCGGCCGTCGAGGCGTTCGTCGCTCTCGACATGCCGGCGGAGTTGCTGGCCGCACTGGGCACGCAGGGGGTGTCGGTGCCGTTCCCGATCCAGGGCGCGACCCTGCCGAACTCCCTCGCCGGGCGTGACGTCCTCGGCCGCGGCCGGACCGGCTCCGGCAAGACCCTCGCCTTCGGCCTCGCCCTGCTGGCCCGCACCGCCGGACAGCGCGCCGAAGCCCGTCAGCCGCTGGCCCTGATCCTGGTCCCGACCCGTGAACTGGCCCAGCAGGTCGCCGACGCCCTCACCCCCTACGCCCGCGCCGTGAAGCTGCGCCTGGCGACCGTGGTGGGTGGGATGCCCATAGGACGTCAGGCCAACGCGCTCAGGGGCGGCGTCGAGATCGTCGTCGCCACTCCGGGACGACTGAAGGACCTCATCGACCGCGGGGACTGCCGCCTGAACCAGGTCGCGATCACCGTGCTGGACGAGGCCGACCAGATGGCCGACATGGGCTTCATGCCGCAGGTCACCGCGCTGCTGGACCAGGTGCGTCCCGAGGGGCAGCGGATGCTGTTCTCCGCGACCCTGGACCGCAATGTCGACCTCCTCGTGCGCCGGTACCTCACCGACCCGGTCGTGCACTCGGTGGACCCCTCACAGGGTGCGGTGACGACGATGGAGCACCACATCCTGCACGTCCACGGCGCGGACAAGCACGCCACGACGACGGAGATCGCCGCCCGCGACGGCCGCGTGATCATGTTCCTCGACACCAAGCACGCCGTGGACCGCCTCACCCAGGACCTCCTGAGCAACGGGGTCCGCGCCGCGGCCCTGCACGGCGGGAAGTCCCAGCCCCAGCGGACCCGGACCCTGGCCCAGTTCAAGACCGGACACGTCACCGTCCTGGTCGCCACCAACGTGGCCGCGCGCGGCATCCACGTCGACAACCTCGACCTCGTCGTCAACGTGGACCCGCCCACCGACCACAAGGACTACCTCCACCGCGGCGGCCGCACCGCCCGCGCCGGCGAGTCCGGCAGCGTCGTCACCCTCGTCACCCCCAACCAGCGCCGCGACATGAACCGCCTCATGCAAGCTGCCGGGATCGTGCCGCAGACCACGCAGGTCCGCTCCGGCGACGAGGCCCTCAACCGGATCACCGGCGCCCAAGCCCCCTCCGGCATCCCCGTGGTCATTACGGCACCGGTCGCCGAACGCACCAAGCGCGGTGCGGCCCCCCGCGGCAGGCGGCGGCCCGCTCCGGCTGGCCGGCGCACCGGTGTGCGGCAGTCCGCTTTCGACGCGGCCGCCTGAGGACCACGTGATCAGAAGACTGACCCATCTCTGCAGGAGGCACGTTGTGACGCTGGTCCAGATGCAGCCCCGCTCAGCACGTGCCAACCCGGCGCCCCGGACGGTGGACGATGCCATGGATACGGCCGGACCGCAGGTCTGTGACGACATGACGGTCGAGGTGGCCCTGGCCGTCATGTCCAGTGCCCGCGAGGACCAGCTGCTCGTCTGTGACGAGGACGGCCAGTGCACCGGGCTGGTCACCCATGCCCAGCTCGCCGCCATCCGAGACAGCGCGGATTACACGGACCAGGTCCGTCTGCGCGCTGTCATCCCCTCACCCAGGACCACGATGGCCAAAGCCGAGCACGCGATGCGCTACCGCGGGCTCGACGCCCTGGCCGTCGTCGATGAGCAGGGCAGCGCCCTGGGTGTGCTCGCCCTCGCCCGCTGAACAGCCCCACCGCGGCACAATCACCCCCTTCTTCTGCCTGTGAGGCCTCATGCGCTGTGTCATCGCCCGCTTCCCGTTCGAGCTGACCAAGAGCGGTGTCCTGGAGTCGATGAAGGGCGTCAAGCCCGAGCAGGGCTTCGGGGAGTCCGTGATCATCGGCCGCCGCACCTACCCCGTCAAACAGGTCGGTCAGGTCATCACCCGCCAGGACCGCCGTGACTTCAGCGCCGGTGAAGTCCTCCGGGCCATGACCCAGCTCGGGTTCACCTGCCGCGCTCTCCCCCGGGCCGCCGTGTCCACGCGCGTCCTCAGCCCGCACCAGCAGGTTTCCGCGGTGCTCGGCATCCCGGTGACTGTCTGACCAAAGGGACCGGCGCGAGCCGACACCGGAACAGCGAGGAGGGCCCGACCGGCACGTGCCGGTCGGGCCCTCCCGTGCACCCGGGGGTTCCTGCGTGGCCGCCGGTCAGTGGGCGCGCGTCTCCCCCATCGCTGGCGGCGCCGAATACCTCCTCACCAGCCACACGAAAATCTATGCTGGCTGGAGTAGACATTGGGCTGTGGCCTAGTTATGGTTTCTCTCGTAGCCCAGAGAGACCGAAGGGCCCGGCAGAGACGAACTGCCGGGCAGCAGGACCCGCAGTACAGGTAGTTGCGGTTCAGCAGGGCGGTGCGGTGGTGGAGTCTCGAAGCCAGGGTTTTGCAGTACGGCGACGGGACTGGCGACCGGACCGGGCGGCCCGCAGTGATCAGGGGCAGCCGAGAGAAGTAGCGCAGTCGCAGTACCCGCAGTAAGTCAGTGAGCAGCACCTCGGTGAAGGCGTCGGCTGCGGGCGCGCGCACCGGGAAGTTCGGCAGTGGGGTTCTAAGCCAGAGCAGACGCAGGACGGGCGACGGGGCTGGCTGCCGAAGAGTGGCGCTGGGTCAGGCCACCAGTAGTACGCAGTAGAGCAGTACGAGCAGTAAGCAGTTGATCACCGAGGGAAGAACGGAGGAGCAGAGCACCATCAGGATCGCCCGGGCGGAAGTGCGAACCCGGGTACCGCAGGACATCGATAGTGAGGTGGTCTCCGGTCAAGCAATCGCGATCCCCGCACTCCCGACGGCATCTCCGTCGGGTCGGCGGAAACACGGGGTCGGCGCAGTATCAGGGCCGACAGATGGTGTATTAGTTCCTTCGGGGCCCTGGTGCCGTACGGCACCAGGGCCCCTCCACGCGTTCCATGAGAGAGGTGCAATGACAGCAGAGAATCCGACCGGCCCGCTCGGCGGCCACCTGGACGACGACGACTTCCCCGCCTACACGATGGGCCGGGCCGCCGAGATGCTCGGCACCACCCAGGGCTTCCTCCGCGCCATCGGCGAAGCCCGCCTCATCACCCCGCTGCGGTCCGAGGGCGGCCACCGCCGCTACTCCCGCTACCAGTTGCGGATCGCCGCCCGCGCCCGGGAGCTCGTCGACCGCGGCACCCCGATCGAGGCCGCCTGCCGCATCGTCATCCTCGAAGACCAGCTCGAAGAAGCCCAGCGCATCAACGCCGAATACCGCCGCGCCGCCGAAACGTCCGGGCCGCCGCCTTCGGTCTGAGGTGAGCGTGCCCGCCGGTTTCGGTCGTCACCGTCGGGTCGTGGCTGCGAGCTGGATTGTGGGGATGCTATTCAGGCCCCGACGCTTCTGTGAGGTCCGCTCCGGCGTCAGCGCTGCGCGTGGCCTGCTGAGTGCCGTGCCAGTCCAGGCACATGACAGTGGCGTCGTCCTGGAGGCGGCCGCCGTGGGCGCGCAGCACCGCCGCGACGAGGGCCCGGGAGGCCTCGCGTGGATGGAGATCGCAGGTGTTCACGATCAGCGAATGCAGGTCGACCTCGACGGCGCGGCGCTCCAGCATGCCGTCGGTGAGCATCACCAGCCGGTCACCCGATCGCAGGTCCAGCCGCTGCACCCGGTAGGCGGTATGGGGATGGACCCCGAACGGCAGGTCCACTTCGGGAACGATCTCCTCAAGCCTTCCGTGTCTCAGGCGTAGCGGCCAGGGGTGTCCCGCATTGACGAACCGAGCGGTCCCGTCGAGCAGGCTGACGTGCAGCAGCTGTCCTGTGACGAAGCCCCCTCGACCGTTGTCGAGGAGTGCCTGGTTGGCCGCGAGGGCCTGCTCTTCGAGCTCGGCGCCGGCACGTCTGGCCCTCCGCAGGGCGCCGACGGCCAAGGTGGCGAGGAGCGCGGCTTCCACGTCGTGGCCCATCGCATCGGTGACGGAGAGCTGCATGGTGTCGCGGTCGACGACATAGTCGAGGGTGTCGCCGCCGACGTGCGTCGCCGGTTCCAGCGCTCCGGCGACCGTGAACTGGGCCGCCTCACATGCCAGCGAGGCGGGAAGGAGCCGGTGCTGGATCTCGGCCGCCAGGTTCAGGGGCCGCGTACGGCGGCCCCACTGGTAGACATCGGTGAAGGACCGGTTCGCGATGACGATGTAGGCCAAGGCGTGCGCGGTCGCAGCGATCTGCCTCATCGCGTCCTCGTCGGGGCGATCGGGAAGGAAGAGCTCCAGCAGCCCGATCGCGTCGCCGCGGTTGGTCACGGGCGCAACGACCCTGACCGGTCCGGTGCCCTCCCGCTGCACGGCCGGCCGCTGTGTGCGTACCACTTCCCCGTAGAGGGTGCCGGGCAGAGAGATGCGCTGGGGTGGCTCGCCGGACTTGACGTCGTCGGCCGCACCCAGCCGTACCACCGAGGATCCGGTGAAGTCGACGATCAGGAACGAGACCGTGGCAGCGTGCAGGCGGTCCCGGAGCATCCGCGCGACGACGTCAAGGGATTCGACCGGGGAAGCGGCTTCCGCTGCCGCGAGCGCGCCGGCAAGGTCCACTTCTCCCTCCCGCTCGCAGCCGGCGCGCCACTGCTGGGCGCCCGGGTCCCGATCCTCAGTGGGTGGCACGGCCCCGCTCCTTCCCACAAGGGGTACTCGCACTCGCCGCACGGCTGCTGCCCAGCTCTCGCCGGCCGCCCGAGGCCTACGGTCGTCAACACAGCCGTGCCAAGGCCGACACGTGGACAGTTCGCAGGCCCACGGCCACGCACGACACACGTCCGAGAAGGCCGCTCTCTGGACCGACCGATGCCCACCTTGCCCGAGGACCCGCAGACCGGGGGCCTGCCAGCGCCCGTGAAGGCCGTGCTGCCGGACTGGATCACCCGACCAGCAGGTACCGCTCCCCTGCCCGCTCGACCTCGCTCGATGCCGCCAGGCCAACGGCACGGTTCGGCCTCCTGCCATCTCGGGGCACGGGGTTGCACAGCAAGCGCCAGGGCATGCGAGTGGGGCCATAGGAGCCGGGCACACGAGAGCCCCCGGTGCGGTTGCCAAGGATGAGGAGACGGTTCTGTGGGCGGTGTGTGGACGTACGCACAGGACAGCGGTTACGAGTCTCGGCAGTCCCTGGTGGGTTTCACCGTGGAGGCCGCTGATGGTGCCATCGGACACGTCGACCGCCAGCAGGACCAGCCCGGCAGGCAGCACCTGGTGGTCGAAACCGGCGGGTGGGTGTTCGGCAAGAGCGTCCTGATCCCGGCCAGCGCCGTCACCAGCATCGACACGGAAGCGCGAACGGTGATGGTCACGAGTACCCGGGAAGAGATCAAAGCTGCCCCCCGGTTCACCACCGACAGCGAAACAGCCGACGACGAATACCTGTCCGCGGTCGGCGAGTACTACGTCTCCCTCCGCCGCCCGCTCGCGACCTGACCCGAAGCCGGTCGGCGGTTCGCCTGGGACATCGGCGCGGTGCTCTCCACAACTGCGCCGACCCCAAGCCTGCCCCCGCCCGACCCGGGCCGGAGTGCGCGGACGTGCGTCAGGGCCGGAACCGCTCCTGCGGTTCCGGCCCTGACGCATGTCGATCAGTGCTTGAAGACGTCCTTGGCCTTCTCCTTGGCCTCGCGGGCATCGCCCTTGGCCTGCTCGGCGCGGCCCTCGGCGGTCAGCCGCTCGTTGCCGGTCAGGCGGCCAGCGGTCTCCTTGAGCTTGCCCTTGGCCTGCTCGCCCTTCGCCTCGGCCTTCTGCTCACCAGACACAGCTGATCACTCCCTCTTCGGTGGAAAAGCCCTACGCAGCCCCGTATGGCCACTGGAGGTCCTCGTAAACAGGGCGACCTCAACAGACTTACCCGGGCTTGCCAGGCCCACAGGTACGGGTCGGCGTGCTACCGAGGGAGGAAGGCGCGGACGGTCTTGCCGCCTCCGGCCCGGGGCGTGACGACGACGTGGTGGGCGAGGTCGTTGACCATGTGCCAGCCGAAACCACCCGTCCCGTCGACGAGATCAGGGGTGCGCATCCGCGGCAGCCGCGGGCTGGGATCCTCGACGGCGACCTCGATCGTGGCGGGGTGGGCGGCGAGGCGGAGCGTATAGGCGCCGCCACCGTGGCGCAGAGCGTTCGTCACGAGCTCGGAGACGACCAGGACGACCGTGTCGGCCCGGTCGCGGCCGATGGCCGGCTGCCCGAGGCCTTCGAGGAACGCCCGCGCGGCCCGGCGCGCCTCGGCGACGGCGGACTGAGAACGAAGGGATGTGCGCTCGGCGCTCATCGTGGTCATCGCGCGCTCCGGGTTCTGTTGGCGGTGTCCGGCCCTGCCTGCCCGGTCGTTGTGCCCCCGCCCGCAGCCGTTCAACCCGACAACACCGGATTACCTCAGGGGTACGTACACGAAAATCTATGTTGGCCAGAGTAGACATTCAGTGGTGGAGTCGTTATGGTTTCTCTCGTAGCCCAGTGAAGAAGGGCTCGGCAGAAACGAACTGCCGGGCAGCAGTACCCGTAAGTGCAGTCCGCGGTACCCAGCAGTGAAGTCAGTGAGCAGCAACCTCGGTGAAGGCGTCGGCTGCGGGCGCGCGCACCGGGAAGCGGTCGCATCACCAGCAGTACGCAGTACCCGTTTGATGAGTGATTGTTCCCAGAGGGAAGAACGGAGGAGCGAAGCGCCATCAGGATCGCCCGGGCGGAAGTCTTGAGCCTGGGTACCGCAGGACATCGTTAGTGAGGTGGTCTCCGGTCAAGCAACCGCGATCCCCGCACCCCCGACGGCGTATCGGTCGGGTCGGCGGAAAACAGTAGGCCGGCGCAGTGCCAGGGCCGGCAGATGGTGTAGCAGTTCCTTCGGGGCCCTGGTGCCAAACGGCACCAGGGCCCCTCCACGCGTTCCACAGAGAGGTGCGATGACAGCAGACGACTCGTTCGGACGGCTCGACGACGACGATTACCCCGCCTACACGATGGGCCGGGCGGCAGACATGCTCGGCACCACCCAGGCCTTCCTCCGCGCCCTCGGGAAAGCCCGCCTCATCACCCCGCTCCGCTCCGAGGGCGGCCACCGCCGCTACTCCCGCTACCAACTGCGGATCGTCGCCCGCGCCAGGGAACTCGTCGACCAAGGCACCCCCATCGAGGCCGCCTGCCGCATCATCATCCTTGAGGACCAGCTCGAAGAAGCCCAGCGCATCAACGCCGAACACCGCCGCGCCGCCGAACCTGCGAACCCAACAGCCGCGGCCTGAGGCGGAGGAGCCCGAAAGCCTGCCGGGTCAGGTGTGCAGGAGGCTGTTGCGGCCGTCGTGGCCGTCAGCCCCTTCCTCGTCCAGCCAGTGACCGCCGTCGGCGAGGTAGCGGAAGCCGTAGTGCTGGTTCACCGGGAAGGCGACCGTGACCGCGCGGCTGCCGTCGGGACGCTCGGCCACCCGCTACAGCTGTCCCCCGCTCGGCCGCACATTCCGGCCGCTCGGCGAATCCGTCCCAGGTCCGCGCGCGTCTTCGGCTACCACGTCACCAGCTCGACCGGCGCGATGTTCCTCTACGGCATCGCCATCGGCGCCCTCGCGCTTCTCGGCCTGGCCCTCATGCTCGCCGGCGGCCGCCGGGCAGCCCGCCGCGACAACTCCATCCCCTCGCAGCGCGAGAGCGCGGTAGTGGACCGCGAAGGTGAGGACCTCATCCAGCAGCGCGACGCCCGCCCGCGCGCAAACCGCCCAGGTCCTCGGCGACGACGATCGTCCCGCCACGGCCCCGGTCGCGGGCCACCGGCGCGCCAAGTGGCTCGGCGGGTAAAACAACCCCCCGTCAGCAGGCCTGGGCCATCAGGTCCTTCCGTGGTGTCGGCCGTGGTCCTTCCGGCTCCGATCACCAGGATCGACAGGCTCCCTTGGGCCTGGCTGTCCGCGCGTACGGTATCGAGGTATGGCAGCAGGATCACCAGTACTGCGGCCAGCACCACACCCAGCAGAGTCCGTCGATGCCGGCGAACGCGTCGTCCAATGGGTCTGCCTGGCTGGCCGCGGGGCCTGCGATCTGAACCGAGGTGCCCGGGACGCGCGCCATGGCCTCACGCACCTCGCTCAGTTCGTCACCGAGGCCCGGCGTGAGCGGCACCACGGCGTGCATCGCCTCGCCGTCCTCCGAGACGACGGCCGATGAAGACGCGGCAGCGAATCGTCGCTCCTCTTGCGGATGAGCCGACTCCTACTCGGCGAGCATTGCTGTGCGCAGTCGGGTCAGCACACGGGTGAGGAGGCGGGAGACCTGCATCTGGGAGATACCGAGTTCGGTGCCGATCTCCGCCTGGGTCATTTCCTCGCCGAAGCGCATGGCCAGGATGCGTCGGTCGCGCTCGTCGAGCGACTGGAGGAGGGGTGCGAGGGTGTGGAATTCCTCGAAGAGCTCCATGTCGGGGTCGACCTCGCCGACCGTTTCGGCGAGTGAGCGGCCTTCGGTCTCCCCTGAGGTCCGCTGCCTGGAACTCATGGCGGCGTCGATGGATCCGCTGGTGTAGCCGTTGGCGGCCACCAGACCCTCGATGACGTCATCCTCGGAGAGTTCGAGGTGCTCGGCGAGTTCCTTGACGGTGGGGGCCCGGCCGAAGACCTCGGTCAGCGCATCCTGGCTCTTGGCGAGTTCGCTGCGCAGCTCCTGAAGGCGGCGCGGGACGTGGACGGCCCAGGTGGTGTCTCGGAAGAATCGCTTGATCTCGCCGCTGATGTAGGGGAGGGCGAGGGTGGAGAACTCGACCTCCCGGTCGGGGTCGAAGCGGTCGATGGCCTTGATCAACCCGATCGTGCCCACCTGGACGATGTCCTCGATGTCGACGCCGCCTCCGGCACGGCTGCGGAATCGCCGGGCGGCGAAGTTCACCAGGGAGATGTTCATCTCGATGAGGGTGTTCCGGGTGTACTGGTACTCGCGGGTTCCCTCTTCCAGAGACCGCAGCCGGATCAGGAACAGGCGGGAGAGCTCCCGGGCGTCGGCGGGCGCCACCTGACGGGCGTCGTCAAACTGGGGAAGGATCCGGGAGGGCAGTCCGCTCCCGGATGCGGCGTCCGGGAGAGTCTCCACCGCGCCGGTGGTGTTGGTGATCGTGGCGGTCTGAGACATGGACCCGTTCCTCCCCTGGACAGACGATGTGTGCGCCCTTATGACCACACCGCCGTGATCGAAACACTTGCCGGGTGATTTTTCCGAAGTCTGGTGGGGAGCGTGTCGACGGCATCCACGGCCGGTCCTGTTGTCGGGGCTTCGGTCCTGTCCGGGGAGGCCGCCTCCGGCCGTCATGTAGGAGTATGTCGCGGTGATCGGAGACGAAGCAGTGATCAGCATGACCGTGCACGAAGGCGCGAGCGTTGTCCGCCTGCGAGGCGATCTCGGCGAGGACAGCGCGCCCGGCCTGGCTCAAGCCTTCGCCGCAGCAGTGGCACAGGGGGCTTCCCGCACCGTGGTCGACCTGTCTCAGGCCGAATTCGCGGACTCCTCCGTGCTTCACACCCTCCTCGACGCGCGGAAGGCCCATAGGGCGGCAGGCGTGGCTCTGATCCTCGCGGGCCCGTTGCAGGTGGCGATTCGCCGACTGTTCGAGGTGACCGGGACCGCAACCGCGTTCCACATGACGGACTCCCTGGAGACCGCACTGACATGCTGAGCCCCTGTCTTCGAACCGGTGAGTCCTGGCATGACGCTGATGGTCACGGGCAGGTGATGACGGTATGAACGCGTCCAAAGAAGCCGATGACAGCCGCGGCTGCGGATCCAGGGAGGAGCGCGGTCCCATGGCGCCACCCACCGCTCTCGCCCCGGCAGCGCCCGCGCCCGGCCCTGCTCACGCGCCGGCCTCCGCGGCGGCGGCACGTTCCAGCGTCCGCGATCTCCTGCGGCGTGCGGGTGTCAGCCTGGACAGTGTCACCGCCGCCGACGTTCTCCTGGTCACCTCAGAGCTCGTCACCAACGCCATCCGCCATGGCGGCGGCCTCGCCGCGTTCCACATCGAAATTACCGACGACGCGCTGCTCCTGTCCGTCGCGGACACCAACCCCGACCCTCCCCTACCCCGCACAGGCACCCCCGACCGGCCGGGCGGGTACGGATGGCCACTCGTCCAACGCCTCGCCGACCGCGTCGACGTTCGCAGCCACGGCGGCGGCAAGACCATCAGCGCCGAACTACGTCTCGCCTGATCCCACCCTCTCCTCGCCGGATGGCGTTCGCTCAGCTCAGAGACGTCGGATACGTCAAGGGCCTGTTCGGCGGCCGCCTCGGTCAGGGCCGTGTAGACCGCCTTGAGGGCCGGCACCAGCTTGGGGTGGTCCCGCACCGAGGAGAGTCTGAGCGAGGCTGTGGTCAGATGGAAGAGGCAGGTCTGGACGGTGGCTTTCACCCGGGTCGCACTGACCGCGCCGGGCAGGCCCTTCAAGCCGTCGCAGACCACGATGCAGACGTCCTCGATGCCGCGGTTCCCCAGCTCGGACAGCACTGCCACCCCCCGAAAAAAACGCCTTTGCGGCCGTCCATGTCGACGCCGACGACCAGACAGACCGGCTTCGAGGTCACCGAACCCGAGTGGATCGCCAGGTCACGAGCTCGTCGATCACCGCGTCGGTGGCCTTGCTGATCAGGTCGGGGCCGACCTCGACCCCAGCCGTCGATCCGGTCAGGTGGTGGTCGGGAGGACGGCCCAGTAGGTGATGGTGTGGGCCAGGATGCGGGTGCCGTGCGCGCTGGCCAGGACGGCGATGATGCTCAGGCCTCGGCCGTGTTCTTCCGGTGTGCAGCTGGTGGTCCAGGTGCCCTCGTCGTCGGCGGGGCCGGCGTCGTCGACCTCGATGTGCAGGGTGCGTTCGCCTGCGGGGCGCTGGAGGTGCAGGGTGATGGGGGGCAGGGCGTGTTCGAGGGCGTTGGTGACGAGTTCGGAGACGATGAGCAGTGCCTGGTGGATGGTCTCGTCGTCCAGGTCCCATGTGTGGAGAACGCCGGCGGTGATGCGGCGAGCGGTGCCGGCGGACTCGGGACGGTGGGGGAGCTTCCAGAGGCATGGCGGCCCGTAGGCCCGCGTAGGGGCGACGCACTGCGGTGGGGCGGGCGTCGTGGCGGCCGGCGAGCGGGCCGCTTCGGTGTCGGTGCTGGCGTCCATGGCATGGTCCTGGCAGTGGGGGGTGTGGGCGGTGTCGGCGACGCTCCGCCCGCCTGGCGCCGGTGGTTAGCGCAGGAGTTGGTCGAGGGCGGCTGAGGCTAGGGCTGCGTCGAGTGCGCCTACGCCGGTGAGGTCGGCGATCGTGATGGCTGCTTCCGGGCGGTCGACGGGGGCTTTCAGGAGGTCGCCGGCCGCGGTGTCGCTGTGCTGGCCGGTGGCTCCGGCGCGGACGGCGTGGCCGAAGTCTCCGTGGTCGAGGCATTGGGTGTGGTCATCGGTCGCGATGAGTCGTGCGCGGTGGAAGAGGGCGGGGGGCAGCTCGTTCTTGTGCGGCATGTCCGTGCCGATGCCCGTCACGTGTGCGCCTTCGCGCACGTGGGTGGCGTCGAGGACGGGGGATGTGGCCGGGGTCGTGGTGATGACCATGTCGGCGGCGGCGGCCTCCTGGGGCCCTGCGGGGCGGGCGTCCAGTCCGCCTGCGTGGAGCTGTTCGCACAGGGCGTTGGCTTTGTGCGGGCTGCGGCCGTGAACGAGCACCGTGCCGATGGCGCGGAGTTCGGCCAGCCAGGTCGCCTGGAGGCGGGCCTGTTCTCCGGTGCCGAAGACGGCCAGTGTCGTGGCGTCGGGGCGGGCCATGGCGTGGGTGACCAGCGCGCCCGCCGCCGCGGTGCGCCAGGCGGTGAGCAGGCCGCCGTCGTCGAGGAGTGCACGCATCTGTCCGGTGCGGGCGCTGACGACGCAGACCAGACCGTGGTTGGAGGGGAGGCCGAGGACGGGGTTGCCGTAGAAGCCCGTCGCGATCTTGACGGTGAAGTCGGCGGCGCCGGTGATCCAGCCGGCCTTCACATGGCAGTCGCCGTCCGCTTCGGGGAAGGCCATGTGCAGCGGTGGCGGCACGCTCGTGCGGCCTTCCGCGTGGGCGATCAGCGCGTCGCGGACGGTGTCGAGCACCAGCTGCGTGGTGACCGCTCTTTCGATGGCGGTCCGGTCGAAGACGGGGAGGGTCATCGGCGGTCCCGCAGGAAGGTGGCGAAGGCGTCCAGGCCCTCCTCGGGGTTGCGTCGGCCGAGGCCGATGCGGAACCGGTCGGTGGGGGTGGCGGTGAGTTCGGAACGGTAGATGCTCGCGGGCAGCAGCAGGACGCCGGCTTCCTCCACCAGACGGATGCAGAACGACTCCACCCCGTCGGTGCCGAGGTAGCGGGGGTAGGCGACGCACCCGCCGTCCGGGGCCCGCCATTCGAAGTCGTCCGCGAACTCGGCGAAGAACGCCTCGAAGGCCGGCAGGTTGGCTTCGATCCGGCCCCGGTTGCGGTCCAGGATCGTGTCGCGAGCTTTGAGCGCGATACGGGCCAGGACCTCGCTGGGCGCGGAGTTGCAGATGGTGGTGTAGTGCTTGGCGCGCTCCAGGCGGGAGAGCAGCGCGCGGTCGCGGCAGGTGATCCAGCCGATCCGGAGCCCGGGCAGCCCCAGGGACTTGGAGGTCACGTTCAAGGACAGGGCGCGCTCGGAGAGGTCGGTGGCCTGCGGCAGGGCGCGGGCCGGGTCGCGCTCCAGACCGCGGTAGACCTCGTCGCTGAACAGGTGGATGCCCCGTTCGTCACACAGCCGGGCCAGCGCGGCGAAGTCGGCGGCGTCGATGATCTTGCCGGTGGGGTTGTTGGGGAAGTTCACCGAGACGACGCGGGTGTTGGGTCGTATCGCCGCGGCCACCTCGTCGAGGTCCAGGGCCCAGTCCCGGTCCGGGTCGAGGGCCACCCCGGTGACCTCGCACAGTGCCAGCGGCACGGTTTCGGCGGCCTGGTAGTTCGGGGTCACCACCACCGCGTGGTCGCCCGCGTCGAGCAGGACGTTCATGGCCAGGTAGATGGCCTCCTCGGCGCCCGCGAAGCAGATGACGTCATCGGCGTCGGCGTGCTCATACGTCTGCGCGATCACTTCTCGCAGCGCGGGGTCGCCGAACGTCTGGGTGTAGCCCAGGGACAGGTTCTCGAAGGCGTCCCGGTCCTTGTCGTCGGCCAGCGCGAGGAGCTCGCCGAGCGTCGTGGTCTGTACGTCGGATGCGGTCAGGTGATGACGGGCGGTGAACTCCCACCGCGAGAAGTAGGTCTCCAGGCGGAAATCGGGCAGCCGGGTCATGGTGCATCAGTCCTTTGCACTGGGGGTTCTGAGCTCGGCCAGCAGGCCGTAGACGGTGGACCGGGACACCCGCAGCGCCCCGGCGACGACCGGGGCCGCGCGGCGCACCGCGAACACCCGGGCCTCGTCCAGGCGCCCCAGGACGGTCAGGCGGTCCTGGCGCGTCATGCGTTCGACGGGGCGGCCCGTCTCCCGGACGTGGGATCCGATGATGTGCTGGATGCGTTCGGACCAGTCCTCTTCGAACAGCGGCTCCGGCCGCTGGACGGTCGGTGCGCCGAAGGCGGACAGGACCGCCGCGGCCTGTTCCAGCGGGGTGCGGTCGAGATTGACGCACAGCACCGCGGAGGGCCGGCCCCGCGCGTCCCGCAGGACCGCGCTGACCGAGGACAGGCGGCGGCCGTCCACCAGCAGCTTCTCGTACGGCCCGTACACGTCACGCGCCGACGGGTCGAGCGCGTCCAGCTCGCCGAGCATCGAAGGATCGCCCGGGCGACGGGTGGTCATCGGGTTCCAGATCTCCAGAACCCGGTCGGTGTCCGGATCGTGCAGAACCACCTCGGCGTACGGGCCGAGCAGCAGCGCGACCGCCTGGCACACCGGGCCCCACGTCCTGATCCGGGGGTCGGGGAGCTCTTCTGTTTCACCCATGCCTGGACTGTAAGTCCAGACTGGACGGAAAGTCCAGAGCTAGGTGGTCCAGGTGCTCGTAGAGGGTGCGGACGAGGCGGGCGCGGTCCCGTGCGCAGGCCACGGTTTCCTGCCGGTCGGCCGCAAGGCGGTGCCAGGCTTCGGCGAGGACGGCGGCCGCGCGGGTGCGGGCGGTGTGGCCGTCGGTGAGCTGTTCGGCGGCGTGGCGGATGTCGTCGGCCACGACGTGGGCGGCGCCCGTCAGCCGCAGGATGATCTGTTCGAGGTCCGCGGGGCGCAGGCCGGGGTCGGCGGGCCAGCCGAGCACGGCCTTGACCATGCTCTCGTGGGACGCCCTGTCGAGGGGGAGTTCGCGGTCGAGGTGTCCCTCGGGGTCGTACAGGGCGATGGGGGCGCCGCTCAGCGGTGGCGCCGGCGTGGGCGTGGGCGCCGGCGTGGGCAGCAGGCGCCTCGAAGTCCCGGGCACCTGACGCCACTCGGGGGTGGTACGGCCCTCGCCGCGCGTCACCGGGTACCGGGGTGGTGGCCTGTGGGTCATTGAGGAACTCCGACCGGCCCACGCGCGGGGGACCTCGCTTGCAGGGGGTAGTGGGGCGGCCCGGTGTTACTTCCGCCAGAGCGCTGCTGGCACCGGGCCTCGCCCGCGCACGCCTGATCGGCGCGGACTGCCCCGACCATAGCCGCGGCCGAGCGGCACCCCGCGGGAAAGGGCGCAGCATTCGGCAACCTGTGTGACCAGCACGGGCTGAGCGTTGACGCCTCATGCTGACGCGGCCGCTCAGCGCCCGGTCCGACGGGAGCGGGCGAACGTTCCGGCCACGCCCGGTCGCCGCGCGGGAGCGAGGGCACGGCGCCCGGCGAGTGCGGTCACGCTGGGGCGTGCTGCCTCACGCCCCCGCACACGCCCTCCCCACCGGTGGGGATCGGGCGGACAGTGTCGCCTTCTGAATCCGATCAGAGCGGAGTGGGGAAGCGTGTCGCCCTGCGGTGTCGTGAAGTGGTTCGACCTGGGCCGGGGCATCGGTCTCATCAGCCAGGAGGGCGCCGGTCCTGACATCCGGGCGGAAGCCTCGGCGATCCATGGGAGGGACGGCCGGCTGCGTCAGGGCGAGGAAGTCCTCTTCGACGTCACCCTGGACAGTGCGGGACTGCGGGCCGACAACATCCGCCGTGCGCAGGGGGGCCTACGCACCCAGGTCAGCGGTGTCCCGTACAGGGGCGGGGGTGCGGTCGAGGCCGACCCTTGGGAGTGGACACCCTGACAGCGCACCACGGCGCCTGTGGTGTGCCCGAGTGGTCAGGAACGTACGCTGTCCGGGCCGCTCGCCGTGCTCACGTGTGGATGTGGTTGGTGATGTTGCCGGTGCTGAAGTTGATCAGGCCACCGCAGGCGAGCAGGCACCAACCGGGAGTGGTGCTGGGCGGAGTGGGTGCGCTCGTGGCTTCGACGGTGGTGGTGCTGCTGGAGGCATCGCACGTCTCGTTGCCGTTGTAGGCGGCGGTGATCGTGTGCGTGCCGACGGTGAAGCTGGTGCTGAAGTCGGCCTGGCCGCTGGCGTTCACGGGCACCGTGGCCAGCAGGTTGCCGCCGTCGAAGAACGTCACGCCGAGACCGCCGCCGGGGTCGGACGCGCAGCCGACCGATGCGTGCAGTTGCACCGGCGAGCCCGCGGTGGCGGTCTGCGGAGTGGCCGTCACGGTGGTGTTCGACGCCACGGCCGCAGCGGACGACGCCAGTCCCACTACGGCCGCCAGCGCGGTGGTGACGACCAGGTTTCCTCTGCCTCGCGTGATTCTCACCGGTTCAGTTCCTTACGTCGTTGGACGTGTCCCGCAGGGTCGTACGTGCTGTGGTGATCTTCACGCTAGGGCGACTTACCTCCTCCTGCGAGAGGCCGCGCGCAGAGGGGACCCGGTTGGACCAGCGGGCCGCACCCGCTGGAACCAGACCGGACGCGCCGTCAGATGCCGGGGGCGGCGACGCGGGTGTAGATCAGGCCGGCGCTGGAGCCGCCGGCGGTGGTGACGCTCACTGACACCGGACCGGCGGCCCCGGCGGGTGCCGTGGCCGTGATCTGTGTGTCGGAGATGACGGTGAAGGCGGCGAGCGTGGCGCCGAAGGTGACCTTCGTCGCGGTGGCCAGATTGGTGCCGGTGAGGGTGAGGACCGTGCCGGCGGAGGTCGGTCCGCTGACGGGCGCGAGGCCGGTGAGAGTGGGAGCGGCGACGTAGGCGAAGGGCAGCGGGTTGCTCGTGCCGCCCGGGGTGATCACCGTGATCTGGGTACTTCCCGTACCAGGTGGCGCGGTGGCCGTGATCTGTGTCGATGACACCACGGTGAAGGAGGTGGCGTTCGTGACCCCGAAGCGGACCGCGCTCGCGTTGAGCAGACTGGACCCGGTCAGCGTCACCACCGTTCCCCCGGACGTCGGGCCCTGCGCCGGACTGGCATCGGTCAGTACGGGAGACGCGATGTAGAAGAAGTAGGAGGCGGCGGAAACGACGCTGGTGCCCGCGGGCGTGGTCACGGTGACCGTGGCGCCGCCGGGGCTTCCGCTCGGCGTCACGGCGGTGATCTGGGTGGCCGAGTTGACGGTGAACGACGTCGCCGGCAGATCGGCGAAGCGCACCGCGGTAGCGCCGGTGAATCCGGTCCCGGTGATGGTGACGCTGGTGCCGCCCGATGCCGGACCGTTGTTGGGCGCCACCGCCGTGACCGCCGGGACCGCGGCCGCTACGTAGGTGAAGGTCACCGCGTTGCTGGTGCCGGACGGGCTGATGACCGTCACCGGCACGGCGCCCGCGCTGTCGGCGGGGGTGATGGCGGTGATCTGGGTGGCCGAGTTGACGGTGAACGAGACAGGCGCTTTGTCGAATCGCACGGATGTGGACCCCGTCAGACCGGTGCCGGTGAGGGTGACGGTGGTGCCTCCGGTGGTGGGGCCTTGGGAAGGGCTGATGGCACTGAGTGTGGGCGGCATGAGGTGCTCCTACGACGGCCTGGGTCGGGGCCCGGAGTCGGGCACGACGGTGCCGCCGCCCGCTGGTGAGCCGGGCGGCGGCGGGACGAGTGATCAGATACCGGGACCTGCGACGTAGGTGAAGGCGCCGGTGGCCGTGGCCGAGCCGGCCGGGTTGGTGACCACCACGTCCACCGCGCCGGCGGTTCCGGGCGGGGACACTGCCGACAGCGTGGTGGAGTTCACCACGGAGAACGGTGCCACGACGCCGTCGAAGGTGACCGAGTCGGTGGTGTCGAGACGGGTACCGGTGATCGTCACGGCGGTACCACCGGACGTGGGACCGGAGGACGGGACGACCGTGGCCACGGTCGGAACGTCGATGTAGGTGTAGGTGAAGCCGTTGTTGGTGCCTCCCGCCGTGGTGACGCTCACCCCGACGGAACCCGCCGTCACACCCGCCGGCACCGTGACGCTGAGCAGGGAGTCGGAGACGACCGTCGGGGTGGCGGGCACCCCGCCGAAGGACACGCTGGTCGCGGTCGACAGACCCACACCGTTGACGGTGATCGTGTTCCCGCCGACCAGCGGGCCCGACGTCGCGCTCAGCGAGGACTTGAACGGAGCCCCGACGTAGAAGAAGGAGATCGGGTTGCTGGTGCCGCCCGGAGTCGTCACGGTGAGGCCGACCGTGCCCGTACCCGACGGCGATACCGCGGTGACCTGGGTCGGCGAGACGTTGGTGAAGCTGGTGGCCGGCTTGGTGCCGAACTTCACCGCGGTGGTACCGGAGAGGTTCGTTCCGGTGATGGTCACCAGCGTGCCACCGCCGGTCGACCCCTGGTTCGGAGAGATGGGCATGGAGAGACTCCTCGCTGTCAGAACAGGGACAGAGGACACAGCCGACCGGCGGGACGCCCGGCGCCGAAGACACGCCTGGCAGAGCGGCGCCGAAGTGCGCAGAGGGTTCCTGCGTTCACGGACACCGCGTGAGGGGAGGGGGAGCGGATCGATCGGGCTGCGGGGTTTCGCGGAGTGCTCATGCACACGCCCAACGGAAAAACCGGCAGGCGCCGCCACTACCACGATCCCCCGGATTGGGATGGGCGGCCCACCGGTTTGCTGTTCCAAGTGACCCATACGGGTGTATCGCTGACAAGACTCCGGCTCCTCTTGTCACCTGAATGGAGGAGCGCACACCTGGAGAAGGCCGCACGTCGGCGACGGGTGGACACGGATTCTCTGACGACGCCTCAGAAGGCGGTGACGGGGCCCCAAAACCAACCAGTCGGTGCCGCATAAGCGGCACCGACTGGTGATCCAACCCCCCTCGAGGGGGCCCATCGTGACTCCGGTACGTCGGTGGCCCCCTGACCAGCAGAGAGCCGCAGGCCATAACAGGGCCACGCCCCCCGAGAGGGATGGGCTGCCCACCGGTTGGATACTTCAATTGACTCAGGATTTTGGCATGTGCCGCAAGCATCTGCTGGCACCGTCACCCCAATGGAGGGGCGCGCCGCGGGAGCGCACTGGCGGCCCCGGTGTCAGGGCGATGTCTTCGCCTCTGGCGCCAGGCCCATGAGGTCGGCGAGGGCCGTGGCGAGGGAGGCCACGGTGGGGTGCTGCCAGATGAAGTTCCCGGCGAGACGGACGGGGAGTTCGGTTTCGAGGCGGACGCGGAGTTCGGTGGCCAGCAGCGAATCGAAGCCGAGGGCCTTGAGGGGGGTCTGCGGATCCAGCGTGGCGCTGCCGGTGCGCAGGATGGCGCGGATGTGGTCGCCCAGGTAGGTCTCCAGGGCGCTCTGGCGTGCGATGCCGGCGGGCAGGCCCTGGAGGCGGGCGTGGATGCCGGAGCCGCCGGACTCGGGCTCGTCCGCGGCCGGGAGGTCGTCCGGCGCGAGGAGGGCGAAGAGGCTGGAGGCCGAGCCCGCGCGGGGGATCCAGGTCTGCGGCGGGCCGGGAATGACGGCCGTCTGGACCCGTTGGTGGGCCAGCAGGGTGTGCAGGGCCTCGATCCCCTCGCGGGTGGGGATGGTCTCGTAGCCGCGGTCGGCGAAGTCGGTGGCCTGCCCCGTCTCGCCCCAGGGACCCCAGTTGACGGCCAGTGTGGGCAGGCCGCCGCGGGTGCGCCAGGTGGCGAAGGAGTCGAGCCAGGCGTTGGCGGCGGCGTACGTGCCCTGTCCGGCGTTGCCCAGCAGGGAGCTCATCGAGGAGTACAGGACGAAGAAGTCCAGGGCGTGTCCGGTCGTGGCCTGGTGGAGGTTCCAGGCACCGGTGACCTTGGGGGCCCACACCCGCTTGATCTGGTAGTCGCGGATGGTGCCGAGGGCGGCGTCGCTGAGGACCATGGCGCAGTGGATGACCCCGCGCAACGGCATGCCGCCTTCGGTGGCGGCCTCGACGAGCCGTTCGGCGGTGCCGGGCAGGGAGATGTCGCCGAGGACGATCGTGGTCTGCCCGGGCAGGTCCTTGACGGCGTGTGCGGTTTCGAGGGAGGGGGACCGGCGGCCGTTGAGGACGACACGGCCCGCTCCCTGTTCCGCGAGCCAGCGCGCCGTGGCGATCCCGAGACCGCCCAGGCCGCCGGTGACGATGTAGGCGCCGTCGGGGCGTACGACGGGAGGCCCGTCCGGGAGGACGGCGGTGGTCTCTCCGCTGTCGGGGACGGTGAGCACCATCTTGCCGATGTGCCGGGCGCCGGCCATCAGGTGGAAGGCGTCGGCGGCCAGGTCGAGCGGGTAGGCGGTGCACAGCAGCGGCTTGAGGCGCCCTGCGGCGATGTGGTCCATGACCTCGCGCAGCAGTGTGCCGAACAACTTGGGTTTGCGCTGCTGGAGTTCGATGAGGTCGACGGTGGAGAAGGTGATGTTGTGGCGCAGCGGGGCGAGTTTGAGGGGGGCGTCGGCCAGGATGTCGCGTACGCCGAGTTCGACGAAGCGGCCGAACGGGCGCAGCGCTTCGAGCCCGGCGCGGACGGCGGGGCCGGCGAGGGAGTTGAGGACGACGTCGACGCCTTCGCCGCCGGTCGCCTGGCGGGTCTGTTCGGCGAAGTCCAGGGAGCGGGAGTCCATGACGCAGCGGATGCCGGTGCCGCGCAGGTAGCGTCGTTTCTCCTCGGTGCCGGCGGTGGCCAGGACCTCCGCGCCCAGCAGGCGGGCGACGGCGATGGCGGCGAGGCCGGTGCCGCCGCTGGCCGAGTGGACGAGGACGCGTTCGCCGGGGGCCAGCCGTGCGACGCGGTGGAGGGCGTACCAGGCGGTGAGGAAGGCCGTGGGCAGTCCTGCCGCCGCCTCGGTGGTGAGGGCGGGCGGGACGGGGACGACGGCGGTGGCGGGAACGGTGATGAAGGAGCCGAAGGCGCCGCCTTCGAGCTGGGCGGCGGCCACGGTGTCTCCGGCGCGGAGGTGGTCCACGCCCGCTCCCACGGCGGTGACCTCACCCGCGCACTCGAAGCCGATGCGGTACGGGGTGAGGGGCTCCGAACCGAGCATGCCGAGGGTGGTCAGGACGTCGCGGAAGTTGATCCCCGCGGCCTGGACGCGCACCTCCACCTCTCCCTCGCCGGGCTGACGGCGGCCGGTCGCCGCCAGTTCGAGGCTGTCGAGATCGCCGAGGCGTCCGGCGCGCAGGCGGAAGCCGTCCTCGCCGTAGCGGACGACCCGGGTGGTGGAGGCGGTGCGTTCGGCCGCGGTGACGGGGGCGCGGTCGATGCGTGCCACGTATCGGCGCTCGTCCCGCAGTGCGACCTCGTCCTCGGGCGCGTCGGCGAGGAGTTCGGCGGCCAGCGCCCGCAGCCCGTCCGCTCCGGGATCGGCGTCGACGAGGGTGGGGCGCAGGCGCGGGTGCTCGATCGCGAGGACACGGGCCACGCCTCGTACGGTGCTCTGGGCGGGGTGGCCGGCCTCGTCCGCCGTGACCGCGCGGGCGTGCCGGGTGACGGCGTACAGGCGCCATGTCCCGTCGTGGTCCTCGGCGGCCTGTGCGAAGGCGAGCAGTCGCCGGGCGCGTTGCTCCGCGCCGTGGGTGGGGTCGCTGTCGTCGGCGGACGGCGTGCCGCACAGCATGACGACACCGCGCCAGGGTCCCGCTCCGGCGGCCAGGTGGTTGCGGAAGACGTCGGCCAGTGGGGCGAGCCCCTCCGCGCTCAGTGGTGTTTCCCGCACCTCCGCGTGGGCGCCGGCGTCCCGCAGGAGCGCCGCCAGGCGTCCGGCTTCGCCGTCTCCCTCGTCCACGACGAGCCATTTGCCGGGGGGTGCCTGCCTGGCGCGGGACCGGGGCGCCTGATGCCATCCCAGTTCCAGGAACCACTGGTCGACGGTCGCACCGTCGGCCGGTGCGCGGCGGGCAAAGCGGGCGCCGTCGAGGGCCAGGACCGGCCGGCCGTCGGCGTCCAGGACGCGGACGTGTCCGGCGAGGGCGGTCTCGGTGTTCTCGGTGACCCAGGCGTGCGCGTGGACGGCCTGTGAGGGGTCGCCGAGGATGCGCAGGGCGCCGACCTGGACCGGCAGGATGGGCGCGGGGGCGCTGTCGTGGCCGGCTCCGGCGACCAGCAGTTGCAGGCACAGGTCGAGCAGGACGGGGTGGGGGCTCAGCGCGTGCTCGGGGGTGCGGGCGGCGGCCGGGAGCTGGATGCGGGCCCAGAAGCTGTCCCGGTGGCTGTTCGTGTGCAGGCTGGTGATGCCGGTGAAGGCGGGTCCGTGTTCGAGGCCGCAGGCACGCAGCCCGGCGTAGAGGGCGGCCGGATCGAGCGGGACGGGGTGCTTGCGGTCGAGGTCGGGGACGGAGGCGGCGCGGGCGGGCTGGGGGGTGACCCCGCGGCGGGTGACCGCCGAGGCGTGCAGTTGCCAGGACCCGTCGGGCTGGCGGGAGTGGATCTCACCGGTGGCCTGCTGGGAGGCGGCGAGGGTGAGCGTGGTGCTGATCTCGGTGTCGTCGGTCAGGCGCAGCAGGTCGTGGAAGGCGACGTCGGTGATCTCGATGTCCGTGGTGTCACCGCCCAGTGCGGTTCTGGCCGTGGTGTGCAGGAGGGCGCAGAAGGCCGCCCCGGGCAGGACGGTGCTGCCGTGGACGCGGTGGTCGTCGAGCCAGGGCAGGTGGCGGGCGGGGGCGGTGGCGGTCCAGGTGTGGCGGATCGGTTCGCCGGGGATCTCGGTGTGCCGGCCGGGCAGGGCGCCGGCGTCGGCCGGCTGTGCCTCGCCCGAGGTCCAGTGGCGGGTACGGTCGAAGGTGATGGTGGGGGCGTCCGTCAGAAGGCCGCCGCCGTACAGGGGGATCCAGTCGACGGTGCCGCCGTCGCAGTGGACCGCGGCGAGCTGGGTCCGCAGGGTGACGGTTTCGTCCTGTCCGCGGCGCAGTGAGGGCAGGACCAGTGCGTCGGGGGTGAGTTCGGCCAGGCTGTCCGTGAGGGACTGGGTGATCACGGGATGGGGCGAGATCTCGATGTAGATCTGGTGGCGGTCCTGGGCGGCGGCGGCCACGGCGGAGCGGAAGCGGACGGGCCGGCGCAGGTTGTCGCACCAGTAGGCGGCGTCCAGGAGGGGGATGTGCCGCGGGTCCTCGGTCACGGTGGAGTAGAAGGGGATGTGGGGCTCTTGGGGGCGCAGGCCGATGAGGTCCTGCTGCAGATCGGGCAGGAGGGGGTCGACGTGGTGGCTGTGGGAGGCGACGTCGACCGCGATCTGCGAGGCGAGGATCCCGCGTTCGTCCCACAGGGTGATCAGGCGGGCGATCTGGTCGGCGTCACCGGAGACGACGGTGGTGCCGGGCGCGGCCAGGACCGCCACCGAGACGGCGCCGGCCCCGGCTTCGGCGATGTCGGCTTCCACGGTGGCCTGGTCCAGGGCGACGCTGGCCATCGCGCCCGTCCCGGCGATCCGCTCCAGCAGTGCCGAACGGCGGCAGATGACGCGGACTCCGTCGCCGAGGGTGAGCGCTCCGGCCACGACGGCTGCCGCGACCTCTCCCATAGAGTGCCCGATGACGGCGGCGGGCCTGACGCCGTGCGACTGCCAGGCCGCGGCCAGGGCGATCTGCAGGGCGAAGAGGACCGGCTGGACCCTCGGGCATCCGGTGAGGGGTTCGTCCGAGCGGATCAGCTCCAGGACGGAGAAGCCCGCCTCCTGCTGGATGAGGGCGTCGACATCGGTCAGGGCCTTCGCGAAGGGCTCGTGATGCGCGAAGAGCCCGCGGCCCATGCCGGTCCACTGGGAACCCTGGCCGGAGAACACCCATACCGGCTGGTGGGAAGCGGTGACATCGGCCGTGCCCGAGACGAGGCCCGGATGGGGCAGGCCCGCGACGAACAGCCGCAGTGCCTCCAGGGTTTCGGCGCGGGAACGGGCCACGACCGCGAGGCGCCCGCGTCCGGGGCTGCGGCGCAGGGCCAGGGTGTGGGCCACGTCCCGCAGCGGGACGCGCGCTCCTTCCCCTTCGAGCCAGTCCGCCAGGCGGCCGGCGGCGTCCGGCAGTGCCTGGTGGGATCCGGCGGCGACCAGGATCACCTCGGGCGGTGCGCTCTCCGGCCGGCGCGGGGCGGGCAGGCCGGCGCGGCGGCTGGGCCGCGGGGGCTGCTGCAGGATGACGTGGGCGTTGGTGCCCGAGAAGCCGAACGAGGAGACCGCGGCCAGCCTGACCGGCTGCCGCCCGGGCCACTCGGTCGGTTCGACGGGGATGAAGAAGCGGGTGGCGTCCGCGGCGATGGAGGGATGCCAGCTGTTGAAGTGCAGGTTGGGAGGAATGACCCCCTGCTGGAGGCAGAGGACGGTCTTGATCAGTCCGGTGATGCCGGCGGCGGGCTCCAAGTGGCCGAGGTTCGTCTTGACCGAGCCGAGGGCGCACGGGGCGAGGCCGTTGCCGTACACGGCTGCCAGGCTGTTGAACTCGGCCGGGTCGCCGACCGGGGTGCCCGTGCCGTGGGCCTCGATCAGGGAGATCTGCCCCGGTTCGACGCCGGCCTGGGTGAGCGCCGTACGGTAGAGGGCCTGCTGCGCGGTGGACGACGGGGCGGCGAGGCCGTCGGAGCGGCCGTCCTGGTTCACGGCGGAGCCGCGGACGAGGGCGAGGATGCGGTCGCCGTCCCTGCGGGCGTCGGTCAGGCGTTTGAGGACGACGGCGCCACAGCCCTCGCCGCGCACGAATCCGTCGGCGGCGGCGTCGAAGGTGTGGCAGCGTCCGGTGGGGGACAGCATGCCCATCCTGGTGAAGGACCGGGTGGTGCGCGGGGTGAGCATCAGGTTGACGCCGGCGGCCAGCGCGAGATCGCACTCCTCGCGGAGCAGTGCCTGGCAGGCGAGGTGGAAGGCGACCAGGGAGGACGAGCAGGCGGTGTCGAGGGCGATGCTGGGGCCGTGCAGGCCGAGGAGGTAGGAGATGCGGCCCGCGGCCACGCAGTGACCGTTCGTCAGGATGGAGCCCTCCAGTTCCTGGGGCAGGCCGACGAGCTGGTCCATGTAGTCGTTGTAGCTCAGACCGGTGTAGACGCCCGTGCGGGAGCCGGCGAGCCCGTCGGGAGGCAGGCCGGCGTGCTCCAGGGCCTCCCAGACGACCTCCAGCAGGAGCCTGTGCTGTGGGTCGAGGACGTCGGCTTCTCTGCCGGAGACGCCGAAGAAGTCCGCGTCGAACCGCGAGACATCGGTCAGGTACCCGCCCGGCAGGTGCGCGGCCTGCGCGTCGGCCGGCGTGCCGGCCGCGGGTGCCGGCGCGTCACGGCCGGGCGGAGGCGGGCCCACCGCCTCACGGCCCTCCATCAGCAGGTTCCACAAGGCGGCCGGTGAGTCGATGTCTCCGGGAAGCCGGCAGCCCATGCCGATGACGGCGATGGGCCCGTTCGCGGGGCGGGAGGGGTACTTGTCCAGGGCCACCACGGGAGTCTCCTAGTCGTCCGGGGGGAAAGCGGATGCGTGCGGTGCTCGGAGCTCGGGGAGTTCGAGGAGGGGCGGGCATGCCACATGGCCGGCGCGACGATCGGGGCGGGGCGCCGGCCATGGCATGTGCCCGCGGTCGGCAGCCGGCCTTCCGGGGCGGCTCCGCGGGAAACCGCGGGGAACCGTCAGGACCTCGTGCTCCCGCGGGGCGCCGTCGGCTTCGGGTCGGCGGCGGCCCGCGACGGGCTCGGTCGAGCGGGCGGAGGAGGGTCTCAGACCTCGGGACTCCCCAGCAGGATGGCGCTCTTCAGCCCTCCCACCTGGTAGTTGAAGGTGAAGGCGTAGTCGAAGTCGAGGGGCCGCGTGGCCGTCCCGGGAACCGGGTCGAAGGTGAGGTTGTCCGCGGGCTCCTCGCAGTTGGCCGTGGGACACACCTGACCGTGGTTCATCATCAGCAGGGTCAGGGCCACTCCGAGGCAGCCCGCGGGTGCGCCGTTGTGACCGAAGCAGCCCTCCTGGGAGGACATCAGCAGCTCGCGTGACGCCGGGCCGTACAGCTCCCTGATCGCGTTGGCCTCGAACGTCGTGACCACCACGTTGCCGTCGCTGCCACCGTGGACGTAGGGCACCTGGTCGATGTCCCAGGTGTCGCCGAGGCACCGCCGCACCGCCGACACCAGCGCCTGTCCGGTGTCGTCGCAAGCCAGCGGATTGGCGAGCCCGTCCCGGGTGGTGGCCTGCGAGAGGACCTGGCCGTAGACGCGGCCGCCCCGTGCGAAGGCGTGCTGGCGGCTCTCGATGACGATGGTCGCGGACCCTTCGCCGTGGTTGATGCAGTCGGCACGCCGGTCGTACGGGCGCATCAGGGACTCGAATGACGGCAGGAGGGCGGGCATGTCCTGGGACCGCATGGCGTCGTACGTCTGCTGGGCCCCGCTCAGCAGACGCTGGATGTTGTGGATGAGGGGGACGCTGAAGACGTCCACCCCGGTCACCACGGCGATGTCGGCCTCACCGGCGGCGATCATGCGCTGGGCGTTGCCGATCTGGAGGGCGGAGGACGCACAGCCGCACGATACGGTGAAGTTGGGGCCCTTGGACCGTGTGAGCGCGCCCTGGACCAGGGCCACGTCCGAGGGGGTGACGGACTGCTCCGCCGCGACGAACATCTCCATCGCCTCGGCGACGGGGAGCGTCGCGGGGTCGGCTCTGAGGACGGCGAGGTAGCTGTCGATGTTGGCGTCCACACCCCCGCGGCCGACGAGGACGGCGGCTTCCTGGAGATCGCGGTGCACATCGAGGCCCGCGTCCGCACACGCCTGTGCGAGGGATACCAGCCCGAATCGGTGGGCGTCCGTGTAGTGGCGGGAGAAGAAGTCGGGGATGCCGACCACTCTCTCCTCGAACGATCCCTTCGACAGGTTCACGCTGCCGTAGTACACGCCCTTTTTGACGAGGCATGACATTCCGTTGCTGGCCACCTGCCAGAGTTCGTCTGCCGTGAAGACCGGGGAATCGATGCCGGGGAGGCACAGTCCGATTCCGGTGACCACGGCGTCTCGCCCCCGTCCCCCGGCCCGCCTGGTCACGAGTCACCTTCAGGCGACAATGGATTCTTCATCGAGATTCCCCTTCAGGATCAGCCAAGGGCGGCTATGATGGGTCACCGTGCCGCAGCGCGGCCCTTTGATCTGCCGGACCGGCGCACCGGCCTATTCGGCCACGTAGGTACGGCAGGACCAGCGGTATACCGGCCTCTGCTCACCTTCGACGAGGTGGAAGCCCGAGAACTCGAAATGCTCGTAGGCATTCCCGCACAGGATTTTGACCTTCGGCTCGCCTTCCACGGACTTCACGCTCCAGACGACGGGAGCCCAGTCCGGTCCTCCGGCAAGCATCACGCTTATCAATTCCGACATGTCCAGCTCCTGTGTCGAGGTGGCGGTCCGGAGCGAAATGCGCTACCGCCCCGACCTCCGCTGTCGTCGGGTCTCGCTTTCACGGGGCGTTCCGCGTTTTCCGCCGGCTGGCGGGGACTTCGGCTCCTTCATCAGGTCGGAAGGAGTCGTACCTGGGAATCAGGCACCGGGAGATCAGGAGACAGGTCCGGCAGAGGGACCGCAGAAATTGGGAAACCAGCAGCATAGTGACCTCGTCATGTGTGGAAAGGAGCCATGACTCGATACGGAGGCCGAATTTCCTGACACTACGCCTGCGGACCGCGCCCCATGAATGGAGGGTGAAGGGCGGCGCCGGTGTGCGCACCGGTCGCCTGCCGGGCCGGGCCAGGTGGCCCCGGCGCCTCCGCCGGCACGAGCGGCCTCTCGTCACGTGGGCCCGGGCCGGCCTTCCGCCGCCCGGGCTCGCCACCCGCCGCCGGCTACGCGGAGAAGACGGGTGGCGGCCTGCGCACCGCCCGCAAGGGGGGCGCGGTGGTCCGGCGACGGCCGAGTCCGGCCGTCGCCGGGGGTGGAAGGGCAGGCGACCCCGCTCGGGGGTGCCTTCCCGCGGACCGTCAGGTCGCGACGGCCAGCGCCTGGGTGATCGACGACGCGGTCGCCTGCTCGGCGCTCAGGGCCGAGGCCGAGGCGCCCAGCAGGTTGTACACGAGCGCGACCGCGTTGCTCGCGGAGGCCGTGAGGACGTTGGCGCCCACCGCCGGCACCTGCCCCGCGCAGTCACCGATCGCCGCGACGAGCGAGGTGGCGGTGGACAGGTTGGCGGTGCGGGCCGCCGCCGTGTTGTTGACCTGGTCGGCGGCGATCGCCGCGTTGTTGGAGGTCTGGGCGGCCTGCAGGTCGGTGACGCATGCCGAGGGGGCCATGGCGGGAGCCGCCACGGCGAGCGGGGCGAAGCCCACAGCGGCGGCCGCCGCCATGGCGGCGGTTACGGTAGCCGCGGCAAGGCGGGAACGGTTCATGATGAACTCCCTGGAGGTGATGAACGGGCCTGATTTCAAGGGCGGCCGACGGGAGCGGATCCCCGCTCTGTCCAGAAGCTGCTGGGAACTCGAACGCGCCCTGATCGTCAGGCACTTCACCTGCCGGGAATGACGAACGGAACGGGTCGCAAGGAGGTTCCCGGAGATGGGATGGGCGACCCGCCGGTTCGTGCATCAGTAAGCACCCAAGCCGGTCGGCATCTCTAGGGGCGACTCCCCCACATCACCCGATCGGGTGCACCGGCAAGCCCCGCACGCCGCAGGCTCAACTACAGGAACCCCTGTTACACGCGCAGAGCCGGCTGCGCCACCTTTCGCGCCCCGTTCGCGCGCCGTTCGCCACGCGCGGGCGTGACGTCATGCGCGACCCGGCGGGAGACACGATAGTCGCGGACGCGCCATTGGCATATGCCGTACGAAGAATCAGTACATCTCGCCGGACTACGCCATCCGAGTGGTAGTCCTTTGTCCGCTGTTGCGGTCATATGCCAATCGCTGGATAACGGGTGGTATCCAACCGGTGGGCCGTCCATCCTCTCCGGGCCACGGCTGCCAACCCTCTCGCTTCGGCCAGGGGTCGGCCGCCGCCGCCGAGAGCACACGAGCAGCCGGACCGGCCACCGCCTTCCGAAGACGCGGTGGTTCCCCGCCTCCACCCATGAGGCGGATCCGGAGCAACTCCCCGACCGGTTCGCAGCGGAGCCGGGAGCCTTTTGCGCAATGAGCGCGAGGCGCCCGTTGACCGCCGTCACGACCACGTCCGTCGGAGCGCCGCCGACAACGGCCGGCCCGGTCGCACACCGCGGCACCTTCCACACCAGCGCCGGTGTCTCCGGCGCCGGATCACGATCCACCTGGAGTTCCGACCTGGCCTCACCCGACATCACGAGAGGAGCTGGACGTCATGCACCCGCGCATCTATGTGGTCGATGTCCCCATACACAACACCACCGACCCGGCCCGGCGAGGTCTGCACGTCTTCACCGGCGTCGCCGACTCCCCGGCCGCGGCCCTGCGCCGTGCGTACGAGGTGTACGAGGCCGCGCTCGCCGCGCACACGGCTGGACGAGAGATCCCCGACAAGCAGCCGGACAGCTGGGGAGCACGCGGGCTCAGGCCCGGATGGCACATGGACTGGGCCGCCGCGAAGGCCGGTCTCTGGCACAACCCGGTCAGCTGGACCAGCCTCAGCGACTTCGCGCTGTAGATCCCGGGACGAGCAAGGGAGATCACCGGCACGGCTTTCGTTCTACGCGTGTAGGTCGCCGGGCAGCACCCACGCATCCGGCCCGGGACCAGGCTGAGGACCTACACGTCCAGTTCGTTGCCGCGGTTCATGTCCCGCAGGCGGGAGTAGTGGAACTGGTGCGCGACGGTGATCGAACAGGTGGGGCCGTTGCGGTTCTTGGCGAGGATGAGATCGCTCTCCCCCGCGCGGGGACTGTCCGGGTCGTACGCGTCCTCCCGGTGCAGCAGGATGATGCCGCTCGCATCCTGCTCCAGCTGCCCGGAGTCACGCAGGTCGGACACCTGCGGCTTCTTGCCGTCCCGGTGTTCGGGGCCGCGGTTGAGCTGGGCGCAGCAGATGATGACCGCGCCGGTCTCCTCGGCGATGATCTTCAATTCGCGGCTGACTTCGCTGACGCGCTCGTAGGCGCTCTGCCGGGTGGTGCGCTGGTCGGTGTACATGAGCTGGACGTAGTCGACGACGACCAGGGGCACTTGACCTGTCTGCCGGATCAGGGACTTGATGCGGGTGCGGACCAGACCCGGGGTGACGCGGGGGGTGTAGTCCATCCACAGCGGCAGCGCCGAGAGGTCGGGCAGGCGCGGGGCGATGCGTCTCCAGTCGTCGTCGGTGACGGCCGGCCCGCCCTCCATGAGCTGGTGCAGGCTGACGCGGGCCCGGCTGGAGAGCACCCGGTTGGTGACCTCGCTGCGGCCCATTTCGAGGCTGTGCACGATGGTGGTCCTGCCCGAATGGGCGTTGGCCAGCGCGACCCCCAGCGTTATCGCCGATTTGCCCATGGCCGGGCGCCCTGCCACCACGACGACGTTCCCCGGGCGCATCCTGAGGGCCTGGTCGAGGTCGGTGAGTCCGGTGACGGCGGCCGCCTCGGCCGTGGTCTCCAGGCTTTCCAGGTGCTGCTGGAGGCCGTCGCCGAACCGTTCGAAGAGCCCGTCGTCGCCGCTCTGGTCGGCGGCGAGGTGCTCCAGCTCGGCCTGGTGCGCGGCGATCGCGTCCGTGACGGCGGCGGGCCCGGCTTGACGGGCCGTCTGCATGCCGCGTACCAGGGCCTGCTGGTAGCGGCGCAGGTGGGCGTAGCCGTGGACGAGCTCGGCGTAGTGCGCCGCCTCGACGGAGGTGCACGCCTGCGCGGCGATCTCCGACAGCCGGACGGCTCCACCGATCCGTTCCAGGTCACCGCTGCGGCGCAGTTCGGCCTCGACCATCGGCACTCCGGTGGGTTTGCTCCGGCCGTGCAGAGCCAGGATCGCCCGCCAGATCGTCTCGTGGTGGGGGTGGAACCAGTCACCGCCGTCACTTAAGACCGCCGCGGCGGCCGCGACCGGGTCATAGGCAGGTGTAGCCGTCAGGCACGCACCGAGCACGGCCGTTTCGGCCTCGGTGCTCGCGACTCCGGCTCCGTCTGACTGCTGCGCGGGAATGCCCGCGCCGGGAGTGCTCATTGCAGCTCTTCGAGGGTGTCGGCCTTGATGCCCGGGTGGGCACAGCGGCGCATCGGCGCATCGTCGTCTTCGTCCAGGACCCAGCCGTACTGGTCGCACGCCGGGCAGACCGCCCGCAGCACGGCGAGGTCCTGTGGCGCCGGCCCCGGCTGGGCGGCCGGTGCCGGACCGGGAGCACGGTAGCGGCGCAGGTCCGCCACCCACAAGGGCAGGCACTTCACCCACGAGGCAGCGCCTGTGGTGTTCTTGAAAATCTCGTCCTCCAGTTTCCGGCGCTGGTATTCGTCCATGGTCGTCAGCGCCGGCCAGCTCTGCGCTCGCATCGTGAGCAGCAGCTTCGGGGCGCTCTTGCGCGCGGTCGCCAGCCCTGCCTGCCACAGCCGCATCTGCTGCAGGAAGTCCTCGGCGGACCGGATCTCCTCGCGGGAGAACTCCGGCGCCTCCTCCCGCTGTGACAGCAGCGACCCCGTGGCGCGCGTCAGGGGGTAGGGGGAGGAGGAATCCTCCTCCCCCGGGGGGTGCGGGGGGTGTGCATCGGATCGCGGGTTTCCCGCATCCCGGCTCTGCCCAGGCGAAACGCGGGTTTCCAGATCGCGGGAAACCCGCGATCCGGCTCCGGATCGCGGGTTTCCCGCCGTTCGGTGCTGACCAGGCGGAACGCGGGTTTCCAGCGGTTCGCGTCCGGGCTCCCGCTCCGGATCGCGGGTTTCCAGCAGTTCGGTGCTGACCTGCGAGGACGCGGTGATGCCGAGATCGACGTACTGCTGGTTGTTGGCCGGGTTGCGGTAGACGCGAGTGACCCAGGTGGGACGCTGGGCGACCTCGTCGTACGCGGAGATCCGGGCGAGGTGGCCGGCCTTGGTCAGCCGGCCCGCGATCGCGTTGTACCGGTCCTTGCCCATCTTCCAGCCCCGCGCCTGGAGGTCCTTGCGGATCGCCTCCATGGTCGAGGGGAGCTGAGGGTCCCGGAGCAGCAGCTCCGCCAGCACGCCGAGATCCTCCGGCTGCAATCCCGGCGTCCGCACCAGCTCACACCGCAGGATCACCTCCTCCGGGGCCTCGCAGGGGCGCTCCAGACAGCTGTTCCCGAACTCGTCAGTCACCGGGCACCGCCGTGGGGCGGCCGGGAATCCGCGAAGGGGTCCCGGCGGGCGGGGCCGGGGCGCCGGCGGGCCAGGAGGCCGGGGTGTCGAAGGCCGAGAAGGTGGTCACACCTGCTACAAGTGTGAAACCGAGGGCCGGTCTGCCGCTTCGGTGCGGACGGTTCGGAGCCGCATCGGCTGGGAGCCGACGGCGGTGGTACGGCTGGTGACGCATGTGGTGGATCTCCCCTGGCAGGAGAGCCGAAAGCAGAGACGTAGCCAGACATGCAGGGCAAAACATGTCCTGTGCTGGCTATCCTGACGAGGTTCCCTATCCTGGGGTAGGTGACCACGCGAACCCACGGTTCACGCGTATCACCGCAGTCGAGGTCACCTCGCTGCTCTCGACTCGGGTTCTTGTAAGGCTCTGCGAGTCGATCGCTGGGGAGCGGTTTCCGTTGTGGCGACGGAGACCGCTCCGCGCGCTTACGGCGGCATCAAGGCGGTACGGAATGTGCCGAGCAGCAGGTCCACTGCGGCCGATGGGTCGGTCATCGTTACCCCTCTTGTCGCTCAGAAAATACATGTCAAGACGCGCTGGTGGGGAGGCTTATGACGACATATCACCTGCAAGGCTGCCCGCCCGGGTTGACCGCGCGGCGGAGCCCCCGCGCCCTTGTCCTGCCTGCGGTCATCGACGTCGTCGCGCGGGGCGGGGGCGTCGCGAAAGAGCGGAGTCGCGGATGCGGGGCCCCTCGGCCCCCGGCACCTGGGAGCGCTCTCGGTGACGATGATGCGCTCGTCCGGATCTGGCGCGTCCCGGGGCCGGTCGGGACCGGTCGGGACCAGGCGGCATCCGGGTGGGGTCGTCCCGCCGACACCCGCTGCCGCCGGCCGCGCGGTTCCCGGCCGCGCGCGGAACGCGGGCCGGGCGGGCGGGGTGGGCCGGGCGGGGTATCCCTCTCCGTTGCCGGGCATGAACTTTCGGATGCGTAGACCTTCGGGCTGACTCTTCGCACGGCCCGTGACTATCGGTTTCGATCTTCGTTGCAGAGGTGCGGGCAGGCGCCCCTTTGACGTGTGGGAAGGACCGGGTTGACCAGGGAGTTACCGTCGGCTGCTACCGGCTTCGTCCTCTGGGGTAGCCCCCGATGTGAGACCCCCCTCCGTGTCGCCGTACGACAGCGTCCCCGGCCCTCCGTGCGCTGCGTGGACCTGCGCAGGTGGCACTGCCTTGCACGTACGACACTCATGGGCCCTACCCGAGCCTTTGGCCGCGGCTGTGGCCGTGGCCGTGCGACGGAGAGCGGGCCGCCCGGCCGTCCGCGGCGGCGGAGGCCGCCGGGGCGCTGTCCTGGCTACGTCCGGCCGCGGGCGTCCGCCTGAGCTGCGCGGCCACGGAACGCACCCGGTTCCGGTGTCGTGGGGCGGGTTGGCGGGGCGGTCGCGTGAGGGTGATCTGGCGGACCAGCTGCTGGAAGCAGGCCAGGGCCGCGAAGGCGGGAAGGGCGGACGCGGCGGCGGCAGCGATCGTTCTGGGTGTCTGGGCCACGCACAGGAGCGTGGCCAGGGTGGAGAACAGCAGGACGATGGACCAGGAATGGAGGGCCCGGCGCCGGTGCAGGGCGGATCTGAGGATGGACAGGGAGGCGACCGTCCAGGGGCCGTAGATCAACAGGGGCCACCAGACGACCACTTCGCGGGGCGTGTGGGGTGCGGCGCTGTGGCGCAGGGCGTCGTAGATGGCCAGCCCGCTGAGGATGCTCACCACGGCGGCGATGACGGCGACGAGCGCGGCGGTGAACAGACTGCCCGTCTGCAACAGGGTCATCACCGGCGACTTCGACCGGTTCCGTCGGTGGCCGTGGGAGGGGCGTGCGGGCGCACGCCTGGCAGGGGCGTGCTGCAGCCCTGCGAAGAAGCCCAGCGCACTGACCGTGTCACCGGCGTTCTCGAATCCGGCCGGTGCGAAGGGCTCCGGCTGCCACGGCTGACCCGGCTGCTCCGCCACGGCGCTCTCCTGGAGGAGGCCGGCGAGTTCCATTGCCGGATCCCATGACGGAAGCGCCTCGTCGGGCGACCCGAGCACGTGCCCGGGCGAGACGTGCTGTAGCTGCTCTGGCGGGGCCCAGAAAGCGGAGGCCTCCGGCTGGGGGTGGGGGTCGTGGAAGTGCGGGTATCCGTACGGCTCATACACGGGATCTGCCGCCCAAGCACTCGGGGACAGCCGGTGCGGAGGGCGCCGTCCTGCCCGGCCGCCTGCCGAACTCGAACGGGATCACGCTCATCGCATGGAGGAACTCCTCGAAGGTCGAGGAGGAGCAGATCGGATGGGCTTCCGGGCTCTCGGAGCGAATACTGCCGCCCTGCCCTCCTTCGCCTGCAGTCCTGCAGAAGGATGCGGGGAGCTCTGCTGTTGTCATATTCCATAAACGCCGACGGTGTTGCTCTGGGTGTGCGCCAACCGGGTGATGGTGGTCAATGCATACGCGTACGCATACGCGTACGGGGAAGGAACGCGGGCCCGGAACAGCGGCAGAAGCCCGACCCGGCTTCGGGATCGTCCGGGCGATCCGAGAGCGACGTCAGAAGGCCTTGAGGTAGACCCGTGCCCGGCCGTCGCCGATGTCCTGGACGAAGATGGTGATGGACTGGACGGCGGACCTGCGCTCGTCCTTGATGCAGGGCGGGCAGACCGAAGCGGTCCGGACCTTCTGCTGGGTTTCCGGCTCCGGCAGTCCGAGGTGGGACCACGGCGTGATGGTGGTGTACGTCGTGGAGTCGCGCGGGATGTTGGCCCGCAGGGCTTCCTCCGGGCGGAGGTCGGCGACGAACGCCTCGGCGTCACCGGTGGATGCGGCGAAGGAGAGCAGGTAGGTGGTGTCCTGGAAGCCGTGTTGCACCGCCCCCTTCATCTCGGCGGCGCCGGCCGGTGTCTGAACGCGCATGAATCCGACGGCTTCGGTGGCCCCTTGGCCCTCGGCCCAGACGGGTCCCCCGCTGCGGGACTTTGGTGCGCCGCTGCCGCCACAGGCGGTGGCCGACAGCGCCAGCAGGGCCGTCAGTGCCGCGGAAGCAGTGCGGATGGCGAGAGAGCTCGTACGCTTCACCGGTTCTCCTCCTCACCCCGGGCGGGGTCCTTGCGCGTGCCGTCCCGGCCGGGGTCGCCGGCGGACACGTCCGGCGTGCCGGCGCTTCCGAGATCGTGCTGTCGGGACGAGCTGGTCCCGTGCATGTCGAATTCCTGGGCAAGGCCTACGGTGTGCAGGCGGGCCATGTCGGCGTCCTTGATCGTGACCGGGCCGATGGGGGTCTCCTTGCCCGCGTCCCAGTTGTAGCGGTCCCACACGTTGACCTGGTAGTCCATGGTGATCTTCGGCTGTCCGTGCGCATCCGGCACGACCGAGACGTTCCCCGAGACGTTGCGCATGTGGGAGCCGACTCCGAGGTACCAGTTCCGGTCCTCGAACGTACCGCCGACCGCCTTCGTCTCCACCGGGATCGACACCGGCGCACCACCTGACTTCTTGAAGGCGTCCAGCGCCTCCTTCTTCCACTGCTCCTGGTGGTTGGAGATGTCGGAGGCGACCGCCGAGCGGAAACTGCTGTCGTCGCTCATGGCACGGTCGATGTCGAGCCGGAGCGTGGTACCCGTACCACCCAGGTAGTGGGCGAGGTTGCGGGAGGCTTCGGTGTTCCCGATGAGATCCCCGCCGGCCATCATCGTCTCCGCCTGCGAGAGCAGGAAGGCGTCGTGCGTGGTGGGTTCCTCGGAACCGAATCCGCGACGGTCGACGAGACCTGGTCGGGCCAGTCTTCAGGTCAGGCGTTTCCTCGCCGCCGCTTCCACTTCCACTGCCCCGCCGCCGTCAAGCTGGTTCAGGTGCATCCGGGTCTGCTCGGCCTTGATCTGCGACCACTCGTCGTCGAATGACATGCCCACCCCCGTCGATCTTGATCCCCTGCTCCCAGCCTACCGACCGGTCACTGCGCCGGGGCACCGAGCTGGGGGGGCGGTGGTGTACATGGCTGTGCGGGCCGCCGCCCGGTGGGGGTGGCGGCCCGCACGGGCCGGTGTGCTTGCGGGTGTCGGCGGTCGCCCGCCGTCAGGCGGCCGGCGGCAGTCCGCGCTGTGGATCAGTGGTGGCGACGGCCCCAGGACTCCGTGTCCACGGTGCGGCCGCGGTCGTCGCGCAGGGTGGCGGTGTCGGCGCGGTTGCCCCAGACGTATTCGCGGCGGTCCTGGAAGAGGTCGGTGCGGGTGTCGCGGCCGTTGCCGGTGTGGATACGGATGGTGGCGCGGCTGGCGATGCGGACGTTGTCGAAGCGGTAGCGGTTGCCGTCGTCGTCGCGCAGGGTCCAGCCGCGGAGGTTGATGGCGTCACGGGTGGTGTTGGTGATCTCGACCCACTCGTTGTTCAGGGAGCGGTTGGAGTGGTCGTCACGGCCGGGGCTGTCGGCCTGGACCCGGCTGATCTCCACCCGCGGACGCTGGTGGTGACCGTCGTGGGCGGCGGCCGGCAGCGCGGCCGCACCGACCACGGCTCCGGCGGCGAGGACGGTCGCGGCGATACGGCGGACGGAGGAAGAAGCAGAAGACATGGGTGACGCTCCCTCAAGAAGCAAGCCCGACCAGCCGAAAGAAGCTGGTGAGGCGGTGCGGTTTCCCAGCCCGGAATGAGCCGAGGCCCACACTCTCGACCCCACGACCGCCCCGCCGGCGCGCTCACCGGGGCCGGTTACCAGAACCGGACATTCCCGTCACAGTCACCTGCACACCACACGCATATCGGCTGAACGTGGCCCTGACATTTACTGACCGCTACACCCATCCGCCCCACCAGCGGAACCCGGAAACAACACACTCCGGCGCACCACCCGGCGCACTCCCGACCCCCGTCACCCGGCCGGAGTAGTTGTTCAAGTAACAACCGTTCTGCGGGATTCTTCGCTCCCGCGTTCGTGGCTCGCGCGGATGTTCGTGCTACCAGCCGGTGCCGGTCTGGACGCGCGCGCCGAAGGCGGTCGTCCCGGTGCCGGGGTAGAGGAAGAGGTTTCCGGTCGTGGTCGCGGGGGCCTCGACGGCGGCGAGGTCGCCCTTGCCGTCGCCGTTGAAGTCGCCTCCGGTCAGTTGGCGCATGCTGTCCCAGTTGGTGCCCATCCGGGTGCGGGCGCCGAGGGTGTTCATGCCGGTGAGGGTGCCGGTGCCGGGGTAGGTCCAGAGGTTTCCGCCCTGGTCGACGGCCACCAGGTCCGCATTGCCGTCCCCGTTGAGGTCACCGGGGCTGGTCAGTTCGGAAAGGCTGTTCCAGCCCGCGCCGATCTGCCGGCGGTTGCCCAGCCCGCTGCCGGTGCCGGGGTAGGCCCACAGGGCGCCGGCGGGATCGACGGCCAGCAGGTCGGGTTTGCCGTCCTTGTTCAGGTCGACGGAGGTCAGGCTGCGCATGGCCCCCCAGCCGGTGCCGATCTGGGTGCGGGCGCCGAGGGTGTTCATGCCGGTGAGGGCGCCGGTGCCGGGGTAGAGCTGGAGGGTGCCGGTCGCGGTTTCGAGCGCGAGCAGGTCGGACCTGCCGTCGGCGTTGAAGTCGCCGGCGGTGAGTTGGTTCATGCCGTTCCAGCCGGAGCCGATCTGGATGCGGCCGCCGAGGGTGCCGTTGCCGTTGCCCGGGTACAGCCAGAGCTTTCCGGTGGTGGCCTCGATGCCGACGATGTCCTGCTTGCCGTCGCCGGTGAAGTCGCCGGCGGTCAGGTTGACCAGACCCGCGAGTGCGGGCGGGGTGGGCCAGGTCGTGCGGTAGGCCATCCGCTCCTCCGGGCGTTCGTTGACCATCCACAGTTCGTCGGTGCCGGGCAGGTAGGCGAGGTTCTCGTTGTAGATCCCGGTGCGGGTCATCAGCCACACCGGTTCGTTGACGACACCGTGGTAGAGGCAGCTCGGCTGGTGTAGGTCGCCGCCCTCCTTGAACTCCGGGCAGGGCGCGGACAGGGCGATGCGGCCTTGGTTCATGGCCACGCCCTGGGTCCCGCCGATGGGCGAGCTGAACGCCTCCGATGCCTGGACCCGGCCGGTGGCGTCGGCCTTCAGGATTCCGGTGGTGGGGTCGATGGGCCAGCGGACGATGGGGGCGGACGCGAGATCGAAGGCGTCGCCGGTGGTGTTGTTCATCTCCGCCGTCACCAGGGCGGGCTGGGACCCGCTCAGATCGAGGGAGGCGGCGGAGATGCAGGGGCGTTCGGGCACCTTCTCGTGGACGCCGCAGCCGTCGCCCGCGCCGGTGTAGGCGTAGCTGCCGGTGCGCGGGAGGACGTACGTGTCGGTGCCGGTCTGCCAGATGTCGTTGACGTCGAAGACGTCGAAGCCGCTGCCGATGCTGGCGACGTAGAGGCGGGTGCCGGCCCATACGACGGCGTGGCCGTGGCCGGTCAGGGGTGAGTAGCCGCTGCCGTCGGCGGACAGGCCGACGAGCTGGACGTGCCGGTAGCGGACGTTGGCCGGGTCGGTGACGTCGGCGAAGGTGAGGCGTTCCGCCTTTTCGCCGGTGGCGTACCAGCTGGTGACGATGGTCTTGCGGCCGCCGGCCGCCGAGGCGGCGACGCCCTGCGGGGTCCACGATCTGGAGTCGTCGTCCTCGGGGGACCAGCAGAAGCCCTGGGCGCCGGTGATGTTGGTGGGGTGGCACAGGGGCCGGGCGGGGGTGGTCGTGGCCTGGTCGAGGAGGCGGGCGGCGGTGGTGCGCCGCAGGTCCGGGTGCGCGGCCTCGTAGGTCGCGACCCGTGCGGCGTCGGCGCCCGCGTCCCACTTCAGGCCGAAGCCCGTGGTTGCGCTGCGGGTGATGGCGTTGGGGGTGGCGAGCGAGGCGTCGGCGATGGCCGGCAGGGCGGACGCCGGACCGGCCGTCGTGAGCCCCGTGACCAGGGCCGCCAGCGCGCCGAGGACGGCGGTGGCCCTTCTGGCCCGGGTACGGGTACGGGAGCGGGAGCCGGCATGGTCGGCAGCGGCTGTCATGGCGGACGGTCCTTTCGGTTCGGCCGGTGGGGCGCAGCGGGCGGGGCCGCCACCGCGGTGGTGCGGTGGCGGCCCGTGGGTGGGGTGGGGAGCGAGACCTTCGGGGTTACCAGCCGGTGCCGATCTGGACGCGGGCGCCGAGGGTGTTGTTGCCGTTGATGGCGCCGGCGCCGGGGTAGGCGAAGAAGGTGCCGGTGGCGCCGGGGCTGGCCTGGACGGCGGCGATGTCGCCCTTGCCGTCGCCGTTGAGGTCGGCGCCGACCAGGTCGGTCATCGACTTCCAGCCGGTGCCGATCTGGGTGCGGGCGCCGAGGGTGTTCATCCCGCCCAGGGTTCCGGTGCCGGGGTAGACGAAGAGGTTGCCGGTCTCGTCCTTGGCGACCAGGTCGTTGATGCCGTCGGAGTTCATGTCGCCGGGGGTGACGAGGGAGTTCATGGCGTTCCAGCCGGCGCCGATCTGCACACGCGCCCCGAGGGTGCTCATCCCGTTGAGAGTGCCGGTGCCGGGGTAGGCGTAGAGGTTGCCGCTGGAGGTCTCGACGGCGACGACGTCCGCCTTGCCGTCCTTGTTGACGTCCATGCGGGTCACGTCGTGCATGCCGGACCAGCCGGCGCCGATCTTGACGCGTGCGCCGAGGGTGTTCATGCCGTTGGCGCCACCGCTGCCGGGGTAGAGGTAGAGGTCGCCGGCGGCGGACTCGGTGGCCAGGACGTCGGCCTTGCCGTCACCGTTGTAGTCACCGACGGTGACGTTGGTCATGCTGTTCCAGCCGGAACCGATCTTGACCCGGTTGCCGAGGGTGCCGTTGGCGTTCATGGTGCCGCTGCCGGGGTAGAGGTAGAGGTCGCCGCTGGTGGCATCGGTGGCGAGGACGTCCCGGGTGCCGTTGGCGTCCAGGTCGCCGCCCGCCAGGTGGGTCATGCCCGCCGCGGCCGGTGTGGCGCTGTCGTCGCTGTTCAGGACGGGCGAGATGTAGCCGCTGATGCGCTGCCGGCTCCAGGGGGTGGAGCCCACGGACCAGGAGGTGGTGGACTCGCGCTGGACGATGCCCTGGGTGTGGCCGCTGCCGTGGCCCTCGTTGCCGCCGACCACCGTCATCGTCGTGCCGTCGAATGCGGTCACCAGCGCGACGTGCTCGGCGTAGTGGTCGGAGTAGTCGAAGACGACCGCGTCGCCCGGCTTGGGGGTGGAGTGGAGGGTGCCGTAGGCCTGGCCGTAGTCGTAGAGGCTGGCCGCGCCGTCGGTGAGGGTGCTCATGTGGGCCACGTCGTAGTGGGACCAGATCCAGCCGACGAAGTCCGCGCACCAGGCGTGGGACTGGCCGCCGTTGCCGTTACAGCTGTTGCTCTGGCTGCGGTTGTGGCTCCAGTAGCCGCCCGGGGTACCGCAGGGGCCGTTGCCGACCTCACCGTACGCGAGGGAGGCCATGGACGATCCGGTGTCGGCGTGGGCGGGGATCGTACCCAGCGCGGTGACGGCCGCCGCGGCGACGAGGGTGGCGATGGCGGACTTCTTCAGGGTGGAGGCGAACTTCGACATGAGGTGAGAACTCCTGGAATCGTGAGGACGGGAGGAGCGGCGGACGGCCGCGAGGTGGGGCGGGTGGTGCGAAGTCATGGGCGTGGGTGGGCGCCACGTCTGCGAGCGGGTTCAGATCCGCGCTCGGGCGGTGAGGGGTGGGAGGAGCCCGGTGTGGCTACCAGCCGGTGCCGATCTGGGCGCGGTCGGCGAAGCCGCCGCTGCCGTTGCCGGGGTAGAAGTAGAAGGTGCCGGTCGAGCCGGTGGGGGCCTGGACGGCGTCGAGGTCGCCCTTGCCGTCGCCGTTGAAGTCCGCGCCGACGAGCTGGTGCATGGTGTCCCAGCCGGAGCCGATCTGGTTGCGGGCGCCGAGGGTGTTGGTGCCGGTCAGGGAGCCGGTCGAGGGGTACTTCCACAGGTTGCCGGCGGGGTCGACGGCGACGAGGTCGTCCTTGCCGTCGGAGTTCAGGTCACCGGGAGAGGCGAGCTCGGCCATGCTGCCCCAGCCGGAGCCGATCTGGGTACGGGCGCCGAGGGTGCCGTTGCCGTTGCCGGGGTAGGCGAACAGGGCTCCGGAGGGGTCGACGGCGAGCAGGTCCGCCTTGTTGTCCTTGTTGACGTCGATCGCGGTGAGGTTGCGCATGGTGCCCCAGCCGGAGCCGATCTGGACGCGGGCGCCGAGCGTGGCGCTGCCGTTCAGCGAGCCGGCGCCGGGGTAGACGAACAGCTTTCCGGTCGAGTTGTCGACCGTGACGAGGTCGGCCTTGCCGTCGCCGGTGTAGTCGGCGGCGGTGAGGTTGCTCATGCCGTTCCAGCCGGAGCCGATCTGGACGCGGTTGCCCAGGGTGCCGTTGCCGTTGCCGGGGTAGAGCCACAGCTTGCCGGACGCGGACTCGACGCCGACGAGGTCCTTCTTGCCGTCGCCGGTGAAGTCCGCGGCGGTGAGGTGGACCATGCCGACCGGCGCCGGGGGCGTGGAGGTGGCGGGGTAGGGATCCGCGTGGTCGCTTCCGAGGCCGGCGGCGGGCCCGCAGTTCGGCCAGGCCCCCTGGCCCTGCCCGGCGAGGATCTTCTCCCCGATGAGGATCTGCTGCTGCTTGGTCGCCTGGTGCGGGTAGGCGGCGTACTCGCGGCCGCCGAAGGCGTTCCACGTCTGGGGGGATATCTGTAGGCCGCCGTAGTAGCCGTTGCCGGTGTTGATCTGCCAGTCGTCGGTGGATTCGCAGTGGGCGACCTTGTCCCACGTGCCGACGGACGCGGCGTTGGCGGGGATGGTGGCGAGCAGGGCGGCGCCGAGACCGGCCACGGTCAGGGCGGTCGTGGCCAGAGCGGTGGTCTTCTTGTTGACGCGGCGCTTGGTACGGGGCGTTGCGGACATGACGAAACCTCACAGTGGTGTCGGGAAAGGCGTGGCAGGGCGACACGGGCCGGTTGGCCTGGGGCCACGGGGTGGTGCGGACGGCGCCGTTGGCGCCGGTGGGGCGGAGCGTGGGTGCGGCCGGGATCGGCCGGGGGGCTTGGGCTGCTGACAGCTGCCCTGCAGGAGCAGCTGGGAAGAGCGGGCCCCGCGTCGGACCAGCGGGTGTGTCAGGGTCGGCCCGTCGTCTACGTGTCGGCAGTCGGGGCGCTCAAGGCGGCGGCGGGGGCCGGCAGGAAGGTGGTGGTGAGCGTGGTGACCGCGGCGGCCTGGGCGAGACGGGTGCGAAGCATGGTCGTGGTCCTGTTCTGACGTGGGGTCGGGGCTCCTGAACCGGACCGCATCCCGCGGTGATGCCTTCCGGTGTCCGGCCTGCCGGGCGGTGTTCCCTGCTGGCAAGAACAACTCTCGCCGCTGGTGGGAGCGGTGGGAAGGTCCACCGGCTGGACCGAAACGGCCTTGGCCCGTTGAGTCCAGGCGGTGCCCGGCTTCCGGTGCGAAGGGTCGGTGGGGCGGACGTACGGTGTGCCCGGCCGCTGTCGTGGGTGTGTGCCGGGCCACCGCGAGGCGTTGTTCTCCTCCGTGACCGAGCGGGCGCGCAATCGCCGTACGAGGAGGCTGGCGCCGCCGGTGCACCCGCGTCCATCTGCCGCCCGGCCTGCGGGTTCTGCCGTGCACCCGGCACTTGAATCCCGTAGACGGCGGACTCGGAGTGACATATCTTCAGTCGGCTCGGGCCGCCCGTCAGGCGGCCCGTTTTCATGTCACACGTCGCGCATGTTCCCGTGGGGGGTACTCCGTCATGTCCGTCAACGCGCCCGGTCCTTCGCCGTCGCCGTCACCGTCGCCGTCACCACAGCCCGGGTCCTGGCCGGCTCCGCCGCCGCATGCCTCCGACGTCCTGCGTTCCCCGCAGGGGCTCGCGACGGCCCTGACCGTGCTGCTGGCCGCGGGTGCCGCCGTCGATCTCTTCTCGTCCGGGGTCGGCCTCTACACCCGGAAGCTGATGACGGACTACGCCGCCGATCCCGCGTCCGTCGAGTCCGGCAGCCTCGACCTGTCCGACTCCCTCACCATCCGTATCGGCTTCGCGCAGGGTCTCTTCTCCCTTGCCATCGCCGTGGTGTTCATCATCTGGTTCTACCAGGTCCGCTGCAACGGCCAGGTGTTCCGCCCCGACTGCTTCAGCCGGTCCGCCGGCTGGGCGATCGGCGGCTGGTTCATCCCGATCGGGAACCTGTTCATCCCGTACCGGACGGCGCGGGAGACCTGGGAGGCCAGCACCCCTTACGACCCCGACGGCACCCACCGCCGGGTGTCGGCCGCCCCGGTGATCGCCTGGTGGCTGGTGTTCACCGCCAGCGAGCTCCTCTACCGCTTCGGCTCGGCGCAGTACGTGCGCGCCGAGACACCCGAGGAGATCCGCGACACCTGCGCCTTCAACGCGGCGGTGGACCTGACCGCCGTCGTGGCCGCCGTGCTCGCCGTCGTGTTCGTGCGGAAGCTGACCGCGCTGCAACGCGCCCGGGCCGAGGAGCTGCTGCTCAAGCGGACGGCCCCGGGGGCTGCCACCGCCGCCGTGTGACCCGCGCGTCGGCGCGGCTGGGCCCCGTCGGCTGCTTCACGTACGCAGGTACGAGGCTCCGTTGAGGTCCAGAACACCGTTCCCGAGGCCCATTCGGCCGCGGGTGAGGCCAGCCACAGCACGGCCGCCGCGATCTCGTCCGCCGACGCCACCCGCCCGAAGGGGCTCTGGGCGCGGATCGCCTCGCCCTGCGCCCCGCTCAGCCGGTGCGCGACCCGCTCGGTCTCGAAGAACCCGGGTGCGACGGAGGCGACGCCGATTCCGTGGGGGGCGAGGTGTACGGCGAGCGACTGGCCCAGCGCGTGCACCGCCGCCTTCGTCGCCCCGTACGCCGGGTGGTCGGGCTCGCCCCGGAAGGCTCCGCGCGAGCCGACGTTGACGATCCGGCCACCGCCGCCCTGCTCGATCATCCGGCTGGCCGCGAGGTGGCTGAGGTTCGCCGTCGCGAGGAGGTTGACGGCCACGTGACCCTGCCAGGCGGTCGCCCAGTCCTCGTACGAGGTGGTGGCGAGCGGGTGCGGGAGGTTCACCGCGGCGTTGTTGACGAGCACGTCCAGCCCGCCGAGTCCCCCGGCCGCCGCCTCGGCGACGGCGTGCGCGCCCTCCGGGGAGGACAGATCGCCTCCGGCGAGCACGTGCCCCGTACCGGCGAGGGAACCGAGGGTTTCCTCCGCCTCCTCGCGCCGCGAGCCGAAGTGGACGGCCACCACGTCGCCGTTGGCGGCGAACGCCTGGGCGAGCGCGCGGCCGAGCCCGCGCGAGGCACCGCTGACGAGCACGCGGCGGCCGGTGGGCGGGAAGACGCGTGCGGAGGGAGAGGCAGCGGCGCGGGAGGCGGCCTCGGTGGGGGTGGAGGACGGGGCTGAAGTCATGTGGATCATGATGCCCCCCGGTCGGCTCGGCCGCGTCGGCGTCCCGCGCTGACCGCCGGGGAACCCGTGCTCGTGTTCCGGCACCACGAGGACGTCCACCCTGGACCGCTTCCGGCCAGGGTGGACGCGTGGAGCACCACGCGAAAGGGCTCGTCTCTTTGTTCGTTCGGTCCCTTCCGTCCCTTCCGTCCCTCCGTCCGCCGTGTACGGCAGTTGGGGGGGCGGTCAGGCGGTGGCGACGGCCGGTGCCTTCTCGGTCTGGGCCGGCACCTCGGTGCCGGCCGGGGTCTCGTCCGCCGTGCCCTTGGCCTGGACGGCCGTGTAGTAGACGGTGGAGCCCTGCTTGGAACGCTCCACCAGTGCGCGGGCCACCAGACGCTCCGTGGTGGTGCGCACCAGGTTGCCGTTCAGGAGCCGCTCCGGGTGCGCGGCGGCCAGGGCCTGGGTGATCTCGCCTGCCGTCTTGGGCTCCTTCTGGGCGCTGAGGTGTTGGTGGATCAGCCCGGTCAGCGGAGCCCGCGTCTCTCCGGAGGTGTCGGCCTTCTCCGCCGTGGCCTTCGCGGGGATCGCCTTCGCGGGAGTGGCCTTCGCAGGGGTGGCCTTCGCGGGAGTGGCCTTCGCGGGAGTGGCCTTCTTGGCGGTCGCCTTCTTCGCGGCCGGCTTGTTGGCTGACGCCTTGTTGGGCGCCTTCTTCGCCGCGGTGGTGCTCGTGGCACTCGCCGCCGTCTTCCTCCCCTTGGCGCCCGCGGACGTCGGGGTCTTCTTGTCGGCGCGCGGGCCGGGCACCACGGCCAGGGTGTCGCCGAGGGCGGTGCGCATCCCGATCAGGAGTTCGTGGTCCTGCTCCAGGCCGGTCAGGCGCTCCTGCAGTGATGCGATCTCTTCGCGGATACGTTCCTGCTCAGCCGTGTTCAGTTCGAGGTCGGCCGTGACCTTGTCGGCGTACTGGGACTTGAGGGTGGTGGTCTCCTGCGGGGGCATGAGGGCTCCTGGGTAGAGGTGTGGGATGCGGACTCTACCCAGGTGATCTGTGAGACGTGTGAAATAGCGTTGTTCACCCCTCCAAGGAGACAACATCTTCGTCGAAGTCCCGACCACCGCCTTCTTGACGGGTGTCACCCGATGCCGTGTCATGAGACGGGATGAACTGCGGCGAGGGGCGGCGGCGCGATGGCGGCAGACGATCAGGTCGGCCCGGGAGATGCCCCCAGCGGCGAGAGCGAAGACCTCCCTCCAGCCCGGGACAACAGCGCCCCGAGGCCGATTCCTGAGCACAAGGGGGGTAGTTGGGCCTCCGAGAACGTTCCCCTGATCCTCCTGGCACTCATCATCCTGGTGCTGATGGTCGTGGGCTTGAAGTCCAACGGCAACGTCACGTGCCCCGGCGGCGCCAGCAGCTGCGGCTACCCCTGACACGGGGGCCCGCAGCCGTCCCGACCTGCTGTGCTCCTTGCGGGGTAGCCTCGGCGGGTGCCCGCTCCACGGCGGGCCGCGGCCGGTGGACAACACGTAGGGGAGATGGGGCGTCGATGACTCTGAGGGCAGGCCAGCGGGTGGTGCTGGCGGCGGACACCCGGCTGACGGATTCGGTCGAGGTGTCGGGGGTCCTCGTCGGGTTCCTGTCCCTGGCCGCGGGCACCGGCGGGACCGTCGAGCAGGTGGTCGACCACCAGGACGAGAGCGACGACGTACGCGAGTACGAGCGGCTCAAGTCGCTGCTCGACGCCTTCGGGGGCGAGATGCCCCCGGAGAGCAGGAGGCAGCTCGAAGAGAAGGTCGGCTCCCTGGAACCCGCCTGGACCGCCTTCCAGGAACGGGCGCCACGCGTGAGCGTACGGGTCCGCTTCGACAACGGCTTCATCCTCGACGGGGCCCAGGCGGACGTCTTCGTCCCCGCCTGAGCCCCGGCGGCGACACCGCGACCCGGCCTACGCGATCTCCCGGACGCGCTCGGCGGGCGCGGCGCCGCTCCCCGCGCGCACCGCGTTGAACTGTGCGCCGGCGAGCAGTGCCAGGTTGGTGAACCACAGCCACACGAGGAAGACGACGACCCCCGCCAGCGAACCGTAGAGACGGCTGTAGGTGCCGAACTGCGTGTAGAGGGTGAAGAGCGCCGAAGCGCCGAGCCACAGGCACGCCGCCAGGGCGCCGCCCGGGAACCCGCGGCGGACTCCGCGGGCCTCGGCGGGCCCCGTCCGGTAGAGGATCAGGATCAGAGCCGTGACGATCACCAGGAGCACCGGCCACCGCAGGAGGGCCATGGCCTCCGTACCCGAGTGCCCTGCGGCCGCCGCGAGTCGTCGGGCCACGGGGCCGGTCGCGACGAGGCTCGCGGTGCCCGCGACGAGCAGGGCCAGCAGCACACCGGCGGTGAGGACGAGGATGTGCGCCGCGCGCAGGGGCGGCCTCGTGTCGGGCAGCCGGTGCATCGTGTGCAGGGCGCGGCGGAAGACCGCCAGGTAGCTGGAGGCCGACCACAGGGCGCTCAGGACGCCGCTGACGAGCAGCACCCACAGGGAGGACGGATTCGAGGTGAGGCCGTCCAAGGCCTCGCGGAGCACCTGCGCCGACTGGGGAGGCGCGTAGGAGGTGAGGTCGAGGATCAGGCGTTCGCGGGTGCCGGCCCCGGCCAGTCCCACCAGGGAGACCGAGACGAGCAGGGCGGGTACCAACGCCAGCACCGCGTAGTAGGTGAGAGCTGCCGCGTAGTCGGCGATGTTGTCGTTCCAGAGGCGCACGGCCGTGCCGCGCAGGGCTGAGCGCCCCCGTCCGACGAGCTCGACGGCGCGGTTCCCGGGGGTGCTCCGGTGCGTGCGGAGAGTGTTCGATGCCACGAAGCCCTCTTGCCCGGCGTCACCGCTCTCATCCCCGGCAGGCCGCTCTGCCTGCCGTTCCGTGGGGCCGCCGGGGCCAGGGAGTGTCAGGGTGTGTCGCCGTCCCAGTCGAAGGTGTGGTCGGGGTCGGTTCCGGAGGGGCTGTACAGCGCGCGCCCTCCGACCCCGAACAGGCCCCGGTCGGTCGCCAGGAGCACGCCGTCCGTCCGCTCCTGGTCGGGCAGGTTGGTGATGTCGAGGAGCTGGCCGTCCAGCGGACCGCCCGCCAGCCTCACGTACACCCGCCCCGGGGTCGGCCGCACCAAGTGGCCCTCGTCACCGCAGTACACCCGCTCATCCATCGTGCTCATCCCGCCCGTCTGCCCTCCCCCGGACCGCCGGCAACGGCCCCGCTTGACGAGAACGTACTCGAAGACGGTTGCGACCCGGCTGTTTGGGGAGGCGTCCTGCGGTCATACGGGGCTGCGTAAGGCTTTTCCACCGAAGAGGGAGTGATCAGCTGTGTCTGGTGAGCAGAAGGCCGAGGCGAAGGGCGAGCAGGCCAAGGGCAAGCTCAAGGAGACCGCTGGCCGCCTGACCGGCAACGAGCGGCTGACCGCCGAGGGCCGCGCCGAGCAGGCGAAGGGCGATGCCCGCGAGGCCAAGGAGAAGGTCAAGGACGCCTTCAGGCACTGACCCTCATGCCCGCACGCGACCGGGGCCGGGACCGCTGCTGCGGTCCCGGCCCCGGTGTGCCGAGGGACGGCGTCTTCGCGGTGGCGGGTTATTCGCCCTGGAGCCTGGTCAGGATCCACTCGCCGAGTTCCGGGGTCATCAGCGTGTGTCCCTCGTTGTCACTGGCGCACATGAAGGCGTCGAGCTCGCTGTCGGCGGGGTCGATCTTGCTGTAGAGCGTGTCGTGGTCGTCGATGTCGCCGGCCGCCACCGCGCTGACGCTCGGGACGAACGTGCTGGTGTTGTACGTGAGTTCGGCCGGCTGGCCTTCGAGGAGCCCGGCCAGGAAGGCGGCGGTTCCGAAGTTGCCGGGGTGGCCCGGGAGGTTGTGGGCTTCGGGGAACAGGCCGCCGGGAGCGCCGTCGATGTCGGGCAGGCCGCTGGTGGTGATCCGGATCTCGGGGTCTCCGGTCTTCTTCAGTACGGCGACGACCTGCTCCCCCGTGTTCTGCGTGTCCAGGTAGGTGCCCGTCAGCTCCTGACCGGTGGTGCGCATCGCCGTCACGCCGGCCGGGATGTTGTTTCCCGCGCCGGTGCCCGCCCCGTTTCCGACACCGAGCCGGCGTACGCCCTCGGGCCAGCCGCCGACCCGTTCGAGTTCGGCGAGGAAGTCGATGCGGGCCTGGTCCTCGCGCGCCTCGTCGCCGACGGCACCGATGTGCCAGCGCAGCAGTTCCCGGGCGGCCGGGCTGTTGACCAGTACGGAGAAGCTGCCGAGGAGTTCACCGAACCCCGGGATCGAGCCCCAGTTGTCCTTCACCCAGTGCGCGAACGCCTGTACCGAGATGGGCAGCCAGGCGCCGCGGTGAGGGGTGTCGTAGGAGAGGTAGGTCGAGGTCTCGGGGTCGTCACCGTCGTGCTGCATCTTGGCGAGCGCGTAGCGCGTGACCAGCCCGCCCATGCTGAAGCCGCCGACCGTCAGCCTGGCGGTCCCTTCGCGGTCGTCGATCGCCTTCTCGATGCACTGGATCGCCACGGCGGCGTTGTCGAGGATGGACGCGGAACGCTCGTCGAAGCCGAGGAGGACCAGGTCGAAGCCGGCCTCGCGCAGCTTGGTGACGAAGGGGTACTCGCCGTTCTCCAGGGCGTTCCACAGCGCGTCGGGGTCGCTCTTCCCGGCGGAGAAGCCGTCGGAGAGGATCACCGGCTTCCTGACCCGGGTCTGGCCCTGCGTGCTGTAGAACACCCAGGCGTTCCCCCCTCGGAGGGGCCACGTGGCGTCCCACGCGGAGGTCTTCGGGTGCGCGGGCTGAGCGCCCGGCATGGCGTTGTCCCAGATGCTCACAACAGGCATGGACATGGATCCAGCTCCTCCGTTTCGTGGTGCGGCCGGGCTGCGCCACCCGTGAGACCGCCGCTTTCAGAGCGAAAGCGGACCCATGATCGCGAGGCTCGGATCCCGCTGCCAGCGAATCCACACCACGTCACTCTTCGGCCCCGGCGCCCTTTCCGTGCAGGTCACAGGGGTGAAAGGGAAGAAACGATGATGCGGGTCCGGGGTCCGGGAGCATTCGGCCGGGCGTGAAGTGCGGCGGAGGGACGGCTTCGAGCGCCCCCCGGCATGTGGCCGCCCCCCCGGCGCGTGGGCGCCCCTCGGCTGCCGACATGCCGCGCATCGGCGTAATGAGCCGCTCCGGCGGTTTCCCGGGTCACGGTGTGCGCAGGTGGTGGCGGGCGTGGTGGGCCGCCTCATCCGTTGCCTCAGACGTCCGGGGCGGGGCCGGTGCTCCTCGACGCCATGACCGGAATGGGAGCGGCCGATGCTTCTGTACGCCCAGACCCCAGCACGGCGGACCCGCCAGATCCTCGCGGACCTGATCGCCGTGGTCCTGATCGCCGTCGCGGTCCGGTTCGCCCTGGCCGTCCACGGCGCGATCATGATGCTGGCCGAGCCGGGACGCAAGGTGGAGAGCTCCGGCGAGGGCCTCGCGAGCGCCCTCGACGACGCCGGTGCCACGGCCTCGAAGGTGCCGCTCGTCGGCGACCTGCTGGAGAAGCCGTTCCAGTCCGCTGCCGACGCCGGCACCGGGATCGCCGACGCCGGCCAGTCGCTTCAGGACGCCGTCAGCCAGTTGGCCACCCTGGTCACGCTCGCGCTCATCGTCGTCCCCGTGGTCTTCGTACTGCTGCTGTGGCTCCCCCTGCGCCTGCGCTGGATCCGTCGCAGCGCCACCGTCCGGCGCCTTCTCGACGCACCCGGAGGCGCCGATCTGCTCGCCCTGCGCGCCCTGACCGGACCGCCGGGCGAGCTCTCCACGATCCCCGCCCCTCAGGGCGGCCTCGCGGACGCCTGGCGCCGCGGCGACCGGCAGGTCATCGCCGCCCTGTCCGAGATCACCCTCAGGCGGGCCGGTCTGCGGCCCTGACGGGATCCTCGGGCGGTCCCGGAACACGGCCGCCCGCGCCCGCCGCGGCTTCTCCCGGGCCTGCCGTGGGCCGTTCGGGGGAGGACGGCGGAGGCGTGCGGCGCGCTCGGGCCCGCGAGGGGCCACGCTGGGCAGTCGAAGGGATTCCCCATCCCCGAACGGACGTCAAGGGAGCTCGTGGTGCCCCACGCAACCGACCCGCCCGCCCACGGGCCCGTACCCGACGGCGCTCCCGGCCCGGCGCCGCGCACGCCGGACGGCGCGCCCGCCACGGCCGTCCGCTCCCGCGTGGCCCTGCGCGTCAACGGTGTCCACCACGAACTCGACCTGGACCACCGGGTCACGCTCCTCGACACCCTGCGCGAGCACCTGGACCTGACCGGCGCCAAGAAGGGGTGCGACCACGGGCAGTGCGGTGCCTGCACCGTCCTGGTGGAGGGCCGGCGCGCCAACAGCTGCCTGCTCCTCGCCGTGGCCCTCCACGGCTGCGAGATCACCACCGTCGAGGGCCTGGCCGGCCCCGACGACACCCTCCACCCGCTCCAGCGCGCCTTCATGGAGCACGACGCCTTCCAGTGCGGCTACTGCACGCCCGGCCAGCTCTGTTCCGCGGTCGGCGCGCTCCGCGAAGCCGCCGCCGGCCACCCCTCCCACGCCACCGCCGCCGCGGCCCTGGCGGTGCCCGGCCCCGCCGCGCTGAGCGCCGAGGAGGTCAGGGAACGGCTCAGCGGGAACCTCTGCCGCTGCGGCGCCTATCCCGCGATCGTACGAGCCGTCACCGACGCGGGAGCCGACGCCGCGGCCACCGCGGCCGGTGCGGAGGTGACCCCGTGAGGCCCTTCGCCTACGTACGCGCCACGAGCCTCCAGGAGGCGGCCGATGCCTACGCCGCCCACCCCGGCTCCCGCTATCTCGGCGGCGGCACCAACCTCGTGGACCTGATGAAGCTGGGCGTCGAGACACCCGGCGCCCTCATCGACGTCTCCCGCCTCCCACTGGCGGAGATCCGCGAACTCCCCGACGGCGGTCTGCGCGTCGGCGCCACGGTCCGCAACAGCGACCTGGCCGCCCATCCGCTGGTGCGCAGCCGCTACCCGCTCCTCAGCCGGGCGCTGCTCGCCGGCGCCTCCGGCCAGCTGCGCAACGTCGCCACCACCGGTGGCAACCTGCTCCAGCGCACCCGGTGCGGCTATTTCCAGGACCTGTCCACACCCTGCAACAAGCGCGAGCCCGGCAGCGGCTGCGGGGCCCGCGACGGCCTCCACCGCGACCACGCCGTGCTCGGGCACTCCGAGCACTGCATCGCCACGCACCCCTCCGACATGGCCGTGGCCCTCGCCGCGCTGGACGCCGAAGTCGAGCTGTACGGCGGGGCGGGCACCACCCGCAGGGTCGCGGCCGCCGAGTTCCACCGGCTGCCGGGGGACCGGCCCGAGGACGACACCGTCATCCGCCCCGGGGAGATCGTCACGGCGGTGCTCCTGCCCGCGCCCGCGCCCGGCGCCGTCTCCCTCTACCGCAAGGCGCGCGAACGCGCCTCGTACGCCTTCGCCCTGGCTTCGGTCGCCGTCGTCCTCGACCTCGACCCCGGCGACGGCCGCGTGCGCCGGATCGCCCTCGCCTTCGGCGGCCTCGCCCACCGGCCCTGGCGCGCGGCCGCCGCCGAGGCCCGGCTGACCGGCGCCGTACCGGACCCGGGCGCCGTCCGCGATGCCGTCGACGCCGAACTCGCGCGGGCGAGGCCGCTGCGCGACAACGCGTACAAGCTCCCGCTCGCCCGCCACCTCGCCTGCGACGCCATCGCCGAGCTGACCGGCGCGCACCCCGGTTCCCCCGCCACGCCGTAACGGTGCCACCGACCAGGAACAGGACCACGATGAGCCCGACCGCCGCCACCCTCGAACCCGCCACGGCCGCCGCTCTCGGCGCCCCCGTCCCGCGGCGCGAAGGCCGGGAGAAGGTGACCGGCGCCGCCCGCTACGCGGCCGAACAGCACCTGCCGCTGCGGGCCTACGCCTGGCCGGTGCCCGCGACCGTCGCGCGCGGGCGGATCACCGCCGTCGACACCGCCGGGGCCCTGGCCCTGCCCGGCGTACTCGGCGTCCTCACCCCCTACGACGCCCCCCGCCTGGGCCCCTCCGACGACCCCACCCTCCAGCTCCTCCAGGACCTGCGGGTGCCGCACCGGGGCTGGTACGTGGCGCTGGCCGTCGCCGACACCCTCGAAGGGGCGCGGGCCGCCGCCTCGGCCGTACGGGTCACCTACGAGACGGAGCCCCACGACGTCACCCTGCGCGCGGGGCATCCGGGCCTGTACACGCCCGAGGAGGTCAACGGCGGCTATCCGGCGCACCGCGAACACGGCGACCCCGACGGGGCGTTCGAGGAGGCGCCCGTACGCGTCGACGTGCGCTACTCGGTTCCGCCGCTGCACAACCACGCCATGGAGCCGCACGCGGCCACCGCCGACTGGGACGCGGAACGCGGCCACCTCACGGTGTACGACTCCTGCCAGGGCACCACGGTGGTACGCGGCGTCCTGGCCGGGCTGTTCGGGCTGCGGGCGGACCAGATCACCGTCCTGGCCGAGCACGTCGGCGGCGGATTCGGCTCCAAGGGCACACCGCGCCCCCACGTCGTCCTCGCCGTGATGGCGACCCGGTACTGCGGGCGCCCCGTCACGCTCTCCCTGCCCCGCCGGCACATGGCCGCCACCGTCGGGCACCGCGCGCCCACCCTGCACCACCTCCGGCTGGGCGCCCGGGCCGACGGCACCCTCACCGCCCTCACCCACGAGGTCACCACGCACACCTCGCGGGTCCGCGAGTTCGTCGAACAGGCCGCCGTACCGGCCCGGGTGATGTACGCCGTGCACAACAGCCGCACCACCCACCGCGTCGCCGCGCTCGACGTGCCCACGCCCTCCTGGATGCGCGCCCCCGGCGAAGCCCCCGGCATGTACGCCCTGGAGTCGGCCATGGACGAGCTCGCCGACGCCCTCGGCATGGACCCCGTGGAGCTGCGCGTGCGCAACGACGCGGCCACCGAGCCCGACGGCGGCCGCCCGTTCAGCAGCCGCCACCTCGTGGAGTGCCTGCGCGAGGGCGCGCGCCGGTTCGGCTGGGCCGGCCGGCGGCCGCCGCGCCGCGAGGGGGCGCTCCTCATCGGGGCGGGTGTGGCCGCCGCCACCTACCCCGTGTACATCGCCCCTTCGGGCGCCCGGGCCCACGCCCGCCCCGACGGGAGCTACCTGGTCGAGGTCAACGCGACCGACATCGGCACCGGCGCCCGGACGGTCATGGCCCAGATCGCCGCCGACGCCCTCCGCGTCCCGCTCGACGCCGTCTCGCTGTCCCTCGGCAACAGCGCGCTGCCGCCCGGCCCCGTCGCCGGGGGCTCCACCGGAACGGCGTCCTGGGGCTGGGCGGTGCACGACGCCTGCACCGCGCTGACCGACCGGCTGGCCCGGCACCAGGGACCGCTGCCCGCCGCCGGGCTCTCGGCGTCCGCCGACACCACCCAGTCGGCGAAGCAGAAGTCCCCGTACGCGCGCCACGCGTTCGGGGCGCACTTCGCCGAGGTCCAGGCCGACACCGTCACGGGCGAGGTACGCGTGCGCCGGCTGCTCGGCGTCTTCGCCGCCGGCCACATCCTCAACCCGCGTACGGCCCGCTCCCAGCTCATCGGGGGGATGGTGATGGGGCTGGGCATGGCGCTGACGGAGCACAGCGGGCTCGATCCGGCGTCCGGCGACTTCGTGGAGCGGGACCTGGCCGCCTACCACGTGCCGACGAACGCCGACGTCCCCGCGATCGAGGCCCACTGGATCGACGAGCACGACAAGCACCTCAACCCGATGGGCAGCAAGGGCATCGGGGAGATCGGCATCGTCGGCGCGGCCGCGGCGATCGGCAACGCCGTCTGCCAGGCGACCGGCCGGCGGCTGCGGGAGCTGCCGCTGACCCCTGACCGGGTCCTGGCCGCCCTCGATGCCGGGCCGGAGGGCGCGGGACGCGTCGCCGGCCCGTAGCGCGGTGTCCGCGCGCGGGGTTGACCGCCCCCACCGGGCCCCACGGGGTGCGGTCGCCCGGCCCGTTCACCGCTACCGCGCGGGGCGCGGTGGCAGCCGCTTCGTGATCCGGTCGAACAGGTCCGTCAGCGGCTCGCCGACGTCCTGGCCGAACTCGGTCAGCCCGTAGGTGACCTGGGGCGGTGTCGTCGGCTCGACCTTCCTCCAGACCAGGCCGTCCTGGACCAGGGCGCGCAGCGTCTGGGCGAGCATCTTCTCGCTGATCCCCTTGATGCTCTCGCGCAGTTCATAGAACCGGAGGTCATCGCTCCGAAGGGCGATCAGCACCCAGACGCCCCACCGGCTGGTGACGTGGTCGACGACGTCCCGGGCGGGGCAGTCGGTGTGAAACACCTCATACGGCGCCCCGGTCCCGGCCTGTGTGAGCTGCGCGCCTTCTGTCATGTGAGGAGCTTACCCAGAGGTATGTCCTTACCAAGAGTTAGTCCGGCTCCTAGCGTCGTTGCCACGAAGGACATCGAACGAGGAGCAGATCATGATCGTCGTAACCGGGGCCACCGGGAACATCGGCCGGCCGTTGACGCGGGCGCTGGCCCGGGCGGGCCGGCAGGTGACGACCGTGTCGCGGCACGCCGCGGCGGCGCCCGACGGCGTACGCCACCTGACCGTCGACCTGGCCGAGCCGGCCGCTCTCGAACCCGCGCTGGCCGGGGCCACCGCGTTGTTCCTGCTGCTCTCCGGCGACCTGCACGCCGAGGGGGCCGGGCCGGCCGACATCATCGGGCTGGCCGCGGCCAGCGGGGTGCGCAGGGTCGTCCTGCTCTCCTCGCTCGGTGTGGCGACCAGGCCCTTCGGCACGACGCGGATCAGGATGCGCGAGCTGGAGGACGAGCTGCGCAAGTCCGGTCTGGACTGGGCCGTCCTGCGGCCGGGCGGCTTCGCCTCCAACGCCTTGTGGTGGGCCGAGTCCGTGCGCGCGCAGCGGGTCGTCGCCGCCCCGTTCGGCGATGTGGGGGTCCCGGTCATCGACCCGCTGGACATCGCCGAAGTCGCGGCCGCCTGCCTGCTGGACGACCGCCACACGGGAGGGGTCTACGAACTGACCGGACCTCAGGTGATCACGCCGCGCGAGCAGACCGGGGCCCTCGCCGCCGCCCTGGGCTCGCCAGTGCGGTTCCACGAGCTCACCCGCACGGAGGCCCGGGCGGCCATGGCCCGGAGCATGCCGGCCGAGCTCGCCGATGACACCCTGGACATCCTCGGCTCGCCGAACCCGGCCGAGCTGCGCGTCAGCGAGGACGTGGAGCGCGTCCTCGGCCGCGCTCCTCGCTCCTTCGCGGACTGGGCCACCGACCACGTCGCCGCGTTCCGCTGACCGGGCCGGCGCGAGCCGGGTACCGGGCCCGCGCTGACCCGGCGTCAGCGCGGCCCGGTCCCGCCCCGCCGGTGAGGACCTGTCATCCGGCCAGCCCCCGCAGCAGGCCCTCCAGATCACGCTCGCCGTCACGGGTCTGGGCGCCGCGGGCCAGTGCGCCGCGGATCAACCGCTCGGCCGCGGGGCGGGCGAACTGACCTGCCCAGGCGTCGTGCTCCCGCCGGAGCCCCTCGGACAGGTCCTCGGGGGCCAGGGCGCGCTTGGCCGCCGCGATCACGCCCTCGGGCAGGGCGGCGATGTCGCGGGCTAGACGGTCGACGACGCCGTCGAGTTCGGCGGCGGGAACGGCCCGGTTGACCCAGCCGTAACGCTCCGCGGTTTCGGCGTCGTAGAGGCCGGCGCCCAGCACCGCCTCCAGGGCGCGATTGCGGCCGACCCGGCCGGCGAGGTACTGCGTGCCCCCGCCGCCGGGGACGATCCCCATGAGGGCCTCTATCTGGCCGATCCCGGCGCGACCGATCGCCGCGAACGCCATGTCCGCCGCCGCGACGAACTCCGCCCCTCCCCCGCGCGCCGTCCCGGCGAGCTTGACGATGGTCACCTGGGGCTGGTGCCGGAGCAGTTCGCCCAGTGCCTGGAAGACGTTGACTCCGTCCGGAAGGTCGGCCGCGAACCGGTCGAAGGCGTCCGGCGCGTCGACGAGCGTCATGTCGACGTGGGCGATGAAGAACTCCGGGCTGGCGCTGTCGAACACGATCACCCGGACCGAGTCGTCGTCCCTCAGCGCGGTCAGCAGGTGCCGGAGGTCGGCCATCAGGGCGACGTTCAGGACGTTGACCGGGGGGTTGTCGAGGGTGACGCGGGCGATGCCGCCCTCAAGGCTCACCCGCAGGGTCGCGTAGGCGTCGTGGTGCACGGAGATCTCCGATCGGTACCCGGTACGCATCTAGGTTCCTGATGCATACTTACGGTGCTTTGGCGGGCGACCCGCGTCAATAACGCACTTTCGGCATCGCAAGGATCGCGAAGGATACCGACATGGCCACTTCCCCAACCGACACCGTCTACCGGTCGGACTGCCCCAGCCGCCCGATCCTCGACCAGATCGCCGACAAGTGGTCGATGATGGTGATGGCGGTCCTCGAAGAGCCCACTCGGTTCAACGAGATCAAGCGCCGCCTGGAGGGTGTGACCCAGCGGGTCCTGACCCAGACCCTGCGCCGCCTGGAGCGCAACGGGATGGTCGCGCGCCGCGTGCTGCCCACCTCCCCGGTCGGGGTCGAGTACTCCCTCACCCCGCTCGGCGCATCCCTGCGGGAGCCGTTCGGCCGCCTGTACGACTGGACGGTCAACCACGCGGAGGAGATCCGGACGCACCAGAGGGACTACGACCAACGCACGCGGATCTGAGCCGGGACCTCTGGCGCCCTTGACCCTCACACCGTGTCAGGCGGTCGACTCGGAGACATCATGTTCACCATCGGAGACTTCGCCCGGCACGGCCGCGTCTCGGTCCGGATGCTTCGGCACTACGACGCGACCGGCCTGCTGCGCCCGGCACACGTCGACCCGGCCAACGGCTACCGCTCCTACACGGCCGCCCAGTTGGCACGCCTCAACCGCGTCATCGCGCTGAAGGACCTCGGCTTCACCCTCCAGCAGGTCCGGGCGATCCTGGACGAAGAGGTCACCGCCGGGGAGCTGCGCGCCATGCTCCGGCTGCGGCGCGCCGAGCTGGAAGCGGAGATGACGGCGGCGGCGTCCCGGCTGGCCCAGGTCGAGGCGAGGCTCCGCTCGATCGAGAGCGAGGGGCAGATGCCCGTCAACGATGTCGTACTGAAGAGCCTGCCGAGCGTACGGCTGGCCGAACTGACCGCGGTGGCACCGGACTTCGACACCATCGGACCGGTCATCCAGCCGCTCTACGACGAGCTGTTCCGGCGTCTGGAGGCGGCGGGCATCGCCCCCTCCGGGCCAGGGGTCGCCCACTACGAGGACGCGCCGGACGGCGGGATCCTCGTTCACGCGGGCGTCGAGGTCTCCGTACCTCTCGGCGAGGACGACGGGCTGCGCGTCGTGGACCTGCCACCCGTCGAGCAGGCGGCGACCGTCGTGCACCGCGGCTCGATGGAGGCCGTCCTGCCCACCGTGCAGACCCTCGGCCGCTGGATCGAGGCAAACGGCTACCGCTCGGCCGGCCATCCCCGGGAGGTCAATCTGGAATGCCCCGAAAGCCGCGACGACTGGGTGACCGAACTTCAGGAGCCGGTGCGCAGCGCCGGCCAGGGCCGCTGAAAACGATCACGAAACAAGGGCGTTTGGAAACCTCAAGACGGTGAAGACGAGCGTTGACACGGACTTCACTCTTCGAGGTAGGAGAAGCGCATGGGCATCATTGCCTGGATCTTGATCGGACTGCTCGCGGGCTTCATCGCCAAGGCACTCATGCCGGGCAAGGACCCGGGCGGCGTCATCATCACGATGCTGATCGGCATCGCGGGCGGCCTGCTCGGCGGCTGGCTCGGCAAGGTCCTCTTCGGCGTCGACTCCATCGACGGCTTCTTCGACCTCTCCACCTGGATCGCCGCGATCGCCGGCTCCGTCATTCTCCTCGCCGTCTACCGACTGGTCACCGGCAACCGGCACCATCACCGCCACGCCTGAGCAACGACCCGGCTCCGTCCGGCGCGGGCGGTCCCCTGAGGGGGGCCGCCCGCGTTCGCGTGGGCGGCGGATCCAGCGCTCAGGAGTTCAGGCCGACGAGGGCGGCGGCGATGGCGACGGCCAGGGTGAGGACCGCGCCGAACGTGACGGCCGCCTGCCTGAGCGCGGCGGGGTAGCCGACGCCCTCCAGGCGGGCGAGTTTGGCGGCCGCGGCGCCGGCCAGCAGTGCGATCACGAGGACCAGCGTGACGGTGAGCAGTACGGCGGTGAGGAACACGTCGAACTCCCTTGGCATGTGGGGCGGTGACGTGGTCGAGGTTCGCGGAAACGCTGTTCGCCGTGGTTCGCCGCGGAAAGGATGAACACCGGCGAACAGCACTTCACTGCCCCGGGGTGAGAAACGTGTACGACGGACCGTCCGATCAGAATCCGGCGCTCACCGAACTGCGCGACAGGCTGAGGACCGCGATGGACCAGCCCGGGAGGAGCATGACGACCCTCGGCCGCAGCTTGGGCCTGGGGCGCACGACGGTGCACACGGCGGTTCGCCGCAGCGGGCCGCCGCCGTCGAAGCGCACGGTGGTGATCCTGGCCCGGGGGCTGGGGCTGCCGGTGGCCGAGCTGGTGGAGCTGTGGCGGAGGGCGACGGAGCGGGCGGATCCGGCTTCGGTGGCGGGCGGTGGGGCGGGCCCGGGCCGGCCGATCGGTGACTGGGACCCGCACGACCTGGAGGTGCACCCGGCCGGCACCGCCCCGGACAGCAGCCCCGGCGCCGCCCCGGGCGGGGTGGTGCGGCGGGTGCTGCCCGGCTACGTGTCACGTGAGCACGATCGGGTGCTGGCGCGGGCGGTGCGGGAGGCCGGGAACGGGCACAGCCGGCTGGTGGTCCTGGTCGGCGACTCGTCGACCGGGAAGACCAGGGCCTGCTGGGAGGCCGTACAGCCGCTCGCCGCGCTGGGGTGGAGGCTGTGGCACCCCTTCGACCCGACACGGGCGACGGAGGCCTTGGACGACTTGCACCGTGTCCTGCCGAGGACGGTGGTGTGGCTGAACGAGGCCCAGCACTACTTCGGCGACCCGGTGACGGGCGAGCGGATCGCGGCAGCCGTGCGCAGCCTGCTGACCGTGCCCGAGCGCGGGCCCGTACTGGTCCTGGGCACGCTGTGGCCCAAGTACGCCCTCCGGTACGCCGCCCTGCCCGCCCCGGACGAGCCGGATGTGTACAGCCCGGTCCGCGCCCTGCTGGAGGGCCGCACCCTGATCGTCCCCGAGGCCTTCGACGCCCCCGCACTGGCCGCCGCGGTCGCCCTCGCCGAGTCCGGGGACCGGTTGCTGGCCGATGCCCTGACGCGCGCCCGCACCTCGGGGCAACTCGCACAGGACCTCGCCGGCGCCCCTCAGCTGCGCGACCGCTACGAACAAGGGAGCCCCGCCGCCAGGGCCTTGTTGCGTGTGGCGATGGACGCGCGCCGGCTCGGCGCCGGTCTCCATCTGCCCCGTGCCTTCCTCGTCGACGCCGCCGCCGACTACTTCAGCCAGGGCGAATACGACCAACGGGCCGACGACTGGGCGGAGGCGGCGTTCGCCGAACTCGCCCGCCCCGTCCACGGCAAGCAGGCCCCGCTGCGCCGCTCCGTCCCCCGGCCCGCGCTGCGTCCGCCGGGCGACGCGCGCCCGGGTGAGGCCCCTGCCGGGCCGGCCGGGACGGTGTTCCGGCTCGCCGACCACCTGGAACAGCACGGCCGCGCCGTTCGCGGCGATCTGTGCCCGCCCGCCTCCTTCTGGCACGCGGCCCACACCCATCTCACCCGACCCGACGACCTGTACCGCCTCGCCGAGGCGGCCAGGGCCTGCCACCGCCTCCAGTGGCACCACCACCTCTGCCACCGCGCCGCACACGCCGGTCATGCCGGCGCGCTGTTGCGTCTCTCCCGTGCGCGACGGGAGGCCGGGGACCACCCCGGGGCGGACTCCCTGCTCCGACGGGCCGCCGACGCGGGCGACGTTGACGCCCTGCTCGATCTGGCGGAGAGGCGGGAGCGGGCGGGAGACCTGGCGGGCGCCGAGGAGCTGGCGCGGCGAGCGACCCGGACCGGCCGGCCCGAAGCCCTGCTCTACACGGCCCGCAAGCGGCGGGAAGCGGGGAGCGTACAGGAGGCCGAGGCCTGGGCGCGGCAGGCCGCCGACGCCGGCGGCCGCGATGCCCTGCTCTACCTGGCCGAGCTGCGGACGGAGGCGGGCGACACCCCGGGCGCCGAAGCCCTGCTCCGGCGAGCGGCCGATGCCGGTCACGCCGACAAGGTCAAGAACCTGCCCGCGATCGCGGCGAAGTGGCGGTACGGGCTGGACCCGGACGGTACGCCCACGCTGCCGTGGCACTGACCCGGAGCCGGCCCGGCCGTGGCAGGGCCCCCGACTGCGGGGTGCTACAGCCAGCCGTTGCGGCGGAAGACCCGGTGGAGGAGTCCTGATGCCAGGGCCATGAGGGCCACGGCGAGCGGGTAGCCGTAGGCCCAGCGCAGTTCCGGCATGTGCTCGAAGTTCATGCCGTAGACGCCGGCGACCATCGTGGGGATCGCGAAGATCGCGGCCCAGGCCGAGATGCGCCGCATGTCGTCGTTCTGCCAGGTGCCCACCCGGGCCTGCTGGGCGCTCAGGACCGAGTCCAGCAGCTCGTCCAGGGTGCGCACCTCGATGTCCGTACGGTGGAGGTGGTCGCTCACGTCGCGGAGGTACGGGGCGATCTTCGGGTCGAGGTCCGCCGCGCCCGGGCCGCTGAGGAGCCCTTGCGCCACCGGGACGAGCGGCTGCACCGCGTCTCGGAACTCGCGCACTTCCCGCTTGAGGGAGTAGATGCCCTGGGTGTGATCGACGCGCGAGGTCGAGAAGACCTGGTCCTCCAGCCGGTTGAGTGCGGCGCGCACCCTGCGGGCGGCGTCGCTGTAGGCGTCGACGGCGACGTCCAGCACGGCGTGCAGGACGGCCCACGGGCCGAAGCGCAGCATGTCCGGGTCGGAGTCGAGCCGGCGGGCGGCCTCGGCGCAGGGATCGACCGCGCCGTGGCGCACGGTCAGTACGGCGCGGGGCCCGACGAAGAGCATGATCTCGCCGGTCTCCACCGCCGTCTCCTCCTCCACGTACCAGAGGGTCTTCAGCGCGATGGCCAGGACGTCGCCGAACCGTTCCCGCTTCGGGCGCTGCTGGGCGTGGACCGCGTCCTCGACGGCCAACGGGTGCAGGCCCAGTTCCTCGGCCAGCTGGAGCAGTTCGTCCTCGGAGGGGTCCGCGAGGCGCACCCAGGCGAACTCGCCGTCACCCACTCCCCGCAGCCGCTTCAGGACGCGCTGGCACTCCTCGTCGGGCAGCTCGCACTCCACGTACTCCGAGCGGCCCGATCCCTTGTCGTAAATGACGCATTCCATCTCACGCACATGCTTCACAACGCCGGCTTCATGCGCCCCCTCGGGCCGGGATTTCCGCCCCGCCCCTCTCCAGGACGCCCTCGACCGCGGCGAGGAGCCGCTCCCCCACGCGGTCGACGCTTCCGTTCTGGGCGCTGATCTGAGCGCCCTCCAAGAGGAAGGTGATCTCCGCTGCGGCCTCGTCGGGAGAGCGCACGCCGGCCCTCTGGCACATGTCCGTGAGCCTGCGCCGCTGGGTGGCCTTGTGGCCCTCGATCAGCCGGCGGGCCGGGTGTCCCCGGTCGGGCAGCCCGGCGATGGAGTTGACGAAGGGACAGCCCCGCCGCGCGATGTCCGGCAGCCCCTCGGCGATGAACCGCGTCACGGCGAGGACCTGGCCCCGGCCGTCGCCGGGGTGCTCGGCCTCTGTCCGGTCGAAGGCGGTCGAGTACCCCACCGCGACGATGCGCAGCCACTCCTCGATCAGGGCGTCCTTGGTCGCGAAGTGCCGGTACAGGGCCATCTTCGTGGTCTTCGCCCGCTCGGCGATGGCCTGGACCCCGACGGCCCTGACGCCCTCGCTCAGGAAGAGCTCCTCGGCGGCGTCGAGGATGCGTTCGCGCGGGGGCAGGCGGGCCACTCGCGTATCGCGGCCGGGCCGTGGGGTGCTGCTCGCCATCTCCGCCTCACTTCGCTCGCCGTCGCCGGCCTCTCTCCGCTCATGCTACGTTACCGACCATCCCCGGACGATACCGATCGGTATCGCACGGGACCGATCGGACTATCGCGAGGCTGGACATCTTGAAGCTGCACGAATACACCCGGTACGACGCCGTGGGGCTGGCACGGCTCGTCGCACGAGGAGACGTCACCGCCGCGGAACTCGCCGCCTCGGCCCGGGAGGCGATGGCCGCCGTCAATCCCCGTATCAACGCGGTCGTGGAGGACTGGCCGGCCGAGGACGCCCCGCGCCCCGGCAGCACGCCGCTCGCCGGTGTCCCGTTCCTCATCAAGGACCTGGCGGTGGCCATGAAGGGCAAGCGCGTCGAACTGGGCAGCCGCCTCGCCGCCGGCAACGTGGCGGCGGCGGACTCCTTCCTCATGCGGCGGTTCCGGCGGGCCGGTCTGGTGACGCTGGGCCGTACGGCGTCCCCCGAATTCGCCTACAGCACCACCACGGAGCCGGTCCTCACGGGAGCGACCCGCAACCCCTGGGACCTCGGCCGGACGCCGGGGGGTTCCAGCGGCGGTTCGGCCGCGGCCGTCGCCGCCGGCATCACCCCCCTCGCGCACGCCACCGACGCGGCCGGCTCGATCCGCGTCCCGGCGGCCAGTACGGGGCTGTTCGGGCTCAAGCCCACCCGCGGCCGCGTCTCCATGGGTCCGGACGCCGACGAGGTCTTCAACGGCCTGGCGGTGCACGGCGCCCTCAGCCGGACCGTGCGCGACAGCGCGACGCTCCTCGACCTGATCCACGGCCCCGAGAGCGGCGATCCCTACTTCGCGGCACCTCCCCGGCGCCCGTACGCCGAGGAGAGCACCCGCGACCCGGGGCGGCTGCACGTCGGGCTGCTCACCACCCCCTTGAACGGACGCGCCGTGGAACCGGCCGTACACGAGGCCACCCTGGCCGCCGCCCGCCTGCTGGAGTCGCTCGGCCACCGGGTCGAACCCACCTGCGTGGACCTCGGGGTGAGCTGGGAGGAGTTCGTCCTCGCCAACGCCCGGCTGTGGACGGCGAACCTGGTGACCTGGATCGACGGCTTCGCCGAGGCGTACGGCCGCCCCGTGGACGAGACGACCGTCGAGCCCGAGATGCTGGCGAGCTACGCCTGGGGCCGCGGGGTGAGCGGTGCGGAGTTCGTACGGGCCCTCGACGTGCGCAACCGGGTCGCCCGGGCGATCGGCGCGCACTTCGAGCGTCGCGACGTACTGCTGACACCCGCGCTTCCCGAACTCCCCCCGGCCATAGGCACCTACCACCACGGCTCGGAGGGGGCGGACGGCCGGGGCTGGCTGGAGCACCTGTTCCACAGGTCGCCGTTCACCGCGGCCTTCAACGTCGCCGGCACGCCCGCCATGTCGGTGCCGCTGGCGGCCGATCCGGCGACCGGCATGCCGATCGGCATCCAGTTCGCCGCCGGGTACGGGCGCGAGGACGTGCTGTTCCGCCTTGCCGGGCAACTGGAGAGGGCCGCCCCCTGGGCGCGGCGCACGCCCCCCGTCTGGGCGGGCGCCCTCCCGGTTGCCTGACCCCCGGGAACGGCGGCCCGGTATCGGACGCCGCCGGCGCGCCTCAGATGCGCTGTGCGGTCAGCCTCTTCCCGTCCGCCCCGAGGACCAGCACGTTCCTGGCGGTGCCGTCCCGGCCGTGATCGCCCTCCCACCAGTCGACGAAACTCCGGGCGAGCGATTCGGATCCGGGCTTCCCGGGCGGCCCTGCCGGGTAGTCCGTGCTCAACTCGACGTCATAGTCCCGTTCGGTCAGTTGGACGACGGTCAGCACGCGGACGTGGTCGGCTTGCCGCGTCTCGCCCTCGGCGCGGGCCCGGGCGCGGAACCGCTCCAGCATTTCCGCATCCGTGGTCCTCTTGGTCACGGGGCCGGTGGGCAACTGCTCGGGGGCATGGGCGACGCCGCCCAGGCAGCCCCGTACCCAGGCGCCACGATCCTCCTCGGCGGCGCCGCCGGCCTGCAGGGCCCGGCGCGTACAGCCGCCCCATACGGTCTCGCGCACGGCCGCGCCCTTGCCCGAGGAGTCGTAGACGGCCTTGCCCGCGGTGTATCCGGCCCGGTAGGCGGCCACGTAGGCGGGTACGGCGGACGGGCGGGGCTCGGGCGCGGAGCCGTCGAGGGGCTCGCCGCCGCCACACCCGGCCAGGCAGGCCAACGCGGCGACGGTCATACCGATCACACGGACCGAGCGATGATTCATTGCTCCCCCGGGGCTCGGGCGTCGGCCGGGCCGTTGAGGGGCCCGGCCCTTCAGCGGATCAGGCGTGGACCGGGCGCCACTGGGTGCACTGGCGCTCGCTGCCCTTCACCACGCACCCGCGCAGCTTGTACGGGTGGCCCTCGGGCAGGTTCCCGGAGGCGACCTTCATGTAGATCGCCTTGTGGCCGCGCGTGGAGGCGATGCGGCCGTTGCTCAGCTCGGCCTCGACCGCCCAGCCGTCGGGGCTGATGTCCTTGGCGATGAGGGAGTCGCCCGGGATGCCGGGCGCGGGCGCCGGGTCGGCGTTCCACCGGACGAAGCCCATTTCGTGGCCGTCCCTGGGGCTGACGATGCTGACGGTGAGCGACCCGTCCGCCGACATCGCGGTGAGCCCCGAGACCCCGGTCGCGGACACCGAGACGTCGACGTCGGAGGCGAGGTCTCCCGTCTCGTCGGCGCTGGCGGTGCCGGCCCCGGCCGTGAGCCCCACGCCGACGAAGAGGGCGGCCGAACCGAGGACCGCTCCGATGCGCTTGTGTATCGAACCCATGATTTCCTTACGTTCCCGCGCGCGACGGCGCACCGCCGCACGCACGCTCTCCCGCCGGCTGCGAACGTCGCCGACGGACAGTCAAGACCACTGTAACCAGGCCCTGTTGGAAACCTACTGGCGGGTACCGGCCCCCGAGGTGCGCGCCCGTCGCGGTCAGCGCACGAGGGGGAGGAAGATCGTGTCGACGATCTCTTCGAGGACGTCGTCGGGCGCGGGGGCGCGGGTCACGAGGATCTCGTGGCGCAGCAGGTCGAAGGGGAGGGACTTGACGCGTTCGCTGAGGCGGTCCGGTGCGATCTCCCCGCGGTCGACGGCGCGGTCGAAGATGGCGTCGGCGGGGTTCTCGCCTCCGGTGGCGAGAAGGTCGCCGAGGTCGGCGCCCGTCGCCTGGTGGTAGCCGGCCAGGTGCGCGCTCATGGCGGTGACGAGCTGGACGCGGGTGGCGTTGATCGTCCGCAGGAGGGTGAGGACGTCCTCGCGCAGGCTCCCGGTGTCGGGGACCTCGACCCGGGACCGCTCCAGGACGTGCGTGATGGCCGCCCGTACGAGCGCGTCGCGGTCGGACCAGCGGCGGTAGAGCACGGGAGGGCTGGTGCCGGCGCGCTGGACGACGGCGTCCATGGTGAACCTCGCGTAGCCGCCGGCCGTGAGTTCTTCCCAGGCCGCATCGAGGAGCGCCTTCTCCAGTGCCGCTCCGCGGCGTCGCTCGGGCATCCGTACACCTCCATTGGATAGATTTGCCTATCTTATCTCGGCGCCCTAGCCTGAGGTTCGCAAGATACAACCCTCTATCTTAAGGGCGGTGCTCGTGAGCACTCTCGGGATGTCGACGACACCGGACCACGACGTGCTCGTGGCGGGCGCCGGGCCGGTCGGCTTGATGCTCGCCGCGGAACTGGCGCTGGCGGGGGTCCGGGTGGTGGTCGTCGAACGGCGTACGGAGCCCGACACCGCGCCCAGGGCGGCGGGGATCAACACCGCCTCTGCCGAGGCTTTCGAGCGGCGGGGGCTGCTCCCCGCGGTGGAGGCGGTACAGGGGCGGCTGCCGTTCCAGGGGGATCGCAAACGGGCGCCCTTCGCCGGGCACTTCGGCGGGATCCACGTCCCCGCCGGAGCCGTCGACGAGCAGGACCCCGTCCTGCGCGGCCGCGGGCCCCACTGGTTCCTCGCGGTCCCGCAGGCCAAGGTGGAGCGGATCCTCGGCGAGCGCGCGGCGGAGCTGGGGGTCGAGGTCCGGACCGGGGTCGAGGTGCGCGGATTCGACGCGGACGAGGAAGGCGTCACCGTCCACCTGCACGACAGCGACGGCGACAGCGACAGCAACGACGGCGGCGACGCCGTGCGCGTGGCGTGGCTCGTCGGCTGCGACGGCGGCCGCAGCCTGGTCCGGCGCCTGGCGGGCTTCGAGTTCGCCGGTACGGACCCGCTGATCACCGTCCGCCAGGCGACCGGCACCGTGGAAGGGGCGGAGCTTCTGGGACGGGGCTGGCAGCACACTCCCACCGGCGTCTACCACTACGGGCCGGTGCCGGGCTGGATCCGCACCGTCGAGCTGGACGGCCCCCCGGCGGACCGGGAGGCGCCGGTCACCGCGGCCGAGATGGACGCCAGTCTGCGGCGCGTCAGCGGCATCGACGTCCGGGTGAGCGAGGTCGCCGAGGGCGGCACGCGCTTCACGGACCACGCCCGGCAGGCGACGGCCTACCGGCGCGGTCGCGTGCTGCTCTGCGGGGACGCCGCCCACGTCCACTCGCCGTTCAGCGGCCAGGGCCTGAACCTGGGGCTCGGCGATGCCGTCAACCTGGGCTGGAAACTCGCCGCCACCGTACGGGGGTGGGCGCCCGAGGGCCTGCTCGACACGTACACCGGCGAACGGCACCCCGTCGGCGCGGGGGTGCTCGACTGGACGCGTGCGCAGGTGGCCGCGATGCGCGGCGACACCTACAGCAGTGCGCTCCGGGCCGTGGTCACCGACTTCCTCGGCACCCGGGACGGGGCGACCCTCTACGCGCGGCGGATCTCCGGCCTGGGGCAGCGCTACGACCTGGGGGACGGCCATCCGATGGTCGGCGCGCTGATGCCGAGGCTCCGGCTGGACGACGGCAGCCGGCCGGCCGACCACGCCCACGGGGGCCGGGCCCTGCTCGTCGACCTCACCGGGGACGACGAGCAGGCGGCCGAGCTGGCAGCCCTGGCCGAGCCGTACGCCGGGCGTCTGGAGCTGCTCCGGGGCAGTTCGGAGGACGCCGGGGTGAGCGGCATGCTGGTGCGCCCCGACGGTTTCGTGGCGTGGGCGTCGGCCACGGGTGGGACCGCCGGCCTGGAAGCCGCCCTGACGCGCTGGCTGGGGGACGCCGGGAAGGGGTGAGCCTCAGCGTCACCTCACCTCACAGGAAGCGGCGCAGCGGGCGGACCGACAGTTCCCGGGCGCGCTGCACGAGGGAGCGGCGCTTCCAGCGCTGCGCGCCGATCAGGGCGCTGGCCTCCAGGTCCTGGTCGTAGTGCTCGTCCAGGGTCCGGGTGACGTCCGGGTCCATCACGGCGAGCATGACCTCCTCGTCGTGGTCGAGGGAGCGGCGGTTGAAGTTCGAGGAGCCGATGAGGGAGACCACGCCGTCCATGGTGATGACCTTGGCGTGCATCATCGTCGGCTGGTACTGGTGGATGCGCACGCCGGCGGCGGTGAGCGCCTCGTAGTGGTGCTGGCCCGCGAGCTGGCACACCCGCTTGTCGGTGTGCGGCCCGGGCAGCAGGATCTCGACGGTGACGCCCCGGCGGGCCGTGGCGGTGAGCAGCTCGACGAAGAAGTCGTCGGGAGCGAAGTAGGCGGTCGCCAGGCGCACGCGCTCCTCGGCCGATTCCAGGATCACCCGCATCAGCGTCTGCATGTCCTGCCAGCCGAAGGCGGCCGAGCCCCGCACCACCTGGACGACGGCGGAGCCGGCGGGCTCGTGGGACACGAAGCGGTCGCGGGCGTCGAAGAGCTCGGGATGGCACTCGGCCCAGTTCTGGGCGAAGGCCGCGGCGATCCCGTCGACGGCGGGCCCGCGGACCTCGGCGTGGGTGTCGCGCCATTCGCGCGGGCTGCGGGCGTCGCCGCACCACTCCTCCGCTATGCCCACGCCGCCGGTGAAGGCGGTCTGTTCGTCGATGACCAGGACCTTGCGGTGGCAGCGGTGGTTCTGCTTGAGCGGGGAGAGGAAGACGGGTCTGCGGAACCAGGCGATGTCCACCCCGGCCGCGTCCATCCGGTCCAGCAGGTCCCGCTCGATCAGGCGGCTGCCGAAACCGTCCAGGAGCAGCCGCACCCGCACGCCCTCACTGGCCCGCTCGGCCAGGGCCTCGGCGAACCGGCGGGCGATGGCGCCCTTCCAGTAGACGAAGGTCATCATGTCGATCGTGTGGCGGGCGGAGCCGATGGCGTCCAGCATCGCGGTGAAGATCTCGTCGCCGTTGCGCAGGGGGCGTACGGAGTTCCCCTCGGTCGCCGCGATGCCGATGAGCCGCTCCAGCCGGCGCCGGATGCGGTGGATGCGCTCGTCATCCCGGGTGGCCTGCGGCGCTGCGGTCTCGGTACGGGCGGCTTCGGTACGGGCGGCTTCGGTACGGGTCATGGCGGGGCTCCTCGGGCAGACGCTGCGCGCGCCGTGGTTCCCGGCCCGCTCGGGTCGGACCCCGTGGCGGGGCCGGACGCTGTTCGGTGGCCGTATGGCCGCGATCGCGGGTCCCAAACCCGGGCGGCGGGGCCGGCCGACTCCTGTGCGGCGGTCGGCGGCCCCGCTGCGGCTGGCGGCTACCGGCTGAGCGACTTGAGCGCCGCCGCGTCGTACGGCTTCAGCTCGTCGAGGCGGTTGCCGAGGACCTTCGCCGCCCAGTGCGGGTCCTGGAGCAGCGCCCGGCCGACGGCGACCATGTCGAACTCGTCGCGTTCCATGCGGTCCAGGAGGTTGTCGATGTCGCCGAGCGCCGCGCCCTCGCCCGCGAAGGCGCGGATGAAGTCGCCGTCGAGGCCGACCGAGCCGACGGTGATGGTCGGCCGGCCGGTGAGCTTCTTCGTCCAGCCCGCCAGGTTCAGGTCCGAGCCCTCGAACTCCGGGAGCCAGTAGCGCCGGGTGGAGGCGTGGAAGACGTCGACGCCGGCCGCCGCCAGCGGGGCCAGGATCGCCTCCAGCTCCTGCGGGGTCTGCGCGAGGCGGGCGTCGTAGGCCTCCTGCTTCCACTGCGAGTAGCGGAAGATCACCGGGAAGTCGGCCCGGACGCGCTCGCGGACCGCGGCCACGATCTCGGCGGCGAACTTCGTACGGGCCACCGCGTCGCCGCCGTAGGCGTCGGTGCGGCGGTTGGTCCGCTCCCACAGGAACTGGTCGAGCAGGTAGCCGTGGGCGCCGTGCAGTTCGACGCCGTCGAAGCCGATCCGCTCGGCTTCCGCGGCGGCGTCGGCGAACGCGCCGATGACGTCGTCGAGGTCGGCGCGGGTCATCGCCTCGCCGGTTCCCTCGGTGCCGTCGACGCGGATGCCGGAGGGGCCGACGGCGGGCGCGTCGGCGTACGGCGCGTCGCCCTGCTTGCGCACCATGCCTATGTGCCACAGCTGAGGCACGATCGTGCCGCCCGCCTCGTGCACGGCCGCGGCGACCTTCGCCCACCCCGCCAGCTGGTCCTCGCCGTGGAACCGCGGCACCCGGTCGCTCTGCCCGGCGGACTGGTGGCCCACGTAGGTGCCCTCGGTGACGATCAGGCCCACGCCCGCGGCGGCCCGGCTGGCGTAGTACGCCCGTACGTCCTCACCGGGCACGCCGCCGGGGGAGAACATCCGCGTCATCGGAGCCATCGCGATGCGGTTGGGGACGGTCAGGCCGTTCAGCGTGACGGGCCGGGACAGGATCTCGGCCGCGCGGGAGGCGGTGGACGTGGTGACGGTCATGCGGGTCCTCCGGGGGGTGAGGCTGTGGTTCGTCGGGGGGACGACGAGAAGTGCATAGTACACACGCTATGTATGATGCATATTGCCGCGGTCCGCCGGTCCGCGGATCGGCGATGGGCGATAATGGAGCGCCGGAAGGAGGGGGAGGCGCAGTGCTGGAGAAACTGGAGCGGGAGCTGATGCTGCTCACGCGGCACCAGGTGCTCGCCCGGCGCGAGCGCGACCCCGAACGCCTGGAGCGGTCGGCGTACCTGCTGCTCAGCCGGATCGACACGCAAGGCCCGATGTCCATCGGACAGTTGGCGGAGGCCTTCGGGCTCGACACCTCGACCGTGAACCGCCAGACGGCCGCGCTGCTGCGCTGCGGACTGGCCGAGCGCGTCGCGGACCCGGACGGCGGCATGGCCCGCAAGCTGCGCATCACCGCCGAAGGCGGGCACCGGCTCGCCGGAGACCGCGAGGTCAACCGGTCCTGTCTGGCCCGGGTGGTCGCCGACTGGTCCCCCGCGGAGGTGCGGGAGCTGGAGGACGTCCTGGTCCGGCTCAACCGCAGCGCCGAGGCCCTCGAAGGGCGGTACTGGCCGCGCCCGGAGGAAGACGGCGCCCGCGCCGCGTGCCACCCGCCGCGCGCCTCGCGGGAGACCGCGGCTCCCGCCCCGTAGGCGCTGCGGCACTGCCGGGCGGCGATGGCGCGACTACAGCGGAGGCGTGCGCGCCGCCGCCACGATCCTCTCCAGGGCCGAGGCGTGCCGCTGGAACGCCTGGCGCCCGTGCGGGGTGAGGCGGAGGTGGGTGTGGCGTCCCGTGCTGTTCCGCGTCTTGCGGACCTCGACGTACCCGGCGCCCGCCAGTGCGGCGATCTGCTTGGACAGGGCCGAGTCGCTGGTGCCCACCGCGTCGCGGACGAACCCGAACTCCACCCAGTCGGCCGGAGTCAGCAGCGCGACGACCGCGAGTCGCGCCGGGACGTGCAGGAACTCGTCGAAGTCGGGGTCCATCAGCCGTTGCCGTTCCCGCGGACGATCGACTCGGCGACCGGGCGCAACGCGTACGAGGCGACCACGGCCGCGAGGGCGGTGACGGCCGCGGCGAGCGTGTGCCGCGCCGGAAGGCCGAGGAAGTGGGCGCCGATCGCCACCGCCCAGAAGAGCCCGAGGAGGGCCACCCCCACGGCCGCGTAGAACAGCGTCTCCGGGCCGGCGGTCTTCCGGCGAACGGGAGCCCGGCGCTGGTGCACGAACAGCCCGCCCAGGGTCAGCCCGTTCGCCACCACGACCACGGCGGCCCTCCAAGGGCTCTGCAGATCGAAGGACGCGCACACGAGGAACAGGCCCAGCGCCGCGATGAGCACGTAGGGGCGGGAGTGGGCGTGCCGCAGATAGGCGTCGAACGTCTGCTCCTGCCGGTGCCGTATGGCGTTGAGGGCGGTCTGCGCGTCGTGAGGGTTCATGGGCGGCGTTCCTGGTCATCGGTCTTCCGAGTACTTTCCTGTAGAGAAAGTACCACCTTCTTTCCTGGCGGGAAAGAAGGTGGTGGAAATCGGTGTGTGCCGCGCGGGTGTCTCCCGTAGGTTCGGGTGGCGGCGCGCCCGGCGCCGTGGACTGGCGCTGAGGAAGTGCACTGTTGGATGTGAAGTACGCCTGTTGTTTCTGTGACCTGACCGTCGATGTGGAGCAGGACGCGTCGGCGACCGTGGTCCGGTTCGATCCGCTCGACCCCGCGCACGACGCTGGTGTGCTGCGTCAGCAGGTCCGCGCGCACTCGTCCTGCCTGCGGGACCGGGTCAGCGCGTCGATCGATCTCTGGTGGGAGCACTGAGGCCCGCGCCGCGGCGCGCGGGGGCGGCGGGGGCCGCGGAGGCCGCCAGGCCGCGCAGGGCGGTGCGGCTCGGGCGGCGGGCCTTGGTCAGCGCCTCGCCGGCCTTCCCGGCGTCGGTGGCGGTGAGGCGGTAGTACCGGCGGGCGGGGGTCGATGTCCTCCTTGCGGGAGGCCACCCAGCCGGGCCGGTCCGGCTCGGGGCTCAGAAGTTGCCGGGGGGCAGCGGGAGGGGCAGGCCGGGCAGGCCGTCGATGCTCTGCGCGATGTGGTCCTTCTTGCTGAAGTACGCGCTCAGCGAGGCGTCGTCCTCGCGCGCGAAGCGCTTGCCGTGCAGGTCGCGGTCCTCGTCGTACGACATGAAGGGCACCCCGTATCCGCAGGAGTCGCGGACGAGTTCGGCCGTCACCACGATGATCGCGCGCAGGCCGTGCGGGGCCGGGTCGATGTCGGGGAAGTGCGCGAGCAGTTCCCCGAAACGCGGGTCGTCGCGGAAGACGGGCTCGCCACGGCCGTGTACGCGGACGATGTTGGGCGGTCCCTGGAACGCGCACCACATCACCGTGATCCGGCCGTTCTCCCGCAGGTGTGCGATGGTCTCGGCGGTGCTGCCGGCGAAGTCGAGATAGGCGATCCGCTTCTCGTCGAGCACCGCGAAGGAGCCCTTGAGGCCCTTGGGGGAGAGGTTGACCGTGCCGTCGCCGACCAGCGGGGCGGTCGCGGTGAAGAAGACCGGCTGCTGCTCGATGAAGGTACGCAGCCGGCCGTCGATGCGTTCGTAAGCCTTTCCCATGTCTAAGGATTATGTAGGGAAACTATTCGCCTGTCTAACGAAATCCTCCGGGCCGGGCGGCGCGCGGATGCCCGAGCCCCAGCGAGCCTCGCAGCCTGGCCGGGAGCGCCGGGTCAGGATGGGAGGGCCGGCGGGCGCGGTGCCCGCGGGTGGGAGGAGAACGCATTGATCACCATGGACGTCCAGTGCAGCGGCGGTTCGGTCCTGGCCAAGGTCAGCGGGAATCTCGACGACGAGGCGGGGGCGGCGCTCCAGCGGGCGCTGGAGGGGGTCACGGGTTTCGAACGGGACCTCATGGTGGATCTGCACGGCATGGTTTCCATGGACGCCGACGGTCTGCTGCACCTGTTGGATCTGCACCGGCGCGCGGAGGGCCTGGGCCTGCGGGTCCTGGCCATCGGCTGGCAGCCGCAGCCACAGCGGCTGATGGCCGAGGTCGCCGGCATCCCCGGGCCGGGATCGGCCGTCGGCGAGCGGTACGCGCTGGCCGGCTTCCGGCGGCTGATCGAGGAGCGGGCGCAACGGGCGAGGGACCGCGCGGACTTCGCCGCGGGATGGCTGCCACGGGCCTGACCGGCCGCGGGGGGGCGCCGGCCGGGGGTGCCGGCCGCGCATCCCGCGGCTGCTCGGTGTGTCCGGCGGCGCGGCGACGGCGTGGGCAACGGCGTGCGCGCAGGGGCCGAGGGCGCCGAGCCGCGCCGGGCCGCTGTTCGACGGCACGTACTTCCCCGCCCGGCCGAGGTGGCGGTGCCCGGCGGCCTCCCCGGCTGGGGACTCGCGCGTGAGCCGGGTTACGGGAGGCGGGCCAGTACGTGGGCGTCGAGGAAGCCCCGCTCGGTGGCCGGGTCGTGGAGCAGTCGGGCGAAGGGTGCGAGGCCGGCCCCGGTCAGCAGCTCGGCGAAGAGGTCCACCGGCCAGCTGTACGCGGGCGTCACCTTGTGGTCGAAACGGACCGGCTCCGGCCCTTCGGTCCCGAAGAACGAGACCAGGAGCAGGCCCCCGGGCGCCAGGACGCGCGCCTGCTCGGCGAGCAGCGCGGGCAGTTCCGCCGGCGGGGTGTGGATCATCGAGTAGCGGGCCACCACGCCGCCCAGCGCGCGGTCCCCGACGGGCAGGGCCTCCATCCGCGCCTCCTCGAACCGCAGGGAGGGGTGCGTGCGCCGGGCGTGGCCGATCATGGCCGGGGAGATGTCGAGGCCGAAGGCGTCCAGCTCCAGGTCGTGCAGCATCGCCGTCAGGTGTCCGGGGCCGCATCCGACGTCGGCCGTCCGCGTGTTGCCCGTCGCGCGCACCAGCTCGGCGAAGGTGGCGACCATGGCCCGCGCGAACGGCTGCGTCTCCAGCCGGTCGGCGAACATCGACGCGTAGAGCTCGACGACCGCGTCGTAGGCCGCCCTGGTCTCGTCCTGGTGTTCCGCCACGACAGGGAAGGTAACACCCGCGCCGTTCGCGGTCAGTTCGGCTGGTGGGGGGTGCGGGCCTCGGCGGTGGTCTTGAGGTCGCTCAGCCATGCGTCGAGGCCCTGGCGGAGGATGGCGGTCGCGGTGGGGACGTCCGCGTCGACCTGGGGGCCGGTGTGGGTCTCCTCGGTGCTAACCCTGACGCCTCCGGGGACCGCGGTGAAGTTCCAGACGTGGACGCCGTCGATGTGGAGTCCCTCGCCGGTCGCGGGGCCGGTCCAGCGGATGCAGGAGTGGTGCCGGAGCTGTCCGACGGTCGAGGTGATGTCCAGGCGGGTGGCCGGGGTCGGATTGGGGGGTACCGGGGTCGTCCACCGGAAGGCCGAACCCCGGCGGAGGGGGCCGTGGTCGAGGCGTTCCGCGGTGGTCACGGGAGCCTGCCAGGACGGCCAGCGCTCGATGTCGGTCTGGAGCTTCCAGACGGTGCGCAGCGGGGCGCGGACGAGGATCTCGGCCCGGTGGCGGACGCGGGCGGCGGGGTCGACGCCGGCTCCGCGGCAGGTGAGGGACTCGGCGGCGCGGGAGCCGGAGGAAGCCGCCGCTCCAGCGGGTAACGCGGCGCCGCCGAGGAGCCCGATGGCGAGGGGGACGGTGAACAGGGCGCGGAGGTGCGTGCGATGGGTCCCGGGCATGGGGCTCCCCTTCGTGAGACGCGCGACTTGATGCCCTGCCGATCGGCAAGGCATCACGTGATTGTTAGACGCTATAACCCAGAAGGGGTGAGGGGCAAGAGCGGGACGGTCCCCGCCCGGTGGTGCCGGCTGCGCCGACGCGCCCGCAGGGCGGCGGTCGGCGTCGGTACGGGGACCGGGAGGTGTTGGCGGCGATCGTGTTCGTGGCGACGTCGGGGTGTACGTGGGCTCAGCTGCCGCCCTGTTTCGGCCCGTCCGGGCCTACCGCCCATCGGCGCTTCACCGAGTGGAGCAGGGCCCGGGTGTGGGCCAAGCTCCACTCGGTCGTCCTGGACGAACTCAGCGCGCATGGCGAGCTGGACTGGTCGAGGTGCGCGGTCGATGCGGTGAACATGCGGGCCCTGAAAAGGGCGAGCTGACGGGTCCGAACCCTACCGCCTCGGCCGGCACCGCTGGGCGATCGAGCGATCGAGCGCGCTGTCGCCCGGCTCGGCGGCTTCCGCCGGCTCCACCGCCGCTACGAGCTCAAGGCCGACCACTTTTCTCTCAGCCCCCGTTCTGCAGCCGCTGGAGCAGGTCGGCGTCGCCCTCCATCCGCAGCGAGCCGGCCGGGATGCGCATGTACATGAGCAGGGCCATCTCACTCGCCGTGCCGTGGATGGCGGCGGTGGGCTTGCTCTCGGCGGCGTCCGCCGCGGTGAGGCGGGTGAAGCGGGAACCGGCGGCGTCCACCGTCTGGCGCCAGGAGCCACCCTCGGCCGCGTGGTAGTCCATGGTCGCGGGCTCACCCGGCCACGGGACCGTGACGGTGCAGACGGTGGCGAGGAACTCCTCGATGGCGTCGACCGCCTCGGTCGTCGGCAGCTCCTGCGGGTCACCGGAGGCCAGCTGGGCGTCGTAGGTGTGGATCAGCGACTCCGCGACGCGGCGGCGGGCCACGGCGGCCACCGTGTGCGGCGAGGCCAGCGGCTCCCACCAGGCCCAGCAGCTCCCGTCCGGGCCGGCCTCGCGCAGAGCGGCAAGCAGCTGCTCCGTCGAGTCGGCCAGCCAGGCTATGAGGGCCTCGCGCTCCCTGGGCGCCGCCAGCCCGTCCTTGCTCGGCCGCTCGTCGCCCGGCGCGGTGTTCCGCACGATGTGGGCCCAGAAGCGGTCCCCCTCACTGAGGTGGTTCGCCAGGTCGTACAGCGTCCAGCCCGGGCAGGACGGGACGTCGGCGTCGAGGGTGGGGGCCGCGGCGACGGCCTCGCGGAACGCGGCGGAACGCTCGTCGATCATCCGCAGCAGGGAGGGGAAGTAGAGATGCTCAGTCACGCTGACCTTGTATCACCCGGACCGGAACACTCGCACTCGATTTAGGCCCCAAATGAGATGTCCTCCCCTTTCCACGGGGTCCGCGCGGGGGTCAACCGCGTGAGGACCAGGAGGGTTTCGACGAGGTCCTCGGCGGGGGCGCCGGTGGCCAGGCGGCGCAGCTGCTGCCCGAAGACCAGGGCTACGGCCGCCCCGGCCAGGCGCTCGGGGTCCGGTACGCCGAGCTGGGTCAGGATCCGGGTGGCCAGCAGGTCGTACGCGGCGAAGCACTCGGCCGCGGAGGCGCGCAGCCGTTCGTCGCGGCCGGCCTGGACGTACAGCTCGAAGGGCGCGATGTGCCGGCTGTCGAAGGCGTTGCCGCCCGCGACCTGGGCGACCACCTCGGCCGCCTGCCCGATGTCGAAGCGCTCGTCGGAGCATTCGTCGGAGCATTCGTCGGCGAGTGCCGTGAAGTGCCGGGTCTCCTCGGCCACGAAGTGCAGCAGGCTTTCGCGCAGCAGCTCGTGCTGGGTGGCGAAGTGGTAGGTGACGGAGCCGAGGGAGACCCCGGCCTCCTTCGCGATGCGCCGGTTGGTGACGGCGGCGATGCCGTCCTGCCCGATGATCCGCAGTACTGCGTCGATGATGCGCTGGCGGGTGTCGGAAGCGTGGGGCATGTCGGCATTGTGCCCCATCGGCCGGGGCCAGCGGCCGGGCAGGGCGGGCGAGTTGGGGTGTCCGGGGGTGTGGACAGCCGAGGGGGCGATCCCTACTGTTCGTTCGAACGAACAACAGTCTGCCGCGCGGGAGTGATCGTGGACCTATCAGGATCGAATGTTCTACTCACCGGGGCCACCGGGGGCATCGGCTCCGCACTGGCCGCGCGCCTGACGGCGCAGGGGGCGCGCCTCACGGTCAGCGGGCGCCGGGAGGAAGCCCTCAAGGTCGTCGCCGACGCCTGGGGCGCCCGTACCGAGGTCGCCGATCTGGCCGTCCGGTCCGATGTCCTGCGCCTCGCCGAGAGCTGCGCCGACGCGGACGTCCTCGTCGCGAACGCCGCGCTGCCGGCCAGCGGCGACCTCGGCGACTACACCGAGGAGCAGCTCGACCGCGCCCTCGACGTCAACCTGCGCGCGCCCGTCCTGCTGTCCCGGCTGCTCTCGGAGCACATGGTGGCGCGCGGCCGCGGCCACATCGTGCTGGTCGGTTCCCTCTCCGGCAAGGCGGCGACCAAGTCGACCTCCCTGTACAACGCGACGAAGTTCGGGCTGCGCGGATTCGCCCTGGCCCTGCGCCAGGAACTCAGGGGCACGGGGGTGGGGGTGTCCCTGGTGCAGCCCGGGTTCGTCCGCGACGCCGGGATGTTCGCGGCCACCGGCGCCGCCCCGCCCAAGGGCATGAGGACCGTCACGCCGGGCCAGGTCGCCGACGGCGTCGTACGGGCGGTCCACCGCGACCGCTGCGAGGTCAACGTGGCGCCGCTGGAGCTGCGGCTGCTCAGCGCCGTCGCCGGGCAGTTCCCCGGCTTCGCCGAGCGCATCCAGGCCCGGGCGGGCGTCGACGGCTCCGTGCGGCAGATGGTCGAGGCCCAGCGCGCACACCGCTAGACGCTGTCCGGCGGATCAGGCTTCGGGGTCGAGGGTCCGAAGGTCGTAGAGGTAGGAGCGGTCGTCTTTGAAGCTGCGCCAGACGGTGGCTGGGGGTTCGGGTTCGTCAGCGTGGCTGTCGAGGGGATGGGCTGTCACGAGACCGTCAGCTATTTCGCAATGCCAGCCGTCGGTCGGCGACCAGACACACCACACGTGCCCGTCCGTTCGGCGGTAGGCAGGGCGTCCGTTGTGCTCGCCGTCGCGTTCGAAGCGGTAGCGGAGCCCGTCTGTGTGGCGCACGAAGGTGAAGGATGCGAGTGCCGTCATACTTTCGGCACTGTAGGGGACGACGCGGGTAGGTTTGTCGGATGGACAGCACGATGCGCATGCCGACAGAAGAAGACATGGAGCTGGTCGAGTTCGCCCGGGGCGTCGTCGAGGCCAACGGTGACGGTGAGGTGCACACCGTCGGGGCGGCGGTGAGAGACGCACAGGGCCGGATGTTCGGTGGCATCAACCTCTATCACTTCACGGGCGGGCCTTGCGCGGAGCTGGTGGCGCTCGGGCATGCGCGCGCTGCGGGAGCACGGGATCTGACGACGATCGTTGCCGTCGGTGACACGGGACGCGGCGTGCTCGCGCCGTGTGGCCGGGACCGGCAGGTCCTGCTGGACCACCACCCTGGTATCCGCGTCCTGGTGCCGGTGGCCGGCGGCATTCGCAGTGTCACGATCACCGGCCTTCTGCCGCACGCCTACGTCTGGGCGGAGCAGCCCGCAGGGTCCGACAGCGCGCCGCGTTCGGCCCCGGTGCAGTCCCTGCACTTCCACCGCGCCTATCTCGATGCCGTGCGCACGGGGCGGAAGACGACCACGGTGCGGTTCCGGGACCCGGTGGAGACGGGCCCGGTGGACATGGTGTTCGAGTTGGACGACGAGGTGGTGCTGCCCGGTGTGGTCACTCGGATCACTTCCAAGGGCGTGGGCGAGCTGACCGAGGTGGACGCCGTCGCCGACGGGTTCGACGATCTCGCGGAGCTGCAGGACAGGCTGCGGTTCCACTACCCCGACATCAAGTCGAGCGACGAGGTCACCATCGTTCACTTCCGTCACTCGCCGCCCTGACCGGCGCTGCCGATGGGGCCGACCTTGACCGGGGTGCCGGAGCCGTCCGTGACGGGGAGGGTGGCGGTGCCCGGCCAGGGGAGGGTGACCGACTTCGTCTCGTCCGGCGGGGTCACCACCAGTCCCGTGATCCGGACGCCGGAGCCGCCGGACGTGTTGAGCGGGTAGTTGATGCCGAAGGCGACCGTCTTCCCCTTCTTGAGGACGCCCGCCGGGGCCTGCTCGCCCGTGCGCTTCGCGGACAGCGATCCCGCGCTGGTCTTCAGGTCGACGCCCGCGTACCCGGAGATCGCGCAGTCCCGGCCGCTGCGGTTCTTCAGCTCCACCGCGACGGTGCCGTCGGTGTCGCCGTCGATGGTGTGGTCCAGCGCCTTGATCTCCAGGTCGTCGGTGCGGCACTTGCCGGTCTTGCCGGAACCGGGCGTGGTGGTGCCGGCGGCGGTGCCCTTGCCGGCAGCCGTGCCGCCCTTCCCGCCGGGCTGGGCCGAGCCGGGCTGGGCCGAGCCGGCCTGGTCCGGGGCGCCCTTCGAGGAAGACGCGGAGGGCGCGGAGGACGTGCCGCTCCCCGCCGCGCCGTCGTCGCCGTTCTGGCAGGCGGTGAGCGAGAGGCTCGCGGCGGCGGCCAGGGCTGCGATGACGGTGAGCTTGTGAACGCGCATCATGTCTTCCTCAGTATCGGTTGGGGGTCCGACCGCTCCGCACGAGTCGGTACGAGCGAGCGTTTCTGATCATCAGGACCCACCGGGCCGGTGATCCGTTCCGCCCCCTCACCCGCTCATACATTCCCGTTACACGCATGGCCGGGCGGGCGGGGCCCGGCCGCCCCGCCGACCTGCCGGGACGGCGGTTCCCGGCACCGCTCCGTACGCGCGTACGAGCGCCGGCCACTGGGACAGACCCGTAACGCGGCGGCTCTTGACCGGGCGTCAGCTCGCGGCCTGTCGGCCCGTCGGGGCCCGACGGCGGGCCTACCGTGGTGCGGTGGCACAGAGGCAACCACGGCGGGGTGTCGGGCCCGCGCGCAGGCAGGTGCTCGGTTTCGCGGCGGCGGCCGCCCTCTCGGGGGCGGGCCCCGGCGCCGCCTCGGCGGCGGGCGGCGGGCCGGGCCTCGACGTACGGGAGGAGAACTCCCGTACGGGCGCGGCGGACTGGCGGATCACCCGCCCCGGGGCGGCGCGCGCCGTCGAGGGGTACGCCGACCGCGACTCGGTCCTGAGCGGGGAGCGGGTGGGGCTGCGGGTGTCGACGACCGCTCCCGCGTTCACCGTGTCGGCGTACCGGATGGGCTGGTACGGCGGTGCCCGGGCCCGGCTGGTGTGGCGTTCGCCCGCGGTGCCCGGAGTCCTCCAGGGGGCGGCCCGCACGGATCCCGCCACCCGGATGGCGTGGGCCGGGTGGGAAAGGACCCTCGGCCTCGACACGGGCGGCTGGCCGGAGGGCAGTTATCTGCTGCGGCTGGACACCGTGGGGGGCGAGCGGGCCCAGCGGTTCGTCCCGCTGACCGTGCGCTCGGCGTCGGCTGCGGGGCGGGTGCTGTTCGTCCATGCCACCGCCACCTGGCAGGCGTACAACCGGTGGGGCGGCGCCGACCTGTACGAGGGGCCGACGGGGAAGAAGGGGTCGAGATCGCTGGCGGTGAGCTTCGAGCGGCCCTACCGCAGCGGGCACGGGGCCGGTCTGTTCCTGACGTACGAGGCGCCGCTGCTGGCGGTGGCGGAGCGGATGGGGCTTCCCCTCGCGTACGCGACCGGCCTCGACCTGGCGCGCGGGCGGACGCGGGCACGCGGGGCGGTGGCGCTGCTGTCGCCGGGGCACGACGAGTACTGGAGCCCGGAGCAGCGCCGGCACGTGGCCGCGGCCCGGGACTCCGGTACGAACCTGGCGGTGTTCGGGGCGAACTGCTGCTACCGGCGGGTGCGGTTCGAGGACTCGGCGACCGGCCCGGACCGGATCATGGTCTGTTACAAGGACGACTACGCGCTGGATCCCGGGTACCGGGGAGGGCTGCCGCCGACCAACGACTTCCGCCGCTCTCCGGACCCGGATCCGGAGAGCGGCCTGCTCGGGGTGATCTACGACGGGTACCCGGTCGACGCGCCCTACGTGGTGGCCCGTCCGGACCACTGGCTGCTGGCGGGGACCGGAGCCGTCGCGGGGGACGCGTTCGCGCACCTGGTGGGGGTGGAGTACGACCGGGTGGACCTGCGGTACCCGACGCCGAGACCGATCGAGATCCTGGCCCACTCGCCCGTGGTGTGCAAGGGCAGGGCCTCGTACGCGGACACCGTCTACGCCTCGCTGCCCTCCGGCGCCGGCCTGTTCGCGGCGGGGACGATGAGGTGGGTGGAGTCCCTGGAGGCCCGGGGAGCCGGCGGCGGCAAGGCGAACCACGGGCTGGACGGCCGGGCGGGGCGGTTCACGCGTACCGTCACCGAGAACGTCCTGCGGGCGTTCGCCGCGGGTCCCGCGGGGTGCGCGCGGCCGGCGGTGGACACCGTCGCGCTCCATTACGGTGACCCCGGCGCCCCGGAGGAAGCAGCGACCGGCGTGTAGTGGCCGCCGCGCCGGGGGCCCTCGCTAGCGTCTGGGCTCCGATCCGCCGGCGCGGCCGCATGCCGATGCGCCGGTCCGCCCGGTCTTCGGGAGTCCGCGATGCTCCGTACCACCGCCGCCATGACGCTGCTGGCCACTCTGGTGTCGGGTGCGGCCTGGACCGCCGCGCCGGCCGGCCCTCCCCCGCCGGGAATCGGGAACGGCAACGGGAACGGGACGAACGTCCTCGTCGTCGGTGTCGACAGCCGTGCCGGGCTGTCGAAGGCGGAGAAGAACCGGCTGCACGTCGGCGGCAAGGGCTGCAACTGCACCGATGTGATGATGCTGGTCCACCTCTCGCGGGACTCCCGCCGGGCGAGCGTGGTCTCCCTGCCCCGGGACTCCTACGTGGAGTACGCCGACGGCAGCGGCGTCCGGGGAAAGATCAACGGGGCGTACGCCCGCGGGGGCCGGGCGCTGACCGTCAAGACCGTCGAGAAGGTCACCGGGCTGCGGGTGGACCACTTCCTGGAGACCGGGTTCACCGGGTTCGAGCAGACGGTCAACGGCCTCGGGGGCGCGACCCTCTGCACCGACCGGCACCTCCAGGACGAGAACTCAGGTCTGGATCTGACCCCGGGCATGCACCACGCGGACGGCAACGGCACCCTGCGCTTCGTGCGGGCCCGGCACATCGAGCGTCCCGGTGACCTGGGCCGGGTGCGGCGCCAGCAGCGCACCGTCTCCGACCTGCTGACCCGGCTCACCGCCGAGGGCGCGCTGGCCGATCCGGCGGCGGCCGCCGGGACCGCGGCGACGCTGCTGAAGTCGGTGCGCACGGACGACCGCACGGGCGTGGCCGACCTGGCGCGCATCGGCCTGGCGCTCGCGCGGCTGCGGCCCGAGCGGACCGAGTTCGCCACCGTCCCGATCGAGGAGTTCGACCACCGCGTGCCCGGGGTGGGCTCCACCCTCGTCTGGCACGAGGCCCGCTCGCGGGCGCTGTGGAAGGCGCTGGCGCAGGACCGGCCGATCACCGGGGACCCGGCCATCCAGCCGGTCCCCCGGACCCCGGCGGTGACCAACCCCGCCGGGATCACGGTACGGATCGACGACGCCGGGGCGGCGGCGGGCCTCAGGGCGGCGGGCTTCATCGTCACGGACACCTCGGCGCGGGCACCGGAGGTCAGGCCCGCCGGTCCGCCGGTGATCCGCTACGCGCCCGGACGGGAATCCGACGCCGCGACCCTCGCGGCGGCGCTCCCGGGGGCCCGGCGGCAGGTGGTCCCCGGACACGACGGTGCCTTCGACGTCGCGGTGGGCGCCCGGAAGCCCGAGGTCAGGGCGGTCACCTACGACCGGAACGTCGCCGAGGGCGCCCCGGTGACGGCCGACCGCCTGGGCTGTCTGACCCGGCGTCAGGCCTCCCCTACTGCTCTACGTCGACCATCACCCAGTCGCTGATCTCCCGCCATTGGGCGATCGCGTCCTGGTGGAAGGGGTGGACGAGGTACCTCTCGACCGCTTCCATGTCGTCGAGGAGTCCGTCGACCAGGAAGTCGCAGGCGATGGGGCGCGTCGAGACGTTGCGCCCGTGGCGCCACTCCCTGAGTTCGGGTACCTCGGCGCCGACCCTGGCCGCGGTGCGTTCCGCTTCCAGGACCCGCGGATCGCTCCAGTCGACGCCGGGCTTGAAGGTGAAGAGCACGACGTGGCGTATCACGGTTTCCCCCATGTGGTGGAGAGGCGTTCGACGGCCTCCCTGAGTCTGTCCTCGGGCGCCAGGAGGCTCACCCGTACGTATCCTTCGCCGTGCTCCCCGAACCAACGGCCGGGCGCCACGGCCACGTTGGCCTTTCGGAGCAGCTCGTCGGCGAACGCGACGGAACCTCCCCCGCCGGGTACCGGCAGCCAGGCGAAGATCGACCGCGGTACGTCGAGGTGCCATCCGGCGTCCCGGAGCCCCGCGACGAAGACGTCCCTGCGGCGTGCGTAGATCTCCGACAGCTCGTGGACGCACGTCTGGGGACCGGTGAGCGCCGCGACGGCGGCCCGTTGGATGAACGGCGGGAGCGAGACGTAGTAGTGCTCCTGGATGAGGTTGATCGCGGAGATGACGTCGCGGTTGCCCACGACGGCGCCGACCCGCCATCCCGCCATGTTGAACGTCTTGGACAGCGAGATGAACTCGACACCGACCTCCTTGGCGCCGGCCGCCCGCAGGAACGAGACCGGCGCGGGGCCCCCGAGGGCCAGCGCCCCGTAGGCGAAGTCGGATGCGACGATGACGTCGTGCTCGGCGGCGAACTCGACGGTGCGCTCGTAGAACTCCGGCGGGGCCGTCACCGAGGTCGGGTTGTTGGGGTAGTTCAGGAACATCAGCCTGGCCGCGCGGAGCACGGCCGGGTCGAGGGCGTCGTAGTCCGGGAGGAAACCGTTCTCCCGCAGCAGCGGAAGGGGGTGCATGCGCGCTCCGGCGAGCACCACTCCGGCCCAGTAGTCCGGAAAGGCGGGATCCGGCATGAGGCAGACGTCGCCCGGGTTCAGGAAGCACTGGCTGATCTCCACCAGGCCGGCCTTCGCGCCGAACAGGATCGCGACCTCGGACTCGGGGTCCAGTTGGACCTGGTGGTGCGCGGCGTACCAGCCGGCGATGGCGGCCTTGAGTTCGAGCATGCCGGAGAAGGCCGGGTACCGGTGCGTGGCGGGGTCGAGCACCTCTTGGCGCAGGGCCTCGACGATGTGCGGCGGGGTGGGGAGGTCGGGGTTCCCCTGGCACAGGTTGACGACGTCCTCGCCGGCCTCGACGAGTTCGGCGATCCTGCCCGCGGTCGTCGCGAACGAACTCCGGGGCAGGCCGAGGAGCCGGTGCGCGGGTTCGGTCCTCACCTGCGGCCACCGCCGCCCGTCGCCGCCCGCTCGCCGCCCGTCGCCGGCCGCGCGGTGTCCTTCGCCGCCCGCTCGGAGCCCCGCCTCTGGGCCCATCCGCTGAGGACGAAGGCGACGAGGGTGATGCCGGCGCAGACCCAGCCGAGGGCGGAGAACCCGTACGCCGTGAACAGGGGGCCGAGCAGCGCGGCGCCGAGGGCCACCGCGAGGTTGGTCGCGAGGCTGTAGAAGGCGAGGACGGTACCGCGGTACTGCTGGGAGGACTCGCTGAGGAGGGTGCTGAGCAGGGTGACGACCAGGCTCTGCATCGCGCCCCAGAGGAACAGGCAGAGCACCAGCAGCGGCGTCCACCCGGCGACGAGCGGGATGGCCACGAGGGCCGGGACCAGGCCGCCCAGCAGGGCGATGAGGACCCGCTCCTTGCCCAGCTTGTCGGCCCACCTGCCGGTGACGAAGCTCGTCGCGAACCCGAGGCCGTACAGCAGGATCATGATGCCGGTCATGGAGCTTCCGTCGCCGAACCGGTACTGCAGGGCGCTGCCGAGGAAGGTGTACATGCCGTAGAAGCCGAGCATGTTCAGGAAGGTCGCCAGTACGTACAGGCTCACCTTCGGCGCCAGGAACGCGCGGGCCGCCGACTGGATCCAGCGCTGCGACGAGACGGGGTCCGGGGCCGGGGCCGTGTCCGGCGCGGTCGCCTGCGGGGGGACCCCGTCCGTGGCGGGGCCGGCGCCGACCCGGGTCATCAGCAGGACGCAGGCGACGAACACGCCCAGTACCGAGAGCATCCCGAAGGTCCACCGCCAGTTCGCCCACTGCCCGATGAAGGACCCCATGGGCACGCCGAGCACGAGCGAGATCGACCAGCTGGACACCAGGATGCCCATGGCCTTGGCGCGGTGGCGGTAGGCGATGTGGTCGCCGACGAAGGCGTAGGCGGTCGGAACGAACGCTCCCGTCGCCAGGCCGGCCAGCGCCCTCCCGGTGAAGAACAGCCCCGGTCCGGTCGCGAACGCGCACATCAAGGTGCCCGACACGAACGCGGCCATCCCGATCGTCAGACTGAGGCGGCGCGAGAACCGGTCGCCGAGCGGGGCGAAGAGCAGGGCGCCGATCGCCGTGCTGACGCCGTAGGCGCTGACGGACAGCGCCATCACGGCCACCGTCGTGTCGAAGGAGGCGGCCATGTCCACGAGCAGCGGGGACACCACGAGTTCTTCCGAGCCGACCGCGAAGATTCCGGCCATCAGCGCGAGGACGGTCAGCAGGGGGAATCCGGCCGCGCCCTCCTCGCCGCTCAATCGGTCTGACACTCCGGCCAACCTTTCTTCAGGGGTGATGGTGGTGAGGGTGGTGAGGTGGTGAGGGTGGTGGTCCGCGGGCCGGCTAGATCGCCGTGTATCCGCCGTCGACGGTGAGCGCGGCGCCGGTGATGAACGACGACTTCTCCGAGGCGAGGAACAGGATCGCGTTCGCCACGTCCTCGGGCGTGCCGAGACGTCCGATCGGGTTCAGCTTCGCCTTCGCCTCCTTGACCGACGCGTCGTTGCCGATGGACGTGTCGGTCATGGGGGTGTCGATGATGCTGGGGCAGACGCAGTTCGCCCGGATGTTGTACGGGGCGTAGTCGACGGCGAGGGATTTCGTCAGCATCATCACGCCGCCCTTCGTGGCGTTGTACGCGGCGATGCCGGGCCAGGCGACCAGTCCGCTGACCGAGCAGACGTTGACGATGACGCCGTTCGTAGCCCCGATCATGTGCCGCAGGGCGTGCTTCGAGCACAGGAACATGCTCTTGAGGTTGGTGTCGACGAGCCTGTCCCACTCCTGCTCGGACATCTCGTGCAGGGGCGTCGAGATCTCGATCCCCGCGTTGTTGACGAGGACGTCGAGCCGGCCGAAGGTGGCGGTGGCGGTGGCGATGAGGTGTGCGCAGTCCGCCTCGCTGGTGAGGTCGGTCCTGACGAAGACCGCGTCGAGTCCGTCGTTCCTCATGTCGGCGACGACGGCCGCGCCGCGCCGCTCGTCGATGTCGGCGACGACGACCTGTGCGGCCTGCCGGGCGAATTCGATCGCGGTCTGCTGTCCGATGCCGGAGGCGGCGCCGGTGACCACGACCACACGGTCCTTGAACACGAGCTCTTCTTCTCCTATACGCATGTCAGTTGTCCGCCGTCGACGGAGATCTGCTGCCCGGTGAGATAGGACGCCTCCTCGGACGCCAGGAACCCGATGAGGGCCGCGACTTCTTCGGCACGGCCCGGTCTGGCCATCGGGATGGCCCGCTTCAGGAGCTCCTCCGCCGTGGACCGCGAAGTCCCGGCGGTCGCGCTCAGGTGCTCCACGGCGCGGTCGTAGCGCGGGGTCCGGATCGTTCCGGGGTGCACGCAGTTCACCGTCACGTTGTGCCGGGCGTACTGGCTCGCGAGGTACTTGCCGGCGTTCGCCACGGCCGCGTTGACCAGGCCCGAGAGGAACATGCCGGAGGCCGGTTCCCTGCCGACGTTCCCGACGATGTTGACGATCCGCCCGAATTCGTTGCGCGCCATCAGGGGAGCCACGGATTTGATCAGGTCCAGGTACGGTACGAGCTTCCGCTCCATCGCGGAGGTCACGTCCCCGGCGTCCACGCTGTCGAAGGATCCCGGCGGCGGGCCGGGCGCGTTGTTGACGAGGACGTCGATCCTGCCGAACCGCCGTTGCGCGTCATCGACGAGTTGGGCGCGGAACGCCCGCGAGGTGATGTCACCCGGACACACGTGGACGTCCCGCCCGCCGGATTCCTCCGCGACCTCCCGCAGCGCGCTTTCCGTACGCGCGGTCAGCACCGTCGCGAATCCTCTGGCGCTCAGGTGCAGGGCGGTCGCGCGCCCGATCCCGCTGCCGGCGCCCAGGACCATCGCCACGCGCATCAGGAGGCTTCCCGGCCTTCGTCCTGCTTGGGTACGCGGTGGTACCGGGGCGGGATGAAGATGTTGAGGGAGCGCGCCATGCCGGAGTGGGGGTTCTCCGCGCTGTGTCCCTCCTGGCCGGCGCAGAAATAGGTGCCGCCGAAGCGGAGCTCGTGGCTCGTCTCCTCGACGGTCATGTCGTAGCGCCCTTCGAGGCAGATCCCGATCTGCTCGTGCGAGTGCTTGTGGTACGGCATCTGGCCGCCGCCGGGTATGTCGGCGATCATCAGCTCGATCCAGTCGGCCAGGAAGAACGTGACGTCCATCTTGACGAACTTGCGGGATTCGAGCGGTTCCAGGAAGTACCCGTCCGGCGCGGGGTAGTTCTCGCCCGGCTTGCCGCGCGTGATGTCGAGCAGGACGGTCTCCCGCTCCGAGGGGTTCACGGCCGACAGCGCGATCTGTGGCGGGACGACGTAGACGTCGTGCTCGGGCCGCATCGCCTTCGTCACCTCCCCCACGGTGACGGAGAGGTCGCCGCGGACGGTCATGCCGACCCGCGCCCGCGTCAGATCGCGGCCCGTCACGGCGGCGCCGGGCGGAATGAAGGAGAGCCGGACCTCGGTGCCGTCCCGCCGGTAGGACTCGACGCGCACCCCGTTGTCGTGGCGCACCACGTCCGGAGCGGGGAAGTACGGTCGCTCACGCGTCGGCGCGGTCACTTGTTCACCTTTCGCGAGAAGACGGTCCACGTCATGGGGATGTGCGAGAACCTGTGGACGAACTTCAGGTTGTGCTCCCGCACCGCCTGCGCGTTGGTGATGGCGATGTCGTACCGCCCGTCGGCGACGTCGCGGGCGGCCTGACTCGTCGAGTTCGCGGTGGCCAGCCGGACGGGGCGGCCGAAATGGTATTCGAGCAGCGGAACGGGCGCGGGGTGCGAGACGACCGTTTCACTGAAGAGCAGCTCTTCGCTGAATTCGAAATCGGGTCGCGTCGCCAGACCGTACTCGGGTGTGTTCCCGCGGAACACGATCGCCGGTTCCAGGAGCGGGTTCATGTAGAAGGCGTTGATCTTCGGATAGGCGTGCGCCACCAGCGCCAGGTCGACCTGCCCGTCGGCGAGGGCGGTCATGCACTGTTCGTACGTGCTCTCCAGCACGATGCGCAAGGCGTCTCGGCCGCCGATGCTGCGCGCCATCGACTGGGCGATGTACTCGCTGCTCGTCCCCTTGGGACCTAATGTGCCCAGCTTCACGGATTTCGCGGAGCCGGCGGGTATGAGCGCATCGAATACCCGCCTCTCGCTCTCGGATATCTGTAGTATTTCCACGCGTCACTCTTCTCCGGTGTCACCACACGGGTCGGCATATCCGGCCGAGTCCGCGCCGCACCATTGCGGTTTCGCGGATTCCCGCCACTGGGGCCGGGGGGCCTGCCGATCTAAACGTGACACGAAGGTACATGGCCTGATCAGCGCATTCAACATTTCCTCGATCATGGCCGAAAAGCGTTGAACGGCAGGTCCGCACCGGGCTCTTCCCTCACTTCACCCGGGAAAGTTACGCCGCTATTTCCGGTCGATGACGTTTCTTTTGCCGCCTATTCACGTGGGGTGCGGCGAGCCGTCCCGAGTTTCGAATTGCGTCAAGCCGGACCGATGGCGGACCGCGGCGGACGCCGGGAGGGGGTGGGAGCGGAGCGAGTGACCCGCGCGCCGCGTTGGCCGAAACGCACCGGTGGGCCGTCGGAGCATGCCTCCGTGGCCGCGGACGCGCTCAACCGCCGCGGCCACGGAGGCGCCGCCACCGCTCAGGCGGTGGTGAGGGTGGGGTAGTCGGTGTACCCGCGGTGGTCGCCACCGTAGAAGGTGGACTTGTCCGCGCTGTTGAAGGGACCGCCGACGGCCAGACGGGCCGGGAGGTCGGGGTTGGCCAGGAACAGCGCCCCGTAGGCGACCATGTCCGCCGTCCCGTCCTCGACCAGCTTGAGCGCGTCGGGGCCGGTGGCGTCGGGGTAGGTGAACGGGTTGAGGACGAAGGTCCCGGGCCAGTCCCCCCGCAGCCGCGCGGTCAGGGAGCGGTCCGGCCCCTCCATCAGGTGCAGATAGGCCAGCTCCAGGCCGGCGAGCCGGTCCAGCAGGGCCGCGTAGACCTCGGCCGGGTCGTCCTCGGCGATGTCGTTGTAGACGTTCCCGGGCGAGATCCGCAGGCCCACCCGGTGGCCGCCGATCGCCTCGGCCACGGCCGTGACGACCTCCACGGCGAAGCGGATGCGGCCTTCGGTGCCCGCCCCCCAGGCATCGGTGCGCAGGTTGGTGTTGGGCGCGAGGAACTGGTGGATCAGGTAGCCGTTGGCGCCGTGGATCTCCACGCCGTCGAAGCCGGCCTCGATCGCGTTGCGTGCCGCGTCGGCGAAGTCGGCGACGGTCTGCCGGATCTCGGTCTCGGTGAGCTCCTTCGGCGTCACGAACTCCTTCGGGCCCTGTTCGGTGTACACCGACCCCTTCGCGGGCACCGCCGACGGCGCGACCGGCACCAGACCCTCGGGCAGCAGGCTGGGGTGGCCGATCCGGCCCGTGTGCATCAGCTGGGCGAAGATCGCGCCGCCCTCGCGGTGCACGGCGTCGGTCACCGTCCGCCAGGCCCGGACCTGGCCGGGCGTGTGCAGGCCGGGGGTGGCGGGGTAGCCCTGGCCGACCCGCGAGGGCTGGATGCCCTCCGTGACGATGAGGCCCGCGCCGGCGCGCTGCGCGTAGTACGTCGCCGTCAGCTCCGTCGGCTCGGCGCCGGGTCCGTAGGCGCGGCTGCGGGTCATCGGAGCCATCGCGATGCGGTTGGCCAGGCGCTTGCCGCCCAGGACGATCGGATCGAAAGCAGTGGTCATGGTCTGGTCTCTTCCTCTGGATGCGTGGCACCCCGCGGCGCGGGCGCTGCCCGCCCGGAGCAGCAATGCCTGTCCGAACAAGTAAATCACCTGTCCGAACAGGTAAGCCGGAGGATTCATTCCCGGGAGCAGGATGTGAAGCAGGTAACAGGCTCTGACCTGCCCATATGCACCCGTACACCTCAAAGAGACCCGCAGGGACGCAGGCCGGAGGTAGAATCATCCTGACCAAACAGGAAAGGTGGGTACGAGGTGACGCAGTCCACGCCGGAGGCCGGGAACGACGCCGTGGGGAAGGGACCGGAGGGCACCGTCCCGATGCCGGGCGCCGCCAAGGGCGGTCCGGTCAGCCACGCGATCTTCCGCCTGGCCCGCCTGCACCGCATGTTCGCCGGGCAGCTGCTGCGCCGCATCGGCCTGCACCCCGGCCAGGAGCTGGTGATGATGCACCTGTGGGAACTCGGCCCCCAGCGGCAGGCCGATCTGGTGCGGCTGATGGACTCCGACGCCGCCACCATGACCCGGACCGTCCGGCGCTTGGAGCAGGCCGGCTTCGTCCGCCGCCGGCCCTCGCCCACCGACCGGCGCGCCTCGCTCATCGAGCCGACGGCGGCCAGCCAGGCCCTGCGCCACGAGGTGGAACGGGTCTGGAGTCAGCTCGAAGAGATCTCCACGGCGGGCCTCTCCGACGACGAACGCGCCGCGGCCCTGCGCACCCTGGAGTCCCTGGAGCAGAACCTCGTACGCGCCGCCGCCGACCCGGCGGCGTGCGCGGAGGCGGAGGGTCCGCGACTCGGGTAGGCCGGGCGCGCGGCGGGGAGGGGATAGCGGCCGGCGGGGGTCAGTTGCAGCGGCCGCTGCCGCTGTAGCAGGGCGAGTAGCCCGGGCTCGGGGCGGGCGCGGGGCGCGGGTGGGAGAGGTCGTAGTCGTGCTGCGCGAGCACGAGCAGCGCGGCCGCCGCCGCGGCGGCCAGGAGTTGTGACAGCGCGGTCCACGGCGCGCGGAACAGCAGCGCGATCACGACGAACACGATCATGGCGACGAGGAAGTGCTGCATCCAGGCGAGGTCCGCGAGCCGCGCCGCCTCGATCCGCGTTTCGTCGCCCTGCGCGGCCCACATCTCCATGCCGTGCCCGAAGCGGACCGAGAAATGGACGGCGGCCTCGACGACGAACAGCACGATGCCCAGGGCGATGTCCCGCCCGAGGGGCGTCCTGCGCGACCAGGGCCGGCCGCGCCGGGGCCGGGGCGCAGGCTCAGTGGGTGCGTACGTCATGTCCCCCACCCTGCCGTTCCGGTCACGGGAGCGCATGAGTACGCGCACTCAGATCGCCCCGGCCACGATGCGCGGCGGCACAACCCACCGTCCGGCCCGCGGACCTGACGGACCCTCACTCGCGCGGAAGGCCCGGGCCGTCAGCGTCCTTGGCGCAGGCCCGCGACGAGGAGCGCCACCAGGCGGCGCGCGTCGTAGCGGGCGTCGGCCTCGGCGCCGATGCAGAGGTTCCCGATGCCACGCATGAGCTGGTACGCGGTCAGGTCGGAGCGGATCTCGCCCGCCGCGGCGGCGGCGTCGAGGAGCTCGGCGCACACCGGCAGGAGGCGGTCGAGGAAATAGGCGTGCAGCGTCTCGAAGCCGGCGTTGTCGGCCTGCATCGCACCGGCCAGGCCGTGCTTGGTGACCAGGAAGTCGACGAAGAGGTCGGCCCACCGTTCGAGGGCGGCGTGCGGGGTCGGGCCCGCCGCCAGCAGGGCCGGGCCGGCTTCGGCGCAGGCGTCGACCTGGTGGCGGTAGACCGCGATGACGAGGTCCGCGCGGGTGGGGAAGTGGCGGTAGACCGTGCCGACGCCGACGCCGGCCTTGGCCGCGATGTCGCGCACCGGCGCTTCCACGCCCGACGTGACGAAGACCGCCGCGGCCGCGTCCAGCAGGGTCCGCTGGTTGCGCCGGACGTCCTTGCGCTTCGATCCGGCCGTGGCGCCTTCCTGACCTCCTTGGTCTCCCTGGCCTTCCTGGCCTTCCTGGCCTTCCTGCCTGTTGCCGTCGTTCAACGCGGCACTCCCTTCCCGAGCGACCTTGTGAAACGGAACAGCGTTCCGTATCGTTTGCGGAGCGAGGTTCCGTTTTGCTCATGATGGCAGACCGCGGGACCGCCGACCATGCCGCGCCCGCGCCGCATCCGAAGGAAGGCACTTCCATGTCCGATTCCCCCACGACGGTGATCTCCGCGAAGCCGGTCGTCCTGCCCGCCCCGGAGCGCGGGGAGGACCTCCAGGTCCGCGTTTCCGCTCCCGCGACCGGCGGCGACCTGCCCGTCATCGTCTTCTCGCACGGCTTCGGCTGGTCGATGAACGGCTACGCCCCGCTCGCCGACCACTGGGCCGCCAGCGGCTTCGTCGTCGTCCAGCCCACGCACCTCGACTCCCGGACGCTCGGCATCCCGCACGAGGACCCGCGTACACCGCGGATCTGGCGCACCCGCATCGAGGACCTCACCCGGGTGCTGGACGGACTCGACGTACTGGAGGCCGCCGTACCGGGCCTCGCCGGGCGCCTCGACCGCGGCCGCGTCGCCGTCGCCGGACACTCGTGGGGCGCCCAGACGGCGAGCGCGCTCCTGGGCGCGCGCGTCCTCGGCCCCGACGGCCTGCCCGGCGCGGACCTGTCCGACCCGAGGGCCCGCGCGGGCGTACTGCTCGCCCTGACGGGCCTGGGCGACGACCTCACCCCGTTCGCCGTCGAGCACCTCCCCTTCATGAGGCCGTCCTTCGAGACCATGACCGCTCCGGCCCTCATCGTCGCCGGGGACAACGACCGGTCCCAGCTGTCCACCCGGGGACCGGACTGGTTCACCGACCCGTACGTCTACAGCCCGGCGCCCAAGAGCCTGCTCACGCTGTTCGGCGCGGAGCACTCGCTCGGGGGCATCCCCGGGTACGAGGTCGCCGAGACGACCGACGAGAGCCCCGCGCGCGTCGCCCTCGTCCGGCAGCTCAGCACGGCCTTCCTGCGCAGCGCCCTCTCCCCCGGGGACACCGGCTGGAAGGCGGCGGTCACCGCCCTGGAGAACGACCCCGCACCGCTGGGGGCCCTCCGGAGCAAGTGACACCCGAACGCGCGAACGGGACAGCGGGGACAATGGGGACATGAACCTGGTGGCGCCGCCCGGTGTCGAGCAGCTGCGCGAGTACCTCGGCCGCAGTCTGTTCAGCCGTGTCGCCGGGCCCGCGGGGCCGGAGAACCGCGACCGCATCCACTACGCGCCCGGCCCCCGCTGGTTCGGTCCCGACCGCCCGATCCGCCGGGTGCACGGGGACGCGTCGATGTTCATCGGCGGGCTCAGCGCCCTGCTGCTCCAGTCGCTGCACCCGCTGGCCATGGCCGCCGTGGCCGCCCATTCCGGCTATCGCGGCGATCCCTGGGGCCGGCTCCAGCGCACGAGCACCTTCCTCGCGGTGACCACGTTCGGCCGGGCCGAGGACGCCGAGCGGGCCGTCGCCCGGGTGCGCGCCGTCCACCGCATGGTGTCCGGGGTGACCTCGGGCGGCGAGCCGTACCGGGCCGCCGATCCGCACCTGCTGGGCTGGGTGCACGCGGCCGAGGTCGCCTCGTTCCTCGGGGCCCACCAGAGGTTCGGCGCCGCCCCGCTGGACGGGACGGGCTGTGACGGCTACCTCGCCGACACCGCCCGGATCGCCTCGGCCCTCGGGGCCGAGGCCCCGCCCGCCGACCGGGCGGCCCTCACCGCGCGGCTGTCCGCGTACCGGCCCGAGCTGCGCGCCACCTCGCAGGCGCGCGAGGCCGCGCGCTTCCTGCTGTTCCGGCCGCCGCTGCCGGTGCCCGCCCTCGCCCCGTACGCGGTGCTCGCGGCGAACGCGGTCGCGCTGCTGCCGCCGTGGGCCCGCGAGCTCCTCGGCCTTCCCTGTCCGCCCCTGGTGGAGCGGATGTGCGTACGCCCGGCCGGACACGCTCTGACCGGCGCCATCCGCTGGGCCATGCCCCCGCCGCGGCGCGGCGCCGGAGGCTGAGGGCGCCGCCCGGGTCAGACGGGTGGCCGGCGGCGGTGCTCGCGCCAGCGGGCCCACATCTCGGCCGGGGTGCGCGGCGAGGGCGTGGGCTCGGCGGGCCACTGCTCGGCCGGGGTGAGCGGGAGGACCGGCATGAGGTACGACTGCCCGCCGGTCTCCAGGGTGCACAGGGGTTCACCGCCGGGGATGTCCGCGCGCCCGACGCGCACCGTGAAGCGGCGGGGGACGCCGCCCTCGGTGAACTCGCCCCCCAGTTCCGTCGGCGCGTGCCGGGGCGTCCGGGTGGCGGCCACCACCCTGCCGTCGACCAGCAGCTCGGTGCGGCGCCCGCCCGAGGACCGGACGACGGTGATCGAGTGCCCGTCCTGGTCGAGGTGAAAACGCTGATCGGCCCCAGTGCCCACGGCCGCCTCCTGGTTTCGTACCCCCGCCCACTAATTCTGCGATCAACCAATTCATTTCGCGAGTCCGGCGATTTCCAGTGAATTGGGCCGCCGGTGGGATGGCCTCGGTGACGGGCAATTAACCCCGTTCACACAACGGGGTGTACGAGTACAGTGACCAGGACGGGGAGGCGATCCTCCGTACCGGACATGACTCGTCCGGGCGGCAGATCACCAAGGGGGAAAAGCATGGTTCATCGCTTTCATCGCATTGCCGGAATTGCCGTATTGACCGCCGTCGCCGTGCTGCCGTTGGTGGATCCTGCGCCCGCGGCGGCCGCCGATGCGGTTCCGGTCGCGCGCACCGCGGTGGCGGGCCCGAGCCCGTCGTCCGGGCCCCGGCTGGTGTTCCGTGGGGACGGTCAGCAGCCGGTGGAGCAGGGCGACGAGTTCCGGATCACCGTTCTGGACATGCCCGCCGGCTGGGACGAGGTGTCCGTCGCGTCTCCGGCCCTGGTGGAGCCGGTGCGGCTGGTCCCCAGGGCCGAGGGGGCCACGGACTCCGACCCGGACCGGTACCAGGCAGGCGCCACCGTCCGGATGGACGTGGATCCGGGGACGTACTCGCTGGTGGCCACCAGCCACGGCCGCGTGGTCACCTCCGCCGAGCTGAAGGTCTCGCCGTACGGGCCGGCCCGGATCGGGCGGTTCGGCGTCTGGCAGGAAGAAACGGTTCTGGGGGATCCGGTCCGTCCCGGCAGCCGTGTCAACGTCCTCCTCGGGGACGCGCACCCCCTGCCGGGTGAAGACGTACTGGTGGCCAAGTCCCCCGCGTTCACACGGGACGTGAAGATCCGGAGGGACGGCCCGGAGGATCCGGCGTGCAAGTGTGACGACGGATCCATTCTGTTCACGGGCCACACGACCCTGCGCGACGATCTGCCCGTCGGGACGTATTCCCTCACCGTCGCCAGCCACGACGGCCGCGAGACCCACACCACGCGCATCACCGTGGCCGGTGAGCCCGTCACCCCCTCCCGCTCCTGGGCGCTCTGGGGTGTCCCGGCCGTTCTCGCCGTGCTGTGCGGGGCAGGGATCGCCCTGCGCCTGCGCCGGAAGAACACCGGTCCCGCGTAGCCGGACCATCACCAGCTGTCCTTCCTCCCCGCGTCCAGAGCCGCCGTGGGAGGCCTTCGTCTGCCTTTCGCCGGTCTCGGCGAAAGTGCTCGTCTCCTGACCAGAGAGTCTCTTCCTTGACGCCCAGAACACCTTCCGCGCGCCCTCGGCACGCACGTGCCCGCATGGCCCTCGCCGCCTGCGGGGCCCTGCTCATGGCAGGTGGCGGCACCACCGCGTACGCCGCCGGAACGCCCGCGCCGTCGCCCAGCCCCACGGTGACCGTGCCGATCGGCAGACAGCCGGCCGCCCCGGCGCCCGACGGCTCGCGCGGCCCGTCCGCTCCGGCCGTCAGCGCGCCGTCCCCGTCGGCTCCGCAGCCCCCGTCCGGATCCCCTTCCGCTCTCCCCTCCGGTTCCCCGTCCGCCCTCCCCTCCGGTTCCCCGTCGGGCTCGGCGTCCGGCAGCCCCGAGGCCGTCGTCCCGCCGAACGGCGGGGACGCGGGCTGGTCGGATGCGGACGTGCTCAAGTTCTGGACGCCGGAGCGCATGGCATCCGCCACCGACCCGGGCCGCCCCGCGTCAGGCGCCGCTGCGGAGGGCTCCGCGGCCGCGCGGTCCATGGGGGCGCTCGACATGCCCACGGCCGAGCACTTCCTCGGCGCCAAGTCCGTCGGCACCGTCTTCGTCTACGACACGAAAGACCCCACGACCGGTCAGGCGCACGCCTACTCGTGCTCGGCCAGCGTCGTGGACAGCCCGGGCCACAACCTGATCCTGACCGCCGGTCACTGCAGCGGCGGCAAGGCGGTCTTCGTGCCCTGGTACCGGTCCGAGGCCACTCTGGACAAGCAGACCTACGGGTTCTACAAGATCGACAACAAGGACTGGTACTTCGACCGCCAGTACGAGCACAACACCATGAAGGCCACCTCGGACCTGGACTACGCGTTCGCCAAGGTCTCCCTGTCGCCCAGCGGCAAGAAGGTGCAGGACGTGGTGGGTGCGAACACCCTCGCGCGCACGCCCCGGTTCGACCAGGCCGTGACGATGATCGGCTACCCCAAGGTCAAGCACAATCCGGAGGGTCACCCGGTCCGCTGCCCGGCCCGCACGAACGCGCTGCCGGGCTTCAACCAGATGCGGGTCGAGTGCGCCGGCATGTGGGGCGGGGTCTCCGGCGGTCCCTGGTTCTCGAAGATCAACTGGGAGACGGGAACCGGAGAGATCATCGGAAACGTCGGCGGCTACAACGGCGGCGGCATGGACGTAGGGGAATCGGACCCCCGGTACAACCAGATCACCTACAGCCCCATGCACGGCGACCACTTCCTCAGGCTCTACGCCGACGCCAAGAACGACAAGCACACCGACTACGGCCCCTACCGGCAGCCGCCGCTGCCCTACTCCATGGGCGACGGCGAACTCTGGAAGCACGCCAAGCAGATGACCTCCGGGAACTTCTCCGGCACCGGTCACAGCGATCTGCTCGTCATCTGGACCGACGGCGAAGTCACCCTCTACCCCGGCGACGGCAACGGGGGTTTCGGGTCCGAACGCCGCCTCCTGGCCCCCAACGACACCTGGAAGCCCATCGCCACCATCACCGCCGGTGACTTCGCCGGTTCCAACCAGTTCGACCTCCTGGTCCGCTGGGACGACGGCCGGATGACCCTGCACGCGGACGTCGGCTCCAACGGCCTGGGCATCGGCACCGAGATGGCCGGCTCCGGCTCCATCTGGAGCCACGCCACCCAGATAGCCGCCGGCCGGTTCAACGCCACCACCTACGTCACCGACCTGATGGTGCGCTGGTCGGACGGCGAACTCACCCTCTACACGAACGTCGGTGCCGGAACCCTCGGCCAGGAACACAGGCTCAAGGAACCCAACGACACCTGGAAGGACGCCACCCTGCTGACCGCGGGCCAGTTCTCCGGCAACCAGAAGTGGGACCTCATGGTCCGCTGGTCCACCGGTGAACTCGACAACTACGTCGGCACCACCACCGGCGGCCTCGGCGGCCAGCAGCAGATCCACGGCCCCAACAAGACCTGGACCCACAGCGTCATCATGACCACCGGCCAGTACACCGGCGACGGACTCACCAACGACCTCGTCATCCGCTGGACCGACGGCGAGACGACGATGTACCAGAACACCCGGACGAACAACCTCGGCAGCGAACGGACCCTCGTCCCCGCGGCCTGAGCCACCCGGGGCGTACGGGAGGCGGCAGCGGGCATTTCCGGGCCCCGGCAGATCCGGACGGGGCGGCCCGGCCGGATCTGCCGGGGCGTCAGATCGTATGCGGCGGGCTTCGGGGCTCGGGCGGCACGGCATCTGGTGGGCGCCGGGGCACCGGTCTAGGCTGCGGGGCGACGATCCCCCCGCGGCCGTGCACGTCCGAACTCAATGAGCAACGCTTCGAGGAGCTGACGCATCATGAGCACCACACCACAGGCACGGAACGTCGTTCTGGTCCACGGCGGATTCGTCGACGGGTCCGGCTGGAGGGGGGTCTACGACCTGCTGCGCGCGGACGGATACCGGGTGAGCGTCGTCCAGAACCCGACCCTCTCCCTCGCCGGCGACGTCACGGCGACCCGGCTCGTCCTCGACGCCCAGGACGGGCCGACCGTGCTGGTCGGCCACTCCTACGGCGGCGCGGTGATCTCCGAGGCCGGCAACCACGACAACGTCAGCGCGCTCGTCTACGTCGCCGCCTTCGCGCCCGACAAGGACGAGTCCGTGAACACCCTCATCGCCGACCCGCCGCCCGGCGCGCCCGTTCCGCCGATCGTGGCGACCCCGGACGGATACCTCTTCCTCGACCGGGAGAAGTTCGCCGAGGCGTTCGCCGCGGACCTGCCCGCCGACGACGCCCGCTTCCTGGCCGACTCCCAGGTGCCCTGGGGGCCGGACGCCCTGGCGGGGACCGTCGTCAACCCCGCCTGGCGCGACAAGCCGAGCTTCTACCTGGTCGCCGGTGACGACCGCATGATCCCGCCGCCGGCCCAGCGCGCCATGGCCGAACGGGCCGGGGCCACGGTGGCCGAGACCGCCGCCAGCCACAGCGTGTACGTGTCCAAGCCCGCCGATGTCGCGGCCCTCATCGCCGAGTCCGCCTCGGGAGCCACCTCCTGAGCGGTGACTGACGCACCCGGATCCGCCCGGGCGGATCCGTGGCAAGGAAAGGGCCCCGGCCAGCCGAGGGGGGAGTGGCTGGACGGGGCCGGACCCTGACCGACCGGGGGGGGATGGCAGGTCAGGGCGTATGGGGGATGTGGCCGGGCAGAGCGGTCGACGGTGTGGAGGCCGTGCGCACCGGACAGGTCGGCGCGCACGGCCCAGCCCACTAGAGCCGCTCAGCTCCAGCCGAAGACGCGTATGTCCCGCTACCGCGGATCCACACCTGTGACGCCCCTCACACGGCCCGGCGGGCGCGGCCCGGCGGTGTCAGACGAGGGTGTAGCCGCCGCTGCGCAGGGTGGAGCCCACGTTGCTGCAGTAGGCGTAGGACCACACCCCGCCCGAGCGGACCGGCCCGCTCACGTACTTGTTGTTCTGGCAGATCGCCCAGGCGTAGTAGCTGCCGGTGCCGCCGCACGAGGCCCCGTAGCTGACGTAGTTGCTGTACGTGGAGCAGGCCGCGGGCCCGGCGGGCACGGCGGCGGCGGGCGTGGCCGCCACGGCCGGGACGGCGAGTACGGCGCTCGCGGCGAGGGCCGCCGCGGCAGTCTTGAGACGCATGGTTCCCCCTGGGGACGGTCAGGACGGGTGCGCTGCGCACGCGGTCGCGTGCGGGACCATTCACCCGCATCCGGCTCCGTCCGGTCGAGACCGGTTCAGGACTCCCCCGCCCGCCCCCGAGGGCGGCGGGGAGCGCCCGCACCGGCGCAAGTCACCGGGCGGACGCGCCGCCCCGCGGCCGGTCGCGCTGGGACACCAGCGACGCGGGACCCGCCCCGGGGTGGCCGACACCCGTCCTGATCCGGAAGACAGGGCCTAGCCCAGGCGGCTGACCCGGGCGGTGAAGGAGGGCTCCGCCAGCTCGGTTCCGACCGCGACGGGCACGCTCTTCGCCCCCTCCCCGTCACCGATCGTCAGGACGCCGATCTCGGTTCCCGCCTTCGCGGTGTGCGGGACCTTGGCGGCCCCCGGCCGCAGGGTGAGCTTCAGCCGCTGGCCGGGAACGCCGATCACGTTCAGGTCCTTCGTGGCCACGATCGGCGTGCTGCCGCCGAGGCCGTCGTCCACGCGGCCGACCTGCTGGCCCTTGCGGACCGTCGGAGCCGAGGCGAGCGCCTGCCGTACCGCCTCGATGATCTTCCTGCTGTTGGCCTGTACGAGGATCAGGCTGTTCGCCCCGTTGGGGTCCGGGCCGTCCACGTGCTGGTCCATGAGCGTGCCGAGGATCAGCGGGGTCTCGTCGCCGACCGACTTGTACGCCGCCCACATCAGCGCGCCGCCCGCGGGCGTACTGGACCCGGTCTTGATGCCGCGGATGCTGAGGCCGTTGACGGTGAGCAGGGTGTTGTTGTTGTACAGCGGCGTGGACAGCCCCTTGATCTCGGCGCTCGGCAGCGCCACCACCGCGCGGAACGCCTCCTCCTTCATCACGGCGTCGGCCAGCTTCAGCTGATCGGCGGCCGTGCTGACCGTTGCGGCGTCCAGGCCGCTGGGATCGGTGTACGTGGTGTTCGTCATGCCGAGTTCCCTGGCGGCGGCGTTCATCTTCTCGACGAAGGCGGCCTCGGAGTCGGTACCGCTGTCCCAGCGCGCCAGCAGCCGGGCCACGTTGTTGGCCGACGGGATCATGAGCATCTTCAGCATGTCCTGCTGGCTGAACTTCGTACCGGCGACGAGGCCTTCGACGCGGGACTCGTGCTCCGAGGCGCCGTCCGCCACGGCCTTCGCGTCGATCTCGATCTGGGGGCCGGGGTCGCCGCCTCGCAGCGGGTGGCTCTTGAGGATCACGTAGGCCGTCATCACCTTGGCGACGCTGGCCGTGGGGACGGGCTTCTGCTCGCCGAAGGTGCCGATGTCGCCGGAGCCGGGGACGCGGAGGGCGCCCTGGCCCTTGGCGGGCCACGGTACGGAGAACTGCCCGTCGAGGGTGTACGCCGTATCGGACGCGACGAGCCGCGGCTCGGGCAGCGGGCGCAGCAGCTGCCCGCCGGCGACCGCGCCGGCCAGGGCCAGCAGGATCGGCGTCCAGATCTTCACGCGGCGGACCGCGGTGCGGCGCGGGGTCTCCGGCGGGGCGGGCGTGTTGGTGAGCTCGGCCAGCAGGTCCAGTGCGGGGGGCGCGGGCGCGGGGACCTCGCGGGTGGGCTCGACGACCTGCCCCGTGCCGGGGGCGGGGGCCGGCGGCGGGGTCGGGCGCTGGGGTACGGCTACCGGCCAAGTGGCCTTCTTCGCCGGGGCGTCCAGTTCCTTCAGGGCCACGAGCGTGCTGGTCCGCTCCGCGTCGGCCTCGTCGCCCCGAGCCCATGCCGGCACCCGCCGAGCCTCCCCGCCACCCGCGTCCGCGTCGGGCTTGGGTACGGGCCCGGCTCCGTCGGCGGCCTTCTGCTCGGACTCGGGTGCGGATACGGACTTGGCCCCGCCGGACGGTTCCGCGTCGGGGCGCGCTGCGGCCGCGTCCGCAGCCGCCCGTTCCGCCTCGGGTTCCGCTACGGCGTCGGCGCCCGGCTCCGGGTCCGCGTCAGCAGCCGCGCCTGCGGCCGACCCAGGGTCCGCACCCGGCTCCGGGTCCGTGTCGGCGTCCGACTCAGGGCCCGCGTCGGCGTCCGCGTCCGGCTCCGGGTCCGCGTCCGCGTCCGCAGCCGACCCAGAGTCCGCACCCTCCTCCGGTCCTGTGTCCGCGCCCGACTCGGGGCCCGCATCGGCGTCCGCGTCGGGCTTCGCGCCCGCGTCCGGCTCCGTGCCCGGCTCCGGGTCAAGGCTGGGGCCCGCGTCTGCGCCCGACTCCGTGTCTGCGCCCGGCTCCGTGGCGGCGTCCGACTCGGGTTCCGCGTCCGCGCCCGGCTCCGCACCCGGCTCCGAGTCCGTGTCGGCGCCCGCCTCGGGGCCCGCTTCGGAGACCGCGTCCGCGTCCGGCTCCGGGGCGGACTCGGCGTCCGCTTCGGGGGCCGCGTCCGGCTCCGGGGGCGCCGCGGCGGCCGCGGGGGTGGGCTTCTTGGCTTCGTCGGGGTTGGGGTCCGCGTTGCCGGTGCCGGGATCCGTTGCCGGGATCCCGGTTCCTTCCGGCTCCGGAGTCTCCGGGGTGTCCGGGGAACCGCCCGCCACCGATACCGCCTTCATTCCTGCCCCACCTTGCCGCTCGCTCCCGGCCGGCCACCGCCCCCGCTCGCGCGGTGGGACGGTGGCCGGCCGGATCTTGCCGATATACCGGCTAGATGCACGCCGTGCCCCGTCCGTTCCCGTAACCGGATCCTGTGACCGTCCGGTCATACTTCGGCACCGGAACAGCTGCGGTGTGGTGCGGTGCGGTGCGCCCCTCAGTGGGGCAGTCCGACGGCCCGCTCTCCGCTGCGCCGCTGCTGGATGACGACCGCGACGACCAGGAGCGCGCCCTGGGCCACGTTCTGCCAGAAGGTGTTGATGCCCTCGACGGTGAGGCCGTTCTCCAGCGCTCCCAGCAGGGCCACGGCCAGGAGGGTGCCGCCGATGCCGCCCTTGCCGCCCTTCAGCGCGCAGCCGCCGAGCGCGGCCGCGGTGATGGCCTTGAGTTCCAGGCCCTCGCTGCCCGAGGTGGGCTGGCCGGAGCCGGTGCGGGCGGTGAGCAGGATGCCGGCGACGGCCGCGACGACGCCGATGAGTGCGTAGACGAAGACGAGGTACTTGTTGATGTTGATGCCGGCGAGGCGCGCCGCGGTGTCGTTGCCGCCGATGGCGTACAGGTTGCGGCCGATGTCGGTGTGTTTGAGGAGGAGGTGGACGGTCAGGGCGACGACGGCCAGGATCCACACCATGACCGGGATCCCGGCCAGCTTGCCTCGGCCGAGGAAGATGAAGACGTCGTCGCCCAGGACGAATCCCTGGGCGCGGCCGTCGGACAGCAGCTGGGCGAGGCCCTTGTACGCGGCGAGCCCGGCCAGGGTGGCGATGGTCGGGTTGACCCGGCCGTAGACGATGACCAGGCCGTTGAGGATCCCGATGAGCACGCCGACCCCGATGGCCGCGGCCATGCCGGCCAGGGTGCCGGAGCCGGTGGACGTGAAGACCATGGCGCTGACGACGGAGGCGGCGCCCACTTGCGAGCCGACGGAGATGTCCAGGCCGCCGCAGATGATGACCACGGTCTGGACGACGGCGAGGAGGCCGGTGATGGTCGCGGCTTCCGCGATGACCTGCATGTTCGACAGGCTCAGGTAGTTGTCGTTGAGGATGGCGAACAGGCCGAGGACGACGACGAGGGCTCCGACGAGGCTGATGTTCTGTCCGCCGATCCCGGCGAGGAGTGCGGCGGCGCGCGGGGTGCGGGCGCCGTCCTGGGGCGGCTTCACGGCCGGGGCGGAGGTGCTGGTGACGGTCATGATGCGGCTCCAGGGGCGGCCGCGACGCTGTCGTCGGCCATGGCGAGTGCGAGGATCGCTTCTTCGCTGGCTTCGGCGTGACTCAGTTCTCCGGTGATCCGGCCGCCCTGCATGACCACGACGCGGTCGGCGAGGCCGAGGAGTTCGGGGAGTTCGGAGGAGATCACCACGAGGGCGACGCCCTCCTTGGCGAGGTCGGCGATGATCTGGTAGATCTCCGCCTTGGCACCGACGTCGATCCCGCGCGTCGGCTCGTCGAGGATGAGGACGGCGGGTTTGCGGGCCAGCCACCGGGCGAGAACGACCTTCTGCTGGTTGCCGCCCGAGAGTGTGCGCACCTCGTGTGCGATGGACGGCGTACGCACCCGGAGCCGGTCGGTGTAGTGCTCGGCGAGGGCGCGCTCGGCGGATCCGCGGACGAAGCGGAAGCGGCGCAGGCGGTCCATGACGGCGAGCGAGATGTTGTCCCGGACGGACCGCTGCAGGAACAGGGCCTGGGCCTTGCGTTCTTCGGGGGCGAGCCCCAGGCCGGCCCGGATCGCCTTGCCGGGGCTGCCGCCGGGCAGGGGGGTGCCGTCGAGGGTGACGGTGCCGCTCCGGATGGGCTGGTCCCCGGCGAGGGCGAGGGCGAGTTCGGAGCGCCCGGCGCCGATGAGTCCGGCGAGGCCGACGACTTCGCCGGCGTGTACGCGCAGGCTGATGTCCGTGACCTTGTCCGTGGTGACGTTGCGGACGTCCAGGACGAGCCGGTCGGTGGCCACGTTCTGGCGGACGAACAGCGTGGACAGGTCGCGGCCCACCATGAGGCGGACGAGTGCGCGCTCGTTCGTGTCGCGCGCCTGCTGGACTCCGACCAGGTTGCCGTCGCGCAGTACGGCGATCCGGTCGGCGAGTCGGAAGATCTCCCGCATGCGGTGGGATACGTAGACGATCGCGAGCCCCTGGTCGCGCAGGCCGCGGATGAGGAGGAAGAGTGCTTCCACCTCGTGCTCCGACAGGGAGGAGGTCGGCTCGTCGAAGGCGATCAGCCTGGGGGGCGTGGTGCCGGTGAGGGCGCGCATGATCTCGACGAGCTGCCGCTGGGCGGGGGTCAGCCGGGAGCCGAGGAGGTTGGGGTCGAGCACCCCGGTGAAGCCGAGGCGTTCCAGGTCGGCGGTGATGCGGCGGCGCAGGCCGGCCCGGTCCAGGAACCGGCCCCGAGTGCGGGGCAGGGCGCCTGCGTACACGTTCTCCGCGACGGAGACGTGCGGGATGATCTCGGGTTCCTGGGGGATGATGCGGATGCCCGCGGCCCGGGCACGGGCAGGCGAGGCGAGGTCGGCGGCCGCCCCGCCGATCAGGACGTGGCCCTCGGTGGGCTGGTGGTCGCCGGTGAGGATCTTCAGCAGGGTGGACTTCCCCGCACCGTTCTCGCCCATGAGGGCGGTGACCTGACCGCCGGGGAAGTCCAGCGTGACCCCGCCAAGCGCCTGGACGGTGCCGAAGCGCTTGGTGATGCCGCTGACGCCGACGGAGTCGGAGGGTGGTGCCGTGTCGGGGCGGGGGCCGCGGGGCTCCGGGGCGGCGGCCGGATCGGAGGGTGTGGACATGGACGGATGCACCGGATTCACCTCGGAGGCGGGCGTCGGACGGGTGGTCAGCCGCAGGTGAGGCCGGAGCTCTTCCAGGTGGTGTTGTCGACCATCGTGGTGGGCGCGAAGGCCTCCCGGGGGAAGTCCTTGCCGTTCTTGAGCTTGTCGTACATCGTCTGCACGGCCAGGGCGCCGACGTCCCTGCCGTTGATGAACAGCGCCGCCTTCATTCCGGAGGGCTTGTCCGACTGCCAGTCCTTGCAGGCGAGGTAGGCGCCGAGGCCGACGCCGATGATGCGGTCGGGGCCTATGCCCGCGTTCGAGAGCGCCGTGACGCCGCCCATGACGTTCTCGTCGTTGCAGCCCCACACCACCCAGTTCCTGACTCCGGCGTTGGCGGTGAGGGTCGCCGCGACCTTGTCCTGGGCACCGGTGGGGCTGTTGTCCGTGGGGACGTCGATGCTCTTCACGCCGGGAACGGCGGCGTCGAACGCCTGCTTGGCGGCCTTGACGCGGTCGCCGCAGACGGTGACGTCCTGCTTCCACGCGGAGATGACGCGGGTGTCGGCCGCCGCCCATCCCGCCTTGGTGAACTCGGCGGCGGCGCGCGCGCCGACCTCCTTGCCCATCTGGGCGCCGCTGAAGCCGATCCGCGGGACCAGGTCCGTCGTGCCGCAGGCGGCCGGGTCGGGGCCGGTGGTGCAGATCTGGTCGTCGGAGGTGAGCAGGGCGATCCTGGCGTCCTTGGCGCTCTGGACGACCTGCGGGCCGACGGCCGGGTCCGGGACGACGATGATGATGCCGTTGGCCTTCTGGGCGACCGCCGACTGCACTTCGCTGACGGTCTTGTTGGCGTCGCTGCCCAGGTTCACCATCTTGAGGTCGATCCCCAGCTCGGCGGCCTTCGCCTTGGCGCCGGCCGCCTCCCCCACGAAGTACTCCTGGTCGCCCTGTTTCTGCAGGTAGGTGATCGACACCTTCCCGTCCACCTTGGCGACCGTCCCGTCCCCGGCGGCCTCCTTGCCCGAGGAGCAGGCGGTGCTCAGCCCGAAGGCGAGTACGAGTCCGGTGGCGGCGGCCGCGCTGCGGCGGGACGTCCTGTGCATCTGAGGCTCCTTAGTGCGGACGGCGGCCCGTTGGGTCAGCGCTGCAACCCCGAAATCAATCAGAAACCAACACGTTCCAACGGATTGCTATATGAGACTCCGGGGGCGGGTGTGCGTCAACCCCGCGAACACGGAATGAGAGGAGGAGGATCCGGCCGGGCGCGGGGGGGCGCGCGGGACGCCGGGGTTACGCGGCGCGGGGAGGCCGGGGTTGCGCGGGGCGGCGGGGTTACGCGGGGCGCGGGGCGCCGGGGTTACGCGGCGCGGGGGGCGGCCAGGATCAGCTGGCCCACCGAGTCGCCCAGGACGGTCCGCGCCTGCGCGTCCAGGCCCTCGTCCGAGACGAAGTAGTCGATCTCGGAGAGGGTGATGAACTGACTCAGGCCGACCACGCCCCACTTGGTGTGATCGGCGACGACGGCCACCTGGTGGGCGGAGGCGATCAGCGCGCGGTTGGTCTGCGCCTCCGCCAGGTTGGGCGTGGTCACGCCCGCCCGTTCGGAGACGCCGTGGGCGCCGATGATCAGGAGGTCCACTTGCAGCGAGCGGATCGCCTGGTCCGCCAGCGGGCCGACCAGGGAGGCCGACTTCGTCGGGGTGCCGCCGGTCAGGAGCAGGGTGTGGCCGGTGGAGGGGTGTTCCGCCGCCGTCTTGCGCAGCAGGTCGGCGACGGGCAGGGAGTTGGTCACCACCGTCAGCCCCGGGATCTCCCGGAGCCGGGTGGCAACCGCGTACGAGGTCGTCCCGCCGGAGAGGGCGACGACGCTGCCCGGCTTGACGAGCGCGGCGGCGGCCTCGGCGACCGCCGCCTTGGCCCGCGATTCGAGGGCGGCCTTGGTCTCGAAGGAGGGCTCGTCGCCGGTGGTGACGGCGGAGCTGATGGCGCCGCCGTGCACCTTCGAGAGGGAGCCGGCCCGGGCCAGGACGTCCAGGTCGCGCCGGATGGTCATGTCCGAGACCCCGAGGCGCTCGACGAGTTCGGCCACGCGGACGGCGCCGTCACGGCGCACGATGTCGAGGATCAGGGCCCTGCGCTGGGGAGCCAGGCGCGCCGCTTCCGTCACGATCTCGTCCCCGCTCCTCGAAGCCACGCCACCCCTCACAAACGAACAGTCTACGTCCTCGGCGTGTCGCTTCCCGGGCGGTTCATTCGATGCGCCGCGCGCCCGGAGCCGCGGTGACCGGGATCAGGTGCGGCTCCCGGTACCCGGCGCCCCGGAAGGCCGCGGTGACGGCGGCGCCCATCTGCTCCGCCCGGTCCGCCGCCACGAGGGCGATGACGCAGCCGCCGAACCCGCCCCCGGTGATGCGCGCGCCCAGCGCGCCCGCGGCCACCGCCGAGTCCACCGCGAGATCGGTCTCGGGGCACGAGACCCGGTAGTCGTCGCGCAGCGAGGCGTGTGCGGAGTTGAGGATCGGTCCCAGCTCCGCGACGCGGCCCGCCTTCAGGTGGGCGACCGCCTCGGCGACGCGGGCGTTCTCCGTGACGACGTGCCGTACGAGGGGCCGCAGCCGCGCGGGCAGCATCCGCTCGGCCCGGGGGAGCTGGTCCGGGGACAGGTCGCGCAGGGCGGCCAGGCCGAGGAGGGCGCAGGCCCGCTCGCACCCGGCCCGCAGCGCGGCGTACGCGCCGTCGCCGAGGTCGTGCGTGACCCGGGTGTCGACGATCAGCAGCCGCAGCCCCGCCGCCTCGGGGGCGAAGGGGACGTGCTCGTGGCTCCCGGCGCGGACGTCCAGGTGCAGCGCCGCCCCTGCGGCGCAGCAGGAGGACGCCATCTGGTCCATGACCCCGCACGGGATGCCCGCGAACGCGTTCTCCGCCCGCTGGGCGATCCGGGCGAGAGCGGGCGGGCCCAGACCCAGGCCGTAGAGGTCGTCGTAGGCGCGGGCGACGGCGCACTCCAGCGCGGCGGAGGACGACAGGCCGGCGCCGGTGGGCACGGTGCTGTCGAAGTGGAGGTCGGCTCCGCCGGTCCGGTGCCCTGCCTCGCCCAGCGCCCAGACGACACCGGCCGGGTAGGCGGCCCAGGTGGTGACGGCGCCGGGCGTCAGGTCGGCGACCGCGAGGTCGACGACGGGGCCGCCGGCTTGGGCGCTGTGCAGCCGCAGCCGTCCGTCCGTACGCCGGCGCGCCGCGAGCCGGGTGGTCTGCGCGAGGGCGACGGGCAGGGCGAAGCCGTCGTTGTAGTCCGTGTGTTCGCCGATCAGGTTGACGCGGCCGGGGGCCGCCCAGATGCCCTCGGGACGCCCGCCGTGGACGGCGGCGAAGGCGGTGCGCAGGGCGTCGTTCACGCGCTCTGCCCCCGTGCGGACGCCCGGGCACGGGCGGCCGCCCCGCCGGTGACCGGGTGCCTGCTCATGACGCGACCTCCCGCAGGCGCCGCGCGGCGGCCTCGGGCACCACGTCGTTGACGAAGGAGTCCATGCCGGATTCCACCCCGGCGAGGTGCTTGAGCTTGCCGGCAGCGCGCCGGACGGTGAACAGCTCCAGGTGCAGGGCGAGTTCGCCGCCGCCGGTCTTCGGCGCCTGGTGCCAGGCCGCGATGTACGGGGTCGGGTCGGCCCGCTCCGGCTCCCTTTCGGGGAGGAAGAGCCGGTCGAACCTGCGCAGCAGCTCCAGGTAGAGGCCGGGGAACTCGGCGCGTTCGGCCTCCGTGAGACGGGTGAGGTCGGGGACCCGGCGGTGCGGGTAGAGGTGCACCTCGTACGGCCAGCGCGGCGCGTAGGGGACGAAGGCCGTCCAGTGCTCGCCCGCGAGGACCACCCGGGAGGCCGTGGCGCGGGCCTCGGCCAGCAGGTCCTCGAACAGGTTGCGTCCGGTGGCGGCGCGGTGCGTGGCGGCGGCGCCGGTCATCTTGGCCGTGCGCGGGGGCACGAAGGGGAAGGCGTAGATCTGTCCGTGCGGGTGGGCGAGGGTGACGCCGATCTCGGCGCCGCGGTTCTCGAAGCAGTAGACCTGCTCGATGCCGGGCAGGGACGCGAGCCGCTCCGTACGGTCGGCCCAGGCTTCGAGGACGAGCCGGGCGCGGGCTTCGGTGAGGCCGGCGAAGCTCCGCTCGTGTTCCGGGGTGAAGCACACGACCTCGCAGCGCCCGGCCCGTCCCGCCAGGGAGGGGTAGCGGTTCTCGAAGACGACCACCTCGTAGTCGGCGGCGGGGATCTCGCTGTGGTGTCCGTCGCGGGAGGGGCACAGGGGGCAGAGGTCGGCGGGCGGGTGGTACGCGCGCGCCTGGCGGTGGGAGGCGATCGCCACCCAGTCGCCGGTCGCCCTGTCCAGCCGCAGTTCCGACACGCTCTCGACGGGCTCCAGCGGGCGCCGGTCGAGCGCCTCGCGGTCGGCGGCCGCGTCGAGGTCGTAGTAGACGAGCTCGCGGCCGTCCGCGAGCTTGATGCTGCTTCTCTTCACACCAAGAGAGTAAACACGAACAAACGAAAGTCAACAGAAAGCGAAGGGTGCGGCTCGGAGCCACCGGGTCGTTCGTTTTTGTCCGTCGGTGACAGAACTGAACTCGCGTGCGGTGCGGGGCCGTATGCAGGACGCGGAGGTCCGCGTCCATCTGATCGAGGAGTGCCCATGTCCAGGAAACGGACGATGAGTCTCAAGAAGAAGCTCGTGCTCTCTGTCGTCACGGGAACGCTCGTGACCGGAGGGGTCGCCGCCACGATGGCGACCGGCAATGCGGCGGTCCCGGACGTGGTGTGTCCCGGGTCGACGGTCACGCTGTCGGGTGAGGCGGGGCCGCCCGCGGCGACCAGCGGGACGTTCCCGGTGGGCACGAAGCTGAAGGTGACCAACCTCGACAACGCCCGCTCGACGACGGTCACCGTCAACGGCCCCTCGGGCAGCTGCGCTCTGCTGAACAACGCCGCCTTCGAGAAGGTGCGGGAGCCCGGCAAGAACCTGATCCGGCGCGCCCGCATCGAGCGCGTGGGCGGGGGCAGTGCCGCACCGGCCCGGCCGGGCGCGCCCGGCGGGGCGGCTGGAGGAGCGCCGGTGGGAGCGCCTGCGGGGAAGCCCGCGGGGACGCCCGTACAAGTGCCGCCGGCCACCGGCGCGGTCGTGTGTCCCGGATCGACGGTCACGCTGTCCGGCGAGGCGGGCCCGCCCGCGGCGACCAGCGGGACGTTCCCGGTGGGCACGAAGCTGAAGGTCACCAACCTCGACAACGGGCAGGCGACCACGGTCACCGTCAACGGCCCCTCGGGCAGCTGCGCCCTCCTGAACAACGCCGCCTTCGAGAAGGTGCGGGAGCCCGGCAAGAACCTGATCCGGCGCGCCCGCATCGAACGCGTGGGCTGAGCGACCGGAGCCGGCTTCGGGTCAGCGGAGCCACGGCGGGGAGGACGCCCCTGCCCGCCGTGGCTCCGGGTGGACAGGAGTGGGCAGTGCTGGACAGCCACCGGCCCGGGTGGGCCTGGAGAGTGGACACCGTCCGGCGCGAGTGTGGATGCCGTGGACGCCGCGTCCGCCCGGCACCGTCACGGTGGGGCGGCGCCCGTGTCCGTACCGGTATCCGTATCCGAAGGGGCATCAACCATGACCTCCCGCACGCTCCGCGCCATGACCGTGCTGACCGCCGCCGCGGCCCTGTGCGCCACCGCCTCCACCGCCTACGCCGTCCAGAACACCGACCGGCGCACGCCGAGGATCGTCACCGCCTGGGCACATGCCTGGAACGGCACCGACCCCCAGGCGCTCGGCGGCCTGTTCACCGCCGACGGCACCTACACCGACGAGGCCGTGGCCGTCACCTTCCGCGGCCCCCAGGAGATCGCGGGGTGGAAGGCGCGCGCCGACGCCCTCATCGAAGACGTCCGCGTCACCGTCCGCGCCACCCGTGTCCAGGGAGACCGCATCACCGTCCGGGCCGTCTACTCCGGGCACCTCAAGGGCGCGCCCAAGCCGTTCGCGGTGCCCATGACCACGCTGCTCGACCTCGACGAGAACCACTGCCAGATCGCCTCCGACCGGGACCACTACAGCCTGGCCGCCGTCCTGACCCAGTCCGGCCTGCCCGCCGACTGGACCCCGCCCGCCGCCTGACTGACCCCGGGTCCCGGCCAAGTCCGGTGGCCAGTAGGCTCGTTCCGCAACACGACGCGAAGGGGAGCTTGTGGCGCGGGTTGCGGTGGTCGGTGGGGGTATCAGCGGGCTGGGAGCGGCGCTCATGCTGGGGCGGCGGGGCCACGCGGTCACGTTGTTCGAGCAGGACGCGCGGCAGGCCGGAGAGGACCTGGACGGGGACTTCTTCCACTGGGAACGGCCCCGGATACCGCAGGCCGTCCAGCCCCACTCGTTCCTCGCACCCGTACGCAGCGTGTTGCGCGCCGAAACCCCCGACGTCTACGCGGACTTGCTGGCCCGGGGGGCCCGGGAGTACCACGATTTCGACTGGTTCGGTGAGCACCCGCCGCACCGGGAGGGCGATGAGGAGCTGGTGACCCTGCGCACCCGCCGCATCGTGCTGGAGGCCGCCCTGGCCGCGGCCGTACGGCGGGAGCCCGCCGTCGAGGTGCGCCGGGGCCGCCGGGTGGACGCCCTTGCCGTCCGGGCGGGCCGGCCGGCCCGGGTCACCGGCGTACGGGTGGGCGGGGAAACCTTTCGCGCGGACCTCGTCATCGACGCGGCCGGCCGGCGCTCGCCGGTTCCCGGCTGGCTGGTCGCGGCGGGCTGCCGGCCGCCCGTGGTCGACAGCCACCGGACGGGGCTCGCCTATCTGTGCCGCTGGTACCAGCCGCGCGCCGGCGGCCCGCGCGACCCCGGGCGGGTGCAGACCGGCTCGGCCTCGCCGTTCGCGCTCGCCGGCGTCTTCCCCTCCGACAACGACACCTTCGCGGTGAACCTGGTGCTCTCCACGGGGGATCCGACCCGCGGCGCGCTCACCGACCCCGCCGTGTTCGAGGCCGCGGCCCGCCGGTTCCCCGCCACCGCCGCCTGGCTCGGCCTGGACCCCGAACCGCGCTCGGCCGTCCTCGCGATGGCCGGCCTGGACAACCGCTGGACCGCCCTCGCCGACGACGAGGGCCCCGTCGTCACCGGCCTGGTCAACGCCGGGGACAGCCTCATCCACACCAACCCCACCCTGGGCCACGGCGCGGCCCTCGGCCTGCTCGCCGCCCAGTACCTCGCCGGCCATGCCGACGAGATCGCCGAGGACCCCGCCGGCTACCACGCCTGGGCGGCGGGTGCCCTGCGCCCTTGGTTCGACGCGCAGGTGACCGCCGACCGGGGCAACGAGCAACGCCTCGCCGAGAGCGCACCGCCCCCGGACCGGCAGGCTGCCGCGCGGGCCGCCTGCGCCTTCGACGACCCCGTCGTCATGCGGGCCCGGGCCCACGTACGCCATCTCCTGCGGTCAGCCGACGACGCCTACGGCACCGACGAGGTGGAGCGGCACGTCACCGCCTGGCTGGCGGCCCGCCCGGAGTTCACTCCCCGGCACGACGGTCCGACCCGAGAGGAGTGGGACGCCCTCATCCCGGCCTGAACCCGCTCCCGAGCCCGTTCAGCCGGCTGCGGGCGCGGCCACCTCGACGGCCTCGACGGCCTCGTGGCCTTCGCGGCGCATCCGCTCGGTCCCCCAGGCGCCGAGCGGTCCGAGCGCCTGGTTGAGCGTACGGCCGTGGTCCGTGAGGGAGTACTCCACGCGCGGCGGCACCTCGGCGTGGACCTTGCGGTGGACGAGGCCGTCCGCCTCCATCTCCCGCAGGTGCTGCGTCAGCATCTTCTCGCTCACGCCCACCAGAGCGCGGCGGAGCTGGGCGAAGCGGCGCATGCCGTGAGCATCGAGTTCCCAGAGGATCAGCCCCTTCCACTTGCCGCTCACCACGTCGAGCGCGGCGTCGATGCCGCAGATGTACGGTCCGTTCCTCGGCCCCTTGGCCATCGCTGACCCCCCTTACTGAAAGGTAAGTACCGCAGAAAACAGTGGGTACTTCCGAGACTAGCGGCGCTCTCCGAGCATGGAGGGGTGAACGCACCCCAGACCCCCACCACCAGCCAGAACAGCGCCGTCACCGTGATCGGACTCGGCCCCATGGGCCAGGCGATGACGCGCACGCTCCTCGCCTCCGGTCACCCGGTCACCGTGTGGAACCGCACCGCCGGCCGGGCCGCCGGCGTCGTGGCCGACGGCGCCGTGCTCGCGCCGACGCCCGCCGGGGCGGTCGAGGCGAGCGACCTCGTGATCCTCAGCCTCACCGACTACCGGGCGATGTACGAAGTCCTCGGCGGCGCCACCGGATCGCTCGCGGGGCGGACGCTGGTCAACCTGAGCTCCGACACCCCCGACCGGACGCGCGAGGCGGCGCGCTGGGCGGCGGGCCACGGCGCCGCCTTCCTCACCGGAGGTGTCATGGTCCCCGCCCCGATGGTCGGAACGGAGGCGGCCCACGTCTACTACAGCGGCGGCGGCGGCGAGGCGGCGCGGAGCCACCTGGAGACTCTGGCGCCGCTCGGGACGCCCCGTTACCTGGGGGAGGATCCGGGTCTCGCCCAGCTGATGTACCAGGCGCAACTCGCGGTGTTCCTGACCACCTTGTCCGCGCTGATGCACGCCACCGCGATGCTGGGCACCGCGGGCCTGAAGGCCGGGGAAGCGCTGCCGGAGCTGCTGGCCGGCGCCGACGCGATCGGCGCCATCCTGCGGGCCGGCGAAGAGCACCCCGGCGCCGCGCTCGACGCGGGAGAGCACCCCGGCGACCTCAGCACGGTCACCATGATGGGCGCGACGGCCGATCACATCGTCGAGACCAGCACCTCCCTCGGCCTCGACCTCGCACTCCCCCTGGCCGTCCGGGCCCACTACCGGCGCGCGATCGAGGACGGACACGGCGGCGACAACTGGACCCGCATCATCGACGGCATCCGGGGACCGCGCCGGGCGGACCCGGCTTCGGCCGATCGGGTCATTGCGGCCCCGGCCGGGTAGGCAGTCGCCCCGAGGGGGTACATCGCCTCGGCCACGGGCTGACGCGCGCGGCTCACGCCGAGAGGGAATCACCCATGTGCACGCGGATCTTGTGGAACACCAACGACCGCGCCGTGCTCACCGGCCGGACGATGGACTGGCCGGAATCGACCGAGCCGGTCCTGACCGTCTTCCCCCGGGGGCTCCGGCGCGACGGCGGGATGCTGAAGGGCACCTCCGTCGTCGCCGAGAACCCCCTGCGATGGACGAGCGGACTCGGCAGCATCGTGACGACCGTCTACGGCGCCGGTACGGCCGACGGCCTCAACGAGGCGGGCCTCGGGGCGCACATGCTGTACCTGGACAGCACCGACCTCGGCCCCCGCGACCCCGGCAGGCCGGGCCTCCAGATCGGCCTGTGGATCCAGTTCCTGCTGGACGGCGCCCGCACCGTGACGGAGGCCCTGGAACTGCTCGACACCTGCCAGCTGGTCCCGGTCGAGCTGCACGGCTTCCCGGCCACCGTGCACATCGCCCTGGAGGACGCGTCGGGGGACTCCGCGATCGTCGAGTACCTCGCGGGCGAACGGCGGGTGCACCACGACCGCGGCCACACGATCATGACGAACGCCCCCGCCTACGACGAACAGCTGCGCCTGCTGCGGGAGGAGGTGCGCACCCTGCGGGAGCTCGGCCACGTCAAGCCCGGCAGCGAGGTCCCGCTGCCCGGGAACGTCAACGCGGTCGACCGCTTCCAGCGGGCCGCCTACTTCAGCTCGCTGCTGCCCGAGCCGGCGGACGACCGGCAGGCGGTCGCCGGCATCCTTGCCGTCACGCGCAACGCCTCGGTGCCCTTCGGTGCGCCGTACCGCGAGGGGAGGTTCCGGACCTACAACACCGAGTACCGCACCGTCTGCGACCTCACCAACAAGCGGTACTTCTTCGAACTGTCCACCAGTCCGAACCTCGTGTGGGCCGAGATCGACCGCTTCGACCTGTCGCCCGGCGCCCCCGTGATGACGCTGTCTCCCGAGGGGACCGACCTCGTCGGGGACGTCTCGGACCGGTTCACGCGAGCCCCCGCCCCGTTCTGAGCGGTCAGCGCGGAAGCACCCAGTCCGGCGTCCAGGTCCCGGCGTCGTCGTGGCCGGCCGCCGTGGCGGCGAGGTGGGCGCGGAGCAGGGCCAGCGCCGGGTGCGGGTTGTCGCGGTGCCACAGGAGCGAGTGCGGGTAGACGGGCGTCGGGCCGGTCACCGGGATGCGGCGCAGGCCGCGGCCGGCGGGCCAGGCGGTGCCGGCGCCTCCCGGCGGTAGCCGGGGGAGGGTCAGCCCGCCCATGAAGGTGGCCAGGGCCGGGGTGTCGGCGACGGTGTCGAGGAGCGCGTCGGAGCCGAAGTTGGGGCCGGTCACCTCGATGGTGAGACCGAACTCGGCGACGAGGTCCTCGTAATAGGCGGCCCACTCGGTACCTGGGACGATGCCGGGCATCCAGATCCGGTGCCCGACGAGCTGGGCGACGGTCACCGAGCCGGCACCGGCCAGCGCGTGGGCGGTGCCGGTGAGGAGCTGGAGCGGCTCGTCGAGCACCCGGACGGATTCGATGTCCTCGGGAAGGGGCCGTCCGGGCACGGCGACGGCGCGGAAGGACGCGTCGATCGCACCGGAGCGGATGGCGGCGACGGCCGCCTCGATGTCGATCAGCGTCAGTACGTCGAGGTCGACCTCGGGGTGCGCGCGGTGGAAGGCGCGCATCAGGCCCGACGCCGCGCCGCGCGGGGCGATGACGTCGACGCGCAGCGGCCGGCGGCCGCCGCGCACGGACGCGGCCGCGCGCTCGGCGACGCGCAGCAGCTCGCGCGCGTGGGGCAGGAAGGCCTGCCCGTCGATGGTGAGCTCGGCGCCGCGCGGGGTGCGGGTGAACAGCCGCACCCCGAGGCTGCGCTCCAGTACGGCGATGCGTTTGGAGACGGCCTGCTGGGTGACGGCCAGCTCGGCGGCGGCCTCCTGGAACCGCCCCGCGTCGGCGGCGATGACGAAGGTCCGCACGGTGTCGAGGTCCATGCCGACAGCCTATGGCGTGCGACCACAACCGTTGGTTGTGGGCGGCGGCTCCGTGGTTGTTTGATCCCCGGGTACGGCCTTGCTTTGATGCGTCCGGACGCCCACCGGTTGTGCGGGTGCGGGTGCGGGACGGTGTGGGGCTGAGGGCGAGGGGCGTCGGGCATGAGCGGCGGGCACCGGCTGGGGCGGCGGTTCGGGTGGCTCTGGGGGGCGTACGGGACGAGCGCGCTCGGCACGTGGCTGGCCTTCGGGGCGCTTCCGCTGATCGCCATCCAGGTGCTGCACTCCGGGCCGGCCGAGGTCGCCGCGCTCTCCTCCGCGGGCGCCGCGGTGGGCGCGGTCGTGGCGGTGCCGCTCGGCCCGTGGGTGGAGTTCCGCCGCAAGCGGCCGGTGCTGATCGCGATGGACCTGGTGCGGTGCGCGGCGCTGCTGACGGTCCCCGTCGCGTTCGCGCTCGGCGTGCTCACCTTCGTTCAGCTCCTGCTGGTCTCGGTCGTCGTCGCGGCGGCGGACATCACCTTCCGCGCCGCCTCCGGCGCGTACCTGAAGACGCTGCTGCCGGCCGGGGACCTGCTCGTGGCGAACGCCCGGTTCGAGTCCACCGCCTGGACGACCACGATCATCGGACCGCCGCTGGGCGGCGCCGCGATCGCCTTCCTCGGCCCGGTGGCGACGGTGGTGGCCGACGCGGTCAGCTACCTGCTCTCGGCCCTGGGCATCCGCGCGATGGGCGGGCCGGAGCCGGTGCCCGAGCGCCGGGAGGCCGCGCGGCTGCGGGCCGGGGACCTGCTCGACGGGTGGCGCCACCTTCTCGCCGACGCGACGCTGCGCCCGCTGCTCTTCAACACCGCCCTGTTCAACGGGCTGGTGATGGCCTCCGGGCCGCTGCTGGCCGTCCTGATGCTCGGCCGGCTCGGGTTCGCGCCGTGGCAGTACGGACTCGCCTTCGCCGTGCCGTCGATCGGCGGGCTGCTCGGTTCGCGGCTGGCCCGGCCGCTCGTCGCCCGGTTCGGGCAGCGCGAGGTCCTGGTCGGGGCCGGGGCGCTGCGCGCGCTCTGGCCCGTCGGCCTGGCGTTCCTCGGGCCGGGCACCGGGGGGCTGCTGCTGGTGATGGGGGTCGAGTTCGGGCTGATCCTGTGCTGCGGGGTCTTCAACCCCGTCTGCGCCACCTACCGGCTGGAGCGCACCCCGGCCGACCGGGTCGCCCGCACGCTGTCCGCCTGGGCGGTGACGACCAAGGCCGGGACCGCGCTCCTGACGGCCCTCTGGGGCGTGCTCGGCGCGCTGCTCGGCCCGCGTACGGCCATCGGCCTGGCCGGCGTGCTCCTGCTGGCGACCCCACTGCTGCTCCCCCGCCGCGCGGCGGCGCGCGACACCGAGCCGGAGCCGGAGCCGGAGCCGGGGCCCGGGCAGGAGCCGGAGCCCGCGCCGCACCGCGTCTGACGGGCCACGAGGGCCGCGGCCGCGGTCTCAGCCGCGGGCGGCGACCGCCGCTTCGAGGAAGGCCCAGCCGTCGACCTTGGTTTCCCCGCGCTCCTGCGGGTCCCAGCCGCGGGCGATCGCCGTGTCGAGCAGGAACCGTACGGTGCCCGGTTCGTGCAGGTTCAGGGCTCCGGCGGCGGAGGCGCCGACCTCCCCCGACCCCGTGGTGAAACCCGAGACGTACCGGCCGGGGCCCTCGTCGAAGACGAAGCGCAGCAGTCCGCCGGTGCCCGTGGGGTGGGTGCGCAGGGTGAGGGTCTTGCGGCAGCCGCCGTCGTCCAGCACGTGGTGGCCGTGGCGGACGGTCCACAGGTAGGTGCGGCCGTCGGCGACGAGCCGGCGGGCCTTCTTCGGGGAGCGGGGCATGTGGCCGAGCGTACGCGGCCCGGCGGGACGGTCCCCAGGGGTTTCCCGGCCGCCGGGGCCGGGGGACGCCGCCCCGGCTACGGTGCCCCCATGACTGATCACGTGATCGTGCTGACCACCGTCGACTCGCAGGACGCCGCGCGGAGGCTGTCGCGCTCGGCCGTGGAGGCGAACCTGGCCGCCTCGGGCCAGGTGACCGGCCCCATCGACACCACCTACCGGCACCTCGGCGAGGTCCGCGAGGGCACCGAGTGGCAGGTGACCTTCCGCACCGCCCAGGACCGGCGCGTTTCCCTGGAGGAGCACCTGGTGGCCGAGCACCCCTACGACTCCCCCGAGGTCCTCACCTTCGGCATCGACGCCGGCCGGGCCGAGCACCTGGCCTGGATCACCCGGTCCACCCGCTGAGGGCTCCGCCATACCGGCCCTGACCTGCGGTTTCGCTCTCACGAGATGCGGCTGGGCGGGCCTCGGCGGAGAATCTTGCGTTGGAGATCGTTTCGGCAGCGTCGCCGCGGCCTCCGCTTCTCTGTCGGAAGAAGGAAGGTACTCCATGGCTTCCGGATCCATACGACGCAGCTACACCCTCACCTGCGCATCCTCGCTCCTGCTGCTCCTGGGCACCGCGGGCACCGCTTCGGCGGCGCTCGCCACTCCGCCCGCGCAGAGCACGCGCGCCGTTCTGCCCATGGCCTCCGACCCGGGCAAGATCCTCGAATTGGTGAACGAGGCCCGCAAGGCGGCTGGTTGCCAGCCCCTGGCGGTGGACCCGAAGCTCACCGCCGCGGCCCAGGAGTACGCGAACGACTCGACCACCAGCCACACGGGGTCGGACGGTTCGTCCATCCAGGACCGCCTGAAGAAGGCCGGAGCGACGTTCAACGCCTCTGCGGAGAACATCGCCTGGGGCTCCGTCGACGAGAAGAAGCACGTGGACGGCTGGCTCGCCAGCGCTGTCCACTCGGGCAACATCAAGAACTGCAGCTACACGAAGACGGGCGTCGCCGTATCCGGCGACAGGATCGTCCAGGTGTTCACGGACTGACCGGGGCCACCGCTGCCCGCGCACCCCTCACGGGGTGTGCGGGCTCGCTGCCGTCGGGCCGTAGTGGTCCAGGTAGTCGCGCAGGGGCTGGTCCAGTTCCGCCGGGCCGCCGCCGTGGACCGCGTGCCATATGCGGTTCTCGGCCCAGAACCGGTACGCGAACTCCTCGAACGCCGGGGCGCACCAGCGGATCTCCGCCCGCAGCTCCGCCGCGCCTGCCTCGCGGCCGCGCTCGTACTCGTACGCGAAGTCGACCGGGGACCAGACGACGCACGTCTCGCCCGAGGGCCGCAGGCACAAGTACCAGTGGACGCAGTCCTGCTGGTCCCGCAGGAACCGTACGAGGAAGGTGCCGGGCTCGCCGGGGCAGGGCAGCGGTTCCGAGAGGCTGGTCCAGCAGGCCGTCACCGACACCTCGTCCAGCGCGTGGTGCGTCCGCTCCCCCGCCTGGAAGGCGATGAACTCCGCGGGCAGCGCCAGCCCGTGGGCCGCGAGCGCGCCGTCGAGCGCCGCCAGCGCCGCGCTGCGCTCCGGCGAGGCGGCACCCGGGCCCCCGAGCCAGGCGAAATCGCCGGTGAACCGGGCGGAGTCCAGGGGCGGCAGGCTCTCGTAGGGGTAGTACTCGTAGGTGTACCGGCACGGCCGGTGCTCGCCCAGGTCGCTCGCGCACCACCCCGCCTCGAAGCCTCCGGGCTCGGTGGTCTCGGTGGGCTCGGTCCTCACAGGTCGCTCGGCAAGCATCGGATCCCCCGTCGGTCTCGCGCGTGATGTTCGGGAACCAGCATCACAGCCGGCACTGACAATCGGGCGCGCGCCGGTGTCGGGCCGCCGCCCCGCCGGTAGCGTGACGACAGCCGGGACGACGACCGGGACGACGACCGGGACGAGGAGGGGACATGACGCGACGCGAGACCGCGGCGGAGGTGTTCGACGCGCTGGGCGCGCGGTACGAGGACCTGTTCGGGCGGGTGCCCGAACAGATGGCTGCCCTGGACTGGATCGCGGAGCGGCTGCCCGCCGGCGCCCGGGTGCTGGACGTGGGCAGCGGCACCGGCCGGCCGACGGCCGAGGCGCTCGCCGGGGCCGGGCACGCCGTGACCGGCATCGACGTCTCGGCGGCCATGGTCGAGACGGCCCGCGCCCTGGTGCCGGGGGCGCGCTTCGAGCAGGCCGACGTCCGCACGTACGTACCGCGGGAGGCGGGCGGTTTCGACGCCGTGTGCTCCTTCTTCCCGCTCCTGGTGATGGACCAGCCGGAGATCGAGGCGGCCCTCGACCGGATGGCCTCGTGGGTCGCGCCGGGCGGGTACCTGGTGCTGGCCACGGTGCCGGGGGACATCCGCGGTCTGGACATCGAGTGGATGGGCCACCCGGTCACGGTCAGCAGCCTGTCCGTGGACCAGCACCTGCGCCGGCTGACGGAGGCGGGCCTGGAGGTGCTGCACCACCACACCTCGACCTTCGTCCCCGCCGACCCCCTCGCCGGCCCGGAGGAACACTTCTTCTGCTACGCGACGCGCCGACCCGCATGACGGTCGGGCGCGACGGGGCTGCGGTGTGGGTCAGGGCGTCGTGGGCGGGTGCGCGGGGAAGGTGTGCGACCACGACACGGGGAGGGCGGCGACGCCCCTGAGCATGGCGCCGGGGCGGCGCTCCACGGAGTCGGGGTCGGTGGCCAGGGTGAGGTCCGGCAGCCGCCGCAGGAGGGTCGCCAGGGCGATGCGTCCTTCGAGGCGGGCCAGCGGCGCGCCCAGGCAGTGGTGGACGCCGTGCCCGAACGCGAGGTGGCCGCGGGCGGGGCGCCGGATGTCGAAGCGGTCGGGGTCGGGGAAGTGGGCGGGGTCGCGGGAGGCCGAGGCGAGGGAGAGCATCACGCTGTCGCCGGCCGGGATGCGGACTCCGGCGATCTCCAGGGGTTCGGCGGCGTGCCGGAAGGCCGCGGCGGTGACGGGCCCGTCGTGGCGGAGCATCTCCTCGACCGCGCCGGCCAGGAGGCCCGGGTCGGCGCGCAGGGCGGCGAGCTGGTCCGGGTGGCGCAGCAGGCTGAGCACGCCGCCGGAGATCAGGTTGACGGTGGTCTCGTGGCCGGCGACGAGCAGGAGGAAGGCCATCCCGAGCAGTTCCCCGGGCGACAGCCCCTCCTCGCCCGCGGGCGTCAGGACGAGGGCGCTCATCAGGTCCGTACCCGGATCGAGGGTCTTGGCGGTGATGAGCGAGGCGAAGTAGGCGGTCATCTCGGCGCCGGCGGCGGCGGCCGCGGCGGGTGAGGACGGTGCCACGAGCTCGGCCGACCAGGTGTGGAAGAGGTGCCGGTCCCCGGCGGGCACTCCGAGCAGCTCGCATATGACGGTCAGCGGCAGCGGGAGGGCGTAGCCGGCGACCAGGTCGAAGCCGCCCGCCGGTGGGAGGGCGTCGAGGAGCGCGTCGGCGATCCGCTGGACGCGGGGCCGCAGCGCTTCCACCCGTCCGGCGGTGAACTCGCGGGCGACCAGGGCGCGCAGCCGGGTGTGCCGGGGTGCGTCGGTCTGGAGCATGTTGAGGCCGATGGCGTGTCCGCCGTCGCTCTCCCAGGTAGCGGAGTGCCGGACGTCGTTGCGCAGCCGCTGGTCCGTCAGCGCCGCGCGGACCTCGTCCCTTCCGAGTACGAGCCAGACGTCGCCGGTTCCGGGTACGTGGACGCGGTGCACGCGGCCGCGCTCGCGGAGCGCCGCGAGGGCGGGGTGGGGGTCGGCGGTCAGGTCGCTTCCCGCCGGGGCGAGTTCCTCAAGGGTCGGTGCAGGCACGGCGGTTCCTCCCTCACGGCAAACGGGGACCACTCCCCGTTTCCATGGGAAGGACGCTAGCACGGGGCGGGAGCCAAGTGGGGACCACTCCCCGGATCGTGGCTGCGGCATCCGGTTGTCCGGCGCCGACGGGGCGCACTCGGTCAAGGGACGGTCATTTACCCGCCCGTTGCCGCCGGAACGCAGCCCCGGACCTGTGGGCGCCGTCTTAGGCCGTGTTCACGAGCGATCATGAACGTTCGCACTACTGGCCGTTGTGAGGGGATACGCAGGTGGCTGGAGGATTCCGTTTCGAGGTTCTGGGCGCGGTTCGGGCATACCGGGGGGATGTCGAACTGCGGGTGGGGCCGCCGCAGCAGCAGGCGCTGCTGTCGCTGCTGCTGCTGCGCGCCAACCAGCCCGTCTCCATGGCGCAGATCGTCGGTGCGCTCTGGGCGGACGCGCCGCCGACCCGCGCGGTGACCACCATCCGCACCTACGTCTGGCGGCTGCGCAAGCTGCTGGAGACCGACGGCGCCGCGCCGACCGTCCTCGAGCTGGCCGGCGACGGGTACCGGCTGGCCGTGCCCGGCACGGCCCTGGACGTGTGCCGGGCCGAGGAGCTGGCAGCCGAGGCCTCGCGCGCCTGCGCCGACGGCCGGGTGCCGCAGGCCCGGCAGTTCCTCGCACGGGCCCTGGACCTCTGGCAGGGAGAGCCGCTGGCCGGGGTGCCCGGCCCGTTCGCGGAGCGCCAGCGCGTCCGGCTGGAGGAACTGCGGCTGGCCCTGCTCGAAGAGCGCTTCGAGCTCGCCCTGGCCCTCGGCCACCACCGCCCGGCCATCCCGGACCTCGTCGAGCTGACCGACGCCCATCCGCTGCGGGAACGCCCGTACGGCCTGCTGATGCGCGCGCTCTACGGTGCGGGCCGCCAGGCCGACGCCCTCGCGGTGTTCAGCCGGGTACGGGACCTGCTCGTCGAGGAACAGGGCATCGAGCCCGGTCCGGAACTGGCCGAGGTGCACCGGCGGATCCTCACCGGCGACCCCGCGCTGGCCGGGACCTCCCCGGCGCTGCCCGCGGAGCCGCCGGAACCGGGCGGCGACGACGAGGACCGCGAAGAGGCCCGCGACGAGGCCGCGGACCCGTACGCCCACCCGCCGCGGCGGGAGGACGGCGAGGCGGACCGGCCGAATCCGCCGCCCTCGGCGAAGGCGCACCAAAGCGCCGGGCAGCAGACCGCCGCGCACCCGGCGGGGGCGCCGGTGCCCGCCCAGCTCCCCTACGACGCACCGGACTTCGTCGGCCGGACCGAGCAGGTCGACGCCTGGCACGCGCTGCTCACCGAACCGGCGCGCCGGACCCCGGTCGTCCTGGCCGCCGCCGGGATGGGCGGCGTCGGCAAGACCTGCCTCACCCTGCACATCGCCCACCGGGCCCGCGCCCACTACCCCGACGGCCAGCTCCACGCCGACCTGCGGGGCAGCGGCGCCGACCCGGCCAAGCCGGGCTTCGTCCTGGCCGGGTTCCTGGCCGCGCTCGGCGTGCCCGAGGACAAGGTGCCCGACGGCGTCGAGGAGCGCTGCCGGCTCTTCCGGTCGCTGGTGGACGGGAGACGGCTGCTGATCGTCCTGGACAACGCCCGGGACGCCGCCCAGGTCAGAGAGCTGATACCGGGTTCGGCCAGCTGCGCCGTCATCCTCACCAGCAGATCGCCCATGTTCGACCTGCCGTTGACCTCCCAGCTCCTGCTGGAGCCGTTCCGCAGCGACGAGGCGCTGGCCCTGCTCGGCTCGATCATCGGCCGGGAGCGGCTGGCGGCGCAGCGGGAGGACGCCCTGCGGCTGGTCGAGACCTGCGGCCACCTGCCGCTCGCGGTGCGGATCGTGGCCACCCGGCTGTCGGCCCGGCCCGCCTGGTCGGTGGCGACGCTGACCGCGCGCCTGGCGGACGAGCAGCGGCGCATCGCCGAACTGCGGATCGGCGCGCTGGCCATCGACGCCGCCTTCGAACTGGGCTACCAGCAGCTCACCGGCGCCCAGGCGCGGGCCTTCCGGCTGGTCGCCCTGGCCGGCGCGGCGGACATCGGGGTACCGGCGGCGGCCGCCGCGATGGGGGTCGACGAGAGCACGGCGGAGGTCCTGCTGGAGTCGCTGACCGATGCCGCGATGCTGGAGTCCGCCAAGCCCGGCCGTTACGGCTACCACGACCTCGTACGGGTCTTCGCCCGGCAGCGCGCCGAGTCGCACGACCCCGCGGAGGCGGCGGCGGCCCTCGGCCGGCTGCTGGACTTCCTGCTGGCGACGGCCGCCAGCGCGTTCCCGCACGCGATCCCCGGGGATCCGGTGGCGGACGCCTTCGGCCCGCTGCGGTCGGCCGGGCTGGAGTTCCGCGACGTGCACGCCGCCCGCGCGTGGGTGGCGGCCGAGATCGACGGCCTGGTCGCGGCCGCGCTGAGCACCGTCACCCTGCGCCTGCCGGACGCCGCGCAGGACCGGCTCGGCAGCGCGGTGGACCTGCTGCTCGCGGTCAGCCCGTACACCCACGCCGTGTGGTACGACCGGATGACCCCGGTGGCGCTCGCGCTGACCGAGACCGCGGAACTGACCGGCTGTCCGAGGATCATCGGGCGGGCCCGGATGCTCTGCGGGGGCATCGCGCTGCGCGCCGACCGGATCGCCGACGCGGGGCGGCACGCCGGACTGGCCGTCGAGGCGGCGCGCGCCGCCGAGGACGTGTACACCCTGCGCCAGGCCCTCAACGACCTCGGCCTGGTGGCGCAGTTCCTGCGCCGCTTCGAGGAGGCGGCGGCCTGCTACGACGAGGCGATCGCCCTCGCGCACACGCTGGGACACCGCTCGGGTGCGGCGGTGACCACCGTCAACGCGGCGCTGGCCCGGGTGCGCAGCGGGCGCTCCGAGGAGGCCATTCCGTCCTGCGAGTCCGCGCTGGCGCTGATGCGCGAGCTGGACGACGACGCCAGTGCGGCCTACGCCCTCTACGTGCTGGGCCTGGCCCTGCACGAACTGGGGCGCTACGAGGAGGCGGTGGCCCGCTACGGCGAGGCCCTGACGGTGTGCCGGGCGGCCGGGCTGCGGGAGCGGGAGGCGCAGGTGCTCTACCGGCTGGCGGAGACCCTGCGCAGCACCGGGCGGGAGCTGGAGGCCGTGCAGTACGCGGCCGCGGCGGTGGCCCGCTGCGAGGAGGCGTGCTCCGAGCGGGACCGGGCGCACTCCCTGGTCGCGATGGGGCGGGCGCTGGCCGGTCTGGGGGAAACGGGCCGGGCCAGGGGCCATCTGACGGAGGCCCACGGGGTCTTCACCCGCCTCGGGCTGCCCGACGCGGCCGACGTGTCGAAGCTGCTGGCCGGGCTGGGCTGACGGCGCGGCCGCGCGACGGGGGGCGCGGGGGCGGGGGCACGGGGGCGGGGGCACGGGGGACGTACGGAAACGGGCCGCGCGGGGGCGCGTACGGAAAAGGCCGCCCGGGGCGGGGTTACCCGCGCCGCCGGACGGCCTCCCGTCAGCCCTGGATCACATCTTCTCGCGCGGGTCGAAGCTGGACCCGGTGTTGTTGACCTCGGGCACCTCGTCGTGCCCCGTCCCCATCCCGTCGGCCTGGACGACGACCCGCTGGCCCACCGGCGTGGGGGTGTGCGCGAGGGCGGCGGGGGTGAGGCCGGCGGCGCCCAGGGCGGTCGCGGCGAGCAGCGTCAGGCCGAGTGCCGCACAGGCACGGGGCAGCTTGAACATGAGGGGTCCTCCTTGACGTTCACCACCGGTGGTCTGCCGGTGGGTCGAGCGGGTGGTGCGTGGCCGCGGACGGGTTCCGTCAGCAGCAGAGGGGAATGTCCTTGGTGTGCGCGGCGCTCTCGATCCCCGTCAGTACGCCGTGGAACTCCGGTGCCGTCGCCGTGGCGAGTTCGGCGGGCCAGGCCGCGAGCAGCAGGGCCAGTACCGCCGCCTGAACGCTGCGGTGCCGGAACGGGCCGGTGACGGCCCCGGAGGACGTACGGACACCGGTGGTGCGGCTGGCTGCGTGCGGCATGCGGGCGTCTGCTTTCGTCGCGGGGAGGAACCGGTGAGCGGTGTCGGGAAGGGGCGATCGCCCGTTCCCGCGCTGTCTCCTCCGACGTTAGGCGCCGGCGATCAACACGATATCTGCAAATGATCTACGGCCGCGTCTATCGCCCGTCGCCTACCCGCCTACCCGCCTATCGCCCGCGGTCGGCGGCCCCTGCGGCTCCCGCCCGGCCCGCGGCCGATCCGGCGCCGGCCGGTCCGTCGGCGGCCGGGAGCAGGCTGCTGCGCTGGCCGAGGCAGCGCAGGCTCTGACGGAAGGCCCACACGGCGCGCTCGGTGCGCCCGGAGCGCTCCAGCAGTTCCCCGAGGTCGTTCCAGGCGGAGGCCGCCTGCCGGTCCGCCTCGGAGGCCTCCAGCAGCAGCGCGGCCCGCTCGCAGCCGGCCTCGGCCGCCTCGGCGTCGCCGAGTTGCAGTTGGGCGCCCGCCAGGACCAGGAGGGTGCGCGCGGTCTCCAGCCGGTGTCCGGAGCCCAGCAGTTCCAGGGCCCGCCGGGCGTGCTCCCCGGCCTGGCGGGGGTCGGACTCCAGCAGGCAGGCGCGGGCGAGCGCGGTCTCGCAGTACGCCATGTCCACGGTGCTGCCGTGGTCGGCGAGGGTCTCGGCGCTGCGCACCAGCTGTGACTTGGCCTCCGCGATGTCACCGGACTCCGACTGCATCAGCACCGACGCGTACGCGTTGCGCAGCCGGGACAGCGCCCGGGCGTCGTCGCCCTCGGAGTAGATGGCCAGGGCGCGTTCGAGCAGCAGCAGGGCGTCGGCGGAGGCGCCGCCCCGGTGCGCCACCACTCCGGCGTTCCAGTAGGCGGCGCCCAGGGCCTTGCGGTCGTCGATGCCCTCCGCCTCCTCGATGGCGGTCCGGGCCAGGGCGGCCGCGCGGTGCAGGTCGCCGCGCTCGCAGTACAGCCCGACGAGGGTGGCCAGCAGTTCGACGCCCAGCACGGTCGGGGTGAGCCGGAGCGCGCGGGCCTCCTCCAGGGTGGCGTTGGCCAGGTCGATCGCGTGGGCCAGGTCGCCCGTCTCCCGGTAGCAGCGGCACAGTGCCACCGCCACCGCCAGCCGCGGGATCAGGGACTGTCCGTATCCGGCGTGGTCCAGCAGCGCCTGGTAGCGGTCGGCGGCCTCCTCCAGCCGGCCGTCGTGCTCCAGGGCCTGGGCCACGCCGTACTCGGCGGTCAGCCGGATGCCGTCCTGCCCGGCGGCGGCGGCCTTGTCGCGGACCGCGGAGTAGGTGTCCAGGGCGGTCTTGGGGTCGCCGTTGCGCAGGCTGATCTCCGCGTAGCGCAGGTCCGTCTGGAGGGTGTCGTGCCGTTCGGGCGCCAGCAGTTCCAGCAGCTGCCCGGGGGCGCAGCCGAGCCGGGCGGCGATCTGTTCCAGGACCTCCGGGGAGGGGGTGCGCTTGCCCGCCTCCAGCAGCGAGATGTAGCTCGGGGAGAGGTTCTCGCCGGCCAGGTCCATCTGCGACAGGCCGGCCTCGCGGCGCAGCCGGCGGATCCGTGACCCCAGAGTCTGCGATTCCGCCATGACGGCTTCCCCCTATTGTGACTGACGGCAGGACATCCCGAGTGAATATAGTGAATATACTCGGTCAAGGCCAGGCGGAGCCGGGCCGCCGCAGTCCGCGGTCCCGTGGGTTCAGCCGGCCGCGAGCAGCCCCCCGAGCCCGTGTGCCCGCTCCACGACGAAGCTCTCCGCGCGGTCGGTTCCGCTCAGGCTCCCGTGGAAGCGGTCCGCTGCCTCCACCGCCGCCAGGTCGAGGGGCCGGAAGCCGGGCCGGGCGGCGGCGAAGGGTTCCAGGGCGCGCCGCTTGGCGGCGGAGTGGGCGGTGATGTCCACGAACACCTGCGGGGCGAAGCGGGAGAACGCCGGGGTACGGGTCTCGCCCGGCCGCATCCCGTAGAGGTCGACGCGGCAGGTGCGGGTCGCGGCGGCGGCCGCCCGGGCGGTGAGGCGGTGGTCCGCGTGGCCGTCGCCGCTCCAGTGGGTGAGCACCGCCCGGGGGGCGACCTCGGCGATCAGCCGGTCCACCGTGGCCACCAGGGCGATCTCCCCGATGTCGGCGACCTGCCGGTTCTCGCCACGGGTCGGCCAGCGCAGCTCGTAGCCGAGGGTCTCGGCCGCCCGCTCGGTGTACCGGGTGCGCCGCTCGCCCTGCGCACCGGACTCGGGCAGGGAGAGGACGGCGGTGACCACCCGGACGCCGGAGGAACTGAGGCGGGCGATGGTGCCGCCGGCGGCGATCTCCGCGTCGTCGGGGTGGGCGACCACCACCAGCACGGTGGCCGGGTGGTGCCCGGCGTCCGGGGCGGCGGCGGGGGCGCCGGTCACACCTGCCATCCGTAGAAGGCCACCGTCTTGTCGATCTCCTCGGCGGGCAGCCGGGCGTACCAGTCCAGGGTCTCCGCGAGCGAGGTGGTGTAGTCGCTCAGGCGCGGCTCGCCGAGGACCTCGCGCAGCTCGGCCATGTCGGCGGTGAGGACGGTGCGCGGCACCTCGCCCGGGCGCATCGGCAGGTGCAGGATGCCCGCGGCGTTGCCGAAGTGCTCGTTGACCGAGGCGGCCACCTCGTTGACGCTGACGCTGATCCCGCTGCCGCAGTCCGGGATCACGTCGGTGCGCTCGGTGCGGGTGAAGCGGATGGTCATGTCGGCGAGGTCGTGGGAGTAGACCATGTCGACGATCTGCTCGCCGTCGCCGTAGACCTGGATCGGCAGGCCCCGCATGGCCTGCGCGGCGAAGGCGGGGACGATCTTGCGGATGGGGAGCAGGGCCTGGCCGGGGCCGTAGGCGTTGTAGTAGCGCAGGGAGCAGATGCGGCTGGGGCCGGACTCGTTGGCCATCTGCGCGAAGGACTCGGCCGCCGCCTTGGTGATGGTGTAGGTGTTCAGCCAGACGTTGGGCTTGCCGGGGTAGAAGACCCGGGGCACTCCGCAGGTGCCGGCCGCCTCGAAGACCTTGACGGTGCCGCCGATGTTGACGTCGATGGCTTCCTGCGGGGTCTCCTGGAGTTCGGAGGTCCCGAGGACGCCGGCCAGGTGGTAGACCTCCTCGGCGTCCTGGAAGGTCTTCATCAGCAGTTCGGAGTCGCGGACGTCGCCCTGGACGAAGCGGGCGTCGGGGCGCAGGCCCTTGGTGCCGATGGGCTTCAGGTCGAGGACGGTGACGTCGTGGCCCTCCTCGATCAGTCGGCAGGCGATGGTGCTGCCGAGGAATCCGCTTCCGCCTGTGACGACGGCTTTCATGGGGTCTCCCTGGTGCTGGTGCGCGGGCGCGGTGGGTGAAGGGTGTGCGTACGGGGGGCAGGGCGGCCGGGGCTCAGGGCCGGGGCGCGCGGTGCCGGAGCCCGGCGGCGGGGCTCAGGGCCGGGGCTCGGCGGCGGGTCGCGTGGCGGGGGTGCCCCATTCCGCGTAGCGGACTGCGGTGCCGCGCAGCGTGGCGCCGTAGCTGCCGAGGTTGTCCACGACCGCCGGCGGGTCCGCCAGCGCGGCGAGGCGGGCGGGCAGGTCGCCGTAGAGGTCGTGCGGGGTGACGGCGACCAGGGTGCCGAGGCCGCCCAGGTCGTCCGGCCAGCTCAGCGGCCGGGCGCCGGTGAGGGAGGTGATCTCCTCGGGGGTGAAGTACGGGTCGTGCAGCAGCACGTCGGCGCCGCGGGCGAGCAGGTGCTCGGCGAGCCGCCGGGCGGGCGAGCCCTCGACGATCCGGGCGTTGGGCGCGTAGCTGAGGCCGAGGATTCCGATGGGGCCGTCGGCGATCCGGAGGATCGATTCCGCGACCCGGGCCGGGTGGTCCCCGTCCCAGGCCATCGCGGCGGCGACCAGCGGGAGCAGGCCGTCCTCGGCAGCGCCCGGGCCGCCCTCGACATCGACCGGGCCCTCGCCCGCCCCGTCGACGGCGAACCGGGGGCTGAGCGGGATGCAGTAGCCGCCGATGCCGATGGAGGGGTGGAAGGTGGGCACGTTCCACTTGGTGCCGGCCAGCCGCAGCACCTCGGGCACGTCCAGGCCCGGGTACGCCTCGGCGAGCTGGTTGGTCAGCACCAGGTCCAGGTAGCGGTAGAGGTTCTCGACCGGCTTGGTCAGACCGGCGTGCCGCCAGTCCGGCGCGGGATGGACGACCTCGCTGATCGCCTCGTACAGCTCCCGGGCCAGGGGCAGGGACTCCGGGCGGGCGGTGCCCACCACGCGGGGCAGGGTCCGCAGGTTCATCTCGGGGGAGAGCATCCAGTCCCGGCGGGGTGCGGCGACCAGGTGGAGCGACGGGTCGCCCGCGGGGGCCGCGCCGAGGGCGGCGGGCACCAGTTCGTCGAGCCAGCGCAGGCTGACCGTGCTCTCCAGGGCGATCAGGGTCTCGCCGCCGGTGCGGGCCCCGGCGATGGCGGTGAGCACCTCGGTCAGCGGCCCGGTCACCGGCCGGCCGTCGCGGTCGGTGTTGACGCAGACCAGGTGCACCCGGGCGGCGACCGCCGCGGTGTCCTCGGGGGACGCCGCCCGCAGCCGCCCGCCGGAGCGGGCTTCGGCGAGGGGGATGACGTCCTCGAAGCCCGGCAGCGGCACCACGCCGGCGTTGATCTGGCCGACCCGGTTCCCGTCGGTGTCGAGCACCGTGCAGGGGAATCCGGCTCCGGCCAGGGCGCACGCGGCGGACAGACCGATGTAGCCCGCCCCCCACACCGTGACGGACTCCGTCCGGTCCTGGAGCGCCGCCGACAGCGGGCGCGGGGACGTCGAGGGCTTCATCGGCCTTGCTCCCTTGGGTCGAATCTAATTGACTGGATCATATGGAGAGATTGACAAGCTAGTCAATATTCGAGTCACAAACGAAGTCAAAAAAAATTACACCGGATTCAGGTCGAGGTCCCTGGTGACCCCGGTGGCGGCCGCGTTCTGCAGGGTCAGCCGCCCGGAGGCGGCCTCCTTCTCCCCCACCAGCGCGAACCACTGGCTGGGCCGGGCCGGCACCCGGCGCAGCTGGCGCCCGAGCCGCCGGGGCTGCCAGTGCTCCAGCACGTCGTACCCGGCTCCGCGCAGCCGCCGGGCGACGGCCATGAAGGTGCGCAGGTCGGCGGAGGGCATGCGCATCAGGTGCACGCACTCCGCGTCGGGCACCGGCCCCAGCTCGGCCAGCAGGTTGACCGAGGCGCTGGTGCTCCAGCAGCTGCTGAGCCCGATGTCCAGGGTGCGCACCATGTGGTGGTAGCCACCGCCGTCCCCGAGCGTGCGGCCGTCACCGGTGCGGGCCAGGAAGCACAACCCGGCCTGGTACTCCGGCGCGTGCTCCCAGTCGAGGGCGAACTCCACCCGTACGCCGAGCTCGTGGGCGATCGCCAGGACGGTCCGCAGATGGGCCATCCGCTCCCCCGTCACCGGCTCCGCCGCCGCCACCCGGTCCGGGGCCTCCCGCGGCGGCAGTCCGCGGCAGAGCTCGGAGAGCCGGTCCAGGCGCCGCAGGAACCCCGCGGGGGACGGCGGAGCGGGCTCCGCCGCCTGCGGTCCCCCGGGCGGCAGCACCTGCTCGTCGTCCCGCGGTTCCCCGGGCGGCAGCACCTGCTCCGCCGCCCGCGGTTCCCCCGCCTCCGGCGCCGGTCCGCGGCGACGGTGGTGGAGCGCGTTGCGGGCGGCGGCGGGGCTCAGCCCCTCGTCCGCGGCGATCGCGTCGAGCACCCCGTAGTCGCAGTACTCCAGCCGCCCCCCGGCGGCCGGGCCCAGGACCTCGAAGAGCTCGGCCCAGAGCCGCAGCAGGGTCAGGTCGGCGGCGAGTTCGTCGGCCTCGTTGCAGATGACCGCGACCGCCTGGCTCCAGCCCCGGTGCCGCTTGCGCCGGTACCGGGCGATGGGCACGCAGGCGGCGCCGAGGGCGCTGGCGCCGCCGGTCAGCCGTCCCGACCCGGCCAGGGCCCGCAGTACGGCCACCAGCGAGTCCGCCGTCAGGGCGAGGCGCCTCCCGGAGAGGTCCTCGAAGGCGAAGATGCGGCCGGTGGCCGCGGAGCCGAACTGCTCGAAGGTCTCGGCGTAGCCGACCGGCGCCACCGTGACGGGCGCGAAGCCGAAGCTGCGCGTCACCGACCGGAACATCGACTCGGCCCACACCCCCTGCGCGGCCTCCTCGCCCACCAGGTCGCTGAACCCTCGGGGCAGCGCCTCGAACGCGTAACTCATGTGTCGTCCCTCCCCTGGGAGCGCGCTCAGCGCAATGACAGTGATCCGGTGCGGACGGTGTGCCGCAGCGCTCTGGTCAGCAGCAGCCAGGCCAGCAGCCCCCAGCCCGCCGCCACGGCCGCCTCACCGGCCACCGCGCCCAGGTCGAGCGGGCCGCCGGCGGCCAGCGTCCGCGCCGCCGACAGGCCGTGGGTGAGCGGCAGGATCCGGGCCAGCAGACCCGCGGCGCCGGCCTGCGGCACCGCCGTGGTGACCCCGGCGAGCAGCATCAGCACGATGGTGGTGCCGGCGGTCAGGTACATCCGGGAGCCGGGCCTGCGCACGCTGATGCTGGTCATGCACAGGGCCAGGCAGTAGCAGGAGACCGTGCTCAGGCAGAGCACGGCGAGGATCGCCGGCAACGCCGCCCAGTGCAGCGGCACCCCCAGCAGCGGGGAGACCACGCACAGGGCGATGGTCGAGGTCAGCAGACCGTCCGCCATCCAGTGCAGACCCCGCGATGCCAGCACCAGGAAGGTGCTGCCCCGGCTGAGGAGCAGGAACTCCAGGGTGCCGGAGACCCGTTCGCCGACGGTGGAGGAGACCACGCCGAGCGAGCCGAGCGGCCCGAGGATCGCGGCGTTGCCGAACGCGAGGTAGGCCTCGGCGGAGGGCGAGCCCACCAGCCGGCCCAGGCTGGCGAAGAACAGCACCTGGCAGATCAGGCGTACGGTCCAGCCGAACAGCCAGGTCCGCAGCGTGAACATCGCGCGGTAGTCCTGGAAGCTGGCCAGCGCGCCGTAGGCGACCTGGCGGGCGGCGGCGCGCAGCCGGACGAGCGGCGAGGCGCGCCGCCCGGAGAGCGGATCCGGGGCGAGGTCGCCGCGCGGGCGGCCGGGAACGCGACCGGGGAGGCGTTCGGGAGCGAGCTCGGTCATTGGAGAACCACCCGTCCACTGCGTACGAAGGACAGCACCCGCCGGACGGCCCACAGCCCGGCGGCCATCTGGAGGGCGACCAGGGCGCACAGCACGGCCAGCCGGGCGCCGAGTTCGGGCACCGGCCCGGCGGCGGCGTCCCGGAGCAGTTGCGCGCCCCAGGAGAGGAAGAAGCCCCGGGCGATCCACCGCAGCGGTTCGGGGAGCGTCGCGATCGGCAGGATCAGTCCGCCCAGCAGGTAGAAGGGGTAGGTCAGGGCGTTCTGGAGGCTGCGGGCGGCGCGGACGAGGATCATCAGGCCGCTCATCAGCAGCGCGGTGGCCGCGACTCCGGCCGTCACGAGCGCCGCGACCAGCAGGGTGAGCCCCGGGCGTTCCACCCGGATCGGCAGCCCGAACACCCAGCGGCCGACGAGGAACATCTCGCCGAGCACCGGCAGTGCGAGCGAGGTGGTGAGCAGGGTCCGGGTCGCCAGCGCCAGCAGGTAGCGGGTCGGGGTCAGCAGGGAGAGGCTCAGGGTGCCCTGGGCCCGGTCGTCGTCCACCGCCTGCGAGGCCACGAACACCGCGTGGGACCAGGCGCCCATCAGGAAGGCGGTGAGGGCCGTGGTGGTGGCCAGCTCGCCCTGGTGGTGGGCCTTGAGGAAGTGGAAGAAGACCAGCGAGTAGAACGGGATCACCACGAGGGTGGCGAAGAGCTGGGGCGACCGCATCAGCATCTGTGCCTGGGCGCGCATGAAATGGAGCATCAGAGCGCGAACTCCCGGTCGGTGATGACCGTGCGGTACAGCTCGGTGAGCCCGGGCGGCGCCACCGCGATCTCGGTGGCCCGCGTCTCCACCAGCACGGCCAGCGCCGCGGACTGGGCCTGCGCGCCGTCGAGCCGGGCGGTGAGACTGCCCTGCTCGGTCACCTCTACGGTGCCGGGCAGCTCCGCGATCCGCGCGGCGGCCTCCGCCGTCACGCCCTCGGCGCGGATGGTGCGGGGTGCGCCGATGCGGGCCAGCAGCTCTCCGGCGGCACCGATGCGCAGGATGCGGCCGTGGTCGATGAGGGCGATGCGGGTGCAGACGTCCTGGGCCTCGTGCATGTCGTGGGTGGTCAGGACGATGGTGCAGCCCGCCCCCTTCAGCTCGTGGACGAGCTCGCGGAAGCCGGCCCCGGCGTGCGGGTCCATGCCGTTGGTGGGCTCGTCCATGATCAGCAGCGGGGGGCGGCTGAGGAGGGCCCGGGCGAGGTGGACCCGCTGCACCATGCCGCGGGAGAACAGCTCGACGCGGTCGTCCGCGCGGGCGCCCAGCCCGAAGCGCTCCAGCATCTCCTCGGTGCGCTGCCGGGCGGTCCTGCTGCCGAGGCCCTGGAGGGCGCCCCAGTACAGCAGGTTCTGGCGCGCCGTCAGCCGTCCGTAGAGGCCGCGGTCGCCGCCCAGGACCAGGCCGATCAGGCGGCGGACCTCCTTGGACTGGCGCACCACGTCGTAGCCGCCGATCCGGGCGGTGCCGGAGGTGGGCAGCAGCAGGGTGGTCAGGATGCGGGAGAGGGTGGTCTTGCCGGCGCCGTTCGGGCCGAGCAGACCGAGCACCTCCCCCTCCCCGATGCTGAGGGTCACCCCGTCCAGGGCGGTGACCCCGGCGCCCCGGCGGGGGGTGAACACCCGGCCGAGTTCCTGTACGTCGACGATCGCCATGGCTCAGCTCCCACTGTCGGCGGGGACGGCGCCGGCGGCCGCGTGAACGGGTGCCCGGGGGGACGGCGCCGGGGCGGGGGCCACGGCCGGGGCCGGACGCTCCTGCCACGGGGCGAGCGCGGACAGCGCGGCCAGCGCCGCCTCGTGGTCGGCGGGGTCGACGAGTTCACCGGAGACCAGCAGGAAGTCCGCGACCGGGGTGCGCCGGAGCAGCACCCCGCCGAAGTCGTGGTCCTCGGCCGCGTCCCCGGCGCCGCGCCGCAGCGGTTCGGTGAGCTGGAAGCCGTAGTGGCGGGGCTCCTCGGCGGCGGGGCCGGCGGCGGCCCGGCGGGCGCGTTCGAGGCGGGCGGGCTCGCGCAGCCCGTCCGTCAGCTCCGCGGGGACGGCGCAGGCCAGGGCCGGGTGGCCGGCGGCCTTGGCGCACAGCTCCTCCAGCTCCGGCGCCAGCGCGTAGTCGGCGGCGGCCCGGACCAGGGCGGCCGGGTCGGGGGCCGCGGGCGAGGTGAGGACGAAGACCAGGTCCAGTACGTCCTTGAGGCCGAACTCGCGCTGGAAGCGCTCCTCCGCCACCGCGAGCACATCGGCGTACACCTGCTCGGCGGGCAGCTCGGGCCGCAGCGGCACCGCCCGCTCGGGCAGTCCGCCGTAGGCGAAGGTGGTCACCTCCACGCCGCGGTCGAGGTCGAGCATCGGGTCCTCGCCGAGCCACCACACGGAGACCAGCAGGTCCCGCCGGCCGCCCTCGTGCAGCTCCGTCATCAGGGCCTCGCCCGCCTCCCGGCGGTCGAGCACCTCGGCCAGCACCCGCCACAGCGCCGCCTCGTCGGGGACGACGACGTCGAGGTCGCCGATCGCACGGAGCAGACCGGCCGGGTAGTGGCGGGCCAGGGAGGGGCCCTTGACGGTGCGCGCCCCGGGTACCGCGCGGACCGCCGCCTCCAGTTCCCGGTAGAGGTCGGACCGCCGGGTCATCCGGGCCAGCTCGCCGCGGGCGCCTTCGCCCAGGGCCAGCCCCTCGCGCTCGGCCAGGGAGAGCACCAGGGTCGACACGACGGCGCCCTCCTGGCGCGCCCGGCGCAGCAGGTACCGGGGAGGGAGCTCGGGGTCGACGTCCAGCAGCTCGTACAGCAGGCCGAGGCTGAGGGGGAAGGGGGAATGGGTCGGTGGTTTCACGGGGTCTCTTCCTGGTCCTGGGATGCGGCCTCGGCGCGGGGGCCGGCGCTGGGGCGGGGCGCGTGGCGGTACTGATGGGTGCGGCGCCAGCCGCGGGCCTCCAGGGCCGTGACCACGGCCCCGCTGCGGCCGGCCTCGTCGAGGCCGTGGCAGACGTTGCCGAGCAGCGGCAGCCCGAGGCCGTCCGCCACCCGGGCACAGGCCCGCACCAGGGCCGCGATCGCGGCGGGGCGCAGCGCGGGGTCGTCGATGAGGATGTCGACGAGGTCCACGAAGTCCGTTCCGCTGGGGTCGTCGTGGGCGTCGACGGAGAGGGTGGCGTGGCCGACCGGCTGGTCGCGGCCGTCGGCGTACACGACGAAGGTGCGGCGGCCGGGAGAGTCCAGCAGGTCGTCCACGGCGGCGCGGACCGCCTCCGGCAGGGTGCTCAGGCCCCGGCCGGCGGCCGCGGTCTCCATGGCCCGGCGCAGCCAGTCGTGGACGGCGGCGTCGTGTGCGCGGGCCTCGTCCGGGGCGACCGTCAGCCCCGGGGCCGGCGCGCCCTCGGGGGCGCTGCCGCTCGCCGCGGCGGGCAGCGCCAGGTAGCTGAGATGCGGGGTGAGTACGGGGTGCGGGTCGTCGGCGCCGGGCACCCGGACGATCGCCTCGGTGCATTCCGGGAAGCGGGCGAAGAGCGCTTCGAGGAAGTCCGGCGCCGCGCGCAGCAGTTGTGGGTCGGCGTGCTCCACCAGGCACTGCTCGACTCCGGTGAGCGGCTCGCGGTAGGCGCCGGCCACGTAGACCAGCCCTTCGCTGCGGTGCAGCAGCCCCGCCTCGTCGGCGGCGGCCAGGTACTCGGCGGAAGCGCTCAGCGCGCCGGCATCCGCCGAGACGGGCGCGGACGCCGGGGCAGGGGCGGGCGGTTGGGCTTCGGGAGGGGTCGTCGGCATCGGGGTCAGGCCGCCTCGGGGCGGACCACGGCGACCAGTTCGCGCGCCACGTCGGCCGCCGCGGCGGCGACCTCGGCGGCGGTGACCCGGCCGAGGGCCTCGATCTCCTGCTCGGGCAGGGTGACCTCGGCCGCCAGTGCCCGGTCGACGGCCAGCGCGATCGCGGCCTCCTGCTGGGACTCGGCGCGCAGCACGACCTCCACCACGGCCTGCCGGACGGCTGCCGAGAAGGCCTCCTCGCCCGGCCCGTCCGAGGCGATCTCGGCGAGCAGCGAGCGGAAGGCTTCCAGGACGCGGGGGGCGTTGGCGGGCTCGGCGCCGGCCAGCATCCGCCAGGCGCCGGTGTCGCTGTAGCTGCGGGACCAGGACTGGAAGGAGTAGGCGAGCGCCTCGTCGTTGCGGATGCGCGCGTAGAGCAGGGACGCGGGGCTGGAGCCCATCAGGTGCCCCAGCACGTTGTAGGCGTGGCGGCGCGGATCGCCGAGGTGGGGCGCCCGGCTGCCGGCCTGCAGCCAGCAGAACTCGTCGGGCCAGCGCTCCGGGATCCCGGTACGGACCGGCGGCGGGGTCTGCGGCGGGCGCGCGCCGAGCGGCGCCGCGGCCGGGAGGGCGCCGATGCCCGCCTTGTCGAGGGCGGCGAGCAGTTCCGTCGCCGGCAGTCCGCCGACGGCGCTCACCGCGACGGGTGCGCCGGCCAGGGCCTGGCGGTGGGCGTCGCGCATGACGTCCACCGTGATGCGGGCGATGCTCTCGGGGTCGCCGCCGACCGGCGATCCGAGGGGGTGGCCGTCGAACAGCCGGGCCAGGAAGGCGTCCTGGACGGCGTCGGCGGGGTCGGAGGCCGCCGCGCTCAGTTCCTGGAGGACGACCTGGCGCTCGCGGTCCAGGTGGGCGGCGGTCAGTTCGGGGCGGAGCAGGGACGCGCCGATCCAGCCGATGACCTCCGGCGCGTCCTCGTTGAGGACCTGGGCGTGGATCACCAGGAGTTCGGGGCTGGTGAGGGCGTTGCAGGTGCCGCCGAGCCGTTCGACGCGCTCGCTCAGCGACGGGCCGCCGTCCAGCGGGCACGACATGACGAGGTGTTCGAGCATGTGCGTGGCGCCGGCGACTCCCTCGGGGTCGTGCCGGGCACCCGATCCGACGGCGACGCACACGGTGGTGGTGCGGCTGCCGGGGGTGTGGTCCACCAGTACGGGGACGTTCTGCGTCAGGAGCTGTTCGGTCACGGGGGAGGTCTCCGTCGCTGCGCGGTGCGGGCGGGGTGGGGCCGCGTTCGGTCCCACCCCGAATCCGCCGGGGCGCGCCCGGTACCGGGCGCGCGCGCACGGCCGGAGGGGAGAGCTGCGAACACGGCCGGGAGCGGGGCCGGATGCGGCCCCGCTCGCTGGGACCGTCAAGGGCCCGGAAATGCGGCGGCCGGGCTGCCGCCGGAGGTGATCCGGCGGCAGCCCGGCACTCGGCGTGCTTACTTGCCCGAGCGGACCTTGATCTTGTCGAGGCGGGGACGCATGCCGACAGCGTGGTTACGGGTCATGATGACTCTCCTTCATTGGGTGTGATGCCCCGCAAGGTGTTCGTTCCCTTGCGGTGAAGCGATATGACCATGATCTAGACCCGCGAGTCAAGCCCCCCTGTCAATATTGCTTCCGAGCGACTCCACAAGAGGCCGAGCAGCCACAACCTCCCATGTACTCCTGAAGGTTGGCGACCGCCTCACCCACACGAAGGCAACTTGACTAGCTTTATTGACTCAGTCGCTCATTTCGTGTCAATCTCGCTGTGACAAGCACGCGAATGTGAGGGGAATCAGTTGGAACGCCTGTTGGAGAGCCAGCACTCCCTGCTCCTGATCAAGCCGGACGGGGTCTCGCGCCACCTCCAGCCGTACGTCCTCGACACGGTGCGGGAGGCCGGACTGACCGTCCTGTGCCACCACCGGATCCTGTTGGACGAGGACGACATCCGCCGGGCCTTCGCCGACATGCGGCGCAGCGAGAACCCGCTGGAGCACCTCACCCTCGACCTCTGGTACGCGCACCGGCCCATGGAGGTGATCGTCGTCCGCGGGGGCGAGGACACCGTGGAGACGGCCGCCGCCGTCAAGCGCAAGGCGCGCGCCGCCTACCGCCTCGGCGTGTGGGCCAACGTGGTCCACACCCCGGACCACTGGGAGGAGTTCGCGCTCCAGCTCTCCGTCTTCGGGCAGCACTGCCCCGACTGCCGGGCCCTGCTGGCCGGCACCGACTTCGGGGACTACGAGGACGTCACCCAGGCCTACCCGCCCGGCATCTCGCTGCCCCCGCGCTGGCGCGACCCCGAGGCGCTGCGCGCGGTCGTCGAACCGATGTGGCGCGACCCCGCCTCCTGCGTCTGGCGCCCCACCTATCCGCCCCTGTACGAGGCTCCGCGGCGCGCGGACGGGCCGCGCGACCACGTCGTCTGCGTCACCCGCTCGCCCAACCAGCTCTCCTTCGACAACCTGGTCGCCGCCGTGATGGCCGCCCTGCCCGGCATCGACTTCCCGCAGGCCTTCGAGGTGATCTTCACTTCGCTGCACCACGCCGAGTTCCCGCTGGCCGCCGGCACCCTCGCGGAGTGCCAGGGCTACGCGGATTCGCTGTGGGACACCGGCCTGCGCACCGTCATCCGCGCCCTGGACGAGGACTTCCGCTACCCCGCCGGGGACGGACTGCGCGGAGACGAGATGCCCGGGGACCGGCGGCCGTCCGTCCGGAAGGTGCCCGCGTGACCACCCCCGCCACCCTGACCGGCGCCCCGGCCGGCGCCCCCGCCGCTCCCCTGGCGGGCGCCACCCAGCGGCTCGACGCGCTCCTCGAACTGGCCTGCGCGCGCTTCGCGGACCGCGTCGCCCTCGACGACGGGGAGGACGTCCTCGGCTACCGCGAACTCGGCGAGCGGGGCCGCGCCCTCGCCGCCGCCCTGACCTCGGCCGGCCTGCGGCGCGGGGAACCCGTTCTCGTCGCGGTGGACAACCGGTGCGGGGACCTCGTGTGCGAACTCGCCGCCTGGTCCGCCGGGGCGGTCGTGGTGCCGGTGCACCGGGACTCCCCCGCGCTGGTGCTGCGCGCCACCGCCGAACGCGTCGGCGCCCGGTTCCTGCTCGGCGACCCCCGCCACCGCCCCGCGGCCTGGGAGGACGCCACCGGCCCGGCCGGCCACCCCTGGATCGGCGAAGTCGTCCATGACGGCGCCCCCAGCAGCCCGCCGGTCCCGCCGGCCGAACTGGACGCCGAGCAGGCCTTGGTGGTCTTCACCTCCGGCTCCACCGGCCGCCCCAAGGGCGTGGTGCTCTCCCACCGCGCCCTGTACACCAAGCTCCAGGCGATCGCCCGGACGCTGCCGTTCGGCGAGGGCCAGACCGCCCTGCACCTGCTGCACCTCAACTTCAGCTTCGGGCAGTGGACCTCGCTGCTCACCCTCGCGACCGGCGGCACCCTGCTGCTCACCCCGCGCTTCCGGGCCCGCCGGGTGCTGGAGCTCCTCGCGCGGCGGACCGTCGACCGGACCGCCGTCGTCCCCAGCATGCTGCGCCTGATCCGCCGCGAGCTCGACTCCCCGGACGGGACCGCCCTGGCGGCGGGGCTCGCCGCGGCGGGCTCCCCCGGCACCTGGATCTGCGGCGGCGAACCCCTGCCGGCCGGCCTCGGCCGCGGGATGCGGGCCCTGCTGCCGCACGCCGGGATCGCCGACGTCTTCGGGCTGAGCGAGAGCGCCACCTCCGACTTCATCCTCACCCCCGACCGCTACGACGAGGAGGCGGGCACCATCGGGCGCCCCTCCCCCGGCGTGGAGTACCGCATCGTGCCCGTGGACGGCGCCCCCGGCGCCCCCGGTGCCGACGCCGAACCCGGTGCGGCCGGTGAACTCTGGCTCCGTACGCCCCATCTGATGACCGGCTACCTCGACGACCCCGCCGCCACCGCCGCCACAATGGCCGGCCGCTGGCTGCGCACCGGCGACCTCGCCCGGCACCGGCCGCCGGACGGCCGGGTGGAACTCGTCGGGCGCGCCAAGCAGCTCATCGTGCGCGGCGGCGCGAAGATCTCCCCACTGGAGGTGGAGGCCGCGTACGCCGATCACCCCGACTGCGCCGCGTGCGTGGCCGTCGGTGTCCCGGACGCGCTGTTGGGCGAGCGCCTGCACCTGCTCTTCGTACCGCGCGCGGGCCGGATGCCCGCCGAGGAGGAGCTGCGGGCCCACGGGCGGCTCCGGCTGGAGGCCCACAAGGTGCCCGAGCGCGTGCACCGCGTCGAGCAGCCCCCGCTGGGACGCACCGGCAAGACCGACCGGGCGGCGGCCGCGCGCCTCGCCGAGGCGGCCGCCGCAGCACCGGGAGGTGCGGCATGACCCTGCTGGGCGTCTCCACCGGTGTGCTGGCCGACCGCACCGATCTGACGGGGCTGCTCGCCTACGAGCCCGAGGTCGTCGAGTTCTACAACTACCCCCGGTCGATGCTCGCCGCGATCGAGCGGTTCTGCGCCCGCCACGGCATCCGGCCCGCGCTGCACACGCCCGTCCCCTACGACGAGCCGAGCCCGCTGCGCCGGTTCGCGCCCACCGGTCCCGACCCGGACGAGGCGGCGACCGCGCTGCGGCTGACCGAGGCCACCGTCCGCTGCGCGGCCGACCTCGGCGCGCTCCACGTGGTGGTGCACTTCCCGAGCCCCTACCCGCCCTACCCGCTCGCGGGGTTCGACAGCTGGTGCCGCGACTTCCTCGACGCCGCCTGCGGGCTGGCGCGCGAGCACGGGGTCCCCGTCCTGGTGGAGAACCTCTCCGCCCACCCGCTGCTGCACACCGCGGAGCACTACCGCGACGCGCTCGCCGGGCGCCCGGAGCTGGGGCTCTGCCTCGACGTCGGCCATGCGCACCTGCTCGGCCCGGAGCACGGGCCGCTCGGCTACGCCCGCGCCCTGGGCCCGGTCGTGCGCAGCATGCACCTCTACAACACCACCAGCGCGCGCTACCCCGAGCACGGCCACGAGCCCGCCCACGCCGGCCAGTCGGCCGCCGACGGCTACCTGCCGCTGGCCGAGCTGCTGCCCGAGCTGCTCGACCTCACCGGCGCCCCCGCCGTCGTCCTGGAGCACCGGCCCCCGGCGCCCGGCGACCCGGGGCCCGAGCAGATCAGCCGGTGGATCCGCGCCCTGATCGGCCACCGCAGGCCGGACCGCCCCACACCGGACGGCCCTGCCGCTCGTACGCCGGACAGCGCCGGCCCTCGTACCCCCGGCGGCCCTGCCGCTCGTACGCCGGGCGGCCCTGCCCTTCGTACGCCGGGCGAGCCCGCCCGGACCGCGCCCACCGGACCTCCCCGTCCCGCCCACACCTGAGGAGCCCCGATGCCCGACACCACCGCGCTGGAACTACTGCGGCACCTGGCCGCCGCCGACGAGGAACTGCGCCCCGCGCTGCTCAAGCACGTCTCCGAAGTCACCCAGGGCCTGATCGACACCACCGGCCGCGGCATGGACCTGACCGAGGCCGACCTGAGCAACCTCGACCTGCGCCGGGTCGACCTGCGCCGCGCCACCCTCAACCGGGCGCTGCTGCACGGCACCCGCCTCCAGGAGGCCGACCTCTCCGAAGTCAGCATGGTCTGCCCGGGGATGGAACGCACCAACCTCACCGGAGCCAGCCTGCGCTCCGCCTACGTCCACGCCCTGGCCGCCCAGACCTGCGTCTTCGACGGCGCCGACCTGACCGGGCTGCGGGACGCCACCGGCACGCTCTTCCACGGGTGCAGCATGCGCGGCACCCACCTGGACGACGGCCACCTGTCCGGCTCCTCGTTCTACCAGTGCGACCTGTCCGACGCCTCGATGCGCAACATGAACCTCCAGGGCGCGCTGATCAGCGAATGCCTGCTGGACTCCGCCGCCCTGGACGGCTCCTGCGTCGACCAGCTCTCCGTCACCAAGTCCAGCCTCCGCGACACCTCGCTGCGCTCGGTGGCCGGTCACGGCCTGGCCCTCCAGCGGCTCACCGCTGCCGACGGCCTGGTGCTCGCCGACGCGGGGCTGCCGCAGCTGCGGCTCACCGGCGTCCAGGCGCACGAGTGGCGGGCGGCCGGGCTCAAGGCACCCGACGCCGACTTCACCGACCTCACCGTCACCGCCGCGGACTTCAGCGGCGCCCAGCTCACCGGTGCCCGCTGGACGCGCTGCACCCTGCCGCAGGTCCGCCTCGGCGGGGCTTCGCTGAGCAACGGCAGCATCGTGGAGAGCAGTCTGCGCGGCGCGATCCTCACCGCCGCCCGCGGCGAGAACCTCCACATCGTGGAGAGCGACCTGTCCGACGCCGAGATGAGCACCTTCCTCGGCCGCTGCCTCACGGTGCGCGACTCCAGCCTCGCCCGGGCCAACCTGCGCCACGCGAACCTCTACCGCGCCATGATCACCGGTGATCCGCCGCGCGGCATGAGCCTGCGCCGTGCCGTCCTGGACGGTGCCACCCTCGTCCAGGCCTACATCGCCGCCGACCTGCGCGAGGCCGGGCTGGTGGGCGCCAACTGCGCGTACAGCCGGTTCAGCCAGTCCGACCTGTCCGGCGCCCGGCTCGACGGCGCCGGCATGTACCAGTCCACCTGGGTGAAGACCGTCGTCACCGGCGCCTCCCTGACGGGTGTGAAGGCACCGGTGTTCACCGACCGCTGTCCGGGCCTCGCCGAAGCCCTGGAGCGCGACGGCGGACCGGCCGCGACCGAGTTCGCCGCCTTCGTCGAGAACCTCGGCGCCGCGCTGGCGAAGGGCCGCAAGGGGTCGACGTGACCATCGACCAGACCCCCGACGACGGCTCGGCCGGCCGGCGCCGGCTGATCGAGGCCGGAGCGACGGTCGGGCCGGGCGTGCGTGCCTGGCTCGGCTCCAACGTCCTCATCGGCCGCGACGTGACGATCGGCGCCCGTGCCGTGCTGGCCGCGGACACCCTGACGCTGGGCGACGGCGTCACCATCGGCGAGGACTGCGACCTGCGCGCCGGCACCCTCTTCCTGGGGGACGCGACCGAGCTCCAGGCCTCGGTCACCGTGCTCGTCGCCGACGCCTTCGAGGTCGAGGGCGGCGGGCGCATCGAATCCGGTACGCACGTCACCTGCCGCTCCTTCCAGGCCGACCGGCTGCTGTACCTCGGTCAGGGCACCAGCGTCGGCTACGGCGGCACCACCGCCTCCACCTCGCACGTCGTCCTGGGTGCCCGGGTGGCGATCGGACCGCACAGCATCCTCAACGCCAACCACCCGATCATCCTGGGCGACCAGGTCGGCTCCGGCTCCCACCTGACCATCTGGACCCATGGGTTCCACTTCGGTCACCGGCTCCTGGACGGCTACCCGGCGACCTTCGCGCCCGTGCGCATCGAGCGCAACGTCTGGCTCGCCTACCACGCCACCGTGCTCCCCGGGGTGACCATCGGCGCCGACACCATCATCGCCGCAGGCAGCGTCGTCAGCCGCGACCTGCCCGCCGGAGTACTGGCGGGCGGCGTGCCCGCCGCCGTCAAACGCACCCTGGAGCCGCGGCCCCCCGAGGACGAGGAGGCCCACCGGCGCGTGGACGCCCTGCTCGACGAATGGATCGCCGAGCTCCAGTGGAAGGGCCTCGGCGCCGAGCGCACCCCCGACGGCGGCATCGACGTCGAGGGCCGCCACCGCGTGCTGCTGGTCACCGAGGACACCTGCCTCGACGCCGTCCACGCCCACGCCAACGCGGCCCACCGGCGCGGATTCCACCTGCTCGCCGTGGACGACCGCCCCGACCTGCGTCCCTGGACCAGCCGCAGCCGCGCCCTGTTCGAACTGCGCTCCGGGCGGCTCACCGGCGGTCTCGACGAGGTCGGCCACGACCTGCGCGACTTCCTGCGGCGCAACGCCCTGCCCTGCGGCGACCAACTGCCCTTCCGCAGCCTGCCCGTCGAGGGATTCGCCCGGCTGGCCGCGCTCACCTCCAAGCCCACCACCACCGGGAACGGCCGATGACCAGCACCCCCCGCCAGGCACCCCACACCACCACGCCCCACACCACCATGCCGCAGCACACGGCCCTGCCCGGGCCGGCCGGCGGCCCCCGCAATCTGGACCTGCGCTACGCCGACCGCCCCGTGGACAGCGAGCACCCGCACTACTTCCCCTTCGTCGTCGACCACGCCGAGCCCTGGCTGCGGGACCACCCGGACGGGCCGGTGTGCGAAGTGGGCTGCGCGGCCGGAGCGTTCGCCCACTACCTCCTCGGCCGCCATCCCGGCACCGACCTGACCTGCGTGGACCTCCAGCCCACGCTGATCGAGCAGGCCCGGCTGCGGGTGCCCGGCGCCCGCTTCCTGACCGGCGACGTGCTGCGCCCCGACACCCTGCCCGCCGGGCCGTTCACCACCGTGTTCATGGTCGCCCTGCACAGCCACTTCGACGACCCCCAGCAGTGGATCGACGCACTGCTGCGCCTGACCGCACCCGGTGGGCGCGCCTACGTCTTCGGGCTGTTCAACCCCGAACCGGTGGACGTCGTCATCCGGCTGCGCCATTCGGACAGCGACCCGGAGTGGCTGCCCGGGTGGAACCAGTTCTCCGTGCAGACCGTCGGCCGGCTGCTGGACGCGGCCGGACTGGGGCACGCCTTCCACCGCTACCTGCCCACCGCACCCCGCGCCCGGCAGTCCCAGGACCCGCTGCGCTCGCACACCGTGCCCGACCCCGACGCGCACCCCGAGGCCGGCGCGGACCCGGCGCTGGTCTACCTCAACGGCAGCCAGATGCTCCACCGCTTCGCCCTGCTGGAGATCCACCGGCCGGAGGCCGAAGCGGCCGCCGCCGGTGACCGGTCGTGACAGGACACCGGCAGCACCCGCCCGGCAGCGGCGGGCGCTGCGGCACGGCTGCCGCGCCTGCGGACTCTGCGGTCCCTGCCGCCCTTGCCGCCCCCGCGCGCCGCGGCCGCCTCGCCGCGCACGGGCACAACGTCTTCGCCGAGATGTCGGCCCTGGCCGAGCGGTACGACGCCGTCAACCTCGGCCAGGGCTTCCCCGACACCGCGGGCCCCGACTCCGTCGTCGAGGCCGCCGTCCGCGCGCTGCGCGCCGGCCACCACCAGTACCCGCCCGTCCCCGGGCTCCCCGCCCTGCGCCGCGCCATCGCCGACCACCAGCGGCGGCGCTACGGCCTGGACATCGATCCCGACCGGGAGACCGTCGTCACCACCGGTGCCTCCGAGGCGCTGGCCGCCGCGCTGCTCGCGCTGACCTCGCCCGGCGACGAGGTCGTGGCCCTGGAGCCCTTCTACGACTCCTACGCCGCCTGCGCCACCCTGGCCGGCGCCACCCTGGTGCCGGTCCGGCTGCGGGCACCCGACTTCACCCTGGACACCCGGGACCTGGCCGCCGCGATCACCGGGCGCACCCGGGTCCTGCTGCTCAACACGCCCCACAACCCGACCGGCGCGGTCCTCACCCCCGGGCAGCTCCACGAGGTGGCCGCGCTGGCCCGGGCCCACGACCTCCTGGTCATCTCCGACGAGGTCTACGAGCACCTGGTGTTCGACGGCGTCCACCAGCCCATCGCGGCCCTGCCCGGCATGTTCGAGCGCACCGTCACCCTCTCCTCCGCCGGCAAGTCCTTCTCCTTCACCGGCTGGAAGGTCGGCTGGGCGAGCGGCCCCGCCGATCTGGTCACCGCCGTCCGCGAGGTCAAGCAGCACCTCTCCTTCGCCGCCGGCACGCCCTTCCAGTACGCCGTGGCCGAGGCGCTGCGCCTCCCCGAGGAGTACTTCACCGCCGCCACGGACTCCCTGCGCCGACGCCGGGACCTGATGACCGACGGGCTGCGCGCGCTCGGCTTCGGCGTGCGGCCGCCGCAGGGCACGTACTTCATCACCGCCGACATCACCCCCCTCGGCGAGCGGGACGGGATGGAATTCTGCCGTGCGCTGCCCGGCCGCGCCGGCGTCGCCGCCATCCCCCAGCAGGTCTTCTACGCCGACCCGGACGCCGGGCGGCGCTACGTCCGCTTCGCGTTCTGCAAACGCGAGACCGTACTGCGCGAGGCGCTGGACCGGCTGAAGGAGGGCCTGGCATGACCCCCGCCCCCGTACCCCCCGTACCCGTACCCGCCCCCGATTCCGTCCCCGTTTCCGTCCCCCACAACGGGCCGCTCGTCACCGAGGACGACATCGCCGCCGTGACCGAGGCCCTGCGCTCCGGCTGGCTCGCCACCGGCCCCCGGACCGCGGCCCTCGAAGCGGCCTTCGCCGAGCGCTTCCACCCCCTGCACGCCTCCGCCGTCTCGTCGGGCACCGCGGGGCTGACGCTGGCGCTGCGCGGCGCCGGGCTCGGGGACAACGGCGCCACCGTCGCCGTCCCCACCTACGGCTGCTCCGCCCTGCTGGACGCCGTACTGGCCGCCGGCTGCACCCCGCTGGTCGTGGACGTCACCGAGCGGACCCTCGGCATCGATCCCGGACGGCTCGACCCGGCGCACCCCATCGACGCCGTCATCGCCGTACACACCCACGGCCACCCGGCGGATCTGGACGCCCTGCGCCCCAAGACCGCGCTGCTGGTGGAGGACTGCTGCCAGAGCCTCGGCGGCCGCGACGAGCGGGGCCGCCCCCTCGGCGCCATCGGGGACGCCTCGGTGTTCTCCTTCTACGCGACCAAGGTGATCGCCGCCGGTGAGGGCGGGATGCTGCTCCAGCGCGACCCCGCGGCCCGCGACCACGTCCGCGGCTACCAGGACCCGGGCGCCCGCGAGGTCTACGCGCCGAGGTTCAACCACCGCCTCTCCGATCCGGCGGCCGCCCTGGCGCTCAGCCAGTTCCGCCGCCTCGACGAGATCGCCGCGCACCGCCGCGCCGTCGCCGCCCGCTACACCGCGGCCCTGCCGCCGCACGTCGCGCCCCCGCCGGGGCTGGCCCCCGGCCAGGTGCCCTACCGCTACTGCCTGCGGGCCGCCGGCCGCGCCCAGCAGCAGCGGTGGATCGGCCACCTGCGCGCCGCGGGCATCGCGGCTGACCCCCTGATCCCCGCCCGGCACCTGCTGCACCGGCAGCTGGGCCTGGAGCCGCGGGAGTACCCGGTGGCCGAACGCGTCGTGGACAGCACCGTCTCGGTACCGCTGTTCGCCGCGCTGACCGAGGAACAGGCCGACCGGGTGGCCGAGGCCCTGACCGGCCTGCCCGACTAGCGAACGAGAAGGACCGACCGTGACGACACCCCTGCACCCCGCCCCCGGGCAATCCCGGGAGGACCGGGCGGACTTGGAGGCCCGGGGAGACCGGGAGGCCCGGGAGGCCCGGCGGGCGTTCCTGGCCGGGCGGCTGGCCGCCGTCCGCGAGCGGATAGCCGACGCCGCCCGGGCGGCCGGACGCGACCACACCGAAATCACCCTGATCACCGTCACCAAGACCTGGCCCGCCGAGGACGTCCGCCTGCTGGCCGGGCTCGGCGTGCGCGACGTGGGCGAGAACCAGGACCAGCAGGCGTCCGCCAAGGCAGCGGCCTGCGCCGGGCTCGCGCCGGCCCTGTCCTGGCACTTCATCGGGCAGCTCCAGAGCAACAAGGCTCTGTCGGTGGCCCGTTACGCCGACATGGTGCACTCCGTGGACCGTGCCTCCCTGGTGTCCGCCCTCGGCAAGGCCGCCGAGCGGGCCGGGCGGGCCGGGCGGGAGCTGCGCTGTCTGATCCAGGTGAGCCTGGACGGCACTGCGGGCCGCGGCGGCGCCCACCCCGACGAGGTGCTCCGGCTCGCCGCGCTCATCGCCGGCCGCCCCGGGCTCACGGTGGCCGGTGTGATGGCGGTGGCCCCGCCGCAGGAGCCGGCCGGCGAGGCGTTCGCCCGGCTGCGGCCGGTACGGGAGCGGCTGCTCGGCGAGCATCCGGGGGCCGTGGTGATGTCGGCCGGCATGAGCGGCGACCTGGAGGCCGCGATCGCCGCGGGCGCGACGCACGTCCGGGTGGGTTCGGCCATCCTCGGCCACCGCCCGCCCGCGCCCCTGCCACACTGAGGCCCCGCCGGGCCCCGGTCCGCCCGCCGATCACCCTGACGTCACGTCAGCACCCCTTGTTACACTGTCAGCTGTTTCGCGTCACCCCATAGGAGCCCCTCCGTGAGTCGTCTGCTGCCCACCGCTCCCTACCGAGGCACCAGGGATTTCCTCCCTGCCGAGATGTCCGTACGGCAGCAGGTGTTCGGCCATCTGTACGAGACGGTGGAGCGTTACGGCTACGGACGGTACGACGGCCCGATCCTGGAGTCCGCGGAGATCTACGAGGCCAAGTCCGGCCAGGAGATCGCGAACCAGCAGCTGTACTCCCTCACCGACCGGGGCGGCCGCCGGATCGCGCTGCGCCCGGAGATGACCCCCTCGGTCGCCCGTATGATCGCCGCCAACGCCGGCAGCCTCCAGTTCCCGGTGCGCTGGTACAGCCACGTCAACTGCCACCGCTACGAGCGTCCGCAGCGCGGCCGCACCCGTGAGCACTGGCAGCTCAACGTGGACATCTTCGGGTCCGACAGCCCGAACTGCGAGATCGAGATCTTCGACCTCATCCACGACGTGATGGGCTCGCTCGGCGCGACCCGCGACATGTGGGTGCTGCGGGTGGGCGACCGGGCCATCCTCAACAGCATCCTGCGCGATGTGGTGAAGGTGCCGGAGAGCGCGCACCAGCAGACCATGGCCCTCATCGACCGGTGGGAGAAGGTGCCGGCCGAGAAGCTGCGCGAGGACGCCGCGGAGTTCGGCGTCGACGGCCGGATGTTCGACCTCCTGGAGTCCACCCTGCGCTCCGGCGCAGAGGTGCTGCCCGACCTCCCCGACGAGGTCCGGGAAGCCTCCCCGCTGGCCCAGGTGATGAAGAGCGAGGCCAAGGACCTCTTCGTCTTCGACCCGTTCATCGTGCGCGGCCTCCAGTACTACACCTCCACCGTCTTCGAGGTGTTCGACCTCTCCCCGGAGAACAACCGCTCGCTCTTCGGCGGCGGCCGCTACGGCGACCTGGCCGGCCTCTTCACCAACCAGCGCATCCCCGGCATCGGCTTCGGCATGGGCGATGTCACCCTGCACGACTTCCTCGACACCCACGGCCTGCTGCCCGAGGCCAAGAACGAGGTCGACGTCGCCGTCATCCCCGTCGACGACGAGCTGATCCCGGCCTCCCGCGAGGTCGCCCGCACGCTCCGGCAGGCGGGGATCCGCACCTCGACCACCCTGGAGCCGCGCAAGCTGGGCAAGGAGCTCTCCCGCGCCGACCGCAGCGGCGCCGGGTTCGCGGTCATCGTCGGCCGCGACGAGTGGCAGCGCCAGGCCGTGGTCCTGCGGGACCTCAAGGGCGCCGCGCAGCACGAGATCGCCCTGGCCGATGTGGTCGCCCACCTCACGGAGCGCCTGGCGCCCGCGGGAGCCTGACCCCCGGCGTACGCGCGGGCCCCGCCCGGGGGGCGGGGCCCGCGTCTCCCGTGGGAGGAGAGGGCAGACTGCGGACATGGACAGCGAAACGCTCTATTCCATCGGTGAGTTGTCCCGGCGGTCGGGACTACCGGTGAAGACAATCCGGTTCACCGACCGCAGCCCGGCGGGATTCGCGGCCCTGATGCGGTCCGTCCTGCCCGAGCTGCCGGACGATCCGGCGCCCGAGCAGGTCGAGGCGTGGGTGGAGCTCGCGGAACTCTGCCGGAGCGCGGACTTCCGTACGGCGGTCCGGCGGACGGCCGACGCCCAGGCGGAGGAACTCGCACGGTGCGACGCCGGTACGCTCCAGGACGCCATCGACCGAGCGGTGCGCGAGCGCCTCGACGAGGCCGTGGCCGCCGGCGACGACCCGCTCGTGGAGCGCTACTGGCTGCTCCTGGCAACGGTCAACGGCTGGCCCGCGTCGTCCACGCTCGCCCCCGTCCACCCCTGGTTCACGGAGCTGGCGGCATGAGGCGGCGCAAGCTGACGTTCGGCCTGTACGCGGACGCCGAGGGCCTGGCCCGGGTCAGGTCCCTCGTCGAGGACGCCGTGGCCTCCCGCGGCGCCCGCATCACCACGATGAGCGAGCGGCCGGCCGCCGACGCGTACGACTTCCTGGCGGCGCAGTGGGCGGTGGAACACCCGGGGCAGAGCAGCGGCGCGCGACAGCCGATCGAGCTGCGGGTCCGCCTGCTGTGTTCCCTGCGCACACGGCGGTCCCTGCGCAAGGCGGTGATCGAGGCCCTGTGCCCGGAGGGGACGGCCCCCCACACCTGCCACGTCCCGTGGTCGGCGGCCTGAGGCGCCTGCCCCTCTCGGCGACCTAGCGGCGGACGCGGCCGGAGAGCCAGGGCGTGAGCATGCTGCCCGCGATGAGCTCCTTGTACGTCTCGTCGCCGGGCAGGGGGACGACGAGCCAGTACCCCGGCGGGAAGAACCGTCCCTTCACGAAGGCGAGTCCGCTGTAGAGGGCGGTCAGGAACGCAGGGACGGCATCCCGCGGGACGTCGTGGAACTCCACCCCGTCCACGGTGATCTTCGCGTCGTCCTCGGGGAAGACCCGCACACTGACCGCCGGGCTGCCCCCCAGCTCCACGAACGCCTCGTGCGGCAGCGACCCGCCGGGATCGACGGCGGTGAACAGCGCCGCGGAAGTCCTCCGCGACGTCTGGTCGGCGCCGATGTCGTCGGTGACCTCCACGGCCCGCCGGTACTCCGCCGCGACGGCCCGTATCGCGACGACGACCGACTCGGTGGTCGGCAGGGAAGGATGCGTCATGATCCACATCATGCCCCACCGAGTCCGTACGGACCGCAGGCCGGCGTCCGTTCAAGCCGTGAGCAGCCGCAGGCCCAGATCTGCCGCGTCGAGGTCGGCGAGGTCGCTGTTGCGCTCGGCCCACCGGCCGGAGTCGAGGTCGTCGCCGAGGCATCGCAGCGCCCGCTGCTCGGCCTCCGGCCCGACCCTCGTCCACACCGACACCGCACGGCGCACGTGATCCTCCAGATACGCCCCCGGTCGGCGCCAGTACGCCTCGAACAGGCCGTCAGCGCAGTCCCACGGGATGGGCACCGGCTCGGCGCGGCCGCCGATCGCACCGGCCATCCCCGCAAGCGAGGGAAATCCCGAGAGGACGGCGGCGAACTCGGGCAGGTAGTCGCGGGTGAGCCAGAACCGGTCCTGCCATCCCGGCTCGTCGGTGTCGAACGTGAGCACCACGACGCGGCGGGCCACACGCCGCATCTCGCGCAGCCCCGCCATCGGATCCCCCCAGTGGTGAACGGTGGAGACGGCCATCGCGACGTCGAAGGAGTGGTCCTCGAACGGCAGGCTCTCCGCGGCGGCGGCCACGCACGGCGCCGAACCGGCAGGCCGCTGCCCCCGCATGACCGCCGACGGCTCCACCGCGGTCACCTCGCGGTCCGCGGGCTCGTAGGAGCCGGTGCCGGCCCCGACGTTCAGCACCGTCCGCGCGTCCCCGAGCGCGTCCCAGATCTGGGCGGCGATCCGCGGTTCGGTGCGCCGTGTCGCGGTGTAGGCGCCGCCGATCGCGTCGTACAGCCGTGCACCGAGCATGTCCAGTTGCTCCTCCGGGGTCACCTTCAGTCCCTTCGCTCGCGCCACAAGTTCCCTGTCGATGGCGGCCACCATGGCGTCGGCGCGATCACGCCGCTCCACCAGCAGGCCGCGCAGCCGGCGCAGGTGCGCGACCGCGTCGGTGGACGGGTCGCCCACCAGTTCCGCGACCTCCCGCAGAGCGAAGCCCAGCCGCCGGTAGGCCAGCACCTCCCTGAGCCGCTCCACGTCGCCCGCCGAGTAGGCCCGGTACCCGGCCGCGGTCCGCGCCGACGGACGCACGAGCCCGATCTCGTCATAGTGATGCAGCGTGCGGACGCTCACGCCGGCGAGCTCGGCAACGCGTCCCACGGTCCAGTGATCTTCCACGGCACCGACTGTGCGGCCTGACGCCACGTGAGGGTCAAGGACCTCAACTCACGGCGGCAGCAATGCAACTCGGCGAGCTCGCCCCACCGCATCCCGTCCTGCGGCTCGTCAGCGACACGGCGCCGTCACTCTCACCGACACTGACTGTTCCGCTGGCCCCAAGGCCGCACCAAGACCGTGGAAGCGGCCCTGCTTCCCGCCCTCCTGGGCCCCTGAGGGATCGTTGCCCCGTGCTTACAGTGCAGATGAACGATGCGGCGGCGGCCCTCCTCGGCGCATGGGCAGGACTCACGCCCACACAGCCACCACAGGGACTGGCAGCCGGCCTCCGTGATCTCACGGCCAACGGCATCACCCTCCACGGGGACGCCGTGGTGCTGACCGATACCGTCCGTCACCTGCGCGACAGCGGACCCGGAGGCTTCATCGACCTCACCGCGTGGGAGTGCAGCGTCAACAGCTTCCACCTTGAGGACTTCGTGCCCGTGACCGTCGACCTCCTGGATGACGGTGAGCCCGTCATCGCCGAGGCCGATCAAAGGCTGCTGCTGGCCCAGGGCCTCGCTCTGGCCCTGCACATCTGCCGTCTCGGCCGTTCAGCCGAACCTCCACTTCAGATCCGATGCATCGTCAGCGCACATACCAGCAACGGCACTTTCCGTTTCCACCGCATCCGCGCAGGCCAGCAACAGCATCATCCGGACCTGGACAGGTACACGCTGGAGAAGGTGATCGTCATCGACACGGCCTCGCCGAGTGGATGACACAAGGGAGGCTGGCCGGCGTCAGTCGATTATCGGGCCGCCGGCCGACCAGCGCTGGCCGCGGGGCCTTTGATGTCCGGAATCCAGCCGAGTACCGCTCGCATCGACGACCACGTAGTCGCCAACGATCTTGTACGGGTCGCCGTCCTCATAGAGCCACACGGTGACGCAGCCCTTCGAGATGTAGGTGTCGAACCAGACATCGACGCCCTCCGCCTCAGAACGGACTGTGAGTGCCTCCCCTGGCTTCATCCAGTAGTCCTCGCAGTACGGCTCGATGAAGAGACAGAGCTCGGTGTCGCCCGAGTTCTCTATCGGCATGCTGCTGCGACCCACTGGTCCCCCAAGATCGGTACCCCTCGGCATGTTAGCCGCCGGCGCTGTCGCGCTACGGGACAAGCCTTGGCGAAGGGCCTGGCCTGAAGACGCCGAACGCAGACGGGCGCAGCGCGACCCGCCGGCCCGGGCACGTTGGTGCGGCCCCCGGCGGTGTGTGCGCCGGGGGCCGCTGGTGTGCCGGGGGTGGGGCGGCTACTTCGGGTCGCGGTTGAAGGTGGACTTCGACCAGGTGTAGCCGAGGGCGGAGAGGGCCAGGCACCAGGCGACGGCGAGCCAGCCGTTGTAGCCGATCTCGGTGCCGAGGAGCAGGCCGCGCAGGGTCTCGATGGCCGGGGTGAAGGGCTGGTACTCGGCGATCGGCTGGAACCAGCCCGGCATGGCCTCGACCGGGACGAAGGCGCTGGAGATGAGCGGCAGGACGACCAGGGGCAGCGCGTTGTTGCTGGCCGCCTCGGCGTTCGGGCTGATCATGCCCATGCCGACCGCGATCCAGGTGAGCGCCAGGGCGACCAGCGCCAGCAGCCCCAGCGCCGCCAGCCACTCCAGGGCGGTCGCGTCCGTGGAGCGGAAGCCGATGGCCACGGCGACGGCGCCCACGAGCACCACGCTGGCGATGCACTGCAGCACGCTGCCGACGACGTGCCCGATCAGTACGGACCCGCGGTGGATCGCCATCGTACGGAAGCGGGCGATGATGCCCTCTGTCATGTCGTTGGAGACGGAGACGGCGGTGCCGACCACGGTGCCGCCGATGGTCATCATCAGGATGCCCGGGACGACGTAGGCGATGTACGCGGAGCGGTCGGCGCCGCCCCCGCCGCCCATGCCGGCGCTCATCACGTCGCCGAAGACGTAGACGAAGAGCAGCAGCAGGACGATCGGCGTCAGCAGCAGGTTCAGGGTGAGGGACGGGTAGCGCCGTGCGTGGAGGAGGTTGCGGCGCAGCATCGTGTTCGAGTCGCGGACCGCGAGGGAGGGGCTCATCGGACGTTCTCCTTGGGCTGGTGGGGGACGGTGGCCGGGCCGCCGGTCAGGGCGAAGAAGACGTCGTCGAGGTCGGGGGTGTGGACGGTCAGTTCGTCCGCCTCGACGCCGGCGGAGTCGAGCCAGTCGAGGAGGGAGCGCAGCTCGCGCTGGCTGCCGGCGCTGGGGATCTGGAGGGCGAGGGCCTCGTCGTCGCGGGTGGCCTCGTTCAGGGCGGTGGCGGCGCGGTGGTAGGCGGCCGGGTCGGTGAAGCGGAGGCGGACGTGTCCGCCGGGGACGCGCCGTTTCAGTTCCTCGGGGGTGCCTTCGGCGGCGATCTTGCCGTCGTTGAGCACGGCGACGCGGTCGGCGAGTTCGTCGGCCTCTTCCAGGTACTGGGTGGTGAGGAAGACGGTGACGCCGTCGGTGACCAGCTCGCGGATGATCTGCCACATGGTGTGGCGGGAGCGCGGGTCGAGGCCGGTGGTGGGCTCGTCGAGGAAGATGATGCGCGGGTTCCCGACCAGGGTCATGGCGATGTCGAGGCGGCGCTTCATGCCGCCGGAGTAGGTGGACGCGGGCTTCTTCGCGGCCTCGGACAGGTCGAAGCGCTCCAGCAGGTCGGCTGCGATCCGGCGCCCCTCGGGCTTGGGGAGGTGGTGCAGGTCGGCCATCAGGAGCATGTTCTCCTCGCCGGTGATCAGTCCGTCGACGGCGGAGAACTGCCCGGTGACCCCGATCGCGGACCGCACGGCTTGCGGGTCGGCGGCGATGTCGTGGCCCGCGACGTGGGCCTGCCCGCCGCCGGCGGAGACGAGCGTGGAGAGGATCTTGACCACGGTGGTCTTGCCGGCGCCGTTCGGCCCGAGCAGCGCGAACACCGAACCCGCCGGGATACGCAGGTCGATGCCGTCCAGGACGGTCTTGTCGCCGTACGACTTGCGCAGACCGGTGGCGGACACGGCGATCTGATGTGACGTGGGCATGACAGAAGAAGGCATGGGTCCTCCCAGGTGAAGGGCGAGGCGGTGAAGTGGTGAGGTGGGTGACGTGTCGAGGAGGGGGCGCTCAGACCTTGGCGCGGAGGATGTCGATGTTGCCGTACCGGGTGCGGGCGCGGACCTTGACGGTGTCCTCGCTCTCCTGCGGGGTCTCGGACGCGGTGAGCGTGTTGCGCACCTGGCCCGAGCCCGAGCTGACGTCGAGCCAGGCCGCCGTACCCTCGCGGACGCCGACCTCGATGGAGCCGTACGAGGTCTCCAACTGGGCGGTTCCACGGGCCACTTCCCCCACGCGCAGGGCGCCGTGGGCGGTGGTGGCGGTGACCGAGCCCTCGGCTCGCGCGATGTCGATGTCGCCGTTGGCGCCGTTGACGCGCAGCTCGCCGGTGGCGGCGCCGACGGTCGTGGTGCCGTGCGAGTTCTTCAGGACGGCGGAGCCGTCGAGGAGGCCGACGCGCACGCTGCCGGAGCTGGTGGTGATCTCGGCCGCGCCCTCGACCCGGTCCACGGTGATCGAGCCGTGCGAGGCGGTCAGCTTCAGCGGACCGGTCGTGTCGAGGCGGATGTCGCCGGAGGAGGTCTTCACGCGGACCTCGCCGAGCCGGCCCTCGCCGAGCACCTGGGCCCAGGCGCCGGTGACGTCGATGCGCGAGCCCGTGGGCAGTTCGACGGTCACGTCGACGGTGCCGGTGCGGCCGAACATGTTGGGCTTGTGCGTCCTGACGGTCAGTGCGCCGCCCGCGTACGTGACCTGGGTCTGGTCGACGGCCCGTACGTCCTGGTCCTTCTTCGGGTCGCGGGGGCGCACCTCGACGACGGTGTCGGCGCGGTCGCCCGCGGTGAAGCGGATGGAGCCGGCCTCCACGTGCGCCGTGGCCGAGATCGGTTCGGGAGTGTCGAAAGAAGGCATGGCTGTCCCGTCCTCTTGGGTCTCTGGGGCGTCCCCGCTGGTGGGACGTGGTGTGTGGTGGGTGGTGAAGTGCTGTGTACGGGTGAACGAGCGGGTGCGGGCTAGCGCATCCAGCCGGTGATGCTCTGTCCGACGGTCTGGACCTTCTCGGCCGTACGGGGCCGGGTGCCGCCGCCGCCTTCGACCGCGGCCGACACGGCCCGCACCAGCCACGCGTTGACCGACAGGCCCTCGCGGCCCGCGGCCTCCTCGGCGCGCGCCTTGAGGTGGGCCGGCAGCCGCAGGTTGACGCGGGCGGTGGCACCGTCGTCGCCTTCGGCGGCGGGCGCCGGGGCGGAGGCGGGAGCGGGGGCGCCGAACGGCTCGACGGGCGCGGCCGGTTCCGCGGGGGCGCCGCGGTCGGTGGGCGGCAGCGTCACGACGAAATCGGGGTCCAGCCCGCGCAGCCGTACGTCGACCGAGCCGGGGGCGAGCTCGCGGGTGATCTCGTCCATCGCGGCGGAGAGGACGCCCAGCATGGTCAGGCGGGTCGCCGACTCCAGCGGAGCGGTGAGCCGATCGGCCAGCTTGCGGGCGTCTTCCCCGCCGGCTTCGGCGGCCACCGCGAGCTCGCGGCGGAGGGTGTCGACATAGGGCGTGAGGTCCATGACGCCATCATGGCACCACGGTGACACCATCCGCAAGCCCCTATGACGCCACACCGGCCCCGACCCGAGGCCGAGGCGGCCTGACCTGCGGAAACGCGGGTGCGCCAACCTGAGCCACCCTGGCGCGGCGCGCGCTCCCGCGCGAAGGCCGGACGGATTGGCGCCACGTGGCACCACATGGCACCACGTAGCACCACGGACACCGGCCCGGAGGCCGCCCCGACCTGGCTGCCGGGCGCCGTGGCCACGCCCGAGGCGGGGCGCCCGAAGCGAGGGCGCGTCCGGCCTTGGGCGCCGGGCGCAAGGGCCGCACCCAAGCCCGGGGCCACGCCCGGGGCCGGAGCCGCGCCCGGGACGGGGCGGCGCCCAAGGCGGGGCGGCGCCCAAGGCGGGGGTGCGGCCGGCCTGGCCGCCGGGCGCCAGAGCCGCGCCCAAGGCCGGGCCGCGCCCGGGGCGGAGCCGCGTGGCGCCCGGGACGGGGCCTGAGGCGGGGGCGCAGGCGGGGCGGCGCCCAAGGCCGGGGCCGCGCCTGAGGAGGGGCCCCGGCCTTGGGCGTGGCGCACACGAGGCGGAGCCGCGCCCGGGGCCGGGGTGCGGGCCGGGCGGGGCGCGCCGGCGGGGCGGGGCGCGCCGGCGGGTGGGGGAATGCTGGTGTACCCGGTGGCGGAGGGACACCCTGGGGCGCCGGGGCGGTGTGCGCCCGCGGTGGAAGGAGTCGGCGGTGGCACCAGCATCCGAGGGGCACCCGGAGCAGGCGCCCGGGACCCCGAGCACCCCGGGGCCGGGAGCCGGGCGGTACGGAGAGGCCCTCTTCCGGCCCGAGCATCCGGGAGAGGGCGACCGCATCGACCATGCCGCGCTCGTCTACGACCCGTTCACCCGGCAGCGGCTGCGTTCCCTCGGCGTCGGCCCCGGCTGGCGCTGCCTGGAGGTCGGCGCCGGTACGGGAACCATCGCGCGCTGGCTCGCCGAGGAGGCCGGCGCCGACGAGGTCGTCGCCCTGGACCGCGACACCAGCCGACTGGAGCCGCTCGCGGGGCCGAGGCTGCGGGTGCACACCGCCGACCTCACCCGGATCGCCGACGAGCCGGACCTCGGCACCTTCGACCTGGTCCACGCCCGGTTCGTCCTCATGCACCTTCCCGAACGCCGGGCCCTCGTCTCCCGGCTGGCGGAACGCCTCAACCCGGGCGGGTTCCTCGTCCTCAGCGACGCGGCGGACGTTCCCGACCCCGCCGACCCGCACTCGGCGTACCGCCAAACCCTGAACGCCATGTGGCGGACCCTCGCGCAGACCATCGGCACCGACATCGCGGCCGTCCGCGCGCACCCCCACGCGCTGCGCGCCGCCGGCCTGTCGGGTGTCGCCGCCGAGCTGGTCTGCCCGCCGCTGACCCCGGGCACCTCGCTCACCGCCTTCTGGAGCGAGACCTGGCGGCGGATGCGGCCCGACCTGCTCATCGCGGGCGGCCTCGAACCGGCGGCCCTCGACGAGGCGCTCGCCTACCTCGACTCCGCCGGCCTGGCCGAACTTGGCCCCGGCATGCTCACGGCCTGGGGCCACCGCCCGGGCAGGTCGGCGCGGCGGGGGGCGTAGGCAGCGGGGGGCGTGGGCAGCGGGGGCGCAGGCAGCGGCAGCCGCCTTACCGGCGTCGATCCGGTAACCGTCCAACGGCCGTTCGCCCAGGCTCCCCCGGTCGACACCTCCGGGCGGTCGGGGGAGGATGGGAGCAAGGGCTGCCCTGTCCCTCCGACGGGAGTTCCACGATGTCCCTCCCGACCCGACGCGCCCTGGTCACCTCGCTGCTCGTGTCCTCGTTCGCGCTGGTCGGCGCCGTCGTAACGGCGCCGACCGCCGGTGCGGCCACGACGGCGGTCCCCGCCGCCAGCTGTACGGTCACTCCGTCGCCGGACGGAACCACCGTCACCATCTCCGGTGAGGGCTTCACCCCGCCGCGCAAGCTCAACGACGGCGAATCCACCCAGGACCTGAACGTGGACGCGAGCGGGCACTTCCTGCTGAAGCGCTTCCAGAAGAACGCCGCCTACACCGTCCTCGCCGTGAGGGAGGACCAGCCCTTCGTCTTCGTGAACTGCAAGGTCGTCAAGTCCGGCACGGGTACGGGCACCACCACCCCGACCCCGCCGGGCAACGACCAAAGCGAACGCGGCGACCGAGGCGAACGCGACAAGGGCCGTACGGACGGACGCCAGGCCGGTCTCGCCGCGGCCGCCAAGAACTGCGACAACTCGCCCGTGGCGAAGAAGGACCAGAGCCACGGCAACGCCTACTGGCAGGCCTGGCAGCAGGCGGCTGACCACGCCTTCGACAACGCCTGCAACAAGGGCTGACTGGGGAGAGCGACGATGAAGCACGCACCGAACGGCGCCCGGGCCCGGGCAGGTTGGCTGGCCCTGGCAACACTCGTACTGGTCGGCACCGGGCCGGCGGCCGCGACGGCCGCGGCGGCGGCCGACCAGCAGGCTCCTCGGCACGCGCCCGCCGCGCAGTGCCAGGGCGGCCGCCTCTCGGCCAGTGCCGCGGGCGGGTACAACCAGGTCCGGGTCACCGTGGTCAACAAGGGCTCGAAGCCGTGCACGCTCTCGGGCTTCCCCACCGTGGCCCTCGCCGGCCAGGGCTCGCCCGACCGCAACAAGCCGCTGAGCGTGGCCCGGCAGGGCAGCGCGAAGCCGGTGCAACTCGCTCCCGGCGGGCGGGCGGTGACCACCATCACCTTCACCCCGGTGCTCGGCGAGGCGGACGGCTACTGTGCCTCCGGCGCGAAGCCGACCGTGGCCCCGACGATGGTGCTCGGCATCGCCGGCACCCGCACCCAGGTGGCGCCGAACGACGGCGGCGAGTTCGCCCTCTGCGGCGGTACGGTCACCGCCTCGGCGTTCCGCTCCGCCTGACGGCGCCGGCCGCGCGCAGACCGGCCGTCAGCCGAAGCGGACCGTCTTGAACGGCTTGTCGTGGCTCCCGCCGGGCGGGAGGGCGACCCCGTCGTCCTCGCAGTCGATGCTCATGTACAGCGTGGCGGGCCCGTCCGTGAGGTTCCTCGCGAAGGCGGCACGGCCCGAGGCGCCCACGCTGCCCGTGACGTCGAGGCACGCGCCGTCCGCCGGATCGCGCAGCGCCGCCGTCCGGGTGTGGCCCGCCACGTCGTACTGGAAGGTGAACTTCCCGTGGGCCGCGTGGGCGGTCTGGGGCACGGCCAGGACCAGCAGGGCCGCGAGGGGGAAGGCGCCACGGTGAAACAGCCGCATGGGAGGGAACCCGATCCGTATCCGTAGGGGTGCCCAGTTCAGCGCACGATCGCCCGCTGCGCCCACCGACTCGCCGCACGGGCACCTCCACCCCCACCGCGTTCGCTTCGCGATCGGGTGTACGGCTCAAGCGGCCAGGCTCCGAGCGATGGCCTCGGCCGCCAGCAGCGGCAGCGCGTGATGGGAGACCCCGGGGAGCATCTCGACCCTCGCCCCCGGCAGCGCGGCGCGCGCGGTCGCGGCCGCCCGGGCGGAGTCGTGGCAGCGCGCCTGCTCGGCGAAGAGGATGTGCAGGGGGAACCGGTCGAGCCCGGCCGGGCCGGGGCGCGGGCCGGTGACGGGGCGGACGGTGGGGAAGCGGGCCGTCTCGTCCCGCAGCCGCAGCCAGGCCGGGTCGAGGTCGGCCCCGCCGGTCTCCCATCTCAGGAAGCTCCGGATCCGAGCGGGCGTGGGCCGCGCCAGCATGGGCAGGGCGCGCAGCACGTAGCCGGGTAGGAGCCCGGCGAAGACCTGTGTCGGGTCGAGCAGCACGAGACGGGCGAGGCGCCGCGGGTGCCGGGTGGCGTAGTGGGCCGCGATCCAGGCGCCGTAGGAGTGGCCGGCGAGCGTGACGGGGCCGGGCGCGCCGAGGCCGTCGAGGCCGTCGAGGACCGCGTCGAGCCAGCCGGCCAGGTCCTCCGGGGTACGGATCGCCCTCCCCCCGGCCGGAACGCTGAGCCCGGGCTCCCCCACCAGGTCGACGGCATGCACCCGGTGGGTCCGCCCCGCTCCCGCGGCCACGACGGCCCCCCACACGGTGGAGGTGTCCCCGCCGCCGGGCAGGAGCACGAGGGGCGGAGCGCCGAGAGGGCCGCAGCTGTTGATGTGGGTGAGGCCGTGGGGAGTGGGAACCTCACGGCTCGTCACGGAGGCGGGCCACTCGGCGAGGACGGCGTCGTAGGCGGCGCAGAACTGTACGGACACGGCTGACGCGGCTGACGCGGCTGACATGCTGCACTCCAATACCTCGCCCGGCGATAATCTCGTTCAGCGAGAGATCCTAGGCGGAGGCGAAATGGACGACAACCTGAAAGACGACAACCTGCGACTGGTGCACCTGCTGCGGGCGGTGACGGTCGAGTTCGGCCTCCGGCAGGCGGAGTTCGCCGCGCGCAACGGCATGCACTCCACCGATGTACGGGCGCTGATCTGCCTCCTCGACGCCGCCCGCGCCGGGGAGGCGGCCACGGCGGGCCTGCTCGGCGCCCGGCTGGGCCTCAACTCGGCGGGGACGACTTCGGTGATCGACCGCCTGGAGCGGCTCGGCCATCTGACGCGGATCCGCGACGCGCACGACCGCCGCCGGGTGCTGCTGCGGGTCGAGCCGGAGGCGGTGCGGCTGGGCTGGGAGTTCTTCGGGCCGCTGATCGACGGCGTGGTGGGGGTGCTGGACGGGTTCGACGCCGGCGAACGGGAGACCGTCCGGCGGTTCCTGACGGGGGTACTGGCCGCGACGGACACGGCCACGGACACGGCGTGATCGGCACGCGTCGCCGGAGACGGCCGTCGCTGCCGTCGCGCCGCGCGCACCGCGCGGGCCGCCCCGCAGCTTTCGGCCACCTGCCCGAGCGTCTGACCGCGCGCCACGTCGAGCCGCCCGAACGAGGTCATTCCCGTCCTCCGCTTCCCTGACCCGGCGGCCGGCGAGCGGTCTCCTACCGAAGAGTAGGTGACACCTTCCCGGTGACGGACCATCAGCAACCTCCTGACCTGTTGTAACCCCATGAGAGACCACCTGAAAGGGGTGCCGTCCTGGGGTTTTGCCAGGGCTTTGCCGAACGCGCGCCAGGCCGGGCGGCCGGTACCACGCACCCCTCCGACGGCCGGGGTCTGCTTGCCCGCAGGCCCCGGAGCGTGCACACTGGCGCGAATTCCGGCCGGGCGCAACGTCGCACCCCCTGCACATCCGCCCGCACCCACGGTGCCGGGCACCAGCACGTCAACGGGAGCAAGGTTGAGCACATCGGGTACCGCCCGCCAGCAGGATCTCCACGACCTCAGCGACGCGCAGCTCTGCGCGCTGCTGCGCGAGCACGGCGCGGCGCCCGGCCCCGAAGTCAGCGACGTGATGGGCGAGGTGTTCGCCCGTCACCACTCGGCGGTGCTCGCCTACGCCCGTACCTGCTGCCGGGACGTCGCGACCGCGAAGGACCTCGCGTCGGAGGCCTTCGCCCGCACCTACCGGGCGGTCGCCTGGGGGGCGGGTCCCGAACACGCCTGGCGGCCCTATCTGCTGACCTGCGTGCGCCGGGTGGCGACCGACTGGATGCGCCGCAGCGCCCGGACCCAGCTGTCGGACGACTTCGAGAAGTGGGCCGGCGATCTTTGCGACGGCCAAGACGTGGAGGGCGCCGTCCTGTCGGCGGAGGAGGGGTCGCTGGTCCTGCGGGCGTACCGGTCGCTGCCGGAGCGCTGGCAGGCCGTGCTGTGGCACGCGGTCGTCGAGCACGAGCCCGCGACCGAGACCGCCCGCCGCCTCGGGATATCGGCGGGCGGCGTCGGCTCGCTGGCGGCGCGGGCCCGGGAAGGCCTGCGCGAGGCGTACTTGCGCGCCCACCTGGACCAGAGCGCGAGCGAGGAGTGCCGGCACTACGGCGGCCTGCTCGCCGCCGCTCTGCGCCGGCCCGCTACGCGCGTCACCCGGGACCTGCGCCACCACCTGCGGGCGTGCCCCGACTGCGCCCGGGCCGAGCGCGATCTGCGGCACGTCAACAGGAGCCTGGGCGCGCTGCTGCCGGCCGGGATCCTGCTGTGGAGCCCGGGCTCCTTCTTCGCGTCCGCCGGCGGACACGGCGCCGCGCAGCTGGCGGCGGCGGGGAAGCTGGGCGGTATCAAGGCGGGCGGGGCGAAGCTGGGCGGGATGAAGCTGGCGGCGGCGCGGTTCGGTTCCGCGAAGTGGACGGTGGCGGCGGCCGCGGTCGCGGGGACGATGACCGCCTTCGTCCTGCTGCCCGCGGAAGACGAACCCGGTGCGGCCGTGCCGCCCGCCCCGCTGGCGGCGAGCCCGAACCCGGATCCGGTGCCGATCCCCCGGCCGGAGGCCTCCGGGACTCCGTTCGTGTCCGTCGGCGTGGCCATGTCGGGGACGGCCTCGGCCGCGCCCTCGCCCGTCGCCGCCACCTCCGCCGCGGCCTCACCCGTACCCTCGGCCTCCGCCTCGGTCTCGCCCCCGCCCTCCACCGGTCCGGCCGGCTCCGCGCTGGTCAACACCGCCTCGGGGCTGTGCGTCGGGCTGGGCGGCAGCGGTTCGGGCGGGCCGCTGGAGCTCCAGCGGTGCACCAAGGCCCCCTCCCAGGGCTGGCAGCGCCTGCCGGCCGGGCAGGGCACGTACCAGCTCCGGAACACGGGCACCGGCACCTGCCTCGACGGAACCGGCGGCGGCGGGAACGTCGTCGGCGTCAGCCTCCGACCCTGCCGCTCCGACGCGGGCCGCGCGACACAGCTCTGGCGGTTCGACCCGGTCGCGCAACCGGGCGCGTACCGGATCTGGTTCGTGCCGAAGGTCCGGCAGACCGACTACGCCGACCACCTGCTGGGCCCGCGGAACTGGCCGAAGGCCGATCCCCCCTGCCCGGGTTCCTCCCTGGTGCACCTGCCCGACTACTACAACTCCGTCAACTTCCACTTCTCCCTGGGATGAGCGCGGCCCGCCGCCCCGCTCAGTCCCGGACGAGCAGGACGACGACGCCGGCCACGACTCCCAGCACCAGACCGAGTACGGAGTACCGGGGCCGCGACTCGCGCAGCACGGGCAGGAAGTGGTCGACGGAGAAGCGGCCCGGCCCGGTGAGGGTGAGGGCGACGATGCCGGCCAGCAGCGCCAGTTCGAGTTCCACGCCCTTGGGGGCGAAGAAGGGGCTCAGCCCGCGCACGTCGAGGATGTTGACGAAGACGCCGATCAGGGCCGCGCCGGCGAGCGGGGTGAGCAGGCCGAGGGCGAGGCCGAGGCCGCCGAGGGTCTCGGCGAGACCGGCGATGACGGCCATGGCGTCACCGGCGGGATAGCCGCTCATCGAGAAGCCCTTGCCGGTCGCGTCGAGACCGGGGCCGCCGAACCAGCCGAAGAGCTTCTGCGTGCCGTGGGCGGCCATGGTGAGGCCCAGGAAGAGCCGGAGCACGAGCAGGCCCACGTCGTGGGTGACGGTGGTAGCGGGGGCAGGGGTGGCGCGGTAGACCGCGCGGTCCCATCGTTCGTGCGCCATGGACGTCCGTTCTTCCGTCACGTGCGGGCGGCGGCCACCCTATGACGTCCGTCCGGTTCGTCCTGCCCGCAACGTCGTCGGCGCGGATCGTCGACCCTTTCGGCCGCAACCCGTCAGACCGTCGGACCGGCGCACCGGCGGGGCGGAGGGGCGTACGGGCCCTGGCCTGGGCGGGGTTGGCGGTGCGGACCGCCGCGACCGGCCGCCCGGCTCGTAGGATGCCCGTCATGCCCGACACCCCTCCCCGCCCCGAGCCGTTCCTCGCGCGGACCCCGCCCGCGCTGCTGGAGGACCTGCGGACGCGGCTGCGCGCGACGCGGTGGCCGGACGAGCCCGAGGACGCCGGCTGGTCGCTCGGCACCGACCTCGGCTACCTGCGCGAGCTCGTCGCCTACTGGGCCGACGGCTTCGACTGGCCCGCGCAGGAGGCGGCGCTCGCCCGGCTGCCCCGCTTCCGGGTCGCGGTCGGCGGCCTCGGGATCCACTTCGTCCACGCGCGGGCCGTCGCTCCCGCCGGGCCGGTGCTGCCGCTGGTGCTCAGCCACGGCTGGCCGGACTCCTTCTGGCGCTACACGAAGGTGATCCCGCTCCTCACCGACCCCGGCGCGCACGGCGCCGATCCCGCGGACGCGTTCGACGTGGTCGTGCCCGACATGCCGGGCTACGGGTACTCCGACCGGCCGGCCGGGCCGCCCCTCGACTCCATCGCCGTCGCCGGCCTGTGGGCCGAGCTCATGGACGTACTCGGTCACCGGCGGTTCGGGGCGGCGGGCGGGGACATCGGCAGCCACGTGAGCCGCTACCTCGGGCTCGACCACCCCGACCGGGTGGTGGCCGTCCACCGTACCGACGGGGGCGTGCCCGTGTACGGCGGCGATCCGGCGGACCTCGCCCCGGAGGAACGGGCCTGGTTCGACGGGGCCGCGGCCTGGGGCGCGGCCGAGGGCGCCTACGCCGCCCTGCACCGTACGAAGCCCCAGACCGCCGCGTTCGGGCTGAACGACTCGCCGGCGGGGCTCGCCGCGTGGATCGTGGAGAAGCTGCGGGCGTGGAGCGACTGCGACGGCGACGTCGAACGGAGCTTCACGAAGGACGAGATCCTCACGAACGTCACGCTGTACTGGCTCACCGGGACGATCGGCTCGTCGATGCGCATGTACCGCGCGAACGCAGCGATCCCGCCCGCCCAGCTCGCCCGCCGCGTCGAGGTGCCGTCCGGCTTCTCGCTGTTCCCCGGCGACATCGTCCGGCCGCCCCGTGCCTGGCTGGAGCGCACGGCGAACGTCGTACGGGTCACCGAACCCGCCCGCGGCGGCCACTTCGCCGCCTTCGAGGAACCCGAGCTCTACGCGAGGGAGCTCCGCGACTTCTTCCGCCCCTACCGCTCGGCGTTCGCCCGCTGAGGGCGGCGCCGGGCGCCAATCCGCGTGCCGGGGCCCGTACCCCGGTGGCAGGATGCCCCCGGGCCCGGCGGGGGTCCGTGGTGGGGGCGGGGGCGGGGCGTGCTGGACGGGCTGGACTCGGTGGACTGGCGGGGGCTGGAGGTGGCCGACCGGAACCGGTCGGGCGCCGAGGTGCCGAAGATGCTGCGCAGGATCGGGCGCGCGGACGCCACCACGCGGCAGCAGGCCGTGGACCAGGCGTACATCGGTCTGGGGGACCTGCTCCTTGCCGCCGAGGGGGTCGCCGAGGCGAGTACGGCCGCGCTGCCGTTCATGGTGGAACTGGCCCTGGACCCGGACACGGTGGCGCGGCCCGATCTGATCGACCTGTTGGCGCAGCTCGCCGGGGACGGCGCGGCCGGGGAAGGGGACCCCGGGTGGCCCGCGGCCTGGCAGCGGCAGTGGCCGCGCCTGCGGGGGCTGCTCGGTGACGGGGACCCGGCGACCCGGCGGGCCGCGCTGCGACTGGCCGCCGACCGGACCGCCGACCTGCTGGAGCGGTGGCACGCGGAGGAGGACCGCTCGGTCCGGCTGACGCTGCTGCCGGTGCTGGGCGAGGCCGCGGCGGCGGAGGACCCGGCGGGAGGGCTGGTCGCGGAGGTACGGGCGGTGCTGGAGGGCGTCCTCGGCGGCGAGGACCGGCCGCTGCGGGTGGCGACCGTGCTCGCGACCGCGCCCCTGGACCCGCAGGCGCCGCTCCGGGCCGTCCCGATGCTGCTGGAGCTGCTGACCGACCCCGCGTTCGCCCCGGAGCTCGACGCGCTCTCCTGGTGCGCCCTGGACCGCGAGTACCCGTACGACCGCGACGACGTCACGGACCGGATCGTCGGCGTGCTGGAGCACGACCCGGCGCTGGCGGCCTCGTTCGTGGCCGGGCTCGCCGCGGCCGGGGCCGGGGCCGGGGGCCGTACGCGGGACGCGGGGCTGCGGCGGTGCGCGCTGGACGAGGGGTGGCGGCTGCTGGTGGACCGGCCGGGGGCGGCCGCCCCGCTGCTGCCGGTCGCGGCCGGGATGCTGGCCGATCCCGATGACGACGTGCGCTACAAGGCGGTGCACCTGCTGGCGGTGCTCGGCCGGCGGGCGGCCCCGTACGCCGACAGGCTCGCCGCCCTCCTCGACGACCCGGGCGAGTCGGAGTTCTTCGACGGCACCGTCGGCGACCTCGCGTGCTGGGCACTGACCCGGATCGGGGACCCGCGCGCCCTGCCGGGCCTCGTGGAGCGGCTCGTCGCGCCCTACCGGGACATGCAGGGCCGGGGCTACTTCCCCAGTGACCCGCGGCGGCCGGACGTCGTGGACGTGCTCCGGCCGCTGCGCGCGCACGCCCCGCTGCTGCTGCCCGCGGTACGGGAGGCCCTGCGCGACGAGGTCGCCCGCAAGGGCTGGCTCGTCGGGGAACTGCGCGAGGTGCTCCGGGCCTGGGGCGAGGACCCGCTGCTCCCGGGGGAGGAGGCACCGTACCCGCCGGCGTGGCAGCCCCCGCCGCCGGACGCGGAGCAAGCGGAGGCCGCGGTACTGGCGTTCGCGGCGGGCGGCGATCGGTACGGGGAGTTCCGGTCGGCCCTCGCCTCGCTCACCGGCCACGGGCGGCGCCCCGCCCCGGCCGTGCGCGCGGCGCTGGCGGCCCTGCGGGACGCGGAGCGGCGGCTGTCGCCGTACCGCGACTACCGGGCGTTCCTCGACGACGAGGAGACCCGCCCGGCGATCGACGCGGTGCTGGCCCTGCCCTGACCGGCCTGTTCCGCGGGTGCCTCGCCGGGCCGGCGGGGGCAGACGTCATGGCGGCGGCGCGGGCGGGCGGGCGGGCGGGTCGGCGTCCGCCGGGAGATCAGTCGTGCGGCGAACCGGCGGCAGCCGGGCGACGGCCCCCGACGGAGGCGACCAACGCGTCCGCCACGATCGCCGCGTCCGCCTCCGCGATCTCCGCCGGGTACTCCGGCAGCAGGTCGTCCCAGACGGGCAGCCATGATCCGTACAGCTGGCTCTGTCCCTCGGGGCGGGCGAAGAACCAGATGTGCAGGTGCGCGCCGCCGTCGCCGATGCGGTAGACGTGGGCTCGCGAGATGTGCGGCAGGGCCTGCACGTGGCGGACGATGTGGGTGGACAGGACGCCCAGTTCGGCCGCCAGTTCGTCGGGCAGGTCGGCCATGTCGTGGTGCTCCAGCGGATGCAGCATCAGCACCAGCGGGACGCCCACTTCGGTGATCCGGGTGAGCCTCCAGCTGTCGTTGAACCAGATCCCGTCGGCCCGGTCCCGGCACGCCCCGCAGTCCGACGGGTCCTCGCCGTGCCGCGCGGGCTCGGGCAGGACCGGGGGGCGCAGGGGCGGCACGCGCAGTCCCTCCGGCTCGAACGGGCTGATGTCCCAGCCCGTCATGCGCGCGAGCGGGAGTCGGCCTTCACCGTCTGCGGCGGCGAGCGCGTGGTCGTAGAACTCGTCAGGTCTCAAAGCCATGATCCGAAGACTGGTTCGGCATCAACTCCCCGTGGAGTGGGGGGTGATGTGCCCCGGCGCCCCTTCCCCTCCGCTCCGGACGGGAGGGGGAGGGGACCCACCGGCAGGGCGGCGAGTACGGTCGGCACATGCATCAGCTCACGCCGGGGGACGGCGAGCCGGGACGGGCACGGGCGGCTGACCTCGGCGACGGGTCTGCCGGGACCGAAGCGGTGGTCTTCGTGTGCACGGCGTGCGCCACTCCTCTGACGACTCCGCTCACCCGGCTGCCCGCCGTTCCCGAGGCCCCTGACCACCCGTTCTGGGACGTCGAGGAGCCGGGCCCGTGGCCGCCGACCGTACCGTCGGGCCGCTTCGCGATCGAGACGGAACCGTACGGCGCGCCCCTGGTCGTCTCCGACGTGCCCGGGCCGGTCATGCCGCGCCAGGGAGTGTCCGTCAACGTGCACGGTCAGCACTTGGTGTCCGACGGCCCGCGGGGCAACATCGTCATCAACCCCGGGGACGCACGGCACCTTGAGCTGGAACACGCGTGCGCCGCGTGCTGCGGGGCCAGCCCGGAGGGCGGCATGAACCAGGTGTGCGTCTGCGGAACCCTGGTGGCGACCCTCTCCTCCGACTGCTGCCTGCCCCACGAACTCCACCTCTCCGCCGCCCACGTCCGCGCCGTTCGCACCGTCCGCCCCTGAACCTGCCCGGCAGCGGCGGGGATGCCACAACCGGGCGACCGCCGCCGCCGAGGGCGCATTTTCGCCCGATCACACCCCGTCATACTGATGGCCATGACGAACACCCCTGCCGCACCCGCCCCGTTCTCCAGGATCAAGATCCGGGCCGGGGCGCTGGTGTTCTGCGGCGACGAGGTCGCCCTCATCCGCCGCGACCGCGCCGGCTCCACGCACTACACCCCGCCCGGCGGCAACGTGGAAGACGGCGAAGACCTCTGCCGGGCCCTCGGCCGGGAACTTGCCGAAGAACTCGGCCTGGACACCGCGAAGGCCGAGGGCGGGGACCTGATGTGGGTGATCGACCAGCGCGTCAGCCGCCCCGGCCCCACCCCGCCCCCGCGCAAGCTCCACCTGGTCTACCGCTTCCACATCGGCGCCGACGTCCGCGCGACCCTCGCCGAGCAGGAGCTGGACGAGCTCCCCGACGGCAGCCACGAGGTCGGTGTGATCGAGTGGATCGACTACCGCGAGACCGCCGGCCTGCCGATCTTCCCGCCCATCGGCCCTGCCCTGGCCGCCCTCGCCGATCCGCGCGCGGGCATCACCGACGCGGCCCTGGACGCCGTGACCGACGCGAACTACACCTGGGTGTGACCTGCGGATCGCACCGGCCCGCCCTGGTCCCCCGGGGCCGCACGGGCACGCGCCCGCGCGCGCTGCCGGAGCGGGGCGGGCGGCGGGGCGTCAGCCGCCGTAGGTGGCCTCGGACTCGCCCAGGACCGCCGCGAAGTCGGCCGCGAGGCGCGGCGCGTCCGCCTCGTCCAGCGTGGCGCTGGTGATCCGGACCGCCGGGGGGCCCTCGATGCGGAAGCGGGTGCCCGCAGCGACCCACCAGCCGTGCGTGCGCAGCCCGTTGACCACCGCCGACTCGTCGCGCACCGGCACCCACACGTTCAGGCCGCTCTCGCCGTACGCGGTGATCCCGTGCCGCCCCAGCGCGCCGGTCAGCGCGAGGCGCCGGCGCGCGTAGGCCGCGCTGCCCTCGGCGACGAGGGCGTGGGTCGCGGGGTCGGCGAGCAGCCCGGCCGCGGTCTCCTGAAGGACGTGGCTGACCCAGCCGGAGGTCAGCAGCATCCGCCCGTCGTGCCGGGCCAGCGTGGTGGCGTCGCAGGCGAGCGCCGCCCAGCGCAGGTCGATGCCCAGGTGCTTGGAGGCCGTACGGACCTGGGCCCAGCGCGGCAGGGCTCCGGTGGTCAGCGAGTGCAGCGCGACGCCCGCGATGTCGGCGTTGTGGTCGTCCTCCACGACCAGCACCTCGGGGAATCCGGCCAGCACGGCGAGGAGTTCGGCCCGGCGCCCGGCGGTGAAGCGGGCGCCGCGCGGGCTCTGTGCGCGGGGGCTGCACAGCACGGCCCGCGCACCGGCGCGCAGTGCCCGGCCCAGTTCCCCGGGGCGCATCCCCTCGTCGTCCACGGCCACCGGCAGCATCCGCAGCCCGAGCGCGGGGACCAGGTCGAGGAGGTGGTGGAAGCCGGGGTCCTCGACGGCGACGGCGTCGCCCGGCCGCAGTTCGACCGACAGCAGCCGCGCGACGCAGTCCAGGGCGCCGTGGGCGAAGGACACGTGGGCGGACGGCACCCCGTCGCGGGCGAACCACGCGCGGGAGAGCTCCTCCAGGGCCGGCAGCCGCGGGTTCCCGCGGTGCGATCCGCGGGCCGGGAGGACCTCGGCGGGGGGCGTGAGCACCGGCAGGAACGCCGGGTCGGGATGGCCGCCCGCGAGGTCCCGGATGCCCGCGGGGACCTTCGGCGGGCGGCGCGAGCCGACGGCGGGGGTGGGCGCGACCACGGTGCCGCCGCGGCCGCGGGTGACCACGATGCCGCGCCCGCGCAGTTCCTTGTACGCGGTCGCGACGGTGCCCGGGCTCACGCCCAGGTCCTCGGCGAGCCGGCGCACGGGGGGCAGGGCGGCGCCCGGCCCGAGCCCGCCCTCGGCGACGGCCCGTTCGACGGACGCGGCGATCTCCCTGGCGGACGTCCCCTGAAACGCATATTGTGTTGCCACGTTGAACATTCTGTACTGATACATAAATCGCGTCAAGGGGGATACGTGAGAGACGTGGGTAACCCGGGATCACAGAAATCGGGCAGCGCACCGCGCGCCCACACCGCCGACGCCAGCGCCAGCGCCGGCGCTGCCCGCACCGCCCGCATACCCGGCGGCCCCGACGGCCGCCGCATGCTGTGGATCGCCCTCGTCGACAAGAGCGGCACCGGCCTGTGGGCGGGCGCCGCGGCCCTCTACTTCACGACCGTCTCGGGGCTCGGCATCGCCGAGGTCGGCCTGCTGCTCTCCCTCTCCGGCGCCGTCGGCATCGCCGGCTCACCGCTCGCCGGGCGCATCGCCGACCGGGTACCGCTGACCCGGCTGCTCGTCGCCCTCCAACTCGTCCGCGCGCTCGGCGCGCTGGCGCTGTTCACCACCGACGCGTACGGGCTGCTGCTGCTCTACGCCGCCGTCGGCAGCCTCGGCGACCGCGCGGCCAACGTCGTCACCAAGCTCTACGCGGCCCGGGTCACCGGTCCCGACCGGGTCCGCTACCAGGCCGTCAACCGGACCGTCTCCAACATCGGCTTCTCGCTCGGCGGGCTCGCCGCCGCCGCGGCCCTGGCCGTCGGCACCGCTGCCGCCTACCGCTCGCTGCTCCTCGGCGACGCGCTGTCCTACCTCGCCGTGGCCGCGCTCACCCTGCGCTGCGGCGAGCCGCCCGCGCCGTCCCGGGTCGTCGCCTCCTCGGACGGGGTGGTCCCGGCCGCGCCGGCGAGTCCGTGGCGCGACCGGACGTACCTCCTGTACACGGCGAGCGACGCGGTCCTCTCGCTGCACGACTCGGTCTTCCGCGTCGGCATCCCGCTCTGGATCGTCCACGCCACGGCGGCGCCCGAGGGGCTCGCGCCGCTGCTGATGGTCCTCAACAGCGGCCTGGTCGTCTTCTGCCAGGTCCCGCTGGCACGCTTCGGCGCCACGACCGCCGCCGCCCGGAACCTGCTTCGCCCGCTCGCCGGGACCTTCCTGGTCAGCACGCTGGCGCTGGCCGCCTCGGCGGCGGGCGGGCCCTGGGCCGCCGTCACCGCGCTGACCGTCGCCGCGGTCACCCTGACCCTCGCCGAGATGCTGCACTCCGTCGTCTCGTGGGAGTTCTCGGTCGCCCTCGCGCCCGGCGAGGCACAGGGCGCCTACCTCGGCGTCCACGGGCTCGCCCAGTCCGCGCAGCGCAGCGGGGGCCCGCTCGCCGTCACCGCCGCGGTCGCCGCGGGACCGGCGGCGTGGCTGGCCATGGGCGTACTCCTGGCGGCGACGTGCTGGGGTCAGCGCCGACTGGTCCGGGACCACCCCGCGACGCCGGAGCCGGTGGCAGAACCGGAGCCGGAGCCGGAGCCGAAGCTGGCGCCGGTGGCCGAACCGGCCTCGCCTACGCGGATCCGGCGTCCATGACGCGGCGGGCCGCCTCGGCCTCCGCCGCCGGCGGGGACAGTTCGTCCAGGGTGTCGAGCTCGGTGTCCGACGCCAGCTCCCGCTCCCAGGCCGCCGCGAGCCGCTCCTGCTCCGCGCGCGGCTCGGCGCCCACGGCTTCCCTGTGCTCGGGGTCCAGGGCCGCCAGGAATCGTCCGACCGGGTCCGGCATGCCGTGCTCCTTCGTCGCCGGGATGGGCTCCCGGCCCAGCATGGCGAACCGGGCCGGCGCCGGACGACCGACACGGCCCGGGGCCACCCGATTGCCGCGCGGCCCGCGCGCACGCGCACGCGCACGCACTGCTCAGCGGGACGCGCCCCCGGCCCCGTAGCGCACCCGCAGCTCCAGCAGCCCGCGGGCCCGCAGCGACGGGCGCCAGCGCGGGCCCTCCTCCGGTTCCGCGAGGGCGAGCGCGCCGAAGCGGTCGAGGAGCGCGGCCAGGGCGATCTCGGTCTCGGCCCGGGCCAGCGGCGCGCCCAGGCAGTAGTGGATGCCGTGGCCGAGCGCGAGGTGGCCGGCCGTATCGCGGAAGACGTCGAAGAGGTCCGGGCCGGAGAAGCGGTCCGGGTCGCGGTTGGCCGCGGCGAGGGACAGCAGGACCGTCTCGCCGGCGGGGACGGTGACGCCCGACAGGGTGACGTCCTCGGTGGCGAAGCGCCGGATGGCGAGGAGGGCAGGCCCGTCGTAACGGGCGGCCTCCTCGACGGCGGCGCGGAGCCGGGACGGGTCCTTCCTGACCACGGCGAGCTGGTACGGGTGGCGCAGCAGCGCCAGGACCGCGTTGCCGATGAGCTGCACCGTGTTCTCGTACCCGGCGACGAGGATGAGGAAGGCGAGGGAGAGCAGCTCGTCCTCGGTGAGGCGGTCGCCGTCCGAGTCGCGCACCGCGACGAGGTCGGAGAGCAGGTCGGCGCCGGGCCGCTCGCGCTTGTGCGCGACGAGTTCGAGGAAGAAGCCGAGCATGGCCGCGACCGCTTCCTTCGCGGCCGCCGGGCGGGCCGGGTCCGGGGCGATCAGGGCGTCGGTCCAGACGCGGAAGTCCCGGCGGTGCTCCTCGGGGACGCCGAGCAGGTCGCAGATGACGATGATCGGCAGCGGTGCGGCGTAGGAGGCCATCAGGTCGGTGGTTCCGTGCGGGCCCAGGGCGTCGAGGAGCCGGTCGGCGCTCTCGCGCATCGGGGCGCGCAGCTGCTCGACGCGGCGGGCGGTGAAAGCACGGGTGACGAAACCGCGGATGCGGGTGTGGTCCGGGGGGTCCATGTTGAGCAGGTTGGCGTCGAGGGCCGGCGGCAGGGTCAGCCCCCGGTAACCGCCCTCGGCCGCGTTCCTCTTGTCCAGCGAGAGCCTGGGGTCGGCGAGGGCCGCGCGGACGTCGTCGTAGCGCGTGACGAGCCAGGCCGGCCGGCCGTCGGTGCCCTCGATCCGCCGCACCGGCGCGGCCTCGCGCAGCCGCGCGTAGGCGGAGTGGGGGTCGTCGACGAGCTGTTCCCGGAGATCCATGCCCTCACCCTAGGCGGGGCGCCGCCGCCCCCCTGCCCCGGCCCGGGTCGGCCCGAACCGGGTTCAGGGGGGTGACTCCTGGAGGTGGGCGGCGATGAGGGCGAGGTCGTTCGCGATGGCCAGGATCCCGGCGGGGTCGGTGTTCGCCGTGGACGCGCCGGTGACACCCGCGTAGAAGGGGTCGAAGCGGCCGCCGCCCTTGTCGAGGTAGCCGGCGATGGTGATGGCCCCGACGGAGAACCGGTCGTTGAGCGCGTCCCCGCCGACGGCCGCGCCGGTCTTCGCGAACACCTTCCCGCGCGCCGGGCAGTCACGGCAGTTCTCGGCGAGCAGACCGTCGACGCCGAGGATGGGCAGGGCCTCCCGGAAACGCCTCGCGTCCGGCGTGCCCTGCCAGTACGCCAGCATCCGCACCACCGCCCGGGGCGTGGCCCGGTCCGCGGGGTTGCCGCCCCGGCCGTCCATGAGCTCGACCTGCCGGCGGTCGACGCCGGCCCGGTCCAGGAAGCCGGCGAGCACCGGGAACCCGTCGGCGCACTGGGGGCTGCCGGTGGTGACGGCCAGCAGGCAGATGTCCAGGTTGGCGCCCAGGTTGTGGCTGACCTTGAGGATCAGCTTGGCGTACTGCTCGTACGGCGGTGAGGTGTACGCGGCCACCCGCGGCCGCCCGTCGTAGTCGCGCGGCAGCCGGGCGGCCGGGTTGGGTCCCGTCGCGGGGGAGGTGACCTCCACCCCGGCCCGGGCGAGCGCCTCGATGAGCGCGGTCCGGCCGAAGGCGGCCGGGTCCGTGACGGGCGAGGTGCGCAGCAGCGGCGCGGCGCCGGCGGCGATCGTGCCGGACAGCCGGATCCGGGTGCCGCCATCGGTGGCGGTCACGGTGACGTCGGTGGGCCCGCCGGCCGCGACGGTCTTCACCGTGGAGGTGACCTCGTACGGCGCGACCTTGGGCCGCCAGTCCAGCCGGGCGGCGGCGCCCGCCCGGTCCCCGGGCGTGGTCAGCAGGTCGATGAGGTTGTCGTTGATGATCAGGGGGGTCGGGGTGGGGTCGAGGACGGGGTCGGGGGCGAAGAGCCGGCTGTCGACGATGACGTCGCCGTCTACGCCGGTGATGCCGGAGTCCCTTACCTGGCGGGCGAGTTGGTCGATGCCGGCCAGGGGGTTCTCGGGGGTGAGGGTGGCCCCGGGGAAGTCGTTGGCGTAGGTGTGGTCGAGGTCGGTGTACGCGACGGTGCCGTCGGGGCGCGTCCGGCCGCCCATGGTGAGGTCGCCCTGGGCGACGAGGTCGAGGTCGCCGATCAGCGTCTCCCCGCTGCGCTTGCCGACCTCGTAGAGGGGGGTGACGAAGCGGTGGCCGGCGCCGAGGGTCTGCCAGGTTCCGGACACGGGGAACAGCTTCGCGGTGGAGCCGGGGATGAAGAACTGCCCGGGGAAGAGGCTGTGCAGCACCCGGCCGTCGGCGCCCGGTTCGGTCTGGAGCAGGCCCCACTGGGCGTGGCGGTACTCGGGCTTGCGCATGATCTCCGTGATGCGCGGGTCGAGCCCGGAGGGCGGGGGCGGCGGCGAGGGCGAGGGTGCCGCGCGGGCCCCCGTACCGCAGACGAGCGCCACCAGCAGCAGGGCGGCGAAGGCACCGGCGGCCGCGCGGCGCCGCGGCGGAGGTTTCGTACGTCCCACAGCGCGCTCCGTTCGTCGCGGCTGTCACCTTCCCGGGCCCCCGGGCCCCGGCGTGTGAACAGGGTGGCACGGGAGGCTACGGAGCGCATTTCCCCTCGCCTCCGCCCCGTCTCACACCGGCACGACGGTGTCGTCGTCCCCGATGCGCACGAGCGCGAGGGTGATGTTGTCGGGGCCGCCGGCCTCGATGGCCGCCTTCCACAGCTCGAAGGCGGCCCGGCCGTCGTCGGCGGTGCGCAGCACGCTCCCGATGACGTCCTCGGGCACCGGGTCGGTCAGGCCGTCGCTGCACACCAGGTAGCGGTCCGCGCCGCCCGTCGGGAAGGCGGCCAGGTGCGGTACGACGGGGCTGGGGGCGCGGCTGCCGCCGAGGGTCTGGGTGACGACGGAGGTGGTGCGCCGTCCCGGGGGCAGCGGCGGGCTGTCGTCCACGCTGACCTGGCGCAGACCGCCCTCGGGGTCCACCTCGAACACCCTGCTGTCGCCCACGTTGAACGCCAGCAGGGAGTCCGCGAGGACGAGGACGCCGGCGACGGTGGTGCCCATGCCCGTGAGGTCGGGCCTGCCTTCGGCGGCCGCGTACACGGCGCGGTTGCCGGCTTCGAGCGCTTCGCGCAGGGCCTCCTCGCCGTCGAGGGCGTGTCCGAGCGCGGAGAGCCGGCGGACGACGAGTTCGCTGGCCACCTCCCCGGCGGGCTGCCCGCCGAGTCCGTCGGCCACGGCGACCACGAGCGGTCTGACGCGCGGGAAGAGGAGGGTCTGCGGGTTGTCGGTGGCGGTTCCGCACAGCGTCCACGGACCGACGGCGAGACTGTCCTCGTTGTGCTCGCGCACCAGCCCGACGTGGCTCAGGGCGGTTACGGCTATGTACGCCACCTCGGTCGCCTCCCCTCCCAGCGTGCGTCATGCCGTCGGCGGTCGCACGCTGGCCTGGGAAGGGGTTTCCAGGAAGGGTTTCGGCGATGTTCGCGAGGCTGAGCACGTACCAGGGGTCACCGGTTCCTCCGGAGGGAGACCTGTCCGTGCATTCGGAGGAGATCGTCAAGCAGGTGGAGGAGGTCGCGGGGTACCTGGGGGTCTACTACCTCGTCGACAGGGCCACGGGGAAGGCCGTGACGCTGACGCTGTGGGAGGACGAGGCGACGATGCGGGCGAGCGAGGAGGCCGCCGCGCGCATCCGCGAGGAGACCGCGCGGCGCCAGGGCCAGCGCGTCGTGTCGGTGGACGGCTACGAGGTGGGCTTCAGCAGCACGAAGCACTGAGGTGGCGCCGGGGCGGGGCCGGAGACGGCGGGGCCGGGGACGGCGGGGGCCCCGGGCTCAGACGCCGTACCGCGCCTCGATCCCGGCGATCACCAGGCGCACCCCTTCCTCGAAGCCTTCCTCGAAGCCCTGGAAGAGGTCGGCGCCCGCGGCCGCCGCGAGGGGGAAGCCGGCCATGCGGGCGGCGCGCTCCTCGACGTCGAAGCCCTCGCGGCGCTCGCCCGGGAGCGGCTGGACGCCCTGCTCCTCGGTGACGTGGCCGAGGGTGAAGAGGAAGGCCGTGGACAGGGCGCGTACGGCCTGCGAGAGCTCGAACCCGGCCTCGACGCAGGCCCGCAGGGTGGTCTCCATCGCCGCCGCGTGTTCGGTGCCGGTGAAGCGGGAGCCGCTGAACACCTTCGCGCCGTCGCGGTAGCCGAGCAGGGCCCGGCGCAGGTCCCGCTGCGCCGACAGGAGCCGCTCCTGCCAGGTGGCGCCCGGCGGGAGCTGCGCGCCCGCGATCATGCGCCGGTACATCTCGGTCGCCATCTCGTCGAGCAGGGCCTGCTTGTTCTTGAAGTGCCAGTACAGGGCGGGGGCCTGGACGTTCAGCTCCTTGGCGATCGCCCGGAGCGTGAGCCCGTCGAGACCGACCTCGTTGAGGAGCCTCAGGGCGGTCTCGACGACCAGTTTCTTGTCCAGCTTGGGGGATCTCCGGGTAGTCACGCTTGACAGTTTAACGCCGTTAAGTGCAAGCTCCGGCCCATGGAATTTAACAGCGTTAAGGAAACGGCGGACGTGACGGAGGTCCTCATCGTCGGGGCCGGCCCCACCGGGCTCGCCCTCGCCGTCGACCTCACCCGGCGCGGGGTGCGCGCCCTCGTCGTGGAGCGCGCCGACCGGCTCTTCCCCGGCTCGCGCGGCAAGGGGCTACAGCCCCGCACCCTGGAGATCTTCGAAGACCTCGGCGTGCTCGACGCGGTCCGCGCGTCGGCCGGCCCCTACCCGATCGGGGTGATCTGGCGGGACGGGCAGCGCAAGGGCGAGCAGCGGATGTCCGACGCGACCGAGGCGACGGAGGCGGCCCCGTACAACGAGCCGTGGATGCTGCCGCAGTGGCGCACGCAGGAGATCCTCCGCGCGCGGCTGGAGGAGCTCGGCGGCGAGGTCGTGTTCGGGCGGGAGCTGGTGGGCATCGCCCAGGACCCGGAGGGGGTGACCGCCTCCTTCGCGACGGGCGCGCCGGTGCGGGCCCGCTACGCCGTCGCCGGCGACGGCGGCCGCTCCACGGTGCGGCGCGCGCTCGGCATCGGCATGACCGGCGAGAGCGTGGACCCGAACCCGATGCTGGTGGCGGACGTACGCATCACCGGACTCGACCGCGACGTCATCCACATGTTCCCGCCCACCGAAACGGAGGGCTTCCTCGCGGTCTTCCCGCTGGCCGGGACGGAGGACTTCCAGGTGGCGGCCCAGTTCCCGGAGGGCACGGACGCCGACCTCACCCTCAACGGCATCCGCGAGGTCTTCGCCGCCCGTACGCACCTCTCCCCCGAGGCCGTCACCGAGGTGCGCTGGGCCTCGGACTTCCGGCCCCGGGCGGCGCTGGCCGACCGCTTCCGCGAGGGCCGCGTCTTCCTCGCGGGCGACGCCGCGCACATCCACTCCCCGGCGGGCGGCCAGGGCCTCAACACCAGCGTCCAGGACGCGTACAACCTGGGCTGGAAGCTGGGCGCGGTCCTGCGCGGCGGGGCCGACCCGTCCCTGCTCGACACCTACGAGGAGGAGCGCCTGCCCAACGCCGCCGCGATGCTGGGGCTGACCACACGGGTGCACCGCGGCGAGGTCCGCCGCGGCGCGGCCACCCACCAGCTCGGCCTGGGCTACCGCACCTCCTCGCTCACCGTGGAGACCCGCGAGGGCCTGCCGCAGGACGCACTCCACGCCGGCGACCGCGCCCCGGACGGCCCCCACGCCGGCCGCCGCCTCTTCGACGCCTTCCGCGGCCCGCACTGGACCCTCCTCACGGTCGGCACCGACACCCCCCTGCCGACCCTCGCCACGGTCCGCACGCTCCACATCCCCCCGTACGAGGCCTACGGCCGGGGCATCTTCCTCATCCGCCCCGACGGCTACACAGCCTGGGCCGGCACCACAACCACGGGCCTGACCACCCACGCCACAACCCTCGGCCTCGCCTGACCCCCTGCCAGGTCGCCGAGCCGGCCAGGACCTTCCGGACGCCGGGGAAGGGGCTGGCCGGAACCGGTCCCATCGGCCCCAAATGTCAGTGCGGACCGGTGATTCTTCTGACACGTTACGGAGATCATTGCCTCGACCTCAGGAACTCGTCACATGAGACTCGCTCGCTCACTGCCGATGGCGGCAGTGTCCTTGGCCCTCGGCCTCACGGCCGTGTCGCCCGCCACGGCCGCCACAGCCGCCGTTGCCCAGCCTCAGATACCCGGCGTCACGGCGCCGCAGACCTCCCCCGCACCCGGGTTCGCGGGCGAGGACCGCTACGCCGCCTGTGACACCGACCCGAACGCGGGAGCCGGTGCGGGCTGGATCGGCCTGAACGACCCCACTTTCCAGGTCACCACCGGATCACCGTCGGGCACTGCGCTCCAGACCACGTTCCAGCTGTGGGACACCTCGTACGGCGGCAAGCGCACCGAGTATCCGGCCTCCTGGAGCGTTTCCGGCAAGGCGCGCACCACCGTTCCCCGCCAACTCCTGAAGGACGGCGGCCAGTACGCCTGGCGGGCCCGGGCCACCGACGGCACGCTGACCAGCCCGTACACGGCCTGGTGCCACTTCCGCGTGGACCAGACCCAGCCGACCGCCGAAGTGACCACGGACGCCTCTCCCAAGGAGCAGGGCAAGGAAGCCTCCTTCACCCTGAAGGCGACCGACACCGGCTCGGGCATCGCGTGTGCCCGCTGGAGCACCAGCGGGACGCCGTCCGTCGGCTGGCGCTGCTCCGACGCGGCGACCGACTCCCACGTCGTACGCCTTACGGACGGGACCGCGACCGTCAAGGTCACGCCCGCCGGCTGGGGCACCCAGGCCATCTACCTCCAGACGATGGACAACGCGGGCAACGTCTCCCAGCTCGCCAACCTGTTCTACTCCGCACGGCGCCCGGCCGCCCCGGCGACCTTCGGCGACATCGACGCCGACGGCAGGCCGGACGTACTCGTACCGGACAGCGCGGGGGACCTCCGCAAGATGGGCTCCGATCCGCAGGGTCCCGCCCACGCCGACCGTGCGGCGGCCCCGGGCGGAGCCGACAGCTGGGCGAAGATCCAGTACACCCACCGCGGCAGCCTGAGCTACCAGCAGGTCGACGACCTGCTGGCCCACACTCCTGGAGGCGCGCGCCTGTACGCCTTCCAGAACGACGGTGCCGGCCGCTTCACCACCCAGAGCCCGAATCTGGTCGGCAAGCCGACCACCTGCCTGACCTCGGCCCGCGAGACCATCGCGTGCGGGGCCTACGGCCTCGGCTCCGACTGGTCGAAGGTCACGCAGATCGCCGCGTACGGCTCCGCCGTGGGCGACAGCCCGTCAGAGGACGGGATCCTGCCGTCGACCTCCGTGCTGTTCGTCGAGAACGGCCGCCTGTGGCTGACGCGGGCCGGCTCCTCCAACAACCTGGATAACCAGGCCGTCCTGCTGTCCGCGAACGACGAGCGCTGGGCCGGCTACGATCTGCTCAGCCCCGGCCGCGCCCAGGGCACCGACTTCCCCACCCTGTGGGCCCGTTCGCAAGCGGACGGCACCATCCGCGCCTTCACCATCGCGGGCAGGCCGGACGCCCCCAAGGCCCTGGATTCCTCCGCCTTCGCCGACCCCGCCGCAGGCCCGGTGCTGGGCACCCTCGCTCCTGCCGCGCACCCGCGCATCGGCTCTGACGGCGACCTCACGGGCGACGGCATTCCCGACCTGTGGTCCGCAGACGCCTCCGGCGAGGTCTGGCTCTTCCCTGGCACGGGCACCGCAGCACCGCACCCGACGGTCACCGGATTCGCCTCGATCGTCTGAGTGACGCGGCGGCCCGCCCGGGCGGGCGCCCCGGCCGGGCGGGCTGTCAAGCCCTGGGCGACGGGGGGGCTTCCGGGTCCGAAGGGCCCTGGAGGGTCCAGGCCGAGTCGTGGCGGGTGAAGCCGATGTGCGGGTAGTAGTCGACCGCGGCCGGGGCGGCGAGCAGGATCAGGGTCGCCTGCGGGGCGGCCTCCCCGGTGGCGCGTACGAGGTCGCGTCCCACGCCCCGGCCCTGGTGGGAGGCGTCCACGGCGAGGTCGGAGAGGTACGTCGCGTAGGCGCCGTCGGTGATCGCCCGCGAGATGCCGATGAGGCGGCCGTCCTCCTCGCGGGCGACGACGACCAGGTTGGCGCCGGCCAGCATGCGGGCGAACCGCTCCACGTCGGCGACGGGGCGGCGCTCGGCGAGGGTGGACGCCCGGTAGAGGGCGAGGACTTCTTCCACGTCCAGTTCGGCGCCGGCCACCCGTTCACACGTCCACATGCGCGAGCACTCCCCCGTATTCCGACTCACTTATGCACTAGTTCAAACTTTCTTTTTGTATATTACATTATGCCCACCACGGGGTCACGCGCCCTCGTCGTAGGTTCCCGCCTCCACTTCGAGGGCGAGCTGCTGGAGCACCTCGATCGAGGTGATGTCGTCGCGGCCGTCGTCGTGCGTGATCGCGAGGCTGGTGAAGGCCAGGCTGAATCCGGCGACCATCGCGTGCAGGGCCGGTCCGAGCGCCTCCGCGACGAGGCGGGCCACCTGCTGCGGGGAGGCGTCGGCCGGGACGCTGATCGAGGGCAGCATCTCGTTCAACAGCTGGGTGACGACGCCCGCTTCGGTGTCGGGACCGTCGTCGTCCTCGCCGGCCTCGGCTGCCCGGCGGATCTCCTGGGCCTCGGTGAGGATGCCGATGACTCGCTTGAGAACCTCTGCGCGTTCCATCCTGGGAGCGTAGCCCCCGCCCCTCGGGGGCGGGGGTGCCCGGCGGAGGCGGCCCGGGCCCGCGGCGGCCCGGCCTAGGCCGTCTGCGGGAGGGGCCGGTCGAGGAAGGCGAGTACGGCGCGCTTCTCGGGCAGGTAGACCTCGGGCAGGTCGATCTCCGGCAGGGTGATCTCCCCCTGGCGGACGAAGCCGAGACGGTTCAGCAGCGCGAGCGCCTTGGCGTTGCGGGCGTCCGGCTCGGCCACCGCGCGCAGGATCACCGGATCGCGGAAGGTGAAGCGGGTGAGCGACCCGACCAGAGTGCGGCTGAAGCCGGGAATGGGCCGGCCCTCGACCGGGGCCAGCATCAGGTGGATGCCGATGTCGCCCTCCCGGACCTCGTAGCACTCACTGACGCGGTCCTCGGCGGGCTGGTACGTCTGGAACAGCGCCACCGGCCTGTCGTCCAGCCGGACCATGTAGGCGTGATGGGTGTCGCGGCGCTCCACGTCCTCGTAGATCTCCTGGACCACTTCACGGCTCACGCCGTTCATGCCCCAGAACTCCGCGCGCTCCTCGACGACCCAGGCATGCAGCACGGCGGAGTCCGCCGCGGGGTCGACGGGGGTGAAGCGGACGGTGCCGAAGCCTTCGACGGTCTCGGCGTAGACGTCCGTGCGCGACGGTACGAGGGCGGTGGAGTCGGGTCTCATGCGGTGTTCGTTCCTTCGGGAGGGGCCGGCGAGCGCCGGCGGAGGCCGAATTTCATTAGGTAAGGCTGTCCTAATATAGAGCCTCCGGAGGCGCGACGGATCGTCACACATATGTCCGGATTGAGCAACACGCTCTGATTAAGTGGCTTTTGGTGGTGATGGGGGGTCAGAGTGTGGCTCCCCGGCAGGACGCCGGGACGTTCGTTGCAGTTGAAGTTGAAGGGGTCATCTCCATGTCTGCTTCTCTCACCACCCGTCGCGCCCTCGCCGCGGTCCTGGCCGCCGGCGCCCTGATCGGCGCCGCCGCGATGCCGGCCGCCGCCGACGGTCACGGCCACGGCCGCGACAACGGCCGCAACCACGGCCGCGACCACGTGCGCGACCACGACCACGGCCGCGACAACGGGCGCGACAACGGGCGCGACAACGGCCGCGATCAGGGGCGCGGGCGCGACCACGGCCGCGACCACGGCCGTGACAACGGGCGTGACAACGGGCGCGACCACCGGGCGCCCTCCTCGATCGCCATCGGCGAGGTCCAGAACGAGGACGGCATGCGCGGCGACCGCTTCGGCCGCGCCCTGAACCGGGAATGGGTCGAGGTGAAGAACACCGGCCGCCACGCCGTCAACCTGCGCGGCTACACCCTCACGGACGAGCAGGGCAACCGCTACCGCTTCCCGGACTTCCGCCTGGACGGCCGCTCCAGCGTCAAGGTCCACACCGGCCAGGGCCGCAACACCCGCCACGACCTGTACCAGGACCGCCGCCGGCAGGTGTGGGACGACAGCGACACCGCCACCCTCCGCGACGACCGCGGCAACATCATCGACACCGAGTCCTGGGGCCGCCGCGGCCACCACCACCGCAACGGCTGACCGGCACACCAACGGCGCGCCCCGGCCGGGAGGCCGGGGCGCGCCGTGTCGGCGGGGTCACGCGGACCGAAGGGACTGCCGGGCGCGGTAGCGCTTCATGAACGCGAACATCCGCTGGACGGCGAGGATCGGGACGATCCAGTTGCAGACGACCCCGAGCGCGGTGTTGCCCGGCGCCTGCGAGGCGACGAAGTGGGCGAGGGTCATCAGGGCGAACACGCCGCCCCAGACGGCGGAGAAGAGCCGGTTGGTCCTCTTGAACTGCGGGGAGTCCCAGACGATCCGGGGCGCCTGCTCGCGGGCGTACTGCTCGGTGAAGGGCATGAACGGCAGGGTCACCAGGATCAGGACGGCCAGGGCGCCGGTGGCGACGGTGCGGCCGTGGTCGGTGACGAAGGCCTGGACCCCGTGGCCGCCGGCGAAGGCGAGGACCGAGAGCACGGCGAAGGTCACCACGCCCATGGCGTCCAGCAGTTTGGGACGGCCGGCGCGTATCGAGGGGACCGCGGCGGCCAGGGCGACGAGGGCGGCCAGGGCGGCGGACCACTGGGCGGCGACGCCGTTGCCGGCGGCCAGGGTGAAGACGATCCACGGGGCCAGGCTGAGGAGGGGGTTCGACTTCATGTCTTCGCCGTCTCTTTCCGGAGGGGCGGGGTGTCCCTCGCCATGACATTCCAATGTTGACAGGTCGAACTTAGAACCTCCTTTCTCGACCTGTCAAGAGTGGAAGGTCAGGGGTAGGGTGGTGACCATGAGCCTTCGCCACGCACTCCTCGGGCTGCTGTCCGACCGGCCGTCCAGCGGCTACGACCTGATGAAGCTGTTCGACACCACGCTCGCCAACGTCTGGCGCGCCACCCAGAGTCAGGTCTACGGGGAACTGACCCGGATGACGGACGCCGGCCTCGTCGACGTCTCCGCCGAAGGCCCCCGGGGCCGCAAGGAGTACTCGCTCCGCCCCGAAGGGCGCGCCGAACTCCAGCGCTGGCTGACCACGCCCGCCCAGCCGCAGCCGCTGCGCAGCGAATGGATGCTGCGGGTGTTCTTCCTCGGCCTGCTGCCCTCCGCGCAGGCGCGCGAGCAGCTCGCGCGGATCGCGGAGGAGGAGGACGAGCAGATCGCGGAGCTGGAGAAGCTCCTCGGCTCGCGCGAGTGGACGGGTGACCGGCTGTCCGTCTCCGGGCGCCTGGTGCTGGAGTACGGCCTCCGGGGCAGCGCGATGAAGCGGGAGTGGGCCCGCTGGGCCCTGGACCAGATCCCGGCGGGCCGCGAGCCCTAGGGCCTGTCAGCGGGCCGTGCGGTGTTCGTACACCGAGAGGGACAGCGCCTTCATCGCCGAGTGGGCGCTCTCGGTGTCGTGGCCCTCGTCGATGGCCTCCAGCGCGGCCGCCGCGGAGACCCGTACCGGCAGGGGCAGGCCCTCGTGAGCGGCGATCCGGTAGGCGACGGTGCGACGGGCGTCGCGCTCCTCGTCGCTCACCCCGTCCGGGGTGAGCGGGAAGGCCGCCGCCTGGTAGGTCGCGATGCCGACGAGGACCGCGTCGGCGATGCCCTGCGCGTACCCGTCGCCGCGGTCGGCGGCGGTGGCGTCCGGCCGCAGGAAGGCCAGCACCTGCCGCCGGGCGAGGAACGAGCCGGCCCCCGCGCCCAGTCCGGCCGCGGCCGCGGCGACCAGGGCCGTGATCCAGCCGCCCCAGAGCGCGCCGAGGCAGCCGCCGCCCACCGTCCCGCACACCACCAGCACGAAGGTGATCATCAGGTGGATGCGCTGGGCGAGCGTGGACGTCATGTCCAGCAGTATGCACAGCGCCTAGCGCGGAGTGCTGTCGGTGGGCGTGAACGGGCCGCCGTGGCCAGGGACGATCAGGTCCGCGGCGGCGAGCACCCGCTCGCGGGAGGCGCGCAGGAGGTCGCGGTCGGGGGCGACGGGGTCGTCGGCCGGGCCGTCCGCGTGCCACCACAGGTCGCCGGCGAAGGCGACCACGCCCGAGTCCGTCCCGGCCAGCAGCGTGATGTCCTCCGGGCTGTGGCCCGGGGTGCGGATCAGCCGGAGCGACGGGGTGAGTTCGTACCCCTCGGCGTCCCGGTTGGTCCAGTGGTCGCCCGCGTACTCCACCCGGTGGTCGTGGACCCGGGCCCGTCCGAACAGGCCCGCGTTCATGGTGTTGTCCGGGTGGTGGTGGCTGAGCACCACGTCGGTGATGTCGTCGGGGCCCAGGCCCAGTTCCGCGAGCGGGCCGAGGATGTCGTCGTGGCTCGCCACCATGCCCGGGTCGAAGATCAGGTGCCGGCCGGCGTCGGACACGTAGGAGACGGTGGCGGCGACCCCGGGGCCGGTGGAGCCCGTGTAGCCGGTGGTCAGGATGGTGTAGGCGGCGCTGCGGCCGGCCGGTGCGTCTGTCATGCCCTCAATTCTGGTGAGGGGAGCGGCACTTCACGAGTGGCACATCTGCCCCTGATCGCAGGATTCGTGCCGTCCCGTGCCAGACTGCTGCGATGTCCGCCCCGATACCCGACCTGCTGCCTGCCGCGACGGCCGCTCCGATTCCCGCCGCCGCCCCGCCCTTCGCGTCCGTCGCCGCGTACGTCCCGGCCGGCGCCGGCATGCTCGCCGTCGGCATCGTCGCCGAGGTGTTCGGGCCCCACGGGGCGGAGGTGCCCGGGTTCGACTTCGCCCTGTGCGCCGACCGGCCCGGCCCCGTGCCCACGGACTGCGGGGTGCCGCTCGCCATCACCCACGGGCTGGACCGGCTCGCCTCCGCCGACCTGCTGATCGCCCTGCCGGGGGCCGGTTTCCGCACACCGCCCGCCCCCGCCGTCCTCGACGCGCTGAGGGCCGCGCACGCGCGCGGCGCCGTCGTCGCCGCGCACTGCGTCGGTACGTTCGCGCTCGCCGCCGCCGGCCTGCTCTCCGGCCGGCGCGCCACGACCCACTGGCGGTTCGCGGAGCTGCTGGCCGGCCGCCACCCGGACGTCACGGTCGAACCCGACGCCCTCTACGTCGACGAGGGGAGCGTCGTCACGGGCGCGGGGGCCGCCGCGGGCTTCGACCTGTGCCTGCACCTGCTGCGGCGGGAGCACGGCGCCGCGCTGGCCAACGCCGTCGCCCGGGACATGGTGCTGCCGTCCCACCGCGAGGGCGGGCAGGCCCAGTACCTGTCCGCGCCGGTCCCCGAGGACGGCCGGGACGACCGGCTGGCCGAGGTCCTGGACTGGGCGCGCGAGCACCTCCACGAGCCGCTGCCCGTCACGGAGCTGGCCCGGCGCGCCATGATGAGCAAACGTTCCTTCGCCCGTCGTTTCACCGCCGCGACCGGCACCACCCCGCACGCCTGGCTGCGGAGCCTGCGGCTGAGCCGGGCCGAGGAGCTGCTGGAGACCACGGGGCTCCCGGTCGAGGAGATCGCCCGCCTGGTCGGGTACGGGAGCGCGGCCGTGCTGCGCGAGCAGTTCGTACGGCGGCGGGGGGTGCCGCCCCGCTCGTACCGGCGCGCCTTCGCCCGTACGTCCTCGTGAGGGACATGAGGGATCGGAAGGTCCCCGGCAGCCCCTTCGGCGGACCGGGCACGAGCCCCGCGAGCCGAACCTGCCACTTTCGCCCGGGTATGGGGTAATACAGGCGGTGGCGGGCGCTGCGGAAGGCCCGCCGCGGATCCGAGCGGCAAGGGTGGTTCCGGTGGCCCAGAGCGAGCCGACCGCGCCCCTGGACGGGCCAGGGGCCGCGATGCTGGACGCCCTGTTCAGCCAGTCCCTCGTGGGCCTGCACCTGCTGGACACCGACCTGCGGGTCGTCCGCGTCAACACCGCCACCCCCGCCATGCGGGACGTACCGGTCGAGGACGTCGTCGGACACCGTGTGGACGAGGTGTACGGACTGCTCGACGCCGACGAGGTGATGGCGCTCGTCCGGGGAGTGCTGGACAGCGGCGTGCCCTTGGTGGCACACATCGTACGGGCGCACCGCCGCGGCGATCCCGGCCACCAGTACTTCCACGAGATCTCCGTCTTCCGTCTGGAGACGCCGTCCGGGGACGTGCTCGGCCTCGCGGTGGCCGTGGTCGAGGTCACCGAGCGGGAGGAGAGCCGGGCCCGCGAGGTGGTGCTGGAGATGACCCGCGAGCACGTGGGGCGCACGCTCGACGTGCTGGAGACCTGCCAGGAGCTCGTGGACGTCCTGGTGCCGCGCGTGGCCGACATCGCGGTCGTCGAGGTGGTCGACGCCGTGCTGCGGGGTGACCATCCTCCGCTCGCTCCCCTGCCGCGGGACGTTCCGCTGCGCCGCGCGGCCTTCCGCAGCGCGGCGGGCGGCGGCACCGACGCCGATGCCCCGCAGGCGCATCCGCTGGGCGACGTACGGGCGCTGCCCGGTCCCACCCCGTACACGCAGGCGCTCTCCGACCTGCGGCCCCGGGCGGTCGCGTCCCTGGACGAGGACCTGCCGTGGCTGGCGGCGGACCCGGCCCGCGCGCGGGCGATCCGCGCGGCGGGGGCCCACACCCTGATCACGGCGCCGCTGACCGTGCGGGACACCGTGCTGGGCCTGATCAGCCTCTACCGGACGCGGCAGGGCGAACCGTACGACGAGGACGACGTCAGCCTGCTGCTCCAGGTGGCCGACCACACGGCGCTGTCCATCGACAACGCCCGCCGCTACACGCGCGAGCACACCATCGCGGCGACCGTCCAGCGCCAGCTGCTCCCCCGGCGTCCCAGCTCGCACCCCGCGCTGGAGACGACGCCCCTGCTGCTGCCCCCCGACAGCGGCGGGCAGTGGTACGACACCATCCCGCTGTCCGGGGCCCGGACGGGCCTGGCGGTGGGCGGGGTCGTCGGCCGGGGGCTGCACGCCGCCGCCGTGATGGGGCAGTTGCGTACGGTCGTCCGTTCGCTGGCGGCGTTCGACGTGGAGCCCGACGAGCTCCTCGCGCGGCTGAACGACACGGCGACGTTCCTGGCGGCCGAGCGGGCCACCCTGCCGACCGCCGACCCCCTGCACCGGCAGGCGCTCGCCGCGCGCTTCGCGTACGCCGTCTACGATCCGCTGACCCTCACCTGCACGGTCGCGGGGGCCGGCTCCCCGAGCCTGGTCGTCGTCCACGCCGACGGGAGCACCGAGGTCCGCAACGTGCCGGCCGGGTCCCTGCTGGGCAGCGAGGACAAGACGCCCTTCGCCGCGACGGCCTTCACGGTCCCCGAGGACAGTCTGCTGATCCTCTCCGACACCCCGCTGCCGGCCCTGGTCGCGTCCGGCGACGCGGACGCGCTGCGGCGGCTGGCCGAGCAGCACCGCGGCCGCCCGCTGGAGGACCTGCGCGACGACGTCCTGTACGCGCTCGCCGGCTCCGCGGAGCCCGGCCCGACCGCGCTGCTGCTCGTCCGGACCCACCCCTTCCCCGCCGACCGGGTGGGCGTCTGGCAGCTCCCGGACACCCCGACGGTCGTCGCCACCGCCCGGCGCCTGGTCCGCGACCGGCTGGCCGACTGGGGGGTGGAGCGGGAGACGGCCCACGACACCGAACTCATCGTCAGCGAGCTGGTCACCAACGCGGTGCGCTACGGGAGCCCGCCGCTGGAGCTGCGCGTCATCAACGACCGGGCGCTCACCTGCGAGGTCCGGGACGGCAGCGCGTCCACCCCGCGGCTGCGCCACGCGAGCGTCGCCGACGAGGGCGGCCGCGGGCTGTTCATCGTCGCCCAGCTCGCCCAGGCCTGGGGCACCCGTTACACCCCCGAAGGCAAGATCATCTGGACGGAACAGAACCCGCCCCCGGGCTGATTGCGGGCTGACCCCGGGCGGCGCCCGCCGGACGGCCCGGCGCCGGGGGTGGGAGGGGCGCGTGTGACCATGGCCCCTTTGGCAGATCCGCATCACATGGGGGGACCATGCGCACCCGTACCCGTACCCGTACCACCACCGCCGCGGCCGGCCGGGGCGTCGCCGTGGCGCTCGCGGCCGCGCTCGCGCTGGCCGGCTGCACCGCCTCGTCCGGCGACGGGCCGCAGGGGAAGGGCAGCGGCTCCCCCGCCTCCGCCCCGGCGGCGCCCGCGCGGGGTGGCGGCTCCGGGTACGAGGGGCCCCGGCCGCAGGACCAGAACCTGCTGGCGTGGACGGGCGACCCGAACGACGCGGGGCACGTCACCGCCCAGTCCGCCGCAGGGGTCGGGGGCCGCGTCACCCTGGTGCGGATCGTGCTGCGCGAGCAGATCACCTGGTCCAACATCTGGCTGGGGCTGGCCGGCGTCGACCCGAACGCCAAGCTCGCCGACTGCCAACTCGGCGTCTACGACGCCCAGGGCACCCTGCGCGCCTCGACGGCGGACGTCTCGCCGCAGCTGATGACCGAGGCGGTCGCCAAGCCGCTGCCGCTCGCCAAGCCGTTCACCGCCGCCCCCGGCACCTACTTCGTGGCCCTCCTCCTCAACGGCGAATGGACCACCAACGCCCTCACCCTCAAGGCCACCGGCGCCGGGATCTCGGTCAACGCGGGCCTGACCCCGCCGAACCTCCGCTACAGCACGATCCTGACGGGCCAGACCTCCCTGCCGGCCACCGTGAACCTCGCGGAGCAGTCGACGAGCACGATCAACACCGGCTGGGCCAGCCAGTGGTACGGAGTCTCCTGACCCGTTCCGGCCAGCTGGGACCCGCTTTGACCTGGGGTTTCCCCTCCATGATGGGTAGAATCGAGGCACCGGGACCAAGGGGGGACCACATGGACGACGCGGACGGCGCGGGTCACATCGAGGTGCCGGCGGCAGCCGCGTGGCGCAACACGACGCACGACTGGGCGGCCGGCGTCGACACCGGCCACCTCTCCCGCATCCGCGACGACGCCGCGGCGTTCGCCCCCGGCGGGCTGCGGCACCTGGTCCTCGAAGTCGTCGCCTACGCGGCCGACGAGGCGGAGTCGAGGGGCGGGGGGCGCTGTACCGTCACCCTCCACGCCGACGGCTCGGTGTCGGTCGCGGACGACGGCCGGGGCACCGACACCCGCTTCGACGACGCCGGCCGGGCGGTGAGGAAGCCGGTGATGGCGACGAAGGACCTCCGGTTCTTCGACCACCCCGAGCCACCGCCGCTCCCCGACGGCCACCCGCGCCGCGGCATGTCCGTCGTCGCCGCGCTCAGCGCCTGGCTCGTCCACACCAACCGCCGCGCGGGCGGGGCCTGGACCCAGCGCTACGAGTACGGGGTGCCCGTGACCGGCCTGACACCGGTCGCCGACGACGGCACGACCGGGACGCTCGTCCACTTCCGCCCCGCGGAGCCCCTGCCCGCGCCGGACGGACCGGCCGGGCCGGGCGCACCGGCCGCCGCCGGGACGACGGCGGCGTGGGCCGGGAGCTGGCCGCACCTGTCCGTCGAGGTGGTCGACCGCCGGACCGGGGTCAGCCGGCCCCGGCCCCGGCCGCCGCGCGCGGGTCGATCGGGGTGAGGACCCCGAGCCGGTCCTCGACGGCCCGGGCCGCCGCCAGGCACAGGTCCTCGCGGAACGCGCGCCCCACGATCTGGACCCCGGACGGCAGCCCGCCGGCCACCCCGGTCGGGACGGCCACCGAGGGCACGCCGACGAAGCTGGTCACCGTGCACAGGCGCATGGCCGTGGCGACCCGGTCGCGCCCCGCCCGGTCGCGGGACTCCAGACCCGGTTCGACCGGGGGTTCGGTGAAGACCGGGCCGAGCAGCAGGGGGTACGCGTCGAGGAACTCGGCCCACGAGCGGCGGATGTTCAGCCAGGTGCCCATCAGCTTCACGAGCTCGTCGGCGTTCGCGGGCGGGGTGCGCTCCATGGCCATCGCGATGTAGCGGTCCCCGCCCTCGCCGAGCAGGCCGCGCACCACCGGCCAGGTCGGGGCGAACTCGGTCACGGTGATCCGGCCGTACGCCTCCAGGGCCTCGTCCAGTCGCGGGACGTCGGGCACCTCCCGTACGTCGTACCCGGCGTCCCGCAGCGCCTCGGCGGCGGCCTCGACGGCCGCGCGGATCGCGGGGTGGACGCCGTGCCCGCCGGGGTCCGCCACGACGGCGACCTTGACCGGCCCGGGGAGCGGCTCCCCGTAGGCGGGCACCGGTACGGCCCGGGGGTCCCGCGGGTCGGTGCCCACCAGGACCTCGTACGCGAGGCGGAGGTCGGCGACGGTACGGGCCAGCGGGCCGTCGGTGACGAGGAACTGGGACGCGGGGCCGGGGTCGTCCGGGCCGAGGACGCGGTGGTCCGCCGGGAACCGCCCGCTGGTCGGCTTCAGCCCGGCCACGCCGCAGAACTGGGCGGGGATGCGCACCGATCCGCCGGAGTCGTTGCCGAGCCCGAGCGCGGCCATGCCGGTGGCGACGGCGGCCCCGTCGCCGCCGCTGGAGCCGCCGGGGGTGCGGCCCGGGTCCCACGGGTTGACGGTGTCGCCGAACAGTTCGCTGCGCGTGTGCATCCCGGCGAGGATCAGGGTGGGGATGTTGCTGTGCCCGATGGGCACGGCTCCGGCCGCGCGCAGCCGGGCCACCGGGGGCGCGTCGGCCGGTGCGAGGAGGCCGCGGAAGCGCTCCACGCCCAAGGTGGTCGCCGTGCCTTCGACGGCGGTGCTCTCCTTCACCGTGAACGGCACGCCCGCGAGCGGCCCGAGGGGCTGCCCGGCGGCGCGCCGGCGGTCCGTCAGCGCCGCGGCCCCGCGCGCCCGGTCGGCGAAGAGCTGGGTGACCGCGTTGATCCGCGGGTTGACCTCGTCGATGCGCTCCAGGTGACTTTCGACCAGCTCGACGGCGGACACCTCCCCCGCGCGCACCGCTTCCGCCTGCGCGGTGGCCGGCATCCTCCACAGGTCGTCCCGCATGACGCCCCTCCTTCTCCCGTACGCGTGTCCGTTCCGGACCCCGTTCCGATGCGAGCGCATCGGAACGTCCAGACCGTACCCCAAGAACCGATACGAGCGCATCGGATAAAGTGCGTGACCCAGGACTCCGACGAGAGGCGGCCGGGCATGCCCCGACAGGTGGACCACGCGGAGCGGCGCCGCCGGATCGCCGACGCCGTCTGCGAACTCGCCGACGAGCGCGGGCTGGAGGGCGTGACCCTGCGCGATGTCGCCGCCCGCGCCGAGGTGTCGATGGGCGCCGTCCAGCGCTGCTTCCGCACCAAGGAGGAGATGCTGGTGTTCGCCCTCGGGCACATCGGCGAGCGGATCGGCGCGCGCGTACGGGCCCGCCTGGTCAGGAGCCCGGCCCAGTCGGCCGGCACCGCCCTGGGGCACGCGGCCACGGAGGTCGCGCTGCTGCGGGAGGAGCACCGCGCCGAGGCCAGGGTCTGGCTCGCCTTCGTGGCGCAGGCGGCCGTCAGCGAGGTGCTGGCCCGCACCGTCCAGGCCAACTACGCCGTCCTGCAGGAGTCGTTCGCCCGCCTCATCGAGGAGGCCTGCGCGGACACCGGCGCCGCCGCCGGGGCCCGCGCGGACACCGGCCGCGCCGCGCCCCTCGACCCGCGGCGCGAGGCCCGCGCCCTGCTCGCCCTCGCCGACGGCCTCACCACGCACGTCCTCATCGGCCACCTCACCCCCCGGGAAGCCGAGGACGTCCTCCACACCCACCTGGCGCGCCTCCTCCCGCAGTAGCCGGCGGGGCCCGGCATTCGTCGGAAGAGAGCCCGGCGTACGCGGGCGCGGGAGGGCGCGCGGGGAGCCGGATGCGCCCGATGCCCGAGATTGTCGTGGGTGGGCGTGCACATTCGGGGGGTCCGGGGGCTTGGCTGGTGTGTGTGGGTCCTTCGGTTTCTCCTGCCGAAGGGCCGGGGGACAGGCCCACATTCGGCTACCGCACACAACACCGGAAGGATTCGCGCCGACGTGAATCGTGTCGAGAACGCCGCCTCCGTCCTGATAGCGCCCGCGACGCGTGGCCGCCGTGACGAAGATGCAGGCCGCCCCTCGGGGGCGGCGACGCCGATGACCAGCCGTGGGTGAACGCATGTGTGAAGGCGAGTTCGACTCGTCCGGGGACCGGGCGGTCTCCAGTGAGCTGGCCGGAGTCCTGCCCGTGGAGTACGTGGCCTTCCACTCCCAGCACCACAGCGCGTACCTGCGCTACGCGCACCTCCAGCTGGGCGGCCGGCAGGGGGCGGTCGCCGTCGTGGACGACGTGTTCACCTTCCTGCTGAAGGTCTGGCCGCAGGCGCTGCGCGAGGAGAACCTGCACGCCTTCGCGTGGGCCGTGCTGCGCGAGCACGTCGAGCGGTGGCTCGCGGTGCTGGACCGGCCGGTGGCCATGGTGGAGACGGCCTGGTTCGCGGCGCTGCGCCGCACCTCGCGCAAGCGGCTGGAGCTCCTGGAGTCCAAGCTCGGGCTGTACGCGGCGATCGCCGAGCTGCCGGAGCGGCATTACGACGTCGTCCTGCTGACGTTCCTGGAGGGACTGGAGGGCGAGACGGTCGCGCAGCTGATGGGGATCTCCCCGGCGACCGTCCGCTCCCACATCCGGGGCGCCCGCCGGACCCTGGCCCGAAAGATCGGGCTGGACGTGGCTCCCGGAGAGGAGAAGGACCAGTGACCGACAGCCCCCGCGACCGTGACGCCGTGCTGTGGGAGGTGGCGGAGGCCCTGCGTGACGCGGAGGTCCTCGGCGACGAGTACGCCGGCTACGACGAGGACGCGGCCCGGCGCAGGGTCGCGCGCCGGGTCGTGGCCGACCGGATCCGCGCCCTCGCCGCGCGCCGCCGCACCCGCAGTACGCGGACCCGCCGGCAGCTGCCGGCGCCCCCGCGGTCCCCCCTCTCGGCCGCCGCCGACCGGCAGCTGTTGCTGGACGCGGCCTGCCACGTACGCGCCGTACGGGCCCTGGACGCGCTGACCCGGGCGCTCGTCGACAGCGACCGGTTCACCGAGCACGCGCTCCAGGCGCGGGACTGGCCGCACAGCCAGGAGTCCGCGCTGCTGTTCGGCTGCCTGCTGCACCTGGTCGGCCGGATGGAGGGCGCGCAGTTCTGGTTCCAGTACGCGGCCGGCGCCGGCTCCCGTACCGCCGCCGTCGCCCTGTACCTGCTGCACCTCTCGCGCGCCGAGGTCTCCACGGCCCGGCACTGGAAGCGGCAGGCCGGCGAACTGCCCCTGGACGAGGGGCTTCCGGTGCTGCCGGCGTTCCCGAGCGAGCTGGAGGCTCCGCTGGGGGCCTCGGTCATCTGGACCTCTCCGCCCATCACCACGCAGGACCTCACCGCCGTCGGCCCGCCGCCGCCCGCCGACTCCCGCTCGGCGCGGCAGCTGCCGGTGATGCTGCGGCGGGCGGTCACCGCGCTGGTCCCTGAGGAGGACCCGGACCTCGGCGAGGTCTTCACCACCAGCGCCCAGCTGGCCATCGCCCTGGCCCGGTGCGCGCGGCTCAATCCGTTCCGGCTGACGCAGGAGGCGAACCCGTGGGCGTCGCTGCGGCCCGCGCACCTGACGCACGCCCGGCGGCGCGTGCTGGGCGGGCGGGCCCCGACCGCGCTGGCCTCCGTACACCAGGCGCTGCGCGTGCTGGAGGTCGTCAACCGCCATACGGGCGGCGTCAGCCTGGCGCAGATCGCCCGGGAGACCAAGCTCCCGCAGCTGATGCTGGCGCGGGTCATGGAGCATCTCGTACGGACGAACCTGGCGACCCCCGTCGGCCCCGGGGCGTACGTCGCGGGGGCGGCGCTCGTGCTCACGGGGGTCTCGGGCGCGGGCGGGCCGGGGCAGTTGCCGCAGACGCTGGCCTTCGTGCGCGACGCCGTCGGCGCGGCGGTGTACGTGGGGCGCTACTGCGACGGCGAGGTGTCCATCACCCAGTACGCCGACGGGCCCACCGCGCCGGTGGTGGAGGAGTGGGTCGACTTCCGCGCGGCCGCGCACGCCTCGGCGGTCGGCAAGGCGCTGCTGACCCAGCTGGACCACGACGGCCGCAAGGACCACCTGGCGCGGCACCGGGCGGACCGCCTCACCGAGCACACCCTGGCCAGCGAGCAGGCGCTGTTCCGCCAGCTCGACGACCGGCGGCCCAACGCCCCGCTGCTGGACCTCCAGGAGTACGCCATCGGCACGGTGTGCGCGGCGGTCCCGCTGACCTCCGGCCCGAACGCGGAGTGCGTGGCGCTGTCCCTGCCGGGCCCGGACCCGCGCCGGCTGCGCCAGGCGGCCCGGGTCCTGCAGAACGAGGCGGCGGCGGTCCTCCTCGCCCTCCTGGTCAGCGGCACCGCCCCGGCCCCGCTGACGACGGCGGGCTAGCCGCTTCCCGTCCGGGCGCCGGTGCCGGGCCGTCGTGGGGGCGGCCCGGTACCGTCCGCCGGGCGGGCGCGTTCCACCAGGAGGACGCAGGCGGCCGCGCCCAGGGAGACGAGCCCGCCGACGTACAGCGCGCTGCGCGCTCCGTGGTGCACGGCGAGCCAGCCGACGGCGAGGGCGCCCAGCGGGGTGGAGCCCTGGAGGATCAGGGTGTAGAGGGCGAGCACCCGCCCCCGGTAGCGCGGGTCGCTGCCCAGCTGGATCCGGTGGTTGGCGGCCTGCGCGAAGTAGATCGTCGCGAAACCGGTCAGCCCGGTCAGGGCGACCGCCGCGCCGTACGTCGGGGCCCAGCCGGCCAGCGTCTCCAGCGCCCCGAAGGCGAGCGCGGATCCGGTGACGACACGGCTGGAGGGGCGTCCCCGGCGGCCGGTGGTGGCGAGGGCGGCGAGCAGCGAGCCGGCCGCGAAGGCGGTGGTGAGCAGGCCGAACGAGGCGGCGTCGGCGTGGAAGACGGTCTTGGCGAGCAGCGGCAGGGTGAGCTGGAAGTTGAACCCGAACATCCCGAGGGCCAGTACGAGGCCCAGCGACAGCATCAGGTCGGGGCGGGTCCGGACGTAGCGCAGTCCGTCGCCGACGCTCCCCCGCCCGGCCCGGGGCGCCCGGCGCAGCTCCGCCGGGCGCATCATGCGCAGGGCGACGACGGTGGCCAGGTAGCTGACGGCGTTGAGGACCATGACCGGGCCGGTGTCGAAGGCCGCGATGAGCGCGCCCGCGAGCGCCGGGCCGAGGACGCGGGCCACGTTGAAGTAGACGCCGCTCAGCGCGGAGGCGTTGGGCAGCAGGTCGGCGCCGACCATCTCGCTGACGAAGGCCATCCGCGTCGGCACCTCGGCGGCGTTGACGGTGCCCAGGCACAGCGCGAACAGCAGGACGTGCCACAGCCTGACCGCCCCGGCCAGGACCAGGGCGGCGAGGACGAGGGCGCAGACCCCGGACAGCAGGTTGCAGACCGTCAGCAGCATGCGTTTGTCGTACCGGTCGGCGAGCCGGCCCCCGTACAGGGTGAGCAGGAGCACGGGGGTGAACTGCAGGGCGGTGACCGCGCCCAGGGCGGCGGCGGAGTCCCCGGTGAGGGCGAGGACGAGCCAGTCCTGGGCGACGACCATCATCCAGGTCCCGCCGACCGACAGCACCTGTCCGGCCGCGAAGAGCCGGAAGTTGCGGACGGACAGCGAGCGGAAGGTGCCCGCGAGCGTGGTGCGCATGGTCCTCCGTGGGGGGCGGTTGCCTGGTGGCTACCGGCCAAGGACACCACGTCCCGCTGGAGTCTCAGTCGATCAGGTGCGGCGCGAAGGCACGGGCGGCGTCCGTGCCGTACGTCTGCTCGATGCTCATGAGGAGGTCGGCGGGGGCGAGTTTGTACGTCTGGGTGCCGACGACCTGGAGCACGACGGTCGCGAGCGCGCAGCCGAGCCGGGCCGCCTGCTCGTGGTCCAGGCCCCAGGCGACGGCGGCGAGGAATCCGGAGCGGAAGGCGTCGCCGACTCCGGTGGGGTCGGCAACGGATTCGGCCGGTACGGCGGGTACGTGCAGCCACGGTTCGCCGGAGCGGCCGATGTCGGCGCCCGCCGCGCCTCGGGTGATCACCCAGACGCCGGTGCGCTCCAGGACCTGCTCGATGCTCCAGCCGGTGCGTTCCTGGAGGAGGGCGGCCTCGTACTCGTTGGTGAACAGGAAGCGGGCGCCTTCGACCAGCAGGCGCGTCTGCGGTCCGTCGAGGCGGGCCAGCTGCTGGGAGGGGTCGGCGGCGAAGGGGATGCCCAGGCGCCGGCTCTCCTCGGTGAGGCTGAGCATGGCCCCCGGGTCGTTGGGGGCGATCACGGCCAGGCCCAGGTCCCCGGTCCGCTCCCGGACCGAGGCCAGGGTGATCCGGCCGGCCTCGGCCATGGCGCCCGCGTAGAAGGTGGCGATCTGGTTGAGGTCGAGGTCGGTGGTGCACACGAAGCGCGCCGTGTGCAGGGTTTCGCTCCGGTGCACGCTGGAGGTGTCGACCCCGTTGTCCTCCAGCCAGGTTCCGTACTCGCCGAAGTCCTTGCCGGCCGCTCCGGCGAGTACGGAGGTGATCCCGAGGCGGGAGAGGCCGAGGGCGATGTTCGCCGCCACTCCCCCGTAGCGCACCTCCAGGTCGTCCGCGAGGAAGGACAGCGAGACCCGGTCCAGCTGATCGGCGATCAGCTGGTCGACGAACCGGCCCGGGTAGGCCATCAGATGGTCGGTGGCGATCGATCCGGTCACTGCGATGCGCACGGGGAACTCCTGTGAGTACGGCGGGCGGGTGTCAGAGACCGGCGGCCTGGCGCAGGGCGTCCACGCGGTCGGTGCGCTCCCAGGTGAAGTCCGGCAGCTCGCGGCCGAAGTGGCCGTAGGCGGCGGTCTGGGCGTAGATCGGGCGCAGCAGGTCCAGGTCGCGGATGATCGCGGCCGGGCGGAGGTCGAAGACCTGGCCGATGGCGTCCTCGATCTTCTGGACCTGGACCTTGGCGGTGCCGAAGGTCTCGACGAACAGGCCCACCGGCTCGGCCTTGCCGATCGCGTAGGCGACCTGGACCTCGCAGCGCGAGGCGAGACCGGCGGCGACCACGTTCTTGGCGACCCAGCGCATCGCGTAGGCGGCGCTGCGGTCCACCTTGGACGGGTCCTTGCCGGAGAAGGCGCCGCCACCGTGACGGGCCATGCCGCCGTAGGTGTCGATGATGATCTTGCGGCCGGTCAGACCCGCGTCACCCATCGGGCCGCCGATCTCGAAACGCCCGGTCGGGTTGACGAGGAGGCGGTAGCCCTCGGTGTCGAGCTTGATGCCGTCCTTCGCAAGCTCCTTGAGCACGTGCTCGACGACGAGTTCGCGGACGTCCGGGGTGAGGAGCTTCTCCAGGTCGACGTCCGCCGCGTGCTGCGAGGAGACGACGACCGTGTCGAGGCGGACGGCCTTGTCGCCCTCGTAGGCGATGGTGACCTGCGTCTTGCCGTCGGGGCGCAGGTAGGGGACGGCCCCGCTCTTGCGGACCTCGGACAGCCGGCGCGAGAGCCGGTGCGCCAGGTGGATGGGCAGCGGCATCAGCTCGGGGGTCTCGTCGGTCGCGTACCCGAACATCAGGCCCTGGTCGCCCGCGCCCTGCTTGTCGAGCTCGTCCTCATCGCCCTCGACCCGGGTCTCGTAGGCGGTGTCGACGCCCTGCGCGATGTCCGGGGACTGCGCGCCGATGGAGATGGACACGCCGCAGGAGGCGCCGTCGAAGCCCTTGGCGGACGAGTCGTAGCCGATTTCGAGGATCTTGTCGCGGACGAGCTGCGCGATCGGGGCGTACGCCGTGGTCGTCACCTCGCCCGCGATGTGCACCTGGCCGGTGGTGATGAGGGTCTCCACGGCCACACGGGAGGTCGGGTCCTGGGCGAGGAGGGCGTCGAGGATGGTGTCGCTGATCTGGTCGGCGATCTTGTCGGGGTGCCCCTCGGTCACGGACTCCGAGGTGAAAAGGCGGGTGGACATGGAACTCCTCAGGTGGGCAACGGTGTACGGACGCCCGGGCGGCGGGCCCGGGCACACACGATCCCCGCACCGGTGCGGAGGGGAAGGGGTGGAACCGGTGCGGGGAAGTCTGTGAGGGGAACGCGGTCAGCGTACGGAGACGATGGACCGGTTTTCGTCAGGCGCCTTCACGGGATTGTCAATTCGATGTCAGGGATTGCTGACGTTCCCGGGACGCAGGCGCCGTCGGTGACGGTGACGGTCACCGAGACGGCGCTGCCGCGCAGTTCGTCGGCGTAGGCCCGCCGCGCCTGCCCGGCCCGGGTCCCGCCGGGAGCGCCCGGCGGGCGGGCGCTCCCGGCGTGGTTGACCAGGACGTGCAGCCGCCCCACCTCGGCGTCCAGGCGCATGGCGGCGAACTCGGCCGACGCCTCGTCGGTGACGTCGAGGTGCAGGAAGCGTACGTCCGCTCCCCGGGCGCGCAGTTCGCTCGCGGCGGCGCGGCCGCGCTCGGTGTCCGGGGCGCCGAGGTAGACGACCAGGCCGTGCCCGGCGAGCTGCCGGGCGATCTCGCGGCCGGTCGCCTCGTCAGCTCCGGCGACGACGGCGACGCGGGCGGTGTCCGAGGACATGGGCTGGCTTCCTTCTCCGTGGTGGGCGGCCAACGCGCGGTCAGTAGCGGTAGTGGTCCGGCTTGTAGGGGCCTGCGACGTCCACGCCGATGTAGGAGGCCTGCTCCGGGCGGAGGGTGGTGAGCTTGACGCCGAGGGCGTCCAGGTGGAGACGCGCGACCTTCTCGTCGAGGTGCTTGGGCAGCACGTAGACATCGGTCGGGTACTCCGCCGGCTTCGTGAACAGCTCGATCTGGGCCAGCGTCTGGTCCGCGAACGAGTTCGACATCACGAACGACGGGTGACCGGTCGCATTGCCCAGGTTCAGCAGGCGACCCTCCGACAGCACGATCAGGACCTTGCCGTCGGGGAACTTCCACGTGTGGACCTGCGGCTTGACCTCGTCCTTCAC
>NZ_BMVE01000008.1 GCF_014650555.1 Streptomyces goshikiensis | reverse complement strand
CTAATAGGCCGAGGGCTTGTCCTCAGTTGCTCGCGTCCACTGTGTTAGTTCTGAAGCAACGAACGGTTGCTGGTTTCTAGAGCTAGAACATAACTACAAAGTGTGCTTGTTCGCTCGAAACCGATAGGGTTTCGGTGGTCATAGCGTTAGGGAAACGCCCGGTTACATTCCGAACCCGGAAGCTAAGCCTTTCAGCGCCGATGGTACTGCAGGGGGGACCCTGTGGGAGAGTAGGACGCCGCCGAACAATCTTTCAAAGGACCCTTGGTCCAGCGTTCAACGCTGGACCAAGGGTCTTTTTGTTTTTCACCTTTTTTACGCCGAAGCGCGGCCATGGGTTGGTTGCGCGAGAATGACTAGCGGTACCCCGAAGACAGGAGTCACACCCATGTCCAACTCTCCCGACGATCGTCCGGAGCGCGAGCCTCGGCGCAACGACGGCGGTGACAGGGGCGGCTTCCGTCGTGACGACCGTGGCGGTGACCGTGGCGGTTTCCGTCGCGACGACCGCGGTGGCCGTCCGACCGGTGGTGGCGGCGGCTTCCGCCGTGACGACCGCGGCGGGCGTCCTGCCGGCAGCGACCGTCCTTCCGGCGGCGGCTTCCGTGGCCGTGACGACCGTGGTGGCGACCGTCCCTCGTACCCCCGTCGTGATGACGACCGTGGCGGCCGTCCCTCCGGTGGCGGCGGCGGTTTCCGCGGTCGCGATGACCGTGGTGGCGACCGTCCCTCGTACCCGCGCCGCGATGACGACCGTGGCGGCCGTCCTTCCGGTGGTGGCGGCGGTTTCCGTCGTGACGACCGTGGTGGGGACCGCCCGAGCTTCCCGCGTCGTGATGACGACCGTGGTGGGTTCCGCGGTGGCCGTGACGAGCGTGGTGGCGACCGTCCGTCCTACCCGCGTCGCGATGACCGTGGTGGCGAGCGTCCTTCGTACCCGCGTCGCGATGACGACCGTGGTGGTCGTCCCTCCGGTGGTGGCGGCGGTTTCCGTGGCCGTGACGAGCGTGGTGGCGACCGTCCGTCGTACCCCCGTCGCGACGACCGTGGTGGGGACCGTCCCTCGTACCCCCGTCGTGATGACGACCGCGGTGGGTTCCGTGGTGGCCGTGATGACCGTGGTGGCGACCGTCCGTCCTACCCGCGTCGCGATGACCGTGGTGGGGACCGTCCGAGCTTCCCGCGTCGTGATGACGACCGTGGTGGGTTCCGCGGTGGCCGTGACGAGCGTGGTGGCGACCGTCCGTCCTACCCGCGTCGTGACGACCGTGGTGGCGAGCGTCCTTCGTACCCCCGTCGTGATGACGACCGTGGTGGATTCCGTGGCGGTCGTGATGACCGTGGTGGCGACCGTCCGTCGTACCCGCGTCGCGATGACCGTGGTGGCGACCGTCCCTCGTACCCCCGTCGTGATGACGACCGCGGTGGGTTCCGCGGTGGCCGCGACGAGCGTGGTGGCGACCGCCCGTCCTACCCCCGTCGTGACGACCGTGGCGGCGACCGTGGTGGGTTCCGTGGCGGTCGTGATGACCGTGGTGGGTACCGCGGTGGGCGTGACGACCGCAGTGGCGACCGTGACTTCCGCGCGGACCGCGACCGGGACCCGGTCAAGCGGCTTCCGATCGACGAGGACGTCACCGGTTTCGAGATCGACGCCGATGTCCGTCAGGAGCTCCTGAGCCTGCCCAAGGGTCTGGCCGAGGAGGTCTCGAAGAACCTGGTCATGGTGGCCCGGCTGATCGACGAGGAGCCCGAGCAGGCGTACGCGTACTCGCGCATCGCCCTGCGGCTGGCCTCCCGTGTCGCCGCCGTCCGCGAGGCCGCCGGCTTCGCCGCGTACGCGACGCAGAAGTACAGCGAGGCGCTCGCCGAGTTCCGCGCCGCCAAGCGCATGACCGGTTCCGTCGAGCTGTGGCCCGTCATGGCCGACTGCGAGCGCGGCCTCGGCCGTCCGGAGCGGGCGCTGACCATGGCCGGCGAGCCCGAGGTCGCGAAGCTGGACAAGGCCGGCCAGGTCGAGATGCGTCTCGTCGCCGCCGGTGCCCGGCGCGACCTGGGTCAGCTCGACGCCGCGATCGTGACCCTGCAGAGCCCGGAGCTGGCCTCCAGCTCCGTCCAGCCGTGGACCGCGCGCCTGCGCTACGCCTACGCCGACGCCCTGCTGGCGGCCGGTCGTGAGGACGAGGCGCGCGAGTGGTTCGGCAAGACCCTCGAAGCGGACAAGGACGGCGCGACCGACGCCTCCGACCGGCTCGCCGAGCTGGACGGTGTCGAGTTCGTCGACGCGATGCACGAGGACGAGGCCGACGAGGTCGACGAGGACGACGACGAGGCGGACGCCGCCGAGGTCGCCGCCGCCGAGCGGGCCTCGGACCAGGCCGAGTACTACGACGAGGACGACGAGGAGTACGAGCCCCTCGACGAGGGCTCCGAGGCCGACATCGACGTGACCGACGAGGTCGTCGCCGACCTCGACGACGACCGGGCCGACGACAAGGCCTAGTCCGCGCCTGCCTGAACGAAAGGGCGGCACCCCCTCCGGGGGGTGCCGCCCTTTCGTGTTTTCCGGGTCTCAGTCGATGCTGCGCAGGACCAGCCCGGTGGCTGGTTTTGGTCCGAAGGAGGTCGACTTCCGGGGCATGGTGACGCCCTGGCGGGCCAGGTCGCGGACCACGGCCTCCCGTACGGGGTGGAGCAGCACCGCCGTACCGCCGTGGCGTTCGGCCATGGCGACCGTGGCTTCCGCGTCGTGGATGTAGGCGATGTGCTCGGGGGCGTCCGGGACGTGCCACAGCGTGTCGAGCAGCGTCGCGTGGAGCACGGTGGCGTCCAGCCGGCGCCAGGCCTCGGGGCGGTCGCGGCGGACGGTGCGCTCGATCAGGGCCGGGTCGGGGTCGGTGACCAGGTGGAAGGTGCCGTCGCCGGTCAGCAGGAAGGCGTTGCCGCGCTCGACGGCGTCCGAGAGGACCTCCAGGGCGAGCGGGAGCGGGCCGTCTACGGGGCGGACCTGGAAGGAGCCGTCGAGCGCGGCGAGGGCCTCGGCGAGCGGCAGGCGGCGCAGCATCCGGTGGATGGCGCGGACCTGGAGCGGGTAGCGGGCGGTGTCGACGAGCAGGACAAGGCCGAAGTCCCAGCCGGTGGGGGACTGGTGCTCCTCCTGGAGGCGCAGGTACGTCGCCCAGCGGTGGTGGCCGTCGGCGATGAGGGCCTGACGGTGGCCGAGGTCCGAGGTGACGGCGGCCAGGTCGGCGGGGTCGGTGATGGCCCAGAGGCGGTGGCGGAAGCCGTCCTCGGTGGTGGTGGAGAACAGCGGCGGCCGCTGGGCGGTGCGCTCGACGACCGCGGCGGTGCCCTGGTCGGGTCCGTCGCCGAGGTAGGTGAGCAGCAGGGGTTCGAGGTTGGCGGAGGTGGCCCGCATCAGGCCGGCGCGGTCGGTGACCACGTCGGGCATGACGTCCTCGTGGGGCAGGACGATGCCGGCGGCGGCGTCGGACAGGGCCAGGGCGCCGACCACGCCGCGCTGGAGGAGGCCGGCCCTGCGCTGCTCGTACACGTAGAGGGCGGGCTCGGCGTCGGCGCTGAGGACGCCCTCGGCGAGCCAGTCGCGGAGGGTGCGGGCGGCTTGGTCGTTGCGCGCCGCCGGGGTGTCGGCCTGGGGGAGGATCAGGCGGACGATGTTGTGCGGGTCCGCGGATTCGAGGTAGTCGACTCCGTCGGGGCGCACGACCACGTCGTACGGCGGGGAGGTGACGGCCGCGAGGCTGCCCACACGCTCCGGTACATAGCGCAGTCCGGGGAAGGGGATCAGCCGCAGCCCGTGCTCCGCAGGGTCAGAAGTGGTCATTGGTGCATCGTAAGACGCCTCTCGGCATGCGGGATGATCGGGGGAGTACGGAAATGAGACAAGATCGACTGTATGAGGAGAGGGCTCGATGACCTCGCAGAGCAGGACCCGTCCCGGGGGCAGTGAGCGCAGTCTGCACCGGGCGTACGACACGGCTCTCCTCGACCTCGACGGGGTCGTGTACGCGGGCGGGGAGGCCATCGCGCACGCGGTGGACTCGCTGGTGGCGGCCCGGGCGGACGGGATGCACCTGGCGTACGTCACGAACAACGCGCTGCGGACCCCGGACGCGGTGGCCGCGCACCTGACGGAGCTGGGCGTCCCGAGCGAGGCCGGTGAGGTGATCACCTCGGCGCAGGCGGTGTCGCGGATGATCGCGGAGCAGGTGCCGGCGGGCTCGAAGGTGCTGCTGATCGGCGGGGAGGGGCTGCGGGTCGCGCTGCGCGAGCGCGGGCTCGTGCCGGTGGAGTCGGCCGACGAGGAGGGCCTCGCGGCGGTGGTGCAGGGGTACGGGGGGCCCGAACTGGCGTGGGCGCGGCTCGCGGAGGCCTCGTACGCGGTCAACCGCGGGGTGCCCTGGTTCGCCTCGAACACGGACCTGACGATTCCGTCGGCCCGCGGGATCGCGCCGGGGAACGGGGCGGCGGTGGAGGTCGTACGGATCGCCACGGGCGCGGAGCCGCGGGTGGCGGGGAAGCCGCAGCCGCCGATGCACCGGGAGACGGTGCTGCGGACCGGGGCGGAGCGGCCGCTGGTGGTGGGGGACCGGCTGGACACCGACATCGAGGGCGCCTTCAACGGGGAGGTGGATTCCCTGCTGGTGCTGACCGGGGTGACGGACGCGGAGCAGCTGCTGCGCGCCGAGCCGAGGCACCGGCCGACGTACGTGGACCGGGACCTGCGCGGGCTGCTCACGGGTCAGCCGGAGGTCGAGGGCGAGGCCGACGGGGCCGGGTTCCGCTGCGGGGGCTGGACGGCGGTCGCGGCGGACGGGGCGCTGGAGCTGCGCGGGGAGGGCGGGGATCCGCTGGACGGGCTCCGGGCGCTGTGCGCGGCGGCCTGGACGCAGGCCGGGGACGGCTCGTGCGGTCTGGACGCGGGCGAGGTGCTGGGCCGGCTGGCACTTTAGGCCGGGTGGCCGGGTGGTGACTACCCATCCGGGGGATCTTGCGGATGGCAGGGTAGGCTAACCTAACTTCCGTGTTGGTCGAGAGTCCCCCAGAACAGAGCGCGGCGTCCCAAGCCGCTGCCACCCGGTCACGCCACGGCGCGCGCGCCGTCGGCCTGCTGGCCGCCCTCGCGGTGCTGGCCCTGATCGCGGTGGCGAGCGTCGCCGTGGGCGCCAAGCAGATGCCGCTCGACGAGGTCTGGCACGGCCTCTTCCACTACTCGGGAACCACCTCCGACGTGGTGGTGCGGGACCTGCGGGTGCCGCGCACCATCCTCGGGCTGCTGGTCGGGCTCGGCCTCGGCCTGTCCGGCGCGGTGATGCAGGCGCTGACCCGCAACCCGCTGGCCGAGCCCGGCATCCTCGGCGTCAACGCGGGCGCCGCGGCCGCCGTCGTGTCGGCGATCAGCTTCCTCGGGGCGAACTCCCTGAGCGAGTTCGTCTGGTGGGCGTTCCTCGGCGCCGGGGTCGTCTCCGTCGTCGTGTACGTCCTCGGCGGCAGCCGCAGCGCCACCCCGGTCCGGCTGGCCCTCGCGGGTACGGCTGCCAGTGCTGCCCTGGTCGGCTACATCAACGCCGTCCAGCTGATGGACAGCAAGGCGCTGGACAAGCTCCGCTTCTGGACGGTCGGTTCGCTGGCCTCGGCCACCATGGACACCGTCACGCAGGTGGCCCCGTTCCTGCTGGTCGGCGCGGTCCTCGCGCTGGCGCTCGGCCGGCCGCTCAACGCGATGGCCATGGGCGACGACACCGCCCGGGCGCTCGGGGCCAACCTGACGCGGACCCGGATCGGCGCCATGGTCGCCATCACCCTGCTGTGCGGGGCGGCCACCGCCGCGTGCGGGCCGATCGTGTTCATCGGCCTGATGATCCCGCACCTCGTACGGTTCTTCACCGGCCCGGACATGCGCTGGGTGCTCGCCTACTCGGCGGTCCTGTCGCCCGGGCTGCTGCTCGGCGCCGACGTCGTCGGACGGATCGTCACCCGGCCCGCCGAACTTCAGGTCGGCATCGTCACCGCCCTCATCGGCGGCCCCGTCTTCATCTACCTGGTTCGGCGCAAGAGGATGGCCCAGCTGTGACCGTGCCCACGAAACTCCGGGCGGGCCGGCCCGCCGGGCCCCGGCCGCTGCGGATCCCCGGCGGGATCTCCCTGCGTCTGGAACGCCGCGCGCTCGCGGTCGGGCTGCTGCTCGCCGTCACGGCGCTCGCGCTGGCCGTCGTACTCATCGGGACCGGCGACTTCCAGATAGCCCCGGCGGACGTCGTGCAGACCCTGCTGGGCAACGGCACCCCCGCCAACGACTTCATCGTCAACGACCTGCGGCTGCCGCGCGTCCTGGTCGCGCTGCTCGTCGGCGCCTCGCTCGGGATGTCCGGCGCCGTCTTCCAGTCCGTCTCGCGCAACCCGCTCGGCTCCCCGGACCTGCTCGGCTTCGGGTACGGGTCGGCGGTCGGCGCGCTCGTCGTCATCATCGTGTTCAAGGGCGGCGCCACCGAGGTGGCGCTCGGGGCCCTGGTCGGCGGCCTGATCGCCGGCCTCGCCGTGTACCTGCTCGCGTACAAGCGGGGCATCAACGGCTACCGGCTGGTGCTCGTCGGCATCGGCGCCTCCGCGATGCTCGTCGCGGTGATCCAGTACCTCCTGACGAAGGCCCAGCTCGTCGAGGCCACCCGGGCGATGGTCTGGCTGACCGGCTCGCTGGCCGGCCGGGACTGGGGGCAGGTGTGGCCGCTGCTGGCGGCCTGCGCCGTGCTCTTCCCGCTGGTCCTCGGCCAGGGCCGGGCCCTGCGGATGATGGAGATGGGCGACGACGCCGCGCACGCCCTGGGCGTGCGGGTGGAGCGGACCAGGCTGCTGCTGATGGTGGCGGGGATCCTGCTGACCACGGCGGCGAGCGCCGCGGCCGGGCCGATCAGCTTCGTCGCGCTGGCCGCGCCGCAGCTGGCCCGGCGGCTGACCCGCTCGCCCGGGGCGGGGCTGCTGACCGCGGCCCTGATGGGCGCCGTCCTGCTGATGCTGTCCGACTGGGCCTCACAGCGGGCCTTCGGCGCCGACCAGCTTCCGGTGGGCGTGGTGACGGGGCTCGTCGGCGGTGTGTACCTGCTGTGGCTGCTCGTCACCGAGCGCAAGGCGGGACGGATATGAGCGCGACCGTGAGCGGGGCGGCATCGGCCGCCGGGCTCGTCAACCCTAGGAGTACCCAAGTGCAGCGGCTGACCGCGGAGAACGTGACCCTCGGCTACGACCAGCGGGTCATCGCCGAGAACCTCTCGGTGGAGATACCCGACAACTCCTTCACGGTGATCGTCGGCCCCAACGCGTGCGGCAAGTCCACGCTGCTGCGCGCCCTGTCGCGGATGCTGAAGCCGTCCGCCGGCCGGGTGCTGCTGGACGGGCAGGCCATCGGGTCGCTGCCCGCGAAGAAGGTCGCCAAGACCCTCGGGCTGCTCCCGCAGTCCTCGATCGCCCCGGACGGCATCACCGTCTCCGACCTGGTCTCGCGCGGCCGCTACCCGCACCAGGGGCTGCTGCGCCAGTGGTCGCAGGAGGACGAGCGGATCGTCCACGAGTCGATGGCGTCCACCGGGGTCGCCGAACTCGCCGACCGGGCCGTGGACGAGCTGTCGGGCGGGCAGCGCCAGCGCGTGTGGATCGCGATGGCGCTCGCCCAGCAGACGCCGCTGCTGCTGCTCGACGAGCCCACGACCTACCTGGACATCCAGCACCAGCTGGACGTGCTGGACCTGTGCGCCGAGCTGCACGAGAACCAGGGCCGGACCCTGGTCGCCGTCCTGCACGACCTCAACCACGCCGCCCGCTACGCCACGCACCTGATCGCGCTGCGGGGCGGCGAGGTCATCGCCGAGGGGCCGCCGGCCGAGGTGGTCACGGCGGAACTGGTGGAGAAGGTGTTCGGGCTGCGCTGCCAGGTCATCGACGACCCCGAGACGGGGACCCCGCTGGTGATCCCGGCGGCCCGGCAGGCCCGGGCGAGGACCTCCGCCTAAGAGGTCTGCGAGGTTTGCGGGGCCTGCGGGGTCTGCGCGGCCTGCGGGATCAGAGCAGGCTCTTGAGCCGCAGCAGGTCGCGGAAGCCGGCCTCCAGCCTGACCCGGCCGGAGGCCCAGGCCTTGGCGAACTTCAGCTCGCCCGCCACCATCGCCACCAGGTCGTCGCCCGTCATCGCCAGCCGGATCTCGGCCTTGGCGGCGGGCGGGCCGGGCGCGACCGCGTCGACCCGGATCCGGCCGCCTTCGAGGCGGCCGGTGAAGGTCTGGTCGAGGTCGGTGATGTGGCAGCTCAGGGAGCGGTCGAGCGCGGCCGCGCCGCGCACGTCGCCGTCGGCCCGCGCCAGGTTGCCGGAGAGTTGGTCGAGTGCTTCGCGGCACTCCTCGATCGTAGCCATCGTGATCACGACCGTACCGCAGAGCCGTGTGTGGTCGCGGCGCGCTACGGGGTAGCGTCGGGGCATGACCGACGAAGTGCCCGCCTCCGCTCCGGACGTCCCCGAGGGGCCCGAGGACCTCGCGGCGCCCGCGGCGCCCGCGCCGCTGGGCCTCGTACGCACCCCCACCGGCCACGCCGGGGTGGACGCGCGCCTGGAGCGGCTGGCCGACGCCGACCACCTCACGGCGGACGGGCACGTCGAGGTGTACGAGGATGTGCACGGGGGACTGCGCGACGCGCTGACCGCGCTGGACGCACCGCCCGTCCCCGGACCGTACGAAAACAGGAGCTGAACCGAACGTGGCAGGAGTGGCACGACGCCGCCTGGACGCCGAACTGGTACGCCGCAGCATGGCCCGCTCGCGCGAGCACGCGGCCCAGCTGATCGCCGCGGGCCGGGTGACCGTCGGCGGCGCCACCGCGACCAAGCCGGCCACCCAGGTCGAGACCAGCGCGGCCCTCGTGGTCCTCAAGGACGACAGCGACCCCGACTACGTCTCGCGCGGCGGCCACAAGCTGGCGGGCGCCCTCGCGGCCTTCCGGCCGCAGGGGCTCGTCGTCGAGGGCCGCCGGGCGCTGGACGCCGGGGCCTCGACGGGCGGCTTCACCGACGTGCTGCTGCGCGCGGGCGTGGCCCACGTCGTCGCCGTCGACGTCGGCTACGGACAGCTCGCCTGGTCGCTGCAGAGCGACGAGCGGGTCACCGTCAAGGACCGCACGAACGTCCGCGAACTCACCGTGGAGCTGATCGACGGGGTACCGGCCGACCTGGTCGTCGGAGACCTGTCCTTCATCTCCATCGGGCTCGTCCTGCCCGCACTGGTGCGCTGCTGCGCCCCGGACGCCGACCTGGTGCTGATGGTCAAGCCGCAGTTCGAGGTCGGCAAGGAGCGTCTGGGCAGCGGCGGAGTGGTCCGCAGCCCCGAGCTTCGGGCCGAGGCCGTACGGGACGTCGCGGCGCAGGCGTGGAAGTCGGGACTGGGCGTGGCCGGGGTGACGGCGAGTCCGCTGCCGGGGCCCTCGGGCAACGTCGAGTACTTTCTGTGGCTTAGGGCGGGGGCACCGGCGCTCGACCCGGCGGAAGTTGACCGTGCAGTGGCGGAGGGGCCTCAGTGACAGATTCTGTGGGGGAACGGGCTTCAGAGGAACGAGCTCCGGAGGCGGGGGCCGCGGAGGGCCGAACCGTCTTCCTGCTCGCGCACACCGGGCGGCCGGCGGCCATCCGGAGCGCCGAGCTGGTCGTACGGGGCCTGCTGCGCAGCGGGCTGGGGGTGCGGGTCCTGCGGTACGAGGCCGCGGACCTGCCGCTGCCGCCCGAGGTGGAGCTCGTCGACGAGTGCACGCCCGAGGTGTTCGACGGCTGTGAGCTGCTGATCGTGCTGGGCGGGGACGGCACCCTGCTGCGCGGCGCGGAGTTCGCGCGCGGCTCGGGGGTGCCGATGCTCGGCGTCAACCTGGGCCGGGTGGGGTTCCTCGCCGAGGCGGAGCGGGACGACCTGGACAAGGTCGTCGACCGGGTGGTGACGCGCGAGTACGAGGTCGAGGAGCGGATGACGCTCGACGTGATCGTGCGGACCAACGGGGACGTCGTCCACCAGGACTGGGCGCTGAACGAGGCGGCCGTCCAGAAGGTGTCCCCGGAGCGGATGCTGGAGGTGGTCCTGGAGGTCGACGGGCGCCCGGTGTCCGGGTTCGGCTGTGACGGGATCGTCTGCGCCACGCCGACGGGCTCGACGGCGTACGCCTTCTCGGCGGGCGGGCCGGTGGTCTGGCCGGAGGTGGAGGCGCTGCTGATGGTTCCGATCAGCGCGCACGCGCTGTTCGCGAAGCCGCTGGTGACCTCGCCGGACTCGGTGCTGGCGGTGGAGGTGCAGACCGGCACCCCGCACGGGGTGCTGTGGTGCGACGGGCGGCGGACGCTGGAGCTGCCGTCGGGCGCGCGGGTGGAGGTCCGCCGGGGCGCGGTGCCGGTACGGCTCGCCCGGCTGCACCACGCCTCCTTCACGGACCGGCTCGTCGCGAAGTTCGCGCTGCCCGTGTCGGGGTGGCGCGGGGCACCGCATTAGCACATCCGTTCGGGAAACTCTCCAAGGGTGACGTCACATGGCACCGGTGAAACCTCGGTATCGTCGTCCCGTGCTTGAGGAGATGCGGATACGGTCGCTGGGTGTCATCGACGACGCGGTGGTCGAGCTGTCGCCCGGTTTCACCGCGGTGACCGGCGAGACCGGCGCGGGCAAGACCATGGTCGTCACCAGCCTCGGGCTGCTGCTCGGCGGCCGCGCCGACCCGGCCCTGGTGCGGATCGGCGCGAAGGCGGCCGTCGTGGAGGGCCGCCTCGTCATGCGCCCCGACGCGGCCGCCGCCGTACGCGCCGAGGAAGCCGGGGCCGAGCTTGACGACGGCGCCCTGCTGATCAGCCGGACGGTGTCCGCCGAGGGGCGCTCGCGCGCCCACGTCGGCGGCCGCTCCGTGCCCGTCGGGCTGCTCGCCGAACTCGCCGACGACCTGGTCGCCGTCCACGGGCAGACCGACCAGCAGGGGCTGCTGCGGCCCGCCCGGCAGCGCCAGGCCCTCGACCGGTACGCCGGGAACGCCGTCGCCGTCCCCCTGGAGAAGTACGCGGGCGCCTACAGGCGGCTGCGCGCGGTCGCCGCCGAACTGGAGGAGATCACCACCCGGGCCCGGGAGCGGGCCCAGGAGGCGGACCTGCTGCGCTTCGGGCTGGAGGAGATCGCGGCCGTGGAGCCGCTGGCCGGCGAGGACACCGAACTCGCGGCCGAGGCCGAACGGCTCGGGCACGCGGAGGGGCTGGCCTCGGCGGCGCAGCTCGCGCACGCGGCCCTGGCCGGCAATCCGGAGGACCCCGAGGGCATCGACGCGAACACCCTGGTCGCGGGCGCCCACCGGGCCCTGGAATCCGTACGCTCCCACGACCCGGCCCTCGGCGCTCTCGCCGAGCGGATCGGGGAGCTGGGCATCCTGCTCGGCGACGTGGCCGGGGAGCTGGCCGGGTACGCCGACGACCTGGACGCCGATCCGCTGCGGCTCGCCGCGGTGGAGGAGCGCCGGGCGGCGCTGACGCAGCTGACCCGCAAGTACGGCGATTCGATCGACTCCGTACTGGAGTGGGCCCAGCAGGGTTCGGCGCGGCTGCTGGAACTCGACGGCGACGACGGGCGGATCACCGAACTCACCGCCGAGCGCGACGGGCTGCGCGAGGAACTCTCCCAGCTGGCGCAGGCGTTGACCGACGCCCGGGTGGAGGCGGCCGCACGGTTCGCGTCCGCCGTGACGCAGGAGCTGGCCTCGCTGGCGATGCCGCACGCGCGGGTCACCTTCGACATCCGCCAGACCGAGTCCGCCGAGGGCGCCGAAAGCGTCGAGGTCGGCGGCCGCGACGTGGCGTACGGCCCCTCGGGCGCCGACGAGGTCGAACTGCTGCTGGCCCCGCACCCGGGTGCCCAGCCGCGGCCGATCGCCAAGGGCGCCTCGGGCGGTGAGCTCTCCCGGGTGATGCTGGCGGTGGAGGTCGTCTTCGCGGGCTCCGACCCGGTGCCGACGTACCTCTTCGACGAGGTCGACGCGGGCGTCGGCGGCAAGGCGGCGGTCGAGGTCGGGCGGCGGCTCGCGAAGCTGGCCAAGTCGGCGCAGGTCGTGGTCGTCACGCACCTCCCACAGGTGGCCGCGTTCGCCGACCGGCAGCTCCTCGTGGAGAAGACCGTCGACGGGGCCGTGACCCGAAGCGGCGTCACCGTCCTGGAGGGCGAGGACCGCATCCGCGAACTCTCCCGCATGCTGGCCGGCCAGGAGGACTCGGAAACCGCCCGCGCCCACGCCGAAGAACTCCTCGCGGCGGCCCGCGCGGACGCGTGACCGAGCCCCGGCCCCCGGTAGGCGTCAGTCGGGGGCCGTACCGGTGCTGCGCTTGCGGGCGATGTCGTACGCCCAGGCGTGCGTGGACACCTTCTTGTCCACCGAGAAGTGGCGGCCCGTGGCGGCGTCGAGCACCACGTGGAACTCCTCCATGAGCCGGGGCCAGTCCGCCCGTGCGAAATCCTCGTCGGACCAGCCGTACAGTCGCCGCAGCTCGTCCTTGACCTCGGCGAAGAACGTCCGGACCGGGCGCGCGGGCCTGCCCACCCGGACGCCGGCCGCGCTCAGGCGCGCCTGCTGCTCCTCGGTGGCCCGCAGCCACTTGGACCCGCTGTCCCGCAGCTCGGCGTAGTCGACCCAGGCCCAGAAGCTCTCCGCGTCGGCCACGTCGGGCGCCTCCCGGTGGTGGTCGGCGCACAGCAGCGCGAAGTTCCGTACGTCCATGGACCCGCCGAGCGAGGCGGGAACGACGTGGGCGCGCTCGACGGGAGTGGCCCAGCAGACGAGACAGCAGGCCTCCTCCATGCCGAGGTACTCGGCTATGGCCTTGACACTGGGCGCGGACCTGCGCTCGGCCGGTTCGTGCTCGCGCGGCCGCAGGGGCAGCGCGCCGTGGTCGTAGCCGTACCCGCCGCTGCCGTCGGCCGGGGGACCGATCACCAGCGACTCGGGGAGGTCGTCGCTCTGGTTCGGGTTTTCCACGTGGATCAGCGGGGTCCGGGCCTCGGTGAGGAACGGCAGCAGGTAGCCGAGGGTGAACTCCTGCATCAGCTCCCAGGCGTCGTCGTCGTAGCCGCCCGCCGAATTGCGGTGTCCCTGTACGTCGAGGAAGAGGATGCGGGGCACCCCCGGGTGCTGCCGCCGGACTTCCCGGACGAGCTGGAAGATGCGCTGCGCGGCGCGCTCGAAGTCCTCGTACACCGCCATGTCGTGGTAGATCGCGATCGGTTTCGCGGCTCCGCTCCGGCGGGGGTGCCGCTGCTTCTTCCTGCCCATCCGCCCGTATCCGCCCTCGTGGTAGTCGCCGGACCGCATTCGCCGACGGCAAGGATCTCAGGGGCCTCTGACAGGGCCTCTGACAGGGCGTCGGGGTGGGTCGGGGTAGTCCTTGTGGGTGAGGCTGGGGGGCGTCTCGCGGTATCTCGTACGGGATACGCACCCGTATGGTCCCGGAACGCGCGTGCGGACTGGCATTCTGGGCGTCGTCTCTGCCTCCCTCACCCACCCAGGAGCTTCGGCCCGTGAGCAGCTCCCCGGTCCCGGTACCCGCCCAGGCCCCGCCGTACGGGCGGACGCCGCTGCGCACCGTGCAAGTGCTCGACGGCGCCGGCGCGGGCAGTGGTACGCACGTGCGCTCGCTCGCGACCGGGCTCGCCGCGCGCGGGGTGCGGGTCACGGTGTGCGCCCCCGTCGAGGCGGAGGGGGAGTACGACTTCACCGGCGCCGGGGCCTCGTTCGCGCCGGACGCGGTGAGCGCGCTGCGGGCGGCGTGCGCCGGGGCGGACGTGGTGCACGCGCACGGCGTACGGGCCGGGCTGCGGGCCTCGCTGGCGCTGCGCGGGCACCGGGCGCCGCTGGTGGTGTCCTGGCACGGCGCCCCGGAGGCCGGGGGCGCGCTGGGGCGGCTGAGCCGGCTGCTGGAGCGGCGGGTGGCGCGGGCGGCGGCGGTGGTCCTGGGGTCCTCGTCGGACCAGGTGGACCTGGCGCGGCTGCGCGGTGCGCGGGACGCTCGGCTCGCGGCGGTGGCCGCCCCGGGGCCGGCGGCGGCCACCGCCGCGGATCCGGGGAAGGCACGGGCGGAACTCGGGGCGGTGGAGCGGCCGCTGGTGATCGCGGTCGGCGGTCTGGTGCCGCGGCGGGGCTACTCCGTACTGCTGGACGCGGCGCGGGAGTGGCGGGGACTGGACCCGGTACCGCTGCTGGTGATCGCGGGGGAGGGGCCGCAGCGGGAGGAACTGGCCCGGCGGATCGAGCTGGAGGCGCTGCCGGTGCGGCTTCTGGGCCGGCGCCGGGACGCGGCGGAGCTCCTCGCGGCGGCGGACGTCGCGGTGCTGACGAGCCGCTGGGAGGGCCGCTCGCTGCTCGCGCAGGAGGCGCTGCGGGCCGGGGTGGCGCTGGTGGCCACGGCGGTGGGCGGGGTACCCGAGCTGGTCGGGGACGCGGCGGTGCTGGTGCCGTACGGGGACCGGGGCGCGCTGGCCGCGGCGGTCGCCGGGCTGCTCGGTGACCCGGCCCGGCGCGCCGAACTCGCCGCGGCGGGCCGGGCGCAGGCGGCGACCTGGCCGTCGGAGGACGACACGGTGGCGCAGGTCCTGGCGGTCTACGACGAGCTGATGGAACGCCGGCCCCGCTGACGCTCCCCCGGGGCCGGAGCCACCTCCTGGCGTCCCCGGGAACGTCCTTGCGTAGGGTTGCCCCCGGGAATCCTGTGACGGGTACATGCAAGGGGGAACCGGGTGGGTTCGTTCGAGGAGGAATGGGCGCGTCTGAGGGGCGGCCCTTCGGGTGAGCCCGGCATGCGGCTCGCCAGCGTCCCCGCCGCGGACGGCGGCGGTGGCGGTGGTGGTGGCGGGGACGCTGACGTGCAGTCCACCAGGCCCGCGTGGACGGCGGCGGGCACCGCGGTCGGCGGCCTGGCCGGCGACGTGAAGAAGGCGCTGACCGGTCTCGAAACCGGCCAGACGGGCCTCGCCGCCAAGGGCGCGGTGGAGAGCGCGGGCGCGCAGTCCGAGGTGTACGCGAGCTGGAAGACGTACCTGGAGGCGCTCTCCGGCCGGTGCACCGCCCTGCAGGGCAAGCTGGAGCGGGCGGGCAACGATCTGTTCCTGACCGACGACAACCTCAACGGCCTCTTCACCGAGCTGGCGAAGCAGTACCAGGACACCCCGGCCACCGGCGGTCAGGAAAGGTGACCTGAGCCATGGACATCGAGGCACTGAAGACCTTCAAGCCGCACGAGTTCGAGGAAGCGGCGACCGGGTACCGCTCGGCCAGTGACATGGCGAGCCAGGCCAAGGACGCGCTGGAGCAGCGGATCACGGCCCAGATGCAGAAGGCCCTCAAGGGCAAGGCGCTCGACGCCGCGGTCACCCAGCTGCGCGAGGTGGCGAAGGACTTCCACTACGTCCAGGTCGAGTGCGGCCTGGTGGGCACCGCCCTGAACGCCTTCGCGGCCGACGTGCGCCCCGCGCAGAAGAAGCTGGAGCAGGCGCTGTCGGAGGCCGCCGAGCGGAAGTTCACGGTGGGCGCCGACGGTTCGGTGTCCTATCCGGCGGCGGGCGAGAACCCCGGCGGTTCGCCGCCCGGGCCCGGCTCGGCGAGCGGCACCCTGTCCGAGCAGGCCCGTGCGATCCAGCGGCAGGCGGGCAACTTCGACCCGAACCCGAACTACGCGCTCGCCCAGGACATCGCCAACCGCATCGCGGAGGCGGTGCGGGAGGCCACCGAGGCGGACCAGAAGTGGGCGCCGCAGCTGCGGGCGCTCAAGGCGGACGACGACCTGGTCGTCTCCGACGAGGACTGGGCGGACGTCGCGAAGGACGCGCAGGGCGTCAGCGGGGCGGGCCGGCACTACCTGGACTCGCTGCCGCAGCCCCCGAAGGACGGCAGCCCGCAGGCCAACGCGGACTGGTGGAAGGGGCTCGACGCGGACCAGCGCGCGGCATGGGTCTCGCTCCGCCCGGACGCCGTCGGCGGACTCGACGGCCTGCCCGCCACGACCCGCGACGAGGCCAACCGCGCAGTCTTCGACGAGAAGCGGGGCACGTACCGGACGACGCTGAACGGCATCCCCAAGCCGCCCGCCAACGAGTGGACGTGGATCACCGCCGGCATGTACCCCTCCAAGGTGCACACCGACGAGTGGATGGAGTGGGACAAGAAGTACGGCGACGAGTACCGGCACCTGGAGACCTCCCTCCACGGGATGGAGAGCATCCAGAAGCGGTTCGACTCGACGGGGCTGAACGACCTGCCCGAGGCGTACCTGCTCGGCTTCAGCCCGGAGGGCAACGGCCGCGCGATCGTCGCCAACGGCAACCCGGACACGGCCGTCCACCAGGCCGTCTACGTACCGGGCACGACCTCGAACCTGGGGAGCATCGGCGGGGACATCGGGCGCATGGAGAACGTCTGGCGCACGGCCACCGACGCGGCGGACGGCAAGCCGGTCTCCACGATCACCTGGCTCGGCTACGACGCCCCGCAGGACATCGTCAAGGACTCGCCGTTCAGCCACTACGCCAACGACGGGGCCCCGGCCTTCAACCGGTTCATGGACGGCCTCGACGCCTCGCACACCGGCGACTCGGAGCCGCACCGCACTGCGATCGGCCACTCGTACGGGACGACCCTCATCGGATCGGCGGCCCGGCAGGGCGACCTGAACGCGGACGACATCATCACCGCGGGCAGCCCGGGCGTCCAGGTGCCGAAGGCGGAACAGCTGGACGTGCCCAAGGGACACGTCTGGAACCAGGAGGCCGACGGCGACCCGGTACCGGACATCGGCCGCTTCGGACACGGCGGCACCGACTGGGACGGTCCGTGGCGGATCCCCAGCGACGAGGTGTTCGGGGCGAACCAGATGACTACCGGCAGCAACGTCTCCGGCCACAGCGAATACTGGAAGGAGGGGTCCGAGAGCCTGCGCAACCAGGGGCAGGTCGTGGCGGGCCACGGAGAGAACGTGACCCTGAAGCCGCCTCCGAACCACTGGGATCACATGAGGTGAGGCTTTCCCGCTCCCCGGTCCGACCGACGATTGAGACCCCGATTTGAAGATCAAACCGGGCGCCCCGGCGCTCCTCGTGTCCCTGGCCCTCATCACCCTCACTGGATGCGGCATGAACGACTCCTCCGGCTCCGCCACCCCCTCCGGCTCCGCCGACTCGGCCGAAGCCCCCCTCGTGGGCACCAGCACCTCGCGCGACGCGGCCGACGCCGTGGAGAAGGCGTCGAGCGAGCTCTACGACCTGATCGGGGTCAAGGGGAAGGGCTCCGAGAGCCGTTCCGGCGTGATGGAGTGCGAGGGCAAGGACCCGGCCACGTACTTCAAGGTCTTCCACCCGTGGAGCTTCTACCCGGCCTCGGCCGACCAGCTCGACGAGGCGATGGAGCGGCTCAAGAGCGAACTGCCCAAGCACGGCTGGAAGGTCGTCCGCTACGAGCCGGACACGAGCCAGGCCAAGAACCTGGTCCTCACCGCGGACAACACCGAGAAGAAGTACGGCGTCAGCGTCGTCCAGATGAAGAAGAACGATCCGCCGAAGCTGAGCCTGACCGTCGTCTCCGGCTGCTACCGGGTTCCCGAGGGCAAGGAAGTCGACAGGTTCTGACCCGGGCGCTCTGACCCGGGCGGCTCTGCGCCCGGGAGCTCCTGCCCGGGCGGCGTCAGGAAGCCGTGTGGCGGCGGGCGCGCAGCGCGAGGCTCAGGGAGAGGACCGTCTCCGGGTCGTCGAGGTCCGTACCCAGCAGCTCCGCGATGCGGGCCAGCCGGTTGTACAGCGTCTGGCGGTTCAGATGGAGCTCGCGCGCCGTCTCCGCCTTGCGGCCCGCATGGGCCAGGTACGTCTCCAGGGTCGGGAGCAGCGGCGGCCGCGAGGTGGTGTCGTGCACCCGGAGCGGGCCGATCGCGCGGTCCACGAACGCCGCCAGGTCGGGATGCTCCCGCAGCCGCCACAGCAGCAGGTCGATGTCCAGGCGCCGCGCGTCGTACCAGGGCCGGGCCGGCAGGCCGTGGGCGGCCGTCGCCGTCTCGGCGGCGTGGCGCAGCCCCGCGGAGGCCGCCGCCCAGCCGCCGGCGACGCCGACCACCACCGCCGGCGGGGCGGCGGCCCGGTCCAGGCCGGCCCGCTCCACGCCCGCCCGCAGCGCCGCCGCGACCCGGTCCGCGACCGCCGTGCGCTCCGATTCCGCGCGGAGCGAGACCAGCAGCGGGACCCGGCCCTCCACCGGGCGGACCCCGAGCAGGACGGGGACCCCGACCGAGGAGAGCTCCTCCAGGACCGCGCGGGCCAGGACGGCCCAGTTGCCCGACGGCCCGAGGTCCGAGGACAGCCGCATGACCACCGGCAGGAGCGGCCCGGAGCCCGGTTTGAAGCCCAGGACGCGTGCCTGCGCCGGTGCGTCCTCGGCCGAGATGCGGCCCTCCGCCAGGTCCGTGAGGAAGTCCCCGCGCCCGCGCGCCGCCAGCTCGTCCTCCTGCCGCGCCTGCATCAGTACGACGGCCAGCACCCCCGCCGTCCGCTCCGCCGCCATCCGGTGCACCGGCTGCAGCGGCGCCGAGACCCCGACCAGGACGACCCGCGCCCGGACCGATCCCGTGCCGTGCCCCCCGCCGGGGACGTCGATGACCACCGTGTTGGCAGACGGCTCCGCCTCGCGCTGGCCCCGCAGGCCCTCCCACACCTGGAGCGGGTCCGCGGCGGCCTCCCCGGAGACCGGGCCGGCCCCGTACAGCAGCTGCCCGTCGGGGGTCTCCAGGAACACCGGGTTCGCGGTGAAGTCCGCCAGGACGCGCAGCACCTGCGGGATGCCGCCGCCGCCCAGCAGGGCCTCCGTACAGCGCCGGTGGACCTCCTCGGCGCGCTGGAGCAGCGCGTAGTGGTGGTTGACGATCTCGGTGTGGACCTCCTCCGTCACCGCCACGAAGGGGACTTCCCGGTGCAGCTGGACCAGCGGCAGCCCCGCGGCCCGTGCCGTCTCGACGAGGGTCGCCGGGAGCCGGGTGAAGCGCGGGCCCAGCTCGACGACCAGCGCGGCGATCCCCCGGTCCGCGAGACGGCGTACGAAGGCGCGCTGTTCGGCGGGCCGGGTGCCGAGGCCGAGGCCGGTGGTCAGCAGCAGCTCGCCGCCCTTGAGGAGGGAGGCGATGTTGGGGACCTCGCCCGCGTGCACCCAGCGCACGGTCCGGCCGAGGCGGTCGGCGCAGGCCACCACCTCGGGCAGGCCGCCGCGCAGTCCCGGCAGTTCCAGCGCCCGCTGAACGGTGATGCCGCCCTGATTGTCCATGTCGCGGGACGCTACCAGGGGGTCAGGCCGGGATGATGTTGTGGTTGTAGCGGAACACGTTGTCCGGGTCGTACTCCCGCTTCACCGCGGCCAGCCTGGCCAGGTTGTCCGAGCCGAGCCCCGCGACCACCCGCTCGGGGCCCTCGTCGCCGGTGAAGTTCAGGTACACCGCGCCGGTGCTCCAGGGCTGGACGTCGGTCCGGGTGTCGCGGACCCACTGGATGGCGCGGGCGTCGTCCGCCGGGTCCTCCCAGATCCCGAACGGGTGCACGGCCCAGGGCGCCCCGCGGTACGGGACCGGCCACTCGGAGGGGCCCGCCGCGATCGCGCCGCCCTGCGGGAACAGGACGTGCTGGCAGCCCGAGGGCACCGGCATGGAGTCGGCCCGGGCGCAGAACACGTCGAGCAGTTCGTCCGGGGCCTCGTTCAGGTACTCGGCGGACCAGTAGTTGCGCAGGTCGGGCGGGTCGTCGAACTGGCACTGGAAGTCCGCGTACGGCAGGGCCGTGACCATCTCCACCTCGTGCGGGACCGCCAGCAGCGGCGCTGCGAGCGCGCGCACCTCCTCCTCGGGCCCGGTGTACGTGAGGAGGGCGCCGGCGAGCAGGCTGCCGACCAGGTGCGGCGGGATGAACTCCGCGGGCGGCCCGGTCAGGTAGAGGACCCCGCCACCGGCCTCGTCCGGACCGGAGGCGATGATGTCGCGGTACGCGCGGGTCAGCGCCGGCCCGTGCTCGGGCAGGGCCATCACCATGGCCACCGAGAACACCGGCAGGTCGTGCAGCCGCAGCGTCAGCGAGGTGGCGACGCCGAAGTTCCCGCCGCCGCCGTGCAGGGCCCAGAACAGCTCGGGGTTCTCCTCCGCCGTCGCCTCGATCACCTGCCCGTCGGCGGTCACCAGCTCGACGCCCAGCAGATTGTCCACGGCCAGCCCGAACTTGCGGTCCACCCAGCCGGAGCCGCCGCCGAGCACGTAACCGCCCAGGCCCGTGGTGGAGGCCCGGCCGCCGGTCGTCGCGAGGCCGTACGGCTGGCAGGCCCGGTCCAGGTGGCTCATCGTGGCGCCGCCCTGGGCCCGTACCGCCTTCGCCGCCGGATGGACCGTCACCTCGTGCATCCGGCGCAGGTCCACGACCACCCCGCCGTCGTTGAGGGACATCCCGGCGACACTGTGCCCGCCGCCGCGCACCGCGACGCGCAGGTCCAGCTCCCGGGCGAAGCGCACGGTGGTGGCCACGTCCGAGACGCTCTCGCACTGGGCGATGACGGCGGGTCTGCGGTCGATCATCGCGTTGAAGAGCGCGCGGGCCTCGTCGTAGCCCGGATCGTCCGCGGTGAACACGGCACCGGACAGATCCTCGCGGAGCGCGGCGAGCGCCGTGCCCGCCTTGGAGAGGGGAGCCATGGTGTGCCCCTCCTTCCGGAGGACGGCAGGACCATTCCAGCGTAGGCGGCGCCGGTTGCGGCGGCGCGGCGGGCCGGGGGCGGCCCATCGCGCCGCCCCCCACCGGCCGTCAGCCCCCGTACGCTCCGCTGGCCGTCAGGCGCAGGGCCGTGTCGATCAGGGGGACGTGGCTGAACGCCTGCGGGAAGTTGCCGACCTGGCGCTGGAGGCGCGGGTCCCACTCCTCGGCCAGCAGCCCGAGGTCGTTGCGCAGGGCCAGCAGGCGCTCGAACAGCCGGCGGGCCTCGTCGACCCGGCCGATCATCGCGAGGTCGTCGGCCATCCAGAACGAGCACGCCAGGAAGGCCCCCTCGTCGCCCGCGAGGCCGTCGACGCCGGCCTCCTCGCCGGAGGTCGGGTAGCGCAGGATGAAGCCGTCGGGCGTGGACAGCTCCCGCTGGATCGCCTCGATGGTGCCGATGACCCGCTTGTCGTCCGGCGGCAGGAAGCCCATCTGGGGGATGAGCAGCAGCGAGGCGTCGAGCTCCTTCGACCCGTACGACTGGGTGAAGGTGTTGCGCTCCTTGTCGTAGCCCTTCTCGCAGACGTCCTCGTGGATCTCGTCGCGCAGTTCGCGCCACCGCTCCAGCGGGCCGTCCGCGTCGCCGCTCTCGATCAGCTTGATCGTGCGGTCCACGGCCACCCAGGCCATCACCTTCGAGTGCACGAAGTGCCGGCGCGGGCCGCGCACCTCCCAGATGCCCTCGTCGGGCTGGTCCCAGTGGGTCTCCAGGTAGCGGATCAGCTTGAGCTGGAGCAGCGAGGCGTAGTCGTTGCGGGCCAGGCCCGTCATGTGGCCCAGGTGCAGGGCCTCGGTGACCTCGCCGTACACGTCGAGCTGGAGCTGGCCGGCGGCGCCGTTGCCGACGCGGACCGGCCGGGAGTTCTCGTACCCCGGCAGCCAGTCGAGTTCGGTCTCGCCGAGTTCGCGCTCGCCGGCGATGCCGTACATGATCTGCAGGTTCTCCGGGTCCCCGGCCACCGCGCGCAGCAGCCACTCGCGCCAGGCGCGGGCCTCCTCGCGGTAGCCGGTGCGCAGCAGCGAGGACAGGGTGATCGCCGCGTCCCGCAGCCAGGTGTAGCGGTAGTCCCAGTTGCGGACGCCGCCGATCTCCTCCGGGAGGGAGGTGGTCGGCGCGGCGACGATCCCGCCCGTCGGGGCGTACGTGAGCGCCTTGAGGGTGATCAGGGAGCGGATCACCGCCTCCCGGTAGGGCCCGTGGTACGTGCACTGCTCGACCCACTCGCGCCAGAACTCGGCGGTGGCCTCCAGCGCCGCCTCGGCGTCGGGGGACTCCGGGGCGTTGCGGTGCGAGGGCTGCCAGCTGATGCAGAACGCGCGCCGGTCGCCGGGGCCGACGGTGAAGTCGGAGTACGTCGTCAGGTCCTCGCCGTACGTCTGCGCGTCGGTGTCCAGCCAGACCGAGTCGGGGCCGGCGACGGCGACCGTGCGCCCGTCGGCCTTGTGCACCCAGGGCACGACCCGGCCGTAGCTGAAGCGCATGCGCAGCGCCGAGCGCATCCGCACGCGCCCGCTGACGCCCTCCACGATGCGGATGAGCTGCGGAGCGTGGTCCTCGCGGGGCGGCATGAAATCGATCACCCGGACCGTGCCGCGGGGGGTGTCCCACTCCGATTCCAGCACCAGCGAGTCACCGCGGTAGCTGCGCCGGCTCGCCGCCGGCGCCTCACCACCGGAGGGGAACGACGGGCCGATCCGCCAGAACCCGTGGTCCTCGGTGCCGAGAATGCCCGCGAAGACGGCATGGGAATCGAAACGTGGCAGACACAACCAGTCCACCGATCCGTCCCGGCAGACCAGCGCGGCTGTCTGCATGTCCCCGATCAGTGCGTAATCCTCGATGCGCCCGGACACGTTGCATCTCCAGTCGAACGGCCACGTCCGCCCCGAAGGGCGCTTGCAATGCGCGGTTGCGCGGTCTCCCGTGTGGAGAAACCCCCGCATCGAGCCATGATTCCTTAAGCCGGCGGGGTCGCGCCGTCTGCCGGACTGCTCGGGGGGCGATGTGCAGCGATTATCCGAGCAGGATATGACGGCACCCTAAGTGATCTCCGTAAGCCCGCGAACAATGTGGCTGGGCCGAACGGGTGACCCTGCGGATGACCAGGCAGGACGCTCCCGCCGGGCCTGTCGCGAAGCGGCCCGGCAGCGTGGCCGGAGGCGGACCCGTCCGGGCGCTGATAGGCTGGTACCCCGTGGACCGGTGGTCTGCCTGTGCGAATCAGGAGCCCCGAAACCGCAGCTTCGGCGCCCCCTGAGACCTGGGAACACCCCTCCGGATCGATGGTGGCCGGCGCCGGACGCACCTCACTTCGCGACCACGGGAGCCCCCTCTTGGCGATGCCGCCCAAATCTCTGACGACCAAGCACATCTTCGTCACCGGGGGTGTCGCTTCCTCCCTCGGCAAGGGCCTGACGGCCTCCAGCCTGGGTGCGCTGCTGAAGGCGCGCGGCCTGCGGGTCACGATGCAGAAGCTCGACCCGTACCTGAACGTCGACCCGGGCACGATGAACCCGTTCCAGCACGGTGAGGTGTTCGTCACCAACGACGGCGCCGAGACCGACCTGGACATCGGCCACTACGAGCGCTTCCTCGACGTCGACCTCGACGGCTCGGCCAACGTCACCACCGGCCAGGTCTACTCGCAGGTCATCGCCAAGGAGCGGCGCGGCGAGTACCTCGGTGACACCGTGCAGGTCATCCCGCACATCACCAACGAGATCAAGCACCGCATCCGGCGCATGGCGACCGAGGACGTCGACGTCGTCATCACCGAGGTCGGCGGCACCGTCGGCGACATCGAGTCGCTGCCGTTCCTGGAGACCGTCCGCCAGGTCCGCCACGAGGTCGGCCGCGACAACGTCTTCGTCGTGCACATCTCGCTGCTGCCCTACATCGGACCCTCCGGCGAGCTGAAGACCAAGCCGACCCAGCACTCGGTCGCGGCACTGCGCAACATCGGCATCCAGCCCGACGCCATCGTGCTGCGCGCCGACCGCGAGGTCCCGACCTCCATCAAGCGCAAGATCTCGCTGATGTGCGACGTCGACGAGGCGGCCGTCGTCGCGGCCATCGACGCCAAGTCGATCTACGACATCCCCAAGGTGCTGCACACCGAGGGCCTGGACGCGTACGTCGTGCGCAAGCTCGACCTGCCGTTCCGCGACGTGGACTGGAGGGTCTGGGAGGACCTGCTGGACCGGGTCCACAACCCCGACCACGAGGTCAAGGTCGCGCTCGTCGGCAAGTACATCGACCTGCCCGACGCGTACCTGTCGGTGACCGAGGCGCTGCGCGCCGGCGGCTTCGCCAACAAGGCCCGCGTCCAGATCAAGTGGGTCACCTCCGACGACTGCAAGACCCCGGCCGGCGCCGCCGCGGTGCTCGGCGACGTGGACGCGATCTGCGTGCCCGGCGGCTTCGGCGACCGCGGTGTCAACGGCAAGGTCGGCGCGATCACCTACGCCCGCGAGAACAAGATCCCGCTGCTCGGCCTGTGCCTGGGCCTGCAGTGCGTGGTCATCGAGGCCGCGCGCAACCTGGCGGGCATCGAGGACGCGAACTCCACCGAGTTCGACGCCTCCACCCCCCACCCGGTGATCTCGACCATGGAGGAGCAGCTGGCCTTCGTCGAGGGCGCGGGCGACCTGGGCGGCACCATGCGGCTCGGCATGTACCCGGCGAAGCTCGCCGAGGGCTCGATCGTCCGCGAGGTCTACGGCGACCAGGCGTACGTGGACGAGCGCCACCGCCACCGCTACGAGGTCAACAACGCCTACCGCGGCGAGCTGGAGAAGAAGGCGGGCATCGTCTTCTCCGGCACCTCCCCGGACAACAAGCTCGTCGAGTACGTCGAGTACCCGCGCGAGGTGCACCCCTACCTGGTGGCCACCCAGGCCCACCCGGAGCTGCGCTCGCGCCCGACCCGCCCGCACCCGCTGTTCGCGGGTCTGGTGAAGGCGGCCGTGGAGCGTCAGCAGGCGGCCAAGTAGCCTGCCGGGCCCGAACGCATAACGTAGGCAGCCGGGGTACGGAGTTCCGTACCCCGGCTGTCGCGCGTTGTGGAGGACTACGGGGCATGAACATCAAGGACACGCCGGAATCCTGGGAGACCGTGTCGACGCGGCGCCCGTTCGAGGGCGCGAAGACGTCGGTGAACTCCGACATGGTCCGGATGCCGGACGGGTCCACCGTCCGCCGCGACTACCAGGTGCACCCCGGCTCGGTGTGCGTGCTGGCGCTGGACGCGGCCGGGCGGGTGCTGGTGCTCAGCCAGTACCGGCACCCGGTGGGCCGCCGGCTCTGGGAGCTGCCGGCCGGGCTGCTGGACGTACCGGGGGAGAACCCGCTGCACGGAGCGCAGCGGGAGCTGTTCGAGGAGGCGTACGTCAAGGCCGACGACTGGCGGGTGCTCACCGACTACTACGCCTCGCCCGGCGGCTCGGACGAGGCGATCCGGGTCTTCCTCGCCCGGGGCGTCTCGGAGGCGGAGGGGGAGCGGTACGCGGAGTCCGGCTCGGAGGAGGCGGACATGCAGGTGGACTGGGTGCCGCTGGAAGAGCTCGTACGGGGCGTCCTCGCGGGCGAGCTGGGCAACTCCGGGCTGGTGGTGGGCGTACTGTCGCTCGCCGCCGCGCTGGCGGCCGAGGGCGGCGCCGACGCGCTGCGCCCGGCCACGGCCCCCTGGCCGGCCCGCCCGTACGAGGCCTGAGCCGTACGGGGCACCCCGGACGGCGTGGTGTGACCATCGGCTGATCCGATCGGGCGATGTGCCCGCCGCGCTCCACACGGGTCGTCGCTCTGCGTGAACTACGCTCGCAACCCGAAGGCAGGGAGAGGAGCGGATCCGTGACGGATTTCGTCGGGCGGCGGCGTGAGCTCAAGGAGCTTCGCGAGGACATCGCCCGGACCGGGCTCGACACCCTCTCCGGCCGGAAGGCGAAGGCGCCCCGCGCGCGGGTCCTGCTCGTCGCCGGACGCCCCGGTTCCGGCCGGACCGCGCTCGCCGAGGCGTTCGTCCGCGAGGTCGGCGCCGACTACCCCGACGGAGTCCTGCGCACCCGCCTCACCACCCCCGGCGGGGAGACCGTCGCCACGGAGCGGGCCCTGCGCGGCCTGCTCGAAACGCTCGGACGGCCCACCCCGCCCGGCGCCTCCGAGGACGAGCTCAGCTCCGCCCTGCGCACCGCCCTCGCCGACCGCAAGGCGATCCTGCTCGTCGACGACGCCGCGGACCCCTTCCAGGTCGACGCCCTGCTCCCCGACACGCCCGAGTGCCTGGTCGTCGTCACCGCCGAAGGACCCCTCACCGGGATTCCGGATGTCCGCCCCTGCACCCTCGGCGGGCTCGACACCACCTCCGCCGTGGCGATGCTCGCGCGCCGGATGGGGGACACCCGCGTCACCGTCGACCCGCGCGCCGCCGAGGGCCTCGCCGAGGAGTGCGGGGGCCAGCCCGCCGCGCTGGCCCTGGTCGGGGGCTGGCTCGCCGCCCACCCCAAGGCCGCCGTCGCCGACGTGGCCAAGCAGCTCCACGAGATGCCGCCGGGCATCAACGGCCCGCTCGGCCGGGCGTTCCGGCTCGTCTACGAATCCCTGCCGCAGCCCGCGCAGCGCACCCTGCGGCTGCTTCCGCTCGCGCCCGCCGGCGTCCTCGACTCGCACACCGCCTCCGCCCTCGCCGGCTGCTCCGTGAACGCCGCCCAGTCCACCCTGGAGGACTTCGCCGGGCTGGGACTCGTCCGGCAGGGAGAGGGCGGCCTGTTCCAGCTGCCCGGCTGCCTCACCCCGTTCCTGCGGGCCCTGCTGGAGGCCAAGGAACGCCCCGCCGAGGTCCAGCTGGCCCGGGCGCGGATGCTGGAGCGCACCGTCCGGCTGCTGCACTCCTGCCGGGCGATGGCCACCGAGGAGGAGGACCCGGGCATCGGCGGTCCCGAGAAGCTGGGCGGGCTGCCCCGCGCCCTGCGCTTCCCCGACCGGCGGGCCGCCGCGACCTGGCTGGACACCCGGCTGCCCGCGCTGTCGGCGGCCGCGTCCCTCGCGGTCGCGGACGGCGAGCTGGACACCCTGGCCCGCCGGCTGGTCGCCGCCCTCGTACGGGCCCTCGCCGAGCACCGCGGCACCGCCGCCGCCGCGCCCGAGCTGTACGGGCTGCACCGGCTGGTCCTGGACGTGGCCGAGCGCCGGAACCTGCACCGGGAGCAGGCCGCCGCGCTGCTGAACCTGGCCGACCTGGACGCCGAGACCGGCCGGACCCAGGAGGCGCTGGAGCGCTACCGGGCCGCGCTGGACGCGGGACGGGCGGCGAACGATCCGTACGCCACCGGCCGCGCGATGGAATCCGTAGGCGGCGCCTACCAGGAGCTCCGTGACTGGCACCGGGCCTCCGACTGGTTCGGCCGGGCCCTGTCCCACGCCCTCGCGCGGGGGGAGCGCGCGGACGAGGCCAGGCTGTACGGGCGGCTCGGCAACGTGCACACGTACGCGGGCCGCTACGGGGACGCGCTGCGCAGCTGGCGCACGGCCGCCGCGGGCTACCGGAAGCTGACCGATGTGCCCGGCCAGGCCAAGGCGTTGAGCGAGATGGCGCGGGTGCAGGAGTACGCCGGGCGGCCCGAGGAATCGCTGCACACCTGCCGCGAGGCGGTGGACCTCGCGCGCCGGGCCGGGGACCTGCGACTTCAGGCCGCGCTGGAGGTCCGGCTGGCCGACACGCTGGACCGGCTCGGCGATCCCGCGGCGGCCAGGCTGCACCGGTCCACGGCTGACAGATTGCTGGGAGACGACCCCGCAGCCTGCGAAATCCGCAGTGATTCCGACTGAAGTTATTTGTTTGCAAGGCTAGACAGCGCGTCGTCCTTCATTAGACTGGCTTCACCACGACAACCCGTGGTGCATCCCGTTGCGCGTTCTTGTGGGCGGGTATGTATGTAAGTGCCCTGAAAAATCCCCTGAGCCAAGGACCGTGATCGACGATGAAGGTCGGCATCCCCCGCGAGGTCAAGAACAACGAGTTCCGGGTCGCCATCACGCCCGCCGGCGTGCATGAGCTGGTCCGGGGCGGCCACCAGGTCTTCGTCGAGCAGAACGCCGGCGTGGGCTCCTCGATCACGGACGCCGAGTACGTCTCGGCCGGCGCCGAGATCCTCGGTACCGCCGATGAGGTCTGGGCCACCGCGGACCTGCTCCTCAAGGTCAAGGAGCCCATCGCGGAGGAGTACCACCGCCTCCGCAAGGACCAGACGCTCTTCACGTACCTGCACCTCGCGGCCTCCCGCGAGTGCACGGACGCCCTCCTGGCGTCCGGCACCACCGCCATCGCCTACGAGACGGTCGAGCTCGCCAACCGCGCGCTCCCGCTGCTCGCCCCGATGTCCGAGGTCGCGGGCCGCCTGGCCCCGCAGGTCGGCGCCTACCACCTGATGCGCTCGGCCGGCGGCCGTGGCGTCCTCCCCGGCGGCGTGCCCGGCACCCACGCGGGCGAGTGCGTGGTCATCGGCGGCGGCGTCTCCGGCTGGAACGCCGCGCAGATCGCCATCGGCATGGGCTTCCACGTGACCCTGCTGGACCGCGACATCAACAAGCTCCGCGAGGCCGACAAGGTCTTCGGCACGAAGATCAAGACGATCGTCTCCAACGCCTTCGAGCTGGAGAAGGCCGTCATCGAGGCCGACCTCGTCATCGGCGCGGTGCTGATCCCGGGTGCGAAGGCCCCGAAGCTGGTCACCAACGAGCTCGTCGCCAAGATGAAGCCCGGAAGTGTCCTTGTCGACATTGCGATCGACCAGGGCGGCTGCTTCGAGGACTCCCGTCCGACCACCCACGCCGAGCCGACCTTCATGGTCCACAACTCGGTCTTCTACTGCGTCGCCAACATGCCGGGCGCGGTGCCGAACACCTCCACCTACGCCCTGACGAACGCGACCCTGCCGTACATCGTGCAGCTCGCGAACCTCGGCTGGGCCGAGGCGCTGCGCCGTGACCCGGCGCTCGCCCTGGGTCTCAACACCCATGACGGCCAGGTCGTTTACGGCCCGGTCGCCGAGGCCCACGGCATGCCGACCCTTGAGCTGGGCACGCTGCTCGGCTGATCAGCCGGACCTCGTCAACGACTGACGTCAATCTCACGTCTCCGGCCGGACCTTGCCCGCAAGGTCCGGCCGGACGCGTTTGCGGAGGACCCGTCCGTACCGCTCAACTCGCCTCGAACGTAACCCTTTAACCCTTTCGCGCACCCGCGAAACTTCGCGGTGACAGCCCGCACGCCCTTGACAGAGTGGTGTTCGGTTGCCGACACAACGCGTCGGGTCCGGTGGATTGTGTTGCCGCTGGGCGGTGACACGCCATAGAGTCGCCAACCGTCGGCATGGTGCCACGCTGACCTATCGATAAGTGTCCTGGTCACGTCCGAGGAGGTAAGACGACTTGTGAATGAGTCGACATTTACTCCTGGAGGTGGTCGAGCAGGGACGCCTGAGCGGGGCCAGAGCCCAGCCGGGCTCGAAGCTGTCGGCTCCGTCGCAGTACGCACCTTCGCAAACCACCAGCACATGACGACGCCCCAAAAGAGCATGGACGGCCTAGACGTGAACTCCAGGGCCGGCGACCTGAGCGGCGAAAAGCCCGTGGGTTTCGCCGACTACGAAAACGTGCCCGAAGGGCACTTCTACGACCCGGACGCGGAGTACGAGCCCGACCCCGAGTACGCGGCCACCCTCGCCCCCGACGCTGCCCGCCAGCGCCGTGAGCGGATCGGCCCGACCGGACGGCCGCTGCCGTACTTCCCGATCCCGGGTCCGCTGACCGACCACGGTCCGGCGAAGATCATCGCGATGTGCAACCAGAAGGGCGGCGTGGGAAAGACCACGTCGACCATCAACCTGGGCGCCGCACTCGCCGAGTACGGGCGGCGCGTGCTGCTCGTCGACTTCGACCCACAGGGCGCGCTGTCCGTGGGCCTCGGGGTCAACCCGATGGAACTCGACCTGACGGTCTACAACCTGCTCATGGAGCGGGGCATGTCGGCCGACGAGGTGCTGCTCAAGACGGCCGTTCCGAACATGGACCTGCTGCCGAGCAACATCGACCTGTCCGCCGCCGAAGTGCAGCTGGTCAGTGAGGTCGCGCGCGAGTCGACGCTCCAGCGGGCCCTGAAGCCCCTGATGGCCGACTACGACTACATCGTGATCGACTGTCAGCCCTCGCTCGGTCTGCTGACCGTGAACGCCCTGACGGCGGCTCACAAGGTCATCGTCCCGCTGGAGTGCGAGTTCTTCGCGCTGCGCGGTGTGGCGCTGCTCACCGAGACGATCGAGAAGGTGCAGGAGCGGCTCAACCCCGAGCTGGAACTCGACGGCATCCTCGCCACGATGTACGACTCCCGTACGGTGCACAGCCGTGAGGTGCTGGCGCGCGTCGTCGAGGCCTTCGACGACCACGTCTACCACACGGTCATCGGCCGTACGGTGCGCTTCCCGGAGACCACGGTCGCCGGTGAGCCGATCACCACGTACGCGTCCAACTCGGTCGGTGCCGCCGCCTATCGCCAGCTGGCCAGGGAGGTGCTCGCGCGGTGTCCCGCCGAGTGAGTCTGCCCGGGGCCGACGAACTGTTCCGTACGACCGGGGGGATGGCACTCCAGTCGTCCTCGCCGAGGCGGGACGAACCGGCGGCCGGCGAGCAGGGGCCGGGACCGGGGCAGGCGGCGGGGCAGGCGGAGCCGGCGGTGGGCTCACCGCGACGCCCGCAGGAAGGTTCTGTCAGCCCGGAGTCCCGGCGGGGCAACGGCGGCGGGCAGGGCCGGGGCGCGAACCGGCGGCCGAGCGGGCGTGAACGGCACGACGAGAAGATCACGGTCTACGTCTCCGCCGAGGAGCTCATGGACCTGGAACACGCGCGGCTGGTGCTGCGCGGGGAGCACGGGCTGGCGGTCGACCGGGGCCGCATCGTGCGCGAGGCGGTGGCGGTCGTCCTGGCCGACCTGGAGTCCCGCGGCGACGCGAGCATCCTGGTCCGCCGCCTCCGCGGCCGCTAACCCCCGCCCGCCCCCGGCACCCGACCGCCGCCCCCGACCCGGGACACCCGGCCCAGGCCCCCGGCCCACCCGGTTCTGGCCCCCGACGCGCGTCCGGTCCCGGCTCAGGGCCCCGGCCCGGCCCCGGCTCGGGACACCCGACCCGCGCCCGGTTCTGCCTCAGGCCCCCGGCTGGCGCCCGTCTCAGGCCCCCGGCCCGTGCCCGGTCCCGGCTCCGGGTCCCCAGCTCGTGCCCGGTCCCGGCCCGCCCGGCTCTGCCTCCCGGCCCGTGCCCGGTCTCGGCTCCAGACGCCCGGCTGGCGCCCGGCCAGCGTCCGGTCTCGGATCCGGGCCACGGCCCGTGCCCGGTTCCGGTTCCGGTTCAGGGATGGATCCCGGTCCGTGCCCGGTTCAGAGCCCCCGTTCGCGCCCGGTTCTGGCTTTACTGCCCCGGCCCGCGTCCGGTCCCCGCTCACTGCCCGAGTCCGGTTCCGGCCCCCGGCTGGCGCCCGGTCTCGGCTTCGGCCCCCGGCCCGGTTCCGGCTCAGGATCCCGGCCCGCGCCTGGTTCTGGGTTCAGGGCCCCCGGCGAGCGTCCGGTCCCCGGCTCACTGCCAGCGTCCGGTTCCTGCTCAGGCCCCCCGGTCCGCCCCCCGGTCTCGGCGTGGCCCCGGCCCGCGGCCGGTTGGCTCAGGATCCCGGTCCGGCTCAGGTTCTGGCCCGCCCTGCGTCCGGTCCCGGCTCAGGACCCCGGCTCGCGTTCGGTTTCTGCTCAGGCCCTTGGGCCGCGTCCGGGTCCGGCTTAGGGGTCCTGGGCTCTGCCGCTTGCAGGCGCCACGGGGCTGTGTCCGCCCCGTGGGGGCCTTGAGGGCACGGTCCTCGACCCGTGGTCGTCCCGGCTGCCGCAGGCCCGCCTGTGCCGGCTCAGCCACTTCTGCGCCCCGCCGCCCCTTGGGGGCGTGCTCGGCATGCTCTGCCGATCCCTTCCGGCGGCTGTGCCGGTCACGGCTCTGGGGCGCTGCACCGCCGCCTTGTCCGGGTTCGGGCGTGCGGGTCTCGTGCCGGGTGCGGGTTTCCGCCGGGCGATGCGGGTGTGCGGGCGGGCCGGGCTTTAGGGTGCTCGTGGCGGCGGGGACTGCCCCTGGCCGCCCCGTCCGGACGCGAGTCGTGGCCGGCCGACCGGACGCCCCTTCCGCACCACCCTGGATCGCGATGCCCACTTCCGCCGAACCCGGCCGCCCGAACCGCCGCCGCCCGCTGGGCCGAGGCCCGGGTGCGGCCGCCCCCCAAGGTGCGGCCGAGCAGGAGGCTCTCCCCGATCCCGCCCTTTCCCGAAACCGGGGGGAGACCCCCGGCCCCCCTCCCGCCCCCGACGCGGAGGCGGACGCGGCTGCCGCCGCACCCGCACCGGCGCCCGCCGGCGCGGCCGGTGCGCCGGAGCGCGCCACTGTTACCGGACCGGGAGATGCCGCACCGAGGCCCGTGGACGGGGTCTCGGACCTGGCCCTGCGGGCGCCTGGGGCGGCACCAGGGCCGGGGGATGCCGCACCGGAGCCCGTGGGCGGGGGTTCGGACGAGGCTCTGCGGGCGCCGGGGCGGGCACCTGGGCCGGAGGGGACGCCCGCGTCGGCTGTCGCACCGGGGCCTGTGGATGGAGGCTCGGATGTGGCCTCGGGGGCTGCCGGACCGGGGCCCGTGGGCGGGGGCTCGGATGGGGTCTCGGGGGTGTCGGCGGGGGGTGTGGCCGCGGCGGGGCACGGGGAGGCGGGGTCGCGGGGGCGGGGTGGGTTTACGCTGCGGCTGGACAACTTCGAGGGGCCGTTCGATCTGCTGCTGCAGCTGATCTCGCGGCACAAGCTCGACGTCACCGAGGTCGCGCTGTCGAAGGTGACCGACGAGTTCATGGCGTACATCCGGGCCATGGGCCCCGACTGGGATCTCGACCAGACCACCGAGTTCCTCGTGGTCGCCGCCACCCTGCTCGATCTGAAGGCCGCGCGGCTGCTGCCCGTCGCCGAGGTCGAGGACGAGGCCGACCTCGCGCTGCTGGAGGCCCGGGACCTGCTCTTCGCGCGGCTGCTCCAGTACAAGGCGTACAAGCGGGTCGCCGAGATCTTCCAGGGCCGCGCCGAGGACGAGTCCCGCCGCTACCCCCGCACCGTCGGGCTGGAGCCGCACCTCGCCGGGCTGCTGCCCGACGTCGTCATCAGCATCGGCGCCGAGGGCTTCGCCCGGCTCGCCGTCCGGGCGATGCAGCCCAAGGCGAAACCGCAGGTCTACGTGGACCACATCCACGCCCCCCTCGTCAGCGTGCGCGAACAGGCCGGGTTCGTCGTCGCCCTGCTCAGGGCCCGGGGGGAGGCGACCTTCCAGGAACTCACCGAGGACGCCCCCGACACCCTGACCGTCGTCGCGCGCTTCCTGGCCCTTCTGGAGCTCTACCGGGAGAAGGCCGTCGTCCTGGACCAGGAAGAGGCTCTGAGGACGCTCACGGTGCGCTGGAGCGGCGGGGACGGGGACGGGGACGCGGGAGGGCCGCCGGGCGTGAGCGACGAGTTCGATCGGATCGTGGAGGTCAAGGAATGAGCGACGTGTCCGAGCTGGCGCTGAAGCCGGCCCTGGAGGCCGTCCTCATGGTCGTGGACGAGCCCGCGACCGAGGAACACCTGGCCAAGGTGCTGGAGCGGACCCCGAGGGAGGTCGCGGGCGCGCTGCGCGAGCTCGCCGACGACTACGCCGTCCAAGGCCGCGGGTTCGAGCTGCGGCTGGTCGCCGGGGGCTGGCGGTTCTACAGCCGCGCCGCCTACGCGTCGGCCGTGGAGGCCTTCGTACTGGACGGGCAGCAGGCCCGTCTGACGCAGGCCGCGCTGGAGACGCTGGCGGTCGTCGCGTACCGCCAGCCGGTCAGCCGGTCGAGGGTCTCGGCGGTGCGCGGAGTCAACTGCGACGGGGTCATGCGGACCCTCCTGCAGCGGGGTCTGGTGGCCGAGGCGGGGACGGAACCTGAAACAGGTGCGATCCTGTACAGGACGACGAACTACTTTCTGGAGCGGATGGGCCTGCGCGGCCTGGACGAGCTCCCGGAGCTCGCGCCCTTCCTCCCCGAGGCGGACGCGATCGAAGCCGAGACGCAAGAGGGTGTTCCGTCGTTCGATCCGGACTCTCCGGATACCGATGAAGACGACAAGACGACGGAACTTTGATGCGAAGCAGCGGCAACGGCAACGGTGGCAACAGGAACAGCGGCGGCGGTGGCGGCGGCGGGCGTGGTAACGCCCGCGGCGGCAGCTCCAGCGGCGGCGGGGGCGGCTACCGCGGTGGCGGCTCCGGCGGCGGCAGCGGCTCGGGAGGCGGCTCCCGCGGCGGCAGCTCCGGCGGCTACCAGGGCGGCGGCTCCCGCGGCGGCAGCTCCTCGCGTGGTGGCAGCTCCGGCGGCTACCAGGGCGGCAGCTCCTCCCGCGGCAGCGGCTCCGGCGGTTACCAGGGCGGCGGCTCGCGCGGCGGCAGCTCCGGCGGCTACCAGGGCGGCAGCGGTGGCGGTTACCAGGGCGGCGGTTACCAGGGTGGCGGCTCCGACCGCGACCGCGAGCCCGCTCCCCGCATCCGCAACCCCCGCCCCGAGGAGCGTCGCTACGACGTCGGCCCCGAGGGCGAGCGCAACGGCCGCGGCGGCGCCAAGGCCGGCGGCGGCGGTGCCCGCGGCGCGGCCGACGGCAACCGCGGCGGTGCCCGCGGTGACGCGGCGCGCGGCGGTGCCAAGGGCGGCCCCAAGACCTCCAAGACCCCCGGCATCGGCGGGGCCGGCGGCCCGCGCCGCGGTCCCGGCAGCCGCAGCGGCCAGTCCCGGCCGCGCGAGCTGGACGCGCGGATCGAGGAGCGCGTGCGCGACCGATACGCCGACAAGCCCGTGATCAAGACCCCGAAGACCTTCCCGGGCGCCGAGGAGGAGGGAGAGCGCCTGCAGAAGGTGCTCGCCCGTGCCGGCATGGGCTCGCGCCGCGCGTGCGAGGAGCTCATCGAGCAGGCCCGTGTCGAGGTCAACGGCGAGATCGTGCTGGAGCAGGGCAAGCGCGTCCAGCCGAAGGACGAGATCAAGGTGGACGGCCTGACCGTCGCCACCCAGTCGTACCTGTTCTTCGCGCTGAACAAGCCGGCCGGTGTCGTCTCCACGATGGAGGACCCCGACGGCCGCCAGTGCCTCGGCGACTACGTCACCAACCGTGAGACGCGTCTCTTCCACGTCGGCCGGCTCGACACCGAGACCGAGGGCATCATCCTGCTCACCAACCACGGTGAGCTGGCCCACCGCCTCACGCACCCCAAGTACGGCGTGAAGAAGACGTACGTCGCGGCCATCACCGGCCCGCTGCCCCGCGAGATCGGCAAGCGCCTCAAGGACGGCATCGAGCTGGAGGACGGCTACGCCCGCGCCGACCACTTCCGCGTCGTCGACCAGGTCGGCAAGAACTACCTGGTCGAGGTGACCCTCCACGAGGGCCGCAAGCACATCGTCCGCCGCATGATGGCGGAGGCCGGCTTCCCGGTCGAGAAGCTCGTCCGGACCTCCTTCGGTCCGATCGAGCTGGGCGACCAGAAGTCGGGCTGGCTGCGCCGCCTGACCAACACCGAGGTCGGCATGCTCATGCGCGAGGTCGGCCTGTAGTCGTCCGGCCGCCGGCGCGAGAGCGTCCGGCCGCCACGAGAAACCCGCGGTGCCTTCGGGCACCGCGGGTTTTTTCGCTTGTCCGGACCCCGATCACTGTTTATAGTCAGGGTGACTATTAAAGGGATGAGGGAGGGGCCCGGCATGAGCTGGACCATGAGCTGGACCGAGGTGCTCGGCTTCGCCACCGGCGCCCTGTGCGTATGGCTGGTCGCCCGGCAGCACGTCGCCAACTGGCCGATCGGCATCGCCAACAACGTCTTCTTCATCGTGCTCTTCGCCCAGTCCGGCCTGTACGCCGACGCCGGACTCCAGATCGTCTTCATCGCCCTCGCCGCGTACGGCTGGTGGTCCTGGACCCACGGGGGTGGACCGGGAAGCACCGAGGCCCTGCCGGTGCGCCGCACCACGCGCACCGAATGGGCCGCGCTCGCCGCGGCGGGGGCGGTGGGGGTGCTCGGCCTGACCCTCCTGCTGGACGCGGCCACCGATTCCAGCGTCCCGTTCTGGGACGCCCTGACCACCGGGCTCTCGCTGGCCGCCACCTACGGACAGTGCCGCAAGCTCGTCGAGTCCTGGTGGCTGTGGATCGCCGCCGACCTCGTCTACGTCCCGCTCTACGCCTACAAGGGGCTCTACCTGACCTCCGCCCTGTACGTCGGCTTCCTCGCGCTCTGCGTCGTCGGACTGCTCGGCTGGCGGCGCGCGCTGCCCGCGCCGGGGACCCGTACCGGTGGTGCGCAGACGGTGGGGGCGAGGGCATGAGGCGCTTCGGGCATGGGCTGGTGCTGGGCAAGTTCTACCCGCCGCACGCCGGGCACCACCACCTCGTACGGACCGCCCAGGACCAGTGCGAGCGGCTCACCGTACTGGTGTGCGCGGCCTCGGTGGAGTCGGTGCCGCTCGCGGACCGGGTCGCCTGGATGCGCGAGGCGCACCCCGGGGCGGAGGTCGTCGGCGCGGTGGACGACATCCCCGTCGACCTGTACGACCCGGCCGTCTGGGAGGCCCACATGGCGGTCTTCCGGGGCGCGGTCCCCGGCCGCGTCGACGCCGTGTTCACCTCGGAGGAGTACGGCGGCGAACTCGCCCGCCGGTTCGGGGCCGAGGAGGTCCTCGTGGACCGGGAGCGCACCCTGTTCCCCGTCTCCGGTACGGCGGTCCGCGCCGACCCCGTCGCGGCCTGGGAGTTCCTGGGGCCCGCGGTACGGGCGGCCCTGACCCGGCGGATCGTCGTACTCGGCGCCGAGTCCACCGGCACCACGACGCTGTCGCGGGCGCTGGCCGGGCACTACCGCTCCCGCGGCGGGGTCTGGGCGAAGACGGGCTGGGTCGCCGAGTACGGGCGCCGGTACAGCGAGGAGAAGCTGGCGGCGGCCCGCGCGGCGGACCCGGCGGCGTCCTGGCCGGACGTCTCCTTCACCTCGGAGGAGTTCCCCGTCATCGCGCGCCGCCAGGACGCGGACGAGGAGCGGGCGGCCCGCCTCGGCTCGCCGGTGCTGTTCTGCGACACGGACTCCTTCGCCACCGGGATCTGGCACGAGCGGTACATGGACGGCCGCAACGCGGAGGTCGAGCGGATCGCCGCCGGCAGGCTGCGGGACCTCTACCTGCTGACCGACCACGCCGACGTGCCGTTCGAGGACGACGGGCTGCGCGACGGGCCCCAGCTGCGGCCCTGGATGACCGGCCGGTTCCGGGAGGAACTGGAGCGGACCGGGCGCCGTTTCCTGGTCGTGGCCGGGGACCGGGAGGCGCGGCTGGCCCGGGCCGTCGCCGCGGTCGACGAACTGCTCGGCGAGGGCTGGCACTTCGCGGACCCGCTGCCCGAGAACGTCCGGGTGCAGGCCTCGTGACCGCCGGATACGATCCGCACGCCTTCGAGCCGTTCGCGGTGACCGTCGACCTCGCCGTCTTCACCGTCCGCGCCGGCGCCCTGCACGTGCTGCTGATCCGGCGCGGGCAGGAGCCGTACGCGGGCACCTGGGCGCTGCCCGGCGGTTTCGTGCTGCCCCGGGAGTCCGCCGAGACGGCCGCCCGGCGGGAACTCGCCGAGGAGACCGGGCTGGCGCCGGGCGTGGTCGCCGCCCTGCACCTGGAGCAGCTGCGCACCTACAGCGATCCGGACCGCGACCCCCGGATGCGGGTGGTCTCGGTGGCCTTCACCGCGCTGGTCCCGGACATGCCCGAGCCGGCCGCCGGGGGCGGCGGAGACGCCGACCGGGCCCGCTGGGTACCGGTGGGCGAGGCGGCCGCCCCGGGCGCGGACCCGGGCCCGGGCTCGGACCCCGGCGTCGGATCCGGGCTGGCCTTCGACCACGCCGTGATCCTCGCCGACGCGCGGGAACGGGTCGGCTCGAAGCTCGAATACACCTGCCTGGCCAGCGCCTTCTGCCCGCCCGAGTTCACCCTCGGCGAGCTCCAGGCCGTCTACGAGACCGTCTGGGACACCGCCCTGGACCGCCCCAACTTCCGCCGCAAGGTCCTGGCCACGCCCGGCTTCGTCGAGGCCGTGCCGGGAGCCGCCCGGCTCACCGGCGGTCGCGGCAAACCGGCCGCGCTGTACCGGCCGGGACCGGCGACCACCCTGCACCCGCCCCTGCTCCGACCCTCGGAAGGACCCACGCGATGACGAAGAAGGCGGCCAAGCGAGCCGCGACGGGCGCGCTGATCGGCCTGGCCCTGGGCGACGCCCTGGGCTTCCCCACGGAGTTCCACGACGTGCCGACGATCCTGGCCAAGACCGGCCCCTGGCGGGAGATGGGCCTGCCCCGCCCGGCGATCGTCACCGACGACACCCAGATGACGCTGGCCCTGGCGCGCGGCATACGCACGGCAGCCGACCGCGGCCGGGTGGGCCCGCTGCGCCTGGCCCGGCCGGTCCGGGAGGAGTTCGTCGACTGGTACCACTCCCCGGAGAACAACCGGGCCCCGGGCAACACCTGCCTGAAGGCCTGCCACCTGCTCGACCAGCCGGAGCGCGACTGGCGGGACGCCAGCCAGATCGGCTCCAAGGGCTGCGGCGCGAACATGCGGGTGGCGCCGGTGGGCCTGGTCCCCGGCTGGACGGAGGAGGAGCGGGCCGGCGCCGCCCAGCTCCAGTCGGCCCTCACCCACGGCCACCCGACGGCGCTCGCCGCCTCGGACCTCACGGCCCGCGCGGTGTACTTGCTGGCCGAGGGCACGGAGGTGACGGGTCTGGTGGGTCTGCTGCGCTCGTACGCGCTGGAGAACCGCACCCGCTACCACGAGCGGTGGCTCGGCGACCTCTGGATGCGCACCGCCTCCGACGCCTCGGCGGAGTCCTTCATCGCGCGGGGCTGGGACGAGTGCCTGGCCGTCCTGGACCGCCTCGCGGCGGCCCTGCGCGACCCCTCGCCGGAGACCGACCCCTGCCTGACCACCGGCGACGGCTGGATCGCCGAGGAGGCCTTCGCCACGGCCCTGCACTGTTTCCTGCTCTTCCCGCAGGAGCCGCTGCTCGCCCTGCGCCGGGCCGCCTGCACGCGCGGCGACTCGGACTCCCTCGCCTGCCTCGCCGGCGCCTTCGCGGGTGCCCACCTCGGCGCGGACGTCTGGCCCCGCGACTGGGAGGGCCGGATCGAATACCGCTCCGAACTCCTCACCTTCGGCGCCCTCTGGGACGCGTGAGGGCCTAGGAGGCGACCGAGGCGGCCGCCGAGGCGCTGCGGGCGCGGTGGAGGAAGTCCGCCACGCGGGCGTGGTCCGGGGACTCCGGGAGCGGGGTGGTGGAGAGGGCCGCCTCGGTCTCCTGCGAGAGGCGGGCCATCCAGGAGTCGACCTCGGCCCAGGACAGCTCGCCGCGCCTGACCGCGAGGAGGCGGTCGCGGTGCGGGCCGGCGCCGATGGTCAGCCGGCCCGTGCGCAGCAGGTCGCGGCAGGACAGCAGCAGCCGCAACAGGTGCATGGCGTGCTTCCAGCGCGGGGCGCCGTGGATGCGGACGTCCGCGACGAGTCTGGTGTGCTGCGATGCCGCATACCGGCTGAAGCTGGTGTGGGCCCGGCGGGAGAGGAACGCCCCGCGCAGGGAGAGGAGTTCCTCGCCCACCGGGGTCACCCGCTCCACGAGCGGGGAGTGCAGGCACTCCAGGATGTTCGGGTTGGCGCGCAGGGCGAGCTCGCAGAAGCGTTCCAGCTCCCAGGAGAACTGCTCCTCCCGCGGCCCCTCCACATGCGTCGGCGGCTTCTCGAACCGCCAGAACAGCGGCGTGGGGGCGAGGTAGACACCGCGCCGGTCGGTGTCGCTCGCCTCCGTCGCCAGGCCGAACGCCCGCGAGCCCATCACGCACGCGTACACCGTGTGGTCGCGCACCAGTTCCAGGGATTCGGGCGTCAGTTCGTTCATCGGGGGAGCGTAGCCAGAGCGCCGCCCGCCCCGCGAGGGGATTCAGGCGAGCTGGATCTCGCCGGCCGGGGTCACGTTGATCTTCTTCTCCGCGAGCGGGCGGGTCGACGGTCCCTTGACCACCGCGCCGTCGGTGACCTTGAACTCGCTGCCGTGGCAGGGGCAGTCGATGGTGCCGTTCTCGACCTTGTTCACGAGGCAGCCCTGGTGCGGGCAGACCGCCGTGAAGCAGCGGTAGGACCCGGCCGTCGGCTGGGTCACCACCAGCTTCTGCTCCTTGAGGACGGTCCCGCCGCCGACCGGGACGTCCGCCGTCTTCAGCAGCGCCTTCCCGGCGGCCGGGGCGGAGCCCTGCTCGCTCGCGGGCGGCTGCGGGGCCGGGCTGCCCGTCGCGGGCGCGGCCTTGTCCTCGCTGCCGCACGCGGTGAGGGCGCCGCCCGCCAGCGCGGCCGCTCCTGCCGCCAGAACCGTACGCCGGGCCGTGCGGTTGGGGTCGCTCATGACATCTCCTCGCTCATTGCCGGGATGGCGAGAGGCATCCTGGCAAGTGGCGGGCCCCATCAGAAGCCCGCCACACCGATTCAGGGCCCCGGCTGCCACGGCGCCAGTTCCGCCGGACCGCCAGGGGTACGTACCACCTGCCACACGCGGCTCACCGCGTCCCGGTTCAACGGGCCGTGGACATGCGGGTAACGGTCTCCGGATTCACCCTCACGGCGGACCTCCGACGTCAGCGCAGACTCGTCGAGTTCCACCGCGAGCAAGGTTCCCGGCGTCTCGCGGTAGTGGGTCCCGGCGATCGCGAGGACGGTCTCGGGATCCGCCGAACAGTGCACGAAACCCTGCGATTCCAGCGAGGACGGCGCGTACGGGAGGTCGGGCTCGGCGGTCCAGTCGGAGAGCGGGACGATGTGGAAGAACATGCCGAACGTTCTACCGCAGCGCCGGGCCGGCCGGCCCGCGCCAGGTGGCGGCGGTGTCCGGTCCGGGTGACATTGTCCGTGTCTCGAAGCCGGGGTGTACAGGGTTGTGCGGCCCGGCCCCTCTTCGAAAGGCGTGACCATGGCGGGAAATGACCTGGGCTCTCTGCTGGGCGGCCTCCTCGGCGGCAGCGGTGGCAGCGGCGGCGGAAGCGGCCAGGGCGGCGGCGGCAACATCCTCGGCGCGCTCCTCGGCGCCCTCATGGGCGGCGGCGGTGCGGGCGGCGGCGCCCAGGCGGCCGGAGGCGGCGGGAGCAACCCGCTCGGCGGACTGATGGACATGCTGACCAAGTCGGGCCTGACCGACCAGGCGCAGTCGTGGATCGGCAAGGGCGACAACCAGCCCGTCTCCGGCGCGCAGATCGCCGAGGCCCTGCCGGACGCGACCCTCCAGAAGGTGGCCGAGCAGACCGGCGTCAGCCCCCAGGAGGCCGCCGACCAGATCGCGCGGTCGCTGCCGACGGCCGTCGACAAGCTGAGCCCGGAAGGGCAGCTGCCGTCGGGATCGCTGGAGGACATCATCCGGCAGCAGAACCTCTAGCCGGTCCCCGGCCGGCATCCGGCCGGTCTGCGGGGCCCGGCGGCCGTCCGAGGGGCGGTCGCCGGGCCCCCGTCCCGTACGGGCTGGCTACCCTGAGTCAGGACTGCCCGTACGCGATCAACCCTGGAGCGCCCCGTGAGAACCGCCGTCGTCATCGGAACCGGACTGATCGGCACCTCCGCGGCGCTCGCCCTGACCGCCCGCGGGATCGCCGTCCACCTCGCCGACCACGACCCCTCCCAGGCCCGGACGGCCGCCTCCCTCGGCGCCGGTACGGACGACACCCCGGAAGGCAAGGTCGACCTGGCGATCGTCGCCGTACCTCCGGCGCACGTCGCTGCGGCGCTGGCCGACGCGATCGGCCGGGACCTGGCGCGGGCGTACGTGGACGTGGCGAGCGTCAAGGGCGGCCCGCGGCGGGAGCTGGAGGCGCTCGGCGTGGACGTCACCGCGTACATCGGGACGCACCCGATGGCCGGCAAGGAGCGCTCGGGGCCGCTGGCGGCGACGGCGGACCTCTTCGAGGGGCGGCCGTGGGTGCTGACGCCGACCCGGGACACCGACCACGAGGTGCTCAACCTGGCGCTGGAACTGGTGGCGCTCTGCAAGGCCGTACCGGTGGTGATGGACGCCGACGCCCACGACCGGGCGGTGGCGCTGGTCTCGCACACCCCGCAGCTGGTGTCGAGCATGGTCGCGGCGCGGCTGGAGGAGGCCGACGAGACGGCGGTCCGGCTGTGCGGGCAGGGGATCCGGGACGTGACGCGGATCGCGGCGTCCGATCCGCGGATGTGGGTGGAGATCCTCTCGGCGAACCCGGGACCGGTGGCGGACGTCCTGTCCGGGATCGCGGCCGACCTCTCGGAGACGGTGGAGGCGCTGCGGGGGCTCCAGTCGGCGGACGAGGCCAAGCGGCGCGGCGGCGCGGCGGGGATCGAGGACGTCCTGCGGCGCGGCAACGCGGGGCGGGTACGGGTGCCGGGCAAGCACGGGGCGGCGCCGATGGCGTACGAAACGGTCGGGGTGTTCATCAGCGACCAGCCGGGCGAGCTGGCGCGGATCTTCGCGGACGCGGGCCGGGCCGGGGTGAACATCGAGGACGTGCGGATCGAGCACGCGACGGGACAGCAGGCCGGTCTGGTGCAGCTGATGGTGGACCCGCGGGCCGTTCCCGGCCTCACGGCCGAACTCCGCGACCGCGGCTGGGCCCTGCGCCAGCAGTGACCCCCGGGGGGGCCGCCCCCCGGACCCCGGCCCCCCGCCTCGCACCCCTGCCGGTCCGGCGGGGCCGGGCGGGGGCGGGACGGGGGCCGGACGGGGCGGGAACGGGGGCGGGGCCGGGAGGTGCGCGGGGCCGGTAACCTTGGAGAGGGGCGCTTTGGCGCGCCCGGACACGTACGCGCAACCAGGAAGGTGCCCGCACCGTGGAAACCGCAGCTCCGTCCGCCGTGATCGTCGCCATCGACGGTCCCTCCGGCACGGGCAAGTCCAGCACCTCCAAGGCCGTGGCCGCCAAGCTCGGGCTGCGCTACCTGGACACCGGTGCCCAGTACCGGGCCATCACCTGGTGGATGATCACCAACGGCGTCGACACCGAGGACCCGCACGCGATCGCGGTCGCCGCGGGCAAGCCCGCCATCGTCTCCGGCACCGACCCCTGCGCGCCCACCATCACCGTCGACGGACTGGACGCCTCCGGGCCGATCCGGACCAAGGAGGTCACCTCCAAGGTCAGCGCCGTCAGCGCCGTCCCCGAGGTCCGCACCCGGATCACCGAGCTGCAGCGCACCATCGCCGCCGACGCGGACGGCGGGATCGTCGTCGAGGGCCGGGACATCGGCACCACCGTCCTGCCCGACGCCGACCTCAAGGTCTTCCTCACCGCCTCCGCCGAGGCCCGCGCCGCCCGGCGCAGCGGCGAGCTGAAGGGCAAGGAGGCCACCGACCTGGCGGCCACCAAGGAAGCCCTGATCAAGCGGGACGCGGCCGACTCCGGCCGCAAGACCTCCCCGCTGGCCAAGGCCGGCGACGCCGTCGAGGTCGACACCACCGAGCTCACCCTCGACCAGGTCATCGAGTGCGTCGTGACCCTCGTCGAGGAGAAGCGGGCGGGGCGCAAGTGAGCGAAACGCCCTCCCTCAAGGGTGCGGCGGTCGGCCGGCGGATCGGGATCGGCCTCATGTACGGGCTGTGGAGACCGCGCGTGCTGGGGGCCTGGAAGGTGCCGGCCTCCGGCCCCGTCATCCTGGCCGTGAACCACGCGCACAACATAGACGGCCCCATGCTCATGGGCACGGCCCCCCGGCCGCTGCACTTCCTGATCAAGAAAGAGGCCTTCATAGGCCCGCTCGGTCCCTTCCTGGAGGGGATCGGGCAGGTGAAGGTCGACCGGTCCGGCACCGACCGCACCGCGATCACCCGGGCGCTCGGCGTACTGGAACAGGGCGGGGCCCTGGGGATCTTCCCCGAGGGCACCCGGGGCGAGGGAGACTTCGCCTCGCTCCGCGCCGGGCTCGCGTACTTCGCGGTCCGCGGCGCGGCGCCCATCGTGCCGGTCGCCGTGCTCGGCAGCACCGACCGCCGGGGCCGGCTCGTCAAGGGCCTGCCGCCGCTGAGGAGCCGGGTCGACGTCGTCTTCGGCGACGCCTTCGACGCGGGGGACGGCAGTGGCCGCCGTACCCGTACCGCGCTGGACGAGGCCACCGTACGCATCCAGGACCGGCTGACCGCCCACCTGGCCGACGCCAAGCGCCTCACCGGGCGCTGAGCGAGACTTGACCTAGTAGTGGAACCGCGCTGCGCGGGTGCCACCGATCACCACGAACGACGAGGAACGGACTTCATGAACGACCAGCACGACCACGGAGCGCTTGGCGATGCCGAGTACGCGGAGTTCATGGAGCTCGCCGCGGAGGAAGGCTTTGACGTCGAGGACGTCGAAGGCGCGATCTCGGAGGCCGGCCACGGGCCGCTCCCCGTACTCGCCGTCGTCGGCCGCCCGAACGTCGGCAAGTCGACCCTGGTGAACCGGATCATCGGCCGCCGCGAGGCGGTCGTCGAGGACAAGCCGGGCGTCACCCGCGACCGCGTCACCTACGAGGCCGAATGGGCCGGCCGCCGCTTCAAGGTCGTCGACACCGGCGGCTGGGAGCAGGACGTCCTCGGCATCGACGCCTCCGTCGCCGCCCAGGCCGAGTACGCCATCGAGGCCGCCGACGCGGTCGTCTTCGTCGTGGACGCCAAGGTCGGCGCCACCGACACCGACGAGGCCGTCGTCAAGCTGCTGCGCCGGGCCGGCAAGCCCGTCGTGCTGTGCGCCAACAAAGTCGACGGCCAGAGCGGCGAGGCCGACGCGGCCTCCCTGTGGTCGCTGGGCCTCGGCCAGCCGCACCCGGTCTCCTCGCTGCACGGCCGCGGTACGGGCGACATGCTCGACGCCGTGCTCGAAGCGCTGCCGGAGGCCCCCGAGCAGACCTTCGGCGGCGCCGCCCTCGGCGGCCCGCGCCGCATCGCCCTCATCGGGCGCCCGAACGTCGGCAAGTCCTCGCTCCTGAACAAGGTCGCGAAGGAGGACCGGGTCGTCGTCAACGAGCTGGCCGGCACCACCCGCGACCCGGTCGACGAGCTCATCGAGCTCGGTGGCGTGACCTGGAAGTTCGTGGACACCGCGGGCATCCGCAAGAAGGTCCACCTCCAGCAGGGCGCCGACTACTACGCCTCCCTGCGCACCGCCGCCGCGGTCGAGAAGGCGGAGGTCGCGGTCATCCTGATCGACACCACCGAGACGATCAGCGTCCAGGACCAGCGCATCATCACCATGGCCGTCGAGGCCGGCCGCGCGATCGTGATCGCCTACAACAAGTGGGACGAGCTCGACGAGGAGCGCCGCTACTACCTCGAGCGCGAGATCGAGACCGAGATGCAGCAGGTCGCCTGGGCGCCCCGGGTGAACGTCTCGGCGCTCACCGGCCGCCACATGGAGAAGCTGGTCCCGGCGATCGAGACGGCGCTGGCGGGCTGGGAGACGCGCGTCCCCACCGGCCGGCTGAACGCCTTCCTCGGCGAGGTCGTCGCCGCGCACCCGCACCCGATCCGCGGCGGCAAGCAGCCCCGCATCCTGTTCGGTACCCAGGCGGGCAGCAAGCCGCCGCGGTTCGTCCTCTTCGCCTCCGGCTTCCTGGAGCACGGCTACCGGCGCTTCATCGAGCGCCGCCTGCGCGAGGAGTTCGGCTTCGAGGGCACCCCGATCCACATCTCGGTGCGGGTGCGCGAGAAGCGCGGTGCCCAGCACAAGAAGAAGTAGGGCGTACGCGGTGACGCCGGGCCGGGGTCAGTAGCCCCGGCGCGGAGCGGGCGGCAGGGCCGCCGGGACGTGGTGCGTCCCGGTCTGGTGCTGCCGCCCGTTGCCGTATCCGGCGGCGGGCGCCGGGGCGGTGTGCTGCGCGGTGACGCTCTGGCCCGCGTACGAGTAGGCGGGCTGCGGGACGTACGAGGGCTGCCAGGCCTCCGTCTGCTGCCACGCGGGGCTCCAGCCGGAGCCGCTGAGGCTGCCGCCGCCGTACGGGGATTCGCCGTGGGAGGCGTAGTGGGCGCCCCCGTACGAGAAGGCCGTGAAGCCGAGGTCCTCCTCGCCCGTACGGTCACCCGGCAGGGTCCGGAAGGCGCGCAGGTACTCCGAGTACAGGGTGTCGAAGATCGGGGTGTGCGAGGCGGCCGGAGCGCTCTGCCGGTCCCGTGCGGGGCGCAGCGGGGTGACGGTGCTCGGGTGGTACGGGGCGCGGGGTGGGTCGTATGGATGCACGTATCAGCCAACGAAAACGGCGCCCTGCGGATGCGGGCGCCGGGGGAGAAAACGCAGATCGCCGGGGGTGCGCGGGACGGACCGCGCAACCCCCGGCGCACGCCGTCCGGCGCCCTCGGCGGGGGCGGACGGCAGTTCGGGGCGGAGGGGGATCAGGCGCCCGGCGTACCGGCCAGGGGCATCGAGGCGGCGACGAGCTTGCCGTCGGCGGCGGCCTTGTCGAGGGCGTCGCGCAGCAGGTCCTCGCGGGGCTGCTGGCCGATGGAGCCGACCGGGGCGGCGTAGATGAGCACGCGCTGGGTCTTGTTGACGGCGGCTCGCCAGCCGTCGGTGACCGACAGGGCCTGGTGCGCCTGCCACCAGGCGACCTGACCGCCGCCGTCGGCGCCGGGCTGGAGCACGGCGTGCAGCTGGCCGGCGGCGAGCAGCACGGACCAGCCGCCCAGCGGCGAGGGGAGCTGGGCCGTGTCGGTGACCGGGATGAAGCCCTGCTCGATCAGGAGCGGCAGGAAGTCGTCGCCGGGGCCCGTGGTGCCGGGGCGGGCGATCGGCGCGGTCGGCTCGACCACGAGCGCGGGGTGCAGCTCGCCGCCGATCAGGACCAGGCCGCTGGTGATGCCGAGGACGGCCTGGCCGCCGGGGACGTTCTGCGGCGAGTCGGAGGGGGCCGCGGGGCCGGCGGGGGCCGGGCCGTCGCCGGTGATGCTGCGGACCGCGCCCTGGAGCTGCTCCTCGGAGACGGAGACGACCTGCGAGGGGATGCAGGTGGCGTGGGCGAACGCGAGGACGGCGGTCTCCTCCCCGACGAACAGCACCGTGCTGGTGGGGTCGTTCTCGGGGTCCCCGGGGGTGCGGCAGGAGGTGCAGTCGTAACTGCCCGGCGCGTCGGGGCCGACGAGCAGCCTGTCGGCTTCTTCGTCACCGATCTCGGCACGAACCTCATCACTGACGTCGAGCATGCGCGGCACGGGGTGGCTCCTCGGACTAGGCGTGCGGGGGCCGGGCGGTTCCCGGCTCGCCGGGCTCAACGGGGGATCGGCGGGTGGGGTCACGCCGATTGAGGGAACGGAATCGAACCTGGCACCCGCAGGAGTGAACGGTCGGACCGCACCTTCGTTTCCGTGCCAAGTGTTGTTTGGTTGTGCGCAGTTGGTGGCCGGTGCTGGCCGTTTCGGGTGGGGTGGCGGGTCGGCCGTCCGGGTGGGCCGCAGGGACGCGCCGCGTGGCGGGCCGGGGGGCCGGCGGGGGCCGCGTAGCGTGGCGCGGTGCCCGATCTGCGCTTCCGGCTCCGCCCGCGCCCCCACCGGGTCCGGCGGGCCGTGTCGGCGGCCGCGCTGGCCCTCGTACTCCCCTGGACCGTGGCGGAGCCCTCCGCGGCTTCGGCCCCGCCGCCACCGGCGCCCGGGCCCGCGGCGGCGCACCCCGGCTCGCCGGGGGTGATCGGGACCGGCCCCGGGGACTGCGGGCCGGGCGGTGAGTGGCCCTGGGACTGCGTGGCCGACTGCGAGAGCAGCGGGCGGTGGTCGGTCAACACCGGGAACGGGTTCTACGGGGGGCTGCAGTTCTGGCAGCGGACGTGGGAGGAACACGGGGGACTGGCCTTCGCTCCCCGGGCCGATCTGGCGACCCGGGCGCAGCAGATCGCGGTGGCCGAGGAGCTGCTGGGCACGCAGGGGTGGGAGGCGTGGCCGGTGTGTTCGAAGCGGTACGGGCTGGCGGGGCGGATGCACGTGGTGCGGGCCGGGGACTCGCTGGACTCGATTGCCCGGCTGCGCCGGGTACGGGGCGGCTGGTGGGCCCTGTACGAGATGAACCGCCCCGTGGTCGGCCCCCGGCCGCAGGCCCTGACGGCGGGCACCCTGCTGACCCTGCCCCCTGCCGACGACCCGGCGCGTCCGGCCCCGGCCCCGGCCCCGGCTCCGTAGGGGACCCCGGCGCGCCGCGCCGGGGCGGGGAATCCGGTGCCCGAAGGTGAAGGAGATGTAAGGAATCTGAGGGGGATTCGCCTGGTCTGAACCAGCGCGTCCGGCAATACTCCACGGTAATTAAATGGCACCGGGCGGGAATTCGAAACCACCGGTACGGCGGGCGTGTCGCGCCCTCCGAAACAATTGCCGGGGCACCTTTGCAGACGGAGTGGGGCGAACGCGCCTCTGTCAAAGAACTGTCGACATTCCGTGACCCAAGCGTGACCCGGGACGGGCGAACGCCCCGGCGTCACGCTGACGACTTGGCCAAATGGACGACCGCGCCCCAAATGCCCGCGGCGGGCCGGTCGGTGACCGGCCCGCCGCGAGGGTGGGCTGTGTGCGGCGCGGGGGAGTCGTGCGTACCGCCCCCGCGGGCCGGGCGGCTCAGCCGCCGGCGACCGGGCGGGCCGAGGTCCCCCGGGCGGCGGCTCCGGCCCGCTCGGTGTGCGCCGGGCGGCGGCTGCCGGCCGGGGTGACCGGGGTCCGCTCGGAGCGGATGACGTGCGGCCGTGGCAGGTGCGCGGCGGGCCGGACGGTGACCGGCGAGTGCCCCGCCCCGGCGGTGGCGGCCGGCGCGGGCTGGGCCGCCGGGGCGAGGGGCCCGACGGGACGGCGGCGCTGCCACTTCCCGCCCGCGGAGAGCAGCGGGGTGAGCGCGGCCGCGACCGGCTCGGGCACCAGCCCGGCCTCCACGCGGCGGCGCATCCGCTCGCGGACCTCGAACACGTAGGCCTCGATCCGGGCGATGAGCGGCTCGAACCAGGGCAGCGCCAGCAGGATCAGCAGGCCGGCGGACCAGCCGAGCAGCACGTCGCTGACCCAGTGGGTGCCCAGGTAGACGGTGGTGGCGCCGACGCTGAGCGAGACGACCGCGGAGACCACGGACAGCACCCGCCGGGTGACCGTGGTGGAGGCCAGATAGGCCAGGATCCCCCAGGTCACGACGGCGTTGGCGGTGTGGCCGGAGGGGAATATATCGCCGCCCGCGAAGAGCTCGGCCGAGCCGATCTCCCGGGCGTAGTGCGGGCCGAGCCGGCCGAGGCCGAGCTTGACGGCGCCGACGGTGATGTTGAGGAGCAGCAGTGACACGCCGAGGGTGATCAGCGGGCGCAGGGTGTGCTGCCGCCAGGAGCGCCAGCCGAGCCAGGCCGCGACCATGACGGCGGTGGGCCCGCGCTGGCCGAGCACGACGAGGTAGTCGAGGAAGGCGTGCAGCTGGGGCCACTGCTCGTAGGGCCGGAAGAACATGATCTGCCAGTCCAGCCGGACCAGCCAGGAGGTGGTCAGGACGGCCACCACGATGGCGAGGTAGAAGGCCAGGGTCGACCCCAGGAGCACGACGCGGTGCCGGCTCATCCGCGGCGTTTGCAGATGAGCCGGTCGCTCTGGTTCCCGGTCGAGCCGGGCGAACGCCCGGTCCAGACGGGTCAGGAAATGTTCGGTACGCACTGAATCGACGTTACCGCGCGGCGATGCTCGGCCCGTGCGAATCACGCGCTTTGTGATGACCATGTGATGTGGAGTTGGTCTCACGCGGGAGTTAATTCCCTTTATCGCGGCATTCGTTGGAGCCGCCTTGATCCATCGTCCGTACATTGTTTCTCATGCTTACCTGAACTTTATTTCGGCAGGCGGGATTTCCTTACGGGGGTCCCGACCCGTTCAGCCAGAACGCCCCGTACACCGCCGAGGCCGCGGCCACCGCCCCCAGGACCGCGGCCGCCCGCCCGGTCCGCCACCGCGCCAGCGCCACCGCGACCGGGAACATCAGCGGGAACGCCGGCAGCAGCAGCCGGGGCTTGGAACCGAAGTACCCCGAGGCGCAGAGCGCGAGCGCGACCACGATCCCGCAGTACACGAGGAGCGCGGCCGGCTGCCGCTGCCGTACGCACAGCGCGTACAGCCACAGCACCAGCGCGACCCCCGCGATCAGCCCGACACCGGCGAGGAAGGCGGAGGAGGCGAGGCGCGCCCCGATGAAGCGGGCGAAGGCCCAGCCCCCGTCGAAGCCGTTGCCCCAGCCGCCCTGTACGTCTAGGTACCCGAGCAGCCCGCCACCGGTGCGGGCCCCGACCCACAGCACGTACGCCGCCGCCCCCAGCGGGGCCAGCAGCACTCCGGCCGGCATCCGCCAGGACCGCTCCCCGCCCCGCCAGGCGAGGACGGCGGCCACCCACACCGCCGCCACCACCGCCGCGCCGACCGGGCGGGTCAGCCCGGCCCCGGCCGCGAGGAGGCCCGCCGTCAGCCAGTGCCCGCGCAGGGCCCCGTACAGCGCCCAGGCGGCCAGCGCGGTGAACAGCGATTCGCTGTACGCCATCGACTGCACGATGCCGACGGGCAGCGCGGCCCAGGCCGCCACCGCGAGCACCCCGGCCCGGCGGCCGTAGGAGAGGTCGGCGACCGCGAAGATCCCCCAGGCCGCCGCGAGGCCCGCGACCACCGAGACCACCAGGCCCGCCGAGCCGTACGACAGTCCGGTCGGCGCCGCGACCAGCCGCTCCAGCCAGGGCAGCAGCGGGAAGAACGCCAGGTTCGAGTGGACGGCCCCGCTCGGCAGGACCACCTCGTACCCGTACCCCTCGGCCGCGATCCGCGCGTACCAGAGGGAGTCCCAGCGCGCCGAGAGCAGCGTGTGCGGGCTGCTGCCGGCCACCGCCCCCCACACCCCGAGGGCGGCGAGCCCGAGCAGCCGGACCGCCGCGAAGACGGCCAGTGCGGGCGCGGCCCGGCGAAATCCAAGATCTTTCACAGGGACGATTATCGGTGGCCCTTCCAGGGCGGAACGGACGCAACCACGGGCCGTGAGCGGTCGTGTACACGGGGGGAGGGGCGGGCCCGGGGCGAGTGGCGCACGCCACACGGCGACCGCCGTCGGGATGAGAGCTTGACCACGTGAGGCGCTCACGAACTCGCGTACGCTGACCGTTCACTCGCACGTCGACGCCGGACCCCGTAGGACGCCGCACCGCGCACCACCCACAGCGGCTCCGCAAGACGCTGGTCCACCGAGTACGAGGGCTCACCCCGGGAGGTACATGCATGTCGGAGACGAACGCGGCCGGCCACAGGTCCGTCGGCAGCGCCGACGGCCACCCGGCCCCTTCTCTCCGGCAGCGGATGAGCGCTGCCTCCGGCGGCGCCAACCGCTGGTTCGTCCTCGCCGTCCTCTGCGTCAGCCTCGTCCTCGTCGCGCTCGACGCGACGATCCTGCACGTGGCCGTCCCCTCCGTCACCGAGGACCTGCGCCCCGGCCCGATGGAACTCCTCTGGATCGTCGACGCCTACCCGCTGGTCTGCGCCGCGCTGCTGATCCTGTTCGGCACCCTCGGGGACCGGGTGGGCCGCCGCCGGATCCTGCTCCTCGGCTACGGGCTCTTCGGCGTCGCCTCCGCGATCGCCGCCCTCGCCGACAGCGCGCAGGTGCTGATCGCGGCCCGCGCCCTGCTCGGCATCGGCGGCGCGATGATCATGCCCGCCACGCTGTCGATACTGCGCCAGGTCTTCCCCGACCGGCGCGAGCGGGCACTCGCCATCGGCATATGGACGGCCGTAGCCGCCGTCGGGGCCGCCAGCGGGCCCGTACTCGGCGGCTTCCTCGTCGAGCACTTCTGGTGGGGCTCCGTCTTCCTCATCAACATCCCGCTCATGGCGCTGATCCTGCCGCTGGGCCGCTGGCTGCTGCCCGAGTCGAAGGGCTCCTGCGACGGCCCGTGGGACGTGCTCGGCGCGTTCATGGCCGCCGCCGGCGTGCTCGGCGCGGTCCTCGGGATCAAGCGGATCGGGGCTGAGCGGCACCTCGCCGACGCCGGGGCGCTGGTCCCGCTGCTGCTCGGGGCGACGCTGCTGGTGCTGTTCGTCCGGCGGCAGCGGCGGCGCACGCACCCGCTGATCGACATGCGGCTGTTCTCGCGGGCCGCCTTCTCGACGTCCGTCGGCTGCATCGTGCTCGCCATGCTGGCCCTGGTCGGACTGGAGCTCATAGCCGTCCAGTACCTCCAGCTGGTGCTGCGGCTGAGCCCGCTGGAGACGGGGCTGCGGCTGCTGCCGCTCACCTTCGCCGCCATGGCCGCCGGCGCCACCGGCTCGTACACGCTCGCCCGGATCGGGCCGCGCACGATGGTGTCCGGCGGCTTCGTGCTGACGGCCCTCGCGGTGCTGCTGCTGACGCTGATGGGGCAGCAGGACCGGCCGGCGCTGCTCACCGTGGGGTTCATCCTGCTCGGCTTCGGCCTCCAGACCACGCTGTTCGCGGCCTACGAGTCGATGCTGAGCGAGGCCCCGGCGGCCACGGCGGGCGGTGCGGCCTCGATCGGCGAGACCTCGTACCAGCTGGGCGCGGGCATGGGCATCGCGCTGCTCGGCAGCGTCATGAACGCGGCGTACGCGCCGGGGCTCGTGGGGGTGCCGGGGGTTTCGGAACGGGACGCGGCGGGTGCGGCCCACTCGCTCGGCGAGGCCTACCAGATCGCGGCGCAGCTCGGCGGCCCCGCCGGGGCGGCCCTGCACGCGGCGGCGCGGCACGCGTTCGTCCACGGGCTGCACGTGACGCTGCTGGTCAGCGCGGGTCTGCTGCTGGCGGGGGCGGTGATGGCGCTGAAGCTGCCGAAGGTCATGGAGTGCGGGGGCGAGGCCTCCGGCGGTGACGGTGCCGAGGCCGAGGCGTGGGTGCCGGCGCAGACCGCCGGTGAGCCGTGCCCGGCTTCCTCGGGGCGAGTGGCCTGAGCGCCGCCGCCGGGGCTCCGCCCCGGATCCCGCGCCTCACACGCCGGCGGGGCTGGATTCGGGTGGGGGTTGATCGGGGGAGGGGCGGCGTCTAGCGTCGGGCGGGCGGTGCCAGACTTGCACTGCTAGGTAACGACTCAGGCCGCCGGGAGGCCCCGTGTCACCGTTCCTGCCCACCGATCCGCTCGGCCTCGACGAGCTCCTCACCGACGAGGACCGCGCCGTGCGCGACACCGTCCGCGGCTGGGCCGCCGACCGGGTGCTGCCGCACATCGCCGAGTGGTACGAGAACGGCGAACTCCCCGGCATCCGGGACCTCGCCCGCGAGCTCGGCTCGATCGGCGCGCTCGGGATGTCCCTCACGGGCTACGGCTGCGCCGGCGCCAGCGCCGTGCAGTACGGCCTGGCCTGCCTGGAGCTGGAGGCCGCCGACTCCGGGATCCGCTCGCTGGTCTCCGTCCAGGGCTCCCTCGCGATGTACGCGATCTGGAAGTACGGCTCCGAGGAGCAGAAGCAGCGCTGGCTCCCCGGCATGGCGGCCGGTGAACTGATCGGCTGCTTCGGCCTGACCGAGCCCGACGTCGGCTCCGACCCGGCGGCGATGCGCACGTACGCGAAGCGCGACGGCACCGACTGGGTGCTGACCGGCCGCAAGATGTGGATCACCAACGGAAGCGTCGCGGCGGTCGCCGTCGTCTGGGCGCAGACCGACGAGGGCATCCGCGGGTTCGCCGTGCCGACCGACAGCGCCGGCTTCTCCGCGCCGGAGATCAAGCACAAGTGGTCGCTGCGCGCCTCGGTGACCAGCGAGCTGGTGATGGACGACGTACGGCTGCCCGCCGACGCGGTGCTCCCCGGTGTCACCGGGCTGAAGGGGCCGCTCGGCTGTCTCAGCCACGCGCGGTACGGGATCATCTGGGGATCCATGGGCGCGGCGCGCGCCAGTTTCGAGTCCGCGCTCGACTACGCGAGGACGCGGGAGCAGTTCGGGAAGCCGATCGGCGGCTTCCAGCTCACCCAGGCCAAGCTGGCGGACATGGCGCTGGAGCTCCACAAGGGGATCCTGCTCGCCCACCACCTGGGACGGCGGATGGACGCGGGCACGCTGCGGCCCGAACAGATCAGTTTCGGCAAGCTCAACAACGTCCGCGAGGCCATCGAGATCTGCCGTACCGCGCGGACCGTCCTGGGAGCCAACGGGATCTCGCTCGAATACCCCGTCATGCGGCACGCCACCAACCTCGAATCGGTCCTCACCTACGAGGGCACCGTCGAGATGCACCAATTGGTGCTGGGCAAGGCGCTCACCGGGCTCGACGCCTTCCGGTGAGGGCCCGGCTCAGCTCTGGTTGAAGAAGTCGCGCGAGCGGCCGGCGGGCTCGCCGCTCACGATCTGGGTGTCGGCCGGGGTCAGCAGGAAGACCCTGGTCGCCACCCGCTCGATCGAGCCGCGCAGGCCGAAAGTCAGACCGGCGGCGAAGTCGACGACGCGCTTGGCGTCACCCGGGTCCATCGACGACAGGTTGACGATGACCGGAACGCCCTCGCGGAACAGCTCGCCGATGCCGCGCGCGTCACGGAAACCGTCCGGGGTGACGGTCGCGATCCGCCGGCCCTGCTCGACCGCCGACTCGGAGGCCACCTTGACCCGGGGGTCGGTGACCCACTGGTCGCCGGGGCCGGAGACCGACCCGCCGTGCTGCCGCTCCACCGCCTCCGCGTAGTCGTCGTCGTAGTACCGATCGTCGTCGCTGTCCTCCACGAGACCCAACCAGGCACTCGCCTTGCGCACCGAACCCATGGACGCCTCCCTTCACCGCGGTCAGTCTTCTTCTCTCAGCTGCCCCTATGGTCGTCCATGATGCTGACAACGCGCCAAGTGGATAGCCGCCGCGCAGGGGTTTCGTGACGGTACTGGTGCAGAACATCCGTTGCACGGCCGAGGTTCCCGGCGGCTACCGCTGCTGACTGAGTGAAAATACGACCGCCGCCGCCGTGCGGGTGAGCGGTGCGGGCGTACGGGTGAACGAACCGGCTGGATACGATGCCCCGCACGTACGCGTATGACACACGGGGGAACGCATTGTTCGGCATCGTCAGGCCCTGCACGCACCGCCTGGGCGAGCGTTTCAAGACAGAGTGGATGGCCCATCTCTGCGGTCTCTGCCTGGCACTTCGCGGTGACCACGGGCAATTCGCCCGGATCGTCACCAACTATGACGGGCTGCTGGTCTCCGTTCTGACGGAGGCTCAGTCCGGTCCCGCTCCCGGCGCCCGGCGCACCGCCGGGCCCTGCCCGCTGCGCGGGATGCGCACCGCCCCCGTGGCCAACGGCGAGGGGGCCCGGCTCGCGGCCGCCGTCTCGCTGGTGCTGGCCTCCGCGAAGGTGCGGGACCACGTGGCCGACCGGGACGGGCTGTTGGCCCGGGCCCCGATCGCCGCCGCCGCGCGCAAGGTGGCCCGGGGCTGGGACCGGGCCGGCGCCCGTACCGGGGCCTCGCTCGGCTTCGACACGGCGGTGCTGGTGGACGCCGTCGACCGGCAGGGCGGCATCGAGACCCTGGCAGGGCCCGGCACCCCCGTGCTCGTGGTGACCGAGCCGACGGAGACCGCGACGGCCGCCGCCTTCGCGCATACCGCGGTCCTCGCGGGACGGCCAGGCAACGCCGCCCCGCTCGCCGAGGCGGGCCGCTACTTCGGGCGGCTCGCGCACCTGCTCGACGCCGTCGAGGACCAGGCCGCCGACGCCGCGGCGGGCGCCTGGAACCCGCTCACGGCCACCGGGACCTCCCTCGCCGAGGCGCGCCGGCTGTGTGACGACGCCCTGCGGGGCATCCGGCTGGCGCTGCGCGAGGTGGAGTTCGCGGACGCGGGGCTGGCGCACCGGCTGCTCGTCCACGAGCTGCGGACCTCGGTGGACCGGGCCTTCGGGACCAGCGCCTGCGGGCACACCGTCACGGACTCGGCAGGGGGTTACGGCGCCCCGCCCCAGGGCTACGGCGCCCCCGGCGCGGGCACGGGCGCCGGTCCGTACGGCGGCGCCCAGGGGCCCTACGGTCACCAGCCCTACGGCCCCGCCGCCCCGCTCGCCCCCGGCGGCCCGGGGCTGCCGCCGCCCATGGGCCCGGGCGGTCCCGGTGGCTCCGGCGGGCACGGCGGTGGCGGGCTGCCGCCGCAGAAGCCGCGCCGCGGGCTGCTCGCCGGCTGCGCCGTCGCCCTCGGGCTCTTCTGCACCTGCCAGCTCTGCTGCACCGATCACGACGGCCCGTGGTCCCGCAAGAAGCGGGACCCGTGGTGCGACGCGTGCAGCGACTGCGGCGATCCCGGCTGCGGCGGCTGTGACGGCTGCTGCAACTGTGACGGCTGCTGCTGTGACGGCTGCGACGGGTGCGACTGCGGCTGTAGCTGAGGCCCTCTCAGATTCCGCGCGCCCGGACGGCGTACGGGGTGGTTCCCGTCCGGGCGGGCGTGGAAGGCTTGAGCGGCATGAACGATGACGCGCACGACCCGCACGCCGCCTGGCGGACCTGGCACGAGCACCGGGTGGCCACCGTGTCCGCCCCCTACGGCCCCCTCGCGCTGACCGGAACCTTCTGGCTCGCCGACTTCCCGGACGGTCGAATTCCGGCCGCTCCGGGGAACTGGCGCGCCGCCGGTGACGCGATGGAGCTCTCGGCGGCCCCCTCGGACGGCATCGCCCTCGACGGGAAGCCCTTCGCCGGAGAGGCCATACTCGCCGCCGACGAGGGTCCGCCCGCGCGGTCCCGGCTCACCGCCGGGGAGGCGCGGCTCGTCGTGCTGCGCCGTGAAGGGGAGTGGGCGGTACGGGTCTTCGACCCCGGCTCCCCGGCGCGGGCCGCCTTCGCCGGCATCGAGGCCACCCCGTACGACCCGGACTTCAGGCTGCCGGGCCGGTTCCGCCCGTACGGCGAGGACCGGACCGTGCGGGTGGAGAACGTCGACGGACGGGCGCGCGGACTGGACCTCGGCGGCGAGCTGAGCTTCGTCCACGCGGGCGCCGAACACACCCTCCAGATGGCCGTGGACGAGGACGACGGCAGTCTCTGGGCCGTCTTCGGCGATGCCACCGGCGGCCGCTCCAGCTACCGCTTCCGGTTCCTGAGGCCCGGCGTCCCCGATGCCGGGGGCGCGGTCGACGTCGACTTCAACCGGGCCGTGCTGCCGCCCTGTGCCTTCGCCGACCACTTCATCTGCCCGTTCCCGCCGCCCGGGAACACCCTGCCCTTCGAGGTCGCGGCGGGCGAGCGACGGCTGAAAGACGCCCTTGCGACCGGTAACTGACGCCAGGACACTCCCGACAGTGCTTGTCGAGGGCTGGCCAGGAAATTGTCAGGGGCGCGTCAGGAGCACGACCCGAGCCCATGCGCCCGCCGTGCCCCCGACCGCGCCTCACGGGCTCCGGCACCCCCACGTTCGCCGGGCCCCCGATCCCTCCCGGGAGGACGAGAAGTGAGGATCAAGCGCATCACCCGTACCAGGCTGCTCGCGGTGGCCACCGGCCTGGCCGCCGCCGCGGCCCTCGCCGCGCCCACCGCGGCGAGCGCGGACGGCCCCCGCGACGGCCAGGACCCCGGATTCAGCGCCGCCCGGCTCGCCTCGGCCGGCGCCTCCGTCCTGCGCGCCGACGTCGGCGGCACCGCCTGGCACACCGACCCCGCCACCGGAACCCTCGTGGTCTCCGCCGACTCCACCGTCAGCGAGGCGTCCCTCGCGAAGATCAGACGCGAGGCCGGGGCCGACGCCGCCGCCCTGCGCATCGAGCGCATCCCCGGCAAGCTGACCAAGCTCGTCTCCGGCGGCGACGCCATCTACGCGACCAGCTGGCGCTGCTCCCTCGGCTTCAACGTACGCAGCGGCAGCACCTACTACGCGCTGACCGCCGGGCACTGCACCGACGGCGCGGGCACCTGGTGGAGCGACTCCGCCCGCACCGCCGTCGTCGGCAGCACCGTCGGATCCAGCTTCCCGACCAATGACTACGGCCTCGTCAAGTACGCGAGCAACACACCGGTGCCGCCCGGCACCGTCGGCAGCCAGGACATCACCAGCGCCGTCGACCCCACCCTCAACATGTCCGTCAGCCGCCGCGGCTCCACCACCGGGATCCACAGCGGCACCGTCACCGGCCTCAACGCCACCGTCAACTACGGCGGCGGCGACATCGTCTACGGCATGATCCGCACCAACGTCTGCGCCGAACCCGGAGACAGCGGCGGCCCGCTCTACTCCGGCGCCCGCGCGGTCGGCCTGACCTCGGGCGGCAGCGGCAACTGCTCCTCGGGCGGGACCACCTTCTTCCAGCCCGTCGTCGAAGCCCTGAGCGCCTACGGAGTCAGCGTCTACTGACCGGGCACCGCGCGGGCGTCCGCTCCGCGCGCCCCCGTCGCACCCCTGGACGTCCTCCCGCCTTCTGGGAGGATGTCCAGGGCGTCCGTGTCCAGGGGGGCAGGTTCCGTATGAAACGCATCGGCGTGACCGGACACCGGTCGATTCCCGACGAGGCGCTCGGCCATGTGCGGGACGGTCTGCGGGCCGTACTGCGGGAGCACGAGGGACCGCTGGAAGCCCTCTCCAGCCTGGCCGAGGGAGCGGACCAGCTCTTCGCCGCGATCGCACTCGAATGCGGCGCCGACCTCACCGTGGTCATCCCCAGCGGGGACTACGAGGACCGCTTCGAGGACCCCGGGGCCCTGGCCGGCTACCGGCGGCTCAAGGGGCGCGCCTCCCAGGAGATCCGGCTGGCCTTCGCCCGCTCCACGGACGAGGCCTACTACGCCGCCGGCACCTACATCGCCGACTCCTGCGACCGGCTCGTCGCCGTCTGGGACGGCCTGCCCGCCCGCGGCCACGGCGGCACCGCCGAGATCGTCGCCTACGCGCGCGCCCTCGGCAAGCCGGTCACCGTCGTCTGGCGCGAGGGCGCGGCCCGCGACTGAGCCACGCCCGTCCGCCGCCGCCCCGGCAGCCGTCGGCCCCCGGGCCGCCGGGCCGTCAGCTGCTGTGCCGGGCCAGCCAGTCCGTGTGCTGGGGCGAGACGTAGCGCTCCGTCTCGTACACCGCGGTCGGCCACGAGACCTCGGTGATCGTCGTCTGCATCACGACCATCATCGCCGCCAGGTCCTGCTCGATCAGGGTGTGCGCCTCGATCAGCGGATGGTGGCGCCGCACCTCGTTCCAGGCGATCGCGGCCGCCGCCGCCGAACTCAGCAGCCCCGGCACCCCCGCGTCCACCCACAGCCCCGACAGGGCGAGCAGCAGGCCCAGGCAGGTCAGCAGCACGATCGTCCACGACCACAGCGACGTGGCCCGCCGCGACACCTCCGTCTTGCGCCGGTACCAGTCGCGCTGCTCGATCAGCCGGTCCCGTACGTACGTCTCGCGCCGCGCCTGGTAGCCCATCCCGCGCAGCCGCTCCATCGCACCGGTGACCTCCCCGCCCTCCGGGACCAGGCCCGCCGTCCGCGGATCCTCCCAGCCCATCTTGCGGAGCTCGTCCAGCCCCTTCTCCAGCCGCGTCCGGTACGTGGCCCGCGGGTCCGCGACCTCGCTGCCGAACGGCGCCCCGTGCACGGCGTACCGCCAGGCCAGGGACTTGATGAACTCGGCCGCGCTGCGGTTGAGCTGCCACTGCGGGCGGGCCCGCCGCCTGGTCGCCCGTACGCCCACGACCAGCACCCCCGCGTACGCGAGCGCGCTCAGCGCCGCGAACACGCGCGGCGGGCCCGCCGCGGACGCCGAGGTCAAGGTGGCCGCCCCGGCGGCCGCCACGAGCAGCAGCAACTGGGCGCGCGTGGCCTGGACGGACTCCCGCTGCCGGGAGATCGCCGCCCGGTCGGTGTGGTGGAAGAGGGCCGGCAGGTCCTCATGTCGAAAGGTCATGCTGTCGGTCACAGCGAACCCCCCAGTCTGCTGTCGGGTGGATGCGGGCGGCGGGGCTCCTCGTCGCCCCGCCGCCCGCGGTCGGATCACACCGCCAGCGGCTCCAGGTCACGGTGGACCCGTCGCTCGTCGCGGGCGTATCGGGTCAGGCCGTGGTCCTCGCCCAGCAGCCGCGTCAGTTCCGCGACGGCGTCCGCGCGGACCCGGGCCGCCTCCTCCTTGCGGCCCATCGCGTCCAGGCTGACCGCCATGTTGGAGGCGCTCGCCAGGGTCTCCGGGTGATGCGCCCCGAGCGCCTCGCGCAGCCGCGTCACCGCCGCCCGCTCCAGCTCCAGGGAGCCCTCGGGATCACCCTGGTCGGCCAGGGCGTTGGCCAGGTTCAGGTGGGCGAAGATGGTGTGCGGGTGGTGGTCGCCCAGTACCTCCTGCATGTACCCGATGGTCTGCCGCAGCATCGTCTCGGCCGTCTCCGCCGCCCCCGTGCCCCAGTGGAAGACCGCCAGGTTGTTCACCGCGGCCAGGGTGTACGGGTGCCGCTCGCCCGGCACCGTCACGTACTCGTCCACCACCTCCTGCGCCAGGTCCCGCGCCCCGCCCGGGTCCCCGGTCGCGAACAGGTCCGCCGCCAGGTTCAGCTCGCAGGCCAGCAGGTCCGGATTGACCGAGGTGTACTTGGCCCGGTAGCGGTTGCGGGTCGCCGTGGTCAGCCGCAGCGCGTCCTCCAGGTCGCCCGCCCGCCGCAGCGAGACCGCCAGGTTCTTCGCCGCCGACAGCGTCCCCGGGAAGGCCCGGCCCAGCTGCCGCTTGTAGATCTCGTACGTCCGGCTCAGCAACTGCACCGAATCGTCGTACCGGCCGACCTCGCGCAGGTCGCGCGCCAGGTTCTGCGCCGAGGACAGGGTGTACGGATGGTCCGGGCCCAGCACCTCGGTCCGCCGGTCGAAGACCTCCTGGTCGATCTCCCGGGCCCGCGCGTACTGCCCGACCATCCGCAGGTTCAGCGCCAGGTTGTTCGCGGCGGCCAGGGTGCGCGGGTGCGCCTCGTGGAAGATCTGGCCGAAGCCCTCGTGCGCCGCCTTCGCCAGGTCCATCGCCTCCCCGTACCGGCCGAGCGCGCCCAGGTCCATCGCCAGACCGCTGGTGGTCATGTACGTGTGCGGGTGCGAGGGGCCGAGCGCGGCGCGCTGCCGCTCCAGCGTGACCTCGTCCAGCTCCTTCGCCTCCACGAACCGGCCCTGCGAGCGCAGGATGTTGGAGAGGTGGAAGCGCAGGTACAGGTACTGGAGGTCGTCGTTGCCGAGGGTCTCCTTCCAGGTCTCGCGCAGCTCCTCGCCCAGCGCGTACGCGGCCTTGAAGTCACCGCGCTTCCACAGGTAGCGGACCCGGTCGATCATCAGCCGGCGGGTCTCCGGCTCCCGGCAGAACCGGGCCTCGGAGGGCGACAGGTGCGGCCAGATCGTGTTGAACCGCGGCCAGGTCTCCGGATTGTCTATGGGCTCGTCGTCGTCCGGCCGGGCTCCCGCCAGGATCCGGTGCACCGCGTGCCGGGCCTCGCGCTGCTCCTCCTCGGACAGCTGCGCCCGGATCACCGCCTGCACCAGCCGGTGCACCTGGATGCTGTTGCCGACCTGGTCCACCTTGGCCATGGCGAACCGGCCGATCTCCCGGATCACCCGGCCCAGCACCAGCTTCTCCTGGAGCGAGGAGTCGTACGGCTTGAGCGCGTCGATCATCTCCTTGCTGTAGAGGAGGTTCGCCGAGATCGGCTCCGGCGCGAAGAACGCGCACAGCTGGAGCAGCCGGACCGCGGCGGGGGAGCGGGACTGGAGCCGCTCGATCGACACGTTCCAGGTCGCCGCCACCGGCTCCGGGTACCCGGGCGGCTGGTTCAGCCCCAGCACGCGGGCGGCCTGCTGGGCCAGTTGCTCCAGGTACTCCGACACCGGCGTCGCCGTCTCCGCGATCCAGGCGCCCGCCTGCTCGACCGCGAGCGGCAGGTCGCCCACGGCTACGGCCACCTGCTCCGCGTCGTCCTTGGTCAGCCCGGGGGCCCGGCGCTGGAGGTGCTCGATGGACTCCTCGCGCAGGAACACGTCCACCGGGAGCGCGTCCCCGTACTGCGACCAGGACTGGTTGCGGGAGGTCACCAGCACGTGGCCCGGGCCGCCCGGCGGGAAGAACCGCTTGAGCGCCTCGGGATCGTCGGCGTTGTCGAAGACCAGCAGCCACCGCGAGGTGGGAACCCCGCGCCGCAGCAGGTCGATCGCCTCCTGCGAGGCCGCCGACATGTCCTCGCCGGTCTGCGCGCCCAGCCGTACGGCCAGCTCCGCGAGGGCCGCGACCACGTCGTCGGTCTGCTCCGAGGAGATCCACCACACCAGGTCGTAGTCCGCCATGAACCGGTGGACGTACTCCAGCGCCACCTGGGTCTTGCCGACGCCGCCGAGCCCGTACAGGGTCTGCGGCTGCGGCAGCACCACGGCCATGCCGCCGCCGAGCTGGTCGCGCATCCGCTCCAGCACGATGCTGCGGCCGGTGAACCCCGGGTTGCGGGGCGGGGCGTTCCAGATCTTCGGCACCGTCCCGGGGAACCGGGGCCCGGGGTGCGAGGCGCTGGCGACGCTGTCCGGCAGCGCCATGGGCCGCTCGACCGCGCGCAGCAGGGCGGTGGTGGCGTGCACCTCGTCGAGTCGGAAGAGGTCCACCGGGTTCCGGTCGATGTACGGCGTGGACAGGCGTACGTCGCCCACCCGCAGCGGCACCAGCTGCCGCCGGCCCCCGGTCGGGTCCTCGGCGGCCGCCCGCTCCCAGACGTTCACCGCCCGCGCCGACTTGAGGTAGGCGCTGGAGAGCAGCACCACGGTCCGGGCGGCGGTGTCGATGCTGAGGCCCGCGCCCAGGGTGTCGCCGGGGGCGGTGCCCGGGGGCCGCTCGGCGGAGACGTCCTTGGGGACGACGCGGAAACCGGCCCGGGTGAGCACCGACTCGATCCAGTCGGCCCACATCCGGTTCTCGGCGACGTAGGAGAGGAACAGGTCGGCGGGCAGTGCCGGGCGCCGCCGGGTGAACGCGTCGCGGATCCGCAGCCGGACCTCCTCCCGGATGGCCGGCATGGAGGTGGTCCCGCCCTCGGTGACCACGGCGGTGAGCCGCTCGAAGGCGGACAGCAGCGAGTTGGTCAGCCCGGCCTCGTCGCCGAAGGTGGCCAGGGTCTCCTCGTAGGCGTAGTACGGCCGGTACGGGATCTCCACCGCGCCCCAGTACGAGGTCAGCTCGTCCCCCACCAGGCCGCTCGGGAAGCGGTCGAACTTGATCCGGGCCAGGGCGCGGCCCGCGTCGGCCTTCTCCTTCTCGCCCTCGTCGATGCGCATCGGGACCGGGTAGATCTTGATGCCGCGGTCGCCGAACCGCTCGTCGATCTGGCGGGCGACGGCGGCGGCGCCGTCGATGGACTGGTCGGAGAGGGTGAAGCAGTCCACGAGGACGTCCGGGAGGTGCACGGTGCAGATGTCGGCGATGTCGGAGAGGCCCGTGCGGCTGTCGATCAGGACGTAGTCGTAGTTCCGCTTCATGTCCGCGCGCAAGGCGTCGAAGAAGAGGCCGCCGCCGAGGCGGTCGTAGAAGTTGTCCCAGTCGAAGGTGGAGACGGTCGCCGAGTACTCGCGGTTCTGCCGGCCCGCTGAGACGAAGTCGAGGGTGCCGCCGTCGGGGAACTCCCAGCCCAGTGTTTCGGGGGTGAGGGACACCGCGTGCGGCTGGATCCGCGCGTAGTCCTTGTGCCAGTCGTCGGCGCGCCGCGCCGGGCTGGTCGCGGCCCAGGCGTACTCGCTGATCAGGTCGATGACCCCGGTGGTGGCCCCGAGCGTGGAGGGGTCCAGGAAGGGGTGGAAGAACCGGTGCAGGCCGGGGGCCTCCAGGTCCCAGTCCACGGCGAGCACCCGCTTGCCGTTGGCGGCGAGGATCCAGGCGGTGTTGGCCAGGGCCATGGTGCGGCCCGTACCGCCCTTGTACGAGTAGAAGGTGACGATGCGTCCGTCACGGCCGCTGCTGTCACGACTCGCTGTCATCCGTGTCCCCCCGGTCGGTGTCGTAGTCGGCTGTGGCATCGCGTTCGCGGTGGCCGGGGCCGGTGGCGCCGTTCCCGGCCGCGTCGGGCGGGAAGGGGGCCCGGGGCGGCGGCGCGGGCGGCCCGTTCATCCCCATCGGGCCGAGCAGTCTCGGGCGTTCGGTGGGGGTGCCGCCGGCCGGCGGGTACACCTGGGCGTGCCTGAGGAACTGCTGGGCGGCCGCCTCCACGACCTGCGGCAGGATCTGCCCGAGGGTCTCCATGTTGGCCACCCCGTTGGCGGCGGCCCGGCAGGCGGCGCGGCCCTGGCTCATCTTGACGGGCATGGTGTCCTCCAGCCGGTGCGCCAGCTCGTTCTCCCTGGCGCGGCTCTGGTGGTCGTAGCGGTTCCACGGCACCACCACGTTGATCCAGGGCCGGGACTCCTGGTCGAAGGCGGCCAGCCGCTGGCGGCGCTGCTCGTCGTCCACCGCCCACCGGTCGATGAGCAGGATCTCGGGCCGGGTCGGCGGCTGTTTGCCGTCGAAGTGGCCCGCCTCGTCGTCGAAGGAGCTCATGGTGGTGCGGTAGTTGAGGTTGCGCACCAGGTCCTCGGCGACGTAGGCGATGGGCCGCTGCGAGGTCGGGTGGTACGGGTTCCAGTCCAGCGCGCTCTCCCCGTAGTACTCGGGGCTGCGGCCCTCCGGCAGGTCGTGGCGGGAGGCCGCCGCCACGGTGACGTGGAGGGTGCGGGCCGGTCCGCTCGGCGTCCCGAAGGCGCTCGGCACCACCCGGTAGTCCACCGGGCGCACCGATTCGAGGCGGACGCTCTCGGCGACCCGGACGATGCGCTTGGCCAGTTCGTACACGGCCCGCTCGTACTGCTCGGCGTAGCCGCGCAGTTTGATCAGCCCGTACAGGCCGTCGGTGACGTAGCGCTCCCCGAAGGTGTTGTGGTTGAACTGCAACCGCTCGGCGGGTCCCGGCAGTTGGGAGGGCGGCACCGGCACCCACAGGGCGGGCACGATGGCCTCGGCCGGCTGGTTGCTGATCGCGCCGTGCTGGATGGCGCGCTGCGCGAAGGCGAACCACTCCTTCCCGCACATCTCGCTGGCGAAGTACCGGGGCGAGAACAGGGGTACGAAGACCCGGCAGGTGGCGAGCGCCTGCGCGAGCCGTTCCGACCAGCCCTCGCCGCTGCGTATCTCCCGGTCCATGAAACCCGCGTCGGATCCGGCGGGCAGGTCGGTCAGGGCCATGACGTGGCTGCAGAGATCGCGATAGAGGCGCTCGACCCACATGTCGGGGTCGGGCCCCCCGGCACCGAATCTCGGCGTATGCGCATAACTGAGAAAAAAATAAGGCTGTACTGATGCGGGCACACGACCCCCGTCCCGAAGATGCCGAGCGAAGAAACATCATTCCGGAGCTGCTTCGCCACATCCCCTCATGGTTCAGTCAATCAGCATCTGTTTTCGGTCATCCAGTCCACCGCGTGATCGACGGCATCCGGGAGGGAGAAGAGCATGGCCGATACCCCTCCCACCCGCCCCCTGCGCACCCGGGATTCCGGGAACGCCCCGCCGATCTCCGCGAAATCGCCGTCATCCAGCACGACGTCCTCGTACGCGGTCCATCCTTCCCCCCGCTGAGCTCCCGGAACGTTCACCTTCACCACACACTCGTACATGCGCAAGGGGGGCTTCGGCATTCGATACTCCGCGAGATGGAAAGCGGTGCAGACCGCAAATCCCACATTGATCATGAGTACCTGGCCACCCTCCCAGCACAGCTTTCCCAGAGGCGACTCCTCCCCCAGATGACTTTCGAGCCGGTGCCCCGCGCACAGCCGTTCCGCGTCTTTCCCGAGCGCCGCGAAAGAGGTCTGCGGATGCCCGCTGCGCGCCGCCCCGGGGGTCGTACGGACGGTTTCCGCGAAGGCGCCCATCCCCTGGCTCGGGGTGCGCGCCGGGTCGAAGGCGGGCATCCGCTCGCGGAAGGCCCGTACCCCGTCCTCGGTCAGACCGGCGATCCTCGCCAGGTGGGCGCCGGAGGTGGTGGAGTTCTCCGGGGTGAACGCCGGCACCAGCAGGGTGCCGTGCGGCCCGAGGACCCCGGTGAGCGCGTCGCGCAGGGCGGTGGCCCGCAGGCCGGTGCCGCCGAGGGAGGCGTGCACGAGGAGCCGCGCCCGGGGGCGTACGCCGAGCAGGCGCAACTGGACGGCGAGCGAGAGGACCCCGGCCGGGGTCTCGGCGGGCGGTGGGGCCGCGGGCGGCGCCGGGGGAGTCATGCGCCGACCCCCTTGAGCTCCCAGCGGAGTTCCTCCACCAGCCGCTTGCCGGTGCTGGTCAGCTCGGCCGCCCCGGACAGCCGGTCCAGGGCCCGGTGGATCCGGTCCGCCCCGCCCGGCTCCGCCGCCGCGGTGGCCCGCCGGTACGCCTCCACCGCCACCCGCTCGTGTACGTCGGCCAGCAGCCGGGACACCGGAACCGGCCGCTCCCGCCACGGCGAGGGGTGCTGCCAGGCCCCGTCGAGCGCGTACAGGTCCGTCACCTCGGTCAGCGCCCGCAGCCGGGCCCGCCGCCGCCCCGTCAGCAGCGCGAGCGCCGTCTCCCGCACGCCCGCCGCGTACGGCACCCCGAGCGCCCCCGGCCCGTGCCGCCCGGCCTCGCCCCAGACCGCCGAGCGCGGGCCGCCCGCGAGCGGGGTCAGCGTCGTCAGCCCCGCCCGCGCGGCCCGGGCGAACTCCGGGACCGTCTCGTGCAGCAGCGCCCAGGCCCGGTCCAGCCTGGTCCGCCACTCCTCGGCCTCGCCGGCCCCGAGCCGCAGCCGGGGCGGCCGGGCGAAGCAGTTGCGGTACGGGTCGAGGTCCTCCAGCGCCACCGGCGGCGCCGGCGTACCCGGTGCACCGGGCGCACCCGGCGCCGCGTCCGGCGGCCCGGGCGGCCAGGTCCGTACGGGCAGCCAGCGGGCGTCCCCGGCGCCGGGCCCGAAGCGGTGCTCGGCGCGGCCGTCCCGTACGGCGTACCCCTCGCCGGTGGCGCGCAGCGCGGCCCGGCCGTCGGTGCCGGGCGCCCCGAGCCGCAGCAGCCCCAGCGTCGGCAGGTACACCTCGCCGTCCCGGTACGCCACCTCGGCCGGCAGCTCCAGCCCGCCGCGCAGCACGGCCGAGGCGGTCAGCGCGGCCAGCCTGCGCGCGGCCTCCCGGGCCGGGTCCTCGCGCTCCGCGCCGCCGCTCCGGCGTTCCCGGACGGCGTCCAGGGCCGCCAGCACCCAGGTCCGGGTGAACGGGTGGTCCACCACCGCGTCCACCGCGACCGCGGCCTCCTCCCGGCCGGCCCCGGCGCGCTCCTCCACCTCGGCCAGCAGCTCCCAGGCCCGCTCCCAGCCGGCGTGGCCCGCCAGGTCCTCGTGCAGCCGGGCCAGCAGCACCCGGGTCAGTTCCTCCTGGGACCGGGCGAGCGCGGCGGGGTCGGCGAGCTGCGGCGCGCTCTCGCGCGGCGCGGTGCGGGCCTGCACCCCGTCGACCAGTTCGCGCAGGTCGGCGCAGTACACGGAGGGGTTGTCGAAGCCGTTGTCCGCGCGGTAGCGGTGCGTGTAGAGGCCGCCGCCGCACGAGCGTACGACGGGGCAGCGGCGGCACGAGTCGCTGACCCCGGCCAGGCCCAGCTGCCGCGCCCGTACCCCCGGGTGGGCCGCGACCTGGTCGAACGCGTGGTCGAAGACGTTGAACCCGGTGGCCGCGGCCCCGTCGAAGGCGCTCTTCAGGGAGTCCACCTGCTCCAGCGTCCCGTCCGTCTCGACCACGACGAGGTCGGTCGGGGCGAGGCCCAGGGACTCGGTCAGGCTGGGCCCGCCGCGCAGGGTGGAGAGCAGGGACTCGAAGAGCCGTACGGGCACCGGTCGCTCGCGCCGCTCCCAGTGGTCGAAGACCCGCAGCAGCCAGCGCGCGTACGCGTCGGGGGCGCCGTCGGGCCGGGCCGGCGGGGTCTCCCAGGTGGCGTGCGGGAGCAGGAAGTCCACCCGGGGCGGCTCCAGCTCGACGAGGGCGTCCAGGACGGCGACGGGGTCGTTGGCCACGTCCACCGTGCAGAGCAGGCCCTGGTAGAGGTGGCGGTAGGGCTCCGAACGGAGCAGCGCGACGGCGGCGAGGACCAGGGGGTGGCTGGTGCGGCCGTCCGCGAAGCGGCGGTGCCGGTCGTTGGCGGCGCGGTCGCCGTCGAGGGAGACGCCGACCCGGACGCCGAATTCGGCGAAGAGGTCGAGATACCGGGGGCCGAGCTGAAGTCCGTTGGTGTGGACGCGCAGATCGAGTTCCGCGATTCCGGCGAGCGCCCGGGTGAATTCCTCGCAGACGAACCGGAGCCGGGCGGTCCCGGCCAACAGGGGTTCCCCTCCGTGGAGAATCACCGTGACGGAGGGGAGCGCATGGTCACGGGCATGCTCGGCGAGTCGTGACGCGGTGTGGGTGACGACCTCGGGGGAGATCACTTTGGGCCGGCCTCGCCAGCTCTGATCTGCGTGTTCGTAGACGTAGCAATGATCACAAGCAAGATCGCATCTGCTGTGAACTTTCAGGACGATCTCGCGAAAAGCGATCAGGCCGGTCATTCCGCCAGTCTAGAGCCGTACTTCCGGGTCAGAGCGCGGAGTTGAAGATCGGCGCCTGGACCGAACGGCCGGATTCCGTCGGCAGCACGCGGCCGAGCGTCGTGGTGGCGGAGGCACTGCGGACGTCGATCCGGGCGAGCGGGATCCGACGGGCCTTGACCGTGCTGGTCGGGGGGGTTGCGGAAGTGTTCACGACACCGTCCTCGGGGAAGCCATGTGGAATGGGCATGTGAATGGCACCAGCGGCATGCTGGTGTCAAGCGTGGACTTTACTCGCCCGCACCCCATTGGCAACCGGGACATGACGCCTGGTCAAGCGTTCTAAGAGAAGCTCCGGGCATTTCCGCGGCGCCGTATTCGGCCGTTCGCCTGAAGGCAAGATCCATTTCCCTAACGCCCCTCAGGCGGGCTGCTGTTCGCCGAGGGGCGGGGCGGGCAGCGGACGCAGCAGCCAGGTCAGTACGTCGGGCAGCGCGCGCAGCGCCGCGAAGTGCGCGGCGTGGGGGTCGATGGTGGTGGTCGCCCCCGGGATCCGGCGGCCCAGCCAGCGGGAGTGGCCGACGGGGGAGAACACGTCCAGTTCCCCGTGCCAGATCAGGACGGGGGTGCGGATGTCGGCGGGATCGAAGCCCCAGGGGCCGCTGAACGCGAGGACGTCGTCGATCCACCCCCACGCCGAGGTGCGCAGCCCCTCCCGGTAGTTCCGCAGCAGCATCGACCGCAGCCCCGAGTCCGAGACGATCATGCGGTCGTTCGCGGTCAGCTCCCGGCGCAGCTCGTCCAGCAGCCGCCCGGGGTCCTTGCGGATGCCGTCGGCGCGCGGGATCAGCCGGGCCGCGAGCTCCTCGGGGTCGGTGGAGGCGGTGGTGTACTCCCGTACGTTCGAGGCGGCCATTCCGGCGAACCAGTCCAGGTCCTCCGCGTCCCGGGGGGCGAGCGGGACCAGGGCGGCGGTCCGGGTGACCCGGTCCGGGAGCAGGGCGGCGCAGGCCAGGGCGCCGGGGGCGCCGCCGGAGCGGCCCGCCACGGCGAAGGTGTCCAGGCCGAGGGCGTCGGCGATCGAGGCCACGTCCTGGGCCACGTCGGCGACGGTGCGGCCCGGGTGGCGCTCGGAGCCGCCGTAACCGGGCCGGTCGTAGGCGATGAGCTGGGTCCGGCGCTGGTAGAGGACCATGCCCCGGGGGGCGGGGCCGAGCCGGCTGCCGGGCATGCCGTGGAGCAGGAAGACCGGCTTGCCCTCCGGGTCGCCCCAGCGCTCCACCGTCAGAGCGCGTCCGTCCGCGGCGCGCACCTGATCGCGCACGCGCTCCCTCCCTCACGGTCGACACGGGTCGTCACGGTGATTGTGCGCGCCGGGGGGAGGAGCGCGGTAGGGCGCGTTCACCGCGGAGTTCCGGCGTGAGCCGGTACTCAGGGGGCAGGTGAGTACCTGTGCTCTCCCCCGGGGCGGGGGTGGGCGGGAGGGTTGTGTCATGCGCCGGAAACCACTGAAGTCCGCTCTCTTGCTGCTGTCGCTGGCTCTCGTGCCGGTCGCGGCGTGGGCCGCCTGGCTGGGCTGGGACCAGCACCGCGACGTGCACCCCGACGGCTCGGTCACCGGGCCGTACGAGGCCTGGCAGGTGATCGGGCTGGTGCTGACCGTGGCGGTACCGGTGTGGTGGGCCGCGTCCCGGCGCCTGTTCGCGGGCGCCGTGCTCGCCACCACCGCCGGGCTGACGTTCGCCGCCGCCTACGACTGGTCGGACGACTCCAGCGGCCTGTTCGTGATCGGCGTGGGCCTGGTCGCGCTGGGGAGCCTCATCGGCACCTCGGCCCTCTGCGCCGTGGCCACCTCCGTGACCCGAGACCGCCGCCCGGCATCCCCGAGCCGGCCCGAAGCCTGACCCCGGCCCCGCCCGGGCCCGGGCGGGCGTGCCGCACGTGTGCCTGGGCCGTCCTTGTCGCGGGGGTGCCCGCTGCGCCCCGCCTTTCCGGCGCGGGCGCTTTCGGCGTCAGGGGCAGGGGACCAGCAGGGCCGCCGCCGTGCGGGCGCGGGCCAGGGCCTCGGTGCGGTCCGCGCCGCGCTGGCCCAGCACCACCCGGGTGCTCAGCCCGTCCAGCAGGGCGAGCAGCTCGGACGCCCGCGCGCCGACGTCCAGGGCGGCGTCGAAGCGGCCCTGGTCCACGCCCTTGGCCAGCAGGGCCTCCAGATCGCGCTGCCAGCCGCCGTCGATGTCCTGCTGGGCCGTGCGCAGTTGCTCGTTGGAGGGCGTACGGGCCCACAGCTCGATCCACAGCGTCCAGCGCGGGTCGCGGGGGCCGCGCGGCAGGTACAGCTGGAGGAACAGGTCGAGTTTGCGGTGGGCGGTGACCCGCCGGCCCAGCAGTTCGGTGCGCTCGGCGGTCAGCCGGTCCTCGCTCCAGCGCAGCGCCTCCAGCAGCAGCCGGTCCTTGCTGCCGAAGTAGTACAGGATGTGGCCGCCGCTGGTGCCGAGCCGCTCGGCCAGCGCCGACATGGTCAGTGCCGCCAGCCCGTCCTCGGCGATCGCCGCCATGGCCTCTTCCAGCATCCGCTCCTGGGCGATCTGCCCGTCGCGCCGCCGTGCCGCTCCCGCCACCGGTCCGCCTTCCTGATCTTCCTGTCCCGACCTTATCCCGGACAGGGTCTTGACGGGCCCCGGGTCGGCGGCGCATCTTGAATGCCATTCAAGAACTTAGAACGCCATTCAAGATCCCGTGAGGGCTTGGATCCAAGGTCAGGGGCACGGCCGATGACACAGCAGGAGACGGCGCGGCAGGAGACGACGGCCGACGTCGACGAGGTGTTCCGCGTCGAGACGCACGGCATCGACCCCATCCCCGACGCCGAGCGGCACGGCAGCGCCAAGGACCTCTTCTGGCTCTGGTTCGGCTCCAACCTCACCTTCACCTACGTGATCAACGGCGCCCTCGCCGTCGCCTTCGGGCTCTCCTTCCTCCAGGCCACCGCCGTCGTCGTGATCAGCGGGCTCGCCTTCTTCGCCGTCAGCGCCGCCGGACTCGGCGGCATCCGCACCGGCACCGCCACCCTGGTCATCTCCCGCGCGGCGTTCGGCGTCCGCGGCAACTTCCCGGCCGGCGTCCTCAACTGGGTGGTGAGCATCGGCTACACCATCGTCAACACCGTCGTCGGCACCCTGGCGCTGGAGGTGTTCCTCACCGGACTCGGCCTCGGCGACGGCGGCAACCCCACCCGGGCCGTCGCCCTGCTGATCACCCTCGCGCTGACCTTCGCCGTCGCCATGTGGGGCCACGCCACCGTGCAGTTCGCCGAACGCTGGATGGCCTACCTCCTCGCCGTCGGCTTCGGCGCGCTGCTGGTCTTCGTCCTGCCCGGCGCCGAGACCGGCGCCCCCGCGACCGCCGCGCCCGGCCTGTCCGGCTGGAGCCTCGCCTTCGTCGTCATGCTGGCCGGCCCCTTCTCGTACCTGCCGATGCCCGCCGACTACACCCGCTACCTGCCCCGGACCACCTCGCTGAAGTCGATCACCTGGAGCGGCGCCCTCGGCGGCTTCCTCTCCTCCGTGGCCCTCGGCGTCGCCGGCGTCGCGGCCGCCACCCAGACCGACATGACCGACGCCGTCGCGGGCGCCGAGGGCCTGCTGCCCGGCTGGTTCCAGCCGGTCTTCCTCGCCCTCGTCCTCGGCGGCTCCGTCACCAACTCGATCATCACGCTCTACTCCTCCAGCCTGAACCTCCAGGTCCTCGGCATCCCGTGGAGCCGCTCCCGGGCCATCGTGATCAGCGCCGCCGTGACCGCCGCCGGATCGCTCGCCGCGCTGTTCCTCACCGACTTCACCAGCGCCCTGCTCTCCTTCCTCTCCCTGCTGATCATCGTGTTCGCGCCCTGGGGCGGCGTCTTCCTCGCCGACATGCTGCTGCGCCGCTGCCACTACGACGCCGACGCGCTGCACGCCGGGCGCGCGGGCGGCTACTGGTACCGGGCCGGCTACCACCCGGCCGGGCTGGCCGCGCTGCTCGCCGGCATGGCCTTCGCCGCCCTGACCTGCGACTCCGAGCTGTGGACCGGGCCGCTGGTGGCGCCGCTCGGAGGCGCGGACCTCACGCTGGGCGGTTCGGTCGTCGCAGGACTCGTCTACTGGGCCCTGGCCCGCCGCCGGGTCACCGCGTACGCGCCCGCCGTCTGATCTCCCGTATCCCCTCTGTCGCACAGGAGTACCGCCCCATGTCCAGCCCCCGCCCCGCCGACCTGCTGCTCACCGGAGCCCGGATCCACACCGTCGACCCCGCGCTCCCCGAGGCCGAGGCCCTCGCCGTGCGCGACGGCCTGATCGTCTGGGTCGGCCCGGACTCCGGCGCCGCCGCCTGGGCCGGCCCCGACACCGAGCGGATCGACGCGGGCGGCCGGCTGGTGCTGCCCGGGTTCGTCGACGCCCACAACCACGTCCGGCTCGGCTCCGACGACGCCTGCGTCCAGCTGGCCGGGGTCCGCACCCTGGAGGGCATCCACGAGCGGATCCTGGCCTGGCGGAAGGCCAACCCCGGCGCCGAGTGGATCGAGGCCGAGGCCTTCGACTACTCGGCGATACCCGGCGGCCGGATGCCCGCCGCCGCCGACCTCGACCCGGTCACCGGGGACACCCCGGCGATCGTGCTCTCGTACGACGTCCACACGGCGTGGCTGAACACGGCCGCGATGCGGCGGCTGGGGGTCTCCAGGGACCGCACCGACCTGCCCTTCGGGACGGCGGCCGTCGATCCGGAGACGGGCGAACCCACCGGTTTCGTCAAGGACTTCGCGATCAAGGGGCTGTCCCGGGACGGCCACCGCGCCCTGCGCGACCTCGGCGTGCCGTGGGCCTCGCCCGACCGGCAGTACGGGCGGCTCGTCAAGAGCCTCGACGACGCGATCGGCTTCGGCATCACGACGGTGGTGGAGCCGCAGAACTCCCTGGACGACCTGGAACTCTTCGAGCGGGCCCGGGCGGAGGGGCGGCTGAGGTCGAGGATCGTCGCGGCGCTGTTCCACCCGCGCGGCACGGGCGACGCGGACCTCGACGCATTCGCCGACGCGGCGCGGCGGTTCGCCGGCGACCGGCTGCGGGTGGGCCCGCTGAAGCTGTACATCGACGACGTGGTCGAGCCGCGGACGGCGGCGCTGCTGGAGCCCTACACCGGGTGCGGGGCGCACCGCGGCGAGACCTTCTACCCGGCGGAGGAGTTCGCCGGACTGCTGGCGAAGCTGGACGCGCGGGGCTTCCAGTGCTTCGTCCACGCGACGGGTGACCGGGGGATCCGCACCGTGCTGGACGCGGTGGAGCACGCGCGGGCGGTCAACGGCCCGCGCGACGCGCGGCACCAGGTGGTGCACGTGGAGTGCCTCGACCCGGCGGACGTGCCGCGCTTCCCGGAGCTGGGAGTGGTGGCCTGCATGCAGCCGAGGCACTGCGCGCCGGAGATCGCGGGGCCGGGACAGGACTGGGCGCGGAACGTGGGCGAGGACCGCTGGCACAAGGCGTGGCCGATGCGGAGCCTGCACGGGGCGGGGGCGGTGCTGGCGTTCTCCAGCGACTGGAACGTCGCCGAGATGGACCCGATGATCGGCATCTACACGGCGGTGACGCGGCGTCCGCTGGGCGGCGGGCCGGCCTGGCAGCCGGGCGAGACGGTGGACGTGGCGACGGCGGTGCACGGCTACACGATGGGCTCGGCCTACGCCAACTTCCTGGAGGAGGAGCGGGGTTCGCTGACGGTGGGGAAGGCGGCGGACTTCGTGGTCCTGTCCCGGGACATCTTCGCGGTGCCGGTGGAATCCATCCCGGGCACGGTCGCGCAGACGGTGGTGGTGGCGGGCGAGGTGGTCCACCGCGCGCCCTGACCCCCTGCGCGCACCCTCCCCCCCCCCGGCGCCCTGACCCCCCGCCCTCCCGGCTCCATCCGCCCGGCCCCGCCCTTCCGGGGGTGGGGCCGTGGCTCGTGAAGGGGGATCACACCCCCGGGTGTTCCCCGGCGGGTGCCGCGCCGGGTTCGGGGCGCGGCGCGGCCGCGCGGTCCCGGCGCCAGAGCGTGCAGGCGACGGTGGCGACCGCGCCCAGGACCGCCCAGCCGGCCAGGACGAGGAAGGAGCCGAGCGCGTCGTTGCCCCGGAAGTACGCGATCGAGCGCGCGGCGTACGTACCCGCGCCCGGCGGCAGCGCGGGCCCGATGGCCTTCCAGAACGGCGGCAGCAGCGGGTACGGGTAGGCGCCGCCCGCGCTCGGGTTGCCGAAGACGACCACCACCAGGATCGCCAGGCCGATGCCGACCACCCCCGCCAGGCCCTGGAAGGCCAGGGTGATCGCGCCGACCGAGAAGACGACCAGGGTGCCGAGGCCCCACAGGGCCGCGACGCTGCCGGGCAGCGCGCCGAGGACCGGCCCCGCGATCACCGTGCCGAGGAGTCCGGCGACGACCGCGTACGCGAGCAGCACGCCGAGCCGGATGAGGGCGCGGTGGGGGTTGGCGGGCCGGGCCCCGGCGCTGATCGCGAGGATCGCGGCGCACAGGTAGCCGCCCACGCACCAGCCGACCACCAGGTAGAACGCGCTCAGGGCGCGCGCGTCCCCCGGGGCCGCCGGAACCACGTCGGTGATGCGCAGGTCGCGGCCCTGGGACTGCTCGACCCGGCTGACGACCGCGGCGAGGGCCTGGGAGAGCGAGGCCCCGCCGCCGCTGGCGACGAGCAGCCGGTCGGTGGTGCCGGCGGGGTCGATGATCAGCGCGCCGTCCACCTCGCGGTTCCCGATCTGTGCGCGCGCCGCCGCCTCGTTCTGGACGGTGTGGGCGTCGAGGGGCTTGCCGGGGAGGGCGTCGAGCTGTTCCACGGAACGCGCGGCGGCCGCCGGGGCCGGGGCGGTCACGGCGAGGGGGATCTCGCTCGGTTCGGGGTCGTGGAAGGCGCCCACGTAGGAGGCGATGAAGGCGAGCTGGAGCGCCAGCACGCCGAGGACCAGCAGGGCGGCCCGGGTGGTGACGGCGTCCTTGAGTTCGGCGAGGAATCCGGCGGGCGGGGCGTCGGTGGGCTGGGTCATGTCTCACACGCTCGGCGTACGGCGCGGCAGCCGCAGCAGGGGCGGTCCGAACGGCTGAGTGCCCCCGCTGCGACTCGAACAGGTGTTTCGCACGGGTATTCGAATTGCTCTATGGTGGAGACGGGACGAAAGAGTGTTGGGGGGTACCGAGCGAAGCAGGAGGCGGCGGGTGCCTGGTTTTACGCATCTGCACACCGTTTCGGGGTTCTCCATGCGCTACGGAGGCTCCCACCCGGAACGACTGGCGCAGCGCGCCGCCGAGCGCGGCATGGACGCCCTCGCCCTGACCGACCGGGACACCCTCGCGGGCGCGGTGCGGTTCGCGAAGGCGTGCGGCCCGGCCGGCATCCGGCCCCTGTTCGGCGTCGACCTGGCCGTACCGCCCGCGGTGTCCCCCCGTACGGGCGCGGGTACGGGCGCCGGCACCGGCCCGGAGGTCTCCCACCGCCGCCGTACCCCCGTCAAAGGCGGGGCCTTCGTCGACGAGTCCGCCCCCCGCGCCGTGTTCCTGGCCCGCGACGGGGCGGCCGGCTGGGCCGAGCTGTGCCGGATGGTCACCGCCGCCCACGCCGGCCCCGGCCCGCAGCCCGTGCTCCCCTGGGAGGCCCTGCGCGGCGAAGGCGTGCTCGTGCTGCTCGGCCCCGGATCCGAGGTGGGGCGGGCGCTCGCCGCCGGCCGCCCCGACCGGGCGGCCCGGCTGCTCGCGCCCTGGCGGGAGATCTACGGCGACGCCCTGCGCCTGGAGGCCGTCCACCACGGCCGCACCGGAACCGGCCCCGGCTCGCTGCGCCTGGCCGCCCGCACCGTCGGCTTCGCCGCCGAGCAGGGCGTCCCGGCCGTGCTGACCAACGCCGTCCGCTACGCCGACCCCGGCCAGGGCCCGGTCGCCGACATCCTCGACGCAGCCCGCCGGCTGGTCCCCGTAGACCCACGCAAGCCCCTGGACAGCGGTGAACGCTGGCTCAAGGACCCGGCGGCCATGGCCGCGGCCGCCGACCGGATCGCCCAGGCGGCCGGCCTGCGCCCCGCCGACGCGCGCCGGCTGCTCGCGGAGACCCGCCGCAGCGCCGAAGCCTGCGCGGTGGACCCCGAGGACGACCTCGGCATCGGCTCCGTCCACTTCCCCGAGGCCCGCCTCGTCGGCGCCGGGCACCGCACCGCCCAGCGGGTACTGGCCTCCCGCGCCTGTGCCGGCATGGTGCTGCGCGGCTACGCCGGCGAGCGCGCGTACTGGGAGCGGATGCACCAGGAGCTCGATGTCATCGCCTACCACGGCTTCGCCTCGTACTTCCTGACGGTTGCCCAGGTCGTGGACGACGTAAGGGCGATGGGGATCCGGGTGGCCGCGCGCGGCTCCGGAGCCGGCTCGCTCGTCAACCACCTGCTCGGCATCGCGCACGCCGACCCCGTCGCGCAGGGCCTGCTGATGGAGCGCTTCCTGTCCAAGCGCCGCCACGTCCTGCCCGACATCGACATCGACGTGGAGTCCGCCCGCAGGCTGGAGGTCTACCGGCGCATCATCGACCGCTTCGGCACCGAGCGCGTCGCCACCGTCGCCATGCCCGAGACCTACCGCGTCCGGCACGCCATCCGCGACGTGGGCGCCGCCCTGTCCATGGATCCGGCCGAGACCGACCGGCTCGCCAAGGCGTTCCCGCACATCCGGGCCCGCGACGCCCGCGCCGCGCTCGCCGAGCTCCCCGAGCTGCGCGACGTGCGCGGACGGGAACGCGGGCGGCTGTGGGAGCTCGTCGAGGCACTGGACGCGCTGCCGCGCGGGATCGCCATGCACCCGTGCGGGGTGCTGCTCTCCGACGCCTCGCTGCTCGCCCGTACCCCCGTGGTGCCCACCAGCGGCGAGGGGTTCCCCATGTCCCAGTTCGACAAGGACGACGTGGAGGACCTCGGGCTGCTCAAGCTCGACGTGCTGGGCGTACGGATGCAGTCCGCGATGGCCCACGCGGTCGCCGAACTCCGGCGCGCCACGGGGGAGGAGCTCGACCTCGACGACCCGGCGCAGGTGCCCCCGGGTGACGGGGCGACGTACGAGCTGATCCGCTCCGCCGAGACGCTGGGCTGCTTCCAGATCGAATCGCCGGGCCAGCGCGATCTGGTGGGGCGGCTCCAGCCGTCGACCTTCCACGACCTGGTCGTCGACATCTCGCTGTTCCGGCCGGGGCCGGTGGCCGCCGACATGGTGCGGCCGTTCATCGAGGCACGGCACGGGAGGGCCCCCGTCCGCTTCCCGCACGAGGACCTGGCGGACGCGCTGCGCGAGACGTACGGGGTGGTGGTCTTCCACGAGCAGATCATCGAGATCGTGCACGTCATGACCGGCTGTGGCCGGGACGAGGCCGACCGGGTGCGGCGCGGGCTGTCCGACCCGGAGTCGCAGGGCCGGATCAAGGTCTGGTTCGCGGCGACGGCCGCCGGGCGCGGCTACTCGCCCGAGGTGATCGGCCGTACCTGGGAGATCGTGGAGGCCTTCGGCTCGTACGGGTTCTGCAAGGCGCACGCGGTGGCCTTCGCCGTGCCCACGTACCAGTCGGCCTGGCTGAAGGCCCACCACCCGGCGGCCTTCTACGCCGGGCTGCTCACCCACGACCCGGGCATGTACCCCAAGCGGCTGCTGCTGGCGGACGCGCGGCGGCGGGGCGTGCCGGTGCTGCCGCTGGACGTGAACCGGTCGGCGGTCGCCCACCGTATCGAACTGGTGTCCGATGTGCCCCCGCTGTGGGGGCTGCGGCTCGCCCTGGCCGACGTCCACGGGATCAGCGAGGCGGAGGCGGGCCGGATCGAGTCCGGGCAGCCGTACGCCTCCCTGCGCGACTTCTGGGACCGGGCGCACCCGGGGCGGCCGGTCGCCGAACGGCTCGCGCAGGTGGGCGCGTTGGACGCCTTCGGCGCCAACCGGCGCGACCTGCTGCTCCACTTGACCGAACTGCACGGCGCGCAGCGTGCGGCGGGCGCCCGGGGTTCCGGTCAACTTCCCTTGGGAGGCGGGAAGTCCACGGCTGCCGTCGGGCTGCCGGACCTGACCGACGCCGAGCGGCTCAGCGCCGAGCTGGGCGTCCTCGGCATGGACGCCTCGCGGCACCTGATGGGCGACCACCACGCCTTCCTGGCCGAGCTGGGCGTGGTCCCGGCGCGCCGGCTGCGGGAGACCGAGCACGGGCAGACGGTCCTGGTCGCGGGCGCCAAGGCGGCCACCCAGACGCCGCCGATCCGGTCCGGGAGGAGGGTCATCTTCACGACCCTGGACGACGGGACCGGCCTGGTCGACCTGGCCTTCTTCGACGACAGCCACGAGGCGTGCGCGCACACCGTCTTCCACTCCTTCCTGCTGCTGGTGCGGGGAGTGGTGCAGCGGCGCGGTCCGCAGAGCCTGAGCGTGGTCGGCGCGGCGGCCTGGAACCTGGCCGAGCTGGTGGAACTGCGGGCGTCGGGCGGCGTGGACGCGGTGGCGGCCCGCCTGTCGGAGCCGATGCCCGGCCCCGGCCCCCGGCCCGCTGACAGCGGCCGACGGATCCACCTGCCGACGGGATATGAGATGAACCCGTGGTCCGACCTCCAGCCCCCGGGCACCCCCGCCGCGACGGGCCGCAAGCTGTGGCACTCCAGCCCGGGGAGCGCGGGATGACACGGCCGACTGCCGCGGGGGCTGCGGCCCGGGCCGGGGCCGGGGTGGTCGGCGGCTTCCTGCACCTGCGGTGCGCCCCGGCGTTGTCCGGGGAGGGGTACCGGGCGGTGCTGGAACTGCTGCGGGAGTTTTCGCCGCTGGTCCAGGCCCTGCCGCCGCGGGCCGCCCTCGTTCAGGTCCGGGGTGCCCAGCGGTACTTCGGGGTGGACGCCGAACGCATCGCGGAGGTGATCCGGCTGCGCGCGGTGGCCCGGCTCGGCACGGACGTCCGGATCGGCGTCGCCGGTACCTGGGCGGTCGCCGCGATGGTCTCCGCGCGGATCCCCGGCCCCGGCGGCGTCCTGGCCGTGCCCGGGGAGCGGGTGGCGGAGTTCCTCGGGCCGCTGCCGGTGGAGGAGCTGTACGGACTCGGCTCCCGCCAGGCCGAGGCGCTGCGCGGGTACGGGCTGCACACCGTCGGGGCGCTGACCGAGGTCCCGCCCGGGGTCGTCGAGCGGATCCTGGGCCGCCGGGCCGGCCGGGTGGTCGTCGAGCGCGCCCGGGGCATCGACCCGCGCCCGGTCACCCCGAGGGACCTGCCCTCCTCGGCGGCCGTCCGGAGCCGGTTCGCCCGGGAGGAGCTGGACGGCCCGTACGCCCGGGCCGAGCTGCTCGGCCTGGTCGTCCTGCTGGGCGCGACCCTGCGCGGCCGCCGTCAGGCCGCCCGGGCCCTGACCCTGACCCTGCGGTTCGCGGGCGGCACCCGCTGGGAGAAGACCCGGCGGCTGCCCGAGCCGTCCGCGCACGACGAGGACCTGCGGACCCTGGCGTACCGCCTGATGGACGCGGCCGGGCTGCAGCGGGCCCGGCTGACCGGGATGGTGCTCCGCGCGGAGGACCTGACCGGTGCCGAACGGGCGGCCCGGCAGCTCACGCTGGATCCGGTCCGGGAGGCCCGCCTGACGGTGGAGGCGGCCGTCGACCGCGCCAACGCCCGCTTCGGCCCGGGCACGGTCCGCCCGGCCGCCACGTTCCGCCGGGCACCGGCGGCCGCGTGAGCGGAGCGGGGACGTCAACTCCGTTGTCCCGCACGCCACTTCGCCGGGCGGCCGGGGGCTCCGTACCGCCGTCTCCGGTGCCGAGGGGGATTGTCCCGGGGTGGTACGGGGCCTGGCGTCCCCGACACGCATTTTTTACTGACGCGTAACTTCCAAGTTTTGCTACCCGCCCGTAATTTAGCCACAGCAGCACCCCTTGTGATCCGGATCACGGGATGAACCCCCACGTATGTCCCTGACCGCAAGGAGAACAATCGATGCTGCCCTGGCGACGCCTGCTCCGCCCGCTGGCCGTCCTCTCCCTCGCCGCCGCGCTCGTCGTCCCCACCGGCGCCGCGCATGCCGCCTCCGCCCCGAGCAGTGGCTGGAACAACTGGTCCTGCAAGCCGTCCGCCGCCCACCCCCGCCCCGTCGTCCTCGTGCACGGCACCTTGGGGAACTCGGTGGACAACTGGCTCGGTTTCGCGCCCTACCTCGTCCACCGGGGGTACTGCGTCTACTCCCTCGACTACGGCCAACTGCCGGGCGTGCCCCTCTTCCACGGGCTCGGGCCCATCGACAAGTCGGCCGGCCAGCTGGACGTCTTCGTCGACAAGGTGCTCGCCTCCACCGGAGCCGCGAAGACCGACATCGTCGGGCACTCCCAGGGCGGCATGATGCCGAACTACTACCTGAAGTTCCTCGGCGGAGCGCCCAAGGTCAACGCCCTGATCGGGTTCGCCCCCGACAACCACGGCACCACCCTGAGCGGACTCACCCAGCTGCTCCCGTACTTCCCCGGCGCCGAGGACCTGATCAGCGCGTCGACCCCGGGGCTCGCCGACCAGATCGCCGGATCAGCCTTCGTCACCAAGCTGAACGCGGGCGGCGACACCGTGCCCGGCGTGAAGTACACGGTGATCGCGACCAGGTACGACGAAGTGGTCACCCCGTACCGGAGCGCCTTCCTCAGCGGCTCGAACGTACACAATGTCGTCCTCCAGGACCTGTGCGCCCTGGACATCTCCGAGCACGTGACCATCGCCCTGACCGACCGGATCGCCTGGCACGAGGCCCTCAACGCCCTCGACCCCGCCCACGCCGAACGGACCACCTGCGCCTCGGTCTTCAGCTGAAGCCGAAGCCGGCGAGGCGCAGGCGGCCGCCGATAACGCCCCCTCGGTCAGCGGCCGCCCCGGCCCGTCGTCGTCGCACGGCGACGGGCCAGCCCGAACAGCACGATGGCACCGACACCCAGCGTCCCGGCCCCGGCGATCGCGATCATCGGGGTGACGCCGCTGCCACCCGTCTCGGCGAGGTTGCCGGACCGCGCCGGGGCCTCGGACGGCGCTTCGGCGAGCGGGGACGGCGCCGACTCCCCGTTCGTCTTGGGGTCGTTGTCGCCGTGCCCGCCGTGCTCCACGGAGGACTTGCCCGTCCCGGCGGCGATCTGCTGCTCGGTCGGCGCCTTGGCGGTGGGCGCGGCTGACGCCTCGGCCGACGGCGCGGCGCTCGCCTTCGCGCTGGGCTTGGCACTCGGCGCGACGACACCCCCGCTACCGGTGCCCCCGCTGTCCTTCCCGAACACCACGTCGGAACAGGTGTAGAAGGCCTCGGGGCTGTCCGACCGCTGCCAGATGCTGTAGATCAGGTGCCGGCCGGACTTCTTCGGGACGGTCCCCTTGAACACGTAGTCCCCGTTCTGCATGCCCGGGTCGGTGACCTTGGCGAACGGCGCGGGCTCCAGGTCCGACCACTTCAGCGGCTTGGACGGGTCATAGCCGTCCTTCGTCACGTACAGCTCGAACGAGCCCTTGTGCGGGGCGGTGCCCTTGTAGCGGAAGGTGTGTTCCCCGGCCTTCATCGGGCTCGACGGCCAGTCGCCGCGGGCGAGGTCGAGCCCCCGGTACTTGTCGTTCCCGGCGGAACACAGCTTCCCGTCCGGGATCAACGCCTTGTGCTTGCCGGCCGCGTTGGCGATGTTGACCGCGTTCCAGTCGTAGAAGGCCTGGGCGCCGCTCGCCTTGACGGCCTCCTTGCAGGCGGCCGACTTCGGCGACTCCGGCCCCTCCGCGTAGCACGCCGCGACCCGGCTGACCGGGTCCGTCATCGACCCGTGCGCGACCGCCGGCACGGCGGCGTACGCGGCCACCGCGAGCGGGGCGAGGCCAACGGCGGCGATTCGGGTCACGGTACGGCGTGCGGGCATGGGTGGATCTCCTCACAGACGGAATCGGACTGCGCGGCGCCGCCCTCACGGGTCCCGGCGCCACCTCCAGCCCTCCCTGGCCCGGCCAAACTAACCGCCCCCCACCCCCTCCCAGCCGCGTTCCCGCCCCCCGCCCCGATCCTTAGGCTCCCCTTAAGCCAGGGACAAGCACCACCTCAGAAAACGCATCCCACCACCTGCTCGGCGGGGGTTCAGAGCATGATGAGCAGGCGGGTCTTCGGCTTGAGCTTCCTGTTGACCGAGCGGCTCTGGACGTAGACCTCCAGGGCGGGGTTGTGGCCCGCCTTCACGGAGACGGTGCCCTGGATGCCCGCGCCGAACAGGAGGCTGCGCGCCGCGTCGCCGGTGTAGGCGCGGTCGGTGTCCTTCTCGACCACGATGACTTCCTTGTCGGGCTGGATCTGGACCCGGGTGCCCAACTGGTAGTAGCACGCGCCGCGCGCGTAGGTGACATCCGGCTGCGCGTCGACGAAGGGGCGGATCGCGACCTCCGCGTCGACCTCCAGCAGGCGGTACTTGTCGGCCGGGACCGGTTCGAGGTTCGCGCGGACCTGGTCGACGGACAGGTCCTGGCCGACCGCGAACAGGCTCTTCGTACCGCGCACGCCCTTCTCGCGGCCGCGCAGGAAGCTGGTGGCGGCGGCGCGCACGGTGCCTATCGCCTCCTCGACGCCCTCCTTGGAATCCGCGTCCCAGATGGCGATGTTCCCGGCGGGGAAGCCGTAGTTCTGGGCGGTGCGCTTCGCCAGGGAGTTCGGGACGAGGATCGCGGAGGTCCAGTGCTCCGGGAGCGCGCCCATCTTCGCCGCGATCTTGTCGAGCCAGGGGCCCAGGACGGTCATGTCGCCGTCGTGCCGCCTGTCGCCGCCGGAGGCGTTCTCCTCGCCGTCCGTCACCACGATCTGGAGGAAGCTGTGCTCGCCGTACTCCTCCCAGATGTGGCCCAGGTCCTCCAGCGACTTCAGCGATGCCTCGATGAGGGCGGTGGCGCCGTTGTTGACCTTGTACAGGCCCCGCATGGACGGCAGGTGCTTCACGTCCATGTCCCAGACCAGGTTCTCCACCCTGTGGTCGAAGGAGTAGAGGCTGATCCGGGTCTCGTGGCCGAGGCTGTCCGACTCGGCCTTCAGGCCCGCCACGAACTCGTCCACGACACGGATGAGTTGGCTCTGGTGCTGGTGCATGGAACCCGAACTGTCCACTACCAGCGCGACGTGGTTCACCTTGTGCTGGATCTTGTTGGTGGACATGGTTGTGCTCCTTCTCCGCAGCTCCCCGAGTGATGTCTCCACACTAGGAGGGGGCACTGACAACGCCGTTGGCCCCGCCGTCGTCATGACGGCGGGGCCAACGGGGTGCTGTGGAGCGCAGTCGCGGTCGCCGCGGGGCGGAGCCGCTCAGGAACCTTCCCGGCCCCGGGAGCCGGCCTCGGCCATGGCCTCGGCCTCGGATTCGGCCATGGCGATCGCGACGCCGAAGGCCTGTGCGATGTGACCCGCGGCGGACATGACGCGCGCGGTACCCACGACCGGAGCGATCGCGACCAGCACGTCCTGCAGTTTCTCCACCGTCATGTCGGCCTTGATCGCGGGATCCATGTGGGCCAGGTACGAGATCGCCGGTGCGTCCATCGCGACGAGCGCGGCGATGCGGGTGATGATCAGCGTCTCCCGGTCCATGGTGCAGTGCTCGATGGAGTCCAGGGTCATCGCGGCGAGCGTCTCAAGGACAGGTGCGTCAGAGGCAGTGGCCATGTGCGGACCGCCTTACGGTGCGGATGCGGAGCCGGCGCGCGCGACGCACCGGCACATTGCCCCTTCACCGTAAGGGCGCCCCGGGCCCCGCGCACGTCCTGGCTCCGGGCGCCGCCGGTCAGCCGAGGAGCGCGGGGAGGCCGGCGGGGGTGCGGGCCTGTTCGTCGAGGGCGACGAGGGCGGCCAGGGCCGCCGCCGCGGCCGCCGGGTCGGTCTCCGGGAGGCCGCTCGCCGCGAACTCGTCCTCGTCGAGACGGATCACGGTCGCGCCGTCCGCCGAGACCCAGAGGTCGAGGTCCAGGTCCTCCACGAGGATCCCGTCCTCGGCCACCACCGTCGGGCGGGTGATGTCGCAGTACCAGCCCTTGAGGACGCCCCCGCCGGTGCGGACCTCCTTGATCGCGTACCAGCGGCTGCGCCAGAAGTGCTCGGTGAACACGTCGCCCGGCTCGAAGCGCACGAAGCCGAAGTCCCGTACGCCCTCGGCCGCCCAGGGCGCGCGGACCGTGACCCGGTCGCCGGTGTCGGCGAGCAGCTCGGCCGGGTAGCGGATCTTGGTGCGGCCGGCCTTCGTGAGGGTGACGGGAATGGTGCGGGATGCGGTCATGCGACCGACCGTAGGCCGGGCGGCGCCCGGGCGCCCGCGAATTTCGCGGGGGCCGCGGCCGATGGGGGAGAATCGGGGCGTGACCTCGACGAACCTGAACATCCGGATGGACGGCTCGGCGGGCGCCGCCGCCCCGTACGAACAGCTGCGCACACAGATCGCGGAGGCGGCGCGGGCGGGGCGGCTGCCGGTGGGGTACAAGCTCCCGACGGTACGGGGGCTCGCGGAGGAACTGGGCCTGGCGGCGAACACGGTCGCCAAGGCGTACCGGGCCCTGGAGGGCGACGGGGTGATCGAGACGCGCGGGCGCAACGGCACCTTCGTCGCGGCGGCGGGCGACTCCGCCGCCCGGGAGGCGGCCGCCGCCGCGCAGGCCTACGCGGAGCGGGCGCGGCGGCTGGGGCTCAGCTTCGAGGAGGCCACGGCGGCCGCCCTCGACGGCCTGCGGGCGCGGTACGGGAAGTAGGCAGCGGGAAGCGGGAAGCCAGGAAACAGCCCCCGCCCTCGCGTCAGTCCTCGTGCCGGCGCAGTTCCGCCTTCAGGTGGTGGGTCATGGGCACTCCCATCGCCGCCATGTCCTGGGTGATCGTCAGCTCCCCGTCGCGGACGGTGTACCGGCGCCGCATGCCGGTGACCTCCTTGGCGCGGGGCGTGCGCGCCACGTGGTCCGTCGCGATCTCGATCTCCGTACCGGACACCCGGCCGACGTACGTCTCCACGATGCCGGTGGGGTGGGCGAGGGTGACCTCCACCGAGGCGTCGGGCATGATCCGCCACCACCCGGACTCCCGGCCCGACGGGCGCAGGACGGTGCCCGACTCGTCGATCAGCCACGCGCGCGACTCGTAGCGCAGGAACGGCCTGCCGTCGTGGCTGAAGGTGATCTCCTGCTCGTACCGGAAGCCCTGCTCCAGGGTCGGGTACTCGCCCCGCCCGCGGCCGTGCCAGCGCCCCAGCAGGGGCAGCACCGGCCGGAGCTGCGGGTGCGGTTCGGGGCCTTCGCCGAGGACGTGGCTGTCGGGGTACGGGTTCTGCTGCGCCGGTTCGGGCACGGTGGACTCTCCAGGTTCGGCGGGGCGGGGCGGTGCGCGGTGGCGCGCGGGGCCGGCCGGGCGGCCGGACGGGGCCTTCGCCCGTGGCCCATTGTCGTCGCCGTGCCCGGCGGGACCCGCGGGACCTGCGGGACGTCACCCCCGCCGCTCCACGCGCCCTCCTACAAGTACAGCCCCGCCTCGCTCGGCTGACCCTGCGGCGGCAGCAGGGCCGCAGGCCCCGTACCGCGCCGCAGCGCGAAGAGTTCGGCCAGGGTGGCGCCCTCGCGGGAGACGCCCTCGTCGGTGCCGAGCCAGTCCACCGCCTCGCCGTGCGTCAGCCGGCCCACCTCGATCCGCGCCAGGCAGCGGCCGGGCCGGACCACCGCCGGGTGGAGGCGCTCCAGGTCCTCGTTGGTCGTGACCCCGACCAGGACGTTGCGGCCCTGCCCCAGGAGTCCGTCCGTCAGGTTGAGCAGCCGGGACAGCGCCTGCCCGGCGGTGTGCCGGGCCTCGCCGCGGATCAGCTCGTCGCAGTCCTCCAGCAGCAGCAGCCGCCAGCGCCCCTTGGAGGTGCCCTCGTCCTCGCCGATCGCGATGTCCATCAGGTAGCCGACGTCGTTGAAGAGCCGCTCCGGGTCCAGTACGCAGTCCACCTGGCACCAGTCCCGCCACGACCGGGCCAGCGTGCGCAGGGCGGAGGTCTTCCCCGTCCCCGGCGGCCCGTGCAGCAGCAGCAGCCGGCCCGCGATGTCGTCCGGGGTGACCTTCATCAGCCGGTCCATCGCCCCGGCCACCGGCGCGGTGTAGTTGGGCCGCACCTCCGCCCAGGTCCCGGCCGCGATCTGGCGGGTCGTCCGGTACGGGCCGCGGCGCGGGGAGACGTACCAGAAGCCCATCGTCACGTTCTCCGGCTGCGGTTCGGGCTCGTCCTGCACCCCGTCCGTGGCCCGGCCGAGCACACCGGAGGCGAGTTCGTCGCTGACCGCCGTCACCGTGACGTCCGCGCCGCGGCTCCAGCGCGAGACCAGCATCGTCCAGCCCTCGCCCTCGGCGAGCGTGGCGCTGCGGTCGCTGTCGCGCGCCGAGCGCAGCACGGTGGCGTCGGGCGGCAGCAGGGTCGCTTCCGGTTTCACCCGCTCGATCGTCACGCTGTGCGAGTACGGCTGCTCGCCGGACGCGAACCGGCCGAGGAACAGCGCGTCGACGACATCCGAGGGCGAATCGCTGTCATCGACGTTGAGCCGGATCGGCAGCGCGTGGTGCGGGTCGTCCGCGGTGGCTGACATGGCGCCCATGATCCGGCACCAACTGTCCTCATGCACCCGTGTTTCGCTGGATCGGGTGCCCAAGTTCCCTCTTGAAACACCGTCGGAGTGAAGATTCCGGCCACAACTCCACCCCGAATATTCTTGGCATGAACGCTTCCGGCCAAGCGCGGCTGCTTGTACCACGGACTCAGGAGTAACCCCCACAAGGAGCCGCACACATGAGCTTGAACATGCCGCGCCTCGCCGCCCTGACCTCCTCCCTGTTACTCGCCGCCTCCGCCGCCCTGTTCGGTGCCGGCCAGGCCTCCGCCGCCCAGGCCGACTTCGGCTACGTCGCCCTCGGCGACTCCTACTCCTCCGGCGTCGGCGCCGGCAACTACGACAGCGGGAGCGGCGACTGCAAGCGCACCAGCCGCGCCTACCCGGCCCTGTGGGCCGCCGCGCACTCCCCGCAGAGCTTCTCCTTCACCGCCTGCTCGGGCGCCCGTACGGGTGACGTCCTCTCCGGGCAGCTCGGCCCGCTGAACTCCGGCACCGACCTGGTCAGCATCACCATCGGCGGCAACGACGCCGGATTCTCCGACGTCATGACGACGTGCGTGCTCCAGTCCGAATCCACCTGCGTGGGCCGCGTCAACCAGGCCAAGGGCTACGTGGACTCCACCCTCCCCGGCAAGCTCGACCAGGTCTACGACGCCATCCACAACCGCGCGCCCGGCGCCCGGGTCGTCGTCATCGGCTATCCCCGGTTCTACAAGCTGAACGGCACCTGCGTCACCGGCCTGACCGAGGGCGAACGCTCCGCCATCAACGGCGCCGCCGACTACCTCAACGCCGCCATCGCCAAACGCGCCGCCGACCACGGCTTCACCTTCGCCTCGGTCGCCGGCGCCTTCACCGGTCACGAGATCTGCTCCGGCAGCGCGTGGCTGCACAGCGTCAACTGGCTCAACATCGGGGAGTCCTACCACCCGACCGCGGCCGGGCAGTCCGGCGGCTACCTGCCGGTGTTCACCAGCGCGGCCTGACGCGCGCCGGACCGTAGGCCGGCCCGGGGCGCCGGGCCGGCCTACGGGCTGGTCTCCGGTTCCGGGCTCGGCGCCCCGCCGCCGGAGGCGCTCGGCTCCGGTGAACCGCTCGCGCCGGGGGAGGAGGCCCCGCCCGTCGGGGTCTCCTCCTCGCACGTCACGGAGAACTCCAGCCAGTCCGACACCGCCCGCTCGGGCGCCCGTACCTCCAGCCGGACCGCGTCCTCGAAGGTGCCGCCGGCGCGGCGGGCCGGCTCGGTGTGCTCCAGCTGCCGGCTCCTGGGCCCGCCCTCCTCGAAGGTGACGGACTGCCAGCCCGGCCCGGAGGCGACCCCGGAGCGCGCCGCCCAGCGGTACTCCAGCACGACCGGGAGCCGGGTGACCTCGACGGTGGCCGCGAAGGCCGGGGCCTGCGCGGCGGGCGGCGGGCAGCCGCCGCGGTAGTCGTCGCGCACGCTGCGGACGTACAGCGCGACCTGCTGCGCGGACCCGCTCCCGGACGCGGAAGCCGACGCCGACGCGGAGACGGACGCCGACTCCGACGGCGCGCCGGACGCGGTGTCCGACGGGGACCGCGAGGGGCTCTCCGCGGCGGACCGCGAGCTGCCGGCCCCGTCCGTCGAGGTGCCGCCCCCGCCGCCCCGGCCGCTGAACAGCAGCCACCCCAGCAGCGCCAGTACCAGCAGCAGCACCACGATCCCGACGGTCAGCAGCACCCCGGCCCGCCCCTGGCCCCGCGGCCCGGCGGCGGGCGGCGCGGGGAACGGGGGCGCGGGCACCGGTTCCGTGGGCCCGCCGTAGACCGCGCCGCGCGGCGTCCCGTACGGGTCCCGGCCCTCCGGGTGGCGGGCGACGGCGGTCGGCGAGTCCGGACCGGACACCGCCCCGCCCAGGGTCCGTACGTCCCCGCCCGCGCCGATGATCCGCAGCATCCGGGACGCCTCCGCCGCGGACAGCCGCTCGGCCGGGTCCTTGCGCAGCAGCCCCTCCAGTACGGGCTCCAGCGGCCCGGCGCGGCGCGGCGGCGGCAGTTCCTCGTCCACCACCGCGCGCAGCGTGGACAGCGGGGTGTCCTGCCGGAAGGGGGACACCCCCTCCACGGCCTGGTACAGCATCACCCCCAGCGACCACAGGTCCGACTCGGGACCCGGATCGCGGCCCAACGCCCGCTCCGGCGCCGTGAATTCGGGGGAGCCGATCACCTCGCCGGTCATCGTGATCGCCGAGGAGCCCTCCAGGCTCGCGATCCCGAAATCGCTGAGCACCACCCGGCCGTCATTGGCGACCAGGACGTTGGCGGGCTTGACGTCCCGGTGCAGCACCCCCGCCTCGTGCGCCGAGCGCAGCGCCGCCAGCACCTGCTCCCCGAAGTGCGCGGCGCGCTGCGGGGTGAGCGGCCCCTCGGCCTCCAGTACGTCGGCCAGCGAGAGCCCGCGCACCAGCTCCATCACGATCCAGGGCCGGCCGTCCTCGGTGGCCACGTCGTACACCGTGACCACCCCGCGGTGCGAGACCCGGGCGGCCGCCCAGGCCTCGCGCTCCAGGCGCCGGTACATCCGGGTCACCTCGGCCTGATCCAGTCCGGCGGGCGCGCGGACCTCCTTGACGGCGACCTCCCGGCCCAGGACCTCGTCCCGGGCCCGCCACACGATGCCCATGCCGCCGCGGCCCAGCGGGCCCAGCAACCGGTACCGGCCGGCGATGACACGCCCGCCGCCAGCCATGTCTTCCGTCACGCGAGACCCCCATGTGTGCCACCGGGCGATCACTCCAAGTTAGCGCAGAGCGGGCTTTTCGGCCCGCAGGACGGCACGGTTCGCCGCACCCGTCCCCAGAGGGCCCGATTTGTGCGGAGAGTGACGAATGACTCCACTGAGTAATCGTCAACTCCCCGTATAAGCAGGGGTAATTCACACCACCGGGATACCCGAGCGCGACGCGGGGACGATAGGGTTAACCTGCCCGGGCCGGGTGCCCTCGTACGGGTGGGGAGAGACATGGAACAGATAGCAATGCGCAGTAGGCCGCCTCGCGTGCCTGCCATCACCTGCGGCAGCAGCGCGACCAGCTCGCGCCTCGACCGCCATCTCGCCGTGCTGGGCGGCCCCGCCGTCCCGCACCACGAGGCGGCCGAGGCGACCCTGCTGATGCGCGAGCTCACTTCCCGCGACCACACGCACGTGCTGCGGAGCCGGAGCGCGCGCGTCGCGCTCTTCGCGCCGCTGCGCCGGCTGCGGCGCACGCTCTTCGGCGGCCGCCGCTCGTAACTGCCCCCGCAGCGCGGCCGGTTCGCCGGCTACGCCCGCACCCGGCCCCTCGTTCGCGCACCCTGGGGTATCCCCGGCCTCAGGCGACCACACCGTCCCGGCGCAGTGCTGTGATCTGCGCGCCCGTCATCCCCAGGGCGCGCAGCAGGGCCTCCGTGTGCTCACCGAGCGCGGGCACGGCGCCCATGACCGGCTCCGCGCCGCCCGGCAGCCCGATCGGCGGCAGCAGCGCGCGCAGCGGTCCGGCCGGTGAGCCCACCTCCCGCCAGCGGTCCCGGGCCGCCAGCTGCGGATGCTCCGCCAGCCGGGCCACCGAGTTCAGCCGTGCGCAGGCGATCCCCGCCGCCTCCAGCCGCGCCACCGCCTCGTCCGCGTCCAGCCGGCCCAGTGCCCCGGCCACCACCGCGTCGGTCTCCTTCCGGCCCCGGGTGCGCGCCGCGTTCGTCGCGTACTCCGGATCCAGCGCCAACTCCGGCCGCTCCAGCACCTGTTCGGCCAGGCGCCGCCACTCCCGGTCGTTCTGCACCGACAGCAGCACCCGGTCCCCGTCCGCCGTGGGGTAGGCGTCGTACGGGGCGATGACGGCGTGCGCGAGGCCCGTGCGCGCGGGCTGCTCCCCGCCGTGCATCGTGTGGTGCAGCGGGTGCCCCATCCACTCGGCGAGCGCGTCCAGCATCGACACCTCCACGCGGCCGCCGCGCCCGGTGACCCCGCGGCGCAGCAGGGCGGCGAGCACCCCCGAGAAGGCGTACATGGCCGCCGCGATATCGGCGGCCGGGATCCCCGCCTTGACGGGCTGCTCCGGGGTGCCGGTCACCGAGACCAGCCCCGCCTCGCACTGCACGAGCATGTCGTAGGCGCGCTTGTGGGCGTACGGGCCCTCGGCTCCGTACCCGGAGATGTCCACGGCGACCAGCCTCGGGTAACGGGCGCACAGCGCCGCCGAGTCCAGCCCGAGGCGGGTGGCGGCGCCCTGCGCGAGGTTCTGCACGAACACGTCGGCGCCGTCGAGCAGCCCGTGCAGGACCGCGAGGCCGCGCGGGTCCTTCAGGTCGAGGGCGATCGACTCCTTGCCGCGGTTGCACCACACGAAGTGCGAGGCGAGGCCCTGCGCGGCGGTGTCGTAGGCGCGGGCGAAGTCGCCGCCGTCGGGGCGCTCGACCTTGACGACCCGGGCGCCGAGGTCGGCGAGCTGGCGGGTGGCGAAGGGGGCGGATACGGCCTGTTCGACGGCGATGACGGTGACTCCGTCGAGGGGCAGCGGCTCTGCGGGGTGCGTGTCAGGGATCATGACAGCCTCCCTACCTGCTCGGACCCCGCCCTGTCACCAGGCGGGGCCCCGAAACCCGCCACCGCGCCCGCGGCTCCTCGCGTGGCTAGCCCCGGCCGCGCGCGAACCGGCGCGTGGCCAGCGGGACGAACACCAGCAGCAGGGCGAGCGACCAGGCGACCGACCCGGCCACCGGATGCGCCGCCGGCCAGGCCGCGCCCGCCGCCGCCTCGGCGCCCGCGTTCCCGCAGAGCTCCCGTACCGCCGTTGCGACCGCGCTGATCGGGTTCCACTCGGCGACCGCCCGCAGCCACGAAGGCATCCCCGCCGTCGGGAGGTACGCGCTCGACAGGAGCGGCAGTACGAACGTCGCGCTGCCGAGCTGCCCGGCCGCCTCCTCGCTCGCGCTGATCAGGCCCAGGTACGTCCCGACCCAGGCCATCGCGAACCGGAAGAGCAGCAGTACGCCGAAGGCGCCGAGCGCCCCCGCCCACCCGCTCTCGACGCGCCAGCCCATCGCCAGGCCCACCAGCATCAGCGGGATGGTGCCGGCCGCCGTGGTCAGCAGATCGGCCGCGGTCTGCCCGAGCGGCACCGCGGCCCGGCTCATCGGCAGCGTCCGGAACCGGTCCGTCACCCCGCGGTGCGCGTCCTGCGCGGCGGTGAACATGCCGGTCATCAGCCCGCCCGCGGCGGTCGCGGCCAGCAGCCCGGGCACCAGGAACTCGCGGTACTCCGCGCCCGGCATGGCGAGCGCGGAGCCGAACACGTAGCCGAAGAACAGCAGCATGGTGATCGGCATCGTCTGGGTGAGGACCAGCAGCGCCGGGGCGTGCCGGGCCTTCTGCAGCTGACGGGTGAGGACGGCGCCGCCGTCCGACAGCAGGGTGCTCATGCGGCGTGCTCCTTGCGCGTGGCCTGGGTGGCCTGGGTGGCCTGGGCGGCCTGGGCGGTCGGTGTGACGGGGGTGGCCGGGGCCGTTCCGGTGAGGCGCAGGAACACCTCGTCGAGGGTGGGCTGCCGCAGGCTCGCGTCCGTCACCGGGACCCCGGCGGCGTCGAGCGCGCGGACGATGCCGGGCAGGGTGAGTCCGGCGTCGGAGACGGTGACGCCGACCGTGCGCCGCTCCTCGTCCAGCGCGGGCCGCCCGCCCGTGAGCCGGTCGAGCACGGCGGCCGCGCGCGGGAGGGCCTCGGCGGCGTCGACCGTGACCTCGGCGCGGGAGCCGATCCGGGCCTTGAGGCCGGCCGGGGTCCCGGTGGCGATCGCCCGGCCCCCGTCGATGACCACGATGTCGTCGGCGAGCCGGTCGGCCTCCTCCAGGTACTGGGTCGTGAGCAGTACGGTGGCGCCCTCGTCGGCCAGCGTCCGTACCGCCGCCCAGATCTGCTCGCGCGCCGCCGGATCGAGGCCGGTGGTCGGCTCGTCGAGGAACAGCACCCGGGGGCGGGTGATCAGCCCGGCGGCCAGGTCCAGGCGCCGCCGGGTCCCGCCCGACCAGGTGGCGGTCACCCGCCCCGCGACCTCCGTCAGCCCGAAGCGCTCCAGGAGTTCCTCGGTGCGGGCCCGCCCGGCACGCCCGCGCAGTCCGGCGAGCCGGGCGAAGAGCCGCAGGTTCTCCCGGCCGGTCAGGTCGCCGTCCACGGAGGCGTACTGGCCGGTGACCCCGATGGCCCGGCGTACGGCGGCGGGCTCGCGGGTGACGTCGTGGCCGGCCACGCGGGCGCGGCCGGCGGTGGGCCCGGTGAGGGTGGTGAGGATCCGTACGGCGGTGGTCTTGCCCGCGCCGTTCGGGCCGAGGAGACCGCAGACCGTGCCCTCCGGGACCGCGAGATCCAGCCCGCGCAGGGCGTGTACCTCCCCGTAGTTCTTCTCCAGACCCTCACTAAGTACAGCGTACGTAGTTGTCATGTGCGGAACCCTACCTGACTCCGTACGGTGTACGTAACTAGGATGGTGGGGATGGACGAGGTGATGAGCGATGACACCCAGCGGCCGCTCCGCTGAACCCGAAGTGATCTGGGCCCGCCCGCAGCGCGCGGGCCGCGGCCCCCGCCCCGCGCACAGCCGCGACTCGATCGCGGCCGAGGCGGTGCGGATCGCCGACGCCGAGGGGATCGAGGCCGTCTCCATGCGCCGCGTGGCGACCGGGATCGGCGCCGGGACGATGTCCCTGTACAACTACGTGCCGCGCAAGGAGGACCTGTACGAGCTGATGGTCGACGCGGTCAGCGGGGAGTACGAGTTCACCCCGCCCAGCGGCGACTGGCGGGCCGATCTGCTGGCCCTCGCGCACCGCACGCGCGAGCTGATGCACCGGCACCCCTGGCTGCCCCGGCTGCTCAGCCCCGTGTACGGGTTCGGCCCCAACGCCCTGCGCTACCTGGAGCACTGCCTCGCCTGCCTGGCGCCCCTCGGCGTCCCGGGCGGCGAGAAGCTGGAGCTCGTCGCCGCCGTCAACGGCTCGGTCGCGACCTTCGTCGCCGCCGAACTGGCCCTGGCCGAGCGGGCCCGGTCCCTGCCCTGGAGCGAGGCCGCCGAACAGGGCGTACGGACGGCCTGGCTGGGCTCGCGGCTGGCGACGGGGGAGTACCCGCTGCTGGCGGCCGCGCTCACCGGCGGACACCCGGTGGCGGAGGCGGAGGCCGACATGGACGCCGTGTTCGACCGCTCGGTCTCCCGGCTGCTCGGGGCGTGGGAGCAGCCGGCGCACACGCCCTAGGGCTCACAGCAGCGCGAACTGGCCGCCCGGTCCCTCCTCGTGATGGTCCAGGACCGACGCCGGCCGCCGGGCCCAGCGCGGCGCCGGCAGCACCCCGGCGGCCCCCAGCGCCTCGGCGGTCAGCGGCGGACCGGCCTCGAACGCGGCCCGCTCCGGCGCCAGATCGGCCAGCAGGGCCAGGGTCGTGACCAGCGCCAGCAGCTCCGAGGTCCAGGCCTGCGGCCACTCGGCGGGGCCCAGTGCCTCCAGCCCGTCGGCACCGGGCGCGCGGTGCGCCTGCCGGGCGGCGAACCAGGCCTCCAGCACCCGGGTCCCGTTCGCCTCGTACTCCCAGGCGCCGGCCGGGACGGGGGAGACGGCCCCGCTCCCCAGGCTCAGCGTCTGCGTCTGCGGGTCGTACGCGAGCTCGCGCGGCCAGGCCGGCAGCGCGGAGCGGACGTAGGGCCTGCGGCCACCGGGCAGCCGGGGCGGCTCGCCGCCGCGCGCCCCGCGCAACTGGACGGTGAGCAGGCGGTGCCCCAGCTCCAGGCCCGCCCGCCAGCGCCCGGGATCCGCCGCGAGCGGCACCTCGTACCCGCGCGGCCCGGGGCGGCCCGCGGCGAGGATCCAGCACAGCACGTCCTCCGGGGTGACCCAGCCCCCGTACCGCTCGCCGAGCAGCGGCAGCAGCCCGGGCGCGAGATTGGGCTCGGCGCCGCCGGGGCGCCGGTGCAGGGGGCGGATCCGGGCGGGCCGGCCCACCGGGAGGTGCGCGGTGACCAGCAGCTCCGGGGTCTCGACGGCGAACAGCTGGTGCTCGTCCCGGACCCGCCAGAGCTCGGGGCGGGCCAGGTCGATGAGCCGCTGGTCGGGGAGCAGCCACTGCTCGTCGAAGGGCTCGCGCAGTACCCGTACGGGTTCGGGGAACGCGCCGGGGGCGTCGGCGAACCGGGCCGTGGAGCCGGCCCGCAGCCCGGGCAGCGCGGCCGCGCCGGCGGTCGGCGTACGGGTCCTCGTGGGGCGGAACAGCCGGTCCCGGTCGGGGCCCGCCGCGCCGGTCAGGGCCGTCCAGCGGGCCCGCAGCATCGCCGGGTCGGGCGCCGCCACCCAGTCCCGGCCCAGGCGCAGCGCGCCCACGGACCACGGCATCAGGTCGTCCAGCGTCAGGCTCGGCGGAGTGGGGTCAGCGCTCACCCGGCCGATGGTAGCGACGGGACCCGGCGGCCGGGCCCTGTCCAGGCCGAAGCGTTACGCTCCATAGAGAGGGGTATGCCCCGGTACGCGTGAGGAGCCGGTCATGAGTCAGTACGACGAATACACCACTCCGTCCCAGGCCGAGGGCGAGCGGCTCGACGAGGACATGGACGAGACCCAGAAGACGCAACGGCACCCGGCGACGATGCGGACCACGCCCTCGCAGGCGGAGGGCGAACGCCGCACGGACGAGGACGAGAAGGCCTGATCTTCGACCGATGGCCGGTCAGTGCGCGTCGACCGTCACCGTGAAGGAGAACCGGTCGCCGCGGTACCGGATCCGCGCCACGTCCACCACCCGGCCGCCCTCGTCGTACGTCACGCCCGTGTAATGCAGGATCGGGCTGAGCAGCGGCACCTGGAGCAGCTCGGCCGTCACCGGGTCGGCGAGCCGCGCCTCGACGGTGTCGGTGATCCGGCTGATCTTCACGCCCACGATGTCCCGAATCACCTTGGTCATCGGCCAGCGCGCCAGATCGGCCAGGTCGATGGCCTGCGCCAGCTCCGGGCGCACCGCGTTCTCCGCCCAGTTGGTCGGCTCGCCGCTCTCGCTGTCGTGGCGCAGCCGCCGGTACGTGACCACCTCGGGCGCGTCCGGGAAGTGCTCCAGCAGCTCCCCGGACACCGCCGTCGTCTCCTGGCCGAGGACCGTCGTCCGGTCGCCCGACTGCTGGGCGACGATCGCGTCGACCGAACCCAGCAGCCGGACGGGAGCGCCGCGCATCGCTCCCGGTTCGATGAACGTGCCCCGCCGCCGGTGCCGGCTGATCAGCCCCTCGCCCTCCAGCTCCTTGAGCGCCTGCCGCATGGTCAGCACGCTCACCCCGTAGTGCTCGGCCAGCTGCTCCTCGGTGGGCAGGCGCAGCGAGGCGTCCGGGGTGCGCCCCAGTATCGAGGCGCGCAGCGACTGTGACACCTGGTACCAGAGCGGCAGCTTCCGGTTCAGTACCAGGGAGTCGGGGGCGAAGGCGGTCACGGGTCGTTCTCCGTACGGATGGACGTCGGCGGGGCGGGCGGGGTGGGGTCCGGTGCGGGTCCGGTGGCGTGCTCAGCGCATGTTAGGCCCGGAAGTGGCGCTCCAGACCCTGCCAGACGTCGTCGTACGCGCGCTGCAGGTGGTCCGCGCCGGCCGCCTGGGCGGTGGCGGTGATCGGCCAGCGGGTCTCGAACATGAAGGCCAGGCCGTCGTCGATCTTCTGCGGCTTCAGCTCGGCGGCGCTCGCCTTGTCGAAGGTCTCCCGGTCTGGGCCGTGCGCCGACATCATGTTGTGCAGCGAGCCGCCGCCCGGGACGAACCCCTCCGCCTTGGCGTCGTAGGCGCCCTCGATCAGGCCCATGTACTCGCTCATGACGTTCCGGTGGAAGTACGGCGGGCGGAAGGTGTCCTCGCCGACGAGCCAGCGCGGGGCGAAGACCACGAAGTCCACGCCCGCCAGACCCGCCGTGTCGGAGGGCGAGGTCAGCACGGTGAAGATCGACGGGTCCGGGTGGTCGTAGCTGATCGAGCCGATGACGTTGAACTTGCGCAGGTCGTACACGTACGGCGCGTGGGTGCCGTGCCAGGCGACGACGTCGAGCGGGGAGTGGTCGTAGGTCGCGGACCAGAGGTTGCCGCAGAACTTGTTGACCACCTCGGTCGGGCGCTCGCTGTCCTCGTACGCGGCCACCGGGGCCCGGAAGTCCCGCGCGGCGGCGAGGCCGTTGGCGCCGATCGGGCCCAGGTCGGGCAGCTCGAAGGGGCGGCCGTAGTTCTCGCAGACGTACCCGCGGGCGTCGTCGTCGAGGAGCTCCACGCGGAAGCGGACGCCGCGCGGGATCAGGGCGACCTCGCCGGGGCGGGCGGCGAGCAGGCCGAGCTCGGTGCGCAGCAGCAGCGCGCCGCGCTCGGGGACGATCAGCAGCTCGCCGTCCGAGTCGCTGAACACCCGGTCGGTCATCGAGGCGTTGGCGGCGTAGAGGTGGATCGCCATGCCGGCGCGCTGGGCGGCGTCGCCGTTGCCGCCGAGGGTCCAGAGGCCGGCGAGGAAGTCCGTGCCGGGGGCCGGGTCGGGCAGCGGGTTCCAGCGGAGCCGGTTCGGGTCCGCCGGGGCCTCGGTGAACGGCGCGGAGCGCAGGGCGCCGTTGTCGATGCGGGTGAACGGCGGGTGCGCGGCCGACGGGCGGATCCGGTAGAGCCAGGAGCGGCGGTTGTGGCGCCGCGGCTCGGTGAAGGCGCTGCCGCTGAGCTGCTCGGCGTAGAGGCCGAGGGGAGAGCGCTGGGGGGAGTTCCGGCCCACCGGGAGCGCGCCGGGGACGGCCTCCGAGCTGTGCTCGTTGCCGAAGCCGGTGAGGTATTCCAGCGCCTCCGCCGTCTTCCTGGCCTGCTCGCTCATCGCTGCTCCCGCTCTGTCGAAGGAATCCTATGCCTGACAGTAGGATTCCCAGCCCCACCCGTCAACGCCCCTTTCCCCCGACACCCCGCCCCTCAGCCAGCTGCCGCGCCCGCCCGCCCTGGTCGCCCACCCCGCTCGGCCGTCCCGCTCGGCCGACCTGCCAGGCCCGCCCGCCTCGGCCGCCGCGCTCGGCTGTCCCGCCGGGCCCGCCCGCCTCGGCCGCCGCGCTCGGCTGTCCCGCCGGGCCCGTCCCCCTCAGCTGCCGCGCTCGGCCGACCTGCCAGGCCCGCCCCCTCGCCCGCCCCGTCGGCTGCCGAGTTCGGCCGGCCCGGTCGGCCGCCCTGCTCCTCTGCTCCGCTCAGTCGCCTCGGCCAGCCGACCCGTTCGGTCGCTCCGCTCGGCCGCCCTCGTCGGCTGCCCTTGTCGGCTGCCCCTCGGTCGTCCTGCTCGGTCGGCCACTCCGTACGCCCGACCCGCTCGGTCGTCATCGTTGGTCGTTCCGCTGGGCAGCCGTTCTCGGTCGCCCAGGGCGGCCCTTCCGCTCGGCCACCCTCGTTGGCTGCCCAGCTCGGTCGCCCCGGTCAGTCGACCCACCCGGTCGCCTTGGTCGGCCGTTCCGCTTGACCGCTTCGGTCAGTCGACCCGCTAGGTCGTCCTGGTCGCACGCTCCGCTCGGGCGCCGTCCTCGGGTGCCCTGGTTGGCTGCCCTCGTCGACTGCCCCGGTTGGCCGTTCCGCTCGGCTGCCCTGGGCGACTGCCCAGCTCAGTCGCCCGGGTAGCCGACCCGCTCGGTCACCCTGGTCGGCAGCTCCGGCCGGCTCCTTCGCTCGGGCGTTTCGGTCAGCCGACCTGCTCGGTCGTGCTCGTCGGTCGCTTCGGTCAGTCGACCCGCTGGGTCGCCCTGGTTGGCCGGCCTTGTCGGTTGGCTCGGTCGGTCGGTCCGCTTGGTCGTCCTGGTCGGCCGCTCCGGCCGGGGTTTCTGGCCGGGATCCCTCTCCGGCCGCCCGGCGTCGGCACCGGCATCCGCGGTATTTCGTGCTGCGAGGGGGGATCCGAAAAGATGAACATTGCTCTACTCTCACGCGCATGTCGTGGACCCGCAGGTTCCCTGCCGTGCCGGCGGCGCTCCTCGCCGCCCTCGCCGCCCTCCTCGCCTTCCTGTCCCTGCTCGTCGCCGCGCCCCCCGCCAGCGCCCACGAGGAGCGGCCCGTCGCGCTCCCGGACGGCTCCGGATCGGTCCCGCGCCACCGCGACGCCGAGCCCGACCTGGTCGTCTGCAAGACCGACCGGCCCGCCTTCGAGCGCCGCGTCGCCGGCTTCCCCGAGGAGCTGAAGCAGCGCAACCTCGCCCTCTTCGAGCGCTGCGAGAAGAACGGCTACCGGCACCTCCAGGAGGCCGTCGACGCCGTGGACCGGCCGGGGATGAACATCGCGATCCTCCCCGGCCTGTACGAGGAGGAGCCCTCGCTCCCCAAGCCGACCGGGGAGTGCGCCGCACTGAAGGCGCCCAACTCCGCGCTCGGCTACCAGATCCTCAGCTACGAGCAGCAGCTCGCTTGCCGCCACAACCAGAACCTCGTGGCCATCCTCGGCAAGACCGACCTACAGATCGAAGGCACCGGCGCCTCCCGGCTCGACGTGGTCATCGACGCCAAGTACCAGAAGCTGAACGCCATCCGCGCCGACAAGTCCAACGGCATCTACTTCCGCAACTTCACCGCGCAGCGCACCACCTTCAACTCGCTGTACGTGCTCGCCGGCGACGGCTTCGTCATCGACGACGTGCTGACCCGCTGGAACGACGAGTACGGGTTCCTGACCTTCGCCAGCGACCACGGCCTCTACAAGAACTGCGAGTCCTACGGCAACGGCGACTCCGGCATCTACCCCGGCAGCGCCTCGAACATCAACGACGGCCGCGGCTACGAGGTCCCGCGCTACTCCATCGAGATCACCGGCTGCCGCAGCCACCACAACATGGTCGGCTACTCCGGCACCGCGGGCGACTCGGTGTGGGTGCACGACAGCGAGTTCGACCAGAACATGGGCGGCGCCTCGATGGACAGCGCCTTCCCCGGACACCCCGGACTCCCGCAGAACCACGCCAAGTTCGAGCGGAACCTGATCCACGACAACAACCAGGACTACTACCCCTTCGTCGCCGACGGCACCTGCGCCAAGCCGCCCATCGAGCGCGGCTACGAGCAGGGCGTGGTCTGCCCGCAGATCTCGATGCCGCCGGGCACCGGCATCATCACCGCGGGCGGCAACTGGAACCTGTACGAGAACAACTGGGTGTACGGGCACCGGCGCGCCGGGTTCTTCCTCAGCGCCGTCCCCGCCTTCATCCGCGGCGAGGAGGACTGGGGCAAGCAGACCGACACCTCCCACCACAACCGCTACGCCGGGAACGTGCTGGGCAAGGACAAGTCCGGCGCGTCCCGCCCCAACGGCATGGACGTGTGGTGGGACGGCCAGGGCCGCGCTAACTGCTGGCAGGACGGCCCCGACGGCTCCACCCCGGGCACCGTCCCGCAGTGCGGCGACCGCCGGGGTGCGGTGTCCGGCGCCTCCGCCCGCCTGGTGGGCGAGCCGGTGAAGCTCGCCCAGCTGCTGGTCTGCGCCGACTACAACGTCCAGGCGCGCAAACTCCCGGCGGGCTGCGACTGGTACGGCGCGCGTGGCGCGGCGCGGGTGGAGACCCAGCTCGCGGCGGCCGTCGCGGCGGTACTGCTGCTGGTCGGCGGGGTGCTGTGGTGGCGCCGGCTGCGCGGGTCCCGGCTGGGCACGGCCGCGTCCCTGCTGGGCCTGGCGGGGCTGGTCCTGGACGTGGCCGGCTCCACGATGCCGCTGACCGCCACCCCCGTCCCGGCGCTCGCGCTGCTGCTGACGGGCCTGTGGTGGACGGGCGTCGGCCTGGCCCTGCGCCCCGACCGCCCGTGGTTCGCCCGTCTGACCCTGCTGCTGGGCGGGCTGACCCTGCTGGACGCCTTCGACAAGGCCGTCCTGATGATCCCGTGGATCCCCGTCGGCCCGGCCTGGATACGGGGCCTGGTCGCCGTGCTCTGGGTGCTGTGGGCCGTGATCGCCTCGGCCCGGCCGGGCGCCCCGGCCCGCCCCGGCGGCCCGGGCGGCGACCCCGACGGTGACCGGGCCCCCGCCCCGGACGGTCCCGCCCCGGCGCTGAGCACGGCCGCCACCCCCGAACCCCCGGCCACCGCGGGAGACCCCCGATGACCCACGACCCCGCCCACCCCTCTGGCCCCGCCGCCCCCGTTGACTCCGCCGGCGGCCGCACCTGGTGCGATGCCTGCGGTACGCCGCCCCGCGCGGCCCACGGGCCCCGCCGGACCCTGCGCACCGCTGCCCTGGTCGCCGTCCTCCTGCTCCTGGCGGGCGGCGCCGCGACGGGCTGCGGCGGCAGGGCGACCACCCACCACAAACCCGGCACCAGCCACGAGCAGGCCTCCGGCAGCGTGGGCACCCTGCTCGAAACCGACGACGGGGCGGGCCACCGGCTCCGCGAGGTCCCGGCCGAGGGCGCGCCGGAGGTACGGGTCAGCGCCCGCCCCGACACCGAGGACGGCTGGAACCTGCAACTGACGGTGCGGAACTTCCGCTTCACCCCGGACAGCACCGGCGGCGCCGCCCTCCCGGGCGCGGGCCACGCCCACCTGGAGCTGGACGGACGCAAGCTGGCCCGGCTGTACGGCCCCTGGTTCCACCTGCCCGCCGCGCAGGTTCCCGAGGGCGCGCACACCCTGACCGTCCGCCTCTACGCGGACGACCACACCGCCTGGGCGGTCGCCGGCAAGCCCGTCGAGGCCGCCGTCCCCCTCGCCGGAGGCCCCCCGGGACAGGGCGCGGGCGCCCACACCCACGCACCCGCCCCGGCGGCCTCGTCCCCGCCTGCCTCGTCCCCGCCGGGCGGGGCCCCGCCCGGCGAGAGCCCGCAGGCCGACCGCACGGTCACGATCGCGATCCGGGGCGGCAAGGTCACCCCCGCCCCGGGCCGCACCGAGCTGCGGCGCGGGGAACGCGTGGCGCTCCGCGTCACCAGCGACCGCACGGACACCCTGCACGTCCACGGCTACGACAAGGAACTCGCCCTGCCGGCAGGGCAGGAGGCCACCCTGACCCTGACGGCCGACCGCACAGGCCTCTTCGAGGTCGAGACCCATGAGTCCGGCCTCGTCCTGACCCAGCTCCTCGTCCGGTGACCCCGGCCGGGCCGGGGCCCGCCCCCGGCGCGGGCGCCGGCGGCATCGGCCAGGGCGTGGTCCTTCACCCGGCCGATCCGCTCACCGCCCTCGCGCACGGGATCGGGTCCCAGCACGATCTGCCCATCTCTCCCTTCTACGCCTTCGCGGGTGCCTTCGCCGCGCTGTTCGTCTCCTTCCTCGCCCTGGGTCTGCTCTGGTCCACCTCCCGATTCCGCGGCGACCGCTCCGGCCTCGCCCTGCCCGCCGGGCTCCAGCGGGTGGCAGACGCGCCTGCCACCCGCACTGCCCTGCGCGGGCTCGGCCTCGCGGCCGCGCTCGCCGTCCTGCTCTGCCTCCTCCTCGGTCCCGACGACCCCGCCCGCAACCCCGCTCCCGGCGCCGTCTACGTCCTGCTCTGGGTCGGTCTCGTGCCCGCCTCCCTCCTCCTCGGCCCCGTCTGGCGCCTACTCAGCCCGCTCCGCGCCCTGCACCGCCTGCTCTCCGGGGTCTGGCGCCCCGCGGCCCGCCCCCTGCCCGCCCGGCTCGGCCAATGGCCCGCCGCGGTCGGGCTGTTCGGCTTCACCTGGCTCGAACTCGTCTCTCCTGATCCCGCATCCACCACCACCCTCCTGATCGCCCTCGGCGTCTACGCCGCCGCCCAACTCCTGCTCGCCGCCCGCTTCGGCGAGCGCTGGTTCGCCGACGGAGACGCCTTCGAGGCCTACTCCGCCCTCCTCGCCCGGCTCTCCCCCCTCGGCCGCCGCGACGACGGCCGCCTGGTCCTCCGCAACCCCTTCCACGGACTCGACGCGACGCCCGAGCGGCCCGGACTCGTCGCCACCGTCTGCGTCCTGCTCGGATCCACCGCGTACGACGGCTTCTCCGACAACCCCGCCTGGATCAACTCGATACAGACCTCCCCCCTCGGCCGCACCCCCGCGGCCACGCTCGGACTCCTCGGCGCCATCGCCCTCGTCGCCGCCCTGTACTGCCTGTGCGCGGCGGCCACCCGCCTCGTCTGCGGCCCGCACCCCGGCCCGCTGACCGCCTTCGCGCACTCACTCGTGCCGATCGCGCTCGGCTATCTCATCGCCCATTACTTCTCCCTTTTCGTCACCGAAGGACCACGCACAGTAATCATGGCACTCGGCACTGACAACGCCCCAGAACCCTTGTCCCCACTGGGTCCCGGGGCTCTGGCCACCCTCCAGGTCGCCGCCGTCGTCACGGGTCACGTACTGGGAGTCATCGCCGCCCACGACCGTTCCGTGCGCCTCTTCCCGCCCGCCAGGGCCGTGGCCGGCCAGCTCCCGCTGCTGGCGCTCATGATCACGTACACCATCGGGGGGATCGGCCTCCTGCTGAATTGAGACCGCCGCCGAACCGCGCGGCCGGGAGCGGCATGATGGACCCCGTGCCCCCAGCCCACCCCCTGCGCCGGACCCCGATCCAGCAGCGCAGCGCCGACCGGCTCGCCCGGATCCTCGACGCCTGCGCCGAGCTCCTGGACGAGACCGGGTACGAGAACCTGAGCACCCGGGCGGTCGCGGCGCGCGCCGGAGTGCCCATCGGCTCGGTCTACCGCTTCTTCGGGAACAAGCGGGCCATGGCCCTCGCGCTCGCCCACCGCAACCTCGACCGCTACGCCGACGGCATCGAGAGCCGGCTCGCCGAGCTCCCGGCCACCGAATGGCGGCCCGTCGTGGACGTCGTACTGGACGAGTACCTGGTCATGAAACGGGGCGTGCCCGGCTTCGCCCTCATCGACTTCGGGGTGCCCGCACCCCCCGCCGAGGGCCCCGGCGCCGACCCCAACCACCTGGTCGCCTGCCGGCTCACCGAACTGCTCACCGCGCACCTCGGCCTCGTCGCGGACCCGGCGCTGGCCCGGGCCGTCCTCGTCGCCGTCGAGGCCACCGACGCGCTGACCAAGCTGGCCTTCCGGGTCGATCCGGCCGGGGATCCCGACATCGTCGCCGAGACCCGCGCGATGATGCACGCCTACCTGGCGCGCGTCCTGGACTGACCGGACTTTCCCGCAGACCCTCCCCTCAGGCCTCCCCGCCGTGCCTACCGGTCGGTATGCTCGGGAACGCCGCGTGCCCGTGTCGCATTCCGCCTCCCCGGGAGGGCCCATGCCCCGCACCGCCCTGCGCGTCTGTCCCCTCTGCGAAGCCACCTGCGGCCTCACCCTCACCATCGAGGGCTCCACCGTCACCGGGGCCCGGGGCGATCGCGACGACGTCTTCAGCCGCGGCTTCATCTGCCCCAAGGGCGCCGCCTTCGGCGCCGTCGACGGGGACCCCGACCGGCTGCGCACCCCCCTCGTCCGCCGAGCCGGCCGGCTCCGGGAAGCCACCTGGGAGGAGGCGTACGCGGCCGTCGCCGCCGCGGTCCCCGCCCTGCTCCGGGAGTACGGCCCCCAGTCCGTCGGCGTCGTCCTGGGCAACCCGAACACCCACACCATGGCCGGCGCCCTCTACCCGCCGCTGCTCCTCAAGGCCCTCGGCACCCGCAACCTGTTCACCGCGAGCACCCTGGACCAGATGCCCAAGCACGTCTCCAGCGGCCTGCTCTTCGGCGACCCCTTCGCCATCCCGGTGCCCGACCTCGACCGCACCGACTTCCTGCTGCTCCTCGGCGCCAACCCGGTCGAGTCCAACGGCTCCCTGTGCACGGCCCCCGACTTCCCCGGCCGGCTGCGGGCCCTGCGCGCACGCGGCGGCACCCTGGTGGTGGTCGACCCGCGCCGCACCCGCACCGCCCGGCTCGCCGACCGGCACCTCGCGCCGCGCCCGGGCAGCGACGCGCTCCTGCTCGCCGCCCTCGCCCACACCCTGCTCGACGAGAAACTCACCGACCCGGACCGGCTGACGCGGTGGACCGAGGGCCTCGGGGAACTCGGCCCCGCCCTCGACCGTTTCACCCCCGAGGCCGTAGCCCCCGCCTGCGACCTCAGCGCCGCCGAGATCCGCGCCCTCGCCCGCGAGCTCGCCGCCGCGCCGACCGCCGCCGTCTACGGGCGGATCGGCAGCTGCACCACCGAGTACGGGACGCTCGCCAGCTGGCTGGTCGACGTACTGAACATCCTCACCGGCAACCTCGACCGGCCGGGCGGAGCCCTCTTCCCGCTCTCCGCCACCGACCACGCACCCCGGCCGGCCGGCCCCGGCAAGGGGTTCGCCCTCGGCCGCTGGCACAGCCGGGTCAGCGGCCACCCCGAGGCCAAGAGCGAACTCCCCACCGCCGCCCTGGCCGAGGAGATCGAGACCCCGGGGGAGGGGCGGATCCGCGCCCTGATCGCGATCGCGGCGAACCCCGTGCTGTCCGCCCCCGACGGACAGCGGCTCGACGCCGCCCTCGCCGGCCTGGACTTCATGGTCAGCGTGGACCCCTACCTGAACGAGACCGCGCGCCACGCCCATGTCGTCCTGCCCCCGCCGCCGCCCGCGCAGAGCGCCCACTTCGACTTCGCCTTCAACGCCTTCGCCGTCCGCAACCAGGCCCGCTACTCCCCGCCCGCCGTCCCCTTGGAGGAAGGGCGGATGGACGAGTGCGAGATCCACGCGCGCCTGATCCTCGCCGTGTCCGGGCAGCACGGCGCCCCGCCCGAGACCGTCGACGACCGCGTCATCGCCGACACCCTCACCCGGGCCGCCACCGATCCCCACTCACCGCTGTTCGGCGAGGACCCGCGGCTGCGGGCCCGCACGCTGTCCGGCCGCACCGGCCCGGAGCGGCGGCTCGACATGATGCTCCGCCTCGGACCGTACGACCTGACCCTCGAAGAGCTCGGGCAGCACCCGCACGGCATCGACCTGGGCCCGCTGCGGCCCCGGCTCCCCGGCGTGCTGAAAACGCGCAGCGGCAGGATCGAGCTGCTGCCGGAGCCGATCGCGGCCGAACTCCCCAGGCTGCGCGCGGCGCTCGCCGAACGCCCCGCCGCCCTGGTGCTCGTGGGCCGCCGCCATCTGCGCTCCAACAACAGCTGGTTGCACAACGTCCCGGCTCTCATCGGAGGTTCCAACCGCTGCACCCTCCAGGTCCACCCGGAGGACGCCGGCCGGCTCGGTCTCGCCGACGGCGGCCGGGCCCGGGTCACCTCGGACGGCGGCAGCCTGGAGGTGCCCGTCGAGGTCACCGAGGCGGTCCGCCGCGGCGTCGTGAGCCTCCCGCACGGCTGGGGCCACGACCGCGCCGGCTCCCGGCTCTCGGTGGCCTCCGCGGAGCCCGGCGCCAACGTCAACCAGCTCCTCGACGGCACCCGGCTCGACCCGCTCTCCGGCACGGCGGTGCTCAACGGATTCCCCGTCGAACTGGCGCCCCTGCCCTGAGCTGGGGTTTTGCTCGTATTGCTCACGCCTTGACGTCTTGTTGGCGCCAGGACGCGGCCCCTACGTTCCCCCCATGCTGACCTTCCTCGGCTTCGCCATGATCGCCACTTTCCTGGTCCTGATCATGCTGAAGAAAATGTCGCCCATCGCGGCGCTCGTCCTCATCCCCGCGCTGTTCTGCGTGTTCGCCGGAAAGGGCGCCCACCTCGGCGACTACGTCATCGACGGCGTCGGCAAACTCGCGCCGACCGCCGCCATGCTCATGTTCGCCATCGTCTACTTCGGCGTGATGATCGACGTCGGACTCTTCGACCCGATCGTCAAAGGCATCCTGCGCTTCTGCAAGGCCGACCCCATGCGGGTCGTGGTCGGCACGGCGGTCCTCGCCGCGATCGTCTCCCTCGACGGCGACGGCTCCACCACCTTCATGATCACCGTTTCGGCCATGTACCCGCTCTACAAGCGGCTCGGCCTGAGCCTGGTGGTCATGACGGGCGTCGCCGCCACCGCCAACGGCGTCATGAACACCCTGCCCTGGGGCGGCCCCACGGCCCGGGCCGCCACCGCGCTCAAGCTCGACGCCGCCGACATCTTCGTCCCGATGATCCCTGCGCTCGCCGTCGGCCTGCTCAGCGTGTTCGTCCTCGCGTACGTCCTCGGCCTCAGGGAGCGCCGCCGCGTCGGCACGCTCGTCCTGCCCTCCGGGGACGACGAGGAGCCCGAGCTGGTCACCGTGGGGACCGGGACCGGGACCGGGACCGGGGCCGGGACCGCGGCTGGGGAGGGGACCGCAGTCGCGACCGCGGCCGGGGCCGGGGCCGGTACGGGCGTGCCCTCGGCCGGCTCCGGAGCGCCGGCCTCCGGAGGGGACGCGGGGGAGGAGGGCTTCCAGGGGCTCGACCCGCAGCGCGCCACCCTCCGCCCCCGCCTGTACTGGTTCAACGCGGGCCTGACCGTCGCCCTGCTCACCGCGATGATCATGGAGCTGCTGCCCATCCCGGTGCTCTTCCTGCTCGGCGCGGCCCTCGCCCTCACCGTCAACTTCCCCCACATGCCCGACCAGAAGGCCCGCATAGCCGCCCACGCCGACAACGTCCTGAACGTCGCCGGCATGGTCTTCGCCGCCGCCGTCTTCACCGGGGTCCTCAGCGGCACCGGCATGGTCAAGCACATGGCCGACTGGCTGGTCGGCGCCATCCCCGAGGGCATGGGCCCGCACATGGCCCTGGTCACCGGCCTGCTCAGCCTGCCGCTCACCTACTTCATGTCCAACGACGGCTTCTACTTCGGCGTGCTGCCGGTGCTCGCCGAGGCCGGCGCCGCGCACGGCGTCTCCCCGCTGGAGATCGCCCGCGCCTCCCTCGTCGGCCAGGCCCTGCACATGTCCAGCCCGCTGGTTCCCGCCGTGTACGTCCTCGTCGGCATGGCCAAGGTCGAGTTCGGCGACCACACCCGCTTCACGGTGAAGTGGGCGGCCCTCACCTGCCTCGTCGTCCTCGCGGCAGGGATGGTTTTCGGCATCATCTGACCGCCGCCGCCCCTGGCGCACCCAAAACTACCGACGCTAGTTTGTAGGGTGGTGGAGCGGCTTCTACCAGGTCGGTCAATGCGCTCGCGCGTGCTCGGGAGGAATGCGATGAAGGCTCACGACGGGATGTACATCGGCGGGGAGTGGCGCCCCGCCGCCGGACGCGAGCGGATCGAGGTCGTGAACCCGGCCGACGAGCAGGTCATAGGCGGGGTGCCGGCCGGCACCGCCGAGGACGTGGACCAGGCCGTACGCGCCGCCCGGGCGGCCTTCCCTGGCTGGGCGGCGACCCCGCCGGCCGAGCGGGCCGCCTTCATCGGAGCCCTCCGCGACGTGCTGATCGCCCGCAGGACCGAGATCGCCGAGACCATCACCGCCGAGCTCGGCTCCCCGCTGGGCTTCTCGGAGAAGGTCCACGCCGGGGCGCCGATCGCGGTGGCCGCCTCCTTCGCCGAACTGGCGGCCTCGTACAGCTTCGAGGAGCGGCTCGGGAACTCCACCGTGCTGCTGGAGCCGGTCGGCGTGGTCGGGGCCATCACCCCCTGGAACTACCCGCTGCACCAGGTCGTTGCAAAGGTGGCGCCCGCTCTCGCCGCCGGATGCACCCTCGTCCTCAAGCCCGCCGAGGACACCCCGCTGACCGCACAGCTCTTCGCCGAAGCCGTGCACGAGGCGGGCATCCCGGCCGGTGTCTTCAACCTGGTGACCGGTACCGGCCCGGTCGCCGGTCAGGCGCTGGCCGCGCACGAGGGAGTCGACCTCGTCTCCTTCACCGGCTCCACCGCCGTCGGCAGGCAGATCGGCGCCACCGCGGGCGCCGCGGTCAAGCGCGTCGCCCTGGAGCTGGGCGGAAAATCGGCCAATGTCATCCTGCCCGGGGCCGACCTGGCCAAGGCCGTCGCGGCGGGCGTGGGCCACGTCATGAACAACACCGGCCAGAGCTGCAACGCGCTCACCCGGATGCTCGTCCACCGGGACCAGTACGAGGAGGCCGTCTCGCTCGCGGCCGCCGCCGTCGCCGCGTACCCCGCCGGCGACCCGCTCGACGCGGCCACCCGCATCGGCCCCGTCATCAACGCCAAGCAGCGCGACCGGGTGCGCGGCTACATCGTCAAGGGCATCGAGGAAGGCGCGCGCCTGGTCGCGGGCGGCCCCGACGCGCCGCGCGAACGCGGGTACTTCATCGCCCCGACCGTGTTCGCCGACGTCACGCCCGAGATGACCATCGCGCAGGAGGAGATCTTCGGCCCGGTGATCTCGATCCTCCGCTACGAGGACGAGGACGACGCCCTGCGCATCGCCAACGGCACGGTGTACGGGCTGGGCGGCGCCGTCTGGGCGGCGGACCAGGAGACCGCCGTCGCGTTCGCCCGCCGTATGGACACCGGCCAGGTCGACATCAACGGCGGCCGCTTCAACCCGCTCGCGCCCTTCGGCGGCTACAAGCAGTCGGGCGTCGGCCGCGAGCTGGGCCCGCACGGTCTGGCGGAGTACCTCCAGACCAAGTCGCTCCAGTTCTGACCCATCGGCCGCCGCCGGCCGCCGGGTCTGACCCGTCCCGGCCCGGCCCCGCACCGTACGGCCCGCATCACCCCCGCACCGCCCCGCACCACCCGACCCCAGCGAACACGGAGACGACGACCATGGTCCGCGCCGCGATACTGCCCGCCGTCGGAGCCCCGCTGGAGGTAAGGGAGATCCTGCTGCCCGAGCCCGGCCCCGGGCAGGTCCGGGTGCGGCTCGCCGCGGCCGGGGTCTGCCACTCCGACCTCTCCCTCACCAACGGCACCATGCGGGTCCCCGTCCCCGCCGTCCTCGGCCACGAGGGAGCGGGCACGGTCCTCTCCGTCGGGGAGGGCGTCACCCATGTCGCTCCCGGCGACGCGGTGGTGCTCAACTGGGCCCCGTCCTGCGGGGAGTGCCACCACTGCCGGATCGGCGAGGTCTGGCTCTGCGCCAAGGCCCTCGCCGGGGTCGGCGCCGTCTACGCCCACGACGCCGAGGGCACGGAGCTGCACCCCGGGCTGAACGTGGCCGCGTTCGCCGAGGAGACGGTCGTCGCGGCCAACTGCGTGCTGCCCGCGCCCGCCGGGATCCCGCTGGCCGAGGCCGCCCTCCTCGGCTGCGCCGTCCTGACGGGCTACGGGGCCGTGCACCACAGCGCGCAGGTCCGCCCCGGCGAGTCGGTGGCCGTCTTCGGCGTCGGCGGCGTCGGCCTGGCCGCCATCCAGGCCGCCCGGATCGCCCAGGCGGGCCCGATCGTTGCCGTCGACGTCTCCCCGGCGAAGGAGGAACTGGCGCGGGCGGCCGGAGCCACCGCGTTCGTCCTCGCCTCCGACACCACCGCCAAGGAGATCCGGGCGCTCACCGCCGGCCAGGGCGTGGACGTGGCCGTCGAGTGCGTCGGCCGGGCGGACACCATCCGCACGGCCTGGGAGTCCAGCCGCCGTGGCGGGCGCACCACGGTCGTCGGCATCGGCGGCAAGGAACAGCAGGTCACCTTCCACGCGCTGGAGATCTTCCACTTCGCCCGCACCCTCACGGGCTGCGTGTACGGCAACAGCGACCCCGCGCGCGACCTCCCGGTGATCGCGGACCACGTCCGCGCGGGCCGTTTCGACCTCGGCGCCATGGTCACCGACCGCATCACCCTCGAAGGCATTCCGGCCGCCTTCGACGCGATGCTCGCCGGCAAGGGCGGCCGGTCGCTGGTCGTCTTCCAGCCCTAGAAAGCCCCCGGGGGGCCGCCGCAGGCCGGGTCAGGGCCGGGGCAGCGCCGCGTACTGGAGGGCCAGTCCGTCGAGCAGGGCCGCCAGCCCCGTCTCGAACGCGCCCTCGTCCACCTCGCGCTGGCGCTCCGCCAGCAGGTGGGCCCGGCCCAGGTGCGGATAGTCCGCCGGGTCGTAGGCCGCCTCGTCGTCCACGAAACCCCGGGCGAAGGAGGCCACCGCCGACCCCAGGATGAAGTACCGCATCAGCGCGCCGATCCGGGTGGCCTGGGCGGGCGGCCACCCCGCCGCCGTCATCGCACCGAACACCGCGTCCGCCACCCGCAGGCCCGCCGGGCGCCGGCCCGGGCCGCGCGCGAGCACCGGCACGATGTTCGGATGGTCGGACAGGGCGCCGCGGTAGGAGTGCGCCCAGTCGTGCAGCGCGGCCCGCCACCCCCGGCCGTCGGCCGCGTCGAACATCGACAAGTCGACCCGGGCGCTCACCGCGTCCGCCACCGCGTCCAGGATCTCGTCCTTGGTGCGGAAGTGGTTGTACAGCGACGGTCCGCTGACCCCCAGCGCGGCCGCCAGCCGCCGCGTCGACACGGCCTCCAGTCCTTCGGCGTCCACCAGCGTGCCCGCCGCTTCGACGATGAGGTCTCTGCTGAGGAGGGGCTTGCGCGGTCTGGCCATGCGCCACATAGTAGGGCCTGCCCGCCATAAACTACCGGCGCTAGTTAACCCCGCTGTTGACCCCGCGCCGGACCCCCGGAGGTGCCCGGTGAACCTGGAGCTGAGCGAGGAGCAGGAGGCCGTACGCCGGCTCGCCCGCGCGTTCACCGAGCGCGAGGTCGTCCCGTACGCCGCCGACTGGGACCGCGCGGAGAGCGTGGACCGGGCCATCGTGAAGAAGCTCGGCGCCCTCGGCTTCCTCGGCCTGACCGTCCCCGAGGAGTACGGCGGCTCCGGCGGCGACCACCTCGCGTACGTCCTGGTCACCGAGGAGCTCGGCCGCGGCGACTCCGCCGTGCGCGGCATCGTCTCCGTCTCCCTGGGCCTGGTCGCCAAGACCATCGCCGCCTGGGGCACCGAGGAGCAGAAGCGCGCGTGGCTGCCGCGCCTGTGCTCCGGCGACGCGCTCGGCTGCTTCGGCCTGACCGAACCCGGCACCGGCTCCGACGCGGGCAACCTCGACACCCGCGCCGTGCGCGACGGGGACGCGTACCTCCTCAGCGGCAGCAAGATGTTCATCACCAACGGCACCTGGGCCGATGTGGTCCTCCTCTTCGCCCGTACCAACGACGAGCCCGGCCACCGCGGGGTCTCCGCCTTCCTGGTCCCCACCGACAGCCCCGGCCTGACCCGCCGCGAGATCCACGGCAAGCTCGGCCTGCGCGGCCAGGCCACCGCCGAACTCGTCCTCGACGGCGTCCGCGTGCCCGCCTCAGCGATGCTCGGCCCGGAGGGCAAGGGGTTCTCCGTCGCCATGTCGGCCCTCGCCAAGGGCCGGATGTCGGTCGCCGCCGGCTGCGTCGGCATCGCTCAGGCGGCGCTCGACGCGGCCGTCTCGTACGCCGCCCAGCGCGAGCAGTTCGGCAAGCCCATCGCCCACCACCAGCTGGTCCAGGAGCTGATCGCCGACATCTCGGTCGACGTGGACGCCGCCCGGCTGCTGACCTGGCGCGTCGCCGACCTCATCGACCGGGGCCTGCCCTTCGCCACGGAGTCCTCCACCGCCAAGCTCTTCGCCTCCGAGGCCGCCGTGCGCGCCGCGAGCAACGCCCTCCAGGTGCACGGCGGATACGGCTACATCGACGAGTACCCGGCCGGAAAGCTGCTGCGCGACGCCCGGGTGATGACCCTGTACGAGGGCACCAGCCAGATCCAGAAGCTGCTCATCGGCCGCGCCCGTACCGGCGTCTCCGCCTTCTGAGACCCGGGTGCGGAACGCGGACCGCGGCCCGCGCGCCTGAGTACGTACCCGAGTACCCGCGCGGATGTGACCGGGGCCACCCCCGCCGGATGCTGGACCCATGAACGAGACACCGGTCAAGCAGCAGAACACGGGGGCGTACTACGGTCAGGCCGTCGCCTCCTTCGGCATCGCCGGCGCGGCGGTCGCCATCGGGATCTACCGGCTGGAGACGGACGGCTGGGTCCGCGCCTTCCTCGGCGTCGGGGTGCTGTACCTGACCACCTCGGCCTTCACCCTCGCCAAGGTGATCCGTGATCGGCAAGAACGCTAAGCGCTTGCTCACCCTCCGGTAGGGTGTTCCTTTCCTACACGGCGAAGAGGGTGAGCTAGCGATGGAGAGCGCGGCGGAGACCGGCGGCTATCAGCCGTGGTCCGAGGTCACCCCCGACGCGGCCCGGCGGCTGCTCGTCGCGGCCGTCGACGCCTTCGCGGAGCGCGGATACCACGCGACCACCACACGTGACATCGCCGGACGGGCGGGCATGAGCCCGGCCGCGCTGTACATCCACTACAAGACCAAGGAAGAGCTGCTCCACCGGATCAGCCGGATCGGCCACGACAAGGCGCTGGAGATCCTGGAGACGGCCGCCGCCGGCTCGGGCGGCGCGGCCGAGCGGCTCGACGCGGCCGTCCGCTCCTTCGTGGGGTGGCACGCGGCCCACCACACCACCGCGCGGGTGGTCCAGTACGAGCTCGACGCCCTCGCTCCGGAACACCGCGCCGAGATCGTGGCGCTGCGCCGCCGGAGCGACGCCGCCGTACGCCACATCCTGGCCGACGGCGTGGGCACCGGGGAGTTCGACGTCCCCGACCTGCCCGGCACCACCCTCGCCGTGCTCTCGCTCTGCATCGACGTCGCCCGCTGGTTCAGCGTGGAGGGACGGCGCACGCCCGACGAGGTCGGAGCGCTCTACGCCGACCTCGTGCTCCGCATGGTGGGCGCCCGCCCCGTCGGCAGCATGGCGGACGCCCCCGCCGGCGGAGCTCAGAAGTAGTAGCGGGACACCGACTCCGCCACGCACACCGGCTTCGCGGCGCCCTCGCACTCGACGGTGACGGTGGCCGCGACCTGGACGCCGCCGCCCGCCTCCGTCACCTCCGTGATCACCGCGGTGGCCCGCAGTCGAGACCCGACCGGTACCGGAGCCGGGAAACGCACCTTGTTCACCCCGTAGTTGATGCCCATCTTCATGCCCTCGACCCGCATGATCTGCGGTACCAGGCTGGGCAGCAGCGACAGCGTCAGATAGCCGTGCGCGATGGTGGAGCCGAAGGGTCCGGCGGCCGCCCGCTCCGGGTCCACGTGGATCCACTGGTGGTCGCCGGTGGCGTCCGCGAAGAGGTCGATCCGCTTCTGGTCCACCTCCAGCCACCCGCTGGGGCCGAGCGGTGCGCCGACCCCCGCGCTCAGCTCGTCGGCGGACGTGAAGATCCTCGGCTCGACCATGCGTCGTCTCCCTCTCCCGGACGAATAAGCGCTTGCTCAGCGCCTGCTCAGCATGGTGGGGCCACATGTATCTGTCAACGGATTCCCGGCCCTCCGACTACGCTCGGCCGGGTGCCGCAGATTCCCGAAAAAATCCACGAACTCACCGTCGGCCAGCTCTCCGCGCGCAGCGGCGTGGCCGTCTCCGCGCTCCACTTCTACGAGGCCAAGGGCCTGATCGCCAGCCGCCGCACCTCCGGCAACCAGCGCCGCTACAGCCGCGACGCGCTGCGCCGGGTGGCCTTCGTGCGCGCCGCGCAACGCGTCGGGATCCCACTCGCCAGCATCCGCGACGCCCTCGCCCAACTGCCGGAGGAGCGCACGCCCAACCGCGAGGACTGGGCCCGGCTCTCCCAGGCCTGGCGCGCCGAACTCGACCAGCGCATCACCCAACTCGGGCGCCTGCGCGACCATTTGACGGACTGCATCGGCTGCGGCTGCCTCTCGCTGGAGAACTGCGCGCTGTCCAACCCGGACGACGTCTTCGGTGAACGCCTCACCGGCTCCCGGCTGTAGCGGCGCCGGCCGGCGCCGCGGTGGCGGCCAGTTCCGCCACGGCCGCCGCCACCAGCTCGGCGTTGGAGCGGGCCGGCCGCCCGTCCGGCAGGTGCCGTACGTCCCCCAGGCCGATCCGCGCGCCCGCGCCGCACCGGGCGGCCAGCCGCAGCACCGGCCAGGCGGCGGCCTCCCGCCCGAACAGCAGCACCGGCACCGGCGGCAGCCAGCGCAACCCCGCCACCAGCGCCGGATCGGCCGCCGCCGGCTCCGCCACCAGCCGCACCCGCCCGTGATCGGGAGCCGGCCAGGCCAGGAACCGCGCCAGCGGCTCCACCCCGGCCGCCTCGCCCCCGGCCGTCTGGGGGCTGCCGGTCCCGCTGCCCAGGGGGACCACCGCGTCCACCGCCACACCCCGGTCCAGAAGGGCTCCCGCCAGTTCCTCCGCTCCGGGCTCCCCGAAGTGCACCGCCGCCCGGTCGGGCAGCACCCCCCAGGAGCGGACCCGCTCCAGCCGCCCGGCCGGATCCGGCTCGGCCCCGACCCCCGCCGGCACCACGACCGGCACGCCTGTTCCCGCGCCCCGCAGCGCCTCCAGCAGCGGACCCACCACGCGGGGCGACAGGCTCTCCCGCCCGCACGGGGTCCTCGGGTGGACCAGCAGCTCCCCGGCCCCGGCGGCGACCGCCGCCAGCGCGGCCTCCACGAGATCCTCCGGGGACATCGGCACGGCCGCACCCTCGGCCGCGCCCCGCGAGCCGTTCAACGACACCTGGAGCGGAGGCCTCATGCGGCCCCCGCCGAAGGAGTGTGCGTCAGCGCATCGGCCAGCGCCGGTCTGGGCACCACGATCCCGCAGCCCCCGCACAGCGGCCCGTCCCACGCCCAGGCCCCGGCCGTGGCGGCCCACCGCCCGCGCCCCGCGCCCGGCGCCGGCCAGCGCAGCTCCCGCTCCCCGCAGACCGGGCACGCCGTCCCCGGCTCCGACTCCAACGCCTGCACCAGCCGCCGCAGCACCTCGCCCAGCGCCCCGTCCGGCCGCACCCCCGGATCGGCGCAGCGCACCACCGCGTCCCCGGTGCCGCCCCACGCCCAGTCGGGCCGGCGCAGCCCGTCGTGCTTCTCTCGCCTGCGCCGCGCCGCGAACTGGCGCTCGTACTCCAGCCAGACGGCCCGCGCCTCCTCCAGCTCCTCCAGCGCCGCGACCAGCCGCAGCGGATCGGCGCCCCGGTCCTCGGGGGCGATCCCGTGCCGGTCGCACAGATGCCACCACGTCGCCCGGTGCCCGTACGGAGCGAACCGCTCCAGGCAACGGCGCAGCGAGTGGCGCCGCAAGGCACGGTCGTTCCGCGCGTCACGCACCTGGTACGCCAGACTCCGGAAACCCGCCATCACACCTTCACCTCCGCCATGCCACGCCTACGCCCGCACCGCGGCGTCGTACTACGTCGAACGACGCCACACGCTCCGACGTGCCCAACATGCCCGGCAAGATGTGGGCGCATGCGGGGGCGGTCGAGGCGTACGGGTGGCATATGGCCGGAACTCACCGCCCCATGCGCCCCGCGGCAACCACGACCCGGGCCAGTTCCTCGTGGCAGACGTCACTGTGCGCCCCCGAGGGGGCACCGCCGCGGCGGACCACGGAGCCCGCGTCCACGCTGACGCACCCGCTGCCGGGCAGGCCCGCCCGCAGCACCTCGGCGAGGTCCAGGCGCGGCGCGCCCGCCACCGCCTGCACCCCGTCGTGCCCGATCGCGCCCCACCGCTCGTCGAAGCCGAACAGACCGGCCGAATCCCGCGCCATCCGCGAGGCCAGCGGATAGAAGAGCTTCAGCGAGGTGTCGTACGGGGAGTGGCAGGCCACCACCGGGCCGTCCACCCGCCGCTGGAGGCCGCTCAGGGCGCCGCCCCGGCCCTTGTCGTGCGGCAGGCGGTCGGCGAAGGCGTAGTGGGAGAAGGCGCCCTGGAGCAGGGTCAGCGACTTCACGTACCGGGCCCCCTCCGGCACCGCGCGCAGGGCGAACGAGACCACCCGGCCGCCGAAACTGTGGCCGATCAGGTGGATCCGCAGGCCGGGGCGGCGGCCCGCGAGCCCCGTCAGCACGGGGCCGAGCCCGCGTTCGCCGATGACGCCGGCCCGCTTCTTCATCTCGTAGTACGTAGCCTGCCGCAGCACCTCCTTCGCCCCGCCCCACAGGGCGCGCAGGGCGCCGCCCGCCGCGAATCCCGGGTCACCGGCGGGGCCGCCGGCCGAGGCCAGCGCCTCGGCGAAGGCGCGGAACACGCTCAGCGCGTCCTCGGCGAACATCGCCGGCACCCCGACGCCGAGACCGCTGCCGCCGGCGACGGCGCCGACGCCGTCCACCGCGTCCACCCCCGCCAGTTCCCGCACCAGGGCCCCGAATTCGATGAGCGCCGCCTCCGACTCGGGCCGCTCCTCCAGCAGTTCGGCGACCCGGTCCAGCTCCGCCTCCCGCCCGGGCCAGAACGCGCCGAGCGCCCGCCGGGTCGCCGGGTCCAGCGCCGCCCCGTAGCCGGGCTCGGCGAGGGCTCCCCGGTCGTCGAAGTCCGGGATCGGCTCGTCCGAGAACCGGATCGAGGGCCAGACGACCCCCACGTATCCCAGCCGTACCGCAGGCCCCACCAGCTCCGGGAAGGGGGCGAAGAACCGGTCGAAGAGCCGGGTGGCGGTGGAGCGGTCGCTGTTCCAGCCGTGTGCGAAGACCACCAGGTCGGTGGCGTCGATCCGGGCGACCGCCTCCCGCGTGCCCCCGTCCACGTCCCCCTCGGCGTCGAACGTCAGCTCCTCATAAGGCCTGACCCCGACCCCGACCCCGACCCCGACACCGATGTCCGCCATGACGTCCCCCTCCACGCCGTGCCTCCGGTGCGGTCAGCATCCCGCTGCCGCGCCCGCCCTGCCAGCCCCGTGACGTGACCGGTGACGAGACCGCCGCGGTGAACGCGTCACGGGTAGAGGAGGTACCGCTCGCGCACCGCCGCGAAACGTTCCAGCCCCGCCGCCCAGTCGCCCGCGATCTCCTCCACCCCCGCCCCCGCGTCCACGAGGGTGCGCACCCGGTCCGATCCGGTCAGCCGGTCGATCCAGTGGTCCGCGCGCCAGGCGAAGCCGCTCCAGACGCGCCGCGCGGTGACCAGCAGCCCGATCCCCGCCCGCACCGGATCGAAGGCCGCCCGGTCGTGAACGAGCAGCCGGACCCCGCCGCACGGCTTCCCCGTGAACTTGGAGAAGGCCGGGGTGAAGTACGCCTCCCGGAACCACACCCCCGGCAGCTCCAGCGCGTTCGCCGCCTCCGCCCAGCGCCGGTCCAGGCCCTCCGCGCCCAGCACCTCGAAGGGAGTGGTCGTACCCCGGCCCTCCGACAGGTTCGTGCCCTCGAACAGGCAGGTGCCGGCGTACGCGAGGGCCGTGTCCGGCGTCGGCACGTTCGGGCTCGGCGGCACCCACGGCAGGCCGGTGGCGCCGAAGTGGAGCTCCCGCCGCCAGCCGGTCATCCGTACCGTCCGCAGCGCGACCGGGTTCGCGGCCAGGAACTCGCCGTTGAAGAGCAGGGCCAGCTCCGCCGCCGTCATCCCGTGCGCGAGCGCGATCGGCTCCCGGCCCACGAAGCTCGCGTACGGCCGCTCCAGCACCGGACCGGCCGCGCGCCGGCCGCCCACCGGGTTGGGGCGGTCCAGGACCACCACCGCCTTGCCGGCGAGCGCGGCCGCGCGCATGCAGTCGTAGAGGGTCCAGATGTAGGTGTAGAAGCGCGCCCCGACGTCCTGGATGTCGAAGACGACCGTGTCGATCCCGGCCGCGGTGAACACGTCCGCGAGCTGCTGCCCGCTCTTGCCGTACGTGTCGTGCACCGGCAGGCCGGTTGCCGGATCGCGCCCGGCGCCCTCCGATCCGCCGGCCTGCGCCGTCCCCCGGAACCCGTGTTCCGGGCCGAACACCGCGACCAGGTCCACCCGCTCGTCCGCGTGCAGTACGTCGACCAGGTGCCGGGCGTCGGCCGTGATCCCGGTGGGGTTGGTGACCACCCCGATCCGCTGTCCGGCCAGTGCGCCGTACCCGTCGGCGGCGAGCCGCTCGAACCCGGTCCGCACCCGGCCGGCATCCGGAGCCGTGGCTACCGGGGCCGCGGTCACGGGGGCGATCGCCGGGGCCGCGGCCCCGGTGCCGGCGGCTGCCGGGCCGGCGGAAGTAGCCCCGATCGACCCCAGGGCCCCCGAGGTTCCCGCCAGTCCCAGCAATCCCCGTCGCGACAGAGTCATCCCGCCACGCTAGGGCGCAGCCCTCTTCCGCCCCGACATACCGACTGGTTAGTCTGCCCGGGAATCCGGCAGCAGCCCCCGAGAGGTGATCCCCGTGAGCGCGTACCAGGACCAGCGAGTCGTCGTCACCGGAGCGGGCGGCGGTATCGGCGCCGCCCTCGCGCGGCGCTTCGCCGCCGAGGGGGCCACCGTCGTGGTCAACGACCTCGACCCCGCCAAGGCCGCCTCCGTCGCCGGTGACATCGGAGCCCGCGCGATCGCCGTGCCCGGTGACGCCTCCGCGATCGTCGGGGAGGCCCGCGAGGCCCTCGGCGGCCGGGTGGACGTCTACTGCGCCAACGCCGGACTCGCCTCGGGCGGCGACGCGTTCGCCGACGAGGCCGTGTGGGAGGCGGCCTGGGACGTCAACGTCATGGCCCATGTCCGCGCCGCCCGCGCGCTGCTGCCGGACTGGCTGGAGCGGGGGAGCGGCCGCTTCGTGTCCACCGTCTCCGCCGCCGGGCTGCTGACCATGATCGGGGCCGCGCCGTACAGTGTCACCAAGCACGGTGCCCTCGCCTTCGCGGAATGGCTCTCGCTGACCTACCGCCACCGGGGCGTCCAGGTCCACGCGATCTGCCCGCAGGGGGTGCGCACCGACATGCTGACCGCCGCGGGCTCGGCGGGCGACCTCGTCCTGGCGCCGACCGCGATCGAGCCGGAAGCGGTCGCGGACGCGCTGTTCGACGGCATGGAGAAGGGCCGGTTCTTGATCCTCCCGCACCCCGAGGTCGCGGACTTCTACGCCGCCCGCGCGACCGACCCGGACCGCTGGCTCAGCGGCATGAACCGCCTCCAGCGCACCTGGGAGACCCCGTGACCGACCTTGCCCCCGAGGCCGGGGCCGAGGCCGAGGCCGAGGCCGAAGCCGGGGCCGGGGCCGCCGACGCGCCGTCCCGGTACGGGGCGAAGCCCTGGCTCGGGCGGCTCAGCCCCGCCCAGCTGGCCCCCGTCGCACCCCCGCCCAGCGTGCTGGACGCCTTCCGGGCCGCCGCCGCCCGGGCCCCCGAGCGCACCGCGCTGGCCTACTTCGACGGCCGGATCGGCTACGCCGAGGCCGACGCCCTCTCCGACTCCGTCGCCGGACACCTGGCCGGGCGGGGGATCGGCCGGGGCGACCGGGTCGCGGTCATGCTCCAGAACACCCCGCACTTCGCGCTCGCCGTGCTCGGCGCGTGGAAGGCCGGGGCGGTGGTCGTCCCGCTCAACCCGATGTACAAATCAGCCGAAGTGGGGCACATCCTGCGCGACTCCGGGGCCGTCGCGCTGGTCTGCGAGGCCCGCGCCTGGGGCGGGTACCTGCGCGAGGCCGCGTACGGGACCGCCCTGCGGACCACGCTGACCGCCTCCGACCTGGACTTCCAGAGCCGCAACGACATACGCGTCCTCGCGCTCGGGCAGCCGGGCCGGCCCGCCGACGCCGACTCCGATGTCGACGACCTCGTCACGGTGGCCCGGCGCGGCCACCCGGCCCCGCCGGACCCGGGCCTCACCGCCGCCGACACCGCCCTCATCAGCTACACCTCCGGGACCTCCGGCACCCCCAAGGGCGCCATGAACCCCCACGGGGCGCTCACCCACAACGCCCTGCGGCAGGTCACCGGCCACCCCATCCCCGAGGGCGCGCGCTACTTCGCCCTCGCCCCGCTCTTCCACATCACCGGGATGGTCTGCGAGCTCGCCGCCTGCTTCACCAACGCCGGCACCCTCGTCCTGGCCCACCGCTTCGACGCGGGCGTCGTCCTCGACGCCTTCCTCGAACACCGCCCCGACTACGCCGTCGGCCCGGCGACCGCGTTCATGGCCCTCGCCGCCCACCCGGACGTCACCCCGGACCACTTCGCCTCGTTCCGGGTGCTCTCCAGCGGCGGCGCCCCGCTCCCGCCCGCCCTCGTGGAACGGCTGCGCACCGCCTTCGGCTTCTACCTGCGGGGCGGATACGGCCTCACCGAGTCCACCGCCGCCTGCGCCACCGTGCCCGCGCACCGCGAGGCACCCGTCGACCCGGTCTCCGGCACCCTCTCCGTCGGGGTCCCGGGCGCCGACACCGTCGTCCGCGTCCTCGACGAGCACGGCGCCGAGCTGCCCTTCGGCGAGACCGGCGAGATCGTCGTCCGCGGCCCCCAGGTCGTGCCCGGCTACTGGGGGCTGCCCGCCGAGACCGCGCTGACCTTCCCGGACGGCGAACTGCGCACCGGGGACGTCGGGTTCATGGACGCCGACGGCTGGCTCTACGTCGTCGACCGCAAGAAGGACATGATCAACGCGTCGGGCTTCAAGGTCTGGCCGCGCGAGGTCGAGGACGTCCTCTACACCCACCCCGCCGTCCGCGAGGCGGCCGTCGTCGGGGTCCCCGACCCCTACCGCGGGGAGAGCGTGAAGGCGTACGTCAGCCTGCGCCCCGGGGCCCACGCCGAGCCGGCGGAGCTGTCCGCGTACTGCGCCGAGCGCATCGCCGCGTACAAATACCCGCGACAGGTGGAGATCCTGCCTGTTCTGCCGAAGACGACCAGTGGCAAGATCCTGCGACGGGAACTGCGCGAGCGCGGCTGAAAACAGCCGGACGCCCGCGCGGGTCGCCGTACAGGCGAGGGATCAGACAAGGAAGGTGAGCGCCATGGCCGCCAGGACCACCACGGAGACCGAAGGCACGCACGAGGCCCCGGTACCGCAGCGGCTGCTCGCCGTCGCCACCAGGCTTTTCGCCGAGCGCGGGTACGACCGCACCTCCGTGCAGGAGATCGTCGAGGCGGCCGGAGTGACGAAGGGCGCGCTGTACCACTACTTCGGGTCCAAGGACGACCTGCTGCACGAGGTGTACGCGCGGATGCTGCGGCTCCAGCAGCAGCGGCTGGACGCGGTGGCCGATTCCGGCGCCCCCGTCGAGGAGCGGCTGCGGGCCGCGGCCGCCGACGTGGTCGTGACCACCATCGAGAACCTCGACGACGCGGCGATCTTCTTCCGCTCGATGCACCAGCTGAGCCCGGAGAAGTTCAAGCAGGTGCGGGCGGAGCGCCGGCGCTACCACGAGCGCTTCCGCGCGCTGGTCGAGGAGGGCCAGAAGGCCGGGGTGTTCTCCACGGCCACCCCGGCGGACCTGGTGGTGGACTACCACTTCGGCTCCGTCCACCACCTGTCCACCTGGTACCGCGCCGACGGCCCCCTCACCCCCCAGCAGGTCGCCGACCACCTCGCCGACCTGCTGCTCCGCGCCCTGCGCCCCTGAGAGGGTCACCGGGACCGCGACGGCGGCCGCGGCGGCGACCCGCGGCCACAACGGCCCGCCCCCCGTCCGCCCCTGGTGGGGGCGTGCGGGGGGCGGGCCGAGCGGGCCGACGTGGGGAGGAGCTACATCGGGGTTACGGGGCGACCTTCAGGAGCTTGTTCACCGTGCCCGCCGACGGGTTGGTCACCGCGCCCGAGGTCGCCGCCGCCGTGAGGGCGGACGCGGCCTGCGCCGGGGTCGCGGACGGGTGCCCGGCCAGGTAGACGGCCGCGGCGCCCGCAACGTGCGGAGTGGCCATGGAGGTGCCGGAGATGGTCTTCGTGCCGGTGTCACTGTCGTTCCAGTCGGACGTGATGTCCGAGCCCGGCGCGTACAGGTCCACCACCGAACCGAAGTTGGAGAACGAGGACTGCTCGTCGTCGATGGTGCTCGACGCCACCGTGATGGCCTCCGGAACCCGGGACGGGGAGCCCTCGCCGGCGTCCTTCGAGTCGTTGCCCGCCGCGACGGCGAAGGTGACGCCCGAGGCGATCGCCCGCTTCACCGCCTCGTCGAGCGCCTCGTCCACACCGCCGCCCAGGCTCATGTTGGCCACCGAGGGTCCCGAGTGGTTCTTGGTGACCCAGTCGATCCCGGCGACCACCTGCTCCGTGGAGCCCGAGCCGTTGTCGTCCAGCACCCGCACCGCGACCAGCTTCGCCTTCTTGGCGACGCCGTGCGAGGTCCCCGCGATGGTGCCGGCCACGTGCGTGCCGTGGCCGTTGCCGTCGTCGGCGTTGTCGTCGTTGTCCACCGCGTCGAAGCCGGACGTCGCGCGGCCCCCGAAGTCCTTGTGGGTCACGCGTATGCCGGTGTCGATGACGTACGCCGTGACACCCTCACCGGCGCTGTCGGGGTAGTCGTACTTCTTGTCGCCCGCCGTGGCCGTCTGGTCGATCCGGTCCAGGCCCCACGAGGGCGGGTTTTCCTGGGTGGCGTTGATGCTGAACTTCTTGTTCTGCACGACCTTGCCGACGGCCGGGTCGGCCGCCAGCCGCTTGGCCTGGGCCTCGCTCATCCCGGAGGCCGAGAACCCGTTGACCCCGGAGGAATAGCTGCGCTGCAGCTCGCCGCCGTACTTGTTGGCGAGCTTTTCCTTGTTCGCGGATGCGTCGAGGATGACGACGTAACTACCGCTGATGGCGCCGGGTGCGCCCAGTCCGTACACCGTGCCTTCGGCCGGTGTGGCGGCTCCCGCCAACGGGGTGGCGATGAAGGCCATGGCGGCCGCGGCGGCGACACCTGTGCCGATCGTCGCGTACCGGAAACCGCGGGAGCGCTTGTGAGTTGCCATGTGGAGAGTTCTCCTCGTGTTGACGTGTGGGGCGTCAAGCTTCTGGAGAACCCTGTTCCGATTGACAGGCGCAAATCAAGAACGTACCGGGGGTTCGGGCTCGTTCAACAAGGTTTCTTGAAAGGCTCCCCGCATCGCCTTCACCGCGCACACCTGTTCGCCCGAACTCCCGCACGATTCCTACACGTTCACCGGAGCCCCGCGTACTTCTTCAGTTCCCGGTGGGCCAGCGAGCGCTGGTGCACCTCGTCCGGTCCGTCCGCGAGCCTCAACGTCCGCGCCGCCGCCCACAGTTCGGCCAGCGGGAAGTCCTGGCTCACACCGCCCGCGCCGTGCAGCTGCACCGCCTGGTCGAGGATCCCCACCACCGCCCGCGGCGTCGCGATCTTGATCGCCTGGATCTCGGTGTGCGCGCCCCGGTTGCCGACGGTGTCCATCAGCCAGGCCGTCTTCAGCACCAGCAGCCGCAGCTGCTCCACCGTGACCCTGGCGTCCGCGATCCAGTTCTGTACGACGCCCTGCGCGGCCAGCTCCTTGCCGAACGCCGTACGGCCGATCGCGCGCCGGCACATCAGCTCGATCGCCCGCTCCGCCATGCCGATCAGCCGCATGCAGTGGTGGATCCGGCCCGGGCCGAGCCGCGCCTGGGCGATGGCGAAGCCGGCGCCCTCCTCGCCGATCAGGTTCGCCGCCGGGACCCGGGCCCCGTCGAAGACCACCTCGGCGTGGCCTCCGTGTTCGTGGTCCTCGAACCCGTACACCGTCATCGCCCGGCGCACCTCGACGCCCGGGGTGTCCCGGGGCACCAGGATCATCGACTGCTGGCGGCGCGGATCGGCGCCCTCCGGGTCGGTCTTGCCCATCACGATGAAGACCTTGCAGTCCGGGTTCATCGCCCCGGAGATGAACCACTTGCGGCCGGTGACCACGTACGCGTCCCCGTCGGCCGAACGCTCCACGCGGGTCTCGATGTTCGTCGCGTCCGAGGAGGCCACCTCCGGCTCGGTCATCGCGAACGCTGAGCGGATCTCCCCCGCCAGCAGCGGCTCCAGCCACTGCTTCTTCTGCTCCTCGCTGCCGAACTGTGCGAGCAGCTCCATGTTCCCGGTGTCCGGGGCCGCGCAGTTCGTCGCCATCGGCGCCAGGTGCGGGCTGCGGCCGGTGATCTCGGCGAGCGGGGCGTACTGGAGGTTGGTCAGCCCCGCGCCGGGCCCCGAGCCCTGCCCCGCGCCGGGCGAGCCGTGCTCGTCCACGAAGAACAGGTTCCACAGGCCCTGGCGGCGCGCCTCGGCCTTCAGTTCACCGAAGACGGCCGGGGTGTCCCAGGGCGAGGCCAGCCGCGCGCGCTGCTCGGCGGCCACGGGTTCCGCCGGGTACACGTACTCGTCCATGAACGCGAGCAGCCGCTCGCGGAGTTCCTCGGTCCGGGCGTCGAATGCGAAGTCCATGGGTGTGTCTCAGCCTTCCTGGAGTTCGTTGAGGGTGCTCAGGCCGTGCTCGATGAAGACCGGGACCAGCTCGCCGATCCGGTCGAAGCCCGCGCCCACCGTCTGCCCGAGCGTGTAGCGGTAGTGGATGCCTTCGAGGATCACCGCGAGCTTGAACCAGGCGAAGGCCGTGTACCAGGCGATCGCCCCGGTGTCCCGCCCCGAGCGGGCGGCGTAGCGCTCGATCAGCTCGGCCGGCGCCGGGTGGCCGGGCGCCGCGCTCGTCGTGCTGACCGGGGAATCGGTCAGGCCCAGGTCCGAGCTGTACATCACCAGCAGTCCGAGGTCGGTCAGCGGATCGCCGAGCGTGGACATCTCCCAGTCCAGCACCGCCCGGATCGTGTCGTCCGGGCCGCCGATCAGCACGTTGTCGAGCCGGAAGTCCCCGTGCACCACCGTCGGGGCGGGGGAGTGCGGCAGGGTCCGGCCGAGCGCGCCGTGCAGTTCGTCGATCCCGGCCAGCTCACGGCCGCGCGAGGCCGCGAGCTGCTTGCCCCAGCGCCGCAGCTGCCGGTCGAGGAAGCCCTCCGGCCGGCCGAAGCCGCCGAGGCCGACCGCCTCCGGATCCACCGCGTGCAGCTCGACCAGGGTGTCGACGAGGCCCAGCACCGCCCGCCGGGTCCGCTCCGGGCCGATGGCGGCCAGCTCGCCGGCCGTCCGGTACGGCGTCCCGGTCACGTACTCCATGACGTAGAACGGCGCGCCGAGCACCGACTCGTCCTCGCACAGCAGGAGCGGTCGCGGCACGGGTACCGCGGTGCCGTGCAGGGCGGCGATGACCCGGTGCTCGCGCCGCATGTCGTGCGCGGTGGCCAGGACATGGCCCAGGGGCGGGCGGCGCACCACCCAGCGGGAGGCGCCGTCGGTGACCTCGTACGTGAGGTTCGACCGCCCGCCCTCGATCAGCCGGCCGGTCAGTGCCCCGGTGACGAGCCCCGGCCGGGCGGTGTCGAGGTACTCGCGCAGCCGCTCCGGGTCGAGGCCGCGGGGGCCGGCCGGGCCGGGCTCTGTTGCTGGGGTCATGGGCGCGCCTCCGTGCGGAGTTGACGATGACGGAACGGACGGAAGCCATCATGCCGACCAGTCGGTATGTCGTCCAGAGGGTTCGGCCGGAAGAGTTCCGGAGCCCCGCGGCGGGCGCGCCGCGGGAGTCCGGCCCGGACGCGCGGGGACCAGGCGTGATGCTTCGGGCGTCCTGCTCGGGCGTCTTGCTCGGGCGCGGGGCTCAGGCGTGGCAGAGGATCGGCGTCCCGCCGTTCATCACCGTCATGTCCTTCAGCACCGCCGCGATGTCCAGAGGGGCCCCCTCCGGCTCCCCGGCCAGCTCCGCGTACGCCCGGTGCAGGTTCGCCACCAGGCGCTCGCTCTCCCGCCAGGCCGCGAACTCGCCGAGCTCCGCCCGCCGGGCCACCTCCAGCGGGGTCAGGCCCTCCGCCCGGCCCTCCCCGGCCAGCTCGGCCACGTACCGCAGGTAGCGCTCGGTGGACTCGTAGGCCGAGGGGTCGGTCAGCGGCCCGTGCCCCGGTACGACGGTCTCCGCGCCGAGCGAGCGCAGCAGCTCCAGCGCCCGCAGCGACCCGGACAGCGAGCCCATCGCCAGGAACGGCGTGCCCCCGGCGAAGATCAGGTCCCCCGTGAACACGATCCGCCGCTCGGGAAGCCACACCACGGAGTCCCCGGTGGTGTGCGCGACGCCCGGGTGGACGACCCGTACCTCGGTGTCCCCCAGGTGCAGGGTCGTGCGGTCGCTGTACGTCAGATCGGGCGGGGTGATCTCCACGGCGCCGAAGTCGTTGGCGGGCCAGATCATCTCCAGCTGGTGCCCGGCGGCGAGCTGCTCGGACCGCGCGTTGTCGTGGCCGAGGATCAGCGCCCCGGGGGCGAACACGCCGTTGCCGTAGGTGTGGTCGCCGTGGTGATGGGTATTGACCACCGTGCGCGGCAGCGGCACCCCGGCCGCCAGCACCGCGTCACGCAGCGCCAGCGCCCGGCGCTCGGTGGCGGCCGTGTCGATGAGCAGCGTCCGGCCGCCGTCGCTCACGAAGCCGGCGTTGTTGAGGCACCAGCCGCCGTCCGGCTGGACGTAGGCGTACACCCCGGCGGCGGGCTGGACGACGTAGGGTTCTTCGGCGGTCATGTGCGCTCTCCCCGGCTCGCTGTGACAGGCAGTCGGCATCCTGTCAGCCCTCGCGACGCCGGGGGGAGTGCGGGGTCGCGATTCCTCAGTGGTCGTCGTAGTGACCGTCGTGTTCCGCGTGCCGGTGGCCGTCGTGCACGTAGTCCACGTGGTCGCCGTGCGGGACCGCTTCGTGCCCGCAGCCCGGGCGGTGGGCGTGGTCGTGGTCTTCGTGGGCGGTGTGGCCCGAGGGCTCGCACTCGTCCCAGTGCCCGGAGTGCTCCCGGTGCAGGTGGCCGTCGTGCGCGTAGTCGACGTGGTCGCCGTGGTCGACCTCGGTGTGGCCACAGCCGGGGCCGTGGGTGTGCTCGTGCGTGGGGTGCTCGTGGTGCAAGGTCGTCATGCGGCCGAGGCTAGTGCGGATTGCCCCGGATCGCCCGTTCTGTTCCTCAGTGGCGCGGGCACGCGCGACAAGGCGGACCATCACATCAGCGGTTCAGAGGATCACCGCCACCGCGAACGCCGCCAGCGCCACCGTGCACCCCACCACCGCCAGCGCCGCGCGCGGCGCCAGCCCCGGCGGCCGCTCCGCCGCCAGCTCCCGGATCCGCCGGTGCGCCGCCCACAGGAACGCCACCCAGAGCAGCGCGATCACCGCCGCCCCGCCCACCTCCGACGGCGAGCCCGACCCGCGCAGGGCCTGGCGCAGCGCCAGTACCGCCACCACCGAGCACGCCAGCGTCGTACGCCGCCACGCGAGCCGGGTCCGCTCCGGCTGGAGCCCGGCATCGCGCGCCGCCGCCCCGGAGGTGCTCACCGCCCCGTCGTCCAGCCGAGCAGGACGACCACCATCATCGCCACCGCGACCAGCCCCACCCCCAGGCTCAGCAGCACCGGGAACCGCGACGGCGGCAGGTCCTCGCCCCGCCGCATCGCCCGCTCGCACCGCACCCAGTGGTTCACCGCCCGCAGTGCACAGGCCGCGCCCACCGCGAGCAGCGCGAGCGACATCCCGACCCGCACGCCCCAGCGCAGGTCCGGCAGGAACTGGTCGACGGCGAAACCGCCGCCCACCAGCGCCAGCGCCGTCCTGATCCAGGCCAGGAAGGTGCGCTCGTTGGCGAGCGAGAACCGGTAGTCGGGAGTCTCGCCCTCGTCCCGCAGCAGCCGCGGCGCGAACCAGAGCCGCACGTCCTTGACGAAGTCGATCACCTGATCAATCTACTGGCGGGACTCCCGGTACGCGCGCAGCCGCCGGTACGCCTCCAGCCCGTCCGGCACCCACGGCCACTCTCCGCCGGCCACCCGCGCCGCCAGCTCCTCCTCCGTGAGCCACGCGTGCCACGCCACCTCCGACACCTGCGGGGACACCGGCATCTCGCACCGCACCTCGTGCACGTACGACCACCAGGCCCCGCCCGGCCCCTCGTAGAGGAACTTCAGCAGCGGCTCCGGCTGTCCCAGCCCCGACACCCCCAGCTCCTCCTCGGCCTCGCGCAGTGCGGCCTCGGCGTACTCCTCGCCCGCGCCCAGCACCCCGCCCACGAACATGTCGTAGGCCGAGGGGAACACCAGCTTCGACGCCGTCCGCCGGTGTACGAAGATCCGCCCCTCGGCGTTCCTGGCGAGCACGAACACGCACCGGTGGAGCAGCCCGCGGGCGTACACCTCCCCGCGCGGGGCCTGCCCCGTCACCCGGTCGTCCCGGTCCACCACGTCCAGTACTTCATCAGCGGCACTCACGGCGGTCATCCAACCACGCGGCCCTCCCGTCGCCGCTGTTGACTGGTTACCGCTCCGTAGCAAAGGATCTGCCCCACCACAGCGACCGGAGGACGGGTTCCCATGACGTACGACGCAGACGTGACCGTGATCGGGGCCGGGCTGGCGGGCCTCGTGGCCACCGCCGAGCTCGTCGACGCGGGGCGCAAGGTCATCCTGCTCGACCAGGAACCCGAACAGTCCCTCGGCGGCCAGGCCCACTGGTCCTTCGGAGGCCTCTTCTTCGTCGGCTCGCCCGAACAGCGCCGGATGCGGATCAAGGACAGCCGCGAACTCGCCCTCCAGGACTGGTACGGGACCGCCGGCTTCGACCGCGAGGAGGACGCCTGGCCCCGCCGCTGGGCCGAGGCCTACGTGGACTTCGCGGCCGGCGAGAAGCGGCCCTGGCTGCACGCCCAGGGCGTCCGCTTCTTCCCCGTCGTCGGCTGGGCGGAGCGCGGCGGCTACGACGCCAACGGGCACGGGAACTCCGTCCCCCGCTTCCACATCACCTGGGGCACCGGCCCCGGCCTGGTCGAACCCTTCGAACGCCGGGTCCGTGCCGGAGTGGCCCGCGGCCTGGTCCAGCTCCGCTTCCGCCACCGGGTCACCGGCCTCGGACGCACCGCCGGCGCCCTGGACACCGTGACGGGCGAGGTCCTCGCCCCCTCCGACGCCGTACGGGGTACCGCGAGCGGCCGCGAGAGCACCGGGGAGTTCTCCCTCCGGGCCCAGGCGGTGATCGTCACCAGCGGCGGCATCGGAGGCAACCACGACCTGGTGCGAAAGCAGTGGCCCGCCCGCCTCGGCACCCCGCCGGACCGGCTGCTCTCCGGGGTCCCGGCGCACGTCGACGGCCTGATGCTGGGCATCGCGGAGGAGGCGGGCGCCAGCCACATCAACAAGGACCGGATGTGGCACTACACCGAGGGCATCGGGAACTGGGACCCGATCTGGGCCAAGCACGGCATCCGCATCCTGCCCGGGCCGTCCTCGCTGTGGCTGGACGCGACCGGGAAGCGGCTGCCCGTACCGCTGTTCCCAGGGTTCGACACCCTCGGCACCCTCGACCACATCATGAAGACGGGCCACGACCACACCTGGTTCGTGCTCAACCAGCGCGTCATAGGCAAGGAGTTCGGCCTCTCGGGCTCGGAGCAGAACCCGGACCTCACCGGGAAGTCCGTCCGCGACGTCATCGACCGCGCGCGGCAGGCGGTGCCCGGGCCGGTCAAGGCGTTCATGGACAAGGGCGCGGACTTCGTCGTCGAACGGAACCTGGCGGCGCTGGTGCGCGGCATGAACGCGGTCACCGGCGAGGACCTCCTCGACGAGGCCACCGTCCGCGGCGAGATCGTGGCCCGGGACCGGGCGATCGCCAACCCCTTCACCAAGGACCTCCAGGTGACGGCCATCCACGGCGCCCGCAAGTACCTCGGCGACCGGCTGATCCGCACCGCCGCGCCGCACCGGATCCTGGACCCGAAGGCGGGCCCGCTGATCGCCGTCCGGCTCTCGATCCTGACCCGCAAGTCGCTCGGCGGGCTGGAGACCGACCTCTCCTCCCGGGTCCTCACCGGTTCCGGCGACCCGCTGCCGGGCCTGTACGCGGCGGGCGAGGCGGCCGGCTTCGGCGGCGGCGGGGTGCACGGCTACCGCGCGCTGGAGGGCACCTTCCTCGGCGGCTGCATCTTCTCCGGCCGCGCGGCCGGCCGGGCCGCCGCCGCGGCGGTCTCCTAGCCGGGCCGGGGGCCGCCGGGGCCCCTGCGGGCCGGGCCGGGGCCCCGGGTCCGCGGGGGCGGTACGGCTAGGACGCCGGGAGCCGGGTGAGCACCCGGAACCGTTCCATCACCACGAGCGTGTCGTCGTCCACCGTGTACTCCGGGTCGCCCAGCGCCTCGCGGATCGGCGCGCTGTGCCAGAACCCCTCGTGCGAGGTACGCCATTCGGCCACTGACGCGTACCCCTCGCCCTCGTCCAGCGCGTGCCGCAGATCCACCTCCGCGAGCCGCACCACCCGTACGTCCGTCACCTCCACCACCGCCACCGCCCGCTCCGCCGAATCCAGCAGGAGGCTGCGCTCACCCGGCACCGGCAGCGGTTCGCCCTCGGCCTCGTATTCGGGGAACAGCCCCGTCGTCGCGGTCTTCGCGCCGCTCAGCACCGCCGCCACCAGCTGGTCGCGCAGCGGTCCGGGGAAGCCGAGCAGGTACGGAGGGAGATCTTCGTAGGTGGTCATCCGTCGACCTTACGACGGACGCCCGCCCGCCCCCGCGAGGACCCCGCGCCTCGCAGCGGGTCCCAACTCACCCCCTCGGAAGACCAGTTGAAACACGCCACCCAGTGGCCTGGACCTTGACTCGGAGCTGTGCGTACCGCTTTGCTGTGCGTGATCATCCGGATGCGCTCGTCCGCCTGATCCCCTTGCCCGCCCGCGCCCGCGTCCTGGAGGGAACCCGCGGTGTCCCCGCCCCCGCCGCCCCTTCCGCGCGCCCGCAAGCGGGACGCGCAGCTCTTCGACTCCGCCCTCTGTGACACCGAACTGGTCGACGTCCGAAGCCAGTTCACCCAGGGCCGGTGGTCCAAGGCCCGCGCCCTCCTCGTCGCCACCGCGGACGACTGGGACCGCCGCGGGCACCGCGTCGTCGCCCTCGCCGAAACCCCCGCCGCCACCGCATGGTCCCGCGAATGGCTGCTCGCCGAACCCGACAGCGTCGACGCCGCCACCCTGCTCGCCTGCGCCACCGTCTTCGGCGCCCTGCGCGGCAAGGGCGCCCCCGAGGCCGCCGAGGACGCCTGCCGCCGCGCCGCCGCCCTGCTCCCCGCCGACCCCACCCCCTGGCTCGGCCTGCTCCTGCTCTCCCGCGCCTTCGGCTCCGAGGAGGAGTTCAGCCGCCACTTCGACCAGGTCCGGGCCCGCCACCGGGAGCACCACCACGCCCACCACCTGATGGTCGCCAAGCTGGCCGAACGCGCCCCCGCCGCCGGACACGACCCGCTCCACGAGGTCTACGACTTCGCCGCCTGGGCCGCCGAGGAGTCCCCGGCCGACTCCCCGCTCGCCGTGCTCCCCGTCATCGCGCACGCCGAGCGCTACCGCGTGCTCGCCGCGACCCACGGCCACACCTTCGAGAGCGCCGGCCAGCACTGGTCCGGCCGTCGCGCCCGACAGGTGCTGCGCTCCGCCTTCGACTGGTGGCTGGAGTGGGAGCGCGAGGACCACCCCCGCAACCGGGTCGACCTCAACTTCCTCGCCCACGCCAAACTCTGCGAGGGCCGGCCCGCCGAGGCCGCCGCCCTGTTCCACCGCATCGGGCGCCACGCCACCCGCGCCCCCTGGTCCTATCCGGACCTCGACCCGCACAAGGCCTTCCTCGCCGCGCGCAACGCCGCGCTCGGCTCCGCCTAGCCCCCGGCGCCACTCCGCCGCCGCCGCGCCAGCCCCGCCCGCCCCCGCAACCACCGCCCCGCGAAAGGACGCCGCCATGCCGACGGCCAGATCCACCACGGCCTCGAACCCGGCCGAGATACGCACGTACAAGGGCGAGGACCGGGCCCTGCGCGCGGGCCGCCTCGGCACCGCCGGCCTGCTGCTCTCCGTACTGGCCGCCAGCGCGCCCCTCATGGTCGTCGCCGGGGTCATGCCGACCACCTTCGGCGTCATGGGCATCGTCGGCCAGCCCCTGCTCTTCGTCATCCTGGGCGCCGTCCTCGCCCTGTTCAGCATCGGCTACGCCGAGATGAGCCGGCACGTCCACAACGCCGGCGCCTTCTACGCCTACATCGCGCGCGGCCTCGGCCCCACCGCCGGCGCCGCCGCCTCCGTCGTCGCCCTCGTCGCGTACAGCGCCATGCAGGCCGGCGTCTACGGCATCCTCGGCTTCGAGATCTCCGGCCTCCTCGCCACCTACCTGAACGCGGAGCTCGCCTGGTGGATCCCCGCCCTGCTCGCGGTCGCCGCCACCGGCGCCCTCGGCTGGCTGAAGATCGACCTCAACGCCAAGGTGCTCGGCGTCCTCCTCCTCATCGAGTGCGCCCTCGTCGTCATCTTCGACCTCGCCGCCCTGGCCAAGCCCGGCGCCGAAGGCCTCTCCCTGCACGCCTTCAACCCCGACACCCTCGGCGGCGCCGGCCTCGGCACCGCCCTGTGCTTCTGCATCGCCGCCTTCGTCGGCTTCGAGCAGTCCCCGGTCTACGCCGAGGAGACCAGCAAGCCGCACATCGTCGTCTCCCGCGTGATGTTCCTCGCCGTCGGCTTCGTCGCCCTCTTCTTCGCGCTCAGCGCCTGGGCCCTGACCGTCGCCACCGGACCCTCCGAGGTGGTCGAGACCGCCGCGGACGCCGGACCCGGCCTGCTGTTCCAGCTCACCGAGAACCGCCTCGGCACGACCTTCACCGACGTCCTGCACGTGCTCTTCGTCACGGGCATGTTCGCCGCCATGATCAGCTTCCACAACGTCGTCGCCCGCTACGCCTTCGCCATGGGCCGCGAGGGGCTGCTCCCGGCCGCCTTCGGCCGCACCAACCCCGGCACCGGCGCCCCCGGCACCGGCTCGCTCCTGCAGACCGGCATCGCCGCCGTCGTCGTCCTCGCCTTCGCCCTCACCGACGACCTGCCGGCCGGCGACCCCACCGCGCCCGTCCTGCACCTGTTCACCTGGATGGGCAGCGTCGGCGCCCTCGGTGTGACGCTCCTCATGGCCACCGCCTCCTTCGCGGTCATCGCCTTCTTCGTCCGCCGCGGCACCGCCGGCGCCCAGGTCTGGCGGCTCGTCGCGGCCGGCCTCTCCGGCCTCGCCCTCGTCGGCATCGCCGTCTACACCGTCAAGGACTTCGGCGTCCTCATCGGCGCCGAGGAGGGCTCCGCGCTCAGCTGGGTGCTCCCCGCGATCATCGCCGCCGCGGCCGTCGCCGGCCTCGTGAGCGGCCTCCTGCTGCGCCGCCGCAACCCGGCGGCACACGGCCGCATCGGCCTTGGGAACGAGGCGTTCCGCCTGGATCAGGCCGCCGGATCCGACCCGGCCGAATAGCCCGCAGCGCCACGCATTCCAGCTTCCCCGAGGCCCCCGGCACCCGTTTCCATGGTCGCCGGGGGCTTCCGCATGCGCGGCCCGGGTTTTGGCGAGGGGCGGGCCTCATGGTCTCCTGGGGCATAAAAACCACCGGAACGCGACACAGGGGACACCACCGAGCGCCCCTGAGCGGCGGTCCGCGACCTGCCTGTCCCACCCACGAAGGCGAAGCCCTACATGAGTGACCGCACCTTGACCGAGGCCGCCGCCCCGGCGTCTTCCCGCCATGTCGACGCCGGCGACGAGGGTTACAGCAAGGACCTCAAGTCCCGCCACATCAACATGATCGCGATCGGCGGAGCGATAGGCACCGGCCTGTTCCTCGGAGCCGGCGGCCGCCTCGCCGGAGCCGGCCCGTCCCTCGCGATCGCCTACGCGGTGTGCGGCGTCTTCGCCTTCTTCGTCGTCCGGGCCCTCGGCGAGCTCGTCCTGTACCGCCCCTCCTCCGGCGCCTTCGTCTCGTACGCGCGCGAGTTCATGGGGGAGAAGGGCGCCTACACGGCCGGCTGGCTGTACTTCCTCAACTGGTCCACGACCACCGTGGCCGACATCACCGCCGCCGCGACGTACGCCCACTTCTGGTCGATGTTCACCGACGTCCCCCAGTGGGTCCTCGCGTTCATCGCCCTCGCCGTCGTCCTCACCGCGAACCTGATCTCGGTGAAGTACTTCGGCGAGATGGAGTTCTGGTTCTCCCTGGTCAAGGTCGCCGCCCTCACGATCTTCCTGATCGTCGGCATCTACCTGGTGGCCACCAGCCACGACATCGGCGGCAACACCCCGGGCCTGGCCAACATCACCGACAACGGCGGGCTCTTCCCCTCCGGCGTCCTGCCGATGCTCCTGGTGATCCAGGGCGTGGTCTTCGCGTACGCCTCCGTCGAGCTGTGCGGCGTCGCCGCCGGTGAGACCGAGAACCCCGAGAAGATCATGCCGAAGGCGATCAACTCGATCATGTGGCGCGTGGGCATCTTCTACGTCGGCTCGGTCGTCCTGCTGGCCCTGCTGCTCCCGTACACCTCGTACTCCGGGGACCAGAGCCCCTTCGTCACCGTCTTCGACAAGCTCGGCGTCCCCGGCGCCGCCGGCGTCATGAACCTGGTCGTCCTGACCGCCGCGCTCTCCTCGCTGAACTCGGGCCTCTACTCCACGGGCCGCATCCTGCGCTCCATGGCCGTGTCCGGCTCCGCCCCGAAGTTCACCGGCGTCATGAACAAGGGCAAGGTCCCCTACGGCGGCGTCCTGTTCACCGCCGCCTTCGGCATCGCCGGAGTCGGCCTGAACTACTTCATGCCGAAGGACGCCTTCGAAATCGTCCTGAACTTCGCCTCGCTCGGCATCCTCGGCACCTGGGCGATGGTCATGCTCTGCTCGCTCCACTTCTGGCGCCGCGCGCAGCAGGGCACCCTGGAACGCCCGTCCTACCGGCTGCCCTGGGCCCCGTACACGCAGATCGTCACGCTGGTGTTCCTCGTGACGGTCCTGGTCCTGATGTGGTGCGACGGCGGGGTCGGCCGCACCACCGTCCTCTTCGTCCCGGTCATCGGCGCCGCCCTCGTCGGAGGCTGGTTCCTGGTCCGCGGCCGCGTCGCGGAGATCGCCGCCTCGCGCCGCTGACCCCGTCGGCGGTCAGCGAGAAAGGGCCCCCGGGCTCGGGATCCGTCCCGAGCCCGGGGGCCCTTTCGCTGCCCCGGCCGCCCGGGCTGGGGGCACAACGAAGAAGGACCCCGCCGGAGCGGGGTCCTTCTCTTCTGTGTCCGAGGGGGGACTTGAACCCCCACGCCCGATAAAGGGCACTAGCACCTCAAGCTAGCGCGTCTGCCATTCCGCCACCCGGACAAGGTGTCTGTCTCGCGGCCCTTGGCCGTTCCGACGTGGAAAACATTACCAAACATTCCGGGGCCCCGATCACACCCCCCATCGGCCGGGGATCGTCCTTGGGGAGAGCGGCCCGGAGCGGGAGGATGGGAGGAGTCCGGTACCGATCAGTGGGAGGAAGCAGCGTGAGCGAGACGAGCGCGGGCAGGACCGTTTCCGGCGAGGACGAGGTGGTCGACCTCTGCCGGGACCTCATCCGGATCGACACCAGCAACTACGGCGACCATTCCGGGCCCGGCGAGCGGAAGGCGGCCGAGTGGGTCGCCGAGCAGCTCGCCGAGGTCGGCCTGGAGCCGCAGATCTTCGAGTCGCACAAGGGGCGCGCCTCGACCATCGCGCGCATCGAGGGCGAGGACCCCTCGCGGCCCGCGCTGCTCATCCACGGGCACACCGACGTGGTCCCGGCCAACGCGGCGGACTGGACGTACGACCCGTTCGCGGGCGAGATCGCCGACGGGTGCCTGTGGGGCCGCGGCGCGGTCGACATGAAGGACATGGACGCGATGACGCTCGCCGTCGTGCGCGACCGGATGCGCAGCGGCCGCAAGCCCCCGCGGGACATCGTGCTGGCCTTCCTCGCCGACGAGGAGGCGGGCGGCATCCACGGGGCCCGCTACCTCGTGGACAAGCACCCCGGGCTGTTCGAGGGCGTGACCGAGGCGATCGGCGAGGTCGGCGGCTTCTCGTTCACCGTCAACGAGAACCTGCGGCTCTACCTCGTCGAGACCGCCCAGAAGGGCATGCACTGGATGCGGCTCACGGTGGAGGGCACCGCGGGCCACGGGTCGATGACGAACAACGACAACGCGATCACCGAGCTCTGCGAGGCCGTCGGCCGGCTCGGCCGCCACACCTGGCCGGTGCGGGTGACCAAGACCGTACGGTCCTTCCTCGACGAGCTCTCGGACGCCCTCGGGACCCCCCTCGACCCCGACGACATGGACGCCACGCTCGCCAAGCTGGGCGGCATCGCCAAGATGGTCGGCGCCACCCTGCGCAACTCGGCCGCGCCGACGATGCTGGGGGCCGGCTACAAGGTCAACGTCATCCCCGGCCAGGCCACGGCGCACGTGGACGGCCGTTTCCTGCCGGGCTACGAGGAGGAGTTCTTCGCCGACCTCGACCGGATCCTCGGCCCGCGCGTGAAGCGCGAGGACGTCCACGGGGACCGGGCGCTGGAGACGGACTTCGACGGCAGGCTCGTGGACGCCATGCAGGGCGCCCTCAAGGCCGAGGATCCGATCGCGCGCGCCGTCCCGTACATGCTCTCGGGCGGTACGGACGCGAAGTCCTTCGACGACCTCGGGATCCGCTGCTTCGGCTTCGCGCCGCTGCGGCTGCCCCCGGAGCTCGACTTCGCCGGGATGTTCCACGGTGTGGACGAGCGCGTTCCGTTGGACGGGCTGAAGTTCGGCGTGCGCGTGCTCGACCGATTCATTGACAACGCCTGAGATTCGGGTGGGTGTGCGGATTCCACTGAGAAGAGTGAATGCGCTCATACGCTCGTAGCCCTGGTGATCCCTCCTCGTTACAGGTGGTGCGGTCCGCGGCTGGGACCGCACTTGCCTACTAGGAGGAACAATGCTCAAGAAGGTTGTCGCCGCTGCGGCTGCCACCGGTGGTCTGCTGCTCGCTGGTGCGGGCCTGGCTTCCGCCGACGCGGGTGCCCAGGGTGCGGCCATCGGCTCCCCCGGTGTGCTGTCCGGCAACGTCGTTCAGGTCCCGGTCCACATCCCGGTCAACGTCTGCGGCAACACCGTGAACGTCATCGGTCTGCTGAACCCGGCCTTCGGCAACACCTGCGTCAACGCCTGACGCATCTGAAGTTCTGGCCCCGGAACGCATTCCAGCGTTCCGGGGCCGCCGGGCTTTCAGGCCCGGAATCCGATCTTTTCGGCGTGCGCAGCGGGGGAGCCGGTACGGCCGGTACGCCGACCGAACGACCACATCAGGGGACGAGTACAGATGCGACAGGTCACCAGGAAGACGCTGGTCACGATGGCGGCGGCGGGTGGTGTTCTCGCCCTGGGCGGGGGCTACGCACACGCCGACTCCGGCGCGGCGGCGTCAGGACGCGCCGCGAACTCTCCGGGCCTACTGTCCGGCAACCACGTGCAGGCGCCCGTCGACGTGCCGGTGAACGCCTGCGGGAACACGGTCACGGTGGTGGGAGGGCTGAACCCGGCCTTCGGCAACCGCTGCGCGAACACCGCCCAGCCGACGAGGCCGGACAGGCCGAACCCTCCGGGGAACCCCGGTACCCCCGGGAACCCCAGTACTCCCGGGAACCCCGGGACCCCGGCCCAGCCCGATGAGCCGGACGAGCCCTGCGACGACGATGAGCCCGGCCAGCCGGGGAACCCCGGTACACCGGGACACCCCGGCCACCCGGGACACCCCGGTCACCCCGGTCACCCGGGGAACCCCGGCACACCCGGCACACCCGGCACCCCGGGCACCCCCGGAAACCCCGGCACGCCCGGTACCCCCGAAACCCCGGGTACCCCCGGAAACCCCGGCACTCCGGGGCAGCCGGGCACGCCGGGCACGCCTGGCACTCCGAGCACGCCGGTCACCCCCGCGCCCCCCGGCCAGTCGCTGGCGGCCACCGGCGCCGGTGACGTCCTCAGCGCGGGCGTACCGCTCGCCGGCGGCCTGCTGCTCGGCGGCGCCGTGCTCTACCGGCGGGCGCGCAACGCGGCCTGACCGGCTCGTACGACGCGGGCCCCGCCCGGGGCCCGCGTCACCAGGTGGCGCGTACCTGGCGGATGATCCGGCGGCGCAGCCGCACCCGGCGGCTGCCGTCCCGGTGCAGGCTCAGCCGGTCGAGTTCCCAGTTCCCGTACTCGGCATGATCGGTCAGCAGGCGGGTCGCCTCCTTGCGAGGAACCCCGCGCGGCACGTACACGTCGACAAATTCGTATTCCGGCATCGCATCTATTGTGCAAGCAGAGCCCTGCTACGGATAGCGTCTGCTCTATGTCTGATGCCGCTCTGCCCACTGTTGCCGAGGTACGCGCCGCCGCCGAGGCGGTCAAGGCCGCGCTCGACCGTCACCTCGCCGCGGTCGAGAGCAGGACCGGGGAGGAGGACCCGGCCGTCTACGCGGCGTTCAACGAACTCGCCGCCGCCGCCGAGGAGTACGACGAGCTCCTCTACGACCGGTACGACGAGGTCACCCCGTTCGAGATCCCCACGCCCGAGGACCCCGTCCCGTACACCGGGCCCGCCGAGCCCGCCTCCTTCAGCGTGCTCATCCGCCGCGACTACGCCGTCGTGGAACCGCAGCGGCTGATCGCCCAGGCCGAGCGCCTCATCGCGCTCGACCGTGACGCCGACCTCGATGAGGACGCCGGTTCCGCCGGGGCGCTCGGGGTGCTCTTCGGGGAGTACGAGCCCGATGAAATCGCCTCCCGGTACAAGGAGTTCGGTCTGGAGGAGGGCGATTCCACGCTCTGGATCGCGACGTCTGAGGAGGTCGCGGAACCGGGGGAGTGGCTCAACTCCCCCTTCGGGCACACCGATCCGCAGGACGTCCTGCACCGCTTCGACGTGAGCTCCGTCTTCGACGAGGAGTCGGAGGACTACGAGGACGACGAGGCGGCCGATGAAGAGGACGAGGAGGACGACGAGCCCGTGGAACCCGGTCTCGCCCCCGCCTAGGCCCTCTTCGAGGTCCGTCGGCCCCGGCCGACGGCCGACCACGCAGCGGCCCCCGCCCACCGGGCGGGGGCCGCTCGCGTCACTCCCCGGGCTTTTCCCGCGCCGCCTCGGCGAGGGCGCTCAGCAGGCCCGTGAGCCGGGTCGTGCGCGGCTTCGGCGGCACCTGCGCGACGGCGTGCGCCAGCGCCTGGTCCACGCCGTGCACGACGGACAGGTGCCGCTCGGCCCGCCCGAACGCGGTGTAGACCCAGTCCCGCGACAGCGCCTGCGCCGCGTCCCCCGGCAGGACGACGACCACCGCCGGCCAGCGCGCGCCGACCGCCTGGTGCGCGGTCACGGCCCAGCCGTGCCGGACCTGCGACTCCACCCGGTCCTTCGGTACGACGATCCGCGCGCCGCCGCCGTCCAGGTGCAGCCCCCGCGCGTCGGCCGACACCACGGTCGCCGGGACCGCCCGCCCGGGCGACGGTACGTGGACCACCCGGTCCCCCGGGTCGAAGCCGCCGAACCGGCCCGGGCCGGGGTTCAGCCGCTCCTTGAGGGCGGTGTTCAGGGCGCGGGTCCCGGCGGAACCGCCGTGGCCCGGGGTGATGACCTGGACGCTGTCCGCCGGGATCCTGAAGGCGCGCGGCACCGACTCGGCCACCAGCTGCACGGTGCGGTGCACGGCCTCCCCGGCGTCGCGCACCGGGACGATGACGACCTCCTTGCCGGGCGCGTCGACCTGGTTCAGCTCCCCGATCCCGATGCCGGAGACGAGCTCGCCGACCGGGCCGGGGTCGGGGACGCGGGAGACCACCTGGGGGCAGGCGCGGGCGGCCAGGACATCGGCGAACACCCGCCCCGGCCCCGCGGACCCGAGGACTCCGGGGTCTCCGGAGAGCACCAGGCGGGCCCCGTCGGGGACGGACTCGACCAGTGCGGCCGCGGTCTCCACGTCGAGCTGCGGGGCGTCCAGGACGATGAGCAGGTCCAGCGCGAACCGTCCGTCGGCGTCGCGGCCGGGGCCCTCGGTGCCGGCGAGCAGCCCGGCCGTGGTGACGGTGTCGGGGGCGGGGGCGTGCGCCGCCAGGCAGACACGCAGGCCGAGCTCCCGGGCGGCCGCCGCCAGGGCCCGCGGCTCGGCGCGGGCGGCCTCGCCGCCGGTGTGGGTGACCAGGCCGTGGCCCGCGGCGGCCCGGATCAGCTCGGAGCCGCCGCCCCAGTCCGCCGGGGTGTCGAAGCCGCCCGCCAGCCGGGCGAGGCCGTCGGCCAGGCTCTCCTCGGCCAGGGCGTACCCCTCCAGGCCCACGAGCACCCGTACGGGCCCCGTGTCTTCCCCGGCCTCCTCGCCCTCTTCCGCCTCTTCGGCTTCCGCTTCCTCGCCCTCGTTGAAGACGAGTACGGCGCCGTCGCCGATGGCCCGTTCCAGGGCCTCGGCCGGTGCCGGTACGCCGTACTGCGCGAGGGCGGACTCCAGGGTGGGCGCCTCCAGGGCGGTGTGCCCCTTGAGCGCGGCCTGCTCCAGCAGCCAGCCGACGAGGGCGGCGGCGCGGCGTTCGTCGGCGGGACCGGCCTCGGGGCCGAGCAGGGCGCGGGCGAACCCGTCCGCCTGGGCGGGGCGGACCGCGGCGACGGCGAGGAGCCGCCAGGGGTCTTCGGCGAGCAGGTCGGCGGCGTCCTCGCCGAGGGCGGTCGCGGCGGCGCCGGCCAGGGCCGCGGGGGCCCCGCCGCGCGTGAGCACGGCCTCCACGGAGGCGACGGCGTCCGGCGTGGGCCCGGCGGCGGGCTCCGGGTTCCGGGGCGGCGGGGGAGCGGTGGCGGCGACGGCCTTGCGGGGCGCGGCCGGTGCGTCGTCGAAGTAGAGGGCGGGCGGCTTCTCGCCGCCCTCCACGGCCCGTACGGCGGCCAGCAGGTCGGCGGCCTTGCCGCTGAGCTTGCCGCCGGCCTCGACGGGCGCCTGCCGCTCCGCCTTGCGGCGGGCGATGCGCTCGCGCTCGACCTTCTGCGCGGCCAGCTCGGCCGCCGCCTCGCTGACCGCGGGCGTCTCGCTCCCTGCGGGGCTCTCCCCCACCCCGCCCCTTCCCGAAACCGGGGGCTCCGCCCCCGGCCCCCCATCCCCGACTTCGCCGGAGTCCGCGGGCGCCGGGCCGGCGTCCCCGGCCTCGCCGGCCGCCGGTACGGCGTCGGGCTCGGGTTCCGGCTCGCCGTCCCCGGCCTCCTCGCCGGAGTCGGCCGCCGGTGCGGGGTCGGGCTCCGCATCCGGGGTCGCGTCCTCGCCGGGGGCGCTGGGGGTGGGTTCCGCTTCCGGGGATCCGGTGTCGGCTGGGCCGGAGGCGGTGTGGTCCGGGGACGGGGCGGACGGACCCGGGGTGGGGGTGGTCGGGTCGGCCGCGGAAGCGTCCGGTCGGTCCGTGCTCACAGCGTGCTCCAGTCCTGATCGGGGTAGCGGTGCACCGGCGCCGAAACGTCGTCCAGCGCCTGGCAGATCTCCTCCGGAAGACTAAGCGCCTCCACCGACAGCGCCGCCCCGAGCTGCGCCGACGTCCGCGCGCCGACGACCGGCGCGACCACCCCCGGCCGGTCGCGGATCCACGCGAGCGCGACCTGGAGCGGGGTCACGGCCAGGCCCTGCGCGGCTGTCGCCACCGCGTCCACGATCCGGCCCGCCGCCTCGTCCAGGTACGGGTCCACGAACGCGGACAGGGTCGGCGACGCGGCCCGGGAGTCCACCGGGGTGCCGTCGCGGTACTTGCCCGTCAGGACCCCCCGCCCCAGCGGGGAGGAGGGCAGCAGCCCGACGCCGAGGTCCAGCGCCGCCGGCAGCACCTCCCGCTCCACGCCCCGCTGGAGCAGGGAGTATTCCATCTGGGTCGACGCCAGCCGGGTCCGTACCCCGGGCGCCGCGAGCTGCCAGGTCGCCGCCTTCGCCAGCTGCCAGCCGCTGAACCCGGCCACCCCCGCGTACCGCGCCCGCCCGCTGCTCACCGCCAGGTCCACCGCCTGGAGGGTCTCCTCCAGCGGGGTCGCCGGATCGAAGGCGTGGACCTGCCACAGGTCCACGTGGTCCGTGCCGAGGCGGGCCAGCGAGTCGTCCAGCGCGGCCAGCAGGTGACCCCGGGAGCAGTCGACGCGGCGGTCCGGATCCCGTACCGAGCCGGACTTCGTCGCGATCACCAGGTCGCGGCGCGGCACCAGGCCGTCCATCAGCTGCCCGAGGACGTATTCGGCCTCCCCGCCCCCGTACACGTCGGCGGTGTCGACGAGCGTGCCGCCCGCCTCCCAGAAGGCCTTCATCTGCTCGGCGGCGCCCGCCTCGTCCGGTCCGCCCGCGGAACGGCCCCAGGTCAGGGTGCCGAGGCCGATCCGGGACACGCGCAGGCCGGTGCGGCCGAGATGCCTCTGCTCCATGAGCGCTGAGACTACTGGGGCGCTGACGGAACGGACCTTGGCGCGCTACAGTCCCCGAAACGAACGTTACTGATCGGTAAACCGGTAAGGGGACGACACATGCGGCTCGGCATCAATCTCGGTTACTGGGGTGCGGGCATGGACGCCGACAACCTCGCTGTCGCCCAGGAGGCCGACCGCCTCGGATACGACGTCTGCTGGGCCGCCGAGGCCTACGGCTCGGACGCCGCCACCGTCCTCGCCTGGGTCGCCGCCCAGACCGAGCGCATCGACGTCGGCTCCGCGATCTTCCAGATCCCGGCCCGCCAGCCGGCGATGACGGCCATGACCGCCGCCACCCTCGACTCCCTCACCAAGGGCCGCTTCCGCCTCGGGCTCGGCGTCTCCGGACCGCAGGTCTCCGAGGGCTGGTACGGCGTGAAGTTCGACAAGCCGCTCGCGCGGACCCGTGAGTACGTGGAGATCGTCCGCAAGGCCATGAGCCGCGAGCGGCTCTCGTACGACGGACAGCACTGGACCCTGCCGCTGCCCGGCGGCCCCGGCAAGCCGATCAAGCTCACCGTGCACCCGGAGCGCGAGCACATCCCGCTCTACATCGCCGCCATCGGGCCCAAGAACCTGGAGCAGACCGGCGAGATCGCCGACGGCGCCCTGCTGATCTTCCCCTCCGCCGCGCACCTGGAGGAGACCGCGCTGCGGCACATCCGCGCGGGCCGGGAGAAGGCCGGGCTGTCCATGGACGGCTTCGACGTCTGCCCGACCGTCCCGCTGGCCGTCGGCGACGACGTCACGGCGCTCGCGGACACCTTCCGCCCGTACACCGCCCTGTACGTCGGCGGCATGGGCAGCCCCAAGCAGAACTTCTACAACCAGCTCGCCCAGCGCATGGGGTACGAGAAGGAGGCCGCCGAGATCCAGAGCAAGTACCTGGGCGGCGACAAGGCGGGTGCGGCCCAGGCCGTCCCGCACTCCCTCATCGACTCGACCACCCTGCTCGGCTCGGTCGAGCGGATCGCCGACGGGATGCGGGCCTACGCCGAGGCGGGGGTCACCACCCTCACCCTGGCCCCGGCCGGGTTCACCCTCGACGAGCGGCTCACCGCGCTGCGTGCCGGCACGGAGGCCCTGGAGCGGGCCGGCCTGGCGTAGGGGCCCGCGAGGCATATGGGCCGGCGCGGCACAGGGGCCGGCCCCGCCGCGAGGCGGCTCAAGGGGGCGGTCCGAGGAGAGGTTCTGCGGCCGTGGTGGGGGCTCGGGGGTCTTCCCCGCCACGGCCGTCACAGCCAACAACGCCCGGGGCGTCCGCAGGGTTACGCCTCCGGCGCCGTCCCTTCGGTTCGTTCATTCGGCCGAGTAGTGCGACGTATCGGTTGCCCGTCCGGTAAATCAGCATTTGACTCGGTTCATGCTCTCTGCCCGCAGCCTGTTCCAGGAGATCGTCGACGACGACGACGCCTTCCAGCTGTTCTGCTCCATCGCCGCCAGCGGGGAGTCCCAGGGCGGCTGGGAAAACGGCCGGATCGCGGCGCTGGTCCCGGCGGCCATGCGCGAACTCGGGCCCAAGATCGTCCGGCACGGCGCCGACGAGGACAAGCACGGCCGGATCTTCAACGCCCTGCTCCGCAAGCGCGGCCTGGAACCCGTACCGGTGCCGCCCGAGACCGACTACACGATGCTGCTGGAGCGGCGCGGCATCGGCCTCGCGCACGACAAGCTGCGCCGCGAGGAACCCCTGACCGAGCGGGACATCGTCGTCTACCTCGCGCACAGCCGGGTCACCGAACAGCGGGCCGCCGACCAGATGGAGATGCTGGTCAGGTGCTTCGGGGACCACCCGGAACTCGGCAACGCCATCCGCATGATCAGCGATGACGAGGACAACCACCTCGCGTACTGCCACGAGGAGCTGCTGCGGCTCGCCCGCGAGGGACACGGCCGGACGATCCAGCGGGTGCTGCGCGAGAGCGCGCTCACCGAGATCGGCATCTACCGGGACGTCAGCCTCGCCGTCATGCGTCACATGGGACGGCTGCTGGGCTGGCCCGCGCCGAAGGCCGCCCTGCTCGCCGCCGGCATCCGCGGGATGTACGCCTACGAGCGGTTCAGCGGCTGGCACCGCATGGTCGACCTGCGGATGCCCGAGCGGCGCGACGCCCTCGGCGGCGTGGCGACGGCAGCGCCCGGATTCGCCTGACCGGCCGGCGCTACAGCCAGCCCCGGCTCTTGAACATCCGGTGCAGGCCGAGGCACGCGCCCGCCATCAGCAGGATGACGCCCGGGTAGCCCCACGCCTGCCGCAGCTCCGGCATGTGGTCGAAGTTCATCCCGTAGATCCCCGCGACCATCGTCGGCACGGCCGCCATCGCCGCCCACGCCGAGATCTTGCGCATGTCGTCGTTCTGCCGGACCCCCATCTGCGCCAGGTGCGCGGCCAGCGCGTCCGACAGCAGCCGGTCCAGGCCCTCGATGTACTCGTTCGCCTTGGTCAGGTGGTCGGCCACGTCCCGGAAGAACGGCCTCGCGTGGTCGTGCACGAACGGCACGTTCCCGAAGGCCAGCCGGTCCATCGGCAGCAGCAGCGGGGTCGTGGCGCGCCGGAACTCCAGCACCTGCCGCTTGAAGGCGTAGATCCGCGCGGCGGTGTTCTTGGTGTCGGCGGCGTTCGGGGCGAAGACCTCCGCCTCCAGCTCCTCCAGATCCGCCTGGAGCTCGGCGGCGACGTCGATGTAGTGGTCCACCACCGCGTCCGACACCGCGTACAGCACCGCCGTCGGCCCGTGCCGCAGCACGTTCGGCTCGTGCTCCAGGCGCCGGCGTACGGCGCTCAGCGCGGCCCCCTCGCCGTGCCGGACCGTGACCACGAAGGAGTCCCCGATGAACACCATCAGCTCGCCGGCGGTCACCGTGTCCCGGTCCTCGTCGTAGGACACGGGCTTGAGCACGACGAAGAGGGAGTCGTCGTAGACCTCCAGCTTCGGGCGCTGGTGCGCGGTCAGCGCGTCCTCCACCGCCAGCGGGTGCAGTCCGAACTCCTGGCTGACGTGCTCGAATTCCTTCTCCGTCGGCTCGTGCATGCCGATCCAGAGGAAGGCGTCGCCCGTCGCCCGCGCCTCGTCCAGGGCGTCCGAGAAATCCTCGGGAGCGTTCGAGCGACGGCCGTCCCGGTACATCGCGCAGTCCACAATCACCTGGGCATTGTTCCCTGCCCCGGGCCCACCCGCACACCCGTGCCACCGCTTAGGGTGGATCCATGGCCACGCTGATCCTCGTACGACACGGGCGGTCCACCGCCAACACCGCAGGGCTGCTCGCCGGATGGACCCCGGGAGTGGCGCTCGACGAGCGCGGCGCCGAGCAGGCCGCGGCGCTGCCCGACCGGCTCGCCGGGGTACCGCTCGCCGCCGCCGTCACCAGCCCCCTCCAGCGCTGCGGGGAGACCCTCGCGCCGCTGCTCGCCGCCCGCCCCGGACTGGAGCTGCACACGGACGAGCGCATCGGGGAATGCCACTACGGCGAGTGGTCGGGCCGCAAACTCTCCGAGCTCTCCGACGAACCGCTGATGAAGATCGTCCAGCAGCACCCGTCGGCCGCCGCCTTCCCCGGTGGCGAGTCCATGCGCGCCATGCAGGCCCGCGCGGTCGACTCCGTACGGGAGTGGAACGCGCGGATCGAGGAGGAGCACGGCGCCGACGCGCTCTTCCTGATGTGCTCGCACGGGGACATCATCAAGTCCCTTGTCGCGGACGCCCTGGGCATGCACCTGGACCTCTTCCAGCGGATCCACGTCGACCCCTGCTCGGTGACCGTGATCCGCTACACGCCCAGCCGCCCGTTCGTGCTCCGCCTCGGCGACACCGGGGACTTCGCCGGCTTCGTACCCCGCGACGAGCCGCCCGCCGCCGGTCCGGCCGCCGACAAAGCCGCCGAAGACGGGGGGATCGCGGTCGTGGGAGGCGGTGCGGGCGCGGTGTGATCGAACGGCGCAGTAGGGTGGACGGGCCCACGCAAGTGCGCAGCCCCGCCCTCGCCGCCGAGACTTGGAGACTGGACGTGCCCCGTCAGGTGTTCCTCTACGACCCGCCGGACCGCTTCGTGGCCGGTACGGTCGGTCTGCCGGGGCGCCGTACGTTCTTCCTGCAGGCGTCCTCGGGCCCCCGGGTCACCAGCGTCTCCCTGGAGAAGACCCAGGTGGCGGCGCTGGCCGAGCGGATGGACGAGCTGCTGGACGAGGTCGTGCGGCGGACCGGCGGCAACGCCCCGGTGCCCGCGCTGGCCTCCACCGAGGCCGCCGACACCGCGCCGCTCGACGTGCCCGTCGAGGAGGAGTTCCGCGTCGGCACCATGGCCCTCGCCTGGGACGGCGAGGAACAGCGGATGATCGTCGAGGCACAGGCCCTCGTCGAGGTCGACGCCGAATCGGAGAAGGACCTCGCCGAGGCCGAGGAGCGGCTGCTCCAGGACGAGGAGAACGGCCCGCCGATGCTGCGGGTGCGCCTCTCCGGCGCCCAGGCCCGCGCCTTCGCCAAGCGGGCCCTGGACGTGGTCAACGCCGGCCGGCCGCCGTGCCCGCTGTGCAGCCTCCCGCTGGACCCCGAGGGGCACGTGTGTCCGCGCCAGAACGGGTACCGGCGCCAGGCGTGAGCCCCGTGACCCCGATCGAGGAGCTGCTCACCCGAGGTGAGCTCACCGTACGCGGACGCATCCGCGAGGCGTCCAACGCGGTACTGCTGTGCAGTGTCACGTACGAGGGCGTCAGCGCCGACTGCGTCTACAAGCCGGTCAAGGGCGAGCGGCCGCTCTGGGACTTCCCCGACGGCAACCTCGCCCAGCGCGAGCGCGCCGCCTACCTCGTCTCCGAGGCCACCGGATGGGGCCTGGTCCCCGCCACCGTGCTGCGCGACGGCCCGTACGGCGAGGGCATGGTCCAGCACTGGATCGAGGCGGGCGAGACCCCCGAGGACGGACTCCTCGCGCTCGTCGAGGGCGAGGAGGCGGACGACGGCTGGAAGCCGGTCGCCTTCGCCGAGGTCGGCGAGGGCCGCACCGCCCTCCTCGTCCACGCCGACGACCCCCGGCTGCGCCGGCTCGCCGTCCTCGACGCGGTGATCAACAACGGCGACCGCAAGGGCGGCCACCTGCTGCCCGCGCCCGACGGACGCCTCTACGCCATCGACCACGGAGTGACCTTCCACACCGAGGACAAGCTGCGCACCCTCCTGTGGGGGTGGGCGGGGGAGCCGCTGACCGACGAGGCCCGCGAGGTGCTGGCCTCGCTGGACGCCCGGCTGGCCGACGGGGAGCCCCTCGCCACCCGGCTGGCCGAACTGATCACCCCCGTCGAGCTGGCCGCCGTACGGGGCCGGGTGGCACAGCTGCTGCGCACGGGAGTGCACCCGCGGCCCTCCGGTCAGTGGCCCGCCATTCCCTGGCCGCCGGTCTGAACCGGCCGGGCGCCACAGGCACAGAACCGGCAGGACCGCAAGGCATTGCATCACGCCAACAGCGCAGGTCCGGTTCGTTTTAGGAACACCCGTCCGGTTAGGCTCGACACATGCATGCCTGGCCCGCTTCCGAGGTCCCCGCCCTTCCTGGCAAGGGCCGCGACCTCAAGATCCACGACACCGCGACCCAGGGGACGATCACCCTCGCCCCCGGTCCCGTCGCCCGTATCTACGTCTGCGGCATCACCCCGTACGACGCGACCCACATCGGTCACGCGGCGACCTACAACGCGTTCGACCTCGTGCAGCGCGTGTGGCTCGACACCAAGCGGCAGGTCCACTACGTCCAGAACGTCACGGACGTCGACGACCCGCTCCTTGAGCGGGCGCTGCGCGACGGCCAGGACTGGACCGAGCTCGCCGAGCGCGAGACCTCCCTGTTCCGCGAGGACATGACCGCCCTGCGGATGCTGCCGCCGCAGCACTACATCGGCGCCGTCGAGGCCATACCGGGCATCGTGCCGCTGGTGGAGCGGCTGCGCGACGCCGGCGCGGCGTACGAGCTGGACGGCGACATCTACTTCTCCGTCGAATCCGACCCGAACTTCGGCCAGGTCTCCCACCTGGACGCGCAGGCGATGCGGCTGCTCTCCGCGGAGCGGGGCGGCGACCCCGACCGGGCCGGGAAGAAGAACCCCCTCGACCCGATGCTGTGGATGGCCGCCCGCCCGGGCGAGCCGAGCTGGGACGGCGCATCGCTGGGCCGCGGCCGGCCCGGCTGGCACATCGAGTGCGTCGCCATCGCCCTGGACCACCTCGGCATGGGCTTCGACATCCAGGGCGGCGGATCCGACCTGGCGTTCCCGCACCACGAGATGGGCGCCTCGCACGCACAGGTCCTGACGGGCGAGTTCCCGATGGCCAAGGCGTACGTCCACGCGGGCATGGTCGCGCTGCACGGCGAGAAGATGTCGAAGTCGAAGGGCAACCTGGTCTTCGTCTCGGCGCTGCGGCGGGCGGGCGTCGACCCGGCCGCGATCCGGCTCGCGCTGCTCTCGCACCACTACCGCGCCGACTGGGAGTGGACCGACGAGGTCCTCGCCGAGGCCGTGGCCCGGCTGGAGCGCTGGCGCGCGGCCGTGTCCCGCCCGGACGGCCTCCCGGCGGACGCCCTCGTCGAGGAGATCCGCGAGGCGCTGGCCAACGATCTGGACGCGCCCGGGGCGCTGGCCGCCGTGGACCGCTGGGTGGACGCCCAGAACGCCTCGGACGGCGATGACGAGTCGGCCCCCGGCCTGGTCTCGCGCGCCGTTGACGCCCTGCTGGGTGTGGCCCTGTAGCCGCCCGCGGGCCGTGTTCCGGGGGCGTTGCCCCCGGACCTCCGGGCCTGAAACGCCGGCGGGGCTGAGAGATCAGCCCCGCCGGCGTTCGCGCCTCCGGGTGCGGGGCGCAGCCCCACGGGACGGCGAGAGACCACGCCCCGTCAGGACTCCGGCGGGGTGTCCGGCTCGTCCGGCTCCGGGCTCTCGCCCGACGGCCCCGGTTCGGGGTCCGGCCGGCGCTTCGGGGGCCGGGGCAGGCCCCCCGAGGTGTCGCGCAGGTACGAACCGTCACCCGGCTCCGTCGAGGACGGCCCGGCCGGGTCCCGGCGCCGCAGGTACCGCTCGAACTCCCGGGCGATCGCGTCGCCCGAGGCCTCCGGCAGATCCGCGGTGTCCCGCGCCTCCTCCAGCGTCTGGACGTACTCCGCCACCTCGCTGTCCTCGGCGGCCAGTTGGTCGACGCCCACCTGCCACGCCCGCGCGTCCTCCGGGAGTTCGCCCAGCGGGATCCGGATGTCGATCAGGTCCTCCAGCCGGTTCAGCAGCGCCAGCGTCGCCTTCGGGTTCGGCGGCTGCGACACGTAGTGCGGCACCGCCGCCCACAGCGACACCGCCGGAACCCCCGCGTGCGTACAGGCCTCCTGGAGCACCCCCACGATGCCCGTGGGCCCCTCGTAGCGGGTCTCCTCCAGGTCCATCGTCCGCGCCAGATCCGCGTCCGAGGTCACCCCGCTCACCGGAACCGGACGCGTGTGCGGGGTGTCCCCGAGCAGCGCGCCCAGGATGACCACCATCTCCACGCCCAGCTCGTGCGCGAACCCGAGGAGCTCGTTGCAGAACGACCGCCAGCGCATGGAGGGTTCGATGCCCCGCACCAGCACCAGGTCACGCGGCTTGGCCCCGCCGATGCGCACCACCGACAGCCGGGTCGTCGGCCAGGTGATCTTCCGTACCCCGTTGTCCAGCCACACCGTCGGCCGGTTGACCTGGAAATCGTAGTAGTCCTCGGCGTCCAGAGCCGCGAAGACCTCGCCCTTCCACTCCCGGTCCAGGTGCGCGACCGCACCGGAGGCCGCGTCACCCGCGTCGTTCCAGCCCTCGAACGCGGCCACCATGACCGGGTCGATCAGCTCGGGCACGCCCTCAAGCTCGATCACCCAGGTCTCCTTCCGAAGTTCCCTTGTGTACGTGGGTCAGCCTAAGCCTTGGGACGACACCAGCCACAGCCCACGACAGAGGGGCGGTTCCCCTCGGAACCGCCCCTCTTCCCCACCTGCGTGAGAGCTATGCCTTGTCGCCCAGCATCTTCTCGACCCGGCCGCGCACATCGGCGTCGTCCAGGCCCCGGATCGTCACCGTCGTACGGCGGCGCAGCACGTCGTCGACCGTCTCGGCCCACTCGTTGTCACGGGCGTAGGCGACCTGCGCCCAGATCTCGGGACCGTCCGGGTGGATCCGCTCGGCCAGCGCCGGGTCCTCGTTCGCGAGGCGCGCGATGTCGAAGGCCAGCGAGCCGTAGTGGGAGGCCAGGTGACGGGCGGTCAGCGGGTCCATCCGGGAGCCCGGCTCGCGGTCCACCAGCAGGCGGTGGGCCACGGCGTTCGGGTTGGCGACACCGGGCAGCGCGATCCGGCGCACGAGGGACTTCACCGGCTCCATGTCCTCGGTCAGCGGGCTGCCGGGGAGCTTGGCCAGCTTGTCCATGACCACGCGGCCGATGTGGCGGTACGTCGTCCACTTGCCGCCGGCCACCGACAGCATGCCGCCGGCGCCCTCGGAGACGACCGTCTCGCGCTTGGCCTTCTCGACGCCGCCGGGGCCGCCGGGCAGCACCCGCAGGCCGGCGAAGGCGTACGTCATCAGCGAGCGGTCCAGGTCGGCGTCCTTCACCGAGAAGGCGGCCTCGTCCAGGATCTGCTGGATGTCGGCCTCGGTGGCGCGCACGTCCGCCGGGTCGCCCTCGTACACCTCGTCGGTGGTGCCGAGCAGCAGCTGGTCCTCCCACGGGAGGGCGAAGGTGATGCGGTACTTGTCGATCGGGGTGGCCATGGCGGCCTTCCACGGCGACTTGCGCTTCATGACGATGTGCGCGCCCTTGGACAGGCGGATCGACGGCATCGAGTGCTTGTCTTCCATGCGCCGCAGGTGGTCCACCCACGGGCCGGTGGCGTTGAGCACGACGCGCGCGTCGATCCCGAACTCGGTGCCGTCGAGGCGGTCCTTGAGCTCGGCACCGCTGACCCGGCCCCGCGTGGTGCGCAGACCGGTGACCTCGGCGTGGTTGAGGACGACCGCGCCCGACTCGACGGCCGCGCGGACCGTCATGACGGCGACGCGGGAGTCGTTCATCTGGTGGTCGTAGTAGACCGCGACGGCCTTGAGGTTGTCCGTCTTCAGACCGGGGTTGTCGGCGACGGCACGGGCCGGGGATATGACCTTGCCCATGCCGTCGCCGAAGGCCGAGAGGGCGGAGTAGGCGAAGACGCCCGCGCCCAGCTTGGCCGCGCCCACCGGACCGCCCTTGTAGACGGGCAGGTAGAAGGTGAGCGGGTTGACCAGGTGCGGGGCCACGTCCTTGGCCAGCACCCGGCGCTCGTGGTGGTTCTCCGCGACCAGCTTGACCGCGCCGGTCTGCAGGTAGCGCAGACCGCCGTGGACGAGCTTGGAGGAGGCCGAGGAGGTGGCGCCGGCGAAGTCGCCGGCGTCCACCATGGCAACCCGCAGACCCGACTGCGCGGCGTGCCAGGCCACCGAGGTGCCCAGGATTCCACCGCCGATGACCAGCAGGTCGTACGTGGCCTTCGCCAGCTGCTCGCGGGTCTCGGATCGGCTCGCGTTGGCACCGGCGGTCGGGTGCGTACCCAGTGCGGGAACGCTCTGCAGGCTGCTCATATCTCTCTTAGCTCCTCGTCGATTGACTCAGCTGGTGTGGTCAGCTGGCGTCTTCGTCGTCGATCCAGCCCATGGACCGCTCGACGGCCTTGAGCCAGTTCTTGTACTCGCGGTCCCGCTGTTCGGCGGGCATCCGCGGGGTCCACTCCGCCGCGCGGCGCCAGTTGGCGCGCAGGGCGTCGGTGTCGGGCCAGAAGCCGACGGCCAGGCCGGCGGCGTAGGCGGCGCCGAGGCAGGTGGTCTCCGCGACCATGGGACGGACCACGGGGGCGTCCACGAAGTCGGAGAGGGTCTGCATCAGCAGGTTGTTGGAGGTCATGCCGCCGTCGACCTTGAGGGCGGCGAGGTCGACGCCCGAGTCCTTGGTCATGGCGTCGGTGATCTCACGGGTCTGCCAGGCGGTGGCCTCCAGGACGGCACGGGCGATGTGCGCCTTGGTGACGTACCGGGTGAGGCCGGCGATCACACCGCGGGCGTCGGAGCGCCAGTACGGGGCGAACAGGCCGGAGAAGGCCGGCACGAAGTAGGCGCCGCCGTTGTCCTCGACCGAGGACGCGAGGGTCTCGATCTCGGCCGCGGTCTTGATCATGCCCATCTGGTCGCGCATCCACTGGACGAGCGAGCCGGTGACGGCGATGGAGCCCTCCAGCGCGTAGACCGGCTGCTGGTCGCCGATCTTGTAGCCGACCGTGGTCAGCAGGCCGCTGTAGGAGTTGATGACCTTGTCGCCGGTGTTCATGAGCATGAACGTGCCGGTGCCGTAGGTGGACTTGGCCTCGCCCTCGGCGAAACAGGTCTGGCCGAAGAGGGCGGCCTGCTGGTCACCGAGCGCCGAGGCGACCGGGACACCGGCGAGGACGCCGTCCTTGACGTGGCCGTAGACCTCGGCGGAGGACTTGATCTCGGGGAGGATGTCCAGCGGCACCTCCATGGACTCCGCGATCTTGGCGTCCCACTCCAGGGAGTGCAGGTTCATCAGCATGGTGCGCGAGGCGTTGGTGACGTCCGTGACGTGCACACCGCCCTGGGCGCCACCGGTGAGGTTCCAGATGACCCAGGAGTCCATGGTGCCGAAGAGGATGTCGCCGGCGGCGGCGCGCTCGCGCAGGCCCTCGACGTTGTCGAGCAGCCAGCGGGCCTTCGGGCCGGCGAAGTAGCTCGCCAGCGGCAGGCCCGTCTCGCGGCGGAAGCGGTCCTGGCCGACGTTGCGGCCGAGCTCCTTGCACAGGGCGTCGGTGCGCGTGTCCTGCCACACCAGCGCGTTGTGCACCGGCTCACCGGTGTTCTTGTCCCACAGGACGGTGGTCTCGCGCTGGTTGGTGATGCCGACCGCCTTGACGTCGGCGGCGGTGATCTCGGCCTTGGCGATGGCGCCGGCGACGACCTCCTGGACGTTGGTCCAGATCTCGGTGGCGTTGTGCTCGACCCAGCCCGGCTTCGGGAAGATCTGCTCGTGCTCCTTCTGGTCGACGGCGACGATGCGGCCGTCGCGGTCGAAGACGATGCAGCGGGAGGAGGTGGTGCCCTGGTCGATCGCGGCGATGAAGGGGCCGGTGCTGTGCGTCATGGTGGCTGCTCCTGGCAGGGTCTCTAAGTAGGCGGAATCAGGACTGCGGTGCGGATCTTGCGATACGAGCCGATGCTGATCAGGCGAACGCGATGTTGTACAGACCGCCGGCGATGACGGCACCGACGAGCGGGCCGACGACCGGGATCCAGGAGTATCCCCAGTCCGAGCCGCCCTTGTTGGGCAGCGGCAGCAGGGCGTGGACGATGCGCGGACCGAGGTCGCGGACCGGGTTGATGGCGTAGCCGGTCGGACCGCCGAGCGAGAGGCCGATGCCGACTACCACGAAGGAGGTGATCAGGACGCCGATGACGCCGAGGCCCTTGCCGCCGTCCTGGAGGCCCTGGGTGAGGATCGCCAGTACCAGGACGGCGGTGCCTATGATCTCGGTCGCGAGGTTCTGGACGACGTTGCGGATCTCGGGGCCGGTGGAGAAGACGCCGAGCACCGGGCCGGCCTGGTCGTGCGGGTGCGGGTCCTCCGGGCCGAGCTTGGCGTCACGGATGTGCTCCGGGTCCGACAGGTGCGCCAGGAACTGGCCGTAGTAGGTGACCCACATCAGGACGGCGCCGAGCATGGCGCCGAGGAGCTGACCGGCGAAGTACACCGGTACGTCGCTCCAGTCGCTGTTCTTGATGGCGAGGCCGACGGTGACCGCCGGGTTGAGGTGCGCACCGGAGAGCGGCGCGGACACGTAGGCGGCGATCAGTACGGCGAAACCCCAGCCGAAGGTGATCGCGAGCCAGCCCGCGTTCCGGGCCTTGGAGCTCTTCAGCGTGACGGCGGCGCAGACGCCACCACCGAGCAGGGTGAGCAGGGCGGTACCGATGGTCTCGCCGATGAAGATGTCGGAGCTGGACACCCGCGACTCCTTTGTCTTACGTCCAGGGGTGGGCGGACACCGGGTCCCTCCGGTGGTCCACGCACTCGGTGAGTGCTGCACCGGTCCTTGGCCTTGCCACAGCCTAACGCGTATTGCCGGTAGCTGTTCGACAATGCCGACCGATGAACGGCAGTTTTCATCCCGGGTGAAGAACGCGTCAAGGGTTGACCAGGTCAAAAGCCGGATCGTTACCACACGGTACGATCGCCCAAAATCGGCCATCCCATGATCAGAAAATGGCGAAATGCACCCCATTGGCGCATGGATCGGCCAGGGGTGCACTCAAAGCAAGGTCAGAACCGGCCCGCGCCAAGGTCGCGCGAAACCGACCGGGCGCAGTCCCGGACCGAGGCCACCAGGGCCGGCCGGGGCTCGCCGGACTCCCCGCAGACCCGCTCCACGGCCCCCGCGACGGCGACCGCGCCGACGGGCATCCGGCGCCGGTCGTATATGGGCGCCGCCACCGAGGCGATGCCGTCCCAGGTCTCCTCGACGTCCGAGGCCCAGCCGCGGGCCCGGGTCAGGTCCAGCACTTCCTCGAAACCGGCGGGGTCCGTGACCGTACGGGGGGTGAACGCCTCGCGCTCCGCCTCCACGGCCTCCGTGTGGGCCACCGGGTCGAAGGCCGACAGCACCTTGCCCAGGGCCGTGGAGTGCAGCGGCTGCATGGCCCCCACCTCCAGCACCTGGCGGCTGTCGTCGGGCCGGAACACGTGGTGCATGATCAGCACCCCGCTCTTGTGCAGCACGCCCACGTACACGCTCTCGCCGCTCGCCCGGGCCAGGTCGTCCGTCCACACCAGGGCACGGGCCCGCAGCTCGTGCACGTCCAGATAGCTGTTGCCCAGGCGCAGCAGCTCCGCGCCCAGCTGGTAGCGGCCGGAGGCGGGGTCCTGCTCCACGAAGCCCTCGGCCTGAAGGGTGCGCAGGATCCCGTGCGCGGTGCCCTTGGCGAGGCCCAGGGCGCCCGCCACGTCCGAGAGTCCCAGCCGGCGCTCGCCGCCCGCCAGGAGCCGCAGCATCGCAGCGGCTCGTTCGAGCGACTGGATGTTCCGTGCCATCGTGCAGCCTCCTGCTGACGTAGTTCGACAATGCTGAACAGTATCGGTCGATGTCGACCTCGCGCACGAAGTGCCGCTCTTCAGGACAGCCGGTTTCGGCCATGCCGGGAAGACCCCACGCCCAGAATGCAGTCCGCCACGTGGGACACCTCCACCGGGGCCGTTGCCGCGCGGTTACCCTGACCGCGTGCACCCTGGACACAGAAGGGGTGTAAAGCCGACAGCCGTCGCATTCCAGGGAGCTCAGTCATGGCCTCGTTGCCGAACCTGCCCACCGACCCGCAGAACCGGGCCGATGCCCTCCGAGAGGCGCTCGCGACCCGCGTGGTCGTCGCCGACGGAGCCATGGGAACGATGCTCCAGGCGCAGGACCCCACCCTTGAGGACTTCCAGAACCTCGAAGGCTGCAACGAGGTCCTCAACGTCACCCGCCCCGACATCGTGCGCTCCGTCCACGAGGAGTACTTCTCGGTCGGCGTGGACTGCGTCGAGACCAACACCTTCGGTGCCAACTTCGCCGCCCTCGCCGAGTACGACATCCCCGAGCGCAACTTCGAGCTCTCGGAATCCGGCGCCCGCATCGCCCGCGAGGTCGCCGACGAGTTCACCGCCGCCACCGGGCAGCAGCGCTGGGTCCTCGGCTCGATGGGCCCCGGCACCAAGCTCCCCACCCTCGGCCACATCGAGTACGCGACCATCCGCGACGCCTACCAGACCAACGCCGAGGGCCTGATCTCCGGCGGCGCCGACGCGCTGCTCGTCGAGACCACCCAGGACCTCCTCCAGACCAAGTCCTCCATCATCGGCGCCCGGCGCGCCATGGAGGCCCTCGGCGTCAGCGTGCCGCTGATCTGCTCGGTCACCGTCGAGACCACCGGCACCATGCTGCTGGGCTCCGAGATCGGCGCGGCCCTCACCTCGCTGGAGCCGCTGGGCATCGACATGATCGGGCTGAACTGCGCCACCGGCCCCGCGGAGATGAGCGAGCACCTGCGCTACCTCGCCCGCAACTCCCGGATCCCGCTGTCCTGCATGCCGAACGCGGGCCTGCCCGTCCTCGGCAAGAACGGCGCGCACTACCCGCTGTCCGCGAGCGAGCTCGCCGACGCCCAGGAGACCTTCGTCCGCGAGTACGGCCTGTCCCTGGTCGGCGGCTGCTGCGGCACCACCCCGGAGCACCTGCGCCAGGTCGTCGAGCGGGTCCGCGACCTGAGCCCCGTCACCCGGGTGCCGCAACCGGAGCCCGGCGCTTCCTCCCTCTACCAGACGGTGCCGTTCCGGCAGGACACCTCGTACATGGCGATCGGCGAGCGGACCAACGCCAACGGGTCCAAGAAGTTCCGCGAGGCCATGCTGGAGGCCCGCTGGGACGACTGCGTGGAGATGGCCCGCGACCAGATCCGCGAGGGCGCGCACATGCTCGACCTGTGCGTGGACTACGTGGGCCGCGACGGCGTCGCCGACATGCGCGAGCTGGCCGGCCGGTTCGCGACCGCCTCGACGCTGCCGATCGTGCTGGACTCCACCGAGGTTCCCGTCATCCAGGCGGGCCTGGAGAAGCTCGGCGGCCGCGCCGTCATCAACTCCGTCAACTACGAGGACGGCGACGGCCCGGAGTCCCGCTTCGCCAAGGTCACCCGACTGGCGCAGGAGCACGGCGCCGCGCTGATCGCCCTCACCATCGACGAGGAGGGCCAGGCCCGCAGTGCCGAACACAAGGTCGCCATCGCCGAACGGCTCATCGACGACCTGACGGGGAACTGGGGCATCCACGAGTCGGACATCCTCATCGACACCCTGACCTTCACCATCTGCACCGGCCAGGAGGAGTCCCGAAAGGACGGCATCGCCACGATCGAGGCGATCCGCGAGCTCAAGCGCCGCCACCCGGACGTCCAGACCACCCTCGGCCTCTCGAACATCTCCTTCGGCCTGAACCCGGCCGCGCGCGTACTGCTGAACTCCGTCTTCCTCGACGAGTGCGTCAAGGCCGGCCTGGACTCCGCGATCGTCCACGCCAGCAAGATCCTCCCCATCGCCCGCTTCGACGAGGAGCAGGTGGGCACAGCCCTCGACCTGATCTACGACCGGCGGGCGGAGGGCTACGACCCGCTCCAGAAGCTGATGGCCCTCTTCGAGGGCGTCAACACCAAGTCGCTGAAGGCCGGCCGCGCCGAGGAGCTCCTCGCGCTGCCCCTGGACGAGCGGCTCCAGCGCCGGATCATCGACGGCGAGAAGAACGGCCTGGAAGCGGACCTCGACGAGGCGCTCCAGACCCGCCCGGCCCTCGACATCGTCAACGACACCCTCCTGGAGGGCATGAAGGTCGTCGGCGAGCTCTTCGGCTCCGGCCAGATGCAGCTCCCCTTCGTCCTCCAGTCCGCCGAGGTCATGAAGACGGCCGTCGCCTACCTCGAACCGCACATGGAGAAGACCGACGACGAGGGCAAGGGCACCATCGTGCTCGCCACCGTCCGCGGCGACGTCCACGACATCGGCAAGAACCTCGTCGACATCATCCTCACCAACAACGGCTACAACGTCGTGAACATCGGCATCAAGCAGCCGGTGTCCGCGATCCTCGAAGCCGCCGAGGAACACAAGGCCGACGTCATCGGCATGTCCGGGCTCCTCGTGAAGTCGACCGTGATCATGAAGGAGAACCTGGAGGAGCTCAACCAGCGCAAGCTGGCCGCCGACTACCCGGTGATCCTCGGCGGCGCCGCCCTCACCCGCGCCTACGTCGAACAGGACCTCCACGAGATCTACGAGGGCGAGGTCCGCTACGCCCGCGACGCCTTCGAGGGCCTGCGGCTCATGGACGCCCTCATCGCCGTCAAGCGCGGCGTCCCCGGCGCCACGCTCCCCGAGCTCAAGCAGCGCCGCGTCGCCAAGCGCGACACCTCCGCCCTCCAGGTGGAGGAGGAGCAGGAGCCGGGCGGCCGCTCCGACGTCTCCGTCGACAACCCGGTCCCCACCCCGCCGTTCTGGGGCACCCGCGTCGTCAAGGGCATCCCGCTCAAGGACTACGCCTCCTGGCTCGACGAGGGCGCCCTCTTCAAGGGCCAGTGGGGCCTCAAGCAGGCCCGCGCCGGCGGCGCCACGTACGAGGAGCTCGTCGAGAACGAGGGCCGGCCGCGGCTGCGCGGCCTGCTCGACAAGCTGCACACCGAGAACCTGCTCGAAGCGGCCGTCGTCTACGGCTACTTCCCCTGCGTCTCCAAGGGCGAGGACCTGATCATCCTCGACGACTCCGGGAACGAGCGGACCCGCTTCACCTTCCCGCGCCAGCGCCGCGGCCGCCGCCTGTGCCTCGCGGACTTCTTCCGCCCGGAGGAGTCCGGCGAGACCGACGTGGTCGGCCTCCAGGTGGTGACCGTCGGGTCGAAGATCGGCGAGGCCACCGCCAAGCTGTTCGAGTCCGACTCCTACCGCGACTACCTGGAGCTGCACGGCCTGTCCGTCCAGCTCGCCGAGGCCATGGCCGAGTACTGGCACGCCCGCGTCCGCGCCGAACTCGGCTTCGGCGGCGAGGACCCGGCCGCGGTCGAGGACATGTTCGACCTCAAGTACCGCGGCGCCCGCTTCTCCCTCGGCTACGGCGCCTGCCCCGACCTGGAGGACCGCGCCAAGATCGCCGACCTCCTCCAGCCGGAGCGGATCGGCGTCCACCTCTCCGAGGAGTTCCAGCTCCACCCGGAGCAGTCCACCGACGCGATCGTCATCCACCACCCCGAAGCGAAGTATTTCAACGCACGCTGACGCGGACCGACGTACACTTGTCGGTCCCATACAGGCCGGTCGCCTGTTCCCCGGGGGAATGCCCATGGGGAAGAGGTGACCGGCCTTCTCGTCCCCTCAGAGAGGTGTGTGCCGGATGACCAGCACCGTTCCCGCCCCCGTCGCCCGCACGGCCGACGGACATGCCCTCCAGGCGGTGCTGCTGGACATGGACGGCACCCTCGTCGACACCGAGGGTTTCTGGTGGGAGATCGAGGTGGACGTCTTCGGCGAGCTCGGCCACCGCCTCGACGAGGCCTGGCGCGACGTGGTCGTCGGCGGCCCCATGACCCGCAGCGCCGCCTTCCTCATCGAGTCCACCGGCGCCGCCATCACCCTGATGGAGCTGAGCGTCCTGCTCAACGAGCGCTTCGAGGCGCGCATCGCCGACCAGGTCCCGCTCATGCCCGGCGCCGAGCGCCTGCTGGCCGAGCTGGCCCGGCACAACGTGCCCACCGCCCTCGTCTCCGCCTCGCACCGCCGGGTCATCGACCGGGTGCTGCGCGCCCTCGGCCCCGAGCGGTTCGCGCTGAGTGTCGCCGGCGACGAGGTGCCCCGCACCAAGCCGCACCCCGACCCGTACCTGATCGCAGCCCGCACCCTCGGCGCGCACCCCTCGCGGTGCGCCGTCATCGAGGACACCGCCACCGGAGTCGCCGCCGCCGAGGCCGCCGGCTGCCGGGTCGTGGCCGTGCCCTCGGTCGGCGTGATCCCGCCCGCCCCGGGCCGTACGGTCGTCCGCTCGCTGGAGGACGTGGACCTGACCTTCCTGCGCTCCCTCATCACTCCGATGAACTGACCGCACACGCTCCGTACCGAACGGAACCTGCATAAAAACACGCCCGGCGGAAGAATCTTCCGTACTACGCCCCGGAGGCTGAAATTCCACCTCCGCCGGGCCGATTGACCCAGGTGACCTTGGTCACGCGCGAAGCCCCCGACGGACCTGTCAGGACCCCCCGGGGGCTTCCTTTGTGTCCGGATTGATCAGCTACTGACCCCATCTGCGGACACCCCGGGATGAACAGGCAGTCCCCGCCCATCACCGTGCGATTACGCCCCAACTCGGCGCAGTTCCAGCCATCCCGTTCAGGGCCACTAGTGTCAATCCGGGCACCGCGCCGCACCTCAGCAGTCCCGGACACACACCACCGTGCCGGGATCGCGTGGACCGATCGTCACAACACCGGCCCGATCGTTCCGCCCTGAACGGGCGACCGTCGCGAAGTGCCCTTTACGCCGCTTTGAGCAAGTGCCGGTATAGGGAGTACTTCCAGCATGAACCGCAAGACCATGGTGCTGACGGCCGCGGCCGGACTGCTCACCCCCGCGCTGGCCGCCTGCGGCACCGCGACCGGCGGAGGAGCGGGCTCCGGAGCGATCGTCGTCGGGACCACCGACCGGTTCGAGGCCGCCGACTACGCTCCCGCCCCGTTCGACCCGGCCTACGCCTACGACGCCGGAGCCTGGAACGTACTGCGCCAGACCGTCCAGACGCTGATGCACACCCCGCGCGGCGGCGGCCAGCCCGTCCCCGAAGCGGCCTCCGACTGCCGCTTCACCGACACCGGCAACGAAAGCTACCGCTGCGTCCTGCGCCCCGGTCTGAAGTTCGCCAGCGGCGAGCCCCTCACCGCCAAGGACGTCAAGTACTCCATCGACCGCGTCATCGCGATCAAGGACGAGAACGGCCCCTCCTCGCTGCTCTCCACCCTCGACACCGTCGAGGTCAAGGGCGCCGACACCGTCGTCTTCCACCTGAAGACCCCGGACGCGACCTTCCCGTACAAGCTCGCCACCCCCGCCGCGGGCATCGTCAGCGAGAAGGACTACGACGCCAAGAAGCTCCGCGAGGGCTTCGGCATCGACGGCTCCGGCCCGTACACCATGAAGGCCGAAGTCAAGGAAGGCCGCCTCGTCCGCGCCGTCTTCACCAAGAACCCGAACTACAAGGGCGACATCAAGCTGCAGAACGACAAGGTCGAACTGCGCACCTTCGAGGACTCCGCCGCCATGGGCAAGGCCCTCGCCGCCGGATCCATCCACATGGTCTCCCGCACCCTGTCGCCCGCCCAGATCACCGAGCTCTCCGCCAAGCCCCCCAAGGGCGTCAAGCTCACCCCGCTGCCCGGCCTGGAGATCCGCTACATCGGCTTCAACACCGAAGCCCCGGTCGTCAAGGACAAGGCGGTGCGCCAGGCCCTCGCCGCCGCCGTCGACCGCAACGCCGTCATCTCCAAGGTCTACGGCAAGTCCGCGCAGCCCCTGTACTCCCTGGTCCCCGCCAGCGTGAACGGCCACGTCAACTCGTTCTTCAACAAGTACGGCGAGGCCAACACCGCCAAGGCCGCCGCCCTGCTGAAGGACGCCGGGATCAAGACCCCGGTCAAGCTGACCCTGAACTACACCTCCGACCACTACGGCGACGGCACCGCCGCCGAGTTCGAGGCCCTCAAGACCCAGCTGAACTCCACCCAGCTCTTCGACATCACCGTCCAGGGCAAGGAATGGTCCGAATTCCGCCCCGCCCAGAAGAAGGGCGACTACGCCGCCTACGGGCTCGGCTGGTTCCCCGACTACCCGGACGCCGACAACTTCCTCGCCCCGTTCCTGGAGCAGGACAACTTCCTGGGCACGCCGTACGCCAACACCACGGTGCGCACCAAGCTCATCCCCGAATCCCGTCGCGCGGCCGACCGCGGTGTCGCCGCCGGCGCGATCTCGGAGATGCAGGACATCGTCGCCGAAGACGTGCCCGTCCTGCCCCTGTGGCAGGGCAAGCAGTACGTCGCCGCACGCGACGGGATCACCGGAGTGGAGTGGTCGGTCAACGCCATCTCCGACCTCCAGCTGTGGGAACTCGGCCGTGGCGTAAGCGGCTGAGACCGGTAACAACCCGGCAGCGGATGTCGCGGGCCGGCGCAACGAAACAGTTCGACTGTGAAGGACGTTCGCGTGATGAGACGTAACCAGTGGTTGGCGGCCCCGCTCGGCGCAGCCACCGCCGCCGCGCTGCTCAGCGGTTGCGGTTCGCAGGATGGCACGGCCGCGGGCGGCGGCAAGGGCGTGGTCATGGGCATATCCGACAAGGTCAAGGCCACCGACCCCGCGTCGGGCTACGACCCCGGTTCGTGGCTGCTCTTCAACAACGTCTTCCAGTCCCTGCTGAGCTTCCCCAAGGGCGGCACGACGCCGGAGCCCGACGCCGCGCAGTCCTGCAACTTCGAGGGCGGCGAGAGCAAGACGTACAAGTGCGTCCTGCGCTCGGACCTGAAGTTCAGCAACGGCAACAGCCTGACCTCGAAGGACGTCAAGTACTCCTTCGAGCGCACGCTGAAGATCAACGACGAGAACGGCCCCGCCGTCATGCTCTCGTCGATCGCCAGCATCGACGCCCCCGACGACAAGACCGTCGTCTTCCACCTCAAGACGTCCGACGCGACCTTCCCCAGCAAGATCGCCTCGGGTGCCGGCTCCATCGTCGACCACACCGAGTACCCGGCCGACAAGCTCCGCTCCGACGGCAAGGCCACCGGCTCCGGCGTCTACAAGCTCGACTCGATCAACGACAAGAGCGCCAACTTCTCGGTCAACGACTCGTACTCCGGCAAGGCCAAGCCGAAGAACAACGGCGTGACCATGAAGTTCTTCACCGACGACCAGGCCGCCCTGAAGAAGGTCCTGGAAAGCGGCGACGTCGACTTCGCCTACCGCGGCCTCGCCGCCAAGGACATCGCCGACCTCTCCAACAAGACCGGCGACCAGAAGATCGAGGTCATCCAGGGCACCGGAGCCGAGGTCCAGCACCTCGTCTTCAACATGAACGACCCGGTCGCCGGAAAGCTCCCCATCCGCAAGGCCATGGCCTACCTCGTGGACCGCGAGGCCCTCGTCCAGGGCGTCTACCAGGGCACCGCGACCTCCCTGTACTCGATCATCCCGGCCGGCATCGCCTCGCACAACACCGCCTTCTTCGACCGCTACGGCGGCACCCCGCAGCCCGAGAAGGCCAAGGCCGTACTGCGCGCGGCCAACATCAAGGACAAGGTCAAGCTGACCCTGCACTCGACGCCCACCCGCTACGGCCCGGCCATGGACCAGGAGTTCCAGGCCATCGCCAAGATGCTCAACGACAGCGGCCTCTTCGAGGCCGACGTCCAGTCGGTGCCCTTCGACCAGTACGAGAAGGACATCAAGGCCGGCAAGTACGGCGTCTACGCGCTCGGCTGGGTCCCCGACTACCCGGACGCCGACAACTTCACGCAGCCGTTCTTCGGCCCGAACAGCGTCCTCGGCAACAACTACGACAACAAGGAGATCAGCGGGACCATCATCCCGTCGACCTCCGCCAAGTCCGACCGCACCGCCGCGACCGTCGACTACGGCCGCCTCCAGGACATCGTCGCCGACGAGATCCCGATCCTCCCGCTCTGGCAGGGCAAGCAGTACGCCGTCACCCGCCCGAACGTGACCGGCCTCCAGTGGTCCCTGGACGCCTCCACCGTCTTCCGCTTCTGGGAGATCGCCAAGGGCTGACCCGCCCGGCACCCGCCAATGAAAACGGGCCGGCAGCGCCACCACGCGGCTGCCGGCCCGTTCTCGCGTCTACTGACCCGCCCCCGGACGGACCAGACCGCTCTCGTACGCATACACGGCCGCCTGCACGCGGTCGCGCAGCCCCAGCTTCGTCAGCACGTGCCCCACATGCGTCTTCACCGTGGTCTCGCTGACGAAGAGGTCCGCCGCGATCTCCGCGTTCGACAACCCCCGGGCCACCAGCTTCAGCACCTCGACCTCGCGCTCCGTCAGCGTCCCCAGCGTGTTCGGAACACTGTCCTCACCCGACGGCAGGTGCCCCGCGTACTTGTCCAGCAGCCGCCGCGTGATGCTCGGCGCCAGCATCGCCTCTCCCGCGGCCACCACCCGGATCGCCTGCACCAGCTCATTGGCCGGCGCGTCCTTCAGCAGGAACCCGCTCGCCCCCGCCCGCAGCGCCTCCACCACGTACTCGTCCAGATCGAACGTGGTCAGCACCAGCACCTTCGCCGGCCCGTCCCGCCCCGGCCCCGTGATCTGCCGGGTCGCCTCCACCCCGTCCATCCGCGGCATCCGGATGTCCATCAGCACCACATCGGGCTGCAACGCCCGCACCTGGTCCAGCGCCTGCAGACCGTCCCCGGCCTCACCGACCACCGCCAGGTCCTGTTCCGCCTCCAGAATCATCCGGAAACCGGTGCGCAGCAGCGGCTGGTCGTCGACCAGAAGGACGCGGATCGCCACGGGTCATACCTCGTATTCGTCGGACGGCTTCGAAGACCCGCCCATTCTGCCCTGGCCGGACCACCGAGAACCCGCCGGGAGCACCCCCGCGCCGCCCCCGGCACCACCCGCTAGGCCGGCTCCACCGGCTCGGGACGCGGAGAGATCACCAGCGGGTACACCGGCGGAGTCCCCCCGAACTCCGGACACACCGCCCGATGATCACACCAGCCGCACAGCTTCGTCGGCCGCGGCCGCCAGTCACCCGTCTCCGTCGCCTCCCGGATCGCGTCCCACAGCGCCAGCAGCTTGCGCTCCACCCGCTCCAGATCCGCCACCACCGGGTCGTACGTCACCACGTCCCCACTGCCCAGGTACACCAGCTGGAGCCGGCGCGGCACGACCCCCTTCAGCCGCCACACCACCAGCGCGTAGAACTTCATCTGGAACAACGCGCCCTCGGCGTACTCCGGCCGCGGCGCCTTGCCCGTCTTGTAGTCGACGATCCGCACCTCACCCGACGGCGCCACATCCACCCGGTCGATGATCCCGCGCAACCGCAGCCCCGACTCCAGCTCCGTCTCCACGAAGAACTCCCGCTCCACCGGCTCCAGCCGCGTCGGGTCCTCCAACGTGAACCAGCGGTCCACCAGCGCCTCGGCCTCCGTCAGCCACCGCGCCAGCCCCGCCCCCTCGTCACCCTCCGGGAACAGCTCCGACAGCTCCGGCTTCGCCTCCAGCAGCCGGTCCCACTGCCCCGGGATCAACGCCTTCGCCCGCGGCGCCGTCCGCTCCTCGGCCGGATGATCGAAAAGCCGCTCCAGCACCGCATGCACCAACGTGCCCCGCGTCGCCGCCGCACTCGGCTTCTCCGGCAGCTTGTCGATCACCCGGAACCGGTACAGCAACGGGCACCGCATGAAATCACCCGCCCGCGAAGGAGACAGCGAAGAGGGCCGGGCAGCACTCACCGCAACGTCCGCAGCGGCGGCGGCAACGGGACCGGGGGGCGTCGTCATACCCAAAACAGTACGACCCATCACCGACAGCCCGTGCGTACCATCGACGCCGACCCCCCTCGCACTGCATGATCGGAGCATCACACCGCGCCACCACACGACCCCGTTCCGCACCCCGACCGCGCGGGAACCACAATGGGAACCACCGACGGAACCGACCCGCCGGACAGCACCGAACGAAGGACAGCCGTGGCAGACACCGACCAGACCGGCGAGCGCGCCAACCGCCGCTCCGACCCGGGCGGCGGACTCCTCATGGGCCGCCCCTTCGGCGTGCCCGTCTACGTCTCGCCCAGCTGGTTCCTCGTCGCCGCCCTCATCACCTGGGTCTTCGGCGACCAGCTCGACCGGATCCTGCCCGACCTCGGCCCCGTCCGCTACCTCGTCTCCCTCTTCTTCGCCGTCGCCTTCTACGCCTCCGTCCTCGTCCACGAACTCGCGCACACCGTCGCCGCCCTCCGCTTCAAACTCCCCGTGCGCCGCATCCAGCTCCAGTTCTTCGGCGGAGTCTCCGAGATCGAGAAGGAATCCGAGACCCCCGGCCGCGAATTCGTCCTCGCCTTCGTCGGCCCCCTCCTCTCCCTCGCCCTCGCCGGACTCTTCTACCTCGGCATGAAGGCCGTCGACCCCGCCACCGTCCCCGGCGTCCTCCTCGCCGGCCTGATGATCTCCAACCTCCTCGTCGCCGCCTTCAACCTCCTCCCCGGCCTCCCCCTCGACGGCGGCCGCATGCTCCGCGCCGTCATCTGGGGCATCACCGGCAAACCCATGACCGGCACCGTCGCCGCCGCCTGGGTCGGCCGAGGCCTCGCCGTCGCCGTCCTCCTCGGACTGCCCCTGCTCACCCACACCGGCACCCTCGGCAACCGCAGCAGCGAAATCGGCGGCATGAACACCGTCATGGACGCCCTCCTCGCCGCGATCCTCGCCGGCATCATCTGGACCGGCGCCGGCAACAGCCTCCGCATGGCCCGGCTGCGCGAACACCTCCCCGAACTCCGGGCCCGCGCCCTCACCCGGCGCGCCATCCCCGTCGAGAACGCCACCCCGCTCTCCGAAGCCCTCCGCCGCGCCAACGAAGCCGGCGCCCGCGCCCTCGTCGTCGTCGACGGACACGGTGACCCCACCGCCATCGTCCGCGAGAGCGCCATCGCCTCAGTCCCCGAACACCGCCGCCCCTGGGTCGCCGTCAGCACCCTCGCCCAGGACCTCACCGACGGCATGAAGGTTTCAGCGGAACTCACCGGCGAAGAACTCCTCGAACACCTCCGCGCCACCCCCGCCAGCGAATACCTCGTCGTCGAAACCGGCGGCAAGATCTACGGCGTCCTGTCCACCCTCGACGTCGAAAAGGCCTTCGTGAAGGCCATGGCGCGGCCCCAGTCCTGAAGCCAATACACTGGTCACATGTCCGAACCGACCGGTGCCGCCCGCCGACGCGGGCCCTTCGAGGTCGGGGACCAGGTTCAGCTCACCGACCCCAAGGGCCGCCACTACACGTTCACGCTCGAAGCCGGGAAGAATTTCCACACCCACAAGGGTTCCTTCCCGCACGACGAGCTGATCGGTGCTCCCGAGGGCAGTGTTGTCCGTACCACGGGCAACGTCGCGTACCTCGCGCTGCGTCCCCTGCTCCCCGACTATGTCCTGTCCATGCCCCGCGGTGCCGCCGTGGTCTACCCCAAGGACGCGGGCCAGATCCTGGCCTTCGCCGACATCTTCCCCGGCGCCCGCGTCGTGGAAGCAGGTGTGGGCTCCGGCTCCCTGAGCAGCTTCCTGCTGCGCGCCATCGGCGACCAGGGCATGCTCCACAGCTACGAGCGCCGCGCGGACTTCGCCGAGATCGCCACGGCCAACGTCGAGCGCTACTTCGGCGGCCCCCACCCCGCGTGGCAGCTGACCGTCGGCGACCTCCAGGACAACCTGTCCGACACGGACGTCGACCGCGTGATCCTCGACATGCTCGCCCCCTGGGAGTGCCTGGAGGCCGTCTCCAAGGCCCTGGTCCCCGGCGGCATCCTGTGCTGCTACGTGGCCACCACCACCCAGCTCGCCCGCACCGTCGAATCCATCCGCGAGTTCGGCTGCTACGCCGAGCCGCAGCCCTGGGAATCGATGATCCGCAACTGGCACGTCGAGGGCCTGGCCGTCCGCCCGGACCACCGGATGATCGGTCACACCGGCTTCCTCGTCACCGCCCGCCGCCTCGCGGACGGCGTCGAGCCCCCGATGCGCCGCCGCCGCCCCGCCAAGGGCGCCTACGGCGAGGACTACGACGGACCCGGCAGCCAGTCCGGCGGCTCCGCCGCCTCCGGCGACCGGGGCTGACCCCACCCGCCGAGCCCACCCGGGCAACCAACACGCAGGCGCTGCGGCGCAGTTCCCCGGACCGACCGGGAACTGCGCCACAGCGCCTTTTCGTTGCCTCCGGGCCAGCGCGCACCCAGGCCGGACCCAGCCGTTCCACCTCCGTGTGAGGTGTGGCACGATGCTGGCTCCCCGTCACCCTTCGCACAGGAGACACCCCGCGTGCCGCACAGCCCCGCCGCCGAGCTCGCGCCGACGTTGGAAACCCTGGCGCACCACCACACCCGCGCCGTCCACTGGCTCGCCACCGCATCCGCCATGGCCGCCGTCATAGCCGCCGCGGGCCTCCTCCAGCCCTCCGCCGGCGCCGCCACCGGACCCGAGGAAACCACCCGGACCTCCGCGGGCACCCCAGCGGATCCCGCCGAGGACCCCCGGGCCACCGCCCCCGACGCGCGGGCGCTCACGTACCCCCTCGACTGCAACGGCGCCCCGCAGATCGTCACCGACACCGCCCAGGGCGACCTCGACGGCGACGGCCGCCCCGAGACCGTCGCCGCCGTCCGCTGCGACGCCGGCTCCGGGACCCCGCCCCACGCGCTCTACGTGGTGACCCGCGACCGGGGCGAGGGCGCCCGGCCCCGCGTCGTCGCCACCCTCCTCGACACCGCCCGGCGACAGACCGTCAGCGACCTCACCGTCCGCGACGGGGCCGTCACCGCGAGCCTCCTCGGCTACTCCTCGCCGGACATACCGCGCTTCAGCCCCGACACGAAACACCTCGCCAAGTGGCGCTGGAGCGACGGGAAATTCCGCCAGGAGCTGACGGACTCGGCCCCCACACGGGTTTGAAGCGTCACAAGGCCATTACTCGGCGTCGGGACCGAAGACCTCGACCCTGTCCGAAACGCGCCTTACGTGAATACAGTCACCCGGGCATTCCTTGGCGGAGTCCACCACGTCCTGGAGCAGCGTCAGAGGAACCGGAGTGGTCGCCCCCGCCTCCACCAGAAGCTCGTCCTCGGGGCTCTTCACATAGGCCAGACCATCGATGTCCAGCTCGAACACCTCCGGGGCGTACTGCACGCAGATGCCGTCCCCGGTGCAGAGGTCCTGGTCGATCCAGACCTCAAGCGGCTCACCGGTCCCACCGGCGCCGCCCGTGGGAGCCTCCTGCTGCACGGTCATATCTCCTGCCGTTCCCTGCGCTGAGTGACCCGTCCCGGCCGCGACTCAAGGCAAGTCGCACGAGCGCTGACGGGTGTTGAACAGTTCGACCTTACAACCGCCTGCTTTCCGATGTTGATGGGTGGGTATTTCCTTGGCGTGAGGGAGTACGCAAGGGTGAAGATCGGACACACCTCTACCGTCTTTGTGATCTAGGGGTTTCAATCACCACCAGCCCAGGTAGGGTCAGGAAGCGTCCAGCTCCCCTTGGAGGAGGTGAGGACCGTGGCAGCCCACGACGACGACATCAACCGCGGCATCCGGCCCGGGCGAGGGTCTGAGGACCCCGCTGGCCAGGTTGCCTATCTCGAGCAGGAAATCGCCGTCCTGCGACGCAAGCTCGCCGACTCTCCGCGACACACGAGGATTCTCGAAGAGCGGATCGTCGAGCTCCAGACGAATCTGGCCGGCGTCTCCGCGCAAAACGAACGACTGGCGAATACCCTCCGTGAGGCCCGCGACCAGATCGTGGCCCTCAAGGAAGAAGTCGACCGGCTCGCACAGCCGCCGGCCGGTTTCGGTGTCTTTCTTCAGGCGAACGAGGACGGCACCGTCGACATCTTCACCGGCGGCCGAAAGCTCCGCGTGAACGTCAGCCCCAGCGTCGAGCCGGAAGACCTCCGGCGCGGCCAGGAGGTCATGCTCAACGAAGCGCTCAACGTGGTCGAGGCCATGGAGTACGAGCGGGCCGGGGACATCGTCACCCTCAAGGAAATCCTTGAAGACGGCGAGCGCGCCCTGGTCGTCGGGCACACCGACGAGGAAAGGGTGGTGAGGCTCGCCGAGCCGCTCCTGGACATCACCATCCGCCCCGGCGACGCCCTGCTGCTCGAACCCCGCTCCGGCTACGTCTACGAAGTGGTCCCCAAGAGCGAGGTCGAGGAACTCGTCCTCGAAGAGGTCCCGGACATCGACTACGACAAGATCGGCGGCCTGGGCGACCAGATCGAGCTGATCCGCGACGCCGTCGAGCTCCCCTACCTCTACCCCGACCTCTTCAAGGAACACGAACTGCGGCCCCCGAAGGGCATCCTGCTCTACGGCCCGCCCGGATGCGGCAAGACGCTCATCGCCAAGGCCGTCGCCAACTCCCTTGCCAAGAAGGTCGCCGAGGTCACCGGCCAGCCCGCCGGGAAGTCCTACTTCCTGAACATCAAGGGCCCCGAACTCCTCAACAAGTACGTCGGCGAGACCGAGCGCCACATCCGCCTCGTCTTCCAGCGCGCCCGGGAGAAGGCCAGCGAGGGCACCCCCGTCATCGTCTTCTTCGACGAGATGGAATCCCTCTTCCGCACCCGCGGATCCGGAGTCAGCTCGGACGTGGAGAACACCATCGTCCCCCAGCTGCTCGCCGAGATCGACGGCGTGGAAGGCCTGGAGAACGTCATCGTCATCGGCGCCTCCAACCGCGAGGACATGATCGACCCGGCCATCCTGCGCCCCGGCCGGCTCGACGTGAAGATCAAGATCGAGCGCCCGGACGCCGAGGCGGCGAAGGACATCTTCGCCAAGTACCTCAAGGCCTCGCTGCCCCTCCACTCGGACGACCTGTCCGAACACCAGGGCTCCACGGCCGGCACCGTCCACAGCATGATCCAGACGGTCGTCGAGCAGATGTACGCCGAAACCGAGGAAAACCGCTTCCTCGAGGTCACGTACGCCAACGGCGACAAGGAAGTCCTCTACTTCAAGGACTTCAACTCGGGCGCGATGATCCAGAACATCGTCGACCGTGCCAAGAAGATGGCCATCAAGGCCTTCCTCGAACACAACCAGAAGGGCCTGCGCGTCTCCCACCTCCTCCAGGCTTGCGTGGACGAGTTCAAGGAGAACGAGGACCTGCCCAACACCACCAACCCCGACGACTGGGCCCGAATCTCCGGAAAGAAGGGCGAGCGGATCGTATTCATCCGAACCCTCGTCACCGGAAAGCAAGGCGCAGACACCGGACGCTCCATCGACACGGTGGCAAACACCGGTCAGTACCTCTGACAAAGCGGGGCGGCTGCGGATGCCCTCACAGGGCACCCGCAGCCGACTGCTTTACCGACCGCATTTCAGCCGGAGACGGGAAAAGTCAATGACTGAAATGATCTCCCCACCAGCGCGGAGTGGTTCTAGGCTCTTCCGTACCGCCGGTCGCGCAGTGCGGGGACGGGCACCGCACAGCACGCACCGGAGCACCAGCGGTACTTGAGCGCCGCTCCCGAACGGGAGCGCCGCCGGGCAAGGAGGGCCGCATGACCGTACGGCGAGTAATGGGGATCGAGACGGAGTACGGGATCTCCGTCCCCGGGCACCCGAACGCCAATGCCATGCTCACCTCGTCCCAGATCGTCAACGCCTACGCGGCGGCGATGCACCGGGCGCGACGCGCCCGCTGGGACTTCGAGGAGGAGAATCCGCTGCGGGACGCCCGCGGCTTCGACCTCGCCCGCGAGGCCGCCGACAACAGCCAGCTCACCGACGAGGACATCGGCCTCGCCAACGTCATCCTCACCAACGGCGCACGGCTCTACGTCGACCACGCGCACCCCGAGTACAGCTCGCCGGAGATCACCAATCCGCTCGACGCCGTGCTCTGGGACAAGGCCGGCGAACGGATCATGGCCGAGGCGGCCGTCCGCGCCGCCCAGCTGCCCGGCGCCCAGCCGATCCACCTCTACAAGAACAACACCGACAACAAGGGCGCCTCCTACGGCACGCACGAGAACTACCTGATGAAGCGGGAAACCCCCTTCTCGGAGATCGTGCGCCACCTGACCCCCTTCTTCGTCTCGCGCCAGGTCGTCACCGGAGCGGGCCGCATCGGCATCGGACAGGACGGACGCGAGCACGGCTTCCAGATCAGCCAGCGCGCCGACTACTTCGAGGTCGAGGTCGGCCTGGAGACCACCCTCAAGCGCCCCATCATCAACACCCGCGACGAACCCCACTCCGACGCCGAGAAGTACCGCCGGCTCCACGTGATCATCGGCGACGCCAACCTCTCCGAGATCTCGACGTACCTGAAGCTCGGCACGACGGCGCTGGTCCTCTCCATGATCGAAGACCAGTTCATCAGCGTGGACCTCGCCGTGGACCAGCCGGTGCGCACCCTGCACCAGGTCTCCCACGACCCCGACCTGCACCACCTGATCACGCTCCGCAGCGGTCGCACGCTGACCGCCGTACAACTCCAGATGGAGTACTTCGAGCTGGCCAGGAAGTACGTGGACGAGCGCTTCGGGGCCGACGCGGACGACCAGACCAAGGACGTCCTCGCCCGGTGGGAGGACGTGCTGGGCCGGCTGGAGAGCGACCCGATGAGCCTTTCGGGGGAGCTGGACTGGATCGCGAAGCGGGAGATCCTGGAGGGCTACCGCCGGCGGGACGGCCTGGACTGGGACGCGGCGCGGCTGCACCTGGTCGACCTCCAGTACGCGGACGTACGGCCCGAGAAGGGGCTGTACAACCGTCTGGTGGCCCGCGGCAAGATGAAGCGGCTGGTGGACGAGGCGGCGGTCGAGCGGGCCGTGAGCAAGCCTCCGGAGGACACAAGGGCGTACTTCCGGGGCCGGTGCCTGGAGCAGTACGCGGACGACGTGGCGGCGGCCTCGTGGGACTCGGTGATCTTCGACCTCCCGGGCCGCGACTCGCTCCAGCGGGTGCCGACGCTGGAGCCGCTGCGGGGCACCCGCAACCACGTGAAGGAGCTCCTGGACCGCTGCCGCACGGCGGAGGACCTGGTCCGGGTCCTGTCCGGAAACTGAGCCCATTCCGAATCCCGGGCGGGGGCTGAAAAGGCCCCGGTCCGGGAATCATGAAGACACCCGCGTTGTGAAAGTGCGGGGACGAATGCCGGACCCTCCTTGTAGGGTCCGGCGTAGGGTCTGATCTTGGGAGATCCCGAACCCGGGGTCTCTCGACATGAGCGTGCGAACCGAGCGGGGTGAGGTAGACATGGCGACCAAGGACACCGGCGGCGGACAGCAGAAGGCGACGCGCTCGACCGAGGAGGTCGAGGAGACGACCGCCGAGGCGAGCTCCGACCTCAAGGAACGACAGGAAAAGCTCTCCGACGACGTCGACTCCGTCCTCGATGAAATCGATGATGTGCTCGAGGAAAACGCCGAGGATTTCGTGCGCTCCTTCGTTCAGAAGGGTGGCGAGTGATTCTGCCTTCGAATCGAAGGTGATAGCTCGCTGGGGAGGGTGAGTGTCGGGGGCGGAGAAGCAGTGTCCGCGATGTGGCTTACTCAAGCCGCTTGAGGCGTTCGCCTCAAACAAGGCCATGCGTGACGGCCTGCAGTGCTACTGCAGGCCGTGCGCAGCCGAATATCACCAGCAGCGCCAGAAAGCCAAGGGGAAGAATGTGCGTCCCCGTGTCGAAGCCCCCGCAGGGCACAAGTACTGCCGGCGGTGCGGGGAGATTAAACCTCACACCGAATGGGATCGGAACAAGACGGCGTCGGACGGCTTGTCGACATGCTGCAAGGCGTGCCGGGCCATCGAAAGCCGGGTGGGACATCTCAAGCGCGCGTACGGCATGACAGAAGCTGAGCGGGACGAAATGATTGCAGCTCAGGGCGGGCTTTGTTGTATCTGCCTGAAGGCTCCGGCCGTGCATGTGGATCATTGCCACGAGACGGGTATGGTCCGAGGCGTACTGTGCTTCAACTGCAACTCGGCCATCGGCAAGTTGGGAGACGATCCCGACACTCTGCGTCGGGCCATCTCATACCTGGAGGGACACGCGTGGAAGCCAACAATCGTGGCACAGGGCGTCTACCGGCAGCCTTCCTGACGCCGGGGTCCTCGTCCTTCATGGACTTCCTCGGGGCGCACTCGCCCGAGCTACTGCCGGGGAACCGGAAGCTGCCCGAGGGTGTCATCGAGGCGCCGCACGGGACGACCATCGTCGCCACCACCTTCCCCGGCGGGGTCGTGCTCGCCGGTGACCGGCGGGCGACCATGGGGAACATGATCGCGCAGCGGGACATCGAGAAGGTGTTCCCCGCCGACGAGTACTCCGCGGTGGGAATCGCCGGTACGGCCGGCCTGGCCGTGGAGATGGTGAAGCTGTTCCAGCTGGAGCTGGAGCACTTCGAGAAGGTGGAGGGGGCGACGCTGAGCCTGGAGGGCAAGGCGAACCGGCTGTCCACCATGATCCGGAGCAATCTCGGGATGGCGATGCAGGGGCTGGCGGTCGTGCCGCTGTTCGCCGGCTGGGACGAGGGCAAGGAGAAGGGCCGGATCTTCTCCTACGACGTGACCGGCGGCCGCTCCGAGGAGCACGGCTTCGCCGCCACCGGTTCCGGCTCGATCTTCGCGCGCGGCTCCATGAAGAAGCTCTACCGTCCCGACCTGACGGAGGAGCAGGCCACCACCCTGGTCGTGCAGGCGCTGTACGACGCGGCCGACGACGACTCGGCGACCGGTGGCCCGGACCTCTACCGCCACATCTACCCGATCGTCACCGTCATTACGGACGAGGGATTCCGCAGGCTCAGCGACGAGGAGTCGCAGGAGCTCGCCCGGACGGTCACCAACCGTCGCCTGGAGCAGCCGGACGGCCCGCGCGCCGCCCTGCTCTGACCATCCGTCGCCCTGTAGGCCCCAGAAGAAAGGGACGGACAGCCGGTGTCGACTCCGTTCTACGTCTCACCCCAGCAGGCCATGGCCGACCGGGCGGAATACGCCCGGAAGGGCATCGCCCGCGGTCGCAGCCTTGTCGTGCTGCAGTATGCCGACGGCATCGTGTTCGTCGGCGAGAACCCGTCCCGCGCCCTGCACAAGTTCAGCGAGATCTACGACCGGATCGGCTTCGCGGCCGCCGGCAAGTACAACGAGTACGAGAACCTGCGGATCGGTGGTGTGCGCTACGCGGATCTGCGCGGATACACCTACGACCGTGACGATGTGACGGCCCGTGGGCTGGCGAACGTGTACGCGCAGACGCTGGGCACGATCTTCTCCAGCGCGGGCGAGAAGCCGTACGAGGTGGAGCTGGTGGTGGCGGAGGTCGGTACGACCGCCGCGGGTGACCAGATCTACCGGCTGCCGCACGACGGTTCGATCGTGGACGAGCACGGCTCGGTCGCGGTGGGCGGGAACGCGGAGCAGATCAGTACGTTCCTTGATCAGCGGCACCAGGACGGGATGACCCTGTCCGAGGCGCTGAAGCTGGCGGTGCAGGCGCTGTCGAGCCAGGCGAACGGTGCGGACAAGGCGATTCCGGCGGAGCGGCTGGAGGTCGCGGTGCTGGACCGGACGCGGGCGCAGCAGCGGAAGTTCAAGCGGATCCGTGGGCGGCAGCTGGCGCGGTTGCTGGAGGCGGATGTTCCGGCGGCGGCTCAGGCGGATGCCGTGTCGAATGACGAAGAGCCCGAGGATTCCGAGTAGGTCGTCGTACGGGGAGTGCCCCGGCCTGTCCCTGTGGGGGCGGGTCGGGGCCTTTTCGCGTTTTGGGGGGCCGGGTCTCAGGCGGGTGCGGGGCCGGTGGAGTCGCGGACGACGAGGTGGACGGGGATGTCGGGGGCGGTCCAGGGGGTGCCGTCGAGGACGGAGAGGAGGGCGGTCATGCCCTGTTCTCCGACGCGTTCGGCGGGGAGGTGGACGGTGGTGAGTTCGGGGTCGACGGCGGTGGCGAGGGCGAGGTCGTCGAAGCCGGTGACGGAGAGGTCTTCGGGGATGCGCAGGCCGAGGCGGCGGGCGGCCTTGCAGGCGCCGGCGGCGAGGATGTCGTCGTCGCAGACGATGGCGGTGGGGCGGTCGTGGGGGACCGTCAGGGCCCTCTCGGTGGCCGTACGGGCGCCGTCCACGGTGAGGGTGGACCGGGTGGTGCGCAGTTCGGCGTGGGGGCCGAGGAGGGCTGCCAGGGCTTCGGCGCGGATGTCGAAGGTCCAGGTGTCGACGGCGGAGGCGAGGTGGAGGACGCGTCGGTGGCCGAGGCCGAGGAGGTGTTCGGCGGTCTGGCGCATGCCGTCGGCCATGGCGAGGTTGACGTGGGCGGCGGCGCGGCCGGCGGTGGGGTCGCTGTCGAGCATGACGAGGGGGAGGCCGGCGCCGCCGATGGCGTCGAGGGCGCCTGCGGCCATGGAGGAGGCGATGACTCCGTCGAGGGCGGCGCGGGCGGAGGCGAAGGGGTCGCGGGCGGGGCCGGTGCCGTCGGGGGAGGGGTAGAGGACGACGCCGAAGCCGTGTTCGGCGGCGATGCGGGCGGCGCCGGTGTAGACGCGGGCGAAGAATTCGTTGGTGAGGGCGGGGACGACGAGGAGGGCGGTGCGGGTGCTGCCGAGGCGGAGGTTGCGGGCGGCGAGGTTGGGGCGGTAGCCGAGGCGGGTGGCGGCTTCGCGGACGAGGGCGGCGGTGCGTTCGGAGACGCGGCCGCGCCATTTGTCGCCGAGGACGAGGGAGACGGTGGCCTGGGAGACTCCGGCGGCGGTGGCGACGTCGCGGCTGGTGGGTCTCGTCACAGGGGGCTCCTGAAGTGCGAGGTCGCGGGGTGGGGCGGGGTGTGCGGGGTGGACCCCCGTGTTGCGGACATGGTACGTATGACGAGTCAAGTTATACGTATTACCCCGGTGGGATCCGGGCAGAAGGGGGCGGACATGGCCGCGGGATACGCGGAACTGCTCAGGACCCGGCACGCCGCGAGGCTGCTGGTGGGCACGCTGATCGGCCGGCTGCCGAACGGCACCGCGCCGATCGCGATCGTGCTGTTCACTCGGGCCGAGGGCGGCAGCTACAGCCTCGCGGGGGCGCTGGCCGCCGCGTACGGGGTGGCCAACGCGGTGGGTCAGCCGCTGCTGGGGCGGGCCGTGGACCTGTACGGGCAGCCGCGGGTGCAGCTGCCGGCGGCGCTGGTCTCGGCGCTGGGCATGGTGTGGCTGGCGCTGTCGGGCACCGGGTCGGTCGCGGTGGCGTACGCGGCCGTGGTGATCGCGGGGCTGTTCACGCCGCCGCTGGAGGGCGGGCTGCGGGCGCTGTGGCCGAGCGTGCTGGGCGGCCGTGAGGAGCGGGTGCACCAGGCGTACGCGATGGACGCGGTGGCGCAGGAGGTCATGTTCACGGTGGGCCCGCTGCTGGTGACGCTGTTCGTCGCGGTGTGGTCGCCGGCCGGGGCGCTGCTGGCGCTGAACGCGATCGGGGTGCTGGGCGCGCTGTCGGTGGTGGTTTCGGAGCCTTCGCGGGCGTGGCGGTCGGCGCCGCGCGAGGCGCACTGGCTGGGGGCGCTGCGTTCGCGGGGTCTGCTGGCGCTGCTGGGGGCGTTCTTCTTCGTGGGGACGGCGCTGGGTTCGATCACGGTGGCGGGGGTGGCGTACGCCGATGACCACGGGGGTCAGGCGGTGTACGGGTGGCTGATGGCGGCGCTGGGTCTGGGCGCGCTGGTCGGCGGTGTGGCGTACGGCGCCCGGCAGTGGGCGGGGGCGCCGGAGCGGCGGCTGCGGCTGCTGGTGGCGTTGCTGGCGGTGTGTTATCTGCCGCTGATGCTGGTGCCGGGGCCGGTGGCGATGACGGCGCTGGCGGCGCTGGCGGGGGTGTTCCTGGCTCCGGCGATCGCGTGCGCGTTCATCGTGGTGGACCGGCACGCTCCGGCGGGCACGGTGACGGAGGCGTTCTCCTGGCTGGTGACGTTCTTCGGGGTGGGTGCGGCGATCGGTACGGCGGCTGCGGGGCCCGCGGTGGAACTGGGCGGTACGGCGGCGGGCTTCGGGGTGGCGAGTGTCGGCGGGGCGGCGGCGCTGCTGGTCCTGATGGCCACTCAGCGGGTGCTGGCGGTGGCGGCCGCGGGGCGGGCGGTGGCGGGTTCCGGTGCGGCGCCCGCGCCGGCGGATGTCCCCGCGGGTCAGGGCTGAGGCGGGGGAGGGGTTTTCGGCGGGGGGCCGGCCGGGTATGCACAGGTGTCGAACCGTGCGTGTCGCGGCGGCTTTCCGGTGCTGTTCCGGCGGGTTCTCGCCTGCTCGTGGGGAATCTGATCGAACCGCGCCCGCGAACCCGGTTTCAGAAGAGGGCAGAAGGCGTAATGTTCAGTCATGGACCGCCGCATTTTCGGGCTGGAGAACGAGTACGGCGTCACGTGCACGTTCAGGGGACAGCGCCGACTGTCTCCTGACGAAGTGGCGCGCTACCTCTTCCGCCGTGTTGTGTCATGGGGCCGCAGCAGCAATGTCTTCCTGCGGAACGGCGCCCGCCTCTACCTCGACGTGGGTTCGCATCCGGAATACGCGACACCGGAATGCGACAACCTGACCGAACTGGTCACTCACGACAAGGCCGGCGAGCGCATTCTCGAAGGCCTGCTCGTCGACGCCGAACGCCGCCTGCACGAGGAGGGAATCGCGGGCGACGTCTACCTCTTCAAGAACAACACCGACTCGGCGGGCAATTCGTACGGCTGCCACGAGAACTACCTCGTGGCGCGGCACGGAGAATTCTCCCGCCTGGCGGACATCCTCATTCCGTTCCTTGTCACGCGGCAGCTGATCTGCGGCGCGGGCAAGGTGCTGCAGACTCCGCGGGGCGCGGTCTACTGCGTCAGCCAGCGGGCGGAGCACATCTGGGAGGGCGTCAGCTCGGCGACGACCCGGTCCCGGCCGATCATCAACACGCGGGACGAGCCGCATGCGGACGCGGAGCGCTACCGGCGTCTGCACGTGATCGTCGGCGACTCGAACATGTCCGAGACGACCATGCTGCTGAAGGTCGGTGCCACCGACCTGGTGCTGCGCATGATCGAGGCGGGCACGGTGATGCGGGACCTGACCCTGGAGAACCCGATCCGGGCGATCCGTGAGGTCAGTCACGACATCACGGGCCAGCGCAAGGTGCGTCTCGCCAGTGGCCGGGAGGCCTCGGCGCTGGAGATCCAGCGGGAGTACTACGACAAGGCGGTGGACTTCGCCGAGCGCCGGGGCATCCGTACGGGTGTCGTGGACCAGGTGCTGGAGCTGTGGGGCCGTACCCTCGACTCGATCGAGTCGGAGGACCTGGACCGGATCGGCACGGAGATCGACTGGGTCATGAAGTACCAGCTGATCGAGCGGTACCGGGCCAAGCACGACATGACGATGTCGAATCCGCGGGTCGCCCAGATAGACCTCGCCTATCACGACATCCACCGCCGGCGCGGTCTGTACTACCTGCTGGAGCGCAAGGGGCAGGCGGCGCGGATCTGCAACGACCTGAAGATCTTCGAGGGCAAATCGGTGCCCCCGCAGACGACCCGGGCGCGGTTGCGCGGTGACTTCATCCGCCGGGCGCAGGAGCAGCGCCGGGACTTCACGGTGGACTGGGTGCACCTGAAGCTGAATGACCAGGCGCAGCGCACGGTGCTGTGCAAGGACCCGTTCCGGTCGGTGGACGACCGGGTGGAGAAGCTCATCGCCGGCATGTGATGCCGCGTCGGGCCGTGGTGTGGAAGGGCCCCGTGCACGGTGGTGTACGGGGCTTTTCGCACGCCACGGCCTTGTCGGTGAGGGGGTTGGCCGTAGAGTGGGCCGCTAGGACGGACCATTCCAGCGACCCTGAGGACCACTGTGCGACGCCGACTTGCTGCCGCGCTCATCGTGCCGGCTCTGATGCTCACCGCGGCCTGCGGAGGGGGCGACGACTCCGGGAAGAAGAAGGACGCGTCCCCGTCGGCCAGCCCCTCCCAGCCCGACGTGCCGAAGGCGGTCGCGTCCGCCGACCCGATGCCGACGGTGAAGGGCGAGGTGGGCCAGAAGGCGGAGATCACCGCGCCGAAGGGCGAGCCGAGCGGCAAGTTCGTGGTGAACACGCTCAAGGAGGGCACGGGCCCCGAGGTCAAGAAGGACGATCTCGTCGTCACGAAGTACACGGGCAAGATCTGGAAGGACGGCAAGGAGCTGGCCGGGTCCTACGACAAGGACGGCTCGCCGCTCGTCGTCCCGGCCGGTTCGCCGACGATCGTCCCGATGTTCAGCGAGGCGGTGCTGGGCAAGAAGATCGGCAGCCGGGTGCTGGTCGTCGCGCCGCCGGCGGCCGCGTTCGGTGCGCAGGGCCAGCCGCAGCTGGGTGTCGGCCCGACCGACAACCTGATCTTCGTCCTGGACCTGGACTCGGTCATGCCGAAGAAGGCCGAGGGCACGCAGGCGCCGATCCCGTCGGAGCTGCCGCAGGTGAAGGCGGACAAGGACGAGGCCGCCACGATCACGGTCCCGAAGAACGACCCTCCGAAGGAGCTGGTCGACAAGGTCCTGATCGAGGGCAAGGGCCCGGAGGTCAAGAACGGCCAGACCGTGTACATGCAGTACAGCGGCGCGGCGTGGGCGCCGAACCAGGGCAAGGACGCGGCGAAGCTGTTCGACACGTCCTGGAAGACCGGCGCCCCGTTCTCGACGAAGATCGGTGAGGGTCAGGTCATCGAGGGTTGGGACAAGGGCCTGGTGGGCAAGAAGGTCGGCAGCCGCGTGCTGCTGGTGATCCCGCCGGGGCAGGCGTACAAGGACCAGGCCAAGGGTGAGGACCTGCCGGCCAACTCCACCCTGGTGTTCGTCGTCGACATCGTCGGAGCAGTGTAAGACTGTTCCGTTCCACTTGACCGGTTCGTACGTATGAGGAGCAGTTCCGTGAGCGACAAGCTCGAAAAGCCCGAGATCGACTTCCCCGAGGGCCCGGTTCCCGCCGACCTCGTGATCGAGGACATCTGGCTGGGCGACGGCGCCGAGGCCAAGGCCGGTTCCAAGGTCTCCGTCCACTACGTGGGCGTGGCCTTCTCCACCGGCGAGGAGTTCGACGCCTCCTGGAACCGCGGCTCCGCGCTGCAGTTCCAGCTCGGTGTCGGCCAGGTCATCGCCGGCTGGGACAAGGGTGTCCAGGGCATGAAGGTCGGCGGCCGCCGCAAGCTGACGATCCCCGCGCACCTCGCCTACGGCGACCGCGGCGCGGGCAACGCGATCGCCCCGGGCGAGACGCTGATCTTCGTCTGCGACCTGATGGCGGCCTGACCGTCGCGCTGTGACAGCCGTGGGGCCCCTGCCGTGAGGCGGGGGCCCTCGCTTTTGTCCCCGACCGCCGGGGCGGTACGGTCAACGGTCACGAGTGTGTCCATTCGGGTGTACGTCGAGAAGGGCGGAAGGGCGTCGATGGCGATTGCCAAGGCCGAGCGGCTGATGAATCTGGCGCTGTGTCTGCTGGGGACCCGCCGGCCGCTCAGCAAGCGGGAGCTGCGCGGCTCCATCGAGGCCTACCTGGAAGCCGGCAACGACGAGTCCTTCAACCGCATGTTCGAGCGGGACAAGGACGACCTGCGCGAACTGGGCCTGGTCATCGAGACGGTGGAGAACCTGGACGGCGAGACCGGCTACCTGGCGCGCCGGGACAGCAACCGGCTGCCGCCCGTCTCGCTGGACGCCGAGGAGGCCGCGGCCCTGGGGCTGGCGGCCAAGGTCTGGCAGCAGGCCCGGCTGGCGGGCGCGGCCAGCGGCGCCCTGCAGAAGCTGCGCGCGGGCGGGATGCCGGAGGCGGGGGACCCGTACGAGGGCCAGCACAGTGCCATCGAGCCGCGCATCCCGGTCCACGAGGCGGCGTTCGAGCCGCTGATGCTGGCCTGCCGGGACCGCCGGCCAGTGGTGTTCGACTACCGCAAGTCCACGGCCGCGCGGCCGGAGGCGCGGCAGGTCGAGCCGTGGGCGCTGGAGTGCTGGCGCGGCCACTGGTACCTGGCCGGGTTCGACCGCGACCGCGGGGCGGAGCGGGTGTTCCGGCTCTCCCGGATCACCGGCAAGGTCCGCTCGCGGGCGGCGAAGTACACCGCCGAGGTCCCGGACGTGGTGACCGTACGGGAGACCGTGGCGAGCTGGGCCGGGGAGGGCGCGGACCGCTCCGCGCTGATCCGGCTGCGCGCCGGGGCGGGGTACCCGCTGCGGGCCAAGGCCACCGCCGTGCGCGAGTGCGGGGACGGCTGGGACGAGCTGGAGATCCCGTACGGGCACGGGCTGGACGCCTGGCTGGTGGAGTTCGGGCCGGACGTGGTGGTCCTGGAGCCGGCCGGTCTGCGGGCGGACGTGGTCGACCGGCTGCGCGCCGTCGCCAAGGGCTGACCCGACCGACCGCGCAAGATCCGTTAGTTACGCCCTGAGGGGGAGACGTACCAGCATGGCCGCGAACGCCATTGACCAGACCCGCCGGATGCTGTCCTTGGTGACCTATCTGCGCGAGCGGCCCGGGGCGCACGTCGCCGACGTGGCGCGCGCCTTCGGGATCACCGAGGACGAGCTGATCTCGGACCTCGACGTGCTGCCCATGTGCGGGACCAGCTTCCGCGGCGGTGACCTGCTCGACATCGACACCGACGGGGAGCGCATCTGGTGGCGCAACCCCGACGCCTCGGGGGAGTCCACCGCGGAGCCGCTGCGGCTGGCGGCCGACGAGGCGACCGCGCTGCTGGTGGCCGCCCGCGCGGTGGCGACGCTGCCCGGGCTGCGCGAGAGCGACCGGGACGCGCTGCTGCGGGCGACCGCGAAGCTGGAGGCGGCCGCCGGGGAGGCGGCCGGGGCCAGCTCCCGGCTGTCGGTGACCTTCGAGGCCGAGGGCGGGGTCTTCGCGGACGTGGACCGGGCCATCTCGGAGCGGCGGCGGCTGTGGCTGCGCTACTACTCGCCCGCGCGCGACGAGCTCACCGAGCGCACCGTCGACCCGATCCGGCTGTTCACCGTGGGTCACACGTACCTGGAGGGGTGGTGCCACCTCTCCGAGGCGCGGCGCACCTTCCGCCTGGACCGGGTGGCTGAAATCCGGCTGCTCGACGAGCGGGCCGAGCCGCCCGCGATCGAGCCGCGCGACCTGTCCGAGGGGCTGGTCCAGCCGGCCGCCGAGGACCCGGAGGTCGTGGTCGAGGTGGGCCCCGGCGGCCGCTGGGTCGCCGAGTACTACCCCCACGACAGCGCGGAGGAGCTCGCGGAGGGCGGCCTGCGGATCACGCTGCGCAGCCCGGACCCGGCCTCGCTGCGCCGGCTCGCGCTGCGGCTGGGCCGGGAGGGGCGGATCGTGGCGCCGGTGGAGCTGGCGGACGCTGCCCGGCAGGCGGCGCGCGAGGCGCTCGCCGGGTACGGGGAACAGGTCTGAGCCCTTGCCGTGGGCGGCCGCCGGCCGCGCGGCGGGGCGGACACGAAGAGCTGGGCTGGTTACGGAGAGCTGGGCCGAGGGGAGCGCCGAGTGATGTCGCCGACGGACGGGACGCCGGGGCTGACGGCCGCCAGGGGGGCGGCCGGCAGCGGGACCGCGGACCGGGGTGCGGCCGGCCGGGGCGCGGCCGGTGCGGGGCAGCCGGCGGGGCCCGTCACCTTCAAGGCGGGCTGTCCCGACTGCCGGGGCCGCTTCGAGCTCGCGGCGGGCGCGCTGCGCCTGGTGATCGGCGGCAGCAGGCGCACCACGTTCTACTCCTTCACCTGTCCCGAGTGCGGGGTGGCTGTCCGGAAACCGGCGGGTGAGCGGATCGTGGAACTGCTGACCGGTGGCGGCGTGAGCACCCTGCGCAGCGTCTGAGGGGGCCGGTGGCCTAGGCTCGGTCCCATGCTCTGGCCGATGCTCGCAATTGCCCTCGGGTTCCTGGGGGTCGCCGTCCTCTCCGTCCTGGCCCTGCGGGTCTGGCTGGAGGTGCGGAGGCTGTCCGGACAGGTCGCCGACGCCAGCCGCCGGATCACCGACGCCTCCGGTGACCTGGAGCGCGCCGCGGCCGATCTGGCGCGGGCGGGCAACGCCGTACGACCGTAGAAACCGCAAGGCCGGGGCCGTACGCTCGAACCCCTGCGGTACCCGAGGGGATTGCCGGACGTTAACCCCTGGGGGTTACGATCCTTTGCAAGGCGGTCACAGGATCACCATCCCCGGCCGCCGCCGCCTCCACAACCAGCCGTTTCGGTGAGAAGGAAGACACACATGATCGGCAATCTGAAGCCCCTTGAGATCCTTCTGATCATCGCTGTCATCGTGCTGCTGTTCGGCGCCAAGAAGCTCCCCGAGATGGCCCGCTCCCTGGGCAAGTCGGCGCGCATCCTCAAGAGCGAGGCCAAGGCGATGAAGAAGGACGGCGAGGCGGAGGACGCCGCCGCCGCTCCGGTCGCCGACCAGGCCCCGCAGCAGCCCGTCGCCCCGCGCACCATCCAGGCCGCGCCCGGTGACGTGACCAGCTCGCGGCCCGTCAGCGAGCCGAACCGCACCACCCAGGGCTGACCCCGGCCCGGCCACACGGCCGAGGTCACGCCAGTCATCTGCAACGAGACAAGGGACGTGGGTTGCTCAAGTCTGCCCGCAAGCAGGGGAAGCAGGACCAGAAGGTCCAGAAGGTGAAGGACGCCGAAGGGCGTATGCCTCTGGTCGAACACCTGCGTGAGCTGCGTAACCGCCTGCTGAAGTCGGTCCTGGCGATCGTGGTGATCACCGTCGTCGCGGCCTACTACTACAGGCCGATCATCGACTTCCTGCTGGAGCCGATGCTCTCCTCGGTCGGCTGTACCCCCGGCGCGACCCTCCAGCGCAACGGCGCGCCCTGCGCCGAGATGACGACGAACGGCCTGACCGCGCCCTTCTCCATCGCGCTCAAGGTCGGACTCTCCGCGGGCGTCGTGTTCTCCGCCCCGGTCTGGCTGTACCAGCTGTGGGCCTTCGCCGCCCCCGGCCTGCACAAGAACGAGAAGAAGTACGCGCTGAGCTTCGTCGCGGTCGGCGCTCCGCTGTTCCTCGCCGGCGCGGTGCTCGCGTACAAGATCCTGCCGCAGACCGCGGAGATCCTCCTCGGCTTCACCCCCGACCACGTCAAGAACCTGCTCCCGGTCGACGACTACCTCGACCTGGTCACGCGCATGGTCGTGGTCTTCGGCCTCGCGTTCGAGCTGCCGCTGATGCTGGTCCTGCTGAACTTCACGGGAGTGCTCAGCGCCAAGCGGCTGGGCAGCTGGTGGCGGGCCATGGTCCTCGGCATCACGATCTTCGCGGCCTTCGCCACCCCGACCGGCGACCCGCTCACCATGCTGACGCTGGCCTCCCCGATCGTCGCCCTGTACTTCCTGGCCCTCGGGATCTGTCTGCTCAACGACCGCCGTCGCAGCCGTGCCAACCCCGACGCCGGTCTCGACGACGACGAGGCCTCCGACCTGGACCTCACCCCCGCGCCGATCGGCGGCGTCGAATCCGTACCGGCCCCGAACGCGCTGCCCGGACAGGACGACGGCGGGCGCCAGCGGATCAACGGTTACGACGACGCGACCTGACCGGTAGATTCCGGCGGGTGAGCGCTGAGATCACCCTCTTCGTCAATCCCACCGCGGGACGCGGCCGGGGCGCGCGGGTCGCGCAGCCGGCCGCTTCCGCGCTCCGGGCCGCCGGCTTCTGCGTGCGGACCGTCTCCGGCGCGGACGCCGGGGACGCGCTGGCCCAGCTGCGCACCGCCGTCCGCGAGGGGACCGGCGCGGTGCTCGCCGTCGGCGGCGACGGGATGGTCTCCCTCGCCCTCCAGGCCCTCGCGGGCACGCTGGTGCCGCTCGGCGTGATCGCCGTGGGCACCGGGAACGACTTCGCGCGGGCCATGGGGCTGCCCGTACGGGATCCCGAGCAGGCCGGGCGGCTGGCCGGCGAGGCCCTCAAGGAGGGCCGGATCCGGGAGATCGACCTGGGCCGCGTCAACCGGGCCGAGGGGGCCGAGGGGACCGGCTCCGGGACCTGGTACGGGACGGTGCTGTGCTCCGGCTTCGACTCGCGCGTCAACGACCGGGGCAACCGGATGCGGCTGCCCGCGGGGCGCTTCAAGTACGACCTCGCCATGATCGCGGAGCTGGCCGCCTTCCGCCCCTTCCCGTACCGGATCACCCTGGACGACGGCCCCGTCATCGAGACCGAGGCCACGCTGGTGGCGGTGGGCAACGGATCCTCGTACGGCGGCGGCATGCGCATCTGCGCGGACGCGGTGCCCGACGACGGGCTCTTCGACATCACGGTGGTCGGCGACTGCACCCGCGCCACCCTCCTGCGGGTGTTCCCGCGCGTCTACCGGGGCACCCACCTCAGCCACCCGAAGGTGACCGTCCACCGGGCCCGGAAGGTGACGCTGGAGGCGGCCGGGAGCACCGCCTACGCGGACGGCGAGCCGATGGGGCCGCTGCCCGTGACCGCCGAGTGCGTACCCGCCGCCCTGAGGCTTCTGATGCCCTGATTCGGGGTAAAGGCCTCCTGAATAAAGATCGCGACTGTTGTCAGAGGCGGCGGGTAGGCTCGACTACAAGATGACCGAAGAACTCTCACCCGCCGAGCGGTACGCCGCTGCCCGGATCCGCGCCGCGGAAGAGGCCTCTGCCCTGGCCCCCTTCCGCGAGATGTACGAATTCGACCTGGACCCGTACCAGGTCGAGGCCTGCAAGGCACTGGAGGCCGGCAAGGGCGTGCTGGTCGCCGCCCCGACGGGCTCGGGCAAGACCATCGTCGGCGAGTTCGCCGTGCACCTGGCGCTCGCGCAGGGCCGCAAGTGCTTCTACACGACGCCGATCAAGGCCCTGTCGAACCAGAAGTTCGCCGACCTCGTCAAGCGCTACGGCGCCGACAAGGTGGGCCTGCTGACCGGCGACAACAGCGTCAACGGGGACGCGCCCGTGGTCGTCATGACCACCGAGGTGCTCCGCAACATGCTGTACGCGGGCTCCCAGGCGCTGCGCGGCCTCGGCTACGTCGTGATGGACGAGGTGCACTACCTCTCCGACCGCTTCCGCGGCGCCGTCTGGGAGGAAGTGATCATCCACCTCCCCGAGTCGGTGACCCTGGTGTCCCTCTCGGCCACCGTGTCCAACGCGGAGGAGTTCGGCGACTGGCTGGACACCGTCCGCGGCGACACCGACGTGATCGTCTCCGAGGAGCGGCCCGTACCGCTGTGGCAGCACGTCATGGCCGGCCGGCGGGTGTACGACCTCTTCGAGGAGGAGTCCGACCACGGCGGCCGCGGCTCCGCGCGCCGGGAGGTCAACCCCGATCTGCTGCGCATGGCGCGCGAGGAGAACAGCCGCACGTACAACCCGAAGGACCGGCGGCGCGGCAAGATGGTCCGCGAGGCCGACCGCGAGCGCGAGCGGCGCTCGCGCAGCCGGATCTGGACGCCGAGCCGTCCCGAGGTGATCGCCCGCCTCGACAACGACGACCTGCTGCCCGCCATCAACTTCATCTTCAGCCGCGCCGGTTGCGAGGCCGCCGTCCAGCAGTGCCTGTACGCGGGCCTGCGGCTCAACAACGAGGAAGCGCGCCTGAAGGTGCGCGGCATCGTAGAGGAGCGGACCGCCTCCATCCCCACCGAGGACCTGCACGTCCTCGGGTACTACGAATGGCTCGAAGGCCTGGAGCGGGGCATCGCCGCGCACCACGCCGGCATGCTGCCGACCTTCAAGGAGGTCGTGGAGGAGCTCTTCGTCCGGGGCCTGGTCAAGGCCGTGTTCGCGACCGAGACGCTGGCGCTCGGCATCAACATGCCCGCGCGCACGGTGATCCTGGAGAAGCTGGTCAAGTGGAACGGCGAGCAGCACGCCGACATCACCCCCGGCGAGTACACGCAGCTGACCGGCCGGGCCGGGCGGCGCGGCATCGACGTCGAGGGCCACGCGGTGGTCCTGTGGCAGCGCGGCATGGACCCGGTGGGTCTGGCCGGGCTCGCCGGTACCCGTACGTATCCGCTGCGCTCCAGCTTCAAGCCCTCGTACAACATGGCCGTCAACCTGGTCCAGATGTTCGGGCGGCACCGTTCGCGCGAGCTGCTGGAGACCTCCTTCGCGCAGTTCCAGGCCGACCGCTCGGTCGTCGGGATCTCCAAGCAGGTGCAGCGCAACGAGGAGGGCCTGGAGGGCTACGAGCAGGGCATGACCTGCCACCTCGGGGACTTCGCTGAGTACGCGCGGCTGCGCCGCGACCTCAAGGACCGCGAGACCGATCTGGCGAAGCAGGGCGCGGCGCAGCGCCGGGCGCAGGCGGCCGGTTCGCTGGAGCGGCTCAAGCCGGGCGACATCATCCACGTGCCGACCGGCAAGTTCGCCGGGCTGGCGCTGGTGCTGGATCCGGGCATGCCGGCGGGGCGGGTCAACGGGCACCGCGGCCAGGAGTACACCGAGGGCCCGCGCCCGCTGGTGCTCACCGCGGAGCGGCAGGTCAAGCGGCTCGCCGCGATCGACTTCCCGGTTCCGGTCGAGGCCATCGAGCGGATGCGGATCCCCAAGACCTTCAACCAGCGCTCGCCGCAGTCGCGCCGGGACCTGGCGTCCCAACTGCGCGCCAAGGCCGGGCACATAGCGCCGGACCGGCACAAGCGCGGCAGGGCGGCCGCGGCCGACGACCGTGAGATCGCCAGGCTGCGGGCCGAGCTGCGGGCGCACCCCTGCCACGGGTGCGACGAGCGCGAGGACCACGCCCGCTGGGCGGAGCGCTACCACCGCCTCAAGCGGGACACCCAGCAGCTGGAGCGGCGCATCGAGGGCCGGACGAACACCATCGCCCGCACCTTCGACCGGATCCACGCGCTGCTCACCGAGCTCGACTACCTGCGCGAGGACGAGGTCACCGAGCACGGCAAGCGGCTCGCCCGGCTGTACGGGGAGCTCGACCTGCTGGCGTCGGAGTGCCTGCGCGAGCGGGTCTGGGAGGGCCTGAGCCCGGCCGAACTGGCCTCCTGCGTCTCGGCGTTGGTGTTCGAGGCGCGGCAGTCCGACGACGCGGCCGCGCCGAAGGTGCCGAACGGGGCCGCGAAGGTGGCGCTGGGCGAGATGGTCCGGATCTGGGGCCGCCTCGACGCGCTGGAGGAGGAGCACCGCATCAACCAGGCGGAGGGCGTGGGCCAGCGCGAGCCGGACCTCGGCTTCGCGTGGGCGGCGTACCAGTGGGCCTCCGACAAGGGCCTGGACGAGGTGCTGCGCGAGGCGGAGATGCCGGCCGGTGACTTCGTGCGCTGGTGCAAGCAGGTCATCGACGTACTCGGGCAGATCGCCGCGGCCGCGCCGCCGTCCTCGACGGGCAGCACGGTCGCGAAGAACGCCCGCAAGGCCGTCGACTCGCTGCTGCGCGGTGTGGTGGCCTACAGCTCCGTCGGCTAGGCCGTCCCTTCCGGCCGGGGGCCGGCGTCCCAGGCGGTGGGGTCTTCCCACGCCTCCAGGGTGCGCCGGCTCTCCAGGCGGTGGGCGATCCCGGTGACCGGGTCGGTGAACTCCAGGACCCGGGCGAGCAGTTGCAGCGGCCGGCGGTAGTCCAGCGGGTCCGGGTCGGTGACCTTCGGGTAGACGGGGTCCCCGAGGATGGGCAGCCCCAGGCTGTTCATGTGCACCCGCAGCTGGTGGGTGCGGCCGGTGTGCGGGGTCAGCCGGTAGCGGCCCGTGTCCCCCTTCGACTCGGCGAGTTCGACCAGCGTCTCGGCGTTCGGCTCGCCGCCCGGGATCTCGGCCGCCGCGATGACGCCGCGGGTCTTCTCGATCCGGCTGTGCAGGGTGCGCGGGAGGGCGAGCGCCGGATCCAGCGGCGCGAGGGCCTCGTACTGCTTCCCGACCCGCCGGTTCTGGAAGAGCAGCTGGTACGCGCCGCGGTCCTCGGGGCGGATGCTGAACATGACCAGGCCGGCCGTCAGCCGGTCGAGCCGGTGCGCGGGGCTGAGGGCGGGCAGATCCAGCTCGTCGCGGAGCCGGGCCAGCGCGGTCTGGGTGACGTGGCTGCCGCGCGGGGTCGTCGCCAGGAAGTGCGGCTTGTCCGCGACGAGGAGGTGCTCGTCGCGGTAGACGACGCCGATGGGGAAGGGCACCGCCGGCTCGGGCGGCATGTCCCGGTGGAACCACAGGTAGCTGCCCGGCTCGTACGGGTCCTCCGGGCGCAGCACGCGGCCTCCCACCCCGAGGACCCGGCCGGCGCGGAGCAGGCCGGGCATGGTCTCGGCGCCGCGGGTGCCGGCGTAGCGGTCGGTGAGGTAGGCGCCGAGGTCCGGCCAGAGCCCGTCCGGGTCGGAGGGCAGCCGCAGCCGGACCGGGTCGATGCCGGCGACCTGGGGGAGCGGCGCGGGGGGTAGGGGTCTGCGTCTCATCGGGGTCCAGCGTAGGCGCCCCGGCGGGGGCGGCTTCCTACTGCCGGGTGAAGGTGCCCAGGTGGTTCGCGTCCAGGTACTCGACGCGGACCGTGCCGTCGGCGAAGGTGACGCCGGTGCGGCCGACCGCGTTCTCGCCGGCGGTCTCGAAGCTGAAGACGTCGCCGTCGTAGTGGGTGAGGGGGAACTTCAGGGGCTTGGGGCCGAGGGAGAGGGTCAGGCCGCTGCCGTCCGGGTTCGCCGCCACGGTGAGCTTGCCGTAGTACGGGTTGTCGTACGTTCCGGTGTACGCCGAGTCGTTCCTCGCGGGCTTGGCGCCCGCGGGCGGGTGCGCGTAGTCGGTGGGGGAGCGGCCCGCGTCGAGTGCCTGCGCGTACAGCGCCGAGGCGACCGCGAGCCAGTCGGTGGAGGCCCGGCCGTGCTCGGCGACGTCGAAGAAGTCGAGGGCGACGGCGTCGGCGAGGCCGACGGGGGCGCCGTTGGTGAGGACGATGATGCCGAGCTGTTCCAGGGGGAGCATCGTGACGTTGGTGTTGGCGCCGAGTTCGAAGGCCCCGGAGTGGCTCAGGCGGAGGCGGCCGGCGTCGTCGTAGGAGACGTTCCAGCCGAGCCCGTAGAAGCCGGTGTGCTCGCCGGTGGCGGTGGTGGGCGGCTGCGAGAGGATCTGCGGCTGGTGGGTGCGGTCGAGGGTGCCGGCGGGGACGATGCGCTTGCCGTCGAGGACGCCGTTGCCGAGCTGGAGCCGCAGCCAGCGCGACATGTCGCGGGCGGTGGAACTGACGCCGCCGGCGGGCGACTGGGCGTCGGGGTCGCGGACGTAGCGGGGGCTCCAGGTGCCGTCGGGGTTCTTCACGTGGGTGGCGGCGTGGTCGGGGGCGTCGCGGAACGCGGAGAACTCGGTGCTGGTGCGGGTCATGCCGGCGGGCTTGAAGAGGGTGTCCGCGGACAGCTTCTGCCAGCTGGTGCCCCGGGCGGCGGCGATGGCCTCGGCGGCGGCGGTGAAGCCGAAGTTGGTGTACGCGTAGCTGATGCGGAACGGGTCGAGGGGCTCCAGGCGGAGGTGGTCGAGGATGTACGACTGGTCGTAGCCGAGGTCTTCGAGGAGGTCCCCGGCGTGGTCGGGGAGGCCGCTGCGGTGGGAGAAGAGGTCGGCGGTGGCGACGTGGTCGCTGACCCAGGGGTCCTTCAGCGCGAAGCCGGGGAGGGGGACGTGCTTGTCCCAGTCGGCGGGGTCGGAAAGGGTGCCGGCGACGACGGTGGAGGAGACGGGCTTGGAGAGCGAGGCGATCTGGAAGACGGTGTCGGGGTCGACCTTGCCGCTCTCACCGGTCCTTCGGAGGCCGAAGCCCTTGAGGTAGAGGACCTTGTCGTTGTGGACGACGGCCACGGAGGCGCCGGGGACGCCGGTCGTCCGCATCATGGCGGCGACGGTGCCGTCGAGGCGGGCCACGGCCTTCTCGACGGCGGCGTCGGTGATCTGGGGCCGCGGGGGTGGGGGCGGGGTGGGGGCGGCGGTCGTCGTCGCCGTTGCCGTCCCGGCGGCCAGCGCGACGAGCACCCCGGTGGCGGTGAGCACGCGCGGCGTACGCATGCCGCCATTGTCCTGCCGGACGCCGCACCCCGCCCCCCGAACGCCGACGCGGCCCTGCCCCGCCCCCCGCGCCTCAATCGCCGGCGGGGCTGGGTTCGGCCGCCGCCGGACCGCCAGGTCAGGCGGCGCGTTCTTGTTCGGCTTCTACCGTGGCGTTCCAGTCGCGCTTGATCGCGCGCCAGCCCTCGTCGGTTTCGCCCAGGCGCCAGTAGCCCGAGATCGACAGGCGTTCGCGGGGGACGCCGCGTTCCATGCGGAGGTGGCGGCGGAGGTCCTTCACGAAGCCCGCCTCGCCGTGGACGAAGGCGTGGACGTCCTTCGAGGGGAACTCCAGCGAGGTGATCGCCTCCACCAGGGCCTCGCCGACCGGGCGCCCGGCGCGGTGGAGCCAGACCGGGACGACCCCGTCCGGCGTGGCGACCTTCTGCTCGTCCTGCGGGCCCTCGACCTCCACGAACGCCCGCACGTCCGCGCCGACCGGCATCCGCTCCATCGCCGCGGCGATCGCCGGCAGGGCGCTCTCGTCGCCGACCAGGAGGTGCCAGCCCGCCGTCGGGTCCGGGGCGTACGCGCCGCCCGGGCCGAGGAAACGTACCGTCTCGCCCGGCTGGACCCGCGCGGCCCAGGGGCCGGCCAGGCCCTCGTCCCCGTGGACCACGAAGTCGAGGGTCAGCTCGTGGTGCGCGGCGTCCCACGCCCGCACGGTGTACGCGCGCTGGCGCGGCCACTCGTCGCGCGGGTGGGAGGAACGAATCGCCTCCAGGTCCCAGGGAGAGGCGTACGTGACGCCCTCCGGCGGGAACAGGAGCTTGATGTAGTGGTCGGTGAACTCGCCCGCGTCGAAATCGGCCAGTCCGTCACCGCCCAGCACCACGCGCACCATGTGCGGTGTCAGCCGCTCGGTGCGTACTACGACGGCTGTGCCGACCGTGCGGGCGCGTCCTTCTGCCACGGCGTCTCCCCTGACTCCATTGGTACTTAGGATTACCTAAGTTAGCACCTCAGGGAAGTAGCGCGCTGCTCAGACGCGACACCGCTCCGCCCAACCCCCACCGGTGCGCCAGCGCGTCCACGAGATCGGGCTGCGCCGCGACCCTCGGCAGAGCGGGGTCGAAATCCGGAAGCGGAACGTCCGAAGCGACCTTGACGACCTTCGGCGCCACGGCCAGATACGGCCGCGATTCGTCCAGCCGCTTACGCTGCGTAGCCGTCAGCCGGGACCGCGGGTCGTCGATCGCCGCGATGATTCCGGCCAGGTTCCCGTACGCGTCGAGCAGCTTCGCCGCCGTCTTCTCGCCGATCCCGGGAACCCCGGGCAGGCCGTCGCTCGGGTCCCCGCGCAGCAGCGCCAGATCCGCGTACCCGGGGCCGTCCACCCCGTACTTCTCGCGCAGCCACGCCTCGTCCGTCACCTGGAGCGTGCCCACCCCCTTGAGCGGGTACAGCACGCGCCGCTCCCGGGCGTCGTCGACCAGCTGGTAGAGGTCCCGGTCGCCGGTGACGATGTCCACCGGGCCGCTCGCGCGGTCCGTCAGCGTGCCGATCACGTCGTCCGCCTCGTATCCGGCGACCCCCACCCGCGCGATCCCGAACGCGTCCAGCGCCGCCTCGATGATGGGCACCTGCGGGGCCAGGGTGTCGGGGGTGTCCTCCAGGTCGGGGCCGGTCTCCGTCTCCACCGCGACCCGGTGGGCCTTGTACGAGGGGATCAGCTCCACCCGCCACTGCGGCCTCCAGTCGGCGTCCATGCACGCCACCAGATCGTCCGGGCGGTGGTCCTGGACCAGTCGCCCGATGAAGTCGAGCAGCCCGCGCACGGCGTTGACGGGGGTGCCGTCCGGGGCCTTCACGGAGTCCGGCACACCGAAGTACGCGCGGTAGTAGAGGGAGGCGGTGTCAAGGAGCATCAGGCGTCGTGTCGTCACGGTGACGATGATGCCGCAGCCGCACCACGAGGCGCTGACTCCGGCCAGCGAGGCCGAGCGCGCGAAACCGGAGGCGGTTGCTGCGTATGGTGCTTACAGCAGACCTACGTGCGACGGACAAGGGGAGGGCAGCCCCGAGATGAACGACAGGGACGGCGCGGACGACAAGGAGCGGGACAAGGACGCGAAAGAACCGCTCCGGGTGGGTGTCGCCGTGCGCAAGCGGCGGCGCGCCCTCCACCTGACGCTCGCCGCGGTGTCGGCGCGCAGCGGTCTTTCGGTGCCCTTCCTGAGCCAGATAGAGAACGAGCGGGCCCGGCCGAGCATGCGTTCCCTGGAGCGGGTCGCCGACGCCCTGGAGACCACGGCCGTCGAGCTGCTGGCCGCCTCCGACACCGCGCGCACGGTGGACCTCGTACGCGCCGGGGACGACTCCGGGCTCGAACCCGTTCCCGGTGTCCGTCCCCTCGTACGGGGGCACCACCAGCTGCACGCACTGGAGTTCACCGGGGACCAGGACGCCGGCCGCGAGTACCAGCACCGCAACGACGAGCTGATGTACGTGGTCTCGGGCGCCTGCCAGGTGGAGGCCGAGGGGCGCGCGTACCGGCTGGAGAGCGGGGACGCGCTGTTCCTGTCGGGCGGCGTACGGCACCGCTGGCGGGCCGTCACCGAGGACACCCGGTTCCTGGTCGTGGCGGTCGGCGAGCACATCCACGCGACCTCCGAGCCGCCCTCGCCGGGGCAGTGAGCCGGCCGGTGCGGCCCGACCGGAAGAGAGTCGTCTCGCTGGTCCCGTCGCTGACGGAGGCGGTGGCGGTGAGTGCGCCCGGGCTGCTGGTCGGGGTCACCGACTGGTGCACGCACCCCGCGCCGGAGCTGGCGGGGGTGGCGCGGATCGGGGGCACGAAGAATCCCGACGTACGGGCGATCGCGGAGCTGCGCCCCGACCTGGTGATCGCCAATGAGGAGGAGAACCGGGCCCCGGACCTCGCGCAGCTGCGGGCGGCCGGGGTGGAGGTGCTGGTCACCGAGGTACGGGGACTGCCGCAGGCGCTGCGCGAGCTGGACCGGGTACTGGTGGGGGCCCTGGGGCTGGCGCGGCCGGGGTGGCTGGCGGACGCGGAGAGCGCGTGGGCCCGGGTGGAACCGGATGCGGAGCGGCGGGCGTTCGTGCCGATCTGGCGGCGCCCCTGGATGGTGCTCGGCCGGGACACCTTCGCCGGGGACCTGCTGGCGCGGCTGGGCGTGCGCAACGTCTACGCCGGGCACGCGGAGCGGTACCCGAAGGTGGCGGTGGCGGAGCTGGCGGCGGCGGGCTGCGATCTGGTGGTGCTGCCGGACGAGCCGTACCGCTTCACGGCCGAGGACGGGCCGGAGGCCTTCCCGGGACTCCCGGCGGCGCTGGTCAGCGGCCGGCACCTGACCTGGTACGGCCCCTCGCTCGCGCAGGCCCCGGCGGTGCTGTCGCGGGCCCTGCGGGAGGCGGGCTGAGGCAGGCCCGCGCCCGGCACCCCCGTAGGAGCCCGGGGCGCGCGGGCCGGTGGTGCGGTGGGGCGGCGGGGCGCGCTCAGCGCGGGGCGGCGAGGAGGCGGCCGGAGGCGAGGCCGCGCAGGGTGTGGGCCGCGGCCAGCAGCCAGGCGGTGACCAGGGCCAGGAACAGGGCGGCGGCCAGCCAGGCGAAGGCCGTCAGGCCGGTGTGGCGGGCCAGTGCGGCGGCGCCGGTGACACAGGTGCCGACGGGGAAGGTCAGCGCCCACCAGGTCATCGCGAACCCCATGCCCCGGCGGGCGGCCCGCACCAGCATCGCGGCGGACAGCGCCAGCCACAGCAGCGCGAAGCCCATCACGGGCACCCCGTAGACGACCGCGAAGGCGCCGAACGCACCGGCGTACGGGGCCCCGATCGACTGCGGGGCCATGTCGGCGAGCTGGTTCACGGCGGTGGTGGACTGGCCGAGCGGCCCCAGCACCAGGAACAGGGCGGGGGTCAGGGCCAGCGGCAGCGGACCGCTCACGATCAGCCGGCCGAAGACCAGGGGCAGCATGAGCAGGGTGGCCAGCAGGCTGATGCCGAACATGGCGTAGCAGGCGAGCAGCAGCGCCTCGCGGGGCTGGCCGGCGGGCAGGTGGGGTATCAGCAGCGGGCCCACGGCGGCGGAGACCATGGGGGCGACCACGGGGAGCAGCCACACCGGGGTGGCCTGGTGCGGCTCGACCTTGTGCCGGACCACCATCAGGTACGGGACGGCGACGGCTATGAGCAGCCCGGTCGCGGTGCCGGCGGTGAACAGGACGGTGTCGGCGGCGACGGCCGGGCCGGTGCCGATCAGGTCCTTGCCGACGGTGAGGGTGCCGGCGCCGACGGCCAGCAGCGCCATCGAGAGACAGCCGTAGAAGGGGGCGACGGCGGGGTCGAGGAGATGGGCGCGGGCCTGGTCGCGGTGGTGGACCCAGTGCCCGGCGCGGGCGGTCAGTAGGACGGCGAGGGCGGCGGCGGACAGCGCCCAGAACAGCTGGCAGGCCACGCGCTGGCCGGGCAGCTGGTACGGGAGGCTCGCGCCGGCGTTCGCGATGATCGCCGTGCCCATGACGGCGGCGTACCAGTTGGGGCCGAGGTGCCGGAGCGCGGGAGCCTTGTGGGCCAGGGGCGCGGGGGCGGTGGCGGAGCGGGGTAGCGCGAGGGTGGTGGCCATGGAGCCAGCGTCCCGCCGGAGCGGGCGGGGCGGCAGAGGTCACCTTCATATGAGGGCATAAACTGCATTTATGGGTAATGAGGAGTGGGTGCCGCTCGCGCACCGCGTGCCGGACCTCGGCGCGCTGGAGCTGCTGCTGGCGGTGGCGCGCGTCGGCAGTCTGAGCGCGGCCGCCCGCCGGCTGGGGATCACCCAGCCCGCCGCGAGCAGCCGGATCCGGGCGATGGAGACCCGGCTGGGCGTCGCGCTGGTGGACCGCTCCCCGCGGGGATCGACGCTGACGGCGGACGGTGCGCTGGTCACGGACTGGGCCCGGCGGGTGGTGGAGGCGGCCGAGGCGTTCGATGCGGGGGCGCAGGCGCTGCGCGGGCGGCGGGACTCGCGGCTACGGGTGGCGGCCAGCATGACGATCGCGGAGTACCTGCTGCCGGGGTGGCTGATCGCGCTGCGGGGGCAGCGGCCGGACACGGCGGTGTCCCTGCACGCAGGGAACTCGGCGGTGGTCGCGCAGCGGGTGCTGGCCCACGAGGCGGACCTGGGGTTCGTGGAGGGGCTCTCCGTGCCGGAGGGTCTGGACTCGGTGGTGATCGCGCAGGACCGGCTGGTGGTCGCGGTGGCGCCGGGGCACCCGTGGGCGCGGCGCTCGCGGGGCGTGGTGGCGGCGGAGCTGGCGGCGACCCCGCTGATCCTGCGGGAGCGGGGGTCGGGGACGCGGCAGGTGCTGGACGCTGCGCTGGCGGGGAGCGGGGGGCTGGCGGAGCCGCTGCTGGAGCTGGCGTCGACCACGGCGGTGAAGGCGGCCGCGCTGAGCGGGGCCGGGCCGTGTGTCCTGTCGGAGCTGGCGGTGGGGGTCGAGCTGGCGGGGCGGCGGCTGGTGGAGGTCCCGGTGTCGGGGGCGGCCGGGCTCGGCCGGGCCCTACGGGCGGTGTGGCCCGGGGGGACGCGGCCGGCCGGGCCGGCGCGGGACCTGCTCTCGCTGACGCGGGGCCAGCCCCCGGGCGCCGCCTGACCGGCTGTCGCCGGGGCCCGTCCGGGCGGTGCGCGTTGCCGGGTGCGGCGCCGTCGCCGGGGGCCAGCCCCCGGACCCCCGCGCCTCAAACGCCGGCGGGGCTGAGGTGGGTGCCGGCCCCGGACCCCCGCGCTCAAACGCCGGCGGGGCTGGGGGTGCCGGCCCCGCACCCCCGTGCCTCAGGCGGCGCTGAAGGGGGTGCCGGCGGTCTGAGGTGGTTGGGGTTAGGCCGGGGTCAGGGTGTAGGCGCAGGCTTCGATGAGGGAGGCCATTACGCGGGTGTCGTTGTCGCGTTCCGGGTGCCATTGGACGCCCAGGACCCAGCGGTCCGGGTCGGGGAGTTCGACGGCCTCCACCGTGCCGTCCAGGGCGTGGGCCGAGACCACCAGGTCGCGGCCCACCCGGTCCACCGCCTGGTGGTGGTACGTCGGGACCTGCGCCTCCTCCGGGACCAGCCGCGCGTACCGCGTGCCCGGCACGGGGCGGACCGGGTGCCAGGACATGACGCCCGGGGTGTCGACGTGGCCGTCGATGTGCTGGTGCAGCGTGCCGCCCAGGGCCACGTTCAGGGCCTGCATGCCCCGGCAGATGCCCAGCAGCGGCATCCGCGCTTCGAGCGCGGCGTTGATCAGCGCCAGCTCCCAGTGGTCGCGGACCGTGGCGGCCGCGCCCGTACGGGGGTCGCGCGCGGCTCCGTAGTGGACCGGGTCCACGTCGGGGCCGCCCGCGATGACCAGGCCGTCCACCCGGCTCAGCACCTCCGCCGCCCTGCCGGGCTCGTCCGGCGGGAGCAGCACGGCCGCGCCGCCCGCCGCCTGGACGAGTTCGTGGTACCCGGCGGGGGCGAGGGCGGCGGGGAGGTCCCACACCCCGAAGCGGGTGGATTCCTCCACATAGGTGGAGATGCCGATGAGCGGCCTGGGCACGGTTTCTACCTCCGGGAGCGGATGCGGTCGGACGGGGCAAGGATTTCAGTCGCGGGAGAGTTCCGCCTCGGCTTCCGCGAGGGCCGCGAACTCCTCCTCGGGCGCCGAGGCCACCAGGTGGTGGCGGCTGTAGAGCGCGAAGTAGGCGAGGGCGACGGCGTACACGGCCAGCGCGATGAACGCCGCGTCCTTGTCCACCAGGAAGGTGGCGACCAGGGCCGAGAGGGCGAGCACGAAGGCCACCGAGGAGGTCGCGATGCCGCCCGGGGTGCGGTACGGGCGCTCCAGCCCGGGCTCGCGCTTGCGGAGCACGATGTGCGAGAGGGCCATCAGGGCGTACGAGATGGTCGCGCCGAACACCGCGATGTTCAGCATGCGCGGGCCGTTGCCGGTGGCCGCGGCGAGGGCGAAGCCGATCGCGCCGGGGATCAGCAGACCGAGGTACGGGGCCTTGCGCTTCGAGGTGAGGGACAGGAAGCGCGGCAGGTAGCCGGCCCGGGACAGGGCGAACAGCTGGCGCGATCCGGCGAAGATCAGGGAGAAGAACGAGGCCACCAGCCCGGCGAGACCGGCGTAGTTGACGAAGGTCTTCAGCCAGGACAGGTCCGGGTTGCCCTCCAGCGCGACGACGAGCGGGTTGCCCGCGTCCTTGATGGCGTCGGCGCCGCGGGCGCCGGTCGAGGCCAGGAAGGTGATGAGGGCGAGCAGGACCAGGATGCCCATGGAGATCGACAGGGCCCGCGGCATCGAGCGCACCGGGTCCTTGGCCTCCTCCGCCGCGAGCGGGACGCCCTCGACGCCGAGGAAGAACCACATGCCGAAGGGGAAGGCCGCCCAGATGCCGAGCACGCCCAGCGGCAGCCAGGAACTCGATCCGGCGGCGGTGGTGTCCACGGCGATGTTGTCGAGGTTCGAGGCGTCGAACTCGGTGAAGGCGCCCAGCGCGAAGACGATCAGCGCGATCACGGCGATCGCGGTGACGACGAGGGAGAAGCGCAGGGCCTCGCCGACGCCCCACAGGTGGATGCCTATGAACACCGCGAAGCAGGCGAGGTAGACGGGCCAGCCGGAGGTGAGGCCGAAGAGGTTGAGGGATTCGACGTAGTCGCCGATGAAGATGGCGATCGCGGCGGGGGCAAGGATGTACTCGATGAGGATCGCGGTGCCGGTGAGGAAGCCGCCCCAGGTGCCGAGCGCCCGCCGGGCGAAGCCGTAGCCGCCGCCGGCCGTCGGCAGGATCGCGGACAGCTCCGCGAGGGAGAACACGAGACACGCGTACATCGCGCCCATCAGGGCGGTGGCGATGGCGAGGCCGCCGAAGCCGCCCTGCGCGAGGCCGACGTTCCAGCCGGAGAAGTCGCCGGAGACGACGTACGCGACGCCGAGACCGGTCAGGAGCAGCCAGCCGGCGCTGCCGCGGCGCAGCGTGCGCCGCTCCAGGTACCCGTCATGGCTGTCGCCACCCTGGGGGGAAGTGGTGGGTTCGGGCACGGCTGTCAGCCGTGCCTCGATGTCGTCGGCCATGGTGCGCTCCTACCTGAGGGCAATGGTTGTGAGGCGTACCTTTGCGTCAGCGGAGTGGAACGCGCAAGACCCCTGCGTTAAAGAGCGGTTACGAAACCCTCCCGGCGCGGGAGAGAGCGAACCGGCCCATCAGGCCAGAAACCCCCTCAACAGGGCCGCCGTGCCGCAGCAGTGCTCGCGCATCGTCTCGCGCGCGGCGCCGGCGTCCCGCTCCAGGACCGCCCCGACCAGCGTGGTGTGCTGCTGCTGGGAGTGCTCCAGGTTGCGCACCAGCAGCGGGATGCAGTCCAGCAGGTCGTTCACCCCGGCCCGGACGGCCGCGTACTGGGCGGTCAGGGACGCGGAACCGGCGAGCTCGCACAGCGTGAGGTGGAACAGCGTGTCCTGGCGGCGGTAGTCGGCGAGCGGGGCGTCGTGGGTGGCGGCGAGGGCCGCGAGCAGCCGTTCGGAGCCCTCCGCGGTCAGCCCCTGGGAGGCGCAGAGGCCGGCCGCGCCCACCTCCAGGACCTCGCGGAACCGCAGGACGTCCTCGATGTCCACGCCCGCGACCCGCCGCCGCAGCTCCTCCTCGGCCCCGCCCACCGGGGTGTCCGGGCGCGGCAGTACGAACGTCCCGCCGTAGCGGCCGCGCCGGGATTCCACCAGGCCCTGGTCCTGGAGCACCTTCAGCACCTCGCGCAGCGTGACCCGGCTGATCCCCATCCGCTCGGCCAGTTCGCGCTCCGGCGGCAGCCGTTCCCCACCGGGCACCAGGCCCAGCCGGACCACCTGGAGGATCTGCTCCAGCGCCTCCTCGAAACCGTTGCCCGCCCGCACCTGTCGCAGCACGGGATTCAGCCGCGCGATCGCGCCGCCTTCGCTCGCCGTGTCGGTCATCTCGGCTCCTCCCCTTCCCAAGCAATGGTTCTATTCAATACCTTAGGCGCACTCGGCTCACCGAAGGAGAGATTCCAGTGGTAGACCGCAAGCCGCCGCTCGCGCCCGAGGAGCTCCGTGCCCTCGTCGCCAGCGGTGAGATCGACACAGTGGTCCTGGCCTTCCCCGACATGCAGGGACGCCTCCAGGGCAAGCGGTTCGCCGCACAGTTCTTCCTCGACGAGGTCCTCGCGCACGGCACCGAGGGCTGCAACTACCTCCTCGCCGTCGACACCGACATGAACACGGTCGACGGATACGAGATGTCCTCCTGGGACCGGGGCTACGGCGACTTCGCCATGCACCCCGACCTCGCCACCCTGCGCCGCGTTCCCTGGAACCCGGGCAGCGCCTTCCTGATGGCCGACCTGGCCTGGAACGACGGCACGCCCGTCGTCGCGGCCCCCCGCCAGATCCTGCGCCGCCAGCTGGACCGGCTCGCCGAGCAGGGCTACACCGCGATGGTCGGGACCGAGCTGGAGTTCATGGTGTTCCAGGACACCTACGAACAGGCCTGGAACAGCAACTACCGCGGCCTGACCCCGGCCAACCAGTACAACATCGACTACTCCGTCCTCGGCACCGGCCGCGTCGAGCCGCTGCTGCGCCGCATCCGCAACGAGATGCAGGCCGCGGGCCTGACCGTCGAGTCCGCGAAGGGCGAGTGCAACCTCGGGCAGCACGAGATCGCCTTCCGCTACGACGAGGCGCTGACCACCTGCGACCAGCACGCCGTCTACAAGACGGGGGCCAAGGAGATCGCCTCCCAGGAAGGCGTCTCGCTCACCTTCATGGCCAAGTTCGACGAGCGCGAGGGCAACTCCTGTCATATCCACCTCTCCCTCGGTGACGCCGACGGGCACAACGCGATGGCCGGTGACGGACCGGGCGGAATGTCCCCGGTGATGCGGCACTTCCTGGCCGGCCAGCTGGCCGCGCTGCGCGACTTCTCCCTTCTCTACGCCCCGAACATCAACTCGTACAAGCGTTTCCGGCCGGGATCCTTCGCGCCGACCGCCGTTGCCTGGGGCGTGGACAACCGGACCTGTGCGCTCCGAGTCGTCGGCCACGGCCGCTCGATGCGCTTCGAGAACCGCCTCCCCGGCGGCGACGTCAACCCCTACCTCGCCGTCGCCGGCCTGGTCGCGGCCGGGCTCTACGGCATCGAGCACCGGCTGGAGCTGCCCGACGCCTGCGCGGGCAACGCCTACACCGCCGACTTCGCCCACGTCCCGACGACCCTGCGCGAGGCCGCCGAGCTCTGGGAGAACAGCGAGATCGCCAAGGCCGCCTTCGGCCCCGAGGTGGTCGCCCACTACAAGAACATGGCGCGCGTGGAACTCGACGCCTACGACTCCGCGGTGACCGACTGGGAGCTGCGCCGCTCCTTCGAACGCCTGTAACCGGGCCCACGGCGCCCACCGCACCACCGGAAACCCCCGAACCGCACACCTGAGAGGCCACCACGTGTCCGATGCGCTGGACGTCTTGAACCCGGCCACCGAGGAAATCGTCGCCGTCGTCCCGGCCGCCACACGGGACGACGTCGACGCCGCCGTCGCCCGAGCCGCCGCTGCCCAGCGCGGCTGGGCGGCGGCCGCCCCCGCCGACCGGGCCAGGCTGCTGCGCCGCTTCGCCGCGGTGGTCGACGGACACATCGAGGAACTGGCCCAGCTGGAGGTCCGGGAGGCCGGACACACCGTCGGCAACGCCCGCTGGGAAGCCGGCAACGTACGTGACCTGCTGGACTTCGCCGCCGGGGGAGTGGAGAGGCTCTCCGGCCGCCAGATCCCGGTGGCCGGGGGCATCGACGTCACCTTCCTCGAACCCCTCGGCGTCATCGGCGTGATCGCCCCGTGGAACTTCCCCATGCCGATCGCCGCGTGGGGCCTGGCCCCCGCACTCGCCGCGGGCAACGCCGTCATCCTCAAGCCCGCCGAGACAACCCCGCTCACCGCGCTGCGCCTCGCCGAACTCGCCCTCGAAGCCGGGATCCCCGAGCACCTCTTCCAGGTGCTCCCCGGCCGCGGCGACGTCACCGGCGACGCGCTCGTCGAGCACCCGGGCGTCGCGAAGATCGTGTTCACCGGCTCCACCCGGGTCGGCAAGCAGATCATGGCCAAGTGCGCCGACCGGGTGAAGAGGGTCACCCTCGAACTCGGCGGCAAGAGCCCCAACATCGTCTTCGCGGACGCCGACCTGGAGGCCGCCGCCGCGGCGGCCCCCATGGCCTTCCTCGACAACACCGGCCAGGACTGCTGCGCCCGTACCCGGATCCTCGTCCAGCGCTCGGTGTACGACCGGTTCCTGGAGCTGGTCGCGCCCGGGATCGAGGGCGTCGTCGTCGGAGACCCGGCGGACGAGAAGACCCAGATGGGGCCGCTGATCTCACGGTCGCAACTGGACCGGGTGCGGTCGTACGTCACCGACGACCTCACCGCGATCCGCGGCAGCGCCCCCGGGGGCCGCGGCTTCTGGCACCCCCCGACCCTCGTCACCGGCGTCGCCCCCACCGCGCCCGTGGCGGTCGAGGAGGTCTTCGGCCCGGTCGCCGTCGTCCTGCCCTTCGAGGACGAGGAGGAGGCCGTACGCCTGGCCAACGCCACCGAGTACGGGCTCTCCGGCTCCCTGTGGACCCGCGACGTCGGCCGCGCGCTGCGCGTCTCGCGCGCCGTCGCCGCGGGCAACCTGTCCGTCAACTCCCACAGCAGCGTCCGCTACTGGACCCCCTTCGGCGGCTACAAGCAGTCCGGGCTCGGCCGCGAGCTCGGACCGGACGCCCTCACCGCTTTCACCGAGACCAAGAACGTCTTCATCAGCACGGAGGCCTGAAACACATGACCACTGCGTCCCACGAAGAGATCGTCTGCCGCCGCTTGGTCGGCCGTACCGCCGTCATCACCGGAGCCGGCAGCGGCATCGGTCTCGCCACCGCCCGCCGGCTCGCCTCCGAAGGCGCCAACGTGGTCTGCGCGGACATCGACGAGAGCGCCGGCAAGGCCGCCGCCGAGGAAGTGGGCGGCCTGTTCGTCAAGGTCGACGTCACCAGCCCCGAGGAGGTCGAGGCCCTGTTCAAGACCGCCTTCGACACCTACGGCTCGGTCGACATCGCCTTCAACAACGCGGGCATCTCGCCCCCGGACGACGACTCGATCCTGACCACCGGCCTGGAGGCCTGGAAGCGCGTCCAGGACGTCAACCTCACCTCCGTCTACCTGTGCTGCAAGGCCGCCCTGCCCTACATGCAGCGTCAGGGCCGCGGCTCGATCATCAACACCGCCTCGTTCGTGGCCATCATGGGCGCCGCGACCTCGCAGATCTCCTACACCGCCTCCAAGGGCGGCGTGCTCGCCATGTCCCGCGAGCTCGGCGTCCAGTTCGCCCGCGAGGGCATCCGCGTCAACGCCCTGTGCCCGGGACCCGTCAACACCCCGCTGCTGCAGGAGCTGTTCGCCAAGGACCCGGAGCGGGCCGCCCGCCGCCTCGTCCACATCCCGCTGGGCCGGTTCGCCGAGCCCACCGAGATCGCCGCCGCCGTGGCCTTCCTCGCCAGCGACGACTCCTCCTTCATCAACGCCACCGATTTCCTCGTCGACGGCGGCATCTCCGGGGCGTACGTCACCCCGCTGTAGCCGGACCCACGGGCGGGCGCCGGGGCTCCCCCCCCCGGCGTTCACCCGTACTCCACCCACCCGACAGCCGGGCGTCGCGCGACGCCCGGCTGTCGGGTTTACCGTCCGAGATGATCTTCATAAGAAAAGGGAGCGTTCACCTCAGTGACCCCACGTAGCACCGCACGACGGCTCCAGTCCGTCGGCGCCGCCGCCGCGATCACCGCCGCACTCGTCGCCACCGCGCCCGCCGCCCAGGCCGCCCGCCCCGGCGGCCACTGCGTCACCCCGAAGCTCGCGGCCGGCTGGTACGGGGACAACCAGGCCCGCCTCCAGCAGCTGATCGACCAGTACGGCCGCTGCGCCCCGTACCGGCCGAGCCGCGAGAAGCCCGTCGCCGTCTTCGACTGGGACAACACCGTCGTCAAGAACGACGTCGGCGACGCCACCATGTTCTGGCTGCTGCGGGGCGGGAAGATCCGCCAGCCCGCCGCCGGCGACTGGGCCACCACCAGCCGCTTCCTCACCCCGGCCGCCACCGCGGCGCTCGCCGACGCCTGCGGCGCGCTCGCCCGCCCCGGCGCCCCGCTGCCCACCGGGACCCCCGAGGGCGCCGGCTGCGCCGACGAGATCAACGCCGTCTACGGGAGCGCCACGACCCGCGGCGGGGCCGCCGCCTTCGCGGGCTGGGACCGGCGCACGACCGAACCCGGCTACGCCTGGCTCCCGCAGCTGATGCAGGGCTGGACCGCGCGCGAGGTCCGCGGCTTCGCGGCCGCCGCCCGCGCCGAGAACCTGGCGGCGCCGGTCGGCGCCACACAGCAGGTCGGCAGCGCCAAAGTCACCGGCTGGGTCCGCTACTACGACCAGCAGCGGGACCTCGTCAAGAGCCTGCAGAAGGCCGGCTTCGACGTGTGGATCAGCTCGGCCTCGCCGCAGCCGGTCGTCGAGGTGTGGGCCGAGGGCGTCGGCATCGACGCCGGCCACGTCATCGGCATCCGCAACGTCACCTCCCGAGGCGGGAAGTTCACCCCGCACCTGGAGGGCTGCGGATCGGTGCGGGACGGCGCCGACACGATGATCACGTACGTCGACGGCAAGCGCTGCTGGATCAACAAGGAGATCTTCGGCGTCCGCGGCGCCGCCGCCGAGAAGGTCCAGCCGGCCGCGCGCCGGCAGGTGTTCGCCGCGGGCGACTCCGACACCGACATCTCGTTCCTGCGGGACGCGACCGCGCTGCGGCTCGTGGTCAACCGGAACAAGAACGAGCTGATGTGCCGCGCCTACGACAACAGCGACGGCAAGTGGATCGTGAACCCCATGTTCATCGAGCCGAAGAAGCGCAAGGCCACGCCCTACCCCTGCGCGACGAGCGGGTACGTGGACCACGACGGCACGCCGGGCCCCGTCCGCCGGGGTGACACCAGCGTCATCCCCGACCAGACGGACACGGTGTACGCGGCCTCCTAGCTCCCGCAGGCCCCTCCTCTCAGAGGAAGGTGCGGCCCTCGCCCCGGTAGGTCGCGGCGGTGGCCGTCACCCGGTCGCCCTCGACCAGGTGCAACGCGTCGAACCGCTCGCACAGTTCCCCCGCCTTCGCGTGCCGGAACCAGACCCGGTCGCCGATCAGCAGATCGTCGGCCGGGCCGCCGAGCAGCGGGGTCTGCACCTCGCCGGCGCCCTCCTGCGGGTCGTAGCGCAGCCCCTGCGGAAGGTACGGGACCGGCAGCCGGTCGGCCCCGGCCGCACCGGAGGCGGGGTAGCCGCCACCCAGCACCGTGACCACGCCGACCCCGGGCCGGCGGACCACCGGCAGCGCGAACAGCGCGGCGGGACGGCCCCGGAACGAGGTGTAGTTGTCGAACAGGCGCGGTACGAAGAGCCCCGAACCGGCGGCGATCTCCGTGACGGCTTCCTCGGCGGCGGTCTGCTGGACGCTGCCGGTGCCGCCGCCGTTGACGAACTCCAGGTCCGGGACCACGGAGCGCACGGCCCGGACGGCCTCGGCCCGGCGGCCCGCGAGTTCCTTGCGGGCGGCGGCCTGCATGAGGCGGATGACCCGCGAGCGCAGCGGCCGCCCCGCGAGGGCGTCCCCGACCCCCGCGACATGGCCCTCGTAGCCCATGACCCCGACGACCCGGAAGCCCGGCCGGGCGGAGACGGCGCGCGCCAGGTCCGCGAGCTGGGCGGGCTCGCGCAGCGGCGAACGCAGGGCGCCGACGCGCAGCTTGCCGCCGAGGAGCCGGAGCGCGGTGTCGAGCTCCAGACAGACCCGGATCTCCTGGGCGCCGCCGCCGCGGGAGCGGTCGATCAGCTCCAGCTGGGCCGGATCGTCGACCATCACGGTGACGGCGGCGGCCAGTTTGGGGTCCCCGGCGAGCTCGGCGAACCCGGCGCGGTCGGCGGAGGGATAGGCGAGCAGCACGTCCTCGAACCCGGAGCGGGCGAGCCACAGGCTCTCGGCGAGGGTGTACGACATGATCCCGGCGAACCCGGGCCGGGCCAGGACCCGTTCCAGGAGCGCACGGCACCGGACGGACTTGCTGGCCACGCGGACCGGCTTCCCGCCGGCCCGGCGCACGAGGTCGTCGGCGTTGGCGTCGAAGGCGTCGAGGTCGACGATGGCCAGCGGCGCGTCGAGGTGGGCGGTGGCCCGGTCGTACCGGGCCCGGTCGCCTCCGGCGGGGGGTGTCATGGCGGCAGCTTGCCAGACCCCTTTACCGGTGGGTAGGCCCCGAACCCGGCCGTCTCACCCCTCGGCCCCGTCGTCGGCCGCCCTCCCGGAAGCCGCCGCCCGCACCCCGCCCGCGCCCCGCTCGCCACCGCCACCCCGGCGGCGGCGGGACCGCCGGAGCGGACGAACCAGGGGCGGACGTAGAGTACGGGGGGCCGCAGCGGACGAACGGGGGGCTGAGCCGCCGCATGACGACGTCGACACCGCAGAGCGAATTCCCCGCGGAAGCCGTGCCCCGCCCCGCCCCCCGACGCCTGACGGCCGCCGTCCTGTGCGCACTGCTCGGAGCCGGACTCCTCGGCGGAGCCGGGATCACCGGCTGGCGGGAACACCAAGCCGCGCACCGCCCGCTGACCGCCGACGCCGCCTACCGCAAGGCCGGTTCGCTCTGGCGGGCCACCCCCGTGGACACCCTCTTCCCGCCCGTCCTCGCCGGCGCAGCCGCCGGACCCGGCGGCTCCGACCGCACCTGGACCCGGGTGGCCCTCGCCCCCGACGCCGACTGCGCGGCCGCGCTGGCCCCCGAGTGGCAGGACCTGCTCACCGAGACCGGCGCCGGCTGCACCCGCGTGCTCCGCGCCACCTACACCGACGCCACCCGCAGCTCCCTGATCGCCGTCGGCCTGGTCTTCACCCCCGCCGACGCCACCGCCATGGCCGGCCTGCGCGAGCGCCTCACCGCCCCGCCCGCCTACGGGTTCACCGACCCGCAGCGCGCGGCCTGGACCGCGACGGTCCTCCCCGAGGCCCCCGTCGTCGTCTACGCCGTCTCCGCCTTCGCGGACGGCCGCCCCCTGGACAAGCCGCTCCCCGCCGGGGACCTCCTGAAGAAGGACGCCACCGGAGCCGTCGCCCGCGCCGGCCTCGGCCACGAGGCGCAGGCCGTCGCCGACCGGACGGGACGCGCCGTACAGGCCCTCGCCACCGCGCCGGAGCCCCCGAAATGAACCGACCCCGCCCCGCCGGCAGGACCCGTCACCCGGCCGTCGCCCTCCTGCTCGCCGCCCTCCTGCTCACCGCGGCCGCCGCGCCCCCGGCCGCCGCGGCCGACACCGTCGACGCCATACGCGACCGCCAGTGGGGCCTGCTCGCCCTGCGCGCCGAGGAGGCCTGGGGCACCACCCAGGGCGACGGGGTCACCGTCGCCGTCCTCGACACCGGGGTCGACGACACCCACCCCGACCTCGCCGGGCAGGTCCTGGGCGGCGCCGACCTCATCGGCATGGGCGCCGGCCGCGGCGACCGGGCCTGGGCCCGCCACGGCACCGCCATGGCCGGCATCATCGCCGGGCACGGCCACGGGGCCAACCGCAGCCAGGGCGTCCTCGGCATCGCCCCCCAGGCGAAGATCCTCCCGGTCCGGGTGATCCTCGAAGAGGGCGACCCCGGCCGCGCCAAGGCCCGCGAGAGCAAGGGCGGCGCCCTCGCCGAGGGCATCCGCTGGGCCGCCGACCACGGCGCCGACGTGATCAGCATGTCCCTCGGCGACGACAGCGAGTCCGCGCACCACGAGGCCGCCGAGGACGAGGCCGTCCAGTACGCCCTCGCCAAGGGCGTCGTCGTCGTGGCCTCCGCCGGCAACAGCGGCAAACAGGGCGACCCCGTCTCCTACCCGGCCGCCTACCCCGGGGTCATCGCCGTCGCCGCCGTCGACCGCCGCGGCCGCAAGGCCGCCTTCTCCACCCGCAACTGGTACGCCACCGTCAGCGCCCCCGGCGTCGACGTGGTCATCGCCGACCCCGACCGCTCCTACTACGAGGGCTGGGGCACCAGCGCCGCCGCGGCCTTCGTCTCCGGCTCCGTCGCCCTGGTCAAGGCCGCCCACCCCGGGCTGTCCCCGGCCCAGGTCAAGAAACTGCTGGAGGACACCGCCTCCGACACCCCGCCCGGCGGCCGCGACGACTCCCGGGGCCACGGGATGGCGGATCCCGTCGCCGCGATCCAGGCCGCGGAGGGACTGCGCCCGGAGCGGCCGGTGCCCTCGCCCGTCGCGGCCGGCCGGCCCTACTTCGGCCCCGGTCCCGAGCCCGCCCGGGCCCCCGGGCGCGGCGACCGGTTCGCGGCCGTGGGGGCGGCCGCCGCCGGGGTGGCGCTGCTCGCGCTGGCCCTCGTACTGGCCCGGCGGCCGCGGCGGCCCGGGCCGGGATAGGGTCGGGTAACTGTGGCGAACAAAAACATCCCCGACCCCGGCTTCTCCGACGACGACGGCTCCGCCGACCCCCGGCTGAGCGCGGCCCTGGCCGCCTGGGCCGAGGACAGGGCCCACGAGCCCGAGGTGCTGGCGGCGCTGGCGGACGCCCGCCTGCTGGTGCCCGTCGTCGCGGTCCTCGGCGAGGTGGAGACCGACCCGGAGACCGGGCTCAAGCGCGAGAAGACCAGCGACATGGCCGTCCCCACCCTCCAGGCAGGGGACCGTCGGGCGCTGCCCGCCTTCACCTCCATCGCCTCGCTCGCGCTCTGGGACCCGGCGGCCCGGCCGGTGGCCGTCCCGCTGCACCAGGCCCTCAAGGCCGCCGCGCACGAGAAGGCCGACACCGTGGTCCTCGACCTGGCGGGCCCGGTCAGCTACGAACTCACCGGCGCCGCCCTGCGCGCCCTCGCCGAGGGCCGTACGGACGCCGGCCCGCTGGCCGATCCCGCGGTGCGGGAGGCCGTACGGGCCGCCGTGGCCGGGGAGCCCGCCGTACTCCGCGCCCACCTGGGCCCCGGCGGCGCCGACGCCGACGGCACCCTCGCCATCGCGCTGGCCGGTGACGCCGCAGCCGCCCAGGCGGCGGCCCGCCGGGTCGCCGAGGCGCTGGCCGGCGACGCGACCCTGCGCGGACGCCTGGTGCGCGGGCTGAACCTGGCGCTGCTGCCGGCGCAGGCACCGAACCCGCCCGGCGAGCCCCTGTACACGCGCCCGTAAGGGCGGCCGGAACGAGGAGGAGGCCGGGGCTTCAGGCCCCGGCCTCCTCCTCGTTCCGCCCCCGCGCGCGTACGGCCGCGCGCGGGGGCGGGGACGGCTACGCGTACACCGGGCCCGTGAACTTCTCGCCCGGACCCTGGCCCGGCTCGTCCGGGACGACGGAGGCCTCGCGGAAGGCGAGCTGCAGCGACTTCAGGCCGTCGCGCAGGGGGGCCGCGTGGAAGGAGCTGATCTCGGTGGCGCTCGCGGTGATCAGGCCGGCCAGCGCCTGGATCAGCTTGCGGGCCTCGTCGAGGTCCTTGTGCTCGGAGTCCGGCTTGTCGAGCCCCAGGTTGACCGCGGCGGCGCTCATCAGGTGCACGGCCACCGTGGTGATGACCTCGACGGCGGGCACGTCCGCGATGTCGCGGGTCATGGAGTCGAAGTCGGGGGCCGGGGCGGAATCGGTGGAGTCAAGGGGAAACGTCGCGTCAGTCATGTGTCCCACGATATGCCGTGCGGCGGCCTTGCAACGCGGGTGCTAGTATGTACTTCGACCGGCCGGACACCTGTGTGCCCGGCCCACAAGTGGAGGCTCCGATCTCCCACCTGACTGCCCTCACGGGCGGCGGGTCATCCGGTCAGGCGGTGTCCATCGTTCCGTACGGACGATGGGAAGCTGCCCGAGTTTGCGCCCCGCGGTTCGCATGCGGAGGTGCTCCGGTTGTGTTGGAGCCCCTGCCTGTGCCCGGCGGGGCATTTTTGTTTTCCCCGCCGCGGTCGGTCTGACGGAAAAACGTCAGCGGCTGTCTGCCAGACAGCCGTGTGGTGCTACCGAGGAGGATCCATCAGCACCGAGCCCCGCATCAACGATCGGATTCGTGTCCCTGAGGTGCGACTCGTCGGTCCCAGCGGCGAGCAGGTGGGCATCGTCCCGCTTGCGAAGGCGCTTGAGCTCGCGCAGGAGTACGACCTGGACCTGGTCGAGGTCGCGGCGTCCGCACGCCCGCCGGTCTGCAAGCTCATGGACTACGGCAAGTTCAAGTACGAGTCGGCCATGAAGGCCCGTGAGGCGCGCAAGAACCAGGCGCACACGGTCATCAAGGAAATGAAGCTCCGGCCGAAGATCGACCCGCACGACTATGACACCAAGAAGGGTCACGTCGTTCGGTTCCTCAAGCAGGGCGACAAGGTCAAGATCACGATCATGTTCCGTGGTCGCGAGCAGTCCCGGCCGGAACTCGGCTACCGACTGCTGCAGCGTCTCGCCTCGGACGTCGAGGACCTCGGGTTCATCGAGTCGAACCCGAAGCAGGACGGCCGAAACATGATCATGGTTCTCGGTCCGCACAAGAAGAAGACCGAGGCGATGGCCGAAGCCCGCGAGGCGCAGGCCGCCCGCAAGGCCGAGCGCCAGGGTGTTTCCGCCACCGACGAGGAGGCTCCTTCCGAGGACGCCACCGTCGAGGCGGACAGCGCCACCGACGAGGCTGCCGCCTCTGCCGAGGTTGCCGAGGACGTCGAGGCACCGACCTCTCACGAGGCATCTGCCTAGGCCTGATCCAGGGACAGCCCGTCCCGGGTCACCGACACAACATGACGCTCCCGCGTGCCCGGTCCGCCCAGCGGACCGGACCGGCGGGAGCGCCACCGACGAGGAGATAACGGCGCTATGCCGAAGAACAAGACGCACAGCGGTACCAAGAAGCGCTTCAAGGTGACCGGCTCCGGCAAGATCCTGCGCGAGCGCGCCGGCAAGCGCCACCTGCTCGAGCACAAGTCGTCCAAGCTGACGCGTCGCCTCACCGGCAACGCCGAGATGGCCCCGGGCGACGCCGCGAAGATCAAGAAGCTTCTCGGCATCTGACGTCTCCGCTCCCTCCCGGGAGCGGGACGGCATGACCGGGACCCCATCGAATTTCGGGCCGTGTGAAGACACCCACGGCCCCGCTACAAGGAGTAAAAAGTGGCACGCGTCAAGCGGGCAGTAAACGCCCACAAGAAGCGCCGGGCGATCCTCGAGGCTGCCTCCGGCTACCGCGGTCAGCGTTCGCGCCTGTACCGCAAGGCCAAGGAGCAGGTCACCCACTCGCTGGTCTACAACTTCAACGACCGCAAGAAGCGCAAGGGCGACTTCCGTCAGCTGTGGATCCAGCGCATCAACGCCGCTGCCCGCCAGAACGGCATGACCTACAACCGCCTCATCCAGGGTCTGAAGGCCGCCAACATCGAGGTGGACCGCAAGATCCTCGCGGAGCTGGCCGTCAACGACGCCAACGCGTTCGCCGCGCTCGTCGAGGTCGCGCAGAAGGCGCTCCCGGCCGACGTGAACGCCCCGAAGGCCCCCGCCGCCGCCTAAGCGATCCGCTACGCGCAGCGAGCCTCACTGGCTTCAGCCCGGACCCGCAGGCCCTGTGCCTGCGGGTCCGTGCGTTGTCGACGACCCGCCGGGTCGATGAACCACCCGTTTTCACCCGCAGTACGTACGGAAGCGAGCCGACCGCCATGGGTACCCCCGCCCCCGCCGAGCTGATCTCCCCCCGGTCCCCCCGGGTGGCCGCCGCCAGGCGACTGGCGCGACGCAACTTCCGCACCAAGGAGCGCCGCTTCATCGCCGAAGGTCCGCAGGCGGTCCGCGAGGCCGTGGAGCACCGGGGCGCCGGGGGCGCCTCGACCCTGATCGAGCTGTTCGCAACCGCCGAGGCCGCCGAGCGCTACCACGACATCGTCGAGGCCGCACTGGCCGCCGGGGCGCGCGTCCACTACGCCTGCGACGAGGTGCTCGCCGAGGTCTCCCAGACGGTCACGCCGCAGGGCCTGGTCGGCGTCTGCCACTTCCTCGACTCGCCCTTCGAGGACATCCTGGCCGCCCGGCCGAAGCTGGTCGCCGTCCTCGCGCACGTCCGCGACCCCGGCAACGCCGGCACCGTACTGCGCTGCGCGGACGCCGCCGGCGCCGACGCGGTGGTGCTGACCGACGCCTCCGTGGACCTGTACAACCCGAAGTCTGTACGGGCCTCCGTGGGCTCCCTCTTCCACCTGCCGGTCGCGGTCGGCGTTCCGGTCGAGCAGGCCGTCGAGGGGCTGCGGGCCGCGGGCGTACGGATCCTCGCCGCAGACGGGGCCGGCGAGGACGACCTGGACGCCGAGCTCGACGCGGGCACCATGGGCACCCCCTCGGCCTGGGTCTTCGGCAACGAGGCGTGGGGCCTGCCGGAGGAGACCCGGGCGCTGGCGGACGCCGTCGTACGGGTCCCGATCCACGGCAAGGCGGAGAGCCTGAACCTCGCCACGGCCGCCGCCGTGTGCCTCTACGCCTCCGCGCGTGCACAGCGGGCTCCCGGAGGGTGCCGCTCTGTGACCCCCAGCTAGTAATGTGGCGGCCCGGGGGGCCCACTGCGCTACTCGGAGATGTGGGGTACGGGGACATGACCGTCGGTACGAACAGCTCGCCCGCGGCCGTCGACGCGGCCCCGGCCGCGTTCTCCGGGCTCGGGATGGATCCGGACGACCTGCCCGACGGGCTCGTCATCGCCGACGACGCCGGCCGGGTCATCTGCTTCAACTCCGCCGCCGCCCGGATCACCGCCCTGAAGGCGGGGGACGCCCTCGGCGACCTGATCGACCGGGCGCTGCCGCTGGAGGACCTCGAAGGCCGCCGCTGGTGGACGCTGACCGACCCGTACGGGGGACTGGCCACCCGGCGCGGCCAGCCCGAGCGGAACCTGCTGCTCCCCGGCGGCCGCGAGGTGCTCGTCTCCGCCCGCTACGTGCGCACCCACCCGACCGGGCCGCTGCGCCGCCTCGTGGTCACCCTGCGGGGCACCGAGGCCCGGCGCCGCACCGAGCGCAGCCATGCCGAGCTGATCGCGACCGTCGCGCACGAGCTGCGCTCCCCGCTGACCTCCGTCAAGGGCTTCACGGCGACGCTGCTCGCCAAGTGGGAGCGGTTCACCGACGACCAGAAGCGGCTGATGCTGGAGACCGTCGACGCCGACGCGGGCCGCGTCACCCGGCTGATCGCCGAGCTCCTCGACATCTCCCGCATCGACTCCGGGCGGCTGGAGGTGCGCCGCCAGCCCGTCGACCTCGCGACCGCCGTCGGCCGGCACGTCCAGGCGCTGACCGCGAACGGCCAGTCCCCCGACCGGTTCCTCGTCCGCGTCAGCCGGCCGCTCCCCGATTGCTGGGCCGATCCCGACAAGATCGACCAGATCCTCGGCAACCTCCTGGAAAATGCAGTGCGGCACGGCGACGGAACGGTCACCATCGACGTGTCGCCGCATGAGAAGGGAACCGCCGTCACCGTGACCGACGAAGGCCCCGGGATCCCCGAGGAGTCGATGGCCCGCGTCTTCACCCGCTTCTGGCGGGGGAGCAAGCGCGGCGGCACCGGCCTGGGCCTGTACATCGTCAAGGGCATCGTGGAGGCCCACGGCGGCACCATCACGGTGGGCCGCGGGCACAGCGGCGGCGCCGAGTTCCGATTTATCCTGCCCGTCGCCGCCCCGGCCTATCTCACGCAGTAACCCTGCGCGGGGTCTCGCCAGGTGGCCCACGGGCTCCCTCCACCCCCAGCGACCTTTAGACTCGTCCTTTGGCACCTTTGTGTCCTTGTCCGATCAGGTCGATCGAGTCGTCGGGGACCACCAGCCAGCCATCGGAAGTACGGGAAGAGATGTCGGCACCGAACAAGTCGTACGACCCTGTCGAGGTCGAGGCACTGAAACCGGAAGAGATCGAGCGCATGCGGGACGAGGCGCTCGCCGCCTTCGCGTCCGCCGGTGACCTCGACGAACTCCGCGAGGCGAAGACCGCGCACATGGGCGACCGCTCGCCCCTGGCGCTCGCCAACCGGGAGATCGGCGCCCTGCCGCCCCAGGCCAAGGCCGAGGCGGGCAAGCGCGTCGGACAGGCCCGCGGCGCCGTGAACAAGGCCTTCGGGGCCCGCACGGTCGAGCTCGAAGCCGAGCGCGACGAGCGGGTGCTGGTCGAGGAGGCCGTGGACGTCACGCTGCCCCACGACCGCGTCCCGGCGGGCGCCCGGCACCCCCTGACCACGCTGATGGACCGCATCGCGGACATCTTCGTGGGCATGGGCTACGAGGTCGCGGAGGGCCCCGAGGTCGAGGCGGAGTGGTTCAACTTCGACGCCCTCAACTTCACGCCCGACCACCCGGCGCGCCAGATGCAGGACACCTTCTTCGTCCGGGGCCCCGAGGGCACCGAGGGCGACGAGTCCGGCGTCGTGCTGCGCACCCACACCTCCCCGGTGCAGGCGCGCTCGCTGCTGGAGCGCAAGCCCCCCGTCTACATCGTGTGCCCGGGGCGGGTGTACCGCACCGACGAGCTCGACGCGACGCACACCCCGGTCTTCCACCAGGTCGAGCTGCTCGCCGTGGACGAGGGCCTGACCATGGCGGACCTGCGCGGCACCATCGACCACATGGTCAAGGAGCTGTTCGGGGAAGAGACCACCACGCGGCTGCGCCCGCACTTCTTCCCCTTCACCGAGCCGTCCGCCGAGATGGACATGCAGTGCTACGTGTGCCGCGGCGCGTCGGTGGGCAACCCCGACCGCCCCTGCCGTACCTGCTCCAGCGAGGGCTGGATCGAGCTCGGCGGCTGCGGCATGGTCAACCCCAAGGTGCTCATCGCCTGCGGTGTGGACCCGGAGAAGTACAGCGGGTTCGCCTTCGGGTTCGGCATCGAGCGGATGCTGATGTTCCGCCACAACGTCGAAGACATGCGAGACATGGTCGAGGGTGACATCCGTTTCACCCGGCCGTTCGGGATGGAGATCTGATGCGGGTCCCGCTTTCCTGGCTGCGGGAGTACGTCGACCTCCCCGCCGGTGAGACCGGTCGCGACGTCGCGGCCAAGCTCGTCGACGCCGGCCTTGAGGTCGAGACGGTCGAGCAGCTCGGCGGCGGGCTCACCGGCCCGCTCGTCGTCGGTCAGGTCCTGACGATCGAGGAGCTGGAGGGCTTCCGCAAGCCGATCCGCTTCTGCACGGTCGACGTCGGCCGGGCCAACGGCACCGGCGAGCCGCAGGAGATCGTCTGCGGCGCCCGGAACTTCTCCGTCGGCGACAAGGTCGTCGTGGTCCTGCCCGGCGCGGTGCTCCCCGGCGACTTCGCGATCGCCTCGCGCAAGACGTACGGCAAGACCTCGCACGGCATGATCTGCTCCGGCGAGGAGCTCGGCATGGGCGACGACGGCACGCACGGCATCATCGTGCTGCCGCCGGAGCACGAGGTGGGCACCGACGCGATCGAGCTGCTCCAGCTCGTCGACGAGGTCCTCGACATCGACATCACCCCGGACCGCGGCTACTGCATGTCCCTGCGCGGTGTCGCCCGCGAGGCGGCGACCGCGTACGGCCTGCCGCTGCGCGACCCGGCGCTGCTCGACGTGCCCGCGCCGAACTCGTACGGCTACCTCGTCAAGGTCGAGGACCCGGCCGGCTGCGACCGCTTCACCGCGCGCACCGTCACCGGCCTCGACCCCGAGGCGCGCTCCCCGATCTGGCTCACGCGCCGCCTGCAGAAGGCGGGCATGCGCCCGATCTCGCTCGCCGTCGACGTCACCAACTACGTGATGCTCGAACTCGGCCAGCCGCTGCACGCCTACGACCGCTCGCGGCTCGACGGCGCCATCGGCGTCCGCCGCGCCGAGCAGGGCGAGGAGTTCACCACGCTGGACGGCGTCAAGCGCATCCTCGACGCCGAGGACCTGGTGATCACCGACAGCAGCGGCCCGATCGGGCTCGCCGGTGTCATGGGCGGCGCCAACACCGAGATCGCCGACTCCGTCACCGACCCGGAGACCGGCCAGGTCACCGGGACCACGGACGTCGTCATCGAGGCCGCGCACTTCGACTCCGTGTCGATCTCGCGCACCGCCCGCCGCCTGAAGCTGTCCTCCGAGGCGTCCAAGCGCTTCGAGCGGGGCGTCGACCCGCTGGCCGCCGCCGCGGCCGCGCAGCGGACCGTCGACCTGCTCGTCCTGCTCGCGGGCGGCACCGCCGAGGCCGGCGTCACCGAGCTCATCGCGCCGGGCGCCCCGCGCACCATCGCGATGAGCGCGAACCACCCCGACCGGGTCGCGGGCATGGAGTACGGCCGCGAGACCGTCGTCCGCCGCCTCCAGGAGATCGGCTGCGACGTCTACGGGCAGGACGAGCTCGTCGTCACCGTCCCGTCGTGGCGGCCCGACCTCGCCGAGCCCAACGACCTCGCCGAGGAGGTCATCCGGCTGGAGGGCTACGCGAACCTCCCGTCCACCCTCCCGCAGGTCCCCTCCGGCCGCGGTCTGACCGCCCGGCAGCAGCTGCACCGCCGGGTCGGCCGCGCGCTGGCCGGCGCGGGCTACGTCGAGGCGCTGAGCTACCCGTTCCTGGGCGAGGGCGTCTTCGACCAGCTCCAGCTGTCCGCGCACGACGCCACCCGTCAGGTGGTCAGGCTCGTCAACCCGATCTCCGACGAGGAGCCGGCGCTGCGCACCACGCTGCTGCCGGGTCTGCTCGGCGCGCTGCGCCGCAACGACAGCCGGGGCAGCCACGACCTCGCGCTCTTCGAGACCGGTTCGGTCTTCCGGGCCGGCAGCCAGCCGGGCGTCGCCGTACGGCTGCCCGCCGACCGCCGTCCCACGGACGAGGAGATCGCCACCCTCGACGCCGCCCTGCCGGCGCAGCCGCGGTACGCCGCGGTCGTGCTGGCCGGTGCGCGCGAGCAGGCCGGCTGGTGGGGCAAGGGCCGTCCGGCCGACTGGGCGGACGCCGTCCAGGCGGCGCGCTCGCTGGCCGTCGAGGCCGGCGCCGAGCTCGTGGTGCGCCAGGGCCAGTACGGTCCGTGGCACCCGGGCCGGTGCGCCGAGCTGCTCGTCACCCTGGACGGGGTGGAGACGGTCATCGGTCACGCCGGTGAGCTGCACCCGCGCGTCGTCAAGGCGATGGGCCTGCCGGCCCGCACCAGCGCCATGGAGCTCGACCTGGACCGCCTCGCGGCGGCCGGCGGCGAGCCCGTGCGGGCGCCCCGGATCTCCACCTTCCCGGTGGCGACCCAGGACGTCGCGCTGATCGTCGACACGACGGTCGCGGCTACCGCGGTGGAGGCCGCGCTGCGCGCGGGCGCGGGCGAACTGCTGGAGTCGCTGCGGCTGTTCGACGTGTTCACCGGCGAGCAGGTGGGCGAGGGCAAGAAGTCCCTCGCGTACGCGCTGCGCTTCCGCGCGGCCGACCGCACGCTGACGGCCGAGGAGTCCACGGCCGCGCGCGACGCGGCGGTGGCGCTGGCGGGCGAGCGGACCGGGGCGGTGCTCCGGGGCGCGTAGCCCGTCGCGGTACGACCGCACGCAAGGCCTGTTGAGGGGCGCATCCGGAACACCGGGTGCGCCCCTCACTCGTGGGGGTGAGCCGCGTGGCACCGGCGGGCGGCTCGCCGACGATGTCGCCCTGCCGGTGCTCCGCGACGGCCGGTGGCGCGCGGCCCCGGCCACGCGCACCGGGCCCGGTGGGAGGGCCCGGCGCGCGTCCGGCCGGCCCTGCCGGGGCCCGGCGACCAACCGGGCGCCGGCGGAGCCGGGACGCGCCGCCCGCCTGCCATGGAGTGTCGGGCAGACAGCAGGACGGGCGGCGCGGTGACGGGTCGTCGCACTGTACGAGGGGGAGCCGACGACCCGGGCCGCCTCTTGAGGAGGCCCTTAAGTGAAGCGCCCCGGGGCACCTCCGCGCGAGGGTGCGCATCGCATTTATGCGCGTACTGCATTCGCACCCCGTGTGAACCGCGCACCCACTAGCCTGAATCCCACGAGCCCTTGGAGGGGCCCATGCAGCCGAACACCCTGCTCGACGCCCTTCTCGCCGAGGCGGGCATGTCCCACGCCGGACTTGCCGCGCACGTCAACCAGGCGGGCCGTACCCGCGGACTCGCGCTGCGCTACGAACACACCGCGGTCTCCCGCTGGTTGAAGGGGCAGCGCCCGCGCGGCCAGGTCCCGGACCTGATCTGCGAGGTCCTCGGCGGCCGCCTCGGCCGGTCCGTCGGCCTGGAGGACGCCGGGCTCGGCCTCCCCGGCCCGCCGTCCCCGCACACCACCCCGCTCAGCGGGTTCGTCGACCGGGCCGCCGCCCTGTGGCGCGCCGACGAGCAGGGCCGGATCCGGCTCCTGACGGCCGAGGCGGTCACCGGCACGCCCGCCGTCATCCCGGTCTGGGAGTGGGAGAACCCGCCCGAGGACATCGACGTGTCCCGGGAGGGCGCGACCCGGGTCGGGCCCGAGCACATCGAGATCCTGCGGGCGGCCCGCGCGCACTACGAGCTGATGTACCGCCGGGCCGGCGGCGTGGCCACCCGGGACCGCATCGTCCGCTTCCTGGGCAGCGAGACGGCCCCCCTGCTGCGCGGCAGCTACCCGGACGCCCTCGGCCGCCGCCTGCACCGCGCCGCCGGATCCCTGGTGGCGGTGGCGGGCATCTGCGCGTACGACTCGGACGCCCACGGGCTGGCGCAGCGCTACTTCCACCAGGCCCTGCGGCTCGCCAAGGCCAGCGGGGACCGGGGACTGGGGGCGTACGTCATCGCGCTGCTCGTCAACCAGTCGCTGTACCTGCGGGAGCACCGCCAGGGCGTCGCCTTCGCCGAGGCCGCCCTGCGCGCCGCGGGCCGCCACACCACCCCCGCCCTCGCCGCCGACCTGTACGCGATGCAGGCCAAGGCGTACGCCCAACTCGGCGACACCCGGGCGGCGCTGGAGTGCATCCGGCAGGCCGAGGCGGCAGCCGAGCGGATCCGGCCGGGTACGGAGCCCGACGAGACGGGGTACGTCCAGCCCGGGCTGGTCAACGTACAGGTGGCCCAGGCGCTGCTCAGCCTCGGGGACCTGGCCGCGGCCCACGAGCAGGCGGCCGCCGCCGTGGACACACCGGCGCACGATCGAGGGCGAGTCCACCGGCTGGCGATGCTGTGCGAGGTCCAGCTGCGCCAGGGAGAGGCCGACCGGGCGGTGGTGGCCGCCGCCGAAATGGCCGAGCGGGCCAAGGGGATGGAATCACTCCGGCTGCGGGAGCGGCTTCGGGAGGTCCGCGAACAGCTGCTGACCAGTGGTTGTTCCGGAGCGGAGGAAACCGCCCAACTCATCGACGGGGCGCTGCGCGTTCCCCTGTGACGGTCCGAGCTGCTGCCATGTTGCCACCTACTCGAACGGAAGGTGGCACAACCGTGCAGTGGACGAACCTGAGCGAGCAGACCGTGTACAAGAACCGCTGGTTCGATGTGAACCTCGCGGATGTGGAACTCCCCGACGGGCGGCACCTGGACCACTTCGTGATCCGGCTGCGGCCGGTCGCCGTCGCCACGGCCGTCAACGGGGCCAACGAGGTGCTGCTGCTGTGGCGCCACCGGTTCATCACCGACAGCTGGGGCTGGGAGCTTCCGGCGGGGGTCGTCGAGGACGGCGAGTGCGTCGAGGCGGCCGCCGCGCGCGAGATGGAGGAGGAGTCGGGCTGGCGGCCCGGCCCGCTCCACCACCTGATGACCGTGGAGCCCTCCAACGGGCTCACCGATGCCCGCCACCACCTCTACTGGGCGGAGGGGGCCACGTACACCGGCCACCCCGAGGACGACTTCGAGTCCTCGCGCCGCGAGTGGGTCCCGCTCAAACTGGTGCCGGACATGATCGCCCGCGGCGAGGTCCCGGCCGCCAACATGGCGGCCGGGCTCCTGCTGCTCCACCATCTGAGGCTGGGGTAGCGGCTGCCGCGGGATCAGTCGTACGGGTAGAAACCCGAGCCGGTCTTGCGGCCGAGGCGGCCCGCGTCGACCATCCGCTGGAGCAGCGGGGGAGCGGCGTACAGCGGCTCCTTGTACTCGGCGTACATCGAGTCGGCGATGGAGGCGATGGTGTCCAGGCCGATCAGGTCGGACAGCTTGAGCGGGCCCATCGGGTGGGCGCAGCCCAGCTCCATGCCGTTGTCGATGTCCTCGCGGCTGGCGATGCCGGACTCGAACATCCGGATCGCGGACAGCAGGTACGGGACCAGGAGCGCGTTGACGACGAACCCGGACCGGTCCTGGGCGCGGACGGCGTGCTTGCCCAGCACGTCCCGCACCAGGGCCTCGGCCCGCTTGACCGTCTCCTCGCCCGTGGTCAGCGCCGGGATCAGCTCGACGAGCTTCTGCACCGGGGCCGGGTTGAAGAAGTGGATGCCGATGACCTGGTCCGGCCGCGAGGTCGCGACGGCCAGCTTCACCAGCGGGATCGAGGAGGTGTTGGAGGCGAGGATCGCGTCCGGACGGGTGATGACCTGGTCGAGGACCTGGAAGATCTCCGTCTTGACCTGCTCGTTCTCGACGACGGCCTCGATGACGAGGTCGCGGTCGGCGAACTCGCCGAGGTCGGTGGTGAAAGTGAGGCGGGCCAGGGTGGCGTCCCGCTCCTCCTCGCTGATCTTGCCGCGTTCGGCGGCCTTCATCAGGGAGTTGTGCAGCCGGGTGCGCCCGAGTTCCAGGGCCTCGCCGGTGGTCTCGGCGACCTTCACCTCAAGACCGCTGCGGGCGCACACCTCCGCGATGCCCGCGCCCATCTGGCCACAGCCCACTACGCCGACGCGTGCGATGTCGGTAGGGAGGTCCGTCACATCGTGCCTTTCGCTGCTCATCCATCGCGGGTCCCCCGTGCTCGACAGTGGTCACTGCTTTCCGGCGCCCGCCACGCCCCACGACGTTACCCCCGACCTTGACCGGCGTGGCGGGCCGGGGCGGGCATGCTGGGCGCACGCAGGGCAATGTCACCGAGCGGAGTGGAGTCCTCACATGGAGTACATCGGGCGGCGGGGGCTGCTGGCGGGAGCGGCGGGGGCGCTGGGCGTCGCGGCGACGGCCGGGGCGGCGGGCGCGGCGGCCCCGGCGGCCGCAACGGAACGGGCGGGTGCGGCGGACCGGGCGGGCGCGGCCGGCCGGGCGGGGACGGCGGAGCGGGCGGCCACCGCCGAGTTCCGGGGGATGTGGATCGCCTCCGTCCAGAACGTGGACTGGCCCTCCCGGGCCGGGCTGTCCGCCGCCGAGCAGCGCTCCGGGCTGATCTCCCTCCTCGACACCGCCGTCAGGCGCCGGCTGAACGCGGTGATCCTCCAGGTCCGGCCGGCCGCCGACGCGATGTGGCCGGGGGCGCGGGAGCCCTGGTCCCAGTGGCTGACGGGCGTGCAGGGCGGCGATCCCGGCTGGGACCCGCTCGGCACCGCCGTCGCCGAGGCGCACGCCCGAGGGCTGGAACTGCACGCCTGGTTCAACCCGTACCGGGTGGCCCAGCACACGGACCTCGACCGGCTGGTCGCGAGCCACCCGGCCCGTCGCAACCCCGACTGGGTCGTCCAGTACGGCGGCAAGACCTACTACAACCCGGGCCTGCCGGAGGTGCGGAAGTTCGTCCAGGAGGCCATGCTCGACGCCGTCTCCCGCTACGCGGTGGACGGGGTCCACTGGGACGACTACTTCTACCCGTACCCCGTCGAGGACGAGCACTTCGACGACGACGACGCCTACGAGGAGTACGGCGGCGCCTTCGGCTCCCGGGCGGACTGGCGCCGCGACAACATCGACACCCTGGTCAAGGAGATGTCGGACCGGCTGAAGAAGATCCGGCCGGCCGCGCGGTTCGGCGTCAGCCCCTTCGCGATCTGGCGCAACGACGACGTGGACCCGCAGGGCTCGCCGACGCGGGCGGGCGTCGCGACCTACGACGACCTGTACGCGGACACCCGCAAGTGGGTCAGGCAGGGCTGGATCGACTACATCGTGCCGCAGGCCTACTGGCAGCTCGGCCACCCGACCGCCGACTACGCGGACATCGTGCCCTGGTGGGCGCGCACGGTCGCGGGCACCGGCGTACGGCTCTACGTCGGCGAGGCGCTCTACCGCTGTGACGCGGAGAGCGCCACGGCTGCCTGGCGCGACCCGGCGGAGCTGTCGCGGCACGTCACCTTCGCCAAGGGGTACGCCGAGGTCCGCGGCCACGCCTACTTCTCGGCGAAGCAGGTGGCCGCGGACCCCAACGGAGCGATGGCCAGGGTGGTCGCTGACCACTACCCGACGGCGGTGGCGCCGCGCTGAGTCAGTGCGCGGGCTCCGACGGGTGCTTGACGACGCAGTCGGGGCCGGGGGACATGACGGCTTCGTGGCCGTCCTGGAAACGGACCCGGTAGGGAGGGGTCCCGTTCTCGCCGAGTACCTGGGTGATCTCGCCGACCTTGTCGTGCTGGCCAACGATCCTGCCGTGCTGCACCAGCTGGTCGCCCTCGGTCGCACGCATGGTGACCTCCTTGATGGCGGTCCGATCCGATCCGGTGTTAGCAGTTTAGGGCGGATCGCGGCTATTTGACCCGCTGGGTGACGGCGATGCAGACCAGTACCGCGCAGGCGGCGAGCGGCGCCGCCGGCGACAGCCGCTCGCCCAGCAGTGCCACCGACCACACCAGGGTCAGCAGCGGCTGGGCGAGCTGGAGCTGGCTCGCCCGGGCCGGGCCGATCTCGGCCATCCCGCGGTACCAGACGTACAGGCCGAGGAAGGTGGAACCGGCCGCCGCCCAGACCAGACCGGCGAGCCCGTGGCCGGTCAGGTGGACCGGCTCGTACGCGAGCCCGAGCGCGGAACCGGCCGCGCTGAGCGGCAGGCACAGCACCAGCGCCCAGCCGATCACCTGCCAGCCGGGCAGGTGGCGGGCCAGGCGCCCGCCTTCGGTGTATCCGGCCGCGCACACCAGCAGGGCCGCGAAGAGGAAGCCGTCGCCGGCGGAGACGGCGCCGCCGCTCTGGGCGAGGGTGAAGCCGAGCACGACGGCGGCTCCGGCGACGGCCGCCGCCCAGAACCGGCGCGGCGGCCGCACCCCGGTGCGCAGCGCCGCCAGGGCGGCCGTGGTCAGCGGGAGCAGGCCGACCACCACGGCGGCGTGCGAGGTGGTCGAGGTCCGCAGGGCGAGGGTGGTGAGCAGCGGGAAGCCGACGACCACCCCGCCGGCGACGACGGCCAGCCCCGCCCAGTGCTCCCGGCCGGGCAGCGGTACCCGCCCGGCCAGCAGGCATCCGCCCGCGATGAGCGCGGCGAGCACGCTGCGCAGGGAGACCAGGGACCAGGGGCCGAAGCTCTCCAGGCCCCAGGCGGTGGCGGGGAAGGTCAGGGAGAAGGCGACGACGCCGAGCGCGGCGAGGGCGGTCCCGGAGCTCCCGCGACTGCCCGCCCGCCCTCGAACCGCTATCGGGCTGGGACGAGTAGCGCTATTCTGTGCTGTCATGTACGAGCGTAGCAGTGTCGCGGAACTGGCAGAATCCCTGCGGGCGGAGCTGAACCGCTACTCGGTGGGTGGAAAGCTGCCGTCCAGCCGGGCCCTCGTGGACCGCTACCGAGTCAGCCCGGTCACCGTCTCCCGGGCCCTGGCCCAGCTCGCCGCGGAGGGGCTGGTGATCACCCGGCCCGGCGCCGGCGTGTACCGGGCCCAGCCCCGTACGGAGACCGGCGCGCCCGGGGACACCTCCTGGCAGGAGGTCGCCCTGAGCGCGGAGGGCGCGGGCGAGGTGGTGCCCCGCTCCGTGGACGCCTCCGGGGTGCTGGTCTGCCTGACCGAACCGCCGGCCGGGGTGATCGGCCTCAACAGCGGCTACCTGCACCCCTCCATCCAGCCGGAGCGGGCGATGGCCGCCGCGCTGGCCCGGGCCGGGCGCCGCCCCGGCGCCTGGGGGCGGCCGCCCATGGAGGGGCTGGCGGAGCTGCGCGACTGGTTCGCCCGGGAGATCGGCGGGGCCGCCCAGGCCGCCGACGTCCTGGTCACCGCGGGCGGGCAGAGCGCGCTGACCACCGCGCTGCGGGCGCTGGCCCCGCCCGGGGCGCCGGTCCTCGTGGAGTCCCCGACCTACCCCGGACTGCTCGCCATCGCCCGCGCCTCCGGCTGCCGGCCCGTGCCCGTACCGGTCGACGCCGACGGGGTCCGGCCGGAGCTGCTGGCGGCCGCCTTCGAGGCGACCGGCGCGCGGGTGTTCGTGTGCCAGCCGCTGTTCCAGAACCCGACCGGCGCGGTGCTGTCCGCCGGGCGGCGGGGCGAGGTGCTGCGGATCGCGCGCGCCGCCGGGGCGTTCGTGATCGAGGACGACTACGCCCGGGCCCTGGCCCACGAGGACGCCGGGCCGCTGCCCGCGACCCTGGCCGCCGAGGACCGCGACGGGGTCGTCGTACACGTCCGCTCGCTGACCAAGGCCACCTCGCCCAGCCTGCGGGTGGGCGCGCTGGCCGCCCGGGGCCCGGTGCTGGAGCGGCTGCGCGCGATCCAGGTCGTGGACAGCTTCTTCGTCCCCCGGCCGCTCCAGGAGGCCGCGCTCGAACTGGTCGGCGCGCCCGCCTGGCCCCGTCATCTGCGGGCCGTCGCCGCCGAGTTGCGCTACCGCCGGGACGTGCTCGCGGACGCGCTGCGGCGGCGGCTGCCCGGGGTGGAGCTGCCGCACCGGCCGACCGGCGGGTACCAGCTGTGGACCCGGCTCGGCGAGGGCGGCGACGACGCGGCCTTCGCGGCGGCGGCCCTGCGCGCCGGGGTGGCGGTCGCGCCCGGGCGGCCGTACTTCTGCGCGGAACCTCCGGGTCCGTACGTACGGCTCAGCTTCGCCGGGGTCTCGGGCGCGGCGGAGCTGGCCGAGGCCGTGGAGCGGCTCCGGGGTGCGGCGGAGGCGCTGCCGGGCGGCGGGGCGGGTCCGGACGCTTGACCCCGCGCCGCCGGCGGCCCACCATCACCGCATGCACGTTCGGGTCTCGCTGGTCGCGGCAGCGCGTGGTACCCCGCTGCTCGCCGAGCGCTTCGACGACGACCGCCCGCTGGACGGGGCCGGCTGGCGCGCGGTGGAATCCGCCGCGCGGGGCCTCGTGCCGCTGGGCGCCGCCGAGCTCCGCTACTGCTCGCCGACCCCGCGCAGCCGGGCCACCGGGCAGGCGCTCGGATACGCCCCGCTCGCCCAGCCGGCGCTGCGCGACTGCGACATGGGGCGCTGGCGGGGGCTGACCCTGGGTGAGGTGGCCGCCCGCGAGCCCGGGGCGGTGGAGCTGTGGCTGAGCGACCCGCTGGCCGCCCCGCACGGCGGGGAATCCCTGCTGGCCTTCATCTCCCGGATCGGCGGCTGGCTCGACACCCGGCCCGCGGACGACGGCGGGGCGATCGTGGCGGTGGCCGAGCCGGCGGTGGTCCGGGCGGCCCTGGTCTACGCGCTGGGGGCGCCCCCGCTGACGTACTGGAACGTGGACGTCCGGCCCCTGTCCACGATCACCCTGACGGGCTGGTCCGGCCGCTGGCACCTGTCCTTGCAGGCGCCCGCCTGAGGCCTCCGCAGGCCTCGCCGCCGGAGCCCGGCGGACGCCTTCCCGGCCCGGCCCGGCCTCCCCGGTGCGAACGGCCTCACCCGACCCGGGAGTTCCCGGCGTGCTCGCGCACCGCGATCCGGGCCAGCTTCGTCAGCATCATGCCGTTGCGGACGGCGACGACGTAGTCCACGGGCAGCCCGTGCATCCGGGTGCCGGGGCCCCGCAGGGGGTGCCAGTCGAGGGTGAAGAGGGTGCTCCCGCCCCAGGGCTCCAGCCGCATGGCGATGCGCGCCGCGCCGAACGGCTCGGCCTTCGCCTCCAGCTCCAGGCGCCGCTCCGGCTCGCAGACGCGGACCACGCACGTGTCGTCCAGGGTCAGCGGCCCGGCCCCGACCCGGACCTTCAGCCGGGCCCCCACGGCCGGCCAGTGCGGGTCGGCGGCGAGGACCTGCCGGGTCCCCGTGACCCACTCCCCGTACCGCCGGCCGTCGGCCAGCAGCCGCCACACCTCGGCGGGCGGGCTCAGGATCAGCCGACGGTTCCGTGCCACGCGGATCACACTCCTTCACAGGGCGGGGCGGCCCCCGGCGCCCCGACGCCGGACCACCCCGCCGCCCCCAGCCTCCCGCCGCCCACCCGCCCGCGCAGTCCGGCAGGCCCAAACGGGCCCCTCGGCAGTGCGTTGCATAAACGTGCGTAGGTACGTATAGTCATGCCATCGACGAGGAGGGTCCGATGGTGGTTCGTGCAGCGGTGGCCGGGGCGAGCGGGTACGCGGGCGGTGAGGTACTGCGCCTGCTGCTCTCGCACCCCGAGGTGGAGATCGGCGCGCTGACCGCGAACTCCAACGCCGGGCAGCCCCTCGGTCCGCTCCAGCCGCACCTCGTCCCGCTCGCCGGCCGCACCCTGGAGGCGACCACCGCCGAGGTGCTCTCGGGACATGATGTCGTGTTCCTCGCCCTGCCGCACGGTCAGTCCGCCGCCGTCGCCGCCCAGCTCGGCGACGAGGTCCTCGTCGTCGACATGGGCGCCGACCACCGCCTCAAGGACTCCGCCGACTGGGACAGGTTCTACGGCGCCCCGCACGCCGGGACCTGGCCCTACGGCCTGCCCGAGCTCCCGGGCGCCCGCGCCGCGCTGGCCGGGTCCAAGCGGATCGCCGTCCCCGGCTGCTATCCCACCGCCGTCTCGCTCGCCCTCTTCCCGGCGTACGGGGCGCGGCTCGCCGAGCCCGAGGCCGTGATCGTCGCCGCCTCCGGCACCTCCGGCGCGGGCAAGGCGCCCAAGGCGAACCTGCTGGGCTCCGAGGTGATGGGCTCCATGACCCCGTACGGCGTCGGCGGCGGCCACCGCCACATCCCGGAGATGATCCAGAACCTGAGCCCGCTGGCGGGACAGCGCGTCAGCGTGTCGTTCACCCCGACCCTCGCGCCGATGCCCCGCGGCATCCTCGCCACCTGCTCCGCGAAGGCCCGCCCGGGCACCACGGCCGAATCGGTGCGCGCCGCGTACGAGAAGGCGTACGCCGACGAGCCGTTCGTCCACCTGCTGCCCGAGGGCCAGTGGCCCGCCACGGCGTCGGTCTACGGTTCCAACGCCGTTCAGATCCAGGTCGCCTACGACGAGGCCGCCGGGCGCATCATCGCCATCAGCGCCATCGACAACCTCACCAAGGGCACCGCCGGCGGCGCCGTCCAGAGCATGAACATCGCCCTGGGCCTCCACGAGGGCCTGGGCCTTTCGACGATCGGAGTCGCTCCGTGAGCGACGCAGGCGCAGCCACCGGGCTGCGGGCAACGACGACGGCCGCGGGTGCGCGCAGCGCGGGCGGAGAAGCGAACGAGGAGGAGACGCAGTGAGTGTCACGGCAGCACAGGGGTTCACGGCGGCGGGCATCGCCGCCGGGATCAAGGCGAACGGCAACCCGGACCTGGCCCTCGTGGTCAACAACGGGCCGCGTCTGGCCGCCGCGGGCGTCTTCACCTCCAACCGCGTCAAGGCCGCGCCGGTCCACTGGTCCGAGCAGGTCCTGCGCGGCGGCATCGTCAGCGCGGTGGTCCTCAACTCCGGCGGTGCCAACGCCTGCACCGGCCCCAAGGGCTTCCAGGACACCCACGCCACCGCCGAGAAGGTCGCCGAGGCCCTCGGCGGCGAGCACAACGCCGGCGAGGTCGCCGTCGCCTCCACGGGCCTGATCGGCGTCCTGCTCCCCATGGACAAGCTGCTCCCCGGCATCGACACCGCGGTCGCCGCGCTCACCGCCGACGGCGGCGAGGACGCCGCCGTCGCCATCAAGACCACCGACACCGTGCACAAGACGGCCACCGTGTCCGAGGGCGGCTGGACCGTCGGCGGCATGGCCAAGGGCGCGGGCATGCTCGCCCCCGGCCTGGCCACCATGCTGGTCGTCCTGACCACCGACGCCGACCTGGACAGCGCCACCCTCGACCGGGCGCTGCGCTCCGCCACCCGCACCACCTTCGACCGGGTCGACTCCGACGGCTGCATGTCCACCAACGACACGGTGCTGCTGCTCGCCTCCGGAGCCTCCGGCGAGGTCCCCGCGTACGAGGCCTTCGCGGAGGCCGTGCGCACGGTCTGCGACGACCTCGCCCGCCAGCTGATCGGCGACGCCGAGGGCGCCAGCAAGGACATCCGCATCGAGGTCATCGGCGCGGCCGACGAGGACGACGCGGTCGAGGTCGGCCGGTCCATCGCCCGGAACAACCTGCTCAAGTGCGCCATCCACGGCGAGGACCCGAACTGGGGCCGGGTGCTCTCCGCCATCGGCACGACCAAGGCCGCCTTCGACCCGGACCGTCTGAACGTCGCCATCAACGGCGTCTGGGTCTGCAAGAACGGTTCGGTGGGCGAGGACCGCGACCTGGTCTCGATGAAGGGCCGCGAGGTCCGCATCACCGCCGACCTGGCCACCGGCGGCGAGTCCGCCGTCATCTGGGCCAACGACCTGACCGCCGAGTACGTCCACGAGAACAGCGCGTACTCGTCATGAGCGATCACAGCGAACACGTCGAACACGGCGACCAGGGCGGCAAGGCCGGGCAGCCCGGCACCACCGCCCGCAAGCACACCGCGCTCCCCAAGGCGCAGATCCTCATCGAGGCCCTGCCCTGGCTCACCCGCCACAACGGCAAGGTCGTCGTCATCAAGTTCGGCGGCAACGCCATGATCGACGAGGACCTCAAGGCGGCCTTCGCCCAGGACGTGGTCTTCCTGCGCCAGGCCGGCCTCAAGCCGGTCGTCGTGCACGGCGGCGGCCCGCAGATCAACGCCCAGCTGGACAAGCAGGGCCTGGTCAGCGAGTTCAAGGCGGGCCTGCGGGTCACCACCCCGGAGGCGATGGACATCGTACGGATGGTCCTGGCGGGCCAGGTCCAGCGCGAGCTGGTCGGGCTGCTCAACCAGCACGGGCCGCTCGCCGTCGGCATGACGGGCGAGGACGCCCACACCATCACCGCCACCAAGCACACCCCGGAGATCGGCGGAGAGCGCGTCGACATCGGCCGGGTCGGCGAGATCACCGCCATCGACACCGGCGCGATCGAGGCGCTGCTGGCGGACGGCCGGATCCCGGTCATCTCCTCCATCGCGCGCAGCGCCGACGACCACCACGTGTACAACGTCAACGCGGACACGGCGGCCGCGGCGCTCGCCGCCGCCCTCGGCGCCGAGACGCTGATGGTCCTCACCGACGTCGAGGGCCTGTACGCGGACTGGCCCAGCAGTGACGAGGTCATCAGCCGTCTCACCGTCAGCGAGCTGGAGAAACTGCTGCCGGAGCTGTCCAGCGGCATGGCGCCCAAGATGGAGGGCTGCCTGCACGCCGTGCGCAACGGCGTGACGACCGCCCGCGTGATCGACGGCCGGGTCCAGCACTCGATCCTGCTGGAGATCTTCACGGACGAGGGAATCGGCACGATGGTCGTGCCCGACGCACTGGGAGGGGAACCCGCATGACCGGCAACCAGGAATTCGCCGCCCGCTGGCAGGGCGCCCTGACCAACAACTACGGCACGCCCGCGCTGGCCCTCGTACGCGGCGAAGGCGCCCAGGTCTGGGACGCCGACGGCCGGCAGTACACCGACTTCGTCGGCGGCATCGCGGTCAACGCCCTCGGCCACGCCCACCCGGCGATCGTCTCCGCCGTGACGCGGCAGATCACCACCCTCGGCCACGTCTCCAACCTGTACGCCTCCGAGCCCGTCCTCGCGCTCGGCGAGCGGCTGCTCCAGCTCTTCGGCCGCCCCGGCCGGGTCTTCTTCTGCAACTCGGGCGCCGAGGCCGTCGAGGCCGCCTTCAAGATCGGCCGGCTGACCGGGCGGAGCCACATGGTCGCCACCGACGGCGGCTTCCACGGCCGGACCATGGGCGCCCTCGCGCTCACCGGCCAGCCCGCGAAGCAGGGGCCGTTCCTGCCGCTGCCCGGCGACGTCACGCACGTCCCGTACGGAGACGCGGAGGCCCTGCGGGCCGCCGTCACCGAGGAGACGGCCCTCGTGGTCATCGAGCCGGTCCAGGGCGAGAACGGCGTCGTCGTACCGCCCGCCGGATATCTGACGGCCGCCCGCGAGATCACCCGGGCCACCGGCACCCTCCTCGTCCTCGACGAGGTCCAGACCGGCATCGGGCGCTGCGGCCAGTGGTTCGAGCACCAGGCCCACGAGGGCGTCGAGCCCGACCTCGTCACCCTCGCCAAGGGGCTCGGCGGCGGGCTGCCGATCGGCGCCGTCGCCGCCTTCGGGCCGGCCGCGGACCTGCTCCGGCCCGGCCAGCACGGCACCACCTTCGGCGGGAACCCGGTCGCCTGCGCCGCCGGCCTCGCCGTGATCGACACCATCGCCGCCGACGGGCTGCTCGACCAGGTCAAGGCGCGGGGCGAGCGGCTGCGCTCCGGAATCGAGGCCTCCGGAAGTGGGCTCGTCTCCCATGTCCGCGGTGCGGGCCTTCTGCTGGGTATCGTGCTGACCGAGCCCCTCGCACCTCAGGTGCAGCAGGCGGCTCAGGACGCCGGCTTCCTGGTCAACGCGCCCGCCCCCGACGTCGTACGGCTGATGCCCCCGTACGTCCTCACCGAGGCCGAGGCGGACGCGTTCGTCCGGGCGCTGCCCGGCATCCTGGAGGCGGCCAGGAGCGCTGCCGAGAACGCGGCCAACGGGGACGGAGCAACCGGGGAATGAGACGACGATGAGTCAGGCGCAGGAACACGAGCAGAACGGCCCGTCCGTCCCGCAGACCCGCACCGCCCGCCACCGCCGGATCGTGGACATCCTCAACCGGCAGCCGGTCCGCTCCCAGAGCCAGCTGGCGAAACTGCTCGCCGACGACGGCCTGAGCGTCACCCAGGCGACGCTCAGCCGCGACCTCGACGAGCTGGGCGCGGTGAAGATCCGCAACACCGGCGGCGAGCTGATCTACGCGGTCCCCAGCGAGGGCGGCTTCCGCACCCCGCAGGCCCCGCTCGGCGAGTCGGCGAAGGAGGAGCGCATGCGGCGCCTCTCCGGGGAGCTGCTGATCTCGGCGGAGGCCTCCGCGAACCTCGTGGTCCTGCGCACCCCGCCCGGCGCGGCCCAGTTCCTCGCCTCGGCGATCGACCAGGCCGAACTCCGGGCGATCCTCGGCACCATCGCGGGCGACGACACCCTGATGCTGATCAGCCGCGACCCGGTCGGCGGCCAGGCCCTGGCCGACCACCTGCTGAGGCTGGCCCAGAAGGAGGGCTGAGCGCGCCGATAAGCGGTGTACCCCGCCCGGTGCCGCGCCCTACGCTCGGCATGTGCATGCCTACGCCCTCGCCAGTGTCGCCGTGCCCGTCACAGCGGCGCTGTACGGGCTGACCGGCTTGCTCCGGCGGCGCACCGCGGCGCGGCAGCGGCGCGCCCTCGACCGGTGGGCGGCCGTCCTGGCCGATCCGTACCAGGCGGTCATGGGCCGCTGGTGGCCGTACGACACGACCCAGGCGGCCGCCGCGCGCCTGGTCCTCGACGGGCTCGTCACCGTCAACCACCGCGGCAGCCTGAGCCCTTCCCCGGCGGTCTCGGACCCCGCACGGGTCCCCGGCCACCCCGTGCCGGAGGCCCTGCTGGCCGCCCTGCTGCGCCGGACCGCCCCCGCGACCCTCGGCAACGTCGAGGCGCGGGACGCCGGATTCGCGGCGGCCCTCGCGGAGTTGCGGGCGGCCCGCCCGGCCCTCCTCAAGGTCCGCGAGCCCGGCCGCCCGGTGATGGCCGGGCTGTACCTGGTCATGGCCGAGATGCTCTTCTGCGTCTTCGGCCTGATGGCGCTGCGGCCCGCGGGCGATGCCGAATGGGCGGCCGCCTGGGCCGCCTGGACCGCGCTGATCGCCCAGGTGATCTGGTTCCCCGTCCACAACCGGTCCCGCGGGACCGGCTGGACGGCCGACGCCGACATCGCGCGGGACGTGAGCCTGACCCACCCGGCGCTCACCGCGCTGGAGGCCCGCGATCCGGAGGCCCTGCGGCGGCTGGGCGTGAGCCGCACGCGCATCCGGCGCGGCCGCAACCGGGGCCGCCCGCGCCGCCGGGCGCCCGCCGAGGGCGGCGAGAGCGCCGAGAGCGCCGAGAGCGGCGAGGTCCTCAGTAGCGGGTGACCGCCAGCGCCCCGGACTCCGTGCCGATCGCGATGTGCGGGCGGCGGCGCGGGTCGGCCCAGCGCAGCACGGCCCGCATGGCCGGCTCCGGCACGGACACGCAGCCGGCCGTCGCGCCCTTGCCGTTGACGTGCAGGAAGATGCCCGCGCCCCGGCCCCGTACCGGGCGCTCGTAGTTGAAGGCGATCAGCAGGGCGTGCGCGTACTGCCTCTCGTACGTCACCAGGTGCTCGGCCTCGCCCGGGGCGCAGTCGGCCGGCAGCGGCTCCACCCAACGGTTGTAGCTGCCCGACGCGTTGTCCTGGCACCACCACGAACGGTCCGTCACCCGCCGGTAGGGGTAGTCCGTCCCGGCCGGCGCCGACCGGATCCCGAAGGCGAACGGCAGCGCGTACAGCCCGGCCGGAGTGGTGTTCGTGCCCTGCGTGCGGGTCGCGCCCTCGGTGAGCCCGTTCGCGCCGAAGCGGGCCTCGGCGGTGCCCGCCTTGTACCAGCGCCCCGCCCGCCGGTCCCACCAGGTCAGGCGCCCGGTCGTGGACCCGGGGGCGGGGGCGACGGCGGTGATGAGCTGACTTCCGCCGCCGGTGTCGGCGAGGCGCTCCGGCAGCGGGCCGCGGCCGTGGGGGAGCAGGGAGGCGACGATCAGCGAGCCGGTGACGAGAGCGGTACGCAGCACGCGTCAGACGGTACGGGGAGACCGGGCGCCGGCGCGGGCAGGCCGCCGCGTTCCGGCCGCGAACGTCACCCGCCCGGTCCCAGCGCGAGCGCGCGCAGCGACGGGTCCGGGTCCCGGGCCAGCGCGCGGGAGGCCCGCAGCGCGGCCGCCCCGCCCCGGGCGCGCAGCAGCCGGAACGCGGCCCGGCGGGTGTGGGCGGGCCGGTCGGCGCCGAGCCGGGCCTCCAGCGGGGCGGCGTCCAGCCGTACGGCCGAGGACAACAGGCACAGCGCGGCCTCGCGGGCCACCGACGCCGAGAGGTCGTCCAGCAGCGGCAGCAGCCGCTCGACGTCCACCGGCCCCTCCAGCGGGCGCAGCCCGGCCAGCGCCGCCGCCCGGACCGCCCCGGCGGGGTGGTCCAGGAGCGCGCGCAGCAGCGGCGCGTCCGCGCGCCCGGCGCACTCGGCGAAGCCGGTCACGGCGTACGGGAAGACCCGCTCCGGGTCCTCGATCAGCTCGCGGCAGAGCGCGTACGGGTCGCCCCCGGCCTGTTTGACCGCCCAGCGCGCGCAGGCCCGTACGAGGGCCGAGCGGTCGGTGAGGTGCCGCGCGGCCTCCGCGGCCCGGCCGGCCCGGCGCAGGGCGGTGACCCCGCAGGCGCGGACCATCGGGACGTGTCCGCCGAGCAGGGTGTCGACCGCCTCGTCATCGGGCCCGCCGTCCGGCCCGTCGGCGGCCATCGCGGCCATCGCCGCCTCCGCCCACAGCCGGCTCGTCAGCGGATCGGACTCCACGGCGGCCCGCCGGGCGAGCTCCCGTACGCCGAACTGCCCGGATTCGAGGGTGAGCCGGGCGGCGTACCGCCGGACCTGCAGGTCCCCGCTGCGCCGCAGCCAGGCCATGACGGTGTCGGGCACCTCGCCGGTCAGGGTGCGCGCGGGCCGCGCGGGGCGCCCCCAGCGCGCGGGGCGCGCCGGGCGGGCCCACGGGGCGAGGACCGGCTCCTGCGCGCGCAGCGCGGTGTCGAACAGCTCCAGCGCCCAGCTCCCCTGCTCGCGCCGGCCCAGCCTCAGGACGAGCGGCACGAGGGAGGTCAGGGTCCGCCCGGGGTCGGCGGCGAGCGCCCCGGCGAGGACCTGCCGGGCGAGGTCACGCACCGCCGGGACCCAGTCGGCGCACCGGATCGCCACGAGCGGCAGCGGCGCCTTCGGATCCCGCAGCGCGGCCTCGCGGACGTGCCCGTCGGGGTCGCAGAGCCGGGTTTCGAGCCGGGTGCCGGGCGGGGGCGGGTACGAGCGGGAGTGGACGCGCCGGACCTCCTCGTCGAAGGCCGTCCAGGCCCCCGGCAGGTCGGGCGGGCGCACCCCGCCGAAGCCGGCGCGCGCGCCGCCCAGCAGCGCCCGCGCCGCGGCGCGCCCGCTCTCCGTCTCCGAACGCATCGCGGCGCCCATGTGTCCTCCCCGTGTCCCCAGGTCTGCGGGGGCCGAGCCTAGACGGCGGCCGGTGAGGCCCGCCTCTCATATTCGGCCTGCTCACAGGGGGTGGCGGGGCGTCGATTGACGAAACATACGGAGTAGTGCATAGTTATGCCTGTCGTTGAATGCACCGTAAGGAGAAACCCGTGACCGAGCGCGTCGTACTCGCCTACTCGGGCGGCCTGGACACCTCCGTCGCCATCGGCTGGATCGCCGAGGAGACGGGCGCCGAGGTCATCGCCGTCGCCGTGGACGTCGGCCAGGGCGGCGAGGACCTGGACGTCATCCGCAAGCGCGCGCTCGCCTGCGGTGCCGTCGAGGCCGAGGTCGCGGACGCCAAGGACGAATTCGCCAACGAGTACTGCCTCCCGGCGATCAAGGCGAACGCCCTCTACATGGACCGCTACCCGCTGGTCTCGGCCCTGTCGCGGCCGACCATCGTCAAGCACCTGGTCGCCGCCGCCAACAAGCACGGCGCCTCGATCGTGGCCCACGGCTGCACCGGCAAGGGCAACGACCAGGTCCGCTTCGAGGCCGGCATCGCCGCCCTCGGCCCCGACCTCAAGTGCATCGCCCCGGTCCGGGACTACGCGATGACCCGCGACAAGGCGATCGCCTTCTGCGAGGCGAAGAACCTCCCGATCGCGACCACCAAGAAGTCCCCGTACTCCATCGACCAGAACGTCTTCGGGCGCGCCGTCGAGACGGGCTTCCTGGAGGACATCTGGAACGCGCCGATCGAGGACATCTACGAGTACACCTCCAACCCCGCCGAGGCGCGCGAGGCCGACGAGGTCGTCATCTCCTTCAAGGAGGGCGTCCCGGTCGCCATCGACGGCAAGCCCGTCACCGTGCTCCAGGCGATCCAGCAGCTCAACGAGCGGGCCGGCGCCCAGGGCATCGGCCGGATCGACATGGTCGAGGACCGCCTCGTCGGCATCAAGTCCCGCGAGGTGTACGAGGCTCCGGGCGCGATCGCGCTGATCACCGCCCACCAGGAGCTGGAGAACGTCACCGTCGAGCGCGAGCTCGCCCGCTACAAGCGGCAGGTCGAGCAGCGCTGGGGCGAGATGGTCTACGACGGCCTGTGGTTCTCCCCGCTCAAGCGCGCCCTGGACGGCTTCATCAACGAGGCCAACCAGCACGTCACGGGTGACATCCGGATGACCCTGCACGGCGGCCGCGCCGTCGTCACCGGCCGGAAGTCGGACGAGTCGCTCTACGACTTCAACCTCGCGACCTACGACTCGGGCGACACCTTCGACCAGTCCAAGGCCCAGGGCTTCATCGAGATCTTCGGCCTCTCCTCGAAGATCGCGGCCCGGCGCGACCTCGCCTGACCCACCAGCAGTACGTGACCGCCTCCCCGTTTCCTCCGCGGCGGGGAGGCTGTTTCACATCCAGAAGCAGCCGTACAGGCCATGCAGTCTTGAGGAGCAGTAGCTGTGAGCAGCAACAACGGTGGTGACGTCCGGCTCTGGGGCGGCCGGTTCGCCGACGGCCCTTCGGAGGCGCTGGCCCTGCTGTCGGCGTCCGTCCACTTCGACTGGCGTCTCGCGCCCTACGACATCGCCGGCTCCCGCGCCCACGCCCGGGTGCTCGCCAAGGCGGGCCTGCTCACGGCCGACGAGCTCGACCGCATGATCGCGGGCCTGGACCGGCTCGAAGCCGATGTCGCCGACGGCTCCTTCACCGGCACCATCGCCGACGAGGACGTGCACACCGCCCTGGAGCGCGGCCTGCTGGAGCGGCTCGGCGCCGACCTCGGCGGCAAGCTGCGCGCCGGCCGGTCCCGCAACGACCAGGTCGCCACCCTCTTCCGGATGTACCTGCGCGACCACGCCCGGATCATCGGCGGCCTGATCGCCGACCTCCAGGACGCGCTGGTCCACCTCGCCGACACCCACGCCGACGTGGCCATGCCGGGCCGGACCCACCTCCAGCACGCGCAGCCGGTGCTCTTCGCCCACCACGTACTGGCCCACGTACAGGCCCTGTCCCGGGACGCGGAGCGGCTGCGGCAGTGGGACACCCGGACCGCGGTCTCCCCGTACGGCTCGGGGGCGCTCGCCGGTTCCTCGCTCGGGCTGGACCCGGAGGCGGTCGCGGCCGAACTGGGCTTCGAGCGCGGCTCGGTCGGCAACTCGATCGACGGCACGGCCTCCCGTGACTTCGTCGCCGAGTTCGCCTTCATCACCGCGATGATCGGGATCAACCTGTCCCGGATCGCGGAGGAGATCATCATCTGGAACACGAAGGAGTTCTCCTTCGTGACGCTGCACGACGCCTTCTCGACCGGGTCGTCGATCATGCCGCAGAAGAAGAACCCGGACATCGCGGAGCTGGCGCGCGGCAAGTCGGGCCGCCTCATCGGCAACCTGACGGGCCTGCTGGCCACGCTGAAGGCGCTGCCGCTGGCCTACAACCGGGACCTCCAGGAGGACAAGGAGCCGGTCTTCGACTCCTGCGACACCCTCGAAGTCCTGCTCCCGGCCTTCACCGGCATGATGGCCACCCTCACGGTCAACCGGGCGCGGATGGAGGAGCTGGCTCCGGCGGGCTTCTCCCTCGCCACGGACATCGCCGAGTGGCTGGTCAAGCAGGGCGTGCCGTTCCGCGTCGCGCACGAGGTGGCCGGCGAGTGCGTCAAGGAGTGCGAGGCCCTCGGCATCGAGCTCGACGAGCTGACCGACGAGCAGTTCGCGAAGATCTCCGCGCACCTGACGCCGGAGGTCCGCAGCGTCCTCAACGTGCCCGGCGCGCTGGCCTCCCGCAAGGGCCGCGGCGGCACCGCCCCCTCCGCGGTCGCGCTCCAGCTCACCGAGCTGAAGGCCGACCTGGTGATCCAGCACGCCTGGGCCACGCACAAGCAGTAGCACCGCTCCCGCTCCTCTTCGTTCGCATATTCGTTCGCGTCCGAAGGGAACCATCCGTCCCGTGATGGGCGTGTTGTCTCGTGTCGTGATCACGAACGAGGAGGAGCAGGCAGTGGAATCCGCAGGAGCACAACCCTCCCGCCGTACGTTGCTGACCCTGGGCGCGGGAGCCGCGCTGGCCGTCGGCCTGACCGCAGTCCCGGCGGGCGGTGCGTACGCGGCCGAACCGCTGACCGGAGCGCTGGCCGCGGCGCTCGGGGAGCTGGAGCGGGAGCACTCAGCCCGGCTGGGCGTCTTCGCCCGGAACACCGCCACGGGCCGCACCGTCGCCTACCGCGCGGACGAGCGCTTCCCGATGTGCTCGGTGTTCAAGACCCTGGCGGCCGCGGCCGTACTGCGGGACCTCGACCGGGACGGGGAGTTCCTCGCCCGGCGCATCCGGTACACCGCGGAGGAAGCCGAGAAGTCGGGCTACGCCGTGGTCACCGGGAGGCCCGAGAACGTCGCGAACGGCATGACGGTCGAGGCGCTGTGCGCCGCCGCCGTCAGCGAGAGCGACAACATGGCGGCGAACCTGCTGCTGCGCGAGCTGGGCGGCCCGCGGGCGATCACCCGCTTCAGCCGTTCCCTCGGGGACCGGATCACCGGGCTGGAGCGGTGGGAGCCGGAGCTGAACTCGGCGGAGCCCTGGCGCACCACCGACACCACCAGCCCCCGCGCCATAGGGACGTCCTACGGGCGCCTCCTGGTCGGCGACGCCCTCGACCCCCGGGACCGCGAGCGGCTGACCGGGTGGCTGCTCGCGAACACCACCAACGGCGAGCGCTTCCGCGCGGGGCTCGGGCCCGACTGGATCCTCGCGGACAAGACCGGCGGCGGCAACGAGTACGGCGTGACCAACGACGTCGGTGTCGTCCGGGCTCCCGACGGGCCGCCGATCGTGATGTCCGTGCTCTCCACCAAGCCCGGATCCCCCGAGGGCCCCCGCGACAACCCCCTGGTCGCGAAGACCGCGGCCCTCCTGGCGCAGGCCCTCACCTGACCCCGCCCGGGCGCCGGCGGGACCCCCGCCGGCGCCCGGCCGGGCCCGCCGCTACGCCGCCCAAGCGGCCAGCGCGTCGAAGTCCGCGCGGAGCAGTCCGATCCGCTCGTCGACGCGCAGCAGCAGCGCCCGCGCCGGGTGGCGCTGGTCGACGTACTCGCGGTCCAGGTCCGTGATGTCGTCGTCGATCCAGGCGAACGGGCGCCCGCCCGCGTACTCCAGCACGTACTGCGTCTTCCAGAAGGTGCCGCGCGGCGCCCGGCCGTGCATCTGCGGCCAGTCGATGAAGGGGAGCCGGGGCAGCCCGAGCGGCGGGGCTATCCAGTCGTTGGCCTCGTCCTTCCAGGTGGTGGCCCAGACCAGTTCGTACGCCTCCGCCAGCGCGAGCAGCTCCGCTCCGTGGTCCGGGTTGAGCCAGACCCGTAGCGGTTTCGCGCTCTCGGCCCCCGTCCAGCCCGTGGGCCGCATCCGGTGGGTGGTGTAGCCCTCGGGACGCCGCTGCGCCTTGGCCGCATACGGGTTCAGCGGGCCGTCGACATCGATCAGCAGCAGGGGTTTGCGGTTCATCACAGAAGGATTCCTTTCGCCGCCCGAGGGGGCAGCTCATTTATTCGATGAGACGGAGATGTCTCATTCGGGTTATGCTTGTCTCATGGCCATGGATCGTGACCAGGTGCTGCGCGATGCGGCCGCCCTGCTCTCCCGCAAATCGACCGCAACGATGGACGAGGTCGCCCGCGCCGCCGGAATCGGGCGCGCGACCCTCCACCGGCACTTCGCCGGGCGCGACGCCCTCGTGCGCGCCCTGGAGGAACTTGGCATCCGGGAGTTCGAGGTGGCGTTCGACAACGCCCGCCTCGACGAGGGGACGGCGGTGGACGGGCTCCGGCGGCTCGTCGCGGAAGCCGAGCCGAACGCCGAGCTGCTGGCCTTCCTCGTCACCGAGAACCAGCTCTTCGAGGGCGACCAGGTCCACGAGGGATGGGCCCGGCTCGACGCCCGGGTCAGCGCGCTCTTCCGGCGCGGCCAGGAAGAGGGGCACATCAGGATCGACCTGAGCCCCGCCTGGCTCACCGAGGCCCTCTACGGCCTCATCGGCACCTGTGCCTGGGCCGTCATGGACGGCCGGGTCGCCGCCAAGGACTTTCAGTACATGATCATCGAGCTGCTGCTCGGTGGCGCACGACGGAGCGTGGAGAAATGAGCCGTACCGAACAGCTGAACCGTCAGACGGGGGTGGAGGAGAAGAGCCGCGGGCGCTGGCTCGCGCTCTCCGTGCTCGTGCTGGCCGTGCTGCTGGTCGCGGTCGACGCCACCGTACTCGGCCTCGCCACGCCCGCCCTCAGCGAGGACCTCAAGCCGTCCGGCACCCAGCTGCTGTGGATCGGCGACATCTACTCCTTCGTCATCGCCGGCCTGCTCGTCTCCATGGGCTCCCTCGGCGACCGGATAGGCCGCAAGAAGCTGCTGCTCGCCGGCGCGACCGCCTTCGGCGCCGTGTCCGTCCTCAACGCCTACGCGACCAGCCCCGAGATGATGATCCTGGCCCGCGCCCTGCTCGGCGTGGCCGGTGCGACCCTGATGCCGTCCACCCTCGCGCTGATCCGCAACATCTTCCACGACCCCAAGGAGCGCAGCCTCGCCATCGGCATCTGGGGCGCCACCGCATCGGCCGGCGCGGCCGTCGGCCCCGTGGTCGGCGGAGCGCTGCTCCAGCACTTCTGGTGGGGTTCGGTCTTCCTCATCAACCTGCCCGTCATGATCGTCCTGGTCGTCGTCGGCAGCAAGCTGCTGCCCGAGTCCAAGAACCCCGTCGCCGGGCCCTGGGACCTGGTCAGCGTCGGCCTCTCGCTCGTCGGCGTCATCGCCGTCGTCTACGCCGTCAAGGAAGTCGCCACCCACGGCCTGACCTGGGAGGTCGCGGCCACCGCCACCCTCGGCGCCGGCGCGCTGTACGCCTTCGTGCGCCGCCAGTTCCGGCTCGCCTCGCCCCTGCTCGACATGCGGCTCTTCAAGCACCGCGGCTTCTCCGGCGCGGTCCTCGCCGACCTGCTCACCGTGTTCGGGCTGTCCGGACTGGTCTTCTTCCTCTCCCAGTTCCTCCAGCTCGTCCAGGGCCGCGAGCCGCTGGAGGCCGGCCTCGCCGAACTGCCCGCCGCCATCGGCGCGGTGGTCACCGGTCTGGTCGCCGGCCGGTACGCCCGCCGGTACTCGGTGCGGTCCATCGTGACCGGTGGCCTCGCGGCCATCGGCCTCGCGCTCGGCGCGCTCACCCTGATCCACAAGGAGAGCGGCTACCCGCTGCTCGGCGCGGCCCTGCTGGTCGTCGGCCTCGGCGCCGGCTTCTCCTTCACGGTGACCGCCGACGTGATCCTCTCCAGCGTGCCCAAGGAGCAGGCCGGTTCGGCCTCCGCCGTCTCCGAGACGGCGTACGAGCTCGGCGCCGCCCTCGGCATCGCACTGCTCGGCTCCGTCGTCACCGGCGTCTACCAGGGCTTCACCGCCCCGGCCGGGGTGCCGGCCGCCGTGGCCGACGCCGCGCACGAGTCGCTGGGCGGCGCCGTCGAGGCCGCCAGGCTGGTGGACCCGGCGACCGCGCAGACCATGGTGCACGCCGCCCAGGAGTCCTTCGTGGACGGGCTCCGGTTCGCCTCCGGCGTCGGCGCCGCCGTCCTGCTGGCCACCGCCGTGGCCGCATGGTTCCTGCTGAAGGGCCAGAAGCTCCAGGACGGCATCGAGCACTGATCCCGGCGATTTTCAGCCAAGAGGATGTGTCCTGTAAGGAGTTGACAGTCCGTTGACCCGCGGGACACCATCCCGGCGATGGAGATCACCGACCTGACCCCGGCCGAGCGCCGCGTATGGGACGCCTTCCCGCTCGGCGAGCGGGTCGACTTCCGGGCCGACCCCGACGAGGACGTCTCGGCCGGGGCCGGCTGGGAGTCCGGGCGCACCCTGCGCGCCGAGGTGCTCGCGGCGCTGCTGCTGCGCGGGGACACCCCCGCCGTACGGGGCCGGGTGGCCGGGCTCAACGTCAAGGGCGCCCGGATCACCGGGAAACTCGACCTGAAGTACGCGGTCGTCGAGCATGCCGTCCGGCTGCGCGGCTGCTGGTTCGAGCGCAAACCCCTCCTCTACGGGGCCCGGCTGCGCGCCCTCGTCCTGTCGGACTCCGTCCTGCCCGGCCTGACCGCCGCCACCGTCAGCGTGGACATCTCCCTGCGGCTGTCCTGCTGCCGCATCACCGGGCCCGTCCGGCTCCAGGGCGCCCGGATAGCGGGCGGCCTCTTCCTCCAGCGGGCCGTCATAGGCGACCCGGGTGCGCCCGAGGAGGCCGCCGAGCCCGCGCTCCAGTTCAACCACGCCGACATCGGCACCGACGTCATCGCCATGGACCTCACCGTCCACGGGCAGACCCGTGTCAACGGCGCCACCGTCGGCGGTCAGGTCAACCTCGACGGCGCCCGCCTGCACGCCCCCGGCGGGATCGCCCTGCACGCCGAGACCCTCATCATCGGCACCGACCTGCGCGCCCGGGGCCTCCAGGCCCGCGGCATGGTCAACCTCACCGGCGCCCGCGTGCCCGGCCAGGCCTACTTCGCCTACGCCCGGCTGATCAACCCCGGCGGGACCGCCCTGCGCGCCTCCAGCTGCGTCATCGGCGAGATGTGGCTGCGCCGCTGCGACCCCGTCGAGGGCGACGTGAACCTGCGGCGCTCCCAGTTCGACATGCTGCACGTCTCGCCGCAGAGCTGGCCCGAGCGGATCCGCATCGACGGCCTGACCTACCGCACCCTCGCCCCGCACCTCCCCGCCGAGCAGCGGCTGCCCGCCCTGGAGCGCGAGGAGTCGGGCTACCTCCCGTACGCCTACGAGCAGCTCGCGGGCGCCTACCGCACGGCCGGGGACGAGGCGGCCGCGCGGACCGTCCAGCTCGCCAAACTGCGCCGGCACCGGCGCACGCTGCCCCGGCACGCCCGGCTCTGGGGCCTGCTCCAGGACGCCACCGTCGGCTACGGCTTCCGGCCGCTGCGCGCGGCGGGCTGGCTGCTGGCGCTGCTGACGACGGGAGCCATCGCGTACGGGATCCACCCGCCGCGGGCGCTCAAGACCGGGGAGGCCCCGGACTTCAACGCGGTGTTCTACACGCTCGACCTGCTGGTCCCGATCATCGGTTTCGGGCAGGAGGCCGCCTTCGCGCCGGCCGGCTGGTACCAGTGGCTGTCGTACCTGCTGATCGTGACCGGCTGGGTCCTCGCCACGACGGCCGCGGCGGGCGTCAGCCGGTCACTGCAACGGCAGTAGGCCCCGGCCGGGGTCAGGCCGCCTTCGCCTTGGTGGCGTACATGTCCACGTACTCCTGGCCCGAGAGCCGCATGACCTCGGCCATCACCGAGTCGGTGACGGCGCGCAGCACGTAGCGGTCGCGGTCCATGCCCTCGTAGCGGGAGAACTCCATCGGCTCGCCGAAGCGGACGGTGACCCGGCCCGGGCGCGGCATGCCCGCGCCGCCCGGCTGGAGCTTGTCGGTGCCGATCATCGCGAACGGGACCACGGGGGCGCCCGTCATCAGGGTGAGGCGGGCGATGCCGGTACGGCCGCGGTAGAGGCGGCCGTCGGGGGAGCGGGTGCCCTCCGGGTAGATGCCGAAGATCCGGCCCTCTTCGAGGATCCGGCGGCCGGTCATCAGGGCCGCGACCCCGCCGTTGGCCCCGTCGCGGTCGACGGGGATCATGCCGGAGCCCGTGAAGAACCACGCCATCAGGCGGCCCTTGAAGCCCTTGCCCGTGACGTACTCGTCCTTGCCGATGAAGTGGACCGTACGGTCGCAGACCAGCGGAAGGATCATGGAGTCGATGAAGGTGAGGTGGTTGCCCGCCAGAATCACCGGACCGTCCCCCGGAATGTTCTCTACGCCCTCCACACGGGTGCGGAACATCATGCGCATGACCGGTCCGACAGTGGCCTTGATGAGCGCGGTACGGAACAACGTGAGCCCTCCGGCATCGAATGCGGTGCGCACCACACGGCGGTGGCGCAGGTGAGGACGATACTCGCGGGTCCGGGCTGATCGCACATCGGGTTCACGCGGTGGATACCAAGTGTTGACGCGTTGACACACGTTTGCGCCATGTTCCCCTCCGGCCCACACGACGGACACGGGCCGGTGCCTACGATCGCCAGGCCGAATCGGGCCGCGGGCCCCGGAGACCCCGGGCCCGGGCCCTCCAGAGCGAGGAGTGGCACTCATGACGCAGGGTGGGGCAGCGCGGCGCACGGTCCTGGGGGCGGCGGTCCTGGCGGCCACGGGCGCGATCGCCACGGGCGCGGCGGGATCCGCCGCGGCGGCCGGGAGCGGCCGCGACGGCGCCGGCGGCTACCGGGACCTTCCCGTGCCGACCGTGATCGGCCACCGGGGCTCCAGCGGGTACCGGCCCGAGCACACCCTCGGCTCCTACCAGCTCGCGCTCGACCTCGGCGCCGACGTGGTGGAGCAGGACCTGGTGCCCACCAAGGACGGCCACCTGGTGTGCCGCCACGAGAACGAGATCGGGGGCACCACCGATGTCGCCGACCACCCCGCCTTCGCCTCCCGGCGCACCACCAAGTCGGTCGACGGCGTTTCCGTCACCGGATGGTTCACCGAGGACTTCACGCTCGCCGAGCTGAAGACCCTGCGCGCGAAGGAACGCATCCCCGCCGTCCGCCAGCGCAACACGCTGTACGACGGCCGCTGGGCGGTGCCCACCTTCGAGGAGGTGCTGCGCTGGGCGGAGCGCGAGGGCAAGCGGCGCGGCAAGCGGGTCTGGCTGCACGTGGAGACCAAGCACCCCACCTACTTCCGCTCCCTCGGCCTCGCCCTGGAGGAGCCGCTCGCCCGGCTGCTGCGCCGCTACGGGCGCGACGGACGGGGCGCCGCCGTCTTCCTCCAGTCCTTCGAGCCGTCCAGCATCCAGCGGCTGTCGCGGCTGGTGTCCGCGCCGCGGGTGGTGCTGCTGTCCGCCGCGAACACCCGCCCCTGGGACTTCGAGGTGGCCAAGGACCCGCGTACGGTCGCCGACCTGGTCAAGCCCGAGGGCCTGAAGTGGATCGCCTCCTTCGCCCAGGGCATCGGCCCCACCCTCGACCTGATCGTGCCGCGCGACGCGGACGGCAGGCTGGGCACCCCGACCACGCTGGTCGAGGACGCCCACGCCCGCTCCCTGGTGCTGCACCCCTATACGGCGCGCAACGAGAACAGCTTCCTGCCGGCCGAGTACCGCAAGGGAACGGATCCGGCCGCGTACGGCGACGCCTTCGGCGCCTTCCAGCGGTACTTCGAACTCGGGATCGACGGGATCTTCACCGACAACCCCGACACCGGGCTGCTCGCCGCCGAGGCCTTCCGCCCGGGCCGCGGCGTCAACTGATAAGCGGAATATCCCGTTCGGGTGGGGCGTGCGCCGTGGCGAAACCGCGGGGCGCACCCCGCGCGTCCCGCCCGGCATGGACCTGCTGAACGACCCCGACCTCCTGGACCAACTGGGCCCGCTGCTCTCCGCCGAGGCGGCCGCGGAAGCCCCCGCGGCCGGTGTGGAGGCGGCCGACCTGGAACAAGCCGTCTGGGTCAGGCTGCTGGAGAGCGGCCCCGCCCCCGCCGAGCCCGTGCGCTGGCTGCGCCGGGCGGTGCGCGCCGAGGCCCGGGTCGCAAGGCGCCGGGCCAGGCGCGAGGTTCCGTACGGCCGGCGCACCCACCTCGCGGACGGCGCGGCCGAGCCGGAGGACGCCCTCATGAACGGGGAGGAAAGGAAGGTAATCCGATCGGCCGTCGCCCGGTTGCCCGGACGGTGTCCGGAACTCATAGGGGCACTTCTTTCGCCCAGGGACTTGACTTACCGTGAAATCGCAGGGGAGTTGGGTATCTCACAAGGAAGTTTGGGGCCGGTCCGTTCCCGTTGCCTGGGATGTCTGCGCAGAATGCTGGCTGCAGAGGTTGCGGCTCCTGGCCTGCGGGGAAAGGAGCGGTAGACCAACGGGCTACCAGGTGAGCTGGAGGCATGCGCACATGGGCATGAGCGTGACGATTTCTGCGGCGGCCGCCGAGGACGTTGAGCAGATCTTCAAACTGCAGTACCTGGCGTTCCAGCGGGAGGCCGAGCTCTACGGCAACTACCGCATCCAGCCGCTCACCCAGACCCTGGACTCCCTCAAGAGCGAGCTGGAGACGGACACCGTGCTCGTGGCCCGGCTCGGGGACGAGGTCGTCGGCACCGTCCGCGGCAACGTGGACGAGGACGGCACCGCCAAGATCGCCAAGCTGTGCGTGCACCCCCGCCTCCAGCGTCACGGACTCGGCGGCCGGCTGCTGCGCGCGGTGGAAGCGGCCCTCCAGGGCGACGGCGGCACCACCCGCTTCCGGCTGCACACCGGCCACAAGAGCGAGTCCAACCTGCGGCTCTACCGCAAGGCGGGCTACACCCAGGTCGGCGGCCGCACCGCCTCCGACGGCGTGCAGCTGGTGATCCTGGAGAAGGAAGCCAAGAGCGCCAGCGACTTCGCGGTCAGCGCCTGACCCGTCGGCGCCCCGCCCCGGTCAGCGCTTCGTACGCAGCCAGAGCATCCCGGTGATCGGCAGGATCACCGGGATGAAGAGGTACCCCATCCCGAAGTCCGACCACACGGTCGCGTCCGGGAAGGCCTCGGGCCGCACCAGCGTCCAGGTGCCCACGGTCAGTACGCCGGTCAGCTCGGCGGCGCAGCAGATCCGCGCCGCCTTGCGGGCCGTCTCCCCGCCGCGCACCAGCGAGTACGTGATGAAGGCGTATACGAGCGCGGCGATGCCGCTCAGCGCGTACGGCAGCGGGGCACGGTCGAACTCGGTGGAGATCTGGTAGGCCGAGCGCGAGACCGCGCCGACCGTGATCACCCCGTACACCCAGACCAGCAGCAGCCCCGGTCCCGAGACCAGGCGCTCGCGCGCGGGGGCCGCTCCGGCCGCGTCGTCCATCTGTGTGTCAGGCACCGGGGGTTCCCCAAATGTCATAGAGGCGTACTTCGAGCACGGCGAGGACGACCGCGCCGGCGGCCACGGTCAGCGAACCCCACTTGGTCCGCTCGGTGAGCGACAGCAGTCCGGCGGCCGGGACCGCCGCGAACGCCCCGACCAGGTAGGCCACGAAGATCACCGTGCCCTCGTCGGGCTTGCCGCCCTGCGCCAGCTTGACGAGTCCCACCACCAGCTGGGCCAGCACCAGCACGGTCACGACCGCCATGCCGATGAAGTGCCAGTCCTTGGTCGGCTGGTCCCGCCAGGCGGCGAGGCCGCACCAGGCGGCGAGGGCGAGTGCGGTCACACCGATGGCGACCGTCAGGGCGTCGAGCATGCAGCGAGCGTATTACGGGCCGCGCCCCGCTCCGTCCCCGCCCCCGCGCCCCCGCGGCAGCCGGCGCCGGGCGCCGTGGCCTTGGCCACAACCGATGCCCCCGCACCCGGGCCGGCGGGCCGCTCCACGCGGCCCCCGCGAGTGGTGTCCGCGCAGGTCAGCGGGGCGATCGGGATCCGGTACGGACGGCCCGCGCGGGCCCCTCCTGTCCGGAATGCGGTTGGATCGCGTCCGCTATTCGGACAGCGTTGATCGGTGAAGGGGGAGTTCTGCTTTACTGGGGCCCATGACCACGACGAGCAGCCGCACCCTTGCGACCGAGGCGACGATGACGCCCGGTGCTCGTTGTATGTGTCGAATGTGCGCCTTCTGAGGGCCCCTCTTCTCGCAGTCTCGCGCCCCGAAGCGAGACCGGCCGAGCCCGTCCGCGCCGCCGCCCCGAAGCAGCACCGGATCGCTCCTGCCCCGCGTACGCGCCGTCAGCGTCGTTTTCTGACGATCTGACCCGTATCGCGTCACCAGATGTTTGCCCCGTGCCCGGCACCCGCTTGCGCCGAGCACTCGACAGCGACGGAATTCCTGTGATCACCACATCGGGCCTCACGAAGGTCTACCAGTCCCGTGGCCGCGAGGTCACCGCCCTGGACGGCGTCGATCTCCACGTCCGCGAGGGCGAGGTCTACGGCGTCATCGGCCAGAGCGGCGCCGGCAAGTCCTCCCTGATCCGCTGCGTGAACCTGCTGGAACGCCCCACCACCGGCACCGTCACCGTCGACGGCGTGGACCTCACCGCCCTCGCCGGCCGCGGCCGCCGCGCCGGCAAGGAGCTCCGCGAGGCCCGCAGCCGCATCGGCATGGTCTTCCAGCACTTCAACCTGCTCTCCTCGCGCACCGTGCAGGACAACATCGAGCTGCCCCTGGAGATCCTCGGGATCTCCGGCCGCGATCGCTCCCGCAAGGCCGCCGAACTCCTCGACCTCGTGGGCCTGGCCGACAAGGCCAAGGCCTACCCCGCCCAGCTCTCCGGCGGCCAGAAGCAGCGCGTCGGCATCGCCCGCGCCCTGGCCGGCGACCCCAAGGTGCTGCTCTCCGACGAGGCCACCAGCGCCCTCGACCCGGAGACCACCCGCTCCATCCTCCAGCTGCTGCGCGACCTCAACCGGGAACTCGGCCTGACGGTCCTGCTCATCACGCACGAGATGGACGTGGTCAAGGCCGTCTGCGACTCCGCCGCCCTGATGAAGAACGGCCGGATCGTCGAATCCGGCACCGTCGCCGAACTCCTCGCCACCCCCGGCTCCGAGCTCGCCGGTGAACTCTTCCCCGTCAGCGGCGCCGCCACCGGGCCCGACCACACCGTCGTCGACGTCACCTTCCACGGCGACGCCGCCACCCGGCCGGTCATCTCCCAGCTGGCGCGGACGTACAACATCGACATCTCGATCCTCGGCGCCGCGATGGACACCGTCGCCGGCCGCCAGATCGGCCGGATGCGCATCGAGCTGCCGGGCCGCTACGAGGACAACGTCGTCCCCGTGGGGTTCCTGCGCGAGCAGGGCCTCCAGGTCGACATCGTCGACGAGGACGCCGAAGCCGCCGCCGATCCCGCAACCGCAGAAGACGCCGACGCCGAGCTCGCCCAGCTCGTCAAGGATGGTGCCCAGTGACCTGGTCCGAGATGCAGCCCCTGCTCACCCAGGGCACGTACGACACCCTCTACATGGTGCTGTGGTCCACCCTGGTGACCGTCATCGGCGGACTGCCGGTCGGCATCCTGCTCGTCCTGACCGACAAGGGCGGCCTGCTGCAGAACCAGCCGCTCAACAAGGTCCTCGGCGTGATAGTGAACCTCGGCCGCTCGCTGCCGTTCATCATCCTGCTGATCGCCCTGATCCCGGTGACCACCGCCGTCGTCGGCACCTTCATCGGCCCCACCGCGATGATCGTCCCGCTCGCCATCGGCGCCATCCCCTTCTTCGCCCGCCTCGTCGAGACGGCGGTCCGCGAAGTGGACCCCGGCCTGATCGAGGCCGTCGAGTCCATGGGCGGCGGCGTCCCCACCCTGGTCGGCAAGGTGCTGCTGCCGCAGGCCCTGCCCTCGCTGATCGCCGGCGTGACCACCACCCTGATCACGCTGATCGGCTACTCGGCCATGGCCGGCGCGGTCGGCGGCGAGGGCCTCGGCTCCAAGGCCATCACCTACGGCTTCCAGCGCTTCGAGACCGGGTTCATGCTCGCGACCGTCGTGATCCTGGTCGCCCTCGTCACGGTGGTCCAGCTGATCGGCGACGGCGTGGTCCGCTTCCTCGCCCGCCGCGGCGGGCGCACCGCCTGAGGCACCCGGCCCCGGACCACGGGCCGCACGGACTTTCCCCACCCCAGAAAAGCCCGCACTTGTCGTGCTTGGGCCTCCACCCGCAAGAACCGCGCACGATCTGCGCACTTGCACCCGCAATGAAAGGCACTCTTCGTGCGTAAGAACATCAAGCTCACCGCCCTCGCCGCCACCGCCTCCGCGCTCGCCCTCGGCCTCACCGCCTGCGGCAGCTCCTCGGACCCGTCCTCCTCCAAGGCCGACGGCGGCAAGACCGACGCGAGCAAGCCGCTCGTCATAGCGGCCTCCCCGAGCCCGCACGCCGACATCCTGAACTTCGTCAAGGACAAGCTCGCGGCGAAGGAAGGCCTCAAGCTGGAGGTGAAGGAGTTCACGGACTACGTCCTGCCCAACACCGCCACCGAGCAGGGCCAGGTCGACGGCAACTACTTCCAGCACAAGCCGTACCTCGACGACTTCAACAAGAAGAACGGCACGCACATCGTGCCCGTCGCCAACGTGCACCTGGAACCGCTCGGCCTCTACTCCAAGAAGGTCAAGGCCATCGGCGACATCAAGCCCGGCCAGACCATCGCCGTCCCGAACGACACCACCAACGAGGGCCGCGCGCTCCAGCTGCTCGCCTCGAACAACCTGATCACCCTCAAGGAGGGTGTCGGCACCGGCGCCAAGCTGTCCGACATCACCGACAAGAAGGGCCTGGAGTTCAAGGAGCTGGAGGCCGCGACCGTCCCGCGCGCCCTCGGTGACGTGGACGCCGCGATCATCAACGGCAACTACGCCCTCGAAGCCAAGCTCGCGCCCGCCAAGGACGCGCTCGTCCTGGAGAAGGCCGAGGGCAACCCGTACGCCAACTTCCTCGCGGTGAAGGCCGGCAACGAGAAGGACCCGCGCATCGAGAAGCTCGCCAAGCTCCTGAGCTCCGACGAGGTCAAGAAGTTCATCGAGGAGAAGTACCAGGGCTCGGTCATCCCGGCCTTCGGTGCCCCCACCGCCTCCTGACGTCCCACCGTCTCCTGACGCCCCGCCACTTCCTGACGGCCCGCCGCCTTCCGGCGCGAAGGCCGCCCGGAAACACGGGTACTTCGGCCCCGCACGCCCTCGTGGCGGGCGGGGCCGAGCCGTGCCCGCCGCCGGACAACCCCGCCCATGCACATCCCGCGGCCGATGCTGCATGCTGTGGTTTACGACCCGCACGAACGGTCCCGCACGAACGGTCCCGCACCGCGGTCGCATCGCAACACGGTCGCACCACGGTCTCAGGCATGGAGCTGCGCATGACAACCACCTTCCCGGACGTCACCATCAGCACGGACCGGCTGGTGCTGCGCCCCTTCGAGGAAGACGACGTCACCGCGCTCGCCGAGATGATGAACGACGAGCAGGTCACCGCCTGGACCTCCTGCCCGCACCCCTACACCCGCGCCGACGCCCACGCCTGGGCCACCCGCGACTCCCACGCCGAACGCGGCGAGGGCCGCGGCATCGCCTTCGCCGTCACCGAGTTCCTCACCCAGCGCCTCGTCGGCATCGTCCACCTCCAGAACACCAACTGGCACACCCGCGTCACCGAGGTCGGCTACGTCACCGCCCCCTGGGCCCGCGGCGAGGGCTACGCCAGCGAATCCGTACTCGCCGTCGCCCAGTGGCTCTTCCGCGCCCAGCGCTTCGAACGCCTGGAACTGCGCACCGCCGCCGACAACACCGCCTCCCAGCAAGTGGCCCAGAAGATCGGCTGCATCAGCGAGGGCGTCCTGCGCAACGCGTGGATAGTGCGCACCCAGACCCCCGACGGCTCCTGGAGCGACACCCGGACCGACCTCATCGTCTGGAGCCTGGTCCCCGAGGACCTCGAAGACACCGACGAATTCTCGGACGGCTCCTCCGGCAGCTTCTCCGACGGCTACGACGGATACGGCTTCGGCCGCCGGGCCGACGCGCACGGGTACGCCGTCTCGACGGACTGGCACTGACCCGATGACCAGGTAGTCTCACCGTAAACCCGCACCCTCCGCGCCTGCCCCCACATCCGTGCTGCCCCCACCTCTGGAGACTGACGACGATGGCCGACCGGGTCACGGTGATCGGCTGGGACGGCTCCCCCCTGACCTCGGCCGCCCGGTCCGCGCTCTCCGCCGCCACGCTGGTGGCCGGCGCCGCGCACCACCTCGCACTGCCCGAAGTCCCGCCCACCGCCGAACGCATCCGCCTCGGCAGCGTGGGCCTCGCCGCCCGCCGCATCGCAGGCCACCGCGGCACCGCCGTCGTCCTCGCCGACGGCGACCCCGGCTTCTTCGGCGTCGTCCGCATCCTGCGCGCCCCGGAGCACGGCCTCGAAGTCGAGGTCGTCCCCGCCGTCTCCTCCGTCGCCGCCGCCTTCGCCCGCGCCGGAATGCCCTGGGACGACGCCCAGGTCGTCGTCGCCCACCCCCGCACCCTGCGCCGCGCCGTCAACGTCATCCGCGCCCACGGCAAGGTCGCCGTACTCACCTCGCCCGGCGCCGGCCCCGCCGAACTCGCCCTGCTGCTCGACGGGGTCCACCGCACCTTCGTGATCTGCGAGGAACTCGGCACCGCCAACGAACAGGTCAGCGTCCTCACCTCCGACAAGGCCGCCGACCACACCTGGCGCGACCCCAACGTCGTCATCGTCATCGGCGGCGGCGCAGCCGCCCAGACCACCGCCGGCGGCGCCACCGCCGAGCCCGCCTGGCTGCTCGGCCAGACCCCCGGCCAGAGCGGCCCGCGCGGCTGGGCCCGCCCGCACGCCGACGCCACCGGGGAGGGGGAGTCCGCCCCGCTGCGCGCCGCCCAACTCGCCCGCCTCGGCCCGCGCACCGGCGACCTCGTCTGGGACATCGGAGCCGGCCGCGGCGCCCTCGCCGTGGACGCCGCCGCGCTCGGCGCCGCCGTCATCGCCGTCGACGCCGACCCGCAGGCCTGCGACCTCGTGAGCGCCGCCGCCCGCGAGCGCGGCGTACAGGTCCAGGTCGTCACCGGACGCGCGCCGCACGTCCTGGAGAACCTCCCCGAACCGGACGTCGTCCGCGTCGGCGGCGGCGGGGCCGAGGTCGTCGAGGCCGTCGCCGAACGCCGCCCCGAACGGATCGTCAGCCACGCCCTGTCACGCGCCGAAGCGGAAGCCATCGGCCGTGTACTGGCCGCCCACGGGTACGCCGTCGAGTGCGCGTTCCTCCAGTCCGTGGGCCTCGACCCCCGCACCTGGGCCGAACAGGACCGTTCCGTCGTGTTCCTGCTGTCCGCCGAACGCCCCGTGAACCGCTAGCGCGAGGGCCGGGGTAGGCTGGCCGATCGTCGTACTGCCCTGGACGTCCGGGCACGACGGCAACGGAGGCGGTACGCGGGTGCGCGACGTGGCGCAGTCCACAGCGGACCGCCCCGGTAATGGCCGCCATTGCGGCTGACGAGCGCGACAATGCTTACTGGTTGTCGTGCGGGCGTGCGTGAGGCGTTCGCGTCGCGCGGCATCCCCGCTCGTTGGTCACGTGGGCGCCGGGCGATCGAAGAGGCAACACCGATGGGCGAGGGGTACGCATGACTGACACCGGCCAGGTCCCGGGCGAGGGGCTCCCGGACAACGCGGGCATGGTGGATCAGCAGGGCATCCCCGCTCCGGTCCAGGCCCACGCACCGGCTCCGCACCCGTCGGCGACCCCCGCTGCCGCGTCCGTTCCCGCTCCCTCGGCTCCCGCGGGCTACGCCTTCCAGGACCTCATGGACCTCCCCGCCGAGGCCGAGGACGAGGAACTGCTGCTGATGCCGAGCGGACAGGGCGCCTGGAGCGACCCGCAGCCGGTCCCGCCGGTGCCGGACTTCCCCGTGGAGCCCGTCTACACCGAGTACCCCGAGGCGCCCGCGGCCTACGCCCAGCACCCCGGCTCCGCCGATCAGTCCTTCCCCGAGGCGCCCGCGGGCTACCCCGCGCCCTCGTTCCCCGAGCCCGCCTTCACCGAGTCCGCGTACAGCACCGGCGCCCACGAGGCGGGCGGCCGGGACTCCGGCGCGCTCGACCTCGGCGGCCTGGTGGTCCCGCCGCCCGCCGCCCCGGTGGCGCCCGCGGCTCCGGTGGCCCAGCCGCGCCGCCCCCTGCACATGGGCCCGCCCGTGCCGGAGGCCGGCGGGCTCGTACGGTCCCTCGCGGACCGGGGTCCGGCCGCCCAGCCGATGGCGGCCGCCGCCGCGGCGGCGCAGGTTCCGGTGCGCCACGCCGGGCCGCCGACCACCGGCCCCGAGTACCTGGACGTCCCGCGCGCGGAGGCCGTCGCCGAGCCGGCCCCGGCCGCGCCGCAGCTGAGCGAGATCCCGCCGCAGGCCGGCGCGCCGTGGGCGGCGCAGCCCGAGCAGCCGGCCGCCGAGCAGCCGGTCGCCGAGCAGCCGGTCGCCGAGGCGGCCCCCGCCGCCGCGCCCGAGCCGGAGCCTCAGCCGGAGCCCGTGGCCGAGGTGGCGCCCGCACCCGCACCCGAGCCCGAGCCCGAGGTCATCGCGGAGCCGGCGGAGGTTCCGGCCGTGGCCGAGGCCCCGGTCGCCGTCGCCGTCGCCGTTCCGGAGCCGGTCGCGGCCGCGGAGCCCGCGCCCGAGCCGGCGGAGCCGGTCGAGCCGGTGGTCCCGCAGCCCGAGCCGGTCGTCGAGGCCGCTCCCGAGGCCGTCGTACCGGTCGCCGAGCCCGTGGCCCCGGCCCCGGAGCCCGAGCCGGAGCCGGTCGCCGAGGCCGCCGCCGAGGCCCCCGCCGAGGTCGTCCCGGAGCCGGTGGCCGTGACCGTCGTACCCGAGCCGGAGCCCGAGGCCGAGCAGCCGGCCGCGGAAACGGTTCCGGCGGCGGAGCCCGCCGCGGCTGCCGCGGTCGTGGAGCCCGAGGCCGAGCCCGAACCGGTCGGCGACGCCGTCGCGGAGCCGGTCGCGGCCGAGCCCGTGGCCGAGCCCGAGGCCGCCGCCTCCGTGGAGCCGGAGCCGGAGACCGCCCCCGAGGCCGAACCCGTCCAGGCCCCCCAGCCCGTTCAGCCCGTCGAGCCTTCCGCCGGCGAGCCGGCCCCCGCGTACGCCGACGCCGAGCGCGAGGCCGTCCTGCGCGTCATGCGCGAGCGCCGCGACATCCGCAAGGGCTTCCGCACCGACCCGATCCCGCACGAGGTGCTGCTCCGCGTCCTGGAGGCGGCCCACACCGCCCCCAGCGTGGGCCACTCCCAGCCCTGGGACTTCGTCGTCATCCGCTCGGCCGAGACCCGCCGGACGATGCACGAGCTCGCCCAGCGCCAGCGCGAGGCCTACGCCAAGTCGCTACCCAAGGGCCGGGCGAAGCAGTTCAAGGAACTCAAGATCGAGGCCATCCTCGACACCCCGGTGAACATCGTCGTCACCGCCGACCCGACCCGCGGCGGCCGCCACACCCTGGGCCGGCACACCCAGCCGCAGATGGCCCCGTACTCCTCGGCCCTCGCCGTCGAGAACCTGTGGCTCGCCGCCCGCGCCGAAGGCCTCGGCGTCGGCTGGGTCAGCTTCTTCGACGAGCGCGAGATGGTCCGCGAACTCGGCCTGCCGGAGCACCTGGAGGTCGTCGCGTACCTGTGCGTCGGCTACGTCGACGAGTTCCCGGAGGAGCCCGAGCTCGCGCAGGCCGGCTGGTCCAAGCGCCGCCCGCTGTCCTGGGTCGTCCACGAGGAGACCTACGGCCGCCGCGCGCTGCCCGGCGAGGAGCCGCACGACCTGCTCTCCGAGACGGTCGCCAGCATCCGCCCCCTCGACGCGAAGGCGCTGGGCGAGGCCTGGGAGCGCCAGAAGCGCATGACCAAGCCCGCCGGTGCGCTCGGCATGCTCGAAATCATCTCGGCGCAGCTCAGCGGTCTGTCGCGGGTCTGTCCGCCGCCGATCCCGGAGCCCGCCGCGGTCGCGATCTTCGCGGGTGACCACGGGGTGCACGCGCAGGGGGTCACGCCCTGGCCCCAGGAGGTCACCACGCAGATGGTGGCCAACTTCCTGGGCGGCGGTGCGGTCTGCAACGCGTTCGCCAACCAGGTCGGCGCGGAGGTCTGCGTGATCGACGTCGGCGTCGCCGGGGACCTCCCGGCCACGCCGGGGCTGCTCCCGCGCAAGGTCCGTCCGGGCACGGCCGACCTGTCCGTCGGCGCCGCGATGACCCGCGAGGAAGCCGTCGCGGCGATCGAGGTGGGCATCGAGACGGCCCGCGACCTGGTGGCGGCCGGCAACAAGGCGCTGCTCACGGGTGAGATGGGCATCGCGAACACCACGGTGTCGGCGGCCCTGATCGCGGTCTTCACGGGCGTCGACCCGGCGGAGGTCACCGGGCGCGGTACGGGCATCAACGACGAGACGCACGCCCGCAAGGTCGAGGTCGTCCGCCGGGCCCTGGAGCTGCACCAGCCCGACCCGGCGGACCCGATCGGCGTCCTCGCGGCCATCGGCGGTCTGGAGCACGCGGCGATCGTCGGCCTCCTGCTGGGCGGAGCGTCGCTCCGTACGCCGGTCATCCTGGACGGCGTGAGCGCCGGCGCGGCCGCCCTCGTGGCTCGCGCCATCGCTCCGGAGTCGCTGTCGGCCTGCATCGCCGGTCACCGCAGCGCGGAGCCGGGGCACGTCGCCGCGCTGAACAAGCTCGGCCTGCGCCCGCTGGTCGACCTCGACCTCCGCCTCGGCGAGGGCACGGGGGCGCTCCTGGCCCTTCCGCTGGTGCAGAGCGCGGCCCGCGCGATGCACGAGGTGGCCACCTTCGACTCCGCCGGCGTCACGGAGAAGTAGCCCCGCGCCACGTCCCGCGTTCGCCGCCCTCGCCCCTACCGGGGCGGGGCGGCGCACCTCAAGGCCCCCGGGGCTCCGCCCCGGACCCGCGCCCCACACGCCGGCGCGGCTGGACGTGCCCGCCGCGCCGTGGCCGGGCGGGGGGCCGGGGTGGGGCCGGGGGTGGGGGTCGTATCGTGGACCCGGACGGGCGAAACCGCACGTCACACCCGACAAGCCGCTCCAGCGCAGCAGCGGCCCAGCAGATCACCGCCGCATCAGGAGCCGCAACCGCCATGGCACACCCGGCATACCCCGTAGGACTCCGTCTGGCCGGCCGCCGCGTCGTCGTCATCGGCGGCGGCCAGGTCGCCCAGCGTCGGCTGCCCGCGCTCGTCGCGGCCGGCGCCGACGTGCTGCTGATCTCCCCCTCCGCCACCCCCTCCGTGGACGTCATGGCCGAGACCGGCGAGATCCGCTGGGAACGCCGCCGCTACCAGGACGGGGACCTGGACGGCGCCTGGTACGCGCTGATCGCCACCCGGGACCGCGCGTCCAACGACGCCGTCTCCGCCGAGGCCGAGCGCCGCCGCGTCTGGTGCGTCCGCGCCGACGACGCCGAGGCCGCCACCGCCTGGACCCCGGCCACCGGCCGCGTCGACGGCGTCACCGTGGCCGTGCTGAGCGGCAACGACCCGCGTCGTTCCGCCGCCGTCCGCGACGCCGTCGTGGAGGGGCTGCGCGACGGCTCCCTCACGGCCGCCCGCCCGCACACCCCCGGTGTCGCCCTCGTCGGCGGCGGTCCCGGCGACCCGGACCTGATCACCGTCCGCGGCCGCCGTCTCCTCGCCGAGGCCGACGTCGTCATCGCCGACCGGCTCGGCCCCCGCGACCTCCTCGACGAGCTCCCGCCGCACGTCGAGGTCATCGACGCCGCGAAGATCCCGTACGGCCGGTTCATGGCCCAGGAGGCCATCAACAACGCCCTGATCGAGCACGCCAAGGCCGGCAAGGCCGTGGTCCGGCTCAAGGGCGGGGACCCGTACGTCTTCGGCCGCGGCATGGAGGAGCTCCAGGCCCTCGCCGAGGCCGGGATCGCCTGCACCGTCGTGCCCGGCATCTCCAGCTCCATCTCCGTCCCCGGCGCCGCCGGCATCCCGGTCACCCACCGGGGCGTGGCGCACGAGTTCACCGTCGTCAGCGGGCACGTCGGCCCCGACGACCCGCGCTCGCTCGTGGACTGGGCCGCCCTCGCCCGGCTCACCGGGACCCTGGTGATCCTGATGGGCGTCGACAAGATCGGCGTGATCGCCGAGGCCCTGGTCCGGCACGGCCGCTCCGCCGACACCCCCGTCGCGGTCGTCCAGGAGGGCACCACGGCCGCCCAGCGCCGCGTGGACGCCACCCTCGCCACGGTCGGCGAGACCGTCCGCGCGCGGGAGGTCCGTCCGCCCGCCGTCATCGTCATCGGCGAGGTCGTCCGGGTCGGGACCCCGGACGCCTGAACCACCAGCACCCGCCAGGGCCGTTGGCACCGCACCCAGGACAAGGCAGTATCACCCTGTGGCTGATCTCATCACCATCGAAGACCCCGACGACCCGCGCCTGCGCGACTACACGGGCCTGACCGACGTCGAACTCCGGCGCCGGCGCGAGCCCGCGGAAGGCCTTTTCATCGCCGAGGGCGAGAAGGTCATCAGACGGGCCAAGGACGCCGGGTACGAGATGCGCTCGATGCTGCTCTCCGCCAAGTGGGTCGACGTCATGCGTGACGTCATCGACGAGCTCCCGGCTCCGGTCTACGCCGTCAGCCCGGACCTCGCCGAACGCGTCACCGGCTACCACGTGCACCGCGGCGCCCTCGCCTCGATGCAGCGCAAGCCGCTGCCGACGGCGGAGGAACTGCTCGCCACCACCCGCCGCGTGGCCATCATGGAAGCGGTCAACGACCACACCAACATCGGGGCCATCTTCCGCAGCGCCGCCGCCCTCGGCATGGACGCGGTGCTGCTGTCGCCCGACTGCGCGGACCCGCTGTACCGCCGCTCGGTGAAGGTGTCGATGGGCGCGGTCTTCTCCGTCCCGTACGCCCGCCTGGAGACCTGGCCCAAGGGCCTGGACTCGGTCCGCGAGGCCGGCTTCAGGCTGCTCGCCCTCACCCCGCACCAGAAGGCCTCGCCCATCGACGAGGCCGCCCCGCAGACCCTGGAGCGGGTCGCGCTGATGCTGGGCGCGGAGGGCGACGGGCTGTCCACGCAGGCGCTGGTCGCCGCCGACGAGTGGGTACGGATCCCCATGGCGCACGGGGTGGACTCGCTGAACGTGGGTGCGGCCGCCGCCGTCGCCTTCTACGCGGTGGCGAGCGGCCGCCCGTAGGAGCGAGCGGGCCCCGGGCCCGCCCCTCTCACAGCTTCTGGGCGGCGGCGATCCCCAGGGCGACGATCAGCGTCACCACGATGAACACGATCAGCCGCTGCCGCATCAGCCGCGGGTCGGGCCGCGAGGGCCGCCGCCCCGTGCCCGTCGTACGGGGGCCGGGCCGGCCGCCGGTACGTCCCGAGGTCGGCCGGGAGGACGGGCCGCCACCGGCGGCGCCGGAGTGCTGGGCGGAGGACTGCCGCGAGGACGAGGGCCGCGCGTGCGGTCCGCTGTGCGACCCGTGGCCCTGCCCCTGTTCCTGCCTCTGTCCCTGCCTCTGTCCCTGACCGTGCCCCTGGCCCTGCGGCCGGGGCGCGGGGGTGCCGGCCGTACGGCGCTCCGTGGTGCGCTGTTCCTCGTACGGCGGCTCGGCGAGCCGGCCCGTCGGCCGCTCCGCGCGGGCCCGCTGCGCGGGCGGGCGCCCGTCGGACACCCCGTGCGCCTCGCGCGCCGCGATCTCCTTGAGCCGCATCGACAGCTGGAGGGTGGTCGGCCGCTCCTCGGGATCCTTGGCCAGGCAGGCCCGTACGAGGGGCGCGAGCGCGTCCGGGACGCCGACCAGGTGCGGCTCCTCGTGCACCACGCGGTACAGCATGACCTCGGAACTGCCGTGCCCGAAGGGCGAGTCGGCGGTCGCCGCGTACGCGAGGGTGGCGCCGAGCGCGAAGACGTCCGTGGCGGGGGTGACGGCGGCGCCGCGCACCTGCTCGGGCGCGAGGAACCCGGGGGAGCCGACGGCGGTGCCCACGTGGGTGAGGGTGCTCGCGCCGGTGGCCCAGGCGATCCCGAAGTCGATGATCCGGGGGCCCTTGGGGGAGAGCAGGATGTTGGAGGGCTTGAGGTCCCGGTGCACGACCCCCGCCTCGTGCACGGCGACCAGCCCCTCGGAGAGCGCGGCGCCGACGGCGGCGATCTGCGCGGCCGTCAGCGGGCCCTCCTCGGCGACCTTGTCGTGCAGGGACGGGCCGGGCACGTACTGGGTGGCGAACCAGGGCCGCTCGGCCTCCAGGTCGGCGGCCACCAGGCGCGCGGTGCACCCGCCGCGGATCCGCCGGGCGGCGGACACCTCGCGCGCGAACCGCGAGCGGAACTCCTGGTCCTCGGCCAGGTCGGGCCGGATCACCTTCAGGGCGACGCGCTGGCCGCGCCGGTCCGAGCCCAGGTAGACCACGCCCATCCCGCCGGCGCCGAGCCGGCGGTGCAGTCTGAACGAGCCGACGACACGCGGGTCCTCCCGCCGGAGCCGCATCATCGCCATGTCCACCCCGCTGACCGGTCGTCCTGTTGACTCGGCACAGCTTACGGACCATCCGCCACCAGCGCTCAGAGGCCGCGCCCTCGCCGGGGGATTCGATCGTAGTTGCGTCACAGCCCACTTGGGGGTTTCGCGCACCCCCGGCCCACCGCCGCGCGGCAGCCGCCGGAAGGCTCCAAAGGCCCCGCGCCCCAAGGGGATTGGCGGGTCCGGGGGCCGGTCCGGATGACACCGGCGGTCCGTGCGGCCCGTCAACCCTGATTGATCTTGCGAACACCCGGCGGGAGGACACGTGTGTGCGGGGAGTGACTGAAGTGAGCGAAGTCACTACCCTCCGGTCATCCCCTCCGGGAAGACCCTCATCACGGGGGAGCCGTCTCCACCCAGGGGAGTACACGAGGAGCGGCCTCGTCATCCTCCTGGAGGCCCGCCAAAGGGTACGAGGGCATGAGGCCAGGGGCCTTCCCGATGCCTAGTGTTGAAGACAAGCGGCGGGTGGCGCACTCGTCCCCCGAGGTCACGAGCCCGCCGCTGCCAAACGACAGGGAGAGGACCATGGCGGACATCGCACGGCAGGGACGCAAGGCATTCGCGTTCAACGGCCATGAGTCCGGCACGCGCCACCCGCTGGTGGCCGCGGCCATGGTGCTCCCCCTGGCCGCCCTCCTGCTCTTCCTCTTCGGAGGCTTCGACCAGGTGGCGGCACAGGCGTCGTCCGTGGGTGTGATGCTGGGGCGCTGAGCGGCGCACCAGACCCGGGAGAGCGGCCCGGGTCAGTCATCGGCCCGTCGAACCCCGTGGGGACGGGGGCGCGGCGGACGGCAGGTGAAGGGTGCTGCCCGTACGACTGGGGAGTCGGACGGGCAGCACCCTTTTTCGCGTTCCGCGTGCCCGCCCGCGCCCCCGGCGCGTTCCGTAATCTGACTGCGGACCCCGAGGCCACGGACGGAACGGAACGGAGGAGCGCGGAGCCGCGATGACCCAGCAGACCCTCCCCGCCGCGCTCGCGGCCTACGCGGCCCCCTCCGGCCGCCCCGCCCCGTACGAGCTCCTCGCCGACCGGGACGACGGCACCGTCGTCCGCTGCGGCGGTTCCGTCGCCAAGGCGCACGCCGAGGACACCGACCGGGACGGCCTCGCCGTCCGGATGCGGATCGCCTCGGCCCGGGCGCTGTCCCAGGTGCTGCTCCAGCCCCTGCGCGCCGAGGTCGGGCACGTCCAGGGCCGCCCGGTGTCCCTGTGGCCCTACGGCGCGCCCGTGGACCCGCACCGCCCCGAGGACGCCCCCTGGGAGCCGACGGCCCGGCTGCTGGCGGCCCTGCACCAGGTACCGCTGCGCCGGCTCCCCGGCCCGGTCCCGCCGATGCGCGGCCCGGCCAAGGTCGCCCGCGCCCTGCGCCGCCTCGCGGCCGCCCCCGACACCGGTACGCGGGCCGAGGCCGGGGCGGTACGGGCCGCCGCGCGGACGCTGCCCGCCTGGGCGCGGGGCGAGGCCCCGGCGCCCGCCGGCGGGGTGCTGTGCCACGGGGACCTGCACCTGGGGCAGTTGGTCCGCTTCCCCGTCCCCGAGGGGTCCTGGCGGCTCATCGACGTGGACGACCTCGGCGTCGGCGCCCCCGCCTGGGACCTGGCACGCCCCGCCGCCTGGTACGCGGCCGGGCTGGTCGACGCGCGGACCTGGCTGCGGTTCCTCGACGCCTACCGGGACGCCGGCGGGCCCGGTGCCGGACCGCCCGGCTGTGACCCGTGGCCGGAACTCGATCTGGCGGCGCGCGCGCTCACCGTACAGACGGCTGCCCTCGCACTGGCCAAGGCGGCGCGGGAGGAGCGCCGACTGGAGGACGTGGAGCGCCTGATGGTGGACGCCTGTGTCCGAATCGCCACCCTCCCGCCCCACTTGGAGCCCGCCTCCGCGTCGTAGGGTGAGCGGCACGCCACCGGGCACGCGTCCGGTGCCGACGCACACGGCGAGGAGTTGATCAGGTCATGCAGTGTCCGAAGTGTCACGCGATGATGCACACGTACAACCGCAACGGCGTCCAGATAGAGCAGTGCAGCGGCTGTCGCGGCATCTTCCTCGACTACGGCGAGCTGGAGGCGCTGACCCGCCTGGAGTCGCAGTACACCGCCCAGTACGGCCAGGTGCCGCCGCCCGCCGCGCCGCCGGCCCCGTACCCGGGCCAGCACGCCCCCGCCCCCGCCTGGGGAGCCCCGCAGCACGGCCACGGCCACGGCCACGGCCACGGCCACGGTCACCACGGCCACCACGGCCACCACAAGGGCGGCTTCGGCCGGATGCTGTTCTCCTCCTGAACCCCGCTCCGAGCCCGACAACGCGAAAGCCCCGGCCGTCGAGACGGCCGGGGCTTCCGGATCTTGTGCGCGATACTGGGATTGAACCAGTGACCTCTTCCGTGTCAGGGAAGCGCTCTCCCGCTGAGCTAATCGCGCGGGACCACGGTCAAAGACCGCAGGTGGTGCGTGTACTGCGTGCGCGATACTGGGATTGAACCAGTGACCTCTTCCGTGTCAGGGAAGCGCTCTCCCGCTGAGCTAATCGCGCGGGTGGTCCTCGCGGACCAGTGGACGATACTGGGATTGAACCAGTGACCTCTTCCGTGTCAGGGAAGCGCTCTCCCGCTGAGCTAATCGTCCTTGGAGGTGGAGACGGGATTTGAACCCGTGTAGACGGCTTTGCAGGCCGTTGCCTCGCCTCTCGGCCACTCCACCCGGAGCTGCAGGGGTTCTCGGGAAGATCCCCCACTTCGAGCGGACGACGAGACTCGAACTCGCGACATCCACCTTGGCAAGGTGGTGCTCTACCAACTGAGCTACGTCCGCAGGTCACCGTGTTCGCTCCGGGGTTTTCCCCCTTCGCTCCCTGGCGACGTGTTGAACTCTAGCGGATTCCCGGGCCAGCTCAAAAACGCGTTTCCGCAGCGTGCTGCCGCCCGATCACCGGCGGTCACCCGACCGTCACCTCCCCGGCGCCGCGCCGTCACCGGTCATAGACTCGCAGCCGTGCACGACCTGCTTCCTCTGGCCCGCTTCGGCGGCCTCCTCGCGACCGACCTCCGAGACGTCACCAGCGACCCCTCGGCCCTCGACTCCTCCGGGTTCTGGGCCGTGACCGCCGACTTCGAAGGCGGTCTGGTCTGCGCGCGCTTCGGTGACGTGCGCCCCGACCCGGTGCCCGCGCCGGTGCCCGGCGCCTGGCGCGGCCCCCGCGCCGACCGGTGGACCTCCTCGCTCGACCGGGAGGCGTACGTCGCGGGCGTCCGCCGCATCCGCGAGCACATAGCCGCGGGCGAGGTCTACCAGGCCAACCTCTGCCGGGTGATGTCCGCGCCGCTGCCGCAGCCGGCCGCCGCCGACGTGGACGCCCTCACCGCCCTGCTCGCGCGCGGCAACCCGGCTCCGTACGCAGGAACGATTCGGCTCCCCGCCCACGGCGTCGAGATCGCCACCGCCTCGCCCGAGCTGTACCTGCGCCGCGCCGGCCGCCACATCGAGTCCGGCCCCATCAAGGGCACCGGACGCACCGCCGCGGACCTGCTCCCCAAGGACCACGCCGAGAACGTGATGATCGTGGACCTCGTCCGCAACGACCTCGGCCGGGTCTGCGCCACCGGCACCGTCACCGTCCCCGAACTGTGCGCCGTCGAGGAGCACCCGGGCCTGGTCCACCTCGTCTCCACCGTCAGCGGCGAACTCGCCGACGGAGCCGGCTGGCCCCGTCTGCTCGCGGCGACCTTCCCGCCCGGCTCCGTCACCGGCGCCCCCAAGTCCTCCGCCCTGCGGATCATCCAGGCCCTGGAGACGGCCCCCCGCGGCCCCTACTGCGGCGGCATCGGCTGGGTCGACGCCGACCGCGGCACCGCCGAGCTCGCCGTCGGCATCCGCACCTTCTGGATCGACCGCGCGGCCCCCGGCGGCCCCCGCCTCTGCTTCGGCACCGGCGCCGGGATCACCTGGGGCTCCGACCCCGACCGCGAATGGGCGGAAACCGAACTCAAGGCCGCCCGGCTGCTCGGGGTAGCGTCGGCCTCCGGTACCCAAGCGGCCCCGGGTGCGCCCGGGGCCCGTGAAGCGAGTGGAAGTGGAGGGACCGTACGGTGAGGATCTGGCTCGACGGAGCACTGCGGGACGCCGACGACGCGAAGGTGTCCGTGCTCGACCACGGGCTGACCGTGGGCGACGGCGTCTTCGAGACGCTCAAGGCGCAGGACGGGAAGCTCTTCGCGCTGACCCGCCACCTGGACCGGCTGACCCGCTCGGCCCGCGGCCTCGGCCTGCCCGACCCCGACCTCGACGAGGTCCGCCGCGCCTGCGCGGCCGTCCTGGAGGCCAACCCGGTCCCGCTCGGCCGGCTCCGCATCACCTACACCGGCGGCCTGTCCCCGCTCGGCTCCGACCGGGGCGACACCGGCCCCACCCTGGTGGTCGCCGTCGGGGAGACCTCCCGCCGCCCCGACACCACCGCCGTGATCACGGTGCCCTGGGTCCGCAACGAGCGCTCCGCGCTGACCGGCCTCAAGACCACCTCGTACGCGGAGAACGTGGTCGCGCTGGCCGAGGCGGGCCGCGCGGGCGCCTCCGAGGCCCTGTTCGCCAACACCGTCGGGCGGCTCTGCGAGGGCACCGGCTCCAACGTGTTCGTCGTCCTCGACGGGGAACTGCACACCCCGCCCGTCGCCTCCGGCTGCCTCGCGGGCATCACCCGCGCCCTGGCCGTCGAATGGACCGGCGCCAAGGAGACCGACCTGCCCTTCGACGCCCTGGAGCGGGCCGAGGAGATCTTCCTGACCTCCACCCTGCGCGACGTCCAGGCGGTCCACCGGGTCGACGGGCGGACCCTCGCCCCCGTGCCCGGCCCCGTCACCGCGAAGGCCATGCGCGTCTTCGACGAGCGGGCCGCCTCCGACATCGACCCCTGACCGACGCGCGAGCGGACGGCGGCGGCCCGACAGGGGCTGTCGCCCGGGCCGCGGGGCGGGTAGAAATCGAATGATGACCACCACCCTGCGGCCGAGCGCGCCGCTTCAGCAGAGCACCGACGGGGCCCGCTCGCGCCCGTACGAGGTCCGCGTCAACAGCAGGCGCGTCGGCGCCCTGCTGATCGCCTCCGACACCCCCTTCGGGCCGACGGTCGGCGAGATCCGCGACCTGTCCATCGACGAACCGGACCGGCGGCGCGGGCGCGCCACCGTCGCGGCGCTCGCCGCCGAGGAGGTGCTGCGCGGCTGGGGCTGCCGCCGGGTCCGCGTCCGGGTGCCGGCCGGGTCGGCGGGCGGGCTGCGGATGGCCGCCGCCCTCGGGTACACCGAGGACGGCCGCAACATGGCCAAGGAACTCCCCGCCGGGCCGCCCGCCCTCTCCGAGGGGGTACGGGGCCGCCCCATGACCCCGGCCGAGTTCGAGGCCTGGGAGGCCACGGCCCGCGAGGAGTACGCCGAGACCTGGGCCGGCCGGGGAATGTCCCCGCAGGCCGCGCGGGCGAAGTCGGCGGCCGACCACGACACCCTGCTGCCGCGGGGCCTGGCCACTCCCGGGGTCACCCTGCAGGTCCTGGAGGCGGCCGGCGCACCCGTCGGCCACGTCTGGGTCTCCTCGCAGACCGACCGCGCGTACGTCTTCGACGTCGAGGTCCGCGCCGGGCACCGGGGCCGCGGGTACGGCCGCGACCTGATGCTGCTCGCCGAGCGCGCCGCCCTCGCCGGCGGCCACCGCGTCCTCGCGCTCCACGTCTTCGCCGACAACACCCCGGCCCGGCGGCTGTACGAGTCCCTCGGCTACCGCCCGACCGACCTCAACTTCGCGAAGGACCTGATCTGAGGGGGCGGGGCTATCCGGCCAGCAGCCGGTCGGCGATCTCCTCGATCCGGGCGCGCAGGCCCTCCTGGCTCTTGCCGCCGTCCAGGCGCTGCCCGTCGATCACGTACGTCGGGGTGCCCGTCACACCGATCGCCTTGCCCTCGGCCTGGTCGGCGTCCACGATCAGGATGTGCCGGCCGTCGATCAGCGCGGTGTCGAACTCCTCGACGTCCAGACCCAGTTCACGCGCCACGTCCAGCAGCACCGGCTCGCCTCGCTCGGCGAGCTCGGCGGTGCGCGCCAGCACGGCCTCCGTGTAGGGCCACGCCTGACCCTGCTCCAGGGCCTCCTCGGCGGCCTGCGCGGCCGCGAACGCGTGCTTGTGCTTCTCCAGCGGGAAGTGGCGCAGCCGGATGTCCAGCCGGTCGCCGTAGCGGGCCCGCAGGGCCCGTACGTCGTCGAGGGCGCTGTGGCAGTCCGGGCACTGGAGTTCGCACCAGACGTCGAGGATCACGGAATCGGTCATACGGACAGTCTCCCAGCCGGCCCCGGTGCCCGGCGCACCGCACCGACCGGGACCTGGGGAGGAGGCGGACCCCCGAGATGTCCCGGAGATCGGGCCGCACCGCGCGGCGGGCGTGGCCCCTGCGGTGGCGACCGGTGCAGGATGGAAGGGACGGATCGCCCAGCCCGACCACAGGCCACCCCCTGGAGGACCGCATGCTCGCCGAGACGATATGTGCCGCGGTGTCCGCGGCGGGCCTGGGGATCGCCGCGCTGACGGCCTACCGCAGGCGCTTCCTGACCGCCGCGCGGATCACCGCGTACGCGCTGGTGCCGATCGGCCTGGTGCTGACCGGCGTCGTGGAGTGGGTGTCCGGGACGGTCTTCGACCCGAGCGTCTGGATCGGCTTCGGGCTGCTGGGCGTCTCCTGGCTGCTGTTCATGACCACCCGGGCGGTCGAGCGCCGGAGCCTCGGCGGGGCCGGGAAGCCGGCGAAGGAGCCCAGGGCGGCCAAGGCCCCCAAGGCGTCCGGGGCCGCGAAGGGCGTCCCCGTACGGGACGCCGTCGCGCCGGCCGCCTCGGCGCCCTCGCTGGGCGCCGGATCCCGGCAGGCGCCCGAGGCGGGCCGCGCCCCCGCCACTCCCGCGGATGACTTCTCGGACATCGAAGCGATTCTGAAGAAGCACGGAATGTGACGGTTGCGCCGGATCTGACGAACTCCCGCGTAGATCTTGGCGTGTTGAGGAGCGGGCGGCGGCGCGCTGCGCCATCATCGGCCCGACATGCTCGACACATCGCAGGGTGAGCCGCCGGTTCCCGCGCCGGCCACCGCATCCGTCGCCGAGGAGCCGCGAGGCTGCCTCTTCGCGCTCTCCCAGCCACCCCTGATGATCTTCCTAGCGGTGATCGGCACCCTGCTGCTGCTCGCCGCCGTCCACGATCTCTTCCTGCTCTGAACCGTGCGCGTCGGCCTCCTTGCGCCGCGCCCGGTACGCCGCCACGTGCAGCCGGTTCCCACAGGTCCGGCTGTCGCAGTAGCGCCGCGAGCGGTTGCGGGAGAGGTCCACGAAGGCGCGCCGGCAGTCCGGGGCCTCGCAGCGGCGCAGCCGCTCCTCCTCGCCCGAGACCACGATGAAGGCCAGCGCCATGCCGCCGTCCGCCGCCAGGTGGTCGCCCACCGAGGCGCCGGGCGCGAAGTAGTGCACGTGCCAGTCGTAGCCGTCGTGGTCGGTCAGCTGCGGGGTGGTGCCGGCCGTGGCGACCAGCTCATTGATCAGTGCGGAGGCCGCACGGGAGTTCGGGGCCGCGAAGACCTGGGCGAACTTGCCGCGCACCGTCCGGACGCCGGCGAGGTCGCGGACGCCGAGTTCGCCGACGTCGCTGATCGCGTACTCCTGGACGAAGCCGCGCAGCGAGCTGAGGTCCGACAGGCCGTCCGGCTGGTCCGGCTCGGCCGCGGTGTTCACCAGCGCGACGACGACGTCGAGCGCGCGACGGGTGTCGTGGGGGATCTGCACGGGTCGCTCCCTGAGGGCCGGGCCTGCGGCGACGGCCTGCCGCCGCCGCTGGTGGCCGACTCTAGCGGGTTCCCCCCAAAGCGCACGGGCGCCATCCTCGCGGGTGGCTCCCGCGAGGACAGCGCCGGCACAGCCGTATGTGGTTGTCCGCGCCGCACCGTCGCCCCGAGTCGGACGGTGTCGCGCGGTCAGGCACTCGTCGGAGCTGGCTCAGCTTTCGGCCAGGATGTGGGAGAGCTCCTTGTCGAGGTCGAAGTGCCGGTGCTCGGTCCCGGGTGGGACCGCGGCGTCCGTCCGCTTGAGGAACGATTCGAGTGCTCGGGCGGGGGCTTCGAGCAGCGCTTCTCCCTCCGGTGAGCTCAGGGCGATGCAGACGACCCCCTGACCGTGGCTGCGGGACGGCCAGACGCGGACGTCGCCGGTACCGGTGGGCCGGTGGAGACCCTCAGCGAGGAGGTCGCGGGCGAATACCCATTCGACCGTCTCCTCGGCGCCGGTGTGGAAGGTGGCGTGCACGGCGTAGGGGTCGGCCGTGTCATACCGCAGGCCCGCGGGAACAGGCAGTGAGGACTCGCTCGACACAACGAGGCGCAGGTGCAGCTCGCAGCTGACCGTGGTGTTCATAAGCGCCAGGGCCTTTCGCTCAGTGTGCGCTCGGGGATTCGCACGTCGGCGAAATCGACATGCCACCTACGGTGCCGTTGTAAACCCCTCTGACCGTTTTGCGGACCCTTGGGTCCCTCGGACGGCGGATCCAAAGCGGCATTCACGTGTGCTTCCGGCTCCGGTAGATTCGGGCGCATGAATACGGGGAGTGACCACGGAACCCACGAGTCCGCACCGGCCGGACCGGACGGCGCGACCGCCGGGCCCGACGCGCAGGAGGCGCCGCACGTCTCCAAGGCGCCTGCCTTCATCAAGGCCAACCGCAGCCTGCACCTGAGCTGGCAGGTCGGCGTCTTCGTCGTCGGCCTGGCCGTCATCGGAGCCGGCATCGCCATGCTGGTCCTGCCCGGCCCGGGCTGGGTGGCGATCTTCGCCGGCCTGGCGATCTGGGCGACCGAGTTCGCCTGGGCCCACCTCGTGCTGCGCTGGACGAAGCGCAAGGTCAGCGAGGCCGCGCAGAAGGCCCTGGACCCCAAGGTCCGCCGCCGCAACATCATCCTGACCAGCGTGGGCCTCGCCATCGCGGGCGCGCTGATCGGCTTCTACCTGTGGAAGTACGGCCTGACCCTGCCGTGGAACCTCAAGGACCAGTGATCGGCCGGGGCCGTCCGGGCATGGTCAAAGAGCACCGCTGACATGCGGTAATGTTTGCGGTGCGTCCGGGCGATTAGCTCAGTGGGAGAGCACTTCGTTCACACCGAAGGGGTCACTGGTTCGAACCCAGTATCGCCCACCCGGACCAGAGGCCCGGAGACTCTTTGAGTCTCCGGGCCTCTGTCGTTTCCCGGGGCCCAGGCAGCCCCGCCCCGACCCGCCCGGGCCCCGGTCAGTGCAGGCGGCCGAGGGCCGAGCGCAGCCGCCGGGCGTCCCGGAGCCGCTTCTCGTACGTGGCCCCCACCGCGAGCAGCAGCAGACCCGCCAGGGCCGGCGGCAGCCAGCGGGGCAGCGCGTCGACGACCTGGACCACGTACGGGGCCAGCTCGTGCAGGGCCACCGCCGCGAGCGTGCCGCCGCCCAGCAGGAGCGGGGCCCGCAGCCGGTGGTGCGCCCCCGCCAGGGTCAGCCCGAGCGCGGCCGCCCCCAGCAGCAGCGGCCGCGGCCAGTGCGGGTCGCCCCAGGCGGCGGCCAGGCTCGGCAGCAGCGTCACCGCCAGCCCCGGGCCGTACGCCGTCCAGGACGAGGCCGCCGGGTCCCGGCGGTGGCGCAGGAACCCCACCGCCAGCGCGGGCAGCGTCACCGGCAGCGTGTACGCCTCCGCCGTGCCCACCCCGGCCGAGGCCAGCCGGACCCAGGCCGCCGCCACGAACAGGACCCCGGCCGCCCAGCCCAGCGCGCGCCGGTCCGCCCGGACCGCCGAGCCCGCGCAGACGACACCGGCCAGCGCCAGGGCCAGGGCCAGCACCGGGGCGTCCCCGCAGGCCAGGGCCAGGGCGAGGACCCCGGCCGCGCCCGCCGCGGCCTCGGCGGCGAGCCGCTGCGCGCCGAGCCTCGGCCCGGCCGCTGTCACGGCCGCGGGGACCGCCAGCACCGGCAGCGCCCACCAGGGCGCCGCCAGGTCCGTCAGCGCGCTCAGGGCCACCACCAGGGCCGTCGCGTACCCGACGGCGAGCGCCGCCGCCCCCGAGCGGGCCCAGCGTGGAGCGGGCCCGTACGCCGCTCCCGCCGCACAGCCCGCGCCCAGCAGGCCGAGCACCGCGAAGGTGGCCGCGCGGCCGTCCAGCGCCGCCAGGGACACGTTCCCGGCCCCGAGGAGCGCGACCGCCCCGGCCGCGATCGCGGTGGGCCGGTCCGGGGAGCGCAGCGCGAGGAGCCCGGCGGCCGCCGTCACCGCGAGCTGCGCGGCGAGCACCGCCGCCACCGGGAGCCCGAGCGGCAGCGGCGCCGTGAACAGCCCGCCCCACCCGAGGGCCACTGCCGCCGCCGCTGGCTCCGGGCGGCCCGGCAGCACCCGGGACAGCCACCGGGCCGCCCCGGCCGCCAGCAGCAGCGCGACCGGCGCGGCCACGCCCGGCTGCGCCAGGGGGACGCCCGCGGCCGGGGTCGTGGCCGCCCAGACCTCGTCGAGGACCCGGAGCCGGGCCGCCAGCGCCGTCACCGCCGCCGCGCAGCCCCACAGCGCGGCCAGGCCGGCGATGCCCGCTCCGGCCCGGGCGAGCCCGAGGCGAACCGGCTCCGGGAGCGCTGTCACCCGTACCGCCGCGAGCAGCGGCAGCGCCAGCGCGAGATGGGTGACCACCGCCCAGCCCGGAGCCAGCTCCGGCCGGGCCGTCCCGCCGAGCGCCGCGACCGCGGCGAGCCCGCCCGCCGTGGCCGCCGGCCAGGCACCCGGGATCCGCCAGGCCGCCGCGACACCGAGCGCGGCCACCGCCGCCAGGAGCGCCGCCGGAGCCGCCGCGTCCGCCGCCGAGGCCGCCACCGCCGACTCCGACAGCCCGATCAGCAGCGCGCCCGCGCCCAGCGCCGCCGCCGGGATCCACGCCGCCCGCGCCGGCCACCGCGCCGGGACCGACGCCGCCAGGGCCAGGTCCAGCGCGGCCGTCGCCAGCAGCGCCCAGCCCAGCTCCGCCGGGCCCGCGTCCGCGGCCAGCGCGGCCAGGGGGAGCGGGAGCTGCGCCGTCAGCAGCGCCGCCGGGAGCGGGATCCGCAGCGCGGGCAGCGCCCGCCCGTACCCGGCCCAGGCCGCCGCCAGCACCGCGGCCGCCCCGGCCGCGTAGGCGGTGGCAGCGTCGGCGTCGGCGGCCGGCATGCCGACCGCGAACAGGGCGTACGCGTCCAGCACCGTCAGCAGCAGGCCGACGGCCGCGACCGACTCGGCCGTGGACCGCAGCCCGCGGCGCAGCAGCGGCGCGGGCGTGACCAGTGCGGCGGCCGTCACCACCGCGAGGACCGCCGAGCGGCCGCCGATCCCGAGGGAGCCCCAGCTGATCAGCGTGAACGCGAGCGCGGCCACGGCGAGCAGCACGGCGCCGAGGGTCAGCAGCAGGTTCTGCGCGCCCGGCGCGGAGGCCTCCTTCGGGCGCCCGGGAGCCGCCGCGGCGGCCGGGGCGCCCCAGACCAGGGGGGCCGGCTGCCGCAGCAGCCAGTCCCGCCGCGCGAGCAAGTACAGGCGCCGGGCGTCGAGTTGGCCCAGCTCGCGATCGATGAGCGCCAGCTCGTCGGCCGGCGGCAGAGGGGTGTTCATGGTGGGGAGTGTGGCGCCGGTCACGGCATCGGCACATGGGCGCGGCTACTCATCTCGCCGCTGAGTACCCACCCCGGCGGACGCGGCGCCGCAAGCGGTTTGAACCGACCCGCAGGCTCTTGTATTGTTCAACCCGTTCCCGGGCGATTAGCTCAGCGGGAGAGCACTTCGTTCACACCGAAGGGGTCACTGGTTCGATCCCAGTATCGCCCACCGGGACAGGCCGGTCCGTCTGATGACGGACCGGCCTTCCGCATTCCCGGCCCCGGTCGGCCGCGTCGCCCCCGCGCGACTACGCCGCCGCCGGCAGCTCCGGTCGCAGCGGCCAGTGCGGATCCACCGGCTCCGGCGTCCCCTGGCGCGCGAACCACGCCTGGAGCCCGCGCGCCTGCGCCGCGTGCCACACCGTCTGCAGCGTGTGCAGTTCGCCCGGCGTCAGCCGCTCCAGCCGCGCCGCGAACCGGCGCCCGACCGCCCGCACCAGCTCCAGCGAGGCCAGTGCGTCCGCCGCCGCGTCGTGCGCGTCCTCCAGCTCTATCCCGTAGTGCGCGCACAGGTCCGTCAGGGTCCGGCGCCCCTTGCGGTAGCGGTCCAGGTGCTTGTCCAGCACCCGAGGATCCAGCACCGTCAGCGGCCGGTTGTCCAGGTACCGGGCCAGCGAGGACGCCCGGTGCCTGCGCAACTCCCGGTCCAGCAGCGTCAGGTCGAACGGCGCGTTCATCACCACCACCGGCCGCCCCGCCACCAGCTGCTCGCCGAGCGCGCGGGCTATCTCCTCCACCACCGGCGCGGGCCAGCGCCCGTTGCGCTGGAGGTGGTCATCGGTCAGACCGTGCACTTCCGTGGCCCCCGGGGGAACCGGGATGCCGGGATTGACCAGCCAGCGGGTGGAGCGGACCCGGCCGCCCGCGCACTCCTGCACGATGAGCGCGGCGGACACGATCCTGTCCTGCTCCACGTCCACCCCGGTGGTCTCGGTGTCGAATGCGGCCAGCGGCCCCTCGTACCAGCGCGTCATGGTGAACTCCTCGTCCCCGATCGGCAGATGGGGCGCACCCATGACGCGCCACCCTTGCCCGATTCGGTGATACCCGGGCTGTTTGCGCTGTACGCCGTTTGCGGGCAGCCGGGTACGGAGACAACTTCCCTGGGGGACCGCACACATGACCGGTCGTCACCCCACCCACCACTCCACCCTCATTCGGCAGAGCCCGGAAGGCATGGGGAGCCGGCCATGGCGCTCGCGCAGCCCGAACCGGGCGGGGTGCTGGCGGGACGGATCGATCCGCGGCCCGACGCGCGGACCGGACCGCTGCGCGGCACACTCGCCACCACCGCCTGCATGGAGACCCTCCAGGTGGGCTATCTGCACGCCGTCGCTGCCGCGGCCGGCTGCTCGCTGTCCCAGCCCTTCCCGGACAACGGCATCGACTGGCACGTCAGCCACGGCGCACCCGAACACGTCGTCGACGACGAGGTCACCATCAAGGTGCAGCTGAAGGCGACGTACCAGGTACCGCCCAGACCGGCCGGGCCCACCTTCGGCTTCACCCTGGACAACGAGCACCTGGTGAAGCTCGCCCGGAGCCCGGTCGCCGTGCACAAGATCCTGGTCGTGATGCTCGTGCCCAGGGAGCGCGACCAGTGGCTGTCCGCCGGGCACGACCGGCTCGACCTGCGCCACTGCTGCTACTGGACCAACCTCGCCGGACACCCCGTCACCGGCCGCCGCCGGACCACCGTACGGATCCCGACCACGCGGATCTTCGACGACCGGGCGCTGTGCGAGATCATGACCCGGGTCGGGTCGGGAGGGACACCTTGATGAACTGGCACTCACCGCACCTGGAGCCGCTGTCGTCCCCGGAGTTCACCGCGGGCACCCCGGATCCGGCCCTCGTCGATCCGGCGGTGCTGGGCGCGCTGCTGCACCGGCACGGCTGGCTGCGGCGCGGCGGGGCCGCCGGACGCTACGGCCGCTGGAGCCCGCCCGGCCACGGCGGCACCAGCCTGCTCGTCCCCGAGACCCGGGCCTTCCCCGACTGCGCGGACCTGCTGGAGGAGGCGCTCGGCGCCCTCGCGCGCAGCGCCCTGCCGTCGGCGCGGGAGGTGCTGTACGGGCTGAGCGTGCCGAGCGACGAGATCCGGTGGGAGCGGGAGATACCGGAGGGCCCCCACGGCTTCCGGGCCGAGGCCGACTGGACGGTGCAGGAACAGCTGCGCTCGGCGGCCCGGCACCTGCTGCTGGCCGGGGCCCTGGCGGACCGGGCCCGCGCCGGGTACTACGGGGCGCGGCACCGGGCGCAGGCCGAACGGGCCCTGGAGGGGGTGCTGGTGGGACCGGCGCCGGGCGGGCGGCGGCTGACGGCGTACGTCCCGGTGGACGGCGGCCGGGGCACGATGACCCGGCTCCACCACGCGCTGCACGCGGCGCGGGAGGCGGTGGACTACCAGCGGGCCACCGGCGGCATGGAGGCCTTCGACGCGGCGGTGGGGGCGGGGGTCAGCCGGGAGCTCGCGGACGCGCTGATCGCGCTGGTCCGGGGCTCGGAGGGGGCCCGGGTCGCGCTGGCGTGGGCGCCGGCGGCCGGGGTCCCGGCGGGGTGCGCGGCGCGGCCGGAGCCGGTGGAGTTCTCCCCGGGCGACCTGCCCGTGCTGCGGGAGGCCGCCGCGCGCTACACCCGGGCGGAACCCGCCGTCCCGGTCCGGATCGCCGGCGCCGTGGTCCGGATGCGGCGCAAGGCCGCCGGGGGAGGGGGGACGGTCCGGCTGCGGGTGCTGGCGGGAGCGGAGGTCCCCTACGTCAGGGCCGCGCTGGACGAGGAGTCGTACCGCATCGCGGGCCACGCCCACCTGGTGGGCCTGCCGGTCCGGGTCAGCGGCCGGCTCCAGCGCCGGGGCGGCTTCCGCCGGCTCTCCGACGCGACGGACGTGACCCCCGTACCGCTGGACGAGGTGGAGCGGGACCGGCTGATGAAGTCGCTCGACGCCGCCTTCGACCCCGCCGACGCGCTGCCGGACGACGAGTAGGGCGCCGGGCCCGGCGGCCGGGGCTCAGCCGTGGCGGCGGAAGGAGGCCATGGTCAGGCCCGGGACGGGGGAGAAGTCGGCGCCGCGGACGAAGCCGAGGCGTTCGTACAGGGTCACCGCGGGGGCGTTGGCCGCGCCGGTGGTGACCTCCACGACGCGCCCCGCGAAGAGCTCCGTCAGCGCGTGGCGCAGCAGCAGGGAGGCGATCCCCCGGCGGAACCGGGCCGGGTCCACGCACAGCCGGTCCAGGCGGACCGGCTCCCCGGGCGGGGTCTCCTCCCAGGCCAGGAACCCGGCAACGGCGCCTTCGGAGCCCTCGGAGCTCATGGCCCCCAGCCAGCGCAGCGGCCGCGCCCGCAGGTCCGCGAGGCTCTCGCCGAGCGCGGGGATGCCGTCGAAGCCGATCAGCTCCGCCTCCACCGCGTACGCGGCCAGGCCGATCCGGTGGACGGCCCGGGCGGTCCGGTCGTCGGTCAGGTCCAGCGGGCGGACGGGCGGGGTCGGCACGGGAGGGGTCCCTTCGCGGGTTCGTGGGGGAGCGGCGCGGGGCCCACGGTAGCCAGCGCGGGCGGGGCGGCCGTAACCGTTTAGCGGCGCGGCCGCTCGGCTCGGTACGATTCAGGCGCGCAGTGTTCGCTCGCGCACCCCCTGAGTCAGGAGAGACCGGTGTCAGACGTCCGTGTGATCATCCAACGCGATTCCGAGCGGGACGAGCGCGTGGTGGCCACGGGCACTACGGCGGCGGAGCTCTTCGCCGGCGAGCGCACCATCGTCGCCGCGCGCATCGCCGGAGAGCTGAAGGACCTCGCGTACGAGGTGCGGGACGGCGAGACCGTCGAGCCGGTGGAGATCTCCTCCGAGGACGGCCTGAACATCCTGCGCCACTCGACCGCGCACGTCATGGCGCAGGCCGTGCAGGAGCTGTTCCCCGAGGCCAAGCTGGGCATCGGCCCGCCGGTCCAGAACGGCTTCTACTACGACTTCGACGTCGAGAAGCCCTTCACCCCCGATGACCTCAAGGCCATCGAGAAGAAGATGCAGGAGATCCAGAAGCGCGGCCAGCGCTTCGCCCGCCGCGTCGTCACCGACGAGGCGGCCCGCGAGGAGCTCGCCGGCGAGCCGTACAAGCTGGAGCTCATCGGCATCAAGGGTTCGGCCTCGACCGACGACGGCGCGAACGTCGAGGTGGGCGGCGGCGAGCTGACCATCTACGACAACCTCGACGCGAAGACCGGCGAGCTGTGCTGGAAGGACCTCTGCCGCGGTCCCCACCTGCCCACCACCCGCAACATCCCCGCGTTCAAGCTGATGCGCAACGCGGCCGCCTACTGGCGCGGCAGCGAGAAGAACCCGATGCTCCAGCGCATCTACGGCACCGCGTGGCCGTCGAAGGACGAGCTGAAGGCCCACCTCGACTTCCTCGCCGAGGCCGAGAAGCGCGACCACCGCAAGCTCGGCAACGAGCTCGACCTCTTCTCCGTCCCGGACGAGATCGGCTCCGGCCTCGCCGTCTTCCACCCGCGCGGCGGCATCATCCGCCGGACCATGGAGGACTACTCGCGCCGCCGGCACGAGGAGGAGGGCTACGAGTTCGTCTACACCCCGCACGCCACCAAGGGCGCCCTCTTCGAGAAGAGCGGCCACCTGGACTGGTACGCGGAGGGCATGTACCCCCCCATGCAGCTCGACGGTGGTACCGACTACTACCTCAAGCCCATGAACTGCCCGATGCACAACCTGATCTTCGACGCGCGCGGCCGCTCCTACCGCGAACTGCCGCTGCGCCTGTTCGAGTTCGGCACGGTGTACCGGTACGAGAAGTCGGGCGTCGTCCACGGCCTGACCCGCGCCCGCGGCTTCACCCAGGACGACGCGCACATCTACTGCACCCGTGAGCAGATGGCCGAGGAGCTCGACCGCACCCTCACCTTCGTGCTGAACCTGCTCCGCGACTACGGTCTGACCGACTTCTACCTGGAGCTGTCGACCAAGGACCCGGAGAAGTTCGTCGGCTCGGACGAGGCGTGGGAGGAGGCCACCGCCGTCCTCGCGCAGGTCGCCGAGAAGCAGGGCCTCCCGCTGGTCCCGGACCCGGGCGGCGCCGCCTTCTACGGTCCGAAGATCTCGGTGCAGTGCAAGGACGCCATCGGCCGTACCTGGCAGATGTCGACCGTCCAGCTGGACTTCAACCTGCCGGAGCGCTTCAACCTGGAGTACACCGCGCCCGACGGCTCCCGTCAGCGCCCGGTGATGATCCACCGCGCCCTGTTCGGCTCCATCGAGCGGTTCTTCGCGGTGCTGCTGGAGCACTACGCGGGCGCCATGCCGCCGTGGCTGGCCCCGGTCCAGGCGGTCGGCATCCCGATCGGTGACGGGCACGTCGAGTACCTGCAGGAGTTCGCCGCCGAGGCGAAGAAGCAGGGCCTGCGGGTCGAGGTGGACGCCTCCTCCGACCGGATGCAGAAGAAGATCAGGAACCACCAGAAGCTCAAGGTCCCGTTCATGATCATCGTCGGTGACGAGGACATGGCCGCGGGCACCGTCTCCTTCCGCTACCGCGACGGTTCGCAGGAGAACGGCATCGCCAAGGACGAGGCCCTGGCCAAGCTGGCCAAGGTCGTCGCGGACCGCGTCCAGGTCTGAGCTAAGCGGTCGGGTCAGTGAGGAGCCCCCGGGGACGGTGCGTCCCCCGGGGGCTCCTCCTCGTCGTCCCGGCGGAAGATCTGGATCAGCCAGGACGAGAAGGAACCCGTCACCGCCCCCAGCAGACCCAGACCGAACATCATCAGGGCGGTCGCGATCAGCCGCCCCGACACGGTCACGGGGGCCACGTCCCCGTAGCCGACCGTCGTCAGCGTCTGGACCACGCACCACAGCGAGTCCCCGAACGTCTGGATCGGGGAGTGCGGGTCCCGCCGCTCGGAGTCGAACAGGCCCAGCGAGCCGGAGAAGCCGAGCAGCAGCGACGAGAGGCCGGCGTACGTGATCACGCGCGGGTACAGGCTGCGGTGCGGGCGGTCCCGCCGCTTGGCCATGACCGCGTCGTGGACCTTGACCATGCGCAGCGCCCGCAGCGTCGGCAGGATGACGATCACCGTGTCCAGCCAGTGGCGGCGGACGAACCGCAGCGGCCGCTGGCGGCTCAGGACCAGCCGCACCACGTAGTCCACGATGAAGCAGAGCCAGGTCAGGGCGACGGTGATCGCGGCGATGTCGCGCCACAGGGAATGGGCGTGGGCGAGCACGCGGACCGCGTACCCGGCGAGGAACACCAGTGAGAGGTAGAAGAGCGGGATCTCGGTGCGGCGTTCCCAGGCGACGTCGCGGCCCTCGGCTTCTGCGTGCATGGACCCAGCATCGCGGCCCCGCCACCCGTCTTCGCCCCGACGACACGCCCAGCGGGGGCAAGGTCATATGCTGCATGCCATGACGACTGAGCCGGAGCAGCAGATCGGTGTGGGCACGCAGGACGCGTTCCAGCGTCTGTGGACGCCCCACCGGATGGCCTACATCCAGGGGGAGAACAAGCCGACCGGTCCGGAGGCCGGCGACGGCTGTCCCTTCTGCGGGATCCCCGACATGTCCGATGAGGACGGCCTGGTCGTCGCCCGGGGCAAGCACGTCTACGCGGTGCTGAACCTGTACCCGTACAACGGCGGACACCTGATGGTCGTCCCGTACCGGCACGTCGCCGACTACACCGAGCTGGACGGGCCGGAGACGGCCGAGCTGGCGGACCTCACCAAGCGGGCCATGACCGCGCTGCGCAAGGCCTCGGGGGCGCACGGCTTCAACATCGGCATGAACCAGGGCGCGGCCGCCGGCGCCGGCATCGCCGCGCACCTGCACCAGCACATCGTGCCGCGCTGGGGCGGGGACACGAACTTCATGCCGGTCGTCGGCCACACCAAGGTGCTCCCGCAACTCCTCGCGGACACCCGCCAGATGCTGGCCGACGCCTGGCCCGTCGGCTAGTACCCGTACGCCCCGTCGGCGCGTACGGGACCGCTCGTCACTCGTACACGTCCGCCTTGCGCGGCGAGGGCTCCTGGATGATGCCGCTCATGATCGAGGAGCGGTTGGTGAAGCGCTCGGTGTCGCAGCCGTTCTCCTCCAGGACCCGGAACGCGGCCGCGTGCACCGCGCGCAGCACCGGGGCGACCGTACGCAGGGCGTCGTCCGCCATGAAGCGGTGGCGCCACATCGAGCCGGCCCAGACGTGCCGCAGGCCGAAGGGCTCCGGCAGCGCCAGCTTGCCGCCGAGGAATTCGAGGAGCGGCGGGTACCAGGTCAGCGGGGCGCGCGCGGTCACCCGCACCACCTCCATGGTGTCGACCAGCGGCAGCGGGCGCTCCACGGTCTCCCAGAACCGGATGGACTTGGGGACCTCGACCGTCGGCGTCTTGGGCTTCGTGGTGAACAGCCCGTGCACCGGGCCGAGCGCGTGCGCGGTGACGTCCACCCGCAGCGTCTTGTAGAGCACGGTGACCGTCACCAGCATGTTGATGACCAGCTGTCCGTCCCACAGCGGGTACTGGATGCCCAGGTAGTGCCGGTCGCCGGCGCTGAACTGCTGCTCGTTGCAGATCCGGGTGATCTCGTGCGGCTTCACGACGAAGGTGTCGACGCCCTCGCCGGAGGGCCGCGCCACCTCCGTCGCGCCCTCGCCGATCGGCGTGACGATCCAGTGCTTGATGGAGGCGGCCGGGAACCCGCCGGTGTGCAGCGGGCCCCGCTCCAGCTTGCGCAGCTCGGTGTCCACCGCCCGTATGACGTCCCAGCTGCGGAACGGGTGGATCTCGGCGCCCTCGGTCTTGGGGGCCAGCTCCTCGGCCATCTGCCAGCTGCCCCAGCGCGTGCCCATGCCCAGGATGCCCTTGGGGCCGGCGTAGAACACGGAGTTGCTGCGGTCCTCGGCGGTGAGCTTGGCGAGGGAGTGGCGCAGGTCCTCGCGGGCCTTCTCGTCCGGGTTGCCGGGCACCGCCTCCGGGATCTTGGCGGCCACCCCGCCGCCCGACAGCAGGCCCTCCCAGCGGGAGCGCAGGTCGACGGCGGTGGCCTGGCAGATCCGGCGGGCGAAGAACCAGCCCAGCGCCGGAGCGATGATCATGGCGCGCAGGTAGATGCCCAGGAAGCCGGTGAAGGGCAGCCGGAACATCAGCACGGCCACGATCAGCGCGAAGCCGACGAGCAGCACCGTGCCGAGCCAGGAGGCGCGCTTGCCCGTCCCGGAGGCCAGGGTCTTGCGGAGCTGGAACAGGCCCAGCCACAGCAGCAGTCCGGGCAGGAAGACCACCCCGCACACGAGCATGATCAGCCGCAGCTTGCGGTCCCGTACCTTGCGGATGCGGGAGGCGGCCAGGCAGTGCTCGACGACGGTCTGCGGGTCGGCCCCGAAGGACTGGATGAGCGGCTTGCGGCCCGGCCCCAGGGTCCGGGCCTCCACGGCGCGGCAGAAGGCCTCGCCGAGGCTGGGTTCGAGGAGCGAGAGCTTCCCGGCTTTCACCGTCGACTTGTGGAGATCGCTGTCGGCGCCGAGGATGGCCTCCAGCTTGGTGTCCTTGCCGCCGTCCCGGTACGCGGCGGAGGCCAGCGCGTTGGTCGCCGCCGTCTGCCCGCCGTTGCCCTGGAGCGGAATCTGCGCGCCGGGCCTGAAGTCGAATCCGTCGTCCGCCACCGCTGCCCCCATCGCTGTGCGTCTGTGCTCCTGCGCCGCGCCGAAGAGCCTATCGGCGCGGCTTGCCCCATGGTCATGGGACAGGGAAATACCGCCCACCGCAAGCTGGTTGGGTGGGCGGCTTCCGGTGTGCTATGTCAACTAGGTCCCCTTCTCCGTCTGTTCGCGCATCTTGTCCGCCAGCTGCGGCGGCATGGGTTCGTGGCGGGCGTACGAGCGGCCGAAGCGGCCCGTGCCGTGCGATACGGAGCGCAGCTCCAGGGCGTACCGGCCGATCTCGATCTCGGGGATCTCGGCGCGCACCCTGGTCCGGCCGGGGCCGGCCTGCTCGGTGCCGACGACGCGGCCGCGGCGGCCGGCGAGGTCGCTCATGACGGGGCCGACGTACTCGTCGGGGACGGTCACGTCGAGCTCGGCCACCGGTTCGAGGAGGTGGATCCGGGCCTCCGCGGCCGCCTCCCGCAGGGCGAGGGCGCCGGCCGTCTGGAAGGCGGCGTCGGAGGAGTCCACCGAGTGCGCCTTGCCGTCGAGCAGCGTGACGCGCACGTCGACCAGCGGGTAGCCGGCGGCGAGCCCGCGGGCGGCCTGGGCCCTGATGCCCTTCTCCACGGAGGGGATGAACTGGCGGGGCACGGAGCCGCCGACGACCTTGTCGACGAACTCGACGCCGCTGCCGGGCGGGAGCGGCTCGACCTCGATCTCGCAGACGGCGAACTGGCCGTGCCCGCCGGACTGCTTGACGTGGCGGCCGCGGCCGGAGGCCTTGGCGCCGAAGGTCTCGCGCAGGCTGACCCGGTGCGGCACGGCGTCGACCTGGACCCCGTACCGGGTGCGCAGCCGTTCGAGGGCGACGTCCTGGTGGGCCTCGCCGAGGGACCACAGGACGACCTGGTGGGTGTGCGGGTTCTGCTCCAGCCGCATGGTGGGGTCCTCGGCGACGAGCCGGGCCAGGCCCTGGGAGAGCTTGTCCTCGTCGGCCTTGCTGTGGGCCTCGATGGCGAGGGGGAGCAGCGGGTCGGGCATCGGCCAGGGCTCCATGAGGAGGGGCCGGTCCTTGGCGGAGAGGGTGTCGCCGGTCTCGGCGCGGGTGAGTTTGGCCACGCAGGCGAGGTCCCCGGCGATGGCCCGGTTGAGGGTGCGCTGCTGTTTGCCGAAGGGGGAGGACAGGGCGCCGACGCGCTCGTCCAGATCGTGGTCCTCGTGGCCCCGGTCGGTCAGCCCGTGCCCGCTGACGTGCACGGTCTCCTCGGGGCGCAGGGTGCCGGAGAAGACGCGGACCAGGGAGACCCGGCCGACGTAGGGGTCGGAGGAGGTCTTGACGACCTCGGCGACCAGCGGCCCGTCGGGATCGCAGGTGGCGTCGGGCCGGGCGGAGCCGTCCGGGGCGGTGACGGCGACGGCGGACCGTTCCAGGGGGGTGGGGAACCCGCCGGTGATCAGTTCGAGGAGTTCGACGGTGCCGAGGCCCTGGCGGGAGCCCTCGGCGGCGGGGGCGGCCATCAGGACGGGGTGGAAGGTGCCGCGGGCGACCGCGCGCTCCAGGTCGTCCACGAGGGTCTTCAGGTCGATGTCCTCGCCGCCCAGGTAGCGGTCCATCAGGCCCTCGTCCTCGCTCTCGGCGATGATCCCCTCGATGAGGCGGGCGCGCGCGTCGGAGATGAGGGCGAGTTCGCCGGGCTCCGGGTCGCGTTCGACGCGTTCGCCGGAGGTGTAGTCGTGGACGCGCCGCGAGAGCAGGCCGAGGAGGCCGGCGACGGGGGCGTGGCCGTCGTGCCCGGCCGGCCCGTACAGGGGCAGGTAGAGCGGGATCACGCGGTCGGGGTCCTCGGCGCCGAAGATCTCGCCGCAGACGCTGGTCATCTGGGCGTAGTCGGCGCGGGCTGCCTCCAAATGGGTGACGACGATCGCCCGGGGCATGCCCACGGCCTCGCACTCGTCCCAGACCATGCGGGTCGCGCCGTCGATGCCGTCGGCGGCCGAGACGACGAAGAGGGCCGCGTCCGCGGCGCGCAGACCGGCCCTGAGCTCACCGACGAAGTCGGCGTATCCGGGGGTGTCCAGGATGTTGATCTTGATCCCGCCCCATTCGACGGGGACGAGGGAGAGCTGGATGGAACGCTGGCGGCGGTGTTCGATCTCGTCGTAGTCGGAGACGGTCCCGCCGTCCTCGACCCGGCCCGCCCGGCCCACCGCGCCCGCGGTCAAGGCCAGGGCTTCGACCAGGGTGGTCTTACCGGCTCCGCTGTGGCCGACCAGCACGACGTTCCGTATCGAGGAGGGGCGGTCGGCCGTCAGTGCCCTGCCGGCGGCCCCGGCTTGGTGTGAGGTGGCTCCCATGATGCTCGTACCTCCCGGTTGGGACGGTGAGGGGGATGTCCAGGTGCGGAAGAAGTCGTTCCGCAGAAACGCGGCCCTTCGAGCTTTGCACTGCCGTCACACTCCGTCCATACGTCGTACCGGGGGCTGTCCGGAGAGTGACGTGGGCACGGCGCGCGGATTGTCCGGCACGAACCGGTGGGTGCGCGGCACCGGGCGCCCGGGGCGCTGGCTACGATGGGCCAGCCGGTGGCCGATGTGGCCGTGCGGCCCAGCGACCCTCCGGGAAGGCCATGCTGAACAAGTACGCGCGTGCATTCTTCACGCGTGTTCTCACGCCATTCGCCGCTTTTCTGCTCCGGCGGGGGGTGAGCCCGGACGCGGTCACCCTGATCGGCACGGCCGGAGTGGTGGCGGGCGCGCTGGTCTTCTTCCCCCGAGGCGAGTTCTTCTGGGGCACGATCACCATCACCCTGTTCGTGTTCTCCGACCTCGTGGACGGGAACATGGCCCGCCAGGCCGGTGTCTCCAGCCGGTGGGGCGCCTTCCTCGACTCCACCCTCGACCGGGTCGCGGACGCGGCGATCTTCGGCGGCCTGGCGCTCTGGTACGCGGGCAACGGGAACGACAACGTGCTGTGCGCGGTCGCGATCTTCTGCCTGGCCAGCGGCCAGGTGGTCTCGTACACCAAGGCGCGCGGCGAATCGATTGGCCTGCCGGTGGCCGTCAACGGGCTCATCGAGCGCGCCGAACGCCTGGTGATCTCGCTGGTCGCGGCCGGCCTGTCCGGACTGCAGACCTTCGGCGTGCCCTCCTGGATCGGGGTGCTGCTGCCGATCGCGCTGTGGATCGTCGCCGTGGGCTCGCTGGTCACCCTGATCCAGCGGGTGGTCACCGTACGCCGCGAGGCCGCCGAGGCCGACGCCGCCGCCGCGGTCGCCGAAGGCGGCGCCGCCTGATGGGGACGGCGCGGGAGAAGCTGGTAGACGGCCTGTACGGGCTCGGCTGGGCCGGGGTCAAGAAGCTCCCCGAGCCCGCGGCGGTGGCCCTGGGCCGGCGCATCGCGGACTTCACGTGGAAGCGGCGCGGCAAGAGCGTGCTGCGCCTGGAGTCGAACCTGGCCCGGGTGGTGCCGGACGCCTCGCCGGAGCGGCTGCGCGCGCTGTCGCAGGCCGGGATGCGCTCGTACATGCGGTACTGGATGGAGTCCTTCCGGCTGCCGACCATGGAAACCAGCCGCTTCGGCCGGGACGTCCGGATGCAGGACGAGGACATCCTGCGCGAGGCCCTCGCCTCCGGCCGCGGGGTCGTCGTGGCGCTGCCGCACCTGGCCAACTGGGACCTCGCCGGCGCCTGGGCCGTCGGCCACCTCGGCGTGCCCTTCACCACGGTCGCCGAGCGGCTCAAGCCCGAGACCCTCTTCGACCGCTTCGTGGCCTACCGCGAGAGCCTCGGCATGGAGGTCCTGCCGCACACCGGCGGCGCCGCCTTCGGCACCCTCGCCCGCCGGCTCCGCTCCGGCGGGCTGGTCTGCCTCGTGGCGGACCGCGACCTGTCGGCCTCCGGCGTGGAAGTGGACTTCTTCGGCTCCGCCGCGCGGATGCCGGCCGGCCCGGCCCTGCTGGCGCAGCAGACGGGGGCGGTACTGCTCCCGGCGACCCTGTACTACGGGGACACGCCCAAAATGTACGGCCGGATCCACCCCGAGGTGACGGTGCCGCAGACCGGCACCCGGACCGAGAAGACCGCCGCCATGACCCAGGCGCTCGCGGACGCCTTCGCGTCGGGCATCTCCGAGCACCCGGAGGACTGGCACATGCTGCAGCGGCTGTGGCTGGACGACCTGGAGGAGCGCGCGCTGTGAAGATCGGCATCGTGTGCCCCTACTCCTGGGACGTACCGGGCGGGGTCCAGTTCCACATCCGTGACCTCGCCGAGCACCTGATCCGCCTCGGCCACGAGGTCTCGGTGCTCGCCCCGGCCGACGACGAGACGCCGCTGCCCCCGTACGTGGTCTCGGCCGGGCGGGCGGTGCCGGTGCCGTACAACGGGTCGGTGGCCCGCCTGAACTTCGGGTTCCTCTCGGCGGCCCGGGTGCGGCGCTGGCTGCACGACGGGGTCTTCGACGTGATCCACATCCACGAACCGGCCTCGCCCTCGCTGGGGCTGCTGTCCTGCTGGGCGGCGCAGGGGCCGATCGTGGCCACCTTCCACACCTCGAACCCGCGCTCCCGGGCCATGATCGCGGCGTACCCGATCCTGCAGCCCGCGCTGGAGAAGATCAGCGCGCGGATCGCGGTGAGCGAGTACGCGCGGCGCACCCTGGTCGAGCACCTCGGCGGCGACGCGGTCGTGATCCCCAACGGCGTCGACGTGGACTTCTTCGCCTCCGCCGAGCCCAAGGAGGAGTGGGGCGCAAGCACGCTCGGCTTCATCGGCCGCATCGACGAGCCGAGGAAGGGCCTGCCCGTACTGATGGCGGCCTTCCCGCGGATCGTCGAGGAGTGCCCGGACGTACGGCTCCTCGTGGCGGGCCGCGGCGACGAGGAGGAGGCGGTGGCCTCCCTCCCGGCCGACCTGCGCTCCCGCGTCGAGTTCCTCGGCATGGTCTCCGACGAGGACAAGGCGAGGCTGCTGCGCAGCGTCGACGTGTACGTCGCGCCCAACACCGGCGGCGAGAGCTTCGGGATCATCCTCGTCGAGGCCCTGTCGGCGGGCGCCGCCGTGCTCGCCTCCGACCTGGACGCGTTCGCGCAGGTCCTGGACCAGGGCGCGGCGGGCGAGCTCTTCGCCAACGAGGACGCGGGCGCCCTGGCCGAGGCCGCCGTACGGCTGCTGCGCGATCCGGCGCGGCGGGCGGAACTGAGCGCGCGCGGCTCCGCGCACGTGCGCCGCTTCGACTGGTCGACCGTGGGCGCGGACATCCTGGCCGTCTACGAGACGGTCACGGACGGCGCGGCGGCGGTGGCCACCGACGAGCGGGTTCCGCTGCGGACCCGGTGGGGGCTCTCCCGGGAGACGTGACCTCCCGGCGGGGCCGGGGGAGGTGGGGCGGCCGGCAGTCCGGCAGCCCGGCGGTCCGCGAGGCCGGGCGCCGGGACCTGACCGGCGCGTTCGCGGGTAGAGTCGCGGCCCGTGATCGAAACCCTTGTCTGGATCGCCCTGGCGCTCGGCGTCATCGGGGTCTACCTCAGCTGGACCGCCGGACGGCTCGACCGGCTCCACACCCGCATGGACGCCGCCCGCGCCGCCCTCGACGCCCAGCTCGTCCGGCGGGCTTCCGTGGTGCTGGAGGTGGCGACGTCCGGAGTGCTGGACCCCGCCTCCTCGCTCGTGCTGTACGAGGCCGCCCACGCCGCCCGCCAGGCCGAGGAGGACCACCGCGAGGTCGCCGAGAGCGAACTCAGCCAGGCGCTGCGCGCGGTGTTCGCCGACGCCGACCAGGTCGAGGCCGTCAAGGCGGCTCCCGGGGGCGAGGAGGCCGCGGAGGAACTGGCGGCGGCCGTCCGCCGGGTGCCGATGGCCCGCAGGTTCCACAACGACGCCGTGCGCGCCGCCCGCGCGCTGCGCCGGCACCGCAAGGTCCGCTGGTTCAGGCTGGCGGGACACGCGCCGTTCCCGCTCGCCTTCGAGATGGACGACGAACCCCCCGCGGACCTCGCCGACCGCCCGGCCTGATCCGGAGGGCAGGCCCTGGGTTCCGCTCCGCGAGTTGTACCGAAAGGCCAACTTGGAAGGAGCCACCGGCTCCTTATTGGCCCTTGCAGTGGACTGGTCGATGACGGTTTGCTCAGCCCGGTAAAACCCGCAGCACCCGTCTTCCTTCGAGTGAGGTCAACCCGTGAGCACGCTTCCCTCCACCCCGCAGTCCGCTGAGTCCGCGATCGGCACCTCCCGCGTCAAGCGCGGCATGGCCGAGCAGCTCAAGGGCGGCGTGATCATGGACGTGGTCAACGCCGAGCAGGCGAAGATCGCCGAGGACGCCGGCGCCGTGGCCGTCATGGCCCTGGAGCGGGTCCCCGCGGACATCCGCAAGGACGGCGGCGTCGCGCGCATGTCCGACCCCAACATGATCGAAGAGATCATCGAGGCCGTCTCGATCCCGGTCATGGCCAAGTCCCGCATCGGCCACTTCGTCGAGGCCCAGGTCCTCCAGTCCCTCGGCGTCGACTACATCGACGAGTCCGAGGTCCTGACCCCGGCCGACGAGGTCAACCACTCCGACAAGTGGGCGTTCACCACCCCCTTCGTCTGCGGCGCCACCAACCTCGGCGAGGCCCTGCGCCGCATCGCCGAGGGCGCGGCCATGATCCGCTCGAAGGGCGAGGCCGGCACCGGCAACGTCGTCGAGGCGGTCCGCCACCTGCGTCAGATCAAGAACGAGATCGCCCGCCTGCGCGGCTACGACAACAACGAGCTGTTCGCCGCCGCCAAGGAGCTGCGCGCGCCGTACGAGCTCGTCAAGGAGGTCGCCGAGCTCGGCAAGCTCCCGGTCGTGCTGTTCTCCGCCGGTGGCGTCGCCACCCCGGCCGACGCCGCCCTGATGCGCCAGCTCGGCGCCGAGGGCGTCTTCGTCGGCTCCGGCATCTTCAAGTCCGGCGACCCGGCCAAGCGCGCCGCCGCCATCGTGAAGGCCACCACCTTCTACGACGACCCGAAGATCATCGCGGACGCCTCCCGCAACCTGGGCGAGGCCATGGTCGGCATCAACTGCGACACCCTGCCCGAGGCCGAGCGCTACGCCAACCGCGGCTGGTAGTCACTGCCATGACCAACCCCGTGATTGGTGTCCTGGCCCTCCAGGGCGACGTACGGGAGCACCTGATCGCCCTGGCCGCGGCGGACGCCGTGGCCAGGCCGGTCCGGCGTCCCGACGAGCTCGCCGAGGTCGACGCCCTGGTGATCCCCGGCGGCGAGTCGACGACCATGTCGAAGCTCGCCGTGCTGTTCGGCATGCTGGAGCCGCTGCGCGAGCGCGTGAAGGCCGGCATGCCGGTCTACGGCACCTGCGCCGGCATGATCATGCTCGCCGACAAGCTGCTCGACGGCCGTGAGGACCAGGAGACCCTGGGCGGCATCGACATGATCGTGCGCCGCAACGCCTTCGGCCGTCAGAACGAGTCCTTCGAGGCGAAGATCGACTTCGCGGGCATAGAAGGCGGCCCCGTCGAGGGCGTCTTCATCCGTGCCCCGTGGGTCGAATCGGTCGGCGCCCCGGTCGAGGTGCTCGCCACGTACGACGGGCACACGGTCGCCGTGCGCCAGGGCAACGTCCTCGCGACCTCGTTCCACCCGGAGCTGACCGGGGACGACCGCGTCCACGCGTACTTCGTCGACATGGTGCGCGCCGGGCTGTGACGGCGTCCCGGTAGGATCTGAGGCGAACACTGTTGGTGACGCGAAGGAGACAGGCAGATGTCCGGCCACTCTAAATGGGCTACGACGAAGCACAAGAAGGCCGTGGTTGACGCCAAGCGCGGCAAGCTCTTCGCGAAGCTGATCAAGAACATCGAGGTCGCGGCCCGTATGGGCGGTGCCGACATCGATGGCAACCCGACCCTCTTCGACGCCATCCAGAAGGCCAAGAAGAGCTCGGTCCCGAACAAGAACATCGACTCCGCGGTCAAGCGCGGCGGCGGCCTCGAAGCCGGCGGCGCCGACTACGAGACGATCATGTACGAGGGTTACGGCCCCAACGGCGTCGCGGTGCTCATCGAGTGCCTCACCGACAACCGCAACCGCGCCGCCTCCGACGTCCGCGTCGCCATGACCCGCAACGGCGGCTCGATGGCCGACCCGGGCTCGGTCTCGTACCTGTTCAACCGCAAGGGCGTCGTGCTCCTGCCCAAGGGCGAGCTCTCCGAGGACGACGTCCTGGAGACGGTGCTGGAGGCGGGCGCCGAAGAGGTCAACGACCTCGGCGAGAGCTTCGAGATCATCAGCGAGGCCACCGACATGGTCGCCGTCCGCACGGCCCTCCAGGAGGCCGGCATCGACTACGACTCGGCCGACTCCAACTTCCTGCCGACCATGCAGGTCGAGCTGGACGAGGAGGGCGCGCGCAAGATCTTCAAGCTGATCGACGCGCTGGAGGACAGCGACGACGTGCAGAACGTCTTCGCCAACTTCGACGTCTCGGACGAGGTCATGGAGAAGGTCGACGCCTGATCGGGCATCAGCGGCGGGCCGGCGGGGACACACCCCGCCGGCCCGCCGCTTTGTCAGTGCCAGCGGCTAGCCTGCACGCACTGGCGAGCGAAGGAGGGGCGGGGTGCGAGTTCTCGGCGTGGACCCGGGGCTGACCCGGTGCGGTGTCGGCGTGGTCGAGGGCGTCGCCGGCCGCCCGCTGACGATGATCGGCGTGGGGGTCGTCCGGACCCCCGCGGACGCGGAGCTGGGCAACCGGCTCGTCGCGATCGAGCGGGGCATAGAGGAATGGCTCGATGAGCACCGTCCCGAAGTCGTCGCCGTGGAGCGGGTGTTCAGCCAGCACAACGTCAGCACGGTGATGGGCACCGCCCAGGCCAGTGCCGTCGCCATGCTGTGCGCCGCGCGGCGCGGCATCCCGGTCGCGCTGCACACCCCGAGCGAGGTCAAGGCCGCCGTCACCGGATCCGGCCGGGCCGACAAGGCGCAGGTCGGGGCGATGGTCACCCGGCTGCTGCGGCTCGCCGCCCCGCCGAAGCCGGCCGACGCCGCCGATGCGCTCGCGCTCGCCATCTGCCACATCTGGCGGGCTCCCGCCCAGAACCGCCTCCAGCAGGCGGTCGCCCTGCACGCCTCGAAAGGCCGCCCCTCATGATCGCTTTCGTCAGCGGCCCGGTCGCCGCGCTCGCCCCCACCCTGGCCGTGATCGAGGTCGGGGGAGTGGGCATGGCCGTGCAGTGCACGCCGAACACCATCGCGGCCCTGCGCGTCGGGGAGCCGGCCCGGCTGGCGACCTCCCTGGTCGTACGGGAGGACTCGCTCACGCTGTACGGCTTCGCGGACGACGACGAGCGGCAGGTCTTCGAGCTGCTCCAGACGGCGAGCGGGGTCGGGCCGCGGCTGGCCCAGGCGATGCTGGGCGTACACAGCCCGGACGCGCTGCGACTGGCCGTCGAGTCGGGGGACGAGCGGGCCCTGACGGCGGTGCCGGGCATCGGCAAGAAGGGCGCGCAGAAGCTGCTGCTGGAGCTGAAGGGCAAGCTGGGCGCTCCGCTGGGGTCGAGCGGCCTGGTCGGCGCGCAGCGCGCGGCCGCGGCCGGCCCCGCGCCCTGGACCGAGCAGCTGTCCGCCGCGTTGATCGGCCTGGGGTACGCGTCCAGGGACGCGGAGGAGGCGGTCTCGGCGGTGACGCCGCAGGCCGAGGCGGCCATTGCCGCCGGTGGCTCGGCGCCGGTGCCCCAGCTCTTGCGAGCGGCCCTCCAATCCCTGAACCGCACCCGCTGACGGTGCGCTCCGCGGGCGTCCGGCCCCGGCGGTCCCGGCCCGCTCCCGACGCCGCTGCCCGGCCCGGCGTCCGGGACCGGACCACTGCCGCTGCGAGGGTCCGGTGCCGGACCGGCGCCGGTGCGGGGCGGTGCCGCTGCGCGGGGCTTGCCCCACCCCGCCCTTCTCCCGTTCACCGGGCTCTGCCCGGGCCCGCGCCTCAAACGCCGGCGGGGCTGCAAGTGCCGGCCGGTGGGACCCGGCAACCGCCGGTACCCGCCGATCAGGCCCCGGCACGGGCCGCTGGGGACCGGGCCTGGTCGGGGGACCGGGGGCTCCGGACCGGAGGTGGGTTCGGGCCGCCCTTGGGCCGGAGGGGGGGCCGGACCGCCCCCGGGCGGAGAAGGGGCGCGGGCTCGGGGGGCTTGAGCAGGGGGGCGGGGGACCCCGGGCGGGGAGAAGGCAGCGTTGGTGAACATCCGCGAAGCGAGAAGGCAGACTGACAGCGTGAACTGGGACGACGAGAGCGACGACCGGATCGTGGCGGCGGCGGCGGACGGGGAGGACACCGCCGTCGAGGCGGCCCTGCGCCCCAAGGACCTCGGCGAGTTCGTCGGGCAGGAGAAGGTCCGCCAGCAGCTGGACCTCGTCCTGAAGGCGGCCCGGCAGCGCGGGGCCACCGCCGATCACGTGCTGCTCTCCGGCGCCCCGGGCCTCGGCAAGACCACCCTCTCCATGATCATCGCCGCCGAGATGGGCGCGCCGATCCGGATCACCTCCGGCCCCGCCATCCAGCACGCCGGCGATCTCGCCGCGATCCTCTCCTCCCTCCAGGAGGGCGAGGTGCTCTTCCTCGACGAGATCCACCGCATGTCCCGGCCCGCCGAGGAGATGCTCTACATGGCGATGGAGGACTTCCGCGTCGATGTGATCGTCGGAAAGGGGCCCGGGGCCACGGCCATCCCCCTGGAGCTGCCGCCCTTCACCCTCGTGGGGGCGACGACCCGCGCCGGGCTGCTGCCGCCGCCCCTGCGGGACCGCTTCGGCTTCACCGGCCACATGGAGTTCTACGCCCCCGAGGAGCTGGAGCGCGTCATCCACCGCTCCGCCCGCCTCCTCGACGTGGAGATCGACACCGCCGGCGCCGCCGAGATCGCCGGCCGTTCCCGCGGCACCCCCCGCATCGCCAACCGGCTGCTGCGCCGCGTCCGCGACTACGCCCAGGTCAAGGCCGACGGGGTGATCACGCGCGAGGTGGCCGGTACCGCCCTCCAGGTGTACGAGGTGGACGCGCGCGGCCTCGACCGCCTCGACCGGGCCGTGCTGGAGGCACTGCTCAAGCTGTTCGGCGGCGGCCCCGTCGGGCTGTCCACGCTCGCCGTGGCCGTGGGGGAGGAGCGGGAGACCGTGGAGGAGGTCGCGGAGCCCTTCCTGGTACGGGAGGGACTGCTCGCCCGTACCCCCCGGGGGCGTGTCGCGACCCCCGCCGCATGGGTTCACCTGGGGCTCGTCCCGCCGCAGCCCGGCGGCGGCGGATCAAGCGGACAACAGGGCTTGTTCGGGGCCTGACGGCGCGGAGGTTCGCCCGGTCAGGAACTGCGGTGCCATGCTGGGCGTTGTTCCATCGGTGCGGACTCGCCTAGACTCCGCCGATGCCGACCCTTCGGGTCGGCGTGCCCACCCCCGTAGAAAAAGGCCGTCTCCCGTGCGGTCGTGCGAAGGATCTCCGTCCCGTGAATCTCGTGACACTCCTCCCGTTCATCGTGCTCATCGGGGCGATGTTCCTGATGACCCGCTCCGCGAAGAAGAAGCAGCAGGCGGCCGCGCAGATGCGCGACCACATGACGCCCGGCACCGGGGTCCGCACCATCGGCGGCATGTACGCCACGGTGAAGGAGATCGGTGACGACACGGTCACCCTCGAAGTGGCCCCCGGCGTCCACGCGATCTTCGCGAAGAACGCCATCGGTGCCGTCCTCGACGACGAGGAGTACAACCGCATCGTCCACGGCCAGGCCGCTGATCTGACGATCGACACGCCGGTCGTCCCGGACGACGCCTCCTCGCTCACCCAGTCCGAGACCGAGGGCGACGCCCCGAAGCTGGACATGGGCAAGAAGGACGCGCCCCAGGCCGATGAGCCCCAGGCCGACGCGCCCAAGGGCGACGAGCCCAAGGACGGCAAGGCCGACGGCGAGGCCGGAGCCAAGTAGCAGTAGGCGGCACGGATCGCGGCGGCGCCTGACCGGCGGCCGCCGCGGTGCCTGCCGGTGACCCGTTTCTGCGGGGGGCAGGGGTCCCCACCACACATTTCTTGGCCGTCCGCGCGCTGACCCGGCGCGGGACGGTTGGACAGGGAGATACGACAAGGTGGCAGCACCGAAGAAGGGCCGGCGGCCCACGGGGGCTCAGGGGAGGCCGGGGCGCGCCCTGGCCATCATCCTGATCGCGATGGTGGCGCTCACCGCGGGGATGTTCCTCACGAAGCAGACGACCCCCCGTCTCGGCATCGACCTCGCGGGCGGTACGAGCATCACGCTCAAGGCCAAGAGCGAGCCCGGCAAGCCGGACGCGATCAACCCGACGAACATGAACACCGCCGTCGGGATCATCGAGCGCCGTGTCAACGGTCTCGGTGTGACGGAGGCCGAGGTCCAGACGCAGGGCAAGGACCACATCATCGTGAACATCCCCAAGGGGATGAACGAGCAGCAGGCGCGCGAGCAGGTCGGTACCACCGCCCAGCTCTACTTCCGCCCGGTGCTCGCGTTCACGAGCGGTGAACCGGCCGCCCCCAACGCCTCGCCCAGCGGATCGCCCAGTGGATCGCCCAGCGCCTCCCCGAGCGGCTCCGGCGCCCCCAAGGCCGGGGACGGCAAGAAGGCCAGCCCCTCCGCCACCCCGTCGTCCAGCGCCACTTCTCAGGGCCGCGCGCTCAGTGAGGCCCTCAAGGCCCCGGGCAGCCCCACTCCCTCGCCCTCCGCGAGCGAGTCGAAGAAGGCAGACGACAACAAGGCTCCGACCCCGTCCGCGACGCCGTCGCCCGACGCCGCCGCCTCCGCGCTCCAGGCCAAGTTCGCCGCCCTGGACTGCACGGACGAGAAGCAGCGCGCCACCGCGGCCCAGGGCGTCAAGCCCGAGGACCCGATGGTCGCCTGCGGCCAGCGCGGCGACACCTGGGGCAAGTGGGTGCTCGGTCCCGCCGCGGTCAACGGCCAGGACGTCGACGACGCCAAGGGCCAGATCGACCAGCAGTCCGGTCAGTGGATCGTCACCATGCAGTTCACCGACAAGGGCGCCGACAAGTTCGCCAAGATCACCGGTGACCTCGCGGCCAAGCAGCCCCCGCAGAACCAGTTCGCGATCGTGCTCGACGGCCAGGTCATCTCCGACCCGTCCGTGAGCCAGGCGCTGACCGGCGGCAACGCCCAGATCTCGGGCGGCTTCACCCAGCAGTCCGCGCAGGACCTGGGCAACATGCTCTCGTACGGCGCCCTGCCGCTGTCCTTCCAGGAAGACAGCGTCACCACCGTCACCGCCGCCCTCGGCGGCGAGCAGCTGAAGGCCGGCCTGATCGCCGGTGCGATCGGCCTGCTCCTCGTCGTGATCTACCTGCTCGTGTACTACCGCGGCCTGGCGTTCATCGCGATCGTCTCGCTGCTGGTGTCCGCGATCCTGACCTACACGATCATGGCGCTGCTGGGCAAGGGCATCGGTTTCGCGCTGAACCTGCCGGCCGTCTGCGGCGCGATCGTCGCCATCGGCATCACGGCCGACTCGTTCATCGTGTACTTCGAACGCATCCGTGACGAGATCCGCGAGGGCCGCACCCTGCGTCCGGCCGTCGAGCGCGCCTGGCCGCGGGCCCGGCGTACGATCCTGGTGTCCGACTTCGTGTCGTTCCTGGCCGCCGCGGTGCTGTTCATCGTGACCGTCGGCAAGGTGCAGGGCTTCGCCTTCACGCTGGGCCTCACCACCCTGCTCGACGTGGTCGTGGTGTTCCTGTTCACCAAGCCCGTCATGACGCTGCTGGCCCGTACGAAGTTCTTCTCCAGCGGCCACCCGTGGTCCGGGCTGGACCCGAAGCGGCTCGGCGCGAAGCCGCCGCTGCGCCGGTCCCGTCGCACCGGTTCCGGTACCGTCTCCGCCCCCGTCGACGCAAAGGAGGCGTGAGAGATGTCGAAGCTGGGAGATCTCGGCGCCAAGCTGTACCGCGGTGAGGTCGGATACGACTTCGTCGGCAAGCGTTTTCTCTGGTACGGCGTTTCCATCCTGATCACCATCACGGCGATCGTGGCCCTGGCCGTTCAGGGCCTCAACATGGGCATCGAGTTCAAGGGCGGTGCCGTCTTCACCACCCCGAAGACGGCCGTCTCCGTCGCCAAGGCGACCGAGGACGCGGAGAAGGCCTCGGGCCACGACGCGATCGTCCAGGAACTCGGCACCGGCGGCCTGCGCATCCAGATCACCGGTCTGGACACCGCCTCCGCGGCCGACGTGAAGAAGCAGCTCGCCAGTGACCTCAAGGTCGACCAGGCCGGCATCAACGCCGACCTCGTCGGTCCCAGCTGGGGCGAGCAGATCGCCAACAAGGCCTGGACCGGCCTCGGCGTCTTCATGATCCTCGTGGTGATCTACCTCGCCATCGCCTTCGAATGGCGGATGGCGGTCGCCGCGCTGATCGCGCTGATCCACGACCTCACCATCACCGTCGGCGTGTACGCGCTGGTCGGCTTCGAGGTCACCCCGGGCACCGTGATCGGTCTGCTCACGATCCTCGGTTACTCCCTCTACGACACCGTCGTCGTCTTCGACGGTCTCAAGGAGGGGTCGAAGGACATCACCAAGCAGACCCGCTACACCTTCAGCGAGATCGCCAACCGCAGCATCAACGGGACGCTGGTCCGCTCGATCAACACGACCGTCGTGGCGCTGCTCCCGGTCGGCGCGCTGCTGTTCATCGGCGGCGGCTTCCTGGGCGCGGGCATGCTCAACGACATCTCGCTGTCGCTGTTCGTCGGCCTCGCGGCCGGTGCGTACTCCTCGATCTTCATCGCGACCCCGCTGGTCGTGGACCTGAAGGAGCGCGAGCCGGGCATGAAGGCGCTGAAGAAGCGGGTGCTCGCGAAGCGCGAGGCCGCGGCCGCCAGGGGCGAGTCCCCGGAGGAGGGCTACGGCTCCGACGCCGAGGGCGACGGCGAGGGCGGCCCGCAGATCGTCGCGCAGACGCAGGGACGCGCGGGGCGGCGGCGGTGAGCGTGATCTCCGAGCAGGCGCGGGAGCTGCTGCTCAGCCGCATCAAGGACGTTGCCGACTACCCGAAGCCGGGCGTGATGTTCAAGGACATCACCCCGCTGTTGGCCGACCCGAAGGCGTTCGCCGCGCTGACGGACGTACTGGTGGAACTGGCCGCGCGGTACGGCGCGACGAAGATCGTCGGGCTGGAGGCGCGCGGGTTCATCCTGGCGGCCCCGGTCGCCGTGCAGGCGGGCATCGGCTTCGTGCCGGTGCGCAAGGCCGGGAAGCTGCCGGGGGCGACCCTGGCGCAGTCCTACGAGCTGGAGTACGGGACCGCGGAGATCGAGGTCCACGCGGAGGACCTGGCGGCGGGTGACCGGGTGATGGTCATCGACGACGTCCTGGCCACCGGCGGCACGGCGGAGGCATCGCTCTCCCTCATCCGGCGGGCCGGGGCGGAGGTCGCCGGTGTGGCGGTCCTGATGGAGCTGTCGTTCCTGCCAGGCCGGGAGAAGCTGTCCGGGGCGCTCGCCGGCGCCCCGCTGGACGCGCTGATCGTGGTCTGAGGGCCTGCGGCCCTTCACGAGGCGGCGGGCGCCCGGGATTCCCCGGGTGCCCGCCGTTCGGCGTATCCGGCCCGGGTCCCGCCCGGTGCCGGGCCGGACCGAGCCTCGGCGAACGAGGGGGCGGATCCCTCGCTACGATGGGTTGTCCGGACCGGACACGGGTACCGGATCCTCCCCCACACTTCGTCCGGGGGGACCCCCTGAGGAGCGCTCTTGCCAGACGAGGTCCAGCCAATCTCCGCCGCGCAGCCCGACCCGCAGGCCGAGCCCGCCAAGGCGGCCCCGGCCACGCCCCCGCCGGCGCCGCCGGTCAAGCCCGCGCCGCTGAAGCCCGCCGGGTCCTCCAACCGGGTGCGCGCCCGCCTCGCCCGCCTCGGAGTGCAGCGTTCCAACCCGTACAACCCGGTACTGGAACCGCTGCTCCGCATCGTCCGCGGCAACGACCCGAAGATCGAGACGGCGACGCTGCGCCAGATCGAGCAGGCGTACCAGGTCGCCGAGCGCTGGCACCGGGGACAGAAGCGCAAGAGCGGCGACCCGTACATCACCCACCCGCTCGCCGTCACCACGATCCTCGCCGAGCTCGGCATGGACCCCGCGACGCTGATGGCGGGCCTGCTGCACGACACCGTCGAGGACACCGAGTACGGCCTGGAACAGCTGCGCCGCGACTTCGGCGACGCCGTGGCCCTGCTCGTCGACGGCGTCACCAAGCTCGACCGGGTCAAGTTCGGCGAGGCCGCGCAGGCCGAAACCGTGCGCAAGATGGTCGTCGCGATGGCCAAGGACCCCCGGGTCCTCGTCATCAAGCTCGCCGACCGCCTGCACAACATGCGCACCATGCGTTACCTCAAGCGGGAGAAGCAGGAGAAGAAGGCCCGCGAGACCCTGGAGATCTACGCGCCCCTGGCCCACCGCCTGGGCATGAACACGATCAAGTGGGAACTCGAAGACCTCTCCTTCGCGATCCTCTACCCGAAGATGTACGACGAGATCGTCCGCCTGGTCGCCGAGCGCGCCCCCAAGCGCGACGAGTACCTCGCCGTCGTCACGGACGAGGTCCAGACCGACCTGCGGGCGGCCCGGATCAAGGCCACCGTCACCGGACGGCCCAAGCACTACTACAGCGTCTACCAGAAGATGATCGTGCGGGGCCGCGACTTCGCGGAGATCTACGACCTGGTCGGCATCCGCGTCCTCGTCGACACCGTCCGCGACTGCTACGCCGCCCTCGGCACCGTGCACGCGCGATGGAACCCGGTCCCCGGCCGGTTCAAGGACTACATCGCGATGCCCAAGTTCAACATGTACCAGTCGCTGCACACGACGGTCATCGGACCCAGCGGCAAGCCGGTCGAACTCCAGATCCGCACCTTCGACATGCACCGCCGCGCCGAGTACGGCATCGCAGCGCACTGGAAGTACAAGCAGCAGACCGTCGCCGGCACCTCCAAGGTCCGCACCGACGTCCCGCAGGCCGCCAAGGGCAGCGCCGGCCAGGACACCGTCAACGACATGGCCTGGCTGCGGCAGCTGCTCGACTGGCAGAAGGAGACCGAGGACCCGGGCGAGTTCCTCGACTCGCTGCGCTTCGACCTCTCCCGCAACGAGGTCTTCGTCTTCACGCCCAAGGGCGACGTCATAGCGCTCCCGGCCGGGGCCACCCCCGTGGACTTCGCGTTCGCCGTCCACACCGAGGTCGGCTACCGGACCATAGGGGCGCGGGTCAACGGGCGGCTCGTGCCGCTCGAATCGACCCTCGACAACGGGGACCTCGTCGAGGTCTTCACCTCCAAGGCCGAAGGCGCGGGCCCCTCCCGCGACTGGCTCGGCTTCGTCAAGTCCCCGCGCGCCCGCAACAAGATCCGCGCCTGGTTCTCCAAGGAACGCCGCGACGAGGCCATCGAGCAGGGCAAGGACTCCATCGCGCGGGCCATGCGCAAGCAGAACCTGCCGATCCAGCGCATCCTGACCGGCGACTCGCTCGTCACCCTCGCCCACGAGATGCGCTACCCCGACATCTCCTCGCTGTACGCGGCGATCGGCGAGGGACACGTCTCGGCGCAGGCCGTCGTACAGAAGCTCGTCCAGGCCCTCGGCGGCGAGGAAGCCGCCAACGAGGACATCGAGGAGAGCGTCCCGCCGTCCCGCAGCCGCAACAAGCGGCGCAGCAACGCCGACCCGGGCGTGGTCGTCAAGGGCGTCGACGACGTCTGGGTCAAGCTGGCCCGCTGCTGCACCCCGGTACCCGGCGACCCGATCATCGGGTTCGTCACGCGCGGCAGTGGAGTATCGGTTCACCGCGCCGACTGCGTCAACGTGGACTCCCTCTCCCAGCAGCCCGAGCGGATGCTGGAGGTCGAGTGGGCGCCCACCCAGTCCTCCGTGTTCCTCGTCGCCATCCAGGTCGAGGCGCTGGACCGGTCCCGGCTGCTGTCGGACGTCACCCGGGTCCTGTCGGACCAGCACGTGAACATCCTGTCGGCGGCCGTCCAGACCTCCCGCGACCGGGTCGCCACCTCCCGGTTCACCTTCGAGATGGGCGACCCCAAGCACCTGGGACACGTCCTGAAGGCCGTCCGGGGCGTCGAGGGCGTCTACGACGTCTACCGCGTCACCTCGGCCCGCCGGCCGTAACCCGCGCGAGTACGGCGAGAGGGGCCCGGTACGGACATCCGTACCGGGCCCCTCTCGCCGTACTCGCCCGGGCGGCTGAAAGCCGCCGCCCGGACCGCGTCAGCCGCCGAACTCCTCAAGACCCTTGAGCGCCTGGTCCAGCAGCGCCTGCCGGCCCTCCAGCTCGCGCGCCAGCTTGTCGGCCTTCGCGTTGTTGCCCGCCGCGCGCGCCGCGTCGATCTGCTGGCGCAGCTTGTCCACGGCCGCCTGCAGCTGACCCGTCAGACCGGCCGCACGGGCCCGCGCCTCCGGGTTCGTACGGCGCCACTCGCCTTCCTCGGCCTCCTGGATCGCCCGCTCCACCGCGTGCATCCGGCCCTCGACCTTGGGACGCGCGTCCCGCGGCACGTGGCCGACGGCCTCCCAGCGCTCGTTGAGCGAGCGGAACGCGGCACGGGCCGCCTTCAGGTCCGTGATCGGGACGAGCTTCTCGGCCTCGTCGGCCAGCTCCTCCTTCACCTTCAGGTTCTCGGTCTGCTCGGCGTCACGCTCGGCGAAGACCTCGCCGCGCGCCGCGAAGAACACGTCCTGCGCACCGCGGAAACGGTTCCACAGGTCGTCCTCGGACTCGCGCTGAGCACGGCCCGCCGCCTTCCAGTCCGCCATCAGCTCGCGGTAGCGGGCCGCCGTCGGACCCCAGTCCGTCGACTTCGACAGCGCCTCGGCCTCCGCGACCAGCTTCTCCTTCGCCTTGCGGGCGTCCTCGCGCTGCGCGTCCAGCGAGGCGAAGTGCGCCTTGCGGCGCTTGGAGAAGGCCGAGCGGGCGTGCGAGAAGCGGTGCCACAGCTCGTCGTCCGACTTGCGGTCGAGACGCGGCAGCCCCTTCCAGATGTCCACCAGGGCCCGCAGCCGCTCACCGGCGCTGCGCCACTGGTCGCTCTGCGCCAGCTGCTCGGCCTCCGCGACCAGCTCGTCCTTGGCCGCACGGGCCTCGTCCGTCTGCTTGGCCTTCTGCGCCTTGCGCTCCTCGCGGCGCGAGTCGACCGTCGCCACCAGCTTGTCCAGCCGGACCCGCAGCGCGCCGAGGTCGCCCACGGCGTGGTGCTCGTCCACCTGCGTGCGCAGGTGGTCGATCGCGGTCTGGGCGTCCTTGGCGGACAGGTCGGTGGTCCGCACCCGCCGCTCAAGGAGGCCGATCTCGACTACCAGGCCCTCGTACTTGCGCTCGAAGTAGGCCAGGGCCTCCTCAGGGGTGCCTGCCTGCCACGAGCCGACGACCTGCTCGCCCTCGGCCGTACGCACGTACACGGTGCCCGTCTCGTCGACACGGCCCCACGGGTCGCTGCTCACAGCGCCTCCTCCACCTGATGCCTTGCGAGGGGTTCACCCCCTGGGCATCGTCCACAGTTTCCTGGGGCGGGCCGCGCCCGCCCTGCACAACGCCAACATAGGCGACCGCCGGGCCGGCTGTCCGCATCCCGCACGACGGAATATCGCCGTACGGGATGCGGGCCGGCCGGGCCCGGCGGCGCCGTGCCCCGTCAGTCCTTGCCGACGGTGGCCTTCTCGATCGTCACGGTGTTCTTCGGGGCGCCGTCCGTGGCCCCGTCGGCCGTTCCCGCCTTGGCGATCCCCTCCACCACCTTCAGGCCCGCGGCGTCCATCGTCCCGAAGGGCGTGTAGCCGGGAGGCAGCTGGGTGTCCTTGTAGACGAGGAAGAACTGGCTGCCGCCCGAATTGGGCTGCCCGGTGTTGGCCATCGCCACCGTGCCCGCCGGGTACACCACCTTGCCCGTCTCGTTCGGCTTGCCCAGCGAGTCCAGGTTCTCGTCCTTGATGGTGTAGCCGGGGCCGCCGCTGCCGGTGCCCTCCGGGTCGCCGCACTGGAGGACGAAGATGCCGTCGGTGGTCAGCCGGTGGCACTTGGTGCCGTCGAAGAACTTCTTGTCGGCCAGCGACTTGAACGAGTTCACCGTCTCCGGCGTCTTCGCCGCGTCCATCGAGACCTTGATCGCGCCCGAGTTCGTCGTCAGGCCGAGGGTGTACTTCGCGCTCTTGTCGATCGCCATCGCGGGCGGCCCCGAAGGCTCCGACGCCTTCTTCTTCCCGTCCGAGTCGAAGACGCCGCCCACGACGAGGCCGACGACCGTCGCGACCACCACGGCCGCGGCCGCGCCGATCAGCGCCGTACGCCGCCGGGCCTTCCGCCGGGCCTCCGCGCGGCGCTTCTGCTGGCGCTCGTACTTCTCCCTGGCGAGCTGTCGCCGTCGCTGATCGCTCGTGACCACCGGGTCGTCTCCTTGTGCGTCTCTGGTACCGCTGTCCGGGCTCGGTTAGGCCGTACCGTATATGGGTTCGCTGTGTAATGAGCGCCGCCGGTAGGCTCTGAACAGCAACATTGCGATCCGCGGCCGCAGCCGCGGCTCCCGCCGGACGACGATTGAGGACGAACGTGCTGATTGCCGGGTTCCCCGCAGGCGCTTGGGGCACCAACTGCTACGTGGTCGCCCCCGCCGCCGGTGAGGAGTGCGTCATCATCGACCCGGGCCACCAGGCCACCCAGGGTGTCGAGGAGACGCTGAGGAAGCACCGGCTCAAGCCCGTCGCGGTCGTCCTCACCCACGGCCACATCGATCATGTCGCCTCGGTGGTCCCCGTGTGCGGAGCACACGACGTACCGGCCTGGATCCACCCCGCGGACCGCTACATGATGAGCGACCCGGAGAAGGCCCTCGGCCGCTCCATCGGGATGCCCCTCATGGGCGAGCTGACCGTGGGGGAGCCGGACGACGTCCGCGAGCTGACCGACGGCAGCAGCCTGAAATTGGCCGGAATGGAATTCTCGGTGGCGCACGCGCCCGGCCATACGAAGGGGTCGGTGACCTTCAGGATGCCCGAGGCGGCCGACATCCCGTCGGTCTTCTTCTCGGGCGACCTGCTCTTCGCCGGCTCCATCGGACGCACCGACCTGCCCGGCGGCTCCCACGCCGAGATGCTCCGGTCGCTGGCCCGCGTGTGCCTGCCGCTGGACGACTCGACCGTCGTGCTGTCCGGACACGGTTCCCAGACCACCATCGGCCGCGAGCGCGCGACCAACCCGTACCTGCGGGACGTCGCGGCCGGGCTCGGAGACGGCACCGCCGCTCCACGACGAGGAATGTGACGAGAGTTTCGTGAGCACCTTCAAGGCCCCCAAGGGCACGTACGACCTCATCCCGCCGTACTCGGCGAAGTACCTGGCCGTCCGCGACGCCATCTCCGGCCCGCTGCGCCTGTCCGGCTACGGGTACGTCGAGACCCCCGGCTTCGAGGACGTCGACCTGTTCGCCCGCGGCGTCGGCGAGTCCACCGACATCGTGACGAAGGAGATGTACACCCTCACCACCAAGGGCGGGGCCAACCTCGCCCTGCGCCCCGAGGGCACCGCCTCCGTGCTGCGCGCGGCGCTGGAGGCCAACCTGCACAAGGCCGGCGGCCTGCCGGTCAAGCTCTGGTACTCCGGCTCGTACTACCGCTACGAGCGCCCGCAGAAGGGCCGCTACCGCCACTTCTCGCAGGTCGGAGCCGAGGCGATCGGCGCCGAGGACCCCGCGCTGGACGCCGAGCTGATCATCCTGGCCGACCAGGCGTACCGCACCCTGGGCCTGCGCAACTTCCGGATCCTGCTGAACTCGCTGGGCGACCAGGAGTGCCGCCCGGTGTACCGGGAGGCGCTCCAGACGTTCCTGCGCGGCCTCGACCTCGACGAGGAGACCGTCCGCCGGGCCGAGATCAACCCGCTGCGCGTCCTCGACGACAAGCGGCCCGAGGTGCAGAAGCAGCTGGCCGGCGCCCCCATGCTGCGCGCCTACCTGTGCGACGCGTGCAAGGCGTACCACGAGGAGGTGCGGGCGCTGATCACGGCGGCAGGCGTCACCTTCGAGGACGACGAGAAGCTGGTGCGCGGGCTGGACTACTACACCCGCACCACCTTCGAGTTCGTCCACGACGGCCTGGGCTCGCAGTCGGCGGTCGGCGGCGGCGGCCGCTACGACGGCCTCTCCGAGATGATCGGCGGACCGGCGCTCCCGTCGGTCGGCTGGGCGCTCGGCGTCGACCGTACGGTCCTGGCCCTTGAGGCCGAGGGCGTCGAGCTGGACATCCCCGCCGCGACCTCGGTGTTCGCGGTGGCGCTGGGCGAGGCCAAGCCGGTGCTGTTCGGGCTGGTCACGGAGCTCCGCAAGAGCGGGATCGCGGCGGACATCTCGTACGGGGGCAAGGGCCTCAAGGGTGCGATGAAGGACGCCAACCGGTCGGGCGCGCGGTTCGCCGTCGTCGCGGGCGACCGCGACCTCGCCGAGGGCGTGGTCCAGCTGAAGGACATGGAGTCCGGGGAGCAGTCCCCGGTCGCGCTCGCCGAGGTGGCCGAGGTGCTGCGGGCCAAGCTGGCCTGATCCGCTCCGGCCGCCGGCCGTCTTCGGGCGGGGCGGGGTGATTCCGTCGTACGGATCCCCTGCCCCGCCCTTACTTATGTCCACCGAACTTATGTCCACCGAACGGCCGGCACACAGGCAGGTGCGGCACAATGTCCGGGGCTTGATCACCTGGCAGATGTGGAGCGGGCGGTATGACGACGAAGAGTGCTGAGGCGCAGACCGCCCCGCGGACCGTCGGGGGCAGCCGCGCCCTGGCGCTGCTGCTGGTGATCACGGGAGCCGCGGGCCTGCTCGCGGCCTGGGTGATCACGATCGACAAGTTCAAGCTGCTGGAGGACCCGAACTTCACCCCGGGCTGCAGCCTGAACCCCATCGTCTCCTGCGGCAACATCATGAAGAGCGACCAGGCGGCCGTGTTCGGTTTCCCGAACCCGATGCTGGGCCTCGTCGCCTACGGGATCGTGATCTGCGTCGGCATGAGCCTGCTGGCGGGCGCGCGGTTCCGTCCCTGGTACTGGCTGACCCTGAACGTGGGCACCCTCTTCGGCGTCGTCTTCTGCGCCTGGCTGATGTACCAGTCCCTGTACAACATCAACTCGCTGTGCCTGTGGTGCTGCCTGGCCTGGGTCGCCACGATCTTCATGTTCTGGTACGTCACCGCGCACAACGTGCGGGAGCGGCTGCTGCCGGCCCCCGGCTGGCTGCGCGGCTTCCTCGACGAGTTCACCTGGGTGCTGCCCGTCCTGCACGTCGGGATCATCGGCATGCTGATCCTGACCCGCTGGTGGGACTTCTGGACCTCCTGAGCCGCGGCGGCGCTGTCGGTGGGCTCGCTTAGGCTTCCTGTGTGGAACCAGACCTGTTCACCGCCGCCGCCGAAGAACGCCGGGAGAAGGACCCCACGAGCGCACCGCTCGCCGCCCGGATGCGCCCCCGCACCCTGGACGAGGTCGTCGGCCAGCAACACCTGCTGAAGCCCGGATCGCCGCTGCGCCGGCTCGTCGGGGAGGGCGCGGGCGGCCCCGCCGGGGCCTCCTCGGTGATCCTGTGGGGCCCCCCGGGCATCGGCAAGACCACCCTCGCGTACGTGGTGAGCCAGGCGACGCAGAAGCGGTTCGTGGAGCTCTCGGCCATCACCGCGGGCGTGAAGGAGGTACGCGCCGTCATCGAGGGCGCGAAGCGGGCGGCCGGCGGGTACGGCAAGGAGACCGTCCTCTTCCTGGACGAGATCCACCGCTTCAGCAAGGCGCAGCAGGACTCGCTGCTGCCGGCCGTCGAGAACCGGTGGGTCACGCTGATCGCGGCGACCACCGAGAACCCGTACTTCTCGATCATCTCGCCGCTGCTGTCCCGCTCGCTGCTGCTCACGCTGGAATCCCTGACGGACGAGGACCTGAGCGCGCTGATGCGGCGCGCCCTGGAGGAGGAGCGCGGGCTCGGCGGGGCGGTGACCCTGCCGGCGGACGCGGAGGCGCACCTGCTGCGGATCGCGGGCGGTGACGCGCGGCGGGCGCTGACGGCGCTGGAGGCGGGGGCCGGATCGGCGATCGCCAAGGGGGAGGCGGAGATCAGCCTCCAGACGCTGGAGGAGGCGGTCGACCGGGCGGCGGTCACCTACGACCGGGACGGCGACCAGCACTACGACGTGGCGAGCGCGCTGATCAAGTCGATCCGGGGCTCCGACGTGGACGCGGCGCTGCACTACCTGGCGCGGATGATCGAGGCGGGGGAGGACCCCCGGTTCATCGCGCGGCGCCTGATGATCTCGGCCAGCGAGGACATCGGGCTCGCGGACCCGACGGCCCTGCCGATCGCCGTCGCGGCGGCGCAGGCGGTGGCGATGATCGGCTTCCCCGAGGCGGCGCTGACCCTGTCGCACGCGACGATCGCCCTGGCGCTCGCCCCGAAGTCGAACACGGCGACGACCGCGATCGGCGCGGCCCTGGCCGACGTCCGGGCGGGACTGGCCGGGGCCGTGCCGACGCACCTGCGGGACGGGCACTACAAGGGAGCGGCCAAGCTGGGACACGCGGTGGGCTACGTGTACCCGCACGACGTGCCGGGCGGCATCGCCGCGCAGCAGTACGCGCCGGACGAGATCCACGGGAAGCGCTACTACGAGCCGACGCGGTACGGCGCGGAGGCGCGGTACGCGGACGTCGTCGAAAAGGTCCGCGAGCGGCTGCGCACCGACCACCCCTGACGGGCCGGCACTGGGCGCGGGCTCAGGCTCCGCCGGCGGCGTGGGGGCCGGGGAAGGGCCGGTCCCGGGCCTAGGGTCCTGGCATGGGACGCAGGGCTTCGCTCATCGCCGTGGCGGCGGCGCTGTTGATCGGCGGGTGTCATCACGGGAACCCCGGGCCGCCCGCGGGGAGCGCGCTCCCGCTCGTCGGGCCCGGGTTTCCGCCGGGGGCGGCGGCCGCCGAGGCCCAGCTGGCTCGGCTCAAGGTCGAGCGGGGCAGGAACTGGCAGACGTACAAGCGCGAGAACTTCGGCCGTTACTGGTCCGACGAGACCGATGCCACCGGCGGCCGCAACGGCTGCGACACCCGGGACGACGTCCTGCGCCGGGACCTGAAGGAGCTCCGCGAGGGCGACCGGAACCGCTGCGTCGTCATCTCGGGCGTGCTGGACGACCCGTACACCGGCAAGCGGCTGCCCTACTCCTACCGCCGCGCCTCGCAGATCGAGACCGACCACGTCGTCGCCCTCGGAGCGGCCTGGCGGGCCGGGGCGTACGCCTGGACGCCGCAGCGCAGGCTGGAGTACGCGAACGACCTCGACGTGCTCCTCGCCGTCGACAAACGGACCAACCAGGACAAGGGCAGCAGGACCGCCGACAAGTGGAAGCCGCCGCTGAGGACGTACTGGTGCGAGTACGCCCGCCGCTACACCGGGATCAAGGCGAGGTACGGGCTGTCCGTCACCGCGCCCGAGAAGGCCGCGCTCGGCGCGATGCTGGCCACCTGCTAGTCGGCCGCCCGGTCGCCGGCCCGGTCGCCGGCCCTGTCGTCCGCAGGGTTCTCCGCCGGGTCCTCAGTCCGCTCGCCGGCCGCCGCGAACAGCCGCCGCATCGCCTGCCGCAGCCCGCAGGCGTCGGCCACCGGGTCCGGGAAGTCGAAGCGGGCGTCGAACGACGAGACGCCGCCGCCCGTGAAGCGGACCCGCAGGCCGAAGCGGTCCAGGGCCAGCGGTACCGCCGCCATCCCGTCGGCCTCGCGCGATCCGAGCAGCCCGCACAGGTCGGCGACGCGGTCCGCGTGCGCGGACGCCAGGTGCTGGAGCACCTCCGTCTCGTGGTGCACCAGCGGGTCCGGCTCGGCCGCCGCCAGGTCCTCGGGGTCGACGTGGTCGGTGCCCCACAGGTCGTCCACCGAGATCTCGCCGACCTCCAGGCGGAGCAGGACGTAGGAGGCGCCGCCGTGCACCCCCAGCAGTTCGCCCACCGGGTGCCGCTCCGCCATCAGCGCCGCACACACCGCGCGGTCGTCCCCGCGCACCCGCGTCAGCCACCCGGCCAGCCACGCGCGGCCTCGGATACGATGGGGCACGGACACCGGCGCCACATCCGTGATCTCGATCACGGCCGTGAGGTCGTCGTCCTGGGCGTAAGCGGCTGCCCTGGCAGCCGCGGATTCCCCTGGAACAAGGAGAATCACGTCCCCGTCCGGGGTGACGGTCCGCGCGGCCACCACCCCTGTCCCGAACTCGCCCTGGTCGAAAGCACCCGGCAGCGTGAGGGATACTGAGGCGTTGGACTCTACGAGGGTTCGTACGCGTTCGGCTCCGGTGAGCTGCCGAACGCCTTCCCTGGGACGCGGCTGACCTTGCTTATCGTCGTCGAAAGCGGATTCCGTTTCGTTGGAACCCGAACTTCGGCGCGCACTGGGCAGGGGGATCCCATGTGGTCGAGACATTACGTCCTCCTCGCTAAGGTAAGCCTCACCTAACTTACATGGAGGTAGGTTCCACGTGAACCAGAAGCGACCCAAGGTCAAGAAGTCGCGTGCCCTCGGCATTGCGCTGACCCCGAAGGCCGTCAAGTACTTCGAGGCCCGCCCCTACCCGCCGGGCGAGCACGGCCGTGGCCGCAAGCAGAACTCGGACTACAAGGTTCGTCTGCTCGAGAAGCAGCGTCTGCGCGCCCAGTACGACATCTCTGAGCGTCAGATGGCTCGCGCCTACGACCGCGCCAAGAAGGCCGAAGGCAAGACGGGCGAGGCGCTTGTCGTCGAGCTCGAGCGTCGCCTCGACGCCCTGGTTCTGCGTTCGGGCATCGCCCGCACCATCTACCAGGCCCGCCAGATGGTCGTTCACGGCCACATCGAGGTCAACGGTGACAAGGTCGACAAGCCGTCGTTCCGTGTCCGCCCGGACGACGTCATCACCGTTCGCGAGCGCAGCCGCGAGAAGGTTCCGTTCCAGGTTGCCCGTGAGGGTGGCTACGCAGGCGAGGGCGAGACCCCCCGTTACCTGCAGGTCAACCTGAAGGCCCTGGCCTTCCGCCTGGACCGCGACCCGAACCGCAAGGAAATTCCGGTCATCTGCGACGAGCAGCTCGTCGTCGAGTACTACGCCCGCTGATCCATCTGCGGACGTAGCCTCACAGGCTGGTCAGCCCGCCGGTTCCCCCTCGGGGGAGCCGGCGGGTTTCCTGCTTCCCGGGTACCCCGCCGCCCGCCCGCCCGGCCGCCGTACGGGGCCTCGGGAGCGGGGGCACCGGCTTCGGCTCCGGACCCCGCAGCGCCCGCTCCACCAGCTCGTCCAGCGCCAGCGCGCGGCCGTGCCCGGCGCAGGCCGCGTACCGCTCCGCGCCCAGCAGCTCACCCGCCCGCTCCTGGCACATCAGCCGCGGCGCGTTGAAGTACCCCGAGCCGAACAGCCGCAGGCCCACCCCGTCCCACATCGGCTCCGCCGCGCCCTGGAGCACCGCCGCCTCGGCCGGTTCGCCCTCGGTGACCGTGACCAGCGCGAGCAGCTCCACCGCCAGCACCAGCCCCACCAGGTCCCGGAAGGCGTGGTTGATCGCCACGCACTCGGCCAGCAGCCGCCGCGCCTCCCCGGTGCCGCCCGCGTCCAGGGCCGCGTACGCCAGTACGTACAGGGCGTACGCCTTCGTCCAGCGCTCCCCCCGCTCCTCGCAGATGTCCCGGACCTCCCGGCACAGCGAGAGCGCGCCCGCGAGATCGCCCTGGAAGGCCAGCGCCATGGCCAGCTCGACCTGGCACATCAGCACGTTGCTGTTCAGCTCCCCTGCTTCCCGGTAGCGCTCCAGCGCCGAGCCCAGCAGCTCCCCGGCCCGCGCCATGTCGTCCGAGACCAGCGCCAGGCAGCCCAGCCGGTGCACCGCGTACGCCGCCGCGACCGGGTTCTCCGTCCGCGCGGCCCCGTCCCGGCATTCGTACAGGGCGCTCATCGAGGCCACCGTGTCGCCTTGGAGGGCCGCCACGTAGCCCAGCACCCAGAGCGCCTTCAGCCGCGAGCCCTCGTACCCCGCCTGCGGGAGGTTCTCCAGCGCCCGGTCCAGCCAGTGCCGGCCCTCGGTCAGCCGCCCGCAGCCCGCCCAGTAGAACCACAGGGTCCCCGCCAGGTACTGGCCGAGGTGGACCTCCTCCGGATCCTCCAGGCAGCACTCCAGGGCGAGCCGCAGGTTCGCCAGCTCCGCCTCCATCAGCGCGGCCACCTCGTGCTGGCGCGGGCTGAACCAGTCCAGCTCGCACCAGGTCGCCAGCCCCGTGTACCAGTCCCGGTGGCGCCGCCGCAGCCGCGCCGCGTCCCCCAGCGACTCCAGCCAGCCCGCCCCGTAGAGCCGTACGGTCTCCAGCATCCGGTAGCGGACCCCCGCCCCCGTCTCCACCCGGCACAGCAGCGACTGCGCGAGCAGCTCCCCGACCAGGTCCAGTACCGACTCCACCGGCAGGTCCGGGCCCGAGCACACGTACTCGGCGGCGTCGAGGTCGAACTGCCCGGCGAACACCGACAGCCGGGCCCACAGCAGCCGCTCCGGCGCCGTGCACAGCTCGTGGCTCCAGCCGATCGCCGTGCGCAGCGCCCGGTGCCGGGGCAGCGCCCCGCGCGTCCCGCCCGTGAGCAGCGCGAACCGGTCCTCCAGCCGGGCCAGCAGCTGCGCCGGGGACAGCGCCCGCAGCCGGCCGGCCGCCAGCTCCAGCGCGAGGGGGAGCCCGTCCAGCCGGGCGCAGAGCTCGGCCAGCACCGGCCGGCCGGCCTCCGTGACCGTGAAGCCCGGATCGGCGGCCGCCGCCCGCGCGCACAGCAGGGCCAGGGCCTCCTCCGGGTCCGGCGGGGCCAGCGGGAACGTCTGCTCCCCGTCGAGCGCGAGCGGACGCCGCCCGGCGGCGAGCACCCGCAGGCCGGGAGAGCGGACCAGCAGCTCCCGTACCAGGGCGGCGGTCTCCTCCACCAGCTGTTCGAACCCGTCCAGGACGAGCAGCATCCGCCGCCCGGCCAGGTGCTCGGCCAGTACGGTCCGGGGCGGGCGGGTGGTGTGGTCGGTCAGCCCGAGGGCCTCCGCGAGCGTCAGCTCCAGTAGCTCCGGATCCCGTACGGAGGCCAGTTCGGCCAGCCACACGCCGTCGCAGTAGCGTTCCTGCGGCTCCTCCCGCAGCCCCTCCGGCGCGCCGTCCGAGGGCTCCGCCGCCCGCTCCGCCGCCCGCTCGGCCTCGCGCCGGGCCGCCGCCAGGACCAGCCGGGACTTGCCGACCCCACCCACACCGGTCACGGTGACCAGCCGCGAGGACTCCAGCAGCCGCGCCAGCTCGCCCAGTTCGCGACCCCGCCCGACGAGGCCGCTCAGCTCTGAGGGAAGATTGCCCCGGGTGTTCGTGTGAAGGGGTCGCTGTCGCATGGGACACGGAGGGTACTGGTCCGAATGCGCCGCGTACAACGCGAGGGGCCCGGCACCGGAATTCCGGTACGGCGGCGGATCTCCGGCGCGATAGGGTCGGAGGACGACTTTTTCGCGTACTGATCGATGTGCAGGGAGCGGTGCAACGTGTCCGGTGGAGAGGTGGCCGGGATCCTCGTGGCCGTCTTCTGGGCGATCCTGGTCTCTTTCCTCGCCGTGGTGCTGGTGAGACTGGCCCAGGTGCTCAAAGCGACCACCAAGCTGGTGGCCGACGTGACCGATCAGGCCGTCCCGCTGCTGGCCGACGCCTCCACGACCGTCCGCTCCGCGCGCACGCAGCTCGACCGCGTCGACGCGATCGCGAGCGACGTCCAGGAAGTGACCTCGAACGCCTCCGCGCTGTCCTCCACCGTGGCCTCCGCCTTCGGCGGCCCGCTGGTCAAGGTCGCGGCCTTCGGCTACGGAGTCCGCAAGGCGCTGGGCAAGACCGACGAAGCTCCGCAGAAGACCACCCGGCGCACCGTGATCGTCGGCCGTACGGTGCCGGCCGCCCGGCGCCGGAAGCAGAAGGGCTGAGACCTCCGATGTTCCGCCGAGCCTTCTGGTTCACCGCAGGCGCCGCCGCCGGCGTGTGGGCCACCACCAAGGTCAACCGCCAGCTCAAGAAGCTGACGCCGGAGAGCCTCGCCGCGCAGGCCGCGGACAAGGCCGTCGAGGCGGGTCACCGCCTCAAGGATTTCGCCCTCGACGTCAAGGCGGGAATGACGCAGCGCGAGGACGAGCTGAACGATGCACTGGGACTCCACCAGGACCCAGACCGGCCCGACAACGTCACCGCCCTCCCCGGGCCGCGGCGGACGCGGGCCATCCAGAACGACAAGACCACCCACATGAAGTTTTCGTACGACCGGAATGAGGACCACTGATGGAGTCGGCTGAAATCCGCCGCCGCTGGCTGAGCTTCTTCGAGGAGCGCGGTCACGCCGTTGTCCCTTCGGCGTCGCTCATCGCGGACGACCCGACTCTGCTGCTGGTCAACGCGGGCATGGTCCCCTTCAAGCCGTACTTCCTCGGCGAGACCAAGCCCCCGGCCCCCCGCGCCACCAGCGTGCAGAAGTGCGTCCGTACGCCGGACATCGAAGAGGTCGGCAAGACCACCCGCCACGGCACGTTCTTCCAGATGTGCGGCAACTTCTCCTTCGGGGACTACTTCAAGGAAGGCGCCATCAAGTACGCCTGGGAGCTGCTCACCAGCTCCGTGGCGGACGGCGGCTACGGCCTTGAGCCCGAGAAGCTCTGGATCACCGTCTACCTCGACGACGACGAGGCCGAGACGATCTGGCGCGAGAAGATCGGCGTTCCCGCCGAGCGCATCCAGCGCCTGGGCAAGAAGGACAACTTCTGGTCCATGGGCGTCCCCGGCCCCTGCGGCCCGTGCTCCGAGATCAACTACGACCGCGGCCCCGACTTCGGCGTCGAGGGCGGCCCGGCCGTCAACGACGAGCGCTACGTGGAGATCTGGAACCTGGTCTTCATGCAGTACGAGCGCGGCGCCGGCGACGGGAAGGAAGACTTCCCGATCCTCGGTGACCTGCCGTCGAAGAACATCGACACCGGTCTCGGCCTCGAACGCCTCGCGATGATCCTGCAGGGCGTGCAGAACATGTACGAGACCGACACCCTGCGCGTGGTCATGGACAAGGCCACCGAGCTGACCGGCGTGCAGTACGGCGCCGCCCAGGGTACCGACGTCTCGATGCGCGTGGTCGCCGACCACATCCGCACCTCCGTCATGCTCATCGGCGACGGCGTCACCCCCGGCAACGAGGGCCGCGGCTACGTGCTGCGCCGCATCATGCGCCGCGCCATCCGCAACATGCGCCTCATGGGCGCCACCGGCCCCGTGGTCCAGGACCTGGTCGACGTCGTGATCAACACGATGGGGCAGCAGTACCCGGAGCTGGTCACCGACCGCAAGCGCATCGAGACGGTCGCGCTCGCCGAAGAGGCCGCCTTCCTCAAGGCCGTCAAGGGCGGCACCAACATCCTCGACACCGCCGTGTCCGAGACCAAGGCCGCCGGCGGCACCGTCCTCTCCGGCGACAAGGCGTTCCTGCTCCACGACACCTGGGGCTTCCCGATCGACCTCACCCTGGAGATGGCCGCCGAGCAGGGCCTCTCCGTGGACGAGCCCGGCTTCCGCCGCCTGATGCAGGAGCAGCGCGACCGCGCCAAGGCCGACGCCAAGGCCAAGAAGACCGGTCACGCGGACATGTCCGCCTACCGGGAGATCGCCGACGGCTCCGGGGCCACCGAGTTCACCGGCTACGCCACCACCCAGGGCGAGTCCACCATCGTCGGCCTCCTGGTCAACGGCGTCTCCGCGCCCGCCGCCTCCGAGGGCGACGAGGTCGAGGTCGTCCTCGACCGCACCCCCTTCTACGCCGAGGGCGGCGGCCAGCTCGCCGACCAGGGCCGCATCAAGCTCGACTCGGGCGCCGTCATCGTCGTCCGCGACGTACAGCAGCCGGTCCCGGGCGTCTCCGTGCACAAGGGCTCCGTCCAGGTCGGCGAGGTGACGGTGGGCGCCTCCGCGTACGCCGCCATCGACGTGAGCCGCCGCCGGGCCATCGCCCGCGCCCACTCGGCCACGCACCTGACGCATCAGGCGCTGCGCGACGCCCTCGGCCCGACGGCCGCCCAGGCCGGTTCCGAGAACTCGCCCGGCCGTTTCCGCTTCGACTTCGGCTCGCCGAACGCCGTCCCCGGCACGGTCCTCACCGACGTCGAGCAGAAGATCAACGACGTGCTCTCCCGCGAGCTCGACGTCACGGCCGAGATCATGAGCATCGACGAGGCGAAGAAGCAGGGCGCCATCGCGGAGTTCGGCGAGAAGTACGGCGAGCGCGTGCGCGTCGTGACCATCGGCGACTTCTCCAAGGAGCTGTGCGGCGGCACCCACGTCGGCAACACCGCCCAGCTGGGTCTGGTGAAGCTGCTCGGCGAGTCCTCCATCGGCTCCGGCGTGCGCCGCGTCGAGGCCCTGGTCGGCGTGGACGCGTACAACTTCCTCGCCAAGGAGCACACGGTCGTCGCCCAGCTCCAGGAGCTGGTCAAGGGACGTCCGGAGGAGCTGCCGGAGAAGATCGCCTCTATGCTCGGCAAGCTGAAGGACGCCGAGAAGGAGATCGAGAAGTTCCGCGCGGAGAAGGTCCTCCAGGCCGCCGCCGGTCTCGCCGCGGGCGCCCAGGACATCCGTGGTGTCGCCCTCGTCGTCGGCAGCGTCCCGGACGGCACCGGCGCCGACGACCTGCGCAAGCTCGTCCTCGACGTCCGCGGTCGCATCCAGGGTGACCGCCCGGCCGTCGTGGCCCTGTTCACCACGGCGAACGACCGCCCGCTGACCGTCATCGCCACCAACGAGGCCGCCCGCGAGCGCGGTCTCAAGGCCGGCGACCTGGTCCGTACCGCCGCCAAGACCCTCGGTGGCGGCGGTGGCGGCAAGCCGGACGTGGCCCAGGGCGGTGGCCAGAACCCGGCCGCGATCCCCGACGCCATCGCCGCGGTCGAGCGCCTCGTCGTCGAGACGGTCTGACGATGACTCTGCGCCGTGGCCGCCGGCTCGCCATCGACGTCGGGGACGCCCGGATCGGGGTCGCTTCCTGCGATCCCGACGGGGTCCTCGCCACACCGGTGGAAACCGTGCCGGGCCGGGACGTCCCGTTCGCCCACCGGCGGCTGCGGCAGCTCGTCGAGGAGTACGAGCCCCTCGAAGTCGTGGTCGGCCTCCCCCGCTCGCTCAGCGGGCGGGAGGGGCCGGCCGCGGTCAAGGTACGTGCCTTCGCGGGTGAACTCGCCAAGGGCATCAAGCCGGTGACGGTCCGTCTCGTGGACGAGCGGATGACCACGGTCACCGCCGCCCAGGGGCTGCGTGCGTCCGGGAAGAACGCCAAGAAGGGGCGGTCGGTCATCGACCAGGCCGCCGCCGTGGTGATCCTTCAGAACGCTCTTGAGACCGAACGGGTATCAGGTAATCCGCCCGGCGAGTGCGTCGAAGTGGTTGTCTGATCGCGATACGGTAACGTTCCGCGCGATGAGACGGCATTCGAACAGCCGTCGCCCACCACCAAAGAGGCGGTACCGGGTGTCGCGGAAAGAACGTAACCGTGGCCTTCGTCTCGCGGCGCTAGGGGATCGATGACTGAGTATGGCCGGGGCCGCGGCTCCGAACCGTGGCCCCCCGAGGACCCGCTGTACGGCGACCAGGGGTGGAACGGGCACGAGACCCAGCAGGGTCAGATGCCCCAGGGCGGTGGCCCCCAGCAGCGGTATCCGCAGGAGCCGCAGTACCAGGAGCCCCAGTACCAGCAGCAGCCGCCGTACCCGCAGCCGCAGCAGGTCCCGCACGATCCGTACGCCCAGCAGCCGCAGCACCAGCCGTATCCGCAGCAGCCGCAGCAGCAGTACCCCGGGCAGCAGCAGGGCTATGCCCCGCAGCAGTACCAGGACCCCCAGTACCAGCAGCGGAACCAGCAGCCGCAGCAGCCGCAGCAGCAGCCGCAGCCGACGTACGCCGGCCAGGTCTGGGACACGGGCCAGAGCCCGCAGGTCACCACGCCGGCCGATCCGTACGTGGCGGTCGACCCGTACACCCAGCAGCCCGTCGGCGGCTACACGGGCGAGGCCCCCGACCTGTACAGCACCCCCGAGGCCTATCCGCCGCCGCAGCCCCCGAACCAGCGCCACCTGGCGCCGGAGCCGGAGGCCGAGGAGTGGCAGGAGGACGCCGAGGAGGCGAAGGACGAGGAGGAGCCCGGCTCCTTCTTCTCCGACCGCGACGAGGACGACGACGATCCCGACGGGGCGGGCGGCGGCGGCCGCCGCCCGGGCCGTTCGAAGGGCAAGGGCGGGGACAAGCCCAAGAAGCGCAGCGGCATGGCCTGCCTGATCGCCGCCGTGGTGATCGTCGGCGTGGTCGGCGGCGGCGGGTACTACGGCTACACCTACCTCAAGGCACGCTTCGGCGCCCCCGCGGACTACGCGGGCGCCGGCCTCGACGAGACCGTGGACGTGGAGATCCCCCCGGGCGCGGGCCTGTTCAAGATGGGCACGATCCTCCAGGAGAACGGGGTCGTCGCCAGCGCCCAGGCGTTCGTCAACGCCGCCGGGCTCCACCCCAAGGGCAAGGCCATCCAGCCGGGCGTCTACCCGCTCAAGAAGAAGATGTCGGCCGCGGCCGCCGTCGAGCTGATGACCGACCCCAGCAAGCTGAACGTCATCACCATCGCCGAGGGCATGCGCAACGCCACGGTGTACGAGGCGATCGACAGGAAGCTCGGCCAGCCCCAGGGCACGACCGCCGAGGTCGCCCAGCGGGAGGTCAAGAACCTCGGACTGCCGGCCTGGGCGAACAGCAACCCGAAGATCATGGACCCCCTCGAAGGCTTCCTGTACCCGGCGCGCTACGACCTCACCAAGTCGAGCAGCCCCCAGTCCCTGCTCAAGCAGATGGTCAAGAACGCGAGCGACAAGTACGCGGAGCTGGGCGTCGAGGGCAAGGCCAAGGAGCTGGGCCTGGAGAATCCGCTCCAGGTGGTCACGGTCGCCAGCCTCGTCAACGCCGAGGGCAAGAACCACGACGACTTCCGGAAGATGTCCGAGGTGGTCTACAACCGCCTCAAGAAGACCAACGACGTCACCAACCAGAAGATCGAGTTCGACTCGACGTACAACTACGCCAAGGGCCAGAGCGAGATCAACTTCAACCTCAAGGAAGCCCAGGCGTTCAACAACCCCTACAACACGCACTTCATCAAGGGTCTGCCCGCCGGCCCGATCGGGAACCCGGGCATGGACGCGCTGACGGCTACGCTCAGCCCGGACCACGGCGGCTGGATGTTCTTCGTGTCGGTCGACGGCAACAAGACGACCTTCACCAAGACCTACGACGAGCACCTCAAGCTCGTCGCCGAGTTCCAGGCGCGGCAGAAGCAGAAGAACGGCGGGTAGCGGTACATGTCACACATAAGGGCCGCGGTGCTGGGTTCGCCCATCGAGCATTCCCTCTCACCGGTTCTGCACCGCGCCGCCTACCAGGAGCTCGGCCTCGCCGACTGGTCGTACGACCGGTTCGAGATCGACGAGGCCGCGCTCCCGGAGTTCATGGCGGGCCTCGGCGACGGGTGGGCCGGGCTCTCCCTGACGATGCCGCTCAAGCGGGCGATCATCCCGCTGCTCGACGGCATCAGTGACACCGCCGCCTCGGTCGAGGCGGTCAACACGGTCGTCTTCACCGAGGACGGCCGCCGCCTCGGCGACAACACCGACATCCCCGGCATCGTCTCCGCGCTGCACGAGCGCGGCGTGGAGAAGGTGCCGTCCGCCGCCATCCTCGGCGCGGGCGCCACCGCCTCCTCGGCGCTGGCCGCGCTCTCGCGGATCTGCACCGGCGAGGTCACGGCGTACGTCCGCTCGCGCGCCCGCGCCGACGAGATGCGGCAGTGGGGCGAGCGCCTCGGCGTCGCCGTCCGTACCGCCGACTGGTCGCTGGCGGCCGAGGCGCTGGCCGAGCCGCTGGTGATCGCGACCACCCCGGCCGGGACCACGGACGCCCTGGCCGCCTCCGTACCGGACGGCGCGGGGACCTTGTTCGACGTCCTGTACGACCCCTGGCCGACGGCCCTCGCGGCGGCCTGGTCCGAGCGCGGCGGCAAGCTCATCGGCGGCCTGGACCTCCTCGTCCACCAGGCCGTCCTCCAGGTCGAGCGGATGACCGGGCGGCCCCGGGCGCCCCTGGCCGCCATGCGTGCGGCCGGAGAGGCCGCGCTCCGCTCCCGTTAGGCTTCTCACCCGCGTGTTCGGGAGCGAGGGGGGACGGCGTGGAGACGGCGGAATCGAGCCAGATACTGGCCGGGCGGTGGGACATCGCGGGCGGGGTGTTCCGTTTCATCGGGGCCCTGGTCAGCGACGTGCTGCCCGGCTGGGCGAAGTGGACCATCGGGGGACTGCTGGCCTTCGCGGTGCTCTGGGAGGCCGGGAACCGGCTGCGGCGGCGCCGGTCCACCGTCCGATAGCTGGACCGGAGCGCGGTCCCGGCCGCCGGACATGGGAGGATCAAGTACGGCGGGTCCGGGCCGCGCACCCGGTCGCGCCGTCGCAGTAGCCAGGCGCGAGCATGAGGAGCATCGTTGAGCAGGTTGCGTTGGCTGACCGCCGGAGAGTCCCACGGACCGGCGCTGGTGGCGACGCTGGAGGGCCTTCCCGCCGGCGTCCCGGTCACCACCGAGCTGGTGGCTGACCACCTGGCCCGGCGCCGGCTCGGCTATGGCCGCGGTGCCCGGATGAAGTTCGAGCAGGACGAGATCACCTTCCTCGGCGGCGTCCGCCACGGCCTGTCCCAGGGCTCCCCGGTCGCGGTCATGATCGGCAACACCGAGTGGCCGAAGTGGGAGACCGTGATGTCGGCCGACCCGGTCGACCCCTCGCTGCTCAAGGACACGGGCCGCAACGCCCCGCTGACGCGCCCGCGGCCCGGTCACGCCGACCTCGCCGGCATGCAGAAGTACGGCTTCGACGAGGCCCGCCCGATCCTGGAGCGCGCCAGCGCCCGCGAGACGGCCGCGCGCGTCGCCCTCGGCGCCATCGCCCGCTCCTTCATCAAGGAGGTCGCGGGCATCGAGATCGTCTCGCACGTGGTCGAACTGGCCACCGCGAAGGCCCCGTACGGCGTCTACCCCACCCCCGCCGACGTCGAGAAGCTCGACGCCGACCCGGTGCGCTGCCTCGACGCCGACGCGTCGAAGGCGATGGTCGCGGAGATCGACCAGGCCCACAAGGACGGCGACACCCTCGGCGGCGTGGTCGAGGTCCTCGCCTACGGCGTCCCGGTCGGCCTCGGCTCGCACGTCCACTGGGACCGGCGTCTCGACGCGCGCCTCGCGGCCGCCCTCATGGGCATCCAGGCGATCAAGGGCGTCGAGGTCGGCGACGGCTTCGAGCTGGCCCGCGTCCCCGGTTCGCAGGCGCACGACGAGATCGTCTCCACCCCCGAGGGCATCCGGCGGACCTCCGGCCGCTCCGGCGGTACCGAGGGCGGTCTGACCACCGGTGAACTGCTGCGCGTGCGCGCCGCGATGAAGCCCATCGCGACCGTGCCGAAGGCCCTCGCGACGGTGGACGTCGCGACCGGCGAGGCGGCTGCCGCCCACCACCAGCGCTCCGACGTCTGCGCCGTCCCGGCCGCCGGCATCGTCGCCGAGGCCATGGTCGCCCTCGTCCTGGCCGACGCCGTCGTCGAGAAGTTCGGCGGCGACTCGGTCGAGGAGACCCGCCGCAACGTCCGCTCCTACCTCGAACACCTGCGCATCCGGTGAACCGCGGCCCACTGATCGTCCTGGTCGGCCCCATGGGGTCCGGCAAGTCCACGGTGGGAGAACTCCTCGCCGAACGGCTCGGCGTCCCCTACCGGGACACCGACGCCGACATCGTCACGGCCACCGGCCGGGAGATCTCCGACCTCTTCATCGACGAGGGCGAGCCGCACTTCCGTGAGCTGGAGCGCCGGGCCGTCGCGGCCGCCGTCGCCGAGCACACCGGAGTGCTCTCCCTCGGCGGCGGCGCCGTCCTCGACGGGGGCACGCGCGAGCTGCTCGCCGGGCTGCCCGTCGCGTACCTGTCGATGGACGTGGAGGAAGCCGTCCGGCGCGTCGGCTTGGGCGCCGCGCGCCCGCTGCTCGCCGTCAACCCGCGCCGCCAGTGGCGCGAGCTGATGGAGGCCCGCCGCCACCTGTACACCGAAGTCGCGCGCGTCGTGGTGGCCACCGACGAACGCACCCCCGAAGAGGTCGCCCAGGCGGTCCTCGACGCTCTGGAGTTGAAGGACGTATGACAGACCAGGTGACGCGCATCCAGGTCGGCGCGAGCGCCGGACACGAGGCGTACGACGTGCTGGTCGGCCGGCAGCTGCTCGGCGAGCTGGGCAGCCTGATCGGCACGAAGGCCCAGCGGGTCGCCGTGATCCACCCCGAGGCGCTGGCCTCGACCGGTGAGGCGCTGCGGGACGACCTGGCCGACCAGGGCTACGAGGCCGTGGCCATCCAGGTGCCGAACGCCGAGGAAGCCAAGACCATCGAGGTCGCGGCGTACTGCTGGAAGGCGCTCGGGCAGTCCGGGTTCACCCGTACCGATGTGATCGTCGGTGTGGGCGGCGGGGCGACCACCGACCTGGCGGGCTTCGTCGCGGCGTCCTGGCTGCGCGGGGTGCGCTGGATCGCCGTCCCGACGACCGTGCTGGCCATGGTGGACGCGGCGGTCGGCGGGAAGACCGGCATCAACACCGCCGAGGGCAAGAACCTCGTCGGCGCCTTCCACCCGCCGGCGGGCGTGCTCTGCGACCTCGCGGCCCTCGACTCGCTGCCGGTCAACGACTACGTCAGCGGCCTCGCCGAGATCATCAAGGCGGGCTTCATCGCCGACCCGGCGATCCTCGACCTGATCGAGGCCGACCCGGCGGCGGCCCGTACGCCCGAGGGCCCGCACACGGCCGAGCTCATCGTGCGGTCCATCCAGGTCAAGGCCGACGTGGTCTCCAGCGACCTCAAGGAGTCGGGCCTGCGCGAGGTCCTCAACTACGGCCACACCCTCGCGCACGCCATCGAGAAGAACGAGCGCTACAAGTGGCGGCACGGCGCGGCCGTCTCCGTCGGCATGGTCTTCGCGGCCGAACTCGGCCGGCTGGCCGGCCGGCTCGACGACGCGACCGCAGACCGCCACCGCGAGATCCTCGCCGCCGTCGGGCTGCCGCTGACCTACCGCGGCGACCAGTGGCCCAAGCTGCTCCAGACCATGCAGGTCGACAAGAAGTCCCGCGGCAACCTGCTGCGCTTCATCGTCCTCGACGGCCTGGGCAAGCCCACCGTGCTGGAGGGCCCGGACCCGGCGCACCTGATCGCCGCGTACGGCGAGGTGTCGGCGTGAGCCGCAGGGTCCTCGTCCTGAACGGCCCGAACCTGGGCCGGCTCGGGTCCCGCGAGCCCGACGTGTACGGGGCCACCTCGTACGCCGGGCTGGTGGAGAGCTGCCGCACGCTGGGCGAGGAGCTCGGCTTCGACGTCGAGGTCCGCGAGACCAACGACGAGGGCGAGCTGGTCCGGTGGCTTCACGAGGCGGCGGACGGCAAGATCCCGGTCGTGATCAACCCGGGCGCGTTCACGCACTACTCGTACGCCATGCGGGACGCGGCGGCGCAGCGCACCGCGCCGCTGATCGAGGTGCACATCTCGAACCCGTACGCCCGCGAGGAGTTCCGGCACACCTCGGTCATCGCCGCGGTGGCGACCGGGACGGTGGCCGGGTTCGGCCTCGGCTCGTACCGGCTGGCGCTGCGCGCGCTGGCGGAGGAAGTCTCCGCCTGACGACGCTCCCCGGCCGCCGGTGGGCGGTCGGGGGCGCGCGGTCATATAACGTTCTCGCATCAGTACCTGGAACGAGACGGAGTGGCAGCGGATGCAGCAAGAAGTCGGGGACGGGGGAGCGGGCTGGGGCCAGCAGCCCGGACAGCAGCCTCCGGTGACGCCCCCGCCGCAGCCGCCGATACCGCCGGCGCAGGGGTGGCCGACACCGCCGCCGGCGCCGGTCCCGGTCCCGTTCCCCGGGCAGGAGCCGACGGGGCACATCCCGCTGCCGCCGGTGGCCCCCGTGGCGCCGGGCACCGGCGGGGCGACGCTCGCGGTGCTGCTGATCGGCCCGGCCGGCGCGGGGAAGACCACCGTGGCCCGGCACTGGGCCAGCACCCGGCCGGTCCCGACCGCGCACGTGAGCCTGGACGACGTCCGGGAGTGGGTCTGCTCCGGCTTCGCGGACCCGCAGGCGGGCTGGAACGACCACTCCGAGGCGCAGTACCGCCTCGCCCGCCGCACCTGCGGGTTCGCCGCCCGCAACTACCTCGCCAACGGGATCTCCTGCATCCTCGACGACGCGGTCTTCCCGGACCGGCCGGTGGTGGGCCTGGGCGGCTGGAAACGGCATGTGGGCCCGCACCTGCTGCCGGTCGTGCTGCTGCCGGGGCTGGAGATCGTCCTGGAGCGGAACGCGGAGCGGTCCGGGAACCGGCGGCTGTCCGACGAGGAGGTCGCGCGGATCCACGGCCGCATGGCGGGCTGGTACGGCTCGGGCCTGCCGATCATCGACAACTCGCACCTCGACGTCGAAGCGACGGCCCGCGCCCTCGACGAAACCCTGGCCCGCGCCATCACGGCCCCCGCCTTCTAGCCTCTCCGGCTGTTACGCGGCCTCCCACCCCGGGCAGCCCCTTCCAGCCCCGCCGGGGCAATCCCCGCCCCGGCCGGGCCAATCCCCGCCCCGGCCGGGCAATCCCGGCCCCGCCGGGCAATCTCAGCCCGCCAGGGCAATTCCAGCCTCGCCGGCACAACCAGCCCCGCCGGCGTTTGAGGCGCGGGTCCGGGCGGAGCCGGGTTCCCTGGGGCTCCGCCCCAGACCCCGCGCCTCAAACGCCGGCGAGGCTGGATGTGCCGGGCATCGGGGCTGGATGTGCCGGGCACCGAGGTCGGATGTGCCCGTCGGCGGGGCTGGGTGTGCCGGGCATCGGGGCTGGATGTGCCGGGCATCGGGGCTGGATGTGCCGGGCATCGGGGCTGGGTGTGCCGGGCACCGAGGTCGGATGTGCCCGTCGGCGGGGCTGGGTGTGCCGGGCACCGGGGTTGGATGTGCCCGTCGGCGGGGCTGGACGTGCCGGGCGCCATGGGCCGGATGTGCCCGCCGGCGGGGTTGGGTGTGACGGGCGCCGGACAGGCGCGGGGCATCGGACGGCGGCGCTCGTCAGGCCGGATGGGCGAGGCGCTCGTAGGCTCGGAGTCATGTCAGACGTGTACGCGACCCGCAGGGGCCTGCTTCGCGACCGTTGTGCCGCAGCGGGCAACGCCGCCGCGCTGATCACGCGGCCGGCGAACGTCCGGTACCTCGCCGGGGCGTCCCCGCCCGGTGCCGCGCTGCTGGTCGGGCCCTCCGACGACATGCTGTTCTGCTCCCACACCCCCACCGGCGAGGCCGACGAGGGCCGCCTCGACGAGCACCTGCGGGTGTCGGTGCTCTCCGCCCCCGGCGCGGATCCCGCCGTCGCCGCAGGAGACATGGCCGCCGTCGTACGGGCCGACTCCCTCGCCGTCGAGGAGCACCACCTCACGGTCGCCCGCCACCGCGCCCTCCGTTCCGTCGCGCCGGGGCTCCGCCTCGCCGACCTCGGCCTCTCGGTCGAGCAGCAGCGCCTCGTCAAGGACGAGGAGGAGATCTCCTGCCTCCGCATCGCCGCCGAGATCGCCGACCAGGCCCTCGGGGAGCTGCTGGAGTCGATCCTCGTCGGCCGGACGGAACGGCACCTCGCGCTGGAGCTGGAGCGCCGTCTCGTCGACCACGGCGCCGACGGCCCCGCCTTCCCGACCTCCGTCGGCACCGGCCCGAACTCCGGCCGCTCCCGGCACCGGCCTTCCGACCGCCGGGTCGAGGAGGGGGACTTCCTCACCGTCTGCCTCGGCGCCAACTACCGCGGCTACCGCTGTGAGATCGGGCGTACCTTCGTCATCGGCACCAGCCCGGCCGACTGGCAGATCGAGCTCTACGATCTTGTTTTCGCCGCTCAACGGGCAGGCCGCGAGGCCCTCGTACCGGGTGCCGCGTACCGCGAGGTCGACCACGCGGCCCGCTCCGTACTGGACTCCGCGGGGCACGGTGAAGCCCTCTCCCCGTGGACCGGACACGGTGTCGGACTCGAAATCGACGAGGACCCGCAGCTTGCACCTACGGCAATGGGTAAACTGGACGCTTGCGTGCCGGTCACCGTCGAACCGGGGGTTCACCTCCCCGGCCGGGGAGGTGTCCGGATCGATGACACGCTCGTCGTACGCCCCGAGGCGGACGGCGGTCCCGAGCTACTCACCATTACGACCAAGGAGCTGCTCGCGCTCTAGCCCGCTTCGCCGGGCTGTGCGCGCACCCGTGGTCTTCCAGTGCAGGAGATTCCGCAACCGTGGCTTCCACGAACGACCTCAAGAACGGCATGGTGCTCAAGCTCGACGGTGACCAGCTCTGGTCCGTCGTCGAGTTCCAGCACGTCAAGCCCGGCAAGGGCCCGGCCTTCGTGCGCACCAAGCTCAAGCACGTGCTCTCCGGCAAGGTCGTCGACAAGACGTTCAACGCCGGCACGAAGGTCGAGACGGCCACCATCGACCGCCGTGACATGCAGTTCTCGTACATGGACGGCGAGTACTTCGTGTTCATGGACATGCAGACCTTCGACCAGCTGATGGTCAGCAAGAAGGCTGTCGGCGACGCCGCCAACTTCCTCATCGAGGGCTTCACCGCCTCCGTCGCCCAGCACGAGGGCGAGGTGCTCTACGTCGAGCTCCCGGCCGCCGTCGAGCTCGTCATCGAGCACACCGACCCGGGCGTCCAGGGCGACCGCTCCACCGGTGGCACGAAGCCGGCCAAGCTGGAGACCGGTCACGAGATCCAGGTCCCGCTCTTCGTCAACACCGGCGAGAAGGTCAAGGTCGACACCCGCACCAGCGACTACCTCGGCCGGGTGAACAGCTAACCGTGGCTGCCCGGAGCAACGCGCGCAAGCGCGCTTTCCAGATCCTGTTCGAGGCCGACCAGCGCGGGGTGCCCGTGCGCGACGTCCTCGCGGACTGGATCCGCCACGCGCGGTCGGACGACCGGCAGCCGCCGGTCAGCGCCTTCACGATGGATCTCGTCGAGGGTTACGCCGACAAGGTGAACCGCATCGATGATCTGATCATCACGTACGCCGTGGACTGGGACCTCGACCGCATGCCGGTCGTGGACCGGAACATCGTGCGCCTCGGTGCCTACGAGCTGATCTGGGTGGACGACACCCCGGACGCCGTGGCCATCGACGAGGCCGTCCAGCTGGCCAAGGAGTTCTCGACGGACGAGTCGCCCTCGTTCGTGAACGGGCTGCTGGCCCGTTTCAAGGACCTGAAGCCGAGCCTGCGCCGCAGCGAGAGCTGACCGCGCCGCCAGTCACCGGTACCACGCCATACGGAAGGGCCCGCAGCGCACGCGCTGCGGGCCCTTCCGTATGGAGCCGGCATCCGGCCCGCGCCGCCCACAAAGAAACCGGCGGGTGCCGGGAAGCCCTCTCAGGCCTCCCGGCACCCGCCGGTAACGTTTCTGCTGGTCCCGCCGCAGGGACTAGATGTCCTCGTGGGCCACGGCGCGGCGCGCGTCCGCATCCAGTACGCCCCAGCTGATGAGCTGCTCGGTCAGGACCGAGGGCGACTGGTCGTAGATCACGGCCAGGGTGCGCAGGTCGTCCTGTCGGATCGACAGCACCTTGCCGTTGTAGTCCCCGCGCTGGCTCTGGATCGTGGCCGCATAACGCTGGAGGGGGCCGGCCTTCTCGGCGGGGACGCCCGCCAGGCGCTCCAGGTCGAGGCGCAGCTTCGGCGGCGGCTCGGCCGCTCCGCCAGGGGTCGTACCCGGCAGCAGCTCCTGCACCGGAACCCCGTAGAAGTCCGCCAGCTCGGCAAGGCGCTGGACGGTCACGGCGCGGTCCCCGCGCTCGTAAGAACCGACCACCACGGCCTTCCAACGGCCCTGGGACTTCTCCTCGACACCGTGGAGGGAAAGGCCCTGCTGGGTGCGGATGGCGCGGAGCTTGGCCCCGAGCTGTTTGGCGTATTCGCTGGACATAACGCTCCCGGACGCTGTGACGCTGTGACTACATGGACTGCATGCGGCTCAGCCGCGCGGCTGGTAACTCACTGTGAGGTTACGCAGCGTTACTTGGATGCGTCAAGCCGAATGGTCTTGATCGCCCCGCGAGAGGGGTTCCCGGCCGACCCCCTTGCGGGCCGCGCGATCGCCCCTGCTACCGTGGACGGCGTACATCAGACGTCCTTTAAGGTCCGTCCCGTGAGGCGGAGAAGGAGGTCCATCCATGGACACCCAGCAGCACAGCACCGATGACATGCGCCCCGTACTCGAAGCGCAGGACATCGCGCGGGTCCTCACCCGCATCGCCCACGAGATCGTCGAACGCGCCAAGGGCGCCGACGACGTGGTGCTCCTCGGCATTCCCACCCGCGGTGTCTACCTCGCCCGCCGGCTGGCCGCCAAGCTCGAAGAGATCACCGGCACCAAGATCCCCGTCGGCTCCCTCGACATCACCATGTACCGCGACGACCTGCGCATGAAGCCCGCCCGCGCGATCGGCCGCACCGAGATCCCCGGCGACGACATCGACGGCCGCCTCGTGGTCCTCATCGACGACGTGCTCTTCTCCGGCCGCACCATCCGCGCCGCCCTCGACGCGCTCGGCGACCTCGGCCGCCCCCGCGCCGTGCAGCTCGCTGTCCTCGTCGACCGCGGCCACCGCGAACTGCCGATCCGCGCCGACTACGTCGGCAAGAACCTCCCGACCTCGCTCCGGGAGACCGTGAAGGTCCAGCTCCAGGAGGAGGACGGCCGCGACGCCGTACTGCTCGGCCAGCGGACCGTCCAGGCAGCAGGGCTCTAGCCCGCCGCGCGCCCGGCCCCCGCGCGGGGACCGCGGCGACGCCTGCCCAGCACCGCCCTGCCCGCCGTACCGGGCACCCTCAGCCTGCCCTCCCGACTTACGGAGCCATCCAGATGAAGCGCCACCTCATCTCGGCCGCCGACCTCACCCGCGACGACGCCGTCCTGATCCTCGACACCGCCGAGGAAATGGCCCGCGTCGCGGACCGGCCGATCAAGAAGCTGCCCACCCTGCGCGGGCTCACGGTCGTCAACCTCTTCTTCGAGGACTCGACCCGCACCCGGATCTCCTTCGAGGCGGCCGCCAAGCGGCTCTCCGCCGACGTCATCAACTTCTCCGCCAAGGGCTCCTCCGTTTCCAAGGGCGAATCCCTGAAGGACACCGCGCTGACCCTGGAGGCCATGGGCGCCGACGCGGTCGTCATCCGCCACCACGCCTCCGGCGCCCCCTACCGGCTCGCGACCTCCGGATGGATCGACTCCGCCGTCGTCAACGCCGGCGACGGCACCCACGAGCACCCCACCCAGGCCCTGCTGGACGCCTTCACCATGCGCCGCCGCCTCGTCGGCCGCGACGCCGGCCTCGGCAAGGACCTCGGCGGCCGCCGCATCACCATCGTCGGCGACGTCCTGCACAGCCGGGTGGCCCGCTCCAATGTGCAGCTCCTGCACACCCTGGGCGCCGAGGTCACCGTCGTGGCCCCGCCCACGCTGGTCCCGATCGGCGTCGAGAGCTGGCCCTGCGAGGTCTCGTACAACCTCGACGAGGTGCTGCCGAAGTCCGATGCGGTGATGATGCTGCGTGTGCAGCGCGAACGCATGAACGCCGCCTTCTTCCCGACCGAGCGCGAGTACTCCCGCCGGTACGGGCTCGACGGCGACCGCATGGCGAAGATGCCCGAGCACGCCATCGTGATGCACCCCGGCCCGATGAACCGCGGCATGGAGATCACCGCCGAGGTCGCCGACTCCGACCGCTGCACGGCCGTCGAGCAGGTCGCCAACGGCGTCTCCACCCGGATGGCCGTCCTGTACCTGCTGCTCGGAGGCTCCGAGCCCGCCGTCACCACCACCCCCGCCGCCGCGCGCACCGAGGAGAGCAAGTAACCATGAGCAAGATCCTGATCCGTGGCGCGAAGGTACTCGGCGGCGAAGCGCAGGACGTCCTGATCGACGGCGAGACCATCGCCGCCGTGGGCACGGGCCTGGACGCCGAGGGCGCGACCGTCATCGAGGCCGCCGGCCAGACGCTCCTCCCCGGTCTCGTCGACCTGCACACCCACCTGCGCGAGCCCGGCCGCGAGGACTCCGAGACCGTCCTGACCGGCACCCGCGCCGCCGCCTCCGGCGGCTACACCGCCGTCTTCGCCATGGCGAACACCTTCCCGGTCGCCGACACCGCCGGCGTCGTCGAGCAGGTCTGGCGCCTCGGCAAGGAATCCGGCTACTGCGACGTCCAGCCCATCGGCGCCGTCACCGTCGGTCTGGAGGGCAAGCAGCTCTCCGAACTCGGCGCGATGCACGAGTCCGCCGCCCGCGTCACCGTCTTCTCCGACGACGGCAAGTGCGTCGACGACGCCGTGATCATGCGCCGCGCCCTGGAATACGTGAAGGCCTTCGGCGGCGTCGTCGCCCAGCACGCCCAGGAGCCCCGCCTCACCGAGGGCGCCCAGATGAACGAGGGCATCGTCTCCGCCGAGCTCGGCCTCGGCGGCTGGCCCGCCGTGGCCGAGGAGTCGATCATCGCCCGCGACGTGCTCCTCGCCGAGCACGTCGGCTCCCGCGTGCACATCTGCCACCTCTCCACCGCCGGCTCCGTCGAGATCGTCCGCTGGGCCAAGTCCCGCGGCATCGACGTCACCGCCGAGGTCACCCCGCACCACCTCCTCCTCACCGACGAGCTCGTCCGCTCGTACAACGCGGTGTACAAGGTCAACCCGCCGCTGCGCACCGAGCGCGACGTGACGGCCCTGCGCGAGGCGCTCGCCGACGGCACCATCGACATCGTCGCCACCGACCACGCCCCGCACCCGCACGAGGACAAGGACTGCGAGTGGGCCGCGGCCGCCATGGGCATGGTGGGCCTGGAGACCGCGCTCTCCGTCGTCCAGCAGACGATGGTCGAGACCGGACTGCTCGACTGGGCGGGCGTCGCCGAGCGGATGTCCTTCGCCCCGGCCCGGATCGGCGGCCTGGACAACCACGGCCGCCCCGTCTCGGTGGGTGAACCCGCGAACCTGACCCTGGTCGACACCTCGTACCGTGGTGTCGTGGACCCCGCACAGTTCGCTTCCCGCAGCCGCAACACGCCCTACGAGGGCCGCGAGCTGCCGGGACGCGTCACTCACACCTTCCTGCGGGGCCGGGCAACGGTCGTGGACGGGACGCTGGCGTGACACCTGCAGTAATCCAACTGGCCGCCGAGGCCGCCGAACGACAGTCGGCGGAGGTGACGGACTGGGGCGCCCGCATCTCGTGGGTCGTCGGTCTGCTCGTCTTCATCGCGTTCGTGTACTGGCTGATGCGGCAGGGCTGGAAATGGCGCGGCGCCCTGCAGAGCGATCTGCCGGAGCTGCCCGCCGCCCCGAGCGGTCTTCCCGAGCACCGGCTGGCCCTGACCGGCCGGTACCACGGGTCCACCACCGCCGGGCAATGGCTCGACCGGATCGTCGCCCACGGTCTGGGCCTGCGCAGCCGGGTCGAGCTCACGCTCACCGACGCGGGCCTCGACGTGGTCCGTCCGGGGGCCAACGACTTCTTCGTACCGGCCGCGCAGCTGCGCGGCGCCCGCCTCGACAAGGGAATCGCGGGCAAGGTACTCACCGAGGGCGGTCTGCTCGTCGTCACATGGGCGCACGGCGACAAGCTGATCGACTCCGGATTCCGCTCCGACCGCGCGGCCGAGCACGCCGCCTGGGTCGAGGCGATCAACCACATGAACTCATCCATCACGACGGAAGGCGCCGAACGATGACGACCTCCACCAGGGGAGCAGCCAAAGCTCCCGCCGTACTCGTCCTGGAGGACGGCCGGATCTTCCGAGGCCGTGCCTACGGCGCTGTGGGGGAAACCTTCGGCGAGGCCGTGTTCTCCACCGGAATGACCGGCTACCAGGAGACCCTGACCGACCCGTCGTACCACCGCCAGGTCGTCGTCATGACGGCCCCGCACGTGGGCAACACCGGGGTCAACGACGAGGACCCCGAGTCCTCGCGCATCTGGGTCTCCGGCTACGTCGTGCGCGACCCCGCGCGCGTCCCCTCCAACTGGCGCTCCCGGCGCTCGCTGGACGAGGAGCTGGTCAAGCAGGGCGTCGTCGGCATCTCCGGCGTCGACACCCGCGCCCTGACCCGCCACCTGCGCGAGCGCGGCGCCATGCGCGTCGGCATCTTCTCCGGCGCGGCGATCGCCGAGGACGAGGCCCTGCTGGCCCGCGTCCAGGGCGCCCCGCAGATGAAGGGCGCCAACCTCTCCGCCGAGGTCGCCACCAAGGAGGCGTACGTCGTCCCCGCGATCGGCGAGAAGCGCTTCACCGTCGCCGCCGTGGACCTCGGCATCAAGGGCATGACCCCGCACCGGATGGCCGAGCGCGGCATCGAGGTGCACGTGCTCCCCGCCACCGCCACCGTCGAGGACGTGTACGCGGTCAACCCCGACGGCGTGTTCTTCTCCAACGGCCCGGGCGACCCGGCCACCGCCGACGGCCCCGTCGCCGTCATGCAGGGCGTCCTCGCCCGCAAGACGCCGCTCTTCGGCATCTGCTTCGGCAACCAGATCCTGGGCCGCGCGCTCGGCTTCGGCACGTACAAGCTGAAGTACGGCCACCGCGGCATCAACCAGCCGGTGCAGGACCGCACCACCGGCAAGGTCGAGATCACCGCGCACAACCACGGCTTCGCCGTCGACGCGCCCCTCGACAAGGTCTCGGACACCGCCTACGGGCGCGCCGAGGTCTCCCACGTCTGCCTGAACGACCAGGTCGTCGAAGGCCTCCAGCTGCTCGACCAGCCGGCCTTCTCCGTCCAGTACCACCCCGAGGCGGCCGCCGGCCCGCACGACGCCGCGTACCTCTTCGACCGTTTCGTGAATCTGATGGAGGCCGAGCGTGCCTAAGCGCACCGATATCCAGTCCGTCCTGGTCATCGGCTCCGGCCCGATCGTCATCGGCCAGGCCGCGGAGTTCGACTACTCCGGCACCCAGGCCTGCCGCATCCTCAAGGCCGAGGGCCTGCGGGTCATCCTGGTCAACTCCAACCCCGCGACGATCATGACCGACCCGGAGATCGCCGACGCCACGTACGTCGAGCCGATCACCCCCGAGTTCGTCGAGAAGATCATCGCGAAGGAGCGCCCCGACGCGCTGCTCCCCACCCTCGGCGGCCAGACCGCGCTCAACACCGCCATCTCCATGCACGAGCAGGGCGTGCTGGAGAAGTACGGCGTCGAGCTCATCGGCGCCAACGTCGAGGCCATCAACAAGGGCGAGGACCGCGACCTCTTCAAGGGCGTCGTCGAGGCCGTCAAGGCCAAGATCGGCTACGGCGAGTCCGCCCGCTCGGTCATCTGCCACACGATGGACGACGTCATCAAGGGCGTCGACACCCTCGGCGGCTACCCCGTCGTCGTGCGCCCCTCCTTCACCATGGGCGGCGCCGGCTCCGGCTTCGCCCACGACGAGGAAGAGCTGCGCCGCATCGCCGGCCAGGGCCTCACGCTCTCCCCGACCACCGAGGTGCTCCTGGAGGAGTCCATCCTCGGCTGGAAGGAGTACGAGCTGGAGCTGATGCGCGACACCAAGGACAACGTCGTCGTCGTCTGTTCCATCGAGAACTTCGACCCGATGGGCGTCCACACCGGTGACTCCATCACCGTCGCCCCGGCCATGACGCTCACCGACCGCGAGTACCAGCGGCTGCGCGACATCGGCATCGCGATCATCCGCGAGGTCGGCGTCGACACCGGCGGCTGCAACATCCAGTTCGCGATCGATCCGGCCGACGGCCGCGTCATCGTCATCGAGATGAACCCGCGCGTCTCGCGCTCCTCGGCGCTCGCCTCGAAGGCCACCGGCTTCCCGATCGCCAAGATCGCCGCCAAGCTGGCCATCGGCTACACCCTCGACGAGGTCCCCAACGACATCACCGAGAAGACGCCGGCCTCCTTCGAGCCGTCCCTCGACTACGTCGTCGTCAAGGCCCCGCGCTTCGCCTTCGAGAAGTTCCCGCTGGCCGACGCCACCCTCACCACCACGATGAAGTCCGTGGGCGAGGCCATGGCCATCGGCCGCAACTTCACCGAGGCCCTCCAGAAGGCCCTGCGGTCCCTGGAGAAGAAGGGCTCGCAGTTCACCTTCGTCGGAGACCCCGGGGACAAGGCCGAGCTGCTGGCCACCGCGGTCCGCCCGACCGACGGCCGCATCAACACCGTCATGCAGGCCATCCGCGCCGGCGCCACCCAGGAAGAGGTCTTCGAGTACACGAAGATCGACCCCTGGTTCGTCGACCAGCTCTTCCTGATCAAGGAGATCGCCGACGAGCTCGCCGCCGCCGAGAAGCTCGACCCCGAGCTCCTCGCCGAGGCCAAGCGGCACGGCTTCTCCGACGCCCAGATCGCCGAGATCCGCGGCCTGCGCGAGGACGTCGTCCGCGAGGTCCGCCACGCCCTCGGCGTCCGCCCGGTCTACAAGACGGTCGACACCTGCGCCGCCGAGTTCGCCGCGAAGACCCCGTACTTCTACTCCTCGTACGACGAGGAGTCCGAGGTCGCGCCCCGCACCAAGCCCGCGGTGATCATCCTGGGCTCCGGCCCGAACCGCATCGGCCAGGGCATCGAGTTCGACTACTCCTGCGTCCACGCCTCCTTCGCCCTCAGCGACGCCGGCTACGAGACCGTGATGGTCAACTGCAACCCGGAGACCGTCTCGACGGACTACGACACCTCCGACCGCCTGTACTTCGAGCCGCTGACGCTCGAAGACGTGCTGGAGATCGTCCACGCCGAGTCGCTGGCCGGCCCCATCGCCGGTGTCGTCGTCCAGCTCGGCGGCCAGACCCCCCTCGGTCTCGCCCAGGCGCTCAAGGACAACGGCGTCCCCGTCGTCGGCACCTCGCCCGAGGCCATCCACGCCGCCGAGGACCGCGGCGCCTTCGGCCAGGTCCTCGCCGACGCCGGCCTGCCGGCCCCCAAGCACGGCACCGCCACCACCTTCGCGGGCGCCAAGGCCATCGCCGACGAGATCGGCTACCCGGTCCTGGTCCGCCCCTCGTACGTGCTCGGCGGCCGCGGCATGGAGATCGTCTACGACGAGGACCGGCTGTCCTCGTACATCGCGGAGTCCACCGAGATCTCCCCGACCCGCCCCGTGCTGGTCGACCGCTTCCTCGACGACGCGATCGAGATCGACGTCGACGCCCTCTACGACGGCACCGAGCTCTACCTCGGCGGCGTCATGGAGCACATCGAGGAAGCCGGCATCCACTCCGGCGACTCCGCCTGCGCCCTGCCCCCGATCACCCTCGGCGGCTACGACATCAAGCGCCTGCGCGCCTCCACCGAGGCCATCGCCAAGGGCGTCGGCGTCCGCGGCCTGATCAACATCCAGTTCGCGATGGCGGGCGACATCCTCTACGTCCTGGAGGCCAACCCGCGCGCCTCCCGGACGGTCCCCTTCACCTCGAAGGCGACCGCTGTCCCGCTCGCGAAGGCCGCCGCCCGCATCTCGCTCGGCACCACCATCGCCGAGCTGCGCGAAGAGGGCATGCTGCCCAAGACCGGCGACGGCGGCACCCTGCCGCTCGACGCGCCGATCTCCGTCAAGGAAGCCGTCATGCCCTGGTCGCGCTTCCGCGACATCCAGGGCCGCGGCGTGGACACCGTCCTCGGCCCGGAGATGCGCTCCACCGGCGAGGTCATGGGCATCGACACCGTCTTCGGCACGGCGTACGCCAAGTCGCAGGCCGGTGCCTACGGCCCGCTGCCCACCAAGGGCCGCGCGTTCATCTCCGTCGCCAACCGCGACAAGCGCTCGATGATCTTCCCGGCGCGCGAGCTCGTCGCCCACGGCTTCGAGCTGATGGCCACCTCCGGCACCGCCGAGGTCCTGCGCCGCAACGGCATCAACGCCACCGTCGTGCGCAAGCTCAGCGAGGGCGAGGGCCCCGACGGCGAGAAGACCATCGTCCAGCTCATCCACGACGGCCAGGTCGACCTGATCGTCAACACCCCGTACGGCACCGGCGGCCGCCTCGACGGCTACGAGATCCGTACCGCGGCCGTGGCGCGCAGCGTCCCCTGCCTGACCACGGTCCAGGCGCTCGCCGCCGCCGTCCAGGGCATCGACGCGCTCAACCGCGGCGACGTGGGCGTCCGCTCGCTCCAGGAGCACGCGGAACACCTGACCGCGGCCCGCGACTAGCAGCCCGTACGAGGAGGGGGACACGGACGCGCGACGCGCGTCGGTGTCCCCCTCGTCATGAGCGCACAAGGGATCTTCTCGACATGTACGAACTGTTCTTCAACCTGGTCTTCAAGCGGATGGACCCGGAGCGGGCCCACTACGCGGCCTTCCGCTGGATCCGCGGCGCGGCCCGCACCCCCGTGCTGCGCACCTTCGTGGCGGCGGCCCTCGCCCCCCGGTACGAGGAGCTGCGCACCGAGGCCCTCGGGCTGCGGATGCACGGCCCCTTCGGGCTCGCGGCCGGCTTCGACAAGAACGCCGTCGCGATCGACGGCATGGCGATGCTCGGCTTCGACCACGTCGAGATCGGCACGGTCACCGCGCAGGCCCAGCCGGGCAACCCGAAGAAGCGGCTGTTCCGGCTCGTGCCGGACCGCGCGCTGATCAACCGCATGGGATTCAACAACGAGGGTTCCGAGGCCGTGGCGGCCCGTCTGGCGGCCCGCAAGGCCGTCTTCAAGACGGTCGTGGGCGTCAACATCGGCAAGACCAAGGTCGTGCCCGAGGAGGAGGCCGTGGGGGACTACGTCGCCTCCACGGAGCGGCTGGCCCGCCACGCCGACTACCTCGTGGTCAACGTCTCCTCGCCGAACACCCCGGGCCTGCGCAACCTCCAGGCCACCGAGTCGCTGCGGCCGCTGCTGACGGCCGTCCGCGAGGCCGCCGACCGCACCGTCACGGACCGCCGGGTCCCGCTGCTCGTCAAGATCGCGCCGGACCTCGCCGACGAGGACGTCGACGCCGTCGCGGACCTCGCCCTGGAGCTGGGCCTGGACGGCATCATCGCGACCAACACCACCATCGCCCGCGAGGGCCTGGGGCTGAAGTCCGACCCCTCGCTCGTCAAGGAGACCGGCGGGCTCTCCGGAGCGCCGGTCAAGGAGCGCTCCCTGGAGGTCCTGAGGCGCCTGTACGCCCGCGTGGGGGACCGCCTGGTCCTCGTGGGCGTCGGGGGCGTCGAGAACGCCGAGGACGCCTGGCAGCGGATCCTGGCCGGCGCGAGCCTGGTCCAGGGCTACAGCGCCTTCATCTACGAGGGCCCGTTCTACGCCCGCGCGATCCACAAGGGCCTGGCCGCGCGCCTGGCCGACAGCCCGTACGCGACCCTCGCCGAAGCGGTGGGCGCCGAGACCCGAAAGGCCGCGCAGTGACCGTGACCCCGTTCGGCACCCGCCTCCGCGAGGCGATGGACTCCCGTGGCCCGCTCTGCGTGGGCATCGACCCGCACGCGGCCCTGCTGGCCTCCTGGGGCCTCAGCGACGACATCGCGGGGCTGGAGGCCTTCTCCCGCACGGTCGTCGAGGCCCTGGCGCAGGAGGTCGCGGTGTTCAAGCCACAGGCCGCCTTCTTCGAGCGGTTCGGATCGCGCGGCATCGCCGTGCTGGAGCGGACCGTCGCCGACGCCCGCGCGGCGGGCGCGCTCGTCGTGATGGACGCCAAGCGCGGCGACATCGGCTCGACCATGGCCGCGTACGCCGAGACGTTCCTGTCGCCCTCCTCGCCGCTGTTCTCGGACGCCCTGACGGTCTCCCCGTACCTGGGCTACGGCTCGCTCGCCCCGGCCGTGGAGCTGGCGCGCGAGTCCGGCGCGGGCCTGTTCGTCCTCGCCCTCACCTCCAACCCGGAGGGCGCCGAGGTCCAGCGCGCCGTACGGGAGGACGGACGCTCGATCGGCGCGACGATGCTGGCGCACCTCGCGGCGGAGAACGAGGGCGCCGTTCCGATGGGCTCCTTCGGGGCCGTGGTCGGCGCCACGCTCGGCGACCTGTCCTCCTTCGACCTGGACATCAACGGCCCGCTGCTGGCCCCCGGCATCGGCGCCCAGGGCGCCACTGCGGCCGATCTGCCGGCGGTCTTCGGCGCGGCCGTGCGCAACGTCGTCCCGAACGTCTCGCGGGGCGTCCTGAAGCACGGTCCGGACGCGGCCGCGCTCCGCGCGTCGGCCGCCGGCTTCGCCGAGGAGATCCGCAAGGCCGTTTCGGCCTGATCGGAGTGCCGATCCGCTCCTCCGGAGGAGCCTCCGGAGGCCTCTCCGGAGGAGCGTGTCGCACCTCTTGACGAAATTCGAACGTCTTTCACCGGACAAAACCGGGGTGATTTGTCCGTGATGTACGGTTCAGTGGAGGCTGACCAGGACTTTTCGTCCGTTCTCGCTGACTGGAGCGGCCTTGGACGCTAGTCTCCGAGCAGAGTGAACGAGCAGCGAGCGATTATCGGCGCTGTTCGGGGGCTCGCCCGGTGTGGTGCCTTCGGGCTCCCCACCGGTCCGTATCCGACAGTTCGACATCCGAGGTGACGTAGGCGTGGCTCTTCCGCCCCTTACCCCTGAACAGCGCGCAGCCGCGCTCGAAAAGGCCGCCGCGGCTCGCCGGGAGCGGGCCGAGGTGAAGAATCGACTCAAGCACTCCGGCGCTTCGCTCCAAGAGGTCATCAAGACGGGCCAGGAGAACGACGTCATCGGCAAGATGAAGGTCTCCGCCCTGCTGGAGTCTCTGCCCGGCGTGGGCAAGGTCCGCGCCAAGCAGATCATGGAGCGCCTCGGCATCTCCGAATCCCGGCGTGTCCGAGGTCTCGGCTCCAATCAGATCGCCTCTCTGGAGCGTGAGTTCGGCACTCCCGCCGGCTGACGCGTCGCCTGAAGTTCTCCCGGCGTTCTCAGGCAGTCCCGAGAAGCTGGATAATCGCTCTATGGCAGCAGAGGTTCGTCCGCGGCTGACCGTGCTCTCCGGCCCTTCGGGTGTCGGCAAGAGCACGGTCGTCGCGCATATGCGCAAGGTCCACCCGGAGGTATGGCTCTCGGTGTCGGCCACCACCCGCAAGCCGCGGCCCGGTGAGCGACACGGAGTCCACTACTTCTTCGTCAACGACGACGAGTTCGACAAGCTGATCGCCAACGGCGAGCTGCTGGAGTGGGCCGAGTTCGCGGGCAACCGCTACGGCACTCCGCGCGGCGCGGTGCTGGAGCGCCTGGACAACGGCGAGCCGGTCCTGCTGGAGATCGACCTCCAGGGCGCCCGGCTCGTCCGCGAGTCGATGCCCGAGGCCCAGCTCGTCTTCCTGGCGCCGCCGAGCTGGGACGAGCTGGTCCGCCGGCTCACCGGCCGGGGCACCGAATCACCGGAGGTCATCCAGCGCCGTCTGGAGTCCGCCAAGGTCGAACTCGCTGCCGAGTCCGAGTTCGACACCACCCTGGTCAACACCTCCGTCGAGGACGTGGCGCGCGAGCTGCTAGCCTTGATGGAAGTTGTCTGATCGTTGATCGTTGTTCATTTCGGTCAATGCTTGATCATTCACCCATTCTTCGGAAGGTAGAGCGTGTCCTCTTCCATCACCGCGCCCGAGGGCATCATCAACCCGCCGATCGACGAGCTGCTCGAGGCCACGGACTCGAAGTACAGCCTCGTGATCTACGCGGCCAAGCGTGCGCGTCAGATCAACGCGTACTACTCGCAGCTCGGTGAGGGCCTGCTTGAGTACGTCGGCCCGCTGGTGGACACCCACGTCCACGAGAAGCCGCTCTCGATCGCGCTGCGCGAGATCAACGCGGGTCTGCTGACCTCCGAGGCCATCGAGGCCCCGGCCCAGTAAGGCACCGAGAAATCCTTTCACCACAGGCCCGGCAGAACATCTGCCGGGCCTGTGGTGTGTCATAGACACGTACGACGATCAGTGAGAGAGGGCGTGTGCGGTGGGTAAGCCGAAGGTCGTGCTCGGAGTCAGCGGCGGCATCGCCGCCTACAAGGCGTGCGAGCTGCTGCGCCGGCTCACCGAGTCCGGGCACGAGGTACGGGTGGTCCCCACGGCGGCGTCCCTGAACTTCGTGGGCGAGGCCACCTGGGCCGCGCTGTCCGGGAACCCGGCCGGCACCCAGGTGTGGGAGACCGTCCACGAGGTCCCGCACGTCCGCATCGGGCAGGGCGCCGACCTCGTCGTCGTCGCCCCGGCCACCGCCGACATGCTGGCCAAGGCCGCCCACGGACTGGCCGACGACCTCCTCACCAACACCCTGCTCACCGCCCGCTGCCCGGTGGTCTTCGCGCCCGCGATGCACACCGAGATGTGGGAGCATCCCGCCACCCAGGAGAACGTGGCCACGCTGCGCCGCCGGGGCGCCGTCGTCATCGAGCCCGCCGTCGGCCGGCTGACCGGCAAGGACACCGGCAAGGGGCGGCTGCCCGACCCCGAGGAGATCTACGAGGTCTGCCGCAGGGTCCTCGCGCGCGGCGCGGCCGGGCCCGACCTGGCCGGCCGCCACGTCGTGATCAGCGCGGGCGGCACCCGGGAGCCGCTCGACCCCGTCCGCTTCCTCGGCAACCGCTCCTCCGGCAAGCAGGGCTACGCCCTGGCCCGCACCGCCGCCGCCCGCGGCGCCCGGGTCACGCTGGTGGCAGCCAACACCGCGCTGCCCGACCCCGCCGGGGTGGACGTCGTACGGGTGGGGACGGCCCTCCAGCTGCGGGAGGCGGTGCTGGGGGCGGCCGGCGACGCGGACGCCGTGGTGATGGCGGCGGCCGTGGCCGACTTCCGGCCCGCCGTCTACGCCGACGGCAAGATCAAGAAGAAGGACGGCCAGGAGCCGGCCCCGGTGAACCTTGTGAGAAATCCGGACATCCTTGCGGAGATCTCGGCCGAACGGGCGAGGGAGGGCCAGATCGTCGTCGGATTCGCCGCCGAGACGGACGACGTCCTGGCGAACGGGCGGACCAAACTCGCCCGCAAGGGATGTGATCTTCTCGTGGTCAATGAGGTCGGCGAGACCAAGACCTTCGGTTCCGAGGAGAACGAAGCGGTCATCCTGGCATCCGACGGGACCGAGACGCCGGTCGCCCATGGTCCGAAGGAAGCCCTGGCGGACGCCATTTGGGATCGGGTCGCCGCGCGACTCGCCCGCCGAACCGCCTGAGTGGCGCCCTTCTCCCCGGCAATTCCGTGCGTCAGAATGGAGTGCCGCAGGTCACACGTCTCCCACAAGGCGAGACGGGTGGTCCGGCAAACGGTGCGGACCGATAAACTGCACCCGGAACGTGATCGGGCGCAGCCTCCGATGTGGTTCCGCCAAATGATCAGCCAGCAGCCGCTGCAACCCCAGGGAGCGATGTGTCCCGCCGCCTGTTCACCTCGGAGTCCGTGACCGAGGGCCACCCCGACAAGATCGCTGACCAGATCAGCGACACGATCCTCGACGCGCTCCTCACCGAGGACCCCACCTCTCGCGTGGCCGTGGAGACCCTCATCACCACCGGTCTCGTGCACATCGCGGGCGAGGTGACGACGAAGGCGTACGC
>NZ_BMVE01000007.1 GCF_014650555.1 Streptomyces goshikiensis | reverse complement strand
TCCATGATCTTGTGGATCTTCGTCGCGTGCGCCTCACCCAGCGCGCCACCGAAGATACGGAAGTCATGCGCGTAGACGAAGACCGTCCGGCCCTCGACCTTCCCCCACCCCGTGATCACACCATCGGTGTAAGGCTTCTTGCCCTCCAGACCGAACCCGGTCGCCCGGTGCCGGCGCAACTGCTCGACCTCATGGAACGAACCCTCGTCAAGGAGCAGCGCGATCCGCTCCCGGGCCGTCAGCTTGCCCTTGGCGTGCTGCGCCTCGGTCGCCCGGTCACTGGGCCCACGCCGGGCCTGCTCACGCAGCTCGCGCAGTTCGGCCACCTGCCCGGTGAGGTTCTTCGTCATGTGCCCTCTCGCCCCCGGCCCCGCGGATGCGGGCGTCATCGGTTCGCGCGGGCCTCCAAGGGCCCGCACCCCGCCATTAAACGAGCGGCGCGGGCGGCTTCTCCACCGCCTCCGACCCCTAATCTCCGCACGACCACCCCTAGAGCGGAATCAGGGGAATCCATGTGTATTTGAGGTTTCCTTGAGGTTTCCGAACGTGACGATACGGAACCATCTGCGATTCGGTTGAACCGATCGCGACCTGTCTGCGTCGCATCAAGAGATAAGGATCGTACGCAGGCAAGCGGAGCAATGTTGATAGAGTTCTGTCCGAACTGCCGAACGGGAAGAACCGGCCTGCCGTTTGACCAACGGTGAGCGCTCAATTCCATGCGCTCTCGGGCGCCGACTTCCTGCTGCGCGCGGGCGCTCGAATGAATAGCCATGTCATGCCATGAGACCGACATGCGACGTTTTCGTATCTCACCGGGGAGGCTTCCACATCCATGTTGGTGGAGCGAGACGAACAGATCGCCAAGCTGACCTCCTGGGTGTCCGGCGCCGCCCGGCCCCACGGAAGCACACACGGAGCCACCCTCGGCAGCGCCCCTGAAGACCCCTCCAGACCCGGCCGGATCGCGGTGATCAGCGGCCCGGTCGCGTCGGGCAAGACGGCCCTGCTCCACCGCGTGCTGGAGCGGACCGCCGACTCGGGCGTCCGGCTCCTCAGCGCGGTGACCTCGGCCGCCGAACAGGACATCCCCTTCGGCGTGGTGGAGGAACTGCTGCGCGACACCACGGACACCGCGGGCTCACTCCCGCTCCTCGGGCCGGCCGGCGCCGAAGACCTCGTTCCGGCCCAGACCCTCATGGCCTTCCACGCCCGGCTCGCCGGGCTCGCGGCGCACGGACCCGTCCTGATCGCCATCGACGACGTGCAGTACGCCGATCCGCAGTCCCTGCACTGCCTGCGGTACGCCCTGGACCGGGCGCGCGGCACCGGCGCCCGGCTCTCCCTGATGGTGACGCGCGGCCCCGACGCGGGCGCGAGCCCTCCGCACGTCCTGGAGGAACTCCTGCGCCAGAGCACGGGACTTCGCCTGCGGCTGCGCCCCCTCAGCGCCCGGGGAGTCGAGGAGCTGCTGGCCCACCGGGCCGAGGAGGCGCCCCGTACGGCCACGGGCGCGCCCGACCCCGGGCACACCGCCCGGCTGGCCTCCGCCCTGCACGCGGCCACCGGCGGCAACCCGCTGCTCGTCCACAGCCTCCTCGAAGACAACGCGCCCCGGCGGCGGGGCGCGGACCCGGCCGCCGGATCCTTCCACCCGGGTGAGCGGTTCCTGCAGAACGCGCTGTTCTGCGTCCACCGGACGGGCCCCGACGGCCTGCTGGTCGCCCAGGGCATCGCGCTGCTGGGCAGCGCCGCCCCCCTGCCGCTGCTGGCCCGGCTGGTGGAGGCCGAGGAGCGGACGGTGGAGGAGGTGGTCGCCGCCCTCGGTGAGGCGGGCATCCTCCAGGGGGTCCGCTTCTGGCACGGATCGGTGCGGACGGCGGTACTGGAGAGCCTGGCCGACGACGACGTGTCCCTGCTGCGCCGGCGCGCCGCCCGGCTGCTGTACGAGGCCGGGGCGGCGCCGGTGGCCGTCGCCGCGCAGCTCCTGGGCCTCGGGAGCGCCCTGCCCGAAGAGGACTGGGCGCCGGGGGTGTTGAGCGACGCCGCCCACACCGCGCTGGCCTCCCAGCGGGTCGGGTTCGCGGTGCGCTGCCTGCGGCTGGCGGAGCTCTGCTCCCGGGACCAGCGGGAGCGGCTCCAGCTCCGGGCGAGCATGGCCAAGTTCATATGGCGGGTCAACCCGTCCGCCTGGGCGCGGGAACTGCGGCCGCTGAACGCCGCCTCCCAGCAGGGCTCGCTGCCGGTCACCGAATCGCTGCGGCTCGTCGGGGACCTGCTGTGGAACGGCTGGATCGACGACGCCGCGACGGCCATCCAGCACGCCCTGGAGGGCATGCCGGGCAACCCCGATGCCGCGCTCACCGCCGAACTGCGCAGCGTACGGCTGGTGCTGGCCTCCACGTACCCCACGCTGCTGGACCGGCTGGACAGCGCCTTCGGCCCGGCCCTGGAGAGCGCGGAGTCCCCCGAGCTCACCGCCGAGGACGGCGTCATGGCCGCGATGGGAGCGCTCCAAGGCGTCCTGAGCGCGGGCCCCGCGAGGCCCGCGGACGAGGAGCTGACCGAGCGCGCCGAGCGGATCCTGTCCGGTACGCGGCTCACCGAGGAGACCCACGTCACGGTACGGGCGTGCCTGCTGGCCCTGCTGTACGCGGACCGGCTGGGCGCGGCGACCCTGTGGGCGGACCGGCTGCTGGAGGAGGCCGCCGAGCGCGACGCGCCCGGCTGGACCGCGGTCATGCAGGCGATGCGCGCGCACATGGCGCTGCGCCGCGGCGAACTGGTCCAGACGCGGCGGCTCGCGGAGGAGGCGATGGAGCAACTCCCGCCGCACGGCTGGGGCGTGGGCATCGGCATCCCGCTGGCGGCCCTCATAGAGGCACGGACCGCCATGGGCGACCACGAGGCGGCGGCGGCGCTGGTGGACCACCCGGTGCCGGAGCAGATGCTGCTCACCCGCTACGGACTGCACTACGTCTACGCGCGTGGCAGGCACCAGCTCGCCACCGGACGCCACCACGCGGCCCTCACGGACTTCATGACCTGCGGGCGGCTGATGCGCGAGTGGGACATGGACCGGGCGGGGGTGGCGCCCTGGCGGGTCGGGGTCGCCGAGGCCTCGCTGGCCCTCGGCAACCGCGGCCAGGCGGAGCGGTACGCCCGCGAGCAGCTCGCCGAGGACGCCGGACAGCGGGTGCGGGGCCTGGCCCTGCGGGTACTGGCGGGCGCCCGGCCGCTGGCCGAGCGGCCCGCGCTGCTGGAGCGGGCCGTGACCCTGCTCCAGGAAGAGGGCGACTCCCACGAGCTGGCCCGCGCCCTGACCGACCTCGCGGTCGCCTACGAGCAGCTCGGGGACACGGCCCGGGGCAAGACCTGCACCCGCCGGGCGTGGCGGATCGCCGAGGCCTGCGGGTCCCGGGACCTCTCCCTGCGCCTCCAGGCCGACCAGCCCCCGCAGAGCGCGCCGCCGCGGCCGGTCGCGGCGCCGGAGCCGAGCTCCGTGGCGCCGGGGCCCGGGCCGGAGGTGGTGTCCACGCTGACGGACGCCGAGCGCCGGGTGGCGGCGCTGGCCGCGCACGGGTATACGAACCGGGAGATCGGGGCCAAGCTGTTCATCACCGTCAGTACCGTGGAGCAGCATCTGACCCGGGTCTACCGGAAGATCAACATAACTCGTCGTCAAGACCTGCCGGTCAGTTGGGACATCGATGTCGCACACACTGCCTGATCCCACCGCCTCGGCCGGGCCCGCGCCCGGGCCGCGGCTGCTCGCGGTGAGCGACCTGCACATCGGGATGGCCGACAACCGGCCCATCACGGAGTCGCTGCGGCCCACGCACCCGGAGGACTGGCTGATCGTCGCCGGTGACGTCGGCGAGCTGACCGAGGACATCGAGTGGGCGCTGCGCCTGCTGGCCGGCCGCTTCGCCAAGGTGGTGTGGGCCCCGGGCAACCACGAGCTGTGGACCCCGCGCGAGGACCCGGTCCAGTCCCGCGGCGAGCAGCGCTACCAGTACCTGGTGGAGCTGTGCCGCAGGCTGGGCGTGGTCAGCCCCGAGGACCCGTGGCCGGTGTGGCGCGGGCCCGGCGGGCCGGTCGCCGTCGCCCCGCTGTTCCTGCTGTACGACTACACCTTCCGGGTGGCCGGCACCACGACCAAGGAGGAGTCGCTGGCCCGGGCGTACGACGCGGGCGTCGTCTGCACCGACGAGTACCTCCTGCACCCCGACCCCCACCCGAGCCGGGACGCCTGGTGCCGGGCCCGCGTCCGGGACACGCTGCGCCGGCTGGAGGCGCACGACCCGTCGGTGCCGCTGGTCCTGGTCAACCACTTCCCGCTGGTCCGGGAGCCCACGGACGTGCTGTGGCACCCGGAGTTCGCCCAGTGGTGCGGCACCGTGCTCACCGCCGACTGGCACCGCAGGTTCCCCACGGCCGCCGTGGTCTACGGACACCTGCACATCCCCCGGACCACCTGGTACGACGGGGTGCGCTTCGAGGAGGTGTCGATCGGCTACCCGCGCGAGTGGCGCCGGCGCGGCCACCCCAAGGGGCTGCTGCGGCAGATCCTGCCGTACACCGAGGGCGAGGAGGCCCGTACGTGATCGAGACCCTGCTGCCCGAAGGGGTGTGCGCGAGCGAGGCCTTCGGGCCGGACGGCGCCGCGGTGCTCTATCCCGAGGAGGCGGCGCTGGTCGCCGCCGCGACAGAGGGGCGCCGCGAGGAGTTCACCACCGTACGGGGCTGTGCCCGCCGCGCGATGGCGGCGCTCGGGCTGCCGCCGGCGCCCGTCCTGCCCGGCAGGCGCAACGTGCCGGGGTGGCCCGCCGGAGTGGTGGGCAGCATGACCCACTGCGCCGGCTACCGGGCCGCCGTCCTCGCCCGGGACACGGACCTGGTGGCGGTCGGCATCGACGCCGAGCCCGACCTTCCGCTGCCCGGGGGCGTGCTGGAGTCGATCGCCCTGCCGCAGGAGCTGGCGTGGGCCCGCACCCCGGTGGCCGGGCCCGCCGGGGTGTGCCGGGACCGGCTGCTGTTCAGCGCCAAGGAGGCCGTGTACAAGACCTGGTACCCCTGGGTGGGCACCGAGCTGGACTTCGAGGACGCGGCCCTCTCCTTCCGCGTGGACGACGACGGCGGGGCCGACGGCTCGCGGCGCGGTACGTTCCGGGCCCGCGTCCTGCGTCCGGGAACGGCCCCCGACGGGCGGCCGGTGACCGGGTTCGGCGGCCGCTGGCTCGCGCACCGCGGCCTGGTCGTCACCGCGATCGCCGTACCCGCCCGGCGCGCGGCGGACCCGGCCCCGTACGACGCCGCGGGCGGGGTGGGTCACCCGGGTCGATAGGGGTTGTCCGGCTCCGGGGCCGCTGCGTAGCGTGCGAGGACCGGACCGATCGTGCACGGCGTACCACGGCGCGTGGGTCTCCCGCCGTCCGGGCCCCGCCGCGACGCCGCGTCCCCGGCCGCGCCCGGCTCGTCTCCGGTTTCCCCGGACACGATGCCGAACCGGCCCGAGAGGTACTCCAGATGACATCAGCAAGCCCGGCCCCGACCACCATGCTCGTGCCGGACTTCCCGTTCTCCTACGACGGCTGGCTGCGCCATCCGGCGGGTCTGGGCTCCCTGCCGCCCGGGCGCGCCGGGACGCCGGTGGCGGTGGTGGGCGGCGGGATGGCCGGGCTCACCGCGGCGTACGAGCTGATGCGGCTGGGGCTGCGCCCGGTCGTCTACGAGGCGGATCAGGTGGGCGGCCGGATGCGCTCGGTGCCCTTCCCGGGGCAGCCCGGCTGTGTGGCGGAGATGGGCGCGATGCGCTTCCCGCTGTCGGCCCGCGCGCTGTTCCACTACATCGACCTGCTGGGGCTGGAGACGAGCCCGTTCCCCAACCCGCTGGCGGCGCACACCCCGAGCACCCTCGTGGACCTGGGCGGCGTACGGCACACCGTGCGCAGCGCGGAGCAACTGCCCGACGTCTACCAGGAGGTGGCCGTCGCCTGGGAGAAGGCGCTCCAGGAGCGGGCGGAGCTGGCCACGATGCGCGACGCCGTCCGCCGGCGTGACGTCGAGACGCTCAAGCACGTCTGGAACCGGCTGGTCCGGGAGTTCGACGACCAGTCCTTCTACGGTTTCCTCGCCACCAGCGCGGCGTTCCGGTCCTTCCGGCACCGGGAGATCTTCGGGCAGGTGGGTTTCGGGACCGGCGGCTGGGACACCGACTTCCCCAACTCGCTGCTGGAGATCCTGCGGGTGGTCTACACCGAGGCCGACGACCATCAGGTGGCCATCCTCGGCGGCTCCCAGCAGGTGCCGCGCGGGCTGTGGGAACACCGGCCGGAGGTCTGCGCGCACTGGCCGGCGGGCACCTCGCTGGCCTCCCTGCACGGCGGCTCCGCCCGGCCCGGCGTGCGCGCCGTGCGGCGCGACGGGGCGGAGTTCACCGTCACCGACGCCGACGGGCGGCGGGAGCGGTTCCCGGCCGTGGTCTACACCCCGCACGTGTGGACGCTGCTGAACCGTGTGGAGACCGATCCGGAGCTGCTGAGCCCGCCGCTGTGGACGGCGGTGGAGCGGACGCACTACATGGGCTCGTCCAAGCTGTTCGTCCTGACCGACCGGCCCTTCTGGCGCGACGTCGATCCGCGGACGGGGCTGCCGGTGATGAGCATGACGCTCACCGACAGGATGCCGCGCGGGGTCTACCTCTTCGACGACGGCCCGGACCGCCCGGGGGTGATGTGCCTGTCGTACACGTGGAACGACGACTCCCTGAAGATGGCGACGCTGAGCGCGCGGGAGCGGCTCGACGTGCTGCTCGGCAAGCTCGCGGAGATCTACCCCGGGCTGGACATCCGCTCGCACGTGGTCGGTGATCCGCTGACCATCACCTGGGAGAACGAGCCGCACTTCATGGGCGCGTTCAAGTCGAACCTGCCGGGCCAGTACCGCTACCAGCGAAGGCTGTTCACTCAGTTCATGCAGCGCGGGCTGCCCGGCGGGCGGCGCGGCTTCTTCCTGTGCGGCGATGACGTGTCGTGGACCGCGGGGTTCGCGGAGGGTGCCGTCACGACGGCCCTGAACGCGGTGTGGGGCGTACTGGACCACCTGGGCGGGGCCACCCATCCGGACAACCCCGGCCCCGGTGACCTCTACGAGGAGCTGGCTCCCGTCGAACTGCCCTACGAGGAATGACGGCCGGCGGCTGACGGCCCGGGACGCGGCCGACGAAGGGCGAAAGGCGCCCCCGCCTCGGGCGGGGGCGCCTTCACCGTGCCGTCGGGATGCTCACGCCTGGGCGGCGGCCAGCTCCGTCAGCGCCTTCTTGTCGGGCTTGCCGTTGCGGTTGAGCGGGAACCGCTCCAGCACGACGACCTTGTTGGGCTGTTCGAAGGCGGGCAGTACGGCGCACAGCCGTTCCCGCCAGTGGCCCGCCTCCCGCATCTCCTCGTCCTCGACGAAGAACACCAGCTGTGAGCCGCGCAGTTCGTCGGGGAGGGGCACGATCCGGGTGGGACAGCCCTCGGCGGCCGCCTTCCGTTCGATCAGCTCGGGGTAGAGCGTGTAGCCCATGCGGTGCACGGCGAACTTGCGGCCCAGGACGTGCAGGTTGTCGCCGGCGTCGAGGTGTCCGAGGTCGCCGGTGGCCTGCCAGCCGGTGGAGTCGGCCCAGACGATGGTGCCGTCGTCGGCGACCTGGCCTTCGAGGGCGTCGGGGGTGTCGACCTGGATCTCGCCCGTCTCCCCCGCGGGCAGCTCGCGGCCGTCCTCGTCGACGATCCGCAGGCGGATGCCCTCCATGGCGCGGCCGCAGGCGACCGGGTTGTCGAGGGTGGCGAAGGAGATGTTGCCCAGTTCCGTCGAGCCGTAGCTGTCCAGCAGCGGCAGCCCGAACTCCGCCACGTACTGCCCGACCAGGGGTGCGTCGAGCGGGGCGGCGCCGACGCAGAACATGCGGGTGGCGGAGAGGTGTTCGCGCAGCGCCGGCTTGCGGTTCATCAGGCTGAGGATGCTGCGGTAGCTGGACGGGGTCGCGTCGATGACGGTGACCCCGGCGTCGCGGGCCATCCGCAGGGCGCGGTCGAGACGCCGGTAGGGGGCGATCACCAGGGAGCAGCGGGTGAGCCATGCGATGAGGACCATCGACAGGCCGTACTGGTGGGCGAAGGGCAGCAGCGGCATCAGGACGTCATCGGCCCGGTGCCCCACCTGGTCGGCGTTGCGCCGCAGGTTGCGCAGGAAGGAACCCCCGGACTTCACCACGCCCTTGGGGGATCCGGTGGAGCCGGAGGTCCACATGATGAGGCCGTCCGGCAGTTCGCCCCACGCGTCGAAGGACAGGGCGGGGGCGGTGGGCTCGTGGTCGGCGACGGCCACCATGAGCTCGTACAGGTGGATGGGGTCGGCGTCGGGGTAGACGGGGGTCTCGTCGTCGACGAAGGTGACCTTGACGCCGGTGCGCAGGGCGATCCGGCGGGTCTCCTCGGGGTGTTCCTGCTGGTCGACGAGGACGATCGAGGCTCCGACGTGCATGAGCGCGTACAGCACGCACACGTAGCTCGCGGAGTTGCCCGCTTTGAGCATGACCCGGTCGCCGAGGCCGATGCCGCGTTCGCGGATCGCCTCGGCCACCCGGAGGGCGTCCTGTTCGAAGTCGTCGACGGGCCGTACCGAGTCGGCTGCAAGTATTCTCGCGGTCATCGGTCGCACAATGTCCTTCCTCACATGGGGATGGGGGTTCGGTGGGTGCCGCCCCGCGGTCCGTACAGCGGGGCCGCCCCGGGTCACTCCGGGTCCGGTGCACCGAGCGAGATCAGCTGGTCGTGCACGATGTTGACCACCTCCCGGCGGTGTGACTTCAGGTATCCCTGCGCGCCCGGGAAGACCTCCAGGTCGAACCGGCCGGAGGTGCAGCGCCGCCAGGCCCGGACTCCGGCCAGCGCGGCGCGCGGGTCGTGGTGGGCCGTCAGGGCGACGACCCGGCAGTTGAGGGCGGGCGGTCCGAGGCTGCCGCGGTGGCCGGGGGCCGTCCGCCCGGAGACGAAGAGGGTCAGCGGCGCGTGTGCGTACGTCTCCCGCTCCAGCCGGCAGCCCACGGAGTAGGCCAGCTCGGCGCCCAGCCGGTGCCCGAACAGCGCGAAGGGGCGGTCGGCCCAGCCCCGTACCGCCTCGAAGACCTGATCGGCCAGTAACGCGGCCGCCTCGGGGTCGAGGTCCTCGTCGGCGGGCATGGAGGAGGGGTACTGGACGATGAGCAGCTCCACGGTGGGCAGCAGCAGCTCGGCCATGGCCAGGTAGCACAGCGGGGAGTTGCGGGAGCTCGGGAAGCAGATCATGCGGTAGCTGCTCGGGAGCGCGGGCTGCCTGATCTGGATCAGGCTGACCTCGTCGGGGGTGGCCTCCCCCGTCGGCGGCCGGGTGTGCTCGTGCGGCGCGCTCCCCGGAGCCGCGCCCCGGACGGTGCCCGTGACCCGCGGGTCGGGTGCACGGCCGGCGCCTCCGGTGCGGAGGGCCTTCATGAAGCGATCTGGGCCTCGTCGTGGTCGCCGGCGGTGCCGGATACGACCTCCAGGCCCTGGCCGGTCAGCCACCGGAGGACCTCGGTGATCTCCAACTCGCCGTGGGCGCAGGGCTGGACGGCCTCGACGGCCCGGTGCACGGCGTCGGTGAAGAAGTACACCCCGGCCCTGCCCGGCACTTCCTGCGCGACCGGGCGGCGGCTGCGGAACTCCTCCAGCTGCTCGCCGATCCCGCCGGGTACGAAGCCGTCGCCCGGGTGCGTCACGAAGTCGTCGTCGCCCAGCCAGTCCCGCGCGGTGCGCACGGCGTGGGCGAGCCCCGCCGGCCGGCGGCGCGGCAGGTAGGTGACGCTGACGCCGAAGCGGGCGCCGTCGCCGACGGCCGCCCGTACCTCGTCGGCGGTGTCGCCGAGGACGATGCCGACATCGGTGATGCCCGCGTCGGCGATGTCCTCCAGGGCGTGGAAGAGGACGGGCTTGTCGGCCGCGGGGTGGGGCTGCTCGGGGGAGTTGACGGGCAGGGGGTGGAGACGGGTGCCGGATCCCCCCGACAGGACGAGTGCTTTCACGGGGTCTCCTCGCGAAAATGGTGAGGCGAGCGGAGCTGATCCGGCGCGGTCACCCGGGGATGCTATGAGGATATTCGCCGGGACCGCCAGACGTGATCACCCCTATTCCCCCCTAAGCATTTCCTTATTCCCCCCTAGGTGCGGGTCCGGCCGGAGCGCTACCAAGTCCCTCATGCTAGACATGGCGCACGCACATCATTTCCGCGTCCCATTCAGTCGGCGCCCGACGCGCGGCCGGTCACGCGATATTCCCATGCGGACCCGCCGGCCCGCCGTCGCCGCGTCCCGCTTGATTCGCAGGCATAAATGAAACCTGAACGACCCGTGGATTCCGCTGTCGTGGTCGACGGACTGGTCAAGAAGTACCGGGACCGTGACCGGCCGGCGGTGGACGGCTTGAGCTTCTCGGTCCGCCGGGGTGAGGTCTTCGGATTCCTGGGCCCGAACGGGGCCGGCAAGACCACGACCATCGGCATCCTCACCACCCGTGTGGCCCCCACGGCGGGGCGCGCCTTCGTGCAGGGCGTGGACGTCGTGGCCCATCCCGCCCAGGCACGCCGGGCCTTTGCCGTCGTACCGCAGCGCAACAACCTCGACCAGTCGCTGACACTGCGACAGAACCTGACCTTCCACGCCGGCTACCACGGCATGGGCCGCACCGAACGGCGCAGGCTCGCCGACGAGTGCCTGGAGTGGGTGGGGCTCGGCGACCGCGGCAAGGACCGCGGCGACCGGCTCTCCGGCGGCCAGGTCCAGCGCGTGATGATCGCCCGGGCCCTGATGCACCGGCCGGACGTGCTCTTCCTCGACGAGCCGGCCAACGGCCTCGACCCGCAGGCCCGGCTGTTCATCCACGAGCGGGTGGCCGAGCTGAGCGGGCGCGGTGTGACCACCGTGCTCACCACCCACGACATGGACGAGGCCGCCCGGCTCTGCGACCGCGTCGGGATCGTGGACCACGGGCGGCTGCTCGCCCTGGACACCCCTCAGGCGCTCATGCAGAGCCTGAGCGGCACCGCCCTCACCGTGACCGTGCGGCCGGCGCAGGCCACCGGTGCGGCGGAGGTCATCCGGCTGCTGGAGCGGATCGAAGGGGTGACCCGGGTCGAGCGCATCGAGCCGGGCCACCCCACCGATGCCGCGGACGCCGCGGCCGACGGCACGACGGCGCCGGGCACTTCGGCGGACGTCCCCGATCTTCCGGCGGGCCGGGAGGGCGCGGACGCGCCCGTACGGCTGCGCATCTACAGCGACGCGCCGTCCGGCGCGGTGCTTCCGGCCGCCATCACCACGCTGACGGCGGCGAGCTGCGACATCAAGGACATCAAAGTGGGCACCGCGACACTGGAGGACGTCTTCATCTCGCTGACCGGGCGGGAGCTGCGATGACGACCGCCACAGCCGCCGAGAAGGCCACCGCAACCGCCGCCGACCCGGTCGCGGACTTCCCGCGGGAGCTGAGGCCCGCGCCCGCCGGCGTCCGCTCGGTGACCCGTACGTTCTTCTTCATCCTCTGGCGGGACATCTTCGTCACCGGCCGCGAACTGCCGACCTTCCTGGCGCAGGTGCTCGTGGAGCCGTTCTTCATCCTGTTCGTCTTCGGCAAGGTCCTCGGCGAACTCGGCTTCACCGGCGGCGGCTTCCAGCAGGTGCTGCTGCCGGGCGTGGTGGCGCTCAACGCCTTCCTGGTGAGCCTGCAGAACACGGCGCTCCCGCTGATCATCGACTTCTCGTGGAGCAAGGAGATCGAGGACCGGCTGCTCGCCCCGATCCCGACCACCCTGGTGGCCATCGAGAAGCTGGTCTTCGGCATGATGCGCGGCGTGATCGCCTCGCTGCTGATGATCCCGATGGGCTTCCTCGTCCTCGATCACGCCTCCTGGCCCATGGACAGCTTCCCCGCCACCCTCGGCGTCCTGCTGATGGGCGCGCTGGCCGGCAGCACGGTGGGCCTGACCATCGGCACCCTGGCCCCGCCGCGCCACATCAGCATCGTCTTCGCGGTCACGCTGACCCCGCTGATGTTCACGGGCTGCACCCAGTTCCCGTGGCACGGGCTGGCGGACATCCGCTGGTTCCAGGTGCTGTGCGCCTTCAACCCGCTGACCTACGTCAGCGAGGGGATCCGCTCCCTGCTCCTGCCGCCCGGCGGGCCCGGCTCGATCCCGCTGTGGGTGGACGTGCTGGCCCTGACCGCCGCCATCCTGATCTTCGGGACGATCGGCATCAAGGGCTTCCACCGCAGGGCCCAGGACTGACCCGCTCCATCTCACCCTCCGGCCTCGTGCCCGGACCGGCGCACCCGCGCCCGGCCCGGGTACGAGGTCTTTTCCCGTCAACGGCACCGCAATGACACCGAAATGGCACCGAAAGAACAGACCGGTGTCACGGCATCCCGGAAGCAAAGGTATTTCACGGATCATGACTCATTCCGATGCGATTCCCGCGGTCAGTACGGCCGAATCCACCAATTCCCGGACCGGCACCGCGATCGTATTCCCCGGCATGGGCCCCGCGTCCTTTGCCGAGGTCGGCAAATTCCTGATGCTCGACCCGTACGCACGGGTCCGTCTGGCGGAAGCCGACGAGGCTCTCGGCTATTCGGTGTTCGACCGTTTCCGGGATGCCGAGGAAGACTATTCGGTCGATTTCCAGATCGCCTTCCTGGTGAACTCGATGGCGCTGGCGGACCGGGCCGTGGACACCCTGGGCGTCTCCCCCACCGTCTGCGCCGGCCCCAGTTTCGGCCAGCGGGCGACGGCCGCCTTCGTCGGCTCGCTCTCCTTCCCCGACGTGGTCCGGCTGACGGCCGAACTGGTCCGCTGCGAGGAGGAGTTCTTCTCCTCCGGCGCGTACGAGGACGTGGTCACCCACTGCTTCGTCCGCACCCCGCAGGACCGCCTGGACGAGATCCTCGCCGGGTTCGACGACCGGGGCGCCTGGTACGACTTCTCGGGCCACCTCGACGCCGGCTTCCACATGCTGTCCGTACGGGAGAAGGACCTCGACGCCCTGACGGCCGGCATCAGTGCGGCGGGCGGCTACTCCATGTACTCGATGCGGCCGCCCGTGCACGCGGCGGCCTTCTCGGCGCTGCGCCGCAAGGCCGAGGAGGAGGTCTTCGGCGCGTACGAGCCGGGTGCCCCCGCCCTTCCCGTGGTCTCCGACCACGACGGGTCGGTCGTCCGGGACGCCGCGGGGATGCGCGCGATGATGCTGGACACCTTCGACCGGCCGATCCACTGGCCGGGCATGGTGGAGTCGCTCAAGGGCCTCGGCGTGGGCACGCTGTACGTGACCGGCCCGGACAGCCTCTTCCACCGGCTGGACGTCACCAAGGCGAACTTCGAGGTCGTCGCGGTGGGCCTGCCGAAGAAGCGGGCCCGTGAGCGCGAGCGGGAGCGGGCGCTGGAGCGGTCCCGCGCGACGCGGGCCCAGCGGGCCGTCCCGAGGCCGTGACGGCCTGACGGAGCGAACAGAGCGAACGGGGCCGGGCCCCACCCCCGAGGGGGTGGGGCCCGGCCTTCGTGTCACCGGCCTTCGTGTCACCGGGCCGGCCGCCCTCAGAGGCGGGCGTCCAGCCACTCCTCGACGGTGCCCGCGGTCGTCGCCGCGTGCTGCTCCATCATCGTGAAGTGGTTGCCCGCGACGTCCACGGCCGTGTGCTCCAGGTCCCAGTAGGAACGCCAGTCGCCGTCCGTGGCGCGGGTCCAGTCGAAGAACTGCTCCTGCGCCCGGACCAGCAGCGTGGGCGCCTTCACGGCTTCCGGCTTCCAGCCGCCGAACAGCCTGAAGTACGCGCCCATCGCCAGCAGCCGGCTGTCGTCGACCGGTACGTAGCTGCCCTGCCGCTCGTCCACTCCCTGCGACAGCCCGGGCTGGATGCCCATGATGGCGTCGTCGTCGTGCGAGTAGATGTCGACGAGGACCACCGCCTCCGGGAAGACCCCGGCGCCCTCCAGCCGCCCGGCCACCGCGTGGGCGAGCATGCCGCCGGAGGAGTGTCCGAGCAGGACGAACGGCTCCCCGTCCGCGTGCCGCAGGACCGCCTCGGCCTGCGCCTCGATCACCGCTTCGGCCGTCGAGGGCAGTTGCTCGCCCCGCAGGAAGCCGGGCGCGGCCATCGCGTGGACGTCCCTCCGGCCGCGGAAGGCGGACGCGAAGCGGGCGTACTGGTGCGGACCGGAGATCGACAGGATGGAGGAGAAGCAGACCAGTCCGGGCCGCGTCCCGCCGCGCGAGAGCCGCACCAGGCTCGGCGCCTTGCGCAGCTCGGCCGCCGAGGCGAACGAGGGCCGGAACCGTGACGCCTGCATGAGCAGTTCCATGAACTGCCCCGACGCGCCCTGCGTCCCCGCCTCCCGGAGCATGGAGCCGAACACTCCGGCGTCCTCCTCCTCGCCCTGCTCCGCCGCCCCGTCGGGCCCGGCCGGGCCGCCCGGGGCTCCGGCGAGCTCGGCGCGCAGCCGGGCCGCGACGAGGAGCGGAGTCGGGTGGTCGAAGAGCAGGGTGGCGGGCAGCCGCAGGCCCGTCGCCGCGTTCAGCTGGTTGCGCAGCTCGACGGCGGTCAGCGAGTCCAGGCCGAGCTCCAGGAACTGCTGGGACTCCCCCACCGCGTCGGGCGAGGGATAGGCGAGCACCGCGGCGGCCGTGGTGCGCACCACCTCCAGCAGCACCCGCTCCTGCTCCTCCTCCGGCAGCCCCGACAGGCCCGCGAGCCGTCGTGCGGCGGCGGACACCGCCGCGTCGGCGACCCCGGCGGCGGCGGCCCTGCGGAGCCCCCCGCGGACCAGTCCGCGGAAGAGGGGCGGCAGGCCCCCGGCGTCCGCCTGGGCCCGCAGGGGCCCGGTGTCCAGCCGCATCGCGACGAAGACGGTGCCGTCGGGCCCACCGGGCTCCCCGGCGGCGTCCGCTCCGGCGTCCGCTCCGGTGGCGGGCGCGCTCAGGGCGCACGCCGTGTCGAAGAGGGCGAGGCCCTCCTCGGAGGACAGCGGCGCCAGTCCGGCGCGTGCCATCCGCTGGACGTCGGCGTCCGTGAGGTCGCCGGTCATCTCGCTGCGCTGCTCCCACAGCCCCCAGGCCAGCGACACCGCGGGCAGGCCCGCCGCACGCCGGCGCTGGGCCAGCGCGTCGAGGAAGGCGTTCGCCGCCGCGTAGTTGGCCTGCCCGGGGCTGCCGAGCGTGCCGGCCGCCGAGGAGAACAGCACGAACGCGGCGAGGTCCAGGTCCCGGGTCAGCTCGTGCAGGTGGAGGGCCGCGTCGACCTTCGGCCGCAGGACCGCGTCGATCCGCTCCGGGGTCAGGGACGGTACGAGTCCGTCGTCGAGGTGGCCCGCGGTGTGGACGACCGCGGTGAGCGGGTGCTCGGCCGGGATGCCCGCGAGCAGTGCGGCCAGTGCCTCCCGGTCGGCCGCGTCACAGGCGACGACGGCCGCCTCGGCGCCCAGCGCGGCGAGTTCCGCGACGAGCTCCGGGGCGCCGGCGGCGGCGGGGCCGCGCCGGCTGGTGAGCAGCAGGCGCCGTGCTCCCCGCTCGGTCACCAGGTGCCTGGCCAGCAGGCTGCCGAGCACTCCGGTGCCGCCGGTGATCAGGACGGTGCCGTCCGGGTCGAGCGTGGCCGCCGGTGCGCCGAGGTCGGCGCCGTCCGCCTCGGGGCGGGCGGTGGGGATCCGTGCCAGCCTGGCGGCGTGCGGGACGCCGTCACGTACGGCGACCTGGGACTCGCCGCCGGCCGCGGCGGCCGCGAGCAGCGGGGCGAAGCCCGCCGCCGCGCCATCGGCGGCGCCGTCCGGCCCGGCTTCGAGGTCGAGCAGCAGGAACCGGCCGGGGTTCTCCGACTGCGCGGACCGCAGCAGCCCCCACACCGACGCGCCCGGCAAGTCCGCCACGCCCTCGCCCGGCCGTGCCTCGACCGCGCCCCGGGTGACCACCACCAGGCGGGCACCGGCGAGGGTCTCCTCGGCCAGCCAGGTCTGTACGAGCTTCAGGGCCTCGTGCGTCGCCTCCCGGGTCGCCCCGGCGGTGTCGGCCGCGGGGTCCGTGGCGTACGGGACCAGCACGGTGTCCGGGACCGGCTTGCCGGCGAGGACCACGCCCGCGAGCACGTCCAGGTCGGTGTAGACGTCGGCGGTGATGCCCGCTTCGAGCAGCGCCGCTTCGAGACCGAACGTGTCGGTCCCGACGACGGCCCAGCGTCCGCTCGGGGAGGCCGGGTTGCCGGCCGTGGCGGGCCACTCCAGCCGGAAGAGCGACTCGTGGAACGTGGGCCGGGCCGCGTGCAGCCGGGTCGGGTCGAGCGCCCTCAGCAGCAGCGAATCCACCGAGACGACCGGTTCGCCCCGCTCGTCGAAGGCCGTCAGGCAGACGCCCCCGGATCCCGCGGGGGCCAGCCGCACCCGCAGGGCACCCGCCCCGACGGCGTGCAGGCCGACACCGGTGAAGGAGAACGGCAGCCGGATCCGGTCGCCCTCGTCCCCCTCCTCGTCCCCGCCGGTCAGGAAGGAGCCCAGCGCGAGGCCGTGCAGCCCCGCGTCCAGCAGCGCCGGGTGCACACCGAAGTGCGCGGCATCGGCCTGGGGTCCTTCGGCCAGGGCGAGTTCGACGAACAGTTCGTCCCCGTCGCGCCAAGCGGCCCGCAGGTTGCGGAAGGCGGGACCGTACGCGTATCCCATGGCGGCGAACTGGTCGTACAGGTCGGCCACGTCGAGCGGCTCGGCCCCTGCCGGAGGCCAGACCTCCGGGGCGGCTACGGGCGGCGAGGCCACCGCGTCGCCCGCACCGAGCACGCCGCCGGCGTGCCGGGTCCACGGCACGTCCTGGCTCCGAACGCCCTCACCGTTCCCGGTCTCCGGTCGCGAGTGCACGAGCACGACGCGCCGTCCCGCTTCGTCGGGCGCGGCCACCGAGAGCCGCAGCTGGAGCGCACCCTGCTCGGGGAGCACCAGCGGCGCCTCCAGGGTCAGCTCCTCGACGAAGGCGCTGCCGGCCCGCTGGGCGGCGTGCAGCGCGAGCTCCACGAAGGCCGTGCCGGGCAGCATGACGGCGCCCGCGGCCCGGTGGTCGGCCAGCCAGGGGTGGCTCTGGAGCGACAGCCGCCCCGTGAACAGGAACCCTTCCGAGTCGGGGAGTTCGACGGCCGCACCCAGCAGCGGGTGCTCGGCCGAGCCGAGTCCGGCGGACGCCACGTCGCCGACCGGGGACACCGGCACCTCGATCCAGTAGCGGTCGCGCTGGAAGGCGTAGGTGGGCAGGTCGACGCGCTGGGCGCCGGTACCGGCGAAGACGGCGTCCCAGTCCACGGCGACACCGCGGACGAAGGCCTCGCCGAGGGAGAGCCAGCACCGCTCCAGACCACCCTCGTTACGGCGCAGGGAACCGAGTACGGCGGCCTCACGGCCTGCGTCCTCGACGGTCTCCTGCATGCCCACGGTCAGCACCGGGTGCGGGCTGGACTCGATGAACACCCCGAAGCCCTGGTCGAGGAGGGTGCGCGTGGCCTGCTCAAGCTCGACGGTCTGGCGAAGGTTACGGAACCAGTAGCCGGCGTCCAGCTCCGGGCCCTCGACCCACTCACCGGTGACGGTCGACAGGAACGGAACCTCGGCGGTGCGCGGGGCGATCGGCGCGAGGAGTTCGGCCAGCTCGTCGCGCAGCAGTTCGACCTGCGCGGAGTGGGAGGCGTAGTCCACGGCGATCCGCCTGGCACGGATCCCGTCGGCCTCACAGGCAGCGAGCAGCTCGTCCAGGGCCTGGACCTCACCGGACACGACCACCGAGGAGGGGCCGTTGACAGCGGCGACCGAGATCCGCTCCTCGCCCCAGAGGGCGATGCGCTCACGGACCTCGGCGGCCGGGAGGGGTACGGACACCATGCCGCCCCGCCCGGCCAGCACGCGGCCGATGGCCTGGCTCCGCAGGGCCACCACCCGGGCGGCGTCCTCCAGGGAGAGGATCCCGGCCACGCACGCGGCCGCGATCTCGCCCTGCGAGTGCCCGATCACCGCCTCCGGACGCACACCCGCCGAACGCCACACCTCGGCAAGGGAGACCATCACCGCGAACAGCGCGGGCTGTACGACATCCACCCGGTCGAGGGTGGGCGCACCCTCGACACCGCGCAGGACGTCGATCAACGACCAGCCGGTGAACGGCTCCAGCGCCTTCGCGCACGCGTCCATCCGCGAGGCGAACGCCGCGGACGACTCCAGCAGGCCCGTCGCCATGCCGACCCACTGCGATCCCTGACCGGGGAAGACGAACGCCGTCTTCCCGGTGCTCATGGTGCCGCGTGCCACTCCGGCGGCCGCGGCCCCGTCCTCCAGGGCGGTCAGACCGCGCAGCAGCTCCTGCCGGTCACCGGCCACGACCACCGCGCGGTGGTCGAAGACGGCCCGGGTCGTGGCCAGGGAGAGCGCCACATCGGCGGACCTGAGCCCGGCCGCGCCCTCCAGGTGCCTGCGCAGGCCGGCCGCCTGGCCGCGCACGGCATCCGCCGACTTCGCGGACAGCACGTACGGCAGCACCGGCTCCGTACCGGTCTCGGCCGTGGCCACCACGGCCTCGTCCGGGGCCTGCTCGATGATCGTGTGCGCGTTCGTTCCGCCGATGCCGAACGACGACACGGCCGCGCGGCGCGGGCGCCCGGTCTCCGGCCAGGGGGTCGCCGATTCCAGGAGCGAGACCGCTCCCGCCGACCAGTCGACGTGCGGGGTGGGCTCGTCGACGTGCAGGGTCTTGGGCAGAACGCCGTGCCGGATCGCCTGGACCATCTTGATGATGCCCGCGACACCCGCGGCGGCCTGCGTGTGGCCCATGTTCGACTTGATGGAGCCGAGCAGCAGCGGCCGGTCCCCCGGCCGGTCCTGGCCGTACGTGGCCAGCAGCGCCTGCGCCTCGATCGGGTCGCCGAGCGTGGTACCGGTGCCGTGGGCCTCGACGGCGTCCACCTCTGCGGCGGACAGACCGGCGTTGGCCAGGGCCTGGCGGATGACGCGCTGCTGCGAGGGGCCGTTCGGGGCCGTGAGGCCGTTGGAGGCGCCGTCCTGGTTGACGGCCGAGCCCCGCACTACGGCGAGGACCGGGTGGCCCTTGGCGCGGGCGTCCGAGAGCCGTTCGACCAGCAGCATGCCGACGCCCTCGCCCCACGCTGTGCCGTCGGCCGCGGCCGCGAACGGCTTGCAGCGCCCGTCGTCCGCCAGACCGCGCTGGATGCTGAAGGCGATGAAGGTGCCGGGCGTGGCCATCACGGTCACGCCGCCGGCGAGCGCCATGTCGCATTCACCGTTGCGCAGCGCCTGGACGGCGAGGTGGAGGGTGACGAGCGAGGAGGAACAGGCCGTGTCGACGGTGACCGCCGGGCCCTCCAGGCCGAACGTGTACGAGACCCGGCCCGAGGCGACACTGCCCGAGCTGGACGTCCCCATGTAGCCTTCCAGGCCCTCCGGGGCCCGGTGGAGCAGGGTGCCGTAGTCGTTGTACATCACGCCCGCGAACACGCCCGTGCGGCTGCCCCGCATCGATGCCGGATCGATGCCGGCCCGCTCGAACGCCTCCCAGGAGGTCTCCAGCAGCAGCCGCTGCTGCGGGTCCGTGGCCAGGGCCTCGCGCGGGGAGATCCCGAAGAAGGCCGGGTCGAAGTGGTGCGCGTCGTGCAGGAACCCGCCGGTCGGGCTGTAGTCGGCGCCCGGGCGGCCGGGGTCGAGGATTCCGGCGAGGTCCCAGCCGCGGTCGTCCGGCATGGCGGAGATGGCGTCGCGGCCGTCCGCGACGAGCCGCCACAGGTCCTCCGGCGAGCGGACGTCACCGGGGTAGCGGCAGGCCATCGCCACGATGGCGATCGGCTCGTCGTCGTATACGGGGGCCGCGACCGCGGCCACGTCCGCTCCATGGCCGCCGAGCAGTTCGGCGTGCAGGTACTCCGCCAGGACCGCCGGATTCGGGTAGTCGAAGACGAGGGTGGCCGGCAGGCGCACACCCGTCGCCGCCGCGAGGCGGTTGCGCAGCTCCACCGCGGTCAGCGAGTCGAAGCCGACCTCGCCGAACGACCGCGCCGGGTCCACCGCTTCGGGGCCCACGAAGCCGAGTACCGCGGCCACCTGGCCCCGGACCAACTCCATGGCCGCTCCCGGCCTCTGGTCCTGCGGCAGCGCGGCGAGCCGGCGCGCGAAGGCACCGCCGACGGCCGTGCCGCCCCGGGCCGCACGACGCGAGGGCATGCGGACGAGGCCGGAGAGCAGGGGCGGGAGCATTCCGCCGCGTGTGGCGGCGCGCAGCGCGGCCAGGTCCAGCCTGACCGGCACCAGCAGGGCCTGCCCGGAGGCGCACGCGCTGTCGAACAGGGCCACGCCTTCGGCGGCGGTCAGGGCGATCACACCGCCGCGGGCCATGCGCGAGACGTCGCCGGTTTTCAGGGTGTCCCCCATGCCGCCCTCCTCGTCCCACAGGCCCCAGGCGAGGGACGTCGCTGCCAGGCCCTGGGCCCGGCGGTGGGCCGCGAGGGCGTCCAGGAACGTATTGGCGGCGGCGTAGTTGGCCTGACCGGCACCACCGAAGACACCGGCGGCGGAGGAGAACAGGACGAACGCGGCCAGATCGAGGCCGGCCGTCAGCTCGTGCAGGTTCCACGCGGCGTCCACCTTCGGACGCAGGACGGCAGACAGCCGCTCGGCCGTCAGAGAACCGACGACACCGTCATCCAGGACACCGGCCGTGTGCACGACCGCCGTCAGCGGGTGTTCGGCGGGGATTTCGGCCAGGACGGCGGCCAGGGCGTCACGGTCGGCCACATCACAAGCGGCCCACGACACCTCGGCGCCCAGCCCGGCGAGCTCCGCCGACAAGCCGGCGGCACCCTCGGCGGCGTCGCCACGCCGGCTGACCAGCAGCAGGCGCCGTACACCGTGCTCGGTCACCAGGTGACGGGCGAAGAGCCCGCCCAGCGAACCGCTCGCACCCGTCAGCAGTACCGTGCCCGTGCCCCCGGCCGCCCACTCCGGATCGGAGCCGGCGACCGACGCACGCGCCAGTCGCGGCACCAGCAGCACGCCCCCGCGCACCGCCACCTCGGACTCGCCCGAGGCCAAGGCCGACGAGAGCGCGTGCTCCACGTCGCCGTCGGCGTCGACGTCCACCAGGACGATCCGGCCCGGGTTCTCCGACTGCGCCGAACGCACCAGGCCCCACACGGAGGCGTGCACCAGGTCGGCCGGACCGTCACCCGGGGCGACGGTCACGGCGCCGCGGGTCAGGAACGCCAGACGCGCGTCGGCGAAGCGGTCGTCGGACAGCCACCGCTGGAGCAGCGCCAGCACCCGGCCCGCCTCGGCGTGCACCGCGTCGGCCACGTCGGTGGCGGCGGGCTCCCCGCACGACAGCACCAGCGCACCCGGGATCGCGTCGAGATCGTCGAGGACCTGCGCGTCGGCCTCGTCCCGCATGACCCAGTCACCGAACAGAGCGTCCGACGGCATCAGTTCGCGCCACTCGACGCGGAACAGCGCGTCGCCGTGGCCGCCGACCTGCCGGCCGAGCTGCTCGGGCGAAAAGGCTCGCAGGGCGAGGCTGTCCACCGAGGCGACGGGGACGCCTTCGGCGTCGGCGATCTCCAGACGCACCGCTTCGCGGCCGGCCCGGGAGAGCCGTACGCGCAGGGTGTCCGCTCCGGTGGAGTGGACCGCGACCCCGGACCAGGAGAACGGCAGCCGCGGCTGGCCGGTGTCCTCCACGAGGGAGCCGAGCCCGATGGCGTGCAGAACGGAGTCGAGGAGCGCCGGGTGGATCGTGAACTGTTCGGCATCCGGGCCCTGCTCGTCGCCGAGGCCGACCTCGGCGAACACCTCGTCGCCCTTCCGCCAGGCGGCCCGCAGGCCCTGGAACACCGGCCCGTAGCCGAAGCCCGACTCCGCGAAGCCCTCGTACAGCTCCTCGACGTCGACGGGCTCCGAGCCGGCCGGCGGCCAGACCGCGAGGTCGAACACCGGGGGCTCCTCCGCACCCACCGCGAGGGTCGCGGTGGCGTTCCGGAGCCAGAGGGCGTTGTCCGCCGCCAGGCCGTCGCGCGAGTGGAAGGCGAGGGGCCGGCGGCCCGACTCGTCGGGCGCCCCGACGGCGATCTGGAGCTCGACGCCGCCGTCCTCGGAGAGGACGAGGGGGGCGGCCAGGGTCAGCTCTTCCACCAGGTCGCAGCCGACCTGCTCACCGGCGCGCAGCGCCAGCTCGACGAACGCCGTACCGGGCAGCGTCACCGCGCCCATGACCACGTGGTCCGCGAGCCACGGGTGGGTGGCGACGGACAGCCGCCCGGTGAGGAGCAGGCCGTCGGCGTCCGCCAGCATCACCGAGGCACCGAGCAGGGGGTGTTCGGCGGGCCGCAGGCCCGCGGCGGCCGCGTCGGCGAAGGACCCGACCGGGAGGTCGATCCAGTACCGCTCGTGCTGGAAGGCGTAGGTCGGCAGGTCGATGCTCCGGGCACCGGTGCCCGCGAAGTACGACTCCCAGTCGACGGGGGCCCCGTTGGCGTGGGCCGCGGCGACGGCGGCCGTGAGGGCGGCCGTCTCGGGACGCTCCCTCCGCAGGGCGGGGGCGAACACCGCAGCACGCGTGTCGTCGGTCAGGCAGGCCTGCGCCATGGCGCAGAGGACTCCGTCGGGGCCCAGTTCGAGGTACGTGGTCACCCCGGCCGCCTCCAGGGCGCGGACGCCGTCGAGGAAGCAGACCGCCTCACGGGCGTGCCGGACCCAGAAGTCCGCCGTACCCATCTCGTCCGAGACGAGTGCGCCGGTCAGGTTCGAGACGACCGGGATCCGCTGGGCGGCGAAGGTCAGCCCCTCCACCACCTGGCGGAAGTCCTCCAGCATGCCGTCCATGTGCGGCGAGTGGAACGCATGGCTCACGGAGAGACGCTTGGACTTGCGGTCCGGGAAGGCGTTCGCGACGGCGACCGCGGCGTGCTCGTCTCCGGCCACCACGACCGAGCGCGGACCGTTGACCGCGGCGATGCTCACCCCGCTGGTCAGCAGCGGCAGGACCTCGCCTTCGGAGGCTTCGAGTGCGATCATCACGCCGCCGCCCGGCAGCGCCTGCATCAGCCGGCCACGGGCCGCCACCAGCGTGCACGCGTCGTCCAGGGACAGCACCCCGGCCACATGCGCGGCCGCGATCTCGCCGATCGAGTGACCGGACAGGAAGTCCGGCTTCACGCCCCACGACTCCAGCAGCCGGAACAGCGCCACCTCAAGCGCGAACAGCGCCGGCTGCGTGAACTCCGTCCGGTCCAGCAGTTCCGCGTCGGTACCGAAGAGGATCTTGTCGAGGGGCAGTCGGATGCGCTCGCACACCGCGTCCAGCGCGGCGGCGAACACCGGATGGGCCTCGTACAGCTCACGCCCCATCCCGAGCCGCTGACTGCCCTGCCCACTGAACAGGAAGGCCAGCTTCCCGGCTCCGGCGGCGCCCACGGTGCCGCTCGTGATCCCGGAGGCGGCCACGTCGCCGTCCGCCAGCGCGGCCAGTGCGCCGAGCAGCTCCTCCCGGGTCCCGGCCACGACCACCGCCCGGTGGGCGAAAGCCGCGCGACGGGTGGCCAACGAGTAGGCCATGTCGGCCGCTCCGGCCTCCGGCGTGTCCTGCAGGTGGGTCCGCAGGCGGGCCGCCTGGGCGCTCAGCGCGTCCGCCGACTTCGCGGACAGCACGTACGGCAGGACCGGCTCCGTACCCGTCTCGGCCACGGTCACCGCGGCCTCGTCCGGGGCCTGCTCGATGATCGTGTGCGCGTTCGTGCCACTGATGCCGAACGACGAGATGGCCGCGCGGCGCGGACGTCCGGTCTCCGGCCAGGCCACCGACTCCGTCAGCAGCTCGACGGCGCCCTCGGACCAGTCGACGTGCGGGGACGGCTCGTCCACGTGGAGCGTCTTCGGCACCGTCCCGTGACGCATGGCCTGCACCATCTTGATGATGCCCGCGACACCCGCCGCGGCCTGCGTGTGGCCCATGTTGGACTTGATGGAGCCGAGCAGCAGCGGCCGGTCCTCCGGCCGGTCCTGGCCGTACGTGGCCAGCAGCGCCTGGGCTTCGATCGGGTCGCCGAGGGTCGTGCCCGTGCCGTGGGCCTCGACCACGTCGACGTCGGCGGCGGACAGACCGGCGTTGGCCAGGGCCTGGCGGATGACGCGCTGCTGCGAGGGGCCGTTCGGAGCGGTGAGGCCGTTGGAGGCGCCGTCCTGGTTGATCGCCGAGCCGCGGACCACGGCCAGCACCGGGTGCCCGTTGCGCCGCGCGTCCGAGAGCCGTTCGACGAGCAGCATGCCGACGCCCTCGCCCCACGCGGTGCCGTCGGCGGCGGCGGCGAACGGCTTGCAGCGGCCGTCCGTCGCGAGGCCGCGCTGGCGGCTGAAGGCGATGAAGGTGCCGGGCGTGGCCATCACGGTCACGCCGCCGGCGAGCGCGAGGTCGCATTCACCGTTGCGCAGCGCCTGGACGGCGAGGTGGAGGGTGACGAGGGAGGAGGAGCAGGCCGTGTCGACGGTGACCGCCGGGCCCTCCAGGCCGAACGTGTACGAGACGCGGCCCGAGGCGACACTGCCCGAGCTGGACGTCCCCATGTAGCCTTCCAGGCCCTCCGGGGCCCGGTGGAGGAGCGTGCCGTAGTCGTTGTACATCACGCCCGCGAACACGCCGGTGCGGCTGCCCCGCATCGATGCCGGGTCGATGCGGGCCCGTTCGAAGGCCTCCCAGGAGGTCTCCAGCAGCAGCCGCTGCTGCGGGTCCGTGGCCAGGGCCTCGCGCGGGGAGATCCCGAAGAAGCTGGGGTCGAAGTGGTGCGCGTCGTGCAGGAACCCGCCGGCCGTGCTGTAGCTGGTGCCCTGCCGGTCCGGGTCGGCGTCGAAGAGTCCTTCGAGGTCCCAGCCCCGATCGGCGGGCATGGCCGAGATCGCGTCCCGGCCGTCGCGGACGAGTCGCCACAGGTCCTCGGGCGAGCGGACGTCACCGGGGAAGCGGCAGGCCATCGCCACGATGGCGATCGGCTCGTCGTCGTGTACGGGGGCCGCGACCGCGGCCACGTCCGCTTCCTGTACACCGAGCAGCTCGGCGTACAGGTACTCCGCCAGGACGGCCGGGGTCGGGTAGTCGAAGACGAGCGTGGCGGGCAGGCGGACACCGGTCGCGGCGCCGAGGCGGTTGCGGAGTTCGACGGCGGTCAGCGAGTCGAAACCGACCTCGTTGAACGACCGCGCCGGATCCACCACTTCAGGCCCGGCGAAGCCGAGGACGGCGGCGACCTGGCCACGTACGAGGTCCACCACGGCACCCGGCTGCCGCTCCTTCGCCAGCGCGGACAGATGCCGGGCGAAGGTACCGCCCTTGGCGGCGGCGCGGCGGGTGGGCATGCGGACCAGGCCCGAGAGCAGCGGCGGGAGCATCCCGCTGCCCGCTTGGGCGCGCAGCGCCGCCAGGTCGAGCTTGACCGGCACGAGCAGCGGGTCGTCCGTACCGCGGGCCGCGTCGAAGAGGGCGAGGCCGGTCTCCGGCGAGAGGGCGCCCACGCCACTGCGGTTCATGCGGTCGCGGTCACCGTCGGCCAGGTCACCGCCCATGCCGCCGCCGACCTCGGCCCACAGACCCCAAGCCAGCGAGACACCCGCCAGACCCTGGGCCCGGCGGTGGGCGGCCAGGGCGTCCAGGAAGGTGTTGCCCGCCGCGTAGTTGGCCTGACCCGCGCCACCGAACACACCGGCGGCCGAGGAGAACAGCACGAAGGCCGACAGGTCCATGCCCTGGGTCAGCTCGTGCAGGTTCCATGCCGCGTCCACCTTGGGACGCAGCACGGCCGACAGGCGCTCGGTGGTCAGCGAACCGACCACACCGTCATCCAGCACGCCCGCCGTGTGCACGACCGCCGTCAGCGGGTGCTCCGCAGGAACCGCCTTGAGTACGGCCGCCAGCGCATCACGGTCGGCCACGTCACACGCGGCCCACGACACCTCGGCGCCCAGACCCGCCAGCTCAGCGGAAAGGGCAGCGCCCTCACCCCGACGGCTCACCAGCAGCAGACGCCGCACACCGTGCTCCGCCACCAGATGACGCGCGAACAGCCCACCCAGCGAACCACTCGCACCGGTCACCAGGACCGTGCCCTCGGCATCCCACTCGACGCCCGCGTCAGCAGCGACCGCCGTACGCGCCAGCCTCGGCACCAGGACCGAGCCGCCCCGCACCGCGACCTCGGACTCACCCGAAGCCAGCGCCGCCGACAGACCGGCCGCGAGGTCACCCTCCGCGTCGATGTCGACGAGGACGAAACGGCCCGGGTTCTCCGACTGCGCCGAGCGCACCAGGCCCCAGACACCCGCGTGCACCAGATCGGACACGCCCTCGCCCGGTACCGCGGCCACCGCGCCGCGCGTCAGGAACACCAGTCGGGCGTCCGCGAAACGCTCGTCCGACAGCCACTCCTTGAGCAGCGTCAGCACCCGGCCGGTGGCCTCGTGGACGGCGTCGGCCACATCTGCGGTGGGGGCGGGCTCAACGCACGGCACTACCAGCGCCGCCGGAAGCTCACCGCCCTCCACGGCGGCCACACCCAGCCCCGCCAGGTCCGCGAACACCTGCGTGCTCTCGCCCAGCATCAGCCAGTCGTCGAAGGACCCGCCACCGTTGGCCGTCTCCGCCCACTCCACGCGGAACAGCGAATCGCCGTGGCCACCGGCCGGCCGGCCGAGCTGGTCGGGCGAGAAGGCGCGCAGCGCGAGGCTGTCCACGGACGCGACGGGGGCCCCGTCGGCGTCGGCTATCTCCAGCCGCACCGCGTTCTTCCCGGCCCGGGAGAGCCGTACGCGCAGGGTGTCCGCTCCGGTGGAGTGGACCGCCACTCCGGACCAGGCGAACGGCAGCTGTCCCTGGCCGGTGTCCTCGACGAGGGAGCCGAGGTTGATGGCGTGCAGGGCGGCGTCGAGAAGGGCCGGGTGGATCGTGAACTGTGCTGCTTCCGGGGCGGTTTCGCTGCCGAGGGTGACTTCGGCGAACACGTCCTCGCCCTGGCGCCAGGCGGCGCGCAGGCCCTGGAACACCGGCCCGTACCCGAAGCCGGAGTCCGCGAGGCCCTCGTACAGGCCGTCCACCGGGACGGGTTCCGCGCCGGCGGGCGGCCAAGCCGCCAGATCGAACGCCGCGGGTTCGGGGGCTCCCTCGGTGAGGGTCGCGGTCGCGTTCCGCACCCAGGGCTCGTCGCCGTCCGCGCGGTCGTCGCGGGAATGGAAGGCGACGGACCGGCGGCCCGACGCGTCGGGCGCGGCGACCGTGATCTGGAGCTCTACGCCGCCGTCCTCGGGGAGCACCAGCGGTGCGGCGAGGGTGAGTTCGTCGACCAGGTCGCAGCCGACCTGCTCGCCGGCCCGCAGGGCCAGCTCGACGAACGCCGTGCCGGGGAGCAGGACCGAACCCACGACCGTGTGGTCACCGAGCCACGGGTGGGTGGCCGCCGACAGCCGGCCGGTGAGGAGCAGGCCGTCGGCGTCCGCCAGGCTCACCGAGGCACCGAGCAGGGGGTGGTCGGCGGACCGCAGGCCCGCCGTGGTGACGTCCCCGCCGAGGGTTCCGGCGTCGAGCCAGTAGTGCTCGCGCTGGAAGGCGTACGTGGGGAGGTCGACGTGCTCGGCGCCGGTGTGGGCGTGGTAGCCGTGCCAGTCGACGGCGATGCCCCGGACGTGGAGTCCGGCGAGGGCCGTGGTGATGGTCGTGGCCTCGGAACGGCCCTTGCGCAGGACCGGGAGGAAGGCGACGGAATCCGTCGTGTCGGTCAGGCAGCCGTGCGCCATCGCGGAGAGGACGCCGTCGGGGCCGAGCTCGACGTACGCGGTCACGCCGGCGGCCTCAAGGGCGCGGACGCCGTCGAGGAAGCGGACGGCCTCGCGGACGTGGCGGACCCAGAACTCGGCGGAGCCCATCTCGTCGGTGACCAGGGCGCCTGTCAGGTTGGAGACGAGCGGAATACGGGGGGCCTCGAAGGACAGCCCCGCCACGACCGCGCGGAACTCGTCCAGCATCCCGTCCATGTGCGGCGAGTGGAAGGCGTGGCTGACGGTGAGGCGCTTCGTCTTCCGGTCGGCGAAGGACTCCGCGACGGCGAGCGCCGCCTCCTCGTCACCCGCGACGACCACCGAGCGCGGGCCGTTGACCGCCGCGATGCTCACCCGGTCCGTCAGCAGCGGCAGGACCTCCTCCTCGGAGGCCTGGACCGCGATCATCACGCCACCGGACGGCAGCGCCTGCATCAACCGGCCGCGGGCACAGACCAGTTCACAGGCGTCGGCGAGCGAGAGGACGCCCGCCACGTGTGCGGCGGCGATCTCGCCGATCGAGTGACCGGACAGGAAGTCCGGCTTCACACCCCACGACTCGACGAGGCGGAACAGCGCCACCTCGACCGCGAACAGCGCCGGCTGGGTGAACCGCGTCTCGTCCAGCAGAGCCGCGTCCGTCCCGAACAGGACTTCCTTCAGAGGCCGTTCGAGCCGCTGGTCCAGCTCCGCGCACACGGCGTCCAGCGCGTCCGCGAACGCCGGGTAGGCGTCGTACAGTTCGCGGCCCGCGCCGAGCCGCTGGCTCCCCTGTCCCGTGAACAGGAACGCCGTCTTGCCCCGCGCACCCGCCTCGCCCCGTACGACCCGTGCCGTGACGGTGTCGCCGGACGCCAGTGCGTCGAGGTCCGCGAGGGACTTCTCCCGGTCGGTGGCCACGACGACGGCGCGGTGCTCCAGTGCGGCGCGACCGGTGGCCAGGGAGCGGCTGACGTCCGCCGCCGTCTGGTCGGGGTGGGCGCGCAGATGGGTGAGCAGGCGCTCGGCCTGCGCCCGCAGGGCCTCTTCCGTACGGGCCGAGAGGGGCCACGGCAGGGCCGGAGGCACGACGGTGCGCCGCGGCGCCTGCGGCTCGGTGTCCTCGGCGCCGTCGGTACCGGCGTCCGTTCCGACGGGTTCGGTGGGCGGTGCCTCGACCGGGGCCTGCTCGATGATCGTGTGCGCGTTGGTGCCGCTGATGCCGAACGAGGAGACGGCGGCGCGCCGCGGGCGGCCGGTCTCCGGCCATTCCACGGTGTCGCGCAGCAGGGACACGGCGCCCGCGGACCAGTCGACCTTGGTCGACGGCTCGTCCACGTGCAGCGTCCGCGGGATCCGGCCGTGCCGGATCGCCATGACCATCTTGATGACGCCGGCGACACCGGCGGCGGCCTGGGTGTGACCGATGTTCGATTTGACGGAGCCCAGCCACAGCGGGCGGTCCTCCGTGTGCTCGCGGCCGTACGTCGCCAGCAGGGCCTGGGCCTCGATCGGGTCGCCCAGGGTCGTACCGGTGCCGTGCGCCTCGACGACGTCCACGTCGGCGGCGGTGAGCCGGGCGTCGGCCAGGGCCTGGCGGATGACGCGCTGCTGCGACGGGCCGTTCGGGGCGGTCAGCCCGTTGGAGGCGCCGTCCTGGTTGACGGCCGAGCCGCGGACGACGGCCAGCACGCGGTGGCCGTTGCGACGGGCGTCGGACAGTCGCTCCACGAGCAGCATGCCCGCGCCCTCGCCCCAGCCGGTGCCGTCGGCGGCGTCCGCGAAGGACTTGCAGCGGCCGTCGAAGGACAGGCCGCGCTGCTTGCTGAACTCGGTGAAGGTGCCGGGCGTCGGCATGACGGTGACGCCGCCCGCGAGGGCGAGCGAGCACTCGCCCTTGCGGAGCGCCTGCATGGCCAGGTGCAGGGTGACGAGCGAGGAGGAGCAAGCCGTGTCGACGGTGAGGGCGGGGCCTTCGAGGCCGAATGTGTACGAGACGCGCCCGGAGGCGATGCTGCTGGAGCCGCCGGTGCCGAGGTAGCCCTCGACCTCCGGGGGTACGGCGCGCAGCCGCGAGGCGTAGTCGTGGTACATGACGCCGGTGAACACGCCGGTCCGGCTGCCGCGCACGGAGGTCGGGTCGATGCCGGCCCGCTCGAAGGCCTCCCACGAGGTCTCCAGCAGCAGCCGCTGCTGCGGGTCCATGGCCACGGCCTCGCGCGGCGAGATCCCGAAGAACTCCGGCTCGAAGCGGTTGGCGGAGTGCAGGAAGCCGCCTTCCTGCACGTAGCTCGTGCCCCGACCGTCGGGGTCAGCGTCGAACAGCTGCCCCGTGTCCCAGCCCCGGTCCGTCGGGAAGGCGGAGATGGCGTCCGTCTCATCGGACACCAGCCGCCACAGGTCCTCGGGGGACTCGACGTCTCCCGGGTAGCGGCAGCTCATTCCGATGATCGCGATCGGCTCTTGCTCCTCCGACTCGACCTCCTGGAGCCGACGGCGGGTCTCGTGGAGATCTGCCGTCACCCGCTTCAGGAAATACCGGAGCTTTTCCTCGTTCATGCGTGCATCCCTTGTACAGAAGCCAGAAGGTCAGAGTCGATGGAGGGGGCGGAGTGGAACTGCCGCGTCATGAGATTCCGAACTCCTTGCCGATGAAGTCGAAGAGGTCGTCGTCGGTCGCGCTCTCCAGTGCCTCGGCCACGTCGGGGCCGTCGGAGTCCGCGGGGGCTGCCGCGAGTTCACCGGCCTCGCTCCAGGCGGCCAGCAGTGCCTGGAGCCGCTCGGTGATGCGGTCGCGGCCGGCGCCGTCGGGCGTCGAGGTGACGAGCGACTTCTCCAGGCGGTCCAGTTCGGCGAGCAGCGGGGGTACGGCCGCCGCGCCGTCCTGCCACAGCTCGTCCTTCAGGTACTCCACCAGCGCCGTCGGCGTCGGGTAGTCGAAGACGAGGGTGGCGGGCAGCCGGACGCCGGTGGCGGCGCCGAGCCGGTTGCGCAGCTCGACGGCGGTCAGCGAGTCGAAGCCGACCTCGTTGAACGACCGTGCCGGGTCGACCGCTTCCGGTCCGGCGAAGCCGAGGACCCCGGCGACGTAGCCGCAGACCAGTTCCAGCAGTGCCTCGTCCCGCGCGGCAGGCGAGAGCCCGGTGAGGCGCTCGCGCAGCTCGGCTCCGCCGTCCGTACCGGCAGCGGTGGTACCGGCGGCGCGGCGTGCGGGCGTACGCACCAGACCCGACAGGAGCGGCGGGAGCATCCCGGAGCCGGCCTGGGCGCGCAGCGCGGCCAGGTCCAGCTTCACCGGCACCAGCAACGCCTGCTCGGCGGAGGTGGCGGCATCGAACAACGCCACGCCCTCGGCGGCGGTGATGGCGCTTACGCCGCCACGGCCCAGACGCGAGACGTCCTCGGCGTCCAGTCCGCCACCCATACCGCCGGCTTCGGCCCACAGGCCCCAGGCCAGGGAGGTCGCCGCCAGGCCCTGGGCCCGGCGGTGGGCAGCCAGCGCATCGAGGAACACATTGCCCGCCGCGTAGTTGGCCTGACCGGCGCCACCGAACACACCGGCGGCCGACGAGAACAACACGAACGCGGAGAGGTCCAGATCCTGGGTCAGCTCGTGCAGGTTCCATGCCGCGTCCACCTTCGGACGCAGTACGGCCGACAGCCGCTCGGTGGTCAGCGAACCGACCACACCGTCATCCAGGACACCGGCCGTGTGCACGACCGCCGTCAGCGGGTGCTCCGCCGGAACCGCCTTGAGTACGGCCGCCAGCGCATCACGGTCGGCCACGTCACACGCGGCCCACGACACCTCGGCGCCCAGACCCGCCAGCTCCGCCGACAGGGCAGCGCCCTCACCACGACGGCTCACCAGCAGCAGCCGCCGTACACCGTGCTCGGTCACCAGATGACGGGCGAACAGCCCGCCCAGCGAACCACTCGCACCAGTGATCAACACCGTGCCCTCGGCATCCCACTCGACGCCCGCGTCAGCCACGACCGCCGCACGCGCCAGCCTCGGCACCAGGACCGAGCCGCCCCGCACCGCCACCTCGGACTCACCCGAGGCGACCACGGCGGGCAGCGCGCGGAAGGAGGCGTCGGTGCCGTCCGTGTCGGCCAGGACGATCCGCCCCGGGTTCTCCGACTGCGCCGAACGCAGCAGACCCCACACCGATGCGTGCACCAGGTCCGGTACGCCTTCGCCCGGTACGGCTTCCACCGCGCCCCGCGTCAGGAACACCAGGCGCGAGTCCGCGAACCGCTCCTCGGCCAGCCACTCCTTGAGCAGCGCCAGCACCCGGCCCGTCTCCGCGTGCACCGCACCCGTGACGTCTTCCGTGCCGGACACCGGGGACAGCGGTACGCACACCAGCGCCGGGTCCGCGAGCGTCGCGAGCCCGCCGTCGTGCGCCGTGTAGCGCACGCCCACCGCGTCCAGACCGGCGTGGCCGTCCCCGAGCAGCGCCCAGGGGCTCTGCTCCGACGCCGACACCGGGGTCAGCGGTACGGCCGTCCACTCGACCTCGAACAGCGACTCCGGGCGACCGCCGCGCGCCGCGCCGATCTGCTCCGGCGAGACCGCGCGCAGCACGAGCGACTCGACCGAGGCGACCGGTGCGCCCGCCGGGTCGGCGAGCTCCAGCGCGACCGCGTCGCGGCCGGCCGGGGCCAGCCGGACCCGTACGGCGCCGGCGCCGGCCGCGTGCAGCCGGACACCGCTCCAGGCGAACGGGAGCCGTCCCTGGCCGGTCTTCTCGACGAGCGCGCCGAGACCGGCCGCGTGGAGGGTGGCGTCCAGGAGCGCCGGGTGGAGGCCGAACCAGTCGGCCGCCTCCGCGGTCTCCTCGTCCAGGCTGACCTCCGCGTACACGGCGTCGCCGTGGAGCCAGGCCGAGCGCAGGCCCTGGAAGGCGGGGCCGTAGTCGAATCCGGCGGCGGCGAGGCCTTCGTAGAGGCCGTCGATGTCCACCGGTTCGGCTCCGGCCGGAGGCCAGACCGTGAGGTCGGCTGCCGGGGCCGGGGCGTCGCCGGTGGCGAGGACACCGGCGGCGTGCCGCGTCCACGGCTCGTCGGCGGGGGTGTCCTCGTCGCGGGAGTAAAGCGACAGGGCGCGTCGGCCGGATTCGTCGGCTTCGGCGACGGAGAGCCGCAGCTGGACTCCGCCGCGTTCGGGGAGGACGAGCGGGGCCTCCAGGGTCAGTTCCTCCAGGACGTCGCAGCCGACCTGGTCCCCGGCGCGGACGGCCAGTTCCACGAAGGCCGTGCCCGGCAGGAGGACCGAGCCGAGGACGGCGTGGTCCGCGAGCCATGCGTGCGTGGCCAGGGACAGCCGGCCGGTGAAGAGGAACCCGTCGGAGTCGGGCAGTTCGACGGCCGCGCCGAGCAGCGGGTGGTCCGTCGCGCCGAGGCCGAAGCCCGCGGCGTCGCCGGGGGTGTTGTGCGCGGTGGGTGCCGAGTCGAGCCAGTACCAGTCGCGCTGGAAGGCGTACGTGGGCAGCTCGGCCTGGCGGGCGCCGGTGGGCGCGAAGTAGGCCTCCCAGTCCACCGCCGCGCCGTGGGCGTGGGCATGGGCGAGGGCGTTGTTCAGGGTCTCGGGCTCGGGGCGGCCGGTGCGCAGGGCGGGCGCGAACCGGGCGCCGTCCTCGGTCAGGCAGTCCTGGGCCATCGCGGAGAGCACTCCGTCGGGGCCGAGTTCGAGGTACGTCGTGACTCCGGCGGCTTCCAGGGTGCGGATGCCGTCGAGGAAGCGGACGGCGTCGCGGACGTGCCGGACCCAGAACTCGGCGGAGCCCATCTCGTCGGTGACGAGCGCGCCGGTCAGGTTGGAGACGACCGGGATGCGCGGGGCGCCGTACGAGAGTGCCTCGGCGACCTTGCGGAAGTCGGCCAGCATGCCGTCCATGTGGGGCGAGTGGAAGGCGTGGCTCACCGTCAGCCGCTTGGACTTCCGGTCGGGGAAGGCCCCGGCGATCGCGAGCGCCGCGTCCTCGTCACCGGCGACGACCACCGAGCGCGGGCCGTTGACGGCCGCGATGCTCACCCGGTCGGTCAGCAGCGGCAGGACCTCCTCCTCGGACGCCTGGACGGCGATCATCACGCCACCGGACGGCAGAGCCTGCATCAACCGCCCACGGGCGCGGACCAGTTCGCACGCGTCCTCCAGGGAGAAGACCCCGGCCACGTGCGCGGCGGCGATCTCACCGATGGAGTGCCCGGACAGGAAGTCCGGCTTCACACCCCAGGACTCGACGAGGCGGAACAGCGCCACCTCGACCGCGAACAGCGCGGGCTGCGTGTACTCCGTACGGTCCAGAACATCCGCGTCCGTCCCGAACAGGACGTCCTTCAGCGGCAGTTCCAGCACGTCGCACACCGCGTCCAGCGCGGCCGCGAAGGCCGGGTAGGTCTCGTACAGCTCACGGCCCATGCCGAGGCGCTGGCTGCCCTGGCCGGTGAACAGGAAGGCGAGCTTCCCGGCGCCGGCGGCGCCCACCGTGCCACGCGTCACGGCCGCGTCGGCCAGGTCGTTGTTCCCCAGCGCCTCCAGCCCGCGCAGCAGTTCCTCGCGGTCGCCCGCCACGACCACCGCGCGGTGGTCGAAGGCGGCGCGCCGGGTCGCCAGCGAGTAGGCCACGTCCGTGACGCTCAGCTCGGCCGAGTCCTCCAGGTGCACCCGCAGACGGGCCGCCTGGCCGCGCAGCGCGTCCGCCGACCGCGCGGACAGCACGTACGGCAGCACCGGGGCCGCCGCACCGCTTTCGGCGGCGGCGCTCACGGCGACCGCGTCCGGGGCCTGCTCGATGATCGTGTGGGCGTTGGTGCCGCTGATGCCGAACGAGGACACACCGGCCCGGCGCGGGCGGCCGGTCTGCGGCCACGGCGTGTTCTCGGTGAGCAGCGTGACGGCGCCGTCCTCCCAGTCCACGTGCGGGGTCGGCTCGTCCACGTGCAGGGTCCGGGGCAGCACCCCGTGCCGCATCGCCATGATCATCTTGATCACGCCGGCAACACCGGCGGCGGCCTGCGTGTGGCCCATGTTGGACTTGATCGAACCCAGCCACAGCGGCTCGTCCGCCGCGCGCTCCCGGCCGTAGGTGGCCAGCAGCGCCTGCGCCTCGATCGGGTCGCCCAGGGTGGTGCCCGTGCCGTGCGCCTCGACCACGTCGATCTGCTCGCTGGTCAGTCCGCCGGAGGCGAGGGCCTGGCGGATGACGCGCTGCTGCGAGGGGCCGTTCGGGGCGGTCAGCCCGTTGGAGGCGCCGTCCTGGTTGATCGCGGAGCCCCGGACCACGGCGAGCACCGGGTGCCCGTTGCGGCGGGCGTCCGACAGTCGCTCGACGAGCAGCATGCCCGCGCCCTCGGCCCAGCTGGTGCCGTCGGCGGCCGCGGCGAAGGACTTGATGCGGCCGTCGGCGGCCAGCCCGCGCTGGCGGCTGAACTCGGTGAAGGTGCCCGGCGTCGACATGACGGTGACACCGCCGGCCAGGGCCATGGTGCATTCGCCGCCCCGCAGCGCCTGGATCGCCCAGTGCAGGGCGACGAGGGAGGAGGAGCAGGCCGTGTCGACGGTGACCGCCGGGCCCTCCAGGCCGAAGGCGTACGAGACGCGGCCCGAGGCGATGCTGCCGGAGTTGCCGGTGCCGAGGTAGCCCTCGACACCGTCCGGCACGGAGGTGATGCGGGTGGCGTAGTCGTGGTACATGACGCCGGCGAAGACGCCGGTCCGGCTGCCGCGCATCGAAGCCGGGTCGATACCGGCCCGCTCGAAGGCCTCCCACGAGGTCTCCAGCAGCAGGCGCTGCTGCGGGTCCATGGCCACGGCCTCGCGCGGCGAGATCCCGAAGAACGCCGGGTCGAAGCGGCCCGCGTCGTGCAGGAATCCGCCGGATCGGGTGTAGCTGGTGCCCTTGCCGTCCGGGTCCGGGTCGTACAGCGACTCCAGGTCCCAGCCGCGGCCCTGCGGGAACTCCGAGATGGCGTCGACGCCACCCACCACCAGGCGCCACAGGTCCTCGGGGGTTTCCACCCCGCCGGGGTAGCGGCAGCTCATGCCGACGATCGCGATGGGGTCGTCCTGGAGCGCGGCACCGGCGGAGGCGGGCCCGGCCGTGGCCGCGCCGGCCGTCTCCTCGTCCAGGGACAGGCCCAGGACCTCGGTCTTCAGGTACGCCGCGAGCGCGCTCGGCGTGGGGTAGTCGAAGACGAGCGTGGCAGGCAGCCGTTCGCCGGTGGCGGCGCCGAGGCGGTTGCGCAGCTCGACGGAGGTCAGGGAGTCGAAGCCGAGCTCCTTGAACGCCCGGTCGGCCGGTACCTCGTCGGTCGAGGCGTGACCGAGTACGGCCGTCACCTCGGCCCGGACCATCTCCAGCAGGGCTGCCTCCCGCTCCTCGGCGGGCAGCGCGGCCAGCCGCGTGCGCAGGGCGGACCCGTCGGCCGTGGCCCCCTGTCCCGCCGCGCGGCGCGCCGGTACGCGGACCAGCCCGCGCAGCAGGTCGGGAACCATGCCGGCCCGGGCCTGGGCGCGGAGGGCGGCCAGGTCGAGCGGGAGGGGCACGAGCAGCGCGTCGTCCGTACGGCGGGCCGCGTCGAAGAGGGCGAGGCCGGTCTCCGGCGAGAGGGCACCGATGCCGCCGCGGTTGATCCGCTCGCGGTCACCGTCGGCCAGGTCGCCGCCCATGCCGCCGACTCCGGTCCACAGGCCCCAGGCCAGGGAGGTCGCCGCCAGGCCCTGGGCCCGACGGTGCGCGGCGAGCGCGTCCAGGAAGGTGTTGCCCGCCGCGTAGTTGGCCTGCCCCGCACCGCCGAAGACACCGGCGGCCGAGGAGAACAGCACGAAGGCCGACAGACCGAGGTCCTGCGTCAGCTCGTGCAGGTTCCAGGCAGCATCCACCTTCGGACGCAGGACGGCCGACAGCCGCTCGGCGGTCAGAGAACCGACGACACCGTCATCCAGAACACCGGCCGTGTGCACGACCGCCGTCAGCGGGTGCTCCGCAGGAACCGCCTTGAGCACGGCCGCCAGCGCATCGCGGTCGGCCACATCACAGGCCGCCCACGACACCTCGGCACCCAGACCGGCGAGCTCAGCGGAAAGGGCAGCGCCCTCACCGCGACGGCTCACCAGCAGCAGCCGCCGTACACCGTGCTCGGTCACCAGATGACGGGCGAACAGCCCGCCCAGCGAACCACTCGCACCGGTCACCAGGACCGTGCCCTCGGCATCCCACTCGACGCCCGCGTCAGCAGCCACCGCCGCACGCGCCAGCCTCGGCACCAGGACGGCGCCATCCCGCACCGCGACCTCGGACTCACCCGAAGCCAGCGCCGCCGACAGACCGGCCGCGAGGTCGCCCTCGGCGTCGATGTCGACGAGGACGAAGCGGCCCGGGTTCTCCGACTGCGCGGAGCGCACCAGGCCCCACACCGGCGCGTGCGCCAGATCCGCGATTCCTTCGCCCGGTACGGCGGCCACCGCGCCCCGCGTCAGGAACACCAGACGCGCGTCCGCGGACCGCTCCTCGGCCAGCCAGTCCTGTACCAGCCCCAGCACCCGGGCGGTCTCCGCGTGCACCGCGCCGGCCACGTCACCGGCAGCCGGCTCCACGCACGGCACCACCAGCGCCGCCGGAAGGTCGCCATCGCCCTCCTCGCCCAGCATCAGCCAGTCGTCGAAGGACCCGTCACCTGCGGTCGTCTGCGCCCACTCCACCCGGAACAGGGCGTCACGGGTCAGGTCGGGCGCGGCGGTGAGCTGGTCACGGCTGACGGATCGCAGGGCCAGGCCGGCGACCGAGGCGACGGGCGCTCCGGTGGCGTCGGCGATCGTGAGGGCCACCTCGCCGCCCAGGCCGGTGGTCAGGCGTACCCGGAGCTCGCAGGCTCCGACGGCGTGCAAGGAGACCCCGGACCAGGAGAACGGGAGTCGTCCGTCGGCGCCGGTGTCCGCGGCGCGCAGTCCGAGCGCGTGCAGGGCCGCGTCGAGGAGCGCCGGGTGCAGACCGAACCGTGCGGCCTCCCCCTCCGCGCCCTCGGGGAGCGCGACCTCCGCGTAGGAGGTGTCGCCGTGCTGCCAGGCGGCCCGCAGGCCCTGGAACACCGGCCCGTATCCGAAACCGGCCTCGGCGAGGCCCTCGTACAGGCCGTCCACCGGGACGGGCTCAGCGCCGGCGGGCGGCCATTCGGTGAGGCCCTGCGGGGCCGGGGCGGCCCCGGTCGCGAGCACACCTACGGCGTGCCGCGTCCACGGCTCGTCCGCGTCCGCGCCCTCGGGGCGGGAGTGCAGGGTGAGGCTGCGGCGTCGGCCCGCCGGGTCGGCGGCCGCGACGGAGAGCCGCAGCTGCACGCCACCGTGCTCGGGCAGGACGAGGGGTGCCTCCAGGGTGAGTTCGTCGACCAGGTCGCACCCGACGTGCTCGCCGGCCTGGAGCGCGAGCTCGACGAAGGCCGTACCGGGCAGGAGGGCCGCGCCCATCACCCGGTGGTCCCCCAGCCAGGGGTGGGTGGTCAGGGACAGCCGTCCGGTGAAGAGGTGGCCGTCGGAGTCGGGCAGCTGGACCTCGGCGCCGAGCAGCGGGTGGTCGGCGGCGCCGAGTCCGGCCGCCGCGACGTCGCCGTCGGCGCGGCCGGCGTCGAGCCAGTAGACGGAGCGCTGGAAGGCGTACGTCGGCAGGTCGACGCGCCGGGCCCCGAGCGGGGCGTAGTACGCGGACCAGTCGACGGCCGTGCCGCGTACGTACGCGGTGGAGAGGGCCGAGAGCAGGGTCGTGGGCTCGTCGCGTCCGGAGCGGAGCGCGGGGGCGAAGGCGGCGGCGCCGGTGTCGTCGGTCAGGCAGGCCTGGGCCATCGCGGAGAGGACCCCGTCGGGACCGAGCTCGACGTACGTGGTCACGCCCGCCGCCTCAAGGGCGCGGACGCCGTCGAGGAAACGGACGGCCTCGCGGACGTGCCGGACCCAGAACTCGGCCGAACCCATCTCGTCGGTGACGAGGGCACCGGTCAGGTTCGAGACGACCGGGATACGGGGAGCGCCGAACGACAGCCCCGCCACCACCTCGCGGAAGTCGTCGAGCATGCCGTCCATGTGCGGCGAGTGGAACGCGTGGCTGACGGTCAGCCGCTTGGTCTTCCGGTCGGCGAACGCGGCCACGACAGCGAGCGCCGCGTCCTCGTCACCGGCGATGACCACCGAGCGCGGGCCGTTGACGGCGGCGATGCTCACCCGGTCCGTCAGCAGCGGCAGGACCTCGTCCTCCGCAGCCTCCACCGCGATCATCACGCCACCGGACGGCAGCGCCTGCATCAGACGGCCACGGGCAGCAACCAGCGTGCACGCGTCGGCCAGCGACAGGACACCCGCGACGTGCGCGGCGGCGATCTCACCGATGGAGTGCCCGGACAGGAAGTCCGGCTTCACACCCCAGGACTCGACGAGGCGGAACAGCGCCACCTCGACCGCGAACAGCGCCGGCTGCGTGTACTCCGTACGGTCCAGAACATCCGAGTCCGTCCCGAACAGGACGTCCTTCAGCGGCAGTTCCAGCGCGTCGCACACCGCGTCCAGCGCGGCCGCGAAGGCCGGGTAGGTCTCGTACAGCTCACGGCCCATCCCGAGCCGCTGGCTGCCCTGCCCCGTGAACAGGAACGCCAGCTTGCCCGCCGCGGCCGACGAGCCCTGGACCAGGCCCGCCGCCGAGCGGCCCTCGGCGAGGGCGGCCAGGCCGGTGCGGAAGGCGTCGGGGTCGGTGGCGACGACCGTCGCGCGGTGTTCGAACACGGCGCGGGCGGCCACCAGCGAGTGCCCGATGTCGGCCGGGAGCGTGTCCGGGTGCGCCTCCAGGTGGGACAGGAGCTGCTCGCCCTGGGCCCGCAGGGCCTCGGGGGTGCGGGCGCTCAGGTGCCACGGGAGGGCCGTCGCGGGGGCCGGGACGGCCGGGCTGACCGCTGCGGCCGGGGTCTCCGGGAGTTCGATGATGGCGTGGGCGTTCGTTCCGCTCATGCCGAAGGAGGAGACGCCCGCGCGGCGCGGGCGGCCGGTCTCGGGCCATGCCCGCTGCTCGGTGAGCAGGGAGACCGCGCCCGCCGACCAGTCGACGTGCGGTGACGGCTCGTCCACGTGGAGGGTCTTCGGCAGGACGCCGTGGCGCATCGCCTGGACCATCTTGATGATGCCCGCGACGCCCGCGGCGGCCTGGGTGTGCCCGAAGTTGGACTTGACGGAGCCCAGCCACAGCGGGGTGTCCTCGGGGCGGCCCTGACCGTACGTGGCCAGCAGCGCCTGTGCCTCGATGGGGTCACCGAGGGTGGTGCCGGTGCCGTGCGCCTCGACGGCGTCGACGTCGGCGGAGGTCAGCCGGGCGTTGGCGAGGGCCTGACGGATGACGCGCTGCTGGGCGGGGCCGTTGGGGGCGGTCAGGCCGTTGCTGGCGCCGTCCTGGTTGACGGCGGTGCCGCGGACGACCGCGAGGACCTGGTGTCCGTTGCGGCGGGCGTCGGAGAGGCGTTCGACGAGCAGCATGCCGACGCCCTCGCCCCACGCGGTGCCGTCGGCGGCGGCCGCGAACGGCTTGCAGCGGCCGTCGGCGGCGAGTCCGCGCTGGCGGCTGAACTCGGTGAAGACGTCGGGGGTGGTGATGATGGTGACGCCGCCGGCCAGGGCCAGGGAGCACTCACCGGAGCGCAGGGCCTGCGCCGCGAGGTGCAGGGCGACCAGCGAGGAGGAGCAGGCGGTGTCGACGGTGACGGCCGGGCCCTCGAAGCCGAAGGTGTAGGAGACGCGGCCGGAGGCGATGCTGCTGGAGCCGCCGGTGCCGAGGTAGCCCTCGACGCCTTCGGGGACGGTGTTCAGGCGGGACACGTAGTCGTTGTGCATCTGGCCGACGAACACGCCGACCTGTCCGCCGCGCAGGCCCGTCGGGTCGATCCCGGCCCGTTCGAAGGCCTCCCAGGAGGTTTCCAGCAGCAGGCGCTGCTGCGGGTCCATGGCGAGGGCCTCGCGGGGGTTGATCCCGAAGAACGCCGGGTCGAAGTGGTGGGCGTCGTAGAAGAAGCCGCCTTCGCGGGCGTAGGACGTGCCGGGGCTGTCGGGGTCGGGGTCGTAGAGCGCCTCGGTGTCCCAGCCTCGGTCGGCGGGGAGGTCGGCGATGCCGTCGCGGCCTTCGGCGAGGAGTTCCCACAGGTCCTCGGGGCTGCGGACGTCGCCGGGGAAGCGGCAGCTCATGGCGACGATGGCGATGGGGTCGTCGGTCTCGGCGACGGCGCCGGCCGGGTGCCGCGGGAGGGCGGCGGCGGCCACCGCGGCCTCGGAGCCGAGGAGTTCGTCCTTGAGGTAGCCGGCGAGGACCGTGGGGGTGGGGTAGTCGAAGACGAGGGTGGCGGGCAGCCGGACTCCGGCGGTGGCGCCGAGCCGGTTGCGGAACTCGACGGCGGTCAGCGAGTCGAAGCCGAGGTCCTTGAAGGCGCGGCCGGGTTCGACGGCGTCGGAGGTGGCGTGGCCGAGGACGGCGGCGACCTGGTCGCGCACAAGGTCGAGGAGGAGCGTGTCGCGCTCGTTCTCGGGGAGGCGTACGAGCTGCTCCACCAGCGGGGTTCCGGTCCCGGCGGTGGCCGCCTGGGCGGTGCGGCGGGCGGGGGCGCGGACCAGGCCGCGCAGCAGGGCGGGCACCATGGCGGCGTCGGCCTGGCGCAGCGGCGCGAGGTCGAGCTGCATGGGGACGAGGTGGGCGTCGCCGGTGTGGTGGGCGGTGTCGAGGAGGGCGAGGCCCTCCTCGGAGGAGAGGCCGAGGACTCCGGAGCGCGTCATGCGGTCCTTGTCGGCGCTGTCGAGTTCGCCGGTCATCCCGCTGGCCTCGGCCCACAGGCCCCAGCCGAGGGAGGTGCCGGGCAGGCCGTGGGCCTGGCGGTGGCGGGCGAGGGCGTCGAGGAAGACGTTCGCGGCCGCGTAGTTGGCCTGGCCCGCGCCGCCGAAGGTGCCGGCGGCGGAGGAGAAGAGGACGAAGTCGGCCAGGTCGAGGTGGCGGGTCAGCTCGTGCAGGTGGAGGGCGGCGTCGGCCTTGGGCCGCAGGACCCGGTCGAGCCGCTCGGGGGTGAGGGCCTCGGCGATGCCGTCGTCGAGGACGCCGGCGGTGTGGACGACGGCGGTCAGCGGGTGCGCGGCGGGTATGGAGGCCAGCAGTGCGGCGAGGGCCTCGCGGTCGGCGGCGTCGCAGGCGGCGACGGTGACGTCGGCGCCCAGGGCGCGCAGGTGCGCGGCGAGTTCGGCGGCGCCGGCGGCGGCTTCGCCGCGGCGGCTGGTCAGGATGAGGCGGCGGGCGCCGCGGACGGTGACGGCGTGCCGGGCGACGAGTGCGCCGAGGGTGCCGGTGCCGCCGGTGATGAGGACGGTGCCGTCGGGGTTCCAGTCGGCCGGCACGGTGAGCACGATCTTGCCGGTGTGGCGGGCCTGGCTGAGGTAGCGGAAGGCTTCGGGGGCCTGGCGCAGGTCCCAGGCGGAGACCGGGATGGGGTTCAGGGCGCCGGCTTCGAAGAGGCCGAGCAGCTCGGTGAGCATCTCCTGGATGCGGTCGAGGCCGGCTTCGGTGAGGTCGAACGCCTGGTAGGAGACGCCGGGGTGGGTGGCGGCGACGTCGCGGGGGTCGCGGACGTCGGTCTTGCCCATCTCGACGAAGCGTCCGCCGCGCGGCAGGAGGCGCAGCGAGGCGTCGACGAACTCGCGGGCGAGGGAGTCGAGGACGACGTCGACGCCGTGTCCGTCGGTGGCGGTGCGGAAGGTGTTCTCGAAGTCGAGGGTGCGGGAGGAGGCGATCTTGTCGTCGGTCAGGCCGAGTCCGCGCAGGGTGTCCCACTTGGCGGGGCTGGCGGTGGCGTAGACGTCGGCGCCCCAGTGGCGGGCGAGCTGGACGGCGGCCATGCCGACGCCGCCGGCGGCGGCGTGGACGAGGAGGGATTCGCCCTCGCGCAGTCCGGCGAGGTCGTGGAGGGCGTAGTAGGCCGTCATGAAGACGATCGGTACGGCCGCGGCCTCGGCGAAGGTCCAGCCCTCGGGCATCGGGGCGATCATGCGCCGGTCGACGACGGCCAGCGGGCCGAAGGCGCCGGGCAGCATGCCCATGACGCGGTCGCCGGGGGCGAGGTCGCTGACGCCGGGGCCGGTCTCGACGACGGTGCCGGCGCCTTCGCTGCCCATGAGGCCGGGGTCGCCGGGGTACATGCCGAGGGCGTTGAGCACGTCGCGGAAGTTGAGGCCGGCGGCGCGTACGGCGACGCGGACCTGGCCGGCTTCCAGGGGCGCCGCGGATTCGGGGCTCGGGACGAGGGTGAGGTGGTCGAGGGTGCCCTTGTCCTCGATGTCCATGCGCCAGGCGGACTCGCCGGGGGGCGGGGTCAGCGGGGTGGTGGCGGGTACCCGTGCGAGGCGGGGGGCGTGGACGGTGCCGCGGCGGAGTGCGAACTGCGGTTCGCCGGTGGCGAGGGCGGCGGCCAGTGTCCCGGCGGCGGCGTCGGCGTCGAGGTCGGCCAGGACGAAGCGGTCGGGGTTCTCCGACTGCGCGGAGCGGACCAGGCCCCAGACGGCGGCGTGGGCGGGGTCGGCGAGGTCCCAGTCGCTCTGGGTGGCGACGGCGCCCCGGGTGACGAAGACCAGGCGGGACGCGGCGAACCGGTCGTCCGCGAGCCAGCCCTGGACGAGGGCGAGGGCCCGGTGCGTGGCGGCGCGGACGGCGTCCGCGGTGAGGGCTTCCGCCGGGGCGGCCAGGCAGGGGGCGAGGACGTGTGCGGGCGCCGGGGCGCCTGCGTCGAGGGCCGCGCCGAGCGCGCCGAGGCCGGAGTGGACGGGGCCGGGCAGCTCGGCGGTGACGTCGGCGGGCTCGCCGATGACCGCCCAGGTGCCGGTGGTGTCCTCGCCGGGGGCGCCGGGCGGCAGGGACAGGGTCGCCCACTCGATCCGGAACAGCGACTCGTGGTACGCGGTGCGGGAGGCGCCGGCGAGCCGGTCGGCGGAGACGGGCCGGACGATCAGGTGGTCGACGGTGGCGACGGGCGCGCCGGTGGTGTCGGCCAGCTGGAGGGAGAGGGAGTCGTCGCCGTCGGCGGTGAGGCGCACGCGCAGCGCGGACGCGCCGACGGCGTGCAGGGACACCCCGCGCCAGGAGAACGGCAGTCCGGCCTGCCGGTCCCCGTCGCGGGAGACGAAGGTGGCGTGCAGGGCGGCGTCGAGGAGGGCCGGGTGCAGGCCGAAGCGGGTGGCTTCGGTGTGCCGGTCGTCGGGCAGGGCCACCTCGGCGTAGACGTCGTCGCCGAGGGTCCAGGCGGCGCGCAGGCCCTGGAAGACGGGGCCGTAGGCGAATCCGCCCTGGCCGAGGTGCTCGTACAGGCCGTCGACGCTGACGGCTTCGGCGCCCGGCGGGGGCCAGGCGGCGAGGTCGAACGCGGGGCGCGGCGCGCCGGTGGCGAGGACGCCCGCGGCGTGCCGGGTCCACGGCTCGTCGTCGGCGGCGTCGGGGTCGCCGGAGTAAAGGTCCAGGGTGCGCCGGCCGTCCTGGTCGGGTGCACTGACGACGATCTGGAGGCGGACCGCGGTGTGCGGGGCGAGGACCAGCGGGGCTTCGAGGGTGAGTTCTTCCAGGACGTCGCAGCCGGCCTGGTCGCCGGCGCGGACGGCGAGTTCGACGAAGGCGGTGCCGGGCAGCAGGACGGTGCCCATGACGGCGTGGTCGGCCAGCCAGGGGTGGGTGTCGAGGGAGAGCCGGCCGGTGAAGAGGAAGCCCTCGCCGTCGGCGAGCGGGACGGCCGCGCCGAGCAGCGGGTGGTGGGCGGCGCCCAGACCGGCCGATTCGACGTCCCCGATGTATCCGGCGGGCGCTTCGAGCCAGAAGCGGGTCCGCTGGAAGGCGTACGTGGGCAGGTCGACGCGGCGGGCGCCGGTCGCGGCGAAGTACGCGGGCCAGTCGAGGAGGACGGCGCGGGTGTGGACGGCGGCGATCGCCGCGGTCAGCGCCTCGGCCTCGCCGCGGTCGCGGCGCAGGGCGGGGACGAAGAGGGGGTCGGTGGCGCCGTCGGTCTCGGTGAGGCAGTCGCGGCCGAGGCCGGACAGCACGCCCTGCGGGCCCAGTTCGAGGTAGGTGGTGACGTGTTCGGCGTCCAGGGTGCGGATGCCGTCGAGGAAGCGGACGGCTTCGCGGACGTGGCTGACCCAGTGCTCGGCGGTGCGCAGTTCGTCGCCGGCCACGGCTCCGGTGAGGTGGGTGACGACGGGGATGGCGGGCGCGTGGTAGGTGAGGGAGGCGGCGACGTCGCGGAAGGCGTCGAGCATGCCGTCCATCAGCGGGGAGTGGAAGGCGTGGCTGACGGTGAGCCGCTTGGTGCGCCGGCCGCGCCGCTCGAACTCGGCGGCGATCTCCAGCGCGAGGGTCTCCTCGCCGGAGATGACGACGCTGGAGGCGGAGTTGACGGCGGCGATGCCGATGCGGTCCTCGTGTCCGGCGAGCAGCGGCCGGACCTCGTCCTCGGTGGCGGTCAGCGCGATCATCGCGCCGCCCTGGGGCAGGGCTTCCATGAGGCGGCCGCGGGCGGCGACGAGGGTGGCCGCGTCGGGCAGGGAGAGGACGCCCGCGACGTGCGCGGCGGTGATCTCTCCGATGGAGTGGCCCGCGACGAAGTCGGGGCGCAGGCCCCAGGACTCGACGAGGCGGTAGAGCGCGGTCTCCAGGGCGAACAGGGCGGGCTGGGTGTAGCCGGTCCGGTTCAGGAGGTCGCCGGCGTCCTCGTCGAACAGGATCTCCTTGAGGGGCTGTTCGAGGTGCCGGTCGAGTTCGGCGCACACCGCGTCGAGGGCGGCGGCGAAGGCCGGGTAGGTGGCGTGGAGCTCGCGGCCCATGCCGGGGCGCTGGCTGCCCTGTCCGGTGAACAGGACGGCGGTGCGGCCGTCGGCGGTGTCGTGCCGCACGGTCCGGGCGCCGTCGCGGCCTTCGGCGAGGGCGGCGAGGGCGGCGAGGAGTCCGTCGCGGTCGGGCGCGACGACGGCGGCCCTGCGGTCGAGTGCGGTACGGGTGGTGGCCAGGGAGAACGCCACGTCGGCGGGGGCCGCGTCGGGGTGGTGCGCGAGGTGGTCGGCGAGCCGGGCGGCCTGGGCGCGCAGCGCGTCGGGGGTGCGTCCGGAGAGGACGAACGGCAGCGGGGTGCCTGCGGGGACGGTGCCCCCGGCGACGGCGGGGACGCCGGGCTCGCCGCCGTCCTTCTCGTCGGACGGCTGCTCCACGGGCGGCTGCTCGATGATGACGTGCGCGTTGGTGCCGCTGACGCCGAAGGAGGAGATGCCCGCGCGGCGCGGGCGGTCCGTCTCGGGCCAGGCGGCGGACTCCGTCAGCAGCTCGACCGCGCCGGCGGTCCAGTCGATGTGCGGGGACGGCTCGCCGATGTGCAGGGACGCGGGCAGCACGCCGTGGCGCATCGCGAGCACCATCTTGATGATGCCGGCGGCGCCCGCCGCGGCCTGCGTGTGGCCGATGTTGGACTTGATGGAGCCCAGGCGCAGCGGCCGGTCCGCGGGGCGGTCCTGACCGTAGGTGGCGAGCAGGGCCTGTGCCTCGATGGGGTCGCCGAGGGTGGTGCCGGTGCCGTGTGCCTCGACGGCGTCCACGTCGGCGGTGGTCAGCCCGGCGTGGGCGAGGGCCTCGCGGATGACGCGCTGCTGGGAGGGCCCGTTGGGGGCGGTGAGGCCGTTGGAGGCACCGTCCTGGTTGACGGCGGTGCCGCGGACGACGGCGAGGACCGGGTGGCCGTTGCGGCGGGCGTCGGAGAGCCGCTCGACGAGGATCATGCCGGCGCCTTCGGCCCAGCCGGTGCCGTCGGCGTCGGCGGAGAAGGACTTGCAGCGGCCGTCGGTGGACAGGCCGCGCTGACGGCTGAAGTCGATGAAGGTGTCCGGGGTGGACATGACGGTGACGCCGCCGGCGAGGGCCATGTCGCATTCGCCGCTGCGCAGGGCCTGCGCGGCCAGGTGCAGGGCGACCAGGGAGGAGGAGCAGGCCGTGTCGATGGTGACGGCCGGGCCCTCCAGGCCGAAGGTGTAGGAGATGCGGCCGGAGGCGACGCTGCCGGCGGTGCCGGTGCCGAGGTAGCCCTCCAGGCCCTCGGGGACGGCCGGGAGCCGGGTCAGGTAGTCGTGGTACATGACGCCGGCGAAGACGCCGGTGCGGCTGCCGCGGACGGTGGCCGGGTCGATCCCGGCGCGTTCGAAGGCCTCCCAGGAGGTTTCCAGCAGGAGCCGCTGGTGCGGGTCCATGGCCAGGGCCTCGCGCGGGTTGATGCCGAAGACGTCCGGGTCGAAGTCGGCGGCGTCGTGCAGGAAGCCGCCCTCGCGGGTGTACGAGGTCCCGGCGCGGCCGGGGTCGGAGTCGTACAGCGCGTCGAGGTTCCAGCCGCGGTCGGCGGGGAACGGCGAGATCGCGTCGGCGGAGCCGGCGACGAGCTGCCACAGCTCCTCGGGGGTGCTGACGCCGCCGGGGTAGCGGCAGCTCATGGCGACGATGGCGATGGGCTCGTCGGCGACGGCGCGGGTGGCGGCGGCGGTGGCGGCCGGGGCCTGGGCGGCCTGGTCGCCGAGGAGTTCGGTGCGCAGGAACGCGGCGAGGGCGTTCGGGGTGGGGTAGTCGAAGACGAGGGTGGCGGGCAGCCGGACGCCGGTGGCCGAGCCGAGGCGGTTGCGCAGCTCGACGGCGGTGAGGGAGTCGAAGCCGAGTTCCTTGAAGGCGCGGCCGGGGTCGACGGCGTCGGGGCCGGGGAAGCCGAGGACGGCGGCGACCTGGACGCGAACGGTGGCCAGCAGCAGCCGGTCGCGTTCGGCGGCGGTCAGCGGCAGCAGCCGCTCGGTGAGGCCGTCGGCGGGTGCGGCGCTCTGGGCGGCGGCCCGGCGCGCGGCGGGGCGGACCAGGCCGCGCAGCAGGGCGGGGACCATGTCGGCGTCGGCGTGGCGCAGTGCGGCCAGGTCGAGGTGCATGGGGACCGCGGTGGGCTCGCCGGTGGCGCGGGCGGTGTCCATGAGGGCGAGGCCCTCGGCGGAGGACAGGGCGGCGACTCCGGCGCGGGAGATCCGCTCCAGGTCGGTGTCGGCGAGGTCGCCGGTCATCCCGCTGCGTTCGGCCCACAGGCCCCAGGCGAGCGCGGTGGCGGGCAGGCCTTCGGTGTGGCGGCGCTGGGCGAGGGCGTCGAGGAAGGTGTTGGCGGCGGCGTAGTTGGCCTGTCCGGCGGCGCCGAGGGTGCCGGCGGCGGCGGAGAAGAGGACGAACGCCGCGAGGTCGAGGTCGCGGGTCAGCTCGTGCAGGTGGACGGCCGCGTCGACCTTCGCGGGCAGGACGTGGTCGAGCCGCTCCGGGGTGAGCGCTTCGAGGATGCCGTCGTCGAGGACTCCGGCGGTGTGGAAGACGGCCGTCAGCGGGTGCGCGGCCGGTACGGAGGCCAGCACCGCGGCGAGGGCCTCGCGGTCGGCGGCGTCGCAGGCGGCGAGGGTGACCTCGGCGCCCAGGGCGCGCAGCTCCGCCAGCAGTTCGGGGGCACCTGCGGCCCCTTCGCCGCGGCGGCTGGTCAGCAGCAGGCGGCGGACGCCGTGTCCGGTGACGAGGTGGCGGGCGACGAGCCCGCCGAGGGTGCCGGTGGCGCCGGTGACGAGGGCGGTGCCGTCCGCGTCGAGCGGGCGGGCTTCCTGGCCCTCGGCCGCGGGCAGGGCGGGGACTCGGCCGAGCCGGGGCACGACGGCGCGGCCCTCGCGGAGGGCGAGCTGGGGTTCGGCGGTGGCCAGCGCGGCCGGCAGGGCGCGCAGGGACTCCTCGCGGTCGTCCAGGTCGAGCAGGACGAACCGGTCGGGGTGCTCGGACTGGGCGGAGCGCAGCAGGCCCCACAGCGGGGCGTGCGCCAGGTCGGGCACGTCGGAGCCGGCGGTGGTGGCGACGGCGCCCCGGGTGACGAGGACGAGCCGGGAGCCGGCGTAGCGGTCGTCGGCGAGCCAGGCCTGGGCCAGTTCCAGGGCGTGGTGCAGCGCGTCGCCGACGGCGGCGGGCAGGGTCGCGTCGACGGGGGTCGGCGCGGGTGCGCCGGGGGCGGCGACGGGGACGACGACGGCCTGCGGTACGGGGCCGCCCGCCTCGATCGCGGCGGAGAGCGCGGCGAGGCCGTTGTGGACGGCGGCGGCGGGCAGCACGGCGGCGAACCGGGCCGCGGTGCCGGCGAGAGCACCTGCATCACCGGCCTCGGCGTCGGGGCCCGCGAGCAGCGCCCACTGGCCGGGGGCGACGGTGGTGGCGGCCGGCAGGGCCAGCGGGTTCCACTCGACGCGGAACAGGGAGTCGTGGAAGGCGGTGCGCGCGGCGTGGACCTGGTCCGGGGAGACGGGCCGCAGCAGCAGCGCGGCCACGGAGGCGACGGGCGCTCCGGTCTCGTCGGCCAGGTCGACGGAGACGGTGTCCTGGCCGGCGGGGGCGAGGCGGACGCGCAGGGCGCGGGCGCCGACGGCGCGGAGGGTGACGCCGCTCCAGGAGAACGGCAGCCTGCCGTGCTCGGTGTCCTCCAGCAGGGAGCCGATGCCTACGGCGTGCAGGGCGGCGTCCAGCAGGGCGGGGTGCAGGCCGAACAGGGCGGCTTCGGCGTGTGCCTGCTCGGGCAGGCGGACTTCGGCGAAGACCTCGTCGGCGCGCTGCCAGGCGCCGGTCAGGCCCTGGAAGACGGGCCCGTAGGCGAAGCCGGAGGCGGTGAGGTGCTCGTAGAGGCCGTCGACGGGGACGGCGGTGGCGTCCCGCGGCGGCCAGGTGGTGAGGTCGGCGCCCGCCGGGGTGCTCGCGGCGTCGCGTGCGGCGGGGGCGAGGGAGCCGGTGGCGTGCCGGGTCCAGGCGCCTTCGCCCCAGGTGTCGTCGGCGGCGTCCTCGGGCCGGGAGTGCAGGGTCAGGGAGCGCCGTCCGTCGCCGTCGGGGGCGCCGACGGCGAGCTGGATCTGGACGCCGCCGTGCGGGGGCAGGGCCAGGGGGGCCTGGAGGGTGAGCTCTTCGAGGAGTTCGCAGCCGGTGTGTTCGCCGGCCTGGAGGGCGAGTTCCACGAAGGCCGTGCCGGGCAGCAGCACGGTGTCCATGACCGTGTGGTCGGCGAGCCAGGGGTGGGTGGCCAGCGAGAGCCGGCCGGTGAACAGGTAGCCGTCGCCGTCGGCCAGGGCGATGGCCGCGCCGAGCAGCGGGTGGTCGGCGGAGCCGATCCCGGCGGCGGTGACGTCGCCGGTCCAGGCGGTGGGCGCTTCGGGCCAGTACCGGCCGCGCTGGAAGGCGTACGTGGGCAGGTCGACGCGGGTGGCGCCGCGGCCCGCGAAGACGGCGGACCAGTCGGCGGTGACGCCGTGGACGTGCGCCTGGGCGACCGCGGCGGCGAACGCGGCCGGTTCGAGGCGGTCGGCGCGCAGGGCGGGGATGAAGACGGCGTCGTCCCGGTCGTTCTCGCCGGTGAGGCAGTCCTGCGCGAGGGCGGTGAGGACCCCGCCGGGGCCGACCTCGACGAAGGTGGTGACGCCGAGCGCGGCCAGGCCCCGCACCCCGTCGTGGAAGCGGACGGCCTCCCGGACGTGGCGGACCCAGTAGTCGGCGGTGCAGATCTCCTCGGCGGTGACGGAGGCGCCGGTGAGGTTGGAGACGATCGGGATGACGGGCGGCGCGTAGGAGACGGCTTCGGCGGCCTCGCGGAACGCGTCGAGCATGGGGTCCATGAGCGGCGAGTGGAAGGCGTGGCTGACGGTGAGCCGCTTGACGCGGCGGCCGCGGGCGCGCAGCGTCTCGGCGAGTTCCCCGGCGGCGTCCGCGTCACCGGAGACGACCACGGAGCGGGGGCCGTTGACGGCGGCCACGGACACCCGGTCGGTGAGCAGCGGGGTGATCTCGTCCTCGGTGGCCTCGACGGCGATCATCGCGCCGCCGGTGGGCAGGGCCTGCATGAGGCGGCCGCGGGCGGCCACGAGGGCGGCCGCGTCGGGGAGGGTGAGGACCCCGGAGACGTGGGCGGCGGCGAGTTCGCCGATGGAGTGCCCGATGAGGAAGTCGGCGGTGACGCCCCACTGTTCGAGCTGCCGGTAGAGGGCGACCTCGATGGCGAACAGGGCGGCCTGGGTGTAGGCGGTCGCGTCGAGGAGCGCCGCCTCGGGGGTGCCCTCGGCCGCGAACAGCACCTCGTACAGGGGGCGTTCGAGGTGCCGGTCGAGTTCGTCGCGGACCGCGTCGAGGGCGCGCGCGAACCCGGGGTGGGTGGCGTACAGCTCCCGGCCCATGCCGGGGCGCTGGCTGCCCTGGCCGGTGAAGAGGAAGGCGGTGTTGCCGTCGCCGACGGCGCCGAGGACGGCGGTCGCGGGCTGCTCCGCGGCGGCGAGCGCGTCGAGGTCGGCGAGGAGCCGCTCGCGGTCGGCGGCGAAGAGGACGGCCCGGCGGTCCAGCGCGGAGCGGCTGGTGGCGAGGGAGAACCCGAGGTCGGTCAGGGCCGCGGGGTCCGCGGCGAGTTCGGGGTGGGCGCGCAGGTGGGCGGCGAGGCGGCCGGCCTGGGCGCGCAGGGCGTCGTCGCCCTGGCCGGAGACCAGCAGCGGTACCGGGCCGGTGGCGCCTTCCGCGCCGGCGTCCTGGTCGCCGCTGTCCGTGGCGCCCGTGTCCTCGGCCTTCGCGTCCGCGCCGGGGACCTCGGCGGGCGGGGCCTGTTCGATGACGGTGTGGGCGTTGGTGCCGCTGACGCCGAAGGAGGAGATGCCGGCGCGGCGTGGCTGCCCGGTCTCGGGCCACGGCACGGCCCGCGTGAGCAGTTCGACGGCGCCGGTGGCCCAGTCGACGGCGCCGGACGGCTGGTCGATGTGGAGGGACTCGGGCACGACGCCGTGCCGCATCGCCTCGACCATCTTGATGATGCCCGCGACACCGGCGGCGGCCTGGGTGTGGCCGATGTTGGACTTGATGGAGCCCAGCCACAGCGGCCGGCCCTCGGGCCGGTTCTGGCCGTAGGTGGCCAGGATGGCCTGGGCCTCGATGGGGTCGCCGAGGGTGGTGCCGGTGCCGTGCGCCTCGATGACGTCGACCTGCGCCGGGGTGAGTCCGGCGTTGGTCAGCGCCTGGCGGATGACGCGCTGCTGGGAGGGGCCGTTGGGGGCGGTGAGGCCGTTGGAGGCGCCGTCCTGGTTGATGGCGCTGCCGCGGACCACGGCGAGCACGGGGTGCCCGAGGCGGCGGGCGTCGGAGAGCTTCTCGACGAGGAGCATGCCGACGCCCTCGCCCCAGCCGGTGCCGTCGGCGCCGTCGGCGAAGGGCTTGCAGCGGCCGTCGGGGGCGAGTCCGCGCTGGCGGCTGAACTGGACGAAGGCTCGCGGGCTGGACATGACGGTGACGCCGCCCGCCAGCGCCAGGGAGCATTCGCCGCCCCGCAGCGCCTGCACCGCGAGGTGGAGGGCGACGAGCGAGGAGGAGCAGGCGGTGTCGATGGTGACGGAGGGGCCTTCGAGGCCGAAGGTGTAGGAGAGGCGGCCGGAGACGACGCTGGCGGCGTTTCCGGTGAGGAGGTACTGCTCGACGCCCTCGGGGACGCCGTCGCGGAGCAGGTCGGGGTAGTCCTGGCCGTTGGTGCCGATGAACACGCCGGCCTTGCTGCCGCGCAGCGTCGCCGGGTCGATGCCGGCGCGCTCGAAGGTCTCCCAGGACGTTTCGAGCAGCAGGCGCTGCTGAGGGTCCATGCCGAGGGTCTCGCGGGGGCTGATCCCGAAGAACGCGGCGTCGAACTCGCCGACCCCGTCGAGGAATCCGCCCTCGCGGGTGTACGAGGTGCCGCGCTGCTCGGGGTCGGCGTCGTACAGGGACTCGATGTCCCAGCCGCGGTCGGTGGGGAAGTCGGTGATGGCGTCCCGGCCGCCCGCGACGAGGTCCCACAGGTCCTCCGGCGACTGGATGCCGCCGGGGAACCTGCAGGACATGCCGACGATGGCGATCGGCTCCGGTTCCTGGGCCTCGACCTCGCGCAGGCGCTGCCGCGTCTGGTGCAGATCGGCCGTCACCCGCTTCAAGTAGCCGATGATCTTGTCCTGATCTGCTACCTGATCCGCCATTGGAACCTCACCCATGTTCGTCACAAACCCTTGTGCTGCTACTGCCTGCGCTGTCCGCTGTGCTAGATGCCGAGCTCGTTCTCGATGAAGTCGAAGAGCTCGTCTGCCGTGGCTTCCTGGAGCTTCTCGGCCACGGCCCCCCCACTCGAATGGGCCTGCGGTTCACCCCACTTCGCCAGGAGTGCCTGCAGGCGCGAGGCGATGTCGGAACGTGTCTCGCCGTCCGGGTCGATGACGGACAGCGCGGACTCAAGCTTTTCGAGTTCCGCGATCCCCGGCGCCGCCGCGGCGCTGCCGTCCTGGACGATCTCGCCGCGCAGGAAGTCGGCGAGGACCGCCGGGGTCGGGTGGTCGAAGACCAGGGTCGCCGGGAGTTTCAGCCCGGTGGCGGCGTTCAGGCGGTTGCGGAGCTCCAGCGCGATCAGGGAGTCGAAACCGAGCTCCTTGAACGCGCGGCCCGCGCCCACCTCGTCGGTGGTGGGGTGCCCGAGGGCCGTCGCCGCGTGCGAGCGGACCAGTTCCAGTACGGCCAGGGCCTGCTCGGCCTGCGGCATCACCGACAGGCGTCGGCGCAGCGCCTCGGCCGGGGAGCCCTCCCCGTCCGCGCCGGCCGCGTCACCGGCGGCCGCCGCGGCCCGTACGAGCGCACGCACCTCGGGCAGGTCGACGAGGAACGGGCTGGGCCGTACGGCGGTGTAGCCGGGCGTGAACCGCTCCCACTGGATGTCGGCGACGGCTACGGCCGGTTCGGCGTGGTCGAGGGCCTGCTGGAGCGCCCGGATCGCGGCGCGCGGCGCCATGGCGGGCACACCGCCGCGGTCGAGCCGCTCCCCGATGGCGCCGCCCGCGGCGAGCCCGCTGTCACCCCAGCGGCCCCAGGCCACCGAGGTGGCGGGCAGGCCGTCGGCGTGCCGCTGCTCGGCGAGGGCGTCGAGGTAGGAGTTGGCGGCCGCGTAGTTGCCCTGCCCGGCGTCACCGAGGGTGCCGGCGACTCCGGAGAAGAGCACGAAAGCGGACAGGTCCAGGTCGCGGGTCAGCTCGTGCAGGGTCAGCGCCGCGTCCGCCTTGGGGGCGAGCACGGTCGCGAACCGCTCGGGGGTCAGCCCGTCGATGACCCCGTCGTCGAGGACACCGGCGGTGTGCACGACGGCGGTCAGCGGCTGGTCGGCGGGGACGTCGGCGAGGAGCGCGGTGACGGCGTCACGGTCGGCCATGTCGCAGGCGGCGAGGGTGACGCGGGCGCCGAGCGCGGTCAGTTCCTCGCGCAGCTCGGCCGCGCCGGGCGCCTCGGCACCGCGACGGCTGGTCAGGATCAGGTGCTCGGCGCCGTTCTCGGCGAGCCAGCGCGCCACGTGGGCGCCGAGCGCTCCCGTGCCGCCGGTGACCAGCGTCGTACCGCGCGGACGCCAGCCGGGCGGGGTCGGCGCGTCGGCGAGCGGGGCGTGGGCCAGCCGCCGGCCGAAGAGCCCGGAGGCGCGGAGCGCCACCTGGTCCTCGGAGCCGTCACCGGCCAGGACCCCGGCGAGCCGTTCGAGGGTCCGGTCGTCGGCCTGCGCGGGCAGGTCGAGCAGGCCGCCCCAGCGGTCGGGGAATTCGAGCGCGGCGGTGCGGCCGAAGCCCCACAGGAGTGCCTGCGCCGGATCCTGGAGCCGCTCGGAGCGGGCCACGGAGACGGCGCCGCGGGTGACGCACCACAGCGGCGCGGACACATCGGCGTCCCCGAGGGCCTGGACGAGCGCGGCGGTGCCGAGGAGCCCGGAGTGCGCGCACAGCGCGGCCCCGTCGTCGCCGAGGGCGAGGAGGGACAGCACCCCGGCGGGGGCGGCCGTCGAGGCCGTGGCGGCCTTCAGGGCGACGGTGAGCGCCTCCCGGCCGGCCGCGTCGGCGGCCACGGTGACGGTACGGACCTCCGCGCCCCGGTCGGCGAGCGTACGAAGGACAGCGGCGGCCGCGTCACCGGCCGGTCCGGAGACCGCCTCGGGTACGACGGCCAGCCAGGTGCCGGAGAGGCGGGTGGTGGCGGCTTCGGCCAGGGGCTTCCACACGACCCGGTAGCGCCAGCCGTCGACGGTGGACTGCTCGCGGCTCTGCCGACGCCAGGAGGACAGCGCGGGGAGCAGGGCGGTCAGGGGCTGGTCGCCCTCGATCCGCAGTTCGGCGGTGAGCGCGGCGAGGTCCTCGCGTTCGACGGCGTCCCAGAACCGGGCGTCGATCGCGCTCTCCACGGGCGCATCGCCCGCTTCGACCGGCGCGGCCTCCGGCCAGAACCGCTGCGACTGGAAGGCATAGGTGGGCAGGTCCACGCGCTGGGCACCGGTACCGGCGAACACGGCGTCCCAGTCCACGGCCACACCGCGGACATAGGCCTCGCCGAGGGAGAGCCAGAACCGCTCCAGACCACCCTCGTTACGCCGCAGGGAACCGAGCACGGCGGCCTCACGGCCCGCGTCCTCGACGGTCTCCTGCATGCCCACCGTCAGCACCGGATGCGGGCTCGACTCGATGAACACCCCGAAGCCCTGCTCCAGCAGCGTCCGGGTCGCCTGCTCAAGCTCCACGGTCCGGCGCAGGTTCCGGAACCAGTAACCGGCGTCCAGCTCGGGACCCTTCACCCACTCCCCCGTCACCGTCGACAGGAAGGGAACCTCCGCCGCCTGCGGGACGATCGGGGCGAGAAGCGTGTCGAGCTCCTCACGGAGCAGCTCCACCTGGGCGGAGTGCGAGGCGTAGTCCACCGCGATCCGCTTGGCACGGACCCCGTCCGCCTCGCACGCGGCAAGCAGCTCATCCAGAGCCTGGACCTCACCGGACACCACGACGGAGGAGGGGCCGTTGACGGCGGCGACCGAGATCCGCTGCTCGCCCCACGGCGCGATCCGTTCCCGAACCTCAATGGCAGGCAGGGGCACGGAGACCATGCCGCCCAGACCGGCGAGCACCCGGCCGATGGCCTGGCTCCGCAGAGCCACCACACGGGCCGCGTCGTCCAGCGACAGGATCCCGGCCACACAGGCGGCCGCGATCTCACCCTGCGAATGCCCGATCACCGCACCCGGACGCACACCCGCCGCACGCCACACCTCGGCCAGCGACACCATCACCGCGAACAGCGCGGGCTGCACCACATCCACCCGGTCGAGCGAGGGCGCGCCGTCGACGCCCCGGAGCACATCCACCAACGACCAGTCGGTGAAGGGCTCCAGCGCCTTCGCACACTCATCCACCCGGGCAGCAAACACGGGTGAAGCGTCCATCAGCGCCTGTGCCATGCCCACCCATTGCGACCCCTGTCCGGGGAACACGAACGCGGTCTTGCCCCCGATGACCGACCCCTGGACGAGCAGGGGTGCGGTGCCTCCGGCGGCCAGGGCGGCCAGGCCCGCGAGGTGCTCCTGCTGGTCCCGGCCGATCAGTACCGCGCGCCGGTCGTGGGCCGTGCGCGTGCTGGCCAGGGAGTGGCCGACGTCGACCCGTCGCAGGTCAGGACGGGTGGCGAGGTGGTCCAGCAGGCGGTCGGCCTGGCCCCTCAGCGCCTTCTCGGTCTTGGCCGTCAGCGCCCAGGGCAGGGGGGTCCGCGCGTCGGAACCGGTGTCCTGCGGGGTGGTCGTGGTCAGTAGGGGGTGGGGGGTCGGCGGCGCAGGGGTCCCCTGCTCGTCGGACCCCTGTTCCACCGGGGCCTGCTCGATGATGGCATGGGCGTTGGTCCCGCTGAACCCGAACGACGACACTCCCGCCCGCCAGGGGCGGTCACCGGTCTCGGGCCAGGCCCGCCGCTCGGTCAGCAGGGCGACCTCGCCCGCGCTCCAGTCGACGTGCGGGGTGGGCTCGTCGATGTGCAGGCTCTGGGGCAGTACCCCGTGCTGCATGGCCAGCACCATCTTCATCACACCGGCGACACCCGCCGCGGCCTGTGCGTGGCCGATGTTGGATTTGACCGAGCCGAGGAGCAGGGGCCGGCCCTCGGGGCGGTCCTGGCCGTACGTCGCCAGCAGTGCCTGCGCCTCGATGGGGTCGCCCAGCGAGGTGCCCGTGCCGTGCGCCTCCACCACGTCCACTTCGGCCGTGGTCAGCCGGGCGTTGGCCAGGGCCTGCCGGATGACGCGCTGCTGCGAGGGGCCGTTGGGGGCCGTCAGGCCGTTGCTCGCACCGTCCTGGTTGATCGCCGTACCCCGGACCACGGCGAGGACCGGGTGGCCGTTGCGCCGCGCGTCGGACAGCCGCTCAACGAGCAGCATGCCGACGCCCTCGGCGGGGCTGAAGCCGTCCGCGTCGGCGGAGAACGCCTTGCAGCGGCCGTCGGTGGACAGTCCGCGCTGGCGGCTGAACTCGATGAAGGTGCCGGGGGTGGACATGACGGTGACCCCGCCGGCCAGGGCCATGGTGCATTCGCCGCTCCGCAGTGCCTGCACCGCGAGGTGGAGGGCGACCAGCGAGGCCGAGCAGGCGGTGTCGACGGTGACGGCGGGGCCTTCGAGACCGAAGGTGTAGGAGAGGCGCCCGGAGACGACGCTGCCGGCGCTGCCGGTGGCCAGGTGCCCTTCGAGGCCGTCGGCGGCGCCCCGTACGAGGTGGGAGTAGTCGGAGCCGTTGGTCCCGACGAAAACGCCGGACTGGCTGCCGCGCAGGGTCTCCGGGTCGATCCCGGCGCGCTCGAAGGCCTCCCACGTGGTCTCCAGCAGCAGGCGCTGCTGCGGGTCCATGGCGAGGGCCTCGCGCGGCGAGATCCCGAAGAACGCCGGGTCGAAGGCGGCCGCGTCGGAGAGGAAGCCGCCCTCGCGGGTGTACGAGGTGCCCTGCGCGTCGGGGTCGGGGTCGTACAGCGCCTCGACGTCCCAGCCGCGGTCGGCGGGGAACTGCGAGAGGGCGTCCCCGCCGGAGACGAGCAGCTGCCAGAGCTCCTCGGGGCTGCGGACGCCGCCGGGGAAGCGGCAGCTCATCGCGACGACGGCGATCGGTTCGGCGTCCGATCCGGCGGCGGCGGCCGTCGGTACGGGTGCCGCGGCGCTCTGGCCGGAGAACTCGGCCCGCAGGTGGCGGGCGAGGACGGTGGGCGTCGGGTAGTCGAAGACGAGGGTGGGCGGCAGCTTGAGGCCCGCGGCGGCGCCCAGGCGGTTGCGCAGTTCGACGGAGGTGAGGGAGTCGAAGCCCAGCTCCTTGAACGCCCGGCCGGCGTCGACGGCGTCGGGCCCGGCGTAGCCGAGGACGGCGGCGACGGCCGTACGGACCAGTTCCAGCAGCAGCCGTTCCTGCTCGGCCTCGGGCTGCCCGGCGAGCCGCTGGGCGAGCACGGCGGCGCTGCCGCTGTCCTCCGCCGCATCGGTCCGGGTGGCCTCCATGGCCTGTCGTGCCTCGGGCAGGTCGTGCAGCAGCGGGCGGGCACGGCCGGAGGTGAAGGCCAGGACGAAGCGCTTCCACTCCATGTCCGCGACGGTCAGGGTGGTCTCGTCGCGGTCCAGGGCGTGCTGGAGTGCGCCGACGGCCCGCTCGGGGGCCATCTCGATGACGCCGTGGCGGCGCATCCGGTCACCGACGGCGCCTTCGGCCATGCCACCGTCGCCCCAGGGGCCCCAGGCGAGGGAGGTGGCGGGCAGCCCGGCGGCGCGCCGGTACTCGGCGAAGGCGTCGAGGAAGGCGTTGCCGGGCGCGTAGTTGCCCTGGCCGGGGGCGCCGAAGGTGGCGGCGAAGGAGGAGAAGAGGACGAATGCGGACAGGTCGAGGTCGCGCGTCAGCTCGTGCAGGTGCAGGGTCGCGTCGACCTTGACCCGCAGCACCCGTTCGACCTGCTCGGGTGTCAGCGCTTCGATGACCCCGTCGTCCAGGACGGCCGCCGTGTGCACGACGGCGGTCAGCGGCTGGTCGGCGGGTACGTCGGCCAGGAGCGCGGCGAGGGCCTCGCGGTCGCTGACGTCGCAGGCGGCGAGGGTGACGCGGGCGCCGAGCGCGGTGAGTTCCTCGCGCAGCTCGGCCGCGCCGGGTGCCTCGGCTCCACGGCGGCTGGTCAGGATCAGGTGCTCGGCGCCGTTCTCGGCGAGCCAGCGGGCCACGTGGGCGCCGAGCGCTCCGGTGCCGCCGGTGACCAGCGTCGTACCGCGCGGACGCCACTCCCGGACCGCCGGGGACTCGGCCAGGCGGGCGCGTACGAGACGGCGTACGAACAGCCCCGAGGACCGCACGGCGACCTGGTCCTCGGCGGCGTCCCCGGCCAGCACCCCGACGAGGCGTCGGAGCGTCCGGGCGTCGGCCTGCGCGGGCAGGTCGACCAGACCGCCCCAGCGCTCGCCGTGCTCCAGGGCGGTGACACGGCCGAGCCCCCAGACGGGGGCCTGCGCGGGATCGGCCTGCTGCTCGGAGCGGCCGACGGACACCGCGCCACGGGTGACGCACCAGAGCGGGGCGGCGACATCGGCGTCACCGAGCGCCTGGACGAGCGCGAGGGTGGCGCTCACACCGGCGGGCGCGGCCGAGCCGATCGGCTCCGCCTCGTCCGCCGAGGGGGTCAGGAGGGACAGCACGCCCGCCACCTCGGGCCCGTCGGCGAGCGCCGTACGGATCCGCTCGACCAGCTGGGCCCGAGCATCGTGGGTGCGCGGGACCGTGATCTGCCGTACGTCGGCGCCGTGTTCGGCCAGCGCACCCACCACGTCGTCGGCCGCTCCACCGGTCTCGGGAACCGCGACGAGCCAAGCGCCGTCGAGACGGGTGGCGGCGGGCTCGGGGGCCGGCTTCCAGGTGATCCGGTAGCGCCAGCCGTCAACGGTGGAGCGCTCCTTGCCCTGGCGGCGCCAGGACGACAGCGCGGGCAGGAGCGCGGTGAGCGCCTCGTCCCCGTCGATGTCCAGCTCGGCGATGAGGGCGGCCACGTCCTGACGCTCGACGGCCTCCCAGAAGCGGGCATCGGTGGCGTCAGCCGGGTAGGTGGCGGTGTCGGGGTCCTCGGCGGTACTGCTTTCGAGCCAGAAGTGCTCCTGCTGGAAGGAGTAGGTGGGCAGGTCGACGCGCTGGGCACCGGTACCGGCGAAGACGGCGCCCCAGTCCACGGCCACACCACGGACGTAGGCCTCGCCGAGGGAGAGCCAGAACCGCTCCAGACCGCCCTCGTTACGCCGCAGGGAGCCCAGGATCGCGGCTTCACGGCCCGCGTCCTCGACGGTCTCCTGCATGCCCACGGTCAGCACCGGATGCGGGCTCGACTCGATGAACACCCCGAAGCCCTGCTCCAGCAGCGTCCGGGTCGCCTGCTCAAGCTCCACGGTCCGGCGCAGGTTCCGGAACCAGTAACCGGCGTCCAGCTCGGGACCGTTGACCCACTCCCCCGTCACCGTCGACAGGAAGGGAACCTCCGCCGCCTGCGGGACGATCGGGGCGAGAAGCGTGTCGAGCTCCTCACGGAGCAGCTCCACCTGGGCGGAGTGCGAGGCGTAATCCACGGCGATCCGCTTGGCACGGACCCCGTCCGCCTCACAGGAAGCGAGGAGTTCCTCCAGCGCCTGGACCTCACCCGAAACCACCACGGAGGAGGGGCCGTTGACGGCGGCGACGGAAATCCGCTGCTCGCCCCACGTCGAAATCCGCTCCCGGACCTCGGCGGCGGGCAGCGGCACGGACACCATGCCGCCCAGACCAGCCAGCACCCGGCCGATGGCCTGGCTCCGCAGAGCCACCACCCGAGCGGCATCGTCCAGCGAAAGGATCCCGGCCACGCACGCGGCCGCGATCTCACCCTGCGAATGCCCGATCACCGCACCCGGACGCACACCCGCCGCACGCCACACCTCAGCGAGCGACACCATCACCGCGAACAAGGCCGGCTGAACCACATCCACGCGATCAAGGGACGGCGCGCCCTCAACGCCGCGCAGCACGTCCACCAACGACCAGTCGGTGAAGGGCTCCAGCGCCTTCGCGCACTCGTCCACCCGCGCGGCGAACACCGGCGAGGACTCCAGCAGCTCCGCCGCCATACCCAGCCACTGCGAACCCTGGCCCGGGAACACGAACGCCGTCTTGCCGCCGACGGCAGACCCGGTGACCACACCGGCGGTCAGCGCACCCGACGCCACGGCGGACACACCGGCCGCGTGATCACCGAAGACCACCGCCCGGTGGTCCAGCCCCGCACGCGTGGACGCCAACGACCAGCCCACGTCCAGCGGATCAACGCCCGCCGCGCCCGCCAGCCAGCCCGACAGACGCTCCGCCTGCCCCCGCAACGCCCCCGCGCTCTTACCCGAAAGCACCCACGGAACCACCGGCATCCCCGAACCGGCCTCCGGCTCAGCCGCCTCCACCGCCGGAGCCTGCTCCACGATCACATGCGCATTCGTCCCACTGAAACCGAACGACGACACACCCGCACGGCGGGGATGCGTCCGCTCGGGCCACGCCGTCTGCTCCGTGAGCAGTTCGACCGTGCCGGCCGCCCAGTCCACGTGGGGCGACGGCTCGTCGATGTGGAGGCTCTGCGGCAGCACCCCGTGCTGCATGGCCAGCACCATCTTGATCACACCGGCCACGCCGGCCGCGGCCTGGGTGTGCCCGATGTTCGATTTCACGGACCCCAGCAGCAGCGGCTGGTCGGACGGCCGGTCCTGCCCGTACGTCGCCAGCAGCGCCTGTGCCTCGATGGGGTCACCGAGCGAGGTGCCCGTGCCGTGCGCCTCCACCACGTCCACCTGATCGGCGGAGAGCCGGGCGTTGGCCAGGGCCTGCCGGATGACGCGCTGCTGAGAGGGGCCGTTGGGGGCCGTCAGGCCGTTGCTCGCACCGTCCTGGTTGATCGCGGAACCGCGGAGCACGGCCAGGACCGGGCGGCCGTTCTTGCGCGCGTCGGAGAGCCGCTCCAGGAGCAGGACGCCCACGCCTTCGGCGGGGCCGAAGCCGTCGGCGCCCGCCGCGAACGCCTTGCACCGGCCGTCGGTGGAGAGCCCGCGCTGCTTGCTGAACTCCACGAAGAGCCCGGGGGTGGACATGACGTGGACGCCGCCCGCGACGGCCAGTGAGCACTCCCCGGCCCGCAGTGCCTGCGCCGCCAGGTGGAGGGCGACGAGAGAGGCCGAGCAGGCGGTGTCGACGGTGACGGCGGGGCCTTCGAGACCGAAGGTGTAGGAGAGGCGCCCGGAGAGCACGCTGGAGGCGTTGCCGGTGCCGAGGTGGCCCGCGTAGTCCTCGGCCGCCTCCAGCAGCGGGGTGAGGTAGTCCGAGCCGTTCATGCCGACGAACACACCGCACTGGCTGCCGCGCAGGAGGTTCGGGTCGATGCCGGCGCGCTCGAACGCCTCCCAGGAGGTCTCCAGCAGGAGCCGCTGCTGCGGGTCCATCGCCATGGCCTCGCGCGGCGAGATCCCGAAGAAGTGGGCGTCGAACGCGGACGCGCCGCTCAGGAACCCGCCCTCGCGGGTGGTCGAGGTGCCCTGGTCGTCGGGGTCGTCGGAGAACAGGTGCTCCAGGTCCCAGCCACGGTCCGTGGGGAAGGCGGTGAGGGCGTCGCCGCCCGAGGCCAGCAGTTCCCACAGTTCTTCGGGGGACCGAACGCCTCCCGGGAAGCGGCAGCTCATGGCCGTGATGGCAATGGGCTCATGGGCCTGGCTCTCGATGTCGCGCAGGCGTCCGTACGCCTCGTCGAGATCCGTCGTGACCTTCTTGAGGTATTCGCGGAGCTTTGCTTCGTTCGCCACTGGCACTTCACCTATTCGGGTGGTCGAGATCGTGGAAGTAATTAAGGAGATCAGGAATACGAGAATTCAAGGGGGCCGTGCCGCCGGAATCGGGTTCCGGCGGCACGGCGGGAAGGTGCGGTTCAGCCCTGGCCGAACTTCTTGTCGATGAGGGCGAACAGTTCGTCGTCGCTCGCGTCCTCGATCTCGTCGGCCGCGGTCTCGCCGTCCGTCTGGCGGGCGTCGTTCCACTGGGCCAGCAGGGCCTGGAGCCGCACCGCGACGCGCGCGTGGGCCGCGTCGTCGTCGGCCGCGGCGGAGAGTTCCGCCGGGTCCAGCGAGGCGAAGGTGCTTTCGAGGCGGTCGAGCTCTTCCAGTACGGAGAGCTTCCGTCCGGCCGTGCCCTCCGGGGCGACCTCGCTCAGCAGCTGCCGGGCGAGAGCGGCCGGGTTCGGGTAGTCGTAGACGAGGGTGGCGGGCAGCCGGAGCCCGGCGGCCGCGCCGAGCCGGTTGCGCAGTTCGACCGCGGTCAGCGAGTCGAAGCCGAGCTCCTTGAACGCCTGCTCCTCGCCGACGTGTTCGGCCGACTTGTACCCGAGTACGGCGGCCACCTGGCTGCGCACCAGGTTCAGTACGGTCCGCTCCCGCTCGGCGGCCGACAGCTCGGCCAGCCGCTGTGCCAGCGTCGGCTCGCCCGCCCCGGTGGAAGCGGCCGCGGCCGTCTCCTCCGTACGGTGCGCGCCGGGCGTCGCCGCCGCCGTCCGCCGCTGCCGCGACGGAGTGCGGACCAGACCGCGGAACATGGGCAGGATGCCGCCGTCGGCGGCCCGGGCCCGCAGGGTCGGGAGGTCGATCCCGACCGGCAGCAGGACCGGCTCGTCGTCCGCCGCGAGGGCCAGGTCGAAGAGCTCCAGACCGTCCCGCGCCGACAGCGGGGTGACCCCGCCGCGGGCGGCGCGTGCCCGCTCCGCACCGGTGAGGCGGCCCGCCATGCCGCGTTCCTCGGCCCACATGCCCCAGACCAGGGACAGCGCGGTCAGGCCGCGGGCCCGACGGTGCTGCGCGAGGGCGTCGAGGAACACGTTCGCCGCCGCGTAGTTGGCCTGGCCGGCCCCGCCGAGGGTACCGGCGGCGGCGGAGAACAGGACGAACGCCGACAGGTCGAGGTGCCGGGTCAGCTCGTGCAGGTGCAGTGCCCCGTCGACCTTGGGCCGCAGGACCCGGTCGACCCGCTCGGGCGTGAGCAGGTCCACGACTCCGTCGTCGAGGACGGCCGCGGTGTGGACGACCGCCGTCAGCGGGCGGTCGGCCGGTACGGAGGCCAGGAGCGCGGCCACCGCGTCCCGGTCGGCGACATCGCACGCCGCCCAGGTGACCTCGGCCCCCAACGCGCCGAGCTGCGCGGTGAGTTCGGCTGCGGTGTCGGTGTCGGCGCCCCTGCGGCCGGTGAGCAGCAGGTGCCGCACCCCGTGTTCGGTGACGAGGTGGCGGGCGAGGAGCCCCGCCAGTCCGCCGCCGGCCCCGGTGACCAGGACGGTACCGCGTGCGTCGATCCGGCTCGGCGTGGCGTCGGCCGTCGCCTGGGCGGTGACCCGGGCGAGACGGGGTGCGTACAGCGCCCCGCCGCGTACGGCCAGTTCGGGTTCGGTGGACGCGAGGGCGCCCGCGAGTGCCCGGCCCGGGATGTCGTCCGCGCCGGGGTCGAGGTCGACGAGGACGAACCGGTCGGGGTGTTCGGTCTGCGCGGCCCGCAGCAGACCCCACACCGGGGCGTGGGCGAGGTCGCCGGCCTCGGTGTCCCGGTGGGCCGCCACCGCGCCGCGGGTGAGGAAGGCGAGGCGCGCTCCGGCGAAGCGGCCGTTGTCCAGCCAGCTCTGCACGGTCGCCAGCGCGCGGTGCGTCGTCTCGCGCACCTCCTGCGCGAGGAGGGCGGTCACCTGCTCCGGCGCGCCGGTGGTGGCCGTCGTGAACGGCACGACCACGGTGTCCGGCATCGGCTGCCGGCCGGCCGTGATCGCCGCGTCCAGCGCCGCGAGGTCCTCGTACGTGGCGGCGGGGACCCCCGCGCCGCCCAGTGCGGCGGCCGCGGCATCGGCGGCGCCGCCGATGACCACGAGGGTCGTGGCGGCGGCCCGGGCCGGTACCGCCGTACGCACCCAGTCGAGCCGGAACAGGGCGTCGTGCACCCCGTCCGGGGCCACCGTGAACCGCTCGGCGTCGAGCTCCCGCGTCACCAGGGCCTCGACCGTGGCGACGGGCGCGCCCTGTTCGTCGGCCAGCTCGACGGACACGGTGTCCGCGCCGTCGGGCGTGATCCGCAGCCGTACCGCGTCCGCTCCGGCCGCGTGCAGCCGTACCCCGCGCCAGACGAGCGCTTCGCGGCCGGCGGTGTCACCGGTGGTGGTGGCAGCGGCCAGCGCCTGCACGGCGGTGTCGAGCAGGGCCGGGTGGAGGGCGTATCCGCCCGCCGAGGCGTGGAGTTCGTCGGACAGTCGTGCCTGTGCGAAGACCTCCTCGCCCCGCACCCAGACCCGGGTCAGGGTCTTCAGGGCCGGCCCGTGGTGGAGTCCGGCGGCCGTGAGCCGGTCGTGGACCGTCTCGACGGGCATCTCCTCGGCTCCGGCGGGCGGCCACGGCCCGGTGTTGGCCGGGGCGGCCGTTTCGCCGGGCGCGGTGAGGAACCCGGTGGCGTGACGGGACCAGGTCCCGCCGTCGGCCCCGTCGCCGTCTGCCGTCTCCGGGCGGCCGTGCACCTGTACGGGGCGGCGGCCGTCGCCGTCCGCGCCGCCCACGGTGAGGCGGAGCTGAACGGCCCCGTCCTCGGGCAGCACGAGCGGCTGTTCCAGGGTCAGTTCCCGCACCTGCCCGCAACCGGCCTCGTCCCCGGCCCGCAGGGCCAGTTCGACGAAGGCCGCGCCGGGCAGGACCGTGGAGTCGGCCACGACGTGGTCGGCCAGCCAGGGGTGCGTGCGGCGGGAGAGCCGGCCGGTGAACAGGAACCCGCCCGTGTCGGGCAGCTCGACCGCGGCGCCGAGCAGGGGGTGCCCTGCCGACTCCACGCCGAGCGACTGGGCGTCCTCCGGCGAGACGAAGGAGTCCACCCAGTAACGCTCGTGCTGGAAGGCGTACGTGGGCAGGTCCACGCGCCGCGCACCGGTTCCCGAGTAGAGGGCCGGCCAGTCGACGCTGACGCCGTGGACGTGCGCCCGGCCGAGGGCGGTGACGAGGGTTTCGGCCTCGGCGCGGCCCTTGCGGAGCAGGGGCACGAAGGTGGCGTCCGCCGTCACGCAGTCCTGCGCGAGCGCGGACAGCACCCCGTCGGGGCCGATCTCGACGTACGTCGTGACTCCGGCGGCTTCCAGGGCGCGGATGCCGTCGAGGAAGCGGACCGCCTCGCGGACGTGGCGCACCCAGAAGTCGGCGGATCCCATCTCGTCGGTGACGAGCGCGCCGGTCAGGTTGGAGACGACCGGGATGCGGGGGGCGAGGTACTCGATCCCCTCCGCCACCTTGCGGAAGTCGGCGAGCATGCCGTCCATGTGCGGCGAGTGGAAGGCGTGGCTGACGGTGAGCCGCTTCGACTTGCGGTCCGGGAAGGCAGCCGCGACGGCGACGGCGGCGTCCTCGTCACCGGCAATGACCACCGACTGCGGCCCGTTGACGGCAGCGATGCTGACGCGGTCGGTCAGCAGCGGCAGGACCTCGTCCCCCGAGGCCTGTACGGCGATCATCACGCCACCGGCCGGGAGCGCCTGCATCAGACGGCCCCGGGCCGCGACCAGCGCGCACGCGTCCTCCAGGGAGAACACGCCCGCCACATGGGCGGCGGCGATCTCACCGATGGAGTGACCGGACAGGAAGTCCGGCCGCACACCCCAGCTCTCCACGAGCCGGAACAGCGCCACCTCGACGGCGAACAGCGCCGGCTGGGTGTACTCCGTACGATCCAGGACATCCGCGTCCGCGTCGAACAGCGCTTCCTTGAGCGGCAGTTCGAGGTGGGCGTCCATGTGCGCGCAGATCGCGTCGAGGGCGTCCGCGAACACCGGGAAGGTGTCGTGGAGTTCACGCCCCATCCCCAGCCGCTGGCTCCCCTGTCCGGTGAACAGGAACGCCGTCTGCTGTTCGGTGCCCGCCACACCCCGAGTGAGCGCGGCGGCGGAGTCGCCCGCCACCAGCGCGGACAGGGCCTCGCGGTACTCCTCCCGCTCCCCCGCCACGATCACGGCGCGGTGGTCGAGCAGCGCCCGGCCGGTCGCGAGCGAGTGGCCCACGTCCACCGGACGCGGCTCCTGCTCCGCGCCGAGGTGCGCGAGGAGCCGGGCCGCCTGGTCGCGCAGAGCGTTCTCGGTCCTGCCCGACAGGATCCACGGCCACGTACCGGGGCTGTCCTCCTCCACGGCCGCGGGGGCCGCCGGGGCCTGCTCCAGGATGGTGTGCGCGTTCGTACCGCTCACGCCGAAGGAGGAGACGCCGGCCCGGCGCGGACGCCCGGTCTCCGGCCAGTCCCGCCGCTCGGTGAGCAGGGCGACCTCGCCCGCCGACCAGTCGACGTGCGGGGTGGGGCCGTCCACGTGCAGGGTCTGCGGAAGCACCCCGTGCTGCATCGCCATGACCATCTTGATCACGCCCGCGACACCGGCGGCGGCCTGGGTGTGACCGATGTTCGACTTGATGGAGCCGAGCAGCAGCGGCTGATCGGCCGGGCGCTCCTGGCCGTAGGTGGCGAGCAGGGCCTGCGCCTCGATGGGGTCACCGAGGCGCGTACCGGTGCCGTGCGCCTCGACGGCGTCGACCTCTGCGGACGACAGTCCGGCGCTCGCGAGGGCCGCGCGGATCACGCGCTGCTGCGAGGGCCCGTTGGGGGCCGTCAGGCCGTTGCTCGCACCGTCCTGGTTGACGGCGGAGCCGCGGACCACGGCGAGCACGGGATGACCGTTGCGCTGCGCGTCCGACAGCCGCTCGACGAGCAGCATGCCGACACCCTCGCCCCAGCCCGTACCGTCCGCGGCAGCGGCGAACGCCTTGATCCGGCCGTCGGCGGCAAGCCCGCCCTGCCGGCTGAACTCGACGAACGCGCCCGGCGTCGACATCACGGTCACACCGCCGGCCAGCGCGATCGAGCACTCGCCGCTCCGGAGCGCCTGCACCGCGAGGTGCAGGGCCACGAGCGACGCCGAGCACGCCGTGTCGACGGTGACAGCCGGACCTTCGAGCCCGAAGACGTAGGAGAGCCGCCCCGAGACGACGCTCGCGGAGTTTCCGGTGCTCATGAAGCCGTCGCCGCCATCGGCGGAGTTCAGGACGAGCGAGAGGTAGTCCTGCCCGTTGGTGCCGACGAACACGCCCGCCTGGGTGCCGCGCAGCGACGAGGGGTCGATGCCGGCCCGCTCGAAGGCCTCCCACGAGGTCTCCAGCAGCAGCCGCTGCTGCGGGTCCATGGCCAGGGCTTCGCGCGGCGAGATCCCGAAGAAGCCGGGGTCGAACTGCGCGACGTCGTAGAGGAACCCGCCTTCTCGGGCGTACGAGGCGTCCTGCCCGGCCTGCGGCCCGAACAGCGACTCGGCGTCCCAGCCTCGGTCGGCCGGGAACTCGCCGATGGCGTCGCCGCCGGTCGCCAGCAGCTGCCAGAGGTCCTCCGGAGTGCGGACGCCGCCGGGGAAGCGGCAGCTCATCGCGACGATCGCGATGGGGTCGTCGTCCAGGGCCCTGGCCGCGGGGACGAGGGCCGCCACCGCGGCCTCGTCACCGAGGAGTTCGCCGCGCAGGTGGTCCGCGAGGTCGGCGGAGGTCGGGTAGTCGTAGATCAGCGTGGCCGGGAGCCGCAACTCGGTGACGGCGCCCAGGCGGTTGCGCAGCTCGACCGCCGTCAGCGAGTCGAAGCCGAGCTCCTTGAACGCCCTTCCCGCACCGACGCTTTCCGCGCCGGCGTGGCCGAGGACCGCGGCGACCTCCTTGCGTACGAGATCCAGCAGCGCCCGGTCCCGCTCGGCGGCGGAAAGGCCCGCCAGTCGCTGCGCGAGCGAGTGACGGCCGTCGGCGGCCGTGTCGGCCCCGCCTTCGCGGCCCGCGCGGGCGGCGTTGGCGTTGCGGGCCTCGGGCAGTTCGGCGAGGAGGCTGCTGGGGCGCACGGCGGTGAAGCCGGGGGCGAAGCGGGCCCAGTCCACGTCCACGACGGTGACGACGGTGTCGTTCACGGCGAGGGCACGGTGCAGGGCCTCGACGGCCGACTCGGCGCTCATGGGCGGCACACCGCCCCGGCGCATCCGGGCGTCCAGCGCACCGTCGGCGGCCATGCCGCCCTCGGCCCACGGACCCCACGCGATCGAGGTCGCGGCGAGGCCTGCGGCACGGCGCTGCTCGGCCAGAGCGTCCAGGTAGGCGTTGGCGGCGGCGTAGTTGCCCTGACCGGCCGCACCGATCGTGCCGCTCATCGAGGAGAACAGGACGAACGCGGAGAGCTCGATACCCAGCTCGACGGTCAGCTCGTGCAGGTTCAGCGCCGACGTCGCCTTCGCCCGCAGCACGGTCTCGAAGCGCTCGGGGGTGAGGGCGTCGAGGACACCGTCGTCGAGCACACCGGCGGTGTGAACAACAGCCGTCAGGCCCTCGGCCTCGGCCTCCAGCAGCGTACGAAGCGCATCCCGGTCAGCGGCGTCACACGCCACCACCGACACGTCCACGCCCAGCTCCGCCACCAGCTCAGCAGCACCCGGAGCATCCAGACCCCGACGGCTGGTCAGCACCAGACGCTCCACGCCCGCACCGGCCAGCCAGCGCGCCACCCGGCCACCCAGGGCACCCGTGCCACCGGTGATCAGAACCGTCCCGGACGGCGTCCACGACTCCGCGCCACCATCCGCAGCCCGAACGAGACGACGCCCGAAGACACCGGAGGACCGCACCGCGACCTGGTCCTCACCAGAACCGGCCAGCACACCCACCAGACGGGCCATCGCCCGCTCGTCCCACACCTCGGGGAGATCGACCAGACCGCCCCAACGCTCGGGCAGCTCGAGAGCGGCGACACGCCCCAGACCCCACGTCTGAGCCTGAACCGCAGACACCAGACGATCCGAACGGCCCACGCTCACCGCGCCACGGGTCAGGCACCACAGCGGAGCCTCCACCCCGGCAGCACCCAACGCCTGCACCAGAGAAGCCGTCGCGACAACACCCGCAGCCTCATCCAGCGCAAGCAGCGACACCACACCGGCCACAGCACCGGCATCGGAGAACAGACCGGGGACCCCGGCCTCGACAACGACCCGCCGGACTTCCGCACCACGAGCAGTCAGCGCGTCCACCACAGCCGTGTCGTCGACACCCTCGGACGGCACCACCACCAGCCATGACCCCGACAACCGGACACCCGTCGCGGCATCGGTCAGCGGCTTCCACGACGCCCGGTAGCGCCAGCCGTCGATGTCCGACTGCGCGCCCAGGCTGCCGCGTCGCACGAGCGCCGCTTCCGGCCAGTACCGCCGGCGCTGGAAGGCGTAGGTCGGCAGGTCGACCCGTACGGCACCGGTTCCGTAGACCGCCTGCCAGTCGAGGGGGATCCCTCGGACGTGGCTGCGGGCCAGAGCGGCCATGACCGTTTCGGTCTCGGGGCGGCCCTTGCGCACGACGGGTACGAACACGGCGCCGTCGTCGCTGAGGCATTCCTGGCCGAGGGCGGAGAGGACGCCGTCGGGACCGAGCTCGACGTACGTCGTCACGCCGGCGGTTTCCAGGGCGCGGATGCCGTCGAGGAACCGGACGGCTTCGCGGACGTGCCGCACCCAGAACTCCGCCGAGCCCATCTCGTCCGTGACCAGCGCGCCGGTCAGGTTCGAGACGATGGGCGTCCGCGGCGTCTCGAACGAGAGTCCCTCCACCACCTGGCGGAATTCCTCCAACATGGCGTCCATGTGAGGCGAGTGGAAGGCGTGGCTCACGGTCAGCTGCTTGGACTTGCGGCCCGGGAACGCGTCCGCGACGGCGACCGCCGCGTCCTCGTCACCCGCGACGACCACCGACCGGGGGCCGTTGACGGCGGCGATGCTCACCCGGTCCGTCAGCAGCGGCAGGACCTCCTCCTCCGAGGCCTGGAGGGCGATCATCGCGCCACCAGAGGGCAGCGCCTGCATCAGGCGACCGCGAGCGGCCACCAGCGTGCACGCGTCCTCCAGGGAGAACACCCCGGCCAGATGCGCGGCCGCGATCTCGCCGATGGAGTGACCGGAGAGGAAGTCCGGCTTCAGACCCCAGCTCTCCACGAGCCGGAACAGCGCCACCTCGACGGCGAACAGCGCCGGCTGGGTGTACTCCGTACGGTCCAGCAGGTCCGCGTCTTCCCCGAACAGAACGTCCTTCAAAGGCAGTTCGAGGTCGAATCGAGCGCACACGGCGTCCAGGGCGTCCGCGAACACCGGGTGGGCGTCGTACAGCTCGCGCCCCGTCCCGAGGCGCTGGCTGCCCTGCCCCGTGAAGAGGAAGGCGACCTTTCCACCGGCGGGCGAACCCTTGACGACGCCCGCGGCCGACTCGCCCGCGGCCAGCGCCGCGAGGCCGGCCAGCAGACCCTCACGGTCCACGGCCACCACCGCCGCCCGCTCTTCGAAGGCCGAACGCCCGGTCGCGAGCGTCCTGCCGACGTCACTCGGACGGAGCTCGGGGTCCGCGAGCAGTCGTGCGTGCAGGCTGTCCGCCTGGGCGCGGAGTCCCTCGCCGTTCTTCGCCGAAATCACCAGCGGGAGCGGCAGGGAGTGCGGTTCCACCGGTCCGGTGGCCTCTCCCGCCGCCTGCGGGAGCGGCGCCTGCTCGATGATGGTGTGGGCGTTGGTGCCGCTGAAGCCGAACGAGGAGATGCCGGCCCGGCGCGGACGCCCGGTCTCGGGCCACGCGCGCTGCTCGGTGAGCAGGGCGATCTCGCCCGTCTCCCAGTCGACCTGCGGCGACGGCTCGTCGATGTGGAGGCTCTGCGGGAGCACTCCGTGCTGCATCGCCAGCACCATCTTCATCACACCGGCGACACCGGCCGCGGCCTGGGTGTGCCCGATGTTGGACTTGACGGAGCCCAGCAGCAGCGGCTGTCCGTCGGCGCGGTCCTGGCCGTAGGTGGCGAGCAGCGCCTGTGCCTCGATCGGGTCGCCGAGGGTGGTGCCGGTGCCGTGCGCCTCGACGGCGTCGACCTCGGCGGCCGACAGTCCGGCGCTGGCGAGGGCGGCGCGGATGACGCGCTGCTGCGAGGGCCCGTTGGGGGCCGTCAGGCCGTTGCTGGCGCCGTCCTGGTTGACGGCGGAGCCCCGTACGACCGCGAGCACCGGGTGGCCGTTGCGCTGGGCGTCGGAGAGCCGCTCGACGAGCAGCATGCCGACACCCTCACCCCAGCCGGTGCCATCGGCCGCGGCGGCGAACGCCTTGATGCGGCCGTCGGCGGCGAGGCCGCGCTGACGGCTGAACTCGATGAACGTGCCGGGCGTCGACATCACGGTGACACCACCGGCCAGCGCGATCGAGCACTCGCCGTTCCGCAGCGCCTGGATCGCCCAGTGCAGGGCGACCAGCGAGGACGAGCAGGCCGTGTCGACGGTGACGGCCGGGCCTTCGAGCCCGAACACGTACGACAGGCGGCCGGACACGACGCTGGCGGCGTTGCCGGTGCCCAGGTGGCCCTCAAGGCCCTCCGGTTCCTCCATGAGGACGGAGAGGTAGTCCTGGCCGTTGGTGCCGACGAACACGCCCGCCTGGCTGCCGCGCAGCGTCTCGGGGTCGATCCCGGCGCGCTCGAAGGCCTCCCACGAGGTCTCCAGCAGGAGCCGCTGCTGCGGGTCCATCGCGAGGGCCTCGCGGGGCGAGATACCGAAGAAGTCGGCGTCGAAGTCGGCCGCGTCGTAGACGAATCCGCCCTGCCGGGCGTACGAGGTGCCCTGCGCGCTCGGGTCGGCGTCGTACAGCGCGTCGAGGTCCCAGCCGCGGTCCAGGGGAAGGTCCGAGATCGCGTCGAAGCCGGAGGCGAGCAGTTGCCAGAGGTCTTCCGGGGTGCGCACACCGCCGGGGAAGCGGCAGCTCATCGCGACGATCGCGATCGGGTCGTCCTCGACGGCCGCCGCCACCGGGCCGGTCGCCTCGACCTGGGCTCCGAGCAGTTCAGAGAGCAGGTTGGCGGCGAGCGCGGCCGGGGTCGGGTAGTCGTAGACGAGCGTGGCGGGCAGCCGCAGTTCGGTCGCCGCGCCGAGCCGGTTGCGGAGCTCGACGGCGGTGAGCGAGTCGAACCCGATCTCGCGGAAGGCACGCCCTGCCTCGATGTCCTGGGCACCGGAGTGCCCCAGGACCTCGGCGACCTGGTGGCGCACGAGGTCGAGGAGGAACGGCTCGCGGTCGCCGGCGGACATGCTCCGAAGACGCTCCGCGAGCGACGAACCCGAACGCTCGGAACGGTCGCCCGCGTTCTCCGTGGCGCGGGTGACGGCTTCAGCCTCGGGCAGATCGCCGAGCAGCTTGCCGGCGCGCACCGAGGTGAATCCCGGTACGAACTTCGCCCAGTCGAAGTCGACGACCGTCAGGGCCGCGTCGTCCGAGCCGACGGCCTGCCGGAGCGCGGTGATCGCGAGATCGGCGTTCATGGGCGGGACACCACCCCGGCGCATCCGGGCCTCAAGGGCCTCGTCGGCGGCCATGCCGCCCTCGGCCCAGGGACCCCACGCGAGCGAGGTCGCGGCCAGCCCGGCAGCGCGGCGCTGCTCGGCCAGAGCGTCCAAGTAGGCGTTTGCGGCGGCGTAGTTGCCCTGACCGGCCGCACCGATCGTGCCGCTCATCGAGGAGAACAGGACGAACGCGGAGAGCTCGATGCCGAGTTCGACGGTGAGCTCGTGCAGGTTGAGGGCGGAGGTCGCCTTGGCCCGCAGCACGTTCTCGAAACGCTCCGGGGTGAGGGCGTCGAGAACGCCGTCGTCGAGCACACCGGCGGTGTGAACGACGGCCGTCAGGCCTTCGGCTTCGGCCTCCAGCAGCGCACGCAGCGCATCCCGGTCGGCGGCGTCACACGCCACGACCGACACGTCCACGCCCAGCTCCGCCACCAGCTCAGCGGCGCCCGGAGCATCCAGACCCCGACGGCTGGTCAGCACCAGACGCTCCGCACCCGCACCGGCCAGCCAACGCGCGACCCGGCCACCGAGAGCACCCGTACCACCGGTGATCAGAACCGTCCCGGACGGCGACCACGAACCCGCGCCGCCACCCGTGGCCCGGACGAGACGACGCCCGAAGACACCGGACGACCGGACCGCGACCTGGTCCTCGCCAGAACCGGCGAGAACACCGACGAGTCGGGCCATGGCCCGCTCGTCCCACACCTCGGGGAGATCGACCAGACCACCCCAACGCTCGGGCAGCTCCAGAGCGGCCACGCGCCCCAGGCCCCACGTCTGAGCCTGAACCGCGGACACCAGACGGTCCGAACGACCCACGCTCACCGCGCCACGGGTCAGGCACCACAGCGGAGCCTCCACCCCGGCCGCACCCAACGCCTGAACCAGAGAAGCCGTAGAGACGACCCCAGCCGCCTCATCCAGCGCAAGCAGCGACACCACACCGGCAACAGGACCCACGTCGGAGAACAGACCGGCACGATCGGCACCGGCCTCGACGACCACCCGCCGGACCTCGGCACCACGACCGGCCAGCGCAGCCACCACCGGCGCGTCATCCACGCCCTCGGCGGGCACCACTACCAGCCACGACCCCGACAACCGGACACCCGTCGCGGCATCGGTCAGCGGCTTCCACGACACCCGGTAACGCCAGCCGTCCACCTCGGACTGCTCCTGGCCCTGGCGACGCCAGGCCGACAGGGCGGGGAGGAGCTCGCCGAAGCGGGCGTCGCCGTCCACGGAGAGTTCGGAGGCGAGCGACGTGAGGTCGCCGCGCTCCACCGCGTCCCAGAACCGGGCGTCGACCGCGTCGACCGTCGGCGCCGCGACAACAGCACCGTTCGACAGGACCGTCTCCGGCCAGAAGCGCTGCCGCTGGAACGCGTACGTCGGCAGCTCCATCCGACCAGCACCCGTACCGGCGAAGAAGGCGGACCAGTCCACCTCGGCACCGCGCACATGCGCCTGCGCCACGGCCGTGACCAGCGTCTCCGCCTCGCCCCGACCAGCTCGAAGCACCGGCACGAACGCAACATCGGCGTCGCCGGTCATGCAGTCCTGAGCGAGCGCCGACAGCACACCGTCCGGCCCCAGCTCCACGAACGACGTCACACCCGCCGCCTCCAGAGCACGCACGCCGTCCAGGAAGCGAACCGCCTCGCGGACGTGCCGCACCCAGAACTCCGCCGAGCCCATCTCGTCGGAGACGACCGAGCCCGTCAGGTTGGAGACGATCTGAATGCGCGGGGTCTCGAACGACAGCCCCGCCACGACCTCGCGGAAGTCGTCCAGCATCCCGTCCATGTGCGGCGAGTGGAAGGCATGGCTCACGGTCAGCCGCTTGGACTTGCGGTCCGGGAACGCGGCCGCGACGGCAAGAGCCGCATCCTCATCACCGGCCACGACCACCGAACGCGGACCGTTGACCGCCGCGATGCTCACGCGCTCCGTCAGCAGCGGCAGGACCTCGTCCTCCGACGCCTGCACCGCGATCATCACGCCACCCGACGGCAGCGCCTGCATCAGACGACCACGCGCCGCGACCAGCGCGCACGCGTCCTCCAGCGAGAACACCCCGGCGACGTGCGCAGCCGCGATCTCACCGATCGAGTGCCCCGACACGAAGTCCGGCCGTACGCCCCAGCTCTCCACGAGCCGGTAGAGCGCCACCTCGACGGCGAACAACGCCGGCTGGGTGTACTCCGTACGGTCCAGGAGCTCCGCGTCCGTCCCGAACAGGACCTCCTTCAACGGCAGTTCGAGGTCCATCCGCTCGCACACCGCGTCCAGCGCGGCAGCGAAGGCCGGGAAGGCCTCGTGCAGCTCACGGCCCATGCCGAGGCGCTGGCTGCCCTGACCGGTGAACAGGAAGGCGAGTCCGCCGCCCGACACCGTGCCCCGCACCAGACCGGGCACCTGCTCGCCGGCGGCCAGTGCCGCCAGGCGTGCCACGAGGGCTTCGCCGTCCGACGGCGCGCCGATCACCACCGCGCGGTGCTCCAGGGCGGCGCGCTGGGTGGCGAGGGAGTGGCCGAGGTCGAGTGCGCTCCGGTCACCGGCTGCCGTCGCCGATGCGTCGGCAGCGGTCGGAAGCAGTCGTTCGGCCTGGGCGCGCAGGGCGGCCGCGGTGCGGCCGGAGACGAGCCACGGCAGCACGGGGAGGCCCGGGAGCCCCGGTGCGGCGGGCGTCGCGTGCGCCGGCGCTTCCGTGTGCCGCGGTGCCTGCTCGATGACGGCGTGGGCGTTGGTGCCGCTGTAGCCGAACGAGGAGATACCGGCCCGGCGCGGACGCCCGGTCTCGGGCCAGTCCCGCTGCTCGGTCAGGAGCTCGATGTCACCGGCCGACCAGTCCACGTAAGGGGTCGGCTCGTCGATGTGTAGCGTCTGCGGGAGCACCCCGTGCCGCATGGCCATGACCATCTTGATGACGCCCGCGGCACCGGCGACGGCCTGTGTGTGCCCGATGTTGGATTTGACGGAGCCGAGCAGCAGCGGCCGGTCCGCGGGCCGGTTCTGGCCGTAGGTGGCGAGCAGGGCCTGTGCCTCGATGGGGTCGCCGAGCCGGGTGCCGGTGCCGTGGGCCTCGACGGCGTCCACGTCCCCGGCCGTCAGGCCGGCGTCGGCGAGGGCCTCGCGGATGACGCGCTGCTGCGAGGGTCCGTTGGGGGCGGTGAGGCCGTTGCTGGCGCCGTCCTGGTTGACGGCGGTCCCGCGCACGACGGCGAGGACCGGGTGGCCGTTGCGGCGGGCGTCCGAGAGCCGCTCCAGGAGCAGCAGGCCGACGCCTTCGGACCAGACCGTGCCGTCGGCGGCGGCGGCGAAGGCCTTGATGCGGCCGTTCTCGGCGAGGCCGCGCTGGCGGCTGAACTCGGTGAACGCGCCGGGCGTGGACATGATCGTCACTGCGCCCGCGAGGGCCATCGAGCATTCGCCGCGCCTCAGGGCCTGGGCGGCGAGGTGCAGGGTGACGAGCGACGAGGAGCAGGCGGTGTCGAGGGTGACCGCCGGGCCCTCCAGGCCGAACGAGTAGGAGATGCGGCCGGAGACGACGCTGGCCGCGTTGCCGGTGCCGAGGTGGCCTTCGAGGCCGTCGGCGTCGTTCAGCCAGAGCTGGAGGTAGTCCTGGGCGTTGGAGCCGATGAACACGCCGGTGCGGCTGCCGCGCAGGCCGGTGGGGTCGATGCCGGCGCGCTCGAAGGTCTCCCAGGTGGTTTCCAGCAGCAGGCGCTGCTGGGGGTCCATGGCGAGGGCCTCGCGCGGGGAGATGCCGAAGAAGGCGGCGTCGAAGTCGGCTGCCTCGTGCAGGAAGCCGCCCTCGCGGACGTAGCTGGTGCCTTCCCGGTCGGGGTCGTCGCTGTAGAGGGTGTCGAGGTCCCAGCCGCGGTCGGCGGGGAACGCGGTGATGCCGTCGCGGCCTTCGGCGAGCAGCTGCCACAGCTCCTCGGGCGAGTTGATGCCGCCGGGGAAGCGGCAGCTCATCGCGACGACGGCGATCGGGTCGTCGTCGTCCGCGGCGCGGGCGGCCCGGGCGGCCTGTCGGCGGGCCGGGAGGCCGCCCCGGTCGGCGCCGCTGCCCGGGTCGGCGTCGAGGTCGCCGAGGAGTTCCTGGCGGAGGTACTGCGCGAGGGCGGTCGCCGTCGGGTAGTCGAAAACGAGGGTGGCGGGCAGCCGGCGGCCGGTGGCCTCGCCGAGCAGGTTGCGCAGTTCGACGGCGGTGAGGGAGTCGAAGCCGAGCTCCTTGAAGGAGCGGCCCGGCTCGACGGCGGCGGCGCCCGGGTAGCCGAGCGCGGTGGCGACCTGTCCCCGTACGAGGTCGAGGAGCATGCGGTCCTGCTCGGCGGCGGGGAGGCCCGCCAGGCGCTGTCGCAGGCCGGAGCCGCCGGCGACGGCGGCCGCGCCGCCCGCGTGCCGGCGGGTGGGGACCCGTACGAGCCCGCGCAGCAGCGGGGACAGGGTGCCGGCCTGGGCCTGGGTGCGCAGGCCCGCGAGGTCGACGCGCATCAGGACCGGCGCGGCCTCGTCGAGCCGGTGCGCGAGGTCGAAGAGGTCGAGGCCTTCCGCCGAGGTCAGCGGGGGCAGTCCGCCGCGGGTCATGCGGCTGACGTCGGCGTCGGTGAGGCTGCCGGCCATGCCCGCGCCGTCGGCCCACAGGGCCCACGCCAGGGAGGTGGCGGGGAGCCCCAGGGAGCGGCGGTGGCGGGCGAGGGCGTCGAGGAAGACGTTGGCGGCCGCGTAGTTGCCCTGGCCGGCGCCGCCGAAGACGCCGCCGATGGAGGAGAACAGCAGGAAGGCGGAGAGGTCGAGGTCGCGGGTCAGTTCGTGGAGGTGGACGGCCGCGTCGGCCTTGGGCCGCAGTACGGCCGACAGGCGTTCGGGCGTGAGGGAGGTGATGACGCCGTCGTCGAGGACGCCGGCGGTGTGGACGACCGCGCCGAGCGGGTGCTCGGCGGGTATCTCCGCCAGTACGGCCGCCAGCGCGTCCCGGTCCGCGACGTCGCAGGCCGCCCAGGTCACCGAGGCTCCCGCGGCGGCGAGTTCGGCGCCGAGCCGCTGTGCTTCGGGGGTGGAGCCGCCGCGGCGGCCGACGAGGAGGAGGTGCCGCACGCCGTGTTCGGCGACGAGCCGGTGGGCGATGAGACCGCCGAGGAGGCCGCCGGCGCCGGTGATCAGTACGGTCGACTCCGGCGCGTACACCGGGGCTGCGTCGGAGGCGGCGTCGGTCGGGGTCGGCCCGTCGGCGTCCTCCCGGGCCACGCGGGTGAGGCGGGGCGCGTGCACGGTGCCGGCGCGGACGGCGAGCTGCGGCTCACCTGCGGCGAGGGCCGCGGGCAGGGCGCGTACGGAGTCCTCGGCGCCGTCGGTGTCGATCAGCAGCAGCCGGTCGGGGTGCTCGGCCTGGGCGGAGCGCAGCAGGCCGTGGACGGCCGCGTGGACGGGGTCGGTGACGGTGTCGGTGTCGTCGGCCGCGACGGCGCCCCGGGTGAGGACGACCAGGCGGGTGGCGGCGAACCGGTCGCCGGTGAAGGGGGCTTCGCCCAGCCAGGTCCGGGCCAGGTCGAGGGCGTGGTGCGCGGCACGGTGGACGGCCTCGGCGGAGAGCTCCGGAGTGGCCGGTGCACCGGTATCGGCATCGGCATCGGCGATGGCGGCGGCCTGTCCGTAGCCGACGAACACGGCCTCGGGTACGGGTGCTCCGGCCTCGACCGCCGCCGCCAGCTCGGCGAGGCCCGCGTGGACGGTGAGGGCGGCGGCGTCGGCGAGCAGGGCGGCGGGGGCCGCGGTTCCCAGGGCGGCCCACCGGCCTTCGCGCACCGGGTCCGAAAGGTCGCCGGCGGCGGCAGCGGCGGGCAGCGCCGTCCACTCGGTCCGGAACACGGACTCGTGGTGGGCGGTGCGCGCCGCCTGGACCTGCTCGGCCGATACGGCCCGCAGGACGAGGGAGTCGACGCTCGCGACGGGCGCGCCGGTGGTGTCGGCGATCTCCAGTCGCACGCCGTCGCTCCCGCGGGGCACGAGGTGCACGCGCAGGGCGTCGGCCCCGCCGGCGTGCAGTCGCACGCCGCTCCACGCGAACGGGAGGCGGCCTTCGCCCTCGGTGCCGCCCAGGACGCCGAGGCCCAGCGTGTGGAGCGCGGCGTCGAGGAGGGCGGGGTGGAGGCCGAAGTCGCGTGCGGCGGAGGCGGTTTCCTCGGGCAGGGCGACCTCGGCGTAGACGCTGTCGCCGTGCCGCCAGGCCGCGGTGAGGCCGCGGAACGCGGGCCCGTAGCCCATGCCGACCTCGGCGAGGTCGGCGTAGAGGGTGTCGGTGGCCAGGGGTTCGGCGCCGGCCGGCGGCCACTGCTCGAACGCGGCGTCCGGCCGGGCCGGGACGGCGCCCCGGGCGAGTACGCCGCTGGCGTGGCGCGTCCAGAGCTCGTCGGGCGCGCTGTCCTTGGGGCGGGAGGAGAGGCCGAACGCGCGTCGGCCCGTTCCGTCGGCGTCGGGCGCGCTCACGTACATCTGGAGCTGGACGCCGCCGCGTTCGGGCAGGATCAGCGGCGCTTCGAGGGTCAGTTCCTCGACGAGGTCGCAGCCGACCTGGTCCCCGGCCCAGATCGCCAGGTCGACGAAGGCGGTGCCGGGGAGCAGGACGCTGCCCATGACCTGGTGGTCGACCAGCCAGGGGTGGGTGGTGGAGGAGAGCAGGGCCGTGAAGACGTAGCCGTCGGAGTCGGCGAGGGCGACGGTGGCGCCGAGCAGGGGGTGCGCGGCCTCGTCCAGCCCGGCGGTGCTCACGTCTCCGGTCCGGGTGCCCGGCTCGATCCAGTAGCGCTGGCGCTGGAAGGCGTAGGTGGGCAGGTCGTCGACGCGCCGGGCACCGGTGCCGGAGAAGTAGGCGTGCCAGTCGACCCGGGCGCCGTGGGCGTGGGCCCGGGCGAGGGCGAGGGCGAGGCTCTCGGTCTCGGGGCGGCCCTTGCGGAGCACGGGGACGAAGACGGCGTCCTGTTCCACGCAGTCCTGGGCGAGGGCCGTCAGGACGCCGTCGGGGCCGAGTTCGACGTACGTGGTCACGCCCGCGGCCTCAAGGGCGCGGATGCCGTCGAGGAAGCGGACGGCTTCGCGGACGTGCCGGACCCAGAAGTCGGCGGAGCCCATCTCGTCGGTGACGAGGGCGCCGGTCAGGTTCGAGACGACCGGGATACGAGGAGCCTCGAAGGACAGCCCCGCCACCACCTGGCGGAAGTCGTCGAGCATGCCGTCCATGTGGGGCGAGTGGAAGGCGTGGCTGACGGTGAGCCGCTTGGACTTGCGGTCCGGGAACGCGGCCGCGACGGCGAGCGCCGCGTCCTCGTCACCCGCGACGACCACCGAGCGCGGCCCGTTGACCGCCGCGATGCTCACGCGGTCGGTCAGCAGCGGCAGGACCTCCTCCTCGGAGGCCTGGACGGCGATCATCACGCCACCGGTCGGCAGCGCCTGCATCAGGCGGCCGCGCGCGGAGACCAGCGCGCACGCGTCCTCCAGGGACAGCACCCCGGCGACGTGCGCGGCGGCTATCTCACCGATCGAGTGCCCGGAGACGAAGTCCGGCTTGACACCCCAGGACTCCAGCAGCCGGAACAGCGCCACCTCGACCGCGAACAGCGCGGGCTGGGTGTACTCGGTCCGGTCCAGAACGTCCGCGTCCGTCCCGAACAGCACTTCCTTCAGGGGCAGTTCGAGGTCCAGCCGCTCGCAGACCGCGTCCAGCGCGGCCGCGAACACCGGGTGGGTCTCGTACAGCTCGCGGCCCATGGCCAGGCGCTGGCTGCCCTGACCGGTGAACAGGAAGGCGACCTTCCCGCCGGCCGGCGAGCCCGTCACCACTCCCGGCGCCGCTTCGCCCGCCGCCAGCGCCGCGAGACCGGCCAGCAGGCCCTCGCGGTCCGCGGCCACGACCGCGGCGCGGTCCTCGAAGGCCGTCCTGCCGACCGCCAGCGACCGGGCGACGGCGACGGGGCTCAGCCCGGGGTGCTCCCCGGCGTGGGCCAGCAGCCGTTCGGCCTGCCCGCGCAGGGCGTCCCGGCCCTTGGCCGACAGGATCCAGGGCACGGCCTTCGGCTCGGGCCCCGCGTCACCCTCGGGCCGGTCGGCCTCGGGGGCGCGGTCGGCCTCCGGGGCCTGCTCGATGATCGTGTGGACGTTGGTGCCGCTGACGCCGAAGGCGGAGACACCGACCCGGTACGGGCGCCCGGTCTCCGGCCAGGCGCGCTGCTCGGTGAGCAGGGCGACGCCGCCGGCCGTCCAGTCGACATGCGTGGTGGGCTGGTCCACGTGCAGGGTCTTGGGCAGCACGCCGTGCCGCATCGCCATGACCATCTTGATGATGCCCGCGATCCCGGCGGTGTTCTGGGTGTGGCCGAGGTTGGACTTGAGGGAGCCGAGCCACAGCGGCCGGTCCGCGGGGCGGTCCTGGCCGTAGGTGGCGAGCAGGGCCTGTGCCTCGATGGGGTCGCCGAGGGTGGTGCCGGTGCCGTGGGCCTCGACGGCGTCCACGTCGGCGGGGGTCAGCCGGGCGCTTTCGAGGGCCTGGCGGATGACGCGCTGCTGGGCGGGGCCGTTGGGGGCGGTGAGCCCGTTGCTGGCGCCGTCCTGGTTGACGGCCGAACCCCGGACGACGGCCAGGATCCGGTGCCCGTTGCGGCGGGCGTCGGAGAGGCGTTCCACCAGCAGTACGCCGACGCCCTCGGACCAGCCGGTGCCGTCAGCCGCCTCGGCGAAGGACTTGCAGCGGCCGTCGGGAGACAGGCCGCGCTGCCGGCTGAACTCGACGAAGACCTCCGGGCCGGCGAGGACGGTGACGCCGGCGGCCAGGGCCAGCGAGCACTCCCCCTGGCGCAGGGCCTGGACGGCCATGTGCAGGGCGACGGAGGAGGACGAGCAGGCCGTGTCGACGGTGGCGGCGGGGCCCTCCAGGCCGAAGACGTAGGCGAGCCGGCCGGAGACCACGCTGGAGGCGGTGCCGGTGAGCAGGTGCCCCTCGACGCCGTCGGGCAGCTCGCCCGAGCCGGCGCCGTAGGCGTTGGCGGACGCGCCGACGAAGACGCCCGCGCGGCTGCCGCGCAGGGTCGCCGGGTCGATGCCGGCCCGCTCGAAGGCCTCCCAGGAGGTCTCCAGCAGGAGGCGCTGCTGGGGGTCCATGGCGAGGGCCTCGCGCGGGGAGATCCCGAAGAAGGAGGCGTCGAACTCGGGTGCCCCGTAGAGGAATCCGCCGTCGCGGGCGTAGGTGGTTCCGGGGTGGTCGGGGTCGGGGTCGTACAGCGACTCGACGTCCCAGCCGCGGTCGTCGGGGAAGCCGGAGATGGCGTCGCCGCCGCTCTCGACGAGCTTCCACAGGTCCTCGGGCGAGCTGATGCCGCCGGGGAAGCGGCAGCTCATGCCGACGATGGCGATCGGTTCGCGGGAGGCGTCCGTCAGCTCCTGGTTCCGGCGGCGCAGCCGCTCGGTTTCCTTGAGGGAGGCCCGCAGCGCTTCAACGACTTTTTCGTTCGGGGTGGTCATCACTTACTCCGCACTTCGGGCACGTCAGAAGTTGCTGTTGCTGGTGGTGGTGTCGGGGGTGTCGTCGTCGAGGCCGCCCCCGCCGTCGAGGGCGAGGTCGAGGAGGTCCTGGAGGTCCATCGTGTCGATGGACCCGCCCGGGTCGACGGCCTCGGCACCGGGCTCGGTGGCCGGGGCGTCGGGTCCGGCGAGCCGCAGGAGGGTGTCCAGGAGTCCGGCCTCGCGGATCCGGCCGAGGGGGATGGTGGCGAGCGTCCGGCGCAGCTCCGCGTCCTGCGGGTCGCTGTCGAGGTCCGTGACGGCCGCGCCGCCGCTTCCCTCGGGGAAGAGGGTGCGCAGCAGGTGGCGGGTCAGGGCCTGCGGGTTGGGGTAGTCGAAGACGAGGCTGGACGGCAGCCGCAGGCCGCACGCGGCGCCCAGCCGGTCGCGCAGTTCGACCGCGGTCAGCGAGTCGAAGCCCAGGTCCTTGAAGGCCCGGTCGGCTGCGACGGCGTCCGCGGAGGGGTGGCCGAGCGCGGCCGCCGCGTGTTCGCGCACGAGGTCGAGGAGCGCCGTGTCGCGCTCGTCCGCGGGCAGCTCGCCGAGCCGGCCGAGGACGGTCGCGGCCGCGTCGGCGGACGTGCCGCCGGCGTGCGGCTCCTCGCGCAGTACGCCGCGCACCTCGGGCAGGTCGCCGACGAGCGGGCGGGGGCGGGCCGCGGCGAACACCGGTGCGAACCGGGCCCAGTCGACGGAGGCCACGGTCACCGCCGCGTCGCGGCCGGCGAGGGCGCGTTCCAGGGCGAGGAGGTTCGTCCCCGGGTCGACGGGCGGCAGTCCGCGCCGGGTGAGCTGCTCCTCCGCGTCGCCTTCGGCGGCCATGCCGCCGTCGGCCCACGGTCCCCAGGCGATCGCCGTGGCGGCGAGCCCCCGGGCGGCGCGGCGCTCGGCGAGCGCGTCGAGGAAGGTGTTGGCGGCGGCGTAGGCCCCTTGGCCGCCGCTGCCCCAGACACCGGCGATGGAGGAGAAGAGGACGAACGCGTCGAGGGAGTCCGGGGTGTCGAACAGCGCGTCGAGGTGGACGGCGCCGGCGGTCTTGGCGGTGACGACCCGGGCGAAGCCGGGCAGGTCGGTGCCGGTGCCGGGCGGCTGGGAGACGCCGGCGGCGTGCACGACGGCGCGTACGGGGGCGCCGTCGGCCGCTAGGCCGGCGACGAGTGCTTCGAGCGCGTCCCGGTCGGTGACGTCGCAGGCCGCGAGGGTCACGGCCGCGCCGAGCGCTTCGAGTTCCGCCCGGACCTCGGTGGCGCCGGGCGCGTCGGCGCCGCTGCGGCTGACGAGCACGAGCCGCCGCGCGCCGCGTGCGGCGAGGTGCCGTGCGACGTGGCGGCCGAGGGCGCCGGTGCCGCCCGTGATGAGCACGGTGCCGTCCGGGGTCCACCGCGGTGCGGTGCGGGCTCCGGCCGACGGGGCGGCGTGGACGAGGCGTCGTACGAGCGGTCCGGCGGCGCGGATCGCGAGCTGGTCCTCGTCGCCGGCGCCGGTGAGTACGGCCGACAGCCGGGACAGGGCGCGCTCGTCGCACACCTCGGGCAGGTCGACGAGGCCGCCCCAGCGGCCCGGGTGTTCCAGGGCTATGACCCGGCCGAGGCCCCAGACCTGGGACTGGGCGGCGCCGCCGAGGGTGTCTGCGGGGGCGGCGGCGACGGCGTCGCGGGTGACGCACCACAGGGGCGCGTTCGCGTAGCCGTTCGGCTGGTCCGCGTCGGCGTCGGGCTCCGAGGTGAGCGCCGTGGCGAGGGCTGCGGTCAGGGCGAGTCCGACGGGCACCGACGGGTGCTCGGGGTGCGGCCGCTCGTCCAGCGCCAGCAGCGAGAGGACGCCGCTGACCGGTCCGGCGGCGGCCAGGTGTGCGCGCAGGACGGCCGGGTCGCCGTCGGCGACGTCGAGCGGAAGCGGCACGATGCGGGCGCCGTCGCCGCTCATGCGGTCGGTCAGCGCGCGCACCCACGGGTCCTGGGACTGCGCGGCGGGAACGGGGACGATCCAGGTGCCGGCCGGGGTTCCCCGGTCGGGGCCGGACCAGGGCTGCCAGGTGACGCGGTAGAGGAGGGATTCGGCCTTCGCCCTGGCCTGCTGGTCCTGCCGCCACGCGGAGAGCGCGGGCAGCGCGGTGCTGAGCGGCTGGTCGCCTTCGAGGTCGAACTCGTCGGCGAGCGCCGTCAGATCGGCCCGTTCGACGGCGTCCCAGAAGCGGGCGTCGGCCCCGGCCGCGGCGGGAGCGGTCTGCGCCGCGCCGCCGGGGGCGGCGGGCTCGGGCCAGTAGCGCACGGGCTGGAAGGGGTAGGTGGGCAGGTCGACGCGGTGGGCGCCGGTCCCGGTGGCGGCGAAGTACGCCCGCCAGTCGAGGGGGACGCCACGGGTGTACGCGTGGGCGAGGGCGGCGGTGGCGGTCACGGCTTCGGCCTCGGGGCGCGCCGCGCGCAGGACCGGTACGAAGGCGGCGTCCTCGGTGAGGCAGTCCTGGGCGAGCGCGGACAGCACGCCGTCGGGGCCGAGTTCGAGGTACGTCGTGACTCCGGCGGCCTCCAGGGCGCGGATGCCGTCGAGGAAGCGGACCGCCTCGCGGACGTGCCGGACCCAGAAGTCGGCCGAGCCCATCTCGTCGGTGACGAGTGCGCCGGTCAGGTTCGAGACGACCGCGATGCGCGGGTCCTGGAACGTGAGCCCCTCGACCACCTTGCGGAAGTCGGCGAGCATCCCGTCCATGTGCGGCGAGTGGAAGGCGTGGCTGACGGTGAGCCGCTTGGACTTGCGGTTCGGGAACGCCGCCGCGACGGCGAGCGCCGCGTCCTCGTCACCGGCGACCACGACCGAGCGCGGGCCGTTGACCGCCGCGATGCTCACCCGGTCGGTGAGCAGCGCCACGACCTCGTCCTCCGAGGCCTGTACGGCGATCATGACGCCACCGGCGGGCAGCGCCTGCATCAGACGGCCCCGGGCGGCGACGAGCGCGCACGCGTCCTCCAGCGAGAGCACGCCCGCCACGTGGGCGGCGGTGATCTCACCGATGGAGTGACCGGACAGGAAGTCCGGGCGCAGACCCCACGAGGTCAGGAGCCGGAACAGCGCCACCTCGACCGCGAACAGTGCGGGCTGCGTGTACTCCGTACGGTCCAGTACCTCGGCGTCCGTGCCGAACAGCACGTCCTTCAGGGGCAGTTCGAGGTCGAACCGCTCGCACACCCGGTCCAGCGCGGCCGCGAACACCGGGTGGGCCGCGTACAGCGCACGGCCCATCCCGAGCCGCTGGCTGCCCTGCCCCGTGAACAGGAAGGCCAGCCCGCCGCCCGACACGGTGCCGCGGATCAGCCCCGGCGGCTGCTCGTCGGCCGCGAGGCCGGCGAGGGCGCGCAGCAGACCCTCACGGTCGTCGGCGGCGAAGGCCGCCCGGTGTTCGAGGCCCGCGCGGCCGGTGGCCAGGGAGTAGGCCAGGTCCGGCAGACCGGAGCCGTCGGCGGCGACCGCTTCCTCGGCGACGGGCAGCAGCCGGGCCGCCTGGGCGCGCAGCGCCTGCGGGCTCCGGGCCGACAGGACGTACGGCACCGGTACCGGCGTTGCCGTCGGCGCGGGCCGCTCCGCGGGTTCCGGGGCCTGCTCGATGATGGTGTGGGCGTTGGTGCCGCTGATGCCGAACGAGGACACCGCGGCGCGTCGCGGCCTACGGGTCTCGGGCCAGGCGGTGGCCCGCGTCAGCAGGGCGATGTCCCCGGCCGACCAGTCGACGTGCGGGCTCGGCTCGTCCACGTGCAGGGTCTGCGGGAGCACCCCGTGCTGCATGGCCATGACCATCTTGATGATGCCCGCGACACCGGCGGCGGCCTGGGTGTGCCCGATGTTCGACTTGATGGAGCCGAGCAGCAGCGGCTGCCCGTCGGCGCGGTCCTGGCCGTAGGTGGCCAGCAGCGCCTGCGCCTCGATGGGGTCACCGAGCCGGGTACCCGTACCGTGCGCCTCCACCGCGTCGACCTCGGCGGCCGACAGTCCGGCGCTGGCGAGGGCCGCGCGGATGACGCGCTGCTGCGAGGGCCCGTTGGGGGCCGTCAGGCCATTGCTCGCACCGTCCTGGTTGACGGCCGAGCCCCGCACGACCGCGAGCACCGGGTGACCGTTGCGCTGGGCGTCGGAGAGCCGCTCGACGAGCAGCATGCCGACACCCTCGCCCCAGCCCGTACCGTCCGCGGCGGCCGCGAACGCCTTGCAGCGGCCGTCGGGGGCGAGGCCGCCCTGGTGGCTGAACTCGCTGAAGGTCCCGGGCGTCGACATCACGGTGACACCACCGGCCAGCGCGATCGAGCACTCGCCGCTGCGCAGCGCCTGGACGGCCCAGTGCAGGGCGACCAGCGAGGAGGAGCAGGCGGTGTCGACGGTGACGGCGGGGCCCTCCAGGCCCAGCGCGTAGGAGACGCGGCCGGACATGACGCTGCCCGCGTTGCCGGTCATCACGTGGCCGAGGACGCCGTCCACGTCGGCGGACCGCTCCAGCTGGGCGTCATAGCCGCCGGCCGAGGCGCCGACGAACACGCCGGCCCGGGTGCCGCGCAGCGACGACGGGTCGATGCCCGCCCGCTCGATCGCCTCCCAGGAGGTTTCCAGCAGCAGCCGCTGCTGCGGGTCCATGGCCAGGGCCTCGCGCGGCGAGATCCCGAAGAAGTCGGCGTCGAAGGAGTCGGCGTCGTGGAGGAAGCCGCCCGTGAAGGTCCGGCCGTCCTGCCCGGCGTACAGCTCGGCGGTGTCCCAGCCGCGGTTGCCGGGGAGCCCGGCGATCGCGTCGCCGCCGGTCTCGACGAGCCGCCACAGCTCCTCGGGGCCGCGGACGCCGCCGGGGTAGCGGCAGCTCATGGCGACGATGGCGATGGCGTCGTCGGCGCCGGGCGCCGCGCCCCGCAGGCCCTGTGCACCGTCCTGGCCGGCCTCGTCCTCGTCGCCGAGGAGGTCGGTGCGCAGCCGGCGGGCGAGCGCGGTGGGCGAGGGGTGGTCGAAGACGAGCGTGGTGGCCAGGCGCAGTCCGGTGACCGCGCCGAGGCGGTTGCGCAGTTCGACGGCGGTGAGCGAGTCGAAGCCGAGGTCCTTGAACGCCTTGGCGGGCTCGACCTGTTCGGCCGAGGCGTGGCCGAGCACGGAGGCGACCTGGGCCCGTACGAGGTCGAGCAGCGCCCGGTCCTGTTCGGGCCGGGTGAGGGCCGCGAGCCGTTCGGCGAGCGGGGTGCCCGCGTCGGTACGGGTGCGCGCGGTACGGCGCCCGGCCGGGCCGAGGAGCTCCCGGAAGACGGGGGCCACGGGCCCGGGCGCGGCGGCGGCGGCCAGCGCGGCGGGGTTCAGGCGGGCGGGGACCAGGGCGGGCCGGCCGGAGGCGAGCGCCGCGTCGAGCAGGGCCATTCCGTCACCGGAGGTGAGGGCGCCCACGCCGTGCTGCTCCATGCGGCGCAGCTGGGTTTCGTCGAGGCCGGCGGTCATCGCGCTGGCGTCGGCCCACAGGCCCCAGGCGAGCGCGGTGGCCGGCAGGCCCTGGTGGTGGCGGTGCTGGGCGAGGGCGTCCAGGAACACGTTGGCACAGGCGTAGTTGGCCTGGCCCGCGCTGCCGAGGGTGCCGGCGATGGCGGAGTAGAGGACGAACGCCGTGACCGGCAGTTCGCGGGTCAGCTCGTGCAGGTGGAGGGCGGCGACGGCCTTCGGCCGCAGGACCGTGTCCAGGCGCTCGGGGGTGAGGGATCCGACGACGCCGTCGTCGAGGACGCCCGCGGTGTGGATGACGGTGGTGAGGGGGTGTTCGGCGGGGACGGCCTCCAGGACGGCGGCCAGGGCTTCGCGGTCGGCGGCGTCGCAGGCCGCCCAGGTGACCTCGGCGCCGAGCGCGGCGAGTTCCGCGGTGCGTTCGGCGGCGCCGGGAGCGTCGGCGCCGCGACGGCTGAGCAGCAGCAGGCTGCGTACGCCGTGGGCGGTGACGAGGTGGCGGGCGACGATCCCGGCGAGGGTGCCGGAGCCGCCGGTGATCAGCGCGGTGCCGTTCGGGTCGACGACGACGGGGCCCGCGGCGCCGGTCCCGGCCGTCGGGGTGGCGGCCGGGCGGGTGCGCCGCAGTCGCGGTACGTGGACGGCTCCGTCGCGCAGCAGCAGCTCCGGCTCGCCGGACGCGAGGGCCGCGGCGAGGAGGGCCGCGCCGGCCGGGTCGTCGAGGTCGGCGAGGTCGCGGACGTCGGCGAGGAGGAAGCGGCCGGGGTTCTCGGTCTCGGCCGACCGCAGCAGACCGCGTACGGCGGCGTGCGGCAGGTCCGTGCCGCCTTCGCCGGGCCCGGCGACCGCGCCGCTGGTCACGACGACCAGGCGGGACGTCTCGAACCGGGTGTCGGCCAGCCAGCCGCGCACGAGGGCGAGCGCCCGGTGCGCGGCCTCGCTCAGGGTGTCCGGCGCGAGGCCGTCGGCCTGCCGGGGGAAGGGGGCGAGGACGTACGCGGGCACGGGGGCGCCTGCGTCGATCGCCGCGGCGAGCTCCGCCAGGTCGGCGTGGCGGGTGCCCGGACCGCTTCCGGTGGAGCCCAGCACCGCCCATCCGCCCTCGGGTCCGGCCGGCTCCGCGAGGGCCTCCGGCCGTGCCGACAGCGGCAGCGGCGTCCAGTCGAGCTGGAACAGTGCCTCGCGGACGACGGCCGGTACGGCGGCGGGGGCGCCGGTGGTCCCGGCCGTGAACGGCCGCGGGGTCAGCAGGCCGACGGTGGCCACCGGGTCGCCGAGGTCGTCGGCGAGGTCCAGGGCGAACGCCCCGTCGGCGGCGGGCCGGATCCGGACGCGCAGGGCGCCGGCGCCCGTCGCGTGCAGGGTCACGTCGGACCAGACGCTGCCCGGTCCGACACCGCTGCCCTCGCCGTCGGCGTACGGGGCCGCCAGGGCGAGCGCGGTGTGCGCGGCGGCGTCCAGCAGGGCGGGGTGGAGGCCGAAGTCGGCTGCCTGCGGGGCGTCTTCGGGCAGGCGCAGCTGGGCGTAGTAGGTGCCGTCGTGGTGCCAGGCCGCCTCGACGGCCCGGAACAGCGGGCCGCGCGCGGGAGCGTCGCCCTCAGTGGCGCCTTCGGTGGCGCCTTCGGTGGCGTAGAGGCCGCTGATGTCGAGGGCTTCCGCCCCGGCGGGCGGCCACTGGGCGAGGGCTACGCCCGCGGCCGGGGACTCGGCGGGCGCGAGGACGCCGTGGGCGTGGCGGGTCCAGCCGGTGTCCTCGGCGGCCTCGCCCTCGGGCCGGGCGGACACGGTGAAGGCGCGGCGGCCCTGCTCGTCGGGGTCCTCCACGAGCACCTGGACCCGTACGCCGCCGTCGGCGGGCAGCGTCAGCGGCGCGTCGAGCACCAGCTCCTCGACGTGCCCGCAGCCGGCCTGGTCGCCCGCGCGGACGGCGAGTTCGACGAACGCGGCGCCGGCCAGTACGGGCGTGCCGGCCACGGTGTGGTCGGCGAGCCAGGGCTGGGTGCGGGGCGCGAGCCGGCCGGTGCACAGCACCCGGTCGGATCCGGCCAGGGTGACGGCCGCGCCGAGCAGCGGGTGCGCGGCCGGGTCGAGTCCGGCCACGCTGACGTCTCCGGCCGTGGTGGCGGCGGGCTCCAGCCAGTAGCGGGAGTGCTGGAAGGCGTAGGTGGGCAGGTCGACGCGGCGGGCGCCGGTGCCGGAGAAGTACGCCGTCCAGTCGACGGTGGCGCCGCGGGCGTGGGCGCGGGCGAGGGCGGCGAGGGCCGTCTCGGGCTCGGGCCGGCCGCCGCGCAGCGCGGGGACGAAGGCCGCCGTGTCGCCGGTGACGCAGTCCTGGGCGAGCGCGGACAGGACGGCTTCGGGACCGAGTTCGACGTAGGTGGTGACTCCGGCGGCTTCCAGGGCGCGGATGCCGTCGAGGAAGCGGACGGCGTCGCGGACGTGCCGGACCCAGAACTCGGCCGAGGCCATCTCGTCGGTGACGAGGGCGCCGGTCAGGTTGGAGACGACCGGGATGCGCGGGGTCGCGTACGTGAGCCGCTCGGCCACCTCGCGGAAGGCGTCGAGCATGCCGTCCATGTGGGGCGAGTGGAAGGCATGGCTGACGGCGAGGCGCTTGGTCTTCCGGTCGGGGAACGCGGCCGCGACGGCGAGCGCCGCGTCCTCGTCACCCGCGACGACCACCGAGCGCGGGCCATTGACGGCCGCGATGGCGACGCGCTCCGTCAGCAGCGGCAGGACCTCCTCCTCGGAGGCCTCCACCGCGATCATGACCCCGCCGGACGGCAGCGCCTGCATCAGACGGCCCCGGGCGGCGACCAGCGTGCAGGCGTCGGCCAGCGACAGGACGCCCGCGACGTGCGCGGCGGCGATCTCGCCGATGGAGTGACCGGACACGAAGTCCGGGCGCAGACCCCACGACTCCAGCAGCCGGAAGAGTGCCACCTCCACGGCGAACAGCGCGGGCTGCGCGTACTCCGTCCGGTTCAGCGCGGCGGCGTCGGATCCGAACAGGACGTCCTTCAGCGGGAGTTCCAGCTGCGCGCAGATCGCGTCGAGGGCCTGCGCGAACACCGGGCAGGTCTCGTACAGTTCGCGGCCCATGCCCGGGCGCTGGCTGCCCTGGCCGGTGAACAGGAACGCGGTCCGGCCCTCGGTGACGCTGTCGGTGACCAGGCCGGCGGCCTCCTCGCCGGCGGCGAGGGCGGCGAGGGCGGCGTCGAGGTCTTCGTCCGTGCGGCCGATGAGCACCGCGCGGTGCTCCAGGGCGCCGCGGGTGGTGGCGAGGGAGTAGCCGAGGTCGAGGGCCGGGGCGGCGGCGCCGTCCTGGGCGCGGGCGGCGATCAGCCGGGCGGCCTGGGCGCGCAGCGCGGCGGCGGTCCGGCCCGAGAGCGTCCAGGGCAGCACGGCGGGCCTGGCGGTGGCCGGGGCGGCCTCCGGGGCGGCGGCCCCGTCCGTGCCCTCGCCGTCGGGGCCCGCCTCCGGCGGGGCCTGCTCGATGATGGTGTGCGCGTTGGTGCCGCTCACGCCGAAGGCGGAGACGGCCGCGCGGCGCGGGGCGCCGGTCTCGGGCCACGCCATCGGTTCGGTCAGCAGCGACACCGCCCCGCCCGACCAGTCGACGTCGGGAGTCGGCTCGTCGACGTGCAGGGTGCGCGGGAGGACGCCGTGGCGGATCGCCATGACCGTCTTGATGATGCCCGCGACACCGGCAGCGGCCTGGGTGTGGCCGATGTTGGACTTGAGGGAGCCCAGGCGCAGCGGCCGGCCCTCGGGGCGGTCCTGGCCGTAGGTGGCGAGCAGCGCCTGCGCCTCGATGGGGTCACCGAGCCGGGTGCCCGTGCCGTGGGCCTCGACGGCGTCGACCTCGGCGGCGGAGAGCCGGGCGCTCTCCAGGGCCTGGCGGATGACGCGCTGCTGGGAGGGGCCGTTGGGGGCGGTCAGACCGTTGCTGGCGCCGTCCTGGTTGACGGCCGAACCGCGGACCACGGCGAGCACGGGGTGCCCGTTGCGGCGGGCCTCGGAGAGGCGTTCCACCAGGAGGACGCCGACGCCCTCGGACCAGCCGGTGCCGTCGGCGGCAGCGGCGAAGGACTTGCAGCGCCCGTCGGCGGCGAGGCCGCGCTGGCGGCTGAACTCGACGAACACGTCGGGCGTGGGCATCACGCACACGCCGCCGACCAGGGCGAGCGAGCACTCGCGCTGCCGCAGGGCCTGGATGGCCAGGTGCAGGGCGACGAGGGAGGAGGAACAGGCCGTGTCGATGGTGGCGGCGGGGCCCTCCAGACCGAGGACGTAACTGACCCGGCCCGAGAGCACGCTCGTCGCGCCGCCCGTCAGCAGCAGCCCTTCGAGACCCTCCGGGACCTCCTTCAGGTCGGCCCCGTACCCCATGGCGCCCGCGCCGATGTAGACGCCGGTGCGGCTGCCGCGTACGGACGCCGGATCGATTCCGGCGCGCTCGAACACCTCCCAGGACGTTTCCAGGATCTGGCGCTGCTGCGGGTCCATCGCCAGTGCCTCGCGCGGCGATATCCCGAAGAATCCGGGGTCGAACACGGTGGCGTCGGAAAGGAATCCGCCACCGGTGTTGTAGAAGGTGCCCTTCCGGTCGGGGTCGGGGTCGGCGAGGGACTCGATGTCCCAGCCCCGGTCGTCGGGGAATCCGGTGATGGCGTCACCGTCCTCGGACACCAGTCGCCACAGGTCCTCCGGAGACCGCACCCCGTCGGGGAAGCGGCAGCTCATCGCGACGATGGCGATGGGCTCCTGGGCGTCCTGCTCGACCTCCTGGAGGCGGCGGCGGGCGCGCCGCAGCTCCGTGGTCATCCACTTCAGGTTTTCGAGAAGCTTTTCTTCGTTCGTGCCGGCCACTGGAACGTCACCTCCTGGAGAAATGCGCGATGCATACGGAAATCGGGCGGGAAATGTGATGGGAATCGGGGTGGGGACTGGGGCGGGGCATCACATCGGGCTTCGGATCGGGCATCAGGTCAGAATTTTCCGAATTCGTTGTTGATGATGTCGAAGAGGTCCTCGGCGGACGCCGATTCGATGGCGCTCTCCTCGTCCTCCAGGGGGTGGGCGGCCCGTTCCGTCCGGTTCCAGTGCGCCAGGAGCGCTTCGAGCCGTGCCGTCACGCGACCGCGTTCGGCGGCGTCGTCGCCCTCGGCGACCGACGTCAGGAGGAACTCCAGCCTGTCGATCTCCGCGAGCGCCGGAACCTCGGGCGCCGTGTCCTCGCCGAGCAGCTCCGCACGGATGTGCGCGGCCAGGGCGGCGGGGGTGGGGTGGTCGAAGACCAGGCTGGCGGGCAGCCGCAGTCCGGTGGCGGAGCCGAGCCGGGTGCGCAGTTCGACCGCGGTGAGCGAGTCGAATCCGAGCTCCTTGAACGCGCGGCCCGCCTCGACCGTGGCGGCCCCGTCGTGCCCGAGGACCGCCGCGACGTGCGTACGGACCAGACCGAGCAGGGTTCGTTCGGCCTCGTCGGCGCCCATCCCCCGCAACTCGTCGGCCAGCCGGGCCGCTTCGCCCGCGGTGTCGTCTCCGGCAGCGGAGCCGGAGCCGCCCGCGCCGGGCTGCTCCGCGGCGAGCGCACGGCGCACCTCGGGGAGGTCGGCGATCAGCGGGCGCGGCCGGGCGGCCGTGAAGGCCGGGGCGAACAGCGCCCAGTCGACGTCGGCGACGGTCACGGTCGTGTCGTCCGCGTCCAACGCCTGCTGGAGCGCGGCGATCGACAGCTCCGGCGCCATCACGGGCAGGCCGCGGCGGCGCAGTTGACCGGCCGCTTCCTCGTCGGCGACCAGACCGCCCTCGCCCCACGGCCCCCAGGCGACGGCGGTGGCCGTCAGCCCGCGGGCCCGGCGGCGCTGCGCCAGGGCGTCGAGGTGGGCGTTGGCCGCCGCGTAGGCGCCCTGCCCGCCGCTGCCCCAGACACCGGCGATGGAGGAGAAGAGGACGAAGGCGTCCAGCTCCGTGTCACCGAGCAGCGCGTCGAGGTGCTCCGCTCCGGCGACCTTCGCGGCGAGGACTGCGGCGACATCGTCCGGGCCGGTCTCGGCGAGCGGTGAGAACTGGCCGACGCCCGCCGTGTGGAAGACGGCGGTCAGGCCGGGAACGGTGGTGTCGTCGCGGAGGGCGGCGAGGAGTTCGCCGACGGACCGCCGGTCGGTCACGTCGCAGGCGACGGCCGTGGCCCGCGCCCCGAGCGCGGCGAGCTCCGCGACCAGGGCCTCCATGCCCGGCGCCCGCGGCCCGCGCCGGCCGGCCAGCACCAGGTGCTCGGCGCCCTGGGCGGCGAGCCAGCGGGCGACGTGCGCGCCGAGCGCGCCCGTACCGCCGGTGACCAGGACGGTACCGCGGGCCCGCCAGGGGGCGCGGTCGGCCCCCGCGTCGCCGCCGGCTCCGGCCGCCGGGGCGGCGTGGCCGATGCGGCGCGCGAGGAGACCGGCGGAACGTACGGCGAGCTGGTCCTCGTACGCGGTCCCGGAATCGGTCCCGGTCCCGGTCCCGGCCGTGGCGGCCGCGCGGTCGCCGGCGAGTACGGCGAGCAGCCGGTCGAGCGCCCGGGCGTCCATGGCGGCGGGCAGGTCCACCAGACCGCCCCAGCGCTCGGGGTGCTCCAGTGCGACCACCCGCCCGAAGCCCCAGATCTGCGCCTGCGCGGCACTGCGCACCCGGTCGGAGGGCCCGGTCGCGACGGCCCCGGTGGTCACGCACCACAGCGGGGCGTCGACCCCGGCGTCGCCGAGGGCCTGTACGAGCGCCCCGGTCAGCAGCAGACCGGCGGGCGCGGCCGGATGGGCCGGGTGCGGGGCCTCGGCGAGCGCCAGCAGGGACAGCACCCCGTCGGCCCGGTTCCCGGCGAGCGCCGCATCCAACCGCTCGGCCACGACGGCCCGGTCGGTGGCGGCCGCGTCCAGCGCGACCTCCCGTACGTCCACGCCCTGCGCCCGCAGCGCGTCCGCGATCTCCGGGAGCCCGGAGCCGGCGGTCTCGGCGGTGGTCGCGGCGGTGACGACGAGCCAGGTACCGGACGGACGGCTGCCGTCCGGCTCGCCCAGCGGCTTCCAGGTCACCCCGTAGCGCCAGCCGTCGACGACCGACCGGTCCGCGCGCCGGCGCCGCCAGGCGGACAGCGCGGGCAGTACCGCGCTCAGCGGCTGGTCGGCGTCGATCTCCAGGGTCGCGGCGAGGGCGTCGAGGTCGGCGTTGTCGACGGCCTCCCAGAACGGGGCGTCCACCACGGCGCCGGAACCCGCACCGGGCTCGACCGTCGCCGGGCGGGGAGCCTCCTCCAGCCAGTACCGCTTGCGCTGGAAGGCGTAGGTGGGCAGGTCGACGCGGCGGGCGGCCGTACCGGAGTAGAACGCCGTCCAGTCGACGGTGACGCCGTGGACATGAGCCCGCGCGAGGGCCGTGACGACGGCCTCGGCCTCGGGCCGGCCCTTGCGGAGGGCGGGCACGAACAGGGCGTCCTGCTCGGTGCAGTCCTGGGCGAGCGCCGACAGCACCCCGTCGGGACCGAGCTCGACGAAGGTCGTGACCCCGGCGGCTTCCAGGACGCGGATGCCGTCGAGGAAGCGGACCGCCTCGCGGACGTGGCGCACCCAGAAGTCGGCCGAGGCCATCTCGTCGGTGACGAGGGCGCCGGTCAGGTTGGAGACGACCGGGATGCGCGGGGACTCGTACGACAGGCTCTCGGCGACCTTGCGGAAGTCGGCGAGCATGCCGTCCATGTGCGGCGAGTGGAAGGCGTGGCTCACGGTCAGCTGCTTGGACTTGCGGTCCGGGAAGGCAGCCGCGACGGCCGTCGCGGCGTCCTCGTCACCGGCGACCACGACGGCCTCCGGGCCGTTGACGGCGGCGATGCTGACGCGGTCGGTCAGCAGCGGCAGGACCTCCTCCTCCGAGGCCTGTACGGCGATCATGACGCCACCGGCGGGCAGCGCCTGCATCAGGCGACCGCGTGCCGCGACCAGCGCGCACGCGTCATCGAGCGAGAACACCCCGGCGACGTGCGCGGCGGCGATCTCACCGATCGAGTGACCGGAGAGGAAGTCCGGCCGCACACCCCACGACTCCAGCAGCCGGAAGAGCGCCACCTCGATGGCGAACAGGGCCGGCTGGGTGAAGCGCGTCTCGTCCAGCAGGACCGCATCCGACCCGAACAGCGCTTCCTTCAGGGGCAGTTCGAGGTGGGCGTCCATCCGGGCGCAGATCGCGTCGAGCGCGTCGGCGAACACCGGGAAGGCGTCGTAGAGCTCACGCCCCATCCCGAGCCGCTGGCTTCCCTGCCCGGTGAACAGGAACGCCGAGGCACCTGCGGACACCGTCCCCTGTGCCACGCCCGCCGCCTGCTCGCCGGCCGCGAGGGCCCGCAGAGCGGCGAGGAACTCGTCCCGCTCCCCCGCGACCACGACGGCGCGGCGCTCCAGAGCGGACCTGGAGGTGGCCAACGAGTAGGCCACATCGGCGGGTTCGAGGAGCTCGTCCGAGGTCACAGCCGCCAGCAGGCGCTCGGCCTGGGCCCGCAGAGCGGCCTCGTTCTTCCCGGACAGCACCCACGGCACAGCGCCGGGACGCTGCTGCGGGGCCACGGGCGATTCCGCCGCACGGACGTCGTCCGGGGCCTGCTCGATGATGGTGTGGGCGTTGGTGCCGCTGAAGCCGAACGAGGAGATACCGGCCCGGCGCGGACGCCCGGTCTCGGGCCACGCCTGCCGCTCGGTAAGCAGGGCGACCTCGCCCGCGCTCCAGTCGACGTGCGGGGTGGCCTCGTTCACGTGCAGGGTCTGCGGGAGCACTCCGTGCTGCATCGCCAGCACCATCTTCATCACACCGGCGACACCGGCCGCGGCCTGGGTGTGACCGATGTTGGACTTGATGGAGCCGAGCAGCAGCGGCTGATCGGCCGGGCGCTCCTGGCCATAGGTGGCGAGCAGTGCCTGCGCCTCGATGGGGTCACCGAGGCGAGTACCCGTACCGTGCGCCTCGACGGCGTCGACCTCGGAGGACGACAGTCCGGCGCTCGCGAGGGCCGCGCGGATCACGCGCTGCTGCGAGGGCCCGTTGGGGGCCGTCAGACCGTTACTGGCACCGTCCTGGTTGATCGCCGAGCCCCGCACCACCGCGAGCACCGGGTGACCGTTGCGGCGGGCGTCGGAGAGCCGCTCCACGAGCAGCATGCCGACACCCTCACCCCAGCCCGTGCCGTCCGCGTCGTCGGAGAAGGCCTTGATCCGGCCGTCGGCGGCAAGCCCGCGCTGACGACTGAAGTCGATGTAGGCGCCCGGGGACGACATGACGGTCACACCACCGGCCAGGGCCATGTCGCACTCGCCGTTCCGCAGCGCCTGGATCGCCCAGTGCAGGGCGACCAGGGAAGCCGAGCAAGCGGTGTCGACGGTGACAGCCGGACCTTCGAGACCGAAGGCGTAGGACAGCCGGCCGGAGACGACACTCGCCGCGTTACCGGTGCCGAGGAAGCCCTCGATCCCGTCCGGAAGAGCCTGCAGCGTCGCGCCGTAGTCCTGGCCGTTGGTGCCGATGAAGACACCGGCCTGGCTGCCGCGCACCGAGGACGGTGCGATACCCGCCCGCTCGAAGGCCTCCCAGGTGGTCTCCAGCAGCAGTCGCTGCTGGGGGTCCATCGCGAGGGCCTCGCGCGGCGAGATCCCGAAGAAGTCGGCGTCGAAGTCGGCGGCGTCGTAGAGGAAGCCGCCCTCGCGGGCGTAGAACGTGCCCTGCCGGTCCGGGTCGGGGCTGTAGAGGCGATCGAGGTCCCAGCCGCGGTCGACGGGGAACTCGCCGATGGCGTCACCACCGGCCGCCAGCAGTTGCCAGAGGTCCTCCGGAGTGCGGACCCCGCCGGGGAAGCGGCAGCTCATCGCGACGATCGCGATGGGGTCGTCGGCCACGGCCGTGACCGCCGGGGCGGTCATCTGGACTTCCGACCCCAGCAGTTCGTCCCGGAGGAACGCCGTGATGGCGGAAGCGGTCGGGTAGTCGAAGATCAACGTGGCCGGCAGGCTCACACCAGTCGCGGCCCCGAGCCGGTTGCGCAGCTCAACCGCGGTCAGCGAGTCGAAGCCCAGCTCCTTGAAAGCCCGTTCGGCACCCACCGTCTCCGCGCCCTCGTGCCCGAGGACAGCGGCCACGTGCGTACGGACCAGGCCGAGCAACTCCCGCTCCAGCTCGACGGCGCCCAGACCGGCGAACCGCTCGACCGGCGAACCGGCGCCGCCTGCGGTGCGGGCAACGGGCCCGGCAGGCCGGACCTCCGCCAGCTCGGCCAGTTCGGCGAAGAGGCTGCTCGGACGCACGACCGTGAAGGCCGGCCCGAACCGCTCCCAGTCCACGTCCGCGACCAGCAGGGCCGCATCGGAGGAGGAAGCAACACTTCGCCGCAGCACGGCCATCGCCGTGTCGGGCGCCATGGGCGGCAGCCCCTCACGCCGCATCCGCGCGTCCATCGCCTCATCGGCGGCCATACCACCCTCGGCCCAGGGGCCCCAGGCGAGCGAGGTCGCCGCCAGCCCGGCAGCGCGGCGCTGCTCGGCCAGGGCATCCAGGTAGGCGTTCGCGGCGGCGTAGTTCGCCTGCCCGGCAGCGCCGGTCATGCCGCTCATCGAGGAGAACAGCACGAAGGCGGAGAGCTCGATGCCGAGTTCGCCCGTCAGCTCGTGCAGGTTGAGGGCGGAGGTCGCCTTGGCCCGCAGCACGCTCTCGAAGCGCTCGGGGGTGAGGGCGTCGAGAACACCGTCGTCGAGCACACCGGCGGTGTGAACGACAGCGGTCAGCGTCTCGGCCTCGGCCGCCAGCAGCGTACGAAGGGCATCCCGGTCAGCGGCGTCACACGCCACGACGGACACGTCAACGCCCAGCTCCGTCAACTCCGCGGTGAGTTCCGCGGCGCCCGGAGCATCCGCACCCCGACGGCTGGTCAGCACCAGGCGCTCCGCACCGGCACCAGCCAGCCAACGCGCGACCCGGCCACCCAGGGCACCCGTACCGCCGGTCACCAGGACCGTCCCGGAGGGCGTCCACGAACCCGTGTCGCCACCCGTGGCCCGGACAAGACGACGCCCGAAGACACCGGACGAACGCACCGCAACCTGGTCCTCACCAGAACCGGCGAGAACACCGACCAGGCGAGCCATCGCCCGCTCGTCCCACACCTCGGGCAGGTCGATCAGACCGCCCCAACGCTCCGGCAGCTCCAGAGCGGCAACCCGACCCAGGCCCCACGTCTGGGCCTGAACCGCAGACACCAGACGGTCAGAGCGGCCGACGCTCACCGCGCCACGGGTCAGGCACCACAGCGGAGCCACGACCCCGGCTTCGCCCAACGCCTGCACCAGAGAAGCCGTCGCGACAACACCCGCAGCCTCATCCAGCGCGAGCAGCGACACCACACCGGCGACAGAACCGACATCGGAGAACAGACCGGCTCGGTCGGCACCGGCCTCGACGACCACCCGCCGAACCTCGGCACCACGACCGGCCAAGGCATCGACGACAGTCGTGTCATCCACGCCCTCGGCCGGCACCACCACCAGCCACGACCCCGACAGCCGCACACCGGCAGCCGCAGCATCGGTCAGCGGCTTCCAAGAAACGCGGTAGCGCCAGCGGTCCACCTCGGACTGGGTCCGCAGGCCACGACGCCACGCCGACAGCGTCGGCAGGGCCGGCAGGACCGTGTCCCAGGCGTTCTCGTCGTCCATGTCCAGCGTGGCCGCGAGCGACTCCATGTCCTCGCGCTCCACGGCGTCCCAGAAGCGCGAGTCCAGCTCGTCGGCTGCGCCGCTCCGGGTCACCCCGGCCATCTGGAGCCAGTACCGCTGCCGCTGGAAGGCGTACGTCGGCAGTTCGACGGACCGGGCATCCGAACCGACGAAGAACTGCGACCAGTTCACCTTCAGGCCGCGTACATGGGCCTGTGCGGCCGCTGCGACCATCGCCTCGGTCTCAGGACGTCCGTTCCGCATGACGGGTACGAAGGCAGCGCCCTCACCGGTCAGGCACTCCTGGCCCATGGCCGAGAGCACGCCGCCCGGACCGAGTTCGAGGTACGTCGTGACCCCGGCGTCCTCCAGGGCGCGGATGCCGTCGAGGAAGCGGACGGCGTCGCGGACGTGCCGGACCCAGAACTCCGCCGAGGCCATCTCGTCAGTGACCGGCGCACCGGTCAGGTTGGAGACGATCTGAATGCGCGGGGTCTCGAACGACAGCCCCTCCACCACCTGGCGGAACTCGTCGAGCATCCCGTCCATGTGCGGCGAGTGGAACGCGTGGCTCACGGTCAGCCGCTTGGACTTGCGGTCGGCGAAGGACTCCGCCAGAGCAACCGCGACGTCCTCGTCACCGGCAATGACCACCGAGCGCGGCCCGTTGACCGCCGCGATGCTCACCCGGTCCGTCAGCAGCGGCAGGACCTCGTCCTCCGAGGCTTCGACCGCGATCATCACGCCACCGGAAGGCAGCGCCTGCATCAGGCGACCGCGGGCGGCGACCAGCGTGCACGCGTCCTCCAGCGAGAACACCCCGGCGACATGCGCGGCGGCGATCTCACCGATGGAGTGACCGGACAGGAAGTCCGGCCGTATGCCCCAGCTCTCCACGAGGCGGAAGAGGGCCACCTCGACGGCGAACAGGGCCGGCTGCGTGTACCGCGTCTCGTCCAGCAGAGCCGCATTCGTCCCGAACAGGACGTCCTTCAAAGGCAGTTCAAGGTCCAGCCGCTCACACACCGCGTCGAGCGCGGCGGCGAACACCGGGTAGGCCTCGTACAGCTCACGGCCCATCCCGAGCCGCTGGCTGCCCTGACCCGTAAAGAGGAAAGCGAGCTTCCCGGCGACGGGCGAGCCGCCGACGAGCGTGGCCGTCGAGCGGCCTTCCGCCAGCGCGGCCAGTCCGGCCAGCAGGCCCTCACGGTCGGCGGCCACGACAGCCGCGCGGTCCTCGAAGGAGGCCCTGTTGGCCGCCAGCGACCATGCGACATCGACCGGACGCACGTCAGGCGCGGCCAGGAGGTGTGCCTGGAGTTCACGTGCCTGGGCCCGCAGGGCGTCCTCGCCCTTCGCGGACAGCACCCACGGCACGACCGGCAGCGGGACGGCGGCCGCGGGGGCCTCCGCCCGTTCCAGGACCGGCGGCTGCTCGATGATGGTGTGGGCGTTGGTGCCACTGATGCCGAACGACGAGACACCCGCACGGCGCGGACGCCCTGTCTCCGGCCAGTCCATCGCTTCCGTCAGCAGGCTGACGTCACCGGCCTCCCACTCCACCTGGGTCGACGGGGTGTCGACGTGCAGGGTCTGCGGGAGCACACCGTGGCGCATCGCCATGATCATCTTGATGATGCCCGCGACACCGGCGGCGGCCTGGGTGTGACCGATGTTCGACTTGATGGAGCCGAGCAGCAGCGGCAGGCCTTCGGGCCGGTCCTGGCCGTAGGTGGCCAGCAGCGCCTGAGCCTCGATGGGGTCGCCGAGCCGGGTACCGGTGCCGTGGGCCTCGACCGCGTCCACGTCGGAGGTCGACAGGCCCGCGCTGGCGAGGGCCTGGCGGATGACGCGCTGCTGCGAGGGGCCGTTCGGGGCCGTCAGGCCGTTGCTCGCACCGTCCTGGTTGATCGCGGAGCCGCGCACCACGGCCAGGATCGGGTGGCCCTTGCGGAGAGCGTCCGACTGGCGCTCGACGAGGAGCATGCCCGCACCCTCGGCCCAGCCCGTGCCGTCGGCCGCGGCAGCGAAGGACTTGCAGCGGCCGTCGGCGGAGAGCCCGCGCTGGCGGCTGAAGTCGACAAAGGTCTCCGGAGTGGCCATGACGGCCACACCGCCCGCGAGAGCCATGTCGCACTCGCCGCCCCGCAGCGCCTGGATCGCCCAGTGGAGAGCGACGAGGGAGGACGAGCAGGCCGTGTCGACCGTGACCGCCGGACCCTCCAGACCGAAGGCGTACGAGACGCGGCCGGAGGCGATGCTGCCGGAGTTGCCGGTGCCGAGGTACCCCTCGACGCCCTCGGGCAGCTCCTCGCCGTTCCCGTAGCCCGTCGCGTAGTCGTGGTACATGACGCCCGCGAAGACGCCGGTCCGGCTGCCGCGCAGCGAGGCCGGGTCGATGCCGGCCCGCTCGAAGGCCTCCCACGAGGTCTCCAGCAGCAGCCGCTGCTGCGGGTCCATGGCCAGGGCCTCGCGCGGCGAGATACCGAAGAAGGCGGCATCGAACTCGGCCACGTCGTGCAGGAAGCCGCCCTCACGCGTGTACGAGGTACCCACGTGGTCGGGATCCGGGTGGTACAGCGCCTCGACGTTCCAGCCACGGTCCGTCGGGAAGGCGGTGACACCGTCCCCGCCCGAGGCGACGAGCTGCCACAGCTCCTCGGGCGTCCGCACCCCGCCGGGGTAGCGGCAGCCCATGCCCACGATCACGATCGGATCGTCGGTCACGTCCACGACGGCCCGTACCGGCGTCAGCACCCCGCGCGAACCGTCCTGGTCACCGGATGCACCGGTCACCCCGAGCTCGGAGAGCAGGTGCCGGGCCAGCGCCGCAGGCGTCGGGTAGTCGAAGATCAGCGTGGGAGGCAGCCGGAGGCCGGTCTCGGTCTTCAGTACGTTGCGCAGTTCCACGGCGGTGAGGGAGTCGAAGCCGAGGTCCCGGAAGGCCCGCTCGGCGTCGACCGCGTCGGCGCCGGTGTGGCCCAGCACGGCAGCCACCCGTCCACAGACCAGATCCAGCAGCACACCCTCGTGCTCCACGACCGGCAGCGCCAGCAGGCGAGCCGTCAGCGGGGACCCGGACTCGGTGCCGCCGTCCCGACGCGTCGCGGTGCGGCGCGCGGGAACGCGTACGAGGGCACGCAACAGGGCCGGGGTCGAGCCCGCCGAGACCGCCTGCGCACGCAGTACGGCGAGGTCGAGGTGGATCGGCATCAGTACGGCCGAGTCCACCGTCATGGCGGTGTCGAAGAGCCCAAGACCCTCCTCCGCGCCCAGCGCACCCACACCGTCCCGCGCGATACGGCGCAGGTCGGCCTCGTCGAGCCGTGCGGCCATGCCCTCACCGCTGCTGCCCGTCTGCGGAGCCCACAGGCCCCAGGCCAGCGAAGCGGCCGGCAGGCCTTCAGCCCGACGCTGCTCGGCGAGCGCCTCCAGGAACGCGTTCGCGGCAGCGTAGTTGGCCTGCCCGGCCGCACCGAAGGCGGCAGCCGCACCCGAGAACAACACGAACGCGGAGAGGTCAAGCCCCTGGGTGAGTTCGTGCAGGTTCCAGGCGGCGTCGACCTTCGGCCGCAGTACCGAGGCGACCCGCTCCGGCGTCAGCGACGACAGGACACCGTCGTCCAGGACGCCCGCCGTGTGAACCACGGCCGTCAACGGGTGCTCAGCGGGTACCGATGCCAGCAGCGCGCCCAGGGCCTCGCGATCGGCGATGTCACAAGCGACAAGCTCCGCATGGGCGCCCAGTCGGGCCAGCTCCGCGATCAGCTCGTCGGCGCCGTCGGCGGCAGGACCCCGACGGCTGACCAGCAGCAGCCGCTCGGCGCCATAGGCGCTCACCAGGTGCCGGGCGAACAGACGGCCCAGACCACCCGTCGCACCGGTCACGAGCACGGTCCCGGACGGGTCACCGAGTACGACCGGCGAGTCGCCGGTGCTCTCCGCAGACGGCACGCGCACCAGACGCGGCACACACACCACACCGCTACGGATCGCCAGCTCGAACTCACCCGCCGCCAACGCGGCAGGAACCGCGCCCAGCGACGCCTCGTCCACGTCCAGCATGAGCAGCTGCCCGGGGTTCTCCGACTGCGCCGAACGCAGCAGACCACGCACCGCACTGCCCGCGAGATCCCGAACGCCCTCGCCGGAACCTACGGCCACCGCACCGGACGTCAGCCACACCAGACGAGTCGCAGCGAACCGGTCATCAGCCAGCCACTCCTGGACCACCGCCAGAGCGTCATTCACCGCCGCGTGAACCGAGCCGATCGTGTCAGCGGTGCTCGCCGACGCGGTCGGAAGGACGAACACGGCGTCCGGGGCCGGCTCACCGGCCGCCAGCGCCGCACCGAGCGCGGTCACATCGGCGTACTCCGTGACCTCGGCACCCGTGCTGCTGCCCAGTCCGATCTCGTCCCGGCCCAGCACACCCCACCGGGGACCGGCGGGAGCGGAAACCGGGGCCACGGGCGCGGGCAGCCATTCCACGCGGAACAGCGACTCCAGATGACCGGCACCGGCCGCACTGACCTGGTCCGAAGAGGCCGGACGGAGCATCAGCGACTCCACCGCCGCCACCGGTCGCCCGGTCTCGTCCGCGACCAGCAGGGCCAGGGCGTGCGGGTCACCCGCGGAATTCGGGGTCAGACGCATGCGGAGTGCCGAGGCACCCACGGCATAGAGGGAGACGCCGGCCCAGGAGAAGGGCAGCAGCGCACCGGAAGCACCCTGCTCGGCGGGGTCTCCGTGGCCGATCGCGTGCAGACCCGCGTCCAGCAGCGCCGGGTGCAACCCGAACCGGGCCGCGTCGCCGCGCCCGTCCTCCGGGAGCACCACCTCCGTGAACAGTTCGCCATCGCGCCGCCAGGCGGCCTTCAGCCCCTGGAACAGCGGCCCGTACGCCATTCCGTCACCGGCCAGCTCCGCGTACAGCCCGTCGATGTCGACCGGCGCGGCGCCCGCGGGCGGCCACTCGGCGAGCTCGCCGAATTCCTGCGAGGCCTCGGGCTGCGCGCCGGCGGCCAGCACACCCGACCCGTGACGCGTCCACGGCTCCTCCGCGAGCGCGTCCTGACGGCGGGAGTACACGCTGAACGGCCGACGGCCGGGCGCCATCGGGGCTTCGACGACGAGCTGGAGCTGCACACCGCCCCGCTCGGGCAGAACGAGCGGCGCCTCAAGCGTCAGCTCCTCCACCACATCGCAACCGACCTCGTCACCGGCACGAATCGCCAGCTCCACAAAGGCCGTACCCGGCAGCAGAGCACTGCCGAGGATCATGTGATCGGCAAGCCAGGGGTGCGTGTCGAGAGCCAGCCGGCCGGCGAGGAGCACGCCCTCGGAATCGGCCAGCGCCACCGCCGCACTCAGCAGCGGATGCCCGGCATCACCGAACCCGATCGCTTCCGGGTCCCCAGCGGCGAACAACGCCGCACTCGGCCAGAACCGCTGCCGCTGGAACGCATACGTCGGCAGATCAACACGCCGCGCACCACTACCAGCGAAGTACGCCGCCCAGTCCACCTCGACGCCATGGGCATGGGCCTGGCCGAGGGTGGTGACGAGGGTCTCCGCCTCGGGCCGGCCCTTGCGGAGGGCGGGCATGAAGAGGGCGTTGCTGTTCTCATCGGCCAGGCAGCCCTGGGCGAGGGCGGACAGCACCCCGTCGGGACCGATCTCGACGTACGCCGTCACGCCCGCGGCTTCCAGGACGCGGATGCCGTCGAGGAAGCGGACCGCCTCGCGGACGTGCCGCACCCAGAACTCGGCCGAACCCATCTCGTCAGAGACGAGGGCGCCGGTCAGGTTCGAGACGACCGGGATACGAGGAGCCTCGAACGACAGCCCCGCCACCACCTGACGGAAGTCCTCCAACATGCCGTCCATGTGCGGCGAGTGGAACGCGTGGCTGACGGTGAGGCGCTTGGACTTGCGGTCGGCGAAGGACTCCGCGAGAGCGACCGCCGCGTCCTCGTCACCGGCGATGACCACCGACCGGGGACCGTTGACGGCCGCGATGCTCACCCGGTCGGTCAGCAGCGGGAGGACCTCGTCCTCCGAGGCCTCGACCGCGATCATCACGCCACCGGACGGCAGCGCCTGCATCAGGCGACCGCGGGCCGCGACCAGCGCGCAGGCGTCATCGAGCGAGAACACCCCGGCGACATGCGCGGCCGCGATCTCACCGATGGAGTGACCGGAGAGGAAGTCCGGCTTCACACCCCAGCTCTCCACGAGCCGGAACAGGGCCACCTCGACCGCGAACAACGCCGGCTGGGTGTACTCCGTACGGTCCAGAACAGCGGCATCCGACCCGAACAGCATCTCCTTCAGGGGCAGTTCGAGGTGTCCGTCCATCCGGGCGCAGATCGCGTCGAGCGCGTCCGCGAAGACCGGGTGGGCGTCGTAGAGCTCACGGCCCATGCCGAGCCGCTGGCTTCCCTGCCCGGTGAACAGGAACGCCGTGCCGCCGACGGCGGCCGTTCCGTGTGCCACGCCCGCCGTCTGCTCGCCGGCCGCGAGGGCCCGCAGAGCCGCGAGGAACTCGTCCCGCTCCCCCGCGACCACGACGGCGCGGCGCTCCAGGGCGGACCTGGAGGTGGCCAACGAGTAGGCCACATCGGCGGGTTCGAGGAGCTCGTCCGAGGTCACGGCCGCCAGCAGGCGCTCGGCCTGCACTCGAAGGGCTGCCTCGTTCTTCGCGGACAGCACCCACGGCAGGACGCCGCCGGGCCGCTCCTGCGGCTGTACGGACGGCTCCACGTCGAGGACGTCAGGTGCCTGCTCGATGATGGTGTGCGCGTTGGTGCCGCTGAAGCCGAACGAGGAGATACCGGCCCGGCGCGGACGCCCGGTCTCGGGCCAGTCGCGCTGCTCGGTCAGCAGCTCGACCTCGCCCGCCGACCAGTCGACGTGCGGGGTGGGCTCGTTCACGTGCAGGGTCTGCGGCAGCACTCCGTGCTGCATCGCCAGCACCATCTTGATGACGCCCGCGACACCGGCCGCGGCCTGGGTGTGACCGATGTTGGACTTGATCGACCCGAGCAGCAGGGGCTGCTCCTCGGCGCGCTCCTGGCCGTAGGTGGCGAGCAGTGCCTGCGCCTCGATGGGGTCACCGAGGGTCGTGCCCGTGCCGTGGGCCTCGACCGCGTCCACGTCGGCGGCCGAGAGGCCGGCGCTCGCGAGGGCGGCACGGATCACCCGCTGCTGCGAGGGCCCGTTGGGGGCCGTCAGGCCATTGCTCGCACCGTCCTGGTTGATCGCCGAGCCTCGCACGACAGCCAGCACCGGGTGCCCGTTGCGCTGCGCGTCCGACAGCCGCTCGACGAGCAGCATGCCGACACCCTCACCCCAGCCCGTACCGTCCGCATCGGCGGAGAACGCCTTGATCCGGCCGTCCTCCGCCAGCCCGCGCTGACGGCTGAAGTCGATGTACGCACCCGGCGACGACATGACGGTCACGCCACCGGCGAGAGCCATGTCGCACTCGCCGCCACGCAGCGCCTGGATCGCCCAGTGCAGGGCGACCAGCGAAGCCGAGCAAGCGGTGTCGACGGTGACCGCCGGACCTTCGAGACCGAAGGCGTAGGACAGCCGGCCGGAGACGACGCTCGCGGCGTTACCGGTACCGAGGAAGCCTTCGATCCCGTCGGGTACGGAGTGGAACGTCGCGTCGTAGTCCTGGCCGTTGGTGCCGATGAAGACACCGGCCTGGCTGCCCCGCACGGCGGCGGGGTCGATCCCGGCGCGTTCGAAGGTCTCCCAGGTGGTCTCCAGGAGGAGACGCTGCTGGGGGTCCATGGCCAGGGCCTCGCGGGGCGAGATGCCGAAGAAGTCGGCGTCGAAGTCGGCGGCGTCGTAGAGGAAGCCGCCTTCGCGGGCGTAGAACGTGCCCTGCTGATCGGGGTCGGGGTTGTAGAGGCGGTCGAGGTCCCAGCCGCGGTCGACGGGGAACTCGCCGATGGCGTCTCCGCCCGTCGCCAGCAGCTGCCAGAGGTCCTCCGGAGTGCGGACGCCACCGGGGAAGCGGCAGCTCATGGCGACGATCGCGATGGGGTCGTCGTCCACGGGCGTGACCGCCGTGGACACCGGTCCGGCGATCCGGGCCTGGGTCCCGAGCAGTTCGTCGCGGAGGAACGCCGTGATCGCGGAGGCGGTCGGGTAGTCGAAGATCAACGTGGCCGGCAGGCTCACACCCGTGGCGGCCCCGAGCCGGTTGCGCAGCTCAACCGCGGTCAGCGAGTCGAAGCCGAGCTCCTTGAAGGCCCGTTCGGCACCCACCGTCTCCGCACCCTCGTGCCCGAGGACAGCGGCCACGTGCGTACGAACCAGACCGAGCAACTCCCGCTCCAGCTCGACGGCAGCCAGACCGGCGAACCGGTCGACCGACGTACCGGTGCCGGTTGCGGCACCTTCAGCGGCGGGCCGGGTCTCGGACAGCTCGGCGAAGAGCGTGCTGGGGCGTGCCACGGTGAAGGCGGGCCCGAACCGGTCCCAGTCCACGTCCGCGACCAGCAGAGCCGCATCGGAGGACGGGACCACGCTCTGCCGCAGCACGGCCATCGCCGTGTCCGGCGCCATGGGCGGCAGCCCCTCACGCCGCATCCGCGCATCCATCGCCTCATCGGCGGCCATACCACCCTCGGCCCACGGGCCCCAGGCGAGCGAGGTCGCCGCCAGCCCGGCAGCACGACGCTGCTCGGCCAGGGCGTCCAAGTAGGCGTTCGCGGCGGCATAGTTGCCCTGACCGGCAGCGCCGGTCACACCGCTCATGGAGGAGAACAGCACGAAGGCGGAGAGCTCGATGCCGAGTTCGCCCGTCAGCTCGTGCAGGTTGAGAGCGGACGTCGCCTTGGCCCGCAGCACTCCTTCGAAACGCTCGGGCGTCAGGGCATCCAGCACACCGTCATCGAGCACACCGGCGGTGTGGACAACAGCGGTCAGGCCCTCGGCTTCGACCTCCAGCAGCGCCCGCAGGGCATCCCGGTCAGCGGCGTCACACGCCACCACCGACACGTCCACACCCAGCCCGGACAGCTCGGCCACCAGCTCGGCAGCGCCCGGAGCATCCAGACCCCGACGGCTGGTCAGCACCAGACGCTCCGCACCGGCACCGGCCAGCCAACGCGCGACCCGGCCACCGAGAGCACCCGTGCCACCGGTCACCAGGACCGTGCCGGACGGCGTCCACGACTCCGCGTTCCCAGCGGTGGCACGGACCAGCCGACGCCCGAAGACGCCAGAGGACCGTACCGCGACCTGGTCCTCGCCAGACCCGGCCAGGACACCCACCAGACGGGCCATCGCCCGCTCGTCCCACACCTCGGGCAGGTCAACCAGACCGCCCCAACGCTCAGGCAGCTCCAGAGCGGCAACCCGACCCAGGCCCCACGTCTGGGCCTGCACCGCAGACACCAGACGGTCAGAACGACCCACGCTCGCCGCACCACGGGTCAGGCACCACAGCGGCGCCTCCACCCCAGCCGCACCCAACGCCTGCACCAGAGAAGCCGTCGCGACAACACCCGCAGCCTCATCCAGCGCGAGCAGCGACACCACACCGGCGACAGAACCGACATCGGAGAACAACCCGGCTCGGTCGGCACCGGCCTCGACGACCACCCGCCGGACTTCCGCACCACGACCGGCCAGTGCATCCACGACAGCCGTGTCATCCACGCCCTCGGACGGCACCACCACCAGCCACGACCCCGACAGCCGCACACCGGCAGCCGCAGCATCGGTCAGCGGCTTCCAAGAAACGCGGTAGCGCCAGCGGTCCACCTCGGACTGGGTCCGCAGGCCACGACGCCACGCCGACAGGGCCGGCAGCACCGCGCTCCAGCCGTTCTCGTCGTCCATGGCCAACGTGCCGACGAGCGACGCGACATCCTCGCGCTCCACCGCGTCCCAGAAGCGGGAGTCCACGTCATACCCGGCGCCGCTCCGCACCGCACCCGTCAGCTGGAGCCAGTAGCGCTGCCGCTGGAAGGCGTAGGTCGGCAGCTCGACGGATCGCGCACCCGTACCGGCGAAGAAGGCGGACCAGTCCACCTCGGCACCGCGCACATGCGCCTGCGCCACGGCCGTGACCAGCGTCTCCGCCTCGCCCCGACCAGCTCGAAGCACCGGCACGAACGCAACATCCGCGTCACCGGTCAGGCAGTCCTGAGCCAGCGCCGACAGCACACCGTCCGGCCCCAGCTCCACGAACGACGTGACCCCGGCGCCCTCCAGAGCGCGGACGCCGTCAAGGAAGCGAACCGCTTCACGGACATGCCGGACCCAGAACTCAGCCGAACCCATCTCGTCAGCGATCAGGGCGCCAGTCAGGTTCGACACGAGCGGAATGCGCGGGGCCTGGAACGACAGCCCCTCCACCACCCGGCGGAAGTCATCCAGCATCCCGTCCATGTGCGGCGAGTGGAACGCATGGCTCACGGTCAGCCGCTTGGACTTGCGGTCCGGGAACGCGGCCGCGACGGCAAGAGCCGCATCCTCGTCACCGGCCACGACCACCGAACGCGGACCGTTGATCGCCGCGATGCTCACGCGGTCCGTCAGCAGCGGCAGAACCTCCTCCTCCGACGCCTGCACCGCGATCATCACGCCACCCGACGGCAGCGCCTGCATCAGACGACCACGCGCCGCGACCAGCGCACACGCGTCCTCCAGCGAGAACACCCCCGCCACGTGCGCGGCGGCGATCTCGCCCACGGAGTGACCGGACAGGAAGTCCGCCCGCACACCCCACGACTCCAGCAGCCGGAACAGCGCCACCTCGACGGCGAACAGCGCCGGCTGCGTGAACTCCGTACGGTCCAGAACCTCTCGGTCGTCCCCGAACAGGATTTCCTTCAGAGTCAGTTCAAGGTCCAGCCGCTCACACACCGCGTCGAGCGCGGCGGCGAACACCGGGTAGGCCTCGTACAGCTCGCGGCCCATGCCGAGCCGCTGGCTGCCCTGACCGGTGAAGAGGAAAGCGAGCTTCCCGGCGACGGGCGAGCCGCCGACGAGCGTGGCCGTCGAGCGGCCTTCCGCCAGCGCGGCCAGTCCGGCCAGCAGGCCCTCACGGTCGGCGGCCACGACAGCCGCGCGGTCCTCGAAGGAGGCCCTGTTGGCCGCCAGCGACCACGCGATGTCGACCGGACGCGCACCCGGGGTGGACGCCACGTGGGAGTGAAGCTGGCGCGCCTGCGCCCGCAGGGCGTCCTCGCCCTTCGCGGAGAGCACCCACGGCACCGCCGGAAGCAGAGCGGCGGCTTCGGGCTCCGCCCGCTCAAGCACCGGCGGCTGCTCGATGATGGTGTGGGCGTTGGTACCGCTGATGCCGAACGAGGAAATGCCGGCCCGGCGCGGACGCCCGGTCTGCGGCCAGTCCATCGCCTGCGTCAGCAGGCTGACGTCACCGGCCTCCCACTCCACCTGGGTCGACGGCGCGTCGACGTGCAGGGTCTGCGGAAGCACACCGTGGCGCATCGCCATGACCATCTTGATGATGCCCGCGACACCGGCCGCGGCCTGGGTGTGACCGATGTTCGACTTGATCGAGCCGAGCAGCAGCGGCCGGCCCTCCGGCCGGTCCTGGCCGTACGTCGCGAGGAGCGCCTGCGCCTCGATGGGGTCGCCGAGCCGGGTACCCGTACCGTGCGCCTCCACCGCGTCCACGTCCACGGTCGACAGACCGGCGCTCGCCAGAGCTTCACGGATGACGCGCTGCTGGGACGGGCCGTTCGGCGCGGTCAGACCGTTGCTCGCACCGTCCTGGTTCACCGCCGAACCCCGCACCACGGCCAGGATCGGGTGGCCGTTGCGGAGGGCGTCCGACTGGCGCTCGACGAGGAGCATGCCCGCGCCTTCGGCCCAGCCCGTGCCGTCGGCGGCGGCCGCGAAGGACTTGCAGCGGCCGTCGGCGGAGAGCCCGCGCTGGCGGCTGAAGTCGACGAAGGTCTCCGGAGTGGCCATGACGGCCACACCGCCCGCGAGGGCCATGTCGCACTCGCCGCCCCGCAGCGCCTGGATCGCCCAGTGCAGGGCGACCAGCGACGAGGAGCATGCCGTGTCGACCGTCACCGCAGGGCCTTCGAGGCCGAAGGTGTAGGCGATCCGGCCGGAGGCGATGCTGCCGGCGTTTCCGGTGCCGAGGTACCCCTCGACGCCTTCGGGCAGTGCGTCGCCGCTGCCGGCGCCGTCCCCGAGGCCGAAGCCCGTGACGTAGTCGTGGTACATGACGCCGGCGAAGACTCCGGTCCGGCTGCCGCGCAGCGTGGCCGGGTCGATGCCGGCCCGCTCGAAGGCCTCCCACGAGGTCTCCAGCAGCAGCCGCTGCTGCGGGTCCATCGCGAGGGCCTCGCGCGGCGAGATACCGAAGAACGCCGGGTCGAAGTCGGCGACGTCGTGAAGGAAGCCGCCCTCACGCGTGTAGGAGGTACCCACGTGGTCGGGATCCGGGTGGTACAGGGCCTCGACGTTCCAGCCGCGATCGGACGGGAAGGTGGTGACGCCGTCGCCACCCGTGGCCACCAGCTGCCACAGCTCCTCGGGCGAGCGGACGCCGCCGGGGTAGCGGCAGCCCATGCCGACGATCACGATCGGATCGTCCGTGACGTCCACGGCGGCCCGGACGGGCACCCGTACACCGCCCTGGGCTTCGAGGCCCCCGGTCACGGCGAGCTCGGCCAGCAGGTGCCGGGCCAGTGCGACGGGCGTCGGGTAGTCGAAGACCAGCGTCGGGGACAGCCGGAGGCCGGTCTCGGTCTTCAGTACGTTGCGCAGTTCGACGGCGGTGAGGGAGTCGAAGCCGAGGTCCCGGAAGGCCCGCTCGGCATCGACCGCGTCGGCGCCGGTGTGGCCCAGCACGGCAGCCACACGTCCACAGACCAGATCCAGCAGCACACCCTCGTGCTCCGCGACCGGCAGCGCCAGCAAGCGCGCCACCAGGGGCGATCCGCCGTCCGCGCCGCCGCCGGTCCGCCGCTCCAGCGTCCGGCGCGCCGGCACCCGGACCAGACCCTTCAACAGGGCCGGAGTCACGCCCGCCGAGACCGCCTGTGCGCGCAGTACGGCCAGGTCGAGGTGGATCGGCATCAGTACGGCCGAGTCCACCGTCATGGCGGTGTCGAAGAGCCCAAGGCCCTCCTCCGCGCCCAGCGCACCCACACCGTCCCGCGCGATGCGCCGCAGGTCTACCTCGTCGAGCCGTGCGGCCATGCCCTCACCGCTGCTGCCCGCCTGCGGAGCCCACAGGCCCCAGGCCAGCGAAACAGCAGCCAGACCCTCAGCCCGACGCTGCTCGGCGAGCGCCTCCAGGAACGCGTTCGCGGCGGCATAGTTGGCCTGCCCCGCCGCACCGAAGGCGGCAGCCGCACCCGAGAACAACACGAACGCCGACAGATCCAGATCCCGCGTCAGCTCGTGCAGGTTCCACGCGGCGTCCACCTTCGGCCGCAGCACCGAGGCCACCCGCTCCGGCGTCAGCGACGACAGGACACCGTCGTCCAGGACGCCCGCCGTGTGAACGACAGCGGTCAACGGGTGCTCGGCCGGGACCGACGCCAACAGCGCGGCCAGCTCGCCCCTGTCCGCGATGTCGCAGGCCACGAGGTCCGCGTGAGCGCCCAGTCGGGCCAGCTCCGCGATCAGCTCGTCGGCGCCGTCTGCGGCAGGACCCCGACGGCTGACCAGCAGCAGCCGCTCGGCGCCGTAGGCGCTCACCAGGTGCCGGGCGAACAGACGGCCCAGACCACCCGTCGCACCGGTCACGAGCACGGTCCCGGACGGGTCACCGAGTACGACCGGGGAGTCGCCGGTGCTCTCCGCAGACGGCACGCGCACCAGACGCGGCACACACACCACACCGCTACGGATCGCCAGCTCGAACTCACCCGCCGCCAACGCGGCAGGAACCGCGCCCAGCGACGCCTCGTCGACATCCAGCATGAGCAGCTGCCCGGGGTTCTCCGACTGCGCCGAACGCAGCAGACCACGCACCGCGCTGCCCGCAAGATCCCGGACACCCTCGCCGGAACCAACGGCCACCGCACCGGACGTCAGCCACACCAGACGAGTCGCAGCGAACCGCTCGTCAGCCAGCCACTCCTGGACCACTGCCAGAGCGTCATTCACCGCCGTGTGAACCGAGCCGACGACATCGGCTCCCGGCACGGGAGCGGACGGGACGACGAACACGGCATCGAATGCCGGCTCACCGGCCGCGAGCGCCGCACCGAGCGCCGCCGCGTCCGCGTACTCGGTCACCTGGGCGCCCGTGCTGCCTGCCAGTCCGATCTCGTCCCGGCCCAGCACACCCCACCGGAGACCGGCGGGAGCCGTGGCCACAGGGGCGGGAGCCCACTCCACGCGGAACAGCGACTCCAGGTGACCGGCACCGGCGGCGCTGACCTGGTCGGCCGAGGCCGGGCGCAGGGTGAGCGATTCGACGGCTGCGACGGGGCGGCCGGTCTCGTCCGTGACCAGCAGGGCCAGGGTGTGGGGGTCACCCGCGGAATTCGGGGTGAGACGCATGCGCAGCGAAGAGGCGCCCGCCGCGTAGAGGGAGACGCCGGCCCAGGAGAAGGGCAGCAGCGCACCGGTGGCCGCCTGCTCGGCGGGGTCTCCGTGGCCGATCGCGTGCAGACCCGCGTCCAGGAGCGCCGGGTGCAGCCCGAACCGGGCGGCGTCGCCGCGCCCGTCCTCCGGGAGCACCACCTCGGTGAACAGTTCGCCATCGCGCCGCCAGGCGGCCTTCAGCCCCTGGAACAGCGGCCCGTAGGAGACACCGGCCTGCGCCAGGTCCGTGTACAGCCCGTCGATGTCGACGGGCACGGCGCCGGCGGGCGGCCAGGCAGCGAGGTCGGCGAAGGCGAGCGCGGCCTCCGGCCGGGCGCCGGCAGCCAGCACACCGGACCCGTGCCGGGTCCAGGACTCCTCGGCGAGGGCATCGCGGCGACGGGAGTACACGCTGAACGGCCGACGGCCGGGCTCCGTGGGGGCCTCGACGACGAGCTGGAGCTGCACACCGCCCCGCTCGGGCAGAACGAGCGGCGCCTCAAGCGTCAGCTCCTCCACCACATCGCACCCGACCTCGTCACCGGCACGAATCGCCAGCTCCACAAAGGCCGTACCCGGCAGCAGAGCGCTGCCGAGGATCGTGTGGTCCACGAGCCACGGGTGGGTCTCCACCGACAGCCGGCCGGCGAGGAGCACGCCTTCGGAATCGGCGAGCGCCACCGCCGCACTCAGCAGCGGATGCCCGGCATCACCGAACCCGATCGCTTCCGGGTCCCCAGCGGCGAACAACGCCGCACTCGGCCAGAACCGCTGCCGCTGGAACGCATACGTCGGCAGATCAACACGCCGCGCACCACTACCCGCGAAGTACGCCGACCAGTCCACCTCGACACCGTGAGCGTGCGCCCGGGCGAGGGCCGTCACGAGGGTCTCCGCCTCGGGGCGGCCGGCGCGGAGGGCGGGGGCGAAGGTGGTGTGGATGGTGTCGGTCAGGCAGTCCTGGGCGAGGGCGGACAGCACCCCGTCGGGACCGAGCTCGACGTACGCCGTCACGCCCGCGGCTTCCAGAGCGCGCACACCGTCGAGGAAGCGGACCGCCTCGCGGACGTGCCGCACCCAGAACTCGGCCGAACCCATCTCATCCGTGACGAGGCCGCCGGTCAGGTTGGACACGACCGGAATGCGCGGGGCCTCGAACGACAGCCCCGCCACCACCTGACGGAAGTCCTCCAACATGCCGTCCATGTGCGGCGAGTGGAACGCATGACTCACGGTGAGGCGCTTGGACTTGCGGTCCGGGAACGCCTCCGCGACAGCGAGCGCCGCGTCCTCGTCACCGGCGACGACCACCGAACGCGGACCGTTGACCGCGGCGATGCTCACCCGGTCGTTCAGCAGCGGCAGGACCTCGTCCTCCGACGCCTGCACCGCGATCATGACCCCACCGGTCGGCAGCGCCTGCATCAGACGACCACGCGCCGCGACCAGCGCACACGCGTCCTCCAGCGAGAACACCCCGGCGACGTGCGCGGCGGCGATCTCACCGATGGAGTGACCGGACAGGAAGTCCGCCCGCACACCCCAGCTCTCCACGAGCCGGAACAACGCCACCTCGACCGCGAACAGCGCGGGCTGCGTGTACCGCGTCTCGTCCAGCAGGCTCGCGTCCGACCCGAACAGCACCTCCTTCAGCGGCCTGTCGAGCACCGCGTCCAGCTGTGCGCAGACCGCGTCCAGCGCATCGGCGAAGACCGGGTGGGCGTCGTAGAGCTCACGGCCCATCCCGAGCCGCTGGCTGCCCTGGCCCGTGAACAGGAAGGCGGTACGTGCGTCACCGGCCGTTCCCGTGGTGATGCCGGCCACGGACTCACCGGCGGCGAGGCGCGCCAGGGTCTCCCGCAGGTCCTGGCCGTCTGCGACGGACAGGACGAGGGCCGCGCGCTGGTCGAGGTGTGCGCGGCTCGTGGCGAGGGAGTAGGCCAGGTCCTCCGCGTCCACGCCGCCGTCGGCGCCTTCGGCCGCGTCCAAGTGCGCGGTGAGGGAGGCCGCCTGCGCCCGTACGGCTTCCTTGGTCTTGCCGGAGAGGAGGTACGGGAGGACACGGGCCGGTCGCACGGCCGGCTGGGCGTCGGCGGGCGCCGACTGCTCGGTGTCCGGGGCCTGCTCGATGATGGTGTGGGCGTTGGTACCGCTGATACCGAACGAGGAGATGCCGGCCCGGCGCGGACGCCCGGTCTCCGGCCAGTCGCGCTGCTCGGTCAGCAGCTCGACCTCGCCCGCCGACCAGTCCACGTGCGGGGTCGGCGCATCCACGTGCAGGGTCTGCGGCAGCACCCCGTGCTGCATGGCCATGACCATCTTGATGATGCCCGCCACACCGGCAGCGGCCTGGGTGTGACCGATGTTGGACTTGACCGAACCGAGCAGCAGCGGCTGATCGGCCGACCGCTCTTGGCCGTACGTCGCCAGCAGCGCCTGCGCCTCGATCGGGTCCCCGAGACGAGTACCCGTACCGTGCGCCTCGACGGCGTCCACCTCGGCGGCCGACAGACCGGCGCTCGCCAGCGCCTGGCGGATCACCCGCTGCTGCGAAGGCCCGTTCGGCGCCGTCAGGCCATTGCTCGCACCGTCCTGATTGATCGCCGAACCCCGCACCACAGCCAGCACCGGGTGCCCGTTGCGCTGGGCGTCCGACAGCCGCTCCACGAGCAGCATGCCGACACCCTCACCCCAGCCCGTGCCATCGGCACCCGCGGCGAACGCCTTGATCCGGCCGTCCTCCGCCAGCCCACGCTGACGACTGAAGTCGATGAAGTTCTCGGGCGTCGACATGACGGTCACGCCGCCGGCCAGGGCGAGCGAGCACTCGCCCTGTCGCAGGGCCTGGATCGCCCAGTGCAGGGCGACCAGCGAGGAGGAGCAGGCGGTGTCCACCGTCACGGCGGGGCCTTCGAGGCCGAACACGTACGAGACGCGGCCGGACATGACGCTGCCTGCGTTGCCCGTGCCGACGTGGCCTTCCAGGCCGTCCTGTTCGCGGGCGACGAGCGAGAGGTAGTCCTGGCCGTTGGTGCCGACGAACACACCTGCCCGGCTGCCGCGCAGCGACGACGGATCGATGCCCGCCCGCTCGAAGGCCTCCCACGAGGTCTCCAGCAGCAGCCGCTGCTGCGGGTCCATCGCGAGGGCCTCACGCGGCGAGATCCCGAAGAAATCGGCGTCGAACTCGGCCGCTCCGGCGACGAAACCACCCTGGCGGGTGTACGAGGTCCCCGGCTGGTCCGGGTCGGGGCTGTAAAGGCGGTCGAGGTTCCATCCGCGGTCCGCCGGGAAGTCGGCGACCGCGTCCGTACCCTGCGCGAGCAGTTGCCACAGATCTTCGGGGGACGCGATACCGCCGGGGAAGCGGCAGCTCATCGCCACGATCGCGATGGGGTCGCCGTCGACGGCCGCAGCGACGGGAAGCAGGGCGCCGGAGACGGGGATGCTGCCGACGAGCTCCTCGCGGAGGTGGTCGGCCAGCGCGGCGGACGTCGGGTAGTCGTAGATGAGCGTGACGGGCAGCCGCAGCTCGGTCGCCGCACCCAGGCGGTTGCGCAGCTCGACAGCCGTCAGCGAGTCGAAGCCGAGCTCCTTGAAGGCGCGTTCGGCGCCGACGGCGTCCGCGCCGTCATGCCCGAGGACTGCCGCCACGTGCGTACGGACCAGGCCGAGCAGCTCCCGCGTCTGTTCGGCGGGGGCGAGCGCGGCGAGCCGCCCGGCGAGGGTGACCGCCCCGTCCGTGTGCGCGGCGGTCTGGGTACGGGCGTCAGTCCCGGCGCGAGCCGCGCGTACCTCGGTCAGCTCGCTGAACAGTTCACTGCGGCGTACGGCCGTGTGGCCGGACAGGTACCGCTCCCATTCCACGTCGGCCACCGTGAGGGAGGCGTCAGCTGCCCCAACGGCCTGCCGGAAAGCACGTATCGCCGGCTGCGCGTCCATGGGCGGCACGCCGTCCCGGCGCATCCGGGCGTCCAGCGCACCGTCGGCGGCCATGCCGCCCTCGGCCCAGGGACCCCACGCGATCGAGGTCGCGGCCAGCCCGGCAGCACGCCGCTGCTCGGCCAGAGCATCCAAATAGGCGTTCGCGGCGGCGTAGTTCGCCTGCCCAGCGGCACCGATCGAGCCACTCATCGAGGAGAACAGCACGAACGCGGAGAGCTCGATACCCAGCTCGACGGTCAGCTCGTGCAGGTTCAGCGCCGACGTCGCCTTGGCCCGCAGCACGCTCTCGAAGCGCTCCGGCGTCAGAGCATCCAGCACACCGTCATCCAGCACACCAGCGGTGTGGACAACAGCGGTCAGCGTCTCGGCCTCAGCCTCCAGCAGCGCACGCAGGGCATCCCGGTCAGCGGCGTCACACGCCACCACCGACACATCCACGCCCAGCTCCGCCACCAGCGCAGCAGCCCCCGGAGCATCCAGCCCCCGACGGCTGGTCAGCACCAGACGCTCCACACCCGCACCAGCCAGCCAACGCGCCACCCGGCCACCGAGAGCACCCGTACCACCGGTGATCAGAACCGTCCCGGACGGCGTCCACGACTCCGCGCCACCATCCGCAGCCCGAACGAGACGACGCCCGAAGACACCGGACGACCGCACCGCGACCTGGTCCTCACCAGACCCGGCCAGCACACCCACCAGACGGGCCATCGCCCGCTCGTCCCACACCTCAGGCAGGTCAACCAGACCGCCCCAACGCTCCGGCAGCTCCAGAGCGGCAACCCGACCCAGACCCCACACCTGGGCCTGAACCGCAGACACCAGACGGTCCGAACGGCCCACACTCACCGCACCACGGGTCAGGCACCACAGCGGAGCCACGACCCCGGCATCGCCCAGCGCCTGCACCAGAGAAGCCGTCGCGACAACACCCGCAGCCTCATCCAGCGCGAGCAGCGACACCACACCAGAGACGGAACCAAAGCCGGAAAGCTGCTCGGCCAGAGCAACACGATCCGCACCGGGCTCGACAACCACCCGACGCACCTCAGCGCCGCGCCCGGTCAGCGCGCCCAGCACACCAGCAACCAGGGCATCGTCCTCGCTCGCGCTGGGCACGACGGCAACCCACTCGCCACCCAGCACCCCGGCGGAGGCCGCCGGCCCCGCCAGCGGCTTCCACGAGACCCGGTAACGCCAGCCGTCGACCTGCGCCTGCTCCTGGTTCTGCCGACGCCACGCCGAAAGCGCCGGGACGAGCTCACCGAAGCTCGCGTCATCGGACACCGACAGTTCAGCCACCAGAGACGCGAGGTCGCCGCGCTCCACCGCGTCCCAGAAGCGGGCATCGACCGCGTCGACCGTCGGCGCCGCGACAACAGCACCGTTCGACAGGACCGTCTCCGGCCAGTAGCGCTGCCGCTGGAAGGCGTACGTCGGCAGCTCGACGGATCGGGCACCGGTACCGGCGAAGAAGGCGGACCAGTCCACCTCCACACCACGCGCATGCGCCTGCGCCACGGCCGTGACCAGCGTCTCCGCCTCACCACGACCAGCTCGAAGCACCGGCACGAACGCAACATCCGTTTCACCGGTCAGGCAGTCCTGAGCCAGCGCCGACAGCACACCGTCCGGACCCAGCTCCACGAACGACGTGACCCCGGCGCCCTCCAGAGCGCGGACGCCGTCAAGGAAGCGAACCGCTTCACGGACGTGCCGGACCCAGAACTCAGCCGAACCCATCTCGTCAGCGATCAGGGCACCGGTCAGGTTGGAGACGACCGGGATCGTGGGAGCCCCGAAGGACAGCCCCTCCACCACCCGGCGGAAGTCCTCCAGCATCCCGTCCATGTGCGGCGAGTGGAACGCATGGCTCACGGTCAGCCGCTTGGACTTGCGGTCCGGGAACGCCTCCGCAACGGCAAGAGCCGCATCCTCGTCACCGGCCACGACCACCGAACGCGGACCGTTGACGGCCGCGATGCTCACGCGCTCCGTCAGCAGCGGCAGAACCTCGTCCTCAGACGCCTGCACCGCGATCATCACACCGCCCTCGGGCAGCGCCTGCATCAGACGACCACGCGCCGCGACCAGCGCACACGCGTCCTCCAGCGAGAACACCCCGGCGACGTGCGCAGCCGCGATCTCACCGATCGAATGCCCCGACAGGAAGTCCGGCTTCACACCCCACGACTCGGCCAGCCGGAACAGCGCCACCTCAACCGCGAACAGCGCCGGCTGCGTGTACTCCGTACGGTCCAGCACAGCCGCATCCGACCCGAACAGCACGTCGGTGAGCGGCAGTTCGAGGTGGGCGTCCATCCGCGCGCAGACCGCGTCCAGCGCGTCCGCGAACACCGGGTACGTGTCGTAGAGCTCACGGCCCATCCCGAGCCGCTGGCTCCCCTGGCCCGTGAACAGGAACGCGAGTCCGCCACCCGATGCCGTGCCCCGCAGGAGCCCGGTCGCGTGCTCGCCGGCGGCCAGGGCCCGCAGGCCCGCCATCAGCGCATCACGGTCCGCCGCGTCCGCGACCACGACAGCCCGCGTCTCGAACGTGGACCGTCCGGCCGCAAGCGAGTAGGCGATGTCAGCGGGAGCAGCCTGCGGGTTCTCGGCCAGCCAGGAGACGAGCTGCTGCGCCTGGGCACGCAGTCCGGCGGGGTTCTTGCCCGTGACGGCGAACGGCAGAGCCGCAGTCGCGGTGCCCTCGGCGGGTGCCGTCGGCGCCTCGTCCGCGTCCGGCGCCTGCTCGATGATCGTGTGGGCGTTGGTACCGCTCAGACCGAACGACGAGACACCCGCCCGGCGCGGACGGCCGGTCTCGGGCCAGTCGCGCTGCTCGGTCAGCAGCTCGACCTCACCTGCCGACCAGTCGACGTGCGGGGTAGGCGCATCCACGTGCAGGGTCCGGGGCAGCACACCGTGGCGCATCGCCATGACCATCTTGATGATGCCCGCCACACCGGCAGCGGCCTGGGTGTGACCGATGTTGGACTTGACCGAACCGAGCAGCAGCGGCTGATCGGCCGACCGCTCCTGGCCGTACGTCGCCAGCAGCGCCTGCGCCTCGATCGGGTCACCGAGACGAGTACCCGTACCGTGCGCCTCGACGGCATCGACATCCGCCGCCGACAGACCGGCACTCGCCAGCGCCTGGCGGATCACCCGCTGCTGCGACGGACCGTTCGGCGCCGTCAGACCATTGCTCGCACCGTCCTGGTTGATCGCCGAACCCCGCACCACCGCGAGCACCGGGTGCCCGTTGCGCTGCGCGTCCGACAGCCGCTCCACGAGCAGCATGCCGACACCCTCACCCCAGCCCGTGCCATCGGCACCCGCGGCGAACGCCTTGATCCGGCCGTCCTCCGCCAGCCCCCGCTGACGACTGAAGTCGATGAAGGCATCAGGGGTGGACATCACGGTCACACCACCGGCGAGCGCCATGGAGCACTCGCCCTGCCGCAGCGCCTGCACGGCCAGGTGCAGGGCGACGAGCGACGACGAGCAGGCCGTGTCGACCGTGATGGCCGGGCCTTCGAGGCCGAACACGTAGGAGAGGCGGCCGGAGACGACGCTCGCCGCGTTGCCGGTGCCGACGTGGCCTTCGAGGCCGTCGGCCTCACCCGCGACGAGGGTGAGGTAGTCCTGGCCGTTGGTGCCGACGAACACGCCGGCCTGGCTGCCCTTCAGCAGGGCGGGGTCGATGCCGGCCCGCTCGAAGGCCTCCCACGAGGTCTCCAGGAGCAGCCGCTGCTGCGGGTCCATCGCGAGGGCCTCGCGCGGCGAGATCCCGAAGAAGCCGGCGTCGAACTCGGCGGCGTCGTAGAGGAAGCCGCCCTCGCGCGTGTACGAGGTGCCCGGCTGCTCCGGGTTGGCGTCGTAGAGGCGGTCCAGGTCCCAGCCGCGGTCCGCGGGGAAGTCGGCGACCGCGTCCGTACCCTGCGCGAGCAGGCGCCAGAGGTCCTCGGGAGTGCGGACCCCGCCGGGGAAGCGGCAGCTCATCGCGACGATCGCGATGGGATCGTCGTCGGTGGCGGCGGCGACGTGCTGGGGAGCGTCCGCCTTGGGCGCGTTGCCCATCAGTTCGCCTCGCAGGTACTCCGCGAGGGCCGACGAGGTCGGGTAGTCGTACACGAGGGTGGCCGGGAGCCGCAGCGCGGTGGCCGCGCCCAGGCGATTGCGCAGGTCGACGGCGGTCAGGGAGTCGAAGCCGAGCTCCTTGAAGGCGCGTTCGGCGCCGACGGCGTCCGCGCCGTCATGCCCCAGGACAGCGGCTACGTGCGTACGGACCAGGCCGAGCAGCTCCCGGTCCTGTTCGGCGCGCGGCAGCTCTGCGAGCTTCGCGAAGGCGGCGCCCGCGACGTCCGTGCCGGTGACCACGGTCCCCTGGCCGGTGACCGAGGCGGAGCCCTGCGAAGCGGCGGTGGCGAAGTCGGCCACCGACGGGTTGGGGCGCACCGCTGCCACGACCGACGAGAAACGGTCCCAGGCGATGTCCGCGACGGTCAGGGCGGCTTCGCCGGCGCCGACGGCCTGCGCCAGCGCGGCGATCGCGGAATCGGGGGCCATCGGCGGCACACCCTCGCGCCGCATCCGCGCGTCCATCGCCTCATCGGCGGCCATACCGCCCTCGGCCCACGGACCCCACGCGATCGAGGTCGCGGCCAGCCCGGCAGCACGCCGCTGCTCGGCCAGCGCATCCAAATAGGCGTTCGCAGCAGCGTAGTTACCCTGACCGGCCGCACCGATCGAGCCGCTCATCGAGGAGAACAGCACGAACGCGGAGAGCTCGATACCCAGCTCGACGGTCAGCTCGTGCAGGTTCAGTGCCGACGTCGCCTTCGCCCGCAGCACGCTCTCGAAGCGCTCCGGCGTCAGAGCATCCAGCACACCGTCATCCAGCACACCAGCGGTGTGGACAACAGCGGTCAGCGTCTCGGCCTCAGCCTCCAGGAGCGCGCGCAGGGCATCCCGGTCGGAGGCGTCACAGGCCACCACCGACACATCGACGCCCAGCTCCGCCACCAGCTCAGCAGCGCCCGGAGCGTCCAGACCCCGACGGCTGGTCAGCACCAGACGCTCCACGCCCGCACCGGCCAGCCAACGCGCGACCCGACCACCCAGGGCACCCGTGCCACCGGTGATCAGGACCGTCCCGGACGGCGTCCACGACTCCGCGCCACCATCCGCAGCCCGAACGAGACGACGCCCGAAGACACCGGACGACCGCACCGCGACCTGGTCCTCACCAGAACCGGCCAGGACACCCACCAGACGGGCCATGGCCCGCTCGTCCCACACCTCGGGCAGGTCAACCAGACCACCCCAACGCTCCGGCAGCTCCAGAGCGGCAACCCGCCCCAGACCCCACGTCTGAGCCTGAACCGCAGACACCAGACGGTCCGAACGACCCACGCTCACCGCACCACGGGTCAGGCACCACAGCGGCGCCTCCACCCCAGCCGCACCCAACGCCTGCACCAGAGAAGCCGTCGAGACAACACCCGCAGCCTCATCCAGCGCGAGCAGCGACACCACACCGGCCACAGAACCCGCATCGGAGAACAGACCGGCATAGTCAGCACCGGCCTCGACAACGACCCGCCGGACCTCCGCACCACGACCGGCCAGCGCAGCCACCACAGCCGTGTCATCCACGCCCTCGGACGCCACCACCACCAGCCACGACCCCGACAGCCGCACGCCACCAGCGGCGGCGTCCGTCAGCGGCTTCCACGACGCCCGGTAGCGCCAGCCGTCCACCTCGGACTGGGTCCGGACCCGGCGGCGCCATGCCGACAGGGCCGGGACGACCTCGCTCAGGGGCTGTTCGCCGTCCGCGTCCAGTTCGAGCGCGGCGGCGAGCGCGGCCACGTCCTGGTGCTCGACCGCGTCCCAGAACGCGTTGTCGGCCGGGTCGGTCCGGTGCGCGGGCGAGGTGGCCGGCTCGGTGGCGGGGGTGCGGGCGTTCATCCAGTAGCGCTGCCGCTGGAAGGCGTACGTCGGCAGCTCGACGGATCGGGCACCGGTACCGGCGAAGTAGGCGGCCCAGTCGGTCTCGGCGCCGCGGACGAACATGCGGGCGACGGCGTCGAGCAGGGTGGTGGTCTCGGGGCGGCCGGAGCGGAGCGCGGCGGCGAAGACGGGGTTGGTGGTGTCCTGCGGGTCGGTGACGAGGCAGTCCTGGGCCATGGCCGTGAGGACCGGGTCGGGGCCGAGTTCGAGGAAGGAGTCGGCGCCGCGCGCGCGGAGGGTGCGGACGCCGTCGAGGAACCGGACGGCTTCGCGTACGTGCCGGACCCAGTGTTCGGGGCTGGCGAGCTCGGCGGCGGTGGCGGTGGTGCCGGTGAGGAGGGAGACGACGGGGAGGGTGGGCGTGCCGTAGTCCAGGACCTGTGCCACGCGGCGGAACGCGTCGAGCATGGCGTCCATGTGCGGCGAGTGGAAGGCGTGGCTGACGGTGAGCCGCTTGGTCTTGCGGCCCTGTGCCTCGAAGGCCTCGGCTACGGCGAGCGCTGCGTCCTCGTCGCCCGCGACGACCACCGACTGCGGGCCGTTGATGGCCGCGATGCTGACGCGGTCGGTGAGCAGCGGCAGGACCTCGTCCTCCGAGGCCTGTACGGCGATCATCACGCCGCCGGTGGGGAGGGCCTGCATCAGGCGGCCCCGGGCGGCGACGAGCGCGCAGGCGTCTTCCAGGGTGAAGACGCCCGCCACGTGGGCGGCGGCGATCTCGCCGACGGAGTGGCCGGCCACGAACGCGGGGCGCAGGCCCCAGGATTCGACGAGCCGGTACAGGGCCACCTCGACCGCGAACAGTGCGGGCTGGGTGTAGGCGGTCTGGTGGAGGAGGGCGGCCTCGGGGGTGTCCTCGTCGGCGAACAGGACGTCGAGCAGGGGGTGTTCGAGCTGCTCGTCCAGGTACCAGGAGGCGTCGTCGAGGGCGTCGGCGAACACCGGGTAGGTCTCGTACAGTTCGCGGCCCATGGCCAGGCGCTGGCTGCCCTGGCCGGTGAACAGGACGGCGGGGCGGCCGGCCGCGGGCTCGCCGTGGATGACGGCGGGTGTGTCGGCGGCGTCGGCGAGGGCGTGCAGGCCGCGCTGGAGGGCGGTGCGGTCGTCGCCGAGGACGACGGCGCGGTGTTCGAAGCGGCTGCGGGTGGTGGCGAGGGAGTGGCCGATGTCGACGGGGGTGGCGTCGGGGTGGGTGTCGAGCCAGTCGCCGAGGCGTCGGGCGGTGGCGCGCAGGGCTTCGGGGGTCTTGGCGGACAGGGCCCAGGGCAGCAGCGGCAGCGGCAGCTGGTCGGCCGCGGCTTCCGGTTCGTCCGTGGCGGGGGCTTCCTGGGCCGGGGGCTGGTCCTCGGCGTGCTGGGCGGCGTCCTCGGTGGGCGGTTCCTCGATGATGGCGTGGGCGTTGGTGCCGCTCATGCCGAACGAGGAGACGCCGGCGCGGCGCGGGGCGTCCGCGGTCGGCCATGCGACGGGCTCGGTGAGGAGCGAGACCGCTCCGGCTTCCCAGTCGACGTGCGGGGTCGGCGCGTCCACGTGCAGGGTCTGCGGGAGCACGCCGTGGCGCATCGCCATGACCATCTTGATGACGCCGGCGACACCGGCGGCGGCCTGGGTGTGGCCGATGTTGGACTTGAGGGAGCCGAGCCACAGCGGCCGCTCCGCGGGGCGGTCCTGGCCGTAGGTGGCGAGCAGGGCCTGTGCCTCGATGGGGTCGCCGAGGGTAGTGCCGGTGCCGTGCGCCTCGACGGCGTCGACGTCGGCGGAGGTCAGGCCGGCGTTGGCGAGGGCCTGGCGGATGACGCGCTGCTGGGCGGGGCCGCTGGGCGCGGTGAGGCCGTTGCTGGCGCCGTCCTGGTTGATGGCGGTGCCGCGGACGACGGCGAGGATGTGGTGGCCGGCCGCGCGTGCGTCGGAGAGGCGTTCCACCAGCAGCATGCCGGCGCCTTCGCCCCAGGCGGTGCCGTCGGCGCCCGCCGCGAAGGGCTTGCAGCGGCCGTCGGGGGCGAGGCCGCGCTGGCGGCTGAAGGAGACGAACGAGCCGGGGCTGGCCATGATCGCGACGCCGCCGGCGAGCGCGAGGGAGCACTCGCCGCTGCGCAGGGCCTGGACGGCGAGGTGCAGGGCGGCGAGCGAGGAGGAGCAGGCGGTGTCGACGGTGACCGTGGGGCCTTCGAAGCCGAAGGTGTAGGCGATGCGGCCGGAGGCGACACTCGCTGCGTTGCCGGTGACGAGGTAGCCCTCGAACCCGTCGGCGGCGTCCTCAAGCCGGGGGCCGTATTCCTGGGTCTCGGCACCGACGAATACGCCGATCTGGCCGCCGCGGAGTCCGGAGGGGTCGATGCCGGCCCGGTCGAAGGCCTCCCAGGAGGTTTCCAGGAGGAGGCGCTGCTGGGGGTCCATGGCGAGGGCTTCGCGCGGGGATATTCCGAAGAATGCGGCGTCGAATTCGTCGGCGTCGTGGAGGAATCCGCCTTCGCGCGCGTACGTGGTGCCGGCGCGGTCGGGGTCGGGGTCGTAAAGCGAGTCGAGGTTCCAGCCGCGCCCGGTGGGGAATTCGGAGATGGCGTCGGTGCCGTTCGCGACGAGTTCCCAGAGCGCTTCGGGGGAATGGACGTCGCCGGGGAAACGGCAGCCGATGCCGACGATGGCGATGGGTTCGTCGCTGCTGATGGCGGCGGTGACGGGTGCCTCGGCGGGGGCGGTCAGGCCCAGGAGCAGGGCGTGGATCCGGCGGGCGAGGTGGGCGGGGGTGGGGTGGTCGAAGGCCAGGGTGACCGGCAGGCGCAGGCCGGTGCCGGCGACGAGCCGGGCGTGCAGGTCGACGGCGGCGAGCGAGTCGAAGCCGAGGTCGAGGAAGGAGCGTTGCGGGTCCAGGGCGGTGGGTGCGGCGTCGCGGAGGGAGGCGGTGACGAGGGAGGAGACCCAGTCGAGCAGCGTGGTGTGCTGTTCGGTCTCGGTCAGCCCGGCCAGTCGCTCGCGCCATCCGTCGGGCCCGTCGGTGCCGCCGCTCGCGCCGTCATCGCCGGTCTCAGCGTCGGCCCCGGCACGGGTGTCACCGTCGCCGTCGGCCGCGGCCCCGGCGCTGTCGGTGCCTTGGGGTTCGCGCTCGGTTCCCTGGGTTCCGCCGGCCTCGGAGGCGTCGTCGGTTTCGGCAGCGAAATCCTGGGAATCGTTCAACATCGCGCGCTCCATCACTCCGTGCAGAGAAACCTAAGACCAGAGATGACCCTGGCACGGGAGGGGCTCCACAGAAACCCCTAACGGTCCCCTACGGGCCCCTATGCGGGGCCCCGTGAAAGGCGTCGTGATTCAGTGGGCGCGCCGCATCATAATGCCCCCGGAGTGTGGGCGATTGCAAGAATTCCGAATGTCTTTGTCATCGGCCGATTCCGGATTCGCCGTCCGGGAGCGGGCGGACATGGAGACGGAGGGGCGGCCGGGGGGGACCGCCCCTCCGTCTCCCGGGGGTGCGCCAGTTGGTTATCGGGGGTGGTGGCCGTCGGGGGTCAGCGGCGGGCGGGGTGCCGTTCGATGAACGGGGCGAGCAGGCCGGGTACCGCCTCTTCGGCGAGGGCGAGGCCTTCGGAGACCGAGACGTCGCGGACCTTGTAGACGCCGCTTCCGGCGGCGGTGGCGGCTCCGAGGGTGAGCAGGCCGGCCTTGCGCTGGAAGACGGAGCGGGTGATGGACCAGCCGATGATCCCGTCGCGCTGGACGGCGGCGGTGCGGCGGGTGAAGGTGCCGGCGCGGGTGACGAGGTAGGGGCCGTGGACGGCGTGGCCGAGGTTGCGGTAGGCGTCGTGGGCGAAGGCCAGGCAGACGGGCAGGAGCACCAGGGCGGTGATCCAGCCGGTGTGCACGAGGGCCGGTGTGAGCCACAGGCCGAGGCCGACGAACGGTGCGGCGATCAGGACGACCCAGCGCAGGGCGCGGTTGATCCTGCGCCGCAGGGCGGCGCGGGGGTGCGGTGCGAGGTCCGCCTCGTCGGTCGGGGACACCTCTGCGCCGAGGACGTCGGCGGCGATCCGGCGGGCCAGGGCCAGGGGTACGGGCGGGGTGAGCCGGCTGCGGCTGCTGTTCTCGTCCTCGTCGCCGAGGCCGCTGGCGACGGCCTTGACGCGGGCGCCTCCGGCCCAGCGCAGCAGCAGCGGCTCGGCCACCTCGACGCCGCGCAGCCGCTGTTCCTCGATGCTGACGGAGCGGGTGATGAGCAGGCCGCGGCGGACGCGGAGCATGCCCGTCTCGGGGCGGTCGAGGCGGTAGCCGCCCCAGCCTTCGATGAAGGTGGCCGTGGAGCCGGCGACGCCGATCAGGACGATGACGAGGAGGGCCACGAGGATGCCGTACCAGAGCGGTACGGAGCCGAAGCGGTCCTCCAGGTCCTTGACGATGCCGAGTTCGAGGGGGTCGATCTTCATCTCGTGCAGGGTGCGGTAGACGCTGCCGACGGCGATGAAGACGCCGCCGACGCCCCACAGGGTCAGGGGTGCGTACCGCAGCCACGCCCAGTCGAGTTCGGCGATGGTGGTGTCGGTGTCGCCGTCGGCGGTCCGCAGCCCCTGGCGGGCGTGGCGGAGTTCGCTGAGCCGGCTGCGCAGCGCGTCGGCGTCGCGGTTGCTGAGGCCGTCCAGGGACAGGCCGCCGCCGGAGGAGGCCTGGTCGCCGGTGGAGACCTTCAGGGAGGTGAGGCCGAAGATCCGGTGGAGGGGGTTGGCGGTCAGGTCGACGCTGCGGATGCGGTCGACGGGTACGGAGCGCTGGCTGCGGAAGAGCCATCCCTTGTGGAGTTCCACCCGGTCTTCGGTGATGCGGTACCGGGTGGTGATGAGGCGCATCAGGCTGATGCCGGAGATGACGAGGCAGGTGATGAGGAACGTGGCGCACGTGATCAGGACCTGGAGGTTGACCTCGCCGCCGGTGAGGACGGTGGTGGCTCCGAAGGTGACCAGCGGTGTGGCCACCACGCTCAGGTTGACGAGGAACAGGCGCGGGTTGAGCCGCCCCCACGGGTCGTCCTGGGCGTGCTCCGCCTCTCGTACCGCGGTGTCCGGTGTCACGTGGCGTCTCCCGGTACGGCCTGGGTGGACCTGGTGAGCTGCTCCACGAGTTCGGTGGCGGTCCCGTGGTCCAGTCCCTTGATCTTCACGGCGCCGGAGGAGGAGGCGCTGGTGACGGTGATGCCGGACAGCCGGAACATCTGCTGGAGCGGGCCGCGGAGCATGTCGACGGTCTGGACGCGGGACAGGGGGACGACCCGCCAGCGCTGCCAGAGCCATCCCGAGGCGGCGTAGACGGCTTCGTCGGTCATCTCCCAGCGGTGCACCCGGTAGCGCCATATGGGCATGACGCCCATGTAGAGGAGGCCGGGGACGAGGGCGGCGAGGAAGAGCGGTCCGAAGACGAACCGGGCCGGTCCGATGGTGAGGTACAGCACGCCGAACACGAGCGGGAGCGGCAGCGCGAACAGGGAGGACTGGAGGGTCCACCACCCGATCGCACGGCTCTCGACCCGGTTGCGAGGCGGACGGAGCCTCAGTTCTTGGTTGTCTAGCACTGCCTCACCCTGGTTCCTGAAGGATTCTGATTCGTCGCCGGTCGACTCGTACCGCATTGCTTTCAGTTCGCTCCCCGGTCGGCGACCGGTGCCGTCGCGGTGCGTACGGTGCGCAGCCGGGACAGCAGGACGGCGGCCCGGGCCGTCACCATCGACAGCGACATCAGGGCGAGGGAGCTCACGAGGACCTCGCTGCCGCTGAGTTGGTAGTCGGTGGTGAAGCGGGTCACGGAGGCGTCGAACCAGTGCTCGCAGCCGTACGCGAAGAGGATCTGGACGGTGGAGAGGAGGGTCCAGACCGCAGCGTGGCCCGGTCCGCCGGTGCTGCGGATGTCTCCCGCGCTGTCGCGGTGGGCGGTAAGCAGGGAGGTCGCGCCGAGACCGCAGATGGCGCCCATGCCGATGCTGGCGAGGTGCAGCGACGTGTCGTTGCCCGCTGTCGGGAAGGAGTGTACGCAAGCGGCGGCGACGAGGACAGCCACCAGTGTGGGGCCGGCGATCCTCGTCGCGGTGATGCGCCGGTTGCCGGAGTCGGTCGCGAGGATGACGGCCAGGATCGATCCGCAGGTGATGAGCGCCGTAGTGAACTGACCCACGTGACCTGACCCGTCCTTTCCGCTTTCCCTCGGAATCCCTTGTCGCGGTTCCTTCCGCTGGTTCCAACGTAGGCGGGGCGGCCGGGTCCGGGGGACGACCGATCGGTGGGACCGGCTGTCAACCGATCGACGGACACCGGCGGACCTCGTGGTAGGACTTGTGCCGTGCACATAGATTCTCAGGCGGAGGTCCCGCGGACGGCCGCGAACTACGGTCCGGACTCGGGAAGCCGCTGGTTCGGCCTGTGGGACGGCTATTTCGCCGCCTCGTACTTCGTCACCCTCATCCTGCTGTTCACCTCGGCCGAGAGCCAGGCCCACCGGGCCCTCGCGATCGGTGCGCTGACGCTGATCGTGCCCTGGTACGCGGGGCTCGGCCGGAGGCTGATGGTCCACCGGACGGAGGGGCGGCGGAGCATCGTGTTCTCCGCCGGGCTGCTCCTGCTGTTCGGCTCCGCCAGCATGCTCGATCTCGCGGGTTCCTTCGCGCTGTTCGCGGTGGTGCCCATGCTCATGATGAGCCTGTCGGTGCCGCCGGCGATCGTGCTGGTGGTACTGGCCAACCTGTGGCCGGTGACGGTGGTGTGGCTGCGGGGCGGGGAGTTCGATCCCCACATCCTTTCGGTGCTGCCCATATCGCTGCTGGGCATCGCCCTGTCGGTGCTGCTGGGCCTGTGGATCACCCGGGTGGTGCGGCAGAGCAACGACCGGGGCGAACTGATCAACGAGTTGCGGCGCAGCCGGGAGCGCGAGGCCCGGTTGTCCCACCAGGCCGGCATCTCCGCCGAGCGGGAGCGGCTGGCCCGGGAGATCCACGACACCCTGGCGCAGAGCCTGACGAGCATCATCAGCCTGGTGCAGGCGGCCGAGTCGGAGGTGGAGGGCAATCCGGAGCGGGCGCGGTCCCGGCTCGGGCTGGCGGGCCGGGTCGCGCAGGACAGCCTGGCCGAGGCCCGCGGGTTCGTCTCCGCGCTGACCCCGCCGCCGTTGCGGGAGAGCTCGGTGGTGCAGGCCGTACGGCGCCAGGCCGATCTGCTGCGGGAGGAGACGGGGCTGACGGTGCGGTGCTCGGCCCGCGGCGAGGAGCGGTCGCTGCCGATGGCGGTCAGCGTGGTGCTGCTGCGTTCGGCGCAGGAGGCGTTCGCCAACGTGCGCAAGCACGCGCGGGACGCCCGTAGGGTGGAGGTGCTGGTGGCGTTCGCGCCGGACACGGTACGGCTGGTGGTCCGCGACGACGGCGCCGGTTTCCGTGCGCAGGACGACGGGCGGGGCCCGGAGCCTGCGGACGCGCGGGAGCGCGGGGCGGACGGCGAGCGGAACGGTTTCGGGTTGCGCGGCATGCGGGCCCGGGTGGAGGAGATCGGCGGCATGGCACAGATCAGCAGCACCCCGGGTGCGGGCACGGTCATCGAGGTGACGGTGCCGTTGGGCCCGGTGGCGCGGGGGTCGGCCGGTGAGTGAGCGCGAACCGATCGGGGTGCTGCTCGCCGATGACCATCCGGTGGTCCGGGAGGGCCTGAGCGCCATGCTGGAGCTGGACGAGGGCATCCGGGTGGTGGGGCAGGCGGGTTCCGGTGAGGAGGCGGTGCTGCAGGCCGGCCGGCTGCGGCCGGACATCGTCCTGCTCGACCTGCGGATGGGCGCGATGGACGGGGTGGCCGCGACCGGGCACATCCTGCGGGAGTCGCCGCGGAGCAAGGTGGTCATCGTGACCACGTACGAGGACGACGCCGACATCCTGCGTGCGGTGGAGGCGGGCGCGGCGGGCTATCTGCTGAAGGGCAGTTCCCGCGAGGAGCTCGTGAACGCGGTGAAGGCGGCGGCGCGCGGTGAGACGGTGCTGACGCCGTCGCTGGCGCCGAAGCTGTTCCGGGCCCGGGTGGTGGAGGCGCCGGTGCTGTCGGAGCGGGAGTGCGAGGTGTTGCAGCTGGTCAGGCAGGGTCTGACCAACGCGGACATCGGGCGCCGGCTGTTCATCAGCGAGGCGACGGTCAAGACGCACCTGTTGCGGTCGTTCAAGAAGCTGTCGGTGTCGGACCGCACGGCGGCCGTGATCACGGCGCTGGAGCGGGGCCTGCTGTCCTGAGGGACCGCGGACGCGAAAGCCCGGCCGTACCCCGCCCCAGGGGTACGGCCGGGCTTTCGCGTCCGGGTCTCAGGCGGTGCCGGGCAGGCTCAGGTCCCACAGCCGGGCGGGCAGGTCGCGGCGCCGCTTGACCTTCAGCTTGCGGTAGATCCGGGTCAGGTGCTGCTCGACGGTGGAGACGGTCACGTACAGCTTGGTGGCGATCTCACGGTTGGTGTGACCGCGCGCGGCGAGCAGGGCCACCCGCGCCTCGGCCTCGGAGAGCGCCTCGGCCTCGCCGGCCGCCGGTTCCGCCTCGCGCCCGGGCGGGGCGGGGACGGCCTCGCCGTCGCCCTGTCCGGGGGTGAACTGCAGGCACAGCGGCTGCGCCCCGCAGGACTTGGCGACGTGCCAGGCCTTGCGTACGAGCATCCGGGCGCGGTTGAAGTCCCCGGCGGCGCGGTGGGCGCTGCCCAGTTCCCCGAGCGCCACGGCCAGCTGGAGCCGGTCCTCGCCCTGTTCCAGGGCCTCGACGGATTCGGTGAGCCGTTTGACGCGGTAGGCGAGGTCGCCGCTGGTACGGGCGAGGGCGAGCAGCAGGGCGCCGCGGGCGCGGCTGCCGGGCGGGCCCGGTTCGCGCTGCTTCTGCTGCTCGACGTACTGCCGGGCGCGGGAGACGTTGCCGATGGCGAGCCATGCCTCGGCGGCGTCCAGCCGCCAGGGCGCCAGTTCCACGGCGTCCATGCCCCAGGTCTGCATCAGTTCGCCGCAGGTGAGGAAGTCGCGGACGGCGGCGTGGTAGCGGCCGGTGGCGAGGTGGCAGCGGCCCCGGGCGCGCAGGTAGTGCAGCCCGACCTGCGTTTCCAGCATGGTGTCGGGCACCGGCTGTTCGAGCAGGCTCATCGCCTCGTCGAGGTTGCCCATCTGGGTTTCGGCCTCGATGAGGATGGCCAGCGGCAGTGCGATGGCCACGCCCCAGCACTGCGCCGATATGAGGGACATGGCCTGGCGGGCCTGGGCGGCCGCGCCCGGCAGGTCGCCCTGGCGGAGGGCGACCTCGGCCCGGACCACGCCGAGGGCCGCCTGCCAGGTCGGGGCGTTGCGGGCGGAGCATTCGCCGAGGAGCCGGTCGATCCAGGTGAGGGCGAGGTCGAGGCGGCCCGCGTAGACGAGGGCCAGTACGGCGAGGACGAGGGGGGTGAGGGTGCGGTCGCTGAGGTGGTAGCGCTGGAGCACCCGGGTGGCCTCGGCGACGGCCGCTTCGCCCTGGCCGCCGCGCAGCGCGGTGCGCATGGCCTCGACGGCCGGGATGTGGGCGTCGTCGGGCATGTCGTACGGGGCTGCGCCCGCCGGGGCCGGCGTCCGCGGGGCGCCGGTCCGGTCGGCGTAGGGGGCGCCGGTGGTCGCGAACGCCTCGCGGACCGGCGGGCTGACCACGGACAGCCAGCTCTGCGCGGCGGCGAGGGTGGCGGGACGGTAGGCGAAGGGCCGCCCGGCGTCCCGGGCTTCCTCGGCGGCGCTCTGCAGGCGGCGTATCTCCTCGCCGGCCTGCCGGGCCTCCCCGATCCAGGCGAGGCAGGTCACGGCGTGGAGGAGGTCGCGGTCCGTGAGCCGGCCGGCGCAGAACTCCCGGGACAGCTGGCGCAGGTGGCTCTCCGCGGCGACCGGGCTGCTGCGCCAGACGATGCTGACCAGGCGGGACTTCAGGGCGGTGCGGCGGGGGCCCTCGGGGCAGGAGTCGACGGCGAGCTCTCCGCACCGCAGGGCCAGCTGCGGGTCGCCTTCGACGAGGGCGTACTCGGAGGCTTCCTGGAGGACGGGGATCGCCCAGTCCGTCACCGGCTTGCGGGCGGCGAGGAGGTGGCGGGCGATGTCGAGGGCGGGTGCGCCTTCCTGGTGCAGCAGTCGCGCGGCGCGCTGGTGGAGCAGGGACAGTGCCCCGGTCGGGGTCGCGGCGAGCACCGCGGCGCGGGTGGCGGCCTCGCGGAAGGCGCCGCCGCGCAGGATGCCGCAGCGGTTGAGGTCCTGGACGGCCAGTTCGGCGGTCTTGACGTGGACGTCGGTGATGCGGCTGAGCACGAGGGGCGGGCAGGTGTCGCCGAGGACGGCGATGCCGCGGGCGATCGCCAGCGTCTCCGGGTCGCCCCGGTGGAGGCAGTCGAGCACGGCGCGTTCGAAGGCTTCGGCGGGGGCGAGCGGCTGGAACGGCTCGCTGTCGCCGAGGACCGTCAGGCCGTCCTCCAGCAGGGCCTTGACCAGCAGCGGGTTTCCGCCGGTGGTTTCCTGGCAGCCGGCGGAGACCCGCTGGGCGGCGGCGGTGGAGAAGTGGCCGGCCAGTACGCGTCCGGTTCCGTCCGCGCTGAGCAGCGGCAGCCGGATGGTGGTGCAGTGGGGCTGGCGCTGTAGCTCGGCGTGGAAGGCGAGCTGGGCGGGCAGCAGTCGTACGGCCTCGGTGAGGACGATGAGGACGCCGGCCTGCCGGACCCTGCGGGCGAGGCAGAGCAGGAAGGCGCGGGAGAGTTCGTCGCCGTGGTGGACGTCGTCGACGGCGATGACGAGGGTGCGGTCCCGGGCGATCCGCAGCAGCGAGGCGCAGATGTGCGGGAGGACCCGCATCCCGGCCTCGACGCCGCCGGTGGCGTCCTCGGCGTCGGCGATCTGGGCGGCGACGCCGTCGAGCAGGGCGGTGGCCTCGGCGTGGACGGCGGGCTCCAGTGGCCCGGCGCTGTCGAGGACGCGGCGCAGGATGCCGAAGGGGAGGTAGCGCTCCGCGCGGGATCCGGCGGCTTCGAGGACCAGCACGCCTTCCGACATGGCGTGTTCGGTGAAGTGCTCCAGCAGGGTCGTCTTGCCGCCGGCGATCGGCCCGCTGACGACGGCGACGCGTCCGCGGCCCCGCCGGGCGCTGCCGAGCAGGTCGTCCAGCGTCTCCCACTGCTTGTCGCGCTCGACCAGCCTTGCCACCAACAGGTTCCCTTCCCCCGAGTCTTCTGTACGTGTGCTGCTGCGCTGCACTGCGTCGTTCCTCCTCGCGTCCCGCCTCGTGGGCGGGGCGGGCCGCCGGGGCGGGGCCAGTTTCCCTCCGTGCGGGGAGGGCTGTCCGGCCCGGCCTCGGGGCCCGTTCTCGTCCCCGTTCGCCGTCTGGGGTACCGCTGGTCTTGCGGCTTCCCGGCGTGCGGCTCAGCCCTTTCGGACGGCCGCTGCGAGCTCCTCGGAAACGACCTTCAGGATCTGCGGCTGATGCTGGGCGAGGAAGAAGTGGCCCCCGGAATAACGGTGGATGTCGAATGCCGCGCGGGTGTGTCCTCGCCAGGCGTCGGCTTCCTCCCGGCTGGTCCGGGGGTCGGATTCGCCGGTCAGCACGGTGATGGGGGTGTTCACCGTGTCCTCGGGCGCGGCCCGGTAGTTCTCGATCGCGGTGTAGTCGCTCCGGATAGCGGGGAGCACCATGCGCAGGATCTCCTCGTTGCCGAGGATCGCGGCGTTGGTTCCACTGAGCTCCCGCATTTCGGCCACGATGCCGTCGTCGTCGCGCAGGTGCACGGTCTCGGGGCGGTGGCTCGACGGGGCGCGGCGTCCCGAGGCGAAGATGTGGACGGGGTCGAAGCGGTGCTCGCGTTCGAGGCGGCGGGCCACCTCGAAGGCGAGGACGGCGCCCATGCTGTGGCCGAACAGGGCCAGGGGACGGTCCAGCCAGGGTACGAGCGCGCTGGTCACCGCGTCGGCGTAGACGCCGATGTCGGTGATTCCCGGCTCGTGCCGGCGGTCCTGGCGTCCGGGGTACTGCACGGACAGGACGTCCACCTCGGGGGCGAGCGCCTGGGACATGGGGTAGTAGAAGGAGGCGGATCCCCCGGCGTGCGGGAGGCAGACCAGTCGGATCGGGCTTTCGTCCGCGGCGTGGTAGCGGCGGATCCAGCCGTCGGCATTCTGCTTGTCGATCAAGGGGATGAAGACTCCCTGTTCCGGCGCGGACGCGGCACGCTGGTTCGTTGGCCGAACTCTTCCACCGCGTCCGTACGCGTGTTCCGTTGTACTCATGTCTAGCAGAGGGTCAATGCCGTCAGTACCCCTACGTTGGACCCCTATGGTGGCCGGAAGTCCCCTGACCCGTACCCCCCGAGGGGCACTGCGGAAACGGATCCGCGCCGTCGAACGCCCGCCGCCTGCAAGGCCGGTGGGGTGTGGTGGGATGGGCCGTACGGAGCCGGGGCGTGGGGCGTGAGCACGGGCGGTGTGCCGCCGGAGCCGATGGCGGCCGCCTCCCTCCGGCCCCGAAGCCGGGCTCGCGCTCGCGGCCTTGGGAGGCGGCCCCGGCCGCGCGCCGACGGCCGTTTCGAGGTGTCGGAATTCCGGGTTCCGGATCCGCCCGGCGGACCGGACGTCACGCCGGTGCGGAGAACCGTTGGGCCGCGGTTTCCTTGTGGCGATCATGGCCCCAAGCCTAGGAACGGCCGCCTCGCCGCCGTAGGGCCGAACGTCCCGTCGGTGCGGGGCACTTGGGCCCTTCCCGGCCCGAGTCCCGGCGCCGTCCCGGGGCCGTTACGGCTGGATCAGGACCTTCAGCGCCTGCCGGTCGGCCATCGCCCGGTAGCCGGCGGGGACGTCGTCCATGCCGACGGTGCGGTCGAAGACGCGGCCGGGTTCGACCGCACCGTCCAGGACGTCGGGCAGCAGTTCCTCGATGTACGCGCGGGCGGGGGCGACGCCGCCGGTGAGGGTGATGTTGCGGAAGAACACCTGGAGGTCCATGGGCACCTCCGGGTACTGCGGGGCGCCGACCCGGCTGATGGTGCCGCCGTCGCGCACGACGCCGAAGGCGGTCTCGACGGCGGGCCTGAGGCCGACGCACTCCAGGACGGTGTGGGTGCCGTCGCCCCCGGTCAGCTCGCGCACCTTCTCGACGCCCTCCTCGCCGCGCTCCTCGACCACGTCGGTGGCGCCGAAGTCACGCCCGAGATCGGTGCGGTCCTTGTGGCGGCCCATCAGGATGATCCGCTCGGCGCCGAGCCGCCTGGCGGCCAGTACCGCGGACAGTCCGACGGCGCCGTCCCCGATCACCGTGACCGTCGTACGCGGTCCGACGCCGGCGGTGAGCGCGCAGTGGTGGCCGGTGGGGAACACGTCGGAGAGGGTCAGCAGCGACGGCAGCAGGGCCGAGTCCTCCCCGACGGGCAGCTTGACAAGGGTGCCCTCGGCCTGCGGGACGCGCACGGCCTCGCCCTGGCCGCCGTCGACGTCCTGCGCGCCCCAGAAGCCGCCGTGGCGGCAGGAGGTCTGCAGTCCCTCGCGGCAGAAGTCGCAGGTGTTGTCGGCCCACACGAAGGGGGCCACGACCACGTCGCCCCGGCGCAGCCCGGTCACCTCGGCGCCGGTGTCCTCGACGACGCCGAGGAACTCGTGGCCGATCCGGTCGCCGTGTTCCGCGGCGGGCTTGGAGCCGTAGGGCCACAGGTCGCTGCCGCACACGCACGAGCGCAGGACCCGCACCAGGGCGTCGGTGGGCTCGCGCAGGACGGGGTCCGGAACGTTCTCGACGCGTACGTCGCCGGCGCCGTAGATGAGGGTCGCTCGCATGATGCATCGCCTTTCGGTCGGGGTTGTCGATCCCCCCTCACCGTCGCCGGCCAGTCACGGCGGCGCGGCGGTCAGCCGCCGAAGACGTCCACGAGGGCCTTGCAGAAGGCCTCCAGGTCGTCCGGCTTGCGGCTGGTGACGAGAGTCGCCGGCGCCTGGCGGCAGACCCGGACCTCCTCGTCCACCCAGGTGCCGCCCGCGTTGCGGATGTCGGTGGCGACGCTGGGCCAGGAGGTCAGGGTCCGGCCGCGCAGGACGTCGGCCTCCACCAGGGTCCAGGGGGCGTGACAGATCGCGGCGACGGGCTTGCCCGCCTCGAAGAAGCCGCGGGTGAAGGCGACGGCGTCCTCGTTCACGCGCAGCGCGTCCGGGTTCGCGACCCCGCCCGGCAGGACGAGCGCGTCGAAGTCCCCGGCCGAGGGGGCGGAGCTGTCGAGGACGTCGTCCACGGGGTGGGTGCCGGCCTTGTCGAGGTGGTCGTAGGCCTGGACCGTGCCCGGCTCGGTGGACACCAGCCGGGGCTCCCAGCCGGCGTCGAGCACCGCCTTCCAGGGCTCGGTGAGTTCGATCTCCTCCACGCCCTCGGGGGCGACGAGAAACGCGATGCGCACGACGGTCACTTCCTTCGTGTCGGTCAGGGTCGTTCGTCCGGGTCGTCCGGGTCTGTCAGTCAGTCCCGCATGCCGCCCATGGCGCCTCCGGTCAGTGGTCAGTGGGCCTTAGGGTCGAACGATGCGCGCAGGGCGGGGAGCAGGACGCCCTCGGCCCAGTCGATGAAGGGGCGTTGGTGTGCTCCGCCCACCTGCACGAGCGCGATCTCCGTGAACCCGGCGTCCGCGAACGGGCGGACGGCCTCGACGAACTCGTCGGTCCCGTCCCCGCAGGGGATCGACTCCGCGATGTCCTCGGGTCTCACGTACCGCGTGGCCTGGTCGAACGCGGCGGGTCCGGGCAGCTCCGCGTTGACCCGCCAGCCGCCCGCCGACCAGCGGAACTGTTCGTGGGCGCGGGCGACGGCCGCGTCCCGGTCGGGGTCGTAGCAGACCGCCAGCTGGCCCACCCTGGGCTTGCCGGCGCCTCCCGCGCGGTCGAACGCCTCCAGGAGTTCCCGCTCGGGGTCGATGGCGATCACCAGGTCGGCGAGCCGGCCCGCCAGGTCGCAGGAGCGGTCCCCGGAGACCGCGACGCCGATGGGCGGCGGCCGCTCCGGCAGGTCCCACAGCCTGGCGTTCTCGACGTCGAAGTACTGCCCGTGGTGGTTCACGCCGCCGCCGGCGAAGAGGGCCCGGATGATCTCCACCGCCTCCTCCAGCATCGCCAGCCGCACGTGCGCGGCGGGCCACCCGGGGCCGACGACGTGCTCGTTGAGGTTCTCTCCGGAGCCGAGGCCCAGCCGGAAGCGCCCTTCGGACAGCAGTTGCAGCGTCGCCGCCTTCTGGGCCACGACCGCCGGGTGGTAGCGCACCGTCGGGCAGGTCACGTACGTCATCAGGGGGATGGTCGTCGTGGCCTGCGCGGCGGCTCCCAGGACACTCCACGCGTACGAGGAGTGCCCCTGGGCGGCGAGCCAGGGCGAGTAGTGGTCGGATGTGACGGAGAAGTCGAACCCCGCCCGTTCGGCGGCGGCCACGTGCTCCACCAGCTCCCGGGGGCCGGCCTGCTCGGTCATCATCGTGTATCCGAATCGCACCATGTGCTGCGCCTTACCGGTCTCCCCGGCGGCAAACCCGGCGGACCGGGATCAAGCGGCCGCCGCGTCCCGGTCCGCGTCGGACCGGGCGGACTCGACGGACTGGATCGCCTGGGAGGCCGTCGCGTGCACCTCCAGCCCGTGCGACCGCAGCGCGCCCTGCGCTTCGGACAGCTGGCGCGCCACCAGGGCCAGCGAGGCCCCGGCCGCCCGGCACAGCCGTTCGGCGCGCAGTACGGTGCTCACGACGGCGGCGCCCGCGGCCGGGGGCAGTTCCATCACGACGGTACGGGGCCGGTAGCTGCCGAGCAGCGCTTCGAACTCCCAGACGGCGGCGCCGCGCGTGCCGACATCAAGGCCTTCGTGCAGCCGGACGATCAGAACGCCGCCGTCGAACAGATGAGAGAGCAGCACGGCCTCCCCTTCCCCTCTTGTATTGACGATTCACCATGGAAATGCCCGGCCGGAAGACCGCTACACGCAGCAAACCGCACTCAGTACGGAAAATTTCCTTGGATGCCTGGGCAGGAACTGGCGGGAACCACCCTGCGGTACTGAGCGGACCGGTCTAGGCGGGCCAGGTGCCCGACACACGGCGGACGGCCACGGCGCCGGACCGCTCGACGGCGGCCTTGACGAGGGCGAAGATCGCCCCCTGGATCGCCGCCGCGAGCAGGATCTCGCGCCACCGGCGTTCCTCGTCCATGGCATCGGGGGCGTCGTCTTCGTGCCCCGCGAGCTTCCACACCTGCTTGAACAGCGTCCCGGCCAGGAGTCCGGCCCCGGCCCCCAGAACCAGGGCGACCGGCTTGTAAGCGACTTTCGATGCCTTCATGTCCCTCCGCCTGCCCGGGCGGGCGCCCCGTACGCGTTCGAGGCCGCGCCACTTGGAACCCCGCTCGCCACCGGTTGACCGGGAACTTCCGCCCGGGCCCGTACGACTACGTCACGGAAGGCGCCGAGTACGAGATCCCGGAGTGACGATGACGCAGCGGCCGCAGTCCCCAGCCCCGGCAGCGGGCGGCGCCGCGAGATGGGCGCCGCCGCCGGCGCTGGTCGGGTTCGTGGTGCTCCTCGGGCTGATGTTCGCCGGGTCGTACGCGGTGGGGGCGGCGGCCGGTCCGGTGGCGCCCGGCATGCGCTCCTCGGACCCTGGCAGCACCGGGTCCGAGCGGGGCCCCCTGGGGCCGCACGGGCACGGCGGTACGGGCGGCGCCCGGTGACGGCGGAGCGGACGGACACCCTGGCGAGCACCGATCTGGTCGTGGGCGGTATGACCTGCGCGGCGTGTGTGAACCGGGTCGAGAAGCGGCTCGCCCGGATCGAGGGCGTGAGCGCCACGGTCAACCTGGCCACCGGGCGGGCCAGGGTGAGCCATCCCGCGGCCGTCACGGTGGGAGACCTCCTCGCGGCGGTCGAGCGGGCCGGCTACAGCGCGGAACTGCCCGCTCCGCCCCCGCCGGAGCGAGCGCAGCCGCCGAATGCGTCGGATCCGGCGGGATCACCGGGGTCCGGCGGCGATCGTGAGGAGCGGCAACGGCTGCTGGTCACCGCCCTGTTGTCGGTCCCGGTCCTGGTGCTGTCGATGGCGCCGGTCCTGCAGTTCCGCAACTGGCAGTGGCTGTGCTTCGTGCTGGCGGCGCCGGTCGTCGTCTGGAGCTCGTGGCCGTTCCACGTCCGGGCCGTGCGCGGGCTGCGGCACGCGGCGGCGACGATGGACACCCTGGTGTCCCTGGGCGTGGCCGCCTCCTTCTGCTGGTCGGCGTACGCCCTGTTCCTCGGCGGCGCGGGCACACCGGGAATGCGGATGCCCTTCACCCTGCTGCCCTCCGCCGGCGGGGAGGTCGCCCACGTCTACCTGGAGGCCGCGGTCGGGGTGCCGCTGTTCGTCCTCGCGGGGCGCTTCCTGGAGTCCCGGGCCCGCCACGGCACGGGGGAGGCGCTCCGCTCGCTCGCCGGGCTGGCCGTCAAGGACGTGACCGTACGGGAGGGCGGCGCCGAGCGGCTCGTCCCGATCGAACGGTTGCGGGTGGGGCAGGAGTTCATCGTCCGGCCGGGCGAACGGGTCGCGACGGACGGGGTGGTGGTCTCCGGGAGTTCGGCGCTCGACCTCTCCCTGGTCACCGGCGAGAGCGAGCCCGTCGAGGTGGGCCCGGACCGCCCGGTGGTGGGCGGTGCGGTCAACGCGGGCGGCCTGCTGGTCGTCCGGGCCACCGAGGTCGGCGCGGACACCCGGCTCGCCCGCATCACCCGCATGGTCACCGAGGCACAGGCCGGCAAGGCGCGGGCGCAGCGCCTGGCGGACACGGTGGCGGGTGCCTTCGTTCCGGTGGTGCTGGCCCTGGCCGTCACCGTGCTCGGTTTCTGGCTCGGCGCGGGGGCCGATCCGCAGGCGGCCGTGACGGCCTGTGTCGCGGTCCTGGTCGTGGCGTGCCCCTGCGCGCTGGGGCTGGCGACGCCCACCGCCCTGCTGGCGGCGACCGGCCGGGGTGCCCGGCTCGGGGTGCTGGTCAGCGGGCCCCGGGCGCTGGAGACCCTGCGGCACGTCGACACGGTGGTCCTGGACAAGACGGGCACGCTGACGACCGGCCGGATGACCGTGGCCCGGGTGACCGCGGTGCCCGGCGGGATCGGGCGGGAGCGGGCGCTGTGGCTGGCCGGCGGGGTGGAGCGGGGCTCCGAACATCCGCTGGGCCGCGCCGTGGTCGCGTACTGCGGGCAGCAGCTGCCCCGTCTGCCGCTCCCCGAGGTGACCGGCTTCCGGGCCACCGCCGGTGTCGGTGTGACCGGGGTGGTGGAGGGGCACCGGGTCGAGGTCCGCGCCGCCGGCGCGGATGCGCATCCGTCGCTGGCCGCGGCGCTGGCCGAGGCGGAGGCCGCCGCGCGGACTGCGGTCCTGGTCCGGGTGGACGGGGTGGACCAGGCCCTGGTCTGCGTCGGCGACGTCCTGCGCCCCGGGAGCTACCGGGCCGTCGACCGGATACGGCGCCTGGGGGTACGGCCGGTGCTGGCCACCGGCGACCGCGCGGCCGCCGCGGCCCATGTCGCGGCCGCGCTCGGGATCGAGGAGGTGCGTGCGGGCTGCTCGCCCGAGGACAAGGCCGAGCTGGTGCGGGAGTTGCGGGAGCAGGGGCGGCGGGTCGCGGTGATCGGCGACGGGGTCAACGACGCCGCCGCCCTGGCCGGCGCCGACCTCGGCATCGCGATGGGGAGCGGAACGGACGTGGCCATCGGCGCCGCCGACGTCACGCTGGTGCGCGGCGACATCGAGGCGGTCGCCGACGCCGTCCTGCTGGCGAGGCGGACGCTCGGGACGATCCGGCTGGGCCTCGTGTGGGCCTTCGGCTACAACGCGGTGACGCTGCCGCTGGCCGCGGTGGGGTTGCTGAGCCCGATGGCTGCGGCGGCCGCGATGTCGGTGAGTTCCCTGTTGGTGGTGGGCAACAGTCTGAGGCTGCGGACCTGGCAGCCGTCGCCGCGCGCCCGGCGGACGGGGCCGGGCGTACGGGTGGAAGGTGCGGGGCGATGACAGGAGCGAGTTCGGCTGGGGGCCGGGGCGGTCCGCGCCCGGCGCGGCGGCGGGTGGGCGAGGCGCTGTCGGCCGCGATCGCCCCGCTGGCCGCCTGTTCGGTGGGTGGCGTTGGCGGGGCTGACCGTGTGGACCGCTTCCGGCGCCGCGGGCAGTCCCCCGCGGATCGCCGCCGGCAACGGCCGCGTCTTCCTGCCGTACGGCAACAGCCGGGACACGGCCGCCTTCTTCGAGGTGACCAACATCGGCGGCGGCGAGGACCGGTTGACGAAGGTGACCTCTCCTTCGGACTCCGTCGGGAGGACGATGCTGAGCCGGCACGAGAGCTCGGGCCGCGGGGCCGACACCATGCGGATGACGGAATCCGTCCGGGTCCCCGCGGGCGCCACCTTGGCCATGTCTCCCTTCGACGTGAGCGTCATGACCCGGATGAACTCCCGCTGGCGCGCGGGCGAGGTGGTGCCGTTCGTCCTCCACTTCCGCCACAGCGCGCCGGTCGAGGTGCTGGCCGTGGTGGTGCGGCCCGGCAGCTGACCGTGCCCGCCGCGGACCTGCCCTCGCGGCGGCGCCGGTGACGGATGTGCCGCCCGCCGGAACTGGAAGCCTCCCGCGCCCGACTAACGCGGAGTGAAGGGCGGCGGGCCACCCGCCGCCGGCACCTGGCGACGGAGCACGGAGCGGGGAAGGGGCGTGGAATGGGCGGACTGGACGTACACATGCGGGGGGTCGCCTGCCGCCATGGCCGGGTCGAAGCGGTCGCCGACGTGGACCTGAAGATCTCGGCGGGCGAGCGCGTGGCCCTGACCGGGACCAACGGTTCGGGCAAGACCACGCTGCTGCGGGCGGTCCTCGGGCTGCACCGGCAGGTCAGCGGTTCGATCCTGGTCGGCGGCCGGGGCACCGGCTCGGCGGCCGAGTGGGCGTGGCGGCGGCGGTCCTGCGCCTGGATCCCGCAGAAGCCGGCGGCCGGCCGGTTCCCGCTGCTCGGGGACGAGTTGCTGGCCAGCGGGGGCGCACCGGCGGAGGCCGCCGAAGCGGCGCGGAAGCTGGGGGTCGGCTCGCTGGTCGAGCGGCCGCTGCACACCCTCTCCGGGGGCCAGTTGCAGCGGATGTACCTGGCCCGGGCCATCGGTTCGGTCGCGGCGGGCGCCGAGGTGCTCCTCGCCGACGAGCCGACCGCCGCGCTGGACTTCGGCGGGCAGGAGGAGGCGGCCGACGTACTGGCGTCGCTGCCGGTGACGCTGATCGTGGTGACGCACGACCGGGCCCTCGCCGAGCGCTGCGACCGGGTGCTGGAGATGGCCGCGGGCCGGCTGCGGGAGGTCGCGTGATCCTCGCGACGGCCGACGTCGGCGAGCTGCTGCAGCTGGTCCCCGTCCAGCGGGCGGGCATGGCCCTGCTGCTGGCGGCGGTCGGCCTGCCCGTGATCGGGGTGGTGATCGTGGGACTCGACATCATGCCGGTGCGCTTCGCGATGATGCACGTCGCGCTGCTGGGCATCGCGGTCGGGCTGCTGACCGGGCTCGACCCGATGCTGTGCGCGCTGGTGGCGTGCGCCCTGGCCGGGGCGGGGGTGGCCCCGCTCGCCCGCACTCCGGACGGGCTGTCCGGGGCGATGGGGCTGCTGATGAGCCTGGCCATCGCCGCGGCGCTGCTGTTGCTGGCGGTGTCGGGGGTCAACGCCTCCGGGGCGTTCGCGCTGCTGTGGGGCTCGATCCTGTCCGTGGGCACCGCCGATCTCGTGGTGCTGGGCGCGCTGGCCGCCCTGGTGCCCGCGCTGTTCTGGTGGCGGCGCCGCGAGGTGGCGCTGCTGCTGTACGACCGGGAGCTCGCCCAGTGCTCCGGTGTTCCGGTCCGGCTGCTCACCGCCGTCCTGCTGGTGCTGGTCGCGGTGGCGGTCGCCGGGGCGATCAAGCTCACCGGCGCGCTGCTGGTGGACGCCCTCACCCTGCTGCCGGCGCTCGCGGCGCGCCGCCTGGGCACCTCGCTCAGGTCGATCACCCTGTGGGCGGTCGGCATCGGGGTCGCCGTGAACCTGACCGGGTTCCTGATCGCCCTCTGGCTCGACTGGCCCCCCGGGCCGGTCCTCGTCCTCACCGCCGGGACGCTCGTCCTCGCGGTCCATCTCATCCCCGAACGGAGAATCAGCACATGGCGCGCACCCGCGTCCGATTCGCTTCCTTCCTCGCACTGAGTGCGGCTCTGGCCCTCGTCACCGGCTGCGGGAACGGCGGCGGCGACACCGGATCGAAGGACGGCAAGAACAGCCACGACGGGAAGCCGGTCGTGGTGGTCACCACCACGTGGGAGGGCGCCTTCGCCAAGGCCGCCGGCGCCGAGGAGATCAAGGTGATCGTCCCGCAGTCCGTGCACCACGCCCCGGACTACGATCCGAAGCCCTCCGACCTCGCCGCCGTCGGCAAGGCCGACTTCGTCCTGTACGCGCCCTTCGAACCGTACGCGGCGAAGATCAAGGAGGCGGCGGGTTCGAAGGCCGAGCTGGTCGAGGTGAACCTCGACAACGACGCCGACAAGGTCAAGACCGAGGTGGCCCGGCTGGGCAAGCTGTTCGGCACCGAGGACGCCGCCGCGAAGTGGACGGCCTCCTTCGACACGGAGTACGCGAAGCTGTCGAAGGACGCCCAGGGGGCCTGGCCCGGCGGGAAGAGCCCGGTGGTGGTCAGTCAGGTGTTCACCGTCTGGTCCGCGAAGCTGTCCGGCGCGACCCCCGTCGGCACGTACGGGCCCGAGGCCGTCACCCCGGCGCAGCTCGCCGAGCTGTCCGCGAAGAAGCCGGCCCTGGTGCTGGACAACGCGCACATGTCGACCGGGACGGTCCTGCCCGACTCGGGCGCCAGGCAGGTGAAGATCGTCAACTATCCGGGGAACGACCTCGACCTGCTGCCGGTCTACCGCAACGCGGCGGCGGAACTGAAGAAGGCCATGGGCGCCTCCTGACGCAGGGACGAAAGAGAGGGCGGGCGAGCACCGGGAGTGCTCGCCCGCCCTTTCGCGCGCTACGTGGAGGGGTCCTGGCGCCGCCGCGCCGTCGGCGGGGTCAGCTCGCGCGGGTGAGCGGGGGCGCGGGGGGCGCCGCGGGGACGGCGAGCGGGGCGTGCGCCAGGCGCTCGCGCAGGGCCGCGCGGTCGGGCTTGCCGGCCGGGGTCAGCGGGAGTTCGGCGACCACCAGGAGGTGTTCGGGGTGCTTGCGCCGTTCCAGTCCCCGCCGGGTGAGGTGGCCGGTCAGCGAGTCGAGAGTGGGCGGCTGCGCGCCGCGCGCCACGACGCACGCCGCGAGGCGCTCCCCCATCAGTTCGTCGGGCACGCCGACGCACACGACGTCCCGTACCTGCGGGTGGGAGCCCAGCTGCCGCTCGACCTCGGCGGGGCTGATGTTGGCGCCGCCGCGGATCACGATGTCCTTGAGGCGGCCGACGACGTGCAGGACGCCGCCGCCGTCGATCAGGCCGAGGTCCCCGGTGCGGACCCAGCCCTCGGGGGTGCGGTAGCGGGCGTCCAGGTCGGGGGAGGCGACGTAGCACATGGGGGTCATGGGGCCGCGCGCGATGATCTCGCCGATCTCCCCGTCGGCCAGCTTCTCGTGCGTGCGCGGGTCGGTGATGCGGATGTCGGCGACCCGGGGGTCGGGGCGGCCGGCCACCACGCCCGCGCCGTCCGCGTCCGGGACCTCGTGGCCGAGCCCGGTGTGGCAGTTGACGCCGTCGGCCGAGCCGTAGAGGTTGACGACCGGGCAGCCGAAGGCCCGGCTCGCGGCGCGCGCCGTGGTCTCGTCCAGGGCCGAGCCGCCGAGGACCAGGGCCGTGGGGGACGGCAGCGCGCCGTCTTCGGAGCCGCTGCGCTCCAGCCGGTCCAGCATCATCCGGACCATCGTGGGCACGCCCAGGATGTGCGTGGGCGCGTGCTCGCGCACGGCGGCGAGGGCCGCCTCGGGGGTGAAGTGGTCGAGCAGGATGAGCGTCCCGCCGTGCCGGGCCAGGGTGACGGCGGTGCCGTTGGAGCCGAAGGCGGAGCCGAGCGGCACCAGGAACAGGCATCTCGGCGGCGCCTTGTCGGGCATCAGGGAGGCGAGGAAGTTGCCGCGCCCGCCGGCGAGGGCGTTGTGGGAGTACGCGACCATCTTCGGCTCCGCCTCCGAGCCGGAGGACACCAGGATGCGGGCGGCGCTGTCGGGGTCCGGGCGGGCCGGGACGAAGTCGGTGGCGTCGGTGCGCAGCAGCTCGTGCAGCGCGACCGTGCCCTCGGGCGCGGCTCCGGCCCGTCCGGCGGCGATGACGTGGCGCAGCGCGGGCAGGGCGGGGGCGAGGTCGCGCAGGCCGGCGGCGTGGTGGTCGCCGCGGTGTTCGACGGCGGCGATGACCGCGACGGCCTCGGCCCGGCGGAGCAGGCATTCGGCCTCCAGGCTGCCCCGGCCGACCGGGAACGGCAGCGCCACCGCGCCGAGGGCGGCCAGGGCGAGCTCGGCGATCACGGCGCCGCGGCCGCCGGGCAGTTGTACGCCGACCACGTCGCCCGGCCGGATGCCGAGGTTCCTGAGGCCGGTGGCCAGACATCGCACCTTGCGGTCCAGGGCGGTGTAACAGAGCGTGCCCTTGGCGTCGATGACGGCGGTGGCGTGCGGGTCGGCGATCTGGCGGGCCCGGAAGAGGCTGTAGAGGTCCAGGTCGGGGCAGGTGCCGTCGGTGGCCCACGAGCGGCGCAGGCCGGCGGGCAGCAGGTCGTGCAGTGCGACGGTCATACGAGGCTCCAGGGGTCGGGAACGGCGGGCGCACCGTGTTCGTCGCGGCTGATCGAGCCGGCGAAGCGCGGGTCGTGGTGCAGGTCGGCGGGGTCGGCGGTGACCGCGGTCGCGGTGAGGCCGTGGGTGCGCAGCTGGGCGAGCGCGGCGCCGGTGGGCAGGCTCGTGAGGTCGTACGCGGCGGCGGCCGCCCCGCAGGCGTCGGCGGGGGCGATCCAGCCGTCGGCGGTCGGCAGGGGCCGGCGGAACCCGGCGGGGCGGCGGGGCTCCTGGCCGCGCCGGGCCCGGCGCAGGGCGGGGCCGAGGAGCACGTCGGAGGCGCCCAGCAGGGAGGAGTCGACGCGCACTCCGCGGCCGCCGCGCTCGCGGGTCAGCAGTCCCGCCAGCACGGCCTCGGCTCCCACGAGTCCGCCCAGGACGTCGAGCAGGGTCATCAGGGAGGGCGCGGGTACCTCGCCCAGGGGGCGGGCGGCCTCGCCGACGCCGGTGCGGGCCTGCACCATGAAGTCCGTGCCCATCGGGGCGCCGGCGATGCGGTTCGTCCCCCAGCCGCCCGTGTAGGCGTAGACGAGCGCGGGGTTGACGCCGGCCAGGTCCTGGTGGTCGAGGCCCAGCTCGGCCGCCTTGCCGGGGGCCCAGTTGTGCAGGAACACGTCGGCTTCGGCGGCCATGCCGAGGAGCCGGCGCCGGTCTTCGGCGGACTTGATGTCGATCTCGACGGCCGTCTTGCCGCGGTTGAGGGCGAGCCAGCGGGCGGAGATCCCCGAGGAGGTGGGGGGCATGCCGCGCAGCGGGTCGCCGCCCGGCGGCTCGATCCGGATGACGTCGGCGCCGAGCAGCCCCAGCAGGTGGGCGGCGAGCGGTGCCTGGATGCGGCGGCCGGCCTCCAGGACGGTCAGCCCGGCCAGCGGCCGCGCGACGGTGGGCGTCACCCGGGGGATGCGGTGGCCGGAGCCGTACGGGGCCAGTTCCCAGGGCGCGGCGCCGTCGTGTTCGGCGGCGCGCTCGGCCAGGGTCCGCAGTCGGCAGACCTCGGCTCCGGTGCCCGCGGCGGCCTCCCGGATGCGCTGCCAGGTGTGGGCGCGGGTGGTGGTGTGCAGTGCGCCGGGGAAGGGTGCGCAGGCGGTGGCGTAGCGGAACTGGAAGGGCCGCCAGCCGGCCCGGATGGCGTCGGAGGGGGCCGCCAGGGCCCGCCAGAACGCGGCCCAGGCTCCGGGGTCCAGGGTCTCCAGTTCGAACAGGGTGCCGTCGGCGGAGGTGAACGGGGGTCCGCCGGGGGCGATTTCGGCGGCTTCGCCCTCGTCGGCTCCGGCCGCCGCGAGGTACTGGGACACGGCGAGCAGTCCGGCCCGGTCGGCGCTGGTGTCCACTCGGGCGGCGGGGCCGCCCCTGGCCTGGCCCACCAGTGCGGCGAGCAGCCCCTGTACGGCGAGTACGCCCGTCGCGGTGGCGGCGTAGTCGACGGCGAGGCCGCGCGGGGCGCCGTCGCGTCTGCCGTGTACGGCCATGATCCCGGTCTCGGCCTGGACGGTGGCCTCGTCGGTGATGCCGCCGGCCCGGTCCATGGCCCAGGTGACGTGGGCGCTCTGTGCGCTGAACCCCGCACCGGACAGCGCGAGGTGCGCCGCGCCGTCCCCACCCGGCCCGGTCCGTCCCGTCTGCGTGCCGGCGCCCAGGAGGCGCAGGTGCGCGGCGGCCGGGCCGGCCAGTTCGGGCGGTCCCGAGGCGGCGAGCCGCAGCCCTTCGAGCGGCTGCGCGGTCTGAGTGATGGCTGGTGACGCCATGCCTCTCCTCTTCTCCTGGCGCGCGGCGGTGGCCGGCGCCCCGGATGTGCGGTACGCGGGAACCAGACCGGGTGCGCACCCGACCAGTTCCTCGGGAAGGCAGTCGGACAGTCGTTCCCATGGGTTCCCGGCAGAGTGGAGGAAACTGGTGGAGCACCGAGGGGACGCGGGCCGCGACAGCCTTGAACCTGACTGCGGTACAGGGGAGTTGAGGGACCGGGTCGCGGAGTTCGTCCGCCGCCGGGTCATGCCCTGCGAGCCCGTGCTCGACGCGGGCGGACCGGCGGCGGCCGCCGCCCTGCGCCGGTTGCGCGAGGGGGCGAAGGAGGCGGGCCTGTGGGCGCTCCCGCTGCCCGTCGAACTGGGCGGCCAGGGGCTCCCCCTGGCGCGCTACGCCCGGATCGCCGAGGCCGAGGGGGCCAGCGACCACGGTCCGGCGGCCCTGGGCTCCGCTCCCCTGCTGGACGTGACGATGCTGTGGAACCACGGCGGCGACCGGGTCCGCGAGCTGTATCCGAAGCGGCTGACCGCCGGGGAGCTGCGCGCCTGCTACGCGATGACCGAACCCGGCACGCCGGGCACCGACCCCTTCCTCACCGCGACCCGCGCCGAGGAACAGGCCGACGGCGGCTGGCGGGTGAGCGGCCGCAAGTGGTTCACCTCGGGCGCCGCCGAGGCCGATGTCGTGACCGTCCTCGCCCGCACCGACGGGGAGGACGGCGACCGGAGCGGTCTCTCGCTCCTGCTGGTCCCGACCGGCTCCCCCGGCTTCCGCGTCGTGCGCGAACTCCCCGTGTTCGGGGCCGCCGGCCAGTGGGAGATCGAGTTCGACCGGGTGGCCGTGCCCGCCGACCACCTGATCGGTGGGCGCGGGCGGGCGCTGGCCGTCGCGGGCGAGCGGCTCCAGCTGGGCCGTACCCTGCGCTGCCTGCGCTGGCTCGGCCAGGCCCAGCGCGCCTTCGACCTGATGTGCGAGCGCGCGGGCTCCCGTACCGGATCACGCGGTCCGCTCGCGGACCACCAGCTCGTCCAGCAGCACGTCTTCGAGGCGCTGCTGGCCCTGCGCACCACCCGGCCGCTGGTCCACGAGGCGGCGGACAGGATCGCCGCCGGGCGGGACGCGCACGTGGAGGTGGGTCTGGCGAAGGTCGCCGCGGCCCGGATGCTGCAACAGGTCGCGGACTCGGCCATCCAGGTCCACGGCGCGGCCGGGCTCGGCCCCGACACCCCGCTGCCGGCGCTCTTTCGCACCGGGCGTGCGGCGCGCATCCTCGACGGCCCGGACGAGCTCCACGTCACCTCGGTGGCCCGCCGGGTGCTGCGTGCGTACGGGGCCCAGGGAAAGTAGCTCCTGTCGGGGCGGGGCGGTTCAGACGTCCCGGACGTCGGCCAGGCCGGTGAGCGCGGCCAGGCCGAGCGCCAGGAAGAAGTCGCCCCACACCAGCTCGTGCCGTACGGCCGTGCCCTGCTCCGCGTCGTAGCAGCCGTCCAGCAGCATGCCGCGGGTCAGGTGTTCGCCGACCAGCCGTTCCAGGACCGCCGTCGCGCGGTAGGCGTACCCTGCCGCCCGGGGGCCCGGCAGGCGGGCGAGTTTGAGCAGCGCGACGGCCGCGATGGCGGCGGCGGAGGTGTCGAGCGGGCCGTCGGGCCTGGCCTCGTCGGCCGGGGGGACCAGGGGTGCGCCGGGCCCCGTCCACGAGGTGGCCAGCCGCTCGGCCACGGCCTCCAGCCGGTCCGGTGTCCGCCGGGGAACACCGGGACGGTGCAGCGCGTCGGCCACCGCGAGCAGCAGCCAGGCCCGGCCCCGGCTCCAGCCGGCCGGCGGGCTCGCGCACTCCCACCACCCCGAGGCCGCCTCGAACGCCCGGGCGGGCACCACCCGCCCGCCCTCGCCGAGGCACAGGTCGAGGTGCCGGTACAGGTGTGAGGCGGCGGCCTCGGCGCCCCTCGGGCCCTCGGCGGCGAGCAGCGGCACCATGCCGGGCACGCCGTCGACCCGGGCCAGCAGCCGGGGGCCGCCGAAGGCCGACCCCCAGGGCACCAGGGCGAGTTCGGGGTCGAGCGCGGCCAGCGCGGCCCGCGCCGCCCGGGTCCGCAGCTCCCGCGCCCCGGTGTCGCCGTCGGCGAGCGCGGTCCCGTACCAGAGGATCAGCCCGCGCGTGGAGGTGTCGGCCTCCACCCAGCCGGCCAGCCGCGCCGTGCACGCGGCGGCGGCGGCCCGGTCGTCCGCGGCGCCGGTGTGCCGGGCCCGCAGCCACAGCAGTCCGGCCCAGAAGCCGCCGGTCCACGAACCGCGGCCGGTGGTCACCCACCGGCCGGTGTCCGGATCGGCGTACAGCGGGAACCGGTCGCCGGCCTCCGCCCGGGTGGCGGCGGCCCGGTCGAGTACGTCGGCCAGCGCGCGCCCGGCCCACGGCGGCGGGGTCATGCCGCGGCCTCCGTGGCCGGGAGCCGCCGTTCACGGACGGCCCAGGTCAGCGCGACGGCTCCGGCCGCGGCGAACTCGGCGGCGACCAGCAGCCAGCCGGGCCCGTACCGGCCCGCTTGCGCCAGCGGTCCGAAGAGCGGCGGCCCGAGCGCGAACCCGGCGAAGAACCCGGCGGCGACCAGCGCGGAGTCCTGCCCGGCCCGGCCGGGGGCGGCCCGCTGCATCACCAGCACCATCGAGACGGCGTTGCCGGAGACGGCGAACACCCCGACGGCGACGGCCGCCACCCAGACCAGCGGCGCCGCGTACGGCGCGGCGGCGAGGAGTCCCGCCGCGAGCACCGCCCCGCCCGCCAGCCAGCCCGGCAGCCACTCGGCGCGCCCCGGCCGGGCCGCCTTCGACCAGCCCACCCGGCCCGCGATGCCCGCGACACCGAGCACCGCCACCAGGCCCGCGGCCGCGTTCGGGCCCAGGCCGAGTTCCTGGGCGCCGAAGAGCGCCACGTACGTGTTGACCGAGGCGATTCCACAGCCCAGGAAGAGCGAGAACACCGTCAGCCAGGCGATGGCGCCGCGCGGCACGAGCGAGGAGCGCGGCGGCGCCGCCTTCGCCGGGGGGTCGGCGGGCAGCGCGCGGTGCGCCCAGAGCGCGGCGAGCGCGGCCGTGGCGGCGGCCGTCCAGACGGCGCCGCGCCAGCCGATCCCGCCGGCCAGCGCGGCCAGCGGGAGCCCGGCGGCGAAGGCGCCCAGTTGCACACCGGACTGCTTCATCCCGGTCACGGGCCCGCGGCGGCCGGGCGGGACGGCGGCCAGGATCGCCTTGTTGGTCGCGGGATTGGCGAGGGCCTGCGGCAGCCCGCCCAGGGCGACGGCAGCGAGCAGGAATCCCGGCCCGGGCGCGGCCCCGATCAGCGCGAGGGCCGCCGCGGACACGAGCAGGAGGACGACGAGGGAGCGCCGGGGCCCGATCCGGTCCACGACGCGGCCGCCGACCGGCGACAGCGCGGCCGCCGTCCCGAACCCGATCGTGGTCGTCAGGCCGAGCACGGTCGCCGACACGCCCAACTCGCGCACCAGCCTGGGCCCCAGGGCTCCGAGCAGGAACAACTGCAGCATCGAGAAGGCCATGGCGCTGGTGAGCAGCGCCGTCAGCCGGCCGTCGGCCCCTGGTGCGGCCGCCTTCGCCGGCGCCGTCCGTTCCCCCACCGCTGACTCCGTTCCCGTGGCTGGCACTTCGGTCCACGAGAGGAGTCGGCCCGCCGAACGGCCGGGTTCCCCGCGGTCGTTGTGGTGTGCGCCACAGGAAATTTTGTCATCTAACATCAGTTTCCGGCTCCCCCCGGTGATCAGTCCCGAGGGGGTGCAACGATGAGTCAGCCATGAACCCAGGTCGGAACTGCCGCGCGATCAGGGCCGCGATGTTCGCGGTCACCTGTGTGCTGCTCGCATCCCTCGGCCACGTCCTCATGTCGCGGACCGCCGTCGCCTGGTGGGCGATGGCCGTGGCCGTCGCGGCCGTCGGAGCGGCCGCCTGGGTCCTCGCGGACCGCGAACGCGGCCTGGTGTCCGTCACCGCCGCGACCGTCGCCGTCCAGGCCGCCCTGCACACCGGTTTCTCCATGGCGCAGGCGGCTGCGCACCCGTCGGGGCCCGGGGGCGGCACGGCCGCGCCGCCCGGCGCGGGCGGCCACGTCCACTCCATGGCCGCGCACGCGATGGCCGGGGGCGGCACGGCCGTGCCGATGTCCATGCCGATGCCGATGCCCGCGGCCATGCCGGCCGGGCACGCCATGGGCTCCGCGTCACCGGTCGGCATGCTCGCCGCCCACCTGCTCGCCGCGCTGCTCTGCGGCCTCTGGCTCGCCTACGGGGAACAGGGCGCGTTCCGGGTCCTGCGCGCCGTAGCGGGCTGGCTCCTCGTACCCCTGCGGCTGGCCTTCCGGCTTCCCGCGCCGCCCGACCGGCCGCGCCTGACCGCGCGCCGGGACGGCGGCTCCCGCCCGCCGCGCGGGCTCCTCCTCGCCCACGCCATCACCTCGCGGGGCCCACCTGTCGGGATCGCTGTCATCTGACAGCCGGCTCACCGACGCGCACCGGCCCACCGCCGCGCGCCTCGGTCATCGGCCATGCCGTCCGGCAGGCCGTACCGCTCACCGGCCCGATCCGCCCGCAGTGCGTTCGCGGCGCCGGATCCCGGATCCCGGATTCCCAGAAGGACATCAGGCGATGACCCCTGCCCTGCTTCCCTGTCCGACCGTCACCGAGACGACGCCCGCACGCCACACCGGCGGCCCGGACGAGCCGACCACCCTGCTGGCGCTCGCCGCCCGCGACGGCGATCCCGACGCGGTGGACCGTTTCGTCCGCGCCCTGCACCGAGACGTGTGGCGCTACGTGGCCTACCTCAGTGCCGATGCGCAGTCGGCGGACGACCTCACCCAGGAGACCTTTCTGCGCGCCCTGGGCAGCCTGCACCGGTTCGAGGGCCGCTCCTCCGCCCGGACCTGGCTGCTGTCCATAGCCCGGCGCACCGTCATCGACAGCCTGCGCCACAAGGCGGCCCGGCCGAAGATCTCCGACCGGGACGACTGGCAGGCAGCCGCCGAACAGACGCAGCCCCGCGGCCTGCCCGGCTTCGAGGACGGCATCGCCCTCGCCGAACTCCTGGCCACGATCCCCGCCGAGCGCCGGGACGTCTTCGTCCTCACCCAGGTCCTCGGACTCCCCTACGCCGAGGCGGCGACCGCCCTCGGCTGCCCGATCGGCACGATCCGCTCCCGGGTGGCGCGTGCCCGGGCCTCCCTGATGGAGCTCCTCACGGACACCGGGAACCCCGCCGCCCCGCCGGCCGCGGGTCCCGCAGTGGGCGGGCGGGCCGGCGCCCCGGGCGGCGCCTTGCTGGCGAGGGTGGCCTGAGGGGCCGTCACCGGCGGGCGCCGGGGCGGCCCGGTGCGCGTCTCGCACCGGGCCGCCCCCTGCGGCCTGTCCGGCCTCCGCGGCCGGTCCGGGGTCCCCGGCCGGGCCGCGCGGGTCAGGTCCCGATGACCTGGAGCGCCGCCCACAGGGCGCAGGTCGCCGCGACCAGCGCGGCCGGGGTGGTGAGGAGGCCGAGGAGGGTGAACTCCTTGAGGTCGACCTCGTGCTCGTGGTGGTGGGCGATCCGGCGCCAGAGCAGGGTGGCCAGGGAGCCGGCGTAGGTGAGGTTCGGCCCGATGTTCACGCCCAGCAGGACCGCGAGGACCGCGCCGGGACCGGCCGGGGCCGCGAGGGGGACCAGGGCGAGGACGGCGGGCAGGTTGTTGATCAGGTTGGCGAGTACGGCGGCCACCGCGGCGATGCCCAGGAGCGCGGCCAGGCCGGTGCCCTCGGGCAGCACGTGCGCGAGCGCGGCGCCGAGGCCGTTGTCGACGACGGCGCGGACGACGATGCCCAGGGCGAGGACGAAGGCGAGGAACGGCAGCGAGGCCGACCGCACGATCGCCGCCGGGGTGGTCTCGCGGCGGGCGAGGGCCCGTACGGCCATCACGGCCGCTCCGGCCGCGGCGGCCCATGCCGGGTCGATCCCCAGGGCCGAGGCGAGGGCGAATCCGGCGAGCGTCGCGGCGACCGCGCACAGCGCGAACAGGGGCATCTCGACCGGCTCCTCCGGCTCGCCCCCGGGGGTCGGCGCGTCGAGGTCCGCCGCGAAGAAGCGGCGGAAGACGGCGTACTCGACCGCGATCGCCACCAGCCAGGGCAGCAGCATCAGCGCGCCGAAGCGGACGAAGGTGAGCCCGGTCGCGCCGAAGGCGAGCAGGTTGGTCAGGTTCGAGACCGGCAGCAGCAGCGACGCGGTGTTGGAGAGGTGGGCGGTCGCGTAGACGTGGGGTTTGGGGCGGGCGCCCATCCGGGAGGCGGTGGCGAAGACGACCGGGGTGAGCAGGACGACGGTGGCGTCCAGGCTCAGCGCGGCGGTGATCACCGACGCGAGGCCGAACACCGCGCCGAGGAGCCTGCGGGGGCGCCGGTGGGCCCAGCGGGCCATCCAGGTCCCGCAGGCGTGGAAGAGCCCTTCGTCGTCGCAGAGTTTGGCCAGCACGAGGACGGCGGCCAGGAAGCCGATGACCGGACCGAGGCGTTCGGCCTCCTCGGCCACGTGGTCCCACGGGATCGCGCCGGAGGCGATCACGATTCCCGCGGCGGGCACGGCGAAGGCGGCCTCAGGCCAGCGGAAGGGACGGATCACCGCGCAGACCAGCACGGTGACCAGGGCGGCGGCAGACAGGAACTCGACGAACATGTCCCCGATCATCCCCGCAAGCCGCCCCACGGGCACACACCGCACCCCACCACCGCACACCGGCGCCCGCTGAGGACCCCGGCGGCCGCGAGGGTGGCAGCGGCGGCCGCCGCCAACTGACGGCCGCCGGGCGGCTCTCGGACCTCCCCCTCGGGACGGGACGATGGCAAGATCATAAAAACTTAGGTTAGGCTAAGTTAAGTACTACCGACGAGGCGGACACCCGCCCGTGCCGAGGGGATTGCGGCAGTGGGACTTCCGATGGCCGAGCACTACCCCATGCCCACCGAGGACGCGCTGCCGCACTCCGTCGCGCCCTGGCGGCTCGATCCGGGGCGATCCGCGCTCCTGGTCCACGACATGCAGAACCACCTGGTCCAGGCGTTTCCCGCCGGGGGCTCACCGCTGGTCGAACTGATCGGCAACATCGCCCGGCTGCGCGAGAGCGCCGCCCGGGCGGGGCTGCCCGTCGTCTTCAGCACCGAGCCGCCGCCCGGCCGGGAACGCCCGGGCCTCGCCGACCGGCTGTCCGGGCCGGAGCCGGCCACGGACGGCGGCATCGTGGCGGCGCTGGCTCCCGCACCCGGCGAGCACGTCATCACGAACACCCGCCACAACGCCTTCCTGCGCAGCCACCTCGGGCGGATCCTGCGCACGGCCGGGCGGGACCAGCTGATCGTCTGCGGGCTCTTCGCCCACTCCGGAGTGCTGCTGACCGCCGCGGACGCCTTCATGAACGACATCCAGCCCTTCGTCGTCGCCGACGCCGTGGCCGACCTGTCCGCCGAGGAGCACGAGCTCGCGCTGCGCTGGTCGGCGGCCCGGGGCGCGGTCGTCCGTACGACCACCACCTTGATCAACGAACTGGAAGCCCGATGACCATCGCTGCGAACACGCCCGGAGGCGGACCGAGATGACCGTACGGGTAGCCGTCGCGGGTGCGAGCGGATACGCCGGCGGTGAGCTGCTGCGGCTGCTCGGCGCCCACCCCGAAGTCGAGGTGGGCGCGCTCACCGCGCACACGAGCGCGGGGCGGCCGCTCGGCTCCGTACAGCCCCATCTGGCCGCGCTCGCCGACCGGGTGCTGGAGGAGACGGGGGCCGACCGGCTCGCGGGGCACGACGTGGTCTTCCTCGCGCTGCCGCACGGGCGGTCGGCGGCGCTGGCCGCGTCGCTCCCCGCCACCACCCTGGTGATCGACCTCGGCGCGGACTTCCGGCTGCGGGACCCGCGGGCGTGGGAGCGGTTCTACGGCGGCCCGAACGCGGGCTGCTGGCCGTACGGACTGCCCGAACTCCCGGGCGCCCGGGCAGCCCTGGAGGGCGCGACCCGGATCGCGGTGCCCGGCTGCTACCCGACGGCCGCCACCCTGGCCCTGTGGCCGGGCTACCGGGCGGGCCTGCTGGAGCCGGACGCCCTGGTCGTCGCGGCCAGCGGGACCTCGGGGGCCGGCCGGACGGCCCGGACCGACCTGCTCGGCGCGGAGGTGATGGGGTCGATGAGCCCGTACGGCGTCGGCGGCGGCCACCGGCACACTCCGGAGCTGGTGCAGAACCTGTCCGCGGCGGCGGGCACCGCGGTCGGGGTGTCCTTCACCCCGGTCCTGGCCCCGATGGCGCGCGGGATCCTCGCCACCTGCTCGGTGCGGCTGCGGGCCGGGGCCACACCGGGGCGGCTGCGGGATGCGTACGCGTCCGCCTACGCCGGCGAGCCCTTCGTGCGGCTGCTCCCGGACGGACAGTGGCCGGCCACGGGCGCGGTCCTCGGGTCCAACACGGCGCAGGTCCAGATCGCGGTGGATCCGGCGGCCGGGCGGCTGGTGGCCGTCTGCGCCGTCGACAACCTCACCAAGGGCACGGCCGGCGCGGCGGTGCAGAGCATGAACATCGCGCTGGGCCTGCCCGAGACCCTCGGGCTGCCGGTGGACGGGGTCGCGCCGTGAGCGGGCGGCCGCCCGAGCGGGCGCGGGCGCGGACGGTCATCGAGGCGCTGCCGTGGCTGGAACGCTTCCAGGGCCGGACCGTGGTGGTCAAGTTCGGCGGAAACGCCATGGTGGACGAGGAACTCAAACGGGCCTTCGCCCAGGACGTGGTGTCCCTGCGCTACGCCGGGCTGCGGCCGGTCGTGGTGCACGGGGGCGGCCCGCAGATCAGCGCGATGCTGCGGCAACTGGCCCTGGACGTCGAGTTCGCGGCCGGGCTGCGCGTCACCACCCCCGAGGTGATGGAGGTGGTCCGAATGGTGCTGGCCGGGCAGGTGCAGCGGGATCTGGTCAATCTGATCAACGCGCACGGCCCGTTCGCGGTCGGGATGACCGGCGAGGACGCCCGTACGCTGACGGCGGTGCGCAGGCCCGCCGTGGTGGACGGGCGGGAGGTGGACATCGGCCTGGTGGGTGACATCGTCCGGGTCGAACCCGACACCCTGCGCGCGCTGTTGGAGCGCGGCCGGATCCCGGTGGTCTCCCCCATCGCCCGGGGGGACCGGGACGACTCCGTCTACAACATCAACGCCGATCTGGCCGCGGCCGCCCTAGCGGAGGCGCTGGACGCGGAGAAGCTGATCATGCTGACAGACGTGGCCGGACTGTACGCCGACTGGCCGCACAGCACCGAGGTGATCGATGTGCTGACGGCCAGTCAACTACAGGCCATGCTGCCGGGGTTGGCGGGAGGCATGGTGCCCAAGATGGAGGGCTGTCTGCGGGCCGTGCGGGCGGGGGTGCGGATGGCGCACGTCCTCGACGGCCGGGTGCCGCACGCCGTACTGCTGGAGGTGTTCGCCGACGAGCACACCGGGACCGCGGTGGTGCCCGACGGGCCGCACCCCTCCCCTCCCGTGCGCCGCGACTGACACCCACCCCACCCCCCGAGACGCGTGACCCCGGCCGGCCAGGCCGCCGGGGTTCTCGGCATGCCCGCCCATATCAGGTGCCGTGAAAGTGAGTTGGCCATCCGCGTGGTCGACACCCGGGGGGTTTCGGTCAACTTGACAGCACCCCCACGATGGGTTGATGTTAGGCCAGCCTTACCTAACTAACTGGGTGAGACCGAGGAAGGACGGGCATGTCCGCACCACACGCGCAGACCACTCCGGGGAGTCGAGTCCCGGGCACCCGAGATCTGGTGGGCATCGGCTTCGGCCCTGCCAACCTGGCGCTCGCGATCGCCATCGAGGAGCACAACGCCCAGCGCACGTCCGGTGAGGCGGTGCACGCCACCTTCGTCGAGCGGCAGGAGGGCTTCGGCTGGCACCGGGGCATGCTGCTCGAAGGCGCCACCATGCAGGTGTCCTTCCTCAAGGACCTGGTGACGATGCGCAACCCCGGAAGCCCCTACAGCTTCGTGCACTACCTCCAGGACCGCGGCCGGCTGGCCGACTTCGTCAACCACAAGACGTTCTTCCCGACCCGGATCGAGTTCCACGACTACTTCCGCTGGTGCGCCGCCGCCTTCCGGGACCAGGTCCGCTACGGCGCCGAGGTGGCCTCGGTCACCGCCGCCGGCCCCGACGCCGCGGACCTCACGGACCTCGCGGGCCTCACGGACCTCGCGGAGCTCGCCGGCTCCCCCGGTACCGTCGACGAGCTCGACGTCACCACCCGCGGCGCGGACGGCGCCACCACCCTGCGCGCCCGCAACGTCGTCATCGGCACGGGCCTGGAGCCCAGGCTGCCCGCGGGCATCGAGACCGGCGAGCGGATCTGGCACAACCGCGACCTGCTCTACCGCGCACCGGGGCTGATGGACCGTCCGCACCGCCGGTTCCTGGTCGTCGGGGCGGGCCAGTCGGCGGCCGAGACGGCCGACTACCTCCACCGCACCTTCCCCGACGCCGAGGTGTGCGCGGTGTTCCGGCGGTACGGGTACAGCCCGGCCGACGACAGCCCCTTCGCCAACCGGATCTTCGACCCGGCCGCGGTGGACGCGTTCTACGGTGCGCCCCAGGAGGTCAAGCACCAGCTGCTCGGCTACCACGCCAACACCAACTACTCGGTGGTGGACGGGGACCTGATCGAGCAGCTGTACCGGACCGCCTACCAGGAGAAGGTGAGCGGCACGCAGCGGCTGCGCATCATGGGGGCCAGCGAGTTCGCCGCGGTGACCCCGACCGGGAACGGCGTACGGGCCACCGTGCGTTCCCTCACCGGGGGCGAGACCCTCGCCCTCGACTGCGACGCGGTGGTCCTGGCCACCGGCTACCGGCCCACCGACCCGCTGGAGCTGCTCGGTGAGCTCGCCGGGGAGTGCCGCACCGACGGGCAGGGGCGGCTGCGCGTCGGCCGCGACCACCGGGTGGAGACCACCGGCCGGCTGCGCGCCGGGATCTACCTCCAGGGCGCGGCCACCGAGCACACCCACGGCATCACCTCCTCCCTGCTGTCCACGCTGGCGGTGCGCTCGGGCGAGATCCGCGACGCGCTGCTGCTGCGCGGCACGGAGCGGGAGCTGCGGCGGGTACCGGCCGTCGCGGGCGTCGGCGCGGGCTCGGGCGCGGCGGCCGGTCCGGGCAGCGCGCCCGCCGTCCCCGCGAGCCGGGGCTGACCTGCCGTGCCCCCCACCCGGACCCCCCTCGCCCCCGCGGCCCCGCCCGCCGTGGACCTCACGGCGGCCCAGGCCCATGTCCTCGCCGGGCAGACCGCGGCCCCCTCGTACGCGGGCTACAACGTCGGCCAGTACATCGAACTCGTCGGCCCCCTCGACGACGGGGCGCTGGAGGAGGCCGTCGGCCGCACCCTCGACGAGGCCCCCTGGCTCCGCTTCAGCGTCACCAGTGCGGGCGGCCGGTTCCGCCAGGCCCCGGTACCGGCCCGGCCTCCGGTGCGCAGGCTGCCCCGGCTGGACACCTCCGGCGCCGCCGACCCGGTGGCCGCCGCGGTCGACCTCGTACGCGGCCAACTCGCCTGCCCGCCAAGGCTGGAACTGCTGATCGACCCCGTGCGGCCGGACGCGGTGCCCGATCTCGCGGGCGCCGTGCTGGTCACCACCGGACCCCGGCACCACCTGCTGGTGCAGTACTTCCACCAGCTGGTCGTCGACGGCTACGGCGTGGCCCTGCTCAGCCGGCGGATCGCCGAGCGCTACACGGCCCTGGTCGGCGGGGCGCCGGTGGCTCCGTCGCCGTTCGCCCCGGTGTCCGTGCTCGCCGACGCCGAACGGGCCTACACCGCCTCCGCCGCGCACGCCGCGGATCTGGCGGCCTGGCAGGAACGGTACGCCGACCTGCCGGATCCGGTCTGGCCCGCCGGCCGCACCGCCCCGGCGGGCGACACCGCCCTGCGCCGCACCGTGCCGCTCGACCCGGCCGACGGCGCCGTCGTGGCCGCCGCGGCGCGGGCGGCCGGCGTCACCTGGGGCGAGGCGGTGGTGGCCGCGACCGCCGCGCACCTCGCCGACCGGACGGGGGCGCGGGAGGCCACCCTGGCCCTGTTCGCCACGGCCCGGACCGCGCCGGGGACCCTGCGGGTGCCCGGGACGGCGCTCAACGTGCTGCCGGTCCGCGTCCCGGTCGGCGCCGGGGACACCTTCCGTACCCTGCTGGGACGCGCCGCGGCCGAACTCACCTTCCTGCGCGGCCACCAGCGGGTGCGCGGCGAGGAACTCGCCCGGAACCTGTGGCCGGCGCTGCCGGGCACCCGGGTTCCGGGGCCGCTGGTCAACCTGCGTCCCTTCGAGAGCGAGCTGGACTTCGCCGGGACCCGGGGGCACGTGGTCAGCCTGGCCTCCGGCCCGGTGGACGACCTGTCCGTCTCGGCGTCCAGCCACCCCGACGGTCGGCTGCGCCTGGACTTCGACGCCAACCCCGCGCTGTACGACGCGGCTTCGCTGGCCCGGTACGCGGACGGCTGCGCAGCCGCCCTGGTGGCCCTCGCCCGGGAGCCGGACCGCGCGGCCCGCGCCCTGGTCCGCGGCCTCGCCGCCGGGACCGCCGGGCATCCGGGCGGCGGCCGTCCGGGCGCCGGGAGTCCGGGCATCGGGCGTCCGGGCGGTGGTCGTCCGGGCGGTGGTCCCGGACGCCGCCCCGGCGGGCCCGAGCACGACACCGAGACCGGGGCCCTGCCGCTGCTGCCGTCCGCCCACCGGCTGCGCGCGGCGCACGCCGCCGTGGAGCGGCTGCACGAGTCCGTGCTGCTGCGGGTTCCGGCGGGGCTGCGGGCGGCCCCGCTGCGCCAGGCCCTCGCGGCCCTGGCCCGCCGCCATCCGGCGCTCCGCCTCGCGCTGCGCCGTACGGAGGGCATCTGGACCCAGGAGATCCGGCCGGCGGTCTCCGCCCCGGCCGTCACGGATCCGGGCACCCTGCGCCGGATCGGCGTCGCGGGCCGCACGGGGGCCGAACGGGACGGGCTGGTGTCCGATGCGGCCCGAGCGGCCGCCGCGGCCCTCGACCCGGGCACGGCCACGGTACTGCGGGCGGTCTGGTTCGACGCGGGCCCCCGGGAGCCGGGGCGGCTGCTGCTGCTCGGCCACCAGCTGTCCGTGGACGATGTCACCTGGCAGCTCCTCGGCGACGAACTCTCCGCCTTGTACGGGGAGTTCGCTCATGGTGAGCACGGCGCCGACGAGGGCCTGCCGCCCGCCGGGGGGCTCGCCGCCTGGGCGGCGCGGCTCACCTCCGAGGCCCAGTCCACGGCGCGGATCTCGGAGCTCCCCCACTGGTCCGCGCTCGCGGCGGGCGGCGCCGGGCGGGCCTGGGCGGCCACCGAGGGCGGCCACCGCCTGGTGACCGCGCTGACCCTGCCGCCCTGCGACGGGCACCCCCTCGACGCGCTGCTGCTGACGGCACTGACCCGGCTCGCGGCGGGCCGGCCCCGCCTGCACGACGGGACCGGCCTGCTGGTGGACCTGGAGCTGCCCCGCCCCGGCGCGGCGCCCCGCACCGCGGGCCGGCTCACCTCGGCGCACCTGGTCCGGCTCCCGCTCGACACCGCCGGGCGGGCCGGATCCGGCGACCCCGGGCCGACGTACCGGCGGGTCGCGCGCGACCTGGCCGCGGTCCCGGACCACGGGCAGGGGCTCGACCAGCTGCGCCACCTCAACCCCCAGACCGCGGCCCGGCTCTCGAACCTGCCGGGGTGCGCGATCCGCTACCGGCGCCGGACCGTACCGCGCGCCGCCGGGACGGACGGCTGGGGGCCGGCTCCGGCGCCCGAGTGGCGGGCCCTGGACGTACCGGGCGCCTCGCTGCCCCTGGCCGGGCCGCTGGAGCTGGTCGCGGACACGGAGGCGCTGCCGGACGGCGGGACCTCGGTCACGCTGCGCTGGCGCTGGTCGGACCTGCTCTTCGGCCCCGCCGAGGCGCGGCGACTGGCCGAGGAGGCGACGCAGACCGTACGCGCCCTGCTGCCGGGGCGGCCGGAACCCGCACGGGACCACCCTTCCCCCTGACCACTCCCCCAGCCACATCCCCACCCGTATCCCCAACCCCCATCACCAAGGAGATCCGCCATGGCCACCAACCCCTTCGAGGACGACGACGCGCGCTACTTCGTGCTGGTGAACGCCGAGAACCAGCACTCGCTCTGGCCCGCCTTCGCCGAGGTGCCGGCCGGCTGGACCGTGGTGCACGGCGAGGACACCCGCGAGGGCTGCGCCGCGTACACCGACGCCCACTGGACCGACATGCGCCCGGCGAGCCTGATCGCCGCCCAGGGCTGACACGGCGCCACCGGACCCCGTACAGCGCGGAGGCCGGTCCGGAGCGAGGCTCCGGACCGGCCTCAGTGGCCCGTCGTCACAGGGTCAGGCGCAGCACCTGTGAGCCGCGGGCCGGATCGAGGGCCGCGGCCCACCGCGCCGGCGCCTCGGCGGCGGGGACCGGAACGAATCCGTGGCGCAGGAAGAGGGCGGCGGATCCGGTGGTCGCCGTGAAGATCACCCGAACGGAGCGCCGCCGGGACCGCGCGAAGGCGGCGCCCAGCAGCTGCGATCCGACGCCCTGCCCCTGACTGCACGGTGAGACGCAGAAGTTGTAGAGGACCGCGGTCGCGGGGCCCTCGTCCCTCAGGGCGAGGCAGCCGCGCGGGCGGCTCCTTTCCGCGCCCTCGGCGACGAGGAAGTCCCCTACGCGGGACAGGTAGTGACGGGGCGTCCGGGCCCGGAGCGCGCCGGACCGGACGAAGGTCCGGGACAGCGCGTACAGGGCGGCGACGTCACCGAGACGGGCCGGCCGGACGCCGGGGGACTCGGGACGGCCCGGAGGCGCGGGGCGGTCCGGGGGCTCCGGGCGTACGGGGATACCCGGAGGCGAAGGGGGGTGAGGGGAGTGATCCCCCAGGGCGGCTGCGGCAACTGTGGACACATAGCTAGGTTAGCCTTCCCTTACTGGCCCTGCAATTCGCCACACCCGCCCCACCAGACACATCCTCAAGGCGAGTTGACGCACCGAAAAGGGCGGATGACCTGGACCTCCGGCTTGACTCGGCCAGCTCATTTTTAGTTAGGTAAGCCTTGCCTTACTACTCTCCAGCATCGGCGCGCATTCCCAGACGAAGGAAGCCACTCATGTCCGATTCCACCGAGCCCCTCACCCTCGACCGGCTGATCCAGGACGTGGCCGACGTGCTCTACGCAGAGCCCGCCGACATCTCCCCCGACGAGGACCTCCTCGACCAGGGCCTGGACTCCATACGCCTGATGACCCTCGTGGAGAGATGGCGCGCCGAAGGCGCCCGGATCAGCTTCGTGGACCTCGCCGAGCGCCCCACCCTGCGCGAATGGGCCGCGCTCCTGTCCCCCACCGCCTGATCCGCGGCCGTCGCCGTCTACGGAGTCCCCTGTGTCCCTGCGTGACCTCGTCATCGACATCGAACCGCTGCGCACCAGCCCCGACTTCCGGGCCATCTTCACGGCCCGGGTGGTCTCCCTCTTCGGCCTGGGCATGGCCACCGTGGCCCTGTCCGCCCAGGTCTACGGGATGACCCGGTCGACGTTCGACGTGGCCGTCGCCAGCATGATCATGAGCGTCACGGTGCTGCTCGGCTCTCTCTGGGGCGGCGTGATGGCCGACCGGACCGACCGCAAGCGGCTCATCGTCTGGGCGCGCGGCGCGGCCGCCCTCGCCTTCGCCGGCCTCGCGGTCAACGCGATGCTGCCGGACCCCTCCCTGTGGGCCATCTACGCGTGCGTGGCCTGGGACGGCCTCGCGACGGGGGTCAGCGTGACCGCGCTGATGGCCGTCGCACCGACCCTCGTCCGCCCCGACCAGCTCCCCGCCGCCGGCGCCCTGATCTCCCTCACCGGCGAGATCGGCTCCGTCAGCGCGCCGTTCCTCGGCGGAGTGCTCCTCGCCGCCTGGGGCGCGGGCCCCGTCTACGCCTTCGCCGCCGTCACCACCGCCGTGACCACCTTCCTCATCTCCCGCATCCGCCCGCTCCCGCCGGGCGTCGGCGGGGACGAGGAGGAGGACGACGAACACGCCGGGCAGGACACCGGATCACCGCTCGTGGCCTTCAGGTACGCCCTGCGCAACCGGGTGGTCGGCGGGCTCGTGCTGCTCGGCGGCGTGGTCGCCGTGTTCAACGTCCCCGTCGTGCTCTTCCCCGAGATGGTCGACCGGCAGTTCCACGGCGGCGAGGTCATGCTGGGCCTGCTCTACACCGCTCCCGCCGTCGGCGCCGTCCTGGTGTCGGCCACCAGCGGCTGGCTCAGCCGCACGGCCCGCCCCGGCCGGATGCTGATCGCCGCCGCCTTCACCGGGGGCCTGGCCACCGTCGGATTCGGCCTCAGCGGCCACGCGGCCGTCGCCTTCGCGATGCTCGCGGTCGGCGGCGCGGCCGGCACGGTGTACGAGATCCTCGAATACGCGCTCGTCCAGCACAGCACCCCGGACCGGCTGCGCGGGCGCATCGTCAGCGTCATCACCGCCCAGGGCACCACGGGCGGCGTCGTCGGAGACGCCGAAGTCGCGGCCGTGGCGCGGTGGTTCAGTCCGGCCGGCGCGGCCGTGCTGAACGGCGCCGTCTGCGCCGTCGCGGCGGTCGCCGTGGCCGTCGCCGTACCGGGACTGCGCCGCGCCACCCTGCCCCGCGAGAGCGAGGCCGAGGGCGACGCCCACGCCGATGCCGGGGCCAAGGGCTCCGCGCAGGGCGGCGCCACCCCCGACGCCGCCACCGGGGCGCCCAGCGGCCCCGCCAAGGACCCCGCCCGCACCCCCGAGCACTGAGCGGCTCCCCCCTCCCCCTCACCCCTCCTCGCCCCGCCGTCGCCGATCCCTGGAGCACGATCCCCATGAGTGACCGCCCCTCCCAGCGCCTCCCCCTCACCGGGGCCCAGACCGGTGTCTGGTACGGACAGCGGCTCGACCCCGAGTCCCCGGTCTACAACGTGGGCCAGTACGTCGAGATCAACGGCGCTCTGGACCCCGGCCGGTTCCTCACCGCCCTGCGGCGGACCGTCGCCGAGAGCGAGGCGCTGACCGCCCGGTTCGGCGAGGACGCGGAGGGCGTTCCGTACCAGCTGACCTGGCCGGGCCCGGCCGCCGGCCCGATCGTGGCGACGCTCGACCACACCGGCCAGGACGACCCCGTCGGCGAGGCCGTCTCCCTGATGCGCCGTGACATGGCCACCCCCGTGGACCCGGCGCGCGACCCCCTCTACGCCTTCACCCTGCACCGGGTCGGGCCGGACCGGACCCTCTGGTACCAGCGCGCCCACCACATCGCGCTCGACGCCTTCGGGTTCTCCCTCGTATCGCGCCGCACGGCCGAGGTGTACAGCGCCCTGGTCCGGGGCGAGGAGCCGCCGCCCAGCCCGTTCGGCGGGCTGCGGGTCGTCACCGACGAGGAGGAGGCGTACAGATCCTCCGACCGCTTCGAGGAGGACCGCGCCTACTGGCTGGACCGGCTGGCCGACTGCCCCGAGCCGGAGCCGCTGAGCGGTGCCGTGCTGCCCGCGTCGCACGCCTTCCTGCGCGAAGGCGTCACCCTCTCCGCCGAGGAGACCTCCGGCCTGCTGGCCATCGCCCGCGCGGCGCGCGCCAGTTGGGCCGATGTGGTGACGGCCGCCTTCGCCGCCTATCTGCACCGGGCCACCGGAACCCGGGACGTGCTGCTGTCCCTGCCGGCGATGGCGCGGCTCGGTTCGGCCGCGCTGAAGGTGCCCGCGATGGTCGTCAACGTGCTGCCGCTGCGCGTGGCCGTCCGGCCGGGGGCCGAACTGGCGGAGCTGGTGCGCGAGGTGGCCGCCGCCGTCCGCGACCTGCGCCGCCACCAGCGCTACCGCGCCGAGGACATCCGCCGCGAGCTCGGCCTCTCCGGCCGCGGCCAGGGCCTGCTGGGGCCCATGGTCAACGTCAAGGCCTTCGACAACGACCTCGACTTCGCGGGCTCCCCGGGCACCGTGCACAACGTGGCCGCGGGCCCCGTGGAGGACCTCACCCTCGGCGTCTACCACGACGCTGCCGAGGGCCGCATCCGCTTCGAGTTCGACGGCAACCCGCTGGCCTACGACGCCGTTTCGCTGGCCGCGCGCTGCGGGGAGTTCGCCCGCTTCCTGCGCGCCGCCGCGGCCGCGGGCCCCGAGGCGCCGGTCGGCCGGCACGACCTGCTGGAGTCCGAGGCCGTGGCCGCCGTCCTGCGGGCCGGCAACGACACCGCCCGGGCGCTGCCGCCGGAGAGCGTCGTCGAGGCCTTCGCCGCGCAGGCCCGCCGCCGGCCGCAGGTGCCCGCCGTCATCGCCGGATCCGTCACCCTCGACTACGCGACGCTGGCCGACCGGGCGGCCCGGCTGGCCCGGGTGCTGGCCGACCGGGGCGTGGGCCCCGAGGGCATCGTCGGGCTGGCCCTGCCCCGTACGGCCGATCTGGTCGTGGCGCTGCTCGCGGTCTGGCAGGCGGGCGGCGCCTACCTGCCGCTGGACCTCGACTACCCGGCCGACCGGCTGCGGTTCATGGTCGAGGACGCCCGCCCCGTGTGCGTGCTGACCACCCTGGACTGCGCCGCCCTGGCCCCGGACGTGCCCGGTGTGGAGACGGTGGTCCTGGACTCCCCCGACACCCTGGCCGCCCTCGCCGGCGTGGACGCCGGCGAACTCGCGGCGGGACCGGCCGCCCCGGCCGGGGACCAGCCCGCGTACGTGATCTACACCTCGGGTTCGACGGGCCGGCCCAAGGGCGTGGTCGTCGGGCACGGAGCGCTCGCCAACTTCCTGCACATGCAGGCCGAGGTCCTCGAACTGGCTCCGGCCGACCGTCTCGTCGCGGTCACCACCATCTCGTTCGACATCGCGGCGCTGGAGATCCACACCCCGCTGATCTGCGGGGCGACCGTGGTCCTCGCGGACCGGGACACCGTGCGCGACCCGGCGGCGCTGGCCGCGCTCGTCGACGCGCACCGGCCCGCCGTCATGCAGGCCACCCCCTCGCTGTGGCACGCCCTGCTGGAGGACGGCCGGCCCACCACGCTGGACGGCACCCGGGTCCTGGTCGGCGGCGAGGCGCTGCCCGCCGCGCTCGCCGAACGCCTCGCCCGCACCGCGCTGTCGGTCACCAACGTGTACGGGCCGACCGAGGCCACCGTCTGGGCCACCTCGGCGGACCTGGACCCGGCGCACCTCGGGGTCCCAGACATCGGGCTGCCGTTCTGGAACACCCGGGCGTACGTCCTGGACTCCGCGCTGCGCCCGGTGGCTCCGGGCCGCCCCGGCGAGCTGTACCTGAGCGGCTCCCAGCTGGCCCGGGGCTACCTGGGGCGCCCCGCGCTGACCTCCGGGCGCTTCCCCGCCGACCCGTACGGGGCGCCGGGCAGCCGGATGTACCGGACGGGCGACCTGGCCCGGCGCGGTGCGGACGGCAGGATCGAGTTCCTCGGCCGGGCCGACGACCAGGTCAAGCTGCGCGGCTTCCGCATCGAACTCGGGGAGATCGAGGCGGCGCTGACGGCCGCCGCGGGCGTGGCGCGGGCCGTGGTCCTGGTCCGCGAGGACCTGCCCGGCTTCCCCGCCCTGGTCGGGTACGTCACGCCGGCCGCCGGCGCTCCCGCGCCCGAGCCGGCCGCGCTGCGCCGGGCGGTGGCGGAGCGGCTGCCCGAGTACATGGTGCCGGCGGCCGTGGTGGTGCTGGACGGCTTCCCGCTGACCGCGAACGGCAAGGTGGACCGGCGGGCGCTGCCCGCCCCCGACCTCTCCGGCCTGACCGGCGCCGCCTCCTCGCGGGCCCCGCGCGGCGCCCGCGAGGAGATCCTGGCCGGGATCTTCGCGGAGGTGCTGGGGCTGCCCGCCGTCGGCCCCGAGGACGACTTCTTCTCCCTGGGCGGCCACTCCCTGCTGGCGGCCCGGGTGATCGCCAGGGTCCGGACCGCCCTGGGCAGCGAGTGCGGGATCCGGGACGTGTTCGAGTCCCGTACCGTCGCCGCCCTCGCGGCCCTGCTCGCCGAGCGCACCGCCACCGCCCGTCCGGCGCCGGCCGCCGGAGTACGGCCGGATCCGCTGCCGCTCTCGTACGCGCAGCAGCGCCTGTGGTTCCTCGACCAGGTCGAGGGGCCGAGCGCCACCTACAACATCCCCTTCGCCGTACGGTTCGACAGTGCGCTGGACGCCCGCGCGCTGGACGCCGCGCTCGGTGACGTGGCCGCCCGTCACGAGGCGCTGCGCACGGTGTACGGCGAGCACGGGGGCGTCCCGTACCAGCGGGTGCTGGACACGGACGCGGCCGCGGTGCGGCTGCACGTACACGAGGTGAGCGACGGCCGTGTCGACGAGGCGGTGACGCGGGCGCTCACGCACCTCTTCGACCTGACCTCGCAGGCGCCGCTGCGGGTCACCCTGGTCCGGGACCGGGAGGCGGGCGCGGACGCGCTCGTCGTCCTGCTGCACCACATCGCGAGCGACGAGTGGTCCATGGGGCCGTTCCTGCGCGATCTGGAGCAGGCCTACGGGGCCCGGTGCGCGGGCGAGGAGCCGCGGTTCGCGCCGCCGGCCGTCCAGTACGCCGATTTCGCGCTGTGGCAGCGGCGGCTGCTGGGCGCGGTCGAAGAGCCGGGTTCGCTCGCCGCCGGGCAGGCCGCGTACTGGCGGGAGGTGCTCGCCGGGCTGCCCGAGGAGGCGGGGCTGCCCGCCGACCGGCCACGGCCGGCGGTGGCCGCGCACGCGGGGGCCCTGGTCCACCGCGAGGTGCCCCGCGAGCTCGCGCTGCGCGTGAGGCAGCTGGCCCGTGAGAGCGGCACCAGTGTGTTCATGGTGGTGCACGCCGCGGTGGCCGCGCTGCTGCACCGGCTCGGCGCCGGTACGGACGTCGTGCTGGGCAGCCCGGTGGCGGGGCGGGCGGACAGCGCGCTGGACGAGCTGGTCGGCTTCTTCGTCAACACGCTGGTGCTGCGCACCGACCTGTCGGGCGATCCGGCCTTCGGCGAGCTGCTGGAGCGGGTCCGGGCCGCCGACCTGGCCGCGCTGGACCACGCCGACCTGCCCTTCGACCAGGTGGTGGAGGCCGTCAGCCCGGAGCGGACGCTCGCGCGGCACCCGCTGTTCCAGACGATGGTCTCGCACAGCACGGTGACCCAGGACCTGCGGACCCTGTTCGGGCTGCCGGCCCGGGTGGACCGGGTGGACCCCGGGGCGACCAAGTTCGACCTGGACATCACCTTCGCCGACGCGGCGCACGGCGAGGACCTGGAGCTGGAGGTGTTCTACTCCACGGGCCTGTTCGACCGGGCCACGGTGGAGACCTTCACCGACCGGCTGCTGCGGGTGCTGGCCGAGGCGGTCGCCGACCCGGCCGCTCCGGTGTCGGCCTGGGAGCTGCGCGACGCCGACGAGCGGGCCCGGATGGCCCGGTGGAACGAGACCGGCCGCCCGGTGCCCCCGCAGGGCGTCGCGGAGGTGTTCGCCGAGCGCGCCGCCCGGGACCCGGAGGCGATCGCTGTGGTGGCGGGCGCGGAGCGGCTGACCTTCGCCGAGCTCGCGGAGCGGGCGGGCCGGCTGGCGGCCGTCCTCACGGCCGAGGGCGTCGGGCCGGACACGGTCGTCGCCCTCGCGGTGCCGCGTTCGGCGGACGCCGTGGTGGCGGTGCTCGCCGTCCTCAAGGCGGGCGGCGCCTACCTGCCGCTCGATCTCGACCTTCCCGCCGAGCGGGTGGCGTTCATGCTGCGGGACGCCGCCCCGGTGTGCGTCGTGACCACCCGTGCGGCGGCGGACCTGGTCGCGGGGACGCCCGCCGTGGTGCTCGACGACCCGCTGACCGCCGGCCGGCTGGCCGCCGCGGTGCCCGGCCCGGACACCCCCGTCGACCCCGAGCACGCCGCGTACGTCATCTACACCTCGGGTTCCACCGGCCGCCCCAAGGGCGTGGTGCTCCGGCACGCCGGTCTGACCCGGCTGTTCCGCGACCACGAGCGGGAGCTCTACCTGCCGGTCGCCGCGCGGCTGGGCCGCCGGGTGCGCGCGCTGCACACGGCCTCCTTCTCCTTCGACTCCTCCTGGGAGCAGTTGCTGTGGCTGATCGCGGGCCACGAGCTGCACGTCCTGGACGAGTTCGGGCGGCGGGACGCCGAGGCGGTGGTCGCGTACGTGCGCCGGGCGCGGATCGACGCGCTGGACGTGACGCCCTCGTACGGGCGGCAGCTGGTGGACGCCGGTCTGCTGGCCGGTCCCTGGCGGCCGCCGCTGTTCCTGCTGGGCGGCGAGGCGGTGCCCGCCGCGCTGTGGACGGAGCTGCGGGCGGTGGCGGGCGTGGAGGTCGTCAACTACTACGGGCCGACGGAGTTCACCGTCGACGCGCTGGTCGCCCGGGTGGGCGACTGCGCCACCCCGGTGGTGGGCCGGCCGCTGGACAACGCCCGCGCGTACGTCCTGGACGCCCGGCTGCGGCCGGTGCCCGCCGGGGTGCCCGGTGAGCTGTACCTGGCGGGCGAGCAGAACGCCCGCGGCTATCTGGGCCGGCCCGCGCTGACCTCCGAGCGGTTCCTCGCCGACCCGTACGGGAGCCCGGGCACCCGGATGTACCGGACGGGCGATCTGGCCCGGTGGCGGGCGGACGGTCTGATCGAGTTCCTCGGCCGGGCCGACGACCAGGTCAAGATCCGCGGGTTCCGCGTCGAACTCGGCGAGGTGGAGGCCGCGCTGACCTCGCTCGCCGGGGTGTCCGCGGCCGCCGTGGTCGTACGGGAGGACGTGCCCGGCGTCCCGCGGCTGGTCGGCTACGTCACCGGCCCGGCCGATCCGGCCGCGCTGCGGGCGGAGCTGGCGAGGACGCTGCCGGACCACATGGTTCCGGCCGTGGTGACGGGGCTGGCGGAGCTGCCGACCACGGTCAGCGGCAAGCTGGACCGGGCGGCCCTGCCGGCGCCGCTCGCGGGCGAGGAGCCCGCCGGACGCGCGCCCGGCGGCCCCGTCGAGGAGCGGGTCGCGGCGGTGTTCGCGCAGGCGCTGGGGCTGGCCTCGGCCGGGGCCGACGCCGACTTCTTCCGGCTGGGCGGGCATTCGCTGCTGGCCACCCGGGTGGCGGCCCTGCTCCGGGAGTCGGGCACCGACTGCTCGGTGCGCGACGTGTTCGAGGCCCGTACGGTCGCCGCGCTCGCGGCCCGGATCGGCGGCCGGGGCCGGGCGGCGCGTCCGGCCCTGGCCACGGCGGGCCTGCCGGAGCGGCCGGACCGGCTGCCGCTGTCGTACGCCCAGGCCCGGCTGTGGTTCCTGCACCGGCTGGAGGGGCCGAACGCCACCTACAACATCCCGCAGGTGCTGAGGCTGCGCGGGGCGCTGGCCCCGGCCGCGCTGCGGGCCGCCGTCGCCGATGTGGTGGCCCGGCACGAGGCGCTGCGCACCGTGTTCGCCGAGGACGCGGGGGGCCCGTACCAGCGGGTGCTGGCGCCCGCCGCGGCCGAGGTGCCGTTCTCGATGGTCCGGGTGGCGGCCGGGGAGGTCGCCGAGCGCATCGAGGCCGCCGCGAGCCACCCGTTCGACCTGGAGACGGAGCTTCCGCTGCGGGTGACGCTGCTGGAATCGGGGCCGCAGGAGTGGACGCTGGTCCTGCTGCTGCACCACATCGCCACCGACGAGTGGTCGGCCGGTCCGCTGCTGGCCGATCTGGACCGGGCGTACGCGGCGCGGCTGGCGGGCCGGGAGCCGGAGTTCGCCCCGCTGCCCGTCCAGTACGCGGACTACGCGCTGTGGCAGCGGGAGCTGCTCGGCGACCCGGCGCGGGAGGGCTCTCTGGCCCACCGGCAGGCGGGTTTCTGGCGGGAGGCCCTCGCCGGGGTCCCTGCGGAGCTGTCCGTTCCGGCGGACCGGCCGCGTCCGGCGCTCCCCTCGCACCGGGGTGCGACGGTGGAGACCGAGCTGCCGGCCGCGCTGGTGGCGGGGCTGGACGAACTGGCCGGGTCGACCGGTACGACCGTGTTCACGGTGGTCACGGCGGCCGTGGCGGCGCTGCTGCACCGGCTGGGCGCGGGTGAGGACATCCCGCTGGGCAGCCCGGTCGCCGGGCGCGGCGAGGAGGCCCTCGACCCGCTGGTGGGGTTCCTGGTCAACACCGTGGTCCTGCGGGCGGACCTGTCCGGCGCGCCGAGCTTCGCCGAGTTGCTGCGCCGTACGGCCGCGACCGCCACGGCGGCGCTGGACCACGCCGATCTGCCCTTCGACGCGGTGGTGGAGGCGGTGAACCCGGAGCGTTCGCTGGCGCGGCACCCGCTGTTCCAGACGATGGTGGCTTACGAGGGCGGCTCCGGGCCGGCCGCCCTGTTCGCCGGGATCCCGGCCGAGGAGGTCGCCGTCGCGGCCGGTGCGGCCAAGTTCGACCTGGAGGTCCTGTTCCGCCGGACCCCCGGCCGGGACGGGTCGGGCCCGGGGATGACCTGCGGGGTGCGGTACGCCACCGATCTGTTCGACGAGGAGACCGTCTGGGCCCTGACCAGCCGTCTCGTCCGGATCCTGGCGGCGGCCGCCGCCGATCCGGAGGTGGCGGTGTCGGCGGTCGAGGTGATGGGCGAGGCGGAGCGGGAGCTGGTCCTGCACGGCTGGAACGACACCGGGCGCCCGCTGCCCGCGCAGACCCTGGACGCGCTGGTCGCCGCCGGTTCGCGCCGTGACCCCGAGGGCACGGCCCTGGTGTTCGAGGGCGTCGAGCTGTCCCGTGCCGCCTTCGACGACCGCGTCAACCGGCTGGCCCGTCTCCTCATCGGGCGCGGCGTCGGACCGGAGAGCGTCGTCGGCGTGGCGCTGCCGCGCTCCTTCGACCTCGTCATCGCCCTCCACGCGGTCGTCCGCGCGGGCGGCGCCTACCTGCCCCTCGACCTCACCCTGCCCGCCGAACGCCTCGCCCACATGGTCCGGACGGCGGCGCCGGTGTGCCTGCTGACCGAGTCGGCCTCGCTCGGTGGCCTGCCGCAGGCCGCCGGGGCGGAGCCGGTCGTCCTGGACGCGCCGGAGGTACGGGAGGAGCTCGGCTCGCTGCCGGGCGGGCCGGTGGAGGATGCGGAGCGGACGGCGCCGCTGCTGCCCGGCCATCCCGCGTACGTCATCTTCACCTCCGGCTCGACGGGCCGCCCCAAGGGCGTGATGGTCGAGCACCGGGCGATCGTCAACCGCCTCCAGTGGATGCAGCACGCCTACCGCCTGACCGCGGACGACCGTGTCCTCCAGAAGACCCCGGCCGGCTTCGACGTGTCGGTGTGGGAGTTCTTCTGGCCTCTCGCCGAAGCCGTCCCCCTCGTCGTCGCCCGGCCGGAAGGCCACAAGGACCCCGACTACCTGGCCACTCTGATCCGCGAACAGCGGGTCACGGTCCTGCACTTCGTGCCCTCCATGCTCGCCGCCTTCCTCGCCGAGACCGAGATCGCGAGCTGCCCGACCCTGCGTCTGGTCGTGTGCAGCGGCGAGGCCCTCCCCGCCGACCTCACCGCCCGCTTCCACACCTCGGCGGGACGGGCGGGCGCGGTGCTGGCGAACCTGTACGGCCCGACGGAGGCAGCCGTCGACGTGACGGCGGCGAACTGCCCGCCCGTCGTGGACGGTTCGTCAGCGGCTTCCGTGTCGATCGGTGCTCCGGTCTGGAACACCCAGCTCTACGTCCTCGACCACCACCTGCGACCCGTACCCCCCGGCGTCCCCGGCGAACTCCACCTCGCCGGAACCCAACTCGCCCGCGCCTACACCGCACAGCCCGCACTCACCGCCGAACGCTTCACCGCCAACCCCTACGGCCCCCCCGGCACCCGCATGTACCGCACCGGCGACCTCGTCCGCTGGCAACCCAACGGCACCCTCGACTACCTCGGCCGCACCGACAACCAAATCAAACTCCGCGGCCTCCGCATCGAACTCGGCGACATCGAAACCGCCCTCACCAACCACCCCCACATCACCCACGCCACCGTCCTCCTCCGCCACGACAACCCCCAACACCCCCAACTCACCGCCTACCTCACCACCACCAACACACCCCCCAACCACCACACCCTCACCACCCACCTCACCACCCAACTCCCCGACTACATGCACCCCACCCACTACATCCACCTCACCCACCTCCCCCTCAACCCCAACGGAAAACTCGACCGCAACGCACTCCCCGCACCGGTCATCGCCCCCCGGCCGGCGGCCCCGGCGCCCCCTGCGGCCGCCGACGCCCCGGCGGCCCCCTCCGGTACTCCGGAGCAGGTGCTGTGCGCGCTGACGGCGGAGGTGCTCGGCCTGTCCGCGGTCGCCCCGGAGGAGAACTTCTTCGAGCTGGGCGGCGACAGCATCGTCTCGATCCGCCTGGTCAGCCTGGCCCGCAAGGCCGGACTGACCATCTCCGCCCGGCAGATCTTCCAGCACCCGACCCCGGCCGCGCTGGCCGCCGTGGCCATGGAGCGCGACACCGCGCCCGCCGCAGCGCCGCGTCCCTCGGACGGCGGCCCGGGTCCGCTGCCGCTGCCCCCGGTCGCGCAGTGGCTCGCCGAACGCGGCGGCCCCTTCGCCTCGTTCGGCCAGGCCCGGCTCGTCGCTCTGCCCGCCGGAGCGGAGCACGCACACCTGGTGGCCGCCCTCCAGGCGGTCCTGGACCGGCACGACGCGCTGCGCATGGCGCTGACCGTCCCGTACCCGGGGGTGTGGAGCGCGGAGATCCGCGAGACGGCCGCGGTACGGGCCGACGCGGTGCTCGACCGCACCGACGCGGCCGGGCTCGGGGATCCGGAGCTGCGGGCGCTGATCGGCGCCGAGTCGGGGCGCGTCTCGGCGCTGATCGACCCGGCGGCAGGGGTGTCCGTACGCGCGGTGCACTTCGACCGGGGGCCGGGCGAGGAGGGCAGGCTGCTCATCGCCGCGCACCACCTGGCGGTGGACGAGGTGTCCTGGCAGATCCTGCTGCCCGACCTGCGGGCCGCGTACGAGGCGGTGGCGGCGGGCCGGACCCCGGCCCTGGAGCCGGTCGCCACCTCGCTGCGCGGCTGGGCCACGCATCTGCTGGCCGAGGCCCAGCACCCGCGGCGGACGGCCGAGCTGGAGCGCTGGCTGGCGGCGGCTCCGGGCGGCCCGCTCCTCGCCGAGCGGGCCCTGGACCCGGTGCGGGACACGGTCGCGACGGCCCGGCGGATGAGCGTGCGGCTGTCCGCCGAGCGCACCGGGCCCCTGCTCCAGGCCGTGCCGGCCGCCTTCCACGGCACGGTCGGGGACACCCTGCTGACCGCGCTGGCCCTCTCCGTCGGAGCCTGGGCCGCCCGCGCGGGCCGGGGCGCCGGTCACGGGTTCACGGTGGACATGGAGGGGCACGGCCGGGAGCAGGAGCTGCTGCCCGGCGCCGATCTCACCCGTACCGTCGGCTGGCTGACCACCATCCACCCGCTGCGGCTGCCCGCCGGAACCTACGACCCGGCCGCGGTGCTGGCCGGCCGGGAGGACGCCGGGGCTGCCCTGAAGGAGGTCAAGGAGCTGCTGCGCGGCGTACCGGACGGCGGGATCGGGGCGGGTCTGCTCCGCTACGCCAACCCGGCCACGGCGCGGCTGTTCGACCCGGCGGCGCGCGCCGAGATCCTGTGGAACTACCTGGGCCGCCAGACCGGGCGGGCGGCCTCCGCGTGGGGTCCGGCGGCGGAGGCCGACGCGCTGTCCGCCCGCCACGATCCGGACCTGCCGCTCTCCCACGTCCTGGAGATCACGGCGGAGATCACCGACGGCGACGACGGGCCGGAGCTGACGGCGGCCTTCGTCTGGGCGGGCGGGGCGCTCTCCCAGGACACCGTCGAACAGCTCGCCGACGGGCTGTCGGCCGCCGTGGACGCCCTCGCCGCCTGGGCCGACGGCACCACCACCGGGGGGCACACCCCCTCGGACCTCGACCTGGTCGACCTCGACCAGGACCAGATCACCATGCTCGAAGAAATGTGGAGGGCCCAGCAGTGACGCAGGCGCGAATCGAGGACATGCTTCCGCTGTCCCCCTTGCAGCAGGGAATGCTGTTCCATTCGGTGTACGACCAGAGCGCGCCCGACATCTACACCGTGCAGGTCTCGGTGACGCTGGCCGGTCCGGTCGACGCGGAGCGCCTGGAGCGGGCGGGCGCGGCGCTGCTGCGCCGCCACCCGAACCTGCGGGCCGGGTTCTGGCACGAGGGGGTGCCGCAGCCGGTGCAGTTCGTCCCGGCGGAGGTCTCCTTCGCGCTGGGCCGGGTGGACCTGAGCGACGACCCCTCTCCCTCGGCGGTGCGCCGGGTGGAGCGGGCCGAGCTGAACCACCGCTTCGCCCTGCACGAGCCGCCGCTGCTGCGGATGGCGCTGGCCCGCCGGGGTCCGGACGACCACCTGCTGATCGTCACGGTGCACCACGTCCTGGTCGACGGCTGGTCGATGCCGCTGCTGGTCGGTGACCTGCTGGCGCTGTACGAGAACGGCGGCGACCTCGCCGCGCTCCCCCCGGTGCGCCCGTACCGGGAGTACCTGGCGTGGCTGCGGCGGCAGGACGCTCCGGCCGCCGAGGGGGCCTGGCGCGGTGCGCTGGCGGGCCTGGACGGGGCCACGCTGGTGGCTCCCTCGGATCCGTCCCGGACCTCGGTACGGCCGGGCGTGCACCGGCTGGAGCTGTCTGAGGGGGCCACGGCCGGGCTGAAGGCGGCGGCGCGGCGGCTGGGCACGACGCCGAGCACGGTGATCGAGGCGGCCTGGGGGCTGCTGCTGGGCTCGCTGACGGGGCGCCAGGACGTGGTGTTCGGGCTGACGGTCTCGGGCAGACCGGAGGAGATACCCGGCGTGGAGTCGATGGTGGGGCTCTTCATCACCACCGTCCCCGTGCGTCTGAGCGCCCGGTCGCAGGAGAGCGTCGCGGACCTGCTGCGCCGCTTCCGCGACGAGCAGAACGCCCTGCTGGCCCACCATCACCTCGGGCTGCGCGGGATCCAGAAGCAGGCGGGCGGCGGAGAGCTGTTCGACACGCTGGTGGTCATCGAGAACTACCCGGTGGACCCGTCCGCCCGGCCGGCCCTGTCGGACGGGGTGCGGGTGGCGGAGGTGTCGGCGCGCGACGCGACGCACTACCCGCTGACCCTGGCGGTGGCCCTGGACGAGCGGGCCGAACTGGCCCTGGAGTACCGGCCCGACCTGTTCGACGCGCGGGCCGCGGCGGGGATCGCGGACCGGCTGGCGGGCCTGCTGGAGCAGCTGGCCCGGACCACGGACACCCCGGTCGGCGCCCTGGAGCTGATCACCCCGGGTGAGCGGGACCGGCTGCGGGCCGGCTGGGCCGGCGCCGTGCGCGACGTCCCCGCGGGCACGGTCGCGGACCGGTTCGCGGAGCGGGCGGCGGCGACGCCCGGGGCGTGCGCGGTGGTTGCGGGTACGACGCGGCTGACGTTCGCGGAGCTGGAGGCGCGGGCCGGACGGCTGGCGGCCCTGCTGGCGAGGCGCGGGGTGGGCCCGGAGTCGGTGGTGGCCCTCGCCCTGCCGCGCTCGGCGGAGTCGGTCGTCGCGATCCTGGCGGTGCTGAAGGCGGGCGCCGCGTACCTGCCGATGGACCTGGACTACCCGGCCGACCGGCTGGCGCTGATGCTGGCGGACGCGCGCCCGGCGTGCGTGCTGACCGGCGGGAGCGCGGCGGGGCTGCTGCCCGCCCCTGCGGCCGGCGGTCCGGAGCGGATCGTGCTGGACGCGCCGGAGACCCGCGCCGAACTCGCCTCGCACGGCGAGCGGTTCACCGGCCCCGCGGTGGAGTCCGGGCATCCCGCGTACGTGATCTACACCTCGGGGTCCACGGGCGTTCCCAAGGGCGTGGTGCTGACGAGCGGGGGGCTGTCGAACCTGTACGCCAACCACCTCGCGGAGGTGTTCGCCCCGGCGGTCACCGCGGCGGGCGGCCGCCGCCTGCGCGCCCTGCACACCGCCTCGTTCAGCTTCGACACCTCCTGGGAGCAGCTGTTCTGGCTGATCGCGGGCCATGAGCTGCACGTCCTGGACGAGACGGGCCGCCGCGACGCGGAGTTCACCGTCGGGTACGTGCGCGAGCACCGGATCGACGCCATGGACGTGACGCCGACGTACGCGCAGGCCCTGCTGGAGTGGGGGCTGCTGGATGCGGACCGGCACCGGCCCGGCCTGCTGCTGCTCGGCGGCGAGGCGGTGCCGGAGGCCTTGTGGTCGCAGGTCCGGGACGCGCCCGGGGTGATGTCGGTGAACCTGTACGGGCCCACCGAGTACACGGTGGACGCCCTCGCCGCCGACCTGGCCGACTCCGCCGTCCCCCTCGTGGGCCGGCCCATCGCCAACACCTCGGCGTACGTGCTGGACGCGGCGCTGCGCCCGGCGCCGGCCGGGACCCCGGGCGAGCTGTACCTGTCGGGGCACGGCACGGCGCGCGGCTACCTGGGCCGCCCGGCGCTGACGGCAGGCCGGTTCGTGGCCGATCCGTTCGGGCCGCCCGGCTCCCGGATGTACCGGACGGGCGACCTGGTGCGGCTGCGCGCGGACGGGCGGCTGGAGTTCCTCGGCCGGGCCGACGACCAGGTCAAGATCCGCGGCTACCGGATCGAGCTGGGTGAGGTGGAGGCCGCGCTGAGCGCCCTGGAGGGGGTGGCGACGGCCGCCGCGGTGGTCCGGGAGGACACCCCCGGGGTCAAGCGGCTGGTGGGCTACGTGACCGGAGGGGTGGATCCGGCGCTCGCCCGCGAGCGGCTGGCGGCCCGGCTGCCGGAGTACCTGGTCCCGGCGGCGGTCGTAATGCTGGACCGGCTGCCGGTGAACGTCAGCGGCAAGCTGGACCGGGCCGCCCTGCCGGCTCCCTCGCTCGGCGGCGCCGAGAGCTCCCGGGCCCCGCGCGACGACCGCGAACGGACGCTGTGCGCGGTCTTCACCGAGCTGCTGGGGCTGGAGTCGACCGGGATCGACGACGACTTCTTCGCGCTGGGCGGCGACAGCATCGTCTCCATCCAGCTGGTCACGCGGGCCCGCAAGGAGGGTCTGGTGCTGACCCCGCGCGATGTCTTCGAGCACCGTACGGTCGCCCGGCTGGCGGCGGCCGCGGGCACCGCGGGGGCCCCGCAGTCCGCTCCGGCGGCCGCCGGGCCGCTGGTGGAGCTGACGCGGGAGCAGCGGGAGCTGCTGACCGGCGCCTTCCCGTCGATGGCGGAGGCGTTGCCGCTCGCCCCGCTCCAGGAGGGCCTGTACTTCCACGCGGTGTACGACGACCGCGCGCTGGACGTGTACCTGATGCAGAACTTCGTGGAGCTGCTGCACGCGGTGGACGCGACGGCGCTGCGGACGGCGTTCGACGCCCTGCTGCGCCGCCACCCCAACCTGCGGGCCGGGTTCTGGCACGAGGGCCTGGAGGGCCCGGTGCAGGTGGTTCCGGGCGAGTGGGAGCTGCCCTGGCGGGAGCTGGACCTGACGGGGCTGGACCGGGAGGCGCAGGACGCGGCGCTGCGGGAGTTCTCGCTGGCCGACGCGGCGACCCGGTTCGACCTGGCGGCGCCGCCGCTGATCCGGGTGACGCTGGTCAAGTGCGCGGCGCAGCGCTGGGTGCTGTGCGTGACGCAGCACCACATCCTGACCGACGGCTGGTCGGAGTCGCTGTTCTTCGAGGAGCTGTTCGCCCTGTACGGCAACGGCGGCTCGGTCGAGGCGCTGGCGCCGGTGACCCCGTACCGGGAGTACCTGCGCTGGCTCTCCCTGGTGGACACCGAGGAGGCGGCGCGGGCCTGGCGGGCGCACCTGTCGGGGCTGGAGCAGGGCGCGCTGGTGGCGCCGGCCGACCCGGCGCGGCAGCCGGTGACCGCCGAGGTGGTGGACCTGTCCCTGGACGAGGGGACCAGCGACCGGCTGCGGGCCTTCGCCCGGGGCTGCGGGATCACCCTCAACACGGTGTTGAGCACGGCCTGGTCGCTCGCGCTGGCCGCGATGACGGGCCGGGACGACGTGGTGTTCGGCGCGACGGTCTCGGGCCGCCCGGCGGACGTCCCCGGGGTGGACCAGATGATCGGCATGTTCATGAACACGCTGCCGTTCCGGGTGTCGCTGCGCGCCGACGAGCCGCTGCGCGACCTGCTGGTGCGGGTGCAGCGCGAGCACGCGGAGCTGTTGCCGCACCACTACGTGGGCCTGGGTCCGATCCAGCGGCTGAGCGGGATCGGGCAGCTCTTCGACACCCTGTACGTGTTCCGCAACACCCCGCTGGACGACACGGCCCGCGAGGCGGCGGTGGAGCGCCACGGGATCGGCTGGACCCACAGCGTCGACGGGACGCACTACCCGCTGACCCTGGCGGTGACCCCGGGCCGGGCGCTGGAGCTGACCCTGGCCTACCGTCCCGACCTGTACGACGAGGCGGCCGCGCGCGAGCTGGCCGGCCGGCTGGCCGCGCTGGTGGAGCAGCTCGCCGACGCGGGGGCGCTGCCGGTGGGCCGGCTGGCCACGCTGGCGGCCGGCGAGCGGGAGGCGCTGCTCGCCAAGGGCGACGACACGGGCCACTCCGTCCCGGACACGACGGTGATCGACCTGTTCGCCGAGCAGGCCGCCCGCACGCCCGAGGACACCGCGCTGGTCTTCGAGGACGAGCGGCTGAGCTACGCCGAGCTCGACGCCCGCGCGAACCGGCTGGCCCGGGCGCTCGTCGCGCGGGGCGCGGGGCCGGAGGCGGTGGTGGCCCTGGGGCTGCCGCGGTCGGCGGACTTCGTGGTCGCGCTGTTCGCCGTACTGAAGGCGGGCGCCGCGTACCTGCCGCTGGATCTGGACCACCCGGTGGAGCGGCTCGCGGACATGGTCCGCGACGCCGCGCCGCTGTGCCTGGTGACGACGGGCGCGGTGGCGGACCGGGTGCCGGCGGTGGCGGGCGTACCCGCGCTGGAACTCGACGCTCCCGGCGTCCGGGAGGAGTTGGCGGGGCTCTCCCCGGCGGCCCTCGCGGAGTCGGAGCTGACCGGCGTGCGCGACGGCCGGCACCCGGCGTACGTGATCTACACCTCCGGTTCCACGGGCCGCCCCAAGGGGGTGGTGGTGCCCTACTCGGGGCTGACGAACATGCTGCTCAACCACCGGGAGCGGATCTTCGCCCCGGCGGTGGCCCTGGCCGGGGGGCGCCGGATGAAGGTGGCGCACACCGTCTCCTTCGCCTTCGACATGTCGTGGGAGGAGTTCTTCTGGCTGGTCGACGGGCACGAGGTGCACGTCATCGGCGAACAGCTGCGGCTGGACCCGGCGGCGCTGACCGCGCACTACGACCGGGTGGGCATCGACGTCGTCAACGTCACTCCCTCGTACGGGCAGCAGCTGGTCGAGGCGGGCCTGCTGAGCCCGGACCGGCACCGGCCCGCGCTGGTCCTGCTGGGCGGCGAGGCGGTCCCGGACAGCCTGTGGACGCTGCTGGAGCAGACGCAGGGCACGATGGGCTACAACCTGTACGGCCCGACCGAATACACGATCAACGCGCTGGGCGCGGACGTGGCCGACAGCGCGGGCTCCTGCGTGGGCCGGCCCATCCACAACACCCGGGCGTACGTGCTCGACAGCGCGCTGCGGCCGGCTGCGGCAGGCGTTCCCGGTGAGCTGTACCTGGCGGGGGCGGGCCTGGCCCGGGGCTACTTCGGGCGCCCCGCGCTGACGGCGGAGCGGTTCGTGGCGGACCCGTTCGGGGAGCCCGGGACGCTGATGTACCGCACCGGCGACCTGGTGCGCTGGCGGGCGGACGACGCCCTCGACTACCTCGGCCGGGCGGACGACCAGATCAAGATCCGCGGTTTCCGGATCGAGCTCGGCGAGATCGAGTCGGCGGTCGCGGCCGCTCCGGGCGTCACGGCCGCGGCGGTGGCGCTGCACAGCGGCCGGGGCGGGGTGCGCAGGCTGGTCGCGTACACGGTGGCGGCGACCGGGCAGGGCTGCGATCCGGCGGCGCTGCGCGCGCACCTGTCGCGGAACCTGCCGGAGTACATGGTGCCCTCGGCGTTCGTGGAGCTGGCGGCGCTGCCGCTGACGGTGAACGGCAAGGTGGACCGGGCGGCGCTGCCCGCGCCGGAGTTCTCCGGCGAGCGCGGCGGCCGGCCGCCGAAGGACGCCCGCGAGGAGCTGCTGGCCGGGATCTTCGCCGAGATCCTCGGACTGGAGCAGGTCGGGGTCGAGGACAACTTCTTCGAGCTGGGCGGGCATTCGCTGCTCGCGATGCGGCTGGTCGGCCGGATCCGGGACGCCCTCGGGGTGCCCGTGCAGGTCGCCTCCGTGATGACCGCGCCGACGGTGGCGGACATCGCCTCCCGGATCGGTTCGGACGCCCGCCGGGACGCGCTGCGGGTGCTGATGCCGCTGCGGGAACGGGGCGCGGCCGCGCCGCTGTTCTGCTTCCATCCGGCCTCGGGCTTCAGCTGGCAGTACACGGGCCTGCTGCGGTACCTGGACGCGGACCGGCCGGTGTACGGCCTCCAGTCGCCGGGGCTGTCCGGGCCGCAGCCGGACGCCGCCGACGTGGCGGAGCTCGCGGAGGTCTACCTCGCGCAGATCAGGTCGGTGCAGCCGCAGGGCCCGTACCACTTCCTCGGGTACTCCTTCGGCGGGACGGTGGCGCAGACGCTGGGCGCCATGCTCCAGGAGCGCGGCGAGGAGGTCGCCTTCCTCGGGCTGCTCGACGCGTATCCGCCGGAGGCGGAGGACTGGGCGTACATCGACGACCCGGAGTGGCGGGAGCGGCTGGAGCGGGAGGAGAGCGGGTTCCTGCTCTCGGTGGCCGGGCTGGAAGGGCCCGCGGAGGGCGGCGCGGTGGACCGGGCGGAGGCCGTGACGGCGATCCGGGACAGCCAGGGCCTGCTGGCCGGGTTCGACGAGGAGCTGCTCGACGCGATCGTCGCGACCAACATGCACTGCGTACGGCTGCTCTCGCGCAGCCGGACCCGGCGCTTCCGCGGTGACGTGCTGTTCTTCACGGCGGCCCGCACCACGCCGGCGGCGGAGGCGCCCGCCCGGATGTGGCCGCCGTACCTCGACGGACGGCTGGAGGAGCACGTACTGGACTGCGGCCACGACGAGTTGATGTCCCCGGACGTCCTGGCACGGATCGGCCCGGTACTCGCGCGGGCGCTGGCCGCCCTTCCCTCCGGGGGGTGAGCCGGGGGCGGGGCGGCGGCCGGCTCCGGCCGGCCGCCGCCCCGCGCCCCGCGCCCGCGCCCCGCGCCCGCGCCCCGCGCCCGCGCCCCCGGGGCCCGCCCCGCGCAAGTCTCTGCCGGAGCAGGGGGTTTGCCGGGGCAGGGCGGCCCACCGGGGTGGGAGAAACGATTCAGTTAGGTTAGGCTTACCTTATGAGGGGGCAGGCATGTCTGACACAGTGCCCGGCAGGCCACGGCTCGCCGGACGGGTGGCCCTGGTCACCGGCGCCGGACAGGGCATCGGAGCGGCCGTGGCGCGCTCGCTGTACGCGCTCGGGGTCTCCGTGGCCGCGACCGACGTCCACGGAGCCGCCGTCGCGGAACTCGCGGAACGACTCGCCCCGCAGGCCCCGGCCTCCGGACCGGCCGCGGCCGTCCGGGCGTACCCGCTCGACGTGACCGACGGCCGGGCCGTCGAGGAGACCGTCGACCGGATCGAGCGCGACCTCGGTCCCCTCGGCATCCTGGTCAACGTCGCCGGCATCCTGCGCACCGCGCCGGCCGCCGAACTCACCGACGAGGACTGGTCGCGGACCTTCGCCGTCAACACCACGGGCGTCTTCCACACCGCCCGCGCCGTGGCCCCCAGGATGGCCGCGCGCGGCACCGGCAGCATCGTCACCGTCGCCTCCAACGCGGCGGGGATCCCGCGCACCGGAATGTCCGCGTACGCCGCGTCCAAGGCTGCCGCGGTGATGTTCACCAAGTGTCTGGGGCTGGAGTACGCCCGCCACGGGGTCCGCTGCAACGTGGTGGCCCCGGGATCCACCGACACCCCGATGCAGCGCTCCCTGTGGACCGATGCCGACGCGCCCCGCCGGGTGCTCGACGGCGACCTCGCGACCTACCGCACCGGGATCCCGCTGGCCCGGATCGCGGACCCGCAGGACATCGCCGACGCCGTGGTCTTCCTCGCCTCCGACCAGGCCCGGCACATCACGATGCAGGACCTCTACGTGGACGGCGGCGCCACCCTGCGCTGACCGCGCACCGGACCGACGCCGGACCCCGCGACCGCGATCGCACCTCCGCACCCCGCACCTCCCCACCGCACTTCCCCACCGCACCGCCACACCCGCCAGATCAGCCCGCCCGCGGGCGTGCACCGCCGGCTCCCGCCCGGCGCGGCCGCACCGCCCGCCCGCTGTCCGAAGAGGAGCCACCGTGCCAACCGTCCACCCCGTCGCCACACCCCCCGCCCCGGGCGACCCGTCCCGTCCCGCCGTGGGCGCGGCCACCGCCCTGCTCGACGCCTACCGGCCCGGCGACCACTTCCTCGCGACCCCGACCCGCACCCTCCTCGCGGACGGCGTCCGGGCCGCCGTCGCCCCCGGCGACGCCCCGCTGCCGGGGCGGGTGCGCGCCGCCCTCGCCGGCGCGGCGCACGACGGCGACCTCTGGCCGGTGGTCCTCGGGGCCGTCCCCTTCGACCCGGAGGAACCGGCCGCGCTGGTCGTTCCCGAGCGGGTGCGCAGCGGCCCCCCGCTGCGCACCGATCCGCTGGTGGCCCTGGAGCCGGCCGCCGCGGCCCCCGCCGGCTGGGAAGTGGCGGCCGTCCCGGAACCGGAGGTGTACGCCAAGGGCGTGGCCGCGGCGGTGGAGCGGATGCGGCGGGGCGAGTTCGGCAAGGTGGTCCTGGCCCGCTCGCTCGAACTGCTCTCCCCGGGGCCGCTGGACCTCCCGTCGATGCTCCAGCGCCTCGCCCGCCGGGACCCGGACGGGTACACGTTCGCGCTGCCCACCGGCCCCGGCCGGACGCTGCTCGGCGCCAGCCCCGAACTGCTCGTCTCACGCCGCGGGAACCGCTTCACCGCCAACCCGCTGGCCGGTTCGACCCCGCGCAGCGCCGACCTCGCCGAGGACGTACTGCGGGCCGCCACGCTGCTGCGGTCGGAGAAGGACCTGCACGAGCACGGGGTCGTCGTGGACGCCGTCCGCGCGGCCATGGCCCCGTACTGCTCCGAACTCCACGTCCCCGAACGGCCCACTCTGGTGCGTACGGCGACGATGTGGCACCTGTCGACCACCGTGACCGGAGTGCCGGCCGACCCGGACGTGAGCGCCCTGGACGTGGCCTGCGCCCTGCACCCCACCCCGGCGGTGTGCGGCACGCCGACCGGGATCGCCCGCCGGGTGATCCGCCAGACCGAGCCGTTCGACCGGGGCTTCTTCACCGGGATGGTCGGCTGGCAGGACGCGAGCGGCGACGGCGAGTGGGTCGTCACCATCCGCTGCGCCGAGGCGGAGGGCCGGCGGCTGCGGCTGTTCGCCGGCGCCGGTGTGGTGGGGACCTCCGACCCCGAGGCGGAGACCGCGGAGACCGCCGCGAAGTTCCGTACCTTCCTCCAGGCCGTGGGAGCCGAGCTGTGAGCACTGACGCACCGACCTGGCCCGAGGACTTCACCGCGCGCTACCGCGCGGCGGGCTGGTGGCGCGGCGAGACCTTCGGCGGGATGCTGCGCGAGCGCGCGGCGGAGCACCCGGACCGGATCGCGGTCGTGGACCCGGCGGGCGGTCCGGACGGCGGGCGCCGCACCTGGACGTACGGCGAACTGGACCTGCGCGCCGACCGGATGGCCGCCGGGCTGGCCGCCCGCGGCATCGGCGCCGGCGACCGGGTGGTCGTCCAGCTCCCCAACACGGCGGAGTTCTTCGAGGTGGTCTTCGCTCTGTTCCGGATCGGCGCGCTGCCGGTGTTCGCGCTGCCCGCGCACCGGCGGACCGAGATCGCGTACTTCTGCTCCTTCACCGAGGCCGTGGCGTACGTCGTCCCGGAGGTGCACGGCGGCTTCGACTACCGCCGGCTGGCGGCGGACGTCTGCGCGGAGGTCCCGGGCCTGCGGCACGTCTTCGTGGCGGGCGGCGACCCCGGGCCGTTCACCGCCCTGTCCGGGGTACCGGCCGACCCGGACGGAGACCCGGACGGCGGCCCGGCCGGTCCCGCACCCGGGGACCTGGCCTTCCTCCAGCTCTCCGGCGGCAGCACGGGCGTGCCGAAACTGATCCCGCGCACGCACGACGACTACCTCTACTCGGTGCGCGCCTCGAACGAGATCTGTGGCGTGACCGCCGATTCGGTGTACCTGGTGGCGCTGCCGGCGGCGCACAACTTCCCGCTGTCCTCGCCCGGTTCGCTCGGCACGCTGTACGCGGGCGGGCGCGTGGTGCTCAGTCCGCAGCCCGTGCCGGACGCGGCGTTCCCGCTCGTCGAGTCGGAAGGGGTGACGATCACGGGGCTGGTCCCGCCGCTGGCGCTGCTGTGGACGGAGGCGGCCGCGCACACCGCCCACGACCTGAGCAGCCTCGACGTCCTGCTGGTGGGCGGCGCGAAGTTCAGCGAGGAGGCGGCCCGGCGCGTCGGCCCGGCGCTGGGCTGCACCCTCCAGCAGGTCTTCGGGATGGCGGAGGGGCTGGTGAACTACACCCGGCTGGACGATCCGCTGGAGACGGTCTTCACCACCCAGGGCAGCCCGATCTCCCCGGACGACGAGATCCTCGTGGTCGACGACGAGGACCGGCCGGTGCCGGGCGGAACCACCGGGCACCTGCTGACCCGGGGCCCGTACACGATCCGCGGCTACTGGCGGGCGCCGGAGCACAACGCCCGTTCGTTCACGGCCGACGGGTTCTACCGGACGGGCGACATCGTGCGGCAGACCGCCACCGGGCACCTGGTGGTGGAGGGGCGCGCCAAGGACCAGATCAACCGCGGCGGCGAGAAGATCGCCGCTGAGGAGGTGGAGAACCACCTGCTCGCGCACCCGGCGGTGCACGACGCGAACGTGGTCGCGGAGCCGGACCCGTACCTCGGCGAGCGGACCTGCGCGTACGTGATCCTGCGCGCGGACGCCGGACCGGTGACGGGGGTCGCGATGAAGCGGTTCGTGCGGCAGCGGGGGCTGGCCGCGTACAAGGTGCCGGACCGGATCGAGTTCGTGACCGCCTTCCCCACCACCGGCGTCGGCAAGGTCTCGAAGAAGGACCTGCGGGCGGCCGCCGCCCCCGCGACCCCGGCCCCCGCGGCCCCCGCCCGACCGGCCGGCCCCACCGGCCCCTCCCCCACCGGCCCCCTCCCCCGGCGGGCTCACCGCCCGCCGCTTCCCGACACCGCACCGAACGGAACTCCCATGGGTCTCCCCGTGATCGCCCCCTACCCCATGCCCACCGCCGCCGAGCTGCCCGCCAACCGGGTGGAGTGGAAGGTCGATCCCGCCCGCGCGGTGCTGCTCGTCCACGACCTGCAGAACTACTTCCTCTCCGCGTACGACACTGGGAGCGAGCCCGTCACCGGCCTGCTCCGGGAGGTGTCCCGGCTGCGCGAGGAGGCGGTCCGGGCCGGGGTGCCGGTCTTCTACACGGCCCAGCCCGGCGGCCAGAGCGCCGCCGAGCGCGGCCTCCAGCAGGACTTCTGGGGGCCGGGGTTGCCGGCCGACCCCGGGGCGGCGGCCATCGCCCCGGCCGTGGCCCCGGGGCCCGGGGACACGGTGCTGACCAAGTGGAAGTACAGCGCCTTCGTCCGTACGGACCTGCTGGAGCGGATGCGCGCGGCGGGCCGGGACCAGCTGGTCATCACCGGGGTGTACGCCCACATCGGGGTGCTGATGACCGCCTGCGACGCGTGGATGCGGGACATCCGGGCGTTCGTCGTCGCGGACGCGGTCGCGGACTTCTCGGAGCGCGAGCACCGGCTGGCACTGGAGTGGGCCGCGGGCCGGTGCGCGTACGTGACCACCACCGACCGGGTCATCTCGGAGCTGTGACCCGGTCCGGCCCCCGGCGGACCTCCCGCCCGGCGGGCCGGGCGAGGACTTGCCTGACGTACGCGCCGGGGGTGCAGGCGAAGTACCTGCGGAACGCCAGGATGTAGCCGTTGGTGCTGACGAAGCCGACCTGGGCGGCCACGGCGCTCACCAGCTGTCCCTGTTCCAGCAGGCACAGGGAGTGGTTGAGCCGGAGCCGGGTGCGCCACTCGGAGAACGCCAGCCCGGTCTCCGCCAGGAACGCCCGGCGCAGGCTGGTGGAGCTGGTGTACAGCCCGGCCGCCCACTCGGTCGCGGTCCTGGGATCGCCCGGGGTGCGGGACAGCTCGCGCGCCACCACCGCCGCGTTGGCGCTGGTGGGTTGCGGGAGCGGCAGACTGTCGGGGTGGGTGGCGCACAGCCGGGCGAACACCTCGCGATCGCCCTCGACACCCCGCGTACTGCGCAACCGGCCCAGCAGCAGCCTGCGCTGACCGTCACTCACGCCGACCGGGGTCACCTCCGCGTACGGCAGCGTGAACTCCTCGGCTTCGAACGCCTCGACCGCGATCACCGCGTCGTCGCCGAACCGGGCGCCGTGCAGCACGCCGGCCGGGATCCACAGCGCGGCGCGGGCGCCCAGCTCGAACTCCCGGCCCTGGGCGGACACCACGATGTGCCCCATGGGTACGTAGAGGAACTCGTGGAAGGTGTGGACGTGCGGAGGGTGTCCGCCCGCGTCGATGACCCCGTCGTCGGCGCGGTACCCGTCCGGTTCCCCGGTCATCGCCTTCCCCTTCGCGCTCGTGCGGATTCTGGCCCCTGAGTGGGAGCGTTCCGCCTCCGGCATTGGATCGGCCCCACATTGGTAAGGCTAACCTAAGTAGTCGCTGCACAAACGAGGAGCTCCGGAACACCCATGACTCACACGGTCCTGCCGACGACGGCACAACCGCCGCCACCGGCCCCCGCGAGGACCCGCCTGTCCCGCGGCACTTCGGTGCTGCTGCTCGGCGGACTGCTCCTCGCGGTGGTGGTGATCGCGAGCACCGGTCTCGGCGCCCGCGACATCTCCGCGCTGGAGATCGTCAAGATCCTCCTGCACCCCGGCGGCAGCGGGTACAACCACGACGTCCTGTGGACCGAGCGGATCCCCCGCACCCTGCTCGGGCTGGCGGTGGGCGCCTCGCTGGGCGCCTCCGGCCTCGTGATGCAGGCCCTGACCATGAACCCGCTCTCCGATCCGGGGGTACTGGGCGTGGAACAGGGCGCCGCGATGTTCGTGGTCCTGGGGATCCTGTTCCTCGACGTGAGCGACGCCGGCGGGTTCTTCTGGCTGGCGCTCGCCGGCTCGGCCGTCACGGCTGCCCTGGTGTACCTGATCGGCACCCGCACCAACGCGGGCAGCACCACCATCGGGCTGGTGCTGGCCGGCGTCGCGATCGCCGCCGTGCTGGCCTCACTGGTCACCCTGCTCGTCGTACGGGACGAGGCCGTCTACTCCTCGCTGCGCTTCTGGTCGGTCGGGCAGCTCACCGGCCGGGCCCAAGTGCTCGGCGAGATCGCGCCCTTCGCGGTCGTCGGCCTGCTGCTCGCCCTGCCGCTCGGCCGTACCCTCAACCTCCTCAGCCTCGGCGAGGAGAGCGCGCGGGGGCTGGGGCTGCGGGTCCAGCGGGCCCAGCTGGCCGCCGCCGCCGTGGCGGTGACGCTGTGCGCGGCGGCGACCGCCGCCGTCGGCCCGGTGGCCTTCGTGGGCCTGGTGGCCGCGCACCTCGCGCGGATGCTCGTCGGCGCGGACCACCGCTGGTCGCTGCCGCTGTCGATGCTCTGCGGGGCCGTCCTGCTGGTCGGCGCCGACACCGTGGGCCGGGTGGTCCTGGACCACGGCGAGGTCCAGGTGTCGGTGATGACCGCGATCGTCGGCACGCCGTTCTTCGTGTGGCTGGCACGCCGCCGCGACCTGGTCCGGATGTGAGGGCCGTGACCGGCATCCGCGTGCCCGCGCACACCCCCGCACCCACGGCCGGCCCCGCCCCGGCTCAGCAGCCCGACGTCGCCGTCACCGCGGCGCGGCTGCGCGCCGCCCGGCGCGCCGCCACCCGGCGGGCCGCCCTCCTGGCCTGCGTCCTGGTCCTGGTCCTGGCGGCGCTGCTGGTGGCCTCGGTCCTGCTCGGCGGGACGCGCAACATCCCCGCGGGCGACGTACTGCCCGCCGCGTTCGGCCTGCGCACCGGACTCGCCGACTACGTCATCCACCGCATCCGGCTGCCGAGGGCGCTGGCCGCGCTGCTCGCCGGAGCCCTGTTCGGGCTCTCCGGCGCGCTCTACCAGCGGCTGATCCGCAACCCCCTCGCGACCCCGGACATCGTCGGGATCTCCGCCGGGGCGGGCGCCGGAGCGGTGACGGTGCTGCTGTTCGCCCCCGCGGTCCCCTTCGGCGTGGAGGGCGCCGCCCTGGCCGGTTCCTTCCTGCTGGTGGGCATCGTGCTGGCGCTGAGCCGGCGCGGCGGCCGGGTGGACACCTTCCGGCTGGTGCTGATCGGCATCGGCATGGCGGCCGTGTGCACCGCGTACGTCAACTACCTGTTCTCCCTGGCAGGCCAGCACAGCATCGCCCAGGTGACGCGCTGGCTCGTCGGCAGCGTCAGCGGGGCCACCTGGGACGGGGTCACCACCCTCGCGGTCGCCTTCCTCGCGTGCGCCCTCGCCGCGGCCCCGCTCGGCCGGGCCCTCGGCGCGATGTCCCTGGGCGACCAGCTCGCGGCCGGGCTCGGCACCCGGGTGGGCCGGGCGCGGACCGCCGCGCTGCTGCTGGGTGCGGCCGCCGCCGCCCTGGCCACCAGTGTGACCGGCCCGATCGGCTTCGTGTCCCTGGTCAGCGGGCCCATCGCGGTCCGTCTGGTGGGCGCCGACCGGTCGCTGCCGCTCGCCGCGCCGATCGGTGCGGTGATGGTGCTCGGGGCCGATGTCCTGGCCCAGCACGGCCCGCTGATCAGCCCGGTGCCCACCGGAGTCCTCACGGCGCTGCTCGGCGCCCCCTACTTCGTCTGGCTGATTCTGCGCCGCGGTCAAGGAGCAACCTCATGAGTCACCCTGCGGCCCCGGGGCTCGCGGCCCGGTCCATCAGCGCGGGCTACGAGCGCAAGCCGGTCATCGACGGCCTCAGCCTGGAGATAGCCACCGGCCGGATCACCGCCCTCGTCGGCCCCAACGCCTGCGGCAAGTCGACCCTGCTGAAGTCGCTCGCCCGGCTGCTGCCCGTCGCCGCCGGCGCGGTCCTGCTCGACGGCGACGACATCCACGCCCTGCCCACCCGCGAGGTGGCCCGGCGCCTGGGCATCCTGCCGCAGTCGCCGATCGCCCCCGAGAGCATCACCGTCGGGGACCTGGTCTGGCGCGGCCGCCATCCCCATCAGCGGTTCGGGCAGCGGCGTACGGCCTCCGACGACGAGGTCATCGCCCGGGCGCTCACCGCCACCGGCACCGCCGAGCTCATCGGGCGGCCCGTGGACCAGCTCTCCGGCGGCCAGCGCCAGCGGGTGTGGATCGCCCTGGCGCTCGCCCAGGAGACGCCCACGCTGCTGCTGGACGAACCCACCACCTACCTCGACATCGCGCACCAGATCGAGGTCATGGACCTGCTCGCTGATCTCAACGAGCAGGCGTCCAAGACCATCGTGCTGGTCTCCCACGACCTCAACCAGGCCGCCCTGTACGCCTCGACCATCGTCGCCATGCGCGACGGCCGGATCGTCCGCCAGGGCACGCCCGAGGAGGTCCTCACCGAACGGACGGTCCGCGAGGTCTTCGGACTGGACTGCCTGGTCGTCCCCCATCCCCATTCCGGCCGGCCCCAGATCTTCCCCCTGGGCCGACGCACCACCGCATAGGAGAAACAGTCCCCGTGTCCGTCCACACCAGATCCCGCACCGCGGCCGCCCTCACCGCCACCGCCGCCTGCCTCGCCCTGCTCACCGCCTGCGGCGGCTCCGACGACTCCTCCGCCGCGGACAAGCCCGCGGCGGGCGCCTCGGCCGACGCCGGCAAGGGCTCCTTCCCGGTCGCCCTCAAGAACGCGTGGGGCAGCGCCGAGATCAAGAAGAAGCCGCTGAAGGTCGCCACCGTCTCCGACGGGGACACCGACATCGCCCTCGCGCTCGGCATCGTCCCCGTCATCACCCCCGACGCGGAGGACGGCGGCAAGGTCCCCGTGTACAAGCAGCGGGCCATCGACAAGCTCGGCGCCGGCAAGCTCAAGACGTACGACGACACCGACGGCACCGCCTACGAGGCCATCGCGGCCGAGGCCCCCGACGTCATCCTCGGCATCAACACCTGGGAGATGGACAAGGACTACGCCAAGCTCACCCCGATCGCCCCGGTCGTCACGTACACCGACAAGGCGCAGGCCGACACCATGACCTGGCAGGACCGGCTGAAGACCGCCGCCAAGGCGCTGGGTCTGGAGGCCAAGGCCGAAGAGGTGATCGCCGCGAGCGCGAAGGGCACCTCCGACGCCGCCGCGGCCCACCCGGAGTTCAAGGGCAAGACGTACACCTACACCGTCGTCCACCCGGAGCAGATCAGCTTCATGTCCTACGGGGACCAGGACCCGGGCGTCTTCGAACAGCTCGGCTTCGCCAAGACCGACAAGGCGAAGAACTACGGCCCCGACAAGAACGCGGTCAGCCTGGAGAACCTCGACCAGCTCGACGCCGACGTCCTGCTCGTCACCTACCCCTTCGGCGACCGCGGGGTGATCAGCCCCAAGGAGCTGGAGGCCAACAAGCTCTTCCTGTCGCTGAACTCGGTCAAGAGCAAGCACTTCGCGGTGGTGCCGTCCGAGAACACCCTCGCCTCCGCCATCGCCTACCCGGACGCGCTCAGCGCCCCGTGGATCGTCGAGCAGCTGACGCCGATCCTGGCCAAGGCCGTCGCAGGCCAGTAGGACCAGCAGGACCCGACGGGCCGGCCCGCCCCTCGCCGACGACGGCGGGCGGCCCTCGTGCCGCACCACCCCGCCCACCCCGTGAAGGAGCCTTCCCATGTCGAGCCGCAACCCCCGCCCGGTCGTCACTTTCCCCATCGTGCTCAGGGAGCTGACCGTGCTGCGCGTCTCGGACGTGACCCCGGGAATGCGGCGGGTGACCCTGGGCGGGCCGCAGCTGGCCGCCTTCGGCAAGGACGGCCTGGAACTGCCGGCGCTGCGCAGCGAGGGCTTCGACGACCACGTGAAGTTCTTCTTCGCGCAGGACGGGCGGGACCCGGTGCTGCCGGGGCAGAACGTCTCCAGCCTGGACTGGCCCGCCGACGCCCGGCCGCTGACCAAGGACTACACCCCGGTCCGGTTCGACCCGGAGGCCGGGGAGATCGACTTCGACTTCGTCAACCACGAGGGCGGTGTCGCCTCCTCCTGGGCGCAGAGCGCCAAGCCCGGGGACATCACCTGGATCGCCGGGCCCAAGATGTCCCACGGCCACCCGGAGGGCGCGGACTGGCTGCTGGCGATCGGTGACGAGACGGCGCTGCCCGCCATCGCCCGCTGGCTGGAGGAGATGCCGGCCGGCACGGTCGCCCGGGTGTTCATCGAGGTCGGGGAGGAGAGCCACCGTCAGGAGCTGGCGACCCGCGCCGACGCCGAGATCACCTGGCTGGTGCGCGGCGGGGCGCCCGCCGGCACCACCGACCTGCTGGAGCGGGCCGTGCGCGGCATGGAGTGGCTGCCGGGGACGGTGTTCGCCTGGGCGGCGGGCGAGGCGGTGACCCTCAAGGGCATCCGCCGCCACCTCGCGGTGGACCGGCAGGTGCCGCGCGAGCAGACGCACATCACGGGCTACTGGCGGCGCACCGAGCCGGCCGCCGTCCCGGGGGCCGCGCCGGGGGCCGTCCAGGAGGAGGACGACGCGCACGACCGGCTGCACGAACTCACCGAGATCGCACCGGGGCTGGCCATCCGCGCGGCCGTGACGGTGGGCCTGGTGGACCTCGTCTACCAGGGGGTCCGGACCACGGAGGCGCTGGCCGCCCGGACCGGGGCGCACCCGCGCACCCTGGGGGCGCTGCTGACGTACCTGGTGTCCCTGGACGTGTTCGAGCGGGGCGCCGACGGCTACCGGCTGACCCCGGTCGGCGAGGAACTCGTCGAGGACGACCACTCGTTGGCCGAGTACGACCTGCGGGGCGCCCAGGCGGCGCTGGACCTGTCGCTGTCGGGGCTCGCGGAGACCCTGGCGAGCGGCCGGGCCGGCTACCGGACCCTGTCCGGTCTGCCGCTCGCCGAGGCGATGGCGGCGGACGAGCGGCTGGGCGGCTCGGCCCGCGAGGCCGTGGAGGACGAGGCGCTGTGGATCGCGGGCGGTGTGGCCGGCGGGTACGACTGGGCCTCGGCGGGCTCGCTGACGGCGGCGGGGCACGGGGCCGGCGCGGTGGTCAACACGCTGCTCAAGGCGTTCCCGGAGCTGCGCGCGCGGATCGCCGCGCAGCCGTCGGCGCTGGGCGTGGTGCGCGAGCGGGTCCTGGACACCGAGGTGCTGCCCCGGGTGGAACTGCTGGCCGTGACCGGGACGGTGCCGCCGGGCGACCGGACGGTGCTGCTGTGCCGGCTGCTGGAGCTGCTGCCGGAGGAGGACGCCGTGCTCGCGCTGGCGGAGACCGCGGCGGCGCTGCCGGCCGGGGGCACGCTGCTCCTGGTGGAGCCCGTGGAGGGGGCCGACCCGGACGATGCGGAGGCGGCGCTCCATCAGCTGCGGCTGGCCGCGGCGTTCGGCTCGGAGCTGCGATCCGAGGCCGGGTACACGGAGCTGGCGCGGCGGGCCGGGCTCGCGGTGCGGTCCTGCACGGACATCGGCTGGGACCACCGCCTGTGGGTACTGACCCCGGCGCGGTGACCCGGGGCCGTGAACCCGGGTCGTCGCCGTGGCGGCGGGGGCCGGGGCGGGGGTCATTCCCCGGTGGTCGGACCGCCGCCCTGCGGGTGGAAGTAGTCGGCCGCCGGCATCTCCGTCCCGTCCTCGGTGCGCACCCGTAGCACCGACAGCCCGCGGCCCGGCGCCCCGGCATCCGGTCCCGCCACTATCACCAGGCCGTCGGTCCCCGACCGCACCACGCGCCCGGGCGCGCCGTCGTAGCGGCCCTCGGTGGCGGTGGCCGCCAGGATCTCCAGCCGGCGCCCGCCGTGGTGGGTGTACGCGCCCGTCCCGCCCCGGGACCGGGCGCGGACGAGGTTCTCGATGTCCTCGGCGGAGCGGTTCCAGTCGATGCGCAGGGCCTCCACGGACCGGGCGCCCGCGGGCCGCGGCCGGGCGGTGTCCGGCGCCGCGGCGTCGGAGTCCTCGTGCACGGTGTGCGTCGGGGTGGTGTCGAAGTGCCGGTGCACCCGACGCAGCAGGGAGCCGAGCTGGGCGCGCTCCGGTCCGCTCAGGGGCGCCAGGAACTCCTCGTCGGTGGAGGCGATGTCCGCGTTGAGGCGGCTGACCGCGGTGCGGCCCTCCCGGGTGAGTTCCACGACGACGCGGCGCCGGTCGGCGGTGTCGCGCACGCACTCGACGTACCCGGACCGGGACAGGTCGTTCACGACTTTGACGAGGTCGCTGGCGTTCATGTCGAGCCGGGTGGCCAGGGTCCCCTTGGACTGGGGGCCCAGGTCGCAGAGCAGGGCGAGCACCGTCAGGTGCCACAGGCGCAGGCCGTGTTCGGTCAGCTTGGCCGTGAGCCTGCGGCGGGCCGCCTTGCCGATCGCGTACACCAGGTACGCGTTGAGGTCGAGCACGCTCGGCGGTGTCGCGCTCGTCGGCTCCGGTACGCCCCCGCCGCCCGTTCTCCCCCGCTGTCCGTCCCGCGCGGCGGCCGGTCCGTTCCCGGCGGCTCTGGTCTCGGCGGCATCGGCGGCCCGGGCCTCGGCGGGCTCGGCGGCGGTCCCCGGCGCCGGCGGGGCGCCGAGGGGCAGGTCCGCGTGGGTCAGGGCGCCGAGTACGCGCGCCCAGTCGGCCTGGGTGTTCGCCACGCCGATGATGACGAACGGGGCCCCCGGGGCTCCCCCGTTCGTTCCCTCGGCCACCGGTTGTTCCATCAGCTTTCCCTCATTCCCCGTCCGTTCGTACATGCGCGGCCGCCGGAAAGACATCGCCGCCGCGCGGATCGGGAGATCCGCGCGACGGCGATGGTCCGGCCGGGCGGCCGAAGGCCGCTTCGGTGTGCGGCGCGCCGGGGGCGGACTGGTCAGGTCCGCCCCCGGTCCTTCAGGGCCTGCTGGTCAGGTATCCGCCCATCGAGGTGAAGTACTCCCTCGCGGGCAGTTCCCGGCCGTCCTCGGTACGGACCCGGGTGACGGCGAGTCCGCGGTTGCGCCCGGTGCGGGCGTCGGCTCCGGCGACGATGACCACCCCGTCGCCCTCGCGGTAGAAGATCCGGCCGGGCGTTCCCCCGTACCTGCCCTCGGAGACCACGGCGGCCAGGACCTCCAGGCGCCGGCCGCGGTGGTGGGTGAAGGCGCTCGGGTAGGGGTGGGACTGGGCCCGGACCAGCCGTTCCAGGTCCTCGGCGGGCCAGTTCCAGTCGATCCTGATGTCTTCCTCGGCCCGCTTGTGGAAGAAGGTCGCCTGGGAGCGGTCCTGCCGGGTGAACTCGGTGCGCCCGGAGGCGATCAGGTCCAGCGCGCCCACCGTGACCGGGGCGATCAGGTCGACCGTCTTGTGGAACAGGTCGGTCGCGGTGTCGGCGGGACCGACCGGCACCGCCCGCTGGACCACGATGTCCCCGGCGTCGAGCACCTCGTCCATCAGGTGGGCGGTGACGCCGACTTCGGGCTCGTTGTTGATGAGGGCCCAGATCAGCGGGGAGAACCCCGCGTACTTCGGCAGCAGCGAGTCGTGGATGTTGAGCGATCCGTGCCGGGGCAGGGAGTAGATCTGCGGGGGGATCCAGGTGCGCCAGTTGTTGGCGACGATGATGTCGGGGTCCGCCTCCTTGAGGCGGGCCAACAGCTCCTCGTCGTCCGGGCGGTTGCGGATCACCACGGGTACGCCGTGCTCCGCGGCGAGGTCGGCGACCGAGTCGCTCCAGATCTTCTCGTAGGCGTGCTCGCTCTTGGGGTGCGTGACGACCAGCACCACGTCGTGCTCGGACTCCAGAAGCGCTCGCAGGGTGCGGTGCCCCCAGGTCTGATATCCGAACATGACGACCCGCATGCGGTTCCTCCTCAGACGAATGATGGATTACAACCAGTAAAGCAAGGCTTACCTAACTACGCAACATCCCCACTTTCGGGGCCCTTTGGTCCCGAGATTCCCCCAGAAGGGGATCCTCTTTCCCATCGACAGGGGCTTGCAGATCAGGTTAGCCTTCCCTAAGTTCTCCTGCAGTCGCACCTCGGCATGCCTTGTTTCCGCCCGCCCCTCACACCTGGCAGGCTGCCGTCCCCCCGATGGGAGTGACATGTCACAGGCTCCTCCTGACGATCCTGACGATGCACCACTGATCCACGACCTCATTGGAATAGGCTTCGGGCCCTCCAACGTGGCCATGGCCATCGCACTCGGCGAGCACAACGCGAGCGTCGACAGGCAGGGCGCGGTCACCGCTCACTTCTTCGAGCAACAGCCGCGTTTCGGCTGGCACCGCGGCATGCTGATCGACGACGCCACCATGCAGGTCTCGTTCCTCAAGGACCTGGTGACCCTGCGGAACCCGGCGAGCGAATTCAGCTTCCTGTGCTACTTACAGAGCAGAGGACGGCTCATCGACTTCGTCAACCACAAGAACCTCTTCCCGCTGCGCGTGGAGTTCCACGACTACTTCGCGTGGGCGGCCGCCAAGGTCGACGACATGGTGTCCTACGGGCACGAGGTCGTCGCCGTACGGCCCGTCGTGCTCGACGGGGTCATCCAGTACCTGGACGTGATCGCGCGCTCCGGCTCGCAGCCGGTGGTCCACCGGGCCCGCAACCTGGTCATCGGCACCGGACTGCGGCCCCGGATGCCGGAGGGCGTCGGGCGCACCGACCGGATCTGGCACGCCTGCGACCTGCTGACGCGGGTGGACTCCCTCAAGGACACCACGCCCTCCCGGTTCGTCGTGGTCGGCGCCGGCCAGAGCGCCGCGGAGAACGTGGCCTTCCTGCACCGCACCTTCCCCGAGGCCGAGGTCTGCGCGGTCTTCTCCCGGTACGGCTACAGCCCGGCCGACGACAGCGGGTTCGCCAACCGGATCTTCGACCCGGACGCGGTGGACGAGTACTTCACCGCCCCGGAGGAGGTCAAGCGCAAGCTCATCGAGTACCACGCCAACACCAACTACTCGGTGGTGGACATCGATCTGATCGACGACCTCTACCGGCAGCAGTACCAGGAGAAGGTGCTCGGCACCGAGCGGCTGCGCTTCCTGAAGGTCTCCCGCCTCAGCGAGGTGGTCGAGACGCCGCACGGCGTGCGCGCCACCGTGGAGTCCCTGGTGACCGGGGAACGGACCCCGCTCGACGCCGACGTGGTGATCTACGCCACCGGGTACCGGTCGGCCGACCCGCTCGGACTCCTCGGCGAGGTGGGGCGGTACTGCCGGCTCGACGACCGGGGCCGGGTCCGGGTCGAGCGCGACTACCGGGTCACGACCGACCCCGAACTGCGCTGCGGGATCTACCTCCAGGGCGGGACCGAGCACACCCACGGCATCACCTCGTCCCTGCTGTCGAACACGGCGGTCCGGGTCGGGGACATCCTGCGGTCGATCACCGGCCGCCCGGCGGAGCCCGCCGGCGGACCCCGCCGGGCGGCCGACGAGATCGGCTCGCCCCTCTAGTCCCACCCGCCGCCGCGGTGGCCCGGTGCGCCAACGGCGCGCGCCGGGCCGGTGCGGCGCGCGGCTCCGCGCACGCAGCACTCCGAAGTCCCCGCGAAAGGAAACACCCGTGCCCTTTGGTACACGCCCCCGCCTGCTCCCACGCGTCGCCGTCGCCGCGGCGGCCGCGCTCGCGCTGACCGCCTGCGGTGGCGGCGATGACACCGGCAAGACCGGCAAGAGCGACGGCGCCAAGAGCGGGGAGCCCGGCGCGGCGGCCGGCGCCTTCCCCGTCACGGTCGAGCACAAGTACGGCAGTACGACGATCACCGCGCAGCCGAAGAAGGTCGTCACCCTCGGCCTGTCCGACCAGGACGCCGTCCTCGCCCTGGGCGTCAAGCCGGTCGGCGCGGTCGACTGGTTCAAGGAGCAGCCGTACGGCAAGTGGCCCTGGGCGAAGGACCTGTGGGGCTCCGCGCCCCCGCAGGTCGTCGGCGAGCGCGACGAGTACAACATGGAGAAGATCGCGGCGCTCAAGCCCGATCTGATCATCGCCCAGTACTCGGGCATGAAGAAGGAGCAGTACGACACGCTGTCCAAGATCGCCAAGGTGGTGGCGCAGCCCAAGGGCTCCGAGGACTACCAGGCGACCTGGCAGGTGATGACCCGGCAGATCGGCAAGGCCCTCGGCAAGGGCGCCGAGAGCGACGAGCTCATCGCGGGCATCGACGCGCGCTTCAAGACGGTCCGGGACAAGCACCCGGAGTGGAAGGGCAAGACGGTCACCGTCGGGGAGCCCTACGAGCCGGGCAAGTTCTCGGCGTTCTCCCCCAAGGACCCCAAGGTCATCTTCCTGGGCGAGATGGGGTTCACCACCCCCGAGGCCTACCGCACGGCCCTCGGCAAGGAGAACGTCGCCGACCTCAGCTCCGAGCGCCTGGACGTCATGGAGGCCGACCGCACGGTCTGGCTCGGCAACGCCGAGACGGAGGCCGCCATGAAGGCGGACCCTCTCTACCGGAAGACCAAGGTGTACCAGGAGAAGCGGGACCTCTTCCTGCCCTACGACAGCCCGGACATCGGCGCGGCGCTCTCCTTCAACACCGTCCTGAGCATCCCGTACGCCATCGACCAGATCGTCCCGAAGCTCGAAGCCATCAAGTAACGCAGGGCCACGCCGACGCGATACCGACGCGATACCCGACGCGCGAACCAGGGAAGGGCTGATCGAACGATGTCTGACGCCGCCGAACCGGACGAGCCGGCATCCGCCCCCCACGGCCCCGGCGGCCCCGAAACGGACGTCACCGGGGGGCAGTCGGGGATCTGGCTGGCCCAGCGGATCGAGCCGGACAGTTCGGCCTACCACGTCACGTTCACCCTGGAGCTGCGCGGTGACGTCGACCTCGACCGCCTGGCCGCCGCCGTGCGGCAGGTGGTCGGGGAGGCGGACTGCCTGCACGTCCGGTTCACGGCCGAGGCCGACGGGCGGCCCCGTCAGAGCGTCCACAGGTTCCCGGTGGAGGTGCCCACGGTCGACCTGCGGGACGCGGCGGACCCGGAGTTCGCGGCCTGGGACTGGCTGGAGGCGGACCGTCAGCTGCCCATGGACCTCGCGCGGGGCCCGCTCTTCCACCACGCCCTGATCCGTCTCGCCGACGACCGGGTCCTGTGGTACCAGCGCTACCACCACATCGTCATCGACGGCCTGAGCGTCGGCCTGCTCTCGCGCCGGGCCGGGGAGGTCTACAGCGCCTCCGGACCGGTCGGTGAGGCCGGCTGGGCGCTCCCGCCGCTCGCCGGCTCCGAGGCCGCCTACCGGGCGTCCGGGCAGTACGCGGCGGACCGCGCCTACTGGCTGGAGCGGCTCGCCGGCCGTCCCGACCCGGTCCGCCTGGTCGAGCGCCGGCCCTCGGTGATCGCCCGCCGCGTGCGGTGCACCGACGAGTACACGGAGGCGGACACCGCACGGCTGCGGGACGCCGCCTCGGCCGCCGGGGTCCGCGTCTCGCGGCTGCTCGTCGCGGCCCTCGCGGGCTACCTGCACCGGGTCACCGGCGCCCGGGACCTCGTCCTCGGACTGCCCGTCACCACCCGGCTGGACCCGGCGGCGGCGGGGGTCCCCGGCATGGTGTCCAACATCCTCCCGCTGCGCCTGGCCGTTGGCCCGGGCACCACCGGGCGGGAGCTGCTGCGGGAGGTGACCGCGCGCATCGCGGAGGCCGTCGAGCACGGCCGCTACCGGGCCGAGGACCTGGCCAAGGACCTCGGTCTCGTCGAGGGCGTGGCGGAACTCGTCGGGCCGACGGTCAACGTGCTGCCCGGGACGGGCTGGCTGCGCTTCGGCGACCACCCGGGGGACCTGCGCCCCCAGTGGATGGGGCCGGTCAGCGACCTGGCCGTGACGGTCGGCGAATCCCAGCGCGGCGCCGTCCGCTTCCACTTCGACGCCGACGCGGACGTGATCGGCGACGAGGAGATCGGCGCCCACGCCCGGCGCCTGCGGATGGTCCTGGACGCCCTGATAGCCGACCCGGACCTGCCGGTCGGCCGGATCGAGCTCACCGCGGAACCCGAGCGGGAGCTCCTGCTGACCTCCCTCGGCGTCGCCCCGCACCCGGTCCCGCAGGTGTCCTGGCCGGCCGCCTTCGCACACCGCGCGCGGCTCGCGCCGGAGCGGACCGCCCTGGTCTGCGAGGACCGCGTGCTGTCCTACGGGGAGCTGAACGCCGCCGCCGACCGGCTGGCCCGGCTGCTGCGGGCGCGCGGGGTGGGCGCCGAGGACGTCGTCGCCGTGGCCGTCCCGCGCTCCCCCGAACTCGTCGTCTCCCTGCTCGCGGTGATGAAGGCGGGTGCGGCCTACCTGCCGCTGGACGCCGACCATCCCCGGGAGCGGATCGCCTACATGCTCGCCGACTCCGGCGCGCGGACGGTGATCACCACCCGGGAGGCCGCCGGGGGCCTGCCGGACGGACCGGCCGCCGGGCGGCTGGTCCTGGACGACCCGGCCGTCGCCGCCGCCCTCGCCGCGCAGGACGCCGCGGACCCCGGGGTGACGGTCCCCCTGGACGCGGCCGCGTACGTCATCTACACCTCGGGTTCCACCGGCCGCCCCAAGGGCGTGGTGGTCACCCACGACGGCATCGGCAGCCTGATCGCCACCGCCACCGAGCGGATCGGCGTCGACGAGGACAGCCGCGTCGTGCAGTTCGCCTCGGCCGGCTTCGACGTCACGGTGTGGGACCTGGTGATGTCGCTGTGCGTCGGCGGCCGGGTCGTCCTGGTCCCCGCCGAGCGGCGGGTCGCCGGAGCCGCCCTGACCGACTACGTCCGCGAGCACGGCGCGACCCACATGATCCTGCCCCCGTCCCTGGTGTCCGCCCTGCCGCCCGAGTGCGAACTCCCCGAGGGGGCGGTGCTCGTGGTCGGCACGGAGGCCGTTCCGGGCGAGCTGATCGCCCGCTGGGCCGGGCGGCTGCGCGTCGTCGTCGCGTACGGACTGACCGAGGCGACCGTCAACTCGACGCTGTGGAGCGCCGATCCGCGGCGCCCGGGACCGGCGCCGATCGGCCGCCCCGACCCCAACACCCGCGTGTACGTACTGGACTCGGCGCTGCGCCCCGTTCCGGTGGGCGTCGAGGGCGAGCTGTACGTGGCCGGGCGCGGCCTCGCCCGGGGCTACCTAGGCCGGGCGGCGCTGACCTCGGAGCGGTTCGTCGCCGATCCGTACGGGGCGCCGGGCTCCCGGATGTACCGCACGGGCGACCGGGTGCGCTGGGCCGCCGACGGGAACCTGGAGTTCCTGGGCCGTGCGGACGGACAGCTCAAGATCCGCGGCCACCGGATCGAACCCGGCGAGATCGAGAGCGCGTTCATGGCCTGCCCGGGCATCGCGCAGGCCGCCGTGCTCGTACGGGAGGACCAGCGCGGGGCCCGGCGGCTGGTGGCCTACCTCGTGACCGGCGCCGACGCGGGAACCGGCGAGGGCGGGGACGCCGACGCCGTGGTGAGCGCCGCCCGGGCGCGGGTGTCGGAGGTCCTGCCGGAGCACATGGCGCCCTCGGCCGTGGTGCGCCTGGACGGGCCGCTGCCGCTGACGCCCAACGGAAAGCTGGACACCCGCGCCCTGCCCGCGCCGCGGTGGACGGCGCTGACCGGTGGCGCGGCGCCGGCGACCCCGGCCGAGGCGCTGCTCACCGGCCTGTTCGCCGAGGTCCTCGGGCTGCCCTCGGTGGGCGTCCACGACAGCTTCTTCGAACTCGGCGGCGACAGCATCGTCGTGATCCAGCTGGTCGCGCGGGCCCGCGAGGCGGGGCTCGCGCTCAGCCCCCGCGAGGTCTTCCGGCTGCGCACGGTGGCGGCGCTCGCGCTCGCCGCCGGGAGCCGGGACCCGGAGCCCGGGGCGGCCGCCGCGCCGCCCGAGCCGTTCTCCCTCGTGGCGCTCACCCCGGCCGAGCGGGAGGCGTTCGCCGCCGAGGTCCCGGACCTGGTGGACGTCGTCCCGGCCACCCCGCTCCAGGAGGGCTTCTTCTTCCACGCCCAGATGGACGGGGCGGGGGCCGACGGGTACGCAGTGCAGGACACCGTCGAGCTCGCGGGCGAGGTGGACGCGGACGCGCTGCGGGTGTCCGTACAGCACCTCCTGGACCGCCATCCGCTGCTGCGGGCGGCCTTCGCGCAGCGCCCGGACGGGCCCGTCGTCCAGCTCATCGCCGCGCGGGTGGAACTCCCCTGGACCCGCGCCGACCTCTCGGGGCTGGACCCGGAGCGGCAGGCCGCCGCGGTGGCCGGGGCGGAGGCCGCCGAGCGGAGCCACGGCTTCGACCTCGGCCGCCCGCCGCTGCTGCGGGCCGCCCTGCTGAGACTGGGTCCGCAGCGGTCGCTGCTGGTCCTGACCCTGCACCACATCGTGGTCGACGGCTGGTCGGTGTCCCTGCTGATGCGGGAGCTGCTGGAGGGCTACCGGCCCGGCGAGGTGCTGCGGCGGCCGGAACCGGATCCCGGCTACCTGGCCTACGCGGGCTGGCTGGCCGGGCTCGACCGGGAGCGGGCCGCGGCCGCCTGGCGCGCGGCGCTGGCGGGCCGGGGCGCTCCAGCGGGGCTGCCCGTACGGCCGGTGGCGGCGGGCGGCGGCGGGAGCGGCCGGATCACCCTGGACCTCTCCGCCGGGGAGAGCGCCGCGCTCGCGGCGCGGGCCCGGGAGCTCGGACTGACCCTGGGCACGGTCGTCCAGGGCGGGTTCGGCCTGGTGCTCGGCGATGTGCTCGGCTCCCACGACCTGGTCCTCGGGGTCACGGTCTCGGGCCGGCAGGCTCCGGTCCCGGGCGTCGCGTCCCTGGTCGGCCTGCTGATCAACACCGTTCCGGCGCGGCTGGCCTGGCGCCCCGAGCAGCCCCTGGCGCAGGTGCTGGCCCGGTTCCAGGAGAGCCAGGCCGAGCTGATGGAGCACCAACACCTCGGCCTCGCCGACATCCGGCGGGCCGCGGGCGGCGGCGAGCTGTTCGACGCGCTCGTGGTGGTCGAGAACCTGCCGGACGGCGGTGGGCGCAGCGATCCCGCCGGTCTGATCCGGATCACCGGCTCCCGTGTCCGGGACGCCGTGCACTATCCGCTCGCGCTCACCGTGCTGCCGGGTGAACGGCTGCGCCTCCAGCTCGACCACGACCGGTCCCGGCTGGACGACCCGGCCGCGCGGCGGTTCCTGGACCGGCTGCGCGCGCTGCTCGGTCAGCTGGCCGCGGACCCGGCGGTGCCGGTCGCCCGGACCGGCCGGGGACCGGCCCAGGAGCTGCTCGCCGGGGCGCGGCGACCGCTGCCCGGCGCCAGCGTGTACGAGGCGTTCGCCGCGCGGGCCCGCCGGACCCCGGACGCGGTCGCGCTGCGCCACGGGGGCGACGGCACCCGCTACGCCGAACTGGCCGGGAGGGCAAAGCGGTTGGCGCACCGGCTCGCCGCCGAGGGGGCGGGTCCGGAGAGCGTGGTCGCGGTGATGGTGCCCCGCTCGGCGGCCGAGGTGGTCGCGCTGCTGGGGGTGCTCGGGGCGGGCGCCGTGTGCCTGCCGGTCGATCCCGGTCTGCCGCCCGAGCGGATCCGGTACGTGCTCGCCGACTCCGGGGCGCGGCTGCTGGTCACCACCGCGGACGCGCGGGCCGCGGCGACCGCCGCCGGGGGGCCGCGCACGGTGCTGCTGGCGCAGGACGGGACGGCGCAGGACGAGAAGGCGGCGGACGGGGCGGCGGCGGGGGCCTTCGCAGCGGCCCCGCGCGCGCTCCCGGCCGCCGAGCCGGACGGCGCCGCGTACCTCATGTACACCTCGGGCTCCACGGGCCGCCCCAAGGGCGTGGTGGTGAGCCATCGCGCCCTGGCATCCCAACTGGCATGGACGGCGGCCGAGTTCGGCTTCGGTCCGCAGGACCGGGTGCTGCACCAGTACGCGGCCGGGTTCGACCCGTCCCTCCAGGAGGTCCTCGTCCCGCTGCTGGCCGGCGGGACGGTGGTGATCGCGAAGCCGGACGGCCACCGCGACCCGGCGTACCTGACCGCGCTGATCCGCGCCGAGCGGGTCACCACCGTGGACCTGGTGCCCTCGCTGTACACCGCGCTGCTGGCGGAGGAGGACACCGCCTCCGGCGAGGCCGCGCCCTGGTGGTCCACGCTGCGCAGGGCCTTCAGCGGCGGCGAGGCGCTGCCGGTGCCGCTCGCGCGGCGCTGGCGGGAGCGGACCGGGGTGCCGCTGTTCAACGTGTACGGGCCGACCGAGGCGGTCATCCAGGTCACCGGCTGGGCGGCGGGGCCGGATCCGCTCCCCGGTTCCGGCGCGGCGGGCACGGTGCCGATCGGCCGCCCGGTGTGGAACACCCGGCTGTACGTGCTCGACCGGTACCTGCGCCCGGTGGCGGCGGGCGAGCCGGGCGAGCTGTACGTCGCGGGGGCCCAGCTGGCGCGCGGCTACCACGCGCGCCACGCCCTCACGGCGGAGCGTTTCGTCGCCGACCCGTTCGGCGGTCCCGGCGAGCGGATGTACCGCACCGGCGACCTCGTCCAGTTCAGTGCGGACGGTGTGCTGACCTATCTGGGGCGCACCGACCACCAGGTCAAGATCAGGGGTAACCGGGTGGAACTCGGGGAAGTCGAAGCACGTCTGCGCAGCGAGCCCGCCGTCGGGGAGGCGGTCGTCGTCGCCCGCGCCGACGAGCGGGGGGCCGACCGGCTGGTGGCCTACCTGGTGCCGGCCGACCCGGCCGCGGGCCTGGACCCGGAGGCCGTACGGGCCTCCCTGACCGCGTCGCTGCCCGCTCCGCTGGTGCCGAGCCACTTCGTGACGCTCGACGCGCTGCCTTTGACCACGGCGGGCAAGACCGACCTCGCCGCGCTGCCGGCGCCCTCGGCGCGGCCCCGGCCCCGGCCGTCCGGCGCGGGCTCACCCGTCTCACCCGTCTCACCCGAGGACCGCGAGCAGCGGCTCCGGGCGATCTTCGCGGAGGTGCTCGGTCTCGAAGAGGTCGGCGCCGACGAGGACTTCTTCGTACTCGGCGGGGACAGCATCCTGTCCATGTCCGTGGCCTCCCGGGCCCGCCGGGCGGGGCTGACGGTCACGCCCCGGGCCGTGTTCGAACTGCGCACACCGGCCGCGCTGGCGGCCTCCGGCGCGGCGGGCGGGGCCGCGGCGGGGGCGGCGGCCCCCGACCCCGACGGGGTGGGCGACCTTCCGCTGCTGCCCATCGTCCACCAGCTCCGCGAGGACGGCGGCCCGATCGGCCGCTTCAACCTGTCGATGCTGCTCCGGGCCCCGGCCGGGGCCGACGCCGGATCCCTGGGCCGGGTGCTCCAGGCGGTCCTGGACCACCACGACGGCCTGCGCCTGACGCTGTCCCGGATGGACCTCGGCCCGGCCGTCCCGGCGCTGTGGTCGGCCGCGATCCGCCCGCCGGGCGCGGTGGACGCGGCGGGGCTGCTGCGCCGCGCCGACGCCCGGGGGCTGGACGACAGCGCGCTGCGGTCCCTGATCGCCGAGGAGTCCGACGCCGCCGCCTCCCGGCTGGACCCCGACGCGGGGACCGTGGTGCAGGCGGTCTGGTTCGACGCGGGTACGGGATCGCCGGGCCGGCTGCTGCTCGCCGTCCACCACCTGGCCGTCGACGGGGTGTCCTGGCGGGTGCTGCTCGGCGATCTGGCCGCCGCCTGGGAGGCCGTGGCGCGGGGCGAGCGGCCCGCGCTGGAGCCCGTACCGACCTCACTGCGGCGCTTCGCCCGGGAGGTGGCCGAACAGGCGAGCTCGCCGCGCCGCCAGGCCGAACTCCCCTACTGGGCGGGGGTGCTGGCCCCCGGGGCGGAGCTGCTGCCCGGCGCGCCGCGGACCGGGACGGCGGGGTCGGCGCGGGAGCACCGGGTGAGCCTGGGTACGGCCGAGACCCGGGCGCTGCTGACCACCGTCCCGGCGGCCGCCCTGGCCGATGTCACCGAGGTGCTGCTGACGGCGCTGCGGCTCGCGGTCGCCCGGCGGGGCGGCGGCGGCCCGGACGGCGAACTCCTCGTCGACCTGGAGCGGCACGGCCGCGAGGGGTACGGCGAGGCCATGGACCTCTCCCGTACCGTCGGCTGGTTCACCGGCCTGCACCCCGTACGGCTGCCGGCCGCGGGCGAGCCGCTCGAACTGCTCGGGCGGGTGAAGGAGGCGGTGCGCTCGGCTCCGGACTCCGGCGCCGGGTACGGCATGCTGCGCTACCTCAACCCGCAGCTCGCTCCCGTCTTCGCCCGGCTGTCCGGCGCCCAGCTGCTGTTCAACTACTTCGGGCGGCTGCCCGCCGGGCAGGCCCGGGACTGGGCCCCCGCCGCCGAGGCCGACGCCCTGCGCATGGCACCGGACGCCGGGCTGGCCGTGCCGTACCCGCTCCAGGTCAACGCCGTCTGCGCGGACACCCCGGACGGCCCCGAGCTGCGCGCCACCTGGACGTGGCCGCAGGGCGAGGACGAGAACGAAGAGGGGCCCGGGGGCCGGGCGCTGACCGCCCGCGAGGTGGCCGCACTCGCCGACGCCTGGACGGCGGCCCTGCGCGAGCTGATCGCCCTCCTCGGGGACGGCGCGCCCGGTCCCCGGCGGCTCACGCCCGCGGACCTGCCGCTGGTACGCCTCAGCCAGGAGGAGATCGGGCTGGTCGAGCGGGTCAGCCCGGCGCCCGTCGCCGACATCTGGCCGCTGTCCCCCCTCCAGGAGGGCATCCACTTTCACGCCAGCTACGACTCCGCCGCGCTGGACGTCTACACCGCCCAGGACTGCTTCGACTTCGACCGCCGCCTCGACGCCGACCGGCTGCGCGCGGCCTGCGCGACGCTCCTCGCCCGGCACCCGGCGCTGCGCACCGGCATCACCGGCGACGGCCTGCCCGGCCCCGTACAGTTCGTCTGCCCGCCGGACGCGATACCGGCGCCGCTCACCGAGACCGACCTGACGGGCCTGGCCGAGGAGACCCGCGCGCAGCGGCTCGCCGAGATCGCCGGGGCGGACCGGCTGCTGCGGTTCGACCTGGCGGCGCCCCCGCTGTTCCGGCTCCGGCTGATCCGGCTGACCCCGGACACCGACCGGCTGATGCTCAGTCACCACCTGGTGGCCTGGGACGGCTGGTCGCAGTCCCTGTTCCTGGAGGAACTCCTCGCCCTGTACGAGGCGGCAGGCGACGCCCGCGGCATGGACACGCCCGGAAGCTACCGCGACTACCTGGCCTGGCTCGCCGCGCAGGACTTCGACGCGGCCCGGGAGACCTGGCGCGCCGCCCTGTCCGGGCTCGCGGAACCGACCCTGGTGGCCCGGGAGCAGGGCGGAGAGCCGACGATCCCGCGCCGCGGCTCCCTGGATCTCGGCCCGGAGCTGAGCGGGCGGCTGCGCCGGTGCGCCCGGGAGCAGGGGCTGACGGTCAACGCGGTGCTGTCCACGGCGTGGGCCCTGGTGCTGTCGGCCGCGGTGGGCCGCGACGACGTGGTGTTCGGCGCCACGGTGGCGGGCCGCCCGGCGGACGTGCCGGGCGCGGAGACGGCGATCGGCATGTTCCTCAACACCGTCCCGCTGCGGGTGCGGCTGCGGCCCGAGGAGACGGTCCTCGACCTGCTGCGCCGCGTGCAGTCGGAGCGGGTGGCCGTGATGGACCACGAGTACCTCGGGCTGGCGGAGCTCCAGCGGGCCGGCGGGCTCGGGGTGCTCTTCGACACGCTGTACGTGCTGCAGAACTTCGCCGACGAGGACGCCTTCCGGCGGCTCGCCGACCGGCACGGCATCGCCGGCGTGGACAGCGTGGACGCCACCCACTATCCGATGACCCTGATCGTCAACCCGGCCTCGACGGTCCGCGTGAAGCTGGAGTACCGGCCCGACCTGATCGACGACGCCCGGGCGACGGCCACCCTGGAGCGCTACCGGGCCCTGGTGGAACGGCTGGTCGACGGCCTCGGGGAGCGGGTCGCGGCGCTGGACCTGCTGCTGCCCGCCGAACGCGCCGAGCGGGCAGCCGCCCTGGAGGCGGGCGAGCGGCCGGTGCCGAACGAGACGGTCGCCGACATGCTGGCGGACCAGGTCGGCCGGACACCCGGCGCCGTCGCGCTGGTCTTCGGCGAACAGGCCCTGACGTACGCGGAGCTGGACGCGCGGATCAACCGGCTGGCCCGGCTGCTGCTGGCCCGGGGCGCGGGGCCGGAGCGGGTCGTCGCCCTGGCGCTGCCGCGCTCCATCGAGATGGTGGTGGCCCTCTTCGCGGTGCTGCGCACGGGCGCCGCGTACCTCCCGCTCGATCTCGACCACCCGGTGGACCGGCTGCGCCTGATGATCGAGGACACCGGGCCGCTGTGCCTGGTGTCCACGGCGGCGGTCGCGCCGGCGCTGCGCGCTCCGGCGGGGCCGCTCGCTCCCGAACTCCTCCTGGACGGGCCGGAGGCCGTCGCCGCCCTCGCGGCGCTCCCGGGCGGGGCGGTGACCGACGCCGAGCGGCCCGCGTTCGCGCGCACCGTGGCGGACCGGCTGGAGCACCCGGCGTACGTGATCTACACCTCCGGTTCGACGGGCCGGCCCAAGGGCGTCGTCACCCCGTACCGGGGGCTGACGAACATGCAGCTCAACCACCAGGTGGAGATCTTCGATCCGGCGATCGCCTCGGCGGGCGGCAGGCGGCTGCGGATCGCGCACACCGTCTCCTTCGCCTTCGACATGTCGTGGGAGGAGCTGCTCTGGCTCGTCGAGGGCCATGAGGTGCACGTGTGCGACGAGGAACTGCGGCGCGACGCCGCCGCCCTGGTCGCCTACTGCGACCGGCACCGGGTCGACGTGGTCAACGTGACCCCGACCTACGCCCAACTGCTCATCGAGGAAGGCCTGCTGGAGCGCGACGAGGCCGCGGGGCGGCACCGTCCGGCCCTGGTGCTGCTCGGCGGTGAGGCCGTGTCCGATGCCGTGTGGAGCCGGCTGGCCCGCACGCGGGACACGTACGGCTACAACCTGTACGGCCCGACCGAGTACACGATCAACACGCTCGGCGGCTCGACCGCCGACAGCGCCACCCCGACGGTGGGCCGGCCGATCCGCGGCACCCGCGCGCACGTGCTCGACGCGATGCTGCGGCCCGTCCCGCCGGGCTGCCCGGGCGAGCTGTACATCTCCGGTACGGGGCTGGCGCGCGGCTACCACGAGCGGCCGGGCATGACGGCGGACCGGTTCGTGGCCGATCCCTTCGGGGCGCCGGGCGGGCGGATGTACCGGACCGGCGACCTCGTGCGGCGGCGCCCGGACGGACTGATCGACTTCCTGGGCCGGACGGACGACCAGGTCAAGATCCGCGGCTACCGGGTGGAGCTGGGCGAGATCGGGGCGGCGCTGTCCGATCACCCCCGGATCGCTCACGCGGCGGTCGTCGTAAGCGAACACGCGGGGAACAAGAGGCTGGTGGGGTACGTGGTGCCCGAGCCGGGAGCCGGGGGCGACGAGGCCCTGCTCACGGCGGTGCGCGAGCACCTGAAGTCCGTCCTGCCCGGCTATATGGTCCCGGCGGCGCTGGTGACCGTGGAGACGCTGCCGCTGACCGTGAACGGGAAGCTCGACGTCCAGGCCCTGCCCGCGCCGGATCCCGTCGGCTCCGGCACCCGCCGGCCGCCCCGGACGCCTCGGGAGGAGACGCTGTGCGCCCTGTTCGCACAGGTGCTCGGGCTGCCGCCGGGCGGGGTCGGGATCGACGATTCCTTCTTCGACCTGGGCGGCCACTCCCTGCTGGCCACCCGCCTGGTCAGCCGGGCACGGACCGCGCTGTCGGCGGAGCTCGCGATCCGGGACCTGTTCGAGGCGCCGACGGTCGCCGAACTGGCCGAGCGCACCGGGCGGAAGGAGGACGCCGGGCGGCCCGCGCTGACCGCCGGTGAGCGGCCCGGGGAGCTGCCGCTGTCCCACGCCCAGCAGCGGCTGTGGGTCATCCAGCAGATCGAATCGGCCTCGGCCGCTTACAACTTCCCGCTCGTGATGCGGCTGCGCGGCCCCCTGGACATCGCAGCCTGGCGGGCCGCGCTCGCGGATGTGACGGACCGCCACGAGGCTTTGCGTACGGTGTTCCCGACCCGCGAGGGGCAGGTGTTCCAGCGGATCCTGCCCGCCTCCGAGGCCCGGCCGGTCGTGGAGGTGGCCCGCGCCGCCGAGGAGGAACTGCCCGCCCTGATCGACGCCGCCGTGCGCCGTCCCTTCGACCTCTCCGCCGAACTCCCGCTCCGCGCCTCGGTCTTCGCGGTGGGCCCCGAGGACCACGTGGTGGTCCTGCTGCTGCACCACATCACCACCGACGAGTGGTCGGACCGCCCCTTCCTCGGCGATCTGGCCACCGCCTATGCCGCCCGGCTCGCGGGCGGGCGGCCGCACTTCGAGCCGCTGCCCGTGCAGTACGCGGACTACGCGCTGTGGCAGCGCCGCCTGCTCGGTGACGCCGACGACGAGGGGAGCCTCGCCGCCCGGCAACTGGCGTACTGGCAGGGCGCGCTGGAAGGGGCACCGGAGGAGACCGAGCTGCCGGCCGACCGGCCCAGGCCCGCCCGGCCCGCCTTCACGGGCGGCGAGCTGGACATCGCGTTCGACCCCGGGACCCACCGTGGGCTCAGGCGGCTGGCCCGGGAGCACAACGCCAGCATGTTCATGGTGGTGCACGCGGCCGTCGCCGCGCTGCTGCACCGGATGGGCGCCGGCAGCGACATCCCGGTCGGCTCGCCCATCGCGGGGCGGGGCGACGAGGCGCTCGACGACCTGGTGGGCTTCTTCGTCAACACGCTGGTGCTCCGCACCGACCTCGGCGGGGACCCCGGCTTCGGCGAGCTGCTGTCGCGGGTGCGCGACACCGCACTGGCGGCGTTCTCGCACGCCGACGTGCCGTTCGAAGCGGTGGTGGAGCGGCTGAACCCGACCCGCTCGCTGGCCCGCAACCCGCTGTTCCAGGTGATGGTGGGCTACCACCACCGCACCGGCGAGGAACCGGCCCTGCCCGGGCTGGCCGTGGAGTACGTGCCGTTCAGGATCAGCTCCGCCAAGTTCGACCTGGTGTTCAGCTTCACCGAGCACACGGGCGCCGCTGCCGCTGACCATGCCGGTGCGCTCGGCTGCCGGCTGGAGTTCGCCACCGAGCTGTTCGACCGGGAGAGCGCCGAGCTGCTCGGCGAACGGCTGCGGCGGCTGGTCACGGCGGCGGCCACCGATCCGGCTCTGCCGGTGTCCCGGCTGGAGATCATGGACGCCGGGGAGCGCGCGCTGGTCCTGGAGGGGTTCAACGCCACGGACCGGGCCGTCGAGGAGGACTCCCTGCCCGGGCTGTTCGCGCGGCGGCTCGCGGAGCGGCCCGGCGCCCCCGCCGTCGTGGACCGGTCCGTGACGCTCAGCTACGCCGGGCTCGACGCCCGGTCCAACCGGATCGCCCGGCTGCTGGCCCGGCACGGGGTCGGCGCCGAGAGCGTGGTCGGCGTGGCCGTGCCCCGCTCCGCCGACATGGTCGCCACGGTGCTCGCCGCCCTCAAGCTCGGCGCCGCGTTCCTGCCGCTCGACCTCGCCCATCCCGCCGACCGGCTGGCCTACATGGTCCGGGACTCGCGTGCCGTGCTGGTCGTCGCGACCGAGTCCGTCGCCGGGAAGATCCCCGCGGCCCCGGGGGTCGCGGTGGTCCTGCTCGACTCTCCCGGGGCCGCGGCCGAACTCGACGGGCTGCCCCCGACCCCGGTGGAGGGACCTCCCGTACCGCTGGACGGCGCCGCGTACGTGATCTACACCTCGGGTTCCACCGGCCGCCCCAAGGGCGTGGCCGTCCCGCACGAGGGCATCGCCAGCCTGGTCGCCACCGCGGTGGACCGGATGGGGCTGCGCCCCGACAGCCGGGTGCTCCAGTTCGCCTCGATCGGCTTCGACGTCGCCGTGTTCGAGCTGGCGATGGCCCTGTGCCACGGCGGCCGGCTGGTGCTCGTCCCCGACGAGGCGCGGGTCGCGGGGCCCGCGCTCACCGATTTCCTCGCGGAACAGGGGATCACCCACATGATCCTGCCTCCCTCCCTGGTGTCCGCGCTGCCCGCCGGCTGCGAACTGCCCGACGGGTCGACGATCCTGGTGGGCACCGAGACCGTGCCGCCGGACCTCTTCGCGCGCTGGGACCGGGTCAACCTCATCGCCGCCTACGGGCTGACCGAGGCCACCGTGAACTCCACGCTGTGGCCGGCGCGGGAGGCCGGCGGACGGCCCGGCGGGCGCGTGCCGATCGGCCGCCCCGACCCCAACACCCGCTGCCACGTGCTCGACGCGACCCTCTCGCCGGTCCCCCCGGGCGTGGCGGGCGAGCTGTACGTGGCCGGGCGCGGGCTGGCCCGCGGCTACCTCGGCCGGCCCGGGCTGACCGCCGAGCGGTTCGTCGCCGACCCGTTCGGTCCGCCCGGTGGCCGGATGTACCGCACCGGGGACCGGGCCCGGTGGCGGCGCGACGGCAACCTGGACTTCCTGGGCCGGGTCGACAACCAGGTGAAGATCCGCGGCTTCCGCATCGAGCTCGGCGAGATCGAGGCCGCCCTCGCCGCGCACCCCGATGTGGCCCAGGCGGCCGTACTGGCCGACCGGGACGGGGACATCGTGCGCCTGGTGGGGTACGCCGTGCCGGAGCGCGGCGAGCTCGACGCGCGGGCGCTGCGGGCGCACACGGCCGGCCTGCTCCCCGAGTACATGGTGCCGGCCCTCGTGGTACCGCTGGACGGCCCGCTTCCGCTGACGCCCAACGGGAAGCTCGACCGCAAGGCGCTGCCCGCGCCGGACTGGTCGGGGATGACCGGTGACGCCCGCCCCGCCGATGCCACCCAGGCCCGGCTGGCGGGGCTGTTCGGCGGGATCCTCAAGCTGGCGGAGGTGGGCGTCCACGACAACTTCTTCGCGCTGGGCGGCCATTCGATGGCGGCCATGCGGCTGCTGGGCCTGATCCGGGCCGAGTTCGGGGTCGAGCTGAGCATCCGCGACGTCTTCGACGCCCTGACGGTGAGCGGGATCGCCGAGCGGCTGGGCGGCGCCAGGACGGCCCGGCCGCCGCTGCGCGCGGGCGGCGGGGACGGGAGCGGGGGCGGAGAGGGTGCCCGGGAGGCGCCGGCCGCGCCGGTGCAGGGCGCCCAGTGGCGGGCGTACCGGCAGCGGCCCGGCTTCGACAGCGCGCTCGCGCTGCGCTCGGCGGGCGCGCTGGACCCCGGCACGCTGGCCGCGGCGCTGGGCGACGTGGTGGAGCGGCACGCCCCGCTGCGGACCTCCTTCGTGGAGCACGGGGACGGCGGGCTCCAGCTGCGGCCCGCCGCACGGCCGCCCGTGCTGACCGTCGAGCACTGCGGCGATCTCGACGCCCGGCTGGCCGAACTCGCCGCGCAGGCCCCGGACCTGACGGTCGAGGCCCCGCTGCGGGCCCGGCTGCTGAGGGCCCCGGACGGGACCGAGGCCCTGCTCCTGGCCTCGCACTACCTGGCCGTCGACGAGTGGTCGGTGGTGCCGCTGTTCCGGGACCTGACCCGGGCGTACGAGGCCCGGGCGGCGGGCCGGGCGGCCGACTGGGAGCCGCTGGCGGTCACGTACGCCGACTACGCGCACTGGGCGCGGGAGGTGCTCGGGGACCTCGCCGACCCCGACGGCGTCGGCGGGCGGCAGCTCGCCTACTGGCGCGAGGCGCTGCGGGACGCGCCCCGGGCCCTGGCCCTGCCGACGGACCGGCCGCGCCCGGCGGGTGCCGGCCCGTCGGGGTACACCGCCGGCCGGGTGCCCTTCGTCCTCGACGCGCCCCTGCACGCCGCGGTGGACGCGCTGGCCCGGGAGACCGGGACCAGCATGTTCATGGTGCTGCACGCGGCGCTGGCGGCCCTGCTCACCGCGCACGGCGCGGGCACCGACCTGCCGATCGCGACCATGGTCGCGGGCCGGCCGGACGAGCGGCTCGCCCCGCTGGTGGGCTGCTTCCTGAACACGGTGGTGCTGCGCACCGACACCGGGGGCGACCCGTCCTTCGGGGAGCTGCTGGCGCGGGTGCGGGAGACGACACTGAGCGCGCTGGACCGCCAGGAGGTGCCGTACGACGAGGTGGCCCGCGCGGCCGGGCTGGCACCCGGGGGGCCGCAGGTGACGGTGGTGCACCACGAGCAGGCGGACTTGGGCGAACTGGAGGGCGGCATGGGCTCCTTCCACGCCGTACCGGCCGCCCGCACGGCGGCGGAGCTGACCCTCAGCTTCTACGAGCCGCGCGACGACGGCCCGGTGCACGGCGAGCTGATCCACGCGACCGAGCTCCTCGGCACGGCCAAGGCCCGGCGGCTCGCCGGGGAACTCCACACGCTGATCGGACAGGTGACCGCCGACCCGCGCCGGCCGCTCTCGGAGCTGTTCGCGCTCATGTGCACGAGCACCGGGGAGGCGTGAACCGGTGAGGCGTTAACCGGGGTGCCGGGGGCGCGGCTTGGCAGCGTTGCGGAGGCCGGCCGGGCAAACCCGTCCGGCCGCCGGTCCGCGATGCGACCCCCTCGGGGAGTGTGGTGTTCACCGGCGATTCGACCACCGGCTGCCAACGGCTGGAGAGCGAGGCCGGTCTCGGCTTCGGCCACCCGCTGCGCGTCGCGGGCGAGCCCGCTGGCAGACGGACGTGCTCGTTGCCGCCCGGACGTGGTGTCGGTCCTCGTCCGGGTCAACGACATGGTCTGGCGGCGCGCCGGCCCGGACCCGAAGCCCCAGGTCGTGCGCGGGCCCGCCCGCAGGTACGGCGCGCCTCCCTCGCCGCCGACGGCACGTTCGCCGGGCTCGCCGCGGCGGCCCGGCCGCCGGTGGCGTGGCGTCAGGCCTCGCCCCCGCTGGGGCGGGGCCGTGGGACCGCGCCCGGCGCCGGGCCGGGGCGGCGGCTGTCCGACCAGGCCGCCCAGAGAGCCGCGTACCGGCCTCCCGCGGCGACGAGTTCGGCGTGCGTGCCGGTCTCGACGACCCTCCCCCGGTCCAGGACGACGATCCGGTCGGCGGTCGCCGCCTGCGGGAGGCGGTGGGCGACCAGCAGGCCGGTCCGCCCCTCCAGGGCGCGCAGCGCGGCCGCTTCCAGGGTGCGGGCGCCGGCGCTCCCGGCGTCGGCGGTGGCCTCGTCCAGGATCGCCACCGGCGGATCGGCGAGCACCAGGCGGGCCAGGGCCAGCTGCTGGGCCTGGGTCACCGTGAGCCGGTGCCCGCCCTCACCGACCACGGTGGCGGCTCCCTCCGGCAGCGCCTCCACCCAGGCGAGGGCGTCGACCCGGGCGAGCGCGGCGGCGATCTCCGCGTCGCTCGCCCCGGGCCGGGCCAGCCGCAGGTCTTCGGCCAGGGGCCCGGCGAAGACGTGGACCTCCTGGCTGATCAGGGTCACGGTCCGCCGTACGCCCGCCGGGCCGAGCGCGCGGGTGTCGGCCCCGCCGAGCTCCACGGAGCCGCCGGCCGGCCGGTGGACCCCGGCGATCAGCTTCGCCAGGGTGGTCTTCCCGGCTCCGCTGGCGCCGACCAGGGCCACCCGTTCCCCGGCGCGGACCTCCAGGTCGACCTCGCTCAGCACCGGGTGTCCGGGCGTGTAGGCGTGGCTCAGCGCCCGTACCCGTACGGAGGCGTCGGCCGGTTCGGCGGCCCCGGTGGGGCCCGGTTCGGCGGGCAGGGCGCTGACGCCGACGAGCCGGGCGAGGCCGGCCCCGGCGGACTGGGCGTCGTCGATGAGGAACAGGGCCGCGTTGACGGGGTTGAAGAGGCTGTGGAAGTACAGCGCGGCGGCGGTCGCGGTGCCGATGCTCACCGAACCGTCGCCGACCAGCAGGAAGCCGGTGACCAGGATGGCGGCGAGTCCGATGAACTCGGCAAGGTTGAGGCGGGAGAAGAACCCGGAGACCAGCCGGATCCCGCGCAGGGCCAGGTCGACGGCCTCCCGCGAGCGCTCCTCCAGGAGCCTGGTGTGCCGGCCGGTCAGACGGAACGCCCGGACGGTGCGGACGCCGCCGACGCTGTCGAGAAGCTGGTGCTGGAGCGCCCCGCTCGCCACCCGGTGCGCGGCGTACACGGGGACCGCGCGCGGGATGTACCAGCGGACGGTGAGGACGTGGACGGGGACGGCCGGCAGGACCGCGAGCAGGAACCGCCAGTCGAGCACGGCGAGTCCGAGGAGGGTCAGCGCGATGGTGAGCAGGGCGGTGGTGAACTCGGGCAGGGCGTGGCGCACGACCCGGGTGACGAGGGTGACGTCGCCGGTCACCCGGGAGGTCAGGTCGCCCGAGCCGGCCCGTTCCACGCGTTCCAGCGGGAGGTTCAGGGCCCGTTCGACGAACCGCTCGCGCAGTCCCGCGAGGACGGTCTCACCGAGGCGGGCGACGAGGGAGCCGCCGATGGCGGTGGCGACGCCGCGGCCGACGGCCACGGCGACGAGGAGGATCATCGGGAGGGTCAGGGAGGCGGTGCCCCGGTGCCCGGCCACCAGGTCGACCATGCGGCCCAGGAGCGGCGCGGTGAGCAGGCCGATGCCGGTGCCGAGGATCAGGACGGCGGCGGCGGTGAGGGCCTGGAGGCGGCGGCCGCGCAGCAGTTGGCCGACGGCGGCGAGGGTCTGCGCTCCGGTGGCGACGGGCAGGATGGCGCGCTCGCCGGCGTCACCGGCCGGCCCGGCGGCAGCGGCAGCAGCAGCGGGCACGGCTCCGGGTTCCGTCGTCGGGTTCATACGAGCACCACCGAGCGGTAGGCCGCGTCGGCGGAGACGAGTTCCCGGTGGTGGCCGTCGGCGGTGACGGCGCCGTCACCGATGACGACGACCCGGTCGGTGACGGCGAGCAGCGCCGGGCTGGTGGTGACGAGGAGGGTGGTGCGGCCCCGCCGCAGCTCGCGCAGCCGGCCGGCGATCAGCGATTCGGTGACGGTGTCCACGGCGGTGGTCGGGTCGTGCACCACCAGGACGTGCGGGTCGGCGGCCAGGGCCCTGGCCAGCGCGACCCGTTGGCGCTGTCCGCCCGAGAGGGAGCGGCCGCGTTCGCCGAGCGGGGTGTGCACGCCGCGGGGCAGGGCGCGGGCCACGTCGTCGGTGGTGGAGGCGGTGAGCACGGGCGCGAGGTCCGCTTCCGGAGTGTCCGCTCCGGCCCGTACGTTGTCCAGCAGGGTGGCCTCGAACAGGTCGGCGTCGTGGTGGGCGACGAGGATGGCGTGCCGCAGGGCGTCGGGGTCGAGGCGGGAGAGGGCGATCCCGCCGAGCTCGACGGTGCCTTCGTCGGGGTCGCTCTCGCGGCCCAGGCACAGCAGCAGGTCGGTGGCGGCGGCCGGGTCCGGGGAGACGACGCCGACCAGGCTGCCCTCCTCGATGTCGAGGTCGATCCCGCGCAGGGCGCCGTACGAGAGTCCGCGCAGCCGCAGTCCTCCGGTGACCGGGCGGGGCAGGGCGGCGGTTCCGGCGGGCACGGCGTGTGCGCAGCCGAGCACCTCGCCGATCCGCTCGGCGGAGGCGCGGCCCTGGGCGAACTCGCCGCTGACGTAGGTCAGGAGCTGGAACGGCCCGAGGAGGAACTGGGCCAGGCCCACGGCCGCGACGAGTTCGCCGACGCTGAGGGAGCCGTCCATCGCCAGGCGGGCGCCGACCAGGCCGATGACGGCGATGAAGACTCCGGTCAGGGAGAGGATCGCCCCGTCGTGCCGGGAGCGGCTGCGGGCCGCGCGCAGGGCGGCCGCGAGGGAGTCCTGGCTGGTGCGGCGGTAGCGGGCCACGGCGGCCTGTTCGGCGCCGATGCCCTTGAGCACGCGCAGTCCGGCGACGAGGTCGGCGGCGACTCCGGAGGCGTGCGCGGCCCGCTCCTGTTCGGCCTCGCTGCGCCGCTCCAGCGGAAGGCTGATGCGGTGCCCGAGCCAGAGCAGCGGGGGCACTCCGAGCAGGATGAGCAGGCCGAGGGGGACCGAGACGCGCAGCAGGGCGACGGCGCTGACGGCGAGTCCGGCGAGGGCGGCGACGAAGTACGGGAGCGCGGCGACCACGGCTCCCACCCGGGCGGCGTCGCCGGTGGCCATGGCGGTGAGCGCGCCGGGGAGCCGGCCGGTGTCGGCGCCGCCGCGGGGGTCGAGGATCCGGGCGGCGAGTTCGGTGCGCAGGCGGTGGGCTGCGAGTTCGCCGGAGCCGTCGGTGATGCGGGCCGCGGTGCGGTAGCAGGTGGACAGGAGGAGGAACAGCGCGGCGAGGATCCCCAGCCAGCGCAGGAGCGCGGTGGTGGATCCGGTGGCCACGGCCCGGTCGATGATGACGCCGATGACGACGGGCACCATGGCCTCGCACGCCTGGTGTGTCGTACCGAGGAGCGAGGCGGCGGCGACCCGGCGCCGCTGCCCGCTGATCGCGCGCCGGAGGACGGAGCCTCCGGGTGGACTTCCCTCAGCCATGCGGGACCTCCGAAGTGGCCTCTAGTTAGGTAAGGCTACTCTAATGTTCGAGACTCGGAACCGGGTGCGAATCCACCTCACTCACCCGGACTGCCCAGGTCTGCAAGGCCGTTGACCCTGTCGAGTTCATTCGGTTAGCCTCACCTAAGTTATCGCTTCGCGAACCAAAGGTCGCCGAGGGGAGCCGTGTTGTCGGTCGAGACCCGGGCGACGGCCGGGAGCGGCGCCGCGGAGGCGGCCGCCCCGGCCCCGCGCAGGACCGCCGTGACCGCCCTGCGCGGCGCGGGCCTGCTCGTCGCCCTCGCCGCGCTCATCCTGATCTCCTTGCTCAGCGTCTGGCTGGGCACCCGGGACATCCCGTTCACCTCCACCTGGAGCGTGCTGTGGAACCCCGACGGGTCACAGACCTCCGTGATCATCCACAGTTACCGGATCCCGCGGACCGTGCTCGGCCTGCTGGTGGGCATCGCCCTCGGCCTGTCGGGCGCCCTCATGCAGGCCCTGACCCGCAACCCGCTGGCCGATCCCGGCCTGTTGGGCGTGAGCCTCGGGGCCTCGACGGGCGTGGTGGTGGCCATCGCCTTCCTCGGCGTCGGCTCGGCCCTCGGCTACGTCTGGTTCGCCTTCGCCGGAGCCGCCCTCGCCTCGGTCGCCGTCTACCTGCTGGGCTCGGCGGGCCGCAAACTGGCCACCCCCGACCGGCTGGTGGTCGCCGGGGCGGCGGTGACCGCGGTGCTGTACGCCTTCAACTCCGCCGTCCTGCTCCTCGATCCCCGGGCCTTCAACCAGTTCCGCTTCTGGACGGTGGGCGCGCTCGCCGGCCGCCGGATGGACGTGGTGTGGGTGATCGCGCCCTTCGTCGTGACCGGGCTGGTCCTCGCGCTGCTGCTGGCCCCCTCCCTCAACGCCCTCGCCATGGGCGAACAGCTGGGCAGGGCCCTGGGGGTGAACATCGGCCGCACCCGAGTCCTCGGGGTCGTCTCCGTGATGCTGCTGTGCGGGGCGGCGACCGCCGCCGCCGGGCCGATCGGCTTCGTCGGCCTGGTGGTCCCGCACGTGGCGCGCTTCGTGGTCGGCCCCGACCAGCGCTGGGTGATGGCGTACTCGATGCTGCTGGCGCCGGTCCTGCTGATCGGCTCGGACGTGCTGGGCCGGGTGCTCGGGGCGCCCGGGGAGGTACAGGTGGGCATCGTCACCGCGTTCATCGGGGCGCCGCTCTTCCTCGTCCTGTGCCGCCGCCGGAAGCTGGTCATGCTGTGAGCCCCGCTCCGGAGGCGAGGACCTCCGCTCCGCCCGCACCGGCCGGCCGGCCCGGCGCCCGCCCCCGGGTGGTCACCGGCCGGGTCGTACGCAGCCGCCGGGGCCGTGTCTCCCTGCGCTTCCACGGCCGTTCGCTGGCCGTCACCGCGGCGCTGGCCGTCGTACTGGTGGCGGTCGTGCTGGTCTCGCTGACCACCGGCGACTTCGCCCTCCCGGTCCCCGAGGTGCTCCGGGCCCTGGCCGGCAAGGGCTCCGGCGGCGCCGACTTCATCGTCAACACCCTGCGCATGCCCCGCCTGGTGACCGCCCTGTGCGTCGGCTCCGCCCTGTCCGTGAGCGGGGCCGTCCTGCAGAGCCTGACGCGCAACCCGCTGGGCAGCCCGGACATCATCGGCTTCACCAACGGTTCGGCGACCGGCGCGCTGGTCGTCATCGTCGTCCTGCACGGCAGCATGACCCAGATCGTCCTCGGCGCCCTGATCGGCGGACTGGGCACCGCCCTCGCCGTCTACCTCCTGGTGTTCGGCGGGGGCGTCCAGGGGTTCCGCCTCGTCGTCATGGGCATCGGCGTCAGCGCGCTGCTGCTCGCCGTCAACTCGTACCTGATCACCCGGGCCTCCTGGCAGGAGGCACTGGAGGCGCAGGCCTGGCTGATCGGCAGCCTGGGCAACCGCACCTGGGAGCACGCCACAGCGGTCGGGCTCGCGGTGGCGGTCCTGCTGCCGCCCACCTTCCTCCTCGGCGGCCGGCTGACCATGGTGGAGATGGGGGACGACACGGCGATGGCCCTCGGCGTGGACGTGGCCCGCAGCCGCACCGCCCTCCTCCTGATCAGCGTGGCGCTGGCCGCGTTCGCCACCGCGGTGACCGGGCCGATCTGGTTCATCGCGCTGGCGGCGCCCCAGCTCTCCCGCAAGCTGATCCGCTCCCCGGGATCCGGGCTGGTCCCGGCCGCCCTGATGGGCGCCGTCCTGCTGGCCGTGAGCGACCTCGTGGTGCAGCGCGTCTTCTCCCCCGCCCTCCTGCCGGTCGGTACGGCGACCGGCACCATCGGAGGGCTCTACCTCATCTGGCTGCTGGTCACCGAGTCGCGAAAGAGCCGCGCATGACACGTACGAGCGCTCCGGACGCCTCCCCCTCACCGGAGGGGGAACCGGCCGCCCGGACAGAACCGGCCCCGACGGCCCGGCTGCGGGCCGAGGGCCTGACCCTCTGCTACGAGCAACGCACCGTGGCCACCGGCCTCGGGGTCGTCATCCCCGACCGCTCCTTCACCGTGATCATCGGCCCCAACGCCTGCGGCAAGTCCACCCTCCTGAAGGCGCTCGCCCGGATGCTGAAGCCCAAGGCGGGCGAGGTCTACCTGGACGGGGCGGCCATCGCCTCCTACCGCTCCCGCGAGGTCGCCCGCCGGCTCGGCCTGCTCCCGCAGACCTCCACCGCGCCGGACGGCATCACGGTCGGCGACCTGGTGGCCCGCGGCCGCTACCCGCACCAGCGGATGCTCAAGCAGTGGTCGCCGCAGGACGAGGCCGCCGTCGTCGAGGCCATGGGGCAGACCGGCGTACTGGAGCTCGCGGACCGCCCCGTGGACGACCTCTCCGGCGGCCAGCGCCAGCGCGTCTGGCTGTCCATGGTGCTCGCCCAGCAGACCTCCGTACTGCTGCTGGACGAGCCGACCACCTACCTGGACATCGCCCACCAGGTGGAGGTCCTCAACCTCTGCGCCGACCTGCACGAGCGCCGCGGGCACACCATCGTCGCCGTGCTGCACGACCTCAACCAGGCCTGCCGGTACGCCAGTCACCTGGTGGTCATGAAACCCGGAGGCACGATCGCCGCCGAGGGGGACCCCTCGACGGTCATGACGGCCGAGCTGGTCCGGGAGGTCTTCGGTCTGCCCTGCCGGATCATCGAGGACCCGGAGACCGGTACCCCGCTGATGATCCCCACCGCCCGCACCCGCCACTTCACGGGTCCGGGGCACCAGGTGAATCCGCAATCCGTGGCACACACACCCTGAGGACCCGACTCCCATGCTCGACACGCGGCTGACCAACGCGCACGTCATCACCATGGACCCCGCCCACCCCGTCGCCCGTGACCTCGGCATCTGGCGCGGCCGCGTCGTCGGGCTCGACGGGGCCGTCACGGGTCTGCCCGCCCGCGAGGTCGTCGACCTCCAGGGCGCCACCGTGCTCCCGGGGTTCATCGACAGCCACGTCCACCTCGCCTGGACGGGCCTGAAGGCGGCCGCCCCGAGCGTGGCCCCCTGCACCCGGGCCGAGGACATCCTGGCCGTGGTGGCCCGGGCCGTCGCGGACCGGCCCGAGGGCGCCTGGGTGGACGTCGCCGGATACGACCAGCGGGCGCTGGGCCGCCACCTGACCGCCGCGGAACTGGACGAGGTCAGCGACGGCCGCAAGGTGTTCATGATCCACGACTCGGGGCACGGCTGCGTGGTCAACAGCGCCGTCCTGGACCTGCTCCCCGCCCCGGCCGCCGACGGGCAGGGCTTCCTCGCCGAGAGCGCCATGACCGCCGCCCGGCGGCTGCGGCTGCCGTACTCCCAGGAGGAGCTGGCCGGCGCGATCGAGCGCGCCGGCCGGCAGTGCCTGGCCGAGGGCATCACCGCCTGCGCCGAGGCCGGCATCGGCGGCGGGCTGCTCGGCCACAGCCCGGTCGAGGCGGGGGCGTACCAACTGCTGCGCGACCGGGGCCGGCTGCCGCTGCGCGTGCAGCTGATGGCCGCCGGGGACACCCTGCACCCGGTCGCCGCCCACCCGGCCGACGGCATCCCGCGGGCGCTCGGCCTCGGGCTGCGGACCGGATTCGGGGACGACTGGCTGTCCCTAGGCGCCCTCAAGATCTACACCGACGGCGGCATGATGGCCCGTACGGCCGCGCTCACCAGCCCGTACGAGGGGTCCGACGGCGCGGGCGAACTCCAGGACGCCCCGGAGCGGATCACCGACCTGATCGTCGCCGGCCATCTCGCCGGATGGCAGCTGGCGGTGCACGCCATCGGCGACCGCGCCGCGGACCTCGCCCTCGACGCCCTGGAGCGGGCCCAGCGGCTACGGCCCCGCCCGGGCGCCCGGCACCGCATCGAACACGCCGGGCTGATCCGCCCCGACCAGCTGCCGCGCTTCGCCGCCCTCGGGGTCAGCGCGGTGGTGCAGCCGCACTTCCTGCGCTCCTTCGGCGACGACTACGCGGCGATCATGGGCCCGGAGCGCGCCCCGTGGATGTACCGGGGCCGGGGCTTCCTCGACCGGGGCGTCACCCTGGTGGGCAGCTCCGACCGCCCCGTCACGGACGGCTCCCCGCTGCGCGCCGTCCAGTTCATGGTGGAGCGGGCCTCCGCCTCGGGACAGCCGATCGGCCCGGCCGAGGCGATCACCGTGGAGGAGGCGCTGTACGCGTACACCGCCGCCGGCGCGTTCGCCTGCCACTGGGAGGACGACGCGGGCAGCCTGAGCCCGGGCAAGCGGGCGGACCTGGTGGTGCTGGGCGACGATCCGCGCCGGGTGGAGACCTCGCGGATCGGGGACATCGAGGTACTGGAGACCTACGTGGACGGCAGGCCCACCGCGCACCTCGGCTGACCCCCGGGCCCCGGGCGGCGCGCGTCCCGGCCGGGCGCGCTCCCCTCAGTCGGACGCGGTCGCCCCGGTGATCAGGCCGAGCAGCCCCGGCAGCCCGCCCTCCGTCAGGGCGCGGCGCTGCCGGTCGGCGGGGGTGCCCTCCTGCAAGAGCCGGTGGACGAGGGCGCTCACCTGCCGGAAGTCACCCGCCTCCTCCAGGGCCGGGGTGATGTGGAGCAGCAGCGAGCACAGCACGTCGCCGCTGGTGTGCGGATGGCCCAGCGGATCCAGCAGGGTGCTGTTCAGGCCGTACCGGGCGGCGTGCCAGGTGCCCGCGCGCACCAGCTCCGGCGCGCACGGGGGCGCCGGGACGCCCGCCTTCTCCTCGGCGATGGCCGTGGCGACCAGGGCGCGGACGATGCCGGCGAGCATCACCGCGTCGTCGGCCCGCAGTTGCACGTCGGAGCACCGCACCTCGACGGTGGGGTAGCGGTCGGAGAGCCGGGCCTGCCAGTACACCTGGCCCCGGTCGGGGATCACCCCGGACGCCACCAGCGCCTCCAGGCGCTGTTCGTAGTCGAGGTGCCCCGCGAAGCGCGGCGGGGGTCCGCTGACGGGCCAGCGGCCGAACACGATGGTCCGCCAGCTCGCGAAGCCGGTGTCATGCCCGTCCCACACGGGCGAGTTGGCCGACATCGCGAGCAGCGTCGGGAGCCGATACCGGATCCGGTTCAGCACCGCCACGCCGGTCTCGGGGTCGGGGACCGCCACGTGCACGTGCATCCCGCAGATCAGGTGCTCGTCGACCAGCTGCCGGGCGTCCCCCTCCATCCTCAGGTAGCGCGGTGTCGGAGTCACCGGTACGGGGCTGGGGCCCCGGACCGGCGCGGCGCCGGTGGCGGCGATCCGGCAGCCGTTCGCCTCGGCCGCCGAGGCCATCGCGTGGCGCAGGCGCAGCAGGTGGCCCCCGACCTCCTCCAGGCTCGAACACACCGGGGTGGCCACTTCCACCTGGGCCTGGAGCAGCTCGTCCTGGACCTCGCCGCGCTCGGCGAGCGGCCCGAGGCCGGCCGTGCGGCGTACGTCCTCCACGAGCGGTGCGGGGACCCCGGTGTCCGGGTCCACCAGCAAGTACTCTTCTTCGACGCCAACCGTGATCACGCTCTGGGGCTACCCGGATACGTCATGATCACCCCCGTCGGCGGGGGAATGGGCCGGTCTCGCCCGATCCCGTCTGCTTGGGCGGCCGGGCCAGGGGCAGGCGCGGGGGTACGGGATGGCCCACCAGGGATCCCGTACGGTTCCGGCCCACGGAGGGTGCATGTCCCAGCCCGAGCGCGTCCAGCCCGAGCGAAGCGAATCCGGGCCGACCCCGGCCGAACGGGACACCGAGACCCGTTTCACGGTGTGGGTGGCCCTCGCGGCCAACCTGGTCATCTGCGTGGCCAAGGGCATCGGCGGCATCGTCGCCGCCTCTCCCGCGCTGCTGTCGGAGGCCGCCCACTCGGTGGCCGACAGTCTCAACGAGGTGTTCCTGCTGGCCTCGGTCAAGCGCAGCCGGCGCCCGGCCGACCGGCGGCACCCCTTCGGCTACGGCAAGGAGCGCTTCTTCTGGTCCCTGCTCGCCGCGGTGGGCATCTTCGTCACCGGAGGCTGCTTCTCGGTGTTCCAGGGCATCGAGGCCTTCCGTTCCGGCGCCTCCGAATCCCACGAGGGCTATCTGATCGGGCTGGCCGTGCTCTTCGTGGCGCTGCTCGCCGAGGGTGCCTCGCTGGTCCGCGCGGTCCGTCAGGTCCGCGCCGCGGCGGCGGCCGCCGGGCGCAGCACGGCCGAGGAGATCCGGGAAGGGCGCGATCCGGCGCTGCGGACCGTCCTGGCGGAGGACAGCACGGCCTGCGCGGGCGTGCTGCTGGCGATGGCCGGGATGGCCCTCCACATGGTGACCGGGCAGGTGGCGTACGAGGCGGCCGCCTCCATCCTGATCGGCGTCCTGCTGGTCTACGTGGCGTACGTGCTCGGCAAGGGGGCCCGGGCCCAGCTGATCGGCGAGGCGGCCGATCCCGCGCTGCAGCGCGAGGTGAAGGAGCTGCTGCGGCGGCAGCCGGAGATCGACTCGGTCCCCTCGCTGCTCACGATGCGCCTGGGGCCGGACTCGGCGCTGCTGGCCGCGTCCGTCGACCTGACGGCCGGGTACGACAGCGAGACCGTCGAGGACGCGATGGTCCGCATCCGGGGCGAGCTGAAGGCCCGCTGGCCGGAGCTGGACCGGGTGTTCCTCGACGTGACGGACGCCGCGGCGTCCCGGCGCGCGGCCGCCCACGGCCCCGGTCCGGCGGGTTCCTGAACCACCGGCGGGCCAACGGGGCCGGGCGGTCTTCATGCGGACGGCCCCGCCGGGATGCCGGATCCGCGCGGCGGACGGAGAATCAGGGATCGACGCGACAGCCGCGGACCAGGCAGAAAGGGCGTCACCATGGCAGGACCATCGCGCCGCCCACCGCCCCCGCGCCGTGGCCATCCGGCGACGGACCGGATGCTGCGCACGCTGCTCCGCCGTCGCAAGAAGGCCCTCAGCAGCGAGGACGTGACGGTCTCGGACCGGCCGCAGGTGCACCGCGCCGTGACCGCCGCCGCGCTGGGCAACACCATGGAGTGGTTCGACTTCGGTGTGTACGCCTATCTGGCCGGGACGATGGGCAAGGTCTTCTTCCCGTCGAGCTCCCCCGGTGCCCAGGTGGTCGCCGCCTTCGCCACCTTCGCCGCGGCCTTCCTGGTCCGCCCGCTCGGCGGACTGGTCTTCGGACCGCTGGGCGACCGTATCGGCCGGCAGAAGGTGCTCGCCGCCACCATGATCATGATGGCGGCGAGCACCTTCGCCGTCGGCTTCCTGCCCACCTACGCCGCCGTCGGCTTCCTCGCGCCCCTGCTCCTGCTCGTCTGCCGGCTGTTCCAGGGGTTCTCGACCGGCGGTGAGTACGCCGGCGCCACCACCTACATCGCCGAGTACGCCCCCGACAAGCGCCGGGGGTTCCTCGGCAGCTGGCTCGACTTCGGCACCTTCGTCGGCTACGCCCTGGGATCCGGTCTCGTCACCGTCCTGACGCTCATCCTGGGCGAGCAGGGGCTGCAGGACTGGGGCTGGCGCATCCCCTTCTTCATCGCGGGACCGCTGGGTCTGATCGGCCTGTACATGCGGATGAAGCTGGAGGAGACCCCTGCGTTCAAGAAGGAGGCCGCCTACGCGGCGTCGGAGGGGAAGGCCGACCTGCCGGGCGCCGAGGGCGCCGGCGAGAGCGGCCGGGGACACCTCAAGGAGATCTTCACCCGCCACTGGCACGCGGTGCTCATCTGCATGGGGCTGGTCCTGCTCTACAACGTCACCAACTACATGGTGACCTCGTACCTGCCGACGTACATGACGGTCACCCTCGGCCAGAACGACACCACGGCGCAGCTCCTGGTGCTCGCCACCATGCTGCTGGTGGTCCTGACGATCACGGCGGTGGGGCACACCTCCGACCGCTGGGGCCGGCGGCCCGTCTTCCTCACGGGAAGCGTCGCCATGATCGTCCTCGCCGTCCCGGCCTTCCTGCTCATCCGCGAGGGCGGCGTCCTGCTGCCCGCGGTGGGCTGCGCCGTCCTCGGCCTGCTGCTGGTCTGTTTCGCCGGTACGGCCGCCTCCACCCTGCCGGCCCTCTTCCCCACGCGCCTGCGCTACGGCGCCCTGTCGATCGCCTTCAACATCTCCGTCTCGCTCTTCGGAGGGACGACGCCGCTGTTCACCTCGGCGCTCGTGGAGGCCACGGGCAACGACATGGTCCCGGCGTACTACCTGATGGCCGCGGGCGTCATCGGGTTCGTGTCGACCCTGTTCCTCCACGAGACCGCCGGCAAGCCGCTGCGGGGCTCGGGGCCGATGGTCGAGACGCCCGGGGAGGCGGAGCGGCTGGTGGCCCGCAGCCGGACGGCCGCCGGACGGCAGGCCCGGGACATCTGGATCCGGCTGCGCCACCCGTGGGCCCACCATTCCCACCGGGACGATTAGCGCAGGTCAGCCGCCCACCAACCGGCGCAACAGGCACATCGGGGGTTCCTGACAGATAGTGAGTCGTAAGGATCTCTCTCATCTGGGGACGCTCATGGACCGATACCCGCCCATAGCCGAGCACGGCCTCATAGGGGACCTCCAGACGGCCGCACTGGTGACCTCCCGGGGGGTGGTGGACTGGTTCGCCGCACCCCGATTCGACTCGCCCAGCCTCTTCGCCGCACTGCTCGACCACGACCGGGGAGGGTACTTCCTCCTCGGCCCCGACGATCCTGACGCCAGCTGCAAGCAGCTCTACTATCCGGACACGGCCCTCCTGGTCACCCGCTTCATGTCGCCCGACGGCGTCGGCGAGGTGATCGACTGGATGCCGCCGAACACCGCCCGCACCGCGGCCGACCGGCACACCCTGATCCGGACCGCACGCACCGTGCGGGGCACCGTGCGCTTCGACCTGGAGTGCCGCCCCCGGTTCGACTACGGCCGGGCCACCCACACCCTCGAACTGAACGGCGCCGACGCCACCTTCCGGGCACCCGGCGTGACCGCGTTCCTCCAGAGCACCTTCCCCCTGGAACGCGACGGCGAGGACCTGCGCGGCTCGGTCACGCTACAGGTCGGGGAATCGGCGGCCGCGGTGCTCACCGTCTGCGGAAAGGACGACGCGCCCCCGGCTCCGCTCACCGTCGACGGTGTCACCGGGCAGCTCTGGGACGCGGTCGACTTCTGGCAGAAGTGGGTCCGGGGCTCCAACTACCGGGGCCGCTGGCCCGACATGGTCAACCGCTCCGCCATCACCCTGAAACTGCTCACCTACGCGCCCACCGGCGCCCCGGTCGCCGCGGCCACCATGGGCCTGCCCGAACAGGTCGGCGGCGAACGCAACTGGGACTACCGCTACACCTGGGTGCGGGACGGCTCGCTCTCCGTCCGGTCCCTGCTCGACCTCGGCTACGTCGAAGAGGCCGCCGCCTTCACGCGCTGGCTCGGCGACCGGCTGCGCGAGAGCGCGGGCAAGCCCGGCGAGCCGCTCCAGATCATGTACCGGGTCGACGGGGAACCCCTGCTCGGCGAGGAGGTCCTCGGACACCTGGAGGGCTACCGCGGCTCGGCCCCGGTGCGCCTCGGCAACGCCGCCGCGGACCAGCTCCAGCTGGACATCTACGGCGAGGCGCTCTACGCCCTGTCGGCGGGCCACGAGGTGGCCGCCGAGACCGGCTTCCGGGGCTGGAAGGTGCTGTCCAGCACCCTCGACTGGCTGGCCGACTCCTGGGACCGCCCCGACGAGGGCATCTGGGAGACGCGCGGCGGCCGCAAGGACTTCACGTACAGCCGGATCATGTGCTGGTCCGCCTTCGACCGCGGCCTGCGGCTGGCGGCCGAGTTCAGCCGGCCCGCCGACACCGACCGCTGGACGCAGGCCCGCGACGCCATCCTGGAGCAGGTGATGGAGCACGGCTGGAGCGAGGCGAACCGGGCGTACGTCCAGCACTACGGCGGGCAGGACGTGCTCGACGCCTCGCTGCTGCTGATGCCCCGGGTCGGGTTCGTCAGCCCCCGTGACCCGTCGTGGCTGTCGACCCTGGACGCGATGGACCGCACCCTGGTCTCCGACAGCCTCGTCTACCGGTACGACCCGGCCGCCTCCCCGGACGGCCTGCGCGGCTCCGAGGGCACCTTCAGCCTCTGCACCTTCCTCTACGTGGACGCGCTGGCGCGGGCCGGAAGGCTGCGGCCGGCCCGGTACACGTTCGAGAAGATGCACACCTACGCCAACCACGTCGGTCTCTTCGCCGAGGAGGTGGGCGCCAGCGGCGAGCAACTCGGCAACTTCCCGCAGGCGTTCACCCACCTGTCGCTGATCACCGCGGCCTGCACCCTGGACGAGGCCCTCGACCGGCAACGCGCGAAGTGAACCCGGGAGCGGAGGTGTCCACGGACCAGGAGAGCCGGCCGGGCCGGGGGCCGCGCCAGAGCCCGGCCGAGTTCGAGGCCCTGTACGCCGCCCTCCGCCGCCGGGCGACGGGCGCCGGCGGCTCGCCGGCCCGTATCCCGCCGGCCTGCGTCCGGGCCGCCGCGGGCGAGATCCGCTCCGGCCGGACGGTCACGCTCGCGGCCCCCGTCGAGACCCGGTCCGCCCCGGACAACCCCCAGCCCGCCGGCCACCGGCTCACCGGCCCCTCCGAGGACGAGGCGCTCGCCCTCGGCCTGCACTTCGCCACCGACCGATTCGGCATGAACGTGCACGGCGACGCCGACAGCCATCTCGACGCCCTCTGCCACGTCGTCTGGAACGGCACCCTGCACGGCGGCGTCTCCGCGGCCTCCCTCACCCCGGAAGGCGCCACCGCGCTGTCCGTGGAGCTGGCGCGCGACGGCATCGTCGGCCGGGGCGTCCTGCTCGACATCCCGCGCCTGCGCGGGGTGCCCTGGCTCGATCCCGGCGACCACGTCACCGCCGCCGACCTGCTGGCCGCCGAGCGGAGCCAGGACGTCAGGGTCGGCGAGGGCGATCTGCTCTTCGTCCGGGTCGGCCACCGGCGCCGGCGCACCGAGTCCGGTCCCTGGAACGCGGCCGAGACCCGGGCCGGGCTGCACCCGGCGGCGATGGAACTCCTGGCCGAGCGCCGGGTGGCCGCCCTGGGCGGCGACGGCAACAACGACACGGCCCCGAGCCTGACGGACGGAGTGGAGTTCCCCGTCCACGTACTGGGCGTGCACGCCCTCGGGCTGTACCTGCTGGACTACCTCCAGTTCGAGGACCTGGTGCCGCTCTGCGAGGAGGAGGGCCGCTGGTCGTTCTTCTGCGTGGTGGCACCGCTGCGGCTCCCCCGGGCCACCGGTTCACCCGTCAACCCCATCGCGATCCTCTGACCCACGACACCGAGGTGGCCGCCATGGTCGACAACCAGCAGTACGACGTCATCGTCATCGGAACCGGTGCGGGCGGCGGCACGCTCGCCCACCGCCTCGCCCCGACCGGCAAGCGCGTCCTGATCCTGGAGCGCGGCGGCTACCTCCCACGGGAGCGCGACAACTGGGAGTCCACGGCGGTCTTCGTCAAGGGCAAGTACCGCGCGCCCGAGTTCTGGTACGACAAGCACGGTGACCGCTTCCCGCCGGAGGTCAACTACTACGTCGGCGGCAACACCAAGTTCTTCGGCGCCGCGCTGTTCCGCCTGCGCCCCGAGGACTTCGGCGAGTTGCGCCACCACGGCGGCATCTCCCCGGCCTGGCCGCTCCGTTACGAGGACCTGGAGCCGTACTACACGGAGGCGGAGCACCTCTACCTCGTACACGGCCGGCACGGCGAGGATCCGGGCGAGGGGCCGGTCAGCGCCCAGTACGCCCTCCCGCCGGTGCTGCACGAGCCCCGGATCCAGCAGCTCAGCGACGACCTGGAGAGCCACGGCCTGCACCCCTTCCACCTGCCCATCGGCGTCAACCTCACCCAGGACGCCGAGGGCCGCGCGACCCACGACAGCGTGTGCATCCGCTGCAACCGGGTGGACGGCTTCCCCTGCCTGGTGCGCGGCAAGGCGGACTCCCAGGTGGTCTGCGTCGACCCCGCGCTGAGGCACGACAACGTCGACATGGTCACGGGGGCCAACGTCCGGAAGCTGGAGACCGACGACACCGGGCGCACCGTCACCGCGGTGGTCGCCGAGCTGGAGGACGGCTCCGAGGCCCGGTTCGGCGCCGACATCGTGGTGGTGGCCTGCGGCGCGGTGAACTCCGCCGCGCTGCTGCTGCGTTCCGCGAACGAGCGGCACCCCCGCGGGCTGGCCAACAGCTCGGACGTCGTCGGCCGCCACTACATGCGGCACAACAACCTGGCCCTGATGGCGGTGTCGCACGAGCCGAACGACACGCAGTTCCAGAAGACCCTCGCGCTGAACGACTGGTACCTGGGCGCGGACGACTGGGAGTTCCCGCTCGGCGGCATCCAGATGCTGGGCAAGTCCGACGCGGACCAGATCAAGGGCGAGGCGCCGCGCTGGGCGGGCATGGCCTCGCCCGACATGCCGTTCGAGGTGCTGGCCCACCACGCTGTGGACTTCTGGCTGTGCGGCGAGGACCTGCCCCAGCCGGAGAACCGCGTCACCCTGGACGACAACGGCGACATCCACCTGGCACTGGACGAGAAGAACAACATCGAAGGGCTGAAGCGGCTGCAGCACAAGCTGCGGGGGATGCTCGGCAAGCTGGGCATGCATCCGCACCATCTCCTCCCGCACAGCCTCTACCTGCACAAGGGCATGCCGATCGGCGCCACCGCCCACCAGGCGGGCACCGTCCGTTTCGGGACCGACCCGCGCAGCTCGGCGCTCGACGTCGACTGCAAGGCGCACGACCTCGACAACCTCTACGTCGTGGACACCTCCTTCTTCCCGAGCATCGGCGCCGTGAACCCCTCGCTCACCGCCATCGCCAACGCGATGCGCGTCGGCGACCTCATCGCCGAACGCATCCGCTGAGCCGCGGCCGCGCCTACCCGCGGCCGGGCGCGGCCGCGGGGGTCAGCAGGATGGCGGTGTCCCCGGCCGCCGGTACGGGCACGGTGGTGTCGGTGACCGCGAGGAGCTGTCCGCTCGGGCGCACCAGGAACAGCACCTCGTGTCCGGGCGGGATGTCCCCCTCGACCCGGAAGGCGACGACACGGGCGCCGTCCGCGTACCGGCGGGCCAGCTCGGTCCGGCCCAGTCCGCGGGAGAACAGCGCCTCGCCTCCGGTGTAGGGGGCGATGACCCCGTGGCTGCGGGTGGGCGGCTCCAGGCGGTGGACGGGGCCCTTCACCGTCGCCTTGAGGGTGAGCAGCGCGAGCGCGTTGAAGTCGTCCTCGCTGGTGAGCAGGAGTACGTCGGTGATGCCTTCGAGTTCGGCGCCGGCGCCGGTCGCGGCGGCGAGCAGTTCGCCCGGGGCCAGTCCGAGACCGGCGTCCTTGATGCTCCGGCGCTGCTCGTCGAGGCCGGCCCACATGAGTACGTCCAGACCCGCCGCGCGCAGGGCGCCGCCCAGCTCCACCACCCAGGGATCGCCGCCCACCAGGAGCGGCCGGGACCGGGCGGACCGGCGGACGCCGAGCAGCCGGGCCGCGGGGAGCGCGGTGAGGCCGTACACCATGACGGTGGCGACGATCACGATGAAGGTGGCCGGGAGGATCTTCTGCGCGCCGGCGACGCCGGCCTGGACGAGGGAGACGGAGAAGGTGGAGGCGGTGGCCGCGGCGACGATGCCGCGCGGGGCCATCCAGCCGATGAACCACCTCTCGCGGTAGGGGACGTCGGTCCGGGCCGTGGAGAGCAGCGCCACCAGGGGTCTGACCGCGAGGACGAGGGCGGCGACGAGCACGAGCGCGGGCAGCACCACGTGGCTGAGGGACTGCGGGGTGACGGTGGCCGAGATGGAGACGAACAGCACGCCGATGATCAGTGAGACCAGCGTCTCGAAGAAGGGCCGCCGGGCGGGGATGTCCAGCCCCGGCAGGTTGGCCAGCGCCATCCCCATGACGACGGCGGCGATGAGGCCGGTGTCGTCACGGAACGCGTCACAGGCCGCCGCGACCGCGACCACGGTGGCGAACTGGACCGTCGTGCCGAGCACTTCACCGAGGTCGAGGCGGCGCAGCAGCAGCCAGAGCGCCGCCGCTCCGGCGGTGCCGCCGAGCAGTCCGACGGCCGCGCTGCCGCCGAACTCCAGGACCTGGCTGCCGAGGCCTTGCTGCCCGCCGGCCCGGACCCCGTGGAAGACGAGCGCCCCGAGGATGCCGCCGAGCGGGTCGATCAGGGTGCCCTCCCAGACGAGGACGCGCTGGAGGCGCTCGCTCGGGCGGACGAAGTCGAGGAGCGGTCCGACCACCGTCGGTCCGCTGACGACGAGGATCGCGCCCAGCATGACGGCCGCGCCGGTGGACATGCCGAGGACGGGGACGGCGAGCAGCGCTGTCGCCACCGCGGTGAGCAGGGCCCCGAGCCAGATCAGCCGGACCACGACGGTGCGGGTGTGGCCCCGCAGCCGGCGGGTGTCCAGGCCGAGTCCGGCGTCGAAGAGGATCACCGCCACGGCGAGCGAGACGAGGGGGGAGAACGCGGCGCCGAGCAGCTTCTCGGGGTTGACGTCGTCGGTCAGGACGCCCGCGATGAAACCGGCCGGGAGCAGCAGGAGGATCGCCGGGATCCGCAGGAGGCTCGCCAGCAGCTGGGAGCCCACGGCGAGGGCGACGATCAGCGCGGTGCCGACCAGGACCTGGGTGGAGGTCACCGCACCCCGTCCCCTCCCGTCATTCGGCGACGTCCTCCTCGGTGAGGGGTTCCAGTACGCCCCGGGTGTCGAGGCGGTACAGCAGGACCAGGGCGGGGCCGATCAGCACCAGGGCGACGGCGGTGACGAAGAGCATCCAGTGGAGCGGCTCGCTCGCCCCGGCGGCCTCCTGGACGGTCAGGCTCGTGGGCACCAGGTAGGGCCGCTGGGCGAGTCCCCAGGCGGCGACCAGCAGCGCCACGGTGGCCACCGAGGAGTACCGAGCCCACCCGGAGGCGGGGCCGGAGACCAGCCAGGTGGTGAGCACCAGGGCCGCGACGGCGGCGAGGAGGGCGGCCAGTCCGGCGCCGTGGGTGAGCCCGTGGTGGACGTACGCGGCCTGCGGGTCGGTCAGCGTCACACCGATCACGCCGACCACGAGCAGGGCGAAGCCGGCGATCCGGGCCCGGAGGCGGAAGTAGCCGATCAGGTCGGTGGCCCCGAAGCGCCGGGCGTCCACGGAGAGGAAGACGGCTCCCAGGAAGGCGGTGGCGGCGACGGCCACCAGGCCGGCCATGACCGAGGTGGTGTTGGCCCAGGCGTGGGCCGAGGCGACGGTGCCCGGTGCGACGCGCCCGGAGGCCACGCCTCCGATGACCGCGCCCAGGAAGAACGGGGTGAGCAGGGAGGAGACGGCGAAGGCGGCGCCGTAGATCCGGCGGCCGGCGAGGTTGCGGGTGGGCTTGCGCAGGGCGAAACCGGCGCCGCGCAGGACCATGCCGACGGCGGCGAGCGCCAGGGGGAGCCACAGGGCGGTGAACACCGTCTGGAAGAACTCCGGGAATCCGGTCCACATCAGGACCAGTACGAAGATCAGCCAGACGTTGTTGACCTCCCAGACCGGTGCCATGGCGTGGTCGATCAGCCAGCGCGGGCGCTTGCCCCGTGCCGCGCCGCCGGCGCACAGGTCCCAGAACCCGGCGCCGTAGTCGACTCCCCCGCCGCACGCGTAGGCGGCGATCACGAGCAGCAGGATCCAGGCGACGACGTTCGCGGTCACTGCTCGCTCCCAGGTGCTCGGTGGTCACCGGGGGCGGCGCCGGCCGGTTCGGGACGCGGGCCGTACGGGGTGTCCGCCTCCGGGTCGTCGGCGGGCTCCCCGGCCGGTCCGGGGCCGGACGCGGCGTCGGCGAGCCGCCAGCGGCCGCTCATCTTCAGCACCACGCCGAGGAGCGAGCCGAAGACCAGCAGGTAGACCACGACGACGAGACCGAACACGGCCCACAGGGCGGAGGCTCCGGTGGGCGTCACCGCCTCGGACACCCGCATGTTCTCGTAGACGATCCAGGGCTGGCGGCCCACCTCGGTGCTGATCCAGCCGCATTCCACGGTCACCACGCTGGCCACGCCGGAAACGGCGGCGCAGCGGAAGAACCAGGGGGACTTCGGCAGGTCGCGGTGGCGCCACCAGCACCAGGCGTACCAGAGGGCGAGCAGGATCAGGGCGGTGCCGACGAGCGCCATGATGTCAAAGGCCCAGTGCGCGATGGTCGCCTGGGTGGCGGTGGGGCGGTCGGATGCGGGCACCGAGCTCAGGCCGGTGACCTTCGTGTCGGGACTCTTCCCGGCCAGGATGGAGTCGAGCTGGGGGATCTTGATGCCGCCCTTGACGGTGCCGTCCTCCTGGAGCCGGCCGAACAGGTACTCGGGAACGTGCGTGTCGGTCTCCCAGACCAGTTCCAGGGCGGCGAACTTGATGGGCTGCTTGAGGAAGACCTGCCTCGCGATGTTGTCGCCGAGGACGAACTGCACGGGGGTGAGGATCGCGGCGACCGTGAACGGCACGGTGAAACCGAGGCGGTGGTAGCGGTCGCGGCGGCCCCGGAGCCAGCCGACCGCGTAGACCCCGGCCACCACGTAGCCGGCGGTGATGAACATGGCGACGACGAAGTGCCAGTACTGCGGGCCGAACATCGGCGTGAAGATCGCCTGCTGGACGGTGACGTCCACCGGCCGGCCGTTGCCGTCGAGGGTGAAGCCGCGCGGGGTGTTCATCCACGAGTTGGCGGCGATGATGCCGAAGGCGCCCATCAGGGCCGCCAGCGGCAGCGGTACGCCGAGCCAGAAGTGCGTCTTCGGAGGCAGCCGGCGCCAGCCGTAGAGGTAGATGGCGATCAGGATCGCCTCAAGGAAGAAGGCCCAGGCCTCGATGCCGAAGCCGAGGCCGAAGACATCGCCCCAGCGGCCCATCATGCCGGGCCAGAGCAGGCCGAACTCGAAGGAGAGCACGGTGCCCGTGATGATGCCGACGGCGAACTGCACGGCCATCACGGCGGACCAGCGGCGGGCCAGCAGCAGCGCGACGGGGTCCGACTTCCGCAGGCCCCGGTGGTGCATGACCAGGGTGATGAACGGCAACGCCACCCCCAGCGGCACCAGGGTGATGTGCATGGCCAGGGTGAACGCCATCAGTTCCCGCGCGGGCAGCAGTTGCGCGGGGGCGTCCGCCAGGAGGTGTACTGGGATCATCAAGCGGTCCTCGGTGACTCGTGAGGGCGGTGGGTCAGCCTCCGGTCGCGAAGCCGGGGAAGAGGGTCATCCCGCCGTCGACGTAGAGGGTGGTCCCGACGACGTAGTCCATCAGGTCGGAGGCCAGGACGGTCACCGCGTTCGCGATGTCCTCGGGGTCCCCGACCCGGCGGTAGGGGATCAGCTGGAGCAGGGCCTTCTCGGCCTCGGGGGTGTCCCAGGCGTCCTTGTTGATGGGGGTGCGGATGGCTCCGGGCGCGACGGCGTTCACCCGGATGCCCTGCGGGGCGAGTTCCTGGGCCAGCGTCTGCATCATCATCAGGACTCCGCCCTTGGAGGAGGCGTAGTTCACGTGGCCCGCCCAGGGGATGATCTGGTGGACCGAGCTCATGCAGACGATCTTCCCGGCCGAGCGGGACACCTCCGGCACGACGCCGCGGCGCAGGAACTCCTTCGTCGCCTCCCGGGCGCACAGGAACTGGCCGGTGAGGTTGACGTCCAGCACCTTCTGCCACTGGGCGACCGTCATCTCGGTGACGGCCGCGTCCCGCTGCAGTCCGGCGTTGGCCACCATGATGTCGATCGTCCCGAACTCCTCGACCATCCGGTCGACCATCGCGACGACCTGGTCCTCCCGGGAGACGTCCGCCTCGTGCGCGTAGGCCCGCACCCCGTGGGACTTGATCTCCTCGACGACCGCCTCGGCCTCCTGCGCTCCGGCGACGTAGTTCACGACCACGTCGGCTCCCGCGCGGCCCAGCCCGATCGCGGTCGCCTTGCCGATGCCCGAGTTGGCCCCCGTCACCAGGGCCTTCTGGCCCTTGAGAATCCGCGGCGTCTCCCTGAGCGTCTGGTCCCCGGTCGACATCACTCGTCTCTCCCATCGTTGGCCTCACCCACCGGCACCGGCAGACCACGGTCGCCCGCGCGCAAGCGGGCGGCGCCGGGCGGCTCGCGCCGCTCGGCCGATCGGGGCAACCACACCCCTCCGACGGCGTAAGGAGCGGCCGGAGGGAGCCGGTCGCCGGGATGATCTCCTGACCGGACCGTCCGGCTCGCGGGCCACCCGGGAGGGCGCTGTGGAGACATCCGGACCGGCACGGCCGGCCCCGCCCGTCGTGGTGGTCATGGGGGTGTCCGGCTCGGGCAAGAGCACCGTGGGCCGCCTCCTCGCCGCCCGCCGCGGGGTGCCCTTCGTGGAGGGCGACGACTTCCACCCGGCGGCGAACATCGCCAGGATGCGCGCCGGGCACCCCCTCGACGACGCGGACCGCGAGCCCTGGCTGACCGCGCTGACGGAGGCGGTCCGCGAGGTCGTGCGCGCCGGCGAGGGCGCCGTCGTCTCCTGCTCCGCCCTCAAGCGCGCCTACCGGGACCGCCTTCGCGAGGCCGCCCCGGCGGTGTGGTTCCTGCACCTGACGCTGGACAGGGCGGTGGCGCGCGCCCGAGTCGCCGGGCGGGCCGGGCACTTCATGCCGGTCCGGCTCCTGGAGTCCCAGTACGAGGTCCTGGAACCGCTGGGCGCCGACGAGGACGGCCTCACCCTCGACGCCGGCGCGGGCACCGACTCCGTACTGCGCCGGGCCGGGGAGGCCCTCGCCGGCTTCGAGGCCCGGTCGGTTTGACCGACGCCGCCAGGGGCAGGCGCGCGGCAGAGGCTGAAGAGGCCCGGATGGAGAAACACCATGTCGACCAGCATGCTCATAGCCGTGATCGTGATCGCGGCCGTCCTGGTGATCGCACTCGCCGTGGGGCTGTGGACCAGGTCCCGCCGACGGCACCTGCGCAGCCGGTTCGGTCCCGAGTACGACCGGACGGTGGAGGCCGAAGGCGGCCGCAAGGCCGCGGAGCGGGAGCTGCGCTCCCGCGAGGCGCGCCACGACGCGCTTGAGATCAAGGAACTGCCGCCGGAGCGGCGCAAGCAGTACACCGAGGAGTGGAGCGGCGTCCAGGAGGCGTTCGTGGACCGCCCGGAGCGTTCCGTCGGCGAGGCCGACGAGCTGGTCACCCGGCTGATGCGCGAGCGCGGCTATCCCACGGAGGACTACAGCGGGCAGCTGCGCGACCTGTCGGTGGAACACGGACGCACGGTGGAGCACTACCGCGCCGCGCACGACGTCAAGGTGCGCAGCGGCGCGGGACAGACGACGACGGAGGAACTCCGCGGCGCGATGGTGCACTATCGCGCGCTGTTCGAGGAATTGCTGAATGATCAGAGGAGCCGGTGACATGCGCGACCACGGAGAGCGGGACGCCCGGGCCGACGAGGCGGGGCTGACGACCGAGGACATCGCCCACCCCCAGGCGGGGGCGCCCGCGGCGACCACCCGCGAGGACGAGCGGCAGCAGGTGCCCGTGTACCCGGGCGAGGCCACCGCGGACCCGCGGGACACCGCCGCGGGCGTACGGGAGACGGACCCGGGCAGGCGGGACGCCGCCGAGGGCGTACGGGAGACGGACCCGGGCACGCGGGAGGCGTATGACGGGACCGGGGCTCCGGGGCGGGCGCCGACGGAGCAGTGGGACGGGGAGCCGGGGCGGGCCACGACGGAGCGCGGGGCCGTGGACGCCCCGGCGGCGGATGAGGAACCGTTGCTCGGCGCCCCGGACGCCGAGGGCTACCGCAAGGCCTGGAGCGAGATCCAGGGCAGGTTCGTGGACGACCCGCAGGAGGCCGTCAGGTCCGCCGACGCCCTCGTGGCCGAGGTGATGCAGACCCTGGCCCGGACCTTCTCCGCCCGCAAGCAGGGCCTGGAAGGACAGTGGGGCCAGGGCGGGCAGGTCGCCACGGAGGAGCTGCGGCTGGCGCTCCAGCAGTACCGCTCCTTCTTCAACCGCCTGCTGAACACCTAGTGACCTGAGTCGGAGATTCGTTGGCAGTAGGCGGCCACCGGGCCCGGTGCGCGGTGTCCCGGGCGTGTGGCGGGCGCAGCCCTGGGCAGAAGCCCGGCAGAGAGACAGACCGCCGGAGAAGGGATCCGTTCCATGCTGATGGCCCACCCCGCACTGCTGCCCGCCGCCGTCCGTGAGTACGAGACGCTGAGCCTCCTGAACGCCCTCGAAGGGAGTCCGAGGACGGTCCGTCGCATCGAGGAACTCTCGGCCCTGCTGTGCACGGCGACCGGTACGGGCAGCGCGGAGGCGGCCGTCGTCGCCGCCCGCTACCGGCTCCCCGGTGCGGGGACCTTCGACGATTCGGTGATACCCGCCCGCTGAGGGTGCGTGCGGGTGCGTGCCGGGGGCGCCCACGCGAGACTGCTCGCGTGGGCGCCCCCGTGCGCGTCCCGCTCCCCGGACGAGGAGGCACATGAACCGGGCCGCGCTGTTCGACGTGGACGGAACACTGGTCGACACCAATCACCTGCACGTCACGTCCTGGTGGGAGGCGCTGCGCCAGGCGGGGCACGACGTACCGATGCACGCCATCCACCGTGCGCTCGGCCTGCCGGGCGAGGACCTGCTCTCCCACCTCCTCGGCGAGGAGCGGGACACCGGCGGGGACGGGGCGCTGAGCGCCGCCCACGACACCCTGTACGCGACGTACTTCGAGCGCCTGCCCCGGCTGCGCTCGGCGGACGAGCTGCTGCGCACGCTGAGCCGCCGGGGCTGGCGCGTCGTCCTGGTCACCTCGGCCGGAGGCGGCGAGCTCGACGCGTTGCGGAGGGCGATCGGCGCGGACGACGCCCTCACCGCCACCGCCAGCGCCGCTGACGTGGAACGGGGCAAGCCCGCCCCGGATCCTGTCCGCCACGCGCTGGAGCTGGCGGACGCGTCCGCGCACGGCTCCGTGTTCGTCGGCGACAGCGTGTGGGACATGAAGGCCGCGACCCGGGCGGGGGTGCGGCCCGTGGGCGTCCTCAGCGGCGGCATTCCCCGTCACGACCTCGAAGCGGCGGGCGCCGGCCCGGTCTACCGGGATCCCGCGGACCTGCTCGAACACCTCGACGCGAGTCCCTTCGGCGTCGCGGGCTGAGCCGGGCTCCGACGCGTCCGCGGGTTCCCGGCGAGGATGGGCGCATGACCGACACGTTCACCACACGCACGCTCGATGTGACCACGGGCTCAGGCGAGACCGTCCACGACCTGACCTCGGCCTGCGCGGAGTTCCTGAGTGAGGCCGCCCGCGGCCGGGACGGGCTGCTCAACGTCTTCACCCCGCACGCGACGGCCGGGCTGGCCGTCATCGAGACGGGCGCCGGCAGTGACGACGACCTGCTGGACGCGCTGCGCACGCTGCTGCCCGCCGACGACCGCTGGCGGCACCGGCACGGTTCACCCGGCCACGGCCGCGACCACGTACTGCCCGCGTTCGTGCCTCCGCACGCCACCCTTCCGGTGGTACGGGGCGAGCTGGCTCTCGGAACCTGGCAGTCGGTGGTGCTGGTGGACACCAACCGGGACAACCCCGAGCGCACGGTACGGCTGTCCTTCCTGGGCTGAGCGGTCCCCCGCGACCCGCCCGATGCCGGGCGTTTGGATTCCTCCGCAGCGAGCACCCGGCGATTGACGGGAGTCACGAACAATCGGGGCTCGGCGGGAGAAATCGAGGAGACGTCGTGGGAATCATCGCGTGGATCGTCATCGGACTGCTCGCGGGAATCGTCGCAAAGGCCCTGCTGCCCGGCAGAGATCCCGGCGGCATCATCATCACCATCCTGATCGGCATAGCGGGCGCGCTCCTCGGGGGCTGGCTCGGCAAGGTGCTTTTCGGTGTCGATTCCATCGACGGGTTCTTCGAGGTGTCAACATGGGTCGCCGCGATCGTCGGTTCGATGATCCTGCTGCTCGCCTACCGGATGGTCTCCGGTGGAGGCCGGCGGCGCTGAGCCCCCCTTCGGAAACCTGAACGAACACGAGCAGGAACAGGAGCGGACCATGACCGTGCAGCACGACGTCGTCGCGGTGATCCTCAAGGACCACCGCACCATGGAGGACCTCCTCCGCCGGATGCGGAGCGTGGAATCCGACCGCGCGAAGGCGCTCGAACAGTTTTCGGCCCTGCTCATCGCCCACGGCGAGGCCGAGGAGGCCAAGGTGTACGGCGCCCTGAAGCGGTTCAAGGACGTCGACAACGAAGAGGTGGAGCACGGGGCCGAGGAGCACGCCGAGGGCAACGCGGCGCTGCTGGCGCTGCTGGAGGTGTCCGAGGTCGGCTCCGACAAGTGGGACGAGCGGCTGGAAGACCTGGTGAAGGCCGTGTCGCACCACATCGACGAGGAGGAACGGACCATCCTCAACGGCGCCCGGGAGAACGTGCCCGACGAGCGCCGCGCCGAGCTGGGCGCCGCCTTCCTCCAGGAGCGCGAGCGGCAACTGGCGGCGGACTGCGGCCGCGTCGACCACGTGCGCGCCCTCGTGAAGGGCTGACGGCCGGTCGTCGCCCCGGTCGGGGGGCGACGACCGGCCAGATCAGTGGCGGGATATGCACCTTAACTGGATCACCACATCGTGCTTGGATGGCGCCGCCACCGTAATTCGTTTAGCACTGAACGGTTTTGACGAACCGACGGTAACTCCTCGAAGCGCCCAGGTTACGGAGAAGGGAGAAACAGCCGGCTGGCGCCGAACAAGTCACCCTTTGGCTCGACTTCCACAAGATCCGTTATGTAGTGTTCCAGTCATTCACCGCCCAACGGGGGGCGAGCAGCGACTGCAGGCCTGGTCCGGACTATTTCCGGCGTGTGACGGGCCCCGCGGAACCGGCAGACCACCGCCCCCGCCACGCTCCCTATAGGGGGAATGCGTGACCCGACACGGGGGATCAATCATCCGGTTCCAGCTTCTGGGGCCTTTGAGCATTGCGCACGGGCCCGAAACCGTCGTACTCAAACCGTCCAAGCCGACCAGCCTTCTCGCCGCGCTCCTGCTGCATCCCAACTCCGTCGTGTCGACCACTTATCTGCTGCGCGCCGTGTGGGACGAGGAACCGCCCGCCACCGCCCGCGCCGCACTGCAGACCTGCGTGCTCCGGTTGCGCCGGCTGTTCGCCAAGTACGGCATATCCGCGACCACCATCGAGGCCGTGCCGGGCGGTTACCGGATGCGCAACGACACCGAGACCCTCGACCTCGTGCTCTTCCGCACGCTCACGGCCGGCGCGGGATCCGCGACCGGCCCGGGAGAGGAGCTCTACCGGCTCAGGGAGGCCCTGTCGCTCTGGCACGGGCAGCCCCTGGCCAACGTGGCCTCGCGCATGCTCCAGCAGGATGCCGTCCCCGCTCTCGAACAGGAGCGGCTACGGGTCCTGGAGAGGGTCTGCGACCTGGAACTCGCCGCCGGCAACTGCCATCAGGTCCTGGTCGACCTCTACGAGGGCGCCCGCCGCCACCCGGTGCGCGAACGGTTCACCGAGCAGCTCATCGAGGCCCTCTACCGCACCGGACGGCAGGCCGAGGCGCTCGCCGAGTACCGCACCGTACGCGACCGGCTCCGCGACGAGCTGGGCATCGACCCGGGCCCGGGACTGCGCCGTCTGGAGCTCGCCATCCTGCGCTCCGAGGACCTGGCGCCCGCCCCGCCGGTGCCCCCGTCGGCGCCCGCCCGGGCGCTGACCGGGTCCGCGGTCCCCGCACTGCCGCCGCGCGGCGCGCCCGCCCACGGCCGCCGGCCGAGACGGGAGGTACCGCCCGTCCCCGCCTTCGCCGGGCGCGAGAGCGACCGAAGAGCCATCGCCGAGCGGCTCACCTGCGCCGACGGGCCCCGGCTGGTCGTCGTATCGGGCGCACCGGGCATCGGAAAGTCGGCGCTGGCCCGTCAGACGGCCCACGAGACACAGCACTCCTTCCCCGGCGGGGTGTTCGTACTCGCGCTGGCCCGGCCCGACGGAACACCGCTGACCGTCGAGGAGGCGGCCCGCCTGCTGCCCGAAGCCGCTGCGGACGCCGGCGCGGGTACCGGCGCCGACCGGCAGCTGATCGTCCTGGACGACGCGGCCGGCGCCTGGCAGGTGACCCCGCTGCTTCCCGCGGCGGGAGACGCCTCGGTCATCGTGACCAGCAGGCGCGCCCTGGCCGCGGTCGTCGCCACGCACGGCGGCGCGGTGCACCGGCTCGACGTACTGCGGCCCGCCGAGGCGTACGGGCTGCTCGCCGGGCTCATCGGCGCCCGGCGGATCGCCGCCGAGCCCGCGGCCGCCCGGGAACTGGCCTCCGTCTGCGGTCACTTCCCGCTCGCCCTGCGGATCGCCGCCGGCCGGCTGCTGACCCGGCCCGCCCTGTCGGTCGCGGACTGCGCGGCATGGCTCGCGGCGGATCCCCCCGCCCGGCTGGCCCTCGCGGAGGACGCCCGGCTCTCGGTGCCGGAGGTGTTCGGGCAGGCGCTCGACGCGCTCGCCCCGGACCTGCGGGAGGCGTTCCTCCGGCTGGGCGGGCCCGGCGCGGACGGCGATCCGTCGGCCGGGGAGAGCGAGAGCGTGCTCGAACAGCTCGTGGACTCCGGGCTGTTGGAGGACGGGCCGCCCGGCCCGTACCGCGTCCACGACTTCCTCCGCGTCTACGCGCGTTGGCACGTCCGCACGCACCGGACGACCGCGGCGGCCCCGGCGGCGGCCGCACCGCGCTGACCTCCCGCCCGGTCCGTCGCACCACCCCTCCGCCCACACCGCTCCCCCCACTCACCGCTCCCCTCTCCCCCCTACGCTCCCCCCTCCCGATCCCGCCCAGACCGCACCCAGGGGTGTCCCATGGCTCACGCCAGCTACGAAGCCGTTGCCGCGACCCGTCCCCGGATCCGCCGCGACGTGCTGTTCACCGAGACGCCGGACGGCGTGCTGTTCCACAACGCGGACGGCGGCTTCCGCCTGACGGCCAAGTCCGCCTACCGCTTCGCGACGCTGATCGTGCCCCACCTCACCGGCGAGCACGCGGTCGCCGACCTGTGCCGGGGCCTCGGCGAGGCACAGCGGACGATGGTCGGCGAACTCGTCCGGACCCTGTACGAGCGGGACTTCGCCCGGCCCGTCACCGACCCCGCCCCGCGCGCCGACGGGCAGGCGGTGCTCTCTCCCGACGTGGCCCGCCGGTTCGCCCCGCAGATCGCGTACGCCGACCACTACGCCGATGACGCCGAGGCCCGGTTCCTGCGCTTCCGCGGCACCCGCGTCGCCGTCCTCGGCGAGGACGACGTGGCCCGCTGGTGCGCGTCGAGCCTGATACGCAACGGCTGCGCGACCGTCGGCGTGACGGCGGGCCGGGTCGCCTCGGCGCTCGGCCCGGAGGTCGCCGAGGCCGTCGGCGACGGCTGCCCCGTCGAGCTCCGCACGCTGGCGCCGGCCGACGGGCGCCAGCCCGGCTGGACCGAACTGGCCGATTACAACCTCGTCGTCGTCACGGGCGGCCGGACCGCGCCCGCCCGGCTGCTGCCGCTGCTGCGCGCCGGGATCCCGGCCGGCGCCGCCCTGCTGCCCGCCTGGTCGTACGGCTCCGACGCCGTGATCGGCCCCCTGATGACGGCCGGCAGCGCCGGCTGCTGGGCCTGCGCCGCGCTCCGGCTCGGCGGCGCCGCCGGCCGTGACACCGCGGCCGCCGCCGAACTGTGGAGCGCGCTGGCGCTGCCCGGGAGCCCCGCCGCGTCCGGCCCCGAGCCGGGCCGGCCGCTGGCCGCGATGATCGGCAACCTCCTGGGGTACGAGGTCTTCCGCGCCGCCTCGGGAGCGCTGCCCGCCGAGACCGCGGGCCAGGTGATCGTCCAGGACATGGCCTCGCTGGACGTCACCGCGGAACCGCTCCTCGTCCACCCGCGGTGCCCGTTCTGCGCCCCGGCCGAGGAGGAGGCGGCGCGGGAGACCCCGGCGCCCGTGGCCCTCACCGAGGCGGGCACCTCCGGGGCGCCCGCCCTGCCGACCCTGGAGACCGCCCGCGAGGCGGACGCGCTGGTGGAGGAGCTGAACCGGCGCTCCGCGCTGGTCCGTCCGTACACCGGCGTCTTCACGCGCTACGCGGACGAGCCGCTCACCCAGATCCCGCTGAAGCTGAGCGTGGTCGAGTTCGGCGTCGGCCACGCGGGTCCCCGCGCGGTCGCGGCCTTCGACGTCCACCACGTCGCCGGGGCGCGGATGCGGGCGCTGGACGCCGCGGCCCTCGTGTACGCCGAGCACGTCGTCCCGGCGCGCGGTGTCGTGGCACGCGCCGAGGGGGCGGTCGCGGAGGCCTCGCTGACCCTCGCCTCCGGTCTGCCGGGCGCGGCCGGGGCCTGGCAGCGGGCCGTCTCGCTGGTCACGAAGGAACCCGTGCTGGTTCCGGCGGCGGCGGTGCGCCCGTTCGGGCCGCACAACGGCGACCGGCTCTTCGAGCGCACCCGCGCCGGCGCCGGCGCGGGCCCTTCGCCCGCCGACGCGGCGGCGGCCGGCCTGCTGTCGGCGCTGGCCCACGACGCGCTGCTGCGTGCGGTGCGCGGGGCGGCGGCCGCGCCGGTCGCGCTGACGGAGGGGACGCCCGACGCCGAACTCGCCTTCCTCGTACGGTCGGCGGAGCGCCTCGGGATCACCGTCGAGCTGCTCGACCTCGGCGAGGCCGCTCGGTCCGGTGTCCAGGTGCTGCTCGCCCGGGCGGCGGACCGCTGGGCCGTGGGCGCCGCCCTGGACCGGCGGACGGCGACGGCCGACGCCCTGCGGGACCTGCTGGGCGCCGTGCAGTACGAGCGCGACGCCGCGGCTTCCGGGGCTCCCGCCGACACCGGTGATCCGCTGCTGCGGGACCTCGACGCCCGCACGCTCACCCTGTCCGCCGACGCCGGTGACGCCGGTGGGAACCCGGTCGCCGCCGACTGGGCCGGGGTGCTGGACCGGTTGCGCGCGGCGGGCCGTGACGCCTACGTCGTCCCCACCGGCTCCCCCGACCTGGCCTCCGCCGGACTGCACACCGCCAGAGTGCTCCTCACCTGCGCCCAGGAGCCGGGCGATGACCACTGACCGGATCCCCGCCGGCCGGGTCGCGGCCGGCCCCGAGGTCGTCCACGCGCTCGGCCCCGGCGCGGCGGCCCGCTTCACCGCGCTGCTGGAGCGTGCCCTCGGCGCGCTCGGCGGCCCGAGGGTGACGCTGTCGGCGCTGGGGACCGCGGACGCCTTCGCGCGCCCCGCCCCCGGACCCGGGGGGAGCCGGGCCTCCGTGCCCGTGCACCTGTACGGCCACCAGGCGGTCGTGGGGACGCCCGGCGGCTGTGCGCGGTGTCTGGAGCGCCGCTGGCAGGCCGTGCGGTCCGTCGCGCTCCGGGACGCCCTGGAGCTGGGCGGCGGCACCCTGGCCGCCGGTGCCTGGCCGTACGCGCACGCCTTCGCCGCCGATGCGCTGGCCGCGCTGATCACCGCCGCCGGGGCGCCCGGCGCCGCCTCCCCCGGGGGCGTCTTCCCCCAGGTGCGGCTCCTGGACCTGCGGACCGGCTCCGTACGCCGCCATCCGCTGGTTCCCGACCCCGAGTGCCCGGGGTGCGCCGCGCCGGAGACGGACACCGCGGCGGGGGCCGCCCTGGACCTGCCGCCCTCGCCCAAGTACCGGCCCGGTGTCTTCCGTACCCGCCCCGTCGAGTCGTACGGGATCGAGGTGGCGGCCTTCGCCAACCCGCTGTGCGGGGCGCTGGGTCCCTCCCTCGTCCAGGACGTGTCCTCGACCACCACCTCCGCCACCATCGGCTGTTTCTCTATGCGTTCGGGCGAGTACCTGCGCGAGACGTTCTGGGGCGGTCACACGGACTCCTTCACCCGCAGCGGGCAGGTGGGGGTCCTGGAGGGGCTGGAGCGCTACGCAGGGATGCGGGCGCGGTCGCGGACCACGAGCGTCACCGGTCCGCTGTCGCGGTTCGGCGCCGATGCCGTCGACCCGCGGGAGGTGGGCCTGTACAGCGAGGCCTTCCACCGGGAGAACCCGCGCGTGCGCCCCTTCGACCCGGACCGGGAGATCGCCTGGGTGTGGGGCTGGTCGCTGCGCGACAGGGTGCCCCGGCTGGTGCCGGAGATCCTGACGTACTACCACGCGCCGGGCCTGGAGAACCGGTTCGTGCAGGAGAGCTCCAACGGCTGCGCCTCCGGCGGCAGTGCGGCCGAGGCCGTGTACTTCGCCCTGATGGAGGTCGTCGAGCGGGACGCCTTCCTCCTCACCTGGTACGGACGGCAGCCGCTGCCCGAGATCGACCCGGCGAGCAGCTCCCGTCCGGCGACGCGCGCGATGGTCGACCGGCTGGCGATGTACGGCTACCGCGCCCGCTTCTTCGACACCCGGATCACCTTCCCGATCCCCGTCGTGACGGCGGTCGCCGAGCGCTTCGACGGCGGCACCGGCCGGATGTGCTTCGGGGCGGGAGCCGGTCTCGACCCGGAGTCGGCCCTGGACTCGGCGCTCTGCGAGATCGCCACGGACGCCGTCAACCTACCGGGGCGCACCGAGCGCGACGAGGCCCGGCTGCGCGCCATGGCGGCCGACTTCTCCCTGGTCACGGCGCTGCACGACCATCCGCTCGTCTACGGGGTCCCGGAGATGGGCCGGCACGCGGACTTCCTGCTGCGGGCGCCGGGCGGGGGGCCGACGCGGACGGTGGCCGAGCTGGAGTGGCCCGACCGGTGGGGCGCGGCCGCCTCGGACGACGTGCGCACGGATCTGGAGCGGTGCGTGTCGGCGGTCACGGCGGAGGGCTTCGACGTCGTGGTCGTGGACCAGACGATGCCCGAGCAGCGGAAGCTCGGCCTGCACACGGTGAGCGTGCTCGTCCCCGGGCTGCTCCCCATCGACTTCGGGTGGTCCCGGCAGCGGGCGCTCGGCATGCCACGGATGCGGACCGGCCTGTTCACCGCCGGGCTGCGCGAGCGCGCGCTGGAGCCCGGCGACCTGAACCCGGCACCCCACCCCTTCCCCTGACCCGGCCGCCGCGACCGGCGTCCGACCCGAACGTAGGAGGACCCATGGGCTACGCCCATGTCTACGCCCACGAGATCATGCACCGCGGCCGGGTGCCGATGGAGCCCGCCGACTTCGTGCCCGACTGGGCCGACCGGCCCCGCAAGGCCAAGTTCCACCCGGACGCCGAGACCCTGCCGCTGCCGGAATCGCCGGAACCGCCGGAGCAGGCCGCCGGTGGGGTCCGGGGGTTCACCCTGCCGCTGCTGTCCGGGATGCTCCGGGACTCGTACGGGCTGACCGGCCGGCGGCTCGCGGTCCAGGCGAACACCGACCTGGCGGCGCTGCCGCACTACACCCACGCGAACTGGTCGCGGGGCACCGCGTCGGGCGGCGGGCTCTACCCGGTGTCCGTCCACTGGGCGGCGGGCCCGGGCGGGCCGCTGACCCCGGGGCTCTACCACTACGCGCCGCACCAGCACGGGCTGCGCCGGCTGCTGACGGGCGATGTCACCGGGGAGGTCCGGTCGGCCCTCGGCCCGGGGGCCGGCGCGGCCGCGGCGGCGACGCAGTACCTCGTCCTCGGGGTGAAGTACTGGCAGAACGCCTTCAAGTACAACAGCTTCTCCTTCCACGCCGTGAGCATGGACGTGGGCGCCCTGGTGCAGACGTGGCGGCTGTGGGCCGCGCGGTACGGGCTGCGGATCGACCCGGTGCTGTGGTTCGACGAGGAACGCCTGGCCCGGCTGCTGGGCGTGGCGCCCGAGGAGGAGGGGATCTTCGCGGTGGTGCCCCTGACCTGGGACGGGGCGCCCGGTGCCGGACAGCCGGGAGCTGCCCCGGCCCCCGACGTCACCCCGGCCCCTGAGACGGCCCCGGCCGTCCGGCACCGGGACGTCGAACGCTCCCGCCGCGTCCTCGTGTTCGAGACGCTGCGCCGCATCCACGAGGCCACCGCGGGCCGGGCCGCCGACCGCCCGGCGCCGGACGCGCTGGACGCGGCCGCCGCGTTCCCGCCCCGGGGCGGCGATCCGCTGCCGCTGCCCGCGCCGCCCGCGCCACCGGTCACCACCCGGCGGGCGCTGCGCGAACGCCGCAGCAGCTTCGGCCGGTTCGACGCCTCCCGTACCCTCGCGGCCGGGCCGTTCGCCGCCGCGCTGGCCGACTGCGCGGCCACGGCGTACGGCACGGAGACCGAGCGCCCCGGCGGGCCCCCGCTCACCTCGCTGTACGCCTTCGTCAACCACGTCGAGGGCATCGCGCCCGGCGCGTACGCCTACGATCCGGCCGCCCACACCCTGCGGCTGAGGGTGCCGGGGCCGCCCGGGTCCTTCCTCCAGCGCAACTACTTCCTGTCCAACTACAACCTGGAGCAGGCCGGCGCGGTGATCGTCCCGACGGTCCGCACCACCGCGGTCCTGGACGCGGTGGGCGATCGCGGCTACCGGCTGGTGGGCGCCACCATCGGCGCGGTCGCCCAGACCTTCTACACCACGGCCGCGGCCTTCGGCCTGGGCGCCGGGGTGGCGCTCGGCTTCGACAACATCTCGTACCGGGAGGAGCTGGGGCTGACCGGGACCGACGAGGCGCCCCTGCTGATCATGCTGCTGGGGCACGACCGTCCGCGCCCGGCCGACTTCCGTCACGAAATCGCCTGAGGGGAGCCGACGATGAACACCACCGAATGGCAGGCGGGCGACCGCTTCATGCTCCGGGTCGCCGGACTCCCGCTGTCCGCGGTCGAAGCCCTGCGCGCCACCGACACCGGGCGCTGGGCCGAGGAGGTCCTGACCGCCGAGGCGGCCCTGCGCAAGGGCGAGCAGCGGCTGGGTGACGTACTCCACGAGGCCGTCGGGGCCACCGATCCGGCGCCGGACGGCCCGGGCGCCGCCCAGCGGCGCGCGCTGCTGCGGCTGCGCCGCCAGATCCACAACGGCCGGCCGCCGGCCCGCCGGGACGCGTCGACGGAGACGGCCGTGGAAGCCGTGGCCGCCATGGACGAGGACGCCGCCGAGCACCTCGCGGGCTGGCTGCACCGGCGCGGGCTCCTGGACAAACTGCTGGCCGAGGGCCCGCCGTTGCTGGCCGCCGACCTGGCCGGGAACCGGGCCGCGCTGCGCGAGCTGCTGGCCGACGAGCGGCTGCGGCACGGGTTGCTGCTCGCCTCCCCGGTGCTGGAGAAGCAGCTCGACGGGTACGCGAGCGCCGAGGGCGTGCCGGGCGGGCGGGCCCGCAAGGCCGAGCGGTCGGTCCTCTCGTACGTGTACCGGACGGCCTGCAAGACGAGCCCGTTCAGCACCTTCACCGGGGTGGCGACCGGGCGTTTCACGGGCGACGGCGCACCGGGCGGCGCGGCGCGGGTCGCGGACGTCTGGAGCAGCCACGTCCGCCTCAACGTCGTGGTCCTCGCGCGGCTCGCCGAGCTGATCCTGGCCGACCCCGTGCGCCGCCGGGACCTGCCGCTGCGCCCGGCCTCGGGCTGGGGCCACGAGGAGGACCGGATCCGCTACGTGCGCCGCTCGGTCACGGCGGGCGACGACTCGGCCGCCGTCACCTTCGACGCGGTCAAGGACCGGCTGTTCTTCCTGCGGCGCAGCGGGACGCTCGACCGCCTCCTCGCCCTGTTCGCCGGGCGGCCCGAGCTGCGGCACCGGGAGCTGACCGACTGGCTGGCCGCCGAGCACGCCGCGGATCCCGCCGAGTGCGAGGCGTACGTCGCCGCCCTCCTCCAGCTCGGCATGGTGCGCGTGCCCTGCCTCGACACCGAGGTGCACGGCGGGGATCCGCTGCGCTCCTTCCAGCGGTCGCTGACCTCGCTGGAGCGGCCCTGGGCGGACCGGCTCGCCGCCCTGCTGGAGGCGCCCGCCGCGGCGCTGGCCGGCTATCCGGAGGCCGGGCACGCCGAACGGGCCGGGCTGCTGCGGGAACTGCGCAGCGGGCTGCACCGGGCGTGGGAGGAACTCGGCGCACCGGACGCGGCCCTGCCGCAGACCCTGCTGTACGAGGACGTGAGCGGGGGCCACGAGCTGCCCTGCGCGCCGCCGGACTGGACCGCGCTGCGCTCGGTCGAGCGGATCCTGCCCGCCTTCGACCTCACGCTGGCCGGGCGGGTCACCTTCGAGGGGTTCTTCACCGCGCGGTACGGCTCCGGGGGCCGCTGCGAGGACCTCCTGGGGCTGGTGCACGACTTCCACGAGGACTTCTACGACCAGTACCTGTCGTTCACCGCCCGGCGGAGGCCCTTCGACGAGCGCGGCGAGTACGTCGCGGAGGAGAACTGGCTGGGCCTGCCCGGGATCCGGGCCCTGGACGCGGCGCGCCGGGCGTTCATCGGCCGGATGCGGCGGGCCTGGTCGGCGTACGAGGCCGCGCACGGGACGGCCGGGACGGACGGGGCGGACGGGACGGCCGCGGACCACATCCGTCTCGACGAGGCAGACCTGGCCGAGGTGGCGGCTGAACTTGCGCCGGTGACACCGGACTTCGCACCGCGCTGCCACCACCTCCAGTTCGCCCGCGATCCCGCCGACGGCACCCCGCTGACCGTCCTGAACCGCTCGTACGGCGGTCTGGCCTTCCCCTTCAGCCGTTTCACTCACGTGTACGAGGAGCAGGGCGGGCCGGGGCCGACGGACGCGCCGGGCGCCGGCTTCTGCGCCGGGCTGCGGGACACCGCCCGCCGGGTCACCCCGCCTGGCGCGGTCTTCGCCGAGGTCACCGGGGGTCCGGTCACCACCAACCTCAACCTGCACGGGGAGCTGACCGACTACGAGATCGTCTGCCCGGGCGAGAGCGGCACGCTCCCGCCGGAGCGCCGGCTGCACCTGGACGACCTGTACGCCGAGCACGTGCCGGCGACGGGGCGGGTGGTGCTGCGGTCCCGGCGGCTGGGGCGCGAGGTGATCCCCGTCTACCTCGGCTACCTGGTGCCGCTCGCGCTGCCCGCGATCCCGCGCACGCTCCTGCTGCTGTCCCCGTCGTCGATGTCCCCGCTCGACGTGTGGGCGGGCGTACCGGAGGGCGCGGCCCTCGACCGGGTGACCACGCGGCCCCGGGTGGTCCACGGCGACGTGGTCCTCAGCCGGCGCAGCTGGACCACCACGGCGGGCGCCCTGCCCGTCCGGGGGGCGCGGGAGGCCGGGCACTTCCTCGACTGGCAGCGCTGGCGGCGTACCCACGGCCTGCCCGAGCAGGTGTTCGCCACCGTCTCGGCCGGCCCGTCGGCCGCCGGGGCCAAACCGCAGTACGTCGACTTCGCGAGCCTCCTCTCGCTCGCGGCCTTCGAGACGCTGCTGCGCGATCCGGCGCACCGGGTCGTCTTCCGCGAGATGCTCCCCGGCCCCGACGGCCCGCACGTGCGCTCGGCCCGCGGCGCCCACGTCGCCGAACTGGCCGTCGAGACGTTCACCTCAACCATCCGAGACCAGGAAGGCGGCACCCGATGTCCGAGATGACCCCGCCCGCCGGCGCCCGCACCGACAGCCCCGCCGACACCCGTGGCGCGTGGCAGGCCCTGCACATCTTCTACGCCGCCAACCCGCAGCCGCTGCTGACGCGGTGCGTGCGGCCGCTGATCGCCGAACTCACCGCCGACGGCCTGCTCGCCGGCCACTTCTTCATCAACTACTGGCTGGAGGGGCCGCACGTACGCCTGCGGCTGCGCCCCGTCACGCCCGAGGCGGGGCCCGAGGTGCGGCGCCGCGCCGAGGAGGCCGTCGCGGCGTTCCTGAAGGCCCGTCCGGCCCTGTACGAGGTGGACTCCGGGTTCCTCAACGAGTTCTACAACACGCTGTTCGACATCGAGTTCCCGGAGGGCGACCGGGCCGCCTTCATGGGCCCGGACGGCCGGATGAACCTGCGGCCGAACAATTCGTACGCCCGGGAGCCCTACGAGCCCGAGTTCGGCAAGTACGGCGGCCCGGCCGGCGTCGAACTGGCCGAATGGCACTTCGCCCGCTCCAGCGACCTCGTCATGGACGCCCTGCACCGGATGAACCTGCACCTGCGGACCGTCCTGCTGGGCACCTCCGCCCAGCTGATGATGGTCATGGCGGGCGTCTTCCTGCCGGAGCGCGAGGAGCTCGCCGGATACCTCGACCGGTACTACGAGTTCTGGCACCGGGCCTTCCCCGGCACCGGGTTCATCGGGTCCGAGGAGTACGACCGGACGTACGGGCAGACCGCCCCCGGGCTCGGCCGCCGCTTCGCCGCCGTGCGCGGGGCGCTCGCCGCCGGGGAGACCGGCCGGCTCCCGGCGTTCCTGGCCGGCTGGGCGGAGCACTGCCGGGAGCTGCGCGAGCGCGCCGAGGCCCTCGCCGTCGCCGGGGACCTGGTGTTCCGTTCCTGGGACGGCGCCCGGGACGAGCGGGTGACGGATCCCGCGCAGGCGCTGCCGCTGCTGCTCTCCCCGTACATGCACATGACCAACAACCGGCTCCACGTCACCATCCGCGACGAGGCGTACCTGGCCCATCTGCTGGGCCGGGTGCTGCGCGAGAGCGAGGGCGTGCCCGAGGGCGCGGCGGTCGCCCCGTGACCGGCCCCTCCCCCGCGCCCGGCCCGGCGGGACTGCTCGGGCACCGGCCCGCCCTGCGGCCGGACGTCCTGCTGTCGGCTCCGCTGCTCAACGGGGCCGCCACCGTCCACCTGGTCAAGGACCCGGTGTCCGGGGCCTCGTTCGAGATCGGGCCGAAGGAGTTCTTCCTCGTCTCGCGGCTGGACGGCTCCCGCAGCCTCGCCGAGATCGGCGCCGCGTACGCGCAGGCCTTCGGGCGGCGGCTCGGCGAGGGCAACTGGCAGCAGTTGCTGGCCCTGCTCGGCACCCGCCGGCTGCTCGCCGGCGGGCCGCCGCCGGCCACGCCCGCACCGCCCGGGGGCCCGCTGGAGGGCACCCTGCTCCGCGGCCGGCTGCGGCTGGTCGCCGACGCCGACGCCGCCACGGCGCGGCTGCACCGGGCCCTGCGCCCGCTGCTGCACCCCGTGGTGCTCGTCGCCTTGCTGCTCGGCTGCCTGGCCATGGAGGCGGCGCTGGCCGTCTCGTTCGGTGAACTGGCCGACGGGCTGGGGTGGCTGCTGCGCCATCCGGCGCCCCTGCTGGCGGTGGCCACCCTCATGTGGCTGAGCACCGCGCTGCACGAGTTCGCGCACGGCATCGCGGCCCGCCACCTCGGCGGGACCGTCGGTGAGATCGGGCTGCGGTGGCGGCTGCCCGTCGCCATCATGTACTGCGTCGTCGACAACTACCGCTTCCTGGCGCGCCGTCGGCACCAGGTGGCGGTGGCCTGCGCGGGCGCCTTCGCCAACCTGCTGTTCCTGCTGCCGTTCTTCGGCTGGTGGGCGGCGCTGCCAGAGGGCGATCCCACCCGCCGCGCGCTCGGCGCGCTCCTGCTGCTCGGCAGTGCGCAGGCGCTCGTCAACCTGCTGCCGCTGCCCCCGCTGGACGGCTACACGATGCTCGGCCACGGCCTGCGCGTGACACGGCTGGCGCCCGCGAGTTCGGGGTACCTGCGGCTAAGGATGCGCGACCGGGCGGCCGCCGCCGCGTATCCGGCGCGGGCCCGTCGCCTCTACCTGGCGTACGGCATCGGCTCCGCGCTGCTCGTCCTGCTGCTCGCGGCCGGCCTCACGGGAGCCGTCTGGTACGCCGTCACCACCTGACCCCACGACCGAACCACCCCGGGCCGGCGCGCCGTCCGGACCGCTCGCACACACAGAGGAACGCACGCCCCATGACAACTGACAGCAACCAGCCGCCCGGCTCCCCGGCCATCTCCGTCCAGGACGTGCGCAAACGCTACGGCGACCGCCAGGCGGTGGACGGGGTCTCCCTCGACGTGCGCCGCGGCGAGTTCTTCGGCCTGCTCGGCCCCAACGGGGCGGGCAAGACCACCCTCATCGAGATCATGGAGGGGCTGCGGCAGGCGGACTCCGGTACGGTCCGGGTCCTCGGGCACAGCCCCTGGCCCCGCGACACCGCGCTGCTGCCCCGGATGGGCGTGCAGACCCAGGCCTCGGCGTTCTTCGTGCGCCAGAGCGCCCGCGAGCACCTCGTCACCGTCGCCGGGCTGTACCGCCGCGGCCCGGAGGCCGCGGACCGCACGCTGGAGACCGTGGGGCTCACCGAGCAGTGCGACGTCCTGGTGGAGAACCTCTCGGGCGGTCAGCGCCAGCGCCTGGCCATCGCCTCCGCCCTCGTCCACGACCCGGAACTGATCTTCCTGGACGAGCCGACGGCCGCCCTGGACCCGCAGGCCCGCCGCGACCTGTGGGAGGTGCTGCGCGCCCTCAAGAGCGAGGGCCGCACGATCGTCTACACGACCCACCACCTCGACGAGGCCGAGGCGTTGTGCGACCGGGTCGCGATCCTCGTCGACGGCCGGACGGCCGCGCTCGACTCGCCGCACCGGCTGGTCACGGCGGCGGGCGCACCCTCCCGGCTGCTGCTGCCGCAGGGGCGGCTCGGCGTCGAGGAGGCCGCCGCGCTGCCCGGCGTCGACCGGGCCACCGTGCAGGGCGGCTCGCTGGTGCTGGAGACGGCGACGCCCGGCAAGGTGCTGCAGGCGGTGGACGCGCTCACCGGGCTGGACGGGGTGATGACCCGTACGGCGACCCTGGAGGACGTCTACCTCGAACTCACCGGCGCCGCACATCCCGGGGCCGCACATCCCGCCGCCGCAGACCCCGGCGCCGCAGACACCGCCGCCGGACACCTCGGCCCCCAGGCCGGCCCCCACACGCAGACGGAGCACCAGGCATGAGCGCGTACACGGCCCTGACCGCCGCCGGCTACCGGGCCCAGGTCCGGGACAAGGCCACCCTCTTCTTCACCTTCGCCTTCCCGCTGCTCTTCCTGGTCGTCTTCGGCCTGATCTTCAGCGGCCAGGACGTGGAGGAGACCGGCCGCCCCTACATCTCGTACATCGCGCCCGGGGTGATGTCCTGGGGCGTAGCCAACGCGGCCGTCTTCGGCATCGCCTTCACCCTGATGCAGTGGCGGCGCGACGACCTGCTGCGGCTGATCCGGCTCACGCCGACCCCGCTGACGACCGTGCTCGCCTCCCGGTACGTACTGGCCCTCGCCGTCGGCGTGGTCCAGGCGGCCGTGTTCGTCGCCGTCGCGATGCTGCCGGGCTTCGGGCTGACCCTGGACGGCCGCTGGCCGCTGGTGCTGCCCGCCCTCGTGCTCGGCATCACCGCGTTCCTCGCCATCGGGGTGATCGTCGGCACGTACGCGAACACCCCGGAGGCCGTCGCCGCGATCGCCAACTGCCTGATGGTGCCGATGGCGTTCCTGTCCGGCTCGTTCCTGCCGCTGGACATGATGCCGTCGTGGCTCCGGCAGGTCTCGCGCGTGCTGCCGCTGCGCTACCTCAACGACGCGGCGACCGGCGCCCTCACCGGCAGCGGGTCCCTCGCCACCATCGGAACCGGCTGCGCGGTCCTGTTCGGCTTCGCCCTCCTCTTCGGCGCGATCGGGCTGAAGACCTTCCGCTGGAGCAACCGGACATGACGACGCCGTCCGTACGCCCCCTCGCCCCGGACGGGACTCCCCTGGAGGCCGCCCGCCGGGACCTCGCCCGGGCGCTGGAGCCGCTCGGCGCCGTCGTGGTGACCCTGGGCGTCCACGACGCCCTGGGGCCGCGCGCCGCCGACCCGTTCGCGGCGGTCCGGCCCGGGGCGACGGTGCACCTGACCGCGCGCGAGGTCCTCGTCGGCCCCTGGGGCGGGGACGGCACCGCGCCGGCGTGCGGCCAGTGCCTGGCGATGCGCCGCCAGCGGCTGCGCAGCCGCAGCGAGCGCGACGCGCTGGAGACCGGCGGCGGGCCGGGCACCCCGGCCGGCCCCGAATGGCCCCGGCTGTCCCGGTACGCGTACGACGCCGTGTCGGCGCTGCACGCGGCCGTCCACGGCGGTCGGGCGGGCGCGCCCGGCGGGGCGGAGGCGGCCGACCGGGCGCTGCCGCAGGTGTCGCGCCTCGACCTGGAGACGCTGCGGATCCGCACGTACCCGCTGCTCGCCGACCCGCTGTGCCCGGACTGCGGGCCGCGGGGCACCGACGCGCCCCGGCCCTTCTCGCCCGAGTCCCGCCCCAAGCCCGACCCCGGCGCCCAGCGGCTGCGGGCCGCGTCCTCGTACCCGATGCCGTACGCGGCGCTGGCCAATCCGGTGACGGGGGTGCTCGGGGGCGGCACCTGGCTCAACGTCACCTCGCCGACGACCGCGCCGGTCGCCGGGAGCGTGTTCATGCGCGGGTACGCGGGGCTGACGGACGTCACCTGGAGCGGGCAGGCCAACAGCTTCGCCGCGAGCCGCGACCTCGCCCACCTGGAGGGGCTGGAGCGGTACGCCGGAACCCACCGCCGCACCGGGAACTCGCTGCTCACCGCCTCCTACGCGGAGCTGGGCGACCGCGCCCTGGACCCCGCCGAGTGCGGGTTCTACGCTCCCGAGACCTACCGTGACGACCCGCTCGTGTCCCCCTTCGACCCGGAGCGGCCGATCCCCTGGGTGTACGGGCATTCGCTGCGCGACGACCGGCCCGTCCTGGTCCCGGCCCGGCTGGTGCACTACAGCGCGGGGGTCGCCGCCGACAACTTCGTCTTCGAGTGCTCCAACGGCTGCGCGATCGGCAGTTGTCTGGAGGAGGCGCTGCTCGGGGCGCTGCTCGAACTCATCGAGCGGGACGCGTTCCTGATCGCCTGGTACGGCGGGCTGCCGCTGACCGAGATCGACCTGGCGACGGTGCCGGGGACGGCGGTGCGCACGATGGCCGACCGGGCGTCGCTCCAGGGGTACGACGTGCACGCCTTCGACAACCGCATCGACCTCGCGGTGCCGGTGGTGACGGGGCTGGCGGTGCGGCGCGACGGCGGTCCGGGGCTGTTCTCCTTCGGCGCCGGCGCGGCGCTCGATCCGGCGGCGGCCGTGGAGGCGGCGCTGTCGGAGGTCCTCACCTACATTCCGCACCTGCCCCGCCAGGTCGAGGAGCGGCGGGGTGAACTGGAGGAGATGGCGCGGGACTTCAGCCGCGTGCGGCATCTGAAGGACCACGCCCAGCTGTACGGTCTGCCGGCGATGGCGGAGCACGTACGGCCCTACCGGGAGCCGGTGGCCGTGCGCGCGATGGACGAGGTCTACCGGTCCTGGACGGAGGACGGGCGGCCGCGCACCGGCGACCTGAGGGACGATCTGCTGTGCTGCGTACAGGAGTTGACGCGGGCGGGGCACGACGTCATCGTCGTCGACCAGACCACGCCGGAGCAGCGGCGGATCGGGCTGCGCACGGTGTGCGCGGTGGTGCCGGGGCTGCTGCCGATCGACTTCGGGTGGTCCCGGCAGCGGGCGCCGTACCTGCCGAGGCTGCGGAGCGCGCCGCGGCGGGCGGGGCTGCGGGCGACCGACCTGACCGAGGCGGAGGTCCGGATGGTTCCGCACCCGTTCCCGTAGGAACCGTGAACGGCGGCGCCCCGCCCCTCGCTCGGCGAGGGGCGGGGCGCCGGTGTCCGCGCGGCCCGGTGGATCAGGCGGAACAGGAGGTGGTGCTGGTGGTCGAGGAGCAGGTCGAGGTCGAGCTGCAGCTCGTCGAACCGGCGAGCACGACCTCGCTGGCGTCCGAGTAGTCGGAGATCTCGAAGGTCTCCGACTCCAGCTCCAGGATCTCCTCCGCGAGCGAGGCGAGCGGCGACTTCTCCATGGTGACTCCTTCTGGTGCGGGCGGGCACGGGGCCGTGCCGTGTCTGTCCCCATCAGAGCCGGTGCCGCCGTCACCCGACCCTTCGCGGCGCTGACACTCCTCTGACACCACGTGTCAGCGCCCTGCCGCACCGCCTCCGGAACGGCTGTCCGATCATGGCCGCATGACCGGCCCCGTACCCTCCTCCGCCGCCGCACCCGCCTCCCCGCCCGTCCCCGCGCCGCTCGCCCGGCTGGACGCGCACCTGCACGCCCTGACGGCGTTCTACCTGGAGCTGCACCGGGATCCCGAGCTGTCGGGCGCGGAGCGGCGTACGGCGGACCGCTTCGCCGCCCGGCTGGAGTCCGCCGGGTTCGCGGTGACGCGCGGCATCGGCGGACACGGGCTCGCCGGGGTGCTGCGCAACGGCGACGGTCCCACGGTGCTGCTGCGGGCCGAGCTCGACGCCCTGCCGGTGCGGGAGACGAGCGGTCTTCCGTACGCGGCCGAGGGGGAGGTGGCGCACGCCTGCGGGCACGATCTGCACCTGGCCGCGGCTGCGGGCACCGCCGCGCTGCTGGCCGGGACGCCGGGGGCCTGGCGGGGCACGCTCGTGGTGGTGGGGCAGCCGGCCGAGGAGACGCTGGAGGGGGCCCGGGCGATGCTGGCCGACGGCCTCTACCGCAGGTGCGGCCGGCCCGACGAGGTCCTGGCCCAGCACGCGGCGCCGCTGCCGGCCGGGATGGTCGCCCACGGGTACGGGCCCGTGACGGCCGGGAGCGTCACCTTCCAGGTGGTGGTGCACGGCCGCGGCGGGCACGCGGGCGCCCCGCACCTCGCCGTGGACCCGGTCGTCGCCGCGGCCCACGTGGTGACCCGGCTGCAGACGGTGGTGGCGCGGGAGGCCGCCCCGGCGGAGCAGGTGGCGGTGACCGTCGGCTCGTTCCGGGCCGGGGACCGGGCCAACGTCATCCCGGACCGCGCCGAACTGGCGCTCACGGTCCGGGCGGTGAGCGAGGCCTCGCTGGCCCGGGCCGCCGAGGCCGTGGAACGGATCGTGCGGGCCGAGTGCGCGGCCGCGGACTGCCCCCGGGAGCCGGAGATCCTCCGGGTCTCCGCCTCCCCGGTCACCCATCCCGATCCGGGGGTGACGGCGAGCGTACGGGAGGCGCACACGGCCGCCTTCGGGGCCGAACGGGTGATGATGTGGCCGCCGTCGCTGGCGACGGAGGACTTCGCCCTGTTCGGTGACGCGGGGCTGGAGGTGCACGGCGAGCGGGGCATCCGGCTCGGGTACTGGATGCTGGGCGCGGCCGGCCCGGCCGCCTGGTCCCGGGCCCCCGGCACGACGGCGGCGCAGAAACTGGCCGCCCTGCCGGCCAACCACGCGCCGGACTTCGCCCCCGACGTCCGTACCGCCCTGCCGGCGGGCGTGCGGGCCCTGACGACGGCGGCGCTGGCCCGGCTCGGCGCCCCGTAACCGAGCCTCAATCCCCCTCCGCGGAGCATCCGGAACGGCACTATCCGGTCAGCCTGGATGGATGTTCGATGAACCGCGCGCGACCGGCAGCAGGTCAACGGCCCGCGATCGGCACGTCACTCCCGCCGTCACCCTCCGTTTTCGCGTGATCGCGAAGGGCACACACCCCGTCCGAGCTGGCCGAACGACCATTCGGTCGCCGACATGCGAACGGAGTGTCCGGAAATCGGTCACCGATGTGCGCGCGCCCTTCAGACCCGAGAGACTCAGCGACGTCAACCCGACACACCGCAGCCAAATGCTGCACATGTCCTTCGAATTGAAAGAGAGTCTTGTCGTGCGTCACCGCATCGCTGCTGTCTCCGCCGCCGCCCTCGTCGCCATCGCCGGCTCCATCGGCATCGCGGAGGCTCAGCCCGCGAGCCTGTACGCCCCGTCCGCCGTGGTCCTCGCCGTCGCCCAGGGCGAGAACGCCGCCACCGTCGTACGGGCGACCACCGTCAGCTGCGCACCGACCGCCCAGGGCACGCACCCCGACCCGCGGGGCGCCTGCGCGGCCCTCAACGCCGCCGCCGGCAGCCTCGACGCGCTCCTCGCGGCCCCGGACACCAACCGTGCCTGTCCGATGCACTACGACCCCGTCACCGTCACCGCGGACGGCGTCTGGAAGGGCAGCCGCATCGCCTGGAAGCACACCTTCTCCAACTCGTGCGCCATGTCCGCGACGCTGAACGGGAACGCCGCCTTCGCGTTCTGATCCGCCGGACCTCCCCCCGCGCCCGCCACCGCCTCCGTACCCGCCCGGGTACGGAGGCGGTGGCGGTTCGCGACTCGATCATCGGGCGTTGCATCCTTGGACCGAGCGCGTACGCGTACCCCGCGCCGCGCCGCCCGAGTCACGAGGAGGATCCGATGAACGCCGCCGGAGAGGGACCGCAGCTGCCGGACGCGGTCAGCGTCGCCAATGCCAAGACGACGCTCCTCCAGCTGCTCGCCCGCGCGGGCGTCTTCACCGGCGACACGGAGGAACTGATCGGACTCGTCGAGGCGGGCGCCCTGGCCCGCGCGTACGAGGAGATCACCGCCCGGGCGGGGAGCGCCCCGGGGGACAAGGGCGAGCCGTACGAGTCCGGCTGGCTCGACGGAGCCCGCGACGTCGTCGACGAACTCGGCGCGATCGCCACCCGCGCCGGACGCCGCTCCGCCGGATCCGACGCGCCGGACGAGTCCCCCGAGGAGCGCCCGCGCGTACGGCGGATGGAGCTGGAGCGGGCGCAGGTGGCGGTCACCCCCCTCTACCTCTCCTTCACCTCCGTCTCCGACTTCGACCCGGAGGTCACCTCCGAGGTCCTCACCGCCATCCTCGGCACGATGAGCTCCAGGCAGCGGGCCCAGTACGCCGGCCGGCTCACGGAGTTCAGCGCGTCCCACCGGGCCCGTCTGGAGCGGCTGTACACGGAGTACGGCCCCGGCAGCCCCATCGCGATCCACGGCCGCTACTCCGTCGTCCACTCCCCCACCAGCCTCGCCGTCCTGGAACGCCTCGCCACGGCGCCCTCGGCGCTGCGGGAGGAGTGGGACGCCGCCGAGCTGCCGCCCGCGTGGCTGGACGGCCTGACAACGGCCTGGAACGCGTCGGCCTGACGGGGGGCGGGGCGGGCGCGGCCGGCGCCCCGGGCCGGCTCCGGTCGATCCGTCAGCCGGCGCCGCGCGGCAGCCAGGCCGGCGGCCACGTACGGAGCAGCCCGCCCGGAGGGGTGACGGCGGCGGTCGCCGCCGACGGCTCTCCCGGATTCACGAACGGCGGGGTGTCCTGCGCGCACCGCGCGCCCCGCGCCGGCAGCGCCCCGGTCAGGACGTACCGGACGACGTGGCGCCCCACGCAGGCGCTCGGGTTGCCGAGCGCGGTGTGCCCGTAGCCGTCGAGCGTCAGCAGCCGGGCCCGGCCCAGCTCCCGTGCCATCGCCTCTCCGGCGCGGTAGGGGGTGGACGGGTCGTGCACCGAGTTGACGACCAGTACCGGATGCGCGGTGGGCCGGTTCCAGGGGCCGGTGTACGGGTCGGCGGCCCGGGCCGGCCACGCGGCGCAGGGCTCGTTCGCCCACACCCACCACCGGGCGAGCGGACCGGCCTCCCGCACCGCCCGCTCCTCCAGCGCGGGGTAGCGCCCGGGCGGGGCGGGGTTGGGGCTCTCGGCGCACAGGACCGCCAGCGACTGCTCGAACCCGGGATAGCGGGCGGGCGCGGCCACGGCCGGAGACTCGCCGGGCGCCACTCCCTGCCACAGCGATTCCAGGGTCGCGGCGGTCCCGGACCAGCCCGGGTGCACGGTGTAGAGGCCGCCCCGGACCTCGCTCACCGCGCGGGCGTACGTCCAGCGGCCGACCGGCCGCTCGGCGAGGCGTGCCAGCAGGGTGGCGTACTTGGCCCGGGTCGCCGCCGGGCTGCCGGCGGAGAAGGCGCAGCCGGTCATCGGCGCGCGGCCGCAGAGGTCGAGGAACTGACCGAGCGTGTCGGCGGAGCCGAGGTCGGAGCCCAGGCGCAGGAAGGTGCTGCGGGCGGGCTCGGTGCCCGCGCCGCCGTCCGTCCACGCCCGAGGGTCGACGTTCCCGTCGACCACGAGGCGCCCGACGCGGTCGGGGAACAGGTTCGCGTACGTGGCTCCGAGCAGCGTGCCGTAGGAGACGCCCCAGTAGCGCAGCCGTTCCTCGCCCACCGCCCGGCGCAGCAGGTCCAGGTCGCGCGCGGTGTCGGCGGTCGAGATGTGGCGCAGCAGCTCGGGGTCCCGCCGCTCGCACCGCTGCGCCAGCTCCGCGTAGGCGGTGACGAACGCCTGCCGCTGCCCCTCACCGACCGGGAACGGCGGGACCTTGGCGTGCCAGGCCGCGGCCTCCTTCGCCGTGTCGAAGCAGCGCACCGCCGTGCTCTCGCCGACCCCGCGCGGGTCCCAGCTGACAATGTCGAAGCGGTCCCTCAGCTCGGCGGGGAACTTGCGGTACAGCTCGGGCAGTCCGACCGTCCCGGGGCCGCCGGGTCCGCCGGGGTTGAAGAACAGCGATCCGGCGCGCCGCCCCGCCGCGGCCGCCCGGTGGCGGATCACCGCCAGGTCGATCGTGCGGCCCGAGGGCTCGGCGTGGTCCAGGGGCACCTTGGCCACCGCGCATTCGAAGCCCGCCTGCGCCTTCCGCGTACAGGGCTTCCAGCGCAGCACGACACCACGACCGCCGTCGCCGCCGTCGCCGCCGCCCGGGCCGCCCGCCGATGCCGGGCCGGCGGCCGACAGCAGCGCCAGCAGGGCGGCGGCCACCGCCCCGGCGGCTGCGCGCAGCGGTATCGCCGTCCCGGTCGTTCGCATCGCCGGCCCTTCGTCAGGGAAACGGGCCCGCGCGGTGCCGGCGGCCCTTCCCGCCATGACATCGGTGCCCGGCGCGCCGGGCAACTCACGGGCGTCCGAACGGGCCCGCGTTAGCTCCGTGGCCGGGTGGGTACGCGCGGGACGACCGGCACTCCGCCCGGCCACCGGCGATCGGAACGGAGCAGTGACATGGGACATGGTGCGGATGTCATCGAGGAGCTGATGTGCGATCACCGTGAGGTGGACGACCTGTTCTCCGCGATCGAACGGACCGCCCCGGCGCTCGACCGGCAGACGCTAGCCGAGCAGCTCACGATCGAACTCGTACGGCACGCGGTCGCCGAGGAGGAGCACCTCTACCCGGCGATCCGCGAGCACTTCCCCGACGGGGAGCTCATCGCGGACAAGGAGCTCGCGGACCACGCCCGGGTGGAGAGGATGCTGAAGGACCTCGAAGGGGTGGACGGCGCGGGCCTCGAATTCGACCGCCGGATCGCCGAGCTCCGGGCCGAGGTGACCGCGCACGTGTGGGACGAGGAGCAGAACCTCTTCCCGCGGCTGCGGCAGGGATGTTCGTCCGAGGACCTGCACCGGCTCGGCGACAAGGTGCGCCGGGCCAAGAAGTTCGCGCCGACGCGGCCCCACCCGGGGGCGCCCGGCACCCCGCCCGCCGGCCGGCTGCCGGCGCCCGTGACCGGTCTGGTCGACCGCGCCCGGGACTTCGTCTCGGGCCGCGGCCGGTAGCGGCGCGCCGGGCGGTCCGCGTTGTGGCCGGCGCGCCGCCCGCTGTTCACCCCCGGTGGGAGGAGGCGCGGATTCCCCGGCGCGGCCGCCGTCCGGGAACAAGCCATCTCGCCCGGCGCGGCCGATTGCCCCGGCGCGGCGGGGAGCGCGCCGGGGGGAACGCTGGCCTGCTGTGCCCGGGCTCCCGCGCCGGGTGCCGCACCGATTCGGCACTCCAGTGGGAACCGGCCATCCCCTCCTGCGATATTGCGGTGCCGGGAATCGTCTCCATAGCCTGACGGGGCATCAAAAGTCCCTCAAGCATTGGCCCGTTCGAGCCGCTTTTGGCCCGCGGGAAGGCTCTCGCAAGCCGTGGAGGGGATTACCCATGAGCGCGCCCAGCACACGCCCTTTGCTTTCGCTCTATCGAGCCATTTACGCGGCAGGAGTCACCGCGACCCTCCTGGTGGCGGGTTTCGGATTGTGGACCGGCCTCAGCCTGCGGAGCTGGCCGGTGGCACTCGTCTCGGCGGCCGTTGCGGGACTCCTGGTTCTCGCCGTACGCAGGCGTCTGACCGAATTCCGGTCCCGGCGGCATCTGCCCGGGCCGAAACCGTCGTTCTTCCTCGGCAATATGAGCGATCTGCTGCTCCACGGCCACGGCGGCCGGCACGAATCCCTCCAGGCGCTGCACGACGAGTACGGTCCCCTCGTGCGTTTCCATGCCGCTTGGGGAAGCGCCCCGTTCGTGTCGCTCTCGTACGTGTCCCCGAACCTCCTCAGGAAGGAACTCGACTCGCACCGCCGGGCCGACCGGACCGTGCTGTCCCGGAGCCTCATGGGAATGGCGGGGGGTGAACTCCACCAGACCCATCGGCAGGTCATCGCACCCTCCATGACCTTCCGCGGCGTCTCGGAACGCGGGTACGTGCTGAAGGACGTGTCCGAGCGGTACGTGGACAAGTGGAAGCACGTCGACGAGGGGTACGAGGGCCTCCAGTCCGACCTGCGCGACTGGAGCGTGAACTGTCTCAGCGCCTTCCTCTTCGGCGACGACTGGGACGTCGGAGCGGACCTGCACGCGTACCACCGCGCGCTGAGCGCCATCGAGGAGGAGGTGAGCTTCCGGGCCTTCCACCCCTTCTTCGTCAGGTGGGTCTTCCCGAGGCGGCGGCGCCGGGTGAGGGCCGCCTACCACCGCGTCGCGGCGGAACTCGGCGAGGTCGTGACCCGGCGTGAGCAGCGGATCCCCGCCGCCTGCCCGGCCCACGGGGCCACCGGAGCCGCAGCGGCCACCGGCGCCGCCGGCGGCGATCTGCTCGACCGGGTGACCCGGGCGCCGTGGTCCGCCGAGGACCGCGTCGAGGAGCTGATGTCGCTGATCCTCGGCGGCGCGGATCCGATGTCCTACGTGCTGTCCCAGGCCCTGGTGATGCTCTCCCTCGATCCGCACGTCCAGGAGAAGGCACGGAAGACGATCGAGGCCTCCTCGTCCTTCGCCCAGGAGGGTGATCCCGGCCCGGACCCTTACGTCCGCAACATCGTCTACGAGACGCTGCGCATGTTCCCGCCGGTCCCCTTCAGCGCGAAGTTCAGCGACGAGCGCGCCGTGGTGGAACAGGGCATGAGCATCCCGCCGGGGACCGTCATCATGTGGATGAAGAACGCCGTCGGGAAGAACCCGGAAATCTTCCGCGAGGCGGAGCGGTTCAACCCGGACCGCTTCGACCCGGAGCGGTTCCCGGCGGACGGCGAGAAGCGGAACGACACCATTTCCAGCTTCCTCCCCTTCGGTGCCGGCCCCCGGCACTGCGTGGGAAACAGGCTCGCCGAGCAGCAGTGCATCGTGCTGCTGACGGAAATCCTGAAGAACTTCCACGTCGTGCCCCTGCGGCACATCAAGGTGCAGTTCCATTCCACGATCTCCGTGGTGCCATCGGCCGTACCGGTCAGGCTGGTCCCACGATGAAAGGACCGGAGATGACGGAAAGCGGCCGGACCGCGCCGATCGCGTTGGGCCGGGACGAGGGAGAAGCCCTGTGGTTCCTCGATTTCCTGGCGAAGGTGAAGGGCTCCTCCGCGGAGATGAACGGAGCCTCGTCAGTCGTCGAGTTCCTCGGCCGGAGCGGCTCCGGTTCGCCCCTGCACGTCCACCATCACGACGACGAATGGTGGTACGTCCTCGACGGGGAGATGACGTTCTGGGTGGCGGGCCGGGAATTCCCGGCGACCGCCGGTTCGTTCGTCTACGGCCCTCGCCACGCGCCCCACACGTTCCTCGTCACTTCCGAGGAGGCGAGGTTCCTCCACGTGACCGAACCCGGCGGATTCGACGGCTTCCTGCGTGAACTGGCGCGGCCCGCGCGGTCCCTGGAGATTCCGTCGGACGTGGACGCGCTGCCGGACCTGGAGCACATCCTCGCCGTCGCGGCCCCGTACGGGATCGAGGTGCTCGGTCCGCCCGGCATCCCGGCCGCGCTCCCCGACCCCGGAACGCAGAAGGAAGGCAGGACACCGTGACCAAGCCGTCCCCGCTCTCGGACCCGGGCATCGTGGCCGACCCCTATCCCGTCTACGCCCGCCTGGCGCGGCGCGAACCGGTCCACTGGGACGAAGGGCTGAACGCCTGGGCCGTCATGAAGTACGCCGACTGCGCGGCAGCGCTGAAGGACCCCCGGCTCAAGGCCGAGCGGATGGAGGAGGTGCTGGAGGTCAAGTTCCCAGGCGAGCCGCTGCCGCCCGACGACATCTACCACCGGTTCACCAAGAACGTCATGATGTACACGGATCCGCCGCTCCACGACGCCCTGCGCAGGTCCACCCAGTCGGGCTTCACCCGGGCCGCGCACGAACACTACGGCCAGGTCATCGAGCGGGTCGCGGCCGACCTCGTCGCCTCGGTGCCCGGCGGGACGAGGGAGATCGACGCCGTCGCCGCGTTCGCCGCCGAACTCCCCGTGCGCTCGGCCGTGTCCGCCTTCGGGGTGCCGGAGGAAGACCTGGCCTTCGTCATCCCGTGCGTGGAGACGCTCATGACGTACTGGTCCGGGCCGCAGGACCAGCCGGTGGAACTCGGCCGCCTGCTGGAACTCCTCGCGGACCTCCACACGTACGCGCTCGAACTCATCGAGGGCGAGCGGGGCAAGGTCCTCCCGGACACGGTCATCGCACGCCTCGCGGCGGCCCAGGACGGTCTGACGGAGACCACGCCGGAGCAGACGGTGCACCAGCTCGTGCTGCTGTTCATCGCGTTGTTCGCGCCCACCACACCGGGCTCCCTCAGCAGCGGCATGCTCTCCTTCGCGCGGAACCCGGACCAGATCGCCCGCTTCCTGGCGGAGCCCGCCTGCGTGGAGAACACGGCGAACGAGGTGTTCCGCCACAACGCCTCGAACCAGTTCACCTGGCGCGTCGCGACGACGGACCTCGACGTGGGCGGCGTACGCATCGGGAAGGGCCAGAGCCTCGCCCTCTTCCTCGGCGCGGCGAACCGGGACTCCGAGGTGTTCGAGCGCCCCGACGTGTTCGACCTCGGCCGGCCCAACAGCGCCAGGCACCTCTCGTTCGGCCAGGGCGTCCACGCGTGCCTCGGCAGGCAGATCGCCGGCCTCCAGCTCAAGTGGTTCTTCGTCGCGCTCTTGCGCCGCTTCCCCGCCGTCCGGCCGGCCGGCGAGCCCGTCTGGAACCAGAACCTCGAATTCCGGTCGCTGCGGTCGTTACCGCTCAGCCTCCGCTGAAGCCCCCACTTCGGCGCCACGCCTCCGCGAGGAAACCGTGAACTCCACGCCCCTGCCCGCACCGACCCCGACACGTGCCCACTCCGCCACCGCCCGGCGACCCGGGACCGTTGCCGTCGCCGAACGCGACGAGGCGGAGGAGTTCCTCCGCCAGTTCCACACGGAGCACCCCGAGCAACCCGTCCCCCTCGCCCGGCGCCTGCGCCAGGTCCGCGCCGCCATCGACACCGCGGGCACCTACCGGCACACCCCCGGCGAACTCGCCTTCGGCGCCCGCGTCGCGTGGCGCAACTCCCGCCGCTGCATCGGCCGCCTTTACTGGAACAGCCTGCGCGTCCTCGACCGCCGCGAGGCGAAGACCCCCGGGGAGATCCACCGGTACCTGTGCGATCACCTGCGCCAGGCCACCAACCGCGGCCGCATCCGCCCCGTGATCTCCGTCTTCGCCCCCGACGCACCCGGCCGGCCCGGCCCGCGGATCTGGAACGACCAGCTCATCCGCTACGCCGGCCGGCGCCGGGGCGACGGCACGGTGGAGGGCGACGCGGGCTACGTGGACTTCACCGAACGGGTCCGGGACCTCGGCTGGCAGGGACCCGACGGGCCCTTCGACATCCTGCCCCTGGTCGTCGACACCGCGGACGACAAACCGATGCTCTTCGAGCTGCCGCACGACCTGGTGATGGAGGTCGCGATCACCCACCCCGACTGCCCGCGGATCGCCGAACTGGACCTGCGCTGGCACGCCGTACCGGCCATCTCCAACATGCGCCTGCGCATCGGCGGCATCGACTATCCCCTCGCCCCCTTCAACGGCTGGTACATGGGCACCGAGATCGGCGCCCGCAACCTCGTCGACGAAGGCCGCTACAACCTGCTGCCCGCCGTCGCCGCCTGCCTCGGCCTGGACACCAGCAGGGAGGGCACGCTCTGGCGCGACCGCGCGCTGGTCGAGCTCAACGTCGCCGTCCTGCACTCCTTCCGCGCCGCGGGCGCCAGGATGAGCGACCACCACACCGAATCCCGCCGCTTCCTCGCGCACCTGGCCAGGGAGGAGCGCGAGGGCCGCACCGTGCCCGCGGACTGGACCTGGATCGTCCCGCCGCTCTCCGGCGGCATCACCCCCGTGTTCCACCGCTCCTACGACGACACGGACCAGCGCCCCAACTTCTATCCCCCCGCCCCGGATCCGGGCACCGGCGCATGCCCCTACCCCCACTGAGCCCGTGGCCGCGAAGGCCTTCAAGCCGAGTCCCGTCCGGGCCCGGCGCCGGCCCGGGCAGACCCCTCGGCACACGCCGGTCGCGGGGAAGTGCGTCAGCTCGCCGAAGGCGGGCATGCGCGCAGGTATGACATCGAATGCGACAGCAACGCTGGCATGGGCCGCGAACGCCGGACCCGCGTGGTTGCACCTCCTGGTCATGGCCTTCGCGGTCCTCGTCCTCTACGTCAGCCTCGCCAGGCACCGGTAGTGCCGTGTTGTTCCTGGCACTGCTCGTACCGCCCCTGCTGATGTGCGCCGCCCTCGGACTCGGCCGGTACGAGGAGCGCATCCTCGGGCCGGCGGAAAGCGCTCCGGACCCGGCTCGTCAGAGCGGCAGACACCTGCACGCCGTGCCCGCTCCCGCGCCGGACGAGGACGCGCCGGCGCCTGGCGCCCCCGAGCGGGAAAGGCACCGGGGCCGGCACCGGCGGCGCGCCGCCTGAGGGCCCGGCCCGCGCGCGCCGGGCGGGCCCGTGTGCAACCCCAACCGCGGGGTACACGCGGCGACATGACGGTTCCCAAGACAAGCTTCCTCGTCCTGGACTGCGCGGAGCCCGAGGCCCTGGCCCGGTTCTACGCGGAGTTCCTGGACGCCGCGGCGGGCCGGTCCTCCGCCGACCCCGACCTCTTCCTCGTCACCAGCGCCACCGGCGTCCTCGTCGGCATACGCCGTGACCCCGGGCAGGCGCCACCGAGCTGGCCCCGCCCCGAGGACTCACAGCAGGCCCACCTGCACGTCCTCGTGGCCCCGGACCGCCTCGACCAGGCCGAGCGCGAGGCGGTCGCCCTCGGGGCCCGGCCCGTGGGGGCCGGGCAGGACGGCACCCGGCTGGACGACCGTACGGACGTACGCCGCCTCACCGACCCCGCCGGCCACGCCTTCCTCCTCGTTTCCGCCGCGGAGGGACCCGGCATCCGCCCCGTGTGAGGCCGGGGGGCGGCGCACCCGGTGGAGCCGCCGCCCCGGACGGCCTACCGTGGGGAAGGCAGCAGCTGGAGCGGCCATGCCCGTCAACCCGCCTTCCCCGGATCGCGGCCCTCCGGCGACGACCGGGCGGCTCTCGCCCGTCGGCCGGATGCGCAGCGCGCTCCGCCGTGCGCGGGCCGGGCGCCGCTGGGGTCACGTACGGGAACTGGATCTGTGGCAGCGCGCGCTCGGGTTCGCCGCGCTCGGGTTCCTGACCCTCGTCCCCCTGCTGATCGTCGTCTCCGCGGCGGACGCCGCCGACGGGCGGGGGTTCGCGCAGTGGCTCGGGGACGGGCTCGGCGTCTCGGCGCCCGCCCGGCTGGAGATCGAGCGGCTCTTCGCCCTGCCCGGTCAGGCGTGGCGGACCACGACGGCCTTCGGCCTGGCGCTGCTCACCGTGTTCGGCCTGTCCTTCGGGACCATGCTCCAGAGCGGCTACGAGCAGGTCTGGGACCTGCCCCCGGCCCGCTGGTGGGCCCGGTGGCGGCACGCGCTGTGGCTCGCCGTACTGATCGGGGTGCTCTACCTGGCGGGCATCTCCCCGCCGTGGCGCGACTCCACCGTCCGCGGCGTCGTGACGGTCCTGATCGGCACCCTGTTCTTCTGGTGGTCCCAGCGGCTGCTGCTCGCCGGCCGGGTGGGCTGGACCGCCCTCTTCCCCGGCGCGGTGGCCACCATGCTCGGCCTGCTCGGCCTGCGGATCTTCTCCCGCCTCGTCTTCTCGCCGCTGATCGCTTCCAGCGCCGTCACCTACGGCCCCTTCGGGACCGTCCTCGTCCTCCAGTCCTGGCTCGTCGCCATCGGCGTCGTCGTGTTCGGCGGCGCACTCGTCGGCCGGCTGCTCCACGAGGAGCTGCGGCGGCGGGCGAACCCCGCCGGTCAGGGCCGCTGACGGGCGTCCGCCACGGTGGCGGGCGGCGCCCGGTGCTGTTTGGCTGGGGGGACGGCGCTCCCCACGACCCGAGGACTGATCATGAGCAGCAACGCGAGCCGGCCGAGCGAGCGGGCCCGGCAGATGCGGGACAAGGCCGAAGAGCTGGAGCAGGCGGCGCAGCACGCCATGGATCCGGCGGAGCGGCGGCGGCTGACGGACAAGGCCCTGCGCATCCGCGAGAAGAGCGAGCAGGTCAACGGCAGGGGCAGCGGAACCATGGACCCCATGTAGCCGTGCAGCCATGACCGGGCGGCCCCCTTACGGTCCCTTTCCATGATCGGTGCCGGGCGCCTCGCGGCCTTCGCCGCCCTGCCCGGTTACGGTGGCCCGGTGTCCACATCACGCCACGAGGGCTCCGGCGCGCCGTGCTGGGTGAGCCTGCTGACCCGCGACCTCGCGTCCGCGCAGCGGTTCTACGGCGCCGTGCTGGGCTGGTCGTTCCGGCGGCCCGGCCGCGGGGAGGGCTTCTCGCTCGCCTACCGTGACGGCGCTCCCGTCGCCGGCATCGGGGCGTACGCCGAGAAGCTGTCGCTGCGCGCCGCGTGGACCCCGTACTTCGCCGTCCCCGACGCCGATGTGGCCGCCGCGCGCATCCGAGAGCGCGGGGCCACCGTGGCGGTGGGCCCGCTGAGCTTCGGCGGGGGCCGCGCCGCCATGGCCGCCGACCCCGCGGGCGCGGTGTTCGGGCTGTGGCAGGGCCGGGTCCTGCCGGGCTGGCGGGTGGGCCGCGGTCCCGCCCCCGCCTGGCTGGAGCTGCGTACGCGCGACGCCTTCGCGGCCGCCATCTTCTACGGGGAGGTGCTGGACTGGGCCGGCGAGCCGCCCGGCGGCTGTGTGACGGCGGCCTACGAGCAGGACCACGTCGTACTGCGCCACGGCGCGGACACCGTCGCCCGGATCAGTGGCGGAGCGGTGGGCGAGGACCCCGACCCGCAGATCCGCCCCCGGTGGCACGTCCATTTCCGGGTGCCCGACCTGGAGGAGGCCGTCCGGGCGGCCCTGGACGCGGGCGGGCGGGTCGCGTCCCCCGTCGAAACCTCCGCCACCGGCCGGTGGGTCACCCTCGGCGACCCGGAAGGCGCGCTGTTCACCGTGCTCGCACCGCGGACGGCGCCCGGCGCGGGCTGACGGCGCCCCGTCCTCAGCCGGGGTCTACGGCGGCTCTTCCTCGATGACGTGTACGGCCGCTTCCTCCGCGGAGGCGGCGCCCGCGTCGATGCCCACGTCACGGGCGAGCACGTTGTTCCCGCGCGGGGAGGCGGTGGCCGGGGCCAGCCGGCCGGCGCGGGCCCCGCCCGCCTGCGGGTCCAGGGGCTCGCCCTCCCCGTCGGCCAGGTCGCCGATCCCGTCCCCCGCCGGGGGCCCCTGTTCGGGGAGTTCGCGGGCCAGGCGCTCGTCGAGGCTCTCCCCCAGCCGCTGCTCCTCGCCGGTGGTGGCGTGGCGGTCGCTGGCGTAGGGGCGCTCGGGCGGGGAGTAGCCCTGGTCGAGCATGGCGTCGGTATCGGGTTCCCCGAGGCTGTCATCCATGTCCGGCTGGCCTTCGGACCGCTCGTCCTCCGGCTGGGGCTGGTAGACGTCGTCGCCCCGTGCGTCCGAGTCACTCATGAGCACGTGTCCTTCCCTCGTCGCGCCTCTCTGGGCACCTCCCCAGAAATCTGGGGATCACGCAGTGCGGCGGGCATTGATCGCACGGGGGTGCGCGCGGGGGTGTGCGGGGGGTCGCACCGGGTAGCCGCCCCGTATGTCCCCCTTCAAGAATCCAGTGGCCTCGTGGAGCGACAGCACGCTCGGTCTCATGAGCCACGGTTACGCGTGGCTGCCCAACCGGATGCGCGCGGAGACGGGCGGCACCGTCCGGACCCGCCTCCTCGGCCGCCAGACGGTCGCGCTGCGCGGCCCGGAAGCGGTCGGCTTCTTCTACGACGAGCAGCACGTCGTACGGACCTCGGCGCTGCCGGATCCCGTCCTCGACACGCTCTTCGGGCAGGGCGCCGTGCACACCCTCGACGGCGACGCCCACCGGGCCCGCAAGGCGATGTTCAACGCCCTCCTCAGAGCCCCGGACGCCCCGGCCGTGCTCGCCGGGCACGTCGGGTGGCGGTGGCGCGAGGCGGTGGCCGGCTGGGGACGGGAGCGGGTCGTCCTCTTCGACGAGAGCGCCCGGGTCCTCGCCTCGCCGTCTGCGACTGGGTGGGAGTCCCCCTCACCGGCCCGGCGGCCGCGGAGCTCGCGCACGACTGCACGGCGATGGTCGACGGCTTCGCGACTCCCGGCCCCCGGCACCTGCGCGCCCGCCGCGCCCGGGCCCGCCAGGAGGAGGCACTCGCCCGTACGGTCCTGGGCGTGCGCGAGCGGCCGGAGCCGGAGCTCAAGAGCTCCGCGCTGGAGACGCTGGCCTGGCACCGCGGGCAGGACGGAAACCCGCTCGACCCGCGCACCGCCGCCGTGGAGCTCCTGAACATCATCCGTCCCACGGTGGCGATCGCCTGGTTCGCCACCTTCGCCGCCCACGCCATGCACCGCTGGCCCCACCAGCGCGACCTGCTGCGCTCCGAATCCGAGAAGGGCTACGCCGAGGCGTTCGCCCACGAGGTGCGCCGCTTCTACCCCTTCGCCCCGTTCGTCGGCGGCCTCGCGGCGCGGGACCTGAACTGGCGGGGCGAGGACATCACACAGGGGACGCTGGTGCTGCTCGACCTGTACGGGCAGAACCACGACCCGGCCCTGTGGGACCACCCCTACCGGTTCGACCCGCACCGCTTCACCACCGGGGCCGAAACCCTGGACCACCTGATCGCCCAGGGCGGCGGGGATCCGGCCGGCGGCCACCGCTGCCCCGGCGAGGACATCACCGTGACGGCGCTCGCGGTCCTGGCCACCGAATTGGCGGGACTGGATTTCGCCGTTCCCGACCAGGACCTGACCATCCCGCTGTCCCGAATGCCGACGCTTCCGCGCAGCGGTTTCGAGATGAGCCTGTCGTAATCTCCGAAGACAGCCGAAAGGGCCCGCACTCGACGATCGAGTCCGGGCCCTTTCGGCTTGCGCGGAAATCAGGCGGGGCGTCCGAAGGGGGCGCCGGGGGTGTAATAGGCGCCGAGTTCCTCGCGGTAGACCGCGTCTTCGAGATGCTTTTCGCGGTGGAATTCAGGGGCGTTCTTGATCTGTTCCCTGGTGCGGTCGACGTAGATCTGCTTCTCCTCCGGTTCGATCCGGATGACGGTGCTCGCCGGCAGCAGGACCTCCTTGCCGAAGATCCAGATCCCGGTGTCCACGACCACGTAGGCGTCGCCCACCTCGTCGGAGTGCTTGTCCACCTTGCCGACGCCGCCGTCGATCGCCTCGACCTTGTACCCCCTCAGGTCGGTACCCGCCAGGTGGCCCGAGGTCGCCTTGTAACTCCACACATACTCAGACACGCGAGAACAACTCCTCCGGTAAGCCTTTTTTCCTTACGCGGCGCGGGTTCGCTACCAGCGGTACCAGCGTCCGCTACCGCCCTTGGGACGGGCGACGAAACCGATCAGCCACAGCACCAGCACGATGATGGCGATCCACCAGAGGATCTTCACCGCGAAACCGGCGCCGAAGAGAAGCAGGATCAGCAGAAGAACGAGAAGCAGGGGGACCATGATTATCAACCTCCGTTCAGACGTGTGCCCTGCGTCCTCCGGATCACACCTGCCGGATTTGCGGATCACCTGAATGCCGAAATCGGCTGGCGCCCTCGTCCTCGCGGAGCGCCCGGCACCGGCACCGGCCGCGCCCCGGACGGGCCGGAGTGGCGGTCACCGGTCCGGCCGGGGCAGGCTGGAGTCATGAGAGCGCCCTTGCGCTCGTCCCTTGGACCGCGAGCGGACGGCCACCACCAGGTCCTCTTCGTCTTCGCGGAGTGCGTGCCGTTCGCGATCGCCCTGCTGGTGCTCGTCGTCGAGTTCTCGCCCGCGCACGTCCTGTACACCGGCCCGATGCTGGTGGCGACGCCCGCGCTGGCGGCCGTGACGATGGGCCCCAAGGGCACCCTCGCGGCGGCCGGGGTGGCCGTCGCCGTCAGCGTGGCCACCGCCACCCACAACCACGCCTGGGGCAGCCAGCAGGTCTACACGAACTTCCTCGCCCTGTTCCTGGTCTCCGTGGCGAGCTTCATGACGAGCCGCGCCGCGCGCAGGCGTACCGAGAACGAGCTCAACCAGGTCCGTCGGATCGCCACCGCCGCCCAGGACGTGCTGCTGCGGCCGGTGCCGGACCGGCTGGGCTCCGTACGGGCGTCCAGCATGTACCTGGCGGCCGAGGCCGGCGCGCAGATCGGCGGCGACCTGTACGACGTGGTCCAGACCCGGTACGGGGTCCGGATGATCGTCGGGGACGTCCGGGGCAAGGGGCTGCCCGCCGTCCGGGCCGCCGCGGTCGTGCTGGGGGCGTTCCGGGAGGCCGTGCACTACGAGGAGGACCTGGTGGAGGTCATCCGCCACTGCGGAGCGGCGTTGCGGCGGGACGCCGTGGTCACGGGCATGGTCGGCGGGGACGACGCCGTCCTGGAGGGCTTCGTGACCGCGCTCGTGGCCCAGATCCCGGACGGCCCGCACATCGAGGTCATCAACCGGGGTCATCCGCCGCCGCTGCTGCTGCGCGACGGCACGGTCCGGGCGCTGATGCCCGCCGCCCCCATGCCGCCGCTCGGGCTCGAAGAGTTCATCAGCGGCCCTCCCGGGCGTACGGAGCGCTATCCGTTCGCTCCGGGAGACCGGCTGCTGCTGTGCACCGACGGCGTCATCGAGGCCCGCGACCCGGACGACACCTTCTTCGACCTGACCGAGGCCATGGCGGCCCTGCGCGACCACACCCGGGAGGCGTTCCTGGAGGGTCTGCGCCAGGCGCTGCTCCGCCACACCCAGAGCCGCCTGTCGGACGACGTCGCGGTCCTCCTCGTCGACCGGCGCGAGGACGGGGGAACCCGGCCGGCCGCCGGCCCGGCGTAGGGTCCGCGGCGGCGGGCGGCCCTGGTCCGACTCGCCCGGACGGTCCCGGGCGCGAAGCATGGGGAGAGGACGGTCGCCGGCCTTCGGACGGAGGTGGTAGGGACAGTGCCCAGTCATCGCTTCGCGTTCTGTGGGGCTGAGCTCGCCGCTGTCTACGTGGTCGCCGACCAGGGCAGGGAACTGCATCTCGCCGAGCTGACCGGGAACCGGGGCGTCCTCTACGGACTGCCCGCGATCCTCTCCGTGGACAGCCATTCGCCCGCCGCCAACGCCTTCCGCTCCGGCAGCCCGCTGTGGCTGAACCCCAAGGAACTCGCCACCTTCATCGAGGACGATCCCCATCACTTCCCCACCCGGGTCCGGCCCGGTGACCCCGACACCCCGGCCACGATCTCGCTGGGGGCACTGCCACTGGGCCACGGCGAACAGGAGCTCGGGTGCCTGATCGTCGCCGGGGAGGCCGGTGACGGCTTCAGCGCCGACGACCGCAGCCTGCTGGAGCTCTACGCGGACCAGGTGGCGGCGGGGCTCGCGTCCGTCGCCGCCCGCTTCGCCGGGCGCAAGGCCCCGCAGGCGCATCTGAGCCAGTCCCTGGTGCCCGACCAGGGCGGCGCGTTCATCCTGGAACTGGGCACCGGCCGCATCGAGGCCCACGCGCACGTGCTGGACCTGCTCGGTCTGTCTCCCGAGGGGTTCGACGGGCAGGTGGAGACCGTGCTCGCCTGCGCCGTCCCCGACGACATGGCCGCGCTGATGGCGATCGTGGAGCCGGACCGGCTGGCGGGCGCCACCGGGCAGCAGCTGGCGTTCCGTATCCGCCGCCCCAACGGGGAGCTGCGCTGGCTGGGGCTGCGCTGCCGGGTGGAGGTGGACGCCGGTGGCACGCCGCGGCGCGTCCTGGGCGTGGTCGCCGATGCCACCTATCTGCGCCCCAGCGCCGACGAGGTCTCCCTCGTACAGCGGCTGTCGGCCACGCTCGCGGGAGCGGCGACGATCCGGGAGGTCAGCCGGCTGGTGGTCGCCGCCCTGCGCGAACCGCTCGGCGCCTACCGGGTCGCGGTCGGCGAACTGGAGCCCGAGCGGCTCATCGTCACCGCCCTCGACCCTCCGGAACCCGATGCCTGGCCCGAGGTCTGGCGCTCGGAATGGCGGTCCGAGTGGCCCGACGTGCCGCTCAACGACCTGCCCACCCTGCGCAGCGCGGTCCGTGGGGGCCACATGAGCCTGTGGCCGCCGGGCGCGGCCCTCGAACCCGGTCTGCTGGGCGTCGGGCCCGGCGGTCTCGCGGTGCTCCCGCTGCCCGCCGACGGCCGGATGGTCGGGGTGTGCCTGGTGGGCTGGGACACGGAGCACCGGTTCGGACCGGAGGAGCGCTCGCTGCTGACCGCGACCGCGGGGCTGGTGGGGCAGGCGCTGGTGCGCGCCCACGCGCTGGACGCGGGCCATGAACTGGCCGCGATGCTCCAGCGCAGTCTGCTCCCCCGCAAGCTTCCGGAGCTGGCGGGCGGGGTCGCCGTGGCCCGCTACCTGCCCGCGACGGCCGGACTCGAAGTCGGCGGCGACTGGTACGACGTCATCCCGCTCAGCGCCGGTCATGTGGCCTTCGTCATCGGGGACGTACAGGGGCACAGCGCGGGAGCCGCCACCATCATGGGCCAGATCCTCACGGCGGTCAGGGCCTACGCGGTGGAGGGGCACCCGCCGGACGTGGTGGTCGCACGGGCCAACCGGCTGCTCGCCGGCATGGAGACCGATCTGTTCGCCACCTGCGCGTACGTGGACCTGGACATGGAGGAGGGCATCGCCAGGTTCGTACGGGCCGGTCATCTGCCGCCGCTGCTGCGCCATCCCGACGGCGTGGCCGAGGAGTTGGCGGTCGAGGGCGGGCCCCCGCTGGGGGTGCTCGCGGAGGCCGAGTTCCCCATGACCGAGGTGGGCCTGCTCCCCGGCACCCTGCTCGTCCTGCTGACGGACGGTCTGGTCGAGTCCGCCAGGCTGCACTTGGAGGAGGGCATGCGACGGGTGTGCGAGGTGCTCGCCGCCGCCAACCCGGCCGATCCCGGAAGGGTCGCCGACGAGCTGGTCGTGGGCGTGGGCCGCCGCGACGACGACGTGGCGGTGCTGCTGCTGCGGTACGACGGCACCGGGGACCGGCCGCGGCGGAGCCACTGGACGGTGTGGCGGCTGCCCAACGCGGTGCTGCACGCGCGCCGGTTCACCGCGCGCACCCTGCGCTCCTGGGGCGTGGTGGAGGAACTCGACGCGGCCCTGCTGGTCGTGTCCGAGCTGGTCACCAACGCCATCGCGCACACGCAGGGCGAGGTGGGCATGGACCTGACCCTGTCGGCGGACCGGCTGCGGATCGCCGTGAACGACGTCTCGCCGCGCAGCCCCGTCAAACCGCCCTGGGTGAGCTGGGAGTCGACGGGCGGCCGCGGCCTGCTGATCGTCGAGGCGACGACGACGGCCTGGGGCTCGGTCCCCCTGAGCGGCGGCAAACAGGTATGGGCCGAAATCCCCTGGCACCACCCGCCCGCCTGAAGCCGCAGCACGGCAGCTGGGCCGGAGCCCTCGATGCCGGCCCTGCGGCGGCCGGCCCCGTGTGCGCGGGCCTGAAAGGTGGGCCCGCGCACACGGGCCGGCCGCCGCTCCCGCGGAGCACCCTCACGGGCGTTCGGTCAGGTCATCAGAGAAGTTGCCCGTAGGTGTTCCAACCGGAGCCGACGCGGGTGCGGTCGTCGAAGGGGACGGGCTGGTTGCCGTTGCCCTTGTAGAGCCACAGCACGCCCGCCGCGTCGCGAGCGACGAGGTCGGCGCGGTTGTCGCCCGTGATGTCACCGACGAGGCTGAACTGGTCGTAGACGTTCCAGCCACCGGCGATACGGGTGCGGTCCTCGAACGGAACCGTCGGGTTGTCATTGCCCTTGTAGAGCCACAGCACACCGGCCTTGTCACGGGCGAGGAGGTCGGGGCGGCCGTCGCCGGTGATGTCCGCGGAGCCGATCAGCTGGTCGTACACGTTCCAGCCGCCACCGACCCGAACCCGGTCCTGGAACGGGCTGCCCGGGTTGCCGGTGCCCTTGTACAGCCACAGCACACCGGCCTTGTCACGCGCCAGCAGGTCCGGCTTCCCGTCCCGGTAGATGTCACCGGCGCCGATCAGCTGGTCGTAGACGTTCCAGCCGCCACCGACCCGGGTGCGGTCCGCGAAACCGCTCTGGGCGCCGAACTGCCGCCGGTAGTGCCACAGCACGCCCGAGGCATCACGGCCCACGACCTCTCCGGTCCCGGCCACCACACTGGCCGGCGTGTCGGACCGGTAGCTGAGGTACTCGGTGACCGAAGTCAGCTTGGTGAGCTGGTCGTACGTGTTCCAGCCGCCGCCGATCAGGGCCCGGTCACCGGCCAGCGAGTCCTCGCCGTCCCCCCAGTACCGGAACAGCTGACCGCCACCGTCACGGGCGAGGAGGTAGTGGAGCCGACGCGGCGCTCCGCTACCCGTGCTGAAGGAGGTCTTGGCCCGCTGGCTGGGGCCACTGGTGTAGATGTTGCTGGTGGTGTCGACCACCAGCGGCGTCGTGCCGCTGCCCGCGGGCACCGTGAGGGTGTACTCGATCCAGTGCTCGCCCGCAGGGTACGTGCAGCTGCCGTTCGTCTGGTAGAAGCCGATGGCCGGCCCGAACGTGCAGGACATGCCTTCGCTGGTGGTCACGTCACTCAGTCGCGCCAGCGGGGTGAACGCCCGGTCGGGTGATCCCTCGCCCGGCAAGTACACGAAGTTCCGCCAGCCCGCGTCCAGCGCGTGCACCTCGACACGGTGGCGCACGGACGCACCGGCGGGGACATCGGGCGTGTGGAAGGTAGCCGTGTTGCGCGCGGCCCGCTCCAGGCTCTTCACCGTCAGCTTGGTCGCGCCGCCGGTCGGGCTGCTGGGGCGGGTGCCGGCGCTCTGCGCCGCCGCGACGGCAGCCTGCAGGTCACCGCCCCGGGGGACGTAGGCGTAGCCCTCGTAAACCGTCGTCAAGTCGGCGGTGTCCTGGCCGAGGAGAAAGTTCGGCTTCTCGTCGTCCCACACCGAACAGGCATAGACCGACGTCGCCCCCTCGACCTCCTCACACATGTTGGACCGCTTGGCGAAGGAGGCGGGCAGCCCATCGGCCGCGGCCACCGGCCCGTCCAGGGGCTTCGTGGAGAACGCGTAGATCATCTTGCCGCGCGCGACACCAGAGACGAGCCCGATCCCGTTCTGCCATAGAACACCGGGCGGCAGCACCTGATCCTGCCTGGACTGGGAGAACACGGGGTTGGAGTCAACGGCCAGCGCAGGGGTGGCCACCGCCGCGAGGCCGGCCGCCACGGCAGCCGTCGCCGTGGCTATCGACGCCGCTCTGCGGAAACTTCTGTTCAACGAGACCTGACTTTCCGGTAAGGCACCCCGTGGGGAGCCTGTCGTTCCGAAGTGGTGAAAACCGCGGCCGAAGCCCGACGAAACGGCCCGCGGCCCCCACGGTCAGGCGGGGGCCACGGGCCATCTCGGCGTTGAAGAGGCCTCAGGAGAGACTGGTGAGGAGCAACTCCAGCCGCTGTCGCCGACCTTCAGCGGTTTGCAATGAGGTGGCGCCGCCAGGATAGAAGAGCAAACAACCTGTGGGGCAGGCGGTGGTGGCGGTGGCGAGCGCCGCCTGGAGCGGCACGCTCGGGCTGGGCCGGCGGGGGGCGGGGGCGGGGCCGTGGGGGTGTCCGCCGACCGTGTGGTCGGCGGACGGCGGCGCAGGCCCGCGCCTCCCCCCGGCGTCGCCGCGCGCCGGGCGGGACGGAACCGTTCCGGCGCGGCCACGGCGCTCCGGGCCTTCGGCCGAGCCCACCCCCGTGAAGCTCGACCTCGACCCGCCGGCAACGCCACCACTCCCCCCTCAACACTTCAGTGGCGGCGAAGCATTGGTAACGTACACCAGAGTGACTGTCCGGCGTCAACCAAAGTGTTGCCGGGGCCAGCCCGAGGGGCTTCGAGAAACACTGTGGTGGGCAAAGGCTCGGCATCACACCAAGGAGGTCGTGTACGTGGAGGATGACCAGTCGCCCACCTTCGCCCAACTCCTGGACCACCTCTTCCGCGAGGTGCACCCCCCTTCCCGGGGGCCCTACACCTACGCGGAGGTCGCCGAGGGCATCCGCAAGGCCGCGACCGGAGAGGGGCGCGGGGTGACGGCGAGCGCCATCCAGCAACTGCGCACCGGCGCCAAGCGGAACCCGACGCGGCACACCATCAAGGCCCTGGCCGACTTCTTCGGCGTACCGGCGGGCTATTTCGTCGACAGCGCGGCGGCCGAGCGCACCAAGGCGGAGATCGGCCTCCTCGCCGCCATGCGCGACCAGGACGTCCGCAAAGTGGCCCTGCGCGCCAACGGGCTGAGCGTCGACAGCCTGAAGATGCTGTCCACCGTGATCGAACAGGCCCGGAAGCTCGAAGGGCTCACCACCGACGACGGCGGGCAGGACCTCAACCTGGACGACTGAGCCGCGCGCCGGCCCCGTTCCGGCGGCACCCCGGCCTCGGGGCGGAGTCACGAACATGTCAGCATGGGGACGCGCGCGTACCGGGCTTCCAGGGAGAGGTGCGCCCCGGCCGGCCGGCGTCACCAGAGTGAGGACATGGACCTTGAGCAGCTTCGCGCCACGTGTGAGGCGCGCGTCGAGGCGCTTCGGCTCCCGCACCGCTTCAGTACCCGTGACCTCCGCGACGCCGTGGCCGAGCAGCGCGGACGTCCCATCGTCCTGCGCCCCCTGAGCACCCTGGGCGCCATGGACGCACCGTGCGGAATCCGCCTGGAGACCCCGGACGCCGACCTGTTGTTCTACGAGGAGGCCACCTCCCCCCTCCACCAGAACCACATCCTCGCCCACGAGATCAGCCACATCATCTGCGACCACCCGGGCAGCCTGGAGTTGGACCAGGACACCCTGCGCGCGATCGGGTTCGACCCCACCCTCGTGCGGCGCATGTCCGGCCGGACCAGCTACACCAGCGAGGACGAACGCGAGGCCGAGGTGATGGCCAGCGTGATCCGCCAACTCATGTACCGGGGACGCGAAAGTCCGTCGATCCGGCCCGCCAGCGGCGCGGAGAGCTGGGACGCGCTGTTCGCCGAGCCGCACAGGAAGAAACGCCACCGAAAATGATCAACATCGTGTTCACGGGCACGGCCGTCGTGCTGCTGTGCTTCGCCGCCTACTGGGTGCGGGGGCGCGGCGGACACCGCCCCAGGGGGACTTGGGCGATGGCGGCGCTGCTGACCTCGTTCGCCCTCGCCTTCGCCTCCTACGCGCCCGCCGTGGAGCGCGCGGTCGAATCGGTGGTCCCCCACGTCGCCCGGCTCCTCAGCAACACCTTCACCCTGACGGCGGCCACCTCGGTCCTCGCCTTCCTCTTCCAGCTCAATCTGGAGCGCGAACGGGCCCACCGGCAGATCCGGCTGCGCGTCATCGCCCTCGCGGTCTGCGTCGCCGGCATGACCGCCTTCTTCGCGGCCGAACAACTCACCGGGCGCAGCCCGGTGTTGTACGCGTGCTACGTGCTCATCTACATCTCCTACCTGGGCTACACGGCCAAGGACTTCCTGCTCCAGACCTGGGCGCAGTCCAAGCGCTCGACCCGCCGCAGTCAGCGCTGGGGCCTGCGCGCGACCTCGGTGGGCTGTGGTTTCGCCCTCGTCTACGCCGCGTACAAGCTCTTCGCCCTGGTCTCCATCGGGCTCGGCCTGGGGCTCGTGCCCGACCACGCCCGGTGCTCGACGCCGCTGACGCCCGTGCGCTGCGCGTTCAGCGTGAGCGCGCCCGCCGTCGCCGTCCTCCTCATCACCGCCGGACTCACCCTCCCCGCCCTGCTGTGGCCGCTCAGCCAACTGCGCCGCCGCCGCTGGGAGCGGAACTCGTTCACCGCGCTGGAGCCCCTGTGGCGGGAGGTCACCTCGGCGGTCCCCGAGGTGGTGCTCGACCCGGGCAACACCGAGGCCGACACCCACGACCTCGACTTCCACCTCCACCGCCGGGTCATCGAGATCAACGACTGCGTGCTGGCCCTGCGCCGGTACCGTCAGGCATCGGTACGGGACGCCGTGGCCGCCGAGGTCGCCCGCCGGGGCGCGGCCGGCACCCCCGGGGGCGAGGCCGAGGTGGAGGCGGCGGTCATCGCCGCGGCCGTCGAGGCGAAGCGCTCCGGACTCCCCCTCGACGGCGAGGAGGCCCCGCCCGCCGCCGGCACCCGCTCCCGCAAGGGCGACCTCCCGGCGGAGACCGCGTGGCTGCTGCTCGTGGCGGCCGCCTACGCGCGGCGCCCGGCGCCCGAGCACGCGGGCGCGGCCTCGTGACCGCCCCCCGGCAGGACCCCCTGCGCGACCCGCGCTTCTTCGCCGACCCCTACCCCACCTACGACCGGCTGCGCGAAGGCTGCCCGGTGCAACGCGTCCCCACCGGCTCCGGCGGGCACCACGCGTACCTGATCACCGGCCACCCCGAGGCCCGCGAGGCGTTCACCGACCCCCGTCTGTCGAAGGACACGGCCCGCTTCTTCGCCGGCCGGCCCTCGGACCGCGACCTGCACCCGGCGCTCTCCCGCAACATGCTGGCGAGCGACCCGCCCGCGCACACCCGCCACCGGCGGGTGGCGACGCCCCTGTTCACCACCGGACGCGTCCGGGAACTGCGCCCGTACGTCACCCGGGTCGTCGACGGCCTCATGGCCGCGTGGCGGCCGGGCGCGGAGGTCGACCTGGTGGCGGAGCTGGCGGTGCCCCTGCCGGTCACCGTCGTCTGCGAGTTGCTGGGGGTGCCGGAGTCCGACCGCGCCGCCCTCGCGGGCTGGTCCCACGACCTCTTCGACGCGACCGACAACGGCCGTGTCGACGCCGCGTCGCACCGGATCGGCGACTACCTGACCCACCTCGTCGACACGGCCCGCGCCACCCCCGGCGAGGGCCCGCTCCACTCCCTCCTGCGCGACTGCGACCAGGGCGGCCTCGACCGGGACGAGACCGTCTCCCTGGCCGCCCTCCTCCTGGTCGCCGGGCACGAGACCACCACCCAGTTCATCGGCAACGCCGTCCTGGCCCTGCTCCGGCACCCGGAGGCGTTCGACCGCCTGCGCCGGGACCCGGACCTGATCCCCGGCGCCCTGGACGAACTGCTGCGCTTCGACTCCCCGGTGAGCGTGGCCACCTTCCGCCACAGCACGGAGGACCTGCGCGTCGGCGGGGTCGACATCCCGGCGGGCTTCCCGGTGCTCATCGCCCCCGGGGCCGCAAACCGCGACCCGGCGGCGTTCCCCGAACCGGACCGCCTCGACCTCGACCGCGACGCCGGCGGCCACCTCTCCTTCGGCCACGGCATCCACCGCTGCCCGGGCGCCCCACTGGCCCGCGCCGAGGCGGAGATCGCGCTCCGCACCCTGGTGACCCGCTTCCCGGACATCCGCCTGGCCGTCCCCGAGCAGTCCCTGAGCTGGCGCCGGACCCGCCTCACCCGCGGCCTGACCGCCCTCCCCCTGGCCCTCTGACCGCCTGTCCCCCGACCCTCTGACCGGCCGCGGAGCCCGCCCCACGACCGGGAACCAGGGCTCCCGGTCGACACCCCCCGGTGGCCGGGGGAGCATGGAGTGGGGCGGGCACCGGCGATGCGCCGCCCCGCCCCTCCCTCCCTTCCTCGACATCCGATGGGAGCACCCTCATGTACCGACGCACCCGACGCGCCGTGGTCTCGTCCCTGCTCGCCTCCTCGGTCGTATGCGGTGGCGCCGTCGTCCTCGCACCGGCCGCCGACGCGGCGGCACCGGCCGCCAGCTGTACGGTCACGCCCGGGCCGAACGACACGTACGTCACGATCACGGGCGAGGGCTTCACGGCGCCCCGCAAGCTCAACGACGGCGAGTCCACCGTGGACCTGGCGGTGGGCCCGGACGGAACCTTCCGCGTGCAGCGCTTCCAGAAGAACGTCGACTACACCGTCCTCGCGGCGAACGAGAACCAGAACTTCGTCTTCGTGAACTGCAAGAGGGTGGGCACGGCGGCGACACCGAAGCCCCAGAACCCGCAGAACACGACCCCGCCCCTCCAGCCGGGTTCCCGGCGGGACGTAGCCCAGGGCCGAGCGGCCGGCACCCAGGCGGGCGCGGCGGCGGCCAAGAAGAGCTGCGAGACCAAGCCGGTGGCGGACAAGTCCGGCGCGCAGCACAGCGACGCCTACTGGCAGGCCTGGAGCCAGGCGGCCAACCGCTCCTTCAACCGGGTCTGCAACAACCGCTGAGCGCCGCCAGGTGGAGTCCTCGGCGCCTCTCCTCGGCGCCGGTCCCGGTGTCAGTGCCCTGAAGTATTCTTCCGGCCACCGCACATCGAGTCAGAGGACCTGAAGAAGTGACCGGCCTGTCTGCTTTCCCGCTGCCCTTCCACACATCCCGTTCCATAGCCTTCGCCGCACCCCGGACGCTGCGGGAGCTGGAGATGATGCGGTGCAGCGCACACCTTCGGGCGAAGCCGGGATGGTTCGACAAGAGGAACGACGCCGACGTCGTCGCCAGGTGGACGCGTGAAGCGCTCGGCCAGGGCCTCACCGAGGCGCAGGTTCGCTACGTCCTCGCGGAACTCGCGCACTACGCGGCGCTGCGGGACGGGCGAACCGGCGTCGAGGTGTCCGCCGTCGACGGGGTGTGGCAGTCGGACGCGCTGGTCGACGACGGGCTCAGGTCCCGGCTGCGCGAGGCGGTCCGGGTTCTGGAACAGGTCCCCGAGGCGGAGAAGGACTGGCACCCCGGCTCCGACGGCCAGGTACTGGATCTGGTCCATCCCTCGCTGTTCTGCCTGGTGAACGAGGTGAGCGGCGGCCCCGAGCGGGCTTGGCTGAATCCGACGGACCGCTATTCGAGGTACGAGTTCTCGGAGAAGTTCCAGTGGCTGCCCACCGACGTCGACGTCAGTGAGGACGGCGACGTCGCCTTCCGTTCGTACGTCAACAACGTCCACCCCGAGGTTCACCGCGAGCTGGCATCCGTCCTGCCGGAGTTGTTCGCGCGCCTGCGCCCGCTGTTCGAGAACGTGCTCACCGATCTGCGCCACCCCCGGCCCCTGCGGATCGAGGCCGATCCCTACGGCTGGTACGACTCGGAACCTCAGCGTCCGGAAAAGTCCGCCCACGGCGACGACGAGGCCTACGCGGAAGCCCTGAGCGCGTGGGAACTGGCCCTGGACGACTGGTGGGAGAACCGCAGCCCGGTCATCCCGGACGCCCCGGACTTCACCCCGCCCGAACGGCCCGGCGCATCCGACCGGGTCGACCTGCGCGGCCGCCGTCTCCAGGTCATCGTCAAGCTCGCCACCATCCACCTCACCCCGGACAAGCCCGAGTACGCCGGCGGTTCCTGGCACGTCGAGGGGATGATGAACGAGCGGATCGTCTCGACCGGCATCTACTACTGGGACAGCGAGAACATCACCGAGAGCCGGCTGAGCTTCCGGGCGGCGCTCGACGACCCGAGCTACGAGCAGAACGACGACAACGGTCTGCGCGAGGTCTACGGCCTGGAGGACGAGGACGCCCTGAACCAGACGCTGGGATCGGCATCGACCCCGGCGGGCCGCTGCCTGGCGTTCCCGAACGTCCTGCAGCACCGCGTCGGCTCGTTCCGCCTGACGGACACCACCCGCCCGGGGCACCGCAAGATCCTCGCGTTCTTCCTGGTCGACCCGTCGGAAAGCATCGTCTCCACCTCCGACGTGCCACCGCAGCAACCGTGGTCCGACACCTCGACCATGACGCTCGAACAGGCGAAGGAACACCGCGAACAGCTCATGCGGGAACGCAAGTTCTTCGTCGCCGAACACAACGATCAGCTCTACGAACGAGAATTCTCCCTCTGCGAGCACTGAACCCGCCGGAATCACTGGGGCACGGGCAGAACGCACGCGGTCGCCACGGGATCCCTCCGCGCGAATTCCGGGCGCCCGCTGCGGAGTCCCGGCGGGGCGTGAGGGTGATGCCGCTCAGGCCGATGCGTGGGTGTCGTAGAAGGCGCGGGCGGCGAGGCCGATCCACTCGGGGCGCTCCCAGGAAGGCCAGCGGGCACGGGCGTTCTTGTCGATGGCGGCGACCGTTTCATCGGCGCTGGTGCCGCACTCGCGCAGCCGCAGGGCCTCGTCGCGGACGTAGGCGAGGTAGTCGCGGACGTCGTGGATGAGCGAGGCATCGGTGACCTCGCCATGGCCGGGAACGACGGTCTGCGGGGCGAGTGCGGCGAGCTGGTCGAGCACGCCGATCCAGCCCTCGCCGTCCACATCGGTGTCGTGGGGCGGGAAGTACGGCGCGATCGGGAAGATGCGGGTCTCCAGCAGATCGCCGGCGAACAGCACCCGGCCGTCCACGAGGACGACCTGGTCGGAGCCGGTGTGCGCGGGACCGAACTCGCGCAGCAGCACGGTACGGCCGCCGAGGTCGATCTCGGCCTCGCCCTCGTAGACCAGATCGGGGTCGACCAGTTCGACTCCTTCGAGTTCGGCGGCGACCGCGGGGCTCAGGCCCTTGAACATGCCGAGATAGCCGGCTCCCTTGCGCCGCAGTTCGGCGCGCTGGCCGCTGTTGTAGACGATCGTGGCGGCGCCCTTGAACGCCTGCGCGCCGAAGCCGTGCTCAGGGTGGAAGTGGGTGAGGGTCAGGTACAGGCGGCGGTCGCCGGCCAGGCGCCGGGCCTGCTCCAGCACCAGCGCGCCGTTGCGGGGGCCGATGCCGGTGTCGATGACCAGCGCGGCCTTCTCCCCGAGGACGATGCCGATGTTGGGGACCAACTCGACGCGGCGGTCAGGGATGACGAAAACGCCCGCGGACACCTCGACGGGAGGTCCCGCTACGACGGGCGGGGGGCTCTGGAGCACATCCGGCGCGCCGTCGGAGGCGAGAGGCGTGGGGTCAGTGGGGCACATGGCGCAACTCCAGATCAATCTGAACGGCGTTGAGATGTCAGGCGGAGCCTAACACGCAATGTGAACACCGCTAAGATGGAGGCATGGCAAGGAAGCGATACCACCACGGGGACCTGCGCGGCGCCCTGCTAGAGGCCGCGGAGACCCTCGTACGAGAGCGGGGTGTCGACGGCTGGTCGCTGCGTGAGGCATCGGCGCGGGTCGGTGTCAGCCCCAGCGCCGCCTACCACCACTTCGGCTCGCGTGACGAACTCGTATCCGCCCTGTCCGAGGTCGTGCTGGCCCGGCTGGGGAATCGCCTGCGCGAGACCATGGAGGCAGCGCCGGAGCAGGGTCCCGAACGTCTCGCCGCGTGCGGACGCGCCTATGTCACCTGGGCCGTCGAAGACCCGGCCGTCGCCCGGCTCGTCTTCCGCGGCGGCGCCACCCCGGCGCAGTCCGCCGTATCGCCACACCCGCACGACGTACTCACCACCGAACTCGACCGTCTGACCGACGCGGGCCACCTGCCCTCGGGAGCCCGCCCGGGCGCCGAATTCGTGGTCTGGGCCGCCATCCACGGCCTGGCCGTCCTGCTCATCGACGGCCTCGTACACATCGACGACCGGCAAGGCGTCGAATTCCAGACCGAACGCCTGGTCTTCGCCACCTTCAACGGCTTGGCGCGGGAGACCGCCCCCGAGCCGGACCGGCCCATGCCCACCACCACGCATACGCGGCGCCTCACCCGGAGCCCGGCCCCCGGCCCCGCTCCGCACACGCCCTCACCCTGAACGGCCCGCGGAAGGCCGCAGGCCGCAAGGACCTCCCCGGAACTCCGATCCTTGACGCGGTCCGACTCGGCCCGGCCGGCGATGCCAACGCCGTGACCGCTACCCAGCCCCCGTGACGTCGCCTGGCGAGGCCGCATCACCGGACGGGCAGTGCCGAGGGGGCTGATCCAAGCGATTCCGGCAGGTGTCGGGGGGGTGGTTCCCGCAGCCTTTCAGGGCATCCATGTCGGCGATGTGGCGGTCGCGTACACAGGGTGGCGCCTGAATGTGATGTCCCGCCACATACGCCGCCGAACTGCGGGCTTCTATGGTGTGGCCACGCCAAACGTCCCTGCAGACCCCGGAAGTGGTGCACATGTCCTCCCCCGCAACAGCCGCACCGTCCCCAACCGGAATCCGGAGGATCGTCGCGGCGAGCCTCATCGGGACCACCATCGAGTGGTACGACTTCTTCCTCTACGGCACCGCCGCCGCGCTGGTGTTCAACAAGCTGTTCTTCCCCACCAGTGACCCGCTGACCGGGACCCTGATCGCCTTCGTCACCTACGCGATCGGGTTCCTGGCCCGGCCGCTCGGCGGGGTGGTGTTCGGGCACTTCGGGGACAGGCTCGGCCGCAAGAAGCTGCTCGTCCTCAGCCTGCTCATGATGGGCGGGGCGACCTTCGCGATGGGGCTGCTGCCGACCCACGCGAGCATCGGGGTCGGGGCGCCGATCCTGCTCACCGTGTTGCGGCTGGTCCAGGGGTTCGCCCTCGGCGGTGAGTGGGGCGGGGCCGTGCTGATCGTCTCCGAGCACGGCGGTGACCGCCACCGCGGCTTCTGGGCTTCCTGGCCCCAGTCCGGTGCGCCCGGCGGGAACCTGCTGGCCACCGGGGTGCTCGCGCTGCTCGCCGCCGTGCAGTCGGACGCGACGTTCCTGGCCTGGGGCTGGCGCGTGCCGTTCCTGCTCTCCGGTGTCCTGGTGGTGGTCGGCCTGTGGATCCGGCTGTCCGTGTCCGAGTCCCCCGTGTTCCTCGCCGCGCAGGCCGCCCGCGGCGCGTCGGGCGAAGCGCGCGGCGAGCTGCCCGTCGTACAGGTGTTCCGCCGCAGCTGGCGGCAGGTGCTGACCGCCGTCGGGGCGCGGTTCGGCGAGAACATCTCGTACTACGTCCTCACCTCCTTCCTCCTCGTCTACGTCACCGCCCACCTCGGTCTCCCCAAGAGCACCGCCCTGAACGCGGTGTTGATCGGCTCGGCCGTCCACTTCGTCACCATCCCCGCCTGGGGCGCGCTGTCGGACCGGATCGGGCGCCGCCCGGTGACGCTGATCGGTTCGGCCGGCATGGCCGTGTGGGCGTTCGCGTTCTTCGCGCTGGTCGACTCGGAGTCGTTCGTCGTCATCACCGCGGCCGTGACCGCCGGCCTGCTGCTGCACGGGGCGATGTACGGGCCCCAAGCCGCCTTCATCTCCGAGCTGTTCGACACCGAGGTCCGCTACTCCGGTGCCTCCATGGGCTCCCAGCTCGCCTCGATCGTCGCGGGGGCGCTCGCGCCCATCGTCGCCGTCGAACTCCTCAAGGACCACGGCTCGTCCCTGCCCGTCTCGCTGTACCTGTGCGCGGCCGCCGTGGTCACCACCCTCACCGTGGCCTTCGCCCGCGAGACCCGGGGCCGCGACCTGGCGCGTACGGGCACGGCCCCGGCACCCGCACCGGGGTACGACCGGAAGGACGCGGCGGGCACACTGTCCGCATGACCTCCGCGATGGACCCCGTACGGGAGTTGCTGGACCTGCTGCGGCGCGGCGCGCCGGCCGAGGAGTTCGCCCGGCCCGCCGCCGCCGCCCGGGGCGCCGGGGCGGGCGCCGGTGAGCAGCGGGCCGTCGAGGAGGCCACCGGGGTGGCGCTGGAGATCCGGCGGACCCTCGACCAGCACCGCCGGCGCGAGGCGGAGCTCACGGCGCTGTTCGACACCGCGGGCGATCTGGCCGCCCTGCGCGATCTCGACGCCGTCCTGCGGGCCATCGTCCACCGCGCCAGGATGCTGCTGGGCACGGACGTCGCGTACCTGACCCTCAACGACCCCGTCGCCGGGGACACGTTCATGCGGGTCACCGACGGCTCCGTCTCGGCCGCCTTCCAGCAGCTGCGCCTCGGCATGGGCGAGGGGCTGGGCGGCCTGGTCGCGCAGACGGCCCGCCCGTACGCCAGCTCCGACTACCGCGGCGACGACCGGTTCCGGCACACCCGGACCATCGACAGCGGGGTGCGGGAGGAGGGGCTGCGCGGCATCCTCGGCGTTCCGCTGCGCGTCGGCACCCGCGTCATCGGCGTGCTGTACGCGGCGGACCGCGAGGTGCGCGAGTTCGCGCCGGACGCGGTGGCCCTGCTGGCCTCCCTCGCGGACCACGCGGCCGTCGCCATCGACGGCGCCCGGCTGCTGGAGGAGACCCGCGCCGCCCTGGTCGAGCTGAACGCCGCGACCGAGCGGGCCCGCGCCCACAGCGAGGCGATGCGGCTGGCGGCCGAGACCCACGACCGCCTGACCCATCTGGTGCTGCGCGGGGGCGACGTGGCCGATGTGGCGCGGGAGGTCGCGACGCTGCTGGGCGGCGGGCTGGTGGTGCACGACGCCGACGGTGTGGAGCTCGCCCGGGTCGGTACCGATCCGCTCGGCCCGTCCGCGTCCGGGCTGGCGGCCTCGCGGTCCGGCGGGCGGGCGGTGGCCGTGGACGGGGCGTGGGTCTGCGCGGTGCTCGCCGGGCCGGAACTCCTCGGCGGCATCACCCTCGTGGGGCGCGCCGACCTTGCGGACAGCGACCGGCGGCTGTTCGAGCGGGCGGGGCTGGTGACGGCGCTGCTGCTCCTGCTGCGCCGGTCCATCGCCCACGCCGAGGACCGGGTACGGGGCGAGCTGCTCGGCGATCTGCTCACCCCGGGGCAGCCCGGGAGCCCGCGCGACACCGGCAGCCACAGCCTGCGGGCGCGCCGGCTCGGGGTCGTCCTCACCCGGCCGCACGCGGTCGTTGTCCTGCACTGCGAGGCGGCGCTGCGGTCCCGGCTGGCGACGGAGGCGGCCCGGCACGCGCAGGCCCGCGACGGTCTGGCCGGCCTGTACCAGGGGCGGGTCGTACTGCTGGCTCCGGCCGCGGAACCGGGTGTCCTCGCGCGGTCCCTCGCGGCCGATCTCGGCAAGGCGCTGGGCGCCCCCGTCACGGCGGGCGCGGCGGGTCCGGCCGCCGGCCCGGGGGACCTCCCGGAGGCGTACGCCGAGGCGCTGCGCTGCCTGGAGGCGCTGCACGCGCTCGGTCACACCGGCTACGGGGCGGGCCTGGCGGACCTGGGTTTCCTGGGCGTGCTCCTCGGCGACCGCACGGACGTGGGCGGGTACGTACGCCAGGTGCTCGGCCCGGTCGTCGACTACGACGCCCGGCGCGGGACGGAGCTGGTGGCGACCATGGAGGCGTACTTCGCCCACGGCAGCAGTCTGACCCGGACGAAGGGCGCGCTCCACGTGCACGTGAACACCGTCGTGCAGCGCCTGGAGCGGATCGGGAACATCCTGGGCGACGACTGGAACTCCCCCGCGCGCGCCCTGGAGATCCAGCTGGCGCTGCGGATCCTGCGGGTCTCGGACCGGGGCGGCCCGGTGCCGCGCTGACCGCCCGCCGCCTGACCGCCCGTCAGGCGGTCCCCGGAGCGGGCTCCGCCGCAGTGGCAGGGGCAGGGGTCGCGGCGAGTACGGCGAGGATCCCGTCGACCGCGTCGGCGAACGGCTCACCGCTCCCGGCCGCGCGGGTGAGCGCCCAACTCCCCTGGAGCACTGCCGTGATGGCGTCGGCCGTCGCCTCCGGGTCCAGCCCGGGGCGCAGTTCACCGCGCTCGCACCCCTGCGCCAGCAGCTCGGCGAGCCGGCCCCGGAGCCACGCCAGCGCCTCGACGACCGGCGCGCGCAGGACGGGGTCGGCCATGACGTCCGCGTCCTGGCTCAGACGGCCGACGGGGCAGCCGCCCAGGGCCTCCCGCTCGCCGCGCAGGTACGCGGCGACGCGCTCGACCGGGGTGCCGGGCGCGGTGAACCGGGCCTCGGCGGATGCGCGCATCTCCTGGGCCGTACGGGTGATCGCGGCGAGCGCGAGGCCGGGCTTCCCGGTGAAGTGGTGGTACATGCTGCCCTGGCCGACGCCGGCGCGCTGCTGGATGGCCTTGGGGCTGGTGCCGACGTATCCGCGTTCCCAGAGCAGTTCGCGGGTGCTTTCGATGAGGTCTTCCGCGGTACCCATGGCGGGCATTGTACGGAGCGGTGCCCGCCGCCGGCCGGCACTCCGCCGAACCTCCGGGCCCCGGTCCGGCTTACCGCCATCCGCCGCTCGACGGGCCGGGGCCCGCCCGGGTTCCTATGCTCGGGAGAGGCAGGAGCGAGGCACCAGGCGATGGAGGCGGACGGCATGACGGATACGGCGGACGCGCGCGAGGCCGACCGGGCGCTCAAGGCGAAGCACCGGACGATGTGGGCGCTCGGCGACTACCCGGCCGTCGCCCGGGAGGTCGTCTCGGCCCTCGGGCCCGTGCTGGTGGAGGCCTGCGGGGTCGAACGCGGCGACCTGGTCCTCGACGTCGCCGCCGGATCGGGTAACGCCGCCGTTCCGGCCGCGCTGGCCGGCGGGGTCGTGGTCGCCTCCGACCTCACGCCCGAGCTGCTGGAGGTGGGGCGGCGGGAGGCCGCGGCGCGCGGCGCCGAGCTGCGCTGGCAGGAGGCGGACGCGGAGGCGCTGCCCTTCGCCGACGGGGCGTTCGACACGGTCATGTCCTGCGTCGGGGTCATGTTCGCCCCGCACCACCAGCAGACGGCCGACGAACTGCTCCGGGTCTGCCGGCCGGGCGGCACGATCGGGCTGGTCAACTGGACCCCGGAGGGGTTCATCGGGCAGATGTTCGCCACCATGAAGCCGTACGCGCCGCCCCCGCCGCCCGGGGCGCAGCCGCCGCCGCTGTGGGGGCGGGAGGAGCACGTCCGTACGCTGCTCGGCGACGGTGTCAGCGGGTTCGAGGCGCGCCGGGGGACCGTCCGCGTGGACCACTTCGGGAGTCCCGAGGAGTTCCGGACGTTCTTCAAGGCCACGTACGGGCCGACGATCGCGGTCTACCGGAACATCGCCGACGACCCCGGCAAGACGGCCGACCTGGACCGCGCCCTGGACGAACTGGCGGGCGGCGCGCTGCGGGACGGGGCGATGGAGTGGGAGTACCTGCTGGTCACCGCGCGCCGGGGCGGCGCGGCGGCCGGGTAGGCCCGGCGGTCAGTGCATCTGGGCGATCTGGATCAGGTTGCCGCAGGTGTCGTCCAGGACGGCCGTGGTGACCGGGCCCATCTCGGCCGGCTCCTGGACGAAGCGCACGCCGAGCCGCGACAGCCTCCGGAACTCGGCGTGGACGTCGTCGACGGCGAAGGAGGTCCAGGGGATCCCGTCGGCGACGAGCGCCTCCTTGAAGGGGCCGACGGCGCGGTGCCCGCTGGGTTCCAGGAGCAGTTGGGTGCCGTCCGGCTGCTCCGGGGAGACCACGGTCAGCCAGGACACGTCGCCGCCCATGGGGACGTCGGTCTTCTTCCGGAACCCGAGCACCTCGGTGTAGAAGCGCAGGGCCTTGGCCTGGTCGTCGACGAAGACGCTCGCGATGTTGATCTTCATGCCGGCGATTGTCCCGCACGGCGCACCCGCGCGAGGACGAGGACGGTGTCATCGGTCGCCGTGTCGGGCAGCAGGTTCCCCAGGATGCGGTCGGCGGCCTCCTCCAGCGAGTCCACGTTCCCGCGCAGCTGGGCGCGCAGCGCCTCCATGCCGGTGTCGATGTCCTGGCCGCGCGTCTCGATGAGGCCGTCGGTGTACAGGGCCAGGGTGGCCCCCTCGGGCAGCTCGGCCTCCGTGGTCAGAAACGGTACGCCGCCCACCCCGAGCGGGACGCCCAGCATGTCACCGACGGTCTCCACGGTTCCGTCGGCGTGGCGCACGAGGAGCGGGGGGTGACCGGCGTTGGCGATGGTCGCGCGGCCGGTGTACGGGTCGTAGCGGACGTACAGGCAGGTGGCCCACTCGATGCCGGCCTCCTGGGCGCAGGCGTCGAGCTCTTCGAGCAGCGCGCCGGGCTCCCCGGTGTGCCGCGCGAGGGTCTTCGCGGTGATCCGGAGCCGGCCCATGGCCGCGGCGGCGGGGACGCCGTGGCCCATCACGTCGCCGACGACGAGGGCGACGCGGTCGCCGGGGAGGTTGATCGCGTCGTACCAGTCGCCGCCGACCTCGGTGACGTGGCTGCCGGGCAGGTAGCGGTGGGCGATGTCCACGTACGGGCCGGCCGCCGGGGCGCTGGGGAGCAGGGCCCGCTGGAGGGTGAGGGCGATGTCCTTGACGCGGCTGTAGAGGCGGGCGTTGTCCAGGCACAGGGCGGCGCGGGAGGCCAGTTCGCCCGCGAGGCTGAGGTCCTCGTCGGCGAAGGCGGGGCGGGCGGCGGAGCGGCCGAACATGGTGACGCCCTGGACGGTGCCGCGCGCGACGAGCGGGGCGATGACGATGCCGGCCAGACCGCTGTCCCTGAGCAGCCGGGCGCGCTGGTCGTGCACGACGGTCCGGGACACGAAGTCCTCGTTCACCGGGACGCACAGGGGGCGCCCGGTGCGCAGCATCTCGTGGATGCTGGAGTCCGGCGGGTACGTGACGGTGTCGAGCCCGGACACCAGCTCGACGGCGGCGTCGCCGAGGGTGGTGCCGGCCGCGATCCGGCGGGTGATCAGGGGGAGCGCCGGGTCGAACACCTCGGGCTCGGCCATCCACTGCACGAGTTCCACGACGGCCGCGTCGCAGAAGTCCGGCATCGCGGCCTCGACCAGCTCGCGCGCGGTGACGCGGACGTCGAGGGTGGTGCCGATGCGGGCCGAGGCCCGGTCGAGCAGGGCGAGGCGCTGCCGGGCGGCCGTCGCCTCCAGGATGGCCTGCTCGCGGTCGGTGACGTCGACCAGGAGGCCGCCCACCCCGCGCCGGGTGTCGACGGCGCCGGTCAGCGGGAAGAAGCTCACCGACCGCACCTGGTCCCGGTCGGGGTGTCCCGGGGTGCGCAGGCCCACGAGCGTGCTGACGACCGGCCGGCCCTCCTCGGCGACGGAACGCAGCATCCGCTGGTACTCGCCGCCGTCGGAGGTGATCATGATGTCCTGCATCCGGCGGCCGAGGTGGTCGGCGAGGGGGACCCCGTCCATGTCGGCCAGTACCTGGTTCAGGTGGACGTAGCGCAGCTCCTCGTCGAGCATGACCAGGCCGATGGGGCAGGTCTCGAAGAGCGCGTCGAGGAAGGACAGGTTGGTCTTCACCCGGTCGAGCTCGTCGGAGCGGCTCGCGAGGCCCATGACGACGCCGCCGCCGTCCGGGCCGATGACGGGGAAGACGCGGAAACCGCAGTCGAAGACGGAGCCGTCGCGGTGCAGGGCGGGCAGGCGTACCCGCCAGTAGCCCAGGGCCCGGGCCCGCTCGGTGAGGTGCTCGGCGGAGGCGGGGGCGCCGGGGGCCGGGCCGGGGAAGAGGGCGGCCGCGGGCCGGGACAGCACCGAGCGGGCCTCGTGGCCGAAGAGGCTCTGCGCGCCGGGGCCCCAGTACGCGACCCGGTTGTCCTCGTCGATGCCGAAGACGGCCACGGAGACGTGTTCGAGCAGGGATCCCGGCTCGGAACGGATCGGGCCGGGATCCCGGTCGTCCGACGGCCGGTCCGGTGGCATCCGAGCCCCCTTCCGCACGCGGCCCACGCCCTCAATTCTGCCCGTCGTCCCGGAGGGCGGCTTCCCGCCCCGGGTGGGAACGACACCCGGAATTGGCACGGTAACAGCCGGTGACCCGCCAAGAGCGGCTTCGATGGTGTTTTCGGATGGCATCACGGGAATGACCGTTGTGCGACATGGGCAGATCAACGGGGTGATCTCGCAATTCCTCACACGGTTCCGGCGCACCAGCGCGGCACCCGTCTTCACCGCCGATTTCGGCTCGACGTCCCAGTGGGTCGCCGGGCGCTCGTGGGCCTATCCCAACGGTGGCCCGGTCAATCCGGGCGACAACAAACTCGACCACCTCGTCTCGGATCCCTCGTACAGCCGTAGCGGCGTCTTTCGCGCCACGCGCCGGCCCGACGGCAACTGGAACACCGGACTGCTGACCACGGAGGGCAGCTCCGAGGGCTTCATGGTCCGCGCGAACGACACCCTGGAGGCGCGGGTCAAGCTGCCGCAAGCGGTCGGCGCCTGGCCCGCGATCTGGACCTGGCGGGACGGCGGCCAGGAGGTGGACGTCTTCGAGTACCACCCCGACAACCCGGACCTGCTGGAGCTCTCCAACCACGTGCGGCAGAGCGGCTCCTACTACCGGGATCCGGCCGTCGCCCCCGGCGCCTGGATCGACCTCAAGATCAAGTTCGGTTCGGACTCGGTCGTCTGGTACGTGGGCGGCCGGCAGGTCTACGCGGACCGGCGCGGGGTGGGCCGCCGCTGGCGCGCCTACCTCATCGTCAACCTGTCCATCTGCGCCGGGCGGTACCACCCTCCCCCGGCCCCGGGAGTCTCGGAGATCTCCTACGAGGTGTCCGGGCTGCGCGTCTACCGCCCCTGAGAAGAGCCCGGGCGGGGCGGGGCCTCGGCCACCGCCCCCGCCCGGCCTACGAGACCAGTGCGACGGCCTCCGGTTCGGCCGCGGCCAGCGCCGCCCTCAACCGCCGCGCCTGTGTGACGAGTCGGGAGGATCCGGCGCGCGAGGCGACCGCCGCCAGGCCCTCGGGGCCGGGGCCGCCCGCCCCGGACCGCTCCACGCAGTCCGCCGCCACGGCCAGCAGCTCCCCGGCGCCCCGCGCCGCTCCGGCACCGCCCGCCAGCAGCGCCGGCAGCGCCCCGTCGAGCACCGCCCAGGTGGTGGCGTACGCCCCGGTCGCGGCGATCGTACGGGCCGCGTCCGCGAGCCGGTTGGGCTTGACCGTGCCCAGCCGCAGCAGCTCGGCGACGTCCTGTCCGAGCAGCGCCGTGTCCAGCTCGCCCCGGGCCGCGAGCACCAGCAGGGCGTCCACGGCCGCCAGCCGGTCCTCGGGATGCCGGGCGCCGAGCCCCGTGGCCACCGCCAGGTGGACGGCCGGGCCCGCCGGGCCACCGAGTTCGGCCAGCCGCGACAGCCGCGCGCCCGCGCCCCGCCCGTCCAGGGCGGCGCAGACCGTCACCTCGGGCAGCAGCCAGGCCGCCTGCGTCTCGCGGTCCTCGGGCAGCACCGCGCCGTACGCGGCGTCGTCGGGGACCCAGTAGCAGCGGTGGCCGTTGCCCGTGCGCGGCCGGCCGAGCCCGTGGAAGGACTGCGGGAACTCGCTCTGGAGCACTGGCCGTTCGGCCGTCTCGATCACGATGCGCCGCATCGTCTCCCAGTCCCGGTCCCACCAGTGGCCGCGCAGGCTCAGATCCGGCTCCCTGACCCGGCGCAGCAGCTCGGGCGGCTCTCCGGCCGTGGTGAGCCAGGCCGCGAGCCGCTCGCCCTCCCGGGTGCCGAGGGCCCGCGCGGTCTCGGCGGCGGCGGGGTCGCGCCGGACCCGCAGCAGCGCCTGGGCGAAGTCCACCGGGGCCGGCCGGACGCCGAGGCGCCCGTACGCTGCGAGCCGCTCGACGAGTTCCCGAGGCTCCAGCGAGCCCGTGTCCCAGCTGGGCGTGGCGAGCAGGAACGGCAGCGTGCCGCTCACCGCGTGGTGCGCCGCCTCCCGCAGCCGGTCGGCGACCACCGCGCCCAGCACGCTGTGCACGCAGTTCTGGTGGTAGCCGGCGCTCTGGGGGACGCTCCCGGGCCTCAGGTCGTACGCGCGTACGCAGCCCAGTACCGCCGCCGCGACCAGCTCCAGCCCGTGGATCTGGCCGGCTTCGGCCTGCCGGTCGCCCGTCGCCCACCAGCGGTCGGCCAGTGCCGGGCGCAGCGCCGAGGCCAGGGCCGTCCGGTCGTGGTGGGCGTGGCGGACCAGGCCGTCGAGGGCTGACTCGAACTCGGTGACCGTGGGGGCGGCGGAGCGGGACAGGGCCGCCACCAGTTCGACGGTCTCGGAGAGCGTCCGCGCCTGGTCCGGCATACGGCGGCGCACCGGCGCGGGCGGCAGGATCTCCTCGTACGGCGGCTCGTCGGCGAAGTCGACGCCCCCGGCGCCGAGGAGTTCGGCAGCCGCCCGCCGGTGGACCGGGCTCAGCAGCTCGGCCTGGAAGCCGAGTTCCGTACGCAGCTCCTCGTCGCCGGGCCGCAGGTGCTTGCCGATGAGCCCCAGGGCGCGCTCCTGTAGCGCGGTGTCCTCGTGCCCGAACGCTGCGGCGACGGCCGGGAGCAGTACGTGCCGGGCCTCCCGGTCGCGGCGCAGGGCCTTGCCCAGCAGCACCAGCTGGGCGCGTACGAGCTTCTTCTCCGGGCGGAACAGCACCCCGGCCGACATCTCCGCGAGCCGCTCGGCGGGGAGCTCGCCCGCCTCGGACAGGCCGGCGAGGACCTGCTGGGCCTGCCCGGCGAGCACGGACGGCGCGTCGGCGGTCATGGCGATCCAGTCGGCGGTGTGCTCCCGCAGCTCCGCCGGGGTGAGGTCGAGGCGCTGGAGCAGCACCTGGTAGAACTTCAGCCCGCCCGGGCGCCCGCCGCGCAGCAGCCGCGCCACACAGCCGTCGACCAGGACCCGGCGCTCGACGATGCCCTCCCGAACGAGCGCGGTCAGTGCGGACGGCCAGTGGTCGGGGGCCTGCGGATCGACGTACCAGTTCAGGGTGGCGGCGGGTTCGGCCGTCTGGAACAGCAGCGGCACCATCTCCGCGGCCCGGGGATCCTCGCGCAGCGCCACCGAGAGCAGGTGGCGCGAGGAGCGCGGGTAGCCGCCGAAGGCCATGTCCTCGGCCCAGGCGTGGACGAACCCGTCGGTGGTGGGGACGGGGCAGTCCGCGAGCCCGATCAGTTCCCGGATCAGCGGGTAGTTGTCCTCGACGGTGACGGCGCGGGCGGCGAGGCGGTGGGCGACGTCGCCCAGCCAGGCGGGCTCGCGGTCGCCGAGCACGGCGAGCAGGCCGGCCCACCGGGAGCTGCCCCGGGCCGCGCCCCCCTCGGCCAGGTCGCGCGAGCCGATCCAGGCGGCCGCGGCGGCGGCGCCCGTGTGGCAGCCGGCGCCCGCGACGAGCAGGGCGGAGGCGACCCCGCCGTGTTCGCGGCGGCGGGCCCAGTCCCAGTCGCGGACCTCCTTGCGCAGGGCGGTGAGTTCGGGGAGCAGGGCCCGGCGCTCGGGCAGGGTGAGCCGCTTGATCAGGAGGGGGAGCAGGCTGGTGCGGCCCGCGCGGACCGCGTCGAGGATCTGGTTCATCGGGTGGCTCCGGAAACGTGTGCGGCGGGTGCGGCCGTGGTGGGCGCTGTCGGGGCGGGCGCGGGGGTGGCGCGGCGCGCCATGCGGACGGCGAGGGCGTGCTTGCAGGGGCCGCGCCGGCCCCGGTAGTCGGCCCACCACTGGCAGGTGCAGCTCAGGACGCCGCCCGGCGCCTCGCGGACCTGGTAGTGGCGGTCCCCGGACACCACGGTGGAGGTGTCCCCGGTCCCCGGGAGGACCGCCCCGGCCGCCAGCAGCGCGCGGGCGGCGACCAGCCGCGGGTTGTGCCGCTCGGCCCGGGCGCCGTCGTACGGCAGCTCGCGGTGGAAGTACGCCGCGTCGGCGACGTCGTAGCCGACCCGGCCCGCCGTGCCGAGGCGGGCCAGCGCGGCGCGCACCCGGGGCACGCTCAGTCCGGACTGCTCGGCGAGGTCGGCGGTGTCGATACGGGGTTCCCAGGCGAGCAGCACCGAGACCAGCTCGGCGTCCCCGGCGGCCTCGTCGGTGGCGAGCGCCTCCAGGACGCCGCCCTCGCCGGAGAAGCCCCGGGCGGGCTCCGGGGAGAGGGTGAGGGTGAGCCGCATGCCGGGCATGGTGACCTCCCAGGCGGAGGCGGTGGGCGCGCCGTCGTGTGCGGCGGGGCCGTACACGCGCAGGCCGGTGGCGTGCCGCAGGACCCGCTGGAGCGCGGCGAGCCGGTCGGGTCCGGGCAGGCAGACGGCGCCGGGGACCGGCCGGGTGGTGGGCCGCAGGGTGCGGCCGGCGGGGACGACCCACATCGGGCCGCGGGCGGCGCCGGCGCCCGGGGCGGTGCGCGGGAGGGCGCGCAGGAACCGTACGGCCTCGGCGGCGGTGAGCTCGGCGCGCAGGTCGAAGCCGACCGATATCACCTGGGACTCGGCGAAGCCGCGCAGCCAGCGGTCGGGCAGCGGCACCTTCTTCTCCACGACCGGGCCGTCCAGGGTGGTGACGGCCAGCTCGTCGGGGCCGACCCGCAGGTGCAGCGGGTCGTCTCCGGCGAGCCGGGAAAGCGCCTCGCGCAGCGGGTTGTTGACGTCGACGTTGGTGGTGCCGTGGCCGGTGTCGGCCCCGTCGAGGCCGCCTTGGAGCACATCGAGGCGGGCGTACACGCCGCAGCATCCGGAGAAGGACTCGAACCGCAGCCGGTCGCCGTTGCCGGTGACCACCGGGTCCAGCGAGGCCCGCAGGGTGCGCTGGTGGTAGCGGGTGGCGGCGACGTCGGCGACGGCCAGCAGCCCCCGGGCCGCGGCCTGGGGCGAGGTCAGGAACCCGGCGAAGAACCGGGGATGGGCCTCGGCCCCGGCCGGGGTGAGCCCCCCGGCGGTCTCCAGCCCGAGGAGCCGGCCACCCGCGTCGGAGGTGAGGGTGGAAGAGCGCGCGTAGGCGAGTGCCTGAACGGATCGGGTCATGAACGCAACGCTAGGTCCGGGCACTGACAACGGCCGTTCGGGAGCGGTCTCCTGACCCCGCGGTCACTGCGCGCTGAGGCGGCCGCTGAGCCAGACCAGCGAGGGCGGGATCTCCCGGTTCCAGGTGTTGAAGTTGTGCCCGCCGCTGCCCAGGGTGATCGACGAGACGCGCGCCGGCGCCTTCACCTTCTTGATGAACTCCTGCGTGGGACCGTAGTTCCCCTCCCCTTGCAGGGAGGTGGTGACGAGGAAGGAGGAGTTGCCCTGCGGCAGGTGGTCCAGGCTCCACAGCAGGTCGGACCGCCGCTCCTCCTTGGTGTTCCCGTGGAAGAGGTCGCCGGACTTCGAGTCGATGTCCGGCTTGTAGTCCGCCGACAGGCCGACTCCGGCCGAGTAGCTCTCCGGGTGCTGGAGCGCGACCTTCAGCGCGCAGTAGCCGCCCGTGGAGTCGCCCATGATGGCCCAGTTCCGGGGCGAGGTGCCGACCCGGTAGGCACCGGAGATCGCCTGCGGGAGGTCGGTGCCGAAGAAGGTCTCCGTCTGCGGGCCGCCGTCCGGTATGTCCACGCACTGGGTGTTGCGCGGCGGCGCGACGGTGGGGCGCATCATCACCAGGATCATCGGCTGCGACTTCTTCTCCTTGGCCAGCGTCCACATCGTCTTCGGGTACCGCAGCCCCTCCAGCAGGTTCTCGGCGGTGCCGGGGAAGCCGGTGAGCACGATGGCGGCGGGGAACTTCCGCTTCTCGTTGCCCTTCTGGAAGTACTCCGGGGGCAGGTACACGTAGGCCGGGGTCGCGATCTTGGACTTCTGGCCCTGGATCATGATCTTCTGGATGTCACCGCCCAGCCGGCGCGTCCCGCCGCCGGGGTAGTCCGGCTTCACCCGGCCGATGACCTCCACGGCCGAGCCGCCGGCCACGTCCGCGTGGTCGGCCGCCGTCGCCTTCTCCCGTCCCGCGAGTTCCGTCCAGGATCCGTAGATCAGGAAGCTCCGGTTCGCGGCGAGTCCGACCGAGGACAGCACCAGTGCCTGGACGACGACCACCAGCCCCACCCGGCCCAGCACCTGCCTCCACCCGCGCCGCGCAAGCCGTGGCCACAGCCAGACCGCGGCCGTGAACACGATCGCGGTGGCGAGGAGGAAGACGGCCAGGAGCGTGGTGCTTGTCAGACTCACGGATCAGGAGAGCTCTCTGCGAAACGGCGGCCCGGACCCCGCGGGCCCGGTGGCACCCTCTGCGGGTGCGCGTCAGGCTAGAGCGCGGCGCGGGCGGATCCGTTCCATGATCGGACGCTTCGGCCGGTCAATCCCTTTGCCCGGCCGGATTTCACCCTGCCAGACTCGGCCGCATGACCACCGCATCGCGTGAAACCCCCCTCGTCGTCCGCGAAATGACCGCGTCGGACGTGGACGCCGTCTCGGCCCTGCGGATCGCCGGCTGGCGGTACGCCTACGCCGGGCTGCTGCCGCGGTCCTACCTGGACGGGCTCGACGCCGCCGCCGACGCCGCCGAGCGGCGCGAGCGGTTCGCCGCGCCCGCCCCCGGCGTGACGCAGCTGGTCGCCGAGAGCGCCGACGGGACGGTCGCCGGCTGGGCCTGCTTCGGGCCCGCCCGGGACGAGGACCTGCCGCCGGGCGAGGGCGAGTTGTACGCCCTCTACGCCCGCCCCGACCTCATCGGCAGCGGCGTGGGCCGGGCGCTGATGGACCAGGTGCTCGGCCTGTCCCCGTACCCGGGGATGCGGCTGTGGGTGGTGGAGGGCAACGACCGCGCCCGCCGTTTCTACGAGCGCGCCGGCTTCGGCCCGGACGGCGGCACCTGCGCCGACCCCGTGGCGGACGTCCCCGTCCCGGAGGTCCGCTACCACCGCCCGCGCCCGTAGGGCCCGTCTTTCGGATCGGGCCGGGCTCGCCCGCCGCCGCGCCGTGGCCGGGCCGCCGCTACTGCGCGGCCGCCGCCGGGGCCGCGTCGAGCTCCCAGGCGTGGCGCTTGAACTCGCGGGCGAAGTCGGCGTGGTCCTCCCACTGCCGGGCGATGCCGCGCAGTACGTCCCAGTGGTGCTCGACCGACTGGTCGATGACGCGGCGCACCGCGGGCTCGGCCGTCTCGCGCTTCTCGATGAGGCCCTTGACCGCCGACGCCTCCAGCACCGCGTTGCGCAGTGCGCGCAGGGCGCGGGAGGTGTCGTCCATGGCGAAGCCGTTGTCGCTGCCGGTCTCCGCGGCGAACAGCGGGGTGAGCCGCGCCTCGATGAACGAGGTGATCCGCTCGAAGTGCTGTACGTCCATCGGGGGCTCCATCTCCTGCCGCGCGATCGTCCGGCCCGGCATCTCAGGTGTCTTCTCGCCCGTTTCCGGGGCGTGCCGGCCTCGCGCCGGCAGGGGTACGGCGCAATTATCCGGTAGCGGCGACCGGTGATCGGCTGCGCCTCGGCACCGCCGCCCACCCGCCGCCCACCGGCCGCCCTGACTGACAGATCCGTCAGGGATGGTGGCTTCGGGCCGGGGGGCTGATGCTGGAGTCATGGGCGCTGATCCTGACGGCGGCAACCGAGGCGGCCGCGCCGGCCCGACGGGCCCGCGCGGCCCCCTCGACCCGCGCGGCCCGCACTGGCTGCGCCGGCTGCGCGGTCCGGGCCCCAAGGCCCTGGCGGCGCGCCGCGCGGTACGCACCACCCTCGCGGCCTGCGCCGGGTTCTACCTGTGCCTGTACGGGCTGGACGACTCGGTCGCGGCGACGTACGCCCTCTTCGGGGCGGTCTCGATGGCCGCCCTGTCCCACATCCCCGGTACCGGCCCCCAGCGGGCGGCCGTGCTGGTGTGGACGCTGCCGGTCGCCTGGGTGCTGGTGACGGCCGGGACCTACCTGGCCGTACGGACCTGGAGCGCCGTCCTCGGGGTGCTGGTCATCGGCTTCGCGGTGGCCTTCGTCGCGGCGGCCGGTCCGAAGGCCGCGGGCGCCTCCCCCGGGCTGCAACTGCTCTACATCCTGCCGTGCTTCCCGCCGTACCTCCCGGACACCCTGGGCTCCCGGCTGGCGGGCGCGACCCTCGGCATCGTGCTGCTGATCCTCGCCGAGGCGTTCCTGCTGCCCGAACGCCGCGACACCTCGTACGCGCGGCTGGTGGCCCGGGCGTCCGCGACCGCCGCACGCTGCGCGGACGAGCTGGGCAGACCCCCGTACGCCCTGTCCCCGGCGGCGCGGGAGGCCGCCATGGCGGCGGGCGAGTCGCTGCGGCCCTCCCTCGTCGCGGAGGCGGAGCGGCCCGCCGGGCCGGGCCTGCGGGACCGGGCGCTCGCGCACGCCGGTCTCGCCGCCCGCACCCTGCTGGCCCGGCTGCTCCGGCTGGCCCCGCCCCCGGGCCACCGGCCCCCGCGGCACGGGCCCGACCTGCTGGCCGCGGCGGGCCGGGCCGTCACCGAGACCTCGGCCAAGCTGAGCGGCACCGCGCGCGCGGGCCGGGCCGTCGGAACCGGGGCCGCCGACGCCCTGCGGCAGGCCCGCGGGGAGGCCACGGCGCAGGACCCGCCGCTCTCGACCGCCCCCGTACTGCGCCACAGGGCGGCGCTGCTGGAGGTGGCGGACGCGACCGTGGGCCTGGCGACCGCCGCCGACCTGGCCGTACGGGGGCGGGCGGCGGCGCCCTCCCTGATCGACCCCGGCCGCTTCTGGTACGCCCGCAAGCGCGCCCCGCAGCTGTGGTGGCACCGGCTGGTCGGGCATGCCGGGCCCCGCTCCGTGTACTTCCAGAACGCCGTACGGATCGGCCTCGCGCTGGCGGCCGCCCGTACGGTGGCGGGCCTGGACTCCCTCCCGCACGGGTTCTGGGCCATGCTGGCCGCCCTCACGCTCACCCGGACCACGGTCGCCCAGACCCGGACGAGCGTGCGCCAGGCCCTGACCGGCACCCTGATCGGAGCCCTGGTGGCCGGGGTCGTCCTCGCCACGGTCGCCGGCCACACCACCGTCTACGCCGTCGCGCTGCCCTTCGTGATGCTGGTCGCGTTCAGCGTGGGGCCGGTCCGGGGAGTGGGCTGGGCACAGGGCATGTTCACCGTGGTGGTCTCCCTCGTCTTCGCGCAGCTCGCCCCCGCGACCTGGCAGCTGGCCGAGGTCCGGATCCTGGACGTGGTCATCGGCAGCCTGATCGGCATGGTGTTCGGGCTGCTGGCCTGGCCGCGCGGGGCGCAGCGGGAGCTGCGCCGCTCCGCCTCCGTCCTGTTGCGCACGGCGGCGAAGACGGTCGAGGACACGACGGCGGCCGTGGTGGCGGCCCGGCCCGCGGACGCCCCGGACGACGAGCCGCTCCAGCACGCGCTGATCATGGCGGAGTCGGCCTTCGCGCAGTACCAGAGCGAGCCGCGCGAGCACACCGGACCCGTCGCGGACTGGCAGGCGGTCCTGATGACGGGCCATCACGTGCTGTGGGGCTCTCGGCGGCTGCTGGCCCGCTCGGGCCCCGCCTTCGATCCGGAGGCCGCCGCCTGGGCGGACACCCACGCGGCGGGGGTCGCCGACGGCCTGCGGCGGGCGCCCGCTCCCCCCGGAGCCGAACCGGCCCCCGGAGCCCCTTACGGGCCGGCCGCGCCGGAGCTCGGGCCGCCGCTGTTCTTCGCCGCCGCCATCTGGCTGGACGCGCTGACGGCCGACCTGACGCGAATGGCCGCCGTGGACCGCGTGACCTCGGGGAGCGCCGGTCGTTGAACACGGCGGTCAAGCGAAGTGCGCGAAGCCCCGGGCCCGGTGGTCCCGGGGCTTCGTCGTCCGCCCGGCCGTCCCCGGTCGCTCCCGGCCGCCCCCGGCGGGCCCGCCGGCACCCGCGTACCGCCCATCCCGCCTCCCTGGTGGTGGCGTTGTCAGTGGCCCTCGCTAGTCTCCCCGCATACCGCAGCTCAGGGGCGTTGTCGTCGCCCCGGTGAGGGCTGCGCGGAAGCGGATTCGCAACAGGCGGAGGGGCACGGCTGATGGCTTGGCTGGCGGCGGGTGAGGGGTACGAGATCGCCCTCGTGGACGGGCGCGTGGTGGCACGCGGCGCCACGGGGCGGCAGTTGAAGGCGTTGCCCAAGGCATTGCGGGACCACCCCGAGGTGGACCGGCTGCGCCAGCTCGCCGAGTGGCTGGACCGGCACGCGGCCGCCTGCGTCGCGCAGGTGGACGGCTGGATGGTGTCCTCCCTGCCGGTGCCGACCGCGCTGCTCGCCCGGGTGTGGCGGGACGAGGCCTGGCGGGAGGCCCTGCGCGACATGGCCGTCGTCGGCGACGACCCGGACGAGGTGGGCTTCCTGCGGGACGCCACCGACGCCGGCGAGCTGAAGGTGGTCAACCTGGACGGCGAGACCGTACGGCTCTCCCCGCGCACGGTGACCCTGCCGCACCCGGTGCTGCTGCCCGACCTGGACGACGTACGGGACTTCGCGGCCGAACTCGGCATCACCCAGCGGGTCGAGCAGATCCACCGGGCGACCTGGGAGCGCCCCGAGGTGCTCCCGGCGAACACCAACGAGGTGCGGGACTACGCGGGCGGGGCGTTCCCCAACCGTTTCAGCCTCGCCGCGCGGGCCACCGGGCTCGGCTACCGGGTCTCCGGCGGCTACGCCACCACCACCGTCCGCGACGGCGGCCGGACCACGGAGGCGTCGGTGTGGATCGGCGAGCCGTACTACGACGACGAACAGACGACCGGCGGGCTCAGCTGGCACGGCGAGGACGGTCAGGCGGTGCGGCTGACCCAGGTCGGGCCGGTGGCCTGGTCCGAGGGGATGCGGATGGCCGCGGCGCTGTACGCCGGGCGCACGATCGAAGAGGGCGGGAACGCGTGAACACCACGACCGAGAACACCAAGGGGCGGGCCGTGAGCGAGGCCGAACTGCTGCTCAAGGCGGGCGCGGTGCTCCCGACGGGCACCCCGGACGCGGGCCCCGGGGCCGTCGACCTGACCGCGCGGTCCTACCGGCACCCCGCCCTCGACGAGGGCCGCGTCGTCGTGCGGCTCGCCGCCGCCGAACTCGGCGCGGCCGAGGACCTCGCCGCCGGATTCCTGGGCCTCGTGCCCGAGGACGGCGAACCGCCCGTGGTCGGCCTCGGGCAGCGCCAGGCCCTCGGGTTCCCCGAGTGGGTGCTGGTGCACCACCCGAAGGACGGTCACCACGCGCTCGCCCTCGTCCCCGAACTCGACCGGGCCGCCCGGCAGGCCAAGACCAAGCCGAAGGCCGCGCTCGACGCCTGCCTGGAGATGGCCGAACGGCTCGGCGCCTCCGTCCCGCACTTCCTGCCCGTCTTCTACGAGCAGGCCGCGCGGGTCTTCCTCGGCGTCGAGAACACCACGTACGCCGGACAGCTGTTCACCCGCGCCCGCAAGGCCGAGGCGCAGAACGGGCTGACCATCGACGAGGAGCGCCTGGACGCCGCGTTCCTGGAGTTCGCGCTGGCCGGCGCCCTCCCGGTGAAGGTGCTCACCGGGTACGGCAAGGAGCTGACGGCGCGGGTGTCCCCCGCCGAGGCGTTCGAGCGGTTCCGCCGGCTGTGCGTGCGCCGCACCGCGGGCGGACTGGCGCCCTCCGCGCAGGTCGCCGTCGAGCTGCGCCGCCTGGCCAGGGCCGCGGGACTCAAGGGCACCGAGCCCGAGCAGGACTACCTCGCCGAGCTGTTGCCGCTGCCCGCGACGATGCGCGCCTCGCAGGGCTGGTGGACGGCGCACCGCGGCGCCCTGGTCGAGCTGGCCCGCCGGGTCCCGTCCGTACGGGGCACCCTGCTCGGGCTGACCCCGCCCGGCGGCGGCGGGGACGGCGACCTCACCGGCCTGTGGCTGGACGTCCTGGAGGAGTCCGGCGCGACCGCCGGGCTGGCCGCCGAGGAGGTGCCCGCCGAGGAACGCTCCCCGGACGGCACCGCGGGCTGGCTGGAGCGCTTCCACAAGGCCCGCCACACCGGCTGGGGCCGGCGCCCCACTCCGCCGTCCCTGCTCGACCTCGTCGGGCGCTGCGCCGGGCGGCTGCGCGCCGAACTGGCCCTGCCCGGCCGGGAGGAGGGCCTGCGGGTGGACGTGGAGGACGTCGATCTGCTGGACCTGCTGCTCTCGCTGGAGATCCCGGTCGCCGCTCCCGACCCCAAGGGCAACGCCCAGCTGAACCTGAGCGACTGGGCCCGCGCCGGGCAGCGCCGCGATCTGGTCGCCCTCGGCGCCGACGAGCGCTTCCACCCCGCCTTCCGCAAGGCCTTGAACGGGCTGAGCGAAGCCGGCGAGGACATAGTCCGGCAGGTCGCCGCCGCGCCCGGCGGGCGCCCGCTGCTGACCGAATGGGTGCGCGAGGTCGCCCGGTCCTCGCAGGCCGCCGGACTGCCCGGGGTGCCCGACGCGATCGCGCGGCTGACGTGGCTGCCGTACGAGGCGCTGGAGCTGGCCCCGGTGGAGGTGGCCGCGGCGGCCGCCACCGACCTGGGCGAGACCCTGGCGCGCACCCTGCGCGGCGGCCTCCTGGAGGAACTGGCCTGGCCCGCCTGGGAGAGCGCGGTCGCCGAGATGCAGCCCGGCCAGGGGACGCAGGGCCTGACCGTCGTGGAGGCGTGGCCGTACCTGATCGTGGCGAGCCGGACCCAGGTCCGTGTCCTCGACGCCGACGGGACCGTCCTGACGCACGATCTGCGCACCCCGGGCGGCACCACCTCGTACCACTACGGCTTCCACTACGTCGACGGGGCGCTGCTCGTCTTCTGGTCGTCCTGGAGCAACCCCACGACGGAGGGCTACTGGCACACCGCGCCCGACGAGGTCTTCACCCTGGAGACCAACGGCCGCAGCCACTGGGACCTGCGCTCCGAGCACATCAGCCTGCCGCTGCCGGGCGGCGGCCGGGCCACCGGCGCCGGCGTCCTGCACGCGGGCGACACCGCGCTGCCCGCCGAGCGGGCGATGCTGTCGGACGGCACCTCCTACTGGGTGTGGGAGGGGTGGGACCGCAACCGCGCCGAGAACCCCGAGCCCGGCTGGCGCGAGTACGACCCCACCGCCCCCGCCGGCGCCCGCCACGGCCGCCGGTCCCTGCCCGGTGTCCTCTCCGACGCGCTGCGCGGGCACCCGGAGGGCTCGAACCTCGCCCTGGCCTCCTGCCGGCTGCGGCCCGCTCCCACCGTGCCGGGCTCGGTGCTGGGCGCGCCCGTCGACGGCCTGCTCGGCTGGCGGCCCGTCCACGTCCGCGACCAGGGGTGGCAGGCCTCCGACACCTCCGGGCGCACGGTCGTCGTGCCCGACGGCCACCAGATGCCCGTCGCCGCCGTCGTGTTCCCCGGGGACGAGCGCCCGCGCGCCGTCACCGAGCGCTGGCGCGAGCTGAACCTGACCGACCCCGACGGCGTGATCACCGTCACCTCGCACGACACCCACCGGTCCGCCGGGTTCGCCACCGGCAGCGTGGACCTGCCGCCCCTGGACTACTGGTACGCGCTGCGCCCGCGCGACCCCGAGGCCTCGCTGGTGCTGCGCGCGGCCGACCGGGAGACCGTCGGCGCGCTGCTCAAGGCCGCGATCGGGGTCCGCACGGCCGAAGAGCTGCCGGGCCTGGTGAGCGCGGCGCTGCCCGGGGTCACCGACCCGAAGATGATCGGCGGCGTCGTCGAGGTACTGCGGTTCGCGGTCAGCCAGCAGAAGTCCCTCGACGGGGTCGCGGCCCGCCTGCACCCCGACGCCGCGGCCGCCGCCGAGACCGTGCGGGGGCCCGCCGACCGGCTGCTCGGCGACGCCCTCAACGGCGTGACCGGCACCGGGTACTACGGCTACGGCGGCGACAACGACACCGCGCACCGGTTCCTGCGCGAGCTCGTCGCCGCCCGGTCCCGGACGGACGCGCCCGGGGTGCCCGGCCGGCTGCACTTCGAGATGCCGGCGCTGCCGTACAGCTCGCTGCCGTTCACCGCGCTGCTGGACCAGCCCGCCGCCCTCGCCTACCGGGCCGTCGCCGTCGGTGCCTCCGAGGAGGAGCGGGCGGCGCTCGTCACCGTGCTCCGGCTGGTGGACGAACTCGGCCTGGACTCCGCCGAGGGCTGCGCCGCGCACTGGCGCCGGGTCCTGGTCCACCTCGACCAGCGCCACCTGAGCACCCCCGACGGCCTCGCCCGGAGCGTGCCGCACCGGGCGGTGCTCCCGCTCGGCGGCGGCGCGGTCCTCGCCCTGACCGAGGACGACACCTCCGTGCCGGACGGCCACCAGTTCGGGGCGCTGCTGTACGACCCCACCGGCCGCCTCGACGTCCCCGGCCCGTACACCGCGCTCGGTGACGCCCCGCTCGGCGACCGGGAGCGCGGCCCGGGCTGGCTCTCCGTCTTCCTCGACGAGGCCGCCGGCCGGGGCGCGGCGCCCTTCGTGGCGGAGGCCGCCGAGGAGTTCTTCCGGCTCACCGGGGTCTCCGGTGTGATGGCCAGGCTGATCGTCGCGGGGCTGCCCCGCGTCGACAGCTGGGAGAACAACTTCCTGCCCGCGCAGGAGCGCAAGGTGCTCGGCGTCAAGGCGACCGAGGCGGGCCACGCCCGCGACGAGCTCAAGGCGCTCCCCAGCGGGGTCCGGCAGGCCGTGGTGGCGGCGCTGCTGCCCGCCGATCCGGCGCGGCTGTGGAGCGAGGGGCCGGACGTGGCCGCCGCCGCGGCGGTGTGGAACCGGCGGGTGGGCCGTCGTACGCCGGTACCGGACTGGCTGACGACCGAGGTCGCCCGCGTCGCGCGGCACGGGTGGGCCGGGCGGCACGGACTGGCCGCGCTGCTCGACCCGGCGGCCGCGCCGGAGCTCTCCGCCGACCTGCCCTGGAAGGTCGTCGGCGACCACGTGGAGCCGGCCGTACCGGCCGAACGGCCCTTCAACTCGGCCGTACTGACCGGTTCGCTGAGGCTGGCCGCCTGGCTCGCCCACCGGCTGCCCGCCGGTGACGGGCTGCGCGCGGGGCTGCCGCCGGTGCTCACCGCCCTGCGACAGCGGCTCGCGGCGCCCGAACTGCTGCTGAGCCTCGACAACTACGCGGACCTCGGCTCCTTCCGCACGGCGGCCGGGAACCCGACCGAGACCGCCGAGGGCTACGAGCGGTACGGCGCGGTCGTGCTGCCCACGCACGACCACCGTCCCAAGCCCGCGCTGGTGCCGACGCTGCTGGACTCCACCGGCTGCGACCCGTACCTGCCGCTGCTGCGCGGGGACGAGCAGCTGCCCGGCGCCGTCGAGACGGCGCTGCGGGCCGTGCGTGAACCGGCGTTCGCCCGGCTGCTCGCCGACCCGGGCGCCCCGGCGGCGGGCGGGACCGACGCGGACGGCACCTGGTGGCCGCAGGACCCGAGCCGCTCCGTACCGGGGCTGGTGGCGGAGGTGGGCGAGGCGTACGGGCTGGGCGCCGACGCCGCGGTGCTGTACCTGACGCTGCTCGCGATGCCGGACCCCACCGACCGCAACGTCGCGCGGTGGACGGGCTGGAAGCCGGCCCGCCTCAAGGCGGCCCGCGCCGAACTGGCCGCCACCGAGCTGGTGGTGGAGGCCAGCCGCAGCCGGGCCGGACGCTCGCTGTTCCTGCCGGGCGGGTGGGCCGAGTCGGCCGCGCCGGCGCTGCCGGTAGAGACGTGGAAGCTCCCGCTGTACGGGCTGGTCTGCGGCGAGTACCCGACGCTGGGCGTGCTGGTGCCGACCGAGCCGGTCGCGGAGCTGTACGAGCGGGCCTGGCGGCGTGTGCGGGAGGGCGACGCGCCCCGGTTCGAGGAGCTCAAGGTCAAGCGCACCCGCACCCGACGGCGCTGACACCGGGCGCCCCGGTGGGAGCTCCCGTCGGCGGGCGCGGCGCTGCCCTGCGGGGTGCGCCGCGCCCGCCCCCTCCCCCCTTTGCCTCATGTCCGCGTTCCCGATTCCCGATTCCGATTCCCGCATCACCTCAGAGGACGACCCCGATGACCGTCACCGAACAGCCCGCGCCCGCCCGGCAGGTCATGCCGGCCGAGGAGCGGTACGCCGCCGAACTGGCCTTTCTCGCCGCCCAGGACACCGGGCCCAGGCCGCCCGGCTGGGCCCTGACCCCGCGCGCCGTCGTCACGTTCGTCTGCGGCAGCGACGGCGCCGAACTGGTCCTGCCGGGGCGCCGGCGCGCGGGCCTGCCGGCCAAGCTGGCGATCGCCCCGAAGTTCGTCGGCGAGCGGGCGCTGGTGGAGCGCTGCGTGGTCACCCTCGCGGGTGAACGCGGGCTGCTGCTGACCGGCGAGCCCGGTACCGCCAAGTCCATGCTGTCCGAACTCCTGTCGGCCGCCGTCTGCGGCACCAGCGCGCTGACCGTGCAGGGCACCGCCGGCACCACGGAGGACGCCTTCCGCTACGGCTGGAACTACGCCCTGCTCCTGGCCCAGGGCCCGAGTGCGGGCGCGCTCGTCGACTCCCCGGTGCTCTCCGCGATGCGGACGGGCCGAGTGGCGCGCGTCGAGGAGATCACCCGCTGCCTGCCGGAGGTACAGGACGCGCTGGTGTCGATCCTGTCCGACCGGCGGGTCAGCGTGCCCGAGCTGACCGCGACCGAGGACGCGGTGGTCTCGGCGGCCCCCGGGTTCACCGTCATCGCCACCGCCAACCTGCGTGACCGCGGGGTCTCGGAGATGTCCGCCGCGCTGAAGCGGCGGTTCAACTTCGAGACGGTCGAGCCGATCGCGGACGCGGACGCGGAGGCCACGCTGATCCGCCGTCAGGCCGTCGCCGCGGTACAGCGGGCCGGGGCTTCGTTCGGGGTCGACGACGCGGTGCTCGACGCGCTCGTCACGGTCTTCCGGGACCTGCGGTCCGGGCGCTCCGCCGAGGGCTGGGACGTGGAGCGGCCGGGCACGGTGATGTCCACCGCCGAGGCCGTACAGGTGGCCGCGTCACTGGGGGTCGCCGCGGCGTACCTGCCGGGCGGGGACGTACTGGACCTGCTGCCGGGGCATCTGCTGGGTGTCGTGCGCAAGGACGACCCGGCCGACCACGGGCGGCTGCTGGGGTACTGGGACGGCCCGGTGCGGCGCCGCGCGGAGGACGGCTCGGCGATGTGGCGGCGGCTGTGGGACCTGCGCGGGAGCCTTCGGTGACGGAGCTGATCGATCCCCGGGCGGCGGTGGACGCGCTCGCCGCGTGCCGCGAGCCGTACCTGCTGGGGGTGCGGCACCACAGCCCCGCGCTGGCCGCGGTGGTGCCGGCGCTGCTGGACGCGGCGGGGGCGGAGGTCGTCTGCGTGGAGCTGCCGGCCGACTTCCAGCCGTGGCTGGGGCATCTGGCCGACCCGGAGACGGTGGCGCCGGTCGCGCTGGCCGGGGCCGGCGCGGAGGGCCGGCTGGCGTTCTACCCGTTCGCGGACTTCTCGCCCGAGCTGGCGGCGATCCGCTGGGCGCGGGCGCGCGGGGCGGAGGTCGTGTGCTGCGATCTGCCGCTCGGCGACCCGGGGTGGACGTTGCCGGGCGGGGCCGGGGCCCCGGCCCCGGGGCGGCGGCCGTTCGCGGACGCGCTGTCCGCGTCCGGCTCGGGACGTGACGGTGACGACCTGTGGGACCGCGCGGTGGAGGTGCTGGCTCCGGGCTGCTCCCCGGAGGCGGTACGGCGCGCCGCGCTGGGTGTCGGGTGGGGGCTGCGCGCGGACGCGGCCGTCCCCGCCACCGACCTGGCCCGCGAGGCCCGGATGCGGGAGGTCATCGCCGGGGCCGCGTCCGGCGGCCGCCGCGTGGCCGCCGTCATCGGCGCCTTCCACGCCCCGGCCCTCGTGGCCCCGGCCCCACACGGACATGCTCCGGCCAACCCCGACCCCTCGGACACGAGCGCCCTGCCGCTCCCCGACGCGGGGACCGCCGGTACCGGCCCGGCCACGGGGACGGCCGGTGCGGGCGCCAACCCGGTGCCGCCCGTCGCCGGGCGACCCGACGCGACCCCGGGCCGGACCGGCCCGGGCCCGGTAAACGGGGTTCCTGTCGGGGAGGGCACCGGCGCGGGGTCCGGGGGGAGCTCCGGGCAGGGGGTGGTGACGTCGCTCGTCGCCTACGCGTACGAGCTGCTCGACTCCCGGTCCGGGTATCCCGCCGGGATCCGGGACCCGTTGTGGCAGCAGGCCGTGCTGGAGGCCGGCGGGGAGCCTGAGCGGGTACGGGAGGCCGCCTCCGTCGCGATCGTCGGGGTGTGCCGGGAGCTGCGCCGGGCCGGGCACGTCGCCGGGACCGGTGAGGCGGCCGAGATGCTGCGGGTCGCCTGCGACCTGGCCGGGCTGCGCGCGCTGCCGGCCCCCGGGCGGGGCGAACTGCTGGAGGCCGTGGGCTCCGTGCTCGGCGGGGGGCGGCCCCAGGCCCGCGCCCTGGAGGCCGTGCTCGTCGGGACCGGCCGCGGCCGGGTCACGCCGCACGCCCCGCGTTCCGGGCTCGGACCCTCCGTCGAGGCCGAGCTGGCCGAGCTGCGGCTGCCGTCCCCGCGGGACCCCGCGCCCCGGGAGGTCCGCCTCGATCCGCTGCGCTCGCCGCTCGACGCCCGCCGCGAGGTCATGCTGCAACGGCTGCTGGTCTGCGGGGCCTCCTACGGGGAGCAGCTCGCCGTGGCGGCCACCGGCGACGGCACCGCCCTCGGCACCAAGTGGCGGCTGTCCTGGACGCCGTCCGTGCCCGCGCGCCTCGATCTGGCGGGGGTCCGCGGCGTCAACGCCGCCCAGGCGGCCGCCGGGACGCTGCGGGACGTCGCACGCCGGGCCGCCGCCGAGGGCGGCCCGACTCCGGCGCAGATCCTGACCGGGCTCGCCGCCGCCGCGCGGTGCGAGCTGCCCGAGCTGGTCGACGTACGCATGGACGAGGCGGCCGCAGTGCTGCCCGAGACCGCCGCCCTGCCCGAACTCCTCCAGGCGCTGGAGCTGCTGGAGGGCCTGCGGCGCGGGCATTTCCCCGGGACCTCCGCCGAGGCCCTGGCGGCGGCCGGCGAGCTGACCGGTGAGCTCCTGGAGGCCGCGGTACGGGCCCTGCCCGGCCTGGCCGGCAGTGACGACCCCGCCGACGCGGGCGCCCTGGTGGCACTCGCCGACCGGGCCGCGGGCCGGCACCTGGGGCTCCGCATCGACTCCGCCCTCGCGGAGCTGTCCGACACCGCGTCGCCGCTGATGCAGGGCGCGGCCCTGGCCGTACGGGTGCTCCTGGACCTGGATCCGGCCGCCGGGCTGGGCGGCCGCGCCGCCGGGTGGATCGACGGCGCCGTCACCCCCGGGGCCCGGCGGGCGCTGGCCCGCAGGCTCGGCGGGCTGCTGACCGCCGCCGGTCCCCTGCTCCAGTCCTCGCCGGCGGCGCTCACCCCGCTGCTGGACCGGGTGGACGGCCTCGCCGACCAGGCGTTCCTGGACCGGCTCCCGGCGCTGCGGGGCGGCTTCGACGCGCTGTCCCCGGCGGCCCGGGGGCGGCTCCTGGACACCGTCACCGAGCGGCTCGGCGACCGGATCGACGTATCGCTGGACGCGCCGCCCGCGCTGCTCGCCCTGTGGGCCGCGGCCGACGCGGCGGGGCTCGCGGCGCTGAAGTCCCTGCCGCTGCCGGCCCCGGCGACCGGGACGGCCGACGCGGCCGGGCCCGGGGCCCCGGCGGCTCCGGGCGCCACCGGCCGCGGCCCCGCTGCGGCGGATCAGCGGCTGGCTCCGGCCGACCGGTGGCGGCTGCTGCTCGGCCGCCAGCGCGATCGGCTCCCGGCCGACGCGCGCCGCTACGCCCGCGCGCTCGACGAGCTGTACGGCGCGGGGCGCGGCGAGGGCGCCTCCGACGTCGAGGGCGGCGCCGGCCGGGGCGGCGGCCAGGATCCCTCCTTCCCCACCGCCCGCGAGTGGTCGGCGGAGCTGGAGGCCCTGTTCGGCGCGGACGTACGGGAGGAGGTGCTCGCCGACGCGGCCGGCGCGGGGCGCACCGACGTGCTGGCCCAGCTCGACCCGGCGCTCGTGCGCCCCTCCGTCGAGCTGCTGACCTCGGTGCTCTCGCTCGCCGGGGGCATGCCGGAGGCGCAGCTCGCCCGGCTGCGCCCGCTGGTCAAGCGGCTCGTCGACGAGCTGGCCCGGGAGCTGGCGACCCGGCTGCGGCCGGCGCTGTCGGGCATCGCCACCCCGCGTCCGACGCGGCGGCCCGGCGGCCGGCTCGACCTGGCCCGGACCCTGCGGGCCAACCTGGCGCACACCCGGCGGCTGGACGACGGCCGGGTGGTGGTCGTACCGGAGCGGCCGGTGTTCAGCACGCGGGCGAGCCGGGAGGCGGACTGGCGGCTGATCCTGGTGGTGGACGTGTCCGGATCGATGGAGGCCTCCGTCATCTGGTCGGCGCTGACGGCGGCGGTGCTGGGCGGGGTACCGACCCTCTCCACGCACTTCCTGGCGTTCTCCACGCAGGTGGTGGACCTCACCGACCGGGTCGAGGACCCGCTGTCTCTGCTGCTGGAGGTCCGTGTCGGCGGTGGTACGCACATCGCGGCGGGTCTCGCGCACGCCCGTTCGCTGATCACCGTGCCCAGCCGGACGCTGGTCGTGGTGGTCAGCGACTTCGAGGAGGGCGCGCCGCTCGGCGGGCTGCTCGGCGAGGTCCACGCGCTGGCCTCCTCCGGCGCCCATCTGCTGGGCTGCGCCGCGCTCGACGACGCGGGCACGCCGCGGTACTCGGTGCCGGTGGCGCGGCAGCTCGTGGCGGCCGGGATGCCGGTGGCCGCGCTCAGTCCTCTCGCCCTCGCCCGCTGGGTGGGCGAACGCCTTCGTGGAGAATCCAATTGAGCATCGATGAGTCGAGCACCGGCGGGCCGGGTTCGGTCCTCCTTCCCGCCGTCGCCCCCGAGGTCCTCGCCGAGGCGGTGGAGAGCCTGAGCGGACGGCTGCGCAAGAAGCTCGACGCCGCGATCGAGGGCTGCGCCGCCGGCGCCGTCCGGGCCGCCGACGGGAGCGTCGGCGTCCGGTTCGGCGAGGACGCGGTGGTCACCCTCCGGCCGGGCCCTTCGGGGGTGGTCACGGAGGCGGACCAGGCCGTCTGCGGCTGCCTGTTGGCTCCGCGCTGCCTGCACCGCGCGGCGGTACTCGGCGCGTCCCCGATCGCGGACCCGCAGGAGCCGGCGCCCCCGGCCCCGGGGCCCGACCCGGTGACGGGGCCCGCGGCAGCCGCCGGGCCCGGTGCGGCGCCCGGGGCATCCGCGGCGACGACGGCGACGACGGCGGCCCGCGCGGCGGCCGGGCCTGCGGCGGGCCCCGCGGCGGGCGGGGCGGAGGGGGCCGCGGAAGGCGGGGGGCTCACCGCCGCGCAGGTGCGGGCGGCGGCCGCGCTCTGGGGAGCCGCCGCCGAGGCGCTCGCGGCGGGGGTGACGGCCGGTGGCGCCGTCGTCCAGGCCGAGTTGCTGCGGGCCGCGCACACCGCGCGGATCGCGGGGCTGCCGCGCGCCGAGGCCGCCGCCCTGCGGGTGGTACGGGGCCTGCGCGCCGCCCGGGACCGCAGCGCGGCGCAGCGGCTGGCGGAGCTCACCGGGGCCTTCCGCGAACTGCTTTACACCGCCGGGCTGCTGGCGTCCGGCGCGGCGGGCGCCGGGCTGACCGGGGCCGTCCGCCGCTCCTACGAGGCGGGCGGCAGCCTGCGGGTGTACGGGCTGTGCCGGGAGCCGGTGCTCTCCGCGACCGGGTACGGCGGTGTGGCCACGCACCTGCTGGGCGTGGACGGGGCGCACTACTCGGTGTCCGACGTCCGCCCCGGCGGCCTGTCCCGCGCCCGGGGTGCGGGTGCCGCCTCCGTCGCGCTCGGCGGGGCGGTGCTGGACCACGCCGGGCTGGCGCGCGGCGGCCTGCGCGTCGTCGGCGCGACCGTGTCGCCCGAGGGGCGGCTCGGGGCCGGGCGCGGGGTGCGGGCGACCGCGGTGGGCGGTGTGGCGTGGGGCGAGGGCCCGACGGCGGCCCTGTTCTCCCGGCCTGCGGCCGAGGCCGTGGCCGCGATGCCCGCCGAGGGGGCCGAGCCGGGGCTGCTGGGCTGCGACGTCCGGGTGGTCGGGGCGAGCGGCGACCACGTCCTGGTCCGCGAACTGACCCCGGGCGCTCCGCTGTTGCGGCTGGCACCCGCGCATCCGCATCCGGAGCTGCCGCACGCGGCCAACCTGCGCAGGATCGCGGGGCATCCGGGGCTGGTGCTGCGGGTGCTGGGGCGCCCCGACCTGGACCGGGCCGCGACCCTGCGGCCGCTCGCGGCGGGCCCCGTACCCGGTGCGGAGCACTCGCTGCGGCTGCCGCCGGAATGGCTGGGCCGGGCGGACCTCGGCTACGACCGCCTCCAGGGCGCCCATTTCCCGGGTGGTGCCGAAGGCCTCGTACCGCAGGAGTCCGCGCCCGCGGCCGGCGCGGATCCGCTGGCCGACTCCCCGCTGTGGCGGGTACGGAGGCTGCTGGAGGCGGGCGTCGCGGGCGGGCGGCGGGCGGTGGCCGAGGCGGCGCGCGGCGCGGAGCCGGCCGCTCTGGCGGCGGCGCTGCGCCGGGCCGGGTTCGGCTCGGCGGCGGAGCTGGCCGCCGCGCTCACCGCGGAGGCGGACCGGCGCCCGCGCGATGCCTTCGGGCGTCTGGCGGACGCGTCGGCCGAGCGGTACGCGTGGGCCTGGCTGGCGGCGGCGGCCCATCTCGCGGCGGCGGAGCGTTCCTTGGTGGCGGCCTCCTGGGCCTGATCGGGCGAAGTCCCCCTAAAGGCGCATGAACCGGTGTGATCTTCACCGCCCATCGGCTCGTTTCGTGCGGTTGGATGTCCGGTTATGGGTAGTCTTCCCCGGTCGGAGTGCGGAGTCTGCTCGGGGTGGGGTCATGGGACGTCAGATACGCGTACGGGGCGGGGCACTGGCCGTCGCGCTGGTGCTGGGCCTGTCCGGATGCGCCGGATCCACCGGCGGCGCGGCCGGCGAGCCGGACGGGAAGGCGGGCGGCAAGCCGAGCGGGAAGACCTCCGCGCCCGCCCCGTCCGCGCCGGCCGGCGGTGGCAAACCGGCCGCCGGGGACGTGCTGCCCGGCATGGTCACCGCGGCCGTGGCCCGTACCCGGCTGGCCGGCCTGAAGGTGGCCAAACCGGGCACCATGGCCGGGTACAGCCGGGACAAGTTCACGCACTGGGCCGAGCAGGGCAACAAGTGCGACACCCGGGAGGTCGTCCTCAAGCGGGACGGCTCCGGGGTCACCCAGGACGCCGAGTGCCGCGCCGTGTCGGGGAGTTGGAAGAGCCTGTACGACGGCTCGGCCACGACCGACGCGGGGAAGCTGGACATCGACCACATGGTGCCGCTCGCGGAGGCCTGGCGCTCCGGCGCCGCCGGCTGGGACGCCGCCCGCCGCAAGGCCTTCGCGAACGACCTGACCCACCCGCAGCTGCTGGCGGTGTCGGCGGCCTCCAACAGGTCGAAGGGCGATCAGAGCCCCGACCTGTGGCAGCCGACGGACAAGAGCAGCTGGTGCCAGTACGGGCGGGCGTGGACCGTCGTGAAATCCGACTATGGTCTGACCGTCACCGAACCCGAGAGGGCCATGCTCACCACCATGATCGACACGTGCGGCCGATGAATCACCCACAGGAGTGGCAGGACGACGTGCCGGCCGGACCGGGCGGCGCGATGACCGACGAGGTCGGCGTCATCACCGGTCCGCTCACGCTGCGTACCGTCGCGGCACCGGACGGGAAGATCCGGTTCGAGGTGCAGTACACCGACGCCGACGAGTGGTACACGCTCAGCGGCAGCCCGCTCCCGCACGGTGATCCGCACGCGCTCCACCGGGCCGCGCTGGCCGCGATCCGGGCGGGAAACGGGGCGCAGGCACCGGCCGCACCGGCCTGATCGCGGTCGCGGCGGCCGGTGCCGATGTGGTGCCGATGTGGTGCCGCTTCGGCGGCGGTCCGCCACGTCCGGCGGGAAACCGCTGGTCAGCGGGCACGGCAGCTGACAGACTGAAACGGCTTGATCACCCCAGGAGGACAAGATGGCTGACGAAACAGACACCCCGCAGGACGAGTCGCCGGCCGACGCGGCCAAGCGCAAGTTCCGGGAGGCGCTGGACCGCAACGCGGCGAACGCCCACGCGCAGCAGGCCCACCAGAACCGGGCCAAGGTGCAGGGCTCCAGCAGCGGCGCCGGCGGCAAGAACAAGAAGGTCCGCCGCAAGACCGGCTGACCCTCGCCCCCACCGTCGAGGAGCTCAGTCTCGCCGTCCCGACGGCGGGACCGGGCAACTCCGCCTTTCCCGGTCACCCCGGCCGCAGCAGCCGCCCCGGTGACCGCCCCGCCCCGCCGGCCGCCCGGGGCGCGGGAGGATCCGCGCGGCCGGGCGCCGGTGAGCACTCCCGGCGCGACCCCCGCCTCCCCCAGGGCACGAGGGGGCGCACGCGGGGGCGGCCACGGCGCACGGGGAGTGAGTTGTTGGGCCGCATGGGTGATGAGCGATAACCAAGGGCCTCGTCGGCAGTTGACCAGCATGTCCCGCCGGGGAACGACTCATGCGACAAGAAGGATTCCGAGACATGCTCAAGAAGTTCATGACCTCCGCCGCGATCGCCGCGACCGCCCTGGGCGCGGGTGCCATCGCCGCCTCCCCGGCGATGGCGATCGGCAACGACAACGGCGTCAACACGGTCAACGGCAACAACGCCTCGCAGATCTACGGAAACCAGGAGACCCACGGCGCCATGAGCCCGCAGCTCAGCGCCGTCCAGGGCTCCCTGAACAAGCTCTGCGTCGGCCTGCCGGCCAAGGTCAACGCCCAGTCGCTGGTCGCGGTTCTCGCCAACATCGGCGTCCAGGACGTCAACGTGCTGTCCAACCCGCAGAACCAGCAGTGCGCCGAGAACTCCACCCAGGCGAAGGGCGACGAGTCCCTGTCGCACATCGTCGACAACATCCCGGTGCTCTCCGGCAACCTCTCCGCCGGCAGCTGATCCGTTCCCTCCGGACCGGCGTGACGACCCTGGTCGTCACGCCGGTCCGGCGTTTGCGGAGTCAGGGATTCAGGGATTCAGGATTTATATGGTCTAGACCTTGACAGGTCCAGACCAGCTTCGGTTCAGTGGCGGTAGTCGCTCCCCCACGGCAACTCCCCCCACTCAAGGAGCTCTTACGTGATACGTGCGCTACGCCGCCGCGCCCTCTCGCTGGCCGCCGCCGCTGCCGTCACCCTCGGCCTCGCGATCGCACTGCCCGCCTCGCCCGCCGCGGCCGCACCGGCCTGCGCCGGCGCCTGGGCCTCCTCGGCCGTCTACACCAACGGCATGACCGCCTCGCACGGCGGCCACAACTGGCTGGCGAAGTGGTGGACGCAGGGCGAGACGCCCGGCACCACCGGCCAGTGGGGCGTCTGGTCGGACCAGGGCGCCTGCGGGGGCGGCGGGGGCCAGGACCCGGACCCGGACCCGGGCAACCCCTCCGGCTTCGTCGTCAGCGAGGCCCAGTTCAACCAGATGTTCCCGAACCGGAACTCCTTCTACACGTACAACGGCCTGGTGGCCGCGCTGTCCGCGTACCCCGGCTTCGCCCGCACCGGCGACGACACCGTCAAGCGCCGCGAGGCGGCCGCCTTCCTCGCGAACGTCTCGCACGAGACCGGCGGGCTGGTGTACATCGTCGAGCAGAACACGGCCAACTACCCGCACTACTGCGACGCGACGCAGCCCTACGGCTGTCCGGCGGGCCAGGCCGCCTACTACGGCCGCGGCCCGATCCAGCTGAGCTGGAACTTCAACTACAAGGCCGCTGGCGACGCCCTCGGCATCAACCTCCTCGCCAACCCCTACCTGGTCGAGCAGGACCCGGCCGTCGCCATGAAGACGGCGCTCTGGTACTGGAACACCCAGAACGGCCCGGGCACGATGACCGCGCACGCGGCGATGGTGAACGGCGCGGGCTTCGGCGAGACGATCCGCTCCATCAACGGCTCCCTGGAGTGCAACGGCGGCAACCCCGGCCAGGTCCAGAGCCGCGTCTCGAAGTACCAGAGCTTCACCCAGCTGCTCGGCGTCACGCCGGGGAACAACCTCAGCTGCTGACCACCCACCGGGGGTTGCCGGGGGCCTGCCCCTTCGCCGCCGACGATGACCAGGGCGCCGCGCGGCGCGGGTCGGCGAAGGGGACGGTCCCCGGCCGCGTCCTGGACAGGACGCGGGCCGGAAGAACGGACGGGCCCGGGCGGGATGACCGGGCGGGCCCGGGCCGGAAGGCCAGGCGGGCCCGGGCCGGAGCGCCCCGGCTCCGCTCAGGCGATGCGCAGCGCCGTGGCCAGCTGGGCGCGGGAGCGGACGTCGAGCTTCTGGTAGATCCGGGTCAGGCGGGACTCCACCGTCTTGACGCTGAGGAACAGCTTGGCGGCCGCCTCCTGGTTGCTGGCGCCCTGGCTGACGAGCAGCGCGAGCCTCGTCTCGGCGTCCGTCAGCGCCGCCACGCCGGGGTGGCGGGCCGCGGTGGCCGCGGTCTCGGGCGCGGTCTCCCGCGCCAGGTCCAGCCAGGGTTTCGCGCCGGCCCGCTCGAAGACCTCGGCGGCCGCCCGCAGCGCGGCGCGCGCCGGTGCGCGGCGGCGACGGCGCCGCTCCACCCGGGCGAGCGCGAGCAGGGTGCGGCCGCGCTCCAGCGGAAGCCCGAGGGCCTCGAACCGCCGGGCGGTGGCCTCCAGCAGGGCCACGGCCTCCTCGGCCTCGCCGAGCGCCGACAGGCACAGGCCCTGGGCCCGGTCGAGGGCGGCGGTCACGGTGGTGCGCCCGAGCGTGCGGGCCGTCGTACGGACGTCCTCGATCAGCCGGGCCGCCTCGTCGGGCGCGTCGGCTGCGACCAGGGCCTCGGCGAGTTCGCCGTGCCAGCGCAGGACGGAGGGGTCCACCACCTGCTGGGCGGCCTCCAGTTCCGCGACCCGGCGCAGGGTGGCGACCGCCTTCGCGGCCTCTCCCGTGGCCAGTTCCACCAGGCCGAGGGCGTACAGGCTGCGGGAGAGGAAGACCTGGTCGTGTTCCTCCTCGGAGGCCTGGATGCCGCGCCGGGCGTATCCGGCGGCGCGCGCGAAGCTGCCGCCCTGCGCCTCGGCGGTCGCGGCGCAGTACCAGGCGGGTCCGGGCGAGAGGCCCGCCTCGATGGTGAGCTCCAGAGCGTGCCGGGCGTGCGCGGAGCCGGCGGCGCAGCGGCCGCCGCGCAGTTCGACCTCGGTGAGGCTGCGCAGCACCTCGAAGACGTCCTCGGCGGAGCCGGTGCGCCGGACGGCGGGCAGCAGCACCAGGAGCTGGCGGCGGGCGTCGTCGAGCCGGTCGTCGAAGAGGGCGTGGCGCACGGCGAGGTACTGGGGCGCGTTGCGCATGCCGAGGGGCACTTCGGGGGCGGGCACGGCGAGGGCCTCGGCCAGGATCTCCTCGGCGTCGGGGTCGCCGAGGATGCGGCCCATGCGGGCCCGGACGGCCAGGGCCATGGCCTCGGCGACCTGGTCCCCGCCGGTGGCGGCGAGCTCTCCGGCGGCGGCGGCCGCGTCGCGGGAGCGGACGGGGTCGCCGTCGCTGAGGTTGTGCTTCCAGGCGACGCGGAGCTGGACGGCGGCCTGGAGGGAGGGCTCGGTGGCGGCGTCGGCCATGGCGTGGGCGAAGGTCTCGTCGAGGTCGGAGAGGGCCTGCCCGGCGGCGTCGATGACGGCGAGCCGGGCCCGGACCCGGTCGGCGGGCGAGGCGTCGCGGGCCAGGACGGCGCGGGTGGCGCGGCGGGCGAGGTCGGCGCGGCCGGCCCAGCCGGCGTCCTCGGCGGCGGCGACGAGCCGGGCCAGCTCCTCGCCGGCGAGGTCGACCGGAGTGCGTTCGGCGGCGAGCAGGCCGAGTTCGGCGGCGAGGGCGCGCTGGCCGCGGCGCCGGCAGGCCGCGGCGGCCTCGGTGATCTCGGCGGCGAGCCACTGGTCGGGGGTGTCCACGGCCAGCGCGCGGTGGCGTACGGCCTGGACGGGATCGTCCACGGCGCCCGCCAGCGCGGCGTGCGCGGCGGCGCGTTCGGGCCATCCGGCGTCGGCGGCGAGCGTGGTGCGCAGCGCCCCGGCGGTGAACCGGACCGCGCCGTCCTCCCCCACGGTGACCAGTGCGGCCCGTTCGGCCCGCGCGAGCTCGCTCTCGGCGTCGGGGCGGCCGGCCCGCCGTAGCAGGGCCGTGGTCGGGCGGGTGGCGAGGGCGGCGAGCAGCAGGGTGCGGCGGCCCTCGGCGGGGGCTTCGGCGAGCAGTCTGCGGGCGACCTCGCGGGCCTGTCCGGAGACGGGCAGGGTGTCGGCGTGGTGGGCTCCGCCGTCGCGGGCGCCGCCGGCCTCGGCGAGGGAGTGGCCGAGGGCGAGGGCGAGGCGGGGGTTGCCGCCGCTGGCCTGGTGGATGCGGCCGGCGAGGCGGGCGGGCAGGTTGTGGCGGACGAGGAGTTCGGCGATCTCCTCGGCGCCGAGCGGGGGGACCCGGATCTCGGGGGTGCCGGGGCCGCAGAGGGGTTCGGTGGCGGGGCCGCCGCCCTGGACGCGTTCGGCCACGAGGACCCGTACGCGGGGCGGGGTGAGGCGCAGGGCGAACCGGAGCAGATCGGCGCTCTCGGCGTCGAGCCACTGGGCGTTGTCGAGGACGATCAGGACGGGGGTGCGGGCGGCGAGGGTGCGCAGGACCTCGACGAGGGCGAGGCGCAGGGCGACGTGGTCGCGGCCGTCGCGGGGCTCGTCGGTCTCGCGGCGCAGCAGGGCGATGGCGGTGCGCTGCGGTCCGGCCAGCCGTTCCAGCGCGGTGCGGGGGACGGTGGAGAGCAGGGCGGCGGCCGAGGCCTCGGGTATCGCCTCGTCGCCGGCCTCGGGGGCGAGGCGGAGCACGGTCTCGCGGCGCTCGGCGGCGGCCGCGACGGCGCGCACCACCTCTGTTTTGCCCGCGCCGGCGGGTCCGGTGAGGAGGGCCCTGCCGTGCGTGGTCAGCGCACGGTCGACCGCCTCGATGATCCCGCCCTGTCCGACGGTCGTGTCAGCGTTCCCCGTCGCCGCCACCACGCACAGCCACCAGCCTCTCGGTCCCCAGCTCCTGTGCCTTTCCTGTGAGAGGCGACAATACGAGGTCGGATGGCGTGTCGACCCCGATTGTGACGCAGAATTCAGTCGGATCCCGGGAAAGCCCGGCGGCCCTGCCGGTACGAGGTGTACCGGCAGGCCCGCGGGCTGTGTTGGTCCGTACTATCGGCCCGTCAGCCGGGCCGGGGCGCGGCCCGGACCGCGTCCGGCCGGGGTGTGGGGCCCCCGGCGCGGTGGCGGATCAGAAGCCGAGGCTCCAGGAGTCGATCTTGCCGGTGTCGCCGCCCGCGTTGTCGTTCACGCGGAGCTTCCAGGTGCCGTTGGCGGCCTCGGAGGAGGCGTTGACGGTGTAGACCTGGTTGATGTCGGCGGTGCCGCCGCCGGTCCGGTTGTGGAGCGTGTAGACGCTGCCGTCGGGGGCGACCAGGTCGACCTTCAGGTCACCGATGTAGGTGTGCGCGATCTTCACGCCGACCTTCAGGGCGGCCGGGGCGTTGCCGGTGACGCCGCTGACGGTGATGGGGCTCTCCACGGTGGCGTTGTCACCGATGGCGAAGTCCGTGGTGTTCTCGAAGCTGCCGGCGGGCGGGGTCGTCGTCGTCACGGAGGCGACGGCCGCGGCCGCGTCGGCGAGACCGGTGCCGCAGCCGCCGGTGCAGGTGCCGGCCAGCGGGCGGGCGGTGTTCTTGATCGCGGACTCGACCTGGGCCGGGGTCAGCGAGGGCTTGGCGGACTTCAGCAGGGCGGCGAGACCCGCGATGTGCGGGGCGGCCATGCTGGTGCCCTGGTAGGGCTTGTAGGCCTCGGCGCCGGGGGTGGTGGCTCCGGCGTTCAGGGTGGAGAGGATCGCGTTCTCGGGGGTGGTGACGGTGCCGGGCGTGTCGGTGGCGCGGCGGGTCTCACCGCCCGGGGCGGCGACGTCGATGATCGCGCCGTAGTTGGAGTAGTACGAGCGGTCGCCGGCGCGGTTGGTCGACGCCACGTTGATGACGTTGTTGCAGCTGGCGGGCGAGAAGCCGGAGGCGTTCGCGTTGCTGTTGCCGGCCGCGACGACGACGGTGGTACCGCGGGCGACGGCGGCGTTGATGGCGTTCTGGTAGCTGGTGCCGCAGGCGCCCGGGCCACCGAGGCTCATGTTGATGACCTTGGCCGGGGTGGCGTTGGCCGGGACGCCCGCGACGGAGCCGCCGGAGGCCCAGGTGATGGCGTCGACGATGTCCGAGGTGGCACCGCCGCACTTGCCGAGCACGCGGACGGGCTGGATCTTCGCGCCGTAGGCGATGCCGGCGACGCCCTTGGAGTTGTTGGTGGCGGCGGCGATGGTGCCCGCGACGTGGGTGCCGTGCCAGGAGGAGTTGCTGGCCTTGGAGCTGGCGCCGCACTCGCCGTCGGTGGCGTTCCAGTCGCCCTCGTCGGCGGGGTTGGCGTCACGGCCGTTGCCGTCGCGGGCCTCGGAGGCGGTGGAGATGAAGTCGTAGCCGGCGACGATGTTCGGGGCGACGTCCGAGTGGGCGACGTAACCGGTGTCGATCACGGCGACGGTGACGCCGGAGCCGGTGGTCTTGTCCCAGGCCGGCGGAACGTTCATGCCGGCGGTGGGCTCGAAGAGGTCCCACTGCTTGGCGTACTCGGTGTCGTTCGGGGTGACGGCCATGGCGTAGGCGCGGGTGTCCGGCTCGACGTAGGCGACGTCGGGGTCGGAGCGGAACTGGGCGATCACGTTCGCCGCGTCGGCCGGGGCGGTCGCACCGCCGAGGTTGACGAGGGCGGCTCCGGTGCCGAGGCGGCGGTCGAACTTCGCCTTCTTGCCGGCCTTCTTGCCCTTCGCGGTGGCGTCATCGGCAGCCGCGGTGTTGGAACTGGCCTCCGTGGCGGAGGACTTGTAGCCGACGATCAGGTTCTCGACCGGCGCGGTGGGGGCGGGGACCGCGGCGGCCGCGGCCGGGGCCGCGGCGGGTGCCGACTGGGTCAGGGCCACCGAAGCGGTAGCGGAGCCGGCGAGGAGGGTGACCGACATGGCCACCACGGATATGAGCCGACGTCTGTTTGCGTGCACGGTGTTCCCTTTCGCGGGCCGTTTCCGGGCAGGCCGGAGCGGCCGGTTTGAGCTGTGTGGGAGGTGAACCGGCGGACCGCGGGGCCGGGCGCGGGCTGGTCGAACCCGCGCCGGCCACCGCCGCGCGCCGCGTTGCCCGGCCGCGACGGCGGGGCTGGGCAACGGCGTTGCCGACGGCCTGCCCGGCCGTGCGGTTTCGCACCATGTGGGGTGGGTGCGGGGTCCTCACGGCCGGGGAAGATCGCCGGTGGGCAGACAGTAGGCAACGCGGGGATGAACCCGATACGGGGAAAACCCTTGTCGACCCCCCTACGCCACCCCCGCACCCCCCGTGCGATACACGCGCGTTACGCGCGCGTTACGCGGGCGGGTTCAGCTTGCGGAAATACGTCCAGCTGGTCTCGTTCGGCTCGCTCCACGCCTGCGGCGCACGGGCGTATTCGGGGTGGTTCGCGGCGATGTACGCGCGGGTGCGCTCGGGCACCTCGACGTAGGATCCGAGCTTGCGGCCGCGGCAGTGGAAGGTGAGCCCGCCCGGCCGCCGCCCCTGCCGCATCCAGGGCAGCCAGGGCGACATCCGGGTCCACGACATGGTGGCGGCGACGCCCGGCGCGTCGGTGGTGAGGACCGAGGCGGGAGCGAAGAACTGGAAGAGCTCCAGCGCCCGGTAGGTGTCGTCGGCGGAGTGGGCGGGGTAGTCGGCGACGGGCAGCGGCGAGGGGTAGGCGAGCGGGATCTCCAGGCTGAAGCAGACCTGGTCGCCGAGTTCCGTCATGGGGACGGGGAAGGGCCGCCACCGCTGGTTGGCGGGGTCGTTCCAGACGTGGACGACCCGCTCGCCCCGCCAGGTCTCCAGGATCTCGCGGCTGCTCGGGTCGAGGTAGAAGGCCGCCTCCCGGCTGAGGAACCGGTACGCGTCCGCTCCCGCCTCCGCGTCCTCGTCGGGGACCAGGCGCCCGACGTTGACCCCTTCGAAGCCGAAGAGGCGCTCGTAGGGCTCGCCGGGGGCCGAGGAGTAGACGTCGCCGGTCCACCAGTAGGTCACCTCGCTCCCGTCCAGCGAGGCGCGGGTACGGGCGAACGCCCGGAAGAGTTCCGTGGGTGTCATACCGCGTACTCTGCGTGATCTCCGCGCGCGCGGGCAAGCGGCGGCCCGGCCAACCGGGCGGCCGGGCGGGCCAGTTCGCGGACCGGCGGACGAGCCGGCCGGGGCGGGCCCGAGGGCCGCCGTGCGCTCGGTTCGAGGCGGCCGTTCGCGGCATCGCGAGACCGGGTTGACGGGCGCGGCGGGCACCGGCAACGGTGGCCGCCATGGGGAATGAACACCGACTGCTCACGCTGGTCGTCTGCCTGGTCCTGGGCGGCGGACTGCTCGCCGCCGTACTGGGCGCCTCGCGGGCGGCCGGGTCGCGCGCGCACACCTCGGCAGGGTCCGGGGCGGCCGTGGAGTACGTGGACATACGTGACGTACCGCCAGGGCCCGCGGAGCCGCGCCCGGCCGGGCCCGACGCCTCGACGGGCACGGTGACGGTGGAGTGCGGCCGCAACGAGGAGGGCCACTACAACGAGGACAACCTGGTCGTCTCGCCCGGGCTGACGGCCGGCGCCCACCACACCCACGCGTACGTGGGGAACCTGTCCACCACCGCCCTGTCCACCGACGCCACGCTGGCCGCCGCGCCCACCAGCTGCCGCGGCGGCGACCGGTCCACGTACTACTGGCCCGTGCTGCGCCGCACCGACCGGGCGGGCGGCGGGGCGCACGAGAGCTCCGCCGGGCACGGCAACGCGGGCGCGATCCTGGCGGAGGAGGCGGTGGGCGTGGAGTTCCGCGGCAACCCGGTCGGCAAGGTCGTGCCGATGCCCCGGTTCCTGCGCGGCATGACCGGTGACGCGGTCGCCTTCACCGCGGCGAGCGACGCCGACGTACGGGCCCGCTGGGGCTGCTCCGGCTCCCCGGGCCGCTCCACGACCCGCTACCCGCGCTGCCCCGCCGGCGAGCGCGTGACCCGCACCCTGGTCTTCCCCAGCTGCTGGAACGGGCTGGACACCCAGAGCGCCGGGCACCGTTCGCACCTGGCGTTCCCCGCCGCGAACGGGGTCTGCCCGACGGGCACCTTCCCCGTGCCCGAGCTGCGGCTCTCCCTCGCGTACGAGGTGCCGCCCGAGGTCCCGCTGGCGCTGGACTCCTTCCCGGAGCAGCGGCACAGCGCGAAGACGGACCACGCGATGTTCGTGAACGCGATGACCGACCGCCAGATGCAGGGGGTCGTCGACTGCCTCAACGAGGGCCGCCACTGCCGGATCTGAGCGGTGCGCGGACCCGGACCGCACCCCGAGTGACGCAGGTCACGTGAACCGGGTCCGGCCAGGTGGCGTGTTCTGTCCGCACCACGGATCGCGAGGAAGACGGAGAGGGTGAGATGGCCGGACCACTGTGGCCCCGCACTCGGCGGGGCTCGACCGATGAAGCACTGATCAGGTCGGTGTACGAGGAGCACGGCCATGCCCTGCTCGCGTACGCCACCCGGCTGACCGGGGACCGCGCCGCGGCCGAGGACGTCGTCCAGGAGACGCTCATCCGGGCCTGGCGGCACTCCGAGGCACTGGTGAACGGGAAGGGCTCGGTACGCGGCTGGCTGCTCACGGTGGCCCGCAACATCATCACCGACCGATACCGGGCCAAGGCGGCCCGCCCGGCGGAGGTGTCGGGTTCCGCGGCCGCTCCCCCGGTCGAGGCGGACCACGCCGACGCGGTGGTGAACACCATGGCCGTGCTCGGGGCGCTGGAACAGCTGTCACCGGAACACCGGGACGTGCTGACGGAGTTGTACTACCGGCAGCTGAGCGTGTCCGAGGTCGCCGACCGGCTCGGCATCCCGGCGGGCACGGTCAAATCACGCTCGCACTACGCGCTCAAGGCCTTGCGCGAGGTCTTCCAGAACAGCGGCGGTAGGGACGGCAGACGAAGGGGCAGGCCGCCGCAGAAGCCGGCAGGACTGCGGGAGGTGGTGGCATGAACCGGCAGCGGCACGAGGAGGAGCTGCTCGGCCCATACGTTCTCGGCGTTCTCGACGAGGAGGAGGTCCGCCGGGTCGAGGAACACATGACCGGCTGCGTGCGGTGCCGGGAGGAGGTGGCGGCGTTGCGCGAAATGGAGGCGGTGCTCGGTGAGGTTCCCGAGGAGGCGTTCCTGGACGGGCCGCCCCAGGGCGGCGATCTGCTGCTCCAGCGCACGCTGAGGCAGGTGCGGGCCGAGCAGACGGCCGCGCGGCGCCGTGGCGCGGGCCTGGCGGGACTGGCGGCCGCGGCCGCGCTGGCCGCCGTGTTCTGGGCGGGTACGCAGCTGGGCACGGACGACGGGCAGAACGTCGCCCTCGATCCCCCGCCGTCCCCGACGGTGTCGGCGGCCCCGACCCCGGTGCCGGGGACCAAGGTGGGCTCGGCGACCGACCAGGTCACCGGCGCGCGGGCGACCGTACAGGTGACGCCCGCCGCGAAGTGGGTGCGGGTGCACGCCGCGGTGACCGGGGTGCCGCCCGGCGAGCGGTGCCGGCTGGTCGTGGTCTCCAAGGACGGCAAGCGCACCAGCGCGGGCAGCTGGGTCGTGGGCGGCCAGGAGAACGGCGAGGGCAAGGGCGCCGCGCTGGACGGTTCGGCGGCGGTCGATCCCGCCGATGTGAAGGAGGTCCTCGTCGAGAACGAGGCCGGCACCCGGTTCGTCTCCGTCCGGGTATAGCGAACATGACAGGGCCCGGGAGCATGTCCAGCTCCCGGGCCCCTGCTTGCCACCCAATTGCGCACACCGGCGGCGTTTAAGAGTCGCGGATCATTCTCATACCGACGTGTTCTACCTTTGAACTACCGCGCCATGAGAGAGGCGCAGAAGGGACTTGAACCCCTATCCGTCGGTGGTCGTCCGCGCTCGGTCGATCCGGTGATCGGCGGCGAATACTGAGACTTGAGCAAGAATCTGAGATTGAGAGGGATGCCACCCCTCATTCAGCTTCAACGTCAGTTTCAGCTTGCGCTCTCGCGCCACCCCCTGCTCCCAGGGGGAGATCGTGGGGCTACCGGAACAGGTAGCCGAACACCGCGTCCCCGACCCGCTGGTCGGTGACCTCGGTGCCGTTCGCCTCCTCGCGGGCGAACTTGACGGCCTGCTGGAGCCTCTCGACGCGGTCCAGCAGTTCGTTGACCCGGCGGGCGGGAAGTGCCCCGGAGAACTTCACCGTCGTCCAGTACCCGACGGCGACGTCCTCGTAGTACACCTCGACCTGCGCCGGGTGCTTCTCCGTCGCCTCGGCCTTGACGTGGTTGCGCGGCACCTTCTTGGTGCGGATGGTGCGCACCGGGTCCGTCTTCCAGGCGTCCGTGGACGGGTCGAGGTTCCAGGACTCCGAGGCGTCCAGGACGGGCAGCTTGCGCACGAAGGCGTGCAGGTCGGTGAGCTGCTTCTCCAGGAAGAGAAGGTACGGGACCGGCACCTGCGCCAGCAGCGTGTTCCCGTCGACGACGACGTCGGCGGCGGCCGTGCGGTTCGCCCAGTCCTTGGTCGCCGTCACGTCGAACAGCCGCGACAGCGTGACCGCCGTCGCGCGCAGCACCTCTTCCGCCTGGATCTGGACCCGGGTGGATTCGGGCGGCAGTTGCTCGCCCTCTTCGTCCTTGGGCTGGTACGTCCGCGAGATGCCGGCCAGCAGGGCGGGCTTCTGCACGTCGTGGTGAGCCTGGGTCAGCTCTTGGAGGGACTTGGACTTGACGCCCTTTTCGACTGCGATGATCTGATTCAGCTTCGGCACGTGAGCAACCTATCCGCTCCGATTCGCGGGCACATTCGATTTTCCGGGGGCGTCAGGCCAGCCGGACGGGGAGGTCGAACAGGTCGTTCTGGGTGAGGACCGGCTTGTTGCGCAGTTCCTCGCGGGCGACGGCCAGGCGGAGGCCCGGGAAGCGTGCGTACAGGGCGGGCAGGGCGACGAGGGCCTCCAGGCGGGAGAGCGCCGCGCCGGGGCAGACGTGCGGGCCGTGGCCGAAGGAGATGTGCCGGTTCGGGGTGCGGGTGACGTCGAACTCGCCCGCCGTTTCGCCGTGCTGGGCCTCGTCGCGGCCGAGGGCGCCGAAGGAGACGATCAGTCCCTCGCCCTTCGGCAGGATCCGGTCGCCGACCTCGATGTCCTCGGTCGCGAAGCGGATCAGGACGTGCGAGGTCGGGGTGGACCAGCGCAGCGTCTCCTCGATGACGTTCTCCCAGGGGACCTCGCCCGCCAGGACGAGGGCGCGCTGGTCGGGGTGGGTCTCCAGGGCGACGACGGCGTTGACGATCAGGCTGATCGTGGTCTCGTGGCCGGCCGCCACCATCAGCTGGAGGGTGTTGGTGATCTCCTCGGTGGTGAGGTGGTCGCCGTCCTCGGAGGCCGCGATGAGGGCGCTGGTGAGGTCGTCGCCGGGGTTCTCCCGCTTGGACTCCACGATCCGCGAGAACAGCGCGCCGAGGTCCGCCATCATCTGCGGCACCTCCTCGGGCAGCGTCTGCGTGGAGAAGAACTTCTCGAACAGGGCCTTCAGGCGCGGGTGGTCGGCGGCGTCGACGCCCATGAGCTCGCTGATGACGTTCATCGGCAGCGGGTACGCGAACTCCGCCTTCAGGTCGACCGCCCCGCCGGCCGGGAGCGCGGCGAGCCGGTCCAGCATGCCGGTGGTCAGCGCCTCGATGCCGGCCCGCAGCTTCTCCACCCGCCGTACGGTCAGGGCCTGGGCGACGAGGCCGCGCAGCCGGCGGTGCTCGTCGCCGTCCACGGTCAGCATGGAGCGGCCGGGGTTGGCGAGGCCGATCAGCGGCCAGTCCAGGGGTATCTCGCCGCGCTGCCAGGCGCCCCAGACGTCGATGTCCTTGACCACCCGGGGGTCGGTGAGCAGCTTGCGGGCCTCGGCGTGGTGGGTGACCGCGTACACGGCGACGCCGCCCGGCAGGACGACCCGGACCAGCGGGCCGGCGGCGCGCAGGGCGGCGCTCTCGGCGTCGAGGTCGGTGACGAAGGGGTCCAGGGTGATGGCGGCGGGGCCGGTGTGGTCGATCGGGCACGTCATCGGTCGGCTCCAAGGGCGGGGGTGGGCGTGTAGGAGACGGGCAGTTCGGTGAGGCCGCGCAGCCAGGGCGAGGGGCGCCGGGCGAGAGCGTCGGCGGGCACCGCGAGGTCCACGTCGGGGAGCCGGTCGAGGAGCACCTCGATGCCGGTGCGCGCGATGACCTCGGCGATTTCCTGGGCCGGGAAGGGGCAGCGGTGTTCGCCGTGCCCGAAGGAGAAGAAGGCGTTGTTGCCGCCGGTGAGGGCGCCGGAGTCGGTGCGCACCTGGGGGTCGGAGTTGGCTGCGGCCAGGCCGAGCAGCACCAGGTCGCCGCGGCCGATGCGGCGGCCGCCGAGGTGGGTGTCGCGGGAGGCCCAGCGGCCGGCGACGTTCTGGGTGGGGGTGTCCTCCCAGAGGACCTCGTTCATGGCCTCGCCGACGCTGTGCCGGCCGCCCGCGAGGGAGGCCGCGAAGCGGTCGTCGGTGAGCATGAGGCGCATCGAGTTGCCGATCCAGTCGGCGGTGGGCTGGTGGCCGGCGGCCAGCATCACCATCAGGTCCTGGGCGATCTCGTCGAGGGTGAACCCGGTCCCGGCGGCGAGCATCCGGGAGGCGACGTCGGGGCCGGGCGCGGCCCGCTTGGCGGCGAGCAGCCCGTACATCGACTCGCCGAGGTGGCGCTGGCCCTCCAGGGCGCCCTCCCGCCCGTTGATCATGTCGTTCATGGCGGTGACCAGGCCGGGGCCCTGCTCGTCGGAGAACCCGTAGATCCGGGCGAGGACGCGCAGGGGCAGCAGCATCGCGTACTCGCCGACGATGTCGCAGGCGCCCTTGCCGCACAGGCCGTCGATCAGCTCGTCGGCGAACCGCTCGGCGTGGCCCTTGAGTTCGAAGGGGTCCACGGACTCCAGGGCGTCGGTGATGACCCCGGCCCGCTCCCGGTGGCGTTCGCCGACGGTGTAGAGGATCGACTGCTGCTTGCGGCCGATCATCGGGAGCAGGGGCCAGTCGGCCGGGATGCGGTCCCACTGGTTCCACAGGTCCGAGTCCCGGGAGAACAGCACGGGGTCGCCGGTGACCTGGTGCAGCTCGCGGTAGCCGAGGACCAGCCAGGCGGGCACGTCCCCGTCGAGGACCACGGGCGCGACGGCGCCGTGGTCGCGCCGCATCTCCCGGTACAGCTCGGCGGGGTCGGTCTGGAAGCGGGGGTCACCGAGGTGGACGGGCGGGGCTTCGTGGGCGGCGGGGGTGGTCACGGGGCGGGCTCCGGGGTCAGCGGCGCGGGGTACGCCTGGAGGTGCTGGATGAGGGAGATCAGGACGTCCTTGCTGGACTCGCGCGAGCGGGCGTCGCAGAACACCAGGGGGACGCCCTCGGGCAGGTCGAGGGCCTCGCGGACCTGCTCCGGGGTGTGGGCGGGGCCGCCGAAGTCGTTGCAGGCCACGACGAAGGGCGTGCCGTGGTGTTCGAGCCGGTCGATGGCGTACCAGGAGTCGGCGAGCCGCCGGGTGTCGACGAGGACGACCGCGCCGAGGGTGCCCGAGAACAATCGGTCCCACAGGAACCAGAACCGCTCCTGGCCCGGGGCGCCGAACAGGTACAGGACGTTGTGCGCGTCGAGGGTGATGCGGCCGAAGTCGAAGGCGACGGTGGTCGCGGTCTTCGTGGCGACGCCGGCGGTGTCGTCGACGGCCTCGCCGGCCTTGGTCATGGTCTCTTCGGTGTTCAGCGGTCGGATCTCGCTGACCGAGCGGACCATGGTGGTCTTGCCGACGCCGAAACCACCCACGATGACGATCTTCAGGCCGTTGTCGGCGGTGCTCCGCAGCGCCGGGGGCCGGTCGTCGGGCCGGTCTGCGCCCTGTTCAGAGATTGCGGAGTCCAACGAGCACCTGCTCCAGGATGTCGGGATCGGGAAGTCGGTACGACGAGTGGGCCGAGCCGTGCGCCGTGCGCGGGTGCCGGGCGCTGATGCGCCCGGTGCCGAGCAGGTCGGCGAGGAGGATCCGGACGATCGACACCGGCAGTTCCAGTTCGGCCGCGATCTCCACCACCGCCGTCGGGAACCGGGACATCCGCAGGATCGCCGCGTGCTCCGACTGCATGCCGGGCACCGGATCGCACTCGGCGACGATCAGGGTGACCAGGTCGAACACGTCGGAGCCGGAGCTGCTGCGGCCGCCGGTCAGGGTGTACAGCCGGTCCGGGGAGTCGTCCCGGCCCGGCCTTCTCCGGCTCAACCCCGTGGCCTGGCGATCAGATGCTCGCTCAGCTGCTCCACCAGTTCGGACATGTTGTGGCCGACGAGTCCGGCGTCCGCGTCCTCGGCGGCGACCAGGGCCAGGTGCGCCCCCTCGCCGGCCTCGACGATGAACAGGATCCCGCCGTAGAACTCGGCCATGGCGGAGCGCACGCCGCCGGTGCCGTCGCCGAACTCGATGGACGCGCCGTGCGACAGGCTCTGGATGCCGGCGGCTATCGCGGCGAGCTGGTCGGCCTGGTCGACGGAGAGTTCGGGGGTGCGGCACAGCTTGAGGCCGTCGCGGGAGAGCACGAGGCCGTGGCGGGCGCCGGGGGTGCGTTCCAGGAGGCTTTCCAGGAGCCAGCTGAGCTTCTCGTCGGTGGTGGTGCCGGTCATTTTTCCGTGTCGCCTTCCGGGTGCGGGGGGTTCGAATGCGGGGTGCCTGCGGCGCGTACGGCCTGGCGGAAGCTGCCGAAGCGGGCGGCCGACCTGGACGCCGTGCCCGGCGGGATACGGGGGGCCCGGCCGGCGGCGTCCGGCCCGTCGGGGTGCGCGGCGGCCAGGGTCCGCCCCCGGCGCCGCTGCGGAAGTCCGCTCTCGCCGATCTCCGGCCCTTCCCCGTCGCCCTGGCGGGCCGGGGGTTCCGGGGCGGCCTCGGCCTCGGCGAGCGCCGGGGCGGGGGCAGGGGCGGGGGCCGGGGCGGCCCGTTCGGTCCGAACGCCGCCTTCGTCCGCCGCGCCGTCGGCCGTGGCCGCGGGCAGGTCGGCCGGGAGGGTGGACGGCGAGAGCGGGGGTTCGGGGTTGGTGCTGCTGAGGAGCTCGTGCGGGAGCAGGATCAGCGCGCCCGTACCGCCGCGGGCGGAGGGGCGGAAGGAGACCGTGAGGCCGTGCTTGCGGGCCAGGCGCCCGACGACGGCGAGGCCGAGGCGGGTGCCGGAGATTCCGGCCAGGTCCAGCGACTCGGCGGTCACGGCGCGTTCGGCGCGGCGCAGTTGCAGGTCGCTCATCACCAGCCCGCTGTCCTCGACGGTGATGACGATCCCGGCCGGCACCTCCTCCACGTACACGTGGACCTCGGCGGTCGGCGGGGAGAAGTTCGCGGCGTTGTCGAGGAGTTCGGCGAGGGCGTGCATGACGCCCTCGGCGGCGTGCCCGGCGACGGCGGCGTCGCTGGTGGAGTGCAGCCGGACCCGCTGGTAGCCGCCGATCCGGCCCATCGCGCCGCGCAGGATGGACTCCATGACGATGGGCCTGGCCCACCGGCGGCCCGAGCGGGCCCCGGTCAGGACGGCGACGGAGTCGGCGAGGCGGCCGGCCTGGGCGGTGCGGTGGTCGAGGTGGAGCAGGTCGGCCAGGACGTCCTCGGCGGCGTGCCGGTGCTCCATCTCGCGCAGGTCGGCGAGCATCCCGGTGGCGAGCGCCTGCATCCGCCCGGCCGCGTTGGCGGCGGCGGCCATGGCGGCGGCCCGGCCGGACTCGGCGCGCCGCAGCTCCTCGCCGAGGCGCTCGCGGGTGTCGGCGTGGGCGGCGTTCGCGGCGCCGAGGCGGGCGGCGTGGGCGGCCGCGAGGGCCGCCGTCTCCTTGGCGTGGATCCCGGCGAGCCGGTCGAGTTCGGCGGCGCGGGCGGCGGTCTCGGCGGTCAGCCTCGCGTTCCGCGCCTCGGCGTCACCGACCTGACGGCGCAGCAACCGGGCGGAGTGGGCGAGCCAGGTCACGGCGAAGGCCGCGACGCTGAGCAGCAGCGCGCCGGAACCGGCGAACCAGCCGAGGGGGAGCTGGACGGACGACGGGGCGGCTGCCACCGCCGCCGTGCAGAACGCGCCCGAGGCCACCGAGGTGACGAGCAGGGCGAGGGCGGAGGGGCGAAGGGGGGAGGACGACGCCGTCATCAATCAGAGCCTCAAACCGGGGCGAAAATGGAAGAAGGGGTTCCTGCGGCAACGATGGCCAACTATAGGAGGGTTGCTGATCGTTTCAGATAGCCCCTGACAGAAATCTCCCCCCGTCGAGACCGATTACAGCGGATCTGCGGCGATTTCTGACCCCGGGCCGTTCCACCCACCGAACTCCCGGCGGAGTCGACGGCCCCGCATGCGGAGGGATCATCACATTGCGGTCCATGACATCCTGTGACGTCACAACTCGCCGGACGGGATCGGCGGACGTCCGGGGAATGTGGGGAAAGGTCGATGAGGCTCTGCTTCCTGGTTGAGGAGCACTACCGCCACGACGGCATGCCGAACGAGGTCGTCCGGCAGCTGACGGCCTGGGGCCACGAGGTCGACGTAGTGCGGCCGGGCGGATCACTGCTGCGGATGACCGAGGTCATGGGCGCGGGCACGCACGACGCGTGGGTGCTCAAGACCGTGTCCGGCGGACCGGGGCTGACGCTGCTCGAAGCCGCCGCCGCGGCCGGGATGACCACCGTCAACGACGCGCGCTCGATCCGGGGCGTACGGGACAAGGCGCTGGCCGCCGCCATCGGGCGCACCCGGGGGCTGCCGATGCCGACGACGTACGCCGTGGCCCGGCCGGAGCTGCTGCGGGAGATCCCGGCCTCCGAGTACCCGCTCGTCGTCAAGCCCTCCGACGGCAGTTCGGGGCGGGCCGTCCACCTGGTGTCCTCGCCGGGGCAGCTCGAACCGCTGCTCCCGGAACTGGCGGGCGAGGGCCTGCTCATCGCGCAGCCGTACGTGCGCAACTCGGGCACCGACATCAAGGTGTACGCCGTCGGCGGCGAGCTGTTCGCGACCGAGCGCTGCTCGCCGCTGCACCCGGATCCGGCGGTCCGGGAGCGCCGGGTGCCGCTGTCGGCGGAGGTCGCCGCGATCGCCGCGCAGGTGGGGGCGGTGTACGGGCTGGACCTGTACGGGGTGGACGTGCTCCTGGGACCGGAGGGGCCGATGGTGGTCGACGTGAACGACTTCCCGAGCTTCCGTCAGGTCCCGGACGCGGCGGCCCGGGTGGCCCGGGCGGTACTGGACCTGGCGCGGGCGGGCGGCACGCCCGTCCCGCCGCCCGCGCCCCGGCCCCGGGCCCAGGCGCTGTCCGTGTCGATCCCCGCGCAGGTCTCCGCCCGGGCGGGTGAGCCGCTGTGAGGATCGGCCTGATCACGCCGGAACCCGGGCATCCGCTGCTGGCGGGCGCGGCCGCGCTGCTCACCCCCCGGCACCGGGTGGAGGTACTGGATCCGGGTACCGCGCCCGGGGTCCCCGGGCCGCCGGCCGACGTGTACCTGCTGAAGTCGCGCACGCCCCGCGCCCTGGAGCTGGCGCGGGAGCTGGAGCGGCGCGGCGCGGCCGTGGTGAACTCCGCCGCCGCGACCGCGCGGTGCCAGGACCGGACCGAGATGGCGGAGCTGGCTATACGGGCGGGCCTGCCCTTCGCGGCCACCCGTACCCACGCCTCGCTGTCGGCGTGGGCCGCGGAGGAGTCCCTGGACTCCCCCGTGGTCGTCAAGAGCCGGCGCAGCCGCCGGGGCGATCTGGTCGCCCGCGTGGACACCCCCGGCGAACTGGCGGAGCTGGCCCGCGCATGGCCGCGCGAGCCGGTCGTGGTGCAGGCGTTCACGCCCAACAGCGGCTGGGACCACAAGCTCTGGGCGATCGGCGGCCGGGTCTTCGCGGCCCGGCGCCGCTCCGAACTCTCGCCGGACGGCCGGGGCCCCAACCTGCCGCTGCCGCGGCTGCCGTCCGCCTGGACGGATCTGACGCTGCGGGTCGGCGAGGCGTTCGGGCTCGACGTGTACGGCGTGGACATCATCGAATCCGGCGACGGCGCCCCGCTGATCGTGGACGTCAACGCCTTCCCCGGCGTCCGCGGCCAGGCCGGCGCCCCCGAGGCCCTGGCCTCGCTGACCCTGCGCCGGGCCGGACCGCCCTCCGTCCCGGCCCCTCGTGACGGGACGGATTCATGAACCCCGAGCTGCGCGCGGCGCGCGAACTCGCCTACGACCCGTGCGGCTTCGCCTGCTCGGAGCCGGTGCCGGAGGCCGAGAGCGCCGAGTACGCCGCCCATGTGTTCACCCTCGACGGCCGCGCCGTCCGGTTCCGGGTGGCGCGGACGACGCCGACGAAGGTCGGTCAGTTCGTCACGGTGTGGAAGAGGTCCCCCGGCGGTCCCATCCAGCCGTTCGACGCGGCGGATCCCGTGGACCTCTTCGTCATCAGCAGCCGCGAGCAGGACCACTTCGGCCAGTTCGTGTTCTCCATGGACGCGATGCGCCGGCACGGAGTGGTCTCCGTGGACGGCGCCGGCGGCAAGCGGGCCCTGCGCGTGTACCCGCCGTGGGTGACCGTGCCCAGCCGCCAGGCCGCCCGTACCCAGGCCTGGCAGCTGGAACACTTCCTGGACCTGAGCACGCCCTCCACCACCGACCTCGGCCGGGCGCGACGGCTCTACCACCCCTGACGCGGCCCCGGCCCGGCCGCGGGCACGCGGCTCGGGCGCGGCGCGGACGGGGGAATGCGGGCCGGCCGGCGTGTCGGCGGGGCGGGCGGGGCGCGGGCGCCGTGAGGATCGCGGGATGGGCGTCGTCCTGCCGGTCCTCCTCGCGCTGTTCGCGGCGCTCAGCAACGCGCTGGCCACCGTGCTCCAGCGGAAGGCGGCCCTCACCGTGCCGCAGAGCGCCGGATTCCGGTTCGGCCTGATCCGCGATCTGCTGCGCCGGCCGGTGTGGGTCGCCGGGATCCTCGCCGTGATCGCCGCCGGGGCGGGGCAGGCCTTCGCGCTCGCGACGGGCCCGCTGGCCCTCGTACAGCCGCTGTTCGTGCTGGAGCTGCCCCTCGCGCTGCTGATCGCCTCGCTGCTGGGCCGGCGGCGGCTGCCGCGGGCGCTGTGGCTGGCCGTGGCCGCGGTGGTCGGCGGGCTGGGGCTGGCGCTGGTGGGGGCCTCGCCCGAGGGGAACCTGACGGACGTACCGCTCGATCGGTGGATCCCGGCCCTGGTGGGGGGCGCGGCGGCCGTCGCCGTCCTCGCCGTGACCGGGCTGCGGCGCCCGCCCGGGCGTGCCAGGGCCTGCTGCCTCGGGGCCGCCACCGCCGTCTGCTACGCGTTCACGGCCGCGCTGATGAAGTCCGCCGTGGTCCGCCTCGGCGACGGCGGCGGCATCGTCGCGTTCCTGACCGCCTGGCAGACGTACGCGTTCGTGGCGACCGGCATCTGCGCCCTGCTGCTGCTCGAACACGCCATGCAGGGCGGCCCGCTGGTCGCCTCGCAGCCCGCGCTGACGCTCGGCGACGCCACGCTCGGCATCGCGCTGGGCGTGCTGCTGTACGAGGAGCACGTCCGGGCGGGCTGGTGGCTGCTCCCCCAGCTGCTCGGCCTCGCGCTGATCGCGGCCGGGATCCTCGCCCTGTCCCGCCCGGAGGTCGGCGCCGAGGCGCCGTGACGCCCGCCGGGGCCCGGTGCGGCCGCTCAGGCCCCGGCGCGGCGCGGGCCCCTGGTCCGGCGGATCCGCAGTCCCGCGGCGAGGCCGGCGGCGGTCACGGCCGCGAGGGCGCCCCCGGCGGTCAGGAGCCAGACGGGGATACCGCCGGCGGTGAGCAGTTCGTCGCGGTAGACGGCACGGCGGTACGGGGTGTCGGCGGCGGTCCGGCGCAGTTCGTGGTCGCCGTCGATCCGCCCCGGCTCGGGGAAGCGCTGGTCGATGGCGGTGAGGAAGGCGGGTTTGCCGTCGGTGAGGCCGGCCAGTGGGCCCTGGGGGGTGACGGTCCCGGCGAAGGTCACCTCGGGGGCGTCGCCGCCGATCGGCGAGCTGGGCTCCATCCGGTGGTCGGCCAGTACGTACAGGCCGAGTGACTGCGCGGTCCGCGCCATGCGGGACAGCCGCATCGGGTAGACCAGCCGGTCGCTGTCGAAGCGGATCCGCAGCGGGTCGAGGGTGCCGCGCAGCGGTGTGCCCGGTTCGCGGGGCGCGAGGCGTACGGCCACGTACTCCCACTTCTGGTCGACGTACGGCCGCAGTTCGGTGGAGAGCCGGTCCGGCAGCTCGAAGCCGTTGGAGCGCAGCCAGTCGCGCAGGGCGTCGGGGTCGGTGGCGGTGAGGCGGGCGACGTCGAAGTCGCCGAGGCGTTCGCGGCCCACGACGCCGACGGCCGGCGCCCCGGCGCCGGGGAGCGGGGCGCCGACGCCGTCCCGGGAGCCGGCGGCGAACGGCCAGTCGCGCTCGCGCGGCCAGAAGTGGGTACGGGTCTTGCGTTCGGGCCGGGTCAGCGTGGCGAGCTGGTCGAAGACGGCGGCGTCGCCGAGCTCGACGGCGGCCCGGTTCGGCACGGGCATGATCCAGGCGGCCCGCTTGGCGTCGCCCGCGACGGTGAAGCGCATGACGATCTGCTCCGCCCGGCCGTCCCAGCGCACGACGGAGGTCTCCCGGTCGACCCCGATGCGGGCCATCCGGTCGGGGATCATGGCCCCGCACCCGCACGCGTACGCCGGGCTGATCAGGGATCCCAGCTGCGTCGCGAGCAGGGCGAACAGCACGGCCGCAATTCTTCGTCTCATCCACACGGGGTCTGGGACGGCCCGTCGCGCCGTACGGTTCCGACCACCGTCGCGGGCTCGCCGCCCGGGCCCTCATACTGTGCGCCATGTGGGAAAACGACATGCCGCAGCGGACGGGGAAGCGCCGCCCCGCGCCGCCCCTCAGTCCGCTGATCCCGGATTCCGTGGAGGCGGAGCTCGCCCGGCACGACTGGGACGCGATCCCGTGCGGCTGCGGGCATTCGGCGGGCCATCTGGTCGGCACCGTACGGGACGCGGCCGAGGGCCATCCGTCGGCGTTCCGCGCCCTTGAGGGCCACGTCTTCCTCGCGGAGGCCCTGAAACCGCCCGCCCCCGCGGTGTGCGGGGTGCTGATGGCGGTGTGGGCCGCGGGACCGCCCCGGCAGGACACCCGCGAGGCCCTGCTGTGGACGCTGCTGTGCCTGCTGTGCTGCGTGGACGACGGGAGCAGTCACGAGGCCGGGCTGTACGGGCAGTGCGCCGCGTTCATACGGACCGGGACGGCCGGGCTGCTCCGGGAGGCGGCGGGCGGCCCGGCCTCCGGGAACGCCGAGTACGCCCGGGCCATCCTGGACATCCTCGGCATGACCTGACCCGCCCGGAGGCGGCCTCCGGCCGGATCCGCGCCAGGGGCCTGTCCGGCGGATCCCGCCGGACAGGCCCCGGCCCCGGGAGGGGTCAGCGCTTGAGCATGAAGGTGAAGTCCCCGGAGAGCCTGCCGCTCAGCCGGACCGCCGAGACGAGCTTCCCGTCCGTGATCAGTCTCCCGACCTCGGCCCGGGAAAGACCGCACCCTTCGGAGATCAACCGCACCGGCCGGACCGGGATCCGCGCCGCGAAGCGGACCGAGACGTCGAGCACTTCGCCGTCCAGGTGATCCGATCCGCCGGTGTCGAGGCGCCAGGCGCCGTCCCAGTCGAGGGCGATGTGATTGCGGCGCCGCACGACCGGATCCTGGAGCAGTTCGGCTGCCAGGCCCGGGTCGTTGTCATGCATTCGGTCCAGCAGCTCGGGTCGTACGGAGCGCACGTGCACCCGCTCCAGGACCGTGAGTTTCGCCGTGTCCCCGCAGACGGTGCAGAGCACGAGGAGCCAGGCGTCGAGGAGCTTGTGGTTGGCGTTGACACGGAATTTGCCGTTCGCCCGGAAGCGCTCGGACGCGCAGGTGTGGCATCGGCGGAGAACGAGCGGAAGGCAGGTGGGAGTGACCACCCAGGTATTGAGCACAGAAGTACACCGGTTCCAGTGAGAAGACCGCAGCAGAAAGGAGCACGGCGCACATGCGCGCCGCGCGACGAATCAGCACTCGGGGGGTCTCACACGGTGTACAACGGAACGTCCTTGCCTAGACGACTTGTCCGGCAGCACGGTAATGGCCCACAGCGGGGCGGCTCCACTGGTTTTCGTGGCGCCCTATGCGGACGGGCCGCCGTGGGCCGCGGCCAGGCAGCGCCGCAGCAGTTCCGCGTCCGCCTCCTCCAGCGACCGGGCGAACACCCGCCGCGGGGAGGGCGGGACCGGCAGCAGGGAGGGCACTACGAGGACCCCGCAGCCGGCCGCCTCCGCGGAGGCGGCGCCGTCCGGGGAGTCCTCGACCGCGACGCACTCCCGCGGTGCGAGGCCGAGCCGTTCGGCGGCCGCCCGGTACGGGTCGGGGTGCGGTTTGGTGCGCGGGGTGTCGTCCGCGGACAGGGTGAAGGCGAACGGAACCCGGGCCAGCGAACCGCCGACCACCGAGTCGACGACCACCCGCGGCGAGGCGCTGACCAGCGCGAACGGCACGCCCTGGGCGGCCAGTTCGGTCAGCAGCCCCATGGCGCCGGGCCGCATCGGCGCCCCGGCCTCCACCTTGCGGAAGAAGTTCTCGGTGAGCTCGGCCGCCACCGTGGCGGCATCGCCCGCGCCGGCCGCCCGTACCAGGTGGGCGGCGGTGTCCTCCACCGCGCGGCCCACCACCTCGGGGGCGTCCGCGTCGGTCAGCGCGTGCCCCAGGCCGTCCGCGACCTCCTCGGTGGTGCGCCACCACAGCACCTCGGTGTCGACGAGGGTGCCGTCCATGTCGAAGAGGACCGCGCCGAGTTCGCTCATGCGGGCCTCGCCACGACGAGGACGGGCCGCTCGGTCAGGCCCACGGTCGCCCGCGCGCCGGGGACCAGTGCACCGGCGTCCCGCGAGGGCAGGTCGGCCTTGACGGAGGTGCCGTCGGGCAGGACCAGGTGGAGCCGGGTCACGGAGCCGAGGAACGAGGCGGAGACCACGGTGGCCGTGCGGTCGGTGCCGGCGTCCGTCTCGGCCGGGACGGTGACGGTGACGTTCTCGGGGCGTACGAGGACCTCCACGTCCCGCGTCGCCGGCACCGGGCCGTCCACCGGGAGGCGCGCGCCGACGACCTCCACGAGCCCGGAGTCGGCGAGCCGCCCCGGGAGCCGGTTCATGGTGCCGACGAACTCGGCGACGAACGGCGTGGCGGGACGCTCGTACAGCTCGGCGGGGGCCGCGCACTGCTCCAGCCGGCCGGCGTTCAGCACGGCGACGCGGTCGGCCATCGACAGGGCCTCCTCCTGGTCGTGCGTGACGAACACGGTGGTGATGCCGAGGGAGAGCTGGAGCCGGCGGATCTCGTCGCGCAGGTTGGCCCGGACCTTGGCGTCCAGCGCGGAGAGCGGTTCATCGAGCAGCAGCACGCGCGGCCGCAGGGCGAGCGCGCGGGCGAGCGCGACGCGCTGCTGCTGGCCGCCGGACATCTGGTGCGGGTAGCGGTCGCCGTGGTCCGGGAGGCCGACCAGGTCGAGGAGTTCGGCGGCCCGCTCGCGGCGCTCGGCCGCCGCGACCTTGCGTACGCGCAGGCCGAAGGCCACGTTGTCGCGGGCGCTGAGGTTCGGGAAGAGGCTGTACGACTGGAACACCATGCCGGCGTCGCGGCGGTTGGCCGGGATCCGGGTGATGTCCTGTCCGTCGACGAGGACCTCGCCGGAGTCGGGCTGCTCGAAGCCGGCGACGACGCGCAGGGCGGTGGTCTTGCCGCAGCCGGACGGGCCGAGGAGCGCGACGAGTTCACCGGGCTCGATGGTCAGGTCGAGGCCGTCGAGGGCGACGGTGGAGCCGAACGCGCGGCGCAGGCCGCGGAATTCGACGCGCGCGCCCGCGGGGGTGTCCCTGACGTCGGCGTCTCCCGGCTTCCGCGCGGCGGGAAGGGTGGTGGACATGAGGGTTCAGGACTCCTTGCGGGAGGTGGCGGGAGCGGCGGAGACGGTGGCCGGGACGGTTGCGGCCCGCGACAGGAGGAGCAGCAGCAGCCAGGTGATCACCAGGCTGAGGATGGAGACGGCGACCGACATCCGGGCCTGGGCGCCGGAGATGGAGACGATCCACACGGCGAAGGGCCGGAAGCCGAGGAGGGAGGCGATGGTGAACTCGCCGAGCACGAGGGCCAGCGTGAGGAAGGCCGCTCCGGCGAGGGAGGCCCGCAGGTTCGGCAGCAGCACGCGCAGGACGACGTGCGGCCAGCTCGCTCCGCAGCTGCGGGCGGCCTCGACCAGCGTCGGCACGTCGATGGCGCGCAGGCCCGCGTCGAGCGAGCGGTGGACGAAGGGCAGCGCCAGCACGGTGTAGGCGAGGACCAGGACGACGGGGAAGTCCTCGTTCTGGACGGCCAGGAACGTCTGGTAGAGCGGGGTGCGCGAGAGGTGTTCCGGTCCCCAGCGCAGCACCGTGGTGATGCCGGTGACCAGGGCGATCGGCGGTACCACCAGCGGCAGCATGCACACCACCTCGACGACGGGCCGCAGCCGGGGCGAGCCGATCCGTACGGCGATCAGCGCCGGGACGGCCAGCAGCAGCGACAGCGAGATGGTCGCGGCGGCCAGGCCGAGGGAGAGCAGCAGGCTCTGGGTGAATCCGTCGGCGGCGAGCAGCTCGGTGTACGCCTCGAAGGAGATCCCCCGGCCGGGCACGTGCACGGTGAAGACGAAGGAGGCGATGAGGGGGGTGAGGAAGTACGCGCCCGCCAGCGCGAGGACGGCTCCGCGCCAGACGCGGGGTCGGGGGCGGGAACGCGGGCGGGGGCGCCGGGTGCTCGCGCGCGGCGCCGCGCCGGAGGTCCCGGCCTCCACCGTGTCGGGGGCGGTCGGGGTCATCGCAGCCATCGGGCGCTCCGTCGCTGGAGGGGCAGGTAGACCGCCATGACCAGGCCGGCGATCAGGATCATGTCGAGGCCGAGGGCCAGCGCCACGTTCTCCTGGCCGGTCAGCACGTTTCCGGACAGCGCGTCCGCGATCTTGAGGGTGACCAGCGGGACGGAGCCGCCGACGAGGGCGGCGGCCGTGGCGTGCGCGGCGAAGGCGGTGCCGAAGAGCAGCACGAACCCGCCGAGCAGGGAGGGGGCGAGGACCGGCAGGCCGACGTGGCGCCAGAACTGTCCGGCGGTGGCCCCGTTGTTCTGGGCGGCCTCGCGCCACTGGGGGCGCAGTCCGTCCAGGGCCGGGGCGATCACCAGCACCATCAGCGGGATCAGGAAGTACAGGTACACCACGGTGAGGCCGGTGAAGGAGTAGAGGCTCCAGCCGAGGCCGCCGAGGTCGGCGAGCTGGGTGACGACTCCGGAGATGCCGACCGTGGCGATGAACGCGAACGCGAGCGGGACTCCGCCGAAGTTGGCGAGGACGCCGGAGGCGGTCAGCGCGGCGCTGCGCAGGGCGGTGGAGCGGGAGGTGACCACGGCCTGGGCGATCAGGACGCCGAGCAGTCCGCCGACGAGTGCGGTGAGGGCGGAGAGCTGGACGCTGCCGATGAGCGAGCCGAGGTAGGGGCCCTGGAGCGAGCGCGCAAGGTGTTCGCCGGTCGGCCGGACGGCGCCGGTCGCCGGGTCGGTACGGGTGACCGCGCCGAAGGCGATGGCACCGAGCGGGATGCCGAAGCAGAGCCCGGTGAAGGCGAGGAGGGGGAGGGCGGCGAGCCAGGTGCGGGGGCCGCGCCGCCGGCGGCGGTTGCCGCCGGCGGTCCCCTTCGGGTGGGGGGTGGTGGTGGCGGACATCAGCTGACGGCCTTGTCCCACTTCTCGGCGAGGGTGGCCTTGGCCTTGTCGAGCTGCTCGGAGGCCGGGAAGGCCGGGGTGCCCTCGACCTTCGGGAGCTTGGCCACGGCCTCCTTGTCGGCGGTGCCGTCCTGGGTCATGCCGGGGAGCAGGACGGGGCGGGCGTAGCCCTTCAGCCAGAGGTTCTGGCCCTCGGCGCTGTAGAGGAACTCCATCCACAGGCGGGCGGCCGCCGGGTTCGGGGCCTCCTTGTTGATGGCCTGCGAGTAGTACTGGGCGTAGACGCCGTCGGTGGGGACGGCGACCTTCCAGTCGACGCCCTTGCCCTTGAACTGGTCGGCGTAGCCGGCGTTCAGGTAGTCCCAGTCGATGGAGATGGGCGTCTCGCCCTTCTCCACGGTGGCCGGGGTGGACTCGACCGGGATGAAGTTCCCGCTCTTCTTCAGCTGGCCGAAGAAGTCGATGCCGGGCTGGACGTCGGCGAAGGAGCCCTTGTTGGCGAGGGCGGCCGCGTAGACGCCGCCGAAGGCGGAGCCGGACTTGGTGGGGTTGCCGTTGAGGGCGACCTTGCCCTTGTACTCGGGCTTCAGCAGGTCCGCGAAGGTCTGCGGGCAGTTCGGGATGCGGGCGGCGTCGCAGCCGATGGAGACGTAGCCGCCGTAGTCGTTGTACCAGCGGCCGTCCGCGTCCTTCTGGGCGTCGGGGATCTTGGCCCAGGCGGTGACCTTGTAGGGGGCGAACAGGTTCTCGGTGGCGCCGCTGCGCGCGAAGGCTATGCCGAGGTCCAGGACGTCGGGGGCGCGCTTTTGGCCCTTGCGGGACTTGACGGCGGCGATCTCGTCGGCGCTGGCGGCGTCCGGGTTCTCGCTGTTGATCTTGATCTTGGGGTACTTGGCCTGGAAGGCCTTGACGATCTCGCCGTAGTTCGCCCAGTCCGGCGGCAGCGCGATCACATTGAGCTGGCCCTCCTTCTCGGCGGCCGCGACCAGGGCTTCCATGCCGCCCAGGTCGGCCACCGAGGTGGCGGCGCCCGGCTGGACCTTGGCCTTGCCGTCGGCGCCGGCGCCGGCGGTCTTCTCCTCGGGTGCGGCGCCGCACGCGCTGAGGGTGGTCAGGACGGCGGCGCTGAGCAGTACGGCCGCACCGCGACGGGCGGAGGAACTGAGCACGGTCTCTCCCGGAGACTAAGGGGGCAATCACTTGTCTGAACAAGTTGGCTCCAGTTCGCCCGTGCCCGCTGTACGGACGGTGAACGGGGGCTGGACCGTGGAGCACGGCTCGACGAAGAGATGCGAATGACCGAAAGAAGTCGTGACAGATCAGCGTCAATGATCAAGAGAACGGCCCCTGGTTAGGGTGGCCGCACACGACGAGGAGCGAGGAGGCACACGCGATGGGCAGGGTCCGCTATCTGGAGATCGCCGAGGCGCTGCGCGCCGCGATCCTCTCCGGCGACTACCCGGTGGGGGCCCAGCTGCCCTCAGAGAGCGACCTGGCCGCGCGCTGGTCCGCCTCGCGCGGCACCGTCCGCCAGGCGGTGGCCACGCTCGCCTCCGAGGGGCTGATCGGCTCCCGGCAGGGCGCCCGGCGGATCGTGCTGCGCCAGGAGCGCCGGCACAGCTTCGGCGAACTGAACAGCTTCGCCCAGTGGGCGGAGGGCGTCGGACACGAGGTCCGAAGCCGCTTCCTGTCCCGGACCCGGCGGCCCGCCACCGCCGAGGAGGCCGAACGCCTCGCGCTGGCGCCGGGTACGGAGATCCTGGCCGTGCTGCGGCTGCGCCTGCTCGACGGGGAGCCGACCATGGTGGAGCGCACCGCGTACGCCGACTGGGTCGCGGCGGCGGTCGAGGCGATGGAGCCGGACTGCCGCTCGGTCATGGACGGCCTCGCGGCCGGCTCCGCGATCGTCGCGCACTACGGGGAGCACCTGATCGACGCGCTCGCGGCCGGCAGTGAGGACGCCCGGCTGCTGGGGATCCGGCGCGGCAGCCCGCTGCTGCGCCAACGGCACGTATCGGCCACCAACACCGGGCGCCCGATCGAGTGGTCGGACGACCGCTACCTGGCCGGGAGCGTCACGTTCAGTGTGAGCAACTCGGCGGTGGCGACTCCGCTGGAGCGGCACGCGGGCGACCGCTAGCCCGTCTCCTTCAGGCCGTCTCCTTCAGGCCCGGTCCGGGGCGGCGCGGAGCGTCTCGTCGACGGCGCGCGGAAGCCAGTCCGCGACGTGGCCGAAGCGGAAACCGAGCGCATCCGCACGGGAGTTGTCCAGGGCGTACGCGCGGTCGAAGGAGAACGGCGAGGCGGCGGCGCCCTGGGCGACGACCCGGTAGCGGACCGGCCGGCCCAGCCGCCCCGCGATCAGCCCGCACAGCTCGCGCACGTCCAGCGCGCCGTGCGAGGCGGCGTCGACGGCGCCGGTGAAGGCACCCGTCGCCGCCCAGCCCAGGAACTCCGCGATCTCGTGGTGGTGGATGAAGGAGGTCGCGTACGGGGCCGCGTGCACCTCGACCGGCGCCCCGGCGGCGATCCGCCCGACGTAGTGCGCCAGCCGCCCGGTGAAATCCGCCCGGCCGCCGCCGAGTACGTGCGCGGTGCGGACGGTGGCGAAGGCGAAGGGGGCCGGCTCGGCCAGGAACACCTCCTCGGCCCGCCGCTTGCCCTCCGCGTAGCCGAGGGCCTCGGCGGTGGGTGGCGCGGGGTCGTACACCTCCATCGTCGAGGTCATCACGTACCGCCCGGTCCGCCCGGCGAAGACACGGCGGGCCACGGCCGCCTGACCGGGCGTGTAGCAGACCTGGTCGACGACGGCGTCGAAGGTGCGCCCGCCGAGGGCGGCGCGCAGCCGCTCCTCGTCGTCCCGGTCGGCGACGAGGTGCCCCACGCCCCGGGGCGGGACGGCGGAGCCCCGGTTGAGCACGCTCACCGCGTGCCCGGCCTCCGCCAGCAGGTTGACCAGGTGCTTTCCGAAGTACCGGCTGCCGCCGATGACAAGAATCCGCTTCATGGGTCCGACCCTGCCGCTGTAGGGTCGCCAGCGGAACTGGCTGCTCACTGAACGCGCGTGAAGGAAAACTGTTGATCGATGTGCAGCGGCTGCGGGTGCTGCGGTCCGTGGCCGAGCACGGCAGCTTCAGCAGGGCCGCCGCCGCCCTGCTCATGACCCCGTCGGCGGTGTCCCAGCACATCGCGGCGCTGGAGCGGAGCCTGGGCCGGCCGGTGGCCGTGCGCAGCACCCGCGGGGTCACGCTCACCGAGCCCGGGCGGCTGCTGGTGGAGACGGCGGAGACCATCACCGCCGAACTGGACCTGGTCCGCCGGGAGATCGACCGGCTGACGGAGCGGCCCCGGCTGACGGTCGCCACGTTCACCAGCGGGGGCCGCCGGCTGCTGCCGGGGGCGCTGACGCGGTGCGTCGGGGCGCATCCGGAGGTGGAGCTGACGGTCCTGGAGGCCGAACCGGAGGCCGCCGTCACGATGGTCCGCCGCGGCGTCGCCGACCTCGCGCTGACGTACCACTTCGACGGCCCGCCGCCGCCGCACACCGGGCTGGACCGGACGCCGCTGACGGACGACCCGCTGTGGCTCGTCCTCCCGGACGGGCACCGGCTCGCGGGGCGCGAGGAGGTCGGCCTCGGTGAACTCGCTTCCGACCGCTGGGTGCTGGGCTGTCTGCGGACGGAGGCCTTCCTGCGCCGGTACGCGGAGCGGGCCGGGTTCGAGCTGCGGGTGGCGGGCTCCACCACCGACTACTTCTTCGCCCGGACGCTGGTCGCGGCGGGCGTCGGCGTCTCGCTGATCCCGGGGATCGCACTGGCCCCGGAGTCCGCCGGAACCCACCTGGTACGGGTCGAACCACCGCGTCCCGCCCGGCACATCGCGGTGGTCACCCCCCGCCGCCGGCGGCCGCGGCCGCGGTACGTCGAGGACCTGGTCGAAGCCCTCGTCGAAGCGGCGGGCCCGGCCGGCGCGGCGTCCGACACCGTCCGGGCGCGTCCTAGCTCACCAGCGGGTACCAGAGCGGACCGCCGTGCCGGGTGAGGGCTTCGGCGAGCCGGATGCGCTGCTGTGTGGTCAGTGGGCCGAGAACACAGAACGGTACTTTGCCGTCACCGCGATGGGTGGGGCCGTCGGAGTAGGGCCAGCCCGCCGGGTGATCGCGTAAAGACTGGCTGGAGTCCTTCGCCAGACGGATGTGCAGCCCGGTGAACTCGTAGGGCACAGCGGCGCGGATGGACTCCCTGGTGACCGCTTCCATCTGGTCCCAGGCGACCGTACGAGAAATCACGCCTCCCGTTGTGGCGATGCCCTGCGGACCGACGGTGAGGGTCCAGGGCGTTCCGCCTGACCTGCGGAGCAGAGGCCACAGGCGCAGGGCTTCCACGAGAGGGAAGAGGCACAGGAGCCCCGCCAGAGAGCCGAGGACCGCCACCATGGCGAGCAGCACCCATGCCGGGTTCCTCTGCCCGTCCGGCGCCGGGTCCCACTCCGCGACGGCGCCCGTGGCCAAGAGCAGGCAAGCCGCCGCGGTGATCACCCAGACCGCCAGGACCCGTAACACCGTTCTGGACGGCCGTCGCGTGCAGGGAGCGTAGTCGGTGATCGGTTCCTGGCCGGACCAGGAGACTTCGAAGACCCCGGCCGCGGAAGGCGTCCGCCGGGTGGGAGGCTCCCGCCGGGTGGGCTGTTCCCGCCGGGTGGGAGGCGGGGCCAGGGTACGAGAGGACGTCGAAGTGACGGTGGCCTCGTGGGGGACGTGGGGATCCGGGAGTGCGCCGCGGAGCCGCTCCAGCCGTTCGTGGACCGCCGCTGCCGTCTGGGGGCGTCTGTCCGGGTCCCGCTCCAGCAGCTGATCGACCAGGCGCACGACCGCGACCGGCAGGTCCGGGCGGAGTTCACCCAGAGACGGGGCGTCCTCGGTGAGCTTGCGCTGCATGATGGCGAAGCTGCTGTGGCCGTCGAACGGAGGCCCTCCGGCGAGGAGGGCGAAGAGGACGCTGCCGAGGGCGTACAGGTCGGACCGCGCGTCACCGCGTTCGGTGAGGAACTGCTCGGGCGCGCCGTACTGGGGGGTCCCGGCGGGGGTGAGCTGGGAAGAAGGGGCGAGGGTGAAGGTGGTACCGAGAAAGCCGGCTATGCCGAAGTCGACGACCTTGACACGGCCGTCCGGGGTCAGCATCACGTTGTGCGGCTTGATGTCGTAGTGGATGACATGCGCCTGGTGCGCGGCGACGAGCGCGGCACAGATCTCCCGCGCGATGTCCAGCGCGCGGGCCGGTTCCATGGGGTTCTCGGCGCGGATGTGGTGGGCGAGATCGGTGCCGTCGACCCTCTCCATGACGAGGAACCACAGGTCCTCGTGAACGCCGCGGTCGAAGAGGGCGACGACATTCGGATGGCTGATCTGGGCGGCGGCCACCGCCTCCCGCTCGAAGCGGAGGGGCAGGTCGGGGTGGACCGCCTCGTCGAGGTGCAGCATCTTCACCGCGACGTCCCGGCGCAGCGTTCGGTCCCGTGCGGCCCACACCTCACCCATGCCGCCCCGGCCGAGCCGTTTGATCAGTTCGTACCGCCCCGCGATCAGCTCACCGCGCTGCACCGCCACCCCCCATGACAAAGCCTTGCCCAGTGTCCCGCCAGGGTATGACCGATCCCGGCCCTGCCACCGGTGATCGGCGAACATGCCGGCCGCCGGCGCCGGCCACGGCTCGCCGGTCCGGCCCCTGCCGCGGTGTCCGGGGGCCGGGCCCGGTTTCCCAACTCCGAGGCCCGGCGACTAGGTTCGTCGGCTATGCAACGACGGCCCCTCGCACTGGTACTCGACGTCCTTCTGATGCTGCTGGGAGCCCTGCTCGGGATAGCCACCAACTACGCGACGAGCGTGGAGGGCGAGGTGCCGCTGCCGCTGCGGGTGCTGCGCGCGTGGTCGATACCCCTGGTCGGGCTGGCGCTCCTCGCCCTGGCCTGCGGTCAGGTGTGGCTGCGCTGGCTGGAGCGGCGCCCGCTGCCCGCGCCCCCGTCGTGGACGGCCGGGCAGCCCCCGTACCCGGGCCTGGAGGCGTTCGGGGAGGCGGACGCGGCCGTGTTCTTCGGCCGCGAGCGGGAGACCGCCGAGCTGGTGGCCCGGCTGCACCCGCCCGTACCGGCCAGGGCCCGGCGGTTCGTGACCGTGGTCGGCCCCTCCGGATCGGGCAAGTCCTCCCTGGTGCGCGCCGGGCTGCTGCCCGCCCTGACCGCGCGCCGCTCCCGCTGGCACGCGGGGCCCGTCTTCACCCCGGGGAGCGACCCGGTCGGCGCGCTCCGGCAGGCGGTCGCCGAGGCCGGGCGGGCGCGGCCGCTCGTGCTGGTGGTGGACCAGCTGGAGGAACTGCTGACGCTGTCGGGGCCCGGGGAGCGGACGGCGTTCGCCGCGGAGGTACGGGAACTGCTGCGCCGGGAACCGAAGGTGTGGCTCGTCGGCACGCTCCGGTCCGACTTCCTGACCGGGTTCCTGGAGGCGGACCTCGCGGAACTCGCGCACGAACCGGTGCTGATCGGCCCCCTCGGGCGGGACGCCCTGCACGAGGTGGTGGCCCGGCCGGCGGCCGCGGCCGGGGCCTCCTTCGAGCCGGGCCTGGTGTCCCGGATCGTCGACGACTGCGGCGGCGGCGACGCCCTCCCGCTGCTCGCGTACGCCCTCCAGGAGCTGTACGCGCGCGCCGGCGGCGCCGGGTCCACCCTCACCCACGCGCACTACCGGGAGGCCGGCGGGGTCGCGGGCGCGCTGGTCGGTCAGGCCGACCGGATCCACGCGGCGCTGCTCGGTCCGGGCCCCCGGGAGGGCGCCGACCCGGTCGTGGAGATGCTGCTGCGGCTGGTCACCGTGGAGCGGGACGAGCCGACCCGCCGGCGCGTACCGAGGGACGAACTCGGCCCCGCCGAGCGGGAGATGGCGGACGCGTTCGTCGCCGGCCGGCTGCTCACCTCGGACGCCGGGACGCTCGGCGTCGCGCACGAGGCGCTGCTGCGGCAGTGGCGGCCGCTGCGGCTGGCCGTCGCGGACCGGCTCGACCAGCTGCGCCGCCGGGCCGAGCTGGAGCGCTGGGCGCAGGAGTGGGAGTTCGCCGGGCGCGCCGGGGCCTATCTGCTGACCGGGGAGCGGCTCCAGGCGGCCCGGGCGTGGCAGGCGGGCGCCGGGGCTCCGCTGTCCGGGCTCGCGGCGGAGTTCGTCGGGGCCTCCGCCCGCTGCGACGGCGACGCCCGGGCCCGTACCGCGGACGCCGTGGCCGCGCGGGTGCTGGAGAACGTGGAGCGGGAGCCGGAGACCGCGATCGGCATCGCCCACGCCGCGGTCACCGAGTACGCGCCGACACCGGCCGCCGTCCAGGCGCTGCGGTCGGCGGTGGACGCCTCCCGGCTGCGGGCCGTCCACCAGGACTTCGACCGGCCGGTCACGGGCGCGGCCTGGTCCCCCGACGGCAGCCGGCTCGCGGCCTGTTCGGGGGACGGGCGGATCCGGGTGTGGTCCGGTGCCGGGCTGGAGTCCGGGGCGGGGGCCGCGTCCGAGACCGGGCCCGGAGCCGGAACCGGTCCCGCATCGGAACCGGAGGCGGGAGCGGACGGCGGGAGCGGCTCCGCGGCGGCGCCGGTCGAGATCCCCGTCCCGGGCGACTGGCCGCGCGCGGTGGCCTGGTCCCCCGACGGCACCCGGCTGGCGTGCGTGACGCGCGACGCCCGCCTCACGCTGTGGTCCACCACCACCTGGCGGCCGCTGAACACCGTGAGCCAGCCGGACATGCGCGGCGGGGGCGGCGGCACCGGACTCTCCGTGGTGGCGTTCTCCCCGGACGGCCGGCTCCTGGTCACGGGCGGCGCCGGCCCGCTGCGGCTGTGGCACACCGACACCCTCACCCTGGCCGGGACCCTCGTCGGGCACGCCCGCATGCTGTGGAACGCGGTCTGGTCGCCGGACGGGACGCTGCTGGCCGCGTCCGGGAAGGACCGCCGGGTGCGGATCTGGCGGGTGGCGGACGGCCGGGTGGTCCGGGTGCTGCGGCACCAGGACACCGTGGCCGCGCTCGCCTGGTCCCCGGACGGCACCCGGCTGGCCTCCGGCTCCACGGACCGGACGGCCGTGCTCTGGGACCCGTACACCGGCGAGAACCTGCGCACCCTGCGGAGCATGGACGGCATCAACTGCCTGGCCTGGTCCCCGGACGGGCGCCGGCTCGCCGCCGGGGACCAGGACCGGGGCGCCCGGATCTGGGACCTGGACGCGCCCGATCCGCAGGACGCCGCGGCCGTCTGGCTGGCCGGTCACACCGACACCCTGTACGCCGTGGCCTGGTCCCCCGACGGGGCGCGGCTCGCGACGGCCTCCCGCGACCGGACCGTGGCCGTGTGGGACGCGGGCGCCCCGCGGGCGGTGCTGCGCGGGCACACCGACTCCGTGTGGCAGACCGACTGGTCGCCGGACGGCACCCGGCTCGCGAGCGCCGCGCAGGACGGCACCGTACGGCTGTGGGACCCGGCCGACGGCGCCCCCGCCGGGATCCTGCGCACCGGGGAGTGCGGGGACCTCGCCTGGTCCCCCGACGGCACGCGGATCGCCGTGGGACGCCGGGACGGCAGCGCGGCCGTCTACGGGACGGACGGTACGGAGCACACCGCCCTCCACGGGCACCGCGAGGAGCTGTCGGCGGTGTGCTGGTCCCCGGACGGCGCCCGGATCGCGACCGCCTCGCGCGACGGCAGCGTACGGGTCTGGGACGCGGCCGGCGGCCGGGCGCCCCGGGTCCTGTCGGGGCACGCGGACTGGGTGACGGGGGCGCACTGGTCCCCCGACGGGGCGTGGCTGGCGACCTGCGGCACCGACCGTACGGTCATCGTCTGGGACGCGGAGAGCGGCCGGTCCGTGGCCACCCTGAGCGGTCACACCGACCACGTGTGGAAGGTCGCGTGGTCGCCGGACGGCACCCGGCTGGCCACCGGATCGCGCGACCGGACCCTGCGCGTATGGGAGTTCCCCGGCGCGGCCGGTGCCGACCCCGGCGCGGCCGCCGCCGACCCCGCAGCCGGGCCCGTCGTGCTCTCCGGGCACGACGAGCGGGTCCAGGACCTCGCCTGGTCACCCGACGGTGCGCGGCTCGCTTCGGTCTCGCGGGACCGGACGGTCCGGCTCTGGGACCCGGCGGGCGGTACGGCCGTCTCGGTCCTCGGTGTGCACGCCGACTGGGCCAACGGGCTGTGCTGGTCCCCCGACGGCACCCGGATCGCCACCGCCTCGCGCGACCGGACCGTACGGCTGTGGACCCCGGCCGCCTCCGACGCCGGGCCGCTGCTCCGGCTGGCCGCCGCCCGGATCCTGCACCCGCCGACGCGGGAGGAACGGCGCGCCTATCAGCTGCCCCCGCGCCCCTGAGCCCCTGAACCCGTCGCGGCCCGGGGTCCGGCTCCGGGTGCGGCTGCGGACCCGAAGCGGAATCCTGCTTCGCCGTGGGTTTCGCCGGGTTGCGTACGGAGGCCACCGCGTCGGGGGCTACTCCGCCGGCTCCACGACGCGGCCGTCGCGCAGTTCCACCACCCGGTCGGCGAGTTCCATCAGGGCCGGGTCGTGCGTGGCGACGAGTACGGTCACTCCCTCGCTCCGCACCACCGCCCTCAGCAGCCGCATGATCGAGCGTCCCGTCTCGGAGTCGAGCTGCCCGGTGGGCTCGTCCGCGATGATCAGCGCCGGGTCGTTGGCCAGCGCCCGGGCGACGGCGACGCGCTGCTGCTGTCCGCCGGAGAGTTCGCCGGGCCGCTGCTCCGCGTGGTCGGCGAGGCCGACCAGGGCCAGCAGGGTGCGGACCCGCTCCTCGCGCCGCGCGGCCGCGACCTTGCGCATCCGCATCGGGACGCCCACGTTCTCGGCGGCGGTGAGGACGGGGATCAGGCCGAACGACTGGAAGACGAAGCCGATGCGGTCGCGCCGCATCGCGAGCAGTCCCTTCTCGTCCAGTCCGGCCAGGTCGGTGCCGTCGAGCGTGACGCTGCCGCGGGTCGGGGAATCGAGTCCGCCGACCAGGTTGAGGAGCGTGGTCTTTCCGGAACCGGAACGTCCTTTAAGGGCGGTGAGTTCGCCGCGGCGAATTTCGAAAGAGACTCCGCGCAGGGCGTGAACGGCCCGTTCTCCGGTACCGAAACTGCGGTGCAGATCCTCGGCGACCACCATCGGGGCCAGGGTCGGGTCCAGGGTCGTGGTCAGCTGTCGCGTCATGCTGGAATCCCCCTCGATTCGGCCGGTCAATTCCCCCCGGCACACTGCTTTTTCGAATGTGCTCATCATGCACATCCTGCCCGCGAGGCCCTTCCCTTGCCCTTTTCCGTCTGACAGCATCGTCCGCTATCCGGTGCCAAAGGTCCGGATCGGGGAGGGCAAGAACAGATGATCGGCTTCGTCGTGCGCCGGTTGCGCGGGCGGTGGCCGCTCGCCGCCGCGGTGCTGCTGACCGCGCTCATCACCACCACCGTGCTGACCGCGCTGCTCGCGTTCACCCGGACCGTGGGCGAGGCCGGGCTGCGCCAGGCGCTCCAGGGACCGGGGCGGGCGCGCAGTGCGGTCGTGGTCACCGGTGACCGTCCGCAGTCGGCGCGCGCCAAGGACGACCGGGCCGTACGGACCTTCGCGGCCGACCTGTTCGGCGACCGGCGGGTCGGGATCGAGAGCCTGGCGCGCAGCCGTTCGTACGGGCTGCCCGGCGAGCACGCCCCGGGCAAGGACGCCGACCTGACCGTGCTGGCGGCCCTCGACCCCGGGCGGGTACGGCTCGTCGCGGGCCGGCTGCCGAAGCCGGCGGCGGGCGCGGACGGCCGGATCCAGCTGGCCGTTCCGCAGACGACGCTGGCCCGGCTCGGCCTGACGGCGGGCGCGCTGCCCGCCGAGGTCCGGCTCGACGACCGGTTCGGCGGGCCGCCGCTGACGGTGCTGGTGACCGGCGTGTACCGGGCGGCCGAGCCCGACGCCCCGTACTGGCGGCTCGATCCGCTGGGCGGCCGGGAGATGCGGGTCGGCGCGTTCACCACGTACGGCCCGCTGCTCGTGGACGATTCCGTGTTCACCTCGGGCGGGCTGCCGCAGAACGGCCGGAGTTCCCTGCTGACGCCGGATCTCGACGGCCTGCGGCCCGCGGAGGCGGCGGCGATGCGGGAGCGCGCGACGGGTCTGCAGGCCGGGCTCCAGACCTCGTCGGCGCTCCAGTCGCAGACCGAACTGCCTGAATTCCTGGCTGCGTTGGAGTCGGGGCAGGTGGTCGCCCGGTCCAGCCTGCTGGTCGGCGCGCTGCAACTGGCGGTACTGGCCTCGGCGGCGCTGCTTCTGGTGGCTCATCTACTCACGGAGCGCCAGGAGTTCGAGCGGGTGCTGCTCACGGCGCGCGGCGCCTCGCGCCGCCGGCTCGGGGCGCTCACCGCGACCGAGTCGGTGCTGCTGGCCCTGCCCGCCGCCGTCCTCGCGCCGCTGTTCACCCCGCCGCTGCTCGGGCTGCTGGGCCGGGTGGGCCCGCTGGCCCGGGTGCCGCTGGGCGACACGTCGGGGACCTGGCTGCTGTGGCCGGTCGCGGCGGGCTGCGCGCTGGTGTGCGTGCTGCTGACGACGCTGCCGTCCGTACTGCGCGGGGCGACGGCGGGGGCCCTGCGCCTGGCCGGGCGCCGGCAGGCGCTGGTGGGGAGCGCGGCCCGGTCCGGCGCGGACCTCGCGCTGGTGGCGCTCGCGTTCCTCGCGTACCGCCAGCTCGACCGGTACAGCGGGGAGGGCGGCGTTCCGGCCGGTGGAGCGGGGCGCCTGGGGGTGGATCCGGTGCTGGTCGCGGCGCCGACGCTGGCGCTGTGCGCGGGCACCCTGCTGGTCCTGCGGCTGCTGCCGTTCGCGGCGCGGCTGGGCGGGCGGATCGCGGCCCGCGGGCGCGGGCTGGGCCCGGCGCTGGCGGGCTGGCAGCTGGCCCGCCGGCCGGGGCGGGCCACCGGGCCCGTGCTGCTGCTGGTCCTGGCCGTCTCCAGTGGCGTCCTGGCGCTGGGGCAGCACACGGCGTGGTCCGGATCCCAGCGCGACCAGGCCGATTTCGCCACCGCCGGGGGCCTGCGGATCTCCGAGAGCGAGCTGGCTCCGCTGGGCCGGGGCGGCCGGTACGCGGCGCTGCCCGGCGGTGAGCGGGTGCTCCCCGTGATCCGGTCCCGGCAGGACCTGCCGGACGGGAAGGCCGGGCAGCTGCTGGCGCTGGACGCCGCCGCCGTCGCCGAACGGGTGCCGCTGCGCGAGGACTTGAGGGACGGCCGGCCGATGAAGGAGCTGTTCTCCCCCCTCGCGGCGGACACCGCCGGCTCCCCCGGCTCGGCCGGCATCCCGCTGCCCGGGGCCCCGCGCCGCATCGATCTCGACGTGACGGTCCAGCGCACCGGTGACGGGAGCGGTCCCCGCCTCGGCCTGTTGCTGCGCGACCGGTTCGGGCTGACCTACCAGTTGCCGATGGTCCGTCTCCCGGACAGCGGCGACGCCACCGCGGCGTTCAACGTCGGCGCGCTGGTCGACGCCCCGGTCGGGTCCGCGGCGCCGCCCCTGAGCATCGCCGGGGTGCTGGTCTCCCACAGCACCTCCTCGGGCAACGCCGGTCAGCTGGCCGTGCGCGGGATCTCCGTCGCGCGCGACGGGTCCGGCCCGGCGGTTCCGCTCCGGGTCACCGCGCCCGCCTGGACCCTGTCGGCCCCGGCCCGGAGCGGCAGCGGCGCCTCTCCCAACGGGCTCCTGCTGCCGGACGACCAGGACCGTCAGGACGCCTCCGGTGGCGCCCCGCCGCTGCTGCGGCTGGGGTACAACGGCGGGGCCGGCTCCGAGGTCGCGGTGACCACCGGCGGGGCCGGCGCCGCCGACGTCCCCGGGATCGCCACGCACGCCTACCTCGACGCCGTCGATGCCAAGGTCGGCGATGTCGTGCCCGTCACCCTGGCGGGCACCTCCGTACCGGTGAGGATCACCGCCGCCGTGGGTTCGCTGCCCACGGCCGGGGACACCGCCGTGGCCGTCGACGCCGCCACCGCCGGGCGGCTGCTGGCCGCGCGCGGCGGGCTGGAGCTGCCCCCGCCCGACGAGTGGTGGCTGCCGGCCGCGTCCGCCCACGACCGCGCTCCCGCCGAGGCCGCCGCCGAACTGCGCGCCGGGGCCCGCACCCAGCGGGTGGAGCTGCGCGAGGAGGTCGCCGCCGGGCTGCTGGACGACCCGCTGAGCGCGGGCCCGCAGGCGGCGCTGGCGGCGCTCGCGCTGGCCTGCGCGGTGCTCGCCGCGATCGGGTTCGCCGCCTCGGCGGCGGCCGCGGCGCGCGAGCGGGGCCGCGAGTTCGCCATCCTGCTGGCGCTCGGGGCGCCCCGGCGGGACCTGGCCCGGACGGCCGCCGCCGAGAGCGGTGTGCTGGTCGGTCTCGGGGCCGGGGTCGGGCTGGCACTGGGCGCGGCCATCGTGCACCTGGTGGTCCCGCTGGTGGTGCTGACCCCCGCCGCGCGCCGTCCGGTGCCGGAGGTACTGGTGGACCTGCCGGCCGGGGAAACGTTACTGCTGACCGCCGCCATCGCCGCGGTACCGCTGCTGTCGGCGGTGCTCGGCAGCACGAGGAACAGGAACGTCATGAACACAGCCGCCCGGCTGCGGCACGTGGAGGAGATGTGACCAGCCCGCCGCCCGGCCCGCCGCCCGGCACCGTTCCGCCGCCCGGCCCCGTCCCGCCCCGGCGGAACCGCCCCACGCCCTGGGTGCGCACCCGGCTGCGGGCGACCCCGACGGCCTCGCTGCTCGCCGCCGCCCTCGCCTTCGTCGCCGTCCTCCTGGCCGCCGGCCTGCCGCGCGCCCTGGACCGGGGCGCCGACCAGGCCCTGCGCGACTACCTGACGGACAAGGGACCCACGGCGGCGAGCCTGTACGCCACCGCCGGCCCCCGGCCCGCCGGCCGCTCCGCCGGGGAACTGGACTCCGTACTGGACGTGCTGCGGGCGAGGACGGGAGACGGGTTCGGCCTCGTTCCCGGCGCCGAGGTGCACGGCTCGCTCGGGCTCAAGACCCGCTCGCTCACCAACCCCGAACTCCCCCAGCCCGAGGCGGTACCGGTCGCCCTCGGCCTCGGCTACCTCAAGCAGGCGCCCGAGCACACCAGGCTCGCCGCCGGCCGCTGGCCGGACGGCGCGGCGCCCGGGAAACCGGTCGAGGTCGCGCTGTCGCACCGCGCGGCCGAAACGCTGAACGTCCGCGTCGGCACGGTGCTGAACGCGGCCCCCTCCGTGACCGGAGCGGCCTCCGCCGAGGTGGTCGGCCTGTACGAGGCGGCCGACGAGGCCGATCCGTACTGGGGCGACCTGCCCTGCGTCACCCACGCCTGCCTGCGGGTGTACCCGGCCAAGCTGCCCAAGAACTACTGGCAGACCTTCGCCCTCGTCGGCGCCGGCGGGCTGGAGCAGCTGGTCCAATGGGGCGGCGGCGCCACGGACTTCTGGCGGCTCCCGGTGGACACCGGGAGCCTGCACGTCCACGAGCTGCCCGAGACCCGGCGGCAGGTCGCCGCGTACGTGTCCGGTCCCACCGCCACGCAGCTGATGCAGGACTCCAACCGCAACGACCTGCGGATCAGCTCCCGGCTGCCGGCCCTCTTCGAGGAGGCCGAGGCGCGCCGGCAGGCCGCCGCGCCGCTCACCGCGATCGGTCCGGCCGGGGTCGCCGGGGTGGCCCTGGTGGTGTTCTGCCTGGCCGCCGCGCTCACCGGGGACCGGCGCGAGACCGAGCTGGTGCTGCTGCTGGCGCGCGGCGGCTCGCGCCCCGAGATCCTGCGCAGGCTCCTCGGCGAGAGCGCCGTGACCGTACTGCCGGGCGCGCTGCTCGCGACCGCGCTCGCGGTGTCGCTGCTGCCGACGCCGCGGCTGGCGCCCGCGCTCCTCGCGGCCGCCGCCATCACGCTGTTCGCGCTGCTCGCGTTTCCCGTACGCGCGCTGGTGCTGCTGTCCCCCCGGCGCGGGCGGCCCGCCGCGCGCCGGCGCCTGGTCGGGGAACTGCTCGTCTTCACGGCCACCGCCGCGGCCGTGTACGAGGTCCGCTCGCGCGGGATCGCCCCGGCCGGGCAGAGCGTGGACCCGCTGCTGATCGCGGCGCCGCTGCTGCTGGCGCTGTCCGGCGGGCTGTTGCTGGCCAGGATCCAGCCCCCGCTGATGGGGGCCCTGGCCCGGAGCGCCGGGCGGGGGTCGGGAGTGATCGGCTTCCTGGGCCTGGCGCGCGCCGCCCGGGGCGCCGGGGGCCGCGGCAGGCCCTCCGTACTGCCGCTGGTGGCGCTGCTGCTCGCCGTCACCACGGCCGGGTTCGGGGCGAACGTCCTGACGGCGGTCGACGGCTCCCGCGCCCAGGCGGCCCGCCAGAGCGTCGGCGGCGACGCCCGGATCGCCGCGGCCGCCGGGGACTCGCTGCCGCCGGCGCTGACGGAGGCGGCCACCGCTCTGTCCGGGGTGCGCACCGGCCTCCCGGTGTGGACGGACTCCGAGGCGTTCCTGTTCGGCGCCGGCGGGCAGGGTTCCCCGCGGATCACGGTGGTCGTCGCGGATCCGGTGGCGTACGCGGAGCTGGCCCGGGCCGTGGGGCGCGGGCAGTTCGATCCGGGACTGCTCGCGGGCGGCGCGGCGGCGGCGAACGCCCCGGTACCGGCGCTGTTCAGCAAGGACCTGGCGGCGAAGGCCACCGAGGACGGCTACCGGCTACGGCTCGGCGGCGGCGAGGAGCTACGGGCGCGGCCCGTCGGGGAGTTCGACGGCACGCCCGCGCTGCCCGGCGCCGGCGCGGCCACGATCGTGCTGCCCGCCGGCCCCGTCCTCGCCCACGTCCCCCGGGCGGCGAAGCCCAACCTCTGGTTCGGGCTCGGGCCCGTCGCGGACGCCCGGCTGCGGGCGCTCGTCCGGGAGACGGTCCCGGCGGCGGTCGCCGAGCGCCTGCTGATCCAGACCAGTGAGGCCACCGCCGCCGAGCTCGGGCGTGATCCGCTCCAGGCTTCGGCGGGCCGGATCTTCTGGGGTTCGGTCGCCGCCGCGGCCGTCTTCGCACTGCTGGCTCTGCTGATCACGCTGGCGCGGGCGGCGCCCGAGCGGGCGGCGTCGCTGGCGCGGTTGCGGACCATGGGCCTGCGGCCGCGCCAGGGCATCGCGCTCATCCTCGCCGAGGCGCTGCCCCAGGCCGTCGCCGCAGCCTGCGGCGGAGGCCTGCTCGCCGCGGCCGCCGTCGCGCTCCTCGGCCCCGCCGTGGACCTCTCCGCCCTCGTCGGCACCGCCGTCCCCACCGGCCTGCGCGTCCTCCCCCGTCCCCTCACCACCCAGACCCTCACCCTCGCCGCCCTCGCGGTCCTCGCCGTCCTGGCCGAAGCCGCGGTCTCCGGACGGCGCCAGATCACCACCGAGCTCCGAGCGGGAGACAGCCGATGACCAGCCCCACCCTCGACGACCTGCGCCGCCAGGCCCTCGCCGCGGCCGCCCCGCGCGGCCACGCCGCCGACGCCGCCATCACCTGCGACCGCCTCGTCCGCATCTTCAGCACCGACGGCATCGAGGTCCAAGCGCTCCAGGGCCTCGAACTCACCGTCCGCCAGGGCGATCTCGTCGCCCTCGTAGGAGCCTCCGGCAGCGGCAAGTCCACCCTGCTCAACATCCTCGCCGGCCTCGACACCCCCACCGCCGGCCAGGCCACCGTCGCCGGGTACGACCTCCTCGACATGCCGCCCAAGGAGCGTCTGCGCTACCGCCGCTCGGCCGTCGGCTTCGTCTGGCAGCAGACCGCGCGCAACCTCCTCCCCTTCCTCACCACGGCCCAGAACATCGCGCTGCCCATGCAGCTGGGGGACCCCCGCCGCAGGTCCGCCCGCGCGCACGCGGCCCGCGTCGACCAGCTCCTCGACGCCCTCGGCATCGGCGACCTCCACGCCCGCCGGCCCGCCGAACTCTCCGGCGGACAACAGCAGCGCGTCGCCATCGCCGTCGCCATGGCCAACGATCCCGCCGTCCTGCTCGCCGACGAACCCACCGGCGAACTCGACTCCGAGACCGGCGCCGCCGTCTTCGAGGCGTTCCGCACCGTCAACCGCGAACTCGGCGCCACCGTCGTCATCGTCACGCACGACCCCCTCGTCGCCGGCGAGGTCCGCCGTACCGTCGCCATCCGCGACGGCCGCACCAGCAGCGAGGTCCTGCGCCGCACCACCACCGACGAACACGGCGAGGAGACCACCACCGAACGCGAGTACGTGATGCTCGACCGCACCGGCCGCGTCCAGCTCCCCCACAAGTTCCTCCAGGCCCTCGGCATGGAACACCGCGTCGCCGTCGACCTCGCCTCCGACCACATCGCCGTCCGCCCCGACGCCACCGAGGACCCCGAGGACCCCGAGAGCCCCGAGGCCACCGGGGACCCCGACGGGACGGGCCCCCGGTAGGCCCCCTCCGGGCCGGGCGTCACTTCCGTGCTGCGGGTGTCGTTAGGGGCTGGGGGTTGACTCTGGGGGCGAAGGGATGACGGAATGCGGCAGTTTCCTCTGGAGATGCACCACTTGGCGCCCGGACGGGTGGTCGAGTGGCGGTTGCGGTCCACGGCGGCGCGGGCCCGTGGCCGGGACGGGGCGGCGGACAGGAGGGCGTCCTTCAACCAGGACAAGCACTTCACCGTCGCCGAGGAGAGCCGCGGGTCCGGCGACCCGGTCGCGTCCTGGCTCGCGGTGACCTTCGAGGTGGCCGGCCGGCTCGACGAACAGGCGCTGGCCCAGGCCCTGCTGGCCTTCGTCCGGCGGCACGAGGTACTGCGCTGCGAGTTCCGCCGGCTGGCGGGTGAGCTCTCCTGCGCACCCTTCACACCCGCCGAACTCGCCCTGGACGCGGTGCCCGTGGGCTCCTTCGACACCTCCGAGGGCTTGCGCGGCTTCCTGACGGAACGGTTCACGCGCAGCATCGACACGCTGTCCTGGCCGCTGTTCACCATGGGCGCCGTCCTGCGCGAGGACTCGGCGACGGTGTACCTGGCCTTCGACCACATCGTCTGTGACGGCATGTCGATGCCGATCGTCGTCCGCGAGGTGCTGACCGAGTACGAGGCCCTGCGCCGCGGCCTGGACGCCGGGCTGCCGGCGGCCGCCCCGAGTTACCTCGACTTCGCCGACGAGCAGCGCCGGCGCTACCTCTCCATCGACGCGGGCGACGAACGCCTCGACTACTGGAAGTCGTTCATCGCGCGCAACGGCGAGTTCTTCCCGCGCTTCCCGCTGGACCTCGGCGTGGAGCCGGACCGGATGTACCCGATCGTCAACGAGGCCTCCGAGCTGCTCGACGCCGCCGAGGCCGAGGTGTTCGAGAAGTCCTGTCTCGCGGTGGACGGGAAGCCGTTCATGGGCGTGCTCGCGGCGGTCGCGTTCTGTCTGCGGGAAGCGGGCGGGCCCGGCGTGTACCGCGGGTTCATGCCGGTCAGCGAGCGCGGTCGCGGCCCCTGGAACCATGCGGTGGGCTGGTTCGTCAACACCATGCCGATCGAGTTCGACGCCTCGCCCGGCCGGGACTTCGGCCAGGTCATGGCCGGGGTCAGGGCCGGATTCAGCGAGATGATCAGCCACATCGACGTGCCGTTCGTCCGGGCGTGGCAGCTGCTGGCGCCCGAGGAGTTCGCCGCCCAGTCCTGGCCGTACCCGGTGAACTTCTTCTCGTACATCGACATGCGCAAGGTCCCGGGCGCGGAACGCCACGGCGACTGGCGGCCCGCCACCCACGTCTGGTCGGCGCGCGCCAACGGGGCCTGTTCCTGGTTCCAGCGGGACGCGGCCGGCCTGCACATGAACTCGCTGTACGTGGACACCCCGGCGGCGCGCCGCACGATGGGCGATTTCCAGGAGGCGCTGCGGCGCACGGTGCAGGACATCGCCCGTGGCGGCGGCTTCCGGCGGCCGATCGCGCTGACCCCGCCCCGGCAGCCGGTGCGCGGCGGCGTCGAGGTCTGACGGCCGGGCGGGCGCGAAGGCCGCGTTCAGGTCTCCGACGCCTCGGCGGCTCGCCCCAGCAGCAGCGCCCGTTCCCGGGCGTTGCGGGTGAGGGAGGCGGCCCGCTCGAACTCGGCGCGGGCCTCCGCCCGGCGGCCCAGCCGCCGCAGCAGGTCACCCCGTACGCTCGGCAGCAGGTGGTACGCGCGCAGGGCCGGCTCCTGCGCGAGGGCGTCGACGATCGCGAGCGCCGCCTGCGGGCCCTGCGCCATGGAGACGGCGACCGCCCGGTTGAGTTCGACCACCGGCGACGGGACCAGTTGGACGAGCCGCCCGTAGAGCGCGGCGATGGTCGTCCAGTCGGTGTCCTCGTACCGGACGGCGTCCGCGTGGCAGCCGGCGATGGCGGCCTGTACGGAGTACGGCCCGCTGCCCGCGCGGCCCATGGCCTCGATGCCCCGGCGGATGAGGAGGCGGTTCCACCGGGACCGGTTCTGGTCGGCGAGCAGCACCGGTTCGCCGTCGGGGCCGGTGCGGGCGTTGATCCGGGAGGCCTGGAACTCCAGCAGCGCCGCCAGGCCGTGCACCTCGGGCTCCTTCGGCATCAGGGCGGCCAGGACGCGGGCGAGCCGGAGGGCGTCCTCGCACAGGGCCGGGCGGACGAGGTCCTCGCCGGCGGTCGCCGCGTACCCCTCGTTGAAGATCAGGTAGATCACTTCGAGGACGGAGGAGAGCCGCTCGTCTCGGTCCGCCCCGTACGGGACCTCGAAGGGCACCCCGGCCTTGGCCAGGGCCCGCTTCGCCCGGACGATGCGCTGGGCGACGGTGGGCTCGGAGGTGAGGAACGCGCGGGCGATCTCCTGGGTGGTGAGCCCGCCCATCAGGCGCAGCGTCAGTGCGATCCGGGCGTCGGTGGCCAGGACGGGATGGCAGGCGGTGAAGATCAGCCGGAGCAGGTCGTCGTCGATGTCCTGCGGTCCGGCCGGCTCCGCGGGCGGGGGGACGTCCTCCAGGGTGCGGCCGACCTCGGCGAGCTTGCGGGCGTAGGTCTCCTTGCGGCGGACGAGGTCGACGGCGCGGTGTTTGGCCGTGGCCATGAGCCAGGCGCCCGGTTTCTCCGGGACGCCCGACTCGGGCCACTGTTCGAGGGCGGCGACCAGGGCGTCCTGCGCGATCTCCTCGGCGATGCCGATGTCCCGCACGATGCGGGCGACACCGGCGATGATGCGCGCGGACTCGATCCTGAACACCGTCTCGACCGCTTGGGCCGCCGTCACTGCCGTCACGGCCACCCATCAGAGCAGCCGTGACGGGGCGGGGCAAACGCGGCGCGGTCAGCCCTCGGCGATCTGGCGCAGTTCGGCGCCGACGGTCCACTGCTCGGGGTGGATCTCCAGGAACCGCTTCGTCCACTCCAGGGCCTCGGCCTTGTCCTTGGCCTGGATGATGGCGTAGCCGCCGACGACCTCCTTGGTCTCGGTGAAGGGGCCGTCGGTGTAGCTGATCTTGCCCCCGGACCAGGTGACGCGGGTGCCGTCGGCGGTGGGGAGCAGCCCGTCGGTGCCGAGCATGACCCCGGCCTTGGTCATCTCCTCCATCAGCGCGCCCATGCGCTCCATGAAGTCCGGGGGGAACTCGGTGTCGGAGTTGAGGCTCTGCTCGTCGATGCGGATGAGCGAAAGGAAGCGCGGCATGGTGACTCCTCGGTCGGGAGGCGGGGCTTTCCCCGCCTCTCACCCCTGCGTCGAACGGGAGGGGCCCGGATCGACAGCTTCCGGGAAATTATTCGGGCCGGCCCCGGCGCAGCCGCGGCGGCGCGGCGCGGGGCCCGGAATCCGGCCCTCCCGGTCCGGGCTACCGGCGAGTAGGATCGCGGGCCCAGGCCCCTCCGAGAGGACTCCCATGCCGCGCACCCCCTCCTCACCCCTGCTGCTCGCCGGTCTGCTGGCCGGCGCGGCGGTGGCACACGCGGTCGCGCCGGAGAAGTTCGACGCGATCGTGCCGCGCTCGCTGCCCGGCACCCCGCGGCAGTGGACGTACGCCAGCGGCGTGGCCGAACTCGCCCTCGCCGCCGGTGTCGCCCATCCGCGGACGCGGCGGGTGGCGGCGCTGGCCACGGCGGCGTTCTTCGTCGGCGTGTTCCCGGCGAACGTGAAGATGGCGGTCGACGCCCGCCGTCGGTCCCCCGCCGTGCGGGCGGTGGCGGTCGGCCGGCTGCCGCTCCAGGTCCCGCTGGTCCTGTGGGCCCGCAGCGTGAGCCGCGGGGCCGTCCGCGACTGACCGGGCGCCGGGCGCATCCGAATCGGCCCCTCCGGCCGAAGAGGAGTACAGAGCCCCCGGACACACGTCGGCGGTCCGGGGGCTCGGTCCGCCGCGCCACCGCACGGCCGTGGCGTCAGCACGGCGTCACGGGCTGTCCCCCGCCCAGTCCCAGCGCCCCGGATCGGCCGCCCGGCGGCGGTAGTGCGCGCGCCCGCCCGCCCCGTACCTGCCTATCTCGGTGGGGAGCCGGGCCTCCTCGGCGCACTGCGGTTCGCTCCACCCCGTGACGTCCAGGAGCAGTCCGTCGAGGGGACCGCCCACGAGTTCGCCGTAGACATGGCCGGGGCGCGGGCCGGGGTCGGGGTCTTCGTGGTCGGCGCCGTAGACCCGGCGCCGCAGCATCCTGTCGTCCATGCCCCCAAGCTTCACAGGCGGCACTGACAACCGGTCCGTCAGGCTTCGAGGAGCGCCTGCCCCACGTACTCCCCCTCGGCAGCGCCCCGCGGTACGACGAAGAGCGCCGAGGCCTCGTGCACGACGTACCGCGCGAGCGCGTCGCCCCGGGCCAGCCGGTGCTGGACGGGGATGAAGCCCGTCCGGGGATCGGCCTGCCAGGCGACGAAGAGCAGCCCGGCGTCCGGCGTGCCGTCGGGGCGCAGCCCGTCGTAGTACGACCAGCCGCGCCGCAGCATCGTGGCCCCGGCGTTGCTCCGCGGGGCGGCGAGCCGGATGTGGGCGTTGGCGGCGATGACCGGGACCCCGTCGGGCCGGGCGGCATCGAGGTCCGCGGGGGTGCGCTCGGCGCCGCCGGTCAGCGGCGCCCCGTCGGCCACCCGCCGCCCGACGGCCTGCTCGCGGTGCTGCGCGGGGAGCCCCTCCCAGTGGTCGAGCAGCATCCGGATCCGGCGTACGACGACGTACGAGCCGCCCTCCAGCCAGCCGGGCACGCCGGAACCGGAGCCGGAGCCGGAACCCGTGACGAGGATCCGGGCCCGCTGCGCGGGATCGGTGGCCGGGGCCGGGTTGGCGGTGCCGTCGAGCTGGCCCATGTGGTTGCGGTGCGTCCCGCCGGCCGAGCGGGTGAACCCGGACATGACCCAGCGGGTGCTCGCGGCGCCCCGGGCGAGCCGCTGGAGGGTGCGCAGCGCGTGTACGGCGACGAACGGATCGTCGGCGGCGACCTGGACGAACAGGTCACCGCCGCCCCGGGCGGGGTCGAGTTCGTCGTCGGGGAAGGCGGGCAGCGGGGCGAGGGCCTCGGGCCGGGCGGCGGTGAGCCCGGCCCGGTCGAAGAAGCCCGGGCCGAGGCCGAAGGTGACGGTGAGGGCGGCGGGCCCGGCTCCGAGTGCCACCCCCGTGTCGGCCCCGCCGTCGACCGGCGGCTCGCCCCGGGTCATCCGCGCGGCGGCGGCGCTCCAGGTCCGCAGCAGGGCGGCCGCCCCGGCCCGTCCAGCCCCGGTGCCGGCACCGGCTCCGGCACCGGGGGCGACGGCCGGAGCGGCGAGGTCGAGGGCGGCGAGGTGGGCGTGGGACTGGCGCCGGGTCAGGATGCCGGCCTGGTGGGGGCCGTGGAACGCGACCGCGCCGCCCGCCGCGGCCTCCCGGTCGTCGCCCGGGGTGCGCGCGTCGGCCGTGGTCAGTACGGCTGCGCCGGCGGCGAGCGCGGCCAGTCCCCCGGCGCCGAGGACGGCCCGCCGCCCGGGCCGGGAGCGGCCGCCGGTCTCCCGCGGACCCACCGTCACTTCGCCCCGTCGACCACCGGGTCGACGACCCCGACCCACAGCTGGTTGAGCTCGGACACGTACCGGCCGCCCTTGGTGTCCTGCGGTACGACGAGCCGGGGCCCGGCGGCGTCGTCGAAGGCCACGCCGTCCTCGGAGACGGCCAGCAGCACCTGGCTCTTGGCGAAGCCAGGGTCGATCTCGGCCCAGGCGAACACGGCGCGGTAGTCGCCGCCGCCGGTCGCGGAGACGAAGCCGCGCAGCTGGCCGTTCTTCTTGGCGGCGTCGAACCGCGGCTCGGCCGTCTTGAGCACGTCGTGCAGCGGCACCCCCTGGTAGGTGTGGCGCTGTTCGCCCTTGGCGCTGGTGAACTTGACCTCGACCGAGGCCTGCGGCAGCTTGCGCAGGTCGGCCAGGGTGACGGAGTACGGCTTGGCGACCTCGCCGCCCACCCGTACCTCACCGGGCCCCAGCGGTGCCACGGAAACCTTCGCCGAAGACGGAGCCGAAGCCGAAGCCCCGGCCGCCGCGCCGCCCTTCGCGCCGTCCTTCGCGCCATCCGCGCCCTTCGTCTCCGCCGACTGCCCGCAGCCCGCCAGGAGCAGCGCCGCCGCCGCGAGCGCGAGGCCCGCTCTCCGCTGGTTCTGCCTGCCACACGTCATGGAGACCCCTCCCGACACACCGATCAACTACCTCGCACATGCAAGGCGATCGGCCCCCTGATGGCGGAAATGCCGTGCGCAACATACATCAGCGGACGCATCTGCCCTACCTCTCGCGAAGGGTCCTGGAGCATCGACCGGAACACCCCCTCCGTACCCCCGGGAACCGGCCGCGCGCCTTGGCGCAAACACCCACTCCGGCGGGCGGCGATGATGGTCACCCACGCCGGATGAGCACGAGCAGGAGCCCCACCCATGGCACGTCGGATCCACCAGCCACTCGAAGACCAGGAGTTCGACTTCATCCTCTCCATGGCCCCGGGGCCGGTTCTCGCCTACTTCACCGGCACCTGGCCGAAGGCCGTGGAGGCCTGCCGGGCGATGGACGCCGTCGTCGGCGAGCTCGCCGAGGAGTACGGGGCGCGGCTGACCGCCGTCCGTACCGACATGACCCGCTGCCCCGGCACGACCAGGCGCTTCGGGGTCACCGGCGCCCCCACCGCCGTCCTGGTCAGCGCCGGCGAGGCGGTCGCGAGCCAGGCCGGCCCGATGACCGGCGAGGAGTTCCGCGCGTTCCTCGACACCCACCTGGGCGAACTCGGATGATGTGGCCGAAAGTGGCATAGGTGGGATAGGTGCCCAAGGCATGTAATGGAGTCCGGAACGACGGAACCATCGCTTGCGAGGTGCTGGAATGTCAGAAACCGTTGCCTTCCCCCAGGACCGGACCTGCCCCTACCACCCCCCGGCCGCCTACGAGCCCCTGCGGGAGGGGCGGCCCCTCTCCCGGGTCACCCTCTTCGACGGCCGCTCCGTGTGGGTGGTCACCGGCCATCCCGAGGCCCGCTCCCTCCTCTCCGACGGCCGGCTCTCCGCCGACCGCCAGAACGCCTCCTTCCCCACCCCCAGCCGCCGCTTCCAGGGCCTGCAGGACCGCCGCACCGCCCTCCTCGGCGTCGACGACCCGCAGCACAACGCCCAGCGCAGGATGCTGATCCCGAGCTTCACCCTGAAGCGGACCGCCGCCCTGCGGCCGCGGATCCAGGAGACCGTGGACCGGCTGATCGACGCGATGGTCGCCCGGGGCCCGCGCGCCGAGCTGGTGAGCTCCTTCGCCCTGCCGGTGCCCTCGATGGTGATCTGCGCCCTGCTCGGGGTCCCGTACGAGGACCACGAGTTCTTCGAGGCCCAGTCGAGGCGGCTGCTGCGCGGCCCGGAGGCCGCGGACACCCGGGACGCCCGCGATCAGATCAACGGCTATCTGGCCGGTCTGATCGAGCGCAAGCGGACGGACCCGGGTGACGGGCTGCTGGACGAGCTGGTCGCGACGCGCCTGGAGACCGGCGAGACGGACATCGACGAACTCGTCTCGCTCGCCGCGATCCTGCTGATCGCGGGACACGAGACCACGGCGAACATGATCTCGCTCGGTACGTTCACCCTGCTGCGGCATCCGGAGCAGCTGGCCGAGCTGCGCGCGGAGCCGTCGCTGATGTCGGAGGCCGTGGAGGAGCTGATGCGGTTCCTGTCGATCGCGGACGGGATGCTGCGGGTGGCCACCGAGGACATCGAGATCGGCGGGGTGACCATCCGCCCGGACGACGGGGTGGTCTTCTCCACCTCCGTCATCAACCGCGACGACGCGGTGTTCGAGAACCCCGACGCGCTGGACTGGCACCGGCCCGCCCGGCACCACCTGGCCTTCGGTTTCGGCATCCACCAGTGCCTGGGGCAGAACCTGGCCCGGGCCGAGATGGAGATCGCGCTGGGCACCCTGTTCGACCGGCTGCCCGGTCTGCGGCTGGCGGCCGAGCCCGATCTGATCCCGTTCAAGCCCGGGGACACCATCCAGGGCATGGTCGAACTCCCCGTGGCGTGGTGAGCGCCGTGCGGATCTCCATCGACACGGGCGTCTGCATCGGCGCGGGCCAGTGCGCCCTGACCGCGCCCGAGGTGTTCACGCAGGACGACGACGGCTTCAGCGAGCTGGTGCCGGGCCGGGAGGACGGCGCGGGCAGCGCCCTGGTGCGGGAGGCGGCCCGGGCCTGTCCGGTCTCCGCCATCTCCGTCTCCGCCCGGGAGACCTGAGGCCGGCCGGGCTCAGCGCTCCAGCAGGGCGACGGCCTCGCGCTCCAGGGCGACGGAGCGGTCCACGAGGTCGGCGCAGGCGTCGAACAGGTCCCGCCGCGCGGCCGTGTCGGAGTCCGGCGCGGCCGTACGGGCCAGCTCGGCCAGGCGCGACCAGTGGCGGCCGGAGTCCCGGAAGAGCCCGGCCGCCTCCGGCCGCCCGGCGAGGTCGAGGAAGTCGGCGTACAGCGGCCGGGTGGCGCCGGGGGCGGTCCACTCCCGCTCCAGGCAGGCGTCCAGCCGGCCGGTGACCGCCGCGAAGGCCTCCGGTGTGCCGAAGCGGCTTTCCCAGCCGGCCTCGGTGTGGGCGTCGCGCAGCTGCGCGGCGAACCTCTCCATGCCGGAGAAGCCGAAGTTGACGTCGAACCGGTTGCCGAGGACGGGTCCGGTGAGGCGGGTGACCGTGGCGGCGACGGCACCGTCGACGTCCGGTTCGGCGGTGGCCCGTCCCGTGGGCAGGACCATCTGGTGGTGGCCGTCGCGGTGCCCGGTCCAGGCGGCGCCGAATTCCTCCCGGCCGATCCGGTACGGGGTCGCGGCGCCGTCCTCGACGTAGAGGTCATCGCCCTCGTACCCGGCCACCACCACGGTGTACGGGTCGGCGCCGGCCAGCTCGGGGCTGACGGCGGCGCCGTGCCAGGGCAGCCGGGACCTGTCGACGGTGCAGAACACCGGCAACCCGGCGTCGAGCGCGCCGCACACCCGGCCCCAGCGGGGTGCGGCGCTGCGGGTGGCCTGGTAGGGGATGCCCAGACGGCCGAGGGTGACCTGGACCCAGGGCTCGGGGTGCGCCTGGGCGACGATCGTCGGAACGGGCGGCCGGCCCGGGTACTCGAACACGAAGTACATGAAGCCGATGCCGCCGGCGAGGCCCGCGAGGAGCACCTCGTCGTGCACGCTGCCGAGGGCGTGGCGGATCAGGGAGCTCTCACGGTGGCGTCCGGTACCGAAATCCTCATACACGAGCACGGTCATGCGGCCACCCTAACCGCTCCCGAGAGTTTCTGGACACCTGTCCAGGAAATCGCTACCGTGGGCCGCCTCAGTCGCGCACGCCCCACAGAGCGGAGATCACCGTGCACACGGTCGCCCAGGTCCTCATCGGCATAGTCGCCGCGCTTCACGGCTACTTCCTGGTGCTGGAGATGTTCCTGTGGCAGCGGCCGCCCGGCCGGGCCCTGTCCGGCTTCGACGCGGACACCGCCCGCCTCACCGCCCCGCTCGCCGCCAACCAGGGCCTCTACAACGGCTTCCTGGCCGCCGGCCTGGTCTGGGCGCTGGTCATCGACTCGCTCGCGACGCAGGTCTTCTTCCTCGTCTGCGTGATCGTCGCCGGGCTGTACGGGGCCGCCACCGCCAACCGGCGGATCCTGATCGCCCAGGCCCTTCCCGGCGCCCTCGCCCTGGGCGCGGCGCTGCTGGCCGCGTGAGCCCCGAGGACCCGCGCACCGCGCGGACCAGGGCCCGGCTGCGCGAGAGCCTGTTCGAGGAGTGCGCGGACCGCCCGCTCGGTGAGGTCAGCGTCTCGGCGGTGGTCCGCCGCGCGGGGATCGGCCGCGCCACCTTCTACCTGCACTACGAGGACCTCCCCGCGCTGGCGGTGGACGCGTGCGCCGAGGTGGTGCGCGCCGCGGTCGACGCCCTGCACGCCTGGCAGACGGAGCCCGCCGCGCCGCCCCCGGCCCGGCCGCCGGCGGCCCTGGCCGGCTTCCTCGCGGGCGCCGCCGAGCACGGCGCGCTGTACCGGACCCTGCTGCTGCCGGGTGGCGGCGGCCCGCTGGGCGAGCGCCTGCACCGGGAGCTGCGCGCCCGCTCCCGCGCCGAGCGGGCGGCGGTGGGCGCCCCGCACCCCGATCTGGTCGCCACGGCCGTCGCCGCCGCCTTCACCGGCGTCCTCGCGGACTGGCTGCACGGGCGGATCCCGGCGGCGGGCCCAGAGGAGCTCGCGGAGCTGGTCTGGCGACTGCTGAAGGGCCTCCACCGCGCGGTGTGAGCAGCGGGCCGGCCGCCGCGCTCCGGCCGTCGCGGCACGCGTGAGCCCCGCCGGGCCGACCCGGCGGGGCTCACCCTCACGGACTGGACTCGTGAAGCGCCGTCAGATGCCGACCACCCGCTCCGCCTGGGGGCCCTTGGGGCCCTGGGTGACGTCGTACTCGACCTTCTGGCCTTCGGCCAGCTCCTTGAAGCCGGTGGTCTGGATGGCGGAGAAGTGCACGAACACGTCCGGGCCGCCGTCGTCCTGCTGGATGAAGCCGAAGCCCTTTTCCGCGTTGAACCACTTCACGATGCCTGTTGCCATGGGTACTGATCCTTCTCAACGTTCCACTGCGGGCCGCACGCGCGGCCGTCTCGATAGTGCCCGGGTGCCACCCCCGCCACACCCCGGGCGCGGCCAACAGGGGGTTATCGAACTTATGGGCGCCTCGTACGCGGATCGGGGGAGCGCCGCCCCGTGACCACCCTCGCCGGCTGGTAAAATGGCCGGGAAACTTGAAGCGCGGGGCGCCTTCGCCCGGTGCGGACACGTACGACGAGCCGGGGCCCGTACCGAGGGGTACGGGCCCCGGCTCGTCTCCGTTCACCACCCTGTCCGCATTCCGCGTGCGCACTCCTCACGGAAGGTTCTGCATGAAGAACCCGTCACCTCATGGGCGTTTCGGCATCAAGGCCGGAGCGAAGGCAGGCACCAAGCCGGGCGCCAAGGGCTCCGGCAAGGCACCCCGGACCCTCGGACCGCAGGGCGAGTTCGCGATGCCCGCGACCCTCACCCCGGCGCTGCCGCCGGTGGCGGCCTTCGAGGAGCTCGGCCTGCCCCCTGAGCTGATGACGACCATGACCGGCCTGGGGGTGAAGGAGCCGTTCCCCATCCAGGCGGCCACCCTCCCGAACTCCCTCGCGGGCCGGGACATCCTCGGGCGCGGCCGGACCGGCTCCGGCAAGACCCTCGCCTTCGGCCTGGCCCTGCTGGCGCGCACCGCGGGACAGAAGGCCGATCCGAAGCGACCGCTCGCGCTGGTCCTCGTACCGACGCGCGAGCTGGCGCAGCAGGTCACCGAGGCGCTTGCCCCGTACGCCGAGGCGCTGGAGCTGCGGCTGGCCACGGTGGTCGGCGGGCTGTCGATCGGCAGGCAGTCGGGCGCGCTGCGCACCGGCGCCGAGGTCGTCGTGGCCACGCCCGGCCGCCTCAGCGACCTGGTCGGGCGGCGTGACGTCCACCTGGAGCGGGTGAAGATCACCGTCCTCGACGAGGCCGACCAGATGTGCGACCTGGGCTTCATGCCGCAGGTCACCGAGATCCTGGACCAGGTCCACCACGCCGGGCAGCGGATGCTGTTCTCCGCGACGCTGGACCGCAACGTGGACCAGCTGGTGCGCCGGTACCTGAAGGACCCGGTCTCGCACTCGGTGGACCCGCAGTCGGCCACGGTGTCCACGATGGACCACCACGTGCTGCACATCCACGCGGCCGACAAGTACTCGGCGGCCACCGAGATCGCCGCCCGCGAGGGCCGGGTGCTGATGTTCCTGGACACCAAGCACGGCGTCGACCAGTTCGTGAAGCACCTGCGGGCCATGGGCGTACGCGCGGAGGGCCTGCACAGCGGCAAGTCGCAGCCGCAGCGCACGCGGACGCTCGCCCAGTTCAAGACCGGGGCGGTCACCGTCCTGGTCGCGACCAACGTCGCCGCGCGCGGCATCCACATCGACGACCTCGACCTCGTGGTCAACGTGGACCCGCCGGCCGACAGCAAGGACTACCTGCACCGCGGCGGCCGCACGGCCCGCGCCGGCGAGTCCGGCAAGGTCGTCACGCTGGTCACCCCGAACCAGCGCCGCGACATGGTGCGCCTGATGTCCGACGCGCGGATCCGGCCGACGATCACCCAGGTGCGCTCCGGCGAGGCCGCCCTCAGCCGGATCACCGGCGCGAAGGCCCCCTCCGGGGTGCCGCTGGCCGGCGCCGCGCCGACCGACGCCAAGGGCCGGCCGTCCGGCTCCGACCTCGGCTTCCGGGGCATCGGGACCCGCCCGGGCCGGCCCGGCAAGGGCAAGGAGTCCCGTAAGACGATGGAGGCCCGCCAGGCCGCCGAGGCCCGCCGCGCGGCCCGGGTCCGCAAGGGCCTCTGAGCCCTTCGCTCCACGGCCGCACGGACGACGGCGCCGGCCCCCCGAGCGGGGGCCGGCGCCGTTTCGGCGTTCGGCGGCGGTCGGCGTCGGTCAGCGGCGCCGTTTGCGCTCCGCCACGATCGCGCGGGTGACCACCGGCGGGAGCAGGTCCTTGGCCAGCGCGCGCCAGCCGCTCGCCGGCCTGCGCGCGGGGGCCGCGGCCACGGGCGTACGGACGGGAGCCGCGGCGGGGGCGGCCTCCGGGGCGGGGGCCGGGCGCAGCGGCTTCGGCGGCTCCGGGGCGGCGAGCCCCTTGTCACCGATGCGGACCAGCGGCCGCCCGGCCACGGTCTCCACGCCGTGCCAGACGCCGTCGAGGCCCTCCAGCCAGGTGCGCAGCTCCTTCTGGAGGGGCTCCGGGTCGTCCCAGGTCGCGTACAGCTTGTTCGGCGAGATGCAGATGACCCTCAGGTCGCCGGAGGCGACCGCGCCCCAGACCGCGGCGGCGACGCCGGGGCAGTGCGCGGCGCGGTAGTCGTCGAAGACCACGACGGCTCCGGGGGCGGCGAGCGTCCGCGAGGACACGACGTCCTCGACGACGTGCTCGTAGAGGTGCGAGGCGTCGATGTGGACGAAGCGGCAGCTGCCGGCGCGCACCGTGGCGGTGACCACCGAGGTCGGGGCCTGGATGACGGTGGGCAGTTCCTCGTGGAAGGCGGTGTAGTTCGCCTCGAAGGCCCGGCGGGTGAGGGTGGAGTACGAGCCCTGCATCTCGGCGAGGTTCGCGTCGTCCGGCGCGGGCGAGTCGAAGAGGTCGCAGACGGTGAACTCCTCGCCGTCCCGCAGGTACTGCCCGAGGAAGATCGCGCTCTTCCCCATGTAGACGCCGAGCTCCGCGATGTCGCCCCGCTGGTCCGCGTCACGGTTCTGGCGGGTCAGGAACCAGTCGAAGAGCGCCTGGTCGTACGCCGAGAACCAGCCCTTGACCTGGCCGAACGCCGTGGGGACCGGCGGGGCGGGGGTGGTGGCGGACATGGGTGAAGCCTGCGACACGGAGAGTCCTCCCGTAGCGGAGTGGCATCGGACAACACTGGGCACCGGCCGGGTACGCAGACCATAGACCCCCGAATGGGCGCACGAGGCGGTTCTTCGGCGCCGGGGGCGGAATGACACTCACCGTTCCGCGGGGCGACACCTGCCCGAAGCTCCGGCGTCCGACGCAGGCCCGGAAGCGCGCGGCGCGCCGGGCCGGAGCCCGCAGCCACGGGTCAGAGGGAGGGGCGCCGGACCAGCCGCTGGGCGGCGGCGTGGCGGACGCGGCGGGTGCGGCCGGCGTCGGCGAGCAGGCGCAGCGCCTCGTACGAGGTGAGCAGCGCGACGGCGGTCCGCTGGCACCAGTCGGAGGCGCCGGCGAGCTCGGCGGCGGACCAGGGCCCGCCCTGGTTGACCGACTGCAGCAGGCTCCACTCGCGCAGCCTCGCCACCGGGAAGGCGCGGCCTTCGAGGGCGGCGCCCACGGCGCGGGCCCAGTCCTGGAACCGTTCGTCGGCCAGCAGCCGCGCGGCCCGGCGGTCCAGATGGGTCACCACGGCGCTTTCGGCCATCACCCGGTCGGGATCGCGCAGGACCGCCGCCACCCGCTCGGCCTCGTCGGCCTCGTCGGGGGCGGCGGCCAGGGAGGCGAGGTGCAGGGTGTAACGCCAGTACTCGGGAGGCTCGACGGGGCGCACCGGGTCGCCTCCCCCGCGTATCAGGTTCTCAGCTGTCCCCATCCCCCCATTCCACACGACGCGGGCGCACGCGCGGCGCGCGGGGGCTGGTCAGGGGCCCGGCCGGCCCGTCAGACCTGCTCGAAGTGGAAGGACTTGATGAAGCAGTCGCGGGGCTGGCCGATCGCGAAGAGGACGCAGTTCACCAACGACTGGGCGGTGAGCGGGTCCTTCGCGGTGCGCGGGGCGTTCTCCCAGGCCTCGGAGAGCGGGTCGTGGTTGTCGAAGTCCGGCGGGTAGAGGGAGATCACCCGGACGCCCCGGTCGCGCAGCCGGCGGGAGAGGATGTCGGTGAATCCGGCCTGGGCGCTCTTGGCGGCGTAGAAGGCGTCGTGGGCCTCGGAGCGGTGGTGGCCGCTCTCGCCGCAGCCGGAGACCATCGTGACGATGTCGGGCTTGGCGGAGGCGAGGAGCAGCGGCAGGAAGGCCTTGGTGGCCAGGACGGTGCCGGTGGCTCCCGAAGCGAGGGTGTCGACGACGTCCTCGTCGGAGGCGGACAGCAGGTCGGTGCCGTGCTGGTAGCGGGAGCCGTTGTTGAGCAGGACGTCGATGTGGCCGGTGCGGGCGGCGACCGAGGCGGCGAACTCCCGGACGGAGGCCGGGTCCGTGAGCTCGCACGCGAAGGCGTGGACGCGGTCGGCGTCCACGCCCTGCGCACGGATCTCCTCGCGGACGCGTTCGGCGGCGTCGAGGGTGCGGGCGGAGAGGAAGACCTCGGCGCCCAGGCTCGCGAAACGCAGGGCGAGGGTTCGCCCGAAGTCGCGGCCGGCGGCGGTGATGACGACACGGTGGTGTTCGAGTGTCATGGCGGCGCTCCTGATTCGTGGTCGATACACATGATCTCAGGTGCGGGACAGGCCCGTTCGGGCGGGGCGGGTCGGACGGGGCCGGGTGCGGCGGGAGCGCGGCCGGGGCCGGGTGCGGCCGGAGCGCGGGCTCCGGGCTCCGGGCCGCGCCGTCCGCTCGGTCAGTGCTCGTGCGCCTCGTGGCCCCCGTGGCCCTGGGTGCCTTCGTGCTCCGGCTCGGGCAGCGGGGCGCCGGTCTCCAGAAGGGTCTTGAGGCTGGAGGCGAGCATCGGCCAGGCGCGGCCGCACATGCCGATCAGGGTGCCGCCGGGGGTGAACCCCTCATGACGGACGGTCAGCCGCGCGAGGGTGTCGCCGACCGGCTCGATCTCGTACGTGACCTTCGTGCGCGGCTCCCGCTCCAGCTCGGCCCGCAGTTCCTCGGAGATGCCGACGGCCGCGGCCCACTGCGGGGTGAAGGTGTGCCAGGTGTAGGCGAGCAGCCGGTGGGGGACGCAGGCCAGGACCACCTGGGCGGGGTCGGTGGTGCGGGCCCCGCGCTCCACCCAGGCCATGGCCGAGCCCACCGTCCAGTCCGTCTCGAAACTCAGGCCCCAGTAGCGGCGGGTGAAGGCGGGCTCGGTCAGGGCCTGCCACACCCGGGAGGGGTCGGCCTGGATGTAGAGGGTGTAGGTGATCGCGCTGTCGCTCATGGGGCCATGCTGCTGGACCGCGGCCCGCGCGCCCGGGATTTCGCCGGTCGCGGCGGCGGGCGGCTCCCCGCCGGGTCAGAAGTGGCGGCCTTCCTCGGGGAGTTCCACGGGCGGGGTCCGGGGCGGGGCCGGGAGGCAGAGGTGTTCGCGGGCCTCGTGCACCGAGGCGAGTTCCCGCAGCCCCGCCGGGCCCCAGTCGCTGAGCTCCCGGACCTGTTCGGGGGTGGCCAGCAGGCGGGCGTACGCCGGGTCGGCGGCCGGGGGCAGGGCCGTGAGGCGGGCGGCGGTACGGGCGTCGGCGCAGGCGGGACCCGCTGCCCCGGCGTCGTGCCGGTAGCCCAGCGGGAGGGCGCCGGCGGTGGGTCCGGCCGTCGGGGAGGGGAGGCGGGCGGCGCCGGTGGCGCGGGCGATCAGCAGCAGGACGCGGCCGTCGGGGGCGAACAGCCAGCCCGAGCGCTCCCGTACCGGCAGGTGCGCGGGGACGGGGCCGGGGTGCCAGGCGGCGCGCTGCGGGACGCGGCGGGTGCGCAGGGCGCCGAGCCGGTCGAGGGCGGTGGGCGCGGTGGGACGGCCGTCCTCCAGCAGGACGGCGCCTGCTCCGGCCACGCGGGCGCGCAGGGCGGACAGCGCGCGGCGGGCGTCGCCCGCGTCCATCAGGGCGGGGAGGTCGGCCGGCTCGGCGAACTCGATGCCGGTGATCTCCTGGGCGGGGAGGCGGACGGCGTCGATCCGGTCGGGGGTCCAGGTGCCGCCGTCGTAGACGTGGAGGATCTCCCCGGGGAAGCGCGTCTCGGGCGGGAAGCCGGGGGTGTCGGCGGGGATCCAGTCGACGGCGAGGCCGTGCGGGTAGTGGCCGTCCACGCCGAGTTCCTCGCGCATCTCGCGGGCGGCCGCGGCGGCGGGTGACTCGCCGGCGTCGACGGCGCCGCCGGGCATGAGGCGGTCGGGCCGGTAGTCGACGGTCTGGAGGAGGACCCGGCCGTCGGTGTCGGTGACGAGGACGAGGGCTCCGGTCCACAGGGCGGCGCGCGACGCCCCGTACTCCGCCGGAGTCATCCAGGTCCCGGACCGCTCCGGCACCGCGGCGGCTCCGGCCGCGGGTGGCGCTGTCCCTTCGGGGGTCTCTTCCGCCGCGTGCTCCGGCGCGTCTGGTGTCACGGCCTCGTCGGTCAGCTGCGGCATTGGAACTCCGTTCACCGTGGGTGGACCCGCCTGCTGTGCAACAGCGGGCACGGTCCCCGGGTTACGGCGCGACGGCCGGCGCCGGCACCCGCCCTCCCGCGCCGTCCCCATACCTCCTTATTGCCAGGTTATGTCGATCTTGCTACGGTCCATCCCGCGGACCGGCGGCGTGAACAACCGTCGGTCCGACCACGTCACCGCCCCGGCGGGCCCGGCCGGGCCCGGTTTCACCCGTCCGCGTGACGGTCCGTACGACCGGGGTGCCGGTACGGCAGGGTGGGCGGATGCAGCTGCGCCGGACCCTGCCCCTGACCCTCGCCGCGCTGGCACTGACCGCCGGATGCATGACCGTACGACCCACCGGACCGCCGGGTCCGGCGCCCGCGGCGGCCCGGTCCGCGGTGGCCCGGCCGGCCGCCGCCCCGCTACCGGAGCCCGCGGCGCTGCCGCTCGGCCCACTGCCGTCGCCCTCCGGCGCGGCCGAGCCGACCCCGGACGCGTCGGAGGCACCGGTCGCGGCCGCCGCCCCGGAGCGGGCCGATCCGCTGCCCCCGCCGCACCCCGTACGGCCGCTCCGCCCGGCGCGGGCCGTCGAGTCCGAGGCGCGCCGTGCCCGGCCGCCGAAGGCCGCGCACCCGGTCCGCCACCGCCCCGCCGCGAAGTCCCGCCCGCGCGCCGCGGCCCGCCCGAAGGCGCGGCCCGCGCCCCGGTCCGCGTACGACATGGCCTCGCTGTGCTCGGCGGCCCGGGGCATGCTCGACCCCTCGATCGTCGCCCTGTGCACGGGCCGCTTCGGCGGCTGACGCACAGCCGGCCGCCGCCGGTTTAACCGGTGGATGGGGGTGCTCCGGATACCTAGAGTGATCGGGCACAGCCTCGTCGAGCAGGAGCGGATCATGCGCACCCACTATCCCCGCACAGCACATCTGCCCTGGTCACCGGGGGTGGGCGGGGATGACGTGCGGGCCGGGGCCGAGCTCGCGGGGCTGGCCGGGCAGGAGGTGGTCGTCACCGAGAAGCTCGACGGGGAGAACACCACGCTGTACTCCGACGGACTGCACGCCCGCTCGCTCGACTCCGGACACCACCCCTCCCGGGCCTGGGTGAAGGCCCTCCAGGGCCGCGTCGGGGCCCGGATACCGGCCGGCTGGCGGGTGTGCGGGGAGAACCTGTACGCCCGGCACTCCCTCCCGTACGAGGACCTGGACAGCTGGTTCTACGGGTTCTCGGTGTGGGACGGCGAGCGCTGCCTGGACTGGGACCGGACCGTTCGGTTCCTGCACGGCCTCGGGGTGCCCGCCCCGCGCGTGCTGTGGCGCGGGACCTTCGACGAGCGGGCGCTGCGCAAGCTGCGGCTCGACACCGCCCGGCAGGAGGGGTACGTCGTCCGTACCACGGCCGGGTTCGACCGGGCCGACTTCGGGCGGCGCGTGGCCAAGTGGGTGCGCGGCGGCCACGTGCAGACGGACACGCACTGGATGTACGCGCAGGTCGTGCCGAACGGGCTCGGCCCGCGCGCCCCGCTGTGGGAGGTGCGGTCGGGGGCCGGCCCGGACCCGGCCGGGCTGCTGCGCGCCGTCGGCTTCGAGCCGGACGAGGTGCCGGGCGAGGTGCCGGGCGAGGTGCCGGGCGCCGAGGACGCGGTCGTCGGCGAAGTGGCCGCCGCGCTCGACGGGTTGGGCCGCACCGGGGAGACCCGGCTGGCCGGTGTGCTCGCCGCCGCGCTGCACCGCGTACCGAGGTCGCGGATCGCGGCGCGGCTGGCGGCGGGGCCGGCCGGGATGCCGCTCGCGCGGCGCGTGGCCGACCTGGCCGGGCTGTACCCGTCGCTGCGGCGCCCGTTCCCGGACGCGGAGCGGCGCGCCGGGCTGGTACGGATGAGCCTCGCGGCCGACCTCGGGGTGCTGCACGCGCTGGCCGGGGCCACCGCGGATCCCGTGGAGCGGGAGTGCGTGGAGTGGTCCGCGCTCTGCGCCGAGGAGGCGGGGCTGCTCGGGGAGGCGCCGCTCGAACCGCTGCGCGCCGGGCTGCGGGAGGCCCTCGGCGGGCTCGGCGACACCGACCCGGACGCGGCCGACCGCTGCTGGGCCGAGGCGCGCGAGGCGTTCGCCCGGGGCGGGATCTCCACCCCGCAGGAGGCGGTGGCCGCGACCTGGCGGTGGCGGGGCGGGGCGTATCCGCGCATGGTGCAGCTGTGCGGGCCTTCGGGCAGCGGCAAGAGCACCTTCGCGCGGAAGCTTCCGGGCGTGACGGCGTACGTCGCCCTGGACGACCTGCGGGCGGCCCGGGGTTCGCGCTCCGACCAGCGGGACAACGCGGACGTGCTGCGCGAGGGCCTGGACCGGCTGGACGCCGCGCTGGCGGCGGGCGGGACGGTGGTGTGGGACGCCACCTCCCTCACCGAGCAGCAGCGGGGCCTGGCCGGCGCGGTCGCGCGCCGCCGCGACGCGCTGGTCACTCAGGCCGTGGTGCTGGTGGACGAGCCGGAGCTGCTGCGGCGCAACGCGACGCGGGAACATCCCGTGCCGGAGCCGGTGCTGGCCTCGCAGCTACACCGGTTCAGCCCCCCGTACCCCGGTCAGGGCGGCCGGGCGCACCGCACCTGGTACATCGGCGCGGGCGGCACGGTCGAGGACACGGCGGGCGGCATCCGCGACGGCAACGGGCACGGGGACGGCAACGCGCACGGGGCCGGGACCGGGGCCGGGAACGGGGACAGCTGATGCGTACCAGTGAGGAGCTCTACCACCAGGTCCGCTGGGACCCCCGGTTCGACCCGGCGCGGTTCGTGTTCGGGCTGCTCCAGCGCGGGGCCGCCCCGAAGCGGGTTCCGCTGCCTTCTTTCGTGCCCGGGGGCGACATCCCCTGGCACCGGGTGCTGTTCGCGGAGGCGGACGGCGAGCTGGTGTGGGACCGGGCGACCGGCCTGGACCTCGTCGACACCACACGGGCCGGGCGGGTCCGCGCCGCGCGGCTGCTGCGCTCCCCCTTCTTCACCGCCCGCACCCCCCACGCCTGGGATCCGGCGGGCGGCGGCGCCTGGCGGCCGTCCGAGCCCGGGCCCGCCGCGCGGCCGCCGGCCCGGATACGGGTGCTGACCTGGAACACGCTGTGGGACCGGTACGACGCCCCGCGCATCTCCACCGCCCGGCGCAGGCCGCTGCTGCTGGCCGAGCTGGCGCGGGCCGACGCCGATGTCATCGCCCTCCAGGAGGTGGAGCCCGCGCTGCTGGACCTGCTGCTGGCGGCGCCGTGGGTGCGGGCCGGGTACACCCTGGGCACCGATCCGGGCGGCCGGGACGTCGCCGACAGTGGGCTGCTGCTCCTGAGCCGGCTGCCGGTGCGGGAGGCCGGGCTGCACGTGCTGCGCCGGCACAAGGCGGTCGCCGCCGTGACGGTGGACGGGGCTGCCGGGCCCCTCGTGGTCGCCGCGACCCACCTGACGAGCGATCACACCGAGGGCGGGGCGGCCCGCCGCGACGCCGAACTGGCCGCCATCGCGGAGGGTTTCGGCGGGATCGAGGCGGATCTCGCGCTCGTCGGCGACTTCAACGACGGCCGGGGCGGGGCCGAGGGACCGGCCGCCGCGCTGGGGATGCGGGACGCCTGGAGCGACGTACACGGGGCGGCGGACGGTACGCCGACCTTCGATCCCGCGGCCAATCCGCTGGCCGCCGTGGGTTCCCTGACGGGGCGCTCCGCGCGGCTGGACCGGATCCTGCTGCGGCCGGGCCCGGGGCCCGGGGCGGTGCGGGTACGGGAGGCCTCGCTGCGGGGCGATTCCCCTTCGCCGGAGGGGCTGTTCGTCTCGGACCACTACGGCGTGGAGGCGGTGCTGGAGTCCGGTGCGCCCGGTGAGGGGCCGGCGCCGCTCGACGTACCGGCGACGGCGCGGACGGCGGTGGCCTGGCTGCCGCCGCACGATCCGGCGGTCGAGGAGCTGCGCCGGGAACACGACCCCCAGGCGGGGCGCTGGCCGGCGCACGTGAACCTGCTGTTCGGCTTCGTGCCGGAGTCCTCGTTCGGGGAGGCCGTGCCGCTGCTGGCCGAAGTGGCCGCGCGGACGCAGGCGTTCACGGTCCGGATGGCGGGGGTGCACGACTTCGGGCACCGGGAGGGCGCGACGCTCTGGCTGGACCCGGCGGCGGACGGCGACGGCCCGTGGCAGGAGCTGCGCCGGGCGCTGGTGGAGCGGTTCCCCGGGTGCCGGGGGCGCCGCGAGGGGTACACCCCGCACCTGACGTTGGGGCACAGCCGGGATCCGCGGCGGGCCGTACGGGAGTTCACGGCCCGGCTCGGCGGCGCGGCGGCTCCGGCGCCGGCGCGGGTCGGCGCGCTGGCCGTGCTGTCGCGGCGCGGCGACGGGCCGATGCGGGTGCGGGCGACGGTGGAGCTGGGGACGGGCGAGGTGCGCTGGATCCCGGAACCGCAGGCGGGGCCGGCGGAGGCCGGGGCGGCGGAGGCGCAGGCCGAGGCGGTGCGCGCGCGGGTCGCCCGGGCGCTGGACGGCGGCGTGGTGCACCTCGCCGGATCGCGGCGGATGGGCTGCGCCGGGCCGGGCGCGGACCTGGACCTGGTGGCGGCGCTCCCGGGCGCGGTGGGCGGCGCGGAGGTCCGGGAGCGGATCGCGGCCGCGCTGCCGGAGGCCGAGCGGCTGCGCGAGGTGAGGGGCGCGCGGGTGCCGGGGCTGCGGTTCCGCGTGGCCGGGCTGGACGTGGACCTGGTGGTCGTGGCCACCGGCGGGCTGGACCCGGCGCGGGCCCTGGCCCGGCGGGCGGAGCTCGGCGAGGCGGCGGCGGTCGCGCTGAGCGCGGTGAGCGACGCGGACGCGGTACGGGAGTCGGTGGGCGCGGAGCACGCCGCGTTCGCCCGGCTGGCGCGGGAGGTCAAGGCGTGGGCGCGGGCCCGGGGGCTGGACTCGGCGCCGTTCGGCGGCCTGCCGGGCATCGCCTGGGCGGTCCTGGCGGCCCGGACGGTCCGAGAGGCGGCCGCCCTGTCCCCGGACGCCCTGTCCCCTGACGGCCTGTCCCCGGACGGCCTGTCCCCGGACGGCCTGCTCCGGGAGTTCTTCGGGGCCTGGGCCGCCTGGGACTGGCGCGATCCGGTCGCGCTGCACGATCCGCCGCCGGCCCCGGGCGCGGAGGGGGCCGTCACCGTCCTCACCCCCTCCGAGCCGGTGCGCAGTTGTACGGCCCAGGTGGGGCCGGGGCTGCGCGACCTGCTCGGGCGGGAGCTGTACGAGGCGTGGGAGTCCCCGCAGGCCGGGCCGCCGTCGCCGCACCGCCGGCACGCGGCGTGGGCGGTGGTGACCGTACGGGGCGCCACGCCGCAGGAGTTCGAGGAGTCGCTCGGGCGCACGCGCGGCCGACTGCGCGCCCTGCTCGGCGCCCTGGAGGAGGGCGGCGTCGCGGAGGCGCACGCCTGGCCCCGTCCGTTCGAGCGCGGTGACACCGTGGCCCGGTACGCGATCGGTCTCGGCGCCGAGCCGCCCGACGCGGCCCGGCTGGCCGCCCTCTGCGCCCCGTGGGCCACGGCCCTCGTGGGTGTCGAGGTCGCCCGGGCCGAGTGCGGCGAGGTCCCCGACCTCTCCTGAACCCGGTGGTTCCGGCCGACAAGTAACGAACGCATGGCAGCGCCCGTCCCGGGGAGGAGGTCACTCCTCGAACCCCCCTGCCCGCCATGCCCGCCCGGCGGGCATGGCGGGCGCGGCGCGACGGAGCGGTCAGGAGCCTCAGTACAGCCCTGCCGCCTTTTTTGGTCAACACTTTTCACAAGGATTGAAGAAACCCCAAGTTCACAGCCCTGAAGGCGAGTTGACACACCATCCGGCCTTCATTTCATGAACGCTGAACCCCTTGACGGCCCTCGTGGCGGCGCAGTTCACTCACGCTTCGATCCCCCCGGATCCACGACGTCAGGAGTGCCCCCATGCCTCGCCCCTCCGTCGCTCCACCACGAACCACCGCCGCGGCCCTCGCCGCCGCGCTGGTCGCGGCCCTCCTCGTACTGCTCCCCGGCAGTGCGGCCCAGGCGGCGCCGGTCCTGCTCTCGCAGGGCCGGCCCGCCACCGCCTCCAGCCAGGAGAACGGCGCCCTGCCCGCCTCCGCCGCCGTCGACGGCGACAACGCCACCCGCTGGTCCAGCCAGTTCGCCGACCCGCAGTGGATCCAGGTGGACCTCGGCGCCGCCGCTTCGCTCAGCCAGGTCGTGCTGCGCTGGGAGACCGCGTACGCGAAGGCGTACCGCGTCGAGCTGTCCACCGACGGCGCCTCCTGGTCCACCGCCCACTCGACGACCACGGGCACCGGCGGCGTGCAGACCCTCGCCATCTCCGGCACCGCCCGCTACGTCCGCGTCTTCGGCACCGAGCGCGCCACGGCCTGGGGCTACTCCCTCTACGAGTTCCAGGTCTACGGGAGCACCGGCACCGGCCCGACGCTTCCCGGCGGCGGGGACCTCGGCCCCAACGTGATCGTCTTCGACCCCGCCACGCCGAACATCCAGGGCCGCCTCGACGAGGTCTTCGCCCGCCAGGAGTCGGCCCAGTTCGGCTCCGGCCGCTACCAGTTCCTGTTCAAGCCCGGCACCTACAACGGCCTCAACGCCCAGATCGGCTTCTACACCTCGATCTCGGGTCTGGGCCTGAGCCCCGACGACACCACCATCAACGGCGACGTGACCGTCGACGCGGGCTGGTTCGGCGGCAACGCCACCCAGAACTTCTGGCGTTCGGCCGAGAACCTCGCGCTGAACCCCGTGAACGGCACCGACCGCTGGGCGGTCTCCCAGGCCGCTCCTTTCCGCCGGATGCACGTCAAGGGCGGTCTGAACCTCTCCCCCGACGGCTACGGCTGGGCCTCCGGCGGCTACATCGCCGACTCGAAGATCGACGGCCAGGTCGGCAACTACTCCCAGCAGCAGTGGTACACCCGGGACAGCTCCATCGGCGGCTGGTCCAACGCCGTCTGGAACCAGGTCTTCTCGGGCACCCAGGGCGCGCCGGCGCAGTCCTTCCCCAGCGCCCCGTACACCACCCTCGACACCACCCCCGTGTCGCGGGAGAAGCCCTTCCTCTACCTGGACGGCTCCGAGTACAAGGTGTTCGTCCCCGCCAAGCGGGAGAACGCGCGCGGCACCTCCTGGGGCAACGGCGTGGCCCCACAGGGCACGTCGCTTCCCCTGAGCCGCTTCTACGTGGTGAAGCCGGGAGCGAGCGCCGCGACGGTCAACCAGGCACTGGCCCAGGGCCTGCACCTGCTCTTCACCCCGGGCGTCTACCACCTCGACCGGACCATCCAGGTCGACCGCCCCGACACGGTCGTCCTCGGCCTGGGCCTCGCCACCCTCGTCCCCGACAACGGGGTGACGGCGATGAAGGTCGCCGACGTGGACGGCGTCCGGCTCGCGGGTTTCCTGATCGACGCGGGCCCCGTCAACTCCCCGAGCCTGCTGGAGGTCGGCCCGGCCGGCGCGCGCACGGACCACGCCGCGAACCCGACGACCGTGCAGGACGTGTTCCTGCGCGTCGGCGGGGCGGGGCCCGGCAGGGCCACCGTGGGCATGGTGGTCAACAGCCACGACACGATCGTCGACCACACCTGGATCTGGCGGGCGGACCACGGCGACGGGGTCGGCTGGGAGACCAACCGCGCCGACTACGGGTTCCGGGTGAACGGGGACGACGTCCTGGCCACCGGGCTGTTCGTCGAGCACTTCAACAAGTACGACGTGGAGTGGAACGGCGAGCGCGGCCGCACGGTCTTCTTCCAGAACGAGAAGGCGTACGACGCCCCCAGCCAGGCCGCGATCCAGAACGGCGCGACCAAGGGCTACGCGGCCTACAAGGTGGCCGACTCGGTCAGCACCCACGAGGGCTGGGGGCTGGGCAGCTACTGCTACTACAACGTGGACCCGACGATCCGTCAGGACCACGGCTTCCAGGCGCCGGTGAGGCCGGGCGTCAGGTTCCACGACCTGCTGGTCGTCTCGCTCGGCGGCAAAGGCCAGTACGAGCACGTCGTCAACGCGGTCGGGGCCCCGACCTCGGGCACCTCGACCGTACCGTCCACCGTCACCTCGTTCCCGTAGGCCGGGGGCGTGCGGGGCGGCCCGGAGACCGTCCCGCGCGTCCGCGCGTCAGAGCGTCCGCGCGTCAGAGCGTCCGCGCGTCCGCGCGTCAGAGCTCGATGATGATCTTGCCGGCCGCGCGGCCGGTCTGGCTGAGTTCGAACGCCGCCGCCAGCTCGGAGAGGGGGAAGGTCCGCTCGATGGGGACGGTGAGCTGTCCGCTGTCGGCGAGCCGCCCCAGTTCGGCGAGGTCGGTGCCGATCGGCCGGACCCACATCCACTGGCCGCCCTCGCCGAGCACGCCGGGGTCGGCGATCGAGGCGTGCCGGCCGCCCGGGGCCAGCACGGCCTGGGTGACGTCGAGGACGCCGCCGACGAAGTCCGCGACGACGGTGACGCCGTCGGGGGCGAGCGCGCGGACCCGCCCGGTCAGGCCTTCGCCGTACTCGACCGGCTCGCAGCCCATGGCCCGCAGGCGCTCGTGGTTGCGCTCGGAGGCCGTGCCGATCACCCGGGCGCCCAGCACGCGTGCGATCTGGACGCCGAAGGAACCGACCCCGCCGGCCGCGCCGTGGATGAGGACGGTGTCCTGCTTGCCCGTGCCGAGCCGGGTGAGCAGCTGGTACGCGGTGAGCCCGGCCAGCGGCAGGCCCGCCGCCTCCTGCCAGCCGAGGCGGGCGGGCTTGGGCGCGAGCATGCGTACGGGGACGCTGACGAACTCGGCGAAGGTCCCGCCGTGCACGTAGTCCTTGCGGGCGTAGGAGATCACCTCGTCGCCGACGGCGTACTCGGGCGCGTCGATGCCGGCCCGCTCCACGGTCCCGGCGACGTCCCAGCCCGGGACGACGGGGTACATGACGTCCATCAGGGGGTCGAGCCCACCGGCCATGATCTTCCAGTCGACGGGGTTGACCGCGGCGCACTTGACCCGGACGAGGACCTCGCCGGGACCGACCTTGGGCATCGGGAGGCGGGTCTCGGTGAGCACCTCCGTCCCGCCGTACGACTCGTACGCCATCGCGCGCATGGTGTTCTCGGTCTCCTGGGACATGGACCCGGCCTCTCCGCGAGCTACTGGAATAAGTCGCTCCGTATCCCACCACGAAGGCCGTGCCCATCCCCCGAAGCAGGGCGGGCACGGCCGAAATCGGGGCTCGGGCTCGGGCTGCGGTCAGCGCAGGGCCCGGTGGGCGGCGATCACCTCCGCGTAGCGGCGGCCGCTGGTCTTAACGGTGCGGCGCTGGGTGGCGTAGTCGACGTGGACCAGGCCGAAGCGCTTGTCGTACCCGTAGGCCCATTCGAAGTTGTCCAGCAGGGACCAGGCGTAGTAGCCGGCCAGCGGGGCGCCGCGGCGGGCCGCGCGGGCGCAGGCGGCGAGGTGGGCGGTCAGGTAGTGGGCCCGGGCGGGGTCGTGGACGGCGCCGCCGGGGCCGACGGTGTCGGGGTATGAGGAGCCGTTCTCGGTGACGAGGATGCGCCGGGCCCCGTACTCCTCGGTCAGCCGCATCAGCAGGGTCTCGATTCCGCTCGCGTCGATCTCCCAGCCCATGCCGGTGCGCGGGACCCCGGGGCGGGCGATCTGGCGGGCGTACGGGGCGGGGCCGGCCGGGTCGGCGGTGACGGTCTGCGGGAAGTAGTAGTTCAGCCCGGTCCAGTCGAGGGGCGCGGCGATGGCGGCGCAGTCGCCGGGGCGTTCGGGGAGGTCCACGCCGTACACCTCGCGCATGTCGGCGGGGAAGCCGCGGCCGTGGACGGGGTCGAGCCACCAGCGGTTGACGTGGCCGTCCATCCGTACGGCCGCGGCCCGGTCGGCCTCGCCGAAGCCGGCGGGCTCGATGGTGGAGAGGTTGTTGACGATGCCGATCTCCGCGCCCGGGGCGGCCGCGCGGATGGCCCGGGTGGCCAGGCCGTGGCCGAGCAGCAGGTGGTAGGAGGCCCGGACGGCGGCGGTCAGGTCGGTGAGACCGGGGGCCATCCTGCCCTCCAGGTGCCCGATCCACGCCGAGCAGAGGGGCTCGTTGAGGGTGGTCCACCGGGTGACGCGGTCGCCGAGGCGTTCGGCGACGAGCCCGGCGTACGAGGCGAAGTGCTCGGCGGTCGCCCGCTCGGGCCAGCCGCCGCGGTCCTGGAGGGCCTGGGGCAGGTCCCAGTGGTAGAGGGTGACGCAGGGGGTGATCCCGGCGGCCAGCAGGCCGTCCACCAACCGGTCGTAGAAGTCCAGGCCCTTGGGGTTGACCGGGCCGTCGCCGCCGGGGACCACGCGGGGCCAGGCGACGGAGAACCGGTAGGCGTCGGCGCCGAGGCCCCGCATCAGGGCGATGTCCTCGCGCCAGCGGTGGTAGTGGTCGCAGGCGGTGTCCCCGGTGTCGCCGCCGTCGATGGTTCCGGGGGTGCGGGAGAAGGTGTCCCAGATGGAGGGGGCGCGGCCGTCCTCCTCCACCGCGCCCTCGATCTGGTAGGCGGAGGTGGCGGTGCCCCAGGCGAAGTCCCGGGGCAGTGCGGCGAGGTCGATGGCGTGATCGGTCATTTGACGGCTCCTGCCGTGAGTCCGGCCACCAAGTACCGCTGGAGCAGCAGGAATCCGGCGACGACGGGGATGCTGACGACGAGCGAGGCGGCCATGATCTGGTTCCAGTAGACGTCGTTCTGCGTGGAGTAGCCGCGCAGTCCGACGGCGAGGGTACGGGTGGTGTCGTTGGTCATGACGGAGGCGAAGAGCACCTCGCCCCAGGCGGTCATGAAGGCGTAGACGGCGACGGCGACGATGCCGGGGACGGCCGCCGGGATGACGACCCGGAACAGGGCGCCGAGCGGGCCGCAGCCGTCGACGGTGGCGGCCTCGTCGAGTTCGCGGGGCACCGAGTCGAAGTACCCGATGAGCATCCAGACGGAGAAGGGGAGGGAGAACGTCAGGTAGGTGAGGATCAGCCCGCCCCGGGAGCCGTAGAGCGCGACGCCCGTGCTGTTGCCGATGTTCACGAAGATCAGGAACAGCGGGAGCAGGAACAGGATCCCCGGGAACATCTGGGTGGACAGCACGGTGACGGTGAACAGGCGCCTGCCGCGGAAGCGGTACCGGCTCACCGCGTAGGCGGCGAAGACGGCGATGACCACCGAGCAGACGGTGGCGGCGCCCGCCACGATCAGGGAGTTCACGAAGTACTCGGCGAGCGGCACGGTGTGCCAGATGTCGAGGTAGGGGCGGACGGTGAGCCGGCCGGGGAACCAGCGGAACCGGCCGGAGACCTCGCCCAGCGGTTTGAGGGAGCTGGTGACCATCACGTGGACGGGCAGCAGCACGAACCCGGTGAGGAGCGTCAGGAAGACGGCCCGGACCGCCCGGAACGAGGGCGGCGGATCCAGTGGCGACCGGGGGCGGGGGCGGCGGCGGGGGCGGGTCCGCGCGCGGGGGCCGGGGCGGTCAGGCATCGGCGTTCCTCCTGCGTCCGCGCCCGGTGAGGAAGAGGTATCCGGCGGTGACCAGCAGCAGGAACAGCAGCAGGAGGACGGACATGGCCGCGCCGGCGCCGAAGTTCCAGGTGACGAAGCTGGACTGGTAGATGTGCAGCGAGATCAGGTCGGCGGCCTCGGGGGCCGCCTTGCCGAACAGCACGAACGGCGTGTTGAAGTCGTTGAAGGTCCACAGGAACAGCACCAGGACCAGGACCTGGTTGACCGGGCCGACCGAGGGCAGGGTGATCCGGCGGATCCGCTGCCAGCTGCCGGCGCCGTCCAGAGCGGCGGCCTCGTACAGCTCCCCGGGGATGTTCTGGAGCGCGGCCGTCACGATGAGGAACGCGAACGGCCAGCCCTTCCAGACGGAGACGGTCAGCAGCGCCCAGAAGCTGTTGTCTCCCAGCAGCCAGAAGGTCCGGTCTGCGCCGCCGAGACCGAGCTGGTCGTGCAGGACGTGGTTCACCAGCCCGTTGTCCCGCTGGAACATGAACGCCCAGGTGATGACGGCCGCATAGACGGGCAGGGCGTACGGGACGAGGAACAGCGCGCGCAGCGGGCCACGGCCGCGGAAGGACTCCTGGGTGAACACGGCGGCGGCGGTGCCGAGCAGCCAGCACAGCCCGACGGAGAGCAGGGTGAACAGGCAGGTGGTAACGAAGGAGCCCAGCAGGGCCTGTCCCACGGGCTTGTTGAGGTCGACGGCGAGTTCGTAGTTGGCCGGCCCCGCCCAGGGGGCGCGGGTCCAGTCCCGGATGAAGAACTGGGTCAGCTGCCGGAAGCTCATCACGACGCCCATGACCATCGGTACGAGGTGGATGAGCAGTTCGAGGAGGACGGCGGGCAGCAACAGGAGGTAGGGCAGGGCGGACTTGCGCACGCGGACGGTGGTGTGGGGGCTCATCGGCCGGGCTCAGCTCGTCATCTGCTGCTGGGCCTTGGTCAGTTCGGCCTTGACCGATTCGGTGGTCACCGGGCGGCCCGCCGCCGCGTCCGCGAACAGCTCCTTCACGGCCGTGCCGACGGTGGTCTCGAACTGGGACTCCTGGGGGACCTGCGGGAGCGGGGCGGCGCTGGTGGACAGGGTCTCGCGGAGCACGGTGAGGTCCTCGGAGGCGAACGCGGCGTCGGTCTGGGCGGCCTTGACCGGCGGGATCGACCCGTAGGCCTTGTTCAGGAGCCTCTGCTCCTCGTCACCGGTCATGAACTTCACGAACGCGAGGGAGCCGTCGATGTTGTCGGTGTTCCTGAAGACGGCCATGTTGATCCCGGCCACCATGGAGTTGGTGTTCCTGCCCGTGCCGGGCGCGCCCCCGGCGGGTACCGGGACCGGGGCCACGCCCCAGTCGCCCTCCTTCATGCCGTGGGTCTTGAAGGAGGTGGCCGCGCTCTGCCACAGCACCATGGCCGTCTTGCCGGCGGCGAAGTCCTGGAGGGACTGGTTCTGGGCGTATTCGGCGTTGCCCGGGGCGATGATCCGGTCCTTGGCCATCAGGTCGACGTACTGCTTGACGGCGTCCACGGTGGCGGGGCCGTCGAAGGCCGGCTTACCGGCCGCGTCGAAGAAGTCCGCGCCGTGCTGCTTGGCGAGGACGAAGACCTGGTGGATGTTGTTGGCGAGGTTCGAACCCTCGGCGCCGAGGGCCCACTTGCCGTCCTTGGACAGCCGCTGCCCGACGGTGACCATCTCGTCCCAGGTGGCCGGGGGCTTCTCGATGCCGGCCTCCCGGAACATCTTCTTGTTGTAGTAGAGCGCGTACGACATCGAGTACAGCGGGACGGCGGCCGGGTCCTGTCCGGTGGCGCCGGACGAGCCGATGGCGGAGGCGACGAAGCGGTCCTTGCCGCCGATGGCGTCGAAGTTCCGTCCGTCCCAGGGGAGCAGGGCCCCGGTCGCCTGGAGGGACGCGGACCAGGTGTTGCCGATGTTGAGCACGTCCGGCCCCTGGCCGGAGGCGGTGGCCGCGAGGATCCGGCCCAGGAGGTCGGGCCAGGGGATCACCTCCAGCTTGACCTTGATGCCAGTGCGCTCCTCGAACTTCTTCAGCTCGGGGGCGAGGGTCGCCTCGTCCGCCGCGATGTCGGGGCCCTGGTTCGAGGCCCAGTAGGTCAGCTCCTTGGGGGCGCTGTTGGAGCCGCCGTCGCCGTTCGCGCTGCCGCCTCCGCAGGCGGTGGCGGTGGCGGCGAGGAGGGAGAGGGTGATCGCGGCGGTGGTGGCGGCTCGGGTTCTGCGCATGGCGGATCGGCCCCTTTCGGCAGGGTCGGGGGAAGGCCGGCGTGCGGTCGCGGCCGGGGCGCCTCATCGGCGTCCGCTGGTCCAGGCCTTAATTCAGGACGTGAGTTAAGCCTCGTGAAAGGGTCGCGTCAAGAGCTCGCGCAGGGGTATGTTGCGACCAACCACAGGGCGGGAGAGGCCAGATGACCACAGGGCGTAGCGGCCGAACAGTGCGGGACCTGCGGCGCGGCAACCGCGGCGCCGTGCTCCAGAAGCTGTACTTCGGCGGCCCGATGAGCCGTCAGGAACTGGGACCCGCGACCGGGCTCAGCTCCGGATCCGTGAGCAACGTCGTCGGCGAACTCATCGCGGACGGCTTGCTGGAGGAGGCGGGCGTCGTGGACTCCGACGGGGGCCGCCCGCGCACCCTGCTGCGGGTCTCCCCCGGCAGCGCCCACCTGATCGGCGTCGACGTCGGCGAGACCCGGGTCCGCGTCGAGCTGTTCGACCTCACCCTGACCGAACTCGCCCGCGCCGAGACCCCATTGCTGCCACGCGGCTGCTACGACGTCGGCCCGATCGTGGACCACATCCGGTCCGGTATCGGCGCGGTGCTCGCGCAAGCCGGGGTCGGCACAGACCGGCTGCTGGGCGTGGGGGTGGGCGTCCCCGGGATCGTGGACCGCGAGGCACCGGGCGGAGCGGTCGTCCACGGGCAGACCATCGGCTGGGACGCGGTGCCGCTGGAGGCGCTGCTGCGCGCGACCGGCGCCCTGCCGCAGGAGGTCCCGTACCTCATCGACAACGGCGCGCGAACGCTCGGCCAGGCGGAGATGTGGTTCGGGGCGGGGCGGGGCGCGCGGGACGCCGTCGTGGTCCTGTTCGGGTCGGGGGTCGGCGCGAGCCTGATCACGGACGGCTCGCCGGAGGGCGGCAGTACGGAGGGAACCCCGCTGGAGTGGGGCCACTTGACGGTCTCGGTCCGGGGCCGGCGCTGCCGGTGCGGGGCGCGGGGCTGCCTGGAGGCGTACACGGGGGCGGAGTCGCTGCTGGCCCGCTGGGCGGAACGCGGCGGCGGGGGTCCGGCGGATGCGGCGGGTCCTGCGGACGAGGAGGAGGCGCTCGCGGCGCTGCTGGCCTCGGCGCTCGCGGGTGACCCGGTGGCCCGGGACGTCCTCGACGAGACGGCGGAGTACCTGGGCGCGGGCCTGTCGGACCTGATCAACCTGTTCCGGCCGGAGCGGATCCTGATCGGCGGCTGGGCGGGCCTGCTGCTGGGCCCGTACGTCCTCCCCGCGGTCCGGGAGCACGCGAGGCGCCACGCCCTGCGCCACCCGGCCGCCCGGGTCTCGATCGACCTGGGCTCCCTCGGCCCGGACGCGGTCACCGTGGGCGCGGCCACGCTCCCGCTCTCCGCCTTCTTCACCACCGGCGGTCGCCGCACCGCACCGCCCGCAGCCCCCGAACAGCCGGGTTGGCGCACGGCCTTGACCCGGCGCGGCTAGCACGCGGACCGGCGACCAAATCCTTTGCTTCTGCGATTTGCCATGTATATGATCAGCGCCGGCCGACAACGGGGGAGGCGCGACATGTCAGGGGATTCCGGTCCGACGTGGGACCGAGGGCACACGGGTGTTCCGGACCAGCAGGCGGGCACGCGCCTGAACGGTGCGCCGGGGCCCCCGGCTCCCGGCGCGGCGGACGCCTTCGCTTCCACCCCGGCGCAGAAGAAGGCCGCGGCGGGCACGATCGAGACCGAGCTGGAGCCGAACACCAAGAAGGCCGCGGAGCACGCGGACGACGCCACCACCACCGCCCACAAGGGCTTCGACGGGTGGGAGACGGCCGCCGGCCTGAAGACCGTCGCCGACACCTGGGACCAGCAGGTCAAGACCCTGATGGGCCGGCTGTCCTCGGAGAAGGCCGCCCTGCGCGGGGCCTCGGGTCTTTTCACACGGAACGACATCGGCCTGGGCAACCAGTTCCTCGCGCAGTCCAAGCTGAACGGTCTGTAGGGGGTCGCGGTGCCGAACTACCACGAGATCATGACCACGGATCTGGGCCTGCTCACGGCGGCGGCCGACAAGTGGGACGCGATGGCGGGCGAGCTGAAGAGGGTCGAGACCCGCTACGCGGACTCCGTCCAGAAGATCACCATGGGCCGGAACTGGTCCGGCGTCAGCGCCGGTGTCGCGCACACGAGTTTCGCGGCGACCCGCTACGAGTACACCGCCGCGCAGAGCCAGGCCAAGGCGACCGCGACCCTGCTGCGGACCGCGCACGAGGCGCTCACCGACCTGAAGAAGAAGCTGGAGAGCGCCCGGGCGGACGCGATAGCCGCCGGCATGACCGTCTCGGACCAGGGACACGTGGCCTTCGACCACACCAAGCTCACGCCCGCCGAGCGCAACGCCTACCACCACGACCCGGACGGCCAGGCGTCGATCCGTACCGCGGTCACCAAGTGGCAGCAGCACATCGACGACCGGGTCAAGGCCGTCACCACCACCGACCACACGGTCAGACTGGCCCTCAGCGCGGCCGTCGTCGACAGCAACAAGGACGCCCTCGGCAAGGGCGCCGACGAGACCCTCACCGGGTTCAACGCGTACGCCGAGAGCGACTTGGCGAAGGCCAGGGAGCCCGCGGCGCAGGCCGCCACCAAGACGAACGGGTGGGAGTCCGAGGGCAAGCTCACCGTGACGGGTCCCGGCGTCGGCGCTTCCGCCAGCGGCCCCAAGTACGGCAAGGAAGTCTCGGCCAAGGCGTACGCCGACCTCTTCCACATCACCGCGGAAGGCTCGCTGACCAACGGACCGTGGAAGCTCTCCGGAGTCGCCGACGCCTACGCCGGTGCCAGGGCCACCGCGAACGCCGGCTTTACCGACAAGGGCCTCGTCGCCAAGGCCGAGGCGTCCGTGGGAGTTCGGGGGCTCGCCGAGGGGCGTGCCCAATACGGCGAAATGGCGGGCGCGTACGTACGGGCCGAGGGATTCGCCGGCGGCGAGGCCTCGGCCACCGCCAAGGCGACCAGGGAAGAGCTCACCGGAGGCTTCAAGGCGTTCGCCGGGAAGAAGGTGTCCGCCGCCGCCGGTTTCGAGTTCGCCGGGATCGGAATCGGGGGAACGGTCGAGAAGTGGGAGGGGCCGGGCGTGGAGGCCAAGTGGGGCTACGAGAAGGACAAGACGACCGGCATATGGGAGTACGACAGCAAGGCGGGCCTCTCGCCCGGTTCCGGCGGTGGGCTGGGGCTTGAGATCACCTTCGATCCGGCGAAGGTGTCCAAAGCCGTCGACCGCGCGGCGGACGCGGTGGGCGACATGGCCGATGGGGTCAACACCGGCGCCAGGGCGTTCAAGAAGCACATCCTGGACCTGGCCTTCTGATGTCCTTTCCCGAAGGAGGGCCGGCGGTGCCCACGACCCTGCCAGTGCCGATCTCGTTCCGCCTGCCCGAGGGCTGGCTCCCGGCCTCCCCTCCGGAGGGGCCGGACGCCCCGGGAGTGGCCTTCGCCGCGGTTCATCCGGTGTCGGACGCCGGATTCACCGCCAACATCACCATCGACGGCGAGTACCGGCCGGACAGCGCGACCCTGGCACAGCTCGCCGACGAGTCGGTGGAGCGCCTGTCCGAGGTCGTAGGGGCGGTGGCGGTGGCCCACCGCCGCGAGATCGATTCCGACGGGGCGCCCGCCGTGACCCAACAGCTGACCTTCTCGGCCGTCGCCGGCGGCGTGCGCCGCGACCTCGTCCAGTCCCAGGTGTACCTGTCCCTGCTGGACGTCCGCGATCCGCGCGAGCGGGCGGTGATCCGCCTGGCCCTGACCGCCACGCCGGCCCAGCACGAGGCCGTGCTGGCAGACTTCCAGGAGTTCGTGCGCACGGTGCGCCCGAACTCCGGGGACGAGGTTTAGCGATGGGCCGTCTCTTCGACAAGTGGATGGGCACCAAGTACCCCGACGGTGGCGTCGAGCCGCTGCCCGTCCTGGAGGTCCGAGGCGCACTGCTGGCGCTGGGCGGCCCGGACGCACGGTTCCGCGTACGCAACGCCCTCCCCGGAGAGCGGGCGGACCTGGTGGCGGAGTGCAGGGTCCCCGAGGTGTGCCTCACCCTCAAGACCCGGATGCTCTTCGTCCCCTCGAAGCGTGAGGTCCGCGCCCTCGATGAGCAGTGGGAGGAGCGGTCGCAAGAGCACTCCCGGGGACAGTACGGCCGCGGGCCGGCGACCATGGTGTACAAGAAGTGGGAGTTCCGGAGGGGAGCCGACGGCCGACGCCGCCGTGTCGAGACCTTCCGCTTCGACACCCGGGACGTCAAGAACCCCCTCCGCGACACCGTCCTCGCCGCGGGATGGACCTGGCGCGGAGTGCTGCGCAAGCTCTGACCGGCCGCGCGCGGCGGCCTCGGCCACGTACGTCGGCAGACCCGGCTGCTAGCCTGCGCCGCTCACCGCGTCGCACAGGAGGCTCACATGGCACGTCGCCCAGTCACCATCGTCACCGGAGGCAGCAGGGGCATCGGCGCGGCGACCTGCGTGCGGCTCGCCGCCGCCGGTCATGACCTGGTCCTCGGATACGCGAAGGACGACGCGGCGGCCGAGGCCACCGCCGCGCGGGTCAGGGAGGCCGGCGCCCGGTGCGTGACCGTACGGGGAGACACCTCCCAGGAGTGCGGCGTCGAGCGGCTCTTCGACATCGCCGGGGCCGAACTCGGCACGGTCACCGGGCTCGTCAACAACGCCGGGGTCACCGGGCCGCTCGGCCGGCTCGCCGACGCCACGACGGACGACCTGCGGCGGGTGGTGGAGGTCAACCTCCTCGGGTACCTGCTCTGCTGCCGCCGGGCCGCCCGGGACATGTCGGAGGCGGGCGGCGGCTACGGCGGGGTCATCGTGAACGTCTCCTCGGCGGCCGCCACCCTCGGCAGCCCCGGGGAGTACGTCCACTACGCGGCCACCAAGGCGGCCGTCGACACCCTCACCGTGGGCCTGGCCAAGGAACTCGGCCCGGACGGGATCCGGGTGAACGCGGTCGCGCCCGGCATCGTCGAGACCGACATGCACGCGGCGATGGGCGACCCCGACCGCCCGGCGCGGGCCGCCGCCGGGATCCCCCTCGGGCGGCCCGGGCAGCCCGAGGAGATCGCCGGGGCCATCGCCTGGCTGCTGTCCCCCGAAGCCTCGTACACCACCGGAACCGTCCTGCGGGTCGCGGGCGGCCGCTGAAGGACGGGGCAGTGGGCGGCTCGGCCGAAGGCCGCCCGGCCGAAGGGCGCTCAGCCGAAGGCTGCTCGCGTGGCCGGGCCGTAGACGCCCTGCGGATCGCCGCTGATGCCTCGGTCGCTCTGCAACTGCGCGACACCGCGCCGGGTCCGGCCGTCGTAGACCCCGTTGACCACGACGTACGTGAACCCCTGCCCGTGGAGCCGCTCCTGGAGGGCCCGCACCTCGGATCCGCGGTCCCCCGGGCGCAGCGTCCCGCCCCCGGCGGCCGTGATCCCGGCGGACGGCGTGCCCGCCGGGGCGGAGCCCGACGCGGGCGCGGTCGGGCTCGTGGAGACGCCGGGGGCGGACCCGGGCCGGGCGGAGGCCGACGCCGACGCCGGTACGGAGGGGCGCGGTGAGGCGGGGGGCGGCGTGGACGGCCCGGGCGAGGGCTCGGCTCCGGCGCCGGGGCTGCGCTCCGGGAGTACCGGTACGGACAGCCCGGGCGGCGCCACCGCCCGCTCCGGCCGGCGCTCTTCGGGCCCGGTCAGCAGCAGCGCCAGACCGCCCACCACGCCCAGCCCGAGCAGCACGGACACCGCCACCGGCAGTCGGCGGCCGCGCCGCGCGGTCCGTTCCGGGCTTGCGGCGGCAGCAGAAGCGGAACCCGGACCGCGGGCAGGGTCGGGTGCGGGCACGGGGTCGGGGGCGGGAGCGCGGCGGGTGGCGGCGGGACCGCTCCGGGGCCAGGCGGGCGCCGTCGAGGGGGACGGACGGCCCGAGGGCGCGACGTAGGGGCGTACGAGCAGGCGGTCGTCGGGGAGGACGGCCCCGCTCTCATCGGGGTGGTGGGACACGGTTGTCTCCCGGCGGGGGCGGAGGCCGGCGCGGCGGTGCGGCGGCGGCCTCCACCCGGCCGGTCAGGCCCCGCGCCGCCACGCGGCGAGGACCGTGCCCGGGGCGACGGCGGGCCCGCCGGGGCCGCCGGTCGTGAGAGAACCGCCGGTCACGGCCGCAGCGGAAGGCCGAGCCGGAGCGAGCGAAGAGCGAACGGTTATGCGCATGCTGAGGATCTCCGAAGTACGGCCCGAGCGGTGGTTCTTGATCGGCGCACTCTTGCCCTTCGGGACGGCCCCGGTCAAGCCGGACAGTCGATCCGCCCTATCCATCCGTTTTGTACGGGACTTCCGCCCCCGCCGTCCGGCTCGCCTCCGCCGCCCGGCGCGGGTGGTCCGGGATCCCGGCGGCCGGCTCCCGGCGGCGGGCCGAGACCGAGGTCGTCCCGATGGTGACGGCGGCCGCCAGCATCAGGGCGGCCCCGGTCAGCGGCGCGGCCGGCGCGGAGAGGCCGTCGACCGCGAGACCCCCGGCGAACGCGCCGGCGGCGATCGCGAGGTTGAACATGGCCACCATCAGCGACGAGGCGGCCTCGGCCGCGCGCGGCGCCGCCCGGATCATCCAGCTCTGCAGGCTCACCGACACCCCGCCGTACCCGAGCCCCCAGGCGAGCAGCAGAGCGGTACCGGCGAAGGCCCCGGGCAGGGTGGCGATCAGGGCGAGCACCGCGGTGAGGGAGGCGCTGACCACCAGCAGGGTCCGGCGGGGATCGCGCGCGCCGGCCAGGAAGTTCCCGGCGACCCCGGCCACTCCGTATCCGAGGAGCAGGGTGCTGACGTACTCGGCGTCGATGCCGGAGACGTCCCGCAGGATCGGCCGTACGAAGGTGTACGCGGTGAACTGCCCGGTCACGACGAGGAAGGTGACGATCACTCCGGCGCGCACGGCCCGGTTGTCGCGCAGCAGGGCGGGGAGTTCCCCGAAGCGGATGCCGCGGTCGGCGGGCAGCGCCGGCAGCAGCAGGAGCAGGGCGATCAGCGTGACGAGGCCGAGGGCGGCCACGGCGGCGAAGGCCGTGCGCCAGCCGCCGAGCTCCCCGAGCAGGGTCCCGGCGGGGACGCCGAGCACGGAGGCGGTGGGGACGCCGCCGAAGACGACGGCGGTGGCCCGGCCGACGTGGCGCTCGGGGACCAGGCGGACGGCGAGTCCGCCGGCTATCGCCCAGAACCCGCCGACGCTGACCCCGACGAGCAGCCGGGCAGCGAGGACCACGGCGAAGCCGGGCGCGAGGGCGGCGGCGAGGTTGGCGACGGCCATCAGGGCGATCAGCACGCACAGGACGAGGCGGCGGTCCAGCCGTCCGGCGCCGACGGTGACGAGGGGTGCGCAGAACCCGGCGATCAGGCCGGGCACGGTGACCATCAGTCCGGCGGTGCCGTCGGACACTCCGAGCGAGTCCCCGACCGGGGTGAGCAGGCCGACGGGCAGCAGCTCGGAGGTGATCAGGCAGAAGATCCCGAGGGAGACGGCCGATACGGCCGCCCAGCCCTTCCAGGGGCTGCTGCCGGGCGCGACGGCAGCGGTACGGGCGGGAGCGACGGCATCGCCATCGGCATCGGCATCGGTCATGAATCGGCACTCCGTACGGGGCAGGCGACGAACCGGACACGGCAGCGCGGAGCGCCGGGGGTCGCGCCTCCCCCACCGCCCGCACCGTCGTTCCAATTCCCTCGGGGCGCGGGGCATTCCCGCCACCCGCCCTGAATCAGCGTCACCCGGATGCGTGAGAGCGGCACTCGGGCGGGCCGGGCGTGCGGCATGGTGGAGCGATGCAGTTGCGACGGGCCGTGCCCCTCTCCCTCCTCGCGAGCGCCGGATGCGTCTCCGTCGGCCCGGGGGCCCCGGATCCCGCGCGGGGTTCCGTACCGCCCGTGGGCGCGCCCGACACCGCCGGTGTACCCGGCGGGGCCGTGCTGCCGGGGGACGCCGGGCCGCTGCCGGCGCTGTCCGTACCGCTCCCGCTGCCGCTGGGCGACCTGCCGGGCGCGGGGCCGGAGAGCGGCCCCGGGGCGGAGCCCGACCCGAGCCGGCCCCTCGCGAAGGGGGCCCGGCCGCCCTCCGAACGGCGCGCGAAACCCGCCGTACCGCCGCGCCGGGTGCGCCCGGCCAGGCCCACGGCGCCGCGGGTCCCCCGGCCGCAGGGCCGGCTGCCCCGGGTCGACGAGCTGTGCGCGGCGGCGGAGGGCGCCGCACCGCCGTCGATCGTGGACCTGTGCGTCCGCCAGTACGGGCAGCCCACGCTCTGACGCGGCCCGGAGACGGCCGACGGCCGACGGCCCCGGTCGAAGCCCGGCGAGGATCGGGTCGCCCGGCTCCATCCGCGCGGGAAAGGGGCGACGACCCGGGGGCCCGACCGCTAATCTCCGCGGATGCGGCGCGTATTGGTGGTCGGAATCAGCGGAGCGGGGAAGTCCACCCTGGCCCGGGAACTGGAGCGGCGGCTCGGGCTGCCGTTCCACGAGATGGACGCGCTCCATTTCGGCGGGCCGGGGTGGGCGGTCAGCGCGACCTTCGCCGAGGACACGGCGCGGCTGGCCGGGACGGATCGGTGGATCTTCGACTCCCTGGGCTATCCGGAAGTCCGGGACCTGCTGTGGGAGCGGGCCGACACCATCGTGTGGCTCGACCTCCCCCGGCGCGTGGTGATGCGGCGCGTACTGCTGCGCTCGCTGCGCCGGAGCCTGCTGCGGGAGCGGCTGTTCGGCGGGAACCGGGAGAAGTGGCGGGAGTGGCTGCGCTCCGATCACCCCGCGTGGTGGGCCTGGTCGCAGTACGGGGCCCGGCGCGCCGAGATCGCCCGGCGGGCGGGCGACGCCCGGTTCGCCCCGCTGCACGTGGTCCGCCTGCGCACCCCGAGGGCCGCGGCGGTCTGGCTCGGGGCCCAGGAGCCCCGGCGGAACGGGGCGGGGTGACGGGCTACCGGGCGGGAGGGGGCGGGGTGACGGGCTACCGGGCGGGACGGGGCGGGGTGACGGGCTACCGGGCGGGACGTGCGGCGGGGCTCAGGGGCGGCGGCCGCACACGTGGGCGCAGCGGGCGGCCGTGTCGCGGCGGGCGGTGCGCAGCCGGTGCATCGTGCGGTACCGGCGGCGGCGCCATTCCGCCCGCGGCAGCCCGGCCCGCTGGCCGCCGCCGCTGATCAGGGCGTTGACCGGGGTCAGCGGGTCCGCTCCCAGGCCCTTGGCGACCAGGACCCCCACGACGAGCGGGACCAGGGCCACGGCCAGCGCGGTGCCGGCGGTGGTCACGTGCTGCATGCGCGGGCGGAGCGCGGGGCGCGGGGCGGCTGAGGTCATGCCCTCATTCGATCACCGGCGGCGCCGCGGGGAATCGGGGCGGATACTCAGGCCGTTGGGCATGAGGTACTCAGACGCGACCTGTGCGGCGAAGGACGGTGGGGGATGACGGTACCCGGGCAGGGGTTCGAGCCCGCCACGGGCGACGGGCCGGCGGACCTCGGGGACGCGGCCTCGCGCGCCCGGGAGCTGCGGACGGCGTACGAGGGCTTGCTTCAGATCCGTCGCCTGGTGAACGCCGGGGCGGGCACGGGGGTTCCCGCGCCGTGGGAGCTGCGGCAGATGCCGCGCGCGGTGGCCCTCGTACTGGAGGCGGCGGGGATCACGCCGTCGGCGGTGGACGCGGCGGGGCGGCGGACGCGCACCGGCTACCGGGTGGCCGCCGCCGCGGAGCCGGGGCGGGTGGAGGTGACCTGGCCGGTCCCGCCCGGCGGCGGCGCGGCCGAGGAGGAACAGGAGCGCCTGACGGCCTGCGCGGCGGTGCTGGAGCCGATGGGCTGGGAGTGCCTGCTGTACCGGGGCCCGCGCCGACGGCGTTTCCTGGAGGTGGAACCGGCGTCCGGGCCGCCGAAGCCCACTTCCCCCGGGCCGTGAACCCGACGTACGGAGGGGCGCACCCCGGCCGGGGTGCGCCCCTCGTGTATCAGCCCGCTGTCACATCGCGTACGTCACGTCACGGCGCCCCGAACGTCAGGATGAGCTGCGGCGTAGCCTCGCCCGCGGCCGCCTCCGAGGACCACAGCCATAGCGCGTCCGTCCCGCCGCTGGTCAGCGCGAGGCCGTAGCCGCCGCCGAGGGCCGCGGCGACGGTGCCCGTGGTCAGCCCGGTGGTGTGCACGGCCGAGCCGTCCGGGATCCCGGCGAAGGCGCCGAGCGCCGTGCCGCCGAGCGCGGGGCGGTTGTTGTACGTCGTCCCGCTCTCGGTCCACGATCCGGTGATCGGGACGACCGAGACGGTGTCCGTCGTTCCGGCGCCGCTCATGGTGCTGGTCTTCACGCTGAGCGTGGCCGACTTGAGCACCGTGCCCGCGGGTGCGGCGGGCAGGTTGAAGCTCAGGTAGCTGGCGTACGGGGAGGTGCCCCGCACGGCGAGCGAGCCCGAGGTGCCGTAGTTGCTTCCGGGGGCGCCCGCGTTGGCGTACGTGTCCTCGGCGGCGGTGACCTGGACGACCGAGTCCGCCGGGGCGGAGGCCAGGGCGTAGTGGTGCTGGACCTGCGCCGCGCTCAGGACGCTCGGGTAGACGGCGCTCTCGTCGAGCTGGCCCGCCCAGAACTCGCTGGTGGGGCGGTCGGGCCAGCCGTCGAGGTTGTCGCCGCCGGCGTGCCAGTAGCCGGCGAAGTTCTCGTGCGTGGTGACGTTGAGGGTGCCCTTCTGGGCTCCGTCCACGTACAGGGTCATGCCGCCCGGCCCCTGGGTGGCGACGACGTGGTGCCACTGGTTGTCGTTGTAGCGGTCGGTGCCGCCGGTGGTGATGGTGCGGGTGTCCCCGGTGTACACGCCGTAGACGAGCCGGCCGTCATTGGTCATGTAGATGTGCTTGTCGTACTGACTGCTGCGCCGGTCCTGGTTGTTCCCGAAGCCGAAGAGCTTGCCGCCCCGGGTGGTGTTCGTCTTGAACCAGGTCTCGATGGTGTAGCTGCCGCCCACGCTCTGGCGCTTGTCCGCGTACACCCGGTTGTCCGTGCCGTTGAAGCCGATCGCCGTGCTCGCGCCGGTGACCGCCGCGGGCGTCTGGCGCAGGGCGGGCCCGTTCAGGTGCACCCCGCTCTGGTTCCCGCCGTCGGAGGAGTCCGCGACGAAGGGCAGCGCCGACTCGTCATAGCGCCAGTACAGTTGGGCGCCGTCCGCGCGGACCGCGTTCGGGTAGCCGTCCACCGAGGTCGGTACCGTCACGCTCGCCGTCCCGGACAGGGCGCTGGTGTTGCCCGCCGCGTCGCTCGCGGTGACCCGGTAGGTGTACGACTGGCCCGCGGTGACGGTGGTGTCCGTCCAGGAGGCCTGCGGGCGCTTGAAGAACAGCGAGTCCGCGGTGACGGTGGCGACGGGCGTCGCCGCGCCGTTGCGGTAGATCCGGTAGGTCAGCGCGCTGTCGTCCAGGTCGAGGCTGGTGCGCCAGCGCACCTGGACCTCACCGGGCTTGACGCTGACGGCGCTGGCGACGGGCACGGTGGGCGCGCCGGTGTCCCCCGTGGAGGAGAAGCGGGTCAGACTCTGCTGCGCCGCCCCGTTGACGGTGGTGAACTCGCCGCCGACCCAGAGGTACTGGACGCCGCCCTTGGAACCGACCGCCATCACGCGCGGGCCGATGCCCTCGCCGATGCCGTCGTTGGTGTCGGGGGCCCAGCCGAGCTTGCCGGTGCCGCTGGTCGGCTGGGCGAGCAGGTGGTGGCGCTGGCCGTCGGGGTACTCGCCGACGCTGGAGCAGTCGTGCGCGTGGGAGGCGCTGTAGAGCACGCTCCGGTACGGGAGGACGGCCTGGGTGGCGCCGAGGCAGGTGTCGCGCCAGCGCTGGTTGAAGTCGCTGAGGTTGAGCGCGATGCGGCCGTCGAAGACCCCGCCGCCGGTGCCCTCGTTGGCGGTGTAGAAGCCGGTGTCGTCGGTCGCGATGTCCTTGACCACCGAGCTCCTCTCGATGAAGCCGGCGTACGACTTGGTCAGGGCGCCGCTGGTGGCGTCGACGACGGCCAGCGCGTGCGTGTCCGTGCCGTTGAGGGTGAAGAAGTCACCGCCGAGGACGACGTGTTCGCCGTCCGGGGTGACCTCGACGGCGCGCCCGGGCTCGTCGGCGTTGGCGACGAAGGGGCGCAGCGTCCCGTCGGTGGCGTCGACGGCGGCGAAGCGCTCGCGCTGCTGGCCGGCGACGGTGAGGAAGTCGCCGCCCGCGTAGACGGTGTCACCGGTGACGGCGAGGGCCCGTACGGTGGCCGCGAAGGCCGGCCGGAAGGTGGGCTTGACGGTGCAGGTCGCCACGTCGATGGCGGCCAGGCTGGAGACCGGGGTGCCGTTGACGGCCCCGAAGTAGCCGCCCGCGTACAGGGTCCGCTTGTCCGGCGAGAGGGTGAGCGCGCGGACGGTGGCGGTGCCGCCGCCGACGGTGAAGGACAGCTTGCAGGAGGTCGGGGCTCCGGTCGCGGCGTCGAGCGCCACGAAGTTCACCGCCTGCTGCTCGCTGCCGCCGGCGCCCTCGGGCGGACGCACGGCGGAGAAGGTGCCGCCGGCGAAGACCGTGCCGCCCGCCTCGGCGAGGGCCCAGACGACGCCGTTGGGCTGCCAGGTCGACAGCGGGTCGGCGGTGAAGGCCACGGGCGGGGTGAGTGCCGCCGCCTGCGGGGCGAGGCCGAGGCCCACGGCCGCGCCGGTGCCGGCCAGGGACAGGGCGAGAGCGGCCGCCAACCTTCTGGATCTACGCATGAACCCCCCAGTTCGGTGTGCCGATTGGTACGCGCACGGCGCACGGGAGCGCGCCGCGCCGCCGTATGACCGACCGTGGGCCGTGGGCCGTGGACCGTTGGCTCTTGGCGTGAAACCGATCGTGCGAACGGCCGAACGGTCATAGGCGTTGGCCGCACTCTAGGTCGATTCGGCCCGGCGGACACCCCACTTGACCCATCGGATGCCCACGGGATGCGGGACTTTACCCGGCTCGGGCGGTCCGGCCTATCCTTCCCACATGATCTTGCCGACCGAGACCACCCCGTCCGATCCGATCCGGCCAACCGCACCGACGGCACCGACCGCACCGACCGCAGCCGTCGAGCTCGTGATCTTCGACTGCGACGGGGTGCTCGTCGACAGCGAGCGGATCGCCGCCCGGGTGAACGTCGCGCTCGGCGCCGAACTCGGCTGGCCGCTCACCGAGGAAGAGGTGGTCCGCCGGTTCATCGGCCGCTCCAGCGCCTCGATACGGGAGCTGGTGGCCGCCCGGATCGGCGCCGAGGCGGCGCGGGTGTGGGACGAGCGGTTCGTGACCCTGCACGCGGAGGCGGTGGACGCGGGGCTCACCCCGGTCGACGGCCTGCCCGAGGCGCTCGACGCGATCACCCTGGCGACCTGCGTGGCCTCCAGCGGCTCGCACGAGAAGATGCGGCACACCCTCGGCCGCACCGGCCTGTACGAGCGGTTCGAGGGCCGGATCCACAGCGCCACCGAGGTCTCCCGGGGCAAGCCCGCCCCCGACCTGTTCCTCCACGCCGCCCGGCGGATGGGCGTCGACCCGGCGGCCTGCGTGGTGGTCGAGGACAGCCGCCCGGGCGTCGAGGCGGCCCGCGCGGCGGGCATGCGCTCCTTCGGCTACGCGGGCGGGCTGACCCCGGCGGAGGCCCTCGCCGGACCGGGCACGGTGGTCTTCACCGACATGCGCGACCTGCCGTCGCTGATCGCCGCCGCGGGGCCGGCCACGGGGACCGCCCGGGCGTGAACGGACGGACCCCGAAGCGGCTCCGCCCCGGTCACCCGGCCGGAAGGGGGCGGCACAGGAGGGCCGCCGGGCCCTGGCGGGAGGCGGCGCGGGTGGTGAAGGCGATGCCCGCCGCGTACTCGGTGAGCAGGCACTGGCCCTTGTAGTTGCCGTACGCGAACTCGCCGCCGCCCGCACCGGGCGGGCGGTTGTCGCCGCGGTCGAACCACACCGTACGGCCGGCCGCCGCCGGGAGGGCGGTGCGCGCCGGGGCGCACAGGGCCGCCGAGACGCGTTCGCCCCGCAGGCTGTAGCCGGTCAGGTACTGCCCGGCCGGGCACTGGAGCTTCGTGTACCCGCTCGCCCAGTCCCCGCCGGGCGGGACGTGGGCCTCGTCGCGGACCACCGTGTTCCCGCCCGTCGGGGCGCGCAGGCCGGAGCCGGCGCACAGGCCCCGGCCGCCGGTGTGGGCGAGGCCGGCCAGCCGGGAGCCGTCGGGGCAGACGGCCTTGCGGGCGCCGCTGTCCCAGTCCCCGGCGGCCCTGGTGAGCAGCGAGGCGTTGTGGTCGCGGTGGTCGATGTCGAGCTGGTACCAGGCGGGGGCTTCGGGGATCGCGCCGGTGCGGCCCGCCGTGCCCGCGAGCCCGGTCCACGGCCGTGTGCGCCAGTCCGCCGGGTCCGGTACGCCGGAGCGGCGGCCGGTGTTGTCGTAGCGGAGCATCGCCCAGCTGTCGCCGCCCGGGGCGCCCTGCGCGGTGGTGCTCCAGCCGACCAGGGGCCAGTAGGCGAAGTCGGCGTCGGCGCGGGTCAGGTAGCCGGTGAGGTTCTCGAACCAGGCGCGGGGCTTCGCGCCGGTCTCGTCGGCGCCGATGCCGAACTCGCTGATCCACACGGGTGCGGTGAAGTGCGTACCGGTTTCGGCGGAGACGAAGAAGGCCTGGTCGTAGAGGGTCTGTTCGAGCTGGGCCGGGGTCATGTCCTGGTAGCGGAGGTCGCTGGTCTCGCCGATGCCGGTGGCGCCGCTGTGGTGGGGGCCGGTGTAGCCGTAGAAGTGGGCGGCGTAGACGAGCTTGTGGGAGACGGCCAGGGTGTGGGAGAGGGTGCGGACGGGGGCGAGGGCGGGGCGGCCGTGGGCGAAGCCGTCCACGGGGATGCCGGTCCAGTTGATGCCCTCGATCACGATGAGCAGGTTCGGGTTGGCCTCGGTGAGGATCCGGTCGGCGGCCTCCTGGGCGGCCGCGTGCCAGTCGTGGCCGTCGCCGAGGCCCCAGTTGGGGTCGTCGAAGACGTCGCGGCGCACCTCGTTGTAGAGGTCCACGCCGACCACGCGCGGGTTGTCGCGGTAGCGGCGGGCGAGGAACACCCAGTCGTCGGCCCACTGAGCGGTGGAGCGGCCGCTGTTCCAGCGTTCGTTGCCGTCGAGGCCGCAGCACCAGCGGGTGGTGCCGGTGTGGTTGTTCAGGATGACGGCGAACCCGGCGTCGGTGAGGGCGGCGACGACCGCGTCGTAGACCTGGAGCGGGGTGCGGCCGCGCAGGGCGGGGTTCGCGGCGACGGCCGCATCGGGGACGGGGGCGGCGGTGCGGAGCATCTCGTTGGAGAACGGCAGCCGGATGCTGTTGAGGCCGAGGGCGCGGAAGTCGGCCAGCAGGGTGGGCAGGGGCACCCGGTCGAGTCCGAGCGGGATGCCGTGGGAGTCCTGGCCGCTGTGGTGGGTCGCGGGATCGTTGCGGTCGCCGGAGCCGTTCCAGGAGCCCTGGGCTCCGTCCCAGTTGCCGGAGCGGAGGCGGAACCGGTCGCCGTTCGCGTCCACGATGTAGCGGCCGCGGGTGGACAGCGGCGCCGTCCAGGCGGGCGCGACGGCGGGCGCGGGGGCGGCAGCGGCGGCCGCCGGGGTCGCCGCCACGGCGGGCAGGAGCCCCGCCAGGAGCATGAGGACGCCCGGTATCGCGCGTAAGAGGTGGTTCTGCATCTCGCTCCTGACAGGGGCCGGACGTCGGGGATTGCCGCGGTCAAGTTACCGGCCGGTCAGCTGGAGCGGAAGCCACGCGCGCGGGCACTTTCGGGCCCCTGGCGGGGCCGTGCGGGCCCGGAGTCCCGTCAACCGGACGCGGCCCTCGCCACCCCTTCACACAGGGTCACCCTGTCGAAACGGCCCCGCGCGGCGCCCGGCGGGCCTACCGTGCCCTCAGGGTTGGGCACGGCACGGGAGGGTGGGGCGGATGGACGACGAAGAAGACATGCGGCTTGCGAGGATGACCCCGGAGATCTCGCGCCGCACGCTCGCGATGCTGCGCGGGCTGGCCGGTATGGAGCCCCCTGAGCAGGTGCCCGAGGAGGCCATGCTGGTGGCGGACGCGATCCTCGCCGAGCACGGCACCGACGGCCTCCGCGTCCTCGTGATGACCCTGGCGGCCTGGGCGACGGCCCAGATCGAGAACGTGGCGGAGCTGAGCCGGCGCAGCCACGAGGCGGTGCTCGACGCGATGGAACTGGCCTGCCTGGAGGCGAACGCCGAGGACTAGGTTCGCGGCGCCCCCGGCCGCGGGCCGCCGGGCGCGGGCACGGGCACGGGCCGACAGGCGGCCGCTGGCGGGCGCGGGCCGCCGGGTGGGGGCCGGCGGGCGCGAGGTCGACCGCCGACGGGCGTCGAGGTGCCGGGCGGGTGTCGCCGGGGGCGCCGGGCCTCGCCGCGGCCCGTTCAGGGCCGCCGGGCGGCCGCGACGCACCGATCGGTGACGGGCCGGCCCTGGATCGCCGGGATTCGGCGACACTGGGGGGAGCAGGAGCGTCCCGGGGGGTCGTGATCGGAGGCCGTCGTGAGCACACCTTCCCCTGTACGGATCGCCGCCGTCCTGTCCACCGAGCACCGTGGACGGCTCATGTCCCACGCCCGCGAGGTCAATTTCCCGGAGGGCGCCCGGGTCTTCGACGAAGGCGCCCGCGCGGAGTCCTTCTGGATCGTGCGTTCCGGCACGATGACCCTGGAGGTCCCCATGCCCAGCCGCCGGCCCACGCCGATCGAGAGCCTCGGCCCCGGTGAGCTGGTCGGCTGGTCCTGGCTGTTCCCGCCGTACGTGTGGCAGCTGAGCGCCGAGGCGATGACACCGGTCCGCGCGTACGAGTTCGACGCGACGACCGTACGCGTGCTGATGGACGCCGATCCCGCCTTCGGCTCCGCCATCGGGCACTGGGTCGGGCGCGTCCTCGCGCTGCGGCTCCAGCAGACCCGGACCCGCCTGATCGACCTCTACGCCCCGCACGCCATCGCGGGCTAGAGCGGGCCCCCGAGGGGGCGCGCGAAGGGCTTCTGGGGGTGTGTTCGGCCGTTTCCGCCGTGCGCTCCCCCACAGGTCAGCATCCCGGCACCGCTGCGGACTGCACTCATGCGCTCACGATCGGTGACGAGAAATAGGGGTCCGAACGGGCGTTCACAGCCCGTGTGCGCAAGACTCCCGTCCGTTATCCGAAACGCGAACCCAAGGGAGTGTTCGAAATGCGGTCCATCGCAAGGGGTCTCGGACTCGGTTCCGCCGCCATGGCTCTCACCGCGCTCACCGCGCTGGCCTGGCCCGGAACGGCCGGAGCCGCACCCTCCGGCACGGCAAGCCTGTACGCGCCGTCGGCGCTCGTGCTCGGCATCACCGCCGGGGAGGACGCCGCGAGCGGGACGGTGCTGCGCGCGGTGACCCTCGTCTGCGCACCGAGGCCGGGCGGCACGCACCCGTCCCCCGCCGCCGCGTGCGCCGAACTGCGGGCGAACTCCGACCGGTTGGACGCGGTGGCGAAGCCCGGCAGGGGCGCCGCGTGTACCAGGGAGTGGAACCCCGTGACCGTGACAGCCGACGGGGTGTGGCAGGGCCACCGGATGAGCTACTCGTACACCTTCGGCAACCCGTGCGGCCTGCGGAACACCACCGGGGCGCTGTTCGGCTTCTGACGTCCCGCGGCGTCCGGCGACGTCCCGCGGTATCGACGAGGAGAGGGGCCGGGCGGCGCCGTGCGACCGCCGCCCGGCCCCGGCTCCGGACCCGGCCCCGCGGATGTCAGCCGAGTTCGAGGCTGGTGACCCCGTACAGGCCGGCCAGATCGAGCTCCGGGGCCGGGCCCGTGTACATGCGGGCCGCCTCGAAGGTGGGGACCAGGCCCAGGCCGGTGAACAGGGCGGTGGCGGCCCGGTTCACGTCGGGTACGTCCACGGCGACCTCCCCACCGGGCGCGTGCTCCGCGAGCCGCCGCAGCAGGGCGGCCGCCACCCCCGGGGTCGCGGCGTACAGCGGTCCGATCCGGGAGGCGGAGCTGCACGGGCGGATCACTCCGAGCCCTTCGATCCGCCCGTCCCGGACGGCGGCGAGGGCGGTGCGGCCCGGGAGGCCGGTCCAGGCGGAGAGGAAGGCGTCACGGGACGCGGGGAAGAACCTGCGGTCGTACGCGGCGAGTTGACGGAAGGGGAGGGTGGCGGCGTCCACGATCTCCACGCCGTCCGCACCGTCCGTGCCCGCCGCATCGAGCGCGGCCCCCTGCGGCACACCCTCGTGGCGGACGTTGTTCCAGGCCGAACGGAACCCGGACTTGCGGTAGTTGTCCTGCTGGTCGACCACCCCGTCCAGGCCGACGAGCCGCCCGTCGAGCCGCTCCATCCCGGCCTGCCACAGCCGGATCCCGTATCCACGGCCACGGAAGGCGGGGCGCGCGATGTAGAAACCGATGAACCCGAAGCCGGCCCCGTAGCGGACGGCGGAGATGCAGGCGGCCGGTTCGCCGTCGAGACGGCCGACGAGGAAGCCCTCGGGGTCGGCGACCGCGAAGGCGAAGCGGTCGGTGTCGCCCGGGTTCCAGCCCTCCTCATCGGCCCAGGCGCGGATCATTTCCATGTCTGCGGCGCTGGCGCCGGTGATCTCGAATCCCGTCATGTCGGGTGTTGTACCAGATGCGCGGCGGCCCCGGCAGCTGGTGCCAACCGGCCGGCGTGAGACCGGAGTACGCGCCGTCAGCCCGCGCAGATCACGTCGTCGAGCCTGATCGGCCGGGAGTCGAGGCGGACGTACGCGGTGAAGGTGTCGGTGCGCGCCTCGGCTCCGCGGCCCCAGTGGGTGGTGACGGTGGCCCATCCGACGCGCGCTCCCGGGGCGACGGTGACGGCGCCGACCTCGATCTGCTCCGGGGTGCTCCGGGAGCACAACAGCACGTCGACATCGGATTGCTGCTGTTTGTCCCTGAGGGCCTGGGAGATCCGGTCGTAGCGGTTGGCCTCGGAGGGTCCGTGATGGCCGTAGAAATCGGTGAGGAAGGTTCTGATCTGGGCGGCGTCGTGGGGCGGGGCCGGTGCGGTGACCGTTGTCGCCGCCGCGGAGGGGGCGGCGGCGAGGACGGTCACGAGCAGGGCGCCGAGGATGTGCGTCAGGGGCTTCATGCCCCGTTTCTTAACCGCCCGGGCGGCTGCGCAGGAGGGGCGCGGGGCGGATCTCACTCCGGTGGCGGGCGGGATTCACCGCAGACACGACCATCCGGCGGCGCGCCGCTTGCGGGGGCGGAGGTTAATCCGTTCGCGGGGGGACGCGGGCCGTACGTAGGGTCGGATCATGGGAAAGCCGCTTGTCGCAGTGTTCAGTGGGGCCGGGATGTCCACCGACTCCGGGATTCCGGACTACCGGGGGCCCCAGGGGTTGTGGCGGCGTGACCCGGATGCCGAGAAGCTCGTGACGTACGAGTACTACATGGCCGACCCGGAGATCCGGCGGCGCTCCTGGCGGATGCGCGCCGAGATCGGCGCCCTCGGGGCGCGGCCGAACGCCGCGCACCGGGCCGTCGCGGAGCTGGAGCGGGGCGGGACCCCGGTCCGGGTGATCACCCAGAACGTGGACGGGCTGCACCAGCTCGCCGGGATGCCCGCGCGCAAGGTCTTCGAGCTGCACGGCACCGCCCGGTCGGTGCTCTGCACGGCCTGTCACGCCCGGTCGGGGATGGAGGAGGCGCTGGCCCGGGTCGCCGCCGGGGAACCGGATCCCGCGTGTCTGGCGTGCGGCGGGATCCTGAAGTCGGCGACCGTGATGTTCGGCGAGCGGCTCGACCCGCAGGTACTGGCGCAGGCCGTGGCCGTGGCCAAGGGGTGTCAGGTCTTCATCGCCGTCGGGACGACGCTCCAGGTGCAGCCGGCCGCCTCGCTGGCCGGCATGGCCGCGACGGCGGGGGCCCGGCTGATCATCGTGAACGCGGAGGAGACCCCGTACGACGAGCTGGCCGACGAGGTCATCCGCGAACCGATCGGCACCGCCCTACCGGCCCTCCTCACCCGGATCGCCGCGTAGGGCCTGCCGCCTAAGTCCGGTGCCGTGCGGCGCCGGGCGCCGCGGCCCGGGCGCCGGCATGACGACAGGGCCCAGCCGGGCGCCGGCCCAGCGGGCGCCGGCCCAGCAGGCACCAGCCCAGCGGGCGCCGGCTTCGGCCGCGCCCGGGCCCCGGCGGGGTGCGCGGGTCAGCTGACGGCCGCGCCGGAGCTGGGGGTGGCGGCGCGGCGGGGCTCCGCGTCGCCGCGCACCTTCCACCAGGCCGATCCGAGCAGCAGCGCGCCCGGGAGCACTCCCGCGACGGCGGCGACGGCCGCCTGCGGGGCTCCGGCGGCGGCCAGCGCCAGCCCGGCGGCGCCGCACCCGGACAGCCCCGCGCCCAGCAGGTGGAGCGCAGGCATCCGCCAGACGACCGCGAGGCCGAAGAAGTGCACGCCGACCACGAGGGCGATCCAGCCCACCGTGGCCCGCGGGGTGTGCAGCACGTTGTTGATGACCACGATGCCGGCGACGCCGACGACCGCTTCGGCGGCCACCACGTACCGGTAGCGCCGCCCGAAGTGCACGGCCGGCGCGGCCTCGGCGGCCGCCTCGGGCCGGGGCGCGGGCCCGGACGCGGGCGCGCGGCGCAGCGTGATCAGCAGAGCGACGAAGGCGGCCACCGCCAGCACCCGCAGCGCGGTGCCCGCGGCGACCGGCAGGGCGCCCGCGTTCACCTGGATGAAGGCGAGCCCGAAGCTCGCGCCGATGATCCGGCCCGTTCTTTCCCTTGTCATACCGCGCAGTCTCACCGATGTGGATCTTGGAACACAACGCGCGCACCGCCCGGGAGCCCGTCCCGGGCGGCTGTGACATCTCCCACCCCCTCTTGCCCGGAGAAGGAAGGGTTACCTAAGTTCGTTGTATGGCTCCCTCCCCCACACCCCCCACCGGCCCGGACGGCGCCGGCCGGCCCGGCTCCCCCGAGCTGGTCGACTTCGCCGTCGACCTCACCGCGCAGGAGGCGCTCCGGCAGGCCCAGGTCCTGGCCGCCATCGGCCCCGACTGGGACCCGATCGAGGTGCTGCGCGGCGAAGAGGCGGCGTACGACCTGCTGTACTCCGGTCTCGACGCGGACCAGCAGCGCCTCTACGACGACCTCGTCGCGGCCGGCGTGCTGCCGCGGCGCGGGGGCGGCCGTGCTGCCGCTTGACCCGCAGGCGGACATCGGACGCCGGGCGTGGGTGGCCTGCCCGAGCTGTGACGACGCCCGCGGCTGCGAGCCGTGCGAGCAGCGCCGCACCTGCTCCGAGCACTGGCGCTACATGCTGTCCAACACCGGCAGCCTGCTGAACCTGCAGTGCCCGTCGTGCACGCATGTCTGGGTGCACGAGAGCGGCTTCGGCGCGACCCGCTCCTTGTGGGACCGGGTCACGAGCGGCTGGTCCCGCCACTGAGGCCCTGAGGCCGCCGAAGGACGCGGGCGCCGTTCAGGCGCCGTCGGCGGCCCGCCGCAGCTCCGCCACGTCGAGCTTCTTCATCTTCATCATGGCGGCGGTCGCGCGGGCCGCCCGCTCCGGGTCGGGGTCGGAGATCAGCTCGATGGCGCCCGGCGGGATGACCTGCCAGGAGACGCCGAACCTGTCCTTGACCCAGCCGCAGGCGGACTCCTGGCCGCCGTCCCCGGTGAGCGCGTCGTAGTAGTAGTCCGACTCGGCCTCCTCCTCCGTGTGGATCTGGAAGGAGATGGCCTCGGTGAACGGGAACTGCGGTCCGCCGTTGAGGCCGACGAACTTCTGTCCGTTGATCTCGAACTCGACGACCATGACCTCGCCGGCCGTACCGGGGCCCGCTTCGTTGTAGCGGCCGATGCGGCCGATCCTGCCGTCCTTGAACACCGACATGTAGTAGTCGGCTGCGGCTTCCGCGTCGCCGTCGAACCACAGACAGGTGGTGAAGCCCTTGCCGCTGACGCTCATGACTGCCTCCAGAGTGTGTGCGGGACCAGCGTCCCGCACCTACAGACCGGAGCCGGGACCGAAACTCATCGGTCGGCCCGGACCGGTCCGTCTTTCATCCTGGAACGCGCTGTGACGGCGGCCTGCGGCCCTACACCTCCAGATCGTTTTCGATCTTCTTCAGCTGGTGCCTCGCCATCGCGAGGTTCGCCCTGCCCCGATCGAGGGCCAGATAGAGGAAGAATCCGTCGGATCCCCGCGCCTTCATCAGCCGGATCAGGTGGTATTGGCCGCCGAGGGTGATCAGGATGTCCTCGATCTCGTCCTTGAGGCCCAGCATCTCCATGGTGCGGACCTTCGCGCGCACCACGTCGGTGTTGCCCGCCGCGGCCACGGCGAGGTCAAGGTCCTTGCCGCCACCGATGGTGCCGAGGGCCATGCCGCTGCCGTAGTCGACGAGGGCTGCGCCGATCGCGCCTTCGATGGTGGTGGTGGCTTCCTTGAGGGCGGTCTCCACGTTGACCATGAGGGATTCCTCTTTCTCGTTGAACTGCTGAACTGTCCTGGATTTCGGTACTGCGAGGGGTGGTCTGGGGGGCTCAGGCCGGCGGGGCGCCCGGGGGGTTCGCACCCGGGCCCCGGCGGCCGAGGCTGTGCTCTATGAGCTCGGCGATGCGGACGCTGGAGCGGCGCGCTTCCAGGTGGAGGCGGCCGACGTTGACGCGCGGCTGCGCGATGAGGGTGAGGACGGCGGCTTCGCCGGCCGCGTAGGTGGCGACGTACCCGTGTTCGCCGCGGACGAGGAGTTCACGGAAGCCGCCTTGGCCGGTGCTGTCGCTGAGCCGCTGGGCCACGCCGAGGGCGGCGGCGGTCAGGGCCGCCACGGCCTCCGCCTCGGCGGAGGCACTGTCCTGGGCGAGCACGAGGCCGTCGACGCTCGCGGCGAGGGCGCCGGTGAGCTGGGGGACGCGGGCGCGCAGCCGGCGGAGCTCGGCGAGTATCTCGGCTTCGGACTCGGCGGACACCATCGCCGTACTCATGTCGGCCTTACTCCTTTCGGGCTGCCTCCGCTCGGAGCGTTCGGTGCGCAGGACCGGTCGCAGCGGGAGCCTCACAGGCTTGCCTCCAGTGCGTCGCGTAACCGGCGGAGCAGCGCCACGTCCGGAGGTTGGGCTTGGGTCATCCAGTCGGGCAGCGGCGCTTCCACCGGTGCCGGAGCGGGAGCGTGCGGGGTGTCGACCAGTCCGGCCGCCGCGAGTCTGCGTACGTCGAGCAGCGTGTGGAAGGCCGGCCGGCCCAGCACCCAGGCGAGGTCGGCCGGCGTCCGTATGCCGTCCGCCTGCGCCAGCAGGAGCCGTTGGCGTGCGGTGACGGTCTGGCCGGGGGCGGCGGCCCGTGGCACCACCGGGGCGGTGTCGAGCAGCGGGTAGGGCCAGACCGCGTCGAGGAGTTCTCGGCGGCGGCGGGTCTCGCGTTCCACGGCGGCCGCGGGGACGGAGCGCATGGATCCGATCCAGTGGGTGGCCCCGCGGCGGAAGCGGGAGGGGCCGCTGCCCGGGGAGAGGGCGAAGAAGGCGGCGTCGAATATCGCGGCGAGGTGGCAGATTTCCAGTTCACCTCCCGCGAGCCCGCCGCTGTCGACGAGGAAGCGGGCGACCTGCCGGCGGGCGCCGGCCCGGTCGACGGCCTCCCGCCAGCGCTCGGGGGCGAGTCCGCCGCCGGTGGTGAGGAGGACGTCGAGTCCGGGGGTGGCGGGGCTTTCGGCATGGACGATGCGGCCGTCTTCGAGGAAGAGGGTGCCGCGGTCGCGGAGGAGGGCGCCGGTGGCGCGTTCGGCGGCGAGCCGGGTGAGCAAGGGGGACACCTCAACGGAGATACCGGGGAGGGTGGAGGGGGTCATCTGAGTACCAGTCCCTCGGCGAGGGCGCGGAGTCGGTGGCGGGCGAGGGCGAGGTTTCCGTCGGCGCGGTCGAGCCAGAGGTGGAGGAAGACGCTGCTGTCGAAGCTCGTCTCGACGAAGCGCAGGACGTGGTAGCCGGTGCGGGTGGTGACGATCAGGTCCTCCAGCGGCGGACCTGCCGGGTCGGGGGTTCCGGTTTCCGGTGCCGCCGGGGCGAAGGACTCGTACTCGGCGGCGGCGCGGGCCAGTTCGGCGGTTTCCGCGGCGGTGGTCTCGTGGTCCCCCACGGGTGATTCCCCGACGGTGCCGAGGGCCAGTCCACTGCTCCAGTCGACCAGCGCGGCACCCCGCGCCCCGGGCAGGGTCATGGCTTCGAGCAGGCATTCGTCGATCCCGGGCACGCGGGCTCCCCTCCCGGCCAGACGTGCTGGGTGCACGGTCGTACGGCGCGACAGGAGGGAACTTACTCAAGTTCCACAGTACGAAAGGGCGTTCTGGCATTTTCCGCTGGAACATGCACAGGTGTGCTAAGCAGCTTGGCCGGAACCCGTCCACTTCTGCTCACGAAGCAAGCGGAAGGTCCTCCGCGAGCCTGAACGCCCCGTGCTCGCGCCGCACATATCCCTCGTGGCTGAGGGTGCGGAGGAGGTGGTAGACGGTCGGCAACGGGATTCCGGTCACCCGCGACAAGCGCTTCGCCGTCGCTTCGCCCTCCGCGTGCATCGCCTCGACGAGGCGCAGCGCGCGCTGCACGGAACCGATGAGGGTGGGTGTGCTGTCCTTCTGGCTGTGATCGGCGCCCATGAGTGATCCCCCTGCTCCGGTACGAGGCCTGGCGAACCCATCAAAGTGGGTCACAGGCCGCAAAACCAGCGGACGCGCTTAAACCTGAGCATAAGATCACCGCACGCCGGGCCAGCGCCCTGCGGCTCTCCATCCTGCCCGGAACGCGCCCCCGAGAGGGGCGAACGGGAAAGGTGGGCGTGGAGACCGGGCGCGCGGCGGCGGCTCCGTCGGCGCGGCCGCCTCCGCCACCGCTACCGCGTGCAGGTCACGAAGGCCGGGAGCGGGGCGTCCTCGACCAGGTGCCTCGGCAGGGCCAGCGCGAAGCGGGATTCCAGTACGGCGAGGGTGAGCCGGTCGCGCTCCTCCCACGGCTCGTCCTCGGGGCGCGCGCAGGCGCCGTCCGGCAGGAGGATCTTGGCCGCGACCAGCTCCGGGAGCAGGAGGTCCGGCTGGTGGCCGCCCCGCCAGCACTCCTCGCCGAGGCCGAAGCAGCACAGCAGCTCCCCGTCCCGGGCGTACGCGAACTGCCGCGGCGGGTGGTCGGGCTGCGGGTCCAGGTGGACGGCCTCGACGCCGCCCCACGAGACCTCGGCGAGCCGCTCGGCGCCGGACGGCATGCCGTGCTCGACGGCGAAGGACCAGCCGCCCCAGCGGCCGACGCGGGCCACGCCGTCGCCGTCCACGGTCTCGCCGGCCATGCTCCACGCGTCCGAGGCGCCCAGCGGGCCGGGGCGGATGCCGGGCAGCGCGCCGAGCCGCGCGGCGAGTTCCTCGGGCGCTATGCCCCGGGCGAAGGTCAGGCTGACGAACCAGCCGTCCCAGTGGGCGAGCCACTGGATGCCGCTGCCGCCCGTGTCCCCGACGGCGTCCGATATGTCGGCTGTCAGCACGGTGTCCTCCCGTGTCCGGTCTTCCCCCACCGGCACGATAGTCACTCCGCGGGCGGATCCGGGAGGAGGCGCTCGACCATTGCCTCAATGAGCCCCTCCACGGGATGGGGCTCCAGGACCGCCGGAACGGTCAGGTCGTCCACGATCAGGCCCAGCATCGCCAGGTAGATCAGGACGACCCCCTGCCGGTCCCCGGGCAGGCCCGCCTCCAGGTGCCAGGCGACGTTCGCCTCCAGTTCGGCGCCCTGGAACCGGGCGGCCTCCGCCTGGAGCTCGGGGCGCCGGGTCGCCTCCAGCCGCAGCTCCAGCATCGCGATGTGGACGCTGCGCTCGCGCCGCATCCGGGCGAGGAGCTGGCCGAGCAGCACCTTGGTGTCCAGCGGGCCGGCCAGTTCGGCCGGGTCGGGAACCAGCCGTTCCCGGGTGCGGTGCAGGATCTGGACGAGCAGCTGGGCCCGGTTGGCGAAGTAGTTCGAGGCCGTGCCGGTCGGTACGCCAGCCTCCTTGTCGACCGCGCGCAGGGTCAGGCCTCGCGAGCCCTCGGCGGCCAGCACTTCGATCGCGGCGTCGAGCAGCGCGGCGCGGCGCTCCGGATTCTGGCGCATGGGCGGGTCCCTGGGGCGTGAGGGGCTCGTCGCACCGGACCCGGGGGACGGGCCCGGCGGGGCGGCTGAGCCGGCATGTCGAAGCACTGCACGCGCAGTGCTTCGCACACGCTAGCGGACGTGGCGCGGTTCGGGCCCTCCCCAGCGCCCCCTCCCCCGTGTCACCCTGCCGGTCATGGATCGGATCATCGAGCAGATACGCGAGGACCTGGCCCGCCGGATCGCCGTGACGGCCGACCGGCTCGCCGACCGGACCCTGGCCGAGGATCCCGCGTACGCCGCGCTGCTCGGGCGGGCCGAGCTGCGCGACCGGATCCACCTGACCCTGCGCCAGGCCGTCGAGGGCCTGGTCCGCAGCGGGCGCGGGCTGGCGCCCGAGATCGCCGACGCCCGGGCCACCGGCAGGCTCCGCGCCGAGCAGGGGCTGCCGCTCGACTCCCTGCTGCGCACCTACCGCCACAGCGGCCGGATGCTGTGGCAGACCCTCGTCGAGGCGGTGGCCGCGCACGACCGGGCCGCGCTGCCCCGGCTGCTGCCGGGAGCCGCGGCGCTGTGGGACGTACTGGACCAGATGACGGACGCCGCTTCGCAGGCGTACCGGCAGGCCGAGGCCGCGCGCGGCGAGCGCGAGCGCGCGTACCGGGCGGCCCTGCTGGACGCGCTGCTGGACGGCACCGGGACGGCCGCGGAGGCCGCCGCACAGCTGGGCCTGCCGGAGCGCGGCCGCTTCGCGGTGGTCGTCCTGGGGCCGGGCGGCTCCGGCAGCGAGGGCCTGGAGTCCGGGTCCGGCGCCCCGCGCGTGCTGCGGCGGATCCGGGCCGACGGGGAGAGCGCCCTGGTGGAGCTGGGCCACCTGCCGCTGGAGTCGCTGCGGGAGGGGCTCGCGCCGCTCGGGGTGCGGGCCGGGATCAGCCCGGTGGTGGAGGACCCCGCCGATCTGGCGCGGGCCCGGCGGCTCGCCGACCTCGCGCTGCGCACCGCCCCGGGGTCCGGGGGCGGAGCGCGCACGGCCCTGCTGGACGAGCGGCTCCCGGCGGCGCTCGTCGCGGCCCAGGCCGAGCTCGCGGACCGGCTGCGCCAGGTGGTGCTGGGCCCGGTGCTGGCGCTGCCGCCGGAGGACTGCCGGGTGCTGCTGACCACGCTGGGGACGTGGCTGGCCTGCCAGGGCTCGACGACGTACGCCGCGCAGCGGCTGTACTGCCACCGCAACACCGTCTCGAACCGGCTGCGCCGCCTGGAGCAGCTGACCGGCCGGTCGCTGTCCGATCCGGCGCAGGTGGTGGAGCTGGCGCTGGCCCACGCGGCGGTGGTCCAGCGGGCGGCGGCTACCGCACCTGCTTCGCCGATTCCAGCAGGTACGGTACGTCGATCACCGCGACTCCCGGGGTGAACAGCAGCCGCGCCTTGAGCCGCAGCGCGTTCTGGTTGTGCAGGGGCTGCTCCCACCAGTGGCCCACCACGTACTCGGGGATGACCACGGACAGGACGTCGGTGTCCTCGGCGGCGGCCTGTTCCTGTACGTGGGCCAGGACGGGCCCGATCACCTCCCGGTACGGCGAGTGCAGCAGGGTCAGCGGGATCCCCGGGTCGTGTTCCGCCCAGGCCTCCCGCAGCCGGCGGGCGTCCTCCTCGTCGGCGGCGACGGACAGCGCGGTCAGGGTGTCGGCCCGCAGCCCCTGCGCGTAGCCGAGGGCCTTGAGCGTCGGGGCGTGCACGGCGGCGACGAGCAGGATGACGTGGTGGCGGGCGGGCATGCGGGCCCTGACCCCGGGGGCGACGGCGACCTGCGCCGCGACGGTCTCGTAGTGGCGCCGGACCCCCTTCATGCCGACGAACAGCAGCGGCATCGCGATGACGACCAGCCAGGCGCCGTGCGTGAACTTGGTGATGAGGACGATCACGAGCACGAGCGCGGTCAGGCAGGCGCCGACGGCGTTGATGGCGCGCCGGCGGTGGATGTGGATCCGCTCCTCCCTGGGGGTGCCGGGCGAGTCGAGTTCCCGCTTCCAGTGCCGGACCATGCCCGACTGGGACAGGGTGAAGGAGACGAAGACACCGATGATGTACAGCTGGATGAGGCGGGTCAGCTGGGCGTCGAAGGCGACGATGAGGGCGACGGCGGCGAGCGCGAGCAGCACCACGCCGTTGGAGTAGACGAGCCGGTCGCCGCGGTTGAAGAGCTGGCGGGGCGCGTAGCGGTCCTTGGCGAGGATCGAGGCGAGCATCGGGAACCCGTTGAAGGCGGTGTTCGCGGCGAGGATCAGCACGCCGGCGGTGACGGCCTGGAGCAGGTAGAAGAGGAAGTGCCAGTTCCCGAAGGTGGCGCGGCCGATCTGGGCGAGCGCGGTGGAGGTCGGGGTGCCGGCGGGCAGGCCCAGTTCGGTCGGGTCGGCGGCGACGTGGACGTGGTAAGCCATGGCCAGGACGGTGATGCCCGTGAACATGGTGACGGACAGGGCACCCATCGCGGCCAGGGTGTTGGCGGCGTTGCGGCTCTTGGGTTTCCGGAAGGCGGGCACGCCGTTGCTGATCGCCTCGACACCGGTCAGGGCGGTACAGCCGGAGGCGAAGGCGCGCATGGTGAGCAGGACCAGGCCGAGCCCGGTGAAGGTGCCCTCCGCGATGATCGGGAGGTCGGCGGACTCGGCGCGGATGGTGTCGCCGGTGGCGTAGCGGACCGCCGCGACCGCGAACATGACGTAGATGACGAGGACGAACCCGTAGGTGGGGATGGCGAAGATCCGCCCCGACTCCCGTACGCCGCGCAGGTTCATCAGGGTGAGCAGCACCACGAAGCCCACGGAGAGGCCGACTTGGTGGTCGCTCAGGGCGGGGATGGCGGAGGTGATGGCGGCGACTCCGGAGACCACCGAGACGGCGACGGTCAGCACGTAGTCGACGAGCAGCGCGCTGGCGGCGGTGAGCGCGGCGGTCTGGCCGAGGTTCTCGGCGCTGACTACGTACGCGCCGCCACCGCCGGGGTAGGCGTGGCAGGTCTGCCGGTAGGAGGCGACGACGACCACCATCAGGAAGACGATGGCGGCGGCCGCGTACCAGGTGAGGTGGAGCAGCGTGACACCGCCGAGGGCGAGGATCAGCAGGATCTCCTCGGTGGCGTAGGCCACCGAGGAGAGCGGGTCGCTGCAGAAGATCGGGAGCGCGAGCCGTTTCGGCAGCAGGGTCTCGCCCAGGCGCGCGGTGTCGAGCGGTTCGCCGACCAGCACGCGTTTCGCATTGATACGCCTCATTCAGGCATGATCAGCCACTTACGGCATGGTTCATCCGTTCTGCGGGCTGTGTCCTGTGGGCCGGCGATGCTCGGCGCGGAGCTCCCGGTTCGTTACCGGCACGTAGCGTGGCGAGCCGGTTCCTCCGTTCGGGGGGTCTTTCCCCGAAGTCCGCGAACACCGCCGCGCACCCGTCCGGGTGCGCGGACGGCTCGTACGCATCGGCCGTACCTTCGAGCCGGCCCCTCCGGAGGGCCGGTTTCCGGCCGTGGGCGGAGGATGGAGAAAGAATGGTTCTGCGCACCGAGACGGAACGAGGAGGTGTGCGGCGGTGACGAAGTTCATGGACGTCCACCACGGCATGCACGGCATCACGGCGGACCAGCTGCTGGCCGCCCACAAGGCGGATCTGGCGATCGAGGGGGAAGAGAAGGTCCACTTCGAGCGAGCCTGGGCAGACCCCGCCTCCGGGACGGTCTACTGCCTGTCCGAGGCGCCCTCGGCGGACGCGGTCATGCGGATCCACGAGCGCACGGGCCACCCGGCCAGCGAGATCCACCCGGTCCCGCTCGTGGTGTGATCCCCCCGCCGGGGGGGCGGGCGACCGGCGGGCGAACAGCGGGCGGCAACGCCCCGGAAGGGCTGACCGGATTCGTTCGTACGATCGGAGGAGCCTCCGGAGGGCCGCAGGCACATGCCAGAAGCAACGCCTCTACGGATGTTGCCAAACGCCTTACGGGCCCTCGCCCGCTGTGCCACAGTCGTGAGCGGTCCTTCCTTCAGACTTGGCCGCGCCGCGCCTGTATCGGAGTGCTCATGCCGTCCCACCTGTTCGCGGACCGTCCCGCGCAACCGCCCGAGCCGGGATCGGTGGACGCGCTGATCACGCAGACCCGGCGGCTCCGGGGGGACGTGGACGCGGTCCGCCGCGACACCGTCGCGGACGACGAGGAGGACGCCCAGGGCCGCTGGCAGCGCGCGCTCTGCGATCTGGCCGTGCACCACCTCGACGACCTCGGTGAGCACCTCGGCCGGCTCAAGGAAGGCCTGCCGCCCGCGCCCGACCTCGTCACGTTCCCGGGACAGGCCGAGTCCGGGCCGGTTCCCGCGCCCGAGGACCGGCAGACCCGGGTCGGCAGCGCCGAGTGGAACCTGCTGACCGATGAGGTCACCTGGTCCGAGGAACTGTTCCAGATCTTCGGCCGGTCCCCCGAGTCGGGCGCACTGCCCCTGGACGAACTGGGCTCCACCCTCTTTTCCGAGGACCAGCCGCTGCTGACCGCGATGGTCACGGCCTGCCTCGTGGACGGACGGCCCCTGGACGGCGAGTTCCGCATCGTCCGGGCCGACGGCCGGGTCCGCACCCTGCACATGCGGGGCGAACCCGTCCTCGACGACGACGGCTGCACGGCCTCCATGTGGGCCGTGCTCCGCGACGTCAGCGACCTGCGGCGCAGTGAGCGGGCCGTGCGCGAAACCCGGGAATCGCTCCAGCGGCGCCGGGAGATCGCACGGACCGAGCGCCGACTGGCGGTCGAACTGCAGGAAGCCGTCCTCCCCCCGTGGGGCGGCTCCCTGCGGTTCCCGCAGCACGGCACCGGCTCCCTGGACACGGCCGCGCACTACCTGCCCTCCCCGGACAACGCGCTGATCGGCGGCGACTGGTACGACGCGCTCGAACTCCCCGACGGGAGCTCGATGCTGACGGTCGGTGACCTGACCGGGCACGGCGTCACCGCCGCCTCCGGCATGGCGATGATGCTGGGCGCGCTGCGCGGCATGGCCATGGCGGGCATCGAGCCGGGCCCGCTGATGGGCTGGCTGAACCGGCTCCTGGAGAACTCCGTACAGCCGGCGCTCGGTTCGGCCGTGTGCTGCCGGTACGATCCCGCGCGCCGCGTACTGTCCTGGGCACAGGCCGGGCACCCGGCTCCGCTGCTGTTCCGCCGCGGCCGGGGCCGCTCGCTACAGCCGCCGGAGGGCGTGCTGCTGGGGGCGACCGCCGGCGCGGCGTACGGGCAGGCGGAGGAGCGGCTCGAAGCGGGCGACGTACTCGTCCTGCACACGGACGGGCTGACTCCGCGGGGCATCGAGTTCGGCCGTTCGGACGGGTCCGAGCGGCTGCTGGAGCTCGCGCCCCGGCTCTCGGCGGCCCGGTCGGCGCGGGACTGCGTACGGATGGTGATCGAGGAGTTCGGCGAGGGCGAGCGCGAGGACGACGCCTGCGTGCTGGTGGCGCGGGTCGGCGGGTAGCGGCCGCCGCCGGGGAAATCGGGGCCGCGCCGGCCGGCGCGGCCTTCTTCGTGCGCTCCACGGGTACGTGGTGCGGGACGGGTACGTGGTGCGGGTGCCCGGTGGTCACCTGCCGCGCCCTAGACGACGTGCTGCGGCGTCGGGCTGTTGGGGAGGGCCAGCTTGATCTCCGTACGCAGGTCCTCGATGCGGGCGTAGCCGGCGTACTGGCCGGTGAGCCGGTACATCTCGCGCAGCCGGTCCCAGGTCCGGTGCGAGGAGGTCTCGTTCATCGAGACCAGGGCCAGCCGGGCGTAGCGGTCGGCCTGTTCCGGGTCGTCGGCGATGAAGCAGGCGGAGGCCATCGAGATGTAGTCGAAGATCTGCGAGCGCTGGTGTCCGCTGGCCCGCAGCCGCAGCGCCTCCATGGCGTGCCGCTGGGCGACCGGGGCGGCGGAGGGGTCGTGGTCGGCGAGCGTGCGGAAGGCCAGCGCCTGCATGCCGTGCAGGTCCGCCTCGTCGAAGCTCTGCATCCAGCTCGGCGGCGGTACGTCGCCCTTGTCGGACACGAACAGGTCCTCGGCCTCGCCCAGGGTGCGGCGCATGGCCTGCCCCTTGCCCATGGCGGCCTGCGCCCAGGCCTCGATGGTGTGCAGCATGGCGCGGGTGCGCGGCAGGGTCTGCTCGCCGGAGCCCGACTGGGCCAGCTTCATCAGGTCGAGGGCCTCGTGCGGCTTGCCCAGGTGGACCATCTGGCGGGCGGCGCGGGACAGTGCCTCGCCGGCGCGCGGCCGGTCGCCGCCCTCGCGGGCCGCGTGCGCGGCGATGACGAAGTACTTCTGGGCGGTGGGTTCGAGGCCGACGTCGTGCGACATCCAGCCCGCGAGCACGGCCAGGTTGGCCGCCACCCCCCACAGCCGCCGCTGGAGGTGGTCGGGGTGGTGGTAGGCGAGCATGCCGCCCACCTCGTTGAGCTGGCCCACGACGGCCTTGCGCTGGAGGCCGCCGCCTCTGGAGGCGTCCCAGGCCCGGAAGACCTCGACGGAACGCTCCAGGGCCTCGATCTCCTGCGAGCCGATCGGGGCGGCCTCGTAGCGGTCGTAGCCCGCCTGGTCGGCCTGGAAGGAGTCACCGAAGGCCGGGGCGGCCTTCGCCGGGGTGGGGTCGGCACGCAGCCAGTCGTACATGGCGTTGCTGAGGGCAGTGCCGGCGGTGAGCGCGACGCCCGCGCCCATCAGACCGCGACGGTTGAGCATGAGGTCCATTCCCGTGAATTCGGTGAGGACCGCGGCCGTGCGTTCGGGCGCCCAGGGCAGGCCGTCGGGGTTCTCCTTGGCCCCGTCGGACTGCCGTTTGGTGGTGCGCCGCTGCCGTACGAACCCGAGGTCCTCGATGGTCACGACACGACCGAGCCGCTCGGTGAACAGTGCTGCCAGTACCGTGGGCACCGGTTCGCGCGGGGTCTCCCCCATGTCGATCCAGCGCCGCACCCGCGAGGTGTCGGTGGCCAGCTGGTGGTGACCCATGGCCGCCGCCTGCCGGTTGACCATCCTCGCCAGTTCGCCCTTCGACCAGCCGGCCAGGCCGAACAAGTCGTTCAGACGGGTGTTTGGACCTTTGCTCACGTCAAGCCCCCAGGTTCTCGGCTGAGTTGACAGTAGCCCGCCGTCAGATGCCGAGCGACTATTCGCCAGGGTTCGCCAGGGTCCGCCAGATGGTGTGCCACCCGCAGCGCGGTGTCAGGTAGGAATGCGCCTCCCCGACCCGGTTCACCGGCGGAACTCCCCAGGGTGAAGTACGGGATCCGGCGGGGCGGCGTACGCAAGTCGTCGGCGCACGAAGGGAACCGTAACCGCCATGTACGCAGCAACGTCCTCCGTGTCCGCACCGGTCCGGCCGCACCGCACCATCCCCGCGGGCGGCGGCCCCTACCTCGATCCCGGCCGCTCGGCGGCTCCGGCCCAGGGTGGCGTACGGGCCCGGCGCGCGCCCGGATCCCCGTCGCAGCCGCCCAGTGGAAGAATCGACTTGTCCGGGCCGCAAGGTGCGCAACTGCGCACCGCGCTCGCCTCGGTGCAGCGGATCTGTCCGGAGTTCGCACCGGTGCAGGTGCTACGGCGCAGCGGCCGGTCGGTCCTGCTGGTGGGGACCACGGGGCGGATGACCGCCGTCGCGAAGGTCTTACTGGACCATTCGCCGGAGTGGCGGGAGCGGTACCGGCACGAAATAGCTGCGTACCGGGCGTTCGTCCGGCACCGTCCGCCGGTCCGGGTACCGCGGCTGATCGCGGCGGACCCGGAGAACTGCACCCTGGTGGTCGAGCGGATGGCGGGCCGGGTGGCGGCCCTGCAGCGTCATCCGGTGGAGGCCCCGCCGCGGCCGGACCTGCGGGCGGCCCTGGGCGCGGTGTGCCGGGTCAACCAGTGGCAGCCGCCGGGGGAGCTGTTCGGGCACCCGGTGGACTACGCCCGGCGGATCAACCGGGACCACGAGCTGGGGCTCCTGACCGACCGGGACTTCGGTGACCTGCAGAAGCTGCTGCACGGGCTGAAGCTGTCCGGGACCCCGTGGCAGTTCAACCACGGTGACGCGCTGCTGTCGAACCTGCTGCTGTCCCCGGCGGGGCCGGTGCTGCTCGACTGGGAGCACGCGGGCTGGTACCTGCCGGGGTACGACCTGGCCACGCTGTGGACGGTACTGGGCGACGCGCCGGCCGCCCGCGGCCAGATCAGCCGCCTCGCGCAGTCGGCCGGTCCGGCGGCCCGGGACGCGTTCCTGGTGAACCTGATGCTGGTGCTGACCCGGGAGATCCGGATGGCCGAGACGGCGGTGCAGCGCTCGATGCAGGCGACCGCGCCGGCTCAGCCGCTCCAGGCGGGCTCCCTGTCCTCGGGCGAGGAGCAGCGGCTGCTGCTGCGCCGCCTGCACGACGACTGCGGGATGGCCCGCAGGGCGGTGCGCGCGGCGGTGGGGACGCGCTGACGAGGACGGCGTGATCACGGGGATCCCGTGGCGGGCACACCTGGGTGTGCGCGCCACGGGATTTCGCCGTTTCCGGGAGGGGATCGGCGGTCCGGCCCGTTCGACTGGCACGTATGCCTTGACTTCACATGATCCCCCGAACACCTTTTCTGATTCAGCATCAGATGTGCTGGTTCGGCCCCGTCCTCCCCACCCGCTGGAGCCCGCCCATGCCCGCGAGTCCCGAACACGTCCGTACCGAAGGCGCGCACGCCCCCCTCCCGTCCCGGCGGACGGTCCTCGCCGGGACCGGGGCGGGGGTGCTCGCCGCCGCCGTGCTGCCCGCCGCCGCGCGGGCCGCCGACGGAGCCCCGCTCGGCGAGTACGACGTCGTCGTGGTCGGGTCCGGGGCGGCCGGCATGACCGCCGCGCTCACCGCGGCCAAGCGGGGGCTGAGCGTACTGGTGGTCGAGAAGGCCCCGACCTTCGGCGGCTCGGCCGCGCGTTCCGGGGCCGGCATCTGGCTGCCGAACAACTCGGTGATCCTGGGCGCGGGCGTGCCGGACACGCCGGCCAAGGCGGCCGCGTACCTCTCCGCCGTCGTCGGGCCCGACGTTCCGGCGGACCGGCAGCAGGCGTTCCTCGCCAACGGGCCCCGGATGCTGGACTTCGTGATGGCCAACAGCCCGCTGAGGTTCCGCTTCATGGAGGGGTACAGCGACTACTACCCCAACCTGCCGGGCGGCCTGCCGAACGGCCGCTCCATCGAACCGGACCAGATCGACGGCCATGTCCTCGGCGCGGAACTCGCCCATCTGAACCCGGCGTACATGCCGGTGCCGGCCGGGATGGTGGTCTTCAGCCAGGACTACAAGTGGCTGAACCTCGCGGCGGTGACCGCCAGGGGCCTGGCGGTCTCCACCGAATGCCTGGCACGCGGTACGAAGGCGGCGCTGCGCGGGGAGAAGCCGCTGACCATGGGCCAGGCGCTGGCCACCGGGCTACGGGCGGGACTCCAGCGGGCCGGGGTGCCGGTGTGGCTGAACAGCCCCCTGGTCGATCTGGTGCGGGAGGGCGGCGCGGTCACCGGGGTGGTGGTGGAGAAGGAGGGCGTACGGGGCGTCGTGCGCGCCCGCAAGGGGGTCGTCATCGGCTCGGGCGGCTTCGAGCACAACGGGGAGATGCGGGCGCGGTACCAGCAGCAGCCGATCGGCACCCAGTGGTCGGTGGGCGCGAAGGAGAACACGGGCGACGGCATCCGGGCGGGCGAACGCGCCGGGGCGGCGCTGGGGCTGATGGAGGACGCCTGGTGGGGGCCGTCGATCCCGCTGCCCGGCGAGCCGTACTTCTGTCTCGCCGAACGGACCCTGCCGGGCGGGCTGATCGTGAACCGGAACGGGGCGCGGTTCGTCAACGAGGCGGCTCCGTACAGCGATGTGGTGCACGTGATGTACGAGAAGGACCGCGGCGCGGCCGGGTCGCACATCCCGGCGTGGCTGATCGTGGACCAGAACTACCGCAACAGGTACCTGTTCAAGGACATCCTGCCGGTGCTGCCGTTCCCGGACGCGTGGTACGAGGCGGGCGCGGCGAAGAAGGCGTGGACCTGGGACGCGCTCGCGGGCCAGATCGGGGTGCCGGCGGCGGCGCTGCGGGCGACGCTGAGCCGGTTCAACGCGCAGGCGTGGAGCGGGAACGACGCCGATTTCCACCGGGGCGACACGGCGTACGACCACTACTACACGGACCCGAACGTGCAGCCGAACTCGTGCCTGGCGCCGGTCTGGGTGCCGCCGTTCTACGCGTTCAAGATCGTGCCGGGGGACCTCGGGACGAAGGGCGGCATCGTGACGGACGCGCGGGCGCGGGCGCTGCGGGCCGACGGCTCGGTGATCCCGGGCCTGTGGGCGGCGGGCAACGCGAGCGCGGCGGTGATGGGGCACAGCTACGCGGGCGCCGGTTCGACGATCGGGCCCGCGATGACCTTCGGCTACGTGGCGGCGAACGACATCGCGGACGCGTAGCCGGACGCGTAGCTCACCCCGGGGGCCCGGAGCGCCGTCCGGGCCGCCGCCCGGGCCGGGCTCAGCCCTGCTGGAAGAGCTCGGCCGGGAGCGGCTTCAGCAGGGCGTACAGGTCGTCCGTGATGGGCCGGTCCCAGCTGGCGATGGTGACCAGGACGTTGTCACTGCGGTCGAACTGCACGCAGCTGATCCGGCCCTCGGAGAGCTTGACCTTCCGGACGATGAGGAGGTTGTCGCCCTGCATGACGGGGCAGTCCTCGATGCCGGTGACCTCGACGTCCTCGTCGTTCTCCAGGGCGTCGAGGAGCTGGGCCACCTCGAAGGGGACCTGGCCGTCGGCGAGGTCCCGGGCGGGGGAGCCCTCGGGGAGGTTCCCGATGATCATCGCGGGTCCGCGTCCGCCGAAGAGGTCGTAGCGGAGGAAGACGCCCTGGCAGCTGCCGTCGGGGGCGGGGAGCAGCCCGGCCCCGAGATTGCCCGGCCAGTCCCCCGGGTCCATGGCCAGGACGTCGAAGTCCGGGCCGGCGGGTGTGGCGGCGCGGTGGCGGCGGAGGAAGGACATGCCGCCATGGTACGTGCCCGAGCCCCTTCCCCGGCGCTACCCCCCTCAACCCCACCCGCTTCCCCGTCCCCCGAGGCGGCCGCCGCCCGACCCCGCTCCGCCCCCGCGGCCCGCCCCCGACCCGCGCCCCGGATCCCGCCCCCGCGCCCGTCCCACCCGCCCCCGACCCAGCGCCCCGCCCACCCCGACCCGAACCCCGACACCGGCCCCCGGCTCGCCCCGCCCCGACCCCTGCTCGCCCCAGCCCGACCCCGACCCGACGCCGGCCCCTCTGGCCCGGCCCCACCTTCGACCCGACCCGACCTCCGGCCTGACCCCCGGCTCGGCCCGGCGCGGCCACCGGATCGCCCGGGCCCGGCCTCCCGCGCGGCTCGCGCGGCTCCGGGCCGGCCTCCGGCCGGGGGGCGCCGCGGCCGACCACGCGGTCCACGTCCGGGCCCCTCCCCCACCCGGTACCGGCCGGCGCCGGCGGCGAGGGGTCGCTTTCGATTCGACAACAATCGTTGGCTCAATATGGATCTTGTATTTTCGGGACCCTAGGCTTGGCGCAGGCGCGCGCACGCCCCAGTGGTTGCCCTCAGACACAGGAAGCGCAGGCAGATGATCGAGTCTGTTCCTTCCCTCGCCGTGACGCTCGCTCAGATCCGGGCGCTCGCCGAGGAGAGGCAACTCACCGCGGCCGAGATGCTCGACGTCGAAGACCTCGCGGCCAGGACCGGGGTTCCCCCCGAGGTCGTGGCCGGATTGCTGCGCGGCGAGGACACCGCCGAGGCCGCCCCCGGGGAGACCGCACGCCGGCGGGCCGCGTTCCTCTGCGCGCGCTCCCGCGACGCGGCCGGGCACCCGTACCGGGCCGCCGACATCGCCGAGGCGATCGGCGCCGCCCCCCGCGTCATCACCGACCTCGTCGCCGGCAGGGCGGGGAACCAGCCATCGGAAGCGGAACTCCTGCGCATCGCCGCGTTCTTCGGCCGCGACCCCGGTTTCCTCACCGACACCCCGGCGCAGGCGGTGAGCCGGGCCCTCCAGCCGGTGCTCCGGTCCCTCGACCACGTTTCCGGGGGTGACATGATGGCCGAACTCGTAGGCCGGTACGGGCTCGTCTCCCTCTCCACCCGCAACACCACCCCGGGCAAGCCCCTCACCCGTACACAGGAGACACTGCTGCTCGGCATGATCACCGGAATTCTGTCGTCCGAGGGGGCTTCGTGAGCGTCGCCCGCTCCATGCGCAAGCTGTGCGCCGCACTGACGTCCGCCCTCGACCTCGATCGCGAGCTCGAAGCGCCCGTCGAACCGCACGCCCTGTTCCGCCGGCTGTGCGACGCGATGAGCGCGCGGCGCGGCGGACGCCCCATCATCCTGCGCTTCGAGCGCTTCCCCACCCAGCTGACCACCTCGGGCCTGTGGCTGAACATGGAGGACTACGACATCGTCGTCGTGGAGAAGTTCACCACCCCTGACCACCAACTCGTCATCCTCGGGCACGAGTTGTGGCACATGCAGGCGGGCCACTCGGCCCCCCGCGGCCCCGGCGCCGCCGCGGCGGCCCGGTCCCTGCCGGGCGGGAGCGACCTGACGTACGCCGCCGTCGCCGCGCGCTCGCACCACGAGGACGCCCACGAGATCGAGGCCGAGACCTTCGGCCTGCTCCTCGGCGACCGGTGCCGGGCCTGGCTGGCCGGCGACGACGCCGCCACCGGCCCGGCCCGGCGCGGCGGCGTGGCCGGCCGCATCGGCAACACACTCGGCTATCGCGGACCGAACGGCTGACGGTGACCTCGGACAAGTACTACATCCCCTATTTCATCCCGGCGGCGATCCTCACCCTGGCCTTCGTCATCCGGCTTCCGGTGATGATGAGGTTCTGGCGCAACGACCCCAACGTGCGCAACGTCGGCGGTCTGCTGCTCCTGGGTTCCGCCGTGTTCTACTTCGGCCGCCCCGAGACCATCGCGGCGATCAACCGCGGCAGCGGGATCAGCAACTTCGCGGCGCCGGTGGTCTACACGGTGCTCACGCTGTTCTGCGCCGCCTGTCTGGTGATGATCATCCACTGGCGCGGCGGCGATCCCCGGCGCGTGCGGCGGACCACGTGGACGATCGGCGTCATCTACTCCGCGGTCGTCGCCGGCCTCTGGGTCACCTTCGCGTTCGCCGACGTACCCGTCGAACGGCTGCGGGACCTGGACACCTACTACGCCAACACGCCCTGGATGCGCGAGCACATCCTGCTCTACCTGCTGGCCCACACCACGGCCTGCGCGATCACCTCGGTGGTCACCTGGACCTGGCTGCGCCAGGTGTCGGGCTGGCTGCGCGCCGGCCTGGTGCTGCTGGTCATCGGGTTCATCCTGAACCTCGCCTACGACACCGTGAAGCTCATCGCGGTCGTGAGCCGCTGGGCCGGCAACGACCTGGACTGGCTCAGCACGTACGTCGCCCCGCCGCTCGCGTCGGTCTGCGCGCTCTTCGTCGCCGTCGGGTTCATCCTCCCGCACGCCGGCGAGGCGGTGCAGGGGTTCTGCATGGACTACCGGCAGTACCGCTCCCTCGGACCGTTCGTGAAGGAGCTGGCCGTCCTCGACACGGGGACGATCCGGCTGTCGCGGCGGGCCCCCATGAGCCGGCGCCTGGTCCAGCGCAGGACCCGGATCAGCGACGGACTCCTGCGCCTCCAGCCCTACATGGACCCCGAGGTGCGCCTGCGCGCGCTCGGCGAGGCCACCGGGCGCGGCGAGAGCCCGGCGCGGGCGGCCGCCACGGCCGACGCGGTCGCGGTGATCGCCGCGATCCACCGGCTGCGCCTCGGCGACGAGTTCGCCCCCGAGCCGGAGGCCGGGGACGCGGCCACCCTCCTGACCGGCGCCCCCGGCGGGATGCGTTCCCCGGACCTGGTCGCCGTGTCCAGGGCCCTGCGCCGCTCCCCCGCCGTCCTTGCCCACCGCGCCCGCTACGGGCCGGCCGACCGTCCAGAGAGCGTGACCTCATGAGCGATACGCCGTCCGGCCCGCGCACGGCTGTCGTCATCGGAGGCAGCCTGGCGGGCATGCTCGCCGCCGCGGCGCTCGCCGAGTCCGCCGACGTGGTGGTCGTCGAGCGCGACGTGCTGCCCGAGGGACCCGGGCCGCGCAAGGGGCTGCCGCAGGCCCGGCACGCGCACCTGCTGTGGTCCGGCGGGGCGCGGGCCATCGACGCGCTGCTGCCGGGCACGGTGGGGCGGCTGCTGGCCGACGGCGGACACCGGATCGCGCTCCCGACCAACATGGTGGGCTTCTCGCCCGCCGGCTGGTTCCGCCGCTGGGCGGAGCCGTCGCACTACGTCGTGCTCGCCGGGCGGGACCTGCTCGACTGGCACGTCCGCCGTTCCGTACGGGCGCTGCCACGTGTCACCGTCTCCGACCGCACCGAGGTGCTGGGCCTGGAGGGCGACGCCCGCCGTGTCACCGGGGTCCGGGTGCGCGGCGCCGACGGGGTGGAGCGGGTCCTCGCCGCCGGGCTGGTGGTCGACGCTTCCGGGCGGTCCTCCCGTACGCCCGCCTGGCTGCGGGAGTTCGGCCTGCCGGCCGCCGCGGTACGGACGGTCGACCCCGGTCTCGTGTACGCGAGCCGGGTCTTCCGGGCGCCGAAGGACCTCGGGAACACCTTCCCCGTGATCGTGAACGTCCAGGCCGATCCGCGGGAGGCAGGTCCGGGCCGGTCCTCGACGCTGGTGCCGATCGAGGGCGACCGCTGGCTCGTCACGCTCTCCGGGACCCGGGGCGGCGAGCCGACCAAGGACCCGGAACTCTTCGAGGCGTTCGCCCGGTCGGTGCGGCATCCGATCGTCGGGGAGCTGATATCCGGGACGGAGCCGCTGACGGACGTCGCGGTCACCCGTACGACCGTCAACCGCCGGCACGCCTACGAGCGGGCCCGGCTCCCCGAGCGGTTCGTCGTCCTCGGGGACGCGGCCGCCGCCTACAACCCGGTGTACGGGCACGGCATGGCGGTGGCCGCGCAGAGCGCCGTCGGGCTGCGGGACACCGTCCGCGCGCTGGGCTGGTCGGCGCCTGGGCTCGGCGCCCGCGCGCAGAAGGCCGTCGCCGGGCCGGTCGGCGCCGCCTGGGCCCTGTCCACCGGCAACGACGTGTTCTACCCGGGCGCGACGGAGGACGGCCCGACGCTGACCGAGCGGATCGGCGCGGCCTACGTGCGCCGGCTGCTGCTGACGAGCACCGGAAACGGGCGGGTCGCCCGCGCCGTCACCGATGTCGTGACCCTGGAGCGCACCGCCGCCCGGCTGTTCACCCCGCCGGTGCTGCTGGCGGCGGTCCTGGGGCCGCGCCGGGAGCAGCTGACCGGGCCGCCGCTGCGCCCCGCCGAGCGCGAGGCGATCGCCGGGATCCTCCCGTAACCCGCCGGGTTCGGGAGCGGCGCGGCCGAGGGCGGCTCAGGCTCGGCTGACGGCGGCGGAGGCGGCAGAGGCGGCGGAAGCGTTGAGCGCCTCCGCGAGGCCGGTCAGGTCCGTGCCCAGCTTGCGGCACACCGCCGACAGCAGGGACCGTTCGGGCTCCGTCCTCATCGGGTCGCCGTCGCGCGCCCGTTCGGCCAGGCGCCGTTCCTCCTCGGTGAGGGCGCCCTGCCAGTCGCTGCCGCGCGGCGGGGCGCCGCCCAGCCTCAGCAGGGCCTCGGTCGCTCGCGCCACGAGGCCGTCGGCCCCGCACTCCCGGGCCATGGCCACCGCCCGGGCGAGCAGCTCCGTGTCCCGGCTCTCGGTACCCAGCGCGGTCAGGGCGCGGGCCAGCTCGTATCCGGCCGGGGAGGCCGACAGCAGTTCCACCGCCTCCGTCAGCAGCGCGGCGCGGGCGCCGGGGGCGGCGACCTCGGCCGCGACGCGGAGCGCCTGGCCGATGCCGGACGGGGCGCCGAAGGCGCGGGCCCGGCGGACCGCGTCGGCGGCCAGGGCGCGGGCGCGCTCCGGGTCGTCGCCGGCGACCGCCCGGGCCAGGTGCAGCTGCCACGGGCACCAGGAGGGGTTCTGGATGCCGCGCGGGGTCAGCCTGCGGTCCACCGCCTCCAGTTCGTCGACGGCCTCCTTCGTCCGGCCCCGGGCGAGCAGCAGTTCGGCGTGGACGGTCTGGGAGTCGGGGAAGACGACGGCGGAGGGGAAGGGCTCCCCGAACTCGTGGTCCCGCGCCAGTTCCCAGGCCTCGTCGACCCGGCCCCGGGCGAGCAGGGTGGTGGCGAGGATCGCGATGGCGTACCAGTGGACGGGAGTGCGCCGCCCCACGCGCTCGGCGAGCCTCAGCCCGGCCCGGGCGAGTTCCTCGGCCTCGGCGAGGCGGCCGCGCCGGTAGCGGATGTACGCGCGCAGGCTGTAGCCGAAGGAGAGGTGCGCCCCGCGCCAGCCCTCCCGTTCGAACTCGGCGGTGCCGGCCTCGAAGAGCTCCTCGGCGCGGCCGGGCCGGTCGGCGTACATGTGGACCATGGCGGCCAGCACGGGGACCTCGAACCCGCGGTCCTCGTGGGCCCAGCTGAGGCCGCCGTCGAGTGCGCGGCGGGCGTGGTGCAGGACGGTGTCGACGGATTCGCCGCGCAGGCAGGCGTCCCAGGCGCGCAGGCCGATGACGTACCGCTCGGTGAGGTCGCGCCCGATGAGCCGGTCGGCGAGCCGGGCCAGCCGGCGCGAGCGGGCCGGGGAGTCGCTCTCGCGGGCGTTGAAGGCGTCCCACATGAACTGCTCGGACTGCAGGCGCAGCCGGGCGCGCACGTCCTGGGTGTAGGGGATCTCCCGCGCGAGGGATTCCGAGGCCTCGGCGAGGCGGTCGCTGTGGGCGAGGACCTGGGCCAGCCGGATGACGATGCCCTGGCGCAGGGCGGGGTCGTCGAAGGGCTCGGCGAGGGCGGCGCGGAGGTGGTTGACGGTGTTCGCGGGCTCGGTGAGCAGGGAGGCGCAGCCGAGTTCGTAGAGCACGGCGGCGCGTTCGTCGAAGTCCGGTGGTTCGCGCAGGGCGCGGGCGAGCTGGCGGCGGGCGGCTTCGGGGGCGCCGGCCCGGAGGTTCTCGCCGGCGGCCTCGCGCAGGGTCCGTACCACCCAGGGGTCGCTTTCGGGGTGGGTCTCCAGCAGGTGGCGGGCGGCGGCGGAGGCGCCGAGTCCGGCGTCGATGACGGCCACGGCGGCCTGGCCGTGCAGGGCGACGCGCAGGGCGTCCGGGATGGACCGGTAGAGGGCGGTGGCGATCAGGGGGTGGACGAACTCCAGCGGCCCGGCGTGCCCACCGGTGGCGCCGTCGTGGTGGGGGTGGCCGTAGGCGTGCGCGTCGGCTTCGGCTTCCGGGACGAGGGCGAGGGTGACGGTGAGGGTGGGAGCCGCGCCTCCCGCCAGGATGCGGGCGTCGCGCAGCCGCGCGGTGGAGTCGACGGCCTCCTCGGTGCCGAGGCCGGCGACGCGGGCGGCGAGGTCCTGCGGGATGGCGGTGCCGAGGACCGCGCAGGCCCAGGCGAAGCGGACGGTGGAGGGTCCGAGGCTGTGCAGCCGGGCGACTAGGCCGCTGCCGCGCTGTGCGGCGACGAGGTCGCGCAGCTGCGGGGCGCTGGCCGAGGTGGGCTCCAGTCCCTTGTCCCGGACCTTGGCGGTGAGTTCGACGGCCTCGAAGGGGTTGCCGGTGGTGACGGCCCAGGCCTCCCGGCAGAAGGCGTCGTCGGCGTGCTCGCCGACGGCCTCGCGGATCAGGGTGGAGACGGCGGCGGCGGTGAGCGGCGCGAGGGTGAGCGGGCGCTGTCCGGCCCGGCCGGGCAGCGTACGGAAGGCTTCGGCGTGCGCGGGCAGTTCGTCGGGGCGGTAGGCGACGACGAGCAGCAGCGGGAGGTGTTCGGCGCGCGGCGCGAAGGCGGCGAGCCAGCTGAGGGATTCGGGGTCGGCCCAGTGGGCGTCGTCGAGGACGAGGACGACGGGGGCGCGCTGGACGGTGAGGTGGGTGAGCACCCAGTCGAGGCCGTCGCGCAGGCCCTGCGGGTCGGGCGGGGCGCCCTGTTCGGGGGCGCAGAGGCCGAGGGCGGGGCCGACGATGGCGTACCAGCTGCCGAGGGTGGCGCGCAGTTGCCGCTCGGTGAGGCCGGCCAGTTGGGGCTGGATGAGCTGGCGGGCGACGTGGAAGGGCTGGCTCTGTTCCTGTTCGCCGCCGCGGGCGGCGAGGAGGGTGCAGGAGCGGGCGTGGGCGCGGCGGCGGACCTCGGCGAGGAGCGTGGTCTTGCCGAGTCCGGCCGGGCCGGAGAAGGCGAGCAGGGCGCCGCCCCCGCCGGGGTCTCCGTCACCGGTGCCGGTGAGCTGGTCCAGCGCCTCTTCCACGGTGGCGAGTTCGGTCTCGCGTTCGAACATTACGCGCCGTTTGCGGATCGGTCGCTCCGTCATGGCTGGTACCCCCCAGGCCTGTTCGGGGGCCTCAGCGTACGCCCGCGTACGTGCGCGAGGAGGGCTCGGCCGGGAAAGATCAGATACTTTTTGGGTTTTTCCTATTCCGCCGACCGCGTGGCCAGTTCTTGTAGTACGGCGACGGCTTCGGCCGCCCGGTCGGCCGCCACGAACAGGTGGTCGTGGTGGTATCCGGCGATGACGTTGCAGCTGAGCCCGTGGGCGGCGAGCTCGGCGGCGAAGGCTCCGGTGAGACCGACGGCGTCGAGGGCCGAGTGGACGCGCAGGGTGATCCATCCCGCGGTGTAGTCGTAGGCGAGGCCTGCGGCGTCGGCGTCTTCCTGGCGCAGCACCAGCGTGAGCCCCTCGGCCTCCAGCACGGTGGCGACGGGGGCGGTCCCGGCCGGGGGCGCGGTGGCCCCGGGGACCGTGCAGAACACGTACCGCCCCTCGTTCAGTTCGGGGCGCATTCCGCTCAGCAGTTTCCTCAGGTCACTCTCGCCGCTCATGCAACCACCTTAACTATCATCCCGCTATGACCGAATCCACGCCGGCAGTGTCGGCGCCCGCGGGGGGCGAGCGCCACGCCTCCTGGCTGGAGCTGTTCTTCGACCTCACGGCGGTGGCGGGCGTCGCCCAGCTGGCGCACCTGCTGCACGGCAGCCCCGGCTGGGACGACGTGGCGCTGTACGCGGTGATGTTCCTCGCCTTCTGGACGGGCTGGATGCTGTTCACGGTGTACGGGAACGTCAGCGGGGACGAGGTCCGTACCTGGACCGTGCTCGCGGGGATGTTCGGGATGGCGGTGATGGCGGCCTCGGTGCACGGCGTGCGGGAGGACCGGGCGGGCGCGTTCGCGCTCGCCTACATCCTGGTGCGGACGCTGGCCGGCAAGGCGTGGGAGCGGCGCGGGGAGTACGTTCCGGAGCTGCCGATCACGCAGCTGGGGCTGGGGCTGACGCCGTGGGTCGTGTCGATGTGGTTCGACGGGACGGAGCGGTACGCGCTGTGGGCGCTGGGCCTGCTCATCGACCTGACCGTCATGTTCTCGGTCTCCGGCACCGCGCTGGCCGCCCGGGTGGACGCGCGGTACGCCCGCAAGGAGCGGGAGGCGGGGCCCGGCCGGCGCATCGCGGCCAAGCCCGCGGCCGCGCTGATGGACGCGCCGCACCTCGGGGAGCGGCTCGGCCTGTTCCAGCTGATCGTGCTCGGCGAGGCGGTCGCGCAGGTGGTGGCGGCCGCCTCGCAAGCGGAGTGGGACGCGGCGCTGTACTCGGTCGGCGCCGGCTCGTTCCTGCTGCTGCTCCTGCTGTGGTCGCTGTCGCTGCGGCACGGCGCGGACGGGGTCCCGCTGCTGGTGTGGGACGTGCTTCCGGTGCGGCTGGTGCTGCCGCCGCACTGCTTCGTGGCGGGCGCGGTGGCGGCGCTCGCGGCCGGGCTCGGCGACGCGGTGGAGTACACGCACCACCCGGTCCCGGAGCCGGTGCGCTGGCTGCTGTGCGGGAGCCTCGGGGTGTACCTGGCCGTCGCGGGGGTGGCGGCGCTCTGCTCGGGCCGCGGGGTGCCCGGGACGCTGCTGCTGGTGGGGCCGTCCCTGGCCGTGGTCCTGGTGGCGGGGGCGGCGGCCCGGCAGGCCGAGGGGCCGCACCTGGTGTGGCTGCTGGTGGCGGCGGCCGCGTGGACCCGGCTGGTGGCGGAGCGCCGCCGGCCGGGGCGGCGGGGGCGGCCCGCCCTGCCGGCCCCGTAGGCGGAGCGGGGGATTTCGGCGCCACCGGGGCGGCGGTTCCGCGCCCCGGTGGTGCGCCGCTCCCGCCCCGGTCCGGGGCCGCGTCAGGTCAGGTCGAAGGCGCCGCCCCGCGCGTTGACCACGAACTTGCGCCACTCGTCCGGCGCGAAGATCAGCGAGGGGCTCTCGGGGTGCTCGCTGTTGCGCATCGCGATGAACCCCTCGACGAAGGCGATCTGGACGTCGCCCGCTCCCCGGCTGCTCGACTGCCAGTCCGCCCCGCTGAGATCGAGGTCCGGCTTGCCCCAGCCGGCCAGAGGCTGCGAAATCATGCTGTCGGCCACGTGCGTGCTCCTCCCGGTACGTCGTCCGGGGGCCAGGTTAACCACCCGGGCGGGTGCCGCACAGGCCGCCGTGCGCGGCCGGTGACCGGTCCGCCGCCCTTTCCCCGGAAGGGCGGCCGCGTTCAGCGGCCGGGCTCTTCCGCTCCCACCAGCCACATCGCGAAGAACTGCGCCCCGCCGCCGTACGCGTGGCCCAAGGCCCGGCGGGCGTCCGGAATCTGGTGTTCCCCGGCCTGTCCCCGCACCTGGAGGGCCGCCTCCGCGAAGCGGATCATGCCGGAGGCACCGATCGGGTTGGTGGACAGCACCCCGCCGGACGGGTTGACGGGCAGGTCGCCGTCCAGTTCGGTGACCCCCGCCTCGGTGAGCTTCCAGCCCTCGCCCTCCTCCGCGAAGCCGAGGTTCTCCAGCCACATCGGCTCGTACCAGGAGAACGGCACGTACATCTCCACCGCGTCGATCTCCCGGCGCGGATCGGTGATCCCGGCCTGCCGGTAGACGTCGGCCGCGCAGTCCTTGCCCGCCTGCGGCGAGACGAAGTCCTTGCCCGCGAAGAGCGTCGGCTCGCTGCGCATCGCCCCGCCGTGCAGCCACGCCGGCGGCCTCGGCGAACGGGCCGCGCCCGCCCGGTCGGTGAGGACCATCGCACAGGCCCCGTCCGAGGAGGGGCAGGTCTCGGAGTACCGGATCGGGTCCCACAGCATCGGCGAGGCCTGGACCTTCTCCAGGGTGATGCCGTGCTCGTGCAGGTGCGCGTACGGGTTCTTCAGCGCGTTGCGGCGGTCCTTGTACGCGACGAGCGAGCCCACCGCGTCGGGCGCGCCGGTGCGCCGCATGTACGCGCGCACGTGCGGGGCGAAGAACCCGCCGGCGCCCGCCAGCAGCGGCTGCTGGAAGGGCACCGGCAGCGACAGGCCCCACATCGCGTTGGACTCGGACTGCTTCTCGAAGGCGAGGGTCAGGACGGTGCGGTGGACCCGCGCCGCGACCAGGTTGGAGGCGACGAGCGCGGTGGACCCGCCGACCGAACCGGCCGTGTGCACGCGCAGCATCGGCTTGCCGACCGCGCCGAGGGCGTCCGCGAGGTACAGCTCCGGCATCATCACGCCCTCGAAGAAGTCGGGGGCCTTGCCGATGACGACCGCGTCGATGTCCGCCCAGGTCAGCTCGGCGTCGGCGAGCGCCCGCGCGGCCGCCTCCCGTACCAGCCCGGCGATGGAGACGTCGTGGCGGGCGGCCACGTGCTTGGTCTGGCCGATGCCGACGACGGCCACCGGCTCCTTGCCCGAGGTGCTCATGCGCGTTCCCCTTCCAGGACGGCGACCAGGTTCTGCTGGAGGCAGGGGCCGGAGGTGGCGTGCGCGACGGCCCGGTCGGAAGCGCCGCTGTGGATCCGTGCGGCGGCCTCGCCGATCCGGATCAGGCCCGCGGCCATGATCGGGTTCGCGGCGAGCGCCCCGCCGGACGGGTTGACGAGGACGTCCGCCCCGAGGCCCAGCGCCTTGCGCAGCACCACCTCCTGGGAGGAGAACGGCGCGTGCAGTTCCGCCGTGTCCACCGGGCGTTCGAAGACCCCGGCGCGCTCGGCGGCGAGCCGGGTGGACGGGGAGTCGGTGAGGTCGCGCAGCCCGAGGCCGTGCGCCTCGATGCGGTGGTCGATGCCGGTGATCCAGGCGGGCCGCGCGCACAGCCGGCGCGCCGTGTCCCCGGCGGCCAGGATGACGGCGGCCGCGCCGTCGCCGATGGGCGGGCAGTCGCCCGTGCGCAGCGGCGCGACCTGGTAGTCGCCCTGAGGGACGGCGTCGCCGCTGAGCTGGGCGTGCGGGTTGGCCCCGGCGGCGGCCCGGCTGCGGGCGCCGATCGCGGCGAGGGCGCGCTCGTCGGTCTCGCCCGCGTCGATCAGGGCCTGTGCCTGGAGGGCGGCGAGGGCGACCGAGTCGGGCCACAGGGGCGCGAGGTAGTACGGGTCGAGCTGCCGGGTCAGGACGTCCCGTACCGGCCCGGGCGAGGACTTGCCGTACGCGTAGACGAGCGTGGTGTCGGCCTCGCCGGTCTGGATCTTGACCCAGGCCTCGTAGAGGGCCCAGGCGCCGTCCATCTCGACGTGGGACTCGGAGATCGGCGGCCAGGCGCCGACGCCGTCGAGGGTCATCGTGAAGGAGAACGCCCGGCCTGCGAGGTAGTCGCTGGAGCCGGAGCAGGTGAAGCCGATCTCCTTGGCCTTCAGTCCCGTCCGGTCCAGCACCTGGTGCAGGACGGGCATGACCATCTCGACTTCGCTCAGCTCGTCGGTGCGGCGCAGGTGGTCGCTCTGCGCGAAGGCGACGACGGCGACCTCGCGGGCGGGTCCGGTCCGGGGCATCAGATGAGCTCCTTGTACGCGTCGTAGTCGGCGTCCGGTTCCCCGGTGGGGCGGTAGTGGTCGGGGTAGCGGCCGCCCTCGGTCCAGACGGGCTCGACGCGCAGGCCCATGCGGACCTGGTCGTACGGGATGCCGCCGATCCGGCCGTGCAGGGCGAGGCCGGCGCCGTCGAGGGCGATGTGGGCGTAGACGTAGGGGACTTCGATGTCCAGGCCCTTCGCCTTGATGTTGACGATGCAGTACGTGGTGACGGTGCCGGCCGGGCCGACCTCCACCCGGTCGGTGGTGGCGACCCCGCAGGTGGGGCAGGCGCCGCGGGGCGGCACGTACACCTTGTGGCAGGAGGGGCAGCGCTCGCCGACGGTCTTGCGCTCGGAGAGGGCGTTGATGTAGGCGGTCTGGGCGCGGCCGGGGCTGTAGGTGTAGTCGAGGCGGGCCTCGGCGACGATCCCGGTGACCGGGTCGCCGAACCGCCCGTCGTACGCAGCGCCTTGTGCGGGGGCGCCGGGCTCCTCACCGCCCTCGCCCGGCTCGAAGCAGGCGATGTCGGTGATGGCCCCGGTCCGCTCCCCGGCCCACCGCACCCGCACCCGCATCCCGCTGCGGACCGCTTCCGGGCCGGGCGCGTCGAGGGCGTGCAGGATGGCGGTGTCGGCGCCGTCGAGCTTCACCAGCACCCAGGCGAAGGGGGTGGCCAGGGGCTGCTGGGGCCGCGGGGCGCCGTTCCAGGCCCAGGTGGTGACGGTGCCGGTGGCGCCGACCTCGACGAGGTCCCGGATCTCCTCGGCGGTGCGGGGGTCGTACTCGACGGGAGGCACCATCACCCGCCCGTCGGAGGTCCTGACCCCGAGGACGACGCGTTCGCGCAGCCCGGTGAGGAAGGCGCTCTGCACGGGCCCGAGGGACCGGGTGAAGGGGAACTCGACGACGAGGGGCGCACGGAGCACCCCGGCCGACGACGCGGCTGCGGTCATGAGCGGCTCTCCGATGTTCGAAACGGTCAACACACGTACCTCCACCACCGGCCACCTCCAGCACCGCCGGCCATTTCCACCACCGCCGGCGACCAACTCCAGCCTCGCCGGCGTTTGAGGCGCGGGGTCCGGGGCGGAGCCCCGGCAACGGCGCCGCACCGGCACTCCGGCAGACGGCAGACGGGGAATCGGCTACTCGCGCCGATACACCGCGGCCCGCTTCTCCGCGAAGGCCCTCGCGCCTTCCCTGGCATCGGCGGTGTCGAACACCGGCCAGCCCCGCACCAGTTCGGCGGCCAGCCCCTCCGTCTCCGTCATCTCGGCGCTCTCGTACACCGACGCCTTGACCGCCTCCACCGCCAGCGGCCCGCACGCGTTGACCCGTTCCGCGATCTCCAGGGCCTCGGCCAGCGCCGTCCCGTCCGGTACGACCCGCCCGACCAGCCCGATCCGTTCCGCCTCGGCGGCGGAGTACGGGCGCCCGGTCAGCAGCATCTCCAATGCGTGCGTGCGCGGGATCTGCCGCGGCAGCCGCACCGTGGAACCGCCGATCGGGAACAGGCCGCGCCTGACCTCGAACAGCCCGAAGGTGGCCCCTTCCCCCGCGACCCGGATGTCCGTGCCCTGGAGGATCTCCGTCCCGCCGGCCACGCAGTACCCCTCCACCGCCGCGATGACCGGCTTGCGCGGCCGGTGGTGGCGCAGCATCGCCTTCCAGTGCAGATCGGGGTCGGCCTTCAGGCGGTCGCGGTACCGGTCCCCCGCCATGCCCTTGCCGGCCAGGGCCTTCAGGTCCATGCCGGCGCAGAAGTCCCCGCCGGCGCCGGTCAGGACGACCGAGCGGATCCCGTCGTCCGCGTCCGCCTCCAGCCAGCCGTCGTAGAGCCCCACCAGCAGCGGCAGCGAGAGCGCGTTCTTCGCTTCCGGCCGGTTCATGGTGAGTACCAGCGTGGCTCCGCGGCGTTCCACGGTCAGGTGTTCCGTCCCACCCATTGCCGTCCTCCCGTCTCAAGACCTAGAACAGGTTGCAGGAGGGGCGAGTGCAGTTCAATAGTTTTCTGACACCCAGTCAGTTTTCTTGGACGGCTCCCTTCCCCCTTGGCCTGAGCGGCGCTGTAATGACCGCCGAGCAGACCGCTGACGGGGTCGGCCATGGGAATTCCAGGTCAGGAGGAACGGTGGAGTACAACCTTGCCGACCTGTTCGAGTCGGTGGTGGACGTGGTCCCGGACCGCGAGGCCCTCGTCTACGTGGACCACCCCGGGACCGGCGCCGAACGGCGCCTGACCTACGCGGAGCTGGACGCGGCGGCGAACCGCCTCGCGCACCACCTGCTGGACAGCGGGCTGGAGCCCGGCGAGCACCTGGGCCTGCACCTCTACAACGGCGTCGAATACCTCCAGACCGTCCTGGCCTGCCTCAAGGCCCGCCTGGTGCCGGTGAACGTCAACTACCGGTACGTGGAGGAGGAGCTGGTCTACCTCTACAACGACGCCGACCTCGCCGCGCTCGTCTTCGAGGGCGAGTTCACCGGGCGGGTGGCCGCCGCCCTCCCGCAGACGACCCGGCTGCGGCACCTGATCCGGGTCGGGTCCGCTCCCGAGGGCGCCCCGGAGCCCTCGATCGCCCCCGTCGCCTACGCGGACGCGGAGGCGGCCGGCTCCCCCGCGCGCGGTTTCGCGCCCCGGTCCCCCGACGACCTGTTCATCATCTACACCGGCGGCACCACCGGTATGCCCAAGGGCGTCATGTGGCGCGCCGAGGACCTGTTCTTCGCCGGGCTCTTCGGCGGCGAGCCCTCGGGCGAACCGGTGAAGCGGCCCGAGGAACTGGCCGAGCGGGTCGCGTCGAAGGGCGCCGGGCTCACCTTCTTCCCCGCTCCCCCGCTGATGCACGGCACCTCGACGCTGACCTCGTTCATCGCCTTCAACTACGGGCAGCGGGTGGTCATCCACCGCAAGTACGCGCCCGAGGAGGTGCTGCGCACCATCGAGAAGGAGAAGGTGTCGAGCGTGTCGCTGGTGGGCGACGCGATGCTGCGGCCGCTCATCGACGCCCTGAACGGCCCGCTCCGGGGGACCGACCTGTCCTCGCTGTTCAGCGTCTCCTCGTCCGGGGCGATCATGTCGGAGACGGTCCGGGCCGAGTTCCAGCGGCTGGTGCCGAACGTGCTGCTGCTGAACAACTTCGGTTCCTCCGAGTCCGGTTCCAACGGCAGGGCGACGGACGACTCCGGCCCGGAGAAGGGCTTCCGGCTGGTGGTCAACGACCGTACGCAGGTGGTGGACCCGGTGACGCACGAGCCCGTGCCGGTGGGCGTGCCGGGGCGGCTCGCGCAGCGCGGCCACGTACCGCTCGGCTACTACAACGACCCGGTGAAGACCGCCGAGACCTTCTTCCGGCGGGGCGCCGAGCGGTGGGTGCTGCTCGGGGACATGGCGACGGTGGACGGGGAGGGCATCGTCACCGTCCTCGGGCGGGGCTCCCAGTGCATCAACACCGGCGGCGAGAAGGTGTATCCGGAGGAGGTCGAGCAGGCGCTGAAGTCGCACCCGGACGTGTACGACGCCCTGGTCGCCGGCGTGCCGGACCCGAAGTGGGGCAACCACGTCGCGGCGGTCGTCCAGCTGCGGGCCGGCGCGGCGGAGCCCACGCTGGACGAGATACAGAGCCACTGCCGCACCAGGCTGGCGGGGTACAAGATCCCGCGCCAGCTGGTGATCGCCCCCGCCGTCCAGCGATCCCCGAGCGGCAAGGCGGACTACCGCTGGGCGAAGTCGGTGGCGGCGGAGGCGGACGCGGCCGGGTGACCGCCCCGCCGGGGGCCCGTGCGGTTCAGGCGCCGGTGGCCAGGAAGCGTTCCACGCGGGCCGCGAACCACTCGGCGTCGTCCAGCCAGGGGAAGTGCCCGGCGCCTGTCTGGATCTCGGCGGTACCCCGCACGAAGAGCTCCGCGAGCTCGGCGGCGAGGCCGGGGGCGGGGTAGCCGTCCAGTTCCCCGGCCAGCACCAGCGCCTCGCCGCCGAAGAGGCGCAGCGCGGCCCGGGTGGCGGGCGGGTCGAAGGCTCCGGGGCCGGCGTAGAGGGCGGCCGCCGCCGCGTTGCGCTCGCCGTCGCTCGCGTCGCGGTGGGCGCGCGCCCGCTCGTCCCAGCGCCCGTACGCGAGCACCATCGCCTCGCGCCGGTCCTGCGGGGAGGGCGCGCCGTCGGCCGCCAGCATCCGCTCGTAGGCGGCGATCGCGGAGTCGTAGGGCTCGGCGCCCGACCGCGACCGGACCACCTCCAGGCTCCGCTCCGGGGTCGATTCGAGGTCCACGGCCCAGCTGGTCGGGGTCAGCAGGACCAGGCGGCGCACCCGCTCGGGGTGCGCCGCCGCGTACAGCAGGCCGAGGTTGCCGCTGGCCGAGTGGACCAGCAGGTCCATGCGCTCCAGGCCGAGGTGGAGGCGGAGCGCCTCGACGTCGGCGACCTGGCGGTCGACGCGGTACGTGGAGGTGTCCGCCGGGACCGCCGAGCCGCCCGTGCCGCGCGCGTCGAGGAGGATCAGCGTGCGGCCGGCGGTCAGCCCGCCGAGGTCGCCCAGGTAGGCGGAGGCCCGCATGGGGCCGCCCGGGAGGCAGACGAGCGGCTCGCCCTCGCCCCGGACGTGGTAGGCGAGCGCGGTTCCGTCGTAGGTGTCGAAGATCGGCATGGGGCCATCCCATCATGCGATCACTCGTTCGAGTCATTGATTTAGCCGTCGGCGTCCGGCAGGCTACCGAATGATCGGTCGGTTGACTCAAAGGCGAGGTGACGGCATGACGGCGTACGCGGATGTCCAGGACGGGAGCGAGCGGCTGAGCGGCGACGAGCTGGCCGCCCTCCAGCTCAAGCGGCTGCGCGCCACGCTGCTGCGCGCGTACGAGCGGGTGCCCTTCTACCGGCAGGCCTTCGACAAGGCGGGCGTGCATCCCGACGACTGCCATTCCCTGGCCGATCTCTCCCTCTTCCCCTTCACCACCAAGGGCGATCTGCGCGACCAGTACCCCTTCGGGATGTTCGCCGTGCCCCGCTCCGAGGTGCGCCGGATCCACGCCTCCAGCGGCACGACGGGCCGCCCCACCGTGGTCGGCTATACCGACGGGGATCTGTCCACCTGGGCGGATGTCGTGGCCCGCTCCATCCGGGCGGCGGGCGGCAGAGCGGGCCAGATCGTGCACATCGCGTACGGGTACGGCCTGTTCACCGGCGGCCTCGGCGCGCACTACGGCGCGGAGCGCCTCGGCTGTACGGTGGTGCCGGCCTCCGGCGGCATGACGGACCGCCAGGTCCGGCTGATCCAGGACTTCCGGCCGGAGGTCATCATGGTGACCCCGTCCTACATGCTCACCTTGCTGGACGAGATGGAGCGCCAGGGAATCGACCCGAGGGCCACCTCCCTGCGGACGGGGATCTTCGGCGCCGAGCCGTGGACCGAGGAGATGCGCCGCGAGATCGAGGAGCGGCTCGACATCGACGCCGTGGACATCTACGGCCTCTCCGAGGTGATGGGCCCGGGCGTGGCGCAGGAGTGCGTGGAGACCAAGGACGGTCTGCACATCTGGGAGGACCACTTCTACCCGGAGGTGGTCGATCCCTTCACCGGCGCGGTGGTGCCTGAGGGCGAGCCCGGGGAGCTGGTGTTCACCTCGCTCACCAAGGAGGCCATGCCGGTCATCCGCTACCGCACCCGTGACCTGACCCGTCTGCTGCCCGGCACGGCGCGCCCGGCCTTCCGCCGGATGGAGAAGATCACGGGCCGCAGCGACGACATGATCATCCTGCGGGGGGTGAACCTGTACCCGACGCAGATCGAGGAGGTCCTCCTGCGCACGCCCGGTCTGGCCCCGCACTTCCAGCTGCGGTTGACCCGGGAGGGCAGGATGGACGCCCTGACGGTCCGGGTGGAGGCCCGCCGCGAGGCCGACGCGGGGCAGCGGGAGGCAGCGGCGGCGGCCGTGGTCCGCGCCGTCAAGGAGGGCATCGGAGTCTCCGTCGCCGTCGAGGTCGTCCCGCCGGAGACCCTGGAACGCTCCGTCGGCAAGATCAAGCGGCTCGTGGACCTCCGGGAAACCCCCCGGGTCGGCTGAGTTCCCCCGCGCGGGCGCCGGAAATCCACCCCTTCGGGCCTGTTACCCCGGGTCCGCCGGGGCGTGCGGGGTGCTCCCGGGTAGGCCAGTGCGCGTGACCCCGAAGCCCCGGACGCTGTACGACCGGTTCCAGGCCTCCCCCGCCGGGCTGGCCTGGAGCCGGGGGCGTGAGATGGAGCTGATGCACCGGGCGATGGGCTTCGCCGCTCTCGGGTTCCTCACCCTCGTCCCGCTGCTCGTGGTCGTCGCGGCCGCCGCCCCCGGCTCCGGCTCCGGCTTCGGCCGCTGGCTCGGCCAGGCGCTGGGGGTCAGCGAGGCCTCGCGGGCGCGCGTCGAGATGCTGTTCGGCGAGGCGGACCAGGCGCTGGAGCGCACCACCGCCTTCGGTCTCGCCGCCCTCGCCGTCTTCGGCCTGACCTTCGGCTCGGCGGTGCAGACCGGGTACGAGAAGGTCTGGGACCTGCCGACCGCCCGCTGGCACACCATGTGGCGGCACGTCGTCTGGCTCGCGCTGCTGGTCTGCTACCTCGGGCTGCTGGTGGAGATCCCGGCGCCGTCGAACGACGCGGTCGGCACGGCCCTCGGCACCACGGGCGACCTCCTCGGCACCTGCCTCTTCTTCTGGGGCTCCCAGCGGCTGCTGCTCGGCGGCCGCGTCCGCTGGCGCGCGCTGCTCCCGGGGGCGGTGGCGACCAGCGTCGGCCTGCTCGGTCTGCGGCTCTTCTCCCAGCTGGTGTTCTCCCCGCTGATCGCCTCCAACGCCGTGACGTACGGCCAGTTCGGCACCCTGCTGGTCGTCCAGTCCTGGCTGGTCGGCGTCGGCTTCGTCACGTACGGCGGGGCACTCGTCGGCCGGCTGGTCCACGAGCACCTCACCCTGGGCCGCCTCAGACGGGACGGCCTGCTGCCGGAGTAGCCGGCCCCTGCCCGGGCCCCGGGCAGGCCGGCCTCAGTGGTCGCTCGGCCCGCCGAACCGGGTCCGGAGTTCCCGCTTGAGGATCTTCCCGCTGGCGTTGCGCGGCAGGGCGTCCACGAACAGGACCCGCTTCGGGGCCTTGAAGTGGGCCAGCTTTTCCCGGGCGTAGGCCAGCAGCTCCGCCTCCGTCACCTCGCCGCGCGGCACCACCACCGCCGTGACGGCCTCGATCCACCTCTCGTCGGGCAGGCCCACCACCGCCGCCTCGGCCACCCCCGGGTGGGTGTACAGCGCGTCCTCGACCTGCCGGGAGGCGACCAGCACACCGCCCGAGTTGATGACGTCCTTCACCCGGTCCACCACCGTGAAGTAGCCCTGCGCGTCCCGCACCGCGAGGTCCCCGGAGCGGAACCAGCCGTCCCGGAAGGCCTTCTTCGTCGCCTCCGGGTCGTTCCAGTAGCCCAGGCAGAGCTGCGGCGACCGGTAGACCACCTCCCCCGCCGTGCCGTCGGGCACCTCCGCCCCGTCCTCGCCGACGACCCTCGCCTCGACGTGCCGTACCGGCCGCCCGCAGGACTCCATCCGCCCCTCGTGCTCGTCCGGCCCGAGCACGGTGGCCAGCGGCCCGATCTCGCTCTGGCCGAAGCAGTTGTAGAAGCCCAGCCCGGGCAGCCGGGCCCGCAGCCGCTCCAGGACCGGCACCGGCATGATCGAGGCCCCGTAATAGGCCTTGCGCAGCGCGCCCAGATCGCGCCGCTCGAAGTCGGGGTGGCCCGCGAGCCCGATCCACACCGTCGGGGGCGCGAACAGGCTGTCGGCCCGGCCCGCCTCCACCAGGTCGAAGATCTCCTCGGCGACCGGCGCGTCCAGGACGGTGTTCTCGGCGCCCACCGCCAGGTACGGCAGCAGGAACACGTGCGTCTGCGCCGAGTGGTAGAGCGGCAGCGAGTGCACCGGCCGGTCCCCCTCGGCCAGGTCCAGCGCCTCGATCGCGCTCTCGTACTCGTGCGCCAGCGCCTCGTGGGTCATCATCGCGCCCTTGGGCGCGGCCGTGGTGCCGGAGGTGTAGAGCAGCTGCACCACCCCGTAGGCGTCCCGGTCGGGCGTGAAGTCCCGGGGCTCGGCGAGCTCGTCCAGGAAGGAGCCGGGCGCGTCGCGCAGCGGCCGTACGGGACGCCCGCCGGGCACCCGGGGCGCCAGGTCCGGATCCGCGAGGACCAGGGCGCTCGCGCAGTCGTCCAGGATGTGCGCGAGGTCCTCGCCGGTGAGGTTCTGGTTGACCGGGACGTGCGTGAGCCCGGCCCGGGCGCAGGCGAGGAAGGCCAGCAGGTAGGCGTCGGAGTTGTGGGCGAAGGTGGCGACCCGGTCCCCGTGCGCCAGCCCGTACCGCTCCCGCAGGACGGCGGCGCCGGTGGAGACCGCCGCGTCGAGCTCCGCGTAGGTCCAGCTCCGCTCGCGGTAGCGCAGGGCCGTGCGATCGGGGACCCGCCGCGCGGTGTCCCGTACCAGTCCGTCGACCGTGTTGTGCCGCACTGCCCGGGCTGCCGTCATGGGGCGATCCTCGTCTCCCGCCCCGCCCAGGGTCAATGACCGGGGCCGTTCGCGATTCCCGGGGGCATACCAAGCGGCATGTTGACAGATCATCGGGTCGCCTGCATGAGTGTGGAGGCACGGAAGCACGGCCCGTCTCACGGGCAACCTCGCCCAACCGCAGGCTACTTGGGAGGTACGTTGCAATTCCGCACCCGCCCGCTCCTCCGTCGCGTCGCGCTCACCGGCGCCGCGCTGCTGGCCGCCGCGGCCGCGCTGCCGCAGGCGGCGACCGCCGCTCCGGCGCCGGACGCAGCGGACAGCGGCCCGTCCGGAGGCGGACTCTCCGCCGTCATCCGGTACACGGAGAACGGCATTCCGCACATTCTGGCGAAGGACTACGCGCACCTCGGATTCGGCACCGGCTGGGCCCAGGCGGCCGATCAGGTCTGTGTCCTCGCCGACGGGTTCGTGACCGTGGCCGGTGAGCGCTCCCGCTGGTTCGGCGCCGACGCGGCTCCCGACCTCTCGCTCTCCTCGGCGACGAAGAACCTCTCCAGCGATCTGTACTTCAAGGGCGTACGGGAGTCCGGGACGGTCGAGAAACTGCTGGCCACGCCCGCCCCGGCCGGGCCGAGCAAGGACCTCAGGGAGCTGATGCGCGGCTGGGCCGCGGGCTACAACGCGTGGCTGACCCAGAACAGGATCACCGACCCGGCCTGCAAGGGCGCCGGCTGGGTGCGCCCGGTCAGCGCCACCGACGTGGCCGCGCGCGGCTTCGCGGTCTCCGTGCTCGGCGGCCAGGGGCGCGGGGTCGACGGGATCACCGCGGCGCAGCCGCCGGCCCGGACCGCCGGAGCAAGCCCACAGACCGCGCCGCAGCCGCAGCCGCAGGCGCAGCCCGCACCGGACCCGGCGACCGCGGCCGAGGCCGCCAAGGCCTTCTTCGACAGCACCCGGTACGACATGGGCTCCAACGCGGTCGCCTTCGCCGGGTCCACCACGGCGTCCGGCGGCGGCCTGCTCCTGGGCAACCCGCACTACCCCTGGCAGGGCGGACGCCGGTTCTGGCAGTCGCAGCAGACCATCCCGGGCGAGCTGAACGTGTCGGGCGGCTCGCTGCTCGGCACGGTGGTGGTGAACATCGGCTTCAACGAGAAGGCCGCCTGGAGCCACACGGTCGCCACCGGCACCCCCGTCAACCTCCACCAGCTCACCCTGGACCCGGCCGACCCGACGGCGTACCTGGTCGACGGGAAGTCCGAGAAGATGATCGAGCGGAACGTCAGCGTCCAGGTGGCGGGCGGGGCTCCGGTCACCCGCACCCAGTGGTGGACCCGCTACGGGCCCGTCATCACCGGCCTCGGTACGGGCCTGCCGCTGCCCTGGACAACCGGCACGGCGTACGCGCTGAACGACCCGAACGCCGCGAACCTGCGCGGCTCCGACACCGCCCTGGCCCTGGGCAAGGCCCGCTCGGTGGCCGGCGTCCAGGCCGCCCTGAAGCGCACCCAGGGCCTGCCCTGGGTCAACACCGTCGCCGCCGACTCGGCGGGCGGCACGCTGTTCACCCAGACCCAGGTGCTCCCCCGGATCACCGACGAGCTCGCCGCCCGCTGTTCGACCCCGCTCGGCAGGGCCACGTACCCCTCCTCTGGGCTCGCGGTGCTCGACGGGTCACGCGCTGACTGCGCGCTCGGCTCGGACCCGGACGCGGCGCAGCCGGGCGTGTTCGGGCCGGGCCGGGCGCCGACGCTGCTGAACGCCCCGTACGCCGAGAACAGCAACGACAGCGCCTGGCTGGCCAACGCCGACCGGCCGCTGACGGGGTACGAGCGGATCTGGGGCACGGTCGCCACCCCGCGCTCGCTGCGCACCCGCGGGGCTGTCGAGGACGTGGCGGCGATGGCCACGAAGGGCCGGCTGACGGTGGCCGACCTGCAGGCGCAGCAGTACGCGAACCGGGTCCCGGCGGGCGATCTCGCCGCGGCGGACGCGGCGAAGGCCTGCGCGGCCCTGCCGGGCGGCAGGGCGACCGGGACGGACGGGACCGCGGTGGACGTCTCCGCGGCCTGCGGCGTGCTGGCGGCCTGGGACCGTACGGCGGACTCCGCCAGCCGGGGCGCGCTGCTCTTCGACCGGTTCTGGCGCAGGCTCACGGCGGGCACCCCGGCCAAGGACCTGTGGCTGGTGCCGTTCTCCGCGGCCGATCCGGTACGGACGCCCCGTACGCTCAACCAGGCGGCGCCCGGCGTCGGGCGGGCCCTCGCGGACACGGTCGCCGAGCTGAAGGCGGCCGGGATCGCGCTGGACGCTCCGCTGGGGGAGCACCAGTTCGTGGTGCGCGGCGGCGTCAGGCTGCCGGTGGGCGGCGGCACGGAGGCGCTCGGCGTCTGGAACAAGATCGAGGCCCCCTGGGACGCGGCGGCGGGCGGCTACCCGGAGGTCGTGCACGGCTCCAGCCACATCCAGGCGGTCGGCTGGGACGGCGGGCCCTGCCCGGTGGCGCGCACGCTGCTCACGTACAGCCAGTCGGCGAACCCGAACTCGCCCTACTACGCGGACCAGACGCGGCTGTTCTCGCAGGAGCGCTGGGTGAAGGCGCGGTTCTGCGAGCGGGACATCCTCACCTCGCCGAAGCTGAAGGTGCTCTGGCCGCGCGAACGCCGCTGACGCCACTGACGCCGGCCGGCGGGGCCGGGGCGGAGCGCTCCCGCCCCGCCGGGTGCTCAAGGGCTGACGGCGAGGAAGAGGTAGGCGGCCAGCAGGACGAGGTGGACTCCGGCCTGGAGCAGGGTGGCGCGGCCCGGGACGATGGTGAGGGCGCTGACCACGATGGTCAGCGCCAGCAGCACCATGTGGATCGGGCCGAGGCCGAGCAGCAGCGGGCCGGAGAGCCAGATGGAGGCGAGCGCGATGGCCGGGATGGTCAGGCCGATGCTGGCGATGGCGGAGCCGTAGGCCAGGTTGAGGCTGGTCTGGACGCGGTCGCGGCGGGCGGCGCGGACGGCGGCCAGGGTCTCGGGGGCCAGCACCAGCAGGGCGATGATCACACCGACGACGGCGTTGGGCAGGCCCGCGCTCTCGACGCCGGACTCGATGGTGGGCGAGACGGCCTTGGCATCGCCGACCACCGCGACGAGCGCGACGAGCAGCAGCCCGAGGCTGATCAGGGCGTCGCGGACGGAGGGCGGCTCGGCGTGGTCCTCGTCCGCGGGAGCCGGGGCCTCCCGGCCGGCGCCGCCCCCCGCCGACGCCGAGGCCAACGCCGACGCGGAGGCCAACGCCGACGCCGAGGCCATCGCGGTCGCCGCTTCCGACGGGGACGCGGCCCCGGCCGGGCGGCTGCGGCCCGCGCCGGTGTCCACGGGCAGGAAGTAGTCCCGGTGGCGGACGGTCTGGACGGCGATGAACACCCCGTACAGGGAGAGCGAGGCCACGGCCGCGAAGGCGAGCTGAGCGGTGGAGAACTCGGGGCCGGGCTTGCTGGTGGTGAAGGTGGGCAGCACGAGGCTGAGTACGGCGAGGGTCGCCACGGTGGCGAGGGCCGCGCCGGAGCCCTCCGCGTTGAAGACGGCGACCCGGGTGCGCAGGGCGCCGACGAGCAGGGACAGACCGACGATGCCGTTGCAGGTGATCATGACGGCGGCGAAGACGGTGTCACGGGCGAGCGAGGCGGTCTTGGGGCCGCCGTCGGCCATCAGGGTGACGATGAGGGCCACTTCGATGACCGTGACGGCGACGGCGAGGACGAGGGAGCCGAAGGGTTCGCCGACCCGGTGGGCGACGACCTCGGCGTGGTGGACGGCCGCCAGCACCGCGCCACCGAGGCAGAGGGCGACCAGCGCCACCACACCTGAGGGCAGGTCGCGTCCCCAGCTGAAGACGAGCGCCACGAGCGCCACCACGGGGACCACGAGGGTCCAGTCGGTCAGGGGGGATTTGCGAGTTGCCGTACTCATATCACCCAAGTTGCCAGAACTGTCCTCCCGGTGCGGCGTACGGCGCGTTTCCGGGGCCCTGACGTGGGACTTCTCACGCCTCACCGGGCGTGGCGAGGACGGCGACGGTGACGGCGACCGTGACCACGCCCGCGCCCGTGGCGGCGACCGCTGTCAGAGCCGGCGCTGCGCCGACTCGACCATGTCGTCGAGGCCCACGTTGAAGGCGATGGCCGCGTCCGGCGCGTGCAGGCGCACCAGGTTCACGATGGTCTCGAAGAGCGGGAGCAGTTCCGGCGTCTTGCGGAGCCCGCCGCCGACCACGACGACGTCCCAGGGCCGCTCGACGAGCGCGGCGACGATCACGGACTCCTCCGACCCGTCGAAGACGAGCAGCGTCATGGCCGCGTCGATGCCGTGCTCGCCGAAGCGGGCAAGCTCCTTGTCGAGGGAGGCGCGGAAGGGCACGGCGTCGATGCCGGGGACCGCGAGCGGGTCTATGCCGAGAACGAGAGCGGAAGACATACCGTCAGACTAGTCATCCTGTACGTCACATGGCGCGCTCGTGCCCCTCCCAGTACGGGTCTCGCAGCCTCCGCTTGTACAGCTTGCCGTTCGGGTCGCGCGGCATCGTCTCGATGAAGTCGACCGTCCGGGGCCGCTTGTACCCGGCCAGCTGCCGCTCGCAGTGGTGCAGGATCTCGGCGGCCAGCGCGGCGCTCGCGGCGAAGCCCTCGGCCGGTTCGATCACCGCCTTGACCTCCTCGCCCCAGTCGGCGTGGGGGATGCCGAAGGCGGCGGCGTCGGCGACGGCCGGGTGGGTGAGCAGGGCGGACTCGATCTCGGCGGGGTAGATGTTGACCCCGCCCGAGATGATCATGTCGATCTTGCGGTCCCGGAGGAAGAGGTAGCCCTCCTCGTCCATGAGGCCGAGGTCCCCGACCGTGAAGAAGTCGCCGATCCGGTTCTTGCGCGTCTTGCCCTCGTCCTTGTGGTAGCTGAAGCCGCCGGTGTTCATCTTGATGTAGACGGTGCCGAGTTCACCGGGCGGCAGCCGGTTGCCGTCGTCGTCGAAGACGGCGAGTTCGCTGATCGGCCAGGCCTTCCCGACGGTTCCGGGCTTCTTCAGCCAGTCCTCGGCGGTGGCGAAGGCGCCGCCGCCCTCACTGGCCGCGTAGTACTCCTCCACGCAGCTGCCCCACCACTCGATCATCGCCCGCTTGACGTGGTCGGGGCAGGGCGCGGCGCCGTGGATGGCGTGCCGCATCGAGGAGACGTCGTAGGCCTGGCGGGTCTCCTGCGGGAGCGCGAGGAGGCGGTGGAACTGGGTCGGGACCATGTGGGTGTGCGTGCACGCGTGGGTGTCGATCAGGCGCAGCATCTCCGCCGGGGTCCACTTGTCCATCAGGACCAGCGGATGCCCGATGTGCAGGGAAGCGCCCGCGAACTGGAGCACGGCGGTGTGGTAGAGCGGCGAGCAGACGAGGTGGACGTTGCCGTCGAAGGGGCGGATGCCGAAGATGCCGAGGAACCCGCCGAGGTAGGTCTCCTCCGGGAGCTTGCCGGGCAGCGGGCGGCGGATGCCGCGCGGGCGGCCGGTGGTGCCGGAGGTGTAGTTCATGACCCAGCCGAGGGTCCGGTCCGCGGGGACGGTGGCGGGCTGACCGTCGAGGAGTTCGCCGTACGGACGGAAACCCGCGACCGCCCCGACGGCGTAGCGGTGGCTCTCGGGGAGCCCGGCCTCGTCGGCCGCGGCGCCGGCGGCGGCCGCGAAGCGCTCGTGGGCGATGAGGACCTTGGCGCCGGAGTCGGAGACGATCCAGGCGATCTCGGGCCCGACGAGGTGGTGGTTGACCGGGACCAGGTAGAAACCGGCCTGGGAGGCGGCGAGGTAGGCGATGAGGAACTCGACGCCGTTGGGGAGGACGACGGCGAAGGCGTCGCCCCGCCCCATCCCGGCGGCGCGCAGCCCGTGCACGAGGCGGTTGACGTCGGCGTGCAGCCGGCCGGCGCTCCACTCCTCGCCGTCGGGCGCGATCAGTACGGTGCGGCCGGGGTCGGCGGTGGCCTGCGCCCAGAAGCCGTTGGGGGTCCGCTCGTTGTCGGACCGCACGCTCGCGTTCTCGCTCACACTCACTCCTCAGGCCCGGCCGGCGATGCGGTTGACGCGGTCGATGGCGCGCTCGAAGCCGCCGGTGAGGTCGTCGAAGACGGCCTGGACGCTGCGTTCGGAGTTCATCCGGCCGACGATCTGGCCGACGGGGGTGCCGAGCAGCGGCTGGACCTCGTACTTCTGGATCCGGGAGACGGCCTCGGCGACGAGTAGCCCCTGGAGCGGCATGGGCAGTGCGCCGGGGCCGTCCGGGTCGTCCCAGGCGTCGGTCCACTCGGTGCGCAGCTGGCGGGCGGGCTTGCCGGTGAGGGCGCGGGAGCGGACGGTGTCGCCGGATCCGGCGGCGAGGAGCTTCTCGGTGAGGGCGCGGGAGTGCAGGTCGGCTTCGGTGGTGGTGAGCCAGAGGGAGCCGAGCCAGGCGCCCTGGGCGCCGAGGGCGAGCCCGGCGGCGATCTGTTCGCCGCTGCCGATGCCGCCCGCGGCGAGGACGGGGAGCGGGGCGACGGCCTCGGCGATCTCGGGGACCAGGACCATGGTGGCGATGTCCCCGGTGTGGCCGCCGGCCTCGTAGCCCTGGGCGACGACGATGTCGATGCCGGCCTCGGCGTGGCGGCGGGCGTGCTTGGCGCTGCCGGCGAGGGCGGCGACGAGGACGCCGTGGTCGTGGGCGCGCGCGATGACGTCGGCGGGCGGGGAACCGAGGGCGTTCGCCAGGAGTTTGATGGGGTAGTCGAAGGCGACGTCGAGCTGGCTGCGGGCGACCTGCTCCATCCAGCCGGTGATCCGCCAGCCGGAGGCCTCGCCCTCGGCCAGTTCGGGTACGTGGTGCTTGGCGAGGGTGTCGCGGACGAACTCGCGGTGCCCGGCCGGGATCATCGCCTCGATGTCGGCCTCGCTGACGCCGTCGACGGCCTTCTTGGCAGGCATCACCACGTCGAGGCCGTACGGCTTGCCGTCGGTGTGCCCCTGCATCCAGTCGAGGTCGCGCTTGAGGTCGTCGGGGGCGGTGTAGCGGACCGCGCCGAGCACTCCGAAGCCGCCCGCGCGGGTGATGGCGGCGGCGACCGCCGGGAAGGGCGTGAAGCCGAAGATGGCGTGCTCGACTCCCAGTTTCTTGCTCAGCTCCGTCTCCATGGGGCGCAGGATGCCGTAGCGCGGCGGCCGAGGGAAGAGATTTTCTGATGCTGTGTCAGATTCTTTGACGGCCGGTCGGTGCGGAGGGTGCGGAGCGGGCGGGCAGATACTTCGAGAGGGCGCGACAGCGGACAGGAGACCGGTATGGACGGGGTCACGGGGGCAGTCGGGAACGGTGGTGCGGCATCCGCCGCCACGGGCGCGGGCGGCGCCGCGTCCGCCGGTACGGGTACGGACGACGCGGCATCCGCCGGTGCGGGTACGGGCGCGGGCGCTGCCGGTTCGCGTGCGGGCGGGTTGAGCCGGCGCCGGCTCGGGGCGCGGCTGCTCGCGCTCGGCGGGGTGCTCGTCCTGCACGCCGCGCTACCCGGCTCGGCCGGGGCCGCCGGGGGTCCCGCCGAGCGGCGCGCCCTCCAGGGCCTGCGGCTGCGCTACGGCTCCGCCCGCCAGGCGGGGCTGCTCGACGCCCACCTGGAAGGAGCGGCGGAGGAGGCGCGGCGGTTCCTCGGCCCCTCCCCCGAACATCCTTACTACGCCGGGGCCGTGGTGCTCGCCGGGCGGGGCCGTACCATCGCGCTCCACCGGGCCATGGGGCACGCGGTCCGCTACGCGGAGTACGACGGGCGGACCGACCGGGTCCGGGAGTTCCCGGAGTCGGAGCGCATCGCGATGGCCGAGGACACGGTGTTCGACCTGGCCTCGCTGACCAAGCTGTTCACCTCGATCCTGGCGGTGCAGCAGATGGAGCGGGGCCGGCTGGAGCTGGAGGCTCCGGTGTTCCGGTACCTGCCGGAGTTCACCGGCGGCGGCAAGGAGGCGGTCACGGTCCGCCAGCTGCTGACGCACACCTCGGGGCTGCGCTCCTGGGCGCCCTTCTACCAGCAGCCGACCCGGGAGGGTCAGCTGAGACTGCTGTGGTCGGTGCGGCCGCAGGACACTCCCGGGACGGTGTACCGGTACTCGGACCTGAACCTGATCTCGCTCCAGCTGCTCCTGGAACGGATCACCGGCCGCACTTTGGATGTCCTGCTCCACGACGAGATCACCGCTCCGCTCGGGATGCACCGCACTCGTTACAACCCACCGCTCTCCTGGCGCCGGATCACCGCCGCCACCGAGGTGCAGCGGCCGCCCTGGTCCGGCCTGGACCGCGGGCTGGTCTGGGGCGAGGTCCACGACGAGAACGCGTACGCCCTCGGCGGCGTCGCCGGCCACGCGGGCGTCTTCGGCACCGCCTGGGACCTGGCCGTCCTCGCGCGCACCCTGCTCGACGGCGGCGTCTACGCCGGCCGGCGCATCCTGCGCCCCGCCTCCGTGGAACTGCTCTTCACCGACTACAACACCGCGTTCCCGGGCGACGACCACGGCCTCGGCTTCGAGCTCTACCAGCACTGGTACATGGGCGCGATGGCCACCCCGCACTCCGCCGGCCACACCGGGTTCACCGGGACCTCGATCGTCCTGGACCCCTCCACCGACACCTTCCTGATCCTGCTGGGCAATTCCGTCCACCCCGTACGGACCTGGCGCGCCGGCAGCGCCCCCCGGGTGGCGGTCGGCAACCGCTTCGCCCGCGCCGTCCCGGTCCGTACCCGGCACGGCGGCCCGGCCTGGTTCTCCGGGATCACCCCGGGCGGCTCGGGGACCCTCACCCTGCCGCCGCTCACCCCGGCCACGGGCACGGCACGGCTGCGCTGCGCCGTGTGGTGGGACACCGTCCCCGGCGAGGGCGCCTTCCACCTGGAGGCCTCCGCCGACGGCGAGAACTGGGAGCCGCTGCCGTTCAGCACGCTGCGGTCCACCGGCGGAACCCCCGAGCAGTGGCCGGCCGGCTCCGCGAGCGGCTGGTCGGGCCGCATCTGGCACCGCCTCGAAGCCCCGCTCACCGCCTGGGCGGGGCGCGAGGTCCGGCTGCGCTTCCGGCACGCCGCGACCGGCCGCTACGTCGGGCGGGGGGTCTACGTGGACGTCGTACGGGTGGCGGAACCGGCACGCCTGCTCTTCGCCGAGGACCGCCCGCGCGACGCGGCCCTCATCGAGGCCATCGGCTGGACCAGGTCGGCCGACTAGCCCGGGAGACGGCCGAGGGGGAGGCACCGGGACGAGGCGCCCGGACGCGGGGTCCGGACGCCGGGTCCGAGGAGGTCCGGGACGGCCTAGGGCCTGTCTTTCGGATCAGGCCCTAGCCGCGGCCGCGGGGCTTGCCGCGGCGGGCGCCTGCGCCCTTGCCGCCGCCCTTCGCGCCCTTCGCGCCCTTCGCGCCCTTGGCACCGCCGGAGCCCCCGGAGCCGCCGCGGGGGTTCTTGCCCGGCGCGGGCTTGCGCCGCGCCCCGCCGCCCGTGTCGGGCCGCTTGGCCTTCGGCTGCACGGCCGGCGTCTCGGCCGGCGGCTTGCCGCGCCCCCGGGAGCTGTTGACGGTCCGCCCCCGGACGATCCCGATGAACTCCTCCACCAGGTCGGTGGTCTCGTCCTCCAGCCAGGACAGCGCGACGCGCGACTGCGGCGCGTCCGAGACGGTCCGGTAGGTGAGGTCCTTGCGGTGGTGCAGGCGCGCCAGGGACTGCGGGACGACGAGCACGCCGATCCCGGCCGCGACCAGCTCGATCGCGTCGGCCGTCGTCGCGGGGCGCTCGATCGCGGGCTTGCCCGGCAGCCGCTCCCAGTCCAGGGTGTCGTCCATCGGGTGCAGCACGATCTCGTCGGCCAGGTCCTCGACGGAGATCTCCTCGACGGCCGCCACGAGGTGGTCCTTCGGGACCACGACCACCGTCACCTCGGTGTAGAGCGGGATCGCGCTGAGCGCCGTCCGGTCGATCGGCAGCCGTACGAACCCGGCGTCCGCGCCGCGGGCCCGCAGGACGTCGGGAGCCCCGACGGGCTCCACCGGGACGAGGGTCAGCGGGACGTCGGGCAGTCGCTCGTTCCAGATCCGCACCCACTTGCTGGGCGTCACCCCGGGAACGTAGGCGAGCCGGAACGAAGGAGGTACTTCCGAGCCTGTCACCCGCCCAGATTACCGGTCGTGGTCGGAGGTATCGCACACGCTCGCTACTCTTGACACCATGACGTCGCACCAGACCGCCCAGACGATGAAGCCCGCGACCGCGGCGAAGAAGCTGGGTGTGTACCTCGAAGCCACACCCGCAGAGTTCCAGGAGGGTGTCGTTTCGCGCACCGAGTTGAGTGCGCTGCAGGCTGATCCGCCCCAGTGGCTGCAGGATCTGCGACGAAACGGCCCCCACCCCCGGCCCGTGGTCGCGGCCAAGCTCGGCGTCTCCATCGCCGGCCTCGCCCGCGGCGGGATCACCGACCCGTTGACCACGGACGACATCGACGCCCTGAAGACCGAGAACCCCGAGTGGCTGCAGAAGGAGCGCGCCACCCAGGCCGAGGTCCGCAAGGAGGCCGTCCGCATCAAGGAGAAGCAGGCCGAGAAGGCGGAGCGCGCGCAGAAGCAGCAGCCGAACGCCTGATCTGCCCGACCCCCGTCACACCCCGTCACCCCGTGTGACGACCCAGAGGTCCCCGGCGACGTGATCGCCGGGGACCTCTGTGCTGCCCGCCCGTCGCCCGCCCGCCCGCGTGCGCTCCCCCGGACGCGGCATACAACCGTGCCCGCCCGTGTTGGGACTCGTTGTTGAGGTTCGTTGACAGTTCAACACCGAAGGCAGGCACAGCGATATGACAGACATCGACTGGGACCACCCGAACGACCCGAAGACGGGCTGGGCCCTGGACCACGTCAAGCAGTACGTCAGCTCGAACGGCGCCGAGGGCCAGCACTGGAACGGCACCCAGACGCTGCTGCTCACCACCGTGGGACGGGTCTCCGGCAACCCCGTGCGGACCCCGCTCATCTACGGCGAGGACGACGGCCGCTACTTCATCGTCGCCTCGTACGGCGGCGCCCCCGATCACCCGCTCTGGTACAAGAACCTCACGGCCCACCCCGAGGTCCGCATCCAGGTCGGCCCGAAGATCATGCAGGGGACGGCCCGTACGGCCACGCCCGAGGAGCGCACCGCGTACTGGCCGCTGATGGTGAAGCACTGGCCCTCGTACGACGAGTACCAGGCCAAGACCGACCGGGTGATCCCGATCGTGGTGATCGAGCCCAAGGACGCCTAGGCCGTGTCCGGTGGGTCAGGTGACGGGCGCGTTCCCGGATCGTTCTGTCCCACATGGGGCGGGGCGATCTGACAGACCTGGAGTGGGCTCGGCTGGAGCCGCACTTACCGAAGAACACAGGGCGGGGCGGGCGGTGGAAGAGTCATCGCGTGATCATCGACGGCATC
>NZ_BMVE01000006.1 GCF_014650555.1 Streptomyces goshikiensis | reverse complement strand
GGCGTCGCCGGCACCATGCTCGCCACGGTTCCCGCCCAGGCGGCGGCCCCGACGAGTGCCAAGGCGATCGCGCACCAGATGATCAAGGACCCGGCCCAGTTCGCCGCCTTCGACAAGATCGTCTCGCACGAGAGCGGCTGGAACCACATGGCCACGAACTCGTCCTCCGGCGCGTACGGCCTGGTCCAGGCCCTCCCGGCGTCGAAGATGGCCTCGGCCGGCTCCGACTGGAAGACCAACCCGGCCACCCAGATCAAGTGGGGCCTGGACTACATGAACTCCCGCTACGGCAGCCCGGTCGGCGCCTGGAACTTCTGGCAGGCCAACCACTGGTACTAGGCCACCCCATGGCAGAGACCGCCGCAGCGCCCGGCCCACCCGCCGGCTCCGCCAGAGAGCGCGGCCCCCAAGCGGTAGAGCAGTACGCACGCGAAGGCCCCGACGGCCCGACCTCCCCAGGTCAGGCCAGCGGGGCCTTCGTCGTCCCATCCCACAGGGTCGAAGGGCGGCGCCGCCCGCCGCGGGCGGGCGTGCGCCGGGCGGCTCGGCTACAGCCGCTGGATGATCGTGCCGGTCGCCAGCGCGCCGCCCGCGCACATGGTGATCAGCGCGAACTCCTTGTCGCGCCGCTCCAGCTCGTGCAGCGCGGTGGTGATCAGGCGGGCTCCGGTGGCGCCGACGGGGTGGCCGAGCGCGATGCCGCCCCCGTTGACGTTGACCTTCTCCAGGTCCTGCTCGAAGACCTGGGCCCAGCTGAGGACGACGGAGGCGAAGGCCTCGTTGATCTCGACGAGGTCGATGTCCCTGAGGGACATGCCGGCCTTGCCCAGCACGGCCCGCGTCGCGTCGATCGGGCCGTCCAGGTGGTAGTGCGGGTCGGCGCCGACCAGCGTCTGCGCGACGATCCGGGCGCGCGGCCTGAGCTTGAGCGCGCGGGCCATCTTGCGCGAGGCCCACATCACGGCGGCCGCCCCGTCGGATATCTGCGAGGAGTTCCCGGCGGTGTGCACGGCCGTCGGCATGACCGGCTTGAGCCGGGCCAGGCCCTCCATGGAGGTGTCGCGCAGCCCCTCGTCCCGGTCGACCAGCCGCCACATGCCCTGGCCGGCGGCCTGCTCCGCCTCGGTGGTCGGCACCTGGACGGCGAAGGTCTCGCGCTTGAAGCGTTCCTCGGCCCAGGCGGCCCGGGCCCGCTCCTGGGAGAGCACGCCGAGCCGGTCGACGTCCTCGCGGGTCAGGCCCCGGTGGCGGGCGATCCGCTCGGCGGCCTCGAACTGGTTGGGGAGGTCGACGTTCCACTCGTCCGGGAAGGGCTTGCCCGGGCCGTGCTTGGATCCGGAGCCGAGCGGGACGCGGCTCATCGCCTCGACGCCGCAGGCGATCCCGATGTCCATGACCCCGCCGGAGATCATGTTGGCGACCATGTGGTTGGCCTGCTGCGAGCTGCCGCACTGGCAGTCCACGGTGGTCGCGGCCGTCTCGTAGGGCAGGCCCATGGCGAGCCAGGCGTTGCGGGCGGGGTTCATGGACTGCTCGCCGGCGTGGGTGACGGTGCCGCCGACGATCTGCTCGACGCAGTCCGGCTGGATTCCGGTACGGGCGAGCAGTTCCCGGTAGGTCTCGCCGAGGAGGTAGGCGGGATGGAGGTTGGCAAGCGAGCCGCCGCGCTTCCCGATGGGGGTGCGTACGGCTTCGACGATGACGGGTTCCGCGGCCATGAGCTCGTCCTCTCCTGCGCAGTGCCGGCGCGGCGGGCCGTCCCGGCGCCCCGCCTGAACTAGTACGCGTTCTAGTTCTCCCCGCAGTCTTATGACCTGGAACCCCGGCACGCAAGGGTCTTGCACGCGGCTTCCACGGATTCCCCACGCAACAGTTGGCGCGAGGACCCTTGTCACTTCTAGAACTCGTTATTACCTTCAAGCCAACTTCTGATGGGCCGTCAGACCTTGGAGTCGCCCGATGCCCTGTCCCGCGCTGCCCGAAGGCTTCGACGCCACCGACCCCGACCTCCTCCACGACCGGGTCCCCTTCCCGGAGTTCGCGCAGCTGCGGCAGACGGCGCCGGTGTGGTGGTGCCCGCAGCGGCGGGGCATCACCGGCTTCGACGACGAGGGCTACTGGGCCGTCACCCGGCACGCGGACGTCAAGTACGTCTCCACGCACCCGGAACTCTTCTCCTCCACGACGAACACGGCGATCATCCGCTTCAACGAGCACATCCAGCGCGAGCAGATAGATGCCCAGCGTCTGATCATGCTGAACATGGATCCGCCGGAACACACCCGCGTACGCCAGATCGTGCAGCGGGGATTCACCCCGCGGGCGATCCGCGGACTGGAGGCGGCCCTGCGCGACCGCGCCGGGAAGATCGTCGCGAAGGCGCTCACGGCCTCCCGCGACGGCAGCTTCGACTTCGTCACCGAGGTCGCCTGCGAACTGCCGCTCCAGGCCATCGCGGAACTGATCGGCGTACCGCAGGAGGACCGGCTCCGGATCTTCGACTGGTCGAACAAGATGATCGCGTACGACGACCCCGAGTACGCGATCACCGAAGAGGTCGGCTCGAACGCGGCGATGGAGCTCATCGGCTACGCCATGAACCTCTCCGCCGCCCGCAAGGAGTGCCCGGCCAAGGACATCGTCACGCAGCTGGTCGCGGCGGAGGGCCAGGGCAACCTCGGCTCCGACGAGTTCGGCTTCTTCGTGCTGCTGCTGGCGGTCGCGGGCAACGAGACCACGCGCAACGCCATCAGCCACGGCATGCACGCCTTCCTCACCCACCCCGAGGAGTGGGAGCGGTACAAGGCGACCCGGCCGGCCACCACGGCGGAGGAGATCGTGCGCTGGGCCACCCCCGTGGTGTCCTTCCAGCGGACCGCCACCCAGGACACCGAGCTGGGCGGCCAGAAGATCAAGGCGGGCGACCGGGTGGGGCTGTTCTACTCCTCCGCGAACCACGACCCCGAGGTCTTCACCGACCCCGACCGCTTCGACATCACCCGCGACCCCAACCCCCACCTGGGCTTCGGCGGCGGCGGTCCGCACTTCTGCCTCGGCAAGTCGCTGGCCATCATGGAGATCGACCTGATCTTCAACGCGCTGGCCGACTCCCTGCCGGACCTGCGACTGGCCGCCCCGGGCCCGCGCCGGCTCCGCGCGGCCTGGCTGAACGGCATCAAGGAACTCCGCGTCACCCACCCCTGACCCACGAACCCGGCAGGGGCCACCCCACCCACGCCCGGCCCCTGCCGCCCGACGGGCGGCCGACGGCGCGGGCGCGGAACGCCCCCGAGTGGCGCGTTCCCCCCGCCGGGCGGATCCTGACAGGACGCGGCGATCCACCGAAGGGGTGCCGGAGCGGTGAGAATCCGCCCCGGCACCCCTTCGTCAAACCGACGCCCGCTCCTCGGCGCGCTCCGTCAAACCGACGCCCGCTCCACTGCGCGCTCCGTCAAACCGAAGCCCGCTCCCCGGCGCCCGCGCCGGCCCGCTCCGCCGTCCTCGGCCTCGGCACCCCGGCGGCGCCCGGCGGCACGCAACCCCGCGGCCCGGACAGGACGTACACGAGCCCGAACCCGGCCCCGACGACGGCCGCGCCGCCGACCGCGTCGAGCACCCAGTGGTTCGCGGTGGCGACGATCGCGCACACCGTGATCAGCGGGTGCATCGCCCCGAGGACCTTCTGCCAGCCCTTCGGCGCGAGGACCACGACCACGATCCCGCACCACAGCGACCACCCGAAGTGCAGTGACGGCATCGCCGCGTACTGGTTGGAGATCGCGGTCATGGCCCCGTACTGCGGATTGGCCAGGTCCTGCACCCCGTGCACGGTGTCGACGAAACCGAGGTCCGGCATCAGGCGCGGCGGCGCGAGCGGGTAGAGCCAGAACCCCGCGAGCGCGAGGACGGTGGCCAGCCCCAGGGAGGCGCGGGCCCAGCGGTAGTCCGCGGGGCGGCGCCAGTACAGCACCGCCAGGATCGTCAGCGGCACCACGAAGTGGAAGGACGCGTAGTAGAAGTTGAAGAACGCCTCCAGCCAAGGCGTGTTCACCACGGCGTGGTTGACGGCGTATTCGATGTCGATGCCCAGCGCCCGCTCGACCGCGTGGATCTGGCTCCCGTGCCCCTCCGCGAGGCCCCGGCTGGTGGGGGCGGCGGCGCGGATGTGCGAGTAGAGCGAGTAGCCGACCCGTATCAGCAGCAGCTCCAGCAGCAGGTTGGGGCGCGACAGCACGCGCCGCCAGACCGGCAGCAGCGGCACCCGGGCCAGGCGGGCCGCGGCGGGCCGCCCGTAGGCGGTGGGCACGGGCTCGCGCCAGTACGCCGACGAGCGCGACAGGAACGGCACCGCGCAGGCCGCCGCGAGCGCGGCCAGCAGCGGCACGTTGTCGCGTACGGGCGCCAGCGCGGCCATGTTCGGCAGCAGCACGCTGCTGGGCAGGGTCATCGCCAGCACCACGGCCACCGGCCACACGGGCCGGTCGGCGGCCCGCTTGCCGACCTTGCCGGCCACCGCGAGCAGCACCCACAGCATCTGGTGGCGCCAGCCGGTCGGGGACACGGCGACGGCCACGCAGCCGGTGAGGGCGACGGCGAGCAGCAGCTGCCCGTCGCGGGCGTAGCGGGCGGCGCGGCGCAGGCCGATCCAGACGATGCCGGCCGCGAGGGCCACGTAGAGCAGGATCTCGCCCGGGCCGGTCAGGCCGAGCCGCAGCAGCGCGCCGTGCACGGACTGGTTGGCGAGGCTGTCGGGGGCTGCCCCGAGGCCGGTGCCGGCGAGGTGGCTGACCCAGTACGTCCACGAGTCGCGCGGCAGGGCCGCCCAGGACAGGGCGGTGGCGAGGGCGAAGGTCACGGCGGCGGCGCGCGCGGTGGGGCGGCGTCCTGCCAGCCACAGCAGCGGTACGAAGAGCAGCAGCGCGGGCTGGAGCGCGGCGGCGAGGCCCGTCAGGAAGCCCGCGCCGCGTTCTCCGGGGACGCGGAAGACGGCCAGGAGCACCAACAGCACGGGCAGGACGGCGGTCTGACCGGGCGAGGCGGCCTCGCGGACGGGCAGCGAGACCATCATCAGCGCGACCAGCACGGGCGCGGCGAGCAGCGCGGTGCGGCGCGGCACCGGGTCGGGCAGACCGCGCGCGGCGACGAGCCCGACGGCGGCGACGAGCAGCAGCGTGACCGAGGTCCAGGCCAGTTCCAGCGACGGGGCGGCGAGGGCGACCAGCGGCTTGAGGACCAGCCCGGAGAACGGGGTGCCGGTGAACTTGCCGCCGTCGTAGAGGGAGCCGAGCACGCTGCCGGGGGCGCCCGGCAGATGGAACCCGCTGAGCCACTCGCCGGGCGGCACGCTCAGCACGGCGGCCGCCTGTCTGAGGGCGAGGAGGCCCGCGAGCGCCCACAGGAGGAGGCGTACGGCTCCGAGCCTGCCGTTCCCGCCTATGACTCCGGCATGTCCGTCCGCCCCGCTGTGCTCCGCCGCGTTAGCCACGCCTCGCCGGCCTCCCGCCCTGTTGAACGCAACCTTGTCTTCGCCTGGCTGCCGCGTTTCACGCACCACGTCATTACCTCGGACGACGATATCCCCCACGGGATACCTAGGATGTCGGTCATGAGCATCGTGAAGATCAACGCGCTGACCGTCCCCGCCGAGCAGCGGGAGGTGCTGGAGCAGCGCTTCGCCTCGCGGGCGGGGGCCGTGGAGGGGTCGGACGGGTTCGAGTGGTTCGAGCTGCTGCGGCCCGTCGAGGGCACCGACCAGTACCTCGTGTACACGCGGTGGCGTTCCGAGGAGGACTTCCAGGCGTGGATGGAGGGGCCGATGAAGGCCGCTCACCAGGGCGGGGCGGCGGGTGGCGGCGCGGCTGGCGGCGACCGTCCGAAGCCGGCTGCCACGGGCTCGACGGTGTGGTCGTTCGAGGTCGTGCAGCAGACGGGCCCGAAGCAGGCCTGACGCAGGCCCGACGCAGGGCGGGGCCCGGGGGCGTCTTCGCGTCCCCGGGCTCTGCTGACGGGCGGGCGTGCTCGGCTCCGGCCGTCAGACGCGGTCAGACGCCGTCAGGCGCGTCGGCGGCCGTCAGCTCCAGAAGGCGTCGCTCTCGTCGATGTCCGCGATGCAGCCGTCGATGTCGGTGATCTTCCCGCCGACGATGGTGAAGAAGAGGCCCTCGCCGATCTCGATCCCGCGGTCGCCCCGGTCGGCGTAGACGGTGTGGAAGCTCATCACGTGGCCGCGGCCGTCCACCAGGACCGGTCCCAGCTCGACCCGGAAGGTCCCGTTCGTCTCCTCGCCGAGGCGGCGATAGAGGTCCAGGACCCCTTCCCGTCCCTTGTGGTGCCCCGAGAGGGGGTTGTTGCCGGGCACGTGGTGGATGACGTCGGCCGTCATCATCGAGCCCAGCTTCTCCATGTCGCCCTGGCCGAACGCCTCGTAGCAGCGGCGTACCAGGGCACAGTCCGGATGCTCCGACATGACGGTACCCACCCTTCGCGTGCGCGGTTTGCCCTTTTTCCTATCATCGGCCCGTGCCTGTGGATATTCCACGCGGGGAACGGCACGGCCGTCCCACAATGACGGCATGACCAGCGACGCGACCTTCGCCACCCCCCTGTCCCCCGATACCCCCGGCACCCCCGATGCCCCCGGCGCCACCGCGTGGGCGGTCGTCCCGGAGCGCATCGACACCCCGGACGCCATCGCCCTGCGCCGCGCGTACTACGCGGAGGTGGCCGGCCGGTACTGGAAGCGGCCCGCGACCGAGGCCGAGATCGACCGGGGTCTCGCGGACGACCCGGACGACGGGCTCGTCCCGCCGACCGGCCGGTTCGTGGTGGGCCGGCTCGCGGGCGAGGCCCTGGCCTGCGGGGGCATACGGCTCCTCGACCCGCGCACCGTCGAGCTCACCCGGGTGTACGTGGACCCGCGCGCCCGCGGCGCGGGCGGCGGGGCGGCGCTGCTCGCCGCGCTGGAGGAGGCCGGCCGGGCCCTCGGGGCCGAGCGGGTCCGTCTGGACACCCGGTCGGATCTGGTGGAGGCCCGCGCCCTGTACGCGCGGCACGGGTACCGGGAAATACCCGCGTACAACTCCGGTCCGTATGCGGAGCACTGGTTCGAGAAGCCCCTCGTCTGACCGGCGGCGCCCCGCGGAGCCCGCTCCTGGCGGGCACCGGTCAGTGGGCGGCGTGGTCCCGGCGCGCCAGGTGTTCGTACGGTTCTTCGGCGTCGGATCCGCAGAGCTCCGCGTTGATCTCCTCGACCAGCTTCACCAGGTCGGTCGGGCGGTCGGGGCCCCACCAGTCGCCGAGCAGCTCGGCGAGCGACTCCCGCCGGGCGGCGGCCAGCTTGGCGGCGGCCAGGCGTCCCCGCTCGGTCAGGATCAGCGACATCCCGTCGCGGACGCCGAGGCCGCGTTCCTCGACCTGGCGGGCGGCGTCCGTGATGGCCTTGATCGGTACGGAGGTGCGTTCCGCGAGGACCGCCGGGTCGACCGATCCGTACTTGCCGATGCGCAGCAGCAGCCAGCTGGCGGCGGGTATCAGGTCGTAGCCGGCCTTCTCGGTGATCCTCTCGTAGACGTGGTGGCGGCCCTCGCGGGTCCCGAGCACCGACAGTGCGCGGGCGACCTCTTCGCGGGAGGTGCGCTGGACGGGGTTGGAGGCGAGCGTCTCGGTCACATCGGGTGCGGTGACCGAACCGCGGAGCTTGTCCTCCTTCAGGAACCAGGCGACCACGAAGGCGACGAGCACCACGGGTACCGCGTAGAGGAAGACACCGGTGATCGCCGAGGAGTAGGCGTCGAGCACCTGGGGCTGCAGGTTGGCCGGCAGTTGGGCGATGGACCGGGGATCGGCCTCCAGCTGGTCGATGCTCACGCCGGGCGGCAGGGTGACGCCCGCGAGGGAGGTGGACAGCATGTCGCCGAGCCTGTGGTTGAAGACCGTGCCGAAGATGGCGACGCCGAAGGAGGCGCCGATGGAGCGGAAGAAGGTGGCCCCGGAGGTGGCGACGCCGAGGTCGGCGTAGCTGACCGCGTTCTGCACCGCCAGGACGAGCACCTGCATGACCAGACCGAGTCCGAATCCGAAGACGAAGAAGTACGCGCCCACCTCCCAGTCGCTGCTGGTGCGCTGCAGCTGGTGCAGCAGGAGCAGACCGATGGCGGTCACACCCGTGCCGGCGATCGGGAAGACCTTCCAGTGCCCGGTACGGCTGACGATCTGGCCGGAGCCGGTGGAGGCGATGAGCATGCCGAACACCATCGGCAGCATGTGGACGCCGGACATGGTCGGGGAGACCCCGCGCACGATCTGGAGGAAGGTCGGCAGGTAGACCATCGCACCGAACATCGCGAACCCGACGATGAAGCTGATCACCGAACAGAGGGTGAAGGTGCGCCTGCCGAACAGGCTGAGCGGCAGGACCGGTTCGACGGCCCGCCGTTCCACGAAGAGGAAGGCGCCGAGGAAGAGGACACCGAGGACGGCGAGACCGATGATCCGGGTCGAACCCCAGCCCCAGGTGCCGCCGAGGGAGGCGACGAGCACGAGGCAGGTGGCGACGCCGGCGATGAGGAAGGTGCCGAGGTAGTCGATCGTGTGCTTCTCGGAGCGCGCCGGGATGCGCAGCACGGCGGCGATGACGACGAGCGCGACGAGACCGATGGGGAGGTTGATGTAGAACACCCAGCGCCAGGAGAGCTGGTCGACGAACAGTCCGCCGAGCAGCGGGCCGAGCACGCTGGCCGCGCCGAACACGGCGCCGAAGAGTCCCTGGTAGCGGCCGCGTTCGCGGGGCGGGACGATGTCGCCCACGATCGCCATCGACAGCACGATCAGCCCGCCGCCGCCCAGGCCCTGGAGCGCGCGGAAGCCGATGAGCTGGGGCATGTCCTGGGCGATGCCACAGAGGACCGAGCCGATCAGGAAGATGACGATGGCGTACTGGAAGAGCTTCTTGCGGCCGTACTGGTCGCCGAGCTTGCCCCACAGGGGTGTGGCGGCGGTGGAGGCGAGTATGTAGGCGGTGACCACCCAGGACAGGTGGTCCATCCCGCCGAGATCGCTGACGATCGTCGGCAGGGCGGTGGAGACGATCGTCTGGTCGAGCGCGGCGATCAGCAGGCCGAGCAGCAGTGCGCCTATGGAGACGAGTACCTCGCGGGAGGCGTGTTCGGCGGCGGGTCCGGAGTTGCGCGGACCGGGGCCGGGGCCCACGGCGGACGCTGTCAGATCCTGAGCCATCGAGTCCTCCTCTGGCCGAATCAACATCTCCATCCTGAGCGGTGTGTCCGGTTATGGCCTCTCGGACGGTTGGGCGGGCCCCTGAGGGTCTGCATAATCGCAGGCAAGTGGCCAGGGAGGGTTCCAGTGAGCGCTGAGCGCTGTCCAAATTGCGACGCCGTGGGCGTCGAGTGCGGGTGCGCGCCCCAGGCGCGCTTCGACCCCCTGCGCATCCGTCCGTACGTATCGCTGCCCGACCCGGGCCAGGGGGAGGGGCCGCCTCCCTCGCAGCCGGTGCGCGGGGCGGTGAGCCCGGCCCGCCCGGCCGCCGGTCCGGGGCCGGCGGACACCCCGGCGTTCGGGATACCCCCGGTAGCGCCGACGCATCCGGCATGGCCGGACGAGACGGTCCCGCTCCGGTCCGTCCCGCCGGCCCCGGCCCCGGCCCCGGACGGACAGTCCACTCCGGCTTCCCGCCGCCGCCGTCCCCTCCTGCCCCTGGCACTCGGCGCGGCCGCCGTGGTCGTCCTGGGGTCGGGCGCCGCCCTGGCGATGGGCGCGTTCGGGGACTCCGGGGAGAGTGACGCGGCGCTGAGCGACGCGAAGCCGTCGGCGCCCGTCGTGAACGCGGCCCCGGCCGCCCCGTCGAAGACCTCGGCGAGCCCGACGCGCCGCCCGTCCGCGTCCGCCTCGGCCTCCCGTTCCGCATCCCCGTCCCCCTCGGCGAGCGCCTCCCGTTCCGTGTCCCCGTCCCCCTCGACGAGCACCTCCCGGTCGACGCCCCCGTCCCCGAGCGCATCGGCGAGCCGCGCCCCTAGCTCACAGGCGCCGAAGCCGGCTCCGGCGCAGAGCCTGCAGTACGGGGATTCGGGCGCGGAGGTGGAGCGGCTCCAGCGCCTGCTGGCGTCGGCGCGCCTGTACCGGGGCAAGTTCAACGGCATGTACGACGACCGCACGGAGAACGCGGTGTCGGAGTTCCAGTGGCGGCACGAAATCTTCGACGACCCTTGGGGCGTCTACGGTCCGGCGACCCGGAAGGCCCTGGAGGGCTAGCCACGGGCCAGCCGATTGGCGTTAACCCCCCTCAGTTTTGTATCGTGCAGGAACAAAGTGGTTCCGTCCTCAATCCCTGACCGGTGGACGGAACCACTTGTTCTCTTTTCCCACCCCGTCTCCCGCCCCGTCTGGAGCACCTGCCGATGTCGGCCCACACCGCCACCACCGCCCCTGTCGTCCTGACCGCCAAGGCCCTGCTCCTGGACATGGACGGCACGATCGTGAACTCCGACGCGGTGGTCGAGCGCTGCTGGCGCGACTGGGCGGTGTCCCACGGGCTGGACCCCGAGGCCGCCCTCAAGGTGGTCCACGGCCGCCAGGGCTACGCCACGATGGCCATCCTGCTCCCCGAGCGCCCGATGGAGCAGAACCACGCGGAGAACGCGGTGATGCTCGCCCGCGAGACCGCCGACACCGACGGCGTGATCCCGGTCGGCGGCGCCCCGGAGTTCATGGCGGCCATCGCCGACCTGCCGCACGCCCTGGTCACCTCGGCGGACGCCGCCCTGGCCGCGACCCGCATGACGGCGGCCGGCCTGCCGATGCCGCGCGTCCGCGTGACCGCCGAGTCCGTCTCGGCCAGCAAGCCCGACCCCGAGGGCTTCCTCAAGGGCGCGGCCGAGCTGGGCGTGGACCCGGCGCAGTGCGTGGTCTTCGAAGACTCGGGCGCCGGCATAGCCGCGGGCAAGGCCGCCGGCATGCGCGTGATCGGCGTAGGCCCCCGCGCCGCCGCCCACACCCCGCACGCCCATGTCCCGGACCTCAAGTCGATCCACGTCCACCCCACCCCGGACGGCAACATCCACCTAACCCTCCACCCCTAACCCCGCCCCGGCCCGCCCCCGGCCGCACCGCCGCCGCCCTCCCGCGCCCGGCCCGGCCTCAGCCGCACCGCCACACCGCGCCCCGGCCCGCACCGCACCACACAGGCAGGCCCAGCACCGCCGCCCCAGGCCGTACCGGCCCGGCCCTCGTCGTACAGCCCTGCCATGCCCCTGGCCCGGTGCCGCCCCAGCACAGCCTGAGCACCGACCGGCCCGGCCGCAGGCCGTCCTCCGCCGAGCGACCTCAGCGGGCATCGCCGCACCGCACCCCGCGCCCGACGGCTGGTGCACCCACCCGGCCGGCCGCCACGGGCCTGCCATCCGCACGCCACCCGCGGAGTGGACCTACGCGCCTGCCCACCGGGCCTGCGGGGCCCATCCCCGCCACCACACGGCGCGACCGCGCCACGGACCCCTGGGCGACCGGTCAATGGGCGGGGCCGCAACGCGTCGCCGACGGCTCACAGCATCCCGGCGGGCCCCGGCGCGGCTCAGGCCCCGGTCGCCCGGCGGCGGGAGCCGCCACCGGTGGCGGGCTACTGGCCCACGCGCCCGTCGATCCGCTCCCGCAGGAAGTCCGCGTGGCCGTTGTGGCGGGCGTACTCCTCGATCATGTGGACCAGGACCTCGCGAAGCGCCATCCGCTCCCCGTCCACGGCACCCTCGACGTCCAGGTCCGGCGCCTCGGCCACCAGCCGCTCCGCGAAGGCGACCTCCGCACGCCAGACGGCCCACGCCTCCGCGACGACCGCCGGGTCGGCCACCGCGCCGGTGAACTCCCCGTCGGGCGCGTCCGGCGTGCGATAGTGCCGGCGTATCTCCTGGCCCGCCATCACCCCCCGGAACCACTTCTGCTCCACGCCCGCGAGATGCCGCACGAGACCCAGCAGCGACAGGTCGGACGGCTCCACCGAACGCCGCGCGAGCGCCTCGGCGTCGAGGCCGGCGCACTTCAGCTCCAGCGTGAGCCGCTGGTCACGGAGATAGCCGACGAGCGTGGCCCGTTCGCCCCGGAAGCCGCCGTCGGTGCGGGTGTCCTCTTCGGGGCGGACGAACATGTTGGCCCAGCCAAAACCCCGGCCGGAACCCGTGGCCCCGAGAGAACCCGTGGCCCCGGAGGACCCGGCGGATCCGGAAGGCCCGGCGGCCCCGGGAGACTCGGCGGCCGCGGGAGACGCGGCGGCCCCGGAAGACGCGGGGAACGCGGCGACCCCGGAAGACGCAAGGGACCCGGGAGACGCGGGCCGGGCGGCGGGCGGCGGCGTGGGGGCGGCGGCAGGCGCTGTCACGCCCGCGAGCGTGCCCCGCGCCCCCGCCCTCCGGCAACGGGATTCTTCCTCGGCCCCGCCTCGCCCGCGCCCGGCCGGCCCGGCAGACTCAGCCCGCGATCGCCTCGTACAAAGAGAACACGGCCAGCGCAGCCATCACCGCGGCCGCGACCTTGGTGATCAGTCGCAGCGGTACGTACTTCATCAGCGTCTTTCCGCCCAGGATCCCGATGCCCGCGACCGCCCACAGCGCCAGCACCGCACCGAGGCCGACCGAAACCGGGTTGTCGTACCGGGCGGCGAGGTTCGCGGTCATGATCTGGGTCAGGTCACCGAACTCCGCCACCAGGATCAGCATGAAGCCGGCCCCGGACACCTTCCAGAAGGACTGGTCGGCCGGCGCCTTGACCTCTTCCTCCCCGTCGCTCTTCTTCAGCAGCAGCATGGCCGCGCCCGCGAGGAACAGGACGCCGACGACCGCCTGGACGAGCCGGTGCGGGAGCAGCGTGAGAACGCTGCCGGCGGCGATGGCGAGGGCGACGTGCACGGCGAAGGCCGCCGCGACGCCCGCGAAGACGTAGGACGCGCGGTAGCGGGTGCCGAGCATCAGACCGGCGAGGGCCGTCTTGTCGGGAAGTTCGGCGAGGAAGACGACGCCGAAGGCGATCGCCGTGACGGTGAAGCTGAACACGGGGTGGAAACCTCTATCGGTCGGGCAGGACGCCATCGCCACCGAGAGACCTTGGGATGTTTCAGGGATCGCTTCGGCTCGGCGGCGCCCTGGGTGCGTCCGCGCCCGCACGTGTGTGCGTACGCCGAAGCCTGAACAGGACACTGCGGCCGAAGGTCTCGCTGGCCGACCGCTGTGCGCGGCCTGCCTCCGGGCGCCGGCTGGGTGACCCAGCAGTATGTCGACGGTCCGGCGAAGAGCTACTCCCCTTCTGCTCGACACAGCGTACGCGACCCGCGCGGGGGCCTGTAAGGGGCCTTTGGTCCCGACGCCACCCACCCCGGACCCGGCCCCGGCCCGCCCCCGGCCCCGCCCGAGCCCGGCCTCCACCCCCTCCCACGCCCCTCCCCCACACCCCGGAATGTCAACTTCCGCTTAATTGGGGACCCTTGCACACCTTGATGTGACGTGCACATGTCGGCAGGCTGTCACCTGGCGACCGCCCCCGCGATACCTGGCGGCGCCACCATGGCCGCGCCCCTCCGGGCCGCACGCCCCCTCATCCCCCACCCTCGGAGCCCCCTCATGGCCTTCAAGACGCTCATACCCGCCGTCTACGCGCGTCGCCTCGGCGTACTCGCGTCCGCCGCCGCGCTCGCCTCGCTCACCTCCCTCGTGAACGCGCCCGCCGCCCAGGCCGCCCCGCCCACCCCCATCAGCGCCTCCGTCGCCCGCGCCTACCTCGCCACGGTCACGCCGACGACCGAGGGCTCCACCAGCGGGTACAGCCGCACCCTCTTCCCGCACTGGAGCACCGTCTCGGGCGCCTGCAACACCCGCGAGACCGTCCTCAAGCGGGACGGGAAGAACGTCGTCCAGGACTCCTCGTGCGCCGCCGTCAGCGGTAGCTGGTACTCCGAGTACGACGACGCCACCTGGACCGTCGCCACCGACCTCGACATCGACCACGTCGTCCCGCTGGCCGAGGCCTGGCGCTCCGGTGCCAACTCCTGGACCACCGCCAAGCGGCAGCAGTTCGCCAACGACCTCACCCGCCCGCAGCTCATCGCGGTCACCGACAACGTCAACCAGGCCAAGGGCGACCAGGACCCCGGCACGTGGCTGCCCTCGCGGACCGCCTACCGCTGTACGTACGCCCGCATGTGGGTCGAGGTGAAGCAGTACTACGCCCTGAGCATGGACTCCCGCGAGAAGACCGCTCTGACCGGCGTCCTCAACGGCTGCTGATCCCGAGGGACTTGCCGGGCTCCGGCCCGGGCCCGCGCGGGCTCCGGCCGGAGCCCGCGCGGGGCAGGCCCCGACCCTGGAAACGGAGGCCGATCTTTCTCCCCCGCCAGGGGGAGGCCAGGCCCCCCTTCCACGCCGTACCGTGATCGAAGGGGGTACGGAGGAGGGGGAGTTGCCATGGCCGGACTGCGTCTGGGACCGCTGCTGCGCTACGTCGACTGGGACACGGGCAGCGCCGCGACGATCTGGGTCGAGGCGGACCGGCCGTGCACGGCCGAGGTGCGCTGTGCCGACGGGGCCGCCGGGAGCGCGCGCACCTTCCAGATAGCCGGGCACCACTACGCGCTCGTCCCGGTGACGGGCCTGACCTCCGGAAACACCACGGCGTATGAGGTGCTCCTCGACGGCGTCCGCGTCTGGCCGCTGCCCGGTACCTCCTTCCCGCCGAGCACGATCAGCACGCCCGCCGTCGCGGGGCCGGGCCGTCCCGCGCCCGGCCTGCTGGTCACGTTCGGATCCTGCCGCCAGGCCGCGCCGCCCGCCGACGGGCGCGGGCCGCACGGTCCGGACGCGCTGGACACGCTCGCGGCGCGGCTCGCCGCCGATCCGGAAGCGGTGCGCCCGGATCTCCTGCTGCTCCTCGGCGACCAGGTGTACGCCGACAACCTGTCGCGGGAGACCAAGCGGTGGATCGCGGCCCGCCGGGACATCCGGGAGGCGCCCGGCGCCCAGGTCGCGGACTACGAGGAGTACACCCGGCTGTACTACGAGTCCTGGCTCGACCCGGAGATCCGCTGGCTGCTGTCGACGGTGCCGAGCCTGCAGATATTCGACGACCACGACGTCGTGGACGACTGGAACACCAGCGCGGCGTGGCTGGCGGAGATGCGCGCGACGCCGTGGTGGCAGGAGCGGGTCCTCAGCGGGCTGATGTCCTACTGGGTGTACCAGCACCTGGGCAATCTCTCCCCCGCCGAGCTGGAGGCCGACGCGCTGTACGGGGCGGTGCGCCGGTCCCCGGACGGCACCGATGAGCTACGGGCCTTCGCGGCCTCGGCGGACACCGATCCGGGCACCGCCCGCTGGAGCTACCGGCGCGACTTCGGCCGGTCGCGGCTGCTGATGGTGGACACCCGGGCGGCGCGGGTGCTCGCCGAGGACGGGCGGGCGATGCTCGACCCGGCGGAACAGCAGTGGCTCCGGGAGAACGCGCTGGAGGGGCACGGCGGGTACGACCACCTGCTGATCGGCTCCTCGCTGCCGTGGCTGATGCCGCCGCTGATCCATGACGCCGAGGCGTGGAACGCGGCGTTGTGCCGCGGGGAGCGCGGGCCCCGGTGGGCGCGGATCGGGGAGGACCTGCGGCGGCGCAGCGATCTGGAGCACTGGGCGGCGTTTCCGGCGTCGTTCGCGGCGCTCAGTGACCTGATCGAGGAAGTGGGGACGGGACCGCGGGCACCGGCGACGGTCTGCGTCCTTTCGGGGGACGTGCACCATGCCTATGTGGCCGAGCCCCTCATACCGAGTACGGCCCGAGTGTTCCAGCTGACGTGTTCGCCGGTGCACAACTCGATCCACACGGCGGTGAAGCTGGGGTTCCGGCTGGGCTGGTCGCGGCTGGGCCGGTGGCTGGGCCGCGGTTTCTCGCGGCACGGGCGGACGGGCCGGCCGCCGGTGAGCTGGCGGCGTACGAGTGGGCCGTGGTTCGGCAACCAGCTGATGACGCTGGCCCTGGCGGGCCGGACGGCCCGTCTCCGGCTGGACCAGGCGCACAAGGGCCGCCGTGGTGGCGACGGCGCCCGGCTGGTGACCGTACTGGACCGGGAACTGACGGGCCCGTAAACCGCTCCCCCGTCCGCGGGTGAGGCGGCGGTGGCGGGCCAGGGGCCGCGGGTACGGCAGGCGAACGCCGGGCGTACGCTGTGTGGCTGTCAAGCCGCCCCTGCCGCTCCCCCGCGACGTCGCGGCGCTTCACGCCGAAGCACCTCAACCCGGACTGGGGAGTCCCGTTTTGCTTGAGACTCTGGGGTCGTTGACGACGAGCCCGTGGATCTACGCCGTGGTGGCGCTGTCCATCCTGCTCGACGTCTTCCTGCCGGTGCTCCCGAGCGGGGTGCTGGTGATCACCGCCGCGGCCGCGGCGGCCGCAGCGGGGGCGACGGGTCCGGTACCGGTGCCCGTGCCCGTACCGGAGCGGGTGCCGGACATCATGGCGCTGCTGGTGATCGCCACGACGGCCTCGGTGCTGGGTGACATGGCCGCGTACCGGCTGGCCCGGCGCGGCGGGGCCCGGCTGGACCGCGCCATCGCCCGCTCCCGTCGGCTGACCCGTGCGCACGAGCGCCTGGGCGCGGCCCTGGCCCGGGGCGGCGGGGCCCTGGTGGTGATCGCCCGGTTCGCCCCGGCCGGCCGTTCCGTGGTCTCGCTGGGCGCGGGCAAGACGCACCGCAAGGTCAAGGAGTTCCTGCCCTGGTCGGTGCTGGCGGGCATGGCCTGGGCCGGGTACAGCGTGGCGCTCGGCTACTTCGGCACCCAGTGGCTCGGCGCGACCTGGCTGGGCACCGCGGTGTCGGTCATCGCCCTGTTCGCGGCGGGCGCCCTGGCGGCGTTCCTCATCCGCCGCCCGCCGCCCTCCCCGACCCCGGCGGGATAGCCCTCCCCGCGCCCGGGGGGCAGTCGGCGACCCGTTCCGCCCGTTCACCCGTTCACCCGGCTCCGATCGCCGCGCCGGGGCTCGGCTCCTAACGTCCAGAAGACGGTGCGCAACCGAATCCGCGTCACACCCGTGCCCTGGCCGCGCCGTTTCGAGGAGCCCGAGGAGTCGTCTCCATGTCCCCCACGCGCAACCGGCACCGCCTCACCGGTCTCGCGGCCGCGACCCTCGTCGCCGCCGCGGCCGCCCCCGTCACCCTCGCCCACGCGGCCCCCTCGGCCACCGTGTCCCCCACCTCCGTGGCCCCCGGCGGCCGGGTCGCCCTCAACATCACCGGCTGCGGCACCAAGACCGGCCGGGCCACCTCCCGCGCGTTCGGTGACGTCCAGCTGACCCCGGGCAATCTGGAGGCCAGCAACCTGTTCGGCGGCGCGACCGTCTACAACAACACCCCCAACGGCTCGTACCCCGTCACGTTCGAGTGCGGCGGCGCGGGCGGCCAGCAGATCACGCTCTCCCTGAACGTGACCTCCGGCGCGGCGCGGGGCGGCCTGGGCGGCAGCACGGACTCGATGAGCCGGGGCGAGATCGCCATCGGCGGCTCCCTCGTAGCGGCCTCCCTCGGCGCCGGCGTCTGGATCATCCGGCGCCGCCGCACCCACCCGTCGGCCTAACCCGCGGCGCCCGCGGCGGCGACGGCGGCTCCGCCGCCCGCACCTCTGACCTGAAGGCCTTCCAGCAGGTCCCGGGTCGCGTCGGCGATCGCGTCGACGGCCGCGGCGAACACCTCCTGGTTGTGCGCGGCGGGCGCCCGGAACCCGGACACCTTCCGTACGTACTGGAGCGCGGCGGCGCGGATCTCCTCCTCCGTGGCCTTCTCGGGGATGGACGGCGGGCGCAGGGTCTTAATGGAGCGGCACATACCTCCACTATCGCGCTACCCGGGCAGCTCCGCGCCGGACAATTTCATGATCAAACCGGCTTGCAGCCGCGCCCGCAGCGCCGGGTCCGCGACCTCTCCGAGCAGCTCCACCGCCCGCCGCATCGCTTCCGCGGCCTGCCGGTCCTCCCGTAGCAGGGCACTCTGGTCGGCCATGTACCGCAAGGCCGCGTCGGCCCGCCGGTGGAACAGCTGCCCGATGACGGTGACCACGAGCCCGACGGAACTGGTCACCACCCCGACGTACAGCTCCCCGCTGCTCTCGGCCTTCCACACGCCCAGGCCCACCCCGAACAGCAGGATGGCGCCGCCCATCGCGCCGAACCACTGACTGGTCACGAAACTGGTCCGCGCCTGCGCGAGCCCGTAGGCGTAGTACTCGACGAGCAGACCCGTAAACCCATCACCCCCCGCCTCGACCCTCAGCGCCCCCGAATCGGCATACTTCCCCCGCCCCTCAGGCCCAGCCGCAACCTCCCCCACCCGCGCGAGCAACCGCGCCCGCTCCAAGTCCCTCCTCCGCTCGAACCGACCCCCCACCACACCCCACCCAAACCAACCACCCATCCCCCACTACTTCCCCCCCAACCTCCTCTTGAGTCCGCCCACCCCCGAGTTCCCGGCGCCCGCGGCCAAGCCCTCCGGCCCGCAACCCGGTTACCGCATGACCACCCCGACCCCAGCCGCAGCACGGCCGCCACACGACCAACCACTTGCCCTGATGGTCCTGGCATCCAGAGCTGTTCATGATCGCGGGCCTGGTACAGGGACGATTCTTGGTCGTCGGCGCCCCACACCTGGGCTGAGTCACCCTGCCACCTACCTGATTCGGTCGACGCTCTGACCCAGGGATGGTCCCGCCGACCGCAGCCGCCCGGTAGGCGCAGACGGCACGAACGGAAGCACAGCAGGCACACGGCCCCGGAGACCCCGCGCGGCGCGCACGTTCCGTCAGTCCACGAGCAGCCACAGAGGCGTGCGGTTCACCGAGGGGCCCGTACGCTCCAGAGCGAACGGTGCGCGTCCGTGCTCACGCCTAACGGACGCCCAGTGTGTCGACATCCACCCGATTCACGGGAGGTGGAATCCGGTGGATGTACGAGATCGAGGAGTGGCTGTGGGGTTGCTGATATCAGCCGCGCTTCTTGCCCTCGCTCAATGGGGCCTGAAGTTGATGCAGCTCGGCGGTTTGGCCCTCTGCCTGTTGAGCGGGGCTTTGTTCCTCTGGCGCTTCGGGGTCGCGCGGCGGCGTGAGGCATCCGGCGGCTCGCAGCAAGCAATGCCCTGGGCAGCGCATGTACTTGGCGGCATTGGCATCTCCTTGCTGGTGCCTGCCTCAGCAGCGCTCACCGTGGGGGAATGGCTGGGCCTGTTCGAAGCCTCAGCGGCGTAGACCCGCACCAGGGTCAGGGAAGCCCGCGGTCGAGCTTCCCTTCTGCCCGACAAGGACCACTGCCTTTGATCCGTAGCTCTAGCCGGACCGGTCAGCGACGCCCGTACCGGCTGCTTGTGCCGGCCCTCCCACGGCCCCAATGGAGACCGGTCGCTGAGGCAGCGGCCCGACTGTGGCTGACCGTTCCCGTTGATGTCATTCGTGGATGCAAAAGGCCCCCGACCATTGCTGGTCGGGGGCCTTTTCGCTGGTGGGCGCGGACGGTTTCGAACCGCCGACATCTGCTTTGTAAGAGCAGCGCTCTACCCCTGAGCTACGCACCCGTGGATGAGTGGACAGCCTACATGGCGGGCGGACCCCCCACGCAAACTTGATCCCGTAGGGGAGAATGGAGCGGGGCATGGCGGACGCGGTACGGGAGAGGGATTGTGACGACGGCATCCCGGCGGTGGTTCGGCGGGCGGGACGAGAGTCGGCGGGCGGACGCGCAGGCGGCGAAGGATGCCGCCGCGGCCGCGTTCTACGAGCTGGACACCGCGCAGCGGGACCTGCGGATCTCGATCGAGACCATCGCCGCGGCGGACGGTTCGCCGGCCGCGCGGCAGGCGGCCCAAGGGTTCGTCGCGCTCGGCCGGCGGATCGACGAGGTCAGCCATGTGTACATCGAGGCCGTGGACGCGCACGACCTGGACCGGGTGGATCTGGAGGGCTCCGTCGCGGCGCGGGCGCGGGAGCAGCTGACGCGGGCGCGGGACGAGCTCGTACGGGTCCAGGGCGAGCTGGACCGGTTCGCGCAGGGGCTGCAGCCGTTGCTGGACAAGGCCGAGACGCAGCTGGCCCGGGTGGCGCCGGCGCGGGAGCGGGCCAAGGCGGCGCTGCTGGCGGCCAGTGACGCGCTCGACGCCGTACGGGCCAAGGGCGTGCGTGCCGACGATCTCGCGGCGCGGCTGGCGGCGCTGGGGCCCGAGCTGACCAAGCTGAACCAGGGCGCCGCCCAGCACGGGGTGCAGGAGACCGTGCAGCGGGCGGACCGGATCCTGCGCGACGCGGAGGCGATACGGGCCGAGGCGGCCCGGCTCCCGGAGCGCGCGGCGGAGATCGACCGGCGGCTGGTGAGCCTGCGGACCCGCGCGCAGGCCCTGCGCAACCGGGCGGACCGGGTGGATCCGGTACTGAGCGAGCTGCGGCGGCGGTTCAGCGCGGCGTGCTGGCAGGACCTCCAGCAGGTGCCGGAGGAGGCCGTACGGGACGTGGCCCGGGCCGAGGAGCGGTTGCGGGAGGCGTCCGCGGCGCGCGAGGAGCAGCGCTGGGCCGATGTGACGGCGCTGATCGAGGCGGTACGGGGTGCGCTGGACGCGACCGACGAGGCGGTGTCGGCAGCGCAGGACCGGCTGACCCGGCTGGAGGCGGTGGCGCGGGACCCGCAGGAGGAGGTCCAGCGGACGCGTTTCGCGATCCGGGACGCGCAGCGGCTGGCGATGGCCGGCCGCAGCGTGCCCGAGCCGCGGCACGCTGCGCCGCTGGACGAGGCGGTGGCCCGGGTGGAGCGGGCGGTGGCCGGTCTGGAGGGGCGGCATCCCGACTACTGGCATTTCCTGCAGGAGATGGAAGAGGTACGGGGCGCCGTGTCCCGCGTGGTGAACGAGATCCGCACGGAACGCGGCCACGCGTAGGGGGCCGGGGCCCCAGGGCGGACCTCGGACGCCGGCGCCGCCGTCGTAGCCGCGGCCGGTCGGTGCCGCAGCCGAGCCGGTGCCGCGCCGCGACGGGCCGCACCGGGCCGGGAGCCGCACCGCGCCCGCTGATCGGGCCGCGACGGCGGGTCGGCCCGGGCCTGGAGCCGAGGGTCAGGCCAGAGCCGGGGCCACACCGGGCCGGGCCGTTGGGTCGGGCCATGTCGGCCCATGTCGAGCCGAGCGCCCGGCCGGGGCCGGAGACGGACCAGAGCCAGGGCCAGACTGGGCCGGGCGCCGGGCCGAGCCCGCACGGGCAGCGTCGGTGCGTCGGTGCGTCGGGCCACACCGTGCGCAGGACCGCGCCCGCAGGCCGAACCGGCCCGGTAGCCGGGCCGGACATGGTCGGGCCGCGACGGCGGCCCCGGCCGCCGCGGCCTCGGCCGGATCGTGGTCGGCAGTTGTCGTTGGGGGGTGGGCGGGCGGATGCTTGGGGGGTCGGATGGAACAGAGGAGGGCGCCATGGCTGCCCGCACTGCCCACACCGCCCAGACGCCGCCGCGCGCGCCCCAGGCGTACGCGCCCCATGCGGCGTACGGGTGTACCGAGCCGCACGAGCACTACGCGCCGTACGTCGCCCACGACGGGGACGGGGTCGGTGACCCGCCCCAGTTCCGCCAGGCCGTCGCGCGGGGCGCCGCGCGCGCCCTGCATCCCGTCAACGCCCGGCTCGACGATCATCTGCCCGTCGACCACAAGCTCAGCCAGGTGTACCGGGTCGGCGCCGGCCTGACCGGTCTGCTGCTGGTCGCCTTCGGGATCCTCGGGCTGATCGACCGGATCGGGTTCTTCGACACCGGTGGCGACACCGTGCTGGCCCTGAACACGAACGGCGCGCTGAGCGTCCTGTCGATCTGCATCGGCGCCGTGCTGTTCGCCGGGATGGTGATCGGCGGGACCTTCGCCTCGACCCTCAACATCGTGCTGGGCCTGCTGTTCATCGCGAGCGGCTTCGTGAACCTCGCGCTGCTCGACACGGGGATGAACTTCCTCGCCTTCAAGATCCAGAACGTGCTGTTCAGCTTCGTCGTCGGCGTGATGCTGATGTGGTTCGGGATGTACGGGCGGGTCGGCAGCGCCCTGCCGCACGACAACCCGTACTGGCGCGCCCGCCACCCCGAGCAGGCCGCCAGGGAGCAACGGACCACGTCCGCGCGCGCGAGGCCCTAGCATCAGCCGCATGCCTCGTTACGAATACCGCTGCCGGACCTGCGACGACACCTTCGAGGTCAGTCGTCCGATGGCCGAGTCCTCCGCGCCCGCCGACTGCCCCGCCGGGCACGCCGACACCGTCAAACTGCTCTCCGCCGTCGCCGTCGGCGGGACCGCCGCCGCCGCGGCCCCCGCCCCGTCCGGGGGCTGCTGCGGTGGCGGGGGCTGCGGCTGAACCGACGGGACGACGGTCCCCGGGCTACTTCTTGCGCGACAGCGTCAGGCCGTCCGAGATCGCCAGCAGGACGGAGTCCATGCGGGCGTCCCCGGCGACGTGCCGGTTGTAGGCCTGGACTCCGGCCGCCGAGCCGGTGGCGTTCTCGTCGAGCACCGAGCCGTGGAAGAGCGTGTTGTCGGTGACGATCAGGCCGCCGGGGCGCAGACGCGGTACGAGCTCCTCCCAGTAGCCGGTCTGGCTCTCCTTGTCGGCGTCCACGTAGGCCATGTCGATGTGCGGCTCCTCGGGCATGGCGCGCAGGGTGTCCAGCGCCGGGCCGATCCGCAGCTCGACGCGGTCGGAGACCCCGGCGGCCTGCCAGGCCTCGCGGCCGTACGCGGTCCACTCCTCCGAGACGTCGCAGGTGATCAGACGGCCGCCGGCCGGGAGGGCCTGGGCCATCGACAGGGCCGAGAAGCCGGTGAAGGTGCCGACCTCGACGATGTGGCGGGCGCCCGTCAGCCGGACGAGGAAGGCCAGCAGCGGGCCCTGCTCCTGCGCCGACTGCATTCCGGCGGCGTCGGGGAACTTCGCGTACGTCGTCTCCACGAGCCCCCGCTGGATCTCGTCCAGCGGGGGGTTGTGGGCGAGCATGTACTGGTAGAGCTCATCGGTGATCTTCGTGCTGTTGCCCTTGGTCATGGGCCCAGTGTGCCGAGTCAGCGGCCCGTTCCACCGGCGGAACGCCCGAATGCGCGCACGATTTCCTCGCCCGCCAGGACGCCGGCCTTCGCCAGCGCCGTCACGTTCGGCGCGGTCCAGCCCGCGTCGGCCAGTTCGCCGTGCCCCGGCCGCCACGCGCGGTCCGCCGCGAGCAGCAGGTCCGCGTCGAGCAGCGAGTCGCCGGCGGCCAGGGTCTCGGTCGCCCCGGTGCGCCGGGCCACCTCGCGCATCGCCGCGCTCTTGGTCAGCGGACGCGGCACGGCGTAGATCTTCCGGCCCTGGAGGGAGACGGCCCAGCCGCGGGCCTCGGACCAGTCCACGAGGGCCTTGAGCCACTCCTCGGGGACCAGCGCCCGCTCGACCACCAGGTACGCGAAGAGGTCCTCCGCCAGCCGCGCCTTGCGCAGCCAGGCCGGATCGGCCGTGGCCAGCAGGTGCGCGTGCACCTCCTCCAGCGGAGCGCACTCCGCCGCGAGCCGCCCCGCGACCTGGCGGCGCCAGTCCCGGTCGGGGACCCCGTCGACCAGGAGCTGCCCGCCGTTGGCGCAGATCGCGTACTGGGCGGGGCGCCCGGGGAAGCGGATGCGCTGGTACTGCTTGCGGGTACGGGTGGTCGTCGGGACGAACACCACGCCGGGCTCGGCGGTCAGCTCCGCCAGCAGTCCCGCCGCCGTCTCCGTCATGTACGACAGCGGCTTGCTCTCGTGGACCTCGACGCACAGCAGCCGCGGGGCCACCGGGTCGGGCATGGTCAGGCCGAGGGCGGCCGCCGAGTAGATGAGGGTGCGGTCGAGGTCACTGGCAATCAGGACGGTCACTTGGAGGCCACGGCCTTTCCGTCGGCGCCGGTGGCGCCGCGTGTGAAGCGGGGGTGGATGAGTCCTACGCAGGTGTAAGGCAGCCCGTCGACCTCCTCGACCGGCACGCCGCGCTGCTCGGCGAGCAGCCGTACGTGGTCCAGGTCGGCTCCGGCCCCGCGCTGGGCCAGGATCTTCCAGGGCACGCGGCGCAGCAGTACGCGGGTCGTCTCGCCCACGCCGGGCTTGACGAGGTTCACGTCGTGGATGCCGTACTCCTCGCTGATCCGCTCCACCGCCGCCCAGCCTTCCCAGGTGGGGGCGCGGTCGGCCGCGAGCAGCTCCTTGACCTCGGCGTCGACTGCCTCGGCCACCTCGTCGAAGTGGGCGGCGACGGTGTCGACGAAGCCGACGGAGACATCGGCTCCGGCGAGCTCGCGGTAGAACTTCGCACCGTGGAAGTCGGCGGGTCCGACCAGGTCGGAACGCAGCACCGTGCGCGAGACGAGTCCGGAGACGGTGGAGTTGAGGCAGGCGGAGGGGATCAGGAAGTCCTCCCGGGTGCCGTACGTGGTCACGCACGAGCCGGGGTCGGCGAGGACCACGATCTCCGGGTCGAACCCCTCGAACGCGGTGAGCGCGGCGGCCAGCTCCCGGGTGATCGCGCCCTTGCCGGTCCAGCCGTCGACGAAGACGATGTCGGCCGGGTCGTGGTGCGCGGCCAGCCAGCGCAGCGCGTTGGTGTCGATGCCGCGGCCGCGCACGATGGAGACGGCGTAGTGCGGCAGGTCCAGGCCGTGCCGGGCCCGGGCCCAGCGGCGCATCAGCACGCCGACGGGGGTGCCGGCGCGGGCCAGCGAGACCAGCACCGGGGAGGGGGTCCGCTCGGCGAGGACGGTCTCGGTGACGGTGCCGACGGCCCGGGCTATTCGGGCCGCGGAGGCGGTCAGGGCGCTCTGGTAGAGCTCCTGGTAGGCGGGGCTGGGCTGGTACTCGACCGGCAGGGACTCGGCGTAGTGGGCGCCGCCCGCCTGGATGGCCTCCTCGCGCTCCTCGGTGGGGGCCTCCAGCTCGACGTCGGAGAAGTCCTGGAGCAGCCAGCCGACGTCCTCGGGGGCGTACGAGGAGAAGGCGGGCCCGCGCAGGGGCTCGGACATGATCGGCTCCTGCCGGTCGAGTACGGGAACGGTTGCGGGTACGGACACGGGCGCGGGTACCGGCGCGGGCGCGGGCTCGTACGACGGTACGACGGCCAGCAGGACCCGGCCGGTGTGCGGCGCGAGCCGGGCGAGGAGCCCGTCGGGGGCGTGCAGCGCGGCGGTGTCGCCCGCCCCGTCGACGACGGCGACGACCGCGTCGAACCCGGCGCCCGCGACGTTGTAGGCGTACCGGTCGCCGGGCCCGTCGGCCGGGTCGTCGTGGGCGGGGAAGACGAGCCGGGTGCGGATGGCGTAGCCGGGGTCGTCGACGGCGAGGACGGGCGAGCGGGTGGTGGTCGAGAACCGCACCTCGCGGGCGGCCCCGGACTCCTCCAGGGCCCGCGCGAGGCGCAGCGGCGCGTACATGAGCTCCTCGTTGCCGAGTACGAGGACCCGCCCGGGCTCCGGTCCCAGCGCGGCGGCGATCCGCCCGGCCAGCGCGGGCAGCGCCGCCTCCAGCCGGTCGCGGTCGGCGGGGGCGAAGCCGTGGCGGCCACCGTCGGGGAGCCCGCCGGGCCAGCCGAGCGCGACCCGCTCGACGGCGGCCACGGACCCGGCGGCGGGCCCCGCCACCGACCCGAACCCGGCCCCGGACTCGGCGGCGGACCGCGATCCGGACGCAGCCCCCGCCCCGGACCCCACCACGGCCGCCGGGCCGTCGGCGTCGCCCGCCGCGCCCCGGGTCTCGTACTCCTCGACCAGCGCCTGCCCCTTGGCGAGGACCCCCTCGGGGAGGCTGACCGTGCCGCGGGCCAGGGCGACGAGGTCGATGCGGGCGCCGAGGCCCTCGGCGAAGGCGGTCAGCCGGTCGCGGTCGGCCGGGGAGCGCATGTCCACGAGGGCGACGACGACGTAGTGCCCGCGCGGGTGGCGGGCGTGCAGGTCGGCGATGGTGTTCAGCACGGTGTTGCCGGTGGAGAACTCGTCGTCGACCAGCACCAGCGGCCCGCCGCCGGCGAGCAGCTCCGGATCCTCGGGCAGCAGCAGGTGCGAGGTGGCGTGCGAGTGGGCCTCCTCGAACCCGCCGGCGGGCTCCACGCCCGGCACGGGGCGGCGGGTGGAGTGCAGGTAGGGGGCGAGGGCGAGGCCGTCGGCGACGCAGTGGCCGAGCCCGGTGGCGGTCTCCGCGTACCCGAGGACCACCGCGGCGGCCGCCGCCCCGTCGCCCAGCAGGGCCCGGACGCGCTCGCCGAGCCCGTACCCGGCGGCGTAGACGGCCTCCGGGGACTGCGGGACGTGCTTGCCCAGCACCCGTGAGACCAGCAGGTGCGCCCGCTTGGGATTGCGGCGCAGCGCCAGCCCGAGCAGGGCGTCCAGCCGCGGGGCGGCCGGGTCGCCGCCCTCCTGGAGGCTCACGCCCAGCCGGTCAGCGACCCAGGTTCCCGACCACACCGTGTCGATCTTCTTGCCTCTCTCCGTGGTCAAGGCCCCGCTCACACCTGGAGCCCGGCCGTCAGGAGGTCGACGAAGCCGACCTCCTCCTTCGCCACACCGAAGACCTCCGCGCGCAGCATGGTGCGCTCGGCCCAGGCCCGGTGGGGCTTCACCTCGTTCATTTTGTTCGTATAAGCCGAGCGCAGCACCCCGCCGCCGCCGCGCTCGGGTCGCAGGATGTCCTGGGCGTCGCTGAATTCCTCGTGGGAGACCACGGACAGCGCGTGCACGGGCGTGACGTGGGCGGGGTGGATGCAGGTCTTGCCCAGCAGCCCGTTGGCCCGGTCGAGCTCGATCTCGCGGAGCAGCCCGTCGAGGTCGTGCTCGATGAGGGCGGTGCGCAGTTCCTCGACGCCCTCCTCCAGGAAGGGGCTGCGGCGCAGCTGGGGCTTGAAGAGGCGCTGCTGGCTGCGGAAGTACTCCCAGACCGGGCCGGTGACGGTGAAGCCGGTGCCGTCGGCGCGGCTGAGCACGTTGACGACGTCGGCGATGACGCCCGCGACGATCTGGACGTCGTAGGCGGTCATGTCGGGGGTGCGGCGCAGGCCGTAGGCGGAGCAGAAGTCGGTGACGCCGAGGCGCAGGGCCAGGACCCGCTCGCGGTAGTCGTTGACCGTGCGGGAGATGCCGGAGAGGGTCTCGACGCGGGTTTCGAGGTGCAGCAGCTCGGGGGTCTCCAGGACCGGCATGGCATACAGCCGGGGCAGCCCGGCGCTCGTCTCCGCCTCGGCGACGGCGTCGAGGAAGCCGATGCCGCGGTGTTCGCCGAACTTGGGGAGTACGAATCCGGCCAGCCGGCTAGCGGTGCCGCCGAGCCGGCGCACCAGGTCGGGGATCTGCTCGGGTTCGCGGACCCGGATGAACAGGAGCGGGTGCTCGTCGGCGTCGCCGTCGAGCTCGGCGAACTGCCGGACGAGGTTGTCCTCGCCGCCCCGCACGTCGGCGTCGGAGATCGAATCCTCCAGGCAGAGGACCATGGAGACGACCCCGCGGGCGGCCTGCTTGCGGATGTCCGCCGCGAGGCTGGGGCGGGTGGCGGGGCTGTAGAGGGTGGCCCCGAGGGCGGCCGCGAGTATGCGGGCGGGGGAGGCGGCGGTGAACTCGGCCGGCTCCTGGTGGAAGAGGTCCTTGCGGACCGTGGGCGCTATGTGCCCGAAGTGACGCATGTGCTTCCCTCGTACTGCCTCGGCGGCCCATCTGGCATGGCCGGTAATAGTACGTACGAATGTGATTCAAGAGTTCCTCAAGCACATGAAGTTCAGGTAACCCTCATGCACCATGCCCACGTCTTCGGACGGGGACAAGGCCGCTGACACGCCCGGAGGGGGGCCGCATTGTCCGGTCCGGGCCCGGGAGGGCAGGATGACGGGCATGACGCACGCGATGCAGAAGGGCTCGAACATCCCGGTGACCGCCGTGGCGGTCCGGGCGGTGCTGCGCTGGACCACCGGCCCCGAGGTACCGGACGTGGACGCCTCGGCGCTGCTCGTGGGGGCGGACGGGCGTGTGCGTTCGGACGAGGACTTCGTCTTCTACAACCAGCCCCGGCACCCCTCCGGCGCCGTGTGGCGCCTGGGCAAGAAGCAGATCGGCGACGGGATCACCGACGCCGTGCAGGCGGACCTGCGCTCCGTGCCCCCCGCGGTGGACCGGATCCTGGTCGTCGCCTCCGCCGAGGACGTGCCCTTCGAGCGGGTGCGGGACCTGCGGATCCTGCTCTACGACGCCACCTCGACGGGCGGCTCCGAGCCGCTGGCCCACTTCGACGTACGGCCCGAGACGGGCGCCGAGACGGCGCTGATCTGCGGGGAGCTGTACCGCCGGGGCGAGGGCTGGAAGTTCCGCGCGCTGGGCGAGGGCTACTCGGACGGCCTGGTGGGGCTGGCGACCGACCACGGGATCTCCGTGGACGAGAACGCCCCGGAGGCGGGGGCCGCCGCGGCGGGCCCCTCGACCGACCGGACGGCGGCGATGCGCCCGCCGACCCCGCCGCCGGCGCCGCCCACGCAGGCCCCGCCGGCCGTGCCGCCCGCGTACGGGTACCCGCAGCCGGTCTCGCCGGCCCCGGTACCGGTCCCGGTCCCGGCCGGCGACCCGACGTTCCGCCTGCCGGTCCAGGGCCCCCAGTTCATCCGCCGCTGACGGCCTCCGGCTCCCAAGGGCCCCGGGCACACCGGGGCCCGGCGCCGCTCCCGCCGCGGTTCAGGCCTTGGTGCTCTTGTAGCCCCGCCCCCACTGGAGGCCCCACCCGTACAGCCGGTCCAGCTCGGCCTGGAACCCGTACACGAACTTCACCTCGCGCCGCACCATCAGCTCGCCCTTGACCTTCTCCAGCGAGACCACGGCGCAGGAGCGCGCCTGCGGATGCCGCTCGTCCAGGGCGATCTCGATCCGCGGCCCGGTGCTCGGGTAGAGGGTGACCAGGGCGTGCGTCCGGTCGAAGGCCGGGGTCTGGTCGTAGATGTAGACGAAGACGAGCAGCCGCTTGATCTCGTCGGCATGGTCGAGGTTGACGAAGATCGTCTCGCCCGAAGGCGCCCCGAACCGGTCGTCGCCGCTGAGCTTCACGTACGGCGGGCTGTTGATGTCGCCGTGGAGGTTGCCGAGCGGCTGGACGACGCCCCGGGTGCCGTCGGTGAGCTCGAAGAGGCAGCCGATGTCGAGGTCGACATTGACCATGCCCTGGGTGTGCGCCTGCACCATGTCCGGCTTGAACAGCTTGAACGGGTGCCGCAGCAGCCCGCCGCCCTGGCCCGAGCGGCCCCCTATGTCGGACGTGCGCATCCGCCACGACAGGTTGACCCGCAGGTTGCCGTGCACCGCCCCCTGCTTGGCGAGCGACACCGTCGGCTGCCGCCGGGTCAGCTCGATCGCGTTCGACGAGGCGTTGCCCGACTGGAACTGCATGGCGCGCGCGCCCCTGAGCCCGTCGAAGAATCCCATCCCTGTTTCCCCCCTGGTCCCTCTGGCCTTACGGAAAGAGCGGGGCGGCCCGCAGGGTCCGCAGACCCCGCGGGCCGCCCCGCTCTGGAGCGTTCCGCATTACCGCCGCGGTCATGCCTCCGCGGGGGATCCCTCCAGCTCCAGGCGCTTGTTGCGGCGCACGGAGGACCAGAAGGACCATCCGATCAGCACGACGCCGACGAGGCCGGTGATGACCTCGTTGATCTCGTACTGGATGGTGACGAGCAGGATCACGGCGAGCGCGCCGATGGCGTAGTGCGCGCCGTGCTCCAGGTAGACGTAGTCGTCGAGGGTGCCCTGGCGGACCAGGTAGACCGTCAGCGAACGGACGTACATGGCACCGATGCCGAGGCCGAGGGCCATGAGCACGATGTCGTTGGTGATGGCGAAGGCGCCGATGACCCCGTCGAAGGAGAAGGAGGCGTCGAGGACTTCGAGGTAGAGGAACATGAAGAACGCGGCCTTGCCGGCCATGGCCACGGCCGAGACGGGCTTGCCGGTCTTCTTGGCCTCTTCCTCGGCCTCGTGCTCGGCCTCCTCCTCTTCCTCCAGCTTGTTCTCGAAGTAGCCGGAGAGGCCACCGACCACCATGTAGGTGATCAGGCCGAGGATGCCGGAGACGAGGACCGTCTGCGCCTTGTCCACGTGCACGCCGCCGTGCTGGTGCGCGTTGGCCGCGAAGGTCATCGAGGTGATGACCAGGACGATCAGAGCGATGCACGCCGACAGCATGTCGATCTTGCCCAGCTTGGCCAGCGGACGCTCCAGCCAGGCGAGCCACTTGATGTCGCGGTCCTCGAAGATGAAGTCGAGGAAGATCATCAGAAGGAACATTCCGCCGAAGGCGGCAATGGACGGGTGAGCGTCCGTGACCAGCTGTTCGTACATGTTCTTGTCGTTCAAGGCCAGATCGACGGCCTCAATGGGCCCGATCTTGGCGCTGATCGCGACGATGACGACGGGGAAGACCAGTCGCATGCCGAAGACCGCGATGAGCACGCCGACCGTGAGGAAGATCTTCTGCCAGAAGGCATTCATCTTCTTCAGGATTCCGGCATTGACCACCGCGTTGTCGAAGGACAGCGAGATCTCAAGGACGGTCAGGATCGCGACGATCCCGAAAGCGGTCCATCCCCCGTAGAACACCGCTGCGACCAGACCGAGCGCAGTGACTGCGAACGACCAGCCGAAGGTTTTGAGAACCACTGGCACCCCATCGTTGTACGGCTTTACGAAACGTTGACCCCGAAGTCTAGAGCGATGCCCCGGAGGCCTGACGCGTACCCCTGCCCCACGGCCCTGAACTTCCATTCGCCGCCGTACCGGTAAACCTCGCCGAAGATCATCGCGGTCTCGCTGGAGGCGTCCTCGGTCAGGTCGTAGCGGGCGAGTTCCTGCCCGTCCGCCTCGTTCACCACACGGATGAAGGCATTGCTGACCTGGCCGAAGCTCTGCCGGCGGGCTTCCGCCTCATGGATCGAGACCGGGAAGACGATCTTGTCGACGCGGTCCGGCACCTTGGTGAGATCGATGATGATCGACTCGTCGTCGCCTTCACCCTCGCCGGTGAGGTTGTCCCCGGTGTGTTCGACGGAGCCCTCGGGGCTCTTGAGGTTGTTGTAGAAGACGAAGTACTCGTCCCCGAGCACCCGGCCGCTGTTGCACAGCAGCGCGCTGGCGTCGAGGTCGAAGTCGGCCCCCGTGGTCGAGCGCGCGTCCCAGCCGAGCCCGACGAGGACCCGGGTCAGGTTCGGTGCGGCCTTGGAGAGGGAGACATTGCCCCCCTTGGCGAGTGTGACGCCCATGATGTGGTCCTCCCCGGACGACGTGGGGGCCGCGGCACGACGTTCGCGGCCCTGCTGTGGTGAAACCCGCGGAACGCCCGCGGTAAACCCGGTCCGGCGCCGTACACACAGTGCACGGCGCCGGACGGAGGGACTGCCCTGAGACTCGGGCCGCGATTCGGACTCAGACGTTGACGCCGAAGTCCTGCGCGATCCCGCGCAGGCCGGAGGCGTAACCCTGGCCGATGGCACGGAACTTCCACTCCGCGCCGTTGCGGTAGAGCTCGCCGAAGACCATGGCGGTCTCGGTCGAGGCGTCCTCGGAGAGGTCGTAGCGGGCGAGCTCGGTGTTGTCGGCCTGGTTCACGACGCGGATGTACGCGTTGCGGACCTGGCCAAAGCTCTGCTGGCGGCTCTCGGCCTCGTAGATCGAGACCGGGAAGACGATCTTGGCGACATCGGCCGGGACGCCGGCCAGGTTGACCTTGATCGCCTCGTCGTCGCCCTCGCCCTCGCCGGTGGTGTTGTCACCGGTGTGCTCGACCGAGCCGTCCGGGCTCTTCAGGTTGTTGAAGAACACGAAGTTCGCGTCGCTGGCGACCTTGCCCTGGTCGTTGGTCAGGATCGCGCTGGCGTCGAGGTCGAAGTCGACACCGGTGGTGGTGCGAGCGTCCCAGCCCAGACCGACGATGACCGCCGTCAGGTTAGGCGCGGCCTTGGTCAGCGAGACGTTGCCGCCCTTGCTGAGGCTGACTCCCACGGGTCCTCCAGAGGTATGTGTGTGGGGCGGGGCCCCGTCGTGCGGTTTCTACGGGATCAACGTTTCGATCCTAGTGACGGGTTCCCGCCCGTAAGCGGTTTTCGTACCGAACCCCGTACGGGCCCTCGCACGGATTCCCGTACGGGTTCCTGCGGCCCCGTACGGGTCAGAGGCTGTCGAGCGCCTTGATGTACTCGTTCAGGTCACGCGCGTCGGGCAGCCCGTTGACGACCGTCCAGCGCACGACGCCCTCCTTGTCGATGATGAAGGTGCCGCGCACGGCGCAGCCCTTCTCCTCGTCGAAGACGCCGTACGCGCGGGAGGTCTCCCCGTGCGGCCAGAAGTCCGACAGCAGCGGGTATTCGAGCTGCTCCTGCTCACCGAAGACCCGCAGGGTCGGCACGGAGTCGTTGGAGACCGCGAGGAGCTGGACCTCGTCGTTCTGGAAGCGGGGCAGCTGGTCGCGCAGCTCGCACAGCTCCCCGGTGCAGACGCCAGTGAAGGCGAACGGGTAGAAGAGCAGCACGACGGCCTTCTCCCCCCGGAAGTCGGAGAGCCGCACGGTGGCACCGTGGTTGTCCTTGAGCACGAAGTCCGGGGCCTTGTCGCCGACCTCGATCGCCATCTCTCGCATCCCTTCGTTCCTGCACGTCCGCGTTGGGCTGTTCGGGTGACAGCCGGGTTCCGGTGGCCAGCCTAGGCGCGCCGCGGTGCCGGGACGCACGCACCCCGCCGACCGGAGGTGGAGTCCGGTCGGCGGGGTGCGTGTCTGCTTGGCTGCGGGGCGCGGCTCAGCGCTTGGCCTTGGCTGCCTTCGGCGTCACCAGCTTGGTGGAGGTCCACTCCTTGCCGACGGGCAGGCCCTTGGCGAGGGAGAGGCCGGCCGTTTCGGCCGCCTCGCTGATGTCGCTGGCCTCGACGTAGCCGTCACGGCCCGTCTTGGGGGTCAGCAGCAGGATCAGTGCGCCGTCCTCGACCAGCTCGGTCGCATCGACCAGGGCGTCCGTCAGATCGCCGTCCTCGTCGCGGAACCACAACAGCACCGCGTCGGCGACGTCGTCGTAGTCCTCGTCGGCGAGCTCGCTGACGAGCTTCTCGACGGCGTCACGGAATTCCTGATCGACGTCGTCGTCGTAGCCGATCTCCTGGACCACCTGTTCGGACTGGAAACCCAGCCGGGCGGCCAGGCTCTCCGCGTGGTCCGCGGTCGCGCTCACGGGGTGCCTCCTGCTCATGTTCGGTGAATGTCTTTCGGCGGCGCGCGTACGCGCAGCATTGGGCGTAGTCCACACGGGCGCGGCGGATCGCGCAAGTACCCGGCCGCCGAGACCGTCGAAACGGTGACGATTGCGGCCGTCTCGCCGCAACTTTCAGCCTCCCCGTATGCACCTCTGGTGATTCATCCCACACCATTCCAGCTCATTCGACATCATCGGCGGCCCCGGAAGGCTTTCCTACCTGTTTGAGGGACGAACACCCTTGCGAACGGACTGATCGACTTGAAGCGTAAGGTTGCGGTTTGGCCGGACTCGCTCCTTGCCGCGAAGCCGCCCGCTTCCGGACGCCACCCCCGACAACCCGGAAGTTCCAAGGGTTACCCGGGGGTAAAGATGAAGATTCCCGCCGAGAGTACGACCATGGGAGGCGGCGACCCCAAGGCGCGACTCCCCCGACAGCGAAGGAACAGCGTGGCTTCCGCATCCGATCGCAATCCGATCATCATTGGCGGCCTTCCGAGCCAGGTCCCGGACTTCGATCCGGAGGAGACGCAGGAGTGGCTCGACTCCCTGGACGCGGCCGTCGACGAGCGGGGCCGTGAACGGGCCCGCTATCTGATGTTGCGCCTGATCGAGCGCGCCCGCGAGAGGCGCGTGGCCGTGCCCGAGATGCGCAGCTCGGACTACGTCAACACGATCGCCACCAAGGACGAGCCCTTCTTCCCCGGCAACGAGGAGATCGAGCGCAAGGTCCTGAACGCCACCCGGTGGAACGCGGCCGTGATGGTCTCGCGCGCCCAGCGTCCCGGGATCGGCGTCGGCGGCCACATCGCGACCTTCGCCTCCTCGGCCTCCCTCTACGACGTGGGCTTCAACCACTTCTTCCGGGGCAAGGACGAGGGCGACGGCGGCGACCAGATCTTCTTCCAGGGGCACGCCTCGCCCGGCATCTACGCCCGCGCCTACCTCCTGGACCGGCTCTCCGAGCAGCAGCTCGACGCGTTCCGCCAGGAGAAGTCGAAGGCCCCGTACGGCCTCTCCAGCTACCCGCACCCGCGGCTGATGCCGGACTTCTGGGAGTTCCCGACCGTCTCGATGGGCCTCGGCCCGCTCGGCGCGATCTACCAGGCCCGGATGAACCGGTACATGGAGGCGCGCGGGATCGCGGACACCTCCAAGTCCCACGTTTGGGCGTATCTCGGCGACGGCGAGATGGACGAGCCGGAGTCGCTGGGGCAGCTGTCGATCGCCGCCCGCGAGGGCCTGGACAACCTGACCTTCGTCGTCAACTGCAACCTCCAGCGCCTCGACGGCCCGGTGCGCGGCAACGGCAAGATCATCCAGGAGCTGGAGTCGATCTTCCGGGGTGCCGGCTGGAACGTCATCAAGCTGATCTGGGACCGCTCCTGGGACCCGCTGCTGGCCCAGGACCGGGACGGCATCCTGGTCAACAAGATGAACTCCACCCCCGACGGGCAGTTCCAGACGTACGCCACCGAGTCGGGCGCGTACATCCGCGAGCACTTCTTCGGCGGCGACCAGCGGCTGCGCGCGATGGTCGAGAACATGTCCGACCGCCAGATCCAGCACCTGGGCCGCGGCGGCCACGACCACAAGAAGGTCTACGCGGCGTACGCGGCGGCCAAGGCCCACAAGGGCCAGCCGACGGTGATCCTCGCGCAGACGGTCAAGGGCTGGACGCTCGGCCCGAACTTCGAGGGCCGCAACGCGACGCACCAGATGAAGAAGCTGACGGTCGACGACCTCAAGCGCTTCCGCGACCGCCTGCACATCCCGATCACGGACGCGCAGCTGGAGAACGGCGCCCCGCCGTACTACCACCCGGGCCGCAACTCCCCGGAGATCCAGTACATGCACGACCAGCGCAGCGCGCACGGCGGCTACGTGCCGACCCGCGTGGTGCGCGCCAAGCCGCTCCAGCTGCCCGGCGACAGCACGTACGCGGCGGCCCGCAAGGGCTCCGGCCAGCAGTCGATCGCGACCACGATGGCCTTCGTCCGCATCCTGAAGGACCTGATGCGGGACAAGGAGATCGGCAAGCGCTTCGTGCTGATCGCGCCGGACGAGTACCGCACCTTCGGCATGGACGCCTTCTTCCCGAGCGCCAAGATCTACAACCCGCTGGGCCAGCAGTACGAGGCGGTCGACCGCGAGCTGCTGCTCGCGTACAAGGAGTCCCCGACCGGCCAGATGCTGCACGACGGCATCTCGGAGGCGGGCTGCACGGCCTCGCTGATCGCGGCGGGTTCGGCCTACGCCACGCACGGCGAGCCGCTGATCCCGGTGTACGTCTTCTACTCGATGTTCGGTTTCCAGCGCACCGGTGACCAGTTCTGGCAGATGGCCGACCAGCTGGCGCGCGGATTCGTCCTCGGCGCGACCGCCGGCCGGACCACCCTGACGGGTGAGGGCCTCCAGCACGCCGACGGTCACTCCCAGCTGCTGGCCTCGACGAACCCGGGCTGCGTCGCCTACGACCCGGCGTACGGGTACGAGATCGCGCACATCGTCAAGGACGGCCTGCGGCGCATGTACGGGCCGGACGCCGAGGACGTCTTCTACTACCTGACGGTCTACAACGAGCCGATCCAGCACCCGGCCGAGCCGGCGGACGTCGACGTGGACGGCATCCTCCAGGGCATCCACCGGGTGTCGCAGGGCTCCTCCGGCGCCATCGGGGCGCAGATCATGGCCTCGGGCGTGGCGGTGCCGTGGGCGCTGGAGGCGCAGCGGATCCTGGCCGCGGACTGGAACGTACGGGCGGACGTCTGGTCGGCGACCTCCTGGAACGAGCTGCGCCGCGAGGCCGTGGAGGTGGAGGAGCACAACCTGCTCCACCCGGAGGAGGAGCAGCGCGTTCCGTACGTGACGCGGAAGCTGTCGGGCGCGGAGGGGCCGTTCGTCGCGGTCTCGGACTGGATGCGGTCCGTTCCGGACCAGATCTCGCGCTGGGTGCCGGGCCGGTACACCTCGCTGGGCGCGGACGGCTTCGGCTTCGCCGACACCCGCGGCGCGGCCCGCCGGTTCTTCCACATCGACGCGCAGTCGATCGTCCTGGCGGTGCTGACGGAGCTGGCCCGCGACGGCCGGATCGACCGCTCGGCGCTGAAGCAGGCGGTCGACCGCTACCAGCTGCTGGACGTGGCCGCGGCCGATCCGGGCGCCGCGGGCGGGGACGCGTAGCCTGCGCGTGGTTTTCACGGTCGTGTGAGGGGCGCCGGGACACCTGTCCCGGCGCCCCTTACTCGTTCTTTACGATGCTTCGCATGAAGGAACCCTCCCGCAAGTCGCGGTGGGAGCGCCGTACGCAGGCTCCCCTGCTGGTGCTCGCCGTGGCTTTCGCCGTCGCCTACGCCGTGCCGATCGTCGCCCCCGACGCGAGCCGGGCGGTGCAGCGGGCGTGCACCCACGCGGAGTGGGTGGTGTGGGCGGCCTTCGCCGTCGACTACCTGGTCCGGCTGTGCCTGGCGGGGGACCGCAGGGTGTTCGTACGGACGCACTGGCTGGACCTGGCGGCCGTGGTGCTGCCCCTGGTCCAGCCGCTGCGGCTGCTGCGGCTGGTCGCCACGTTGATGCTGGTGGGCCGGCGGGCCCGGATGGCCCCGCAGATCCGGCTGACGACCTATGTCGCCGGGGCGGTGGTGGGGCTGCTGATGTTCGGCTCCCTGGCGGTGCTGAGCGTGGAGCGGGACGCCCCGAACGGGAACATCAAGAACCTGGGCGATGCGGTGTGGTGGTCGTTCACCACGATGACGACCGTCGGGTACGGCGACCACTCCCCCACCACCGGGCTGGGCCGGGTGCTGGCGGTGGGCCTGATGCTGTCGGGGATCGCCCTGCTCGGTGTGGTGACCGCGAACATCGCGGCCTGGTTCATCTCCCGCTTCGAGCGCGACGACCGGGTGGAGCAGGCGCAGACCGCCGCGATCACGGAGCTGACCGAGGAGGTACGGGCGCTGCGCGCCGAGGTGGCCCTGCTGCGCGGCGCGGCGGGGTCCGCGCCCGGCCCGGCCGGCGCTCCGGCGCGGGAGGACCGCGCCGGGGCGCCGCAGGACCGGGACCGGGACCGGGATACGGGTGGTGGTCAGGGTCTGCCCCCGGTGGCGGCGGCTAGCGCTCCCACACCTTGAAAGCCCTTACCTGGTAGGGGGACTGGGGCAGCCAGACCCCGTCGCCCGGGTACGTCTGGAACTCGCCGGTCTCGGCGCACTCCGCCGATTGGTAGGTGGTCACGGGCCTGCCGGTGCGGTTGACGAGGGACTGGGCGGTGGTGCCGGCGGGCAGCGCCGTACAGCTGTTGATGTCGAGGGTGCTGAGTTCGTGGGTGCGCTTGGCCCCCTTGAAGTCGGGCTTGCCCCACAGGCACAGCTGCCCGCTGGCGCAGGCCCCGAGCGTCGGCGCCGGCGGCCCGGAGGAATGGCCCCCGGCCCGGACGGCGGCGCGCTGCACGCCGTGTCCCGCCGCGTGCTGCGCTGCGTGCTCCGCCGCGTGGGCTGAGCCGGCCGAGCTCGGGATCAGGACGGTGCCGGCCAGGACGGTGGCGGCGGCGAAAGTGGTGCTCCACGTACGCATGACGGGTCAACTCCTTGTGGACGCAAGGGCCCCGGACCGTTCCGGAGCTCCGTAGCCACCACGCTGACCTGCGCGGACGGGCGGGCGGAAGGGGGTGCGGGCGGGTCCACCCGGATAGGCGACAGCCCCGCCGGAACCGTCCGGCGGGGCTGTCGTCCGTACGGAGTTGACGCCTCCGTGGCGGCGGTGCGGAGCGGGCGGCTCAGATGTGGGCCGCGCCCGCCCCGGCGCCCGCGTGCTCCCCGCGCTTGGTGAAGCAGGCCACGATCGCGGCGAGCACCGCGACCACGCCGGCGACGGTGAAGGCGGTGCTCATGCCGGACACGAACGTGTCGTGCGCGACCCCGGTGATGGCGCGGACCACGGGCTCGGGGGCCTGCGGCGGCACCGGCGCGATGCCGACCTGGACGCCCTTCTCGGCGAGTTCCGCCTGCTCCGGGGTGAGCGGGGGCAGCCCGGCCCCGGCCCAGTTGTCCCCGAACGAGTCGCTGACCGTACCGGCCATGACCGCGCCGAGGACGGCGGTGCCCAGGCTGCCGCCGACCTGCATGGCGGCCTGCTGGAGACCGCCGGCCACCCCGGACAGCTCCAGCGGGGCGTTGCCGACGATGACCTCGGTGGCCCCGACCATGACGGGCGCGAGCCCGAGGCCGAGCAGCGCGAACCAGAGCGACATGGTGAGGGTGCCGGTGCCCGCGGTCAGCCGGGCCATCCCGAAGCAGGCGACGGCGGTGGCGACCATGCCCGCGACGAGCGGGACGCGCGGGCCGACCTTGGTGATGGCGGCGCCGGCCAGCGGGGAGCCGACGATCATCATGCCGGTGAGCGGCAGCAGGTGCAGTCCGCTGTCGACGGGGCTCATCCCGTGCACGTTCTGCAGGTAGAAGGTGACGAAGAACAGCCCGCCCATGAACGCGAAGGCCATCAGCACCATCAGCACGGTGCCTGCGGACAGCGGCAGCGAGCGGAACATGCCGAGCGGGATCAGGGGTTCGCCGACGCGGGTCTCCCAGAGGGCGAAGAGCCCGAAGCACAGCACGGACAGGGCGAGGAAGAGCACCGTCCTGGAGTCGCCCCAGCCCCATTCGGCGGCCTTGATGAGCGCCCAGATCAGGGAGAACATCGCCCCGGAGAGCAGGAGGACGCCGAGGACGTCGAAGGAGCGCGGGGCGTTCTCGGCGCGGTGGTCGACGAGGATCACCAGGCCGAAGACGAGCGCGATGACACCGACGGGCACGTTGATGAAGAAGACGGACTGCCAGCTGACGTGCTCGACGAGCAGGCCGCCGACGATCGGCCCGGCGGCGGTCGAGGCGCCGATGACCATGCCCCAGATGCCGATGGCCATGTTGAGCTTCTCGGCGGGGAAGGTGGCGCGCAGCAGGCCGAGGGCGGCGGGCATCAGCAGCGCGCCGAAGAGGCCCTGGGCGACGCGGAAGCCGATGACGAGCTCGACGCTGCCGGAGATGCCGATGGCGGCGGAGGAGGCGGCGAAGCCGGCGATGCCGATGAGGAAGGTCTGGCGGTGCCCGAAGCGGTCGCCGAGCTTGCCCGCGGTGATCAGGGAGACCGCGAGGGCGAGGAGGTAGCCGTTGGTGATCCACTGGACGTCGGCGAGCGAGGCGCCGAGGTCCTTCTGGATCGCCGGGTTGGCGACGGCGACGATCGTGCCGTCGAGGGTGACCATCATGACGCCGATCGCCACGGCGAAGAGGGTCAGCCACGGATGGCCACGCAGCCCGGAGGGCGGTACCGGCGCCGGGCCGGGTTCCTTGCTGAGCGACGTGCTGCCGACGGTGGTCTGACTAGTCATGCGAACAGGCTAGTGACAGCCACTGACACTTCACAAACGGCTTAACGGGACAGCTGCTGTCACGTGGGTCACAGGTACCCTGACCGCTTGCCCAGCGCTTACCCAGCGTCAGAATTCAGTGTCAAAAGGGGACCTCGCGGTGATGACCGACCAGCGGCCCGCACCGGCTGCGCCGGCGGCCGGGCTGCGCGAGCGCAAGAAGCGGCGCACCCGTGACGCACTGCTGCGCGCCGCTCTCCTGCTGTTCGTCTCGCAGGGCTACGAGAAGACGACCGTCGACGAGATCACCGACGCCGTGGACGTGTCCCAGCGCACCTTCTTCCGCTACTTCGCGAACAAGGAGGAGGTCGCCTTCGCCGTCCAGGACCTGGTGGAGTCGCACTTCGTGGCGGCCCTGCGAGCCCGGCCGGACGCCGAGGGGCCGCTGGAGGCCATGCGGAACGCGGTGCTCGCCTCCTGGGACACCATCGGGGAGGCGATCGCCGAGGTGGTCCCCGTCGACCTCTACATGCGCACCTACCGGCTGATCGAGTCGACCCCGGCCCTGCTCGCCGTCCACCTGCGCCGCTCCACCGAGCTGGAGGAGCGGATCTCCCTGCTGATCGCCGCCCGCGAGGGCCTGGACGTGGACGCCGACCCGCGCCCCCGCGTCGCGGTCGCCGCGTTCTCCGGGGTGATGAGGGTCACCGGCCGGCTCTGGGGGCAGGGCGAGGACGCCAGCGTGGCCGCCATCCGGCGCATGACCGAGGCCTACCTCGACCAGATCGGCCCGGCCCTGGCCTCCGACTGGCGGTGACTCCCGTCACGCGGAGCGCCATGGCCCGAAAGGGTCTCTTACGCTGGTCCCAGTGAACGTGCCCGGCCTCGCCCAACTCCCCCCCGCGCCCAGCCGCGCCCCGGCCCTCACCGCCCTGCGCATGCTGCTCGCGCTGGCGGTGGTGTTCGTGATGCTCGCGATCACCGGCTGGACCGCCGTGCACCGGCCCGAGGCCGGTGTGGCCCCGCGCCGCGCCGCCCTGGCCTCCTGGGCCGCCGCCCGGATCGACGGCCACCCGCTGCCCCCGGCCGATGCGCCCGTCCGTACGGTGAAGCGTTTCTTCGCCGGTCTCGACGGAGCCCAGCGGGCCCGGCTCGCCGACGGCCACCCCCTCGTCGTGGGCAACCTCGACGGAGCCCCGGCCACCACCCGCTACCGGGCCAACCTGCGCTCCCTCGCACAGGCCCAGCAGGTCGAGGAGGCCCGCGCCGCCGATGTGGCGCTGACCCCCGCCGACCGCGCCACGGCCCTTCGGCGCTCCCACCGCTTCGCCTCGCTCGCGGAGCCCGGCCGCCAGATCCTCTCCTTCGACCCCACCGGCGGCGGCCTCGTCTCCGAGGTCTTCGGCGACCTCGACCGGGCCCGCCGGGTCTCGGTGATCGTCCCGGGCGTCGATTCCGACCTGCTCACCTTCGAGCGCACGCAGCGCCGCTTCACCGCGCCGGTCGGCATGGCCGCGTCGCTGTACGAGGCGGAGCGCGCGGCCGCGCCGGGCACCCCGACCGCCGTCATCGCCTGGGCCGGCTACACCTCGCCCACCGGGGTCGGCGTGGACGCCGCCACCGGCCGGCTGGCCGTGGAGGGCGCCGGACGCCTGGAGTCGCTGACGGCCGCGCTGCCCGGGGACGCCGGCGTGGCCCTGTTCTGCCACAGCTACGGATCGGTGGTCTGCGGGGTCGCCGCGCACGACCTGCCCCGCCGGGTGACCGACCTGGTCGTGGCCGGCAGCCCGGGCATGCGCGTCGAGAACGCCGCCGAGCTGAACACCTCGGCGCGCGTGTGGGCGATGCGGGACTCGGGCGACTGGATCGCGGACGTACCGCACCTGGAGCTCGGCGGAGTGGGCCACGGGGCGGACCCGGTGGCGCCGGAGTTCGGCGCACGGCTGCTCTCCTCGGCCGGAGCCAAGACCCACACCGGCTACTTCCAGCCAGGTACGGGTTCCCTGGACAACTTCGCCAAAATCGGAACCGGCGCGTTCGGTTCGATCGTGTGCGCCACCGGCGACGATGCCTGCCGCCGTGGAATTTCCGGCACGGGCGGGGCCTGACACGTGTAGAGGTCCGGAGAACGGGCTTCGTGTCGAGGAGGACGCATCGGGGCGCCTCCCTTTACGATGGGCCGTATGGGTGACGTACTGGCCGGAAACCATGCCGTCTGGGAGTTCGACTCGGACTCGGTGCTCATCCGCTTCGCACGGGGGATGCGAACTCCACGCCTCTGGCAGGCCCTTGGGTCGCGCCGCATCCCCCTCGAAGCGCTGTCCGAGGTGACCGTGACCGCCGGCAAGCGGAACACGGTGATCCTGCATGCCGTCCCGAGACCCGGTGCGGACCCCCTGATGGAGGCCGCCGCCGGGCAGCTCCGCGAGGCCCGCGACCCGTACCGGCTGGTGCTGCCGGGCGAACGGCACCCGCTGGCGAGCGCCTTCGCGGAGGCCGTTCGGGGGCAGTTGGGGCCCGATGCCGCCGAGCCGGCGCCGGGCTTCCTGGTGGACGTGCCCGAACCGCAGCGGAACCTGAAGGCCTCCGACGCCCGGGTGGGCTTCGACGGCTCGGCCGTCACCTTCCACTGGTCCCGTACGGGCGCCACCGGCACCAAGTGGAAGGCCGGCGACCAGCGTTACCCGCTCTCCGAACTCGGCGGCGTCGAATGGCGCTCCCCCGAAGGACCGGGCGACGGCCACCTGCGGCTGCTGCCCCTGGTCCCCCGGGACGGCGGCCACGAGACCCGGGCCGACCACGACCTCGCGGCCGCCGTCCTCGGCACCGGGCACGGGGCCGTCCACGAGTCACTGCCGCTCGCGGCCGCCGTGCTCGCCGCCCTGCCGCGCGGCCGCCGCCTGACCTCCGCCCGGGGCCTGCTGCCCGCGCCGCCGCCCCTGCACTGAACACAACAGGGGGCGGCCGGCGCCCGGGTCACTCCTCGCGGGCCACCGCCGTGGAGGTCATGTCCGGGTAGCGGTCCCCCGCGACCCGCGCGGCGATCGGCTCCAGCAGGGCCAGCTCCGCCTCGCTCAGCGCGATCCGCGCCGCCGCCGCGTTCTCCTCGACGCGGCCCGGCTTGCGCGTGCCCGGGATCGGAACCACCGTCAGGCCGTGCACCTCCGCCCGCCGGTGCACCCAGGCCAGCGCGATCTGCGCCGGGCTGGCCCCGCGGGCCCGCGCGATCTCCCGTACCGGCGCGAGCAGTTCCGCGTTGGCCCGGGCGTTGTCCCCGGTGAAGCGCGGCTGGTCCTTGCGGTAGTCCCCGGCCTCCAGGTCCTTGCCCGCGTCGGCGAAGGCGCCGGTCAGGAACCCGCGCCCGAGCGGGGAGTACGGCACGAAGGCCACCCCCAGTTCGGCCGCCGCGCCCACCGCGCTGTCCTCCACGTCCCGGCTGAACAGCGACCACTCCGACTGGAGCGCCGCGATCGGGTGCACTTCGTACGCTTCGCGCAGCTCCGCGCCCGTGACCTCGCTGAGCCCCAGGTGGCGCACCTTGCCCTCGCGCACCAGCTCCGCCATGGCGCCCACCGACTCCGCCAGCGGCACGGCCGGGTCGCGCCGGTGCATGTAGTAGAGATCGATCACCTCGGTGCCGAGCCGCCGCAGGCTGGCCTCCACGGCCCGCCGGATGTAGGGCGGGTCGTTGCGGATGCCCCGGTGGCGCGGGTCCTCGCCGCGTTCGAGCGCGAACTTCGTGGCGAGGGTGATCTCGTCCCGGTGCGCGGCCACGAACGGGGCCAGGAACTCCTCGTTCGCGCCGCGCCCGTAGGCGTCCGCCGTGTCGAAGAGCGTGACCCCGGCGGCCAGCGCCGCGTCGAGGGTCGCGCGGGCGGCGCTCTCGTCCGTCTCCCCGTAGAACTCGCTCATGCCCATGCAGCCCAGGCCCTGGACGCCGACGACCGGTCCGCCCCTGCCGAGTTCCACCCGCTCCAACGTGCCGTGTCCGCTCACTGCTCCGCCTTCCCCGCGACCGTGCTCATCGCATACGTTCCGATCTTGAAGTCCAGTACGGCGAGCGCGTCCGTCAGCTCCGCGATCCGCGAGCGCACCTCGTGACGGGTGCGTTCCAGCAGTTCCCGGCGCTCGTCGAAGGTGCCCTCGCCCGCGCGGACCAGTTCCGCGTACCGGACCATGTCCGCCACCGACATCCCGGTGGTGCGCAGTTTGCCCACGAAGGCCAGCCAGTCGAGGTCCCGTTCGCTGAACCGCCGCTGCCCCGAATGGGAGCGGTCCACGTGCGGCATCAGGCCGATCCGCTCGTACCAGCGCAGTGTGTGCTGGGTCAGACCGGTCCGGGCCTCGACCTCGCTGATCGTGTAGCGCGTCTCCGTCAGGCTCATGACGACCACGCTAAAACCTTGGAGTGCACTCCAGGCAAGTAGGCTCGGCCGCATGGAGAGCGTCGAGGGTACGGAGAGCGTGAACACCATGGACAGCCTGCGGATCATCGAGAGCTGGCCCGTGCCGACCGCCGCCGCGGCCGTCGTGCGCGCCGACGGGAGCCTCGCCGGCTCCCACGGGCCCGTCGACCACCGCTTCCCGCTCGCCTCGGTCACCAAGCCGCTCGCCGCGTACGCCGCTCTCGTCGCCTACGAGGAAGGGGCGATCGAGCTGGACGAGCCCGCCGGACCGGAGGGTTCCACCATCCGCCACCTGCTCGCGCACACCAGCGGCCTCGCCTTCGACGACCACCGCCCGACCGCTGCGCCCGGGACCCGCCGGCTGTACTCCAACGCCGGTTTCGAGGTCCTCGGCGACCACATCGCCAAGGCCACCGGGATCCCCTTCGCGGACTACCTGCACCAGGCCGTCTTCGAGCCGCTGGGCATGACCTCCTCCACCCTCGTCGGCTCGCCCGCCAAGGACGGCGTCTCCACCGTCCGCGACCTGGTCCGGTTCGCCGCCGAGCTGCAGACGCCCCGGCTGCTCGACGTCCGGACCGTCGCCGAGGCCGTCTCCGTCGTCCATCCGGGCCTCAAGGGCGTCCTGCCGGGCTTCGGCCACCAGGCGCCCAACGACTGGGGCCTCGGCCTGGAGATCCGCGACGGGAAGTCCCCGCACTGGACGGGCTCCGCGTCCTCCCCGCGCACCTTCGGGCACTTCGGGCAGTCCGGCACCTTCCTGTGGGTGGACCCGGACGCGCGCGCCGCCTGCGTGGCGCTGACGGACCGCGCCTTCGGCCCGTGGGCCGCTCAGGCCTGGCCCCCCTTCACCGACGCGGTCCTCGCCGAGCTCGCCGGCCGCTGAGGCCTGCGCCCCGCGCCGCGCGGGGCTACGGCAGCTCCCAGAGCAGCAGTTCCCCGGGCGAGCCGGCGACGATCTCCAGCTCCGGCTCCCCGGTGATCCGCGCCGAGTCCCCGGGCCCGAGCTCCTCGCCGTCGAGCCTCAGGTCACCGCGGACGACGTGCAGGTAGACCCGCTCCGCCGCCGGTACGGGGATCCGCTCGCCGGCGCCCGGCCGCAGGACCCGCAGGACGGCCCCGGCCGCGGGGACCTCGTACGGCGTGCCGTTCCCGATCCCCCGGACGAGTTCGTACGAGGGCTCCCCGCCGGAGGTCAGCGGCGCGAGCCACATCTGTACGAAGCGCAGCGGCTCGGCGGAGTCGTTGCGCTCCACGTGCCGCGCCCCGGAGCCGGCGCCGAGCCGCTGAAGGTCCCCGGGGCGGACCACGGTGGTCTCGCCGGTGGTGCTGCCCTTGTGCGTGAGCTCGCCCTCCACCACCCAGGTGACGATCTCGGTCTGGCTGTGCGGGTGCTCGTCGAACCCGGCTCCGGGGGCGAGCCGCTCCTCGTTGCAGGCCAGCAGCGGGCCGAAACGGATGTTGTCCGGGTCGTAGAACTGACCGAAGGAGAAGGCGTGCCGGGTGGTGATCCCGGCGGCCCGGTCCCCGCCCTCGTAACGGTCGGTGGCACGGCGTACATCAATCATGGGGGCCACGGTAGACCCCGCGTGCGAGACCGGAGTCCGCGGCGGCGCCCTGATAAGGCAGTCTTGTCCCGTGTCCGAACCCGAACGTGAGCAGTCCTCCGCGACCCATCCCGCTCATCCCGCCCATCCGCACGCCGCGACGCTGCGCCGACTGGAGAAGTCCTCCGGCCGGCTCGCCGCCAACGCGATCACGCGGATGGACGAGACCCTGCCGTGGTACCGGGCGATGCCTCCGGAGAACCGGTCCTGGATCGGCCTGGTGGCCCAGGCCGGCATCGCCGCGTTCACGGAGTGGTTCCGGCATCCCGAGACCCCGCAGGCGATCTCCACCGATGTGTTCGGGACGGCTCCGCGCGAGCTGACCCGGGCGATCACGCTGCGCCAGACGGTCGAAATGGTCCGGACCACGATCGAGGTCATGGAGACCGCGATCGAGGAGGTGGCGGCCCCGGGCGACGAGTCGATCCTGCGCGAGGCGCTGCTGGTGTACGCCCGGGAGATCGCCTTCGCGACCGCCCAGGTGTACGCGCAGGCCGCCGAGGCGCGCGGGGCGTGGGACGCCCGCCTGGAGTCCCTCGTCGTCAACGCGGTGCTGTCCGGCGAGGCGGACGAGGGCGCGCTGTCGCGGGCCGCGGCGCTGGGCTGGAACTCCCCGGAGCACGTGTGCGTGGTGCTCGGAACGGCCCCGGACGGGGACAGCGAGCTGACGGTCGAGGCGATCCGGCGGGCCGCCCGGCACCACAAGCTCCAGGTCCTGACGGGTGTGCTCGGCGACCGCCTGGTCGTGATCGCGGGCGGCAGCGACAATCCCCTCCAGGTGGCGAAGTCCCTGATCGGCCCGTTCGCGGCCGGTCCGGTGGTGGCGGGTCCGGTGGTCTCGGACCTGCTGAACGCGACCAAGTCCGCGCAGGCGGCGGCCGCCGGCCTGAAGGCCTGTACGGCCTGGCAGGACGCCCCGCGGCCGGTCCTGGCGGACGATCTCCTGCCGGAGCGCGCGATCGCCTCGGACCCTTCCGCGCGCGAGCAGTTGGTGGAGGAGATCTACAGACCGCTGGAGGAGGCGGGGTCGGCGCTGCTGGAGACGCTGAGCGTCTATCTGGAGCAGGCGAGCAGCCTGGAAGGCGCGGCGCGGATGCTGTTCGTTCACCCCAACACGGTGCGCTACCGGCTCCGACGTGTGACCGACGTCACCGGCTGGTCACCCTCTGATGTCCGTTCGGCGTTCACGCTGCGAATCGCCCTGATTCTGGGACGTCTGGCCGACGGCGATCTTCAGTCCTAGACTTTTGTCGGACATCAACAATTACCCCGACGGTTCTTGGTCCCTGTCCCCACGGGCGGCGGGGACCCACCACAAGAGAGAGTGTGAGGGTGCTCGTACTCGTCGCTCCCGGCCAAGGCGCACAGACGCCCGGCTTCTTGACTCCCTGGCTCGAACTCCCCGGCGCCGCCGACCGCGTCGGCGCGTGGTCGGACGCCATCGAGCTCGACCTTGCCCACTACGGCACGAAGGCCGACGCGGACGAGATCCGCGACACGGCCGTGGCCCAGCCGCTGCTCGTCGCCGCGGGGCTCCTGTCGGCCTCCGCGCTGGCCACGACCCGTGCGAACGACCGTTCGACCTTCGGTGCCGTCGCGGGCCACAGCGTCGGTGAGATCACCGCCGCCGCGTACGCCGGCGTGATCTCCGAGGCCGAGGCGCTGTCGTTCGTACGGACCCGCGGGCTCGCGATGGCCGAGGCGTCCGCCGTCACCGAGACGGGCATGGCCGCGGTCCTGGGCGGCGAGACCGACGTGGTCGTCGCCCACCTGGAGAAGCTGGGCCTGGCCCCGGCCAACATCAACGGCGCGGGCCAGATCGTGGCCGCCGGCACCATGGAGCAGATCGCCGCTCTGACGGCCGAGAAGCCCGAGGGTTCCATGAAGGTCGTCGCCCTCAAGGTCGCGGGCGCCTTCCACACGCACCACATGACTCCCGCGGTCGCCACGCTCGCGAAGGCCGCGCAGGCCCTCACCCCGGCCGACCCGGAGCTGAAGTACGTCTCGAACAAGGACGGCCTCGTCGTCGCCACGGGTGCCGACGTCGTCGCCCGCCTGGTCGGCCAGGTCGCTAACCCGGTCCGCTGGGACCTGTGCATGGAGACGTTCGCCGAGCTGGGCGTCACGGGGATCATCGAGCTCTGCCCCGGCGGCACCCTGACGGGTCTGGCCAAGCGCGCGCTGAAGGGCGTACCGAGCGTGGCCCTGAAGACCCCGGACGATCTCGAAAAGGCCGCCGCGCTCATCGCCGAGCACGCGGCCTGAGAGAAGGAGCCCACACAGCATGTCGAAGATCAAGCCTGCCAAGGGCTCCCCGTACGCCCGCATCCTCGGGGTCGGCGGCTACCGCCCGACCCGCGTGGTGCCCAACGAGGTCATCCTGGAGACGATCGACTCGTCCGACGAGTGGATCCGCTCGCGCTCCGGCATCGCGACCCGGCACTGGGCCTCGCCGCAGGAGACGGTCGCCGCGATGTCGGTGGAGGCCTCGGGCAAGGCGCTCGCCGACGCCGGGATCGCCCCGGAGCAGGTCGGCGCCGTGATCGTCTCGACGGTCTCGCACTTCAAGCAGACCCCGGCGATCGCGACCGAGATCGCGCACCGGATCGGCGCGGGCAAGCCCGCCGCGTTCGACATCTCCGCGGGCTGCGCCGGCTTCGGCTACGGCCTGACGCTCGCCAAGGGCCTCGTGGTGGAAGGTTCCGCCGAGTACGTCCTCGTCATCGGCGTGGAGCGGCTCTCGGACCTGACCGACCTGGAGGACCGCGCGACGGCCTTCCTGTTCGGTGACGGCGCCGGCGCCGTCGTCGTCGGTCCCTCGAACGTTCCGGCCATCGGCCCCACGGTGTGGGGTTCGGAGGGCGACAAGTCCGAGACCATCAAGCAGACCGTGCCGTGGGACGAGTACCTCGGCAAGGACGGCGGCGAGAAGTTCCCGGCCATCACCCAGGAGGGTCAGGCGGTCTTCCGCTGGGCCGTCTTCGAGATGGCCAAGGTGGCCCAGCAGGCGCTCGACGCGGCCGGGATCACCCCTGAGGACCTGGACGTCTTCATTCCGCACCAGGCGAATATGCGGATCATCGATTCGATGGTGAAGACTCTGAAGCTGCCGGAACACGTCACGGTCGCCCGTGACATCGAGACCACCGGCAACACCTCGGCCGCCTCGATCCCGCTCGCTATGGAGCGGCTCCTGGCGACCGGAGCGGCGAAGAGCGGCGACACCGCGCTCGTCATCGGCTTCGGGGCGGGACTCGTCTACGCCGCGACGGTCGTTACCCTCCCCTAGGGCCGGGACACACGTCCCGCCCCGATCCATCAGTTAGCTACAGAAGGAGCGCCACATGGCCGCCACGCAGGAAGAGATCGTCGAGGGTCTCGCGGAGATCGTCAACGAGATCGCCGGCATCCCCACCGAGGACGTCGAGATCCACAAGTCCTTCACGGACGACCTGGACGTCGACTCGCTGTCCATGGTCGAGGTCGTCGTCGCCGCCGAAGAGCGCTTCGACGTCAAGATCCCCGACGAGGACGTCAAGAACCTCAAGACGGTCGGCGACGCCGCTGACTACATCCTGAAGCACCAGGCCTGAGCCTGACGAGCGTTTGTCGCCACCTGGCGGTGGCGCCGTGACAATTCAGCACCCCCTTACACGTGGAGAAAGAATTCCTGTGAGCCCGACCAATCGCACCGTGGTCGTCACCGGTATCGGCGCAACCACTCCGCTGGGTGGCGACAGCGCTTCGACCTGGGAAGGTCTGCTTGCCGGCCGTTCCGGCGTCAAGCCCCTGGAGGGCGAGCGCTTCGCCGAACTCCCGGTTCGCATCGCCGCCCCGGTCGCTGTCGACCCGAGCGAGGTCCTGCCCCGGCCGCTGGCCCGCAAGCTGGACCGCTCGGCGCAGTTCGCCATCATCGCCGCCCGTGAGGCCTGGGCCGACGCCGGCTACACGGCGCCCGCGGGCGAGGACGAGTCCATCGTTCCCGAGCGCCTGGGCACCGTCATCGCCTCCGGCATCGGTGGTGTCACCACGCTGCTGGACCAGTACGACGTCCTCAAGGAGAAGGGTGTGCGCCGCGTCTCGCCGCACACCGTCCCCATGCTCATGCCGAACGGCCCCTCGGCCAACGTCGGCCTTGAGGTCAACGCCCGCGCGGGTGTGCACACCCCGGTCAGCGCCTGCGCGTCCGGCGCCGAGGCCATCGGCTACGCCGTCGAGATGATCCGTACCGGCCGTGCCGACGTGGTCGTCGCGGGCGGCACCGAGGCGGCGATCCACCCGCTGCCGATCGCCGCGTTCGCCAACATGATGGCGATGTCCAAGAACAACGAGAACCCCGAGCAGGCCTCCCGTCCGTACGACAAGGCCCGCGACGGCTTCGTCCTCGGCGAGGGCGCCGGCGTCGTGATCCTGGAGTCCGCCGAGCACGCCGCCGCGCGTGGCGCCCGGGTCTACTGCGAGGTGCTGGGCCAGGGCCTGTCCGCGGACAGCCACCACATCGCGCAGCCGGAGCCGACCGGCCGCGGTGTCGCGGCCGCCGTGCAGAACCTGCTCGACAACACGGGCCTGGACCCGGCCGAGCTGGTCCACCTGAACGCGCACGCCACGTCCACCCCTCAGGGTGACACGGCCGAGCTGAAGGCCCTGCGCAAGGTCCTGGGCGACGACCTCGACCACATCGCGATCTCCGCGACCAAGTCGATGACCGGCCACCTGCTGGGCGGCGCGGGCGGCATCGAGACCGTCGCGACCGTGCTCGCGCTCTACCACCGGATCGCCCCGGCGACGATCAACGTCGACGAGCTGGACGACGACATCGACGCGGACATCGTCGTCGGCGAGCCGCGCAAGCTGCCGGCCGACGGCCCGATCTCCGCGATCAACAACTCGTTCGGTTTCGGCGGCCACAACGTCACGCTGGCGTTCCGCACCGTCTGACCGACGGCAGTACGTACGAAGGGGCCCGCCCGGCAGTCGCCGGGCGGGCTCCTTCGCGTCGTACGGCCGGCCGCTTCGTGCGCGGCTCAGACCACCTGGTGGAGCCAGCGGACCGGGGCGCCCTCGCCCGCGTAGCGGAAGGGCTCCAGCTCGTCGTCCCAGGGCTTGCCGAGCAGCCTGGCGATCTCCGCCTCCAGGTCGCTCTCGCCGTGCGCAGAGCGGGCCAGGGCGGCGCGCAGCCGGTCCTCGGGGATGAGGATGTCGCCGTGCATTCCGGTGACGGCGTGGAAGATGCCGAGCTCCGGGGTGGAGCTGTAGCGCTCGCCCTCGGCGGTGGCGCAGGGTTCCGCGGTCACCTCGAAACGCAGCAGGTGCCAGCCGCGCAGCGCGGAGGCGAGCTTCGAGGCGGTGCCCGCTTCGGCCTGCCAGGAGAACTCGGATCTCCAGGTGCCGGGGGAGGCGGGCTGCCTGATCCAGTCGAGGTTCACCCGCACCCCGAGCACCCCCGCAACAGCCCATTCCACGTGCGGGCAGAGCGCGCGCGGTGCGGAATGCACGTACAGAACTCCACGTGTCGTCACCGGGACCTCCAGTGTGGGACGAGGTCGGGAATAAACTCCAGAAAACGGACAGTATGTGACGTGATGTAATTTAGCGGAAATGATCTGACATTGCGTCGCGAGACCTGCGGCCGAAACGCCACGGGAAAAAGCTACCGTGCGCCAGGGGTCCTGGTGTGACGTACGGTCGCTCCAGGCCCGGTAAACGCGGAGCTTTCACTCAGCAGGACGCCCCCGAAGGACGCGGGGCGACGAAGGAGGGGACCCACCCGATGCGCACCACCACCCCGTACCGCCGCGCGCGTCGCTCCCTCGTGGGAGCGGTCGCGGCGGCAGCCGTCCTGGCCGGGACGGTGACGGGGTGCAGCTCGGGCGAGTCGAGCTCCGGGGGTGAACGCGGGGCGCAGGCAGCGCCGCGCTGGAACACCGCACCCACCTCGATCGCCGCTGTGGGTGACTCCATCACACGCGGTTTCGATGCCTGTTCCGTGCTGGCGGACTGCCCCGAGGTCTCCTGGGCCACCGGCGACGACCCGGAGGTGGACTCCCTGGCCACCCGGCTGCTCGGCGCGGCCGAGGCCCCCTCGCACAGCTGGAACTACGCGGTGACCGGCTCGCGGATGGCGGACCTGCCGGCGCAGCTGGCCTCGGCCGCCGAACACAAGCCCGACCTGGTCACGGTGATGGTGGGCTCGAACGACGCCTGCCGGCCGCTCGCTTCGTCGATGACTCCGGTCGCCGATTTCCGGGCCGGTTTCGAACAGGCGCTCGCCGGGCTGCGGGCGGCCTCGCCCCGTTCTCAGGTGTACGTGTCCTCCGTCCCCGACCTCCAGCGCTTGTGGGAGCAGGGCAAGGACAGCCCGATGGTGCGGCAGATCTGGAAGCTCGGCATCTGCCAGTCGATGCTGGCCGACCCGCTGTCGGCGATCGCGGGGTCGGCGGCCCGGCGCGAGCAGGTGCGGGCGCGGGTGGTCGAGTACAACGAGGTGCTGCGCGAGGTCTGCGCGAAGGACGAACTGTGCCGCTACGACGGCGGCGCGGTGTTCCAGTACCCCTTCGCGGCGGATCAGCTGAGCCGCTGGGACTGGTTCCACCCGGGCAAGGACGGACAGGCCCGGCTGGCGGAGCTGGCGCACCGTCAGGTGACCTCGGTACGGCCGCCGCGCTGAGCGCGGGCGGGAGCCGGGGCGGCGTCAGGGCCGCCCCGGGCCCCGGTTCACGGGTGATTTCCGGCCATTTCGTTTGACGCCGCCGATCCGGCGCGGGCCCGGGGCCTGACGGCCGGGCTCAGGCCGCGAGCAGCGGGTCGTGGACCGGGCAGGGCGGACGCCGTGCCGCCGAGGGCACGCGGTAGTACGCGCGGTCGCGGAGGCGGCCCGCCCAGGGCTCGGCCGCCGAGGCGCGCCTGACGAGCAGGTGGCGGCTGCTGCCGGTCCTCAGGTGGCCCCGGTATTCGTCGAGCAGTGGGTCCGCCTCGCCGAGGAAGTCCCGGATCTGGTCCTCCAGCAGGCAGAACGGGCAGTCCTGTCCGGGCAGGACGTGGAACTGCACGCCCTCGGGGTGCTCGTCGTCGGTGAAGGCGGTGAGCACGACGATTCCGCTGAACAGCACGCAGACGCCCATGACCTGCGGGCCCCGCGCGTCCGCCACCCGCCGCACCAGGGTGCGGAACACCGGGACGCCGATCCGCTGGATGCGGCCCATCGTGGTGCGCAGGGCGGCGAGCAGGTTGTAGACCGCGGCCACCAGGGAGACGGCGCCCACCGCCGGCAGCGACCAGGACGGCCCGCTCTTCCACACCACCCACAGCATCAGCGCGTTCATCACGACCACGTAGAGGACGGCGAGGCGCAGGCCGGCGCCGCTGACCCGGATCGACCGGGTGCACAGCACCACGGCCGCGGCCGCGAGGACGGCGAAGAGCCAGTCGGGCATCGGGCTTCCTCCATCAACTCCCCTGGAAATGCGGGAAGTTAAAGCATCGCCCGGGGCGCACCGGTACGTCGACCCCCCTGCCCGGACGGCCCCGGCGGCCGGGCTGGCATCCTGAGCCGGTGAAGATCGCCGCAGCCCAGCTGACCTGTGTCCCGGCCGACGTCCCCGCGAACACCGCGCTGGCGGCCGCCCTGGCCGGCCGGGCCCGCGAGCAGGGCGCCGAACTGGTCGTGTTCCCCGAGCTCGCGCTCACCGGGTACGAGCTGGAGGCGCTGACGGCCGACCCCGGCCTGTGGATCGCCGACCCCGACGACCCCCGTCTCGACCCGCTCCGCTCGGCCGGCATCGCCACCGCGGTGAACGTCGCCCTGCGCACCGGGGGCCCGCGCCCCGCCATCGCGACGCTGGTCTACGGGGCGGACGGGGCGCATGTGACCACGTACGCGAAACGGCACCTCTTCCGGCACGAGCAGGACGTCTTCGCCGCCGGTGACACCGACGGCCGCTTCGAACTCGGCGGGATCCGCTTCTCCCTGGGCGTCTGCTACGACAACCACTTCCCCGCGCTGACCGGCCGGGCCGCGGCCGACGGCTGCCGGGTCCACCTGGCGAGCTCGCTCTACGGTACGGGCGAGGGCATCGGGGAGCGGGCCACCGTGTATCCCGGGATCGCGCGGGAGCAGGGGCTGTACGTCGTCCTCGCCAACCACGTCGGCCCGGCGGGCCCGTGGACGGGCTGCGGGCGCGCCGCCGCATGGGCCCCGGGCGGGGCTCCGCTCGCCGAGGCGGACGACCGTACGCCCTCGGTGGTGACGGCGGACGTCGGCTAGCCGGGCGCGACCGCTACATGCGCGGCGGCGGTCCGAAACCCCCGCCGGCGGGCGGCTGGGACTGCTGGGGCTGGGGCTGGAACTGCTGCGGCCGCGCGCCATCGGCGCCCTCGGCATCCGGCCCGGCAGCCGCCTCGTCCGCGGTGTCGTCCTCCCCCAGCAGCTCCCGCGCCATCAGCGTGGCTCCCGCGACCGCCCCCGGCATCAGGAACACCGCCACCAGCGGCACCAGGAACGCCAGCACCAGCGGCACCCCGAACCCGAGCACCAGCATCCGCCGCGACCGCAGCAGCACCAGCCGCTCGGCCAGCTCCGTCCTGCGCCGCTGGAGCGCGACGGCGGTGAGCTCCTCGGTGAGGAAGTACCCGGAGACGCAGAACCCGATGGCCGGGACCACCGTCTGCCCGACGACCGGGATGAACCCGAGGGCGAACAGCAGGATCCCGTACAGGGCCACCCGGCCGAGCACCTTCAGGCTGTCCCGGGCCGAGATCCACAGCTCCCGCCCCAGCGAGAGCCCGGACTCGGGGACCGCGCCGCCCTCGGTGCGGTCGACCTGCTCCGAGAGGGACTCGTAGAAGGGCTGGCCGATGAGCAGGGTCACCGCGGTGAAGGTGATCACGGCGAGGAAGAGGCCGAGGCAGAAGACCAGGCCGGTCAGGAAGCCCCGGAAGAGCCCGAGCCACGGCGCGGACCAGCCGTCGGCGAAGGGCGTGGCCCAGGCGGTGAGGTCGTCGGCGCCGTAGCCGAGCCCGATGAGGGCTCCCGTGTACAGCACCAGCGACACCAGCCCCGGCAACAGGCCGAAGCCCAGCCAGCGGCCGTGCCGGAACACCCATCGCTGACCGGCCAGCAGATAGCCGAATCCCCCCGCAAGATCACGCATGGGTCCAGCTTAAGACCGCGTACGGCGGAGGCCGCACCCCGGTGCGGGGTGCGGCCTCCGGCGGGCGAGGTGCCGGATCAGACGGCGAGCTCGACGGTGATGTTGCCACGGGTCGCCTTGGAGTACGGGCAGACCTGGTGGGCCTTCTCGATGAGGTCCTTGGCGGTGGCGGCGTCCACGTTCGGGATCGAGGCCGTGATCTTGACGATCAGGCCGAAGCCGTCGTCGTTCTTGCCGATGCCGACCTCGGCGGTGACGGTGGAACCGGAGACGTCCGCGTTCTCGTTGCGCGCGACGACGCCGAGCGCGCCCTGGAAGCAGGCGCTGTAGCCGGCGGCGAACAGCTGCTCCGGGTTGGTGCCGGCGCCGCTGCCACCCATCTCCTTGGGCGGGTTCACCACGACGTCGAGCTGGCCGTCGTTGGTCGCGACGCGACCGTCACGGCCGTTCTCGGCGATGGCGACGGCGGTGTACAGAACGTCGGACTGCTGGATGGACATGTAAGAGGATCCTCCTGGTGTTCGCCGCGACTCGCGCCCACGATCGCGACGGTGTGGAGTGAGCCTAGCCGGTGAAAGAAACGATCATCTTTCCGGTGTTGTCCCCGCGCAGCATTCCGAGGAAGGCGTCGGTCGCGTTCTCCACGCCCTCGACGACGGTCTCGTCGGCCACGAGCTCGCCCGAGCGCAGCCAGCCGGCCACGTCCTGGACGAACTGCTCCTGGATGCCGGCGTGGTCGCCGACCAGCACACCCTGGAGGCGCAGCCGCTTGCCGATGATCTGTATCAGGTTGCGCGGGCCGGGGGCGGCCTCGGTGTCGTTGTAGTGGGCGATGGCCCCGCACAGGGTGGCGCGGCCGTGCACCTTCATCGAGGAGATGGCGGCCTCCAGGTGGTCACCGCCGACGTTGTCGAAGTAGACGTCGATGCCCTCGGGGGCGGCCTCGGGCAGCTGCTGCGCGACGGGGCCGTTCTTGTAGTTGAAGGCGGCGTCGAAGCCGTACTTCTCCGTGAGGAGCTTCACCTTCTCGTCCGAGCCGGCGGAGCCGATCACGCGGGAGGCGCCCTTGATCCTGGCGAACTGGCCGACGAGGCTGCCGACGGCACCGGCGGCGCCGGAGACGAAGACGGAGTCGCCCTCCTTGAAGGAGGCGACCTCGAAGAGGCCGGCGTAGGCGGTCAGGCCCGGCATGCCGAGGACGCCGAGGTAGGCGGAGAGCGGGGCGAGGGCGGCGTCGACCTTGGTGGCCTGCGCGGCGTCGAGCTCCGCGTACTCGCGCCAGCCGAGGTGGTGCAGCACGTGGTCGCCGACCGCGAAGCGCTCGTCGGCGGAGGCGACGACCTCGCCGACCGCGCCGCCCTGCATGGGCTCGTCCAGCTGGAACGGCGGGATGTAGGACTTCGTGTCGTTCATCCGGCCGCGCATGTACGGGTCCACGGACATGTGGAGGTTGCGCACGAGGATCCGGCCGGCGGCGGGCTCGGCGTTCACCGGGGCCTCGCGCAGGGCGAAGTCCTCGGCGACGGGCCAGCCCTGCGGGCGACGGACGAGGTGCCACTCACGGCTGACGGCGGGGATCTCGGAAGACATGCGGAGCTCCTGAGGACTGAGGGAGTAAGGCGGTCCGGCGAAGAAATACTTCACTAGATGAAACAACCATGCGCCTGGATATTTCATGTTGTCAAGTAAATGGGTACGCTGGATCCATGCCCAGTCGTCGCGCAGACCCCCTGACCCTTGAGGTCGTCGAACTCATCGGCGATGTCGTGGCCCGCTACCACGTGGAGTACGAGCAGGCGGCCGGCCGGCACCAGCTCACCGGAGCCCAGGCCAAGGTGCTGACCATGCTGTCGCTGGAGCCCACGCCCATGCCGATGCGCAAGATCGCGCAGAAGCTGCGGTGCGAGCCCTCGAACATCACCGGCATCGTGGACCGGCTGGAGACCCGCGGGCTGGTGGAGCGGCTGCCGGACCCGGCCGACCGCAGGGTGAAGCTGGCCGCGCCGACGGAGGAGGGCCTGCAGACGGCGGACCGGCTGCGCGAGTCGCTGGACTTCGCGCGGGAGCCGCTGGGCGGGCTGTCGACGGCCGAGCGGACGGCGCTGCGGGACCTGCTCAGGCGGATGCTGGGCTGATCCGGCGGGCCCGGGCGGACCGGGCGGACCGGGCGGACTGCCAGGGCAGGGCGGACGCGCCGGACCGGGCGGACGCGCCGGGCCTCAGCAGAAGATCCAGAACACGCAGCCCTTGGTCTTGGTCGGGCTCGGCTGCGGGGAGGGCGTGGCGGGCCCCGGGGTGGGTGCGGTCGCGCTCGCGCTCGTTTGCGTACCGGTGCCCGCGGAACCGCTCGGCGACGGCCGTCCGGCCCTCGACGGCTTTGCGCTCGACCCGCCCCCGGCAGCGCCCTGCGACGGCCCCGCCTGCCCGGAGGCGGAGGCGCTTCCACCCGGCCCGGGCTGTGCGCCGCCGTCCGGGGACTGCCCCGGGGAGGCCTGCTTCGAAGCCCCGGCGGCGGCCTTCGAGGCCGCGTGGCCCTTCGCCGACGGCAGCACCGAGGGCGCGGCGGGCGCCCGGCTCGGCAGCGGAGCCGGCTGGTCCGGCCCGGTGTCGTCGGTCAGCATCACCTTGGAGGCCCGGTCGGACCCCTCCGCGTCGGTCGCCATCCGGGCCACCGCCACCGAGCCCCCGACGGCCAGCACCAGGCCGAGGCCGATGGTCATCCCGGTCCGGCCGCGCCGGCGGTTCACGCTCCGGCGGCGGGCCCCCGGGCGGCGCTCGTCCGCCGCCGACAGCGTGACGACCCAGTCCCCCTCGGGCTCGCCCCCGGGCGGCACCGGCCCGGCGGCCCCGGCGGGCGCGGCCTCGTACCCGGTCCGGGCGTCATACCCGGCGGGCGCGGCCTCGTACGCGTTCGGTGCGGCCTCGTACCCCGTCGGGGCGGCGTACCCGTTCGGGGCGGCGTACCCGGCGGGAGCGGCCTCGTACCCCGTCGGGGCGGCGTACCCCGGCGGAACCCCGGGCGTGGCGGGGGCGCCCGGGGCGGCGGGCGACAGGTACTCGGCCGGGGTTCCGCACCCGGCGCACGCCAGTGCGCCGTTGAGGTGCCTCCGGCAGGCGTGGCAGTAGTTCATGGCGCCCGCAGGCTACGTGGTCCCGCACAACATCCATGTCGCGGGAACGTAAGGATCCTGTGTGGAATCGTGGCCTCCATGACAGCGTCACCTCCCCCGGGCCGCTTCGGGCCGGGCTCCTTCCAGCTGGTTCTGCTGCGCCGGATGGCCGACTTCCGGCCCGAACTCGCGGAGGCGGCCCGGCTGCGGCTGGGCGCCTCCCTCGCCGAGCAGCGGGAGGCCAACAAGCGCTGGCAGACGATGGTCCGCTCACCGCGCTCGCGCGGGGCGCTGGCCCGCTACCGCTCGGTGCTCGGCCCGCCGGAGTCGGTGTTCGCCCGCACCATCGGGGACCTGGAGTGCGAGGCCCTGCTGTGGCCGGTGCCGCTCTGGCCGGACCTGCGCTTCGAGGTGCTGGCCGGGCCGGACGGCGCCGTCTGGAACGAGTGGCTGGTGCGGGCCCCGGGCGCGCCGGGACCCGTACTGGAGGGGCCGCAGGACCTGCGGCCCTGGTCGGCCACGGTGGACGAGGTGGCCCGCGCCTTCGCTCCCGTACGCCCCATGGAGGGCACCGCGCCGACCCGGTGGCGGCTGGCGTTCGCCGCGCGGGGGCGGCCGTGCGTGGCGGAGTTCACGTACGGCCTGCTCCAGCGGGTCCTCGTCGACGGGGTGGAGGCGGACCCGCCGGGACCGCCACAGCACTAGGAGGCGAGGAAGGCGCGGACGCCGGCCGAGGTGGCGTCGTCGCCGAGCAGGTCGTTGTGCTTCAGGCAGCCGACCGGCGTGTTGACGGCTCCGGCGAGGGGGACGCTGGCGTCCGGGTTGATGACCTCGTCGCAGTTCGACCAGAAGGTCGCGTACTTGACCGCGCCCGGGGTCTCGTCCCCGCCCGCCAGGCTCTTCACCACGTACGAACCGGGGGTCATGTCCCGGCACGCCTGGTCCCACAGGGCGCACGCCCAGGCGGTGGAGGTGCCGTGGTTGGGTCCGGCCAGGGAGACCAGGTGGTTCACGGTCGCCGCGCCGCCGCCGAAGGAGACGTACCAGCGGGCGACGAGGGAGCCGAACGAGTGCGCCACGATGTCGACCCGGGCGGCGCCGGTCTGGCGGCGGACCTGCTCGGCGTACGCGCCGAGCTGCCCGGCGAGCACCTCGTTGACGGACCGGTGGGTGTCGTAACCCCATGAGAAGAGCTCCGAGTCGGCGTACCCCGCGGCCTTCAGGTCCTCGCGCAGGGCGCCCCAGACACCCGGGTCGGCGTTGTAGCCGTGCACAAGGACGACCGGAACGCGCGGCGCGGCCGGCCCCGGGGCTTGGGCGGCGGACCAGTGCAGGGTGCGGTCCGCCGCCTGGGCCGGGAAGGGCGCGAGCAGGGCCAGGCAGAGCGTCAGGAGCGCCAGGACTGGCTGGCGGGGCGTCAGCATCGGGTCCCCTTTACCTTGTTACGCACGGGTAGCGCGGGCGGTGTGCGCATGCTGCTGCCTGTCGGTACAGAAATCCACCCCCGTGCAGCACCGGAGCCACCCCCTCGGCGCACCCGACCGGAGCACCACAACGGGCGAGATGACCGAATAACCCGAGAAGATATGAATTGCGACCGGCATTCACCGGTCTTCTTGCGCCAGCGCTCTCGGGAGGATCTGCCGTGACCGTCAGTCTTGAGCAGTTGCGTCGCTGCCACGTCGCCGTCGACCTGGGCGCGGCCAGGACCCGCGTGTACGTCAAGGGCGCCGGCCTCGTCGTCGACGAACCCAGCGTCGCCGCGGTGAACACCCGCACCGGCGCACTCATCGCCGTCGGGAGCTTCGCCGAGCGGATGACCGGCCGCACGCCCGACTACATCCGGGTCGTACGCCCCGTCTCCGGCGGCACCGTCGTCGACATCGAGATGGCCCAGCGGATGCTGCGTCACCTCCTCGGCGAGAAGCTGCGGCGCGCCCTGCGCCGCAAGCCCCGGCTGCGGGCCGCCGCCTGCACCCCGCACGACGCCGACCCGCTCGCGCAGCGCGCGACCGTGGAGACGATGGTCGGGCTCGGCGCCCGGCGCGTCGAACTGGTCGACACCCTGATCGCGGCGGCCGTCGGCTGCGGCCTGCCCGTGGAGCAGCCGACCGCGACGATGATCATGGTGTGCGGGGCGGCGGCCACCCAGGTGGCGGTGCTCTCGCTCGGCTCGATCGTCACGGCCGAACGGATCCCGGTCGGCGGCGAGGCCATCGACCACGCCGTCGTCCAGCACCTGCGCCACGCGCACGAGCTGATGCTGCCCAGCCAGGCCGTCCGGCCGCTCCAGCTGGCCCTGCACGGCAACGGCCTCACCGCCGAGGGCCCGGCCTCCACCCTGATCCACGGCCGCGACGTGGCCACCGGACTGGCGCGCTCCGTCCACGTGGACACCGCAGCCGTACGGGACGCCATCCACACCCCGCTGACGGCCGTCCTCGACGGCATCGGCAAGGTGCTGCGCGACTGCCCGCCCGACCTGGTCGCCGACCTGACGGACCGGGGGATCATGATGGTGGGAGGCAGCGCCCTGCTGCCGGGGCTCGACCAGATGCTGCGGGACGCCACCGGAATGCCCGTCGCCATCGCGGAACGCCCCGACGTGTGCGCCGTCCTCGGGCTCGGCGCGATGCTCGAAGGGAAGATCTCCCCCATGGTCCTCAACCCGCTGGCCGAATGACGCTCGCCGATCCGGAGCCCGACCGGCCGTCCACCCTCCCCTACCTGCTGGAGGCCGTCCTCAGCGTCGGCTCCGAGCTGGAGCTGAACACCACCCTCCAGCACATCGTGGATTCGGCGGCCGAGCTCTGCGAGGCCCGCTACGGCGCGCTCGGGGTCATCGACCCCGAGCGCGTCCGGCTGACCGCGCTCATCACCACCGGGTTCACCGAGGAGGAGCGGGCCGCGATCCCCTGGCCGCCCGACGGACACACCGGCGTGCTCGGCGCGCTCGTCTCCGACGGCCGCCCGCTGCTGCTGGACGACCTGACGGCGGACCCGCGCTTCGAGGGCTTCCCGCCCGGCCACCCTCGGATGCGCAGCTTCCTCGGCGTCCCCATCCGGGTGCACACCGAGGTGTTCGGGAACCTCTACCTGACCGAGAAGCGCGGCGGCGACGGCTTCACGGAGGAGGACCTCGCGCTGCTGCGGGTCCTCGCCTCGCAGGCGGGCATAGCGATCGGCAACGCCCGGCTGTACGAGACCGCGCGCCGCCGGGAGCGCTGGATCGAGGGCGCCGCCGCCGTGACCACCGCCCTGCTGGCCGGGCGCCCCGCGGCGGACGCCCTGAGGTGCGTGGCCGAACGGGCCCGGCTGCTGGCGGACGCGGCGGCCGGGGTGGTCCTCCAGCCGACCCCCGAGGGCGGCATGGAGATCGTGGCCGCCTCCGCCCAGGGGGACCCCGGGGACCTGGTCGGCACCTCCATCGCCCCGGGTTCGGCGGTCCTGGAGCAGCTGCTCGGCGGCGAGCCCGTCTTCATCGAGGACTCGGCGACGGACCCCCGGATGACGACCCACGTGCGGGAACGTTTCGGCCCGAGCATGATGCTGCCGCTCCAGAGCGGCGGCCAGCTGATCGGCACCCTCGCCCTGCCGCGCCACCGGGGCGGGCCCCCGTACGACGCGGTGGACCGGCTGCTCGCCTCCCAGTTCGCCTCGCAGGCCGCGCTGGCCCTCGTCCTGGCGGACGCCCAGCACGACCGGGAACAGCTCGCGGTGTACGAGGACCGCGACCGGATCGCGCGGGACCTGCACGACCTGGTGGTCCAGCGGCTGTTCGCGACGGAGATGATGCTGGAGAGCACCCGGCGCCGCTCCTCGAACGCGCCCGTCCGGGACACGGTCGAGGACGAACTCGGCCGCGCGGTGGACGAGCTGGACTCCACGATCCAGGAGGTCCGCACCGCCATCTTCGCCCTCCAGCAGCCCCCGACGGACGCCCCGACGACCTTCCGCGGCCGGGTCCTGCGCGAAACGGGCGGCGCGGCGGTGCTGCTGGGCTTCCAGCCGTCGGTGCACTTCACGGGGGCCGTGGACGCGCTGCTCCCGGAGCCGGTCGCGGCCGACCTGCTGGCGGCGCTGCGCGGTGCGCTGGCGGCGGCCCACCGGCGCAGCGGCGTCACCTCGATCGAGGTCGGGGTCGACGCGAACCCGGCCCGGGCCCGTCTGACGGTCTCCGACGACGGCCGCGCGGAATCGGGCACCCGGGGCACGACGGTGACGTGGGAGTCACCGCTGTAGGACCGGCCGCCTCAGGCCCCTCCGGGCCGCTACGGCCGTACGGACCCGGACCCGGGCCGGGTGGCGGCCCGCAGGGCGATGCGGGTGCTGGACTGGGCCACTCCGGCCTCCCGCTTGAGCCGACGCAGCAGCGCGTCGAGGGCGGCCGGGTCGGCGGCCCGGGCCCGTACGAGGTAGTCGTACTCCCCCGTGACGTGCACGACCTCGGTGATCCCGGGCAGGTGGGCGACCCGCCGCTCGAACTCCTCGTTGGTGGTGTCCTGGCGCAGCGTGAGGTCAATGAAGACCACCAGCCCGCCGCGCGTGTCGGCCGCCGGGTCCACGAGGACGGTGAACCCGCGGATCACCCCGTCCCGGCGCATCCGCCGGACCCGGTCGGCGGACGCGTTGGCGCTCAGGCCGACGCGGACGCCGAGATCGCGGTACGAGATCCGCGCATCCTCCCGCAGGATGCCGAGGATTTCCCTGTCGAGGCGGTCCATGCCGCGATTCTCGCAGCCGGAGCCGATATGCGCCGCCGCGTTCCGGGGCGGACCGCGCAGGCTCGCCGGCATGAGCGAACTGTTGGCGCCGGCCCTGTCGGGTGCGGCGGCGGGCCTGGGCGTGGCGATGCCGATGGGTGCGATGAGCGTGCTGCTGCTCCAGGAGGCGATCCGGGAGCGCCGCGCGGCGGTGGCGGCCGCCGCGGGGGTCGCGGCCGTCGACCTCGGCTACGCGGCCCTGGCCACCGCACTCGGCCCCTGGGTCGCCGCGCACGTCACCCCGGCGGAAGCCTGGATCCGCCTCGCCGCGTCCGCGATCCTCCTGACCATCGCGACCCGAGGCCTCCTGCCCACCCGCCCGGCGCCCCCGCCCACACCCGCGAACGCGGGGCCGGACGCAGGCGCGGGCGCGGGGGCTGGCCGGGTTTTTGTGCGGTATGTCGGGCTTACCGCCGTGAATCCCACCACCGCGCTGTACTTCGCCGCGCTCACCACCGCCCAGGGCGCCGCCCTCCGGGCGGGGGCGGCGGGGGCGGCGTTCGTCACCGGCGTCGCGCTCGCCTCGCTCCTGTGGCAGCAGGCCCTCGTCGTTCTCGGTGCCCTCGCCGGCAGCCGGATCTCCCCTGCGGCCCGGGCGTGGACCTTCCGGCTCGGCTACGGCCTGGTGGCGGCGTACGCCCTGAAGATCGCCTTCCCCCTGCCGTAGATCCGCCGCGGCCGCGGGGGCCGCCAAGGGAGCGCCTAGGGTGGAGGCGTGACGACCCGTCTCCCGGCCCGCGCGGCCATCGCCTCCGTGACCGACACCGGCAGCTTCGCGGAACTCCCCGCGCCCCACCGGGATTCGCCCCCCGACGGCCCGCTCGGCTGGGCCGGGTACGACGAGTCCCGCGCCCGCGCCGCACGGCGGACCGGCGAGGAGGAGTCCGTCGTCACCGGCACGGCCCGCGTCGGCGGCCGCGAAGCCGTCCTGATCTCCTTCGAGTTCGGCTTCCTCGGCGGGTCCCTCGGCGAACGCACCGGGGACCGGCTCGAAGCCGCCTACGCCCACGCCCGCGAGCACCGGCTGCCCCTCGTCTCCCTCATCGCCACCGGCGGCTCGCGGATGCAGGAGGGCATGCTCGCCCTGACCCAGCTCCAGCGCGTGGCCCGGCAGTCCGTGCTCACCCGGGCCGCCGGGCTCCCGCAGATCTCCGTCCTGCGCGACCCCACCACCGGCGGCGGCTGGGCCACCCTCGGGGCGGGGGCCGACGTCGTCCTCGCGCTGCCCGGGGCGCAGGTCGGCTTCGCCGGCTCACGGGTGCGCCCGGCGGACGCGGACCCGGCGGCCTACACCGCCGAGGGCCAGTACGCCGCCGGGCACGTCGACGCCGTCGTCGCGGCCGCGGAGTTCCCCGAGGTGCTGGCGGACTGGCTCCGGCTGCTGGCCGGGCCCCGCGCCGAAGGACCGGTCGAGCCGGCCGACCCCCCGGCGGCGCTGGGCTCCGGGGGCGAAGGGCGGGCTCCGGAGACGGGCTGGGAGGCCGTCGCCCAGGCCCGCCACCCGGACCGCCCGCGGGCCGAGGCGTACCTCGACGCGTACTTCGACCTGCGCCGCCCGCTCTCCGGCGACCGGGCCGGCGGCACGGACCCCGGGATGCTGTGCGGGTTCGGGCTGCGGGAGGGGCGGGCGATCGCGTACGCCGCCCAGTGCGGCACCGCGACCCGCCCGGCGGGCTACCGTACGGCCGCCCGCGTCATCCGGCTCGCGGACCGGCTCGGCATCCCGGTGCTCACCCTGGTGGACACCCCGGGCGCGGCCAACGACGCCGCGGCGGAACGCGCGGGCGCCGGCGCGGCCATCGCGGACACCTTCGCGGCCGTCGCGGCGGCCGGGGTGCCGGTGACGACGCTCCTGATCGGCGAGGGCGGCTCCGGCGGGGCCCTCGCGCTGGCCGCGCCCGGGAACACGTGGGTCACGCCGGACAGCTACTTCTCGGTGATCGCCCCGGAGCTGGCGGCGGCCATCTTGAAGCGCCCCCCGTCGGACGCCCCCGCCACGGCGGACCAGCTCCGCATCCGCCCCCAGGACCTGGTGGCCCTGGGCGTGGCCCGCGGCGTCGTCGCCCCCCACCGTCCTGGTCCGGCCCGATGAGCCGCCGCCCGCGCGGAGACGGCCCGCGCGGCTTCCGGTAGGTACCGCCAGGACCCGCCTGGCGGCCCGTCCCCGGAGCCGTCCATGTCACGCACCGCCCACCACATCCGCTCCCGCCGCGTACCGGCGCCCGACGCCGCGCTCCGCGACGAGCACGTCAACGCCGAGCACGTCCACACCGAGCTCGTCCACACCGAGCTCGTGCGCGACTTGCGGTTCAGCGCCCGCTGCCTCGCCGAGGCCGCACGGGCCGGCCGCCGCGCCCGGCCGCAGGCCCTCCGGCGCCACGTCACGGTCCGCCGGCTGCCGCGCTACCTCCGCGACTCCTCGGTGGCCGTCATGGCCGCGCAGGAGGAGCGCCGCGCCCGGCAGCGGCTGCGCGCGGACGTCCGCTCCGTTCTGCTCCTCGGCCATGCCGAGGACGCGGACGTCCTGCCCGCACGTCACCGGCACGGTGTGCTCTGGCTCGCCTGAGCGCCGTCCCGTCCGGGCGCCGCCTCACGCCTCCGGCGACCTCGCATCGTACCGCGCGAAGCCCCGCCACCGCAGCGCGAGCAGCACCAGGACCAGCACGCACGCCAGCCCCCCGCCCGTGATCGCCACGCGCGGGGAGGTCAGGTCGGCTGCGGTGCCGGCGAGGAAGTCGCCGAGCCGGGGTCCGCCCGCGACGACCACGATGAACACGCCCTGGAGCCGTCCCCGCATCTTGTCCGGGGTCGCGGCCTGGAGCATGGTGGTGCGGAACACCATCGAGACGGTGTCGGCGCAGCCCGCCAGGGCCAGGAAGAACAGCCCGAGCCACAGGTTCCGGGTCAGCCCGAAGACGGCCACGGCCAGCCCCCAGCCCGCCACGGACAGCAGGATCGCCAGCCCGTGGCGGCGGATGCGCCCCTGCCAGCCGGAGAACAGGCCGCCCAGCAGCGCCCCGAAGGCGGGCGCGGCCATCATCAGGCCGACGGTCTTGGCGTCGCCGCCGTACCAGAGCCCGGCGACGGCCGGGAACAGCGCCCTCGGGTGGGCCAGCACCATCGCGGCCAGGTCGGAGAAGAAGGTCATCCGGATGTTGGGGCGGGTGCCGAGGAAGCGCAGCCCGTCGAGGACGGAGGCCCTGCCCCGCTTGCCCTCCGCCCGGTCCGGCTTCATCGAGGGCAGCCGCCACATCGCGTAGAGCGCGGCCGCGAAGGTCACGGCGTCGATCAGGTACGCCGCCTGGTAGCTCCACCAGCCGACGATGACCCCGCCGAGCACCGGGCCGAGCATGGTCCCGGAGGTCATGGTGACGGAGTTCAGCGCGTTCGCGGCGGGCAGCTGCTCGGGCGGCAGCAGGCGCGGGATCATCGCGGACCGGGCGGGCCCGTTGAGCGCCCCGCAGACCGCCTGGAGCGCGACGATCCCGTACAGCAGCCAGACCCGGTGGTAGTCCATGAGCGCGGCCCCGGCCAGCACGACCGACAGGACGGCGAGGCCGGTGGAGCTGTAGAGGCCGAGCTTGCGCCGGTCCACGGTGTCGGCGATCGCCCCGCCGTACAGCCCGAAGGCGACGAGCGGGACGAGCGAGAAGAGGCCGACCAGTCCGACGGAGAAGCTGGAGCCGGTGATCTCGTAGACCTGGAGCGAGACCGCGAGGGCGGTCATCGCCTGGCCCATCCAGGAGATGGTGCCGCCGAACCACAGCCGCCGGTAGTGCGGCGAGGAACGGAGCGGGGTCAGATCCGCGAATATGCGCGGCCTGGGGCGGGGTTCCGTGGAGGTACCAGTCACAACGGATGATAACCAGCGGCCCGTCCGGGCCCCGGGCGGGCCCGGTCCCCGTTCACGCACCCGCAACAGCCGACCCTCGCGGACCGGCGGCCCCAGCGCGGCGAGCCGCTTGCCGCTAACTCGCCATTATCACCTGACATTTGACTGAATCGGCGTGCGCTCCCCGCCTCCCGATCAGCTCATGATGAAAAGACTCGTATGTCCAGGGAGGCGCAGTGATCGAACCTGGCAACAGCACCACGAGCACCAGCACCACGACCGGTACGGGCCCCCTCACCGTCGGGGTCGAGGAGGAGTTCCTCCTCGTCGACACCCGCACCCTCCGGGTGGTCCCGGCCGCCCCGCTCGTCCTCGACACGGCCGCCGGGCTCCCGCACGAGCTGCACCCCGAGGGCACCCGCTACCAGGTGGAGATCTCCACGCCGGTGGCCCACTCGGCGGTCACCCTGCGCGCGGAGCTCGCCGCCCTGCGGCGCACCCTCGCCCGGGCCGCCCGCGCGCACGGCTGCCGGCTGCTGGCCGCCCCCTCGCCGGTGGTGGCCCTGGAGGGGCCGCTGCACCTGACCGACGACGAGCCGCGCCAGCGCGAACAGCACCGGCGGTTCGGCGCGCTCACCGACACCCTGGTCAGCTGCGGCCGGCACGTCCACATCGGCACCCTCGACGTGGACACGGCGGTGGCGGTGTCCAACCGGGTCAGACCGTGGCTGCCCACGCTGATCGCGCTGGCCGCCAACTCCCCCTTCTGGGGCGGACGCGACACGGGCCACGCCAGCTGGCGGGCGATGGCCTGGGCGGGCTGGCCCTCGGCGGGACTGCCCCCGCACTTCACCTCCACGGCCCACTTCCGGCGCTCGGTGCAGAACCTGCTCGGCTCCGGGGCGGCCCTCGACACCAAGATGGTCTATTGGGACCTGCGGCCGTCCGGGCACTGGCCCACGCTGGAGATCCGGGCGCCGGACATGTCCCCGGACCTCGACACGGCCGTCCTCCAGGCCGAGTTGGCCCGCGCCCTGGTGGCCAAGGCGCTCCAGGAGATCTCCGAGCACCGCCCGGAACCGGCGATACGGGACGACGTGCTCCGCCTCGCCCGCTGGCGGGCCGCCCACGACGGGCTGGAGGGCTTCGGCCTGGACCCGTACACGGGCGCGGAACTCCCGGCGGCCGGCCTCGCGGAGGCCCTGCTCGACCACGTCGCCGCGGACCTGGCCGTCGCCGGTGACCTCGATCACGCGGCCAAGACCATGGCCGGCCTGCTCCGCGACGGTTCGGGCGCCCACCGCCAACGCGCGGCCTACGCCCGCCGCCAGGACCTGAACGACGTCCTGCGCCACCTGGCGGACGAAACGGAGAACTTCTAGCCATCGCGGCCCCGGAAACGCGACGGTGCCCCGTCGATCCAACCGAGCGGGGCACCGGACCGGCCGGCCGCAACGTTTCTGCGGACCAGCTCTGGAGTGGGGCGGGTGGGACTCGAACCCACGGCCGACGGATTATGAGTCCGCTGCTCTAACCGGCTGAGCTACCGCCCCTTTACGGCGTGGCGCGTACATGTGTGCGCGCCGTCTGCCGCAGCATAGCCGCTCATACGATCTCCTGCCTCGGATGCCTCGCATGATCGGCTTCGCCTGTTCAGAGAGACCGCGCTGAGGGCTGCCCGGTTCCGTTCCAGGGGACAAAAAAAGAAGAGGACCCACCCGGGGCCCTCTCCTTCCACGCTCCCCCGACTGGACTCGAACCAGTAACCTGCCGGTTAACAGCCGGCTGCTCTGCCAATTGAGCTACAGGGGACTGCGCTCCCCCGACTGGACTCGAACCAGTAACCTGCCGGTTAACAGCCGGCTGCTCTGCCAATTGAGCTACAGGGGATTGCTGCGGTGCACCGAACAGCCCACCTCCGGTGATTCCGGGGGGCGGGCGCTCGCTGCGAGTCATAGATTAGCGCAAGCAGGGGGGTGCTCCGCCAATCGGTATCGGAAGCAGGCCGGGCACCACACGACGAAGGGTGGCAGGCATGCGGTACAAGATCGCTTTCGCGCTCGGCCTGGGCGTGGGATACGTGCTCGGGACCCGGGCGGGGCGCGAGCGGTACGAGCAGCTGCGGAAGTCCGCGCGGCAGGTCGCGCAGAACCCGGCGGTGCGCAACGCGGCCGAGAGCGCCGGGCAGGCCGGCCGGCAGGTCGCCGGGAAGGCCTTCGCCGCCGTGAGCGACAAGGTCGGCGACGCGGTGCCGGATTCGCTCGCCGGACGGGTGCGCGGGCTGCGGGGCCGGGCCGGCGGCGGCGCCGGCGCGACCGAGGACGACTGGGGTACGAGCAACACCTGAGGCACCGGGCTCCACCGGCACCCGCGGGCCCGAGGCGCCGGTGGAGCCCGCAGCCCCGTGCGGCAGAATTCTCCGCATGGGGATAGTCGCCGGGCTGGACAGTTCGTCCGCCTTCACTCGCATCGTCGTCTGTGACACCGACACGGGTGCCGTGCTGCGCCAGGGCTACGCGCCCCATCCGCAGCCCGCGGGGGAACCGGAGGGCGCGCACCCACACGACACCGATCCGCAGGCGTGGCTGCTCTCCCTCGGCGAGGCCGCCGGCGGCGGGCTCCTCGAAGGGGTGCAGGCCATCGGGGTCTCCGCCCAGCAGCACGGCGTGCTGCCGCTGGACGCGCAGGGCGCCCTGGTGCGTCCCGCCCTGGTCGGCAACGACAAGCGCGGGCAGGTCGCCGCCGTCGACCTGGTCGACGCGCTCGGCGGTCGCCGCGCCTGGGCCGAGGCCGTCGGGTCGGTCCCGCACTCCGCGCAGCCCCTGGCGAAGCTGGCCTGGCTGGCGCGCGCCGAGCCGGACGCCGCCCGGCGGGTGGCCGTGCTGATGTCCCCGCACGACTGGCTGGTGTGGCAGCTGCTGGGCCGGCCGGCCCGGCGGACGACCGACCGGGGCGGCGCCTCCGGCACCGGCTACTGGTCCCCGGCCACCGGCTCCTACCGCCCCGACCTGGTCGAGCTGGCGCTCGGGCACATGGCCCTGCTGCCCGAGGTGCTCGGCCCGGCCGACGCCGCCGGGACCACCCCGGAGGGGCTGCTGATCTCCGCCGGCACCGGCGAGACCATGGCCGCGGCCCTCGGGCTCGGCCTCGGCCCCGGCGACGCGGTGGTCTCGCTGGGCGCCTCGGGTTCCGTGATGGCCGTCCACCACGAGGCCCTCTCGGAGCCCGGCGGGCTGATCACCTCCCTCGCCGACGCCAGCGGCATGCACCTGCCGGTGGTGAACACCTCCAACGCGGTACGGGCCCTGCGCGGCACCGCCGAACTGCTGGGCACCGATCTGGAGGGGCTGTCCGAGCTCGCGCTGAAGTCGACCCCGGGCGCGCACGGCCTCGTACTCCTGCCGTACCTGGAGGGCGAGCGGACGCCGAACCTGCCGCACACCGCCGGGACCCTGTCCGGGCTGCGGCGGGACTCGATGAAGCCCGAGCACCTGGCCCGGGCCTCGTTCGAGGGCATGCTGTGCGGGCTGGTGGACGCCCTCGACGTGCTGCGCTCGCGCGGCGTCGAGATCCGCCGGGTGTTCCTGCTGGGCGCGGCGGCCGGGCTGCCCGCCGTACAGGCCTTCGCGCCCGGGCTGTTCGGGACGCAGATCGTGGTGCCGGCGCCGGCCGACTACGCGGCGCTGGGCGCGGCGCGGCAGGCCGCGTGGGCGCTCGGGGCGCAGCAGGGCACGCTGGCCCCGCACACCCCGCCGGTGTGGCCGGCCCCGGCGGCGCAGGTCTTCGAGCCGGACGAGGACTTGCCGGCCTGGCGGGCGGTGCGCCAGCAGTACGTCACCACGCGGGAGCAGATCCACCCCGGGGCGTTCTAGCGACGGCGCGGTCGGGAAGGCGCGGCTTAAGGACTCCCGGCGGGCGGGTACTCCTTTTGACCGGCCTTTGCGAAAAGGGTTGGGGATCGGGCCTCGCGGTGGCTCAAGATGGACTGAACCCCCTCGATCTTGCCGACCGGAGCCTGCGCGTGCTCATACGACTTCTGCGGACCCATCTGGGTCCGTACCGGAAACCGATCGCCCTCCTGGTCCTGCTCCAGCTCCTGCAGACCAGCGCGACCCTCTACCTCCCGACGCTGAACGCCGACATCATCGACAAGGGTGTGGTCAACGGCGACACCGGCTACATCCTGCGCTTCGGCGCTCTCATGCTCGGTGTCTCGCTCGTCCAGCTCGGCTGCAACATCGGCGCCGTCTACTTCGGCGCCCGTACCGCGGCGGCCGTCGGCCGGGACGTCCGCGCCGCCGTCTTCGACCGGGTGCAGAGCTTCTCCGCCCGGGAGCTGGGCCACTTCGGCGCCCCGTCGCTGATCACCCGTACGACGAACGACGTCCAACAGGTCCAGATGCTGGTCCTGATGACCTTCACCCTGATGGTCTCCGCCCCGATCATGTGCGTCGGCGGCATCGCCATGGCGCTCTCCCTCGACGTACAGCTGTCGGGCGTGCTGCTCGCGGTCGTGCCCGTGCTCGGCGTCTCGGTCGGCGCGATCGTCTTCAAGACGCGGCCGCTGTTCCGGCAGATGCAGGAGCGCCTGGACACCGTGAACCGGGTGCTGCGCGAGCAGATCACCGGCAACCGGGTGATCCGCGCCTTCGTCCGCGACGAGTACGAGAAGGACCGCTTCCGGGAGGCCAACGCCGACCTCACGGGCGTCTCGCTGGCCGCCGGCAAGCTGCTGGCCCTGATGTTCCCCACCGTGATCGTGGTCGTGAACATCTCCAGCGTCGCCGTCATCTGGTTCGGCGCGATGCGCATCGACAGCGGCGGCATGGAGATCGGCCAGCTGACGGCCTTCCTCGCGTACCTGATGCAGATCGTGATGGCCGTGATGATGGCCACCTTCATGTTCATGATGGTGCCGCGCGCCGAGGTCTGCGCCGAGCGCATCCAGGAGGTCCTGGACACCGAGTCCAGCGTGGTCCCGCCCACCGACCCGGTCACGAAGCTCCTGCGCCGCGGCAGCCTGGAGCTGCGCGGCGCCGACTTCCGCTACCCGGGCGCCGAGGCCCCGGTGCTGCGCGGGGTGGACCTGGTGGCCCGCCCCGGCGAGACCACCGCGGTGATCGGCTCCACCGGCAGCGGCAAGTCCACGCTGCTGGGCCTGGTGCCCCGGCTGTTCGACGCGACCGGCGGCGAGGTGCTGGTCGACGGGGAGGACGTACGCCGCCTGGACCCGGAACTGCTGGCGAAGACGGTCGGCATGGTCCCGCAGAAGCCGTACCTGTTCTCCGGAACCGTCGCGTCCAACCTGCGCTACGGGCGTCCGGACGCCTCCGACGAGGAGCTGTGGCAGGCGCTGGAGGTGGCGCAGGCGAAGGACTTCGTGTCCGAGCTGGAGGGCGGCCTCGACGCACCCGTCACCCAGGGCGGAACCAATGTCTCCGGCGGCCAGCGCCAGCGGCTGGCGATCGCCCGCACGCTCGTGCAGCGCCCGGAGATCTACCTCTTCGACGACTCCTTCTCGGCCCTGGACTACGCGACGGACGCGGCGCTGCGCGCGGCGCTGGCCCGCGAGACCGAGAACGCGACGGTGGTCATCGTCGCGCAGCGGGTCTCCACGATCCGTGACGCCGACCGGATCATCGTCCTCGACGAGGGCGAGGTCGTGGGCGAGGGGCGCCATCACGAGCTGATGGCCGGCAATGAGACCTACCGGGAGATCGTGCTCTCCCAGCTGACGGAGGCGGAGGCCGCATGAGCGGGCCCGGAGGACGGATGATGATGGGACCGAACGAGCGGTCCCTGGACTTCAAGGCTTCGGGCCAACGGCTGCTGAAGCAGCTCACGCAGGACCGGGCCAAGCTGTGGGGCATGGTCGTGGCGGTCGTCGGCAGCGTCGGCTGCGCGGTCGTCGGGCCGAAGATCCTCGGGCAGGCCACCGACCTGGTGTTCGCGGGGATCGTGGGGCGGCAGATGCCGGCCGGCATCACCAAGCAGCAGGCGCTGGACAAGCTGCGCGCGGACGGTCACGGCGGGATGGCGGACATGCTGTCCGGCACCGACTTCACCCCCGGCCAGGGCATCGACTTCGGGGCCGTCGGGGTCGTGGCGATCTGGGCGCTGGTGGTCTTCACGCTGGCGGGCCTGCTGATGCTGGTGGCGACGCGGCTGTCGAACCACGTCATGAACGGCACCGTGTACCGGATGCGCGAGGAGCTCCAGGGGAAGCTGTCGCGGCTGCCGCTGTCGTACTTCGACCAGCAAAAGCGCGGCGAGGTCCTGAGCCGGGCCACGAACGACATCGACAACATCGGGCAGACGCTCCAGCAGACGATGGGGCAGCTGCTGAACTCGCTGCTGACGATCGTCGGCGTGCTGGCGATGATGTTCTGGATCTCGCCGCTGCTGGCGCTGGTCGCGCTGGTGACGGTGCCGGTGTCGGTGTTCGTCGCGGCGAAGATCGGCAAGAAGTCGCAGCCGCAGTTCGTGGCGCAGTGGAAGACCACCGGCACGCTGAACGCGCACATCGAGGAGATGTACTCGGGCCACAACCTGGTCAAGGTCTTCGGCCGGCAGAAGGAGTCCGCGGCGGTCTTCGCCGAGCAGAACGAGGCGCTGTACCGCGCCTCGTTCAAGGCGCAGCTGGTCAGCGGGATAATGCAGCCGGTGATGTTCTTCATCTCGAACATCAACTACGTGCTGATCGCGGTGGTCGGCGGTCTGCGGGTGGCCTCGGGCACCCTGTCGATCGGTGACGTGCAGGCCTTCATCCAGTACTCGCGCCAGTTCTCGATGCCGCTGACGCAGGTCGCCTCGATGGCGAACCTGGTGCAGTCCGGCGTCGCCTCGGCGGAGCGGGTGTACGAGCTGCTGGACGCGCGGGAGCAGGAGCCGGACGTCGAGGTCCCGGAGCGCCCGGAGCTGCTGCGCGGGCAGGTCACCCTCGACAAGGTGGCGTTCCGCTACGAGCCGGACAAGCCGCTGATCGAGAACCTGTCACTGACGGTGGAGCCGGGCCAGACGGTCGCGATCGTCGGCCCGACGGGCGCCGGCAAGACCACGCTCGTCAACCTCTTGATGCGGTTCTACGAGGTCACGGGCGGCCGGATCGCCCTGGACGGGGTGGACATCGCGAAGATGACCCGCGAGGAACTGCGCACGGGCATCGGCATGGTGCTCCAGGACACCTGGCTGTTCGGCGGCACGATCGCGGAGAACATCGCCTACGGGGCGTCGCGCGAGGTCACGCGCGCCGAGATCGAGGAGGCGGCGCGGGCCGCGCACGCCGACCGGTTCGTCCGCACCCTGCCGGACGGTTACGACACCGTGCTGGACGACGAGGGCGCGGGCGTCAGCGCCGGCGAGAAGCAGCTGATCACCATCGCCCGGGCGTTCCTGTCGGACCCGGTGATCCTGGTGCTCGACGAGGCGACGAGCTCGGTGGACACCCGTACCGAGGTGCTGATCCAGAAGGCGATGACGCGCCTCGCGCACGGCCGTACGTCGTTCGTGATCGCGCACCGGCTGTCCACGATCCGCGACGCGGACGTGATCCTGGTGATGGAGAACGGCTCGATCGTGGAGCAGGGCTCGCACGAGGAGCTGCTGACCGCGGACGGCGCCTACGCGCGCCTGTACACGGCGCAGTTCGCGCAGGCGGTGGCCGAGGTCGACTAGGCGGCGGCGCGGCCGCACGCGCGGACCGCGGACCGCACCGCTGGGGGTGCCCTCGTACGGGGGGCACCCCTTCCGCGTGTGCGGCGGCGGCCGCCGTCAGTCCAGGTAGCCGCGGAGCTGGTCGGCGAAGGCGTGGTCGCGCAGCTTGTTGAGGGTCTTGGACTCGATCTGCCGGATGCGCTCGCGGGTGACGCCGAAGATGCGTCCGATCTCCTCCAGCGTGCGCGGGCGGCCGTCGGCGAGCCCGTACCGGAGCTGGACTACCTTGCGCTCCCGCTCGCCGAGCGTGGACAGCACGGCTTCCAGGTGTTCGCGCAGCAGGAAGAACGCGGCGGACTCAACGGGCGAGGCGGCGTCGCCGTCCTCGATGAGGTCGCCGAGGGCGACGTCGTCCTCCTCGCCGACGGGTGCGTGCAGCGAGACCGGCTCCTGGGCGAGGCGCAGTACCTCAAGGACCCGCTCGGGGGTCAGTTCCAGGTGGACGGCGACCTCTTCGGCGGTGGGCTCGTACCCGCGTTCCTGGAGCATGCGGCGCTGGACGCGGACGACGCGGTTGATCAGCTCGACGACATGCACGGGCACGCGGATGGTCCGGGCCTGGTCGGCGAGGGCCCGGGACATGGCCTGGCGGATCCACCAGGTCGCGTACGTGGAGAACTTGTAGCCGCGCGCGTAGTCGAACTTCTCAACGGCCCTGATCAGACCGAGGTTCCCCTCCTGGACCAGGTCGAGCATGGTGAGGCCGCGGCCGACGTAGCGCTTCGCGACGGAGACCACGAGCCGCAGGTTCGACTCGATGAGGCGGCGTTTGGCCATCCGGCCCATGACGACGAGCTTGTCCAGGTCGAGCGTGAGCTGTAAGTCGAGATCGGTGTGGCCGGCGAGCTTCTCCTCGGCGAACAGTCCGGCTTCGACGCGCCGCGCGAGCTCGACCTCTTCCGCCGCGGTGAGCAGCGGGATCCTGCCTATCTCGCGCAGGTACTGCCGGAAGAGGTCGGCGGAGGGCCCCGATCCGCTCCCGCTGTCGGCGGTGCGCTTGCGCTGCTGCGGCACCTGCTCGATCAGCTCCAGGGGCTCGGGCTCGTCTTCCACGGCCTCGGCCTCGGCCTCGGGCTCGTCCGCCTCGGCGCCGTCGGCGCCGAGGGCGGGCCCGCTCAGGTTCACGGTCAGGGTCTGGGTCTGCACGGGGGCGACCTCCAGGGGCTCCGAGGACTCAAGCACCGCACCTCAGTGTGGGGTACGGCACATCGCCGCCACGAGGGGCGTGCGAGCACTTTCTGAGTCCGGTGCGTGACCGGATGGTTACCCCCCGCCGGAAGGCCCGATGCCTACCGGACGCATGTCCGAGCAGACTCTTTCGGGTGCGGGCTCCGGGGCCCGGCCGACGGCGGCGTCAGTCCGCCAGAGCGGCCAGTACCCGCGACACCCCTTCCTCCTTCGGCCCCAGGAACCGCGGCTCCGGCTCGAACACCGCGTCCAGCACCGCCTTTCCGGCGGCGAAGACCTCGCGCGTGCCGCCGTAGTACCAGGTCGCGTCGTGCGCGTCGGCCACCCCGACCCCGTACGAGTCGACGCCCGCCGCCTCGCACAGGGCGACGGCCCGGTGGATGTGGAAGCCCTGGCTGATCAGCACCGCCCGGTGCACGCCGAAGATCTCCTTGGCGCGGACGCAGGAGTCCCAGGTGTCGAAGCCGGCGAAGTCGCTGACGATCCGCTCCCCCGGCACCCCGTGGGCGGTCAGGTACGTCCGCATCGCGTCGGGCTCGTCGTACCCGGTGCGGCTGTTGTCCCCGCTGACCAGCACGACCTTGACCTTGCCCGCGCGGTACAGCTCGGCGGCCGCGTCGAGCCGGTTGGCCAGGTACGGGGTGGGCCGCCCGTTCCACAGCCCCGCCCCGAACACCACGGCCACCTCGGCCGACGGGGCCCCGGCGGTGGTGCGCAGCCGGTCGGCGGCCACCACGTGCGTCCAGGCGGAGGGCAGCAGCGCCAGCACGCACCCGGCCATCACCGCCTGTACGGCCCGCCGCCGGGCCCGCACGGTGCGCGGCAGCGGTTTCCGCGCCCGGCGCGCGATCTCGGTCAGGCGCGGTGCGCGCATCTCCCGTTCCCCCTGGGTGTGATGGCCGGGCCGGCTGTCCTGGCCGGTGGTCCGGCGGTCCGGTCGTCCGGTGATCCGGTGATCCGGTGATCCGCTGGTCAGGACGCCAGGGGGGAGCGCGCGGTTTCAGCCGCGCGCCGGGGCCGCCGTGAGCGGGTGGAAAAGACCCGTCATCCCGGCGCAACGCCACGGCAACCTCGAACCCCCAGGATCGGTTCATGACGGAGCCGGTGCACCCTCCCGAGTCATTGACCCTCCCCCTTCCCCCCGCCACAACCGCGGAGCTGCTGGGCCGGATCACCGCCCAGCTCGGCACGCAGCTCAGCGGCCTGCGCCCGTGGCACAGGACGGCGGACCGGCACCCCGGAGTCCACGTATGCAGCCCACCCTCGTCGCCGTGGCCCACGGAAGCCGGGACCCGCGCGCACCGCACGCCGTCGAAGCCCTCCTCGACCGGGTCCGGGAGCTCCGGCCCCGCCTCGATGTCCGCCTCGGGCACATCGAGCTGAACCGGCCGCTGCTCGGCGACGCCCTGCGGGAGGTCTCCGGTTCGGCGGTGCTGGTGCCGCTGCTGCTCGGGCGCGGGCACCACGTCAAGCGGGACCTGCCCGCGAGCGCCGCCCGGGCCGCGCACCTGCGGACCCGGATCGCCGCCCCGCTGGGCCCGCACCCGCTGCTCGTGGAGGCCCTGTACGACCGGCTGCTGGAGGCCGGGTGGACCCCGGGGGCGGCCGTGGTGCTGGCCGCGGCCGGATCCCGCGATCCGGACTCCGCCGCCGACACCCGGCGCAGCGCCGCCCTGCTGTCGGAGCGGCTCGGCGGGGTCGCGGTGGTGGCGGCCTACGCCTGCGCCGCCGCCCCGACCGTGCCCGACGCGGTGCGGGCGCTGGCCGCGCGGGGTCACCACCGGGTCGCGGTGGCCTCGTACTTCACCGCGCCCGGGCGGTTCGCCACCCAGTGCGCGGCGGCCGCGCCCGGTGCGGCGGCCGCGCCGCTGGGGGCCCATCCGGCGCTGGCCCGGCTGGTGCTGCGGCGCTATGACGCCGCGCTGGCGGCGTCCACAGCCGGGGACCAGCGGGAACTGGCCACCGCCTGAAGGTCCCGCCGGGACGGATTGCTCCGATTGTCGGTGTCTGCGGTTACCGTCTGAGGCATGGAAGGCCCGGAAGCAACCACCGCACCCCACCGACCCGACGGCCCCAACGGCGTGTACGGCCCGTCGGACACCGAGCGCTGGGCCGCCGAGCCCGACAAACGCCCGGGCCGCACCGCCTTCCAGCGCGACCGCGCGCGGGTGCTGCACTCCGGCGCGCTGCGCCGCCTCGCCGGGAAGACCCAGGTCGTCACCCCCGGCACCCGCTCCTACGACTGGGACGCGAGCCCGCGCACCCGCCTGACGCACTCCCTGGAGTGCGCCCAGGTCGGCCGTGAGCTCGGCGCGGCGCTCGGCTGTGACCCCGATCTGGTCGAGGCTGCCTGCCTCTCGCACGACATGGGCCACCCGCCCTTCGGCCACAACGGCGAGGAGGCGCTCAACGAGTTCGCCGAGGACTGCGGCGGCTTCGAGGGCAACGCCCAGTCGCTGCGGCTGCTGACCCGGCTGGAGCCCAAGCGGTTCGTGCCCGATCCGGGGACGGGCGAGCTCGTCAGCGTCGGCCTGAACCTGACCCGCGCCTCGCTGGATGCGGCCACCAAGTACCCGTGGGCGCGCGGCGGTCACCCCACGGACCCCGGCTCGGTCAAGTTCGGCGCGTACGAGGACGACCTGCCGGTCTTCGAGTGGCTGCGCCGGGGCGCGCCCGCGGACCGCAAGTGCTTCGAGGCCCAGGTGATGGACTGGGCGGACGACGTGGCGTATTCCGTCCACGACTTCGAGGACGGCCTGCACGCGGGCCACCTCGATCCCAACCTGCTCTTCGCCGAGCCCGAGCGGACCGCGATCTGGCGGGTCGCCATCGGGCGGTACGTCCCGGCCGACACCGACCCGGAGGAGCTGCGCGAGGCCCTGGACCGGCTGATGGAGGAGGAGTGGTGGCCGCACGGGTACGACGGCTCGGCCGTCGCCCAGGCCCGTCTCAAGGACGCCACCAGCCAGCTCATCGGCCGTTTCTGCCTGGCCGCCGAGGGCGCCACGCGCGCGGCGTACGGCTCCGGCCGGCTCACCCGGTACGCGGCGGAGCTGGTCGTCCCGCGCGCCGCGCGCAACGAGTGCGCGGTGCTGAAGGCGGTCGCCGATCTGTACGTGATGCAGCGCGACGAGCAGGAGCGGATCCGCGCCGACCAGCGCGTCGTCCTGGCCGAACTCGCGGAGGCGCTCAGCGCCCGCGCGCCCGAGGGGCTGGACCCGCAGTTCCGGGCGGTCTTCGACGCCGCGGCGGACGACAAGGCCCGCAAACGCGCGGTCATCGACCAGATCGCCTCCCTCACCGACGCCGCCGCACGCTCCCTTCACGACCGCCTCACCCACCGCACTCGACGCGCCGACGGGTGAGCCGATCGGGCCACTGCCCCTTCACGCGGCAGGCTCAGTGCGGGACGCTCGCATGTGGTCGCACATGGCGGTGAGGTTATGAGGAGGCATCAGGTGGTCGACGCACACCGGACATTTGTCATCGTCGGCGCGGGACTCGCGGGGGCGAAGGCGGCCGAGACACTGCGGGCCGAGGGGTTCACGGGCCGGGTGATCCTGGTCGGGGACGAGCGCGACCATCCCTACGAACGGCCCCCGCTGTCCAAGGGCTACCTGACGGGCAAGGAGGAGCGCGAGAGCGTCTTCGTGCACGAGGCGTCCTGGTACGCGCGCTCCGACATCGAGCTGCACCTCGGCCAGCCCGCGGTCCACCTGGTCCGGGAGGAGAAGAAGGTCGTCCTCGGCGACGGCACCGCGCTGCACTACGACAAGCTGCTGCTGGCGACCGGCGCCGAGCCGCGCCGCCTGGACATCCCGGGCACGGGCCTGGCCGGGGTCTACCACCTGCGCCGGCTGGCGCACGCCGAACGGCTGCGCAACGCGCTGTCGCGGCTCGGCCGGGACAACGGCCACCTGCTGGTCGCGGGCGCCGGATGGATCGGCCTGGAGGTCGCCGCCGCGGCGCGCGGGTACGGGGCGGAGGTCACGGTGGTCGAGCCGGAGCCCACCCCGCTGCACGCGGTGCTCGGCCCGGAGATCGGCCGGCTCTTCGGGGACCTGCACGAGGACCACGGGGTCCGCTTCCACTTCGGGGCCCGGCTGACGGAGATCATCGGCCAGGACGGCATGGTGCTGGCGGCCCGTACGGACGACGGGGAGGAGCACCCGGCGCACGCGGTGCTCGCGGCGATCGGGGCCGCGCCGCGCACCGCGCTCGCCGAGACCTCCGGGCTGGCCCTGGTGGACCGGGAGCACGGCGGCGGGATCGCGGTGGACGCCTCGCTGCGCACGTCCGATCCGGACGTCTTCGCCGTGGGGGACGTGGCGGCCGCCCACCATCCGGTGCTCGGGACCCGGCTGCGGGTGGAGCACTGGGCGAACGCGCTCAATGGGGGCCCGGCGGCGGCGCGGGCGATGCTGGGGCAGGAGGTGTCGTACGACCGGGTGCCCTACTTCTTCTCGGACCAGTACGACGTGGGTCTGGAGTACTCGGGGTACGCGCCGCCGGGGGGCTACGACCAGGTGCTGATCCGCGGGGACGTGGCCAAGCGGGAGTTCATCGCCTTCTGGCTGTCGGAGGGGCGGGTGCTCGCCGGGATGAACGTAAATGTGTGGGATGTCACGGATCAGATCCAGGCCCTGATCAGGTCCAAGTCCCCGGTCAATCGCGAGGCGCTGGCGGACCCGTCGGTTCCGCTGAGCTCCCTGCCGCAGGCGCAGGGGGCCTGACGGGTTTGCCCCCGCCCGGCCGTAGACTTCACGCGTGGCAGGACGGATCAACGACGACGACGTGAAGGCGGTACGGGACGCGGTCCCGATCGACGCCGTGGTCTCCGACTACCTCCAGCTCCGCAACGCGGGCGGCGGCAACCTCAAGGGCCTCTGCCCCTTCCACGACGAGAAGTCCCCGTCCTTCCAGGTCAGCCCCGGCAAGGGTCTCTACCACTGCTTCGGCTGCCAGGCGGGCGGGGACACCCTCGACTTCATCATGAAGATCGACCACCTCTCCTTCTCGGAGGCGGTCGAGCGGCTGGCGGGCCAGGCCGGCATCACCCTGCGGTACGAGGAGGGCGGCTACACCGCCGGCACCAGCGGCCGCGGTGAGCGCATCCGCCTCGTCGAGGCGCACAAGGCCGCCGCGCAGTTCTACGTGGACCAGCTGGGCGGCGCCGAGGCCGAGATCGGCCGCAAGTTCCTCGCGGAGCGCGGCTTCGACCAGGCCGCCGCCGAGCACTTCAGCGTCGGCTACAGCCCGGCCGGCTGGGACCACCTCACCCGCTTCCTGCGCGGCAAGGGCTTCACCGACAAGGAACTGATCACCTCGGGCCTGGCCCAGGACAGCCGCAGCGGCAAGCCCATCGACCGCTTCCGCGGCCGGCTGATGTGGCCCATCCGCGACATCAGCGGCGAGGTGGTGGGCTTCGGCGCGCGCAAGCTGCGCGACGACGACAACGGCCCCAAGTACCTGAACACGCCGGAGACGGCGATCTACAAGAAGTCCCAGGTGCTCTACGGCATCGACCTGGCCAAGAAGGAGATCGCCAAGACCTCCCGGGCCGTGGTCGTCGAGGGCTACACCGACGTCATGGCCTGCCACATGGCCGGGGTCACCACCGCGATCGCGACCTGTGGCACGGCGTTCGGCGGGGACCACATCAAGATCCTGCGCCGCCTGCTGATGGACAACGCGACCGCCGAGGTGATCTTCACCTTCGACGGCGACGCGGCCGGGCAGAAGGCGGCCCTGCGGGCCTTCGAGGACGACCAGAAGTTCGCCGCCGAGACCTCGATCACCATCGCCCCCGGCGGCATGGACCCCTGCGACCTGCGCCTCGCGCAGGGCGACGCGGCCGTGTCCGGGCTCGTGGAGGCCCGTACCCCGCTGTTCGAGTTCGCGCTGCGGCACATCGTGGCCCGGCACAACCTGGAGAACCCGGCGGGCCGGGCGGCCGCGCTCGACGAGGCCGCGCCCGTCGTCGCCAACATCAAGAACATCGCGATCCAGCACGAGTCGGCGGTCCAGCTGGCGGGCATGCTCGGCATCCGCGACGAGCAGTTCGTGGTCAAGCGGGTGGCGCAGCTGGCCCGCTGGGCCCGCGAGCGGGGCGGCCAGCAGCCGCCGCCGTCCCGCGGCCGCGCCTCCTCCGGTTACGAGGGCGCCGCCCAGGCGCCCGCCGCCCCCGCGGGCGGTCCCGCGCTGAACCTGCGCAGCCCGGCCCACCGCACCGAGCGCGAGCTGCTGAAGCTGGCGCTCCAGCGGCCCGCCCTGGTCTCCCCGGCCTTCGACGCCTACGGCATGGACGAGTTCACCGCGCCGCCCTACGCCGCCGTCCGCCAGGCCATCCTCGACGCGGGCGGCGCTTCGCAGGGCACGGACGACTACCTGGCCCGGGTCCGCGCGGCCGCCCCGAACGACACCGTCCGGGCCCTGGTGACGGAGCTCGCGGTCGAGGCGATCCACGCGAAGACGGTGGACGAGATCTACGCGGGGGTCCAGCTGGTCCAGGTCCGCCTGCGCGCGGTCGACCGCCGGGTGCACGAGATCCAGGGCACGATGTCCCGCCTGGGTCCGCACGCCCCGGCGGAACAACTGGCGGCGGTCCAGGAGGAGCTGTGGGTCCTCCAGCAGTACGGCCAGCGCCTGCGCAACCGAGGCGCCGAGGGCCTCTGAGCTAGCGCCGGAACCAGTCCCCGCCCGGTATCTCGGTACCGGACTCGCGCAGCCGCCGCTCCAGCAGCGGAGCGGCCAGATAGACCCAGGCGGGAACCCTGGTCCCGTCCGGGCGGACCGCCTCCCTGCGAACCCGGTCGTAGACGTTCAGCGGCCGGCCGGGCCCGTGGTACTCCTCCAGCCGGTCCAGCTCGGCCAGCAGCCTCCCGTACGTCCCCGGGGCGGCGGTGATCAGCTCGCCCACGATCTCCGACCCCGCCCGCGGAACGGCGTACGGGTACCCGGGGCCGTCGTAGAGCAGCGCGCCGGGCAGCCGCGCGGCCTCCTCGGCGGCGGTACGGCCCTTGAGGAACAGATCGTGGTTCACCTCACCGGGCCGCAGCGTCCCGTAGACGAAGAACGGCAGCTCCCCACTCGTCTCCCCGCCTCCCATTGCCATAGCCCCCACTCCTCGCGCCGCATCGAACACACCCCCAGTCTCCCCGCCCGCGGGGGCCGGGGGTGGGGTGGGGTGCAGCCCGCCCCCGGCCCCCGCGGGCCCACCCGGACGGCCCTCCCACCCCGAACACCGCCTCACCCACCCTGACCTGCGTCAACGCACACCGGCCCACAAATCTGACGCAACCTCAGCAGGCGCGAACCCCGCACCCCGGTTTATCTCGGAACACGACCCCGCGTCACCCAGGAGCCCCCCATGCGCCGACGCACCGCCCACGTGCTCACCGCCTCCGCGCTGACCGCCGTCGCCTTCGCCGGCCCGGTCGCCGGAGCGGTCGCCGCGGCCGAACTCGGCGTGCCCGGCCTGACCGGTTTCGCTCCCGGCGACTTCGCCTCCCTGGAGGTCTGGCCCAAGTCCGCCGCCCCCGGCGGCACCGTCACCGCGAACACCTCCGCCTGCGGCAACGGCAGCCACGCCGACGGCGACGCCAGCACCATCGGCGGCGGCCGCTTCAAGCTGGTCCCGGGCACGCACAAGGAGGTGGTCGTGGGTCAGTTCCAGGTCGCCCGCGACACCCCTCCCGGCACCTACGAGATCGGCGCGACCTGCGCCAACGGCAAGTTCGCCACCGGCGACCTCGTCGTCACCGAGCGCGGCCCGCAGGGCCACGTGAAGACCGGGGTCGGCGGTGGGACGACCACCACCACCGACCCCGCCAAGATCGCGGCGGGAGTGGCCGTCCTGGCCGCGGCCGCCGCCGGCGGTACCTGGCTCCTGCGTCGCCGGGCGAGCGGCACGCGGAGCTGACGGGCGCCCACCGCGGCTTCGGCCGCGGTCCGACCGGTACCGTCCCCCGTTGCCCGCCCCGCGAGGTCCCCCCGTTCGCGGGGCCGGGCGACGGCCAGTCGTACGCACACCCCAGGGGGCAGGCATGGGCACCTCCGGCTACGCCGGACCCGGCAGACCCGGCAGACCCGGCAGACCCGGCAGACCCGGCAAACGCGGCGGACCCCGCAGACACGGCGGACCCGCCGGACCCGGCGGCCGCGCAGGCCGCGGCGGGCTCCTCGCGCTCGCCGCCTGCGTCGGCATCTGGCTCGTCGGCAGCGGCTCCAGCGAACCGGTCCGGCCCCCGCAGCCCTCCCCCGCCGACTCCCTCAGCGCCCGCGCGGCCGACTACGGCCCGGGCATCGCGCCCCTCCCCGGCTCCCCGCCCACCCGGATCCGGATCCCCTCCATCCGCGTGGACGCCCCGCTGACCGGGCTCGGCCTGGACCCCGACGGCAGCCTCGAAGTGCCCCCGCCGGCCCGCCGGGACCTCGCGGGCTGGTACCGCGACGGCACCACCCCCGGCGCCACCGGCACGGCCGTCATCGCCGGGCACGTGGACCACGCCACCGGCCCGGCCGTCTTCTACAACCTCGGCGCACTGCGCCGAGGCGCCGCCATCGAGGTGCCGCGCGCCGACGGCCGGACGGCCGTCTTCACCGTCCACGCGATCGAGGTCTACGACGCCGACGCCTTCCCCGACTCCCGCGTCTACGGGCCCTCGCCGCGCGCCGAGCTCCGGGTGATCACCTGTGGCGGCGGCTTCTCGCACCGCACCGGCTACCGGGGGAACGTGGTCGTCTTCGCCCACCTCACGGCGACGTACTGAGCCTCAGCCCCACTGCTCGAAGCCCAGCTTGATCACCAGCGCGGACACCACCGTCAGCAGCACGCCCCGCACGAACCCGCTGCCCTTCTTGAGCGCCATCCGCGCCCCAACCATGCTTCCGGCCAGGTTGAACACGGCCATCAGCGCGGCCAGCTGCCACAGCACCATGCCCTGGTAGGCGAACATCGCGAGCGCCCCGGCGTTGGTGCAGCAGTTGACGATCTTCGCGGTGGCGGAGGCGGTGACCAGGTCGAGGTGGAGCAGCGCGGTCAGGGCGAGGACCAGGAAGGTGCCGGTGCCGGGACCGATCAGGCCGTCGTAGAAGCCGATGCCGAGCCCCGCGAGCCCGATGGCGAGCAGCACGCGCTGCCGGCTGACGGGCGTGGCGCCGGGGGCGGTGCCGAAGGCCGGCCGGAAGATCACGAAGCCGGCGACCACCACCAGCACCAGCATGATCAGCGGGCGGAGCGCGTCCTTGCTGATGCCCCCGGCGAGCGCGGCGCCGCCCATCGAGCCGGCGAGCGCGGCCAGTCCGATCCGGACGGCGAGCTTCACGTCCACCGGCGCCTTGCGCGCGTACGTCACGGCCGCGCCCGCGGTGCCCACGATGGCCACGGCCTTGTTGGTGCCGAGCACAGTGGCGGGGTGGGCGTTGGGCAGTCCGAGCAGCAGGGCGGGCAGGAGCAGCAGTCCGCCGCCGCCCACCACCGCGTCGATCCAGCCGGCCGCCGCGGCGGCCACGCACAGCACGATGATCATGGTCGTTGATATGTCAGGCACGTCCTGACCCTACGAAGCCGATGGGTGCACCACTCATCAATCCCCGGAAACTTGCGCAAAGGTTGAGGTTTCCCGGGCCGGCACCCGGTCCGGGGCCACCGGAGCCGCCGGGTCCACGGCCGCCGTCAGTACGGTCGCGGCCAGCACGCTGGCCAGCCCCAGCCCGGCCGCCAGCCGCCGCCCGGGCGGTACGGAGGCCAGGGCGGCCACCCCTGCCCGCAGGGCGGACGGCCCGCGCGGCTTGCGGTGCCGGGCCCCGGGCACGCCTGCGGGCGCGGCCACGGTCGCAGGGACAGACAACGGAACGTGCAGCGGGTGACGCATGACGCGCTATGCCCTCTCGCGGACGGACGGACGAACGGACGGACGGGGCAAAGATCAGAAGCTGAAGCACTCGGAATGGACGCGCCCGGCCGGCACCCCGGCCCGCAGCAGCGCGGACCGGGTGGCCTCCGCCATCCCCGGCGGCCCGCACAGGTACACGTCGTGCTCCACCAGGTCCGGCACCAGCGCCGCCAGCGCCTGCGGGGCCAGCGGATCGTACGCGGCGCCGGACGGCCCGAGCAGGTAGTGCAGCCCGGCCTGCCGCTCGGCGGCGATGGCCTCCAGTTCGCCGCGCAGTACGAGTTGCTCCTCGGCCCCGGCCCGGTAGAGCAGGGTCAGGTCCCCCGGCCCGCCCGGCAGCGTCTCGAACAGGGCCCGCATCGGGGTGATCCCGACGCCGCCGGCGATGAGCAGCACCTTGGGCCGGGTCCGCCGGGCGGCGGTGAGCGCCCCGAACGGTCCGGTGGCGATGACCCGGGTGCCGGGTCGCAGCCGCCGGATCCGGCGGGAGTGGCCGCCGAGCGCCTTCACCGTGATCCGCAGGGTTCCCCCGCCAGCCGGCGCGGAGAGCGAGAACGGCAGGGCGGTGTGCCAGAGCCTGCGCTGGAGGAAGCGCCAGCGCAGGAACTGCCCGGGCTCGGCGCGCAGTTCCGCCAGGTGCGTCCCGTACATGACGACGGACACCACCCCGGGCCCCTCCGCCCGTACCTCGCCCACCCGCAGCGCGTGCCGCAGGGCCTGCCGTACGGGGACCACGGCGCGGTACCAGACCAGCAGCACGGCGACGGTGGCGTGGGCGAGGGCCCAGAACCAGGCGGCGACCGCGAGATCGGGCCCGGCGAGCTGGTGGCCGAAAGCGAGCGCCGCGGCGAGGTAGACCAGCAGGTGCACGCCGCGCCAGGTTTCGTGCGAGACGCGGCGGCGTACGGCGCGGGCGGAGCTGACGCCGACGGCGGCCAGCAGCCCCGTACCGGCCGCGGCGGCGGCGACGGCCGGGTAGCCGAGCAGGTCCCGGACGGCGGAGACCACGTCGGCGTCCTGGTGCACGGCGTAGCCGAGGAGGGCGAGGAGCCCGTGGCCGAAACAGAGCAGCAGCACGTACCGGCCGCCGAGCGCGTGCCAGCGGGCGAGCCGGTCGGCGCCGACCCCGTGCTCGACGGCGGGCACCCGGGCCATCAGGAACAGCAGCACCAGCACCCCGTACCCGGCGAGCAGCCCTGTCAGGTGGGCGGCGGTGGCGAAGAGCGCGTCGAGCCGGGCGGAGGGCCGCACCTGCGCCGCCCACAGCAGGGCCACCACCCCCGCCCCGCCCAGCATCCCGCCCCTGACCCGCACCGCCGCATCTCGCATGGCGCTCACGCTAGGGGCCCGCCCGGGCCGCGAGGACCCGCTCCGGGCCCCGCGGATGATCCTTAAGCCGGCCTTGAGGAACGCCTCACGGGCGCTTAATCCGCGCGCTGAGGTCAGCGTTCCGCTCGGGTAACCCCGGCGATGCGGCGGGGAAACAGCGGCGGCGCACGCTCGTGCCATGCCCTCGGAACCCGGGTGCGGCCGTGGCCGGCGCCGGTCCCGCGGCACCCGCGGGCCGCGCCCGCCGCACCTACCGCAGGAGGCTCCTGATCATGGCCGCAGCCACGCCCACTCCCGCCATCGTGCTCATCGGCCACGGCATGGTCGGCCAGCGCTACCTGGAGGCCCTCGCCGAGCGCGGTGCGACCGCCACGCACCGGATCACCGTGCTCTGCGAGGAGCCCCGGCCCGCCTACGACCGCGTCCACCTGACCTCGTACTTCTCCGGCAGCACGCCCGAGGACCTGTCGCTGACCCCGCCCGGGTTCATGGCGGAGCACGGCATCGAGCTGCACCTCGGCGACCCCGCCGAGGCCGTCGACCGCGAGGCCCGCACCGTCACCTCCCGCTCGGGCCGGGTGTTCCCGTACGACGTGCTCGTCCTCGCGACCGGCAGCCACCCCTTCGTCCCGCCCGTCCCCGGCAAGGACGCTCCCGGCTGCTTCGTCTACCGCACCATCGAGGACCTCCTGGAGATCGAGGAGTACGCGAGGACCCGCACCAGCGGCTCCGTGGTCGGCGGCGGCCTCCTCGGCCTGGAGGCCGCGGGCGCCCTCCAGGGCCTCGGACTCACCACCCGCATCGTCGAGTTCGCCCCGCGCCTGATGCCCGTCCAGATCGACGAGGGCGGCGGCACGGCCCTGCTACGCACCATCGAGAACATGGGGCTCACCGTCCACACGGGGGTCGGCACCCAGGAGATCCTCACCGGCGAGGACGGCTCGGTCGCCGGCATGCGGCTCTCCGACGGCTCCACCGTCGCCACCGACCTCGTGGTCTTCTCCGCCGGCGTCCGCCCCCGCGACCAGCTCGCCCGCGCCGCGGGCCTCACTGTCGGCGAACGCGGCGGCATCGGCATCGACGCCCGCTGCCGCACCTCCGACCCGCGCGTCTACGCGATCGGCGAATGCGCCCTCGCCGCCGACGGCCGCGTCTACGGCCTGGTCGCCCCCGGCTACGAGATGGCCGAGACCGCCGCCGAGGACCTGCTCGGCCGCGCCAAGGAGTTCACCGGGGCCGACCTCTCCACCAAGCTCAAACTGCTCGGCGTGGACGTGGCCTCCTTCGGCGACGCCCACGGCGCGGCCTCCGGCAGCCTGGCCGTCGTCTACTCGGACTCCCGCTCCGGCGTCTACAAGAAGCTGGTCGTCTCCCCCGAGGGCGTCCTCCTCGGCGGCGTCCTGGTCGGCGACGCCGACTCGTACGGGCTGCTGCGCCCGCTCACCGGCAGCGTCCCGCCCGTCGCGCCCGAACAGCTGGTGCTCCCCGCCGGCCTCGGCGCGCCCGTCACGCTCGGCCCGTCGGCGCTCCCCGACACCGCGGTGATCTGCTCCTGCCACAACGTCACCAAGAAGGCCATCACCGCCTGCGCCGACCTCGCCGAGGTCAAGAAGTGCACCAATGCCGGCACCGGCTGCGGCAGCTGCGTCAAGGTGATCGGCCGGCTGCTGCCGAGCGCCGCCGACAAGGGGCTGTGCCGCTGCTTCCCCTTCAGCCGCTCCGAGCTCTACGAGATCGTCCGCACCCGCCGCCTCACCTCGTACGAGCGGCTCCTCGACGGCCACGGCCGCCCGGAGGCGCGCGGCGGCGAGGGCTGCGAGGTCTGCAAGCCGGCCGTCGGCTCGATCATCGCCTCGCTGGCGCCCACGCTCGGCGCGAGCGGCTACGTCCTGGACGGGGAGCAGGCCGCCCTCCAGGACACCAACGACCACTTCCTCGCCAACCTCCAGCGCAACGGCTCGTACTCGGTCGTCCCCCGCATCCCCGGCGGCGAGATCACCCCGGACAAGCTGATCGTGATCGGCGAGGTGGCCCGCGACTTCGGCCTCTACGCGAAGATCACCGGCGGGCAGCGCATCGACCTGTTCGGCGCCGGCGTGGAGCAGCTCCCCCGCATCTGGGCGCGGCTCGTCGACGCAGGGTTCGAGTCCGGGCACGCGTACGGGAAGGCGCTGCGGACGGTGAAGTCCTGCGTCGGGCAGACCTGGTGCCGCTTCGGGGTCCAGGACAGCGTGCGGATGGCCATCGACCTGGAGCTGCGCTACCGGGGCCTGCGCGCCCCGCACAAGCTCAAGTCGGCGGTGTCCGGCTGCGCCCGCGAGTGCGCGGAGGCGCAGAGCAAGGACTTCGGGGTCATCGCGACGGCGAGCGGCTGGAACCTGTACGTCGGCGGCAACGGCGGGGCCACCCCGCGCCACGCCGATCTGCTCGCCCAGGACCTGTCGGACGCCGAGCTGGTCCGGCTCCTCGACCGGTTCCTGATGTTCTACATCCGCACCGCCGAGCAGCTGGAGCGGACCTCCACCTGGCTGGACCGGCTGGAGGGCGGCCTGGAGCACCTGCGGGACGTGATCGTGCGCGACTCGCTGGGGCTGTGCGCGGAGCTGGAGTCGCTGATGGCCGATCACGTGGCGCACTACCGCGACGAATGGGCCGAAACGCTCCAGGACCCGGAGCGGCTGCGCCGGTTCGTGTCGTTCGTCAACGCGCCCGGCGCCCCCGATCCGACCGTGAGGTTCGTTCCCGAGCGCGATCAGGTCAAGCCCGACCTGACCGCCCTGACCCTTCTTCCCGTGGGAGGCCCCCGATGACCGTGGAACTGCGTGTGTCCGAAGGCTGGCTGACGGTGTGCGAGCTGTCGGCGCTCATCCCCGGACGCGGGGTGGCGGCCCTGCTGCCCGACGGGAGCCAGGCCGCGGTCTTCGTCGACCGCGCGGGGCGCCCGTACGCCATCGCCAACCAGGACCCCTTCACGGGGGCCCAGGTGCTCTCGCGGGGGCTCGTGGGGACGGTGGCGGGGCGGGCCTTCGTGGCCTCCCCGCTCCTGAAGCAGCGCTTCGACCTGGAGTCGGGGCGCTGCCTGGACCACGACGAGGTGGCGGTCCGGACCTACCCGGTACGGACCGCCGCGACCTCCGCCGCCCGCTGAGGCCCAGGGGTCTCGGGGCGCTCAGGGGGCTCGGGGGGCCAAGAGGGCTCGGGGGCTCAGCTCTCGATCATGGCCGGGTCCATCCACATGATCTCCCAGGTGTGGCCGTCGAGGTCCTCGAAGGCGCGGCCGTACATGGTGCCGTAGTCCTGGGCGGGGCGCGGCTCGGTGGCGCCGGCGCCGACGGCCGCGTCGACGAGCTCGTCGACGGCGGTGCGGCTCTCGGAGCTCAGACAGAGCAGCGCCTCGGTGCTGGTGGAGGTGTCGGTGATGGCCTTGTGGGTGAAGTCCTTGAACCGGGCCTCGGTCAGCAGCATCGCGACGATGGTGTCGCTGATGACCATCGAGGCGCAGTTCTCGTCGGTGAACTGGGCGTTGAAGGAGTAGCCGAGCTTGCCCCAGAAGGCCTTGCTGGCGTCGAGGTCCTTGACCGGCAGGTTGACGAAGATCATGGTGGCGGACATCTCGGTCTCTCTTCTCTCGGGCTTCGCGTCTCTCGCGTGTCGTTCGAGGGGTAGACCGGGGGCTCCGGAAGAACTCATCGCTGCCCGGAGAACTTTTCCGGGATTCTTTCGGAGCGGTCGCCGCCGGGCGGAGGACCCCCTGGGGCCCTCCGCCCGCCGCGCTCCCGCCCCACGGGGCCCGGGAGCCCGCGCGGCTCCCTAGGATGCGACCGCGCCGCCCTTGAGCAGCGCGGCCCCCAGCGGGGTCACCGTGTGCAGCACGGCGTTCCCCCGGCGCAGGGTGGTCACCAGCCCCGCCTCCCGCATCACACAGGCGTGCTGGCTCGCCGAGGCCAGCGAGACCCCGGCCCGGCGGGCCAGCTCGCTGGTGGTGGCGCCGTCGCCGATGGCCCGCAGCACCACCGACCGGGTGTGCCCGACGAGTTTGCCCAGGGTGCGCTGGCGCTGCTCCTCCACGGGCCGCCCGGCGCCGCCCTCGCACCCGGCCGGGGCCGATGCCAGCTGCGCCGCCGCCGGGTAGACCAGCACCGGCGGCAGCTCCGGGTCGTGCAGCGTCACCGCCGTGCGCCGGCAGAAGAACGACGGCTGGAGCAGCAGCCCGCGCCCCCGCAGCCGTACGTCCCGGTCCACCGGGTAGTCGCACTCCAGCACCGGTGCCCGCCAGCGCAGCATCGGCGGCAGCGAGGCCAGCAGCTCGTCCGCGCCGCCGTCCAGCAGGGCCCGGCCCCGCGCGGCCCGCTCGGCCTCGATCTGGGCCTGGATGTGGGTCCAGTACGGCTCCACGGCGGCGCGGTGGTACCCGCGCAGCTCGCCCAGCAGCCGTGGCAGGTGCTGGGTCCCGGCATCCAGGAACTCCCGTATGCGGGGCGACGACGGCGCCGTCCCGGCACCGAGCAGCGTCAGCTCCTGCCGCAGCCGGTCGGGGCGGATCCCGCGCAGCGCGTCGAGGGCCACGTCCCACCCGTACTGGCCCTCGACCGGAGTCAGGAAATCCGGGAAATAGCCCCGACTCGGTATGAGCGCTCCGAGCAGACGTGTTTCACTATTCAACCGGCTCCGGGCTTCAGTACGCCATTCACCGAACAACCGGGCATCGCGCCGGTCTCTTAAACGGTGAAAACTAAGAATCGTTTCCCACAACGCATCGGGACGCCCTGCCATCCGTACGCGTGCCAGGTCCACTCCAGTGAAATGGATACGAAGCACCGAACCCCCACCTGTGCAACCGCAATCCCCCCGCCCCATGAGTATGCATGCCGTCACACGTTGTCACCACGCCCTTTCGGCCACAGTTGAAACCCCTTTCGGCAGGGGCGTGACAACCGAAATCCTGTACTCCGCCAGGCACACTCCGGCGCGACCGAAACGCTCCGCGAAGGCCGTGGGGGGCTTTGCGGGGCCTGGCGGTCGGTCGCACCGGGAAGCGCCGACGTGCTTGGCGGATTGGCGGCAGGCGGTGGACGGGTGGGGATCCGTCCACCGCCTTGCCGTAAAGATTTGTTGAATGCGCGTCGCACAAACAAGACCGCGCCCGCCACCGGTGGTCAGGGATCCCGGGGCAGGCGCGGTCAGGGGGACCGAATAACGGTCCTGGGGCCGGGCCGCCGTTCGTGCGACGGCCCGGCAGCGGCCCGAGGGCCGCGTCAAGGGGGGCCCGGCGAGCGCGCCGGAGCCCTTCGGCTCAGCGGCTGTCGGAGCCCTTCGACTCGGCGGCCGCGCGGCCGGCCTCCAGACGCGCCACCGGGATCCGGAACGGCGAGCAGGAGACGTAGTCGAGGCCGACCTCGTGGAAGAAGTGGACGGACTCGGGGTCACCGCCGTGCTCGCCGCAGATGCCGAGCTTGAGGTCGGGGCGGGTGGCCCGGCCGGCCTGGACCGCGCTGCGGACCAGCGCGCCGACGCCGTCCTTGTCGATGGTCTCGAACGGGGAGACCCCGAAGATGCCCTTCTCCAGGTACGCGGTGAAGAAGCTGGCCTCGACGTCGTCGCGGGAGAAGCCCCACACCGTCTGGGTCAGGTCGTTCGTGCCGAAGGAGAAGAACTGCGCGGCCTCGGCGATCTGGCCGGCGGTCAGGGCGGCGCGGGGCAGCTCGATCATCGTGCCGATGGACAGCTTGAGGCTGGTGCCGGTGGCGGCCTCGACCTCGGCGATGACCTGGTCGGCCTCCTCGCGGACGATCTCCAGCTCCTGGACGGTGCCCACGAGCGGGACCATGATCTCAGCCCGCGGGTCGCCCTTGGCGTTCTTGCGCTCGGCGGCGGCCTCGGCAATCGCCCGGACCTGCATCTTGAACAGACCCGGGATGACCAGGCCCAGGCGGACACCGCGCAGACCCAGCATCGGGTTCTGCTCGTGCAGCTTGTGCACGGCCTGGAGCAGGCGCAGGTCGTTCTCGTTGGCGTCCTTGCGGGACTCGGCGAGGGCGACGCGCACCGACAGCTCGGTGATGTCGGGCAGGAACTCGTGCAGCGGCGGGTCGAGGAGGCGAACGGTGACGGGCAGCCCGTCCATCGCCTCGAACAGCTCGACGAAGTCCTTCTTCTGCAGCGGCAGGAGGGCACTCAGTGCCTCCTCCCGCTCCTTGTCGGTGTCCGCGAGGATCAGGTGCTCGACCAGCTCGCGGCGCTCACCGAGGAACATGTGCTCGGTGCGGCACAGGCCGATGCCCTGGGCGCCGAACCGGCGGGCGCGCGACGCGTCCTCGGCGTTGTCGGCGTTGGCGCGGACGCGCAGGCGCCGCACGCGGTCCGCGTAGGCCATGATCCGGTGCACGGCGGCGACGAGCTCGTCGGCGTCGTCGGCGCCGGCGTGCGTGCGGCCCTCGAAGTACTCGACGACCGGGGAGGGTACGACGGGTACCTCACCGAGGTAGACCTTGCCGGTGGAGCCGTCGATGGAGACGACGTCGCCCTCCTCGACGACCGTGCCGCCGACCGTCATCCGGCGGCGCTTGGTGTCGACCTCCAGGTCCTCGGCGCCGCAGACACAGGTCTTGCCCATGCCGCGGGCCACCACGGCGGCGTGCGAGGTCTTGCCGCCGCGGGAGGTCAGGATGCCCTCGGAGGCGATCATGCCGTCCAGGTCGTCCGGGTTGGTCTCGCGGCGGATCAGGATGACCTTCTCGCCGGACCGGGACCACTTGACGGCGGTGTACGAGTCGAAGACGGCCTTGCCGACGGCCGCGCCCGGGGAGGCGGCGATGCCGCGGCCGAGCAGCTCGGTCTTGGCGTCCTCGTCGAAGCGCGGGAACATCAGCTGCGCCAGCTGGGCGCCGTTGACGCGCTGGAGTGCCTCGGCCTCGTCGATGAGGCCCTGGTCCACGAGCTGGGTGGCGATGCGGAAGGCGGCGCCCGCGGTGCGCTTGCCGACGCGGGTCTGCAGCATCCACAGCTGACCGCGCTCGATGGTGAACTCGATGTCGCAGAGATCCTTGTAGTGGGTCTCCAGCGTCGTCATGATCGTCATGAGCTGGTCGTACGACTTCTTGTCGATCTGCTCCAGATCGGCGAGCGGGACGGTGTTGCGGATGCCCGCGACCACGTCCTCGCCCTGGGCGTTCTGGAGGTAGTCGCCGTAGACGCCCTGGTGGCCGCTGGCAGGGTCGCGGGTGAAGGCGACGCCGGTGCCGGAGTCGGGGCCGAGGTTGCCGAAGACCATGGAGCAGATGTTGACCGCGGTGCCCAGGTCGCTCGGGATGCGCTCCTGGCGCCGGTAGAGCTTGGCGCGGTCGGTGTTCCAGGAGTTGAAGACCGCCTCGACGGCGAGGTCCATCTGCTCGCGGGCGTCCTGCGGGAACTCGCGGCCGGCCTCCTTCGCGACGATCTTCTTGAAGGCCTTGACCAGCTTCTTCAGGTCGGCGGCGTCGAGGTCGGTGTCGACGGTGACCTTCTTGGCGGCCTTGGCCTCGTCGAGGGCGTCCTCGAAGAGCTCGCCCTCGACGTCGAGGACGGTCTTGCCGAACATCTGGATCAGGCGGCGGTACGAGTCCCAGGCGAAGCGCTCGTCACCGGACTGGGCCGTGAGGCCCTTGACCGACTCGTCGGACAGGCCGATGTTGAGGACCGTGTCCATCATGCCGGGCATGGAGAACTTGGCGCCGGAGCGTACGGAGACCAGCAGCGGGTCGTCCGACTGGCCGAGCTTCTTGCCCATCGTCGCTTCGAGGGCGGCAAGGTGGGCGCTGACCTCGTCGCGCAGCGCGGCCGGGGCCTCACCGCTTTCGAGGTAGACCTTGCAGGCCTCGGTGGTGATGGTGAAGCCGGGAGGGACGGGAAGACCCAGGTTGGTCATCTCGGCGAGGTTGGCTCCCTTGCCGCCGAGAAGGTCCTTGAGGTCCCGGTTCCCCTCGGTGAAGTCGTAGACGAACTTCTGATCTTTGTTTTCCGACACGGGTCTCGACTCCTCGAGGACTCGGGTGGCTGCCCTGACGGCCAGGAACATACCCAGATCGAAGGCGTCTGGGTACGTCCACTTGGTCGTCATACGGCCGTAACCACCCGTGCGCCAGCAGATCGAAAGTGACTGATGGGTAGCCCGATCGTACGAAAGGCGTTCACTTCCCGAAGACGGAAGGGGCTATTGAGGCTTGTTCACACTCGGATGAGCGATCATCGATCCGTTTGCGTTCAAGTCTTGAACGCACAAAGGGTGGCACCCAGTGCCACCCTTTGGAAGTCATATCCGAGATTTCCATGCTCATCTGAGCGCAACCCCACCCATGCGTGGCGTATATCACGCTACCGCGAGGGCGAAATGTCAGCCTCCGGACGTGTCCAGCTCGGCGTCCTCGCTCACCCCGGCGCAGTCGTACGGATCCTTCAACCAGCCCTCCGGCAGGACAACCCGGTTGTTTCCGGACGTCCGGCCGCGCGGGCCGTCCGCGCTGTCGGGCCAGGGCTGGTCCAGGTCGAGCTCGCTCAGATGAGCGTCCAGCTCGGACAGTGACGAAGTGACGGCGAGCTTCTTGCGCATCTCGGACCCGACCGAGAAGCCCTTGAGGTACCAGGCCACGTGCTTACGGAAGTCGATCACCCCGCGCGCCTCGTCGCCGATCCACTCCCCCAGCAGCTGGGCGTGCCGGTGCATGGTCGCGGCGACCTCGCGCAGGGTCGGCTTGTGGAAGTCCTCGGGGCGTCCCTCGAAGGCCGCCACCAGGTCGTTGAACAGCCACGGCCGCCCCAGGCAGCCACGGCCGACGACCACGCCGTCACAGCCGGTCTCGCGGACCATCCGCAGCGCGTCCTCGGCGCACCAGATGTCGCCGTTGCCGAGCACGGGGATCTCCGGCACGTGCTCCTTGAGCCGCGCGATGGCCTCCCAGTCGGCGGTGCCGCCGTAGTGCTGGGCGGTGGTGCGCCCGTGCAGGGCGATGGCGGTGACGCCCTCCTCGACGGCGATCCGGCCCGCGTCCAGGTACGTGAGGTGATCGTCGTTGATGCCCTTGCGCATCTTCATCGTCACCGGCAGGTCGCCGGCGCCCGCGACGGCCTCGCGCAGGATGGCCCGCAGCAGGTTCCGCTTGTACGGGAGGGCCGAGCCGCCGCCCTTGCGGGTCACCTTGGGGACCGGGCAGCCGAAGTTCAGGTCGATGTGGTCGGCCCGGTCCTCTTCGACGATCATGCGGACCGCCTTGCCGACGGTCGCCGGGTCTACTCCGTACAGCTGAATCGAGCGGGGCTTCTCGGTCGCGTCGAAGTGGATCAGCTGCATGGTCTTCTCGTTGCGCTCGACCAGGGCGCGGGTCGTGATCATCTCGCTCACGAACAGCCCCTTGCCGCCGCTGAATTCACGGCAAAGGGTACGGAACGGGGCATTGGTGATGCCTGCCATCGGCGCGAGCACCACCGGGGGCTGCACGGTGTGCGGGCCGATCGCGAGAGGCGGAGGGAGCGTGGTCATCCCCCCATTGTCGCGCATGCCAGGGTCGTTAGTTAGCCGTACTATCGGCTCCATGTCCGACTTGAGCCACCGGCGGCGCCTGCTCGTCCTGGCGATCTGCTGCATGAGCCTGCTCATCGTCAGTCTCGACAACACCGTCCTGAACGTCGCGCTCCCCTCCATGCGGCGCGAGCTGCACGCCTCGGTCGCCGGGATGCAGTGGACCATCGACGCCTACACCCTGGTGCTGGCCTCGCTGCTGATACTGATGGGCTCGACGGCGGACCGGATCGGGCGCCGCAAGGTGTTCACCATCGGCCTCACCGTCTTCGTCCTCGGGTCGCTGCTCTGCTCGGTGGCGCCCAGCCTGGGGTGGCTGATCGTCTTCCGGACGGTCCAGGCGGTCGGGGGCGCCATGCTCAACCCGGTCGCCATGTCGATCATCACCAACACCTTCACCGAGCCCGCCGAGCGGGCCCGCGCCATCGGCATCTGGGGTGCGGTGGCCGGCATCTCCATGGCCGCCGGGCCGCTGATCGGCGGCGTGCTGACCGATTCGGTCGGCTGGCGGTCGATCTTCTGGATCAACGTCCCGGTCGGGCTGTTCGCCCTCGCCCTGACCCTGCGCTGGATCCCCGAGTCCCGGGCGGAGCGGCCCCGCCGCCCGGACCCGGTGGGGCAGCTGCTGGTCATGGCACTGCTGGGCTCGGTGACGTACGGGATCATCGAGGGCCCGGCGGCGGGCTGGAGCTCCGGGCTGATCCTCGGCTGCGGCGCGGTCGCCGTCGCCTCGCTGGTGGGACTGGTGGCGTACGAACAGAGGCGGACGGAGCCGCTGATCGACCCCCGGTTCTTCCGGAGCGTCCCCTTCAGCGGCGCCACGGTGATGGCGGTCTCCGCCTTCTCGGGGATGGCCGGGTTCCTCTTCCTGAACACCCTGTACCTCCAGGACGTGCGGGGGCTGGACGCCCTGGACGCCGGGCTCTACATGCTCCCGATGGCGGCGTGCACCATCCTGGCCGCCCCGGTGGCGGGCCGGCTGGTCGCCGCCCGGGGGCCGAGGCTGCCGCTGCTGATCGCGGGCGTGGCCATGGCGGTGAGCGGGCTGCTGTTCGCGGCGTTCTCCGCCGAGACCTCCACCTCGCTGATGTTCACCGGGTACGTGCTCTTCGGGCTGGGCTTCGGCATGGTCAACGCACCGATCACCAACACGGCGGTGTCCGGGATGCCGCGCTCGCAGGCGGGCGTCGCGGCCGCCGTGGCCTCCACGAGCCGGCAGACCGGCAGCACGCTGGGCGTCGCGGTGATCGGCGCGGTGCTGGCGGCCGGGATGGCGGGCGGCCGCGACTTCGAGTCGGCAACCGGGCCGGCCTGGTGGATCATCACGCTCTGCGGGGCGTTCGTGCTGGTCGTGGGCGCCGTGAGCAGCGGGCCGTGGGCGATGGCGACGGCCGAACGGACCGCCCGGACCCTGGAGCCGCCGCACGCGGACCGGGCCCCGGCCGGGGCGCCGCCGCACTCCTGACGGGCTGCGGGCTGCGTTCGGCCGCGGTGGCTCCGCCCCCGGTCCCGGAACCGGAACCCGTCCCGCTCACGCCCCGGCCCCCGGCGCGCAGACCGCGCGCCGGGGCGGTCGCGTACCTGGGCCCGGGGGGCCGCTCGCGGCTACTCCTGGCAGTCGAAATCGTCGGAGTGCGAGTCGATCCGGGCCAGCAGGCCGCGCAGTACGTCGCGGTCCTGCTCGGAGAGCCCGGCGAACAGGCCGAGTTCCACCTCGTCGAGCGCCGCGTTGGTCCTGGCGAGCACGGCGGAGCCGGCGTCGGTGATGACCACGTTGTGGCGGCGGCGGTCGGCGGGGTCGCGGCGGCGCTCGACGAGGCCGTCGCGCTCCAGGTCGTTGAGGAGTCCGACGAGCACGCTCGGGTCCACCTCCAGCCGCTCGGCGAGCGCCCGCTGGCCGATGGGGCCGCCCTCCAGGTGCATGAGCGTCATGGCGTGCCGGGGGGTGAGCCCGGCCGCGCCGAGGGCCTTCCTCATGCGGGTCTGGGTGACCGATCCGTGCCACGCCAGCAGCATGCCCAGCCGCTGCGGCGGGTGCGGGGAGTCCTGCGTGGCCGCCGTCGCTTCCTGTGCTGCCGTCATGTACCACACCGTAGCAGTCGACGAATGATTGCGATCAATCGATCGTTGATGCTATTCAATGGTTCTAGAGTTTCGACCATTGGAGATCATCATGTTCATCGCCTACGCCGCCGTCGCCACCCTGCTCGCCCTCACCCTCGCCGCGTCCGCCACCCTCACGCTCCAGGGCAACGACCAGATCGTGGCCAACATGCGCAAGGTCCAGGTCCCCGACTCCTGGCTGCCGAGACTGGCCGCCCTGAAGGCCGCCGGCGCGGTGGGCCTCCTCGCGGGACTGTGGGCGGCTCCGCTGGGCGTGGCCGCCGCCATCGGCGTGAGCCTCTACTTCGTCGGCGCGGTCATCAGCCACCTGCGCGTGAAGGACTTCGACCTCGCCCCCGCGGCCGTGCTCGCCCTGATGGCGGTGGCGGCGCTGGCCCTGCGGGTCGCCGCCTGACCCTGACGAGTGACAGATATTGAAATCTGTCACTCGTCATGCCATTCTCGTTCCATGACGACGAACGAGAACTCCCTCACGCACACGACTCCCCCGCGGCGCGCGCTCGGCACCACCGGCCCCGCCGTCTTCCCGGTCGGCCTCGGCTGCATGGGCATGTCCGCCCTGTACGGGGAGGCCGACCGGGCGGAGTCGATCGCCACGATCCACGCCGCGCTGGACGCCGGGGTCACGCTGCTGGACACGGGCGACTTCTACGGCATGGGCCACAACGAGCTGCTGATCGGCGAAGCGCTGCGCAGCGCGCCCGCGGCGGCCCGCGAGCAGGCGCTCACCAGCGTCAAGTTCGGCGCGCTGCGCACGGTGGAGGGCGGGTTCACCGGGTACGACGGCCGGCCCGCGGCCGTGAAGAACTTCCTGGCCTACTCGCTCCAGCGGCTCGGCCGGGACCACATCGACATCTACCGGATCGCCCGCGTGGACCCGGATGTGCCGATCGAGGAGACCGTCGGCGCCATCGCCGAGGCCGTCCAGGCGGGGCACGTCCGGCACATCGGCCTCTCCGAGGTCGGCGCGGACACCCTGCGCCGGGCCGCGGCCGTGGCTCCGATCTCCGACCTCCAGATCGAGTACTCCCTGGTCTCCCGCGGCATCGAGGAGGAGATCCTGCCGACGGCGCGGGAGCTCGGCATCGGGATCACGGCGTACGGGGTGCTGTCCAGAGGCTTGATCAGCGGCCACTTCAGCCGTGACCGCGCGCTGGCCCCGGGCGACTTCCGCGGGATGAGCCCGCGCTTCCAGGGGGAGAACCTGGACCGGAACCTCGATCTGGTCGAGGCGCTGCGCAAGGTCGCCGAGGGCAGGGGCGTGAGCGTCGCGCAGGCCGCCATCGCCTGGGTGCTCTCGCGGGGCGAGGACATCGTGCCGCTGGTGGGGGCCCGGCGCCGGGACCGGCTGAGCGAGGCACTGGGTGCCATGGAGGTGCGGCTGTCCGCTGCCGATCTGGCGGCGATCGAGGAGGCGGTTCCGGCCGGGTCCGCGGCCGGCGACCGGTATGCGGCGGAGCAGATGGCCCACCTCGACAGTGAGCGCTGACCGGGCGGTACGGTCGTACCCATGCCACCCGCTGCCGCCGAACCCCTGACGCCCGAGCGCATCCTCGAAACCACCGAGGAGGTGCTGCGCCGCTTCGGCCCGGCCAAGGCGACCGTGGTGGACGTGGCCCGGGCCCTCGGCGTCAGCCACGGCAGCGTGTACCGGCACTTCCCGTCCAAGGCGGCGCTGCGCGAGGCCGTCACGGAGCGCTGGCTCACCAAGAGCGTGGTCGTCCTGGAGGAGATCGCCTCGGCCCCGGGCGGGACGGCTCCCTCCAAGCTGGAGTCCTGGCTGGAGGCGCTGTTCGAGGCCAAGCGCCGCAAGGCGGGCGCCGATCCGGAGCTGTTCGCGACGTACACGGTGCTGCTGGCCGAGAACAGCGGGGTGGTGGACCAGCATCTGTCCGAGCTGATCGACCAGTTGGCCCGGATCATCGCCGACGGTGTCGCCGCCGGCTCGCTGGCCGCCCCCGACGTACCGGCCGCCGCGCGCGCGGTGTTCGATGCCACCGGCCGGTTCCATGATCCGCAGTACGCTGCGGACTGGCTCTCGCCCACCATCGTCACGGAGTTCGAGGCGGTCACCGCCCTCGTGATCCGCGGCCTGCGGGCCTGATCCGGCCACCGCGGTACCGGAGTGCGTAATTCCGGACACCTTGGTGATCATTTGAGCCGGGGGTCCTGTCGCGGGCCACACTCCTGTTTTAGGTTCCCCCCAGCTCCATTCATCAGGCACTTCACAGGGGGAACCATGTCCGATCAACAGACCCGGGTCGAGCAGCCCGCGTCGCCGGCCCGCTCCGGCAAAGCCGCCGCGCTCGGCTGGATCCTGACCATCGGCCTCAACGTGGTCGCGCCGATCATCACGTACAACCAGTTGCGCGACCACGGCTGGAGCGAGTTCGGCGCGCTGCTGGTCAGCAGCGCCTGGCCGGTGCTCGACACCGCCATCAGCGTGGCCTGGCGCCGCAAGGTCGACGAGTTCGCCGTCGTCACCATGGTGTTCCTGGCGATCACGGCCGTCGTCTCGCTGATCGGGGCGCACTCGGCCCGGGCCCTGCTGATCAAGGACTCGGGGGTGACCGGGCTGTTCGGGGCGCTCTGTCTCGCCACCCTGCTCGCGCGGCGTCCGCTGATGTTCTACTTCGGCCGCAAGTTCGCCACCGACGGCACCCCAGAGAGCACCGCCTGGTGGAACGGCCTGTGGGAGTTCGAGGGCTTCCGGCGGACGATGACCGTCATGACGACGGTCTGGGGCGTGACCTATCTCGCCGAGTCCGCGCTGCGGATCGTCCTGGCGTACACGCTGCCCACCGACACGATGGTGATCATCAGCCCGATCATGGTCTACGCGGTGCTCGGCATGCTGGGCGTGTGGACCGCGCTCTACGGGAAGCGCTCGCAGCGCGAGGGCGAGCGTCGCGCCGCCGAGGCCGACGCCAAGGCCGAGGCGCAGGCGCGGGCGAGCGGGGCCGGGGCCACGGCCTCGTAGGCGCGGAAGCCGGCGGACGGCAGACGGCAGACGACCGGTGGCCCGGTGCGCAGTGCGCACCGGGCCACCGGTCGTTCGGCGGGCGAACCTAGCAGCCGAGCAGACGGCTGCCGAGGTAGCTCTGGATCTGGTCCAGGGAGACGCGCTCCTGCTTCATGGTGTCGCGCTCGCGCACGGTCACCGCGTTGTCGTCCAGGGTGTCGAAGTCGACGGTGACGCAGAACGGCGTACCGATCTCGTCCTGGCGGCGGTAGCGGCGGCCGATGGCGCCCGCGTCATCGAACTCGATGTTCCAGTTCTTGCGCAGGTCGGCGGCGAGGCCCTTGGCCTTCGGCGACAGCTGCGGGTTGCGGGACAGCGGCAGGACGGCGACCTTGATCGGGGCCAGGCGCGGGTCGAGGCGCATCACGGTGCGCTTCTCCATGACGCCCTTGGCGTTCGGGGCCTCGTCCTCGTTGTACGCGTCGAGCATGAAGGCGAGCATGGCGCGGTTGACACCGGCCGCCGGCTCGATGACGTACGGCGTGTAGCGCTCGCCGGCCTCCTGGTCGAAGTACGTGAGGTCCTGGCCGGAGGCGGCGGAGTGGGCCTTGAGGTCGAAGTCGGTGCGGTTGGCGACGCCTTCGAGCTCGGAGAACTCATTGCCACCGAAGTTGAAGCGGTACTCGATGTCGGCGGTGCGCTTCGAGTAGTGGGACAGCTTCTCCTTCGGGTGCTCGTACCAGCGGATGTTCTCCTCGCGGATGCCGAGGTCGCGGTACCAGTTCCACCGCTCGGCCATCCAGTACTCCTGCCACTGCTCGTCCTCGCCCGGCTTGACGAAGAACTCCATCTCCATCTGCTCGAACTCGCGGGTGCGGAAGATGAAGTTGCCCGGAGTGATCTCGTTCCGGAAGGACTTGCCCATCTGCGCGATGCCGAACGGGGGCTTCTTGCGCGAAGTGGTCTGGACCTGGGCGAAGTTGGTGAAGATGCCCTGGGCGGTCTCGGGGCGCAGGTACGCCTTCGAGCCGGTGTCCTGGGTCGGGCCGAGGTGGGTCTCCAGCATGCCGGAGAACTGCTTGGGCTCGGTGAACTGGCCCTTCACACCACAGTTGGGGCAGTTGATGTCGGCGAGGCCATTGGCGGGCAGACGGCCGTGCTTGGCCTCGTACGCCTCTTCCAGGTGGTCCGCGCGGTGGCGCTTGTGGCAGGAGGTGCACTCGGTCAGCGGGTCCGAGAAGGTCGCGACGTGACCGGAGGCCTGCCAGACCTCGGGGGCCAGGATCACGGAGGAGTCGAGGCCGACGATGTCCTCACGGCCGGTGACCATGGCCTTCCACCACTGGCGCTTGATGTTCTCCTTCAGCTCGACACCGAGCGGGCCGTAATCCCAGGCAGCCCTGGAGCCGCCGTAGATCTCACTGCACGGGAAAACGAAGCCACGGCGCTTGCTCAGGCTGACGATGGTTTCGATCTTGTCGGCGGCCACGGTGCTCTCTTCATTACGAGGACGAACGGCGAATGCCTCAGGTTACCGGCGCCCGCACCCTCCCTTTCAAATCGGTTCCCCTTCCACGACCCTACGCCCGCCCGTCCACCAGGGTTTTTGACAATCGTTTCCATCTTTGATGAAAATGGATGTCATGAACGTACGACGCCTCATACCCGCCGCCGCCCTCGCCGGAGCCGTCGCCCTCGGCGCGACGACCCTCACCGCCTGCGCCGGAGCCGGAGCCGCCAGCGGCGGCGGCGCGGACGGCAAGCTCGATGTGATGGCCTCGTTCTACCCGCTGCAGTTCCTCGCCGAGCGGATCGGCAAGGACCACGTGAAGGTCGCCACCCTGACCAAGCCGGGTGTCGAACCGCACGACCTGGAGATCACCCCGAAGCAGACCGGCCTGCTGGGCGAGGCCGACGTGGTGCTCTACCTCAAGTCCCTCCAGCCCGCCGTCGACAAGGCCGTCGCCCAGTCCGGCGTGAAGAACGTCGTCGACGCCGCCACCCTCACCCCGCTGGAGGTGCACGGCACCTCCGGCCACGACCACGGCCACGGGGCCGACGCGGACCACCCCGAGGAGGGCCACGGCGACGAGCACGGCCACAGCCACGGCGAGGCCGCCGAGGACCCGCACGTCTGGCTCGACCCGGTGAAGTACGCCGAGGTCGCCAAGGGCGTCGGCGCGGCCCTGGAGAAGGCCGACCCCGGCCACGCGGCGGACTACCGCAAGAACACCGAAGAGCTCGTGGCCCGGCTGACCGCGCTGAACACCGAGTTCGAGGACGGCCTGAAGAACACGGCCACCCGCACCTTCATCACCACCCACGCCGCCTTCGGCTACCTCGCCGAGCGCTACGGCCTCGACCAGGAGGGCATCTCCGGCGTCGACCCCGAGTCCGAGCCGAGCCCGGCCCGGATGAAGGATCTCCAGGCCGTCGCGAAGAAGGAGAATGTCTCCACCGTGTTCTTCGAGACGCTGGCCAGCGACAAGACGGCCAAGAGCCTCGCGTCCGACACGGGCCTGAAAACCGATGTCCTCGACCCGCTCGAAGGCATCACCGACAAGTCCCAGGGCGCCGACTACTTCGAGGTCATGCGGTCCAACCTGAAGAACCTGCAGAAGGCGCTCGGCACCAAGTGACGGCAGCAGCATCGACAACGGAGGCGCGAGCCATGGAGACCGCGACAGCCGCGAAGGCGGCCGAGCAGCCCGTCATATCCCTGCGCGGGGCCACGGCCTCGCTCGGCTCGCGCCCCGTGCTGCGCGGAGTCGACCTGAGCGTCCACCGCGGCGAGGTGGTCGCCCTGCTCGGCGCCAACGGCTCCGGGAAGTCCACAGCCGTCCGCGCCGTGGTCGGCCAGGTCCCGCTGACCGACGGCACGCTCTCCCTGTTCGGCACCGACTTCAAGCGCTTCCGCGACTGGTCGCGCATCGGGTACGTCCCGCAGCGCACCACCGCCGCCAGCGGGGTCCCGGCCACCGTCCGCGAGGTCGTCTCCTCCGGCCGGCTGGCCCGCTCCCGCTTCGGGATACCGCGCAAGGCCGACCGCGCCGCCGTCACGCGCGCGCTGGACCTGGTGGACATGGGCGGGTACGCCGACGCCTCGGTCAACGCCCTCTCCGGCGGCCAGCACCAGCGCGTGCTGATCGCCCGGGCCCTCGCCGTCGAACCCGAACTCCTGATCATGGACGAGCCGATGGCCGGCGTGGACCTGGCCAACCAGGAGGTCCTCGCCGGGGCCCTGCGCGAGCAGGTGGCCGCCGGCTCGACCGTCCTGCTCGTCCTGCACGAGCTGGGCCCGCTGGAGCCGCTGATCGACCGGGCCGTCGTACTGCGCGACGGCTGCGTCGTCCACGACGGCCCGCCGCCGGAGGCCGTGGGACAGCACGCCCTGCCCGGCCACGACCACGTACACCCCCACGCGGCGCACGACGCCGAGCCCCTGCGGACGGGACTGCTGAGCTGATGGAACTCCTGAACTACGCCTTCATGCAGCGGGCCCTGCTCGCGGCCGTGCTCGTCGGCGTGACCGCCCCCGCGATCGGCACGTACCTCGTCCAGCGCCGCCAGGCCGTCATGGGCGACGGCATCGGCCACGTGGCCATGACCGGTGTCGCCCTCGGCTTCCTGCTCAACACGAGCCCGGTGTGGATGGCGACGCTGGTCGCAGTCGTCGGCGCGGTCGGCATGGAGCTGATCCGCTCCCGCGGCAAGACCAGCGGCGACATCGCGCTCGCCATGCTCTTCTACGGCGGCCTGGCCGGCGGCGTCATGATCATCAACCTGGCCCCGGGCGGCTCCACCGCCAACCTGACCAGCTACCTCTTCGGCTCCATCACCACCGTCTCGGCCGAGGACGTCACGGCCGTGGTGATCCTCGCGGCGTTCGTCATCGCCGTCACCCTGGGCCTGCGCCGCCAGCTGTTCGCGATCTGCCAGGACGAGGAGTTCGCCCGCGTCACCGGCCTGCCGGTGCGCTTCCTGAACCTGCTGATCGCGGTCACCGCCGCCGTCACCGTCACCGTGGCGATGCGGATCGTCGGCCTGCTGCTGGTCAGCGCGATGATGGTGATCCCCGTCGCCGCCGCCCAGCGCGTCACCCGCGGGTTCACCGCCACCCTGACGACGGCCATGGTCATCGGCGTGCTGGTGTCCCTGTCCGGCACCGTCGCGACCTACTACATCGACGCCCCGTCCGGCGGCACCATCGTGCTGCTCGCGATCGGCGTCTTCATGGTGATGACCGGCGTCTCGGCCCCGCTCGCCCGCCGCCGGGCCAGAGCGGCCCGCGCCGCCGAACAGATCTGCACCCGGGACGACGTAAAGGTCTAGTTCGGCCCGATCGGTCTCCTGGCACAATGGGCCAAGACCGACACGAGGAGGAACCGGTGGCGACTGCGCCTGGCGAGACCGCGCCAGTACGAGGACGATCCACTCGGCAGCGGGCCGCCGTGGCCGCGGCGCTGGACGAGGTGGACGAGTTCCGCAGCGCCCAGGAGCTGCACGACATGCTCAAGCACCGCGGTGACTCCGTGGGCCTGACCACCGTGTACCGCACCCTCCAGTCCCTCGCCGACGCCGGCGAGGTCGACGTGCTGCGGACCAGCGACGGCGAATCCGTCTACCGCCGCTGCTCCACCGGGGAGCACCACCACCACCTGGTCTGCCGCAAGTGCGGCAAGGCCGTCGAGGTGGAGGGTCCCGCGGTGGAGAAGTGGGCGGAGTCCATCGCCGCCGAGCACGGCTACGTGAACGTCGCCCACACGGTGGAGATCTTCGGCACCTGCGCCGACTGCGCCGCCGCCGGCTAGCCGGCGCGGTTCAGGTTCCGGCCGAGGAGCCCGCGCAGCCGCTCCAGTCCCCTGGGGCGGCCCGCGGCCATCCACGGGGGTGCGGCGGGACGGCCAGGCCCGCCCGTACGGTCGCCCCGGCCGCCCCCAGGGCCCGGCGGTCAGCCCGTGGAGCCCTCCGACTGGTTCGGGACGGCGCCGCCGAAGCGGCGGTCGCGCTGGGCGTACTCCAGGCAGGCCTGCCAGAGGTTGCGGCGGTCGAAGTCCGGCCACAGCACGTCCTGGAAGACCATCTCGGCGTACGCGCTCTGCCAGAGCAGGTAGTTGGAGGTGCGCTGCTCGCCGCTCGGCCGCAGGAACAGGTCAACGTCGGGCATGTCCGGGTAGTACATGTACTTCGCGAAGGTCTTCTCGTTGACCTTCGACGGGTCCAGCCGGCCCGCCGCCACGTCGCGCGCGATCGCCTGAGCCGCGTCCGCGATCTCGGCGCGGCCGCCGTAGTTGACGCAGAAGTACAGGGTCATCGCGTCGTTGTCGACGGTCTGCTCCTGGGCGACCTGGAGCTCCTGGACGACCGACTTCCACATCTTCGGCATGCGGCCGACCCAGCGGATCCGGATGCCCAGCTCGTTCATCTCGTCGCGGCGGCGGCGGATGACGTCGCGGTTGAAGTTCATCAGGAAGCGGACCTCGTCGGGCGAGCGCTTCCAGTTCTCCGTCGAGAAGGCGTACAGGGAGAGGTTCTTGACGCCCATCTCCAGGCAGCCCTTGAGCACGTCGAGAACGACGCCCTCGCCGACCTTGTGGCCCTCGGTGCGCGGCAGACCGCGCTCCTTGGCCCAGCGGCCGTTGCCGTCCATGACGACGGCGACGTGGTTCGGGACCAGCTCACCGGGGATCTTCGGCGGGCGCGCACCGGACGGGTGCGGCTCGGGAACCTTGTACTCCCGTCGAGAGCGTCCCAGAATCCCGCGTCGTGCCATGTGTCCAGCTCCTATTTCTCGACGTATCGCAGGGAGCGTAGCCCGCGCTCCAGATGCCAGTGCAAATAGGCCGAGACCAGCCCGCTGCCCTCCCGCACGTGACGCGCCTCGCAGGCGTCCGCGTGGCCCCAGTCGCCCGTCAGCAGGGCGCTGAGGAGGGCGATGGCCTCCGACGAGGGTACGACGCTGCCGGGGACGCGGCAGTCGCCGCATATGACCCCGCCCGCGGCGACCGAGAAGTGCCGGTTGGGGCCGTGGATCCCGCATTTCGCGCAGTCGTCGAAGCTGGGCGCGTAGCCGTTGACGGCGAGCGAGCGCAGCAGGAAGGCGTCCAGGATCAGGTGCGGTTCGTGTTCGCCCCGCGAGAGGGTGCGCAGCGCGCCGACGAGCAGCAGGTACTGCTGTACGGCGGGCTCGCCCTCGTTCTCGGTGAACCGCTCGGCGGTCTCCAGCATCGCGGTGCCGGCGGTGTAGCGGGCGTAGTCGGTGACGATGCCGTTGCCGTACGGGGCGATGATCTGGGTCTGGTTGCAGAGCGGGAGGCTGCGGCCGATCAGTTCGCTGCCCCGGGCGAAGAACTGCACGTCGGCGTGGGAGAAAGGTTCCAGCCCGGCGCCGAACTTGGACTTCGTACGCCGGACGCCGCGGGCGACGGCCCGCACCCGGCCGTGTCCCCGGGTGAGGAGCGTGATGATGCGGTCCGCCTCACCCAGCTTCTGGGTGCGCAGCACGATGCCGTCGTCGCGGAACAGACTCATGGGCCCATTGTCGCCTGTGCGGGCGCGGTGACGGCCCTCCGGTCCGGACCGGAGGGCCGTCACCGCCGGGGAGGGTCAGGGAGTCGCCGGCGCTCCGTCGGCGGCCTTCGCGGCCCCGCTCTTCTCGGCCCCGCTCTTCTCCGGGTCGGCCGGGGCCGGGTCGGCCGGGGCTTCCGCCTGGGCGGGGACGGCGGCCACCGCTGCCTCCGCGACGGCGTGCGGGTCGTCCTCGCCGAGGCCGTTGAAGATCAGGTTCAGCACGATCGCGGCCGTGGCGCCGAGGGTCACACCGCTGTTGAGCAGCGAGGACAGGTCGGGGTCCAGGTGCTCCTTGAAGAACACCGGGACGGTGGCCGGGAGCAGGGCGAAGGCCAGCGAGACGCCCACGACCAGGGCGTTCTTCTCCTCCTTCAGGTCCACCTTGGCCAGGGTCTGGATGCCGGCCAGGGCGACCATGCCGAACATCACGGTCGCGGCGCCGCCGAGGACCCCGTGCGGGACGGCGGCGACGATCGCGGCGGCCTTGGGGAGCAGGCCGAGGACGATCATGAAGACGCCCGCGGCGACCACCACGAACCGGCTCTTGACCTTGGTCATCCGGACCAGGCCGACGTTCTCGGCGAAGGCCACGTACGGGAAGGAGTTCAGGACGCCGCCGAGTGCGGTCGCGGCGCCGTCGGCGCGCAGGGCGCGGGCCACGGTCTCGCTGTCGACCTCCTTGCCGACGATGTCGCCTACGGCGTAGGTGTCGCCGGTCGTCTCGACCATCGTGATCAGCATGACGATGAGCATCAGCAGGATCGGGAACCACTCGAACTTCGGGGCTCCGTAGTGGAACGGAGTGGTGACGCCGACCCAGTCCGCGTTGCCCACGCCGCCGAACTTGGCGTCACCGAGCAGGAACGCGACGGCGGTGCCGCCGACCAGGCCCAGCAGGATCGCGATGCTGGAGAGGAAGGGCCGGCCCGTCTTCATCAGGACGAGGATGAAGAGCATGGTGCCGCCCGCGTACGCGAAGTTCTTCGGATCGCCGAAGTCGGGGCTGCCGAGGCCGCCCGCCGCGTCGTTGAGCGCGACGGGTATCAGCACGATGCCGAGCACCGTGATCACCGTGCCGGTGACGACCGGCGGGAAGATCCGCATGATGGTCCGGAAGGCCCTGGCGGGCAGCCAGGCGAAGGCGAAGGTCGCGATGCCGGCGGTGATGACGGCGCCGTAGATGACGAGCAGGCCCGCCGTCCCGCCGCCGGCCCCGAGGCCGATGGCGATCATCGGGGACACCGCGGTGAAGGTGACGCCCTGGATCAGCGGCAGCCGGGCGCCGATCCGGCCGATGCCCCAGGCCTGCAGGATCGAGGCGATGCCGCAGGTGAACAGGTCGGCGTTGATCAGGTAGACCAGCTGCTCGGTGCTGAGGCCGAGGGCGCCGCCCACGATGATCGGGACGATCACCGCGCCGGCGTAGAAGGCGAGTACGTGCTGGAAGCCGTACAGCGCGAGCTTGGGGAGGGGGAGCACCTCGTCGACCGGGTGCGTGCTCTGCTCTCCACTGGCGGAAAGCCGGGCGGCGACACGTGCCATCTCTGCCTTGCCCTTCAAGAGGTAGGTAATCGAGAGGAATCTGGTTGTCCCTGGACGGAGTGGGCCGCTGTCCCGTTGGTCCGCCGGGGTTGTCAGTGCGTTCACGTGAATCGAAGCCCCGGAATGTTTCCGCCGGTGTCTCGTCGTGTGACCGGAATTGAACGCCTGTGGGCGTGCTCACAGATATCGTCGACTTCTACAAACTGTTGACGTCAGACGATGTCCGCGTTGGAGGTTTCCCCCATGGCGGCCGAGCCGCCGGGGAGCGTATGGGGGCGCGCGCGGGACACGGCCGCGCCGCTGCCCCCGTACCTGCCCGGCGCCCACCGCCCGGCCTGCGCGAACGCGGTTCGCCGGGGCTCGGCGCGGCCCGTCGGGGCGGCCGCTTCAGGGCGTCCGGGGGGTGGATCGCCGCAGCCGGGAGCGACCCCCTCCGACCCCGGCGCGAAGGGCGGGGCAGGCCGGTTTCAGGCCCCGCGAGGCCGGATCGTTACCCGGCCCGGACGGCATGCCGGTATACGGCCGCGGGAGGGCGGCCACCGGGCGGCCGGGCGGGGCCGCACCGGTTCATCGCCGCACCGGCAGGCCCGGCGCCCGCCGAACGACGGACCGGCGGCCCTCGGCTACGCCCCGGTGGCCCGTACGGCGGAGAGCAGGCGGGCCACCTCGTCCGGGGTCATCCGCAGCGCCGCGCCCACCGTGGCGAGCACCTCGCGCTCGGCCGGGATGTACGGGCCGTCCGCGAGGGCGATCCGGGCGCCCTGGAGCAGGATCGCCTCCCGGCCGGGCCCGGCCAGGTGCGGGGCCAGCGGTTCCAGGGCCTCGTGGAGCTCTATCGACAGCGCGGCCCCGCAGCACTCCGGGCCGTCGTACAGGCCGAGCCGGCCCTCGTCGGTGGCCAGCGCCTCCACGAGGGACTCCAGCTGCTCCTCCGTACAGTCCTGGAAGCCCGCCGACCGTACGGCCGACACGGCGGCCTCCAGCGCGCTGCGCGAGGCCGTCCCGCCCGCCGCCAGGACGGCCAGCGCCACGGTGTGCGCGGCGTCGCGCAGCAGCGCCGAGAACCGGTGGGTGGTGAGGTGGTCCAGGACCTCGGTGTCGAAGCGCTCCCGGCAGGCCTGGCATTCGACGACGGGTCCGGCCTGCCCGCGCGGCAGCAGCGGAACGCCGAGGACGGTGAACCGGCGCCGCCCGGTGCGCCGGCGGTAGTTGCGGTCACCGCCGCAGTCGGGGCAGAAGAACTCCCCGTCATCCACGGTGCTCCAGGTGGTACGGACGCCCCAGACCGTCAGCTTCCGGCCGTCCCCACCCCGAACTGGCAGCACGTCGCACCTCCGTCACCTGCCGGCAACATCGCCGGATTGGCGTGATGTTAGCCACATCGGTGAGGATCCGTCAGCCGTGTGACAAGACAACCTGCGCCACCTGGGGGACTTGGCCGAACTGCGCCCCCGCCCGCCTCCGCCTTCCCGGCGCCCTTTCCCGGCCGAACGGCGCGGCCCCGCCCCTCCGGGCGGAGGGGCGGGGCCGGGGCACTACGGGGTGACGGGTCAGCGGCCCGCGCGGTTGACGGCGGAGATGACCGCCTTCAGGGAGGCACGGGTGGTGTTGGCGTCGATGCCGATGCCCCACAGCACGCGGCCGTCGATCACGCACTCGATGTACGAGGCGGCCACGGCGGAGGCGCCCTCGCTCATGGTGTGCTCGGTGTAGTCCAGCAGGCGGGCGTCGATGCCGATGCCCGCCAGCGCGTCGAAGAAGGCCGAGATCGGACCGTTGCCGGTGCCGTTCAGGACCGCGTCGACGCCGTCCACGACCGCCTCGACGGTCAGCGTGTCCGTACCGTCCTTGTCGGTGGCCGTGGAACCGGAGCGCAGCTGGATGCGGCCCCACTGGGCCGCCGCGTCCTCGGGGTTGGGCAGGTACTCGTCGCGGAAGACGTCCCAGATCGCCTTCGGCGTGACCTCGCCGCCCTCGGTGTCGGTCTTGGCCTGGATGATCCGCGAGAACTCGATCTGCATGCGGCGCGGCAGGTCCAGCTTGTGGTCGTTCTTCAGGACGTACGCGATGCCGCCCTTGCCGGACTGCGAGTTGACCCGGATGACGGCCTCGTAGGAGCGGCCGACGTCCTTGGGGTCGATGGGCAGGTACGGGACCGCCCACTCGATGTCGTCGACGGTCTTGCCCTGGGCGGCCGCGTCGGCCTCCATGGCGTCGAAGCCCTTCTTGATGGCGTCCTGGTGGGAGCCGGAGAAGGCGGTGTAGACCAGGTCGCCCGCGTAGGGGTGGCGCGGGTGGACCTCCATCTGGTTGCAGTACTCGCTGGTGCGACGGATCTCGTCGATCTGCGAGAAGTCGATCTGCGGGTCGATGCCCTGCGAGAACAGGTTCATGCCCAGGGTGATCAGGTCCACGTTGCCGGTGCGCTCGCCCTGCCCGAACAGGCAGCCCTCGATGCGGTCGGCGCCGGCCATCAGGGCCAGCTCGGCGGCGGCGACGGCGGTGCCGCGGTCGTTGTGGGGGTGGACGGAGATGCAGATGTGCTCGCGGCGGGTCAGGTTGCGGGCCATCCACTCGAAGCGGTCCGCGTGCGTGGACGGCGTCGAACGCTCCACGGTGGCGGGCAGGTTCAGGATGATCTCGCGGCCCTCGGAGGGCTGCCAGACGTCACAGACGGCCTCGCAGACCTCCAGGGCGAAGTCCAGCTCGGTGTCGGTGAAGATCTCCGGGCTGTACTGGTAGCCGAAGGTGGTCTCCGGGCCCAGCAGCTTCTCGGCGTACTCCATGACCAGGCGGGTGCCGTCGACGGCGATCTGCTTGATCTGCTCCTTGGAGCCGCGGAAGACCACGCGGCGGAAGGTGGGAGCGGTCGCGTTGTACAGGTGCACGGTGGCGCGCCTGGCGCCGACCAGGGACTCCACGGTCCGCTCGATCAGGTCCTCGCGGGCCTGGGTCAGTACGGAGATGGTGACGTCGTCCGGGATCGCGCCCTCTTCGATGATGGAGCGCACGAAGGCGAAGTCGGTCTCGCCGGAGGAGGGGAAGCCGACCTCGATCTCCTTGTAGCCCATGCGCACCAGCAGGTCGAACATCTCGCGCTTGCGGGCGGGGGTCATCGGGTCGATCAGCGACTGGTTGCCGTCGCGCAGGTCGGTGGAGAGCCAGCGGGGAGCCTTGGTGACGCGGGCGTCCGGCCAGGTGCGGTCGGGGATGTCCACCTGCTCGTACGAGCCGTACTTGTGGATGGGCATCCCGGAGGGCCGCTGGGCGTGGGTCGCGTTCGTGATGGGCGTGGGGCTGCCGGCGAAAGTGTGCTGACTCATGGCGTGGGGCTCCTCGCGTGTCCGAGTGTAGTTCGCTGGGACGGCCGACGGCGGTCGTAAATCCGCAACACCAGACTCCGCGGGGAGGGGGTCGGCCTACGACTACAGACCCTCGCCGCGGCAGCTAAGGAGAAGCAGCCCGAAACGCATGATGGACCGAGCCTAGCCGAGCCGCGCCGTGACGCGAGGACCTGTTCAGTATGCAAGACCACCCTGTCCGTTTTGTACCAAATGTGAGTTAAGCCTCACTCGCCCCGTCTCTACGGGCAGGTAACACAACCGAATGAATCATGGTCGCATCTAGTGACATGACGGTTACCCGGTGCCACATTGCCGGGCATGGATACCTCCCACGCGCACGCCCACCGCCACCCCGTCTTCTGCACCGTGATCCCCCCGCACCTCCTCGACAAGATCGCCCAGTCCGAGGACACCCGGCGGGCCGACGCCGCCCAGCGCACCCTCGAACAGGACTCCCTGCTGCGCACCCGGCGCCGGGTGACCACCGTCCGGGGCATCACCCCGGCCTTGGAGGCGCCCGCCGGGGACGACCCGCGGCGCACCATTTGCGACGCCGGCCACCGCACCCGGCTGCCGGGCAAGAAGGTGCGCGGCGAGGGCGACCCGGCGCACGCGGACGCCACCGTCAACCGCGCGTACGCCGGGCTCGGGGCCACGTTCGAGCTGTTCCTCAAGGGCTTCGGACGGCACTCGATCGATGACTCCGGACTGCCGCTGGACGCGACCGTGCACTACGGCGAGGACTACAACAACGCCTTCTGGGACGGCCAGCAGATGGTGTTCGGCGACGGCGACGGGGACCTGTTCCTCGATTTCACGGTGTCGGTGGACGTGATCGGCCACGAGCTCACCCACGGCGTCACCCAGTACTCGGCCAACCTCGTCTACCGGGGACAGTCGGGCGCGCTCAACGAGTCGATGTCCGACGTGTTCGGCTCCCTGATCAAGCAGTACTCCCTGGAGCAGACCGCGGACCAGGCGGACTGGCTGATCGGCGCCGGACTGCTCGGCCCCAACGTCACCGGGGTCGCGCTGCGCTCGATGAAGGCGCCCGGCACGGCGTACGACGACGACGAGCTCGGCAAGGACCCGCAGCCCGCGACGATGGACGACTACGTCGACACCTACAGCGACAACGGCGGCGTGCACATCAACTCCGGCATCCCCAACCACGCCTTCTACCTCGTGGCGACGGAGCTGGGCGGCAAGGCCTGGGAGCGCGCCGGGCAGATCTGGTACGACACCCTGACCGGCGGCGAACTGACCCCGAAGGCCACGTTCAAGGACTTCGCCCGGCTCTCGATGGCGGCGGCCGTCGCCAGGTTCGGGGAGGGCGGCGCGGAGCAGCGGGCGCTCCAGAAGGCGTGGTCGACGGTGGGCGTGCCGACCGCCTAGGGGTGGGGTAGACAAGCCCCCATGCGGATTCTGGTGGTACGTACCGGAGGTTTCACGGGCATCGAGCGCCGGGTCGAGGTGGACACCTCGGGCCGGCCCGATGAGGACGAGTGGCGGGCGCTGGCGCAGCTGGCGCTGCGGCCCGGTCCGCCCGGGGACGAGGCGAACCGGGTGCGGGACGGGTTCTCGTACCGGATCACGGTGGACGGGCGGACGGTGTCCTGCGCGGACCCGCACCTGTCGGACGCGCAGCGCTCGCTGATCTCGCGGGTCCTGAAGGAGGGCGCCTGAGAAGGTCCCCCGCGGCGTGGGCGGGCCGGCCGGCGAGGCCGCCCGCCGACGGCAAACCAGGTGCCCGCTGCGGGTCGCTTTGCTTGGATGGCCCGATGACAAAGATCTTGGAATCGCTGGAGCGTTACTACGACGCCGTACCGCGCGTGGGCGGGGCACGGGGCGAGGACTTCGGGCCGCTGACCCTGTTCGTCCAGGAGGGCGCCGGCTGGCCGTACTACGCGCGCCCCTCGCTCGGCGGGGCGGACGCCTCGGTGGCCGATGTGGAACGGGTCCTGGCCCGCCAGCGGGAGCTGGGGGTCCCGGAGGCCTTCGAATGGGTGGCCGAAACCAGCCCCGCGCTGCGGGCGGCCGTGGAAGCCGCCGGGCTGCATGTCCACGAGCACCCGCTGATGGTGCTGGATCCGGCCGCGGAACCCCTCGCGCCGCATCCTGACGTACGCCTGCTCGGCGCCGACGACCCGCTGCTCGCGGCGGCGGTGGCGGTGCCCGCCCTCGCCTTCGCGGATCCGGGGACGGCCCGGGGCGAGGCCGGTCCGGCGGAGCTGGCCGTGGCGGCGGCTGACCCGGCGGTGGAGGTCCGCCGGGCCTCGCTGGCGGCGAAGCTCACGGCGGGCACGACGGCGATGGCGGCGGCCGCGCGGGACGGGGTGGTGCTCTGCTCCGGCCTGTACAACCCGGTCGGCGAGGTCGCCGAGGTCGTCGCCGTCGGCACCCTTCCCTCGGCCCGCCGCCAGGGGCTGGCCCTCGGCGTGACGGCGGCGCTGGTCGCGGACGCCCTGGCGCGCGGGGCGGCCACGGTGTTCCTGACGGCGGGCGACGAGGACGTGGCCCGCGTCTACTCCCGCGCCGGGTTCCGGCGGGTGGCGACGGCCCTGATCGCGGAGCCGCCGGAGCGCCCCTGACCGGCGTTTGCCGAACCGGCAACAACTTTTGACCGCGCGGGACGGCGGGCGGAGCATCGGCGGCACAGCACCGCGACCGGTGCGCCTACAGGAGGGGCCTCGATGTCCGAGCAGCGCACGCACGACCACCGGCACCCGCACAGCCATGGCCATGGCCACGACCACGGCCACGGCCACGGGCCCGAGCACGCCACCCACCCGCAGGGCGGGGCGGGCGAGGAGTTCTGGGACGCCCGCTACCAGGAGACCGGCCGGATCTGGAGCGGCGAGGCCAACGCCATGCTGGTGCACGAGGTGTCCGGCCTGGCCCCGGGCCGGGCCCTGGACATCGGCTGCGGGGAGGGCGGCGACGCGGTGTGGCTGGCCCGCCTCGGGTGGACGGTGACCGGGACCGACATCTCCGGGGTGGCCCTCGGCCGGAGCGCCGAGCACGCCGCGGACGCCGGGGTCGCGGACCGCGTCACCCTGGAGCGGCACGACCTGACCGAGTCCTTCCCGGAGGGGGAGTTCGACCTGGTCTCGGCGTGCTTCCTGCACAACTACGGGGACTTCCCCCGCGACCGCGTCCTGCGCGCCGCCGCCTCGGCCGTGGCGCCGGGCGGCACGCTGCTGGTCGTCGGCCACGCGGGCTGGGCACCCTGGCAGGAGGAGCGCGAGGAGGCGTACTTCCCCACGCCGCAGGACGTCCTGGCGCAGCTGGAGCCGGTCACGGCGGGCTGGGAGGTGCTGCGGGCCGAGGAGACCGAGCGGGTCCAGAACCAGCCCGACGGCACGCCCGGGACCCGTACGGACAACGTGGTGCGGCTGCGCCGTCCCGCGTAGCGGGTGCGCCGGCCGGTCCCCCGCCGGGGGGACCGGCCGCCCGCGTCAGAAGCCCAGCTTGCGCAGCTGCTTGGGGTCGCGCTGCCAGTCCTTGGCGACCTTCACGTGCAGGTCGAGGAAGACCGGGGTGCCGAGCAGCGCCTCGATGTGCGTGCGCGACTTCATCCCGACCTCCTTCAGACGGGCGCCCTTCGGGCCGATGATGATGCCCTTCTGGCTGGGCCGCTCGATGTAGAGGTTCGCGTGGATGTCCAGCAGCGGGCGGTCCGCCGGGCGGTTCTCCCGGGGGATCATCTCCTCGACCACGACGGCGATGGAGTGCGGGAGCTCGTCGCGCACGCCCTCCAGCGCGGCCTCGCGGATCAGCTCGGCGACCATCACCATCTCGGGCTCGTCGGTGAGGTCGCCCTCCGGGTACAGCGGCGGGCTCAGCGGCAGCAGCGGCGCGATCAGGTCGGCCAGCAGCTGGACCTGGCTGTCGCCGACCGCCGAGACGGGGACGATCTCGGCCCACTCGAAGCCCAGCTCGGCGGCGAGCTGGTGGACGGCGAGGAGCTGCTCGGCCAGCTGCTTGGACTCGACCAGGTCCGTCTTCGTGATGATGGCGATCTTGGGGGTCTTCTTGATCCCCGCGAGCTCCTTGGCGATGAACTTGTCACCGGGGCCGAGCTTCTGGTCGGCCGGCAGGCAGAAGCCGATGACGTCGACCTCGGCCCAGGTGGTCCGGACGACGTCGTTCAGGCGCTCGCCGAGCAGCGTGCGCGGCTTGTGCAGACCCGGTGTGTCGACCAGCACGAGCTGGGCGTCGGGGCGGTGCACGATGCCGCGGACGGTGTGGCGGGTGGTCTGGGGCCGGTTGGAGGTGATCGCGACCTTGGTACCCACGAGTGCGTTGGTCAGGGTCGACTTCCCCGCGTTGGGGCGGCCGACGAAGCATGCGAAGCCCGCGCGGTGCGGGGCGGTGGGCTCGGGGGAACGATCGCTCATACGGGCCATTCTCCCCGATGCGGCTACCAGCGCCGACCAGGCCACGGCCAGGAGGGCCGCAGGAGCCGCGAGCGCCGTCGCCAGACCCGGCCGCGCGGCATGCCCGACGGAAGCCTTGGCGGCCGCTCCGGGGGCGCTGACCTGCACCGTCACCTCGGCCCACTCGGCGGCGGGCGGGTCGGCCCAGGGCGCGGAGAGCCGGACCCGCTGACCGGGCAGCAGCTCCGCGGGCAGCCCGGTGAGCTCCCGGTGGAGCAGCCGGCGGCCGAAGGCGCCGGATGCGGTGAGGGTGGCGCGTGGCCGCAGGGTCACGTTGCCGAGGTTGTGGAGCGTGTACGAGACCTCCGCGCCGGCGGCGCCGCGCCGCGGGGTGACCGCGAGGTCCCGGACGGCGAGGGCGGGGGCGGTGGGCCCGGTGACCCGGAGGTAGAGGCGGGCGGCGACGGCCCGCCGGACTCCGATGCCGGGGCCCGTCCCGCCCGGGGCGTCCTCCACGGCCACGATGGCGCCGGGGTGGTCCCCCGGCTCGGCCCGGTCGGGGACGGTGACCGTGAAGGCGACCTCCGCCGACGCCCCGGCCGCCACGGTGACCCGCTCCCGGGCGAGCTCCGCCCAGGCGGCGGTGGCGCGGCGCGGCTCGTCGGGGCCGCGGAGCGCGAAGCCGCCGTCGCGGGGGGTGTTGTACGCGTCGGCGGCGTAGAGCCGGAAACTGCGGGGGCGGTCGGTCCGGTTGGTGACGGTGACCGTGTCCGCGACGGTCGCGCCGGGGGCGGCGGCGAGGTAGAAGTACGGCCGCCGGGTCACGGCGTTGGCGGCGGGCCGCACGGCCCACTCCCCGTTGTCGTCCCCGCGGGCCGTACCGCCGGCCGGCAGCACCCCGAGCACGACCAGGGCGAGCACCGCCCCGCGCAGCAGCGCCCGGACGCGCGCGAGCGCCGGGCGGGCCGGGGCGCGCCGGCCGCGCGGCGGCAGGTCCGCGCGGGGCCGGGTCACGAGAGGGTCAGGGTCAGCACCGCCCGGTAGGCGCCCGGCGGGGTGTACGGGGGCACCCGGAGGGTGACGGTCGCGTCCACCGTGAAGGTCCCGCCGGCCCGCTCGGCGTCGGGCGCCGACGCCAGCACCGCCCCCTCGGGCCCCACCACGCCCGCGCTGCCCGCCGCGCACCGGCTCGGGCTCCCCTGCGCCGCCGTGCACCGCGGCGTCCAGCTCAGCGACGCTCCCGGGATCCGCACCCCGCCCGGGCCGGTGAAGTCGGTGACCTTGCCGGTCAGCGACCACCCCGCCGGGCCGCCCCGCGCGTCCGTGACCGTGACCGTCCCGATCCGGCCCGGGGCCGCGCCCCCGTCCCCGTACGGGACCGCGCCCAGCACCACCGACTCGCCCGCCTGCGTCATGGACAGCGCCCCCGGCTCCACCACCGCGGTCACCTGCCGGGTGCCCGGCGGCGGCGCCGGCGCCGCCTCGACGACCGTGTACGCGGCCGGTCCCGAGCCCGTTCCCGCCGACCAGGCCGCGCCCTCGTAGGCCACCACCCCGGTCGTCGCCTTGTCCGTCACCGGCAGCTCGGCCCGGAACTCCCCCCGTTCGTCGGCGCGGGCCGCCACGCGGTCCGGGGTCTCGGCGGCGCCCGCCCGGCCGGCGACCGTCACCGCCGCCCCGGGGACGAAGCCCGCGCCGGTGACCCGCACCCGCGCGCCCGGTTTCCCGTACGCCGCGCCGAGGGAGACGCCCCGCAGGTTGGCCGTCGGCAGCGGGCTCGCGGTGAGGCGCTGTGACACCGGGGCTCCGGTCGCCGCGCACACGGTGTCCAGGTCCAGTAGGTGGCTGGTGTGCAGCGTGTATCCGCCCGGGGCCAGGGTTATCTCCCCGGGCGCGGTGACGGTGAAGGTGCCCGTCATGGTGACCCCGGGCAGCGCCGCACCGGCCTCGACGGGGTCGTTCCGTTTGGCGCCCACGACGGTGACCTCGCCGCTCTGCGCGCCCCCGAGCAGGATCCGCCCGGCCGGGGTCAGCGTGTCGGCGGGCAGCGCGCCCGCGGCCGGGTTCAGGGCGGGGGTGGCGGCCACCTGGTACGTCACGGTGACGGTGTCCCCGACGCGCGGCGCGGGGTCGTCGGCGGTGATCCGGGCGGTCGTCGTCCCGTCGGCGGGCGGGAGTCCGGCCTCCTGCGGCGGCAGGCAGTGCGTCGGGAACTCCACCTGCCCCGGGGGCGTTTCCCCCTCGGCGGCGGCCGGTGCACCGAGCGCGCCCCCGGTCGTGGCCGCGAGGATCACCATGCCGAGGGCGCCGCGGGTCCACGCCCGTCTCCTGCTGCCCGCCCGCGTCCGCGCTGTCCGCACTGTCCGCCCCCTGGGTCCGTCCCGCCGCGACAGGGGGCCATTCACGAGCGGGCGGCGGGAGAAGTCAATGCGCGGACCCGGCATCAACTGATGGCCCATCAGGAGATGGCTGGATCCCGCTCCCCGCCGCCCTCCGCTTCGGCGTCCGCACCGGCCCCCGCGCCACCCCTCGCGCCCGATGACGCCCGGAACGTGCGCCGGTACTCCGTCGGGCTCACCCCCAGCGCCGTCTGCAGGTGCTTGCGCAGCGACTGCGCCGTCCCGAACCCCGCCTGCCGCGCCACCTGTTCCATGGGCAGGCCGGTCTCCTCCAGGAGCGAGCGGGCCCGCTCCACCCGCTGCCCGACGATCCACTCGCCGGGGCTGGCCCCGCACTCCTCGCGGAACCGGCGCGTGAAGGTCCGTACCGACATGGCCTCCTGCCGCGCCAGGTCGGCCAGCACCAGCGGCTCGTGCAGCCGGTCCAGCACCCACGCGCGGGCCGCCGCCGTACTGGCCTGCGCCGGCTCGGGTACCGGGCGCGCGATGAACTGGGCCTGCCCGCCCGGCCGGTGGGGCGGCACCACGGTCCGCCGGGCCACGTCGTTGGCGACGGCGGCGCCGTGGTCGCGGCGCACGATGTGCAGGCAGAGGTCGATGCCGGCGGCGACGCCCGCGGAGGTCAGCACGTCCCCGTCGTCGGTGTAAAGCACGTCCGCATCGACCCTCACGGCCGGGAACAGCCGCTGGAAGTGCTCGGCGGAGGCCCAGTGGGTCGTGGCCCGGCGGCCGTCCAGATACCCGGCGGCGGCGAGCACGTAACCACCCGTGCAGATGGAAACGAGCCGGGTGCCCGGGCGGATGTGCGCGAGCGCCGCCGCGAGTTCACCGGTCAGCCTGCCCTCCTCGTGCACCGGCCCCAGCTCGTACGAGGCGGGCACCACCACCGTGTCCGCGGTGGCCAGCGCCTCGGGACCGTGCTCGACCTGGATCGCGAAATCGGCCTCCGTGGCGACCGGCCCGGGGGCGAGCCCGCAGGTGACGATCGTGTAGAGCGGCCGCCCGGCGGAGTCCTTGGCGCGGCCGAAGATCCGATGCGGGATGCCGAGCTCGAAGGGCAGCAGCCCGCCGAGGGCGAGTACGACGACGCGATGTGCCCTGCGCTCCAAGTCCATGGCCCGATCGTACCGAAGCATGGCATTCAGGCCACTGTCCCGGGGAAGGCGCAGGCCGGAGGCTGTTCCCGTGACGCAGACAGATCCCTCCACGACGCCCTCGACCGCCCCCGCCCCCGCTCCCCCGGCCGGTTCCGGCCGGGTGCACCGCGCCTGGTTCGTCGCCGCCGTCGGCTTCGTGACGATCATCGGCGCGGCCGCCTTCGCCTCCCTGCCCGGACTCCTCATCGAACCGCTCCACGAGGAATTCGACTGGTCGCGCGGCACGATCGCCTTCGCCGTCTCCGTGAACCTCGCGCTGTACGGGCTCACCGCGCCGTTCGCGGCCGCGCTGATGGACCGCTACGGCATCCGCCGGGTGGTGGCACTCGCCCTGATGGTCATATCCGGCGGCTCGGTCGCCACCGTCTGGATGACCGCGTCCTGGCAACTGGTGCTGTTCTGGGGCGTGCTGGTGGGCCTGGGCAGCGGCTCGATGGCGCTGTCCTTCGCGGCGACGATCACCAACCGCTGGTTCACCGCCCGGCGGGGCCTGGTCACCGGCATCCTGACCGCCGCCGGCGCCTCCGGCCAGCTGATCTTCCTGCCGCTGCTGTCCAGGCTGGTGGAGCACCACGGCTGGCGCCCGGCGGCGGTGACGGTCTCGCTGGCCGCGCTGGCCGTCGTCCCGTTCGTGTGGCTGCTGCTGCGCGACCACCCGGCCGACGTGGGACTCGCCCCGTACGGAGGCACGTACGCGCAGAAGCCCGCACCGGCGGCGGGCGCGGCTCGGCGCACGCTGACGGTGCTGTTCAAGGCGGTCCGCACCGGCCCGTTCTGGCTGCTGGCGGGCACTTTCGCGATCTGCGGGGCCACCACGAACGGGCTGGTCAAGACCCACTTCGTGCCGGCGGCGCACGACCACGGCATGCCGGTGACCGCGGCGGCCGGGCTGCTGGCCGTGATCGGCGTCTTCGACGTCATCGGCACCGTGGCGTCCGGCTGGTTCACGGACCGCTTCGAGGCCCGGCGGCTGCTGGCCGTCTACTACGCGCTGCGCGGTATCTCGCTGCTGTTCCTGCCGCTGCTGCTCGCCCCGTCGGTGCACCCGCCGATGGTGTTCTTCATCGTGTTCTACGGGCTGGACTGGGTCGCCACCGTCCCGCCGACGATCGCGCTGTGCCGCGAGCAGTACGGGGAGGACAGCGCGATCGTGTTCGGCTGGGTGCTGGCCTCGCACCAGGTCGGCGCGGCGGTGGTGGCGTTGCTGGCCGGCCTGGCGCGGGACGCGTTCGGCTCGTACGACGTCGTCTGGTACGCGTCGGGCGCGCTGTGCGCGATGGCGGCGCTGATGGCGATGGTCATCCGCCGCCGGCCGGCCACCGCGGGACTCGCGGCGGCGTAGCGGGGGCGCGGCAGCGACGCGGCGACGGCTCGGCGGTCGCTCGGCGGTCGCGCGGCGGTCAGCCGATGACGAACGGCAGCCGCTCGGCCAGTGCGCCGAGCGCGGCCCGCTCCTCGCCGGTCGGGGCCCTGCGGCCCGTGCCGACCAGCAGGGCGTCCGTGTCGGTGAACGACGCGGGGAACGCGGCGCCCGTGATGGTCTCCAGCATCGCGCGGGACCGGGCCGTGCCCTCGGCGGGCGGCCCGGCCACCGCCGGCAGGTGCGCGGTCAGGTCGAGGTGGTGCAGCGTCCACTCCAGGACGTACGCGTCGAGGTAGTCGGCCACGGTCAGGACCTCGCCCCGGGTGCCCACCCGGACACCCGGGTCGGCGAGTGCGGCGGCGCGCCCGGCGGCGGATCCGACGTCGTCGAGGTGGAACCTGAGCAGGTGCGGGTCCTCGTAGGCGGCGGCCAGCCGGACGGTCAGCGCGTCGAGCGGATCCTGCCCGGTCGGGGGCCGGTCGTCGACGTTCCAGTACGTCACCGCGTCGACGGTGGGTTCCGCCTCGACGGGCGTGGCGAGGGTGATCAGGACGTCCTGCGCGTCGATGACCAGGTGGCACACCAGGTCGCGGACGAGCCAGCCGGCGCAGCCGGAGGGCTGCTCGAAGTCCTGGTCGCAGAGGTCGGCGACCGCCGTGCGCAACGCCGTCCAGGAGCGCGGGAAGAGGTCCACCCCGGCAAGGTAGCCCTCCCGCGAACGGCCCCGCCACCCGGCGGGCGGCCGGGTGGCGGGGGCGGTGGAGCGACGGCGGCGGGTCAGGCTCCGGCCGGGGTGGTGGAGCGCAGGGTGCCGTCCGGGGCGGCCAGCAGCACCGGGGTGGCGGCACCGCCGAGGTCGCGGACGGCGGCCCGGTCGGCGTCGGGAACCGACTCCGCCGCGCTGACCACGGCCGCGGCCTCCAGGGAGCGGGCGCCGCTCGCCACCGCCATCGCCACCGCGGTCCGGAGCGCGCTCAGCTTCAGGGAGTCCAGCTCCACCGTCCCGGCGACGTACGTCCGGCCCGTCTCGTCCCGCACCGCCGCGCCCTCCGGCACCGCGTTGCGGGCCCGGGCGCTGCGCGCCAGCGTGATGATCTTGCTGTCCTCGGGGTCGATCCCGGTGCTCTCCGTCATGGGCGAAAGCATAGGGAGGGCCTCGGCGCGGCCGCGCGACCACCCCGCCGCGGCGGTCACGGCCGGTCCAGCCGGAGCCGCTCCGCCCGGGGCAGACCCGCGACCACCAGGTCGTACGAGTCCTCGACCAGCTCCCGCACCAGCGCGTCGGGGAGCCCGGAGACCGTCACCGTGTTCCAGTGCCGCTTGTTCATGTGATAGCCGGGCACGATCGCCGCGTGCTCCTCCCGCAGCCGGACCGCCAGCTCCGGTTCGCACTTGAGGTTGACCTTCAGCGGCTCCGCATCCAGCGCGGAGAGCGCGAACACCTTCCCCATCACCTTGAACACCGAGGTCTGCGGGGTGAAGGGGAACTCCTCCACCGCCGCGTTGAAGCCGAGGCAGAACGCCCGCAGCTGTTCCGGGGTCACTCCAGCCCCTCCTCGCCCTCGCCCGCCGCCGGCACCACCGGCTCCACGAGCACCGTCACGATCTTGTTCCTGCGCCCCGCCGGGGACTCGGCCGTCAGCCGCAGCGGCCGCCCGTCCGGGAGCTCCACGACCGCCGAGGCGCCCGCGATCGGCACCCGGCCCAGCGCCTTGGCCAGCAGCCCGCCGACCGTCTCCACGTCCTCGTCGTCGTAGTCCTCGACCTTGAACAGCTCGCCGAGGTCGGTGATGTCGAGGCGCGCCGTCACCCGGTAGCGGTCCTCCCCGAGGTCCTCGACGGGCGCGAGCTCGCGGTCGTACTCGTCGGTGATCTCGCCGACGATCTCTTCGAGGATGTCCTCGATGGTGACGATGCCCGCGGTGCCGCCGTACTCGTCGATGACGACGGCCACGTGGTTGCGGACCTGCTGCATCTCGCGCAGCAGATCGCCCGCGTTCTTGGTGTCGGGCACGAACACCGCGGGGCGCATCGCCGTGGAGACCAGGTCCGATTCGGCGTCCCGGCTGATGTGCGTCTTGCGGACCAGGTCCTTCAGGTACACGACCCCGACGATGTCGTCCTCGTTCTCCCCGGTCACCGGTATGCGCGAGAACCCCGACCGCAGTGCGAGCGTGGTCGCCTGACGGATCGTCTTGTACCGCTCGATGCAGATCAGGTCCGTCCTCGGCACCATCACCTCGCGCACGAGCGTGTCGCCGAGTTCGAAGACCTGGTGCACCATCCGGCGCTCGTCGTCCTCGATCAGCGATTCCCGCTCCGCCAGGTCCACCATCGCGCGCAGCTCGGCCTCGGAGGCGAACGGCCCCTTGCGGAAGCCCTTCCCGGGCGTGAGCGCGTTGCCGAGGAGGATCAGCAGCTGCGGGATCGGCCCCATCACCCGGGCCAGCGGCACCAGGACGTACGCGGCCGCCGTCGCCGTGTTCAGCGGGTGCTGGCGGCCGATCGTACGGGGGGACACGCCGACCGCGACGAAGGAGACGAGCACCATCACGGCGATCGCCACGAGCAGCGCGGTCCAGTTCTCGCCGAACTCGTCGAGGCAGACGTACGTGACGAGGACGCCCGCCGCCATCTCGCAGGTGACCCGGACCAGCAGGGCCACGTTCACGTAGCGGGTGGGGTCGGCGGCGACCTGCGCGAGCTTCGCGCTGCCGCGCCGCCCCTCCCGTACGGCCTGTTCCGCGCGGAAGCTGGAGACCCGGGCGATCGCGGACTCCGCGCACGCCGCGAACCAGGCCACCACGACCAGCAGGACCGCCCCGGTGATGAGCTGGGGGGCGCCGGTCACGAGACGGTCGGGGCCGGGGACGGGCCGGTGATGCCGCGCTCACCGCGCCAGCCGTCGACGATCGCCGCCTGGAGGCCGAACATCTCGGCCTTCTCGTCGGGCTCCTCGTGGTCGTAGCCGAGCAGGTGCAGCACCCCGTGGACCGTCAGGAGCTGGAGCTCCTCGTCCATGGAGTGCTGCGTCGGGGCGTCCTCGCCCTGCTTCTTGGCCACCTCGGGGCAGAGCACGATGTCGCCGAGGAGCCCCTGCGGGGGCTCCTCGTCGTCCTTCGCCGGCGGACGGAGTTCGTCCATCGGGAAGGACATGACGTCGGTGGGTCCGGGCAGGTCCATCCACTGGATGTGGAGCTGCTCCATCGCCCCCTCGTCCACGACGATGACGGAGAGCTCGGAGAGCGGGTGGATCCGCATCCGGGTGAGCGCGTAGCGGGCGATGTCGAGGATCGCCTGCTCGTCGACCTCGATCCCGGACTCGTTGTTGACGTCGATCGACATGGTGCGCTGAGTTCTACTTCCCGTTTCGGCCGCTGCGGCCGCCGCCCGGGCCGCTGGGGCCCGACTGGCCGCTCTGGCTGTCGTCGTACTTCTCGTACGCATCGACGATACGGCCGACGAGCTTGTGCCGGACGACATCCTCGGACGTGAGCCGCGAGAAGTGGATGTCGGGCACCCCTTCGAGGATCTCCTGGACCTGGCGCAGCCCGCTCTTGGTGCCGCCCGGCAGGTCGACCTGGGTGACGTCACCGGTGATGACGATCTTCGAGTCGAAGCCGAGCCGGGTCAGGAACATCTTCATCTGTTCCGGGCTCGTGTTCTGCGCCTCGTCGAGGACGACGAACGCCTCGTTGAGGGTGCGGCCGCGCATGTAGGCCAGCGGGGCGACCTCGATCGTGCCCGCCGCCATGAGCCGCGGGATCGAATCCGGGTCGATCATGTCGTGCAGCGCGTCGTAGAGCGGCCGCAGGTACGGGTCGATCTTGTCGAAGAGCGTGCCCGGCAGGAAGCCGAGCCGCTCGCCGGCCTCGACGGCGGGGCGGGTCAGGATGATCCGGCTGACCTGCTTGGACTGCAGGGCCTGGACCGCCTTGGCCATGGCCAGGTAGGTCTTTCCGGTACCGGCGGGGCCGATGCCGAAGACGATCGTGTTCTTGTCGATCGCGTCGACGTACCGCTTCTGGTTGAGGGTCTTGGGACGGATGGTGCGGCCGCGGCTGGAGAGGATGTTCTGGGTGAGGACCTCCGCGGGGGTCTCCTCCGGGCCCTCGCCCTTGCCGTTGCCGCTCGCCTTGAGCATGGCGATCGAGCGTTCCACTGCGTCCTCCGTCATCGGCTGCCCGGTGCGGAGCACCAGCATCATCTCGTCGAACAGGCGCTGGATCAGGGCGACTTCGGCCGCCTCGCCGATCGCGCTGACCTGATTGCCCCGAACATGGATGTCGGCCCTCGGGAAGGCCTTCTCGATCACGCGCAGCAGGGCGTCGCCGGATCCGAGCACGGTCACCATCGGATGGGTGGCCGGGACGGTGAAGTGGGCTCGCGCCTGCCCGGGCGCGGGGGTCTGGGCTGTCGGTGTCTGAGTCATGGGCCGGCACTGTGGCCTGCGCATACCTCCCGCTGAGGGGCCGTGCCGATCGACGACCTCCGGAATACCAAGCGTACGACTCCGCCGCCGCATCCCCGAGGCCTTTTCCGGCGCCGTCACGGCCCGCCGCCCCGCGCCCGGCTACGCGCCCGGGCGGAATCCGATCGTCGGGACCGCCCGGCGCCTCGGCGCGGGGGCCGCCGGCGGCGGGAGCAGGGCGTCCAGGAAGCCGTACGGCCCGCGCAGGGCGTCCGGGGCGGCGGCCCACCAGTGCGCCACCTCCGCCCACCCCGGGGCCGACAGCGAGCCGCCGAACTCCTGGACCGACAGCGCCGCCGTCAGGCCCGCGAAGGCCAGCCGGTCCGCCAGCGGCCACCCCGCCAGGGTGCCGGTGACGAAACCCGCCACGTACACGTCTCCGGCGCCCGTGGGGTCGAGCGCGTCCACCGCGATGCCGGGGACCTCGGCGGTCTCCCCGGTCCGGCCGTCCACCGCGCAGGAGCCCTCCGGGCCCATCGTCACCACGGCGATCGGGACCTTCTCCGCGAGCTTGCGGGCCGCCGCCCGGGGGCAGTCGGTCCGCGTGTAGCGCATGGCCTCCCCCGCGTTGGGCAGGAACGCCTCGCAGTGCTCCAGGTCGGCCAGCGCCCCCAGGTCCCAGCGCCCGCTCTCGTCCCAGCCCACGTCGGCGAAGACCCGGGCCCCCTGCCGGGCCGCCGTCGCGATCCACTCCTCCCCCCGCCCGGGCCCCAGGGAGGCCACGGCCGCGCGGGCGCGGGGCGGGCAGCGCGGGAGCCCGGGGTCGGCGGGCGGCGGGGCCTCGTGGCCGTGCGAGACCATCGTGCGCTCGCCCTCGTAGGCCATCGAGACCGTGACGGGGCTGTGCCAGCCGGGGACGGTGCGCGACATGGTCAGGTCGATGCCCTCGCCCTGTTCGAGCGCGTCCCAGCAGTACTCGCCGTAGTGGTCGTCTCCGAACGCCGCGGCGAGCGAGGTGCGCAGCCCGAGGCGGGCCAGCGCGGTGGCCATGTTGGCCACGCCGCCGGGGCTGGAGCCCATGCCGCGCGCCCAGGACTCCGTACCGCGCACCGGGGCCGAGTCGAGGCCGGTGAAGATGATGTCGAGGAAGACCGTGCCGGTGAGGAAGACGTCGCAGCCGGGTTCGTGGGGGTCGCGGAGCGGACCGAGCGGGTCCACGGCGGCGCTGCGGCTGGTGCGGCTGTCCCGACTGGTCACGGTGTACTCCCCGGATGATGCGCGTGCGGCCGAAGGGTCGTTTCTGCGGGATGGGTTCCCACGGAAAGCTCCGAGCCCTCCCCGCCCGGAAGCAACCCAAACCCAAGTGTGGCCCAGATCACCCCCGGGCCGCTCCCCGGCCTCAGCCCCGCTTCGGCAGGGGAACCCGTACGAGGTCCTCGGCGATCGTCAGCTCCCCCTCGAACCCGGCCGCGCGGGCCTGCCGTTCGAACGCGCCGGGATCGGAGTAGCGCTGCGAGAAGTGCGTCAGCACCAGGTGCCGTACGCCCGCGTCGCGCGCCGTGCGGGCCGCCTGGCCGGCGGTGAGGTGCCCGTGGTCGGTGGCGAGGCGCTCGTCCTCGTCGAGGAACGTCGACTCGATGACCAGCATGTCGCAGCCCCGGGCGAGTTCGTCCACGCCGGGGCAGAGCCGGGTGTCCATGACGAAGGCGAAGCTCTGTCCGGGCCTGTGCTCGCTGACCTCGTCGAGGCCCACGCCGCCCAGCCGGCCCTCGCGCTGGATCCGGCCCACGTCCGGCCCCTTGATCCCGTGCCGTGCGAGCAGTTCGGGCACCATGCGGCGGCCGTCGGGCTCGCTGATCCGGTAGCCGAAGGACTCGACCGGATGCGACAGCCTGCGGGCCTCCAGGGTGTACGAGGGCCCGCGCGCCAGCGCCCCGTCCCCGGCCACCGGCTCCTCGCGCAGCCGTACGGTCTCCCGGTAGGCGGTCGCGTACCGCAGCCGGTCGAAGAACTTCTGCCCCGAGGCGGGGTAGTGCGCGGTGACGGGGTGCGGGACCTGGTCGAGGTTGATCCGCTGGATCACCCCGGCGAGGCCGAGGCTGTGGTCGCCGTGGAAGTGGGTGACACAGATCCGGTTGATGTCGTGCGCGGCGACCCCGGCGCGCAGCATCTGGCGCTGCGTGCCCTCGCCCGGGTCGAAGAGGATGCCCTCGCCGTCCCAGCGCAGCAGGTAGCCGTTGTGGTTGCGGTGGCGGGTGGGCACCTGGCTGGCGGTGCCCAGCACCACGAACTCTCGTACGGACACGGGCTATCCGGGGGGCCACTGGAGGCCGCGGCCCCCGATGAGGTGGGCGTGGGCGTGGAAGACGGTCTGGCCCGCGCCGGCGCCGGTGTTGAAGACGATCCGGTAGCCGTGGCCGTCGATCTTCTCCTCGGCGGCGATCCGGCCCGCCTCGGCCAGCACGTCGGCGGCGACGGCGGGTTCGGCGGCCGCGAGGGAGGCGGCGTCGGGGTAGTGGACGCGCGGGATCACGAGCACGTGCGTGGGCGCCTGCGGGTTGATGTCCCGGAAGGCGAGGGTGGTCTCGGTCTCCCCTACCACGGTCGCCGGGATGGACCCTGCGACGATCTTGCAGAACAGGCAGTCGGCCTGCGGTTCCCCGGCCATTGCGTTCGCCTCCCGTGACGTTGGATCGGTCGGGGCATCGTATCCACCACCCCTCCCGGTCCGGGGGCCCACCACCCCCCGGGAGGTCAGGACCAGCGGCCCGTCCGGGCGAGCAGGACCGCCGTCGCCGCGGTGCCGGCGGTGGAGGTGCGCAGGACCGGGCGGCCCAGCCGGTAGGGGTGGGCGCCGACGGCGGCGAAGGCGGCCAGCTCCTCCGGGGAGACGCCGCCCTCCGGGCCGACCACCAGCACGATCGACCCGGCGGCGGGCAGCTCGGCCGTCGCCAGCGCCTGCGAGGGCGCGTCCCGGTCCTCGTGCAGCACCATCGCCAGGTCGGCGTCCGCGAGCAGCGCCGCGACCTGCTTCGTGGACATGGCCTCGGCGACCTCCGGGAAGCTGACCCGGCGGGACTGCTTGCCCGCCTCGCGGGCCGTGCCCCGCCACTTCGCCAGGGACTTCGCGCCCCGGTCGCCGCGCCACTGGGTGATGCACCGCGAGGCCTGCCACGGCACGATCGCGTCCACGCCGGTCTCGGTCATCGTCTCGACCGCCACCTCGCCCCGGTCGCCCTTGGGCAGGGCCTGAACGACGGTGATGCGTACGGCGGGCTCCGCTTCCGTGAAGACCCCGGACACCGCGACGACCAGCCGGTCCTTGCCCTCCGCCGCCTTGACGACCGCCTCGGCCCAGCCGCCGCGGCCGTCCGTGAGGACCACCGCCTCGCCCGGGTTCAGCCGCTTCACCGAGACCGCGTGCCGGCCCTCGGGGCCGTCCAGCACGAACTCCGGCCCCGCGGGGACCTCTTCGACCACGAACACGGGGGCCGTCATGACACTCTCCTCGTCTGCGTTTCCTTCAGCACGCCCTGCGCCTCGGCCAGTTCCGCCGCGAGCACCTCCACCAGATCGCCCGCCGGGACGGTCCGGGCCAGCCGGTGTCCCTGGCCCGCCCACAGCGCCATGCCCTGCGGGTCCCCGGCCGCCGCGGCCGCCTTGCGCAGCCCCGAGGTGAGGTGGTGGACCTGCGGGTACGCGGCCGGGGCGTACGGCCCGTGCTCGCGCATGAACCGGTTCACCAGACCCCGCGCGGGCCGCCCGGAGAACGCCCGGGTCAGCTCGGTGCGGACGAACAGCGGGTCCGTCAGCGCCGCCTTGTGGAGCGGGTGGGCCCCCGACTCCGGGCACGCCAGGAACGCGGTGCCGAGCTGCGCCGCCTCCGCTCCGGCCGCGAGCACGGCCGCGATCTGCGAGCCGCGCATCAGGCCGCCCGCCGCGATGATCGGGAGGGCCACCGCTTCCCGTACCTGCGCGACCAGCGCGAGCAGCCCGACGCCGGCGGTGCCGTCGGCCTGCGGGTCGTCGCGGTGGGTGCCCTGGTGGCCGCCGGCCTCGACGCCCTGGACGCAGACGGCGTCGGCGCCCGCCTCCTGGGCGGCGCGGGCCTCCTCGACCGAGGTGACGGTGACGACGGTGTGCGTACCGGCCTCGCGCAGCCGGGCGAGGGCCTCGGGCGCGGGGCAGCCGAAGGTGAACGAGACGACCGGGACCGGGTCTTCGAGGAGGATGGCGAGCTTGGCGTCGTAGCCGTCGTCGCAGGTGCCGACGATGTCCTCGGCGGCGAGGGAGACCTCGTACCAGCTGGCCTCGCCCGCGAGCTGTCCTCGGTAGGCCTCGACGGCGGCCGGGTCGACGTAGCCGGTCTGCGGCATGAAGAGGTTCACGCCGAAGGGCCGCCGGGTCAGCCCCCGGGTCTGCTTGATCTCCTGGTACATGCCGTCGGCGGTCTTGTAGCCGCCGGCCAGGAAGCCCAGCCCGCCCGCTTCGCACACGGCCGCGGCGAGGGCGGGACAGGAGGCGCCGCCCGCCATGGGAGCCTGCACGATCGGGAACCGGTAGAGACCGTTCGGTGCGGAGGACATGGACTGCATCGTGCCATGTCCCGCTCACCGCACCGAATCACGGCATTCGCCTGGCATAGTCCGCTTCGGCGGCCTGGCGCTTTCGCGCCGGGCGCCCGGCGCGAAAGCGCCGAACCCGGTCCGGGACGCCCCGGACCGGGTTCGTACGACGGTGACCGCGCTCGGCGTCAGCGGCCGTTGAACGCGTCCTTCAGGCGGCTGAACAGACCCTGCTGGCCCGGCGCGAACTGGCCCATCGGCCGCTCCTCGCCGCGCAGCTTGGCCAGCTGGCGCAGCAGGTCCTCCTGCTGGGCGTCCAGCTTGCCCGGCGTGGTGACCTCGACGTGGACGATCAGGTCGCCCCGGCCGCCGCCGCGCAGGTGCGTCACGCCGCGCCCGTGCAGCGGGATCGACTGGCCGGATCCGGTGCCGGGCCGGATGTCGATCTCCTCCATGCCGTCCAGCGTCTCCAGCGGGCACTTGGTGCCCAGGGCCGCCGCCGTCATGGGGATGGTCACGGTGCAGTGCAGGTCGTCCCCGCGCCGCTGGAAGGTCGGGTGCGGCAGTTCGTGGATCTCCACGTACAGGTCGCCGGCGGGGCCGCCGCCGGGGCCGACCTCGCCCTCGCCCGCGAGCTGGATCCGGGTGCCGTTCTCGACGCCGGCCGGGATCTTGACCGTGAGGCTGCGGCGGGAGCGGACCCGGCCGTCGCCCGCGCACTCGGGGCACGGGGTCGGGACCACGGTGCCGAAGCCCTGGCACTGCGGGCAGGGGCGCGAGGTCATGACCTGGCCCAGGAAGGACCGGGTGACCTGCGAGACCTCACCGCGACCGCGGCACATGTCACATGTCTGCGCCGAGGTGCCGGGGGCGGCGCCTTCGCCGGAGCAGGTGTTGCAGACGACCGCCGTGTCGACCTGGATGTCCTTGGTCGTCCCGAAGGCCGCCTCGTCCAGTTCCAGGTCCAGGCGGATCATCGCGTCCTGGCCGCGCCGGGTCCGCGAGCGCGGGCCGCGCTGCGAGGACTGGCCGAAGAACGCGTCCATGATGTCGGAGAAGTTGCCGAAGCCACCCGCACCGAATCCGCCCGCGCCACCGCCGCCGCCCGAGGAGGACAGCGGGTCGCCGCCCAGGTCGTAGACCTGCTTCTTCTGCGGATCCGAGAGAACCTCGTACGCCGCGTTGATCTCCTTGAAACGCTCTTGCGTCTTCGGGTCCGGATTCACATCCGGGTGGAGCTCACGCGCGAGGCGGCGGAAGGCCTTCTTGATCTCGTCCTGCGATGCGTCGCGGCGTACGCCGAGGACCGCGTAATAGTCCGTGGCCACTTACGACTCCGCCAGGATCTGTCCGACGTAACGTGCCACTGCGCGTACCGCTCCCATCGTTCCGGGGTAGTCCATGCGGGTCGGTCCGACCACGCCGAGTTTGGCGACACTCTCGCCGCCCGAACCGTAGCCGACCGAGACGACGGACGTGGAGTTCAGTCCCTCGTAGGCATTCTCATGCCCGATCTTCACGGCCATCCCCGACTCGTTGGCCTCGCCCAGCAGCTTGAGGAGCACGACCTGCTCCTCCAGCGCTTCGAGCACCGGCCTGATCGTCAGGGGGAAATCGTGTCCGAAGCGGGTGAGATTGGCGGTGCCGCCGATCATCAGCCGCTCCTCGGCCTCCTCGACCAGGGTTTCGAGGAGGGTGGCGAGCACGGTCGAGACCGTGGCCCGGTCCTCCGCCTCGAAGGATTCGGGGAGGTCCTGCACCAGCTGCGGCACGTCGGTGAACCGACGGCCGACGACGCGGCTGTTGAGCCGCGCCCGCAGATCGGCGAGGGAGGCCTCGCCGAAGGGGGTCTGGCAGTCGACGAGCCGCTGCTCGACCCGCCCGGTGTCCGTGATCAGTACGAGCATCAGCCGGGCCGGGGCCAGCGACAGCAGCTCGACGTGCCGGACGGTGGAGCGGGTCAGCGACGGGTACTGGACGACGGCGACCTGCCGGGTGAGCTGCGCGAGCAGCCGCACCGTACGGCCGACGACGTCGTCGAGGTCCACGGCGCCGTCGAGGAAGTTCTGGATGGCCCGGCGCTCGGGCGTCGACAGCGGCTTGACGCCCGCCAGCCGGTCGACGAACAGCCGGTAGCCCTTGTCCGTGGGGATCCGGCCGGCGCTGGTGTGGGGCTGGGCGATGTACCCCTCCTCCTCCAGCACGGCCATGTCGTTGCGCACGGTGGCGGGCGAGACGCCGAGCCGGTGCCGCTCGGTGAGCGCCTTGGAGCCGACCGGCTCCTCCGTCCCGACGTAGTCCTGGACGATGGCGCGCAGCACTTCGAGTCTGCGTTCGCTGAGCATCGCGCACACCTCCAGCTGTGATGCGTGGTCGTGGTCTCGGTCTTGGTACCGGCCCGTTTGGCACTCGGGGCATACGAGTGCCAGAGAACCCCCGGTCAGTGTACGGCCGGGTAGTACGCCGGAGGCAAGGGCGGTCGCTCGGGGGGTCGCCAGGGTAGCGTCACGGCATGGACGTCCGATGGGAAGAGGCGGGCTGGGAGCGGTTGACCGGGCGGGCCGGCCGGCGGCGGCTTCCGGTGTGGGACTGCACGGTGGGACTGGTGGTGGGGGACGATTCGGTCCTCCTCGTCGATCCCGGATCGTGCGTGCGGGAAGGCGCGGAAGTACGAGCCGAGGCGGAGCGGCTGACCGGCCGCCGCGTGACCCATATCGCATTCACGCACGGCCATTTCGATCACGTACTGGGCGGGGCCGCGTTCTCCGGGGCCGAGTTCTTCGGGGCGGTCGGGCTGGACGCGCTGCTGACGGTGGGGCGCGACGAGCTGCGTGGGGACGCGGTGCGGCACGGTCTGGCGGAGGCGGAGGCCGCCGAGGCGGCGGACCTGCTGGCGGCGCCGAAGCACCTGGTGTCGGGCGAGTGGACGCTGGACCTGGGCGGGGTCCAGGTGCTGCTGGCGAACGTCGGCCCCGGGCACACCCGGCACGACCTGGCGGTCTTCGTGCCGGGTGTGCGGGAGGTGGTGTTCTGCGGGGACCTCGTGGAGGAGTCGGGCGATCCGTCGGCCGGCCCGGACGCCGTGCCCCGGCAGTGGCCCGCGGCGCTGGACCGGCTGCTGTCGCTGGGCGGTGACGACGCGCTGTACGTGCCGGGTCACGGAGCGGTGGTCGGCGCGGCCTTCGTGCGTGCCCAACGGGACACACTGCGGGCGCGGTTCGGCGTGTCGGAGGCGTGAGCACGGGCTCTCTCGTACCGTCGGCCGGATGCGCGAGTACTCCCCCGACCTGACCCCGCAGTGGAAGCGTGCCCGAGCCGTGCCGGAGGTGGCGGCGGACCCGGGCCTGGTGGTGGAGGTGGCCGGTACGGACTTCTGCGGCGCGGTGGTGGCCTGCGAGGCGGGCACGGTGACGCTGGAGGACCGCTTCGGCAAGCGGCGGGTGTTCCCGCTGGAGCCGCGCGGGTTCCTGCTGGAGGGGGCGGTGGTCACCCTGACGCGCCCGGCGCGGGGGCCGGCCGCCCCGGCCCGTACGGCGTCGGGCTCGGTGGCCGTGCCCGGGGCGCGGGCGCGGGTGGCGCGGGCGGGCCGGATCTACGTCGAGGGGCGGCACGACGCGGAGCTGGTGGAGCGGGTCTGGGGCGACGACCTGCGGATCGAGGGCGTGGTGGTGGAGTACCTGGAGGGCATCGACGACCTTCCCGCCGTCGTCGCCGATTTCGCCCCGGCCGCGGACGCCCGTCTCGGCGTCCTGGTCGACCACCTGGTCCCGGGCTCGAAGGAGTCCCGCATCGCGGCGTCGGTGACCTCCCCGCACGTCCTGATCGTGGGCCACCCGTACGTGGACGTCTGGCAGGCGGTGAAGCCGTCGGCCCTGGGCATCGCGGCGTGGCCGGTGATCCCGCCGGGCCAGGACTGGAAGACGGGCATCTGCCGGGCGCTGGGCTGGCCGGAGAACACCGGGGCGGCCTGGCAGCACATCCTGTCCCGCGTGACGTCGTACAAGGACCTGGAGCCCACCCTCCTCGGCGCTGTGGAACACCTCATCGACCACGTCACGAGCTGACCCGCCCTCGCGGGCCCCGGCCGGGGCCCGCGAGGGGTCAGTCGACCAGGTCGCGGACGACCGCGTCGGCCAGGAGACGGCCGCGGAGGGTCAGGACGGCGCGGCCCGCCGCGTAGGGGCCGGGCTCCAGCAGGCCGTCCGCCAGCGCCCGCCCGGCCGCGGCCAGCCCGGCGGGGGCCAGCAGCGCCAGCGGGCAGCCGTCCACCAGCCGCAGCTCCAGCAGGATCCGCTCCACCCGCCGGTCCTCCGCGGACAGCAGCTCCCGCCCCGCCCCCGGGGACCGCCCCCCGGCCAGGGCCGCCGCGTACGCGCCGGGGTGCTTCACGTTCCACCACCGCACCCCGCCCACGTGCGAGTGCGCCCCGGGACCCGCGCCCCACCAGTCGGCCCCGCGCCAGTACAGCTCGTTGTGCAGGCAGCGCCCCGCCTCCGAGGTGGCCCAGTTCGACACCTCGTACCAGGAGTACCCCGCCTCGGCCATCACCGAGTCCGCGATCAGGTACCGGTCCGCGTGCACGTCGTCGTCCGTCATCGGGACCTCGCCCCGCCGGATCCGCCGCGCCAGCTGGGTGCCTTCCTCCACGATCAGCGCGTACGCCGACACGTGGTCCGGCCCCGCACCGAGCGCGGCCTCCAGAGAGGCCCGCCAGTCGTCGTCGGACTCGCCCGGGGTGCCGTAGATCAGGTCCAGGTTCACGTGCTCGAACCCCGCCGCCCGCGCCTCCGCGACACACGCCTCGGGCCGCCCCGGCGTGTGCGTGCGGTCCAGCACCTTCAGGACGTGCTGCCTGGCGCTCTGCATGCCGAAGGAGACCCGGTTGAAGCCCCCGGCCCGCAGCTCCTCCAGGTACCGCGGGTCGACCGACTCCGGATTCGCCTCCGTGGTGACCTCGGCGTCCTCGGCCAGCCCGAACTCGTCGCGGATCGCCGCGAGCATCCGTACGAGGTCCCCGGCCGGCAGCAGCGTCGGCGTGCCGCCGCCCACGAAGACGGTCCGTACGGGGCGCGGGTCGTCGCCCAGCACCTTCCGCGCGAGGCGCACCTCGTCGATCAGGGTGTCGGCGTAGTTCTCGCGGGAGGCGAGCACGCCACCGCTGCCCCGCAGCTCGGTCGCGGTGTACGTGTTGAAGTCGCAGTACCCGCACCGCGTGGCGCAGTACGGGACGTGCAGGTAGAACCCGAGCGGCCGGTCCCCGGCACCCGCCAGGGCGTGCGACGGCAGCGAGCCGTCTTCGGGCATGGGTTCACCGTCGGGCAGTGCGGAAGGCATGCGCCCATTGTCCCGCACCGCCCGAAGGTCGTTTACGCCTCGCGCGTCCCGGCGTACATCTCCTCGATCAGGTGCTTGAACTCGCGCTCGACGACCGGCCGCTTCAGCTTGAGGCTGGGCGTGAGGTCGCCGTGCTCGACGTCCAGGTCGCGCGGCAGCAGCCGGAACTGCTTCACGGTCTGCCAGCGCTGGAGGCCCGCGTTCAGGGTCTGTACGTACGTCTCGACCATCCGGTTCGTCTCCGGCGCGGCCACGATCTCGGCGTACGTCTTGCCCTCCAGGCCGTTCTCGGCGGCCCAGACCAGGATCGACGGCCCGTCGAGGGCGATCAGCGCCGAGCAGAAGTTCCGGTCCGCGCCGTGCACCACGATGCTGGAGACGTACGGGCAGATCGCCTTGAACTGGCCCTCGATCTCCGCCGGGGCGACGTACTTGCCGCCCGAGGTCTTGATCAGGTCCTTCTTGCGGTCGGTGATCCGCAGATAGCCGTCGGGCGACAGCTCGCCGATGTCACCGGTGTGCAGCCAGCCGTCCGGCTCCAGCACCTCGGCGGTCTTCTCGGGCTGGCCGTGGTAGCCCTGCATGATGCCGGGGCCGCGCAGCAGGATCTCGCCGTCGTCGGCGATGCGGACCTCGGTGCCGGGTAGCGGCTTGCCGACGGTGCCGGTGCGGTAGGCCTCGCCCGGGTTGACGAAGGAGGCGGCGCTGGACTCGGTCAGTCCGTAGCCCTCCAGGATGTTGATGCCCGCGCCGGAGAAGAAGTAGCCGATCTCGGGGGCCAGGGCGGAGGCGCCGGAGACGGCGGCGCGCAGCCGGCCGCCGAAGGCCTCGCGGAGCTTGGAGTAGACCAGCGCGTCGGCGATCTTGTGCTTGGTGGTGAGGCCGAACGGGGCGGTGGCGTTGCCGGTGCGCCGGTAGTTGTCCTGGGTGACCTTGGCGTACTCGCGGGCGACGCCGACCGACCACTGGAAGATCTTGTACTTGGCGCCGCCGCCGGCCCGGGCCTTGGCCGCGACCCCGTTGTAGACCTTCTCGAAGATGCGCGGGACGGCGGCCATGTAGGTCGGCTGGACCACCGGCAGGTTCTCGATGATCTTGTCGATCCGGCCGTCCACGGCGGTGACGTGCCCGACCTCGATCTGGCCGGAGGTGAGCACCTTGCCGAAGACGTGCGCCAGCGGCAGCCACAGGTACTGGACGTCCTCGCTGGTGATCATCCCGGTCGCGACGGTGGCCTTGGCCATGTACGACCAGTTGTCGTGCGGCAGCCGTACGCCCTTGGGGCGGCCGGTGGTGCCCGAGGTGTAGATCAGGGTGGCGAGCTGGTCGGCGGTGATCGCCCCGATCCGCTCCTTGACCGCCTCGGGGTTCTTGGCGAGGTACTCCCTGCCGCGCGCCTCCAGGTCGGCGAGGGAGAGCACCCAGCCTTCCGGATCGCCCTCGGCCGCGATCGCGTCGGCGCTCTCCATGACCACCACGTGCGACAGCGCGGGCAGGTCGGCGCGGCGCTCGCGGGCCTTGGCGAGCTGCGAGGCGTCCTCGGCGATCAGTACGTGGCTGTCCGAGTCGGCGAGGATGTAGGCCGACTCCTCGGCGTTGGTGCTGGGGTAGATGGTGGTGACCGCGCCGCCCGCGCACATCACCCCGAGGTCGGCGAGGATCCACTCGACCCGGGTGCCGGAGGCGAGGGCGACCCGCTGCTCGGACGCGAGCCCGAGGTCGACCAGACCGGCCGCGATGGCGAAGACGCGCTCGGCGGCCTGCCCCCAGCTGAGCGACTTCCATTCGTCGGGGCCCTCGCCGCCGGCCGCGGGGACCGGGAACCGGTAGGCCTCCGCGTCCGGCGTGGCGGCGACACGCTCAAGGAACAGGGCCGCCACGGTGGGCGGGCGGTTCTCGATCAAGGTCTGTGTGTCGCTCACGGACGTCCTCCGGACCACGCGGCAGGGCCTGCATTGGGCAAGTGACTCTGGGCTGAACAGTGACTCGATGCTTTGGTAACCGGCGAGTAACCAGAGATCAGACTAGGGGCCCTCCGCCTGGCGCGTAAGGGCCAGCGGGCGGCCGATTCATAACGAAACAGGCCCCCGCGCGTCCGCACGGGGGCCTGTTTCGCATACGGCGCTACTTCTTCTTGCCGCCGGAGTCGTCGCTGGACAGCACCGCGATGAAGGCCTCCTGCGGGACCTCCACGGAGCCGACCATCTTCATCCGCTTCTTGCCTTCCTTCTGCTTCTCCAGCAGCTTCCGCTTACGGGAGATGTCACCGCCGTAGCACTTGGCGAGGACGTCCTTGCGGATGGCGCGGATGGTCTCGCGGGCGATGACGCGGGAGCCGATCGCGGCCTGGATCGGGATCTCGAAGGCCTGCCGCGGGATGAGCTCGCGCAGCTTGGCGACCAGGCGCACGCCGTAGGCGTAGGCCGCGTCCTTGTGCGTGACGGCGGAGAAGGCGTCGACCTTGTCGCCGTGCAGCAGGATGTCGACCTTGACCAGGCCGGAGGCCTGCTCGCCGGTGGGCTCGTAGTCGAGCGAGGCGTAGCCGCGCGTCTTGGACTTCAGCTGGTCGAAGAAGTCGAAGACGATCTCGGCGAGCGGAAGGGTGTAGCGGATCTCGACGCGGTCCTCGGAGAGGTAGTCCATGCCGAGGAGGGTGCCGCGGCGCTGCTGGCACAGCTCCATGATCGCGCCGATGAACTCGGAGGGCGCGAGCAGGGTGGCCCGTACGACCGGCTCGAACACGTCCGAGATCTTGCCCTCGGGGAACTCGCTCGGGTTGGTGACGGTGACTTCCTTGCCGTCCTCCATGACCACCCGGTACACCACGTTGGGTGCGGTGGCGATCAGGTCGAGGCCGAACTCGCGCTCCAGGCGCTCGCGGACCACGTCCAGGTGCAGCAGGCCGAGGAAGCCGACGCGGAAGCCGAAGCCGAGCGCCGCCGAGGTCTCCGGCTCGTAGACGAGCGCGGCGTCGTTGAGCTGCAGCTTGTCCAGGGCCTCGCGCAGGTCCGGGTAGTCCGAGCCGTCGAGCGGGTACAGACCCGAGAAGACCATCGGGCGCGGGTCCTTGTAGCCGCCGAGGGCCTCGGTCGCGCCGTTGTGCAGGCTGGTGATGGTGTCACCGACCTTGGACTGACGGACGTCCTTCACGCCGGTGATGATGTAGCCGACCTCGCCGACGCCGATGCCGTCGGACGGGGTCATCTCCGGGGAGGAGACACCGATCTCCAGCAGCTCGTGCGTGGCGCCGGTGGACATCATCCGGATGCGCTCGCGCTTGTTGAGCTGGCCGTCGACCACACGGACGTACGTGACGACACCGCGGTACGAGTCGTAGACCGAGTCGAAGATCATCGCGCGCGCCGGGGCGTCCTTGACGCCGACCGGCGCCGGGACGGTGGCGACGATCCTGTCGAGCAGGGCGTCCACGCCGACACCGGTCTTCGCGGAGACGCGCAGCACGTCCTCGGGCTGGCAGCCGACCAGGTTCGCGAGCTCCTCGGCGAACTTCTCCGGCTGGGCGGCCGGCAGGTCGATCTTGTTCAGGACCGGCACGATCGCGAGGTCCTTCTCCATCGCCAGGTACAGGTTGGCGAGGGTCTGCGCCTCGATGCCCTGGGCGGCGTCCACCAGGAGGACCGTGCCCTCGCAGGCGGCCAGCGAGCGCGAGACCTCGTAGGTGAAGTCGACGTGCCCGGGGGTGTCGATCATGTTCAGGACGTGCGCCTTGCCCTTGCCCTCACCCTCGGTGGGCGCCCAGGGCAGACGGACCGCCTGCGACTTGATCGTGATGCCGCGCTCACGCTCGATGTCCATGCGGTCGAGGTACTGGGCGCGCATCTGCCGCTGGTCGACGACGCCGGTGAGCTGAAGCATCCGGTCGGCGAGGGTCGACTTGCCGTGGTCGATGTGCGCGATGATGCAGAAGTTGCGGATCAGCGCCGGGTCGGTACGGCTCGGCTCGGGCACGTGGCTGGGGATGGCGGGCACGCAGTGTCCTGATTCTCGGGTCGCGGTCGGAACGAAGTCTGAGCGAAGGTTCGAATCTCGTCGCCCTCGTCGGCGCGCGATGTCGGATCTGTACGCAGGCTCCCATGGTCCCATGGACGGGGCAGTGCGCTCGGTTTGGGCCGGTCGGAGCCTGCCTGGTAGCCTGGGCAGCTGTGTCTCGTATGCCCTCTCAGCTGTCGGGACACAATCCGAAGATCAAATCTCTGAACCTGCAAAGGCTCTTTCGTGGCGAACATCAAGTCCCAGATCAAGCGGAACAAGACGAACGAGAAGGCGCGCCTGCGCAACAAGGCCGTCAAGTCCTCGCTCAAGACCGCGATCCGCAAGGCCCGCGAGGCCGTCCTCGCCGGTGATGTCGAGAAGGCCACCGTGGCTTCCCGTGACGCCGCGCGTGCGCTCGACAAGGCTGTCTCGAAGGGTGTCATCCACAAGAACGCCGCCGCCAACAAGAAGTCGGCGCTGGCCTCCAAGGTCGCCACCCTGCAGGGCTGAGCTCCCTGATGCGAAAGCCGGGTAGGGATCCAGTGGGCCCTCTCTCCCACTCCTGACCGGCACCCCGCGCCGCACACGAAGCGTTCGCCACGCGGGTGCGGCGCAACACAAGCAGTAACCGAAGGCCCCGGCCGCCCTCCTTCCCCAGGGGGACAGCCGGGGCCTTCGCCTTTCCCCCCGCCGCACCACCCAGCCCGACCGCACCCTCCGGCCCCGCCGCACCACCCAGCCCCGCCGGCGTTTGAGGCGCGGGGGTTCGGGGGCAGCGCCCCCGACAACGGCGCAGCAGACGAGAGGCGTGCGAAGGCCGGGGAGGGTGAACCCGCGCGGCGCCCCCACCACGCACCAGCACCCGGCAGCAGGCGTACGGCAGACGGTCGACCGGGGCCGGTCGGGCGACGGGGCTCCCCCGTGACGAGGCGACCGCGCCGCCCCGGCGGAAGGGCTACCGCCGCTGCGGCCGCGCCGCACGGGCCACGGCCACGACCGCCTTTTCCAGGGCGTACTCGGGATCGTCGCCGCCGCCCTTGACCCCGGCATCCGCCGCGGCCACGGCGCGCAACGCGTCCGCGACTCCGTCCGCCGACCAGCCCCGCATCTGCTGCCGGACCCGGTCGATCTTCCACGGCGGCATTCCCAGGTCCCGCGCCAGGTCGCCCGGGCGGGCCCCGCGCGGGGCCGAGGCGAGCTTGCCGATGGCCCGCACCGCCTGGGCCAGCGCGCTGGTGATCAGTACCGGCGCCACCCCCGTGGACAGGGACCAGCGCAGGGCTTCGAGGGCCTCGGCTGCCCGCCCCTCGACCGCGCGGTCGGCGACCGTGAAGCTGGAGGCCTCCGCCCGGCCCGTGTAGTAGCGGCCCACCACGGCCTCGTCGATGGTGCCCTCGACGTCCGCGCACAGCTGCGCCGCCGCGCTCGCCAGCTCCCGCAGGTCGCTGCCGATCGCGTCGACCAGCGTCTGGCACGCCTCGGGGGTCGCAGACCGCCCCAGCGTCCGGAACTCGCCCCGTACGAACGAGAGCCGGTCCGCCGCCTTGGTCATCTTCGGGCAGGCGACCTCCCGGGCACCCGCCTTCCGCGCCGCATCCAGCAGGCCCTTGCCCTTGACTCCGCCGGCGTGGAGGAGGACGAGGGTGATCTCCTCGTACGGCGCCGCGAGGTACGCCTTGACTTCCTTCACGGTGTCGGCGGACAGGTCCTGCGCGTTGCGCACGGTCAGGACCTTGCGCTCGGAGAAGAGCGAGGGGCTCGTCAGCTCGGCCAGCGTGCCGGGCTGGAGCTGCTCGGGCATGAGGTCCCGGACGTCCGTGTCGGGGTCGACGGCCCGGGCGGCCGCCACCACCTCCCGCACGGCACGGTCGAGGAGCAGGTCCTCCTGCCCCACCGCGAGGGTGAGCGGAGCGAGCGGATCGTCGGTGGAGTTCTTCCTGGTGGCCATCGGCTCCAGCATCCCATGCCGCACTGACAGCCTCCCCCGCCCCGGCGCCGCCCGACTCGTGCCCGAGAATGGTCGGGTGAACCTGCGACATGTACTGGTGCTGCCCGACCGCGACGCCGCCGAGGAGGTGGCGCAGGAGGTCGTCGACCGCTTCGGGCTGTCCGAGGATCCGCGACTGGTCCGCGACGCCCTGGCCGGCGAGGACGACGCGGAGGACGCCCAGTGGCTGGTGGTCGTCGAGGACCCGCGGGAAGGGCTCGACCCGACCGCCCTGGACGCCCTCGCCTCCGAGTACGAGGGCTGGCTGGAGGCTCCCTAGGAGCCCGCGCCCGGGCCCTACGCCTTGTGGACGATCTGGACGTCCAGCTCCACTTCCACCTGCCCGCCGACCGCGGCGATCCCCTGGGCCAGCACCGACTGCCAGTTCAGGGTGAAGTCCTCGCGGTCCAGTTCGGCCGTGGCCCGGCAGGCCGCGCGGGGCTCGCCCTCCAGCCCCGTGCCGAGGCCGAGGTACTGGGTGTCCAGGGTCACCGAGCGGCTCACGCCGTGGAGCGTCAGGGCGCCCGCGACGGCCCAGCGGCTGCCGCCCCGGTGGATGAAGCGCTCGCTGTAGAACTCCACCGTCGGGTACCGGGCCGAGTCCAGGAAGTCCGCGGACCGCAGGTGGTCGTCCCGCATCCGCAGCCTGGTGTCGATGCTCGCCGCGTCGATGATGACGTGCATGGAGGAGTCCTCCATGTGATCGGCTATCCGGACCGCGCCCGCGAAGGTGTTGAACCGGCCGTGGATCCGGGCGAAGCCGATGTGCCGCGCCGTGAAGGCGATCGAGGAGTGCGCCGGGTCGAGTTCCCAGTGCCCCGGCGCGGGCAGCAGCGGAGGCTCCACCGCGTCGAGGATGATCTCCCCCGTGCCCGGCTGCGCCGGGTCCCCGACGAGCGTCGCCCCGTGGAACGGCGCGTAGCCCTCGGCCGTGACGGAGAGCCGGTACTCGCCCTCCGGCAGGGCGGCGGTGAGCCCGCCGAACGGGTCGGTCTCGCCGCTGACGATCCGTCTCCCGATCGGGTCGGTCACCTCGAACTTGGCCTGCCGGATGGGCTGATGGACGGTGTCCAGCACCCGGCAGCTCAAGAGCCCCGCCGTGGGCGGCAATGACAAGGTCGCGGATGTGTGTGAGCTGGCACTTCCGGCCGTCTCCATCCCCCGTCGACGTCCGAACATGGTTGATGCACCCCCGTGCTGTATGAACGTGGACCGCTCTGGCGAAAACGCATTCGATCATGCTGTCGGGTTGTGGGCAAACAGAGCGGTGCGGCCCGGTATGCCCGCGCCGCATCCGGCGCCGTCCGGCCGGAAAGGCCCTCATCCCCGCGCCGCTTCCGGAGATGGCCACGGAGCCGTCCGTATCGGTGCGCAGGACTGTCGCCCCCAAGGCCCGCAGCCGCGCGAGCGTATCCGGTGCGGGGTGCCCGTAGCGATTCCCCGCGCCGACGGGAACGATCGCGATCCGGGGCCTGACCCGGGCCTGCAGGGCCGGGTCCTGGTGCGCGGAACCGTGGTGGGCGACCTTGAGCACATCCACCGGGCCCAGCTCCGGACGGGCCTTCAGCAGGGCCTGCTGGGCGGGTGGTTCGAGATCGCCGAGCAGCAGCAGCGTCAGCCCCGGAGCGCGGACCAGCAGGGCCACGCTCGCGTCGTTCGGGCCGTCCGGCGGCGGGCCCTCGGGCGGCGGCCAGAGCACCTCCCACTCCAGCGGCCCGGCCCGCCGCCGCTCCCCCGCCGACGCCGTGACCACCGGCACACCGGCGGCCGCCGCGGTCCGCCGGACGGACTCCGCCTGCCCGGGCGGCTCCGCCAGGGCGGTGGTCTGAATCACACCCACGGCCCGGCCCCGCAGCACCCCGGAGAGGCCGCCCACGTGATCCGCGTGAAAGTGCGTCAGCAGGAGCAGCGGCACCCGGCGCACCCCCAGGATGCGCAGGCAGTCGTCCACCGGTCCCGGTTCCGGGCCCGCGTCGACCACCAGGGCCGTGCCCGGGCCGACGGCGAGCACCGCGGCATCACCCTGGCCCACGGCGCACTGGACGTAGCTCCAGTCGGGCGGCGGCCAGCCGGTGAGGCCACGGGTGAGCTGCGGCGGCCGCAGCACGGCGAGGAGCAGCAGCAGGGCCACCGCGGCGCAGGCCCACTTCCGGCGGCCGAACCAGCCCCCGAGGCCCACCACGGCCAGCGTGGCGGCGGCCAGCAACAGGCCTCCGGTGACCCCGCCGGGCCAGGCCAGCTCCGCGCCCCGAAACCCCGCCCCGGCGCGCGCCACGGCGGCGATCCACCCGGCCGGCACCCCCGCGCACCAGGCGAGCAGCCGCGCCGCCGACATGCAGAGCGGCGCCGTCGCGAGGGTCGCGAAGCCGAGCACGGTCGCCGGACCCGCCGCGAGCTCCGCCAGCAGGTTGCACGGCACCGCCACGAGGCTCACCCGGGCGGAGATCATCGCGACGACCGGCGCGCACACCGCCTGGGCGGCCGCGGCGGCCCCCAGTGCCTCGGCGAGGCGGGGCCGCACCCCGCGCCGCCGGAGGGCCTCGCTCCACCGGGGCCCGAGGGTCAAGAGGGCCCCGGTGGCCAGGACGGAGAGCAGGAAGCCGTAGCTCCGGGCCAGCCAGGGCTCGTACAGCACGAGGCACAGCACGGCGGCGGCCAGCGCGGGGATCAGGGACCTGCGCCGCCCGGTCGCGAGGGCCAGCAGGGTGACCGCCCCGCAGGCGGCGGCCCGCAGCACGCTCGGCTCCGGCCGGCACACCACCACGAACGCCAGCGTCAGGGCCGCGCCGCTCAGGGCCGTCGCCCGCAGGGAGAGCCCGAGCCGGGGTGCCAGCCCACGCCGCTCCGCGTGCTGGGCGGTGGCCGGGGGCCCGATGAGCAGGAACAGGACCACGGTCAGGTTGGAGCCCGACACAGCCAGCAGGTGCAGCAGGTCGGTCGCCCGAAACGCCTCGTGCAGGTCGGGCGGGACCCGTGAGGTGTCCCCGACCACCAGCCCGGGCAGCAGGGCCCTGGCATCCGCCGGGAGCCCCTCGGTGGCGGTGCGCAGCCCGGCCCGCAGGCTCCCCGCGACGCGCTGCGCGGCGTCGGGGCCGCCTCTCACCCCGGGCGGGGTGCCGCCCGGCGGCCGGACCAGCGCGACGGCCCGCTCCCCGCCCCGGGCCGGGGCCAGCCGGGCGACGACCGCCACCCGCGTCGAGGGCTGTAGCCGGGCCCAGTCGGGATGCCCGGCCAGGACGCGTACCGGGGTCTCGACCCGGGTCCGCGACCCGTCGGGCTCGGTCACCCGGGTCACCACCGCGTCCAGCATCAGCAGCGGCGGCCCCTGCCCGCCGCCGACGGTGCGCGGGTCGGAGGCGACGGTGAGCTCCAGGGACACCCGGGCGTGCTCCCGGGCCAGCGCCTCCACCGGCCCGGCCCGTGCCTCGGCCCGCTGGAGTCCCGCCACCCCGGCCGCCGCGGCGGCGCACAGCAGGGCCGCGGCGGCGGCCGTGGCGGGCCGCCACGGGGACCGCGGGCTTCGACGGCAGCCGGCCAGCATCAGCAGTCCCGCGCCGGTCACGCCCAGCCCCACCCCGGCAGCGGTCCAGCCGGCCGGCGCGTCGAGCGCGAGGGCCGCCGCCACCCAGGCGGCCACGGCCGGCGCCACGAGCCGCAGGTCCGCCGGGGCGCTCTCCGGGCCCGGCCCCCGCGCCCCCGGGCCGTTCACGGCCGCACCAGCTTGCGGAGGTCGGCGAAGCGGCGCTCGCCGATGCCGTTCACCTGGCGGAGGTCCTCCACCGACCGGAAGCCCCCGCGCGCGGTGCGGAAGTCCACGATGTGCTGCGCGAGCACGGGGCCCACGCCGGGCAGGCCGTCCAGTTGATCGACGGTGGCACTGCCGAGGCTCAGCGGCCCGGCCCCCGGCCCGGAAGCGCCCGGGACCGGCGGCGCGGGGGCGCCGACGAGTACCTGCTCGCCGTCCACCAGCACCCGGGCCCGGTTCAGCCCGCCGGTGTCCGTACCCGGGCGCACTCCCCCGGCGGCGGCCAGCGCGTCCTCCACGCGGGACCCGGCGGGCAGCCGGCGGATCCCGGGGTCCCGGACCTTGCCGCTGACGTCCACCACGATCCGGCTGCCCCCGGCCCCGGGGGCCGGTGTCGGCGCCGACACCGGCGCCGACACCGGGGCGACCACGGCCGGCGCGGTCACCGGCTGCGGGCGGCCCGACCAGTACTGCTGCGCGGCGAACCCGACGGCGGCGACGAGCACCACCCCCACGGCGGCCACCGCCCGCGGCTCCACCCCGCACCGGGCCTGCAGCCACATCGGCAGCCGCTCCCGCACGGCAAGGCTCCGGGGCACCCGGGCGGCCGGCGCGGGCTGCTCCGCCGGCTCCGGAGGCGGTGCCACGGGCGGCGCGGCAGCGGCAGCGGCGCGTAAGAGAGCGGGCTCGGCCACAGGCTCCACGGGCTCCGGAGGCGGCGGGGCGGGACGCGGCGGGGCGGGCTCACCGCCGCCCAGCAGGGCCTCGGCCCGGCGCCGCATCGCGACGGGATCGGGGTGCGGATCCGCACCCCGGCGGGCACCGCCGCGATGCCGCAGTCGGCCGTCGGAGAGGGGGCGGCGGCCGGGGCCACTGGTGGCGCCGGCCGGTCGGGGAGTACGCGTTCGAGTCGTCATGCCACGACGGTAGGGGCCGCTCCCGATCCCCGTTCGGACCCCTCAATTCCGGTGGATGACCACCGCGTTGTGGATATCCCGGCCACCCGTTCCGGTGATCAGCGGGGGGACACGACCGCCGCGAGCAGGCCCGGCCCGGTGTGCGCGCCGATCACCGCGCCGACCTCGCTGACGTGCAGCTCGACCAGGCCGGGGATGCGCTCGCGCAGCCGCTGCGCCAGCTTCTCGGCCCGCTCCGGGGCCGCCAGGTGGTGCACGGCGACGTCCACGCTGGCCGTGCCCGCCCGCTCGACGGCGAGTTCCTCCAGGCGGGCGATGGCCTTCGAGGCCGTGCGCACCTTCTCCAGCATCTCGATCCGCCCGCCGTCCAGCGTCAGCAGCGGCTTCACCGCGAGGGCCGAGCCGAGCAGGGCCTGCGCGGCGCCGATCCGGCCGCCGCGGCGGAGGTAGTCGAGGGTGTCGACGTAGAAGTACGCGGACATGTCGGCGGCGCGCTTCTCGGCGGCGGCCACGGCCTCGTCGACGGAACCGCCGGCCTCGGCCGCCTCGGCGGCGGCGAGCGCGCAGAAGCCGAGGGCCATCGCGACCATGCCGGTGTCGACGACGCGCACCGGTACGGAGGCCGTCTTGGCGGCGACCACGGCGGCGTCGTAGGTGCCGGAGAACTCGGCGGACAGGTGCAGGCTCACGATGCCCGTGGCCCCCCCGTCGGCGGCCGCCCGGTAGGCGCGTACGAACATCTCCGGACTGGGGCGCGAGGTGGTGACGGACCTGCGCTTCTGCAGGGCCACGGCGAGGCTGCGGGCCGAGATCTCGGTGCCCTCCTCCAAGGCCTCGTCGCCGAGCACCACGGTGAGGGGGACGGAGGTGATCCCGTGCCGCGCCATCGCCGGGTGGGGCAGGTAGGCCGTGGAATCGGTGACGATCGCGACATGGCGGGACATGAGCCGGAGGTTACCGCCCGTGGCGGTCCGACGGCAGCCCGGGCCCACCCGAACCGGCACACACGCCTCACGCGCCCCCGGGGCAACCCGAACCCGCGTCCGAGCGAAATCGGTCGCCGGGCACCCGGCTCGGCCCCGGCCCCGGCCCCGGCCCGGTCAGCGCCCGGACCGCCGCCTCAGGTCGTGGCCTCGGGGCGCGGCGTCTTCTGCCACGGGTACGAGGGCGCCGGGGCGGACGGTTTCAGCGCCGCCGGGCCCGGCTCCGCCTGCGCGCCCCGGCCCGGAGCAGCCCCCGGCGGGGTCTGCGCCGCGTCCCAGGCGGCCGCGGCGGCCGCCAGGTCGTCCGCCGGCTCCCGCGACCAGTCCCGCAGCGCCCCCGACTCGACCTCGATCTGATCGGACAGCGACGACAGCTCATCCGCGGAGAAGCGGCGCGCCCGCTCCCGCGCGGCCCAGCGCAGCGAATCCGCCGACTGCTTGATCTTGGCGGCACGTTCCCGCAGCTCGGGGAGCATCTCGGCGGTCCGCTTGCGGTCCGGTTCCTGTTCCAGGCGCCGCAGCTCGTCATCCAGCTCGCGGCCGTGCGCGCTCAGCCGCTCGAACAGCCCAATGGACTCCTTCAGCGAGGGGTCGGAGCGCACCCCGTCCTGCAGGGCCTGCTGCGTGGCCCGCATCGACGTCCGCAGGTCCAGGCGCAGCTGTGCCAGCGACGCCGTGACCCCGATCTGGCCGAGGCTCTTGGCCTTCAGGGTGGTGTCCTCGACGGTCCGGCGGGCCTGCGTGATCGTCCGGTCCACGCCGCGCTTCGCCGCGCCGACCGCCTTCGTCGTGGCCCATGCCCCCAGACCCAGGAAGGCGAACAGCATCAAGAGGGCAAAGATGATGACCAACGCTCCGGCCTCCATGAGGCTCCCCTTCCCCTGCCTTTTTCCGTCCCCTCCACCGTAAACGCCACGGGCAGGTTGGGGGTTCCCATCGAACCCCCAACCTGCCCGTACGGGATCACCCTCAGAGGGCCCCTAAAGCGGTCACACGACGATGTTCACCAGCTTGGGCGCGCGTACGATCACCTTGCGGATCTCCGCACCGCCCAGCGCCGCCACGACCGCCTCGTCGCCCAGCGCCAGCTTCTCCAGGTCGCCCTCGGAGATCGTCGGCGGCACCTCCAGCCGTGCCTTGACCTTGCCCTTGATCTGCACCACGCAGGTCACGGTCTCGTCCACGACGTACGCCGGGTCCGCGACCGGGAAGTCCTGGTGCACCACCGAATCGCCGTGCCCCAGCCGCTGCCACAGCTCCTCCGCGATGTGCGGGGCCAGCGGCGCGATCAGCAGCACCAGCCGCTCCGCCACGGACCGCTCCAGCGGCCGGCCCGCCTTCGTCAGCGCGTTGTTCAGCTCGGTGATCTTCGCGATGGCGGTGTTGAACCGCAGCGCCGCCAGGTCCGCGCCGGCCCCGTCGATCGCCTTGTGCAGCGCGCGCAGCGTGTCCTCGGCGGGCTCGGCGTCGACGACCGTCACCGCGCCCGTCTCCTCGTCCACGATGTTGCGCCACAGGCGCTGCAGCAGCCGGTACTGGCCCACCACGGCCCGGGTGTCCCACGGACGCGAGACGTCCAGCGGGCCCATGGCCATCTCGTACAGGCGCAGCGTGTCGGCGCCGTACTCCTCGCAGATCTCGTCGGGCGTGACGGCGTTCTTCAGGGACTTGCCCATCTTGCCCAGCTCGCGCTTGACCGGCTCGCCCTCGAAGAAGAACTTGCCGTCGCGCTCCTCGACCTCGGTGGCCGTGACCGGGAACCCGCGCTCGTCGCGGTAGACGTACGCCTGGATCATGCCCTGGTTGAACAGCTTGTGGAACGGCTCGACCGAGGAGACGTGGCCCAGGTCGAACAGCACCTTGGACCAGAAGCGCGCGTACAGCAGGTGCAGCACCGCGTGCTCGGCGCCGCCCACGTACAGGTCGACGCCGCCGTGCGGCTGACCCTCGCGGGGACCCATCCAGTACTGCTCGATCTCCGGGTCCACCAGGGCCGACGCGTTGTTCGGGTCCAGGTAGCGCAGCTCGTACCAGCAGGAGCCGGCCCAGTTCGGCATGGTGTTGGTCTCGCGGCGGTACGAGCGCACGCCGCGCCCGTCGCCCAGGTCCAGCTCCACGTTGACCCAGTCGGCCTTGCGCGACAGCGGGGTCTCCGGCTGCGACAGCGCGTCGTCCGGCTCGAAGGTGCGCGGCGAGTAGTCCTCGACCTCGGGCAGCTCCAGCGGCAGCATCGACTCGGGCAGCGAGTGCGCGACGCCGTCCTCGTCGTAGACGATCGGGAAAGGCTCGCCCCAGTACCGCTGGCGGCTGAACAGCCAGTCGCGCAGACGGAAGTTGACGGTGCCCTCGCCGATGCCGCGCTCGGCCAGCCAGTCGGTGATGGCGGCCTTGGCCTCGGCGACGCCCAGGCCGTCCAGGGAGATGCCCTCGCCGGCCGAGTTGACCAGCTCCGCGTCGTAGGAGACGAACGCCGCGTCCCATTCGGCCGGGTCGGTCCCGCGGCCGTCGGTCGGCTGGACGACGCAGCGCATCGGCAGCTCGAACGCGCGCGCGAACTCGAAGTCGCGGCTGTCGTGCGCGGGGACGGCCATGATCGCGCCGGTGCCGTAGCCCATCAGCACGTAGTCGGCGATGAAGACCGGGACCTTCGCGCCGCTGACCGGGTTGAGGGCGTACTCGCCGGTGAAGACGCCGGTCTTGTCCTTGGCCTCGGCCTGCCGCTCGACGTCGGACTTCGAGGCGGCCTGCTTGCGGTACGCCGCGACGGCCTCCGCCGGGGTGGCGTGCCCGCCGGTCCACACGTCGTGGGTGCCCTCGGGCCAGGCGGCCGGGATGAACTTGTCGACCAGCGGGTGCTCGGGGGCCAGCACCATGTAGGTGGCGCCGAACAGGGTGTCGGGGCGGGTGGTGAAGACGGTGATCGCGTCCTCGCCCAGCGCGAAGTCGACGCGCGCGCCCTCGCTGCGGCCGATCCAGTTGCGCTGCTGCAGCTTGATGGCCTCGGGCCAGTCCAGCGCGTCCAGGTCGTCCAGCAGGCGGTCCGCGTAGGCGGTGATCCGCATGTTCCACTGGCTCAGCTTGGCCTTGAAGACGGGGAAGTTGCCGCGCTCGGACCGGCCGTCCGCGGTGACCTCCTCGTTGGCCAGGACGGTGCCCAGGCCCGGGCACCAGTTGACGGGCGCGTCGGAGGCGTACGCCAGCCGGTACTCGTTCAGTACGTCGGCCCGCTCGCCGGCGGTCAGGTCCGCCCAGGCGCGGCCGCCCGCGACGCCGGCCGGGACCTCACGGGAGCCGTCCTCGAAGGCGGCGATCAGCTCGGCGATCGGCCGGGCCTTCTTCGCGTCCGCGTCGTACCAGGAGTTGTAGATCTGCAGGAAGATCCACTGGGTCCACTTGTAGTAGTCCGGGTCGATCGTCGCGAACGACCGGCGCTTGTCGTGGCCCAGGCCCAGGCGGCGCAGCTGGACCTTCATGTTCTCGATGTTCGCCTCGGTCGACACGCGCGGGTGCGTGCCGGTCTGCACGGCGTACTGCTCGGCCGGCAGGCCGAAGGCGTCGAAGCCCAGGGTGTGCAGGACGTTGTGGCCGGTCATCCGCTGGTGGCGGGCGTAGACGTCGGTGGCGATGTACCCGAGCGGGTGGCCGACGTGCAGGCCCGCACCGGAGGGGTACGGGAACATGTCCATGATGAACTTCTTGGGCCGCGCGACGGCCTCGGGGTCCCCGGCCAGGTCACCGGTCGGGTTCGGCGCCTCGTACGTGCCCCGCGCGTCCCATACGTCCTGCCAGCGTGCCTCGATGTCGGCGGCCATGGCAGCCGTGTAGCGGTGCGCCTCGGCCGCCTCGGGGGCCGGGGTGTTCGTCTCGCTCATGATTTCTGAAGCTCCATCGATCGTCTCTGCCGTCTCTGCCTGCCCAAACGAAAAAACCCCTCGCACAGGAGGGGGCGCCGCGCCGGTGCCGACCGTCTCGAAGGGTCGGCGCTGATCAGCGCGGCTCGGTAAGCAGAAGGCGTACGGCACGCATGGCGTCAGGGTACCGCAGCGGCCCCTTCCGACGCTCGGCCGTTCCACCCGTCGACACGGGACACAGCGGAAGCGGAAGCAGGACACGGCGGAAGCGGGACACAACGAGAAGCGGGCCATCCGATCCGGGTGGCCCGCTTCTTCACTGTGGAGCTAAGGAGAATTGAACTCCTGACCTCCTGCATGCCATGCAGGCGCTCTACCAACTGAGCTATAGCCCCTTGTTGTGCTTGCCGCTTCGGTTTCCCTTGCCGGTTCCCCTTGGCGACATCCCAAACATTACACGGTCATGGCCCTGGTCCAAAAATCGGTTTCCGCCGACCAGAGACCATGTCCGATTTGAGACAAGTTGTCACGCTCTCGCGAACTGATAGAACCGCTTGAGCGTGCAGTGCTCGTCGAGCAGCCGCCCATAGATCGGCTCCCCTTCCAGCTCACGGTACGTCTCGATCGGGTCGCCTTTTATGATCAGCGCCCGCGCGCATTCCTCGCACCAGTACTGGTAGTCGGGGTTGACCGGGTCCATGTCCCGCACGATCGGCGTGCCGTTGTTGCACCAGTCGCACCGCCGCCGGTGTGCACCCATCCGTCAGCGACTCCCTCCCGCGTCGGGCCGTCGTGTCCCCCTCCGGCCGTCCGATTCTGCCATGACGTTACGGGGCGGGTCAGCCAGCACAAAAGGAACAAACGCAAGGATCCCGCCCCCTGTTGGGGACGGGATCCTGATTGTGGAGCTAAGGAGAATTGAACTCCTGACCTCCTGCATGCCATGCAGGCGCTCTACCAACTGAGCTATAGCCCCGCTCTCCGCCGCGCTCCCCCCGTTTCCGGTGTTCTGCGCTGCGAACAAGAAGAACTCTAGCCTGCGACCAGCCGGAAAGTGAAATCCGGGTGGGAGCCCCGGCCCGGCGCCGCCGGAGGCCTCGCGAGAGGCCTCAGTCGTCGTCGCCGAGGACGGGCTCCGGCAGCGTGCCGGCGTTGTGCTCCATCAGGCGCCAGCCGCGCGCGCCCTCGCCGAGGACGGACCAGCAGCAGTTGGAGAGCCCGCCCAGGCCCTCCCAGTAGGAGGACTCCAGTCCGAGCAGCCTGCCGATGGTCGTACGGATGGTGCCGCCGTGGCTGACCACGACGAGCGTCCCGCCGGCCGGCAGCCGGTCGGCGTGCGCCAGCACCACCGGCGCGGCCCGGTCGGCGACTTCGGTCTCCAGCTCGCCGCCGCCGCGGCGCACGGGCTCGCCGCGCTTCCACGCCGCGTACTGCTCGCCGTACTTCCCGAGGATCTCGTCGTGCGTGAGGCCCTGCCACTCACCGGCGTACGTCTCGCGCAGCGCCTCGTCGTGCTCCACGGGCAGGCCCGTGACCGCGGCCAGCTCGGCGGCCGTCGCGGCGGCCCGCTGGAGGTCGGAGGCCACGATGGCGTCCGGCTTCAGCGAGGCGAGCAGCCGGGCGGCGCGGCGCGCCTGCGCCACACCCGTCTCGGTCAGCTCGATGTCCGTGGAGCCCTGGAAGCGGCGCTCCAGGTTCCACGAGGTCTGGCCGTGCCGCCAAAGGACGATCTTCCGGCCGGTCCGGCCGTCCCCCTCGGTCCCGGCGGTCGTGCCGGTGCTCGGCGCGCTCAGAACAGATCACCGTCCAGTTCGTCGTCGCCCTGTGCCTCACGCAGCTTGGCGTGCTCCTCGGCCTTGCCCTTGGTGAGCTTGGCGTCCTCGGGCAGGTCGATCTCGGGGCAGTCCTTCCACAGGCGCTCCAGCGCGTAGAAGACCCGCTCCTCGCTGTGCTGCACGTGCACGACGATGTCGATGTAGTCGAGGAGGATCCAGCGGGCGTCGCGGTCGCCCTCGCGGCGCACCGGCTTGGCGCCGAGCTCCTTGAGCAGGCGCTCCTCGATCTCGTCCACGATCGACTTGACCTGGCGGTCGTTGGGGGCCGAGGCGAGCAGGAAGGCGTCGGTGATCGACAGCACGTCGCTGACGTCGTACGCGATGATGTCGTGCGCGAGCCGGTCGGCCGCGGCCTGGGCGGCGGCGGTGATGAGCTCGATGGAGCGGTCCGTGGCGGTCACTGGCCATGCTTTCGGGTTGGCGGGCAGATCCTTACAAGGGTCTCATGTACCGCCATCGCCGCCCGCGCGGAAGGTCCCGCGCGGGCGGCGATCCAGCCCTATGCCTGGTCAGGACGGTTTGTAGTCCTTGCCCAGGGTCACCACGACGTCCGCGTTCACGGCGTTCTCGCCCTTCTTCACGGCCGTCTCGGCCAGCCCGAGCGTCTTGGCGACCTCGACCGCCCGCTCCCGCTGCGCGTCGTCCTGGTAGGTGATCTGCGAGGCGGCCTGGGTCTTGTCGGCCTTGCCGCCGTCCACGAAGGTGTAGCCGCCGTTCAGCAGCGCCGCCTTCGCCGTGACCTGCGTCTTGTCGTCGCCGGTGGCGTCCCTGAGCCCGACCCGGGGGGACGCGGCGCTCTGCGCGGCCGTGAAGTTGCCGCCGAGGATCTCCTTGACGACCGTCTTGTTGGCCTCGTCGGTGAGGGAGCCGTCCGCCTTCACGGCGAGCAGCTCGGTGCGGTAGTCGCCGACCTTCGCGTGCTCGCCGATCCTGGACAGCATGGCGCCGAGGGTCTGGGCATTCAGCGCGGGGTCCAGGATCTGGCCCATGCTCTCGACGGTCACGGCCGCCGCCTTGGGGTCGCCGGGGATCTTGCGCAGGACCGCGTACAGCACGCCGCCCGTTCGCTGGAGCTGCTTGGCCTCCGGCTCGCCCTGGGCGCGGTACGTGGCGTACGCGACGGCCATCGCCCCGCTGAGGTGCTGCTTCTTGCCCTGGGCCACGGCCGGGGTCTTGGCCTTGTCGTCGGCCGGGACCGCGGCGTCGGTGTCGACGTCGATGCCGCCGACCAGCTCGACGAGGCGCTCCAGGAAGGGGGTGTCCAGCCGCCAGGTGCCGCCGATGTCGGTGCCGAGCACGGTGTCGAGGGACTCGCTGGTGCCGATGCCGCCCTCCTCGACCGCCTTGCCGAGGGCCAGGCCGGTGCCGTCCTGCCGCGGGACGGTGAGGGTGTTCGGGAGCAGGACGGTGGCGCCCTGCTTCGTGGTGACGTTGTCGACGAGCAGCGCCGTGGAGGTGCCGCCCTTCTTGGTGTTGTGCAGGTGGACGACGATCATGTCGCGCTTCTGCGCCCCGCCGGCGGCCGCGGCGCCCTTCTTGCTGCCCGGGCCGTCGAGGAACGGCAGCTTGCCCGCGTACCAGAGGTAGCCGGCGCCGCCGACGACGAACAGGGCGAGGACGACGATCAGCGCCACCACGCGGTTGCGGCCGCGGCGGCGGGCCTCCTCACGGCGTTCGGTCCGGCTCTCGGTGAAGGCGAGCCAGTCGATGACGTCTTCGGATTCCTCGTCGGGCTGGTCGATGAACGCGAACTGCTCGGTGCGGTAGTCGCCGTCCGGCCCGGCGTCGGCGGCCCGGCGCGGTTCCGGGACCTGTGCGGCCTGCCGGGGCGCCGGTGCCGGTTCCGGGGCCGGGGCCGGTTCGGCCGCCTGGGGCTCGGGGGCCATCTGCTGCGGGATCCACTGCTGTGCCTGCTGGGTCTGCGGGGCCTGCTGGCCCTCGTAGCCGTATCCGTAGCCCGGGTCGGCGGCCGGCTGGGGGTAGTCCTGGGCGGCCGGCTGCTGCTGGTCGTAGCCCTGGTAGTCGTACCCGTACTGCTGTTCGTACGTCTGCTCGTACTGCTGCGGGGCCTGGGCCTGGGCGGCGGACTGCGCGGGCACCTGGCCGTACACCGGTCGCCCGTACGCGTCGTAGCCGATGAGCTGCTGCTCCTGGGCGGCGTACGGGTCGTACGGCTGCTGTCGGTCGTTCACCGCGGGACCCCTCTCTCCGGAAGCTCAGGCTCCCCGGTACAGCTCACGCTTGTCGATGTAACGCACGACGCCGTCCGGCACCAGATACCAGACGGGGTCCGCGTTGGCCACCCGCTCGCGGCAGTCCGTCGACGAGATCGCCAGCGCGGGCACCTCGACCAGCGAGACGCCGCCCTCGGGCAGTCCGTCGTCGGTGAGCAGGTGGCCGGGGCGGGTGACGCCGATGAAGTGGGCGAGCGAGAAGAGCTCGTCGGCGTTTCGCCAGGTCAGGATCTGAGCGAGGGCATCGGCGCCGGTGATGAAGAACAGGTCGGCGTCTGCGTTGAGGGCGCTCAGGTCCCGCAGGGTGTCGATCGTGTACGTCGGGCCGCCGCGGTCGATGTCGATGCGGCTCACCGAGAACTGGGGGTTCGAGGCCGTGGCGATGACCGTCATGAGGTAGCGGTCCTCGGCGGGCGACACGGCCCCCTGGGACTTCTGCCACGGCTCGCCGGTCGGTACGAACACCACCTCGTCGAGGTGGAAAAGGGCGGCCACCTCACTGGCGGCCACCAGGTGTCCGTGGTGGATCGGATCGAACGTCCCGCCCATCACTCCGAGCCGGCGCTTGACCGGGCCGGTAGGCACTTCCTGCTCTCCCATGAGCGCAGAGCCTACTGGCCCGGCGGGGCGGCCCGGACCCTCGGATCGAGCGTGCGCGACGCGCTCTAGCGGTCGCGGTTCAGGCGCGTGGTCACCCACAGCATGAAGATCAGGATGAAGAACGCGCCGCCGCCGGTCAGGTACGGGCTGAGGCTGTCGTGGTTGCCGCCGTGCTGCTCGGCCCCCTCCGAGGCGAGGACGACCAGGTTGTGGGCGGTGGAGGAGAGGCTCATCAGGCTGATACCTATCGAGTCGGGGAGCGGGCGGAGACTTCGCTCACATCGTATGCGGGGGCCCGGGGCACGCTCACGCCGACTCAGGCGTTGGAGAGGATAGACGCACGCGAAGCAGGCTGATCTAGGGGGAGGGCGCAATGACGGACACGGGATTCGAGAAGGCACCGGCGCGGGATCGCAGGAGGTTCCCCGGTATCTCCTCGCGGGCGTACGAGCATCCGGCGGACCGCTCGGCGCTGGTGGCGCTGCGCAAGCTGAGCGGGTTCGACACGGTGTTCAAGGCCCTGAGCGGGCTGCTGCCGGAGCGGAGCCTGCGGCTACTGTTCCTGTCGGACTCGGTGCGGGTGGGCGAGACCCAGTTCGCGCACCTGCACACGATGCTGCGGGACGCCTGTTACATCCTGGACCTGGAGAAGGTCCCGCAGATGTACGTCCAGCAGGACCCGAAGCCGAACGCCATGTGCATCGGGCTGGACGAGCCGATCATCGTGGTGACGACGGGCCTGGTCGAGCTGCTCGACGAGGAGGAGATGCGGGCGGTCGTGGGCCACGAGGTGGGCCACGCGCTGTCGGGGCACTCCGTGTACCGCACGGTCCTGCTGTTCCTGACGAACCTCGCGCTGCGGGTGGCGTGGATCCCGCTGGGCAATGTGGCGATCACCGCGATCGTCACCGCGCTGCGGGAGTGGTTCCGCAAGTCGGAGCTGTCCGCGGACCGGGCCGGGCTGCTGGTGGGGCAGGACGTGACGGCCTCGATGCGGGGGCTGATGAAGATGGCGGGCGGCAACCACCTCCACGAGATGAACGTGGACGCCTTCCTGGCCCAGGCCGACGAGTACGAGAAGAGCGGTGACCTGCGCGATTCCGTGCTGAAGATCCTCAATGTGCTGCCGCGTACGCACCCCTTCACCACGGTCCGGGCGGCCGAGCTGAACAAGTGGTCGCAGAGCCGGGACTACCAGCGGATCATGGACGGCCACTACCCGCGGCGCGAGGACGACAAGGACGCCTCGGTGTCGGACTCCTTCCGGGAGTCGGCCTCGCACTACGCGGACGCGGTGCGCAGCAGCAAGGACCCGCTGTTCAAGCTGGTCGGCGACATCGCGGGCGGCGCGGCGGACGTGGGCGGCAAGCTCCGCGACAAGTTCACCGGGGCCGCCGGGTCCGGGGGCGCCGGCGGCGCCGAGGGCAAGGGCGGAGCCGCTACGGGGCAGGGCTGACGGGCTCGGTCTCGGGCGGCGGCGTCGCGAGGACTCCGCACAGACCGGCCGCGCGCCGGGGGTGGCCGCTGGCGTACGGGTCGCTCGCGGCCGGGCCGACGGTGGTGGGGCCGGTGCCCGCGGTGAGCGGGCGGAAGCCGGCCGCCGGGTCGGCGGAGCAGTCCTGCGGCCCGGCCATCACATAGGCCGAGGCCAGCTCCGCGCGGCGGGCCGTGAGGTCCTCCCGGTCGAAGCGCAGCCGCAGCTCGCGGCGGACGGTGAAGAGCGAGGCGCCGTCGGCGGCGACTCCGGTCACGGAGGCGGGCCGGACCGCGTACACGAAGGTGTGGTCGCTGGTCACCTGGAGGACGTCGGGGGCCACTTCCTCGTAGCCCAGGGTGCCGCTCACCCGGACGCGGGAGTCGGCCAGGACGGTGGTCGCGGGGTCGAAGCGGACGAGCCAGCCCGTCGCGGCGTACCGCCCGTCGCCCGAGGGCGAGGTCATGCTGCGGTCGAACTGGGCCAGCTGGTCGGGGTCGAGCAGTACCCGCACCGGCCGGGTGGCGGCGCCGGACAGCACGTCCGGGTCGAGCGAGGACTGCACCAGGTAGTCCTTGGCGATGGACAGCGCGGCGCCGACCTGCCCGTCGGTGAAGTGCTGGGTGCGGCGCACCGCGGGCATGGTGATCCCGGCCGCCCCGACGCGGTACTGGGCGGCGGGGCTCTTCGCGTACAGCTCGGCGGGCTTCCCGCCGGGTACGACGGCGGCCGGCGCGAGCGGGACGACGGTGCTGGCGAGCGGTTCGGCGCCGCCTCCGGGCACGGGCACGTACGGGTTGCGCAGGCCCATGTAGACGGCCACGGCGAAGGCGGTGGCGATGAGCAGTACGAGCAGCATGCCCTGGCGGGCGCCCCGCCCGGGGCTTGCCGAGCGGGAGCCGCCGGAGCCCGCGCCCGACCAGATCGAGCGGCTGCGTACGGCCCGGGCGTGCTCGCCCATGCGTTCCTGGGCGGAGTACTCCTGGATCCGGGCAGCGCGGACGAAGTCCTCGTCGAACACGATCGACCGGTACTCGTCCGGGCGGAATTCGTCGTCACCCCCTCCGATGTTCTCGGGGGTGCCGTTGGGTGGGTCTCCTGGAACGGCCATCGCTTCTCCCCGCTGTCCCCGCTTCAGAGAAGCCCCCGGCTCCGGCGTATGCGAGTGGGGTCGTTACCTTCAGGGTTGGCGGACTGCGGGGTAGGTAAACGCTCCTGCCCCGGTGACTTCCCCGAGCGGAGTACTGGCGGGCGCCGGTGCGGGTTCCGCGGACCCCGAGGCGCTGCGGTAGACGGCGCTGAAGGCGAGCGCGACCATGCCGAGGCCCATCACGCAGGCGAGCACCCAGGCGACGGGGCGCAGCCACGGGGAGCGGCCCCGGTAGGGGCGCAGGCTGCCGCCGTAGGCCCCGTACGGGCCGTCGGGGCCGAGGTGGCCCGGTTCCTGGTCCCAGCCGCGGTCGTCGAGGCCGTACCCGTACCCGTAGGGGTCGTGGTCCTCGTCTCCCGGCCAGCCTCCGGCGACGGCGCGGGCGGCTTCCGCTTCCGCGCGCGCCCGGTCGGCGGCCCGCTGGCGCTCTGCGGCGCTCGGTTCATGGATCTCGGCGTTCCGGACGAAGTCCTCGTCGAACACCACGGAGGCGAAGTCCTCTTCCGCGCCTCCGCGGTCGTCGTTGGGCTCCCCGTCGTCCGGGAACGGCTTGCCCCCCACGTCGTCCGGCACAGGGCCAGCCTAGACCTGGGGGGCTGCTTTGGGCAGGGTGTGGGCCGAATCCGGCCACACGTTGTTCGGGTTCCGGCTACCGGATGTGACCGTCGCCGGTGACGATGTACTTGGTGGAGGTGAGCTCCGGAAGGCCCATCGGGCCGCGGGCGTGCAGCTTCTGCGTGGAGATTCCGATCTCGGCGCCGAAGCCGAACTGGCCACCGTCGGTGAACCGGGTGGAGGCGTTCACGGCGACCGTGGTCGAGTCGACCAGTTGGGTGAACCGGCGCGCCGCGGCCTGCGAGGTGGTGACGATCGCCTCGGTGTGGCCGGAGGTCCAGCGCCGGATGTGGGTGACGGCGTCGTCGAGGGAGTCCACGACGGCGGCGGCGATGTCGTACGAGAGGTACTCGGCGGCCCAGTCCTCGTCGGTGGCGGGCAGCGCGGTGGCCTTGGTGTGCTCGGCGGCCGCGAGGACGCGGGCGTCGCCGTGGACGGTGACGCCGGCGTCGGCGAGGGCGTCGAGGGCGCGCGGCAGGAAAGCGTCGGCGATGTCGCGGTGGACGAGGAGCGTCTCGGCGGAGTTGCAGACGGAGGGCCGCTGGGCCTTGGAGTTGACGAGGATGTCCACGGCCATGTCGAGGTCGGCCTGTGCGTCCACGTAGACGTGGCAGTTTCCGGTACCGGTCTCGATGACCGGAACGGTGGACTCCTCGACGACGGTCTTGATGAGGGAGGCGCCGCCGCGCGGGATCAGGACGTCGACGAGGCCGCGGGCGCGCATCAGCTCTCGGACGGAGTCGCGGGACTCGCCGGGGACGAGCTGGATCGCGTCGGCGGGGATGCCGGCGGATTCGATGGCGTCGCGGAGGATCTCGACGAGCGCCGCGTTGGAGGCGTAGGCGGAGGAGCTGCCGCGCAGCAGGACCGCGTTGCCGGACTTGAGGCAGAGGGCGGCGGCGTCGACGGTGACGTTGGGGCGGGCCTCGTAGATGATGCCGACGACGCCGAGCGGGACGCGGATCTGGCGGAGGTCGATGCCGTTGGGGAGGGTCGAGCCGCGGACGACCTCGCCGACGGGGTCGGGGAGGGCGACGACGTCGCGGACGTCGGAGGCGATGGCCGCGACGCGCTCGGGGGTGAGGGTGAGGCGGTCGATGACGGTCTCGCTGGTGCCGGCCGCGCGGGCCTTGTCGGTGTCGACGGCGTTGGCGGCGACGATCTCGGCCGTACGGGCCTCCAGGGCGTCCGCGATGGCCAGCAGCGCCGTGTCCTTGGCGGACCGCGGGAGTGGGGCGATGGCGGCGGCGGCCGTGCGGGCGCGGTGTGCGGTGGCGAGGACGGGCGAGGTCGTGGCATCGAGCGAGGTCATGCGGCCAGGGTAAGCCCCGGCCCGGCCCCCGCCGATGGCCTTCCACCCCGCGAGACGGCTCCGCCCGCCGCCGCGCGGGCTTCTCTTCCCGCCCCGCCCCTTCTCGGTATCCCGGGCTCCGCCCGGACCCGGTCCTCAGGCGCCGGACGGGCCTACATGGCCCGGCGGGGCTAGTACGGGTGCACGCCCACCGGGTGCGCCGGGGGCGGGCCGTAGCCCTCGGCCACGCGTTGGTGGTAGGTGGCGCGGTCGATGACCTCCAGGCCGACGATCTCCCACGGCGGGAGCTTCGCCGACGAGCGGTGCTCGCCCCACAGGCGCAGGGCGACGGCGGCCGCGTCGTGCAGGTCGCGGGCCTCCTCCCAGTACCGGATCTCCGCGTGGTCGTCCGCGTAGCGACTGGTCAGCAGGAAGGGGTGGTCGTACGCGAGCTGCTCCAGCCCGCGCCGCACCTCGGACAGCGGCGCCGGCTTGCCGGAGACGCTCAGGGTGACGTGCCAGAGGCGGGTGGCGTCGTGCTCTTCCCCGCCTCCGCCGCCGTCACCGTCCCCGGTGCCGACGCTGGTCAGCGCTCGTCCCACCAGCCGCCTCCTGTCTGCGCTACGCGTGTCCGCCCCACACAGTTGACCAGTCCCACGGCCACCGCGCGGCGGTTTTGCCGAACCTCAGCCCTGCAGCAGGACCAGATCGTCACGGTGGACGACCTCCCGCTCGTACGCGGGTCCGAGTTCCCGCGCGAGGTCGCGGGTGGAGCGGCCCAGCAGCTGCGGGAGCTCCTTGGCGTCGAAGTTGACCAGGCCCCGGGCGACGGCGTGGCCGGCGGCGGAGCGCAGTTCGACCGGGTCGCCGGCGACGAAGTCGCCCTCGACCGCCGCGATGCCGGCGGCCAGCAGCGAGCTGCCGCGCTCGGTGACGGCGCGGACGGCGCCGTCGTCGAGTACGAGGTGCCCCTGGGGGGTGGACGCGTGCTGGAGCCACAGCAGCCGGTCCGCCGAGCGGCGCCCGGTGGCGTGGAACAGCGTGCCCGTCGCCCGCCCGGCCAGGGCGTCGGCGGCCTGGCTGGCGGAGGTGAGGACCACCGGGATGCCGGCGGCCGCCGCGATCCGCGCCGCCTCGACCTTGGTGACCATGCCGCCGGTGCCGACGCCCGCCTTGCCGGCGCTGCCGATGGAGACGTGGGCGATGTCCTCGGGGCCGTGCACCTCGTCGATGCGGGTGGTGCCGGGCTGGGACGGGTCGCCGTCGTAGAGGCCGTCCACATCCGACAGCAGGACGAGCAGGTCGGCGCGGACGAGGTGGGCCACCAGCGCCGCCAGCCGGTCGTTGTCGCCGAAGCGGATCTCGTCCGTGGCGACGGTGTCGTTCTCGTTGACGACGGGCAGCGCGCCCATCGCCAGCAGCTGGTCCAGGGTCCGGTAGGCGTTGCGGTAGTGCGCGCGGCGGCTGGTGTCGTCGGTGGTGAGCAGCACCTGGCCGACGCGGACCCCGTAGCGGGCGAAGGAGGCGGTGTAGCGGGCGACGAGCAGGCCCTGTCCGACGCTGGCGGCGGCCTGCTGCCGGGCGAGGTCCGTGGGGCGGCGGCGCAGGCCGAGCGGGGAGAGGCCCGCGGCGATGGCTCCGCTGGAGACCAGGACGATCTCCTTCTCGCCGCCGCTGCGGGCCTTGGCCAGTACGTCGACCAGAGCGTCCACCCGGTCCGCGTCGAGCCCGCCGGCCGCCGTGGTCAGGGATGAGGAGCCGACCTTGACCACGATCCTGCGGGCGTCCACGACACCTTGCCTAGCCGCTGACACGTCTGTCCCCTTGCCCCTCGCCTGCGCCGATTGCTGCCCGCCCAATCTACGGGGTGGCTCGCCGGCGGCGCCCTGCGGTTTCAGACCGTGGACGACGTGGGGGCCTGCTCCGGTTCCCCGTTCCGGGCGCGGGCGCCGGGGACGAGGATCTTCCGGGACAGCAGGAAGGTGAACGGGATGGCCACGACGGCCGCGACGAGCGGCGCGATCCGGGTGTCCATCCCGGCCCAGGTCACCAGGGCGTAGAGGCCGACCGACTGGATCACGTAGTTGGTGATGTTCGTCAGCGGGAAGAGCAGGAACTTCTTCCAGGTCGGCCGGGTGCGGTAGGTGAAGTACGTGTTCATGAAGAACGAGCCGACCATCGACAGCAGGAAGGCGAGGGTGTACGCGGCGAAGTACGGCATCCACGGGTGCAGGAGCAGGTAGATGCCGAAGAACGTGCCGGTGTTCACCCCGCCGACGAGGGCGAAGCGCAGGACCTGGCCGAGCTGGTCCCTGCGGTCCTTGTGGTCCTTGCGGTCCTTCGTCATCGGCGGAAGCGCTCCGCGATCATCGGGTCGGTGGCGGCCTCCGCCGGGAGTGCCGCCGCCCCGGACCCGCCGGGGGCCGGGTTCGCGCCGTGGGCTTCCTTGACGAGGAAGTGGGGGCGGCGCTTGGTCTCGTAGTAGATGCGTCCGATGTACTCGCCGATCAGGCCCAGCATGATCATTTGGACGCCTCCGAGGCCGGTGATGATGGCCACGAGCGTGACATATCCCGGCGAGTCGACCCCGTTGGTCATCGCCATGACGGTGATCCACAGCGCGTACAGCCCGGTCAGCCCGACCAGCGACACGCCGAGCCAGATGGCGATGCGCAGGGGTCTGTTGTTGAAGGAGATCAGGCCGTCCATGCCGTAGTTGAGCAGGGAGCCGAACTTCCACTTCGTCTCGCCCGCGCCGCGCTGGGCGTTGCGGTAGTCGAAGTGGACGGTGTCGAAGCCGATCCAGGAGAACAGGCCCTTGGAGAAGCGGTTGTACTCGGGCAGCGACAGCAGGGCGTCCACGGCGGGCCGGGACAGCAGCCGGAAGTCCCCCACGCCGTCGGTCAGCTCCACGTCGACCCAGCGGTTGATGCCCCGGTAGTAGAGCCGGCTGAGCGCGGTGCGGAGTTTCTTGTCACCCTCGCGGGTGCGCCGGGCGATGATCTGGTCGTGGCCCTGCCGGTAGTACTCCAGCATGGTGGCGATGAGCTCCGGCGGGTGCTGGAGGTCCGCGTCCATGATCACTACGGCGTCGCCGGTGGCCTCGCGCAGGCCGGCGAGCATGCCCGCCTCCTTGCCGAAGTTGCGGCTGAAGGAGACGTACCGGGTCTGGTCCCGGTACTCCGCAGCGATCCTGCGGAGCTTCTCCAGGGTTCCGTCGCGGCTGCCGTCGTCGACGTAGCAGACCTCGTAGTCGACCGGGAGCGCGTCCAGAACCTTTCGAATCTCGACATCGAAACTTTCAATGACGGCTTCTTCGTTGTAGCAAGGGACGACTACAGACAGCTTCGTCATGACACATCCTGCTGGGTCCGAACGGGTGATTGTCGGCGACCAGACCCGGAACTCACCCCTTCATTGGAAGTAGGCACGGCGAGGTTCGGGCTTCCCGGGTCGTCTGCGGCGCACGGTAGCTTTGACGGGTTAAGAGGAATGAAACAAAGGGATTCGAGGTGCACGTGCCTGACGTCTCCGTGGTCGTCATCGTCTACAACGACGCAGAGCGCCTGACGGCAGCCGTCCAGTCGGTTTTGGACCAGACCCTGCGCGGCGTCGAGGTGGTGATCGTCGACGACTACAGCCAGGACGGGTCGTACGCGGTCGCCCAGGGGCTGGAGGCCGCGCACCCCGGGCGGGTGCGCGCGTTCCGGCTCCCGGAGAACAGCGGCGGCTGCGGCGCCCCGCGCAATCACGGCATCCGGCAGGCGACCGGCACGTACGTCATGTTCCTGGACAGTGACGACGTACTGGAGCGCAACGCCTGCCGGAACATGCTGGCCGCGGCGGAGCGGACCGGCTCCGATCTCGTCTCGGGCATGTGCGTGCGCGTGCACCTCGACGACCGGTGGCACAGGACCACCGAGTGGTACCCCTGGATCTATTCGCGCACGCGTACGCTCGAATCCATCACCGAGTACCCCGACCTGCTGGTTTACGACACCCTTTCGACGAATAAGTGCTATCGGCGCGCATTCCTGTTGGAACAGGGGCTCGAATTCCCGGTCGGTATCCACTACGAGGACCTGCTGTTCTCGGCGCAGGCGTATGTCGCCGCCCGCCGGATCACGCTGATCCCGAACCACGTCTACTTCTGGAACGTGGTCGAGAAGGCCTCGTCGAAGTCGATCAGCAATCGGCGCCACGAGATCGCGAACTTCGTCCACCGGATGGAGATCCACCGGCGCGTCGACGAACTGCTGGCCGCCAACGGCCACACCGCCCTCAAGACGGCCAAGGACACCAAGTTCCTCAAGCACGACCTGGTGCTGCACCTGCGTGACCTGCCCCTCCTCAGCGACGCCTACCGCCGCGAGTTCGCCCGGCTGGCGAACGGCTACCTGGCCGGCATCGACCCGGCCGCCTACGAGAACGTCAACCACCTCCAGGCGATCTGCGCCTACCTGCTGGGCAAGGAGGACTGGGACAACCTGCTCCCCGCCGCCGACGCCATGGCCAACAAGGGCCGCCTGTCCTCGCCGCTCGCCGAGCGCGACGGCCGCGTCTACTGGTGCGCCGAGCACCTCGACGACGCCGAGGGCCGCCGGATACTGGACGTCACCGACCAGGGGTTCCACACCACCCCGGTCTCCGCGCTCCGGCTCGGCAACCGCCTCACCTCCTACGCGGACGACGGGCGCGGCACGATCACCCTCAGCGGCGCCGTCGTGAACCCGCTCGGGCGCATCGCGCCGGGGGCGGGTCTCAAGGCCTCGCTGGAATTCCGGGCCCGCCGGCAGATCGGCGTCCGTTCCTTCAGCTTCCCGGTGGCAACCGTGCGCCACGCGGGTGACTCGATCGAGTGGACTGCGACGGCCGACATCGGGAGCACCGTGCGCCCCCTCGGCATCATCGACGCCGTCTGGGACGTCCGCCTGAAGTTGACGGCCGGCCGCGACCGGATCACCACCCGCGTCTCGGTCGGCGGGGTCGACCTGGAGAACGCGGCCCGCCTGCGCGTGCGCCCCCGGCTGACCCGGCTGGTCTCCGACCGCTTCGCGCCGGAGATGACCCGCAAGGGCAACCTCTCGTACGTCCTGACGGCCCAGGGCGCCGCCGCCGTCCGCACCCGGACGCTGATCGACAGCGCGATGCACGGCAGGACCGCGGGCGTCGTCAAGCGGAGCCTGCGCCGGGCGCTGAAGGCCCGCAGGAACCTCGGCTCGGGTGAACAGAAGGTGAAGGTCTACCACGAGGTCTTCTCGAAATTGCCCGTCCGCAAGGGCACGGTCGTCTTCGAGAGCCACATGGGCAAGCAGTACAGCGACAGCCCGAAGGCCATCTACGAGGAACTGGTCCGCCAGGGCGCCCCGTTCGAGGCGATCTGGTCGTACGCCGGCGCCCGGCCCACCGGCTTCCCCCCGGAGGCCACCCTCGTCAAGCGCTGGAGCTGGCCTTACCTGCGGGCGCTGGCCCGGGCCGAGTACTGGGTCGACAACCAGGGCTTCCCGCTCGCCCTCGCCAAGCGCCCGGGAACCACGTACATCCAGACCTGGCACGGCTCCGCGCTCAAGCGGATGGGCTTCCACGAGCCCCGCACCAAGGCCCAGGGCAAGGAGGGCCAGGCCCGCTTCCAGGCGGCCGTGGACCGCTTCGACCACTTCCTGATCCGCTCCGAGCACGACGCACGCACCCTCGCCAAGGCGTTCCGGCTGCGGGACGAGGTGCTGCTGCGCACCGGCTACCCGCGCAACGACGCCCTGGTCGCGGCGCAGCGGGAGGAGGCGCAGAGCGGGGAGCGGGTGCGCGGGCCGCTCGCCACCGAGCTGGACATCGATCCGGACAAGAGGGTGCTGCTGTACGCGCCGACGTTCCGGGCCGGCGCGGACGGGGCGGTGGAGGGCTTCGAGTTCCCCTTCGACGTGGAGGAGTTCGCCGACCGGCTCGGCGACCGCTTCACGCTGCTGGTGCGCACCCACTACCTCAACAGCGTGTCGCTGCCGCCGTCGGTCGCGGGCCGGGTGATCGACGTGTCGCGCTACCACGACATCACCCCGCTGCTGGCGCTCGCCGACGCCCTGATCACCGACTACTCGTCCGTGATGTTCGACTACGCGGTGCTGGACCGGCCGATGCTGTTCTTCGCGTACGACTACGAGAGGTACGCGACCGACATCCGAGGCACCTACTTCGACCTGAAGGAGAAGGCGCCCGGCCCGGTGGTGGCCACGGCGGACGAACTCCTCCAGGCGCTCGCCGCCTTCGACGAGGCGGACGCGAAGTACGCGGAGGCGCGGCAGCGTTTCCTGACCGAGTTCGGCGAGTACGACCGCGGGGACGCGGCCCGCCAGATCGTCGCGAAGTTCTTCACCAGGAGCGGCAAGTGAGCCAGCAGAGCGGCGGCGCGCCCGGCGGCCGTGACATCTTCCTCGTCTCGAACAGCGTGGACGAACTCGGCGGCGTGACCACCTGGTCGCACCAGATGGCGCGGCTGTTCAGCGAGCGCGGGCACCGGGTGCAGGTCATCGGGATCACGCCGGTGGCCGAGGAGCTGCGGCAGCGGCTGCCGCAGGAGCTGCCGTACGGGACGACGACCCTGTACGACGCCCACCCGCCGCAGGCCCGCGCGCTGCACGGGATCAAGGGCCGGCTCAACGCGCCCGAGCGCCGCCGCCAGGCATCGCGGCGCGCCGGGATGCGCGCGCGGGCGGAGAAGCTGAGCGAACTGTTCCGGGCGGCCCGGCCGGGGGCGGTCGTGATCGTCACGCAGGTGTGGGCGATGGAGTGGGTGGCGCTCGCCGACACCAAGGGGCTCACCGTCATCGGGATGAGCCACGAGTCGTACGAGGCCAGCCACAAGTCCTCGCGCGCGGCGCGGGTCCGGCGCCACTACCGGGAGGTGGACCGGCTGCTGGTGCTGACGGAGGAGGACGCGGACCTGTGGATCCGGGCCGGCATGGAGAACGTCGCCAGCATGCCGAACCCGCTGCCGTTCATGCCGGACTCCCCCGCCCCGCGCACCGGGAAGGTGGTGGCGAGCATCGGCCGGCTGTCCTTCGAGAAGGGGCTGGACCTGCTGCTCGACGCCTGGGCGGACGTCGCTCCCCGGCACCCGGACTGGGTCCTGCGGATCTACGGGGCGGGCGCGGAGGAGCCGGTGCTGCGGGCGCACTGCGCCTCGCTCGGGCTGAGCGACTCGGTGGAGTGGAGGGGCAGTACGGACGACGTGCTGGGCGCGCTGCGCGAGGCCTCGGTGTTCGCGCAGGCCTCGCGGGCCGAGGGGTTCCCGATCACGCTGCTGGAGGCGATGGCCGCGGGCCTCGCCGTGGCCGCGTTCGACTGCGCGCCCGGCGTGCGGGAGATCGTCACGCACGGGGAGGACGGGCTGCTGGCCCGGCTCGGCAACACGATGGAGCTGGCCGCGCACCTGGACGCGCTGATGTCGGACCGCGGGCTGCGCGACCGGCTCGGCGACACCGGGTTCCGCCGGGTGCGGCGCTACTCCAGCGCGGAGATCACCGACCGCTGGGAAGCCCTGATGGCGTTCCTGGAGCGCTGACGCCGTAGCCGTACGGCAACGCGAGAGCGCCCGCCCCGGATCACCTTCCGGGGCGGGCGCTCTCGTACGGGCGCGGAAGCCGTGCCGGCCCGCCCGGTGCTCAGCGCTCGGCGTGCTGGAGGACGCCCTTGCGGTTGGCCTCCCAGCCGGCCCAGGCCGAGGTGATCATCTCGGCGACGTCGTGCCGGGCCTTCCAGCCCAGCTCGGCGGCGATCTTGTCGGCCGAGGCCACCACCTTCGCCGGGTCACCGGGGCGGCGCGGGGTGATCACCGGGGCGTGGGTGTGCCCGGTGTGGGCGCCCAGGAGCTCGACCATCTCCTTGACGGAGACGCCCTCGCCGCGGCCGATGTTCACGGTGAGGTCCTTGTACTCGCCCTGCGCGCCCCACTCGGCGAGCTTGCGGGCCGCGACCACGTGGGCGTCGGCGAGGTCCTCGACGTGGATGTAGTCGCGGATGCAGGTGCCGTCCGGGGTCGGGTAGTCGTCGCCGAAGATCCGGGCGCCCTGGCCCGCGTCGTAGCGCTCGAAGACCATCGGGACCAGGTTGAACACGCCGGTGTCGGCGAGCTCGGGGGTCGCGGCGCCCGCCACGTTGAAGTAGCGCAGGCAGGCGGTGGAGATGCCGTGCGCCTTGCCGGCGGCGCGGACCAGCCACTCGCCGGCCAGCTTGGTCTCGCCGTACGGGCTGAGCGGCGCGCAGGGGGTCGTCTCGGTGACCGAGTCCACGTCGGGCATGCCGTAGACGGAGGCCGAGGAGGAGAAGAGGAAGTTGCGGATCCCCGCGGCCGCGACCTCGCCGAGCAGGACCTGAAGGCCCTCCACGTTCTCGTGGTAGTAGTACGTCGGCCTCTCGACGGACTCGCCGACCTGCTTCTTGCCCGCGAGGTGCACCACGCCGGTGATCTTGTGTTCCCGGAGGGTCTTCTCCACGACCAGGCGGTCCAGGACCGACCCGATCACGAGCGGGACGTCCTCCGGCACCCGGTCCTCGTTGCCCGTGGACAGGTCGTCCAGGACGACCACCTTCTCACCCGCGATCAGCATCGCGCGGACGACGTGCGCGCCGATGTAGCCAGCGCCACCGGTGATCAGAAACGTCATGCGTATCTCCCTGAGGTCCCCCCGGACGGCGTCCGGGGGAAGGTCCGATTTATCTCTGTGACGGGCATGTCCGGAAGGCGGTCATCGTACGGCGGCAGCCGTAGGACGTGTGTCAGCCTGGCCGGGGACCCGGCCTGCGGCCCGCGCGGGCCCGGCCGAAGCGGTTGCGTACGAGGGCCAGCGCGCCCTCCGCGCCCGGCGCGAGCCGCAGCGCCAGCGAGCCGGACGCCGTCCGGTAGGGCTGCGCCAGCAGCACTCCGTACCGGCTGCTCGGCAGGATCCGGCGGCCCAGCAGATCGCCGCGGGGGCGCGGGGCGGCCTGCACCGAGCTCCCGTCGGCGCAGCGCACCACGACCCGGACGTCCCAGGCCTGCATCCCGCGCAGCCCCCGGCGGCGTCCGGTGACGGCCAGCCCGCCCAGACGCAGCGGCAGCTCGGCGGTCCAGCCGCCGCCGGCCGGCGTGGCCGCCAGCGCGACCGGGTGCCCCAGGGCCGGTTCGCCGCCGTCGCGGGGCAGGAAGCTCAGCCGGGCGGTGTCCGCGCCGGCCGCGCCGAGGCGCCCGTACAGGTCGTGGACGCGGATCCGGACCGAGGAGCGGCCCGCCGGTTCCACCTCGACGGCGACGGGCAGCTCGGCGACCGGCATCGTGGCCATCCCGTCGAGCTCGACCGGCAGCTCCTCGCTCCACACCGCCGCCCCGTCGGCGCCGGTCGCGTAGGGCGGCAGCAGGCTCGGCGGGGCCGAGGCGAAGCGGGCCAGCCGGTCCATGTCGGCGGGCGGGGTCTCGCCGGCGCGCAGCAGCCGGGCGATCCAGCGGCCCTGCGCACCGGCGGCCGCGATGTCGCCCTCCGTGAGGCAGCGCAGGCCGGCGCGGGTCAGGGTCCACCAGGCGGCCCGGTATCCCGGGTCGGGGTCGAGTTCGCGGAGGTATATCGGAAGGTCGTATTCGAGGAACTTGACCTTGCTGGCCCGGCCGAGTTCGGGCGCGGCCTCGCCGAGGATGCGGGCGGCCTCGTGGTGGGCCTCCACGCGGGAGTGCCAGTTGCCGACGTCCCCCCGGTCCAGGGAGATCGACACCCGGGCGGCGGCGCGGCGCACGTGCCAGACGTAGACGAGGTCCCCGACGACGGCGATGCGGGGGGCGGCGGCCAGGACCCGCGCGGTGAAAACGAAATCCTCGTAAATGTACCGGCCGTCCGGAAAGCGGATCGCATGCTTGTCCAGGAAGTACCGGTCGTACAGCTTGTTGACACAGAGGGTGTCGCGGACCAGTGCGGGCCGGTCGACGGGCTGTTCGATGACCTCGCCCGCCGTGTAGAGGCCGGGGACCCACGGCACGTCACGGCCCTGCGGCAGTTCGCGCCGCACGCAGGCGCCGACCGCGACGGGCGCCCGGTACTGCTCGGCGGCCGTCACCAGGGCCTGCGCCGCGCCGGGCGGCAGGACGTCGTCGCTGTCCAGGAACATGACGTACGGGGCGGTCGCGGCCGCCATCCCGTCGTTGCGGGGGGTCCCGCAGCCCCCGCTGTTCTGCGCCCTGTGCACCACCTTCAGGCGCGGGTGGGCGGCGGCCAGAGCGTCCAGGACCCGCCCGGTGCCGTCCGTCGAGGCATCGTTCACCGCGACGACCTCGCGGACCACCGGGCCCTGGGCGAGGGCCGAGGAAACGGCCTCGCCCACGAGCCCGGCGTCGTTGAACGCGATCACCACAACGGTGACCGTGGAGGAGGGGCAGCTGTTCACCCGGCGGACCATAGCCGACCTGGCAGGGACCTAAATCAAGGTGAACAGGGCGCTGACATGGACAGGATTAGAACGGACGGAACTCGTCGTACTCCTGCTGGGCCGAGTCTCCACGCTTGGCTTCCTTCTCCTTGCGGCGGGTGGTCGCCGGGCGCGGGGCCTCCAGACGGTGGTCCTCACCGCGACGGCCCAGCATCTCGGCGCCGGCCATCATGGTCGGCTCCCAGTCGAAGACGACCGCGTTCTCGTCGGAGCCGATGGCGACGCCGTCGCCCGCACGGGCACCCGCCTTCTTGAGCGCCTCCTCGACACCGAGGCGGTTGAGGCGGTCGGCGAGGTAGCCGACGGCCTCGTCGTTGTTGAAGTCGGTCTGGCGGACCCAGCGCTCCGGCTTCTCGCCGCGCACGGTGTAGACGTCCTCGACCTCGTCGTAGGTGACGGTGAAGCCGGCGTCGTCCACGGCCTTCGGGCGGATGACGATACGGGTCGCCTCCTCCTTCGGCTTGCGGGCGCGGGCCTTGGCGATGCCCTCGGCGAGGAAGTAGGAGAGCTCCTTGAGGCCCGTACGGGCGACGGCGGAGACCTCGAAGACCTTGTAGCCGCGCGCCTCCAGGTCCGGGCGGACCATGTCGGCGAGCTCCTGGCCGTCCGGGATGTCGACCTTGTTGAGGACGACGAGGCGCGGACGCTTCTCCAGGCCGCCGCCGTAGAGCTTGAGCTCCTCCTCGATCACGTCGAGGTCGGCGATCGGGTCGCGGTCGGACTCCAGCGTGGCGGTGTCCAGGACGTGCACGAGCACCGAGCAGCGCTCGACGTGGCGCAGGAACTCCAGGCCGAGGCCCTTGCCCTGGCTGGCGCCGGGGATCAGGCCCGGGACGTCGGCGATCGTGTAGACGGTCGAGCCGGCGGTGACGACGCCCAGGTTCGGGACGAGGGTGGTGAAGGGGTAGTCCGCGATCTTCGGCTTGGCCGAGGAGAGCACCGAGATCAGCGAGGACTTGCCGGCGCTCGGGAAGCCGACCAGCGCCACGTCGGCGACGGTCTTGAGCTCCAGGACGATGTCACCGGTGGTACCGGGGACACCGAGCAGCGCGAAGCCGGGCGCCTTGCGGCGGGCGGAGGACAGCGCGGCGTTGCCGAGGCCGCCGCGGCCGCCCTCGGCGGCGACGTACGTGGTGCCCTGACCGACGAGGTCGGCGAGGACGTTGCCCTCCTTGTCGAGGACGACGGTGCCGTCCGGCACGGGCAGGACCATGTCCTGGCCGTCCTTGCCGGAGCGGTTGCCGCCCTCGCCGGGCTTGCCGTTGGTGGCCTTGCGGTGCGGGCTGTGGTGGTAGTCCAGCAGGGTGGTGATCGCCTGCTCCACCACCAGGATCACGTCGCCGCCACGGCCGCCGTTGCCGCCGTCGGGGCCGCCGAGCGGCTTGAACTTCTCCCGGTGAACGGAGGCGCAGCCGTGGCCCCCGTTACCCGCGGCGACGTGCAGCTCGACGCGGTCCACGAAGGTGGTCATGGTTGTTCCTCCAGTTACATGCGGGAATGTCCCGGACAGGCCTTGCTGTCCATAAAAAACGTCTGTACGTACCAACGCGCCGAGGGCGGACCTCTCTTCCCGGCTTGCGCCGGAAAGAGCTGAGATCCGCCCTCGGGAAGTTACGAACGCTCGATCAGCCGAAGCTGGATCAGGCGGCCGGAACGATGTTGACGACCTTGCGGCCACGGTGCGTGCCGAACTGCACGGCACCGGCCTGCAGCGCGAACAGCGTGTCGTCGCCGCCACGGCCGACGCCCGCGCCCGGGTGGAAGTGCGTGCCGCGCTGGCGGACGAGGATCTCACCAGCGGAAACGACCTGACCGCCGAAGCGCTTCACGCCGAGCCGCTGGGCATTGGAGTCGCGCCCGTTCCGAGTGGACGATGCGCCCTTCTTGTGTGCCATGTCTCAGTCCCTCTTACTTCGCAGCCGCGGGGATACCGGTGACCTTGATCGCCGTGTACTGCTGGCGGTGACCCTGGCGACGGCGGTAGCCGGTCTTGTTCTTGTAGCGCAGGATGTCGATCTTGGCGCCCTTGTGGTGGTCCACGATCTCGGCCTGGACCTTGATCCCGGCCAGCACCCACGGGTCGCTGGTCACGGCGTCGCCGTCGACAACGAGCAGGGTCGAGAGCTCGACCGTGTCGCCAACCTTGGCAGTGGAAATCTTGTCAACCTCAACGATGTCACCAACAGCAACCTTGTGCTGGCGACCACCGCTGCGCACGATGGCGTACACGCGGATCTCTCTCTCACTCGGGACGGGTGCTCCTGAAGCCAGCCGCTCAGGCGGGCCGGAGCCCGAACTGATCCGGAATGGACGAGCGGCCTCTCCGGGCAGAGCCTGGAGGAAGGTGCTCAGGAGCGCGGCGCGTACACACGACACGCCGACGGTCTAGGTTACGGGGCCGGTCGCCGGGGGGTCAAACCGGGGGTCCCGCACACACGCCGTGGGCCCCGCCGCACGGCGGGGCCCACGGTCATGGGCTGGTCAGTCCTCGGTCGGAGCGGAGACGGACGGGGCCGTCTGCTCCGCCGCGGCGGTCTTCTTCGTCGTCCGCTTCGCAGCGGTCTTCTTGACCGTCGTCTTCTTGGCGACGGTCTTCTTGGCGGTCGTCTTGGCCGCGGCCGCCTTCTTGGCCGGGGCCTTCTTCGCCGTGGTGGTCGCCTTCTTGGCCGGGGCCTTGCGGGCGGCCTTCTTGACCGGCGCCGCCTCGGGCTCGGCCTCGGCCTCCGCGGCGGGCTCGGCCGCCACGGGCTCCGGCTCCGCCACCGGGGCCGCCTCGACGACCACGACGGCCGCCTCGGCCGCGCCCGCCGGGGAACCGGCGGGGGCGGTGGCCTTACGGGTGGCACGGCGGCGCGGACGGGCCGGGGCCGCGTCGGCGACGGGCTCGGCCGGGGTCTCGACGACGACCGGCTCGGGCTCGGGCTCGGCCTCCACGACCGGCTCGGGCTCGGGCTCCGCCACGACGACCGGCTCGGCCTCGGCGACCGGGGCCGGCGCCGTGGCCTTGCGGGTGGCGCGGCGGCGGGTACGGCCCTTCGGCGCGGCCTCGTCGGCCACGGCCTCGGCGACGGCCTCCGGCGCCGGGGCGGCCTCGGTGACGGCCTCGGCGGCCGGCTCCAGGACGGTGTCGGCGGGCGCGGTCACCGGCTCGGCCTCCACCACGGGGGCCGGAGCCGCCGCGGTCCGCGGGGCGCCCGCGGCTGCGGTCGCCTTACGGGTGGCACGGCGCCGGTTGCGGCGACCGCTCACGGCGGCCTCCGCCTCGGCCGGGTTGCTGTACAGCTCCTCGTCCGCGACGAACTCCGGCTCCGGCAGCGCGACCGGCGCGGCGGCCTCGGCGGCCACCTCCGCTTCGGTCTCGGCCTCGAAGGAATCCGCCTCGACCGTCCCGGTCACGTGCTCGTGCTCGTGCTGGTCGGACTCGGACTTGCCGCCGCGGCGCTTGGCGCGCTTGCCGTTGCCACCGCCGCCGACCACGGTCGGCGTCTCCATGTGCACGATCACACCGCGCCCGTTGCAGTGGACGCAGGTCTCGGAGAAGGACTCCAGCAGACCCTGGCCCACCCGCTTGCGGGTCATCTGGACCAGGCCCAGCGAGGTGACCTCGGCCACCTGGTGCTTGGTGCGGTCGCGGCCCAGGCACTCCAGCATGCGCCGCAGCACCAGGTCGCGGTTGGACTCCAGGACCATGTCGATGAAGTCGATGACGACGATGCCGCCCAGGTCGCGCAGCCGCAGCTGGCGCACGATCTCCTCGGCCGCCTCCAGGTTGTTCCTGGTGACGGTCTCTTCGAGGTTGCCGCCCTGACCGGTGAACTTGCCGGTGTTGACGTCGATGACGATCATCGCCTCGGTCTTGTCGATCACGAGGGAGCCGCCCGAGGGCAGCCACACCTTGCGGTCGAGCGCCTTGGCGAGCTGCTCGTCGATCCGGTACGTCGCGAAGACGTCGACCTCGGAGGTCCAGCGGGACAGCCGGTCGGCCAGGTCCGGGGCCACGTGGTTCACGTAGCCGTGGATGGTCTCCCAGGCGCCGTCACCGCTGACGATGACCTTCGAGAAGTCCTCGTTGAAGATGTCGCGCACGACGCGGACGGTCATGTCCGGCTCGCCGTACAGGAGGCTCGGCGAAGAGGTCGAGATCTGCTTCGACTTCTTCTGGATGTCCTCCCACTGGGCCTGAAGGCGCTCGACGTCGCGGCGCAGCTCGTCCTCGCTCGCGCCCTCGGCGGCGGTGCGCACGATGACGCCCGCGTCCTCGGGGACGATCTTCTTGAGGATGGTCTTCAGACGCGCGCGCTCGGTGTCGGGCAGCTTGCGGCTGATACCGGTCATCGAGCCCTCGGGCACGTAGACCAGGTAGCGGCCGGGCAGCGAGACCTGGCTGGTCAGGCGGGCGCCCTTGTGGCCGATCGGGTCCTTGGTGACCTGCACCAGGACCGACTGGCCGGACTTGAGGGCGGACTCGATGCGGCGCGGCCCGTTGGCCATGCCGAGCGCCTCGAAGTTGACCTCACCGGCGTACAGGACCGCGTTGCGGCCCTTGCCGATGTCGATGAAGGCGGCCTCCATGGACGGCAGCACGTTCTGGACCTTGCCCAGGTAGACGTTGCCGACGTACGAGGTGGCCTCTTCCTTGTTGACGTAGTGCTCGACGAGCACGTTGTCCTCAAGGACGCCGATCTGGGTGCGCTCTCCGGCCTGGCGGACGACCATCACGCGCTCGACGGCCTCGCGGCGGGCCAGGAACTCGGCCTCGGTGATGATCGGGACGCGGCGGCGGCCCTGCTCGCGGCCCTCGCGGCGGCGCTGCTTCTTCGCCTCCAGACGGGTCGAGCCCTTGATGGACTGCACCTCGTCGGACGGCTCGGCCTTCTCGCGGGCCGGGCGCGGCTCGCGGACCTTGACGACGGTGCGTACGCCGTCCTCCTCGCCCGCCTCGGCGTCCGCGGCGGAGTCACCGCTGCGGCGGCGACGGCGCCGGCGACGACGGCTGGAGCTGGAGCCGGAGGCCCCGTTGTCCTCGTCGTCGTCCTCGGCGGAGTCCTCGTCCCCGTCGGCCTCCTGCTCGGCGGCCTCGGTCTCGCCCTCTTCCTCGGCGGAGTCGTCGAGGTCGGCGGACTCACCGCGGCGACGGCGACGGCCACCGCGACGGCGGCGGCGCGACGGGCGCTCGCCGTCGGTCTCGTCCTCGTCGAGGTCGGCGGCCTCGGCCTCCGGCTCCTCGATCTCGGCCTGCTCCACGTCGGCCACGGTCAGCGGACCGGACTCGGCGGCCGGAGCGGCGGGCTCGGCGGCGGCGCCGCGGCCACGGCGGCGGCGACGGCCGGCGGGCTGCGCGGCGGGGGCCTGGACGACCTCGGCCTCGACCTCGGCCTCCTCCTCTTCCTCCTCGGCCTCTTCGGCGCGGGTGGCGGCGGCAGCGGCCGCGGCGGCCATGGCGGCCGTCTCCGGGGTCTGGAACATCGGCTCGGCGAAGACCGGGGCCTGGAACACGGCCACGGCGGGCCGCGCGGCGCGACGGCCACGGGCCGGACCGGCGGGCGCCTCGGCCTCGGCGGCGGGCGCGGGCGCCTGCTGTACGGGGGCGGCCGGAGCGGCGGAGCGGGTGGCGCGGCGGCGGCCGCCGCGCTTCGGGGAGTCCACGGCGTCGGCGACCGTGACGGTGGCCTTGGCGGCGGCGGGCTCCTCGACGACGGCCTGCGTCTCCGCGGCGGCCTCGGCGGCCGGGGCGGCGACGGCGCGGGTGGCACGGCGGCGGGCACGCGGCGCCGGAGCGGCGGCGGGCTCCTCCACGACCGGAGCGGCAGCGGCGGCGGCCGGAGCGGCCTCGACCACCACATCGGCGGCGGCGGTCTCCGGAGCGGCGACGGCACGGGTGGCACGACGACGGGCACGCGGCGCCGGAGCAGCGGCGGGCTCCTCCACAGCCGGAGCGGCAGCGGCGGCAGCCGGAGCGGCCTCGACCACCACGTCAGCGGCGGCGGTCTCCGGAGCGGCGACGGCACGGGTCGCACGACGACGGGCACGCGGCGCGGGGGCGGCAGCAGCCGGCTCCTCCGCAGCAGGAGCGGCCTCGACGACATCGGCGGCCGGGGCCTCCGGAGCGGCGACGGCGCGGGTGGCACGGCGGCGGGCACGCGGCGCCGGAGCAGCGGCGGGCTCCTCCACAGCCGGAGCGGCAGCGGCGGCCGGGGCGGCCTCGACCGCATCAGCGGCGGCGGTCTCCGGAGCGGCGACGGCACGGGTGGCACGACGACGGGCACGCGGCGCCGGAGCAGCGGCGGGCTCCTCCACGACCGGAGCGGCAGCGGCGGCGGCCGGAGCGGCCTCGTCGGAAGCGGTGGCGGCGGCAGCCGTCGCGCCGGGCGGGCCGGCGGGCCGGGAAGCCGCGCGGCGACGCCTGCGCGGGGGCAGGTTGTCGCTGGGGCTGTCGCCGTCGGCGTTGCCGGCGGCGGGGGTGGTGTTCTCGTTGTTGAGCATGCGGGCGGTTCTCCCGTCACGCTCCCGGGCGCCGCGGCTGACATCCGGTCCGGCGCGGCTTCGCGTAATGAGCGCGGAACCGGCCTCCGGGGCGCGTTCGCCACACGGGAGCTGTAGTCCATGGCCGCCGGTTCCGTACGTCTTGTCCGTACGGCCTGGCGGAAGTCTTCAGGTCAGTTGCGCTGCCCGACCCAGGTGGCTCCCGAGTGCCAGGGCGGCGCGGCAACGACGTTCCTTACGCGGCGGGACCTTCCGGCGCCTTCGCGTCGGCTGCTACGGCGGCCGTGGGTGGGGCGGCCGTGACAGCCTCGCGGTCGGGCGCGAGCGGGTCGGTCACCGTGCCGGACTCTTCGTCGAAGAGCCCCTGCGCCAGCCTGGTCACCGCTGCGGGGACCGGCGGCGCCAGGTCGGCCACGACATGGAGACCGGACAGGACGTCGTCGGGTCGCACGGCAGGTGTCAAATGCCGAACAACCAGCCGCAGTATCGCACAAGCATTGTCCAGCGGCCTATCAGCCTGCGCGGGAAGCGCTTCCAGGCTGACCACGGCCGCGCGGGTGTCGAAGGTCCGGATGCCGTTCTTGGTGCGGCGCTGGACCTCCACGGTCTCGGCCGCCAGGAACGCGGCCACGGCCCGCTCGGCGTCAGCGGGCTCCACGCCTTCCAGGCGCAGCTCCCAGACGGAGGCGGTCAGGCGCTCGGCGAGCCCGGAGGTACGGGCCTCGACGGCGTCGATGATGTCGAGCCCGACCGGCATCGACTCGTCCAGGAGCTCACGGAGCCTGTGCGGGTCGCGGGGCGCGGCGAGCGCGATCTCCAGGTACTCGGCTTCGCTGCCGGTGCCGGTGGGCGCGGCGTTCGCGTACGAGACCCGGGGGTGCGGGGTGAAGCCGGCCGAGTACGCCATGGGCACCTCGGAGCGGCGCAGGGCCCGCTCGAAGGCACGCTGGAAGTCTCGGTGGCTGGTGAACCGGAGGCGGCCGCGCTTGGTGTAGCGCAGTCGAATGCGCTGCACCACCGGTGCGGGAGGCGGGCCTTCGGGCTGTCGCTTGCCCAGTGGTTCTTCTCCTTGTGCGGGGCTCCGCGGCTCGCGCGTCGCCCTGAGCGTCTGTGGACCCGGCAGGCCATGCCCTGCTCCCGGCTCTCCCCCGCCGTGTACGCGGGGGGCTCTCGGGGGCGGGCGTGTCGCCTACGGGTGTCGTACTACCCAGAGTACGCGCCCGTGACCTCGTCGGTTCCCCGCCGGGAGTACCGAACGGCGCGCGCTTGACGTCGAGGGGCGACGAGGAGGCCCCGGACCGGCCGGCCGTGCGCGGCACGGGCGGGCGGGAAACGCGGGAGGCCCCCACCCTGTGCGGGTGGGGGCCTCTCGTCGCGCGGGGGTTACTTCACGACCGACAGCGGCAGCAGCTTCTTGCCGGTCGGGCCGATCTGGATCTGCGTGTCCATCTGCGGGCAGACGCCGCAGTCGAAGCAGGGGGTCCAGCGGCAGTCGTCGACCTCGGTCTCGTCGAGGGCGTCCTGCCAGTCCTCCCAGAGCCAGTCCTTGTCGAGACCGGAGTCCAGGTGGTCCCAGGGCAGGACCTCCTCGTAGGTGCGCTCGCGGGTGGTGTACCAGGCCACGTCCACCCCGTACGCGGGCAGGGCCTTCTCGGCGGCCTGCATCCAGCGGTCGTACGAGAAGTGCTCGCGCCAGCCGTCGAAGCGGCCGCCCGACTCGTACACGGCGCGGATGACGTCGCCGATGCGGCGGTCGCCGCGCGAGAGCAGGCCCTCGACGATGCCGGGCTTGCCGTCGTGGTAGCGGAAGCCGATGGAGCGGCCGTACTTCTTGTCGCCGCGGATCTTGTCGCGCAGCTTGGTCAGGCGCGCGTCCGTCTCCTCGGCCGACAGCTGCGGCGCCCACTGGAACGGGGTGTGCGGCTTCGGGACGAACCCGCCGATGGACACGGTGCAGCGGATGTCGTTCTGCCCGGAGACCTCGCGGCCCTTGGCGATGACGTTGACCGCCATGTCGCCGATCTGGAGGACGTCCTCGTCGGTCTCGGTGGGCAGGCCGCACATGAAGTACAGCTTCACCTGGCGCCAGCCGTTGCCGTAGGCCGTGGCGACGGTGCGGATGAGGTCCTCTTCCGAGACCATCTTGTTGATGACCTTGCGCATGCGCTCGGAGCCGCCCTCGGGGGCGAAGGTGAGGCCCGAGCGGCGTCCGTTGCGGGTCAGCTCGTTGGCCAGGTCCACGTTGAAGGCGTCCACACGGGTCGACGGGAGGGACAGGCCCACCTTGTCGTCCGAGTAGCGGTCCGCGAGGCCCTTGGCGATGTCGGCGATCTCGGTGTGGTCCGCGGAGGACAGCGAGAGCAGGCCGACCTCCTCGAAGCCGGTCGCCTTGAGGCCCTTCTCGACCATTTCGCCGATGCCGGTGATGCTTCGCTCCCGCACGGGGCGCGTGATCATGCCGGCCTGGCAGAAACGGCAGCCGCGGGTGCAGCCGCGGAAGATCTCCACGGACATGCGCTCGTGGACGGTCTCGGCGAGCGGGACCAGGGGCTGCTTGGGGTACGGCCACTCGTCGAGGTCCATGACGGTGTGCTTGGACACGCGCCACGGCACGCCGGAGCGGTTCGGGACGACGCGGCCGATGCGGCCGTCCGGCAGGTACTCGACGTCGTAGAAGCCCGGGACGTAGACGCCGCCGGTCTTCGCGAGGCGCAGCAGGACCTCCTCGCGCCCGCCCGGGCGGCCCTCGGCCTTCCAGGCGCGGATGATCTCGGTCATGTCGAGGACGGCCTGCTCGCCGTCGCCGATGACGGCGCAGTCGATGAACTCGGCGATCGGCTCGGGGTTGAAGGCCGCATGGCCTCCCGCGAGGACGATCGGGTGGTCCACCGTACGGTTGCGGGCCTCCAGCGGGATGCCCGCGAGGTCGAGCGCCGTGAGCATGTTGGTGTAGCCGAGCTCGGTGGAGAAGGAGAGCCCGAACACGTCGAAGTCGCCGACCGGGCGGTGGCTGTCGACGGTGAACTGCGGGACCTTGTGCTCACGCATGAGCTCTTCCAGGTCCGGCCACACGCTGTAGGTGCGCTCGGCGAGGACGCCCTCGCGTTCGTTGAGCACCTCGTACAGGATCATGACGCCCTGGTTGGGCAGGCCCACCTCGTACGCGTCCGGGTACATGAGCGCCCAGCGGACGTCCGCGCTCTCCCACGGCTTCACGGTGGAGTTGAGCTCACCACCGACGTACTGGATGGGCTTCTGCACATGCGGGAGCAGAGCTTCGAGCTGTGGGAAGACCGACTCGGACATCACGCGACTTTCGTGAAGCGGGCAGGGGGCAGCTCTCAAGCGTACCCCGCTGCCCGGGCGGCCCCCGCCGCGTCGATCACCGGTCAGCCCCGCGGGGCTGACCGCAGCTCGGGGTCGCGGGCCGCCGCCCAGACCTCGGCGAGTTCCCGTTCGCGCCGCTCGGCCAGGGCCTCCTCGCGGGCGTGGACGACGCCCCAGGTGAAGGCGGACTCCCCCGCCGCGGTGGCCTGGACGCCGAGGCCGAGCAGGGCCTCGCGGGCGACGACGCTGTCCTGGTGGTCGCCGAGCAGGGTCTGCACCTTCTTCACGGCCTCGGCCAGGCGTTTCGCGGGCTTGCCGAGGGCCGGTACGGCCGCTTCCGCCGCGTAGCGGGAGCGTTTGGCGGCCTTGCGGGCCTCGTGCAGGGCCAGGTCGCGCTCGTGGCCCGGTTCCAGGTCCAGGGCGGTGGCGATCCGCTTCGCGAGCCGCCGGTGGTCGTGCAGCACGGCCTTGGGCAGGACGCTGTCGGCGGGCTCGTCGGCGCCCTCCAGCAGCGGCGGGTCGGCGAGCAGGGCGTCGAGGGCGTCCAGGAGGGCCACGTACCGCTTGCTGTCCAGGGCGGCGAGGGCGCGCCGCCGGGAGCCGGAGCGGCGGGCGTTGTTCCACACCCGGAGCCGGCCGCGCACCGGGCCGAGCAGCAGGGTGCGCGGGAGTTCGCCGAGCCGGGTCTGGAGCCGGTCGAGCAGGACCTCCTGGTCGCGGTCGACGCCGAGTTCGGCGGCGAGCCAGCGCAGCTCGTCGCCGAGGGGGTCGGTGACCTCCCGGTCGAGCACCTTGCGGTAGGTCTTGAAGGCGCTGCGCATCCGCCGGGTGGCCACGCGCAGCTGATGGACGGAGTCGGGCAGGTTCCTGCGTACGGCGGGGTCGTGCGCGATCACGGCGTCGAGCTGTTCGCGCAGGTACGAGAGGACGTACGCGCCCGCAGCCCCGTCGGCGGGACCGGCCCCGGGCCGGGCGGGCGGTTCGGCGCCGGTCTCGGCGAGGGCGCGGGCCAGCTTCGAGGGGGCGTCGCTGACGCGGAGTCCGGCCTTGCGGAACTTCTTCTCGACGGCGTCGAGCAGCGCCGGGTCGACGTCGTCGGCGAGTTCCACCTCGACCTCGGTCCAGCCGGCGGTGGTCTCGCCGCGCTCGGCCCGGACGGTGTCGGTGGACAGTTCGGCGAGCAGGGCCCCGTCGGCGTCGAGGAGGTGGCTGACCCGGCGCGAGGAGCGCAGCCGGACCTGGGGCTCCAGGGCGCCGCCGCGGACCCGGGAGCGGACCAGGGCGGCGAGGGCGGGTGGCACCGTGTCGCCGAGCGGCGCCGCGACCTCGTCGCGGACCCCGGGTGAGACGGGGATCTTGAGGTGCCAGCCGGCGTCGCCGCCGCCGGTCCTGCGCCGCAGGGTCAGGCCGTCGGCGGCGAGCCGCTGGTCGGGGGTGTCGTAGTAGACGGCGTCGAGGTCGACGGTGCCCTCGTCACGGACGGCCGCGACGGCGGCCGTGCCGGTCAGGTCCGGCAGCGCCCGCCGGGCGGCTTTCGACGCCTTCTCGGAGAACTCGAATTTCCGCTCGATCTCGCGCTTGGTGTCCGCCATGAACCGAATTTAGTCCTCACCGGATCACGACGGCGGGGTGAACGGGGAATCGGGGCCGTTTCGGCGGCGGATCGGCCACGACTAGGCCGACATCGGACGTTGCACCCTGATCGACTGCAACAGTCCGACCGCCACCCAGACGGCGAACATCGACGATCCTCCGTAGGACACGAACGGCAGGGGCAGCCCCGCCACCGGCATGATGCCGAGGGTCATCCCGATGTTCTCGAAGGCCTGGAAGGCGAACCAGGCGATGATCCCGGCCGCCACGATCGTCCCGTAGAGCTCGGTGGTCTCCCGGGCGATCAGGCAGGCCCGCCACAGCACCACGCCGAGCAGGACGAGGATCAGCCCGGCCCCGAGGAAGCCCAGCTCCTCCCCCGCCACGGTGAAGACGAAGTCGGTCTGCTGCTCGGGGACGAACTGGCCGGTGGTCTGGGAGCCCTTGAACAGCCCGGAGCCGGTGAGACCGCCGGAGCCGATCGCGATGCGCGCCTGGTTGGTGTTGTAGCCGACGCCGGCGGGGTCGAGCTCGGGGTTGGCGAAGGCCGCGAAGCGGTTGATCTGGTACTCGTCGAGGACGCCGAGCTGCCAGATCAGGATGGCGCCGGTGGCGCCCGAGCCGAGCAGCCCGAGCACCCAGCGGTTGGAGGCGCCGGAGGCCAGCAGCACGCCGAGCACGATGATCACCATGACCATGACCGAGCCGAGGTCGGGCATCAGCATGACGATGCCCATCGGGGCGGCGGCCAGGCAGAGCGCCTTGACCACGGTCCGGTGGTCGGGATGGGACAGGTCACCGGCGTCGACCCGGGCCGCCAGCAGCATCGCCATGCCCAGGATGATCGTGATCTTCACGAACTCGGAGGGCTGGAGCGAGAAGCCGCCGCCGATGACGATCCAGGCGTGGGCGCCGTTGATGGTGGCGCCGAGCGGGGTGAGCACGGCGAGGATCAGCAACAGCGAGAGCCCGTAGAGGATCGGCACGGCGCCGCGCAGCGTGCGGTGGCCGAGCCAGACCGTGCCGATCATCAGCACCAGGCCGATGCCGGTGTTCAGGGCGTGCCGCAGCAGGAAGTAGTACGGGTCGCCCTGGTTGAGGCTGGTCCGGTTGCGGGTCGCCGACCACACGAGCATCGAGCCGATGAAGGACAGCGCGAGCGCGGACAGCAGTATCGGCCAGTCGAGCCGGCGCAGCACCGAGTCGCGGGAGGTCAGCTTGGCCACCGGCCCGCGCTGGGGCGCGTACCGGGAGACGGAGAACTTGTTGGCGGTCTGCATCGGGGCCTCAGTCCTGCCGCGCGGTGGGCGGGGCGGGCGGTCCGGCGAGCGCGGGCGGCGCCGAGTCCTCCGGGGACGGGGGCACGTACGGCTTGACCTCGGGCGCGTCGATGGAGCCGTCGGGCTGGATGGTGGGCAGCTTCGCCTCGGGCTTGAGCAGCAGGGCCTTCTTCGGGTCCTGCTTGCCGGCCATGTCGAGGCCGTAGATGGCGTTGTAGACGTTGCGCACGGCCGGACCGGAGGCACCGGAGCCGGTACCACCCTGGGAGATCGTCATCACGATCGTGTAGTCCTCGGTGTACGTGGCGAACCAGGAGGTCGTCTGCTTGCCGTAGACCTCGGCGGTACCGGTCTTGGCGTGCATCGGGATCTGCTTCTGCGGCCAGCCGCCGAAGCGCCAGGCGGCGGTACCGCGGGTGGCGACGCCTTCGAGCGCCTCGTCGATCTGGTCGCGGGTCTTCGAGGTCATCGGCAGCTTGCCGTGGGCCTGCGGCTTGATCTCCTCGACGTTCTTGCCGTCGGCGCTGATGACGGCCTTGCCGATGGTCGGGTTCCACATGGTGCCGCCGTTGGAGATGGCCGCGTAGATGGTGGCCATCTGGATCGGGGTGACGAGCGTGTCGCCCTGGCCGATGGAGTAGTTGACGGAGTCACCGGCGCGCATGAGGTTGCCTTCGAGGCAGTTCTCGTAGGACAGCAGCTCGATGTAGGTGCCGCCCTTCTTGCCGGTCTTGCACCACTGGTCCTTGTTGGCCTCCCAGAACCGCTGCTTCCACTGGCGGTCCGGGACGCGGCCCTTCTCCTCGCCCGGCAGGTCCACGCCGGTCTCGGCGCCGAGGCCGAACTGGTGGGCCGTCTTGTAGAAGATGTCCGCCGGGTTCTTCACCGGCTTCAGGGCGCCGTCCTTCTGCCACTGCTGGTGGGCGAGGGCGTAGAAGACGGTGTCGCAGGACACCTCCAGGGCCTGGCCCAGGGTGATGGAGCCGTGGCCCTGGGACTCGAAGTTCTTGAAGACCTGGCCGCCGATGGAGTACGAGCTGGGGCAGGGGTAGTCGCCGTCGAACTTGTACCCGGCGTTGACGGCGGCCGTGGTGGGGATGACCTTGAAGATCGAGCCCGGGGCCGCCTGGCCCTGGATCGCCCGGTTCATCAGCGGGACGTTGGAGGACTTGGCGGTGAGCTTGGCGTAGTCCTTGCCGGAGATCCCGCCGACCCAGACGTTCGGGTCGTACGTCGGGTTGGAGGCCATCGCGACGACGCGGCCGGTCTTGGACTCCAGCACCACGATGGCGCCGGCGTCGGCCTTGTAGGGGACGCCGGTGTTGCGGTCGATCTGCTTGCGGGCCTCGATCATGGCCGCGTTCAGCTCGAACTCGGCGACGCCCTGGACGCGGGCGTCGATGCTGGTCACGAGGTTCGCCCCGGGGATCGCCGGGTCGTTGGCGGCCTCGCCGATGACCCGGCCGAGGTTGTCCACCTCGTAGCGGGTCACACCGGACTTGCCGCGCAGCGCCTTGTCATACGTGCGCTCCAGTCCGAAGCGGCCCACCTGGTCGGAGCGCAGGAACGGCGAGTTGGTGTTCTTGGCCTTGACGATCTCGTCGTCGGTGACCGGCGAGAGGTAGCCGAGCACCTGGCCGGTGTTGGCGCCGCCGGGGGCCGGGTAGCGGCGTACAGCGGTGGGCTCGGCGGTGATGCCGGGGAAGTCCTCGGGGCGCTCGCGGATCTGGAGGGCCTGCTGGGTGGTCGCCTCGTCGGTGACCGGGATGGGCTGGTACGGGGAGCCGTTCCAGCAGGGCTGGGGGGTCTTGGAGTCGCAGAGCCGGACCTTGTCCATGACGTCCTGCGGCTTCATGTCGAGCACCCCGGCGAGCCGGGTCAGGACGCCTTTGCCCTTGTCCTTTATCTTCATCAGCTCGGTGCGGCTGGCGGAGACGACCAGGCGGGTCTCGTTGTCGGCGAGCGGCACGCCGCGCGCGTCCAGGATCGAGCCGCGCACGGCGGGCTGGACGACCTGCTGGACGTGGTTGTTCTTGGCCTCGTCGGAGTACTCGGCGCCGTTGCGGATCTGGAGGTACCAGAGCCGCCCCCCGAGGGTGAACAGCAGCGAGAAGACGAGCACCTGGATGATGACGAGCCGGATCTGCACCCGAGGGGTGCGGCCGGTCTCCGGAATGTTGGTCACGCCTGCTCCCCCGTCACGGCTTCTTGACGCTCTTCACGCCTTTGATGCCTTTGACGCCCTTGACACTCTTGACGCCCTTCACACCCTTTATGCGTACGGCCCGGTTGGCGCGGCCGCGCGCGGTACGCATCCGCAGGCCGCCGCGCTGGCTGCCGATCCGCAGCCCGGTGCCGCCGGCCAGCCAGCCGGAGGCCACGTCCTTGCCCTGCGGTGCTCCGCCGTTGGCCTCGACGGCCATCGGGTCGTTCTCGGCGCGGCGCGCCAGGGCCATGATGAACGGCACCGTGAACGGGGCGAGCAGCAGGTCGTACAGGGTCGCCGTGAACAGCAGCCCGGTCAGGCCCACGTGCCGGGCGGCGGTGTCGCCGACGAGGGCGCCGACTCCCGCGTACAGCAGGGTGGAGCCGATCGCGGCGGCGACGACGGTCAGCATCGGGCCCCAGGCGGAGCGGAACCGCCCGCTGTCGGGGCGGGCCAGGCCGACGAGGTAGCCGATGAGGCACAGGACGAGCGCGTAGCGCCCGGCGGCGTGGTCGGCGGGCGGGGCCAGGTCCGCGAGGAGACCGGCGCCGAAGCCGATGAGGGCGCCGCTGACGTGCCCGTACACCAGCGCGAGGGCGACGACGGTCAGCAGCACCAGGTCGGGTACGGCGCCGGGCAGCTGGAGGCGGCCCAGGACGGAGACCTGGATGACGAGGGCGACCACGACCAGCGTGGCCGAGAGCAGGATCCGGTTGAAGCGCATGGCGGTCAGCTCCTACTCGTCGGCCGGCTTGGCGGGCACGCTCGCGGACGGGGTGACCGTGACGGTGACCGTCGGGGTCGGCTTGGGCGGTGCGGGCTTGGGGGGCAGCACGGCGTCGCGCGGGTCCTCGCGCGGGGGCATGACCACGACGCCGACGATGTCGAGGCGGGAGAACCCGACGAACGGGCGGACCCAGACGGTGCGGGTCAGGTCGCCGCGCGAGGGGTCGACCTTGACCACCTCGCCGATGGGGACACCGGGGACGAAGGGCTTGTTGCCGCGCGACCCGAAGGTGAGCAGCCGGTCGCCGGGGTTGATCTTCGCCTTGCCGTTGAGCATCTGGACGGAGAGGGCGCGGTCGCCCTGGCCGGTGGCGAAGCCCAGCTCGCCGGTCTTCTCCAGGCGGGTGCCGACGGTGAAGTCGGGGTCGTTGGCGAGGACCACGGTGGCGGTGTCCGGGCCGACGGTGGCGACGCGGCCGACGAGCCCGTCGCCGTTGAGGACGGTCATGTCGCGCTCGATGCCGTCCTTGCTGCCGGCGTCGATGGTCACGGTCCAGGAGAAGCCCTGGGCCGCTCCTATGGCGATGACCTCGGCGCCCTTGATGCCGTACTGGCCGGCGCCGGCGCGCTTGAGCATCTCGTCGAGCTCGTGGATCCGGCTGCGTGTCTGGTCCTCGCTGCCGAGTTTGGCCTTCAGGGCCGCGTTCTCGCGGGTCAGCGTGGCGATGCGGTTGTGGCGCTCACCGGAGTCCCGTACCGCCCCTATGGCGTTGGCGACCGGGTCGACCGCGGTCGCGACGCCCTCCTCGACCGGGCCGAAGACCGCCGCGGCGGCCTGCCGGGCACCGTCGACCGGAGAATCCTCGCCCGTTCTGATGTCCACCGTGATCAGCGCGAACGCGATGGCGATCAGAAGAACCAGGAGCAGCCGGCTTTCTCGTGTGTCCCTCACGTGCGGCGGCCGTGCCTTCCTCGTAGATACCCGTGCGGCGAAGCCGCTCCGGTGGACCGTGGAGCCGTGATCCCCACCGGACTGTGCCTGTATATCAACGATCCGCCGCACGGGCCCGGTAGCACCCGTACGGCGGATCCTTGTGTTCCGCATGCCCCCCGAACGGGGGGTCTATCACCGCCGGGGCTGGGCGTCCAGGACCTGCTGGAGCGCCTCGAACTCCTCCACGCACTTGCCGGAGCCGAGGGCCACGGAGTCGAGGGGATCCTCGGCGATGTGGATCGGCATGCCGGTCTCGCGGCGCAGCCGCTCGTCCAGGCCGCGCAGCAGGGCTCCGCCGCCGGTGAGGACGATGCCGCGGTCCATGATGTCGCCGGAGAGCTCCGGCGGGCACTTGTCGAGGGTGGTCTTGACCGCGTCGACGATGGCGTTGACCGGCTCCTCGATGGCCTTGCGCACCTCGGCGGCCGAGATGACGACCGTCTTGGGCAGCCCGGAGACCAGGTCGCGGCCGCGGATCTCGGTGTGCTCGTCCTTGTCGAGGTCGTACGCCGACCCGATCGTGATCTTGATCTGCTCGGCGGTGCGCTCGCCGAGGAGGAGCGAGTACTCCTTCTTGATGTGCTGGATGATCGCGTTGTCCAGCTCGTCGCCGGCGACCCGGATGGACTGCGCGGTGACGATTCCGCCGAGGGAGATGACGGCGACCTCGGTGGTGCCGCCGCCGATGTCCACGACCATGTTGCCGGTGGCCTCGTGGACGGGCAGGCCCGAGCCGATGGCGGCGGCCATGGGCTCTTCGATGATGTGCACCTGGCGGGCGCCGGCCTGCGTGGACGCCTCGATCACGGCGCGTCGCTCCACTCCCGTGATGCCGGAGGGCACGCAGACCACGACGCGCGGGCGGGCCAGGTAGCGGCGCTTGTGGATCTTGAGGATGAAGTACCGGAGCATGCGCTCGGTGATCTCGAAGTCGGCGATCACGCCGTCCTTGAGGGGCCGTACGGCGACGATGTTGCCGGGCGTGCGCCCGATCATCTTCTTCGCCTCCGAGCCGACCGCCAGGATGCCACCGGTGTTCGTGTTGATGGCGACCACGGACGGCTCGTTCAGGACGATCCCCCGGCCCCTCACGTACACCAGCGTGTTGGCGGTCCCGAGGTCGATCGCCATGTCACGGCCGATGAACGACATTTTGTTCCCCTTGTTCCCCATGAGGAGCGTCTGGCCTTCCAGTTGATAGCGGCTGCTGTCAGGTCGGCGAGGTGGGTGTGTGGGTGGAGGCCCCATCGTAGTGCCGCATGTGCTGCCGGCGCGCGACGGGACTCCGGCAATCCCGCCGGAATGGATACCCGCCCCCATAGTGGTGACGTCGTGCCCTGTCGATGCGTTCCCGCAAGCGGGCCCGAATACCGAAGGGCGACCGAAATTACTTCGGTCGCCCCAGGTCATGAGCGCTATTCGGCTGATGTCTCGTCAGGAAGGACTCATCCGAGGGTGGGGAAGAACAGCTTCAGCTCGCGCTCGGCGGACTCCTCGGAATCCGAGGCGTGGATCAGGTTCTCCCGGGTGATGGAACCGAAGTCACCCCGGATGGAGCCGGGCGCCGCGGCGATCGGGTCGGTGGGGCCGGCCAGCTGGCGGACACCCTCGATCACGCGTTCCCCTTCGACGACCAGGACCACGACCGGACCGCTCGCCATGAAGCCCATGAGGGGCTCGTAGAAGGGCTTGCCCTTGTGCTCGCCGTAGTGGGTCTCCAGGGTCTCCTGGTCCAGCGTACGCAGCTCCATCGCGGGAACAGTCCAGCCGGCCTTGCGCTCGATCCGGCCGATGATCTCGCCGATCAGGCCGCGACGGACGGCGTCCGGCTTGAGGATGACGAGGGTGCGCTGGGTCATGTTTCGGCTCCTTGCGGCAAACGGGTGCGGTCCCACGAATCTACAGGGGCCCCGGGGCGCCACCGTCCGCAGCCCGCGGGCCGGCGGGAGCGCCCCGTACCGCCCCTCCTCAGGCCTGCCGGGCCTCGGCCGGGGCCTGCACCTCGCTCTGCGCCGCCCAGCGGGCCTTGATCGTGTCGATGCGGCGGCCGTAGTGCACCGAGCACCACCACAGGCCGGCGAAGACCGCGCCGAGGACGAACATCATCGGAACGACCAGTCCGCTGATGATCAGCCCGATCTGGAGCGCCCAGCCGATCTGCACCGCTCCCGGCCGCGACAGCATCCCGCACAGCAGCACCGACAGCAGCATCGCGATCCCGCACACCGTCCAGACCGTCGCCTGGGTCAGGTCCGGGTTCTTCATCGCGACCAGCCCCGCGAAGCCGATCACGAAGAACTCGCCGATCAGCGTCGAAGCACACAGCGTGCGCATCCCTCAGCCCCTCTTCAGCAGCAGGCGGGCCTCGCCCACCGTGATCACGGAGCCGGTCACCAGGACCCCGGCCCCTCCGTACTCGGCCTCTTCCTCCGCCAGGGTGATCGCCGCCTCCAGGGCGTCGTCCAGCCGCGGCTCCACCTGGACCCGGTCCGGGCCGAAGACCTCGACCGCGATCGCGGCCAGCTCGTCCGCGCTCATCGCCCGGTGGCTGGTGTTCTCCGTGACGACGACCTCCGCGAGGATCGGCTCGAACGCCTCGAAGACGCCCTTGACGTCCTTGCCGTCGCTCGCGGCCACGACCCCGATCAGCCGGCTGAACCCGAACGCCTCGGTCACCGCCTCCGCGGTGACCTGCGCCCCGGCCGGGTTGTGCGCGGCGTCCAGCACCACGGTGGGGCTGCGCCGGACGACCTCCATGCGGCCCGGCGAGGTCGCCGAGGCGAAGGCCCGCCGCACGGTGTCCGCGTCCAGGACCCGGGCCTGCTGCCCGCCGATGCCGAAGAAGGCCTCGACGGCCGCCAGGGCCACGGCCGCGTTGCGCGCCATGTGGGCGCCGTACAGCGGCAGGAAGATGCCGTCGTACTCGCCGCCGACGCCGCGCAGGGTCAGCATCTGCCCGCCGACCGCCACCTCGCGGGAGACCACGCCGAACTCCATGCCCTCGCGGGCCACGGTCGCGTCGACCTCGACGGCCTTCTTCAGCAGCACCTGCGCCGCGTCCACCGGCTGCTGCGCGAGGATCACGGTGGCGTCCTGCTTGATGACGCCGCCCTTCTCCTGTGCGATCTCGCCGGGCGTGGAGCCGAGCCGGTCCGTGTGGTCCAGGCTGATCGGGGTGATCACCGCGACCGTCCCGTCGATCACGTTGGTCGCGTCCCAGGACCCGCCCATGCCGACCTCGACGACGGCCACGTCGACCGGGGCGTCCGCGAAGGCCGCGTACGCCATCCCGGTGAGGACCTCGAAGAAGGACAGCCGGTACTCCTCGGCCGCGTCGACCATCTCCACGTACGGCTTGACGTCGTGGTAGGTCTCGACGAACCGCTCGGCGCTGATCGGCGCCCCGTCGAGGCTGATCCGCTCGGTGACCGACTGCACGTGCGGGCTGGTGTAGCGGCCGGTGCGCAGCTCGAAGGCGTTCAGCAGCGCCTCGATCATGCGGGCGGTGCTGGTCTTGCCGTTGGTGCCGGTGATGTGGATGGAGGGGTACGCGCGCTGCGGCTCCCCCAGTACGTCCATCAGGGCGGCGATGCGGGAGACGGACGGCTCCAGCTTGGTCTCGCCCCAGCGGGAGGCGAGCTCCTCCTCCACCTCGCGCAGGGCCTTGTCCACCTCCGGGTCGGCGGGGCGGGCGGGCACCTGGTCGGTCTGCGGGGCTCCGCCGTGTGCGCGCAGGGTGCGGCTGCCGGCCTCGATCACCGCCAGGTCGGGGTCTCGGTCGGATTCTTCCGCCACGATCCGGTCGAACGCGTCGGGGCTCTCGCCGAGGTCGTCGGGGCCGTTGCTCTCGGGCTGCTGCTCACTCACAGGGCCAGTCTACGGACGAAGCCCGGCGGGACTTTCGGCCCGGGCGTTTCGGGACCTTCGGCGCAGAGGTCGACCAGATCGTTATGCAAGCCTTGCGGGCAGGAGATTGGGGAACAAATGGCGCAGGCGCGCAGGGAAAAGACACGGCCCGACAAGGCGGCTTCAAGCCGCGACATAGGCATCGACCTGGGGACCGCCAACACCCTCGTCTACGCCCGGGGCCACGGGATCGTCCTCAACGAGCCGTCCGTGGTGGCCGTCAGGGCGGGGACCACCACGGCGCTGGCCGTGGGCGCCGAGGCCAAGGAGACCATCGGCCGCACCCCCGGCTCCATCACCGCGATCCGCCCGCTCAAGGACGGGGTGATCTGCGACTACGAGGCCGCCGAGGAGATGATCCGGCACTTCGTGCGCAAGGCCGTCCCGGGACGGCGGACCCGTACCCGGATGGTGATCTGCGTGCCGTCCGGGGTGACCCCGGTGGAGCGGCGGGCCATCGTCCACGCCTCCACCCGGGCCGGGGCGAAGAGCGTGCACCTGATCGAGGAACCGATGGCGGCCGCGATCGGCGCCGGACTGCCGGTGGCCGAACCGCGCGGCTCCATGGTCGTGGACATCGGCGGCGGCACCTCCGAGGTCGCCGTCATCTCGCTGGGCGGCATCGTCACCTCGCGCTCCCTGCGGGTCGGCGGAGACCGGCTGGACTCCGCGATCACGGACTACGTGCGCAAGGAACACGGCCTGCTCATCGGCGAGCGCACCGCCGAGGACGTCAAGATCGGGATCGGCTCGGCCTGGCCGGTGCCGGACCGGCCGGAGCTGGAGACGCGGACGTTCACCGTGCGCGGCCGCGAGCGGGTCGGCGGCATGCCGAAGACGCTCCAGCTGACCACGGCGGACGTCCGGGCCGCGCTCGACGAGCAGGTCGAGGCGATCATCGCGGCGGTGCGCGCCACGCTGGAGGAGTGCCCGCCGGAGCTGTCCGGCGACGTGATGGAACACGGCATCGTCCTGACGGGCGGCGGCGCGCTGCTCCCGGGCCTGGACCTGCGGATGGCCTCGGCGACGCGCATCCCGGTCTTCGTGGCGGACTCCCCGCTGGACTGCGTGGCGCTGGGCTCGGGCCGGTGCGTGGAGGACCTGGACACCCTCGGCAGCCTGCTGGCGCCGGCGAAGGCCTAGCCGCGCGGCAGCACCGCCACCACGGAGTACGAGTCCGGCGTGCGCGTGGTCGTCAGGGTGCCGCCCAGACTGCGGACGCGTTCGGCCATGCTCGCCGTGCCCGAGCCTGCCGAGACGGGGGCGCGGCCGGGGACCCGGCCCGGGACGCGGGCGGCGAGGCCGTTGCTGACGGTGATCCGCAGCCGGGGCCCGTCCGCGGCGATGGTCACCTCGATGGTCTCCCCGTGGGCGTGCTTGGCCGCGTTGGTGAGGCACTCCTGGACCACCCGGTAGACCGCCGCCTGCCGCAGCGGCGACAGCCCGCGCGCCTCGGGGGCCATCACCAGCCGGACCGGCGAGCCGGCCCGTCCGCTCTCCTCCGCGAGCGCCGCCAGCCCGTCCACGCCGGGGGTCGAGGTCCGCTCCCCGCGCTGCACGATGATCTCGTTCAGCACCAGGTGCGCCCGCCGCGCGGTGTCGGCGAGCTCCTCGAAGTCCTTCGCATGCGCCGTCTCCCGCGAGCGCACCGACAGCACCTCGGAGCGCACCGTGAGCAGGGTCAGCTCCCGCCCGACGAAGTCGTGGACGTCCCGCGCGACCGAGGTGCGCTCCTGCTGGACGGCCTGGAGCACGGCGGACTCGGCACGCCGGACGTCGAGTTCGCGCACCAGGTCGTGCCGGTACGCGGCGATGCCGACGGCGGAGGCGAGCACCCCGATGGGCACGACCAGGCTGAGGAAGGAGCTGAGGCTCGCGCCCGCGGGCTCGGGCCAGCCCGGCACGCTGAACATGGCCAGCGCGAAGGCCACGTAACCGACGGTGGCGAGGACGCCGGCCCGGCGCCCCCGGAAGCGGCCGACCGAGTACAGGGCGAACTGGATCAGCGTCAGCTCGTGCAGCCACCCGATGAAGAGCAGGGACACGGCGTACGCGATCCACGGCCTCCGGCGCCGCGCCAGCAGGCTCGTACAGCCCACGGCGAGTACGGCGGCGGCGCTCGGACCGTTGAGGGAGTTGTCGGCGGCGGCGAGGCCGGGCAGGTCGAGCGCCATCAGCGCGAGGCAGCTCAGCGCCGTGAGGACGTCAAGCGCCCGTGGCGACCCGGACCAGCTCTCACCGAGGCGGCGGCCGGCCGCCGAGACACGGTGGAGCGCCGAGGCGGCGGGCTTGACGTGCATGCCCTCCATCATCCGTGCTCGACCCCCGTGAGCGCCCGGGCCGACGGACGGATAAAAAGTGACATACCGCACTCCGCTTGCCTCGCGGGTACGGGGCCGGCCGCGCTGGAACGCCGTCGGCCCCCGAGCGGTTCGCTCGGGGGCCGACGGCATACGGGGCGCTGCGCGCTAGGCGGCGGGCAGCGCGTCCAGCTGGGCCGTCAGACGGGCGATGTCCGCTTCGGCCTTGGCCAGCCGGCCCTTGATCTTGTCCACGACGTTGTCGGGCGCCTTGGCGATGAACGCCTCGTTCGCCAGCTTCGCCTCGGCCTGCTGCTTCTCCTTCTCGGCGGCAGCCAGGTCCTTGCCCAGCCGCTTGCGCTCCGCCGGGATGTCGATGGTGCCCGACAGGTCGAGCGAGACGGTGGCGCCGCCGAACGGGAGCGTGGCGGTGGCGCTGAACTCGTCGCCCTCCGGCTGCAGGCGCAGCACCTGACGGATGGCGGCCTCGTGCGCGCCGAGCGTGGTCGCGGAGAGGTCCAGGCGGGCCGGGACCTTCTGCTTGTCGTCGAGGTCCTGCTCCTTGCGGAACCGGCGGACCTCACGGACCAGGGTCTGGACGCCCTCGATCTCGGCCTCGGCGGCCGCGTCGCGGAAGCCGCTGTCCTTCGGCCAGTCGGCGATCACGAGGGACTCGCCGCCGGTCAGCGTGGTCCACAGCGTCTCGGTGACGAAGGGGACCACCGGGTGCAGCAGGCGCAGCATGACGTCCAGGACCTCGCCGAGGACCCGGGCGGAGGCCCTGGCCGGCTCGCCGCCCGCGAAGAAGGTCGTCTTCGACAGCTCGACGTACCAGTCGAAGACCTCGTCCCACGCGAAGTGGTAGAGGGAGTCCGACAGCTTCGAGAACTGGTAGTCGTCGTAGTACGCGTCGACCTCGGCCACGGTCTTGTTCAGGCGCGAGAGGATCCAGCGGTCGGTCGCCGACAGCTGCTCGACCGGCGGCAGGTCGCCCTCGATCGTGGCGCCGTTCATCAGCGCGAAGCGCGTGGCGTTCCAGATCTTGTTGGCGAACTTGCTGGAGGCCTGGACCCAGTCCTCGCCGATCGGGACGTCGATGCCCGGGTTGGCGCCGCGGGCCAGGGTGAAGCGGACGGCGTCGGAGCCGTACTTGTCCATCCAGTCGATCGGGTTGACGGCGTTGCCGAAGGACTTCGACATCTTCTTGCCGCGCTCGTCGCGGACCATGCCGTGCAGGGCGATGGTGTGGAACGGCGGGGTGCCGTCCATCGCGTACAGGCCGAACATCATCATCCGGGCGACCCAGAAGAAGAGGATGTCGTAGCCGGTGACCAGGACGGAGTTCGGGTAGAACTTCGCGAGGCTCTCGGTCTGCCGCGGCCAGCCGAGCGTGGAGAACGGCCAGAGGCCGGAGGAGAACCAGGTGTCCAGGACGTCCGTGTCCTGGTGCCAGCCCTCGCCCGTCGGCGGCTGCTCGTCGGGTCCGACGCAGACGATCTCGCCGTTCGGGCCGTACCAGACCGGGATGCGGTGGCCCCACCACAGCTGGCGCGAGATGCACCAGTCGTGGAGGTTGTCGACCCAGTCGAAGTAGCGCTTCTCCATCTCCTGCGGGTGGATCTTGACCCGGCCGTCGCGGACCGCGTCACCGGCGGCCTCGGCGAGCGGGCCGACCTTGACCCACCACTGCATGGACAGCCGCGGCTCGACGGTGGTCTTGCAGCGCGAGCAGTGGCCGACGGAGTGCGAGTACGGACGCTTCTCGGCGACGATCCGGCCCTCGGCGCGCAGCGCGGCGACGATGGCGGAGCGGGCCTCCAGCCGGTCCAGGCCCTGGAAGGGGCCGTGGACGGTGATGACGGCGTGCTCGTCCATGACGGCGAGGCTCGGCAGGCCGTGGCGCTGGCCGATCTCGAAGTCGTTCGGGTCGTGCGCCGGGGTCACCTTGACGGCGCCGGTGCCGAACTCGGGGTCGACGTGCTCGTCGGCGACGACCGGGATGCGGCGGCCGGTGAGCGGCAGCTCGATCTCGGTGCCGACGAGGTGCCGGTAGCGCTCGTCCTCGGGGTGGACAGCGACGGCCGTGTCACCCAGCATCGTCTCGGCGCGGGTCGTCGCGACGACGATGGACGCGTCCCCCTCCCCGTAGCGGATGGAGACGAGCTCGCCGTCGTCGTCCTGGTACTCGACCTCGATGTCGGAGATCGCGGTCAGGCAGCGCGGGCACCAGTTGATGATGCGCTCGGCGCGGTAGATCAGCTCGTCGTCGTAGAGCTTCTTGAAGATGGTCTGGACGGCCTCGGACAGGCCCTCGTCCATGGTGAAGCGCTCGCGCGACCAGTCGACTCCGTCGCCGAGGCGGCGCATCTGCCCGGAGATCTGGCCGCCGGACTCGCCCTTCCACTGCCAGACGCGCTCGACGAACGCCTCACGGCCCAGGTCGTGGCGGGACTTGCCCTCCTTGGCGAGCTCGCGCTCGACGACGTTCTGCGTGGCGATGCCGGCGTGGTCCATGCCCGGCTGCCACAGCGTCTCGAAGCCCTGCATGCGCTTGCGGCGGGTGAGGGCGTCGATCAGCGTGTGCTCGAAGGCGTGCCCCAGGTGGAGGCTTCCCGTGACGTTCGGCGGCGGGATGACGATGGTGTACGGAGCCTTGTCGCTCTTCTCGTCCGCCTCGAAGTAGCCACGCTCTACCCAACGCTCGTAGAGCTTCCCCTCTACCTCGGCCGGCGCGTACTGGGTCGGCAGTTCGGAGTTGGGGGCACTGGGTGTCTGCGCGTTCTCGGTCACGGAGCACAGTTTAGGGCCGTAACAGTCCAGTCATGAAACCGGTAATCAGGGGGCCCGGCGGCCTCTCCCGCTCCGGCTTCAGTCAGGATGTCTGAAACGCATAAGGATTCCTGAAGGGGGACGCGGGCATGAGCTACAACCAGCCGGGACCGTACGGAGGCCAGCAGCCGCAGCAGCCGGGGCCCTACGGAGGCCAGCCCGGACCGTACGGGCAGCCGCCGCAGGCGCCGCAGCCCGGCTACGGGTACCCGCAGCAGCCCCCGCAGGGCTACCCCCAGCAGCCTCCCCAGCCGGGCTACCCCCAGCAGCCCCCGCAGCCGGGCTACGGCTTCCCGCAGCAACAGCAGCAGCCCCCGTACGGCATGCCGGGCCAGCAGCCCCCGAAGAAGTCGAAGGCCGGCGTCGTCATCGGGGTCGTCGTGGCGGTGGCCGTGGTCGCGGGCGCCGGCTGGTACTTCACCAAGGGCGGCGGCGCGGGCGGCAGCGTCTCCGCGGACACCAAGGGCTACAAGCTGGTCGCGCCGGAGACGGTGAACGACTTCAAGAAGAGCACCAAGCCCGCTGAGACGACCATGGATGCGGAGGAGAAGAAGGAGACCGAGGCCATCGGCATCAAGAACCCCCAGAAGCTCACCCAGGGGTACGAGATCAGCGACAAGGCGAAGCCCCTGGAGGGCAAGGCCCTCAGTTTCTCGGGCTTCTACGGCGAGATCGCCGATCCGGCGAAGACTCTGGACGCCTCCTTCAACCTCATGAAGGCCTCCGCCCTGAAGTCCGGCAAGGACAACGAAGTCCAGTTCATCGGCAGCCCCGAGACCTTCAAGCCCTCCGGGTTCAAGGGCGCACTGATGAAGTGCCAGGAGGTGAAGCTGACTCCGAAGAAGGCCTCCACGAACCCGCTGGCGCCGAAGGAGATCACGATGCCGATGTGCATCTGGACCGACTACAGCACCATGGGCATGGTCACGGCCGTCGATGTGGCCAAGATGCTGACCGGTGGCGGCAAGGGCTACACCCTGACGGACGCGGCCGACCTGAACGCCAAGCTCTACAGCACCGCCCGCGTCAAGGCCTGATATCGCCAGCGGCCTGCACGGACGTTCGTCTCCGTGCAGGCCGGCCGCAGTCAGACCACTACCATCCTGCAGCGGTGCACGCCCCTGCCGCGTCTTCCTGCCTCACCCCGATATTGACCAAGCCGTAGTAGCAAAGGGGCCAGCGTGTGGGACCCCAGGCCTCGGCACCCTCCTTACAGGCAGACACCACCTTCGGGCCAACCCTGTAGCCCCTGTCGATCAAATAGAACTGGCAATCACCCTGATCGGCCGACGCAGGTGAAGCAACCACGAGCGGCAGCGCGATGGCGGCGAAAGCCACCGTGAGGGCTCCCACGGCACGCTTCAGCTTCATGTCTCGTCCCCTCCATTTAGCGATTGGTGTCGAGACAAAACTGATCGGCTAGCGGCCACCCCGCCAGGTAAATCGAACCTTTGGCCGATTGAAGGTCGAAGTCGTCCGAAACGCGAAAGGGGCGCCCCGGAGGGGGCGCCCCTTTCGCGTACTGCCTGCTGGCTACGCCGACTTCTCCTGCGGGCCCTGGTCCTTCGGGACGATGCGGGGCACCAGCGTCGGGTTGACGTTGGAGCGGACCACATCGGCGGTGATGACCACGCGGGCCACGTCCTTGCGGGACGGGACCTCGTACATCACCGACATCAGGACCTCTTCCATGATGGCGCGCAGACCGCGCGCGCCCGTCTGGCGGAGGATCGCCTGGTCCGCGATCGCTTCGAGGGCCTCGCGCTCGAAGTCCAGCTCGACGCCGTCGAGTTCGAAGAGGCGCTGGTACTGCTTCACCAGCGCGTTGCGCGGCTCGATCAGGATCTGGAGCAGGGCCTCGCGGTCCAGGTTGTGCACCGAGGTGATGACGGGAAGACGGCCGATGAACTCGGGGATCATCCCGAACTTCACCAGGTCCTCCGGCATGACCTCCTGGAACTGGTTGCTCGCCTCGATCTCGCGCTTGGAGCGGATCGTCGCCGCGAAACCGATCCCCTTGGCGCCCGCGCGCGACTCGATGATCTTCTCCAGGCCGGCGAAGGCGCCGCCCACGATGAAGAGCACGTTCGTCGTGTCGATCTGGATGAACTCCTGGTGCGGGTGCTTGCGTCCGCCCTGCGGGGGGACCGAGGCCGTCGTGCCTTCCAGGATCTTCAGCAGGGCCTGCTGCACGCCCTCGCCGCTGACGTCGCGCGTGATCGACGGGTTCTCGCTCTTGCGGGCGACCTTGTCGATCTCGTCGATGTAGATGATGCCGGTCTCGGCCTTCTTGACGTCGTAGTCAGCGGCCTGGATCAGCTTCAGCAGGATGTTCTCGACGTCCTCGCCGACGTACCCCGCCTCCGTCAGCGCCGTCGCGTCGGCGATGGCGAACGGGACGTTGAGCATGCGCGCGAGCGTCTGCGCCAGCAGGGTCTTGCCGGAGCCCGTCGGACCCAGCAGCAGGATGTTGGACTTCGCGAGCTCGATCGCGTCGTCCCGGCCCTGCGCGCCGCCGTTCTCGCCGGCCTGGACCCGCTTGTAGTGGTTGTACACCGCTACCGAGAGCGCCTTCTTCGCCGGCTCCTGGCCGACGACGTAGCTCTCCAGGAACTCGTAGATCTCACGAGGCTTGGGGAGTTCCTCCCACCGGACCTCGGAGGTCTCGGCGAGCTCCTCCTCGATGATCTCGTTGCAGAGGTCGATGCACTCGTCGCAGATGTACACACCGGGTCCTGCGATGAGCTTCTTCACCTGCTTCTGGCTCTTTCCGCAGAACGAGCACTTGAGCAGGTCGCCGCCGTCACCGATGCGTGCCACGAGGTGCTTCCCCTTCGCCTGGGAGCCGCCTGGTTCAGCGACTCCTGGTGCCTCATATCCGACGGTACCTTGCCGGGGGCCCCGTGCGGGGCCCCCTTGACGTGGTTCACATCGCCGAATCCGGCGGCGGACCCACGTCAACTGGCGGCAAGGATCAGGCCGCGTTCATCTTTCGGGTGGACACGACCTGGTCGACCAGGCCGTACGCGAGCGCGTCCTCGGCAGTGAGGATCTTGTCGCGCTCGATGTCGTCGCGGATCTTCTCGATCGGCGTCGTCGAGTGCTTGGCCAGCATGGTCTCCAGCTGGTCGCGCATGCGCAGGATCTCGTTGGCCGCGATCTCCAGGTCGGAGAGCTGCTCACGGCCGGTGCCGCCGGACGGCTGGTGGATCAGCACGCGGGCGTTCGGCAGGGCCAGACGCTTGCCGGGGGTGCCGGCGGCGAGCAGGACGGCGGCGGCGGAGGCCGCCTGGCCCATGCAGACCGTCGAGATGTCCGGCTTCACGAACTGCATCGTGTCGTAGATCGCCGTCAGCGCGGTGAACGAGCCACCGGGGCTGTTGATGTAGATCGAGATGTCGCGGTCCGGGTCCATCGACTCCAGGCACAGCAGCTGCGCCATGACGTCGTTCGCCGAGGCGTCGTCGATCTGCACGCCGAGGAAGATGATGCGCTCCTCGAAGAGCTTCGCGTACGGGTCGTACTCGCGCACGCCCTGCGAGGTGCGCTCGACGAAGCGCGGGATCACGTAGCGGTTGTCCACCTGAGGGCCGGTGTAGAGGCCGCTCGCGGGAGAGAGGTTGTTCATGTGCATCTGGGTGTTCACCATCCTGGTGGCGTTCTGCGGGCTGTCGGCTGCGGGGTACTGACGGTGGGTCCGGGGATCAGGCCCCGGTGCCGCCGCCGCCCGGAACGTTGGACGCGGCCGAGATGATCTCGTCGATGAGGCCGTAGTCCTTGGCCTCCTCGGAGGTGAACCAGCGGTCGCGGTCACCGTCGCGGATGATCGCCTCGACGGTCTGGCCCGAGTGGAACGCGGTGATCTCGGCCATGCGCTGCTTGGTGCGCAGCAGGTACTGGGCCTGGATCTTGATGTCCGAGGCGGTACCGCCGATACCCGCGGAACCCTGGTGCATCAGGATGTCGGTGTTCGGCAGGGCGAAGCGCTTGCCCTTGGCGCCACCGGTGAGCAGGAACTGACCCATGGAGGCGGCCATGCCCATGCCGATGGTGACGACGTCGTTCGGGATGTACTGCATGGTGTCGTAGACCGCCATGCCCGCCGTCACCGAACCACCGGGGCTGTTGATGTACAGGTAGATGTCCTTCTCCGGCTCGGCGGCCAGGAGCAGGAGCTGGGCGGTGATCTTGTTCGCGATGTCGTCGTCGACCTGCTGGCCGAGGAAGATGATCCGCTCGCCGAGCAGCCGGTTGTAGACATGGTCGCCGAGGCCGCCACCGATGGACGGCTCACCCGCGGCGTAAGGCTTCAGATTCGTCACGTATCCACCTGCTCGTCTCCGACGGCCACATGCCGTCTCAGCGTCTCGTTCTGGGGCGCGGACCAACCGTGCGGACGATGTCCGCCGGCTTCGGATACTCCCGTGCCCTCGTATTCATGGACCCTAACGCGCAGGTCGGACAACGCCATCCCGCTTCCCGAACTGTTCGCTCGGAGCGCAAGCTCCGGAGCCCTTCGCGCACCAATGCCGAAGGGCCCGGACGCGGCTGCGTACGGGCCCCTCGGGGCACTGCTGGGTGGGCTCTCGCCCGGGGTGTTACTTGGCCTCGTCGCCCTTGACCTCGGCCTCGTCCTCGTCGTCGGAGAGGTCGACGACCTCACCGTTGGTGTCGGTGACCTTGGCGGCCTCCACGACGACCGCGAGGGCCTTGCCGCGCGCGACCTCGCCGACCAGCATCGGGACCTGGCCGCCCTCGACGACGGCCTGGGCGAACTGGTCGGGGGACATGCCGGAGGACTGGGCACGGCGCATGAGGTGCTCGGTGAGCTCCTCCTGGTTGACGCCCAGCTTCTCCTTGTTGACCAGCGCGTCGAGGACGAACTGGGTCTTGATGCCCTTGATCGCCTGCTCGGAGGTCTCGGCGTCGAACTCCTCGACCGTCTTGCCCTGGAACTCCAGGTACTTCTCGATGGTCAGGCCCATCTGGCCGAGCTGGTGGTGCTCCAGGTTGTGCTTGCGGGTCTGGACCTCGTCCGCGAGGAGCTTCTCGGGGATCGGGACCTCGACGAGCTCCAGCAGCTTCTCCAGGACGCGCTCCTGGGCCTGCGTGGCCTGGTCGTACTGCTTCATGTTCTCGAGGCGGGTACGGCTGTCGGCCTTGAGCTCCTCGAGGGTGTCGAACTCGCTCGCCATCTGCGCGAACTCGTCGTCCAGCTCCGGCAGCTCACGGGCGGAGACCTTGGTGACCTTGACGGTGACCTCGGCGTCCTTGCCCTCGGCGGAGCCGCCCTTCAGCTGGGAGGTGAAGGTGGCCTCGCCACCGGCCTCCAGGCCCTTGACGGCCTCGTCGATGCCGTCGAGGAGCTCGCCCGAGCCAATGGTGTACGAGACGTCGGAGGCGACGCCGTCGGGCAGCACCTCGCCGTCGACCTTGGCCTCCAGGTCGAGGGTGACGACGTCACCCTCGGTGGCGGCGCGCTCGACGTCCTTGGTGGACGCGAAGCGACCGCGCAGCTGCTCGACCGACTTCTCGACGTCCTCCTCGGAGACCTCGATGGCGTCGACCTCGACCTCGATGCCGGAGTAGTCCGGGATCTCGATCTCGGGGCGGACGTCGACCTCGGCGGTGAAGGCCAGCAGTTCGCCGTCCTTCAGCTCCGTGATGTCCACCTCGGGCTGGCCCAGCGGGTTCAGGTCGGCCTCGTTGACCGCCTCGGTGTAGAACTTCGGGAGGGCGTCGTTGACGGCCTCCTCCAGCACCGCACCGCGGCCGAAGCGCTGGTCGATGACGCGGGCAGGGATCTTGCCCTTGCGGAAGCCCTTCACCGTGACCTGCTGGTTGATCTTCTTGTACGCCGCGTCGAGGCTGTCCTTGAGCTCCTCGAAGGGCACCTCAACAGTGAGCCGAACCCGAGTCGGGTTCAGGGTCTCCACGGCGCTCTTCACGGTTCGGTCTCCTTGTGGCTGACTGCTGGGGGTTCTGCCGTCACGCTGCGATTCAGCGGTTCAGCGGATCGGGCCCGGTACATCAGACACACGGGCACGCAGCTTGCATAGTAACCGCAAGCGGCAATCAGCCCACAACGCGATCTTCGTGATGAGCGTGCTGGTGGTCGGGGTGGCCGGATTCGAACCGACGACCTTCCGCTCCCAAAGCGGACGCGCTACCAAGCTGCGCCACACCCCGTCGGTGCGACACGTAGGGTACATGCCCGAACGCCCTCCGACATGCCGTGGGCGCGCGCGGATTCCCCGGGACCGCGCGTGGGCGCCCGCGCGGGCGCGTACGCGGCTCCGCGCTCCGGCCCGGTGGACGTGGTGTGCACTTTCCCCGCGTGACCAGTTAGGATGCTGCCTGTGCCGCGGTCCTTGACCTGCGGCGCGCGCGTTGCGGGTGTAGCTCAATGGTAGAGCACTAGTCTTCCAAACTAGCTACGCGGGTTCGATTCCCGTCACCCGCTCTGAAGCACAAAGGGCCAGGTCAGAGGACATCTCCTCTACCTGGCCCTTCGTCATTCCCAGCAAGCGAAGACGAGCACGGCGCCCGGCCCAACGCCCTCCGGACCACGGAGCACTTCGGGCTCGACGACTCTCCCGCGCTCCGGGGCGCGCCGTGGTGTGCCGCGAACGCGTGAGCCGCTTGACGGCGCTGGGCTTAGAGCTTGATGCCCGCGATGGTGTCCGCGAGGGAGTTCAGGAAGCGGTTGACGTCCGGGGCGATGGAGCTGGACGCGAGGAAGAAGCCGAAGAGGACCGCGATGATCGCGGGGCCGGCCTTGAGGTGTTTGCCGCGGATCAGCACCACCAGGATGACCGCCAACAGAACCACCACTGACAGCGAAATGGCCACTACTGATCACACCTTCGGTCGTCCCCTGGTCGGCCCGGGGCGTACGGCCACGTACGCCCCCACATGGACCATCCTCCCACCAACGAGCCCTGGGTATCCGCCCCGTGACGAATCGGCATCGTCACGTTTGCGCCAGCGGCATCCGCACCGGGCATGTTTCGGGCCCGGTGGCGGCCGTCACGGCGCGGTGAGGCCGAGGAGGGAGCGGACATACGCGTACTTCGCGGACAGCCGCTCCCGCGTCGGGCCGTCGAGCACGGACAGCCGCGCCGGGTCGGCGTTGTGCGCGAGGTCGGCCTCCTTGACCAGGCGGGCGCCCGGGGTGGCGAGGATGCGGGCCGTGTACTGCTCGACGGGCTCGCCCGGGCGCTTGGTGAGCGCCAGCACCATCTCCTTGACGGGCTGCGGGAGGGCGGCGCCGGCGAGCCAGGCCGGGGTGAGCGCGTCGTCCTCGATGGCGTCGTGGAGCCAGGCCGCCGCCTGCTGTTCGGCGCTGCCGCCGCGGACGCGGACGCCCTCGGCGACGGCCGCGAGGTGCTCGGCGTAGGGCCGGCCGGCCTTGTCGGTCTGCCCCTCGTGCGCCGAGCGGGCGAGGGCTTCGACCTCCATGAGGGTCAGGTGGCTGCTCGTCATGCGATCTCCCTCGCCGCCGTTCGAAGGGCCTGCGCGGCCCGGCGCACATCCTCGTGCGTGGTGCGCCAGTTGGAGAACGCCGCGCGCAGGGCCGGGGTTCCCGCCAGGACGGTCGGGGTCACGAACACCTCCGCGGCGGCGGCCTCCCGCAGCGCCGCGAGCCGGGCCGGGGCGGGGTCGTCGGCGAGGGTGAAGCAGACGACGTTCAGCCGGACCGGGGCGAGGAGGCGGAAGGCCGGGTCCCCGGCCAGTTCCGCGCCGAGCGCCCGGGCGCAGGCGATGTCGCGCTCGACGATCTCCCGGTGGCCCCGGCGGCCGTACGCGCGGAGCGTGAACCAGGCGGCGAGGGCGCGCAGCCGGTGGGAGTTCTCGGGGGTGAGGTGGACCAGGTCGGGGTGGCTGCCGAGGGGGCCCAGGTAGGCGGCGGAGTTCTGGAAGACGCGGGCCTGGAGGTCCTGGCGGCGGGTGAACTGGACGGCGCTGTCGTACGGGACGTTGAGCCACTTGTGCAGGTCGACGCAGAGGGAGTCGGCGGCGTCGAGTCCGGCGGTGAGGTGGGCGTGCTCCGGGGAGAGCGCGGCGAAGGCGCCGAAGGCGGCGTCGGTGTGCAGCCAGAAGTCGTGGCGCTCCTTGAGCGCGGCGACGGCGCGGAGGTCGTCGAAGTCGACGGTGTTGACGGTGCCGGCGTTGGCGACGACGACGGCCGGGCCGGGGCTGTCGGCGAGGGCCCGGTCGAGGGCGGCGGGGTCGACGGCCTCGCGGCCGGGGAGGGTGGGGACGGGGACGAGGGAGCTGCGGCCGAGGCCGAGGACGGAGAGGGCCTTGGCGATGGAGGAGTGGGGTGCGCCGGAGAGGACCCGGACGGGGCCGAGCGCGGCCGCGCCGTCCTCGCCGGGGGAGACTCCAAGGCGCTCGCCGAGCCATTCGCGGGCGATGGCGAGGCCGGTGGTGTTGGACATGGTGGCGCCGCTGACGAAGGTGCCGGTGTGGGCGTCGGAGAGCCCGAAGAGCTCCCGGAGCCAGCCGACGGTCTCGCGTTCGAGGTCTTGGCCGGCGCCGTCCAGGGCGGAGTTGGAGTTCTGGTCGTGGGCGGCGGTGAGCCAGTCCCCGGCGAGGGCGGCGGGGGTGGCTCCGCCGGTGACGAAGCCGAGGTAGCGGGGTCCGGCGGAGGCCGACAGGCGGGGCTCCCAGCGGTCGCGGAAGGCGGCGAGGGCGGCGTCCGCGCCGGAGCCGTCCTCGGGGAGCGGCTCGGGCAGCGGCGCGGGGCCGTGCGGTGCGGCGCCGTCCGCCGCGAGGACGGGCCGGGTGTCCAGCGTCGCGAGGGCGTCGGCGGCGGCGCGGCGGGTGGCTTCGAGGAGTTCGGGGAGCCGGGCGAGGTCGGCGGCGAGCGTGCGGTCCATGGGGGCACGGTAGGGCCCGGGCCGGGGCGGCGGGCGGGCCAATCCGGGGTGAGTGGCCCGCGGTGGCGGGGCCGGTCGTAGGGTCTACGGATGATCGCGAAGCGGTGGGTGCGGGGACTGGTCGGGGGCGTGATCGCCGTGGGGGCGTTGGCGGGGTGCGAGGTGCCGCCCCCGCCGGAGGCGGCGCCGGGGCCGACGGCTCCGGTCCGGGCGCCGTCGGCCTCCCGGCCGGCCCGGCCGCCGCAGCCCGCCCGGCCGTCGCAGCCCGAGCGGCCCTCGCAGCCCGAGGCGCAGCCGTGCCCGGAAGGCGGCGTGCGGCTGCGCGAGGCCGGCGGGGACGCCGCGATGGGGCTCCGGCTGGCCTCGCTCGCGCTGGTCAACTGCGGTACGGAACCGTACGTACTGGACGGCTACCCGGAGCTGCGCGTGCTGGACCGGCAGGGCGCGCCCGTCGAGGTCTCGGCGGCCACCGGGACGAACGGGGTCACCACCTCGGTGACGGGCGTGGAGGCGGCCCCGCGGAAGATGACGCTCCGGCCCGGGGCCGAGGCGACGTTCTCCATGGTGTGGCGGAACACGGTCACGGACGTGACGGTCCCGGCGGTGGAGGGCTGGGAGATCGAGGTCGTCCCCCGCCCGGGCGCGCCGAGGGTGCGGCTGCGGCTGACGCAGCCGGTCGACCTCGGGAACACCGGCAGGCTCGGGTACGGGCCCTGGATCGAGCGGGAGACGCGGTGATCGTCTGGCTCAACGGGCCGTTCGGGGGCGGCAAGACGCAGACCGCCCACGAGCTGCTCAGGCGGCTGCCGGGGAGCGTGGTGTGCGACCCGGAGCACGTCGGGTTCGGGCTGCACCGGATGACGCCGCCCGCGCTGCGCGGCGACTTCCAGGACCTCCCGGCCTGGCGCCAGGGAGTGTTCGAGGTGCTGGAGCTGGCCGCGCGGAGCCATCCGGGCGTGGTGCTGGTGCCGATGACGGTCACGGAGCCGGCCTATTTCGCGCAGACCGTGGGGCGGCTGCGCGAGCGCGGTCACGACGTACGGCATTTCGCACTGCTGGCGCGGCGGGAGACGGTGCTGCGGCGGCTGAGCGAGCGCGGGCTCGGCCGGGGGCTGAAGCGGGAGGGCTTCGCGGTGTCCCGGCTCGACGGGTGTCTGGAGGCGCTGCGCGCGCCGGAGTTCGCGGAGCGGCTGGCCACGGACGGGCTGACCGTGTCGCAGGTGGCCGACCAGGTCGCGGCCGGCGCCGGGCTGGAGCTGGCCCCGGACACGGACTCCCCGCTGCGGGGCCGGATCCGGCGCGCGCTGGTCGGCGTCCGGCACATCCGGTTCGACTAGTTCGACCAGTACGACCCGTCCGGCGGGGCGGTGTCAGGGCCTCAGGGCGAGCGGCGGATGAGGAGGAGCGCGCGGTCGTCGTTGACGTCCTTGGCCACCTTCTCGATCAGGTGCCAGGCCGCGCCCTCCCAGCCGGCGGCGACGTAGCGGTCGGCTTCGCCGGTGAGGCGGTCGATGCCCTCGCTGATGTCGCGGTCGGCGGTCTCGACGAGGCCGTCGGTGAACAGCATCAGGACGTCGCCGGGGCGGAGGTTTCCGCGCGCGGGCCGGAATTCGGCGCCGTCGTAGACGCCGAGCAGCGGGCCCTCGCCGGTCTTCTCCTGCCAGCGTCCGGTGCCCGCCGAGAGCTGGAGGGCGGGGAGGTGTCCGGCGGAGAGGAGTTCGTAGTCGCCGGTCTCCAGGTCCAGGACGAGGTGGATGGAGGTGGCGAAGCCCTCGTCCCAGTCCTGGCGGAGCAGGTAGCCGTTGGCGGCGGGCAGGAAGCCGTGCGGGGGCAGCGCGCCGAGCAGTCCGCCGAACGCCCCGGACAGCAGGAGGGCGCGGGAGCCGGCTTCCATGCCCTTGCCGGAGACGTCGGTGAGGACGACCTCCAGGGTCCGGCCGCCGCCCGTCCGGGCCGCGACGACGAAGTCGCCGGAGAAGGACTGCCCGCCGGCCGGGCGCAGCGCCATCTCGCGGTGCCAGCCGCGCGGCAGGCCGGGCAGCTTGCTCTGGACCCGGATGCGTTCGCGGAGGTCGAAGAGCATGGTGCCGCCGCGTCTCCAGGGCACCCCGACGCGGCTGCGGAACTGGGCGATGACCAGGCCGAAGAACCCGCAGGCGGCCACGACCAGGACCGTGCCGGGGGTGACCCGGGCCGGCCCCTGGGTATAAGGCCCGAGGACGAGGGCCTCGACGATCAGGGCGGCCGCGGAGGCGGCGTACAGGCCGAGCAGGCTGGCGGGCCGCAGCAGCAGGCCGCCCGCCACGATGGGCAGGACGAGGGCGGAGGGCGAGAACCAGACCGGCAGCATCAGGGTGCCGCAGGCGATGGCGGGTACGGTCAGCAGCAGCCCGGCGAAGGCGAGCCAGTCGGAGGCGTCGCCGCGGAAGTAGTCGACGGCGGATTTGCGCAGGGAGCTGCGTGCCCGGTGCCACAGCATGCGTGTCCGGGCCATGAGCGTCTCCACGCGTGCTCCGGCCATTGCACCGGGACCCTATCGATCCTGGCTGTGCGTGTGCAGGGGTACCCCCGGACCGGGGTCCCTCCGCCGCTCGAAAACACTTCGACTGGGACGGAATGCCCTGATAGGGATGGCCGTATGGCCCTTGAAACGCGCGTATTGCAGGCTGACGAGTGGGATGTCTGGTACGACCACCTGGAACTGGCCTTCGGTGGTGTGCCCGAGTCCTCCGAGGAACGCGACCTTTACAAGTCTCTGACCGAACACGAACGTTCCCTGGCCGTCTGGGACGGGGACACCTGTGTCGGTTCGGCGGGTGCGTTCAGCTTCCGCCTCTGCGTTCCGGGCGGCGCGCTGGTGCCCGCGGCCGGAGTGACGATGGTCGGCGTCGCGCCGACGCACCGCCGCCGCGGGGTGCTGACCTCGCTGATGCGCCGCCAGATGGACGACTTCCGGGCGGGTGGTGAACCGCTCGCCGTGCTGACGGCATCGGAGCCCGCGATCTACGGCCGGTTCGGCTACGGCACCGGTACGTACTCCCTGGCGGTGGACATCGACACCACCCGCGTACGGCTGTCCGTGCCTCCGGGGACGGACGAGGTCCGGCTGCGGCTGGTGGACCCGGAGAAGGCCCTGCCCGAGTGCGAGCGGGTGTACGCGGAGCTGGTGTCCCGGCGGCCCGGGATGACCGCCCGGCAGCCGCTCTGGGAGCGGCTGGCACTGCTGGATCCGCCCTCGATGCGCGCGGGCGGCTCCCCGCTGAAGTGCGTGGTCGCGGAGCGGGAGGACGGCGCGGTGGTGGGGTACGCCCGCTACCGGGTCAAGGCGGACTGGGACCTGACCGGTTCGGAGGGCAAGGTCCTGCTGAGCGACCTGGACGCCCTGGATCCCGCGGCCGAGGCGGCGCTGTGGCGCTACCTGTTCGAGATCGACCTGACCTGGTCGGTACGGGCGACCAAGCGGCCGGTGGACGATCCGGTCCTGCACCTGATCAGCGACGTCCGGCGGGCCCGGCCGATGACGCGCGACTCACTGCACGTCCGGCTCGTGGACCTGCCGGCGGCGCTGGAGGCGCGGACGTACGGGGCGCCGCTGGACGTGGTCGTGGAGGTCGAGGACACGTTCTGCCCGTGGAACGAGGGCAGGTGGCGGCTGAGCGCCGACGCGAAGGGGGAGGCCCGCTGCGTCCGGACCGCGGACCCGGCCGATCTGGAGCTGTCCGTACGGGAGCTGGGCTCCGCCTACCTGGGCGGCATCACCCTCACCTCGCTCGCCGCCGCGGGGCGGGTGCGGGAGCTGCGCGCGGGCGCGCTGACGGAGGCCTCCCGGGCCTTCGCCGGGGACGTGGCCCCCTGGCTGCCGCACGGGTTCTAGGCGGTCCGGGTGCTCGCGGCCCCGGCAGGGTCTAGCGCCGCTGGCAGCCCGGGCACCAGAAGAGGTTGCGGGCGGCGAGACCGGCGGTGCGGATCTCGTCCCCGCAGATGTGGCAGGGCATGTTCGCCCGGCGGTAGACGTACACCTCGCCCCCGTGGTCGTCGACGCGGGGCGGGCGGCCCATCGCCTCGGGCAGGTGCTCTTCGCGGACGGTGTCGATGCGGTTGTTCCGCACGCCCTCGCGCATCAGCAGGACGAGGTCGGCCCAGAGCGCGTCCCATTCGGCGCGCGTGAGGTCCCTGCCGAGCCGGTACGGGTCGATGCCGTGCCGGAAGAGGACCTCGGCGCGGTAGACGTTGCCGACGCCGGCGATCACCTTCTGGTCCATGAGCAGCGCGGCGACGGTGGTGCGAGAGCGGGAGACGCGCCGCCAGGCCCGGTCGGGGTCGTCGCCCGGGCGCAGCGGGTCCGGGCCGAGCCGGTCGTGTATCGCCTTCTTCTCGCCCTCGCCGATCAGGGCGCAGGCGGTCGGGCCGCGCAGGTCGGCGTAGTGGTCGGCGTTGAGCAGGCGCAGCCGGACGGTGTCGGTGGCCGGGGGCGCCGGGGCGGGGCCGAAGCCGAGCTTGCCGAACAGGCCGAGGTGGATGTGGATCCAGGCGTCGCCGAGTTCCAGGAAGAGGTGTTTGCCGTGCGCCTCGGCGCTCTCCAGTTCGCGGCCGTCGAGCAGGGCCGCGCTGTCGGCGAAGCGGCCCTGCGGGCTGCTGACCCGGACGGGGCGCGCGGCGAAGCGCTCGATGTGGTCCTGGGCGAGGCGGTGGATCGTATGCCCCTCGGGCACGGCGGCGCTCCTCGGCGGTCGTCGGGGGACGAAACCGCCGTGCCGCCGGGGGTCCCGGTGGCACGGCGGAGGTGTGGGTCAGCCCTGGGGGTGGTGCGCCGGGATGGGGGGCAGTTCGCCGGTCCGCTCGTAGGCGGAGAGCATCTCGATGCGGCGGGTGTGGCGCTCCTCGCCGGAGTACGGGGTCGCCAGGAAGGCCTCGATGAAGGAGACGGCTTCGTCCTGCGTGTGCATCCGGCCGCCGACCGAGATGACGTTGGCGTTGTTGTGCTCGCGGCCGAGCTTCGCGGTCTCCACGCTCCAGGCGAGGATGGCGCGGACGCCCTTGACCTTGTTCGCGGCGATCTGCTCGCCGTTGCCGGAGCCACCAATCACGATGCCGAGGCTGTCGGCGTCCGCGGCGGTCTTCTCCGCGGCGCGCAGGCAGAACGGCGGGTAGTCGTCCACCGCGTCGTAGATGTGGGGCCCGCAGTCGACGGGCTCGTGGCCGTTGTTCTTGAGCCAGTCCACCAGGTGGTTCTTGAGCTCAAAGCCGGCATGGTCGGATCCGAGGTACACGCGCATGGGACGAGTGTGGCACGGCGGAGCCCGGCGGCCCGCCGTTGGGGGTGTTCCGACGAAGGCTGGGGAAGTGTCGCGTAAATCACTTCTAAACCTCAAGTAAACCCAAAGAACCCAGACGGGGCGCGCCAGGACCATGATCGACGGGTCATAGCCCGAGGCAACCATCGAAATGGGGTCTTCCGCCTTGCCTCGATGTCAGGTTTGAATGCCGGGGCTCGCAACCCGAGAACCCTAAGGAATCGTCCATGAGCTCCACGACGACCCTTCAGAAGGCAGGCGACCCCTCCGGCACTCCCGGCGACGCCCAGCCCTCCGACGGTCTGAAGGCCGGTCTCAAGAACCGCCACCTGTCCATGATCGCCATTGGCGGCGTCATCGGCGCCGGACTCTTCGTCGGCTCCGGCGGCGGCATCGCCAAGGCCGGCCCCGCCATCCTCGTGTCGTACGCACTCGTCGGCGCGATGGTCGTCTTCGTCATGCGGATGCTCGGCGAGATGGCCGCCGCCAGCCCGAACTCGGGCTCCTTCTCCGCGTACGCCGACCGTGCGCTCGGCCGCTGGGCCGGCTTCTCCATCGGCTGGCTGTACTGGTTCTTCTGGGTCGTCGTGCTGGCCGTCGAGGCCACCGCCGGCGCCGTCATCCTCGAAGGCTGGGTCCCGGCCGTCCCGCAGTGGGCCTGGGCACTGATCGTGATGGCGGTCCTGACCATCACCAACCTCGGCTCGGTCGCCTCCTACGGCGAGTTCGAGTTCTGGTTCGCGGGCATCAAGGTCGTCGCCATCGGCGCGTTCGTGATCATCGGCATGCTGGCCGTCTTCGGCGTGCTGCCGGGCTCGGACAACCCGGGCGCGGGCTTCGCGCACCTGACCGACGCGGGCGGGTTCATGCCCAACGGCTGGGGCTCGATCCTCACCGGTGTGCTGATGGTCGTCTTCTCCTTCATGGGCAGCGAGATCGTCACGCTGGCCGCCGGCGAGTCCGAGAACCCGCGGCGCGCGGTCACCAAGGCCACCAACTCGGTGATCTGGCGCATCGGCGTCTTCTACCTGGGCTCGATCTTCATCGTCCTGACCCTGCTGCCGTGGAACGACGAGTCGATCGTCAAGAAGGGCTCGTACGTCGCCGCCCTGGACTCGATCGGCATCGCGCACGCCGGTCAGATCATGAACGTGATCGTCCTGACAGCCGTGCTGTCCTGCCTGAACTCGGGCCTGTACACCGCTTCCCGCATGGCGTTCTCGCTGGGCGAGCGCGGTGACGCCCCGAAGGCCTTCGCCAAGGTCAACAAGAAGGGCGTGCCGACGGCCGCCATCCTGGGCTCCGTGGTCTTCGGCTTCGTCGCCGTGTACTTCAACTACGCGTTCAAGGACACCGTCTTCAACTTCCTGCTGAACTCCTCGGGTGCGATCGCGCTCTTCGTGTGGCTGGTCATCTGCCTGACCCAGCTGCGGATGCGCAAGATCCTGGTCCGCGAGGCGCCGGACAAGCTGACGGTCAAGATGTGGCTGTTCCCGTACCTGACGTACGCCACCGCCGCGATGATCACCTTCGTCCTGGCCTACATGGTCTACGACAAGGACAACCGCGAGACGGTGACGCTGTCGCTGCTCGTCGCGGCCGTGGTCCTGGTCATCGGCGTGGTGCGCGACAGGCGCCGCAAGGCCGCCGCCGCCTCCGCCGCCGCCTCCGTCGAGGCGTAACCGCCCCGGCACCCCGCCCGCACAGCACACAGCCCCGGACCGCCGATCGCGGTCCGGGGCTGCGGTGTACGGGGTGCTACGCGCGGCCGAGCAGCTTCCAGGTGGCGGGCAGCAGACCCATGGCGAGCGCGGCCTTGAGGGCGTCGCCTATCAGGAACGGGGTCAGGCCCGCCGCGACGGCCGCGCCGAAGGACATGCCCGTGGACAGCGCCAGGTACGGCACGCCCACCGCGTAGATCAGCGCGGAGCCGAGGACCATCGCGCCGGCCGTACGGAGCACCGAGCGGTCGGCGCCGCGCCGGGCGAGGGCGCCGACGACGGTGGCGGCGAGCAGCATGCCGAGGACGTAGCCGAAGGAGGCGCCGCCCGCGCCCGAGGTGCCGTTCGCGAACCACGGCACGCCCGCCATGCCGACCAGGGCGTAGAGGGCGAGCGAGAGGAAGCCGCGGCGGGCGCCGAAGGCGGTGCCGACCAGCAGGGCCGCGAAGGTCTGGCCGGTGACCGGGACCGGGGAGCCGGGGACGGGTACGGCGATCTGCGCGGCCAGGCCGGTGAGCGCGGCTCCGCCGGCGACGAGCGCGATGTCGCGGACGCGGCTCGCGGGCAGCAGGTCGGCGAGGACGGCGCCGGGGCGGAAGGAGACGGAAGCAGTGCTCATCAAGGGCTCCGCGGAGTGAGGGGTGCGTGACGGGACGATGATCGACGCTAGTCCTGGAGCGGGTCTCGCCCCACAGTCGACCGGAACAAAGCCCTGCTCACCGCTTTGGTGGGGAGTTCACAAATAAGCCGGATCAGACCGGGCCGGACCCGCGTCACAGTGATCCGCGTCACGAGTCAGTTCAGACCACACGTCCGTTTTGCACGGATGGGCCGCATCCGGTGAGACTGTAGGGTCCCGCCAATCCGATGTGGATCACCCACCGCCGCTGCCGAGCACGAGAGTACGAGCACCCCTCATGCGCGACCCCCTGCCCGAAGCACCTTCCGACCCGGGCGAGCTGCCCGCGGAACCCCTCAGTCACAGCCTCAAGCAGCGCCACCTGACCATGCTGGGCCTCGGCGGCGTGATCGGCGCCGGGCTCTTCGTCGGCTCCGGCGCCGGCATCGGCATCGCCGGTCCGGCGATCATCTGCTCGTACCTGCTGGCGGGCACCCTCGCCATGCTGGTGATGCGGGCGCTCGGCGAGATGTCGGCGGCGATGCCCGCCTCCGGCTCGTTCTCCGTGTACGCGGAGAAGGCGCTGGGGCGCTGGGCCGGTTTCTCGGCGGGCTGGCTGTACTGGTTCCTGCTGGTCGTGGTGCTGGCCGTGGAGGCGACCGGCGCCGCGAAGATCGCGAACGGCTGGCTGCCCGCGGTGGACCAGTGGGTCTGGGTGCTGGTCTTCATGGTGGTCTTCACCGTGAGCAACCTGGCCGCCGTGAAGAACTTCGGCGAGTTCGAGTTCTGGTTCGCGGCCCTCAAGGTCGGCGCGATCGTGCTGTTCCTGATCCTCGGCACCCTGGCGATCTTCGGGTTCCTGCCCGACACGGATCCCATCGGAACGGCCAATCTGACCGGGCACGGCGGGTTCTTCCCCGAGGGCTTCGGCGGCGTGGTCGCCGGCATGCTCGCCGTCATCTTCGCCTTCGGCGGCCTGGAGGTCGTCACCATCGCGGCGGCCGAGTCCGACGACCCGGCCAAGTCCGTGGCCCGCGCGGTGCGCAGCGCCGTGTGGCGCATCCTCTTCTTCTACGTCGGCTCGATGCTGGTCATCGTGACCCTGCTGCCGTGGGACTCGCTGGAGCCGGGGCAGAGCCCGTACGTCGCCGTACTGGACTCCATCGGCATCCCGGCGGCGGGCCAGATCATGAACATCGTGGTGTTCGTGGCGCTGCTGTCGGCGCTGAACGCCAATCTGTACGGGTCCTCGCGCATCGTGTTCTCGCTGGCCGAGCGGGGCGAGGCGCCGCAGGCGCTGCTGAAGGTGTCGGGCGGCGGGGTGCCGCGCCGGGCCGTGTTCGCCTCGGTGGCCTTCGGGTTCGTGTCGGTGGTGCTGAACCTGCTGTGGCCGGACACGGTGTTCCTCTACATGCTCAACGCGGTCGGCGCGGTGCTGCTGTTCGTGTGGGCGCTGATCGCGGTGTCGGAGCTGAGGCTGCGGCGGATGCTGGAGCGGGAGATGCCGGAGCGGCTGACGCTGCGGATGTGGTGCTTCCCGTACCTGACGTGGGCGGCGCTGGCCGGGATGGCGGCGGTGCTGGTGCTGATGCTGTTCGACGACGCGGCGCGGCCGCAGCTGCTGTGGTCCACGGGTGCGGCGGGCGCCGTGCTGGTGGTGGCCTGGGTGCGGGAGCTGCGGGCCCGGCGTTCTTGACGTCCGCGGTGAAGCGGTGGGGCGCGGCCCCGGGACCACGGTCCCGGGGCCGCGCCCTTTCCCGTGTGCGGACGTCATCACGCGACGTGAAACCCGCGTCCGGATGCTGGACAGCAAACGTCCGATAAGCGGACGGTCGGCAGACTGGGCCCCATGAGTCAGAGCACCATCGCACCCCCTGAGCGGCAGGCGGCACCCGGCTCCGGGTCCCCCCTCGGCAACGGCCTCAAGCAGCGCCACCTTTCGATGATCGCCCTCGGCGGGGTCATCGGCGCCGGGCTCTTCGTCGGTTCCGGCGCCGGCATCGCCGCGGCCGGACCGTCGATCGTGATCGCGTACGCCGTGTCCGGTCTGCTCGTGATGTTCGTGATGCGGATGCTCGGCGAGATGTCGGCCGCGAACCCCGCCTCCGGCTCCTTCTCGGTCCACGCCGACCGGGCCATCGGCCCGTGGGCCGGGTTCACGGCCGGCTGGATGTTCTGGACGCTGCTGTGCGTCGGGGTGGCGATCGAGGCGATCGGCGCGGCGCACATCATGACGGGCTGGTTCCCGGGCACCCCCTCCTGGGTGTGGGTGCTCGCCTTCATGGCGCTGTTCTGCGGCTCCAACCTGGCCGCCGTCTCCAACTTCGGAGAGTTCGAGTTCTGGTTCGCCGCCCTCAAGATCGGCGCGATCGCGCTGTTCCTGGGCCTGGGCGTGCTGGCCGTCCTGGGCGTGCTGCCCGGCGCCTCCTCCCCCGGCGCCGCCAACCTGGTCCACGACGGCGGCTTCCTGCCCAACGGGGTGGACGGCCTGCTGGTCGGGCTGCTCGCCTCGGTCGTCGCGTACGGCGGGCTGGAGACGGTGACCATCGCGGCCGCCGAGTCGCAGGACCCGGTCAAGGGCGTGGCGAAGGCCGTGAAGACCACCATGTGGCGGATCGCGATCGTCTACGTCGGCTCGATGCTGCTCATCGTCACCCTGCTGCCGTGGAACGACCCGGCGGTGGTCGAGGACGGCCCGTACGCCGCCACCCTGGACCGGCTGGGCATCCCCGGCGCCGGCCAGATCATGAACGTGGTGATCCTGGTGGCCCTGCTGTCCGCGATGAACGCCAACATCTACGGCTCCTCGCGCATGGCCTACTCCCTGGTCTCCCGCGGTCAGGGCCCGAAGGCGCTGGGCAAGGTCAGCGGCCGGGTGCCGCGGCGCGCGGTGCTGGCCTCCTCGGGCTTCGGTTTCGTCACCGTGCTGCTCTCGTACTGGTACCCGGACACCCTGTTCGCCTGGCTGCTGAACATGGTCGGCGGGGTCATCCTCGTCGTCTGGGGCTTCATCGCCGTCTCCCAGTTCGTGCTGCGCCGGCGGCTGGAGCGGGAGGCGCCGCAGAAGCTGACCGTGAAGATGTGGGGCTTCCCCTACCTGACGTGGGTGGCGCTGGCCGGGGTGGCCGGGGTGCTCGTACTGATGGCGATGGACGGGGACACGCGGGTCCAGGTGATCTTCACCGGCGGTCTGACGGTCGCCCTCGCGGTCACCGGCTACGTGATGCAGCGCCGCGCCGCGGCGACCGCCGCCCCCGGAGCCGCCGAGGCCGCCGAGGCCTGAGGTTCCTGACGTTCCCCCAGATCTCCCGGTGGGCCCCCGCGCGAAAGCGCGGGGGCCCACCGGCGTTTAGGCAGGTAACCCTTACATGAGAGCAGGAATAGATACTGCTAGCGTGCAGTTGCGCATTAGTTGCAATAAGAAGTTGGCACGCTGAGGGGACCGGATTACGCATGGCCATCTACACGCTTCCTGAGCTTCCTTACGACTACGCGGCGCTGGAGCCGGTGATCAACCCGCAGATCATCGAGCTCCACCACGACAAGCACCACGCGGCCTACGTCGCCGGTGCCAACTCCACGCTGGAACAGCTGGAGGAGGCGCGCGACAAGGAGAACTGGGGCGCGCTGAACGGGCTGGAGAAGAACCTCGCGTTCCACCTCTCCGGCCACATCCTGCACAGCATCTACTGGCACAACATGGCCAGCCCGAAGACCGGCGAGGGCGGCGGCGAGCCCACCGCCGCCGACGGCCTGGGCGAGCTCGCGGACGCCATCACCGAGTCCTTCGGCTCCTTCGCGAAGTTCAAGAAGCAGCTGACCTTCGCGTCCTCGGCCACGCAGGGCTCCGGCTGGGGCGTGCTCGCGTACGAGCCCGTCAGCGGCCGCCTGATCGTCGAGCAGATCTACGACCACCAGGGCAACGTGGGCCAGGCCTCCGTGCCGGTCCTGGTCTTCGACGCCTGGGAGCACGCCTTCTACCTTCAGTACAAGAACCAGAAGGTGGACTTCATCGAGGCCATGTGGAACGTCGTCAACTGGCAGGACGTGGCCAAGCGCTACGCCGACGCCAAGGCGAACACCCCTCTGCTGATCCCCGCCAAGGGCTGATCGGCGCCACCGGCCCGCCCGCCTCGTGATCGTCTTCTCAGCCTTCGCGTGCGGGCGTGTACAGCGGAAGACCCCCGTGAGGACGTGACTCACGGGGGTCTTTCGTGTCCGCCGCCGGCCGGCTACGCGAAGTTGGGGCCCTGGGTGCGGGTCCGCTTGATCTCGTAGAAGCCGGGGATGGAGGCGACCATCAGGGTGCCGTCCCACAGCCGGGCGGCGGCCTCGCCGCGCGGGGCCGGGGTGACGACCGGGCCGAAGAAGGCCACGTCCTCGCCGTCGGCGCCGGGCACCGAGATGACCGGGGTGCCGACCTCCTGGCCGACCCGGTCGATGCCGTCGTTGTGGGAGGCGCGCAGCACCTCGTCGTACTCGTCGGAGTCGGCGTACGAGAGCAGCTCGGCCGGCAGGTCGAGGGCGGCCAGCGCCTGCGCGATCACCTCGCGGGTCGCGCCCTGGCCCTCGTTGTGGATGCGGGTGCCGAGCTCGGTGTACAGCTTGCCGGTGATCTCGTCGCCGAACTTCTGCTGCGCGGCGACGACGACGCGCACCGGCGCCCAGCCCTTGGGGCCGAGCAGCTCGCGGTAGCGCTCGGGCAGCTCGTCGAGCTTGTTCTCGTTCAGGACGGCGAGGCTCATCACGTGCCAGCGGACCTCGACGTCGCGGACCTTCTCGACCTCCAGCATCCAGCGGGACGTCATCCAGGCCCAGGGGCAGAGCGGGTCGAACCAGAAGTCGACCGGGGTCTTCTCGCGCACCTGGGTGTCGGACATGTCTCTCCTCGGGTGGTTCAGTGCAACCGTCTTCGCGTTCCCCCTGGCCAACCAGCACGCGTTCGCACGCATTCCCCCCATGGGAGGATGCGCTCGAAGGAACGCGACCACGCACGAAGGAGTGCACGTGCCCGGAGAGAATCTGTCCCGTGACGAGGCCCGCGAGCGGGCCGAGCTGCTGTCCGTCGACGGGTACGAGGTGGTCCTCGATCTGAGGTCCGCGGTGGAGGAGGCCGAGCCGGCCGAGGGCCCCCGGACCTTCCGCTCGGTGACGACCGTCCGCTTCCGGGCCGCGGCCCCCGGCACGGCCACGTTCGCGGACCTGATCGCCCCCTCCGTGAACACCGTGACCCTGAACGGGCGCGCGCTGGACCCCTCCGCCGTCTTCGACGGGGCGCGGATCGCCCTCGACGGGCTGGAGAGCGAGAACGTCCTGGTGGTGGACGCGAACTGCGCGTTCAGCCGGACCGGCGAGGGCATGCACCGCTTCGTCGACCCGGAGGACGGCGAGGTCTACCTCTACACCCAGTACGAGCCGGCCGACGCCCGCCGGGTGTACGCGAACTTCGAGCAGCCGGACCTGAAGGCGCCGTACCGCTTCGAGGTGACCGCGCCCGAGGGCTGGCAGGTGTGGAGCAACGGCGCGGAGGAGTCCCGCGAGGGGCTGACCCGGCGCTTCGCCGAGACCGCGCCGATCTCCACCTACATCACCTGTGTGGTCGCGGGCCCGTACCACTACGTGACGGACACCTACACGCGCGGTGACCTGACGATCCCGCTGGGCGCGATGTGCCGCAAGGGGCTGGCGAAGCACTTCGACGCGGATGACGTCTTCCTCGTCACCAAGCAGGGCTTCGACTTCTTCCACGAGCACTTCGACTACCCGTACCCCTTCGGGAAGTACGACCAGGCGTTCGTGCCGGAGTACAACCTGGGCGCGATGGAGAACCCGGGGATGGTGACGTTCCGCGAGGAGTACATCTTCCGCGGCAAGGTGACCCGGGCCTCCTACGAGCGCCGGTGCAACACGATCCTGCACGAGATGGCGCACATGTGGTTCGGCGACCTGGTCACCATGAAGTGGTGGGACGACCTGTGGCTGAAGGAGTCCTTCGCGGACTTCATGGGCTCCTTCTCGCAGGTGGAGGCGACCCGCTTCGACCAGGCGTGGGTCACCTTCGCCAACAACCGCAAGGCGTGGGCCTACCGGGCCGACCAGCTGCCGTCCACGCACCCGGTCACGGCCGACATCCGTGACCTGGAGGACGCGAAGCTGAACTTCGACGGGATCACCTACGCCAAGGGCGCGGCGGTCCTCAAGCAGCTCGTCGCCTACGTCGGGCGGGAGGCGTTCCTGGAGGGCGCGCGCCGCTACTTCAAGGCGAACGCGTACGGGAACACCACGCTGGACGACCTGCTGTCGGTGCTCGGCGAGGTGTCCGGGCGGGACATGGCGCAGTGGTCGCGGGCCTGGCTCCAGACGGCGGGCGTGAACACGCTGACCCCGGTGGTGACCTGCGACGCGGGCGGCCGCATCACCGAGCTCGCCGTGGTGCAGGAGGGCGAGGCGCTGCCCGGTCAGCCGGGAGCGGAGGCGGCCCGCCCGCACCGGGTCGCGGTGGGCCTGTACCGGCTGGACACCGACGGGAGCCTGGTGCGGTACGCGCGGGCTGAGGCCGATGTGGCCGGCGCCCGCAGCGTGGTCGCCGAGCTGACGGGCCAGGAGCGGCCCGACCTGGTCCTCGTCAACGACGACGACCTGACGTACTGCAAGATGCGCTTCGACGAGGGTTCGCTGGCGACGCTGCGGTCGCACCTGGGCAGTGTCACGGACCCGCTGGCGCGGGCGCTGTGCTGGTCGGCGCTGTGGAACATGACGCGCGACGCGCTGATGCCCGCGCGGGACTTCATCTCGCTGGTGCTGGCCCACGCGGGCCGCGAGAGCGACGTCGGCGTCCTCCAGATGCTGCACGGGCAGGCGCTCGGCGCGATCACCCACTACGCGGCGCCCGAGTGGCGCGAGCAGGGCGGGCGGGTGCTGGCGGCGTGCGCGCTGCAAGAGCTGCGCTTCGCCGAGCCGGGCTCGGAACACCAGCTGACCTGGGCCCGCTTCTTCGCGGCGGGCGCGACGACGGAGGGCGACTTCCAGCTGCTGCGGGGTCTGCTGGAGGGCTCGGCGCGGATCGACGGGCTGGAGGTGGACCAGGAGCTGCGCTGGGACTTCCTGCTCCCGCTGGCCGCGCACGGCGCCGTGGACGAGGGCGTCCTGCACGCCGAACTCGCGCGCGACGACACCGCGTCGGGCAAGCGGCACCAGGTGCGGTGCCTGGCGGCGCGGCCGTCGGCGGCCGTGAAGGACCAGGCGTGGGCGGCGGTGGTGGAGTCGGACGCGCTGTCGAACGCGCTGGTGGAGGCCACCATCGCGGGCATGCAGCAGCCTTCCCAGCGGGCCCTGCTGGCCGGGTACGCGCAGCCGTACTTCGAGGTCATCGAGCGGGTCTGGGCCGAGCGCTCGATCCAGATCGGCATGGACGTGGTGCGGGGGCTGTACCCGGCGCTGCAGGACGACGCGGCGACGCTGGCGGCGACGGACGCCTGGCTCGCCTCCCACGCGCAGGCGGCCCCGGCGCTGCGGCGGCTGGTCCTGGAGGCCCGTGACGACCTGGCCCGCGCCCTGCGCGCGCAGGCCTGCGACGCGGCGGCCGCGGGCTGATGTCCGGCGGGCGGGGCGGGGCCGGTCAGGCGCCCGTCCCGCCCGGCGCGGCCGCCCCGACCGCTGCGCAGTGTCGGCAGTCGAACGCCCGTACTTTAGTGCGGGCTTGTCCCGGTTTGCCGACGAAAATGTAACAGGGGTTAGCGCGGCCCCGGGCAGCGGGAGACTCCGCGACATGAACCACAACGCGCCCCTCCCCCTCGCCCACCTCACCGGCAGCCGGCCCCGCGTCCTGAGCCTCGCCCAGCTCCGCGAGCACGGAGTCACCGCCTCCGACGCCGCCGGCCGGCCCTGGCAGCAGATCCTGCCCGGGGTGTTCCTGCTCCACTCCGGCCCCGCGACCAGCGAGGAGCGGCTGCACGCGGCCCTGCTGTACGCCGGCCGGCGCGGCAACGACGAGGCCATGATCACCGGGCTGGCGGCCCTCGCCCTCTACCGGTTCGGCTCCGCCCCCGCGCTCCTCGCGCTCCCCCACATCGACGTGCTCGTCCCGAACACCCGCCGCCTGCGCTCCGCCGGGGACGTCCGGGTCGTCCGCGCCCACACCCCGCCCCGGCCCGTCGAGGTGACCGGCCTTCCCGTCGCCCCCGTGGCCCGCGCCGTCGCCGACGCCGTCGCCGGGCTCTCCGACGCGACGACGGTACGGCGCCTGCTCAGCGAGGCGGTGCGCGGCGGGCACTGCGAACCGGCCGCCGTGGTGCGGGAGCTGACGGTGGCCCGGCTGCTGAACCGGCCCCACGTCGTCGACGCCGTCGAGTCCCTCCTGGCGGAGGGCCGGGCCATCGCCGAGGACCGGCTCTACCAGCTCGTGCGCGGGTACGAACTTCCCGAGCCGGTCTGGAACGTGGACCTGCGGCTGCCCGGCGGCCCGCACCTCGGCGGGGTCGACGCGTACTGGCCCGAGCAGGCGGTCGCCGTCGAGATCGACACCCGGGCCCCGCGCCAGGGCGAGGACGAGCAGTGGTCCGAGTGCGTCCGCAAGCGGGAGAGCCTGGAGCGGCTCGGAGTGACCGTCATCCACGTCACCCCGCGCAAGCTGCGCGACTGGCCCGAACAGCAGGCCGCGGTGGTCCGGACCGCGCTGACGGCCTCCGTCGACCGCGAGCCGGCCGCCTACCTCGTCGTACTGCCCCGTTGAGGGAGCGGCGGACTGGCCGGCGAGTACTCCGGGGTGCTCCACAGCAGCCGCCCCGGATGCAGGCCCTCCACCACCGACTCGACATGGAACCGCACCCGGCGCTCCCCGTCGCCGCCCGCCCCGAACTCGGTCCCGGCCCGCCCGCTGAGCTGGAGCACCGCCCCGGTCTCCCAGTCGGGGAACAGCAGCCCGGCCCGCTCGTCGGCGGCCAGGTTCCCCAGGGTCAGGAACATCGCGTTGCCGGGATAGTCCGGCCAGGACAGCTCGCCCGGCCCGTGCACCTCCACGAACCCCGGCAGCCCGCCCCGGTGGCTCGCCTCCACCGCGCCCTCGGCGGTCGTGGTGACGAAGAAGGTGTCGGCGGCGCGGACGGCCCGCTCCTGGCCGGGGGTGAGCGCGTTCCCGCGCCCCACGACACCGGCTCCCTCCGCGACGAGCTCCAGCGGCTCCCGCTTCTGCAGGTATTTGGGACAGTTTCCGAAGACGCGCTCCGCAGCCACGGCGAACCCGCCCGGCGTCACTGCGTCGAGCGTCCCGTTCAGCCGCAGCCGGCGCCGGGTGCGGGGGTCGAGGGAGATCGTCCCGACCCGGGTGCCCACCGTGGCCAGCGCCCCGGCGAGCGGGTCCCCCTGCGGTAGTCCGCCTTCGACCCGGATCCGGTCCGGCCCCGTGGCCCGCACGAAGCCGGGGGCCGCGGTGAGCAGGGAGGCCCAGAGCCGCCCCGTACCGTCGGCGGCGCCGACGACCAGGTGGGGCTGCCGGGCGAGGAAGAGCGCCGCGGCGCCCCGGACGTCCGGCCCGATCGACCGGCCGACGTGTTCGGCGAGCTCCCGCACCCCGACCCGGTCCTGTACGGCCAGCGAGCCCCAGTGGTACGCCATGACGCCGCTCCCTCCGCTCACCCCACCCCGATTTACTAACCTTCTAAATCAAAATTAACGGTTAGGGCGCCGGGAGTCAACCGGTCACGTACTCTTGAAGGGTTAGCTGGCAGACGCGGGAGGCGGGCGGGGACATGGCGGCACAGACGGCGGATCCGCGCCCACTGACCGGGGAGCCGGTCTCGCTGGACCTCCTGAACACGCGCTGGACCGCGGACGGCGAGCCGCTGGACCTGTTCGCCGGCGCCGCCGGGCTGACCCGGGTCGAGGGCCTCGCGCTCTGGCTGGAGGGCGTGGGGCTGGCCGGCCGCTTCCGCGCCGACGCCGCGACCCTCGTCCACCTGCTGACCGCCCGCGAGTCGCTGGCCCGCGCGGTGGCCGACCCCTCCGACGCCGGCGCCCGCGAACTGGTCGACGCCGTCCTCGAACACGGACGGATCCGCGCCACCCTGAGCGCCGAAGGCCCGGGCGAGCGCGCCGAGTTCGCCGACCCCGCCTGGGGCCCGGCCTGGCTGGCCGCCCGCGACTACCTCGGCCTGCTGGCATCGGCACCCGACCGGATCCGCACCTGCGCCTCGCCCACCTGCGTCCTGCGCTTCCACGACACCTCGCGCAACGGCACACGGCGCTGGTGCTCCATGGCCGTCTGCGGCAACCGCGCGAAGGCCTCCCGTCATTACGCGCGCACGCGCGAGCGCTGAAGCGGCGAAAGTTGTCACACCCGGCCTCCGGCGGAACGCCGCCGGAGGCCTGACGCATGGCCGCCAAGTCGACAAATAGACCGAACGGCAGCGGTGTTTGGTGCTGCTCTGCCCCGTTACGGGGCCACTGGCATGTTCCCCGCGCTGGCGGGTTCCCGCCATGTCAGGTCTCGGTCAATGACAACCCTCCCCAAAGAGCTGTCACTTGCGCAAAGCTGACCGGTCATCCGGCACCGAAATCCGGACCGTATCTTTCACTTAGCCAGGGATGCTGATGACCCTCGAATCCCCCAGCTCCATATCCGGGGCCAGACGTGCGGCCCGTGTCGCGGCAGCCGCGGGCCTCGTGGCCGCGCTCTGCACGGCCGGAGCCATGCCGGCCTTCGCCGCCGGCACCACCCCCGCCCCGGGGAGCCCCACTCCGGTCAAGTCCGCGGAGCAGAAGCTCGGTTCCGCCGACGTCGAGCTGCTGCAGGAGGCCAAGACCAAGGGTGACAAGACCGTCACCGTGATGGTCGCGACCGCCCCCGGCGAGACCAAGCAGGTCGCCCAGCAGATCGCCGACGTCCAGGGCGCCTCGGTGGGCCAGACGTACGACAAGCTCGGTTACGTACGCGCCACCCTGCCGACCGACAAGGCCGAGACCGCGCTGAAGGCGGCCGCCAAGCTGTCCTCCGTGCACGGCATCGACCTGCGGCACGAGATCCAGCTCCCGGACCCGCGGCCGTCCTCGGACCGCGAGACCGGCACGGTCAAGAAGACCGCTGCCGAGACCTACCCGGGCCCGGACAAGAACACCCCGGCGAAGAACCCGTACAACCCGTCCTTCGAGACCGGCGCGGTGGACTTCGTCAAGGACAACCCGCAGGCCGACGGCCGCGGCGTGACCATCGGCATCCTGGACTCGGGCGTCGACATCAGCCACCCGGCGCTCCAGAAGACCACCACCGGCGAGCGCAAGATCGTCGACTGGGTCACGGCGACCGACCCGATCGCGGACAACGACGCGACCTGGCGCCCGCAGATCACCCCGGTCACCTCCACCGGCGGTGCCTTCACCGCCGGCGGCCAGAGCTGGAAGGCCCCCGAGGGCACCTTCCAGTGGAGCCGCTTCAGCGAGTCGATCACCGCCACCGGTGACATGAAGGGCGACGTCAACCGGGACGGCGACACCACCGACCGGTTCGGCATGCTCTACGACGCCGCCGCCGGCACCGTCCGCGTCGACACCGACCAGGACGGCGACTTCACCAACAACGAGCCGATGAAGCCGTACAAGGACGGCTACCAGGTCGGCTACTTCGGCACGGACAACCCGGCGACCGACGTCGCCGAGCGCATCCCGTTCGTGATCCAGATCCGCAAGGACGTCCCGATGGACCCCTTCGGGGGCGACTGGGTCGGCAAGAAGGCCGACTTCGTCAACATCGGCATCATCGAGTCGGAGCACGGCACGCACGTCGCCGGCATCACCGCCGCCAACAGCCTCTTCGGCGGCAAGATGAACGGCGAGGCGCCCGGCGCCAAGATCGTCTCCTCGCGCGCCTGCTCCTGGTCCGGCGGCTGCACCAACATCGCGCTGACCGAGGGCATGATCGACCTCGTCGTCAACCGCGGCGTGGACATCGTCAACATGTCCATCGGTGGCCTGCCGGCGCTGAACGACGGCAACAACGCCCGCTCCGAGCTCTACAAGAACCTCATCGACACCTACGGTGTCCAGCTCGTCATCTCGGCGGGCAACGAGGGCCCGGGCCTCAACACCATCGGTGACCCCGGCCTCGCCGACAAGGTCATCTCGGTGGGCGCCGCGGTCTCCAAGGAGACCTGGGCCGCCAACTACGGCTCCGGCGTGACCAAGAAGTACAACATGTTCCCCTTCTCCTCGCGCGGTCCGCGTGAGGACGGTGGCTTCACGCCCACCATCACCGCCCCCGGTGCGGCCATCAACACCATCCAGACCTGGCTGCCCGGCGCGCCCGTGGCCGAGGCGGGTTACACCCTGCCGGCCGGTTACGGCATGCTCCAGGGCACCTCGATGTCCTCCCCGCAGGCGGCGGGCGCCAGCGCCCTGCTGATCTCGGCCGCGAAGCAGCACAACATCGCGCTCAAGCCGGCCGGCCTGCGCGTGGCGCTGACCAGCACCGCGAAGCAGATCGCCGACGTCCCGGCGCACGCCCAGGGCTCCGGTCTGATCAACATCGTCGACGCGTGGGAGTCCATCCAGCGCGACGCGAAGGCCAACGAGTTCACCGTCAAGGCGCCGGTCGACACCGCGATCGACCAGTTCCTGAAGACCCCGGGCTTCGGCACCGGCGTCTACGACCGTGAGGGCGGCCTCAAGGTCGGCCAGAAGAAGGTCTACGACGTCGTCGTCACCCGCACCACCGGCGTCAAGTACGGCACCCGCCACGACCTGACCTGGCGCAACAACGACGGCACGTTCAAGGTCGTCGGCGGCTACGACTACGTCACGCTGCCCCTGAACAAGCCCGTCACGATCAAGGTCGAAGCCAAGGCCACGTCGGCCGGCGTGCACAGCGGCATCCTGCAGCTGGACGACGAGACCACCGAGGGCATCGACAAGCAGATCCTGACCACGGTCGTCGCCGCCACCCCGCTGGCGAAGCCGTCGTTCACGATGTCGGACACCTCCTCGGTGCAGCGCAACAGCCACAAGTCGTACTTCGTGACCGTCCCGCAGGGCGCCAAGACCCTTGAGGTCGCCCTCGGCGGCCTGGCGGCGGGCAGCCAGACGCGCTTCATCTCGATCCACCCGTACGGTGTGGGCGTCGAGGACAGCGCGACGACCCAGTGCTACCCGAACTACAACAACCCGGCCAACACCTGCCGCCCCGACCTGCGCTCGTACCCCGAGCCCACCCCGGGCGTCTGGGAGATCGAGGTCGAGTCGCGCCGTACGTCGCCGCTGCTCGACAACCCGTTCAAGCTGGACGTCAGCGTCCTCGGTGCGGCCTTCGACCCGGCGGTCAAGGTCCTCCCCGAGGTCAAGCAGGGCACCGCGGCGCCGGTCCAGTGGACCGTCAAGAACGACGGCGCGGCCATCTCCGGCGGCAAGCTCCAGGGCGGCGCGCTCGGTTCCGCGAAGGTCGCCAAGCCGACCATCGCGGCCGGTGAGACCCAGACCAGCACCGTCACCATCGGCGCGGGCGTCTCCCGCCTCGACGTGGCCATCGGCGGGGTCTCCGACACCGGTGCCGACCTCGACCTCACCGTCCTCAAGGACGGCGTGAAGGTCGGCTCGTCCGCCGACGGCGACTCCGAGGAGGCCGTCAGCCTGGTCAACCCGGCCGCCGGCACCTACACCATCGAGGTCGCGGGCTACGCGGTTCCGTCCGGCAGCACCACCTTCAACTACCGCGACGTGTACTTCTCGTCCGCCCTGGGCTCCCTCCAGGTCGACGAGGCCGCCGCGGTGAACCTCGCGGGCGGCGCCACCGCGTCCGTCTCGGCGAAGGTCCTGGCCGCCGCCCCGGCGCCCGAGGGCCGTCAGTTCTTCGGCGAGGTCAAGCTGCTCAACGGCCGCGGCACCGCCGCCGGCACCGGCAGCGTCCAGATCGAGAAGGTCCTCCCGTAACGGGTGACCGGCTGATCGCATGACGGAGGGGCGGGCGCCCGGATCGGGCGCCCGCCCCTTCGCCTTTCCCCCTCGGAAAGCCCCCCGGCCCTTTCCCCTCGGGCCCGGGGCGCTACAGGACTACTTGCCCAGCGACCGCAGGTCCTGGGCGTAGGTGCCGACCGCGTGGGCGATGACGTCCAGGTTGGTGTCGAAGGCCTTGAGGTCGAGGTTCTTCAGGTCGTCGCCCGCGCCGTGGTAGTTCGGGTCGTACGCGGCGCCGGCCGTGCCCCCGTACCGCTTGGCCTGCTCGGCGGTCTTGATGCCCTCGGCGCCGGTGAAGGTGCCGCCGGCCGGGATGCCGTTCGCGATGAACGGGCCGTAGTCGGAGCGGCCGTCGAAGTCGCTGCCCTCGTGCGGCTTGCCCTTCTTGTCGAGGAACCCGTTGATCAGGGCCTCGATCTGCGCGGAGCCGGCCGGGCCCGCGCCCTCGCCGGTCTTGTCGGAGTCGTCGCCGTCGTAGACGAACTGGACCGGGTTCGGCGAGGCGATCATGTCGAAGTTCAGGTAGAGGGCGATGTCCTTCTTCTGCCGCGCCGACAGCTGCGCCACGTAGTGCTCGGAGCCCAGCAGGCCCAGCTCCTCCGCGGACCACCACGCGAACCGCACCTTGTTGGCGGGCCCCTTGCCCTTCTTGTTCGCGCCCTCGTCCGCGAGCTTCAGGGCCACCTCCAGCAGGCCGGCCGAGCCCGAGCCGTTGTCGTTGATGCCCGGGCCCTCGGGAACCGAGTCCAGGTGGGCGCCGGCCGTGACGACCCGGTCGGCGCGGCCGCCCTTCGTTTGCGCGATCACATTGCGCGTGGTCTTCCTGACGTGTTCCTGCTCCAGGTCCAGGCGGACCCTCACCTCGCCCCCGGCGGCGGCCGCGGCCAGCGCCTCGCCCTCCGCCAGGGTGATCCCGGCGCTGGGGATCAGGCCCTCGGCCGGCGAGGAGAAGCCGCCGCGGACCGGGGTGGTGCCGCTGTGGTTGTAGACGATCACACCGGCCGCCCCGGCCGCCGCGGCGGCGTTCTGCTTCTCCACGAAGGTGCAGGACCCGCGCTTGACCAGGGCGATCTTGCCGGTGAAGGCGCCGGCCGGGTAGTCGTCGGCGGTGCAGCCGGGGGTCTCGTCGACCCGGGCGAGCGCGAGCGGCGCGGTCAGCCCGGCCGCCGGGGTGGACGGGGTGAAGGTGAAGGCGGCGGTGGCCAGCTCGCGCGGCTCCGCGCCGAGGACGGTGGTCTTCTCCGTCTTCGTGTGCGCCTCGTAGATGTCGAAGTCCTGGTACGAGACCTCGTAGCCGGCCTTCTTCAGCGTGTCGTGGACGTACGCGGCGGAGGCCAGGTGGCCGGGCGTACCGGCGGCCCGGTTGCCGCCGTTGGCGTCGGCGATCCGCTGGAACCTCGCCAGGTGGCGGTAGGCCCCGCGGGCGGTGACCTCCTCCACCAGCTCCCTGGCCAGCTTGCCGTCCCGCTGGTCGTGCGCGTGGGCGGCCGCCGGGGCGGCGGTCAGCAGGACGGGTGCGGCGACGGCGGCGGCCGCGAGGGCGGCGAGCGCCGGTATGGACCGGCGGCGGTGGCGGATGGCGCGCACGTGGTTCTCCCCGAGGTTGTGGTTCGTTCGCTATTCGGTCTGCCGCGTCCGGGCAACGGACACGACAGACCGGACGGTAACCGGCCGCGACCTGGCAAAACGGGCGTTCGGGGGAGGTGCAACACGCCCGCCACGGACTCGTCACACGGGTTCACGGCCGGGACACCGTCCGTACCTCGGACAATGGATTGGACAAGCCTCGTGGGGTCGAACGCATGATGGCTCCACGCGCGCCCGCGTCGTACGTACCAAAAGGAGTCACCGTGAGGGTCGGAATCGTCGGAGCCACCGGACAGGTCGGCGGAGTCATGCGCGGCATCCTCGCCGAGCGGAAGTTCCCGGTGGACGAGCTGCGGCTGTTCGCCTCGGCCCGTTCCGCGGGCTCGACCCTGGAGTGGGAAGGCCGCGAGATCACCATCGAGGACGCCTCCGCCGCCGACTACTCCGGCCTGGACATCGTGCTGTTCTCGGCGGGCGGCGCCACCTCGCGCGCCCTCGCGGAGAAGGTCGCCTCGCAGGGCGCCGTCGTGATCGACAACTCCTCGGCCTGGCGCGGCGACCCCGAGGTGCCGCTGGTGGTCTCCGAGGTCAACCCGCACGCGATCAAGAACCGCCCCAAGGGCATCATCGCGAACCCGAACTGCACCACGATGGCCGCGATGCCGGTGCTGCGCCCGCTGCACGACGAGGCCGGTCTGACCGCGCTGATCGCCACCACCTACCAGGCCGTGTCCGGCTCGGGCCTGGCCGGTGTGGCCGAGCTCAAGGGCCAGGCCGGCGCGGTCGCCGACAACGCCGACCGGCTGACCTTCGACGGCGGAGCCGTGGAGTTCCCCGAGCCCCAGGTCTACAAGCGCCCGATCGCCTACAACGTGATCCCGCTCGCGGGCAACCTGGTCGACGACGGCTCCTTCGAGACCGACGAGGAGCAGAAGCTCCGCAACGAGTCCCGCAAGATCCTGGAGATCCCGGAGCTGAAGGTCTCGGGCACCTGCGTGCGCGTGCCGGTCTTCTCCGGCCACTCCCTCCAGGTCAACGCCCGCTTCGCGCGCCCGGTCAGCGTGGCGCGCGCGTACGAGCTGCTGGCGCAGGCTCCGGGCGTGGAGCTCTCGGAGATCCCGACCCCGCTCCAGGCCGCCGGTCAGGACGCCTCGTACGTGGGCCGCATCCGCGTGGACGAGACGGTGGAGAACGGCCTCGCGCTGTTCGTGTCGAACGACAACCTGCGCAAGGGCGCCGCCCTGAACGCGGTCCAGATCGCCGAGCTCGTCGCCGAGGAGCTGCGCGGCTGATCCCGGTCACGGGCGAAGGGGCGGCGCCGTACGGGCGCCGCCCCTTCCTCGTACCCGGGCGCGGCCGGGTCAGGGCGCCCTTCGGACCTCGAAGAGGAAGCAGCCGAACTCGACCGCGCGGAGGTGGACGAGGGCGACGGCCGGATCGGCGAAGGCCTCGGTGAGCGCCTCCTCGATCTGCGCCCCGGGGTCGGCGGCCAGGGTCAGGACCCGGCCCCCGAGGATGTGCCCCGCCGCGTCGTAGCGGCGGGCCGTGCGCAGGGCGCCGGGATGGGCGAAGGGGTACCCGGTCCCCGCCGCGGGGCCCGCGCACTCGGCGGCGTGGATGAAGACGGGGCCCTGTTCGTCGTACGCGCCGGGGTCCGCGCCCGTCGCCGCGGCCCAGCGGCGCAGCGGGGCGTAGGAGACGAGGGCGATGCGCTCGCCGGGCAGGCTGCCTCGCAGGCAGCAGCGCAGCGGGGCGTCGCCCTCGGGGTCCTCGTACGGGCGGGCGGGCCGCCCGGCGTCGTCACGGACGCGCAGGTGCGCGAGGACGGACGGGGCGATCGGGAGCGCCGTGTGGGGCTTCAGCGTGGTCATGCACACCAGGGTGCGCGCCTGCGGTGGGCGAAGCTGGCGGAAATCGGACGTCGCGTACGGGGCCCGCGTTCGCTCGTGGATTACCCCGGCGCGGTGGCGGGGCCCGCGTGGAAGGATGGCGGGGCAACGTCACCATCGAAGGAGATGACCGCGTGCCTGGCACGAATCTCACCCGTGAAGAGGCTCAGCAGCGGGCGAAGCTGCTCACCGTCGACTCGTACGAGGTCGAACTCGATCTCAGCGCGGCGCAGGAGGGCGGAACGTTCCCCTCTGTCACCACCGTGCGCTTCCAGTCGGCCGAGGCGGGTGCCGGGACCTTCATCGACCTGGTCGCGCCGGCCGTCCACGAGGTCGTCCTGAACGGCGCGTCCCTGGACGTGGCCGCCGTCTTCCGGGACTCCCGGATCGCGCTGGACCACCTCGCGGCCGGGGCCAACGAGCTCCGGGTCGTCGCGGACTGCGCGTACACCAACAGCGGTGAGGGCCTGCACCGCTTCGTCGACCCGGTCGACGAGCAGGCCTACCTGTACACCCAGTTCGAGGTGCCGGACGCGCGGCGGGTCTTCGCCAGCTTCGAGCAGCCCGACCTGAAGGCGACGTTCCAGTTCACCGTGACGGCCCCCGAGGGCTGGAAGGTGATCTCGAACTCCCCGACCCCGAAGCCCGAGGACGTCAAGGACAACGTCTGGCGCTTCGAGCCGACCCCGCGCATCTCCACGTACATCACCGCGCTGATCGTCGGCCCGTACCACGAGGTGCACAGCTCGTACGAGGGCCCGGACGGGCAGTCCGTGCCGCTCGGCATCTACTGCCGGCCCTCGCTCGCCGAGTTCCTCGACGCGGACGCGATCTTCGACGTGACCCGGCAGGGCTTCGACTGGTTCCAGGAGCAGTTCGCCTACGCCTACCCGTTCGCCAAGTACGACCAGCTCTTCGTCCCGGAGTTCAACGCGGGCGCGATGGAGAACGCGGGCGCGGTCACCTTCCGCGACCAGTACGTCTTCCGCTCGAAGGTGACGGACGCGGCGTACGAGACGCGCGCCGAGACCATCCTCCACGAGCTCGCCCACATGTGGTTCGGCGACCTCGTCACCATGGAGTGGTGGAACGACCTGTGGCTGAACGAGTCGTTCGCGACCTACACCTCGATCGCGTGCATGGCGCACGCCGACGGCTCGCAGTGGCCGCACGCGTGGACCACGTTCGCCAACTCCCTCAAGACCTGGGCGTACCGGCAGGACCAGCTGCCGTCCACGCACCCGATCATGGCGGACATCGGTGACCTCGAAGACGTCATGGTCAACTTCGACGGGATCACCTACGCCAAGGGCGCCTCGGTGCTCAAGCAGCTCGTCGCCTACGTCGGCACGGACGCCTTCTTCAAGGGCGTACAGGCGTACTTCAAGGCGCACGCGTTCGGGAACACCCGGCTGTCCGACCTGCTCGGCGCCCTGGAGGAGACCTCCGGCCGCGATCTGACCACCTGGTCGAAGGCGTGGCTGGAGACCGCCGGCATCAACGTCCTGCGGCCGCGGATCGAGACCGACGCGAACGGGGTCATCACCTCCTTCGGCGTCCGCCAGGAGGCCCCGGCCCTGCCGGCCGGCGCCAAGGGCGAGGCGGTCCTGCGCCCGCACCGCATCGCGGTGGGCTTCTACTCCCTGGACGGGGCGACCGGCAAGCTGGTGCGCGAGCAGCGGGTGGAGCTCGACGTCGCGGCCGCCGAGCTGACGGACGTGCCCGAGCTGGCCGGCCTGCGCCGCCCGGACGTGGTGCTGCTGAACGACGACGACCTCTCGTACGCGAAGGTCCGCCTCGACGAGGAGTCCCTGGCCTTCGTCACCGGGCACCTCGGCGACTTCGAGGCCTCGCTGCCGCGCGCGCTGTGCTGGGCCTCGGCCTGGGACATGACCCGCGACGGCGAGCTCGCGACCCGCGACTACCTCGCGCTGGTGCTGTCCGGCATCGGCAAGGAGTCCGACATCGGCGTGGTCCAGTCCCTGCACCGCCAGGTGAAGCTGGCGATCGAGCTGTACGGGGACCCGCAGTGGCGCGAGCGGGGTCTGGACACCTGGACCGGGGCCACCCTGGAGCACCTGCGCGCGGCGGAGCCGGGCAGCGACCACCAGCTGGCGTGGGCCCGCGCCTTCGCGGCGACGGCCCGCACCGAGGAGCAGCTGGCGTACCTGTCGGGGCTGCTGGACGGCTCGGTCGTGATCGAGGGCCTGGTCGTCGACACCGAGCTGCGCTGGGCCTTCCTGGAGCGCCTGGCGGCGACCGGGGTCGCGGACGAGCCGGTCATCGCGGCCGAGCTGGAGCGGGACCCCACGGCGGCGGGCGAGCGCCACGCGGCCACCGCCCGGGCGGCGTTCCCGACGGCCGCGGCCAAGGCCGCGGCGTGGTCCTCGATGGTGGAGGTCGGCGGGCTGCCCAACGCCGTGCAGGAGGCGGTGATCGGCGGCTTCGTGCAGACCGACCAGCGCGAGCTGCTGGCCCCCTACACCGAGAAGTACTTCGCGGTGGTCAAGGAGGTCTGGGACACCCGCAGCCACGAGATCGCCCAGCAGATCGCGGTGGGCCTGTACCCGGCGCTGCAGATCTCGCCGGCGACCCTGGAGGCGACGGACGCCTGGCTGGCCTCGGCCGAGCCGAACCCGTCCCTGCGCCGGCTGGTCTCGGAGTGCCGGGCGGGCATCGAGCGCGCCCTGAAGGCCCAGGCGGCGGACGCGGCCGCCGCTTCCTGACCCGGCCGCACGGCTGACACCACCGGTGCCCCGGTCCGCTTCGGCGGGCCGGGGCACCGGCGTTCCCGCGCGCGTACGTTCCCGCGCGCCTACGTTCCCGCGCGCCTGCGTTCCCCGCGCGCCTACGGGGCGCCGGCCGTCCGGAGCCGGGCCGCCTCGCGCAGCGCGTCGAGCACCCGCGCCACCGCCGGGGCGGCGTCCGCGCCGCGCCGGGTGGCGGCGATGACGTGGCGGACGGGACGGTCCCGGCCGAGGTCCCGGACGGTGACCCCGGTGGCGCGGCCGGCGGCCATGCGGGGGATCAGGGCGACGCCCATGCCGGCCTCGACCAGCGCCAGGATCGCCGACCAGCCGGCGGCGGAGTGGGCCTGCTCCGGGACGAACCCGGCCGCCTCACAGGCGCTGAGGGTGATCTGCGACCAGGGGCCGGAGCCGCCGTAGATCCAGGGCTCGCCGGACAGGTCCGCGAGGCGCAGCCGGGGCGACCGGGCGAGCGGGTGCTCCGGGGGCAGGGCCACGTCCAGGGGGTCCGCCAGCAGCGGGACGCGGGTGAAGCGGGGGTCGCGGGCGGACGGGGCGTGCGCCGCGAGGGAGAGCGCCAGGTCCACGGCCCCGGCGGAGAGCAGTTCGTACGACTCGGCGGCCTCGGTCTCCCGTACGCGGATCTCCACGCCGGGGTGGGTCAGCCGCAGGGCGGCCGCCGCCGGGACCACCAGCGCCGGGACGGCCGTGGAGAAGGCGCCGACCCGGACCTCGCCGGCCTCGCCCGCCAGATAGCCGGCGATCTCGGCGTCGGCCCGCTCCAGCTGCGCGAACACCGCTTCCGCGTGCCGCAGGACGAGGTGCGCGGCGTCGGTGAGGCGGACCCGGCGGCCCTGGGCCTCCAGCAGCGGGACGCCCAGCTGCCGGGCCAGGTTGGTCAGCTGCTGCGAAACGGCCGAGGGCGTCAGGTGCAGCGCCTCGGCCGTCGCGGTCACGGTGCCCTGTTCGGCCAGGGTCCGCAGGATCCGCAGCTTCTTGATGTCCCACTCGGTCATGGGACCGAACCTACCGGCGGGCACCAAGGCTCACGCCGGCGAGGATGAGCGCCATGCAGCCGAGTTCGGCCGGGCCGGTGCGCTCGCCGAGGAGCAGGAGGCCGAGGCCGGCGACGCAGACCGGCTGGAGGTAGTAGACGACGCCGGCGCGGGCGGCGCCGATGACGGAGACGGCCTTGTTCCAGGCGAAGAAGGCGACGGCGGAGGACATGACGCCGACGTAGAGGAGCATGCCGCCGGTGCCCGGGGTGAGGGCGAAGCCGCCCTGGAGGGTGACCGAGACGGCGTAGGCGGGGGCCAGCATCAGCGTGCCGAGCACGAAGGTGGTGAGCAGGAAGGCCAGGCCGCCGAGTTCGGCGGGCTTGCGCCTCAGCAGTGCGCTGTACGTGGCGAACGACAGGGCGGCGGCGAACATCCACAGGTCGCCGGCGGCGAAGTCGGGAACCGGCGAGCCGTGTCCGACCAGCAGCAGCACCCCGAGGGCGGCGAGCAGCATCCCGAAGGTCCGCCGGGCGCCGAGGCGTTCGCCGCCGACACGGGAGTAGAGCGCCATGACGACCGGGGAGGCGGCCATGATCATGCCCATGTTAGAGGCGGAGGTGGTCAGTCCGGCCTGGTGCACCAGCGTGTTGTAGAGGGCGACGCCGAACAGGGTGGCGAGGGCGGTGTAGCCGAGGTGGCGGCGGATCAGGGCCCGCTGCCGCCAGGCCTGGCGGGCGGCGAAGGGGGAGACGGCGACGGCGGCGATGACCCAGCGCCAGAAGACGGCCTGGACGGGCGGGACGGAGTCGGCCATGCCGCGGGTCGCGACGAAGCTGCCGGACCAGACCACCGTGGCGAGGAGGGCGAGGAGGACGCCGACCCCGGCCGCCCTCTTCCCCGGAGCAAGCCGGGTCCGGGTCCGGGTCCGGGCCTGGGTCTGCTGCGTCTGCTGCGTGCCGGTGCCGGCGCGGTCCATGACGGCCACGGTGCCTCTCCCCCTCGGGTCCGGTGTGCTGATCGGTTCGCGGGGCTACCGTCGCACCGGCGAAGCACTGAGGTCCATCGAAATGTTTCGATCCTTCTGTTCAGCAGGACTGAACGATCGGGCCACCTCCCGCGCCACCGGGGCCCGGCCGGCGAACAGCTGGCCCGCGACGGTGGCCCCGAAGGCGATCGCCATCCCGGCCAACTGGACGGGCGACAGCGTCTGACCGAGCGCCGCCCAGCCGATGACGGCCGCGGTCAGCGGGGAGAGCGGTCCGAGCAGGGTGACCGAGGTGGCGGTGAGCGCTCCGATGCCGCGGAACCAGAGCCAGTACGCGATCCCGGTGTTGATCAGCATCATGTAGCCGTAGCCGAGGAGAGCCCTGCCGTCGAGGGCGGGCGGCGCCCCCTCGACGAGCGCGGCGACCGGGATGATGATCAGCCCGCCGGCGGTGAGCTGCCAGCCGGTCATGGCCAGCGGTCCGACGCCCTCGGGGCGGCCCCAGCGCTTGGTCATCACGGTGCCGGCGGCCATGGAGGCGGAGGAGATTACGCCGGCGACGAGACCGACCAGATCGAGCTCGGCGTCGGCGGTGAGCACCACCATGCTGACGCCGAACGCCCCGGTGACGGCGGCGAGCACGGTCCTCAGGCGCGCCCGCTCCCCCAGGACCAGCGCCGCCAGCCCCACGACGAACAGCGGTCCGGCGCTGCCCAGGACGGCGGCGACGCCGCCCGGCAGCCGGTACGCGGACAGGAACAGCAGCGGGAAGAAGGCCCCGATGTTCAGGGCGCCCAGGACCGCGGACTTCCACCACCAGGCGCCCTTGGGCAGCGTGCGGGAGAGGGCGACCAGCAGCAGCCCGGCGGGCAGGGCCCGCATCACCCCGGTGAACAGCGGGCGGTCGGGCGGCAGCAGCTCGCTGGCGACGGCGTACGTCGAACCCCAGGAGATCGGGGCGAGGGCGGTCAGGGCGACGGTGGCGGAGCGGTTCACGGCAACTCCTCGTAAAGGGTGAGGGCGGCACCGGGCGGTGTGGCCGAAGGGGAGCGCGGGCTCAGGCAGTGGTGGTGGCGGCGGTCGGCTCGGCCCCGCGCGGGGCCGAGCCTGCGACGACCGCCGCGGGCGGCTCCGCGTACACGGCCTCGGCCGGCAGGTGCCGCTCCAGCCGGAGCAGCGCGGCGGCGGCGCCGGTGGCGGCGACGGCGAGGACGGCCCAGGGCAGCCGCCCGTCCAGCGCGAGCAGTCCCGTGAAGAGGGACGGCGCGAGCGCGGTGGCCAGCGAGTAGGACAGCTGGTAGGTGGCGAGGTAGCGGCCGCGCACCGCCTCCGGGGCTGCGGAGACCGACAGTGCGCCTCCGGAAGGGCTGTGCACCAGCTCGCCGAGGGTGTAGACGACCACGATGGCCAGCAGGGCGACCAGGGTCACGGTCTGCCCGGGGCGCAGCGTCCCGAGCACGATCTGGGCGACGAAGGCGCCGGCGAACAGCAGCGAGCCGAGGGCCGCGGAGCGGGTCCGGCGGGCTCCGGAGCGGCGCACCCGGCCCGCGACCAGGACCCCGATCCCGGCGCACAGCGCGGTGTTGACGGTGAAGGCGGCTCCCGTGAGGGAGTCGGGGCCGTGCAGCCAGGTGGCGATGTAGAGCGGGAAGAGCACCGAGAGGGCGGCGTAGCCCAGTGCGGTCAGGAAGTTGGCGGCGGTCAGGCCGAGGAAGGGCCGGTCGCGCAGCACCATCCGGTAGCCGGCGGCCGGTCGCCGGACCGAAGGCGTCCCGGCCTCGCGCACCGGCCGGACCCGGCTGACGAGCAGTCCGGCGACGGCGAAGGCGAGCGCGTTGCCCCAGGCGGTGTGGGTGAACGCGCCGGTCCCCCAGAGGGCGAGGACACCGGAGACGAGCAGGGCCCCGGCGCCCATGCCGGCGTTCTGCAGGGCGCGGAGCGAGGCCTGGAGCCGGTCGCGGGCGGCGCCGCGGGCCACCTCGCCGATCAGGGCCTGCTGCACGATCGGGAAGGACCGGTCGGCGAGCGCGGTGATCAGGGCGACGGCGGCGAAGGCGGGCAGCGAGCCGGCGAAGGGGTAGAGGGCGAAGCCGGCCGCGCGGACCGCGTACAGCGCCAGGTTGGCCTTCTTGGCGCCGAACCGGTCGACGGCCGAGCCGGCGAGCGGCATGAACGCCAGCCCGATGAGGCCGGTCACGGTCAGGACCACGCCGACGAGGGCGAAGGAGAGGCCCGTGACGTGGTGGAAGAAGACGAGCGAGAAGGGGACGTACATACCGATCCCGACCGCGCTGATCCCTGCGCCGAGGAGCAGGGAGCGCTCCCCCGCCACCCTCGTCTCCCGCGCCTTGGTCCTGGATTCTCTCGTCGCCGGCATCCGTTTCTCCCCCCGAGTAGGTCGCTTGGAAGTAGCTTACCGCTAAGCTACTTTCCGTCAAGCAACTTTCTTGCGAACGACCGAACGGAACCGGATACTCTGCCCATGACCGACGCCAGCAAGGACGCAGTCGACGCGATCACCGCCCAGTGGCACGCGGTGCGCCCCGACCTGAACACCGACCCGATGGCGGTGTTCGGCCGGATCTACCGGATCGCCAAGGCCATCGGCGACGCGATGGATGAGACGTACGGGCGCTTCGGGATCTCCCGGGGCGAGTTCGACGTCGTCGCCACCCTGCGCCGCTCCGGCGCGCCCTACACCCTCTCGCCCCGCCAGCTCTCCGCCACGCTGATGCTCACGACGGGCGGGATGACGGGGCGCCTGGACAAGCTGGAGAAGGCCGGGCTGCTCTGCCGCAAGCCCGATCCGCACGACCGGCGCGGGCTCCAGGTGACGATCACCGAGCGCGGGCTGGCCCTCATCGACGAGGCCGTCACGGCCGGGCTGGTGACCCAGCGGGACGCGCTCGCCGGACTGGCCGAGGACGAGGTCGAGACGCTCACCGGCCTGCTGCGCAAACTGCTGTCCGGCATGCCGTAGCACGCGGACGCAACAAGGCGCCGGAGGTCCGCGAGAGAGCCGATTAACATCGGCCCGCGGACCTCCGGCGCCCCGGAAGTCTTAAGAGATGACCAGGTCAGGTCAGCTCGGTCGTCACTTGGCGGTCTGCTGCTTGTGCGACTTGTCGCCGACCATCACCAGGCCCGCGATGATCAGGAACAGCACGATCGGCAGGCACACGAACAGGCCCACCGTTTCGGCGATGCTCAGGCCCGTGCCCGGGTCGTCACCGTCGTCGCGGGTCAGCGCCAGGGCGGGAGACGTCATCAGCAGCATCATCAGCGTCGATCCGGCCGTGACGGCGCCGGCGCGCAGAGCGTTCTTCTTGTCCACGGTGCAAACGTAGCGAACACCTAAACCGGGCGCGCGCCCGGGGGTGCCGTACGAGTGTGCACGCCCTCCCGTACCGCGCTCAGCAGGGCGTTCGCGCGGGGCGAGGCCGTCAGTGCCTCCAGTGTCAGCGGCCGGCCCCCGTCATCGGCGACCGGCAGCCGCCAGTTGGGGTATTGGTCCCAGGTCCCCGGCAGGTTCTGCGGCCGCCGGTCGCCCACGGCGTCCGGCAGCCACACCCCGACCAGCCGCGCCGGAGTGCGCAGCAGGAACCCGTACAGGGCCCGTACGGCGGCCTCCTCGCCCTTCGTGTCCAGGCCGAGGCCGTCCAGCACCTCCAGCCACTCGGCGGTGTCGGCGGCGTCCTCGGCCCGCTCCGCCTCCGCCGGGCGGGTCAGCAGGCCCAGCCGGTCGCGCAGTTCCACGTGCCCCCCGGCCAGCTTGGCGGCCGTCGGCGGCAGATCGTGGGTGGTGACGGTGGCCAGGCAGTCCGCCCGCCAGGCCCCGGGGTCCAGCGGTCCGCCGGAGCCGGACCAGTCCCGCTCGAACCACAGCACCGAGGTGCCGAGCACCCCGCGCCGCGCCAGCGCCTCGCGCACCCGCGGCTCCACGGTCCCGAGGTCCTCGCCGATGACCAGCGCCCCGGCCCGGTGGGCCTCCAGCACCAGCACCGCGAGCATCGCCTCCCCGTCGTAGGAGACGTACGTGCCCTCGGCGGGCAGCGCCTCCCGGGGGATCCACCAGAGCCGGAACAGGCCCATGACGTGGTCGATGCGCAGCGCGCCCGCGTACCGGAACACCCCGCGCAGCAGGGCCCGGAAGGGCTCGTACGCCGCCTCCTCCAGCCGGTCGGGCCGCCAGGGCGGCAGCCCCCAGTCCTGGCCGCGCGCGTTGAAGGCGTCCGGCGGGGCGCCGACCGAGGCGTCCCCGGCGTAGTGCGGCGTGCCGGAGGCGTCGGAGCCCTGCGGGTGCACCCCGACGGCCAGGTCGTGCACGATGCCGACCGTCATGCCGGCCTCCCGCGCGGCCCGCTGGGCGGCGGCGAGCTGGGCTTCCGTCAGCCAGACCAGCCAGCGGTGGAAGTCCCGCCGCTCCTCGGGGTCCTCCCCGGCGTGCGCGGCGCACCAGGCGGCGTGCACGTCCAGCGGACCGCCCTGCTCCGCGCGGAACGCCGCGTAGGCGGCCTCCCGTTCGGGGGTGCGCGGGACGGCGTACAGCAGTTCCAGGGCCTGCCGCTTGAGCTCCCAGACGGCGTCCCGGTCGATCAGCGCGCCCTTCTCCAGGACCTGGCGGCGCAGTTCCCCGCCCCGGGCGGCGAGCCCGTCGAGGGCCCGGCGGCCGGGGCAGTCGGCGTACTCGGGGACGTCCTCGATCCGCAGGTACACCGGGTCCGGGAAGCGCCGCGAGGACGGCCGGTACGGGGAGGGGTCGGTCGGGCTGCCGGGCACGGCCGCGTGCAGCGGGTTGACCTGGATGAACCCGGCGCCGTGGGTGCGGCCGGCCCAGTCGGCGAGGTCCGCGAGGTCACCGAGGTCGCCCATGCCCCAGGAGCGTTCGGACAGCAGGGAGTACAGCTGGACGAGCAGCCCGTGGGCCCGCGCGGGCGCGGCCGGGGCCCGCGGCGGGGCCACGATCAGGGCGGCCCGCCCGGTCCGCCCGTCGGGGGCCTCGGCGGTGAGCCGGTGGACCCCGAGGGGCAGTGCGGGACCCCACGCGAGTTCCTCGCCCGTCTCCTCCGCGGCGACCCGCACCCGGGTGCCCGGCGGCAGTCCGGCCGGCTCGGGCGGCACGGGTTCCCCCTGCCAGAGCACCACCGTCCGCGGCAGCAGCCGCCCGGCCGCCTCCCGTACGGCGTCGGCGGCCTGCGCCCGGACGCTCTCCGCGTCGTCGGTGATGACCCCCAGCAGCCCGAGGACCGCCTTGACGGTGGCCTCCGGCACCGGGACGGTGACGTCCGCGGCGGGCTGGAAGGCGGTGGCCACGCCGTGCAGGGCCGCGAGCCGGGCCAGGTCGTCCATCTGCATCCCTCTCCGTATCTGACTGTCGGGCCGTCAGGCCCCCGGCCCGTACGGCGCTCTGGCTTCGGGCTGGTCAGTCCCCCGCGGCGGCCGCCGCGGCGGAGGTGGTCGGCTCGCTCGTCAGCGGGGCCGCGTCGGCGAGCGGCGGCTCGCTGGTCAACGGCGCGTGCCCGGAGCCGGCGAGCGGGGGTTCGCTCGTGAGCGGCCCGTCCGGGGACTCCTCCTGAACGGGCAGGTGGGCGAGCGGGGCGGGACCCCGCGCGAGGCGGGCGCGGGCGGTCACCAGGGCGGCGTTCCTGCGGGCGTTCATGACGGCACTCCTTCGTGCGGATCGTCGGACGTGCCCATGCAACACCCCGGATGAATACCGCAGCCATACCCAGTCAAGGGGCGTGCATTCCTGGCGTATACCGGTCAGATCACCCTCTCGCATTGACACTCCAGCCGCACGGGTGGTGGGCTCGGGCTCATCAGTACGAGCGGGTGACGACTCGCGACGGGGAGGCTCGGTGCAGCTCAGGGGCAGGAAACGGACCACGGCCGTGGCCGTGGCCGTCATCGGCACGCTGCTCGGCGGCGGGGCGATCGCGGCACATCCGGAGTCATTCGGATGGCCGACGGCGCCGGTGCCGCCGGCGAAGGACCCGGCCGCCGCGCCGGCCGCCGGGAGCGCGCCCGGCGCCGCCGCGGGGACCTCCGGAGCCTCCTCGGCGCTCGCCCCCACGGGCATGTCGCCGGGCGCCCCCATACCCCAGGCCGCCGACGGCTCCCCTCCCGTGTGGCCGCGGCCGCAGTCGATGGCCGCCGATCCCAAGCGCGCGGTGCCGCTGGGCAGCGAGGCCGTGCTGGTGCTGCCCGCCGACGCCGACCCGGACGCCGCCCAGGTGGTACGGACGGCCCTGCGCGAGGCGGGCGTACGGACCCTGCGCGAGGTGCGGCCGGGGGCGGCGCTGCCCGAACGGGGCACCGTCGTACGCCTCCAGGGCCCCGACGCGGAGCGGGCCCTGCGGGAGCTGGGCGCGGCCGAGGCGGGCGACCTGCCGGCCGGGGGCTACCGGCTGGCCGTGGGCCGCACCGGCGGCCGGGACACCGTCGCGCTGGCGGGCGTGGGCGAGGACGGGCCGTTCCACGCGGCGCAGACGCTGCGTCAGGTGCTGGCCGGCGGCAAGGGGAAGATCCCCGGGGTGCTGGTGCGGGACTGGGCGATCGCCCCGGTGCGCGGGATCACCGAGGGTTTCTACGGGCAGCAGTGGACCCGGGAACAGCGGCTCGCGCAGCTGGATTTCATGGGCCGCACCAAGCAGAACCGGATGCTGCTCGCACCGGGGGACGACACGTACCGGACGACGGGCTGGCGCGAGGAGTACCCGCAGGAGCGGCAGGACGAGTTCCGGGCGCTGGCCGAACGGGCCCGCGCCAACAAGGTGGTGCTCGGCTGGGCGGTGTCCCCCGGGCAGTCGATGTGCCTGGCCTCGGCCTCCGACCGGGAGGCGCTCGCCCGCAAGGTGGACGCCATGTGGGACCTGGGCTTCCGGGCGTTCCAGCTGCAGTTCCAGGACGTCAGCTACACGGAGTGGGGCTGCCGCGCGGACCGGGTGCGGTACGGGACGGGCCCGCAGGCGGCCGCGAAGGCGCACGCGGAGGTCGCGGGCGAGCTGGCGGCCCGCCTGGCGGAGCGGCACCCGGGCGCGGCCCCGCTGTCGCTGCTGCCCACCGAGTACTACCAGGACGGCGCCACCGCCTACCGGACGGCCCTCGCGAGCCGGCTGGACGGGCGGGTGGAGGTGGCCTGGACGGGCGTGGGCGTGGTGCCGCGCACCATCACTGGCAAGGAACTGGCCGGGGCGCGGGCGGCGTTCGGGCATCCGATGGTCACCATGGACAACTACCCGGTGAACGACTGGGAGCCGGGCCGGATCTTCCTCGGCCCGTACATCGGGCGGGATCCGGCGGTGGCGGGCGGTTCGGCGGGGATGCTCGCCAACGCCATGCAGCAGGGCACGCTGTCGCGGATCCCGCTGTTCACGGCGGCGGACTACTCCTGGAACCCGCGCGGCTACCGGCCCGCGGAGTCCTGGGCGGCGGCGGTCGCGGAACTGGCGGGGCCGGACGCCAAGGCCCGGGAGGCGCTGGGCGCGCTGGCCGGGAACACGGCGTCCTCGGGCCTGAAGCAGGAGGAGTCGGCGTACCTGAAGCCGCTGATGGAGGAGTTCTGGCGGACCCGGGGCACCGGCGACGCGGCGAAGGCGGCCGCGGAGCGGCTGCGCGGGGCCTTCACCGTCCTGCGGGAGGCCCCGCAGCGGCTGGCGTACCTGGCGGGCGAGAACGGCGAGGCGGGCCCGTGGCTGGACCGGCTGGCCCGGTACGGGACGGCGGGCGAACTGGCCGTCGACGTCCTGCAGTCGCAGTCCCGCGGCGACGGGGCGGCGGCCTGGAAGTCCTCGCGGGCCCTGGCCGAGGCGCGCGCCGCGCTGTCGGAGCCGGGCGACGCCCGGGTGGACACGGCGGTGCTGGATCCGTTCCTTCAGAAGGCGGTGGCCGAGGCGGACGCCTGGACGGGCGCGTCCGCGCGGGTCGGCACGGTCGTGAAGCTGCCCGGCGTCTGGGCGGTCGAGCTGGACACGGCGCGGCCGCTGTCGGCCGTGACCGTCATGACGGACCCGCTGCCGGCGGGGACCCGGGGCGCGATCGTGGAAGCGCGGGTTCCGGGCGAGGGCTGGCGGAAGATCGGCGACGCCTCGGCGTCCGGGTGGACCCAGGCGGACGCCGCGGGGGTACGGGCGGACGCGGTCCGGCTGGCGTGGTCGGGTCCGGCGCCGGAGGTACGGGGCGTCGTGCCGTGGTTCGCGGACGGGCCGCAGGCGCGGTTCGAGCTGTCCGACGGGGGCCGCGTGGACGCGGAGATCGGCGGGGCCCCGAAGCGGCTGACGGCCGAGCTGTCGGGGCTGCGGGCCGGCGAGGTCCGCGGCCCGCTGGCGGCGGCGCCGCCGAAGGGGGTCGAGGTGCGGCTGCCGTCGGAGGCGACGGCTCCGCGCGGCACCCGGGTCTCGGTCCCGGTGGAGGTCACGATCCCGGCGTCGACGCCGGCGGGGGTGTACTCGGTCCCGGTGACGTTCGCCGGGGAGTCCCGGATGCTCACGGTCCACGCGGTGCCGAAGACGGGCGGGCCGGACCTGCTGCGCACGGCGCGGGCCACGTCCTCGGGCGACGAGGCCGCGCAGTTCCCGGCCTCGGCGGTGGTGGACGGCTCCGACAGCACCCGCTGGTCCTCCCGCGCGGTGGACGGCGCCTGGTGGCAGGCCGAGCTGGCTGCGCCGGCCCGGGTGGGGCTGCTGACCCTGCACTGGCAGGACGCGTACCCGTCCGCCTACCGCGTGGAGACGTCCTCGGACGGTGTCACCTGGCGCCCGGCGGTCACCGTCTCGGCCTCCCGCGGCGGGAAGGAATCCCTCCGCATGGACGCCCCGGACACCCGCTTCCTCCGCGTCACCTGCACCACCCGCGCCACCCGCTTCGGCTGCAGCCTCTGGTCCGCGACGGCGCAGGCGGTCACCCCGTAACCCGGCCCGGCGGGGCGGTTCCAGCCCCGCCGGCGCCCGCGGCGGCGTCACGGAACACCGGCGGAGCTACGAGGCGGCGACGCCGATGCGGTCCAGCGCGTCCTCCGCCCCGTACGGCTGGAGGTAAGGCATCCAGCGCGGGTCCCGGTGCCCCGTGCCGATGATCCGCCACGCCAGCCCCGACGGCGGGGCCGGCTGGTGCCGCAGGCGCCACCCCAGTTCCAGCAGGTGCCGGTCGGCCTTGACGTGGTTGCACCGCCGGCACGCCGCGACGACGTTGTCCCACGCGTGCTGCCCACCCCGGCTGCGCGGGATCACGTGGTCGACGCTGGTGGCGACCCCGCCGCAGTACATGCAGCGGCCGCCGTCCCGCGCGAACAGCGCGCGCCTGGTGAGCGGAACGGGCCCCCGGTAGGGGACCCGCACGAAGCGCTTGAGCCGGACCACGCTGGGCGCGGGGACGGCTCTGGTCGCGCTGTGCAGAAAGGCGCCGGATTCCTCCAGGGAGACCGCTTTGTTCTCCAGGACGAGGACGAGCGCGCGGCGGAGCGGTACGACGCCGAGAGGCTCGTACGACGCATTGAGGACCAGGACGTGCGGCACGGACTGCCTCCTTGTACGCCGGCGGCGCGTGGCTCGCGCCGGGACGATCTGCTCTCCAGTCTCTCCTTACGGCTGGTCGAAGCGCCACCACGCGCCCGTAACGGGTCGGAGGTGTTTTCAACCACACCCCACTTCATCCCCAGGTGAATCCCGTCTCTCCCCCGAACAAGCGGAACGCCAGGCACCGGAGTCAGGCGGATGCCCCGTTAGTGTGGATGTTCTGCCCGCACCCCCGTTCCGTCGGCAGACCGCTATACCTGGAGGTACCCGTCGTGCCCTGGCCCGCCGCCCCCCTGCTCCCGCTCGCCTCCGAGATCCCGGACGCCGCCGAAGCCCAGCAGAGCGTCACCAACGCCGCGAGCTTCATCGAGGAGAACTGGGCCACCTGGCTGAGCATCGGTCTGAAGATCCTCCTGATCATCGTGATCGCGGCCGCGCTCCGCTCGGTGGTCCGCAAGGCGCTGACCAGGCTGATAACCCGGATGAACAGCAGCGCGGAGGCCGTCGAGGGCACCGCGCTCGGCGGGCTGCTGGTCAACGCGGAACGCCGCCGCCAGCGCTCGGAGGCGATCGGCTCGGTCCTGCGGTCGGTGGCGTCCTTCCTGATCCTCGGCACGGCCGCCCTGATGGTCCTCGGCGCCCTCAAGATCGACCTGGCCCCGCTGCTCGCGAGCGCGGGTGTGGCCGGTGTCGCGATCGGTTTCGGCGCCCGGAACCTGGTGACGGACTTCCTGTCCGGCGTCTTCATGATCATGGAGGACCAGTACGGCGTCGGCGACAAGATCGACGCGGGTGTGGCCTCCGGCGAGGTCATCGAGGTCGGTCTGCGCGTGACCAAGCTGCGCGGCGACAACGGCGAGATCTGGTACGTCCGCAACGGCGAGATCAAGCGGATCGGCAACCTCAGCCAGGGCTGGGCCACGGCGGGCGTGGACGTGCAGGTCAAGCCCACGGAGAACCTGGCCCACATCCGCGAGGTCGTCCAGCGGGTCGCCGAAGGCCTGGCGAAGGACAGCCCGTGGGACGAGCGCCTGTGGGGCCCGGTCGAGGTGCTGGGCCTGGACGAGGTGCTGCTGGCCTCGATGACGGTGAAGGTGTCGGCGAAGACGATGCCGGGGCAGCAGTTCGCCGTGGAGCGCGAGCTGCGCTGGCGGATCAAGGAGGCCTTCGACGCCGCCGGCATCCGGATCATCGGAGGCGTGGCCCCGGCCGACGAGGAGGGCGAGGCCCCGGCGGACCCCTCGGCGGCCGTCGCCGCCCCGTCCGCGCTGGCGAACCCGACGTCCCCGCAGTCCCTGGCGACCGCCCCGATCCCGGCCCCGAGCACCCCCCGCATCACCAAGTAGCCCCGCCCGCCCCGCCCGCGCCCGGTGCGCGGGATCCACTGCCCCGCAGGTCATTCCTGCGGGGCGGTTCCATTGACAGGGCCCGAACGGCGATAGGAAACTTACCTAACAGTTGACCTCGGTGAGGGAGAGAAGCGTCATGCCCGCAGCCACACCCGGAACGCCCAGCCTGCTGCGCGCCATGAACGACCGGGCCGCGCTGGAGCTCCTGCTCGCCCACGGCCCGCTGTCCCGGACCAGGATCGGGCACCTGACCGGGCTGTCGAAGCCCACCGCCTCCCAGCTGCTGGCCCGCCTGGAGGACGCCGGACTGGTCGTGGCCACCGGGACCGACGGCGGCCGGCCCGGACCGAGCGCCCAGCTGTACGCGCTCAACCCGCGCGCCGCCCACGTCGGCGGTCTCGACGTCACCCCCGAGCGGGTCCTCGCCGCCGTAGCCGACCTCACCGGCGCGGTGGTCGGCAGCTTCGAGCTCCCGTACAAGGAGGGCGCCGGGGCCGTGGAGCAGGTCACCGAGGCGCTCGGCGAGGCCGTCAAGGCCGCCGGACTACAGCGCTCCGACCTGCACCGCCTGGTGATCGCCACCCCGGGCGCCTTCGACCCGCAGACCGGCCGGCTGCGCTACGCGAGCCACCTCCCCGGCTGGCACTCCCCCACCCTCCTCGACGAACTGGCGGCGGCGCTGCCGATGCCGGTGGAGTACGAGAACGACGTGAACCTCGCCGCGATCGCCGAGCAGCGGCTCGGCGCGGCCCGCGGCCACGAGGACTTCGTCCTGCTCTGGAACGAGGAGGGCCTCGGGGCCGCCCTGGTGCTCGGCGGCCGGCTGCACCGCGGCTGGACCGGCGGCGCGGGCGAGGTGGGATTCCTGCCGGTGCCGGGCCACCCCCTGGTCCGGCAGGTCACCCGGGCCAACACGGGCGGCTACCAGGAGCTGGCCGGCGTACAGGTACTGCCGCGGCTCGCCGCCGAACTGGGCATCGAGGCCACGCCCGGCGGGACGCCGCCCGACGCGCCGCACGCGCCGCACGGGCCGCTGGTCGCCGAGGCCGTCGCACTGCTGCGGCGGGCCGCCGCCGAGCCCGAAGGGCCGTACCTGCGCTTCCTCCAGTCGTACGCCACGGTCCTCGCGACCGGTCTGGCCTCGCTGGTCGCCGTACTGGACCCGGAGGTCGTGGTCCTGTCCGGGGCCGTGATCACCGCGGGCGGCGATCCGCTGCGCGCGCTGCTGGAGGCCGAGCTCGGCGAACTGGCGCCCGCCCGGCCTCGCCTGGTCGCGGGTCAGGTGCGCGAGCGGCCGGTGCTGCGCGGCGCGCTGGAGAGCGCCCTCGCCGCCACCCGCGAGGAAGTCTTCGACACCTCCCGCTGAACCACCCGTAGCCGCCCCACCCCGCACTGGCACCGCACCCCGCACCGGCACCCTCCCCGGAAGTTCCTCCCGCAGAGAGCGAGCACCGCCATGCCCGGAATCGGACGTCTGACCCCCGCGGCCACCCTCCTGGCCGCGATATCCGTCCTCGTCACCGCCTGCACGGGCCAGAGCGGCGCCGAGGCCGCGGACGACCCGAAGGCCGACGTCACCCTCAACTTCTGGCACGGCTGGTCCGCGCCGAGCGAGGTCAAGGCCATCGAGGAGAACATCGCCCGGTTCGAGAAGGCCCACCCGAACATCAAGGTCAAGGTCACCGACAACATGACCGACGACAAGATCAACCAGGCGCTCCGGGCGGGCGGCGAGAAGGCCCCCGACGTGGTCTCCTCCTTCACCACCGACAGCGTCGGCAAGTTCTGCAACTCCCGCGCCTTCGCCGACCTGAACCCCTTCCTCCGGAAGTCCGGGATCGACAAGACGAAGGTCTTCCCCAAGACGCTGCTGGAGTACACCCAGTTCAACGGCAACCAGTGCACGCTGCCGCTGCTGAACGACGCGTACGGCCTCGTCTACAACAAGGACGCCTTCAAGGCGGCCGGCATCACCGAACCGCCCAGAACCTGGAGCCAGTTCTCCGAGGCGGCGCGGAAACTGACCAGGACCAGCGGCGACTCGTACGAGCAGCTGGGCGTCATGCCCACCTTCCACGGCTACGAGACCACCCCCATGCGCCTCGCCGCGCAGTGGAGCCCGGCGTACTTCACCGCCGACGGCAAGTCCAACCTGGCCAAGGACCCGGCCTTCGCGAAGATGCTGACCGCCCAGAAGGCCCTGGTGGCCGAGCTCGGCGGCTACCAGAAGCTGGAGAAGTTCCGCAGCACCTTCGGCGACGAGTGGAGCACCGACCACCCCTTCCACAAGGGTCTGGTCGCCATGCAGATCGACGGTGAGTGGCGGGCCGCCATGGCGAAGGAGGGCGGGGCCTCCTTCGAGATCGGCACGGCGCCGCTGCCCGTCCCGGACGACCAAGCGGAGGACTACGGCAAGGGCTACCTCTCCGGCACGGTCATGGGCATCGCCGCCGGGAGCAGGAAGCAGAACGCGGCCTGGGAGCTGGTCAAGTACATGACCACCGACACGGCGGCGGTCGTGGCCTTCGCCAACTCCATCCACAACGTGCCCTCCACCCTGGAGGCCCTGGAGTCCCCGGACCTCCGGGTGAGCCCGGAGTTCAAGACCTTCCTCGACATCGCCCGGCACCCGAAGTCGAACACCACCCCGGCCCAGGCCGACGGCGGCACCTACCAGCTGACCTTCCAGGACTTCGCGTACGCCGTCGAGAAGGGCGACGTGAGCGACCTGCCCGCCGGGCTCGCCCGGGTCGACCAGCAGATCGACACGGACATCGCGAAGGCGAAGTAACCCCGATGACCGGCACCCACCCCCTGCGGGCGAAGCGGCGGCGGGCCGCGCTGCGCACCGCGGCCTTCATGTCGCCCTGGCTGATCGGGTTCTCGCTCTTCTTCGCCTACCCGCTGCTGTCCACCGTGTACTTCTCCTTCACCAAGTACGACGGCTTCCGGCCCCCGGTCTTCAACGGCGCGGACAACTGGACGTACGTCTTCACCGACTATCCGCTGTTCTGGCCCGCCATGTGGAACACCCTGTGGCTGGTCGTGGTGATGGTGAGCTGCCGGGTCCTGTTCGGGCTCGGCGTCGGCCTGCTCATCACGAAGATCAAGACCGGTGCCGGGCTCTTCCGGACCCTGTTCTACCTGCCCTACCTGGCCCCGCCCGTGGCCGCCACCCTGGCCTTCGTCTTCCTCCTCAACCCCGGCACCGGCCCGGTGAACGTCCTGCTGGACTGGGCCGGGCTGCCCGCGCCCGGCTGGTTCACCGACGCCGACTGGTCCAAGCCCGCGCTCACCGCGCTCGCCCTGTGGGGGGTGGGCGACCTGATGGTGATCTTCATGGCCGCGCTGCTCGACGTACCCAGGGAGCAGTACGAGGCCGCCGAGCTGGACGGGGCCGGGGCCTGGGCGCGGCTGCGGCACATCACCCTGCCGAACATCTCCCCGATCATCCTGTTCACGGTGGTCACGGGGGTCATCCAGGCCATGCAGTACTACACGCAGCCGCTGGTGGCGGGGAAGGTGTCGGCCGGCGTCATCGGCGGCTCGGGCCAGCAGTTCGAGCCCGGCTACCCGGACAAGTCCACGCTGACGCTGCCCCAGATCATCTACAACGCCGGCTTCCAGCGCTTCGACTACGGCGCCGCCTGCGTCGTCGCGCTGGTGCTCTTCGCCCTCTCCATGGCCTTCACCGCGCTCCTGATGCGCCGCCGTGGCGGACTGATCGGAGCAGGTGACTGAAGTGGCCCTCGATCACAAGACCGTGCGGCGCGAGAAGGCCGAGCGCCGCGGGGCCGTGCTCCGGTGGGTCGGCGTGCACTCCCTCGGGGTCGCCGCCGCCCTGTTCTTCGTCCTCCCCTTCGTCTTCCTCTTCCTCACGTCCGTGATGAGCGACCAGCAGGCGCTGACCCGCGATCTGAGCCCGGACACCTGGGAGTGGGGCAACTACGCGAAGGTGTGGCACACCCCCGGCTTCCTGACCTGGTGGCGCAACACCCTGCTGTACGCCGGGCTCGGGACGCTGCTGACCGTGCTCTCCTCGGTGCCCGTCGCGTACGCGCTCGCCAAGTTCCGCTTCCGCGGGCGGCGGCTGTCGCTGCTGCTGGTGATCGCGATGATGATGCTGCCGCCCCAGGTCGTCGTCATCCCGATGTACCTGTTCTGGGCCAGGCAGCTGGACCTGTCCGGAACGCTGTGGCCGCTGATCGTCCCGATGGCGTTCGGCGACGCCTTCTCCGTCTTCCTGCTGCGCCAGTTCCTGCTGACCATCCCCGACGAGTACCTCGACGCGGCCCGGGTCGACGGCTGCGGCGAAGTGCGCACGCTGCTGCGCGTCGTCGTGCCGATGGCCAGGCCGGGCATCGCTGCCGTGGCGCTGTTCCAATTCTTCAGCGCCTGGAACGACTACTTCGGCCCGCAGATCTACGCCTCCGACAACCCGGCCGCCTGGACCCTCAGTTACGGTCTGGAGTCCTTCAAGGGCGCTCACCACACGAACTGGAATCTGACCATGGCCGCGACCGTCCTGGTCATGGCACCTGTGATCGTCCTCTTCTTCTTCGCCCAGAAGGCGTTCGTCGAAGGCGTCACCCTGACCGGAGTGAAAGGCTGAAGCCCATGAAACTCGCCGTGGTGGGTGGGGGTTCCACCTACACCCCCGAGCTGATCGACGGCTTCGCGCGGCTGCGCGACACCCTGCCGGTCAGCGAGCTGGTCCTGATCGACCCCGCCGCCGAACGCCTGGAGCTGATCGGGGCCCTCGCCCGGCGGATCTTCGCCCGGCAGGACCATCCGGGCCTGATCACCACCACCTCCGACCTCGACGCGGGGGTGGCCGGCGCCGACGCGGTCCTGCTCCAGCTGCGCATCGGCGGGCAGGCCGCCCGGCTCCAGGACGAGACCTGGCCGCTGGAATGCGGCTGCGTCGGCCAGGAGACCACCGGCGCGGGCGGGCTCGCGAAGGCGCTGCGCACCGTGCCGGTGGTCCTCGACATCGCCGAGCGGGTGCGGCGGGCCAGCCCGGACGCCTGGATCATCGACTTCACCAACCCGGTCGGGATCGTCACCCGGGCCCTGCTCCGGGCCGGGCACAAGGCGGTCGGGCTGTGCAACGTCGCCATCGGCTTCCAGCGGAAGTTCGCGGCGCTGCTGGACGTGGCGCCCGCCGAGGTCCACCTCGACCACGTGGGCCTCAACCACCTGACCTGGGAGCTGGGCGTACGGGTCGGCGGCCCGGGGGGCCGGGACGTCCTGCCGGAGCTGCTGGCCGGGCACGGGGACGCGGTCGCCGCCGACCTGCGGCTGCCCCGGGCGGTGCTGGACCGGCTCGGCGTGGTGCCCTCGTACTACCTGCGCTACTTCTACGCGCACGACGCGGTGGTGCGGGAGCTCGGCGAGAAGCCGTCCCGGGCCGCCGAGGTCGCCGCGATGGAGCGGGAGCTGCTCGCCCTGTACGCGGATCCCGCGCTCGACGAGAAGCCGGCGCTGCTGGCGAAGCGGGGCGGCGCCTTCTACTCGGAGGCGGCCGTGGACCTGGCGGCGGCGCTGCTGGCCGGCGGCGGCCCGGCCGTGCAGGTGGTGAACACGTACAACGGGGGGACCCTGCCGTTCCTGCCGGACGACGCGGTCATCGAGGTGCAGGCCCGGGTGGACGGCTCCGGGGCGGCTCCGCTGGCCGTGCCGGCCCTCGACCCGCTGTTCGCCGGGCTGGTCTCGCACGTGAGCGCGTACGAGGACCTCGCGCTGGACGCGGCCCTGCGCGGCGGGCGCGAGCGGGTCTTCAAGGCCCTGCTGGCCCACCCCCTCGTCGGGCAGTTCGACCTCGCGGAGGGGCTGACGGACCGGCTCCTGGCGCACAACAAGGAGCATCTGCCATGGGCGTGAACCGGCCCGCCGCCCCGGCGGCCGTCCTGGCCGTCGACGCGGGCAACAGCAAGACGGACGTCGCGCTGATCGCGGCGGACGGGGCCGTGCTCGCCGCCGGGCGCTCCGGGGGCTTCCAGCCGCCGCGCGACGGTGTCGAGGCGGCCGTGGACGTACTGGGGCGGGCCGTCGCGGAAGCCGCCGAGGCGGCCGGGCTGCCGCCGCTGCGACCGGGGTCCCCGTACGCCGGCCAGGTCGCGGCGTGCCTGTCCAACGCCGACTTCCCGGTGGAGGAGCGCCGGCTCGCGGACGCCATCGGCGCGCGCGGCTGGGGCGCGGCCACGCTGGTGCGCAACGACACCTTCGCGATCCTGCGGGCCGGACTGCCCGGTGCGGCGGCCCCGCGCGGGGTCGCGGTGGTGTGCGGGGCCGGGATCAACTGCGTGGGGATGCTGCCCGACGGGCGCACCGCGCGGTTCCCGGCGGTCGGAACGATCTCCGGCGACTGGGGCGGCGGCGGCGGTCTCGCGGAGGAGGCCCTGTGGTGGGCGGCGCGGGCCGAGGACGGCCGCGGCGGCCCGACGGAGCTCGCGGCGGCGCTGCCGGCTCGGTTCGGGCTCGGTTCCATGGGGGAGCTGATCGAGGCGCTGCACCTGGGCTCGCTGGGCCGGCGGCGGCTGCACGAGCTGGTGCCGGTGCTGTTCGCGGTGGCCGCGGCGGGCGATCCGGTGGCGTCGGCGATCGTGGAGCGGCAGGCCGACGAGGTGGTGGCGCTGGCCTCGGTGGCGCTCGGCCGGCTCGGCCTGCTGGCCGAGGAGGTGCCCGTGCTGCTGGGCGGGAGCGTGCTGACGGCCGGGCACCCGCAGCTGAACGGGCGGATCGTGGCGGGCCTGGCGCAGCGGGCGCCGCGCGCCCGGGTGTCGGTGGTGTCGGCCCCGCCGGTGCTGGGCGCGGGCCTGCTGGGACTGGACGCGCTCGGGTCCCCGCCCGGGGCCCATGGAAAACTCCGTGCCCATTTCGGGTGAACCCGCCCCGATGCCGCCGCGGTCTGGAACCGTGGCGGGCGTGTGGACGTATTCACGGTGAAGGGGTGACGGGGGCGCCCGCAGGGGTGGTTCGCCCATGATCCGGCACTGGGTGCTGTGGTTGACCGTCACTACGGCCATACTGCTGCGGAGCAAGAGGGACCGAGGGGGAGGTCACGGTGGTCGTCACATCACGCGCGCCCGCGCCCGGGGGCGGCCCCGCCGCGCCTCCCGCCGGGTCGCCGGCGGCCGCGCCGAGGCGGGTTTCCGCCTGGGCCGAGGGCGTGGACCAGCTGCGCCGGGCGGCGGTGACGGAGCCCGGCAGGCTGCGCATCATCGGCGCCGCTCTGGCCGCGGCGGTGCTGCTGTTCGGCGTGGTGACGGTGTGGGAGATCTCCGGCCGGGTCGCCGCCGCGGATGACGTGGTGAGCCGCAGCCAGCCGCTGAGCGCGGACGCGGCGAGCATCTACCGCTCCCTGGCCGATGCGGACACGGCCTCCTCCAGCGGGTTCCTCGCCGGCGCGCAGGAGCCGCGCGAGGTCCGCCAGCGGTACGAGAAGGACATCGCCAACGCGTCCCGGCTGCTGGTGAGCGCGGCCGCCAACGCCGCGGCGGGCGACAGCTCCCGCAAGGAGATCACCCTCCTCGGTGAGCAGCTGCCCCGGTACACCGGACTGATCGAGCAGGCCCGGGCCACCAACCGGCAGGGCCTGCCGCTGGGCGGCGCGTACCTCAGGTACGCCAATGAGCAGATGAGCACCGTACTGCTGCCGGCGGCCCAGCGGCTGTACGAGGCGGAGACGGGCCGGCTGTACACGGACTACGACGACGCCCGGTCCTGGCCGCTGGCCGCGCTCGCCGCGGGGGTGCTGGCGCTGGCGGCCCTGGGCTGGGCGCAGCGGCGCAACTACCACCGGACGAACCGGGTCTTCAACCACGGGCTGGTGGCCGCGACGGGCGCCGCCCTGGTGGTGCTGCTGTGGCTGGCGGTGGGCCAGAGCTTCGCCCGGGCCGATCTGAACGAGGCCCGGACGGATGGCCAGGAGTCGCTGAAGGTGCTCAACGACGCCCGGATCGCCTCGCTCCAGGCCCGGGCCAACGAGAACCTCACCCTGATCGCGCGCGGCGCCGTGCTCGCCGAGGACAAGAAGTCCGACAAGTACGACGTGGACTTCACCACGAACATGAAGCAGCTGGACGACGGGCTGGCGAGAGCGCTGAGACTCGCCGACGACGACAGCGGCCGCTCCCCGGTCGCCCGCGCCGCGGGCGGGGTGGCGCAGTGGAAGCAGCGGCACGCGGCGGCCCGGGAGAGCGACCTGAAGGGCGACTACGAAGGCGCCCTGCCCCAGGTCATCGGGGACGCCGACCACAAGGAGAGCAGCGGCGCCTCGTTCGACACGGTGGACGCCTCGCTGGAACAGGCTGTGGCCCATGAGCAGAAGGAGTTCACCCGGGCGGCCCGGGGCGGGCTCGGCGCGCTGGGCGGATTGGTGACGGGCGCGGCGGCCCTTGCGGTCGTCGGCGCGGCGGCGGCGCTGCTCGGTATCGGGCGCAGGCTTTCGGAGTACAGGTGAGAGCGATGCGGACGGTACGAGGGCGGCGCGGTACGGGCGAGGGCGACGGCCCCGGGCCGTCCGGGGTGCGCCGGCTGGCGGCCCGGCTGCGCGGCTGGGGCGGGGTCACGGCGATGGCGGCGGCCTGCGCGCTGACGGCGGCGGCCGTGCTGCTGCCGCTGGCCCAGGCCGCGCCGGAGACCGGCGGCCCGCCGGCGGTCCGCCCGCCGGCCTCGGTGCAGGTCGCGCCGGACGCCCTCTGGGGTCCCGGGGACACCTGCGAGAACCCGGAGGCCAGCCTGCGTCCGTCCACGGTGGACGGCCCGACGATCGAGCGGATCCGCAGCGCCGGCAAGCTCGTCGCGGGCGTGGACCAGAACAGCTTCAAGTGGGGCTACCGCAATCCGGACGGCCATCTCGACGGCTTCGACATCGCGCTGGTCAAGGCCATAGCCAAGGACATCCTGGGCGACGAGTCCAAGGTGATCTACCGGGCCATCCCCACCAGCCAGCGCATCCCGGCCCTCCAGGCGGGCCGGGTCGACGTCGTCGTGCGGACGATGACGATCAACTGCAAGCGGCTGGAGGACGTCGCCTTCTCGACGGCCTACTTCGAGGCCGGGCAGCAGGTGCTCGTGCCCAAGGGCTCGACGATCACGGGGTACGACGCCTCCCTGAAGGGCCGGAAGATCTGCTTCGCCGCCGGTTCCACGGCGGAGGCCGCGCTGACGTCCCGGTCCTACGGATCGGTCCCGGTCACCGTGCCCAACCAGCTGGACTGCCTGGTGCGGCTCCAGCTGGGCGAGGTGGACGGCATCATCACGGACAACGCCCTCGCGGCCGGGCAGGCCGCGCAGGACCCGTCGGTGCAGCTCGTCGGCTCCCCCTTCACCAAGGAGTTCTACGGCGTCGCCATGAACAAGGACGCCACCGATCTGGTGCGCCGCGTCAACAAGGTGCTGGAGAACTACCGCGCCGGTGGGAACGACAGCCCGTGGATGGTCGCCTACCGGGCCCACTTCGAAGGCGTGCTGCCCAAGGCGGTCGCACCGCCCGAGCCCAAGTACCGGGACGGCTGAGGCCTGTGGCGGGATCGGAGCCCTATGTGAGGCGCCCGGAAACGGGACCGGCCCTGATGGACCGGGACGAGGTCGACCGCGCGCTGACCCGGCTGGGCGCGGAGCACGAGGCCGTCGAGACCTCCCTGCTCGCGCTCCAGGACCACGCCGGGCGGCGGCTGCTGGAGGGCGCCGGGCTGACCGGCGTCACCAAGGAGCGCTGGGCCGCCGCCGACGCGTCGATCACCCGGCTGTGGACGTACTTCGACGCCTACAGCGGGGCGCTGGCCGCCGCCCGCCGGATCCGCGACCGGCGCCGCTGGCCCAGCCGTGACGACCTGATCGAGCTGACCGACCGGCTGCGCGGGCCCGGGGTGACCATCGCCGGGGCCGGGGTCGAGGGCGCCGCGCTGGCGGAGCGCTTCTCGCTCGCCGCGCTGGTCACCCGGATGAACGAGCTGTACGCGAGCTCGCTGGACGTGGTGGTGGCCGCCGACGCGGTGTGGTCGGCGCTGCCCGCCCGCATCGACCTGCTCGCCGCCGAGCTGCACCGCACCCGTTCGCTGGCCCACTCGGTGGGGGTGCGCCCGGGCGAACACCCCTCGGGTGACGACCTGGAGGACATCACCGCCGAGCTGGCCGAGCTGCGGGAGCGGGTGATCGCGGACCCGCTGGCGTTCTGGCTGCCGGTGGCGGGGAGTTCCGCTCCCGGCGGCGGCCGCCCGGACACGGGCCGCTACGACCGTGCGGCGCTCGCGCTGGAGGACGTACGCCGTGAGGTCGAGGCGGTGCTGGACGTACGGCAGGACGCCGAGGCGCGGCTGATCAGCGTGCGGGACGTGCTCTCGCGGGCCGACCGGACCCTGGCGGAGGCGCGGACGGCGCGCGGCGAGGTGCTGGCGAAGATCGCGGCATCGGAGGTCCCGGCGGTCAGCGGCCCTCCGACGGCGTTGCAGGAGCAGCTCGCGACGGCCGCGGAGTACCGCCGCCAGGCGCAGTGGCACCGGCTGTCGCCGCTGCTGGAGTCGTTGGAGGAGCGGGCCGGGGAGGAACTCCGCAGGGCCCGGGAATCGTTGACCGCCGTGACGGCGCCGCTGGCCGTACGGGCCGAGCTGCGCGGGCGGCTCGACGCGTACAAGGCGAAGATGGCCCGGCACGGCATGGCGGAGGATCCACTGCTGATCGAGCGGTACGACACGGCCCGGCGGATGCTGTGGAGCGCGCCCTGCGACCTGCGGGCCGCCGAGCAGGCCGTCCTGAGGTACCAGCAGGCGGCGGCCGAGGCGCTGGCGCCCCGGCAGCACCGGCCCGAGGGGCCGGGGGAGGAGGACGCATGAGTGTGGCCGGAACCGCGTGCGTCCGCCCCGGATGCCCGGGGACGTACGAGGACATGGGCGGCGGCGAGCTGTACTGCGACACCTGCGGGCTGGCGCCGGTCGGCTCCGTCGCGGCGGGCGCGGAGGAACTCCTCTCGCCGCCGACGGGGATGACGAGCGCGGCGCGCCGCGGCGACTCGTACGCCTCCCACGGCTCCCGGGGGTCCCAGGGGTCGCACGGGTCGGCGCGCTCTTCGGCCTCGGCGCGCTCCTCGCGTTCGTCCTCGTCCCGCCGCTCGGTGTCGGGGCGGCTCTCGCGCGCGCTGTCGGGCGCCGCGTCCACCCGCTCGGTGTCGGTGCGCAGTTCGTCCTCCGGGGCCTCGGCCTCGGGGCGCAGCCGGCTCGGGGCGGGGCTGGTCAACGTACCGGAGGTGCCGCGGCCGGATCCTTCGGCGGCGGTGCTGGAGAACCCGGAGGTGCCGGAGCGCAAGCGGTTCTGCTCGCGCTCGGACTGCGGGGCTCCGGTGGGCCGGGCTCGGGGTGACCGGCCGGGCCGGACGGAAGGGTTCTGCACCAAGTGCGGGCACCCGTACTCCTTCGTGCCCAAGCTGCGCGCGGGCGACGTGGTGCACGGCCAGTACGAGGTGGCGGGCTGCCTGGCGCACGGCGGCCTCGGCTGGGTGTACCTGGCGGTGGACCGGGCGGTCTCGGACCGGTGGGTGGTGCTCAAGGGCCTGCTGGACACCGGGGACCAGGACGCGATGGAGGCGGCGATCTCCGAGCGGCGCTTCCTCGCGGAGATCGAGCACTCCAACATCGTGCGGATCTACAACTTCGTCGAGCACCTGGACCAGCGGACCGGTTCGCTCGACGGGTACATCGTCATGGAGTACGTCGGCGGCAAGTCCCTCAAGGAGATCGCCAACGACCGGCGGCGGCCGGACGGCCGGCGCGACCCGCTGCCGGTGGAGCAGGCCTGCGCGTACGGCATCGAGGCGCTGGAGGCGCTCGGCCACCTGCACAGCAGAAACCTTCTGTACTGCGACTTCAAGGTCGACAACGCGATCCAGCAGCAGGACCAGCTGAAGCTGATCGACATGGGCGCGGTCCGGCGGATGGACGACGAGGAGTCGGCCATCTACGGCACCGTGGGCTACCAGGCCCCCGAGGTCGCGGAGTCGGGCCCGTCGGTCGCCTCCGACCTGTACACGGTGGCCCGCACCCTGGCGGTACTGACCTTCGACTTCCAGGGCTACACGAACGTGTTCGTGGATTCGCTGCCGGATCCGGAGCACATCGAGGTCTTCGGCCGCTACGAGTCGTTCTACCGGCTGCTGGTACGGGCCACCGACCCGGACCCGGGGCGGCGGTTCGCGTCCGCGCAGGAGATGGCGGACCAGCTGACGGGCGTCCTGCGGGAGGTGGTCGCGCTCCAGACGGGCCGGCCGCGGCCGCAGGTCTCCACCCTGTTCGGGCCGGAGCTGCGGGTTCCGGACACCCGGCTGTTCGCCGACACGGCGGGGGCACAGGTGTCCCGGCTGGGCGCGCGGGCCTCCTCCCGCAAGGGACGGCCGGCGGCCGCGGTGGCCGGGCCGCCGCCCGCGTCGGGGGCGGCGGGTCCGATTCCGGTGACGGCCGCTTCGCAGGCTCCGGCCGCGCGGCTGGGGGCGACGGCGACGCACAAGTCGGCGGGCCGGGCGGCGGGCGTGCCCGCGCCCCGGCAGGCCGTGACGGTGGCGCCGCCGGACCCGGCGGCGGATCCGGGAGCGGAGCCGGCGCTCCCGCGCACCGGGCTCGCCCCGCTGGACGCGCGGGCGGCGGCGCTGGCCCTGCCGGTGCCGCTGGTGGACCCCACCGACCCCCACGCCGGTTTCCTGGCGGGCCTGCTGGCCTCCGCGCCGGCCGACCTGCTCGGCGCCCTCGGTGCGCTCGGCCCGGCGGCCGCCGACTCGGCGGAGCTGCGGCTGCGGGAGCTGCGGGTGCGCCTGGAGCTGGGCGAGCCGGACGTCGCCGGGCCCGAGGGGCCGCTGGCGCGGCTGGAGGCCCGGCACCCGGACGACTGGCGGGTGGTGTGGGCGCGCGGGATCGTCTCCCTGGCCACCGGGGACGACGAGACGGCGGCCCTGTCCTTCGACGCGATCTACGACGCCTTCCCGGGCGAGCCCGCTCCGAAGCTGGCCCTGGGCCTGTGCGCGGAAGTCCTGGGGCAGTTGGACAACGCGGCCGAGTACTACCGGCTGGTGTGGATCACCGACCCCGGTTTCGTGAGCGCGGCGTTCGGTCTGTCGCGGGTGCAGCTGGCCGCGGGCGACCGGGCCGGGGCGGTGGCCACGCTGGAGTCCGTACCGGAGGCGTCGATCCACTACACCGCCGCACGGGTGGCGGCGGTACGGGCACGCCTGCGCGACCGGGCTCCCGAAGAGGCCCTGCTGCCTGACCTGACGGCGGCTGCCGCGCAGGTGGAGGCGCTGGAGCGGTTCGGCCTGGACGCGGAGCGGCACCAGCGGCTGTCGACGGAGGTTCTGGGCTCGGCCCTGGACTGGGTACTGTCGGGTAGCCGGGGTGCCGACCCCGGCCGGCCCTTGCTGCTCGGCAGTCAACTGGACGAGCGGGGGCTGCGCTTCGGCCTGGAGCGCTCGTACCGCGTCCTCGCCCGGCTGGCGCAGCGGGGCGAGGAGAGGATCGAACTGGTGGAGCGGGCAAACCGTTTCCGTCCCCGGACGTGGGTGTGAGTGATGTCGATGCATCGGCTGTCGGGATGCCCGAGCTGCGCGGAACCCTTGGAGGAGGGTGACCGCTTCTGCGGCGTGTGCGGCTACGCCCTCTCCGCCCCGCCCCCATCCGGGGACCACCCCACCCTCCCCCTCCCCCAGGGCCCCCCAACTGCCGCGCCCCCGGCCGCCGCACCGGCGCCCCCGGCCGCCGCGCCCCCAGCTGCCGGGCCCACAACACCGGTTGCCGCGCCGGCGCCACCAGTCGCCGCGCCTCCAGCGGCCATGCCCGCGGCCCCGGTTGGCGCGCCTCAGGCCGCCGTGCCCCCAGCTACCGCGCCCGCAAAACCGGTTGCCGCGCCGGCGCCACCGGCTGCCGCGCCCGCATCTGCCGTGCCCGCGCCGCCGGGTGCCGCACCGGCGCCACCGGTCGCCGCGCCTCAGGTCGCCGCGCCCGCGCCGCCGGTCGGTCGGGCCGCCGCGCACTCCGCGAGCGACCACCCCGAGCCCGTACCCAACGCGGCCGCGACCGCGGGCGGTTACCCCGGCGCTGCCGGGCATCCCGGATCCGGCGCGAGCTCGGCCGGCCACCCCGGGGTGGCCGAACCGGCGGGCGGGCGGCCGCGCGCGACCGCCGTCGGCGCCCCGTACCGGCCGGACCCGGAGACGGGCGAACCCGGCGGCTCCGGCGGCTACGCCGAGGCGGGCGCCGCACGGGGCGGCCGGAGCTTCGCGGCCTCCGCGAGCGAGCACCCCGGCGCCCACGCGGGCAACGCGGGCGACGCGGGTGGCCGGGAGCACGCCGACGGGGAGGACCGCGACCGCCCGGCCGTGGTCCCGCAGCCGGGCGGCGCTTCCGGGTACGGGGTCGCCGCCGCGCCCGGATGGGGCAGCACGGCCGCCGCCGCGCCGACGCTGGTCGAGGACTCGGCCGGCTGGTCCGCCGACGGCGACCCCGTCCCGGACCCCGGCGCCGCGCCGCCCCCGCAGCCCCCGCAGGCCGCCGCCGCCGGCCGGTACGACCCTCCCGCCCCGCAGGGCGACGGCGCGAAGACCTGCGTCGCCTGCCGCGCCGGCCGGGTCGACACCGACGGCTACTGCGAGCACTGCGGCCACGCCCAGCCCCGCGAGCGCGACCACCTCGAAGAGGAACTCGGCAGCGTCGCCGCCGTCAGCGACCGCGGTCTGCGCCACCACCGCAACGAGGACTCCTTCGCCGTCGCGGCCACCGCCCTCTCCGACGGCTCCGCCGCCACCGTCGCCATCGTCTGCGACGGCGTCTCCTCCGCCAGCCGCCCCGACGACGCCTCCGCCGCCGCGGCCGCCGCCGCCAACGAGGCGCTGCTCGAAGCCCTGCCCCGAGGCGCGCACCCCCAGGAGGCCATGCACGAGGCGATCCTCGCCGCCGCGGCCGCCGTCAACGCCCTCGCGCCGGAGGTGTCCGGCGCGCAGAACGCCCCCGCCTGCACCCTCGTCGGCGCCGTCGTCAGCGGCGGCCTGCTGACCATCGGCTGGGTCGGCGACAGCCGCGCGTACTGGATCCCCGACGACCGCGCCGCGCTCCCCCGCCGCCTCACCGAGGACGACTCCTGGGCGGCCCAGATGGTCGCGGCCGGTCTGATGGGCGAGGCCGAGGCCTACGCCGACGTCCGCGCGCACGCCATCACCGGCTGGCTCGGGGCGGACGCGTACGAACTCGAACCGCACACGGCCAGCTTCAAGCCGGATCACGACGGCGTGGTGGTCGTCTGCACCGACGGCCTGTGGAACTACGCCGAGTCCGCCCGCGACATGGCCCAGGTGCTCCCGGAGGACGCCGCGGCCCGCCCGCTGCACAGCGCGCAGGTGCTGGTGGGGCACGCCCTCGACGGGGGCGGCCACGACAACGTCACCGTGGCCGTCGTCCCCTTCACCGCGCCCCCGAACCCGGACTCGGACCCCGGCTCGGGCTCGGGCCCGAACCCGGCGGACCCGGCCCGGAACCCCGGCGCGGACGCACAAGCGGAACCGCAAGCGGAAGCGGACCCCCGCACCCAGGCCTGACCCCCAGCCCCGCCCGCTCCCGAGGAGTCCAACCGATGGCGAACTTCGCCAAGCCGAGCGCCCCGCGCTTCAGCGTGGAGGTGTACCAGAACGAGTTCCTCCCCGAGGGCGGCCGTGACGTCCACGCCATCGTGACGGTCACCTCCACCGGCGGGGCGACCGCGACGCGTGCCGCCGTCCCCGCCCAGGGCGGGGCGGCCGTCGTGATCATGGTCGACTGCTCGGGCTCGATGGAGTACCCGCCGGACAAGATGCGCGGCGCCCGCGAGGCCACGGCGGCGGCGATCGACACCCTGCGCGACGGCACCGCGTTCGCCGTCGTCGCCGGTACGCACGTGGCGAAGGAGGTCTACCCCGGCCAGGGCCGTCTCGCCACCGCCGGCCCGGAGACCCGCGCCCAGGCCAAGGAGGCCCTGCGCGGCCTCAGCGCGGGCGGCGGCACCGCCATCGGCACCTGGCTGCGCCTCGCCGACGGCCTGTTCCGGCAGTCCCCCGCCGCCATCCGGCACGGCATCCTGCTCACCGACGGCCGCAACGAGCACGAGGACCCGGCCGTGCTGCGCGCCACCCTCGACGCCTGCGCGGGCCGCTTCACCTGCGATGCCCGCGGCGTGGGCACCGACTGGGAGGTCAAGGAGGTCACCGGCATCGCGAGCACGCTGCTCGGCACCGCCGACATCGTCGCCGACCCGGCCCATCTCGCCGAGGACTTCACCCGGATGATGGGCAACGCCATGGGCAAGGAGGTCGCGGACGTCGCACTGCGCCTGTGGACCCCGGTCGGCGTGGAGATCCAGTACGTCAAGCAGGTCGCGCCCGCCGTCCGGGACCTGACCGACCGCCGTACCCCGGCGGGCCCGCGCGCCGGTGACTACCCGACCGGCTCGTGGGGCGACGAGTCCCGCGAGTACCACGTGTGCGTACGGGTGCCGGGTGCGGCCGTCGGCCAGGAGATGCTGGCCGCCCGGGCCACGCTCATGCTCCCCGGCGCGCCGGGCGAGCCGCCGTCCGTCCTCGCCCAGGGGCTCGTCCGGGCGGTGTGGACGACCGATCTCGCGGCTTCCACCGCCATCAACGCGCAGGTCGCGCACTACACCGGACAGGCGGAGCTCGCGCAGGCTATCCAACAGGGCCTGGAAGCCCGCAAACTGGGTGATGTCGACGGCGCCACGGCCAAGCTCGGCCGTGCCGTGCAGCTCGCGTCCGCGTCGGGGAACGCGGACACGGCCAAGTTGCTGGCGAAGGTGGTGGACGTCGTCGATGCGGCGGCGGGTACTGTGCGGCTGAAAGCGAAGGTCGCCGATGCCGACGAGATGACTCTGGAAACGCGTTCGACCCAGACCGTCCGAGTGAAGAAGACCTGAGAAGAAGACCTGACGCGATGACGCAGGGTGAAGGGGGAAGGGCCGACATGCCGACCTGCCCGAACGGGCACCACTCGGGTTCCGATGACTGGTGCGAGGTCTGCGGCCACCGCATGGCTGCCCCCTCTCCCGCCCCCTCCTCCACGGGTGCTCCCGCGGCTCCGTCGTACGGGTACGGCTACCCTCCCACCGCGGGTGAGCCGACCGCCCAGGCCGAGCTGTGCCCGCAGTGCCGGACCCCGCGCGAGGCCATGGCCCCGTTCTGCGAGGAGTGCCGGTACAACTTCCTGACGCGTACGGCGACCTCGTACACCCCGCTCGCCCCGGAACCCATGCCCGGGGCCGGGGCCGGCAGCGGCCCGGGTCAGGGGCTGAGCCAGGGCCAGGGGCTGGGCCAGAGCTCGGATCAGGGCGCGGGCCCGGGCCCGGGCGCCGGGATCGCCCCGCCGCCCCCGCCTCCGGCGCCGCCCGCGCCGCCGGTGGCACCGCCGGCTCCGCCCGTCTACTCCCAGGACCACTTCGAGTACCAGGGCTCCCGCCCGTCCCGGGTCAACCGGCCGGCCGAGCCGTTGCAGCGCGAGGACGACTGGCTGCTCCCGCCCCCGGCGCACGAGCAGCACCAGCAGCCCCAGTACCAGCAGCAGCCCCCGCCGCCGCCCCAGGTCCAGGCGTACCAGCAGCAGGCGCCGGTGCAGGAGTACCAGCAGCCCCAGCCCCAGTCCCAGCCCCAGCCCCAGCAGCACCAGTCGTACGCGCCGCCCGCGCCGCAGCAGGAGTACCAGCAGCCTCAGCAGCAGCACCAGCCCTTCCCGTCCCAGGGCGGCGGCTCCTGGAGTGCGACGATCGGACCGGACCGCTCGTACTTCATGGCGATGATGCAGCGCAGCGGCCCGGACGCGGCGGGGCTCAACATGCCCGCGTACTCCCCGGAGCTGCACCTTCCGCTCGCCGGCAGCCAGATCACCATCGGCCGCCGCCGCGCCTCCACGGGCGAGTCCCCGGACGTCGACCTGTCGGTGCCGCCGGAGGACCCGGGCGTCTCGCACCAGCACGCGGTGCTGGTCCAGCAGCCCGACGGCAGCTGGGCCGTGGTGGACCAGAACTCCACCAACGGCACCACCATCAACGGCGGCGAGGAGCCGATCCAGCCCTACGTGCCGGTCCCGCTCACCGACGGTGACCGCGTGCACGTCGGCGCCTGGACCACCATCACCGTCCGCCGCGGCTAACCCGTCTCCCCCAGGGGCCACACGTAGGGCCCCTGGGGATCGTCGAGCCACGACCACTGGCCCTCCGGGGTGACCGTCACACCGAAGCGCTCGCGCGCCGGGCGGCCCTCGCCGCGCCAGAGGTCCAGGGCTTCGCGGGCGTGCAGCGCCCCGGCGGTCAGCACCAGCATGAACTGGAAGCGCTCGTTCTCCACCAGCTCGTACGGCAGCCCGTACGAGGGCTCGGCGGGCGGCGGCGCCGCCGTGGCCCCGCGCAGCGGGACGAAATAGGCCGAGGTGTGCAGGAAGCGGCCCTCGGCGAGTTCCGCGTCCCGGACGGTGAGCGCGATCAGCCCGGTCGACAGCGGGGCCAGGACCCGCGCCCCGGGCCGGCACTGGCCGAGCCAGGCGGGCGGGATCCGGGGCAGCGTGCAGGTCACCAGGATGCGGTCGAAGGGGGCGCGGGAGGGGCAGCCGCGCGCCCCGTCCCCCGTGACCACGGTGGGCCGGTAGCCGAGCGCGGCCAGGTGCGTCCGCGCGGACTCGGTGATCTCCTCCTCCAGGTCCACGGTGGTGACGAGGTCGTCGCCGAGCCGGTGGCACAGGAGCGCGGCGTTGTAGCCGGTGCCGGTGCCGATCTCCAGCACGCGGTGCCCGTCGCGCACGTCCAGGGCGTTGAGCATCTTCGCCATCAGGGAGGGCTGGCTGCTGGAGGAGACCAGCTCGCCGTCGCGGAGCCGGGTCGCGAGCGGGGTGTCCGTGTACACGCCGCGCAGCCAGCGGGCCCGCTGCTCCGGATCCGGGTCCTCGCCCCACAGCCGCTCGTGTCCGGCGCCGCGGCCCGTCCAGAAGTACGGCACGAAGGCGTGCCGGGGCACCCCCTCGAAGGCCGCCCGCCAGGCCGGATCGACCAGGACCCCGGCGGCGTCCAGCTCCCGTACCTGGGCGGCGTGCGCGGTTTCCCGTACGTCGCGTACCTCGGGGTGTGCGCCCATGCATCCACTGTCCTGCGCCGGGCCCCGGGGTGCGAACGCGCGCGGCTTCGGGCGGGAGTCCTAGGACCGGGGTCCTCCGTCCGGGCGTCTGAGACGATGGTCAGGTGAATGACATTCCGCGGAGCACGGTTCAGGAGCAGACCTTCTACGAGCTGGTGGGCGGCGAGGACACCTTCCGCCGTCTGGTCCACCGCTTCTACCAGGGTGTCGCGGAGGACCCGCTGCTGCGGCCCATGTACCCGGAGGAGGACCTCGGCCCCGCCGAGGAGCGGTTCGCGCTGTTCCTGATGCAGTACTGGGGCGGCCCGACCACGTACAGCGAGAACCGGGGCCACCCGCGCCTGCGGATGCGGCACGCGCCGTTCCAGGTGGACGCGGCCGCGCACGACGCGTGGCTGAAGCACATGCGGGTCGCGGTGGACGAGCTGGCGCTGGCGCCGGAGCACGAGGCGAAGCTGTGGCGCTACCTCACGTACGCGGCCGCCTCGATGATCAACACGGCCGGCTGAGGGGCACCCGAACCCGTACGAGGACCCGCGCCGCCCCGGACACGGAAGCCCAAACGGAATCCCGGGTCCTGACCTAGACCGGCCGGACCTGGAGGGCGCCCAGGCCGCCGACCCGGCCCGGGCGGCGGGTGGCGATGGAGCCGTACGGGGTGCGCAGCCGCAGCCAGCCCCCGGAGGCGAGCAGCGCCAGCGGCTCGGGGCCCCCGGCCGTCGGCGCCTCGGCAGACGCGGAGGCGACGGGGGTGCGGACCGGCCGCAGGAAGCCCAGGGACTGCGCGGCGTGCACGGCGCGCAGCGGCAGCTCGGTGTCCCCCAGCGTGCGGGACCAGATCTCGCGGCCGATGCGGTCGCGCTCGGACCGGGTCCGGTGCTGCGGGGGAAGGGCCTCGTCACGGGCCCGGAATTCGGCGACGGCGGCGGCCACGGCGCCGCGGACGGCCTCGGCACCGGGCAGCCCCGGCACCTGGCTCCAGCCGCCGCGCGGCGGCAGCACCCCGGCCCAGGGCGGGCCGGTGACCGGCCCGGGCACGACGGCGCTCGCGCCGGCCTCGTCCACGGACTCCAGCAGCTCACCGGCGGACACGGTCAGGTCCAGCGGCATGCCCACGGGCGCGGCGAGCCGCACCGTGCGGATGGCCAGCACGTCGAACGACGGCGGCCGCCCGAAGACGGCGAGCGCGCCGCCGCCCGCCTGGAGGCGGACCGCGGCGGCGCGGTCGTAGTGCACCAGCCGGCCCAGGAAGGCGGCCAGGTCGGCCGCCTCCCCGGAGTCGGCGAAGTGCAGCTGCTCGGTCATGCCGCGAGGCGCCCTTCCGAGCCCTTGGAGCTCTGCGTCTGCGGCGTGTCGAGGTACTCCTGCAGGAAGAGCCGCTCCTCGGCCGTGATGCGGCGGGGCCGCCCCTCGGCGAGGTTGTACGGCACGACGACGGTCTCGGCGCGCACGTAGACCGTCTCCGGCCTGTCCTCGGTCGCCTCGTCCTTGACCTCGTAGCGGATGGTCAGGGACGCGGCGCCTATCCGGGTCACCCAGGACTCGATGAGCACCGGCTCGTGGCGGTGCACGAGGGGCAGCTTGTAGTCGATCTCGTGGCGGGCCACGACGGAACCGCCCGTGAAGGACTCACTGCCCTCCCCCGGCGCCAGGCGGAACATGAAGTCGATCCGCGCCTCCTCCAGATAGCGGAGGAAGACGACGTTGTTGACGTGCCCGAAGGCATCCATGTCCGCCCAGCGAAGGGGGCACCGGTAGTGGTGTCTGGCCATGGTCTGTGACCTCAGCCCTCAGCCTCGGGTGAGCTTCTTGTACGTGGCGCGGTGCGGACGGGTGGCGTCCGCGCCGAGGCGCTCGACCTTGTTCTTCTCGTACGACTCGAAGTTGCCCTCGAACCAGTACCACTTGGAGTCGCCCTCGTACGCCAGGATGTGCGTGGCGACCCGGTCGAGGAACCAGCGGTCGTGGGAGATGACCACGGCCGCGCCGGGGAACTCCAGGAGCGCGTTCTCCAGCGAGGACAGGGTCTCGACGTCGAGGTCGTTGGTGGGCTCGTCGAGGAGCAGCAGGTTGCCGCCCTCCTTGAGCGTCAGCGCCAGGTTGAGGCGGTTGCGCTCACCACCGGACAGGACGCCGGCCGGCTTCTGCTGGTCCGGGCCCTTGAAGCCGAACGCGCTGACGTACGCGCGGGAGGGCATCTCGACCTGGCCGACGTTGATGTAGTCCAGCTCGTCCGACACGACGGCCCAGAGGGTCTTCTTGGGGTCGATGTTGGCGCGGCTCTGGTCGACGTACGAGATCTTGACGGTCTCGCCGATCTTGACGGAGCCGGAGTCCGGCGCCTCCAGACCCTGGATCATCTTGAAGAGCGTGGTCTTGCCGGCGCCGTTCGGGCCGATGATGCCGACGATGCCGTTGCGCGGCAGCGTGAAGGACAGGTCGTCGACCAGGACCTTGTCGCCGAACGCCTTCGAGAGGTTGTTGACCTCGACCACGATCGAGCCCAGACGCGGGCCCGGCGGGATCTGGATCTCCTCGAAGTCCAGCTTCCGCATCTTGTCCGCCTCGGCCGCCATCTCCTCGTAGCGGGCGAGTCGGGCCTTCGACTTGGTCTGGCGGCCCTTGGCGTTGGAGCGGACCCACTCCAGCTCTTCCTTGAGGCGCTTCTGGCGCTTCTCGTCCTTGCGGCCCTCGACCTTGAGGCGGGTGGCCTTCTTCTCCAGGTAGGTGGAGTAGTTGCCCTCGTAGGGGTGCGCGCGGCCGCGGTCGAGTTCGAGGATCCACTCGGCGACGTTGTTCAGGAAGTACCGGTCGTGGGTGACGGCCACGACGGCGCCCTTGTACTGGGAGAGGTGCTGCTCCAGCCAGTTCACGGACTCGGCGTCGAGGTGGTTGGTGGGCTCGTCGAGGAGGAGCAGGTCCGGGGCCTCGATCAGCAGCTTGCAGAGCGCGACGCGGCGCTTCTCGCCACCGGAGAGGTTGGTGACGGGCCAGTCGCCGGGCGGGCAGCCCAGGGCGTCCATGGCCTGCTCCAGCTGGGCGTCGAGGTCCCAGGCGTTGGCGTGGTCCAGGACTTCCTGGAGCTTGCCCATCTCGTCCATGAGCGCGTCGGTGTAGTCGGTCGCCATTTCCTCGGCGACCTCGTTGAAGCGCTTCAGCTTGCCCATGATCTCGGCGGCGCCGTCCTGGACGTTCTCCAGGACGGTCTTCGACTCGTCGAGCTTGGGCTCCTGCATGAGGATGCCGACGGTGAAGCCGGGCGACAGGAACGCGTCACCGTTGGACGGCTGCTCCAGGCCCGCCATGATCTTCAGAACGGTGGACTTACCGGCACCGTTCGGGCCGACCACACCGATCTTCGCGCCGGGCAGGAAGTTCAGGGTGACGTCATCAAGAATCACCTTGTCGCCGTGCGCCTTGCGCGTCTTGCGCATGGTGTAGATGAACTCAGCCAAGAGAAACCGTCCGGCAGATCGATGGTGGGCAGATACACCCCATCTTGCCTGACGTCCATCCCTCGGGGGAAACCCGTATGATCCCGGGCCCCTGACCAGGGCACCGGCCGGAGGGACCCGGGCCGGGGCCCCGGGGAACGGGGAACGGGCGGGTCAGCAGTGGTGGGCGGCGAGGTTCCAGCCGCTGTCGCCGCCCGCGCCTGCGCCGGTGTCTGCGCCCGTGAGGTTCCAGCCGCTGTCGGCGGCGGACGGGGTCGCGGGGGACGCGGTGACCGCTACGGCGGCCCGGGACGTGTTCACAGACAGCACCCAGCTAACTCTTCACAAGCTTCATGATCATTTACCCTCCCTCACTCTAGGGACGCCCGGGGGTCCGGGTCGACCGCAGAACGCGACTTCGTCACGTTCTGTCTTGATCTAGTGCTCGGGCCGGTACACGACGAGCGACTCCGGCAGGCTGTCCAGCACGAAGGAGGTCGGCGCCTGCGCGTACTCCCCGTCGTAGGCGAGGGGCGTACCGGGCGGGATGTCGCCCACCCGCAGGCTGCGCAGCCGGGTGGCGGCGTGGACCGGGGAGCGGGAGAGCGGGCCGGTGAAGGCGGCGGCGAGCAGCCGCGGGGCGGGACGGCCGCCGCCGTGGACGAGGCGTACGTCGAGCAGCCCCTCGCCGAGGCCGTCGCGACGGCGGGGCGTGGGGCCGGTGCCGTGGTACGTGCCGTTGCCGGCGAACAGCAGCCAGACGGAGCGGGGCCGCCCCGCCAGCGTCAGCCGTACGGGATGCTCGGCCCGCATCACGCGCCACGCCGCGAGCAGCGCCGCGGGCCCGCCCCCGATGCGCGGCGCCCACCGCAGCCGGTGCCGGAGCAGCTCGGGGTACGCGCCGATGCTGAAGGTGTTCAGGAAGTAGCCGGGCTCCCCCTCCCCCGGGGCGGGGGTGAAGCGGCCCACGCCGACGTGGACGGCCTCCCCGGCGGCGAGGGCGCGGCAGGTGTCCTCCGTGGACGCGAGGCCGAGGTCGAGGGCGAAGTGGTTGAGGGTGCCTCCGGGGAACACCGCCAGCGGCACCCCGGCCCGCAGCGCGGCGGTGGCGGCCGCGTTGACGGTGCCGTCGCCGCCGCAGATCCCGAGGACCGTGGCCCGGGAGGCCGCCGAGGCCAGCGTCCGCGCCAGGTCGGGGCCCTCGCACTCGATCAGCTCCGCCTTGGGCAGCCGCTCGCGCAGGGCGCCGAGTCCCGCGTCGTTCGCCGTGCCCGACCCGGTGTTGACCACCACCGTCAGCCCGGCCCCGTCGGGCAGGGCCGGCGCCGCGGTGGCCCGCCGCTCGTCACCGGGCACGACCCGGGCCTCCTCGGCGTCCCGCACGAGCCGGTTGACGACGAGCCCCGCCGTCACGCCGAGGGCAGCTCCCGCGAGCACGTCCGAGGGGTAGTGCACACCGGTGTACACGCGGGAGAACGCCACCGAGGCCGCAACCGGCGCCACGACGGCCCCCCAGCCCGGGGAGCGCAGCGCCAGCCCGGCGGCGAAGGCGAAGGCGGACGCCGAGTGCCCCGACGGGAACGAGGTGGTCTGCGGCTGGGTCCTCAGCTGCCGCACCGCCGGGACCCCGGCCAGCAGCGGCCGCCGCCTGCGGACGGACCACTTCCCGAGGGTGTTGACGGTCGCCGAGGCGAGCGCCAGCGAGGCGGCCCCGCTCAGGGCGGCCTTGCGCGCCCGGGCCGAGCCGAAGACGGAGATCGCCGCGGCGGCCCCGCCCCACAGCACCCCGTGGTTCGCGGCGCGCCCGAGGCGCGGCAGCACCCGGTCGGCGCCGGGCCAGTGCCGCCGCGCCACCGCGTCGAACAGCTCCCGGTCCCACCGCGCGAACGCGCCCTGCCAATTCAGCTCTTGATCAGCCATTCCCAGCGCCTACCCGCAGAGGCGGGCGCAGAATCAGCACGCTGCCGATCGGGTCAGCCCGGCCGGATCAGCCCGGCCCGGGTCACGTCGACCCAGGTCAAGCCGCCCGGTTCAGGTCGGCCCGGTTCAGCCCGGCCCGGGTCAGGCCTCTCCGCCCTCCTCGTCCTCCAGCGGCCGCTTGCGCAGCAGCAGGACGACCATCCCGCCCAGCACGACCAGCCCCACGGCGAGCGAGGCGATGACCGGCGTGGCCGCGGAGCTGCCGCTGACGGCGAGCCGCTCCCCGTCCGGGGTCTCCTCCGCGGCCGCCCCGGCCGTCACCCCCGCGCCGGCCGCGGCGGGCGCCACCGGCACGGGCGCGGACAGCTCGCCCATCGTCGCGGTCTCCCCGCCGGTCCCCCCGGCCGGGCCGGCGGTCCGCTGCTTCGGCCACATCGCCTTCGCGGTGACGGTCGTCGCCGACTCGCTGGAGCCGGCCACGATCTGCGCCTGGGCGGGGATCCCGCTGGTGAAGACCCGGCCGACGGGCACCTTGGTGGAGCCCTGGACGGTGACGGAGGCGGAGCCGTCGGGCGTGCCCACCGGGACCTCGAAGTACAGCCGGGTGCCGTTCCCGGCGGTGGTCAGCGGCCGCCCCTCGGCGTCGACCACGCGCACCCCCATGGCGGTGGCCGCCGCGTCCGGGGTGACGCTCACGCTCTGCGCGCCCGTCCGCACCGTGACCGGGCCGAGTCTGCTGCCGACCGGTCCCGACACCTCGCCCGAGACCTCGCCCGGCTCCAGCCCCAGTGAGGCCGGCGGCTCCGGCAGCCGCCCGGCGGCGTGCTGGAGGTAGTCGGCCAGCTTCTCCGCCGCCGGGTCCGAGGCCTCGACCTGGGCCCCTTCCGCGAGCCGCCAGATGGCCACCTGCGTTCCGGCGGCCGCGCTCTCCGCGGTGAGCGCCCCGGCTCCGGCGGCTTTAGCGAGGCCCGCCAGGTCGTTCAGCTGCGGGTAGGAGTGCTCCAGGACCCAGCGGATCCGGCCGGCGTCGCCGTTCTCCGCGAGCGGGCTCGAACCCCACCCGCTCTCCGTGTAGCGGGCCTGGGGCTGCGCGTATCCCGCGGCGCCGACCCCGTACGTCTGGAGCATGCCCCCGCCGTCGACCCGCATCTCGTACAGCCCGGCCGGGATCTGTCTCACGGCCCCGTCCTTGGTGCGCACGACGGCCTGGCCGTACGTCTTCAGCCCGTCCAGCACGGCTCTCGCACCCTCCGGCGCCCGGCCCGCCGGAGCGGCGTCCGCGACGGCCTGGGCCGCCGGAGCGGCGGCGAGGGCGGCGGTGAGCAGCGCCACCGCCAGCGGACGCCGCGCGGAGCCCCGGACCGGCCCGGGAGCGGAAGCGGAAGCCGCGCCCAGGGCCCCGACGGGAGCAGACACGACAGGAGTATCCGGAACAGCCTTGCCAGACGCGTCGGTTGAGGGCGCGCGGCACGCGGCGGATGCGGAGGGTACGGAGGATGCGGGAACGGCAATCGACACAGTCTTCCCCTTCGGGCCAAAGACCCAGGTGCCCGTGAGTACCGGGGAATCCTAACCGCCTCGAACACTCAGACCACCGCCGCCTTCTGAGTGGCCATCAGCGGGGTGTCCGTCCGGACGACCCGGCGGAAGGCCGCCGTACCACGGCTGAGGTCGTGTCCGATGGCGATCGCGTCGATGTCGGCCGAGAACCAGCGGTTGCCCTCCGCGTCGGGCGGGCCCTCCCGGACCCGCAGCCTGCCGTGCACCACGAGCGGTTCGCCGACCGATACGGATCCGGCCAGGTTCACCGCCAGCGTGCGGTGGGCCCACACCGTGTAGAAGCTGGTGGGCGCGTCCGCCCAGGCCTGGCTCTTGCGGTCGAAGTACCGCGGTGTCACCGCGAACCGGAACCTCGCCGACGGACCGCTCGGCGTCTCCTTGAAGTCGATCTGCGTGGCCACATGGCCCACCAGCGTCACCCGGGTGTCGTGCATACCGGCCACCCCTCCCCTTGCGTCCCGCACCCGTACGGTCCATCCGCACGGGGTACGCCCATCGTGGCCCGGCCCCCCGGTCCGCGCTCCGGCCTGTGGACTACTGGCGGGTTGTGGACAACTTCGCCACCGTCGCGTACTGCTCGCGCACCTCCCGGTAGCGCAGCAGCTCCGCCGCCACCGGCTCCAGCACCCGGGCCCGGCCGCAGCCGGCCGCGGCCTGCCGCAGTCGCCGCTCCGCGTCCTGGCCGTAGCGCCGCGCCGGGCCCCGGGCCGCGAGGGAGCAGGCCCACTCGACCAGCGGCCCGCCGACGATGCCCGCGACCATCAGCAGCACCGGCGGCAGCAGGCGCGGTTCCAGGACCCCGGCGATCTGGCCGACCAGCCACAGCCCCCCGTAGACCTGGAGCAGGGTCATGGCCGCCTGTGCCAGCACCGCCGCCGGCCACCACGTGGGCCGCGGGGGCTTCGCGCCCGGCACCGCGACGGCCGCGCCCAGCGTCACCGCGATCTCGTCCAGCGCCTCCGGGAGCCGTTCGCCGCCCCGCACCGCGGTCTCCCGCACCGCCTGCGCCCAGGGGTCGGGCAGCCCGGTCGCCGCTTCCTCGGCGACGGTCCGTACCGCCTGCTCGACGCGCTGGCGCGCGGTCACCTCCTCCTCGGCCGGTGCCTCGAAGGGCGCGGAGGTGCGCCCCATGGCCGCGAGGGAGGCGAGCCCGGCCAGTGAGCGCGGGGCGCGCCTGCTCTCGTACCAGCGCCACAGCCGCAGCCACGGCGTCCCGCACGCCCTCCCGGCGTTGCGGCGCCAGGCGCGCTCGGCGGCGAGGCCCGCCGCGTACGCCCCGACCGCCTCCGCGAGCCGGTCCTCGAACTCGGCGCGCGTGACCTCGCCGATCTCGGGCCCCGGGTGCCCGTCGGCCACGTACAGGGGGTGGAGGCGCACGGCGGCCCGGTCCACGTCCGCCGAGATCCGCCGGGTCGCGGCGCCCTTCTCCTGGGTGAACTGTCCGAGGAGTTCGCGCAGTTCCCCGACGCCCTCACCCGTCAGGGCGGAGACCCCGAGGACGGTGGCTCCCGGCTCGCCGTGCTCGCCGAGCGCGATGCCGTCGTCGTCCAGCAGCCGCCGCAGGTCGTCCAGGACGAGGTCGGCGGACTCGCCGGGCAGCCGGTCCACCTGGTTGAGCACGACGAACGTCACCTCGGCGTGCCCGGCCAGCGGCCGCAGGTACCGCTCGTGCAGCACCGCGTCCGCGTACTTCTCCGGGTCCACCACCCACACCACCGCGTCGACCAGGCCCAGCACCCGGTCCACGTGGTCGCGGTGCGCGCCGACCGCCGAGTCGAGGTCCGGCAGGTCCACGAGGACCATTCCGCGCAGCACCTCCGCCTCCGTGCTCTCGCGGGGCCGGCGGCGCAGCCGTCCGGGGATCTCCAGCCGGTCCAGCAGCCCGGCGGCCCCGTCCGACCAGCTGCACGCGATGGGCGCCGCGGTGGTCGGACGGCGCAGTCCGGTCTCGGAGATCTGCACACCGGCGAGTGAATTGAAGAGCGTGGACTTGCCGCTTCCGGTGGCTCCGGCGATCGCGACGACCGTGTGCTGCGGTGACAGCCCGCGGCGCGCCGCCGCCTCGTCGAGCACCCGGCCGGCCTCGGCGAGGGTCTTGCCGTCGAGCCGGGTCCGGGACAGCCCGACGAGCTGGCGCAGCGCGTCGAGACGCAGCCGCAGGGCCTGCCCTTCGGGGCTGAGCGGGGGCGCGGTCGCCTTGCCGCCGTCGCTGCCCGCGCCGGAGACGGTGCCGGAGACGGCCCGTACGAGCGCCTCGTCGTTCTCGTCGCCGGCGTGCTCGCCGTCGAGGCCGAGGGTCTCGGGGCGCGAGCGCGCGATGAGTCCGTCGTCCCAGCGGTCGTCGGTGCGGTCGGTCAGGGCGGTCACGGCGTCACCTCTCCTTCTGCAGTACGGACAGCGCGGCGATCAGCTCGGCCTGTGGTTCCGGAGTCACTTCGAGGGCTTCCAGGGGGGCCAGACGGCGGTCCCGTTCGGCGCGCAGCACCTGGTCGAGGTGGTCTCCGACGAGTTCCCCGCCCCGGTCGCGCAGCCGTACGGCGGCCTGTACGCCGATCCGCTCGGCGAGCTTCTCCCCGGCGGGCCGGGCGCGCTTGCCGCCGAGGAGGGCGGCGACGAGGAGGGCGGCGACCGCGTCGGGGTCGGGCGCGGGCTGTCTGTCGAGCTTCGAGACCTCCTCCTCGGCGAGTTCCTCCAGGACGCGCCGCCAGCGCCGTACGGCCATGCCGATGCGTTCCCCCGCTTCGCGGTCGGGGCCGGGCAGGGGCACCGCGGCGGAGGCCGGTTCGCGCCGCCAGGCCTCGGCGATGCGCTCGTCGGCGGCGGCCACGGCGCACTGGAGGAGCGCGGAGAGGGATTCCGCGAGGGAGTCGAGCAGTTCGTCGGCGGTGGTGTCGAGCGGGTAGCCGCGCCACCGGGTCAGCGCGTCCCCGGCGAGGACGGCGCCGTTGTCGAGCCGGCTGCGGACCCGCTTGCCCTCCCTCTTGTACGCGTCCTCGACGGCCGAGGTCAGCCGTACGGCGGCGGCGTGCTGGGCGGCGACGGCGGAGGCGAGCTCCGGCATCCGCCGCTTGAGGGAGTCCAGCGCGCCCAGGGCGGTGCGCCCGACGGCGTACTGACGGGCCGCCGGGTCCTTCGCGTGGTGGGTGAGCCAGGCGGACAGCGGTGCGACGGCGCTGGCCGGCAGCAGCCCGCCGCCGCCGGCCGATTCGGGCAGTTCGGGCACCGTGAACCGCGGTACCTCTCCCAGCCCGGCCCGGTTGAGCAGCGCTCCGTACTGGCGCGAGACCTCGGCGAGCACCTGGTGCGGGACCCGGTCGAGGACGATGACGAGGGCGGCCTTGTACTGCTTCGCGGTGCGCAGCAGGTGCCAGGGGATGGCATCGGCGTAGCGGGAGGCGGTGGTGACCATGACCCAGACGTCGGCGGCGCAGAGGAGTTCGGCGGCGAGGGTCCGGTTCTCGACGACGAGGGAGTCGATGTCGGGGGCGTCGAGGACGGCGAGCCCGCGGGGCAGGGTCGAGACGGTCTCGATCCGCAGCTCGCGGGTGGCGTGCGTGTTCCCGTGGGGGGTGTGGCGCTGTGGGGGTGGAAGGGGATCGTCCTCCTCCGGCGGAGCCCAGACCCGCATCAGGTCGGGCAGGACGCGCATCCCCGCGAACCAGTGATGATCATCCGGATGGCAGACGAGCACCGGGGTGCGCGTGGTCGGGCGCAGCACCCCCGCCTCGCTGACCTGCCGTCCGACGAGGGAGTTGACGAGGGTTGATTTGCCGGCCCCGGTCGACCCGCCGACTACGGCGAGCAGCGGCGCCTCGGGCGCCTTGAGCCGGGGTACGAGGTAGTCGTCGAGCTGCGCGAGCAGCTCGGCTCTGGTCTGGCGGGCGCGCGGAGCGCCGGGCAGGGGCAGCGGCAGACGCACGGACGCGACCCGGTCGCGCAGGGCGGACAGGGCATCGAGCAGCTGAGGCCGAACATCCAAGGTCACCACATGCGAAGAATGCCCAATTTGGGACCATTTTTGAAGCTTATACGCCCCCTGCGCGCCGGGCGCGACTCCAGGCAGGACATGATGGACACAGAGGACGAGTGGGGCGCAGGCATAACGAGTGCACAACACCCGGGGCGCCGCGGCGCAAAAGCGATGCGAGAATCGCACCTGCCTGCGATTATCGGGACCGCTTCACCGAACCTCCACATCGTGGCACGCGGGTGAAGCAACCGGGACAAGGCGGCCGGAGCCCTATCCTTGACCCGGCACGGACCACAGCCCCATCCCCACCCGGGGCTCCAGGCCACCACGGCCACCTACCGGCCCCCGTAGCTCAGTGGATAGAGCAGGTGCCTTCTAAGCACTTGGCCGCAGGTTCGAGTCCTGCCGGGGGCACATTTTCTCCATCGACCGAAGCCCTCCCTCAGCGGAGGGCTTTCGTGCTTCCGCGCAGGCCAGCGGCACCCTAGCGAGCGGCTGGTAGCGGCGGCGTAAGCGCTGGGGGCGGGGGTGCCCGCTCTTCGGTCAGGCGGGTGCCGGGGCACTGTTCGGAGCGTTCCCGGGGGCGTTCCCGGGAACTTCCTTCGGGGCTTTTCCCGGGGTGCCCTTGGTTCCGATGCCCAGCTTCTTGACCGCCTGGTAGTAGGTCCAGGCGGTGCCCGCGCAGGAGGTCCGCCTCGCGCCCGCGTACCGGGCGCACACCCGCTTGAGGTCCGCGTAGAAGGCGTCGTCCAGACGGGACTTGTTGGCGGAGAAGGAGCCGGCGGCCTTGTAGTTGCGGTAGCCGAAGTCGTGGCGGGCGCAGGAGGCCCGGAAGGGGAAACCGAGCGGGTTGTCCGGGGACGTGGTGCAGTAGTCGGTCGACCAGTCGAACCCGTACGTGACCCAATGGCCTTGGTTGCCGCGCGCCGCCAGCCACGCGTTGTGGCTCGCCGCGCTGGTCTGCGTCCAGCGGCCGAGCACCTGGGGCTTGTCGGCGGGGACGGCGGCGGAGGCGGGGACGGCCACGGCCAGGACGGCGGCCAGGGCGGAAGCGAGCAACGCGGATGCGGACAGCACGGATGCGGGGCGTGGGGGTGCGGGGCGTGCGGATGCGGACAGGCCGGGTGCGGGGCTGCGGCTCACGGGAGTCCTCCGGGAGTTGACGGTCCGCCGCCCGGACTCCCGGGCGGCGGTGGGGGGATCACTCTCGGAGAAGGGATACCGGCGGCCGCCGCGGCCGGGGTGTTTTCCCGGCTTCACCGCCGGAACGGAGTACGGCCCGCGGTCAACCGGTACTCAGGTAGGACGACCCTGGACTCAGGTATGACGTCGTGTGCTACCTCCGGCAGAGCTTCGGTTCGTCCTGCGGAGGGACGCGCGACCGGCGGTCCACCGCGAACACTTGTCCCATGAACCGCCGTCGCCCGCTCGTCGTCGCCGCAGCCACCGTGGGAGCCCTCGCCACCGCGGCCTTCGCCCTGCCCAACCTCCCGTCCAATCCGGTCACCGACGCCGTCAACGACCGTGTTTTCAAGGAGCGGCAGAAGCGGTTCGCCACCGCCGCCGAGGCACCGTCGCGCGGCGGGACCGCGTTCGCGCTGCCGTCGTGGATACCGAAGGACGCCACCGACGTACGGATACGGGCGCGCACCAGCGGAGAGGCCCGGCTGATCCGGTTCACCCTGGGCAAGACCCCGCTGGACGGCCCGCAGTGCGCCGCCGGGAACCCGAAGCGGCTCGGCGGGACGGAACTCGCGGCGAAGTGGTGGCCGCGGGACACCCGGGCCGAGGAGCTGCCCGAGTGCCGGGACGTCCACCAGTACCAGGTCGCGGTGCGCGGCAAGCACGTCTACGCCTGGACCGATGGAACTCCCTCGCCCGGCTCCCGGATACCCGCCCGGACCACGGCCTCCGCCGCCGCGCCCCGTTAGGCCGGGGTCAGGGCGGCCGCCGCGGCCCGGGCGAAGGCCTCGGGGTTGTCCAGCATGATGTTGTGCCCGCAGTCCGGGACGGAGACGACGGCGACCCCGGCGGCCTCCAGCTCCTCGGCCCCGGCGAGCGGCCCGTCCTCCGCCGGCACCAGGTACGTGCGCGGGATCTTCAGCTCCAGCAGCAGCTCCCGCATGGTGGGCGTGGTGCCTGCGGCGAGGTGGACCGCGGTGCGGTGCAGGGCGGTGCGGCCGGCCAGCCGCATGGTCGACCACCAGTGCGCGCCGACCCGGTCGCGGACCTCGGCCCAGCCGCCGGCGAGGAACTCCTCCTCGGTGTAGGAGGCGATCCTGCTGCTGCCGGCGGTGGGGACGGGGGGCGCCGGGTCCAGGTTGGCGTCCACCAGCACCAGGCGGGAGACGAGCCGGGGGTGCCGGGCGGCCAGCACGATGGCCACCGCGCCGCCCATGCTGTGGGCGATGACCTCGGCGCCGTCGGTACCGCCCGCGCCGGCGGCGTCGAGCGCCTGCGCGAGGGCGTCCGCGTGCGCCTCCAGGGTGTACGAGAACTCCTCGGGCCGGTCGCTGTGCCCGTGCCCCAGCAGGTCGACCAGCAGCGAACGCCGGCCCGCCAGCAGCGGGTGCGTGGCGCTCGCCGCGAAGTAGGCGGGCGAGGTCGAGCCCAGCCCGTGCAGGTACACGCGGGCGGGCTCCGCCCCGGGCAGTTCGGCCCAGCGGATCCGGTCGCCTCCGGATGTCACGGCGGCACTGCGCACGATGGTCGTCCCCCCTGGTCGCGTGCGGTGGAAAGCAGAAAGGATCAACGGTAACCCGCACGTCAACCGCCTCGTCTACCCTCGTCGGGTGACCGAGTACGTGAACCAACTCAGCGGCGGCACACCCCTGATCGGCGCGCCTCCCGCCGGCGCGGAGGCGGCGGTGTGGTCCCTGGACACCACGCTGGCCGAGGTCGGCGGGTTCCGGCTCGACGACGCGCTGCCGGTGCTGGACGCGGCCGAGCGGGAGCGGGCCGGGCGGCTGGTGCGGCCCGGCGACCGGCAGCGCTACCTCGCCTCGCACCTCGGGCTGCGGGTGCTGCTCGGGGGCTACCTGGGGCTGGCGCCGCAGGAGGTCGCGCTGACGCGGGAGGACTGCCCCTGCTGCGGTGCTCCGCACGGCCGTCCGGCGGTCGCCGGGGGCGGGCTCCACTTCTCGCTGTCGCACAGCGGCGACCTGGCGTACTTCGCGTTCGCGGCGGTCACGGTCGGGATCGATGTCGAGGCCGTCCCCGGCGCGGCGGCGGTGGCGGATGTGATGACCTCGCTGCACCCGGCGGAGACGGCGGAGCTGGCCGCCCTGCCCGGGGAGGAGCGGCGGGTTGCGCTGGCGCGGGTGTGGTCGCGCAAGGAGGCGTACCTCAAGGGGACGGGCGCCGGCCTGGCCCTCGGGCTGGCCGACCCGTACATCGGGGCGGGCCCGGAGCCGGCGCAGGTGCCGGGGTGGCTGCTGCGGGATCTCGCGGCCCCGCCGGGATACGGCGCCGCCCTCGCCCTCGCCGTCCGGCACTGAGCCGGCCCCCGCCGCCGGCCGGCCCCGGGGCGGCGTCCCCAGCGCCCGCCGGGGGCGGGGTGGGTGGCGCGGCCGGCTCGCCACGCCGGGTGGAATCACGGTCGCGGCTCGTCGCCCGGCCATTATCGTGACGGCCATGGACATCCGCCCCGCCCGTACCGTCGCCGAATTCCAGGCCGCCGAGGGGCTCTTCGACGGCCCCGCCCGGCTGGACTGGTCCGAGCGCTTCCTGGCCACGCCGGGACACCTGATGCTCATCGCCTACGTCGACGACATCCCCGCCGGGATGGTCTCCGGGGTCGAGATGACCCACCCCGACAAGGGCACGGAGATGTGCCTGTACGAGCTCTCCGTGGACGAGGGCTACCGCCGCCGGGGCATCGGCCGCGCCCTGACCCTGGCCCTCGCCGACGAGGCCCGGGCGCGCGGCTGTTACGGCATGTGGGTCGGCGTGGACACCGACAACGAGGCCGCCCTCGCCACCTACGCCTCCTCCGGCGCCGAGGACGAGGGCGTCTTCGCCATGCGCGGCTGGGTCGTCACCCCGGAGCGGCCCGGTCAGCCGCCGAACCCGAGGTAACTCGCCCGTCGGCGTGTCGTGCGCCCACTCGGCGCACCCTCCGCGCGCCCGCGCCGTGCCTCGCCGAGCATCGGCCGCATGACCGCATTCACCGCGCTGCTCCCGGCCGCCGCCCTGCTCACGGCGGCCGCCGTCCTGCCGCCGCCCGCCACCGCCGCAGCCGACTCCGGCGCCGCCGTCGCCCCGTACGTCGTCGTCCTCAAGGAGGCCGGCCCCCGGGCCCCGCTCCGGGCGCTCGTCGACGAGGCCGCGGAGACGGGCGATCAGGTCGGGGCCGTCTACGACACCGTCCTCGACGGGTTCGCCGTGCGCACCACGGCCGCCCGCGCCGCCGCCCTCGCGGCGGACCCCCGGGTGGCCTCGGTGGAGCCGGACGCGGAGTTCCGTACGAGCGACATCCAGACCCAGACGTCCGCGCCCTGGCCACTGGACCGGATCGACCAGCGCGAACTCCCGCTCGACGGCGCCTACGCGTACGCGACGAAGGCGCAGGGGGTCACCGCGTACATCGTGGACTCCGGGATCAACACCCTCCACCAGGAGTTCGGCGGGCGCGCCCGGGCCGGCTACAACGCGGTGTTCCTCGAAGGCTCCGCCGACTGCAGCGGCCACGGCACGCACGTCGCGGGGACCGTCGGCGGCGTCACGTACGGGGTGGCGAAGGGGGTCTCCCTGGTCTCGGTGAAGGTGGCCGACTGCCGGGGCTCCGGGCGCCTGTCGGGGATCCTGAAGGGCCTCGAATGGATGGTGAAGGACGCCGCCAGGGCTCCCGGCACCCCGGCCGTGGCGAACATGAGCATGGGCGGGACCCCCAGCTTCGCCCTGGACTCGGCGGTGAGGCGGGCGGTGCGCGCCGGGATCACCTTCACGGTGGCCGCCGGGAACGACGGCTCCAACGCCTGCGCCGGGTCGCCGGCCCGCGTCCCGCAGGCCCTCACGGTGGGCGCGACCGACGCCGCGGACCGGCGGGCCCCGTTCTCCGACTACGGCCCCTGTGTGGACCTCTCGGCGCCCGGTGTGGCGGTGACCTCGGCCTGGAAGGGCTCCCCCACCGCCCTCGCCCGCGCGACGGGGACGTCCATGGCGGCCCCGCACGTGACGGGCGTCGCCGCGCTGATCCTCGCGAGCGGCGCGGCGAAGACCCCGGCGCAGGTGGCCGAGGTCCTGCTGCGCTCCGCCTTGACGGGTCATGTCAGCGGCCTCCCGGCCGGTACCCCGAACCTGCTGCTGCACGTGCCCGGCGGCGCCCCCGCGTAGGGCTCACCAACCGGTCGGTATCCGATGTGCCATCAGACCTGGTCTGATGGCACATCAATTTCTGTGCCCTTCACCCGAAAACAAGTCATTGACTTCTCATCACGGCGACGCGTCAATGTCGGCCACCGCACCGGCTCGACCTCCCCCACACAGCGGGTGGGGGGAGGGGTTCGTCTGACGAAGGAGTCGCGACCCAGTGAGTACAACGTTCCGACGAAGAATTCTGGCCGGGGCGGGCGCATTGTCCCTGGCCCTGACGGGTGGCGTCGTGGGCTTGACGGGGACGGCGCAGGCCGCGACCAAGACCACAGCGGTGTTCGTGGAGTGCGACGCGCCGGCGCCGCAGCCCGACGGTTCGGGCAATCAGAACTTCACGGTGACCCTGCCGGACGGCGCGAAGGCCGGGGACGTCGTCCCGATCACGATCGACCCGGGCGCCAGCCCGCTGATCCCCCAGTTCGCGGTGACCACCAAGAACACCACCAAGGTCGCCCTGCTCGTGGGCGGCGCCGCGCAGACGGTCACTGGAGCCCCCGAGACGGTCACCGTCACCCCGGGCGTGCCGCTCGACCCGGGCCCGGTCACCGGCACCATCAAGATCCCGGACGGCACCGAGGGCCTGACGATCGACGTCAAGCTCGACCAGATCGTGACGGACGCGGACCTCGGCGGCACGGTCTTCAGCACCGTCTGCACGCCGAAGCCGCGCCCCAGCGCCGCGCTCGGCTCGATCGCGGTCGAGGCCCTGCCCAAGGACCCGGTCACCACCCGGCTGACGCCCAACAGCGGCAAGGCGGGCACCTCCGTCGTCGCCACCGGCGCCAACTTCCCCGCCGGCGCGGTCACCTGTTCCGCACTGCTCGCCGGTGTGGCCACCGGTGACACCGGCACGGGCTCGGCGGACGCCTCCGGCGCCGCCACCTGCACCGTCACGGTGACCAAGAAGGCCGACGCGATCAAGATCGACGGCTCGGTCACCCCGTACAAGTCCTTCGTGTTCCTGGAGGACCAGGCGGGCGTGAAGAACCCGGTCGACGTCGAGGTCCTGCCCGGACCGCTGGCGCTCGGCCCCAAGGACGGCCAGCCGGCCGTCAGTTTCGGCTCGGTCACCATCAACGGCAAGGCGCAGTCGGTGGTCGGCGTGTTCAACGCCGCGACCGTCCAGGACTTCCGCGGCGGTTCGCTGGGCTGGGACGTGACGGCGACGCGGACGCCGTTCCTGAACCAGACGACCGGCCACTCGATGGCGAGGGCGCAGATCGGCATCCAGCCGTCCTGCACGGTGACCAACCCGGACAGCCCGAGCACCTGCACCGCGGGCACGCCCGGCGCGATCTCCGACACCCCGATGAAGGTGGCCTCCCAGGCGGCCGGCGGGGACGAGCTGACCGGTGGTGAGTTCGCCGTCGGCGGCGCGGGGATGATCCAGCTCCCGCCGTTCATGTTCGCCGACACCTACCAGACGGTCGTCACCTTCTCGATCGCCTGACCGGTCCGGCACGGCTCCAAGGTGGTGCGGCGCCCCGGGCGCCGCACCACCTCCCGCTTTCCGCCCGGCACCTGCCCGTCCCGTCTGGAGACCCCGCCCATGCGCACCCGCACCTCCCTGTACGGTCTGCTCCTCGGCTTCTTCCTCCTGGGTTCGGGGCTGCTCCAGGCCACCCCCGCGACGGCGGCGGACAACGGCACCTGGGGGGTCTTCCCGACGCCCCCGGCCGGGGCGGCGATGACGGACCGCGCGTACTTCTTCCACCAGGGCGCCGCCGGGACCACCGTCGGCGACAGCGCGACGATCCTGAACTCCTCCGACCGGGAGATGACGTTCCAGGTCTTCGCGACCGATGCCACGAACACCCGGGCGGGCGGCGCGTTCGCGCTGTTCCCCGTCGAGACGAAGCCCAGGGACGTCGGCACCTGGATCGCGCTGGCCCCCCAGGCCGCGACCACGGTCACGGTGCCGCCCAAGGGTCGCAAGGACATCCCCTTCACGGTGAAGGTCCCCGAGGACGCGACCCCGGGCGACCACGTCGGCGGGATCGTCGCCGTGAACACCGCGGTGGAGGGCGTCCAGAAGGACGGCAAGGTCCAGGTCGGGGTCAGGCGCCAGGTCGGCGCCCGGCTGTACTTCCGGGTGCCGGGGCCGCTGACGCCCGGGCTGAGCGTGGAGAACGTCCGGGTCAGCCGGAGCGCGCCGGTGGTGCCGTGGGTCAAGGACGCCCGGGCCACCGTCTCGTACACCCTGGTCAACCTGGGCAATGTGGTGGTCGAGCCGAAGGTGGCGGTGTCCGCCGAGGGGCTGTTCGGGCGCGAGGTACTGGCGCGGCCTGCGCGGGAGCTGAAGCTGGTGCTGCTGCCCGGCCAGCGCATCGAGCTGACGGAACCCTGGCCGGACGCGCCGCAGTTGGACCGGGTGAGCGTCAAGGTCGCTGCGGGGGCGGCGGCCTATCCGGATCTGGCCGCGGAATCGGGGACCACCTTCACCGCGGTGCCGTGGCCGGCCGCGGGCACCGTGCTGCTGCTGGCGGGCGCCGGGATCGGCTTCCTGGTGCTGCGGCGGCGGCGCCGCGTCCCCGGGGAACGGGCGGAACCGGCAGCGGACTTGTCCGGCGTCCGCTGACCGGCGGGGGCCAACGGGACTCGCCCCCCGCGTGCGGGACGCGGAGGGCGAGGAGCCAGGGAAGAGGGGCCCGGGAAGAGGAGCCCGGGCGGGGGGCCGGAACCGGCCGATCCGTCAGTGGTTGCGCGGGAACCCGAGGTCCACGCCCGCCGGGGCGTCCGACGGGTCCGGCCAGCGGGTCGTGACGACCTTGCCCCGGGTGTAGAAGTGGATGCCGTCGTTGCCGTAGATGTGGTGGTCGCCGAAGAGCGAGTCCTTCCAGCCACCGAAGGAGTGGTAGCCCACCGGCACCGGGATCGGCACGTTGACGCCGACCATGCCCGCCTCGATCTCCAGCTGGAAGCGGCGGGCCGCGCCGCCGTCCCGCGTGAAGATCGCGGTGCCGTTGCCGAACGGCGAGGCGTTGATGAGCGCCACGCCCTCCTCGTAGGTCTCGGCGCGCAGCACGCACAGCACCGGGCCGAAGATCTCGTCGCGGTAGGCGTCGGAGTCGGTCTTGACGTTGTCCAGCAGCGACAGGCCGATCCAGTGGCCGTTCTCGTTGCCCTCGACCGTGTAGCCGGTGCCGTCGAGGACGACGTCGGCGCCCTGGGCGGCCGCGCCCGTGACGTACGAGGCGACCTTGTCGCGGTGGGCGGCGGTGATCAGCGGGCCCATCTCGGAGGCCGGGTCGTTGCCGGGGCCGATCTTGATCTTCTCGGCGCGCTCGCGGATCTTCTCGACCAGCGCGTCACCGATCGAGCCGACGGCGACGACGGCGGAGATCGCCATGCAGCGCTCACCGGCCGAGCCGTAGGCGGCCGAGACCGCCGCGTCGGCGGCCGCGTCCAGGTCGGCGTCCGGCAGGACCAGCATGTGGTTCTTGGCGCCGCCCAGTGCCTGGACGCGCTTGCCGTTGGCGGAGGCGGTGGTGTGGATGTGGCGGGCGATCGGGGTGGAGCCGACGAAGGACACGGCCGCGATGCCGGGGTGCGCGAGCAGCGCGTCGACGGCCTCCTTGTCGCCGTGCACCACGTTCAGCACGCCGTCGGGCAGGCCGGCCTCGCTCATCAGCTCGGCCAGCTTGTTGGAGGCGGAGGGGTCCTTCTCGCTCGGCTTGAGGATGAAGGTGTTTCCGCAGGCCACGGCCAGCGGGAACATCCACATCGGGACCATCGCCGGGAAGTTGAACGGGGTGATGCCCGCGACCACGCCGAGCGGCTGGCGGATCGAGGAGACGTCCACGCGGCTCGACACGGACGTGGAGAGCTCGCCCTTGAGCTGCGTGGTGATCCCACAGGCCAGCTCGACGATCTCCAGGCCGCGCGCGACCTCGCCCAGCGCGTCCGAGTGCACCTTGCCGTGCTCGGCGGTGATCAGCTCGGCGATCGCGTCGCGGTTGGCGTCCAGCAGGGCGCGGTAGGCGAACAGCACCTTGGTGCGGGCGGCGAGCGAGGACTGGCCCCAGGTCTGGAAGGCCTCCTTCGCCACCTGTACCGCCGCGTCGACCTCGGCGGCCGAGGCCAGGGCGACCTGCGTGGTGACCTCGCCGGTCGCGGGGTCGGTGACCGGGCCGTAGTTGCCCGACGCGCCCTCGACGGTCTTGCCACCGATCCAGTGGTTGACGGTCTTCATGCCTTGCTCCTTCACAGATGGCGACGTCGCTGCGCGGCTTGCCGGTCGTACTCTTCGCGGGCCAGGGCCGCCGCCGCACGGGTCGCGGTCTCGGCCACGGGAACATCCCACCACGCCTGTGCCGGAGGTGGGCCCGACACAGTGTCGGGTGTTCGGGTCTGTGCGTAGACACATGTGGGACGGTCCGCAGCTCGCGCCTCGGCGAGGGCTTTGCGCAGGTCACCGATGGTGCGGGTGCGGATGACGGCCATCCCGAGGGAGGCGGCGTTGGCCGCGAGGTCCACGGGCAGCGGCGCCCCGCTGTACACACCGTCCACCGCCCGGAAGCGGTACGCCGTCCCGAAGCCCTCGCCGCCCACCGCCCCGGAGAGGCCCCCGATCGAGGCGTAGCCGTGGTTGTCGAGGATGACCAGTTTGACCGCGATGCCCTCCTGCACGGCGGTGACGATCTCGGTCGGGTTCATCAGGTACGTCCCGTCGCCGACCAGGGCCCACACCGGGCGCCCGGGCGCGGCCAGCGCCACCCCGATGGCGGCGGGGATCTCGTAGCCCATGCAGGAGTACCCGTACTCCACGTGGTACTGGTCGGCGGACCGGGCCCGCCAGAGCTTGTGCAGGTCGCCGGGGAGGGATCCGGCGGCGTTGATCAGGATGTCGCCGTCGTCGACGAGTGCGTCGAGCAGCCCGAGGACCTGGGCCTGGGTCGGGGCGTCGTCCTCGCCGGAGGCGGCGTAGGCACGGTCGACGCGCTCCTCCCAGAGCCGTTTCCTTTCTTTGTACGTCGACTCGTACGCGGTGTCCACGTGGTACCCGGCAACCGCCCGGCGGAGCTCCTCCAGTCCTTCGCGCGCGTCGCTCACGAGGGGCCGGGCGGCGAGTTTGTGGGCGTCGAACGGGTCGAGGTTCAGCCCGAGGAACCGGACGGCCGGGTTCTGGAACAGCGTCGCGGAGGCGGTGGTGAAGTCCGTCAGCCGGGTCCCGGCGGCGATCACCAGGTCGGCCTCCCGCGCCAGCCCGTCGGCGGTCCCGGTCCCCGTGTGCCCGACCCCGCCCACCTCGGCGGGATGGTCGTACGGGAGGGCCCCCTTGCCGGCCTGGGTGGTGGCCACGGGGATCCCGGTGGCCTCGGCGAACTCCGCCAGGGCGGCCTGTGCCCCGCTGTGCCGGATCCCGCCGCCCGCGATCAGCAGGGGCCGCGCGGAGCCCCGTACCGCCTCGGCGGCGTCGGCGAGCTCGGCCGCGTCGGGCCGGGGCCTGCGTACGCCCCACACCCGCTCGCGGAAGAACTCCTCGGGCCACTCCCACGCCTCGGCCTGCACGTCCTGCGGCAGCGCGAGCGTGACGGCGCCGGTCTGCACCGGGTCGGTGAGCACCCGCACGGCCTGGAGGGCGGCCGGGATCAGGGCCTCGGGCCGCATGACGCGGTCGAAGAAGCGGGAGACGGGCCGCAGGGTGTCGTTGACGGAGATGTCGCCCGCGTAGGGGACCTCCAGCTGCTGGAGCACCGGATCGGCGGGCCGTGTGGCGAAGCTGTCCCCGGGCAGCAGGAGCACCGGGATCCGGTTGATGGTGGCGAGGGCCGCCCCGGTCACGAGGTTCGTCGCCCCGGGGCCGATGGAGGTGGTGACGGCGTGCGCGGACAGCCGGCCGCTCTGGCGGGCGAAGCCGACGGCGGCGTGCACCATGGCCTGCTCGTTGCGGCCCTGGAGGAAGGGCATCTCCTCGTGGCCGGTCTCCAGGAGCGCCTGGCCGATGCCGGCGACGTTGCCGTGGCCGAAGATTCCCCAGGTGGCGGCGATGAGCCGGTGGCGTCGGCCGTCCCGCTCCGTGTACTGGCGCGCGAGAAAGCGGACGAGGGCCTGCGCGACGGTGAGCCTCATCGGTTCTGGTCCTCCGCCCGGTAGAAGGGGAGCCGGGGGTCGACGTCCTGAGCGGCCCAGGTGTCCCGGATCCAGCCGTGGTCGGGGTGATCGCGGATCAGCCACTCCCGGGGCGGGCCCGGCGGCCCGGCCATCACATTGAGGTAGTACATGTCGTGCCCGGGCGCGGCGATGGACGGCCCGTGCCAGCCGTCCGGGATCAGCACCGCGTCCCCGCTCCTCACCTCCGCGAGGATGTCTGTCTTCCCCGCCGGGGAGGGGGTGACACGCTGGTAGCCCAGGCCGGGGGTGTCCCCGTGGGGGGCGATCTCGAAGTAGTAGATCTCCTCCAGCCGGGACTCCACGCCGGGGTGGTCCTCGTCGTGCTTGTGGGGCGGGTACGAGGACCAGTTGCCGCCGGGGGTGAGCACTTCGACGGCGATGAGGCGGTCGCAGTCGAAGGCGTCGGCGGCCGCGAAGTTGTTGACCTGGCGCGAGCACCGGCCGGCCCCGCGCAGCTCCACGGACACGTCCGCCGCCGCCCCGTACCGGGCGGTCAGCCGCCGCTCGCACCGGGCTCCGACCAGCGCGAACCGCCCTCCTCCGGCGGAGGCGATCTCGGCTTCCGCGTCCCGGGGCAGGTAGGCGAAGTCGCTGACGCCGCTGAACACGCTCTCCCGCCCGCGCAGTTCGAAGACCTCGGACGGCTCCGCGCAGCGGACCTCGCACGCGCCGGCCAGCGGGAGGACGATCCACTCCCGCTCACCGCACGCGTGCGCGTACGTCCGGCCCGCCTCCAGCGTCAGCACCCGCAGCGCGGTGTGCCCCATCTCGTGCGACGCGGTCACCGGCACGACTCCAGCACCTCCTCCACCTCGGCGGGGAACGGCATCGCCGTCGAGCACGCCAGCCGCGAGGCCACGATCGCCCCGGCCGCGTTCGCGTACCGCATCATCCGCTCCACGTCCCACCCGGCGAGCAGTCCGTGGCACAGCGCGCCGCCGAACGCGTCGCCCGCCCCGAGGCCGTTGACCACCTCGACCGGGACGGGCGGGACCTCGACCACCGTGCCGTCGCGGTGCACCGCGAGCACGCCCTCGGGGCCCTGTTTGACCACGGCCAGCTCCACCCCGGCGGCCAGCAGCGCCCGCGCCGCCGCGTACGGCTCCTTCTCGCCCGTCGCGATCGCGCACTCCTGCGTGTTGCCCACCGCTACGGTCGCCAGCCCCAGCGCCCGCTCGTACCAGGGCTCCGGATCCCCGGACCACAGCATCGGCCGCCAGTCCAGGTCGAAGACGGTGGTCCCGGACTTGGCCCGGGCCTCCAGCGCGGCCAGCGTCGCGGCGCGGCTGGGCTCCTGGCTCAGGCCGGTTCCCGTCATCCAGAACACCTTCGCGGCCCGGACCGCCCCGGTGTCCACCTCCCCCGGCTCGATCTCCAGGTCGGGGGCCTTGGGCGAGCGGTAGAAGTACAGCGGGAAGTGGTCCGGCGGGAAGATCTCGCAGAACGTCACCGGCGTGGGGTACGCCGCCACCTCCGTCACCCACCGGTCATCGACCCCGAACCCCCGCAGCTCGGCGCGCAGATACGCCCCGAAGGGATCCGCCCCGGTCCGGGTGATCACCGCCACCCGGCGTCCCAGCCGGGCCGCCGCGACCGCGACGTTCGTCGGCGATCCGCCGAGGAACTTCCCGAAGGTGTCCGCCTCCGCGAGCGGTACGCCCGTTCTCAGCGGGTAGAGATCCACCCCGATCCGCCCCATCGTGATCAGGTCGAAAGCGTTGTCGTCCCCGGTCGTCACCGGCAGTCCTCCCACTCGTCTCGCACTCTAAGGTGGCCGTCATGACCTCCTCCCCACCCCCGTTGACGCGTATCCGCGTCGGTTCGGCTCCGGACTCCTGGGGTGTCTGGTTTCCCGACGACCCCCGGCAGACGCCTTGGGAGCGTTTCCTCGACGAGGTGGCCGACGCCGGCTACGAGTGGATCGAGCTCGGCCCGTACGGCTACCTCCCCACCGATCCCGCCCGACTCGCCGACGAGACCGCCAAGCGCGGGCTCCGCGTCTCGGCCGGGACCGTCTTCACCGGACTTCATCACGGGCCCGCCGTATGGGAGGACACCTGGGAGCACGTGTCGCGGATCGCGGCGCTCACCCAGGCCATGGGCGCGGCGCACCTCGTCGTGATCCCGTCGTTCTGGCGGGACGACAAGACGGGCGAGGTGCTGGAGGACCGCGTCCTCACCCCCGGGCAGTGGCGCGAACTGGCCTCGCAGACCGAGCGGCTGGGCCGGGAGGTCGCGGACCGCTACGGGCTGCGGATCGTCGTCCACCCGCACGCCGACACCCACATCGACACCCCGCAGAACGTGGCGCGCTTCCTGGACGCCACCGATCCGGAGCTGGTCTCGCTCTGTCTGGACACCGGGCACTACGCGTACTGCGGGGGCGACAGCGTCCAGGCCATCGAGGCCTTCGGCGAGCGGATCGGTTACCTCCACCTCAAGCAGGTGGACCCGGCGGTCCTCGCCGAAGTGGTGTCCGGGCAGGTGCCGTTCGGCCCGGCCGTGGCCCGGGGGGTGATGTGCGAGCCGCCGTCGGGGGTGCCCGCGCTGGAGCCCGTACTGGCCGCCGCGCAGCGGCTCGGGGTGGACCTCTTCGCCATCGTGGAACAGGACATGTACCCCTGCCCGCCGGAGAAGCCGCTGCCGATCGCCCGCCGCACCCGCTCCTACCTGCGCTCCTGCGGCGCACGCTGACCACCGCACCGGAAGGACTTCGCACATGAGCAGCACGCTCGGCATCGCCGTCATCGGCGCCGGGAGGATGGGCGCCGACCACGCCCGCCGGATCGGCCGCACCGTCGGCGGAGCCCGGGTGGTGGCGGTGGCCGACCCGGACGGGGACCGGGCCAAGGAGGTCGTCCGGGGCCTGGAGGGGGCCTGCGCGTACACCGACGCGGCGGCGGCCGTCGCGGCTCCCGGGGTGGAGGCCGTACTGATCGCCTCGCCGGGGCCCGCCCATGAGGAAGCGATCCTGCTGGCCCTGGAGCGGGAGCTGCCGGTGCTGTGCGAGAAGCCGCTGACGCCGGAGCCGGCGGGGGCGCTGCGCGTCATGGAGGCGGAGCAGCGCCTGGGCCGAAGACTCGTCCAGGTCGGCTTCATGCGGCGCTACGACGCCGAGTACGAGCGGCTGAAGGAGCTGCTGGACGCGGGCGGCCTCGGGCGGCCGCTGTTCCTGCACTGCCGGCACCGCAATGCTCTCTCGCCCTCGTGGTTCACCAGCGACATGCTGATCAGCGACTCGGTGGTGCACGAGGTGGACGCCGCCCGCTGGCTGCTGGACCAGGAGATCACGGCCGTCTCCGTGCTCTCCCCGACGCCCTCCTCGGCGGCCCCCGAGGGGCTGCGCGATCCCCGGCTGGTGCTGCTGGAGACCTCCGGCGGGGCGATCGTGGACGTGGAGATCTTCGTCAACTGCGGTTTCGGCTACCAGGTGCAGTGCGAGGCGGTCGGCGAGGCGGGCAGCGCCCGGATCGGCGACGGCCACGCGATGGTCGTCCAGTCCGCCGGCCGGTGGGGCGGGGAGATCGCCCAGGACTTCACCGTACGGTTCGCCGACGCCTACGACCGCCAGCTGCGGCGCTGGGTGGCCCAGGCCGCCCGGGGCCGGGCCGAAGGCCCGACGGCCTGGGACGGCTACGCCGCGGCCGCCGTCTGCGAGGCGGGGCTGACCGCCGCGCGCACCGGCGTCCGCACCGCCGTCGAACTGACCGAGCGGCCGCCTTTGTACCGCTGAATTACGTACCGCTTCTGTCACAGCCGTCACCCTTGTGTCACGGATGTCCGCATTACGCGGGTCTTGAGTCACAGCCGGGCGACAGCCACTCCCCTGCCTTCACCGTGCGTCGTTCTCCGGGCACTACCCGAGTGATCGTCACTGTCCACGCGCCGGCTCCCCGACGGCCTCCCGGCCGGCCCCGCGGCGTGGACCAGGAGGTGTCGTTGATGAGCGACCGACAGCTGTGGTCGTACAAGGAGATCGCCGCCCACATTCAGGTCCGGCCTGACACCGTGCGCTCCTACCGCAAGCACGGGCTGCTCCCCTCGCCCGACCACGTGGAGAGCGGCAAGCCGTACTGGTACGCCGACACCATCCGCACCTGGGTGACCCTCCGCCCCGGCAACCGGAGCCGCCGCGAGGACTGACCGGTGAGGCCGGGGCCACGGACGGAGCCCACCCCGAGCGCCCCGTCCGCCCCGGCCACACGGCCTGGGGTGGGCCCAGTCCGCCCCGGCTAGCTCCGGGCGGCGGGTATCTTCTCCCGCTCCCGCTCCCCGGCCTCCGGGGGCGGGCCGGCCGGGACCACGGCCGGCGCGGACTCCCCCTCGCTCAGCCCGAACCGCGCATGGAGCCTGCGCAGCGGGCCCGGCGCCCACCAGGTGGCCCTCCCGGTCAGCTTCATGACCGCCGGGACCAGCAGGCTCCGGACGACCATCGCGTCCATCAGCACGGCCAGCGCGATCCCGAGGCCCAGCATCTTGGTGTTGGTGACCCGGGAGGTGCCGATGGCCACCATCACCACCGCCAGGATCACGGCCGCCGCGGTGATCAGCCCGCCCGTGCGGGCCAGCCCGGTGCGCACCGCCCCCTCGTGGTCCCCGGTGCGGTCGTACTCCTCCTTGATCCGGGAGATGAGGAACACCCCGTAGTCCATGGAGAGTCCGAAGGCGATGCAGAACATCAGCACCGGCAGGGTGGTCTCGATGTCCCCGGTGGAGGTGAAGGCGAGGAAGCCGGAGAGGTGGCCCTCCTGGAACACCCACACCACCGCCCCGAACATCGCCGTCAGGCTCAGTGCGTTGAGCAGCACCGCCTGAAGGGGTATCAGTACGCTTCCGGTGAGCAGGAAGACGAGCAGCAGCGTGGCCAGCACCACCAGCGCCAGCGCGGCGGGCAGCTTCCCGGCTATGGCCTTCTGGGCATCGACGAGCACCGCCGCCTGCCCGGCCACCGAGGTCTCGAAGGGGGCCTGGACCTCCCGCACCTCGCCGACCAGTTCCTGGGCCCGCTGCCCCACGGCCTCGCCCTCGGTGACCACCGAGAAGTAGGCGTACCGCGCGCCCGGTCCGGAGCTGACCGGCCCGTCCACCCGGGCCACCCCTTCCAGGCCTGCCACCCGCTCGCGGTAGGCGTCGAGGTCACCGGCGCCGGCGGCGCCCTCGGCCAGGACGATCAGCCCGCCGCCGGGGCTGCCCGGGAAGCCGTCCCGGATCTGCTGCTGCACCACATGCGAGGCGGCCGTCGTCGGCAGCTGCCGGTCGTCCACGGTGCCGAACTTGATCCCGAGGAAGGGCACTCCGAGGAGCAGCAGGCCGGCCGTGCTGACGAGGGCGAAGACCGGGGCCCGGCGCATCACCAGCGCGGTCATCCGCGCCCAGCCCCGCCCCTCCCCGCCCGCGGCCCCGGTACCGGCCGCCGCCGCGCCCCGGCCCCGCCGCCACAGGCGCCGCAGGTCCAGGGAGTTGACCCGCTCGCCGAGCAGCACCAGCGCCGCCGGAAGCAGGATCAGGGCGGCCGCCGCCGCGAGGAGGACCACCGCGACCCCGGCGTAGGCGAAGGAACGCAGGAAGTACATGGGGAAGAACAGCATCGCGGAGAGCGCGACCGCGACCGTCAGGGCCGAGAACAGCACCGTCCGCCCCGCGGTGCGCAAGGTGGCCCCCACGGCGGCCACCGGGTCCCGCCCGGCCGCGAGCTCCTCTCGGAACCTGCGCACGATGAACAGGGCGTAGTCGATGGCGAGGCCGAGGCCGAGCGCGGTGGTGAGGTTCTGGGCGAAGACGGAGACCTCGGTGAACTCGGTGAGCCCGCGCAGCACGGCGTTGGTACCGAGGATGGCGACGATGCCGACGCCGAGCGGCAGCATGGCCGCGACGGCGCTGCCGAAGACGAGGATCAGCAGCACGAGCGTCACCGGGAGGGCGATCAGCTCGGCGCGGAGCAGATCCTCCTGGATGGTGGTGGTCACCTCCCGCTGGACGGCGGCCGGTCCGCCGAGGGAGACGCGCAGCGGCCCGTGGTCCCCCTGGTAGCGCGGGGCGATGCGCTCCAGCACCCGGGTGGTGGTCTTCTCGTCCCCGAGCACGCGGGCGGCGATCAGCGCCTGTCTGCCGTCCTCGGAGCGCAGGGCGGGCATCGGGGTCCGCCAGTAGGAGCCGACGCCCGTCACCCCCGGCTCGGCGGCGAGGAGCCCGGTCAGCCGCTCGGCCTCGGCGGCGACGGCCGGGTCGTCCACCCCGGCCCCCGCCCCGGCCCCGGACCGGGGCCCGGCGTCCACGAGCAGCAGCAGATTGGGCTGGGAGGCCGGGAACTCGCGCTCCAGGGCCTTGGTGGCGTAGGTGGACCGGGCGCCCGGGTCCTCCCAGCCGCCGCTGCCCATCCGGTCGGCGACGCCACTGCCCGCGAACACGGCCAGCGCCGTGACCACGAGGGCGAGCAGCAGCGAGAGCCGCGGCCGGGCGGTGACGAACCGGGTCCACCGGCCGCTCTCCCCGGGCGGCGGCGGGTTTTTGACTTCGGACATGACTCGGTGTCCCCTTCACCATGATTGCCAGGCCAAATAGACTGGCAAACACGAGCAGTCGCTCGCGTTTCCCAAGAATGCGAGCGTCCTCTCGTGTTTGTCAATCGCCCACGGGAAGCAAGGGATTGGACATGCCGGAGAGCCGCCAGACCCAGCCGACGGACGAAAAGGGAGAAAAGACCACAGAAGCGGCGACCGCCCCGCGCCGCCGCCAGGCCCGCGGGGAACGCCGGATCGCCCAGCTCCTCCAAGCCGCCGCCGGCGTGTTCTGCCGTACCGGCTACGCCGCCGCCAGCACCAACGCCATCGCCCGCGAGGCCGGCGTCTCACCGGGCACGCTGTACCAGTTCTTCCCGAACAAGGAGGCCATCGCCGTCGAGCTCGGGGGCCGGCTGCTGCACGACGCGCACGAGATGCACGGCCAGGCCTTCCTGCCGGAGAACCTGCACAAGCCGCTGCCCGAGCTGCTCGACGCCGTCCTCGACCCGGTGATCGCCTTCAACTGCGAGAACCCGGCCTTCTGGGCGCTCATGCACGGCTCCGGGGTTCCCGGCATCCAGCAGGAGCACGAGGAGCTGCACACCAGCCTGCTGACCCGGGTCGAGGACGTCCTGCGCAGCTTCTGCCCGGACAGCACGCCGGCCGAGCTCGACCTCGTCTCCAACATGATCCTGGGCATCTTCAAGGCCTCGCTCGACCTGATCCTGGCGACCGAGGGCGCCGAGCGGGCCGCGTACGTCGCCGAGCTCAAGGCCGTACTGCTGCGCTACCTGGAGCCGATGATCACCGAACCCCACCCCCTCTGACTCGCCGCCACGCGCGAAAAGATCCTCGGGGGATGCTCGCTTGATACCCCCTAGGGGTATAGTCTCGACAGTGCCGGGGAGACGGTGGGCGCATCCATCGCCCCTTCCGGCACCGGACACGCAAGCCCCCGAAGAGGAGAACGACATGACCGCCGAGACGGAAATCCAGCAGTCGACCGGTTCCTGCTGCTCCCCCGCAGGCTCCTGCCACGACGCCGCGGCCGACGTCCAGATCGGCGCCGTCACCACCGTCTACCGGGTGACCGGCATGACCTGCGGCCACTGCGAGGGCGCCGTGACCGCCGAGCTCACCGCCCTGCCGGGGGTCAGCTCCGTCAAGGCCGTCGCCGCGACCGGCGAGGTCACCGTGGTCTCCGCCGCCCCGCTCGCCGAGGACGACGTCCGCGCCGCCGTGGACGAGGCCGGGTACGAACTCGCCGGCCAGGCCTGACCCGCCTAGGCGCGACCCGCCCAGGCCTTACCCGCCTAGGCGCGAGCCGACCAGGCGCGAGCCGACCGTACGCGTCACGCAGTACCCCGCCGGGCCGTACCGGCCAGCTCATACTGGTTCCGTACGGCCCGGCCATCCCCCTGGAGCCGGACATGAGCAGCAGCACAGTGCACGACGGACCCATAGCGGCGCAGGACGGCACCGCCGAGGTCGAGCTGACCATCGGCGGTATGACCTGCGCGTCCTGCGCGGCCCGCATCGAGAAGAAGCTGAACCGGATGGACGGGGTCACCGCCACGGTGAACTACGCCACCGAGAAGGCCCGGGTCTCGTACGCGGGCGACGTGGGGGTCGCCGACCTGATCGCGACCGTCGTGAAGACCGGCTACACCGCCACGGAACCCCCGCCGCCACCGGCCCCGGAACCCGAAGAGGAACCCGACGGGGAACGCGAGACGCGGGCCGAGACCGCCGGTGCGGCCGGGACTCCCCGTGACCCGGAGCTGGCCGCACTGCGCCAGCGGCTGCTGATCTCCTCGGCGCTCGCCCTCCCCGTGGTGCTGCTGGCGATGGTCCCGGCCCTCCAGTTCGACAACTGGCAGTGGCTCTCGCTGACCCTGGCCGCCCCCGTGGTCGTCTGGGGCGCCTTCCCCTTCCACCGGGCCGCCTGGACCAACGCCCGGCACGGCGCCGCCACCATGGACACCCTGGTCTCGGTCGGCACCCTCGCCGCCTTCGCCTGGTCCCTGTGGGCCCTGTTCTTCGGCCACGCCGGCATGCCCGGCATGCGGCACGGATTCGACTTCACCATCAGCCGTACGGACGGCTCCTCCGCCATCTACCTGGAGGTCGCGGCCGGGGTCGTCAGCTTCATCCTGCTCGGCCGCTACCTGGAGGCCCGCTCGAAGCGGAAGGCCGGCGCCGCCCTCAAGGCCCTGCTGGAGCTCGGAGCCAAGGACGTGACCGTCCTGCGCGACGGCCGGGAGGTACGGATCCCGGTGGCGCGGCTCGCGGCCGGCGACCGGTTCGTGGTCCGCCCGGGCGAGAAGATCGCCACCGACGGCACGGTCGTCGAGGGCAGCTCCGCCGTGGACGCCTCGATGCTGACCGGCGAATCCGTCCCGGTCGAGGTCGCGGTCGGCGACAGCGTCACCGGCGCCACCGTCAATGCCTCCGGCCGTCTCGTCGTCGAGGCCACCCGGGTCGGCGCGGACACCCAGCTCGCCCGGATGGCGCGGCTGGTCGAGGACGCGCAGAACGGCAAGGCCGAGGTGCAGCGCCTGGCCGACCGGATCTCCGGGGTCTTCGTACCGGTCGTCCTGCTGCTGGCGCTCGGCACCTGGGTGACCTGGCTGCTGATCACCGACAACCCGACGGCCGCCTTCACCGCCGCCGTGGCCGTCCTGATCATCGCCTGCCCGTGCGCCCTGGGCCTGGCCACCCCGACCGCGCTGATGGTCGGCACGGGCCGCGGCGCGCAGCTCGGCATCCTGATCAAGGGGCCCGAGGTGCTGGAGTCCACCCGCCGCGTGGACACCGTCGTCCTGGACAAGACCGGAACCGTCACCACCGGCCGGATGACCCTGACCGGCGTGCACCCGGCCGAGGGCGTCGACGAGGAGCAGCTGCTCCGCCTCGCGGGGGCCCTGGAGCACGCCTCGGAGCACCCGATCGCCCGGGCCGTCGCGGCCGGCGCGGCCGACCGGGCGGGCGCCCCACCGGCGCCCGGGGGCTCCGCCTCCCCTTCGCCCTTCGCGGCGGTGGACGGCTTCGAGAACGTGGCCGGGCTCGGCGTCCAGGGCGTGGTCGACGGGCACGCCGTGCTGGTGGGCCGGGAGAAGCTGCTGGCCGCCTGGGAGATCACCCTGCCGGCCGGGCTGGCCGAGGCCAAGGAGGCGGCTGAGCGGGCCGGGGGCACCGCCGTACTGGTGGCCTGGGACGGTGCGGCGCGCGGGGTGCTGACGGTCGCGGACGCGGTCAAGGAGACCAGCGCCGAGGCGGTCACCCGGCTGCGGGCCCTGGGCCTCACCCCGGTCCTGCTGACCGGCGACAATCGGGCCGTGGCCGAGGCGGTGGCCCGCGAGGTGGGCATCGACGAGGTGATCGCCGAGGTGCTCCCGCAGGACAAGGTGGAGGTCGTACGCGGGCTCCAGGCGCGGGGCCGTACGGTCGCCATGGTGGGCGATGGTGTCAACGACGCGGCCGCCCTCGCCCAGGCCGATCTGGGTCTGGCCATGGGCACCGGGACCGACGCCGCGATCGAGGCGGGCGACCTGACCCTCGTACGGGGCGACCTGCGGGTCGCGGCGGACGCGATCCGGCTCTCGCGCAGGACCCTCGCGATCATCAAGGGCAACCTGTTCTGGGCCTTCGGCTACAACGTGGCGGCGCTCCCACTCGCGGCCGCCGGCCTGCTCAACCCGATGATTGCAGGGGCAGCGATGGCGTTCTCCTCCGTTTTCGTGGTGAGCAACAGCCTTCGCTTGCGATCCTTCCGATAGGTGGATCTCCTCCCCCGCTCCGCCACCATTCCTTCACAAGAGACGCAAATCACAGTGATGAGAACGTAACCATCCGGCGGTCGCGTGGGTCTAATGGGGCGGTGCCAAGAACGTCTTGGGGGACGTTCGCGGGGGTCTTGGGGGACGCCCGAGGCATCAGCCGGCCGGGACACGTGCCCACTGGGAAGCTTTGAGCGGCCCTCCCGACCTGTGCGGGTCCCGGCAGAAACCCCATTGGAGCGCGCCTCGGCGCACGCTCCTCGCCGACGCCCCGGCTCGGGTCCCGTGGGGGGAATCCGTTCCGGGGAAATGGAAAGCGCCCCGACCATCGACCCGTGGGGGGATCGACGGCGGGGCGCTTTTCGCTGCCTTGTTCCAAGGCCGCCGCGTGCGTCAAGGGCGCCGACCGCGTTGAGGGCTCAACCCGCGGTGCCGTCCTCGGCCTGCTTGCGGTGGGGCCTCAGCGGGCCTCGACCGGGACGAAGTCGCGCAGGACCTCGCCGGTGTAGATCTGGCGCGGACGGCCGATGCGGGAACCCGGCTCCTTGATCATCTCGTGCCACTGGGCGATCCAGCCGGGAAGGCGGCCGAGCGCGAAGAGCACGGTGAACATCTCGGTCGGGAAGCCCATGGCCCGGTAGATCAGACCGGTGTAGAAGTCCACGTTCGGGTAGAGGTTGCGCTCGACGAAGTAGTCGTCGGCCAGCGCGTGCTCTTCCAGCTTGAGCGCGATGTCGAGCAGCTCGTCGCTCTTGCCGAGCGCCGAGAGGACATCGTGGGCCGCGGCCTTGATGATCTTCGCCCGGGGGTCGAAGCTCTTGTAGACGCGGTGCCCGAAGCCCATCAGGCGGACGCCGTCTTCCTTGTTCTTCACCTTGCGGATGAAGGCGTCGACGTCGCCGCCGTCGTTCTTGATGCCTTCGAGCATCTCCAGAACGGACTGGTTGGCGCCACCGTGCAGCGGGCCCCACAGGGCGGAGATGCCGGCGGAGATCGAGGCGAACATGTTCGCCTGCGAGGAGCCGACCAGACGCACGGTGGAGGTCGAACAGTTCTGCTCGTGGTCCGCGTGCAGGATCAGCAGCTTGTCGAGCGCCGAGACCACGACCGGGTCCAGGTCGTACTCCTGGGCCGGCACGGAGAAGGTCATGCGCAGGAAGTTCTCGACGTAGCTGAGGTCGTTGCGCGGGTAGACCACCGGGTGGCCGACCGACTTCTTGTACGCGTACGCCGCGATCGTCGGGAGCTTGGCCAGCAGCCGGATCGTCGAGAGGTGCCGCTGCTTCTCGTCGAACGGGTTGTGGCTGTCCTGGTAGAACGTCGACAGCGCGCTGACCACGGAGGACAGCATCGCCATCGGGTGCGCGTCACGCGGGAAGCCGTCGTAGAAACGCTTGACGTCCTCGTGCAGCAGCGTGTGCTGGGTGATCTCGTTGCGGAACGACGCGAGCTGGTCGACGGTCGGCAGCTCACCGTTGATCAGCAGGTACGCGACCTCGATGAAGGTCGAACGCTCCGCCAGCTGCTCGATCGGATAACCGCGGTAGCGCAGGATTCCCTGCTCGCCGTCGAGGTAGGTAATCGCGGACTTGTAGGCGGCGGTGTTTCCGTAGCCACTGTCCAGAGTGACGAGCCCGGTCTGGGCCCGAAGCTTCGAGATGTCGAAGCCCTGGTCACCGACGGTGCTCTCGACCACCGGGTAGGTGTATTCACCGTCCGCGTACCGGAGTACTACAGAGTTGTCGCTCACGTCATCCCTCACCGACGTAGTGCCTCTTCTTCGAGGTGCCCTGACTGCCTCTACCTTCCCCCATTTGGCGCAGGAGAGTGCACTCGGGGTCGGCCTTTGGTCTTTTTGACGGCACTGAGTGCCTTCAACCTGCTCATCCTGCCCCCTCCGCGCCAAATGCGGAAACCCTAGGGGAAGATTCCCACCGGTATGCGGCCGGACAGCCTAGGAGCAACCGCCGTGTACCTCCTGCCTGCGGAAACCGTACGCACCGCCTGGCCGAGGGCCTTGCGGGACCCGACGAGAACGACCAGTTTCTTCGCCCTGGTCACCGCCGTGTAGAGCAGGTTCCGCTGGAGCATCATCCAAGCCCCGGTGGTGACCGGGATCACGACCGCCGGGTATTCACTCCCCTGGGACCGGTGGATGGTGACGGCGTAGGCGTGCGCCAGCTCATCGAGCTCCGAGAACTCGTACGCCACTTCCTCGTCCTCCTCCGTCCGGACGGTCAGGCGCTGTTCGTCCAGGTCGAGGCCGGTGACCACGCCGACGGTGCCGTTGAACACACCGTTGGCCCCCTTCTCGTAGTTGTTCCGGATCTGGGTCACCTTGTCGCCGACCCGGAAGACGCGGCCGCCGAAGCGCTTCTCGGTCAGATCCGGCCGGGCCGGTGTGATCGCCTGCTGGAGCAGCCCGTTGAGGGTTCCGGCGCCGGCCGGGCCCCGGTGCATGGGCGCCAGCACCTGGATGTCACGGCGCGGGTCGAGGCCGAACCTGGCCGGAATGCGGCGGGCCGCGACATCCACGGTGAGCCGCCCGGCCTCCTCGGTGTCCTCCACGGGGAAGAGGAAGAAGTCCGGCAGCCCGTCGGTGATGGGCGGCAGGCCGGTGTTGATCCGATGGGCGTTGGTGACCACGCCCGACTGCTGGGCCTGCCGGAAGATCCGGGTCAGCCGCACCGCGGGCACCGGGCCGTCCTGCGCCAGCAGGTCCCTCAGCACCTCGCCCGCGCCGACCGAGGGCAGCTGGTCCACATCCCCCACCAGCAGCAGGTGCGCACCCGGCGCCACCGCCTTGACCAGCTTGTTCGCGAGCAGCAGATCCAGCATCGAGGCCTCGTCGACCACGACCAGGTCCGCGTCCAGGGGCCGTTCCCGGTCGTACGCCGCGTCCCCGCCGGGTTTGAGTTCCAGCAGCCGGTGCACGGTGGAGGCCTCCGCCCCGGTGAGCTCCGCGAGCCGTTTCGCGGCCCGGCCGGTCGGCGCGGCGAGCACCACCTTGGCCTTCTTCGCCCGCGCCAGCTCCACGATCGAGCGCACCGTGAAGGACTTTCCGCAGCCCGGGCCGCCGGTGAGGACCGCGACCCGGCGGGTCAGCGCCAGCCGGACCGCATCCCGCTGTTCGGGCGCCAGCTTGGCCCCGGTGCGCCCCGCCAGCCACTCCAGGGCCTTGGCCCAGTCCACGTCCTGGAAGCCCGGCATCCGGTCCTCCTCGGCGTTCAGCAGCCGGCGCACCTGCCCGACCAGCGAGAGCTCTGCCCGGTGGAACGGCACCAGGTACACGGCGGTCAGCGGATCCGGCCCGCCCTGCGGATCCGGCACGGATTCCCGTACGACCCCTTCCGGGTCGGCGGCGAGCTCGGACAGGCAGTCGATGACCAGCCCGGTGTCCACCTGGAGCAGCTTCACCCCGTCGGCGATCAGCCGCTCCTCGGGCAGGAAGCAGTGCCCCTGGTCGGTGGACTGGGACAGGGCGTACTGGAGCCCGGCCTTGACCCGCTCGGGGCTGTCGTGCGGGATGCCGACGGCCTGGGCGATCCGGTCAGCGGTGAGGAAGCCGATGCCCCACACGTCGGCGGCGAGCCGGTAGGGCTGGTTGCGGACCACCGAGATGGAGGCGTCCCCGTACTTCTTGTAGATGCGGACCGCGATGGAGGTGGAGACTCCGACGCCCTGGAGGAAGACCATGACCTCTTTGATGGCCTTCTGCTCCTCCCAGGCGGCGCCGATCATCCTGGTCCGTTTGGGGCCGAGGCCGGGCACCTCGATGAGCCGCTTCGGCTCGCTCTCGATGACCTCCAGGGTGTCGAGGCCGAAGTGCTCCACGATCCGGTCGGCGATCTTCGGGCCAATGCCCTTGATCAGGCCGGAGCCGAGGTAGCGGCGGATGCCCTGGATGGTCGCGGGCAGCAGGGTGGAGTAGTTCTCGACCGTGAACTGACGGCCGTACTGCGGGTGGGAGCCCCAGCGGCCCTCCATGCGCAGCGATTCGCCCGGCTGCGCCCCGAGGAGGGCGCCGACGACGGTGAGCAGGTCCCCCGAGCCCCGGCCGGTGTCGACCCGGGCGACGGTGTACCCGCTCTCCTCGTTGGCGTAGGTGATGCGCTCCAGCACCCCCTCGACCACCGCCTGTTGCACCACCCCGTTGGTTGTCATGCCACGACGCTACCGGCAGCCGCCGACAGCCGGCCGGGCCTGTGGACAACTCCGGTCGGGGCGAGGCCGGAGAACCCAGAAGGGGGTCCGGCCTCGCGGCCGGACCCCCTCACGGTTACCCCTCCCTCGTCGGACTTCCCGATCCCCCCAGATCCCCTCCCGGAAGTACCGACGCACCATATGACCCTCGATTCCCCCGGACGGTTGCACGCGGAACCGGAGTTTTATTTTTCGTCGACCCGAGGTGCCGGAAAAACGGGACGGAAGTAGCGTTTCCGGCATGAGCGAATCTTCAATCCAGGACGACGTGCTCGGTGAGCTCGGCCCCGACCGGCTGACCGAGATCGCCTCCCTGCTCGGCACCGACGAGAACGGCGCCAAGGAGACCGTCGCGACCACGGTCGGCGCCATGACCGGCGGCCTCCAGCAGCAGGCCGCCGCCGGCGGCGACGACGGCAACGAGGTCCGCCAGGCCTTCGCCGAGGTGGCCGAACCCCCGCTGCAAGGCGTGGCGACGCTCGGCGGCGGGCTGCTCGGCGGCGGCCTGATGGCCGGGGTCCTCGCCAAGGTGAGCAAGCCGGTGGCGGCGGCCGTCTCCAAGAAGACGGGCATTCCCGCGCCGACCGTCGCCCGGGTCATCGAGCTGCTGATCCCCGTCCTGCTGGCCGTCTTCGCCAAGCGCGCGGCGGACACGGGCAACCCGGGCGGCACGGGCGCCCCGGGCAGCACCGCCTCCGGGACGACCCCCGGGGCGGCCCCCGCATCCGGCGGCGGCCTCGGCGACCTGCTGGGCCAGATCCTGGGCGGCGGCAAGAAGTAGCCGGCGGCGGGCAGGAACGGAGGCGCGCAGGCACCGGCGGCGGGCGGGACCCCGCGGCGGGCGGGAGCGGCGGCGGACAGGAGCGGGGCGGCGGGCGGGACCCCGTGGCGGGCAAGACCCCGCGGCGGGCAGGAGCCGGGCGGCGGTCCTGACCCCGTGGCGGCCGGGAGCGGGCGCGCTATCCTCGGGGGCCATGGAGCCCCCTGCTGACACCCCTCCCGCGTGGGTCCGCCTGCGGGATCCGGAGCCCGGCGAGCTGGGCTGGATCGTGCAGCGGCACGGCGCGCTCTACGCCGCCGAGTTCGGCTGGAACCAGGAGTTCGAGGGCCTGGTCGCCCGGATCGTCGCGGACTTCGCCGAGGACCACGACCCCCATCTGGAGCGCGTCTGGATCGCCGAGCTCGACGGGGCCCCCGTCGGCTCGGTGATGTGCGTACGGGAGGACGGCGCGCCCGGGACCGCCCGGCTGCGGCTGCTGCTGGTGGAGCCGGCCGGCCGCGGCCACGGCATCGGAGGCCTGCTCCTCGACGCCGTCGTCGCGTTCGCCCGTTCGGTCGGCTACCGCGAGCTGGTGCTCTGGACCAACGACGTGCTGACCTCGGCCCGTTCCCTGTACGAGCGCGCCGGCTTCACCCTCGTCGCCGAGCACCCGCACCGCTCCTACGGCGTGGCCCTCACCGGGCAGGACTGGCGGCTGCCGCTGCGGGAGGGCTCCCCGCGCTGACGGCGGCCCGGACCCCCGTACGCGCCGGGGCCAGCGAGGTCGCGGCCACCCCGCCGACCAGCAGCAGCGCCGCCACCCAGCGCAGTGCCGAGATCTCCTCGCCCAGCACCAGCGCCGCCGAGGACATCCCGAACACCGGCACCAGCAGCGAGAACGGCGCCACCGAGGAGGCCGGGTAGCGCCGCATCAGGTAGCTCCACGCGCCGAAGCCGAACACGGTGGACACCCACGCCACGTACGCGATGACGGCCGCCCCGGACCAGTCCAGGCCGCGCAGCGCGGCCAGGTCCCGCGCGGGCCCCTCGAACAGGAGCGAGAGCGCGAACAGCGGCAGCACCGGGACGGTGCACACCCACACCATGAAGTTCATCGCGTCGGGCGGGGCCGCCTTGCGGGTCAGTACGTTGGACACGCCCCAGCAGGCGGCGGCCGCCACGACCAGCGTGAAGCCGAGCACGGGCCCGGAGGTTCCGCCGTCCACGGCTGCGACGGCGATCCCGGCGAGCGCGACGCCCATGCCGAACACCCGCACCCGGCCGGGCCGCTCGCGCAGGACGACGGCGGCGAGGACGGCGGTGAAGACGCTCTGGATCTGGAGCACGAGCGAGGACAGCCCGGCCGGCATCCCGGCGTCCATCCCCGTGAAGAGCAGGCCGAACTTGGCGATCCCGAGGAACGCGCCGACCCCCAGGATCCACTTCCAGGCGACCTTGGGCCGCCCGACGAAGAACACGGCGGGCACGGCGGCGACGAGGAAGCGCAGGGCGGACAGGAGCAGCGGCGGGAAGTGGCCGAGCCCGATCTGGATGACGACGAAGTTGAAGCCCCAGACGGCGGCGACGAGGACGGCGAGTGCGGTGTGTACGGGACGCATGATCCGAGCATCGGCGCCCGGACCATGTAGCACCAGCGCGGATCTCTTCCGGAATGGATGAAGCATCGCTTACGGATCCCGGGCGGGCGCGGGGCTGCCTACGATGGGCCGCATGCTCGACCTCTCCCGGCTCCGCGCCCTGCACGCCGTCTCCGTCCACGGCTCGGTCGCGGGCGCCGCGGCCGCCCTCGGCTACACCCCCTCGGCCGTCTCCCAGCAGATCGCCAAGCTGGAGCGCGAGACCCGGACCACGCTGCTGGAGCGGCGCGGGCGCGGCGTCGCGCTCACCGACGAGGCCCGGCACCTGGCCGACACCGCGCAGGAGTTGCTGGCGATCGTCGAGCGGGCCGAGACCACCCTGGAGGAGCGGCGCGGGCTGCCGAGCGGGCTGCTGCGGGTGGCCGCCTTCGCCTCGGCCGCGCGCGGGCTGCTGCCGGGGGTGCTGGCCGACCTGGCCGGCCGGCACCCGGCGCTGGACGTCCGGCTCACCGAGGTGGACCCGCACCTCTCGGTGGACCTGGTGGCCCGGGGCGTCACCGATCTGGCGGTGGCGCACGACTGGGACATCGCCCCGCTGCCGGCGCCCGAGGGCGTCGAGCAGGCGGTGATCGGGGACGACCGCTGTGAACTCGTCGTACCCGAGGGCCACCCCTTCACCACCCGGAGGGTGATCCGGCGGGCGGATCTCGGCGGCCAGCGCTGGGTCTGCCAGCCGCCCGGCCGGGTCTGCCACGACTGGCTGATGCGGACCCTGCGGACGGCCGGGTTCGAGCCGGACGTCGCGCACGTCGCCGAGGAGAACCACACCGTCGTGGCGCTGGTCGCGGCCGGGCTCGGGGTGGCCGTCGTCCCCCGCCTCGGTACCGGCCGGCTGCCCGCCGGGGCGGTGGCCGTACCGCTCGAACCCGCGCCCGTACGCCGGTTGTACGCCCTGTGGCGGACCGGGGCCGCGCGCCGCCCGGCGATCACGGAGGCGGTCCGGACGCTCCGGGAGCACTGGCCCCGGGTGGCCCAGGAGGCGCCCCTTCCGGGGGACGCGGCGAGTGTCCCCCGGCCGGCGGGCGCGGCCCCGCAGTAGGGTCCGGCGCGTGTCGTACCACGCCTCACGCCGGACCCTGCTCGCCGCGGCCGCCCTCGCCGCCGTCACGGCCGGCGGGGCCGCCTCCGCCGCCAGGGGCTCCCGGCCGACGCCCGACCGGCCGCGGCCCGTGCCCGACGACCCGCGGCCGGCGCCCGACGACCCGCGGCCCGGGGACCGGGCGCCCGGACCGGAGCAGGCCGCCCGGCTGCTGGGCCGGATGAGCCTGGAGGAGAAGGTCGGGCAGCTCTTCGTATCGCGGGCGTACGGGCATTCGGCGACCGATCCCGACCCGGCGGACGCCGAGAAGAACCTGGCCCAGTTCGGGGTCCGCACGGCCGCCGAGCTGGTTTCCCGCTACCACCTGGGCGGGGTCATCTACTTCGCCTGGGCCCAGAACACCCGCACCCCGCACCAGATCGCCGAGCTGTCCAACGGCCTCCAGCGGGCGGCCGCCGCGACCGGCGCCGGCGTCCCGCTGCTGCTCTCCACCGACCAGGAGCACGGGATCATCGCCCGGATCGGCAAGCCCGCGACCCTGCTGCCGGGGGCGATGGCGCTGGGCGCCGGGCGTTCCACCGACGCCGCCCGCCGGGCCGGGCGCATCGCGGGCACCGAACTGGCCTCGATGGGGATCCGGCAGGACTACGCGCCGGTGGCCGACGTGAACGTGAACCCGGCCAACCCGGTGATCGGCGTACGGTCCTTCGGCTCGGACCCGCGGGCGGTGGCGGGGCTGGTCGCGGCGCAGGTCCGGGGCTACCAGGGCGCGGGAGTGGCGGCCACCGCCAAGCACTTCCCGGGCCACGGCGACACCGAGACCGACAGTCACGTGGGGCTGCCGGTGATGCGGCACACCCGCGCGCAGTGGGAGGAGCTGGACGAGCCCCCGTTCCGGGCGGCCGTGGCGGCGGGCGTGGACGCCGTGATGACGGCGCACATCGTCTTTCCCGCGCTCGATCCCTCGCAGGATCCGGCGACGCTCTCGCACCCCGTCGTGACCGGGATCCTGCGCGAACGGCTGGGCTTCCGGGGCGTGGTGGTCACGGACGCGCTGGACATGGCCGGGGTCCGCCAGAAGTACGGGGACGACCGGGTTCCGGTCCTGGCCCTGAAGGCGGGCTGCGACCAGCTGCTGAACGCCCCGGACCTGGCCCTGGCGCAGCGCTCCGTGCTGGCGGCCGTGGCGGCGGGCGAGCTGTCCGAAGCCCGGATCGAGGAGTCGGTGCTGCGGATCCTGGAACTGAAGGCCCGCCGGGGCCTGTTCGACGACCCGTACACCTCGGCCGAGCGGGTGGACGCGGCGACGGGCACGGCCGCCCATCTGGCGGCGGCCGACGCGATCGCGGCCGGTACGACGACCCTGCTGGCCAATCCCGACAAGCTGCTCCCGCTGGATGCGGGGGCCGCGCCCCGGCTGCTGGTGACCGGGACCGACCCGGCCTCCCCCAGTGGTACGACGGGACCCCCCACCTCGGTACTGGCCCGGGAGCTGACCGCGCTGGGCTGCCGGGCGAGCGCGGTGGCGCCGGCGCGGGCGGTGGCGGCGGCCCCGGGCCACGCCGCGGTGCTGGTGTGCACGTACAACGTGCCCGACGGGGAGAGTCCGCAGCGCACGCTGGTGACGGAGCTGCTGGCCACGGGCGTGCCGGTGGTCGTGGTCGCGATCCGCAATCCGTACGACCCGGCCCGGCTGCCGCGGTGCGCGGCGGAGCTGGCGACGTACTCCTGGACGGACGTGGAGCTGCGGGCCGCGGCCCGGGTGATCACCGGGGCGGCCCGGCCGGCCGGCCGGCTCCCGGTACCGGTGCCCGGCCGCTACCCGCTGGGCCACGGGCTGGCGTACGGCTGACGCCCCGCCCTCCCGTGGCCCTGGGGCTACCCGGGAGCTACGGGCGCAGCTGCGGCTCGCGCTCCAGCTCCCGCTGGTCGAGCCGCGCGTCCGGCTTTGCCAGCGGCGTCGCGCGGCCCGTGTCGGCGAGCGTGGCGGCCGGGGCCACCCCGGCCCACTGCAGGATCTTCGCGGTGGCCAGCGTCCGCTCGCCGTCCAGGAGCTTGGAGACGCTCGCGCCGTGGTTGGCGCCGGGCGCGATCATCACGTAGCTGTCGCGCACCCCGTAGCCGAGGTGGAACGGTTCGGCACCCCACGGGTCGTTCTGCCCGTACACGAACAGCATCTGGTTGGCGTTCTCGCGGACCCAGTTGTCGACGTCCGTCATGGCCTTCGGCTGGAAGGACATCGGGATGTCACGGGGCACGAAGTTGCGCGGGCCCTGGTAGCCGTAGCGGCTCAGGCTGCCCAGGTGCGGCAGCTTGATCGTGGGCGCGCCAAGCTGCGTACCCGCCTGGTAGTAGTACGGCGTGTACGTCTCCAGGCCCTGGTCGGTGTAGGCCGAGAAGCCGGAGATGGTGTCGATCGAGTCCCAGATCTCCTGGTCGGTCGCGGTGGCGGCCGTCGGGATCCCCCCGCAGTCGGAGAGCAGGCTGTACTGCCAGAAGGCCCACACGTAGTCGAGCACGACGGCCTCGTAGGCCTTGTCGAGGTTGCCGACGGTGTTGAAGGTCCAGCCGTTCTGGGCCGCGGTGGCCGCGTACTTGACCTCCAGCGCGTCACGGCGGACGAGGGCCTCGCGCTGTACGGCGTTCAGCTTGTCGCGGCACTCCTTGGTGCCGACCTTGGTGAAGAAGCGGTCGTAGGCCGAGTCCTCGTTGTTGACCACGTCGTTGGGCGCGACGTACGCGACGACACCGTCCATGTCACGCGGGTAGAAGCGCTCGTAGTAGGTGGCCGTCATACCGCCCTTGCTGGCGCCCGTGGCGAGCCAGTTCTTGGTGTAGATCTTCTTCAGGGCGGTGAAGATGCGGTGCTGGTCGCTGGCGGCCTGCCAGATGTCCAGGTTCGCCCAGTTGGCCGGATCGGGCCGGGAGGGCGTGAAGAATCGATACTCCAGAGACACCTGGTTGCCGTCGACGATCGTCGTCGGCTCACTGCGCCGCGGCGAGGTGTTCACGTTGTAGCCGGAGGTGAAGAACACGGTCGGCCGGGACGTGTCCTTGTGCAGCAGCGTCAGGCGCTGCTGGAAGGTGCCCTTCCAGGGGTTCTTGTGGTCCACCGGCTGCGTGTAGTTCAGGACGAAGAAGCGGTACCCCGGGTACGGCTTCTCCTCGACCAGGCTCATCCCCGGGACGGCGAGAATCTGGTCCTTGATGTCCGCGCCGGCGGCGGGACCGGCGGCTGTGGCCGCCTGTGCCGTGAATCCGGCCGCGCCCATGGTGCCGATGAGCACCACGAGCGACAGCAGCCATCCGAGCGTCTTGCGCATTGACCCTCCCCTTCAGTTCACTGCGGTGCGCGTGAACCTAGCGGGATCAACACATGGATGACCAGACCTAGTTGGGCCGTCAAGAGCTGCCTTTCGGGCCAGGTCCGGCCCCGGCCCGGCCCGGCCGACCTGCGGTTCAGGCGCTGATCAGCACAGAATCCAGCCGGAAGCGACCGAACCGGCCCCCACGCTTCCCTTTACATACACACATCGGTTGATCGCACCAACGGTGACAGGCCCGGCGTAGCGGGTGAATCGCCCGGAATCGCCCACCGGGACTCCGCCACGCGGCTGGATGCTCACCGACATCGCGCGGCGCTCGCCGGGGTGGTTCGCGACGGTCATGGCGCACGCCTGGGTGCGGCTCTTGTAGACGCGCACCTCACCCGTGGAGAAGGGCAGCGAGCTGACCAGCCGGCCCGGACAGCCCCCGCTCGCCGCCTGCGCCGGGGGCGCCATCAGCACCCCGCCGACGCAGAACCACAGGGCCGACCCCAACACCCCGAGGAGCACGGCCCGTCGGCCGGGCCTCTTGCCTCCGTCACTCACGCTGTCCCCCGATCGGTCGCACACGACACCGCCGTACGTACGCACGTACGACGCGCGGACCCCCCGGATGGTTGCACGCGGCAACGGCCGTCCGGGGGGTCCGAAAGGGCACTCCTGGGAAGCGCCAGGTCAGGGCTCAGGCAGCGGGCTCAGGCGGCGGCCCGCTCGTCCTCCCCGACGAAGGTCCGCCACAGCTCGGCGTACCGGCCGCCGCGGGCCAGGAGTTCGGCGTGCGGGCCGTCCTCCACGACCCGGCCCCGGTCCATCACCACGACCCGGTCGGCGCGGGCGGCGGTGGTCAGCCGGTGCGCCACGACCAGGGTGGTGCGCTTGCCCGCGAGCCGCTCGGTGGCCCGGTTGACCTGTGCCTCGGAGGCGAGGTCGAGCGCGGCCGTGGCCTCGTCCAGCAGCAGCACGTCCGGGTCGACGAGTTCGGCGCGGGCCAGCGCGATCAGCTGGCGCTGGCCGGCCGAGAGGTTGCGGCCGCGCTCGGAGACGGCGTGCAGGTAGCCGCCGTCCAGGGTGGCGATCATGTCGTGGGCGCCGACCGCGCGGGCGGCCGCCTCCACCTCGGCGTCGCCCGCCCCGGGCCGCCCGTAGGCGATGGCGTCGCGGACCGTCCCCGGGAAGAGGTACGGCTCCTGCGGGACCACTCCGAGGCGGTGGCGGTACGCGGTCATGTCGAGCTCCCGCAGATCGGTGCCGTCGGCGGTGACCCGGCCGGAGGTCGGATCGTAGAACCGGGCCACGAGCTTGACCAGCGTGGACTTGCCGGCGCCGGTCTCGCCGACGAAGGCGACGGTCTGCCCGGCGGGTATCCGCAGGCTGATTCCGGCCAGCGCCTCCCCCTTCTCCCCCCGCTCCTCGGCGGTGCCGTAGGCGAAGCGGACGTCCTCGAAGGCGATCTCGCCGCGCAGCCCCGCGACCTCGCGCGGAGCGGCGGGGCGGGGGGTGCTGGTGGGCTCGCGCAGCAGGCCCTGGATCCGGCCGAGGGAGACGGTGGCCTGCTGGTACCCGTCGAAGACCTGGGAGAGCTGCTGCACGGGGGCGAAGAACAGGTCGATGTAGAGCAGGTACGCCACCAGCGCGCCGGTGGTGAGGGTGCCGGCCTCGACCCGGCCCGCGCCGACGATCAGCACGGCGGCCGCGGCGCCCGAGGACAGCAGCTGCACGAACGGGAAGTAGACCGATATCAGCCACTGCCCGCGCACCCGGGCCTCGCGGTACGAGTCGCTCCGCTCGGCGAACCGGGCGGCGCCGGAACCCTGCCGGCGGAAGGCCTGGACGATGCGCAGCCCGGAGACGGACTCCTGGAGGTCGGCGTTGACCAGGCTGACCCGGTCGCGGGCGAGCTCGTAGGCGGCGACCGACCTGCGGCGGAACACGACGGTGGCGACGACCAGCACGGGCAGGGTCACGAAGACGATCAGGGCGAGCTCGACGTCGAGGACGAGCAGCGCGATCAGGATGCCGAAGAAGGTGAAGACGGAGACGACGGCGGTGACGAGCCCGGTCTGCAGGAAGCTGGAGAGGGAGTCCACGTCGGTGGTCATCCGGGTCATGATCTTGCCGGTCAGCTCGCGCTCGTAGTAGTCGAGGCCGAGGCGCTGGAGCTGGGCGAAGATCTTGACGCGGAGCGCGTACAGCACGCGCTCGCCGGTACGGCCGGTCATCCGGGTCTCGGCGAACTGCGCGGCCCACTGCGCCACGACGACGACGAGGGCGAGGCCGGCGGCCGCCCAGACGGCGCTGAGGACGGCGTCCTCGACGCCCTTGTCGATGCCGTGCCGGATCAGGATCGGCAGGAGCAGCCCGGAGCCGGCGTCGAGGGCGACGAGGGCGAGGCTGATGGCGAGCGGCGCCCAGAAGCCGCGCAGCAGCCGGCGCAGACCATAGCTCTCCTCGGCGGCCGCGGCGCGGGTCTCGTCCACATCGGGGGTGTCCTCGGCGGGCGGCAGCGCGGCCACCTGCGCGAGCAGTTCGGGGGTGGCCGGCATGCCGGCCATGGCGGCCCCGGGGGCGGGAGCGCCGGAGCCCTCGCTCTCCTCCTGGCGGCGCCAGAGCTCGGGGGTCACCCCGTCGGCGACCCGGCGCTTGGCGTTCACCGGCTCGGAGTCGATCTCGGCCTCAAGCTCGATGTCGCGCTCGATGTCCCCTTCCAGATCGCGCTCGATCTCCCGCTCGATCTCCCGCTCGAACTCGCTCAGCACGGGCGCTTCGGGGGTGCGCGGCGAGCCGGCGCCGAGCGCGTCCGGGTCGGTGAGCAGCCGGCGGTAGAGGGGCGAGCGGCGCTCCAGCTCGGCGTGCGTGCCGATGTCGGCGAGCCGGCCGCGGTCGAGGACGGCGATCCGGTCGGCCAGCGCGAGCGTGGAGCGGCGGTGGGCGATCAGCAGCGTGGTGCGGCCGGCCATGACGGTCCGCAGCGCCTCGTGGATCTCGTGCTCGACGCGGGCGTCGACGGCGGAGGTGGCGTCGTCGAGGAGCAGCAGCCGGGGGTCGGTGAGGATCGCCCGGGCGAGGGCGATGCGCTGGCGCTGGCCGCCGGAGAGGGTGAGCCCCTGCTCGCCGACCTTGGTGTCGTACCCGGCGGGCAGGGCCTGGATGAACCCCTCGGCCTGGGCGGCGCGGGCGGCCGCCTCGACCTGCGCGTCGGTGGCGGCGGGGTGCCCGAAGGCGATGTTGGCGCGGATGGTGTCGGAGAAGAGGAAGGAGTCCTCCGGGACCAGGCCGATGGCGGCGCGCAGCGAGTCGTACGTCAGCTCGCGGACGTCGCGCCCCGCGACGCGGACGGTGCCGCGGTCGGCGTCGTAGAAGCGCGGCAGGAGGAGGGAGACGGTGGACTTCCCGGAACCGGAGGCCCCGACGAGGGCGACGGTCTCGCCTTCGGCGAGGGAGAGGGAGAAGCCGTCGAGGACGGGGCGCCCGGGGTCGTATCCGAAGGCCACGTCCTCGAACTCGACGGTGGCGGGCGCGTCGGCGGGCAGTTCGGCCGCACCTTCGCGGATCGAGGGCTCGGTGTCGATGAGCTCGCAGACCCGCTCGACGCCGGCGCGGGCCTGCTGGGCGACGGTGAGCACCATGGCCAGCATGCGGACGGGGCCGACGAGCTGGGCGAGGTAGGTGGAGAAGGCGACGAAGGTGCCGAGGGTCACCTGGCCGCGGGCGGCCATCCAGCCGCCGAGGGCCAGCATGGCGACCTGGGCGAGGGCGGGCACGGCCTGGAGGGCGGGGGTGTAACGCGAGTTGAGGCGGATGGTCCGCATCCGCCCGGCGAACAGCAGGCGGCCGGCGGCGCGCAGCTTGCCGGTCTCCTGCTCCTCCTGCCCGAAGCCCTTGACGACGCGGACGCCGGTCACGGCGCCGTCGACGACGCCCGCGACGGCGGCGGCCTGGCCCTGGGCGTACCAGGTGGCGGGGAAGAGCCGCTTGCGGCTGCGCTTGGCGATGAACCAGAGGGCGGGGGCCATGAGCAGCGCGACGAGGGTCAGCAGCGGGGACAGCCACAGCATGACGCCGAGGGATATCCCGAAGAGGAGGAAGTTCCCGATGGTCATCGGGAGCATGAAGAGCAGCCCCTGGATGAGCTGGAGGTCGCTGGTGGCCCGCCCGATGACCTGGCCGGTCGACAGCTCGTCCTGGCGCCGGCCGTCGAGGCGGGCGATGGTGTCGTACATGTCGGTGCGCAGGTCGTGCTGCACGTCGAGCGCGAGCCGTCCGCCGTAGTACCGGCGTATGTAGGTCAGTACGTAGACGAGGACCGCGGCGGCTATGAGCAGCCCGGCCCAGACGCCCATGGACTTGGTCTTGTCACCGATGACGTCGTCGATGATCACCCTGGTGACCAGCGGCACGAACGCCAAGACGGCCATGCCGGCCAGCGAGGACCCGAGCGCGAGCAGCACATTGACCTTGTACCGCCAGGTGTAGGCGGCGAGCCTCCTGCCCCAGCCCTGTTTCCCCTGAGCCGCCGTCTCTGCCGCCGCCACGTGATGCCTCCCCGTTGGTCCGGTCCTGCCGCCTCCCCCAACGCCCCGACCGGCGGATTTCATCCCGCCGCAACAATCGCACTCCCGTGCGTGACGCCGCATGCCCACATCCCCCGTCCGGGGGACCCCTCACCCGTTCGCGGCCGCCATGCCCCGCGACGTCTCTACGCCCGAGCCCCGCGGGGGTGGAGGAGTACGAGGGAGGGGCCCGGGGTTTTGAGGGCCTTGGTGAGATCGGCGCGGAGGGACTGCGGGGTGGTGGTCGTCGCCGGGACTCCGAAGGAGGCCGCCAGGGCGGCGAAGTCGGGGCGGGCCGGGTCCGCGGCCGTCTCGCGCGGGGCTTCGTCGTCGCCGTCGTCCACGATCAGCCAGGTGACGTCCAGGGCGTGCTGGACGGCCGTGGCCAGTTCGGCGATCGCGTACATGGCGCCGCCGTCGCCGGAGACGGCCAGGACCGGGGTGCCCGGTTCCGCGACGGCCGCGCCGAGGGCCGCCGGGAAGGCGTAGCCGAGGCCGCCCGCGCCCTGGGCGGAGTGCATGGTGTTGGGATGCTTCGGGTCGAACGCGGACCAGGCCCGGCAGGACAGGGCCGTCATGTCCCAGAAGGACGGGGAGCGCGGGGGGAGGGCCGCTCGGATCGAGGCCAGGAGTTGGTGTTCCGGAGCCTGCGCCTGGGGCGTCGTGCGGGCCGCGATGTCCGCGAGGAGCAGGCGGACGCGTTCCGGCGCCGTCGGGTCCTCGCGTCCGGCGACCGTTTCCAGCAGGGCCTGGAGCGCCAGCCGGGCGTCCGCGTGGATGCCGAGGGCCGCGTGGTTGGACTCCAGCTTGCCGAGGTCCGCCTCGATCTGGACGACCCGGCCCGTCGGGAAGAACGTGTGGTGGTTCGAGGACAGCTCGCCGAGGCCGGAGCCCACGACCAGCAGGACGTCCGCGTCCTCCAGGAAGTCCGTCGTGTGGCGGTCCTCCAGCCAGGACCGGAGGGACAGCGGGTGGGTCCAGGGGAAGGCGCCCTTGCCGCCGTAGGTGGTGACCACCGGCGCGTTGAGCCGCTCCGCGAGCAGGCGCAGCTTGCCCGCCGCGTCCGAGCGGATGACCCCGCCGCCCGCGATGATCACCGGGCGGGCGGCGTTCTCCAGCCAGTGCGCGGCCACGGCGGTCAGCTCGGGTCGCGGCGCCAGCTCGTGCGGGGTCGCGTCCACACCCGTGACCTGCGGGATCACGGTCTCGTCGCGCAGGACGTCCTCCGGGATCTCGACGTACACCGGACCGGGCGGTGCCGTCAGCGCCGACTCCCAGGCCTCCGCGATCACCGAGGGGATCTGGGAGGGGGTGCGCGCGCTGTGGACCGACTTGACCACCTCGCGGAAGGAGGCGGACTGGTCGCGCAGCTCGCCCAGGTGGCCGCGGCGGCCGCCGCCGAGGCCCGCGACCGGGACCTGCGCGCAGATCGCCACGACCGGGGCGGAGGCCGCCGCGGCTTCCGCCAGGGCGGGCAGCGCCATCAGGGCGGCCGGGCCGGCGGACAGGAGCAGCGGCACCGCCTCGCCGGTCATCCGGCCGTACGCGTCCGCCGCGAACCCCGCGTTGTTCTCCGTACGCAGACCGACGAACCGCAGGTCGGAGCGGCCCACGGCGTCGAAGAGGGCGAGCGCGCGCCGCCCCGGCAGGCCGAAGACGGTGTTCGCGCCGAGGGAGCACAGCGTCTCCACGACCAGGTCCCCGCCCGTCCGGCCCGGCGGCGGCGCGAGGGCGGCCGCCCGCTGGACCTCGGTGGGACGGAGTACCAGGTCGTGGTCGTGCGTCACGGTGCTTAGTTGCCCTTCGCCTTCGCCGCCGCGATCTGACGGCTCATGATCGTGGTGAGCTCGTACGCGGTGTGCGAGGCCGCGACCGAGGTGATCTCGGCGTGATCGTACGCCGGGGCGACCTCGACGACGTCGGCGGAAACGAGGTTGCAGGACGACAGGCCGCGGATGATCTCCAGCAGCTCGCGGGAGGTCATGCCGCCGGCCTCCGGGGTGCCGGTGCCGGGCGCGTGCGCCGGGTCGAGCACGTCGATGTCGATCGAGATGTACAGCGGACGGTCGCCGATGCGCTGGCGCAGCTGGTCCGCGACCTCGTCGGCGCCGCGCCGGTAGACGTCGGCCGAGGTGACGATGCCGAAGCCCATCTTGGCGTCGTCGTCGAGGTCCTGCTTGCCGTACAGCGGGCCGCGGGTGCCGACGTGGGAGAGCGCCTCGGTGTCGAGGATGCCCTCCTCCACCGCGCGGCGGAACGGGGTGCCGTGCGTGTACTCGGCGCCGAAGTACGTGTCCCAAGTGTCGAGGTGGGCGTCGAAGTGGAGCAGGGCGACGGGGCCGTGCTTCTTGGCGACCGAGCGGAGCAGCGGGAGGGCGATGGTGTGGTCGCCGCCGAGGGTCATCAGGCGGGAGCCGGCGCCGAGCAGCTCGTCGGCGGCGGCCTCGACCGTCTCGACGGCCTCGTTGATGTTGAAGGGGTTCACCGCGATGTCACCGGCGTCGGCGACCTGGGCCAGCGCGAAGGGGGAGGCGTCCTGCGCGGGGTTGTACGGGCGCAGCAGGCGGGAGGCCTCGCGGATCGCGTTGCCGCCGAAGCGGGCGCCGGGGCGGTACGAGACACCGGAGTCGAACGGGACGCCGACGACGGCGACGTCGGCGGAGCCGACCTCGTCGAGGCGGGGCAGGCGCGCGAAGGTGGCGGGGCCCGCGTAGCGCGGGATGCGGGAGGAGTCGACGGGTCCGCGCGGCTGCGTGCTCATGAGGGGTGCCCCTTTGTGTGTTTTTGTACTGACGTGTGCGGTCCTTCGAGCGTAAGCCGCCTCCCGGGGGCCGCGAAGTGTACGTTTCATCCACAGGCCACCCTCGATGTGTACGGAGTATCCATGCCGGCCACCTCCTCCGCCTCGGCCACGCCGCCCACGCCCGGGGTCGAGCTCACGGCCCTCCTCGCCGACCGGGAACTCGGGCTGCGCGCCCTGACCGGCGCGGGCGAGCGGGCCCCGGCCGTCGCGGTGCACGCCGTCCACGCCTCCGAGATGGCGGACCCCTCCCCCTATCTGCTGGGCGGGGAGCTGCTGCTCACCGCGGGCGCCCAGCTGGAGGCGGACGCCGACGCGTACGTCGCCCGGCTCGTCGCGGCGGGCGCGGCCGCGCTCGGCTTCGGCGTGGCGCCGGTGTACGAGGAGGTGCCCCCGGAGCTGGCCGCCGCCTGCGCGCGGCACGGGCTGCCGCTGCTGGAGGTCCCGCCGCGCACCCCCTTCACCGCGGTCGCCCGCACCGTGTGGCGGCTGATGGCCGAGGCCCGGACCCGGGAGCTGCGCCGGGTGACCGAGGCCCAGCAGTCGCTGGCCGCGGCCGCCGCCCGGCCCGATCCGGTACCGGCGCTGCTGCGCCGGCTGGCGGCGACCCTGGGCGGCCACGCCACCCTGCTCCCGGCGGGAGGACAGGACCCGGGGCGGGACGCGGGCCAGGGCACGGGGCAGGACGCGGGACAGAGCGCGGGCCAAGGCACCGGTCAGGCAGCGACCCGGCACGCCGGGCGGGACCTGCCCCCCGAGGCCGCCGGGGCGCTGGCCGCGCTCCTCACCCGGGTCGGGGCCCCGGGCGGCCCGGCCACCGCGACCGACGCCGCGGCGGGGTGGCAGCTGACGGCGTACCCCCTGGGCGGCGAGGGCCAGGTGCTCGGGGTCGCCGTCCCGGACCGCACCCCGGGCGATCACGCGATCACCGCGATCGCCGCCGTCCTGCTGACGCTGCTCACTACGCACCGGCCGGCCGGGACGGAGGCCGGGGCGCTGACCCGGCTGCTGCTCGGCGGCTCCCCCGCCGAGGCGCTCGGCCCCGGCCCCTGGCACGTGGTGCACGCCCGGGGCACGGGGGATCCGCAGGCCCTCGCGGCGGCGCTGGGCACCGTACTCGTGGACGCCCGCGGGGAGGAGGTGCGCCTGCTGGCCGAGCGGGAGCCCGGCCCGCTGCCCGGCTGGCGCCTGGGGGTGAGCGCGCCGGCGGACCCCGGGGCGCTGGCCGGCGCCGAGGCCCAGGCCCGGCGGGCGCTGCGGCGCGCGGAGGCGGCCCGGGCGCCGCTGGCCCGGCACACCGCTGGGGGCCTGGACGCGCTCCTCGATCCGGCGGAGGCGCTGACCCATGCGCGGGAGCTGCTCGCCCCGCTGGCCCCGGAGCAGGTGCGGACCCTGCGGGCCTGGCTGGCCCACCACGGCAGCTGGGACCGGACGGCGGCCGCCCTCGGGGTGCACCGCAACACCGTCCGCCAGCGCGTCGCCCGCTGCACCGCCCTGCTCGGGCGCGACCTCGACGACCCGGACACCCGGATGGAACTGTGGTTCGCGCTACGGACTCTGGACAGGCAGGACAACTCGCCGGTAACTTAAATTGAGCAAGCGCTTAGACATCCGCCGTTGCCTGAGCGACCACGACGGCGCGCAACCACCTCCGCGAGAGCGGCGGGCGGTTTAGCCGCAAAGAGGAGGGCCGCCACAGTGCGCCGTACCGTTTTCAGCGAGGACCACGAGGCGTTCCGCGAGACCATCCGCGACTTCATCGAGGCCGAGGTCGTCCCCGTCTACGACGAGTGGTTCGCCGCCGGCCAGGCGCCGCGCGACTTCTACTACAAGCTCGGCGAGCTGGGCATCTTCGGGATCAACGTCCCCGAGGAGTTCGGCGGCGCGGGCCTGGACACCCACAAGTTCGAGGCCGTCCTCTACGAGGAGACCTCCCGCGCGGGCGTCAACTTCGGCGGCTCCGGCGTGCACGTGCTGCTCGCCCTCCCCTACATCAAGATGCTGGCCGACGACGAGCAGAAGAAGCGCTACCTGCCGAAGTTCGTCTCCGGTGAGGAGATGTGGGCCCTGGCGATGACCGAGCCGGGCACCGGCTCCGACGTCGCGGGCATGAAGACCACCGCCAAGCTCTCCGAGGACGGCACGCACTACGTCCTCAACGGCTCCAAGACCTTCATCACCGGTGGCGTCCACGCCGACCGCGTGATCGTCTGCGCCCGCACCTCCGCCCCGCGCGAGGACGACCGCCGCTTCGGCATCTCCCTCTTCGCCGTGGACACCAAGTCCGAGGGCTACTCGATCGGCCGCAAGCTCGACAAGCTGGGCCTGCGCACCTCCGACACCGCCGAGCTGGCCTTCGTCGACGTCAAGGTCCCGGTCGAGGACCTGATGGGCGAGGAGAACAAGGGCTTCTACTACCTCGGCGCCAACCTGCCCTCCGAGCGCTGGGGCATCGCCTTCGGCGCGTACGCGCAGGCCAAGGCCGCCATCCGGTTCGCGCAGCAGTACGTGACCGAGCGCACCGTCTTCGGCAAGCCGGTCGCGCACTTCCAGAACACCAAGTTCGAGCTGGCCGCCTGCCAGGCCGAGGTGGACGCGGCCGAGGCCGTCGCCGACCGCGCCCTGGAGGCCCTGGACGCCGGTGAGCTGACCGCCGCCGAGGCCGCCTCCGCGAAGCTGTTCTGCACCGAGGTCGCGCACCGCGTCATCGACAAGTGCCTCCAGCTGCACGGCGGCTACGGCTACATGAACGAGTACCCGATCGCCCGCCTGTACGCCGACAACCGCGTGAACCGCATCTACGGCGGCACCAGCGAGGTCATGAAGTCCATCATCGCCAAGTCGATGGGGCTGTAAGGGACCGTCGGGCCAGGGGACTCGTCCCTCCCGCACTTACCCTTCCCCTCATGAACGAGGCACTGACGACCCTCCTCGACCTGCTCGACCTGGAGCAGATCGAGGAGGACATCTTCCGCGGTACCAGCCGTTCGGCGCTGGTACCGCGCGTGTTCGGCGGGCAGGTAGCGGCGCAGGCGCTGGTCGCGGCCGGCCGCACCGTGCCCGGGGACCGGACGGCGCACTCGCTGCACTCGTACTTCCTGCGCGCCGGGGACCCGGGCGCGCCCATCGTGTACGCGGTGGACCGGATCCGCGACGGGCGCTCCTTCACCACGCGCCGGGTCGTCGCCGTCCAGCACGGGCAGCCGATCTTCCACCTCTCCGCGTCGTTCCAGACGTACGAGGAGGGCCTGGAGCACCAGAGCGCGATGCCGGACGCGCCCGACCCGGAGACCCTGCCGACCGCCGCCGAGTCGCTGCCCGCGTACCGGGAGATCTTCCGCGACCCGGGCACGGTGGAGCGGCTGATCGAGGCGCGCGGCGCGGTGGACCTGCGGTACGCGACGACCCCGCCGTGGGGCAGCGTCGGCGAGCCGGTGGAGCCGCGGACGCAGGTGTGGTTCCGCACGGCCGGGAAGCTGGAGCGCGATGACGCCCTGCTGCACACCTGCCTGGCCACGTACGTCTCGGACATGACCCTGCTGGACTCGGTGCTGCTCGCGCACGGCCGGGGCGGCTGGGCCGTCGGCGACGTGGTGGGCGCCTCGCTCGACCACGCGATGTGGTTCCACCGGCCGTTCCGCGCGGACGAGTGGCTGCTGTACGACCAGGAGTCGCCCTCGTCCTCCGCCGGGCGGGGCCTGGGGCAGGCCCGGATCTGGACGCAGGACGGCCGGCTGGCCGTCACCGTCATCCAGGAGGGCGTGGTGCGCGTCCCGCGCGCCTAGGTCTTACGACCCCCGCCGCGCCCGGGGTCAGTCCCACCAGAAGCCCCAGTGGCCGGAGCCGGTGACGCCCTCGTCCGCGTAGGCGCGCACGCTGCCGGAGCCCTGCCAGACGTTGTCGGGGCAGAAGGCGAAGTGCTCGGCGGCGACCGGCAGCGACGCGGCCGTCGTCAGGGGCGGGGCCGCCACGGACAGGTGGAGTTCGTCGAAGCCGAGGGCTAGGACGCGGGCGCCGAAGCGGTCCTCCCAGGACCGCAGGACGGTGCTGATCAGGGCCGTGTCCGCCTCGTGGTTCACCGGGCCGCGCCAGCCCATCGCGGTGGGTACGTCGGCTCCCCGGCCGGCGGGTATCAGCGCCAGGCGCGGGCTCGGCAGCACGCCGGTCCCGACCAGCTCGGCCGCGAGCGCGAGGGCCGCCGCCTCCGGGTCCTCCCGCTGCACCCCGGATTCCGCGAGGCCAGGCCACTCCCGGCCGAAGGGGGCGATCAGCCCGGCGCCGTCGGGGCCCTCACCCTCCTCGGGGTCGGGGACGACCCCGTTCCAGAACTCCCGCAGCACCGGCTCGACGTGGTGGTCGCCGGGGTCGGACATGGCGGCGGGGTTCAGCTCGTCGCGGGTCCACCAGCTCTCCAGGCCCCGCCGCTCCTGGAACAGCACCGCCCACAGACCGGCCTCGGCCACGGCGGCGCCCCGGCAGGCGGCGAGCGCCTCCACTCCCACGGGCGCGTCGGAGACCCACAGCAGCGGCTCGCGCCGCGCCCTGACGCCCAGCCGGCTCCGGCGGCCGGGCCGGTCGTGCAGCGTCCCCGGCGGCAACTCCATCCCCAGGGAGCGGCCTTGCGGGTCGTCGACGAGTACGGACAGCGGGTTCTGGGCGCCCCGGGCGCTCGGCGGGTTCGTCACGGTGGCGACGCTAACGGCCGGCACTGACAACGCCGCCCGCCCGGCCGCGCGGAGGGATCCGCTACGCCTCGGGCCGCGCCTTGAGCTTCGCCCAGACCGCCTCCAGCGCGGCTATGTCCATGTCGTCGAGGCGGTCGTCGAAGGCCTCGGCGAGGGCCTCGCGCCGGGTGGCGTCGGCCTCGGCGAAGGCACGGCGGCCCGCCTCGGTCAGGGCGATCCCCACCGACCGGGCGTCCGTCGGGGACGGGACCCGCTCGACCAGGCCGCGGGCCCGGAGCGAATCGGCGACGCGCGAGACCTGGCTGCGGCTGAGCAGGGTCCGGGCGCCCAGCTCGGAGGGGGCGACCGGCTCGTGCTGGACGCTCAGCCACAGCATCACCTCGAACCACGACAGCGGCAGGTCGTGGTGGCGCGTGAGGGCCTGGTCGACCCGGGCCGTGAGGGTGGTGCCGGCCCAGACCAGGCCGTAGAAGGCGTGGTCGCGGGGGGTGAGGCCGTCCAGGTTGAGTTCGCTGTGCGCCATGGGAAAAGAGTACCCGGGTTGCGTGCACGTGCACACAAAGATAATGTGTGTGTGCACGCACAAATCCAGGGAGACCTCCATGAGCACCAAGACCGTCCTCATCACCGGCACGTCCTCCGGCATCGGCCTGGCCGCCGCCGTGGCCGCCGCCCAGGCCGGCTGGCACACCGTGGCCACCATGCGCGACACCGCCAAGGCCGACGCCCTGCGCGAGGCCGCCGCCGAAGCCGGCGTCGCCGACCTGGTCCAGGTCAAGCGGCTGGACGTGACCGACGCCGGATCCGTCGCCTCCTGCGTGGCGGAGGTCGTCGCCGAGCGCGGCGGTCTCGACGCCGTCGTGAACAACGCGGGCGCCGGCTTCGTCGGCACCATCGAGCAGCACGGCATGGAGGGCGTCCGGTCCACCATGGAGGTCAACTACTTCGGCGTCGTCGAACTCACCAAGGCCGCGCTCCCCCACCTGCGCGCCTCCGGCGGCCGGGTCATCACCGTGACGAGCGTCGGCGGGATGATCGGCCAGCCGTTCAACGAGTCGTACTGCGCGGCCAAGTTCGCCGTCGAGGGCTTCATGGAGTCCCTGGCGCCGGTCGCCGCCACCACCGGCGTCCAGGTGGCCGTCGTCGAACCGGGCGCCGTCGCCAGCGAGTTCGTCACCAACGTACGGCTCGACGTCCCGGCCCTGCTCGCCGAGGCCGGTCCGTACGCCCCCGCGCTGAAGGCCTACATCGAGCGCACCATGCAGTCCTTCGGCAACGCCCAGACCTCGCAGGAGGCGGCGGCGCCGATCATCGCGGCGCTGACCGCCGAGACGATGCCGTTCCGGATCCAGACCTCCGACTGGGCGCGGGAGTTCGTCGCCACCAAGCTCGCCGACCTGGACGGCTCCGCCGTCCAGGACCTCACCGGCGGCTGGCTGCGCTGACCCCGCGCCACCCCCGACGGCCGGGCCGCACCGGGTCCGCCGGTTACAGCAGACCGGCCGTCGCGAGCAGGTACGCCACCATCGGGTCGTAGTACCTCGGGTCACGGACGTGGTCGTCCAGCGGTACCGCCACCTGGAGGGTGCCCTCGGCCTCGCCGAGGAACAGGGCCGGGTCGTTGCAGTCCGCGTAGCCCACCGCGTCCAGGCCGCGCTGCGCGGCGCAGCCCGCCCAGCCGTGGTCGGCGACGACCAGGTCCGGCTGCGGGCGCCCGGCGGCGGCCAGGCCGTCCAGGATCGCCGCCATCGGCGCGGGCGAGTGGGTGTGCCACAGGGTCGCGCCCCGCTCCAGGACCGCGATGTCCGCGAACTGCCAGACCGAGCCCTCGTCGGCCGTCAGACCGGCCGGGATGACCACGATCTCGCAGCCGGCGGCGCGCAGCGCCACCGCCGTCGCCCGGTGGACGTCCAGCAGGCCGCCCGGGTGCCCGGTGGCGAGCAGCACGCTCTGCCGGTCCAGCGCGGCCTTCCGCAGCCTGGCCGCCAGCCGCTCCAGGCCCGCGACGGTCAGTTCCGGGTCGATGGTGTCCTGGCCCTGGCGGTGCTGCGGGTCGTCCACGACGCCGCAGCGCTCCGCCATCACCGCGAGGACGTCCTGCTCGTCGGCCCAGCGGTCGCCCAGTTCCAGGCCGAGCCAGTAGTGCCGATCGCCGTTGGCGAGCTTGCGGTAGTGGGAGAGGTTGTTCTCGCGTGGCGTGGCGACGTCCCCGGCGATCCGGGTGCGGACCAGGTGGTCGATGAGTTCGGCTCGGGTGGGTACGGACGTCTCTATCGGCATCGGCATACGGCCCATTCTGCCGCCGCCCGGGCGGACGCGTCCCGTCCGTCCCGCCCAGCGGACGCGCCGGATCACCCGGAGAGCGCCCCGAACGATCCGTGCGCGAGCCTGCGCAGCAGCGATTCGGTCGCCTCCCGGCCCAGCGCCGCCAGGTGCGGGGTGGAGTTGAGCAGGCCGAACACCGCGTGTACGGAGACCCGGACCTCCGCCTCCCCCACCCGGGGGTGCAGCTCGCGCACGACGGCCACCCACAGCTCCACGTACTGGCGCTGCAACTGGCGCACGAGCTTGCGGTCGGCATCGCGCAGCCGGTCGAGCTCCCGGTCGTGGACGGTGATCAGCGCCCGGTCGTCGAGCGCGAAGTCGATGTGCCCGTCGATGAGCGAGGCCAGCACCAGGGAGGGGTCCCCGGCCGCTTCCTCCGCCCGGCGGCGCCCGCCGGTCAGCAGCCGCTCGCTGATCCCGACCAGCAGCTCGGCGAGCATGGCGTCCTTGCCCGCGAAGTGCCGGTACAGGCCGGGGCCGCTGATGCCCACCGCGGCCCCTATCTCGTCCACGCCCACGCCGTGGAATCCGCGCTCGGCGAAGAGGCGGGCGGCCTCGCTGAGGATCTGCTCGCGACGGGTCGGGGCGGCGGCACTGGTGCTCATGGGAATCCATTCTAGACAGGGCCGTTAGCGCTCGTTAACCTAGGCGGTACATGCGTTAACGCTCATTAACAGCGTGCACCGAGCAAGGGAGCTCGACCGATGCAGCAGGCACCAGTGCTGACGAGCGCCGCGGACCCGGCGTCCGAGGCCTGGCGGACCAACGAGGCCGCCCACCGCGAGCTGACCGAGGGCCTGCGCGCCCGGCTCGGCGCGGCCCGGCTCGGCGGCGGCGACAAGGCCCGCGCCCGCCACACCGCCCGCGGGAAGCTGCTTCCCCGCGACCGCGTGGACGCCCTCCTCGACCCCGGATCCCCGTTCCTGGAGCTGGCCCCGCTGGCCGCCGAGGGGATGTACGGGGGCGCGGCCCCGGCCGCCGGGGTCATCGCGGGCATCGGCCGGGTCAGCGGCCGCGAGTGCGTGATCGTCGCCAACGACGCCACCGTCAAGGGCGGCACGTACTACCCGATGACCGTCAAGAAGCACCTGCGCGCCCAGGAGGTGGCCCTGGAGAACCGTCTCCCCTGCCTCTACCTGGTCGACTCGGGCGGCGCCTTCCTCCCCATGCAGGACGAGGTCTTCCCCGACCGGGACCACTTCGGCCGCATCTTCTACAACCAGGCGCGCATGTCCGGCGCCGGCATCCCGCAGATCGCGGCCGTCCTCGGCTCCTGCACGGCGGGCGGCGCGTACGTCCCGGCGATGAGCGACGAGGCCGTCATCGTGCGCGGCCAGGGCACGATCTTCCTCGGCGGCCCGCCGCTGGTGAAGGCGGCCACCGGCGAGGTCGTCACGGCCGAGGAGCTGGGCGGCGGCGAGGTCCACTCCCGGACCTCCGGCGTCACCGACCACCTCGCGGAGGACGACGCGCACGCGCTGCGGATCGTACGGAACATCGTGGCCACCCTGCCCGGGCGCGGGGAGCTGCCCTGGTCGGTGGAGGCCCCCGAGGAGCCGAAGGTGGACCCGGCCGGGCTGTACGGCGCGGTCCCGGTGGACTCCCGCACCCCGTACGACGCCCGCGAGATCATCGCCCGCCTCGTGGACGGTTCCCGCTTCCAGGAGTTCAAGGCCGAGTTCGGCACGACGCTGGTCACCGGCTTCGCCCGGATCCACGGCCATCCGGTCGGCATCGTCGCCAACAACGGCATCCTCTTCTCCGAGTCGGCCCAGAAGGGCGCGCACTTCATCGAGCTGTGCGACCAGCGCGGGATCCCGCTCCTCTTCCTCCAGAACATCTCCGGCTTCATGGTCGGACGCGACTACGAGGCCGGCGGCATCGCCAAGCACGGCGCCAAGATGGTCACGGCCGTGGCCTGCACCCGGGTCCCGAAGCTGACGGTGGTGGTCGGCGGCTCGTACGGCGCGGGCAACTACTCGATGTGCGGGCGGGCGTACTCGCCGCGGTTCCTGTGGATGTGGCCCAACGCGAAGATCTCCGTCATGGGCGGCGAGCAGGCGGCCTCGGTGCTCGCCACCGTCAAGCGCGACCAGATCGAGGGCGCGGGCCAGGAGTGGCCGGCCGACGACGAGGAGGCCTTCAAGGCCCCGGTCCGCGCGCAGTACGAGGAGCAGGGCAACGCCTACTACGCCACCGCGCGGCTGTGGGACGACGGGGTCATCGACCCGATGGAGACCCGGCAGGTGCTGGGACTGGCCCTGACCGCGTGCGCGAACGCCCCGCTGGGCGATCGCGGCTTCGGCATCTTCCGTATGTGACGTGAGGACCTCACTGATGTTCAGCACTGTTCTGGTCGCCAACCGGGGCGAGATCGCGGTCCGGGTCATCCGCACGCTGCGGGAGCTCGGGGTGCGCTCGGTTGCCGTCTTCAGCGACGCGGACGCCGACGCCCGGCACGTACGGGAGGCCGACACGGCCGTCCGGATCGGCCCGGCTGCGGCCGCCGAGAGCTACCTGTCGGTGGAGCGGCTGCTCGACGCCGCCCGCCGCAGCGGGGCCGAGGCGATCCACCCGGGGTACGGCTTCCTCGCGGAGAACGCGGGTTTCGCGCAGGCGTGCGCGGAGGCGGGGCTGGCCTTCATCGGGCCGCCCGCCAAGGCGATCTCCCTGATGGGCGACAAGATCCGGGCCAAGGAGACGGTGAAGGCGGCGGGCGTGCCCGTGGTCCCCGGCTCGTCCGGCAGCGGTCTGTCGGATGCCGAACTCGTCGCGGCGGCCGAGGAGATCGGCATGCCGGTGCTGCTGAAGCCCTCGGCGGGCGGCGGCGGCAAGGGCATGCGGCTGGTGCGGGACGCCGGGCTGCTCGCGGAGGAGATCGCGGCGGCGCGGCGCGAGGCGAGGTCCTCGTTCGGCGACGACACGCTGCTCGTGGAGCGCTGGGTGGACCGGCCCCGGCACATCGAGATCCAGGTGCTGGCGGACTCGTACGGGAACGTGGTGCACCTGGGTGAGCGCGAGTGCTCGCTCCAGCGCCGCCACCAGAAGGTGATCGAGGAGGCCCCGTCGGTCCTGCTGACGCCGGAGCTGCGGGCCTCGATGGGCGCGGCGGCGGTGGAGGCGGCGCGCTCGTGCGGGTACGTGGGCGCGGGGACGGTGGAGTTCATCGTCCCGGGCGGGGACCCGTCCTCCTACTACTTCATGGAGATGAACACCCGGCTCCAGGTGGAGCACCCGGTGACGGAGCTGATCACCGGGCTGGACCTGGTGGAGCAGCAGCTGCGGGTGGCCTCCGGCGCGGAGCTGGGCTTCGGCCAGGCCGACGTCACCCTCACCGGGCACGCCGTCGAGGCCCGCGTCTGCGCGGAGGACCCGGCGCGGGGCTTCCTGCCCTCCGGGGGGACGGTGCTGGCGCTGTCCGAGCCGTCGGGCGGGTCCGTGCGGACGGACTCCGGCCTGGTGGCCGGGGTGGACACCGGCTCGACGTACGACCCGATGCTGTCGAAGGTGATCGCGTACGGCCCCGACCGGGCCACCGCCCTGCGCATCCTGCGGGGGGCCCTGGCGGACACGGTGATCCTGGGCGTCCAGACCAACACCGGTTTCCTGCGCAGGCTCCTGGCGCACCCGGACGTGGTGTCGGGCAACCTGGACACCGGTCTGGTGGAGCGCGACCTGTCGACGCTGCTCCCGGAGGGCGTCCCGCCGGAGGTCTTCGCGGCGGCGGCCCTGCTGGCCGCCCACCGCCCCGCCCTCCCCTCCCCTTCCGGGAACTGGGTCGACCCCTTCGGGGCCGGCGACGGCTGGCGCCTGGGCGGTACCCCCGCCTGGACGGTCCACCACTTCCGCCTCCCGGGCCAGGAGCCGGTGTCGGTCCGCTCCCGCCCCTCGGGCGCCGAGACGGAGCTCCTACTCGCCGAGGACTCCGGCGCGCCGGCCCGGGGCCGGATCGTCAGCCGGGGCGAGGACCGCGTCACGGTGGAACTCGACGGCGTCACGCACACCTTCAGCCACGCCCGCTCCCCCGAAGGGACCTGGCTCGGCCGGGACGGCGACAGCTGGCACGTCCAGGCCCACGACCCCGTCACCGCGGCCCTCAGCGGTCGCGGCCACGCCGGGGCGGAGACGCTGGCCGCCCCGATGCCCGGCACCGTCACCGTCGTCAAGGTGGCCGTCGGCGACAAGGTGACGGCCGGTCAGAGCCTGCTCGTCGTCGAGGCGATGAAGATGGAGCACGTCATCTCCGCCCCGCACTCCGGCACCGTCGCCGAGCTCGACGTCTCCCCCGGCACCACCGTCGCGATGGACCAGGTCCTCGCGGTCGTCACGCCGGACGAGCCGCGAGGAGAAGAGGAGGAGGGCAAGTGAACGGGCTTCCCATGACCGTCCCCGCCCCCGCACTCCCGGCGCGCGTGCGGATCCACGAGGTCGGTGCCCGCGACGGGCTGCAGAACGAGAAGTCGGCCGTGCCCACTCAGGTGAAGGCCGAGTTCGTGCACCGGCTGGCCGCCGCCGGGCTGACCACCATCGAGGCGACCAGCTTCGTGCACCCCAAGTGGGTCCCCCAGCTGGCGGACGCCGAGGAGCTGTTCCCGCAGCTGTCGGACCTGCCCGGGGTGCACCTGCCGGTGCTCGTCCCCAACGAGCGCGGGCTGGACCGGGCGCTCGCCCTCGGGGCGACCCGGATCGCCGTCTTCGGTTCGGCCACCGAGACCTTCGCCTCCCGCAACCTCAACCGGACCGTCGCCGAGTCCCTCGCGATGTTCGAGCCGGTCGTGGCCCGCGCCAAGGAGGGCGGGGCGCACGTCCGCGGCTACCTCTCCATGTGCTTCGGCGACCCCTGGGAGGGGCCGGTCCCGGTCCGCCAGGTGGTCCGCGTCGCCAAGGCCCTGCTCGACCTCGGCTGCGACGAGCTCAGCCTCGGCGACACCATCGGCGTCGCCACGCCGGGGCACGTCCGGGCGCTCCTCGGCGAGCTGGGCGAGGAGGGCGTCGGCGCCGACCTGATCGGCGTGCACTTCCACGACACCTACGGCCAGGCCCTGTCCAACACCCTGGCCGCGCTCCAGCACGGCGTGACCACGGTCGACGCCTCGGCGGGCGGCCTCGGCGGCTGCCCGTACGCCAAGAGCGCCACCGGCAACCTCGCCACCGAGGACCTGGTGTGGATGCTCGACGGCCTCGGCATCGAGACCGGCGTCGATCTGGCCGCCCTCACCGCCACGAGCGTGTGGATGGCCGAACAGCTGGGCCGCCCCAGCCCCTCCCGTACCGTCCGCGCCCTCTCCCACAAGGAGTAACGAAAACATGTCCCTCGACCACCGGCTCACCCCTGAGCACGAGGAACTCCGCCGCACCGTCGAGGAGTTCGCGCACGACGTCGTCGCCCCCAAGATCGGCGACCTGTACGAGCGGCACGAGTTCCCGTACGAGATCGTCCGCGAGATGGGCCGCATGGGCCTGTTTGGCCTGCCCTTCCCGGAGGAGTACGGCGGCATGGGCGGCGACTACCTCGCCCTCGGCATCGCCCTGGAGGAGCTGGCCCGCGTCGACTCCTCGGTCGCGATCACCCTGGAGGCGGGCGTCTCCCTCGGCGCCATGCCCCTCCACCTGTTCGGCACCGAGGAGCAGAAGCGGGAGTGGCTGCCGAGGATGTGCTCCGGCGAGATCCTCGGCGCCTTCGGCCTGACCGAGCCGGACGGCGGCTCCGACGCCGGCGGCACCCGCACCACCGCCGTCAAGGACGGCGACGAGTGGGTCATCAACGGCTCGAAGTGCTTCATCACCAACTCCGGTACGGACATCACCGGTCTGGTCACCGTCACCGCCGTGACCGGCCGCAAGGCGGACGGCCGCCCGGAGATCTCCTCGATCATCGTCCCGTCCGGCACCCCCGGCTTCACGGTGGCCGCCCCGTACTCCAAGGTCGGCTGGAACTCCTCGGACACCCGCGAGCTGTCCTTCCAGGACGTACGGGTCCCCCTCGCCAACCTGGTCGGTGCGGAGGGCCGCGGCTACGCCCAGTTCCTCCGCATCCTCGACGAGGGCCGGATCGCCATCTCGGCGCTCGCGACGGGCCTCGCCCAGGGCTGCGTGGACGAGTCGGTGAAGTACGCGAAGGAGCGCAAGGCCTTCGGCCGTCCGATCGGCGACAACCAGGCCATCCAGTTCAAGCTGGCCGACATGGAGATGCGCGCCCACATGGCCCGGATCGGCTGGCGCGACGCGGCCTCCCGCCTGGTGGCCGGGGAACCGTTCAAGAAGGAGGCGGCGATCGCCAAGCTGTACTCCTCCACGGTCGCGGTGGACAACGCCCGGGACGCCACGCAGATCCACGGCGGCTACGGCTTCATGAACGAGTACCCGGTGGCGCGCATGTGGCGGGACTCGAAGATCCTCGAAATCGGTGAGGGCACCAGCGAGGTGCAGCGCATGCTCATCGCCCGCGAGCTGGGCTTCTCCTCCTAGCGCGGAGGACGGCGGCGGATCGTACACCGAGGGGGCCCTGAAAAAACTTAGGGCCCCCTTACCGTTTTCGGCCAAGGTTAGGCTAACCTTCCCTCCGAACGGCCCAGTGGCCGCCTGACACGCACGAAAGCGGACATCGACATGCCCAAGTCCCGTACCTCCTACCTCTCCCGCCGCGGGCTCATCGCGGCCGGCGGCGCCCTCGGCCTCGTCGCGGCGCTCTCCGCATGCGGCGGCACCGACTCCGCGAAGGGCGAGACGGGCAAGGACAAGGACAAGGGCGCCGCCGCCTCGGGTCCCTGGACCTTCAAGGACGACCTCGGCAAGGACATCAGCCTGAAGGCCGCCCCGAAGAACATCGTGGCCTACACCGGCACCGCCGCCGCGCTCTACGACTACGGCGTCCAGGTCAAGGGCGTGTTCGGCCCGACCAAGACCGCCGACGGCAAGCCCGACGTCCAGGCCGGCTCGATGGACATCTCCAAGGTCGAGATCCTCGGCAACGTCTACGACGAGTTCAACGTCGAGAAGTACGCGGCCCTCCAGCCGGAGCTGCTCGTCACCAACACCTGGGACGGCACCTACTGGTACGTCCCGGAGGCCTCCAAGGACAAGATCCTGAAGCTGGCCCCGGCCGCCGCCATCGGCGTGGGCGGCGACGCCTCCCTCGACAAGTCCCTGGAGCGCACGGCCGACCTGGCCAAGTCCCTGGGCGCCGACCTGAACAGCAAGAAGACCGCCGACGCGAAGGCCCGCTTCGAGGCCGCCGCCGCCAAGGTGCGCGAGGCCACCAAGGCCAACCCGGGCATCAAGGTGCTCGTCGGCTCCGGCTCCGCCGACCTGTTCTACGTCTCCACCCCGAAGACCTCCGCCGACCTCAAGTACTTCGAGACCCTCGGCGTCGAGTTCATCACCCCGGACAAGGACAAGCTGGACGCGGGCGGCTTCTTCGAGAGCCTCAGCTGGGAGAACGCCGGCAAGTACAAGGCCGACCTGGTCCTGCTCGACAACCGCACCGGCACCCTCCAGTCGCAGGAGCTGAAGGCCAAGCCGACCTGGGCCGAGATGCCCGCCGTCAAGGCCGGCCAGGTCGCCCCGCGCGTGACCGAGCCGATCTACTCGTACGAGAAGTGCGCGCAGATCCTGGAAGACCTCGCCAAGGCCATCCAGAACGCCAAGAAGGTCAGCTGAACCCGGGCGCCCGACCCGGCGCCACCCGAATTCCCAGGGGGACCCACCGCATGACCGTCACCGCATCCGACACCGCCCCGGCCATCGCCCACTTCCGGTTCTTCGAACTCGAAGTGCTCCGCACGCGCCGGCTCGGCCACTCGTTCCTGCGGGTCACGTTCGGCGGTGGGTCCCTCGCGGACTTCCGCTCGGGCGGCTGTGACCAGAGCCTCTCGCTCTTCCTGCCGCCCGCCCACGAGGAGCACACGGTGCTCCCGTCCACCGACGAGGACACCTGGTTCGGCGCGTGGCGCGCGATGCCCGACGCCGACCGCCCGGTGATGCGCTCGTACACGGTGCGCGAGCAGCGCCGTACGCCCGAGGGCGCGGACGAGGTGGACATCGACTTCGTCCTCCACGGGGACGCCTCGCCGGCGTCCCGCTGGGCCTCGGGGGCCGTTGCCGGCCGCCGGATCCTGGCGATCGGCCCGGCCGTCGCGGAGAACAAGTCCGTACGGTTCCAGCCGCCGGCCGCCACCGACGCGCTGCTGATGTACGCGGACGAGACCGCGCTCCCCGCGGCCGCCGCGATCCTGGACCGGCTCGCCTCCGGCACCCGCGTGCGGGCCTGGTTCGAGGTCCCGCACGAGGACGACCGGCTCGCCCTGCCCACCCTCGCCGACGCGGAGATCACCTGGATCGTCCGCGAGGGCGGAGCGGGCCGCGAGGAGCGCGTCCAGCGGGTGCTCGACGCGATGCGCGTGGCCGAACTGCCCGAGGCCGAGGCCCCGTACGTCTGGCTCGCGGGCGAGGCGGGCACCATCCGCGCGGTCCGCCGGCACATCGTGCAGGAACGTTCCATCGACCGGCGCGCGGTGCGCTTCACCGGTTACTGGCGGCTCGGCGCGAGCGAGGAGGAACTCCTCGCCGAGGCGTACGCCGGCAAGTCGGCCAGCGAGGACCCGGCGTCCGCGCTGTAGCCGAGCACACCCCGCACCTCGCCGATCGCCGCCTCGCGGCAACTCGTTCCGCCCTCGGACGACTTCAGGGATGGGCCCCGGTTCCGACCGGGGCCCATCCCTATTTGGTTTGACTGTTAGGTTAGGCTAACCTAATCCAGCACCCCACCCCCCGCTCCCCCTGCCTGCCCGGAGGAAAGTTGATGCGCTCGCATCTGCTGAATGAGACGACCGCGGACATCTACCGGCGCACCGTGACCGAGGGCGTCGCGCGTGTCGCCGCCAAACTCGCGACCACCGAACGGCCCCACACCGGCATATCCGTGGACGAACTCGCCCCGGTCATCAACGGGATCGACCTGGACCGGCCGCTCGAAGACCCGGCCGCCGTCCTCGACGAGCTGGAGGACGTCTACCTGCGCGACGCGGTGTACTTCCACCACCCGCGCTACCTCGGCCACCTCAACTGCCCCGTCGTGATACCGGCCGTACTCGGCGAGGCGGTCCTCTCGGCCGTCAACTCCTCGCTGGACACCTGGGACCAGTCCATCGGCGGCACGCTCATCGAGCGCCGCCTCATCGACTGGACCGCCCAGCGCATCGGCCTCGGCGAGGGCGCGGACGGCGTCTTCACCTCCGGCGGCAGCCAGTCCAACTTCCACGCGCTCCTGCTGGCCCGCGACGAGGCCTGCCGGATCGTCATGAAGCAGGCACTGAACGAGGGCCGGGAACTCCCGAAGTCCGAGGTCCTCCCCAAGCTGCGCATCTTCACCTCCGAGGCCAGCCACTTCAGCGTCAAGAAGTCGGCCGCGATGCTCGGCCTCGGCTACGAAGCGGTCATCTCCGTCCCGGTCGACCGCAACCGCCGCATGGACACCGCGATCCTCGCCCTGGAGCTGGAGAACTGCCGCCGCGACGGCCTCTTCCCGATGGCCGTCGTCGCGACCGCCGGCACCACCGACTTCGGATCCATCGACCCGCTCCCCGAGATCGCCCGCCTGACCTCCGAGCACTCCGCCTGGATGCACGTGGACGCCGCCTACGGCTGCGGACTGCTGATCTCCCCGACGCGCCGGCACCTCCTCGACGGCATCGAGAACGCCGACTCCGTCACGGTCGACTACCACAAGTCGTTCTTCCAGCCCGTCAGCTCCAGCGCGGTACTGGTCCGCGACCGGGACACCCTCAAGCACGCCACGTACCACGCGGACTACCTCAACCCCCGCCGCATGGCGGAGGAGCGGATCCCGAACCAGGTCGACAAGTCCATCCAGACCACGCGCCGCTTCGACGCGCTCAAGCTCTGGATGACCCTGCGCACCATGGGCGCCGACGGCCTCGGCTCCCTCTTCGACGAGGTCATCGACCTGGCCGCGGCCGGCTGGGACATCATCGACGCCGACCCCCGCTTCGAAGTCGTCGTCAAGCCGCAGATCTCCACCCTGGTCTTCCGCTACGTGCCCGGTCCGGACTCCGCGGACCTGCCCGCCGAGCTCCTGGACGAGGCCCAGCTGCACGCCCGCAAGGCCCTGTTCGCCTCCGGTGAGGCCGTGGTGGCCGGCACCAAGGTGGACGGGAAGCAGTACCTGAAGTTCACCCTCCTCAACCCTCAGACCACGACGGCCGACATCTCCGCCGTCCTCGACCTTCTCGCCGCACACGCCGCGCAGTTCCTGGGAGAATCCCTTGCCGTCCACCGTTAAGCCCCACGACTTCATCGGAATCGGTCTCGGTCCCTTCAACCTGGGACTCGCCTGCCTGACCGACCCGATCGACGAACTCGACGGTCTCTTCATCGAGTCGAAGCCGCACTTCGAGTGGCACGCCGGCATGTTCCTGGACGGCGCGCACCTGCAGACCCCGTTCATGTCGGACCTGGTCACGCTGGCCGACCCGACCTCGCCCTTCTCCTTCCTGAACTACCTGAAGGACCAGGACCGGCTGTACTCCTTCTACATCCGGGAGAACTTCTACCCGCTGCGGGCCGAGTACAACGACTACTGCCGCTGGGCCGCCGACCGCCTCGACAACGTCCTGTGGTCCACCTCCGTCAGCGAGGTCACCTACGACGAGGCCGCCGGGCTCTACGAGGTCCGCACGGACAAGGGCGAGACCCACCTGGCCCGCCGCCTGGTCCTGGGCACCGGCACCTCGCCCTACGTCCCGCAGGCCTGCGCGAACCTCGGCGGGGACTTCCTGCACAACTCCTCCTACATGCAGAACAAGGAGGAGCTGCAGAAGAAGAAGTCGATCACCCTGATCGGCTCCGGCCAGAGCGCGGCCGAGATCTACTACGACCTGCTCGCCGAGATCGACGTCCACGGCTACCAGCTCAACTGGGTCACCCGCTCGCCGCGCTTCTTCCCGCTCGAATACACGAAGCTGACGCTGGAGATGACCTCGCCGGAGTACGTGGACTACTTCCACGCCCTCCCCGAGGAGACCCGCTACCGGCTGGAGACCCAGCAGAAGAACCTCTTCAAGGGCATCGACGGCGATCTGATCAACGAGATCTTCGACCTGCTCTACCAGAAGAAGGTCAGCATGCCGGGCCCCGTCCCGACCACCCTGCTGACCAACACCTCCCTGAACACCACGGCGTACGACACCACCACGGGCACCTACGCCCTGGGGCTGCGCCAGGAGGAGCAGGAGCGGGACTTCTCCCTCGCCACCGAGGGCCTGGTCCTGGCCACCGGCTACAAGTACGTCGTGCCCGAGTTCCTGAACCCGGTCCGTCCGCGCCTCAACTTCGACGGGCACGGCCGCCTCGACGCCGCCCGCAACTACAGCGTGGACACCACCGGCCAGGGGGTCTACCTCCAGAACGGCACGACCCACAACCACTCGATCACCTCGCCCGACCTCGGCATGGCCGCGTACCGCAACGCGTACATCGTCGGCGAGCTGCTCGGCCGCGAGTACTACAAGGTCGAGAAGTCCATCGCGTTCCAGCAGTTCGCGGCCCCGGAAGGCATGCACGCATGAGCACCACCGAAATCCTGTACGCCCGCACCGACGCGGAACTGGGCACCTTCTCCGTGAGGCCGCTGGACCCGTTCGCCGACGCGGAGCTGCTGCACGGCTGGGTCACCCACCCGAAGGCCTCGTTCTGGATGATGCAGGACGCCACGCTGCCGGACGTCGAGCGCGAGTACATGCGGATCGCGGCGCACGAGCACCACCAGGCCTTCATCGGCCTGCACGAGGGCCGCCCGGCGTTCCTGATGGAGACGTACGACCCGAGCGAGCTGGAGCTCGTCGGCCTGTACGACGCCCAGCCCGGCGACGTCGGCATGCACTTCCTCGTCGCCCCGAGCGACACGCCGCTGCACGGCTTCACCCGCGCGGTCATCACCACCGTGATGGCGGCCGTCTTCGCGGACCCGGCGGCCGAGCGCGTCGTCGTCGAGCCGGACGTGAACAACACGGCCGTGCACGCCCTCAACGAGGCCGTCGGCTTCGTCGCCGAGCGCCCCGTGACGAAGCCGGAGAAGGAAGCCCTGCTGAGCTTCTGCACCCGCGCCCAGTTCGAAGCGGCCACCGGCCTGACGGGAGAGTCCATATGAGCCTCACCGACGCCATCTCCCACCTCTCCCCCGAGCTGTGGGACCGCGCGAACCGCGCCCTGGTCCGCAAGGGCCTGGCCGAGTTCTCGCACGAGCGACTCCTGACCCCGAAGCCGCTCGGCGGCTCCTCGTACTCCGTGCGGAGCGACGACGGCACCGTGGAGTACCGCTTCGAGGCGCAGCTGCACGCCCTGGACCACTGGGCCGTGGACGAGGCCTCCATCACCCGCCACCGCGACGGCGCCGAGCTGCCGCTGGACGCCCTCGACTTCCACATCGAGCTGCGCGAGGCCCTGGGCCTGAGCCCCGAGGTGCTGCCGGTCTACCTGGAGGAGATCTCCTCCACCCTGGCGGGCTCGGGCTACAAGTACACGAAGCCGCAGGTCTCCTCCGCCGTCCTCGCCAAGTCCTCCTTCCAGGACATCGAGACCGGCATGACCGAGGGCCACCCCTGCTTCGTGGCCAACAACGGCCGCCTGGGCTTCGGCGTGCACGAGTACCTCTCGTACGCCCCGGAGACCGCGAACCCCGTGCACCTGGTGTGGGTGGCGGCCCGCAAGGACGTCTCCACCTTCACGGCGGGCGCGGGCATGGACTACGACTCGTTCGTCCGCGAGGAGCTGGGCGAGGGGACCATCGCGGCCTTCTCGGCGCGGATGGCGGAGCTCGGCCTGGACCTGGCGGACTACCACCTGCTGCCGGTCCACCCCTGGCAGTGGTGGAACAAGACCACGGTCACCTTCGCGGCCGAGATCGCGAACCGCCGTCTGGTGCTGCTCGGCGAGGGCTCGGACGCGTACCTGGCCCAGCAGTCGATCCGTACGTTCTTCAACACCAGCGCCCCCGAGAAGCACTACGTCAAGACGGCGATCTCGGTGCTCAACATGGGCTTCATGCGGGGCCTGTCGGCCGCGTACATGGAGGCCACGCCGGCCATCAACGACTGGCTGCACCAGCTCATCGAGGGCGACGAGGTCTTGCGGTCGGTGGACTTCTCGATCATCCGCGAGCGCGCGGCGATCGGCTACCACCACCGCCAGTACGAGCGCGCCACCGACCGCTACTCGCCGTACCGCAAGATGCTGGCGGCGCTGTGGCGCGAGTCCCCGGTCGCCTCCCTCCGGGGCGGCGAGCGGCTCGCGACGATGGCCTCGCTCCTGCACGTGGACTCCGAGGGCAAGTCCTTCGTCGGCGCCCTGATCGCGGAGTCGGGCCTGACGCCCGAGGAGTGGCTGCGCTCCTACCTCAAGGCGTACCTGGTCCCGCTGCTGCACTGCTTCTACCAGTACGACCTCGCGTACATGCCGCACGGCGAGAACACCATCCTCGTCATCGAGGGCGGCGTGGTGAAGCGGGCGATCTTCAAGGACATCGCCGAGGAGATCGTGGTCATGGACCCGGACGCGGTCCTGCCGCCCGCGGTCGAGCGGGTCCGGGCGGACATCCCGGAGGACATGAAGCTGCTGTCCATCTTTACGGACGTGTTCGACTGCTTCTTCCGCTTCCTGGGCTCGATCCTGGTCTCGGAGGGCATCTGCGAGGAGGACACCTTCTGGAAGGCGGTCGCCGACTGCGGCCACGCCTACCAGGAGTCGATGCCGCAGCTCGCGGAGCGCTTCGAGCGGTACGACTACTTCGCGGAGGAGTTCCAGCTGTCCTGCCTGAACCGCCTCCAGCTGCGCAACAACAAGCAGATGGTCGACCTCGCCGACCCGGCGGCGGCCCTCCAGCTGATCGGCACCCTCAAGAACCCCGTCGCGCCCTTCGCGCGCCGGTAGGCATCGAGCGGGCCCCGCCGGACGATACGGTCCCTCGTCCGGCGGGGCCCGCCTTTGCGCGTGCGGCTACCGCCCCCAGGGGACGTCCGGGGCGCGGTGGAAGGCGATGCCCTGCGCCGTCAGGCGCGGGGCCTGCGCCGCCAGACGCTGGCGGTACGCCGTCCAGTCCAGGGCGCCGGCCGGGGACCAGCCCAGTTCCGCGAGGCCCAGCACGCGCGGGAAGGCCATGTACTCCAGATCGGCCCGGGCCGAGATGGTCTCCGTCCACAGCGGCGCCTCCACCCCGAGGACGGCGGACTCCGCCACCCCCTCCAGGTAGGCCCCCGGGTTCCAGTCGTAGGCCCGCCGCACCGGGACGTACCCGGCCCAGGCCAGGCCCGGCTTCGTCGCCGTGTCGTACTTCATGTCCAGGTACAGCCGGTCCGCCGGCGAGAGGATCACCGGGTGGCCCGCCCGGGCCGCCGCGGCCACCGCCGCCTTCTCGGCCGCCGGGGTCTTGTCGTGGCCCCAGTACTGGAGGACCGCGCCCGCCGCCGGACGGGCCGTCGCCAGCTGGTGCCAGGCCAGCACCGTCTTGCCGTGCCGCGCCACCACCTGCTGCGCCCGGTCCATGAACGCCGCGTAGTCCGCGGCGGGGGTCGAGTGCGCCTCGTCGCCGCCGATGTGGAGGTAGCGGCCCGGGGTCAGCTCCGCCAGCTCGCCGAGCACGTCGTCGATGAACTCGTACGTCCGCTCCTTGCCGACGCACAGCGAGCTGAAGCCCACCTTGGTCCCCGTGTACCGCTCCCGCGCCTTGCCGTCGCAGTTCAGCTCGGCGTACGAGGCCTGCGCCGCGTTGACGTGCCCCGGCATGTCGATCTCGGGGACCACCTCCACGTACCGCTCGCGGGCGTAGGCCACCAGCTCCCGGTACTCGTCCTTCGTCCAGTACCCGCCGGGGCCGCCGCCGACCTCGCCCGCGCCCCCGTACTCGGCGAGCCGCGGCCAGCCGTCGACGGCGATCCGCCAGCCCTGGTCGTCGGTCAGGTGCAGGTGCAGCGTGTTGACCTTGTACTGGGCGAGCTGGTCGACGTACCGCTTGACCTGGTCGATCCCGAAGAAGTGGCGCGCGACGTCGAGCATCGCGCCGCGGTACGCGAACCTCGGCGCGTCGGTGACGGTCCCGCCGGGCACCGTCCCCGGGCCGCTCACGGGCAGCAGCTGGCGCAGCGTCTGCCCCGCGTGGAAGAGCCCCGCCGGGGTGCGGGCGGTCAGGGTGACCCCCGAGGCCGAGGCCTCCAGCCGGTACCCCTCGGGCCCCAGCCCGGCGGCCCGCCCGTCCAGGCGCAGCCGGACGCCGTCGCCGGCCTCCCCGTCGACCACGGGCAGCGGCAGCCCGCTGGGCCCGCGCAGCTGCCCGGCGAGGAGTTCGCCGACCCGGCGGACCTCCGCGCCGGCGGCGCCGCCGGCGCGGCCGGTACGGATGACGGTGCCCGCGCCGAAGGGGTACCCGGGGCCGCCGGGGCGGGCGGAGGCGGGCGCCGGCAGGAGCCGTTCGTAGGGGGTGAGGGCGGCGGGGCGGTCGCCCCCGGGTCTGGCGTCGTCGCCGTGGGCCGCGGTGCAGGAGACGGCCGCACCGAGGGCGAGGAGGGTACCGAGCGCGCGTCGCAGGACTCTCATGTGCCCAGGTATAGGCCAACTCCCGGCCCCGCGCGGGTGCGAGAATCCCAGGATGGCGGAAATCATCCAGAAGGACGGCACCTGGACCTTCGACGGTGACGTGGTGCGTATCGTCCCCGGCCGCGACAAGGAGGTCGGGCCGCTGCGCCAGACGCTCGGCGAGCTGGCCGTACCCCTGCGCGCGATCGCGGGCGTCTCCTACGAACCGGGCCGCAGGTCGGGCCGGTTGCGCCTGCGGCTGCGGGACGGGGCCGACCCGCTGCTCCAGGTGACGGGCGGGCGGCTGCCGGAGAGCTCCGACCCCTACCGGCTCACGGTCGAGCAGGACCGCACCGGAGTGGCGGAGTACTTCGTCGACGAGGTGCGCAACGCCCTGCTGCTGGAGCAGGTGGATCCGGGCCCGGTGGACGCCTACCTGCTGCCCGGGCCGGCGGTGCCGGTCACGGCGGGCGGGGGCGACGCGGCGGTGGCCTTCGACGGGGACCGGGTGTCCCTGGACTGGAACTGGACGGCCGAGGACGCCAAGCACTCCGCCGGTCCCAGCCGGTTCCGGGTGGCGGACGTCCGGGCGGTGGACTGGTCCCCGGCGAAGGGGCTGACGAACGGCTGGCTCCGGTTCTCCCTGGCGGGCGCCCCGGCGGCGGCCGCCCCCAAGTACGACCCGCACGCGGTGGAGCTCTTCGGCTTCGGCAAGAAGGAGCTGGTCACCGCGCTCGTGGCGGCCGCCGTGGCGGTTCGGCTGCCCCACCCGGCCGCGCCCGCGGCCCTCCCGGAACGGGCCGCGCCCGCCGCCGGGGCCCTCGCCGGCGAGGCTGCCGCCGAGGACCACGACGCCCTGCTGCGCCGGCTCCAGGAGCTGGGCGATCTGCGCGCGAAGGGCATCCTCACGGACGAGGAGTTCGCGGAGACGAAGGCGCTGATCCTGCGCCGCTTCTGACCCCACTCAACCGGAATATCCCATTCTGTTGGTACAGACCAGCAAGATCCTGCCCGGAATCGGGCAGAATTTTTGCATTCCGCCCCGCTGACGGTCAGTATCTACGGATGCTCGACCGCCGCCCGTCGCACGACGATCTCGTCGACCACCTGGTCCGCAGCACCGCGCTCCAGCGCGGTGAGGCCGCCCGGGTGGTGCTGGACGTGCTCGCGTACTTCGACGAGACGACGGAGGAATTCGTCCGCCGCCGCCACCGTGAGCTCCAGTCCGGTGGCGCGGTCAACGCGGAGATCTTCGAGCGGATCGCGGCGGAACTGCCGCACCGCGCCGTGGCGCCACCGGAGCTCTCGCTCCGGCAGCTGCGCCGCGTCGTCTACGGCTGAGCGCGGCCGGAGGACGGACAGGGCAAGGGCCGGAGCCGCGACAGGGCGGCGAAGGCGAAGACGGCACGAGCGAACGAAAAACAGGAGGGGTAACACCGTATGTGCGGAATCGTGGGTTACATCGGCAAGCGTGACGTGGCACCGCTGCTGCTGGAGGGTCTCCAGCGCCTTGAGTACCGCGGCTACGACTCGGCGGGCATCGTCGTCAACACGCCGAAGTCTCCGGCCCTGAAGGTCGTCAAGGCCAAGGGCCGCGTCCGTGAGCTGGAGTCCCGGGTCCCCAAGCGCTTCGCCGGCACCACCGGCATCGCCCACACCCGCTGGGCCACCCACGGCGCCCCGAGCGACATCAACTCCCACCCGCACCTGGACGCCGACAACAACGTCGCCGTCGTCCACAACGGCATCGTCGACAACGCCGACGAGCTGCGCGCCAAGCTGGTGGCCGACGGCATCGTCTTCATCTCGGAGACCGACACCGAGGTCATCACCCACCTGATCGCGCGCTCCCAGGCCGACACCCTGGAGGAGAAGGTCCGCGAGGCGGTCAAGGTGATCGAGGGCACCTACGGCATCGCCGTGATGCACGCCGACTTCCCCGACCGCATCGTCGTCGCCCGCAACGGCTCCCCGGTCGTCCTCGGCATCGGCGAGAAGGAGATGTTCGTCGCCTCGGACGTCGCCGCGCTGGTCGCCCACACCCGCCAGATCGTCACCCTCAACGACGGCGAGATGGCCACCCTGAAGGCCGACGACTTCCGCACCTACACCACCAGCGGTGCCACCACCACCGCCACCCCGGAGACCGTGGAGTGGGAGGCCGCCTCCTACGACATGGGCGGTCACGACACCTACATGCACAAGGAGATCTCCGAGCAGGCCGACGCGGTCGACCGCGTCCTGCGCGGCCGGATCGACGACCGCTTCAACACCGTGCACCTGGGCGGCCTGAACCTGGACCCGCGCGAGGCGCGCGGCATCCGCCGGGTCAAGATCCTGGGCTGCGGCACCTCGTACCACGCCGGCATGATCGGCGCCGGCCTCATCGAGAGCCTGGCCCGCATCCCCGCCGACGCCGAGCCGGCCTCCGAGTTCCGCTACCGCAACCCGGTCGTGGACCCCGACACCCTCTACATCGCGGTCTCCCAGTCCGGTGAGACGTACGACGTGCTCGCGGCGGTGCAGGAGCTCAAGCGCAAGGGCGCCCGCGTCCTCGGCGTGGTCAACGTGGTCGGTTCCGCGATCGCCCGCGAGGCCGACGGCGGCGTCTACGTGCACGCCGGCCCCGAGGTCTGCGTCGTCTCCACCAAGTGCTTCACCAACACGGTCGTGGCCTTCGCGCTGCTCGCCGTGCACCTCGGCCGCATCCGCGACCTGTCGGTCACCGACGGCAAGCGGATCATCGAGGGCCTGCGCAAGCTGCCCGCGCAGATCCAGGAGATCCTGGAGACCGAAGAGGACATCAAGAAGCTGGCGGCCGAGTACGCCGAGGCCAAGTCGATGATGTTCATCGGCCGGGTCCGCGGCTACCCGGTGGCCCTGGAGGCCTCCCTCAAGCTGAAGGAGATCTCCTACATCCACGCCGAGGCCTACCCGGCCTCCGAGCTCAAGCACGGCCCGCTCGCGCTCATCGAGCCGGCGATGCCGACGGTCGCGATCGTCCCGGACGACGACCTGCTGGAGAAGAACCGCGCCGCGCTGGAGGAGATCAAGGCCCGCAGCGGCCGGATCCTGGCCGTCGCCCACCGTGAGCAGGAGAAGGCCGACCACACCATCCTCGTTCCCAAGAACGAGGACGAGCTGGACCCGATCCTGATGGGCATCCCGCTCCAGCTCCTGGCGTACCACACCGCCCTGGCCCTGGGCCGGGACATCGACAAGCCGCGCAACCTGGCGAAGTCCGTCACCGTCGAGTAGTCCTTCCCGGACACCGCGGACATGAGTACGGCCCCCCGAGCCTCTCGGGGGGCCGTACTCGCATCCGTACCCGTTCGCGTCAGCTCGCGGTGACCACGGCCCGGCGCGAGCCCCTGCCGAAGGCCGCGGGCCAGCCGGCCACGACGGCCGTCGCCCCGTACCAGGCGAGCAGCCCGCCGACCACGGCCACCCAGCCCGCGGCCTTGCCCAGGGCGCCGCTGTCCGCGAAGGCGCCTATCGCGAGGAGCAGCAGGGAGAGGGTGAACAGGGCGTACACGCCCTGGCCGAACGGCCCGCGGGGCGCCCCCGTCGTGAGGGTCAGCCCGAGGAGGGCGAAGAGGACGAGGAAGAGGCCGGCGGCATCTGCCGAAACCTTTCCGTCGGCTCCGTTGGCCCAGGTGAACCAGAAGGCACCGAGGCCCGCGAAAGCCGTCCCGTTGAACCCGTTGCCCGCGCGGAATTCGAGGACTCCGAGGACGAAGAGGGCGAGACCGCCGAGGTAGGTCGCGAGCGACACGGAGTCGGCCGCGCTCACGCCGTTGATGACACCGGTGTGGCCGATACCGAACGCGAGAAGGGTGAGACCCAGGGCGATGTTCCCGAGGGTCGAAGTCGAGGCCGTGCTTCCCGCAGAGACACCATTGTCCACGGCGGGCTCCCTTCGATCTGCAGTTGTTTGCTGCGTCCCAGCAGCATTTATCTACCCTTTACAAGGGGGTTCACAACCGCACGATCGGCATACACAGGGTCACGGAATGACAACAACCGGTCGCTGCGCGCGCTTGGCCAGCCTCCCCGCCACCGAGCCGAAGATCCGGCCGACGATCCCGTGGGTGGATCCGACGACGATGGCGTCGGCCGAATACTCCCGGCCGACCTCCTCCAGCTCGTGGCAGATGTCCCCACCGCGCTCGACCAGGATCCACGGCACTTCCGACAGGTAGTCGGCGCAGGCCAGCTCCAGCCCCAGCACCTCGGTGCGGTGGTCCGGGACGTCCACGAAGACGGGCGGCTCACAGCCGGCCCACACGGTGGTGGGCAGCCGGTTGGCCACATGGACGATGATCAGACCGGATCCGGAGCGCCGGGCCATCCCGATCGCGTACGCGAGGGCGCGCTCACTGGAGGTCGAGCCGTCGAATCCCACCACGACGCCGTGCCGGAAGGCCGGGTCGCAGGGATGGCGTGCCTGTTCCACCGCGCGCAGGTCGCTGGACGTGTGGTCGGCGACTGGCTTGCGCTTGCGGTCCGCGGGTTCGGAGAATTCGTGACCGGCCATGATGTCTCGGCGAAGGGGTCCTTGGGGAAGCGACAGGGGCGTTTTCGGCGACGCGGGTTCTGGACGGCGCAGGTTTTCTACGACACAGGTTTTCAACGACACAGCGTGACGGAGCTCTGTCCGGGAAGCATCTTCCCAAGCCCTTACCCCCAGGGTACGGCGACACTCCTGTCCTGCACAGGGCATGCCGCCCTTGGAGAGCGTCCCAGGGAGCATGCCGGAGAGGCGGCGGCTTGGCAATGACCACTGTCCCCTACAGCCAGTGACGAGCCACCCGTGTGCGCGGTGACCGACCCCCGCCGCGGGGCGTTGGACAGGCGTCCGACCGTCCAGGAAGAGCCGCAGGGAGTACGACGTGCCCGGATATCCGGTTCACCCCGTCCAGCCCGCCCAGCCGGCGCGCTCCGTCCGCGCCGCGCACCCCTTTCCCCCCTCCGCCCTTCACCCGTCCGTGCGGCCCGCGAGGCGCTCCCATGACGACCCCGCGGGTGACGTGGTGCGCTGGGCGGCGTTCAGCTGCCTGCTCGTCCCCGTGGTCCTCGTCGTCTACGGGACCTCCTTCGGCGGGACGGTGGGCGCGACCCTGGGGCTCGCCGCCGTCACGGCCGCCTGCCGGGTGCTGCTGCGGCACTCGGAGAAGATGGAGCGGGCCACCGCCGCCCGGGCGTTCGCGCGGGGCCGGCAGCCCGGCAGGGCCGCGCCCACGCACCGCGGCCGGCACTCGCGCGGCGGGGCCGGTTCACACCGCGGCTGCGCCGCCTACGAATGGATCCCGGGAGTGGTGCCCGGCACCCCGCCCCCTCAGGACTGACCGGTTCGCACGCACACACCCGCATGTTTTCAGCCAACTTCCGGACAGGGTGGCCCCCTTGCCGGAATGTCCCCCCAACCCCCCTACCACCAGGGACGACAGAGCCCCGGGAGGCTCGCGACCCTATGGGTACTGGCCATGGCCGGGCGGCGCGCTTCCCACCCCGGTAGCGGAATGGAACGCTTACTGATCGAATGCTTTTCGCCAAGTTGCCAAGTCGACATAGCGCTGCGTGCTGAACTTGTCACGCCGACACCACGGGACGCAGTAGATTCGATCATGTATTTACGGCGGGGGATCCACGTGCGAGGCCGAGGGGAAACGTGCAGGTGCGACCAGACCAAGGAGTCGCGACACCCAAGGGGGGCTTAGCGCCATGAGCCAGGATTCCACCGTCGTCGTGGACGCGGGTCGGAAACTCGCGGGGCGTCGCCGCAGGGAGATCGTCGCGGTGCTGCTGTTCAGCGGCGGACCGATCTTCGAGAGTTCCATTCCACTCTCCGTGTTCGGCATTGACCGGCAGGACGCGGGAGTTCCACGCTACCGACTGCTCGTGTGCGCCGGGGAGGACGGTCCGCTGCGGACCACCGGCGGACTCGAACTGACCGCGCCGTACGGGCTGGAGGCGATCGCCCGGGCAGGGACCGTCGTCGTTCCGGCCTGGCGCTCCATCACCTCACCGCCGCCGCCGGAGGCGCTCGACGCGCTGCGCCAGGCGCACGAGGAGGGGGCCCGGATCGTCGGACTGTGCACGGGGGCCTTCGTGCTCGCCGCCGCCGGTCTGCTGGACGGGCGGCCCGCGACGACGCACTGGATGTACGCGCCGACGCTGGCCAAGCGGTACCCGTCCGTCCATGTCGATCCGCGCGAGCTGTTCGTCGACGACGGCGACGTGCTGACGTCCGCGGGCACCGCGGCCGGAATCGACCTGTGCCTGCACATCGTGCGCACGGACCACGGCAGCGAGGCGGCCGGAGCCCTGGCCCGCCGGCTGGTCGTGCCGCCGCGCCGCACGGGCGGCCAGGAGCGCTACCTCGACCGGTCGCTGCCGGAGGAGATCGGCGCCGACCCGCTGGCCGAGGTCGTCGCCTGGGCGCTGGAACACCTCCACGAGCAGTTCGACGTGGAGACGCTGGCGGCCCGCGCCTACATGAGCAGGCGCACCTTCGACCGGCGGTTCCGCTCGCTGACCGGCAGCGCGCCGCTCCAGTGGCTGATCACCCAGCGGGTGCTCCAGGCACAGCGGCTGCTGGAGACCTCCGACTACTCGGTCGACGAGGTCGCCGGACGCTGCGGGTTCCGCTCGCCGGTCGCGCTGCGCGGGCACTTCCGGCGGCAGCTGGGGTCCTCCCCGGCCGCCTACCGCTCCGCCTACCGGGCGCGCCGGCCGCAGACCGACACGGCGCAGGTTTCGGACATCTCGTCGGGTCCGCTTCCGCACCAGCGCACTCCGCAGCCCCAGCGGGCCGCGGCGGCCCTGGCCGCCGCCGGTCCCACGGTGACGGAGCTGTACGCCCCGGGCCGGGTGCTGCGCGAGCACGCGTAACGCCCGCCACGGGCACCGCCCGACGCGAGGTCCCCCCATCGGCCGTCTCCGGTGGGGGGACCTTCGCGTGCGGGGACGGACCCCCCTGATCGCGCCGCGGGCCCGCCACGATCCGCGAGGTACCGCATAAGGTGGGACGCATGAACGATCGCATGGTGTGGATCGACTGCGAGATGACCGGGCTCTCGTTGACGGACGACGCACTTATCGAGGTGGCCGCACTGGTCACCGACTCGGAGCTCAACGTGCTCGGCGAAGGCGTGGACATCGTGATCCGCCCGCCGGACACGGCCCTGGAAACCATGCCCGACGTGGTGCGCGCGATGCACACCTCCTCCGGCCTGCTCGACGAGCTGGCCGGCGGGACCACCCTCGCGGATGCCGAGGCGCAGGTCCTGGCGTACGTACGGGAACACGTGAAGGAGCCCGGCAAGGCCCCGCTGTGCGGGAACTCGGTCGGCACCGACCGCGGCTTCCTGCTGCGCGACATGGCGGCGCTGGAGGGGTACCTGCACTACCGGATCGTGGACGTGTCCTCGGTCAAGGAGCTGGCCCGCCGCTGGTACCCGCGGGCGTACTTCAACAGCCCGCCGAAGAACGGCAACCACCGGGCGCTCGCGGACATCAAGGAGTCCATCGCCGAGCTGCGCTACTACCGGGAGGCCGTCTTCGTACCGCAGCCCGGTCCGGACTCGGACACCGCGCGGAGCATCGCCGCGAAGCACGTGGTGCCCGCCGAGTAGGACCCCCTTCCGACAGCGCGGAGAGGGGCGCGGGGAAAGGGGGGAGCGAGCACCCTCCCGGACCCTGTACCCTTTTCTTCGGCCGGTCGGTTTTCCGACCGGACATGGTGGGTGTAGCTCAGTTGGTAGAGCACCTGGTTGTGGTCCAGGTGGCCGCGGGTTCAAGTCCCGTCACTCACCCTGCGAGAAGGCCCCGGCCCGCGAAAGCGGACCGGGGCCTTCTGCGTGTACCCGGGCCTCCCGCGCGTACCGGGGGCCCCGCGCGTACCGGGCCGGGTGGACCTACGAGGACTCCCGGACCACCAGCTCGGTCGGGAGCACGATCGAGTGCTCCGGGGACTCCCCCGCGATCCGCTCCAGCAGCACCCGGGCCATGGTGCGGCCCATCTCCTCGATCGGCTGGCGGACGCTGGTCAGCGGCGGGTCCATGTGCCGGGCCACCACCGAGTCGTCGAAGCCGACGAGCGCCACGTCGTCCGGTATCCGGCGGCCGGCCGCGCGCAGCTCGCGGCGGGCGCCCGCCGCCATCACGTCGGAGGCGGCGAACACCGCGTCGATCCCGGGGCGGCGCTCCAGCAGCTCGCGCATGGCCCGCCGGCCGCCCTCCTCGGTGAAGTCCGCGACGGCGATCAGCTCCTCGGCCACGGGCTGCCCGGCGGCGGCGAGGGCCTGCCGGTAGCCGTCCAGGCGGCACTGGGCCCCGTAGACGTCCAGCGGGCCGGTGATCGTGGCGATGGCGCGCCGGCCCCGGCCCAGGAGGTGGTGTACGGCCTCGGCGGCGCCCGCCAGGTTGTCGGAGTCCACGCAGGGCAGCGCCTCGTCGGCGGAGCGGCGGCCGCTGATCACGGCGGGGATGCCGAGCTCGGCCAGCAGCTCCGGCAGCGGGTCCCCGGCGTGTACGGAGACCAGCAGGACGCCGTCGACGCGGTGCCCGGAGAGGTACTGGGCGAGGCGGCGGCGCTCGCGGTCGCTGCCCGCCAGGGTGAGGACGAGCTGGACGTCGGTCTCGGCGAGGGTGGCGCCGACGCCCCGGACCACGTCCGAGAAGTAGGGCTCGGCGAAGAAGCGCGCCTCGGGCTCGGGGATGACGAGGGCGATGGCGTCGGTGCGGTTGGCCGCGAGGGCGCGGGCGGCGCGGTTGGGCACGTACCCGAGCTCGGCGACGGCGGCCTCGACGGCGGCCCTGGTGTGCTCGCTGACCTTGGACGACCCGTTGATCACCCGGGAGACGGTGCCGCGTCCGACTCCCGCCCGGACCGCCACCTCCTCCAGGGTCGGCCGTCCCCCGCTGCGCCCTTGCCCGTTCATGACTTCCTCCCGGGTGCGAATCTACCTCTTGACGCCAATGGGAGCGCTCCCACACTGTGTCACACGACACCCGGCACGTTCCGTCCTTTCAGGGAGGATGCCCATGCGAGCCAGCGCCCGAGTCCAGGCGAACGTCCGAAGAACCCTCGTCAGCGCGGGAGCCGCGGCGGCCGCGGCGGCCCTGCTGCTCACCGGGTGCTCGTCGGACCCGGCCGACTCCTCCGAGCGGGGCGGCCGGAGCGGCGGCAAGGACGGGACCACCACCCTCACCGTCGGCGTCTTCGGGGCCTTCGGCCTCCAGGAGGCCGGCCTCTACGACGAGTACACGGCGCAGAACCCCGGCATCCGCATCGAGCAGACCTCCATCGAGCGGAACGAGAACTACTACCCGCAGCTCCTGACCCACCTGGGCACCGGCAGCGGGCTCGCCGACATCCAGGCCGTCGAGGTCAACAACATCGCGGAGATCACCGCCACCCAGGCGGACAAGCTGGTCGACCTCGGCAAGGCCCCCGGCGTGGACCGGGCCGCGTACCTGCCGTGGAAGTGGGCCCAGGGCACGGCGAGCGCGGCGAAGGGCGGCGCGACGGTCGGACTCGGCACCGACATAGGCCCGCAGGGGATCTGCTACCGCAAGGACCTGTTCGAGGCGGCCGGGCTGCCCACGGACCGGACGGCGGTCGGCGCGCTGTGGGCGGACGACTGGAACAAGTACCTGGAGGCGGGCAAGGCCTACAAGGCGAAGGCCGGAGCGGGGAAGGCCTTCGTGGACTCCGCCTCGGGCGTGATGGCGGCCGTCACCGGCAGCAGCGCACAGCGCTTCTACGACGAGCAGGGCAAGGTCGCCTACAAGACCAACCCGGCGGTGCGCGGCGCCTTCGACCTGGCGGCCTCCTTCGCCACCGAGGGCCTGAGCGCGAAGCTCCAGCAGTTCACCCCGGCCTGGGACCAGGGCTTCGCCAACGGGACGTTCGCGACGGTCTCCTGCCCGGCCTGGATGCTCGGCTACATCCAGGACAAGGCGGGCCCGGCGGGCAAGGACAAGTGGGACGTGGCGCGGGCGCCGAAGCCGGGCAACTGGGGCGGCTCCTTCCTGGTGGTGCCCAAGGCGGGCAAGCACGCCGAGGAGGCGGCGAAGCTGGCGGCCTGGCTGACGGCCCCGGCGCAGCAGGCCAGGCTGTTCGAGAAGCGCGGGAGCTTCCCGAGCGCGAGCGCGGCGTACCGGCTGCCGGCGGTCTCGGGGGCCAGGCACGACTACTTCGGCGGCGCCCCGATCGGGGAGATCTTCGCGCGGGCCGCCGAGGGCGTGCCGGTGACGGTGCTCGGCCCGAAGGACCTGGTGATCGCGCAGAACCTGGCGGACATCGGGATGCTCCAGGTCGACCAGAAGGGCCGGACGCCGCAGGAGGGCTGGGACGCCGCGGTGAAGGCGATCGACAACGCCCTGGACCAGTGAGGGCCGGTGCTCGCGGATGACTGACGAGACGGCCGTCCTGTCCCCCTCGCCCGCCCGCACGGCGCGGAAGGGCGAGGGGGAGGGCAGGCGCCAGGTGTGGCGCTCGCGCCGCTACCGGTGGGACGTGCGCTTCGGTCCGTACGCCTTCGTGGCGCCCTTCTTCCTGTTCTTCGCCGCCTTCGGGCTGTTCCCGCTGCTGTACACGGGCTGGGCGGCGCTGCACCAGGTGGAGCTGACCGATCCGGATTCGATGACGTGGGTGGGGCTGAAGAACTTCACCCGGCTGTGGGACGACGAGTTCTTCTGGAACGCACTGCGGAACACCGTCACCATCGGGCTGCTGTCCACGGTGCCGCAGCTGCTGATCGCGCTGGGGCTGGCGCACCTGCTGAACTACCGGCTGCGGGGCTCCGCCTTCTTCCGGGTCGCGGTGCTCACCCCGTACGCGACCTCGGTGGCGGCGGCCACGCTCGTCTTCGTCCTGCTCTTCGGCCGGGACTACGGGATGGTCAACTGGGCGCTGTCCGGGCTCGGGTTCGGGCCGGTGGACTGGCAGAACGGCCCGCTGGCCTCGCAGGTGGCGGTGTCGACGATCGTGGTGTGGCGGTGGACCGGCTACAACGCGCTGATCTACCTGGCGGCCATGCAGGCCGTGCCCGCGGAGCTGTACGAGTCCGCGGAGCTGGACGGGGCCTCGCGGTGGCGGCAGTTCCTCCACGTGACGGTGCCCTCGCTCCGGCCGACGATCTTCTTCACCTGTGTGGTCTCGACGATCGGGGCGACCCAGCTGTTCGGCGAGCCGCTGCTGTTCAACGGCGGGGCGGCCGCGACGGGCGGCTCCGACCACCAGTTCCAGACGCTCGGGCTGTACCTGTACGAGCAGGGCTGGGTGAACCTGCACCTGGGGCGGGCCTCGGCGATCGCCTGGGCGATGTTCCTGATCCTGCTGCTGATCGCGGGCGCCGCCCGGCTGCTGCGGGGGCGGGGGGAGGCGCGATGAGGGCGCTGCGCGCGGGGAGGCTGACGTACGCGGTCCTCGGGGTGTTCACCCTCGGGTCGCTCTTCCCGCTGGTGTGGACGGCGATCGCGGCGTCGCGGAACAGCACGCGGCTCGCCCGGACGCCGCCGCCGTTCTGGTTCGGCGGGAACCTGGGGCGCAACCTGTCGGTCGCCTGGACCGACGCGAACATGGGCACGGCCCTGCTGAACACCGTGATCGTGGCGGGCACCGTCGCGGCCGGCACGGTGGTGTTCTCGACGCTGGCCGGGTTCGCGTTCGCCCGGCTGCGGTTCCGGGGCAGCCGGGTGCTGCTGGCGCTGGTGGTGGGGACGATGCTGATCCCCCCGCAGCTGAGCGTGGTCCCGCTGTACATGCTGATCGCCGAACTGTCGTGGACGGACCGGCTCCAGGCGGTGGTCCTGCCGACGCTGGTCTCGGCCTTCGGGGTGTTCTTCATGCGGCAGTACCTGGCGCAGGCCCTGCCGGCGGAGCTGGTGGAGGCGGCGCGGACGGACGGGGCGAGTTCGCTGCGGATCGTGTGGCACGTCGTCTTCCCGGTGGCCCGGCCCGCGATGGCGGTGCTCGGGATGCTGACGTTCGTCATGGCCTGGAACGACTTCTTCTGGCCGATCGTCGCGCTGACCCAGAACGGCAGCCCGACGGTGCAGGTGGCCCTGACGGGGCTGGGCCGGGGCTACGTCCCCGACCAGTCGGTGATCATGGCGGGCGCGCTGCTGGGCACGCTCCCGCTGCTGCTGGTGTTCCTTCTCTTCGGCCGCCAGATCGTGGGCGGCATCATGCAGGGGGCGGTCAAGGGATGACGGACAGGACATTCCCGGAGGGGTTCCTCTGGGGCACGGCCACGGCGGCCTTCCAGATCGAGGGCGCGGCGGCCGGCCGCGGGCCCTGCATCTGGGACACCTTCTGCCGTACGCCGGGCAAGGTGCACGGCGGGGACACCGGTGACGTGGCCGCCGACCACCACCGGCTGTGGCGCCAGGACGTCCGGATGATGGCGGAGCTGGGGCTGGGCGCGTACCGCTTCTCGGTCTCCTGGCCGAGGGTGCTGGCCGGCGGGATCGGCTTCTACGACGCGCTCGTGGACGAGCTGCTCTCGTACGGGATCCAGCCCTGCGTCACCCTCTACCACTGGGACCTCCCGCAGGAACTGGAGACCGGGCCGGCCGGCGGCTCGGGCGCGGGGGGCGGCTGGCCGGAGCGGGAGACGGCGTACGCCTTCGCCGCGTACGCGGAGACGGTCGCCGGGAAGCTCGCCGACCGGGTCTCGCTCTGGACCACCCTCAACGAGCCCTGGTGCAGCGCCTTCCTCGGCTACGCCTCCGGGGTGCACGCCCCGGGCCGGACCTCCCCGGCCGACTCCCTGCGCGCCGCGCACCACCTCAACCTGGCGCACGGCCTGGCCGCCTCGGTGCTGCCCTCCTCGGCGCGGGCCGGGATCGCCCTCAACCCGAGCGCGGTACGGGCGCTGACGGGCCGGGCGGCCGACCTGGACGCGCGGCGCCGGATCGACGCGCTGGCGAACCGGATCTTCACCGGGCCGCTGCTGCACGGGGCGTACCCCGAGGACCTGCTGGCGGACACCGCCGCGCTGACCGACTGGTCCTTCGTACGGCCCGGTGACACGGCGCTGATCCACCGGCCGCTCGGGTTCCTCGGGGTGAACTACTACGCCCCGGCGGTCGTCTCGGCGTCCCCGGACGGCCCCCGGGCCGACGGCCACGGCTCCGGCGGCCGTTCGCCCTGGCCGGGCGCGGAATCCGTCGCCTTCCACCAGCCGCCGGGCGAACGGACCGACATGAACTGGTCGATCGATCCGACCGGGCTGTACGACCTGCTGATGCGCTTCACCCGCGAGGCGCCGGGGCTGCCGCTGCTCGTCACCGAGAACGGGGCGGCGTACGGCCCGGACCTGCACGATCCGCTGCGCATCCGCTACCTGGAGGCCCATCTGGCGGCGGTCCACCGGGCGATGGGCGACGGCGCCCCGGTCGAGGGCTACTTCCTCTGGTCGCTGATGGACAACTTCGAGTGGTCCTACGGCTACAGCAAGCGCTTCGGGATCATCCACGTCGACTACGAGACCCAGGCCCGCACCCCGCGCTCCAGCGCCCACTGGTACGCGGCCCTGGCCCGGAGCGGCACCATGTGAGCCGCCGGCCGCGCCGCGCCCCGGGCGGGGGGCCGCTCGCCCCGGAGGCCGGCGCGGGGGCTCAGCTCAGCTCAGCTCCGCCCCGGTCCGGGCGTCGGCGCCCCGGAGGCCGCCGGCCGGTCGAGGACGCCGAGGTCGTGGAAGAACTCGTAGCGCCCCGGGTCGTCCGGCAGGAACCAGTGGAACCCCTGCTCCAGGAAGACCGCCGCCAGGCTGAGCGCGACGGCCGCCCCGAGGAACCACAGGGCGAACAGTCCCACCGCCCGGTACGGACCGGGACCGGAGGTCGGGATCGCCCGGTCCGCCGTGGCGTGGGCGAAGGCGAGCACGACGCCGATCGCGGCGACCGAGAGCTGGAAGAGGATCCACGCCCACACGTACAGGTGGAGCCCGAGCACCTCGGCGCCTTGGCCCTTGGCGCCGGGCAGGATGTGCAGCGCCGTCTGCCGCCACGAGGCGAACGAGCCCCCGGTGGCGGCGACGAGCGCCAGCCCCCAGCCCGTCATGTAGTCCCGGCCGGTCACCGCCCCGTACGTCAGCGCCGTACGGATGACGTGGCACGCGCCGAGCGCCGCCAGCACCATGAACATCCGCTGCACGAGGCACAGCTGGCACGGGACCTCGCCCAGCCAGAACTGGCGGATCAGCCCGACGCAGACGACTCCCGTCCAGCCGACGACGAAGCAGCAGGCGAACCAGTACTGGACCCGCCCCAGCAGCCCGCCCTCCAGCGGGGCCTCCGGGAGGAGGCTGTGCATCGTCGCCGTCATCAGTAGCTCAGGGTCGGGGCCGGACCGCCGGTGACATAGTGCGCCGTCAGCAGGACCACGGCGAGGAGCAAGACCCACCAGGCAGCGAGCACGACGGTCCGGGACGACTCCCGGTACATCGCGATCAGGGTGGCGAGGAGGCCGCCGAAGATCAGGGTGTCCATGCCGCGGACCGTACCGAGCGGGAGGGACACCGGCGGCGAGGCGCGCCCCCGGCGGCTGCCGGTTAGATCAGTTGCCCCGCCTCTTGCGGCGGCCGCGGCGGACCCGGGCGCCGTCCGGGCCGCCCCGGGCGCGGGCGTCCAGGGCGATCCACACCCGGACCTCGGTCCCGCCGAGCACGGACCGGCCGAGGCGTACGTCGCCGCCCGTCGACTCCGCGACGCGGCGGACGATGTCCAGGCCGAGCCCCGTCGAGCCGTCGCGGCCGCCGTCGTTGCCCCGGCGCAGGGCGGCGTCGGGGTCGGCGATCCCGGGGCCCGCGTCCGAGACGAGGACGATGACCGCGTCCCCCGCGTCGTGCACGTCCACCGCGAAGGGGGTCGTCTCGGGCGTGTGCCGGAAGACGTTGCCGAGCATCGCGTCCAGCGCGGCCGCGAGCTCCGGCCGGGCCACGGGTATCCGTACGGGACGGTCCACGCCCGCGAGCCGCACCTCGCGGCCCTCGTCCTCCGCGAGCGCCGACCAGAAGGCCATCCGGTCGCGGATCACCTCGGAGGCGTCGCACCCGGCCACGCCGGCGGCCGCGGCGGGCGAGCGCTGTTCGCGGGCGGTACGGATGATCGTGTCGACCTCCCGTTCCAGCTGCTCCACCGCCGCCCGGGTCTGCTCGGCGGCCGGGCCGTCCCCGAGCGAGGCCGTGTTGAGCCGCAGCACCGTCAGCGGCGTCCGCAGCCGGTGCGACAGGTCGGCGGCCAGCTCCCGCTCGTTGGCCAGGAGTTCCACCACCTGGTCCGCCATCGAGTTGAACGCGACGGCCGCCGAGCGGAGTTCCTTGGGGCCGTCCTCGGGCACGCGCGCCCCGAGCCGCCCCTCGCCCAGCTGGTGCGCGGCGTCCGCGAGGCGCTCGGCCGGCCGCACCAGGCGGGCGCCGAGCCGGTCCGCGACCGCCACCGAGCCCACGATCAGGGCCAGGCCGACGCCCGCGAGGACCACCCAGGCGGTCGCGACACCATTGCTGACCTCGCTCTCCGGCACGTAGATCTCGATCACCGCGATGTCCCCGGAGCCGAGCGCGGTCGGCTGGAGCAGCGCCGAACCCCCGCCCGCCACGCGGGCGGTGGTGGCCCGCCCGATCCTGCGGGTCTCGGCCACCGCGTGCTCGCCCGCCCAGCCCTTGCCGATGTCCGCGGCCGCGTCGTCACCCACGGGCGGCAGGTGGACGGCCATCCGCCGGGCGGCGCCCATCTGCGTGGACTCCACCGCCTTGCGCAGCTGGAGGGGGTCGGTGGTGATGGACAGGGTCGGCCCCATCGTGGCGGCCTGCCGCTCGGCGTTGGAGAAGGCCCGGTCGCTGGCCATCTCCTGGACCACCAGCCCGAGGGGCACGGCGAAGGCCACGACCACCATCGCGGTGACCGCGAGGCACACCTTGACCAGGGCCCATCTCATCCGCGGCTCACAGCGGCGGCTCCAGCTTGACCCCCACACCCCGCAGCGTGTGCAGGTAGCGGGGGCGGGCGGCGGTCTCGCCGAGCTTGCGGCGCAGCCAGGACAGGTGGACGTCGATGGTCTGGTCGTCGCCGTACGACTGCTGCCAGACCTCGGCGAGCAGCTCGCGCCGGGCCACGACCACCCCGGGCCGCCCGGCGAGGAACGCCAGCAGGTCGAACTCCCGCCGCGTGAGGTCCAGTACGGCCCCGTCCAGCTCGGCCTGGCGGCGCAGCGGGTCGATCGCCAGCCCGCCGACGCGCAGCACCCGCGAGGGCGGTTCGGCCCCGGCGGCGGAGCGGGCGCGGCGCAGTACGGCCGCCATCCGGGCGGAGAGGTGCTCGACGGAGAACGGCTTGGTGAGGTAGTCGTCGGCGCCGTCGTTGAGCAGCCGGACGATCTCGGCCTCGTCGTCGCGGGCGGTGGCGATGATCACCGGTACGTCGGTGATGCCGCGCAGCATCTTCAGCGCCTCGGAACCGTCCAGGTCGGGGAGTCCGAGGTCGAGGATGACCACGTCGAAGCGGTGGTGGGCGACTTCGCGGAGCGCCTCCAGGGCCGTGCCGACGCTCCGCACGGTGTGGGAGGCCTCGGTCAGGTGCCGGATCAGGGCGGAACGTACGAACTGGTCGTCCTCGACCACGAGCACACTTGCCATGGCGGCACCGTAGTCCATGTGAGGGACCGCGCGGGGTGTCGGGCCACCACTGGGGCGGGTGGTGCAGTATGTCCCCCGATGCGAAGAGGACTTCTCCATGCCATGGCCTGGACACTGGCGACCTCGGCGGCGGTGACGCTGTCGTGGTGGGGCGTGCACACCGTCATGTCCGGTACCGCCTACGATCCTCCGCTCGCGGTTCCGCTGACGACGCGTCCGCTGTCTTCCTCGACGCAGGGGTCTGAACCGCCGGATTCCCCTTCGCCTTCCGCTTCGCCGTCCGCTTCGGCCTCCCCCTCGGCTTCGGCCCCGGCCTCCGGCAGCCCGTCCGCCTCCTCGCCCGCCCCGGCGAAGTCCTCGCGGAAGCCGTCGGCCGGGTACCAGGGCAGGCAGCCGGAGGATCCCGCCGCGGGGGACGTGAAGGGGTACACCGTCTCGGGCGGGCGGGTCGTGTTCGACCTCGGGGACACCTCGGCCGAGCTGGTCTCCGCGACCCCGGCGGCCGGCTGGCGGATACAGGTGTGGAAGCAGGACTTCTGGATCCGGGTCACCTTCACCCGCGACGGCCGGGAGGTGTCGGTGTTCTGCACCTGGCACGACCACGCGCCGACCGTGGAGATCGTGGATCCCTGATCAGCTGATCTCCTGATCCGCTGATCCGCTGATCCGCCCATCGCTGATCCGCGTCCGCCCGCGCTCCCCGGGAGGCCCCTGCGGCCCCTACCGGAACACCGAGGGCGGCGGCTCCGGCGAGGCCACCGCCGAGGCGTCGGCGACCGGGGCCGCCCCGCCCGCGAAGTCCGCGAGGGCACGGCCGTGCTCGACCCGCCCGGGGTGCGGGTCGCTCGCCACCCGACGGGTGAAGTCGGCGACGGGGAGCTCCCGGTCGGCGGCCACCAGCACCGCGTTGCCGAAACGTTTCCCCCGCCACACCACCGGGTCGGCCGCGACCGCCAGGTGCCCGAACCGGGACGCGGCCGTGGCGATCTGGCCCCTCAGGTGCGCCAGCGGCGGGCCGTCCGCCAGGTTGGCCACGTACCACCCGGTGGGCGCGAGCGCACGGCGTACGTCGTCCAGGAACTCGGCGCTCGTCAGGTGCGCCGGGGTCCGCGCCCCGCTGAACACGTCCGCGATCACCAGGTCCGCCCAGCCGTCCGGGACCTTGGCGAGGCCCGCCCGCGCGTCCACCGCGCGGACCCGGACCCGCGCCTGCGGGTCCAGCGGCAGGTGTTCCCGTACGAAGGCCACCAGCCCGGCGTCGATCTCCACCACCTGCTGGGTGGAGCGGGGCCGGGCGGCCGCCGTGTAGCGGGCGAGGGTGAAGGCGCCGCCGCCCAGGTGCACCACGTTCAGGGGCTGCCGGGCGGGCGCGACGAGGTCGATCAGGTGCCCGATCCGGCGCTGGTACGCGAAGTCCAGGTACCCGGGGTCGTCCAGGTCGACGTGCGACTGCGGGGCCCCGTCGATCAGCAGCGTCCAGGCGTTGCCGCGCTCCCGGTCGGGCGCCAGCTCGGCCCGGCCGCCGGCCACCTGCCCGACGACCGCCTCGGCGGCGCCGCGTCCGCGCGGTGCCTCGCCCTTGCCCTTGCCACCCTTGCCTGCCACCATCCCATTGTGACGGGCCGGGGCGGCGCGGGCGTCAGCGGCAGTTGTCGGCGGCCTCGATCAGCCGGGCCGCCTCGCCGAGCGCCGCGCGCAGCACCTCGGGGTCGGTGACCGGCCCGACGGCCTCGGGCGGGAGCAGCCAGCCCGTACAGCCCGCCGTGGGCGAGGCGGCGCCGGCGTCGACCACGACCTCGACGTCGCCGAAGCGCATGCCGCGCCCGTTGGTCTGCGTACAGGCGCTGCCCGGCAGGTCCCAGGCGTCCGCGGTGCCGGGCGGGACGAGGAAGCCGAGGGTGTCGCCCGAGCCGTCGTGCAGCACGGGGCCGACGCCGACGCCCGCGGTGGCGTGCGCCGCGGTGCGGCGGATGATGTCCACCGCCTCCAGCCCCTGGCGGGCGGGGACGGTGACCAGGTCCGGCGCCGCCACCAGCAGCGGGGTGCCCGCTCCGGGCTCGGGCGCGGTGTTCGTTCCAGTGCTCGCCATGCCGGCCTCCACCAAGGGAATCCCTCCTCGATCCGCATACGCGTGCAGGAGTCTGCGCCGGAGACCCGGGAGCCGCCTCCCACTCCGCACGGGGATTCAACGCGCCACAGCGTCAACGGGTGCGGCGGAAGGATGCCGCAAAGGATGGCAGTTCATGGCGGATCGTGGGTGAGATATCCGTTTTGTAGCCAAACACCGTGCGCGGGAACGGCCGCTGGCGGTACGTTCATGCGCGCCGGGCACCCGCATCACACGTCACATGACCGGCAGCGCGTTCCTTGCCAGAGAGGTCACGTCCATGGCGGCGTCCCCCCACTCACCCAACTCCACCTTCCGGCGAATGCGCGGACACCGCTCCCCGGCCGAGTTCGCGGCCGTGGTGCGGCGGGCGGCCCGTGAGATCGGCGAAACGGTTTCCTGCGACGCCCGTTATATCGGCCGGGTCGAGTCCGGCGAGATCCGCTGCCCCAACTACGCCTACGAGCGGGTCTTCCTCCACATGTTCCCCGGCCGGACCCTCGCCGACCTGGGCTTCTCCCCGCGCGAGGCCGTCCGCGGCCGGCTGGCGCAGCGCACCCCCCTCACCCCCAAGGAGAGCGACGTGCTGCGTCGCGCGTTCATGGCGGGCGGCTCCGCGACCGTGGCCGCCGCCACGCTGGGCCTCACCCTGCTCGGCGACGGCCGCCGCGTCCCCTCCCGCGCCGGCGAGTCCGAGGCCGCGGCGGTCGAGGACGCCGTACGCCAGATCCGGCTGCTGGACGACCGGCACGGGGCCGACGCGCTGTACCGGCGGGCCGCCGAACCCCTGCGCACCGCCTACGCGTTGCTCGACGCCGGGGCCACCCGGCAGTCCACCGAGGACCGGTTGCACTCCGGCGCGGGCGAACTGGCCGTATCGGTGGGCTGGCTGGCACACGACTCGGGCCGCTTCGACGACGCCCGCTCCCACTACGCCGAGGCGCTGGCCACCGCCCGGCTCGCGGGGGACGCGGGCCTGGAGGCGCACGCCTTCAGCAACATGGCGTTCCTGGCGCGGGACTGCGGGCGCTCCCGCGAATCCGTCCGCGCCGCCCAGGCGGGCCGGCGCGCGGCCCGCTCGCTGGGCTCCCCGAGGCTGCTGTCGCTGCTCGCGCTGCGGGAGGCCGGCGGCTGGGCGGGGCTGGGCGACCGCAGGGCCTGCGAGGAGGCGCTGTCCCGGGCGCACACGGAGTTCTCCCGGGGCGAGGCGGGGGCGGACCCGGAGTGGATGTCCTTCTTCGGCGAGGCCGAACTGGAGTTTCTGGAGGCGCGGTGCTGGGCGACGCTCGGCGAGCACGCCCGCGCGGCCCGGCACGCCCGCCGCGCGGCCGACCTCCAGGACCCGCACTTCGCGCGGAACGTGGCCCTCTACACCGCCGAGCTGGCCGACGACCTGGCCCACGCGGGCGCACCCGACGAGGCGGCCTGGGCGGGCGGGCGGGTCCTGGACCTGCTCACCGAGGTGCAGTCCACCCGGGTCCGGTCGATGCTGTCGGCCACGGCCCAGACCCTGGTCCCGCACCAGCGCTCCCCGCGCGTGGGCGCCTTCCTGAACCGCCACGCCTCGGCCTGAGCGGCCCGGCCGCGCCACGGCCCCGCCGCGCCGCAGGGGCGGCCGGGCCGCCGGTCAGGCGTCGAGGTGGCCGGTGTCGTTCCAGCGCTCCAGCGCGGGGGCCCCGTACGCCCAGCCCAGCACCGACAGGGAGGTCGGCTCCAGCCGGATGCGCGCGCCGAAGGAGACGTCGAAGCCGAGCCAGCGGGCGGCCAGGGTGCGCAGGATGTGGCCGTGGGCGAAGACCAGGACGTCGCGCTCGGCCGAGCGGGCCCAGCCGACGACCTCGTCCGCCCGGGCCCCGACGTCGGCGACGGACTCCCCGCCGGGGACCCCGTCGCGCCAGATCAGCCAGCCGGGGCGGACCGCCTGGATCTCGGCCGGGGTCATGCCCTCGTAGTCGCCGTAGTCCCACTCCATCAGCGCGTCCCACGGATCGGCCCGGACGCCGAACCCGGCGAGCTCGCAGCTCTCGCTCGCCCGCACCAGCGGGCTGGTGCGGACCTCGACCCCGGGCAGGCCCCGCCACGGATCGCGCGCCAGCCGCTCGCCGAGCAGCTTCGCGCCCCGCCGGCCCTCCTCCAGCAGGGGCACGTCGGTGCGCCCGGTGTGCTTGCCGAGCTTGGACCACGCCGTCTGGCCGTGGCGGGCCAGCAGGATGCGGGGGGCCATATGAATTTCTCCCGGTCCGTATGGATGCGTACGGATTCGCGCAGATGGGGTGCTTTCCCTGCCATTCCGTCGTCCGTCCATCATCCAACACACGAACACCGGGCAACTCCTCCCGGTCCACGAGCGTCTTACGGCGTATGACCAAACGGCAGCGGCCCACGCGATGGTGGGCAGAACTGCTGCTCCTGGGACTCGTCTACGCGGCGTACTCGGGCGGCAGACTCCTGGCCCGCGGGGACGTGGCCCTCGCCACGGACCACGGCCTCGCGATCCTGGACGTCGAGGGTCCGCTGGGCATCGACTTCGAGCGGCCGCTCAACCGGCTCTTCTCGGAGACGGGCTGGCTCGGCATACCCGCCGACTTCGTCTACGCCTCGATGCACTACCTCGTCACCCCGGCCGTCCTGCTCTGGATCTACCACCGGCGGCCCGCGCACTACCGGAGCGCCCGCACCTGGCTGGTGGCCTCCACCCTCCTCGGGCTCGTCGGCTTCAGCCTGATGCCCACCTGCCCGCCCCGGCTGCTCGACGCCGCGCACGGCTTCACGGACACGATGGCCCAGTACAGCTCCTACGGCTGGTGGGGCGCCGAGGCCAGCGCCCCGCGCGGGCTCGGGGCCCTCACCAACCAGTACGCGGCGATGCCGAGCCTGCACGTCGGCTGGGCCCTGTGGTGCGGGATCCTGCTGTGGACGCACGGCCGGCACCCGCTGGTGAAGGCGTTCGGCATCGCCTACCCCGCGATCACCACACTGGTGGTCATGGGCACCGCCAACCACTACTTCCTCGACGCGGCCGCCGGGGCGGCCGTGATGGGCCTCGGTTTCCTCCTCGCGCGCACCCCCCTGACCCGCGGTTTCGGCACGGGAGCTGCCGGTTTCCGCCGTAAGTCCACGATTGTCAGTGGCGGATGGGACACTTCCGCCCGTGAGCTCCTACCCGCCCAGCGGCCCTCCGCAGAACACACCGCAGACGACGACACTGCGGCAGCGGCTCGCTGACCTGCGCGGCCCCGCCGTGCCACCGCGCCCGCTCGACGCCCGGGCGCTGGCGGCGCTCGCCGCCAACCCCGGCTGTGGCAGACGCGCCCTGCTGGACGGCGCCGGAGTGGACAAGACCGCGCTCGCCGCGGCCCTCGGGTCGCCAGCCGCCTTCGGGCAGTCACAGTTCGCGATCATCCGCGGGAACTCCTTCGAGGCCAAGGTCAAGGGGGACGGCGGCGCCGAGCTGCTCCGGCTGGTCCACTCCCGGCTCGATGCCGGTACGGAACCGCCCGGGCCCGGGGCCCGCGTCCCCGACCTGACCGCCGCCGGGCCCGAGGGGCGCGCCGCCCGGACCGCGCTCGCGCTGCGCGAGGCGACCGCCGGGGCCGCCCGCGGCGGCTGGACCCTGCTGGACCACCCGATGCTGGCGCTGGAGGTGGCGGGCTCCCCCGCCTACCTGGAGCCGGACGCCGTCGTGGTGCATCCCGACGGCCGCTGGACCGTCGTGGAGATCAAGTCGTTCCCGATGATCGACGGGGCCGCCGACGCCGCGAAGGTGGGCGCCGCCGCCCGGCAGGCCGCCGTCTACGTCCTGGCCCTGGAGAAGACCGCCGAGAAGCTGGGCGGCGCCACCGTCGGCCACCGGATCCTGCTGGTCTGCCCCAAGGACTTCTCCAACCTGCCCACCGCCGCCGCCGTCGACATCCGCCGCGAGCACGCCGTGACCCGGCGCCAGCTGGAGCGGCTGACCCGGGTCGAGGAGCTCGCCGCGGCCCTGCCCGCGGGGCTCAGCTTCGACCCGGGGCGGCCCGCCGAGGAGCTCACCGAGGCCGTCTCCGCCGTGGACGCCGCCTACGCCCCCGAGTGCCTGGCCGCCTGCGAGCTGGCCTTCCACTGCCGGGAGCGGGCCCGCGCCGCCGACGAGGTGAGCGCCCTGGGCCGTTCCGTACGGGGCGAGCTGGGCGCGCTGACGACCGTCGGGGCCGCCCTCGCGGCGGCCGCCGGACGCGCCTCCTGCGAGGACCCGACCGCGGCCGCGCTGCACCGGGCGGCCCGGCTGCGCGCCGAGGCGCTGGAGCAGGCCCCCGCCCGGACCGCGCCGGAGGACGCCGCATGTCCCTGCTGACCACCCTGGCCCGGCTGGAGGCCGTCCGCGCGGGGCGCGCGCAGCCGCTGGCGACCGTACGGCACCGGCATCTGAGCGGGAATCCGCTGGTCTTCGTACCGCTGACGACGGCGGGCGAGGCCGGGGCGCCGCTCGGTGCGATGGTCGGGACGGACCCGAACGACCCGCGGATCCTCGTCATACCGCAGCCGCGCGACCGGGACCTGCGCTGGGACTTCCTGGCGGACCTGGCGCGACAGGTGATGCCCTACATCGACGCGTACGCCGATGCCGTCGAGCCGGCCGAGCGGACCGAGACCGACCCGGAGACGGGCAAGCGCGTCAAGGTCGAGGCCGAGCTGTGCGTGGACGCGCCGCAGCTGATCGTGCCGGGCCGGGCCGGGATCGAGTACGTCCGCCTGCTGGGACGGTCGATGCGCTTCCGCCGGACCGCCGAGGAGGACCCGGACAACCCGTACCCGGTGCCCACCCAGGTGCCGCTGCTGGGCCGCTGGTTCACGCACCTGGGCGAGCGCGCCCGGGTCCCGGGGTCCTCGATGCTGCTGGCGGCGACGGACCTGCTGTCCCGGCACTGGGCCACCGGCCAGAGCAACCTGGAGGACCAGCACCTGCGGGCCCTGCTGGAGTGGATCGACCCCGGCCAGGGGATGTCCGGCGCCGAGGCGGCGCTGCGCGCGGAGCTCGGCCGCGACGAGGCCGGCCAGCTGCTGGTCCCGCCCGCCGGTCCCGCGACCGACCCGGCCTTCGACAACAAGCTGCTGGCCCCGGCGATCGCGAGGTTCGACGCGGCGCGGGCGGGCGAGCCCCGCGACGGGGACGGGCCGCGGCTCGCCGAGCGGGAGATCCGGCGCCTGGTCGTGGACCAGATGACCGGCACCTGGTGGTCGGTGTGGCAGGCGCTGGAGCTGCTGCGCGGACTGCCGCCCGGGGAACGGGCCGAGGAGCGCTGGACCCGCGACCGCTGGTCGTACACCGGCCACCGGGACCGGGTCCGCGCGGGCGAGCCCCCGCAGCCGCGCCGCGACGACGCGGTGACGGCGGCGCAGAAGCTGGCGACGCGGGAGACCGAGCAGGTGCGCCTGGACGCCCAGGAGGCGCTGGACGACGCCCTGGTGATGGCGGGCCGGCGGTTCGCCGGCGAGGCCTTCGCCGGCGAGGTCACCGAGGTGGTCATGGAGTGGACGGAGTCGAAGCGGCCGAGCCCCCGCCCGCTGGTGACGGTGGCGACGGAGGACCGCCCGCAGCTGGAGGACGGCGCCGGCGGCAAGGTGTTCCGCTCGCTGGACGGGCGCCCGCAGGCCGCCGAGTTCGTGCGCTTCGAGGAGGACGGGCGGCTGGTGCTGCGGCTGCTCGACAAGATGGGCCGCGGCCGGGAGCCCGAGCCGGGCTCGGTGCCGGAGAAGGGCGACCGGGTGTGCTGGACGCTGTTCGAGCACGACGCGCGCGGCGGCCCGAAGCTGCCCGACCCGGAGCAGACCCCGTGGACGCACGGCGGGCCGCCCGGGCACCTGACCGGACCGGCCCTGCCCGACCCCGTGACCGCCGAGGACGTGCTGTGACCTCCTTCGACCCGGGGGCCGAGGCGGCCCGGGCGACCGCCGCGATCCTGCACGACACCCTGCACGGCACCGAGCGGGGCGTCGTCGTCGACTCCCCGCCCGGGGCCGGCAAGTCCACGCTCGTCGTCCGGGCGGCCCGGGAACTGGCCGCCGCGGGGCGCCGCCTGATGGTGGTGGCGCAGACCAACGCCCAGGTCGACGACCTGGTGCTGCGCCTCGCCGACAAGGACCCGGAGCTGAAGGTGGGCCGGCTGCACAGCAGCGACGGCGACGCCTACGACCCGGCGCTGCGCGAGCTGCCCTCGGTCACCCTGTCGGCGAAGCCGGCGGACCTCGCGGAGCTGCCGGTCACCATTTCCACCGCGGCGAAGTGGGCCTACGTCAAGGACGTGGAGCGGTGGGAGCACGCCATCGTGGACGAGGCGTACCAGATGCGCTCGGACGCGCTGCTGGCGGTGGCCGGGCTGTTCGACCGGGCGCTGTTCGTGGGCGACCCGGGACAGCTCGACCCGTTCAGCGTGGTCGGAGCGGAGCAGTGGGCGGGGCTGTCCTACGACCCGTCCGCCTCTGCGGTGTCCACGCTGCTGGCGCACAACCCCCGGCTGCCGCAGCACCGGCTGCCGGTGTCCTGGCGGCTCCCGGCCTCGGCGGCGCCGCTGGTCTCGCGGGCGTTCTACCCGTACACGCAGTTCCGCAGCGGTACGGGCCCGGGCGAGCGGCGGCTGTCGTACGGGGTCGCGGGCGACGGCTCGGGCCCGGACCGGGTGCTGGACGAGGCCGCGGAGTCGGGCTGGGGCCTGCTGGAGCTGCCCGCCCGGCACACCCCGCGCACCGATCCGGAGGCGGTACGGGCGGTGGCGCTGGTGGTGCGGCGCGCGCTGGACCGCGGGGCGGTGACCCGGGACGAGCAGAGCGAGGGCCCGGCCCCGCTGACGGCGGGCCGGATCGCCGTCGGCACCGCCCACCGCGACCAGGCGGCCGCGGTCCGCGCGGCGCTGGCCGCGCTGGGCGTCACCGGGGTCACGGTGGACACCGCGAACCGGCTCCAGGGGCGCGAGTACGACCTCACGGTGGTGCTGCACCCGCTGTCGGGCCGCCCCGACGCGACGGCGTTCCACCTGGAGACGGGCCGGCTGTGCGTCCTGGCCTCCCGGCACCGGCACGCCTGCGTGGTGGTGGCCCGGGCGGGCATAGCGGAGCTGCTGGACGACCACCCGTCGACGGAGCCGGTGCAGCTGGGCGTCACGGTGAAGTTCCCGGACGGCTGGGAGGCCAACCACTCGGTCCTCGCCCACCTGGCGGAACACCGGGTGCGCTGGAAGCCGTAGGCGGGGCGCACGCGCCCCCGCGGGCGCCCTGCCGTGCCCTTGCGCGGCGTTGGACAATGGACGGTGGCCCGAATCCGTACCAGCAGGAGGACACGCATGGCAGAGCCCGAGCGGACCGAGCGGAGGATGCGGCCCGCGCCGCTGCTCTTCGAGCCCTCGGAGGCCGCCCAGGATCCGGAGCACTTCTTCGACCTGGAGTCGATCGAGGACCCGGCGGAGCTGCTGGCGCGCGCGACGGAGCTGGCGCTGGCGTTCCGCGCCGCGGAGGACCGGGCCGTGGAGTTCCAGGCGGTGGCGGCGGCCCAGCTGGCGGATCCGCGGCGGTTCGACCGGCTCCCGCCCGCCGTGATCGCCGCGCGCGCGGAGTGGACCGAGGACTACGCGCGCCGGATGATCGAGTTCGGCGAGGACCTGCAGCGCGGCCCGTCCCCCGAGGCGCCGTAAGCCGGACGGCCCGGCGGCCCTGCGACTCGGCGGCCCCGGCGGCTCGGCGGCCCTGCGGAGTACGTGACGCGTGACACATCTGGCATATGCGGCGCGCAACATACTCCACCCCGGGGGCCGCCGTCCCGGATTTGCGTAACTCCGAGGAACCGCTGCGCTACGGGCGGTACATCTGGCATATGACGACCTTGACCGGCTGCCCCGCCCTCGACGTCCGGCCCAGTGCCCCCGCGACGGACGTCACCCCGTCCGGCGCCGCGTGGCTCGCCTCCGCCTCCGCCCACCCGCGCACCACCCTCGCGCTGTGGCAGGCCCGGCCCGCCGCGGCCGCCGCCCTGCCCTGCGGGACCGCCTTCGACGTCGTCAACGTCCCGCTCGTGCTCGGCCGCCGGATGCTCGACCTGCTCTGGTCCGAGGGGCCCGGTTCCGGTCCGGCCGCCGTGCACCGCGGCCGGCTGCTGCTCTTCGCCGCCCCCGGCGTGGCACACCGGCTGCCCGCCCTGCTGGCGTGGGAGGAGTGGGCGTCTCCGGTCGCGGCCCCGCTCTGTCACGGAGCCGGCGACGCCGTCACCGTCCCACCCCTGGCGGCGGGCCCCGGCCCGTCCCGCTGGCTGGTGGCGCCCGACAGCCGGACGCCGTGGCTGCCGGGCCCGGAGGCGCTGCTCTGGGCGTTCGTGCGCGCCGCCCGAGCTGCGGATATCGATTTTTCCTTCCGCCGGTCCTGATGCTAATGTCTTCCTCGTCAGCAAGCGCCGCTAGCTCAGTTGGTTAGAGCAGCTGACTCTTAATCAGCGGGTCCGGGGTTCGAGTCCCTGGCGGCGCACAGACGGAAGAAGCCCCCGCAGCGAAAGCTGCGGGGGCTTCTTCGTTGCGCCGGCGGCCGGCGCCACCAGGCGACCGCCGGACGACTGGCCGGACCTCTAGGTCGTGATCTTGACCGTGTACGCGCCGGACTGGGTCCGGTCGGCCACCTCGATGGTGATCCGCTCGCCCGGCACCGTGAACGTCTCCCCCACCTCCAGCGGCGCGTCCGCCAGCGGCGGGTACACCGAACGGTCCCAGCAGGCCTCGGAGTTCGGATGCGCGTCCAGCACCTCGATCGGGCCGCCGCCGGAGGCCGCCCCGTTGCGGACCCGGTAGACGAGGACCCCCTCCGTACAGGTGTCCCCGTCGTTGCCGGCGGAGCCCCGCGCCTCGATGGCGATCGCGCTCCCGGCGCCGGTACGGACCACCGCGAGCCGGGTCCCGCCGGTGCCGCCGGGCGGCGGGGCCTCGGCGAGCGGCTGGAGGGTGTGCAGCGAGGAGCCCGACTGCACGCAGTCCACCTGCGAGGCGTCCAGCCAGCCCAGCTTCCACTTGTGCCAGGCGAACAGGTCCGGGGACATCCCGAACTGGCTCCCCATGACGTCCCAGTCTCCGACGTAGGTGTCCCAGTCGCCCTTGCCGTCGCTGGGCCGGTGGTAGAGGTCGGGCAGGTCGAAGACGTGCCCCGTCTCGTGCGCCAGTACGTTCCGGTCCGGCGGGTGCTGCTCGAAGACGGTGACGATCCGCCGCAGCTCGGTTCCGTCGGCGACGAGGGGCCGGTCGAAGTTGACGACCTTCGTGGCGTCGGAGTCCACCCCGGGCGCGTCCGGGTCGGCGACGAAGTACACGACGTCGTACTTGCTGAAGTCCACCTCCGGGTCGGCGCTCGCGACGGCGTCCCGGAGGTAGGCCGCCCGCTTCTCGGGGGCCCAGTCGCGCTGTATCCCGTACGCGGCCGACGGCTTGGGCATCCGGATCCAGTGCTCCTGCGGGTGCGGGACCAGCCGGAACCGCCCGTAGGAGGCCCGCTCGAAGAAGTTGCTGGTGGCGGGGAAGTAGTCGCGGGTCAGCTCCCCGGGCGTGAGGGTGGTCCGGTGGTCGGGGAAGGACAGGAACACCATGACGGCGTTGAGGGTGCGTTCGGGCTTGGGGTAGGCGGCGTTCCAGGTGTCCAGGCCCAGCGAGTGGTGCGCGCTGGTGCGGCTCAGCGCGCAGGGTCCGGACCCGGGGACGGCCACCGCGGGTCCCGCGACGAGCGACATCGCGGCGAGGGCCGCCAGGGACGTCAACCCCGCCGCCGCGCTTCGCAGGCGGGAGCGGTCCACTCCCCCGGGTGTCTGCTGTCGCGGCACATCGACCTCCGGTGGTGGATTGGTACCTTTCTAGCCACCTTGAGGCGATTGTCTGATTAATGCCCTGTTCCGCTGCCCCACACGAGTGAGCGATACGGCAAGTCGGTGACCCCCGGGATTCACGCGGCACCTACAGAACGTCACGACCGATCACACGAGATCAGGCGAGATCAGACGAGGTCCACGGGTGCTCACAGCCGCGCAGAAACGATCGCCCGCCGGCGGGCCGCCGAGACGTCATCGCGGCGAAGTGCCGCGCCCCGCGCGGCGACGCCGCTGGATAGGGCCGTCCGGTGCCTCTATGATCGGCACACTTTCCTGCACGGACACTCACGAGCACTGCGGGAGCCAACGGTGAGCGGAACCTCAGAGGGAACCGGTTCGGCGGCCGACAGCATCCGATCGGCCACTACGGAGCGTCACCCCGCGGTGCCGGCGACGGCACCTTCGTCCCGGGCGGAGTCCGAACGGCGCGACTACCGGGCCGCCTTCAACGCGGCCCACCTCGCGATGGCCGTCGTCGACCGGGGCGGCCACGTCGTCGCCGCCAACGACGCCCTCGCCGCCCTGCTCGGCACCGAGCCGCACGCGCTCGTCGAGCAGCACGCCGCCGACCTGGTGGACCTGGCGGCGGAGGCCCGGACCTGGCAGGCGTACCAGGAGGTGCTGCGCGGCCGGCAGGCCCGGCTGCGGTGCACGCGGCGGCTCAAGCACCCCGACGGGCACTCGCTGTGGACCGAGGTCACCCTCGGGCCGGTGCCGGGCACGAGCGAAGTCCTGCTGTCGGTCGCCGACATCAGCGACCGGCGCGACCTCCAGGCCCGGCTGCGGCACCTCCAGATGCACGACCCGGTCACCCGGCTGCCCAACCGGACGCTGTTCTTCGAGCGGCTCTCCGCCGCCCTGGAGCACTCCTCGTACGAGCAGGGCGGCACGGGCCGGATCGGGCTGTGCTACCTCGACCTCGACGGGTTCAAGGCCGTCAACGACACCCTGGGGCACCGGGTCGGCGACCGGCTGCTGACCGCCGTGGCGGCCCGGCTGACCCAGTGCGCCGACCAGTCCGGGTACGGGCGCACCGGCGGGCACCTGGTGGCGCGGCTCGGCGGGGACGAGTTCGCCCTGCTGGTCGAGGACTCCACCGGCACCGAGCAGCTCGCGGACCTGGCGCGGAGCGCGCTGGCCGCCGTACAGGAGCCGTTCGACCTGGCCGGGCAGCGGCTGTCGGTGTCCGCGTCGATCGGGGTGGTGGAGCGGGCCTCGGCGGACACCTCGGCGACCGCGCTGATGCAGGCCGCGGACACCACCCTGTACTGGGCGAAGGCGGACGGGAAGGCCCGCTGGACCCTCTTCGACCCGGAGCGCAACGCGCACCGCATGACGCGCCAGGCGCTCAGCTCGACGCTGCGGCCGGCCGTGGAGCGCGGTGAGTTCGCGCTGGAGTACCAGCCGCTGGTGGACCTGGAGAGCGGCGCGGTGCGCGGCGTGGAGGCGCTGGTGCGCTGGAACCACCCGCAGTTCGGCACGCTGACGCCGAATCGGTTCATCGGGATCGCCGAGGAGGACGGGTCCATCGTCCAGCTGGGCCGCTGGGTGCTGCGGACGGCCTGCCGGCAGGCCCGGCGCTGGCAGATCGAGCAGCCCAGCGACGCCCCGGTGTTCGTCTCCGTGAACGTCGCGGTGCGCCAGGTGTGGGACTCGGACCTGGTGGGCGACGTCGCGGAGATCCTGGCCGAGACGGGGCTGGCCCCGCAGCTGTTGCAGCTGGAGCTGACCGAGTCGGCCGTGATGGGCTCGGCGGGGCGGCCGTTGCAGGCCCTCCAGGCGCTGAGCGACATGGGCGTGCGGATCGCGATCGACGATTTCGGGACCGGGTACTCGAACCTGGCCTACCTGAGCCGGCTGCCGGTCTCTGTGCTGAAGCTGGACGGCTCGTTCGTGCGCGGCTTCCGTTACGACGACGGCGCGCACCCGAATCCGGCCGACGAGACCATCGTGGAGGCGCTGGTCCAGCTCGCGCACCGGCTGGGGCTGACGGTGACGGCGGAGTGCGTGGAGACCGTCGGCCAGGCGGCCCGGCTGCGGCGGGTCGGCTGCGACACCGGCCAGGGGTGGCTGTACTCCCGCGCGGTGGCCCCGGACGTGATCGCCCGCATGATCGGCCGCCAGGCCGCGTCCGCGGCGTCCCCGGAACAGGACGGCCCCGCCCCGCACCCCCTCGTCTGACCGGGCCGGCCGGCCGCCTTCCCTGGACTCACCTCCGCTTGACGCACCTCCGCCCCGCACCCGGGAACGCGGGGTGCGGGGCGGAGGACCGCTCGGCGCGGGGTGGGGGGAGATCAGCAGGCGCCGAGGTCCTTCCAGACACCCCATTCACCCGTGGTGCCCGGCGCCTCGTTCTGCGTCCACCACTGGGCCTTCCACTTGTGGCCGTTGTGGGAGACCTCCTGGCCGCCGGTGTAGACGGTGCCCGCGGCGTACGCCGCGACCGAGCCGCAGCCGGTGGTCGGCGGGGTCGTCGGAGGCGTGGTGGGCGGAGTGGTCGGAGGCGTCGTGGGCGGGGTGGTGGGCGGGACCGTGGTTCCGCCGAGAGCGTCCGAGATCTGGTTCAGCAGCGTGGTGTTGTTGTCCAGGCCGAGCAGCGAGTACATCATCGCGCCGGCGAGGCCGCGCTGCTTGCCGTAGTCGACGCGGGCCTGGACGGACTTCTGGTTGAGGCCGGTGAAGAACTCGCCGTCCTTGTAGAAGTACGAGGCCTTCGCCTGGTCGTCCCAGAAGGTGGTCGCCGGGTTGTCGACGATCCCGCCGAGCTCCTTGTAGTTCGCGATGCCGGCCTGCTGGCTGGTGGGCCGGGCGGCGGAGGGGCCGGTCGCCGTCTGGGCGAGGCCGTGGGTGGTCCCGGCGGGGACGCCCTTCCAGCCGCGGTAGTAGAACTCGTAGCCCAGGGTCAGCTTGCCGGCGGGGAAGCCGCCCGCGATCCCGTAGGCCGGGTTGCCGTCGATCCAGGAGTCGATGGCGTTCTTGACGCCGTACTTCTGGGTGCCCGGCGCGATCGGGTCGGTCGGGTCGGCGGCCGAGTTGTCCAGCGGGGACTGGTGGTACGTCGGCCCGTCGCCGTCCCAGGCGCCGTGCATGTCGTAGGTCATGATGTTCGCGTAGTCGAGGTACGAACCGATCTTGTCCGTCTCGATGTACTTGATCTTGTCCTGGCCGGCCGGGAGCGCCGCGGTCAGCAGGTACTTCTTCCCGCCGTTGGCCGCGCCGTAGGCGTCGAGCTGCTCGCGGAACTCCTTGAGCAGGAGCGTGAAGTTCTGCTTGTCCTCGGGGGCGTAGTGGTTGCCCAGGTGGCCGCCGGCGGAGCCGGGGTACTCCCAGTCGATGTCGATGCCGTCGAAGATCCCGGCCGCCGTGCCCGCGCCGCCGAAGCCGCCCTCGACCGGCAGGTTGCCCTTGATGTACTGGTCGATGCAGGAGGACACGAGCTTCTTGCGGGAGGCGTCGGTCTTCGCCGCGTCGCTGAAGTACTTGGAGTACGTCCAGCCGCCGATCGATATGTTGATCTTCAGGTGCGGGTACTTCGCCTTCAGCTGCTTGAACTGGTTGAAGACGCCCACGATCGGCTGGTCCCACTTGTCGGCGACCCCGCTGACGCTGTCCGCCGCGCCGTAGGACTTCTGGTAGTCGGCGTACGAATCGCCCGCGCCGTCACCGGCGTTGGGGTTGTTGTCGTCGCCCGCCGCCTTGTTCGCCTCGAAACAGGTGAGGTTGGTGGGGTGGATGTTGCCGAACGAGTAGTTGATGACGTCCAGCTTGCCCGCGATGCCGCGGGTGTCGAGGTGCTTGGGATAGAAGGCGTTCCCGTACACGCTCCACTGGTCGTAGTAGGCGATCCGGACACCGCCCGGGGTCGCGGCGGTCGCGGTGGTCGAGGAGCCGGCGGCCGCCGCCGTGCCGAGTCCCGCGAAGGAGGCCAGCGCTCCGGCTGCCAGCGCGACCGTGGCGGCGGCCGCGATGAGGGGTTTACGGATGTGCATGAACTGACTCCGTGGGGGTGGGAGGGGAAGCGAGAGGTCAGGTGGGAGAAGTGATAGCGATCACCCCGCGCCCGAGTCAATGGTTTGGACCAAAGAAGGACTAGACCACTCCCGCGCCAAATCCCCTCGTCAGAGACATGAGCGCACATCAGAAACCGCCCGCCACCCCGGGTGACGAGCGGTTTAAGGGTGCCTTTAGGCACCTCCGCGCAAGGTTTCGGCAACAAACCAGCCAAACCCCGTTCGCAATCGATCAGCCGCGCCCGGCCGGGAGTTCCGTCATCCCGTACGCATCTGCGATGAGCTCGTACGAGCGCACCCGGGCGGCCCCTGCGTGCGCGCCGGCGGTGAGCATCAGCTCGTCGGCTCCCGTCAGCTTCGCCAGCTCGTCGAGCCGGCCGCGGACCTCCTCGGCGGTGCCGTGGGGGATGTGCGCGAGCCAGCCCTCGGTGAACTCCCGCTCCGCCGGGGAGAACGCGTACGCCGCCGCCTCCTCGGGCGTCGGGACCAGGCGCGGCCGGCCGGTGCGCACCAGGAGCGCCGACAGCGCGCCCGCCCGGGCCTGGGCGCGGGCCTCCGCCTCGGTGTCGGCCGCGAGCGCGGCGACCCCGATCACCGCGTACGGGGCGTCCAGGGCGGCCGAGGGCCGGAAGGACTGCCGGTAGAGGTCGAGCGCGGGCAGCGTCCCGGCCGGCGAGAAGTGGTGGGCGTACGCGAAGGGCAGGCCGAGCTCGCCGGCCAGCCGGGCGCTGTACCCGGAGGAGCCGAGCAGCCACAGCGGCGGCCGCCCGGTGAGGCCCTGCGCGGGCCCGGGTATGGCGTGCACGCGGGAGTACGGGTGCCCGTCGGGGAAGTCGTCGTCGAGGAAGCGGGTGAGCTCCGAGAGCCGGCGCGGGAACTCCTCCGCGGCCTCGTCCAGGCGCCCGGGCCCGCGCAGCGCGGCGGCGGTGCGCCCGTCGGTGCCGGGTGCGCGGCCGAGCCCGAGGTCGATCCGGCCCGGGGCCAGGGCCTCCAGGGTGCCGAACTGCTCGGCGATGGCGAGCGGGGCGTGGTTGGGCAGCATGACCCCGCCCGAGCCGAGCCGGATGCGGGAGGTGTGGGCGGCGAGGTGGGCCAGGATCACGGCCGGGGAGGAGCTGGCCACCCCGGGCATGGAGTGGTGTTCGGCGACCCAGTGGCGCGTGTAGCCCCGGGACTCGGCGAGCCGGGCGATCTCGACGCTGGTGCGCAGGGCGGCGTGGGCGGTGCTGCCGGCGCCGACGGTGACGAGGTCCAGCACGGACAGCGGCACCGGAGCGCGGCCGCGGGCGGTTCCCCGGACCGGGTGGGCCTGTCCCGCCGGCCCCTCGTCGCCCGCGTCCCGACCGGCGTCCCTGGTGTCACTCATCGTCGCTCCCGTCCCTTTCGGTGTGTCCGTACGAAGAAGTCGAACCATGGGACAGCGCCGGGCATTCCCGGCGTATTCCGGGAATCCGGACCGTGACAATGCCTGCGGCATATGCCAGGCGGGTAGCGCCTGACGGAGGGACGTGATTGAGCCATCAAACTCCTCAACAGGCGCTCCACACCGGCCCCTTGATGGCTATCGTGGTAAGGCAAGCGGTAACAACCTGGTAGGGGGAAAACCGTGGCGCTGAAGCCCGAGCCGACCGCGCCGTTCCACTCGGTGCAGTACGCCCTTCGCGTACTCGAAACGATCGCCCGCCACACCGGCGGCGTGACCAACGCGCAGATCGCGCGCGAGACGGGACTGCCCGCGGTCCACCTCACCCCGATGCTGCTGATGCTGCGCCGCGAGGGGTACGTGCTCCAGGTCTCGGACGGCGCGTACGCCATAGGGGACTCCCTGGTGCTGCTGGGTTCGGGGATCGACCGGCAGCAGGCGCTCCAGGACAAGCTCCAGGAAACCCTGGACCGGCTGCGGGACTCCGTCGGCGCGGCGGTCTACATCAGCCGGTACGTGGACGGCGAGGTCAAGATCACGCAGTTCGCGGACAGCCCCCGCACCCCGAAGGTGCACGAGTGGGTCGACTTCCGCTCGGCGGCGCACGCCAGCGCGGTCGGCAAGTGCCTGCTGACCCAGCTCGACCAGAACGGCCGGCGCGACCACCTCTCCCGCCACAAGATCGCGCGGCTCACGTCGAAGACGATCGTGAACGAGCGGATCCTGTTCTCGAAGCTGGACGCCCAGCCGGCCACGGTCCCGGTGCTCGACCTCCAGGAGTACGCGGTGGGCACGGTCTGCGCGGCGGTGCCGATCACGGCGGGGGCCTCAGTGGGCTGCCTGGCGCTGTCGATGCCGGTCGAGCACGCGCACCGGCTGCGGGCCGCGGCGGACGCGCTGAACCGGAAGGCCGCGCCGCTGCTGCTGTCGCTCACGCTCTGAGTGCCCTGAGGGACTCCGAGGGCTCCGGGGGCGCGGTACGCCCCGGAAAACACTTCGGGCGGTTCCCGGTGAACCGGAAACCGCCCGAAGGACAGGTGCGCCGCCAGGGACTCGAACCCCGGACCCGCTGATTAAGAGTCAGCTGCTCTAACCAACTGAGCTAGCGGCGCCTGCTGACAGAGAAAATACTACCCGGTCCCGAGGAGTGCTCAAAACCAGTACTCCCCGGGCCGGGCGGGGGCGCGGTCACCAGGTGGTGACCACCCTGGTGTCCCCCTCGGTGCGCACGCCGACCGTGCCGGTGTCCCCGTAGACCTCGTGCCGCCACGCGCCGAACACCGCCGCGATCCGGCGGGCGTCCTCACCCACGCCCTTGCCGACGTTCTCGGTGGTGAAGGTCACCCAGGCCTCGGCGGTCTTCGCCGTCTTGCGGACCCGGACCTCCGTGACCCCCTCGCGGGGGATCCAGCTGTCGTCATCGTTGGTGCGGTGCGCGGCGTAGTACGCGTTGAAGTCGCGGGTCATGTCGTACCAGCCGGCCACGACGGCGCAGGGGGCCGCCGCGGTGCCGTCGGTGGGGAGGTCCGGGCCGCCGGTGTCCTCCTCCGTGGGGACGTCGGGCGTGCCGGTGTCCTCTTCCGTGGGGATGTTCGGGGTGCCGGTGTCCTCTTCGGTCGGGATGTTCGGCGTGCCCGTGTCCTCTTCGGTCGGGATGTTCGGCGTGCCGGTGTCCTCCTCCGTCGGGATGTTCGGCGTGCCGGTGTCCTCCTCGGTCGGCAGGTTCGGGGTGCAGGTCGGCGAGGCCGGGGCCGCGCCGGACGGGGCCGCCGACCGGCCCGCCACGGAGGTGCCGCAGGCCGCCAGGAGTAAGCAGCACAGGCCCGTCGTGGCCACCCGTGCGGTCGTGGAAAGGGTCACGGAAACAATTGTCATGCTCATCCCCCCGTTTCCCCGTGAAGAGGGGCATCGGGCCCCGGGGGTTCCCGTCAGCGGTCCAGAAGCTCGGCCCGGCCCTGCGCCTCGTACGCCGCGAGGAGCTCCGCCAGCGCCTGCGGGTCCAGCGGGCGGTAGCCGTCGGCACCCGGCGGGGACCACCAGACCGGGTCCGGGGCGGCACGGAAACCGGCCTTGCGCAGGCCGACCCGGTGGACCTTGTTCGTGGCCGTGGTCGGCATCGCGCCGACGATCCGGACGTAGCGCGGGGACATCTTCGTCCCGAGGTCCGGCTGCGCGGCGAGGAACGCGGCGAAGGCCTCCGGGTCGAAGACGGCGCCCTCCCGCAGGGCGAGCGCGGCCATCACCTGGTCGCCCGCCACCTCGTCGGGCACCGCGTACACGGCGACCGCCGCCGCGTCGGACCAGCGGGCCAGGATGTTCTCGATCACCGCCGCGGCCAGGTTCTCGCTGTCGACCCGGAGCCGGTCGTCGGTGCGGCCCGCGAAGTAGAGGAACCCGGCGGGGTCGCGGAAGAAGAGGTCCCCCGTCCAGTACCAGCCGTCGCGGGTACGGGCGGCCTCCGCGTCGGGATTGCGCCAGTAGCCCTCGAAGAGGCTGCGGCCCCGGTTGACCAGCTCCCCGATGGCCTCGTCCCCGTTGGCCAGGCGGCCCCGGTCGTCGAGGACGGCCGGCGGGCACTCCGCGCCCGTGCCGGGGTCGATCACCGCCAGGTCGTCCCCGGTGCCCGCCCGGCCCAGGGCGCCGGGCGGGGTGTCCGGCGTACGCACGACCGAGGCGCCGCCCTCGGTGGCCCCGTACCCCTCCACCAGCCGGACCCCGAACCGCTCGGCGAAGCGGGCCGCGTCCACCGCGCCGGCCTCGGTGCCGAAGCCGAGGCGCAGGGTGTGCTCGCGGTCGTCGGGGCGGGGCTCGGTGGCCAGGAGGTACTGGACGGCCCGGCCGACGTAGGTGAAGTACGTGGCCCCGAAGGCCCGTACGTCGTCCAGGAAGGCGGTGGCCGAGAAGCGGCGGCGCAGCGCCACCGGGGCGCCTGCGACGAGGGCCGGGAGCCAGTCGGCGATGACGGCGTTGCCGTGGAAGAGCGGCATGCAGATGTAGTGGACGTCCTGCGGGGTGACCGCGAACTGGCGGGCCAGGGAGTCCCCCGCGGCGGCGAGCCGGCCCTGGGTGCAGATGGCGGCCTTGGGGGCGCCGGTGGAGCCGGAGGTGAAGTAGAGGAGCAGCCGGGAGCCCGGGCCCGGGGGTGCGACGGTCGCCTCGCCGGGCTTGGCGGCCGCGTACGGGGCGAGGAGGGCCTCGTACTCCTCGGTGCCGGTCACGAGGATCCGTACGCCGGGCAGGTCGAGGCCGCGCAGCAGCGGCAGGTGGGCGCGCTCGGTGACCAGGATCCGGCAGTCGGTGTGCAGGATGTCGCGGGCCAGCTCGGGGCCGCGCCGGGTCGGGTTGATCCCGGCGACGGCGGCCCCGGCGAGGGCCGCCGCGCCGAGCCAGAACGGGAACTCCGGGGTGTTGTCGAGCAGCACCCCGAGGTGCGGCTCGGCCCCCGGCGGCAGGAGGTCGACGAGCAGCGCGGCGCGCGCGGCCGCTTCCTGGGCGGTCCGGTGCCGGCTGAGGACGGTGTCCTCGCTCTTCAGACCGGGCCGGTGGTCGCCCCATTGGCGCGCGATGAGCTCCGCGACGGTTTCGGGTGTCGTCCGCATGCCGCCGGAGGGTAATTGACGTTGCGTCAGAACTGAACGTCGGAGCAGGAGTAGAAGGCCATCGGGGTGTCGTTGACGGTCCAGACGGCGAGGATCATGTGCCGGCCGGTCTTCCCGCCGGGCATGACGCCCTGGTGGACGGTCGTCATGGCCGGGCGGGCGCCGTTGTAGGCGACCGTCAGGAAGGGCTGCGGGTCGAGGGAGGCGCGGGTGAGCGGCCGGGTGGGGTCCCAGCCGTTCTTCGTGACGTAGTACTTGAAGTCGGTGGTGGAGTGGTTGGCGGTGAACTGCCAGCGGAAGCCGTAGCTCTGCCCGCTGGTCACCTTGGTGGTGGGCCAGGTGCCGCCGCGCGGGTCGTCGAGCTGCGCGAACTCACTGTGCCCGCCGGAACAGATGGCGCCGTCGGCGGGGCCGGCGGCGGGGAAGCCCTTGAAGCCCTCGACGCTCTGCGGCTCCCACTGGATGGGGCCGCAGTCGAGGACGGTCTTGTTGGCGCAGAGCTTCTGGCGGCTGATGGGGGTGTCGGTGTAGCCGTGGCTGCTGGCGCTGGGGGCGCCGAGGAGGCCGACGCCGGCGACGATGCAGGCGCCGAGCGCGAGGGCGCCGGCTCGCCGGGGGAATCTGGGCATGCGGACGGTACGCATGGTGCTCCTTGGACGTGGGGGGGTGCGGGGGGGGCGCGCGCAGGGGGATGGGTGCCAGGTCTAGACCAAGTACCACAGTATTGACGGGAGTTGGCCGTGTCTAGACCAATGCGAGAACGGGTGGTCCGGTCGGTCCCGGCCACCCGTTCGTCCGCTCGCGGCGCTCCCGCGTGCCGCGCTCGCGCCCGCCGGCCCTACTCGGGGCGGCCCGTGTAGAAGGCGACGGTGAGGTCCTTCACCAGGGCCTTGCGCTCGTAGTCGTCCAGCTCCACGAGCCCGCGCGAGGTCAGCCGGTGCACGGTGTCGTCCACCGCGTCCACGACCGAGGTCAGCACGGCGTCCCGGTGCTTGGCGTCGATCGCCGCGACCCGGCGGCGGCGCATCGCCTCCGCGACCTCGGGCGCGTACTCGATGCGGGTCGGCTGCGCCGAGTACACCTCGATCCCCACCGCCTCCGTCTCGGCGGCCAGCAACCTGGTCAGCGCGTCGCCGACGGCCTCGGCGTCGCGCAGGGTCGGGGCGTCCTCGTGGAAGGCGTCGGCCGGGAGCCGGGACAGGACCCGGGCCATGGCCGATTCCACCTGCTCGGCGAGGTACTCGGTGTGGTCCTCGACGGCGAGCGTGGCCCGGGCGGTGTCCTTCACCTGCCAGACGACCTGCACGACGGCCCGCAGGGCGAGACCGCCGGCGTCCACGGCCGGCATGGGGTCGCTGCGCCAGTGGCGCAGCCGGACGTCCACGCGGCGGCGCAGCAGGAGGGGGCTGACCCAGGTGAGCCCGGTACGCCGGACCGTGCCGCGGTAGCGGCCGAACAGGGTGAGCACCCAGGCGTGACCGGCCCTGGCGCGGCCGAGACCGCCGAGGGCGACCAGCGCGACGACACCGAGGAAGGCGAGCGGGGGCCAGTGCGTGACGCGGAGCCCCTGGTAGGCGCGGGGCGTCGCCCCGAAGGCCGCGACGACGACGGCCGGGACGACGCCGGCCCGCCAGAGCACGGCCGCGCAGCCGGTGAGGGCGAGGGCGCCGACGAACACGGCCACCCAGCCGGGCAGCACGGGCCCGCGGTGCTCCCGGAGCCGGTCGTCCCCGCGGGGGACGCGGCGGCCGGCGTCGGCACGCGGGCGCGCCGGCGCGGCGGGCCGGGGGGGTACGGGCGGCCGCGGCTGCGGCTGCGCCCGGAACGGGAGGCGTACGGGCACCTCCGCGACCCCGGCCCCACGGCCGGCCCGGAGCCGGCTCCCGTCCCGGCCGTCCGCCGCCTCCGGGTCCCTGATCCCCCGGGCCACGGCCCGCGCGACCAGGTCGACGACCCCGGGCCCGGGCGCGTCGACCCGGGCGGCCGGTACGTCACCCCGCCCCGGCCGCGCCTCATCCCCGCCCCGCGTATGCGGCACGCCCACCGCCGCCCCGGCCCCCGCCCCCTCCGACACCCCGGCCTCGACCCCGGCCGCCGACCCGTCCGACACCCCGGCCTCGACCCCGGAGGCCGACCGGTCCGACACCCCGACCTCGGCCCGAACCTCCGCCCCGGGGACCGGGACACCAGCCCGGCCGCCCGGCACGACTGCCTCGCCCCGCCCGCCGGGCCCGCCCTCGGCCGGAACCTCCGACAGACCGACCTCCACCCCGGAAACCGGAACATCGGCCCGGCCGCCCGGTACAGCGGCCTCGGCCCACCGCCCGGAACCGGTCTCGGCCCGAACCTCCGCCGCGGGGGCCGGGACACCCGCTCGGGCATCCGGCACGGTGGCTTCCACCGCGGGGGCCGGGACAGCGGGCTCCGGCCCATGGCCGGGACCGGCCTCGTCCAGGGGCTCCGGGCCGCCCACCGGGGCCAACTGCCCCGGAAGGGAAGCCCGGGGCGCTTCCTCAGCCCACCGGCCGTGGCCGTGCTCCGCCTCCGGCCCGCCGACGTCGGTCGGCTGCGCCGGGCGGGACGCCTGGGCCTCCGGCACGTCGGCCTCGGCACGGGCGTCCGGCCGTCGGTCGGAATCGGCCTCGGCTGCGGGTGCCCGGCGGGCGTGGCCGGGGTCGGCCTCCGCCACCGGGTGCCCGCCTCGGACGTCCCCGGCCGTACCCCATCCGGCCGAGCCGTGCTCGGCCTCCGGGCCGCCGACGGCGGCCAGTCGCGCCGGGCGGGGCGCGGCAGCCTCGGTCCACGATCCGGCACCCGACCCGGGCGCGGCCGTCGGGGCAGGGACCTCGCCCCGGACTTCCGCCGGCTGCGCCGGGTGGGGCCGCATCGTGCCGGCCTCCGCCCAGTGCTCCGGGTGGGAGGCCGGAGCCTGCCCCGCAGGAGTCCAGGAGCCGGTGCCGGGCTCGGCCGCCTCGACGGAGTCCGGGTGCTCGCCCCCAACAGCGGGCAGCGGGGCCGGGCCCGACTCGGGCGCCACCGCCGGAGCGGGGATCTCACCCAAGGCTCCCGCCGCGGACAGCGGAACAGCGGCATCCGTCCACGGGTCGGGCGCCGCCGCCGGAGCGGGGATCTCACCCAGGGCTCCCGCCGCGGACAGCGGAACGGCGGCGGCGGTCCACGGGTCGGGCGCCGCCGCCGGAGGCGGGACCTCGGACCGGGCGTCCCGCGCCGCGGACTCCGCCCAGTGGCCGGGGGCGGCCTCCGGGGCCGGGTGGCCGCCACGGGGCTCGGCCCACGGGGCAGGGGGCTCACACCGGGGTTCCGGCGCGGCGGAGCACGCCGCAGGCGACAGCGCGGCGGAGTCGGGCTCCGGCGCGGGCCCGGGCACCGGCGCCGCGGGCCGGGCGTCGGCGGCCGCCGGTACCGCCACAGGCCCGGGCACGGGCACGGCGGCGGCCGCGTCGACCCAGCGTCCGGGGCGGGGGGCCGGCGACGGCGGGAGGGTGCCCACCTCCTGCCAGCGGCCCGGGCGGGAGACGCGTGGCGGGACGGCGAAGGTTCCCGTCGCGAACGTGGTGCGGGTGGGGTACATGGTTGCCTCCGTCATGCGAACAGCCGGCGCCAGGTTTCCGGGCCCGGATAGCCGTCGGCCTCGGCGCCGCGCCAGCCCTGCGCGCGCTGGAACGCCTCGACGGCACGGCGGTCGGCCTCGCTCCAGCGCGAATCCGGGCCGGACGTGTAGTACTTGCCGAAGCCCTTCTGCGCCAGCCGGCGGCCGAGGGCGGTGATGGCCGCGTGGGACGCGCCCGGGCGGAAGACCGCCGCGCCCGGGTAGGCCCGTACCCCGCCCGGACCGGCCGCGCCGCCGGCCGTCGGGCGGATGTCGTTGCCCGTCTTCTCCACCAGCAGCCGCCAGGTGTGCGCGCCCGGGATCCCGTCCGCGTCCGCGCCCGTCCAGCCCTGCGCCTGCTGGAACGCCTGAGTGGCCAGCTTGTCCGCGTCGCTCCACTTGGCGTGCGCGCCCTTGGGGTAGAAGCGGAGCCCGCCCCGGTCGATCAGCATCTTGCCGAGCTGCCTGACGTACTCGTTGTTCGTGCCCGGCCCGAACTTCGCGACGCCCGGGAACACCGTCGAGGTGCCCGGCTTCGCGCCCCCGGCCGGGTCGTCGGGAACGATGCCTCCCGTGACCCCGTTGAACCGGTACGGCAGGTACTTCGTCGCGTTGGTCCAGTACCCGTACGGCGTAGCCAGCTTGCGGGTGTTCGGCCGGGTCTGCTCGTAGGCGATGTAGTGCGTCTGCGTCTCGTCGACCCAGCCGCCGAAGATGACGACGTGCGAGCCGTTGGTGGGGTCCGAGGGGTTGTGGAACAGCAGCATGTCCCCCGGCAGCAGCTCCGCCTTGGTGATCTTCGTGGCGAACGTGTCGAGGCTGCCGGTCCACTCGTTCGAACCGAGGTTCCAGGCCATCGAGACGTAGCCCGAGCAGTCCTGCCGGTAGCCGTCCGTCCAGTACTCGGACATGCTGTACGGGACCTCCGCGTCCAGCCACAGCTTCGCCCGGTTGATGATCGTCGCCCGGTCGATCCGCTTCACGGTGGCGGGCGCCCCGGGTGCCCCGGGCACACCGCCCGGCTTGCCCTTGGGCCCGTGCAGCGGAGCCCGGCCGCCCTGCGGGGTGCCGGGGGCGTCCTGCTCGACCGGGCCGGGGGTCGGGACCGGGCCGGCCGTCGCGAGCGCGACTCCGCCCCCGCTGAGGACCACTCCGGCGGCGGTGGCGAGCACCAGCGCCCGGCGGGCACCGCGCGCGGCCGGGTGGCCGCCGTCCCGGAGCGGTATGGCCCGCGCGCGGGCGAGGGTGCGACGGCGCTGCGCACACCCCGGGCACACGCAGTCGCCGGCGGGCTCGTACTCCTGGAAGACCGGCACAGGCATGGGCATCGGCGTCTGCACATGCGTCGGAGGCTGCATCGTCATGCGGTTCCGTCCACTCCCCTGCTCGTCCATTGATCGGCCTGCACGAATCTGGCGGGGCATCAGATTCCGCTCAGCCAGACATATCGTGCACGATAATCCCCTCAAACATGGGTTAATCGGACAAGGTCGGCGTGGCTGGTCACGAGCACCTCCGCAGGTGGGGTAGAGTTTTCCCTGTCAGCAAGCGCCGCTAGCTCAGTTGGTTAGAGCAGCTGACTCTTAATCAGCGGGTCCGGGGTTCGAGTCCCTGGCGGCGCACAGACGGAGGAAGCCCCTCGCAGCGAAAGCTGCGAGGGGCTTCTTCGTTTTCCCGGCGTGCCCGCCGTCCCGCCGTCCCGTCATGCCGTTGCTCCGGTCCGGGCCCCCTCCCCCGTCAGGTACGCCGAGACCACCACGTTCGCCGAGTACTGCTTGGCCGCCTTGTCGTACGTTCCGCCGCAGGTCACCAGCCGTAGCTCGGCCCGGCCGGGCACCCGTGGCCCGTACGCCTTGTGGGGGTCGAAGCCGGCACGCTCGTAGACCTGGACGTCCTCGACGGTGAACTCGGCGACGGTCCCGTCCGCGCGCACCACCCGTACCGAGTCGCCCGGTTTGGCGGAGCTCAGCCCGTAGAAGACGGCCGGCTTGGAGGCGGTGTCCACGTGGCCGACCAGCAGCGCGGTCCCGGCCGTGCCGGGCTGGGCGCCGCCGCCCCACCAGCCCACCGTGCCCGGCCGGTCGTACGGGGGCGGGTCGATCGCTCCGTCCTTGTCCAGGCCCCGGGAGACCACCGGGGCCTGGATGCCTATGGAGGGCATGTCGACACGGGCGGGCGGGGCCGCGCCGAGCGGGGTGTGCGCCGCGGGCAGCCGCAGGCCGGGCGCGCCGGCGACCGCGCCGCCGCCCAGGCCGGGGAGCGGGGCGGGGACCCCGGTGATCTCCCGGCCCCACAGCCACAGGCCCAGGACCAGCACCGACCAGGCGGCGAAGGTCAGCAGCTTCGCGCCGCCGCTGGACCGCGGCTCGCCGGAGGCCGTCACCGGCCGGCCCTCACTCGCCGCTGCGGCGCCGGCGCAGGGTGAGCGCCCGGCCCGCGACCGCGAGCGTGGCAGCGGCGGCCAGGGCGGCGCCGATCAGCGTGTGCGGCAGGCCCGGGGCGCCTTCTCCGTGGTGCTTCTTCGCCGCCGCGGCCTCGGCCGGCGGGGCCGGCGGCGCGGCGAGCTCGGCGGCCATCCCGCCGCCGCCCGCGTGGACCGGCCAGACGGGCGTGTGGTGCGGGTAGGGGCGGGACGGTTCCTGGCGGTGGTGGCTGATCTGGATCGAGCCGCGCACGGCGCCTTCCCTGCCGTCGCACTTCACCCGGATGTCGTGCCAGCCCGGCTCGGCGCGGGAGCTGATCAAGGCGTCGCCGGTGAGCCCGCGACCGCCGTCACGGCCACCGTCACGACCACCGTCCCTGCCTCCGTCATGACCTCCGCCCCTGCCGCCATCGCGGCCGCCATCGCGGCCACCGTCGCGGCCGGTCAGGTTGACGTCCGCCACGAACACGGCGGACTTGGCCGACGCCCAGTGGCCGCTACAGCCATGAACGCGCAGCGTGACCCGCGCCCCCGGCTCCGCCGGGTTCGGGTCTACCGAGACGCTGCCGCGGTCGTCTTCACCGGCGAGGGCGACGGGCGCGGTCACGGCGGAGACGGCCGTCAGGGCGACGGCCACCCCGACGGCACGGAGAGCGATGAGAGCACTGCGCATGGTGAACCTCCTCAACAAGGAGCCTCACGCGCGGCGCGCCGCTCCGCATCCGGAGCGGCGCGCGCTTGGCCCGTACGTGTCGGAAGGCCGGACGGGCCGGAAGGTCAGACCAGATCGACGAGGTCCGCGATCGAGTCCACCGTCCTGGTCGGCCGGTACGGGAACTTCTCGGTGTCGGCGACCGAGGTCAGGCCGGTCAGCACGAGGAACGTCTGCATGCCCGCCTCCAGTCCGGCGAGCACGTCGGTGTCCATCCGGTCGCCGATCATGGCGCTGCTCTCGGAGTGCGCGCCGATGGCGTTCAGCCCGGTCCGCATCATCAGCGGGTTGGGCTTGCCGGCGAAGTACGGCTGCTTGCCGGTCGCCTTGGTGATCAGCGCGGCGACGGCGCCGGTGGCCGGGAGCGGGCCCTCGGTGGAGGGGCCGGTCTCGTCGGGGTTGGTGCAGATGAAGCGGGCGCCGCCGTTGATCAGACGGACGGCCTTCGTCATCGCCTCGAAGCTGTACGTCCGGGTCTCGCCCAGGACCACGTAGTCGGGCTCGTGGTCGGTCAGGATGTAGCCGATGTCGTGCAGGGCGGTGGTCAGTCCGGCCTCGCCGATGACGTACGCGGTGCCGCCCGGGCGCTGGTCGTCGAGGAACTTGGCGGTGGCGAGCGCCGAGGTCCAGATGTTCTCGACGGGGACGTCGAGGCCCATCCGGTGGAGGCGCGCCTGGAGGTCGCGCGGGGTGTAGATCGAGTTGTTGGTCAGCACCAGGAAGGGCTTGCCGGACTCGCGCAGCCGCTTGATGAAGGCATCCGCGCCGGGGATGGGGGTGCCCTCGTGGATGAGGACCCCGTCCATGTCGGTGAGCCAGGATTCGATCGGCTTGCGCTCTGCCACTGGACTGTTCTCCGCTCTTGGTGGTCGGGCCCCTGACCCGCGACCTGTGACCTGTGGTCTTTGCCACCCTAGCGGGGCCGGGCTGTGGACGCGGAGGGCGTCCACAGCCCGGACCACGAGACGCCGGTCAGCCGAGGCGGACGTTGTCGACGGCCCAGAACCAGTTGTTGTTCCCGCTGTAGCGGAAGCGGATCTGGACGTCGGTGGCGCCGGCCGGGACCTGGAGGGTCAGGGCCTCGCTCTTGGCGAGCGCGTCGGCGGTGTAGGTCTTGACGACGGCCGGTGCGCCGCCGTCGTACGAGACCAGGACCTGGGCGGTCTGGCCCGCCTCGTGGCGGTAGTGCGACTGGTAGGCCAGCGTCTTCGTGCCCCCGCCGGTCACCGGCCACTTGGGCGTGACCAGGGTGGAGTCGAAGGTGCCGGTGTGGCTCTTGTCGTCCCACTCGTCGGAGTCGGCGACGGCGAAGACGTCACGGGAGCGGACGTTCAGCTCGCGCCACTGGTCGCGCTGCGACTGGCTCCAGAACTCGTCGGTCGCGAAGGCCCAGCCGGCCCACTCGGTGACGCCGCCGGTGCCCATCTTCGTGTTGTCCACGGCCCAGCCGGCCGGCGGGGTGTGCGTGAAGCCCTTGACGCCCGCCGGGATTCCCGTCTCGTCCACGCGCGCCCGGAGGTTCGGGCGCACGGTGTCGAACGGGTCGTTGTCGTCCGGCGCGTTCACCGGGACGCCGTCGATGGCGGAGCCGGGGTTGACGCCGACCTGGGCGAGCGCGGTCGCGGCGACATCGGTGAGCTTGACGTCTTCGCGTACCGAACCGGCGGGAATGCCGGCGCCCTTGGCGATGACGAAGGTGCCGCGCTCCTGGAGGGTGGAGCCGCCGTGGCCGCCGGCGTCGGTGTGGCCGTGGTCGGTGGTGACCAGGATCTTCCAGTTCTCCTGGGCGTACGTCGGGCGGTTCTGGACGGCGGTGAGCAGCTGGCCGACCAGGGCGTCGACGCGGCCGATGGCGTCGAGGTACTGCTGGCTGGCGGCGCCGTAGGAGTGTCCGGCGGAGTCGACCTGGCCGAGGTAGACGAAGGAGGCGTCCGGGTTCTGGTCCCGCAGTTCGGCGGCGGCCGCGGTGGCGATCTTCGGGTCCTCGGCGCCGTAGCCGTCGCGGTCGCCCTTGAGGCTGAGGCGCTTGTCGACCTTGGCGGAGAAGATCGGGCCGTTCTGATCGGTGGAGGTGATGGGCTCCCAGTCGGCGGCCGCGTAGGTGTTGAGGGACGGCTTGGCGTTCTCGGCGCGGGTCAGGAAGTCCGGGTGGGCCGTGTAGTTCTTGCCGGTGAAGGAGTTGTCCTTCACGCCGTGCTTGTCGGGCCAGACGCCGGTGGCGATGGTGGACCAGCCGGGGCCCGAGGAGGTGGCGGCCATCGGGTTCGCGTACAGGGTGCTCTTCGCGGTCAGCCCCTGGGCCATCAGGCCCTTCAGGTTGGGGGCGTTGGCGGCCTTGACGCGGTCGAGGACCACGCCGTCCAGGCCGATGACGAGGACCTTGTCGGTGCCGGCAGCGGCCGCGGTGGTGGTGGCGGCGCCGGCGGCGGTCTGGGTGGCGAGTGCGGTGGCGAGCAGGGCCGTGGCGGTGGCGGTCACGGCGAGGGCGCGTCCTGACAGGACAGTGGGCACGTACTCCTCCGGGAGTAATCGTGGGAAGGCGCGAGGGCGGTCTTCGGTCCATACCCGTTATGCGAGTGTCACTGTCGCGGCCGAGGGTGGCCGCGGGGTTAAGGGTCAGCTGCCGGTCGCGGACTTCCACGCGTCGACGTAGGCGGTGAGGTTCTTGTCGATGTCGGCCCAGTCGGGCTCGAAGATCTCGACACCGGTCATCAGCTTGGTGAGTTCGACGGCGTTGGCATCGGTCGGCTTGACGTCGGAGCGCGCCGGGAAGCCGCCGCCGACCTCGCTGACCAGCTTCTGGGCGTCCTCGCCGAGCAGGTAGTCGAGGAGCTTCTTGCCGTTCTCGGTGTGCGGGGCCTTGTCGACCAGGCCGGCGGCGTACGGGAGGGCGAAGCTGGTGGGCTTGCCGCCGTCCTTGGCGGGGAACCAGATGCCCAGGTTCGGCATGGACTTGGACTGCGCGAAGTTCATCTGGACGTCGCCGTTGGCGACGAGCAGCTCGCCCTTGTCGGTCTTCGGCGCGAGCTTGCTGGTGGACGAGGACGGGCCGACGTTGTTGACCTGGAGCTTCTTCAGGTACTCCATCGCCGGCTCCTTGCCGCCGAAGTCGTGCATCGCCTTGATGAGCACGGCGGTGCCGTCGCCCGCGACGCCCGGGGTGGAGTACTGGAGCTTGCCCTTGAACCTGCCGTCCAGCAGCTCCTCCCAGGTCTTGGGGGCCTCGGGGAGCTCCTTCTTGTTGTGGACGAAGCCGAAGTAGTTGTTGACGACCGAGGTCCACTTGCCGTCGGTGGCCTTGTCGCCGCCCTTGACCTGGTCCGAGCCCTGCGGCTTGTAGGCCTGGAGCAGCCCCTTGCCGTCGGCCTGCTGGATGAACGGCGGCAGCGTGATCAGCACGTCGGCCTGGGTGTTGCTCTTCTCGCGCACGGCACGCTGCACCATCTCGCCGGAGCCGCCCTCGACGTACTTGACCTCTATGCCGGTCTTCTTGATGAAGGCGGCGAAGACCTTGTCGTACCAGCCGTCGCCCTTGTCGCCCTTGAGGCCGTCGGCGCTGTAGACGGTGACGACCTTCTCGGCGCCCTTGGAGTCGGCGGCGTTGGAGGAGCCGCCGCAGGCGGTGAGGCCGGTGGTGAGGGCGAGGCAGCCGGTGACGGCGGCCGTGAGGCGCGGGTACTTGTTGCTCGGCATGGAACTTCCTTACGGGGAAAGGGAGTCAGCGGTACGTGGCTCTGGTGCGGATGCGGGAGACGGCCAGCAGGACCAGCAGGGTGGTGGCCATCAGGACCACGGCGACGGCGGAGCCGCTGAAGAGCGAACCGCGGTCGGTGGCGGTGAAGATCCGGACCGGGAGGGGCATCCAGTCCGGCGGGTAGAGCATCATCGTGGCGCTCAGCTCGCCCATGGACAGGGCGAAGCAGAGTCCGGCCGCCGCGGTGAGGGACGGCAGCAGGAGGGGGAGCTTGACCCGACACAGCACGTACGCGGGGCGGGCCCCCAGGGAGGCGGCCGCCTGTTCGTACGCGGGGTCGAGACGGAGGATCGCAGCCGAAACCGACTGGTAGGCGAACGCGGTGACAAGAACGGTGTGCGCCAGGATCACGATCGAGCTCGTGCCGTTGAGCAGCAGCGGGGGCTTGCTGAACGCGACCAGCACGGCGAGGCCGACGACCACGGACGGCACGGCGACCGGGAGCATGAACAGGGCGTCGAGGCAACGCTTCCCACGTCTCTTCAGCCCGGCGGCGGCCAGCGCCGCCCAGCTGCCGACGGTGAGCGCGAGCAGGCTGGCGACCAGGGCGGTGACCAGCGAGGTCGTCAGGGCCTGGAGGGACTCGCCGCGCACGGCGGAGGCGTAGTTCCCGGCGGTCGGGCCGGAGGGGAAGGCCCCTGACCAGTGGGTGGAGAAGGAGGCGGCCACCACGACGAGCAGCGGCAGCGCGAACAGGGGCAGGAAGAGGAGGCCGAAGAGGCTCCAGGCGGCCCAGCGGCCGGTCTTGCTATGCACCAGCACGCTTGCTCACCACCCGGTAGAGGCCGAACAGGCCGACGGATATCGCGATGTTGACGACCGCGACCACACAGGCGGCGGAGTAGTCGGATTCCAGGATCGCCTTGCCGTAGACGAGCATCGGAAGGGTGGTGACGTCCTTGGCCCCGGTGAACAGGACGATGCCGAACTCGTTGAGGCACATCACGAGGACGAGACTCCCGCCGGCGGCGAGGGCCGGGAGGGCCTCGGGGAGGATGACCCGCCGGACGATCCGGGCGGGCCTCGCGCCGAGGGAGGAGGCCACCTCCAGCTGGGCGGTGTCCAGCTGGGAGAAGGCGGCGAGCAGCGGGCGCATCACGAAGGGCGTGAAGTACGTGATCTCCGCGAGCAGGACGCCCCAGGGGGTGGCGAGGAAGTGGAACGGGCCGTCGGCGGCGCCGGTCAGGTCGCTCCAGACCCCGTTGGCCATGCCCACCGTCCCGTAGATGAAGAGGAGGGCGAGGGTGATGAGGAAGGAGGGGAAGGAGAGGAAGACATCGATGAACTTCGCGACGCCCTTGGCCCCGGGGAAGGGGACGAAGGCGATGACCAGGGCGAGCGCGAACCCGAGGACGAGGCAGCCGACGGTGGCGCCGACGGCCAGCCAGACCGTGGTCCCGAGGGCCTCGCGGAAACCGTGCGAGGCGAAGACGGAGGCGTAGGCGTCGAAGGCCCCGCCGCCGTTCTCGGGGGTGAGGGACTGCTGGACGACCAGCGCGAGGGGATAGAGGAACACCAGCGCGAGCACGACCACGGGCGGCACCCCCCACAACCACGCCGGCACGACACGCACCCCCGCGCGGGCGCGCCCGCCGCTGGCACGATCCGGGGTGGTGGCGGGGCCCGTAGCGGCGTCGGCGCCTCGGGCGGCGGGGCGATCCGTGGCGCCGGGGGCGGCGGCCGGGTGCCGGGGGCCGGGGGTGAACGGGGCGCCGGTGTGCGACGGGGCGGACGCGCCCGGGGCGGTGACCGCCCCGGGCACGTCCAGGCGCGGGGCCTCAGCCATCCGACACCCCTGCGGCCAGCAGCACGGCGTCGCGGGGTTCGAAGTGCAGGGTCACCTCGTCGCCCAGCGCCGGGGTCTCCCGCAGCTCGGGCAGGTCCGCCTTGACCCGGTGGCCGTCGACGTTCACGTACAGCCGGTGCGTGGAGCCGCGCCACTGGACCTCGGCGATCGTGCCGCGCAGGGCGTTGGGGCCCTCGCCGAGACCGATCAGGTGCGGCCGTACGCACAGCGTGGCGCGGGCGCCCGGCGCGGCGCCGCCCCGGTCGACCTCCAGGCCGCGGCCCTCGAACACCGCGCCGCCGTCGGCCACGGTCACCGGGAGCAGGTTGGCGTTGCCGACGAAGGAGGCGGTGAACTCGGTGCGCGGGGCCCGGTACAGCTCCTGCGGGGTCCCGCAGTCCCGTAGCCGGGCCCGGTCCATGACGGCGATCCGGTCGGCCAGGGTGAGCGCCTCCACCTGGTCGTGCGTGACGTACAGGATCGACACGTCGGGCAGTTCGCGGTGCAGCCGGGCCAGTTCGGCGAGCATCCCGGAGCGCAGCTGCGCGTCGAGCGCGGAGAGCGGCTCGTCGAGCAGGAGCACCCCGGGGCGGATGGCGAGCGCGCGGGCGATGGCCACGCGCTGCTGCTGACCGCCGGAGAGCTCGCGCGGGTAGCGCCCGGCGTAGGACGCCATCCCGGTCATCTCCAGGGCCTCGGCGACCCGGCCCGGGATCTCGGCCTTGGGTGCCTTCTGCGCCCGCAGGCCGAAGGCGACGTTCTCCTCGACCCGCATGTGCGGGAACAGCGCGTACTGCTGGACGACCATCCCGATGCCGCGCTTGTGCGGCGGGAGCGCGGTGACGTCCCGGCCGCCGATGAGCACCCGGCCGGCGACGGGCCGGACGAACCCGGCGACCGCGCGCAGCGCCGTGGTCTTGCCGGAGCCGGAGGGCCCCAGCAGCGCCATGACCTCGCCCGGCTCGACGGTCAGGTCGAGGGAGTCCAGGACGGTGTTGCCGGCGTAGGCGACCGATACGGAGTCGAAGCGGATCCCGCTCACGCGCCGGGCTCCCCTGCCAGCAGCGCGGGGAGGTCGGCGATGGAGGCGAGGACGTGGGTCGCGCCGTGCTCGTCGAGGGTCTCGCGGCCGTGGGCGCCGGTGAGGACGCCGGCCACGATCCCGGCTCCGGCGCGGCGGCCGCTGAGCATGTCGTACGCCGTGTCGCCCGCCACCACGACCTCGCGGACGTCGGCGGCGGCGCCGGTGCGCAGGAACGCGGCGAGCACCATGTCGGGGTACGGGCGGCCGCGGCCGCCCGTGTCGGCGGGGCACAGCGTCAGGTCGGCCAGCCCCTGCCAGCCGAGGGCGTCGAGGAGGGCGTCCTGGGTGACGCGGGCGAAGCCGGTGGTCAGGACGACGGTGCGGCCTTCGGCGCGGAGCTTCTCGATGGCCTCGCGGGCGCCGGGTATCGGGGCGATCAGGCCGCCGTCGACGAGCTCCCCGTAGGCCTGCTCGAAGGCGGAGTTGGCGCGCCGGGCGAGTTCCTCCGTACCGAAGAGGTGGCGGAAGACCGAGATCTTCGACTCGCCCATGGTGTCGCGGACGTACTGGAGCTTGGCGGCGTGGTCGGCGCTGCCGGGCTCGACGCCGAGGCGTTCGGCGGCGCGCTCGAAGGCGCGCTCGACGAGGCCGCCGTCGGCGACGGTGGTGCCGGCCATGTCGAGGACGATCAGCGTGTTGGCGGTGTTGGCGGTGGTGTCGGTCATCTCTTTTACCAGCCCAGTTCGTTCGCGGTGGTCTCGGCTATGGCGGGCGAGCAGGTCATCCCGCGCCCGCCGGGTCCGGTCACCAGCCAGACGCCGTCGGCCACCTGCTGGCGGTGGACGACGCGGGTGGTGTCGGTGCACTGCGCGTACACGCCCGCCCAGCGGTGCCGGATCTTCGGCAGGGGGCGGCCCAGGAAGGACTCGACCACCTCGGTGAGGTGCTCGTAGGGGTCTTCGAGGGTGTCGAACGCGAAGGGGTGCTCGTATTCGTGGGTGTCGCCGATGGTCAGTCCGCCGTCCAGGCGCTGGACCATCAGGAGCTGCATCTTGTGCGCGGCGGCGGTCGGCGCCTGTGCCTGCTCGGCGTTGAGCTCGTCGAGGGCTCCGCTCCGGTACGCCGGGTAGTAGCGGAAGCTGTCGGCGTCGGCGACCGAGGTGGTCAGCGGCTCGCCGAGCGGGGCGGTCTGCATCATCTGGAGCCGGACGCGGCGCACGGGCAGCTCGGGGACCAGCTCGCGGACCAGGCCGGACAGCCAGGCGCCGGTGGCGAGGACGACGGCGTCGCCGCGGTGGACGTCACCGTGGTCGTCGCGGACGGCGCCGGGGCCGACGACCTCGCGGACCTCGCGTCCGGGGAGGAAGGTGTACCGGCCGGTGGCGCGCAGTGCCTCGCGCAGGTGGAGCTGGGCGGTGCGCGGTTCGACGGCCGCGTCCCGCTCGCACCACAGGGCGGCTTCGAAGGTGCCGCGCAGGGCCGGGTTGATCTCCCGCGCCTCCGCGGCGGTGACCAGTTTGTAGCCGCGGGCGGCGGCGTCCGGGCGGGCGACGGCCGCCTCGGCGACCGCGTACTCGCGGGCGGTGCGCACCGGGGTGAGGGAGCCGATGGCGCGGAAGCCCAGGCCGGGCACCTCCGCTCCGATGCGCTCCCACAGCTCACGGGCCCGCAGGGCGGTGTCGAGCTCCTCGCCCCCGGCACGCCCGCTGACCCAGATCTGGCCGAAATTGCGCAGCGACGCGCCGCGGGCCTCCGCTTCTCGCTCGATCTGGACGACCTCGTGGCCGCGTTCGACTGCTTGCCAGGCGTGCATGGTGCCGACCACGCCGCCTCCGACGACTATGACTCTCACGGCGTCCACGGTGGGCGCGGCCCGTGTCCCGAGGGGATCGGGGTGGCAACGGGCCGGTGAACAGCCCCCAACGCTTGGACTAGACCCGTTATCTTTTCGTGATGACATTGCGCCCCTTTTCATTGGTTTTGGGGTGGCCTGCGCCCTGCTACTCGGGCCTCAGGTGGGTCGTGAAACTGAACCGGTCCCCACGATAAAGCGAACGCACCCGCTCCAGGGGACGGCGGTCCTGATCCCGCGAGAAACGGTGGATCAGGAGCATCGGCAGGGCCGGCGGGGTGCCGATCAGCAGGGCCTCGCGCGGGGTGGCCAGTACGGTCTCCAGCTTCTCGTCCGCGTCCCCGAAGGAAATGCCGAGGCTGTCGCGGAGGTAGCCGTAGAAGGAGGAATCCGGCTGGAAATCGCGGTCCAGGCGGGGCGCCCGGGCCACCCGGATGTACGTGCTCTCCAGGCCGACCCGCTCGTCGTCGGCCAGCAGGACGCGCTCCAGGTGCCAGACGGGCTCGCCCGCCTCCGCCCCGATGCCCCGGGCCAGCTCCGGCGGGCACGGGAACCGCTCCAGGCCGATCAGGTTCCGGCCGGGGCGGCGGCCCTGGCGGCGCACGCCCTCGGTGTAGCTCGCCAGCGCCAGCGGCTGCTCCAGCTTCGGCCCCGCGACGACGGTGCCCCGCCCGGCGCGGCGCAGCCGTCCCTCCAGGAGCAGCTCGCGCAGGGCCTGCCGTACGGTCTCGCGGGACACCTCGTACCGCTCGGCGAGGTCGCGCTCGGTGGGGAGCAGGCCGCCCTCGCCGAGTTCGTCGAGGAGCTCCGCGATGCGGGCCTTGACGGCGTAGTACTTCGGGACGCGGCCGTGTTCGGGGATGCCGGAACGGACGGGCGAGCCGGGGCGGTGAGGCTGGATCTGTTCTTCCACGCTCGGACCTTACGCGGGCCGGGTGAACGGGGATCAGCGCAGGCGGCGCGCCCCGAGCAGCAGCCCGCCGCCGGCGGCGAGGGCGGCGAGGGCGGCGCTCCCGTACGCCCACTCGCGGTGCCCGGTGTGGGCCAGGGCCCCCGCCTCGCCCGCCTCCTCGTCCGGGCCCTCGACCGAGAACCGGTAGCCGCCGGCCTCGCCGACCCAGTCGCCGTCGTCGCCCTTGCGCTGGACGAGCGCGGCGTCGGCGACGACCTCGCCGTGCGGGGCGTCGGGGGAGAACGCGAGGCGCACCTTGACGGTCAGCGAGCCGCCGGCGCCGACGGAGAAGCCGGGGAAGGCGTCGCCGCCGTCGAACACGGCGACGATCTCGTCGCGGTCGGTCCGCTCCAGACTGACGGGGAAGCTGCCGCCGGGGGCCTCGAACTCCATCCGGAGGTGGGCGGGGCGCAGGGCGTGGGCCTTGTCGGTGAACACGACGACCGGGTGGATGGCGGTGCAGGCGGAGCCGGTGGTGTTGGTCAGGTCCAGGAACCAGGTCTGCGCCCCGCCGCCGGTCCGGTAGACGGCCGGGCCGCCGCGGATCCGCGCCCCGATGGGGAACGCGGTGTTCTTCCCGTCCCCGCAGCTGGCCTGCGCCCGCGAGGGCAACGCGGGCGCGGGCCGGGCGCCGCCGCCGGTACCGATGTCCGCGGCGGCGCCGGGCGCGGTGGCGGCGAGGAGGACGCCGGAGAGGACGGCCGAGAGGGCAAGGGCTTTGCGCAGTCGCATGGAAGACCTTCGCTTGCTCGCCGGACGATGGACGTTTCGAAACAACCGGGACCGGGGGCCCGCCGACCACACAACGGGCCAAATACCCATGGGACACCACACAACCGATATGACGAAATGAAGATCACCCCGGCCTTGCCCGCACCCTCCCACGCCCCCTCCCCACCCCCACCCCACCACGCCCACCCCACCCTCCCTTTACGCCTGATCGGCGCACCCCACCCCCCGCCGAGCCGGCGCTTGAGGCGCGAGGGCCCGGGGCCGAACCCAGGCACGGACGCCCGCCAAATCCAGCCCCGCCGGCGTTTGAGGCGCGGGGGCTCGGGGCCGAACCCAGGCACGGACGCCCACCAAATCCAGCCTCGCCGGCGTTTGAGGCGCGGGGGTCCGGGGGCTGGCCCCCGGCAACGGCGCCGCACCCGGCCAACCAGCCGGGCGGAAGACGCGAGGCGGCCCCGCCCAGGGTCAGGCCGGGCGGCCGAAGAACGGGCCCAGGACCAGCTCCGCCGCCCCTTCGGCCACCCCCCGCCCGGCCAGGGCAACGGTCGCGACGGCCCCCCGCCCCGCCAGCGCCCCCGCGACGCCCTCCACGAACACCCCCGCCGCCGCCTCCACGACGCGCCCGCCCAGCACCACCCGGTCCACGTCCAGCAGCGCGACCAGGTTCGCCGCCGCTTCCCCCAGCACCCGCGCCGCCTCCGCCAGGTCCCCCCGCGCCACCGCGTCCAGGCACAGCACCTCCACGCACCCCCGCCCCCCGCACCGGCACACCGGCCCGTCCAGCATCAGCACCTGGTGCCCGAACTCCCCGGCCGCCGACCGCACCCCCCGGTACACCTCACCGTTCAGCCGCAGTCCCGCCCCGAGCCCGGTGCCGACGTGGAGGTACACCGAGGCCCCGAAATCCCCGCCCCCGTCGGCCGCGCCCACACCCGCGTTCGTGTCCTTGTCCAAGACCACCGCCACCCCCAACCGCCCCGCCAGCTCCTCCCGCAACGGGAACCCCTCCCACTCCGGGAACCCCGTCACCCGCCCCAGCACCCCGGTCCGCCAGTCGAGCGGGCCCGGCGCTGCGATGCCCACCCCCAGCACCGGCGACGGCCCCGCACCGGACTCCGGGTGCGCGAAGGCCCGTACGACCGCGTCCGCCACCGCGTCGAGGACCACCCCCGGCCCGGCGCCGAAGTCCAGCGGCTCCCGCCAGTCGGCGGTGACGCGGCCGGCCAGGTCCACCCGGACCACCCGCAGCTCGTCGCGGTCGATGTGCGCCCCCACCGCGCACCGCGCCTCCGGCACCAGCCGCAGCAGCGTCCGCGGCTTGCCCCCGGTCGACGCGCCCCGGCCGGCCTCCGCCACCAGCCCCTCGCCGCGCAGCCGCGCCGTGATCTTGCTGACGGCCTGCGGCGTCAGCCCCGTACGCTCCGCCAGCTCCGACCGCCCCAGCCCCGACGGCCCGGCCCCGCGCAGCAGGTGGAGCACCAGCGCGTCGTTGTGCCCGCGCAGCGCGGGCAGGTTGACCCCGCCGCGCACCCCGCCACGCACCCCACCGCGCACCCCACCGCGCACCCCGCCGTTCGCCGTCGCCGTATTCGCCGTGATCGCCTTGCTGACCGTGTCCACCCGCCCATTTTCCACCCTCCTTGCACTTAAGCAACGCTGTTGCCAAAGTAGAGCCATGAACGCCATCGCCCCCGGTACCCCCCTCCGCGTCGGCCTCGTCGGCTACGGACTCGCTGGTTCCGTCTTCCACGCCCCCCTGGTCACCGCCACCCCCGGGCTCGTCCTCGACACGGTCGTCACCTCCGACCCCGGCCGCCAGGCCCAGGCGCGCGAGGCCCACCCCGGCGTCCGGATCGCGGCCGACGCCACCGAGCTGTGGGAGGGGCCGGGCCCGCGCGTGGACCTCGTCGTCATCGCGTCCCCCAACAAGACCCACGTCCCCCTGGCCACCGCCGCCCTCACCGCCGGTGTCCCCGTCGTCGTGGACAAGCCGCTCGCCGCCACCGCGGCCGAGGCCGACGCGCTCGCCGACCTCTCCGAGCGGACCGGGACCTTCCTCTCCGTCTTCCAGAACCGCCGCTGGGACAACGACTTCCTCACCCTGCGCCGGCTCATCGCGGACGGCGAGCTCGGCGAGATCCAGCGCTTCGAGTCCCGCTTCGAGCGGTGGCGGCCGCAGCTGAAGGGCGGCTGGCGCGAGTCCGGCGCCCCGGAGGAGATCGGCGGTCTGCTGTACGACCTCGGCAGCCACGTCGTGGACCAGGCACTGGTGCTGTTCGGGCCGGCGGTACGGGTCTACGCGGAGGCCGACGTCCGCCGTCCGGGCGCCGAGACCGACGACGACACCTTCATCGCCCTCACCCACGCGAGCGGGGTACGCTCGCACCTCTACGTCAGCGCGACCACCGCCCAGCTCGGCCCCCGCTTCCGCGCACTCGGCTCCCGCGCGGGCTACGTGAAGTACGGCCTCGACCCGCAGGAGGCCGCCCTGCGCGACGGGCTGCGGCCGGGCCCCGGCGCGGGTTCGGACCAGCCGTGGGGCGAGGAGCCGGAGCACCTGTGGGGGCGGATCGGCTCCGGGGAGTCCCCGCTGACCGGAGGCGGGACACCGGTGCCGACCCTCGCGGGCGACTACCCGGCGTACTACGCGGCGGTGGCGGCGGCCCTGCGCGAGGGCGGGCCGGCCCCGGTGGGCGCGCGCGAGGCGGCGCGCTGCCTGGCGGTGCTGGAGGCGGCGCGGATCTCCTCGCGCGACGGGGTGAGCGTGGACCTGCGCGCCGACGGGGCGTAGCACGACGGGTGAGGGGCCGGCGCCGCTCCCCCGGCGGCCCCGCCCCCTCACCCCTCGCGTCGCGGCGCCTGAACCGCGCCGACGCGAACGCCGGCGCGACCCCCCGGGGCGCCGGACGGCCCGTCAGGCGCTCTTGAACTCCTGGCGCTGGCGGCCGAGGCCCTCGATCTCCACCTCGACGACGGCGCCGGCCCGCAGGAACGGCTTCGGCTCCGGCTGGCCCGCGGCCACACCGGCCGGGGTGCCGGTGACGATGACATCGCCGGGGTGGAGGGTCATGAAGTGGCTCAGGTACCGCACGACCTCGCCGACCGGGAAGATCTGGTCCGAGGTGTGGCCGTCCTGCCTGAGCTCGCCGTTGACCCAGAGCCGCACGTCCAGCGCCTGCGGGTCCGGTACCTCGTCGGCCGTGACCAGCCACGGCCCGAGCGGGGTGAAGGTCTCGCAGTTCTTGCCCTTGTCCCAGGTGCCGCCGCGCTCGTTCTGGAAGGCGCGCTCCGTGACGTCGTTGGCCAGTACGTAGCCGGCGACGTGCGCGAGACCTTGCGCGGCGGAGTCCAGGTAGCGGGCGGTGGCACCGATGACGACGCCGAGCTCGGCCTCCCAGTCGGTCTTCACGCTGCCGCGCGGGATCAGCACGGTGTCATCCGGGCCGACCACGGTGTCCGGGGCCTTCAGGAACAGGATCGGCTCGGCCGGCGCCTGCGCGCCGACCTCCGCCGCGTGCCCGTGGTAGTTCAGCCCGATGCCCACGATCTTGCCGATCCGGCCGACCGGGGCGCCGATGCGCAGTCCCTCCGCGTCGAGGACCGGAAGCTCTCCGGACTCGGTCGCCTCCCGTACCCGGGACAGCGCGGAGCCGTCGGCGAGCAGGGTCCCGTCCACATCCGTGACCAGCGCGGAGAGGTCTCGGAGGGTGCCGTCCTGGTCGAGCAGCGCGGGGCGCTCGGCGCCGATCGGTCCGACACGCAGCAGCTTCATGGGCGTTCTCCCGTGGTCGTGGGTGGTCGGCCCATGGGCGTGCCCAGGGCCGGCCGATGGGTTGCGGCCATCGGAGATTGGTTGATCCTCCAAGAACTCGGATCAATCCGCAAGACCCTGTTCACAGACTGGAACGCACGCCCTCGCCCGCGCGGTCCTTGCGATGCTGGAGCCAGGCCCGCTCCGCCACCGACCAGGCGGTGGTGGTCAGCAGGTAGAGCCCGGCGGCCAGCGGCACCACGGCGGCGGTGACCAGTGTCCCGAACGACAGCAGCGGCAGCACGCCGCCCAGCTTGCGCATCGCCTCCACCTGCTCGGGGCTCACCGCGGGCGCCGCCCCGCCCTTGCCGGCCGGGGCCAGGGCAGCGGGCAGCACCGGGGCCGGGGCGTTCGCCGCGGCGCGCCGCCCCCGTACCGCGCTCCACGCGGCCACGACCCCGATCGCCGCGAACAGCCCCAGGAACACCAGCCCCTGCGCTCCGAACAGGCCGCCGTCCCCCAGGGCCTCGGTCCACCGGGCCCCGAGCGGCGCGGCGAAGAGCCGGTGCCCGAGCAGCTCGTTCGCCGCGCCGCCGACCTCCGCGGAGGAGAACGCCTGGTACATGACGAAGAACACCGGCAGCTGGAGCAGGACCGGCAGGCACCCGGCGACCGGGGTCGCGCCCCGGAACGCCGCACGGCTCAGCGGGTGCAGGGCGAGCCGTACGAGCACGGTGAACAGCACGATCGCGGCAGCGGTCGCGGACTCGGCCAGCACCGGCTCCAGGAGCCGGCCCAGCTGGGCAACAAGATGAGTGAAAACGGACACGCGGGCCCTCCGAGGGGTCTCGTCGAACGTCGAAAGAAATGCGTTTCGGCGCGACGACCCGCGAGGGGCGACGACAGTGATCAGAGAAGCGGTGCGTGCGGAAGTACTGCGCGCCCCTACGCGGCCGTCAGGACGAGACGACCGGGTGCCCTCGGCCGGGACCGGCCCGAGGCGTCGGGATCGCGCTGCGGCAGGAAGGCCGTGCGCTGCTCGCGATCACGGATCGCGGTGCGTATTCGGTGCGGCGGCACGGGCCGTATGAGACGGGCCGCCAGAGCGGCCGTGCCCACGGCGACGGTGGCGGCCAGAACGGCCACGGCGGCGGCCAGTCCGCTCTCCCCCAGGACCAGCCCGAGGAACCCGCCGAGCAGGAGCAGCGAAACGAGGAGGGAGCCAAGAGGGCCCAGGGATACCGGGGAACTCACGGAAAACCGCGAAACGCGCAGCCCGCCCATCTGACCCTCCCCCTTCCACACGAACTCGTGCTCGATCCTGCTCTGCCCCGATCCTAACCGCCCCCACTGACAGAGCGGGTGGGCAGTCGGCTCTTGAGGGTGCCCCACACCACGAGCCGGTACCGGGAGCTGTACTCGGGCGTGCAGGTGGTGAGCGTGATGTACGCGCCGGGCTCGCCGTATCCGGCGTCCGGCTTCACGAGACTGCGCGGCACCGGCGCGATCACCCCGGTGTCCCGCTCGGTGGTCTGCGCCAGCGTCTTGTCCACGGCGTACACGAAGCGCTGCCCCCTGACGTCGACGATCAGCTCGTCCCCCGCCCGCAGCCGGTTCACGTACCGGAACGGCTCCCCGTGGGTGTTGCGGTGCCCGGCCAGCGCGAAGTTCCCCGGCGCCCCGGGCGCCGCCGTCCCCGGGTAGTGCCCGGCGTACCCCTTGTCGAGGACGCCCCGCTTGTCGGTCCCCTGCGCGACGGGCACGACCAGCCCGAGACGCGGGACGCGCAGCACGGCGTACGCATCACTGCCGACGGCCCGCGCCGGAGCCTCCCGGGGCACGCCCCCGGCCGTCCGCCCCCCGCCCGAAGGCACCCCCGGGGAACGCCCTCCCCCCGGCTCCTCCGCCACCTCACCACCCTCAAGATCACCACCCCCGGAAACCGGATCCTCAGCCTCAGACTCAGCCTCGCCATCGGCCTCGGCCTCAGCCCACTGACTCTCCAGCTCCTGAACCTCCTCCCGGGCGGCGGCCGCGGCCTGCCGGTTCGTCCACCACACCTGGTGCACCACCAGCAACAACACCACCACGCCCACCGTGACCGTCAGCTCGGCGGCGGCCCACAGCACCCGCGCGAGCCCGGCCCCGCGCCCCCGCCGGCCACCCCCCTGCACCACCACCCGCACCTGATCGCGCACGGGCGGCACCCTAAGTCCTCCCCCGTCAACTGACCAGCAGCAGTACGGTGTGAACCATGCGCCCCGACACGCCTGCCGAGCACATCGCCGAAGCCGAACGCCTCATCCGCACGGCGACCCGATACCCCGAGGACCAGGAGCCATTGCTCCTCCAGGCCGCGGCCCACCTCGAACTGGGCGACGCACGCGAACGGGCGAGTACGCTCTACGACCAACTCCTCGCCGGGGAACCGGCGGATCCGCACCTCATCAAGGCCCTGCAGGCCGCGAACCTGTGGGAGTACGGCCACGAGGCCGAGGCCCGCGCCCTCATCCAGGGCATCCGCGCGGCGGCCCCCGCCGACCCGGCCCCCTGGGAGGTCATCGCGGAGGCCCTCGAAGCACACGACGAGTTGACCCTCTCCGAGGAGTGCTTCACCGAGGCCGTCGTCCTCCTCATCCCGGACAGCACGCCGCTGACCCAGGCCACCACCGCGCTCCTGACGGGCCGCCACCGCGTCCGCCGCCTCCTCGGGCTGCCGCACGACGACTGGGACATGGTCGCCGACACCCGCCACATCGGCCCGATCCCGCTGGACGAGCTCCACGACCCCAAGCGCATCTGGGCCCTCGGCTCCGACGATCCGGCCGAACTCCGCGCCGAGATCGCCCGCCTCCGCGCCGAACTCGGCGACCGCCGCGCCGCCCTCTCCCGCCCCTTCCCGGTGGCCGTCCTCCACTGGCCCCAGCGCGAACTGGCGGAACTCGTCACCTCGTACCCGACCCTGGCCGCCGAGTACACCTCGCACGAGTCCCACCTCCGGGACATCGAGACGTCCCTCCGCGCCCTCGCCGCCTCCGGCACCACCAACCTCGGCATCGTCACGGCGAGCGTCCCCAGCTACGAGGCCTTCGCAGCCTCGGAGAAGACCTCCCCGGCCTCCCCGTCCCTCCTGGCCGAATACGCCACCACCCTCGCCGCCCGCGGCAAAGCCACCCCCTGGCCCCCCACCCCCAACTCCCCCTGCTGGTGCACCTCAGGCAAGCCCTACTCGGAGTGCCACGGCACCGCCCACTAGGAAGCCGGAGTTCGACGCGCCAGCACGATCCGGCTTACGCGCTCCGCGGCCTCGTCCACGGCCTCGTGTTCCCAGACGCGGACGGCCAGCCAGCCCGATTCCGCGAGGCGCGCGTCGGTGTCACGGTCGCGGGCCTGGTTTCCCTCGATCTTCCCGCGCCAGAACTCCGCGTTGCGGCGGGGCCATGTCGCGTGCTCGGGGCATCCGTGCCAGAAGCAACCGTCCACGAAGACGGCGACGCGCGCTGGACCGAAGACGATGTCGGCCTCGCGCCGTATGCCCTTCAGGGGGCGGCGGTGCACCCGATAGCGCAAGCCCGCCGCGTGCAGCGCACGTCGCAAGGCAACTTCGATCTTGGTGTCCTTGCTCTTCTGCCGACTCATGCGAGCGCGGACGGCGGGAGTGCTTTCGAAGGCTTCCACCCAGTCATTGTCAGGGAGCCGGAAGCTTCAGTTGGACGTGGCCGCGGGCGTGGGCTGTGGGTGGGGTGGGGCGGGAGGTGGCCAGGGTGAGGAGGGTGCGGAGGGCCGCGAGGACTTCCGTCGGGGTGTCGCGGATCATCGACGGGGTCGCGCTGATCACCAGGATGCCGTGGGACTCCAGGCGCAGGCGGCGGCGGAGGGTGGCGTGCCAGGCATCGCGGGTGTAGTGGTACTCGGCCGAGTCGATCTCCAGGGCCACGCCCTCGTCGGGCCAGTAGGCGTCCGGGGTCGCCAGGAAGGCGCCGGCCGGGGTGTAGAGGCGGGCGTTCCACAGCGGGGTCGGGAGGTCCGTCGCCTCCAGGGTGTCGCGGGCCCGGGCCTCGGCGACCGAGCGGACCCCGGCCAGGAGTTCCGCCGCGGCGGCGCGGATCGCGGGGCGGGCCAGGAGGCGGGAGCCGCGGAGTTCGGCGTGCAGGTCCTGCGGGTGGCACCAGCCGGACTGGACGACGCCGGCCAGGACCGAGCGGACCAGCCCCGGGTCCTCGGCGCGCGCGGCGAAGTCGGCGGCCGCGCGGACCGGGCGGGTGCTGGGGATGCCCGAGACGGTGATGGTGCGCGGCCAGCGGGTGGTGGGCAGCGGGCGGACCTCCGGGGTGCCCGCCGGCCGGCGCGGGGCGCGGACCAGGACGTCCGCCGGGGTGTACGGGGCGTCGCGGATGCCGAGGAGGGCCAGGGCGGCGCCGCCGGTGAGGGCGGCGGTGTCCCCGGACAGCGGGTCGGAGGCGGGCTCGGCGGCGTAGAGGACGGCCGCGAGGGCGCGTTGGCGGTGGTCCGGGGGGCCGGTCTGGAGCAGGTACACCCGGGGCAGTAAGCGCTGCCAGGGGCCGCCGGTGCGGGAGGTACGGGAGGTGATGGTGCCCGGGGCGATTCCGGCGGCGGTGAGCTGGTGGCGGGTGGCGAGGTTGAGCTGCCTGCGGGCCACCTGCGCGGCCCGGCCGCCGACCCCTGCCGAGTTCGTGATCATGCCGCCGGTATGCCCGGGGCGAGCCCGCCGGCAACCTCCCGGGCCCGACCGCGCCGGGGGGCTGGGGGGCCGGGGGCCGGAGGGGCCGGAGGCCGAGGGGGGCCGGAGGCCGAGGGGCCGGGGCCGAGGGGCCGGGGCCGAGGGGCCGGGGGGCGGAGGGCCGGAGGCCGGGGCCGAGGGGCCGGAGAGCCGGAGGGCCGGGGAGCCGGAGGCCGGGGAGCCGGAGGGCCGGGGAGCCGGAGGCCGGGGAGCCGGCGGCCGGGGAGCCGGCGGCCGGGGAGCCGGCGGCCGGGGGGCCCGGGGGGGGCCGGGGGGCCCGGGGGCCGCCCGGCCCTAGTGGCCCGGGTGTTCCGGGGCCAGGAAGACGACGACGCCCGTCTCGGTGCCGGGCCGGGCCGCGACCTCGTGCCAGCCCAGCCGCCGGTACGTCGCGACCGTGTCCGTGGCCAGCCGGGACGTCAGCAGCCAGGCCCGCCCGTCCGGGGCGTCGGCGGTGATCTCGGTCAGCAGCGCCCGTCCGGTGCCGCGGCCGCGCGCGTAGGGGCGTACCGCGAGCTCGTCTATCTCCAGCGCGCCGCTCAGGAGCTCCCGTACGCGCGGCGCGCCGAGCTGCGCCGCGACCTGGGCGTACGCGCGGTTCCTCGGGAAGGCGGCCGGGGTGATCCAGCCGGTGGCGAAGCCGTCGATGCCCGCCGCGGACTGGGCGAGGGCGGTACGGAATCCAGCGCGACGGGAGTCGGCCTGCAGTCGGGTGGCGAACTGGCGAATGGTTTCTTCACCTTCGTTCCACGGGGGGCCCGAGAAAACCTCGGCGTAGGCGTCGACCAGTTCGTCCGCGAGGTCGAGGACGGCCTGTCCGTAGCAGATCACGATGTGACGGCTCCTGATGTAGGGGTGTGTCGGTGATTTTCCCGTTTGGGTGGGAGAGCGAATTTAGGGGCTCCCGGTTCCCGGAGCACGCATCGCACGGATGCGGCGAGTGTGCGACAAATCCCCTCGGCGCCTTCCGTGTCGGGGCGCCCGGCGGGCGCGTTGAGCAGCCGTGGACAGACTGCTGCGGGCGGCCGGCTGGTGCGGCCTCGCGTTCCTCCTCGTGCTCGGCCTCCTGGCGGCGCTGCCGCGCGCCGTACGGGACGAGCTGCCGGACGCCGTGATCGGCGGGGTGGTGATCGTCCTGGGGGCGCTGGGCGCCCGTCGGGTGGCGCGGCGGCCGCGTTAGCCTCGTAGGACGTGAACGACAGGACGAGTTGAGGAGTGGGCGGCATGGAGCGGATACCGACCTCGGTGGTGGCGGCGGCCGGCCTGGTGGGCGGGTACGCCGTCGCCCGGTGGACCAAGGTGCGGCCGCTGGGCGGTGTCGTCCTCGGCGCCGCCGGCATCGCGGCCGGGCGGGAATGGCACCGGCGGGCCGGCGCGCCCGCGGCGGCCGGGCTCGGCGCGCTGTACGTCGCCGGGTTCGCGGGCTCGCACCCGCTGGCGAAGAAGATCGGGGCCTGGCCGGCGGTGTTCGGCGCGGCCGGGGTCGTCGCGGCGGCGGCGTGGGCCGTCGCGGACCGCGGCTGACCGCTCCCCTGGCCGGGGGGCCGGGGGTCCGGGGGGGCTGGCGTGGTCCCGGCGCGGTCTAGGCGCCGAACGCCCTCGACACCGAGTAGATCAGCAGGCCCGCCAGGGCACCGACCACGGTGCCGTTGATCCGGATGAACTGCAGGTCCCGTCCGATGTGGGCCTCGATCTTCCGCGAGGTGTGCTCGGCGTCCCAGCCCGCCACCGTGTCCGTGATCAGCGAGGTGACCTCGGTCCGGTAGGTGGTGACGACGTACACCACCGCCCCCTCGATCCAGCCCTCCAGCTTGTCCTGGAGCCGGCCGTCCGTGGCCAGCCGGGCGCCGAGGGAGATCAGCGAGGACCGGACGCGCAGCCGCAGCTCGCTCTGCTCGTCCTCGGCCGCCGAGAGGATCATGGACCGGATCGCGGTCCAGGCGGAGGCGATCACGTCCTGCACCTCGCCCCGCGCGAGGATCTCCGACTTGAGCCGCTCGACCTTCGCGCGGGTCTCCGTGTCGGACTGGAGGTCGGCGGCGAAGTCGGTGAGGAACCGGTCCACCGCGCCGCGCGCCGGATGCTGCGGCATGTCGCGCATCTCCGTGACGAAACGGAGCAGCTCCTTGTACACGCGGTCGCCGATCTTGCGGTCGACGAAGCGCGGGGTCCAGCCGGGGGCGCCGCCCTGCACGGCGTCCATGACCGACTCCCCGTGCGTGACCAGCCAGTCGTGGGCCTTGGCGCAGAGCAGGTCGACGGCGCGGTGGTGCCCGCCGTCCGCCACGACCCGCTCCAGGGTCTTGCCCATGCCCGGGGCGATCTCGGCGGATTCGGCGCGTCTCGTGATCGCCTCGCCCACGACGGCCTGTACGTCGGAATCGCGCAGTACGGTCAGGGCTCCGCGCAGCGCGGCGGCGAGTTCCGCCGTGACGCGGTCGGCGTGCGCGGGCTCCGCCAGCCAGGCGCCGAGGCGGCCGCCGATGCCGAGGGCGTGGAGGCGGGCCTTGACTACGTCGGCGGAGAGGAAGTTCTCGCCGACGAACTCTCCGAGGGAGACGCCGAGCTGGTCCTTCTTGGTCGGGATGATCGCGGTGTGCGGGATGGGCAGGCCGAGGGGGCGCCGGAAGAGGGCGGTGACGGCGAACCAGTCCGCGAGCGCGCCGACCATGCCGGCCTCGGCGGCGGCCGCGACGTAGCCGGCCCAGGGGCCGGCGCCGGTGTCCTGGGCCCACTTGGCGAGTGCGTAGACCAGCGCGACCAGGACGAGCAGCCCGGTCGCGGTGGCCTTCATCCGCCGGACGCCGCGGCGGCGCTCCTCGTCGGCCGCGTTGAACACGAACCCGCCGATGCCGGTGCCGGTGCCGGTGCCCGGGCCGTTTCCGGTGGGTAGCGGTGGCGGGGCTGTGCCGCCTCCTGCTGCGCTGCGGTGATCCACGTGCTCCTGCCTTCCCCCGGGGGCGCCGGTTTTGTCTGCATAGCATCCGACTCCCGGGAGCCCCGAGGAGTTCCCGGCACGCCGATACGCCTCGCCGGCGAGCACCCGGCGTACACCGCCGTGCCCTCCCGTACGTCGACGGCGCCGGCCAAGCCGGACCCGCCGGGCGCGAGCCCGCCGGGCACACCCAGGCCCCCGGGCCGGGACGGCGGAAGGCGCGCCGGGCCCCGGCGGCCGAGCGGCACCGAGGGCGGGGCCGCGCCACAGAGGCGACGGGCAGCGGGCGGAGCCGCGCCGCCGAGCCGCCTGGCCCGCAGGGGTGCCCAGCGCCGGGCGGAGTCGCGTCGCCAGGCCCGTAGGGGTGCCCAGCGGGGCGCGCCGGCGCGCTGTGAGCGCTGCTCCGCGAGGGGCCGGGCGCGCTGCCGGGGGTGCACGGGCTCCGGGCCGAGGCGTGGGCACGGGCTCCGGCGCGGGTTGGGGCGTTGGGGTCGCGGGGCCGGGAAGGGGGCGTCAGAGTTCCTTGCGGCGGCGGGGTTTGTTCTCGCGGTCGGACTTGAGGGGTTTGACGCGGATCTCCACGCCGCCCCACATCGCGAAGCCCGTCACCACCACGCGCGGGGCGCCCGGCTGGAGGGGGCCCGGGTTGCCGCGCTGGTCGAACGCGCCCATCACGCCGATGCCGCGGACGTCGACCTCCACACCCGGCGGCACCGTGATCTGAATGCCGCCCATCACCGCGATGCACGTGATCACCACCTCGCGCTGCGAGAAGCTCGCCTCCCGCAGGTCGAGGTCACCGCCGCCCCAGAAGGCCACCGCGTTGAAGCGCGCGGGCACCGTCCACTGGCCCTTGCGCTGGAACCCCGACATGACGGCCACCGCCGTGGACGAGGTACCCGCACCGCCGATCCGCTCGGGCCACGCGGCCTGCTCCTGCCCCGGCCCGGTCACCGCCGCGGCGGCGCCCGCCGGGGCCCCGCCGACGGCCGGCAGGTCGCGGGTCAGCGGTTCGAGCTCGGCGTACGTACGCGAGGCGTACGCCGCCTCCAGCCGTTCCTGGAACTCCTCCATGTCGAGCCGGCCCTCGGCGACGGCGTCGCGCAGCCGCTCCACCACCCGCTCCCGGTCGGCGTCCGAGGCGCGCAGCGCGGGCGCCGCGACCGGCTGCCCCGGCAGCACGGGCGCCGCGGGCGCCGCGGAGGCGCCGGGACCGGACACCGACGGCGCCTTCTCCAGCGACGTCGTCTCCCGCGACAACTGCTCTTCCGGCAACGGCTTCTGCGGCCGCTCGTCACTCATGTGGACCACCCTAAGCAGTCATACCGCGCAGGAGTACGCCCTACCCCGAGCCGGACCCCGGGCCTTTCCCTGATTTCTCCCTCATCCCCGCCCCGCGTACATCCGCGCGATCACGTCCTCGATGTCCGGCTCCCGCACCGACAGGTCCACCAGCGGATAGTCCGCCGCCACCGCCGCCACCAGCGGCGCAGCCGATGCCCCCGCCGGGAACGCCAGCCACTGCCGGGGCCCCTCCACCTTCACCACCCGCGCGCCCGGCACGCTGATCGCCGGAAGCTCCCGCTCCAGGTCCACCACCAGCGTCCGCTCGCTCTCCGCCACCCCGCCCGCCGTGTGCAGCCCGCGCAGCGGCCCGTCGTACATGAGCCGCCCGTGGTCGATCACCATCACCCGCTCGCACAGCTGCTCGATGTCCTGGAGGTCGTGCGTGGTCAGCAGCACCGTGGTCCCGAGCTCCCCGTTCAGCTGCCGCAGGAATCCCCGTACCTTCGCCTTGCTCACCACATCGAGCCCGATCGTCGGCTCGTCCAGGTACAGCACGTCCGGATCGTGCAGCAGCGCCGCCGCGATGTCACCGCGCATCCGCTGCCCGAGCGACAGCTGCCGCACCGGTACGTCGAGCAGCTCGGCCAGGTCCAGCTGCTCCACGCAGCGCTCCATGTTCCGGGCGAACCGCTCCGCCGGAATCCGGTACATCCGCCGCATCAGCCCGTACGAGTCCTTCAGCGGCAGGTCCCACCACAGCGTCGTACGCTGCCCGAACACCACGCCGATCCGGTGCGCCAGCCGCATCCGCTCCCGCGCCGGGTCGATGCCCGCGACGCGCAGCCGGCCGCCGCTCGGGGTCAGGATCCCGGTGAGCATCTTGATCGTGGTCGACTTCCCGGCGCCGTTCGGCCCGATGTAGCCGACCATCTCGCCCCGCGCGACCTCGAAGCTGATCCCGTCCACCGCTCTGACCTGGCGTTTCTCCCGCCGCATCAGGCTCACCCGGCGCCGTACGTCAAAGACCTTCTCGACCCCGTCCAACGAGATCAGCACTTCTCCGCCACCCATGCCCATGTCCTCCGCTCAGCTCCCCGTGCTCCGGTACGAACGAACCCCCGCGCGCCACGCCAGCGACGCGGGCAGGAACGCCACGAACGCCACGAGCGGGCTCAAGTACCCCACCCACCCCGGCAGTCCCAGCGGATCGGGCCGCCCCAGCACGTGCAGCGCGGGCAGCCAGTTGACGAAGGCCAGCGGCACGATGAAGGTCACCCCGCGCAGCAGGTCCTTCCCGAACACCGTCGGCGGGTACTGGAGCATCGTGTTCCCCCCGTACGTGAAGGAGTTCTGCACCTCCGCCGCGTCCCCGGCGACGAACTGGAACGCCGCCCCCGCCAGCATCACCGCCGCGAAGATCGCCGCCCCGGCCAGGATCATCACGGGCACCAGCAGCACCTTCCCGGGCGTCCAGGCCACGTCCAGCGCCCACACCGCCCAGCCCAGCACCCCGAGCCCCTGCACGATCCGCCCCAGCCGCCGCAACGCGAAGCGGTCGGCCGCGACCTGCGCCAGCAGCGGGACCGGGCGCACCAGCATCGTGTCGAGCGAGCCGTCGCGGACGCGGACGCCGATCCGGTCGGTGTTGCCGAGCAGCAGGTCCGCCAGGCCCAGCGAAGCCGAGCAGGACCCGTACAGCAGGGCGATCTCGGGCAGCGAGAAGCCGCCCAGCGCCTCCACGTGCGAGAACATGATGTAGATCGCGACGAAGTCCAGCAGCTGGACCGTCGCGTTCCCGAACGTCGCGAGGAAGAAGGACGTCCGGTAGGTCATCGTCGACCGGATCCACATCGCCACGATCAGCCCGTAGCCCCGCACCCCCTCCAGGGCCCGGCTGCGCTCCGGCACCTCCGGCGCGCCCGGCACGCCCGGCACTTCCGGCGCGCCCGGGGCCACCCCCGCGCCGGCCTCCGCCACCGCCTCAGCCACCCTGCACCACCACCTTCCGCGTCGCCGCCGACTGCACCAGCCGGCCCAGCCCCAGCAGTACGAGCGCCCAACAGGCCTGGAAACCCAGCGCCCCGGCCGCTCCCCCGGCACCGGCGTTCTTGCCGAGCAGCACGTCCAGCGGGACCTGGAGCATCGCCGCCCACGGCAGGGTCCGGACGAACTCGCCGAATCCGCCCGGGAACACGGTCAGCGGCAGCAGCATCCCGGAGAAGAAGATCGTGACGACGACGGCCATCATGTTGACCCCCGTCCCGTCCATCAGCCAGAACGCCGACAGCCCCACCAGGTAGCGCACCGCGAAGCCCACCACCAGCGCGAGCACGACGGACACCAGGAACAGCAGCCAGCGCACCGGGTCCACCGGCAGCGCCAGCGGGAACGCCAGCGCGCCCGCCAGCAGCGGCACCACCCCGCGGCCCAGCAGCTGGAAGCCGGCCCGGCCCAGATCGGCGGCGAGCCACCACGCCTGGAGGTCCGCCGGCCGGTACAGGTCGACGGCGATGTCCCCGGTCCGGATCCGCTCCTGCATCTCCTCCTGGAACCCGCCTCCGATGAGCGACCCGGCGGCCAGCAGCGACTGGCTGACCCATACGAACGTCAGGGCCTGCGCCTGGTCGTAGCCCCCGAGCCCCGGCCGCTCGTCCCACAGCGCGATGTACGTGTACGCGAGGATGAAACCGAAGACGGTGTTGGTGAACACACCGGCCGCGGTCGCCGTCCCGTAGGTGGCGTACCGGCGGAAACCGCCCGCCGCCACCGCCGCGTAGAGAGCGGCTCTCTGACGCACCGTATCCCTCCGTTTCCCACGTCGTTCCTACGTCGGCCAAAGCGCGCGAGCTTAGTGCGGAGGGGCGAGCCACGCGAACGATTTACGCCCGTCCGGGGCGGAATCATCTGGCATCGGGTAGACACCATGAGGTACAGAAGTGGATATTTCGTACGGCGTCGAGGAGTTCCGGAGATGAGCGACCAGTCACCACCCCCGGGCTGGACCCCTCGCGATCCGGACACCCCCGAAGACCCCGGCCAGAACGGCCCGACGGGAAGGAGCGGCCAGGCGGGAAAGACGGGAAGGACCCCCAAGGCCCGCCGCCCGCGCACCGGCTGGCGCCGCTTCGTCCCCGGCTGGCGCCTCGTCCTCGGCTGTCTGCTGCTCTTCGCGCTCCTGCTCGGCGGCGCCCTGGTCGCCGGCTATCTGCTCGTCGACATCCCGCCCGCCAACTCCGCCGCGATCGCGCAGTCCAACGTCTACCTCTACTCCGACGGTTCCCAGCTCGCCCGCGACGGCGAGGTCAACCGCGTCAACGTGCCGCTCTCCCAGATCCCCCGGACCGTCCAGGAAGCCGTACTGGCCGCCGAGGACCGGGACTTCCACTCCGAACGGGCGGTGGACCCAAAGGCGATGCTGCGCGCCGCCTGGAACACGCTCATGGGCAAGGGCAAACAGTCCGGCTCGACGATCACCCAGCAGTACGTCAAGAACTACTACTTGGGCCAGGAACAGACGGTCAGCCGGAAGGTCAAGGAGTTCTTCATCGCGATCAAACTCGGTCGCGAGGAGTCCAAGAACCACATCCTTGAGGGCTACCTGAACACCAGCTACTTCGGCCGCAACGCCTACGGCATCCAGGCCGCCGCACAGGCCTACTACGGCAAGGACGTCGGCAGACTCACCACCGCCGAGGGCGCCTACCTCGCCACCCTCCTCAACTCCCCCAGCGCCTTCGACGTCGTCGCCCACCCGCAGAGCCGCGCCCGCGCGGTCGCCCGCTGGAACTACGTACTCGACGGCATGGTCAAGAAGGGCTGGATGAGCCAGGCCGAGCGGGCTGCCACCCGCTTCCCCGAACCCGGCAAGATCCGCCCCGCCGCCGGGCTGTCGGGGCAGCGCGGCTACCTCGTCGAGGCCGTCAAGGACTACATCCTCGACCACAAGATCCTCGACGACGCCACCCTCGCCGAGGGCGGCTACCGGATCACCACCACCATCGACAAGCGCCGCCAGAACGCCTTCGTGGACGCCGTCGACGAGGAGATGGTCTCCGAACTCGAACCCGGGACGCGCAAGGCGGACCGCCTGGTGCGCGCCGGCGGGGCCTCCATCGACCCGGCGACCGGCAAGGTCGTCGCCATGTACGGGGGCATCGACTACACCAAGCAGTACGTCAACAACGCGACCCGGCACGACTACCAGGTGGCCTCCACCTTCAAGCCGTTCGTCTTCACCTCCGCCGTCGAGAACGGCTCCCGCACCCGGGACGGCCGCCGGATCACCCCGAACACGATCTACAACGGCGACAACAGGCGCCCGGTGGTCGGCAGTTCCGTCCCCTTCGCCCCGGAGAACGAGGGGCGGCTCTCGTACGGCGACATCACCGTCAACACCGCCACCGACCTCTCCGTCAACGCCGTGTACGCGCAGATGGCCGTCGACGTCGGCACGGACAAGGTCAAGAAGACCGCCATTTCGCTCGGCATCCCCGAGAACACCCCGAACTTCGTGTCGGGCCCGGCCATGGCGCTCGGCACCATGCAGGCCAGCGTCCTCGACATGACCCAGGCCTACGCGACCCTCGCCGACCACGGCCGCTACACCCCCTACACCCTGGTCGAGAAGATCACCAAGGAGGGGGACACGGTCAAGCTGCCCGACCGCACCCCGCTCCAGGTCGTCTCCCGCGAGGCCGCCGACACCACCACCTCGATGCTGGTCAGCGTCGTCGACAACGGCACCGGTACGGCGGCCCTCGCCGCCGGGCATCCGGCGGCCGGCAAGACCGGCACCGCCGAGCAGGACCGCGCGGCCTGGTTCGCGGGCTACACCCCGGACCTGGTCACGGTCGTGTCGATGATGGGCCAGGACCCGGACACCGGCACCCTCCAACCCCTCTACGGGGCGCTGGGCGAGAACCGGATCGGCGGCGGGGGCTACCCGGCCCGGATCTGGGCGGCCTATACGAAGACGGCCCTGGAGGCCTCGGAGCCGGAGGACTTCGACCTCGAACTCGAACCGGGCGCGGCCCAGTCACCGCCCCCGCCCCCGCCGGCGGACACCCCGGAGCAGTCCCCGGACGACGAACAGAGCCCCGGGCCGCCGGCACGGCCCTCCCGGCCGACGGGCGGCCAGAACAACGGCGGGCAGTCACAGGGCGGCCAGAACCAGGGCCAGAGCCAAGGCCAGAACCAGGGCGGCCAGAACAACGGCGGCGCCACCAACCAAGGCACCGACGCCGGAACCTCCCAGGGCACTGACCAAGGCTCCACCCAGGGCGCCGACCAAGGCACCGCCCAAGGCGCAGACCAGGGCTCCACCCAAGGCGCGGACGCCGGCGCGGATGCCGGCACCACCGCCGGCCCCCAGGGCCTCACCCAGGGCGGCACGACGGCGGGCCGCCGCCCGCTCCCCGAATTCGTGGAATAGCGGGGAACAGCGGAACGGAACGGCGGAACGGATTCAGTGACCGGAAGTCGCCTTCAGCCCCACCACGGCGACCAGCAGCAGACAGATGAAGAAGATCCGGGCGGCGGTGACGGGCTCCCCCAGCACCGCCATGCCGAGCACCGCGGCCCCGGCCGCACCGATGCCCACCCACACCCCGTACGCCGTACCGATCGGGAGGGTCTTCGCGGCGTACGACAGCAGCACCATGCTCGCGACGATGCCGGCGCCCGTGAACACACTGGGCCACAGGCGGGTGAATCCCTCGGTGAACTTCATGCCGATCGACCAGCCGACTTCGAGCAGACCGGCGACGAGAAGCAGAACCCAGGCCATGACGGGCACCTCCGGAACGAGAGCGAGAGCTACGGGGTGCGTCGTCTTTTCAGCCAGCTACCCGGTACGGCGCGTCTCGTCGGGGGTTCCCCTCCACCGTAGCAAAAGGGCATACGAAGGGCCGGTGACCTCGGTCACCGGCCCTTGTCCGCCGTCCTCGCGTCCTCGCGTCCTACGGGGTCACAGGTAGAGCCCGGTGGAGTCCTTGGACCCCTCCAGCCGCTCGGCGGCCACCGCGTGCAGGTCCCGCTCGCGCATCAGCACGTACGTCGCCCCGCGCACCTCGACCTCGGCCCGATCCTCGGGGTCGTACAGCACCCGGTCGCCCGGCTCCACGCTCCGTACGTTCTGCCCGACCGCGACCACCTCGGCCCAGGCCAGCCTCTTGCCCACGGCGGCCGTCGCCGGGATCAGGATGCCGCCGCCGGAGCGGCGCTCGCCCTCCGGCGAGTCCGACTTCACGAGCACGCGGTCGTGCAGCATGCGAATGGGCAGCTTGTCGTGGGTGGTGGTGTTCTCGCTCACCCCTCGAACCTACCCGCCCGCGCCCGCCCCGGACCGCGCAGGGTCATCAGCGCTTGCGGCGCGCCGACACGACCACCAGGCCGACCACACCGACGGCGAACAGCGCCACCGGCACGATCCGCTCGGGACGCGGGCTGCCGTCCTCGTTGCACAGGCCCGCCTTCACGTCGGTCACGAGGCGGTTCACCGCGACGACGACGCGCCCGGCGGTCTGGTCGACGGTCGAGGCGACCTTGGCCTTGGCGTCCCCGACGATCGTCTTCGGATGCATGCGCACACCGATCTCGTCGAGCGTCTCGGCGAGCTGCTCGCGCCTGCGGACGATGTCCGCCTCGATCTGTGCGGGGGTCCTGGCTTCCGGCACCGCGCTGCCTCCGTCGTCGTGTCGTGCGAGTGGTCGCATGGCGGGCGTGATCCGCCCCTGGACAGTCTGTCAGCTTAGTCTCGTGCGGTACCGATCCCCTCCCGAGGAGACTGTTGAGATGAGCGAGCGACTTCAGCCGGGCGACACCGCCCCTGCCTTCACCCTGCCCGACGCGGACGGCAACGAGGTCTCGCTCGCCGACCACAAGGGCCGCAAGGTCATCGTGTACTTCTACCCGGCCGCCCTGACGCCGGGCTGCACGAAGCAGGCCTGCGACTTCACGGACAACCTGGCCGTACTGGCCCAGGCGGGTTACGACGTCATCGGCGTCTCCCCGGACAAGCCGGAGAAGCTGGCGAAGTTCCGGGAGCAGGAGCACCTGTCGGTCACCCTGGTCGGCGACCCGTCCAAGGAGGTCCTGACGGCGTACGGCGCGTTCGGCGAGAAGAAGCTGTACGGCAAGACGGTCACCGGCGTCATCCGCTCCACGGTGATCGTCGACGAGGAGGGCAAGGTCGAGCGCGCCCTCTACAACGTCAAGGCCACGGGCCACGTAGCCAAGATCATCAAGGACCTGGGCATCTGACCCACGGCTGACTCCCATCTGACCCCCACGGGGCCCCGGCAGTCGTACACTGACCGCAGCCATGCAGAGCCGATGTCCAAATTGGCCCGCTTGGTAGGCGGTTGTGGTGGAATTGGCAGTCACGCTGGGTTTAGGTCCCAGTGGGGTAAAACCCGTGGGGGTTCGAGTCCCCCCAACCGCACCTCGACGAAGGCCCCGCGCGCGAGTACCGCGTACGGGGCCTTCGGCGCGCTCGGGGCGTCAGCCCAGCAGGGCGCGGATGAAGGGGACCAGGGCGCGGAAGGCCTGGCCGCGGTGGGAGATGGCGTTCTTCTCCGCCGCCGTGAGTTCGGCGCAGGTGCGGGTGTCGCCCGTGGGCTGGAGGATCGGGTCGTAGCCGAAGCCGCCGGTGCCGGCCGGGGTGTGGCGGAGGGTGCCGAGGAGGCGGCCCTCGACCACGCGCTCGGTGCCGTCCGGGAGGGCGAGGGCGGCGGCGCAGGCGAAGTGGGCGCCGCGGTTCTCGTCGGCGATGTCCCCGAGCTGGGCCAGGAGCAGGTCCAGGTTGGCCTTGTCGTCGCCGTGGGTGCCGGCCCAGCGGGCGGAGAAGATGCCGGGGGCGCCGTTCAGGACGTCCACGCACAGGCCGGAGTCGTCGGCGACGGCGGGCAGGCCCGTGGCCTGGGCGAGGGCGTGGGCCTTGAGGAGGGCGTTCTCGGCGAAGGTGACGCCGGTTTCCTTGACGTCGGGGATCTGCGGGTACGCGTCCGCGCCGACCAGCTCGTGCGGCAGGCCGGCGTCGGACAGGATGGCGCGGAGTTCGGTGACTTTGCCCGCGTTGCGGGTGGCGAGGATCAGGCGGCTGGTCGTCATGCGTCCATTATTCCGGCCGCCCCGCGCGCTCAGCCCGGGGTGCAGACCTTGGAGATCTCCGACGCCGCGTCCGCGACCGGGGTGATGTCGGGGGCGGAGTTGCCGCCTTCGATGGACGTGCGGACGTTCTTGACGGCCGTGTTCATCGAGTCGATCGCCTTGCGCAGGTCGGCGTTGTCCGTCTGGTCGCCGATCTTCTTGAGGTTCTGGTCGATCTGGCTGAGGGCGTTCTGCGCGTCCTGCGGGCTGTTCCCGGCCTGCGAGACGGCCTGCTGGAGGTCGTTCGCCCCGTCCGTGATGGCCACCGCCGTGTTGGCGCAGTCCATCGCCGTCGAGATCGCGTCGCAGGAGGTGAGGGCGGGGACGGTCAGGACGGCTGCCACCGCGACGGCGGCTATGCGGAGCTTCATGCGGATCCCCCAGGGGCGAGACGGGCGTACGGACGTACGGCGTACGGGAGTACGAGGTGACGTGGAAGGGCGCACGGTAGTGACTACCGTGCGCCCGTGTCTACGAGGACGCCGGGGCGGGCCCGGCGGTTGCCGTCGTACCGCTACGGGGCCTGGAGGTCGAGCGCGCCCAGCTGGAGGGCCTGGAGGTCGGCGCAGCCGCCGGCGGCCAGGTCGAGGAGGGCGTTGAGCTCCTTGCGGTCAAAGGGCTCGCCCTCGGCGGTGCCCTGGACCTCGACGAAGCGGCCGTCGCCGGTGCAGACGACGTTCATGTCGGTCTCGGCCCGCACGTCCTCCTCGTAGCAGAGGTCGAGGAGCGGCTCGCCGTCGACGATGCCGACGCTGACGGCGGCGACGGTGCCGGTGAGCGGCTTGCGGCCGGCCTTGATCAGCTTCTTGCGCTGGCCCCAGGCGACGGCGTCGGCGAGGGCGACGTAGGCGCCGGTGATGGCGGCGGTGCGGGTGCCGCCGTCGGCCTGGAGGACGTCGCAGTCCAGGACGATGGTGTTCTCGCCGAGGGCCTTGTAGTCGATGACGGCGCGCAGCGAGCGGCCGATGAGGCGGGAGATCTCGTGGGTGCGGCCGCCGATCTTGCCGCGGACGGATTCGCGGTCGCCGCGGGTGTTGGTGGAGCGGGGCAGCATCGAGTACTCGGAGGTGACCCAGCCTTCGCCGCTGCCCTTGCGCCAGCGCGGGACGCCTTCGGTGAAGGAGGCGGTGCAGAAGACCTTGGTGTCTCCGAAGGAGATGAGGACGGAGCCCTCGGCGTGCTTGCTCCATCCGCGTTCGATGGTGACCGGGCGGAGCTGTTCGGGCGTACGGCCGTCGATGCGAGACATGGCTCCGAGCCTAGTCGCTGCGGGCGAACGCGAAGACCCCGTCCGGGTGCTCGCGGGACGGGGTCTGCGGGGTGGTGCGGGGTCTAGCGGGTCCGGTCGGTCCGGATCACATCATGTCTTCGATGTCGGCGGCGATCGGGTCGGCGTCGGTGCCGATGACGACCTGGATCGCGGTGCCCATCTTGACGACGCCGTGGGCGCCGGCCGCCTTGAGCGCGACTTCGTCGACGAGGTCGGGGTTGACGACCTCGGTGCGCAGGCGGGTGATGCAGCCCTCGACCTCTTCGATGTTCTCGATGCCGCCGAGCCCGGCGACGATCTTCTCAGCCTTGGTGGCCATGGTTTCTCCCTGAGTGATGCGAAGAACGAGTCTCAGCGGCCGGAACATGGATTCCCACCGGAGCGGTCCGCGTTGTCACGGTAACGCACGGTTGGCCCATCTACACGGGCGCGTGTCCGGTCCCTGCCGAATCATGACGATCAGCAGCAACCTACCCACAACTGGTCTACACCAGTGTGCCGTACGTGTTGCGGCAGCCAAAAACGGGCCGGTCAGGGAGGACACCGATGAGCGCGACCAGCGCCACCGCAGTGCCGCAACCGAATTGGCGGAACCACCTGTTCCAGGCGTTGCAGAAGATGGGCCGGAGCCTTCAGCTGCCGATCGCGGTCCTCCCCGCGGCCGGCATCCTCAACCGCTTCGGCCAGCCCGACATGTTCGGCACGGACGGCCTCGGCTGGACGGACGTCGCCAAGGTCATGGCCGCCGCGGGCGGCGCGCTGCTCAACGCGGACCTCGGCCTGCCGCTCCTCTTCTGCGTCGGCGTCGCGATCGGCATGGCCAAGAAGGCGGACGGGTCGACCGCCCTGGCCGCGGTGGTCGGCTTCCTCGTCTACCGGAGCGTGCTGCGGGTCTTCCCCACCCCCTGCCCGACGGGGACGAAGGACATCGGGGGCGGCTGCCTGGGGCCGGACGACACCTTCGCCGAGTACACCTTCCAGAACCCGGGGGTCTTCGGCGGCATCGTCATGGGCCTGCTGGCCGCCTGGTTCTGGCAGCGCTACCACCGGGTCAAGCTGGTGGACTGGCTCGGCTTCTTCAACGGCCGCCGGCTGGTCCCGATCATCATGACCTTCGTCGCGATCGCCTTCGCCTCGCTCTGCCTGTGGATCTGGCCGCCGATCGGCGACGGGCTGGAGAGCTTCTCCGACTGGCTGGTCGGGCTGAGCTCCCTGGGTTCCGGCATCTTCGGCGTCGCGAACCGGGCCCTGCTGGTGATCGGCCTGCACCAGTTCCTGAACGTGCCGGTGTGGTTCCAGTTCGGCAGCTACACCAAGCCGGACGGCCAGGTCGTGCACGGTGACATCCCGATGTTCCTGGCCGGCGATCCGAACGCCGGGCTGTTCCTCTCCGGCTTCTTCCCGATCATGATGTTCGCCCTGCCCGCCGCGGCGCTGGCCATCACCCACTGCGCGAAGCCGGCGCGGCGCAAGGAGGTGGGGGGCCTGATGCTGTCGGTGGCCCTGACCTCGTTCGTCACGGGGATCACGGAGCCGCTGGAGTACTCGTTCCTCTTCGTGGCGCCCGCGCTGTACGCGGTCCACGCGCTGCTGACGGGCGTGTCGATGGCGGTGACCTGGGGGCTGGGCGTGCACGACGGCTTCAGCTTCTCGGCCGGGCTGATCGACTACGTCATCAACTGGGGGCTGGCGACCAAGCCGTGGCTGATCATTCCGATCGGGCTGTGCTTCGCCGTCGTCTATTACGTCGTCTTCCGGTTCGCGATCACGAAGTTCGACATCCCGACTCCGGGGCGGGAGACGGACGAGGAGATCGCGGCGATGGAGGCGGACAACACCAAGGCCTGAGCCGGCCTCCCCACCGCGGCCGCACCGCGCCGGAAACGTGTCCCTGAGCGGGTCGCGGACCACTCCGTCAAGGGCCCCCGGATCACGATCCGGGGGCCTTCGGCACGTCCGGGAAGATGTGACCCAGGCCACAGGAAATCGAAGGTTCCTTATCTAACCCTCACCGTGTTACAACTGGTCTACACCATGCATTGGTGTAGACCACGACCGCTTCCCCCGGCGGCGTGTGCCCCCCTTTTCGAGACGTCGCCGTCCTCTTGGTTCCACCCCCCTGGCGGCGCCTTGCTCCCCGGAGGAAGTTATGAGTACGGCTACTGACGCCGCCGCACCGCCCGCCAAGAAGCGGGGGGCCGGTCTGATCCAGGGTCTGCAGAAGGTCGGCCGCAGCCTCCAGCTGCCCATCGCCGTCCTGCCCGCCGCCGGCATCCTGCTGCGCCTCGGCCAGCCCGACGTCTTCGGCAAGGACGGTCTCGGCTGGGGCAAGGTCGCCACGGTGTTCGCCACCGCCGGTGACGCCGTCTTCGCGAACCTGCCGCTGCTGTTCTGCATCGGCGTCGCGATCGGCTTCGCGAAGAAGGCGGACGGTTCCACGGCGCTCGCCGCGCTCGTCGGCTTCCTCGTCTACAAGAACGTCCTCACCGCCTTCCCGGTGACCGAGGCCGTCATCAACACCACCGAGAACAAGGGTGTCGACGTCGCCGCGACGTACAACAACCCCGGCGTCCTCGGCGGCATCGTCATGGGCCTGCTCGCCGCGGTCCTGTGGCAGCGCTACCACCGCACCAAGCTGGTGGACTGGCTCGGCTTCTTCAACGGCCGCCGTCTCGTCCCGATCATCATGGCCTTCGTCGGCGTCCTGGCCGGCGTGTTCTTCGGTCTGGTCTGGGAGCCGATCGGTGAGGTCATCTCCCACTTCGGCGAGTGGATGACCGGACTGGGCTCCATCGGCGCCGGCCTCTTCGGTGTCATCAACCGCGCGCTGATCCCGATCGGCATGCACCAGTTCGTCAACACCGTCGCCTGGTTCCAGATCGGTGACTTCACCAACGCCGCCGGCGAGGTCGTCCACGGTGACCTGAACCGCTTCTTCGCCGGTGACCCGGACGCCGGTCTGTTCATGACGGGCTTCTTCCCGATCATGATGTTCGGCCTCCCGGCCGCCGCCCTGGCCATCGCGCACACCGCCCGCCCGGAGCGCCGCAAGGCCGTCACCGGCATGATGGTCTCGCTCGCGCTCACCTCGTTCGTCACGGGTGTCACCGAGCCCATCGAGTTCTCGTTCATGTTCATCGCGCCGGTGCTGTACGCGATCCACGCCGTCCTGACCGCCGTCTCGATGGCCGTCACCTGGGCGCTCGGGGTCCACGCGGGCTTCACCTTCTCCGCGGGTCTGATCGACCTCGGCCTCGGCTGGAACAAGGCGACCAACCCCTGGATGATCATTCCGATCGGTCTGGTCTTCGGAGCGGTCTACTACTTCGGATTCCGCTTCGCGATCACGAAGTTCAACCTCCCGACGCCGGGCCGCGAGTCCGACGAGGAGCTCGCCGAGATGGCGAAGGCCGACGCCAAGTAGGTCCTCCGCCAACGCCGAAGCCCCCGCTCCTCCTTCCGGAAGGGCGGGGGCTTCCGCGTGCGTCAGACCTCGTGGACGGCGCCGGGGTGCGCGAGCTCGACCGGGCCGTCGTACACCGCGCGGGCGTCGGCGAGGTTCTGCTGCGCGTCCGTCCACGGCGGGATGTGGGTGAGCAGCAGCCGCCCGACGCGGCTGTCGCGGGCGTACTCGCCGGCCTCGCGCCCGTTGAGGTGGAGGCCGGGGATGTCCTCCTTGCCGTGCGTGAAGGAGGCCTCGCAGAGGAAGAGGTCGGTGCCCTCGGCGAGCAGCCCGAGCTCGGGGCAGGTACCGGTGTCCCCGGAGTACGTGAGCGAGCGGCCGCCGTGCTCTACGCGGATGCCGTAGGCCTCGACGGGGTGGCAGACCTTCTCCGTGCGCACCTGGAACGGGCCGATCTCGAAGCTGCCGGACTTCAGGGTGCGGAAGTCGAAGACCTCGCTCATCGAGCGCTCGTCGGGGACGTCCTCGTAGGCGGTGGTCAGGCGCTTCTCGGTGCCCTCGGGGCCGTAGACGGGGATGGTGCCGCAGCGGCCGCCCTCGTGCCGGTAGTAGCGGGCGACGAAGTAGGCGCACATGTCGATGCAGTGATCGGCGTGCAGATGGCTCAGGAAGATCGCGTCGAGGTCGTAGAGACCGATGTGGCGCTGGAGCTCGCCGAGGGCGCCGTTGCCCATGTCGAGGAGCAGCCGGAAGCCGTCGGCCTCGACGAGGTAGCTCGAACAGGCCGAATCCGCGGACGGGAACGACCCCGAACAGCCGACGACGGTGAGCTTCATGGAGCGTGAACCTCCGTGGACGGTCCGTGGACGGAATGCGGGCCGTGCGTGCGTCGAGCGTAAGGCGCGAAACGTCCGGTCGCTCCTCCGCGGCGGGCCGTTGTGGGGGGAATCACCTGTGCTGTCACCCGGGGGAGCGACGGCTGGTACGGACGTTGCCATGCCGTGGCCGTGCCGGGCGGTGGCGCCGCGGCTACGGTCGGAGTATGGACACGTCCTGGTGGCCTGCCGTCGCCGCGGTCGTCGCGGTGGCGCTGGTGGTCCTGGTCGCGGGGCGTCGGCCGGAGGCCGCGCGCCGGGAGCCGGCCGCGCGCGGGACCGGCCCGCCGCCGCGGCCGCGGGCGGGTGAGCTGTGGTCCGTAGCGGACGGGCGGCCGTGCCTGGTGCTCGCGGTGGCGTCGGTACGGGGCCACCGGGCGCGGGTCGCGTGGATCACCGGGAAGTACGACGACCGGCGCGCCGGGGTCGTCCCGCTGTCACCGGGTACGCCGGGGGTGCGGGGGCGGGCGGGTTTCCTGGAGGCGGACCGGCCGGCGGAGGTGTCGCTGTGGGACTTCCGGCGCAGGCTCGGCGTACTGGATCCGGCGGTGTGGGACGAGGCCCGGGGCCTGGGCGGAGGCAAGTGATGACGGCGGCGGCGGTACGGGTGCGGCGGGTCTACGATCCCCCCGAGCCGGGGGCGGACGGCGTACGGGTCCTCGTGGACCGGCTGTGGCCGCGCGGGCTCGCGAAGGCGGTGGCGGCGGTGGACGAATGGCCGAAGGAGCTGACCCCGTCGTCGGCGCTGCGCAAGGAGTTCCACGCGGGCGGGCTCTCGGAGGCGGAGTTCCGCGCGCGGTACGAGGCGGAGCTGGCCGAACCCGGGGCGGCGGCCGCGCTGTCCCGTCTGCGCGGTCTGGCGGCGTCGGGTCCGGTGACGCTGCTGACCGCCGTCAAGGACCCGGCCGCCGGACACGCGGCCGTCCTGGCCGCCCTCCTGCTCGGCTGACCGGGCGCCGAGCCCCGGCCCGCGCTGCCCGACCCCGGCCCCGGCCCGCCCCGGCCCGCGCGCCTCGGACACCGGCGGGGGCAGGGGCGGCGGGGGCGGCCGGGCTCAGGCCCAGAGCTGTCCCTGGAGGACCTCGATGGCCTCTTCCGTCGTCGCCGCCGTGTAGACGCCGGTCGAGAGGTACTTCCAGCCGCCGTCGGCCACGACGAACACGATGTCCGCCGACTCCCCCGCCGCGACCGCCTTGCGGCCCACGCCGATCGCCGCGTGCAGCGCGGCTCCGGTGGAGACGCCCGCGAAGATGCCCTCCAGCTGGAGGAGTTCGCGGGTGCGCGTCACCGCGTCCGCGGAGCCGACCGAGTACCGCGTGGTCAGCACCGAGGCGTCGTACAGCTCGGGGACGAAGCCCTCGTCCAGGTTGCGGAGCCCGTAGACCAGGTCGTCGTAGCGCGGTTCGGCGGCGACGATCCTGATGCCCTCCACGTGTTCGCGCAGGTAGCGGCCGACGCCCATCAGGGTGCCCGTCGTACCGAGGCCCGCCACGAAGTGGGTGATGGAGGGGAGGTCCGCGAGGATCTCCGGGCCCGTCGTCGCGTAGTGGGCGCCCGCGTTGTCCGGGTTGCCGTACTGGTAGAGCATCACCCACGAGGGGTTCTGCTCCGCCAGCTCCTTCGCGACGCGCACCGCGGTGTTCGAGCCGCCCGCGGCGGGCGAGGGGATGATCTCGGCTCCCCACATCCGCAGGAGGTCACGGCGCTCCTGGGAGGTGTTCTCCGGCATGACGCACACGATCTTGTAGCCCTTGAGCTTCGCCGCCATGGCGAGCGAGATGCCGGTGTTGCCCGAGGTGGGCTCCAGGATCGTGCAGCCGGGGTACAGCCGGCCGTCCTTCTCCGCCTGCTCGACCATGTGGAGCGCGGGGCGGTCCTTGATCGAGCCGGTCGGGTTGCGGTCCTCCAGCTTCGCCCAGATCCGCACGTCGGCGGAGGGCGACAGCCGGGGCAGCCGCACCAGCGGCGTGTTGCCGACGGCGGCCAGTGGGGAGTCGTAACGCATTACTTCGATCCGCCGGCCACGGCCGGGAGGATGGTGACGTTGTCGCCGTCCTTGAGCGCGGTGGAGATGCCGTCGAGGAAGCGGACGTCCTCGTCGTTGAGGTAGACGTTCACGAAGCGGCGCAGCTCGCCGCCCTTGGCGTCGTCGACGATGCGCTCCTGGATGCCCTTGTGGCGGGTCTCCAGGTCGGCGAACAGCTCGGCCAGCGTGGCGCCCTCACCGTTGACGGCCTTCTCGCCGTCGGTGTAGGTGCGGAGGATGGTGGGGATGCGGACCTCGATGGCCATGGCTGGCTCCAGTGTCGTGAAGGGGCTTGGGGGCGCGCGGCGTGAAGGGCCCCCGCGCGAGGTGGGCTCGGGCCGTACTCAGGCGGCGGCAGGACAGATGGCGCTGGCGAGACGGCACAGGTCGACGTGCAGCCGGGCCACGAGCAGCAGGCTGCTGGGCGTCTCGATGCTCACGTCGTGGGAAACCATGCGGTCATGTTAACGATTCCCGGTCCCCCGTTTGGAGTGTGATTCCACATCGTGGACCAAAACCGCTCACATGCTGGTCAGTAGCCCGCTACGACCTGCACTTCTTCCTCTGTGATCATGCCGTCGACGATCCGATAGGAGCGGAACTGGAACTCCCCGAGGCCGTCCTGGTCGGCGGTGGAGACGAGCACGTAGTGCGCGCCGGGCTCGTTGGCGTACGTGACGTCCGTGCGCGAGGGGTAGGCCTCGGTCGCGGTGTGCGAGTGGTAGACGATGACGGGGTCCTCGTCCCGGTCGTCGAGTTCGCGGTAGAGCTTCAGCAGGTCCTTCGAGTCGAACTCGTAGAACGTGGGCGAGCGGGCGGCGTTGAGCATCGGGATGAACCGCTCCGGGCGGCCGGTGCCCGCCGGGCCGGCCACGACTCCGCACGCCTCGTCGGGGTGGTCCTTGCGGGCGTGCTCGACGATCTGGTCGTACAGGGCCTGGGTGAGGGTCAGCATGAGCGACAGGATAAGCAGACGGGCCCTCCGGTACCGAGGAGCGGTACGGGAGGGCCCGGATGCTGGACAGGAGCCTGTCGGGGGGCCGTCGTGGGCCCGCCCCGCTCCGGCGGGTGCTTACTTCGAGACCTCGCTCGGGGCGGCCTTGGCGAACGCGTCGCCGCGCGGGTCGCGGGACTTCATCACCAGGTACGAGACGCCGAGGATGACGCCCCACAGCGGCGCGCAGTAGAGCGAGACGCGCGAGTCCTTGTCGGCGCCCATCATCACGATGACCATGCCGATGAAGAGCAGCGCGAACCAGCTGGTCCACGGGGCGCCGGGGGCGCGGAACGCGGACTGCGGCAGCTCGCCCCGGTCGGCCCGGGCGCGGTAGCGGATCTGGCAGACCAGGATCATGATCCAGGCCCACATGCCGGAGATGGTGGCGAAGGAGACGACGTAGTCGAAGGCCTTGCCCGGGGCGACGTAGTTGATCCAGACGCCCACCAGCATCAGCGCGGCGGAGAACGTGGTGCCGACCAGCGGGGTGCCGCTCTTGGTGAGCTTGGTGAAGAACTTCGGGCCCTGGCCGTTGAGCGCGAGGTCGCGCAGCATGCGGCCGGTGGAGTACATGCCCGAGTTGCAGGAGGACAGGGCGGCCGTCAGGACCACGAAGTTGACGATCGCGGCGCCGACGCCGAGGCCCATCTTCTCGAAGGCGGCGACGAACGGGCTGACGCCGGGCTGGAACTCGTGCCACGGGACGACCGAGAGGATCATGATGAGCGCGCCGACGTAGAAGACGGCGATGCGCCACGGCACGGTGTTGATGGCCTTGGGCAGGGTCTTCTCGGGGTCCTTGGACTCGCCGGCGGTGACGCCGACCAGCTCGACCGCGAGGAAGGCGAACATCACGATCTGCAGGGTCATCAGCGTGCCGCCGATGCCCTTGGGGAAGAAGCCGCCGTCGCTCCACAGGTTCGACACGGTCGCCGTGTCGCCGGCGTCGGAGAAGCCGATGGTGAGGATGCCGGCGCAGATCAGGATCATGCCGACGATGGCGGTGACCTTGACCATGGAGAACCAGAACTCCAGCTCACCGAAGAGCTTCACGGAGATCAGGTTGGCGCCGTAGAGGATGACGGTGAAGATCAGCGCGTAGGCCCATTGCGGGAAGCTGTCGTGGGTCCAGTACGACATGTACTGCGCGGCCGCGGTGACCTCGGTGATGCCGGTGACCACCCAGAAGAGCCAGTACGTCCAGCCGGTCACGTACCCCCAGAAGGGGCCGAGGAACTCGCGGGCGTAGTCCGAGAAGGACCCGGACACGGGGCGGTACATGAGCAGCTCGCCCAGGGCCCGCATGATGAAGAAGATGACCAGGCCCGCGATGGCGTACGCCAGGATCAGGCTGGGGCCCGCCTTGGAGATGGCCTTGCCCGCCCCCAGGAAGAGGCCGGTGCCGATGGCTCCGCCGATCGCGATCATCTGGATCTGGCGGGCGCCGAGCGCGCGGTGGTAACCCTCGCCGCTCTCGCCCTCGATGCCCTCGCCGGGCTTCTTGCCGTCCTGCTCGACCTGCACAGAGGTCATGTTTTGGTGCGCCTTTCTCCACGCCGACCCGCGCCTTGGACTGGCTGCGGATCGGGTCCTCGATCCCCCCGGATACGGATGGAGTTGCACGCCGGCGGTCAGCCGGTTCAAGCGGGCCGGGGGACATGGGTGGCGTCCCCGCGGCAGTCGTGAAGATTTATCACGTGCTTATGGGTGCGCGCGCAGGGGTGAAGTGACGCAGGCCACAAGGAATTACGGACAAAGGCCCTGGAACAGATCAGATCACCGTATGACGGTGATCTGATCGTTATCCGGATTTGAGCGTCCGCTGAGCGAACACCGTGGGTCGCCGAGGTTTTCCCGGCGTGTCCTCAGAGGGTTTCGATCAAGGTTTCCTGGAGGCCGCCGAGCCACAGGTACGCCATCACCATCGGCTTGCGCGGGTCCTCGTCCGGCAGCCGGAACAGCGCCGCGCTCTCGTCGTCCTCCGTGATGTCGAGGCGGGCCGCGATGGTGAGCCGGAGGTCGTTGAGCGCGCCGAGCCAGCGCAGCGGCAGTTCCCCGGTCAGCTCCAGGACCGCCACGCCCTCACCCACCGGACCGAGGCCGCTCAGGCTGTGCACGACGGCCAGCGCGTCCTCCCGCTTGCGGGTGCGCAGGTCGTTCTCCGTGAACCGGCGGAACTCCGAGGACCGGGCGGCCAGCTCCTCGGGGTCCACGCCCTCGTCGCCGGCGCCCGGGCCCCCGTACGCGTCGGGGAAGAGCCGGGCCAGCGCCGGGTCGGACGGCGGCTCGGTGGGACCGTCGGAGGCGAAGAGCACGGCCAGCGGATCGGCGTCGGCGGCCGGCTCGGGCTCGCCCGGGCCGATCAGCTCCAGCAGCTGGACGGCCAGGGAGCGCAGGATCGAGATCTCGATCTCGTCCAGCGCGATGGCGGCTCCGCCGCCCTTGAGGGGCTCGAAGGTGCCGCCCATCAGAAGCGGTCCTGCGAGAGCGTCGCCCACAGGCCGTAGCCGTGCATGGCCTGCACGTCGCGCTCCATTTCCTCACGGGTGCCGCTGGAGACCACGGCCCGTCCCTTGTGGTGCACGTCGAGCATCAGCTTGTGCGCCTTGTCCTTGGAATAGCCGAAGTACGCCTGGAACACGTACGTCACGTAGCTCATGAGGTTGACCGGGTCGTTGTGCACCAGGGTCACCCAGGGGACGTCGGGTTCGGGGACCGCGTAGGTCTCTTCGGCCGACTCGGTGCGTTCGATCTCAATGGGAGCAACACTCACTTGTCCCATGCTGCCACTGCGACCGGCCCGTCGCACAAACGGGTCCCGACATCTCGTCACTCTGACGAAATGTGCGCTAGCATCCGTGACATGAACCCTGCGGACCTGGGCCTGCCGGTGGACGTGCCGTCGACAGCGCTCTTCACGGACCATTACGAGCTCACGATGCTGCAGGCCGCCCTGGCCAACGGCACGGCCGACCGCCGTTCCGTCTTCGAGGTGTTCACCCGGCGGCTGCCCGAGGGACGGCGCTACGGCGTCGTCGGCGGGACCGGCCGGGTGCTCGACGCGGTCGAGAACTTCCGCTTCGACGGCGCGGTGCTGGAGTTCCTGCGCGAGCGGGCCGTCGTCGACATGCGGACCCTGGACTGGCTGGCCTCGTACCGCTTCTCGGGCGACATCTGGGGCTACCCGGAGGGAGAGGTCTACTTCCCCGGCTCCCCGGTCCTGCGGGTCGAGGGCAGCTTCGCCGAGTGCGTGCTGCTGGAGACCGTGGTCCTGTCGATCCTCAACCACGACTCGGCGATCGCGGCGGCCGCCTCCCGGATGGCCTCGGCCGCCGGCGACCGGCCGCTGATCGAGATGGGGGCGCGGCGCACCCACGAGCTGGCGGCGGTCGCGGCCTCGCGGGCGGCGTACGTGGGCGGCTTCACCTCCACCTCGGACCTGGCGGCCGGCTTCCGGTACGGGATCCCGACGGTCGGGACCTCCGCGCACGCCTTCACCCTCCTGCACGACACCGAGCGGGACGCGTTCCAGGCCCAGGTGGCCTCGCTGGGCGGCGGCACCACCCTGCTGGTGGACACCTACGACGTCGCCGAGGCGGTACGGACGGCCGTGGAGGTCGCCGGGACGGAGCTGGGCGCCGTCCGCATCGACTCCGGGGACCTGCTGCTGGTCGCGCACCGGGTGCGCGCGCAGCTGGACGACCTGGGGGCGACCGCGACGAAGATCGTGGTCACCTCCGACCTGGACGAGTACGCCATCGCCTCGCTCGCGGCGGCCCCGGTGGACGCGTACGGGGTCGGGACGCAGCTGGTGACGGGCAGCGGGCACCCGACGTGCTCGATGGTCTACAAGCTGGTGGCGCGGGCGACCTCGGCGGACCCGAAGGCGGCCCTGGTGCCGGTGGCGAAGAAGTCCACGGGCGGCAAGACCTCGGTCGGCGGACGCAAGTGGGCGGCCCGGCGCGTGGACGCGGAGGGCGTCGCCGAGGCCGAGGTGCTCGGCACCGGGCCGGTGCCGGCGGCGCTGGCGGACCGCCAGCTGCTGGTCCAGCTGGTCAAGGCGGGCGAGGTCGTGGCCCGCGAGCCCCTGGAGGCGGCCCGCGACCGCCACCGCGAGGCCCGCGCGGCCCTGCCGCTGTCCGCGACCCAGCTCTCGCGCGGCGAGGCCGTCCTCCCGACCGAGTACGCGTAGCACCCCCGGCCCCGCCCCCCGCCCCGCCCGGACCCGTCGCCGTCGCCGTCGTGGAGCCCGCACGGTGCGGCGCCGGGGCGGGTGCGGAGCCCCGGTTTCGGGAAGGGGCGGGGTGGGGGAAGAGCCCGCGCAGCGGCAACCACGACACCGACCGAAGGACACGCGACATGCACCGCGCACTGATCGTCGTCGACGTACAGAACGACTTCTGCGAAGGCGGCAGCCTCGCGGTCACCGGCGGAGCCGATGTCGCGGCCGCCGTCACCGAGCTCATCGGCCAGGCCACCGCCGGCTACCGGCACGTCGTCGCCACCCGCGACCACCACGTCGACCCCGGCGCGCACTTCGCGCACCCCCCGGCGGAGCCGGACTACGAGTCCTCGTGGCCCGTGCACTGCGTCGCCGGCACCGAGGGCGTCGGCTTCCACCCGAACTTCGCCCCCGCCGTGGCGTCCGGCAGCGTCGCCGCCGTCTTCGACAAGGGCGCGTACGAGGCGGCGTACAGCGGCTTCGAGGGCCAGGACGAGAACGGCCTCGGCCTGGCCGACTGGCTGCGCCGGCGCGAGGTCACCGAGGTCGACGTGGTCGGCATCGCCACCGACCACTGCGTCCGGGCGACCGCCCTCGACGCCGTCCGCGCGGGCTTCCGTACGCACGTCCTGCTCGACCTGACCGCCGGCGTCGCGCCGCACACCACCGCCCGCGCCCTTGAGGAGCTCCGGAAGGCCGGGGTGCACCTGTCCGGCACCCCGGTCCTCGGCGGCTGACGCGGGCGGCGGCCCCGCACGCCCCTACGCGCTCCTACGCGCCCCGCAGGAGCGCCCGGATCGGGTGCCAGAGTTCCTGGGCGTGGTCCGGCGCGCCGCGCCAGAGGAGGCCGTCCGGGTGGTGCAGGACGGCGGTCACCTCGTCCGGGGTCGGCGGCTGGGCGTTGCCGCGCAGGTAGACCGCCCGCATCCCGAGGTTCCGCAGCCTGGTCAGGGCGCGGGCCCGGTTCGCGGCGTGTACCAGTACACGGACGTTTCCCAGCTCACCGGACGGCCTCGGCAGCGTGAGCGCGACCACCACGCTGCCGCCTGGCAACCTGACGAAACCTCCACCGGGCATGATCTTCAGCTCCCCCGTCAATAAGACAACTCGCACCCGCATCTAAACGCGATCGGCCGCCGCCCGCTAGAGGGCGACGGCCGATCATGCTTTGACCTGCGGCTTTTCCGGATTACTTACCGGAGGGGCCGACCTCGATCGTCATCTGAAGACCGTCGTAGGTCTCCTTGGCGATCTTGATCTTGGTGTTGGTGTCAGTGACCTTCACCGAACCGGTCGGGTTCTCGTCGTAGAAGTACTTGCCCTTGTGGTCGTCGAAGACCATGTTGGCCGGCTTCGGCTTGACGAAGAGCGCCTCACCGTTCTTGTGCAGCGTGAAGGCGTCCGTCGAGTACGCGCTGAAGGTCGCGTCGTACGGCTGGATCTTGTTCCGCAGCAGGGTGCCGTCCGACCACTTCATCGGCTTGGCGTTGGCGTCGATCGGAAGGATCAGGCCGGCACCGGGGTGCTGGCTGGTGTTGTTGTCCTTCTGGGAGAGGTCCCACTGCCAGATCAGCAGACCGTCCTGGTACGGGTAGTGCTCCACCCAGCCCGGCTTCGTGTTGCTGAAGCCGAAGTTGTACGGGCCGACCTGAAGGGTCGAGTCGTACGAGACGTAGCGGCGGTTCTCGGCCAGGTAGTACTGCTCGTACTCCTTGGTGAAACCGGCGCCGATGCGGGAGAAGCCCTTGCCGGTCCAGCCGTTGTCGCCGTTCTCGGCGCCGTCGGTGAACAGCGCGGAGCCGTCCGCGGTCAGGGTGACGGCGTCGGCGGTGAAGCCCTTGCCGCCCGCGCCGCCGTCCGTCTGGTAGCGGAAGCGGAGGTCGATCTTCTTGCCCGCGTAGGCGTCGAGCGGGAAGTTCAGCGCCTGCCAGGCACCGGAGACACCGGTCAGCGACGGGCTGCCGGAGGCGTCGGCCGGGATGGCCTTGCCGTCGGCGGTACCGGCCAGCGCGGTCCAGGTGGCGCCGCCGTCCGTGGACACCTCGGTGTAGAGGTAGTCGTAGTCGGCCTCGATGTCCCACCAGCCCTTGAGGGACAGGGCGGCGGACTTCTTGCCGGTCAGGTCGACCGAGCGGGTGAGGGTGTTCTTGAGGTCGTCACCCATGTTGCTCCACCACTGCGAGGAACCCTCGGCGGGAGCGACGATGTCGGTCTTGACCTGCTTCTTCGGCAGCTCGACGAGCAGCGCCTGCTTGTCCTTGGTGTTGTACTCCGAGACGCCCAGCTTGTGGGTGGACTTCGTCGCGGCCTTGGCCGAGTCGTAGTTCAGCCAGCCCAGCTGGAGCTTGTCCCAGGCCGTCATGTCGCCCGGGAGGTCGCCTATGGAGTCCTTGCCCTCGCCGAGCCAGGAGCCGGCCGACATCAGGGACCAGAAGCCGACGCTGTTGTCGCCGCCGCCGGAGGTGTCGTAGAGGTCCGGCAGACCGAGGTCGTGGCCGTACTCGTGCGCGAAGACGCCGAGGCCGCCGTTCTCCGGCTGCATCGTGTAGTCGCCGACCCAGATGCCGGTGTCACCGATCTGCGTGCCGCCGGCCTTGTTGTTCTCCGGGCCGGTCTTGCCCGCCTGGGTGCCGTAGGCGTACCAGCGGTGCGCCCACAGCGCGCTGGTGCCCTGCACGCCGCCGCCGGCCGACTCGTCCTCGCCCGCGTGGACGATCTGGAAGTGGTCGATGTAGCCGTCGGGCTCGTTGAAGTTGCCGTCGCCGTCGTAGTCGTAGCGGTCCCACTGGTCGTACTGGGCCAGCTGCGCCTTGATCTGGGCGTCGGTCTTGCCCGCCTTCTTCTGGCCTTCGGCCCAGGCGGTCACGCCGTCCTTGACGGTGTCCCAGACGTTGGAGCAGTTGGTCTGGCCGCAGTAGTTCGAGCCGTAACGACCCTCGTTGTACGGGATCTTGACCCAGTCGGCGACGTCGCCCTCGACCGAGTAACGGCCCGAGGAGGTCTTCTCGTAGTAGGTCTTCAGCGAGTTCTTGCCCTTGCCGGTACCGAAGTACAGGTCCTGGAAGTAGTCGCGGCTGAAGTCCTTGCGCCAGGCGGTGCTGTTGTTCTGGGTGCGGTCCGGCTGCGCGATGGTGTTGTGCAGCGGACCGGGGGTGCCGCCGTACTTCGGGACCGGCGGCTTGGGGCCGTCCGGACCGTCCGGGTCGAACATGGTCGTGTTGTCGACCTGGTCGCCGAACTCGACGAGGATCGTGAAGATCTTGTCGGTCTTCTCGCGGCCGAGCTCGACGTACTTCTTGTCGTCGAGCTTGACGACCTTCGAGGCGCCGCGCTGCTCGACGCCCTTCTTGCCGGCCAGCACCTGCTGCAGGGCAGCTTCGCGCTGCTGGTCCTGCACCTTGCTGAACGGGCCTTCGAGGTCGTGCTTGACCTGCTCCTTGGCGGGAGCGGTCGGGTCCTCGCGGTGGGCGGCGGGCGCGGTCGACCCGGGGTCGGCCTGCGCTGCGGTCGTGAAGACGGCGAAGCCGGACGCGGCGGTGGCGGCCATGGTCACGGCCACGGCCGCCGCGCGCAGCGAACGCCTTCTGGCGGAGTTGCTGGTCACTTGATGTCGTTCCCCTCCCGCGGCCGCGACGTAGGTCGGAACATCTCCATGGGGGCGGGGGGTTCCGCGCGGCGCGCGTCTCAAGTGACGACATTTGACCGGAGAGTCTAAAGAAAAGACAGACCTTGACTTGTTCCTTACAACTGCACTATGCGGTCAAGGAGTTCCGCTATTCGGACGTTCCGCAGCCATACGGGACGAAGGCCGCTTCATCACCCCCGTGTGGCACGGTGATGTGATCCCGTGCGCCCCCCGTGCTCCGGCACCGTTGGTGAGGTCACGCTTACCGCCCGTTCCGCTCGGGCATCCCCCGTCGTAGAGTCTCTTGACGCGCGACCTAGTTGAGCCGACTCCCCCTCCCCGCCTTTGAGGACGGATATCGCCATGCCGCGTCCGACTGCCGCACAGCTCGCCTACGGGTCCGCCACCGTCCTGGTCTCGACGATCGCCATGCTGCTGCTCTCGCAGACGAGCACCGGTGTCGGGGTCGCGGTCATCTGTGCCGCCGCGCTCGCCCTCGGCCTGCTCGTGGCGCTCACCGTGCCCGCGCCGAGCCGCCGCGGCCGGCACGCGGCCACCCGGGCCAAGGCGCCCGGCTCCGCGGCAGGAACCGCGGACACGACTGCGGCCGCCCGGGTGTCCGCTCCCCGGACGGCCGCTGCCGAACACCCCGTGCACCACTGAGCGGGACCGGCGCCGCGGCATGCCGGACGGGCGGCCTCCCCTGGGGGAGACCGCCCGCGAGCGCCGTTGGAAGGCGGGGCGTCAGGTCGACTTGACCACCACGGTCTTGGCGACCTTGTCGTGCAGCGCCTGCTTGTAGGGCTTGTCGACGAGCATCGAGACGATCAGCGCGAGCGGCCACAGGCAGAAGCAGCACACCAGCGTCGGCACCCACAGCACGGCGGCGCGGCTGAGCGCGGCGCTGGAGCCGGGCACGCTGCCGTCGTTGAGCATCGCCACGCGCAGGCCCAGCCAGCGCTTGCCGGGGGTCCGGCCGTCCCGCTTCGTGAAGAACCAGTCGTAGCCGACGTACGCGATGATCCCGATCAGCGTCCAGAGCAGACCGCTGCCGCCGTACGAATTGGTGATGACCTCGGTGACGTCCTCGCCCTTGTCGGTGTCGACCATGTACCGCTTGTTGTTGAAGGGCAGCTGGATCAGGAACAGCGGGATCGTGACGATGAGCACATCGACGATGCGGGCGCCGAGGCGCCGTCCGAAGTCCGCGAGCGGGGGCATGCCGGCGAGCGGATCGGGCATGCCGCCGCCGCTGCCGCTGCCGTACGGGTCTCCGCCGCCGTACGGGGGCGGCGGGGGCGGCGGGGGCGGAAACCCGCCGGGCCCGCCACCGCCGGGTCCTCCGGGGGTTCCGGGTCCTCCGGGCGTCCCCGGGGGCGGGGGCGGCGGCGATCCGTACGGCGAACCGCCCGACGGAGGCGTCGGTTCCTGGGGCTTCTTGAGGAACGGGTCGTCCTCGGGCGGCTGGCCCGGCGGCGGCTGGTCGGTGCTCATGGCCCGAGTCGACCCCGCCGCGGCGGGCCCCGCAACGGGACCGCGTCCGTCCGGGCGACGGCCCTAGCGCGCCACGTAGGTGCCCGCGGCGCGGTCGTGGAGCCCGCGGCGGCGCGGGCGGTCCCCGAGGCACCAGAGGCCGCCCAGGAGCCCGAAGAGGGCGTACGCCAGCCAGCGGCGCAGGGCCGCGCCGAACCCCGGCGGGCGGAGGGTGGCGGTGGCCAGTACGCGGACGCCGAACAGCTTCTTCCCCGGGGTGCGGCCCCAGCGGGCGGTGGGCAGGGCCTCGTAGAAGACCCCGAAGAGGAGGACCGCGGCCAGCACGATGCCGAGGTAGCCGCCGATGGTGGCGTCGAGGAGCCACACGGTGGTGGTCCGGCCGGTGCCCCGGGCGGCGTCCACCTTGGCCTCGATGTGCGCGGTGGCGGCGGGGACGAGGGGCCGGGCGGCGGCCGCCGCGACGGCGGCGAACACGAGGGAGTCCACCGCGCGGGCGAGGCCCCGGCGGACCAGGCCCGAGGGGCGGACGGCCCGCTCCGCCATGCGCTCGAACACGGCCCGGGCGTCGGGCCGCTGCCCGGCGGCGGCCGCACCGGACTCCGCCCGGCGCGCGCCCTCCGAAGCCGTCGCCGTCTGCCTGCGGCCGGCGTCGTCCCCCCGCTCACCGGCACCGGCACCGGCGGCTGCCCGGGCCTGTCCCTGGGCGGGCGCGGCGGCCTGGCTCGGAATGGGCGCACCCGCCTGGGCCGGGGCGGCGCCCTGGCCGGGGAGCGGGGCATCCGCGCGGGCCGGGGCCCGGCCGGGGCGGGGGCCGTCGACCCGGGCGGCGGCACGAGGCTGAGGGGCCTGGGTGGGGTCCTGGGCCGGGAGCGGGGCGTCCGCCGCGGCCGGGGCCGGCGCGGAGCTCTGGCCCGGAAGCGGGGAGGCGGCGCGGACATGGGCCTGCGCTTGCGCCTGGGCGTAGGCCTGGGGGTCGGGCTGGACCCGGGTGGGGGCCGGCGCGGGGCGGGACTTCGGGGTCGCCTCCGGCCAGGAAGAGGTGAGCCCGGACCCGGCGCGCCCCCCGTCACCGGCGTCGGGCCACTCGGGCGCGGGGGCGGCCGCCCGGGCCGCGGCGGGCGCCGGAGCGGCCTCGGACGCCCTAGCGGGAGCGGGAACCGGCGCGGGAACGGACGCGGGCGCCGCGGCGGACTCGGACGACCAGGCGTGCCCGGGCGCGGAAGCGGGCGCCGCGGCGGCCTCGGGCGACCGGTCCGGCGCGGGGCCGGGGGCCGGATCCGGCGCCGGCGCGGAACCGGGCGTCGGGGACGCGGCCGGGGACGCGGCCGCCGTGCGGGCCAGTGAGACCCCTGCGCCCCGTACGGGCCCCGGCGGCTCCTCCCGGCTGCCCCAGGACACCCGGGCGTCCCTGGGGCCCCCGAAGCCGTGCTGGTGGGCGGGATCGGCCTGCCACATCACCGGCTCGGAGGCGGGATCCGGCTCCGGCGACGGCACGGGCAGCGGCACGGGCGACCGCGCGGGCGACGGCTCCGGCAGCGCCTCGGTCGCCGAGGTCTCGTCCAGGAACACCGGACCCGTCTCGTCCACGGGCGGCGCGGGGCGGCTCGTACCCGGCACCCAGGACAGTCCGTTCCAGTACCGGACGTACCCGGGGATGGACGGATCGGGGTAGTAGCCCTCGCGGGCCGCGTGCTCGCCGTCTCCAGGGGAGGCCGTCAATGTCCCCAACTCCGTTCGTGGCTTGAGGCTTGTGCAAGGCAGGACCATAGCCAAGAACCTCGGCCCGCCAGGTCCGGTAACGGGAGAATCCAAGCCTTCGAGCGAACACTTCTTCTCCCGATGGCTTTCGGTCAGCAGACAGGATTCGGCCAACCTTCGATTCCTGCCGGAAGTCGCGTCATACCCGGGCCGTCCGGCGCTCTCTGCGGGTGTGGGGCCCGAGCCATGCCCCGCACCGCCCCGCACACACCGCAGAGCACGAAGTGAGGCCGCCATGCACCACCCCGTCATCGAGCGCGAGCTGGAACTCAAGCTGGTCCTGTCCCCCGAACGCAGCGTCCCCGTCCCCGCCCGGCTGCTCTACCTCACCGACGACCCGTACGCCGTCCACATCGTCTTCCACACCGGCTCCAGCCTGCCGGTCCACTGGACCTTCGCCCGCGAGCTGCTCGTCGAGGGGGTGTTCCGGCCGAGCGGCCACGGCGACGTCCGGATCTGGCCCACGAAGATCGACAACAAGGCCGTGCTGTGCATGGCGCTGAGCTCCCCCGACGGGGACGCCCTGCTGGAGGCCCCGGCCGGCTCGGTGTCGGCCTGGCTGGAGCGCACCCTGCGCGCGGTGCCGCCGGGCACGGAGGCGGACCGGCTCGGCCTGGAAGCCGCGCTGGCCGAGCTGCTCACCCCGACCCCGGCGGACGACCTGTGGCTGCGCGACCCGTGGCCCTCGGACGAGTCCGCGGACGGGGACGCGTGATGGGCACCCGCACCCCGCCCGCGGCGGCCTCAGAAGAGCTTGCCGGGGTTCAGCAGGCCCAGCGGGTCGAAGGCCTGCTTGACGGCGCGCTGCATCTCCATCCCCACCGGCCCCAGTTCCCTCGCCAGCCACTCCTTCTTCAGGACGCCGACCCCGTGTTCGCCGGTGATGGTGCCGCCCAGCGCCAGCCCGAGGGCCATGATCTCGTCGAAGGACTGCCGGGCGCGCCGCGCCTCGTCCTCGTCGGCGGGGTCGAAGCAGACCACGGGGTGGGTGTTGCCGTCGCCGGCGTGCGCGCAGACGCCGATGAGCAGGTCGTGCGTACGGGCGATGGCGGCCGTTCCGTCCAGCATCTCGGCCAGCCGCGACCTCGGTACGCACACGTCGTCGATCATCGTGGCGGGCCGCAGCTCCTCCAGCGCGGTCAGCGACATCCGCCGGGCCTGGAGCAGCAGTTCCGACTCCGCCTCGTCGTCGGCGGGTACGACGGCGGTGGCCCCGGCGGCGGTGCACAGCTCCCCCACGGCGGCGAGGCGGGCGGGCGCGTCGGGGGTGTCGAAGGCGGCCAGCAGCAGTGCCTCGGTGGTCTCGGGGAGCCCCATCTTGCCGAGGGCGTTGACGGCGCGGACGGTCGTACGGTCCATCAGCTCCAGCAGCGAGGGGGTGTACCCGGCCTCCATGACGGCGCAGACGGCCTCGCAGGCGGCCGCCGCGGAGGGGAACTCGGCGGCGAGCGCGAGCTGCCGGGGCGGCGCGGGGCGCAGCGCGAGGACGGCCCGGACGACGACGCCGAGGCTGCCCTCGGAGCCGACGAACAGCCGGGTGAGGTCATATCCGGCCACGCCCTTGGCGGTGCGGCGGCCGGTGCGCAGCAGCCGCCCGTCGGCCAGGACGACGTCGAGGCCGAGGACGTACTCGGCGGTGACCCCGTACTTGACGCAGCACAGGCCGCCGGAGGCGGTGCCGATGTTGCCGCCGATGGTGCACTGTTCCCAGCTGGAGGGGTCGGGCGGGTAGTAGAGGCTCTGTTCGGCGACGGCGCGGGAGAGCACGGCGTTGACCACGCCGGGTTCGACGACGGCGATCCGGTCGATGCTGTTGATCTCCAGGATCCGGTCCATTTTGACGAGGGAGAGCACGATGCAGCCGTCGGAGGCGTTGGCGGCGCCGGAGAGGCCGGTGCGGGCGCCCTGGGGGACCACGGGGACCCGTAGGGCGGTGGCGGTGCGCAGGACGTGCTGGACCTGTTCGACGGTGCGGGGCAGGACGACGGCGGCCGGGGCGCCGGCGGCGCAGAAGCTGGCCATGTCGGTGGCGTAGGCGGCGGTGACCTGAGGGTCGGTCAGCAGGGCCTCGGCCGGGAGCCCTTCGAGCAGGCGCGCGCGGAGCAGGTCGTGGGGCGGGGCGCCGGGGGCGTCTATGGCGCTGGTGTCGCTGATGGCGCCCGGGGCATCGCGGATGCCGGGGACGTCGTGGATGTCGGGGAGCGGCGTTGAGGGGTCGTCAGCCATGGGGTCAGCGTGGCAGCCGGGGCCATCGGTGTGAACACGCCCGCGACCCTCTTCGGACACCCCGGCGAGCTAGTCATATTGACGCACAGTGACCCCATGCACCGTTTCGACCGTATCGACGAGGAATCTCAGTCGGCTCCGCCGGTGACCTTCACCGGCCGCAAGACGCTCGTGGCGGCCGCGGTCGCGGTGGTCCTTATCGCGGGAGCACTGGTGATCCGGCCGGTCCGCGCGGGCGACGACGCGCGCCCTCCGGGGCCCAGCGAACGGGCCGCGGCGGCGGTCGGGATGGGCGCGCCGGCGGCCGCGGTGGATCTGACGGCACTGGTCGCGGACCGGGAGAAGTGGGTCGCGGCGCATCCGGACGACGGGGCGTCGTGGGCCGTGCTGGGGTCCGCGTACCTGGAGCAGGCGCGCCGGACGGCCGAATCCCGGTGGTTCCCGAAGGCGGAGAAGGCCCTGAAACGGTCGTTGGACGCCCTGCCCGCGGAGAAGGGCAACTTCGACGCGATGACGGGCATGGGCACGCTGGCCAACGCCCGGGGGGACTTCGGGACCGCGAAGAAGTGGGGCGAGCTGGTACGGGCGCAGGCGCCGCGGCGCTGGACGGCGTACCCGGTGCTGGTGGACGCGTACTCGGGGCTCGGCGACTACAAGGCCGCGCAGAAGGCGCTGGAGCGGCTGGAGCAGCTGCACTCGGGGCTGGCGGCGCGGATCCGGGCCTCGCAGGTGTACCGGGACCGGGGCTGGCGCGAGGACGCGGTGCTGGCGATGGAGCACGCGGGCGGCGCGGCGAAGAGCCCGACCGAGAAGGCGTACGTCCTGTTCCGGCTCGGGGAGCTGGCCTGGGAGCGCGGCGAGACCGCCGAGGCGCTGGGCCTGTACGAGGGCGCGCTGCGGACGGATCCGGGCCGGCCGGAGGCGCTGGGCGGCCGGGCGCGGGCGCTGGCGGCGCTGGGGCGCGGCGGGGAGGCCGTACGGGACTACCGGATGGCGCTGGGACGGGCGCCGGTGCCTCGGCTGGAGCTGGAGCTGGGCGAGCTGCTGGAGTCGCTGGGGCGGGCGGACGAGGCGCGTGCGCCGTACGACGTGCTCAGGACGCTGACGGCGCGCGGCGCGGCGGACGGGGTCAACGAGGAGGTGGTCCTCGGGCTGTTCGAGGCGGACCACGCGGACCCGGCGGCCGCGGTGCGGCGGCTGTCGACGGAGTGGGCGCGGCACAAGAACGTGCAGGTCGCGGATGCGCTGGGGTGGGCGCTGCACCGCAACGGCGATGACGCGTCGGCGCTGGAGTACGCGAAGAAGGCGACCGATTCGGGGATGCGGAACGCGGAGTTCTCGTACCACCGGGCGGTCATCGAGCGGGGCCTGGGCGACGAGGCGGGGGCGCGGCGGCACCTCCAGGAGGCGATGCGGACCAACCCGGCGTTCTCGCCGGTGCGGGCGCCGTTGGCGAAGGAGGCCCTGGCGGCGGTCGGCCGGCCGGCGCCGGGCGGCCCGGAGAACATGCAGCCGCGCACTCCGTGGGTCGAACCGGAACTCCCGAAGCCGAACCCGAAGAAGCCGGGCGAGAAGACGGAGCAGGGGGAAAAGGCGGAGCCGTCCCCGTCCCCGTCGGCGGACTGACCGGCTCCGTGGCGGAGGACCCGGCGGCCGGGGCGGCCGGGGCCGGTCCCCGGCGGCGGCGCGCCGACGGGGACCGGGAGCGGGGACCTAGAGGTTGCCCCGCTTCTCCTGCTCGCGCTCGATGGCCTCGAACAGGGCCTTGAAGTTGCCCTTGCCGAAGCCCATCGAGCCGTGCCGCTCGATCATCTCGAAGAAGACCGTCGGCTTGTCCTGCACCGGCTTGGTGAAGATCTGCAGCAGGTAGCCGTCCTCGTCGCGGTCCGCGAGGATCTTCAGCTCGCGCAGCGTCTCGACCGGCACGCGCGTGTCGCCGACCCACTCGCCGAGGGTGTCGTAGTACGAGTCCGGGGTGTCCAGGAACTTCACGCCCGCCGCCCGCATCGCCCGTACGGTGGCCACGATGTCGTTCGTCGCGAGCGCGATGTGCTGGACGCCGGCGCCGCCGTAGAACTCCAGGTACTCGTCGATCTGCGACTTCTTCTTCGCGATCGCCGGCTCGTTGATCGGGAACTTCACCTTCAAGGTGCCGTCCGCGACCACCTTCGACATCAGCGCCGAGTACTCGGTCGCGATGTCGTCGCCCACGAACTCCTTCATGTTCGTGAAGCCCATGACCTTGTTGTAGAACGCGACCCACTCGTTCATCCGGCCCAGCTCGACGTTGCCCACGCAGTGGTCGATGGCCTGGAACGTCCGCTTGGCCGGCGGCTCGACGATCGGGGCGGCGGCGACGTAGCCCGGCAGGTACGGCCCGGTGTAGTCGACGCGCTCGACGAGCGTGTGGCGGGTCTGGCCGTAGGTCGCGATGGCGGCCAGTACGACGGTGCCGTGCTCGTCCTTCACCTCGTGCGGCTCTTCCAGCCCGCGCGCGCCCTGCTCGACGGCGTAGGCGTACGCCGCCCGCGCGTCCGGGACCTCGATGGCGAGGTCGATGACGCCGTCGCCGTGGTCGGCGACGTGCTCGGCGAGGAAGCGGCCGTGGTCCGTCGTCGGCTTGATCACCGAGGTGAGGACGAAGCGCGCGGCGCCGTTGGTCAGGACGTAGCTGGCCGTCTCGCGGACGCCGTTCTCCGGTCCGGAGTAGGCGACGAGCTTCATGCCGAAGGCGGTGGAGTAGTAGTGCGCGGCCTGCTTGGCGTTGCCCACGGCGAAGACGACCGCGTCCATGCCCTTCACCGGGAAGGGGTCTGCCTCACGCGCGGTGTGCGGGGTGGTCTCGATGTTCACCAAAGACTCAGTCATGAGCGCAGAGTCCCGCCGATCCACAAGCTGCGCAATAGTTTCCTGTTTGCCTGTACAGAATGCCCAGTCAGCCCGGAGGATTACTGAAGCATCTGTGCAGTATGACCACCCGTCGCACCCCCCTCGGAGGAATCAATGGGCATCGACGAACTCGACGGGCGGCTCATCGTCCTGCTGGCCCGCGAGCCCCGGATCGGGGTCCTGGAGGCTTCGCGCCGGCTCGGCGTGGCCCGCGGCACCGTCCAGGCGCGCCTGGACCGGCTCCAGGCCACGGGGGTGATCCGCGGCTTCGGCCCGCAGGTGGACCCGACGGCGCTCGGGTACCCGGTCACCGCGTTCGCCACGCTGGAGATCAAGCAGGGGCAGGGCGCGGACGTACGGGCGCACCTGGACGGAGTGCCGGAGGTGCTGGAGCTGCACACCACCACGGGGCACGGGGACATGCTGTGCCGGCTGGTGGCGCGCTCCAACGCCGACCTCCAGCGCGTGATCGACAAGGTGGTCGGCTTCGAGGGAATCGTGCGGGCGTCCACGGCGATCGTGATGGAGAACCCGGTGCCGCTGCGGATCATCCCGCTGGTGGAACAGGCGGCGGAGGACGACTGACGCGCGGGGTGCGCGAGGCTCCACCAGGGTTCCAAAGAAGAGGTTGCAAAGAAACCCTTGCACAGGAGTCTTTGCAACTCTAGGGTTGAGGCATGCCCGAAGAGCCGGAAGCCCCGGAAACCCCGGAAACCCCACTGGAAGCGGAGCTCCAGGTCCGCACGCTCGATGCCCACTCCCTGCGCGGCCTCGCCCACCCGCTGCGCATCCGCATGCTGGCCGCCCTGCGCCATGACGGCCCCGCCACCGCCTCGCGGCTCGCCGAGCAGTTCGGGGAGTCCAGCGGGGCGACCAGCTACCACCTGCGCCAGCTCGCCGCGCACGGGTTCGTCGAGGACGCGCCCGGGCACGGCAAGGGCCGCGAGCGGTGGTGGAAGGCCGCCCACGACGGCACGCAGTTCGACGAGTCCCTCATATACGCCACCGACCCGGAGACGCGCGGCGCCGCCGAGGCCTTCCTGCACGGGATCATGACGATCCACGGGCAGGAGATGAACACCTGGCTCGGCAACGCCCACACCTGGCCCCAGGAATGGCGCGCCGCCTCGGACCTCAGTGACTTCACCCTGCGCCTGACCCCCACCCAGGCCCACGAACTCGTCCTCAAGATGCACGAGCTGGTCAGCAGCTACCGCGACCTGCCCGAGGGCGAGGGCGCGGAGACGGTCCGCATCCACACGCACGCCTTCCCGCGCCACAGCGGGGACTGACCGCCACCCCCGCTCGCCCCTCTCCCGCACTTCCCCTTCACCGCTCGCCAGAAGGAGTCGTCCTGCCATGAACACCTTCGCCCAAGCCGAGATGTACGCCTCGGCCCACGCCGCCCGCACCGCCGAGCTGACCGCCGAGGCGGCCGCCTGGCGCCTCGCCCGGGGCGCCGCCACCCCGACCGCCCCCGCGCCGCACGCCCGGCTCGTACGGGTCGTGCCGGCCGTGCTGCCCGCCCTGCGCAACCGGCTCGGCGAGGCCCTCGTCAGCGCCGGGATACGGCTGATGCGGCCCGCCCACAGCGGCGTCCACCGCGCCGCATGAGCGGCCGCCGGCCCTTCGTGGCCGTTCTGGCCGCCAACACCGTCTCCATAGCCGGCAGTTCGCTCACCCTGATCGGCGTCCCGTGGTTCGTGCTCCAGACCACGGGCAGCGCCGGCCGGGCCGGGATCGTCGCCTTCTGCGCCACCCTGCCCGTCGTCGTCGCCGCGCTCGTCGGCGGCCCCGTCATCGACCGGATCGGCCGCCGCCGGGTCTCCGCCGTCTCCGACCTCGTCTGCGCCGTCTCGGTCGGCGCGATCCCGCTGCTGCACTACGCGGGCCTGCTGGAGTTCTGGATGCTGTGCGCGCTGATGGCCGTCGGCGGTCTCGTGCACACCCCGGGCCTGACCGCCCGCTACGTCCTGCTGCCCAGCCTCGCCGAACACGCCGGCACCACCGTCACCCGGGCGGCGAGCCTCTACGACGCGGTCTCGCGCGGGGCCCGGATGCTCGGGGCCGCGGTGGCCGGCGTACTGATCGCGGCGTTCGGGGCCGAGACCGTCCTGCTGCTCGACGCGGCCACCTTCGCGGTGTCGGCGCTGCTGGTCACCGCGTTCCTGCGCGGCATACCCGCCGCCGAGCCGCAACGCGCCTCCGGGAAGGTCTCGTTGGCGGGCTACCGGGCCGAACTGGCCGAGGGCTGGGCGTTCCTGACCCGCTCGCGGCTGCTGATGGGCATCACCCTGATGGTGATGATGACCAACGGCCTCGACCAGGGCTGGTCCTCGGTGCTGCTGCCCGTGCACGGCCGCGAGGCCCTCGGCGGGGCCACCGCGCTCGGCCTGCTGGTCTCCCTGTTCGGCGGCTTCGCCCTGCTCGGCGCGCTGATGTACGGGGCGTGGGGCGAGCGGTTCCCCCGTAGAGCGGTGTTCGCGGCGGCCTTCCTCGCCTCCGGGTCCACCCGCTACGTGGTCGCCGCCCTCACCGACACCACCCTGCCGCTCGCCGTGACCATGGCCCTGGCGGGCCTGGGCGCGGGCATGCTCAACCCGATCCTGACCACGCTGATGTACGAGAAGGTGCCGGAGGAGCTGCGCAGCCGCGTCTCGGGGGTGACCACGGCGGGGTGCGAGCTGACGATGCCGCTCGGCGGTCTCGCCGCCGGGCTGCTGGTCGACGGGTTCGGGACGGCCCGGGCGCTGCTGCTGTTCGGCTGCGCTTACCTGCTGACCACGCTCGCCCCGGTGGTGTTCCCGGCCTGGCGCGACCTGGACCGGTCGACCAGCAGCCCGGCGGAGCCCACCGCGGCGCTCAGCAGGAGGGAACCTTCTCCCCCCGGTTCAGTGCCCGCAGCGCGTCCACGGCATCCGTCAGCGAAGTGACGGGGACCAGCTGGAGGCCCTCGGGGAGCTCGGAGAGGGCGTCCGAGCACTCGGCCTTCGGTACGAGGAACACGCGGGCCCCGTCGCGCCGCGCGGCCTGCGTCTTCAGGGCCACGCCGCCGACCGCGCCGACCTTGCCTTCGGCGTTGATGGTCCCCGTACCGGCGATGCTGCGGCCGCCGGTGAGTTCGCCGCCGCTGCCGTCGCCGTCGAGCTTGTCGACGATGCCGAGGGAGAAGAGGAGCCCGGCGCTCGGCCCGCCGACGTCGGCGAGGTTGAGGTCGACCTTCACGTCCTTGGGGTCCTTGTGGAGGTACCCGAGGGCGGCCTGGGCGGCATCCGACTGGGACGCCGCCATTTCCTCCAGGTTGTGCTCCTCGATCTCCTTGTCGCTTCCGCCCGAGGGGTAGACGGCCTCCCGGGGCATGACCGCCCGGGTGGTGTCGAACCAGTGGTCGAGGAGTTCGGGCAGCGTCACCGTGGTGGACGGGCCGGTCGCCTGGATGGTGGTCATCCGCAGCTCGCCCTTGGTCGCCCGGGTGGGGGCGCCGGTGACGGTGATGACGGGCTTGCCGTCGCGGGAGCCGAGGACGTCGGCCGTGAGCCCGGGCTGGGCGATCACGAACGGCAGCGGCGCGAAGGCGACCGCGACGAACAGCCCGACGGCCGGCAGGGCGCAGAGGGCCAGGGCGGCGGGACGCGGCAGACGTGTGAGGCGAGAGAGCACCCGGCCAATCTATCGGGCCGGGGTTCCCGCCTTCCGCGCGCACGGCCGAACCGGGTGGTGGACCGCCCACCACCCGTCTCCGCGGCCCCGGCCCGACGTCGGCGCAGGCCGTCAGAGCACCTCGTCAGCGCACGTCGTCAGCGCAGGGCGTCAGCGCAGGGCGTCGGCCACCTCGCGGGCGGCGTCGACGACCCGGGGGCCGACCCGCTCCGGCACGGCGTCGGCCAGCATGACCACGCCGACGCTGCCCTCCAGCCCGGTGATGCCCACCAGGGGGGCCGCGGCGCCGCTGGCGCCCGCTTCCAGCTCCCCGTGGGTCAGCGTGTACCCGGGTTCGATCAGAGTGCCCTGACGGGCCGCCAGGATGGCCCGGCCGGCGGCCCCCCGGTCGAGCGGGTGGCGGAACCCTGCCCGGTAGGCCACGTGGTAGTCGGTCCAGGTCGGCTCGACCACGGCGACGGCGAGGGCCTCGGTGCCGTCGACGAGGGTCAGGTGCGCGGTGGCCCCTATGTCCTCGGCGAGCGACCGCAGCGCGGGCAGGGCCGCCTCGCGCACCAGCGGGTGGACCTGGCGGCCCAGCCGCAGCACGCCGAGGCCGACGCGCGCCCGGCCGCCGAGGTCGCGGCGGACCAGGGCGTGCTGTTCCAGCGTGGCGAGGAGGCGGTAGACCACCGTGCGGTTCACACCGAGGCGGTTGGAGAGCTCTGTGACGGTCAGACCGTGGTCGGTGTCGGCGAGCAGCTTGAGGACTCTCAGCCCTCTGTCGAGAGTCTGGGAGGTTTCCGCGGTCACGACGCCTCTCCCTCTTTTCGGTGGGCGGCGGTGACTCTCACGGGGTGGAGCGTCGCCGGTCCGTCGGCAACGCACGGAGAGGCCGCCGGTAGCGGCCATGGCACCGGCTGCGCTCCCGCGGCGGCGCTGCCACGGAGCGTTCGATGCGGGGACATTAGCGAGCGGGTCCGCTCAGCGGAAGAGCTCGTCCAGAATCCGGGCGCGTACTGGCGGTTTATGCCGTTTTTCCTTCGGAAGCGGCGTCAATTTCGTGACCTCCGATTCCGCGGACATGACGGCGGGGTCCGTGCGAACCTCCGCACGGACCCCGCCGTCATACCTGTATAAAACGGAGCGTCACCGCATTCGCGTGGCCCACTCCTGCACCTTCTTGATGCGCTCCCGAAGCTGCCCGGCCGTCGCCTCCGCGCTCGGCGGCCCGCCGCACACGCGGCGCAGCTCGGTGTGGATGACGCCGTGCGGCTTGCCGCTCTGGTGGACGTACGCGCCCACCATGGTGTTCAGCGACTTCCGCAGCTCCAGCAGCTCCTTGTGCGAAACCACCGGCCGCCGGTCGGCCGGCAGCTCCAGCAGGTCCGCCTGCTCGTCCGGCTTGCGGCGGCTGTGCGCGATCTGCCGCGACTGCCGCTTCTGGAGCAGCATCTGCACCTGGTCCGGCTCCAGCAGCCCGGGGATGCCGAGGTAGTCCTGCTCCTCCTCGCTGCCGGGGTGGGCCTGCATGCCGAACTCGGCGCCGTCGTAGAGCACCCGGTCGAAGACGGCGTCGGACTCCAGCGCCTCGAAGGACATCTGCTCGTCCTCGCCAGTGTCCTCGTCCTCCTGCTTGTTCGCCTCGTCCATTTCCTTCTCGGACTCGGCGTACGGGTCTTCCTCGCCCTGCTTCTTCGGCTTGTCGAGGACGTGGTCGCGCTCGACTTCCATCTCATTGGCGAAACCGAGGAGATACGGAATCGTCGGCAGAAACACCGACGCCGTCTCGCCGCGCCTGCGGGAACGCACAAATCGCCCGACAGCCTGCGCAAAGAACAAAGGCGTGGAAATGGTGGTGGCATAAACGCCCACCGCGAGCCGCGGGACGTCGACGCCCTCGGACACCATGCGGACCGCGACCATCCAGCGGTCGTCGTTCGCGCTGAAGGTGTCGATGTTCTTCGAGGCCCCGGTGTCGTCGGAGAGCACCAGGGTCGGCTTCGTCCCGGTGATCTCCCTGATCAGCTTCGCGTACGCGCGCGCCGAGTCCTGGTCGGAGGCGATGACGAGCCCGCCCGCGTCCGGGATGCCCTTGCGGACCTCGGTCAGCCGCTGGTCGGCGGCGCGCAGCACGTTCGGCATCCAGTCACCGCGCGCGTCGAGCGCCGTGCGCCAGGCCTGCGAGATGGCGTCCTTGGTCATGGGCTCGCCGAGCCGGGCGGCGATCTCGTCGCCCGCCTTGGTGCGCCAGCGCATGTTGCCGCTGTAGGACAGGAAGATCACGGGCCGGACGACGCCGTCGCCGAGGGCGTTCCCGTATCCGTAGGTGTAGTCGGCGGAGGACCGCCGGATCCCGTCGTTCCCCTCCTCGTACGCGACGAAGGGGATGGGGTTGGTGTCGGACCGGAAGGGCGTACCGGTCAGGGCGAGGCGGCGGGTGGCCGGGTCGAAGGCCTCCAGGCAGGCCTCGCCCCAGGACTTCGAGTCACCGGCGTGGTGGATCTCGTCGAGGATGACCAGGGTCTTGCGCTGCTCGCAGCGGTTGCGGTGCAGCATCGGCCGCACGCCGACGCCCGCGTACGTGACGGCGACCCCGTGGTACTCCTTGCTCAGCGGACCCGCGGAGTACTCCGGGTCCAGCCGGATGCCTATCCGGGCGGCGGCTTCCGCCCACTGCTTCTTGAGGTGCTCGGTCGGCGCGACGACCGTCACCTGCTGGACGACGTGGTGGTGCAGCAGCCAGGACGCGAGGGTCAGCGCGAAGGTGGTCTTCCCGGCTCCGGGCGTCGCGACGGCGAGGAAATCGCGCGGCTGGGTCTCCAGGTACCGGTCCAGCGCACCCTGCTGCCAGGCACGGAGCTTGCTGGCGGTACCCCAGGGCGCGCGGCCGGGGAAGGCGGGTGAGAGGTGGTGGGAGGCGGTAGTAGTCACGGTCTCCGGTTCGGGCTCTCGGCGGCGGTCGTACGTAGGACAACCGGGCCACCTTACCGGTGCGGGCCGGCCCCTCGCGGAGGGACAGGCCCGTGACCTCGGCGGGTGCGGCGAGGGTCACATCCGCCGCAACCGCGCGGCGATCCGCGCGACGTCCCCCTCGGCTCCGGACGCCACGTCGATGACCAGCTCGTAGGCCGCCGCCTGATCAACTCCCCCGAGATCCACGCCGTTCACGGCGAGGAAGGTGGCGGCGGCGAGCCAGGCGGTGCGCTTGTTGCCGTCGACGAGGGGATGGTTCGCGGCGATCCCGTGCAGCAGCGCGGCCGCCTGCTCGTACGGATCCTCGTACGCCGGCGTCCCAAACTCCCCCAGCTACCGCTGGGAGGTGCCCCCAGGGCCCTGGGCCGGTGCACGGCGGACTCCAGCAACCCGGGGGCGCGCAGCTCGACGGACTGCTCCTGGGCGAGACACGCGTGCCGGGCGAGATCAAGCACTTCGACGAGCGTGAGGTGCCGGGTGCTCATTCGCCGAGCCTCTTCAGCAGCGCGGCATGCCTCCCGGCCAGCCGCCCGGCCTCCGCCCCGACCCGCGCCCGCTCCAGCCGCAGCCGCTCCCGCACGACCTCCGCGACCCACTCCTCGGGCGTCCCGCCACAGGCGTCGGCCAAATCGGCCAACTCCTCCCACTCCGCCCCGGAAACCCGAAACCTCAACTCCCTCATCCCCAAACCCTATCCACCCACCGTCCAGCCCTCCCCGTATTTACCGACCCCCCAAACGCCCCGAGCCCGCCCGGCCCACGCCCGGCGGCAATCCCAGCCCCGCCGGCGTTTGAGGCGTGTGGGTCCGGGGGCTGGCCCCCGGCAACGGCGCCGTACCGGGCGGCCAGCACCCGGCCCGTCCCAGCCGGCGCTCAAGGCGCGCGGCCAAGGACGGCGGCAGCCCCGCGGCGACTCCCCCTCAGTCCTCCGGCTCCCCGTGCAGCCGCGTCGCCACCCACGCCCCCACCAACGCCACGCAGGCCATCGGCAGGAACACCACCACGAACGCCCCGGGGTGCGAGGCCCCGCCCCCGCCGTCGAAGGCGTGCGCCGCACCCACCGCCCCGCCCCCCAGCGCCGCGAACGCCGCTCCGCCCCCCGCCAGCAGCACCACGTTGGCCAGCGCGTCCGAGATCTGCAGCGCGGCGGAATTGGCCCCCGCCTCCTCCGGCGCGGACAACTGCATCAGCAGCACGCTCGTGGACCCGATGACCAGGCCCATCCCCAGGCACCCGACCCCCCAGGCCAGCGCCAGCGTCCACACCGGCACCGATTCGATCAGCACCGCCGGCGCCCCCGCGATCGCCGCCGCGACCATGAGCATGCCCAGCACCATCAGCCGCCCGCGGTACGGCTCGACCCGCCCCTTGGACTGGATCCACGACCCCAGCGCCCACGTCACCCCGCCCAGCGCCAGCGAGAACCCCGCCAGCGTCGGGCTCAGCCCCCGCTGGGTGACCAGCATCAGCGGTACGAAACTCTCCGCGGCGATGAACGACCCCGCCGCGACCCCCCTCAGCAGCACCACCGACGGCAGCCCGCGCCGCGCCCGGTACGTCCCGCGCGGCAGCAGCCCCAGCGCGGCGGGCACCAGCAGCGCCGCGCCCACGACACCCGGCAGCAGCGACAGCCACCGCAGGTCCTGCGCCGCGTACTGGAGCAGCCCCGCCCCGACCGAGATCGCGAGCGCCAGCCGGATCCGCCGCCGGTCGAACGCCTCGGCCGGGGCGTCCGGGTCGACCGGCCCGGACGCGCTCCGCCGTATCGCCGGCAACGCCACCATCACCGGCACCACCACGAGTGCGGGAATCCCGAGGAACACCCACCGCCAGCCGAGGTGCTCGGTGACCGTCCCGGAGGCCAGCGGCCCCACGATCGAGGGGACGACCCAGCCCGCGGCGAAGGCCGCCATGATCGCGGGGCGCAGCCGCTCCTCGTAGGCCCGGCTCACGACGACGTACAGGGCGACGATGACGAGCCCGCCGCCGAACCCCTGCACGGCCCGGCCGAGCACGAACACCCACATGACGCCGGCGGTCCCGGAACACACCAGTCCGGCGGCGAAGGCCCCGATCCCGACGGTCAGCGGCCGCAGCGGCCCCTGCCGGTCGGCCCACTGGCCCGCCAGGACCATGCCGAACAAGCTCGTCGTGAAGTAGGCGGAGAAGGCGAAGGCGTAGAGCCCGATCCCCTCCAGCTCCCGCGCCGCGACGGGCATGGCGGTACCCACCGCCGTGGCCTCGAAGGCGATCAGGAAGACGACGGAGATGATCCCGATGCTGAGCGTCCGGTACGCGGCTCCCAGAACCCCGCCCTCTGACGGGGCGGCGGCCGGAGCCGTGACGGGCTCGGCTGCGGTTCTCTGGGGCACGCGCGGCTCAAGGGCACTCATCGCCCCAGAGTAAGGTGCGTAGCCCGTTCGTGACCCTGTCATTTAGGCGGATCCGGACTCGGCCCTCAGCCCTAGGTCTGTGAACGCCGCATGGCAGTCGTATTGCGGGGCCCGCGCCCCTCTTCCCCACCCGCACGACCCCTCGTACGGTCTTACACATCACCACACAGCCGTGTGCCCGAGTGGTTGAGGGACTCGCCTGCAAAGCGAGTTACGCGGGTTCAATTCCCGCCACGGCTTCGCGGCGGGCCGCTCAGGGGAAGGCGCTACCCCTGAGCGGCCTTCGCCTTGCCCCCCCCGCCGCCTCGGCGGCCGCCAGATCCAGAAGCGGAAACTCGTTCGCCGACCCGGGCTCCCCGGGCGCCGGCAGCGCACCCCGGGGCCGGACAGCGCCGCAGTCGCCCGGCGCATCGAGTGATGCGTCAGCGGTTCCGGCGACGGACGACGACCGTAGCCACGGCCCCACCGATGATCGCGCAGGCGCCAAGCCCCAGGGCGATCCAGGGCAGGTTGCCGCCCTTCTTCACCTCGGCCTGAGGCGCAGTGGCGGGCTTCCCGGACTCCGGTGTCTTTACGTCGGGAGACGGGGAAGGCGACGCCGAAGCCTCGGCGGCCGCCAGATCCGGAAGCGGGAACTCGTTCGCCGGCCCGGGGTCACCGGGGGTCGGCACCGCGACCCGAGGCCGCACGACGCCGTAGCCGATGAAATCGTTCCGCTCCGCGCCGCCCTTGGGCTTACCGGCCGTGTTCAGCAGCACTCGCAGCACCTGATTGTTGGTCCAATCAGGATGAGCCGACCACAGCAGCGCGGCCGACGCAGAGGCGAGTGCGGTGGCATCACTCGTGCCATGGCTCGTACAGAGACCCGTCTCCTGGCCACAGGCTGTGACAATTCCGATACCGGGTGCCGACAGATCCACCTGGGGACCATGTTGGGACTCGTTGGTCACCGCGCCGTCGGCGTCGACAGCCCCGACGCCCACGACACCAGGAGTCGCCGCAGGGTAGAAGACCTCGTTCGTCGTGTCCCCGTTATTCCCTGCACCAGCGAAGATCAGCTTCCCCTTGGACAGCGCATACTTCACTGCCTCTAGACGTGCCGGGTCTTCCTTGGCCGTGACCACAGACATATTGATAATCTTGGCGTCGGAATCCGCTGCGTACCGAATCGCCGCAGTCCAAGACCGGTTCGCCCCGCCCTCCTGCGGCACGCGGATCGGAAGGATCTTCGCTCCGGGGGCAAGACCGAATGCGCCGTCCCCGCTCGGATGCTTACCAGAACCTGCGATCACTGCGGCCATGGTCGTTCCGTGTTTGTCGTAGTCGGTGCGCTCATCTCCCTCATACCCAGACGTGGCGAAATCCTTGCCCGGAAGCACCTGCCCTTCCAACTCGGGGAGGTGCCCCACTCCGGTGTCAATGACCGCTACCGTGACGCCCTTACCCGTGCTGATCTTCCAGATGTCGTCGGCCTTCATGGCGTTGAGATGCCATTGCTGCTCCCGAATCGTCTCCGCATGGGCCGGGGTCGCGGCGACCCCGGCCAGCAGCAGACCCACCAGAGCCGAGGTCGCCCTACGCATGCGCATCCCGTGCAACGTCCGTTTCCGCTCAGTCGATCACAGGCGGCACGACACGACGGTCGGCCTGCCACGTCTCTTCGTCCTCGGACAAGTAGTCGGGGCGTTCGCCGCCCTGCTCGTCACGGCGCCTGCCGGTACTGCCGACACCCGCGCCCCCGTGCCCCATCGCACCGCCGACCGGGCCGGCACCCGACCCGCTACGCACGAGACCCGAGCCGCCCTGTGTGAACGGCTGGCCGCCCATGGTCGAGTGGCCGCCGACCCCGGGCTGACGCCCGCCAACGACACCGCCCTGCTCCATGGCCAGCCGACGGCCAGCCATCGAACCGCCGGGGACACCGTGGGAGCCACCGAGGCCACCACCGCCCATGCCGCCGCCCATCATGCCGCGGCCGCCGCCCTGCATGCCTTCGCCGATGACCGTGCCGCGCGGGATGCTGCCGCTGGGACCGCTGACCGGCACCTGGCGGCCACCGACGATACCGGCGTCGCGCGGCAGCACCGGTGCGAGGCCACCGATCTTCCCGCCGACCTTGCCACCGGGGGCGATACCCGGGGGCAGGCCTCCGGGGCCGACGCCAGGCAGGCCCGGGCCACCACCGGTCATCGGCGGAAGCGTCATTGGAGGCGTGGTCCCGATGGGGTTGGGACTCCCCGGGGCTGGGCCAGGACCAGGGATGGACGTCGTTGGGGGGAGATTCGTCTCCGGCAGGGTCGCGACATGGTCGAGATCCACGTCCACAACGCGGTCTGGCACCACTGGCACGGGAGTAGATCCTGGACCGACGGTCGGGGGCAGGGTGCTGTCCGGTTGCATGTGGCGAACAGGCGCCGAGCCAGACTCATATGAAGATGAAGCGACTCCTGCACTCCGTGGACCATATGACGAGCCGTCCATTCCGCCGGCGCCTCCCGGACGGGAACGAACTTCGTCACCGGCGACACCTGGGGGGATGAAGTCCCCCGGCGGCGGCGGGAACGTGGGGACCTCGACCGCCTTCATTTCCTTTGCCGACTGGTCGTACCTTTGCGCCAGCTTCAGCAGCGCGGCGGCGGCGCGCTGTTGGTTGTCGGTCAGGGTGTCGGTCGACTGCTTCCTGACGATCGGGGCGTCCGGGTCGTTGTGGTGCTTGCGGGCGGCTTCGATGTTGGCGCGGAGTGCGGCGTCCTCTTTGGCGTCGTACGCCGCGCTCTTCTTGACCTCGCTCAGGACGTCGGCCGCGTGGCCGAGGCTCTCGCCGCCCGCCTTGCTGTATTCGGCGAGGCGCAGGGTCGCGCTGCCGGCCTGGCTGACCCAGTCGTGGAACTTCTGGGCCGCTTCGCCGTCCCAGCCCTCCACCTTGTGCTTCTTGAGCGCGTCGCCCACGTCATGGATCGTCTTGGCGGCGTCGACCAGGGAAGTCGCCCGGGTCTTCAGCACGTGCTCGTTGGCACCCGAGACCATCGCCCACAGCTGTTCGTGTGAGTAGCCTTCAAACTTGGACATGATCAGACCTCACCGGTGTTGTGCACGTCGGCCTTCGCCCGTTGCTCTTCCAGCTTTTGCTGCTTCACGAGCGGGTCGCGGTCAGGGACGTAGTCCTCCCTGGCGCGCCGGGCGATCGCGGCCATGCGCCGCTTCGTCTCCTCGTCCACGCCCCCGTAGCCCTTGCCCGCCGTCTTCACGGCGATCCCCAGGGCCTCGATCTGCATCGCCAGCCCCTCGGCGAGGTTCTGCAGCTGCGTGTGCACGGTGGTGTACGTCGAGAACAGCAGCTCCGCCTCGGTGAAGCCCTTGCCCAGCGTGCCGGTCGGGAGGGTGCAGTGGGACAGCTTCTTTCCTGCGGCCTCCGAGCCGTCCAGCTTGTCGAGGAGTTCGTCGACCAGCTTCTTGTAGCCCGTCATCGACTCGTACTCGACCTCAAGCGCCCGCACCAAGTTGAAAACCACGTTGGCCTCCCCGACTCCCCGACTCCCCGTTGGCCGGGGGCACCGGCGTTAGCGCCGGCCCCTCGACCCGTCCCCGTTCGCACGCGTTCGCACCCGTGCGCACGCGCACGGGAACTCACTCCGTATCACTCTAACGATCGGGACCGACACCCCCAACCCCGGGGTTGCAGGTGCAATGCGGGTCACATGGTCAGGAGTTGGGCGCGGCCACCGCCGCCGATGGCCTGATCGGGAGCCTGTTGACCGGGCGGCCCGTTGCCGCGCGGACCGCCGAGGCGACCGCCGCCGGGGTGGTGACCACCGGGATGGCGCTGGCCGCCTTCGCGCCGAACGGGGCCACCACGTCGCGTTCTTCGACCAGTTTGACGATGCGGACCGCCGGCGTGTCGAGCGAGGTCGGCAGGGCGTACCCGGTCAGGTCCGGGTGGCGGACCAGGCCCGCGACCGAGCGGAGGTTTTCGGTCAGGGCCGCGCCCATGCCCTGTGTGACGCCCGCTTCGATACGGGCCTCCAGCTGACGGGGGTTCAGGATCCGGCCCACGTCCTGGGCCACGGCGAGTTCGACCACCCGCACCGAGCCCAGTTCGATGTCCACGTCCACCACCGCGCGGATCGCGCAGAAGGCGAGGCCCACGAAGGCGTCGCCCTGGCCGTCCCCGTCGAGGGGTTCCGTCGGGTGCGGGCGGCACTGGGCCGTCGCCCAGAGTTCCTTGCCCGCCATGGCCTCGGGGACCGTCGTGGTGAAGGCCCCGTCGTACGACGTGATCCGGCCGTCCTGGATCTGGAGGAGTTCCGTCGACATGCCCAGTTTGTGGGCCATCGGCTGGAGGAGCTGGGTCCGGACCATCTTGGCCGCGCGCTCCACCGCGCCGCCCGACACCCACGTGTGCCGGCCGTGCGCCGACGGGCCCGCCGACGGCTGGTCGGTGTCGACCGGGGCCGTCACGACCTCGTCCACGCCGAGGATCTCCTGGACGATCTGGCGGGCGAGCGTCGAGAAGCCCTGCCCGGTGTCGACCGCCGCGCAGATGACCGTCGCGGCTCCGTCGACCACCTTCACGGTGGCGGTCGCCACCTCGTCCGTGCCTTCGGCGCCGAGCATGTGGACCATGCCGACCCCGTACCCGACCCCGCGCCGGACCGCTCCCGGCTCCCCCGCGCCCTCCGGGCCGCCGGGCAGGAGCCACTCGTCCTCCGGGGTGTCCTTGGGGAGGGAGGGCAGCGGGTAGTCGCGTACCGAACGCAGCAGTTCGGCGACCGGCGCCGGGCAGGTGACCGTCTGGCCGGTCGGGAGCAGGTCGCCGGTGGCCAGTACGTTGCGCAGGCGCAGTTCGGCGCCGTCGATGCCGAGGGCGGCCGCGAGCTTGTCCATCTGGCCCTCGTACGCCGCGCAGACCTGCATCGCGCCCTCGCCGCGGACGTGGCCCGACGGCGGGTTGTTCGTACGGACCGCCCAGCCCTCGACGAAGGCGTGCGGGACCACGTACGGGCCGCAGGCGAAGGCCACGGCCGCCGCGAGCGACTCGGACGAGGCGTCGGCGTACGCGCCCGCGTCCATCAGGATCTGGGCCTCCACCTTGACCAGCCGGCCGTCCGCGTCCGCGTGGTGGCGGTAGCGCAGCAGCGTCGGGTGGCGGTGGGCGTGGCCGAGGAAGGACTCCTCGCGGGTGGCGGCCAGTTTGACCGGGCAGCCGGTGCGCAGCGCGAGCAGGCCGAGCGGCAGCTGGAACGCGGCGTCCTCGCGGTCCGAGGTGGCGCCCGGGACGCCGGTGACGACGACGCGGACCCGGTCCGGTTCGAGGCCGAAGCAGGCGGCCGCGAGGTCGCGGTCGGTGTGCGGGTCGGTGGAGGCGGTGTAGATCTCCACGCCGCCGTCGGGCCGGGGCACGGCCAGTCCGGCCTCGGCGCCGATGGGCGCGGGGTCCTGGCGGCCGATCCGGTACAGGCCCTCGACGACGACCTCGCCGGTCGCCTCCGGGTCGCCGTAGCGGAGCGGGATGTGCCGGATCAGGTTGCCGTCGGGGTGGATGGGGGCGGCGCCGAAGGCCTGCTCGGGGTCGCTGACGACGTCCAGCAGCTCGTACTCGACCGCGATGGCGGCCGCGGCGAGCCGGGCCGTGTCGGGGTGGTCGGCGGCGACGGCGGCGATGGGCTCGCCGTGGTGGCGGACCACGTCGTGCGCGAACACCGGGCGGTCGGCGATGCGGCGGCCGTGCGTGGTGGCGCCGGGGACGTCGGCGTGGGTGACGACGGCGCGGACGCCGGGCATCTCGGCGGCGGCGGAGGTGTCGATGGACAGGATCCGGGCGTGGGCGTGCGGGGAGCGCAGCACGGCGGCCCAGAGCAGGCCCTCGGCCCACAGGTCGGCGGCGTAGGGGAAAGTGCCCTCGGCCTTGGCGCGGGCGTCGACGGAGGGCACGGAGGCCCCGATTCCGCGCGGCGGGCCCTGCTGTTCCTCGGTGTCGCCGGCCGGAGCGGCCCCGGAGGCCGTCACCGTCGAGGTCGCCGTCGCCGTGCCGGCGGCCGTGCCCGTCGTCGCCGTGGCCGCGTCCTGCCCGCTCACGCCATGCCTCCGTTGTGGTGGGGCCCGTGGGTCCCGTGGTCGCCGTGGGGCCCCTGGTCGCCCTGGTGACCGTAGTCGCCCTGGTGGCCGTGGGTCCCGTGGTCGCCCTGGTGACCGTGGTCGCCGTGGATGCCGCCCTCGCCGGGCGGTGCCTGGTGCGGGATGCGCGGCTCGGCGCCCGAGGCCACGGCTTCCGCCTCGGCGGCCGTCGCCTCGCGCTCGGCGACGACCTCGCGGACGGCGTCGATGACCCCCGTGTAGCCGGAGCAGCGGCAGAGGTTGCCGCAGAGGGCCTGGCGGGTCTCCAGCTCGCTGGGGGCGTGGTTGCCCTCCAGCAGGTCATGGATGGTCATGGCCATGCCGGGGACGCAGAATCCGCACTGCACCGCGCCCGACCTGCACAACGCCTGCTGAACGTCCGAGAGTTCCCCGTCGGTCGCGAGTCCCTCGACGGTCCGGACCTCGCTCCCGGCGGCGGTCGCGGCCGGCACCAGGCAGGAGGCGACGAGCCGGCCGTCGACCTGCACGGCGCACGCCCCGCATTCGCCCTGCGAGCAGCCGTCCTTGGCGCCGGCGAGGCCGAGGCGCTCGCGCAGCACGTAGAGCAGCGACTCGCCGATCCAGGCGCCCGTGACGGGCCGGTCGGCGCCGTTGACGCGCAGGACGTAGGACGCCGACGGATGTTCGTGATGGGCGGCGGGCACCGCGGCGTCTTCTTCGTCGTACGTCGTGTCCCGGGCCGGGAAACCTCCGGCGCTGTCCGCGTCCGGGGTCGCCCCGGCAGTGTCGGTGCCGCCCTCGGCCGGGACGGGCGACTCCCCCTCTTCGGCGAGGGCGAGGCCGGCTTCCGTGAAGCCGTGCTCATCGTGCTCGGCGGCCCCCGCGGGCCCGCCCGGCGCCACGGCCCCGGCCTCGAACCCGTCGGCCTCGGCCCCGTGGGGCTCGGCCCCGTCGGACTCGGCCCCGTCCGGCTCGAACCCCTCGGGCTCGGCCCCATCGGCCTCGGCCCCGACCGGCCCGGCCCCGGCGGCCTCGTACCCCGCCGGCTCGAACCCCTCGGGCTCGTACGCGGCGGCCCCGGCCGGCTCCGCCTCGGGCTCCCGCTCCGGCTCGGGCTGCTGCTGCTGTCGCTCCCGCTGCTCCGCGGCGTGCGCGTGCCCGGCCTCCGCGTAGCCGTACCCGTCGCCCGCGTGCCCGCCCGCGTGGGCGGCCTCGATGTCGTGCGGGGCCGGGTGCGCCGGCTCGCCCTCGGGCAGCGTGCCCACGCCCGGGCCGCCCAGCACGCGCGGGCCCCGGCTCGGGGCGCCCGCCCCGTGGCCGCCGAACCCGCGCGCGGCCTCGGCGAGCCCCGGCAGTACGCCGGAGGTCAGCGACAGGTCGCCCTCCGGGGTGCCCGGCTGCTCCGGCGCGTACCCGCGCGCCTCCTCGTAACCGGAGTACCCGGCGTATCCGGACTGCCCGGGCTGGCCGGACTGCCCGGGCTGCCCCGGGTGCCCGGACTGCCCCGGGTGCCCTGCGTGTTCGAAGTTCCCGGAGTGGTCGAAGTGTCCGGAGTTGCCCGGGTGCCCCGGGTGGGTCGCCCACGGGGCCGCCGCACCGCCCGGCAGCGTCGCCGGGGCCTGGCTCCAGTCGGCGTCCAGGGCGCCGTTTCCGGTCACCGAGGCGGGCATCGCCCACTGCCCCGTCCCCTGCCCGTGCCCGTGCCCCTGCCCCTGCCCGTCGTGCTGCGGCTGCTGCTGAGGCTGCGACTGCTCCTGCTGCCCCTGCCCCCGCTCCTGCTCGCCGTGCGGGAAGCGCCACTCGGCGGTCGCGCCCGGGTCGTGCTCCGCCTCGCCGCCCTGCGAGGCCGCGAACGCCTGCGCCACCGACGGCGGCAGCGGGATCGACGCCGGGATCGGCCCGCCCACCGGCGCGGGCGCGTGCGCCTGCTCGGCCCCCGCCTCGGGCCACTGCACCGGCAACGCCCAGGTCCCGGTCGCCGACGGGTCCGTGGTGGCGGAGCCGAGCGGCACGATCATCGGCGGCGGCACGTACCCGTGCCCGGGGGCCGCCAGCGGCTCCCCGGTGCCGAGCGCGTTCAGCATGTCCTCCGGAAGCTTCACGAAGGCCGTCGCGTCGGAGTCGTACTCGCCGCCGTGCGGCACCGGCTCCCAGCCCCAGACGGGTTCGGCCTGCCCCGGCCCGCTGCCACCGCTCATGTTCCCGATCTCGTTCTCACTCATGAGGTCAGCGCCCTCCCCAGGGCCCTCCGTGCCAGCACGGCGACCGTGCGCCGCAGATGCAGTACGCCGGGGGGTACCGGCTCTCCCTGGTCGGGTACGCAGGCTGCCGCGACGTACTCCCCGAAGGCGTCCAGCGCCTCGGGGGCCAGGCTCCGGCCCCCGTCCCAGTCGATCAACGAGGCGACCCACTGCTCGGCTTCCAGCGGCCGCAGCGGCATCGGGGCGACCGCGCCGATCGCGCAGCGCACACCCCGGCGCGCGGGGTCCAGTACGAGCCCCACGGACGCCACCGCGCGCCCCGGTCCCGTACGCCCCGTGGCCTTCAGGAACACCTGCGGCGCGTGCAGCAGCGGCACCCGTACGAAGCCGATCAGTTCGCCCGGCCGCAGCATGTCGCGCCCCGCCAGCAGGTGCGACACCGGGATCTCCCGGCTCGACGTGCCCGCGGAGCCTGCGGTGCCCGGTTCGCCCGGCCCGACGATGACGAGCATCGCCTCCAGCGCCGCCAGCACCGGCAGCGCGTCACCGGTCGGCGCCGCCGTGGCGATGTTCCCGCCGAGGGTGCCCGCGTTGCGGATCTGCGGCGGGCCCGCGGCGCGCGCGGCCGCCGCGAGGGCGGGGATCAGAGCGGCGAAATCCGGCCGCCCCATCCGTGCGTGGGTGAGCCCGGCACCGAGCAGCGCGTGGCCGTCCTGGTACTGCCAGCCCCGGATCTCGTTGATCCGGCCCAGGCCGACCAGGGCGGCGGGCCGCAGCAGTCCCGCGTTGACGGCGGCCATGAGGTCGGTGCCGCCCGCGACGGGCACGGCGGCGGGCATGGCGGTGAGCGCCGCCACGGCCTCGTCGAGCGAGACCGGGAGCGTCACGGACTGCGCCGCGTGCGAGGCCTGAGGGCCCTGGGGCCCCTGAGGCGAATCCGGTGCGTGCAATGCATGCGGTGCGTGCGTGGTCAACCCAGCTGCCCCTTCCCGATGTCCCGGTCCCGGCGCTCACGCCTGTCCGCCGTACGGTACGTGCTCACCGCCGGGACGTGGCAACTCTGGCACATCTTCCGCACCGCCCGGCGCGAGGGTCTGCCGGTCGCCCCCGAAGGGTCACCCCCGGCCCACCTCGGCACATCGCGCCCGATTTCCCACGTATCAACCGAAATCGAGAAAGAGTTCCAAAGACTGGCGAAGAGTTCCGGTTGCCGGAGTCACACGATCGGGGGCTCCCCGTCGATCGGGCGTCCGAGCACCCCGGGCCGGCGCTGCCACGGCAACGGACCGCCGGGCGGGCGGTGGTCGACGCCGAGCGCGTCCAGCCGTGCGCGGTGCCCCGCCATCCGCTCCTCGAAGCCGTCCCAGTCCCGCCCGGCGGATTCCGGAAGCCGTGACCACACCACCTCCGCGAAGGCGGCCAGCCGCGGGAACACCTGGTAGTCCACCCGGCCCTGGTTCTCCATCACCTCGGTCCACACATTGGCCTGCGCGCCCAGGACGTGGACGGCGGCCTCCGGCGAAAGCTGCGGCGGCACCGGCTCGAAGCGGTACACGTCCTCCAACGAGCGCACGTACCCGATGGGCACCGGCTCGTCGGGGCCGTCCGCCTGACGGTGGTCCAGGTACACCTGCTGCTCGGGGCACATCACCACGTCGTGGCCCGCCCCGGCGGCCGCGATGCCGCCCGCGTACCCGCGCCAGGACGACACGGCCGCGCCCGGGGCCAGTCCGCCCTCCAGGATCTCGTCCCAGCCGATCAGCCGGCGCCCGCGCGCCGCCAGCCAGGTGTCGAAGTGCCGGATGAACCAGGACTGCAGCCCGTCCTCGCCGGCCACCCCCAGCTCCCGGATCCGCTCCTGCGCCGCCGCCGAGGCGCGCCACTGCGCCTTGGGGCACTCGTCCCCGCCCACGTGCACGAACGGCGAGACCTCGACGGGGAACAGCTCCAGCAGCTCCTCGAACACTCCCTCGTAGAACCGCAGTACGTCCTCGGTCGGCGCGAGCACGTTCTCGCTGACGCCCCAGTCGTCCCACACCCCCAGCGCGGCGGTGTCCACGACGTCGGTGTTCCCGAGCTCGGGATACGCGGCGATCGCGGCCTGCGAATGCCCCGGTACGTCGATCTCCGGGACCACCCGTACGTGCCGCTCGGCGGCGTACGCGACGATCTCGCGGATGTCGTCCTGGGTGTAGAAGCCGCCGTGCGGGGTCTCGTTCCACAGGGGCGAGGCCCGATGGCCCCACCGGCTGCGCGGCCGCCACGCGCCGACCTCGGTGAGCCTCGGGTGGCGCTTGATCTCGATCCGCCAGCCCTGGTCGTCCGTCAGGTGCAGGTGCAGCACGTTGAGCTTGTGCGCGGCGAGCAGGTCGATGTAGCGCAGCACGCCGTCCTTGGGCATGAAGTGCCGTGCGACGTCGAGCATCATGCCGCGCCATCCGAACCGGGGGCCGTCCTCGACCGAGCCGTGCGGCAGGCTCCACACCCGTCCGGGCAGCGGCGCCTTGCGGTGGGCGTCGGCGCCGAGCAGCTGACGCAGCGTCTGGGCGGCCCAGAACAGCCCGGCGGCGCTCGCGCCGGCCAGTTCCACGCCGCTCCCGTCGACCCCGATCCGGTATCCCTCGGGCCCGAGGTCCGCCCCGAGCCGCGGATCGAGGCGCAGCCGTATGTCCGCCTCGCCGGCGGCTTCCGGCCGGGCCTGCGGCAGGCCCCATCCGGTGGCCGCCCCGAGCTCGCGGCGCAGCCAGCGCGCGGTTCCCCCGGTGCCGGGTCCGGCGTCGAGCACCGGCTCGGGGCCGAACGCGTAGGGCGCGGCGTCCTCGCGCAGCGCGGCGTTCCGGGGCAGGGGGATGAGGTCCATGCGGCAGCCCTTCGCGACAGTCTGTTGCACCCTGCGCAACAGACGTTCCACAGAGCGCTCGTTGCCGCCGACCCTAGTACGCACAAGGCCCCGGGGCCCCTGGCGCGGACAAGGCCTTCGGGGTCCCTCCCCACGGACGGGCCCCCGTGTACGCGCAGGGCCCCCGGGGCGCGCCGATGCGCGCCCCGGGGGCCCTGGTGGTCCCGCGAAGCCGGGCCGGAGGACCGGCTACTGGTCCTTGCCGCCCTTGTCCTTGTCGCCGCCGGCGCCCATGGATTCGTAGATCTCCTTGCACATGGGGCAGACGGGGTACTTCTTCGGGTCCCGGCCCGGGACCCACACCTTGCCGCAGAGCGCGACGACGGGGGTGCCCCCGAGCGCGCTCTCCATGATCTTGTCCTTCTGGACGTAGTGGGCGAAGCGCTCGTGGTCGCCGTCGCCGTGGGACACCTGCGGCGTCGGCTCGACGAGGGTCCCCGTACCAGTCCCGCGCTCGGGCTCAAGAGTGCTCATAAAACCCAGGGTACCGACCCCCGCCGGGGTCAGTTCAGCGACGGGTCGTCCGGATAGGTCGCGACCATCGCGAGCTCGCTGCGCTGGCGGCGCAGGACGGCCCGCCAGAGGCGTTCGGGGTCGGGGAAGGAGATGTCCCCGGGCTCCGACTCCACCACGTACCAGGCGCCGTCGCCCAGCTCGTCCTCCAGCTGGCCGGGGCCCCATCCGGAGTAGCCGGCGAAGATCCGCAGCGAGCCCAGGGCCGCCGCCAGGAGTTCCGGCGGGGCCTCCAGGTCGACGAGGCCGATCGCGCCGTGCACCCGGCGCCAGCCGAGCGGGCCCTCCTCGCCCGGGATGACGGCGATGCCGAGGGCCGAGTCCAGGGCCACCGGGCCGCCCTGGAAGACCACGCCCGGGTCGCCGGCCAGCGCGGCCCACGGCAGCAGGACGTCGCCGACGCCCACGGGGGTCGGCCTGTTGAGGACCACGCCGAGGGAGCCCTGCTCGTCGTGGTCGAGCAGGAGCACCACCGCGCGGTCGAAATTCGGGTCCGCGAGGGCGGGGGTGGCCACGAGCAGCCGCCCTGTGAGGGAGGACACCTCGGTCATGCCGACATGATCTCGCACATTCGCCCGTGAGGGGGAGCGGGCGACGAGATCCAATCGTCCGCAGCTCAGGGCGCACGGCAGCAGACGGGAGCGCGCGCCCGCGAGCCGGGCGGAACGCGACGCTCCGCCACCTGGCGGGCACTCAGGGTGTTGTGTCTCATTCATGACATTCATACGGGCGCGTTGGCCTTACGGATAGGGGGGTTGCGCCCCTTACCCTTTTCCCTGGCCCCCTGCCCACCCTCCTCTGGCTTCGCCGGGGGAGCCCCTCTCCGGAACGCGAGATTCATGACCGGCACAGACAGAGACGACGTACTGCTTGTCCATGGCGGTACCCCGCTTGAGGGCGAGATCCGTGTCCGCGGTGCGAAGAACCTCGTGCCGAAGGCCATGGTCGCCGCTCTGCTCGGCAGCGGACCCAGCCGGCTGCGCAACGTTCCCGACATCCGCGACGTGCGGGTCGTGCGCGGTCTGCTCCAGCTGCACGGCGTCACCGTGCGCCCCGGCGAGGAGCCGGGCGAGCTGGTGCTCGACCCGACCCACGTCGAGAGCGCGAACGTCGCCGACATCGACGCCCACGCGGGTTCCTCCCGGATTCCGATCCTGTTCTGCGGCCCGCTGCTGCACCGCCTCGGCCACGCCTTCATCCCGGGCCTCGGCGGTTGCGACATCGGCGGCCGGCCGATCGACTTCCACTTCGACGTGCTCCGCCAGTTCGGCGCGACCATCGAGAAGCGCGAGGGCGGTCAGTACCTGGAGGCACCGCAGCGGCTGCGCGGCTGCAAGATCCGCCTGCCGTACCCGTCCGTCGGCTCGACCGAGCAGGTGCTCCTGACGGCCGTCCTGGCCGAGGGCGTGACCGAGCTCAGCAACGCCGCGGTGGAGCCGGAGATCGAGGACCTCATCTGCGTACTGCAGAAGATGGGCGCCATCATCTCCCTCGACACCGACCGGACCATCCGGATCACCGGCGTGGACCGTCTCGGCGGGTACAACCACAAGGCGCTCCCGGACCGCCTGGAGGCCGCGTCCTGGGCTTCCGCGGCGCTGGCGACCGGCGGCAACATCTACGTGCGCGGCGCGCAGCAGCGCTCGATGATGACCTTCCTGAACACGTACCGCCGCGTCGGCGGCGCGTTCGAGATCGACGACGAGGGCATCCGCTTCTGGCACCCGGGCGGCCCGCTCAACGCGATCGCCCTGGAGACGGACGTACACCCCGGTTTCCAGACCGACTGGCAGCAGCCGCTGGTCGTGGCCCTGACGCAGGCCACGGGCCTGTCGATCGTCCACGAGACGGTCTACGAGTCGCGGCTCGGCTTCACCTCCGCGCTCAACCAGATGGGTGCGCACATCCAGCTGTACCGGGAGTGCCTGGGCGGCTCGGCGTGCCGGTTCGGCCAGCGCAACTTCCTGCACTCGGCGGTCGTCTCCGGCCCGACGAAGCTGCAGGGCGCCGACCTGGTCATCCCCGACCTGCGCGGCGGGTTCTCGTACCTGATCGCGGCGCTGGCGGCCGAGGGCACCTCGCGCGTCCACGGCATCGACCTGATCAACCGCGGCTACGAGAACTTCATGGAGAAGCTCGTGGAGCTGGGCGCGAAGGTCGAGCTGCCGGGCGGCGACCTCGTCTGACCCCGCGTGCCCCGGGGCCCCCACCAGGGGCCCCGGGGACGCCAGAAGGGCGGCCACCCCACCGGGTGGCCGCCCTTGCTGTGTTCCGCTGCGTGTTACGCGGCGGGACTACTTGCCCTTGGCGGCTTCCTTGAGCTTGGAGCCCGCGGAGACCTTCACGCTGAAGCCGGCCGGGATCTGGATGGGGTCGCCGGTCTGCGGGTTGCGCGCGGTGCGAGCGGCACGGTGGGTGCGCTCGAAGGTCAGGAAGCCGGGGATGGTGACCTTCTCGTCGCCCTTGGCGACGACCTCACCGATGGTCTCGGCGAGGGCGGCCAGAACGGCGTCGGCGTCCTTGCGGGTCACCTCGGCGCGCTCGGACAGAGCGGCCACCAGCTCACTGCGGTTCATGTTGTACTCCCGTGTTCAACTTGCCTTAGAGGCGTGAGATCGAAGCCGATGCTGCCAGGGCCCTCGGACAGTCCCCGGACCCGGGTCTGACGTCAGACCCTCTCGCCCGGTTACGCATCCTGCCCCCACCAGCGGCGGGAAAGCCAATCCGGCACCCGCCAGGGTCACACGAAAAGCGCCACAGTCACGCCGCGGTGACGCTCCGTCCGCACCAAGGGTTCCGGTGGATGCGGACCGCGGGCCACGCGGGCATCCCCGCAACCCTAGAGGGGGCCCCGGGGGCCCGCATCTCGCGACGCGCCGGAGAAGGCACGTGGGGGCCGTCACAGTCGCCGTCGCGGCGGCCGTGACGGCCGTAATCGTCACACATCGTCACGGCCGCCCGGGCGTACGGGTCCTAGGCGGAGGTGGCGGCCTTGCGGACGGCACCGGCGACGGCGCCCGCGACCTTGTCGTTGAAGACGGACGGGATGATGTAGTTCGCGTTGAGCTCGTCCTCGCCGACGACGTCCGCGAGCGCGCTGGCGGCGGCCAGCATCATCTCGGTGTTCACGGTGCGGGACTGGGCGTCCAGCAGGCCGCGGAAGACACCCGGGAAGACCAGCACGTTGTTGATCTGGTTCGGGAAGTCGGAGCGGCCGGTGGCCACGACGGCGGCGGTCTGACGGGCGACGGCCGGGTCCACCTCGGGGTCCGGGTTCGCGAGCGCGAACACGATCGCGCCCTCCGCCATGGCGGCGACGTCCTCGCCGGACAGCACGTTGGGGGCGGAGACGCCGATGAACACGTCGGCGCCGACCACGGCCTCCTTCAAGGTCCCCGTGTAGCCCTCGGGGTTGGTGTTGTCGGCGATCCAGCGCAGCGGGGAGTCGGCGGCCGCGTCGACGAGGTCGGGGCGGCCGGCGTGCACGACGCCGTGGATGTCGGCGCTGACGGCGTTCTTCACGCCGGCCGCGAGGAGCAGCTTCAGGATGGCGGTACCGGCCGCGCCGGCGCCCGACATGACGACCTTGACGTCCTCAACTGCCTTGCCCACGACGCGCAGTGCGTTGGTGAGGGCGGCGAGGACGACGATGGCGGTGCCGTGCTGGTCGTCGTGGAAGACGGGGATGTCGAGGGCCTCGCGCAGGCGGGCCTCGATCTCGAAGCAGCGCGGCGCGGAGATGTCCTCCAGGTTGATGCCGGCGAAGCCCGGGGCGATCGCCTTGACGATCTCGACGATGGCGTCGGTGTCCTGGGTGTCGAGGCAGATCGGCCACGCGTCGATGCCGGCGAAGCGCTTGAAGAGGGCCGCCTTGCCCTCCATGACGGGCAGCGCGGCCATCGGGCCGATGTTGCCGAGGCCGAGCACGGCCGAGCCGTCCGTCACGACTGCGACGGAGTTGCGCTTGATGGTGAGGCGCCGGGCGTCCTCGGGGTTCTCGGCGATCGCCATGCACACGCGGGCCACGCCCGGGGTGTAGATCATCGAGAGGTCGTCGCGGTTGCGGATGGGGTGCTTGGACGCCATCTCGATCTTGCCGCCGAGGTGCATCAGGAAGGTTCGGTCGGAGACCTTGCCGAGGCTGACGCCCTCGATGCCGCGCAGCTTCTCGACGATCTCGTCCGCGTGCGCCGTGGAGGTGGCCGCGATCGTGACGTCGATGCGGAGCTTTTCGTGGCCGGAGGCGGTCACGTCGAGGCCGGTGACCGACCCGCCGGAGGACTCCACGGCGGTGGTGAGCTGGGAGACCGCGGTTCCGCTCGCGGGCACTTCCAGGCGGACCGTCATCGAGTACGAGACGCTGGGCGCCGTTGCCATGGCCGTGTTCCTCTTCTGTCCCTGGTTTTTCTGTACATACAGGGACCTGTCACACCGTGGGCGTGGCAGGGCCTGTTGTCCGATCGTCCCACCTACCAGCCAGTACAAGGTAACCAGCCACAAATTTCGGAAAGACACTTCCACCATACGAGATTTGGGCGGGTGGTGGAAGCCCTCACCCACCCGTTCGGCCACGCAAAACAGGTCTGCCCCCTCTGTCGGAACAGAGGGGGCAGACCTGGTGCTACGCCTGATGACACCGACCCGCCATGCTCGCCTCGCGGCAAGTGGTCGCTCTAAGCGACGAAGGTTGGGCCCGGGGGCTTGGATCGAGCCGGTGCCTCACCCAGGCTAACAAAGGATCGCCGGAAGCGATCCCCCTCCGGGCAGTTGACCTCGTCTCACCACACCCCCGGCCGCGGGCCATCCGGCGGTACGCCGGCGGCCCGGCCGGATCCCTACGGCCTGAGCAGCGCCGGGACGCCGTCCGGGCCGGGGGCGTCGGCGGCGGCGGAGACGACCGTCAGCTGCTGCGTCGCGCGCGTGAGGGCCACGTACAGGACCCGCAGACCGGCCGGGGACTCGTCCGCGATCTCGGCCGGGGAGACCACCACGGTGGCGTCGTACTCCAGCCCCTTCGCCTCCAGGCTGCCCAGCGCCACCGCCCGCTCCCCCAGGTCCGCGAGCCAGCCCGCGGCCTCCGCGCGCCGGTCCATGGCGACGACCACGCCCACCGTGCCGTCCACCTGCGCCAGCAGCCGCCGGGTCTCCTCCCGGACGGTGTCCCGCAGCTCCTGCGCCACCGCCGTGAAGCGCGGCAGCAGCCCCGTGGAGCGCACCGCCGTCGGCGGCTCCATCCCCGGCATCGCCAGCTTCAGCACCCGGGAGGCGACCTCCGCGACCTCCGCCGGGTTGCGATAGTTCACCGTCAGGGTGAACCGGCGCCGCGGCCGCGTCCCCAGGGCCTCGTCACGCGCCGCCGCCGCCTCGCCCGGATCCGTCCAGGAGGACTGCGCCGGGTCGCCGACCACCGTCCAGGTGCCCATCCGGCCCCGGCGGCCGACCATCCGCCACTGCATCGGCGTCAGGTCCTGTGCCTCGTCCACGATGACGTGCGCGTACTCGGTGCGCTCCGCCGCGATCCGCTCGGCCCGCTCCCACTGGGTCTCCTCGCGGGTCGGCATCAGCTCCTCCAGCCCGCTGAGCTGCTCCAGCGGGTCCAGGTCCCGCTTGCGCTTCGGCCGCGCCGGCGCGCCCAGCAGCTGCTGGAGCTCGTCCAGCAGCGCCACGTCGTGCACCGACAGGGGGCCCTTGCCGTCCGCGCCCACCCGGCGCAGCGAGCGCGCCAGCTGCCGCGTCTCGCGCGGGTTCAGGTCCCGGCGCGACCAGCGGCCGAGCCCCCGCTCGTCGGCCATCGCGGCCAGCACCGCGCGTGGGGTGAGCTCCGGCCACCAGGCGTTCAGGAACCCGATGAAGGCGTCCTCGGTGGAGATGTCCTCGTCGAACGCGGAGCGCAGCTCGGCGGCCAGCTCGGGGTCACTGTGCCGCCCGGACTGCCCCGACTTGGCGTACAGGGCGTCGAGCAGCAGCTTGCGGGCGCGCGGGCGCAGCAGGTTCACCGGCGCGGTGCCGCCGAGCACGTTCTGCCGGATCCGGTTCAGCTCGTCGGCCTCCAGCTCCTGGCGCCGCCCGAAGGCGACCACGCGCAGCCGGTCCGGGGCGGGGCCGGCGGCGTTGCCGAGCTCCAGGGCGCCCCGTACGGCCTTGCGGAGCACCTTCAGCATCCGCGAGGAGCCCTTGATCCGGGCCACGGCCGGATCGTCGTACGTGGTCGCCTCGGCGCCGTCGACCAGCGAGCCGAGCGCCCGGATGGCTACCTGGCCCTCCTCACCGAGGGAGGGCAGGACGCCCTCGGTGTACGCGACGAGCAGCGGCGTCGGGGAGACGATCAGGATGCCGCCGGAGTAGCGGCGGCGGTCCTGGTAGAGCAGGTAGGCGGCGCGGTGCAGGGCGACGGCGGTCTTGCCGGTGCCGGGTCCGCCCGCGACCTCGGCGACGGAGGCGGCGGGCGCGCGGATGACCAGGTCCTGCTCGGCCTGGATGGAGGAGACGATGTCCCGCATGGAGTGCGTACGGGCCCGCCCGAGCGCGGCCATCAGGGCGCCGTCACCGATGGCGGGCAGCTCCCGGCCGTCCAGCGTGGCGGTGACCTCGGGGCGCATCAGGTCGTCCTCGACTCCGAGGACCTTGCGGCCCTTGGAGCGGATGACGCGGCGGCGCACGACGCGGCCGGGGTCCTTGGGCGTCGAGCGGTAGAACGGCGCGGCGGCCGGGGCGCGCCAGTCGATGACGAGCGGCGCGTAGTCGGTGTCGAGCACGCCGATGCGCCCGATGTGCAGGGTTTCGGCGATGTCGGCGGTGAGGTCGGGGCGGATCGCGTCGTCGGCGGGCTCGACGGAGGTGTGGGCGCCGTCGGGGCCGCGTTCCCCGTCCTTGCCGCGGACGAGGTCGATCCGGCCGAAGAGGAAGTCCTCGAACTCGTTGTTGAGCCGGTTCAGGTGGATTCCGGCGCGGAAGACCTGCGCGTCGCGTTCGGCGAGCGCGCCGGGCGTGCCGACCTGGCCGCGTTTGGCGGCGTCGTTCATCAGGAACTCGGCCTCGTGGATCTTCTCCTCAAGGCGGCGGTACACCTGGTCCAGGTGCGTCTGCTCGACCGCGATCTCCCGATCGCGGACGGAATCCGCCGTGCTGTCGACAGCGGCATTCTGCGCGGCCACCAAGGCCCCCTTCTGACGTGCGTGGGCGACCGTCAACCGTACGCGAAGGCGGGCCCTGCCGCACGCCCGTTCCGCGACCGTCCCACGCGTCGATCATGCCGGGTCCACCGACGGACCGTCGCGACACCCCCCGCGCCGGCCCCCGCACCGGCCCCTACGCCCGCCCCGCCGCCAGCAGCCGGCGCCGGTGGCGGGCCACCCGCTCGCGGTTGCCGCACAGCTCGCTGGAGCACCAGCGGCGCCGGTGCCCGCGCGAGGTGTCCAGGTAGACGCGGGCGCAGCCGTCGCCCTCGCAGGCCCGCAGCAGCGCCCGGTCGCCGGGGTCGGTGAGCAGTTCGACGGCGTCCCGGGCGACGGCCGCGAGCAGCCCGGCGCATTCCACCCCGCCGCACAATTCCCGTACGAGGTGTCCCTGTTGGTCCCGTACGGCGCACAGCCCCGGGGGTGGTGCGGCGGCCGGGGCGTTGACCCGGGCCAGGGTTTCCTCGTCGGCGTCGCGGCCGGCGATTTCCGCCCGTACGAGGGTTTCCACGTCGTCGCGCAGGGCCCGGAAGGCTTCCACCCAGTCGGGTCCGAGCCGGGCCAGCGGCGTCCGGTCGGGCACCAGCCCGGCGCCGGTGAGCCACAGCCGCAGCTCGTCGGTGTCCCGGATCCCCTCGTGGGGAGCGGAGGTGGCCACCAGGTCCAGGCAGATCCGCCCGGCGTCGAACCACATGCCCGTCACCGCCTCGGTTGGCTAGGGGGTGTCCTCAGAGTGCCTGGCGGCCGGGCGTTGCGGAACCCCCCGCGCGGGGTCCCGGCGGGCGCCGCTTCGACGAGAGGGGCTACCGGGGCGGGGGGTCGTCGTGGAGCAGCCGCTGGAAGAGGCGGTGGTCGCGCCAGGCGCCGTTGATGTGGAGGAAGCGGGGCGCGAGCCCGTACTCGCTGAAGCCGGCCTTGGCCAGGACGCGCTGCGAGGCGGTGTTGTCGACGAGGGTCCCGGCCTCGACGCGGTGCAGGCCGAGCTCGTCGCGGGCGATCCGGCAGACCTCCTCCAGGGCGGCGGTCGCGAGCCCCTTGCCGGTCCACTGCTGGTCCACCCAGTAGCCGACGCCGCCGCTGCGGAGCGGCCCGAGGGCGATGCTCCCGAGGTTGATCGTCCCGACCGGCTCCCCGGTCGCCGCCTCGACGAGGACGAACGGCAGGAGCCGCCCGCCGTCCCGCTCGGCGAACTGCTCCTCCAGCCGGGCGCGCTGGCCCGCCTCGGTGTAGAACTCCTCGGAGCGGTACGGTTCGTAGGGCGCCATGTACGCCCGGTTGCGCAGCAGTACGTCGGCCAGCCCGGCGGCGTCGTCGAAGGTGACGCCGCGCATCTCCACCCCATCGATGATCATCCGAGCACGCTAACGAACCGCCCCCGCCTCCGCCAGACCCGCCGCCAGACCCGCCGGCGGGTCGACGGCTAGCGGGCGGCGGCGCAGTCGCCCGCGTCCAGCGACAGCCGGTAGCCCCGCTTGACCACCGTCTGGATCAGCTTCGGCGTCCCCAGCGCCACCCGCAGCCGGGCCATCGCCGTCTCCACGGCGTGTTCGTCCCGCCCCGCCCCCGGCAGCGCCCGCAGCAGGTCGGCCCGGCCCACCACCCAGCCGGGCCGCCGGGCCAGCGCCCGCAGCAGGGCCATCCCGGCGGGCGGCACCGGCCGCAGCTCGCTGTCGACGAGCACGGCGTGCCCGCGGATCTCCAGCCGCCGCCCGGCCACCGGCAGCACCCGGGCCCTTCCGGGCAGCTCCTGGCAGAGCAGCTGCACCAGCGGGCCCAGCCGGAACCGTTCGGGGTGGACGGTGGCGATCCCGTGCCCCTGGAGCGGCAGCGCGGTGACCGGCCCGACGCAGGCGCTGAGCACGTCGCCCCGCAGCGAGGCCAGCACGGCCTCCCGTACGCCCCGCGCCTCGGCCCGCGCCAGCAGCGAGGCCGCCGCCGGGGCGGAGGTGAAGCTGACGGCGTCCACCGCGCCGGCGGCGACCGCGTCGAGCAGCCGGTCCAGCGGCCCGAGGTCCTCCGGCGGCATCCACCGGTACACGGGGACGACGACCACCTCGGCGCCGCCCTCGCGCAGCGCCTCCACGAACCCGGGCAGCGGTTCGCCGTGCAGCTGGAGCGCGATGCGCCGCCCGGCGACCCCGGCGCAGAGCAGCCGGTCCAGGACCTCGCCCAGCGACTCCGACTGCGGGGACCAGTCCTCGACGAGCCCCGCGGCCCGTACGGCCCCCTTCACCTTCGGCCCGCGCACCAGCAGTTCGGCCTTCCGCAGCCGGCCGAGCAGCTCCTCGCCGATCCCCCACCCGTCGGCGGCCTCGATCCATCCCCGGAACCCGATGGCGGTGGTGGCGACGACCGCGCAGGGCGGGCTGTCGATGAGTTCCTTGGTCGCGGCGAGGAGTTCGGTGTCGTCGGCCAGCGGCACGATCCGCAGGGCGGGCGCGTGCAGCACCTGGGCGCCGCGCCGGCGCAGCAGGGCGATCAGGTCGTCGGCGCGGCGGGCGGCGGTGACCCCGACGGTGAACCCCGCCAGCGGTCCGGTCCCGTTCCCGGTGCCGGCGTTCGGGCCGGCCGGGGCCGCGGGCCGGAGCCTGGGGCCGGTGTGCGTGTGGTCGTCCATCGTGACCTGCCTTGCCAGTGGGTCGGTGTCGCGGGGTGCCGGGACCGAGCCTGCCAACGGGCCGTGTCAGCCTCGGTTCCGTCGCATTTCGGCGCCGTTAACCCCCGTTACACGGAGGTGAGCTGCGGTTTCGCCGCCGCCCCGGAAGCCTTGGCGATCACGGCGGCGGGCCGGCGAAGGTATACCGCCCAGGTCACCGCGCAGCACGCCCCGTAGAAGCCGAGGAAGGTCACGAAGGCGGCCGTCCCGGTCCCGGAGCTCAGGAACGCCTCGCGGAACACCAGGTTGATGCCGAGTCCGCCGAGCGCCCCGACGGCGCCGATCAGCCCCATCGCGGCCCCGGACAGCCGGCGCCCGTAGGCGGCCGCGGCCTCGTCGTCCATGCCCCGGGCGAGCGCCTTGGCCTGGAAGATCCCGGGGATCATCTTGTACGTGGAGCCGTTGCCGAGCCCGCTCAGCGCGAACAGGGCCACGAACCCGACGAGGAACACCGGCAGGGATTCCCGTACGGAGGCCAGGACGACCACCCCGGTGGCCGCGGCCATCGCCACGAACGTCGCGAGGGTGATCCGCGCCCCGCCGAACCGGTCGGCGAGCGCGCCGCCCACCGGCCGGATCAGCGAGCCGAGCAGCGGCCCGATGAAGGTCAGCGAGGCGGCCTGGAGGGGGGTGCGCCCGAACTGGGTCTGGAGGACCAGTCCGAAGGCGAAGCTGTAGCCGATGAAGGACCCGAAGGTGCCGATGTACAGGAACGCCATGATCCAGGTGTGCGCGTCGCGCACGGCGTCGCGGACGGCGCCGGTGTCGTTGCGCACGGGCGCCAGGTTGTCCATGCGGGCGAGGGCCAGGGCCGCCGCGAGCACGATCAGCGGGAGGTAGGCGGCCAGCAGCAGCCGCGGGTGTCCGGCGCCGGCGGTCCCGATGACCAGCAGCGCGGCGAGCTGCACCACGGGCACGCCGATGTTCCCGCCGCCCGCGTTGAGGCCGAGCGCCCAGCCCTTCTTGCGCAGCGGGAAGAAGGCGTTGATGTTCGTCATGGAGGAGGCGAAGTTGCCGCCGCCCACGCCGGTCAGCGCGGCCACCGCCAGGAAGGTGGTGTACGAGGTGCCGGGCTCCATGACCAGCAGCGCGGCCGTGGTCGGCGCGAGCAGCAGCAGGGCGCTGACGACGGTCCAGTTGCGGCCGCCGAACCGGGCGACGGCGAAGGTGTAGGGGACCCGCACCAGGGCGCCGACGAAGGTGGCGGTGGCGATGAGGAAGAACTTCCCGGCGGGGTCGATGCCGTACCCGGGGCCCATGAAGAGCACCATCACCGACCAGAGCGACCAGATCGAGAACCCGATGTGCTCGGAGAGCACGGAGTACAGGAGGTTGCGGCGGGCCGTGCGCTCGCCCGACTCCCTCCAGAACACCGGGTCTTCGGGATCCCACCGCTCGATCCAGCGGGCCCCCTTGCGCGGTGCGGTCGTACCGGTCATCACACGCCTCCACTGCTGTCGCGTTCGTGATGACGATCCTAGGAACGGCGCGTTTCGGCCCCGGTCCCCACCCGGTGACCGGCGGGAAACCTTGGACTCACCCCCGGTCGGCCACGGGTGTGAGCGCGGCCGGCAACCAGCTCCCGGGGGGTGTTTCCAGCCAGCCCCGCTCGGCCGCGAGCCCGGCGGCGGCCTCGGTGAGCGCGTCCAGAGCGGGATGGGTGAACCCCTTGCGCCACACCATCGCCAGGGGTGACAGCGGTACGGGCGCGACCAGCGGCCTTTTGACACTGCCCGGCATGTCGGGAAAGTCCACGGTCACCAGCACCGGATTGCGGGTTTTGGCCATCACCCGGCGGAACTCCTCCTTGCCCACGGCCACGGGCGCGGGCGGCGCCGTCGCGATGCCCCGCCCGGCGAACAGTTCGCGGGCCAGCCCCGTCCACTCCACGGTCCGCGGGTTCCCCGCCCCGGCGTACACGGTCTCGCCCGCGAGCGCGTCCAGCGGTACCTCCTCCAGCCCGGCCAGCGGATGCCCGGCGGGCAGCAGCACCGCGAGCGGTTCGTACCGTACGGGCGCGAACGCGAGCCGGGCCCGCAGCCCCGGGTCCAGCCCGGCGGCGTACCCGAAGGACACGTCGAGGCGCCCGGCGGCGATCTCCCGGGCCGCGTGGGTGAGCCCGCTCTCGAACCGGGCCATCAGCTCGCACCCCGGGGCGAGTTCGCGGGCCCGCTCCAGCACGGTGCGGCCGCTGCTGGGGCCGGCGGTGTTCAGGTCGACGAGCAGCACCCGGGGGCCGCAGAAGGCCGCGGCGAGCTCCTCGTGGGCCCCCAGCACCCGCCGGGCCTGCGGCAGCAGCCGCTCCCCGTCGGCGGTCAGCTCGACGGCCCGGGTGGTGCGTACGAACAGCACCGCGCCCAGGATCTGTTCGAGGCGCCGCACGTCCCTGCTGAGCGCCTGCTGGGCGACGTACAGCCGGGCGGCGGCCCGGGTGAAGTGCAGTTCCTCCGCCACGGCCACGAAGGAGCGCAGCAGCCGGGGTTCCACGTCTCGGGACATCACGCCCGGAGACTAACAACAGGAGGCGGTCAATCCGCAAGGAACAGGTGTTGGACGCCGGTGCGGGCCCGGCCGGAACCTTGATCCATGCCCGCGACACCCGCTCCCCCCGCGCCCCCCTGCCTCATGACGGTCACCGGCTCCACCCTCGTCCTCGCCGCCCCGCGGCGCCCGGCGCGCCGCTCCCCCGAGGGCCCCTACCGGCGCCTGTTCACCCTCCCCGGCACCCGCGCCTTCACCGCCGGGAACCTCATCGCCCGCCTCCCCATGGGCATGTTCGGGATCAGCGCGGTCATGATGATCGCCGGGCAGCGCGGCTCGTACGCCCTCGCCGGCGCCGTCACCGCCACCGGCCTGGCCGCCACCGCGTTCGTCGCGCCGCTCACGGCACGGCTCGTCGACCGCCACGGGCAGGCCCGGATCGCCGTCCCCGCCACCCTGATCGCGGTCCTCGGCTCGCTCTCGCTCGTCCTGTGCGTGGCCCTGGACGCCCCCGCGTGGACCCTGTTCGCCTCGTACGCGGCGACCGCGACGACCCCCAACATCGGCGGCATGTCCCGGGCCCGCTGGACCCTGCTGCTGCGCGGCTCCCCCGGCGCGCACCACACCGCGATGTCCTTCGAGCAGGCCGCCGACGAGTTCTGCTACATGGCCGGCCCGGTCCTCGCGGCGTTCCTGTGCACCGCCGTCTTCCCGGAGGCGGGCACCCTGACCGGCGCGCTGCTGCTCCTGACCGGGATGCTGGTCTTCACCGCGCAGCGCGGCACGGAGCCGCCGCCCTCGGGCGCCCCGGCGACCCGGCAGCCGTCCCCGCTGCGCCCGCTGCTGCCCCTGCTGGCCCTCTTCCTCTGCCTGGGCGCGGTGTTCGGCTCGATGGAGGTCACCTCGATCGCCCACCTCGACGCGCGGGGACTGGGGGCCGCCTCCGGGCCGGTACTGGCCCTTCAGGCCGCCGGCTCCTGCGCGGCGGGCCTGCTCTACGGCACCCTGCGCCCGCGCGGCCTGCGCGGCTGCCTGCTCGCCATGGCGGCGGCGATGACGCTGCCGTGGGCGGCCGCGTCCACCGGCTCGCTCCCCCTGCTGGCCGGCGCGCTGCTGCTGGCGGGCATGGCCACGGCCCCGACGATGGTCACCGCCATGTCCGAGGTCCACGCCCTGGCCCCCGAGGGCCGCCTCAACGAGTCCATGACCCTGGCCGTCACCGCCATCCTCACCGGCATAGCCGCCGGCTCCGCCACCGCGGGCGCCGCCGTCGACCACCTGGGCACCACGACCCCCTACGCCCTCCCCGCGACCGCGGCCCTCCTGGCCGCCGCGAGCCTCGCCACCCACACATATCCGGTACGACTTTCCGGTACGAGCCAGGTACCGTAAACTCGTACCACAACCGGAGGAGCGGACCATGTCGATAAGCGCCAGTGAAGCCAGGGCGACCCTGTTCCCCTTGATCGAACGCGTCAACACCGACCACGACCCGGTGCGCATCACCTCCAAGAACGGCGACGCCGTCCTGATGTCCGCCGACGACTACGACTCCTGGCAGGAGACGGTCTACCTGCTGCGCTCCCCCGCCAACGCCCAGAGGCTGATGGAGGCCGTCGCCCGCGATCGCGAGGGCGCGCCCGCGGTCACCAAGTCCATGGAAGAGCTGAGGCGGTTGGCCGGAGGGGAGGAGTGAGGAGCGTTCACTTCGACCCCGCCGCCTGGGAGGACTTCCTGTTCCGGCTCTCCTCCGACCGCAAGACGGCCCGTCGGATCACCCGCCTGATCGGCGAGATCCAGCGCGACCCGTTCACCGGGATCGGCAAGCCCGAGCCCCTGAAGGGCGAACTGACCGGTTACTGGTCCCGCCGGATCGACGACGAACACCGCCTCGTGTACCGGGCGGACGACAAGGAAGTGAAGGTGCTCAAGGCCCGGTATCACTACTGACGCCGCGGGCCGGGCATGACGAAGGCCCCGCAGCTTGAGGCTGCGGGGCCTTTGCCCACATGGGGTGGTGGAGATGGCGGGAATCGAACCCGCGTCCAACGGTGCAGAAGCAGGGCTTCTCCGAGCGCAGTCCGCTACGAGTTTCTCGGCCCCGGAGATCACACGGACAAGTCTCCGACGGGCTCAGTCACTGTTTGATTTCCCTCCAGCCCCCGTGACCGGGGTTAGAGGTTTAGATCCCTAGTTGACGCCAGGATCCGGACCGGGACCACTTCCGGGCTGACGCTCCTCACAGAGGCTTCAGCTCACTGTTATTAGGCAGCGAGGGTGAAGCGGGAGTTATCGCTCTTGGAGTTGGCGATTATTTTTTGCGACATGTGGTTAGCGAGATCATTGCCGCTTCCTCGGCTCGCTTCCCCTGCATCGACATCCGCTGTCGAAACCGATCATCCCCATGTTGTTTTTTCAAAGTGCACCACCCGGGGGCGGTGCGCTGACGCCATGGTACGCGAAGTGGACCACGGGATGCCAGATGATTACAGCTGACCGCGTTCCTTGCGCTTCACGGCCGAGATCACCCGGTTCGTCTCGCGCGTGTCCTGCTTCTCGCGCAGGGCCTGGCGCTTGTCGTACTCCTTCTTGCCCTTCGCCAGCGCGATCTCGACCTTGGCCCGGCCGTCCTTGAAGTACAGCGCGAGCGGCACGATCGTGTTGCCCGTCTCGCCGGTCTTCGAATCCAGCTTGTCGATCTCCTCGCGGTGCAGGAGGAGCTTGCGCTTGCGGCGGGCGCTGTGGTTGGTCCAGGTGCCCTGGCTGTACTCCGGCACGTGCACGTTGTAGAGCCAGGCCTCGCCGCTCTCCACCGACACGAAGCCGTCCACCAGCGAGGCACGTCCCTGGCGCAGGGACTTGACCTCGGTACCCGTGAGCACGAGACCGCACTCGTAGGTGTCGATGATCGTGTAGTCGTGCCGCGCCTTCTTGTTCTGGGCGATCAGCTTGCGCCCTTTTTCCTTAGCCATAGTGCGGTCATTTTCGCACTACGGACCCACCCCGAGGCCACCCAATACCGTGCGGGCCCGTTCCTCGGCCCCCTCGTCGGCCGGCACGTCGGGGGTGATGCCGGCGCCATCCAGGCTGCGGCCCCCCGGCGTGCGGTACGTACCCACCGTCAGCTCCGCCACCGAGCCGTCCGGCAGCCGCGTCGGCATCTGCACCGAGCCCTTGCCGAAGGTGCGGGTCCCGACGGCCACCGCCCGGCCGCGGTCCTGGAGGGCGCCCGTCAGCAGCTCGGCCGCGCTCATGGTGCCGCTGTCGACCAGCGCCACCAGGGGCCGCGTGGTGTCCCCGCCGCGGGCCGCGTACAGGGCGCGCTGGGTGCCCCGTACGTCGTACGTCGCCACGAGGCCGCCGTCGAGGAACGCGGAGGCGGCGGTGACCGCCTCGGTAACCAGCCCGCCCGGGTTGCCGCGCAGGTCCAGCATCAGGCGGGCGCCGGCCGGGGCCGCGCGCACGGCCGCCCGCACACGCTCGCCGGAGCCCCGGGTGAAGGAGGCGACCTTGATGACGGTGATCCCGCCCGGGAGCTCCCGTACGGTCACGGGCTCGGCGCGCAGCTGTTCGCGCCGCAGGGTCTCGGTGAAGTCGGCGCCGTCCCGGCTGAGGCAGAGCACGGCCGGGGTTCCGGCCGCCCCGCGGAGCAGGGCCACCACGTCGGCGACGGCGAGGCCGGTGACCGCGTGCCCGTCGACGCTCAGCAGCCGGTCGCCGGCGCGCAGCCCGGCCCGGGCGGCGGGCCCGCCGGGCTGGACCCGCTCGACCTCGACGCGGCCGCCCCGGCCGCGCCCGGCCCACAGCCCGACGCCGGTCCAGCGGCCGTCGAGGTCCTCGGCGAAGGCGGCGTACTCGCCCTGGTCGTAGACGGCGCCCCAGCGGTCCCCGCTGCGGCTGACCACCTCCTGGGCGGCCTTCTTGCCGGACTTGCCCTCCGCGACGGCCTCGGCGGCGGCGCGGGCGACGGCTTCCCGGTCGGCGGTGCCGGCCGGGCGGGACGCCTGCGGCGCGGGAGCGCTCGTACGGACGGAAGGTAAGACGGCGGCGCTGCCGGCGGCGCCGGCGGCACCGGTGCGGTCCCAGCATCCGGTGCTCGCCGCGGCGCCGACGGCCACGAGGAACACCCACGTCAAAACGGCCCCGCGACGCAGGTCGCGGGGCCGGGGACATCGGGCGGGCAGACCGGGCATGGCGCCGAGTCTAGGACAAGCCCCGTGCCGGCAAGGAGGGTTGACCGGACCGCGCACGGGGCGCTTGTCACACCTTCAGGTACTTGCGCAACGCGATGAAGGCCGCGAGCGAGGGCATCAGCACGCCGATGGCGAGCACCAGCGGCAGCTTGGTGAGGACGGAGTCCCAGCCGATGAAGTTGATCAGCTCCATCTTCGCGCGGAGCGCGACACCGTGGTCGATCACGAAGTACTGGCCGACGCCGAGCATGCCGCAGGCGACGACCGCGCCGATGAGGCCGGCGAACGCGGCCTCCATGATGAACGGGACCTGGATGTAGAAGCTGGAGGCACCCACGAGCCTCATGATCCCGGTCTCGCGGCGCCGGCTGAACGCCGAGACGCGCACCGTGTTGACGATCAGCAGCAGCGCGACCACCAGCATGATCAGCATGATGCCGAGGGCGGCCCAGTTGAGCGCGCTGAGCATCCCGAAGAGGTTGTCCAGCTGGTTGTGCTGGTCCTCCACCGACTGGACGCCGTCACGGCCGGCGAAGGAGCTGGTGATGACCTTGTACTTCTCGGGCTGCTTGAGCTTCACCCGGAAGGAGTCCGGCATCTGGTCCGGGGTGATCACCGAGGCCAGGGCGGTGTGGCCGAAGCGCTCCTTGTAGTGCTTGTAGGCCTCGTCGGAGGACTCGTAGTGGACCGAGTCGACGAGGTCCATCGCCTTGAGGTCGGTCTCGATGGACTTCTTCTGCTCGGCGGTCACCGCGCCCTTGGAACAGACCGCGCCCCCGCCCCCGCCCGCGGCGCCGGCCTGGCCGCCCTTGGCGTCGGCGCTGTCCTTGGCGTCCGCCTCGTTGCAGAGGTAGATCGAGACGTTGACCTTGTCGTACCAGTACCCCTTCATGGCGCTGACCTGGTCGCGCATGAGCAGGGAGCCACCGAACAGGGCCAGCGACAGGGCGACGGAGATGATGACCGCGAAGGTCATCGTGAGATTGCGACGGAGACCGACGCCGATCTCCGACATGACGAACTGGGCGCGCATCGCGTCTCAGGGCCTTTCAGTGCTGGTAGCCGTAGACGCCGCGCGACTGGTCGCGGACGAGACGGCCCTGTTCGAGTTCGATGACGCGCTTGCGCATCTGGTCCACGATCTGCTGGTCGTGCGTGGCCATGATCACGGTGGTGCCGGTCCGGTTGATCCGGTCCAGCAGCTTCATGATGCCGACGGAGGTCTGCGGGTCGAGGTTGCCGGTGGGCTCGTCCGCGATCAGCAGGGCGGGGCGGTTGACGAAGGCGCGGGCGATGGCCACGCGCTGCTGCTCACCGCCGGAGAGCTCGCCGGGCATCCGCCCTTCCTTGCCGCCGAGGCCGACCAGCTCCAGGACCTGGGGGACGGCCTTGCGGATCTCGCCCCTCGGCTTGCCGATGACCTCCTGCGCGAAGGCGACGTTCTCGGCCACCGTCTTGTTGGGGAGGAGGCGGAAGTCCTGGAACACGGTCCCCAGCTGGCGCCGCATGTGCGGGACCTTCCAGTTGGAGAGCTTGGCGAGGTCCTTGCCCAGCACGTGCACCTGGCCGTGGCTCGCCCGCTCCTCGCGCAGCACGAGCCGCAGGAAGGTGGACTTGCCGGAGCCGGAGGAGCCGACCAGGAAGACGAACTCGCCCTTCGCGATGTCCAGGGAGACATCTCTGAGTGCGGGACGGTTCTGCTTCGGGTAGGACTTGGAGACACTGTCGAATCGGATCACGGGTGCACCACGGTCGCCGGGAGTAGGTGTGCGTGACCCTACGCGAACGGGCGGGCAGTGGGGACCCGGCGGCCGGAGTTGCCCGATATATCCCCCGGTACCGGAGGGGCCCGACCGCGATTGCCCGGACGGGCCGCGCCGAATGTCGCGGGAGCTGGCACAGTGGTAGGGGAACGGCCTCGCTCCCCAAGCCGTTGTGTGGTGTACGAGGGGACGAGAGGAGGAGCGCATGACGTATGACCGGCTCGTGTGCGCGAACTGCGCCGCACCCGTCAGCCAGGGCCGCTGCCCGGTGTGCCGGGCGAACAGGGAGCGCCTCCAGCAGGAGGGTCCCTTCACCGACCTGAACCCCATGGCGCTCATCGTGCTTCTGGTGGTGCTGGTCGCGGCGCTGGCGCTGGTGGCCCAGCAGACCGCCTAGGCGACAGCCCGTACCCGTACCCGTACGTTCTCGTACTCGTACCCGTGCCCCGTATGCGACAGGGCCCGGACACCTTGGGGTGTCCGGGCCCTGCTCACACGTTCGTCCGCGTTACGCGGTCTGCTCCTGCTGCTTGCGCCAACGGATGCCGGCTTCGAGGAAGCCGTCGATCTCGCCGTCGAGCACCGCCTGGGGGTTGCCGACCTCGAACTCCGTCCGCAGGTCCTTGACCATCTGGTACGGGTGCAGGACGTAGGAGCGCATCTGGTTGCCCCAGGAGCTGCCGCCGTCCTTGAGGGCGTCCATCTTGGCCTGCTCCTCCTGGCGGCGCCGCTCCAGCAGCTTGGCCTGGAGGACGTTCATGGCGCTGGCCTTGTTCTGGATCTGCGAGCGCTCGTTCTGGCAGGAGACCACGATGCCGGTCGGGAGGTGCGTGATGCGCACCGCCGAGTCGGTCGTGTTGACGCCCTGGCCACCGGGGCCGGAAGCGCGGTACACGTCGATGCGCAGCTCGCCCTCGTCGATCTCGACGTGGTCGCTGGACTCGACGACCGGCAGCACCTCGACGCCCGCGAAGGAGGTCTGGCGGCGGCCCTGGTTGTCGAACGGCGAGATGCGCACGAGGCGGTGGGTGCCCTGCTCGACGGAGAGGGTGCCGTACGCGTACGGGGCCTTGACCACGAAGGTGGTCGACTTGATGCCGGCCTCTTCCGCGTACGAGGTCTCGTACACCTCGGTCGGGTAGCCGTGGCGCTCGGCCCAGCGCAGGTACATGCGCTGGAGGCGCTCGGCGAAGTCGGAGGCGTCGACGCCGCCGGCCTCGGCGCGGATGTTGACCAGGGCCTCGCGCTCGGCGTACTCGCCGGAGAGCAGGGTCCGGACCTCCATCTCGTCCAGCGCCTTGCGCACGGAGGTCAGCTCGTTCTCCGCCTCGGCGAGGGTGTCCGCGTCGTCCATCTCCTGGGCGAGCTCGAACAGCACCGCGAGGTCGTCGATGCGCCCGCGCAGGGTCTCGGTCTTGCGGACCTCGGCCTGGAGGTGCGAAAGCTTGCTCGTGATCTTCTGGGCGGCCTCCGGGTCGTCCCACAGGGACGGCGCGGCGGCCTGCTCCTCAAGCACGGCGATTTCTGCCCTCAGCTTGTCGAGGTCCAGGACGGCCTCGATCGACCCCATGGTCGAGGAGAGGGACTTGAGCTCTTCGGAAACATCGACGACTGCCACGGGTCCAGCGTAGCCGGTCGCCGGACGGCCCCGTCCGGCCAGGCCGGGCTCGGCCCGTTCTGACCACGGCGGGTACGGGCGTACCCTCACCGTATGACCGTTCTACTCGTGAAGCGCCGCCATGTGGACCACATGCGTGTCACCACGACGAGCTGTCTGCCGCCGGACCGAGCACGAGCCTGATCAACACCGATCCGACTTGGTCCTGTAGGCGGCCCCGCAGCCCCGGCACCACCCTTGCCGGCGCCCTCTCCACCCGCCGTCCCGACAACCCCGGGAACAGGACCCCGTGACATCCGAAACGGAGCCGTCATGCCGTCCGCGCACTCCCTCCCCGTTCTCGACCTCTCCCTGGCCGACGATCCCGCCGAGCGGGCCGACTTCCTGAAGCAGCTGCACGCGGCCGCCCGGGACACCGGCTTCCTGCACCTCACCGGCCATGGGATAACCGCCGCCGAGAGCGCCCGGATCCTGGAGCTGACCAGGACCTTCTTCGCGCTCCCGGAGGCCGACCGGCTGGCCGTGAGCAACCTGAACTCCCCGCACTTCCGCGGTTACACCCGGATCGGGCACGAGCTGACGGGCGGCGCCTCGGACTGGCGTGACCAGCTGGACGTGGGCGCGGAGCGGCCGGCGCCGCAGGTGGGGCCGGGCGACCCGCCGTACCTGTGGCTGGAGGGCCCCAACCAGTGGCCGCAGGCGCTGCCGGAGCTGCGGACGGTGGTGCTGGAGTGGCAGTCCCGGCTGGCGGCGGTGGCCCACCGGCTGCTGCGGGAGCTGCTGACCTCGATCGGGGCCCCGGCGGACTTCTTCGACGACGCCTTCGCGGACCGGCCGCACCTGCACACGAAGCTGATCCGGTACCCGGGATCGGCGCCGTCGGGCGCGGACCAGGGCGTGGGCGCGCACAAGGACTACGGGTTCCTCACGCTGCTGCTCCAGGACTCGGTGGGCGGTCTCCAGGTGGTCCGGGACGGGGCGTACGTGGACGTGCCGCTGCTGCCGGGGGCGTTCGTGGTGAACCTGGGCGAGCTGCTGGAGATCGCGACGGAGGGGTACCTGACGGCGACGGACCACCGCGTGGTGAGCCCGCCGGGCGCGGTGGAGCGCTATTCGGTGCCGTTCTTCTACAACCCGCGGCTGGACGCGGTCGTGGAGACCGTCCCCGGGGAGTACCTGCGCTCGGCGCCGGGCGTCGCGCACGACGCGTCGAACCCGCTCCACGCCGAGTACGGCCGCAACGAACTCAAGGGCTGGGTCCGCGCGCACCCCGCAGTGGCCCGTCGCTGGCACCCGGAACTCGTCGAATCCTGACCGGCCGCCGACGGGGCCGGTCCCCCGGCCCCGCCCGCGTTCACGGCGCGGGTCTCGCCGGGGCGGAGTTCTTGCCGTCCTGGGCGGGCGGCGTGGCCGTGTCGCCGGAGGAGGCCAGCCAGCTGCCCACCCCCACCGCCGCGACCAGCACCACGGCGGCGGCGGACAGCGCCAGCCTCCGCTTGCGCACCGTCTCCGCCCGGTGCCGCGCCGAGCCCGGCCGGTGTCCGCCGGCGGGCCTCGGCACCCGCGCCGTCCCCAGCGCGCCGCCCGCCAGCTCGTCCGGCCCCGGCACCCGCATCGACGTGTGCGTGTCCCGGTTCGAGTCCGTCGCGGAACCGGGCACCAGCGGGACCACGCCCCGCCGCCGGACCGGGTCCGCGGCGGGTTCCTCCTGCTGCTCCGGCTGCTCCGGCTCGTCCGGTTCGTCCACGTCCAGCGGCGGTATCCCCGCCAGCATCGGCAGCAGCTCCCGCAGCCGGACCGACAGCTCCGAGGCCCGCAGCCGCGAGGCCGGGGCCTTCGCCAGGCACTGCACCATCAGCTGCCACAGCTCTTCGGGGATCCCCGGCAGCGGAACGACGGTCTCCGTCACATGCCGCCGCAGCACCGCCCCCGGGTGTCCCCCGCCGAAGGGGGTGAACCCGGCGAGCAGCTCGTACAGCACCGTGGCCAGCGCGTAGATGTCCACCGCGGCCCGCGGCGGCAGCCCCTCGACGATCTCCGGCGCCAGATAGTCCGGCGTGCCGATGATCCGGGTCGTGGGCGCCGTGGTCCGTCCGCCGGAGGTCCGCCGCGGCGAGTCGATCAGCTTGGCGACGCCGAAGTCGGTCAGCAGCGCCGGGTGCGCGCCACCGGGGCCGAGCGGGCCCTGCATGTCCAGCAGGACGTTCTCCGGCTTGACGTCCCGGTGCACCACACCGGCCGCGTGCGCGGCCGCCAGCGCGTCCGCGACGTCCGCGACGATCGCCACGGCCGCCTCGGGGGCGAGTCGCCGCTCGCGGTCGAGGCGCGTACGGAGGTCCGTACCGCGCACCAGGTCCATGACGAGGGCGAGGTCGTTGCCGTCCACGACGAGATCGCGGACGGAGACCACATGCGGGTGTTCCAGCCCGAGCAGCGCGCTGCGCTCCTGGACGAACCGCCCCACCAGCTCCTGGTCGGACGCGAGGTCCTCGCGCAGGAGTTTGACGGCGACGGGGCCGTCAGGCCCCTCGCCCAGCCATACGGTCCCCGCGCTGCCGCGCCCCAGGATCTGGTGCGCGGTGTACCGGCTGCCGATCTTCCGTGCCACGACTGCTCCCTCAGCGGCTGGCGTACCGCACCAAAGCTACGCGGCCGAATGGGGGTTGTAGGCCAGCAGGGGCTCCGATTCGCGGCGACCTTCACTTCTGCGGGCGAAATCACGTCCCAGAAGTCGACAAATCCACGAACTCGGCGCTACGGGGCCCCCGCTCCGCTCAGGACTGGGGTCCGTCCGCGGAGTTTCCGACCGAGCTCACCCAGTCGTAGGCGTCGCTGACCCAGGTGCCCACCTGGTCCCACCAGCCCTTGCCGGTGCCGACCCACTCCTGGAGCGGGGTGAGCTCCCAGACCAGCCAGCCGGCCACGAAGAACAGCAGGATCAGGACCAGGCAGCCCTTGAGGCAGCCGAGGCCCGGGATCCGCACCGGGTTGGCGCTGCGGCGGCGCGGTTCGCGCGGCTCGCGCGGCGGACGCTGCTGCGGCGGCGGAGCCTGCGGGGGCTGCTGCTGCGGCTGGCGGTACTGGGGCTGCTGCGGCTGCTGGTACTGCTGGGGCTGGCGCTGCTGCTGGTAGTGCTGCGGAGGCGGCGGCGGGGCGTACTGCTGCTGCGGAGGCTGCTGGTACTGCGGGGGCTGCTGCGGCTGCTGCCGGTACTGCTGCGGAGGCGGGCCCTGGCGGTACTGCGGAGGCTGCTGGGGCTGCTGGGGTCGCTGCTGCGGCGGCGGGGGTGCCTGCCGCTGCGGGCGCCGGCGCAGCGGGTCCTCGCTCGGGTCGAGGTACTGCATCTGGGTCTGCTCGTTGCGGTCGCGCGCGGCCCGCATCTGCGACTGCCAGGGGTGCGCGGCGTCCGGCTGCCGCACGGGCGGCATGACCGAGGTCGGGTCCGGACCGGGCGCCCCGGTGCTGGGCAGCACGGTGGTGGCGTCGGCGCCGCCGACCGGCGGCAGCACGCTGGTCATCGCGTTCGGGTCGTAGGCGTCCATCGCCCCGGCCGCCGCGGCGCCCGCCGGGGCGGCCCCCGGGGTCTGCGGGACGGGCGCGGGCGAGGGGTCGGGCGCGAGCAGCGCGCCGACGCCGAGCGCGGCCTCGACCTGCTCCGGCGAGGAGTGCACGCCGATGCCGGAGGCGACGACCCGCAGCCCGCGGGCCAGGTTCTCGGCGCTCGGGCGCTCGTTCGGCTCCTTGCGCAGGCAGCGCTCGATGACGGTCCACAGCGGCTCGGGCAGCGTGGACGGGCGCTGCGGCTCCTCGCTGAGGTGGCGGTGGAGCACTTCGAGCGCGGTGCCGCCGGCGAACGGCGGGCGGCCGGTGACCAGCTCGTAGAGCAGGATGCCGGCGCCGTAGATGTCGACGGCGGAGGTCTGCGGGCGGCCCTCGGCGGACTCGGGGGCGACGTAGGAGGGGGTGCCGACGAACTCGTGGGTGCGGGTCAGGCCCGGGGAGTCGGCGAGGCGCGCGATGCCGAAGTCGGTGAGCATCGGCTTCATCTGGCCGCCGCGCTCGTCGAGCAGGACGTTGGCGGGCTTCAGGTCACGGTGGACCACGCCGTCGGCGTGGCTGGCGGCGAGCGCGTCCGCGATCTGGGCGGTCAGCAGCGCCGCGGCGACCGGGGTGAAGGGGCCGTTCTGCCGGATGTACTTGTGCAGGTCCGGGCCGTCGATCAGGTCCATGACCAGGGCCAGGAGATCGCCCTCGACCACGAGGTCGCGCGTGCGCACGATGTTGGGGTGCGTCAGGCGCAGCAGGACGGAGCGCTCGCGCAGGAAGCGCATGACGATGTCCGCGTCCTGGGCCAGCTCCTCCTTGAGGACCTTGATGGCGACGGTCTCACCGGGCTGGCCGGCGACGGCCGCCTCCGCACCGGCGGTCTCACGCTGGCGGGCACGCCAGACGGTGCCCGTGGCGCCGCGTCCGAGCGGCTCCTCGAGCAGGTACTTGCTGCCGACTGGCCGCACGTCTCGCGCTCCCTGCTGTCGTCCTGCTGTGGTTCGTTTTTCCGGCCCACTCTAGGGGGTGTCCCAGGAGAAGACGCGGGGCACCAAAGGTTGGTTGCCGCACATATGTACGAAGGGTGATGTTTATGGCGTATGCCGGGGGCGATTTTCCTCGGCTTGCTGACTGAAATTGTGCGGGGTGTGGACGGGCCCGCGATCGATCAAGATCATTTCTTGTCGGGTGCCGGGCGTGTTGTCCGCGACAGGTGCGAGGATGCACCCGTACGGAAGGGCCGGGACGGGAGCCCGCCTTCCGGGCAGACCTGACCGGACGAAGCGCCGTGCCGGGTGGGGGGTGATCGGGCGGCCACGCCCCTGTCGTCCCCCTGCCGGGCGCGCGCACCGCGCACCGAGCACCGCGCAGAAGGGACCGCTGACGGCGATGCAGATCCGGCTGACCGTCCTTGGGTCGCGCAGCGGCCACCAGACCGCCACCGCGCCGACGAGCTGCGACGTACTCGTCACCGCGCCCGCCGGAACCGCGCTCGCCGCGGTGGCCTCCGGGCTCGCGGCCACCGTCGGCGGGCCCGACACCGGGGGCACGGTCGTGCTGTACGCCGGGGCGGAGCGGCTCGACCCGCAGCGGCGGGTGCTGGGCGAGCCGCCGCTGGTGGACGGGGCGGTGCTGGCGCTGCACGGCCCGGTGCCGGATGTCCTGCCGGACGCGGAGGAGGGCCTGGGGACGCCCCAGCTGCACGTGGTGGCGGGGCCGGACGCGGGCGGGGTGCACCTGCTGCACCCGGGAGCGGTACGGATCGGGCGCTCCGCGGACGCGGACGTGCCGCTGGACGACCCGGACGTGTCGCGGGCGCACTGCGCGGTGACGGTGATGCCGGACGGCCGGGTGGCCGTGGCGGACCTGAACTCCACGAACGGGACGACGCTGGACGGCGTGGCCGTCGGGGAACGGGCGGTGGCGCTCGCGCCGGGGGCCCTGCTCCGGGTCGGCGAATCCACCCTGCGGCTGACCGTCGGCGCGAGCATCCCGCTGCCGGTCACCCCGGACCAGGAGGGCCACCTCTCGATCCCCCCGGCGGGCCGCTCGGCCGCGGGTGCGCCCGGCGACGGGCGGGGCGGCGCGTACCCCGATGCGCGACGCGCCGACGGCTCCGCCGGCGGTTACGCGGGGTCGCGGTCCGGGGCGCAGGGGCTGCTCCCCCACCCCGCCCCTTCCCGCAACGGGGGCTCCGTCCCCGGCCCCACCTCGGGGCTCGGCCCCGGAACCCCGCACCCCGACGCCCCCGTCGCGGGCCCGCGCGGCGGCGCGCACCCCGCCGGCCCGGCCGCAGACCCCATGACGCAGCGCGGCGGCGCCCCCGGCCCGGCCCGGCCCGCCAGACCCGACGCGGCCGGCCCCGCCAGACCCGGCGCGGGCCACTTCGGCGCGACCCCGGAACCCGGCGCGAACCGCTTCGGCGCGGCCCCGGAACCCGGCGCGAGCCACTTCAGCGCGGGCTCGGAACCCGGTGCGGGGCGTCCCGGTGCGGGTCCGGAAGCCGGTGCGGACCGCTTCGGTGCGGGCTCGGAAGCCGGCGGCGGGGGCGAGGGGGCGCGGCGGCGGGGGATCGGGGCTTGGGCCCGGAAGTGGGTGCGGGGGGAGCAGGCCGGGCAGGCCGAGGACGTGCGGGCGGCGGCGGCAGCCGTGTCGGCGCGGCCCGCGGCCGACGATCCGGCAGCGTTGCTGCTCGCCGCGCTCGGACCGACCCGGCGGCTGTGGTCCCGTCGCCCCGGCGCGCTCGACGTCGGCCTCGGCGCCGGCTGCCGGGTCGCGTTCCAGGACGTCGGCGCCCTCGGCGTCGCCGGACCCCGCGCCCGCCTCACCGGCGTCGCCCGCTCCGTGATCGCCCAGCTCGCCGCGCTGCACGCCCCGGCGCAGCTGGAGATCGTACTGATCAGCACCGACCGGGCCCGCGCCCTCGCGGACCGGCGCCGCGACTGGGGCTGGCTCGGCTGGCTGCCGCACCTGCGCCCGGCGCACGGCCAGGACTGCCGGCTGCTGCTCGCGTACGACCGGGACCAGGCCGCCGCGCGGGCGGGGGAGCTGACCCGGCGGCTCGACGACGGTCCTCTCGGTACCGGCTGGGCGAGCGCCGACCGCGCCGCCATACGGGAGGCCGCCGCCGCGTACGAGGGCCCGTACACCCTCCTCGTCCTCGACGGCGACCCCGGCACCGGCGCGCTGCGCGACGTCACGGCCCGGCTCGCCTCCCACGGTCCCGCCGCCGGGATCCACCTGCTCTGCCTGGCCGACGCGCCGTCCGCCACCCCCGCCTCTCCCCTCACCGAGACGTACGAGACCGCCTGCGCGAGCACCCCCGCCTTCCGCGAGTGCGGCGCGGTCGCCCTGCTCAGCGGAGACGTCGCCACGGCCGTACGGACCTTCGTGGTCAGCGGCGGCCTGCCGGTGCCGCCCGGCGAGACCGCCACCGCCGACGCCGTCTCCGCCGCCTGGGCGGAGCGGTTCGCCCGCGCCCTCGCGCCGCTGCGGGCCGACGCCTCGCAGGCGGAGCCGTCCCGGACCGTCGCGGCCGCGCTCCCGCAGACCTCGCGGCTGCTGGACGAGCTGGGGCTGGCCCGGGCCACCCCCGCGTCCCTGATGGCCCGTTGGGCGGCGGCGACCGAGCAGGGCCAGGGCGTCGGCGGGCTCGTCGAGGTCGTCCTCGGTGCCGGCCGGCGCGGCCCCGTCGGTGCCGAGCTGGTCCACGACGGCCCGCACCTGCTGATCGAGGGCCCCGCCGGGAGCGGCCGTACGGAGCTGCTGCGTTCGGTCGCCGCCTCCCTGGCCGCCGCGGCCCGCCCCGACCGGCTCGGCCTCGTCCTCCTCGACGGCGCGGGCGGCGAGCGCGGTGACGGGCTGCGCCCCTGCACCGACCTGCCGCACGTCTCGGCGCACCTCGTGGCTTCGGACCCCTTGCGCATGCGGGAGTTCGCGCAGGCCCTCGGCGCCGAGCTCAGGCGCCGCGCGGAGCTCCTCGACGGGGTGCCGTTCGCGGAGTGGCACGCCCGCCGCGAGGCCGGCGACCGGATGGTCGCGCCCCGCCGGCCCACCTCCGGTGAGCTGCGCGGTGATCTGGAGCCGCAGCGCACCGGCACGCTCCGGCTGCGTTCGGCCGCGTTCCGCACGGAGCCGGCGGCGGGGCCGAGTCCGCTGCCCCGTCTGGTGGTGCTGGTCGACGACCTCGACGCACTGGTCTCGCCCGGCCTCGGCAACATGGGCCGGCCCGCCGCCGGTTCGGTGGTCCGCGCCCTGGAGGCGGTGGCCCGTGACGGTGTCCGGCTCGGCGTGCACCTGGTGGCGACCAGCGCCCGGCCGGACCGGACGGCGGACACCGAACTCGCCCGGCTGACGGCCCTGCGGGTCGAGCTGGACGCCCCCGACCAGCCGGGTCCCGGCCGCGGCCGGCTGCTGCGCGCCGACGGCTCCGCGGTGCCGTTCCAGGGCGGCCGGGTCACCGGCCGGATCCCGCGCACCGCGACGCTGCGGCCGACGGTGGTCCCGGTGGAGTGGGAGCGAATGGGTGATCCTCCGGCCCGCCGTCCGGTGCGCGAGCTGGGCAACGGACCGACGGACCTGGCGCTGCTGGCCAGTGCCCTGGACCGGGCCGCGCACCTGGTCTCGGCGATACCCGTGCCGTTCCCGGCCGCTCCGTAGGCCCTTTCGGGCCACCCGGATCCCGGGACGCGGTATTGCGGGGGCGGACCGCTCGGCGTAGACCTTGTGGCACGGGACACACCACGGGCAGCGGACAGGCATCGGGGGCGTAACCATGCGCGGTCGGCAGGGAACGGGCCGTACGACGGACCGGACGACGGACCGGACGACAGGCGGGCCGGCGAGCGGCGCCACGGGCCGCAGCAGCGCGAAGCGGCGTACGAGGGCCCGAGCCAGGGCCCGTACCTGGGCGGCCCTGGCCGCGGCGGGCGCGCTGGCGCTCACCGGGTGCGGGGACGGCGGCGACAAGAAGGCCGACCCGCCCGGCGGTGCGACACCGGCCGGACGGCGGGTGGAGTTACCGAAGCTGCCCGGCGAGAAGCTGGAGGTGGCGGCGGTCTGGACGGGCCCGGAGCAGGAGAACTTCACCAAGGTCCTCAAGGAGTTCGAGAAGCGCACGGGCGCCACGGTCACCTTCGTCCCGGCGCAGGACCCGATCGTCACCTTCCTCGGTACGAAGATCGCGGGCGGCGCCCCGCCGGACGTGGCGCTGCTCCCGCAGGTCGGCGCGCTGGCGGCGGCGGTGGAGAAGAAGTGGGCGCAGCCGGTGGGGCCGGAGGCGCAGGCGCAGCTGAACGCCAATTACGGCGAGGGCTGGAAGAAGCTGGGCGCGGTCGACGGCACCCAGTACGGCGTGTACTACAAGGCCGCCAACAAGTCGCTCATCTGGTACAACGCGAAGGCGTTCGAGGCGGCGGGGGTCCAGCCGCCGAAGACGTGGAAGGAACTGCTGGAGGTGGCCGACACGCTGTCCGCGTCGGGCACTCCCGCGGTGTCGGTGGCCGGCGCGGACGGCTGGACCCTGACCGACTGGTTCGAGAACGTCTACCTCTCGCAGGCGGGTCCGCAGAAGTACGACCAGCTGGCGAAGCACGAGATCAAGTGGACGGACGACAGCGTCAAGCAGGCGCTGACCACGCTCGGCCAGCTGTTCGGCCGCAAGGACTTCCTGGCGGGCGGTCAGAGCGGGGCGCTGTCGACGGAGTTCCCGAAGTCGGTGACGCAGACCTTCACCGGCGGCGACCGGCCGGCGGCGGCGATGGTCTTCGAGGGTGACTTCGTGGGGGTGAACATCGCGCAGACGGAGGCGAAGGTGGGCGAGGACGCCCTGGTCTTCCCGTTCCCGGCGGTGGGTGCCAAGGCGCCGGTGGTCTCGGGCGGTGACGTGGCGGTCGCGCTGAAGCCGTCGAAGGGCGCGCAGGCGCTGCTGACGTTCCTGGCGTCGCCGGACGCGGCGGAGATCCAGGCCCGCGAGGGCGGGTTCGTCTCGCCGAACAAGGCAGTGGATCCGGGTGCCTATCCGAACGCCATCCAGCGGAACATCGCGAAGTCGCTGATCGCGGCGGGCGACGATTTCCGCTTCGACATGTCGGACCAGGCGCCGGCGGGCTTCGGCGGGACGCCGGGCGCCGGCGAGTGGAAGGCGCTCCAGGACTTCCTGGCGAACCCGTCGGACGTGGCGGGGGCGCAGGCGAAGCTGGAGGCGGAAGCGGCCAAGGCCTACGGGGGCTGATCCGGTGGCGGCCACGGCTTCGCCGAAGTCCGCCGAGGTCCGGCGCCGCCGCCTGGTCGCGGCGGCGTTCCTCCTCCCGGCGCTCGTCCTGCTCGGCGCGCTCGTCGTGCAGCCCATCGGCTACTCGGTGTACCGGAGCCTTTTCGACCGCTCCGGCGGCACCTTCGTCGGCGCGGACAACTACCTGGAGATACTGCGCGACGACTCGATCCGTACGGCCCTGCGGAACACGGCGCTGTGGGTGGTGCTGGCGCCGACGACGGCGACCGCGCTGGGCCTGATCTTCGCGGTGCTGACCGAACGGGTGCGCTGGGGGACGGCGTTCAAGCTGCTCGTGTTCATGCCGATGGCGATCTCGATGCTGGCGGCGGGCATCATCTTCCGGCTCGTCTACGACCACGATCCGCACCGGGGCGTCGCGAACGCCGTCTGGGTCGGGGTGCACGACACCTTCGCGGAGTCCTCGGCGTTCCCGAAGGCCCGGCCGGGGCGGGACTCCCCGCTGGTCCCGGCCGACGGGGGCGCCTTCGTGACGCGTGATCCCGTACGGGCGGGGGTGCCGGTGCTGCTGCCGCTGGTCGGGGTGGCCGCCGAGGCGCTGCCGGAGGGGACCCGTCCGGCGAAGGCGGCGGGTGCCGAGCCCGGCCGGGTCACCGGGACGGCCTGGCAGGACTTCACCCGGGGCGGCGGGGGCCGTACGAACACGGTCGACCCGGCGGAGTCCGCGTATGCCGGGATGCGGATCGAGGCGGTCAAGGACGGCCGGGTGGTCGATGCGGCGACGGCCCGCGCCGACGGCACCTTCACGCTGTCCGCGAAGGCCGACGGGGCGCTGCTGCGGCTGCCCGCCTCGAACTTCCGGGAGGCGTACTCGGGAGTGGAGTGGCTCGGTCCGGCGCTGGTCACCCCGGCGATCATCGGGGCGTACGTGTGGATGTGGGCCGGGTTCGCGATGGTGCTGATCGGGGCCGGGCTGGCGGCCGTACCGAGGGAGCTGCTGGAGGCGGCGCGGGTGGACGGGGCGAGCGAGTGGCAGGTGTTCCGCCGGATCACGGTGCCGCTGCTGGCTCCGGTGCTGGCGGTGGTGCTGGTCACGCTCGTCATCAACGTGATGAAGATCTTCGACCTGGTCTTCGTGATCGCGCCGGGCGCCGTGCAGGACGACGCGAACGTCCTGGCGTTCCAGCTGTACCGCACCTCGTTCGGGACGAACGCGGATCCGGGGCTGGGCAGTGCCATCGCGGTGCTGCTGCTGGCGCTGGTGGCGCCGGTCATGTTCTACAACATCCGCCGGATGCGCAGGGAGGCCCGCCGATGAACACGGTGCGCGGATGGGCCGCGCGGGCGGGCGGCGGCGTCCTGCGGATCTTCCTGGTCCTGGCGGCCCTGTTCTGGCTGCTGCCCACGCTCGGGCTGCTGATCTCCTCGTTCCTCTCCCCCACCGAGCTGAACGAGGGCGGCTGGTGGCGGGCGCTGACGGCCCCGTCGAAGCTGACGGCGGAGAACTACGAGCGGCTGCTGGCCAACGACACCATCACGGGTTCGCTGCTGAGCACGGTGGCGATCGCGGTTCCGGCGACGCTGCTGGTCCTGGTGCTGGGCTCGCTCGCCGGGTACGCGTTCGCGTGGCTGGAGTTCCCGGGCCGGGACTGGCTGTTCCTGATCGTCGTGGGTCTGCTGGTGGTTCCCGTCCAGGTCGCGCTGATCCCGGTGTCCGAACTCTTCGGCACCATCGGCCTGTTCGAGACGACGGCGGGGGTGGTGCTGTTCCACACGGCGTTCGGGCTGCCGTTCGCGGTGTTCCTGCTGCGGAACTTCTTCGCGCAGATCCCGCGGGAGCTGCTGGAGGCGGCCCGGCTCGACGGGGCGGGTGAACTGCGGCTGTTCGCGCGGGTGGTCCTACCGCTGGGCGGTCCGGCGATCGCCTCGCTCGGCATCTTCCAGTTCCTGTGGGTGTGGAACGACATGCTGGTGGCGCTGGTCTTCGCGGACTCGGCGAACCCGCCGATCACGGTGGCGCTCCAGCAGCAGGTCCGGCAGTTCGGCAACAACATCGACGTGCTGGCGCCGGGAGCGTTCCTGTCGATGGTCGTGCCCCTGGTCGTCTTCTTCGCGTTCCAGCGGCAGTTCGTCTCGGGGGTGATGGCCGGAGCGATCAAGTGACGGCACCGAAGCCCTTGTTGATCATGCGGTTGACGTGCGGAGTTGACGCTGTGCGACCCGAACGGGGCGCGGGGCGTAACCCGAACGCCACACCGGGGGTTCCTGTTGGACATGCCCGCGCCGACCCCTGGATGTGCCGTGCCCCGGTTCAGCGTCATCGTGCCCGCGTACAAGGTGCAGGCGTACCTCCAGGAGAGCCTGGAGTCGGTCCTGACCCAGTCGTACGCGGATCTGGAACTGATCGCGGTCGACGACGCCTCCCCTGACGCCTGCGGTTCGATCATCGACGACCACGCGGCCCGCGACCCCCGGGTCACGGGCGTGCGCCTGGCGCACAACCTGGGGCCGGGCCCGGCCCGCAACGCGGGTCTGGCCCGGGCCACCGGCGACTACCTGATCTTCCTCGACGGTGACGACACCCTCGCCCCGGGCGCCCTCCAGGCCATCGCCGACCGCCTCAAGGCCACCGGCTCCCCCGACGTCCTCGTCTACGACTACGCGCGCACCTTCTGGAGCGGCGAGACCGTCCGCAACAGCCCCGCGCACCGGCTCGGCGAGGACGGCCCGGCCAGCTTCCGCCTCACCGACCGGCCGGCGCTGCTCGGCATGCCGATGGTGGTGTGGAACAAGGCGTACCGCCGCGAGTACGTGGAGCGCGAGGGGCTCCAATTCCCGCCCGGCTTCTACGAGGACGCCCCCTGGACCTGTCCCGCCCTGCTGGCGGCGGAGTCGGTGGCCGTACTCGACCGGGTCTGCGTCCACGACCGCCGGCGCCGGACGGGCTCGATCCCGACCACCTCCACCCGCCGCCACCTCGACGTCTTCGACCAGTACGACCGGGTCTTCGGCCGGCTCGCCACCCGCCCCGAGCTGGAGCGCTGGCGCCCCGCGCTGCACCGCGCGATGGCCGAGCACTTCTGCGCCCTGTACGCCGATCCGCGCCGCCTGCCGCGCGCGAGCCGGGCGGAGTTCTTCCGCCGGGCCTCCCTGCTGCTGCGGCGCCACCGCCCGGCGGGCGGCCACGGCGCGGCGCCGTCCCCGGCTCCGGCGCCGTCCCGGACGGACCGGGTGCGGCACGCGCTGATGCGGCTCGGGCTGCGGCACGCCTACCGGGCGCTGTCGGCGGGCCGCGCGGTCGCGCTGGCGGCGGCCCGGACGGGGGTGTCCGCGGGGCGGGGGCTGCGGGAGGCGGCGCTGCGGCTGCACTACCGCCTCCAGCGGCTGCTCCCGCTGTGGCCGGAGCTGGCGGTGTTCTCCGCGTACTGGCACGGCGGCTACGCCTGCAATCCGGCGGCGATCGAGGCCAAGCTGCGGGAGCTGGCGCCGCGGATGCGGACGGCGTGGATCTGCGACCCGGCCCACGCGGACACGCTGCCCCCGGAGACGGCCGTGGTGCGCCCGGGCTCGGCCGCGTACTGGACGGCCCTCGCACGGGCCACCTACCTGGTGACCAACGTCAACTTCGACCGGGCCCTCGTCAAGCGGCCGGGGCAGATCCTGCTCCAGACCCAGCACGGCACCCCGCTCAAGCGGGTCGGCCTGGACCTCCTGGACCGCCCGGCGGCGACGCCGACGACGGACTTCGCGGGGCTGCTGCGCGGCGCCGACCAGTGGGACTTCCTGCTGTCCGCGAACCGCCACTCGACGCTGGTGTGGGAGAAGGCGGTCCCGTCCTCGTACACGACGCTGGAGTACGGCTACCCGCGCAACGACGTCTTCCACAGCGCCACCCGCGCGGACGTCCTGGAGCTGCGCGAGCGCCTGGGCATCCCGGTGGGCGCGGTGGCGATCCTGTACGCCCCCACGCACCGCGACTACCGGCGCAGCCGGCCGGAGCACCTGGACTTCGAGCGGGTGCTGCGCGATCTGGGGCCGCGGTTCACGATCCTGGCGCGGACGCACCTGACGTACGCGGACACGGCCTCTGCGCACGAGGCGCGGCCGCGGCTCGTCGACGTCTCCTCCCACCCGTCGGTGGAGGAACTCTGTCTGGCCTCGGACGCGTTGGTGACGGACTATTCGTCGCTGATGTTCGACTACGCCTCGCTGGACCGGCCGATCGTGATCCACGCGGAGGACTGGGAGGCGTACGAGGCCGCCCGCGGCACGTACTTCGACCTGCGGGCCTGTCCACCGGGGGCGATCGCCCGGAGCGAGGACGAGCTGGTGGACATCTTCGCCACGGGCCACTGGCAGGGCTCCCGCTCGGCGCAGCTGCGCGCCGCGTTCCGGGCCCGGTTCTGCTCCCACGACGACGGCCACGCGGCCGAGCGGGTGGTCCGCCGCGTCTTCCTCGGCCAGCCGGGTCCGGTCCCGGAGGTGATCCCCCTCGAAGACCGCCGCCCGGCGCCGCCCTGCTCCCCGGAGCTGACGCCGGCCCGCCTCGCGCCGGGCCGGCGGGCCTAAGCGGTACGGGAGTCCTTCAGGCCGGCGACGACCGAGCGGGCCAGGTCGTCCAGGTAGGGCGCCGGGACGGGCTCGCGGACGACCACCTGGCGCCAGTACAGCGGCCCGATCGCCAGGTCGAGGGCGCGCGCCGCGTCCACGCCGGCCGGGAGCTCCCCGCGCGCGACCGCGTCGGTCAGGATGCCCTCGGCCATCCGCCGCTCCCCGTCCAGCAGGGCGCCGCGCACCGCGTCCGCGATCTCCGGGTTCCGGGCCGCCTCGACGAGCAGGTCGGGGATCACCGCCGAGGCCACCGGGTGCCGCAGCACGTGTGACATGACCTCCAGCAGCGCCCGTACGTCGCCGTACAGGGACCCGGTGGCCGGCACCGGCAGCCCGTCCGCCGCGAAGGCGCCCACCAGGTCCAGGACCAGGTGCAGCTTCGACTTCCAGCGCCGGTACACGGCCGTCTTGCCGACCCCGGCGCGCCGCGCGATGCCCTCGATGGACATCCGGGAGAACCCGACGGCGGCCAGCTCCTCCAGCACGGCCGCCCGGATCGCCTCGGTGACGTCCTCGCGCAGGACGGCGGCCCCGGCGGGGGCGCGGCGGGAGGGGGCGGGGGCGGGATCCGTGGTCATGCACCGAGCATAGCCGGGCACGCCGTCACCCACCCGTCACGACGATACGGTTGCGTTCCGTCGTGGCGCGCCCTAATCTCGCCGTAGCGACGATACGGACCCGTTCCATCGCAAAACGCCGTGGAAGCCCGTGGAAGACCGTAGAAAGGGGCGCCGCCCCGTGACCGTTCCCACCGCGCCCGCCCGGCCCCGGCCGCCCGGACCGGGCCGCCCGAAGGGCGCCACCGCCCCGTCGAGCCCCGCCGCCCTGGCCGCGGCCCACGGCCTGATCGTCAGCGGCGCCCGGCCTTCCCTGACCCGCTACATCGCCGCGCTCTGGGGCCGGCGCCACTTCGTGACCGCGTACGCCACCGCCCGGATGCACGCCACGTACAGCACGGCCAGGCTCGGCCAGCTCTGGCACCTGGCGACCCCGCTGCTCAACGCCGCCGTCTACTACTTCATCTTCGGCGTCGTCATGAACGCCAGCCACAACGTCCCGGACTACGTCCCGTTCCTGCTCACCGGCATCTTCGTCTGGGACTTCATCGGCAGCTCCGTCAACGCCGGAACCCGCGCCATCCACGGCAACCTCGGCCTGGTCCGCGCCCTGCACTTCCCGCGCGCCAGCCTGCCCCTCTCCACCGTCATCCAGCTCTTCCAGCAGCTGCTCGTCACCATGGGCACCCTGGTCGTCCTGCTGCTCGCCCTCGGCCAGACCCCGGGCCCCTCCTGGCTGCTGGCCTTCCCGACCCTGCTCCTGACGGCCGTCTTCTGCGCGGGCTGCGCCCTCGTCATGGCCCGGATCGGCAGCAAGAGCCCCGACGTCAGCCAGCTGATGCCGTTCGTCCTGCGCACCTGGATGTACTCCTCGGGCGTCATGTGGTCCATCGACAAGGTGCTGAAGCGGGACGACCTCCCGCACTGGGTGGCGCTGGCCCTCAAGGCCAACCCGGCGGCCGTCTACATCGACCTGATGCGCTTCTCGCTGATCGACAGCTTCACCGCCCGCTCGCTCCCGCACCACGTGTGGCCGCTCGCCATCGGCTGGGCACTGCTCGCGGGCGTCGGCGGGTTCCTCTACTTCTGGAAGGCCGAGGAGGAGTACGGCCGTGGCTGATCCCACCGTCATCGCGGACGACGTCCACGTCGTCTACAAGGTCCACGCAGGCGGCCGCAAGGGCGGCGCCACCGCCGCCCTCGGCCGGCTCCTCTCCCGCCGCCCCGGCCCCGGCGTGCGCGAGGTGCACGCCGTCAGGGGCGTCAGCTTCACCGCGTACAGGGGCGAGGCCATCGGCCTCATCGGTACGAACGGCTCCGGCAAGTCCACCCTGCTCAAAGCCATCGCCGGCCTCCAGCCGGTGACCCGCGGCCGGGTCTACTCGCAGGGCCGGCCCTCCCTGCTCGGGGTGAACGCCGCCCTGATGAACGACCTGTCCGGCGAGCGCAACGTCATCCTCGGCGGCCTCGCGATGGGGATGTCCCGCGGGCAGATCCGCGAGCGCTACCAGGGCATCGTCGACTTCTCCGGGATCAACGAGAAGGGCGACTTCGTCTCGCTGCCGATGCGGACGTACTCCTCCGGCATGGGCGCCCGGCTGCGCTTCTCGATCGCCGCCGCCAAGGACCACGACGTCCTGATGATCGACGAGGCCCTGGCCACCGGTGACGCCGCCTTCCAGCGCCGCAGCCAAGAACGCGTCGAGGAGCTCCGCGAGCGCGCCGGCACCGTCTTCCTCGTCAGCCACGGCATCGCCACCGTCCGCGCCACCTGCGACCGGGCGATCTGGCTGGAGTCGGGGGTGCTGCGCATGGACGGCCCCGCCGCCGAGGTCTGCGACGCGTACGAGGCCTTCACCCGCCGGGCCTGACCGGCCCGCAGCCGCCCGGGCGGGGAAACCCGGCCGGGAACGCCGGAGGGGCGCCCGGGACCGCTGAGCGGTCCCGGGCGCCCCTCGTGGGCGTCTACGGGGCGACTAGCCGTGCACCCGCAGCAGCGAACGCATCGTGCGCATCGCCACGGACAGGTTCGCCAGGTCGAAGTCGTCCGAGCCCCGGATCTCGTCCAGGGTCGTCCGGGCCCGCCCGATGATCGCCGCGTTCTTGTCCTCCCACGCCTTGAAGCGCTCCTCGGGAGTCGAGTCGCCGTTGCCGACCGCCAGCACGTCGGCGGTCAGCGCCGCGTGCGCCGCGAACAGGTCCTCGCGGATGGAGGCGCGGGCCATGGACTGCCAGCGGTCGGACCGCGGCAGTTCGATGATCCGGTCCATCAGCTGGGTGATCTCCAGGCGGTCGGCGAGGTCGTAGTAGACCTCGGCGACACCCAGCGCGTCGACGCCGGTGCGGTCGGAGATCGCCACGATGTCGAGCGTCGGGAAGGCCGAGGAGAACCCGGCGACCTTGGCGGCCAGCTCCTCCGGCACGCCCTCGCCGGTCAGCTCGTCCACGATCGACTGGTACCACTCCAGGTCGGCGCCGCGCACCAGCTTCGGCAGCTCCTCCCAGACCTGGCTGACCCGGTCGCTGAAGAGCTCGATGGTGGCGGTGATCTCCAGCGGCTGCGGCCGGTTGTTGAGCAGCCAGCGGGTGCCGCGCTCGACCAGGCGCCGCGAGTGCAGCCGCACCCGGGTCTGGACGTCGGCCGCGACCTTGTTGTCGAGCGCCTCGACGTCGTCCCAGACCTCGGCCAGGCCGAAGATCTCGCGGGCCGCGAGCTGCGCGCGGACGATCTCCTCCGTGGAGGCCCCGGTCTCCTCGCGCAGACGGTGCAGGAAGGTCGAACCGCCGGTGTTGACGGTGTCGTTGACCAGCACCGTGGTGATGATCTCGCGGCGCAGCGCGTGCGCCTCGATCTGGTCCTGGAACTTCTCGTTCAGGGCGCCGGGGAAGTACGCGTGCAGCAGGCGGCGCAGGTACGGGTCGTCCGGCAGCTCGGTGGCGATGAGCTCGTCCGCCGCCGTGATCTTGGTGTAGGCGAACAGGACGGCCAGCTCCGGCTGGGTCATGCCCTTGCCGTTGTTGAGCAGTTCGCGGATCTGCCGGTCGTTGGGCAGGAACTCCAGGCTCCGGTCCAGTCGTCCGGCGCGCTCCAGGCGGCGCATGAAGCGCTGCTGGGCGTGCAGCAGGCTCGGCGCCTGGGCCACGGCGTTGGCCAGGGCGGTGTTCTGCGCGTAGTTGTTGCGCAGGACCAGACGGCCGACCTCGTCCGTCATCTCGGCGAGCAGCTTGTTGCGCTGCTTCACCGTCATGTCGCCTTCCGACACGAGCGAGTTCAGCAGGATCTTGATGTTCACCTCGTGGTCGGAGGTGTCCACGCCCGCGCTGTTGTCGATGGCGTCGGTGTTGACCTTGCCGCCCTCGCCGCCGGCCCCGGTCCGGGCGAACTCGATGCGGCCGAGCTGGGTCAGGCCCAGGTTGCCGCCCTCGCCGATGACCCGGGCGCGGACGTCCGCGCCGTTGACGCGGATGGCGTCGTTGGCCTTGTCGCCGACGTCGGCGTGCGTCTCGGCGGTGGCCTTGACGTACGTGCCGATGCCGCCGTTCCACAGCAGGTCCACGGGGGCCTGGAGGATCGTCTGCATCAGCTCGGCCGGGGTCATCTTGGTGACGCCGGCCTCGATGCCGAGGGCCGCGCGCATCTGCGCGTTGACCGGGATGGCCTTGGCGGTGCGCGGGTGGATCCCGCCGCCCGACGAGAGCAGCGCCGTGTCGTAGTCGGCCCACGAGGAGCGCGGCAGCTCGAACAGGCGCCGGCGCTCGGCGTACGAGGTCGCGGCGTCCGGCGTCGGGTCGATGAAGATGTGCCGGTGGTCGAAGGCGGCGACCAGGCGGATGTGCTCGGAGAGCAGCATGCCGTTGCCGAAGACGTCACCGGACATGTCGCCGACGCCGACGACGGTGAAGTCCTGGGTCTGGGTGTCGTGGCCGAGCTCGCGGAAGTGCCGCTTGACGGACTCCCACGCGCCGCGGGCGGTGATGCCCATGCCCTTGTGGTCGTAGCCGGCCGAGCCGCCGGAGGCGAACGCGTCGCCCAGCCAGAAGCCGTAAGACTCGGCGACCCCGTTGGCGATGTCGGAGAAGGTCGCGGTGCCCTTGTCGGCGGCGACGACGAGGTAGGTGTCGTCCTCGTCGTGGCGGACGACGCCCTTGGGCGGCACGACCTCGCCGCCGACCATGTTGTCGGTGATGTCGAGCAGCGCCGAGATGAAGATCTTGTACGAGGCGATGCCCTCGGCGAGCCAGGCGTCGCGGTCCACCGACGGGTCGGGCAGGTTCTTGGCGACGAAGCCGCCCTTGGCGCCGACCGGGACGATGACGGTGTTCTTGACCATCTGCGCCTTGACCAGGCCGAGGATCTCCGTACGGAAGTCCTCGCGCCGGTCGGACCAGCGCAGGCCGCCGCGGGCGACCTTGCCGAAGCGCAGGTGGACGCCCTCGACGCGCGGGGAGTACACCCAGATCTCGAACGCGGGGCGCGGCGCCGGCAGGTCCGGGATGGCCTGCGGGTCGAACTTCATCGACACGTACGCGTGCTGCTCGCCCGCGCCGCCGTCCTGGCTCCTGCTGCCGCTTCCCTCGCCGGCGCTCTGGAAGAAGTTGGTGCGCAGGGTCGCCTTGATGAGGGTGAGGAAGGAGCGCAGGATGCGGTCCTCGTCGAGCGAGGCGACCTGGTCCAGGGCCCCGTCCAGCTCCTCCAGCATGGCGTCGACGAGCTCGCTGCCGGCGGCCTGGCGGCCGGGCGACATCCGGGCCTCGAAGAGCGAGACCAGCAGCCGGGTGGTGTGGACGTTGTTGCGGAGGGTGTCCTCCATGTAGTCCTGGCTGAAGGTGGAGCCCGCCTGGCGCATGTACTTGGCGTACGCGCGCAGGACGACGGCCTGCCGCCAGGTCAGCCCGGCGCTGAGCACCAGGGTGTTGAAGTTGTCGTTCTCGGCCTGCCCGGTCCACACGGCCGCGAAGGCGTTCTGGAACCGCTCGCGGGCGTCGTCGCCGAGGTAGCTGTCGCCGTTGCCGGCGGGGGTGTGGATCCGCAGGCCGAAGTCGTAGATCCACGCGTTCGTACGGTCGCTGCAGCGCAGCTCGTACGGGCGCTCGTCGGTGACCTCGACGCCGAGGCGCTGCAGGACCGGCAGCACGGCGGACAGGGAGACCTGCTCGCCCTGGCGGTAGATCTTGAAGCGGCGCTCGCCGGGGCCGGCGCCGACGGGCTCGTAGAGGGAGAGGTCGAAGTCGCTGTCGCTGGCGGACAGCCGCTCCAGGCGGACCAGGTCGGCGACGGCGGCGCGCGGCGAGTGGTCGGCCTTGTAGCCCTCGGGGAAGGAGCCCCCGTAGCGGCGCAGCAGCTCGGCGGCGCGCTCCTCGCCGGTCTCGGCGATCAGCGCCTCGCCGAAGCCGTCGGCCCAGGAGCGGGCGGCCTCGACGAGCCGGGCCTCGACCCGCTCGACGTCGGCGTCGGTCAGGACGGGCAGCTCGGTGCCCTGCGGGACGCGGACGACGAAGTGGATCCGGGAGAGGATCGATTCGGTGTTCCAGGCGGTGAAGTCGACGCTGATGCCGTCGAGCTCCTCCTTCAGGATGTCCATCAGCCGCAGCCGGACGCCGGTGGTGAACCGGTCGCGCGGCAGGTAGACCAGCGCGGAGTAGTAGCGCCCGTACTCGTCCTGGCGCAGGTACAGCCGCAGCCGGCGGCGCTCCTGGAGGTACAGCACGGAGGTGACGATGGCCTGGAGCTGGTCGACCGGGGTCTGGAACAGCTCGTCGCGCGGGTAGGTCTCCAGGATCTGCGTCAGGTCGCGGCCGTCGTGGCTGCTCGGCGCGAAGCCGGCGCCGGACAGGACCTCGGCGACCTTGCGGCGGATGACCGGGACGCGGCGCACGGACTCGGTGTACGCGGCGGAGGAGAACAGGCCGAGGAAGCGGCGCTCGCCCACGACGTTGCCCTCGGCGTCGAACTTCTTGACGCCGACGTAGTCGAGGTAGGACGGGCGGTGCACGGTGGAGCGGCTGTTGGCCTTGGTCAGCACGAGCAGGCGGTGCTCGCGGGCCTTGGCGCGCGCGTCGGCGGGCAGCCGGTTGAAGGAGGGCGAGACGGGGTGGCCGTCCTCCTTGCCGCTGTGCAGCGGGTCGGAGCGCAGGATGCCGAGACCGGTGCCGGGCACGGCGGACAGGGAGTCGCCGTCGACGAGGTCGTACTCGCGGTAGCCGAGGAAGGTGAAGTGGTCGTCGGCGAGCCAGCGCAGCAGCTCGCGGGCCTCTTCGAGCTCGTACTCGCGCAGGTCCGGGGCGGTCGGCTCGTCCGGGAGCTGGTCGGCGACGCGCAGCGCGGCGTCGCGCATCTTCTCCCAGTCCTCGACGGACTCGCGGACGTCGGACAGGACGCGCAGCAGGTCGACGGTGATCTGCTTGAGGTCGGCGCGGTCGGTCTCGCGGTCGATCTCGACGTGGATCCAGGACTCGACGAGGGAGTCGTGGGGGCGCGCGGTCTTGGGGCCGTGCGCGTCGCAGTCGGCACCGAGGATCTCGATCAGCTTGCCGGTGACGTCACGGCGGACGACGACCTGCGGGTGGATCACGACGTGGATGCCGCGGCCCTGCCGGGAGAGCTCGTTGGTGACGGAGTCGACCAGGAAGGGCATGTCGTCGGTGACGACCTCGACGACCGAGTGGCTGGAGGTCCAGCCGTTCTCCTCGACCGTGGGGGTGTGCACGCGCACGTTCGCGGTGCCCTGCGGCCGCTTCTCGGCGAGCCGGTAGTGCGAGAGCGCTGCCCCGAACACGTCGACCGGATCCCGGTCCAAGAGGTCCTCGGGGGCGGTGTGCAGGTAGTAGCGCTGGAGGTAGGCGAGCACCGTGTCCCGGTCTGGACGCTCCCCCTGCTCGGACCCAGTCGGAAGTAGCCCCCCGGCCGGGCTGTTCTCAGCTACCCGGGCCGCCCGCGCGAGCAGCTCGGCCTTTGCTTCGTCCAGCTTGGTCTGCATGTCCTCTGGCTCCTGTCGCGCGCCATTGCGTGACGTAGGTGAAGGAAGGAATGACGTAGCGCCGCGAGGCGGGGTGTCCGTTCGGGATCGACGCTATGCCGTCGTGAGAGCCGCCGTGGAGGGAATCGGCCATGATCGGCGAGAGGTCCCGGCAGCGGGGATCAGCGAAAGCCCGGGCACGGTCGTGCGCCGGGCGCTGGCCGGAGGCTGCAATGCCTCCGATGACTATCGCGCTGATCACGGGTACCAGGCTATCTCGCCGGACCCCCTGCCCGTCACGGGCCGGATCTGTACAAAAGCAGGTGCCTAAGTTTGACGATGTGCGCAGTGACGGCGGCGCCCGCTCGTGCCAGTCGCTATCCGGCCAGTTCGCGAGCAGTGCGGACGGCCTCCGCCAGCGAGTCCACGACGGGCACTCCGGCCGATTCGAGACTGGCGCGGCTGTGCGAACCACCCGTGTAGAGCACGGCCCGCGCGCCCACGTGGGCGGCGGCGAGGGCGTCGTCCACGGCGTCTCCGATGAGGACCGTACGCGCGGCGGTCACACCGGCCGCCTCCATGGCGGCCATATGGCGTACGAGGTGGCCCGCCTTGCTGGTGTGCGAGGGACCCACGCGGCCGTCGACGCGGACGAAGTGCCCGTCGATGCCGTGGACGCGCACCAGCGGTACGAGCTTGTCATGGGGCGCGAGGGACAGCAGCGACTGGGTGGACCCGGCGCCCGACCAGTCCGCGAGCAGCTCCCGGGCGCCCTCGGCGAGCCCGGAGTCCTCGGCGGCCGCCCAGTAGTGCCGGTGGAAGGTCTCGTCCATGACGAGCCATTCCTCGTCGGTGGGCAGCCGGCCCATCAGGCGCTCGTAGAACTTCGGCACGGGGACGACGTACAGGTCGCGGTACGTCTCCAGGCTGATCGGCGGGAAACCGAGCTCGGCGAAGGAGGCGTTCGTCGCCACGATGACGGCGTCGATGTCGTGGAGCAGCGTGCCGTTCCAGTCCCAGACGATGTGCGGGCCGGCGACGGCTATCCCGCTCACTTCGGCAACAGTCACTTCAGCAGCCCCGGAATCTCCTGCACCCCGAACCAGAGGAGCTCGTGGTCCTCGGCGCCGTCCACGGTGAACCGCGCGTCGTCGTCCCCGCCGTCGGCGGCGTCGACGGCCGCCGCGGCGGCCGCGACGTCCTCGCGGGCGTCCTCGGCGTCCACGTGGACCGCGGCGGCCACGGTGAGCCGTACGGCGGCCGCGAGGGTGACCTGGCCGAGGGTGGCCTCGTCGAGCCCGGGCGTCGCGGTGGCGGCCTTGTCCTCGACGTCGACGGCCACTACGACCCGCTTGCGCGGGGCGGCGGCGTCGGCGGCGAGCAGCCGCAGCGAGGCTGTGGCGGCCCGGCCGAGCGCCGCGTACTCCAGCTCCTCGATGTCGTCCGAGACGTACCACTCCCGCAGCCCGGGGGTGACGGCGTACGCGCGGAGCGGGGCGGGGCCCAGCTCGCCCGCCTCGTGCGCCTCGGCGAGCCCTTGGAGGGTCAGGGGGACGTACACGCGCATGGCCGGCTGCTTTCGGTAGTCGGAAACGCCCTCAGGATACGACTGACGCGGCGAAACCCCCACGCCCCCCGGGGTACCGCCACCCGTCCCGGGCCCGGCCCGCGCGCCCGGCGGCGGCTCCGTCCGGTGGCCGTCGCCGTCCCCCTTCGGACCGCCGCCCGGCCGGGCAACCGCGTCCACCCCCCGCCCCTCGGGGCGGGCGCGGCGGCGCGGTGGTTCCGGCCCGCCACCCGGATAGGTGAGGACGCGCGCCCCGCGCCGGCGGGGCGCGGGCCGTTGCGGAGCGTGTTCGCGGGCCCGTAGAAGGTCCCCAACCAAGTTACCGCCCGGTACCACCGCCGGGCCCGGCCTCCTCGGGGACGACCGCCATGACCAGGACCAGGACCAGGAACACCACCCGCCCTCCCGGCCGCCGCGACCAGCGCCGCCCGCGCGGCCCGCACGACTGGTTCGCGGAACGCCTGCTGGCGGTGGTCAGCGGCCAGCGCCCGGTCCACTCGCTGCTGGGACTCACCGTCGGCCCCGCCTACGAGCAGCTCGTCACCCTGGCGACCGCCGGGCCGCCGCGCGAGCGCCTGCGCCCGGTGCTGCGCCACTGCGGCCGTTTCCACCCGGGCCCCGGCGTCATCGAGGCCTTCGCCCGCATCGCCACCGGCGAGCGCGTCTCGGCGATGGCCTTCCGCCTGGAGCAGGGCCCCGACCTGCGCTGGCGCTGCGCGGCGGTCGAGATCCAGGGCCCCCGCCCGTGAGGAACCGGCCGTACGAAGACGCCGGGGCCGGACACCTCGTACGGTGTCCGGCCCCGGCGGGGGTGCCCCAGCGCGCGGGGCTACTTCTTGCGACGACGGCCGCCGGCCGCCTTCTGCGCCTTGCGCCGCTCGGCACGGGTCATCCCGTCACCGGCTTCGCTGTCGAACTCGCCCTCGACGACACCGCCCTCGCCGTCCACCGTCGGCGCGGAGAAGTGCAGCCGGTCCGGACGCTGCGGCGCGTCCAGGCCCTTCGCGCGGATCTCGGGACGCGCGGCCGGCTCCTTCGTCAGCGACGGCGCCGCGTCCTGCACCGGAAGCTCCTCGACCTGCTGCTCGACCTGGACCTCCAGGTTGAACAGGTAGCCGACGGACTCCTCCTTGATGCCGTCCTGCATGGCGTTGAACATGTCGAAGCCCTCGCGCTGGTACTCGACCAGCGGGTCCTTCTGGGCCATCGCCCGCAGGCCGATGCCCTCCTGCAGGTAGTCCATCTCGTACAGGTGCTCGCGCCACTTGCGGTCCAGCACCGACAGCACCACGCGCCGCTCCAGCTCGCGCATGATCTCGGAGCCGAGCGTCTTCTCGCGCGTCTCGTACTGCTCGTGGATGTCGTCCTTGACGGACTCCGCGATGAACTCGGCCGTGATGCCGGCCCGGTCGCCCGCGGCCTCCTCCAGCTCCTCCACGGTGACCTTCACCGGGTAGAGCTGCTTGAACGCGCCCCACAGGCGGTCCAGGTCCCACTCCTCGGCGAAGCCCTCGACCGTCTCGGCCGCGATGTACGCGTCGATGGTGTCGTCCATCATGTGGCGCACCTGCTCCTGCAGGTCCTCGCCTTCGAGCACGCGGCGGCGCTCGCTGTAGATGACCTCGCGCTGGCGGCTGAGGACCTCGTCGTACTTCAGGACGTTCTTGCGCGTCTCGAAGTTCTGGGTCTCGACCTGCGACTGCGCCGAGGCGATCGCGCGCGTCACCATCTTGTTCTCGATCGGCACGTCGTCCGGCACGTTGGCCATCGACATGACGCGCTCGACCATCTGCGCCTTGAACAGACGCATCAGGTCGTCGCCCAGCGACAGGTAGAAGCGGGACTCGCCCGGGTCGCCCTGACGGCCGGAGCGGCCGCGCAGCTGGTTGTCGATGCGGCGCGACTCGTGCCGCTCGGTGCCCAGCACGTACAGCCCGCCGAGGTCCTTGACCTCCTCGAACTCGGCCTTCACGGCCGCCTCGGCCCGGTGGAGCGCCTCGGGCAGGGCCTGCGCCCACTCCTCGATGTGCTCCTCGGGGTCCAGGCCGCGCTGGCGCAGCTCGGCCTCGGCGAGGTCGTCCGGGTTGCCGCCGAGCTTGATGTCGGTACCGCGGCCGGCCATGTTCGTGGCGACCGTGACGGCGCCGCGGCGGCCGGCCTGGGCGACGATCGAGGCCTCGCGCTCGTGCTGCTTCGCGTTCAGCACCTCGTGCGGGATGCCGCGCTTGGAGAGCTGCTGCGAGAGGTACTCGGACTTCTCGACCGAGGTGGTGCCGACCAGGATCGGCTGGCCCTTCTCGTGCTTCTCCGCGATGTCGTCGACGACGGCGGCGAACTTCGCGACCTCGGTGCGGTAGATCAGGTCCGCCTGGTCCTTGCGGACCATGTCGCGGTTGGTCGGGATCGGGACGACACCGAGCTTGTAGATCTGGTGGAACTCGGCGGCCTCGGTCATGGCCGTACCGGTCATGCCCGACAGCTTGCTGTAGAGGCGGAAGAAGTTTTGAAGGGTGATCGTGGCGAGCGTCTGGTTCTCGTCCTTGATGTCCACCCCTTCCTTCGCCTCGATCGCCTGGTGCATGCCCTCGTTGTAGCGGCGGCCGGCGAGGATACGGCCGGTGTGCTCGTCGACGATCATGACCTCGCCGTCGATGACGACGTAGTCCTTGTCGGCCTTGAACAGTTCCTTCGCCTTGATGGCGTTGTTCAGGTAGCCGACGAGCGGGGTGTTCACCGACTCGTAGAGGTTCTCGATGCCGAGCCAGTCCTCGACCTTGGCGACACCGGCCTCGTGGATGGCGACCGTGCGCTTCTTCTCGTCGACCTCGTAGTCGCCGGTCTCCTCGATGCCCTTGAGGGGCTGGCCGGGCTCGCCCTTGGTCAGGCGGGTGACCAGCTTCGCGAAGTCGGCGTACCACTTCGTGGCCTGGTCGGCGGGGCCGGAGATGATCAGCGGCGTACGGGCCTCGTCGACGAGGATCGAGTCGACCTCGTCGACCACGGCGAAGTTGTGGCCGCGCTGGACCAGCTCGTCCTGCGACCACGCCATGTTGTCGCGCAGGTAGTCGAAGCCGAACTCGTTGTTCGTGCCGTACGTGATGTCCGAGTTGTACTGCTCGCGGCGCTGCGCCGGCGACATGTTCGCCAGGATGCAGCCGACCTCCAGGCCGAGGAACTTGTGCACCCGGCCCATCAGCTCGGAGTCGCGCTCGGCGAGGTAGTCGTTCACCGTGATCAGGTGGACGCCCTTGCCCGACAGCGCGTTCAGGTACGCGGGGAGCGTGCCGACGAGGGTCTTGCCCTCACCGGTCTTCATCTCGGCGACGTAACCGAGGTGCAGCGCGGCGCCGCCCATGATCTGGACGTCGTAGTGGCGCTGGCCGAGGACGCGCTTCGCGGCCTCGCGAACGGTCGCGAAGGCCTCGGGGAGCAGGTCGTCCAGGCTCTCGCCGTCCTGGTAGCGCTGCTTGTATTCGTCAGTGAGCGCACGCAACTCGGCGTCGGAGAGGTTGACGAAGTCCTCTTCGATGGAGTTGACCTGGTCCGCGATGCGGTGCAGTTTGCGCAGGATCTTGCCTTCGCCTGCACGCATGAGCTTGTTGAAGACGGACACCGAGGTTTGTCTCCTTGCCGGTCGGGCCTGGCACTGGTTCGTACACGGGCACGGAGGGTGGGCCCCACCGCAACGGCCATCGTAAGCGAGGACGCGGTCGCGTCGGGAGGTCCGCACTATCCGCAGGGCACGGGTGCCCGGAATGAGAACGTACGGGATACCCGGAAGGTGCCGGTGTGCGCGAAAACTGATTCGCCGGGTCCGGCCGGCGGCGCGCAGAATCCGGTCATGGAGCCCCTCACCCTGAACACTGCGCGGCTGCGGCTGCGCCCCTTCGGTCCCGACGACGAGGAGGAGGTGTACGCCGCCTGCCAGGACCCCGGCATCCAGCGCTGGACGCTGGTCCCCAGCCCCTACGGGCGCGAGCACGCGCGGTCCTTCGTGGGCGAGGTGGCCCCGGCCGGCTGGCGCGAGGAGAGCGGGTACGCCTTCGCCGTGCGCCTCGCCCCGGACGGCCCCCTGGTCGCCTCCGTCGGCATCCACCTGCCCGGGCCCGGGCTGTACGAGATCGGCTACTGGGCCGTGAGGGAACACCGCGGCCGGGGCTACACGACCGAGGCCGTCCTGGCCGCCGCCCGCTGGGCCTTCACCGAGCTGGGCGCCGTACGGCTGGAATGGCGCGCCGAGGTCGGCAACCACGGCTCCCTGGCCGTCGCCGAGAAGGCCGGCTTCCGCGTGGAGGGCACGATGCGGGCCGCGCTCCGGACGAGGGACACCCTGCGCGACTGCTGGGTGGGCGCCCTGCTCCCCTCGGACCTCGGGCTGCCCTCCGCGCTGCCCTACCTGCCCGCTGTCAGTGACGCCGTCTAGGGTGCCGGCATGACCACCGCCGCCGCACCGCAGCCGACCCCGACCGTGTCCCTGTCCGCCGACGAGGCCCGGCGGATCGCCCTGCGCGCGCAGGGGTTCATCGGCGCGCCGGACCGGCGCGGCGGGGTGCGCGGGGTGCTGCGGCACCTGGGCGCCGTCCAGCTCGACACGATCTCAGTCCTGGCCAGGTCGCACGAGCTGATCCCGTACGCGCGCCTGGGCGCGGTCGGCCGGCCGGCGGTGGAGCGGGCGTACTGGAGCGACGGGCACGCCTTCGAGTACTGGTCGCACGCGGCCTGCATCCTGCCCATCGAGGAGTGGCCGCACTTCGCGTTCCGCCGCCGCGCCCGCCGGGCGCGCGGCCACCGCTGGCACGTCCTGCGCGACAAGGAGCTCTCGACGAAGGCCGTCCTGGACCGCCTGCGGGCCGACGGCCCGCTGACCTCGACCGAGCTGGGCGGCGCCAAGAACGGCGGCGAGTGGTTCGAGTGGTCCGAGACCAAGATCGCGGTGGAGTGGCTGCTCGACACCGGCGAGGTGGTCTGCAGCGAACGCCGTGGCTGGAAGCGGGTGTACGACCTGCCCGAGCGCGCCGTACCCGACGCCCTGCTCCACGACGACCTCGACGACCGCGAGTGCCTGCGCCGCCTGGTCGCCCTGGCCGGGCAGTCCCTGGGAGTCGGCACGCGGGCCGACATCGCGGACTACCACCGCCTGGGGGGCGAGCAGTTCGACGCGGTGGTCGAGGAGTCGGGCCTGGTCCCGGTGCAGGTCGAGGGCTGGTCCAAGTCGGCCTGGGCCGCGCCGGAGGCCCTGGCCGCCCCGCCCCGGGGCCGCCACCGCACGACGCTGCTCTCGCCCTTCGACTCCCTGGTCTGGGACCGGCCGCGCACGGAGCGGATCTTCGGATTCACCCACCGGCTGGAGGCGTACGTCCCCAAGCCCAAGCGGATGCACGGCTACTTCGCGATGCCCCTGCTGGCGGGCGGCCGGCTCCAGGGCCGGGTCGACCCGGCCCGCGAGGGCACCACGCTGGTGGCCCGCCAGCTCTCCCTGACCAGCCCGAAGGCGGCCGGCCCGATGGCGCAGGCGCTGCGCGAGGCCGCGAGCTGGGTCGGCTGCGACGCGGTCCGCGTCGAGCGCGCCGCCTCCCCGGCGGAGGCGGAATCCGTCAGGGCGGCGCTCGCGGCGCTCTGATCAGCGGATTTCGAGGATCTTCTCGCGCATCGCGTAGACCACGGCTTCCATCCGGGAGTGCAGCTGCAGCTTCTCCAGGATGTTGCGCACGTGGTTCTTCACGGTGTTCTCGGAGATGAACAACTCCTTGGCGATGTCCCGGTTGTTCATCCCGGTGGCGACCAGCTTCAGGACCTCCAGCTCCCGGTCCGTCAGCCGCGGCGCCGGCACCAGCCGGCGCTCGTCGGTGCGCTGGATCATCGACTTGAACTCGGTCAGCAGCTTCGACGCCATCGAGGGGCTGATCTGCGACTGGCCGTCGGCCACCGCGCGGATCGCCGTGGCCACCTCGTCCGTCGAGATCTCCTTCAGCAGGTATCCCGTCGCGCCGGCCTTGATCGCGTCGTAGAGGTCCGCCTCCTCGTCGCTGATCGTCAGCATGATGATCTTCGCGGAGGGGGCCACTTCCTTGATCGAGGTACACGCCTCGATCCCGCCCCGCCGCGGCATCCGCACGTCCATCAGCACGATGTCCGGCAGCAGGTCGGCCGCCTTGTCCACGGCCTCCGCGCCGTCCCCGGCCTCGCCGACGACCTGGATGTCCTCCTCCTGGGCGAGCACGATCTCCAGCCCTCGCCGGAACAGCGCGTGATCGTCCACCACGAGGACTCGGATCGGCTCCCCGGCAGGGCTCTCGGGAGCCCCGCAGTTCGCACCGTCGTCGCCGCGCACCGGTCCGAAGCCGTCCGCCATCGTTCCTCCCCCTGCATGTGCATGTGCCGAGCCGCCGCGCCAACCGTGCGGGGTCGGCCGCCGGTTGACTGCCCGCCATGATTCCATGCCCGGGGCATCCCCCGGGGGCTCTCGCGAGCCACGCTGGCGCATACACGCCGTCCGCGCGCCGCCCGGGTCACTCACACAGGTGCCCCCGCGGGACACGACACGCGTCCCGCGGGGGCAGCGAACGAAGGTCAGCCGCCGAGCGCCCCGCCGGCGCCCGCGGCGGACTCGGCCGAGGAGGAAGCCTCGTCGGCGTTGAGGTGGATCACTCCGTAGTCATAGCCGTGGCGCCGGTAGACGACACTCGGCATCTTCGTGTCGGAGTCGACGAACAGGTAGAAGTCGTGGCCGACCAGCTCCATCTCGTACAGAGCCTGATCGAGCGACATGGGCGCGGCCGAGTGGGTCTTCTCCCGGACGATGAGCGGGCCTTCGCCCTGCACTTCCAGAGAGCCGATCCGCGTCGTCGGGATCGCGTCCGCCTGCTCCTCGGTGAACGGCTGGCCGTTGCCGTTCAGCTGCGCGACGCCCGGCACCACGTCGGCGACCTCCGCCGCCGAGAGCCGGCCGTTGCCACGGCGCGTGTAGCGCTTGTCGTGCTGCTTGCGCAGCCGGGCCTCCAGCTTGTCCTGAGCCAGGTCCAGCGCCGCGTACGCGTCGGCGGCTGCCGCTTCCGCCCTGATGACGGGTCCCCGCGAGTGCAGGGTGATCTCCACGCGGTCGGAACGGTCGGCCTGGCGCGGGTTGTGCTCCTTGGACACCTCGACGTCCAAGCTGATCACCTTGGCGTCGAGCTTCTGGATCCGCTCGGGATTCAGCTTCTCTGCCACGTGCTTGCGGAACCGCTCGGGCACTTCGGTCTTGCGGCCCTTGACGACGATGTCCACGCAGAACTCCGTTCCCGGATAGCTCCGCCCCAGGGGCGAAGCGTCTCCCTTTCGCACCAGACTCCGGTGAGCACCGGAGCCTCGGACTTGGCGACTTTCACCTCCTCCTCCCCCATCGGCAAGATCTACACCCCACCGACTTCGGAGTCGAGAGACAGCCTCTGACACGAAGATCCGAAATATTTCGAAACATGCGATCCGATGCGTGGGGCCCAAGGCTCGCCAGTTCCTCACAACCGAACATATCCCTCTATGGCGGTTGTCGGCACCCGCTACCGGAACGTACCTCCGATCAGGTGGTCTGTCCCTCGTACTACCTGCAACGATGCGCCTTCCCCTCCAGTTCCAAATCTATTCACGGGTTTTTTGCTCTGTCCGGGTTGCGGGGGGTATCTCCCCATCCGAACGCGCCCGCCGGAGCGGCGACCACGGCCGCCGCGGCCACCGGGCCGATCCCCGCCGCGCGCACCGCCCGGGCCGCCTCGGCGAGCGAGGCGCCGGTGGTGACCACATCGTCCACGAGCACGATCCGGGGCCCGCCCGGCCGGCCCTCCGGCGCCGCCGCGGCCCCCCTGGCCAGCAGCTCCACCCCGCCCCGGGACACCTCCAGGGCCCCCGCCAGGTTCGCCCGGCGCTCCCGCGCCCCCAGACCCGCCTGGTCCGCCACCGCACGCCTGAGCCTCAGTACGGGCGCCACCCGCGCCGGCACCCCGGTCCGCCGCAGCCGCGCGGAGGCGGCCAGCGCGATCCTGCGCCCCGGGTCGTGCCCGCGCGCCCGCACGCGATGGCGCGCCGACGGAACCGGAACCAGCACCAACTCCCCCGCGCACCCCGGCGCGGCGGTCCGGACGGCCGCCGCGAGGGCCGTGCCGAGCGCCCCGGCCAGCGGCAGCGCCCCGCGCTCCTTGTGCGCCAGTACGACCCCTCGTACCGCCCCGCCGTACGCGGCGGCCGCATACACCGCGGGCAGCCCCGCCGGCGCCGCAGCGGGCCGCACACACCCCGCCCCGGCCCCACTGAGCGCCGCCCGGCACCCGCCGCACAGCGGTTCGCGGCCGGCCCCGCAGCCGGCGCAGCCCACCGGCAGCACCAGCCCCGCGAGCTCCCGCCACCATCCGCGCACACCGCTCACCGTGCCGCGCCGGGCAGCACCGCGCCACCCCTGTGGACAACCCCGCACAGGGGCGCGAAACCCGCGGCCCGGCAGCGGTCAGTCGCGGTCAGCCGCAGCTCACCCGCGGTCAGCCGCAGCTCAGCCCCGGTCGGCCGCGAGCAGTCGCAGCTCGGCCCCGGTCAGCGCCGGTCAGCGCCGGTCAGCCACGAGCGGCAGCCGGTGGGCAGCCGGTCAGCCCGGATAGACCGGCGCCCTGCCGCCCGCCGCCGCCGTACGCCACTGCGCACCCGGCGGCAGCCAGACGATGCCGTCCTCAGAGAACGCCACCACCGGCTTGCTCTCGTCCTCCGACGCCGCGATCGCGCTCAGTCCGGCCGCCCCGGGCAGCCCCGCCGCGACCATCGACCCGTCGGCCAGCATGTAACGGGCCTGCATGACCCCGCCGCTCTCCCGGCCGACCACCAGCAGCCGGCCGCGCGGCGCCCAGCTCATCGCCGTCACCTCGGCCATCTGCGGGGCCCCCGGGCGCAGCTCGCGCACCGACACCGCCGAGGCGTCCGCCTTGCTCTCGGGCCGCTCGACGCGCCCGATGAACAGGTTCTTGCGCGAGCCCTCCTTCTCGACGAGCAGCGCGATCCGCACCCCGTCGGAGGAGGCCTTCAGCGCGGAGATCCGCCCGCTGCCGAGCCCGGCGACCTCGACCTTCTGCGGGGTCCCCGTCCCGCCCGGCACCCGCCACAGCGCCGCGTTCTGCGGATCCGTGTCCGCGATCCACAGGTCGCCCAGGGCGTCCCAGCTGGGCGCGGTCAGCTTGCCCGCCGCGCTGCTGAGGACCGACGCCGGCATCGGGCCGGCCGTCGTCAGGTTGACGACGTACAGCCCGCGCCCGTCCTGGGAGACCACCGCGGCGCGCTTCTCGTCGTAGGAGACCGCCGCCGAGCCGACCTTGAACGCGGTGGCGGTGGACAGCGGCCCGGGCGCCGGCTCGGGCTTGGCCTGGTGCTGCTGGTCCTCGCTGGTGACGTCGAGGGTCATCCGGACGAGCCGGGAGTCCTTGTCGACGTAGTACTGGTGGTCGGGGCTCGGCACCCGGTTGGCGATGGCCGCCGCCGCCCCGCCGGTCACCGAGCACAGCGAGGACTTGCCGTCGGAGAGCAGGAGTTCGACCCGGTCGAGCCGCGAGGCCGTCAGGTCCTTGACCGTGTACAGGAGTTGGGCGGCCATCCGCTGGCACTGCGGGTGGGCGACGTTGTCGGCCTTCGCGTTCAGCGGCACCCGCAGCGTGTTCTGGCCGTCGTACGAAAGGGACTTGGTGCCGTCGCGCAGCGCCGTCCCGCTGGGGAAGCTGGAGGTGACGACGGGCCCGAGCCACTTCGAGGGCCCGGCCAGCAGCGACTGCACCGTCTGCGTGGTGGGGTCCATCCGCGATTCCGGGTCGCTGCGCTGACGCACGTACACCGGGTCGGCCACGAGCGTGCCGCCCGCGAAGTAGTACTTGTTGACCGGCTTGTAGATGCGCTGGAAGTCGGACTCGCTGAGCACGAGGCTGCTGGGCGGGGTCGCGATCCGCCACTGCTTGTTGACCTGGACCAGCTGGAGGTACTCCTCGTACCGCCCGCCGCCGGTCTCCGGCTGGTACGCGCTGCGCTCGTCCACCGTGGCGAGCTTCTTGCCGGTGACCTTCCAGCGGGGCTGGTCGGGCTCCTTCTCGCCGGGCACCGGGTACCGGTCGAGGCCGGCGGACAGGACGGTGACGGCGGAGCCGGGCTTCCAGTTCTTCGCGGCGTCCTCGGTGAGGTACTTGCGGGCGGTGTCGAGCATCGGGTCGTCGCTCGTCATCGCCTCAAGAAAGCCGTCGACGATCTCGGCCGGGCTGGCCTTGTCGGCGGGCGGCACCCCGAACACGCGGACCTGGGAGTCGACGCCGTGGGAGGCCTGCACCTGCCGGATCTCGCCGCTGTCGGGCATCGAGGCGCAGCCGGCGAGCAGCAGCCCGGTCAGCGCGGTCGCACCGAGCGCGCCGCACCGGCCCGCGGGGGGCCTCCGGCGGCCCGGCGCGCGGGAACTCCTGGGCTCAGCGTCCACCTGTTCCATCCTCTGCTGACTGCTCCTGCGCTGCCTGGTCGGCTCCCCTGGCCACGACGCGGGACCCGTTGCCCGGCAGGGCCGTCGGGTCCGCGGGGACCGGGAGCGCGCCGGCGACCGCGGAGCGCGGGGGTATCGGCGAGCGGTCCGCGCCCTCCCGGGGCCGGTGGGCCGGTGCGGTGCCCGCGCCGGCCGCCTCGGCGGCGGCCCGGGCGCGGTTGCCCCGGGAGTCCTCGGGCTCCAGCGGGATCGGGGATCCGCGCAGCGGCTCATCGGCGGTCCTCGGCAGGGTCAGCCGGAACTGGGAGCCGCCGCCCGGCTCGCCCCACGCCTGGAGCCAGCCGCCGTGCAGCCGGGCGTCCTCGACGGCGATGGACAGGCCGAGGCCGGTCCCGCCGGTGGTGCGGGCGCGGGCCGGGTCGGCCCGCCAGAAGCGGTTGAAGACGCGGGTGGCCTCGCCGGGCTTGAGCCCGACCCCGTAGTCCCGTACGGCGACGGCGACGGCGCCGCCCGCCGAGGCGAGCCGGACCACCACGTCGCGGCCCTCGCCGTGCTCCACGGCGTTGACGACGAGGTTGCGCAGCACCCGCTCCACACGGCGGGCGTCGGCCTCCGCTATCACCGGCTGGGTGTCGCCGAGGACCCGGATGCGGGTGCCCTTGTGCTCCGCGAGCGGCTCGGCGCCGTCGATGACCCGGCGCACGACGTCGCGCAGGTCGACGGGTTCGGCCTCCAGCGCGGCCGCGCCCGCGTCGAACCGGCTGATCTCCAGCAGGTCGGCGAGCAGCGACTCGAAGCGGTCGAGCTGCCCGGCAAGGAGTTCGGCGGAGCGTGCGGTGACGGGATCGAAGTCGACCCGGGCGTCGTGGATGACGTCGGCGGCCATCCGGACGGTGGTGAGCGGGGTCCGCAGCTCGTGCGAGACGTCGGAGACGAAGCGGCGCTGCAGCCGGGACAGGTCCTCCAGCTGCTGGATCTTGAGCTGGAGGTTCTGGGCCATCTTGTTGAAGGCCTCGCCCAGGCGGGCGATGTCGTCCTCGCCGGTGACCTTCATCCGCTCCTGGAGCCGCCCGGCCGAGAGCCGCTCGGCGATCCCGGCGGCCATCCGGACGGGGGTCACGACCTGGCGTACGACGAGCCAGGCGATGGCGCCGAGCAGGACGACCACGAACACGCCGGCGGTGGCGAAGGTTACCTTGACCAGGTTGAGGGACTCCTCCTCCTGGGTCAGCGGGAAGAGGTAGTACAGGTCGTACGGGTCGCCGTTGATGTCGGTGAGCCGCTTGCCCACCACCAGCGCGGGCTCGGGCGCCTTCTCGTCGGACCCGGAGGTGTACTTGATCTCCGAGAAGGTCTTGAAGGTGCCGGTGGCGTGGTTGACGGCCTTGCGCAGCCCCAGCGGGACGCTCGCGGTCGGATCCACGTTCCCGGAGGCGCGGGCGCCCTTGACGCCCTGGGCGCCGGGCGGGCCCTGCTCACCGGTGCCGGCGCCGAGCGCGGCCACCTCGAAGGCCGTCTGGCCACCACTGGCGAGCTGTTTGACCAGCGAGTTCATCCAGGTACTGGCGTCCCGGCCGACCTTGTTGTCGGTGGCGTCGGGCCCGTCCGCGGCCGACGGCGTGTTGGCCTTCTCCTGGGCGACGGCGAACCCGCCCGCGGCCTGGCTCTGCGCCGCCTGCTCCTTGGCATCGAGGAGGCCCTTGCTGACCTGGGCGACGACGACGAACCCCAGCGCGAGCACCACGGCCAGCGACATCAGCAGGGTCGCCGCGACCACCCGGAGCTGGATGTTGCGCCGCCACAGCCGGACAGCCGGAAGCAGCGGCCGGCGCAGGAGGCGTATGAACAGCCGCAGCACGGGGCCGCCGGGTGCGCCGTCGGCCGCACGGAGCGGCCGACCGCCCCGCAGGACTCCTCGGCGGGAGCCGCTGGGGGGCTTGCCGGGCTGCACGTCAGCTCGGTCCGGCCTTGTAGCCGACACCACGCACCGTCACTACGATCTCGGGGCGCTCCGGGTCCTTCTCGACCTTGGAGCGCAGCCGCTGCACGTGCACGTTGACCAGGCGGGTGTCCGCCGCGTGCCGGTAGCCCCAGACCTGCTCCAGCAGCACCTCACGGGTGAAGACCTGCCAGGGCTTGCGCGCGAGGGCGACCAGCAGGTCGAATTCGAGCGGGGTCAGCGCGATCGAGGCGCCGTCCCGCTTGACCGAGTGCCCGGCCACGTCGATGACCAGGTCACCGATGGCCAGCTGCTCGGGCGCGGGCTCCTCCGACCGGCGCAGGCGGGCCCGGATGCGGGCCACCAGCTCCTTCGGCTTGAACGGCTTGACGATGTAGTCGTCGGCCCCGGACTCCAGGCCCACGACGACGTCCACCGTGTCGCTCTTCGCGGTGAGCATGACGATCGGCACCCCGGACTCGGCCCGGATCAGTCTGCAGACCTCTATGCCGTCCCGTCCGGGCAGCATCAGGTCGAGCAGCACGAGATCCGGCTTCGCCTCCCGGAAGGCAGCCAGCGCCTTGTCACCGTCCGCTACGAACGACGGCTCAAAACCTTCTCCACGCAGCACAATGCCGAGCATCTCGGCCAGCGCGGTGTCGTCGTCGACGACAAGGACTCGTCCCTTCATGCTTGACATCATCCCATTAGCTAATCGTTACCTGGCGGTGAGCTGTCCCACAGCCAAAAGGGCTGGAAATCGCCCCTCGGACCTGCGTGGTGATCAGGACCTCCAGTCTCCCCCGGATCCGGGCGACAATTGAGAGTACGGGCGGCCGGGATACCGGGGGGACGGCCGGTCCCCCCGGCGTTCCCCCGTGGCACGATGGCAGCCGACCAGCGCGCCCGCCCCGGCGGGCACGCGTGAAGGAGCGACGATGAACGACTCTCCGGGCTGGGCGACGCCCGGATCCCCGTCCGACGGCGAGGGCGCCGAGGGCACCCAGCCGCCCGCGCGGCCCGCCGGCGACCAGAAGTGGTCCGCCGAGCAGCCCCCGCCCGGCCAGTGGTCGAGCCCCGGCACCGGAGCGTCCGACACCCCCGCCACACCCCCGCAGCGGCCCCAGCAGGGCGCCGGCGGGCGCTCGTACGCCCAAACGGGTGACAGCCGGGGGTACGGCACCCCGTACGGCGGCCAGAACGGCACAGGTGGCACCGGCGGCGCGGGCGGCGGCTGGGGCACCTGGGGGCCGCCCCCGGCGGCCAAGCCCGGCGTCATCCCGCTGCGCCCCCTCGGCCTCGGCGAGATCCTCGACGGCGCCGTCACCACCATGCGTACGCACTGGCGCTCGGTGCTCTCCATCAGCCTCGCCGTCGCGGTACTGGTCCAGGTCTTCAGCGTGCTCGTGCAGAAGTACTCCGGCGACCGCCTCACCATCGAGCCCGGCTCACAGGCGCGCATGGAGGACTTCAGCGACACCAGCGCCCTGCTGACCCTCGCCGCCTACCTCCTCCAGCTCCTCGGCGGACTTCTGGTCACCGCCATGCTCACCATGATCTTCAGCAGGGCCGTCCTCGGCCGGCCCTCCACCGTCGGCGGCGCCTGGCGCGACGCCCGCGGCCAGCTGCTCCGGCTCGCCGGACTGACCCTGCTCATCGGCTTCGGCGCCGTCACCGTCTTCGTCCTGCTGATCCTGCCCGGCGTCCTGGCCGGCAGCCTCGGCCTCGGAGTCCTCGGCGGCCTCGCCGCGGCCGTCCTCGTCACCTGGCTGTGGATCAGGCTCAGCCTCGCCTCACCCGCGCTGATGCTGGAGAAGGCCACCATCCGCACCGCGCTGGCCCGCTCGTCGAAGCTGGTGAACGGCTCCTGGTGGCGGATCTTCGGCATCACGGCGCTCACCGCCCTCATCACCGCCCTGGTGTCGGCGATCATCGTCTACCCGCTGCTGGCCGTCTCCGTCGCCCTCTTCGGCGGCGGACTGGAAGGCCTCGCCGACGGCACCGCCCTCAACAGCTGGGGCTCCCTGATCCTCACCGCGATCGGCAGCGTCATCGCCCTCACCATCACCATGCCGATCCAGTCCGGCGTCACCGTCCTCCTGTACATCGACCAGCGCATCCGGCGCGAAGCCCTCGACCTGGAACTCGCCCGCGCGGCCGGCCTGGAGAACTACGGAGCCGACGCGACGGCCCCGCCCACCGGAGGCTGACGCGCCGATGAGTACGGGGGGCCTCATCATCCGCGCCGCGGCCGCACTGCCCGGCGCACCGACACCACCGGTGACCACACCGCGCGACCCCGCCCGCGAGGCGGCCGAACGCGAACTGTCCAAGCCCGTCTACCACCAGAACGACCCCGGGCTCATCGAACGCGCCCTCGACCGCTTCTGGGAATGGGTCGACGAACTCTTCGGCCGCGCCTCCGGGGCCACCCCCGGAGGCGGCCTCGGCCTCCTCGCCGTCCTCCTGCTGACCCTCCTCGTCATCGCCGCCCTCTGGTGGCGGCTCGGCACCCCCCACCGGACCGCCACCGACCCCGGCACCCTCTTCGACGACGGCCCGCGCAGCGCCGCCGACCACCGCGCGGCCGCCGAAGCCCACGCCACCGCCGGCCGCTGGACCGAAGCCGTCCAGGAACGCATGCGCGCCGTCGTCCGCTCCCTGGAAGAGCGCACCCTGCTCGACCCCCGCCCCGGCCGCACCGCCGACGAGGCCGCCGCCGAAGCCGCCGGCCCCCTCCCCCATCACGCCGCCGACCTCCGCGCGGCGGCCCGCGCCTTCGACGACGTCACCTACGGCGGCCGCACCGGCGACCCCGACACCTACGCCCGGCTGCGCACCCTCGACCTCGCCCTGGAACGCGCCAAGCCGCTCCTGACGGGACCCACCGCATGACCGGGACCTCCACCGCGCCCACCGGCGCCCAGCTGTGGACCCGGACCCGCGGCTTCCTCATCGCCCTCGCCGTGCTCCTCGCCGGCTCCACAGCCCTCGCCGCCCTCCAGTCCGGCAACCACCACGGCCACCTCGACCCCCGCTCCGCCGACCCCTACGGCAGCCGCGCCCTCGCCGAACTGCTGGCGCAGCGCGGCGTCACCAGCCAGGTCGTCACCACCGCCCGCGAAGCCGCCGACGCCGCCGGACCGGGCACCACCCTCGTGGTCACCGCCCCCGACCTGCTCGGCGACAGCCAGCTCCGCGCCGTCCGCTCCGCCATCGACCTCTCCGGCGGCCGCACCGTCCTCGTCGCCCCCGGCGGCCCCACCCTGCCGCAGCTCGCCCCCGGCGCCCGCACCGACGGCACCGCCCACCACAAACGTCTCGACCCCGGCTGCGCCCTCCCCGCCGCCCACGCCGCGGGCCGCGCCGACACCGGCGGCGAGCACCGCTACGCCACCGACACCCCCGGGGCCACCGCCTGTTACCCCAGCGACGGCAACCCCACCCTCCTCGTCCTCCCCACCGCCACCCCCGGCGGAGACACCGTCCTCCTCGGCTCCGACACGATCCTGCTCAACCGCACCCTCGCCCACGAGGGCAACGCCTCCCTCGCCCTCCAACTCCTCGGCTCCCGCCCGGGGGTCGTCTGGTACCTGCCCAGCCCCGCCGACACCGCCCCCGCCGGCGAAGACCCCGAGGACAAGTCCCTCCTGGAACTCGTCCCCGCCGGCTGGGGCTGGGCCCTGCTCCAGCTCCTGGTGGCCGCCACCCTCGCCGCCCTCTGGCGCGCCCGCCGCCTCGGCCCGCTCGTCACCGAACAACTGCCCGTGGCCGTCCGCGCCTCCGAGGCCGCCGAGGGCCGCGCCCGTCTCTACCGCAAGGCCGGGGCCCGCGACCGCGCCGCCACCGTCCTGCGCGCCGCCACCCGCGAACGCCTGGCCGCACTCGTCGGCGTACCGCCCGGCCGGGCCCACGCACCCGAGGCGCTCGTCCCCGGCGTCTGCGCCCGCATCCCCGGCGGCGCGCACGACGTCACCACCCTGCTCTTCGGCCCCATCCCCGCCGACGACGCGGCACTCGTCGCGCTCGCCGACCAACTCGACGCCCTCGAAAGAGAGGTCCGCACCTCATGACGGCCACCACGGACAGCGCCCGCTCCTCACTGGAAGCGATCCGCACCGAGATCGGCAAGGCCGTCGTCGGCCAGGACCCGGCCGTCACCGGCCTCGTCGTCGCGCTCCTGTGCCGCGGCCACGTCCTCCTCGAAGGCGTCCCCGGCGTCGCGAAGACCCTCCTCGTACGGGCCCTCGCCGCCTCCCTCGAACTCGACACCAAGCGCGTCCAGTTCACCCCCGACCTGATGCCGAGCGATGTCACCGGCTCCCTCGTCTACGACGCCCGCACCGCCGAGTTCTCCTTCCAGAACGGCCCGGTCTTCACCAACCTCCTCCTCGCCGACGAGATCAACCGGACCCCTCCCAAGACCCAGTCCTCCCTCCTCGAAGCCATGGAGGAACGACAGGTCACCGTCGACGGCACACCGCGCGCCCTCCCCGAACCCTTCCTCGTCGCCGCCACCATGAACCCGGTCGAGTACGAGGGCACCTACCCCCTCCCCGAAGCCCAGCTGGACCGCTTCCTCCTCAAACTCACCGTCCCGCTGCCCTCCCGCGCCGACGAGATCGGCGTCCTCACCCGGCACGCCGCCGGCTTCAACCCGCGCGACCTGCACGCCGCCGGCATCCGCCCCGTCGCCGGCCCCGCCGACCTCGCGGCCGCCCGCGACGCCGTGGCGAACGTGAGCGTCTCCCCCGAGATCGCCGGATACGTCGTCGACATCTGCCGCGCCACCCGCGAATCCCCCTCGCTCACCCTCGGCGTCTCCCCCCGCGGCGCGACCGCCCTGCTGGCCACCGCCCGCGCCTGGGCCTGGCTGAGCGAACGCGACTACGTCACCCCCGACGACGTGAAGGCCCTCGCCCTGCCCACCCTGCGCCACCGCGTACAACTACGCCCGGAAGCCGAAATGGAAGGCGTCACCTCCGACTCGGTCATCTCGGCGATCCTCTCCCACGTCCCCGTCCCGCGCTGATGGCCCTCACCGGACGCGCCGCGCTGCTCGCGGCCCTCGGCAGCATCCCCGTAGGCCTCCTCGAACCGAGCTGGACGGGCATGCTCGCGGTCAACGGCCCCCTCGCCGTGGCCTGCGCGCTCGACTACGCCCTCGCCGCGCCCGTCCGCACCCTGCGGCTGGACCGCTCCGGCGACACCTCCGTACGCCTGGGCGAACCGGCCGACGTGCACCTGACGGTGACCAACCCGGGCACCCGCAGGCTCCGCGCCCGCGTCCGCGACGCCTGGCCCCCGAGCGCCTGGCTCCCCGGCACCGAACCCGCGGCGTCCCGGCACGACCTGGTCGTCCCCGCCGGCGAACGCCGCCGCCTGACCACCCGTCTGCTGCCCACCCGCCGCGGCGACCGCCACGCCGACCGCGTGACGATCCGTTCGTACGGACCGCTCGGCCTCCTCGCCCGCCAGGGAGCCCACACCGTCCCCTGGACGGTCCGCGTCCTGCCGCCCTTCACCAGCCGCAAGCACCTGCCCTCCCGACTGGCCCGGCTCCGCGAACTCGACGGCCGCACCAGCCTCCTGACGCGCGGTGAGGGCACCGAGTTCGACAGCCTCCGCGACTACGTCCCCGGCGACGACACCCGCTCCATCGACTGGCGCGCCACCGCCCGCCGGCCCGCGGTGGCCGTCCGTACGTGGCGCCCCGAGCGCGACCGCCACATCCTGATCTGCCTCGACACCGGCCGTACGTCCGCGGGCCGCGTCGGCGACGCCCCCCGCCTGGACTCCGCCATGGACGCGGCCCTGCTCCTGGCCGCCCTGGCGACCCGCGCCGGCGACCGCGTCGACCTCCTCGCCCACGACCGCCGCCCCCGCGCGCTGGTCCAGGCCCGCTCGGCCGCGGACACCCTGCCCGCCTTCGTCAACGCCATGGCCACCCTGGAACCGGAGCTCGTCGAAACCGACTCCCGCGCCCTGGTCTCCACCATCCTCCGCAGCGCCCCGCGCCGCTCCCTGGTCGTCCTGCTGACCAGCCTCGACGCGGCCCCGATCGAGGAAGGCCTGCTGCCCCTCCTCCCCCGGCTCACCCAGCGGCACACGGTCCTGCTGGCCTCGGTCGCGGACCCGCACGTCGCCGAGATGACCCGCTCCCGCGGCGACGCGGCCGCGATCTACGAGGCCGCCGCGGGCACCCAGTCCCAGGCCCAGCGCCGACGTACGGCCGAGCAGCTCTCCCGCCACGGCGTCCACGTCGTCGACACCACCCCCGACACCCTCGCCCCGGCCCTCGCCGACGCCTACCTGGCCCTCAAGTCCGCCGGCCGCCTATAGCCTCCCCGAGCCCTCCGGCGGACTGGTGGAACGGTGCGCCCCGGCGCGGGTCGCCGATCTGCCCGTAAACGCAGAAAAGCCCCGCACCAGTTACCTGGTGCGGGGCTTTCCCACAATG